>NZ_CP152004.1:0-4669071 GCF_038595075.1 Lysinibacillus sp. FSL R5-0849 | reverse complement strand
GCTACTAATCTCCTTTACAGTGTTCAATACATAAAAAAAATTGCATTTATAGAAATGGCAAATACGTTCATTTTACAACTCGTCCACATAATCACAAGTTGTGGATAAAAGTTAACCAAAGGCTGTGATAAAAATTATCCACAGCATATTAACAGTTGTGGATAATTAAAATGTTCATTTCAGTTTTCAACAAAGTGAAGCACAGTAATCGTATCAGAAAAACAAAGCTATTTCAATAGTTTATGAAACTTATCCACATAGCTTGTAGTTATGCACTTTAGAGTTGTCCACAAGCACTGCGTATGTGAAAAAACTGTAGATAAATGTTGTGGATAAAAAAATATGCAAAAAACACTATACACAACTCTGTGCAAAAAAAACAAGTATTCTGTGGATAAATATTTTAAAAAAAAGTTAGTAATATTGTTTTTTTCGGAGTATTGGAATGGTCATTGGGGGAAGATGAAGTAGATTCATTAAGATACATAGAATGACTACCTAAAAGAAATTTGTGAAATACATTGACAAAATAACTAGTTACTTTATATAATATTCGAGTCTGTATGTTGAAAAATTCAACTCATATATCAGGAGGTGTCTATATAAATGAAACGTACTTACCAACCAAAGAAACGTAAACACAGTAAAGTTCACGGTTTCCGCGCACGTATGAGCACGAAAAACGGTCGCAAAGTTCTTGCTGCTCGTCGTCGTAAAGGAAGAAAAGTTTTATCAGCATAAAATAAGTCCACTGAGCCACATCAGTGGTCTTTTTTTTCTTTATTTTTGGTAAACCTAGAAATGAGGATCAAAAGATATTATCTATTAGCAGGTGAAAGAAATGAAAAAACGCCAAAGAGTGAAGAAGAATGATGATTTTCAAAAGGTGTTTAAAAAAGGTAAATCTTTCGCTAATCGTCAGTTTGTTGTTTACTTTTTATCAAAAGAGGAACAAACAGAATTTCGTGTAGGTTTATCGGTTAGTAAAAAGCTTGGGAATGCGGTAAAACGCAACCAAATAAAACGCTATATTCGACATAGTATTCTTGACTTAAAGGATGATCTAAAGACGAATATGGATTATGTTATTATCGCCAGACAACCGGCGGCCACTATGGATTTTCATGAAGTGAAACAAAGTTTGCAACATGTACTAAAAATCGCAAAGGTATTGAAGAAAGTGTAATGTATGCAACCGAGTGGTAAAATGCGCCTGTATTATTAGCTTTAAGAATGAGAGTGAGATTGCATACCATAACCTAGGGAAGTATACGTATAGGGGTATTTTTAACGTTAGATTTCACTTAAAAATATGTTAAATTCGCCACAAAACTCAGGAATAAGTGTATATTGTGAGAATATTTAGTAGAGTGAAACGTTATAGGCATGATAAAATAGCTGATAACTTTATCTTTGTTTAAGCTGAGATAAAGCTGCTGTCAGATGTCACAGATTTTAGGGCAGGAAACTGTCAGTCAGTGAATAAAGAAGATGCATATAGATTTAGAAAAAGTGAATAGTAATTGTAGGGGGAAGAAGGTTGAAAAAACAACATTGGGTAATTTTGTCACTAGTATCAGTAGCTCTACTACTATCTGGTTGTACAGAATTCAATGAACCAATTTCCAAAGACAGCACTGGCTTCTGGAATGAATTCATTGTTTGGCCGTTGGTATCAGCGATAAAATACTTTGCTGAGCTACTTGGCACGTACGCATGGGGGATCATTGCCGTAACGATTATTATTCGTTTAGCAATTTTGCCACTAATGATTAAACAAACAAAGAGTTCTAAAAAGATGCAAGAAATTCAGCCAAAATTGAAGGAACTGCAAAAGAAGTATGCTTCTAAGGATGCTCAGACACAACAACAATATCAGCAAGAAATGATGAAGCTGATGAGTGAATCAGGTGTAAACCCACTTGCAGGGTGTTTACCAGTAATCATTCAAATGCCAATTTTAATTGGTTTCTATCATGCAATTAGCCGTATGAATGCTACATCTACATTTGATTTAGGGAATTTCTTTATCTTCCCTCTAGCGGATCCTGCACCTGCATTAGCAATTACAGCAGGTTTAATGCAATTTATCGTATTACGTACAGGACCAGCAATGGATAATCCTCAAATGAAAATTATGATGTATATTATGCCATTCATGATCATTGCTTTTGGTATGGCCTTACCAGCTGCATTATCACTATATTGGGTAATCGGGAACATTATTTCGATTTTCCAAAACCTGTATATTTATAAGCCTTGGAATAAAGATAAAACACAACCTGCTCAAAATGGAGGGGCTAAAAAGTGAAACAACTTACGCAAATAGGCGCAACAACAAAAGAAGCGATCTCATTGGCGTTACAGAAACTTGGCAAAACCCGTGAACAAGTAGATGTTGAAGTTTTACAAGAAGGTAAAAAAGGATTTTTAGGTTTTGGTGCACGTTCCGCAGAAGTTCGTGTAACTGTAAAGGAAGTTCAGATTCCGGTAATTGAAAGTGAAGAAGCCGAATCGCAAATAACGACTCAATTAGACAAACAATTAGCAGTAGATGATGTTGAAACAATCAGTTCACAAGTTTCTGATCAACCAAATGAAATCGAAGCTGTTCAAAAAGTTGTAAACGAACAAAATGAGGAAGAAGATTCAGCAAACCCAATTGAGGAGGCAAAAGCTTATTTAGTAACGATTGCTGAGCAATTGGATATTGATGATCTTGAAATAACTACGACACGTGAAGGGAAATACGTTTATTTTCAGCTGAAAAGTGAGAAAGCTGCTCTACTTATCGGGAAACGTGGTCAAACATTAAATTCCTTACAGCAATTAACGCAGCTAGTGCTCAATAAAAGCGCTAAGCAGTTCTTAATGGTGAAATTAGATGTGGAAAACTATCGCGAACGTCGACAAGTAGCTTTAGAGTTACTTGCTGATCGAATGGCGGATAAAGCATTACGTTCAAATCAACGTGTGGCATTTGAACCAATGCCGTCATACGAAAGAAAAATAATTCATAATCAATTAGCTAATCGTCTTGATCTTGAGACGTATTCAGAAGGCTCAGAACCTAATCGTTATTTAGTCATTGAGCCTGTCAAAAACAATTAGATTATTTTCAAAAACATACAGACACTATAGTTTTAAAGGTCATTTTATCCCTCGCGATAAAGTGACCTTTTTTTATGAGACAAAGAATAAGTATTTTTGTCGAAATTCAGTCCTATAAAAAAATGGTTGTTATCCACATTTGGAAATGATCCTTACTTTAGATTTTGTTGAAAATATGTTAGTCTAAGGTGTTAGTAAGTATTGGTCGGTTTCGATTATCCACATGTGGATAACGTTAAGGAGGTCATTAAATGGAGTTTGATACAATTGCTGCGATATCCACACCTATGGGTGAAGGTGCCATAGCCATCGTTCGTTTAAGTGGGGACGAAGCAGTGGCGATTGCAGATAAAATATTTAAATCACCAGGTGGAAAAAGTTTAACGACAAAGGATTCGCACACTATTCATTATGGTCATTTAGTGGATCCTAAAACAAAAGAGGTAGTAGAGGAAGTAATGCTATCATTAATGCGTGGTCCAAAAACTTTCACACGCGAGGACGTAGTTGAAATAAATTGTCACGGTGGATTAGTTTCAGTTAATCGTGTTTTACAACTAGCATTAACGAATGGAGCAAGACTAGCAGAGCCAGGTGAATTTACTAAACGTGCGTTTTTAAATGGGCGTATTGATTTATCTCAGGCTGAAGCAGTAATGGATTTGATAAGAGCCAAAACAGACCGAGCAATGAATGTTGCCTTAGGTCAGATGGATGGAAAATTATCAAGACTTATTGGTGACTTGCGCCAAGCTTTACTAGAGACATTAGCGCAAGTAGAGGTTAATATAGATTATCCAGAGTATGATGATGTAGAAGAGATGACTGTACCTGTTTTAGTAGAAAAATGTACATGGGTACGAGATGAAATTATTAAACTTCTTCAAACATCTTCTCAAGGGAAAATATTACGAGAGGGTTTATCGACTGTTATTTTGGGGCGTCCAAATGTAGGGAAATCTTCTCTTTTAAATAGCTTGGTACAGGAAAATAAGGCCATAGTGACAGATATTGCTGGTACTACTCGTGATATTATAGAAGAGTACGTCAATGTACGCGGTGTTCCACTTCGTTTAGTGGATACAGCGGGTATTCGTGAGACAGAAGACATTGTTGAACGAATTGGCGTAGAACGTTCGAGAGAAGCGCTTCGAGGTGCAGACTTAATATTATTTGTATTAAACTATGCAGATGAGTTAACTGCTGAGGACGAGCGTTTATTCGAAACTATTGAGGCGATGGACTACATCGTTATTATCAATAAAACAGATCTACCGCAAAAAATTAATTTAGCGCGTGTCAAAGAGCTAGCAGGTAAACATCGCATTGTAACAACTTCTCTCTTACAGGAGGAGGGTGTTACAGAGCTAGAAGAAGCGATAGCTGCATTGTTCTTTGAAGGGCAACTTGAAGCGGGCGATTTAACATATGTTTCAAATGCAAGACATATTGCACTATTGCATCAAGCACAGGCAACAGTTGAGGATGCAATAGCGGCTGCTCAAGCTGGAGTTCCAGTTGATATGGTACAAATTGATGTCACAAGAACTTGGGAATTACTTGGTGAGATTATAGGTGACACTGTGCAAGAAAGCCTAATCAACCAGCTATTTTCTCAGTTTTGTTTAGGAAAATAACTTTAAGAAAGAAAGGAAGATACGAGCATGCCAACAAAATATGAGGCAGGCACGTTTGATGTGATCGTCATTGGCGCAGGTCATGCAGGTTCAGAAGCTGCACATGCTGCGGCTAAAATGGGTGCTAACACACTGATGTTAACGATCAACTTAGATATGATTGCATTTATGCCATGTAATCCATCCATTGGTGGTCCTGCCAAAGGAATCGTCGTACGTGAAATAGACGCTTTAGGTGGCGTCATGGGGAAAGTTATAGATAAAACACATATTCAAATGCGAATGTTAAATACAGGAAAAGGCCCAGCTGTACGTGCATTACGTGCGCAAGCTGACAAAGTTTTGTATCAACAAGAGATGAAACGCATATTAGAGGAAACCGAAAACTTAACAATCCATCAAGGAATGGTAGAAGAACTTATCATTGAGGATGGAGAAGTAACAGGGGTTATTACACAAATCGGTGCTATTTATCGTGCCAAAACAGTAGTTGTCACAACAGGTACCTTCCTACGCGGTGAAATTATTATTGGGGATATAAAATATTCAAGTGGTCCTAATAACCAACAACCGTCAATTCGCTTAGCTGATAATTTAAAAGAGCTTGGTTTTGACCTTGTTCGATTTAAAACAGGTACACCACCACGTGTTAATAATCGTACAATTGATTATGATAAAACTGAAATTCAACCAGGAGATGAAATTCCTCGTGCATTTAGTTTTGAAACAACGGAATTCATTATGGACCAACTACCTTGCTGGTTAACGTATACAAGCCCTGAAACACATGAAATAATTGAGGCGAATTTACATCTTTCACCGATGTATTCTGGGATGATTAAAGGGACAGGTCCACGCTACTGCCCTTCAATTGAAGATAAAGTAGTACGCTTCAACGATAAGCCGAGACATCAAATTTTCTTAGAGCCAGAAGGACGTAATACACGTGAGGTTTATGTTCAAGGTTTATCAACAAGCCTACCAGAGCATGTTCAAACACGTTTACTAAAATCAATCCCAGGCTTAGAGAACGCAGAAATGATGCGTGCTGGCTATGCCATTGAATATGATTCAATTGTACCTACACAATTGTGGCCAACACTAGAAACAAAGCGCATTAAAGGCTTATATACAGCTGGCCAAATTAATGGTACATCGGGCTATGAGGAAGCGGCTGCCCAAGGATTAATGGCAGGAATGAATGCTGCAGCTAATGTACTTGGTAAAGAGGAATTAATCCTTAGTCGTTCGGATGCCTATATTGGGGTACTCATCGATGATCTTGTGACAAAAGGAACAAACGAGCCTTATCGTTTACTAACATCTCGTGCAGAGTATCGCTTATTGTTACGTCATGATAACGCTGATTTACGATTATTAGAGTTAGCCTATAAAATCGGCATGGTTCCACAAGAACGATATGAAAAATTCGTTGAGAAAAAAGCATTGATTGACAATGAAATTGCACGTCTTCGTGAAATAATTATTAAACCGAATGAAGCTACACAAGCTGTTATTCGTTCTGCTGGAGGTAGTGAATTAAAAGATGGAATTCGGGGCGCTGATTTACTAAAACGCCCAGAAATGCATTATGAGATGATTTCCTCATTAATCCCGGCAGATATTGAATTTACAGAAGAAATAAAAGAGCAAATTGAAATTCAGCTTAAATATGAAGGCTATATCGAAAAGGCATTGCTACAAGTAGAGAAGCTGCATAAAATGGAAAATAAAAAAATCCCTGAAAACATTGATTATGATGCGATTTCTGGTTTAGCGACAGAAGCGCGTCAAAAATTAAAACAAGTTACACCGCTTTCCATTGCACAAGCCTCTCGTATTTCTGGTGTGAACCCAGCAGATATTTCTATTCTGCTTGTTTACATTGAACAAGGTAAAATCGCGAAAATAAGCGGTTAATAAGAACAGTAAAGTGAATAAGGGGCGGGCATACCATTGTGCCCGCTTCCTATTTTTAAAGCAATACTATTGTTAAGATGTACTAGTATGGCTAGATTAATAAAGGAGACTTTACATGAACGAACAACAATTTATTGAGGCACTTAAAAAAAAGGGCATCGAGCTTTCCGAAAAGCAAATTGCTCAATTTAAAAAATACTTTGAATTACTAGTCGAGTGGAATGAAAAGATGAACCTGACTGCTATTACAGATTTAGAAGGTGTTTATTTAAAACATTTCTTTGACTCAATCAGTGCCTCATTTTATTTTGATTTTTCAAAAGTAATAACTGTTTGTGATGTAGGAGCAGGTGCTGGTTTCCCCAGTATCCCAATAAAAATCTGTTTCCCACATTTACATGTCACAATTGTCGACTCCTTAAATAAAAGAATTACATTTTTAAACCATTTAAGTGATGAGTTACAATTAGAAAATATGAATTTTGTGCATGCCCGCGCAGAAGAGTTTGGTCAAAATTTAAAATATCGTGAACAATATGATGTGGTGACAGCACGTGCAGTAGCTCGTTTATCTGTTTTATCGGAGCTATGTGTGCCATTAGCAAAACAAGATGGCTATTTTGTTGCCTTAAAAGCAGCTGCAGGTGCAGAAGAATTAAAAGATGCTAAAAAAGCATTAACAACACTAGGTGTTAAACTGAAAGAAGAATATTCTTTCAAGCTACCTGTGGAAGAAAGTGACCGCACTTTATATATATTTGATAAAATAAAAGGAACACCGAAAAAATACCCGCGTAAGCCAGGTGTACCAAATAAAACACCAATTCAATAATTAGTGTTTCATGTGAAACTTTCTCAAAGTAGAATATATTTTTTCTATTTTGAGCATACATACTAGTTATGGATGGTTCACGCAAAAGTCATCTATGAACTATATACATTTGAGGAAATATAATAAATAATAATAGAATGAGACAGAGCAAGATAGTTACTTAAAGGTGGTGCCACTTGGATGAAAAGTCCTTTTTCACGTTTTTTTGGAGGCGGAAGTAAAACAGAGCCTATTGTGAAAAATGAAGTAGAACAAGCAGAGGCGGTTCAAACAGCAGAAGAAGTCATAAAATTGCCTATTGATGAAATTGTACCTAACCGTTTTCAGCCACGTACTATTTTTGATGATGAAAAAATTGAAGAATTATCAAGAACCATTCATACGCATGGTGTGATTCAGCCAATTGTTGTACGTAAAACATCAGAAAATCAATATGAAATCATTGCCGGTGAGCGTCGTTATCGAGCTATGAAAAAGCTACAATGGACAGAGGTTCCTGCTATTGTACGTAATTTAACCGATAAGGAGACAGCTTCTATTGCGTTAATAGAGAACTTACAGCGTGAGGAATTAACTGCAATTGAAGAAGCGGTAGCCTATCAAAAATTGTTGGAGCTACATGAGCTCACACAAGAAGCTCTTGCCCAAAGACTTGGAAAAGGACAATCCACTGTAGCCAATAAATTACGTTTATTAAGGCTTCCAGATGAAGTGCAACAAGCCATATTACAGCGCAAGATCTCTGAGCGACATGCACGTGCATTAATTGCTATTAAAGATCAACCATTACAACTAGAAATTTTACAACAAACAGTTGATAATGATTGGAATGTTCGCCAGTTAGAGGAACAGATTCAGGTCATCTTGCATCCGGTAACAGACGAGCAGGAGGAGTCGGTACCAAAGAAAGCAAGGCCGAAGCGCAAAGCCATTAGTAAAGATGTCCGTATAGCCTTAAATACTATTAAGCAATCATTAACGATGGTAACGAAAAGTGGTATTACGGTAAATACGGAAGAAGAAGATACAGAAGAATATTATCAAATTACGGTGAAGATACCTAAAAAGAAAAAGGTGTAATAAATTATCTCGGAATAATTTATTAGTAACTTTTCTCTCACTGTAAAAAGGAGATATCTCAGAAAGTTGAATGAGGTGTCTCCTTTTTTGTATATATTCTTAATATTTTATACAACTTCTAACTGTTTTTTTGATAGAATGAAAGTTAGATAGCGGGTTAAATACATTGATTTTACAAATGATTTGTCAAAGTAAACGTTGATAAATGAAAGCAGGTGCTTTTAAATGGGTAGAATTATAGCAATCGCCAATCAAAAGGGTGGCGTAGGAAAAACAACAACTTCAGTCAATTTGAGCGCTTGCCTAGCCTATTTAGGTAAGAAAGTGCTACTTATTGATACTGATCCGCAAGGGAATACAACAAGTGGCCTTGGTATTAATAAAGGAGACATTCAAAGTTGTATTTATGATGTGCTCATTGATGATGAAGATGTTGAAAATGTCATTCAAAAAACAAATGTAGATAATTTATCAATTGTACCAGCCACAATTTCGCTTGCAGGCGCTGAAATTGAATTGGTGTCGACTATTTCAAGGGAAGTACGTTTGAAACATGCATTACAAAATGTAAAAGAAGATTTCGATTATATAATTATTGACTGTCCACCATCTTTAGGACTTTTAACAATTAATGCTTTAACAGCTTCAGATGCATTGATTATTCCAGTACAATGCGAATATTACGCATTGGAAGGTCTAAGCCAATTGCTATCTACTGTTCGTCTTGTACAAAAGCATTTGAACCAACAGTTATATATTGATGGTGTTTTACTAACAATGCTAGATGCAAGAACAAACCTTGGCTTACAAGTTATAGATGAAGTGAAAAAATATTTCCAAGATAAAGTATATAAAACAATAATTCCTCGTAACGTGCGTTTAAGTGAAGCACCTAGTCATGGGCAACCAATCATCACTTATGACGCAAGATCTAGAGGTGCAGAAGTTTATTTGGAGATGGCGAGGGAAGTGATTAAAAATGGCTAAAGGTTTAGGAAAGGGCATTGGTGCACTATTTCCAGGAGAGTCATTAGAACAAAGTGGGCTAGTGGAAGAAATTCAATTAGATTTAATTGTTGCGAACCCATTTCAGCCTCGTAAAATTTTTGATGAAGAAGCTTTACAAGAATTAGCAGATTCGATTAATGAGCATGGCATTTTGCAACCAATTGCTGTACGGAAAAAGGGGCGTAAATTTGAAATCGTTGCAGGGGAACGTCGTTATCGAGCGTGTTTACTAGCAGGTTTAGATGTTATTCCTGTAATCATTAAAGAATTATCAGACGCACAAATGATGGAACTAGCTATTCTAGAGAACCTTCAGCGTGAGGATCTAACAGTCATTGAAGAAGCAGAGGCCTACCAAAGCTTAATGGAAAACTTACATTTAACACAGGAAGAGCTATCAAAGCGTTTAGGAAAAAGTAGACCACATATAGCTAACCATGTTCGTCTCCTTGCTTTACCAGAAGATGTCCGAAATTTTATGAATGATGGGACACTATCTATGGGACAAGGCAGGGCATTACTCGGCTTAAAAAATAAAAGACGAATCTCTGAAGTAGCTATGAAGGTAATGAAGCAAGGTTTAAATGTTCGCCAAGTTGAAATGTTAGTACAATCCTTAAATGAGGAAGTTTCACGTGAAACAATTCCGCCCAAGAAAAAAGATATATTTGTGGCGGCGAAAGAATCTCAATTAAGAGATTATTTTGGAACAAATGTTCAAATTAGAAAGAATAATAATAAAGGGAAAATTGAAATAGAATTTTACTCTGAAGATGATTTAGAGCGCATCTTAGAAATCCTAAATGTACAAGAAGAATAAATGATATTTATATAATTTAATCAGAGCGCCAAGCAAACAGGCGCTCTCTATTTTTTAGAGAGAAGGAAGGCAAAAGGGTGGTAATACTAGGGGCATTGATTAATGCTGTGCTAATTATAGCAGGTGCATTAGTGGGGCGGATTTTCAAAAATATTCCTGAATCTATGAAGTCTACTGTCCTATCCATAATTGGTTTAGCAGTCGCACTATTAGGGATAAAAATGGGATTTGAAAGTGATAATTTTATTATCTTAATCGTAAGTTTAGTGGTGGGTACTGTAGTAGGTGAGTGGTTAGATTTAGATAAGCAAATGAATCGCCTTGGCAAATGGGTAGAGTCATTATTTCGTACAAAACGAAATGATCAAAATCAAATTAGCATTGCAGAAGGGTTTGTCACAGCTTCATTAATCTTTGTTGTTGGCTCCATGGCTGTTATTGGTGCACTTGATAGCGGTCTTCGTAATGATCATAATGTATTGATTACTAAAGGATTAATTGATGGTTTTACATCCATTATTCTAGCATCCACATTAGGTATAGGTGTATTGCTTTCGGCGATACCTGTTTTTATTTATCAAGGATTAATTGCAGTTTTTGCAGGGGTCATTAGTTCTTTTATACCTGATGCTGCGCTACAAATGTATATTACCGAAATGACAGCCGTTGGCGGCGTTATGATTATGGCAATAGGGTTAAATATAGCTGGTTTAACTAAGATCAAGGCTGCTAACTTGCTGCCAGGTATCGTCATTGTTGGTATTATGGTTGCTTTCTTCTACATTTTTTAATGAATAACGGTGGGCGGCCAGTAATAATGCTCTTGAAAGCTTTTCAGCCATAGCATAAGAAATATGAAGCCTTGTATTTTGTAAAACAAGCATTTCCATAAAACCTCCAATATTGACGATTCCTTTAATGGAAATGTCACCGATTGGGGGTAATTCTTTTTTTACAGCCTTCCCAGGAAAAATAGGACCGCTTTGAACGGAAATATGACCGACATTTTGTTCACTACCAAGACAGGCATCAATCGCAATAATGAATGGTTTTGTAGTATGATTGTGTAGCTGTTGAATAGTAGAATCTAGATTTAGAGCATGTAGCGGATCTTCTAAAGAACCGACAATTTCATAGGGGAAGCTAACTGACTTATTTAAAAAGCTACCCGTTAACGGTCCAAGCGTATCACCTGTACAACGGTCGCTGCCAATGCAGCAAAAAATTAGTCGTTCATGATGAAACGGTATATATTCTAAAAATAATGTACTTAATTGCCAAACAGCATTTTTACTTTCGTGATGAAGGGAATAAGGTAGTAACAAATTTGGTATAGTATTCATAAAAAAACTCACTTTCTTTTTATTTTTAGAAGTGCTCAATTTTTATGCAGTATACGCAAATTTTTAGCAAGTTATTCAAGAGGTGGAAACGATGGAATGGAATAAGAAATTAATGGAGAGATACTGGGAAAAGCTCACATCTGACAAACTTTGGGAAGGTGTCATAGATTCTTCTATTGAGATTATGCTAATTTTACTAGTATCCTGGATAGCTGTAAGAATGGGTAAAAAATTGATTAAAAAATTATTTTTAATCCGTATGCGATCCCCATTAAATCATTCAGAGCGACGTCAACGTACGATTTCGAGATTATTACAAAGTGTGATTTCCTATGTTGTTTATTTCTCTGCAATCATTGGCATTCTATCTTCTTTAAATATAAAGGTAGTGGGTCTTTTAGCAGGGGCAGGGATTGTAGGATTAGCTGTCGGTTTTGGTGCCCAAAGTTTAGTGAAGGATGTTATCACGGGCTTCTTTATTATTTTTGAAGATCAGTTTGGTGTAGGGGATTATATAAAAATTAATGGAGCAGAAGGTACAGTTGTAGAAATTGGTTTACGTACTACGAAAATTAATGGGGGGACTGGAGAGCAATTTATCATTCCTAATGGTGCAATTGGTGAGGTCGTCAATTACTCTGTTAACAACTCCAAAATTTTTATAGATTTACAAATGACCGCGGATGCTGACTTTGAAAAAGCTGAGATGGTTATTAATCAATATCTAGAATCATTACCAGAAAAACATAAAGAATTAATAGCGGCACCGGTGTTTTTAGGTGTACAAAATGTCAAAGGTACAGAGGTAACGATCCGTATTGCTGCTGAAACATTACCACAGCAACAATATGGAGTGGCTCGTAGTATACGCCGAGATGTGACAAAGCTTTTTGAGGAGCATCGTATACCAATGGCCCATCCAAAAATGATGTTCTATGACAAAGGTGAGGGGAGAAGTGAGTAAGGTGGAAGAAAAGAAATATGGTTTAAATGATATTGTTGAAATGAAAAAGCAACATCCTTGTGGTACGAATAAATGGAAGATTATTCGTATGGGTGCCGATGTTCGAATTAAATGTGAAGGTTGCCAACATAGCGTAATGATTCCACGTCGAGAATTTGAGAAAAAAATGAAAAAGGTTTTACTTTCTGCTAGTGAGGCATAACTTCAGGCATATTAGACTTTTTGTAAGTGAATCAATATAATAGAAAAGGTTATATGAGAGAAAATTTGAACTGATTATAGAAAGGTTGTGTCCATTCATGGCATTAACAGCTGGAATCGTTGGTTTACCTAACGTTGGAAAATCAACATTATTTAACGCAATTACAAAAGCGGGCGCATTGGCTGCAAACTATCCATTCGCAACGATTGATCCAAATGTCGGTATCGTTGAAGTACCAGACGCACGTTTAGATAAATTAACAGAATTAGTTGTACCTAAAAAAACAGTACCAACAGCATTTGAATTTACAGATATCGCAGGGATTGTAAAAGGTGCTTCCAAAGGTGAAGGTCTAGGGAATAAATTTTTAGCGCATATCCGTGAAGTAGATGCCATTTGCCAAGTTGTACGTTGTTTTGTAGACGAAAATATTACACACGTATCGGGTGCAGTGGATCCAATTGATGATATCGAGGTTATTAACCTAGAGCTAGCACTAGCCGATTTAGAATCAGTAGATAAACGTATCCAACGTGTTAGCAAAATGGCCAAACAAAAAGACAAAGAAGCCATGATTGAAGAGCCAGTACTTTTAAAAATTAAAGAGCAGTTAGAGAACGGTAAACCAGCGCGTGCTGCCGAGCTTTCAGATGATGAACTAAAGGTAATTAAAGGTCTTCATTTGCTAACAATTAAACCAATGCTGTATGTTGCCAATGTTTCAGAAGATGAAGTGGCGGATGCTGACAATAATGAATATGTCAAAAAGGTACGTGAATATGCATCAGCTGAAGGTGCTCAAGTCATTACAATTTGTGCAAAAATCGAGGAAGAAATCTCAGAGCTAGACGATGAGGAAAAGGCTATGTTCTTAGAAGAATTAGGAATTAAAGAGTCTGGTTTAGATCAGCTAATCCGTACTTCTTATGACTTATTAGGCTTAGCTACGTATTTCACTGCTGGTGTACAAGAAGTTCGTGCATGGACGTTCCGTAAAGGGATGAAGGCACCGCAATGTGCAGGGATCATCCATACAGACTTTGAACGAGGCTTCATTCGTGCTGAAACAGTTGCTTATGATGATCTATTAGAGGCAGGTTCTCAAGCAGCGGCTAAGGAAGCTGGTAAGGTACGTCTTGAAGGTAAAGAGTATGAAGTTCAAGATGGCGATATTATGTTATTCCGCTTTAATGTATAAGACGAACAGAGGGCAATCTTAGTGATTGCCTTTTTTCAATTATTGTTTTATCTGAATTTTTAGTGTATGGGAGCGACATCAAATGAACGTAATGGAAATAAAAGAGCGCGGTCTAGAGTTTGAGCAGCTAGAAAGTTTACCCCATGATGTCTTAGAGTTTATGTATGAACAGAAATTGTTCAAATTGTTCACTGCAAATGAACTAGGAGGTCAGAATCTAGATTTAGTAGAGGGAATAAAAGTGTTTCAACAAATAGCTGCCCTCGATGGGAATGTTGGTTGGCTTGTGACAATCGGGACTGGAGGTAATGCATTTATTCCAGCATTTAGCCAAGAAATGTGCGAAAAAATCTTTACCCCTAAAAATGCAGTTATCGCAGGTAGTGGTTATCCAACGGGTGTAGCTGTAAAAGTAGAAGATGGTTATGTAGTAACAGGGCAATGGAAATATTGTAGTGGATCGGACTATGCTACAACCTTTACAATGAATTGTTTGATAGAGCAAGATGGCGTGAAAACAGAAAAAATCATTAGTTGTTGCTTAGACCGTCAAGATGTTGAAGTTTTAAATGATTGGCGCGCAATGGGCTTGAAGGCGACGGCAAGCCATACTATTCGCGTAAACAACGTATGGGTACCTCAGGAGGCTACTTTCCAAATAGGTAAGATCAGAAATAGCTATGGGAATGCTGTACATACCTTTCCATTTACAACCTTTGCAGAGGCTTCCTTTTTAAGCGTTTGTCTAGGGATAACTGAAAATTTTTTAGAAGAAGCATTTATTTTAATCAAGCAACGCAATCATGATGCCCATCGAGCTGAGCGTATGGGAGCATTACAATTTTTACTCATGCAGCAACAAAAGCATTTTAAACAATTTGAAAAGCAGTTCTATACAACCTTGTCGGTATATTGGCAAAAGCATCAGCGAGATGAATCATTGACAGAGGAAGAACTAACACAATTTACACAAATGAGTAAAGAGATTGCTGCTGCTTGTATAGAGATTGCCAATAAATTAATACGTAATCTTGGCATGGATGCTATTACAGAGACTGCCCCAATAAACCGCATTTGGAGAAATTTATATACAGCTGCACAGCATGGCTTTTTAACTCCTTAAGAGTTATGACTAGGCTCTGTTATTTTTACGAATGACAGAGTCTAATTTTCGTATGTATCTTGCCTTGGTGAACGGTCATTTTCTATATAAACATAAAGCTTCGGTAATTTAGGGTCATCTTGCACTAAGGCGTTATTAGGATATTTTCGTAATTCCTTATACATAGCAAAGTCACCTACTGCACCTGCTATTAAAAAGGCTCCTACCAGTATTAAAATGGTATTATTAAAATAAAACCCTGCAATAGTAGGAAGAACGCCAGTCGTCCAAAATGGCAGCAATAATGCCCGTTTCATGGCGTGATTATATAGAGGCTTTGTAGTAGTTGCATAGGCAACACCTAGCTCTAAGTTTATGCCATATTGTAAAGACTTCAAAGGTACTTTGCCAAAGAGCATAAAGCCAAGTAAATGAAAAGCTTCATGCAAAATAATAAAAATTACATACAGAATTACAAACAGTACTGTACCACCAATGATAGCCCAAAAAGAAAAGTGAAAATCTTTAAAGCAAATATATTGAATGGCTATAAATAATATGACAAGACCAACTGTGATCACAATATTGTCGATCATTAATTTTTTTATATTTAATTCAATAACAATAGGTTCTTTATTCGGTAGCACAAAAGTTCTCCTTTCAAGAATTAAACAGGTTACGTTCATTATATAAAATGAATTGTAAGTTTGCGACTTGAAAGAAAAGTACCTATATGTTACAATTCATTGATGTGAGTAATAATTTATTACTTGCTCCTTGCTCCCTTAATATAGGAGAGCCTAGTCCATAAGGAGGTGTAAACAGATGAGAAAATACGAATTAATGTACATCGTACGTCCGAACATTGAAGACGAAGCGAAGAAAGCTCTAGTTGAACGTTTCAACGAAGCTTTAACTTCTAACGGTGCAGAAGTCATCGAATCAAAAGAGTGGGGCAAACGCCGCTTAGCTTATGAAATTCAAGACTTCCGCGAAGGTTACTACCAAATCGTAAAAGTAAACGCTACTTCAGATGCAATCAACGAGTATACACGTCTAGCTAACATCAGCGAAGACATCATTCGTCACATTGCAGTTCGCCAAGAAGCTTAATATTGAATAATTTTTTAACAAAACGCTGAAAAGGAGGTTGCATTCTGATGATAAACCGTGTCGTATTAGTTGGAAGACTAACAAAAGATCCTGAGCTACGTTATACACCAAATGGAATTGCGTCTACAAGATTTACAGTTGCTGTGAATCGTGCATTCTCAAATCAACAAGGTGAACGTGAAGCTGATTTCATTAACTGTGTTGCATGGCGAAAACAGGCTGAAAACCTAGCGAACTTCATGCGAAAAGGAAGTTTAATTGGGGTAGAAGGTCGTATCCAAACAGGCAGTTATGAAGGACAAGACGGTAAGCGAGTATATACAACAGACGTTGTGGCGGATAGCGTACAGTTTTTAGAACCACGTAATGGTAGCGGTGCTCCTGCTCCTCAATACGGTGGTGGACAAACTTACGGTAATAACCAACCGTCATATGGCGGCGGTCAACCACAACAGCAGTTTGGTGGCGCTATGCCAGGACAGGGTTCCTATGGCGGCGATGCTTATCAGCAAAATCAACCACCTATGAATCAGCCAAACTATACACGTGTAGATGAGGATCCATTTGCTAATAGCAAAGGACCGATAGAAGTATCTGAGGATGATCTTCCATTCTAATGCTTCTACAATAAAAAAAGATAAGGAGGAGACACACTATGGCACCACGTCGCGGAGGCCGCAAACGCCGTAAAGTTTGCTACTTCACTTCAAACAATATTACGCACATCGACTACAAAGATGTAGATTTATTAAAAAAATTCATCTCTGAGCGCGGTAAAATTTTACCACGTCGCGTAACTGGCACAAGTGCAAAGTACCAACGTAAATTAACTTCAGCTATTAAAGTATCTCGTATCATGGGATTACTTCCATTCGTAGCAGAAGACAAATAAGATTGATCGTTAAGGAATTGACCTTACATCAATTTTGAATACCAGCATATTACGATATTCGTATCGGGTATGCTGGTTTTTTTTATCGAAAATTGAAGTAGACGTTTTTTAGATAAAATTCATAATAAAGCATATAGTGATCTAAGCGATTTTTGTTCAATACTATGAAAAAATGGTACAATAAAGGGTAGTAAGTTTGACTGAAAAAAAGGAAGGTTTTCAATGCCGAATAATCAAACAAAAGCGCTTGTCCAAGGCTCAATGGTGGTTGCAATTTTTACAGTATTAATGCTGATTTCCGCATATGTACCATTTGTTTTTATAGTAGCTTTAATATTCGCTCCACTACCGATTGCTTGGTATAGTGCAAATTACAAACGTTCCTCATCAATACTCGTAGCAATAGTAGGCTGTATTTTAACTAGTATAGCGAGTGGACTATCGATGCTACCATTTGCCTTTGTTTTGGGGTTACTGGGTGTCGTAATGGGTAACGCTATTTATCAGAAGAAGAGTAAGCTTTATTTATTTATGTCAACGGGGATTGCCAATCTAATCTCGATGGCGCTTGTTTATGTCGCCTATGTAAGATTTGCAGGAATTGACTTCATCAGCATGAGCTTAGAGTTGGCTCGCAAAAATTATGAGCAATCAAATGAATTTGCGAAAAACGTTACAGGGCAAGTGGCGATAAAGCCGGAACAGCTAGAGGCTATGTTTAACACGATCGAGCTGACAATGCCTGCCACAATAACAATATCAGCATTTTTTGCTGCATTTATTATCATAGCGCTAAATTTGCCAGCTTTAAAACGACTTGGCGTGGATGTTCCAAAGTTTGCACCATTCCAAAATATGCGCTTACCACGATCTATTTTATGGTACTACATGATCGTTTTATGCATTAATTTATTTATGCGTCCAGAGGCTGGTTCTACACTAGATATAATCGTATTGAATGTTTCTTATATTTTATGGGTGCTACTCATTCTACAAGGGATATCATTTATCCATTATTTCATTTCTAGAAAAGGGATGCCAAATGGGGTTAAATGGGTTGCTACCGTGTTAGCTATTCCATTATCATCCTTCATGATCTTACTAGGTATCGTTGATTTAGGTTTTGACGTACGTTCACTTGTAAAGGGGAAGACTAAAGAATAAGGGGCTGATTGTAATGGGGACTTTTAGAAAACGACCAATTCGCTATCCGCTTTTTGTTCTTTCCATTTTTGGAATTGTGACGTTCGTACTTCTATGTATTTGGAATATCGGGATAGGTATCGGTTATGGAATAGGTTTTGCTTTACTGATGGTCTACACATGGAAGGTGGAAAAGATTGCTTTTGAAGAAACTGAAAAGCATATAGAATCCATTTCATTCCGTATGAAAAAAGTAGGGGAAGAAGCATTGCTTGAAATGCCAATTGGGATACTGTTGGTGAACGAGCAATATGAAATAGAATGGTCGAATCCATATATGCAAGGAATCTTAAATATGGAATCATTAGTCGGAGAAGGAATTGTTAATATTTCTGATGACATCTACGTACTAATGAAGACTGAAGAAACAAATGAGGCTACAATTACATTACGTGATCGTAAATATCGTGTTTATTATAAAAAAGAGGAACGATTACTATACTTCTTTGATATTACTGAGCAGATTGCTATTGAGAAGCAATACTTTGCAGATCGTACAGTTATCGCTATTTTATTTGTTGATAATTACGATGAAATCACACAGGCCATGGATGACCAACCACGTAGTTTAACAAATACAATGGTTACTTCAATCGTCAATGAATGGGCTGCTGAGCATGGTGTATTTGTAAAAAGAATATCATCAGATCGTTTTTTAGCAGTATTAAATGAATCAATTTTAACAGAGCTTGAAAAGAAAAAATTTGCTATTTTAGATGTTATCCGAGAAAAAACAGCGCAAAAGAATTTATCTTTAACATTAAGTATTGGTGTAGGAGCGGGTTCATCCTCCCTAGTGGAGCTTGGTGAATTGGCACAATCAAGTCTGGATCTCGTATTAGGACGTGGTGGTGACCAAGTTGCCATTAAGCAACCTACAGGAAAGCTAAAATTCTATGGCGGGAAAACTAATCCAGTTGAAAAACGCACACGTGTTAGAGCTCGTGTCATCTCACATGCATTACGTGATTTAATTCAAGATAGTGATCAAGTATTTGTTATGGGACATAAAAGCCCTGATATGGACTCGATTGGTGCATCTGTCGGTGTTCGGAAAATGGCACAAATGAATGATGTGAAGGGCTATGTCATCATAAATTTTGATGAGTTAAATGGTAGCGTTACACGTTTAATGAATGAAATAGAGAGTAAATCAGATTTCTATGAAAACTTCCTAACACCAGAGGAAGCAGCAGGGAAAATGACTGAAAAATCCTTGCTTGTTATTGTGGATACACATAAACCCAATTTAGTTATTGATGCACACCTATTAAAGCTAGCTGAAAAGGTTGTTGTAATCGACCATCATCGACGAAGTGAGGATTTTATTGAAAATCCAACACTTGTTTATATGGAACCGTATGCCTCATCAACTGCTGAGCTGGTAACTGAGTTATTAGAATATCAGCCGAAGCGAGCAAAGATTAATATGCTAGAGGCTACTGCACTACTAGCGGGTATTATTGTCGATACGAAGAGCTTTACACTTCGAACGGGAGCACGTACGTTTGAAGCTGCCTCGTATCTACGGACGAATGGTGCCGATACAGTATTAGTGCAACGTCTTTTAAAAGAAGATGTAGACACCTATATTGAACGATCAAAAATAGTGCAAACGGTTAAATTCGTAAAGCCAGGAATTGCTGTAGCTGTAGGTGAGGAATCGAAAGTGTATGACTCTGTCTTAATTGCACAAACAGCAGATATTTTACTAACTATGAAGGATGTTGGTGCATCCTTTGTTATTGCACATCGGGCAGATGGAAAAATAGGAATTAGTGCCCGATCACTAGGCGAAGTCAATGTCCAGCTTATTATGGAAAGACTTGGCGGTGGTGGTCATTTAACGAACGCCGCCTGCCAAGTAGAAGCCAAAACCATTGATAACGTGAAAACACAATTAGAAGAGGCCATAGAAGAGGTCTTTGAAGGGAGTTCTGACTAATGAAAGTAGTATTTTTAAAAGACGTTAAAGGAAAAGGAAAAAAAGGTGAAATTAAAAACGTAGCAGATGGTTACGCACAAAATTTCTTAATTAAAAATGGCTATGCAGCAGAAGCAAACGCTCAAGCACTTAGTCAATTAGATGGTCAGAAAAAATTAGAAGCAAAAAATGCTGCAGCTGAACTAGCAGAAGCACAAGCGTTAAAGGAAAAAGTAGAAACATTAACAGTTGAGCTAAAAGCAAAGTCTGGTGAAGGCGGTCGTCTATTTGGTTCAGTGTCTACCAAGCAAATTGCTGATGCCCTACAAAAAGTGCATGGCATTAAAATTGATAAACGTAAAATGACTTTAAATGATGGAATTCGTGCACTAGGCTTTACAAATGTTCCTGTAAAACTACATCATGAAGTAACAGCTACATTAAAAGTACATGTAACGGAAGAATAAGGAGCGACGATCCATGAACGAACCGATGATGGACCGCGTTCCACCGCATAACCGGGAGGCGGAGCAATCGGTTATCGGTGCAATTTTCCTTGAGCCACAATCTTTAATCACAGCATCGGAAATTTTATTGGCAGATGATTTTTATTTAAACGCCCACAAGAAGATTTTTGAAACAATGCTGCGGTTAAGCGATCAAGGAAAAGCGATAGATGTTGTTACAGTTACAGAAGAATTATCAGCTAAAAAAGAGATTGAAGACGTTGGCGGGCTATCCTATTTACTAGAGCTCGCCAATGCTGTCCCTACAGCTGCCAACGTCGCTCACTATGCTAAGATCGTTGAGGAAAAGGCACTATTACGTCGCTTAATTCGTGTTGCTACTAAAATTGTTGAGGATGGCTACACACGAGAAGACGAAGTAGAGGCATTACTAGGCGAAGCAGAGAAAAAAATGATGGAGGTTGCCAATAGGAAGAATGCGGGGGACTTTAAGCATGTGAAAGACGTGCTAGTGGAAACCTTCGATAACATTGAGCAGCTTCAATCACAAAAGGGAGATGTAACGGGGATACCGACAGGCTTCCGTGATTTGGATAACATTACTGCTGGCTTCCAACGCAATGATTTAATTATTGTAGCTGCCCGTCCATCCGTAGGGAAAACTGCCTTTGCCTTGAATGTTGCGCAAAGTGTTGCCGTACAGGCACGAGAGAATGTTGCAATCTTCTCTTTAGAGATGGGTGCAGAGCAACTTGTCATGCGTATGCTATGTGCAGAAGGAAATATTGATGCACAAGTTTTACGTACAGGTGCTTTAACTACGGAAGATTGGGGTAAACTAACTATGGCAATGGGGAGTTTATCGAATTCAGGGATCTTTATTGATGATACACCGGGTGTACGTATTAATGAGATTCGTGCAAAATGTCGACGTTTAGCTCAAGAAAATGGGCTTGGAATGATCCTGATTGATTATTTACAGCTTATTCAAGGTAGTGGGAAGCCAGGCGAGAACCGTCAACAAGAGGTATCGGAGATTTCACGATCGCTAAAAGGACTAGCACGTGAATTAAAGGTGCCTGTTATTGCCTTATCGCAGCTATCTCGTGGAGTGGAGCAAAGACAAGATAAACGTCCGATGATGAGTGACTTACGTGAATCGGGAAGTATTGAGCAAGATGCTGATATTGTAGCCTTTTTATACCGTGATGACTATTACGATAAAGAGTCTGAAAGTAAAAATATGATCGAAATTATTATTGCAAAGCAACGTAATGGTCCGACGGGGACAGTTACACTTGCCTTTAAAAAAGAGTTCAATAAATTCATTAATGTGGATTGGTCACAAATGCCACCGCCACCGTCACGTGATTAATCATGTGCGTCATTCAGATAAATTGCCTCTACAAATTAACCTTAGACTGAATTAATCTGAATGTTCGATAATATTCATACCATTCTGTTATTAAACACGAACGTTGAATCAGATTTTTTGATTTTATGTTCGTGTTTTTTACACTTTTTTTATTGACGAGGTGTTTCTATCATTGTTACAATGATTGAGGCTAAAAAATTGAGATACACAGGTATCTAACGGAGGTGCTGATTATGACATCAGTAGTAGTTGTAGGAACACAGTGGGGAGACGAAGGAAAAGGTAAAATTACGGATTTCCTTTCGCAAAAAGCCGATGCAATCGCTCGTTTTGCAGGTGGAGATAATGCAGGACATACCATTAAAATAGATGGTGAAACATATAAACTACATTTAATTCCATCAGGTATCTTCTATAAAGAAAAAACTTCAGTTATTGGCAATGGATTAGTTGTCAATCCAAAATCAATAGTAACAGAACTAAAAGGCTTACAAGAGCGTGGCATTAATACAGATAATTTACGTATTTCTAATCGTGCACATGTTATTCTGCCGTATCATATAAAGCAAGATATTGCGGATGAAGAAAGCCGCGGAGATAATAAAATTGGGACAACTTGTAAAGGGATTGGACCATGCTATCAAGATAAAGTAGCTCGTATTGGTATCCGTATGGCTGATTTACTTGATAAGGATATTTTTGAAGAAAAACTACGTCATAATTTAGCCATTAAAAATAAATTATTCGAGAAATTCTATGAAGTCGAAGGTGTTACTTTCGAAGAGATTTTTGAGGAATACTATGGTTATGGCCAAGAAATCGCAAAATATGTGACAGATACATCTAAAATTTTGAATGATGTACTTGATGAAGGCGGTAAAGTATTATTTGAAGGCGCTCAAGGTATTTTGCTTGATGTCGATCAAGGTACGTATCCATATGTTACATCTTCAAATCCTGTTGCAGGCGGTGTAGCAATTGGTGCTGGTGTTGGTCCTTCACTTGTAACAAGCGTTATTGGAGTATCTAAAGCTTATACATCTCGTGTAGGTGATGGTCCATTCCCTACAGAATTATTTGATGAAGTAGGTCAGCAAATTCGTGAAGTTGGTCGTGAATATGGTACAACAACAGGCCGTCCACGTCGTGTAGGTTGGTTCGATACGGTAGTTGTTCGTCACTCACGTCGCGTAAGTGGTATTACGCATCTAGCACTTAACTCAATTGATGTTTTATCTGGTTTAGAGACAGTAAAAATCTGTACAGCCTATAACTATAAAGGTGAAACAATTACAGAATACCCAGCAAATCTTCATATTATTGAACAATGTGAACCAATCTATGAAGAGCTTCCAGGCTGGTCTGAGGACGTTACAGCATGCCGTACTTTAGAAGAGCTACCTGAAAATGCACGACGCTATGTAGAGCGTGTTAGTGAATTAACAGGTATTCAAATTGCTACTTTCTCAGTTGGTCCTGCTCGTGAGCAAACAAACGTATTAGTAGATGTTTGGGAAGCCTAATAAAATAAATACAATAAAAAGGGCGTGCCATAGATGGTACGCCCTTTTCTTAGTGAATATCCTTCTTCTTGAAACGACCACCTTTTACCTCTGCTATATTACCAATGGCTAAAAATGCATTGTCATCGATATCCGCAACAATGGTTTTCAGCTTCGATTCTTCCAAGCGAGTAATGACAGTAAAGATGACCTTTTTATCATTTCCTGTATAAGCCCCTTCACCATGAAGGAAAGTGACACCACGACCAAGTCGATCCATAATGGTTTGTCCAATTTCATCAATAGCATCACTTATGATATAAACTGATTTTGATTCTTCCAACCCTTGAATTACAATATCAATCATTTTATAAGCAATATAATATGCAATGATGGAGTACATAGCTTGTTCCCAGTTAAATACAAATCCTGCTACTGCAAAAATAATAATGTTGAAGAACATAATTATTTCTCCAACTGAAAAAGGAGTTTTACTATTAAATAAAATTGCCAATATTTCAGTTCCGTCTAAAGAACCGCCATAACGAATGACAATACCGACACCAACTCCTAAAATCATCCCACCAAAAACTGTGGCCAATAATGTATCTTCCGTAAATGGATGTAGGTTATGTAAAGCAAGAGTTGCAGTAGAGAGTACAGTAATACCTAGCCCTGTGGACAGCGCGAAGGTTTTACCAATTTGTTTGTAGCCTAAAAAAATAAAAGGTAAGTTTAAAATGAAGATGAAGATACCAAGGGGTAAATTTAATAAATGAGATGTAATAATGGAAACACCTACGATGCCTCCATCCATAATGTGGTTGGGTACTAAAAATAACTCTAAGCCCAAAGCCATAATGATTGCACCTAACGGCACCATAATAATCCTTAGAAATGTTTTACGCATGTTACTTTTCTGATGCCGCAACATTTTTGCTGCCATATCAGAGGTCTGTGAATCACTCAATTTAATCGCTCCAATCCATAATGTGCCTTCCTTTATATTTTATCGGAATATTAAAAAAGTAAAAAGTATTATGCCTAAATTCACTTGAAAAAAATAATAGAATACTATACCAATGGCTAAGTATATGGTTTTTAATACGGTAAATAACGTTGTTCCATACCCATTTTATGAATAAAAATACAGTATTTATCAACTATATAAAATATATTCTATGTAACAATTAGTAGATAAATAATACATTTACATTACAAAAGAGTGAAATCATTCAAACGCTATTTTCTTTATGATACATTATAAGGGTGCAAAAATTCCTTGTGGGTAAATCATCCTATTACAAGGGAAAGTTGGAAGGGGCTTTATTGATGAATTCGTTTTGGAATAAAAAAGAAGAAAACAATAGATTCACCTACAATTTTTCTTCTTTTAAAAAGGTTTCGATCATGGCAGTTTTAATGACGAGCCTAACGATAAATATGGGTTTTGCTAAAGAACATACGAAAGAAAATTTAAATAAAATATACCATGTCTATGTGGGAAATGATTATATTGGTGCAGTATCTGACGAAAAAGCTATTCAAGAAGTTATTACATCAAAAGAAAAAGAAGCAAGTCAGCAATTCAAAGAGTTATCTATGGATGCTAGCTCATCTGTTAAAATAATCCCAGAACAAGTTTTTACGAATGAAACAAAAGATGCAGAAACATTATCCAAACTTAAGCAATCTTTAGTAGCGAAATCGGATGCTTTTACATTACTAGTAAATCATAAGCCAGTCGTATCATTAAAAAATACGGAAGCCTATGAAAAAACGGTTCAACTGTTGAAGCTACAATATATTTCTCAGCCAGAGTTAGATAAATTAGCGAAAAACCAACAATCTACAATTAATTTACCAGAATTACAAGCAGGCGAATTACGACTTTTAGATATTTCATTTAAACAGGATGTTTCAGGAATATCTCAAAAAGTTACACCAACTCAAATCTTAACACCTGAGCAAGCCGTAAACTATTTAATGACAGGCTACCTTGAACAAGATAGCTATAAAATTCAATCAGGTGATGTATTAGGTTCTGTCGCAAAAAAACATAATTTAACAACGAGTGAGCTGCTAGATTTAAACCCTGATGTAACAGTTGATACTGTTTTACAAGTTGGACAGGAATTGAATGTAACGGTGGCAAAGCCATTTGTAAATCTTGAGGTTAAAAAGAAAAAGAAAGTAGCAGATGTGATTCCATTCAAAAAAGTAGTGGAAGAAGATCCTACTATGTATAAAGGTGAAAAGGTCATCAAGCAAGAAGGCGCTAATGGTAAAAAAGAAACAACATACGCCCTAACGTCTGAAAATGGTAAACAAACAGCAAAAGTTGCATTAGAAGAAAAAGTTACCCAAGAACCAGTGGAACAAATTGAAGTAGTTGGGACAAAGGTAATCTCTTCACGTGGCACAGGTGAATTTTCATGGCCAGCTGTAGGAGGCTATATCTCAAGCGGTATGGGCGAACGTTGGGGCGCCTTCCACCGTGGAATCGACATTGCTCGTCCAAGTAATTATAATATTTTGGCGGCCGATAATGGTGTAGTTAGTGCAGCTGGTACGTCTGGTACTTATGGTAATCGCATTGTAATTAATCACAATAATGGTTATACAACGCTTTATGGACATCTATCTTCTATTAATGTTGAAGTAGGACAAGTAGTGGAAAAGGGCTCTGTTATCGGTATTATGGGTTCTACTGGAAATTCGACAGGCACACATTTACACTTTGAAGTTGAAAAGAACGGTTCATTAGTTAATCCGTTATCATATGTAGGCCGATAAACATTTTGAATAGTAGACAGTCCAAATAGTGGGCTGTCTTTTCTATTATTTCCCGAGAAATACTTGTTGAAATATAGCCCATTTTGTCAAAGTATTTAAAGTGATTGATGAACGATTAATGCAAGGAAACTGAAAGCATGATAGAGTTAAGAGTAGTGAACTTACAAATACAACATGTTTAAGAATAGATAAAAAACGAAAGGGAGAGAATGAATGAACAAAACAATTTTAGTTGTTGATGATGAAAAACCAATCGCAGATATTCTGCAATTTAATTTAATAAAAGAAGGATATAAAGTGATATGTGCGTATGATGGTGATGAGGCACTAAAGAAGGTTGAGGAAGAGCAACCAGATTTAATGCTACTAGATATCATGCTACCAAAGCGCGATGGTATGGAAGTATGTAGAGAGATACGGAAAAAATATGATTTCCCTATTATAATGCTGACGGCTAAAGGCTCTGAGATTGATAAAGTATTAGGCTTAGAAATGGGCGCAGATGATTATGTCACTAAGCCATTCAGTACACGAGAGCTTATTGCTCGTGTAAAGGCAAATATGCGACGTTTACAGGTTGCTGCACCTGCAGCAGAAGAAGCAGAAGAGGAATCAAACGAAATTGTTGTAGGTTCCCTTGTTATCCAGCCAGATGCTTATTTAGTAATGAAGCGTGATGAGGCTATTGAGCTTACTCATCGAGAATTTGAGCTACTACATTATTTAGGTAAACATATTGGACAAGTAATGACACGTGAACATCTTTTACAAACGGTATGGGGCTATGACTACTTTGGAGATGTTCGTACTGTTGACGTAACAATTCGTCGTTTACGTGAAAAAATCGAGGATAATCCTAGTCACCCTGCTTGGATTGTCACAAGACGTGGTGTAGGTTATTATTTACGAAATCCTGAACAGGAGTAATAGGAATGCAGAAAGTGAGCTTCTTTAAATCCATTCATGTCAAACTAGTGCTGATTTATATTTTATTAATATTGCTTGCTTTACAAATTATCGGTATTTATTTTGCCCGCCAGTTAGAACAAAATTTGAAGAGCAACTTCCAAGATTCTATTTTTCAGCGAGTTGACCTGATGCAATATAGTCTTCGTGAGGAAATTTTAAAGGAACGTGACGAAAGCATGCCTAAACTAGAGGAAAGCTTGAAGTCAATCGTTACGGAGTTTTCAACTGGTTTAAGAGACGTTTCCAATGGTGATATTTTAGAAATTCGTGTCATTGATGATAGACAAAGAATACTTGCGACATCTGAGCTCGAGAATCAAAATTTAATAGGACAACGCTCTAACACAGACCTTGTGCGTCGTGCGATATCTGCTGAAACGCTCTTTGATATTATAAAACTCGATAACAAAACGAGGAATCGAGTATGGGTATTAGCGAACCCGATTCGAGCTGGTGCAGGGCCGGATGATGAAATTATAGGCGTTCTATATATTGAAGCGAATATTGAGTCCGTTTTTGAACAAATGAACGAAATTAACCGTATTTTCCTTGGCGGCACAGCTATGTCGTTAGTCTTTACTATCTTTTTAGGTATTCTCGTTGCTCGAACAATTACACAACCAATTGCTGATATGCGAAAGCAAGCTCAAGCGATGGCAAAGGGCAACTATTCTCGCAAAGTAAGGGTATACGGTACAGATGAAATAGGTCAGCTTGCCGTTACCTTTAATCATTTAACCAATCGTTTGCAAGAGGCACAATCCACTACTGATGCGGAGCGGCGAAAGCTAGATTCAGTCCTTAGTAATATGACAGATGGCGTTATTGCGACAGATCGTAAGGGACGTATTATATTAATTAATGACCCTGCGTTGGAGTTACTGCATATTTCAAGGGATATTACACTAGGTCGTCCCATTGCCTCGGTATTGGGGATTGATCAGGAATATAGCTTTGAAGATTTAATTCATATGAGTGATGCTATTAATTTAAATTTCAGTACATCAGATGCACCTTATATATTACGTGCCAATTTCTCGGTTATTCAAAAAGAGACAGGCTTTATTAATGGTCTTATTACTGTATTACACGATATAACAGAGCAGGAAAAGATAGAAATGGATCGTCGCGAGTTTGTATCGAATGTATCCCATGAATTAAGAACGCCATTAACAACTATGCGTAGTTATTTAGAGGCACTAGCGGATGGGGCATGGAAGGATGAAAATATTGCTCCTACATTTTTAAACGTAACGCAAACTGAAACAGAACGTATGATTCGACTAGTCAATGATTTATTGCAATTATCACGAATGGATAGTTCAGACTATGAGTTAAACAAAGATATTGTCTTATTTAATTCATTCTTTAACCGAATTATCGATCGATTTGAAATGTCTAAGTCTGATAAAGTACAGTTTGCACGATTATTCCCTGAAACCTCCTTTTATGTAGAAATTGATACGGATAAGGTGACACAGGTCATTGATAATATCATTTCGAATGCCATCAAATATTCTCCAGATGGCGGAAATATTCGCTTTGGCTTCACAGGGCAAGGTGACATGCTAAAAGTCATGATTTCAGATGATGGCATGGGGATTCCTAAAGAAAATGTAGGCCGCATTTTTGATCGCTTCTATCGTGTCGATCGGGCCCGTGCTCGTTCCATGGGAGGAACAGGCTTGGGGCTTGCTATTGCGCGGGAAATGATTGAAGCGCATGGCGGAAAGATTTGGGCAGAGAGTGAGGAAGGGCAAGGCACGACAATTTTCTTCACATTACCATATGATGCAGATGAATTTGGTGAGGCAGGTGAGTGGGAATGAAATATATAGAGCCAGTTAAATCTGTTGTTTTATTTCTACTTGTCATGCTAAGTGTGATTCTAACTTTTTTGATTTGGACTTACACACCAGATTATAAATATATTGAAAATACGGAGCGGAAGGAAATTTTAATTAAGCCGCAAAAGGAAATGGAGGATATTATTCGTCCATACAAGGCTATTTTCCGTTTTGATGAGGGTTTTACAGGCACAGTATCTAATAATGCCATGAAGAGTTTGATGAAAACATTTAAAGGCTGGAACGTTCTAGATTTAGAGCCTGTTAACAACAATCTTTCGCCAAACTATGTAAATCAAATTATTGGCGCAGACCATCGAATGACGATTTTTTTCACTGGTGAGGTTCCATTTTCATCCTTTAACACCATTTTTCAATTTGCTGATAAAGAGTTACCAGAAACAACCTTCAATCGTATGATTATTGACTGGAGTAATTCAAGCACCAAAGAGTTAATGGTTTATTACATTAGTAGTAATAATCAATCATTATTCCGCTCACATGTAAGCGTGCCAAACATGAACCAATTTATACAGGAAGTCATAGAGCCTGCAAAAAAATATGGCACGTTTAAAGAAATTGAGCGAGAAAATCAGACATCGCTTTATGTAGATAACAATAAAATGGAATCTGTAAAATTTACGTACTATATTGAAGAAATCACACCAGAATTATTTAAAAATGTGTTATTTACAGATCCAAATATAGTGCGACGCAATGTTGAAAGTGCATCTTCTGAAAAATATACAGATGGTATGTCATTAATGACATTAGATACAAATCTAAAATCATTAAACTATGTTTATCCAGCTGCAGAAAGCAGTATTAGAATTGAGCCTTCAAAATTGCTAAAAGATAGCTTTGAATTTATCAACGAGCATGGTGGATATACTGCCGATTTCCGTTATGCTTCAACGAATACAAATAAAAATCAAATGGATTATCAATTATATTTGCAAGGTTTACCTGTCTATAGCAATCATGTCATTACCCGAATGACGACAATTTGGGGAGATAGCCGGATTTTCCATTATAAGCGTCCATACTTCTCATTAGATATGGATATTGAAGCAGAAAAGGAAATCAAAGAATTATCATCGGGAGCAGATATTGCTGAGAGATTAAAAGTTGGGAATAATATTGCCCTAGCAGATATCGATGAAATTGTTTTAGGTTATTATTTAACACAAAATCAAGAACTAAATATATTTACATTTGAACCTTGTTGGTTTGTCATCCGTAATGGATCTTGGATTAAACTAACTCCTGAAGTTTTAGGAGGTGTTAAAAATGGATTGGAATAGAACGAAATCTATTTTTATATTCGTTTTTTTAATTCTAAACATCTTCTTATATTCCCTTTATGTAAATCGCTATAATGAGGCGAAAGATATTGAGGTTCCGGGTGAAAAAACAATTGAAGCTCGTTTAAAAGATGATAATATAACGTATGGCTCCTTACCAAATAATATTGAGTTTGCTTCGTATATGACAGCTCAAGTGCATAAATTCACCACAGATGAATTTAGTAATAGTAACCAACAAATTACATTTAGGGATAATACGAATACTAAAGTTCGTGCTATTTTCTTAAAGCCTGTTAAATTACGGAATGTGAGTGATGATGCAAGCTTTACGGATTTTGCTGTTGCAAACGTAAATGAAGGAGCATCGTATGCCTTATGGAAAGTAGATCGCGAAGAACGAATCGCAATTTTTTTCCAGAAGACTAATAACCGGATGTTCTATTACAATGGTTCATTAAAAATTAAATGGAATACCAATAATGAAGTAACTATGTATGAGCAAACAATGATTGATAATATTGAAGAAATGGAACAACAGGAAACTGTCATTCCTCCCCTTCAAATTATTCAAACTTTATATGCAAAAGGACCGCTCAAGCCAGACTCACGTATTACGCAAATGAAGTTAGGTTACTCAACACTTGTTAAATTGACTCGTACTCAGGTATTAGTGCCAACATGGGAAGTACGAGTGAAATTATCGGATGGAGAAACAGAAGAGTATTTTGTCAATGCAGTAGAAGGCAAAGTCATTGAAATCCAGGAGGACAAGCAAGAGGGCGAAGAAGAAGACTGGGGAGTTGAATAATGCGATTTAGTGTTTTAGCAAGTGGCAGTACAGGGAATTCGATTTATGTAGAGAATGACGATTATGCCTTTATCGTTGATGCTGGTCTTAGTGGGAAAAAGATGGAGCAGCTATTTACAAAAATCGATCGTAATATGAAGAAGCTTAGTGGAATTTTCGTCACACACGAGCATAGTGATCATATAAAAGGGATAGGTGTACTGGCACGAAAATATAATGTACCGATTTATGCGAACGCCAAAACATGGCAGGCAATGGACGGGCTAGTTGGTGATATTCCTGTGGAGCAACGTTTTGAATTTGACATGGATACAGTGAAGCATTTTGGCTCTTTAGCCGTTGAATCTTTTGCTGTTTCACATGATGCAGCAGATCCAATGTTCTACACATTCCATGAGGGTAGTCGCAAGCTTGTTATTATTACAGATACAGGGTATGTCAGTGATCGTATGAAGGGTATTATACGTGGAGCAGATTCTTTCGTTTTTGAAAGTAATCATGATGTTAATATGCTTCAAATGGGACGTTATCCCTGGTCCATTAAACGCCGTATTTTAAGCGATGTAGGACATGTGTCCAATGAGGATGCAGCGATTGCAATGAGTGAGGTTGTATTTGATAAGACGACCAATATCTATCTTTCGCATTTAAGTAAGGATAATAATATGAAAGAGCTGGCGCGCATGAGCGTGTCACAAACCTTACAGTCCTGTGGCATTATGGTTGGTGAGCATGTTCATCTTTTTGATACCGATGCAGAGGAGCCAACAAAATTAGTAACGGTTTAACGACTCGTTATTTAGGTAAAACTTAAAGCTGTTCGACGCATTTTAATAAATGCGTTGGGCAGCTATTTTTATGTCCATTTTATTTGTTTTTCATCTGATTTTAATGTTTGAATCGTAAGATTAGGGTAACAATTAACAAAAGCAGTAAAGGAAAGGATGAGGAACATGAGTTACTTTCAAGATGATGATAAAAACAGTGATTTCCTAAAAAATGATGAAATACCGAAATCACCTCTTCAAGAAAGACTAGAGCGCGAGGAGCAAGAAATGCAGGCCAAGCGTCATAAAAAGAAAGGTGGAGGCGGAGGAAAAGGTGGCTATTTCTTTAGTGGCTTGGTCGGCGTCATTATTGGTGCCTTACTTGTTTGGCTGATGTTGCCTGGTCTGGTTAATCAAATGCCTGGTACAACATCAAGTAATACAGGGAAAAATGATACGACCATTGATCAAGTTGCCACGGAGGTAACGACGGATGTTACAAAAGCAGTTGATAAAGCTTCTCCAGCCGTTGTAGGTATTACTAACATTCAGGAAGTAACAAGCGGAGGATTTTGGAGTCAGCAATCAACAACAACAAAAGAAGCGGGAAGCGGTTCAGGTGTTGTATATAAAATTGAAGGTGACAAAGCCTTTATCGTAACAAATAATCACGTTATTGAAGGGGCTAAACAATTAGAGGTCACAATGCCTGATGGAACAAAAGAGCAAGCCGAACTAGTGGGCCATGATGTTTGGACAGATCTTGCCGTTATTTCAATTAGCTCAAAAAATGTCAAAACAGTAGCGACATTTGGTAACTCCGATGTGTTAAAACAAGGTGAAACAGTTATAGCAATAGGTAATCCACTTGGCTTAGATTTCTATGGCTCTGTGACAACAGGCGTTGTTTCAGGTAAGGATCGTTCTGTACCCGTAGACTTAAACGGTGATGGAACAGAAGACTGGCAGCAAGAAGTATTACAAACGGATGCAGCCATTAATCCAGGGAATAGCGGAGGGGCACTTGTCAATTTAGCTGGAGAGTTAATAGGGATTAACTCCATGAAAATTGCAGAATCCTCAGTGGAAGGTTTAGGATTCTCTATTCCAATTAATTCAGCCATTCCAATTATTGAGGAGCTAGAGAAAAATGGTGAAATGAAACGTCCAACAATGGGAATTTCATTAGCTGACTTAACAGATGTTCCAGCCTTCTACCAACAACAAACATTAAAATTACCAGCTGAGGTGACAACAGGAGTTGTGATTACAGATGTAATGAATAACTCACCAGCATCAAAAGCAGGAGTCCAACAATATGATGTTATTGTGGAAATGGATGGTCAAAAAATAGAAACAGCCATTGATTTACGTAAACATCTATATAATGAGAAAAAAATCGGTGATCAATTAACATTAAAAGTTTATCGCCAAGGTAAATTGGTAGAACTTACACTTACATTAACAAACGGTAATTCATTGTAAAAAGAGTGAATAGCAGTGGGGATTGTAAAATCTCCGCTGCTTTTTTGTGGAGATGGAGAGTCCTTTAATAAAATATTGTGGATAACTAGAAAATTATGAATACTGACTTTATACAATAAACAGTGAGGAAAAGGTACTTCTTCCATACATGCTATTCCTTTGATACAATAGGTTGTGGATAACATACACCGAAATGTGAATAAGTTTGTGGAAATTTCGGAAAATAAGGAGACATCAAAAAATGGAAAAATACAGCTGTGAAAGCCATATAGAACACGCTTTAGACATGTTTGTAGCTGAGCAAAAAGTGTTCCCAATTATGGATAAAATCGAAGAGGAAAAAAAGTTATCCACAAAGTGTAGCTACTGTGAACAGCCAGCAGAATATATTGTATCAAGTAAATAACTTTACACAATATATAGCAATGACGTGTGGATATGTTGATAACTTTTGTGGATAACTTGTTTGTAAATGAATTGTAAAGGTGGATAACGTGTGAATATAACGATTGTATCAGTCGGCAAGTTAAAAGAAAAGTACTTAAAAATGGGGATTGATGAGTACGTAAAACGACTAGGCGGCTATGCAAAAATGGATTTGATTGAGGTACCTGACGAAAAAGCACCCGAACAACTTAGTGATGCTGAAATGGATATTGTGAAGAAAAAAGAGGGAGAACGGATACTAGCCAAAATTAGTGCAGACACGTATGTAATTGCCCTCGCTATCAATGGAAAAATGAAAACCTCTGAACAAATGGCTGCTGATCTTGAATCTCTCATGACCTACGGCAAAAGCAAAATTGCCTTCGTCATCGGCGGCTCCCTAGGCCTACACGAAGACGTCCTAAAAAGAGCCGACGAGCAACAATCCTTCGGCAAAATGACCTTACCGCACCAGCTCATGAAGCTCGTACTCGTAGAGCAGGTTTATCGAAGCTTTAGAATTATGAAGGGTGAACCGTATCATAAGTAAGTGCGGTTTCGAAAAGACCACCTAGAGAGTTGGGATGTCAGCATTTTAGGTGGTTTAATTTTATTTATCATTGTTTTTTGCATTTATGTCCTTTTTCTTGTGTTGGTGGAAGTGGATCTCCTTATCAGTTTCATAATACGAGGTTTAGATACTTTTCCACCTGACATGTTGAAATCAATATAGCAAATTTTCTTCAATGATTGCTATAACTACTGAATGAACCCCAATTCTCTTGCCTAGCAAATTGAGGATAAGTAGATAGAAAGTTAACGATAATATTAGCCCGATCAAGTTTAGGGTATTGATCAAATAATGATCTATCGCCATATCGAATGGCTGTTAGTGCAAGTGGTAACTCACGCCTAAATATTTCATTGCGTTTTGCAGATGCATTTTGATTGTATTCTCCTTGTTCTATATATAAATATAAATAGAAATAAAAGCATTCCCCATTAGTAATCCATTCACCTAAGACCTCATCTCTCATCTTAGTATTCACTTTATCCCAAGCGAACTCATTTCCTATCGTTAAAAATAGATCGCCAGTATCATCTGAGTGAGTAAGTGTGTAACGTCTTGGAATGACAGGTTTCATTGTAGTCATACCATTCCTGAATTGAACGAATAGTTTTTCTGGGTAGAACTTTCCCAAGCTATCAACTCCATTCGTTTTTTTAACAATATGCAGATATAAACCTATTAAATAGTTAAAAGTCATATGTATTAAGTTTTTATAGAGAGGCTTATGTTTTAAGGGAAATGTATTAAACATTTTTTATTTGATGTAATGTATAAAATGAACGAAATATAGACCCTGTAGAACAATACTTCAGGGTCCATTTCTCTAGTGGTTTAATGTTTCAATTAGTTAATTCCATATTTTTACGATTAATCTGTAAGTTAATGGATAACTTATACCCATCTTTCTCATCTTCTGACAATTTAACATTCACTGTGACTTGTGACCCGGTAGCCATATTAATTACACCGTCGTTTATTAGGATGGTTAAGTTAGTCTAATATTGTGACCTTTAATTGTTTTACTCCAAAATTAATGGCATCTTGTTGAGAAGGGAAAAAAACATCAATTCGTTTTCCTTTAATGGCACCACCGGTATCCCCTGCAATTGCTTCACCATAGCCTTCCACATAAACTTTACTACCCAATGGAATTACAGCTGGGTCAACTGAGATGACCTTCGCATTTGGGTTGGCTTTAAGGTTCATTCCAGTAGCGGAAATACCGGAACATCCCTCACATGAAGCCGTATAGGCTGAAGCTTCCACTATAATTTCCTTTGAGGCAGTTTTATTGGCTTCAGGTGCATTCTCCTTTGAAGCGGTAGTACTTGTTGATGAAGCATTTGCTTCAGGTGCACTATCCTTTGAAGCAGTAGTACTTGTTGATGGAGCGGTCGCTTCAGGTGCACTATCCTTTGGAGCTGTATTACTTGTTGATGAAACAGTTTCTTCAGGTTTACTTTCTACTGCAGTTGTATTATTTGTTATTGAAGTTGTTGTTTCCTTTGCTGCATTAGCTGCAGGCTTTATTGGTTTGTCAGTTACAGCCTTACTCGTTTTCGTACCATCGATAATGGATAGATGTAAACCGGGATGAATAAGGTCCGTCTGTAATTGGTTCCATTCTTTAATTTGTGAAACAGAGACTTGATGATCTAGGGCTATGTCCCATAGTGTATCTCCTTGCTTAACGGTATATTGTTGTGCAATGGTAAGGACATCACCAGGGTGAATAAGGTTAGTAGTCATATGATTCAATGTTTTAATATTTTCTACAGAAGTATGGTGTGTACGAGATAAATCCCAAAGAGTATCACCTTTTTGTACGTTAATTGTTGCAGCTTGAGCATTAGCACCTAAAGTTGCCGAAAGCATTGCAACTGGTACAATTGAAATTATTTTTTTAAGCATGTATTAATCCTCCGTGTGCGTTCTTAGTTGTTAATGTAGAATCATCGTAACATAGATTTTTTTGAGAAAAAGAACAAGGAGATGTTAATTTGATTTCGTCCATGGCATTTATATTGCAATAATATTTCTACTATTAAATGAGACGATTTCCGTAATGAAGATAGCTGATTTGTTAAGAGCTAAATGTGATAATGTTTCTACATTAAATAAATTTCGTAAGTGGGGGATAATCATGTCAGTTGTGGATCTGTTAGCTTCTCAACTAGGTCGAAACGATGAAGAGCCAAATATAGAGCTGGCACATAAATTGATTCATGAAGAAAATGATGCGGGTATAGAAGAAATAATTGAAAATTTAACGTGCCAAGATAAAAAAATTCAATACGATTGTATGAAAGTAGCGTACGAAATTGGGCAAGTTAAACCAGAACTAATCAGTAAGTATGTCCTGACTTTTATAGAGTTGCTAAAAAGCCCTAATAATCGTTTGGTCTGGGGCGGGATGATGGCATTGGCAACGATTGCCGAGGTAGCATCAGAAACCATTATGGCTCATCTAGCTATATTAAAAAGTGCGATGAAAGTGGGTTCAGTTATTACAATTGATAAAGGTGTCCTCACTCTTGCGAAGCTAGCAGCTGTCAGTAAAGAAAACAATGATGTGATTTTTCCAATATTACTTCATCACCTTGAGAATTGCAGACCAAAGGAAATTCCTCAGCACTCGGAAAGTACGCTGTTAGCCGTAACAGATGAAAATAAAAATGAATTATTGAAAGTGTTACGAAAAAGAGAAAGATACCTAACAGCACCACAATTAAAAAGAGTCAAAAAGATTTATAAATCATTAGAAGCTTAATAAAAGTAAAAATTTTTCTTTATGTGCCGTACCTTTAATATAAATTTTAGCATCAGTGATGTTATTAGGTATTATTGAGTAATGTTCATAAATAAAAGCCACACTTGGCAGCGTTACGAAGATCCTCATCATATGTAAATGATGTTATTTATGATAGATAAAGAGGTACAGATTTTTTATCAAAAATGGCGAGAATATCAATGACCTTATAACAACAGCCAAAAAGAGAAATTGCACAGAGCAATTTCTCTTTTTGCTTGAATTGAGGTAAATTATGCCTTAAGCATGATAACTTCAGTATTATTTTTATTACCATTACCATTACCATTACCATTGCCGTTACCATTACCATTGCCGTTACCATTACCATTGCCGTTACCATTACCATTGCCATTGCCATTGCCATTGCCATTGCCATTACCATTACCATTGCCGTTACCGTTACCGTTACCGTTGCCATTACCGTTACCGTTGCCATTACCGTTACCATTACCGTTGCCATTACCATTACCATTGCCGTTACCATTACCATTGCCATTGCCATTGCCATTGCCATTGCCATTGCCATTGCCATTGCCATTGCCGTTACCACTGCCATTGTCATTACCTGGCTTTTCAACTAACACATCAAATGTTAGTGTGTGGTTACCATACGTTACCGTAATCGTCGTAGTACCTTGACCTTTTCCTTTTACAACGCCTGCATTGACAGTAGCTATTTTAGTATTTGCTACTTCATAGGTTGCAAGCTTAGTAACATCTTTTTCTGTTGTTTGACCATTAACAGTAGTTACTTCAGTAATCTTCACGGTAACTTCTTTACCGATTCTTGTTTCAACCTGTGCTTGGTCAATTTCTAGTGTTACTTTTGGTTCTACAACAGGTGCTTTAACTGTAACATTTACCGAAACAGTATTTTTACCGTATGAACTAGTAATGGTAGTCGTACCTTCACCTACTGCAGTGACTAATCCATTTACTACTGTTGCAACATTTTCATCTCCAACAGCATACGTAGCTTTTGATGTTACGTCTTCCTCTGTTGCATCACCTTCTGCAGGTGTTGATGTTTCCGTTACCTTAAGCTGTGCAGTTTCCCCAGCTGTAAGGTCTAGCTCAGTTGGATTTACAGAAAGTGTTACTACTGGTTCAACTATTTCTTTTTCATATATTTTTGCTTCCCCAACATTCCCGGCAGCATCCGTAATGACTACAGATACAGCATTAGTTTCCGCTGTTACTGGGAATGTGAAGCTACCATCTTGATTTAATTCAAAAGCAACAGGTGCTTTTACTTGGCCATTTACCGTCGAAATATAGGAAGCTTTTAATTTATCATTTAAATTGTAATGTAAATCATATAAAGCTAATTCTTCATTGTAGTCGATATATTTATCTGTTACTTGTCCTGTAGCGATGCCATCAGCTACTGAACCCGAAATTTCTGGTTTAGTCGTTTTCACAATAATTGGTCCAACATAGTCGGAAATTGCACCTGATGCTGCAAGACCTGTAAAGTCAATTGTATAGAGACCATCTGGAATCGTTGTGGCAGGTTCTGTTCCCCATGGTTTGTACTGCCCACCAATATTCAGTGTGTAAGAGCCTTTACCTAGCGCTGTACCTGCATGGAGATAACCAATGTAGCCGTCTCCGTATTCGCCACCTTCAGGATTCATAATATCCCACAGCTCGATATAGTTAGTTGTTACATCTCCAGTTAATGTGAATGAAAGGACTGCTGAATCTTTCACGCCATCTCCGTTAAAGGATAGGTCTGTTTCTGTAATCTTGTAATCTTTAATTTCCGTTACTGCCTCGCCGCCAAGGTCAGCTGCGAATGGTAATGAAATTTCTGTATCTCCTCCATTGATATAAATATAGCCTAGTATTTCAGAGCCGTTTGGTGCTGTAGCCTGTGAAGCAGTTAATGTAATATTTAACACTTGCTCACCGTTTAAATTAAATGTCGGCTGATCGACTGTAACCGTTGCATCACCAAATGTTTTGGTCACATCAACTGAAACGCTATAATTACCACCGTTTCCTTTCATGTCTTTTACTAGAACTTGTTTCGTTACAGAAATATCCTGGTCCTTCAGTGATTGTGGACCGAAAGTAACTGTACCTTTCAAGTTTTCAGTAATGGCACCCGTTCCATCTAAAATTGCGGTATCAAGTGCATAAGCAAGAATTTCTGGGTGCGCTGCAGCGTACGGATTTACACGCCCCGCACCTTGAGAAAACACATCGTATGTTGTTTTATCTAAAACCTTGGCCGTATTAGAAAGCGCCACTTTTACATCAAACGCATTCCAATTAGGATTGGCTTGTTTAACTAATGCCACAATACCTGCAATATGCGGTGTTGCCATAGAAGTTCCTGTTTTACGGCCATAAGCTTCTGCATAATCCGCATCAGGGAAATCTTTTTTATACATTGGAATTGTTGACATAATATTTGTTCCAGGTGCACTTACATCTGGTTTAATATCAAAGTTTGGAGTAGATGGTCCACGTGAACTTGAAGAGTTTACATCATCCCCCAGTGTCTTTGTGGAAGCAAATTTACTGAAGCTTATTTTGCCTTTTCCGCCTGCTAATGCAGCGCGCATGGCATTGCCATCCGTTTGAGACATATCAAATGTTGGTAGATATTCGAATGCATCACCAAGGAATGTGCCTGAAATGTCCGGTGCATTTGATCCACCTGCAAAGTTATGAATAATGGTTGCGACAGCTCCATTTGCCTTTGCATTCGCAATTTTATCAACGAAGGCGATACTGCCACGAGAAATCAATGCCACTTTACCGTCTACATCAATTCCTTCAAAGTCTTTTACTTCTCCATTTCCTGGAACAGCAACTACATCAAATTCTCCTTGAAGCTGTGTAGCTACATTTTTTCCGAAAGTAGTTCCCATTAATGGAAGCTGTTTAGTTAAATTGTAGTTGCCAATTGTCACTTTCACTTCCCCGTTGTACATGATTTCAGGATTTGTTGTGTTACCAACAGCAATTCCTAGACGAGCGGTTGCAGGCGTCCCCATTGTTCCGCGATTCGGACCAGAGTTCCCTGTTGCAACTACTCCGATTGTTCCAGCTATCATCGCATTATTTATAGCAAATGAACCAGCATCTGTTTCAGTGTTAGCTCCCCCGCCAAGTGAAAGGTTGATAATGTCCATTTTTTCAATGACAGCTGTTTCAATTGCTTTAACAATACCTGAGGTAGCACCACTTCCATATGCCCCAAGAACACGGTAAGCATAAAGGTCTACTTTTGGAGCGATCCCTTTAATGCCGTATTCGTTAGCGCCGATTGCCGCAATTGTTCCAGCAACATGTGTACCGTGAGATGTATAGAACGCGCTTCCTTTTTCATTAAATTCAGGTGTCCCAGCTGGACGCTCTGAAGGCGATGTTTCCGAGGCATCATTATCAGCCCGAGGCTTCGTGTAAGTCGAAGAGTTTGGAATAAAGTTCTTTCCGCCTTTATAAATTCCAGCGAATTCAGGGTGATCTGTATCAATACCCGTATCTAATACAGCTACTTTTATTCCTTGTCCTTCAAGCCCTTCCTTCCAAAGCTCTTCGATGCCAAGAAAAGAATTACTTGTATTCATTTGAGCTTCTAATTGATCTTCCTTTATAAGTTCTGATGATTTCGTCGAATCATCTTCTGATGCGTGAACAATGACATCAGGTTCTATTAATGTAATTCCTTCTACTGTAAGCAGTTTCGGGAGATCGTTTGCTTTCACAGTTGCCGCAAAACCGTTTAAAACAGTATCAAATGTATATCCTTGAGTCATTTGAACCTTTTTAGTAGCTAACTCTTTTTTAACTTGTGCTTGCTGTACTTTTACATTGGAGCGAACTACTTTTGCTTGGGCATTAGAGAATTTTTGGCCTTTGATTTCGCTTATACCTTGCTCTAGTGCAACAGGCTTTTCAGATAAATGAACAATGACTGCAACCTGTTGATTGCCTGATACATTTTGCAAGCTTTCGTGGAGAGTTGGACCATCTTTAGACAAGCTTAGCTGTTCAGCAATAGCCGCCTTTAGTTGGATAATACTTTCACTTTGACTATCCTGCTTGAATGGTTTCGATTCTTCAGCACTAGCACTCGACAATGGAACCAATAAAGAGAGCACCATAACGAAAACTAGAATACTACTTAAAAACTTCATAAACTTAAAATTTTTCAAATCTCATTTCCTCCCCTACCTTTAATTATCACACTTTTCAGTTTAGTGTGATATTTCCAATTTATCACAATTGAACTAATTCGAGAATCGGAATATTTAAATATTCTGAAATATTGATAATTAGTATCATTTTATGAAATATAGATTAAATCTATCTTCCTAGTAATGGAATAAAAAAGGGGAACTTTCGAATGAGAAATACCTATCGGAATTTCCTTAATTAATCCTATCCAAACAGATAAAGTAGGTATAGATGGCTGTAGTAGCTTATAGAAAAAGAGGGAGGCCAATAGGAGGAGTGATTGGGCGGATTATTTTATAGCTTAAAAATAAAAATAACTGGTGATTTTTTTACAAATCGCCAGCTAAAAGTATGTGGTAAACTACTTCATCAGTAAATGTCATTTGATTTTTTATGCAGATTGTTTTTGGTCTAAGTGATGACTAAAAAATGTTAATAGGCTTGCACAGATTGCAACGAGCCCACCTACCCATGTTACATTCATTAAATTCCCTTGATGATAAACAATTCCGCCTAATGCAGATCCAAAGGCAATACCTACGTTACTCGCAACTGGCATAAGAGAAGCGGCCAATCCTTTAGCGCTTGGTTGGAAAATTTCAGCAAGATCAATTAAATATAGCTGAGTAGATGTTGTTAACAGGATTGCCATTAACGACATTAATCCGATGTTGACTAGTCCTAAAATAAAATGATTGGTGGTCCAAAATAAACAAATTAGCACAATTGCCTGCACGAGAAAAACAAAACGAAGGCGACCGATAGCATTGTGATTGGCAATTTTACCAGCGAGAATATTGCTGAATATCGAAATAAACCCATATCCAAAAAGGATAAGACTAATAGAATTATTTGGAGCTCCCATTGCGTTCAAAATAGGAACAAGGTACGTAAAGACCGCGTAAGTTGCACCAAATCCTAGAGCAGGAATGAAAAAGGCCATTAAAATACGTGGCTTGATTATGAGAGAAAACTGATCCCGTATGGAGCTACGTACTTGTCTGAGCCCTTTTGGCAAGACGAAGAAGGATGCCAAAAAAGCAACCCCTCCTAGTAAAGTGGTTAACATGAAAGTGGCATTCCATCCATACGAGTTGGAAATTACAATACCAATTGGTACTCCCACGACATTTGCCAGTGTGAAACCGCCGAAAACGAATGAAATGGCAAGTCCACGTTTGTTACTCGGCATGGTTTCGCTTGCCACAATCATGGCTAGAGAAATTAAAACGCCTGTTACAACCGCTGTCATAATACGAAGTAGCAGCAGCATAATGTAGTTCGTAGAAATGATACACAAAGCATTAAAGACGATGAAAGCTGCTATTAAAAACAACATCCATTTACGCTTTGGAAAGTGACTTGTTGCGGACATCACGAGTGGTGTAGCAACGGCAAATGTAATGGCAAATGCAGAAACGAGTGTGCCTGCTTTTGCATTTGTCATTTGTAGACTTGAAGAAATATCAGTTAAGATTCCGACTATGACAAACTCACTTGTCCCCAACACGAATGTTAATGAAGTAAGTGTGAAAATAAGTAACCAATGTCGCTTGGATAATTGAGTGTGGTGCATAAATACCTCTTTCTTAGATGAATATAAATGTGTCACAGAGTAGATAAACAACCTAAACATCATATCATAAAATATTTTTACAAGAAAAATCTTTCTAGATTGCATGGAATTATTGGATTTCCACTTTCGATAAGGCTACTAATTTTAATAGCTACACCAACTATAGTTAAACATTAATCCTGCTTCCTTACATTTTTATTAAAGGAGGAATTTACTAAGTTTGGTCGAAATTTAACATGAAGAAAGCTTGTTCAAATTCTGCCGTACTAACAACCTTTAAAAAAGGAAAGGGAAGATTCCTGATGATTCAATTCCAAAACCATACTATTACAGTTTTTCAAAGTGCATTATATATGACTACCTCGGCAATCATTCAAACGAATGAAGCAATCATTATGACAGATCCTAATTGGTTGCCTAGCGAAATTCAAGAAATTCAAGATTTTATAAATAACATTCAGGGTGACAAACAACTTTATATTATTTATACCCATAGTGATTTTGACCATATAATTGGTTCAGGAGCGTTTCCAGAGGCCAAGGTAATTGCCTCTAAACGATTTGATGACAATTCGAATAAAGCAGAAAGCATTCAAAAAGTTCATCAATTTGATCAGAAATATTATTTACATAGGAGTTATTCCCCTGTATATCCTACAGTTGATATTGTCGTTTCAGAGGATGGATATACAGTAGAGTTAGATTCGATTACGATGACCTTTTATCAAGCCCCTGGCCATACAGATGATGGTTTATTTACAGTGATAGAGCCATACGGTTTATTCCTTTCGGGCGATTACTTGTCCGATGTTGAATTTCCGTTCATCTTTAGCAGCTATAAGGATTATGTGAATACGATGAATAAGGCTGAAAAAATTTTACATAATCATGCCATAACAACCCATATACCCGGTCACGGAATGACGACCCAAAATCAACAAGAAATTCAAAAAAGAATTGATAGCTCAAGATATTACTTAACTCAGCTTCCACAAGATAAAGGAGAGTTAGAGAATTATTTAAGGAGCGAGTATTCATTTTTTGAGGGAATGAAAAGCATTCATACTGACAATAAAGAGATGATCTGTAAAGAAAGTTTAGAAGAGCATTTGTAGTCTTCTAGAATGCATCGAAATGTATGACAATGCAACCAAAAAGGAGATTGGCTTGCAATAGCCAGTCTCCTTTATTATGAAAGCTTACTTTGTTAATTGGTTTCCAGTAAACGCTGCAAGTAGTTCACGTACTTCATCGGTTGAATGGGCATTTATTAATTGAATTCGTAATTGATTAGCTCCCTTGAAGCCACGCACATATATTTTAAAGAATCGTTGTAATGCTTTAAATGAACGAGTTTCAAATTCCTTAGAATACTGATCATGAAGCTGAAGGTGAAGGGATAGCAAGCTCAGGTATTCCTCTGCACTATGCTCCTTCGGCTCTTGCTCAAAGGCATATGGGTTTGAAAACACGCCTCTCCCAATCATTACTCCATCAATACTGTATTGCTCAGCTAATTTTAAACCTGTTACTCGGTCAGGAATATCTCCGTTGATCGTTAGCAATGTATCAGGAGCTATTTCATCCCGTAGTTTTTTTATATCTGCAATCAATTCCCAATGTGCGGGGACCTTACTCATTTCTTCTCTTGTACGTAGATGAATAGAAAGGTTAGCGATGTTTTGTTTTAAAATATGAGTGAGCCACTCACGCCACTCAGCTACATCTGTAAAGCCAAGTCTTGTTTTTACGCTTACAGGTAAGCCACCAGTTTTAGCGGCTTGGATAATCTCTGATGCTAGTTCAGGATGAAGAATTAAGCCGGCTCCTTTACCACGTTCAGCTACATTATCGACTGGGCAACCCATATTAATATCGATCCCTTTAAAGCCCAGCTCTTTCATGCCGATACTCATTTGACGGAAATGTTCAGGGTTGTCTCCCCAAATATGGGCAACAATCGGCTGTTCATCTTCTGTGAAAGCTAAGCGGTTACGCACGCTATCCATACCGTCTGGATGACAATAGCTTGTCGTATTGGTGAATTCCGTGAAAAATACGTCGGGACGACCTGCCTCACTAATGACATGACGAAATACAACATCTGTCACATCCTCCATAGGTGCTAAAATGAAAAATGGTCGTGGTAAATCAAGCCAGAAATTATTTTGATTCATTGATGAATATCCTCTCTTTCCAAAATACTACCTTGCAAAAAGATAACATATTTCGTTTATTTCTTCACAACTAATTGGCTTAGGCACCTATAAGAAAGTTCGAAGTTGTTCCTCTTTACATTAATGGGGAATGATTATAGGTCTTCACAGCATTTTTATTGTTAATCTAAAGGAGGGATACCATTAGTATTTCTTAGAAATATTGACATTTATTTTTCAGACCACTAAGCTTAATTGGAAATAGACAGGGAGGGGAATTGCCAGTGGAATTTGTTACATTGAAATGTCCTAATTGTAATGGAAACATTGAATTTAAAGAGGGGCATTCATTCAAATGTCCATTTTGTGATACTGAAATAATGTTAAAAGAAAATAAAGTCTACTATGTAGATCAAACGATTAATAATTATTATGGTACAACTGCTCCTCAAACAGCGACACGTCCAAAATCGAATTTAAAAGTACTACTTCTTATTCCGATTGTCTTTCTATGTGTATTTTTTGGATATTTGCTGTTAAGCAACCATCAAAAAGAAGAAGGAAATTATGGAGGGATAGCTGTACGAACAATACCAGAAAGCGAGGTTTTACTACTCTTTTTAAAAGACGTTTTTGAAAAGGGAGATGTAATGCCAAGTGAAGAAGAGATTGCAAGCATCCGTTATTTGGCTGCCTATTTTTCTGAGGATCAATGGCATTTTGATTACAGTCTGGATGATACGTTTACAAATAAGGAAGCAGAAATTGTGACCTATACTATGAAGGATAAGTTATTAAACACACAAAAAATTGAACAAAAGGACTTCGAAGCATTTACTGGATTGACTGTATTGAAGCTGATGAATGATTATGAAATATCGCAAAGTGAAAAAGTAAGCTTTCGACATTTGAAAAACTTGAAAAGCTATACAGGGAGCTTTAATGAATCTTTTAGTAAAATTGCGGAATACTTTAGCGATAAATCTACGGTTTCAGAACTCTCTATCCAAATTCGAAGTAATAATGAGCTTGCTTTATTAGTAGAGTTTCCCAATCTCCAATCACTAGAAATATCTTATTTGACGGAAGAGGTCACAGATTTTCAGCTTCTAAATAAATTGCCGCTAAAATCACTGTCTTTAAAATTTACCAATGATTTTAAATGGCTATCTACTTTAACAAATTTAGAATCATTAACAATCGATAATAGTGATGCGACAGATTTTAGCTCTTTTTATTCATTGAATCAATTACAGGAATTGAAGCTTACTTCGGTAAGAAATTTAAAAGCTCTTGATTTCATACAAAACATGCCTAATCTCCAATCACTTGATCTTGAAAATATGAACATTGCTAATTTAGAAAAATTAAGAAATAAGTCGTCTTTAACAAAGCTACGCTTATCTTCTCCAGGTCAATTGGAATTACTTGATATTGTGAACAGCCTAACGTCACTCACAGAGTTAACGCTAACAGGTTACTATGGCGACATTTCACCGATAGTAGCGCCCCATTTGAAAAAGGCGGAAATAACAGGCTCTTTTATACCGAAGCTAGAGGCACCTAGTTTAAAAGATTTGATTGTGGACATAAGTGGAGCGGATTCGACATTAAATGGTGCACAATTACGGAAATACCCAAAGCTCGAACAACTCACAGCGAAGGAGTATGGAATTTTTACAGAGATTAGTTCTTTAAATGACCTACCCAATTTGCAAACACTACATTTTGACGAGACAGTTTTTGAAGAGGGAACGAGGGAGCTATTCAATCTAAAACATGTAAAAACATTAAAATGTTCTAAATGTAATTTTCAATTTATTAATGAACATCCTTTAACGAACAATGTGCTGTTGCATTTAACTTTAAATGATGTATCGATGCGAGTAGGGAATGGTGATTGGGTGCATGAGGTTGATAAGGTGATGCCTTTCTTTGCTGGTTTTTCAGCTCTACGTTCATTTACTTTACAAGATAGTTCATTACAATCGTTAAGTTTTTTGGAGAATTGGCAACAAATTGAGGTGCTTCACTTGGAAAACAACGCTATTTCAAATATAGAGCCTTTAGTGAATCTACCGAATTTGAAAAAGCTTTATATTTTAGGAAATCCGGTACAAAATCAATCTGCTCTAAACAAGGAAATTATAGTTTATTAAGGTCATGCGTAATTTAAAACATTAGAAATGTGGATTTTTAGGTTATTACAATATGAGAGGCGATAAAATAGCTTTATGGGAGGGCCGAAAGATGAAGAAGGCAGAAATGATGGATCAGCATTTAGAGACGTATGAAGAAAAGATTAGTAGCATGGAGATTTGGCATACTGTAGATTTAATTTATAAAATTAACTTGGATGAGGCTCCTATTGTTAAAAAAGAGATGGAAGGAATGTCTTCATTATCAGGAAGAGAGGCCATAGATTCCTTTCTACAACAATATGAGGGAACTATAACAGGGGCAAAGGCTCGAAGTATTCTAAATGAAATGTTTGGTGTTAATTTGGATGCCATTTCCTCACTAGAGGGAGCAAGGCTAGCTTTATATTCAAAGGGTCAATGGATTGTTCAACATGAAAAGGATTTATTTGTCGTACATACAGGAGCAGGAGATATAGACGTGAAGGTCTATCCTACAAATTATTTCTTAGAACAAACTGGGCTTAAACAATTACCAACTAATTTACAGCAGGAGCTAGCAAGTATCGGATATTACTTCGATGATACAAAGGATAGCTATTATTACTCAAATCCGACGGGTGAAGCTGTTTCAGATGCTTTTAAAGGAAAAACAATAGGTGCGATACTCGGGGTTATTCAACAATCATTTGCACATTTATAAATTAAAAAGGTCATATAGAGGGGTTATTCATCCTATCTATATGACTTTTCATTATTAGTGATAAAATTTACTTTCCAAAAGAGGATAAAAATTTAACTCGATCTCCCATAGGAGGTGTATTATTGTCGGTTAACACTACTTCCAATACAGCCGGACCATTTAAATTCATCAAGTTATGAAGCATATCTTGGTTAAGTTCTTGCAACTCTGTTACTTGGAAGCTTGGTATATCCATCGCTGAAGCCATAGCACTAATATTAATTGGATGTTGTTCAAAGGATGGATGCGTACGCTTAAACTGTAAAGCATGTCCATGGTATACCATCCCTAAACGAGCATTATTCATGACAATAAATAAAATGGGTAGATTATATTCTTTTGCTGTTAAAATCTCCATCCCATGCATGAAAAAGCAACCATCTCCTGTAATACATGCAACAGGACGTTCAGGTTCAGCTAACTTTGAACCAATGGCAGATCCAATTCCACTTCCCATAGCTCCAAAATGGACATTTATATTAAATGTATCATAATCTACTACTTTCATATGATGAATGACATAGGACATAAATTCACCAATATCAATAGCATATCTTGTAGAGGCAGGTAAATATTTTTGAATAGTTAACAATACATTTTTCGTGTTATATTCCCCTGTGTTTGCTTCATAAATCCCTTTATTTTGTGTAACCTCAAACGAAGTTCTTGCTAGACCTTTAGCTCTTAGTTCTTCAATAAGCAATAATAAACTACTATGGATGTCACCTAGAACGGGTAGATCGATTTCATATTTACGGTTGAACACGGATTGATCAAAGTCCAGCTGTATTGAAAAACGATTTTTCGTAAGATTTAAGTTGTAGTTATTCGTAGCTGTCTCACCTAAACTTGAACCGACAATGAATAAAACTTGTCCATCGCCATCAGCTATTAATTGCGAGGCAGCCTCGTGGCCAGCAAAACCGAACACACCAACTAGGAGAGGATGATCCTCTGGAATATACCCTTTAGCTTGTGGTGTTGTGATAATTGGCCAATTTAAAATTTCTGCTAACTCTAATAGTTGTTCAACAGAGTTTCTTACCCCTTGTCCTACCAAAATATAGCCACTTCTTCTTGCTAATAGCTCTTCAGCTACACTTTTAATGGTATCTAATTCAGGAACAATAGCTGTTCCCTTTGGTGGAGCTGGTATTTCTACGTTTGGAACGGTTTCATGTTGAACATCTATTGGTATAGCGATATGTACAGGACCTGGCACGCCAGATAGAGCAATTTCTGATGCTTTTACTATTTCTGTTAGTAAATCCTTCGATTCTTTCACCGTTACGCTATATTTGGTAACTGGTCGGAAGATAGGTTCAGCATCTAACTCTTGAGAGGCATTTAAACCGATCGTGTTAACAGGAACAGCACCGGTTAAAAATAAAACCGGTAAATGCTCCCGCATAGCATTTGCGGCACCTGTTATTAGGTTTGTTCCACCAGGTCCACTACAACCAATACAAACACTTAGATGGTTGGTGTATTTTGCGTAAGCCGCAGCCATATAGGATGCTGCTCCCTCATGTTTTGTGACAATAGGTGTTAATTCACTCATATCATTGAGTTCATCAAAAAATGCATTGACGGAGCCTGCTGGAATACCAAAAATATATTGCACACCACTATTTTTTAAATACTCTAAGACTGTGCGAGCTGCTTTCATCATCATTTCTCCTTTGCATATTTATTTAATAGGCTAACAGAAATATTTTTTCATAATTTCCCCAGCTTTCATAGGCTTACTGAAAAAATATCCTTGCATTAAATGACAATTTTGTTCCAATAAATAGTCTGCTTGCTCCTTTGTTTCGACCCCTTCAGCAATAACCTCCAGTTTCAAATTTTGAGCTAGGGTAATGATTGTATTAGTAATAGCTGCTGCATCATCCGTTAACATTTCTTGTACAAAGGATTTATCAATTTTTAATGTGGAAATCGGTAAATTTTTCAAATAGCCTAAAGATGAATAACCGGTACCGAAATCATCAATAGCTAAATTGACCCCAAGACCATTCAATTGTGTCATTGTCTTTAATGTTACCTCTGTATTTTTTACAATTAGATTTTCTGTGAGCTCTAGCTGTAAATATTCAGGAGACAAATCTGTTTCATATAAGACATTTTCAATAATAGAAAATAAATTATTCTGTTCGAACTGATGGACAGATAAATTCACAGACATACTAATTAAAGGATATCCTTGATTATGCCACTCTTTTAATTGCTTGCATGCTTCCTTAAGAACCCACTCACCGATTGGAACGATTAACCCTGTTTCTTCAGCAAGTGGAATAAACCTATCGGGCGTTATCATGCCATGTTCTCGATGATTCCACCTTAATAAAGCTTCCACACCTTTAATTTTATTTGTTTTATAATTGATTTGTGGCTGATAGAAGATAATCAATTCATCTCGCTCTAAAGCCTTATATAAATCATTTTCAAGTTTGATACTCTCAAAAGTTCTTGTATCCATTCCTTCACTAAAGAAATGGTAGCTAGTGCCGGGCGTCTCCTTTGATTTATACATGGCAGTGTCGGCATTTTTGATTAACGTTTCTGTAGTATCACCGTTTTCAGGAAATAAACTGATACCAATACTTGTTTTAATATATATTTCATTGTCTATTAAATTAAAAGGTTGCGAGAAAGAAGCATTGATACAATTAATAACTTTTAAAATGTCATTCTCACACTTAATATTAGGTAAATAGATTGTAAACTCGTCTCCACCTTGCCTTGATACAGTTGCATCTTCTGGGACGCAAGCACTTAAACGTTTGGCAACACTTTGAAGCAATAAATCACCATAACTATGACCTAGCGAATCATTTACTAACTTGAAACGATCTAAATCCAAGTAAAGCACAGCTAATTTTTCACCATTTACTTTCGCATACTTTAGTCCTTGCGTTAGTCTGTCTATTAAAAGAACTCTATTGGGCAAATCCGTTAAACTATCGAAGTAGGCGTGGTATTTAATTTTCTCTTCTAATTGCTTTCTTTGCGTTATATCTTTAAATGTAATAACTTCGCCTACGACTTTATCCCCTTCTTTTATTAAAGAAGTGACGTATTCAACAGGGAAGTTGGAATGATCTTTTCTGAAAAATACTTCATAGCTGTTAAAATTTGCATTTAAAAAGGGTGAAACAGTCATGTTGTCCTCTGCTTCACAACCACTCATAATAATTTCAACTGATTGTCCAATCAATTCTCTATCTGTTTCATACCCCAGCATGAGCGCACCTGCTGGATTGCAAAATGTAATGTTACGGTCAAGATCCAATCCAAAAATCCCTTCACCTGCCGAGTTGAGAATTAACTCTTTTTCACGGCTAAGCTGTTGTAACTCCGCGACTACTCGTTCAAGCTCTTTATTTTTGTCTCTTACTTCTGATGTTCTCTCCTCAATAATAATCTCTTGTTTTTCCATATATAACTGGTTGGATAAGGCAGATGCAGTAGTATCAACAATGGATTGAGCTAACTGTAATTGAGTCTCAGAATAGAAAAAAGGTTTATTTTCAAGATTCACAATCGAAATTTGTCCTAAAATTTCACCCATTGAAATCAAAGGAAACATAACTAAACCATTTATACCGAAATTACGACAAACTTCATGATTTGGCCTGTCATCCTCAAATACATTTGGAATAAGAATCGCTTTTTTTGTTTTAAAAACCTCTTGCATGACAGGATCATTGCTCTCATCAATTTTTATTTTGTTATGCGTTTTAAGCCAATTTTCTTCGGTCCAATCGCTATCCTTACTCAACTTAGCCGGTTTAATACTTTTTTCTGCTAAAGGATCTAATAAATGAACACCTATATTTTTATTATCTAAAACCTTTTCTAAGTAGAAAAAGCATTTATCAAGGCTTTCCTGTAGCGAAGAGCACATGGATAAGTCGCGTGTAACATCGAGCAGTAACTGCTTTTCATTTATAAGATGCTCTTTATAAGTTAAGTTGTTTGCGTTTTGAATGGCCACCGCAGCCATATTTACATAGGCCTCAACCGTTTGAATTTCTTCCTCTGTTAAGTTCATTGGAATTCCATAATCAAATAAAAAAACAAGTCCAAATAACTCTTGTTCAAACGAAATAGGAAGTACTAATAAAGATTTAATATGAAATCCTTCAACGGCTCTAGGGTCAGGGCGATTGTCTCTTGAAGTATCAGGAATATAGATTGTTTTCTTTGTTTCAATCACTTCCTTCGCAAGTAAATCTATTTCAGTCTCAATGACATGCATATTCAATGTCCAGCCGTTAATCACTTCTGGTTTTCCTACATATCCTCTGAATGTTCCATCTTCTTGTGGTAAATAAATTCCCACTGAATCACAGTTGACGATTTCTTCAGATATTGCGATTGTTACCTGCTCCAATACTTCACGTAAATCTAGCTTCATGTTTATCATTTTCGTTATATTGGCCAGTCGAGAATATCTCGTTTGTTCTATAGACATGTAAATGAACCCCCAATTTTTTGTCATTGTCCTGTAGAAAAAATGTTAAATTTTTGCTTTATTCGTATCGAATGTCTTATTATTTTATTTTACAGTAGTAATAATCAGGTAGGTAAAAAAATGTAGAAATTAGTTAAAATTTCTTAAGAGTATTTCTCGGTTTTAGCCATTACCATTTTTATATAGGACTAGAATCCTTTGTATAAAATTAAATACATTCTACAGTGGCGATAATGATCTATTAGGTTTTTACTAGGAATGAAAAGTAAATGTTCATCAAAAAAAATGCAACAATCTTGTATGGCTCTTTGTAGCATTTTCACGGGAAAATTATGTGCCAGTTCAAAAATGGGTTTGCTCAACTTTAATGGAAGAATATTGAAATATTATGATGTTCTATTTGACCGCTAACTATCTAAATAATCTTCAGCCCCTTTTCCAAAGGTCTAAAGTTAAAATGACAAACATGGAATTATATTCAATTTAAGAGAGCTTCCTAATTTTATTCTACAGTGCAATAAAAATTCCTCTCTCTAAACATGCATTCACCTCCTAAATAATGAAATATTCTGATTATTAAATTGTTATATATCCAAAACATATTCTAATTTAGGGTACAAGAAATCACCTCGACATGATGGGTGAATGATTGTGGTCAAGCATGGGATAGTTTTATAATGAATAGATGGAAAATAAGAGGAGTTGAAAAGATGTTCACACGTAACAAAGGTTTTTATGTAGTGTTATCGTTGCTAGCAATCATTTTTGTACTTGCGGGCTGTGGTACAGCTAAGGACAATAAGAAAACAGAGGGAAGTACAACGAAGGAATCAGAAGAAAATTACGCATCAAAGGTGAAAGAAAATCCCATTGTAACAATTACGATGAGCAATGATGAAAAAATTGTCATTGAATTAGAGCCTACTATAGCACCCAATACTGTAGCGAACTTTATTTCATTAGTGAAAGAAGGATTTTATGATGGTCTTATATTCCATCGTGTCATTCCTGATTTTATGATTCAAGGTGGAGACCCTTCAGGTAATGGGACAGGTGGACCTGACTATTCAATTGATGGCGAGTTTTCCTCAAACGGTTGGGACAATAGCCTGAAACATGAACGTGGTGTCATTTCAATGGCACGCTCGCAAGATCCAAACTCTGCAGGATCACAATTTTTCATTATGGTAAAAGAATCGACGAATCTAGATGGAGACTACGCTGCTTTTGGGAAAGTTCTTGAAGGTATGGAAACGGTAGATGCTATAGTTGCGGCTGAGCGAGATGCTACCGATAAACCATTAGAAGATCAGCAAATGAAAAAAGTAGAGGTGGACACGAAGGGCTTTGATTACCCGACACCTAAAGTAAATAAGTAGACATTAAAAAGGCTAAATCAATTAGGATTTAGCCTTTTATATGTGCCGATAACCTCGTATATACCCTTATCCTCCAACTTCCTTTGGTATCGAAATAAGCCATAAAAAATCGGCCTCTATAAGTATTTGAATATCCTCACCATAGTTTATTAGTTGCTCAGCTTTGCGTTGTTTAGTACTGATGCCACGACGTTTGTCTCCAAGGATGACAAAATCCGTTTGTTGTGTAACGGTACCTTGTAAAAATCCACCACAAGCCTTTACTTGTTTGGCTGCTTCTGAACGAGTCATCGTGGAAAGAGCGCCTGTAAACACAATTTGCTTATGATAGAAGGGGTGGGGAAGGCTTTCGATTGGATCTGAAAAGATGATGTCTAGGCTGTCTTGATTAGTCATATTGCCCTCCTGAAACTCCTTCGATTTTTGCCTGCTCGTTGTGATAAATACATCCACAAAGTTTTGCATGTATGCTACATTAAAAATAAAAATTTAAAGAGGTACATAGACATGAATTCGCAATTGACCGCTTTTATTACTCTTTGCTGTACATCAGGTGTACTAAATTTGTATTTATGTTTATATGTCTTTCTACAACGTTTTAATTATACAAAAATTGCTCAATTGTTTATTGGTTATACAGCTTTAATAACGGTGTACTGTTTTGCTTCTGCGTTTTGCATAATAGCTACATCACTTGAGGCTATAAAGATTTGGACAACTATTTTATATATCGGCATGGCAACTTCAGCACCCTTAGGCTTATTGTTTATCATGCAGTATTTGGGCTTTCAATTATCAAAGAAAAAACTCATTGGAATTCTTGTTATTCCTGCTATTAGTATAGTGTTGGTTGCTACGAATGATATCCATCATTTACATTATCGAGTATTTGAAATTGACCCTGTTTTGGGGGCTCCTTATATTCATCAGGAAATTGGTTTATGGTATATCCTTCACGGCATCTTCACATTTTCCAGCATGCTGGTAGCATTTTTATTAGTGCTGACCCATTGGAAGGAAACAGCTAAGTCTTATCGACCACAATTAATTGCGTTAATGTGTGGGCAGTTGATTCCCATTATAACAGCATTTGTCTATTTGCTGGGCTTAACACCACAAGGAATTGATCCAGTTCCAATGGTTTTATGGGCTTCCTCCCTGTTATATTTATGGTCTATTCATTCCTCGCGCTTGTTTAGAGTAATGCCGGTCGCTAAAGATGCTATCTTTCATAGTATCAATGATGGCGTTATCGTATTAGATGAAAGTTATCGATTAATAGAATTTAATCAAGCTTGTAATAAGATGATCCCATCTTTAACGAGATCGATGTTCGGCATGGACTTTGCGAAGGTATGGCTTGAGGTAACGGGGCAGTCGATTCCCTTTACAGGGGAGAGAGTGGTGAAGACACAGGAATTTGAGCTAGATCTTACTAATCGTACATATCAAGTGCGTATTTCAGCACTACAGCATGTGAATCATGGTAGTGGACTATTACTAATTTTCACCGATATGACGGAGGTAAAAAATCTCCAAAGAATGTTAGAAAAACAGGCCTATTATGATGAGCTTACACAAATTTATAATCGCCGTGCATTTTTTCAACAATGTAATCAAGCATACGTTGAGGCGAAAGGGATGTCATCCTCATTTACCGTGGTGCTAATGGATATTGATCATTTTAAACATGTCAACGATACGTATGGTCATGCAGTGGGTGATCAAGTACTTGTTCATGTCGTTAAGGCTTGTCAGGATGAATTAAAACGTGGTGAACTTTTTGCAAGATATGGCGGTGAAGAATTTGTTCTTGCGTTACGAGGATGCACATTAGTAGAGGGAGAGGCTTTAGCAAATAAGCTTTGTCAGAGTATAGAGCTACAACCGCTTAAGACTACAGAGGGCATCATTACGACTACGATTAGCTGTGGGGTAGCTGAAGGGACAAATGGGGAAGAGACCTTATATCAACTCTTGAACAAAGCAGATAAAGCACTGTACTCAGCAAAACAAGCAGGACGTAATCGAGTACATGTGTATAGAGATAATGAAAAAGCTAAAATATACAATCATTGAACAATGATGTATATTTTAGCTTTTTACTTACCAATCTGTGTGAAAAAAACCTGCTAAATCAGTTCGCTCATATGTATGAGCACCAAAATAATCGCGCTGTGCCTGTAGCAGATTAGCATTAGATGAACCAGTTCGATAGCTATCATAATATGTGAGCGATGCACTTAAGCATGGGAATGCATTACCTGCCTGTATACCTTCACACACAATTTTTCTCAATCCACTTTGATAATCCTTTGTTTTTTCTGCAAAGTAAGGATCGATTAATAGGTTAGCGAGTGTAGGTTGTTTCTCATAAGCATCGCTTATAACATTTAAAAACTCTGCACGTATAATGCAGCCACTACGGAAAATGAGCGCAATATCCTTTAATGGTAAGTTCCAATTATAGAGCTCTGAAGTCATTTTATATTGCGTAAAGCCTTGTGCATAGGCACAGATTTTCCCCATATAGAGGGCTTGTCTGACATATTCTACCCACATATCTTTATCGAGATTTGGCTGAGTACTGCTGGGACCTGCTAATACTACTTCTGCACGAACTCGTTCTTCTTTTAATGATGAAATATAGCGAGCGAATAAAGCCTCTGTAATAATTGAAGTAGGAATACCATTATCGATGGATTGCATACTCGTCCATTTGCCAGTTCCTTTTTGACCAGCTTTATCAAGAATCATATCGATCAGAGGTAAGCCTGTGACATCATCTTTTTTTCGTAAAATTTCAGCTGTAATTTCAATTAAATAGCTTTTTAATTCACCTTCATTCCATGTTTCAAAGATTTCAGCGATCTCCTCAACAGACAATCCAACATTATTTCTTAAAAATGTATAGGCCTCGGCAATAAGCTGCATATCAGCGTACTCGATACCATTGTGGACCATTTTGACAAAATGGCCTGCCCCTTTAGGCCCCATATACGTGCAGCATGAAGTGCCCTTAAATTGCGCTGCTATTTTCGTAAGAATAGGAGCCGCTTTTTCGTAGACCTCACGATCGCCACCAGGCATGATAGAAGGACCTGTCAAAGCTCCAACCTCACCACCTGAAATGCCAATGCCTAAATAGCCGATACCTCGAGCCATCAGTTCATCATGTCTACGCTCGGTATCTTGATAGTGAGAGTTACCGCCGTCCATAATAACATCGCCTGTTTCAAGGAAAGGCACTAAGGAATCAATGACTGAATCAATGGCTTTACCAGCAGTCACCATTAAAAAGATCTTTCTTGGCTTTTCTAAAGATTGCACAAAATCTTCTATTTCATAGTAAGGAGTAAGCGCTTGTCCTTCGACCTTTTGTAGAAGTTTGTCCGTTAGATCGCGTGTATAGTTATAAACAGCTACTTGCTCGCCCTTATTAGCCATGTTTAAGGCGATATTACTGCCCATAACACCTAAACCAATAACGCCTATTGTATTTAACATTTATGCTCGCTCCTTCTTGTCTATTTTTTAAACAAATAAACTAAGTAATAAAATAAATCCTAAACCAGCTACAGATACAATGGTTTCTAGCAACGTCCATGTAGCAAACGTTTCTTTCATACTTAATCCGAAATATTCTTTAAACATCCAAAATCCAGCATCATTAACATGTGAAGCAATTAAGCTTCCCGCACCTGTCGCAAGAACCACCAATGCAAGGTTCACATCATGTTGGCCTAACATAGGGATTACTAGCCCAGCTGTTGTTAAAGCGGCAACCGTAGCTGATCCCAATGAAATACGTAAAATAGCAGCAATGATCCATGCTAATAGAATGGGTGATAAGGTAGTTCCATGGAATAGCTCAGCTACATAATCACCGACGCCCCCATCGATTAATACTTGTTTGAAGGCACCGCCACCACCAATAATCAACAGCATCATGCCAATATGTGAGATTGCTGTTGTACAGGATTCCATTACTTGCTTAATTGGAATTTTTCTTGCTATACCCATCGTATAAACGGCTACTAATAAGGAAATTAACATGGCGGTACCAGCCTCTCCGATGAAGCGGATTCCGGCTAATAAGCTGTTATCCTCGAAGCCTATTGTTTTTTGTAGCAGTGTAATTATAGTAGCGATGGACATTAAAATAACGGGTAACAATGCAGTGAAAACACTGATGCCAAAGCTAGGAGTATCCTCCAACTCAAAGGTTTTTTGCTCTCCTAAAGAGGCAATATTCCCAGTTTTATTGAATGATTCAGGCACTAATCTTTTAGCTACCTTTGTAAATAATGGCCCAGCTATAATTACAGTTGGAATGGCGATAATAAAACCATAAAGCAATACTTCCCCAATGTTTGCCCCATATTCACCTGCAATCACTGTAGGGCCTGGATGTGGGGGTAAAAATCCATGTGTAACCGATAAAGCGGCTGTCATCGGAATACCTAGATACAAAATAGATACCTTCAATTGTCTTGAAATAGCGAAAACAATAGGTATTAATAGTACTAGTCCTACCTCAAAGAAAAGGGCAATTCCGATAATAAAGGATGCCGCTACCACGGCCCACTGAATATTTTTTTCTCCAAATTTGTTCACAAGGGTCATAGCAATGCGCTGTGCGCCCCCTGAATCGGCTATTAATTTACCTAGCATTGCGCCAAGTCCAAATATTAATGCCAAGTGACCTAGTGTACCACCTAATCCTGCTTCAATCGTTTTCACAATACTATCTACAGGTATTCCAAGAACTAAAGCCACACCAAATGAAACAATGATTAAAGAGATAAACGTATTTAATTTAAAGACCATTATTAAAATTAACAGTGCAATAATACCAATACCTACAATAACTAAAGGCATATATTTTCCTCCTTTTTAGTCGGGCTTTATTAAGCTCCTCTGATATTGAGCAATAGATGCATAATCGTCTGCTAATACCCTTGATAAACGAATGAAAATAGGAAGTAGCTGTCTATATTCTTTAGCTGCCTCTTCTAAAGGGGTATGTTTATAAGTGTCACCAATCATATCCGCAACCACTTCAAAGGAATCAATTTTGCCGATTGCATATAAGCCTAAAATACAAGCACCAAGACAGGAACTTTCATAGCTTTCAGGTACTACTACCTCTGATTCAAAAATATCAGCCATCATTTGTCGCCAAATCTCTGATCGTGAAAAACCACCTGTTGCTTGAATACGTGTAACGGGACTTTCCATACATTCAAGTAAGGCTAGGTATACGGTATATAAATTGTAGATAACCCCTTCAAGAGCAGCTCGTATCATATGCTCTTTTTTATGGGACATGGTTAAACCAAAAAATGAACCACGTACATCTGGATTCCATAAAGGAGCGCGCTCCCCTGATAAATAGGGATGGAAGAGTAATCCATCAGCACCGGGTCTTACACGCTCGGCAATTTTCGTTAACACGTCGTACGGATCAATGCCTAATCTTTTAGCGGTTTCAATCTCAGAAGAGGCAAACTCATCACGAATCCAACGAAGAACCATGCCTCCATTGTTTACGGGGCCCCCAATAACCCAATGGTTTTCTGTTAATGCATAACAAAAAATTCTTCCTTTTACATCTGTTTTGGGTTTATTAATAATCGTACGAATGGCACCACTTGTCCCAATTGTAACGGCAATTTCGCCTTCCTTAATGGCGTTAACTCCTAAATTTGAAAGCACACCATCACTTGCACCGATCACAAAAGGTGTTTGAGGATCAATGCCGATTTGCTCAGCTAAAATTGGGTGACAGTCGGTGAAATATTTAGTTGTTGGTACGAGTGTTGATAATTGTGCACTTGTAATTCCAGCCACCGTTAAGGCCTCTTCATCCCATTCTAAAGTGTGAAGATTCATCATCCCCATAGAGGAGGCTAATGAATAATCCACGACATATTCATTGAAGAACTTTTTAAAAATATATTCTTTAATGCCGATATATTTTTTTGTTTTACTAGCTAGTTCAGGGTGTTCCTTTACAAGCCATGTAATTTTACTTAGCGGGGACATGGGATGAATTGGGGTCCCCGTTCTTTTATAAATCTCATGCCCGTTCCATTCGTCTTTAATTTTATGTGCCCATGCTTCACTACGATTGTCCGCCCAAGTAATGACAGGAGTTAACGGTCGGTCATTTTCGTCTATCGCAATTACACTATGCATGGCACTACTAAAGGATACAAATAATAATGGTTTGCCCGAATGGACTTTCATAATATTTGACATTGCTTGCAGTACTGCCTGAAAAATCTCTTCTGGATTTTGCTCCGCTGTCGAAATATCAGGTGTATATAGTGGATACCCAATATTTTCTTGTTGAATAACTTTGCCTTGCTCGCTGAATAATACAGCTTTTGTGCTAGTAGTCCCTATATCTACACCTAACATATAGTTAGTCATCCTGTGACTCAACCCCTTTAGATAGCATTTGCTGAGACCTCCATAGGTCCTCCACAGTCCCTTGAACATCGTCAAAATTGTCATGTAAAGATTTAATCATGAGCTTTCGATCTTTAGCTCGGATAGCATCTATATATAGCTCGTGATTGTTTACAATACGAGTGAAATCATCGTATTTTTCAATAAAGCGCATGCGCATGGATAGTAGTATTAATCCTTCCATTACTGGTTTTAAATTATTCCAGATCATACCGATATAGGAATGTCCAATGGAGCGAATAATAGCTTCATGGAACATAACATCCTGATAAGAAAATTCATCTGCATCATTATATTTTATGGCAACCTTCATCATTTCTAATGTTTTGCTAAGTTCTAGCGCTAGGTTAGTTGTATCCATTTTAATGAGGCGCTCAAACACAAATGTCTCAATCAGTAAACGAACATCATATATTTCTTCTATTTCCTTCTCTGACAAACCAATGACAACAGCGCCCATTTTCTCAAGTCTAATGATGTTCTCAGATGCCAATGTCCTTAATGCTTCACGAATGGGTGAACGACTTACTTCAAAATCGGCTGCTAATTTGTTTTCAGAAAGAATGGTACCGCTTTCAATTAATCCTGAAATAATACGCATTCTAAGCTCATAAGCTACACGATCGCCAGTTGAAGCCTTAGAAAGCCATTTTTGAGGATATAAATAATCATTAGATTCGCTCATAATATCACCTTTTTTAATTTCAGTATACTTGTATACAAATATTATAGTCAGAAAGAAAATAAGATTGCAAGCGACATAAAAGGAATAACAATGAGACGTCGAGGAAAGAGCCTTCACGATAATCTTCGTAAAAATAAAAAATTTATTGTACATGCATTCTTTTTACATGGACAAACTTTACAGTGAGAAGTTTTAAAACGCATGAATGTTTAAAAGCTTCTCAAATAATTAGTGGAGGATGGTTATGTCAAATATGAATACAAATCGTAAAGATGCTAAAGCAAATGAAACGAGAAGTGCAAGCATAACAAACCAACCTCGACAAAAGCTCCAGGAAGAGTTTGGTTCTGAATTTGAACTTGATACATCTTCAGCACAGGTTAATAATTTTGCTGAAACTAAAGGAAAAACAGGTATCAAACAACCAGTCAGTGAGCGTACTGCGTGGCACTAGTTTATATTTGACAACTATTCAACACATCGAGAAGAACTAGGGTAGATACCTTAGTTCTTCACTTATAGCCTGGGAAATATTGTGTTATCTAATATACTTTCCATACATATTTTCTGAGCATTTCATAATACTACATTTGAACAATGAAAACTTTTTAAAGAAGGGAAGAGAGTAGATTGGCAAAACACTCAGATACAAGTTGGAAGCAGGATCATCCAAGTACATTATTTAGTAACTCGGTGCAAAAGGCGGATCGTATGTTAAAGCATGCGAAATCACACCCTGAGGAAATGGCTATCGAGCATGCCTTTGATCAAATCAAACATGCAGAAAATGCACGTCTCAATGCAGAGCAATATGGCGAGCATTTGGATACAGTGCAGCAAAATAAAGAATATCTAGAGCAAATCAAGCAGCAGCTACATGAAATGAAAGAAAATATGTCTGGACAGTAGCAAACAAAAACGGCTTAAGTTCAAGTGGATGGACTTAAGCCGTCAAACTTTTTCTTAACACCAAACGATAATCTCATATGGGGTAGTTTGGGCAGGTATACTTCTAGTAGTAGGACCATACATAACAATCAGGTTTCGATTAGCAGGGCTTTTGGTAAAAGGTTGCCCATTTTTAAGTGACATAACGATTGAAGGGGACAGGTTTAATTGTAATTGCCCATCGCTACTCACCAATTGTTGATTAAAAAAATCTACCTTTACGTTTTGGAAGTTATTTTCTTTTACTACAATTAATGCACGATATTGTGGTGGATAAATCATAGGTACAGGTGCATCCCCATCATAATACCCAGTGACCCATTCACCAGCCGTAACTACTTCTTGATTCACAAAATAAGTAGAAGGAGAAATGACAAAGTTGACAACTCCGCCTACACCATCTTCCACACTCATCATTTTATAACAACCATCCCTGTCCCCATTTTGCCCCACTGGAAAATCACTAATTTGTGTAATGACACCACGAAAAGATTTAAAATTTACCATAGCCATTCCCTTCTAAAATCATTCTTGTTCCTTCATTTAATTTATGTCGCATTGCAGACTGAGGTGACACACATAAATAGGGATTACTATTTTGTATGATCCTCATCTATACTTAAATATGTTTACTATAAAGTTAGAGGAGTGGAATCTATTGAAGTGGATTTCTAAAAATAAGAAAGTCTTTTTAGCAGTAGCAGTTGTTGTAATGATCATTGCGGGCATACTCGATATCAAATATGAAGGATTATTCTATCAATTTTTGCCAACATCCATGCAAAGTTTTTTATCTGATCTATTTTAATAGTGGCTCCATATCAAAATCCTTCAAGAAATACACTCTCGAAGGATTTTATTGAATACATTCGTTATTTATAGGAAGTTGCAGCAATCATTCAAAAGCAATTGTCGGGGGATTGCTAGGTTTTGAAGGAAATACATAATAAAGAGGGGAAATGGATGACGTTGGCAAATTGGAGAAAAGCACTCGAAACATTTTTGAACGATTGGCAGGGCAGAGATGAAGTAGTTGGCGCGTTAGTATGTGGGAGTTATGTTACAGGACATCCTTCCGAACGATCTGATATAGATGTACATATTATTTTATCAAATGAAGTGAAATGGCGAGAAAGAGGTAATCAAATAGTTGATGGCTTTTTGATTGAATACTTTGCTAATCCACCAGGTCAAATTCGGCGATATTTCCAAGATGATTTTAATAAACATAGGACCATGTCGATGGTACAATTTCAAACAGGGCAAATTTTATTTGATTATACTGGAATAATAAATGAATTAAAATTAGAGGCATATGCATGGCAAGAGAAAAATTATGAAACAATTAATAAAACGGTTCTAGAATTAAAAAAATATGGATTATGGGATATGTTGGATAATACAAAAGACTGTTATGAGCAAAAGAGAGGAGACTTTATCTTTGTTTATCATCATGCATTAGCGACTTTGTTTATGGAGTATGGACAGTTTTTAAATGTGGATACGATTCCTACTTATCAAATCCATGCCTATCTTGTAGATCCTATCTACCTGCAAAAGTATATGAAGTCAGCCTTTCCTGATGAGCACTTTAAACAAATGTTTCTGCATGCTCTGAAAGAGAGCAATACTGAACAGATGTTGGAATCATTGGAGGCATTGGTTAGTTATGTGTTAAAACAAATGGGTGGTTTTTGTATAGATGGCTGGCATGTAAAAAGCCCAATAGAAGGTTAATCTGCCTCATTCTGATATGAGACGCGTGTCAGTTTTTATGTTACTATACAGATATAATAATAAAAGAGAATATATTTTTTATGAAAATGTCAACCATTTTTAGGTCCGTTATTCCATAAAACTTAAAATATCCTAGTTTTGTGTCTAATAAAAAATGAGTTTTTTGCTTGAATTATGATGATAAAGGCTCGAAAAAAGCTGATAACTCTCATATAAATAGTTGATATTTTATTCTTGAACTAATTGTGATAAACTGCAATAAGGTAATAATTGATACAGAAATGGTGTGCTCCGAGGTTGCTCCATGGCTTACAGTACTTCTAAAGCAGGAGTGCTTACATCCTTTCTGCAAATCTTAACATATAAGGAAGGTAAAAATGAGTAACAGACAAATAAAATCAGATGTTATCTTAATTGGTGCCGGAATCATGAGTGCAACTTTGGGAACAATACTCAAAGAATTAGCACCAGATTGGAAAATTACAGTGTTTGAAAAGCTTGAGAAAGCAGGAGAAGAAAGTTCTCACGAATTGAACAATGCGGGGACTGGACATGCTGCACTATGTGAGCTGAACTACACTTCAGAGAAAAAAGACGGATCAATCGATATCAAAAAAGCGATTAATGTTAATGAACAGTTCCAGGTTTCAAGACAATTTTGGTCTTATCTTGTAAACAATAAGCTGATCAATAATCCACAAGACTTCATTATGCCTTTACCACATATGAGTTTAGTGCAAGGGAAAGAAAATGTTGAGTTTCTTAAAAAACGTCATGAGACAATGATCCAAAATCCTTTATTTGAAGGAATGGAATTTTCAAATGACCCTGAAACACTAAAAAAATGGATTCCACTTATTATGGAAGATCGTCCTGATGGTGAAGACATTGCTGCAACAAAAATTGACACGGGTACAGATGTTAACTTTGGTGCTTTAACACGTATGTTAATTGACCACTTAAAAGCAAATGACGTGGATGTTAACTACAATCATAGTGTTGAAAGTTTAAAACAAGCTAGTGATGGTTCATGGGAAGTGCATGTGCATGATTTAGACGGCTGTAAAATGGAATATCATTCAGCAAAATTTGTCTTCCTTGGAGCTGGTGGAGGAAGCCTAGAATTACTACAAAAATCAGGTATTCCTGAAGGTAAACATATTGGTGGATTCCCAATTAGCGGTTTATTCCTAGCATGTAATAACCAAGAAGTATCTGAACAGCATCATGCAAAAGTATACGGAAAAGCAAAAGTGGGTGCTCCACCAATGTCAGTTCCGCATCTAGATACACGTTATATTGATAATAAGAAGTCGTTACTATTTGGACCATTTGCAGGTTTCTCACCGAAATTCTTAAAAACAGGTTCAAACATGGATTTATTTGCCTCTGTAAAACCGCATAATATTACAACTTTATTAGCGGCAGGCGTTAAAGAAATGGGATTAACAAAATATCTAATCCAACAACTTATGCTTTCAAAAGAGCAACGTATGGAAGAATTACGTGAATTCATTCCAAATGCAAAGAGTGATGATTGGGATATTATCGTAGCGGGTCAACGTGTACAAGTTATTAAAGACACTGAAGCAGGCGGTAAAGGAACACTTCAATTTGGTACAGAGGTTGTAAGTGCAGCCGATGGATCAATTGCAGCTTTACTTGGAGCTTCACCAGGTGCTTCTACAGCTGTACATGTAATGCTAGAAGTTATTAATAAATGTTTCCCTCAACATATTAAAGAGTGGGAAGCAAAAATTAAAGAAATGATTCCTTCTTACGGTTTATCATTAGCAGAACACCCAGAGCTTCTGAAAGAAATTAATGCAACAACAGATGAAGCACTACGTTTGAAATAAAAATCAATTATATAGATGTTTAAAAAGCTCTTAATCCATTTGCGATTAGGAGCTTTTTTATGGTCATCTTTTCCTGGGAAATTTTCAATAAAAAGCTCCCTTTTTAATATAAATTTTATTGTTTGGTATTCATTGTAAGTATTATGCCCCGTTGTTTAATAGGATGTTATTTTCTATACTTTTTATAAGCATAGGAAGGGAGCCGAGCATTAGATGATTAAATTAAAAGATATTGGAACATTTCAGGAAATGCCCGAAATTGCCATGCATATTTATACTGGTAATATAGCTGCATTACAAGTTGCAAAAGTAAATGGCTGGGATATTGAAGAAGATATTATTTTAAGTAAGCACATATCATTAAGTCCCTTAGATCTAGCATTGATCGCTCAAAAGTTGGATGTTGTAAAGCTATTAATCGACTATCATGTTAATTTGAATGTTGATCAAAATCCTTCTTTTTTAAGAGCTGTTCGATATTGTAAGGAGAATATAATCCGCTATATCGTTTCACATGGGGCAAAATTAGATGGAAATAATCGCGTTGGATCTGGTGCCTACTCGCAGGCCTACTATGGTAATAAGAAAAATATCCCGCTCATTCATGAACTTGGGCTTGATATAAAACAATATAGTGGGGCAGTATTACGTCAGGCTGTATCAAATTATGACAAAAATATGGTTACCTATTTACTTGATCAAGGGGTAGATATTAATTATCAAAAGCCTGATATGGTTTATCCGTATGAGCCTACACCATTAACGATTGCGACACGTATGGGTCATATAGCTATGGTGAGGTATTTAGTTGAGAGGGGGGCTGATATTTCATTAACAGAGAAGGATGGGGAAAGAGCGTACAACATTGCAGTAAGTATAAAAAATATAGAGATAGCTCAATATTTGAAGGCGTTAGAACCTGCTGAGCTTCATCATATAGAAAATAAAAAATATGAATTAAAAAAATATAAATTACCGAGTGAGCTGCTCAATTTTCTGACAGATGATCAATTACAACTTAAGCTTGCAGTCAATAATTATAATATTCAATACATCGATTTTTTCAAACTGACGGAAACAATTGAGATGAAAGTTGGCGGTCAAAAACTGCTCCGTATTTCAGCTACTATCGATCAGTACTCTGATTTGCAATTAGTATGGAACCCAAAGGGACAGGTAGGTTGTTACGATTTGGAGCATGAGGTATATGCAGATTTAAGTAGTTTTACAGATTTCCGTGCTAGGCCAGAAATGTATCTCATTCAATTTCTTGAAGGGGAACTCTCATAATACAGTAAAATTTACTTCGTGCGTTCCCTATTTCATGAGAAGCGGTCAAGTCATACAAAATAAGCTAGTAGAAGAGCGTTAAAGTGCTATTCCTTTAACGCTCTTCCATATTAATTTCTGATTTTCGAGAAGCAAAAAGCTATAGAACGTTTGACATACCTTGCACAAAAGAATAGCAGTATGGCTACTAGCAATGCTAGAGGAATGCTTAATATAACGGGTAATTCTACACCATACCAAACGTTCATCTTAATATGATGAAATCCAAATGTTCTTAAAAAGCCAGCTAATAGGGAAAGAATGCCACTTAACAATAAGCCAGCGTACAATACGGACAATACAACTAGTGCTAATGAGCCAAAAAAAGCTTGTAGCCATTTTAGCAATATCACTCTTTTTCCCTCCGTATAATGTGCTGCACCTTTGCGTTAGAAGCAATAGTATAGTCATCTGAATAGTACAGTGTTTCAATATGACAATTTTCTCCAACTGTAACAAAATCACCTTCCACAATTTTTGCTTTGGTATAGGCTAGTTTCAAGTGTTTGCCGCTAATAGTATGGCAACTTAATTTTTTCTTCAAAAATGAAAGTAGTGTGACCCTATCCTTTTCCACAAAAATATTTTCAGCGGATAACAGGTGAATTTCACTCTCTCCTGACAATTTTAAGTGAAAATGCTCAGCCGTTATTTCTGCAGCTTTTACAATTCCAATAGCATCGAGCTTCTCGCACTGTAATTTCTCTTCAGCTACCAATTTTCCAGAGCTATTAATCTTTTGAATATGACCACTACGTATTTTTATGTTACCCGCATTCATTAGCTCCTCCATTTCGCAATAATCCTTTAAAGTACAAGAACCTGTACTAGTAAAGGATTGGACGATAACAGGGAAATAAAAGGAACTATGGCCATGAGTAGATACCTTTTTTAGACGTACTTCTTGTTGGATTGCTACAGCTCCTCGGATATTTAATTGCTCGTAATCAGCATCTAGATTTTTAATACGACCATTTGTTAGGGTAAGGGTACGAAGGTTTTGAAACATAAAAAGTCACCTCATTATAATTTAATTAATATATATTTTAATTATTAAAATATATATTAATTAAATTATATGCGACTTCCATTTGTCAAGAACTAACCAATAAAAAAAGGATTTCAAGTTTATTGAAATCCTAAAAGATTTTATTCATTAGCTTGTTTACTTCGCTTAAAATAGTGGCCATGTCTATAAGTTTATCTTGGGGAAATTTTAAAAAGATTTCTTGGACCTTTTCATCACCAGTACTTGTTAAAACCATTTTGACCACACGACGATCATTATTTTCTCTTATCCGTTGTATGAGCGCTAGTTTTTCCAGTTTATCGCACATAGAGGTTACAGCTCCAGGTGTCACACTAAAAAAATCTGCAATTTCTGTCGCTTTCATACCGTTATTTATTTTAAGTTGTAGAAGTAGGATTAGCTGGTTTTGCGATAACGCTTCTCCTTCAGATAAAAGGTCTACAAACATTTTCGATTTTTGTTGTATTTCTAGCATTTCTTTCATAATGATTTCTACATTAAGTAGACTGTCAGCCATATAATCACGTCCGTTAAAATATTTAATAATTGAATTATATAGCAAGTGAATATATCTTTCCAAGAATACTATACCTCTAAAGAAATAAGCATTTATTGTTTAAAAGTTGCGTGCATCCATTCAAAGAATTTTTCCTTTTCTTCGAATTGTGGATAGTGTGCAGATTGCTCGTAAGCTATAAATTCTTTTTTCTCTGCGCTAATTTGGTCGAAGTAATTTTTGGCTGCTTGTGAGGATGTTTGATAATCATAGTTGCCCATTAAAAAATAGAAGGGTAAATCAAGCTTTTGGACCTTTGCTGGTAGGGGGTGCTGCATGACCTCTTTTAATAAAGCTTCTTGAGACAAGGATAAGCCATAGTTGTAACGGATAATATCTAATAAATTATATTCTTTGCTGAATAGCATCCCTAGCATATTTCCATCAGGATTATCAATTAATCTAGTAGCACCACCATATTTATTGACATAATTTCGAGGCGTAAACATTGTACCAGCCTTAATTTCATTAGCTAACTGTTGTAAATGTACAACATCTTCCTTGTTACCTTGCAGTTGGGCCTGATGGATAGTGAAATTTAAACTATCGATCTCACTTTCGATTGTATTGCTCATTTGTCCTACCCCAATATAAGCTTCATATTTTTCAGGGGCGTTAGCGGCTGCTTGTGTAGCAATATATGTGCCATAGGAATGACCAATTAAGATGACTTTTTCTTTGTCTAGTCGTTTCGCTATATAATCAGTCAGTGCCAATAAATCCTCCACAAGCAAATCTGAAGAGAGATTAGAATAGTCCTCGAAAAAATGATAGGACTTCCCACTAGCTCGCTGATCATAATGGACCACAGTAAACTCAGTTTCTAGTAAATGTTGGTATTTTTCTGCATAGGGTATTTCAGAGCAACCAGGTCCGCCATGAACAAAAATAATAACAGGGTTTTCTTTGTCATAACCACGGATCATCATTTCATGACCAGTGCCATTAATTTCGACTTGCTCTAAAACGCTAATGCTGTTAGAGCCTTTTATGGAGGAGGTCCACGTTGGGAAGAGAAGCATCAATACGAGTAAAAGTACAATGACTATAACAAAATATTTAATAAAATGAATATATGTCTTCATCGTATTCCTTCCTTCCTTCCTTACATGCGTTTCGCGAATGTTCCTTGATACATTCTTCTTTTATACACATAGAAATACATACTCAGAGGCCACCAAAGCGTAACAAAAATAGGGTAGATTGCCCATATAACTCCTGGGGAAGAAACAATATTGACGATGATAAAAAAGATACTTATTAATAATGTAGCAGTGACGGAGAAAGCCACAAATGTTTTTCGTTGAGCATGGTATAAAGCTAGGGGCCACCACATAACTAAAAATGCAGGATAGATTGCCCAAGGGTATTGAGGTGATAAAATGATGTTTACTAAAGCATAATAAATAATAGTAGAAGCACAGCCGATCAGTGCGACTTTTAGCGTTTTTGCTTTTTCATCTAAGTACATCAGAATTGGCCACCAGAGAATAGGGTAAATGGCGTAAATGAACCATAGATGATCTGGTGTGTAAATATAGTTTTCTATAATAAGAAACACGATAATCACCGTACTACAAATAATTGAATATTGTTTATACATTCTTTTATACATACAGATGATCGTAATTGGCCAAAGCAATAGCAGTAGGCAAGGATAGATAAACCACATTGTTTGGGACGATGTCGTGAAATTGACGATACCTAAAAAAATCATTGTCATGATGCTCCCAGCTAGTGAGAAGTTAATAAAATTCTTCATGTTTATTCACCCCATCTCTTACGAGACCATACAAAGTACATAGACAATGGCCACCAAAGGATGGCGAAGATTGGATAGATTGCCCAAATTGTTTGTGGTGTGTAATAAAGATTAATAAATATAAAGAATGCAATAATTAAGCCACTACCCCAAAGAGAGAATTCTAAATTTAATTTAGCCATATTTTTCTTAGCAGGCACCTTAACGCCCAGTTCTTTTTTTAAATCTTCTATGTCTCCAAACTCTACAATTGCTTTATTGATGGCATCCTCTTGTTCCTTTCCTTGGTCCATCAAATAAAATACTTTCTCTTCAAGGTTTTCAATAATTTCTTGTTTAACCATTTCCGTTTCATTGTTGTGAGGAATATCCTTAAACAGCTCATCAATATGGTTTTTTATTCTCTTCATTCGACGCCCTCCATAAATAAATCAATAATTTCTTTTACTTCCGACCATTCTTTCACTAACTCATTTAAATAGGCCTTTCCTAATGAGGTAATGCGGTAATACTTTCTTTTGCCACCATGTGAAACATCTCCATAATAGGCTTCAATAATTTCTTTTTTCTCAAGACGTTGAAAAACAGCATACAAAGTTGCTTCTTTAATCTGAAATCGATTATTTGTACGGAGACTTATTTCCTGAGAAATTTCATAGCCATAGCGGTCTTTTTCTGAAATGAGCCGTAAAATAATCGAATCCAAGTGTCCTCGGATAATATCACTGCGAACCATAAGTCACCTACTTCATTTTATTGCTCTATCTGTCAGAGTAATATTAGCAAACATTACTCTGCCTGTCAAAGTAATTTATTTTCTTTTTTTAGAGCTCGAAAAAAGAACTCCATTCGCTGTATAGCGAGTGGAGTTATCGATCATATTGTTCTACATATATAATCCTGCAAGAAAGATTCCCTTAGCTTCCTCATAAATATCATCAAATTGACTTATCGGTAGAGGGTTTGTGCCACTTCCTAATTCAACGGTAAAACCTGGCCTACGCCAATCTTGGATAAACCAATCTTTATAGCCTGCATAGCTCCCAGCAGATTGTATGGGTTCATAGCCACTCACTCGACTAAACTCATTCACAAGCACCTCTGATTCAGGTGGTTCAAGATTTTCAAAGCCCCAATAAATAACGCGGCCCTGTGTATGAAAGGCTAGTACTCTAGCAAAATCACGCTGCTTGGTCAAATCTGCCATTGCAATGGCCTCAGGCTCAGACAAAGGTTTTTCTCCGCCATAATCTCTAGGCCCAGGAGTTTTCGGGTTACGGGCGCTTTCTAATTCCCATTCAGCAGGAAACTGGTCATTTAAATCAACACCATGGATGTTTGCTTTCCAGCCAGAAAAATCAGAGCTACCATTATTCCATGAGATAAGTTGATTTTTTAATGATTCATCATTTGGGGGGCCTTGTATGACTAAATTGACGCCATCAGGATTCACCATTGGTACTACGGATAGGGTCGTTTGCTGATAAAGAGGGAATAAAGAAAGTCCATTCATATTATTTTGGTTCGTGAGAGCGAGCAAATAGTCATTTAAAAATGTTAGAATAATAGGTGTGGTAATCCATTCATTTGCATGGAAGGAGCCATTATAGTGAACACGTTTAGCTCCATTACCAATTAATAGCTCGGGTAATTCCTTACCTAACACAGAGCTACCAATGATAGAATTGCGAAGAAATGGATAGGCGTTAACGAGCCTTTGAATATCATTCATCATGATGTTGTACGTATAATTTTGCTTACCGTCAATTAAGGGCCATGTTATGCGTTGAGGTATGTGAATCATCTGGCCAATTTGTAATTGACTTGGATTAACACCTGGGTTTACGAGTAATAAGGCAACAAGTGTGAGATTATATCTTTGTGCAATTTGCCAAAGAGAATCCCCTTGTTTTACTTGATAGTCAATGGTCACAAATCCAGGAATACGAACGCGTTGCCCGACTCTTAAAAATTGAGGATTTATATTGGGATTGGAATCTAAAATGAGTGGAAGAGGTATTTTAAACACTTCACTGAAATGCCAAAGGGAATCTCCTGGCCTTACGAATATGTCCACATGCATTCTCTCCTTAATTAAAAATGGTTCAATATAAAATGTATATGTGAGAAACTAAGACTTATTAATGCGCAGGCTGCAAAATTTCTTTATAGGAGAGTTTAAGTTAATATTCTAGTCACATTTATAACAAAAATAGAGTACAAGAAAGGTAAAGGTAGGAAAACCAAATGTTAAATAAATTTAAATTGGGTATACGCTCCAAGATTACATTAGGTTATATCATCATTATACTTTGCTTACTTGCATCAGTGATCATCCTAAATAATCAAATTACTTCTTTGCAAAAGGAAAGAAATTTTATTATTAAGTACGACTCTAATGTGAAAACTTTAACCAATGATATTGAAAAATATATATTGGATATGGAATCAAGTCAGCGAGCGTTTATTATTACGGGTGAACCTAGTTATCTGGAGCCGTATGATAATGGAGCGGAAAACTGGAAAATAGATTTTAATGATCTTTATCAGCAAATGAAAGATAAACCAACCCAGCAGGAAAAATTAAAAGAGATTGAGGAAACGATCGAGCATTGGATTGAAACAACGGGTGGACCAACTATTCAATATAAAAAGGACGGGAATACAAAAGCATTAACGGAATTTTTTAAAGTGGATAATGGACGCCAAGATATGGAGAAGATGCGCAAATTATTCGATGCATTCCGTGCAACTGAAAATACTTACACACAAGCAAAGGCTGCTCAGTTAGACAAACAAAATAGTCAATTAACTAGTGGTCTATTTGGGATTTTAATTTTTGTTTCTGTAATTGCTATTGTCATAGCAAGTGGAATTTCTCGTTCCATTGTAAAAACTATAACAGAGGTCACACAAACGATTCAGGAAATGGCTGCTACGAAGGGCGATTTTAAAAGAAGGATACATGTTAATACAAATGATGAAATTAATGAGCTCGCCGATGCGACCAATCTATTATTGGAATCGGTCGAGAAGAGAGAATGGTTACAAACGAATATTGCTGATATCGTAACAAAATATCAAGGTATTTCAGCTATTACGAAATTGGCTGAAACTTTCCTATCAGAAATGGCACAGAAAACTGAGGCATCTCTTGGAGCATTCTATGTTCGGGAAGAGGCAGAGGAACAAGTACTATTTATGAAAAAGGCTGCTTTTGCTGACGGAGAAGATGGTGTCGGTAGGGAGAGCTTTAAGGTAGGACAAGGTTTAATTGGTCAATGTGCATTAGAAAAAAGAGTGTTATTTTATGATAATATTCCGCAAGATTATCGTTTAATTAGAACAGGGCTAGGTGAAATAAGACCACAACATATTTTATTGATTCCTGTTATTTTTGAAAATGAAGTCATTGCCGTTGTTGAGTTAGCTACAATGACAAAATTTAATGCATTACAGCAGGAGCTAATGAAGCAGGTTACTGAAACCTTTGGCTTAACCGTCAACGGTGTATTAGGGCGGATGGAAATTGTTCGATTATTGAATGAATCAAGAGCGATGACCGAGGAGTTACAAGTTCAATCAGAAGAACTTCAAACACAATCTGAGGAATTACAAATGCAGACAGAAGAGCTGACGATGATTAACGAGCAGCTTGAAGAGCGAACGAAAGAGGCAGAGACCAAATCACGCGAGCTAGAGAAGGCGAAGCAGGAATTAGAGGAAAGTGCAGAACAGCTTATACTTAATTCTAATTATAAATCGGAGTTTTTAGCGAATATGTCACATGAACTTAGAACGCCTTTAAATAGCATATTAATTTTGTCAGAGATGCTCGCAGAAAATAACCAAGACCACTTAACAGATGAGGAAGCTGAATTTGCGAAGGTAATCCATTCATCAGGTGAGGATTTGCTTGCGTTGATTAATGATATTTTAGATTTATCAAAAGTGGAGGCAGGGAAGCTAGATATCATTTTTAATGAAGTAAATGTGAGCGAAGTACCTGTTCAAATTGAGCATACTTTTGCACCTGTCGCAATGAAGAAAAATATAGATTTCCATATTTCAAAGGCAGATAATGTTGTCGATGTATTCTATACAGATGAAAAGAGATTCCAGCAAATAGTAAAGAACTTATTATCAAATGCCTTTAAGTTTACGGAACATGGATCTGTAACTTTAGCCATTAACCAGCTTGCACAGAGCCAGCTTACAAGCAATATGCAAGATATTAGCGCTGATTGGCTAGAAATTACTGTTTCAGATACCGGTATAGGAATTCCAAAAGACAAGCATCAATTGATCTTTGAGTCATTCCAGCAAGCAGATGGGGCTACTGTTCGAAAATATGGTGGAACAGGACTGGGTCTTTCAATTTGTAAGGAGTTTGCGAAACTACTCGGTGGTTGGATTACACTGCAAAGTGAAGAGGGACAAGGTAGTATCTTTACGTTAACGATTCCAAGCTTACCAAATGGAGTTGAAGAAGATCATTGCGATAAGCTTGCTGCTTTAAATGAGGTAGCTGTGACAATGGAGGAAGAGGCACCTAGAGAAGAGCCGGCGCAGGATAATAGGGAAGCTTTAAAACATGAGGTAGAGGTTTTCCAAGGGAAAAATATTTTAATCGTCGACGATGATAACCGTAATATTTATGCCTTGAAAACGGCACTTGAAACAAGAGGTATGAACATTTTAGTGGCTAAAGATGGACTGGAATGTTTAGAGGTTTTGCAAGCTCATCATGAGATTGATTTAGTGCTTATGGATATTATGATGCCGAATATGGATGGTTATGAAGCAATGACTATTATTCGCCAACAAATGAAGCGGACAGATCTACCGATTATCGCTCTGACGGCGAAGGCTATGAAGAATGATCGTGATAAATCATTGCAAGCTGGTGCATCTGATTATATTAGTAAACCATTAAATTTAGATCAATTAATATCCGTTTTAAGAGTATGGTTAGTTTCTAAAGGGAGTTTATAAAGATGGAACATTTTGAGCCATTGGAGCAAAATATACAATTGAATAAGCAAACAAATTTAGAAATTGATTTGTTATTAGAGGCTATTTATCGTTTATCAGGTTATGATTTTCGGCAATATAACCGTTCTTCCATTTCACGTCGAATTTTTAATAGGATGAGAATAAATAGCATTCCAACCATTTCTCGTGTTCAGGAAAAGGTTATTCATGAGCAGGAATTTTTAGAGCAGCTGTTAAATGATTTTTCAATCAATGTCACGGAAATGTTCCGCAACCCTAGTTTTTTTAAGGCATTTCGTGAAAAAGTGATCCCCGCCTTACGAGAATACCAAGAAATCCGGATTTGGCATGCTGGCTGCGCAACTGGTGAGGAAGTTTATTCTATGGCCATCTTGCTTCAAGAGGAAGGGCTTATAGACAAGGCTGTAATTTATGCAACAGATATGAATGAGCAAGTATTAGAAAAGGCGAAGAAGGGTGTCTTTCCAATTCATAAAATGCAGGCATATACGAAAAACTATATGCTTGCAGGAGGAGCCCATGCTTTTTCGGAATACTATAAGACAGATTATCAATATGCTTATTTCCATCCAACATTATTGAAGAATATTATTTTTGCCCAGCATAACCTAGTGACAGATCAATCATTTAATGAATTTCATGTTGTTTTATGTAGAAATGTCCTTATTTATTTTTCACCTCAGCTGCAAAGTCAGGTCCATCATTTGTTTTATGAAAGCCTAAGTGACAAGGGGTTTTTATGTTTAGGCGATAAGGAAACATTGCGCTTTGAAGAGGTTATTTCGAATTATAGGGAAGTTGTTGGGAATGAAAGGATTTATCAAAAAATAGATTAAAGAGAAAGAGGCTACCTAGGATGGAGGTAGCCTCTTTCTTTTTATTTAATCAGCAGCACGGGCTTGGATCATTAAGACACACATATCATCCGGTTGATTGTTTTGTTTGTCCTTAGGTAATAGGTTGTCGATGAGGGGTTGAGCATAGTCCCATTTAGAGGATGTTAGCGTTTGCAAATGCTTTTCTGATTCTATTTCACAAGGTCCCATTGCCTCTAAGACACCATCTGTAAACATAACAATTTGTACATTTTTTTCGTATTGTATATATTGTTTTTTGACATTAATTTCATCGAAAAAGCCGACTGCACAGCTACCTTGATTTAATGGAACACAAGTTTCCTCATCAATTAATGCGTACCCCGCAGGATGACCAGCATTTATGTATTCGATTGTTTTTTGTTTCGTATCAATCACTAAATAAATCGCTGTGAAATAATAAAGATTTTCATCCTTGCCATCTTGCAACAGGGTCATATAACGATTCAGTTCTTTAATAACAAGTTCAGGGTCGTTTAATTGTTTAACAGCCTCTCTTAAAACCGAGGAGATAAACATACAAACTAGCGCTGCAGATATACCATGGCCCATCATGTCCAATAAAATAATGGCATAACGATGATCATCTATTTTATGCCAATAGTACATATCACCTGCCAAGTTAGAGGATGGTAGGTAAGAGACTTCTAGACGAATATCCTTTTCATTTAACGGTGGACTAAGCAGGCTTCTTTGCACATGAGTAGCTAAATCCAATTCGTATTGTATTTTTTTTTCATGTTGAGTGTGCCAATCTAATTCAGCTTTTAAACGTAGGGCAACTCGTATTCTAGCAAGCAATTCCGTTTTATTAATCGGTTTTGTAATATAATCTACGCCCCCGATATCTAATGCTTCTGCGAGTTTGTTTTTATCTTCGAGCGCTGTAACAAAGATAATTTGAATATCTCTCAATCTTTCAATTTGTTTAATACGTTTGCAGGCCTCTATACCATCTACTTCAGGCATCATAATATCCAATAAAATTAAATCAACTGAGCTTCCTGTTGGATTTGGTTCATTTAATTGTAAATAATCAAATAGCTCATTAGCAGATGAAAGAGAAACACAGTGCTCATAACCTGCATTTTTCAGTATTTTTTCAATGACAAATAAATTGACTTGATTGTCATCTACTAGAAGAATGGTCATAGTTATTTCCCCTTACTCTAATTGAATTGTGCAGATTATTATTCGTGTATATAAATTACTTCCAACTTTATTATTATACAAAACATTAGAGGAGAAAGGTATTTTCGCGATTTGAAAGAAGAGCTTTCAATCATAAATTTTCAATTTATCACTTTTAGAGGCTGGTATTTTAGCTTTTCTAAATCCTTGATATATATCAAATGCATTGGCTAAAACAGCAATGCACATACTGGCAAGTAGGATCTTATCTATAATAGAGGAGACCTTTGCTGTGTTGCTTTCTACGATTGCGGCAATGTACGGAATGGAGGCACTATGGATAAAATCTTGATGAACAGCGATGACAATAAATACAATAGTTCCCGCACTTTGAAGCAATGCATTGATGATAGCAATCGTCATGGTCCATTGCCCCGTACGCCATTTTAAAAATGTTAAAGTAAGACTAAGAATGACACAGAGCATAAAGAAAAGAGCATAGGATTGTAAAATATTTTGATTAAAGATTGGCATAACAAACTTTAAGCTACCATTCCCATTTGTTGTATATATACCTAAAAGACGATTGGCATTCCAATAAACAAAGGTAAAAATAATAATCCCTACAAAGCTAAAAATTATATCACTTAAAGTGATGAGTTTGTCTTTAGGAATGTTTTTAATGTTTAAACTTTCAGGTGTCCACTCCTTAGGGTCATTCAGGAAAGGCAATATTTGAATTTTATCCGTATTAGAGCGTTCGATGACGATGAAAAAAATGGTGATCCAAAACAAAACATGAAATGATACAGAAATAATGGCCACAATCGTCATGGAGAATGCTGAAATGATAGTGGAGAGCAAGGCTTCTTCTCCTGAATAGAGGAAAATTCTCTGAATTACTTGAACAATGATCGTTATAAAAATTGCCCAAGGAAATACGAGTTTAATGGTTCTAGTGTATAGATCAAACACGTTTGGACCAATTAAATAACGTGGCGTATCTTGATAGCTTGCTGCCACTTTTGCAGGGCTACCAAGCTTTTTTAGCACTTCCATTATATCTGCTTCTGAATATGGCTCTGGCAACATATCTTCAATAGTAGCTTTTAGCTCAAGCTTTATGTTTTCACGTTTATTTTTATGTAGTTTTTTAGATACTTCATCGATATACGCATCAATTAAAGTCATTTCTTTATTCCTCCTTTAATCATGTTCATTGTTCATTTATATGACGTGGTAATATATGTTATTATGGGTGGAAAATGAATATGAACGTCATATCATACTTTGAAAATGGAGGGGAAACAATGAGAGTGGTAGAGAGATTAGTAAAAGAGCAAGATTTTTTAACTTTTGCGAGTATCGTTGTAGGAGCCTACCCTGGAAGAATGAACGGAGCTCAGACAACAAAAGAGCAGTTAAAAAATCTTTTTATGGATAATCAGAATCATGATGAATCCCTAAATTATTTTGGACTTTGGGATGATGACAAACTAATTGGCGGCATGCGATTACATGATTTTCAAATGAACCTTTTCTCTAAAATGATACCGATTGGCGGAGTAGGGCTTGTTGCAGTTGATTTACTACATAAAAAGGAAAAAGTTGCGAAGGAGTTAATCCATCAATTCTTTCACTTTTTTTTAGCAAAGGATATTCACTTTGTCGCTTTGTATCCGTTTAGGCCAGATTTTTATAAAAAAATGGGGTTTGGATATGGACCGAGAATGTATCAATATTTAGTAGAGCCCTTAAGCTTTCCTAAAGGCCCAACGAAGAAGCACCTTTCATATTTAACAGTGCAAGATCAACAGCAGCTAACAGATTGTTATAACAGGGTAGCGTCTCAAAAGCATGGAATGTTTCTCAAAACAAAATCAGAGCTTTCCTTTATTTTTAAAAACGACGAAAACTATGTGATTGCGATGAAAGAGGATGATACCGTACAAGGCTATATCGTTTTTTCATTTGAAAAGCAAGGTGAGAGTAATTTTATGTTGAATAATTTAGTCATTAAAGAATGGATATATGAGACACCGCAGGCATTGTTAGAGCTGAGTACATTTTTAAACAGTCAGGCAGATCAAGTAAACCGCATTGAGTGGAATACACAAGAAGACAATGTTCATTTCTTTTTAGGCGATGTCAGAAATGGTACAAATCATTTAATTCCTAGTGTTTACCATGAAAATGCCGTGTCAGGGGTTGGACTGATGTACCGCATTATTAATGTAAAAGGTTTTTTTGAAGAGTTAACGGCACACCATTTTAATGGTGTAACACTGACATTTAAATTAACAGTTTCGGACTCATTACTTGCTGAAAATAATCAGCAACTCATTATCGAGGTGGTTGAAGGCACGATGAACATTATTGAAAGTGGTCACTATGATGTGGAAGTAGTTGTAGATGTGGCTGAGCTTTCCTCACTGGTAATGGGAGTCATAACGGTCCAAGAACTGTATATGCTGCAGCAAATAAAAATCAGTCAGGAGCAATATCTACAGGCTTTACAGCAATTTTTCTTTGTATTTGAAAAACCAAAATGTACGACGGCGTTTTAGAATAGTTGTGCTGGGCTAATGTTCCTTTTTCATAAATAGAGATGATCGTGTCGGTCTTTCAAGTGGTGTAATATTAATAATAAAGTAACTAATGATGAGTATGAGAATAATAACTGAATAAATTAACGTATTAAGAGGATGATCGTGCTCAACGATAATTAATCGAATCATAGCTGTGATACCTATATATATAAAGTATCGAAGCGGAAAATGATAATCCTCTTTAAAATATTTAATAATCATCGTAATGAACTCAAAGTACAAGAAAAATATAAGGATGTTGGCAAGGAATAGCTTGTAATCGCCACCTTCCTTAGAGAAAAGCAATATTTTAAGAAATTCTATTAGCTCCTTAAAGAGTAAAAACGCTAGTATGAGTGCTAAGAGGACTAGGCAAACATTCAGAAAAAGTTGCAAAGACTTTGGTACAGCTTTAATGAGCTGTATATAGGTTGAATTTTTTTGATTCATATAACTCCTCCAATCGTATTTGTATAGTGAGCCTAAACATATTTATCATATGGCAAAATACGAGTGTATTATGATATGAATATAACAAATTGTCGTAAATCTTTCTTTTAGTAATTGTAAAGTTTTGGTATTTTTGCGAAAGAAAGTTTTTAAAATAATTTAGTGGTATGCTAAAATAGATGTGCATGAATATAAAATTTAAAAGGGGTTTTTGAAATGGCAAAATCAGCAAAAACAGATGCGAAAATTACACCAGAGCGTTTAGAAGAAGCGTTAGTTGTTCGTGATCGTCTTATTATCGAACTACTTGTTCAAGTACTTGATGAGAAGCTAGTAATTGAACGCCCAGTATTACGTGAGCGTGTAGGAAACCTTGTTGATCTTTCTAGCTATGATGCAGAACTAAAGGAAACAATCCACGCAGTTATTAACAAACTATAATGAAAAGAAGAATGCTACGACCAATTCGTAGCATTCTTTTTTATAGGATGTCACATGTCATGTAAAGCGTTCTACTAATTCATACATGCGCTCGGCCTCTGTATGGAGCTCCTGTGAGGAGTGCATGATAGACGTAACGGCTGACTTTTGTTCATCAATGGATGCATTAATTTGTTCTGTTGCAGCAGCAGATTCTGTGGCCACGCTTGCTATTTCGTTAATAGCATGAATGACCACTACACGGTTTTCTGCCATTTCACTCATACCCTCATTAAGAGAAACAAGGTGCTCGGTTATGTCCTGAATAGAATCGGCTAGGAAAGTAAAAGCTCCTTTTACTTCTGTAATCGACATTGCCTGACTTTGTGAAAGCTGAAGAGTGTGTATCATTTTTGTATCTGAATTGACCGTATCAATCTCAATGCGCTGTAATAGATTTTTGACACGATTAGTAGCTTCATTTGTATCCTCTGATAAATTTCGTACTTCTTCTGCTACTACAGCAAATCCTTTACCGTGTTCACCTGCACGAGCTGCTTCGATACTTGCATTTAGCGCTAATAAATTTGTTTGCTCTGAAATGGAAGTTATTGTTTGTACTACTTGATGAATTTCTTTCATCTGGCTTGTTAAACTTGAAAAATTAGTTCTTAACTCTTCGATTACTTGCGTGAATTCATGAGAATTTTGCAGTAATAGATCTACTTTTTGTCTACCATTTTCTTGTGATTGATTAATAGTATTCATATTTTCGGTAATGTCATTATATTTACTTGTAGCATTGGAAATCAGAGATGATAGTGTTTCCACTTTACTACTAGCCATTTCTGCCTCCTCTGCTTGCACAACAGCCCCTTTAGAAATGTCGTTGATAGCTTGATGGATTTCATCAGCTGAGGCGGTCGTTTCCTCTGTAATCGCACTAAGCATTTCTGAAGAAACTCTCATTTGGGAGGCACTGTCCTTTGTATTGTTGACCATCTCATGCAAGCTTTGCTTCATATTATTGACATTCTTCGCTAGTGTGCCAAGTTCATCCTTTGTCGTAACGGGAATGTCCTCTCCTGTGAGCTTACCTTGCGCAATATCCGATGTGATCACCATAATTTTTCGTATGTAGGCGGTCATCTGTCCAGAGAAGAACCAAAAAAGCATGACACCAATTATAGTAGCTAGGATGGTTGTACCAAATGTGTAATATAAAACATTTTTAGTGCCTGCATTAAAATCCATTTCATATGTACCAGCCGCGATGATCCATCCCCAATGCTTGTCCATTTCAACATAAGTAATTTTTGGAGCAATAATATCTGGATTGGAGGGTAGTGCCCAGTCATACCGCACATATCCGCCACCTGCTTGTGCCGTTTCAATCATTTCCTTTACAAAATAGCGTCCATCACTCGTTTGTAAGTCGGATATATTTTGACCTTCAAGAGAGGGGTGTGTTTCAACCATACCATTATCCTTAAAGGCATAGAAATAAAAATTATCACCGTATTTTACAGGGTTATCGATAGATCGCTTTTGATCTTCAATTTTATTACCAACAATCTGTGTTCTGGCACTTTCCTGTGCTTCTTCTAATGTTAATTTTCCATTTTGAACCTGTCCATCTAATTGTGCAATTAATTCAAGTATGCCTAGTGTGCCATTCTTAAGACTTTGTCTACCTACCTGATCCATCTCGCCTTTTGCTACAAAATAATTCACTGTTCCAACCAGCACTGTAGATATGAGAATAACAATAATGGCTAAAGCGACCAACTTATTACGCACTGATTTAATCATAGAAAAGACCTCCGTTCCTCTAAAGTAATACAGTATAGTTATAGTATAATATAAAATTATCTAATAAAATAGAAAATTCTGATAATAAATAGAGTATTTTGTTTTGTATTGTAGGCACGGTGTTTATAAAGAAATGGGGATAATGAAATGATCTAAAAAAACCCACTTCAGATTGTTCTGTCCTGAAGTGGGGTTGTAACGTATTAGTACACTTTATCGCCATTGAAGATAGAGTTTTTCACGATTACATAATCAACATTTCGAATAGCTTCTAACTTTGTGCCACCTGCATAAGAAATAGAAGATTGTAAGTCTTGCTGCATTTCAATTAATGTATCTTTAATGCTTCCTTTATGCTCAACATACATTTTCTTTCCTTCGACGTTTTTACGTTCGCCTTTTTGGAATTCTGAAGCAGAGCCGAAGTATTCTTTTACCTTTTTACCCTCGACTTCGATTGTTTGACCAGGTGACTCTTCGTGACCCGCGAATAAAGAACCGATCATCACCATTGAAGCGCCAAAACGTACAGACTTAGCAATATCACCGTGTGTACGAATACCACCATCAGCAATAATTGGCTTTGTAGCAGCTTTTGCACACCAGCGAAGTGCAGCTAACTGCCAGCCACCTGTACCAAAGCCTGTTTTAATTTTAGTAATACAAACTTTACCTGGTCCAATTCCTACTTTTGTCGCATCTGCCCCAGCGTTTTCAAGCTCACGTACAGCTTCTGGTGTTCCCACGTTACCAGCAATAACAAAGCTATTTGGTAAGTGTTTTTTAATATGCTGAATCATACGAATAACAGCATTAGAATGGCCATGTGCAATATCAATTGTAATGAAATCAGGTACTACATTTGTAGCTGCTAATTCTTCAATAAACGCATATTCTTCTTCTTTTACACCAACGCTAATAGAAGCAATTAGACCACTGCCATGCATATCTTGAATAAAGTTGATACGTGCTTCTGGTTGGAAGCGGTGCATGATATAAAAGTAACCGTTTTCAGCCAGCTTCTTAGCAAGAGTTTCATCAATAATTGTTTGCATATTAGCAGGTACTACAGGAAGTTTAAAAGTATGCCCTCCTAAAGTAACGGAAGTATCACATTCTGAACGGCTTTCTACGATGCATTTTGCGGGAATTAGTTGAATATCTTCATAGTCAAATACGTTATCCATTATATACACTCCTAAAATACGAATATTTTTAAAGATTTATTTTAAATTGTTCGCCATTTGGTAATTTACATGATTTTTGAGGAAATGTCAAAGCTTTTGCTAAAATAAATAAAAAATTTGAAGATAAGGCTATATTTCTTATGATATAGATGAATTATTTATCTTTTAGTTTGTGTTATGATTTATAATCCATGTACAATATAATTGTTTCAAAAAATGTCAAGGGAGTGTTGGAAATGGCGGTAGAGGTATATTTAATTTTTAACGGGAATTGTCGAGAAGCTGTAGCGTTTTACGAAGATGCTTTTAGTACGGACAAGGCTGAAATTATGACGTTTGGGGATTCACCACAAAACCCTGATTATCCATTACCAGAGGAAGCAAAAGATCTTGTAATGCATACACGACTTTCCGTATTCGGTAGTAGAATTATGTTCTCAGATACATTTCCAGGCTCACCATATGCGGTTGGAAACAATGTTACATTAGCAGTTGTTTCTGATGATGAAGAGCAGATGCGAAAAGCATTTGATAAGCTTAAAGATGGTGGGAAAGTTGTTATGGAGCTTCAAGAAACTTTTTGGAGCAAATGTTACGGCTCCCTTACAGATAAATTTGGTGTAGAGTGGCAGTTTAGCCATGAGGTAAATGAATAATTAATACAATTCAAAGCACGGTGATCATTCACCGTGCTTTATTTTTAGTAATGAAAACGATTGACATAGCCCTGTAATTCATCCGCCATATCGAGTAATGCTTTAGAAGATGATGCGATTTCCTGCATCGAGGACAATGTTTGTTCAGTTGAAGCGGCTACTTCTTCAGATGCTGCTGCATTGAGTTTAGCATGATCCGACAGTTCAATGGCCGTTGCCGAAACCTCTTCCACTACAGCAGACATTTCCTGAGCAGAAGCAGATATATCCTCCATTTTAGGAGCAATGTTTCGTAAGCTCTCAATAATACTTATAAATTTCTTCTTTGTGTCCTCAGACAGCTGTAAGCCCTCTTGGACATCTGCAGAAGCCTTCATCATGGTTTGAACAGATTTAGCCGTATCTTGTTGAATGCCTGTAATTAGCAAGGCAATTTGCTCTGCTGACTGATGAGATTGTTCTGCCAATTTACGTACTTCATCTGCCACAACTGCAAAGCCTTTGCCATTTTCGCCAGCTCGTGCTGCTTCAATCGCTGCATTCAAAGCAAGAAGATTTGTTTGGTCTGAAATGTTACTAATAATTTCGATGATGGAGCCTATTTCTTTTGTACGATCGAATAGTGATTTAATCATGCTATCAGACTGTGCTACAGATTCATGGATGGATACCATTTGATTCACCGATTGTTCGACAGATTGTCCACCCTCCACTGCTAAATGGATAGCCTGACTGGATAAATCAGAGACTTGTAGTGCACTATCTGCTACCTCTACAACTCCTTTTGCAATTTCCTCTATGGAAATAGCATTTTGATCGATTCCTGTTGTTTGTTTTTCTGTACTAATAGCTACTTGCTGCATTGCCTCTGTCACTTGTTCAGAAGCAGCGATATTCTGCTCAGCATTTGCTGAAAGACCTTGTGCAGCAGTTTGAACATGCTGAGAGCTTTGATCAACATTGCGAATGAGCTTTTTTAAGTTTACTTTCATGGAGACAAATGCCTCACCAAGCTGTCCAATTTCATCCTTCGTATGAATATCAATATATTCCGTTAAATCCCCATCACTTATTTTAAGTGCGCTCTGCTGTAATCGCTTAATAGGGCTAACAATGGATTTAATCATAGCAAGCATAAAAATAATGCCAACAATGATGGAAACTGCAATGATTAGTAAGGTGATATTAAAGGTTGCGGAGGCAGCATCTGTAGCCTCTACGGTAAACATTGTTCCGATAACCTTCCATCCTGTCAGTTCGTTTGTCTCAAAGCGTAAATGACGGCTTTTTTCAATAATGATGCCTTCCTGTTGTTCATAAACCTTGGATATATATTTTTCTGTAGCTTCGGTTCCGCTTTCTTTATCCCTTTGTGCTACATATAGCTGATTACTGTCCAGTATGGCCGCAAAGCCAGTTTTCCCAATACGTGTATCATCTGTTAGTGCACTTAGAACAGAGATATTTAAATCTAAGGCAATAACACCTGAATCATCAGGGAGAGCTTGCATAACGGTCACTACGATATTATTTGTAGATTTTGATAGATAAGGAGAAGTAATCGATGCATGTCCCTTGTTTTCAATCGCTTCCGTATACCAAGGTCGAACACGCGGATCATAATCACTAGCATACTCATGGACAGGTGCATCAATCATGCCACCATCTGCAGTACCTATATATAGCAATTCTACCTCCGGATGTGTATGAACATATTCTTGGAAAAGATTATTCAATTCCTGACGATTCTCTGGCTGTAAATGAGATAGATTTAACTTTTTTGCAAAATATTCAATATCATGTACTTTAGGCGCAATCATATTTGTAATATTGGTATTAAGCATTCTGACACTTTCCATAGCACTTGCTTGTTGCTCATTTAAAATTTGACTTTTAGTACTTTTAAAGGAGGTATAGCCGATCATAAGTGCAGGAACGAGAAGGATGACTAAAAATGCAAAGATGAGTTTCTTTCTTAAGCTAAGTTGTTTCATAGGGTATTCCTCCTTAATAAGTCATGATTAGTTTGTAGATCATGGGACAACGAAGGCTAATGATGGTTGTACATGGAATTAGTCTTTCATGTTGTAATCTGATTCTAAGAGGAAAATGGAGAATAATCAACATAATTTTCTGAAAAATCTGGAAAATAAAGTTATGTTTTGGGGATATTTAAAGAAAAATGTCCTATTTTGTAGTATTAGACAAAAGAAAAATCTGGGCTCACGAAGTGCTGAACCCAGATTTTTAAATGAGGTACCTTAATAGTGAAAACGATTTACATGACCCTGTAATTCATCAGCCATATCAAGTAACGTTTTAGCAGCAGAAGCTATGTCCTGCATCGAGGATAAAGTTTGTTCAGTTGAAGCTGCAACTTCCTCTGTAGCTGCTGCATTTAATTTAGCATGGTCTGATAGTTCAATGGCTGTAGCAGAGACTTCCTCCACAACTGCTGACATTTCTTGAGCGGAAGCCGAAATATCCTCCATTTTTGGTGCGATGTTTCGAAGGCTTGCAATAATATTCGCAAATTTTTTATTCGTTTCCTCCGTTAGTTGTAAGCCTTCTTGGACATCTGAAGATGCTTTTACCATTGTTTGTACAGATTTAGCGGTATCTTGTTGAATAGTTGTAATGAGTGCAGAAATTTGTTCTGCTGAGTGATGTGATTGCTCTGCTAACTTTCGAACTTCGTCAGCCACTACGGCAAAGCCTTTTCCATGCTCTCCTGCTCTTGCTGCCTCTATAGCAGCATTCAGGGCAAGTAAATTTGTTTGGTCTGAAATCGCACTAATCAATTCCAAAATGGAGCCAATTTCTTTTGTGCGATCATAAAGTGTCTTAATCATTGTATCTGATTGTGTAACAGACTCATGAATCGAATTCATCTGCCTAACGGTTTGTTCGACAGCTTGACCGCCTTCCTCTGCCAATTGGATAGCGTGGCTAGAAAGATCAGATACCTGCATAGAACTATCTGCAACTTCCACAACCCCTTTAGCAATTTCCTCCACGGAAATCGCATTTTGGTCAATAGCAGTAGTTTGTTTCTCTGTACTGATAGCCATCTGTTGTACGGCGTCAGCAACCTGCTCAGAGGCAGCAATATTTTGCTCAGCATTTGCAGATAAATCTTGAGCAGATGTTTGTACATGCTGCGAGCTTTGGTCCACGTTGCGAATCAGTTTTTTTAAGCTCACCTTCATAGAGATAAAGGCTTCACCAAGTTGTCCAATTTCATCCTTAGAATGAATATCTATAAACTCAGTTAAATCGCCTTCACTAATTTTTAAGGCGCTATGTTTCAGCTTATTGATTGGATTAACAACAGATTTAATCATAAAGAGCATGAAAATCACACCAACTACAATTGAGACAACAATGATTATTAAGTTGATATTTAATGTGGAGGCAGCTGCTTTTGCTGCTTCTGCGGTAAACATTGTACCAATAACCTTCCAACCTGTAAGCTCATTAGTAACAAACTGTAAATGACGATCTCTTTCAATAATCGTCCCGCTTTCTTGTTCATAAACTTTCGCGATATAGTTTTCTGTTGCCTCAGTACCACTTTCCGTATCAGGCTGAGCAATATAGATTTTATTGTTATCTAAAAGAGAGGCATAGCCTGTTTCGCCGATGCGTATTTCATTCGTAATGTCGCTTAATGTAGAGATATTTAAATCTATTCCTATTACACCTGAACCATCTGGTAGAGCTTGAGTGATGGTAATGACAATATCGTCTGTAGATTTTGAAACATAAGGTGCGGTAATTGAGACTTGGCCATTATTTTCTAAAGCCTGCTTATACCAAGGTCTTGTACGAGGGTCAAAGTCATCCGCATACACTTGAACAGGTTCATCCAGTAGTTTCCCGTCAGCAGTACCAATATAAATAAGGTCAACTTCAGGGTGCATATTCACATATTCCTGTAGAAGGGATTTAAGCTCAGGAATTTTATTTTCCTGCAAATAAGATTGATTAAACTTTTTTGAGAAATATTCCACATCTTTCAATTTTGGTTCAATCGTGTTCGTAATATTTGTATTGAGTATGCGCACGCTTTCAGTTGCACTAGCTTGCTGTTCTTCTGAAATTTGCTTTTCAGCGCTTTGGTACGACACTATTCCAATTAACAGTGTTGGAATGAGAAGCATTGCTAAAAACGAAAAAATAAGCTTTTTTCTGACACTTAGTTGTTTCACTTGTATTATCCTCACATAACATTTTTTATTCTATACTTTTCCCTATAAGGTAAATAATTCTCATTCTAACAGAAATAAAGTAAAAGGTAAGCCCTAATAGATATTATTATCAATTTTTAGAAATTTCGCTAAACAGATTTGTTAGAAGCTATATAATGCTTTGATTTGTTGTATACTAAATTCATAAAAGAGGAGGGGATAGAGTCATGATTCATCAAATTGGACAAGTCATGTTATATGTTAACGACCAAGATGCTGCAGTGAAATTTTGGACAGAAAAAGTAGGGTTTATTATTAAAAACGAGCAGGAAGAGGCGGGAATGCGTTGGATTGAAATTGCACCGTCGAAGGAAGCTCAAACATCCTTTGTGCTACACAATAAAGAAATCATTGCTAAAATGCAGCCAGAATTAAATTTAGGAACACCCTCTATTATGTTTTACGCTGACCAAATTGAAGAAATGTATCAGGATTTTCAGGCAAAGGGCATTAAAGTGGGCGATTTAGTCATGATGCCAATGGGTAGAGTTTTTAATTTTGCTGATCCAGAAAGCAACTACTTTGCATTAGTTGAAAAATAATAATAAATGAATGAATCTGCTTATTTTTGTCGTGAATTAGGCAAAAATAAGCAGATTCCTGTTTAATATCTTCTTATATAAATATGAGTTAGTTCTCTATGATAAATCTTCTCCGAAAATACTAACCGTTTGTCGATCTACTACAAATTCGTGGCCATTCCATTTTAATATATTTTCCACATATCCTAAGCCATCAGCATGGTACCTACCTGCAATCTCTTGATACGCTAAAATTTCATAGGTCCCATCCCGATCATAATCAACAGGATATAATCCGCTAATTGGGTCAACCCAGCCTTCAATCGGTTGCTTTAATGTCCCATCTGGATGATAGATTTCTGCTAAATATTCCGGGCCTTTATATTGTAAATCAAGTATATATTTTTTTGCAGGAGCCTTACTTTGAACAACTGCCTTATAGTTGTTGGCATAATTGACAGTATATTGGAGCTTAGTATTAAATGATTCTGTGTCAAAAATGGAATGCACCTGATTATTCGTAGAGGAGAATATTTCCCCGTTAATAATTCCTCCGCTACCTCCTGTATCAGAAATAACCATGATATCCTCAATATGATTACCAGTAAAATCTCCTAGAAAAATGGTTGGGTGATAGCCCACATTTTCTTTTAGTGGGATTTGTTCGATTCGCCCTGTTTGCCCATAAAAAATGGTTAAGGTTATGTTTTCCCATAAAGGGCTACCAGGCTTTTGAGTCCCCATTAAAAAAATAGTTTCAAAGAAGCCATCCCCATTAATATCTCCAAATTTAGTTTGAATAACCTGTGGTGCTAAATGGGATGCGATGCCCGCACCTTGCGGAGAATTTATGTTATTAGTCATATATACACCTCTCTCATAGTCTTAGCATATGTTGTAAACAAAGCTTGGTGCATAAAAATTCGAATAGATCTAAACCATATTAAACAGACAAAAAAACTTGAATTTCACCCATTGACATTTTTAAAGGTGATAAGTAATATAAATGTCAACGAATCAGAAAATTCAGTACCACATGTTATCTCACTACAAATTTGTAGCGCGGGATTTTTTTTATCATTAATCCTTAGTAAATATATAAGATTTATATATATTGGGAAGAAGGAGATTTTTTGAAGAATTTATTTGTTAAAACGGAGCAACAGCGATTTTGGTTAGATAAGTTAGAAGCCATCTCAAATCCTATAAAGGCCGAGGCAGCTGAGGTAGATGAACAATCTCGTTTCCCGTTTGAAGCACATCGACTACTCCAGCAAATTGGTTATCCGCAACTTACTTTACCGAAACAATATGGAGGAGAGGGTCTATCAGTCTATGACATGGTGCTTATACAAGAAACATTAGCAAGCTATGACGAGAATGCCTCGCTCTCCCTCGGATGGACATTAGGCGTTGTGGGCGAAATATATGCCACAAAATTATGGACGGAGGATTTATTAACGGCATTTGCAGAGGAAATAAAGAAAGGTGCCATGATTAATAGGGCTGTAAGTGAAGCAGCAACTGGGAGCCCAACACGTGGGGGGAGACCAGGAACAAATGCTGTTTCTATAAAAGACGGATGGCGCATAAATGGACGCAAAATCTTTACTACAGCTTCCCCAGTATTAGATTATTTCCTCACTTCGGCTTGGATTGAAGAGAAGCAACAAATTGGGTTCTTCCTCATCCATAAAGATTCAATAGGATTATCCATTGAGGAAAACTGGGAAATGTCTGCCATGCGAGGTACTAGCAGCCATGATCTCGTATTAAATGATGTCGTTGTGGCTAAAGATCACTTAGTCGAATTACCAAACCATCCTAGTGGCGGTAAAATAAATGGCTGGATTCTCCATATCCCGGCCACATACCTAGGAATTGCACAAGCTGCCCGTGACTATGCGGTACATTTCGCTAATCATCATCAACCTAATAGCTTGAATGCCCCGATCAGTACATTACCAAATGTTCAACAGCTTTTAGGAGACATCGAGTTAAAGCTTCATCAAGCACGCTTTGTCTTATATGGGGTAGCTGAGGCATACGATAATCCAGCAAGACGCGCCATTTTAACAAATGAGATGGCTGTTGCTAAACATACCGTAACGAATATCGCAATTGACATTGTTGATAAGGCGATGCGTGTAGTCGGGGCGAAAAGCTTACAATTGTCAAATCCGCTACAGCGCTATTATCGAAACGTACGTGCGGGGCTTCATAACCCACCAATGGATGATATGACCATAATTAAATTAGCTACGGCTGCTATCGAACAGCAGAAATTAAATGACCATCAATAATAATGTGGATAATAAGGAGAAATGTTACATGAAGAAGAATAAGATATTTCAATTAGCTGCGATTGGATTGGCTTCTGTCGCACTTTTAGCGGGCTGTAATCCTGGAGAGTCAGCTGATAAGAATTCAGATGATGGTGGCGAAGTTCGTACAATCAAAGTTGCCTATGATCAGGCCTCAAAGCCTATTAGTTATATAGATGATAATGGAAATCCAACAGGTTATGACGTAGAGGTAATGAAATTAGTAGATGAATTATTACCAGACTATCAATTTGAATATGTAGGAACGACAAGTGATGATTTATTAATTGGTGTAGAGCAAGGGAAATATCAGGTTGGGGTGAAAAACGCATTCTTTACACAGGAACGGACAGAGAAATTTATTTTCCCAAAGGAATTTTTAGGATTAAGTAGTGCAGGCCTAGTATTACGTAAAGAAGATGAAGGGATAAAGACATTAGCTGATTTTGCGAAAAAGGGCTATTCGTTGGCACCTATTGCAGCTAATAATGCGCAATACACAATTATTGATGAATATAATACGGCCAACCCTGACAATAAAGTAAAGCTTCAAGCGGGTGACGCATTTACAGTTGACGTTGTGCAGTGGGTAAATGAAGGGCGCGTCGATGGTGGCGTTATGATTGAAGGACCATTTAAACAGCAAGTACTTGCAGAAGATGGACCCTATAATAACTTAAAAGATGAAGTAGTCTATAATGAATTTTCTGTGATTAAAACATGGCCTCTTTTCAATAAAAAAGAACAAGAATTTGCGGATGCTTACGATAAAGCCATCGCTAAAATTAAAGAACAGAAGAAAACAAACGAATTGAGCACGAAATTCTATGGCCGTGATTTATTTGAAGTGTTAGAAACTGTTAATCGTTAATTTAAAGCATATTGACCATTATTAGGACTGTTGAGGCTGGCACGCTCAGCAGTCTTTATTCATAAAACAAAAGTTGGTGAGGAAATGGATAAATATTTTGACGCGACCTATATTTGGAGCGCGATCCCCGTCTTATTACCGTTTTTAAAAATCACGTTTTTAGTTGCAGGGTCCTCTATCGTCTTAGGCACAATATTTGGCTTATTACTAGCGGCAGCTAAGCTCTCTTCTGTCAAGCTATTACGAAAATTAGCGAACCTGTATACGACGATTATGCGATGTACACCATCTATTGTTTTATTATTTCTTGTCTATTATGGTGTACCCGCATTAGCTGAAAACTTTGGTCTCAATCTCCATTCCATTGAAACGGCTATTTTCGTGGTAGTAACATTCACATTACAATTTGCAGCAATTATGTCAGAGGTGATGCGATCGGCTTATTTAGCCATTCCGAAAGGGCAGTTTGAAGCGGCTGTTAGTGTAGGGTTAACGCCCATACAAGCCTACAGAAGAATTATTTTCCCCCAGGCACTTGTCGTTGCATTACCCAACTTTGGAAATGGCATGATTGCTTTATTACAGGAAGGTGCCTTGGCCTATACGATCGGATTAATTGATATTGTAGGGAAGGCCAATTTAATTATAGCTAGTAATATTAATGCTCATGCCTTAGAGATTTATATCGCCTTGGCTATTATTTATTGGGTATTATCTATTATTATTGAAAAGATATTTACTATATTAGAAAAGATATTTGGTAGGGGTAAAAAGACCTTAGAAACAACGTAAGGAGGCGTAACCATGAATTATCAATTTTTACTTGAAACATTTTTCGTTGCACTATCAGGTGTTCCCATCGCACTCCTTGTCACAGTTGTTGCTCTGTTCATTGCGCTGCCACTAGGATTTTTACTGGCGTTAACGAGGATTAACAAAATTCCAGTTGTACATCATTTAGCAAAGATCTACGTATCCTTTGTGCGAGGAACACCAATTATTATACAAATTTTCATTATTTATAGTAGTATTCCGCTTATGTTAAAAATTATTTTTGAAAAATATCAAATTCCATATGATATATATAAAATCAATCCAATATGGTATGCATTTATTGTGTTTGCATTCAGTTCAACAGCTATATTAATAGAGGTATTTCGTTCGGCGTTAAGTACCATTGAAAAGGGACAATTGGAGGCAGCATACTCAGTAGGTTTGACAACATTCCAAGCGTATACCCGAATCATTATTCCACAAGCATTAGTTGTTGCGCTACCGAATATTTGTACAGCGACAGTCAATTTGATTAAAGCAACTTCCTTAGGGTACGCAATGTCTCTACCTGAAATTACATTGAAGGCAAAGGTAGCTGCAAATGTCGGCTACAATTATGTGGAAGCCTATCTTGATATCTTTATTGTGTATTTAATTTTATGTAGCACAGTCGAATACTTGTTCAAGCGTTATGAAAAATATTTAAGCAAATACAAAGCGGCCAATGCCTAAGGGGTGAATGAGCATGTTAGAAATTAAAAATATTCATAAATCATTTGGTGAAAATGAAATTTTAAAGGGTGTAGATTTAGCTATCGATCAAGGTGATGTAGTCGTTATTCTAGGTCCTAGTGGCTCAGGAAAAACAACATTATTACGCTGTATCAATTTTTTAGAAAAAGCGGATCAAGGACATGCGACATTTGGAGATATTGAAGTGGATTTTCAACATGTAAAGAAAAAAGACGTACATGCAATTCGCCAGCGTGTGGCATTTGTCTTCCAAAACTATAATCTTTTCACGAATAAAACGGCATTAGAAAATGTCACAGAAGGGCTAATTATTGGACGAAAAGTTCCTAAGACAGAGGCAGTAGAAATTGGCAAAAGGGCTCTTGATAAAGTAGGCTTATCTGAAAAATATGACGCATATCCAAGTCAGTTATCGGGAGGTCAGCAACAACGGGTAGGGATTGCAAGGGCGGTAGCGTTGAATCCAGATATTATTTTATTCGATGAGCCAACGTCTGCACTTGACCCCGAACTAGTAGGCGAGGTACTACAGGTCATGAAAAATATTGCAGCTGAGGGGACAACAATGCTTGTGGTGACGCATGAAATGGGTTTTGCAAAAGACGTAGCAAACCGTGTTATCTTCATGGATGGAGGAGTTGTCGTAGAGGAAGGTAGCCCTCATGATATTTTTGTTAGCCCGAAAGAGGAACGGACGAAGAAATTTTTAAAACGTGTCATTCCAGAAGACTATACGTTCTATATTTAACGAGGATCATTTCCATTCGGACTAAGCTCCAATGTATACAGGGGTGTCGACTGGAGCTTTGTAGCCCTGAATGGAGATCACTTCGTACATTCAACACTTCCCTATCATTGAAGGAAGTACGTTAATTTGTTGATGGAATAAATGTGTAACTCGTGCATAGCTCTTGTACAGGCTGTATAGAAATAGTTACGTTCTGTTTCTCGTGAATAGTTGGCGGCTGATGCATTATAGATCAGGACCGCGTCAAATTCGATCCCCTTTGCCATATAGGCGGGGAGTAATAATATACCCTTTTTAAATTGCTTAGTGTTGTGTGTAATAAGTTGAATATCACCGTGATTGCTTAATTGTTCAAACACTGCTGAGCATTCCGCTGCAGTTTTACAAATAACAGCGATCGTTTCAAATTTATGAGATAGGGTGTTGATGCTCTGGATAATTTGTTTATTTAACTCCAACTCATTTGGCAAAATTGTAATCGAAGGTTCTAGACCATCTCGGTTAAACGCCTCTACTTCACTACCATCATTTAAAATTTTAGCAGTGAGCTGAATGATTTGCTTTGTCGAACGATAGCTTTTCGTTAAAATCATCTTTTCAGCATGCTCACCATATAATTGAGGGTCGAGCAGTGAAGGATTATCAAAGGTATGCGGATGTATAGTTTGATGGCCATCGCCTAAGATTGTCATACGCGCTTTAGGAAATAATTGCTGTAAGACGGTTAGTTGGAATGGAGAATAATCTTGTGCTTCATCAATTAATACATGGCGAATTGTCGTATTTGTTTGCTGACCTTCAATTTTATCCTGTAAATATAAAAACGGAGCTGCATCTTCATAAGCAATTAATCGTTTTGCTAAATTAGGAAGGGTGTTTTGGCAAATGTCCTCCCAATTGTCTGGGACAAGCTGCTGAAATTCTTGATAGAGAGAATTAGATATATCAAAGAGTTGACGATAGGTACCTAATATATGAACGAATCTTAATTGATTGACAGAGTTTCGTAAAGGTTTAAAATGTTTTTTTACAATTTGGCGCGCTAATTTTTTGCGTTCATGATCAAAATCATCAAATGAGTTTTCTGTATAGCGTCCCTCATATAAGAGCTCACTGTAAGACTTGGAGTAGTCTTCCTTGTCTAATAGCTCAGTCGCTTCTTCTACCCAATCCTTCGTACGTTCAGCTCTTTCAATTTTCGTTAATTGCTGTAATAACCATTCCTTCACTAATTGTAGGCGATTTGGTATCGACATGGAGGATGGGAAAGAATAAAAGAATTCAGTAATTTCCTGTGCAGTAATAATTCGTTCTCCACGAAAAACAATATTTTTAAATAATAAGCCTTTATTCGACAAATAGCTTACATATTGGTCGATCAATTGTTTGTAAGTAAGGCTTGCTTTAAATGAAATGCTATTTAATTTTGTTACATATTGAGCTTCATCTTTTTCTGTTAATAGATCTTCAAGCTGCTCATAAGGGTATTCTAATTGGAACTGACGACCTAAACGTTTTTCAGCATATTCAATAAACGTTAGTTGTTGCATATTGTCTTCACCTAAGTCAGGTAGGACGGTATGGACATATTGATTAAAAAGTTGATTAGGCGTAATTAGTAAAATTTGATCTGCTGTCATTTCATTACGATATCGGTATAATAAATAAGCCACTCGTTGGAGTGCGACGGCCGTTTTACCACTACCCGCAACACCTTCTACTATGAGGTAACGTGAGTGGATATGGCGAATAATTTTGTTTTGTTCCGCTTGAATGGTTGCAACGATACTGCGAATATGTTCGTTTGCATTTTGTGCAAGGATATCGAGCAATAAGTCATCACCAATGGTTAGGCCTGTATTAAACATGGATTGTAGCTGACCATTTTTAATAATAAATTGCCGTTTAAGCAGCATCTCACCGTGAATATCCTCCGTTGTAGTTTCGTAGGAAGCTTCACCAGGAGTGCAATCATAATACATACTGGAAATGGGTGCACGCCAGTCATAAATGATGATGTTTTCATCTTGCTCATCTAAAAGTGTGGCAACACCTATATAAATTTTTAGAGGTTCAGAATGCTCACTTTGTAAAAAATCGATTCGTGCAAAATAGGGTGACTGCTGTAAACGTTCATAAACCTTTACATTTCGAATGGCCCTTTGCTGTGCAAGTTCTGAATCTGAAAGTAGCTCTACTTGTTGTTTAATAGCAAAGAATGTTTCATCAACATCCTCAGCAGTATCTAAATTGACTCTGACATCGTTCCAGAAAGTTTTCTTAATGGCGACAGCATTTTCTTTAAAGCCCTTTTCTTGAAGCAGTAATTCCTTCATTTTGGCATCAATGATATTTAAACAATGCTCAAGGTGCTGCTTTTCTTCCATCCACTCATGTTGATTTTCCAATGTCTACTCACATTCCTCTCCATAGTTATTATCTTCGCTCGGCATGAACCCTTACCTATATAGATGGTGGGATGTAGGTAATTGTGATTCCTTTTCAATGGCTGAACACTGATCCTTTGAATAACTCGAAAGTCTTCAAACGTAATTATCTCAAGGAGATTTAGTATGGTGATTGAATCAGGAAATTTATCATACATCTACTTCGGTAAGAAGTATAGTCTAGTAATTTTTGTAAATTTATGATACAATAATGGTATAAGGTAATAAAATATTGATATGCATAGACTGCTCTACGAAAAGGTGGAGCAGTCTTTTTTATATGTAGAAAAGTCCGGAATTATTCCTGTTTTTAAAGAAATGATTATTAATTACATGACCTTTTAGTAGAAATATATTTATTTGAATTATCAAAATATATTGACATTTCATATTCTATTTTTTATTCTTGTGTATAAAGTTTCCGTTAATCGGAACGGTTTTCCGTGTAACGGAAAATATGGTGTGTAATCACTTGCCTAATTGCTACGTTGTCTATGTCTCGGTTTAAAGAATAATAAATAGTAGGGGGAGACGGTTATGGTAAACCTGCATCAAGAAAAAAAAGAAGCTGAACCACGTATACAGGGAATTAATGCATTTGTATTAATGTTTATTATTATTTTAGTGATGTCGCTATTAACGTATATTTTACCAGCGGGACAGTATGAAAGAGTTGAGAGTAATGGGAGAATGGTTGTTGATCCGGAATCCTTTCAATACATAAGCTCAAATCCTGTTGGCTTCCTAGAAATATTTAATAGTGTGCATTTGGGGATGCTTGAGGGTGCTCCCATCATTTTATTTGTCTTTCTATTTGGTGGAGCTTTAGGAATCATGCAAAAAACGGGTGCCATTGATTCGTTTATTAAAGTGATGGCCTCTAAGTTTGGGAAAAAGGAGTACGTATTAATCCCTATTCTCGTATTAATATTTGCTAGTTTAGGAACATTAATTGGCTCTGCAGAGGATACGCTAGTATATATAGCCATCATTATCCCTTTAACAATGGCACTCGGTATGGATGCAATGACAGGCTTTGCTATCGTTATGCTCGGTACATTAGCAACGGGCTTTACATCGGGCATTACAAACCCTTTTAACATTGGTGTCGCTCAAACAATTGCCGAGCTTCCGATGTATTCAGGGATGTCATATCGAATAGTCGTGTTTGCCGCTTTTTATATTTTGACAGTCCTTTTTATATATAGACATGCTAAAAAAATAAAGAGCGACCCATCGAAAGGGATTTATGGAAAGTTTAATCCGGAGGAAAGTATAAAGATTGATCTGGACTTTAAAATAAGTACACGACATTTACTAGCATTATTTGTACTATTGGGTAATTTTGTTGCATTAATTGTGGGGGTAATAAAATTCCAATGGTATATAAGTGAAATTGGCGGAATCTTTTTATTAAGCAGTATTATTATGTCTATTATATGTAAGATTGGACCGAATAAAATGGCTGAAGGTTTTATTACGGGAGCTCGAGATATGGTAGAAGGGGCTCTAATCATTGGATTTGCCCAAACCATTTTAGTGATTACGACGAATGGAGGATTAATTGATACTATTCTGCATTTTGTTTCTAATGCCGTAAGTGTTCTACCAGCTTCAATAAATGCAGTAGGGATGTTTTTACTTCAGCTCTGCTTAAATTTCTTAGTACCATCTGGAAGTGGACAAGCAGCGTTAACAATGCCGATTATGACACCTTTAGCAGATTTAATTGGTGTAACTAGGCAAACAGCTGTACTGGCTTTCCAATTTGGTGATGGTATTTCAAATATGGTTATTCCAACGAGTGGGGTTTTATTAGCAGGATTAGCAATTGCAGGTATCCCATTTTCAAAATGGGTTAGATGGGTATTTCCTTATTTCCTTATACAGACATGCTTAGCAATTGTCTTATTAGTCATTGCACATCTCATAAACTATGGACCATTTTAATAATATAAATCATATAGTAGGAGTGATTAGATTGGTAGAAACAATTGATTTAAAACAACAGGTAATTAAATGGCGTCGGCATTTGCATATGTATCCAGAATTATCACATCAGGAGCATGAGACAGCCCGATATATTTATAATCAACTAGTAACGTTTCCACATTTAGAGGTGAAGCGTTTAACAGAGACGAGTGTATGTGCATTTTTAAAGGGGACGAAAACAGAAAATAAGGGGCATACCATTTTACTGCGAGCTGATATTGATGCATTGCCGATTGAAGAAGAAACGGATTTACTTTTTAAATCAACCAATCCCGGAGTCATGCATGCGTGTGGTCATGATGCCCATCCAGCGATGCTACTTGGTGCAGCAAAAGCATTGGCTGAGCGTGGGACTGATTTTTGTGGAGAAATTCGTTTTGTTTTTCAGCATGCTGAAGAGGTGACTCCTGGAGGAGCTGCTCAACTAGTAGCCCTAGGAATTGTAGAAAATGTCGATTATGCCTTTGCTCTACATGTGAGCCCTGATTATGAGGTAGGACAATTTGCTATGAAAGACGGTAAATTTACTGCAGCGGCAGATGATTTTGAAATTAAAATCTACGGTAGGGGCGGCCATGCGTCTACACCAGAGGTCGCTATAGATCCATTACTTATTGGTTCTGAAATAGTTGTAGCTCTGCAAACAATTGTGTCACGTAAAGTACCGAGTACACATGCGCCTGTTTTAACGGTGGCAAAATTTCATTGTGGAACGGCCTTAAATATTATTGCTGATACAGCAGAGCTTGGTGGAACGATTCGTTCACTAGATTCTACGATTCGTGTAGATGCGCGTAAACATTTAGAAAAGATAGCTACAAGTATTGCTTCCATGCACGGTGCAAAGGTAGAAATTAAATGGGAGCTAGGATGTCCCTCTGTTACAAATGATAAAGAATTAACAGCGTTATCCCGCCGTATAGCTGGAGAGATTGTGGGAGATACAGGTGTGAAGGAGTTACCTGGACCAATGTTTGGTACAGAGGATTTCGCAGATTTTTCAGAAGTTGTTCCTTCATCGATGCAATTTATAGGGGTACATAACGAAGAGTTTGGAGAAGCGTACCCATTACACCATCCTCGTTTTAAAATTGATGAAGAAGCTCTAATTTATGGTGTTCGTTACTTTGAAAATATTGCACGAACACTATGTCCATAAGGGTGAAGTAAGCTAAAAATAATTCATATAGAAGGCATGAGTGCGATTTAGTACATGACTCATGCCTTTTAAATTGCTTGTAAGGATATATTGAAAAGCACTAAAGGATTGTTTATCTTATACGATATAGAAACTGGAAGGGAGGTGAGAAGAGATGAAGGTAATTTTCACAGTTGGATTACCTGGAAGTGGAAAAAGTACATTTGTGAAGCAGCTTGCGAAAAGAGAAAATGCCGTTGTTCTTTCTAGTGACGCTATACGTCAAGAGTTATTTGGTGACGCAACAAAACAGAAATCACGTCAGGTCTTTCGTACATTATATGAGCGTCTTAATGACCTTGTGGCAAAGGGTTATACGGTCATTGTAGATGCTACCAATATTGAACGGGAGCGGAGGATATTTGCACTACGTAAATTGCCAAGCTCGGTTAGGAAGGAATGCTATTATTTTGACACGCCCTATTCCATATGTGTAGCTAGAAACCAACAACGGAAGAGAAATGTACCGTTAGTGGTAATGGAAAAAATGAGTAAGCATTTAGAATTTCCGACGGCGGGAGAAGGATTTGATGAAGTGCATATCGTACATGAATCTAGCCCCTATGCAATTTCCAAACAACAATTTATTTCGCTTATTCAACGTGAGCCCAATTATGAGGAGCTTTTTCAAACACTTCGAGCAATCCCACTTTTTAAAGAGATTTATCATTTCAATCAAGAAAATCCACATCACCAATTCCTATTATGTCAACATACTTATTTTGTCTTTGCCTATATCAATGAATACTATTCGGAAAGTGATAAGCTGGCATTACAAATAGCAGCATTATTCCATGATGTGGGTAAGCCATTTTGTAAGAAGTATAAACCGTTGCAACAACGATTTGGCTATTTTGGCCATGAAAATGTATCGGCACAGAGGGCTTGTCATTTTTTATTGGAATTGGGTTTTGAAGAGGATTTTGTATTAAAGGTCGTCTATTTAGTACAATTCCATATGCTAATCCAGTATGGTGGCGATCAAGGGGGAAGTGAAATTTATCATTTATTAGATGGGGATTTATTAACTAGGCTTTACTTTTTCCGTGAGGCCGACCAATTTGCTAAATAAACAGTAAAGAAAGGAAGTGTAAATATGACGAAATTAATGAAATACCCAAGAAGCTACCATTTACCATGGAGCAGAAGCTATACTCATGATGACAAGGTTGCTAAAAATGTGAATCATTTTATTGGGAAAGAGGTTGTTGTCACTGAAAAGTTAGATGGAGAAGGAACAACGCTGTACAAGGACTATATGCATGCTAGAAGCATCCATTCAGCTAACCATCCTTCTAGACATTGGGTCAAAACATTCCATGCTAGTTTTTCTTATCAGATCCCAGGTAGTTGGCGATTATGTGGGGAAAATATGTACGCGAAGCATTCTATATATTATCAGGCATTAACAAGTTATTTTTATTTATTTAGTATTTGGAATGAAGATAATATTTGTTTGAGTTGGGATGAGACGGTTGCCTTTGCGGAAAAATTAGGTGTTGAAACGGTGCCTGTTTTATACAGAGGGATTTTTGATGAGCGTAAAATAAAACGAATGTTTACTGGGAAATCAATGTTTGATGGTGAGCAAGAGGGTTATGTCATTCGAAATGCCGCATCCTTTCATTATGATGACTTCCAATATAATTTGGGCAAATTTGTGAGACCTCACCATGTTCAAACAAGTGAGCATTGGCTACAAGAAAAAGTAATACCTAACCGTTTAAAATAAACGTAATTACATTCATTTATGAAAAGGACTGAGAAAAATGTAATACTTTATAGAATAAATCAACCATAGTATATATGAGGAAGTTGCTAGGCTGCATATCCCTTTCATCTAGGGATTACAGGTTCGATTCCTGTCATCCTCCATCCAAAAAAGAACTCCCGTCACTAGTACGAGAGTTCTTTTATATTATTTAGTGTAATTATCGAAATATCCTTGAATATAAATCATAGGAGTTCCTTTGTCCCCTGAACCTGATGTTAAATCAGATAGAGAGCCGATAAGGTCAGTTAAGCGGCGCGGTGTTGTTCCTTGTGCAGCCATTTGACCTGTTAAATCTTCATCTTTATTTTGAATGTATTCAGAAATAGCAGCTTTTAACTCTTCTCCTCGAAGATCAGCAAAGTCATTGTCTGCTAAATATTTTAATTTAACCTCGTTAGGAGTTCCGTTTAATCCGGCTGTGAATGCTGGAGAAACAACAGGATCTGCTAACTCCCAAATCTTACCCACAGGATCTTTGAATGCACCATCTCCGTAAATCATAACTTCTACAGTTTTTCCTGTAGCTTCTTTGATTTTAGCTTGGATACCGTCAACAATTGGCTGGCAAGTATGTGGGAACAACTTAATACTATCTTCTGTAGCTTTGTTAGAGCCAAGTAGTCCATATTCAGCATTGAAACCAGATCCATTGATGGATTCAGCTAAAATATTATCAAGGCTGTAAACTTTTTCAGCACCGTTTGCTGTTAAAATGCGCTTTGTGCGGAAACGTGAGTGAATATCACATGCTAGAACACTCTTTGTATAATCTAAAATTGTTTTTGGGTTATTGGAGAAGATGACCTCACATGTAGCCCCTTCTGCTTCAATTAATTCTTTATAGTATTCAATATAATCTACACCAGTAAATGTATGCTTTTTATAGCCGAAATGCTCGCGAAATTCCACTTCATTTAATGTATCTGTCCAAGGATTAATGCCTTTTACATCTAACTCATCGATATCGACAAGATGATTACCAACTTCATCAGATGGGTAGCTTAGCATTAAGACAACCTTTTTAACGCCCTTAGCAATACCACGTAAACAGTTAGCAAAACGATTTCGACTTAAAATAGGGAAAATAACTCCTACAGTATCATTGCCAAATTTCGCGGCCACATCCACAGCGATATCATCAATTGTTGCGTAGTTCCCTTGTGCACGTGCTACGACTGACTCAGTTACGGTCACAATATCTCGATCCTCAATAGCGTAACCTTCTACTTTCGCAGCATTTAACACCGTATCTAAAACGATTTGTTCAATATGATCGCCTTCGTTAATAATAGGACCACGAAGACCTCTTACAACTGTACCGATTACACGTTCCAACTTAATCTCTCCTCATTTAACTTTCGTAAAGTGATGTAAAATCCATATGGTTTTACTATACGCCTCACTCATGATATAAGTAAAATTAATAGTTCATATACTAGCTATAAGAGGTGCTTATATGATAGGGAAATTAGATTTATACCGTGTTTTTAGTGTTGTAGCTAAAAATAATAGCTTTTCAAGAGCCGCCAAGGATTTATATATGACTCAACCTGCTGTTAGTCAAGCGATGATGCAACTGGAAAAGGAGCTGGGTACACGTCTTTTTAATCGGACGCCTAAGGGGGTCACTTTGACAACAGAGGGCAGTCTGCTATTTGAATATACAAATTCGGCTTTAGGACTGTTAGATGCGGGTGAAGAAAAGTTATTAGAATTTAAAAATTTAACAACTGGGCAACTAAAGATTGGCGTAGGAGATACGATTTCACGTTTTTTCCTTATGCCTTATTTAGAGGCATTTCATACGATGTATCCGAATATTAAGTTGGAAATGCTAAATGGTACTACCTCAGAAATTTGTAATTTTATTAAATCAGGTGAGGTGGATATCGGTTTTTGTAATTTTCCTATAGAGGATTCGACATTACAGTTAACGGTATGTACGGATATTCAAGATATTTTTGTCTGTGGGGAGAAATATAAGACACTGGCTTCTAAAAGTTTAAGCTATGAGGACCTGTTAAAATTCCCGCTTATTTTCCTGGAGAAAAAATCCAATTCCCGCAAATACGTAGAGGATTTCTTATTATCCAATGGGGTCCATATTGAACCTGAGTTTGAGTTAGGTTCACATGATCTTGTATTAGAATTTGCCCGTAGTAATTTAGGAATCGCATGTGTTACAAAGGAGTTTTCAAAGGATTATCTCCACCGAGGACTTCTATACGAATTATCTTTAAATGGGAAAATTCCGCCAAGGAGTATAGGTATGTGCTTTTTAAAGACCGTACCCCTTTCTCGAGCGGCGACCAAATTTGTCGAAATCATTGAACATAAACGTTTTAATACTAGAAGAACCATCAAAAAAGCTTAGCGACGGGAAAAGTCAGCTAAGCTTTTTTTGATAATGCTTCAATTAAAATATCGACATTCCGCTTATTTTTCATAGTTGGCGAACAAAGATAAGAAAATGTCCGCATAAAATGCTGTCCTTCAAGGGAGAGAATCGCCATATCACCATTTTTCAACTCACGCTCAATGACACACGCAGACAGTAGGGAAAGCCCAAGTCCTTGCATAACGCTTTCTTTAACGCCCTGATTACTGCTAATGGTTAACAGTGATTGGACCAGTAAACCATTAGCTCTAAATAAATGATCTAAATAATAACGTGTGCCGGAGCCTTCCTCACGCGCAACCCAGCTTTGCTGTTGAAGCTTGTCCGCAGTAATAGGCAATTGCTTTGTCAATGGATGATTACTTGCACTGACAATAAATAACTCATCCTGCATAAATGGCTTAATCAAAAGTTCATTGTCGTGGGCTTGTCCTTCTATCAGGCCAATATCAACTTGCAATAATTTTGTATATTGAATGATTTCTTTCGTATTACCAATAATAATTTGAAGCTCAAGTTGTGGGAAGCGTTGTTGCAAGCTAGCGATAATGGGAGGCAATATATATTCTCCAATGGTAAAACTAGCACCTATGACAAGTGTCCCTTGTACTTCTTGATGATAGGCTGCAATGTCATCCTTAGCTGCCTCAGTTATCGCCATAATCTGCTTAGCCCGTTTATAGAGAATTTCACCAGTTGGTGTAATTTGTACAGATTTTGGCGAACGAATAAATAAAGTAGTTTGTAATTCCTGCTCAAGGTTCTTAATGTGTAGGCTGACACTCGGCTGTGAAATATGAAGTATTTCTGAGGCCTTTGTAAAATTATTGACCTCTACCAGTGTGATGAACGTTTTTAAAGCCTCATATTGCATATTTACACCCCTGTAATTAGAAATATTAATAATAACAATTATATATATGTATTTTACTAATCATGAGCTTTTTTATAAAGTAGTAATCAACAAAGGAGAAAGAAGTGAACATCATGGTTAATGGACAGAACAAAGGAAAATACGCACTTCATCCAAACTTTCTAAAGGGAATATTACTAACACTCTTGATAGCCTTAGTTGCAAAATATATTGCTACTTTTCCTTTCTTTTCAATATTAGGGCAATTGGTCATTGCTATTATATTAGGGATGGCTTGGCGCGCAGCATTTAAAGTGCAGGATTCCTGGCAAGTGGGAATTTCATTTTCCAGTAAGAAGCTATTACGATTCGGTATTATTTTATTGGGGATGCGTTTAAATTTAGCTGATATTTATCACGCTGGCGCTAATGTTTTTTTGATTGCCGTCATTAATTTATTATTTGCATTAATTGTAGTATATGGTCTAACAAAAATTTTCCACGTAGATCAAAAGCTAGGGATACTAACGGCTTGTGGAACCGCCATTTGTGGAGCTGCAGCTGTCGTGGCAATTGCACCTCAAATTAAAGCAAATGAAAAGGAAACTGCTGTGGGGGCAGCCATTGTTGCATTATTAGGTACAGTATTTACACTTGTTTATACAGTACTTTATGCTGTAATGAACTTAACACCAACAGAGTATGGCATTTTCGCAGGTGGTACCTTACATGAAATTGCTCATGTTATTGCCGCGGCATCCGCAGGTGGAGATGAAGCCATTGATATAGCGGTCATTGTAAAGTTAACGCGTGTCGCACTGCTTGTTCCAGTAGCCCTTATAATCGGTATTTTCTATCGAAAAACGGCTAAAGGGGAAGAGAAAAAAGCATTTTCATTGTCAATCATACCGTGGTTTATAGTAGGGTTCTTAGCAATGAGTGCGATTAATTCATTAGGTATTATACCGGCTAATGTGGCGCAAGCCCTTGTAAATATTGCTTACATTTTAATTGCTATGGCGATGGCAGGTCTTGGATTAAATGTTGAGATTAAAACGTTTAAGGAGCTTGGAGTAAAGGCGTTTGTTGCTGGTTTAATTGGTTCAGTTTGTCTATCCGTGTTAGGCTATTTTCTTGTTATTTTTTTAGCACGATGATGAAAAATATTTCCCTGTATTAGGACTAATCATTTATAAAAAGATGTTGTACAAACTACCTTAATGAAAAAGACCCTGCATTGTATGCCAACATGCAGGGCTTTTTAGATAGAATCAGAAGATCATGTATAAATATTTAGTGTGTTTATGAACGTAAAGCTTCGATGGAAGTTGCTAATTCAGCAACTACTATTTTGCTACCGATAATTGGGCTATCCGTTTTTTCCCCTTCAGAGCCTGAACTTGGACGGTGATGGGCTGCAGCAAATGCATCGCTATTACGCCATGCTTGGAAATGCTCCTTGGATTCCCAATACATATTAACACTCATTTCGTCATAAGTAGGATCATCCGTTGAAATTAATACCTCTACTTTATGGAAGCCTTCAAATTGTTGTAGAGGACCTGGTTTTGTAAAGTTTGGAGCCATTCTTGCTGCAAAACCTGGCTTCACTTGAATACGATTTGTAACAATGATCATGCTTTTCCCCCCTTATTTTCATTTACTAGGTTTTTGAATGAATTATCACTGATTATCATTCGCAATCAATGATAAGTGGCTTAAGAAGACATTGTCAATAGAAGTCCTCAATATATTCTCATCGTAAGTATACTTCTGCTTATACGCTGACATTTAACTGACATAATCCAGTGCTATAATAAACATAAGAGCTAGTTAGTCGCGAGGTGAACAAAAATGGCGCAAATATTAGTAATAGAAGACGAATATGCAATTAGCCAGGTGTTAAACGTTTATTTGAAAAAGGTCGGCTATGATGTAACACAATGCTTTAGTGGTGGTGAGGCTTTAGATAAATTTATTGAGACCCAACCAGATTTAGTGTTACTAGATATTATGCTGCCTGAGAAAAATGGCTGGATTATTTTAAAGGAAATTAGAGAATTCAGTGCTTGTCCCATTATAATGTTGACCGCTTTAGGTGAGGTGAATTACCGTTTAGAAGGATTTGACCAAGGGGCAGACGATTATATTGCAAAGCCCTTTATTGCAGATGAAGTTGTTGCGAGAGTGAAGGCCGTTTTAAGACGGGCTGAAGGAAGCACCGATTCATCCTCTTTAAAGCGTTACGGTTCTCTCGAAATTGATAGGAAGGCACATAGAGTGTTTCTAGGAGGGAAGGAAATACTATTAACGCCTAGAGATTTATCGGTGTTTTTATTTTTAGCTGACCATCCGAACCAAACATTTACGCGTGATCAGCTCATTGATCATGTTTGGGGCTGGGAGTATGACGGAAGTGATCGAGCGGTAGACTTAGCAGTGAAACGGCTTCGTAAAGCATTGATGGATTGGGATGAAGCAGAGGGCGAAATAAAGACACTACGTGGATTGGGGTATCAGCTGAGTGTTCAAAAGAAATAAAAGAATATCTTTACTTCAATATTGGACAAGCCGTTACTTACTTACACTATTTATAGGTTTAGCTATAATTTCCTTGATTTCGGCAGCTTGGATTCGCCATACGACGTTTGAAAATCGACTAGAGATGATGGAGTTTTTAGCGGATGAGACGGTCTATCGTTTAACCGATAATTCGGGACTCAGTAATGGGCCGTTTAACGGTATTCCTGGTTTCATTAGGGATCGGGAACGTTTTACTATGAGAGAAATTGATCCTATCCTGTATGTAGTCGATACAAAGGGCAATATCATAACAAGTAACCGCCCTGTACCACCAGGTAGTGCTAAAAATGTAGTGAGTATGTTAGATGGTGAAGAAGGTACAAAGGAATTAACGATAGGATTAGAGCCCGTTCAATATGTGGTCAAAAGAAAAATAGAAAATAGTCAGGAGCTAATTGGCTGGGTGTTAGTAGTGGAGAAGAAAGAAAATTTAACAAGAGTGAATCAAGCCTATGGTCAGCTTGCCATTTTGATTGGGGCGTTGGCTTTATTAGGCTGGGTTGCTATCTATTTTTTATCCAAACGTTTAGCACGTCCCATCAAACAAGTAGCAGCAGCAGCAAAACAAGTGCAGGAGGGTAGCTATTCAGTCGATTTACCTCAGGATAGTAAGGAAAAAGAGGTATATGAGCTTGTAACTTCCTTTGAAAATATGGCTCAAAAACTTGAACAACTGGAGAAAACCAGAACAGAATTATTGGCAGGCGTCACCCATGAACTGAAAACACCCGTCACTTCTATAAGTGGGCTATTACAAGCTGTAAAGGATGGCGTTGTAACAGGACAAGATGCAATGGAATTTATTGATATGGCTGTGGTCGAAACGACAAAAATGAAAACAATGGTTGGTGATTTACTTGCTTTTAACCACTTTGCAGTAGATGCGATTCCGGTGAAGCTTGAGCCTGTAAACGTCAATCAGCTTCTGCGGGAGGCGGTCGCACAGTGGGAAGTAATGCAGGAAGATGACAGTGTTCATGTAAACTTGCACTTAGTTGATCCTGCCATCCATGTACATGTTGATATTGTCCGTATTCAGCAAATTATGACCAACTTATTAACCAATGCGAAACAGTCGATGGATATAGGATCTGTAACGCTAACACTTAAAGAGCAAGGGGATACGGTCTCAATTATTGTAACGGATACAGGGCGAGGTATTCCTGTAGAGGATCAGGCATTTGTATTTGAGCGTTTTTATAGAGGAGAGAATAAAAAATATGCCATTCGAGGGTTAGGTCTTGGATTACCTCTTAGTAAAATGATGGCACAATCTATTGGTGGTGACTTAAAATTAATCGAAAGTCACGCCACAGGAACTTCTTTTGAATTACTATTGCAAAAAGCTACTACGTCGTAAAGGCGTGGTAGCTTTTTTAATGGGCTTCATGGAAACAACAGGCCAGAAATGATTTGTAAAATATCAGTGAAGAAAATGGAAAGTTGACATCTGCCTGACACAAACGCTCTTTATAGTAAACAGTGTAGACGAGAAACGAGCAAAAAGATGCTTTTGCTATCGTTGGGCTTCAGCCGCTATACGACAATGAAATTTAGTAGGGAGTGTGATGTAAATGCCTATAGTAACCTCATTTAATCCAAATGGTCGTCAAGAAATTAAACAGGCGATTTCCTATCCAGACTATGCGTTATTAAAAGCAAAGCTACAGTATATTATGCAGCTGGACATGCATGCGGGGGCGGAGGGGAAATATTTAATTCGGAGTACGTACTTCGACAATTTTGCGAATAAAGTGCTCAATGAGAAAAAGGAAGGCTATATTAATCGAGATAAATACCGCGTACGAATATACGGTAAATCTAGTGCCATTATCAATCTTGAGCGTAAGAGTAAACGGAATAATTTAACCTTTAAAACGAAGTGTGCAATATCTCAAGCTGAATATGAAAAAATGCGCCTTGGAGATATTTCATGGATGGAGGTGGATGAGCGAGGACTGATTAGGGACTTATATCAAGAGATGAGTTACAGCCAGCTTAGACCAACAACAGTAGTAGATTATGAGCGAGAGGCGTATATTTACCCATTTGGTAATGTGCGAGTAACTTTTGATAGTAAGGTGCAATCCAGCTTACGCAATACAGATATGTTTAATCCAAGCTTACCCATGGTGGATGTACTAGAGCAAAACCTAGTGATTTTAGAGGTGAAATACGATGACTATTTACCGGACATCATCAAATATTTACTTCAGTCTGTAGATACACGTGCCGAGGCATATTCAAAATATCAACTTAGTCGTATGTATGGCTAATAAAAGGAGAACGAACGATGGATACAATTAAATTTAGTGATATTTTTAAATCTAATTTTTTAGAAAAAACAACATCTTTTTCATTAATCGATTCAATTATTGGTTTGGTCGTAGCATTTTTCATTGGACTTTTCATTTACGCAGTTTATAAGAAAACCTTTAATGGAGTGATTTACTCTCATTCATTCAATATTGCATTGCTCATTATGACAATGGCGACAGCACTCGTGATTATGGGGATCAGTTCGAATGTTCTTCTATCTCTTGGTATGGTTGGTGCATTATCCATTGTGCGTTTCCGAACGCCTATTAAGGATCCTATGGATTTAGTTTACATTTTCTGGGCCATTGTTTCAGGTATTTTATGTGGGGCAGGGTTTATTCCTTTAGTCATTATTGGAGCTGTGTTAATTGGTCTTGTGCTGTTAGTATTTGTCAATAAAATCACAGTAGAAAATCCTTATTTATTAATTGTAAAGTTTGAGGAAGAGCTAGCATCTCAAGAGGTGGAGCGAATTATAGCTGCACAAACAAAAAAATTCGCCCTCAAATCGAAGTCGATTATGAACAATGAGGAGATGGAAACTACGTATGAAATTCGCGTCAAACAAAACGATGCTAAACTAATGGATCTGCTTACAAAAGTGCCGGGTGTAAAATCTGCCATTATGCTAAGCTATGACGGGAACTTTACAGCATAATGACTGCGTTCACAAAAAGGATTCCAAAGCGAGGTGTCAGTGATGATTAAAACCCGAATTGTCTACCTGTGCATGGCAATTCTTCTCCTTCTCTTTGTCGTGATATATGCTGTACTTCCGAATGTAGGCATTGAAACTAAGAATACCAATTTCTCTTATGAGAATATAGTTTTTAATAAAAACAAAGTTACTACAGTGGATATTGAGATAGCCGAGGAAGATTGGGCTGACATGCTGGAAAATGCGGCAGATGAAGAGTTAAAACAGGCGGATATTACAGTAAACGGCAAGAAAATTGAGAATGTGGCTATACGCACTAAAGGAAACTTAACGTTACGATCCGTCATCAACAGTGACTCAGATCGTTATAGCTTAAAAATTGATTTTGATTATTATGATGATACTCAAAGCTTATATGGCTTGAAAAAGTTAAATTTAAATAATAATTATAGTGACTCTACATTAATGCGAGAGTATATATCCTATGAATTAATGGAGCAAATGGGCTTACCAACGCCAGCACATTCCTATATGTATGTCACAGTAAATGGTGAGGAGCGGGGTTTGTTTTTAGGCGTAGAAGCAGTGGATGAAACGTTCCTAGCTAATAACTATGGCTCCAATAATGGCTTTTTATTTAAGCCAGATGGGACAGGCAGTGATTTAAAATATATAAGTGACGATATGACGGATTATACAGGTATTGGATTAAAAACAAATAAAGATAATATTAATCAATCCAAATTTGTGGAAATGCTGGATGCAATTAATAATGGTGGAGACATTGAAAAATATTTGGATGTCGATGAAATGCTACGTTATTTCGCCGTCAATACGGCACTTGTAAATTTAGATAGTTATCAAGGGAATATGAAGCATAACTATTATTTATACGAACAGAATGGCAATTTTTCAATTATCCCTTGGGATTACAATATGTCCTTTGGTGGCTTTGGAGCAGGTGGCGGTAGAATGGGAATGGGTAGAGAAGATCGTCAAAAGCCAGTGGATGCTTCTAATTCAAAAAGTTCACCAATGGAGAACAATGGACAAACGGATCAAGCGGGTGTCGATAGGCAACAACAGAATGGCCAGTTTAACATGGATATGGGCATGTCAGGAAACCTAATGGCCGAAAGTGCTATTAATTTTAGTGTGACTACTCCTGTCTCTGGTACAACTTTGGAGGAACGGCCACTACTAAAAGCCTTACTTACTAATGAGAAATATCGCGCTCAATATGAAGGTTATTTAGAAGAGTTAACTACGAATTATTTAACAGAGGATTATGTACAATCCAGGACAAAAAAATTAGCGGTGCTTTTAACAACCTATGTCGAAGCGGATCCAACTAAATTTTCTACGACGGAACAGTTTTTAGAGGCAGTTGAAGGTGAGAATAGTTTACCTGAGTTTGCAAAGCAGCGCTCTGAATCTATTTTAAAACAGCTCTCTGGGGAGCTTGTTGTGGAGGCATCGATAACTGCTCAAGATAATACGATGCCGGTTCCAAATGAAGATGGAGAAATGAAAGGGATGCCTGATAATAGTGATCCGAGTCAGCTACCAGAGGATTTTGATCCATCACAAGGTCCTACGTTTAACAAAGAAGGCAATGGACCAATGGGGGGAGAAGGTCAAAATGGTGGGCCTATGCAGCGCCCGGATGAAAACGGAGCGCCAATGGGTATGCCTGGTGCTAATAATGAAATCGCCGATCCAGCCGCTACAATTGATAAGACTACAGTGATTACTATCATTGCATCCTTCGTGTTATTACTTCTTTCACTTCTCTTTGTTTATAGATTTAAGCGTAGAGGCCGATAAAAAAATGACCATATCCAAACTTTTGGGTATGGTTTTTGCTTTTTCTCGTGCTAAAATAAAGCATTCTGTTCTTAGGAGTCCTTTCATATGAATGAACAACAGTTTGATAAATATTTGCATATTAAGACCGTGGGAGAACAATATGGTTTCCCAAAGCTTGCCCACTATCACCGTTATGAACCAACCCCTTATAATGGGCTTGAACAATTATTTGCTATCTATGAGATGCCTAACGACCCTGTGTTTATTGATATGGGCTGTGGAAAGGGAAGGGTACCCATTTATGTTCATCATCAATTTCATATTCCAACGATCGGAATAGAGATGGATGCTGGATTTTATGCTGAGGCAGAAGAAAATAAACGAAGCTATCTTCAAAAAAAGCGTTCACATGCACCTATTACATTTATTCATACGATAGCAGAGGCATATGAAATAAAGCCGCGTGATAATGTGTTTTTCTTTTTTAATCCCTTTTCCATTCATATTTTCCGCACAGTTATTCAGAACATTTGGCAATCCTATGAGCAAAACATGCGAGATATTCATATAATTTTATACTATCCTCCCTATGATTATTTACAGTTTTTACATCAGGGGACACCATTTGAATTGCTCCATGAAGTGCATTTAGAAAATGAAACTAATATGAATGAACGCCTTTGTGTGTTCGAATTAAAGAAAGCATAGGGGCAATCGTCTCCATGCTTTTTTCTCTTTTCTACACTTATTTTCAGGGAAATAATTTAATAAAAATGAAGGACAGCCAAAACCTTATCTTAAAAAAATAATTGCATATGATAGTTTTGTACTACACTATAAAAGAATTGAAAGATAATTCTTAAATAACTAATTATACTGAAAAATCACTCTAGACTAAATATAAAGAATGTTTTACAATGTAAAAGTCATAAATGAATAATATTGTTCTGTCGTTTTTAGGTAGTTATAAATAATTATTTTTGCTATTGAGGAAATGAATTTATTTGTTTATAATTATCAGAAATATCTAATATTTTAGAAATCTTCAGGGGGAATCTAATTATGAAAGAGAGTAAAAAGCTTAAGAAGTTCGGTTCACTATTAGTAGCATCTTCTTTACTTGCTGGTGTACTTGCTGGTTGTGGTAACGGAGACGATTCAAGTTCAGGTGGTGGCCCATCATCAGGCGGTGGTTCATCTGATGGCGATACAATTAAAATTGGTGCAAACCTAGAGCTTTCAGGGAATGTAGCATCTTATGGTTCTTCAATCGGTCTGGGCGCAGAATTGGCTGTAAAAGAGATAAATGATGCTGGTGGTATTGATGGTAAGAAGATTGAACTGATTAAAGTAGATAATAAATCCGAAAACTCTGAGGCTACAGCTGCAGCTATTAAACTAGCAACGCAAGATAAAGTAGTAGCAATGCTAGCTCCTGCAACTTCAGGAAATACAGTAGCAACGGTTCAAATTGCCAATCAAAATAAAATCCCGATTGTTACTGGTTCTGGGACTGCCCCAAATATTACGGTAAATGAGGATGGCAGCGTTAACGAGTATGCATTCCGTACATGCTTTATTGACCCATTCCAAGGGATTGTGGCAGCTAACTTCGCTTCAGGTGAGCTAAGTGCAAAAAACGTAGCTATTTTTGCTGACAACGCATCTGATTATGCAAAAGGTTTAGCAAAGTCCTTTAAAGAAACGATTACTAAAAGTGGTGGAAAAATTGTGAAGGAAGAAGCTTATGTAGCCAAGGATACAGACTTCCGTACACAATTAACAAATATTAAAGCATCGAATCCAGACTTTATCTTTATCCCTGGATACTATGAAGAGGTTGGTTTAATTGTTAAACAAGCCCGTGAAATGGGTATTGATGTACCTTTAATGGGGGCTGATGGTTGGGATTCACCAACTTTAGTGGATCTAGCGGGCAAGGATGCATTAAATAATACGTATATTACTAACCACTATTCTGCAGAAGATCCAGACCCAAAAATTCAAGACTTTGTAAAGGCATTTAAAGCGGCAAATGGTGATAAGGCACCTGATGCGTTCAACGCACTTGGATATGACTCTATTTACTACATTGCTGATGCCATTAAACGTGCAGGTTCTACAGATGGGGAAGCTATTAAAAATGAATTAGCTGCAACAAAAGATCTTTCTTTAGTAACAGGTACTTTCTCAGTTGACGAAAACCATAACCCAATTAAAACAGCAACAGTTCTTGAATTTAAAGACGGTAAACAAGTGTTCAACTCTAAAGTTAATCCTTAATGTTTTGTAAGCAAGGGGGAGGCGGGTAAACACGCCTTCCTTTTTTCTGTTTTAGATAACTAGAATAGCAGCATAAAACATAACTTTTTAGTATCGATGCATGTACAAATTTCTCATTTTTCAGAAAATTCAAAGGAGTGAATGCGTATGGAATGGATACAGCAACTTGTGAATGGTATTTCACTAGGAAGTATCTACGCGTTAATAGCGCTAGGGTATACGATGGTATACGGTATTATCAAGCTGATTAACTTTGCCCATGGTGACGTTTTCATGATTGGTTCATTTATCGGCTTTTACGCAATTGCTAAATGGGAGCTTGGCTTTTTCCCAGCATTATTATTGGCGATGCTCATTTGCGCAATTTTTGGTGTTTTAATTGAACGGATCGCCTATAAACGATTACGAAATGCAACACGTATTGCGGCATTAATTACAGCGATCGGCGTATCGTTATTAATTGAATATACAACGATTTTCTTCAGAGGGGCTCAACCGGCAGCGTATCCTGAAGTGTTCAAAAATAAGTCTTTTGATATTTTAGGCGTACAAATTAGTAGTACCTCTATTTTAATTTTATCAGTCGCTGTTGTACTGATGATTCTTTTACAATTCATCGTACATAAAACAAAAATCGGGAAAGCCATGCGTGCCGTTTCTCATGATGCGGATGCAGCACGTTTAATGGGGATTAACGTTGATAATACAATCTCTGCAACATTTGCAATTGGTTCGGCTTTAGCTGGTGCAGCCGGTGTTATCTTCGGTGTGTATTATACGAAAATTGACCCGTTAATGGGTGTTATACCAGGAGTTAAAGCGTTTATCGCAGCTGTTCTTGGTGGGATTGGGATTATTCCTGGCGCTATGGTCGGTGGTATGTTACTAGGCGTTGTAGAATCTTTAGTAAGTGCTCTTGGCTTCTCTTTATGGAGAGATGCAGCGGCATTCGTTATTTTAATTTTGATTTTAATATTCAGACCATCGGGTATCTTTGGTAAAAATGCCCGTGAGAAAGTGTAGGTGAGCGGTTATATGAAAAAGTCTAAAGTTTTCTGGGGCTATGCCGTATTAGCGCTAGTCATCTATGCAGTTGTGCAATTATTGATTACGACCGAAGTCATTGATATGTACTATAAAAATATGCTGATTACGATGTGTATTAACATTATGCTAGCTGTTAGTTTGCATATTGTAATTGGGGTTACAGGTCAATTTTCGATTGGGCATGCCGGGTTCCTAGCTGTTGGAGCCTATGTGTCAGCGATTATTACGACGAAGCTCATGTTACCATTCCCATTGGCGATTTTATTAGGAGCAGCGGCAGCAGCTATCGCAGGTCTAATTGTAGGTATTCCGACACTTCGTTTAAAAGGGGACTATCTCGCAATTGCGACTTTAGGATTTGCGGAGATCATTCGTATTATTTTCTTAAATACGGATTATGTTGGCGGTGCTGCAGGGATGCAGGTTAAATATTTATCTAACTGGACGTATGCATTCTTTGGTGTCGTATTAACGATTCTTGTCATCTCAAACTTTACAAATTCGCGTCATGGTCGCGCATGTATTTCTATTCGCGAAGATGAGATTGCAGCAGATGCGATGGGAATTAATACAACTTACTATAAGGTTGTCGCGTTCGCGATTGGATCTTTCTTTGCTGGGCTAGCAGGTGCAATTTTTGCCCATAACTTTTACATTATTCAGCCGACAACTTTCGGTTTCTTAAAATCATTTGATATTTTAATTTACGTTGTACTTGGTGGCTTAGGAAGTCTTTCAGGTTCCGTGATCGCTGCGGTTTTCTTAACGATCGTATCGACGTATCTAGCAAACTTCCCAGAGACTCGTATGATTATTTACAGTTTAGTACTAATTATCGTAATGCTTTATCGCCCAACAGGATTAATGGGAACAAAAGAAATTACGGATTTATTTAAGTTTGGTAAAAAAGGAGGTACAAAATAATGACTGGAAACCTTCTTATTAATGTTGAAAACATGGGGATTCAATTCGGTGGTTTAAAGGCAGTACAGGGTGTTAATATGTATCTCAATCAAGGTGAATTAGTGGGTTTAATCGGTCCCAATGGTGCTGGAAAAACGACTAGCTTTAATATGCTGACAGGGGTATATACACCAACAGAGGGGACCATCACATTTGGCGGACAGAAATTAAACGGGCTTGCACCTTACCAAGTAACACAAAAGGGAATAAGCCGTACATTCCAAAATATTCGTCTATTTAAAGAGCTATCTGTTCTAGACAATGTTAAAGTAGCCAACCATTCGCTTGCTAAGCATTCGATGTGGTCATCGATTTTTCGCTTACCCACGCATTTCATGGGTGAGGCCGAAATGGAGCTTCAATCCATAGAGTTTTTAAAAATCTTTGGTTTAGATGTCTATATGAACGAGTTAGCTAAAAATTTACCATATGGAATGCAGAGACGATTAGAGATTGCCCGTGCATTAGCGGCAAATCCAAAGCTATTATTATTGGATGAACCAGCTGCCGGGATGAATCCGCAGGAAACGCATGATTTAATGGAATTAATTGCATTTATACGTAAGGAGTTTGGTTTAACGATATTACTGATTGAGCATGATATGAGCTTAGTAATGGGTATTTGTGAGCGTATTTATGTACTCGATCATGGACAATTAATTGCTGACGGGACACCAGAAGAAATTCGCAACAATCCAAAGGTAATTGAAGCGTACCTTGGTGAGGAGGTTATCGGCTAATGCTAAAAGTACAAAATATAGATGTTTATTATGGTAACATTCAAGCATTGAAGGGCCTCTCTTTAGAAGTAAATGAGGGTGAAATTGTCACATTAATCGGTGCAAACGGAGCTGGGAAAAGTACATTGTTAAAAACATTGTCAGGCTTATTAAAACCAAAAGGTGGCATTATTGAATACGAAGGCTTCTCTATTGCGGGGAAAGCAGCCCAAACTATTGTTAAATCGGGGATTTCCCACGTTCCAGAAGGACGTCGTGTTTTTGCCAATATGTCCGTAGAAGAAAATTTAGAGCTTGGTGCCTATTTGCGTAATGACAAAGCAGGAATTAAAAAAGATATGGACCATGTTTTTGAGTTATTCCCTAGACTATTGGAGCGTCGTAAACAGCTATCAGGAACATTGTCTGGTGGGGAACAGCAAATGCTTGCGATGGGTCGTGCCTTAATGGCAAAGCCCAAATTGCTATTAATGGATGAGCCTTCAATGGGGCTCGCGCCGCTTATGGTTAAAAATATTTTCAATATTATTGAACAGGTGAATAAAGAGGGGACAACAGTATTGCTTGTTGAGCAAAATGCCAATATGGCACTGTCTGTCGCTAACCGTGCATACGTGCTCGAAACAGGGCGTATTGTTTTATCTGGTTCAGCTAAAGAGCTTCAAGAAAGTGAAGAAGTAAAAGCAGCTTATTTGGGTGGTTTATAATGGAGAAGGGCGTCTCAACAAGGAGAGGCCCTTTTTCGTTGTTCTTCCTACTGAATAATCGAAGGTAGCATTTTACTATTCATTTTTGGTAAGGTGGAAAAAAGGAGTGATGTTTTTTGAACTATTCAGCACAATATTTTATTCAACAACTAAATTTAGCCGAACATCCTGAAGGAGGCTATTATATTTCTTCATTTCGGGCTGCAGAAGATATTGCAGTAAGAGATGTTCAGAGACCTATTTATACGAGTATTTATTTCTTACTTCGCTCACAGGACATTTCACATCTACATCGTTTGCAGTCAGATGAGCTATGGTATTACCATGCCGGTAGTCCGCTTACAGTCCATATGATTTTTCCAGATGGAACATATGAAGCGAAGAAGCTTGGCTTGAACGTAGAAGCGGGGGAGATACCACAAATTGTGGTCCCTAAAAATACGATATTTGGATCATCGGTGGAGGAAGCAGATACGTTTAGTTTAGTGGGATGTATGGTTGCCCCAGGCTTTGACTTTGAGGATTTCGAATTGTTTACACAGGACGAGCTTTTAGCAGATTACCCTCAGCATGAGGCTGTAATTCGTAAAATGGCTTACCAAACGATTAAATAATAAATAAGCCGTCTCATTCATTGTGAGACGGCGTTGTTTGTTTACCATAAAATTTCTTCCGGATAGCTAAGCTGCATTTGGATGGCGTGTAAAGGTTGTTTCGTGGCAATCGCGGCTTCCATTAGGAGTGATTTAAGTGCTACATATTCATGATCCTCTACAAGTAAGCGTAATGCAAATGCAGCTAGCTGAGCTTTACGTTCTTCTTTATTTAATTGGATATATTCTAAATTCAGAACATCCACATACTGTGTGGCGAAAAGGAAGGTTAAAGGGCTTTTTGCCTGTAGCATTGTTAAAAAGACTCCATAATCCTCTTCTTTCACTTCCTGTTCTAAACAATCTGCAATAGCAGCTTGAAATTTACGAATCGTCGCTATCTCATGATTCCAAATAGATGCATTGTTTATTGTCAGGTGTAGATCGATGAAATCGTTTAAAGCGATAGCGCTAAAGATAATTTCAGGCCAAAGAATATCTGTAGCGAAATAGATGTTTTTATTGGGGAAAATAAGTTCATGTTGTGTGAGGGTGTTCTTGTTAACACCGTTACTCACAAACTCTAGTTGGTGTTCCCCAAGCATAGCATGTCTCAGTTTATAGCAAACGCTTAAAATACGGAGTCGAGGACCTTGATAATCATAGTATTTATTGGCATCACCAGTTACTTTGTAAATAGCGTTGATTAGCTCATCTAAATCCCAAAAATCTCCGCAAATTTGTACACCTGTTAACTGTTCTGTGCTTTGAATGGAAATCATCGTCCTCGCCCTCCTCTTATACTTATTTTGGTGTGTAATTCAGTAGTTTGAATAGCTCTGCCTGCTCTTTATCAGTTAGGTCCCGCCATTGGCCTACTTTTAAATTTCCAAGCTTAATATTCATAATACGAATACGCTGTAGACGCTTTACCGAGTAGCCAAGAGCTGAACACATCCGGCGTATTTGACGATTTAAGCCTTGCTCCAAAATGATTTTAAAAACTTTGTCTGAGATCTTTTCAACATAACAAGGTAAGGTCGTTGTATCTAGAATATCTACACCTGCGCCCATCTTGTTAATAAATTGCTCTGTTATAGGTTTATCTACTTGAACAATATATTCTTTTTCATGATGGTTTTCAGCGCGAAGAATTTTATTGACGATATCGCCATCATTAGTTAATAACAATAGCCCCTCCGATTCCTTATCGAGACGCCCAATATGAAAAATTCGTAAAGGATGATTTACAAAATCAACGACATTGCCTTTTATATGGCGTTCCGTTGTGCTTGTTATGCCGACCGGCTTGTTTAAAGCTATATAGACAAGCTTTTGTTCTTTCTTTACCTCTTTTCCATCAACGCAAACAATGTCGCCATTCTCAACCTGACTTCCAACTGTCGCAGGTTCGCCGTTAATTGTAACTTTTCCTTCGGCTATCCACTTATCAGCGCCACGACGTGATATAATGCCTGTTTCACTTAAATATTTATTAATACGCATATTGTTCTCCTAAATCTAATATTATTTTTAAGTATACCTTAACGTTATACAAACCGTGAATTCTATATACTTTTCTAGTAAAAATAAATTGTTTGAAAAATTTTTAAAAAGTTGAAATTATTATTTGTTTCTGACAATATATTAGATGAGAGGATTTCTATGAAAATATGGTTATTTCGCTATAAAATAATGTTTTTTGTAGATAGTCTCATTAAATTGTGTAAAGGGGAGAAGTAAAATGGTTTATGCATTTCCAAACACTGAAGGATCGGTCGTTCAATTCAAACAGAAATATGATAATTATATTGGTGGCGAATGGACACCTCCAGTGAAGGGTCAATACTTTGATAATGTCACTCCTGTTACTGGACAAGTTTTTACACAAGTAGCACGTTCCACAGCTGAGGATATTGAACTGGCACTTGATGCAGCACATGCTGCTAAAGATGCGTGGGGAAAAACATCACCGACAGAACGTGCAAACATTTTACTTAAAATTGCGGACCGTATCGAGCAAAATTTAGAAAAGCTAGCCGTTGCCGAAACATGGGATAACGGTAAGGCGGTACGTGAAACTTTAAATGCAGATATCCCTCTTGCCATTGATCATTTCCGTTATTTTGCTGGAGCTTTACGTGCTCAAGAAGGCTCTGTAAGCCAAATCGATAACGATACAGTTGCTTATCATTTCCATGAGCCAATAGGGGTAGTGGGTCAAATTATACCTTGGAACTTCCCGTTATTAATGGCTGTATGGAAGCTTGCGCCAGCACTAGCTGCTGGAAACTGTGTCGTATTAAAACCTGCAGAACAAACACCAGCATCCATTATGGTGCTTGTGGAACTAATAGAAGATTTATTACCATCAGGTGTCATTAATATTGTGAATGGTTTTGGTTTAGAGGCTGGGAAACCGCTTGCATCTAATCCACGTATCGGTAAGATTGCTTTCACTGGTGAGACGACAACTGGTCGTTTGATTATGCAATACGCGTCTCAAAACCTGATCCCAGTTACATTAGAGCTTGGTGGTAAATCACCTAATATCTTCTTTGAGGATATTATGGATAAGGACGACGAATTTTTAGATAAAGCAGTCGAAGGTTTCGTATTATTTGCTCTGAACCAAGGGGAAGTATGTACATGCCCTTCACGTGCAATTATTCAAGAATCTATTTATGATAAATTTATGGAACGTGTACTACAACGAGTAGAAGCTATTAAAGTTGGTAATCCGCTTGATCCAAACACAATGATGGGAGCGCAGGCTTCAAGCGAGCAACTGGAAAAAATCCTTTCTTATTTAGATATCGGTAAGCAAGAAGGTGCAGAATGTCTAATCGGTGGGGAGAAAAATAATGTAGGGGAAGGCTTTGAAAATGGCTACTACGTTAAACCAACTGTCTTTAAAGGACATAATAAAATGCGTATTTTCCAGGAGGAAATTTTTGGTCCTGTTGTAGCTGTTACTACGTTTAAAACGAAAGAAGAGGCATTAGAAATTGCGAATGATACACTGTATGGCTTAGGTTCAGGTGTTTGGACAAGAGATATTAATACAGCCTATCGCTTCGGTCGTGAAATAGAGGCAGGTCGTGTTTGGACAAACTGCTACCATGCTTATCCTGCACATGCTGCATTCGGTGGCTACAAAATGTCAGGCGTTGGTCGTGAAAATCATAAAATGATGCTATCTCATTACCAACAAACGAAAAATTTATTAGTTAGCTATAGCGAAAATAAACTTGGTTTCTTCTAATCCATAGGGAGGTGCATGAGCGTGATTGAACGTGTATTAGCCACGGCAGAAGCGCTGGCACTCATCGAGCTATTAAAAGAGAAGCATGGGCCTGTTATGTTTCATCAATCAGGCGGATGCTGTGATGGTTCTTCCCCTATGTGTTATCCAGACGGAGACTTGCTATTAGGTGATCAGGATATATGTTTGGGCGAAATAGGTGGAGCTCCATTTTATATGCATAAAAATCAATATGATTATTGGAAACATACTCAAATCATACTGGATGTAGTGGAAGGTAGAGGTGGGATGTTTTCATTAGAGGGCGTTGAAGGAAAACGTTTTTTAACAAGATCGAGAGCCTTCACATCAGAGGAGTTACAGGAGCTAGGATTAATATAACGAGTCATTTGTACAGCGGCAAAAAACTTTGCCGCTGTCTTTTTGCATTAATTTTTAGAAAAAAGGGTATGTAAAGCTATATTGTTAGACGAATTTCGTAAAAATAAAAATAGCTGTAAACGTTCTTTTAAGGTCACGGTAAATATTAACTTCCGAGTGGTTTTTGCGATCAACAGTAGTTCCTCCTTTCGTATTTGTTTAATATTTCCTATTAAATCAAAAAAATGGGGTAACATATATTAAATTAAGTTTACTTTTTATGTTAATTGTTACAAATGGGATGAATCTTTCTCGCATTATGTAACGTAAAATGGGAAAAGGAGCGTGCTAAATATGGATTACGTGATGATAGAAAATCAATTTACAAATACCGTAGAAGATGTTTCGAAGGCTGCGGGATGGACAGTGGATCGTAAAATTGTTTTAGCTATAGCTAGTACGTTTGTTGCGTCAGGGAAAACATTTGATGCGGTCCAATACAAACATATTTTACAGGAAATGAAGAAGCAATCCTCGTGGATGTCTCCCTTAAGAACTACGGTAGGCTATAGCATAGCTGCTAATTTAATGGAGCATGCGGATGCTGAAAAAGCAGTAATGAATTTATTAACGAATGTGAATGCATTAAAGGAAGCGAAATTTAGAAGCGGTAACTTTAGTTATATTGCTGCTCAGTTTTTGACAGAGGACGAAAAGGATAAAAACGCGCATGCATATGCAGCTAGAGCTTTATTTGATGCCATTCGTAAACATCATCCATTTTTAACATCCTATGAAGATATTCCATACGCTGTGTTACTAAGTAGTCCATCTGATGATGTGGAAATACGTGCAGAAACGATGAATCGCTATTATAAAGAATTACGAACATATAATTTTAATGCAGGAAATGAGCTGCAATGGTTGTCACAAGTATTAACCTTCTTATCTCCACAATTTGATCGTCAACTAGTGCCCAATGTCGTGACCATTCGAGATGTGCTTAAAAATCAAGATGTCAAAGTAAAGGCCATGCATTATCCCTTACTTGGATTTTTAGCCTTACTAGATCTTACTCATCACCAATTGCAAGAAGTTATACATTTATATCATGAATTAAAGGATTTAAAATTATTAAAATGGCATCGTGAATTTGTTCTCTTTATGGCTGTACAAATCGCCATTTATGATATGGCGAAAGTACAAAAATCACTGTCTATGACGATTATGTCATCTATTGAATTATTAATTCAAGCTCAGCATGCTGCAATGATAGCGGCAGTTAGTGCAGCCGCTATTGCATCGAGTTCGAGCTCTTCGTGATAGAATGAGGGAGAACAATTATTGGAGGTGCATTTGAAGGATGAAGGAAACAAAACTGTGGATTAACGGTCAATGGCAAGATGCAAAGGAAAGCTATGAGCTAAAATCACCATATAGTGGTGAGGTGATTGCTCAAGTGGCAAAGGCATCTATACAAGATGTGGAGAGAGCAATCGATGGTGCACAGCAAGCATTCCTTTCGTTTAAAAAGACGACAGCCTACGAGCGTGCCGAAATTTTATATAAAGTTGTCGATTTAATGCGACAACGAAAAGAAGAATTTGCAGAGATTTTAGCGTTAGAGGCAGGAAAGCCTTTGACGGCAGGGTTAGCGGAAATTGATCGTACCATTGCCACTTATCAATTTGCAGCAGAGGGTGCCAAACAACCAAAAGGCGAAACTGTACCGATGGATGCGGCACCTGGAGCAGGAGATCGTATAGGCTGGACAAAGAGAGAGCCATTGGGGGTAATTTCTGCTATTACACCGTTTAATTTTCCGTTTAATTTAGTGGCCCATAAATTAGGGCCGGCATTTGCAGTAGGTAATACAGTTGTTTTAAAGCCAGCAACTCAAACACCATTAAGTTCTCTCGTTATGGCAGAGATTTTCCGTGAAGCAGGTTTGCCAGATGGAGCGTTGCAAATTGTGACAGGAAGTGGTGGTGAGCTTAGCGATACTTTGGTTACACATCCTCACGTCAAAAAGGTGACGTTTACAGGCAGTGGTAAAGTTGGATTAGGCATTAAAGAAAAAGTTGGTTTACGTAAAGTAACTTTAGAGCTTGGTTCTAATGCAGCTGTCATTGTCGAACCATCGACGCCTTTTACTAAAATTATAAGTCGGTGTGTGAGCGGTGCCTTTAACTTTGCTGGACAAGTATGTATTTCGTTACAACGCATTTATGTACATTCTTCTATTATTGATGAATTTACGGAGGCATTTGTTGCGGAAACTAAAAAGCTTGTAGTAGGAGATCCTTTAGATAAAAACACAGATGTAAGTGCTATGATCAACCCGAATGAGGTTGGACGAATTAAAGAGTGGATTGAAGAAGCACAGGCACAAGGAGCAGTTATTGCAACTGGAGGAGTATTTACAGAACGGACGTTAACGCCGACTGTTATGACGAATGTGACGGCTGATATGAAAATTGTTTGTCAGGAAACTTTCGCGCCAATCGTCTCAATTGTTTCATATGAAACATTAGATGACGCAATTCGACTTGTCAATGAGTCGGACCTTGGCTTAAATGCAGGTATTTACACGAATGTATTACCAGATGCCTTATATGCAGCCGATGAATTACAGGCAGGTGCTGTCATTATAAATGATGTTCCGACATTCCGTGTAGACAATATGCCATATGGTGGTGTGAAGATGAGTGGCTATGGGCGAGAGGGAATTAAATGGGCCATTGAGGAAATGACAGACATGAAATTTATTACGATGAAAAAATCGTTCTAAATTTGCATAAGCTCTTTTTCTACGATACGATGACGAAAGAACATACATGAAGGGAAGTTACAAGAAATATGACAAACAATGCTGTACCCATGAGCCAATCACGTACGGTTCAATCACGTCTCGTATTACCTCCAGACACAAACAATCACAATTCCATTTTCGGTGGAAGAGTGTTAGCTTATATTGATGAAATTGCTGCTATTACAGCGATGAAACATGCGAAGGGACTTGTAGTCACAGCTTCAATAGACTCAGTTGATTTTTTATCGGCTGCCCATGTAGGAGATATTCTTGAAATTGAAAGTATAGTTTCCTCTACAGGACGTTCTTCAATGGAGGTTTATGTTCGCGTTATTTCTCGCAATATAGAGACTGGTGAGGAAAAATTAACGACAGAATCCTTTGTAACAATGGTTGCAGTAAATGAAGAAGGAAAACCGGTACCTGTACCTGCCATTTATCCTGAAACAGATGAGGAAAAACGTTTATTTGAAACAGGGCCTGCAAGACGAGAGCATCGTAAACAAAAGCGTGCATTGCCACATTAAGGTTAAAGGGAGCTCCACCGCTTTAGGTGAAGCTCCCTTTGTTATATTACATATTCAATTCATTAACTACATTAATAAGTGAATCAGAAGAAGAGGAAACAAGTGTAGCCCCTTGTGATAGCTCAGTAATTAAATTAGAAATGGCTGAAATATCTCTAGATGTATGAACATACTGTTGTTGAATGCCGGATACGGCATCAGCTATATCATTAAATGATTTAGATAGGTTTTCTTGCGTATTGACGCTATGTTGAATTTTTTGATCAACATTAATAACTGAATTTGCCATTGTTGTAATATTACTTTCAGTTTCTTTAATGAGATGTGACACATTTTGCACGGCATTTTTCGTTTCTTCAGCAAGCTTCCGTACTTCCTCTGCTACTACCGCGAAGCCTTTTCCATGTTCCCCTGCTCGAGCTGCCTCAATAGACGCATTTAAAGCTAATAAATTTGTTTGATCAGCAATGCCCGTGACAAGTCCTACAATCTCAGAAATTTTTTGAGAGGAGGTACGTAACTGATTCATAGTTATCTCAAGGCTGTTGACACTTTGTAAAATAACTTGGATTAAATCATTTTGCTCTTTCAGCTGATGTTGCCCACGTCTTGATTTCTCCTGTGTATCTGCAACGAAGCTTAATCCCTGCTTGGTTGCCTCTGCAATATCATCCGTTTGCGAGGAAATGACTAACAACGATGCAGCTGTCTCTTCACTAATGGCGTTAAGCTCCTCAGCTGTACTTTGAATTGTCGTAACAAGGGCGTTTTTCGTTTGATCAGCGGCTGTTCGAATACGATCTTCCTCTTTTTCGTATGCCTCGATCACAAGCTGTTGCTCAAAATTAATGATTTTGCAAAACGCGTTAATTGCACGAATGGCATCATGCTTTGAGATATCCACTTCATTCACAAAATTTGTGAACGTAGAAGTAAGGGATTGGAAGGATGCTATATACCATTTGGATTGTAAGCCAATTCGAACATGGGTTTCAGCAATGGCTTTTCTTTCAGCGATATAGGCGTCATTAATATGACTTTCAAAAATATCGCTTAAATGCTTATGTAACGTAACTTTTAAACGATCTATATGCGAGGTTCTATTAATAATGTCTACTAAATCTTGGCTCAAGCTAATGGCTGCATAAAATTGCTCCACCATTGCAGGAATTAGATCCTTAGCTAACGGTTGTAGTTGCTTAATAATGGCTAAATCCTCAATTGTTAAATTTAAAAGCTGTAATTGCTTTTGAAGGTTTGGATGACTTAAAACATCTAATTGTACATGGCCCTTAAAATTTTCAGGTGTTAATGTAATTGAGTAGCTGGAACTGCTGTTTTTTGAAAACCAACTCATTATTGTTTGCTCCATTCTTAATATCCATAATAATTGTGAGTAAAATGCACTTCTGAATTTGTTAGGTCTGTAAATTTGATAAATAATTGGTATTAAATCTATTTTACTATTATTTGCTGAATATTTGGTTAAAAATTTGGTTATTTCTTTATTTTTTTACTTTATTGGCAGTCCGATTAGTGAGGCGAAGTAAATTTGAATTTAAATTGGGAAACCTGTAAAATACGAACTGTTTAAGGTGAGAAAAATTGAACGTGAAAGATTATAGGAGGAGGTACTATATGGAGAAAAAACGCTTTAAATTCGTTATTCCAGTCATGGTCATTGTTGCAATAGGTTCCGTTTACATGCTACGAAACTACTATGCGGAAGTACCACATATTGAACAGCTATTAATTACAATTTGCGCCGCTCTAGGGTCAGGGGTTTTAGCATACTTTTTATTCCCACAGCAGGGTGACAATAAAATTGACGACCGAGGTCCTTACTAATAGTAATAAATGAAGCTGCTCGTTTGATTGTTAAACGAGCAGCTTTTTGTGGGAATTAAGGCTTAAATAATTTAAACCAGCCTTTATGTTTAAAGATAGTAAGCATAGCGATTACAACAATAATCATAATACCGAGGACAATAAAATAGCTGTATCGTCCATGCAGCTCGGGCATATTATCAAAGTTCATCCCATAAACACCAGCAATAAAGGTTAGTGGAATGAAGATCGTTGAGACGATTGTTAGAGTCATCATTATGCCGTTCATGCGGCTTGAGCTCATAGCCATATAGCTATCTCGCATATCTGCTGTCAGCTCTCGATTTGATTCAACCATTTCTGTCAGTTTAAGAAGATGGTCGTATATATCTCCAAAATAAGCTCTTTCAGATTTGTTTAATGAAAAGCGGTAAGAATTAAGTACTCGATATAAAAGGTCACGCATTGGTAAAATGGCACGCCGCAAATCGAGCAAATCACTACGAAACTCGAAGACAATCTTCATGGCATTTACATTGCTTTGGTATGTAAGCTCGCCTTCAAGTGCATTTAAATGATCTTCAATTTTATAAACAAGTGGAAAATAACTATCAACGATTTTATCAATGGTTTGATACGTTAAGTAGACTGTGCCACGTTCCCAGTTTTTTGGCTGGCTTTCTAACATCTTTTGTACCTTTTCAATTTCGGGAACTGGGTTCTTATGGAATGTCACAATATACTTATTTGAGGCAAAAATATTAACCTCTTCTGCAGCTAAGGTCAGCTCGTTTAATCGATGAATGACGAAAAAATGGAAATCGTCATAAAAATCGAGTTTGGGTCGTTGTAATCGCATTAAGCAATCTTCAATAGCTAGTGGGTGAAAATGAAAAAATGAATCTAGCAAAGATTCTTCCTCTGCAGTAGGGCAATTAAAATCGACCCAGTACCATTCGAATTCTTGTTGATGTATGGATTCCAAAGGGAAATCTTTTAGTAATTGTTGTTTTTTTGTAATGCCAATGGTGCTTATCACAGCTTTCACCTCAAAGTTTTTACTACAAAATATATTTAATGTTCTTCTTTAAAGCATACCCATCCACCAAACAAAGTAGTGGCAAAAAATCGAGAAGGTTTTATAAAACCTGCTTCTTGTAATAATGTTAAAATCGCTTCCTCGGGCATAAATGACAGGGCCCGGATGGATTTTTCCATTTCTGCAACATCAGCTACGGAAAGCTTTGTATGTTGGAGCCAATAGGAACGCCATAAATCGAATTGCAGTTCCGTTTCAATAGTACCGGGTTGACCGTATTTCGAAACTAGGACAAACGGTGCGCCAGGTTGTAAATGGTTCCAAATTTCTTTTAAGGTCGATAGCTTATCTTCATAGCTTTGAATAAAATGAAGGACGAGTACACAACTAGCTGCATCAAATTTTATAGCAGGTAGATGGGTATCCAGCAAGGTTCCTTGATAGAATGACAGATCATTCGGTAAAGATTGGAGACGCTCCTTTGCTATATCAAGCATGGATTCTGACGGATCAATACCTGTAAATGACCAACTTGGTCTTCCATCTGCTAGCTGTAAAATTTCATTGCCACTACCTGCACCAACAACCAATATATCCGCATGCTCATGTAATGTGGAACGATAAAAAGTTTGTATTAAACGAAGCATTGCATCATAGCTTGGTAGAGTACGGCGAATCCCCTTTTCATATTCATTTGCTAATGTGTGGTTGAATTCCATTTCTCATCACGACCTTTCAAAAATTTTTAAAAAAACTCACTTTAAATTGAAACTATTACGGGTATAGTTCCGTAAATAGTAGTACATAAAACGATAGATAACGTATAAAGAAAGGGTTGATATATATGGAGAGTAAATGGTCTAAAGTAATCATACACGCAAGTTCGTTTTTTGCGCCATGGTTAGTTCCCATTATCTTCTTTTTAGTTAGTTCGGATGAGGAAGTGAAGGCAATTTCTATTCAAGCTATTCTTTTCCAACTTGTCATGGCAATTTTACTTGCTGTTTCTGGATTCTTAAGCATTTTCATTATTGGCATTCCATTTTTAATTGTTTTCGGTATTATGCTATTTGTAGTACCAATTATCGGTATCGTCAAAGCATTAACTGATGAGCCTTGGCGTTATCCAATTGTAGGTCGTTGGGTATAATTTTTATAGACGCAAGTATATGCTAGTTGCATATTCTTGCGTTTTTTCTATGGATAAAAAGGGTACATTAGGTGTAGGAAGCAAAAAGATATGCTCGATAACGACTAATTAGTGCTATTTTCTACGCTTGAATATAGTTTTTTAGCCTTTTCATTTTTCTCTAGGCGAAATCATTGCAATTATTTTCAAGCGTTTTGTATAATATACTCAAAGAAAGTCAAAGATAGTCAAAGTCAGTGAAGCAAGCGAGGTGTATTCCTAAAATGCGTAATATATCAGACATCATAGAAGGTTACTTAAAGCAAGTACTTGAATTAGGTGGAGAAGGGCATATTGAAATAAAACGTAGTGAAATTGCAGACAAATTTCAATGTGTACCATCACAAATAAATTATGTCATTAATACAAGATTTACCGCCGAGCGAGGTTACCTTGTGGAGAGCAAGCGAGGTGGTGGTGGATACATTCGAATTTTACGTGTCCGCGCGAATTCACAGATTGATTTAATCGACGATGTTCTCCAGCATATTGAAGGTGGAGCATCGCAAACAATGGCAGAAGATTTAGTATATCGACTTATCGATGAGCAGGTAATTTCAAAGCGAGAAGCGAAATTAATGTTAGCAGCAATTGATCGCTCAACAATCGATTTACATCTCCCTCTAAGAGATATAATTCGTGCAAAAATATTACGGGCGATGCTGACAACTATAAAATATGAGCAACAGAAATAGTGAGGTGATGGAAATGATATGTGAACATTGTAAACAACGTAATGCGACAGTTACTGTAACACAAGTTCAAAATGGGCAAAAGGTGGAGCACCATTATTGTGACGTCTGCGCCTCACAGTTCCATCCATTTCATGCAGAGTTTAAACAAGAGCCAGTTTCCATACAACAGTTATTATCAAACTGGTTTGGCTCACCTACATGGCAAAAGGTAGGAGAAAAACAACAAACACAGCCACAACAGCAAACATGCCCACAATGTGAATTTACGTATAAGCAATTTTTAAAAGAAGGTAAGTTTGGTTGCCCAAGCTGTTATGACACTTTTAGTGAGCATTTACCTAAGCTCTTTAACCGCATACAGGCGGGCCCCCAACATATTGGGAAAATGCCTGGTGCCCATAGCAATGTGTATGTCATTAAAAAGCAAATAGAGGATATCCGTAAACGTATGAAGTTCGCTGTAGATGAAGAGCAATTCGAAGAGGCAGCAAAGCTTCGAGATGAAGTCAAAGAGCTTGAGAAGCAGCTACAATTTGAAGGTGGTGATGTGTCTTGATAATTGAATCATTTTTAGAGCGTGCGACACCTACTTGGATGGGTATCGAAGACGATTATTCTGATATTGTCATTAGTACACGAATTCGCCTTGCTCGAAATTTAGATGGCTATCGTTTTCCACTATCGTTTTCAGAGAACGAGGCTTTACAGGTGGAACAGGCAGTTACACATGCAGTAAGCGATAGTCCAACCCTTCAAAATGATTATGCATATTTTGCTATCAATGATCTAACACCTTTACAACGTCAAATTCTTGTAGAAAAGCATTTGATTAGTCCGCAGCTTGCCAAAAAAGAGCAGGTGGGCTCCGTGCTTCTGTCACAAGATGAATCCGTGAGTATTATGGTGAATGAAGAGGATCATTTACGCATTCAATGTATGACAGCGAGTTTCCAGCTTCAAAATGCCTATGAACAAGCGAATAGAATTGACCGTATTCTAGAGAAGGTATTACCTTATGCTTTTCGAGATACGTTTGGCTATTTAACAAGCTGTCCTACGAATATTGGTACTGGGCTACGAGCATCTGTGATGATGCATTTACCTGCTCTTACGTTAACGGGACAGATGAATCAAATTATAAATGCGATGACACGCCTAGGTATGACCGTAAGAGGTATATATGGTGAAGGAAGCGAAAATTTAGGTAATGTTTATCAAGTGTCCAACCAAATTACACTTGGAAAGACAGAAGAAGATATTTTAGCAGATATACAAAGTGTTGCTGAAAAAATTATCCAAAAAGAACGGCACGCGAGAGGTAGATTGATGGAAAAGGCCGAGCTGGCTTTAGAAGATCGAGTTTATCGAGCTTTAGGTACCCTTACGTATGCAAGAATTTTAACGAGTGAGGAAGCGGCTACCTGTCTTTCGAATGTTCGTTTAGGAGTCGACCTACAGTTGATTGACGGTATACTCGCAACAACTTTAAATGAGTGTGTCGTCAGTATGCAACCAGGTTTTTTACAGCATTATGCAGGTGAGGCATTACCGCCTGCTGAACGTGATCGTGTACGAGCTGAAATGCTTCGTGAGGCATTATTTCAAACACACACGAATAAGCCTAATAATGGGGAAAAAGGAGAGGATTTATATGATGTTTAATCGTTTTACACAACGCGCGCAAAAAGTATTACAGCTTGCTCAGGAAGAGGCTATTCGTTGGAAGCACGAATCCATTGGTACAGAGCACATTTTATTAGGGCTTATACGTGAAGGCGGCGGTATTGCTGCAAAAGCGTTAGAAGCTATTGATATTAGTCCTCAAATGATTGAAGCTGGTATTGAAGAATTAGTCGGTAAAGGGAAAGAAGATGTTGGTCCAATAGTTCACTATACGCCACGAGCGAAAAAAGTAATTGAACTATCGGTTGACGAATCACGTAAATTAGGTCATTCGTATATCGGTACTGAGCATTTACTGTTAGCACTTATACGTGAAGGTGAAGGTGTAGCAGCTCGCGTCTTAAATAATGCAGGTGTAGGCTTAAATAAAGCACGTCAGCAAGTTTTATTATTATTAGGAAATAATGATAACGCGCAGTCTGGTCAACAAGCGGCACAAGCGGCGAATACCCCAACATTAGATAGTTTAGCCCGTGATTTAACGCAAATTGCCCGTGAAGGTACGTTAGATCCTGTTATTGGTCGAAGCAAGGAAATTACACGTGTTATCGAGGTATTATCGCGTCGTACAAAAAATAACCCTGTCCTAATTGGTGAGCCAGGTGTTGGTAAAACAGCAATTGCTGAAGGGTTAGCACAGCAAATTATTAATAATGAAGTACCAGAAATTCTTCGAGACAAACGAGTGATGACGCTTGATATGGGAACTGTCGTTGCTGGTACAAAATATCGTGGTGAATTTGAGGACCGTTTGAAAAAGGTAATGGATGAAATTCGCCAAGCCGGCAATATCATTTTATTTATTGATGAATTGCATACTTTAATCGGTGCAGGTGGTGCAGAAGGTGCGATTGACGCATCAAATATTTTAAAACCGTCCTTAGCCCGTGGTGAGCTTCAATGTATCGGTGCGACAACGCTTGATGAATATCGTAAATATATTGAAAAAGATGCAGCATTAGAGCGTCGTTTCCAACCGATCCAAGTGGATGAACCAACGGTGGAAGAAGCTATTCTCATTATTCAAGGTTTACGTGACCGCTATGAAGCACATCACCGAGTGAAAATTACAGATGAAGCAATTGAAGCAGCGGCAAAAATGGGTGATCGATATATTTCAGATCGCTTCTTACCGGATAAAGCAATCGACCTTATCGATGAAGCGGGTTCAAAGGTTCGCTTACGTTCATTTGCGGTGCCACCAAACTTAAAGGCACTTGAAGATAAGCTTGAAAATGTTCGCTCGGAAAAGAATGCTGCTGTATCAGGTCAAGAGTTTGAAAAGGCTGCAGCACTTAGAGATACTGAGCAAAAGCTTAAAGATGAGATTGAAGCTACACGCAAGAATTGGAAAGAAGAGCAAGGCAAGGCCGAGTCCAAAGTGACTGTAGATGATGTTGCAGCAGTTGTATCGATGTGGACAGGAATTCCTGTAGCTAAAATCGCTTCTGAAGAATCTTCGAAATTATTACAACTTGAAGAAGAGCTACACAAACGCGTTGTAGGGCAAGGCGAAGCGGTAGAAGCTATTTCACGTGCGATCCGTCGTGCAAGAGCGGGCCTTAAAGATCCAAAACGACCAATCGGTTCATTTATTTTCTTAGGTCCTACAGGTGTTGGTAAAACAGAGCTTGCAAGAGCACTTGCTGAAGTGATGTTTGGTGACGAAGATGCTATGATTCGTGTCGATATGTCTGAGTACATGGAGAAACATTCGACTTCTCGTTTAGTAGGTTCGCCTCCAGGCTATGTAGGCTTTGACGATGGTGGTCAATTGACTGAAAAAGTCCGTCGTAAACCATATTCTGTTGTCTTACTAGATGAAATTGAAAAAGCACACCCTGATGTTTTCAATATTCTACTGCAAGTTCTTGAAGATGGACGATTAACGGACTCTAAGGGTCGTGTAGTAGACTTCCGCAATACAGTAGTCATTATGACTTCAAATGTTGGCGCGGATGCACTTAAATATCAAAAAAGTCTTGGTTTTAATGTTGGTGGCGCAGATTCTAAACATAACGATATGAAGAGTACGATGCTTGAAGAATTGAAAAAAGCATTCCGCCCAGAATTCTTAAACCGTATCGATGAAATGATTGTCTTCCATTCATTAGAAAAAGAGCATTTAAAAGAAATCATTGCGATGATGGGGAATGCTCTAACAAAACGTTTGAAAGAACAAGATATTTCACTAGAATTAACCGATGCAGCGCTTGAAAAAATCGCACAGGAGGGCTATGACCCTCAATACGGTGCACGTCCACTACGTCGAGCACTACAAAAACAAGTGGAAGACCGATTATCAGAAGAATTACTAAAAGGTAATGTGGAGAAGGGTAATCATGTTGTCATTGATTATGTAAACGATGAATTTATTGTGAAGAAAAAAGAGGGAGTTTCTATCTCTAAATAATTTCGAACGAAAGACAGTGAGGCATTAAGTGCCAAGCTGTCTTTTTTTTTGTACAATTAATATAAGAACAAATATTCGAGGTGAAAGAAAGTTGGCAAAGAAAAAAACGAAATTTGTATGTTCAGGCTGTGGCTATGAATCAGCAAAATGGATGGGAAGATGTCCAGGGTGTGGGGAATGGAATAAGATGGTGGAGGAAGTAGAAGTGATTGCGAAAGGACCACGTGGGGCTTTCCAGCATTCTGCTACTGTTACTCAAAAGGCAATCCCTATCATTCAGGTGGAGGCTAGTGAAGAGTCCCGTGTAGCGACAGAAATGGGCGAGCTGAACCGTGTATTAGGCGGCGGTATTGTGCCTGGCTCTCTAGTATTAATAGGTGGTGATCCAGGGATTGGGAAATCCACTTTATTACTACAAGTTTCAGCCTTGCTCTCTAATAAAGGTCATCGTGTGCTGTATATTTCTGGTGAGGAATCTATCCGTCAAACGAAGCTACGTGCGGAGCGTTTGGGGGTAATTTCACAAGAGCTGTATATTTATTCTGAAACAAATCTTGAGTTTTTGAATCAAACGATTGAGGAAGTACAGCCGAAATTTGTCATTGTTGATTCCATACAAACCGTCTTTCATCCAGAGGTAACAAGTGCGCCAGGTAGTGTCTCACAGGTCCGTGAGTGTACAGCTGAGCTTATGCGAATTGCTAAGACAAAAGGAATTGCGATCTTCTTAGTTGGGCATGTTACGAAAGAGGGGCAAATAGCAGGGCCTCGTATTTTAGAGCATATGGTGGATACAGTCCTGTATTTTGAAGGGGAAAGGCATCATAATCATCGTATTTTACGAAGTCAAAAGAACCGCTTCGGCTCTACAAATGAAATTGCTATATTCGAAATGCTACAGGGTGGGCTAAAAGAGGTTTTGAACCCATCTGAGCTGTTTTTACAGGAGCGTTCACAAGGAGCTGCGGGCTCCACGATTGTTGCCTCAATGGAGGGAACAAGGCCAATTCTCGTTGAAATTCAGTCGCTCGTAACGCCTACCAGCTTTAATTACCCTAAGCGGATGGCAACAGGGGTTGATCAAAATAGAGTGCAATTACTGATGGCCGTACTTGAAAAGCGTATGGGTCTCATGCTACAAGCGCAGGATGCATATATTAAAGTTGCTGGTGGTGTGAAATTGGACGAACCCGCCATCGATTTAGCTGTTCTGACAAGCATCGTTTCTAGCTTTAAGGATCAGGCTGTGCGAGCAACGGATTGCTTTGTTGGTGAGGTAGGTCTGACAGGAGAGGTGCGCCGAGTATCCCGTATTGAGCAACGTGTCATTGAAGCAGCGAAGCTTGGTTTTAAAAGAGTATTCATTCCTACATCCAATATAGGTGGATGGGATTTTCCACAAGGGATTGAAATTATCGGGGTAGAAACGATAAAGGATGCATTAAATGCCTGCTTTAGAGAGTTATAGGAAAAACCATGCATGTTAGATATTATTCTGACATGCATTTTCCTTCATTTTTGAAGGAAAAAGAGGAAACTCAAGTAAAGGGATAGGCGTCCTAGTTAATGCATGGTGAAGGTGAGATGGAAAATAGAGATTAAATAATGATAATTTGATGGGCTGATGAAGGATTTTCTACAGTAAACTATGTATAATCTTAACTAACAATAGGAGGTGACAGCTTGTGAAAAAATTTGTTCAAATTGCTTTTTTACTGATTGGAGGAGCGTTGGGCCTTGTTTTCTTACCGCCATTATACGAATTGCTTCATTTATCATCTAATCCTTGGCTTGATAATCCTTACGTATCAGTAGCATTAGGAGCGCTTTTACTGTTTACATTGTCATTTGCGTTTTCCGATTATTTTGTGAAGCTCATTAGCTGGATGGAAGAGGTCCTGTTTAAGGTCCCTGTCGGAGATTTATTATTCGGTACGCTTGGCCTAATAATAGGGCTAATTGTAGCGTATTTCTTAGGCTTTGCTATTAATAGTGTGCAGTTCCCCGTTGTTACAGAGGTGCTCCCTATTATCCTGTCATTTGTATTAGGATATTTAGGCTTCCGTCTAGGTTTTAGAAAAAGGGATGAATTAATACAGCTTTTTACTTTACGTAGTAATCATACGAAGAAAAAAGCTGCTGAGGGTGCTGAAATTCCAGAAGTGCGAGGAAGTTACAAATTGTTAGATACAAGTGTCATTATTGATGGTCGTATCGCAGATATTTCTGAAACAGGATTCATCGAAGGGGTTCTAGTGGTGCCTCAGTTTGTCCTTACAGAACTTCAGCATATTGCCGATTCTTCAGATACATTAAAGCGTACAAGAGGTCGTCGAGGTTTAGATATATTAAAAAAGTTACAGGATGAACGTAAGACAAATGTAGAGATTACAGATGAGGATTTTGAGGATGTGCAAGAGGTAGATTTAAAACTTGTACGACTGGCAAAAAAAATGGGTAACGATACTCAGATTGTCACAAATGATTTTAACCTTAATAAAGTCTGTGAGCTACATCATGTGAAAGTATTAAATATAAATGACTTAGCGAATGCCGTAAAACCTGTCGTGATTCCAGGTGAAGATATGCAGGTGGTAGTTATTAAGGATGGGAAAGAGCATAATCAAGGGGTCGCTTATTTAGACGATGGTACGATGATTGTTGTGGAAGGCGGTCGTAGCTATATAGGACAGGCCATAACAGTAACAGTAACGAGTGTATTGCAGACGTCAGCAGGTCGTATGATATTTGCGAAGCCGAAGGACGATTAGGATGTGAAAAAATGCAGTATGAAGTAGTTTTACCTGCCGCAGGAAGCGGTAAACGTATGGGGGCAGGACAAAATAAATTATTTTTAAAACTTTTAAAGAAGCCTATACTGATACACACGTTAGAGGTCTTTCAACAAGATCCCTTTTGCACAGGTATTTGGCTAGCGGTAAAACCGGAGGAGCGTATCTATATTCAAGAATTACTCGATGAATATCGCATTACGAAAGTCAAAGGTTTACCTGATGGTGGGGCTGAACGACAGCATTCTGTACATTCATGTATGAAGGAAATGCAACAGGTAGACATTGTGCTTGTTCATGATGCGGCACGGCCTTTTATTACACATGATATTATTGCAAATCTTGTTCAAAGTGCCCACGACTTTGGTGCAGCTATTGCAGGTGTCCGAGCCAAAGATACAATGAAAAAAGTTCGAAATGGTGTCATTGAGGAAACGGTAGATCGCGACAGCCTATGGATGATTCAAACGCCGCAAGCCTTTCGGTTTGATTTAATTGTTGAGGCAGAGGATGTTGCTGAAAAAGTAGGTTTTCTTGGTACCGATGAAGCGATGCTAGTCGAGCGTCTTGGTCACACGGTGCATATTGTAGAAAGCAGCTACGAAAATGTAAAAATGACGACACAAGAGGATTTACTATTCGGAGAAGCTATTTTACGAAAACGCGCATTGCAAATAAACGAATAGTTATTAGTTTAAACATCTCATTAGTGATAGTTGCTAATGAGATTTTATATTGATGTAGCAAGAAATGACGAAGAGGATATGCTTGTTTTTTAGCTGTCGTTCAAATCCCTGTTGTAATAATGGACCGCGACATCAATGCGAATAATGATGTGTTAGCTTGAAAAAACTAGAAGCAATCACACCTAGTGGTAAGGTGTAATGGATCTAACGGTACAAGAAAATGCTCACTAATTGCTATCAGCTCAATTTCCTAGGAAATATGTTAAAATGTGAGGGTATAGTAGTGAGTAAATAGATAACAGTGAAGGAAGGTGAATGAGACTGCATTATAGGCAATCTAGGAGTAATAAAATCCACATGTATTGCTAACGTAGTCTCTCTATCATATGTTTCGAATTGGACAAGGTTTTGATGTACATGCATTTGAAGAAGGGCGTCCATTAATTATCGGTGGTATTACTATTCCACATGAAAAAGGATTAGTTGGACATTCAGATGCAGATGTTTTATTACACACAGTGACAGATGCAGCGCTAGGAGCAATTGGAGAAGGAGATATTGGACGTCATTTTCCAGATACGGATCCAGCTTTTAAGGACGCGGATTCAGCTAAATTATTAGAATACATTTGGAAAATTGTTGAGGATAAAGGATATATTCTAGGCAATGTCGATTGTACAATTATGGCTCAACGACCGAAAATGGCACCATATATTGAGCAAATGCAAAATCGTATTGCAGAATTGTTACATGCTGAGCCGTCACAGGTAAATGTCAAAGCGACTACAACTGAACGTCTAGGTTTTACCGGTCGTGAGGAAGGTATAGCAGCGATGGCAACGATTCTTTTGATGAAGAAATAAATGTGAGTGAACTCCGCTTTTATTTCCAGTTACAGAGTGGTAAAATGAACAAAGTCAATTTTGATCGAAAATTTAGGAGGCTTTTAATATGACGAAAGAAGTTCGCGTTCGTTACGCGCCATCTCCAACAGGTTTTTTACATATCGGTGGGGCGCGTACAGCATTATTCAATTATTTATATGCAAAACATCATAACGGTAAATTCATTGTACGTATTGAAGATACGGATATTGAACGTAATGTAGAGGGTGGAGAAGCATCTCAGCTAGATAACCTAAAATGGTTAGGTATTGAATATGATGAGTCCATTGATATAGGTGGACCTTATGCGCCTTATCGTCAAATGGAGCGTCTTGATATTTATAAAGAGCACGCTGAAAAGCTATTAGAGCAAGGTGCAGCCTATAAATGCTTCTGTTCTTCAGAAAAACTGGAAGCATCTCGTGAGGAACAAAAAGCGAGAGGTGTAGCAGCTCCTACTTATGATGGTACATGCCGTCATCTATCTGCTGAGGAAGTTGCTGCTAAAGAAGCAGCAGGTGAGCCATACACAATTCGTATGCGCGTACCAGAAAATGTAACGTATGATTTTGAAGATTTAGTCCGTGGACAAGTTACATTTGAATCTAAAGACATTGGTGACTGGGTAATTGTAAAAGCAAACGGAATTCCAACGTATAACTATGCTGTAGTTCTAGATGATCACTTCATGGAGGTTTCTCATGTTTTCCGTGGTGAAGAGCATTTATCTAATACGCCAAAACAAATGATGATTTTTGATGCATTTGGTTGGGAGTATCCACGCTTCGGTCATATGACATTAATTATTAATGAAAACCGTAAAAAGCTATCAAAACGTGATGAATCCATTATTCAATTTGTCACTCAGTATAAGGATTTAGGGTATCTTCCAGAAGCAATGTTCAACTTCTTTGCTTTACTTGGCTGGTCTCCAGAAGGGGAAGAGGAAATTTTCTCTAAAGAAGAATTTATTAAAATCTTTGATGAAAAGCGTCTTTCTAAATCACCATCTATGTTCGATAAACAAAAGTTGACATGGATGAATAATCAATATATTAAAAAACTATCTTTAGAAGAAGTGGTTGCTTTATCTTTACCACATTTACAAAAAGCTGGACTCTTACCAGAGGAACTTACAGCGGAGCAACATGCATGGGCAACGGATTTAATTGGGCTTTACCATGACCAAATGAGCTTTGGTTCAGAGATTGTTGAATTATCTAGCCTATTCTTTAAAGACCATATTGAATATGATGAAGAAGCTAAAGCTGTTTTAGCAGGAGAACAAGTACCTGAGGTAATGGCTGCATTCAAGACGCAACTTGAAGAATTAGAAGAATTTACGCCAGATGCAGTAAAAGCAGCTATAAAAGCTGTGCAGAAAACAACAGGTCATAAAGGTAAAAATTTATTTATGCCAATCCGTGTTGTCACAACGGGTGAAACACATGGACCTGAGCTCCCAAATGCTATTTGCTTAATTGGTAAAGAGAAAGCAATTGATCGTGTAGAAAAATTTGCGCAATAAATAGAAATTCATTGACAATTGATTCGTTCGTTGTAAAATGTATTTACATTGGTAAAGCGTTGATAAGGAGAAGTAAGTGGCGCATGCTCTAAAGAGAGGACCATCACCGGCTGAAAGTGGTCTGAGTCTAGGCAAAACTGAAATGCACCTTTGAGCATAAAGCTGAACTATAGTAGGCTTTATCGATTCGTTCTCGTTAAAGAACGTCCAGAGTGGGAGGCTTTTTGCCTTCAATCAGAGTGGAACCACGCAAATTCAAGCGTCTCTGTCATTCCTTTTAGGGATGATAGGGGCGTTTTTTATTTTATCTTCATTCATTGATGAAGAGGGAGGCATTTCAAACAAACATGCCACATCATCTTAGGCAGAGAATTCTACAGAAAATTGACTACAGTGACAGCTCTGTGTGAAGGATTTCTAGGAATTTGAGCAAGACCAACATAAAAAGGGGGAGTTTTTGTGTTTAAAAGGATGAAAGAAGATGTGGAAACCATTTTTGAAAATGATCCAGCAGCGCGTAGTGTTTTTGAAGTGATATTAACATATTCCGGTTTGCATGCCACATGGGCACATCGAGTGGCTCATTGGTTCTTTAAGAAACGTTTTTATTTCATGGCTCGTGCCATTTCACAAATAAGCCGCTTTTTTACTGGTATTGAAATTCATCCTGGCGCGAAAATTGGCCGCCGCTTTTTTATCGACCATGGAATGGGTGTTGTCATTGGTGAGACATGTGAAATTGGTGATAACGTTACATTATATCAAGGTGTAACTCTAGGGGGTACAGGGAAAGAAAAGGGGAAACGCCACCCTACATTAGAGGATAATGTCCTTGTAGCAACAGGGGCTAAAGTATTAGGTTCTATTACAGTTGGCGAGAATAGTAAAATTGGTGCGGGGTCAGTTGTTTTAAAAGAGGTGCCGCCAAATGCCACCGTGGTCGGTATACCTGGTAAAATAGTGATTAAGGATGGAGTTCGTCTAGAGAAAAAGCTAGATCATCAAAATATACCTGATCCTGTGGAAGATCGCTGTCAAGCTTTTGAGAAGCAGATCATTGAATTAAAGCAAGAAATTGAACGCTTACAAAAGGAGAGAGAGACACAATGAGTATTCAAATTTTCAACTCATTATCACGACAAAAAGAAACCTTCGTGCCGCTAGAAGAAGGCAAAGTGAAAATGTATGTCTGCGGTCCTACCGTTTATAACTATATCCATATCGGGAATTCACGTCCTGTTATAGTTTATGACACAGTACGTCGCTATTTCCAATATAAAGGCTATGATGTAAAGTTTGTATCCAACTTTACGGATGTAGACGATAAAATTATTAAGGCTGCCAATGAGCTTGGTGAAGAAGTGCATGAGTTAACAGAGCGCTTTATTGCTGCGTACTTTGAAGATGTTACTGCATTAGGATGCAAAAAGGCAGATGTTCATCCACGCGTTACGGAGCATATGACTGATATCATTCAGTTTATCCAAATCTTAATTGAAAAAGGCTATGCTTATGAGTCAGCAGGTGATGTATATTACCGCACGCGCAAGTTTAATGGCTATGGTAAATTATCACATCAATCAGTGGATGATTTAAAAATTGGTGCACGTATTGAAGCTGGCGAGAAAAAAGATGATGCATTGGATTTTGCTTTATGGAAGGCAGCGAAGCCAGGAGAAATTTTCTGGGAAAGTCCTTGGGGCAATGGCCGTCCTGGGTGGCATATTGAATGTTCTGTAATGGCTCGTGAGCATTTAGGAGATACTATTGATATTCACGCTGGTGGACAGGATTTAACTTTCCCACACCACGAAAATGAAATTGCACAATCAGAAGCTCATAATGATAAAACATTTGCACGTTATTGGATGCATAATGGTTATATTAATATTGATAATGAAAAGATGTCTAAATCTCTTGGGAATTTTATTCTGGTGAATGATATTCGTAAACAAATTGATCCACAAGTACTACGGTTCTTTATGTTATCGGTACATTATCGCCATCCCATTAATTTTGCGAAGGATTTAGTAGAGGCAGCTGCAGCTGGCTTAGAGCGCATTCGTACAGCCTACAACAATGTGAAGCATCGCCTTACGACTACGGTAAGCTTAGGCGATCACTCAGATGAGTGGCTTAATAAAATTACTGAACAAAAAGCGCAATTTGAAGAGGCAATGGATGATGATTTTAATACTGCTAACGGAATTTCGGTATTATTTGAGTTAGCTCGTATTGCTAATATTTATTTAAACGAAACGAATACTTGCAAGAAAGTGCTAGAAACTTTTATTGAAACTTTTGAAGTACTAGGTGACGTCTTAGGTATTAAATTTGCAAAAGAAGAGGAATTATTAGACGAAGAAATTGATGCATTACTACAAGAACGTGTAGAGGCACGTAAAAATCGTGATTTTGCTCGTTCTGATGAGATTCGTGACCATTTGCAAGCCCAAGGTATCATTTTAGAAGATACGCGACAAGGAACTAGATGGAAACGAGGGTAATTAAGTTGGATAAACTTCGCAATGAAGATGTTAAGCAATTAAATGCGTTGGCGTTAGCCTATATGGGTGACGCCGTATTGGAGCAAAAGATACGAGAACACTTACTACGTTCAGGTCGAGTTAAACCGAATACACTTCATCGAGAGGCAACACGTTACGTTTCGGCAAAAGCACAATCTATGATTGTTCATCGTATGATGGATGAAAATTATTTAACAGAGGAGGAGTTGGCAGTGTTCCGCCGTGGACGTAATGCCAAGTCCGGCTCTGTACCAAAAAATACAGATGTTCAAACTTATCGAAATAGCTCAGGCTTTGAGGCGGTACTTGGTAGTTTATATTTATTAAATGAACTTGAACGCGTCTATGAAATCATTGCATATGCTATTCAAATCATCGAGGAATCGAAAGGAGTGTAGAATTATAATGACAGAACAAAATGGAGAAATTATTGCAGGTAAAAACCCAGTGTTAGAAGCACTTCGTTCAGGACGCGATATGAATAAAGTATGGATTGCAGAGGGTGTAAAAAAATCGGGTGTCAACGAACTGCTAGATTTAGCTAGAGAACGCGGAGTGATCGTTCAGTTTGTTCCGAAAAAGAAAGTCGATCAATTATCAAGTGCAAATCATCAAGGGATTGTTGCTTCTGTTGCAGCTTATCAGTATGCTGAACTAGAGGATTTATTTGCTGCAGCCGCAAAAAAACAAGAGGATCCTTTTTTCTTAATCTTAGATGAGCTTGAAGATCCACATAATCTAGGTTCTATTATGAGAACAGCTGATGCAATAGGAGCACACGGTATTATTATTCCTAAGCGCCGTTCAGTGAGTTTAACAGCTGTCGTGGCGAAAGCATCAACAGGCGCTATTGAACACGTTCCTGTAGTCCGTGTAAACAATTTAGCTCAAACAGTAGATGAACTAAAAGAACGAGGTGTATGGATTGCTGGTACAGATGCAAAGGGCTCTGTAGACTATCGAAAAATGGATGCAACATTACCATTGGCTATCATTATCGGTAGTGAAGGTAAGGGAATGGGGCGTTTATTAAAAGAGAAATGTGACTTCTTGTATCATTTACCGATGGTGGGACATGTGACATCATTGAACGCCTCAGTAGCTGCAGCGCTATTAATGTACGAAGTGTATCGTAAACGTCAAGAAGCGATTGAGTAACAATGAAAAACATTTTGCTAGTAGATGGCTATAATATGATTGGGTCCTGGAAAGAGCTTCGACCATTGCGGGATACAAATTTTGAGGATGCTCGCAAAAGGTTGATAGAACTTATGGCTGAATATAAAGCAGCTATGGGTTGGCGCGTAATTATTGTTTTTGACGCACATCTAGTTCCAGGCGTAGAGCAATCTTATTTAGAAAGTGATGTTGAAGTCATTTATACTCGGAAAAATGAAACGGCAGATGAACGTATTGAAAAAATGACGCATGAACTTAAGGCTAGAAATGTACAAATACACGTAGCAACTTCCGATATGGCAGAGCAAAGTGTTATTTTTGGTAATGGAGCCTTGAGAAAATCAGCTAGAGAACTAGAAATAGATACAAGCATTATCCAGCATAAAATATCGCACGATGTGAAAAGGAAACAAGAAAGTAGACCACCTTCACGTATAGAATTAAAGCCAGATGTGGCGATAGCATTCGAAAAATGGAGACGTGGATTGAAATGATTGATTGACGCATATTTTCCAATTCCGTTATACTGTTCCTAATTATCTGTTGTGGCTGAGGTGATACCATGTTTAAAAATAGCATTGTACAAGTGACACAAGATTTTGAACGATTCAATGATGAAGAACTTATTGAAATGGTGCATCAAGGTAATACAGATGCGTTGGATTATTTAATTACGAAATACCGTTTGTTAGTTAGAGCGAAGGCAAGATCCTATTTCTTAATTGGTGCTGATAAGGAAGATATCGTGCAAGAGGGCATGATCGGTTTGTATAAAGCGATTCGTGATTTTAAAGGGGATAAGCTTGCTTCTTTCCGAGCTTTTGCTGAGTTATGTATTACAAGGCAAATTATTACTGCTATTAAAACGGCTACTAGGCAAAAGCATATACCTCTTAACTCTTATATTTCTTTGGACAAGCCCATTTTTGATGAAGAATCAGACCGAACGCTCATGGATGTTTTAACAGGCGCTATCATGGATGATCCAGAAGAATTAATAATTCATAGAGAAGAGTTTGGTTATTTAGAAGAGAAAATGAGTGAGATTTTAAGTGAACTAGAGTTACAGGTTTTAGCCCTATATCTAGATGGCCAATCGTATCATGAAATTTCTGCAAAATTAAATCGTCATGTGAAATCGATTGATAATGCTTTGCAGCGAGTGAAGCGTAAATTAGAGCGACATTTAGTCCTTGAGGAAATGTCTTAGAGGGCAGAGGCATTATTGACATTGACAAATATAGGTGTTAGTCTTAAAAAGACAAAGTGCCGAAAAAGGTGAGTATATGGCAAAAAAAGTCGTGCTAAATTGCGAGAAATGTGGATCGAGAAATTACACGTTCCCGGCTAAAGAAGGCTCCACTGTACGCCTCGAATTAAAAAAATTTTGCTCGCATTGCAATGAACATACAGTGCATAAACAAACGCTATAAAATGATATGTAAATAGACAGATTGATTGATTCGGAGGTTAAGCTAGAATGGGCAAGATCAAAGGCTTTTTCAGTGATGTAATGTCAGAAATGCGCAAAACAAGCTGGCCAAAAGGTAAAGAGTTGACTAAATATACAGTCGTTGTTATTTCAACTGTTGTCGTTATGGCTTTATTTTTTGTGTTAGTTGACTTAGGTATTTCATCATTATTCCGCTGGTACTTAGATTTATAATTTAGTAAATAGCATGTTAATACTTATGAAATAGCCCGTCCAATGCAATAACGGGTTTTTTCGTTTGTTTTACCTTCATTCAGCAGACAATTCCATCTTTATGGGCGAGTGATATGGGTGAAGTGAATGGCAGTAAGATAATCTCATTATGATAAGTATGATAGTAGCAATAGATGACTATGCTAGTTTCGATACATATCATCAGGCTTTCTTAATAGGGAAGGGCTATGTCTACATGAGATGTTTGTGAAAAGAGTAAGAAATGCATCTAGCATATCGCGATTCATTTTCACTTTTATTTGTAAGGGAGGGACGGACGAGGAGTCCTAGTAGTTATGGAGAAAAATTGGTATGTTGTTCATACGTATTCAGGGTATGAGAACCGAGTAAAAGCAAACCTAGAGAAACGTGTAGAAACAATGGGAATGCAAGATAAAATCTTCCGAGTGATTGTTCCTGAACACGAGGAAACAGAAATGAAGGATGGGAAAAAGCGTACAATGATGCGTAAAGTTTTCCCAGGTTATGTATTAGTAGAGCTTATTATGACAGATGATTCTTGGTATGTAGTGCGTAATACGCCGGGTGTAACAGGATTTATCGGGTCATCTGGTGGAGGAGCAAAACCAACACCTTTACTACCAGAAGAGGCGGATCGTCTACTACAGCAAATGGGCATGACTGATAAAGTTGTCGAAGTAGATATCTCTATTGGTGAAGCGGTTGAAGTATTAGAAGGGCCATTCGCTCATTTCCAAGGACGTGTTGAAGAAATTGACACAGAAAAAGGAAAAGTGAAAGTGTCTGTTGATATGTTTGGTCGCGAAACAATTATGGAGCTAGACTTCGAACAAATTCAAAAATTATAGTACAATTACTAGAACTGTGACATGCCAATTGGTAGATGTTTCGCAGATTTTGTTAATTACCACTTGCTTAAAAAAATTAAAAGTGGTATCATTTCATAGGTCAGACTGTCATACTTTTGTTTGACGTCTGTAATGATAATTTTAATGTTATCGGCACTTAGCTGACAGACAGATATTGAGTGGGAGGGGCAACCCAATTACCACATCACGGACTTAAGGAGGTGTGTCTCGTGGCTAAAAAAGTTATTAAAGTTGTAAAACTTCAAATCCCTGCTGGTAAAGCTAACCCAGCTCCACCGGTTGGTCCTGCATTAGGTCAAGCGGGTGTGAACATCATGGGATTCTGTAAAGAATTCAACGCGCGTACTGCTGATCAAGCTGGTCTTATTATTCCAGTTGAAATTTCAGTATTCGAGGACCGTTCTTTCACTTTCATTACAAAAACTCCACCTGCAGCGGTTCTACTTAAAGTAGCAGCTGGTATCCAATCTGGATCTGGTGAACCAAATCGTAAAAAAGTGGCAACGGTTAAACGTGATAAAGTTCGCGAAATCGCTGAAACTAAAATGCCAGACCTTAACGCTGCTTCAGTAGAAGCTGCTATGTTAATGGTAGAAGGTACTGCACGAAGCATGGGTATTGTTATCGAAGACTAATCCCAGTTACTTGATGTTTTGTTTTTTGGAAGGTTGCGAAGTTTCTTTGTGAACACGCAACCTTTATTCGTGGGAGGTAAAATCCGCTATAACCACAATCAAGGAGGAAATATATAATGGCTAAAAAAGGTAAAAAACTGCAAGATGCAGCTAAATTAATTGATCGTAACTCACTATACAATGCACAAGAAGCAATCGAACTTGCTCAAAAAACTAGCACAGTAAACTTCGACGCTACTGTAGAAGTTGCTTTTCGCTTAGGTATTGATACTCGTAAAAACGACCAACAAATCCGTGGTGCAGTAGTGCTACCAAACGGTACTGGTAAAACTCAACGCGTATTAGTATTCGCAAAAGGTGAAAAACTTAAAGAAGCAGAAGCTGCTGGTGCTGACTATGTAGGTGATGCAGAGTACATCCAAAAAATCCAACAAGGTTGGTTTGATTTCGATGTAATCGTAGCAACTCCTGACATGATGGGTGAAGTTGGTAAACTTGGTCGTGTATTAGGACCTAAAGGCTTAATGCCAAACCCTAAAACTGGTACAGTTACTTTCGATGTAACAAAAGCTATCGAAGAAATCAAAGCTGGTAAAGTAGAATACCGTGCTGATAAAGCTGGTATCATCCACGCTCCTATCGGTAAAGTTTCTTTCTCTGCAGAAAAATTAGTAGAAAACTTCTTAGCTGTATTTGATGTAGTTCAAAAAGCAAAACCTGCTGCAGCTAAAGGTACTTACATGAAATCTGTAAATATTACAACTACAATGGGCCCAGCTGTTAAAATTGACGCTGCTAACGTAGTAGTGAAATAATTTAAATATATATATATTGACAATGGCAATGGTTACATGATATAATCATTGCTGTTGTGAATTATCCATTTGTACCGTAGACAGTAGGAGTGACTTGTCACTTAATGTTCCTACCGAGGACATCGGAATTCAGATTCTTATTTAAAGATGATGACTTTCAGCCTCTGTGTCTATTTGACGTAGAGGCTTTTCTTTTGTCGGTATAAATGACCCATTCTAATAGGAGGTGTCATCATGAGCAAAGCAATCGAAAACAAACAAGTACAAGTTCAAGAGATTACTGAGAAATTCCAAAGCGCTTCTTCTGTAGTAGTAGTGGATTACCGTGGTCTTAATGTTGCACAAGTAACAGAGCTTCGTAAACAACTTCGTGAAGCTGGCGTTGAGTTCAAAGTATACAAAAACACTTTAACTCGTCGTGCTGCTGAAGCTGCTGGTCTTGCGGGAATCAACGACGTATTAGTTGGTCCTAACGCAATTGCGTTCTCAAATGAAGATGTTGTAGCGCCTGCTAAAATCATCAACGAGTTCGCTAAGAAAAACGAAGCTTTAGAAATTAAAGCTGGTATTATCGAAGGTACAATCTCTTCTGTTGAAGATGTTAAAGCACTTGCAGAACTTCCATCACGCGAAGGTCTACTTTCTATGCTTTTATCTGTACTTCAAGCTCCAGTGCGTAACTTCGCACTTGCAACAAAAGCTGTTGCAGAACAAAAAGAAGAACAAGGCGCGTAATTTAATACGTCCAAAAACTTCCGCGGCCTGACCGCAAAAAAATAAAACATTATCCAATTAGGAGGAAATTATAATGAACAAAGAGCAAATCTTAGAAGCTATCAAAGCTATGACAGTTCTTGAATTAAACGATTTAGTAAAAGCTATCGAAGAAGAATTCGGTGTAACAGCTGCTGCTCCTGTAGCAGTAGTTGCTGGCGGTGCTGCTGCAGCTGAAGAGAAAACAGAATTCGACGTAGTATTAGCATCTGCTGGTGCAGAAAAAATTAAAGTAATCAAAGTGGTTCGCGAAATCACTGGTTTAGGTCTTAAAGAAGCTAAAGAAGTAGTAGATAACGCTCCTAAAGCTCTTAAAGAAGGCGTTTCTAAAGATGAAGCTGAACAAATCAAAACTAAACTTGAAGAAGTTGGCGCATCTGTAGAAGTTAAGTAATCTCGCGTTACTTTTAAACAAAAGGAAAGCTCGTCATATTGGCGAGCTTTTTTCTTCATTCTGAGGAGGCGTGAAAATGTCAGATCACTATTATACAAGTAATCCTCAAACTGAGAGTAAACCTCGTCACTGGACATTCAAATTACTAGGGCATACGTTTTCATTTGAAACGGATGCAGGTGTATTTAGTAAAAGCGAAGTAGATTTTGGATCCCGTGTTTTAATAGACGCTTTTCAAATGCCTAATATTGATGGTGCGATTTTTGATATAGGTTGTGGTTATGGGCCGATAGGATTATCCATAGCCAAAGCAAATCCAGACCGTACCGTCTGTATGATGGATATAAATGAACGTGCAGTTGCGCTTTCGCAAAAAAATGCGCAAGTGAACGGTGTTCAAAATGTGCGAATATTTGTGAGTGACGGCCTATCGATGGTTGATAAAGATATAGAAGCAGCAGCTATCTTAACGAATCCACCAATTCGTGCAGGGAAGGAAACGATTTTCCGCTTTTACGATGGAGCTTATGATAGACTAGTGTCATCTGGAGAGCTTTGGGTAGTGATTCAGAAGAAACAAGGAGCGCCATCGACAGTAAGTTACCTAGAAGGTAAATTTTCCGAAGTCGATGTTGTAGAGAAGAAAAAAGGATACTGGATAGTACGTGCAAAAAAATAAATGAAATATGTATAATTTATTGACTTGACAAATCGGCTATGATAATATGATAAAATGCAAAAATATTATTTTGAGGTCGTATGCCCTTTTTGTATAGAATTGTTTTAATATGGGTATACTTGCCAAGATAAGTTTAGTTAACCGAAAATGAGATCTTTTTGAAGACTCGTTTTCTTTTTGTCTTTCGAAATCATACACTATTTGTATGATTTTGCAAAGACCTAATATCGCTTTATTGAGGGGTGAATGAGTTGACAGGTCAACTAGTTCAGTACGGACAACACCGCCAGCGTAGAAGCTTTGCGCGTATTAAAGAGGTGCTTGAGCTTCCAAATCTGATTGAGATTCAAACGGCGTCTTACGAGTGGTTCCTTGAAGAAGGTTTACGTGAAATGTTCCGTGACATTTCGCCGATCGAGGACTTTACAGGTAATCTTTCATTAGAATTCATCGATTATTCATTAGGTGATCCTAAATATGATGTTGATGAGTGTAAAGAGCGAGATGTTACTTACGCAGCTCCATTACGCGTGAAAGTACGTCTTTACAACAAAGAAACAGACGAAGTGAAAGAACAAGATGTCTTTATGGGTGACTTCCCATTAATGACTGAAACAGGTACGTTCATTATCAATGGTGCTGAACGTGTTATCGTTTCACAATTAGTTCGTTCACCAAGTGTGTATTTCCATGATAAAACGGATAAGAACGGTAAAAAAGGTTTTGGAGCTACAGTGATTCCAAACCGTGGTGCATGGTTAGAGTATGAAACGGATGCAAAAGATGTAGTTTATGTACGTATCGATCGTACTCGTAAGTTACCAGTAACCGTATTACTTCGTGCATTAGGTTTTGGCTCAGACCAAGAAATTATCGATATTATCGGTGATAACGAGTATTTACGTAATACGTTAGAAAAAGATAACTCTGAAAGTACTGAAAAAGCACTTTTAGAAATCTACGAGCGTTTACGTCCAGGTGAGCCACCAACAGTTGAAAGTGCGAAAAGTTTATTATACTCTCGTTTCTTCGACGCAAAACGTTATGATTTAGCGAATGTTGGACGCTACAAAATGAATAAAAAGCTTCATATTAAAAATCGTTTATTCAACCAAACGATTGCTGAAACGCTTGTAGATCCAGAAACAGGCGAAATTTTAGTAGAGAAAGGTACAGTGCTTGATCGCCGTACTTTAGATAAAATCCTACCTTACCTAGAAGATTCTTCGAAAGGTATTGGTTTCCGTACTTTATCACAAGTTGGTGGAGTACTTGAGGATGATGTAACAATCCAATCTATTAAAATTTATGCACCCAAAGATGAAGCACAAAAAGAAATTAATATCATTAGTAATGCCTATATCGATGAAGAAGTGAAGAATATTACACCTGCTGACGTACTGTCTTCAGTAAGCTATTTCTTCAACCTGCTTTATCAAGTAGGAGCAACAGATGATATTGACCATTTAGGTAACCGTCGTCTACGTTCTGTAGGTGAGTTACTGCAAAACCAATTCCGTATCGGTTTGTCTCGTATGGAACGTGTAGTACGTGAGCGTATGTCTATTAACGACACAGCGGCTATCGTACCACAACAATTAATTAATATCCGTCCAGTAATTGCGTCAATTAAAGAGTTCTTCGGAAGCTCTCAATTATCACAATTCATGGACCAAACAAACCCATTAGCAGAATTAACGCATAAGCGTCGATTATCTGCATTAGGGCCTGGTGGTTTAACACGTGAGCGTGCTGGTTTCGAAGTACGTGACGTTCACTACTCTCACTATGGTCGTATGTGTCCAATCGAGACACCAGAGGGTCCAAACATTGGTTTAATCAACTCATTATCTTCTTTCGCTAAAGTAAATAAATTTGGTTTCATCGAAACGCCTTACCGTCGTATTGATCACGAAACAGGTCAAGTAACGGAACAAATTGATTACCTAACAGCTGATGAAGAAGATAACTACTACGTAGCACAAGCAAACTCACTATTAAATCCAGATGGCAGTTTTGCAAAGGACGAAGTAGTAGGTCGTTTCCGTGGTGATAACACAGTATTCAATAAAGCTCAAATGGACTACATGGACGTATCTCCTAAACAAGTAGTTTCTGCAGCGACTGCGTGTATCCCATTCTTAGAAAACGATGACTCTAACCGTGCACTTATGGGTGCAAACATGCAACGTCAAGCAGTTCCACTTCTTAACCCAGAAGCACCATTCGTTGGTACGGGTATGGAACATGTGGATGCACGTGATTCTGGTGCAGCTGTAGTAGCGAAGTATGATGGTATTGTTGAGCACGTTGAGGCTCGCTCTATCCATGTTCGCCGCATTGAAGTTGTAGATGGCAAAGAGGTTAAAGGCGATTTAACAAAATATAAATTACAAAAATTCATTCGTTCAAACCAAGGTACTTCATATAACCAACGTCCACTTGTAAAAGTTGGCGAACGCGTGAAGCCTCGCGATATTTTAGCAGATGGTCCATCAATGGAAAAAGGCGAATTAGCTCTTGGACGTAACGTACTTGTTGCATTCATGACTTGGAACGGCTTTAACTATGAGGATGCTGTTATTATGAGTGAGCGCCTTGTAAAAGATGATGTTTATACATCTGTTCATATTGAAGAATATGAGTCAGAGTCTCGTGATACAAAGCTTGGACCTGAAGAAATCACTCGTGATATTCCAAATGTCGGTGAAGATGCACTTCGTAACCTAGACGAACGTGGTATTATCCGTATCGGTGCGGAAGTACGCGATGGTGATATTCTTGTAGGGAAAGTAACACCTAAAGGAGTTACAGAATTAACGGCTGAAGAGCGTTTATTACATGCTATTTTCGGTGAAAAGGCTCGTGAGGTTCGTGATACATCATTACGTGTACCACACGGTGCTGGCGGTATCATTCTGGATGTTAAAGTATTTAACCGCGAAGATGGCGATGAATTACCACCAGGTGTTAACCAATTAGTTCGTGCTTATATTGTTCAAAAACGTAAAATTCGCGTTGGGGACAAAATGGCCGGACGTCACGGTAACAAAGGGGTTATCTCTCGTATCTTGCCAGAAGAAGATATGCCATTCATGCCAGATGGCACGCCTGTAGATATCATGTTAAATCCACTTGGTGTACCTTCTCGTATGAATATCGGACAAGTTTTAGAATTACACTTAGGTATGGCTTCTCGCTATCTAGGCGTCCACATGGCAACACCAGTATTTGATGGTGCAAATGAAGAAGACGTTTGGGAAACGATGGAAGAAGCAGGGATGAACCGTGACGGTAAAACAATCCTGTATGATGGCCGTTCTGGTGAACCATTTGATAACCGTGTATCTGTTGGGATCATGTATATGATCAAACTTGCTCACATGGTTGACGATAAACTTCACGCGCGTTCAACAGGTCCTTACTCACTTGTTACGCAGCAACCACTTGGTGGTAAAGCGCAATTTGGTGGACAACGTTTTGGTGAGATGGAAGTATGGGCACTTGAAGCATACGGTGCCGCTTATACCCTTCAAGAAATCTTAACTGTTAAATCCGATGACGTTGTTGGTCGTGTAAAAACATATGAAGCCATCGTTAAGGGTGAAAGTGTACCAGAGCCAGGCGTTCCTGAGTCATTCAAAGTATTGATTAAAGAACTTCAATCTCTTGGTATGGACGTTAAGATGCTAACAGTTAATGATGAAGAAGTAGAGCTTCGTGATTTAGACGAAGAAGAAGATCTTCAACCAGCTGATGCACTTAACATCGCACCACAGCCAGATACTCAAGAAGAGCCAGTAGAGTCTTTTGAATAATGGAAACCAACATTCACAATTGTGAATAAGGTCAAACTTATTTTTCAAATTAGCCGGGCAGGATTTAACGCCCTGCCTGGCTTTTTCTTTTAATAAATCATTCTATTTCTAATCCTTTGTCAAAGAGGAAATTCTTTGCAAACGATTATCGAGCTGCGTAAAGAGTCTTTATAAAGACCTATACTAGAGGGAGGTAGGCTCCTTGATAGACGTTAATGAATTTGAATATATGAAAATTGGTTTAGCATCCCCTGACAAGATTCGCTCTTGGTCATATGGTGAGGTTAAAAAACCTGAAACAATTAACTACCGTACGTTAAAACCAGAAAAAGATGGTTTATTCTGTGAGCGTATTTTTGGGCCAACTAAGGATTGGGAATGTCATTGTGGTAAATATAAACGTGTTCGCTATAAAGGTGTAGTTTGTGACCGCTGTGGTGTTGAAGTAACGCGTGCTAAAGTTCGTCGTGAACGTATGGGTCATATCGAATTAGCTGCACCAGTTTCTCATATCTGGTACTTCAAAGGTATTCCTAGCCGTATGGGTCTAATTTTAGATATGTCACCGCGTGCACTTGAAGAAGTTATTTATTTTGCTTCATACGTTGTGATTGAGGCTGGTGCGACGAATTTAGAAAGCAAACAGTTACTTTCAGAAAAAGAGTACCGTGCATACCGCGAAAAATTCGGAAATACATTCGAAGCTGCAATGGGTGCAGAAGCAATTAAAAAATTATTAGGCAAAATTGACCTAGAGGATGAGACGCATTCTTTAAAAGAAGAGTTAAAATCTGCACAAGGTCAAAGACGTACTCGTGCTATCAAACGTTTAGAGGTTGTTGAATCATTCCGTAACTCAGGTAACTCACCTGAATGGATGATTTTAGATGTACTTCCTGTAATTCCACCTGAGCTTCGTCCAATGGTGCAATTAGATGGTGGACGTTTTGCAACTTCAGATTTAAACGATTTATACCGTCGTGTTATCAACCGTAATAACCGTTTAAAACGTTTATTAGATTTAGGTGCTCCAAGCATCATCGTACAAAACGAAAAACGTATGTTACAAGAAGCTGTTGACGCGTTAATTGATAATGGTCGTCGCGGACGTCCTGTAACAGGTCCTGGTAACCGTCCACTAAAATCACTTTCACATATGTTGAAAGGTAAACAAGGTCGTTTCCGTCAAAATCTACTTGGTAAGCGTGTTGACTATTCTGGTCGTTCCGTTATCGTAGTAGGTCCAAACTTAAAAATGTACCAATGTGGTCTACCTAAAGAAATGGCTATTGAATTATTCAAGCCGTTCGTTATGAAGGAACTAGTAGAACGTGGTCTTGCTCATAACATTAAATCTGCTAAGCGAAAAATCGAACGTTTGAACAACGACGTTTGGGATGTATTAGAAGATGTTATCCGTGAGCATCCAGTATTACTTAACCGTGCACCAACGCTACACCGTCTTGGTATTCAAGCATTTGAACCAACACTAGTAGAAGGTCGTGCTATTCGTCTTCACCCATTAGTATGTACAGCATATAACGCTGACTTCGATGGTGACCAAATGGCGGTTCACGTACCATTGTCTGCTGAAGCTCAAGCTGAGGCTCGTCTTCTAATGCTTGCTGCGCAAAACATCCTGAATCCAAAAGACGGTAAACCAGTAGTAACACCTTCGCAAGATATGGTATTAGGAAACTACTACTTAACGCTTGAACGTGAAAATGCACGTGGAGAAGGTACTATTTTCTACGGTCCAAACGAAGTTTTAATCGCATATGATACAGGTCATGTGCATTTGCATACACGTATTGCTATTAAAGCTAGTTCGTTAAATAACCCAACATTCACAGAGGAACAAAATAATATGTTCCTATTAACGACTGTCGGTAAAGTAATCTTTAACGAAATCTTGCCTGAATCATTCCCTTATATCAATGAGCCGACTGATTTTAACTTAGAGCAAGTGACACCAGAAAAATACTTTGCGAAATTAACAATTGACGAAGACACACTAAAAGAGCTTGAATCAGATAGTGCTTATAATAGCCTTGATGAAAAAGGGAAAATTGACGCACAACGTACAGCTGTATTGCGCAAGCATTTTGAATCTGTACCAGTTGTAAATCCATTCCGTAAAAAGTTCTTAGGAAATATCATTGCTGAAGTATTTAAACGTTTCCACATTACTGAAACATCTAAAATGCTTGACCGCATGAAAAACCTTGGATTCAAGTATTCAACACGTGCTGGTATTACTGTAGGTGTATCTGATATCGTCGTATTACCTGACAAAGGTGAAATTTTAGCAGTAGCTCAAGAAAAAGTAGATAAAGTTCAAGCGCAATTCCGCCGTGGTTTCATCACAGAGGATGAGCGTTATGACCGTGTTATCTCAAGCTGGAGTGCTGCCAAAGATGAAATCCAAGCGAAACTGATGAAGTCTCTTGAGAAAACAAACCCAATCTTCATGATGTCTGACTCAGGTGCCCGTGGTAACGCATCTAACTTTACACAGTTAGCAGGTATGCGTGGTCTGATGGCCAACCCGGCTGGTCGTATCATCGAACTACCAATTAAATCTTCATTCCGTGAAGGTTTAACAGTATTAGAGTACTTCATCTCAACTCACGGTGCTCGTAAAGGTCTTGCCGATACAGCCCTAAAAACTGCCGATTCAGGTTACTTAACACGTCGTCTTGTTGACGTTGCACAGGATGTAATTGTGCGCGAAGATGACTGTGGTACTGACCGTGGTTTAACAATTGGTGCATTAATGGAAGGCACAGAGCTAATCGAGGCTCTAGATGAGCGTATTGTTGGTCGTCATACGAAGAAAACAATCTTACACCCTGAAACTGGTGAAGTGATTCTAAACAAAGATGGTTTAATCGATCAAGATGTGGCTCGAGCAATTATCGAAGCTGGTATTGAAGAAGTGACTATCCGTTCAGCATTTACATGTAATACAAAACATGGCGTATGTAAAAAATGTTACGGCATGAACTTAGCAACAGGTGAAAAGGTTGAGGTAGGAGAGGCAGTTGGTATTATTGCTGCTCAATCAATCGGTGAACCGGGTACACAGTTAACAATGCGTACATTCCATACAGGTGGGGTTGCCGGGGACGATATTACACAAGGTCTTCCACGTATCCAAGAGATCTTTGAAGCACGTAATCCAAAAGGTCAATCTGTTATTTCAGAGATCGCAGGTACTGTTTCAGATATCACAGAAATCCGTGAGGGCTTAAAAGAAATCACTGTTCAAGGTGACGTAGAAACTCGTAAGTATCAAGCGCCTTATAATGCACGTCTAAAAGTTATCGAAGGTGATAATGTAGAGCGTGGTCAGGTTCTAACAGAGGGTTCTATCGATCCAAAACAATTGTTAAAAGTCAAAGACGTTTCAACTGTTCAAGAATATTTATTAAAAGAAGTTCAAAAAGTATACCGTATGCAAGGGGTAGAAATTGGAGATAAACATATCGAAGTAATGGTTCGCCAAATGCTTCGTAAAGTACGTGTAATTGAAGCTGGAGATACAGATTTATTACCAGGTTCATTACTAGATATCCACCAATTTGCAGAGGCTAACGCAGATGCTGTTATGAATGGCAAAAACCCAGCTACTTGTCGTCCTGTAATCCTAGGTATTACAAAAGCTTCTCTTGAAACAGAATCATTCTTATCTGCAGCATCGTTCCAAGAAACAACACGTGTGTTAACAGATGCAGCAATTAAGGGTAAACGTGACGAGCTTCTTGGATTAAAAGAGAACGTAATTATCGGTAAACTTGTTCCTGCAGGTACTGGTATGCAACGTTACCGTCAAATCCGCATCGAAAAAGATGAGCTTGACACAGAAGTCGTTTCTGCTGAATAAACATTAAAAATAGTGCCGAAGAGATGGAATTACGCCATCTCTTCGGACTTTTTAAAGATATTAGTTGACAGTATAAAATGGTAATGATAATATATTGAAGGTTGATAGTTAACTGTCTATACTTCGGAGGATATGAAAATGTCTTATGATAAAGTAAGGACTAGTCAAACAATCATAGGTACAAAGCAAGCAGTAAAAGCAATGCGAGCCGGTTCAGTGAAAGAACTCCTTGTGGCACTTGACGCAGACAATTGGGTAACCGATTTGGCCATATCTTTCGCGAGAGAAATCGGTATACCAGTTATTCTTGTTGAGTCCAAAAAGGAACTGGGCAAGGCCTGTGGAATCCACGTTGGAGCTGCGGTAGTTGCAATTACTGGAGAGTAGTTTTTGTGTATTAAACACAAAGACTTTGTTTTTACCCAAAAAATGAACCACCTGGATGTGTGGTATTAACAAGGAATAAATGAAGGGAGGAAAAATCGATGCCTACAATTAACCAATTAGTACGTAAGCCTCGTCAATCTAAAAGCACGAAATCAAAATCACCAGCGTTAAACAAAGGATATAACTCATTTAAAAAATCTTTAACTGATGTTAAATCTCCTCAAAAACGTGGTGTTTGTACTCGTGTTGGTACAATGACACCTCGTAAACCAAACTCAGCGTTACGTAAATACGCTCGTGTACGTTTAACTAACCAAATTGAGGTTACAGCTTATATCCCAGGTGAAGGCCACAACTTACAAGAGCACAGTGTTGTTCTTATCCGTGGCGGACGCGTAAAAGACTTAGCGGGTGTTCGTTACCATATCGTACGTGGAGCTCTTGATACAGCTGGTGTAAACGGTCGTTTACAATCACGTTCTAAATACGGAACAAAACGCCCTAAAGAAAAAAAATAATTTAACGTTCAATAACGTTATTTAAAACTGAGCCTTATACTAATTGTCACAAATATCGAATCTTGCTAGCAGATTTGATATTTGATTGACGAATATAAAAAGGCTAACTTATAAAATAATCGATATTTATTCGAAAGGAGGAAAACACATGCCTCGTAAAGGTCCTGTTTCCAAACGTGACGTGTTACCAGATCCAATTTATAGTTCAAAACTAGTAACTCGTTTAATCAATAAAATGATGGTTGATGGTAAAAGAGGTACTTCTCAAAAGATTTTATACGGTGCGTTCGAAATTGTTAAAGAACGTTCTGGTGAAAATCCAATTGAAGTATTCGAAGCTGCTCTAAATAACGTAATGCCAGTTCTTGAAGTACGCGCTCGCCGTGTTGGTGGTTCTAACTACCAAGTACCGGTTGAAGTTCGTCCAGAACGTCGTACAACTTTAGGTCTTCGTTACCTAGTTAACTATGCTCGTCTTCGTGGTGAAAAAACTATGGAAGAGCGTTTAGCTAACGAAATTCTTGATGCTTCTAACAACACTGGTGCATCAGTTAAGAAACGTGAAGATATGCACAAAATGGCAGAAGCGAACAAAGCATTCGCTCACTACCGCTGGTAATATAACCTATGTGTTAACGGATTGGTTAGCACAAGGTCTCTTATACAGTCTTTACCCCAATATGGAAGGAGAAATTTCCTATGAAACGCGAATTCTCACTTGAGAATACTCGTAATATTGGGATCATGGCTCACATTGATGCTGGTAAAACAACAACAACTGAGCGTATCCTTTATTACACTGGTAAGATTCACAAAATCGGTGAAACTCATGAAGGCGCTTCTCAAATGGACTGGATGGAGCAAGAGCAAGAACGTGGTATTACAATCACTTCTGCAGCAACAACAGCCCAATGGGCAGGCCATCGTGTAAACATCATCGATACGCCTGGACACGTAGACTTCACTGTAGAAGTAGAACGTTCATTACGCGTACTTGACGGTGCTGTTACAGTACTAGATGCTCAATCTGGTGTTGAGCCTCAAACTGAAACTGTATGGCGTCAAGCTACAACTTATGGTGTTCCACGTATTGTATTCATTAACAAAATGGATAAAACAGGAGCAGACTTCTTATATTCTGTAGGAACTCTACATGATCGTTTACAAGCAAACGCTCACCCTATTCAATTACCAATCGGAGCTGAAGATCAGTTCTCTGCAATCATTGACTTGGTTGAAATGAAAGCTACTTTCTATGGTGACGAAAAAGGTACAGCAGTAACTGAGGGAGAAATTCCTGAAGAATACCGCGCACAAGCTGAAGAATACCGTGAAAAATTAATCGATGCTGTTGCAAGTGTTGATGAAGATATCATGGAAAAATATTTAGAAGGCGAAGAAATTTCTGTTGCGGAACTTAAAGCGGCAATCCGTCGTGCTACAATCGCAGTAGAATTCTACCCAGTAATCTGTGGTACAGCGTTCAAACACAAAGGTGTACGCCCAATGTTAAATGCTGTTATCGATTACTTACCATCTCCAGTAGATGTACCAGCAATCAAAGGTACTTCTGTTGATGGTGACGAAGAGTTAGAACGTAAATCTTCTGATGAAGAGCCATTCTCAGCTCTTGCATTCAAAGTTATGACTGACCCATTCGTAGGTAAATTAACGTTCTTCCGTGTGTACTCTGGAACATTAGATTCAGGTTCATACGTACAAAACTCTTCTAAAGGTAAACGTGAGCGTGTAGGTCGTATCCTACAAATGCACGCTAACTCTCGTGAAGAGATTTCTAAAGTATTCGCTGGGGACATCGCAGCAGCAGTAGGTCTTAAAGATACTACTACTGGTGATACTCTTTGTGACGAGAAAAACCTAGTTATTCTTGAATCAATGGAATTCCCTGAGCCAGTAATTTCTCTTTCTGTAGAACCAAAATCAAAAGCTGACCAAGATAAAATGGGTCAAGCTTTACAAAAACTTCAAGAAGAGGATCCAACTTTCCGTGCTCACACTGACACAGAAACTGGACAAACAATCATCTCAGGTATGGGTGAACTTCACCTTGATATCTTAGTTGACCGTATGCGCCGTGAATTTAAAGTAGAAGCTAACGTAGGTGCTCCAATGGTATCTTACCGTGAAACATTCCGTGGCTCTGCAAAAGTTCAAGGTAAATTCACTCGCCAATCTGGTGGTCGTGGACAATATGGTGACGTAACGATTGAGTTCTCTCCAAATGAAGAAGGTAAAGGCTTTGAATTCGAAAACGCTATCGTTGGTGGTGTAATTCCTCGTGAATACATTCCTGCAGTTGAAGCTGGTCTTCGTGACTCTCTTGACCGCGGTGTAGTAGCTGGTTACCCTCTAATCGATATTAAAGCGAAATTAGTATTCGGTTCTTACCATGACGTTGACTCGAATGAGATGGCGTTCAAAATTGCTGCATCTATGGCTCTTAAAGAAGCATCTAAACAATGTGATGCTGTTATCTTAGAACCAATGATGAAAGTAGAAGTTGTAATTCCAGAAGAATACCTTGGTGATATCATGGGTAACATTACTTCTCGTCGCGGACGCGTTGAGGGTATGGATGCTCGCGGTAACTCACAAGTTGTTCGTGCTATGGTTCCTTTAGCAGAAATGTTTGGTTATGCAACGACTCTTCGTTCTGCAACGCAAGGTCGTGGTGTATTCTCAATGACATTCGATCATTATGAAGAAGTACCAAAATCAATTGCTGCTGAAATCATCAAAAAAAATAAAGGTGAATAATTGAATTTTCATCTTGCATAAAGTATAACTAATTTGTAAGCTATGATTGCAGGATAGGGGATGGGCCCGTTCTCTATCAGCATTCATTCTATAAATTTCAAAAATAAAACATATAATTTTGAGGAGGCAATCTCTAATGGCTAAAGAAAAATTTGACCGTTCTAAAACGCATGCTAACATTGGTACAATCGGACACGTTGACCATGGTAAAACTACTTTAACTGCTGCAATCGCTACAGTTCTTTCTAAAAAAATGGGTGGTACAGCTAAATCATACGCTGACATCGATAACGCTCCTGAAGAAAAAGAGCGTGGTATCACAATCAATACTTCTCACGTAGAATACGAAACAGAAACTCGTCACTATGCACACGTTGACTGCCCAGGACACGCTGACTATGTTAAAAACATGATCACTGGTGCTGCACAAATGGACGGCGGTATCTTAGTAGTATCTGCTGCTGATGGCCCAATGCCACAAACTCGTGAACACATCCTTTTATCTCGTCAAGTAGGTGTTCCATACTTAGTAGTATTCATGAACAAATGTGATATGGTTGATGACGAAGAATTATTAGAATTAGTAGAAATGGAAATCCGTGACCTACTATCTGAATATGACTTCCCAGGTGATGATATTCCTGTAATCAAAGGTTCTGCTCTTAAAGCTCTTGAAGGCGAAGCAGAATGGGAAGAAAAAATCGTTGAATTAATGGACGCTGTAGATTCTTACATCCCAACTCCAGAACGTCAAACTGACAAACCATTCATGATGCCAGTAGAGGACGTATTCTCTATCACTGGTCGTGGTACAGTTGCAACTGGCCGTGTTGAACGTGGTCAAGTTAAAGTTGGTGACGTAATTGAAATCATCGGTATCGCTGAAGAAGCTAAATCTACTACTGTAACAGGTGTAGAAATGTTCCGTAAATTATTAGACTATGCTGAAGCTGGTGACAACATCGGTGCTTTACTTCGTGGTGTTGCTCGTGAAGAAATCCAACGTGGTCAAGTATTAGCTAAACCAGGTTCAATTACTCCACACACTAACTTCAAAGCTGAAGTTTATGTTTTATCAAAAGAAGAGGGTGGCCGTCATACTCCATTCTTCTCTAACTACCGTCCTCAGTTCTACTTCCGTACAACTGACGTAACAGGTATCTGTAACTTACCAGAAGGCGTTGAAATGGTAATGCCTGGTGATAACATCGAAATGACAGTTGAACTTATCGCTCCAATCGCTCTTGAAGAAGGTACTAAATTCTCTATCCGTGAGGGTGGCCGTACTGTAGGCGCTGGCGTAGTTGCTTCTATCCAAAAATAATTTTAGCTTTCGCTAATAGTCAAACCAATCTGTAGGGACGCTTACAGATTGGTTTTTTATGTTAAAATAAAAGTAATTAAGGTTTTAATTAGTGTATGAATACATAACAGCCAGCATGTCATCTAGGTTAAATAATTAAGCAGAAAGGGATTTGAATATGGAGATGAAAATTTTACTGATAGAAGATGATCCGTCGATATTTAGTATGATTGAAGAACGTTTTGCACAATGGTCATTACAAGTTGTTGGACCTAAAAATTTTCAAAAGGTGATGGATGATTTTATAGAAGTGAAGCCACATCTTGTGCTAATTGATATTCAGTTGCCTGCCTATGATGGCTTTCATTGGTGTCGAGAAATTCGTCATCTCTCCAATGTGCCAATCCTTTTTCTATCCTCGCGAGATCATCCAATGGATATGGTGATGGCCATGCAAATGGGAGCAGATGATTTTATACAAAAACCCTTTCATATGGAAGTATTACTCGCTAAAGCACAGGCTATTTTACGAAGAACATATGACTATGTTGAAGCAAAGATGGATGTTACACGCTTTAACGAAGCCGTTATTGATTATGCAAGGAGTGAAATTATGTGTGATGGAGCTATAGCTTCCTTAACAAAAAATGAACTCTTTATATTGCGCATTTTAGTGGAACAGGCTAATCATATCGTCTCAAGAGATGAATTAATGCGAAAACTGTGGGATGATGAACGTTTTGTAAACGATAATACTTTATCGGTGAATGTTAACCGTTTACGTGCAAAGCTAGAGGATATTGGCCTACATGAAGTGATTCTAACCAAAAAGGGACTTGGCTATATAGCAGTAACCCAAGGGACGTGAACTAATTTGTTACTATTATTTATAAAAGAGCGCTTTGCATGGATCGGTTTTTTTGCATTTATAATGGTACTATTAAACGTGCTATTTTCTTTAGATGTTGGTTTAAATAGTGTGTCTATTTGGTATGTAAATGTTAGTTTGCTTGTTAGTTTCGCACTCTTTTTCGTATGGCGCTTTATCGCTGAAGTTGGGAAATTAAATGATTTCCTGGGAAATATGGATAGTCATCTTGATGAAGCCCATAAAAGTAGCTTATCATTATCACCTTTTCAAGAAGTGGGCTTTCGAAAAATGGAGGATGTCTTTCATGAAAAGAATATGGAATTGAATCAGGCCAAAGTGCAGCTCCAAGAGTATTCAGATGAGTTGCTGGCATGGGTTCATGAAGTAAAAGGACCTTTAACAACTATTAATCTAATGTTAGACCATGTGGAGGATTTATCCACACGTCGAAAATTAGAAAATGAATGGTTAAGACTACATCTGTTAGTCGATCAACAGCTGCACCAAACTAGACTTACTTCTATAGAAAAGGACAATTATTTAACTGAAATTGAGTTGAAACCAATTGTTTATAAAGAGATTCGAGCTATGCAAGCCTGGTGTATAGAAAAGGGAATTGGTTTTGAAATAGATGAACTGACTGAAAAGGTGATGACAGATGGTAAATGGCTAGCATTTATTGTACGTCAAATTCTCTCGAACGCCATAAAATATAGTTCAGCCAATTCAGAGGTAACGATTTTTACTGAACTTGACCCAGCAGGTGCGACTTTATTACATATTAAAGATATGGGTATTGGCATACCTTCGGAGGATTTACCTAGAATTTTTCAAAAGTCATATACAGGTAACGTAGGGAGAGAATCTACTCAGTCTACTGGTATGGGTCTTTACTTATCATATAATGTGGCGCAAAAAATAGGTATCCGTATAAATGTTCAATCGAATGTAGGTGAGGGTTCATTATTTACGCTACGGTTCCCATTACAAAATGAATATGTCAAACTAACAGGTAGATGACGAAAATGTCACCTACCTTTTTATATTGTCATGTAAAACGCACGAATGAATAGGTGCAACAGGGTACACTTGGAATATAGAGAGGGGGCGTTTATCAGTGACAGTGTTAATTGGTCGTAAAATAAAAAAAGTTTATGGAAAGAAATCAACGGCTCAGGAAGTGTTAAAGGGTATTGATTTGGAAGTAAGTAAAGGTGAATTTGTAGGTATTATGGGACCTTCTGGATCAGGAAAAACAACACTTTTAAATGTCTTATGTTCAATCGACTTTGCAACAGAAGGAGTCATTGAAATAAACGGTCATAATTTACGGGGAATGAAGGAAAAGGCTTTGGCCAACTTCCGTAGAGAGCAATTAGGTTTCATATTTCAAGATTATAATTTATTAGATACATTAACTGTAAAGGAAAATATTCTTCTCCCCTTAGCAATCAGTAAATTGCCTAGAGCAGTTGCTGAAAGCCGTGTAAAGGAGTTAACATCCTTACTAGGCATAACAGAAATTTTAAATAAATATCCCAATGAAATATCCGGAGGGCAAAAACAGCGTACTTCCGCTGCGCGTGCACTTATTACAAATCCATCATTGGTATTTGCAGATGAGCCTACTGGTGCATTAGATTCCAAATCAGCAACAGCCTTGCTTCAAAATCTACAAAATATTAATGAGACAAAAGAAGCGACAATCATGATGGTTACGCATGATGCAGTAGCTGCAAGCTTCTGTACACGTGTTTTATTTTTAAAGGATGGTCTTATTTATAGTGAGCTTTATAAAGGGGATAAATCAAGACAGGCTTTTTTCCAGGAAATCATGCATACGCAAAGTGTGCTAGGCGGTGATGGTTATGAGTCTTAGTAAGCTAGTGTTAAGAAGCATGAAGAAAAATATGAAGCACTACTATTTATATTTCTTTGCGCTTATTTTTAGCGTTACTTTATATTTTTCCTTTGTAACATTACAAAATAATTCTGCAGTATGGGATGCTGTTCAAATGAGTGGAACGGCGACAGCTGGATTTAAAGCAGCAACTTATATTTTATATTTTATCGTCTTGTTCTTCGTCTTGTACGCCAATCATTTATTTATGAAGCGTCGTAGTAAGGAAATAGGCTTGTACCAATTGATTGGCATGACCAAGGGATTGATTGTACGCCTATTAGCAATCGAAAATATTCTACTATTTGTAGGAGCTGTAATTTTAGGTATGCTGGCCGGTTTCTTTAGTTCACGTGTGTTTGCAATGATTTTATTGCGTGTACTTGAGAAAGAAGCTCTTGTAACCATGACATTTAGTACGCAGGCATTACAGCAATCCATGATTGTATTTACTATACTTTTGTTGATTGTCCTTATACAAATGGCCTGGATGATCCATCGCGTTTCTTTACTATCACTATTTACCGCAGCTAAACAAGCAGATGAACGTGTAAGACGTTTTAGTGCATTACAAATGGCCATAGGCTTTATGGGGCTAGTTTTAATTGTTTATGGCTACTATGCTTCAACAAAGCTGTTTGATATTGAATCAGCCGGTAACCTATTTATTAATATGATTATTATTCTAGCTACTACAATTGGTGGAACATTTCTGGTCTTTCGATTCTCTGTAGCGTTTATTATGAACACAATTCGCTTAAAGAAAAAAGGGCATCTTTCCATTCAGGATGTATTGGCATTAACGCCTATTATGCATCGTATGAAGAGCAATGCTAAGTCATTAACGCTTATAACCGTATTAACAGGTGTATCTCTAGGTGTGACGACATTATCCTATATCTCCTACTATTCCTCAGAAACATCAGCATATAGCCAAGTACCAGGTGATTTTATCTTGCTAGAAGAGCAGGGGATGTCTTTCTTACATGCGTTAGAGGAAAATAACATAGTCTACGATAAGATAGATTATCGTTTGCAGGGAGTAACAGCTTCCGTAGGACAATTAATGTCTAAAAAGCAGCAGGATAATCCTTTATATGATATGGAAGGAACAATTTATACGATTCCACTTTCTGATTACAAGAAGAGTGTTCCTGAAGCCTTGCTATCAGGAAATGAAGTGATTTTAACAAACTATGGCGGGTATATGGCTGAGATGTTCCCATTAGAGAAAGATCGTGATGTAGTAGTTTCTGCAGGGGAGCTTGAAGAAACTTTTCATGTTGTAGATGTACACGATAAAAGTATTATTAGTGGTATTGTTACAGCTGGAGGTGGCGGGCCCATCTTTGTTATAACAGATGACATGTTTAAAAGTCTAACTACGCAATCAGAGCATTACCCTTGGCATCAACAATCATCTATTACTATTAATTCAAAAGAAGACTTAGTAATGGCAGAAAAATTATATGTACAGACAAATGCCGGGGTGATTATAACTAAAGATCATGAAGGTAAAACACAGCAATATACTCAATCTTCATATGAAGAGAAGCGTAAAGATAATATTGAATCATTAGGTCTCACTATTTTTACAACTGCCTTTTTAGGATTAGCCTTCTTAATGACAACTGGTAGCATTCTGTACTTCAAACAAATGTCTGAGGCAGAGGAAGAGCGTGGTTCCTATACAATCCTCAGAAAAATTGGCTTTGCAGAAAAAGATATTATGAGAGGCATATATATGAAACAAGCCTTTAATTTTGGAGTCCCTTTAATAATTGGACTATTGCATAGTTATTTTGCTGTTAAATCAGGATGGTTTTTATTTGGTACAGAGTTAACGGCACCCTTGTGGATTGCAATGTGCTGTTATATAGCGTTGTATACGATTTTTGCCATTCTGTCGGTAGGCTATTATAAAAAAGTCGTTCGAGAATCATTGTAACAATTAAATAAGTAAAACTTAGAAACAGTGTGATGCTAAATAGATCATACTGTTTTTTTTATTGCTTCGAACGATGAAAAACCTTGACTTTCAATTATCAGAATAATAATCTTTAACATGTTAGTAATTTAGTGTATGAAAGTGAGTGTAACAATGAATGCAGTAATAGTGGCGGTAGCCGTTATGTTAATATTAAGCCTACTTCGCATCAATGTCGTTCTTTCTTTAGTGCTAGGAGCGTTTGTAGGCGGCCTTACAAGCGGAATGAGCATTGAGGCAACAGTAGAATCATTTACAGAAGGGTTAGGGGCAGGTGCAACGATAGCATTAAGCTATGGCTTACTTGGCGCCTTTGCCATCGCCATTGCCAAAACAGGGATACCTGAATTGATGATTACAGGGATGCTAAAGATTTTAAATAGTGAAAGCAATCGCAAAGGTTTAGTAAAGGTCTTAATTTTTTTCCTTATTTTCTTGATGTCCATTTTATCTCAAAATGTCATACCTATTCATATCGCCTTTATTCCACTATTGATTCCTCCTGTTTTAAAAATTTTAAATATGCTAGAGGTCGATCGACGTCTAGTGGCAACCTTAATTGCAGTGGGCTTAATCGGTACTTATAGCTTTGTACCAGCTGGCTTTGGAGCGATCTTTCAAGATATCGTTGCTACACAGGTGTCTGAGGCTGGGATGGTAGTATCCTCACGTGATGTTCCTGTGGCAATGGCGATTCCAGTGCTAGGTATGTTGGTTGGATTATTTACAGCCTTTATTGTATATCGTAAGCCAAGGCATTATAAAAATAATGAAATAGAGGCTGATTCTCTTCATGTTAATGTAAGCAAATTTGTGATGTTTTCCACAGCCTTTGCATTAGTCGTATCATTATGTGCTCAAGTGTTAACAGATTCTATGATTGTTGGTTCCTTTGCAGGTATTATGGTTATGTATTTTACAGGGGCGCTGAAATGGAAAGAGGCAGATGACATTCTATCTGAAGGAATGAAGATGATGGCCTTTATAGGATTTGTTATGATTGCCGCAAATGGCTTTGCTGCGGTCATTAATGCTACTGGACATGTGGATAGCTTAATTACAAGCTCTATAACTATTTTAAAAGGAAATAGAAGTTTAGCGGTATTTATTATGTTAGTCATAGGATTAGTTGTGACAATGGGGATTGGTTCTTCCTTTGCAACAGTGCCAATTATCGCGACACTATTTGTTCCTCTTGCACAAGGGTTAGGAATGAGCCCATTAGCGATCCTCTGTTTAATAGGTACAGCAGGAGCTTTAGGCGACGCAGGCTCTCCAGCATCAGATTCTACATTAGGTCCAACAGCAGGATTAAATGTAGATGGACAACATCATCATATTTGGGACACCTGTGTTCCTACTTTTATATTCATTAACATTCCACTAATTCTATTTGGTTGGATTGCATGTGTGTTCTTTCTATAGAAGTAAGAAGGGGTACTAAAGGGGTACTACTATTTAAAAAGACTTCATAGTTATTTGAAATGTTCGACATTGTTGCTTGATAACCTTAGGTGTTGCAATATGTAGTGAAATTTTATATACTAATAAACGGCTTAACAAAGCGAAGTAATAGTAGTACTAAGAATATCTGCAACATTTAAAAGAATTTAGCGAAAAGACTTGCTTATTCTTTTTTTATTGTATATAATGTTGAATGTTGGTCTTTGACTGCGATGAAGCGAGAGGTTGCCGACACACCCGGCCGCTTTGCCATGGCGGTGTGTGGGAAAATTTTCGTGGAGAATGTCTAGAAAATAGGCGAGAAGGAGGGAAAATAATGGCAAAACAAAAGATTCGTATTCGTTTAAAAGCGTATGATCACCGTATTTTAGATCAATCTGCTGAGAAAATTGTGGAAACTGCAAAACGTTCAGGTGCAAGTGTATCAGGTCCGATTCCACTTCCAACTGAGAAGTCTGTGTACACAATTCTTCGTGCTGTTCACAAGTACAAAGATTCTCGTGAACAATTCGAAATGCGTACGCATAAACGTCTGATCGATATCGTTAACCCAACACCACAAACTGTTGATGCGTTAATGAAACTTGATTTACCATCTGGCGTTGATATCGAAATCAAACTTTAATGGTAAAAACAATATAACTTTTTAAAACTTACAGGAGGTGTGACAAATGGCTAAAGGAATCTTAGGTAGAAAAATTGGTATGACACAAGTTTTCGCTGAAAACGGCGATTTAATCCCGGTAACAGTTATCGAAGCTACTCCAAACGTAGTACTTCAAAAGAAAACTGTTGAAACAGACGGCTACGAAGCAATTCAAGTTGGTTTCGAAGATAAGCGCGTTAAGCTTTCTAACAAACCACAACAAGGTCACGTAGCAAAAGCGAACACTGCTCCTAAGCGCTTCATTCGTGAATTCCGCAACGTGAACGTGGAAGAGTACGAAGTTGGTCAAGAAGTCAAAGTAGAAATTTTCGCAGAAGGCGATGTAATCGATGTAACAGGTGTTACTAAGGGTAAAGGTTTCCAAGGTGTAATTAAACGCCACGGACAATCTCGTGGTCCTATGGCCCACGGTTCTCGTTACCACCGTCGTCCTGGTTCAATGGGTCCAGTTGCTCCGAACCGCGTATTTAAACAAAAGAAATTACCTGGTCAAATGGGTGGCAATGTAGTTACAATCCAAAACTTAGAAGTCGTGAAAGTTGATACAGATCGTAACTTACTACTTGTTAAAGGTAATGTTCCTGGTTCTAAAAAAGCTCTAGTTACAGTAAAAACTGCAATTAAAGCTAAGTAATCACTTAAGGAAAGGAGGAAACAGGAATGACAAAAGTATCTGTACTTAGTCAAACAGGTGCTTCAGTTGGTGAAATCGAATTAAACGATGCGATCTTCGGAATCGAGCCAAATGAAGCAGTATTATTCGACGCAGTAGTAGCTCAACGCGCTTCTCTACGTCAAGGTAATCACAAGGTTAAAAACCGTTCTGAAGTTGCTGGTGGTGGTCGTAAGCCATGGCGTCAAAAAGGAACTGGTCGTGCTCGACAAGGTTCTATCCGTTCTCCACAATGGCGCGGCGGTGGTATCGTATTCGGTCCTACTCCACGTAGCTATTCTTATAAATTACCTAAAAAAGTTCGTCGCTTAGCTCTTAAATCTGCTTTATCAGCTAAAGTAGTAGAACAAAACTTCTTAGTTCTTGATGCTCTAACTCTAGCAGCACCAAAAACAAAAGAATTCACAAAAATCCTTAAAGATCTTTCTTTAGAGAAAAAATCTTTATTCGTAACTGCTGACCTAGATGAAAACGTAGCATTATCTGCTCGTAACATCCCTGGTGTAACAGTTTTAACTGCAAATGGAATCAACGTTCTTGATCTTTTAGGTCACGAAAAAGTTGTATTCACTAAATCTGCAGTAGAAAAAGTTGAGGAGGTGCTTGGATAATGGAAGCACGTGATATTTTAAAACGTCCGGTCATTACTGAGCGTTCTTCAGAACTTATGGCAGAGAAAAAGTATACTTTCGAAGTAGACACTCGCGCTAATAAAACTCAAGTAAAAGACGCTGTAGAAGAAATCTTTGGTGTAAATGTTGAGAAAGTAAACGTTCTTAACTACAAAGGTAAATTCAAACGCGTTGGCCGTTACGGTGGTTACACTAACAAACGTCGTAAAGCGATTGTTAAATTAACTGCTGATAGCAAAGAAATCGAATTATTCGAAATGTAATCCCTAGTGGATTTATGATTTGAACACTCAAGAAGGAGGGAAAACACAATGGCGATTAAAAAGTATAAACCTACCTCTAATGGTCGTCGTAACATGACGTCATTAGACTTTGCGGAAATTACAACTAACAAGCCTGAGAAATCATTGCTTGAACCAACTAAACGCAAAGCTGGTCGTAACAACCAAGGTAAAATCACTGTTCGTCATCATGGTGGTGGTCATAAGAAGCAATACCGTGTTATCGATTTCAAACGTGTTAAAGATAGCATTCCGGCAAAAGTTGCTACTATTGAATATGATCCAAACCGTTCTGCGAATATCGCATTAATCAATTACGCTGATGGAGCAAAAGCTTATATCTTAGCACCTAAAGGTCTAGAGGTTGGTCAAACAATCGTTTCTGGTCCGGATGCTGATATTAAAGTAGGTAACGCTTTACCATTAGCAAACATTCCAATGGGTACTACAATCCATAACATCGAGTTAAAACCTGGTAAAGGTGGACAATTAGTACGTTCTGCTGGTACTTCTGCTCAAGTACTTGGTCGTGAAGGAAAGTACGTAATCGTTCGTCTTCAATCTGGTGAAGTACGTTTAGTGTTAGCTACTTGCCGCGCTACAATCGGTCAAGTTGGTAATGAACAACACGAACTTGTACACATCGGTAAAGCAGGTCGTAGCCGTTGGTTAGGTAAACGCCCAGAAGTTCGTGGTTCTGTAATGAACCCTAACGATCACCCACACGGTGGTGGTGAAGGACGTTCTCCAATCGGACGTAAATCACCAATGACTCCTTGGGGTAAACCAGCACTTGGTTACAAAACTCGCAAGAAGAAAAACAAATCGGATAAATTTATCATCCGTGGTCGTAAAAAATAAAGTGGTTAAACTACGGTTCTATGTGAGAGCCGTGGTGGAATCACAGAGGGAGGTTCCTACATGGGTCGCAGCTTGAAAAAAGGACCTTTTGTCGATGACCACTTAATAAAAAAAGTGGAAGTACAAGAGGCTTCTGAGAAAAAACAAGTTATCAAAACTTGGTCACGCCGTTCTACAATCTTTCCGAACTTTATCGGTTTAACGATTGCTGTATATGATGGACGTAAACATGTTCCTGTATACGTAACAGAAGATATGGTAGGCCATAAACTTGGTGAGTTCGCACCGACACGTACTTACAAAGGTCACGGTGCAGACGACAAGAAAACAAGACGCTAATTTTGAGAGGAGGTAAATCCTAATGACACAAGCTAAAGCTATCGCTCGTACAGTACGCATTGCTCCTCGCAAAGTACGTCTAGTTGTAGACTTAATCCGAGGCAAGCAAGTTGGTGAGGCAGTTGCAATTTTACGTCATACTCCAAAAGCGGCGTCTCCAGTCGTTGAGAAAGTATTAAAATCTGCAGTTGCTAATGCTGAGCACAACTACGATCTTGACATCAACTCTTTAGTAGTTTCTGAAGTGTTCGTTGATGAAGGTCCAACTTTAAAACGTTTCCGTCCACGTGCGCAAGGACGTGCAAGCGCAATTAACAAACGCACAAGCCACATCACTCTAGTGGTATCTGAGAAGAAGGAGGGTTAATCCGTGGGTCAAAAAGTACATCCAATAGGACTACGCGTTGGTATTATTCGTGACTGGGAGTCAAAATGGTACGCTGAAAAAGACTATGCAACTCTACTTCACGAAGACATCAAAGTGCGTAAATATATTGAAACGGCTCTTAAAGACGCTTCTGTTTCTAAAGTGGAAATCGAACGTGCTGCAAACCGTGTAAACATTACAATTCACACTGCGAAACCAGGTATGGTAATCGGTAAAGGTGGTACTGAAGTTGAAAATCTTCGTAAATACCTTAGCGAGTTAACTGGTAAACGTGTACACATCAACATCATTGAAATTAAACGTGCAGATCTTGACGCTCGTCTAGTAGCTGAAAACATCGCTCGTCAATTAGAAAACCGTGTATCATTCCGTCGTGCGCAAAAGCAAGCGATCCAACGCACAATCCGTGCTGGTGCAAAAGGAATTAAAACACAAGTATCTGGTCGTTTAGGTGGCGCTGATATCGCGCGTGCTGAACACTATAGTGAAGGAACTGTTCCACTTCATACTCTACGTGCTGACATTGATTATGCACACGCAGAAGCTGACACTACTTACGGTAAATTAGGCGTTAAAGTATGGATCTACCGTGGTGAAGTTCTTCCTACGAAGAAATCTGTGGAAGGAGGCAAATAATATGTTATTGCCTAAACGCGTAAAATACCGTCGTGAACACCGCGGAAACATGCGTGGCGAAGCGAAAGGCGGCAAGGAAGTATCTTTCGGCGAATGGGGCTTACAAGCTCAAACAGCTAGCTGGATTACTAACCGTCAAATCGAATCTGCACGTATCGCGATGACTCGTTACATGAAACGTGGCGGTAAAGTTTGGATTAAAATCTTCCCACATAAACCTTACACTAAAAAACCTCTAGAAGTCCGCATGGGTTCTGGTAAAGGTTCTCCTGAAGGTTGGGTAGCAGTAGTAAAACCAGGAAAAATTATGTTCGAAATTGCTGGTGTATCTGAAGAGATCGCACGCGAAGCACTTCGTTTAGCATCACATAAGCTTCCTGTTAAATGTAAGATCGTAAAACGTCAAGAAACTGGTGGTGAATCTAATGAAAGCTAATGAAATCCGTGACCTTGCCACTTCTGAAATTGAATTAAAAGTGAAATCACTGAAAGAAGAGCTTTTCAACCTTCGCTTCCAATTGGCGACTGGTCAATTAGAAAACACAGCTCGTATTCGTGAAGTGCGTAAAGCAATCGCGCGTATGAAAACTGTTATTCGTGAAAGAGAAATCAGTGCAAATAACTGATAAAGGAGGTTTTCAAGTATGACTGAGCGTAACCAACGCAAAGTTTACACGGGCCGCGTTGTTTCAGATAAAATGGACAAAACTGTTACTGTTTTAGTTGAAACTCACAAAAAGCACAAGCTTTACGGTAAACGTGTAAAATACTCTAAAAAGTTTAAAGCTCATGATGAGCAAAACCAAGCGAAAATCGGTGATATCGTACGTATCATGGAGACTCGCCCGCTATCAGCTACTAAACGTTTCCGTCTAGTTGAAGTTGTAGAAAAAGCGGTTATTATTTAATAACTATTTCGGAACAACCATTTCCGAAGGGAGGTAACCTAAGTGATCCAACAAGAAAGTCGTATGAAAGTTGCTGACAACTCAGGTGCACGTGAAGTTCTTACAATTAAAGTGCTTGGTGGCTCTGGCCGTAAAACTGCTAACATCGGTGATATCGTTGTTTGTACAGTTAAGAAAGCAACACCAGGTGGCGTTGTCAAGAAGGGTGACGTTGTTAAAGCTGTTATCGTTCGTACTAAATCAGGCGTTCGTCGTAAAGACGGTACGTACATCAAATTTGATGAAAATGCTTGTGTAATTATTCGTGATGATAAATCACCACGCGGAACTCGTATTTTCGGACCTGTTGCACGTGAATTACGTGACAGCAACTTCATGAAAATCGTTTCTCTAGCTCCAGAAGTTCTTTAATTTCATGATAGTGCCAATCAAGGAGGTGCGACAGCATGCATGTAAAAAAAGGTGACAAGGTTAAGGTTATCACTGGTAAGGACAAAGGCAAAGAAGGAGTAATCCTAGCTGCTTTCCCTAAACAAGATCGCGTTCTTGTTGAAGGTGTTAATATCGTGAAAAAACACGTTAAACCTAACCAATTGAATCCACAAGGTGGGATTGTAAGCCAAGAGGCTGCAATTCACGTTTCGAACGTAATGCTAATCGATCCTAAATCTGGCGAGCCGACTCGTGTAGGTTATAAAATCGAAAACGGTAAAAAAGTTCGTGTTGCAAAAAAATCAGGTGCAGTAATCGACTAATTAGTAAATAAAAGAAGGGAGGTACACACATGAGCCGCCTAAAAGAAAAGTATTTAAACGAAGTTTCTCCTGCTCTTATGAGCAAATTTGGATATAAATCAGTTATGCAATTGCCGAAAGTTGACAAAATCGTTATCAACATGGGTGTTGGTGATGCTGTTCAAAACTCTAAAGCATTAGATGCAGCTGTAGAAGAATTAACAATTATCACTGGTCAAAAACCAGTAGTAACTAAAGCGAAAAAATCGATCGCTGGTTTCCGTTTACGTGAAGGTATGCCTATCGGTGCTAAAGTTACATTACGCGGTGAGCGTATGTATGAATTCTTGGACAAATTAATCTCAATTTCACTTCCTCGTGTACGTGACTTCCGTGGTGTTTCTAAAAAAGCATTCGATGGTCGCGGTAACTACACTCTAGGTGTTAAAGAGCAATTAATTTTCCCAGAAATCGATTACGATAAAGTTTCAAAAGTACGCGGTATGGACATCGTGATCGTAACGACAGCGAACTCTGACGAAGAAGCTCGCGAGTTATTGACACAATTCGGTATGCCGTTCCAAAAGTAATCAAACAAGGAGGGCGAAAACGTGGCTAAAAAATCTATGATCGTTAAACAACAACGTAAGCAAAAGTTTAAAGTGCAAGAATATACACGTTGTGAACGCTGTGGCCGTCCACACTCTGTATATCGCAAATTCAAACTTTGCCGTATTTGTTTCCGAGAACTTGCATATAAGGGACAAATTCCTGGCGTGAAAAAAGCCAGCTGGTAATCCCCTAATTTGGGAAGGAGGTAAATGTAATGACAATGACTGATCCGATTGCAGATATGCTTACTCGCATTCGTAATGCGAACATGGTTCGTCACGAGAAGTTAGAAGTACCAGCTTCCAACGTGAAAAAAGAAATCGCTGAAATTTTAAAGCGTGAAGGTTTCGTACGTGACGTAGAATACGTGGAAGACAACAAGCAAGGTATTATCCGTATCTTCTTAAAATATGGTAAAGATAACGAGCGTGTTATCACTGGCTTAAAACGTATTTCTAAACCTGGTCTACGCGTATACGCAAAAACAAATGAAGTTCCTAAAGTACTGAACGGTCTTGGTATCGCTTTAGTGTCAACTTCACAAGGTTTATTAACAGATAAAGAAGCTCGCGCTAAACAAGTTGGCGGCGAAGTTCTAGCATACGTTTGGTAATTAGCAATAAATGAATGGAGGTGCAACTAAATGTCTCGTGTAGGTAAAAAAATTATCGAGGTACCAGCTAACGTAACTGTTACTGTTGCAGCTGACAACACTGTTACTGTTAAAGGTCCTAAAGGCGAACTTGTTCGTTCTTTCCACCAAGATATGAAAATTGAGCAAGAAGGTAACGTAATCTCAGTATCACGTCCTTCTGAATCAAAAGAACACCGCACAAACCACGGTACTACTCGTGCGCTTCTAGCGAACATGGTTACTGGAGTTTCTGCAGGTTTCGAAAAAGCTTTAGAACTTATCGGTGTTGGTTACCGTGCGCAATTACAAGGCAAAAAACTTGTACTTAACGTAGGTTACTCTCACCCAGTAGAGTTCACACCTGAAGATGGTCTTGAAATTGAAGTTCCTTCTAACACTAAAATCATCATTAAAGGTATTAGCAAAGAGCGCGTTGGTGCTCTAGCATCTAACATCCGTGACGTTCGTCCACCAGAGCCATATAAAGGTAAAGGTATCCGTTACGAAGGCGAATACGTTCGTCGTAAAGAAGGTAAAACAGGTAAATAATGCTGCTTAAGCATTAGAAAGGAGTGACCCTTGTGATTACGAAACAGGATAAAAATCAAGTTCGTAAAAAACGTCATGCGCGAGTACGTTCTAAAATTTCGGGTACTGCTGAGCGTCCACGCTTAAACGTATTCCGTTCTAACAAGAACATCTACGCTCAACTTATCGATGACGTAGCAGGCGTAACAATTGTTAGCGCATCTTCTCAAGAAAAAGGTTTTGAAGGTGCTGGTAGCAATGTTGAAACTGCATCAAAAATCGGTGAAACAATCGCGAAACGCGCTGCGGAAAAAAATATTACTGCTGTAGTTTTTGACCGTGGTGGTTACTTATATCATGGACGCGTGAAAGCTTTAGCTGAAGCTGCACGTGAGAATGGTTTAGAATTTTAATAAGAAGGAGGGACACATTTCATGAGTCGAATTGACGCAAACAAACTTGGAGAACTTGAAGAACGCGTAGTTACTATTAACCGTGTTGCTAAAGTTGTTAAAGGTGGACGTCGCTTCCGCTTCACAGCACTTGTTGTTGTTGGCGATAGAAACGGTCATGTAGGTTTCGGTACTGGTAAAGCTCAAGAGGTTCCAGATGCTATCCGTAAAGCTGTTGAAGATGCGAAGAAAAACTTAGTAGAAGTGCCACGTGTTGGTGGAACAACTCCACACCTAGTGCTTGGTCGCTTCGGTGCAGGAGAAATCCTAATTAAACCTGCTGCTCCTGGTACAGGGGTTATCGCTGGTGGTCCAGTACGTGCAGTACTAGAACTTGCTGGTATTACTGATATTCTTTCAAAATCTCTTGGATCTAACACACCAATCAACATGGTGCGTGCAACTGTTCAAGGTTTAACTGAATTAAAACGCGTAGAGGACGTAGCAAAATTACGTGGTAAATCAGTGGAAGAAATATTAGGATAAGGGGGGAAAGATAATATGGCTAACAAATTAGAAATCACCCTTACTAAATCTGTGATTGGTACTAAACCTGCTCAACGCAAAACTGTTGAAGCTCTAGGTTTACGTAAATTACACCAAACTGTAGAGAAAGCTGATAACGCAGCTACTCGCGGTATGCTTGATAAAGTAGCTCACTTAGTTACTGTAAAAGAAATTTAATTTCTAATTAATGAACAAGGAGGTGCCACCCACTATGAAACTGCATGAGTTAAAACCAGCAGAAGGTTCTCGTAAGCAACGCAACCGCGTTGGTCGTGGTATCGGTTCTGGTAACGGTAAAACAGCAGGTAAAGGTCATAAAGGTCAAAACGCTCGTTCTGGTGGCGGTGTACGCCCAGGCTTTGAAGGCGGTCAAAACCCATTATTCCGTCGTTTACCAAAACGTGGCTTTACGAACATTAACCGTAAAGAATACGCGATCGTTAACCTTGATGCTTTAAACCGTTTCGAAGACGGTGCAGAGGTAACAACTGCATTATTACTTGAAACTGGTCTTGTGAGTAATGAAAAAGCTGGAATTAAAGTTCTTGGCAACGGAACTCTTAACAAAAAGCTTACTGTAAAAGCTCATAAATTCTCAGCTTCAGCTAAAGAAGCAATCGAGAATGCCGGCGGAACTACTGAGGTGATTTAATGTTTCAGACAATCTCTAACTTTATGCGTGTTCGAGATATAAGAAATAAAATCATTTTCACACTTTTAATGTTAATCGTTTTCCGTATTGGAACATTCATTCCAGTGCCTAACGTTGACGCAAATGTATTAAAGGCAACTGATGAGTTTAACCTCGTTGGTTTCCTGAATACTTTTGGCGGTGGTGCTTTAAAGAACTTCTCTATCTTCGCGATGGGAATTATGCCTTACATCACAGCCTCAATTATTGTTCAGTTATTGCAAATGGACGTAGTACCGAAGTTTGCTGAATGGGCAAAGCAAGGTGAAGTCGGAAGACGTAAACTTGCACAATTCACTCGCTACTTTACTATTATTCTTGCTTTCATCCAATCATTCGCAATGTCATTCGGTTTTAATAGAATGTATGGCGGATCATTGATTAAAGAAGAAGGGATTCTAACATATGTTACAATCGCCATTGTATTGACAGCGGGGACAGCTTTCCTTGTATGGCTTGCAGAGCAAATTACTGCACATGGTGTTGGTAATGGTATATCTGTTGTAATCTTCGCAGGTATCGTCGCAGCATTGCCTACAGGAATGAACCAAATCTTTGCACAGCAAATCGAGGGTGCTGGTGATAAATTATTTATCAATATTGTAGTCCTTGCATTGCTTGTATTGGTTTTACTCGCAGTTGTAGTTGGAGTTATATACGTGCAACAAGCACTTCGTAAAATTCCAATTCAATATGCAAAACGAGTTACTGGACGTAATCAACAAACTGGTGGTCAACAAACACATTTACCTTTAAAAGTAAATGCTGCAGGGGTTATTCCGGTAATCTTTTCAGTAGCGTTTATTGTTACACCACGTACGTTAGCTACGTTCTTTGGTCAAAATGACGTAACAACTTTCATTGAAAACACGTTTGATTATACGAAACCTGTTGGAATGATTATTTACGTTGCATTGATCGTCGCGTTCACATATTTCTATGCATTCGTACAAGTGAATCCTGAAAATGTGGCAGACAACTTGAAAAAACAAGGTGCTTATATTCCGGGTATTCGTCCTGGTGAAAACACTCAAGCGTATTTAACAAGCGTGTTATATCGTCTAACATTTGTTGGTGCGATATTCTTAACTGTTATTGCTGTAATGCCGATTTTATTCATTAACTTTATGAATTTACCTGCCTCAGTGCAAATCGGTGGTACTAGTATTATTATCGTAGTCGGCGTAGCGCTGGAAACGATGAAACAGCTAGAATCTCAACTTGTTAAACGTCACTACAAAGGCTTTATGAAATAATGTTGGTTTTTAGGGAACGTTCCATCGTTTCCTTAAATCAGCAAACCTTTGGTGGGAGGAATATTTCCTAATGAATATCGTTTTAATGGGTCTGCCAGGTGCTGGTAAAGGTACTCAGGCAGATAAAATTGTTGAGAAGTACGCGATTCCTCATATTTCTACAGGCGATATGTTCCGTGCTGCTATTAAAGAAGGTACAGAACTTGGCTTACAAGCTAAGTCGTTTATGGATCAAGGTGCTCTAGTACCGGATGAAGTAACGATTGGTATTGTTCGTGAGCGACTTGCTAAACCTGATTGTGAAAAGGGCTTCCTATTAGATGGTTTCCCACGTACTGTTCCTCAAGCTGAAGCTTTAGATAGCATTCTTGCTGATCTTGGTAAGGCAATAGAACATACTTTAAACATTCAAGTTGAAAAGGATGAGTTAATTGCTCGTCTTTCAGGTCGACGCATTTGTAAAACTTGTGGCGCATCCTATCATTTAGTTTTCAATCCTCCAGCTGAGGAAGGAAAATGTGATAAAGATGGTGGCGAGCTTTACACACGTGCCGATGATAATCCTGAAACGGTTGCGAACCGTCTGGAAGTTAATATGAAACAAGCACAACCTTTACTTGATTTCTATCAATTAAAAGGTGTGTTAACTAATATAGATGGACAGCAAGATATAAACAAAGTGTTTGCTGATCTTGATGCTCTTTTACAGGGCAGCCGCAGCTGATACCCGGCTCCGGGCGCAGAATACTGCTTCCGCGGGAGGCATGCGGGAGCAACAACGAAACATAATTTTTTTGAGAGTTGCAAAAGCATATTGTGCCCGGTATATATTTCTTCTAAAAAGTGCAACATATCTTTTGGAGGAGTATAATGGGTTTCGTGGAAGCATCTGTGTAACGGGTATGAATATCTCATCAAAGACATTCCGGTATTCGTGTAAACATGGGAGTTACAGTGCCCTTATAGGTTCTGGATATTCCGTGGATTGTGTGAAGCGAAACCAGACGAGCGTCTTTCAAACATCTCTCATACAATCCAAACATATGTTGAAACGAGGTTGCTTCTATAGTTGCAGCAGATATCCGTTTGATGTAACGATGAGAACTTTAATTTGCATATAGAGAGGAGACAGAGTAGATGGCGAAAGATGATGTAATTGAAGTCGAAGGGACAGTTGTTGAGACTTTGCCAAACGCGATGTTTAAGGTAGAATTAGAAAATGGACATGTGATTCTAGCACACGTATCTGGTAAGATTCGTATGCACTTTATCCGTATTCTACCTGGAGATAAGGTTACTATCGAGTTATCTCCTTATGATTTAACTCGCGGTCGTATCACATACCGTTTTAAATAATCTTTTGCGCTCCGGACTACTAAGGAGGTTAGGTTAGATGAAAGTGAGACCATCTGTGAAACCGATCTGCGAAAAATGTAAAGTAATTCGCCGACGCGGTAAAGTAATGGTAATCTGTGAAAATCCTAAACATAAACAAAAACAAGGTTAATTCTAAAGGAGGTGCACAACGTACATGGCACGTATTGCTGGTGTTGATATTCCTCGCGACAAACGCGTGGTAATTTCATTAACGTACATTTTCGGTATTGGTAAAACTACAGCTCAGAAAGTACTAGCTGACGCAGGTATTTCAGAAGATACACGCGTACGCGACTTAACTGAAGATGAGTTAAACAAAATCCGTGAACAATTAGATTCTTACAAACTTGAAGGTGACTTACGTCGCGAAACTTCATTAAATATTAAACGTCTGATGGAAATCGGTTCATTCCGTGGTATCCGTCACCGTCGTGGCTTACCTGTTCGTGGCCAAAATACGAAGAACAATGCGCGTACGCGTAAAGGTCCTCGTAAAACTGTAGCGAACAAGAAAAAATAATTGGTAAAGGAGGTTCCTTCTTAACATGGCTCGTAAACAACAAACTCGTAAACGTCGTGTGAAAAAGAATATCGAATCTGGTATCGCACACATTCGTTCTACATTTAACAATACAATCGTAACGATTACAGATATGCAAGGTAACGCTGTATCTTGGTCAAGTGCTGGTGCTCTTGGTTTCCGTGGTTCACGTAAATCTACACCATTCGCTGCTCAAATGGCTGCAGAAACTGCTGCTAAAACATCCCTTGAACATGGTCTGAAAACGTTGGAAGTAACTGTTAAAGGTCCTGGTGCTGGTCGTGAAGCTGCAATCCGTGCACTTCAAGCTGCTGGTTTAGAAGTAACTGCTATTAAAGACGTTACTCCAGTTCCTCATAATGGTTGCCGTCCGCCAAAACGTCGTCGCGTGTAATGGGTGCGTCTCATATTGTATGAGAACATCATTTTTTGTACAGACTGTCTTGTGCAGATAATAAACGATACGTCATTGACGATCGAATCTATGATGGAAAGAACCTATACATTCGATGTTTTGAAGGAGGGTAAATAAAATGATCGAAATTGAAAAACCAAAGATTGAAACGGTGGAGATCAGCGAAGATTCCAAGTATGGAAAGTTTGTTGTAGAACCGCTTGAACGCGGATATGGAAACACTTTGGGTAATTCTTTACGTCGTATCCTTCTGTCTTCATTACCAGGAGCTGCTGTCACGTCCATTCAAATTGATGGCGTTCTTCACGAATTCTCAACTGTAGAAGGCGTAGTAGAAGATGTAGCTTCAATCATTTTGAACGTGAAAAAACTAGCTCTTAAAATCTACTCTGACGAAGAAAAAGTTATTGAGATTGATGTAAAAGGCGATGGTACAGTTACGGCTGCTGACATTACACATGACAGTGATGTAGAAATTTTAAACCCTGATCTATATATTGCAACAATCGCTAAAAACGGTCATTTACGTATGCGTATGTACGCACAACGCGGCCGTGGTTACACTCCTGCTGATCAAAACAAACGTGAGGATCTTCCTATCGGCGTGATCCCGATCGACTCTATTTACACTCCAGTATCACGCGTCAATTTCCAAGTGGAAAATACTCGTGTAGGTCAGTCTTCTGACTACGATAAACTTTCTCTTGATGTGTGGACAGATGGCAGCATCGGTCCGAAAGAGGCGATTTCGCTCGGAGCAAAAATTTTAACCGAGCATCTTAACATCTTCGTTGGCATGACAGATGAGGCACAAACTGCTGAAATCATGGTTGAAAAAGAAGAAGATCAAAAAGAAAAAGTTTTAGAGATGACTATCGAAGAACTTGACCTTTCTGTTCGTTCTTATAACTGCTTAAAACGCGCTGGTATTAACACAGTACTAGAACTTGCGAATAAGTCAGAAGATGACATGATGAAAGTTCGTAACCTTGGACGTAAGTCACTAGAAGAAGTAAAAGCGAAGTTAGAAGAGCTTGGTTTAGGATTACGCAAAGAAGACTAAGCGATTTAAACAAAACTAACAAGGTCAGATTTTTTTCTATAAAGGAGGGAAACATCCATGGGTTACAGAAAACTTGGTCGTACAAGTTCTCAACGTAAAGCGATGTTACGTGACTTAGCTACTGATTTAATCATCAACGAGCGTATCGAAACTACTGAGGCTCGCGCTAAAGAAGTACGTAAAGCTGTTGAAAAAATGATTACTTTAGGTAAGCGCGGAGATTTACATGCACGCCGTCAAGCTGCTGCATTCATCCGTCGTGAACTAGTAACAACGACTGATGCAGAAGGTAACGAATCAACATCATTTGCACTTCAAAAGTTATTTGATGATGTTGCACCACGTTATGCGGAGCGTCAAGGTGGTTACACTCGTATTCTTAAAGTAGGTCCTCGTCGTGGTGACGGTGCACCTGTAGTTGTGATTGAACTAGTTTAATCATAAGAGAAAACTTGTGGTGAAGAGGGTGGGAATCACCACCCTCTTTCTTTATAAATGATTTATACGACAAATAATTAAGCTGAGCGTTATGATGAGCGGACACTAAGGTGTGGCGTCTCGTTTAGCTCTCCGCACCTCATTCAGGAGAGATAAGGGCTTGAGCACCCTTATTTCTTGAAAATGTAACGACTAGCGCATTTCTATTGAATGAGGTGCGCGCTTTTTTATTACTAAGGATAGCGCCAATTTGTGGTGCTTTTTTTAATATATGGGTTTCGTGTTTTCCCCAATCACAGCATGACGAGATCGTTTCATTATTTTAGTATTTTACTTTTATCGACATAAGGATTGTAGTAGAATTCATACATAAAAAAGTGTAAGTTAGTTAGTAGAGCTGAGCATGTAGAGAGGAGTTCTAGAAATGCCTGAAATTTTATCTTTAAATAATGTGACTTTTTCATATACACCAGAAGAACCAACTAGTCGTAATGCTGTCGAAAATGTTAGCTTCGCCGTTGAAGAGGGAGAATGGATTGCTATAGTAGGACATAATGGTTCTGGAAAATCGACCATAGCAAAGTTGATGAATGGTTTGCTATTTCCTCAAAAAGGAGATGTCCGCATTTTACGAAAACCATTAAGTGAAGAAAACCTTTGGGAGTCCCGTTCTCTCATGGGTATGGTTTTTCAAAACCCAGACAATCAATTCGTCGGTGCAACCGTACAGGATGATGTTGCGTTTGCATTGGAAAACAACGGCGTGCCTTTTGAAGAAATGGTACAGCGTGTTCATGCGGCACTGGAACAAGTAAAAATGAGCCACTTTTTAGATCATGAGCCACACCATTTATCGGGAGGGCAAAAGCAACGTGTCGCGATTGCAGGAGCACTTGCGTTAAAGCCGAAGCTTCTTATATTAGATGAAGCTACTTCTATGCTAGATCCGCAGGGACGTGGAGAGGTATTACAAACTGTTCAAACTTTACGTGCTGAAACAGGACTTACTGTCCTATCCATCACCCATGATTTAGAAGAGGCGATGCTAGCAGATCGTGTACTCTTTATGAATGATGGGAAGAAGTTTGCAGAAGGTATCCCTGCTGAAATATTTGCTCTTGGGGACAAGCTAGTGGAATTTGGACTAGACTTGCCATTTGCACTAAAGTTATCAAAGCTATTGCAAAAGGAAGGTGTTCCATTAATGGGACAACATATGACAGAAGAAGAGTTGGTGAATGATTTATGGACATCAAACTTCAACAAGTAAGCTATGCTTATGCACAAGGGACGCCTTTTGAAAAACGGGCACTATTCGATGTAAAATTCGATATCCCATCACACACCTATCAAGCAATTATTGGTCATACGGGTTCCGGTAAATCAACTATTCTCCAGCATTTTAATGCGCTTCTAAAACCTACTTCAGGAGAAGTACATATCGGGGATCGTGTAGTTGTAGCCGGAAAAAAAGCAAAGGATTTAAAAGCTGTACGACAAAAGGTCGGCATCGTCTTTCAATTCCCTGAGCATCAATTATTCGAAGAAACGGTGTTAAAGGATATTATGTTTGGTCCCATGAACTTTGGCGTACCAGAAAAGGAAGCCGAAGATCGGGCACGAGAACTTGTCAGCTTAGTGGGGTTACCAGAAGACGTTCTAGATAAATCTCCGTTTGATTTATCGGGAGGTCAAATGCGTCGAGTAGCGATAGCAGGTGTTTTAGCGATGGAGCCTGAAGTAATTGTGTTGGATGAACCTACCGCAGGCTTAGATCCACGTGGTCAGAAAGAAATTATGGATATGTTTTATCAGCTTCATCAGGAACGTCACCTGACAACAATTCTAGTGACGCATAGCATGGAAGATGCTGCTCGATATGCTGATAATATTGTGATTATGCATGAAGGTAAAAATGTTTTAAGTGGAACACCGCGAGATATATTTAAGGATGTTGATACATTAAAGAGCTTCCGCTTAGAGCCACCACGCATTGTACGCTTTCAACAAAAGATAGAGCAAATGATGGGGAAACCCTTATCAAAAGTTTGCTTAACCGAAGAAGAACTTGCAGCTGAAATTGCTCAAGTGCTAGGAGAGGAGCGTGCGGAATCATGATGGAAAAAATGATTTTTGGACGCTACTTACCTGGAGATTCTCCCGTTCATAAACTGGATCCACGCTCTAAGCTAATCTTTGTTTTTGCTTTTATTATTATAGTATTTTTGGCCAATAATACAGTGACGTATGCTATGCTCTTGGCATTCACGCTTCTTGTTGTATTAATATCACGAATTCGCTTGTATTTTTTGATAAATGGTCTTAAACCGGTTCTCTTTTTAATGGCCTTTACCTTCTTGCTTCATATTTTTATGACGAAGGAAGGCGTTCCCGTTTTTGACTCGAAGTATATTACCATATACGATGAGGGGATTAGACGGGGGATTTATATTTCAGTACGTTTTCTAGTATTAGTATTTATAACATCTATCTTAACTTTAACAACGTCACCGATTTCCATTACAGACGGTATTGAAGTCCTTTTAAATCCTCTGAAGGTATTGAAAGTACCTGTCCATGAATTAGCTTTAATGATGTCGATTTCTTTACGCTTCATTCCAACTTTAATGGATGAAACAGATAAGATTATGAAAGCACAAATGGCACGAGGCTCTGATCTATCCTCAGGCCCAATAAAAGACCGTATTAAAGCTGTAGTGCCATTACTAGTACCTCTTTTTGTCAGTGCATTTAAACGGGCTGAAGATTTAGCCACAGCGATGGAAGTAAGAGGCTATCGCGGAGGGGAAGGGCGTACTAGATATCGTAGGCTAAAATGGGATATGGGTGATACATTTGCGCTTGTATTATTAGTAGCAATAGGTGTATTGCTATTCTTCTATAGAAGCTAAAGGAGTATGCTTTATGCGACGATTAAAAGTAATTATTAGCTATGACGGCACACTTTTCTCAGGCTATCAAGTACAGCCTGGGGAACGCACCGTGCAGGCAGAAATAGAACGTGTATTAGCCATTATGCATAAAGAGGAAAAGGTGAAGGTAACCGCAAGTGGACGTACAGATGCTAGGGTTCATGCAACAGGGCAAACATTGCATTTTGATACACCACTAGCCATTCCAGCTGACAAGTATCGCAAAGCTTTGAATGTGCAGCTCCCTAGAGATATTCGCGTAATGTCTGTAGAAGAAGTAGAACATGATTTTCATGCACGCTATAGTGTAACTGGGAAGCGATACCGTTATATTTGGTCCTGTGAGCCTATTCAAAATCCATTTAGGAGACATTATACAGTTGAGACAAACGGGGTCAAACCGGATGTAGTTGCCATGCAGAAGGCTGCTCAAGCTATCATTGGGACACATGACTTTTCATGCTTCTGCGCATCCAATACAAGTGTTCAGGATAAAGTAAGGACAGTAACCTCACTACAATTTGAGTGGCATGGGGAAGAGCTTCATATGGTTATTGAAGGCAGTGGCTTCTTATATAATATGGTGCGAATTATTGCAGGTACATTGTGGGAAGTTGGTATTGATCGCCGGACGATTGAAAATATAGCACTGGTAGTTGCTTCAGAAGATCGGGATAAAGCTGGAAAAACCGCGCCACCACAAGGTTTGTACTTAGAAAAAGTGTTCTATTAGTGTCACTTTCAACCTCGAAACAACTTTACCAGGTGTTTAATGAAATTGCTTGACTTTAAAAGTCATTCATTATATGATAACAGATGGTATTTTCATTACCACCACAAATAAGCCCCGAAAACTTATAGTGTAGTTTAATGAAAAATAACGGTAATCGAATCGATTAGGAGGATATATACATGCGTACAACATTCATGGCTAAAGGTCACGAAGTAGACCGTAAATGGTTAGTAGTTGATGCAGAAGGCCAAACTCTTGGACGTTTAGCTTCTGAAGTAGCTGCAATCTTACGTGGTAAACATAAACCAACATTCACACCAAACGTTGACACAGGTGATCACGTAATCATCATCAACGCTGACAAAATCCATTTAACTGGTAACAAATTAGAAGGTAAACTTTACCGTCACCACACTCAATTCGCAGGTGGTTTAAAAACTCGTACTGCTGGTGAAATGCTAGACAAGTACCCAACAAGAATGATCGAATTAGCAGTTAAAGGAATGCTTCCTAAAAACTCTTTAGGTCGTAAAATGTTCACTAAACTTAATGTTTACACTGGAACAGAGCATCCACATGCTGCACAAAAACCAGAAGCATACGAGCTTCGCGGATAATATAAATTAAGAGGAGGATATTACTTTGGCACAAGTTCAATACATCGGCACTGGTCGCCGTAAAAGCTCTGTAGCTCGCGTACGTTTAGTACCAGGTACAGGTAAAATTGTTATCAACAAACGTGAAATCGAAGAATACGTACCATTCGCTGCATTACGTGAAGTAATTAAACAACCATTAGTAGCTACTGAAACTACAGGAAGCTATGATATCCACGTAAACGTTAACGGTGGTGGATACACTGGTCAAGCTGGTGCTGTTCGTCACGGTATCGCTCGTGCTCTACTTCAAGTAGACCCAGATTTCCGTGCTGCATTAAAATCAGCTGGATTACTTACTCGTGATTCACGCATGAAAGAACGTAAAAAACCAGGTCTACGCGGCGCTCGTCGTGCACCTCAGTTCTCAAAACGTTAATTACAAATTTTTCTATCAAAGACTCTTTCTACTTTTGTGGAAAGGGTCTTTTTATATGAAAAGAGTAGCCATTATAAAAAGCAATCTTTGGAGTTGTTGTCCGAAGATTGCTCAATATTATTTCTTATTATTTCTGATGAAATTGTCGATGGAACTGATGTACCCGTTCAGCTAGTTCAGGAGCTGGACCATCAATAGGTGTATCTCGAATCACTTCTTGAATAGATAAATGACGAACACGTGAGGCAGTAGTGATGCCCATATCTTTCAACCATTGTGCAAGTTGTTTGGACGAGCTAGCATAAACAATTCTCCCTAAAACAACCCAACCCAACCATGTGCCGCTGCACACATAGGGCAATGCTCACCGGAAGTATAAACCGTTGTGATACTTCTTTCCTTAGCGGACATATGTTTAGCTTCCCAACGTGCTAATGCAAACTCAGGATGTTGCGTATGGTCGCCACCAGACACATGATTTCGATCTTCGGCTAACACCTCCCCATTCGCAGCTTATATTAACTCTTCCTAGAACTTTATGACTCAGCCTCTTTTAAAATTAACTCTATTTTATGAAAACCTAATTGTTTTGCATGCTGTAACGGTGTGACTCCATCTCTATCAGTAATATTCAAATTTGCCCCATAATCCACTAATAGTTGAACGATTTCTTGATGTCTCTCACCGCCATTCCCTAAAATGACGGCCTCCATTAAAGCTGTCCAATGTAAATTGTTAATATGATTGACATCAATATCTGAATGGTTCAAAAGGACACGAACTACTTCTACATGACCCCGTTCTGCAGCGGGGATAATGGCCACTCCTCCGAAGCGATTCGTCAATTTCGTATTGGCACCAGCAGCGATGGCTAGTTTCACGATTTCTAGAAAACCTGATGCCCCTGCATGAAGGAGTACATTTTCTAGATGATTATCTTGAATATTTATGTCCGCATCATGCTGAATAAGAGCCCTTACTGTTTCCACCTGATTATAATAAGTGGCTGCTAATACCGCTGTTCTGCCTAATTGATCGGTGGCATTGATATCGGCCCCTTCTTGTAGAAGTGTTAGGACTTTATCAGTTTCTCCATTCGCAGCGGCAATAACCAAATGATCGCTCATCTCTATCACCTTCTCTTTCCATATTATAAAAATATGGTAACACGTAACATCTTGCCCGAATAATATGAAAAAAATATACTACGCTTAGCTTTTACATATAGTAGAACACGTTCTTTAGTATATTTATAAAACGTTTAAATAGTCTTCTTAGCATAATAATTGTTAATTCTGCACAGATTTAAAATTATTAAAAATATTTTCGGATAAGTTTATGCTTTTTTAAGAAATTATTTAGAGGGAGTTTAACAATTCATTTTAATATAAATTATGAAAGCTACAGCAAGCCTTTCAAGAGATAGGCTGGTGTAACTAAAAAAATAAAGCAAAAATGGAGGTAAGTAGGTATGAAAAAATTATTGATTATATCTGTTGCAGCAATGGCACTACTTGCAGCATGTCAAGATAAGGAGCCTGCGAAAGGCAACACTACAAATAGTGAGGAAACAAAAACGGAAAGTGCAGCTACAGATAATACAACGAAAGAACAAGCACAGGAGGAACTAACAAAGGGTCAAGAAATGGCTACTATTCTTAGTGCTACAAACTGGCAAGGTACAAAAGTATACGATAAAGATAACAATGATTTAACTGAGGAAAACTCAAACTTTATTGGCTTGGCTAAATATGATGTGAAGACAGGTCATTACGAATTCTTTGATGCTACTACTGGTGAAAGTCGTGATGATAAGGGAACATTTTTCATTACAAATGATGGAAAACAAAGAATCTTAATTTCTGAGTCCAAAAATTATCAAGCGCTTGTAGAGATCACAGAATTAAACAAAGATATTTTCACTTATAAACGAATGGGCAAAGATGCTGCTGGAAACGATGTAGAAGTCTTTGTAGAGCATATCCCTTATCAGGAAAAAGAGCTTACATTTACAGATCCAGACAAAACTCTTAATGCGACTACAGGCGGTATCGTAACTGATGTAGATGGTGATGAAATTTTAGCGAATACATTGTGGCAGGGCACAGTTGCTTTAGATGAAGATGGTAATGATGTAACCGAATTTAATTCAAATTTCATTAGTATTGCAAAATACGATGCAGAAACGAATAAATATGAATTCTTTAACCCTGAAACAGGCGAGAGTCGCGGCGACTATGGCTACTTTGACGTCATTCATGACAATAAAATCAGAGCTCACGTTTCACTTGGTGATAATAAATATGGTGTGGCTCTAGAAATTACTGAAATGAATGAGAAGAAGTTTACGTATAAACGAACAGGTAAAGATAAAGATGGAAATGAGATAACTGTGTTCGTTGAGCATGAACCATATGAAGGGGAATTTAAACCAGAATTTACACTGCAATAAAATTGTTTATCCTCCCTCTATATAAAATAAATTAAAAACTCTCAAGTTGAGTACTTGTGAGTTTTTTTTTCTTTCTGGCATAGTTTATCCACTAACTTCGTACACTAAATGTAAAAGGGTGGTGGATATGGGTGAAGCGCTGGCTGGCACTAGGAGTAATTATGCTTATGAGTATAGTGTTCGTGGCATATGAAACAAATGCTTCGGACCGTAACTTCTTTTTACCAGACCCACTTGGTGGCATAAAAATTGTCATTGATGCAGGGCATGGTGGAGAGGATGGAGGAGCTTCAAAGGGCGAAGTCATTGAAAAGGATATTACACTTGCAATTTCTCAGCATGTGGAGAAGAAATTGAAGAAGAAAGGCGCAACAGTCATCATGACAAGAACAAAAAGTGGTGATGTTATTGATGAACACGCGCCATCAGAAAAATATGGAACGTTAAGAGAGCGTAAAAAACAAGATATCTTTTTAAGAAAGGATATTGTAGAGAAAGAAAAACCAGATGTGTTTATTACCATTCATGCCAATGCTATTCCGGAAACAAAATGGCGTGGCGCACAGGTGTTTTATCATAAGGAAGGACATGCTGACGGTGAGATACTTGCAAAAAGTATTCAAGAGTCAATTCGTACTAATTTAAAAAATACAGACCGAGAAGCATTGTCTATTAAGCAGATTTATTTACTGAAAAAAGCAGAAGTACCTGCGGCATTAGTAGAGACAGGATTTATTAGTAATGATGAAGAGCGAGCATTATTAACAGATAAGAACTACCAAGAAAAAATGGCAGATGCAATTGTTGAAGGTATAGAAGAGTATCTATTAGCCAAAGTTGAGTAGAGCAACATCACAACGTAAATTAAATCATTTATGATATACTAACATGGAGACAATATAAGGGGAGTGTTCGTCGTGATTACTGAACAACAAGTACGAGAAATACTAGGACAACTACAAGATCCATTTTTACATAAATCGCTTGCAGAAACAGATGGAATTACAAACGTAGCAATAAAAGAAGAAAAAAATCATGTCAGTGTAAAAGTTGCGATTGCTAAATTGAATACACCTGAACAATTACAACTACAAATGAAGATTGTTGAGTTGTTAAAAGAAGCGGGTGTAAATACGGTTGGTATTCGTTTTGAAGAGCTATCAGCAGAAAAGCTTCAAAGCTTCCGTGGCACAGCAACAGAATCTGAAGCACAGGATATTTTATCACCGCTTAGCACAGTTCAAGTTATTTCAATTGCTTCGGGTAAAGGTGGAGTAGGTAAATCTACAGTTTCGGTTAACTTAGCTGTTGCCCTAGCTCGTCTAGGCAAAAAAGTGGGCTTAATCGATGCAGATATTTACGGTTTTAGTGTGCCCGATATGATGGGTGTAACGGATATGCCTAAAGTAGTCGATAATCGTATTTTCCCAGTAGATCGCTTTGGTGTAAAAATGATTTCAATGGGCTTCTTTGTAGAAAATAATGCTCCTATTGTATGGCGTGGCCCGATGCTAGGTAAAGTATTAGATCAATTCTTCCGTGATGTAGAGTGGGGAGAGCTTGACTACCTATTATTAGATTTACCACCTGGCACAGGTGATGTTGCATTAGATATTCATCAAATGTTACCTTCATCAAAAGAGATTGTAGTCACAACGCCTCACCCAACAGCAGCATTTGTTGCAGCCCGTGCAGGTGCCATGGCTCTACAAACGGACCATGAAATTTTAGGTGTTATTGAAAACATGGCTTGGTTCCAATCGAAATCAGGTGAAAAAGAGTTTGTCTTTGGGCAAGGCGGAGGTCCTAAACTAGCAGAAGAGCTTCGTACGGAACTACTTGGCCAAATTCCACTTGGTCAACCAGATTGGACTGATGCTGATTTTGCACCATCTGTATATGCTGAAAACCATACTACCGGACAAATTTATTTAGACATCGCGACGACAATCATTGAAAAGTTAAATAAATAATAAAAAACGGATTTCCATCCTTTTGGAGGAAATCCGTTTTTTTAATCCACAGTTATTCAGTGCCTTTTTGCTCCTTATCAGTGCTGCCACCGCTTCCACCACTTGCTTCTTTCTTATCGCCACTTCCAGATGAAGTTGTTTCGCCACTCTTTTTAATTAACTCTTGCCATTTTGATTGCATTAATGGGCTTTCGATCGTTTCCTTCACTACTTCCTCCATTTGCTTTCGCATATTGGATGATTTAAGGATAGTCTCTAGCTGTTTCTGCATATCAGGCTGTCCAAAAAAGGCTTCCATATCCTTTTGGAAAGTTGGATCTTTTATTAAATCCTTCATAATATCCTGTTGCTGTTTTTGCATACTTTTTGCAACGGTTTCCTTAAACTTTGGATCTTCAAAGGTTTTCTTCCAAAAGTCTTCAGCTTCCTTGGAAAGTAATGTTTCCTCAGTAGCTTTTTTCACTTCATCATGCTCTAAAATCAACAGCTCACGGAAACTTGGCTCTTCTAAAAGCTGTCGCAATGCCTTTTTACCGTCCTCTGTTTGTAAAGAGTCAATCATAATTTTTTTTATTTCATCATAGGACATAGTAGAGGATTTATCTTGTGAACAGGCAGAAAGAAATAGCATTAGAATCAGTAATAAGGTGAATTTTCGCATCAATAATCAGTCCTTTCTATAGATAGACTCTTTCAATTATTGTTCACATTTCTGATGACTTTATGTATTGGGAAAGATGAGAAATAGCTTTTTTAACAATGCATTGATAAAATAAGGACAGATATATTGAGAAATTGGGGGACTTTTAGTTGTGACGATACGAAATTGGGCAAAGTTTTTCTTCTTTGCAATGCTCGTTGGTGGGGTAGTCAACGGAGTTTTTAGTTTATTTATTCGCTGGGATTTCTTCCAACCATACATAGCAAACGGTCATTGGGGAGAATTTTTCGCTGGACTGTTATGGATGGTCTTCTTAGGATTTACAATGAGTGTTATTGCACAGGCTGGCTTTTTCGCTTATTTAACACTCCATCAAGTAGGTGTAAATATCTTTAGAACACTTACATTGTGGAATTGGGTGCAGCTTTTACTCATTGCAATTACTATTTTTGATATTATTTTCTTCCGTTTTGTACCTGGTGTAAAGGATGGACAAAGCTGGTTGTTTTATGTTGGATTATTAATCGTCCTCATTTTTGGAGCCATAGCTACGGCCGTTCAAAAAGTAAAGTTAACAGGGAAAAAACATGTATTCATTTCTGCTCTGTTCTTCATGATTGTCATTACAACTCTGGAATGGACAATTGCATTAATGGGTCGTGATGAAAATATCAATGAATACGTCGCGTTATTATTATTCCCGTTATTGGCGGTTAATGCATATCAATTACTAGTATTGCCAAAATATAATGCAAAATCCGATGAGGATCGTCAAAATTTAGAAGCACGTCGCAAAGCGCGCCAAGAACAAGCAAAAAATGCTTAAATGCAAAAAAAATTGCCTCCTACAAAATAGAGGCAATTTTTTTTATGGAGATTTTTTAGTTTGTACTTTATAGCCAAATATATTTTCCTCAATTGACATAAACTTATGTTGCTGTATTAAAGTATTAAGTTCTTTAAAAGTAATTGAGCTATCTTGGTGTAATGGAACAAAGACAAAGTCCCCTTTTTGGAGTTTTGGTGTTTTCTCACCCTGCCAAATAAGGGATGGAGATAGCAAATTCATTTGTTGCTGAAACAGAGATTTTTGTAAGTCTTGTGAATACTGGTGATTCCGAGTAGCAAACCAAAGTGGCTTTTCCTTGAAATATTGTTCATAAATATCTATATCCTTTTGTACAAGCTTAATGTTAATAGGTTCTTCTATTGAATCCTCTGGTCCAAGTAGTCCTGTAGGTAATTTCCGTTCTTGAATAATTTTTATATGGTCTGGGGAACGCTTGATCCAATCTGTATCTAGAAGAAGAAGCGGATAAGGCTCTTTTACCGTTTTAAGCCAATCCATTAGAGACTCATCAGAGAATGAAACCTCGACAATAAGAGATGTGCCGTAATGACCTTTTGTAACGACAACTGGTGCGTTCGCAATATTAAATACAGAAATCATTGTAGAATTTATAGGCTTTAGAAAAACAAAGAGAATTCCGATTAGAAGCAGTGAAATCAACGTTTTACGGATCATAATAATAACCTCATTTCTATTATTTTAAATAAAAAATAAGTCTCTTTAAAAAAACTTATGATTTAGTGTTGACTTTCATGAATAATCGATGTTATTATGTATAAGTCGCCAAGAGGTGACAGTGAAACAAACAACATGAACCTTGAAAACTGAACAAGCAAAACGTAATCAATAAAGTTTTTAGTAGCCAGCCTAGCTAGTGAACGAAACAAAATTTTGGACATCAAAATTGATGCCAGCAAAACAATTTGAGCTAATCAAATTTCTTTTATGGAGAGTTTGATCCTGGCTCAGGACGAACGCTGGCGGCGTGCCTAATACATGCAAGTCGAGCGAACAGAGAAGGAGCTTGCTCCTTCGACGTTAGCGGCGGACGGGTGAGTAACACGTGGGCAACCTACCTTATAGTTTGGGATAACTCCGGGAAACCGGGGCTAATACCGAATAATCTGTTTCACCTCATGGTGAAACACTGAAAGACGGTTTCGGCTGTCGCTATAGGATGGGCCCGCGGCGCATTAGCTAGTTGGTGAGGTAACGGCTCACCAAGGCGACGATGCGTAGCCGACCTGAGAGGGTGATCGGCCACACTGGGACTGAGACACGGCCCAGACTCCTACGGGAGGCAGCAGTAGGGAATCTTCCACAATGGGCGAAAGCCTGATGGAGCAACGCCGCGTGAGTGAAGAAGGATTTCGGTTCGTAAAACTCTGTTGTAAGGGAAGAACAAGTACAGTAGTAACTGGCTGTACCTTGACGGTACCTTATTAGAAAGCCACGGCTAACTACGTGCCAGCAGCCGCGGTAATACGTAGGTGGCAAGCGTTGTCCGGAATTATTGGGCGTAAAGCGCGCGCAGGTGGTTTCTTAAGTCTGATGTGAAAGCCCACGGCTCAACCGTGGAGGGTCATTGGAAACTGGGAGACTTGAGTGCAGAAGAGGATAGTGGAATTCCAAGTGTAGCGGTGAAATGCGTAGAGATTTGGAGGAACACCAGTGGCGAAGGCGACTATCTGGTCTGTAACTGACACTGAGGCGCGAAAGCGTGGGGAGCAAACAGGATTAGATACCCTGGTAGTCCACGCCGTAAACGATGAGTGCTAAGTGTTAGGGGGTTTCCGCCCCTTAGTGCTGCAGCTAACGCATTAAGCACTCCGCCTGGGGAGTACGGTCGCAAGACTGAAACTCAAAGGAATTGACGGGGGCCCGCACAAGCGGTGGAGCATGTGGTTTAATTCGAAGCAACGCGAAGAACCTTACCAGGTCTTGACATCCCGTTGACCACTGTAGAGATATAGTTTCCCCTTCGGGGGCAACGGTGACAGGTGGTGCATGGTTGTCGTCAGCTCGTGTCGTGAGATGTTGGGTTAAGTCCCGCAACGAGCGCAACCCTTGATCTTAGTTGCCATCATTTAGTTGGGCACTCTAAGGTGACTGCCGGTGACAAACCGGAGGAAGGTGGGGATGACGTCAAATCATCATGCCCCTTATGACCTGGGCTACACACGTGCTACAATGGACGATACAAACGGTTGCCAACTCGCGAGAGGGAGCTAATCCGATAAAGTCGTTCTCAGTTCGGATTGTAGGCTGCAACTCGCCTACATGAAGCCGGAATCGCTAGTAATCGCGGATCAGCATGCCGCGGTGAATACGTTCCCGGGCCTTGTACACACCGCCCGTCACACCACGAGAGTTTGTAACACCCGAAGTCGGTGAGGTAACCTTTTGGAGCCAGCCGCCGAAGGTGGGATAGATGATTGGGGTGAAGTCGTAACAAGGTAGCCGTATCGGAAGGTGCGGCTGGATCACCTCCTTTCTAAGGATATTTTCGGAATACAAACCTTGGGTTTGTAAGATTACGTTTTGCGTTCAGTTTTGAAGGTTCATTCTTCTGAATGAAATACTTCAAAACTTGTTCTTTGAAAACTGGATAAAACGACATTGAAATAGTAACAAACACATTTATTTTTTTAAGTTTTTTATAGGCTTAATAACATTAAAAGGTTTCAAGACACGAGCAGTTAAATGCGATGTGTATTGAAAGCTGATAGGTTAAGTTATTAAGGGCGCACGGCGAATGCCTTGGCACTAGGAGCCGAAGAAGGACGGCACTAACACCGATATGCTTCGGGGAGCTGTAAGTGAGCTTTGATCCGGAGATTTCCGAATGGGGGAACCCACTACGTTTAATCGCGTAGTATCTTGACGTGAATACATAGCGTCTTGAAGGCAGACCCAGGGAACTGAAACATCTAAGTACCTGGAGGAAGAGAAAGAAAAATCGATTCCCTGAGTAGCGGCGAGCGAAACGGGAAGAGCCCAAACCAAGAGGCTTGCCTCTTGGGGTTGTAGGACACTCAATACGGAGTTACAAAAGAGCGAGTTAGATGAAGCGACTTGGAAAGGTCCGCCAGAGCAGGTAAAAGCCCTGTAGTCGAAAGTTCGTTCCCTCCTGAGTGGATCCTGAGTACGGCGGAACACGTGAAATTCCGTCGGAATCCGGGAGGACCATCTCCCAAGGCTAAATACTACCTAGTGACCGATAGTGAACCAGTACCGTGAGGGAAAGGTGAAAAGCACCCCGGAAGGGGAGTGAAAGAGATCCTGAAACCGTGTGCCTACAAGTAGTTAGAGCCCGTTAATGGGTGATAGCGTGCCTTTTGTAGAATGAACCGGCGAGTTACGATTACGTGCGAGGTTAAGCTTTAGAAGGCGGAGCCGCAGCGAAAGCGAGTCTGAATAGGGCGAAATAGTACGTGGTCGTAGACCCGAAACCAGGTGATCTACCCATGTCCAGGGTGAAGGTAAGGTAACACTTACTGGAGGCCCGAACCCACGCACGTTGAAAAGTGCGGGGATGAGGTGTGGGTAGCGGAGAAATTCCAATCGAACTTGGAGATAGCTGGTTCTCTCCGAAATAGCTTTAGGGCTAGCCTCGTGATGAGAATACTGGAGGTAGAGCACTGTTTGGACTAGGGGGCCATCCCGGTTTACCGAATTCAGACAAACTCCGAATGCCAGATATTTATACACGGGAGTCAGACTGCGAGTGATAAGATCCGTAGTCAAAAGGGAAACAGCCCAGACCACCAGCTAAGGTCCCAAAGTAATCGTTAAGTGGAAAAGGATGTGGCGTTGCACAGACAACCAGGATGTTGGCTTAGAAGCAGCCATCATTTAAAGAGTGCGTAATAGCTCACTGGTCGAGTGACGCTGCGCCGAAAATGTATCGGGGCTAAACGATTCACCGAAGCTGTGGATTGACATCTACGATGTCAGTGGTAGGAGAGCGTTCTAAGTGCGTTGAAGTCAGACCGGAAGGACTGGTGGAGCGCTTAGAAGTGAGAATGCCGGTATGAGTAGCGAAAGACGGGTGAGAATCCCGTCCACCGTATGACTAAGGTTTCCTGAGGAAGGCTCGTCCGCTCAGGGTTAGTCGGGACCTAAGCCGAGGCCGATAGGCGTAGGCGATGGACAACAGGTTGATATTCCTGTACCACCTCCTCACCGTTTGAGAAATGGGGGGACGCAGTAGGATAGGGTAAGCGCGCTGTTGGTTATGCGCGTCCAAGCAGTAAGGCGTGTGTGTAGGCAAATCCGCACACTGTAACGTTGAGCTGTGATGGCGAGTCCGTATGGACGAAGTTCCTGATTTCACACTGCCAAGAAAAGCCTCTATCGAGGTGAGAGGTGCCCGTACCGCAAACCGACACAGGTAGTCGAGGAGAGAATCCTAAGGTGTGCGAGAGAACTCTCGTTAAGGAACTCGGCAAAATGACCCCGTAACTTCGGGAGAAGGGGTGCTCTTGAGCGTGCAAGCGCATGAGAGCCGCAGTGAATAGGCCCAGGCGACTGTTTAGCAAAAACACAGGTCTCTGCAAAACCGTAAGGTGACGTATAGGGGCTGACGCCTGCCCGGTGCTGGAAGGTTAAGAGGAGTGGTTAGCGCAAGCGAAGCTGCGAATTGAAGCCCCAGTAAACGGCGGCCGTAACTATAACGGTCCTAAGGTAGCGAAATTCCTTGTCGGGTAAGTTCCGACCCGCACGAAAGGCGTAACGATCTGGGCACTGTCTCAACGAGAGACTCGGTGAAATTATAGTACCTGTGAAGATGCAGGTTACCCGCGACAGGACGGAAAGACCCCGTGGAGCTTTACTGTAGCCTGATATTGAATTTTGGTACAACTTGTACAGGATAGGTAGGAGCCAGAGATCTCGGAGCGCCAGCTTCGAAGGAGGCGTCGGTGGGATACTACCCTGGTTGTATTGAAATTCTAACCCATGCCCCTTAGCGGGGCAGGAGACAGTGTCAGGCGGACAGTTTGACTGGGGCGGTCGCCTCCTAAAAGGTAACGGAGGCGCCCAAAGGTTCCCTCAGAATGGTTGGAAATCATTCGTAGAGTGTAAAGGCACAAGGGAGCTTGACTGCGAGACCTACAAGTCGAGCAGGGTCGAAAGACGGGCTTAGTGATCCGGTGGTTCCGCATGGAAGGGCCATCGCTCAACGGATAAAAGCTACCCCGGGGATAACAGGCTTATCTCCCCCAAGAGTCCACATCGACGGGGAGGTTTGGCACCTCGATGTCGGCTCATCGCATCCTGGGGCTGTAGTCGGTCCCAAGGGTTGGGCTGTTCGCCCATTAAAGCGGTACGCGAGCTGGGTTCAGAACGTCGTGAGACAGTTCGGTCCCTATCCGTCGTGGGCGTAGGAAATTTGAGAGGAGCTGTCCTTAGTACGAGAGGACCGGGATGGACACACCGCTGGTGTACCAGTTGTCTTGCCAAAGGCATCGCTGGGTAGCTATGTGTGGACGGGATAAGTGCTGAAAGCATCTAAGCATGAAGCCCCCCTCAAGATGAGATTTCCCATTACGCAAGTAAGTAAGATCCCTCAAAGACGATGAGGTAGATAGGTTCGAGGTGGAAGTGTGGTGACACATGGAGCTGACGAATACTAATCGATCGAGGACTTAACCAAAAAAGTTTGAAACATTCAATGAACCGTTTATCCAGTTTTGAAAGAATAATTTCTTTTATGAAGGGTTTCAAGATACGAGTAGTTCGAGGAAGCAATAGAGAGAGGGAAGGAGCGTACTCAAGTACGTGACTGACTGAACGACAGAAGCTGACGAAGAAATGCTATGTATATTGAAAGCCGAAAATAGTCTAGTGATGATGGCAAAGAGGTCACACCCGTTCCCATACCGAACACGGAAGTTAAGCTCTTTAGCGCCGATGGTAGTTGGGGGCTTCCCCCTGTGAGAGTAGGACATCGCTAGGCGCAAAAAGTCGCTACTGATACACTCAGTAGTGGCTTTTTTTCTGTCTAAAATTCTAAAAAGTAGATAAAGTAAGGAGGCATTTCTTTGAATGAAATGCCTCCTTACTATTTTAGACAGTTGCTGCTCGTAGTTCGATACGACGAATTTTCCCAGATGTTGTTTTTGGTAACTCATCGATAAAGACAATACTACGAGGATATTTATAAGGAGCCGTCAGTGCTTTTACATGCTCCTGTAGCTCCTTGATTAGTTCTTCTTCATTGTGTCCCTTATAGCCATCTCGTAAGATTACGTAGGCTTTGACAATATGCCCCCTAATTTCATCTGGAGCAGCTACCACAGCACACTCTTGTACAGCATCATGTTTGTTTAAGGCATCTTCCACTTCAAATGGACCAATCGTATAACCAGATGAAATAATAATATCATCGCCCCGACCTTCAAACCAGAAGTAACCATCTTCATCACATTTTGCTTGATCACCTGTAATGTACCATTCACCGCGGAATGCCGCTTGTGTGCGCTCAGGCTCACGATAATACTCTTTAAACAAGGCTGGCGATGATTTGTGTATCGCAATATCGCCAACCTCGCCAACAGGTGCCTCATTGCCTTCATTGTCGATAATACGTACAATATTACCTGGAGTTGGGACACCCATGGAACCAGGTCGTAGCTCCGTGTTTTCCAAAGTACCAATGAGTAATGTATTTTCAGTTTGACCATAACCATCGCGGACTTTTAAACCAAAGTGATTCTTAAATGTTTCAATGACTGGTCGATTTAATGGCTCACCAGCAGAGACAGCACTACGAAGAGAAGATAGATTATAGTCTTTTAAATTCTCAAGTTTCGCCATGATACGATACTCAGTTGGGGTGCAGCAAAGAACATTAACCTTTTCATCCTGCAACAGTTGAAGATATGTTTTTGCATCAAATCCACCATGATAAACAAAGGCAGTAGCTCCCAACATAATAGTAGATAGGAACGGGCTCCAAATCCATTTTTGCCAGCCTGGAGCTGCAGTTGCCCATACTAAGTCTCCTTCACGTACACAAAGCCACTGTGCAGCCGCTGTTCGAATATGTGCATAGCCCCAGCCATGAGAATGGACGACGCCTTTAGGCTTACCTGTTGTTCCAGAAGTATAAGAAAGGAAGGCCATGTCATCGCGTTTAGTAGCAACAGCCGTAAATGTATTTGGCTGAGAGCTAGCCAATTCATCTAAAGAAGTCCAATCTCCTGTAGCTGTTCCGATGACCATTTTGTTTTTTAAAGCATCGACAGAAGACGAAATTTTGTCTACTTCACTAGTAAATACTTCATAGGCGATAACGGCACTGGCAGAAGAATGCTCCATACGATACTCTAAATCACTTGCGCGCAACATCTCTGAACAGGAAATAGGAACAATACCCGCTTTTAAACAGCCTAGGAAAACAAAATAGGCCTCAGGTAGGCGAGGAATAATAACTAATACACGATCTCCTTTTTGAAGCCCCTTCTTCGTAAAGGCATTCGCGTATTGATTCATTTTTTGAACAAGTTCTACGTAAGTAACGGTTTGTCTCTCTTGTTGTGTATTTAACCAACGTATAGCTTGGCGTTCACTATCTTGCGAAAACTTTTCTAATTCCTCTGTGATGTTATAAACATCCGGTGCAATTAAATCCTCTATTACCATTTGAACATTCCTCCCCCTAAAATGATAGAAAATTCATAAAACTATTTTTATTTTAACAATTGCAATAATATACAGCAAGAATATTTAATACACAAAATAGAAATTTTAGATTTAATAGAGAACTATTATACTTTCTAAGTACTATTTAAGAAATTCTCGACAAAAAAATATAATATTTTACACAAATATGTTGCATTATTTAGAATGCTTGCTATAATAATAAATGTACTTAAGAGGTTGTCTAAGACCGATTTGAATAGTATTGTTCCGAAGTAGCTCAGTTGGTAGTAGCACCTGACTGTTAATCAGGTTGTCGCAGGTTCGAGTCCTGCCTTCGGAGCCATTTTTTTGCTCATTTTTAAGATGGCTTTATACATAAAAAAATGTAGAAAAGTGTTGCAAGAATGTAGAAATAATGTTATCATAATTCTTGTCTTGTTTGAGACATAAGTTTGGCCCCTTGGTCAAGTGGTTAAGACACCGCCCTTTCACGGCGGTAACACGGGTTCGAATCCCGTAGGGGTCACCATTTAAAATACATCATCATGATGTACAGGCTTTAAAATGAAAATAAACTGTGATATAACACACCTGTTTCTATGGAGGATTAGCTCAGCTGGGAGAGCATCTGCCTTACAAGCAGAGGGTCGGCGGTTCGAGCCCGTCATCCTCCACCATTATTCTTGTGTTATTTCGGAGGGGTAGCGAAGTGGCTAAACGCGGCGGACTGTAAATCCGCTCCTTAGGGTTCGGCGGTTCGAATCCGTCCCCCTCCACCAGTTTTATAAATGATTGGGGTATAGCCAAGCGGTAAGGCAACGGATTTTGATTCCGTCATGCCTAGGTTCGAATCCTAGTACCCCAGCCATTTTTCTTTTATGAGCCATTAGCTCAGTTGGTAGAGCATCTGACTTTTAATCAGAGGGTCGAAGGTTCGAGTCCTTCATGGCTCACTTTTATAGAATAAAATATATTCAAAAGTGATATAATAAATACAGATAACTAATCTCTTACTGAAAACAGTAGGAGATTTTTTTATGTTATTTGAAAATGAATAAATATGCGTATTTATGTTGGGTTGAGCCAAGTGGTAAGTAGGCTTTACAATAGTCTTATAACTTTTAGGGGGTATAAAAACATGAATAAACTTAATATTTCTATTATTGGAGTACCAACAGATTACGGACAAACACGCCGAGGCGTAGATATGGGACCAAGTGCTATTCGTTATGCAGGCGTTGTTGAACGTTTAGCAAGTATTGGACACGAGGTACAAGATCAAGGGGATATTCGTGTTAGTCAAAAGCATGCAAACGCGACAGTAGATGAAAAGTTATTGAATTTAGAGGAAGTAGTAGAAGTTAGTACGGCTTTAGCTAATAGCGTACATGAAGTAGTCGAACAAAAAAAATTCCCACTTGTATTTGGTGGTGACCATAGTATTGCTATTGGGACACTTGCAGGATTAGCGGAACATTATAAAAATCTAGGTGTTATTTGGTATGATGCACATGCAGATTTAAATACACCTGAAACTACACCTTCCGGCAACATACATGGAATGCCTTTAGCAGTTAGTATTGGGCTTGGGCATGAACGTTTAGTTCAAATTCGTAATAATGTGCCAAAAATTAAGCCAGAAAACGTTATTATTATAGGAGCTCGTTCTGTAGATCCTGGTGAGCGTGATTTGATTCGTGAACAAGGGATTAAAGTATACACTATGCATGAAATTGACCGACTTGGCATGACGCGTGTTATGGAAGATGCACTTGCCTATTTAAAAGAGCGAGATGTTGATGGATTACACCTATCGCTGGATTTAGATGGACTTGACCCTCTTTATACACCAGGTGTTGGAACACCAGTGCCAGGTGGAATTACGTATCGAGAAAGTCATTTAGCGATGGAAATGTTACAAGAGTCTGGAATGTTAACTTCAGCAGAGTTTGTAGAAGTTAATCCGATATTAGACGAGAAAAATACAACAGCAAATGTAGCTGTTGCTTTAATGGGATCTTTATTTGGAGAAACTTTAGTTTAAAGAAAATTTTTCAAAAAATTTCCTGTTGCCACATTGCATAAAAATCTTTTGCTATAATTGAAATAAAACGAAACTTTTCTTATTGATGGGTCGTATAGTATAAGACAGTTGTAAAGGTGGAGAAGTCAACACAATGGATGCGTTAGTAAATAAGAGAATAAAACAAGTGCTTAAAGGCGATCAAAACGCATTTGCCGATATTGTGAGTCTCTATCAGCACAAACTGTACCAAGTATGCTATCGAATGTTAGGTAACAAACAAGAATCTGAAGATATTGCTCAGGAAGCTTTTGTTCGGGCATATATGAATTTGCATACTTTTGATCAGAAAAGAAAGTTTTCCACGTGGCTTTATCGCATAGCGACAAACCTCTGTATAGATCGGATTCGGAAAAAGAAACCGGATTATTATTTAGATGCAGAAGTAGCTGGTACAGAAGGGCTTGATATGTATTCACAAATCGCAGCAGACGACCAGCTACCAGAGGAGCAGTTAGAGCAAATGGAGCTGCAAGATCGCATTCAATACGAAATTGGACGTTTACCGGATAAATACCGTTCGGTTATAGTATTGAAATATATAGAAGAGTTATCGTTGCAAGAGATTAGCGAGATTTTAGATATGCCGCTTGGAACGGTGAAAACGAGAATTCACCGCGGACGTGAGGCATTACGTAAGCAGTTAAACAATCTGTAGGAGGGGGAGCGTCATGAATACTTGTCCAGAGCATATTATTGATTATATGCATGATTATTTAGACGGTGACATTAGTCGTGAGCATGAGCAAGAGTTAAAGCAACACTTGCATACATGTAATGATTGTAAACAGTTGATGCATGAATTGAGTGAAACAATCGCCTTTGTGAAGAGTGCTTCCCATATTACAGCGCCTCCGGATTTTGAAGCAGCAGTAATGGCTCGTTTACCAAAACCAAAAAGTCGAGTAGGCATACAAAAATGGATACGTCGACATCCACTTTTTGTGGCAGCAGCAGTATTTTGTTTATTTATGAGTGCTACCTTGCTCGGTAGCTTTATGGATGACCAGCATTTCTCTGTGACCAAGCAGCCCAATTTAGTTGTGGATGGTCAAACGGTTATCGTACCTGAAGGAGAAGTTGTAAAGGGCGATATTGTTGTGAAAAATGGCGATTTGGTTGTTGAAGGAGAAGTTGATGGTAACGTCACAGTCATAAACGGGCAATACATGGCATCTTCAGCGGTAGTTTCAGGGAGAATTGAAGAAATTGACGAAGTATTTGAATGGTTATGGTATACAATTAAAAACTCTGTAAAATCAGCCATGACATTTGATGAAAAGGAAGAAACTAAATAACACTCTATACGTCCTAAAAAATAGTGCACGTGAGAGGCTGAAAGGTCTACTCTTCTGAGTAGACTTTTTATTTGAAAAAAGTTACATTTGATAAGAATGTGCTATACTTGAATGTGTATGGATTCGTAATGAAAAGTGGGGGATGCCACGTGCAAATTATTGAACATTTCACAGATTTAACGCCTGTGAATATTGTTATTAACTTCATCGATGTACTGCTCGTTTGGTACGTTGTTTATAAGGTCTTAACCCTCATTAAAGGTACGAAGGCTGTCCAATTACTTAAGGGAATTTTCGTCATTATTATTGCACGAATTGCAACAGACCTTTTAGGGTTACAAACATTAGGCTGGATGTTACAGCAGGTCATTGAATTTGGTTTCTTAGCGATTATTATCATCTTCCAACCTGAAATCAGACGAGGCTTAGAACAAATTGGTAGAGGTAAACTTTTCCAACGATCATCTAGTCAAGAAGACGAGGAGCAAACAAGGCTTATAGAGGCTATGAAAAAATCTGTAAGTTATATGGCTAAACGTCGAATAGGTGCGTTAATTTCAATTGAAAAAGAAACAGGTCTTAACGAATATATTGAAACAGGTATAGGTCTAAATGCTGAAATTTCTTCAGAATTGCTAATTAATATCTTTATACCGAATACGCCACTACATGATGGGGCGGTTATTATGCAAAGAGATAAAGTTACAGCGGCAGCTTGTTATTTACCTCTATCTGAAAGTCCATTTATTTCAAAGGAGTTAGGGACACGCCATCGTGCTGCGCTTGGGTTAAGTGAAGTTACGGATGCAATTACAATCGTTGTCTCAGAGGAAACAGGCGCCATTAGTATTACGTTGAATGGTAATCTCCATCGTAATCTTTCTCTAGAGGAGTTCGAGACACTATTGCGAAAAATGTGGTTCGGATCAGCACAAGAGTCAAATGCAGCCTCTAAGTTAACTTGGAGGGGGAAAAAGAATGGATAAAATGATGGATAGCCCTTGGGTATTAAGAATCATCGCGCTATTTTTAGCATTTTTGCTTTTTTTCTCAGTTCGTACCGAGCTATCTCCAATCAATACAACAACCACCACTGAACAGACTGATATTATTCGTGATGTGCCAGTAGATGTTTATTATGATAATGAGAATCTGATTGTAACAGGTTTACCTGAAACAGTAGATGTGAAGATAAAAGGGCCAATGCCTGTTGTTATAAAAACAAGAGCAACAAAGGATTTCTCAGTATTTGTTGATTTAAGTAATCTATTGATTGGCGAGCATGATGTAAAGCTACAATACGAAAATATTTCTGATAAGTTAAAGGTTACATTAGACCCTGCAACTATTCATGTAAATATTGAGGAAAAGGTCACGAAAGAGTTCCGAGTGGACCCTGAAATGAATACTCGACTAATAGAAGAAGGGTATATTTTAAAGGATATGGTAGCTGATCCACCGACTGTTTACGTGACAGGTGCAAAAAGTGCTATTGAAAGCATCAGCTATGTAAAAGCAACTGTTGCTGGAGAGCCAGGCTTGAAGCAATCCTTCACTCAGGACGCGGCAGTAAAAGTATTAGATCGAGACTTAAATAAACTTGATGTGACAATTGAACCTGATACTGTTAATGTTCAAGTAGATATTGGGGAATATAGTCGAGAACTCCCGGTTGTTTTGAGGGAAACAGGGCAAGCATTGGATGATATAACGATCAATTCTTTAACATTTACGCAAAAAATGATTAAAGTATATGGCAGAAAATCGATTATTGATGGTTTAACAGAAATTCCAATAACAGTAGACCTGTCAAAAATTACAGAGTCAAAAACTTATGAAATTGATGTAAAATTACCAGATGGTGTGACAAAAATATCTGATAAGAAAATAAAAGTGAAGGCAGATATTACAAAAGTAGAGAAGGAAGAAGAGCAGAAAACACCAGCTTCTACAGAGGAAGCGCCACCTCCAACTGAAGAAACTGATGTGAAGGATGATAGTACTACTACTGATAAAAATACGCCAACCGATGAAACGGAAGATATTGATTCTTAAACAATATCTGACTATAATTTTATTTTGATTCTAAATCAAAAATCTAACCGGGGTTTGTTTTGGTGGGTAGACCGCAATATATTCACCAAACAAACTAACTGAGTGGACTATTAAAAATTACCAATGAATAAACAAAAGCAGACTTTTCCAAAAGTAAGCGGACAAGTGTCTATGGATGAATATGACACAGTCTTGCATTGAAGGAGAGAATAAGTAGAATGGGTAAATATTTTGGAACAGATGGCGTCCGTGGCGTCGCCAATAGTGAACTAACACCGGAATTTGCATTTAAACTTGGCCGTATAGGTGGCTATGTGTTAACGAAGGATGCAACTGACCGTCCTAAGGTTTTAATTGGTCGTGACACACGTATTTCAGGCGAGATGCTGGAAGGTGCACTTGTTGCTGGGCTCCTATCAATTGGGGTAGAAGTAATGCGACTCGGAATTATTTCAACTCCAGGTGTGGCATACCTTACTCGTATTATGAGCGCAGATGCAGGCGTCATGATTTCAGCTTCGCATAACCCAGTAGCGGACAATGGCATCAAATTCTTTGGTCCAGATGGCTTTAAACTAACAGATGCACAAGAAGAGGAAATTGAAATTTTACTTGATGCTCAAGAGGATACATTACCACGTCCAATAGGGGCTGATTTAGGATCTGTAAGTGACTATTTCGAGGGTGGACAAAAGTATATTCAATACTTAAAGCAAACAGTGGATGAAGAATTTGATGGTATCCATGTAGCATTAGACTGTGCACATGGTGCTACCTCATCATTAGCGACGCATCTTTTTGCGGATCTAGAGGCTGACATTTCTACAATGGGTGCTTCTCCAACTGGTCTAAATATTAATGATGGTGTAGGTTCAACGCATCCTGAGGGACTAGCTAAGTTTGTATTGGAAAAGAATGCAGATGTTGGTCTAGCATTTGATGGGGACGGTGACCGTTTAATTGCTGTAGATGAAAACGGTAAAATTGTTGACGGTGATCAAATTATGTTTATTATTGGAAAGTATTTAAATGCAGTTGGTCGTTTAAAGAAGCAAACAATTGTCTCAACTGTTATGAGCAATATGGGCTTCTATAAGGCTGTCGAAGATAACGGTATGCGAAGTATACAAACGGCAGTAGGAGATCGTTATGTTGTAGAGGAAATGCGTGCTAATGATTACAATTTAGGTGGCGAACAATCAGGGCATATTGTTTTCTTAGATTTTAATACAACAGGCGATGGTCTACTAACAGGTATTCAGCTTGTCGACATTATGAAAGCAACAGGTAAGAAGCTGTCGGAGCTTGCTGCTGAAATGAAAATCTATCCTCAGCGTCTTGTCAATGTTCGCGTAACAGACAAGCATGCAGTGACTGAAAATACGAAAGTGGCCGCTGTGATTGCAGAGGTAGAAGCGGAAATGGCAGGGAATGGTCGTGTCTTAGTACGTCCTTCAGGTACTGAGCCACTTGTTCGTGTAATGGTGGAAGCTGCTACAGAAACAGATTGTGAGCGTTTTGTTGAGCGTATTGCCGATGTTGTACGTGCAGAAATGGGCTTAACAGAATAGTAAATGAAGAATATGAACTCGATTTCCGTTTTTAGGAAATCGAGTTTTTCTTGTTTGAAATGGATGTTTGAAATAGAAAAGATGGGGAACAGTAAAAGGGAGTCACAATAACAAGGAGTGTTTGATAGATATGGCTAAAATTGCTACAGTTATTACCGATATGTTCGAGGATAGTGAATTTACAAGTCCTAAAGAAGCTTTAGAAGCGGCTGGACATCAGCTAGTAACAATTGATACAGAGGCAGGAAAAGAAGTAAAAGGAAAACATGGGGAAACAGTAAAAATTGATAAAGGCATTGATGAAGTAAAGGCCAATGATTTTGATGCACTGTTTATACCTGGTGGTTTTTCTCCTGATATCTTACGCGCCGATGGTCGAGTAGTGGCGTTTGTAAAATCCTTTATGGATGATATGAAGCCTACCTTTGCCATTTGTCATGGACCGCAGCTACTAATTACGGCAAAAACACTAAATGGTCGTGACGCCACGGGTTATAAATCCATTCAAGTAGATTTAGAAAATGCAGGGGCAAAATTCCACGATGAAGAAGTATTCGTCTGTCAAAAGCAACTAGTAACAAGTAGAACACCAGATGACCTACCTGCCTTTAATAGAGAAATAGTAAATTTATTAGCTAGTAAATAATAAAAAGGGCACAAGCTGTTTTGGCTTGTGTCTTTCGTTATCTTTTGGATAATGTGATGAGCGCATTTGTGATTGTACCAAGATCAATATGCCTTCTGCTATACCCTCAAAGTCCATAATCGTACGTTGTTTGACAATTTTATACCCATAAATTGTGCAACGATTAATGATTTCGAATACGATCCCCTTTAAACCTTCTTTGAGCATTTCGCTCAGATTCTCTACAAATTCGCCTCCACTAACAATTGTTTGTCTACATATTTGTCACGAAAAAGCAAGAGCACTAGGTATTTTTTATAACGAAAGTTTGACGGATAGCATATGATTGAGTATGATGGAGAAGTTGAAGACGAGGTCCGACCTTGTTCTTTAACGAACGCAAAAGGAGGAAAGAGAGCGTAAAATCGGAAAACAATTATAGCGCCTGAGCTGAAGAAATTGGACGAAATGGATCTTCAGCAGACGAGGTGGAGGTTTATCGAAAATTCGGCGGATACCTCCCGATCGACATACCCGATTGTCATTTTTCATTTTGAAAGCATTTGAGCGATTGAATGTACAGGAAATGGAGAAGGTATTGTAAAGCAATAGATGAATAGTAGAAAACTTCACATATCGAATGCTCCATTCAGATGGCTGAATGATTTGATTGCATGTACGGGGGTGTTTTATTTTATATAAAAATAAAGCATGCCTGTCCATTCTAAAAATTCGATAGATGAGGTCTACTTTGTCATTGCGTTAAATTGACAATATCGGAGGACGAGAATTTATGTGTGGAATTGTAGGATATATTGGTGAATCAGATGCAAAGGAAATTTTATTAAAAGGCTTAGAGAAACTAGAATACCGTGGTTATGATTCAGCAGGTATTGCAGTACGTAATGAAGAAGGCGTAACTGTTTTTAAAGAAAAAGGACGTATCGCAGACTTAAGAGGAGCAGTAGATGAAGATGTTGCTGCTAAAATTGGTATTGGTCATACACGTTGGGCAACACATGGTGTACCAAATCGCTTAAATGCTCACCCTCATCAAAGTGCATCAGGGCGTTTTACGCTTGTGCACAATGGGGTAATTGAAAACTATCATCTATTACAAAAAACGTATTTAAAAGGCATTCCGATGAAATCTGATACAGATACAGAGGTTATCGTGCAATTAGTAGAATTGTTTGTAAAGGAAGGTTTATGCACAGCAGATGCTTTCCGTAAAACATTATCTTTACTACATGGTTCATATGCGCTTGCATTATTAGATGCAGAAGCTGCAGATACAATCTTTGTAGCGAAAAATAAATCCCCACTTTTAGTTGGAATTGGTGAAGGCTTCAATGTTGTTGCTTCGGATGCAATGGCTATGCTGCAAGTGACAGATCAATATGTAGAGCTTCACGACAAAGAGGTTGTCATTGTACACAAGGCTAGCGTTGAAATTACAAAACTAGATGGTTCTGTAGTTGAACGTGCACCATATACAGCAGAGCTTGATATGAGCGACATTGAAAAGGGGACATATCCTCATTATATGTTAAAAGAAATGGATGAGCAGCCTACAGTCATTCGCAAAATTATTCAAGCGTATGAGGGTGACAATGGCGATCTAACAATAGATACAGAAATCTTAGAAGCATTGCGAACTGCAGATCGTTTATATATTATTGCGGCGGGCACAAGCTATCATGCAGGCCTTATTGGTAAACAATATTTCGAAAAAATGGCTGGTATTCCAGTAGAAGTTCATATTTCTAGTGAATTTGGCTATAATATGCCATTACTTTCAGAAAGACCTTTATTTATCTTTATTACACAATCAGGTGAAACAGCAGATAGCCGTCAGGTACTAGTAAAAATTAAAGAGCTTGGCTACCCAACATTAACGATTACAAATGTTCCTGGCTCAACTCTATCACGAGAAGCTGACCACACATTGTTATTACATGCAGGTCCAGAAATTGCGGTAGCTTCTACAAAAGCATATGTGGCGCAAGTTGCTGTCCTTGCTTTAGCAGCATACGTAACAGCAAAAGCAAATGGCACAGGCTTAGAATTTGATTTAAAACAAGAGCTTGCGATTGCCGCAAACGGTATCCAAACAATGATTGACTCAAAAGATGTATTAGAAGACATCGCAGAAGACTACTTAAAAATCGCGCGTAATGCATTCTTTATTGGTCGTAATATGGACTTCTACGTGAGCCTTGAAGGGGCCTTAAAGCTAAAGGAAATCTCTTATATCCAAGCAGAAGGCTTTGCTGGCGGTGAGCTTAAACACGGAACAATTGCTTTAATTGAAGAAGGAACACCAGTGTTTGCACTTGTTACACAAGCATCAGTTGGGCTAAACATCCGTGGTAATGTGAAAGAAGTTGCTGCGCGTGGTGCATATCCATGTATTATTGCGATGGCTGGTATCGATGAGGATGGAGACCGCTTAGTCATTCCACATGTTCACGAATACCTAACGCCACTTGTATCGGTAGTGCCATTACAGTTAATCAGCTACTATGCTGCACTCCACCGTCGTTGTGATGTGGATAAACCACGTAACTTAGCTAAATCGGTGACGGTTGAGTAATTATTCATTCGGGACAAAAAAATTCAGTTTATGACACTCAAAGGCTGTATAAGCTGAAATAAAATATCGAAATTAAAACTCGATCCATTAACCATGGGTCGAGTTTTTTACAATTATTGTAAATTAAATTTTAAAGAGTTTTGTAAATATTTTCTAAAAATATTGTAGTCAGTTTCATGAATATAGTTGTTAATTACTTTATATTTGGTTTGTTCTAACAGACAAGATATTAGGACAGCTGAAGGAAACCAGCTCATACCGTAAAAATCATCGCTGTATCAAAGATTTTTTAAAATAATTCGTAAGTATAGAAGCAAGGGGACCCAGCTATTTTTATAGAATTTGACAGCCGTATAGTGGACTGTAATTCCATAGATATCTTCAATAAAAATCCCCATTAGATTATACCTAACAGGGAAGATAGTAACTGATCACCTATGTGTAGTTACAGCTTTATTCTTTTGTTGTAGCGCTTCATTTTTTTCAGCGAAGCGGTCGTTGTGGGAAGAAACGCCCGCCATTTTTGCTTCTGTAGGGTCAATGTATAATTTGGCGCTATTTACAGCGAGGACCGCGTCATTAAATGCGCCTGCAATCAGTCTTATTTTCCCTTCGTTCGTTACAATATCGCCTGCGCCAAAGATGCCGGGGATACTAGTACACATTTTTGGTGTAACGGAAATGCCCCATTCTTCAGAAGCTAAGCCCCAATCCATAATGGCGCCACCAAAGTTTCGGTCAAACCCGTGATTGACAAGTACTTCGTCTACTTCAATGTTTGTTGTATCATCTGAATGAACATGCTGTAATGTGACATGCTCGATTTTATTACCATTACCATGTAAACGAGAAACCGTATAGGGAACAAAGGTAGTGACGATAGACTTCATGCGCGTTACAGAAGATTCAAAGGCACTAAAGTCATCACGTCTATGCACGACATACACTTCTTTGGCGATAGGAGCCATTTCAATAGCCCAATCTACAGCTGAGTCGCCTCCACCAGAGATGAGTACACGTTTATCTTTAAATCTATTTATGTTCGTTACTGTATAATGAAGGTTGTTTAGTTCATAGCGGTCAGCGCCTTCTACCGTTAATTTCTGAATGCGTGTAATGCCTCGTCCTGTAGCTAGAATAATCGTTTTTGTATAATGTTTCTCGCCTGTTTTTGCTGTTAAGACAAAAATGCCATCATCGCGTTTTTCCATGCCAACAATTTCTTGACCAAAGACGATTGTTGGATTAAATGTCGTCGCTTGCTTGATTAAGGAATGAATGATTTCTTCACATCGAACAGGCTCAATACCCCCGACATCCCAAACTAATTTCTCGGGATAGGTACGCATAAATCCACCTAGTTCATGCTTTACTTCGATAATTTTTGTTTTCATTTCACGCATGCCACTGTAAAAGGCAGCATACATGCCTGCTGGGCCTCCACCGATAATAATTACATCATAAATTTCTTGTTGCATTTAACGCACCAACCTTTCAACTAAATAATCAAGGAATAATGGAGAGCCAACTAAACCTTCACCTACAACGTAATCAGCTGTTTTTAATGGGTAAACATTGCCTGCCTTCACGGCATCCATTCCTTGCCACATTGGGCTATTCTCTAAATCCTTCATGGATTGTTCACTACTATAATTTTGCATTTGACGTTGTTCAACAAAAATATGGTCTGCGTCAATCTCAGGTAAAACTTCTAAGGAAATAGGCGTGAACCAATCATGATGATCCTTCAGCTTAGTTGGAATACTTAATCCCAGCTGTGTATATAACATGTCACTACCAGGACTACCCTTTTCAGTGCCTAACACACGATATTGATTTTGTTCTACACGCAATACAAGAATTTTTTCGTCACCTATAGCCTGATGTAGTTTCTCTTTCGTATCTGCTATTTTGTCTCTATACTTCTGTAGAGCAAGCTCTGCTTCTTTTTCTTTATTGAACAGTTCACCAAGCACAGGTACATATTCATCTATTGCAACACCGGCTTCAACAGCTACCGTAGGGGCAATTTTACTTAATGCTTCATATTTTTTAGCATCAATAGCTGCGCCTTGAGCAATAATGACATCTGGTGCTGCTTGAAGAATAACTTCTAAATTGTCTTCATATTGCACAGTTGGAATAATTTTAACATGGTTGTCATCGAATAAGTTAAAGCGATATTCAGGTTCAATTTCTTCAACAACTGTCACCATTTGAGGCGTTACACCGATTTCAATTAGGTTTTCAGCATAGTTAGAACTAAGAACTAATATATTTTTAGGCTCGGTAGGGATAGTGACATCACCGTAGGCATCTTTTACAACACGTGTTGTTGGCTCGCTTTTTTCTTTTGGATCCTTTTCTTCATTTCCGCTTTCTTTGTTAGTACTTGAGCAAGCAACTAAAGCTAAAGCAACAAGTATAAGAAGTATATAGGGCGTCATTTTTTTCATGGATTATTGCTCCTTTTTATTTGATAATGATTATCACTATCAAATAATAACAGGTAATGTTAAACCCTACTATGGCGTAAAGTGCCTTAAAAATTGGATTATTGTGTTCTAGAAGCAAACACTCCCTAAAATCGCTTGTTCAATCTGTTGCATAATCTCCCTTTTGCCAAATACACTACAATTGTTAATCCATAAACCAGTATCTACAGAAAAAACACGGTTATTTTTCACCGCATCTAAATTTGCCCACTGCTCACTATTTTGTAAAGTAGCTAGGCTTAAGTCGGCGGTATAATAGTCCATTATGCGTTTTTCAATAAATAAATATGTAGGATTGGCAGCCACTAATTGTTGTAAGGAACATATGTTGAAACTGTTTGCATTTGCGCGCAATCCTTCAGGCATTTGCAAGCCCAGCTCCTGATATAAGAGGATAGCCGAGCCACTAGAAGATTCACCGAGATAGCGGTAACCTAGCTCCTCCACACGTAAGTATAGGACAGTAGCATCTTTTATTATATGATGTTGTATTTTATTTTTTAGAACCTCTACATATGTAGTAAGTTCGCGAATGATTTGTGCAGCTTCCTTCTCTTTATTAAACAATTTACCAAAATAACGGATGAGTGAATGTAGATCATAGGTTAGTCCAGTGATAACAGGGGCGATAGTTTGGAACTGCTGTTTTGTCTCCTCTGTTAAGTCGACACCGATAATTAAATCGGGTTGTTGTTGTACAATTATGTCCTGCTGAATCACATATTGAGGCATTTCTAAAATGGTTGTACCAACTTCATGAAAAAGAAGTTGTTGATACTTTGGAGTCAGGGAGTTAGTTACAGTAACACAATTAGGTACAACTCCTAATGCTATCGCAATTTCTGCATGTGCAGGTGAGAGATAGCAAACACGATATTCACTAACGGTTTTTTTGTATTGCTTAGGTGGGCGACCAACAATACGTTTAAACTGTCGGCTAAAGTTTTGCACATCATCAAAGCCAACTTTTTTTGCGATATTTTGTGATAAATCATCTGTTGTTAATAGCATTTCCTGTGCGCGGAAAATACGATAACTAATTAAATAAGCTATCGGTGTCTTATCATATAACTCAATGAATTTTCTTGAATAATACCATGGACTATATCCAGCGATAGCTGCCAATTCATCTCTCGTCATCATTTGATTATATTTCTTTTGCATATAAATAACGGTATGTTTCATTCTTTGTTCCAGGGTGTATTCATCTATTGGTCTCTCTTGTTGTAATTCTTTCAACAAGCTGTATAAAATAAATTGTTTAATAGTAATATGGAGATGATCTGTGTTTATAGCAAGCGATATACGAATATCTGCGATGACCGTTTCAGGCACTCGTTGAATATAGTAACCATTTGTTGTATCGATAGACCAATTACAGGTTGATTTGATTTCTGTATCATATAGCTCAAAGCTAATTAAATAGCCTGAAAAATCAAGTCGATTTGTATGTGTAAGTTGGATAACGGCATCATTTTCAAGGGCGATTAAATGCCCAAATACAATATGCTCATTATGACCATTAATAGATAGAGTGGTTTGGCCATCCGTAATCAATAAGAGAGCCGCACGATCAAGATGTATCGTCGATTTATGAAATAATGATTTGGCTAAATCTTTTATTTCTGTGCAATGTGCCAGCCAATTAGGATTAGAATCAAGCATTTATGTACTCCTTTAGTTTGTTGTGATAAAAGTATACTACGGAATGTCACAACAAACGTTATAAAACGGTAAGAGCAAAATGAATACCGTAAAAATCATGACGAAAACACCTCTGTGTTAAGGAGGTGTATAAAAGGTGAGTTTACAGATCAGGCTCTTTCTCTGAAAATGCCTGAAGCATTTTTTTTATATCTTCGACTAAAGGCTTAGGTGCTTTTTGTACAGAGCCTGTATCAAATGGGGGCTGTGGATCATATTCCAGTATTAACTGAACTCCCATACTAAGGTCGTCACCAAATTCCCATGCAACTAGTTGTAGAGCCATATCAATACCAGAAGAGACGCCAGCTGCTGTGACCATTTTATTTTGGCGCACAACTCTTTCATCTGTTGGAATAGTTCCAAGGGATTGTAGGATATCAAAGGAACCCCAGTGACTAGTTGCCTTCATTCCTTTTAATAGACCAGCTGCACTTAAAATAAGAGAGCCATTGCACACGGATGTTGTCCATTTGGTTGTTTGATGTATGTTACGAATCCAATTGAGCGTTGTTTCATCATTCATTGGATTTTTGAAGTTAGGTGGACTACAGCCAGGAACAATAAGAATATCGGCAGAAGTTATGTCAGAAAAGCTATAGTCTGCATGCAAAAAGCCCATTTTTGAATCTAGTTTAATCAGTCCTTTATCTTTAGCAACAAATTTCACATGACATTGCTGTGTAGCTGCAAATACCTCGTATGGACCAATTGCGTCCAAAGCTGTAATCCCATCGTAAAGTAAAATTGCTATTTCCAAAACTATCTCTCCTTTAAAATAGATTAGGACCGAACCGTCCGGTCCGCAAGATAATCTTAAACGCAAATGCATTTTTTTTCAACAATATAATTATTACATTTCAGTGAAAACCAAGAGGTATTGTATTTTAAACCTCTTGGTTCTTTGGTGCGTACTGTTGTAAAAGGTATGTGATCTGTTCAATACTATGATTCATATGATCGTTATTTAAAGCTAAACGACTAGACATGACAGCACCCTCTAAAGTAGAGAATAAAAAAGATGCTAGGGAATAAGCATTTACATGCTGGCTAAATTCTTTGGCATGTATTCCTTCTTCAATGATTGATTGTAAAAAAAGTAGGGTTTCTTTATGTGCATTAGCAGCTAACTCATGTAGTTCTGGGAATCCATCATCACTTTCAATGGCTGTATTCAGTAGCGGACATCCACCATCAACTGGTGGGGTATGAACCGCATCTTGATAAACTTCAAACATAGCAATTATTTTATCTGTCGCTGTTATTTTAGACTTTATTGCTTCAAAATAATGATCCCAAATAATCTTCATAGAATAGGTGAAGGAAGCAATGGCTATGTCATTTTTATTTTCAAAACGTCTATAAATGGCACCCTTAGGTAATGCCGTGGCAGTCATAATATCTTGAATAGAAGTTTGGTTGTAACCTTTTTTATTAAATAAACTTAGAGAAGTTTGGATAATAAGATCACGTATTTGATCTTCTTTATTCATTGAATTTCCTCCATTTTGCACAATGATAGCTTACATTTAAAGGTTTATTTTTTATAAATTTAGTCCAAATCTTTTTAGTTCAATAAAAATACCTTCCAATCCCTTTCCTTTTTCTGTTAGCGTATATTCCACGCGAGGGGGAACCTCAGGGAATACCTTTCTTTCTAAAATACCTTGATCCTCCAACACTTTAAGGCGGAGGGAAAGTGTTTTCGGGCTAATTCCATCCATTGATTTCAATAGGTCACTAAAGCGCATCGTTCCTTCTATAAGCAGATCACGAATTATCAAAAATGTCCATTTTGTTCCAATTATATCCAGTGTTTTAGCGATGGGACAAGTCTCACCTGGAGTTCCTTTGGTCAACACGACTGGCTCAATCACACTCATCAGAAACAGCCTCCTAAAATTTTTTTGTCTAATTCACCTTATATTATCACAATAGTATACTTCTAGAAACTTTGTAAAATAAATATCACTACTTCCGAAAATAAAGTAACTATATATATAATATCGTTGGCTTTGTTAATCCATTACTAGATTAAGGGGGTAATGAAATTTAGTGAGATTTCAACAAAATATCAACTATCCTTAAGCGTAGATCTTATAATAAGTACCTTTACTATCAGTACCCATTATGAATGAAAGCGTGATATACAAATGCCAGAGAAATTGAATTTTTAATTTACTATTTGGAAATATAGGAGGTAAAAACATGTTAAAAGATAAAAAGGTTGTCATTATTGGTGGGAGCTCTGGGATTGGCTTGGAATCAGCGAAACAACTATTAGCCCAAGGTGCTGAAGTAATCATTGCAAGTCGATCTGAAGATAAATTACGGAAAGCAAAAGAGCAATTGGGGGTGAAGGCTATAGCTTACACACTAGATACAACACAAGAACAGCAAGTTGTGTCTTTCTTTGAAAAAGTCGGTCCGTTCGATCATCTTGTAGTAAGCGCAGCAGAAACATCAGGGGGCTCATTCATCCAAACAAGTACAGTCCAGGCTCGACAGTTATTTGAAAACAAATTTTGGGGACAATATTATGCAGCAAAATACGGTGCGTTGAAAATTTTACCAAACGGTTCCATTACTTTATTTTCTGGGGTTGTGGCCTATAAATCTATGGTTGGTTCAGCAACTCTAGGTGCAGTCAATGCAGCTGTTTCTAATCTAGGCCAAACTTTGGCATTAGAACTTGCTCCAATCCGAGTGAATATTGTTTCACCTGGTATCATTGATACACCTTCTCGTAATAAAATGCCAGAAGAAATACGGAATAATTTTTATGCTTCTGTTGAAAATAAACTTCCAGTTAAACGTATAGGGAGGGTCGAAGATGTTGCACAAAGCATATTATACTTGCTACAAAATAGTTTTGTGACTGGAACCATTCTTCATGTAGAAGGAGGTCACATACTAGCATAATCAGTAACTAAAAGAAAAATGGAGTTAAACATTCATTTTTTAATAGATAAGAATAATCCATACGGATTTAAGTAATATTCAGATACTAATAATCATATTAAAAGTGGAAAGCTTCAATTTCATAAACAAAAGTCTGTGAGATTAAACAAGTATAGCCTAGTGACCTTAAGCCTCGTTTAAAAGCCAAATATGATTATGTAGAATAAGGATTGCTTCATGAATAAAGAAGTGATAAGCAGGTTTTTTTCTATTTTGAACAATATGTTGAAATATTTATATGTAATTTTTGGTATAATTACATATAAATATATTAAGGAGTGTGCTCAATGAAAAAACTACTTATTATTACGAGTTATTTAGGCTTTTTTATATTAGGAGGTTTAACCTTCACCTACCTTTCAACGACAGAGGCAGCAAGCAGTTTGAAAAAGATCAATGTTTCTCAAGATACGATTCATTACTATGTAGATAAGGTTGAGAAAAAGCCAAAAGAGGGTCAATCTGGCTTTATTTATGAAGGAACTACTTATGTGCCTATGCGTTTTATTGCTGAGTCTTTAGGGAAAAATGTGACATGGGATGGTAAATCAAAATCCATTTATATTGGTGATGCTCCAACCTTCATCTCTTTAAAAGATGTAAAGCCTATTGGGAGTGATGAAGATCACTTCTTCCATAACCCAAGCTCTATCGTTATTAGTACTGGAGAAAAGTTTGAACAATCCTATCAACTAGGTGGCTATCACGGCGGTGGGGCTGTACAAGATCATACAGTTGAATACATGGCTAATGGAAAATATAAATCATTTGAAACGTACCTAGCGCCTGTTAAAAAGCTAGCGGCAGGTTCTTTCGGAATAGGCTATATGAAAATTTACGCAGATAATAAATTGATTTATGATAGCGGGTCGATAAAAGATAAGGTAAAGGTTAATGTTAATTTAGAAGGTGCTTCAAAAGTGAAGTTTGAAATTGAAGGCAGTGGTTTAGGTATATTGGATCCTAAATTTACTCAATAAGCTTAAAATAAAAGGCGATGACAAGAACGAGTGTCATCGTCTTATTTAATGGGATGTAATAACTATTTCGACATAATTAAAGTCAATACATTTTTGTAAAAATTTTCACATTTACTTATAAAATAGTTGGTCTATTTATGGTATAATTTCAAACGTTGTAGGTAAGGAAGTAGAAAAAGGGAGAGAAAATCTTATGATGAAAAAGATAATGAAACGTACAAGCGCTATTTTGCTTGGGGCTTCATTGATGCTGACAACGGTTGTACCTGTGATCCATGCGGAGGAGCAGTCACTACCTTTAACACCATCAATTAGTGAGTGGGCAATAGAAACATTAAATGAGGGTGAAAAATACGGAATCTTTCCAATGGAATGGTATTTCGATGGTTTCCTTCAAGAAATTTCGGTAGATAAAGTAAATGAATTATTAGCTTTAACAGAAAAGAAAATTGCTTCTCTAGGTTTAGATGAAAACAAACAATATAAACCAGTGAGTGTGAAGAATGATAACACACGTGGGGATATTGTAAAACGTTTATATAATATTGTAGCGCGTTATGATTTACCGGTTGGTAAAGATCCTATTCAATTTATGAAAGAGCATCATATATTACAAGGCTCTGCTAATGGATTACAGCTGGAGAGCAAGGCAACGACTCAACAGGCTGTAATATTGGCTGTGCGTTTCATTCAGAGTACATATGGGCTAGCAGAGCAAGGATCGAACGGGGTAGCTTGGGTTGTTCAGGATGAGGATACACTTGTATACTTACTAGGTTCCATTCATCTAGGAACACCCGATTTATATCCATTCAATAACAAACTAGTAAAGGCATTCAATGAATCGGATGCGCTATTAGTAGAGGCGAATATCCTGGATGCGGAAGCACTCGAATACTATGCAGAAAAAGCAATGTATACAGATGGCAAAACACTAAAAGATACTGTTGCACCAGAAACATATGCGAAGTTAGAACAAGTCGCAAAGCTTTACAATCTTCCAATGGAGGAACTAACAGTACAAAAGCCATGGATGCTTTCTAGTGCATTATCAATGCTGGCAATGGACGATTCCTTTGGAATGACACCACAAGAAATGACAATGCACGGGATTGATATATACTTTTTATTGAACGCACAGTTGCAACAAAAGCCAGTGATTGAATTAGAAGGTACAAGAGCGCAGGTAGATATGTTTGATGCATTGTCACCAGAGGCACAGGAACAGTCATTAGTCGCTGTGCTGGATAATATCCTCAATCCATCTGAAGAAAATCAATCCGAAATTCTTCAAGAATGGTTTACAAGCTGGCAGCAAGGGAATGTGGAAGAATTCGCAAAAAGCTTCCAAGCAATGGAGGGACAATCATCTGAGTTCAATGAAATGCTTTTCGGCTTACGTGATGAGCAAATGGCCAAGAAAATCATGAATGTTCTTGAAGAGAAAAAAGGAAAGTACTTTGTTGTTGTGGGATCAGGACATTTCCTAGTAGATAAAAATATTCGCTATCATTTGGAGCAAAACGGATACGATGTAAAGCCGTTTTATCAATAAAATTATAAAGGCAACCCAAAGCTATGAACGTAGCTAGGGTTGTCATTTTTAGTTGCACCGATATTCATCGATAGCTATGATTATCTTAAGATATACTTTTTTGTAAAATGCCACCATAATAAGTGAAAATATGAAGGAACAAAAATTTCTAGACCCAATGATGTCACTACTTATTGCTGTCTACAAGCTAAAAACAGATGGTTTAGACGTCCTATAATGGACCACTCTAATGCCATCTGTTTTTATTGTGAGGTTTTTAATTGAATTACATAACAAGGAAGTTCTAAAAAAGATGAACCTTTTCTAGTAGTCATTTGTTTATAAAGTAGAACAGTCAGAAAGGAGTGACTCAGATTGACAGAACGAGAATTATTTGATTCATACAATAAGGATGTATACCGTACCTGTTATTACATGCTAAGAAATGCACAAGATGCGGAAGATCTCTGCCATGATGTATTTGTCACCGTGTTCCGTCAGGATTGGAAAAGCATTGAGCATACACGTGCTTGGATTATGCGCATTGCGATGAACCAATGCTTAAACTTGTTAAAAAGAAAGCAAGCTCAATTGAAAAAACAAGGTCAGGTTCAACTTCTACATGAGCAGAATACGGCATTGGTTAAGTCTGTAGACACTATTGTAATGGAGAAGGTAGCTGGGGAGGAATGGGAGGAATTGCTCAAGCAGTTGCCAGAAAAGCTTATGGCCGTTGTTACTCTTCGTTTTATCGGTGAATTGTCGTTAGTAGAAATCGCAGAAACGTTAAAAATTCCTGTAGGTACAGTAAAGTCGAGGCTGCATAAAGCATTAAAAATAATGCGCAAAAAAATGGAACAAAATCAACATCTATGGTTGAAGGGAGAGAATCAATTTGGAACGCATTGAACAGAAGCTGAAAAAAGGTATGAAGGCAGATCATAATATGGTGTATCCTGATTTCGAACAAATGTGGAGCTCTATTGAACAAGATGAGTTAAAGATTACCGAAGGTGAAACGATTGAAAAACGGCCCCGCAGAAGAAAGAAATTCGCTTTGGTGGCTGGACTAGCTGTCGCGCTAATGGCCACGCCAGTTTATGCAGCCCTGAATTATGATTGGTCAAACATTCTTTCATATAGAGCTGGTATTCAATCGGCATTAGCGCAAGGCTTAGGCCAAACGATTGAGCAATCCATTACGAAGGACGGATTTACGTTAACGGTACACACAGCGTTTATTGATGATAATAGAACTTTCCTGTTATATAGTTTGAAACCTGAAGCATCTTGGGATGGGGAGGAAATAGGCTTTGAATTTACCGGACTTAAAGATGCGAAGGGTAATTTTATTGAAGGGAATTATACACATTCTTGGAATGAAGAGCTTGGTGTCTTCCAGGGATATTTTGAAACGGATTGGGTTGTAGAAGGCCAGATGGCAGATGTGGAGTTTACAATGGAGAATATGCAGTTCATCAGCAATGAGAAACATTCTATCAGCTATAATCCAAATGACTTGACTACGCAAGTGTTCCTAATTCAAAAAGGTGGGATTGACACCGTGACTATCCAATCTTTTGAACAAGATGAGGGTAAAGTATTGCTTAAATCAGCAGTTACGCTTACAGATTCAAAAGTACGGAATACAGGGATATTTATTGAGGCGATTAATGATAGAAAAAATTCTATTGAAAATGGGAAAAGATCTTTCTTAGGAAATCAAGGAGCAAAAGGAGAATATTTTAGTCAGCAACTGTTCGAGTCTGATGCCTTACACCAAGAAGGTACTAAATTCCAAATTTCTTATAATCGAGTACTAGAAACAAAAGAGAGTGATTGGAGTATAAAACTAAATCTAACTAAAAAACAATTGGAAAATGCGTCATTTAAGCAAGTACTAAATATCCCAATTGACAATGTGCCTGGTGGAACTAAAATCCATGAAATGACGGTTACACCGACCCAAGTTCGATTGATTCTTACTCAAGAAAAATACGAGACTTTTCCATATAGGGATTATCAACTGGATGTGGGCGGAACTTTACTGACTGGGTATATGTCTGGTAAAGGTGGAAATCCTAATGAAACAGAGCTTCGCTTTGAAATGAATGGACTAAATGCAGCTTCTTTAGAAAATCAATCTGTAACTTTCGTTGCTAAGCACCGTGTTGAAGGTTTATACGGCGACGACAATTCAACCCGTTTAACGAACATATCAGCAAACCCTCAAAGTGTAACATCTAATATTGCAGGGTATCCAATCTCATGGACTTATTACATGAAGGACAATAACCTTTATGTGGAATCATTAAGCTCAGATCCAGGATTTGCTGGAGTCAATCAAACCTATTATTTAGAAGGTAAAGAAGAGATCTATGGAACGCCTGAATTTATGGGTATGCTTGAAAATAATAAAAGAATGGATGTTTATGAGAATTTTGACAAGAAGGAGCTAGAAATTCTCGTTTATAATTATCTAATTAACAAGCCAAATGATGAGTCACGTATGCCACTTACATCTGGAAAATAATAAACACAAAAAACAAATACATCCCATCTATTGTATTCATCAATTTTCAAATAGATGGGGTTTTTGTTTTTCTCGTAACAATTAAAACATAGCTTTACATACTAAAGAAGTCTATAATTTAGTTTAGTTAACTTAAATAAATTATTATATAGGAGAATGGTTCCATGAACCCTAACGAAAAAACACATAAGCCCTTTGCTTATAAACTTGGAGTAGGCATTATTATTTTTTCTCTGTCACTATGGTTAATCCCAGTCATTACACCATTCACACCTATTCCTACGAAAGTAAAAGCAGGTATTATTCCAGGCAGCATCATTGTAGCTGAAATCTTATTTTGGTTGGGCGCTTTACTTGTCGGGAAAGAAGTAGCTAACAAATTTAAAAGCTATCTTAATCCTAAAAAATGGCGTGAAAAAGGTGATACTCAAAAAAATGAAGACTAACAATGTAGCAGAGCAAATTAATCATACAATTGAAGATATTTGGATTGTTCTTGAGAAAATGGAAAGAGACTATACTAAGTTCAATTTAAATAATCAGCAAGCGGTCCTTTTGGCATTAGTGATTCGTCATCCTTCCATTTCACCATCAGAAATAGCTGAAAAAATGACGATTACCAAAAGTGCCGTGAGCCAGCAGATAGCAAAGCTTGAAAAGGATGGCTATATTATAAAAAGGCAGCATGTCGATGATAAGCGTGGCTATTCGATTGAATTAGGTGAGAAAGGTTTGCTGTATAAACAGGAAGGTGAAGCGTTTAATCAAGAAATCACTAAAAAATATCAAGCACAGCTATCGGATGAGGAGTTGGTGAATGTGATAGAGGTACTAGAAAAATTAAAAAGTGTACTTTTATAAAATTTTCTAAATAATTTGACATTTATTTCGTTTTGTCTTATAGTATCCCTTAACATAAAAGGGGGAATACATATGACAATCACCTTTGTCCAATCGTACACAACAAAACATCATCATAGTCAGTAGTCTTGCTATCTTTATTAATTAATATTGAATAGGAAGACTATTTCTCATGTAATCGTATAAATAAAGCTAATTGAGAGCTTTATCGTATACGGTTTTTTTATTTGTCAAAAAATGAGGAGGCAAAAGTGATGAAAAAAATGGATTACCAAAATGTACGTGGCACACAAGATTATTTACCTGAGCAGGAGGTTGCCCGTCGTGCTATTCGGCGCACTTTAGAAGACACGTTTATGGCTTATGGCTGTAAGCCGATTGAGACACCAATTCTTAATTATACGAAGTTGATGGTTTCTAAATATGCTGGTGGTGCTGAAATTGTACAGGAAATGTATACACTAACGGATAGAGGTGAGCGTGATTTAGCGTTACGCTATGACTTAACAATTCCATTTGCAAAGGTAGTAGCGACGAATCCCTCTATTACTATGCCATTTAAACGTTATGAAATTGGTAAAGTGTTTCGAGATGGGCCCATTAAGGCTGGACGTTTTCGTGAATTTACACAATGTGATGTAGATATTGTTGGGGTGACGTCACAAGCTGCTGAAGCGGAACTAATGATGATGGCGATAGATGCATTTGATAAGCTTAATCTCCAGATTAACATCCAATATAACAATCGCAAAATTTTAGTTGGTTTACTGCAATTATTTGAAGTAGAGCAGTAACAAATGAATCAGGTTATTTTAATATTAGATAAAATCGAGAAAATAGACCAAAAAACAATGCTATCTGAATTGAGGGAATTGGGAATTTCTGAAAACAGCATGACTAAAATAAAGCAATTTTTAGAGGGGCAACCTCAAATAAATATGGCCTATTTTAATGAGTTCGCTAATCAAAACATCATTTTGCAGCAAGGTATACAGGAATTAGTGGAGCTAACAGCTTATTTAAATGCACTTGGATTAAATGAGAAATGTACGTTCAATCCATTTTTAGCACGAGGGCTTGAAATTTATACAGGAACAATTTATGAAATCTTCTTAGCAGATGGAACCATTCGTTCGAGTATTGGGAGTGGGGGACGTTATGATCAGGCGATTGGTGGCCTTTTGGGGTCTGAGGAGCAATCGTATGCCACTGTGGGAATTTCTTTTGGATTAGACGTCATTTATACAGCCTTGGAGGTTATAGGAAGAATCGAGAAAAACTTTCCTATTGTGGATATTTATATTATTCCCCTTGGAACAGAAAAGTCGGCGCTGAAGTTGGCAGCAGCATTGCGGCAACATGAATATAAGGTAGAAGTTGAGCTTAGTGGGAAAAAAGTAAAAAAAGCAATGGAGAAAGCGAATCGGGAAAATACACCAAAGGTTATAGTCCTAGGAGAAGATGAGGTCACGCAAAATATGTATAAAATAAAAAGTATGCAAAGCGGTAAGGAAGAAGTAATTGCATTTAAATTTTAAATTGAAAAGGCATGTAGTCATTTATTTGGCTATATGCTTTTATTTTTATTTCACAAAAAGGAAAATTTTACTTGCATATTTGTATCTATGTGTATATATTGTATATAAAGTATATATACAATATTTTAAAAGAGGTATTTGCATGCAAATTATTATTTCGAACAGTTCTAAAGAGCCTATTTATGAGCAGATATATGCACAAATTAAAAAGCTAATTTTAACAGGGCAATTACAAGAGGGGCAGCCATTGCCTTCCATGCGCCAACTTGCCAAAGATTTAGAGATTAGTGTCATTACAACGAAAAGGGCATATGAAGAGCTTGAAAAAAATGGATTTATTTATTCTATTGTTGGGAAAGGATCATTTATCTCTGAACAAAATTCAGAAATGATGAAGGAAAGAAAAATGAAGGCCATTGAGGAAAAATTGTTGGTGGCAATTCAAAATGCGAAGGAAATGGATATTAGTTTAGCAGAGTTAAAGGCTATGCTTACTTTATTGTATACGGAGGATGAATAAATGGAAAATGTTATTGAATTACAGCATATACAAAAGTCCTTTAATGGTTTTCAAATAAAGGATTTTTCAATCCATGTTAAAAAAGGGTTTGTCACAGGGTTTATTGGCGGAAATGGTGCAGGAAAATCAACGACCATTAAAATGATTATGAATTTATTGCAGCAGGATAGTGGGACTATTTCTATTTTTGGTAAAAGTTATAAGAAACATGAAAAAGAAATAAAAGAACGTATCGGTTTTGTTTATGATGAGAATATCTTTTATGAAAATATCACACTCAAGGATATGAAAAAGATCATTAAACCTGCCTATAGAAAATGGGATGACAAGGCATTTCAGCATTATGTGGAACAGTTTGAGCTACCCTTGAACAAAAATATGAAGACCTTTTCGAAAGGGATGAAGATGAAAGCATCCTTAGCCATCGCGTTAGCACATCACGCTGAATTAATCATCATGGATGAACCAACGTCGGGGCTCGACCCTATTTTTCGCAGAGAATTACTCAATATTTTACATGAGTTAATGCAAGATGGAGACAAAACTATATTTTTCTCCACACATATTACGACAGATTTAGATCGCATAGCAGATTATATAACGTTTATTCATAATGGTGAGCATATTTTCACAAAGGAGTTTTATAAAATTCAAGAGGAATACGCTATTGTTAAAGGAACCTTGGATTTATTAGATCGTGAAACGGAGCAGGAATTCGTCGCCCTTCGTAAAACAAACAGAGGCTTTGAAGCATTAACAGCCAATAAACATCGAGCAGCTACTATATTTGGTGATACAGTGGTGGTTGAAAAGCCTACGCTTGAAGACATTATGTATTATACAAAGAAAGGGTGGTAAGGATATGTTGAACCTTATTTTAAAAGATATATTAATTCAAAAAAACATTTTAATCATCTACATAGCAACAATTATTCTTTATTTAATGGTCAATGTTCCATCAGTATATATAGTATTTATATATAGTATCGTATTTGTTTTAAGTGCTTTTTCGAATGATGAAAAAGATAATGCAAATATTTTACTTAATTCATTACCGTATACAAGAAAAGAAATTGTTAGTTCAAAATATATAGGAGCTTTAATTTTTACAGGGTTCTTTATGTTCCTTACGTATTTGTTCGACTTTATTTTAAATGGGAATCAGGTAGCTGTATTGTGGAAAGAAGTATTACTGATTATGGGCCTCGTTATGATTGTCATTTCGTTTATTTTACCGATTTCCTATAAATTCAAAACAAAGTATTTAACTATTGCTATCATGGGGTTATTTGGAGTTTATATGGTGATCATCAATTATTTTGTCCCTAACATAAATAAACAAATAAGAACCGTTGTACAAAATTTCATGACTGTACAGGAACTACAACTATACCTTATTGTCTCATTACTAATCGTTGTACTATATATAGGCTCATGGATGCTCTCGGTAAGGATATATAAGCGCAAGGCGTTTTAAAAGAAAACGGCCGGTCCCATATAAGGTGGGACTCGAGCCGTTTTTGTCATTTGAAAGCTAACTTCCATACAAGCATGTTGATGAAAAAAAGCACTATGAAATAAATAGTAGGTCCGAATGCCATTTGACTGGCAATTAAATAGTGTAGACCTGCCAAAATAGCTAAAGGGATAAACAATAAAACAGTTTTCCAGCCTTGAGCATCTCCAACCTCATCATATGGTTTGGTAAAAGGTATTTTATTGCTCATCGTTACGAAACAAAACAGTGTATATATCCAGCTTGTCACTAAAACTACTAGTAGGTCTGGGATAATTCGAATACCGTAAATATAGCTAAAGACCAAACTTAGTACCAAAAATAATGGGACATACAATTTGATTAAAAATGCCTTTAAACTGCCTTTTTGTAAATTCGTATAATCTTTTAATGGAAGTATTTTGTAAATCCAAGCCGCTTTAAATTTAGCCGAATGACCAAGTAAAAGTACAGCAGCCGGAATAATCATCATACTAAAATAAATATTTAAGTAGCTCATACTAGTAGCGTAATCAATTTTTTCGGATCCGCTAAAGGTGAATATAAAAATAAATGGGATAATAAATGAAAAACCTAAAGAAGGGTAAACTTTGAGCTTAAACTCGCGTTCTTGCTTCATCATAAGAGAGGCGAAACGAAAAAATGCTCTTTCTTCATGTGTTCTACATAGCAGCGTTAATAAAAGTACCTTCAGTCGATTGTTCTTCTCTTTTTTTGATTTACTTGTACTTAATAGTTTTTGAAGGTTACGTTCAAAGGTTGGGATGAGTTTAATATATAACCCAATCGAAAGTATCGGTATGATTACAGCAAAGATGCTGTATAGTACTGTTAATAACGAAGTATCGCCATTTAGTAATAAGTTAAAAGGTGCAGCGAACCACATCGGTATTAGGAAGAGACTCCACCAATGAAATGACACCGTCATATCCAAATTAACGAATTCAAAGGACCGAATCAGAACCTGGTAGCCGATCATGAGCATTAACGACAAGGCAATTTGTACATAGTTGATCATATCCTTCAGCTTTTCACCATCAAAGTAGCGTAAAATGGCAATATATAAAATGGCAGTGATCGCTACAATAAATAAATTAATTAATATAATCTCTAGAACGGTTAAAACGAAAAATACAATTCCTTGCGTAAAAAGGCTGACGAGTAAAGGGATGCCTGTTAAGGCAATTGTTAAATAGAATAAGTAAATGAAAATATGCATAAATTTTGCTGCGTTAATGGTTCTAGCGGAAATAGGCTTAGTTGATAGTATGCTTTTGTCTCGTACATCTAAGAGTACTGAGGAAAAGTCAGAAATCAATGAAGTCATAATTAAAAAAATGATCATGGCAAACGCAATACTCATTTGAAATAAAAAGTTTTGACCAAATCCCATGAGTGGGATTAGTATAAGGCCGAATAAAACATAAATCCATAGCGATTTAATATAGCCATATTTTTGATCGTTCTTCTTTTTGTTCTGATTAAATAGTGTGGGTACTTTACGTTCATCCATTGTTAATTTGATATGAAGGATTTTTCTCATTAGGTCATAATCAATACCCATTTTTACAAAGAGCCAGCGGAATAAATCAAGCAATTGGAGTGTTTTAAAATCTGTCATGATTGTACTCCTCGAACGATGGATACAAATTTCTCACCAATTTCCTGATGCTCATGAAATCCTGTTAACTGATTAAAGATCCTTTCTAGCGTTCCTTCAGTGTTACCAGCTTGTAATTGGGCAAAGGTTCCATCCGCTGCTATGTTGCCGTCATATAGCAGGATGATGCGACTACTGATCTTTTCAACGACATCCATAATATGAGAAGAGTAAAATATTGTTTTTCCATTGGCTGCGAGCTGCGTTAAAATCTCTTTAAAAATCATTACACTGTTTGCATCTAAGCCATTGATCGGCTCATCTAAAAATAATAGGTCTGGGTTATGTATAAGACTAGCAATGATTAATAGTTTTTGTCGCATGCCCTTTGAGTACGAGGAAATTCTAGAATGGTACGCCTCACCCACTCCAAACAACTCCATGAGCGATTTCGATTTGTCAGCTGCCTCCTCTAGCTCTAGCCCATATAACTGACCGATAAAGGTTAAATATTCATAACCTGTTAGGTTGTCATACACATCAGCGATTTCTGGAACGTAACCAATTCTCCGCTTATAGTCTATTTGATCTTGCCCAATGCTTTCACCAAAGAGCTTAATTTCACCACCATAATCACCTTCAAGCCCTAAAATAATTTTAACAGTCGTGCTTTTACCAGCACCATTAGGACCAATATATCCGATAATTTCTCCTCTAGTTGCATGGAGGTTTATTCCTTTTAATATTTCCTTGTTTCCATAACTTTTCGTTAAATTTGTAATCGTTAAAATGTCTTCCATTTCAGTGCACCTCCATAATTATAGAAAAAATATCCATTAATACACTATAGCATATAAAAAGAAAATATATTCCTTTTGGTAAAATGAAACCAGTTCAATTCCATGTGGTTGAAGAGGGGTTATTAAATTAAGAAATTATATATTTTAATGCCAATTTTTATTCTTTTGCTGTCACAAAACGGTAGTGAATTTAGTTATACAGATAGAGAGGAGGGAAGCTTGTGAGTATATCAAATAAAACAGAGGAAACGGTAGTAATAAAAGAGGTAGTTAAACAAGTTCAGGCAGGGGATACTTATGCCTACACGGAAATCATACGGTGCTTCCAAAAACAAATCTATCTATACTGTTACTACCTATTAGGAAACAAAGAAGAAGCTGAGGATGCCTCGCAGGATGTTTTTATAAAAGGTTTAGAGAATATTCGCCAATTCACTTACTCAGTGTCTTTTTCAGCGTGGCTCTATAAAATTGCTCATCATCATTGTATCGACCTACTGAAAAAGAAAAATAAGGGCTTTAGATTTTGGACAGGTTTTAAAAAGGAGCAAATGGTCGAGCAGTCATATGAATCCTATCATTACGAGGATTCGATTCATCAGTTATTAGAGAAATTAAATGCGGATGAAAAAAGAATTTTATTGCTTCGATCCATTGAAGAGTATAGCTTTGATGAAATTGCCTCCATCATGGATTTGAAACCAGCTACTGTACGCAAAAAATATGAACGATTACGAAAAAAATTGTTGAAAGAAAAAAAGCAAGGGAGGGGATATTATGAGCGTTCGATCAAAACTGAAGGATGATGAATTGAACCAGCTAAAGAAGTGCATCCGAGAAACACCCGTAGAAATTGATCTAGTTGACCGTGTTATGTATAAATATGACCATGATTCTAAAGAATTGATTACTCATAAAAAGAAGCCTCATAATGTGTTGATAGTGAAGGCTATGGCTACCGTAATCGTATGCTTGCTACTAATCACGCCCTTCATTTCACCTACAATGGCAGCAACCATAAAACAAGTTCCTGTATTATCCTCTATTTTCAGTCTAGCTGGTGATCTTGGTCTGAAAACGGCTGATGAAAAGGGGCTTTCAACAAAACCTAATGCAAGTGTCAGTCACGACGGATTTACATTAAGTGTATCGGAGGTAGCATATGATGGTTCACGTGTCTCGATTGGGGTAGAGCGACCTCGAATAGCTAATGAACCGGAGACATTAATGGAGCGCCTCAGCAAAATTGAATTGTTTATTAATGGAGCACCTATCGATGATTTTGCTCCTAGTGAGTCGAATCATATTGGGATCTTTCTACACCCAGGAAAAAATAAGGATTCTATAATAATTGAGTTTTCGGATAAGAGCAATCAGGGAGGACGACCTTTCCCTGAGCAATTCGATTTAACAGTATATGCTACTATTACGGGCATACAGGCTCCTTTAAAGATTGATATTCCTGTGAAGAATAAAATTGCAGACTATGTGACTTTACAGCCAAATGCAAATCGACATTATAATAATATTCATTTTACAGTTGAACAGATCAAGATTACCCCTATTACAACCAATATAACGACGAGAACCATATTGACAGACAACTCCACTTTTATTGAGCCATGGTTAACAATGGGGATAGATATTTTTGATGAGCAAGGGCGTAAACTTGCACTAATTAATGGGAATGGTTGGCATGAGACCAATGGAAGTGAAAAAATTATGGATCATCGCTTTACTCCTTTTGAATCTGTACCAGCATCCATAACGATCAAGCCTTATATTCATCTTTTTATGGAGCATCCAAAAGGAAGCTTTCAAATGGATGAGAATAATGAACCGATCATTCAATATATTACTGAGCTAGAAGTGACAATACCAGTAAAGTAATAAAAAATTATAAAGTAATGATAAGCGCTTTTTTGAATAAATGGTGTATATTGGTTATTTCGAAACTGGCTGAATATGTATCCGCTCCTATATAATGAAGCTGTAATAAGAATAAATCGAGGTGTGGAATGCTAATTAAATCCAATGAAGATTTGCTTATTTTACTAGATCATTTACTACGGGAGCCCCAACATTTTTGGAATAATTTTTATGATGATACATTTCGAAAGATTCCTTTCTTTGTTAATAAGCCTGATGAAAATCTAGTACAATATTTTGAAAAGGAAATGATTATTCCGAGTAAAGTTTTAGAATTAGGGTGTGGTGCAGGGCGCAATGCTATCTATTTAGCTAAAAAGGGATGTTCAGTGGTTGGAGTGGATCTATCAGAAAATGCACTGGAATGGGCAAAAAAGAGAATATCTGAAGAAGATGTGAATGTAGAATTAGTATGTGCTAATATTTTTGATTTAGATTTTCAACAGGAAAGCTTTGATTTTATTTATGATTCGGGATGCTTTCATCATATAGCACCACATCGTCGTGTTAGTTATATAGAGATCATTAATAGGTTATTAAAACAGGATGGGTACTTTGCTTTATGTTCATTTGAGGAGAATGGTACATACGGTGGCTCTGCCCTGACAGATGAGGAAGTATATTTAAAGCGCAGTTTAGAGGGTGGGCTTGGTTATACCCAAAGTCAACTACAGGAAATTTTTAATTTTTTGGAATAAATTGAAATACGTAAAATGTTACCAATGACTACAGCAGATCCGCATTTTGGATTAGATGGTTTTATAGTAGGGTTATTCAAAAAATGATATTAAAAAGCCATTCTGAAAAAAACTAGAGAATGGCTACTTCTATTACAGTGAATTATTTAGAGAGCTCGACGACAGCATCATAAAAAATAGTAGTGGCTATAATGATATCCTCATCGGAGCTATATTCTAAGGGATTGTGGCTAATGCCGTCTTTTGAGCGGACAAACAACATCCCGATTGGAGCGATTTCAGCCATATTCATGGCATCGTGTCCTGCACCACTTATAAGAGAATATGGACGTATCCCTTGCTTTTCAATACTTATGGCAAGTTGTTGCTGTAGCTTCTCATCCGCTTTTGCAGGTTTAATGCGCTGTAATATTTTTGAAGCCATTTTAACATTTCTTCGGTCTGCGATTTGTTGTAGTTGCTGCAAAATCATAGTCTCTAGTGATCTCACTTTTTGTTCGTCTATATCTCGTAGATCAATTGAGAAAGTAACTTTGCCTGGGATCACATTTGTTCCATTCGGGGACACAGTAAGCTTGCCGACCGTTGCAACGGCATCTGTAGTGTCATTTAATAGCCGTTCAATCGCTAAAATCATCTCGCTCGCCGCAGTTAGAGCATCCTGCCGAATGGGCATAGGTGTTGCACCAGCATGTTCACTGACGCCAGTGACAGTAATTTCTAACCATACAGGAGCGGCTATACCTGTTACAACACCGACAGGTAAACCTTCATTTTCTAGCACCTTGCCTTGCTCAATATGCATTTCTAAATAAGCTTTAATGTCATTTCGTTGAGCATTAACTAAAGGATATGGCGACAATTGGAATTCCTTCATAGCTTCTTCAATGGAAATGCCAGCCTCATCTGTGTGCTGTAATTGTTCTTCCGTTAAAAGCCCGGCCATCGCACTACTACCAAGTAGCCCAAAGCCAAATCTCGTTCCCTCCTCATCCTTAAAAGCGACAACTTGTATCTTTTTAGAGGGTAGTATTTGTTGCTCATACAACCTATTTACGACTTCAATAGCTGCCAATACCCCTAATGCTCCATCGTATTTGCCGCCTTCTGGTACTGTATCAATGTGTGAGCCTAGCATAATGGTTTCATCGCCTTCACCATAAGTACCAATGAGATTTCCAACAGCGTCAACCGTTACTTTCATGCCAGCCTGTTCCATATAAATGGTCACTAGCTCAATAGCCTGTTTTTCTACTGGTGTAAAGGAGAAGCGATTAATCCCACCTGTAGCTTCATTGCAGCCGATTTGGCTTAAGTCTTGAAGATGTTGTAAGAGTCTACCTCCATTAATCATGACAATCACTCTTTCATCTGGAATTGGAAGTGGCTGACCTTCTTATAAGACAAATTGGTCATGAACCACCTCTAAATTATTATTGTACCCTTTGGCAATAGTGGGGTCGATTACTTTGTAATGAAAATACCGTATTTACCCGTTTCATCATCTGCCCATTGTTGACCTGATGGACAATAAATAAATGTTTGTTGAACCTCGATTTCCTTATAAAAAGTTCGAGCTTAAATAAATTATTACGACCCTTATCATAGTGTGGCAAATAGTTAATATTGTGAACGATCTTCATCACGTTTGATACGTATAATAATTTTGAAATAAGATAGAAAGAAGAACAACCACTACAATAGGAAATTACATACTGAGTGGACCTTTTGAGTTCACTCTCGTTATGCAAGAATGAAGCAAGGGGGTCAGGGATTGTTTAATGATTTTAAGATGGTGGATGATCGTCCTGTTTATGTGCAATTGAAGGATTATGTTCAAGATATGATTGTCAAAGGGCATCTGTTAGAACATCAAAAGCTTCCATCTACGCGTGAACTTAGTAAGCTATTAGCAGTTAGCAGAAATACAGTGCTGAATGCATATGCTGAGCTAGAGCAGGACGGCATCATTTATGCAGTGAAAGGAAAAGGGAACTTTGTAGGAAAGGTTACTACGTTGAAAACGTCCCCTATTGAACTTGACTGGAAAAATAGGCTGAATACAGCAACTTTGTTAGCGGATGAAATCGATTTAGTCCGACAAGATATTCAGTGGCAAAAAGGGATGATCTCCTTTACTAGTATTGCTCCAGAAGAAAAGCTTTTTGATGTTGAAAATTTTAAACGGGCTTTTCTTACACGTATGTCCCTTGAAGGCGATATTGTCTTGAATTATGGCTATGCAAAAGGGTATAAACCTTTAATTGATTATCTCCTTCGCTATATGGAAGTGAAGGGTGTAGATATTTCTAATAAAGATATTTTAATTACTAACGGCTTTACGGAGGGGCTCGATATTTTATTATCCTCAATAGCTAAAAAATCTGGGCGTGTTCTATGTGAAAATCCTACACATCATGCAGCATTGAAGCTTTTTCGTTTACATGGGCTAGAAATTCATGGCGTTGATATGAGCGATGATGGCATTGATATGGGGCAGGTAGAAAAAACATTAGCCAAAATGGATTTTGATTTTGCCTATCTCATCCCGTCCTATCATAATCCAACTGGAATTGTCACCTCCTCTGAGAAGAGGAATGCTATTTTTCAGCTTTTTTCCAACTATCAAATACCTATCGTAGAAGATGGCTTTAATGAGGAATTAAGGTATTCAAGCTCTCATTTGGCACCACTAGTCGCATTTAGTGGTTCCGGTAATAACATTGTCTATATTGGCAGCTTTTCTAAAATCCTTTTCCCAGGCTTACGTGTTGGCTGGATTTTAGCAGATAAGGAGCTAATTGCTAGCCTAGAAAGCATGAAAAGAGCGCGAACAATTCATACATCGACACTGGATCAGGCAGTGTTATATCAATATTTACAGGATGGTTATTTTGAAAAATATTTAAAGAAAGCAAGAGCTGTTTATAAGAAAAAGTATGAGCTTGCTCGTCAAGCCTGTATGCAGTACATTCCATTTTGCAAAATCAGAGGGGATGGAGGACTTCATCTCTTTATTGAACTAGAAGAGGGCAAAGATGCTCGCAGATTATTAGAAAAATGTTATGACGAAGGTGTGGTGTTCTATCCAGGAGATGTATTTTATACAAATGGTCTTGGTAAAAACACATTTCGCCTAGGGTTTTCCCGTTTATCAGAAGAAGATATTGTCCGGGGTATTCAAATTATTGGGGATACATTAAGAAATGATAGAAGGGGTTGAAAAGATGAAGGTTGGCGTAATTATGGGCGGTACCTCCTCTGAAAAGCAGGTTTCGATTATGACAGGGAAGGAAATGGTTGCTCATTTAAATAAACAAAAATACGATGTTGCTGAAATAGTATTGGAAGACCATCAAGAGGTAATAGAAAAAGTGCAAGGTATCGATGTAGCTTTATTAGCACTGCACGGTAAGTTTGGAGAGGATGGCACGATTCAGGGTGTATTAGAAACATTGAGTATTCCTTATACAGGAAGTGGTCTTCTAGCAAGTAGTTTGTGCATGGATAAAAATATGGCCAAGAAAATACTTCGCTATGAAGGAATCGCCACACCTGATTGGATGCATCTTGTAAAGGGTGAGGAGCTGCCATTACAGGACATAGAGCTGATGGGTTATCCGCTGGTCGTTAAACCAAATGCTGGTGGCTCTAGTGTAGGTGTTCAAATTGTCCATGATCGAACTGCCTTATTGACGGCTGTTACAGAGGTATTGAAGTGGGATAACGAAATCATTGTTGAGCAGTACATGATTGGTGACGAAATTACATGCCCAATTCTCAATGATAAACTATTGCCAGTCCTTTCAATCAAACATACGGCAGTATTTTTTGACTACCAGGCGAAATATGATGATGCTTCTACAATAGAGGAGCCTGTGGAACTCCCACTTGCGATTCATGACCGTGTGGCAAAGGCTGCTATGACCAGCTATAAGTCTTTAAAATGTAGTGTGTATGCTAGAGTAGATATGTTAATTAAGGAGGGCGTTCCTTATGTGTTGGAGGTTAATACATTACCTGGCATGACCCAAAATAGCCTGCTACCTAAAAGCGCCCTTGCTGCAGGAATTAGCTATTCTGCCCTATTAGATAGCATTATTGATAGCTCCTTACAGATTGATAATAGGTAAATAGAAAAAACACCTTTTGTTTTCCTACAAAAGGTGTTTTAACTATCTTAAGATTTAGCTAATTCAATAAAGCCTTCTCCAAAAACATCCCTTACATCATGAATGGCAATAAAGGCATCCTTGTCGACTTCTTTGACAATTTTTTTGAGCTTTACAACTTCTTGCTTACTAATGACGATATACAAAATTTCTTTTTGTTCCTTTGTATAATAGCCATGACCGGAAAGTACCGTAACCCCGCGGTTCATATAAGCAGTTACCTGTCCAGCAATGTCTTCTGGTTTTTTAGAGATGATCGTAACTGCTTTTTTAGGATTAACCCCTTCGATAACGAACTCCATCACCTTAGTACCAACATATAGCATAATTATCGTTAACATTAATGCCTCTGCTCCGATGATAAAATAAGATGAAAAAGCAACGATTAAATCAAAGAATAAAAGTCCATAGCTAATACTCCAGCCAAGGTACTTGTTAGTGATTCTAGCTAAAATCGTAGAACCTGCAGTTGTACCACCGACTCTAATAATCAAACCAATACCGACCCCAGCAAATACTCCACCAAAAATCGTATTTACGATAATTTCATTTGAGGAAATCGACCAAGATTCTGTTAAATGTAAAAATAAAGAATGGAATGAGACCGCAATGATCGTATAAATGGTTGTTTGTCTATTTAGAAATTTATAGCCAACTAGTAGTAAAGCCGCATTCATCATAAAGCTGACAATACTCGGAGACCATCCGAAAAGATAATAGGCTATAATCGTTAAGCCCGTTACGCCACCTTCACCCAAATCATTTGGAATAACAAATAAGTTAACTGCCAGGGCAAAAAGCAGTGATCCAAGCATAATCATTAAAATATCTATTACGTATTTTTTCATTCACATAACACCACCATATCAAATTAGATTTTTTCTTAAATCCATACTATATCAGGTTTTCACCAAATGATATACTTTTTTTGTAATATTCATTTAGGATATATCGACCTTTTCTTGGATGTCTTTAGACTAGAAGACCTTGACTAATTAGAATAAATATTTATAATAATCATAATACTTTTAAGGAGGATTATTAAAAAATGACATATTCTTGAGACTATGTTGCACCGCTTTGAGCCAATAACTGAATAGGGTCAAAAACTCTGTTTGTGAAGTCAGAGCTTACGGGATAGTCTGTCCTTTTTTAATCATCTTCAATTGCACAAGAAAGAGAACAGCTCACGCCTTTATTTAAAGAGGCTTATTCTCTAATATATCCTAGTTACTTGGATCACAGGCAAATTGTCTGTGATTTTTTGTTTTATCCAATAAGGAGGAATAGATCATGCATATGCTATTATTCTTCTGATACGAGCTTTAACTAGAGGCTCGTATCGGTACCATTGCTATCGATACGAAATGAGTTAATTTCGGGAGGTAGTCATATGGAAAAAGTTTGCTTTGAATTAGACAACGTAGTTGTAAATTATTTAGATAAAGAGATTTTAAACATTGAAAAATTAGCCATTCATCAATTCGATCGAATCGGTATCGTTGGGAAAAATGGCGCTGGAAAAAGTACATTAATGAAGTTACTTGCTAGCAAGGTTCAGCCGACAAGTGGGAAGGTAAATAGTCATGTACATTTCGGCTATTTTGAACAAATGGAAGCACCAACGCCTGTAGGGGCAGAGGCACAGTTATTAGGGAAATTAGCTATTCCAGTAAATTCTGAAGGACTAAGTGGTGGGGAACAAACGAGATTAAAGTTAGCTCATTTATTTTCTTTCTATGAGGAGGCGCTGCTCATTGATGAACCAACAACACATTTAGATCAAGAGGGTATTTCATTTCTAGTGGATGAATTGCGTTATTACTATGGTTCCCTCGTACTAATTAGCCATGATCGTGCGGTTCTGGATCAATTGGTCACAACAATTTGGGAGATTGATGGGGGCACAGTAAACATTTATTCCGGAAATTATAGTAATTATGCTTGTTAAAAGCAGTTGGAGCAAGATCAACAACGTCAGGCGCATGACTTATATTTGAAAGAAAGAAGTCGTCTTGAACAAGCTGCCGAAGATAAAATGAAAAAGGCTGAAAAAATTACCCAAGCAGGTAACATGTCAAAAAGAGAAGCTCATGCAAAGCCGAATCGCATGTTTATGACAAAGTCCAAAGGGACAAGTCAAAAAAACGTACAACGTGCAGCCAAGGCAATAGAACAGCGAATAGAGAAGCTTCAGAAAGTAGATGCGGTGCAGGTAGACAGAAATATAGTTTTCCGACAATCGAAGGCATTGGAACTACACAATAAATTTCCGATTATGGCAGATCAATTCACTTTACACATTCCAGGAAAAGTCCTATTGGATGTCGTAAGCTTTCAAATACCATTGGGTAAAAAAATTGCTTTGACAGGTAGTAACGGTTGTGGAAAAAGTACCTTACTACAACATATTGCAAACTATGGGGAAGGGTTAACCATTTCCCCTAAGGCCAAAATAGGCTATTTCCATCAAATGGGCTACCAATTTAAAAGTGAGGAAACGGTCCTCCAATTTTTAAAAAATCGCTCTGATTACGATGAAGGCTTTTTACGAAGCGTTCTAGGTTCCATGCAGTTTGTAGGAACTGATATACAAAAGGGTGTGAACTCATTAAGCGGTGGTGAAGCGATACGCCTCCAGCTGTGTTATCTGTTTTTAGGAAGCTATAATATACTGTTATTAGATGAGCCAACCAACTTCTTAGATATTCAAGCATTAGAGGCGTTAGAGCAATTTATAACGGCTTATGAGGGAACCATAATCTTCGTGACACATGATAAAAACTTTATTGAAAATGTAGCAGACATACAATTCACAATAAAAAATAATAAGATATTTTAACTGTAAAGATGCGATTCTACCATTAGGAGGAATCGCATTTTTTTGAATGTAGGTAGTTAAAAGAAATTATTCTTTCAACTAAAATCTAACCTCCATCTAACCTAACAATCGATATACTCAGTGTGTAACTATTGTTACAAAACATTTTTGGAGGGATATTTTATGAAATTAAGAGTATTAGGGATAGGAACATTAGCATTAGGATTATTAACAGGTGGCTATTCATTTTCTTCATTAGCTTCTTCAAATGATGAGAACGAAAAGGGAGAACAATTAATTAAGGCTGAAGTGAAGGTGCTTAAGCCTGGGGAGAAAGAGGATATTTCTAAAGGCAAATTGGAAATGAACAAAAAGGTGATTGATGAAGAAGGAAAAGTAAAGTCAAACGTAAAAACCTTTGAGCCTGGAGAGATGCCGGAAGTTCCTGAAGGTGCAGTGATGATGAAAAAGACAGTGACTGATAGCGAAAAAGAAGAAAAGTAACCAAAAGAAGCTTGTTTTGAAAAAGTCAAAACAAGCTTCTTACGTTGCGACGGTAAAAGAGACAAGAGGTGACTGGAATGATTTTAAAACAATTTCAAGTAGGCTATTCTAGGACAAAGGGTTAGGACTTGTTTAACCAAAATTGATAAAACTAACGGTTTGTTAAAAATATTTGATGTTAAAAGGTGGATAGAACGAATGAAACTTTTATTGGTAGAAGATGAGGCTGTTTTATCAAAAATTCTCTCTAAAGGTTTAAAGAAATCCGGCTATGCCGTCGATACAGCTTTTGATGGTGAGGAAGCATTAGAATTATTCGAAATCAATGAATATGACCTTATTATATTAGATTTAAACTTACCTAAGATGGATGGAATAGAGGTGCTAGAGCAGATTCGAGTTCAGAGCGAGGATGTGAAAATACTGATCCTTTCGGCACGATCAGCTATTCATGATAAAATAGCTGGTCTTGATAGAGGAGCGAATGATTATTTAATAAAGCCATTTGACTTTCAAGAATTGGATGCACGTATACGCAACTTATTAAGGCGAACTTTTAGTCAAAAGAGTACCATTATGTCTTTGGAAAAAATAACATTGGATAGCTCGAGGAAAATAGTTTTAGTGAATGGTGAGATGATACCTGTTACCAAGAAAGAATATGCCATTTTAGAATACCTCATGCTACAACAAAATAAGGTCATCAGCTCAGAGGAATTGATAGAGCATGTTTGGGATAGTGAAGCGGATTTATTTTCTAATTCACTCAAGTTCCATATCCATTCATTACGAAAAAAAATAGCAGATGTTTTGGGGGAAAAAGAAGTAATTCATACAGTACGAGGACAAGGTTATATGATTATAGAAAGTGAAAAAGGTGCCCATGAATAACTTAACATTAAGAGTGAGACTAACACTTTTAACTGGCTGTATTTTTGTAGTGGTTACCATTTTACTAACACTATTATCGATTTATAGTGCCGAAGAAAAAATTGTTCAGCCTATTACGTCATCGTTACTCAATCAAGAAAATAGTCTTCACAAGGAAATCATGGATGAGGCGACAGTAGAAACCAAGTTGGATCATGGCATCAGCTCTTATATAGAGGTTACAGATGTGAGAAAAGCGAAAGAGAAGTTTATTAATCAGAGTCTTATTTGGATGGTAATTATCATTGTAGCAGGTATTATTATCATTTACGTAGTGGCAGGTAAGGCTTTAAAGCCAGTTAATGATCTTAGTCGAAAAATCGGAAATATAAGCGAGCATAATTTATCGCAACGTATAGAACATATTTCTACTAAAGATGAAATGGGGGATCTTACAGCTTCATTCAATCACATGCTAGATCGATTGGAAGAATCGTTTCTGTACCAAAAAAGCTTTGCTGCAAATGCAGCACATGAATTGAGAACACCACTAACAACAATGATGGCAGGTATTCAGGTTTTAAAACTAGAAAAATCTCCGACAGTAGAAGATTATAAGGAAACCCTAGAGGTGACAGAGGAAAGTACACAAAGGCTCATTCAAGTTGTCAATGACCTTTTAGCATTAGCTTATGAGCAAACGGAACATTTTACAGATGAAATTGAGCTTAGAACAATGATTGATACGATTACACAGGACTTAAAGCCTTTATGTTTAGAGAAAAACTTAACTATTTCTGTCGATATCGATGTTGAAACGATAAAGGGAAATCAAACGTTACTCTATAGAGTTTTTTATAATTTGATTGAAAATGCAATTAAGTACAATCACGAAAATGGAATTATTGAAGTTCAAGGATATGTTAAGAATAGCGCTACTCATATTTCAATTGCGGATTCAGGAATAGGGATACCAAAAGATCAGCTCCACTGTATTTTTGAGCCGTTTTACCGTGTCGATCATTCCAGAGCCCGTGAGTTGGGTGGTTCGGGATTAGGTTTATCTATTGTAAGAACAATCGTTGAAAAACATCAAGGGAAAATAAATGTTAGCAGTACATTGAATGTCGGCACAATATTTGAGGTCATTTTACCAATGTAAAGATGCGATTCTACCATTAGGGGGAATCGCATTTTTTTATTAAAGTTTTAATCAAAGAGAGGGAAGAGGGAAAATTTGGCGAATGTGATAGATAGACACTATGAAAAAGGATGATGATCGATGTTGAATACGAATGTGACGACTAAATTAAAAATCAAGCAGCCCGCTCATAAAGTTTTTGAAGCCATTATTTCTCCTACTGAAATCGGACATTATTGGTTTTCTAGTAGCTCTGAAAGATGGGCAGAGGGGAAGCGGATTACATTGAGATACGAGGAGTATAGCGCAGAAGGAATTATCTCTGTACTTGAAATAGTAACTAACAAAAAAATTGTATTTTCTTGGGGGGAGGAGCATGGCGAAGTGACGATTGTTACTATGACTCTTGAGGAATATCAAGGTGAGACAATCATGGAGGTAGTGGAATCAGGACTGAACGCACATGATCCGGAAATTGTGATGAAAATGATGGGTCAAAAAGAAGGCTGGATTTATACATTAACCTGTCTCAAAGGATACTTAGAAAATGGCATAAATACATTAAGAGCTTCAATAATTCATTAGAGTAGTGTGATTTGATGACCTAATTTGAGGTGATTTTTTGGATAAACGAATTTTTTCATTTTGCATCATTTTGATCGCTGTTATTTCGTTATTTAGTCCGACGATTATTTCTAATTTTATGATTCAACAAAGTACAATAATGGATACTCATTATTACATTCAATATATGGCTAATTTATCGAGTGTTTATCTAAGTTTATTCTTTTTGGCTTTATTAGCATTCGTTTTATTTCTCAAGAAAAATCGATGACTAAATTCATCAATGCTTTGCTGAACATTCTTTTCTTACCTTCGGGGGCGAAGGATGGGGGAGAAATGACATTACGGCTACAATTTGCTTCGAACCAATTTAGGAATTTCGTTTGCCTAGTTGTGGAAGTCATGCCGCCAGAAGCTATAAATAGAGCAATAGCGCTCCGATTAAATTCATTCATCTACAACATAAAGGAGGGATCGTTATGAAAAAATGGGTTTGGCTAACTGGTGGACTTATAGTTTGTGCAGGGTTTGTCATAGGCATTGTATTTTGGAAATTCCAAAAGGAAGTCAAGAAAGACGACCCTGAATATATTGTGCAATTTATGAAAGAAAACAAGGGCAATAAAAATGTTTCAGTAGCGATACAATATAATCGCCAGAGCTGGGTAGAGCAGCATACAAAGGAACCATTGCCTTTAGCCAGTACAGTTAAAATCATCGTAGCGATCGCATATGCGCAACAAGCCGCAGATGGACATATCAATCCTCAGCAACAAGTTCGCTTAAGGGAATTAGAGACATTTTATATCCCAAAAACAGATGGTGGCGCACATGAAGCGTGGCTAGCACAGTTAAACCTCAATGGGAAGGAAAGTGTGCCGCTGAGCGAGGTTGCAAAGGGAATGATTACTTATAGTTCTAATGCAAATACAGATTATTTAATGCATGTACTAGGGCTTCAAACTATTAATGAGGTTCTCACTCAACTAGATGTAAAAGGTCATGAACCCCTCTATCCAATCGCAAGTGCTCTTTATATCCCCATTCAATTGCGAGATGAAAAGAGTCTAACGAAAAAAGAAACACTAGCGGCTTTAAAAGATATGGGGATGGCTGAATATCGAGAACGGGCATTGACTATTCATGAGAATTGGCTAGAAAAACCTTTAACAAAAGAGGAGAAAGCTCAAGCAATAAAAATGCTCAATTTGGATGTTCAAAGGGTTTGGTCTGATCGTTTAATAAGGGCTTCTACTAGTGACTACATTTCTATTTTAGAAAAGTTGAATAGTAAAAATTACTTTACCGAAGATGTACATAAATACTTAGATCCTGTGATGGAACATTTGATGCAAAACCCTAGAAATCAAGAATGGCTTACACATGCAGGTCAAAAAGGAGGGTCAACAGCCTTTGTATTGACACTAGCCGCCTATGCGGAAGATAAAGAAGGGAATCAGACGGAGATAGCTTTTTTTGCCAACGACTTAAATACAATGGAACAAATTAAATTATCTAGTAGTATGAATAGCTTTCAATTAAAATTTCTTACAGATGAAAAATTTAGGATGCGTCTTCAAAGGGAATTATCTATGTAGTGAATGACCTTTAAAATGATCTATGTTCATCAAGTAATCTTTCAAGAAAAACTGAGAATGTAGCTGCGTACTCATAAATCATGTCATTCATTAGGTCATAACACATGACGGGAAACTCCCCATCTTCATCTTTTGCGGATAAATCAAAGAAATAAAGCTCATCTGCGTCTGGTACAAATAAGTCCAATCTATTTGGATATTTTTTGTACCAATCTTCATCGTCCAAGTTCAGACGGTGAATATAGAGAATGTCGCTATCGTCGATATCTCTGTATTCAGGTTGACTGACCGTCAGAATGTTTCCTCCATTTAGTCGAGCATTGCCATAATTTATTAACCACCAGCAATAAGAGGGCGGTAATTGAAATCCTAGCTCTATTTCTGCATCGGTTATCCAGCTATCTTTTACATTACATCTAGGATGCCACTTAATCGATGTGGTATGAGCTAGCTTTTTTACTAAATTCTCATACATCAAAAAACCTCACTTTTTCATCATGATATCCAAAGAGTGCCCTTGTAGTTGAGGTAGCTAGAATTCGTACATTCTTTCAACCATCTGCATACTATATATTTATAATATGTGAGAGGACTGAGACCAATGCATTACCCTTATTATCATAATTACCCCGTGTATTACGGCTATCACCCTGTTTATTGGGCTTATCCAACACAGCTAGAACAGGGGACCAGAAGTAATATGCGGAGAGATTATGGACCAGAGCCATTCGTTGTGGACATAGAGGACGTTACAAAGCAAAATAAAAATTACCGCACAGCACTGTGGACAGGGTCAAACTTACAAGTAACTGTGATGAGCATCGATGTAGGAGATGATATTGGCTTAGAAGTGCATCCGCATGTTGATCAATTCATTTGTATTGAAGAGGGTAAGGGAGTTGCCCAAATGGGACCGACTAAGGATTATTTAAACTTTCAAAGAAATGTTTCTGAAGATACGGCCGTCATGGTACCCGCAGGGACATGGCATAATATTACAAATGTAGGAGATGAACCATTAAAGCTCTACACGATTTATGCGCCACCTAATCATCCATCTGGGACTATTCATGTGACGAAGGCAGATGCAAAGGCTGAAGAAGCGGGTTATAGTCAAGCAAATTAAAAAATAAAAAGCGTGTTTTATTAAACATGCTTTTTTCTCGATATATGGTAGAATGTTTTTTAATTACAGATAATAAAGGTCCTTAATTAATGAAAGAAGGTAATGAATGATGAAATATTCAAAAGCAACAAACTATGCGTTACATACAATGGTGTTTTTGACGAATACACCTAAAGGAAAATCAATGAATGTTGAGACACTAGCAGACATGCAGAAACTATCTCCAACCTATCTTTCGAAAATTTTAACAAAGCTTGTAAAGGCGGGTTTAATCGAATCGAATCCAGGTGTCAATGGAGGTTATCGCATTTCGAAGCGCCCTCAAGAAGTTTCCTTTTTAGATGTGATTTACGCAATCGAGGGACAAACCTCATTATTCAGCTGTTCCTCTAACCACGAGGATTCCTTTCATAATGAAGGTTGTCTCATTGAGCAAGTAATGGTGGATGCTGAGAACAATATGAAAGAAGAGCTAAGTAAGAAATTGATTATTGATATTGCTCATGAAATCGATAAAAAAATGAAGTAGTCGGATAGAATGAAGAAATGGACGAATAAGAACTAGGGGACTCTAGCTCTATTGTTATTTCAATTGCATAAGAGCCCCAAAGTATTGCTGTGCGGTTGTGAAACAAATAAATGCCAGTAGTTCACTGATTTCAGCCTCTGTTAAATATTCTTTTAAGACAGCGGTGACATAGTGTGAGGTATGACCTTTAGTGACTAAGAATGCCTCAGCAAAACCTGTACAAACGGCTGTTTTTTCATCGTAATGTTGAGGGGCAGGTATACCTTTCGCCTGACAATATTGGCAACCATTTTTTTGTGCTAATGTTTTTCGGACCTCTTCTTTTAAATGTGCAGATAAATGACCGTCCTTTTCGACCGTTTTCCCTAATTGTAACCAATGCGACTGTATTTCCTCATTATAGCCTAGTAGTTGTTGAAATGGCGTTAAGCCCTTGTCATGTAAATGAATGAGTGTCATTAATCTTCCCTCCTATAATTAGTGTAAAATATGAATGGTGTTGTTAACATACCAATTCGAAGGGAAATATTTTCTTTCTCTTTTAAAATGAAGGGAATTTTCTACAATGGATTTCATTAATGAAACAATACTAAAAGAATTGAAAAAAGATAGCCGAATTTCTATGAGCGAGTTAGGTAGGAGAGTACATTTATCGGCCCCTGCAGTTCGTGAAAGGGTACGACATTTAGAGGAACAGCAAGTCATAAGGAAATATACATTAGACATTAATTCAAAGGCGCTAGGCTTTCCCATTGAAGCTATAATGGAGGCAACAATTAAAAATAATCGCTATGCAGATTTTAAAGAACATATCCTGACATTTACAAACGTAGATTTTTGCTATCGAATATCAGGAGAAACTTGTTTCTTATTAAAGGCTCATTTTCAATCTTTTTCTGATGTAGAGCAATTTATTGATGATTTACAGCTATATGCACATACAAAAACCAATTTTATCTTTTCTGATATATGTGAGGACTTATAAAAAAGGGGATCTTTATGGAAATCAAATTATTTACGGGTGAAATAGATGACTTAGTCCATTTACTAACTCAAAATAAATGGATTTACCACACCAATCAGCACGTTAAAGAAGAGAGCGTTCGAGCAGCGTTCGCAGAGGGATATTATGAGAATGATCGTGAAACCTATTGGATACTGGAAAATGGAGATAGAGTAGGAATTATCTTTATTCATGATATCAGTGACACCATCCCACTGTTTGATATCCGCTTACATGCAAATTGTAGGGGGAAAGGATATGGCGTAATGGCACTTCGATGGTTACAAGAATATCTATTTGAGGTAAAGGGTAAGATTCGTATTGAAGGCTATACAAGAGTTGATAATATAGGGATGCGGAAATGTTTTAGCAAAGCTGGTTTTGTGAAGGAAGGCTATTTACGAAATGCCTGGGAAAATGAAGATGGCACAGTGACCGATAGTATTGTCTATGGTGCTATTAAAGAAGATTGGGTTCTAGGAAATCCAACGTCTATTAAAATAGATGACGTTCCATTTTAAGGAGACAAGCATGAAGAGAAACGTATTAAATGCTTTAAGGCAATCTTGGTCGACTCAATCAAGTTCTAAATGGAGCGTTGAAAATCCTGCAAAAGGACAATGTGGTGTTACTTCTCTAGTTGTGCAAGATATACTTGGCGGGGAAATTAGGAAAACAAGTTTGGATGAAGGCTGGCACTTTTATAATGTAATAAATGGAGAAAGAATGGATTTTACGGAAGAGCAGTTTTCATCTAAAATTGATTATCAAGACATTGATTCGAATAGGGCAGAGGCTTATCAGGATACAAATAATGCTCAATATAGCTGTTTAAAGTCACAAGTTAATAGACATTTAGCAAGAGCAGAGGGATAGATTCCTCTGCTTTTTTAAATTAGTAAAACAAAGGTGTTGACGTTTAAGAAAGAGGCGTGTTATTATTATCTCGAATTCAAGATAACTAAATTCAAGATAAACGAATTCAAACCTTTAGCTTTCGTAAGGAGGTACAATAATGGGTTTTTGGAATAAATTATTTTCTTCAAAAAAAGAGGAGGAACAAGTAATGGCAGAATTAAATATCGGTATTATTATTGGATCAACACGTGAGGGACGTGTAAGTCCTCAGGTAGCACAATGGGTAAAGGAAATTGCAGATCAACGAGGAGATGCAAACTACACAGTGATTGATATCGCTGATTATAAATTGCCATTATTAGGAGAGTCAGGGCAAGATGCTTCAGGTGCACAGGCTTGGTCAGAAGTTATTGCTAAACAAGATGGATTTGTGTTCATCGTACAAGAATACAATCACTCTATTACAGGTGCTCTAAAAAATGCACTAGATTATTTACGTGTTGAGTGGAATAACAAAGCAGCAGGCATCGTTTCATATGGTTCTGTAGGTGGTGCTCGTGCAGCAGAACATTTACGTGGCATCATGGGTGAGCTTTTAATCGCAGATGTACGTGTTCACCCTGCATTATCATTATTCACAGATTTTGAAAATGGTTCCGACTTTAAACCACAAGCTATACAAACTGATTCAGTCAATCAAATGTTAGATCAAGTAATCCCATGGTCAAAAGCTTTATACACTATTCGTTAAGCCTACGCGTTTGGGGTAGGACGAAATTGGATAAAGTGTGGGAGAGAAAATTAGTCAGGAAAGGGCATGTTACCATGAAAAAACATACAGCAGGTATTCACCATATCACAGCTATTGTAGGCCACCCACAAGAGAATATTGATTTTTATGCAGGTGTATTAGGCTTGCGTTTAGTGAAACAAACAGTAAACTTCGATGATCCTGGCACATATCATTTATATTTCGGTGATGCAGGTGGGAAACCTGGAACAATCATTACATTCTTCCCTTGGGCCAATGCATATCAAGGACGAATTGGTGACGGTCAAGTTGGTGTCACAACGTATGTTGTACCAGAGGGGGCACTACCATTTTGGATTAATCGTTTAGCCAAATTTTCGATTCCTTTCCAAAAAGCTGAACGCTTTGGTGAGCAAGTCATTCAGTTCGATGACCCGCATGGTCTGCATATCGAACTCGTTGCACGTGCTGCAGGCGAATTAAATAACTGGACATTTGGAGAAGTAACGCCAGAGGTTGCCATTAAAGGATTTGGTGGAGCCACTTTATATTCCAGCCACCCTGAAGAGACTGCAAAAGTTTTAACAGAAGTAATGGGTCTTGAAAGAGTAGCGACAGAGGGTGACTACACTCGTTTTAAATCTAATGCGGAGATTGGCAACACAGTTGATTTAAAATTGGTTGTAGGACAACGTGGACAAATGGGTGTAGGAACGGTTCACCATATTGCGTGGAGAGCTCAAGATAATACGGATCATTTAGAATGGCAAGAGTATGTTATGAATCATGGTCAACATGTAACGGAAGTCAAAGATCGTAATTATTTTAATGCGATTTATTTCCGTGAACCTGGTGAAATTTTATTTGAAATTGCTACAGATCCTCCGGGATTTGCTCATGACGAAACAATGGAGACGATGGGAAGCCAATTAATGCTACCATCTCAATATGAGCAACAACGAGAGCAATTAGAAAGTATACTAATTCCGATTAAAGTACGTGAGCTTGACTAAGATATAGAATCTACTTAAATGAATGCGAAATGTTGAGAACTCAACATTTTCGCATTTTTTTGATCCGGCGAAATCTCATCTGCCGTTGAGCGCACGGGCCATGGCATCTAAATAATTCTGACTAGCGCGCAGACTAATTTCAGCATCCGGCACAAAGACTTCAAAGCAATGAAAGCTACCAGGATAGAGATTCATCTCAACATCTACTCCTGCTTGAGCAAGTCGTGTTACATAATCGAGTGTTTCATCTCTGAATAAATCAAGTTGACCTATACACGTGTAGGTAGGCGGTAGTCCTGCTAAGTTATCTGCTCTTGAAGGAACCGCATATGGAGAAAGTTCATGGGTGTCCTGTTCCTCTCCTAAGTACATACGCCAAGCGGTCAAATTATTTGTTCTACTCCATGTTGCGTGACTGTCAGTAATCTCGTAGCTAGAAGTCGTTTCATTTCGGTTATCAAGCATTGGATACAGTGGCATCTGGAATATAATTGAGGGCCCTCCTTTATCGCGGGCCATTAATGCTAGAGCTGCTGTTAGACCTCCACCTCCACTTGCACCGGCAATTGCCACTCGTTTACTATCAATGCCAAGAGTAGGAGCTTCAGTTGTCATCCATACTAACCCTGCATAGCAATCTTCAATCGCAGCTGGATAGGGATGCTCGGGGGCAAGTCGATAATCAACTGAGACGACAACACAGTTAGCGGTCTGAACAAAACGTTCACATAGAAGATCATCCATATCAGGGTGTCCCATCACGAAACCACCCCCATGAATCCAAAGCATAGCTGGAAGTTTATCGTGGTTCCGTTTAACGGGTTCATATATTTTAACTAGCATTTCACCCCCATCACCTCTGGGAATCGTACGATTAGTTATAACTACAAGCTCTGATTCCTCTAATGGAGATTGGACTAAGAGACGACGACTCCACTCTAAATCTTCGTCTAGTCGAAAGCCTGGAAATTGGGAGTAAGCCTGCCTTAATTCGGGTAAGATTCGGTCATTGATTGTCATATAAATTCCCCCTGTAAAGTAATGAATTTTTAAATAAATGGATGTCCTTGTACTGCCATTTTAGCCTCCCATTGGGCAACTTCTTCGCGCACACGAGGAGCCACTTCGGTTCCTAGAAGTTCTATAGCTTGCATGACTTGATCATGTGGCATTGTACTTAAAGGTACGTATAACATAAATCGTGTGATCCCTACATGTTTACGAAGATGAATGATTTTCTGAGCAACTGTCTCTGAATCACCGACATATAATGCCCCTTCAAAACTACGTGCAGTATCATAGCTAGAACGATCATAATAGGACCAACCCCGTTCTTTGCCCAGTTTATTCATGCCCGCCTGTGTAGATGGGAAAAATGTATCTGCTGCCCACTCGTTATTCGGACCAACGAAACCTATCGAATGGGAGCCTACCTGAAGCTTAGATAAATCATGACCTGCATGAGCAGCAGCTTTTTTATAAAGTTGTACGATTGGAGCAAACTGCATAGGACTGCCACCAATGATTGCTAGCATAAGTGGTAATCCTAAAAGACCTGCCCGAATGGCTGATTGTTGATTTCCTCCACTACCAACCCAAATGGGTAAGGATTTTTGAACAGGTCTTGGATACACACCTAAATTATTGATCGCCGGTCGGTGCTTCCCTTCCCACACTACTTTTTCTTCCTCACGAATTTTAAGTAATAAATCTAAATGCTCTTCAAATAGTTCATCATAGTCATTTAAATCGTATCCAAATAAAGGGAAAGATTCGATGAACGACCCACGACCTGCCATAATTTCCGCACGCCCATTTGAAAGTCCGTCCAAAGTAGAAAAATCTTGATAGACGCGAACCGGGTCGGCTGAAGAAAGGACAGTCACCGCACTTGTAAGTCGTATTTTTTCCGTTTGTGAAGCAGCGGCGGACAACACCATTGCAGGGGAAGATGCAGCATAGTCTTCTCGATGATGCTCGCCAACCCCAAATACATCCAGTCCTACTTGATCGGCAAGAATGATTTCTTCAACCACTTCACGTAAGCGTTGGGCATGACTAATCACTTCCCCACTATGAACATCTGGTTTTGTTTCTACAAAAGAGGTAATTCCTATTTCCATTTGTCATTCTCCTTGTCAATTTAATGTTTTGTAAATCGTAAAGTCGTTGCCCAAAATAGAATTGCTATAGCACTAATTGAAGCTCCGAGGAAAGAGACCCCTTCCCAGCCAAAGTGTGCATATATTTGTGTAGAAGCAATGGAGCCACTTGCACTGCCGATGGAATAAAAAATCATATATCCAGCAGTAAGTCGACTTCGTGCCTCTGTACGTAATGGAAGAATTAGCGCCTGATTCGTAACATGTACGGCCTGTACAGCTAAATCAAGCAATACGATCCCTACAATTAACGCAAATAACGATTGTTCTAGATAGCTAATAAACAACCAAGAAATTAGTAATAGTGCTAATGCTATACCTGTTGTTCTTTGTGCGTATCCTCGATCAGCCAATTTCCCTGCCCGTGCCGCAGCCAACGCGCCGGCCACTCCAACAAGACCAAAAGCACCAATTACGCTATGTGAAAGTGCCAACGGTGGTGCACTAAGTGGAAGAACAAGTGATGTCCACAAAATACTGAAATCAGCAAAAATTAGCATGGCTAGAAATGCACGGATACGTAGTGTTCGTTCTTGTTTTAATAAAGTGAACACAGATCTAATGAGTTGATGGTAGGGGAGTGATTTTACTTCTCGCTCCACTGTAGGTAACACCTTTACAAACAAACAGACCATGATGAGCATGAAGGCAGCAGAGACTAAATAGACAGTACGCCATCCTGCAAGGTCAGTTAATAGTCCTGCGAAGGTACGGGCGAGCAGGATGCCAATGACGATTCCACTCGTGACAATCCCAACGACTCGACCACGCTCTGCTGGGGAAGCGATGGTTGCTGCAAATGCTACAAGCGTTTGTGTCACAACTGCAAGTAAACCTACTAAAGCCATGCCTGTGAAAAGAACTATGCTATAAGAAGCGGTACCGACTATAACTAGAGCCGTTGTGGATAATAGCATCTGTCCGATAATCAAACGTCGTTGGTTAAGTAAGTCCCCAAGTGGCACTAGAAGTAATAGGCCTAACCCGTAAAAGATTTGCGTGATTGTAATGACAACACCAATAATCGACGGATCAATATTAAACGCAATAGACAGCTGATCAAGCAGCGGCTGTGCAAAATAAATATTGGCGACTGACATTCCACAGGCTGCTGCGAATAAAAATGTGACAGCACGTGGCATGGACGACTGTAGATTCATCGAAGGTGCATCCCATGTCTGTCTAAGATCTTCGTCCATCTTATATCCTCCAGTCCATATAGAATTTCATTATAACGTACCGTTTGGTACAATATAATTGTTGGTAAATATATCTTAACCTTATGGAAGGTGTCAAGCGTTTATTTAGTATTTATTTTTATATCCTCACAGTGAATAGTGTAAAATTGACAATGGAACCAGCTGATTATACAATGATTACATACTGTTTGGTATTTTAATTTTTATATAGTTTAAATGGCGAAATCTACTACAGTGGAGGTGATTTTATGGCAAGAACCCGTGAATTTGATGAAGGAAAAGTTTTAGAGGCTGCCATGCAGTTATTTTGGGAGAAGGGATATGAAGCTACTTCTCTAAGTGATCTTACTTCAAGAATGGGCATTCAACGTCCAAGTATTTACTCAACCTTTGGTGATAAAAAAGAGCTATTCGAAGCAGCACTGCGTAGATATACGACATCTAGAGCAGCTGATATACGGACTAGACTTCAAAGTCATGTTTCTGTAAAGCAGGCATTTGCTACTTTTTTTGAAGAAGTGATTCAAGCTGAGTATACGAAAGATCTTAGTAACGGTTGTTTTTGTATTAATACAATGGTTGAACTCGCTCCTCATGACGAAAGATTTGAGATTTTAACGAGGGAGCATCAACTTTATTTAGCAGTTATTTTTCAGGAGACCATTGAGCGAGGGGTCCGAGCAGGTGAGCTTGAGGCTGACACGGATGCAAAATCACTTGCGCAGGCACTCATTGTATCGTTAATTGGATTAACCGTTATGATGAAATCACAGCCACAGCGTTCATTCGTTGATAATGCAATAGCTGCGACTCTGACATTACTTAAATAAAATTTTAAACTAGTAAAAGAATAAAATATAAACGTCCATAAAACCTATGTGGCAGCAATTTTAACAGGAATTGTACCGTTCTCTGATTTAGATGTTCCAAACCCTACAGTAGCTGATTTTGCGAATATCGGAGGCTTAACGGCATTTACCTTATATGAAAAACAATAATGGAAGATTTCATCCCCCTTTAGAGTCTCTAAAGGGGAATTTTCTAAGAATAAATTCAAATCACATTTCTATAAAGCTCTACATAAAATAAATTTATACTTCTTTACAAGCCCAAGCATCAATCTCGACCTTTATGGCCGGAGCAGCCAGTGCCACTACGTACAGTAAGGTTGTACATGGAAGATGTCCTTGTAAAAAATCATTCATTATTTCTTTTCGTTGTTGAGCCTCCATATCGCCTACCAAGTAAAACACGAGCTTTGTAATATCTTGAATCTCCATATTGGCATGATCAAGATTTTTCCGAATATTATCTAGTGCTATCTTCAATTGGGCAACCGGATCCTCAGGTATTGACCCATCTATCTCCATGCCAATTTGCCCGGATAATGTTAACCATCTGTTTGGTCCTGTTACTTCGATCTGATGTACATAAGGGGCTACAGGTGGATGAATGTTTTCAGGATTTCTACTAATTTTCATTGAACCCATCTCCTTTTCTATTATTCATTTTCATCTCTCCATTAAAATAGCATAGAGTAATCATATAAAAGTAGTACAAATACCATTATAAATGAACTTACAAATTGGATATGTCGATTCAAAGGGTTATAATAGATTCATAAAATATAGGCTTATACGCTGATAAAGCATTCAAAATAGATAAAAGTATTAACTTTTTAATTTGACTAGACATACAATTCACTTCACGCCCTTAGGTTTTATACAGATACTTCTAAAGAAACATGAATTTCGTCTTAATTTGAAGGTGGATGGCTATACTCATTAAATAGAGGGAAATTTTTACATAAGAATGATGCGTATTGATGTAAATTAATGTTTACTACTGATGTTTAGTTACTAGTGCAACCTTAGGTGGCAAAGGCAGCGAGGCCGTTTTGTAGAAGGAGTGAATAAATGAATAATTTCTTTCGGAGTAATGGATTTAAACGTTTTATCATTCTAGTTGGAATTGCTGTTGCATTGTATTTAATGCGAAGTATGATCAACTTAATTTTGCTTACGTTTATTATTACCTATTTGATGAATCAGCTTACTACGAAGACAACGAAAAAAATAAGAAAATACACACCGATGAATGAAAAGGCTGTTACTGTAACATTATATTTGTTACTGGTCGCTGGTATTGTTGCTGTGATTTACAAATACTTGCCCATTGTCACGCAGCAAGTCACACAGCTTTTTGATCTTATTGCTAGCTTTAACCTAGATCCAGATGACAATGAGATTGCGAGATATTTGGCTCCAACCTTTGAGAAGATTGAGCTTGGTAAGTATTTAGAACAGGGTGTGGATATAACTCTTAAAAATATTACGAATATTGGTAAAATCATTATGCAAATTTTGATTTCCCTAATATTGAGTTTGTTCATCTTGTTGGAAAAGAAACGAATCATTGAATTTACAGCAAAGTTTAAGGATAGTAAAATTGGACCTCTTTACGATGAACTGCATTATTTTTCAAGAATTTTCATCCGTTCATTTGGTAAAGTAATTGAAGCACAGTTCATTATTGCTGCTGTTAACTGTGTATTATCAGTGATTGCCCTTTCGATTATGGGCTTCCCGCATCTAATTGCTCTTGGGATTATGCTGTTTATTCTTGGCTTAGTGCCAGTTGCAGGTGTTATTATTTCATTAATCCCACTCAGTATTATCGCCTATAGTATTGGTGGCTTAATGTACATTGTCTACATTTTAGTAATTGTTATGGTCTTACATGCGATTGAAGCGTATTTCTTAAATCCAAAGCTTATGTCAGCTAAGACAGATTTACCGATTTTCTACACATTTATGGTCATCCTTTTCTCAGAGCATTTCCTTGGTGTATGGGGATTAATCATCGGTATCCCATTGTTCATGTTCTTACTTGATATTCTAGGGGTTACTTCCTCAGAAGAATCTAAACAGAAAATGGACGACGTTGAGGACAAAAAATTAATGGAATAAAAATAACTTTACAAAAGGGATCATCTTGTATGTAGAGATGATTCTTTTTTTATTTACATCGTATCTCATTTAAGATAAGTAGGGGGTGTTTTTGACAATGATGGTAAAGGGACAGAAGGTATATTTAAGAGAAATCTCTGTTAATGATAGCGAAAGTATTGAAAAATGCTTTCAAAATGAGGAAATCATGTATATGACAGGAACTCGTAACTTGCTAACAAAAGAACAAATTAAAGAGGCGATCTACCGCTTTAAAGAAGATTCTACTCGCTATGATTTTGCTATTTGTTTAGTAGATAATGATCAAGTAATTGGTGACTTAGCTATTATGGAAGTGGATTTAGATAATAAGAAGGCTATGTTTCGTATAGCCCTGCATGGATTAGAGGATTGTGGCAGAGGACTTGGATCAGAAGCAGTTCAACTTGCTCAAAAATTTACGTTTGAGGAGCTATGTCTGAATCGTTTGGAACTACAAGTTTACTCTCATAATATTAGAGGGATCAAATCCTATGAAAAGGTTGGCTTCAAAAAAGAAGGTGTGTTGAGGCAGGCATTATTTATGAACAATGCTTTCTCAGACGAAATCATTATGAGTATTCTGCTGGAAGAGTATATGAAAAAATTGCAATAGAAATTGAGCTAGCACAGAGTATATGTGCTGGCTTTAATTTCGTTAAATAGAAAATAATATTAATAATGTATAAAAAGGTATGTTATTCTACATAAGAATCTTTGTTACAGGGGGCGGTCATGATGACAAATACATTTATTTTTATCGTTCAATACAGGGGGGAAACGCCTTATTAACAAAGTGTTTAGTGTTTCCCTAAATTTGGAAGGGGACCATATATGTCTAGCAATACTGTAAGAATCGAAGAGGTAAGTAAAAATAATTGGTATGATTGCTGCCTGTTAGAAACATCAGCAGAGCAAAGGGATTATGTTGAATCCAACGCTATTTCTATTGCACAATCAAAGTTCGAACCAACTTTAAAGCCATATGCCATTTACTATGAAGACAAAATTGTTGGATTTTTAATGTTCAATGCAGTAAAGGAAGAGCTTGGCGGGTACTGGATCTATCGCATAATGATTGATCAGCACTTTCAAGGTAAAGGTATTGGCAAAGAAGCCACAAAGCAAATAATAAACGAAATAGCTAAGTTACCGGATGCTACAAAGGTTATAGTAGGCTATCATCCAAAAAATAAAGTCGCGCATCATTTGTATGCAAGTTTAGGCTTTGTCGATAATGGCGATCGTTTCGGTAAAGAAATGGCTGTTATTCAATATTTAACTGAATAAATAGAAGGAAAGGGACCTGTATAAGTACAAGGTCCCTTTCCATTTAAGCATCGCCAGAAGAGGCAATTATTCGTGGGTTTTTTTTGATATACCCGTAAATAAGTAAGGCTGTAATACCCTCTGCCACTGGGAAGGTCCACCAAATTGCTTGAGAGCCAAACACTTTAGGCAGGAGAATAAGTGTTGGGATAAATAAAATAATACTCCGTAGTAACATAATAGTTGTGGCAATACGAATTTTTTCGATAGATTGAAAGAATTCGGCGAGCACCATATTGATACCTAAAAATACATAGCCTATAGCAAAATGAACAAAGCCTTGAGTTGCCATATGCCGAATTTCGAATGAGCTATCTCCGAATAAAGCCATAAGCTGTGAAGGAAAAAGCATAGCTATAAGTGCTGTTGTTAATCCTAAAATAAAAGCCGTAGCTAATCCGATTTTAAGTAATGCTGTTAACCTCTCAAGTAATCTTGCCCCATGATGATAGCTAACTAATGGCTGTAGAGCCATGCCAATACCTAAGAAAATCGTTAACAGGACTGTATGGATATAGTTGACCATTGCATAGGCGGTCACACCGTTTGCCCCTAAATAGTGTAAAAAGGTCACATTATATAAAATAATAATAACCGCTACAGAAGCCTCGACAATAAAACTAGGTAATCCGATAGCGAAAATTTTTCTTAAATCTGTCTTATTGAAGAATGAAGAGACAAACTTTAATTCAGACTGTGGGCGGAAAAAATGAAGACATAGGACAGCAGTACCTATAATAGTAGCTATTGCTGTTGCTAATGCACAGCCTGTTACACCATAATCTAGAACGAAGATAAAAATATAATTTAAGATAATATTCAATACAGATGTTGTAATTAAACCCAGCATAGCTAGCTTTGGATTACCATCATTGCGAATAAAAATACTTAAAAGATTTTCAATTGTATAAAACACTCCAAATAACAAAATAACGTGTAAATACTCTTGCACATATGGATACGTATCATCACTTGCCCCGAATATATATGAAATATCTTTTAAATTAAGCGCAAGGAACCCGATAATTGTTAACACGACCACAAGCATTGTAGTAAACGCCAGCGTAAAGAGCTGATGGGCTCGTTGCTTATTGCCTTCCCCAAGAGAAATGGAATAGAGTGTAGCTCCACCCATCCCTATCCAAAGCGAAATAGACAGCAGAATAGAGAAAATCGGAACAGCAATATTAACGCCTGCTAACGCTGTAGGACCCACGCCGTGACTAACGAAAATGCCATCCACTAAAATATTAACGGACATGAGAAGCATGCCAATCATAGCTGGAAATAAATAGGATAAAAACAATGGTTTGAGCGGCCGTGTTTCAATTGGATTAATGGTTGTCATATCCATGCACCTCCAAGACCATTACTTTTTCCCCTTTATCATCTAGTTCACCATTAAACATAAAGCCAAACTGTTTATATAGCTGAATAGCTACTGCATTATTGTCATAAACACTTAAATATATTTTGTGACAGCTGAATTTTTCTGTTAAGTAATGTATAAGCTGCTGTAAAAAATGTTTACCTAAACCTTGTCCCTGATAGCGTTCATCAATTAAATAACGATCAAGCCAAACTCGTTGACTATGATCCTCATGAGGAAATACGCCATACATAGCGAAGCCTATTACGGTGCTGTCCTTATATAAGCCTAAAGGTGTAAAGCGCCGATCCATCTCCGCCTCTGCTAAGCATTGGTCTGTACTTTCAATAAAATTTTGCTGATTGTCAGCAATGCGTAATGCTAAAATTTCTTGTTTGTTAAAAGCTGTAATGTCACGAATCTCCGTGAACATAATGTCAAAACCTTTCTATTTTTATTGTGAATAGGTACAATCTAAAGTATATAGTTACTATATAGTCAAGAGAGGATACTCAAAAAATGCTTAATAAAAATGTAAAGTATTTTACAACTGGTGAATTTGCTAAAATATGTAAGGTTAATAAACAAACTTTAATTTATTACGATCAAATTGGCTTGCTATCTCCTGTTATGAAGGATAGTAAAGAGTATCGATATTATTCACTCGCTCAATATGATTTTTTTAGCGTCATTGAGTTATTAAAGGCTGTTGGCATGTCTTTGAAAGATATACAGCAGTATATGGCGGAGAAATCACCTGAAAATTTTTTAGAATTGATGCATCTACAAAAGGAAATTGTCGCAAAAAAGCGGCGAGAACTGGAGATGATTGAAGGCATTATTGATGTCAAAATTGATTTAACGAAGGAGTCACTACAACTTGATTTTGATAGCATTACAATTGAGCATTTTCCAGAGGCAACCTTGTATTTAAGTCGAAATATTGAGGACTCAACGGAAGAACAATTTGTTAAGTCTGTCTCTGATTTTATAGATGAATTGGATCGCTCTCGCTTAGACACAGGTTATCCCATTGGTGGAATTACCAAAAGGGAGCAGGTATTAGCCGGTAACTATGATAATTATAGGTACTTATATATTGAGCAGCCGCATCCGCAGGAAGGTCATCCTTATTTTAAAGCAATTGAAGGAAAGTTTATTGTTGGATACCATGTAGGAACGTCTATAACTCTGGGAGAGACCTACAAGCGATTATTTCAGGTCATGAGAGAAAAAGGCTATGAGCTGGGGCAATATGTTTATGAGGAATATATTTATGATGCGGTTATTAAAAATCGTGAAGAGGAATATGTAACAAAGATTATGGTGGAAATAAAAGAAGGTTGTTGATGCATCTCTGCCTATCAACAACCCCAAATAAACTTAATGCAATGTTAAGTTTATTTCCGGATGTGCCTTTTGTATTTTATTTAATTTATTGTCTTGGATTCCTTTTAAATTTTTATCGAAAAAGCCAAGTGATAATTCATTAATCAATTTATAAATTGCATTTACATCTGCCCCAGATTCATTAATAATCGGCGAAACGGCTGCTAAATCTGTAAAACTTCCGTGATTTGTTTTTGGAATAATAGCTGTGTAGACACCAGGCTTTTCAATTGTTTTATTTCGTAGATAAGCTTCTGCAAACAATTCATCACGATTACCAGGCTGCTGGTTATATGCTTCTTTCATAAAGTTAATGGATGCCTCAGCATTCATCAGCATAAAAGGCTTTTCAGGACCATTTTTTGGCATTAAATCGCCATATAACCCACCATCCATATCAATGGCTGCTTTAATACGATTATCCTTTACTAGCATTTGAGCTGAAGTAGCACCGCCAAAAGAATGACCTAGCATACCAATGTTATCATAGTCAATTAGTGAGGCTATTGCACGAAAGTTCTTATCAAAATCGCCTTTAATGACTTCATCTAAAACAAATGATGCATCCTGCTCCCAAAGATGGATTCGATTATTCAAGAATGTAATGGTGTTTTCAATTGGTGTAAAATCAACCCGATCACCATCGGGGAATATTGTTGTTGCCGCATCACCTGTAAAGTTAAGAGCAACGACAATATAGCCATGACTCACTAATTCTTCTAGTTGGAAGGTATTTTGTCGACTATATAAACTCATACCATGTGCAAATAATAAAAGTGGAAATTTTTCTTTAGACTTTATAGCTGTCGCATCTTGATAAGAACGGGTTTTCGTCAGTCCTAAATGCGTTGTCGCGATATTGGGAAAACCCTGTGTCGTTGCTAACTGTTGTGTTAACGCATCTATATCTTTAAAGTAGGGTGAAGGTTGTCCTGTCTCTTTTTCAGCAGGATAATAAACTTGAATCATCAGTTCGCGATTCACCTGATGATTAGGTACAACAAATTCTTTGCGATTCTTATCGGTCAGGTGAAATGTCTGTGTTCCTACTGTGTATTTTCCTGTTAGTTCAGGAAAATACATGATTGGAAATAACGTTGGTAATGTGAACATTGTAATAGTGGCCACAACAATACCTGAAGTTTTAATTATTTTCATCCTTAACTTTTTTGAAACAATTGTACTTTTTGGCTTCACAAAAACTTGTAATGTTAATAACATCAAAACAAAATAAGCAGGGATCATGCGCCAGTTAGCACCAATTGTCATAATTGTTCCTATTAACAAAACATAATTGGTAGCTATCATAATAAGATTTATTGTAGTTACCCCACGTTGTCTAAAAGTTAGTGAGATACTCGATAGTATTAAAATAAGTGTAAATAGTACTTCTAAGGTTTTCATCATTTATCTCCTTTTACATACGAATGTATGTAATTAATTAAAAATATTTTTAAGTATATATACATACGAATGTATGTATAAGATTAAAATAATAAACTACATATAGTAGTTTATTATTCCTGCACTTTATCAAATAATGCTAAAAAAACATCTTTCAATTCATCATTCATAAGTGGTATGCCAATTCCTTTGAACATCAAATTTATATGTTCAATTTTATGAATAAATTCGGCTCGGCTTACACGAAATATTTCAGGATTCATCCAAATGTCAAAAAGCATTGTAAAAGTTTCAGCTGCTTGCTTAGGGAAAGCAACTTGCAGTGAGCCGTCTTGATTGCCCTCATCAATAATTTTTTGAATTCCTGGTGCAACAACCTGAATTCCTTCTGTGATGCGGCTATAAACAAACTCGGCAGAATTCATTTTCAAATGAATCGAGGATAAGTTTTCTTCCTTTCCACTTTGAGAAATTGAGAAAGAAATGCCTTGTCTTAAACGCTCTAAAGCATTTAAGTTTTCCAAATCTGAGATGTCATTAAAATAATTATTTGCTGTTAGCATTTCCTTTGTGATGGCATCAATAACATCAGCACGCGTTTTAAAATGATGATAAAATGCTCCCCTAGTAATATCCCCTACATCATCGACAATTTCTTGAATCGTTACATTATCCCAACCGTTTAAAGTAAATAATTTAACAGCTGATTCAATGATTCTTTTTCTCGTAACTTCTGGATATTTATTTCTGGCCATAAAATATCTCCTTATAGATACATTCGAATGTATCTATAATAATAGGCGTATCCTTCCAAATTGTCAACATGATACGATTTATGAGAATTGCTGAAGAAAACTAGAAAAGAACTAGAAAAGGTAAGTAATTTAGCATATATTTTGAATTTAAATAGAAGTATAATCCGAGTGTTTTTAGGCAAAGTAAAACCAAACTCTAATACATAATTGACTTCCTGACGATACATTAGTAGAGAAAAAAGTAGAGCATTATCCGAAATATTTTTCTAAGCATGGAGGAATAGATATGCAAATATGGATTGATCGATGGACGTAATTATTAAAACAGCTTGAACAGCAAGGTGCTTGGATTCATCCACTGGAGATAAAGCCTATGGCTACTGTGCATGAATTATCAATGGTAGAGATGCGGCTCGGCGTTCCGATTCCTTCTGAGTTCCGTGATGTATTAATTCATTGTTCTCGACAAGTGGGGGTATATTGGTCTTTACCTGACGAGGCACTAATTCCTATTGAGCTGGAAGACACACCTTCAGGTGATTTTGGCTGGAGCTTGGAAGAACTCGAATTCCCTGATTTTGGCGGAGACAGTGATAATGCAAAAGAACAACTATACCTACAATTTCATACGACTGGCAATGGTGATGCACTTCTTATTAAGATTGAGGATGGTTCCGTTTGGTATTGGAATCATGAGGGGGGTGAGTATGACCTTCTTGCCTTGAATTTTAAAGATTATGTAGAGAGAGCTACAACTTTAGGATGCATAGGGGCAGATTGTGGACAGTATCTACAGTTTTGTAGTGAAGGTGGACTAGATTTAAGTCTGACCACTTCTCAAATCTGGCTAAAGTGGTTTGAACAATATTTAACTTCAACGTGGGAGAACGTTATGTATCAACTGGATACTTTACTCATATATGTGTCGATGCATGGTATGAAGGATACTAGGGTTCGAGAAGCATTTACACGGTTAAATACTGGGAAAGTGTTTGCCGCACTTCAAAATCAAATTGAACAATCACGGCGTTTAGTAGATAAAGAAGTATGGTGCAAAGTGCTAGTAGAGGTTTGTGCAACAGAGGCAAGTCATTGGGTGATGACACTTTGGGAAGATCAAAATGATTTGCCTAATAGTATTAGAGATTACTTAACCGCCTACTGTCTACCAGAAGAAGTGGGGTTATCACTTGTTCTTCAAGATATTGAAAAAAGGAGAATTGAATCTTATACAGCTTTACATCGACTACGTCATTTTCATAACCCAAGAACAATAGCATGGATGAAACGTTATGTTTCTTTTCCGATAGAGGGGTGGGATACGCTTTTAGTAGAATCACAGCCGAGTGCAGAAACTTTATTTGAGTGGTTGAATGGTAGGGAAGTAGAGCGTCAAATAGCAATACGAGCTGTATGCCAAATGTTGCAGCAAGGAATTAAACCGACAACTTCAGTGGATATGGAGAAATGGCTGTCATTGCTTACGTTTTGGAAGGACAATGAAGTACTACGAAAACATAAACAATTTTTTAGCCAAGCTCTAGAGGGCATTCAACTTTGGTGAAATCTAATAATTGTAAGGAGGAGTAATAAATGAACAATTTCACTATATTCGCTTCTATGAATAATACAAAAGAAATCGAATGTAAGATTTTCGATGTTTTTAGTAAAGGTTTTGCTATTGAAAAAAATGAAGATAACTATCTTATAAAATCCAAAGCACTATTTAACAAATATAAATTGATGGTTAGGGTGATGTCTGAAGATACAAACTCAGAATACTTTGTGAATAATATCCCTGGAATGATGAGCTATTACAACAGTATTCCATTTGAAGATAACCATTTAAAAGAATTAGTTTTAACGCAAATTTCTGTGTTAAATACAGTAATTGCGATCGAATGTGAAAAAGAAATAAAGGGTGAACAAATGCAGTTATGTTTGAGCCTGCTATTAACCATTGGAGGAATTGGATTTTTACCAAATGGTACCTTGTTAGACAAAGAAGGTGCAGTCATTGTTTATCCTGATGGGCAATCAGGGCCATCCAACTTTAGGCCTTATGCTTGTACACAGAAGGTGAGGGGACAAGAGGCGACATCGGAAGAAGGTCATCAAAGAAAGAATAAAACGATAGCGTATTTAAAAGAAAACGGTATTCCATACACAGATTCACTCCCGCAACTTCCGCCAATTGGAGCTTGTCAGCTTAAAGCCAAAGAGGATATTGCTAGGAGAGCTGTAGCTTTACTAATTGTTATTCAATTTGCTTGTGATGTGGCACAAGGAGAAAATGTTGAAGAATCAAGAGATTTCTTCATCAATATGTTGCATAAATATGAAGTGGAGGCAAATCTAACGGACAATGAAAGGGCCTTTTTATATGACCAACAACCAAATGCACAAGAAGCCATTAATATTTCATGGCAATATGAAGCTTATTGGATACTGATTTGGGTACTGGGATTTGTTAAAGAGCTTGATTTTCCTGATGAAGTATGTGATTGTGAGTACGCTATTCAAGTTATTTCTAACTGCGAAACGTTTGAGCAATTTTATCTTCAAATTATGATGCGTAGTCAGAAAGAAATAATGGATGAAGCCGACAAGATATTCAGATTACACTGGGCGTGCGTAGATAGTCGTATACAAGAACGACCGGCTCCTGTTGGAATGAATGAAAGTATTGTTATGGAAAGACGTAGAGCCTTATTCTGGTTGATCGGTCATCAAAATGAAGAGTGGGAAACGATATCAATGGATACTTAGAAAGTAATAGCAAACTAGGATACTAGTTTGCTATATTTAAAGGTTATTTTACATAGGTTGGTTTATTCACCTTATCAATTAAAAGAATACCATCGTATTGATCGCGTGGAACAAGGCTTTCTTGTATTACTCCCCAGCTATAGGATAGGCGAGGTTCAAACATCCATGAGTTACCACGTTCATTTTGACGATTACGTAAATCAATGAATGTGTAAGGTTTGTTGGCTGAGGATACAATATCTTCGATAGATCCTTTTATTGGTGGTAAAACGGGCATCGTCTCGCCCATATTATTGGCAGTTTCTCCGCTAGTCATATATAGACCTAATACATAGCTATATTTTTTGTAGATGTCTGGTAAACGTTCACCCATTAATTTAACTGGATATGGGGAGCCCATTACATCTGATTGAGCCTTACGAATATGGTCATTATGCGCCCAAACAATAAACTTTTCTGTTGGATACACTTCTTCAGCTAGCCAAAGTAAGTTCTCCATCATCGCCTGATCACGCCACTCCATTGTTGTTAAAAACGATTCATATTTATTTTGCTCCATCTCGATATTGGATTGAATTGTTAGCTCTACATATTCGTCTGCCAAACGGATACGATCTGCTAAAGTGCGCTCCATCAGCTTTACTATTTGAAGTTCATTCGGATAAGCTTTTTGAAGCTCCTTTTCTTTCGTCTGAACTTGTGCTTTTACTTGTTTATAAACGTTAATAATAGCCGTTTTTTCTTTCTGGTAGCCTTTTACATCTTTGCTAGAGCTCCATTCTGCGAGTTGCTTTTCCGCGTCACTGAATTGCTGAGCCAATTGAGGATTTTGCAACCAATTCCCATTCGTAAATGCCCCTTGCTGTTGAATATCAAAGCCTGCTAGAACAAGAGGTTTTTCTGTAGCTTGAGTTGTTTTTGCGTATTCAAAAAGAGGCAATGTTTCTTTTGTCCACCATACTCCAAAAATAGCATCCTTCATCGTTTGTAGTGCAGCTTGTTTATCAATTTTTCCTTGGGCATTCATGACATCGCCCAGACCACTTTCGAAGGCTAAAACATTGTAACCCATTTCTTGATGTAAAAATTGTATTAAACGAGTTTTAGCGAGATTAAACTGTGCGACCCCATGAGAGCTTTCACCTAAAAAGACAATTCGTTTATCATGTAATAATGGCTTTAGCATTGCTAGGTCCTCAAATTTATTAGAAGGGATTTTCTGAGAACTAGCTGGTTCCGGCTGAATGGAAGTCAAGCTGTAAGCATGATCATTCACCCATTTTTTCCAATCCTCTAATGTTTCAGTAGTAGTCCTAGCCTGTTGAACCGCTCCGTATTTTTCCTGCTCTTTTATCGCAGGGTCAGCTGCTGAAGCACTAGTTATGCCACTGAATACGATTAAACTTGTCAGTGCTGTACTTAATAAAGCTTTCCGTTTTCTATAATGTTTCATTGAAAATCAGCCCTTTTCTTTATGTTGATCCTAAGTATAAGGGGCAAAGTTTAAAGCATAGGAGGAGTTTGTTTAAATTTTGTTTAAATTTGAATTGATTGTTAAAAAAGAAAGCATCTCCATTTAAATGGAGATGCCAATAGCTATTTATAATGATACGTACTAGCTCTAACGTGATTTCGTTGAATTTGGTTAAACCATGCCCGATCCTTTTCCTCTTGATTTAAGGTACCAATAATAGAGGAGGAGCAGCTCACGCAAATTTTCGCTTGAGTAATTTGTCCACATCTTTCACAAGGTGCGCCTAAATTTGGGAAAATCGAATTTTTTAACTTTCCGGCTTTAACCCATTTATACAGCAGCTCAGACGAGACACCTGTCAACGTCACAACCTCTTCATTTGTTAAATAACGATTATTTTTTCTTAATAAAAAATGATGCAGTTCTGAAAAAATATCCTCTTCTCTCACATCTATCTTTTTTTGAAATAGCAACATAACTAGTCCTCTCCTCGTCACATCAATTCATACTTTCTTTAACGGTTATAGGTTGTTCATCATATTTATAATTTTCCCAACGATTGCGTGCTAGCTTTCGATATTTTGGCGAGACATTCTTATCGGCAATTAATCTAGAAAATCCTTTTTTAGCTTCTGTCATATCACCAAGTCGGAGGCTTAGCTCGGCATGTAAAAATTGAATTCGCTCTCCACCTTCCTGGTTAGATGCAAATGATTTACTGTAAAAATCTCTAGCGGCAAAAAGGTAGCGTTTTTCAGATTCTTCGTCGTTTTTCAAACGATATAACCAGGCAATTTTTAATGCGAAATTTGCCATCAAAAGCGATTCTTCCATTGATGCGCGAGATACTAGATAGGCCAGCTTAAAGCTTATAATGGCATCATCGATTGTACGTTCCTGACAGATATTCATAGGTTTCTGTAGCTCTTTAATGTATAGTTCATCTATGAGCTGCATGAAAGGTCCGTATGTCCGCGTCATGGATTTATGGAAAGCAAAGCCACAATGTGGGCACACAGCAACTTCATACAGCAAAGGGTTTAGGCCATCATAGACGGGCATGAAATCTGTTTGTTCCTCGATAATTTTATATCGATTTGGGCGTACTTTATACGTTGTAAAATGCTTTTTGCAAAATTTACAATCTACGCTACTTTCATAGTAGTAGATGTTAAATGCCATAAGAATCAACTCCTTTGCATGCTCTAGAATTAGTATTTCTTTTGTTCTATTTAAACGCAATCGATAATCGTTCAATGTATTTAATTCATTATCTATCATTTTAACAATTCTGTGTTCTTTGGTATACTCCTTTAGAATTATTAAATTAAAAATAATTCTTACATTTTTAGTTAAATATCATTAGAAATAAGCTTGTAATAGTATTTATCGGTGTACTTAAAGTAAGTTATATAGTTCGAGCGAATTTTGTCGAATTATATACAATTTATTTCATAGACAATTTGAATTGTATAGTTCAAAAGTTATGTGCGAGAGGATGAAGTAAATGACATTTAAAATAGTGTTTTTTGATGTGGATGGTACTCTGGTCAATTATGAGGATGGCGCTGTGGAAGAAAGTACAAGGCAGGCCATTCACCTACTACAGGATAAAGGGATTCATCTAGTGGCTGCGACAGGAAGGCCATTGTCCATGTGTGAAGAGCTGAAAAGTTTGGGAATTGAAACCTTTATTACGGCAAATGGAGCATATGTGAAGCACAAGGATGTTGTCATACATAAAATTCCGATTGATAAGGGCATTGTTCAAAATGTTCAAGCTTTTGCACAGCAACAACAGCATTCCTTAACATTTTTTACAGAACAACTTACGATGAATGCTATTCAAAATCCGTTAGCCTTAAGCGCGATGCAAGAGACATTGTCTTTACGTGATTTTCCCGTTAGAAATGACAGCATTATAGAAGAAGAGGTTTTTCTTATGTGTCTTTATGCAGATGAGCAGGCTGAAAAAAGATTAGCTTGTCAATTTTCGAATATATTACGGCAACGATGGCATCCTTATATTGTGAATGTCTTACAGCAGGATGTGTCCAAGTCGATAGCTGTGAAGGCTGTACTGGATTATTTTGAGATTAATTCTAAGGATGCAATAGCTTTTGGAGATGGAGAGAATGATATAGATATGCTAGAGCAGGTTGGCCTCGGGGTTGCCATGGGAAATGGGAGCCAAGCTCTAAAAAATGCTGCAGATTTTGTTACAAAGAAATCCATTGAAGGTGGCATAGATTTTGCTTTACGTCAGCTTCACATTATTTAACGACATATTTGCTTGAGCAATTTTTTAGGGATACGGTTATGACTGTATAGAAAAGGTGTTAGGTGGTCGGAAAATGGCGCAGCATGTGCAATCTCTAATTGAACATTACGGGTATTTTGGCATCATTGTAATCCTAATTGGAGGCATTGTTGGGTTGCCACTTCCTGATGAAGTATTTTTAACTTATGTAGGCTATAGTGTTTATCGAGAAAGTCTTGAACATATCCCAGCGTTAGTAAGCGCCCTGATTGGCGCCATGGGAGGTATTACTTTAAGCTACTATATCGGCCACCGATTTGGCTTACCGCTCTTGCAGAAATATGGGCCAAAATTTCATATAACTGAGCAAAAAATTGATTTTACTAAAAAAATGTTTACGAAAGTAGGTCCTTTTTTATTAATAGTGGGCTATTTTATTCCAGGTGTACGCCATCTGACAGCTTATATTGCGGCTATTAATAATTATCCCTATAAGAAATTCGCATTCTTTGCTTATACAGGAGCATTTATTTGGACGTTCACATTTATAACATTAGGAAAAGTATTAGGGGAGAAGTGGCGATTCGTCGGTTACTATTTGTCCCATTACAGTATTTATGTCATCTTACTGTTTGTCCTTGTCATGTTAATCGTTTATTATTTATTGAAAAAAAGAAACGTACAAAAGTAAAAGTCGGTATGATTCGTACCGACTTTTTATTATGGCAAAATGGCAAATGATCGAACAGGGAATCCAGATGCTTTTTCAGGCTTAGGTACAATATTAAAAATAATAGCCCCTTTTGGAGGAAGCTTGTCCAAATTAGTCATAAGCTCAATTTGATAGGTGTCTTGATCAAGGACAAAATATTCTCCATCCAATTTGCCGCTTTGACGAAAATCAGTAGCAGAATCGGTATCAAAAGTTTCATGACCGATTGCACTTACTTTACGTTCCTTGAATAAAAATTGTAATGCCTCCAAGCCCCAGCCTGGAAGATGATTATGGCCATCCACATCTTTATTATTGAATGCTTCTTTATCGGGCCAACGCTTACTCCAATCTGTTCGCAGTGCCACAAAAGTACCTTCTTCTATTTGTCCATGTTGTGCCTCGAATTCTAGAATATCTTGGACACTGAGCGTAAAGTCATGATTACTAGTAGCCTCTTGTGATTTATCAATAACGATAAGCGGGAGAACGAGCTCCTTTAGCTCTAGTTCATCTAGAAAACGAGTATCTCTTACAAAGTGAATAGGTGGGTCAATATGTGTTCCATATTGTCCGGGAAAAGTAAACTGCTGTGCGAAAAAACCGTCATCATGCGAGAATAATGTTTCAAATTTAGCATCTTCAAACATAAAAAAATGAGGTGAATGTGGGCCGAAGGTATGTGTCAAATCGACCCATTGTTTTGATTTTAGTAAGTGCAATGCTTCTAAAAGTTCGTTAGACATTTAATTTCCTGCTTTCTAAAAGTAATGGTAAATAAAAAAGAGTCCTCTATAGAAGAGGACTCCCTGAATCATACGTGGGTAGTTCGTCTTCTCATCTTTCAGGCTTAGATTTTGCCAAAAGGAATTAGCACCATACTGATTGAGCTGGTTGCTGAGACTTCATCGGGCCGATCCCTCCGTCTCTCTTGATAAGAAATAGAATATAAGAATTTTCAGAAATAATAGTACAAATACTTTAGCATATATTTTTATAGTTTACAACTTTTATAGGATTACAGGGTTAAGATTTTTATTTACCAATTCAAAATTAACGTTACTCTACAGCAACCACTATCCATAAGCTGTATTCTAAAATTATCTGGTGTATAGTTGGTTTCGAATTTTGTAGTGATGCCTGTGGATGTAATCAATTTTTCGACATCTGTTTTATTTGAAAGTTGTGCAGCATTTTTTAAATCATGGGCAAATTGTTGAGAGCTATCAATTTTATCCGTAAGTAATTGTGCTTGCTGCATAATCGCCTTTATCCGCGTAGCTGAAGATATTAATTTTTGTGTATCAACAGGGGGAAAGGCACTATTACTGGTCGGCATTGCTAAATGTTGAGAAAAGGGTCTAGCTGCAAGGTGATGGGCTGTCGATGGTATTGGGTAATGGTAGGGGTGAACAAAATACGGATAAGGATTATAATACAATTCAATTCCTCCTATCCAAAAGCTGATATCTTATCTTATGTATCATGATCTTTTTAGGTGTTTGGATAAAGATAGTCCTGTACAGGAGTGTAAAACATAATATGCTACATAAACAAAAAAGGAAGCCATGGCAGCTTCCTTTACGTTCTTTAGCCAAGAACATTTAATACATCATCTATTTTTTTGCTATGTGATAGGATTCCATAATTCATCCACGTTAAAAAATCCACCTCATAAACACAGCTGCTCTTAACTGCTCTTAGGTTTTTCCACATAGAAGATTTTAAAATAGTACGCTCTTCATGCTCATAAATGGAGTGTTGCTTGTCGAAGGTGATAAACAAATGATCAGCGTCTAGCTGTAGCAGTTGATCTGATGTCAGATGAGCTTTACGCTGGTTAAGCGGTATTTTCCATACTAATGGATGAGGCGTTAAGCCCAAGTCACGATATAGGATTGGCCCTGTATAGCCGCATTCAGGGCCAGCATACAGTGTAATGCCAATGGACGAAATGCGAAGAAATGCAACACTTTGCCCATAAACGGATTTACCGAGAATTCGTCGAGCCTTCTGTACCTTATCCTCATATTCCATGATAATGTCTTGCATCATAGAGGTTTTCCCTGTTAAATCAGCAATTTTAAAGAGAGTCGATTGCCAGTCCTCCCCAGGGTGGTTGAGGTGACAGATTGGGGCCAGCTTATTTAAATGAAGACAAGTTTCCCAACGCTCTATACCAGCATCTAACATAATTAAAGTTGGTTTATAGTGAAAGAGACGATCCACTTCTCCAAACTGTACATCGATATCGGGAACATCCTGCAAACCTAAATAGTCTTGTTTTCCCCATTTGGAATGACTGAATTGAGCAATGGGTGTAATCCCTAAAGCTACAAAGAAGTCCTCTAAGAACGGTGCAAATACACGTACATTATTGCTCTGACTTCGTCGATATTGCCCTGGGGAAATACCTACATGCTCTTTAAAACGACGATTAAAATAATATTCGTTATTAAAGCCAATGGACTGACTAATTTCAAAGACACGATCATTAGTTGTCATTAATAACTGTTTGGCCTTTTCAATACGTATACTATTTAAATAATGAAGAGGAATCTGCCCCGTAATATCTTTAAAAATACGAGAGTAACTCCATCTTGGAACTTCTGCTAGTTCTGCTAACTGTTCAACAGTCCAATCCCTTCCAAAGTATTTGTGCAAATATTGAATAGATTGCTCTACAGATTGACGATCATTTTGTAGTATAGGCTTCGGTTGGTTTTGTTCAAAAATAAATAGCATCAATTCTTGAAAACGAACATGCTGCTCAAAAATAGTGTGTTCATCCTTTGCTTGACGACACCGATAAATAGCTTCTAATAGTTTATTGCATTGAGAGAAAGGAAGGAGACGTAGTTCTCTAACACTTGTAAAGAGACTAGTAGGAGCATGGGATTCACTAAGATAGATCGTGTTAAATGTCAATTGGTACAGGCAGAGAGGCTCATCGGCAGTGTGAATTTCGACATGGCTATTAGGTGGAATAATCACACATTTTTCTTTCATAAGGTGGATAGTTTCATGATTTGTCTTAAGTGTTCCGTTTCCACTAATAAGGATGAAAAGCGAAAAGTATGTATGGCTATATGACTGCATATTCACTGACAGAATAGTATATGAAATAGTTTGTAAATGATAGATTTGTGTTAAATTACCCATTGTCCACGCACTCCTAAGTAAAGTTTAAATTTGGAAAACAACAGAAAGAAAGCCCCCTAAAGAGCTTTCTTTTGTAAATTATTTCACGAACCATTTCTCAAGATCATCATATTTTCGTAGGTTTGCAGTAATGGCACCAGACTGCCAATAAGTTCGATCGGCAATATAAACTTGTCCATTTTTTACAGCAGGAACTGCTTTCCAAAGTGTACTATCTAACCATTTAATCGCCTCTTGATTTTCTTCAGTTTCCCAAGTGCCATTTGAAGGGAAGAGTATAATATGATCAGCATCTAATTCTGGAATAGCTTCTTCAGACAAGACCTCTTGGAACTCTGTCATATCACGAGCTAATGGATGTGGAGTTAAACCAGCTTCCGTATAAATGTAGCCTGTGTAACGATTCTTCATTCCGAATAATGCCAATGTTTTATCGGCAACATTTAAACGAACAACGGCAACAGTTTCGTCACCAACTGATTCATCTAACTTAGCTTTTAAATTAGTAACACGTTCCTCATATTTATCAACGATTTCATTTGCTTTCTCAGGGATATTTAAAACATCAGCTATCGTTTTCACAATCTCACGTGGATCTTGTAGTATTTCTTCTTTTAAGCGATAAGTAGGCGCAATCTTAGAATATTCTTCATACTTTGCCTTATCTGCCGCACCATCTACAATGATTAAATCTGGCTTAGCTTGAAGTAACGTTTCCATACTACCTGTAACGTCAAACTCAGGTACGTCTAAACCTAAATAATCTTGTTTACCCCAGGATGGGTGATACCATTGCACAACGGGTTTGACATCCAAGGCAGTTAAATAATCTTCCATATAGATGGCTGCTACTCGCTGTGGATTTGTTGGAATTGTTACTTCACCAAACCCATCCTCTACAACTCGTGTATCTTCTTTTGTTGGATTCTCACTCTCGGAATTTGTTTGTGCTTCATTTGAACCACAGGCACTTAAAACGAACATCAGTACAAGGAAAAGTACAAATGTAAAATATCGACTGATACGCATGGCAATTCACTCCTATAAATTTACTAAAACAGATTGAATGTTATCTTAATTTAGAATGATAATCATTCTCGTTTGATTCAAATAAATTATAGGATACAACATAAAAACAAACAATACATATTTTCTACATCTTTTTTATACAAAATGAAGTTTAGAGCACTATTGTTTCTTTTTATCAAAAAGTAGCCATAAGAGTGTAACGACCGCTGCAAGCATAACCATAAAGAATCCATAAACAGGCGTGTGTGCTAATGATTGATGACGAATAATTACGCCTCCAATATAGGAACCTAAAAAGATGCCTACGTTAAAAGCAGAAATATTTAATGCTGAAGCCATCGAAATGGCAGATGGCACATATTTTTCGGACAGGAGAACTGCATATAATTGCAATCCTGGGACATTCATGAACATAAATAACCCCATTGTCAGTACCATGATTAGCCCTATAATCGGTGACTCAAGAGTGAAACCAATGCCAAGTAACGCCAAGGCAAGTCCCACAAAAATAATAAAGATGGATCGTAATGGATGTTGGTTAGCAAAATGGCCGCCTAGTGTATTACCAATAGCAACGCAAATACCATAGACAACTAGAATAATGATTACGGCATGTGGCGAGTAACCCATATATTGTTCTAAAATGGGTGAAACATAGGTGTAGACAACAAAAGCCCCACCATAGCCGATTGCAGTAATGAAAAGTATTAATAACATGCGGATATTGCCTAATACTTTGCCAATATCGTGTAAAGAAATGGGATTACCTTTAGATAATTGATGAGGTACTAACAAAGCATTACTTATTAAACCGATAATTCCTATCATGACAATAAAAATGAACGACATACGCCAGTCTGTTATTTGTCCAATAAATGTACCAAGTGGGACACCTGTCACAGTAGCTAATGTTAATCCCGTAAACATAAAGGCAATAGCACTTGCTCGCTTATTAGGTTCAACTACATCAGCAGCTATAACAGAAGCGATCGACATAAACACACCATGTGCTAATGCAGAAATAATACGACCTATAATCAATATGGAGAAAATAGGTGCGATAGCTGCAGTTAAATTACCGATTATAAAAATGGTCATAACAAGCAATAATACAGTTTTTCGACTAAGGCGAGATGTGAAGGCTGTTAATAATGGAGCTCCAATAGTAACGCCCAGTGCGTATATAGAAACAGTTAATCCAGCTGTACTTAAAGATATACCGAAGTCATCCGTAATTAATGGTAGAAGCCCAACACTGATAAATTCAGTGGACCCTATACCAAATGCACTGATTGCAAGTGCTAATAAAGTTAATGTAGCATTTGGCTTTTTTGATTGTGACATACTAAAACAATCTCCTTTGATTTTTTTTATCGAGTGTAGTACTATTCATACATACCAAAAAGGCACGTAGAGTACTTTTAGTTACTTTTGAATATTACAGGGGGTTTACGATGCAAAAAGTTTATAATATTGGTGTTGAAGCTACACTTGAAGTTATTGGTGGTAAATGGAAACCAATTATTCTTTGTCATTTAAACCACCATGGTAAAATTCGTACAAATGAATTTCGGCGATTGATTCCGGGGATTTCACAAAAAATGCTCACAAATCAATTGAGAGAATTGGAGCAGGCTGGATTAATCCATCGAAAAGTATTCAATCAAGTACCACCAAAAGTTGAATATTCCTTAACGTCTTATGGACACGGTATGGAACCTATTTTGAACATGCTTTGCACTTGGGGCGAAAAGCATGTTGAATTATTACAGGATAAAGGTGAAGATGTACTGTTAAAACAACGTGATGAAGATATCGCCATGCAGCAAACATCGTAATGAGGGGAGAAAGAGACTGTCATATTGAAGACAGTCTCCTTTCCTTTTACACAGCTTATAAAGCAAAGTCGAATTCATTTGGATTAGGTCCGACACGTTGTTCAAGATTCATCGCATTGATGATAGCCATTTCCTCATCTGTTAGCTGAAAGTTGAAAATATCAGCGTTTTGCATCATACGTTCTCGACGTACAGATTTAGGAATAGTGATAATGCCATTTTGTACATCCCAGCGTAAAATAACTTGGGTATTTGATTTACTATATTTTTCTGCTATTTTTGAAATGGTTGCATCTTCAAGAAGTCCACCTTGCATTAATGGTGCCCAAGCCTCAAGTTGAATTTCGTGCTTGTCGCAGAATGAACGAAGCTCAGCTTGCTGTAAACGTGGATGGAATTCCACTTGATTCACAACCGGCTTCATACGTGCAAATGATAGTAAGTTTTCCAAATGGGCAACAGTAAAGTTACAAACACCAATTGCTTTGATTTTACCTTGATCATATAGGTCCTCTAGCGCTTTCCAAGATTCAGCATACTTATCTTTCCCAGGCCAATGAATCAGGTAAAGATCTAAATAATCCAGCCCTAGTTTTTCTAGGCTTTCCTCATAGGCAGTAACAGTTTCCTCATAGCTTAATCCATCGTTCCAAACTTTTGATGTTATAAATAAATCTTCACGTTGCAGGTTAGTTGATGTTAGCGCCTGTTTAATACCTTCCCCGACACCAGCTTCATTGCCATAAATTGCGGCAGTATCGATGCTGCGATAGCCAACCTCTATAGCATTTTTAACCATCTCAGCTGTAGCATCATTCTCTACTTGAAAAACACCTAACCCCATTCCAGGCATTTGTAGCCCATTGTTTAATGTGATTTTATCTTGTAAATGAGTAATCATTTTAAGTCCTCCATGTTTTGTGATTGCTTGATTGCTTTTTCATTATGCTGCTAACATGCCTTCAAAAAAAGTACGCACTTTTTTGTGTCATAGAAACGTAGAGGTAACTTTTGTGAGCTAACAATGGCTAGAGGGATAAAAATATTTTCATTAAATTAGTAAGCCTCTTTAATTGACCACATCTACTAGTCGGTGTGCCAAGATAATTGCCATGCATGGCTGTATTTCAGTAATAAAAGGAAATGTTTGTTCGATGGAGAATATATGTAGTAATACTATAAAAAGGGGTTTGGCAGATGAATCGTTTAAATTTAATTACATTAGGTGTTAAAGATATGGTAGAGTCTCTCGCTTTTTACCGAGAAGGGTTAGGTTTTGAGGTTGTAGTTTACGGAGAGGAAACAAATCCTGATGTTATGTTCTTTAATAATGGAGGGACAAAAATATCACTTTTTCCAATTGAAAGATTGGCTAAAGATATTAATGAAGCAAACCCACCTGAAATTGGTCATGGCTTTGGTGGAATCACTCTTGCTTATAATGGTAAATCAAAAGAAGAGGTGGACAGTATTTTTGCATTAGTCAAAAAGGCTGGGGCAAAAATTGTTAAAGAGCCCGAAACTGTATTTTGGGGTGGTTATAGTGGCTACTTCCAAGATCCGAATGGCTTCTATTGGGAAGTTGCTTACGGCGATATGTGGCAGTTCGATGAGAACGATATGCTAATTATTCAATAAAAGTAATAGGTATCTCACATAATAAGAGCAGCTATTTGGAATAGGTGGGGGATTCCTGTAGAGTAACAACTCCCGCGAAAAGCGACGATATTACGATACATCATTGTAAAGAGAAGACTGTAGACAAGCTCAATATTTTTAAGAGTTTGTCTACAGCTTGAAAATAGCAAGTGTACTACTTTTTGTTATTGAGCGATATAGTGATACATTTAACAGTAATTTCTTCTCATTAAATCCACAAAGTTTTGCGCGGCTTTTGATAGGTAATGATTTTTCAGCCATACGAGTCCTACAGAGGTGGATAATTCTTCTGACGGTATTTTGTATGCATGAAGTGGTAAATCACCATATTGCTTTAGAATAGTTTCAGGTACGATAGAGGAGCTAAATCCCGTAGCAATTAAATTCATTAAAAGTGCGGTATCTGAACATTCACCCACGATATGGGATTGTAATTGGAAGCGTGAAAAGGCTTCTAATATTGAATAGTGAACGCCTAACCCTTCAGTACTTGGTAAAAGGAGTGGCCAATTTTGAATTTCTGCCAGTGTCACGTCATGTTCTAGTCGATCATTTTTGTCGGATTGAATAAAGTAAAATGGCTCTGTATACATATGAAGAACAGAGAAATCATCTAATTCTAAAGGTAATCGAATGATAGCCAATTCTACTATACGGTCTCTAACAAGCTTACATAGATAAGAGGATTCATTTTGCTGGATCTTATAAGTTACCTTAGGATAGTGTTGTTGAAATTGATGTAATAATGAAGGGAGCTCAACTACTGAAAACGTATTAATGCCTAATGTTAATCGTCCATGAATGCCCAATCCTACATCTTTAACTTCCGCATCAGCTTCCTCCATTAATTGAGCTACCTGTAGTGCGTATTTATATAAGGTTTTTCCAGCCTCAGTGACTTTGAAATATTTTCCACTTCTCTCCACTAGTTTTGAGCCTAGTTCTTCCTCCATCGCTTTTAAATGCTGGCTTAATGGAGGCTGAGAAATATGTAGCCTTTCGGCCGCAGCAGAAATCTTTTTTTCCTCTACAATCGCAATGAAATATCGTAGTTGTCGAATATCCAATTAAAAGTACACCTCCTTATTATTCGGAAAACCTAAGTAAAACATATTTTTTTAATATTTTTCATATAGTTAGTGCCATGTTAGCATATTTGTATAAAAGAAAAAAGGAGATATGTCTCCATTTTCTCGCACATATGTGTGAAAGGGACAACTACTATGCCAACTAAAACCGTATTTCCACTTCTATTAGTTTATATGTTTCTCGCTATGCTTGGTGCAGGTCTTGTCATACCGATTCTCCCACAGCTGCTGATTGAGTTCGGTGCAAGTGGTAAAGCAGCAGGATATTTAGTATCTGCTTTCGGATTAACACAATTTTTATTTTCACCTATAGCTGGGAGGTTTTCTGATAAGTATGGCCGAAAGCCAATGATCATTGGTGGTCTAATTTTGTTTGCGTTATCCAATTTAGTTGGAGCTTTAGCAAGTAATTTCACCGTTTTTCATATTTCACGTTTTATTGGGGGGATTGGATCAGCAGCATTGGCTCCTTCTATAATGGCTTACATCGTAGATATTACCACCGAAAACGGTGAAGGTTTTACTAGCTCATGGTGCGGATATGAGTATGGCTGATTTAGATGGTGTGACGCCATTGCAGCATGCCCAGGAAAAGGGATTTAAAGAAATCGCCAATATCCTTGCTTATGAAAGCTTTAATAAATTAACTGAGTCGGATAAAACCCAACTAAAAAAGGATTTCTTTCAAGCTGCAACTCAGGGGGAAGCTACACAAGTTACGGACATTTTAAATAAAGGAATCGATAGTAATGTTGCTGATGAGCAGGGAAGAACGGCTGCTATGATTGCAACCTATGGAAATTTCCCCGATGTTGTAAAAGTTTTGATTGAGCATGGTGCTGACATTAATAGAAGAGATCACATGGAAAATAACCCTTTCCTTTATGCAGGCGCCGAAGGTTACTTAAAAATTTTGAGGCTAACGATTGAGGCAGGAGCAGACCCTACCATCTTCAATAGATTTGGAGGGACTGCATTAATTCCAGCAGCAGAGCATGGTTATGTAGAGAATGTTCAAGAAATTCTTGAGCATACAAATGTCGATGTAAACCATATGAATAAACCAGGCTGGACGGCATTGTTAGAAGCAATCGTCTATGGGGATGGTGGCCCAAAATATCAGGAAACTATTCATGTATTGATTGAACATGGAGTGGATGTTCATTTGACAGATGCAAAGGGAATCTCTCCCCTTCAGCATGCACAATCTCTAGGATTTCAGGAAATTAGCAACCTTCTTATTCAAGCAGGGGCAAAACTATAAATAGGTTTACGGAGTGGAATGTTCGATTCGAGCTACAACATTCTGTAAACAGAAAACGCAACTTTTTCAAGCAATAAAAAGTTGTGTTTTTTCACGCCCTCATAAAAGAATAAGAAGAAAATAAGTAGAGGATTACCATATAATGACCATGTATGGAATTTATCTTGTACTTCATTTTAAGATAAATGTATAATGCAAAATATGGTATTTTAGTATATCTTTCAAATAGACAAAGGAGGGTGAAACATTGATTCGTATATTATACATAGAGGATGAAAAGGAAATAGGACATTGGGTTAGTAAAGAGTTAACTGAAAGGGGCTATGAAGTAACATGGCTAGAGTCTGGAGATGGTATTGAGCAACATATTGCCTTAAATGATATTGCCATACTGGATGTGATGTTACCTGGGTTAGACGGATTTTCCATCGGTAAAAGAATTAAACGGGAAAATAAAGAACTGCCGATTTTAATGCTATCGGCGAGAACGGCAGTCGAAGATAAAATAGAAGGCTTGAATTTCGCAGATGATTATTTAACAAAGCCTTTCCATCCAGATGAATTAGTAGCAAGGCTTGAAGTATTACTGAGAAGATACCAAAAAAATGATGATGTGCTAGAACTACAGCATCTTAAAATGTATACAAAAGATATGAGAATTATTAATACATTGACTGAAGAAGAAATTCTCTTGACGGGTAAACAGTTTTATCTTTTACAGTATTTTATTCGCCACCTCAATCAAATTTTAACGAAAGAGCAACTCTATGAGGGCGTTTGGGGTGAAAGCTATATCGAAGGTGATAAAACATTGATGGTACATATTCGATATTTAAGAGAAAAGATAGAAATAAATCCCGCAAAGCCAATGATTATCGAAACGATTCGAGGGATTGGGTATAGGGTGAAACTATGAAATTCTTCCGATCGCTACTAGCTAAATATATGTTGATCATTATATTAGCCTTATCGATTGTTCAAATTTCTTATATGGGGACAGCTATGTTTGTATTAGGAATTACGAAGACAGGGGTAGGCGAGTTTTCTAGTGAGGTCCTTTTGGAAAGTGAAATTGAGGAGCAATGGCACGCTCAGTCTAAAAATATAAACAATGTATCAAATGATGCCATTACCCAACTTTTTCAAAAGTGGCAAGAGCAATTACCCACGGCTTCTATGTTCTGGGTAAGTGAATACGGGACATTATTGACTACGGTAAATGTGCAGGAGGAGCTTCCAGCAAAGTGGACACCTGCATTTACTACTAAATTTATAAAACAGCGATATGGAGGAGACCCATTTACAGTTATTGCTTTCTTAGGTGATGATGTATCTAATGGCTTTATTGTGTTAGAAGTTCCAAGGAACGTATTTAATCCACCACTTATCAATATTTATGAAAACTACGGTAACCTCTTATTTTTTGGTGTGATTGCGATTATTCTATTTTTCATTGTCGTATCATTGTTATTTTTCAAAGGAATCCGAAAGAGACTTTTACATCTTCAAGATGCCATGGAAATACGGGATGTAGATGGTTTACCTATTGAAATCCATGTGAAAAAAAAGGACGAAATTGGGCAACTGGAGCATAGTTTCAACAGAATGGTTTGTGAGCTGAGAGATAGCAAACAGCGTCAGCAAAAAGAAGAGCAACTAAGAAGAGAGCTAATTGCGAATCTTTCACATGATTTGCGGACACCTTTAACAAAGGTAAGAGCTCAATCTTACTCCATTAGCAAAGAAACATTGTCAGAGGAAGGTAAGCAGGCGTTACGGGCGATGGAAACATCTATCGTGAATATTGATGCTTTAATTGAAAATCTAATGTCCTACACATTGCTCATGGCAAGTAAATATAAATTTGAACCGAAAGAAATCAATGCTATTCGTTTTGTTCGAGAGCACCTGACGACATGGTACCCAGTTTTTGAGCGTGAGGGATTTACCATAGATATTGAGCTACAAGCATTTGAACATCATGAATGGTGTGTAGACCCCATCTGGTTAGGGCGTATATTAGATAATCTCTTCCAAAATGTACTGCGACACGCCAATAGCGGGAAATATATAGGTGTGAAAACAGAGTCGACAGCGAGTTATACGGCATTTATTATTGAGGATCATGGAAATGGTATGAAAAATGAATCGAATGCAAAAGGTGCAGGGATTGGCCTATCCATTGTAGATGTTATGGTAAAGGGCATGCATTTAGAGTGGGATATTTGTTCAGATCCATCGGGTACAAAAATTATAATAAAACATGCAAATCCATCTGCGAAGCTTGATCAGTAAAAGCTCGCAGATTTTTTTATGGAAAAAATGCATTTTTAAACAAAATTTAAACTTAGCCCTTACCTGTTTTTAAACTTCCATTCTTATGATAGTTAATGAGGTGAGGATATTGGAATATATCGTACAAACACAAAATTTATCAAAATACTTTGGAAAAGAACAAGCTGTATCAAATATAAATTTGCAAATACGCAAAGGTGAAATTTACGGATTTTTAGGACCTAATGGAGCGGGGAAAACAACAACGATTCGCATGCTTCTTGGTCTAATGAAACCATCCTCAGGGACAATTAAAATTTTTCAAAAGGACATTGCGAAGGACCGTACACAAATTTTAGCGAACGTAGGCTCATTAGTTGAAAATCCATCTTATTATCCACATTTGACAGCCTATGAGAACTTGGAGGCACTACGAAAAATACTAGGTGTGCCAAAAACTAGAATCGATGAAGTTCTGCAAATTGTCCGTTTGAAGGAAGTTGCTAACAAGAAAGTAAAGGGCTTTTCACTAGGAATGAAACAACGTCTTGGGATTGCGGCTGCTTTATTGCACAACCCAGAGTTACTCATTTTAGATGAGCCAACGAATGGTCTCGATCCTTCAGGTATTATTGAAATTCGCAATTTAATTAAAAGACTACCGAAGGAATACGGCATGACCATTATTATTTCCAGCCATTTATTATCAGAAATCGATCAAATGGCTACACAGGTAGGCATTGTTTCTAAGGGAACATTGATTTTTCAAGATTCCATTGAGGAAATGCGTAAATTTGCACAACCAAAGGTTATATTTAAAGTTAGCAATAGCGAAAAAGGATGGCGTTCTCTTTTAGCAAATGGCATTAAGGCAGACTATCAGGATGGTGTCATTTTCTTAGAGGAATGCTCTGACGAAAAAGTAGCCCATATTGTTCAGGTACTTGTTCAGGAGGGCATTTCGGTATTTCGAGTAGAGGAAGAGAAACGCTCATTGGAGGATATTTTCCTGCAAATGACGGCGGGAGAGCTAGTGCTATGATGGGTAAATTATTAACTGCTGATTTTTTTAAAATTAAACGCAAAGGTTTATGGTTTTTAACACTTTTAGGTCCCGTTGGTGTAGTTGCTCTGCAAATGGTCAATTACGGTGTGAGGAAAGACTATCTTTTACAGCAGAGCGAGGATGATTGGGGTTATTTTTTACAAAACATTCATTCCTTTACACCGCTAGCCATTGTACTAGGTATTGCTATCCTAACATCATTCATGGCGAGTATTGAAAACGAGACAAATGCGTGGAAACAGCTCATCGCCTTACCTGTTTCTAAATTATCCGTCTATTTATCTAAATTTACAGTATTGGCGATTCTGTTATTTTTGTCTTCAACACTGTTGATGCTTTTCACACTGAGTTACGGACTATTTTTAAGCTTAGGTGAACCGATACCTTACTTAGAGCTCGCCAAGTATAGTTACTTCCCAGCTCTAGCAGCATTGCCAATTCTAGCTCTCCAGCTGTGGATTGCAAGTGTTTGCCGTAATCAAGGGATTCCTATTACTGTAGGTATTTTCGGAGTGATTTTTGCCTATTCTTCCTATGTTTTACCAGATTGGATGATATGGAAATGGCCGTCGTTGATGAATCAATGGGATGAGCCGATCATCAATGTCATGTTAGGAGTAGGAATAGGTATTTTCCTCTATATGGTTGGCATGATTGATTTTGCAAGAAGGGACGTGAAGTAAATGACGGCTATACTGCGAGCTGAATGGTTTAAGTTACGTAAATCAAAGATGGTACCAATCATTTTAGCAGGACCCATTATTGGCCTATTTATCGGATTATCAGCCAATTTAGAGGATAATATGTCAGGAGTACCAATCAATGAATGGTATATTGCTTTGTTCTCCATGAATTTAACATATGCTTTATTATTTTTACCACTTATTACGGGGGTCTTTGCTAGTCTCATCTGTAGGTATGAACATCAATCTGGTGGCTGGAAGCAGCTATTAGCATTACCTGTAACGAGGGGGAAAGTATTTGTCGCTAAATATGTGTTAATTGTACTGCTTGTTATGGCGATGCAGATATTGTATTTATGTTCAGTTTTTACAGTTGGGATGATCAAGGGCTATACGGATCCTTTTCCAATGGAGATTGTGTGGAAAAGTATTGTGGGAGGATGGGTAGCGACATTGCCTTTAGTAGCCCTTCAATTATGGATGTCGATTATGTTTAAAAGTTTTGCCGCTCCTTTTGCAGTCAATGTGATATTTACATTACCCTCTATTTTTGCTATTAATTCTGAACGTATTGGACCTTACTATCCTTGGGCACAGCCCTTTTCGATGATGTATATTGGTGGCAGCACAGACGATGTATTTTTTGTACCATGGGAGCAATTGTTAACAGTTGTCGGTGGTGGCTTCATCCTATTTTTCCTTGGTGGGTATTACTACTTCCAACGAAAAGCCATTTAACCTTAAGGGAGAATTGACATGAAAATGAAACGAAGTTTGAGAATATTAACTACATGTATACTACTAGCAGTTTTAGCTGGCTGTGGACAGGGGGCGGCTGTCAAAGATATCTCACAATATAGTAGTGAAATAAAAGATATTACTATACCTGATGATGTAAAAATTATTGGATTTGGAGAGGCAACACACGGAAATGTGGAATTCCAAGCCTTAAAAAAGGATCTATTTGAAGCAATGATGAAGAATGAAAATGTTCGAGTCTTTGTTTTAGAGGGGGATTTTGGAGGAGCCCAACAAATAAATCAATTTATTGTCAATAGTGTTGGCACGGCGCAAGATGCTATTAAAGCACTGGATTACGGCATTTATCAAACTGAACAAATGGTGGACTTTGTCCAATGGATGCATGACTATAACTTAACAGCCAAGGAGGAAGATAAAATTTATTTTTATGGTAATGATATGCAACGATATGATGATAGCAAAAAGGGCTTACTTGATTATTATGCGGATGTCGATGCAGAAACGGCTAAGCAGTATACGGCTCAGCTAGAACATGTGTCCAACAAAACAATGAGAGATTTATCGAATAGCCAGTTAGTAGAGCTTGATAAAACAATCGATGCCATCATCAAAGATTTACAATCAAACAAGGAAGCCTATGAGAAAAAGTCATCAAAGGATGCCTTCTCTTTTGCGGCGCAATATGCACAAATTTTAAAGCAACGTACGCAATTGTTTTTAAACGATGGTAATTACATGAATTTACGTGATGAATACTTAGCTAAAAATTTACAATGGATTGTTGATCTCGAAGCGACGAAGGGCCATGATAAAGTATTGATGTCTGGTCATAATGGCCATATAGATAAAACGTCTGCTACAATGGCAGGTTATAAGTCGATGGGACAATATTTAAATGAGCACTATAAAGATCAATACTTTGCCATTGGCACGGATTTTGTGACAAATACATTCCAAGCACCGAATGGGTCTGGTGAACGTAAGGAGTATACGATAGAACATCATAACGCTCTAGTGGATGCTTTTAGTGATATCCATGACAACATCTTTTATGTGGATTTTGAAAATGCTAGTCAATCAGAAGAGCTATCAAATATCCTTACAAAGGAGCAAAGAATGGGCAATATAGGCGATGATTTTCGTCCTTGGTATAAGCTTACAAAAATGCTTTATACCATTAAAATGACACCTGCAGATGCATATGACGGTCTGATAATTGTACAGGAAGCAACGCCAACAAAAGTAACGGATTAGTCAAATATAGTAATTTGGCATGGAGTATAGAGGATACGCGGCACTCATGTGTGAACCGAGGGCTGACTTTACTTACTAACGTATTGTTTACCTCTAATTTGTTAAAGCTAACAAAGAGGAGGTGTGAAACGATGGCACAAGAAATTCTATGTGAAGTCAATAACTGCACATTTTGGGATTCTGGAAACAAATGCACAGCAGAAAAAATTTATGTTGTCAGCCAGAAGGGACAACATGCTTCCAACAGTGAGGAAACTGACTGTAAAACATTCGAACCTGAAACGCATTAATGAAAAAAAGGGGTAGCCACTTATATGGTTACCCTTTTTCCCTGTCTTTATTAATAAGCATCGACCTTTTCTTTATTAAATAAAAGTTCATGTGCAGTTTTTACTTTTTCCTCTACATAATCCAATGAGAACTTACCCACCGAATCTGTTAAATCTCCAATTGCCCGCGACAAGTTATCAATGATCGGGATTAATTTATGCATTTCCGTGCGGTCTTTTTCTTTGTGCATCTCATCCATAATTTCATATGCAAGACGCTGAATTTTCCTTAGTCGCAATTTCTCAGAGTGCATGGAATCCTCCTTATTGAACCAATTTATGATGTCTAAATATATGAAGAACAAGAAGGTTTCATGAATGACTTTTAATAAAAGTAATTGTTAGGATCGTTAAGAGATAAGGAAATTTCCTTTATACCCATATCAATTTTCGACTCTTCCACATTGGATACATTTAATTTCAATATTCGTTCATGATAAAATTCCTCTAAATAATTGCGGTTAATCGAATCTAAAAGTATATGGCTTTGTTTCAAATGCTGGATCAGTTTATCGGTATTAACCTGTCTTGGTAAAATAATGTGGCTATGCATACAGATTTCCTTAGAAGCCTTATACTTTGCCAAATGGGTTGTTACCGATTGTTGAAGTATGTTAGCTCGTATGGCATAAGACTCGCTGACCTTCTTTTGATAACGTTCAAACATGCCACTTTTTAGGTATAGTTCTAAAGCTGCCTGGGAAATCATCGAGCTATCAATATCAGTGGTATTTTTATATTGCTGAAATGTCTGGATGAAGTTGTCTGGTAAAACGGCTAGCCCAATACGTAAACCAGGAAACATGATTTTAGAAAAACTTTTTAAATAGATGACATACTGCTGTGTATCATCTGTAACAATGGGATCTATTTTCGAATTTTGCTCGAAATCCGCTAAATAATCATCTTCAACAATGTATACTTGATATTGATAGGCAAGTTTACGGATCCTATCTTTTTCCTGCTTGCTATATGAAGTCCCTAGAGGATTGTGCAAGCGAGGCATCGTGTAAAAAAACTTAATGTCGTGATGACAAAAAATGCGCTCTAATTCATCTAGATCAATACCATCTGTTGTTCTTTTAATGCCGATAGCGGGAATTCCATAGGTTTTCAAATAATCCATATACAAATGATAACTAGGCTGCTCTACTAAAATGGTTGAGCGACCATTTGGGAATGGCATAATACTTAGCAAAGACAGAGATTGTTGGACACCAGAGGTGATAAATATATTTTCCTCTTTTGTGAACACTTGATAATTAGTTAATAATTTTTTGGCTTCTTTTATGAGAGATGGTAAGCCTTTCGGTGTCCCGTATCTAAATAGGTCTGCTTGGTATGTATCGATTGCCTTGTTGATGCAATGTTGAAAATCTTGGTACGGGAAAGCATGCCAGCTAGGTGAGGAGGTAGCGAAATCTATATGGTCTTGAACCTGTGGCTGAAAGGGTACTTGATGGTCAACAACATAGTAACCGCTTTTCGGTAATGCATAGATAAGATGCTGCTCCTCAAGTTTTTTTAAAGAAGTTAAAATAGTACTTTTACTGCAGGAGTATTGCTGTGATAACTGGCGGATTGAAGGTAGCTTTGCACCTGATGGAAGAGTGCCTGCCTGTATTTGAGTCATAAGCTGTGAATAAATCCATTCATATTTAAGCATATATAACCTCCAACGCATCTGTATCGGTACAGATGTGTTTTTTTCATATCGTCAAATGGTGCTCTTTTTTATACGATAACCATACCGGCCGGAATTGATGGAGAAGGAGCATTATCGTATGTCCAAAAAAAGAAAAGCCTATATAGCAGCGATTTCGTATGCATTGATCATTGGGCTTTCATTCCTATTTGTGAAAGTTACATTAACAGTGGCGAGCCCTGTGGATACATTAGCTCATCGTTTTACCGTTGCTTTCATCGGCATTGTTATTTTACTAGTATTCACGAAAAATAAGCTAACAATAAAAAAACAGGATCTATTAAAAATTTTACCTTTAGCCATATTGTATCCCATAGCTTTTTTCACGTTTCAAGTGCTTGGACTTGCTAGAATTTCCTCATCAGAGGCGGGAATTATTCAAGCAACGATTCCTATTTTTACATTAGCACTAGCAGGTTTATTGTTAAAGGAAAAAGCAACTCGTGGACAGTTTGTTGCCATTTCTTTTTCTGTACTTGGTGTGATGTATATGCTAATGATGAACGGGGCAAATGCAACTTCTGGAAATGTTATTGGCAGTGGATTTATTTTACTTTCAGCAATTGCGGCATCTATTTATAACGTCTTTGCAAGAAGGCTTACAAAGCAATATTCTTTACTGACATTAACATATGTCATGACATTATGTGGATTTGTCATTTTTAATGGGATAGCTGTTGGAGATCATATGTTGAAGGGCACTATCCATGATTTTTTTCAGCCATTTCTACATGTTGATTTTATTATCGCCATTTTATATTTAGGCCTGTTATCCTCGCTCGGCACGTCTTATTTATCAAATTATGCTCTATCTATATTAGAGGCCTCTAAAATGAGTGTTTTTAGTAATTTGGCTACGCTTATTACTATATTTGCGGGTGTTTTATTTTTACACGAAACCTTCCAGACGTACCATTTAATCGGGGGAGTAATGATCGTTATGGGTGTTATAGGAACAAATTATTTCGGCATGAAGAGGGTAGAAAAAAATGAAGAAATATAGCCTTTTATTATTGATGAGTTGTAATAGAACGGGTATGGAATTCACAGTAAGAAAGCCTTCCGCTGTTGTTTCGCTGAAGGCTCAAGTCATTATTCAATATTGAAAGTTCACACGGACAGAGGCATTTATGTCGATTTGCCCTTGTTCTATAGGTGTCATATCGGAGGAGACTGCCATTGAGCGATATAGAATAGGTGTATTAACTTGTTCTTCTACAATTTCAGTGGGGAGGAGCTGCAAAGGTAAATGCATAGTTTCTGCAATGGTTTTTGCCTTTGCTTGAGCATTATGCAGAGCTAAACTCAATGCTTGCTGATAGTAAGCATCTGCATGGTCAACTTTGAATTGAATGTTGCTGATACGATTTGCCCCGTTTTCTACAGCTGTATCAATGATGAAGCCAACACGTTCAGAATCTGATACATTGACGGTAATGGCATTCGTTACTTCATAACCAGTGAAAATTTGTTGGCCGTCTTCAAAATGATAAAGTGGGGTAATTGTATAGGCGGCTGTTTGAATTTGTTCGTTTGGAATTCCAAGGGCTGTAATGGATTGAATGACTTGTTTCATAGTAACCGCATTCTTCTGCTGTGGCTCTTGTACATTTTGGCCTTGTGTTTGAACCTCTATTTGTAGTTGCATGGAGCTTGGCTTCGCCTTTACCTGCCCATTGCCCGTTACAGTTATAACACGTAGGGGAATGGATGCCTGATGATGGAGCTGAGCATAGTACATACACTACCACCTTTCATAAGATTTTTATTCATCATAGTATGCAAAAAATGGTTTTATTTGTTTAATCTCTTTAAATATTTATCATGGAGCTTTGTCAATAAAAGCAAGGTAATAATGGAACCTAGCAACGCTAAAGACATGTCCCATTGAGCGTCCCAACGATCTCCCTGCATCCCTAAAAAGTCTTTGGCCCCTTTACTGCCCTTCGAGATTCTTGTGCTTAACCATTCAATGATTTCATAAAATGCAGCAATCGCAAGCAAAATACTAATGGAGATACCTGTTAGCCAGGCCCCTTTTGTAAGAGGGGTTTTTCGAATTAAAATTTCTCTTATAACAATGGTCAGCAATCCTTTTAAAAAATGACCAAAGCGATCGTAATTATTACGATGCAAATCAAATTCTTCTTTTATCCAATTAAATAGTGGCACCTCTGAATACGTATAATGCCCACCTATAAATGTTAGAATTGATAATAGGGTAATGATCAAGTATGAAATGGTTGTGAATCGGAATTTAGGATAAATACAAACTACAATAATTATTGCAACAATTCCTGGGCTAACTTCAGCGAGCCAATCTAAGTAGGAGGATGGTTTAATAACAGACCATATAAAAACGATTAAAGCAATAGCAAGGAAAGTTACATGTATTTTAAAATGCTTATTATTATTATTCATGACAACACGCTCCCTTTGTCCCACAGTATGGGGAAGAGAGAGTTTGCTTATTCAACCAGTGTAGGGGTTCAAAAAAAGGAAAAGCGTCTAGTCATTCGTTCTAAAACTGACGCTTTTTTATACCTTAAATCATTTTTAAAAGTGCCTCGACGCCACTCATTCCTTCGGTAATGCCAAGTTGTTCGGCTTCATAAGTTACAGATTCTAACGGAGCCGTTAATAACTCATCAATCGTTTTTACACCAACTGCCCGACCAGCAATAATTTTTCGATCAACTAAGCGACTATTTAACAGACCTACATCTAATGCGCCGCACATAATGTAGCCAGTATTATTGGAAATGGTCAGTAGTGTTGTTTTAGGTAATTGAACAACTACTGCAGTGAAGAAATGCCCCTTAATCATGATAGGTTCAATTGTCACCATTGAAATCACTCCTTTTCTCTATATACATATGGCGATAACTATCAAGGTGTTCGACATTTCTAATAAAAAACTCTTGGTACTAAAGAAAAAGGTCCAATATCAAAATAATAAAAAGGAATCTACTCTTGGCGAATAGATTCCTTTTAGTATTTAATTTGTATAAGATAATAGGGCTGTTTGTTTACATTTATTTAATGCAATGATTGCTTCACTTTTAGAAGTATATTCAAACATCCGATACGTGTGTTCTTCAAATACAGTAATTATCCACATTTATATTATCCCCTTTATTGTGTTACATAACATGTATTGAATTTAATTATTTGTTATATATCAGTGATGATTTCATTTTACATGAATAAAGAAGAAAAGAAAGGAATATGAATGATGTTTCACATTTCGTTCAAATATATAAATTTTTTTGAAATAATTAAAACAGGGAAACAGACGGTCCCTCACAAGTATAATTCACAGTAATTCGCAAATAGTAAGTTGACGGAGTTCTGTGAATGTGGACTTGGGAGGTGATGCTATGACACGTAAATATGTATGGGTTTTAACGGTTTTCGTTTTAATCATCTCGGGATTTTTTGTAGGGTTCAAAGCTCATGCTAATAAAGGACGTCCGTATTATGAGGAGACAGGAAAAGTTGTGTGGGATATTAACACGGAGGATAAAATAGTGGCACTTACCTTTGATGATGGCCCACATCCCAAATACACAGCGGCGGTGCTTGATTTATTAGCCAAATATGATGCCAAAGCTACTTTTTTTATTATTGGAAAAAACGCTGACAAATATCCAGAGCTTGTTTTACGTACTTATACAGAAGGGCATGAATTAGCGAATCATACGTATACACATCCGTTTAAAGTTTCCATCAATAAATTGCAAGAAGAGCTTCGACAGACGAATGACACGATTTATGGTATTACTGGTTTTTCCCCAGTTTTATTCCGTCCTGTTGGTGGAAATTACACAGATGCCATGATAAATGCCGCTGTTAAGGATGGCTACAAGGTCGTGATGTGGTCTTGGCATCAGGATACTCAAGATTGGAAAGAGCCCGGCGTAAAGAAAATTGTACAAAAAGTTATGAAGGGCACAAAACCTGGTGATGTCATATTATTTCATGATGGTGGTGGTAACCGTACACAAACCATTCAAGCATTAGAGAAGATAATACCGGCATTAAAAAAGCAGGGCTACACATTTGTTACAATATCCGAGTTGATTGAAAGTAAACAGCAGCAAGAGCAAGTTCAATAATGAAAAATGAGCCATCTCAACAATGTTTGAAATGGCTCGTTTTTCACATCAATATAATCTAGAAGAAAATAATTGGAGCAAGTGCAATACCTAGAACAGTTCCTAGTGCAATGCCAACGCCAAATCCGCCTCCACCAAATCCCCAAAAGCCAAGACCATAACCACCATATCTTCTATCAGGTAGAATCCATACCTGTCTTCTGTCTACCCTCGTGATTTCCCCAACATGTACTCTACCAGATGTATCCGAAATTCTAACTCGTTTACCGTGATATTTACAACAAATATTGTAAGCATCAGTTGGATTCACAAATATCCCTCCTTTCTACTTCATTACAAGCTAATATATGCTAATTAATGCATTTATCTTTAGCCGATTGTCTATTCATCACATATACTATCAAGAGGTGATGACATGGCAGTTGAGTCTACAGATAAATGGCTTGAGGAGTATGAATTAGCCAGAAAATCTAAGAGCAGTGGTGAGCTATATAGCTTGCAGTGTTCGATTCTATGTGATCGTTTGGTCAAACTATTTCAAGAGGGATATACAGAGGAAATACACTTCGAATTACAGCAGCAGGGTCTTTTTTTACCAGAGGAAGAGATTCATCTAGAGAGACTGAAACAGAGGAATGTGTGGGGCTGTGTGGAGCAGGAGTTTATGTACTTACAGCAGAAGTGGGATGGTCCAACTATACCTATTTATTTATTTCCAATTACCCGACAACAAAATATCACTAACAAAAATGGTGTGGCGTATCCTCATTCGCTTTTTTTATTTGTGGGAGAAGTAGAAAAACAGGAGCTTCAAGCATTACTCGCCCATGAATATAACCATGTTTGCCGTTTACACTATCTTAAAAAGTCTTTAGCTGAAACAACTTTATTGGATTCTCTTATATTAGAGGGGTTAGCAGAATGTGCAGTGAAAGAACTTTACGGAGATAAATGGCTAGCACCATGGTTAACTAACTATACATTCGAGAAGGTTATAAAACTATGGAGATCTCAGTTTTTGCCAAACCTACAACTTCAGGGATTGGAAAAGCATCGACCATTTTTATATGGTGGAGAGCTTCCACCGTGGATAGGCTATTGTATAGGCTATGAAATTGTTCGATCGTATGTGAGGAATCATTCATCCCAGCTTCCTTTATTAATACCAAGCCAAGATATACTTGCCGGATCTGATTTTCCGCTACAATAGAGAAAAGGAGAGTGATTGTTGTGTCTAGTGAAGTAAAAAATGTATTATTACCCGTTGTAGATTCATCCACAAAGGTGCTAATTGTTGGCTCCATGCCGGGAAAACAGTCATTAGAAAAACAGCAGTACTATGGTAATCCACGCAATCACTTTTGGCCCATCATTGGCGAGCTATTACAGATTGAAGTTCCTGACGATTATAGTGAGAGAATGGCTTTATTAAGAAAGAATGCAATCGGTCTTTGGGACACAATTGAAGCATGTGAGAGAAAAGGGAGCCTAGATGCGGCCATTCGTAATGAAAAGCCAAATGATTTTCAAACCCTTTTTGAAAGCTACCCGAACATCGAGTTAGTACTCTTTAATGGGGCGAAGGCATTCGATGTTTTTAAAAAGCATATTGGATTAGAGCTTTTAGCTGGACGAGCCTATAAAAAAATGCCGTCAACGAGTCCAATACCAGGGAAAAATATTAAATCCTTTGACGAAAAAGTAGAGGATTGGCGAATTATGCAGTCATATTTATCTCAATAGTTTGCCGGTCATTCCACCATTGTTTTGTACATAATATGAGCCATACTCTTACGATGAGATGCATAACTATACTTTACTAAGATGTGCTGCCAGAGGTTATAGCATGAGGGAAAATAATCTGTTATTATCTTCACCTAGGTAGGCAATGGCTCAACGGTTAAATGCCCGATTACATATATTGAATTATGTAAAAGGAGGGCTTGTGTGTATAATAATCCATTTAGAGAAGATAATTTTAGAAGACCTGGTTGGGGTGGCAATGATAATTTTGAAACACCGCCATTTGTTCCACCTAATTTTGGTCCGCCTCCAGCAGGACAAATGCCAATGAGTGCACCACCAGGCTTTTCGCCACCAGTGCCTGCACGGCGAGAAGGATCAAGTGGTATTCGCTCCTGTTTATTTAGAAACACCTTTATTTGGTTGAATACAGGTAGGAGCTTTTGGTTTTTCCCAACGGTTATAGGAAGAGAATTCATTGCAGGCTTTCGTTGGAGTAGTCGGTATGGCTGGTATTTCCGTACGATAACGAGAAATCAAATTCGTTCATTTGAATGTTTCAGATAATATCACACACAGAAAGTTTCATTTTCAAAAAAATGGTGTTACAATGACGGTAATAAAAGATGAAGGGACGATGGGTGGCTAATGAATAACTAATCTTATTTTTTTACAGATGAAATTTATATTTCACGAACCATAAAAATAGGATTAGTCTGCCCATTTTCCATATTTAACGCTTGTATTGGTCTTAATAGGCCAATATAACGCTATTCCGCAAGCTTATTTTACTATGTCTAAAATAAGTAATGGAGTAACAAATATAGCTGTTTCAACAGTTAATTTTGTGTATATGTAGAGATGACTAATCCTTCCAAAATACTTGGAGGGATTTTTTTGATTCCTCCAACTGGAGAGGATGGATGTTATGAAGGAACTTTTAAAATTACAGGATATTAGCTATGAAATAAAGGATACATTCTTATTTGAACATGTGACTGCTACCGTAAAGCAAGGTGAGGTAATCGGCATTATTGGTAGAAATGGTGCTGGAAAATCCACATTGCTTCAATTCATACGCGGAATGCTAGTACCCACAGCAGGAGAAATAAAAGGGCTACAAACTGTGAAAATGGCAATTGTAGAGCAGGAACTAGCTCATTTTAATAGGATGGAAATAACGACTAGAGAGGCAGATTTGCTATCTAAATGGAAGGTGCCCAATGTGCCATTTGCAGCATTAAGTGGTGGGGAAAAACTGAAAATGCGCCTGGCAGAAGGTTTTTCGCAGGGTGCTCAAATTCTGATGCTGGATGAACCAACCAATCATTTGGACGAACAGAGTACCACATTTTTGATTAAACAAGTACAAAACTATAAGGGAACGATTATTGTTGTCTCACATGATCGTTACTTTTTAGATAGCGTAGCGACCAAAATCTGGTCGATTGAGGACAAGAGACTTATTGAACATAACGGCAATTATTCAAACTATGTGGCTGAAAGAGAGCATCGAAGATTAACACAACAACGTGCATACGACAAGCAGCAAAAAAATATTGAGCGTATTGAGGCTCAGATGCAGGAACTAACAGCATGGTCTCAAAAGGGTCATGCTCAGTCTACCAAGCTAGAAGGTTTTAAGGAATATCACCGTGTGAAAGCAAAGCGTCTTGATTCCCAGGTGAAATCTAAGAAAAAGCGATTAGAAGCAGAGCTTGAGAAGGCCAAGGTCGAAGCTGTGAAGCCTGAATCAGAAATACGCTTTTCTTTAGGAACCAACCAACGTGTCGGTAAACGGTTTTTAGAGACCAAAAATGTCTCCTTACTCTTCGACGACAGATTGTTGTTTAATGATGTGAACATCACTGCGCAATTTGGAGATAAAATTGCCGTCACGGGAACAAATGGTAGTGGAAAAACAAGTTTTTTAAAAGTCATCTTAGGTCAATTAAAGGCTGAGGGCGAGGTATGGGTATCTCCGGCAGCTAACATTGGTTATTTAACACAGGAAGTTTTTGACCTACCGCTTGATCAGACACCAGAGCAGTATTTTTATCAAGAAACGTTTGAAGAGCGAGGGAAAGTTCGTAATCTCATGAAAAATCTAGGCTTTACTTCTACACATTGGACATCTTCGATTGGGGAGATGAGCATGGGTGAGCGGGTAAAATGTAAACTGATGGCATATATAGTAGCAGACAAGAACGTTCTTATTTTAGATGAGCCAACGAATCACCTTGACCTGCCTTCTCGTGAGCAGTTAGAGCAAACGCTTGCCCAATACAATGGAACATTACTTGTCGTCTCACACGATCGCTACTTTCTGGATAAGGTAACGAATAGTGTCTGGGAGGTTCATGGTCAACAGATAGAGAAAAAATGGAGAAAAGAGGTTAAGCAGGACGAGGATGTAATGACACTTCGTTTAAAGCTAGAAACGGAACGGCAAGAAATATTAGGTAAACTAAGCTTTCTCACAGCTAAGGATAAGGATTACGCCAAGCTGGATGAAAAATTTAATGAACTGACGAAGCGAATTAACGAGCTAAAATAGATAACGTTTAAGTTGGTTTTTACTAGGGAAAAATACTGAGAGAAGGAAATTAATAGATGGAGGTTCACACGAATGAAAAGAATGCTATTTGTCCTTTTTTTGAGTATTTGCTTTATAAGTGCCTGTGCTAATCGTGAAGAAAATCACCAAGCACATGAAAGTGAGACCCAGATACCTGTAGAACAAGCTAATCATCATAAAAACGGAGCCGTTATGGAACAAACAGCGGTCCTGCAACAAATCAAGGATCAAATACCTGCTGATTTCACCGTAAAAATGCCAACAACTTTACCTATTCCAGAGGGTGCTTTTTTATCAGCTACTACAAGAACTGAAGGGAATCAGGTGGAAATTATCTTTTATGAAAGTAAAGAGAATATACCTATTAATGATATTCGATTAAAGAAATCAGCAACCGTCATAGGGCGATTGTTCGTTAAGCAATACAATAATGCAGAAGGTGCCAGCACTCAAATAGCGTTTGATAATTTTAATCAAAATGGTGGGCGAAAAGTGGATCTTGGTTACAATATTAAAGGTTACCAAGATGCGGGAGCCGGTTCCTTATGGACTGGATGGAATGAAGGACGTTGGGCAATTGCTACACATACCCGAACAGAAAATCCAGATGCAGGTGTCAAGCTTGCAAAGCAGGTAGTAGACTATTTAGAAAGTCATATGCTCCCTATTCCAAAGCAATATGGAATGGCTCAATTGGACGTTTATCAGACAGGCAATTTAGTCGTTTGGCAGGATGAAAAGCTTGTGTATACACTCGATTCCATAAAGGATCCTCTAAAGGCCATAGAAATAGCTACAGCGTTTTACCAATAATAAAAACCCTAGAGTCATTGTGACGTGACCCCAATTATTAGACGCATCTAACAATTGGAGGTGCACGTCAATTGCACTCTAGGATTTTTTTAGTCGTTTATTTTACGGAATCTACAAGGTCCTTGTAGTCGTGGAATCGCTGTTGCCAACTCTCCATTGGGAATGTTAGCGGTTCCTGACCATCTAGCAGATCAGCCAGCAAGTCCAGACATATATGCCACCCTGCTAAATCCTTTGGCGTATGCTCCGTTAAAGCTTGAAGTGTCTCCACTAATAGTAGTAATGTGCCCTCGTCAGTAGAAGAAAGTTCGAATCGTACAGTATCCGTACCCCAATCAAATTCTAGAGTTTTATTCTCTGCATAATCAGTAATGCCTATTGTTTCATAGGCATCTGTTCCATCGTTCATATTAAAATGCATCTTACCATTGTTACGAAGTTCAATGATTTCTAAATTACTCATCCACTTTTGCAGCTTGTCATTATTAGTAATTGCTGCCCAAACAACCTCTATCGCATGAGGGAGCGGGCGTTTAAATGTAGCAACATGGTGATTGGATTGTTCTTCAATAGTAGCTAGCATAGTATCCTCCGTTTTTTTATGTGGTTTTGTCCTTATTATAGGTGTTCTTTATGAACTGTTCAAAGGAGAACATCACATAAATACATTATTTATAAGAAGTGAGATATGGGATAATATTGTTAAAAAGGAGGTGAGAATATGACACATAAACAAGCATTAGAACGTTATATCCAAGCAACAAATACGCATGATTTTAATGAGGTAAAAGTAATTTTGCATCCACAGGCCGTATATTGGTTTTCGGATAAAACATGTACGACTACAGAGGAAATTGGTGCTTACTTCAATCACGCATGGAGTGTAATTCAAGAAGAGGTCTATTCAGCGGCTGATATAGCATGGTTAACCGTTGATGAAAAGACAGCTACCTGTCTTTATACATATCACTATGAAGGCTATCATAATGGAAAATTTGTATCAGGTAGCGGTAGAGCGACAAATATTTTTACGTTGATGAATGGTGAATGGAAGTTAATTCATGAACATTTGAGTGGCAATATTAAATGATTTTCCATAGCATCTGAATAATCAACAATGAAATAATGACAGGTAGGAGTAGTTTGGCTATTTTTATTGGAATATGTGGCAGCACTAGGAGGCCTAATTGAGAGCCTAGGATAGAGCCTAATGCCATGGCAATTGCATAGTGCCATTGAATAAAACCAGTTTGATAAAAAACAATAAAAGCTCCTGTACAACTCCCAAAAAGCAGTGCACGAGTGAGTTGTACGGCTTTTATGTAAGTGTGCTGGCAACGCAAATAATATAACATACTAAAAGTTGAAGAACCAGGGCCAAAGCCACCATCATACATAGCAATAAAAAAGGGCTGCCAAAGGGAGGACGTTGTATGCTCTGTATGATTCACAGTGTTAGTCCAAGCCTTATTTTTTAAAGTGACGATTAATGCAAAGATCAGTAGGATACAGGCTGTAAAATTCATAGTTTTTTCAGATAGTGACACGGCCAGAAGTGCACCACCAACCCCTCCTATACCTGCAATAGCGATGTATTTTAAAATAGCTTTCAAGTGCAGCTCCTTATGGTACAGTAAATAAAAAATGCTAGATAAAGCCGATATACCAGTTGAAAATTTATTTGTCGCAATACTAGTCTGAATGGGAATGCCGACCAGCATCATTGCAGGAAGTGTGATCAGTCCTCCACCTCCCGCAAGTGTACCGATAAAGGCAGCTATAATACCAATACATACGAGGGTCAAAGAAATTTTTGCATAGTAATGCCCCATCAAACTAAGGAGTACAAAGAACGATACCAGTAAAATTTTTTTCATAAGCGACTCTCCTCACTTGAATAGCTTTAGGGTAAAGGGTTTTAATATATAAATCTAATATATTATTTTTGAGTATTTATAAATTTATTTTATCTTTTGGAGGGCTAAGATGAGATTGCTACAAACTGAGAAAGATTTAATAAGTCTAATAGCAGCAGACGATTGGATGATGAATGTTTTAGAAGCTGTTGAAAAAGTACATCTCCCTGATTGTTGGGTATGTGCAGGATTCATCCGTTCAAAAGTATGGGATTATATTTATGAGAAAGAAGATCGAACACCAGTAGCTGATATTGATGTGATCTATTATGATTCATCCAATTTAACAGAGGAAAAAGAGAAGCATTATGAGCAGGAGCTGTTGAAGATTTGTAAAGACGAGCCTTGGTCGGTCAAAAATCAGGCAAGGATGCACGTCATAAATGGGAGTAATCCATATCACTCTTTCTTAGATGGAATCTCTCATTTTCCTGAAATCGCAACTGCTATCGGTATTAAATTAACGAATGGTCGGCTACAAGTAGCTGCACCATATGGTATTCACCAGTTAAGTGCTGGCATAATAGAACCGACGCCGTTTTTCCTTGAAAATAAAGAAAGATATGTGATATATCGCCAAAGAATTACTTCTAAACAGTGGCATTTAAGATGGCCGAAATTAGAAATTAATCTACAGTAATTGGAGGGCAAATCCAATGCTGCGAGACAAAAAGTCGATTATTAAACACTATGAACAATCTCTTATTTGGGTAAAGGAGTTGAGAAATTTATCTGAGGACCAATGGCGTATGCCAATTGAATTTGGAAAATGGTCGGTTTCAGAAGTGATAGGGCATCTTACACCTTGGGATACATTTGTGTTAGAACATCGAATACCCTATTTATTTATAAATACATCTTTACCAAAAGGGCCAGATATCGCACATATGAACACAAAGGCAGCTGAAAAAAGTCGTGAACAGCATTTAGAAAAAACGATTACTGAATTTGTTTTGGCAAGGCGTCAATTGCTACAGACCATTCAGCAATTTACAGATGAGCAATGGCAACAGTCGTTCAGTATTGGGCAGTCTAACATAACGATTGAGGATTATTTTGGCGGATTAATTGACCATGATTTACATCATTTTTCACAAATTCAGAACGTTTTAGATGTATAGGAGCTAGCACATGGATATCAAATATTTAATAGATTACTTTGCCCAAGCATCTGTAAAATTTACCGATGTCTTTACGAAAAAAATGGAGCCGGGAGAAGCTGATTTAGGGAGAACTACTGCACCAGGAAAGTGTGGAATTATTGTGCCGCTTGCAGGCAGTGCTATTTTTAGCCTGAATGGAACGCCTTATGTGATGGAACCAGGAGTAATAGTGCATGCCGGTTCTCAAATGCCAATTGAAGTGAACGTAACGAGCCAGAAGGTTTGGGAATATGCTGTAGTTCATTATAATCTACCTATGGATGAGGCGGCACTTTATCCACTAGCTCAGCAACACTTTCTTATTAAAACTGGCCATAATACGCAAATTATTACCCAAGTTCAGCAATTGGTAGAAAGCTATTCCTTTCCAGGGAGTATGGCGGTATTTAAGTCTAAGACATTATTCATGAATTTGCTGGAACACATTCTTATAGCGGCAAAAGTGAAGGTTCTGGATAATGCCAATGAAATGATGGAGCAGGCTTTACAGTATATACATGAGCACTACGCGGAGCAGCTTTCGGTATCAAATATTGCTAGTGAATTTGAAATTGAACGACGTCGATTTGCCTATTTATTTGAGCAGCATACAGGCATGAATCCAAGCACATATATAACGGAATACCGTATAAGACGAGCAAAGGACTTGCTAGAATATGGTGGAATCCCTGTAGCTGAAATTGCAGAATGTGTTGGCTATATAGACTGTTTTTATTTTAGTAGGGTATTTAAAAAGTGTACAGGTTTATCGCCTTCAGCCTATCGAAGATTAAAAATAGAGGAAGCCAAATACGTATAAATGACTGTTTCTTAAAAAAAAGAAACAGTTTTTTTATTGATTTAATCGGCAAAAATCCATGTCATTTTCGAAATCGTCCATTCACAATCTATTTTCACTTTGTTAGGATAGTATCCGTAAATGATAATGAGTATCAATTATATATTGACATACATATGAAAACGATTATCATTATCAATATGAGCTCGTTAGGAGAGAATATCTATGAATAAATATTTTAAAATGTGTGCGCCAGCACTTTTAGCACTATCATTAGCTGCATGTGGAACAGATAAGGCGGAGGAGTCTACATCAACAAATAATACGGCTGAAACAAGTGCAACAGAATCACAGACAGAGCTAGCTAAGACCCAGACAATTACTTACTTAGGTGAGAAATATGAGCTTCCAGCAGAAGTGAAAAATATTGTCGCTGCAAGTCTTGAATCTATGGAAGACGCTGCGATGCTAGGAATTAAGCCAGTAGGTGTACTTGAAGTTGGTGGCAAAGTGCCAGCATATCTAGCATCTGATTTTGAAGGTGCTACACTTGTAGGAAATAAAATGGAGCCGAATGCAGAGGCCATTCTTAATTTGGATCCAGATGTCATTGTGGGTACTTCAAAATTCCCTGAAGAAACGGCTGAAAAATTGAAAAAAATTCAAACAATGATTCCTTACTCGCATATTTCAACAAACTGGAAGGAAAATTTGACAGTGCTTGCACAGCTAGCTGGTAAAGAAGATGATGCTAAAAAAATCATCTCTGACTATGAGGCAAAAGTTGCTGATGCACAGGTGAAATCGAAAGAGCAATTAGCTGATAAACAAGTGTTAATCATCCGTGTTCGCGGTGGCGTTATGTACATTTATCCGGCTGGCGTTTATTTAAATCCTGTTTTATATGAGGATTTAGGTGCGCCAGTTCCAGAGGTAGTTACGACAGCTAAAGCGCAAGCAGAATTATCGCTGGAAACACTAGCTCAAGTAAATCCAGATGCTATTTTCCTTCAATTTGAGGAATCAGAAAATAAGGATACTCCAAAGGCATTAGAGGAGCTACAAAAAAATCCAATTTTCACTAGCTTAAAGGCATCACAAAATAAAGAAATTTATGTCAATACAATTGACCCATTAGCACAAGGTGGTACGGCTTGGTCTAAGGTTAAATTCTTAGATGCAGCAGCTGAAAAATTACTTAAATAGTATACACAGGCTGGTAGTAGATTTGGTGATATCACCGGGCTATTACCGGCCTTTTGTTCAATAGAAGTTTGGATAAGAAAATGGTATAGAAAAAGGTGTGAAAGTTGAAAAAAACAAACATAGTGTCATTTTCAATATTAGCGGTATCTCCTTTCCTTATTGCCCTTGTGGCACTTGTTTCTGTTATGTATGGAACAAAGGATATTAGTGTAATCACTGTGTGGCAGGCAATATCAGCATTTGATCCTTCCAATGTTGATCACCAAATTATACGAACAGGACGTATTCCTAGAATAGCCGCAGTACTGTTAATTGGAGCATTTTTGGCAGTTGCGGGTGCAGTTATGCAGGGAATTACACGAAACTATTTAGCCTCTCCGTCATTGATGGGTGTCAACGATGGCTCTGCATTTGTTATAACATTAGCTATTGTCTTTTTCCCAGGACTGCCTAATTATCAGATGATTTTATTGTCAATGCTAGGTTCTGCACTGGGTGCGGGCATTGTTTTTGGCTTTGGCTCATTAATTCGAAATGGTTTATCACCAGTAAGGCTGGCTATTATTGGAACGGTTATTGGGACATTTTTAAGCAGTATAGCTACAGCGATCGCGATGTATTTCCAAGTATCACAAACAGTCAGTGCTTGGTATAACACTAAGGTACATATGGTAGATATGGATATGCTGATGCTCTCAATTCCATTTGGATTAACTGGTTTATTTTTGGCCTTATTATGTGCGAGGGCCATTACGATTACCTCGCTAGGTGAGGATATTGCAATGGGACTAGGTCAAAAAACTAAGGCCGTACGGATTATTAGTATGTTAGCTGTCGTATGCTTGACAGGGACAGCAGTTGCTCTCGTTGGAAAAATAGCCTTTGTAGGGTTAGTTATTCCGCATATTACTCGTTTCCTTGTTGGGGTGGATTATCGCTATATCATCCCTTGTGCAGCGGTTATTGGTGCCTTTTTCTTGGCGCTTTGTGATGTCCTGAGCCGTTTTGTCAATTATCCGTTTGAAACGCCAATTGGAGTCTTAACAGCATTGGTTGGTGTACCATTCTTCTTATATTTAGTTCGTAAGCACGGAGGTGAAAAACGTGCGTAAAAATACCTCAAGTGTATTCTTTTTGACTATGTCGATGCTTTTACTTTTGATTTTAGTTGCAAGTTATCTACATATTACAAATGGTGTTTTTGATATGTCAGTGATGGATGTCATAAAAACATTATTGCGTATTGAATCTAATCCAAAATTTGATCTTGTTATTTTTGAATTCCGCTTACCACGAATTGTCATAGCTGGTCTCGTTGGTATTGGTTTAGGAATGGCTGGGGTTGTTTTACAAGGTATTACGCGCAATGGGCTCGCAGATCCAGGGATATTAGGAATTAATGCAGGAGCTGGTGCCGCGGTCGTAATTTTTATGTTTTTCTTTCAATTAAAATTAGTGAGCGCAGATATGAATAGCTGGCTATCCATTTTAATGATGCCATTGTTCGGTTTTATCGGTGGAACAATTGCGGCTATATTGATTTTTACATTTGCTTTAAAAAACGGTCATCTCGATATGCAGCGATTAATATTAACTGGGATTGCCATTAACAGTGGATTTGGCGCTTTATCATTGTTCCTATCTTTAAAAATGAGTGCGCAGGATTTTGAATCTGCAGCCATTTGGATGGCAGGTTCCATTTACAATGCGAATTGGATTTTTGCTCTTACTATGTTACCTTGGCTTTTAATTTTAGGAATTTATGTGCATAGAAAATCGTATTTACTTGATTATTTTCAGCTGGAAGAGGATAGCATCACAAGTTTAGGCATTGCTGTTGAAAAAGAGAAAATGAAGCTGTTATTAGCCAGTGTGGGACTAGTTAGTGCCTGCGTATCCGTATCAGGAAGTATTGGTTTTATTGGCTTAATGGCGCCACATATTGCTAAGCAGCTTGTTGGTATTCAGCACCGTTATGTCATGCCAGTAAGTGCATTGATTGGTGCAGGCTTGTTAATCCTAGCTGATTTTATTGGCAAAACAGTATTCGCACCGTCAGAGCTGGCTGTTGGAATAGTAGTGTCGATTATAGGAATTCCATATTTCTTGTATTTACTTGTAAAATCTAAGGCATAGGAGGAAACGGTGTGCAAACTGCATTTAGAATGGAAAATTTGGCTTCGGGTTATGAGCAGGTTCGAGTGTTTGAAGGATTAAATTTAACGATTGAAGAGGGCAAGGTCACAACGATTATCGGACCGAATGGCTGTGGTAAATCAACGCTCCTCAAAACGATAGGACGAATTTTAAAAAAGCAACAGGGCACGGTATACTTGCAGGAGCAAAATATGCAAAATTTATCGACAAAGGATATTGCACAGAAGCTAGCAATATTATCACAGACACCCATCGCACCGGGGCAATTAAAAGTCGAGGAGTTAATTGCTTATGGGCGATATCCACATCGCAACAATGTCAATCGTTTAACAAATCAGGATGAAAAAATGATTGAGTGGGCGTTAACGGTCACAAATACAATGGAATATCGAAATCGAGAGCTAGCACAGCTTTCTGGAGGACAGCGTCAGCGTGTATGGCTCGCTATGGCATTGGCACAGGAAACAAGTATATTGTTGCTTGATGAGCCGACTACTTATTTAGATATGGCCCACCAGTTGGAAGTACTTGATATCGTGAAAAATTTAAATGAACAGCATCAATGTACAATCGTCATGGTTCTTCATGATATTAATCATGCCGCTAGGTATTCAGATCATCTTATCGCCATGCGAAAGGGTGTTATCATGCAAACCGGAACACCACAGGAAATTTTGAGCGCAGAAGTGATGCGTCAAGTCTTTAACATTGATGCACGTATTATGGAAGATCCGGCAACGAATACACCTGTATGCTATGGTTATGACGTTTTAAAGGAGGAAAACAAATGAATCGAACAGAAATAGATTACTCAACACAGCAAATGACTTCAAAATTGGCAGACTATACGTATGGGATTAACGTATATATACCCAATGAGGAAGCTCCAACAGAAGGTTTTCCTGTCATCTATGTATTGGATGGTTCTTCTTATTTTCCTCTAGTTAAAGAAGCAGTCCGATTGCAAAGCCGTAATGCGCCAAAAACAGGTATTTTACCATCCATTGTAGTTGGTATTGGGCATGGTGAAGATATACGTGAACGACGATTTTATGATTTTACGGCACCAGCAGAGACGTATATTTATCCCGCAAGATTTAAAGGTAAAGGGCATGAAAAGCTTGGTGGGGCAGTAAACTTTAGTCGATTCCTAGAAGAAGAACTAAAGCCAATGATTGAAGCTAACTATCCAGTAAATAAAGCACAGCAATCGATATTTGGTCACTCGTTAGCGGGTTATTTTACGCTTTGGCAATTATTTCACCATCAAACAAGCTTTCAACATTACCTGGCTATCAGTCCCTCCATCTGGTGGAATGAGCATGAATTAGTCCCATGTGCCTCAGTATTTTTAAATGAGCATCAGGCTATGAAGGAAACATTGTTTATTAGTGCTGGTGAACTGGAAACCTTTATGGTGGATGATGCACGACAAATGGCAACAATGCTTGAAAAAATAATGAAGGTTGATTTTTATGAAGCTTTAAACGAAAATCATGCATCTGTTGTGCCTACTGTTATGAGTAGAGCCATACGTTTTGCTTTTAAAAATGAATAAATAATAGCCGCATTATCTATGGGTAATGCGGTTTTTTATTTTCAGGAAGTTTTGATTTATAAAATACTTGAATGAAACTCATAATAAAGGAAATTTGGTAAAACGTCTGGGATTAATGGAGGCGCTGTATGCAAAAAAATAAAAATTTAATCAACCCAGTATTTATTATTTCTAGTGGAGCCATTTTACTTTTAGTAATTATTGGGGCAATAATACCGGAAAAGTTTAAGAATGTAGCGAACAGTGTCTTTCATATGACGACGGATTTTTTTGGTTGGTTTTACTTAATGGCGGTCTTTATAATCGTGGTTTTTCTATTTGGCTTGGCGATTAGTAAATATGGCACTATTCGATTAGGAGCAGAAGATGGTCGCCCAGAATTTAGCTTTCTCACATGGATTTCTATGCTCTTTTCTGCAGGACTTGGGGTTGGACTAGTCTTTTGGGGAGTAGCTGAACCAATGAGTCATTATTTTTCACCACCTTTTAGTGACACAAAACCTCTTACGACAGATTCAGCCCGACTGGCAATGGGCTATTCATTCTTTCATTGGGGAATCAGCCAATGGTCAGTTTATGCCATATTGGGGCTCGTTATGGCGTATGTGCAATTTAACAAAAAAAGAAATATGCTCATCTCAACCGCCTTAGAGCCTGTAACGGGGAAAAATCGAGTCGTGAAGGGCACGATTGATATTTTAGCGGTTATTGCAACAGTTATGGGGGTAGCTACTTCTATTGGCTTGGGCGTGCTCCAAACAAATGGAGGTTTAAGCTTTGTCTTTGGTTTACCTAATACATTTCTCTTCCAAGTAGTCATTATTCTTATCATGTTTATTGGCTATATGTTATCTGCCACTACAGGCCTTCAAAAGGGAATGAAAATCTTAAGTAATGTCAATATGATGCTAGCGATTGTGTTACTGCTATTTGTTTTTATAACAGGTCCGACGGTATTTATAATGGAAACCTTTACACTAGCAATAGGCGATTATATTTCAAACTTTATTCAATATAGTTTAAGGATGCAACCGTATGTCGGGGGGACGTGGGTAAAGGATTGGACTATCTTTTATTGGGCGTGGGCGATAGCTTGGTCACCCTTTGTTGGTTCTTTTATTGCTCGTGTATCAAAAGGTAGGACCATTCGAGAATTCATTGTTGGCGTATTAATCATTCCTCCTCTTATTGCTTGTTTTTGGATTGCTGTTTTTGGAGGTACTGCCTTGTGGTTCGATTTGCATCAAGAAGCTCAAATTGCACAAACCGTTCATAACGATGTAACAGTGGCGTTGTTTCAAATGTTAGAGCATTTGCCACTTTCAACGATAGCCTCTTTTATTGGGATCTTGCTCATTATTATCTTCTTAATTACGTCAGCCGATTCTGCTACTTTCATTATGGCCAGTATGACGACAAGGGGATCCTTAAACCCTACAGTACTGTCGAAGTTAGTTTGGGGTATATTAATGGCCTCTATTTCAGGTGTTTTATTGTATACGGGTGGGCTAGATGCATTACAAACGGCGTCGTTAATTGCCGCTTTACCATTTACGGTAATATTACTGTTGTTAATGATTTCTTATATTAAAATGATGAAGGATGAGATTATTCCGCTGAAGAAAAAAGACATTCAACGATTGAAGATAGCCAAAAAGCATCTTGAGAAAGAAGCAAAAGCTAAAGAAAAAAAATGAGGTCATAAGCTGTATTATTCTTTCATGAGTAATACAGTTTTTTTTGTGTTTATATACATTAAAATGTATTAAAAATCATTCGTGGAGGTTAACTGAGCTAGTATTAGCAGAAATAAAAGATGCACCCATTATACATGAGGTGATGATTCAGGCATTTCAAGAGTATGCAGCGGCACCACCACCATCTAGTGCATTGAGTGAAACGGTAGAATCCATTGAACAGGGTATGCAGGCTGGTGAACAGGCTTTTAACAGTAGTAGGCTACCATAGAGATACTAAAACTATTCAGCCAATTTTAGTGGATGGATGGAGCATAGGCCTTGGCGGGCCCGCAAATGGAGAGATGCTCATAGACCTTCAAGCGTAAAAATTCCTAGTCCTGGAGAATGGGCAATTTTACTGTATACAAATGGTAAATACTTTGATACGTTGATTTATGATATTCAGGAATAATAGTGACCTAAAACACTTTGGAAAAGTAAAAGGATATAGAAATGGAGGAGAGTAATTTGATCGATTTTGATTTACGATATCCAATTGGGGAGTTTCAATGTCCAACAGAAGTGACATCACAGCAAGTAAAAGAATGGTTGGAAGATATTCGTTTATTACCACAGCAGCTTGAAGAAGCATTAAGTGGAGCAAGTGAGCAGGAATTGGCAAAATCCTATCGTGAAAATGGCTGGACTGTAACACAGCTAGTCCATCATATTGCTGATAGTCATATGAACAGCTATATCCGCTTTAAGCTAGGTTTAACAGAGGACGAGCCAACTATTAAGCCATACAATGAAGCTGAGTGGGCACTGCTACCAGATTCAGAAATGCCAATAGCGACTTCTCTTAAACTAATCGAATGTTTACATGGACGTTGGGTTTACTTATTAACAAGCTTAACAGATGAACAATTACAACGAGCGTTTAATCATCCTGATTCAGGTCTGACAATATTGGAACAGGCAATTGGGTTATATGCATGGCATGGCAAACATCATTTGGCGCATATTCGGAATGCTTTGACGAAATAGTAAAAATGCGAAATAGGCGATTTCTTGAAAAAGAAATCGCCTATTATTTTTTAGTACAATGCTATCAATTTTTTCATACATGAAGGATATTTAAATTACTTTCTAGGTGATTGTATCGAGGCTTAAGCAATCGTAATACCTGCACTTGCAGTTCCTGTTAGAACTTGTGCAACAGCAACACCGGCAGTTGTAATAGAGTAAACCATTAATAAACGGTCTCCTGTTACGACTGGAACTGGTGCTACGTTCGCAGAAGCGAATGAAGTTTGGCCTAATGCTATGGCACCAGTAAATGCTGGAGCTAAGTTGACAGTTGCTGTTGTTGCAGTGAACACAGTGCTACCTGCAGGAGCGCGGTAAACTGTTGCAGTTACGGTTGTTGTTCCAATTAAAGCAATAGCTATTGTTGCAGAGAATGATGCAGAAATAGCCGTGATATTACCTGGACGAGGAACTGAGAATGCCTCTGTTACAACCCCAGATAAATCAATGGTATTTCCTAAAATTGTAACACCAGGTACTGCTGTACCAAATCCGATTAGACTCGGTGTTGCAATTAATCCAGTAACTAATGATGCTAAAACAACAGGTGTGACACCAGAAGAGAAAGGAATGATTGAGCCAGTTGCTTGAGGCGTAGTAATACATGCCGCATCAATCGCTACAAAAGGTCCTAATGCAGTACATTCACCATTGCCATTTTTTGAGCAACCACACATAGAATTATTTAAACACATTTTTACACCCCCTTTCTTCATTATTCTATTCATTTCAGATTAGGGGTTAAGGGCAAATATCTACTTCACCTATAAATTCAATGATTTCTTAAAGCCAGCTTTATTTGAAACATAAAGACATCCACTATGTATATTTACATACATAATGGATGTTTTATAAAATGATAAATTTAACTCCACCTTTTAAAAAAATCGAAAAATGAGTTTTTTCCCTTCTTATTTTCTTCAATTGGTGTGTTTACAGGATCAGGTTGCTTATTCTCTTTTTCAAGGGACGAATGAACCTCATAGACTTCTTCAGAATTATACACTTCAACATACTCTTCGGTTTCTAATGAAGGAGAATGATGTGTGTCAGCAGGTTCTGTTACTGATTCTGAAACAACTTGGTTTAGAGGCTCGTTAGCTATTGCCGAATTGTCTTGACTAACTGGCTCGCTAAGCATCCCCGAATGAACCTGTTCCAACGATTCTGTAGATACTTCAGAAATCTCATGATTGTTACGTTCATTTTTCGAATGCACAACCTCTATAGGATCATCTGTTTTTTCGGTTCCAGTACTCGATTCATGAACAATAGTTGATGGTAAATGATCTTTCTCGATGTCTTCTTCACTTAAAGTGAGCTGTACAGCAGATGGATCATAAACACTTACTGGAACTTCTTTTGCATCCGTGGCATTTTTAAAATGGAAGGTGGATTCAACTGTCGTGTTTCTGAATAAGCCATTGTATATATGGCTTGGATGCGTATTAATGGATTGAAAATACTGCTGATTAAAATGCCGCTCTTCAGGTTTAGTTGTCTGTCGATCATTATGAGGAGAGGAAGCGCCATTATTATTTACATTTTGTTGGTGGTTTGTGGCTTTTCCTGCCAAATTTTGTAATAATCTATAAGATGGCTGTGCTGATGTTATCGTAGTTTTATCTGCTGTCTGTATCATTCTAGGTTGTCTAGGTATGTGAGTAGCGGAAGTTTGAGAAGGCATTTTATTGGAGGGAGAAATGGTTGTAGTATCATTTCCTTCAACAGTTACTAATTTGTTTAAAACAGCTAAAATTTCTTGATTCATTTCTTCCATGGTTTGATTCAGAGACTCAATCTGAATGGACAGAAGCCTTATTTGATCATCATACCCTTTTATATATGAATTTTGTTTAGTATCCAATGTCTCTGTAATCCCCTCTAAATGTGCCATCTGCGTTTTTAGTCCATCAAACTCCTGCTTCATATAAAGAAAATCTTCAATTGACGATCCCATTTTTAATGAAGATAACGATTCTCTATAGGTTTCAATTTTTTGCCTTAAATTTTCAATTTCTTGAGTGGTATACAATTTTGACTCTTCCATTGTAGTTCACCCCTTTTCCATTATTAGTTTATTAAAAATATTGACTTTCTGTTACAAATATACCGGTTCATTCAACATTTTAGTTCTTATTATAAAGAAAGCACTGTAAGTAAAAATGTTTGCCGTTGATTTTTATAAATATCCAATGTAACTATTTATTAGCCCATGCACTTATAGCTGAAAAACATATGCTACAAACGAAAGATAAAAAACTTATGGAGGTGTCAAAAGGATGCAAGAACATATGCCATCCCAGGCGCAGGAACTGATTTGTATAAATGTTGATAAGGTATATGATTGGATTGTAAAGGAAATGTCATTTGATATTTCACCAACTGGAGCAATTACATTCCCAGGCGTAACACCAGCTACTGACTTAACTGGTGCTATTGTTACATGTCGTGTAATTCCAGCAGCTACAAATCCAATTGTGATCCTAAACCGTGAGAATCGCCAATTCTCTATCGATGGATCAACTGTTTGTCTTCAACATTTAAATATTCAAAAGAATTTCATTCTTACGATCATAGTTACATTACCAAATGGAACAATGTTCACAAGCGCTGAAATTCCTGTTTCACGCTGTGAGCAAGTGACATTATGTGCACCTAAGGGTACAGATGTAGAAATTCTATATACAGATTTAGATTGCTTCGTATGTACGACTGGTACACTAACGCCTGCAGCAGGTGCGATTACGTTTTCTGCGTTAACAATTACTGTTGCTGTTTGCCAAAGCATTCAATCAACATTCCCAGTTACTGTGGAATTCTTAGCAACTTTCTGCGAACCAAGAGCAGATTTACCATTCACATGTCCAACTGCGGTTCGTCCACAACAATGCCCAGTTATTTTCCCAACTGTTGGTTAATAGTGCTAACAAATAGAGGAAAGTCATATCATGAAGAGAGGGTTATCCTCTCTTTTTTTTTATGAACCATAGTAAGGGGGCATTAAGTGATAACACGGATAGAAGACAAGATACAAGCGGTGAAAGAACAGACAAACACATATGTACAGGAAATTAAAAAGCTGGTAGAAGAGCTAGCAGTGCCAAATAAGGTTAATCTTATTAGTTATTTTACATCCTCGTTCAATATATCCTATGATTCTGAGCAAGAAAGTCTATGTTTAGGATCCTATCATATTCGTAATATTGGGCATACACCCGTCACCAATCCATATTTATGCATTAAATTACCGAAAGATTCTCCGTTTTATTTCTCAGGAAGGTATGTCCACGAAAATTTTACACCTACTTTAAAGACGCAGGGGCAAAGTAATTGGGAGCGTTTTAATGACAAATCGAGCAAAGAGGAATACTGGCTGAGACCAATAGGGAAGTCCACCATCGAACCAAATGAAACGATTTCATTTACCAATTTTCAAATTAAATGGTCCCATAATTTATCTTATTCTGGCACTATTATGGGTTTTACATATTGTGATCAGCTAACTGATGGTGTGCTTGTGTTAAACCCAATTAATCTCAATGGCATTAGTCCAACACAGGAGGAAAACAATGGGGGATCATGAAAAACAAGAACTTAATAGCGTAATCCAACAATTGCTGAAGGACCAGCTTAACCGCCGTAATGTACAAGATAATAGTTTTGCCTTTCTTGAAAAAAATACATTACAACAATTAATTGCTTATCTTGTCTCTGGGGAAAAAAGTGAAAAATTTGAACAACATGATCATCCAGAACTACAAAAAAAGTGGTTAAAACAACTAGATGAAATGTTAGAAGACAGTAAAGCACAGTTTGAAGAAGTCATTGAAATTCTAAAAAGTTTTTCAGGCTAGGAGGTGCAAGGATGGACAACGATATTGTCAAAAACAATGATCCTCTACAGCTCCAACAAATGATTATTTTTTTAAGGGCCGAATTAGCCAAATATAAAAATGAAGTGAAAAGGCTTAGGGATAGTGATTATTATGCATTAGTGCTACGTCTTGAACGGGAGAATATACAATTAACAAGGCTCAGAAAAGATCTTTCGATGGAACTATTAAAGTTGAAGAGAGATTTTGATAAGGAATTGGAAGCATATGATGAAGAGTTACAAAAGCGAGAGCTCCAAAGAAAAAAACAAATTGCTTCGATAGAGTCTTTATTAAAGGAACTAAGCGAGCTGCGAGCAGAAAATAAGTTATTAAAGGAAAACATTGATGTATCTATCGAAGAAACAAACTATAAGTCAATGATGGAGGCGTTAGATAAAAGATTAAATGACTTTACTATCGTTACAGGTGGACAAATGGAACGTATTTTAGAGACGATAGAACAATCATATAGAAACAAAGTAGAGACGGATAGCCTTTATGAACAATTAGTAAAAGAATTAGAAACGAAAAATCTAGAAATAGAAAAACTTACTAATGAGATAAAGGGCTATAAAAATCAATCTGATGATAGTAGAGTAAAAATGAATGAGTCTATAAATATAGACGAGCAGATTGATTTTCGATTACGAATGCTTGATGAACTCGATCAAAAATTGAACGAGCTCGCATTCGAAATAAATAGAGAATAGATGGTATACAAATACTGTTTCAAAAGAGAGTAAGCCTTCCTCTTTTGAAACAGTTATTTTTTAGGGCAAGGTTGCTTGGTCCAAAAAACATTCAAATTAATTAACTACTGCCTAAGTTACTTTGTTTCACGATGTAAAGTAACTCGTTTTAAGCGAGGGGAATACTTTTTAAGCTCCAATCTCTCTGGATTAGTACGTTTATTTTTCGTCGTGATATAGTTTTTATCACCAGTTTCCGTGCAGGCTAGTGTTATTTGTACGCGCATAAATATGCCTCCTTGTAAATAGTAATTATTACGATTTAAACAATATATTTTAGGGTGTAAATTGTCAAGTTTATTTTTTCATGTGATTAAAAGCTTTGCATTTTGAAAATATATATGTTTTAATTACAAATTGTAAATAGTAATGATTACGATTTAAGGAGTTGGAGAGAGAATAATGAAAATACCTGTAACTGTATTAAGTGGATATTTAGGTTCTGGTAAGACCACGATGATGAATCATGTATTGCAAAACGAAAAGGATTTACGTGTTGCTGTTATTGTGAATGATATGAGTGAAATTAATATTGATGCTGAGCTTATTGCAAATGGCAGCGGGATCTCACGAACAGAAGAGAAATTTGTGGAGTTATCCAATGGCTGTATTTGTTGTACATTGCGAGAAGATTTATTACAGGAGGTGGAACGTCTTGCGAAGCTTGGCAATATTGATTATATATTGATTGAATCGACAGGTATTAGTGAGCCGATTCCAGTTGCACAAACATTTAGCTATTTAGATGAAGAGCTGGGCATAGATTTAACGAGATTTTGTCAATTGGATACGATGGTAACAGTTGTAGATGCGCATCGCTTTTGGCATGATTTTCAATCGGGAGAGAGTTTATTAGAGCGTAAGGAAGCAATTGGTGAGTTAGATGGAAGGGATGTTGCAGACCTTCTTATTGATCAAATAGAATTTTGTGATGTCCTTGTATTAAATAAGTGTGACTTAGTTTCAATAGAAGAAGTAGAACGGTTAGAGCGTATACTACGCGCATTACAGCCCGAGGCAAAAATAATCCGAACGGTTAGTGGTGAAATTGATCCTGCTGAAATTTTAAATACAGGTCGTTTTGACTTCGAACGTGTCTCAGAATCAGCTGGCTGGTTAAAAGAATTAGAGCTTGGTCATGAAAACCATATGCCGGAGACGGAGGAGTTCGGCATATCTTCATTTACCTATACAAGTAGAAAACCATTCCATCCAATGCGCTTTGTCGAGTGGTGTGACCAAATGCCACCATCAATTGTGCGAGCAAAGGGAATTGTTTGGAGTGCAAAGCATCAAGACGTAGCATTATTGCTATCACAGGCTGGTTCATCTGCAAAAATTGAACCTGTTTCTTATTGGGTAGCGGCACTACCAAAAGCTCAGCAGGAAGATGTCTTCCTACAAAGTCCGGAGGTGTTGGAAGATTGGGATAGCGAGTTTGGAGATCGCATGACCCAACTTGTTCTTATCGGTATAGACTTAGATAGAGAGCGTATTATCAAACAGTTGGACAGCTGTTTATTAACAGATGAAGAGTTTCGTAATCCTTGGGAACGACTACAAGATCCGTTTAACTGGGAATGGCATTCATAAAAAGAAAGAAGATTTCGGCTACGATTCCGAAATCTTCTTTTCAAACACACGATTATAATTAGTAGCATCTCGTAATGCCTTTTCTTCTATCGGAATTCGTACAGAAAGCATTGTAATATTTAATAGTGTAAAACAAAACGCCGTGAAATATGCCTGAAACATAAGAGGTAGAAGGAGAATTTCCAAACAAACGACAGCATAGTTAGGATGGCGCATAATTTCATAGGGACCTTTACGCACGACTTGTGCATGAGGTAGAATGAGAATTTTTGTATTCCAAAACGTTCCTAAAGAACGGATACACCATATACGCAATGCCTGAACGGCTACAAATAAAATAAAAAATAATGGGAATAAGGGCGATATACCATTGTGATTGGTTACTACTTCAACAATTAGAAACAAGAAGAAACTAATATGCATAGTGACCATATAAGGGTAGTGGGAGTTACCAACCTCATAGGCTCCCTGAGCAATCATCCATTTCTCATTTCGTTTAGCAATAACAACCTCTGTCAATCTTTGTAGAATGACAAGCGTTACAATTAGATAGAAGATCATGCTACTCCCTCCAGTTTAGTAATACAGCTTCTGCACAAAAACCAGGGCCAAGAGCGACGAGTAAACCTGTATCCTCCACTTGTCCTTCATGTAACATAAATTGTTCTAACACATATAACACGGTTGGCGATGACATATTACCATGCTGACGTAATATTTCCCGAGAAATGTCGGTTTTTTGAGAAGAAAGATAAAGCGTGTCCTCATAGGCTTTTAATACTTTTTTTCCTCCAGGATGTGCAATAAAATGAGTAAGCTGTTCACTGTAAATTCCCTGTTCCAGTAAAAATTGTTCAATATATGGTCCAAGCCAACTAGTAATAATAGCCGGAATGCTTTTTTGGAAAATGACATGAAGCCCATTATTTTTAACGTCCCATCCCATTACATTTTCTGAATCAGGCATCCATTTAGAGCCTGCCGCCAAAATAGATGGTGATGGTTTTTTTGTATCAATCATGATTTCATCGCCACATACGAGAATACAGGCGGCACCGTCAGCAAAAAGTGAAGCACCGATTAAATTACTTTTAGAAAAATCATTTGGCTGAAAAGTGAGGCTACATAGTTCAACACAAACAACAAGCACTTTTGCATTAGGGTGTGCTTTACAAAAATCATAGGCTCTGCTAACACCTGCTGCTCCTCCTGCACAGCCTAATCCCCATAGCGGAATACGTTTCAATTGATCGGAAAAAGGAAGCTTGTTCATCACACGAGCGTCAATGCTAGGTGTTGAGATCCCCGTACTGCTTACAAATATGATGGCATCGATTTCTTTAGGAGAAATGGGTGAATGTAAGAAGGCTTCATTTTGTAAGCATGCCTGAATGACGCTTACACTGTATTGTGTGGCTAGTTCAATATATAAACCATTACGCTCCTCAAAGGAGTGATTTGTACGATGCCACTCAGGTGGTACACAAAAATGACGTGTTTCAATTCCGCCATTATCGAAAACCTTTAAATAGCGCTCTAGTTTTGGGATTTTTTCATAGAAAAGCTCCTTTGTAAGCTCCTCTGCATTTGATTGCTGTAATGTGTAAGGTGGTTGATGTGTGCTAATAGAAATGATTTTAGGCAATTCAACATCTCCTCGCATTTATTGGTCTTGTACATTCTATGCGTGAAGGAAGGAGATACATGCTAATAATATTTTATTTGACAATTCCCTAAATTTTATATATATTGGAAACAACTAAATGGAAAGTAGGTGATGTGACATGATGAATAAATCTATTTTTAGCGAACTGCAATTCGGTTTGTTTCATTTCACACGCCTAAAATATACAAAGCGACGTCGTGCATAGCTCGAGGTATTTGTATATCCTTTAAACGTGCGTGTGAAACCTTGTAACTGCCGAATTGCGCAGATACAAGGTTTTTTTATCGTGGTTCAAATTTTCTGAATCAAGATAATTGCTTCTGGCGGAAGTCTGCACAGAAGCGTCATGGAAACGTACCTTTAGGAGGAAATTAATTTGAATTTAACAACATTAGGTTTTACAAAATATTTTGAAGAGCAAATGTTAGAAATGAAGAAACAGTCTAAGTTTAAAAATTGTGTGCCTGCGAGGGTTACTTTAGAGCATAAGCATTCCTATCGAGTGTTAGCTCAGGAAGGGGAATGGCTTGCGACCATCGCTGGCCATTATGCCTATACATCTTTAGCTCGTGAAGACTATCCCGCAGTGGGCGATTGGGTGCTAGTAGAGAAAATGCCTGGTGAGGAACGAGCAATTATTCATCAATTATTCCAACGAAAATCAGTCTTTTCTCGAAAAGTTGCTGGTCTGGAAATCCAGGAACAGATTGTTGCATCGAATGTGGATATTGTGTTACTTGTCATGAGCTTGAATGCTGATTTTAATATTCGCCGTTTGGAACGATATTTAGTAGCTGCCTGGGATTCAGGTGCAAAGCCCATTATTGTTCTAACAAAGGCGGATTTATGCGACGATGCATCAAGCTTAGTGAAGGAAGTTGATTCAGTAGCATTTGGAGTAGATGTTTTCGTAACGAGTGCCATTTCTGGAGAAGGCTTAACGGAAATTCAGGCCTTATTTACAGAAGGAGTTACTGGGGCATTACTGGGCTCCTCTGGTGCAGGGAAATCTACATTAACGAATGCTCTGTGTGGCGAAATGCTGATGAAGGTATCAGACATACGTGAAGACGATGCTAAAGGACGTCATACAACGACTCACAGAGAGTTAGTGATGTTACCTTCTGGCGGCTGTTTAATTGATACGCCGGGAATGCGTGAGCTACAATTATGGAATCAAGGTGATAGTTTATCATCTAGCTTTCAAGATGTTGAGGAATTAGCAAAAGCTTGCCGTTATCGTGATTGTACCCATCAAAAAGAGCCGTATTGTGCAGTACAGCAAGCTATTGCAGATGGTGAACTTGATCAAAATCGTTTACAAAGCTATTTTAAGCTACAAAGAGAATTGGCTTATATGGAACGCAAAACAAATGTGCAGGCAAAGCTCGAGGAGCAACGTAAATGGAAGCAAATTTCTAAAGGCGTTAAAAAGGGAAAAAAATAAAGAGGAGCACACAAACACATATGACCATACAAAGCATAAATCATCTACTATTTTCAGTGTCTGATCTAGAGCAATCTATTGCATTTTATGAAAATGTTTTCGATGCCAAGTTACTTGTAAAGGGAAACAGCACAGCCTATTTTGATGTAAATGGGCTGTGGCTTGCCCTCAATGTTGAAAAAGATATACCGCGCAATGACATTCAATATTCCTATACACATATCGCTTTCACGATCTCTGAGGATGAGTTCGATAAAATGTATGATAAATTGGTACAATTGAAGGTTCATATTTTAGATGGCCGACAAAGAGATGAAAGAGATAAAAAATCAATTTATTTTACCGATCCTGATGGACATAAGTTTGAATTCCATACGGGGACTTTACAAGATCGTTTGGATTATTATAAGAAGGAAAAGTTACATATGGAGTTTTTTAATCATTAATCAAGGAGTGATTTTGTGACGAAAGCTTTTATTTTTGATATGGATGGCACTTTATTTCAAACAAATCTTATTTTAGAACCTGCGCTGGATGCCACATTTGATGTGTTGCGTACAAAGGGCTTATGGCAGGGAGAAACACCTATTGAAAAATACCGTGAAATTATGGGCGTTCCTTTACCGGTTGTATGGGAGACTTTATGTCCAATGCATTCAGTAGACATACGTGAGGAGAGCAATGTGCTATTTCATGTAGAGTTGACCGACCAAATCCGTAGTCGTAAAGGTGCGCTTTATCCACATGCTGAGCAAACCCTTGCTACATTGTCGAAAAGCTATCCGTTATACATAGCGAGTAATGGACAGGTTGACTATTTACAGGCAATTGTTGAAACCTATCAATTAGAGCAATTTATAAAGGGGACTTACAGCATTCAATCCATTGCAAGCGGACATAAATCAGATTTAGTTAAAAAAGTAATGCAAGACAATGGGATTCAGGACGGGGCGGTAGTTGGAGATCGTTCATCCGATATTCAAGCTGCCCACGATAATGAGCTACTCTCAATAGGTGTTCGTTTTGACTTTGCTCAGGATCATGAATTGCAACAGGCACATATTGTAATAGATGATTTAACGGAGTTATTAAACATAGAAATAGGCTAATCATGATAAACACATTAACATATGAGTGAGCGTTTTGAAAAAATGGAAGCGACCTTAACGACAATTATTGCATTTCATCGCAATAAAGCGTAGAATAGTGCCAATCCTATAGATAATGCATTGAAAAGGAAAAGTAAATAGGAACAGCATTTTGTAGAGAGCCTCTGTTGGTGGAAATGAGGTAAATGAATCCTTTTGAAAATGACCTTTGAGCTTCGTACCGAAAGCTTTTTAGCAAGTAGATTACGACGAGATGGGCACTCGTTACAACGGCGGCAGTATCTCATATTTAAAAAAAGACGTACTGAATGAGGCAAATAGTGTGAGCTATTTGTAAATATAGGTGGTAACACGGGTAGACTCGTCCTAATCAGATTTGATTAGGGCGATTTTTTTTACCATTTTTTTATGTGAGGGGAGCAATTTAGAATGAGTATTGTTATTGGAGGCGCTTGGCCGTATGCAAATGGCTCTTTGCATTTAGGACATGTAGCCGCACTATTACCAGGTGATATTTTGGCTAGATATTACCGTCAAAAAGGTGAGCAAGTATTATACGTATCGGGTAGTGACTGTAATGGTACACCAATTTCTATACGTGCAGCACAGGAAAACACAACAACCGAGGCGATTGCTAATCATTATCATGAAGAATTTACAAAATGTTTTAATGAGCTAGGATTTACTTATGATTTATACACAAGAACAGACGCAGAGCACCATCATGAATCCGTTAAAGGCTTATTTTTACAGCTACTTGCCAACAATTTTTTATATAAAAAGAAAATTGAACAGGCTTACTGTGAGGCAGATCAGCAATTTTTGCCGGATCGATTTGTAGAGGGCATATGCCCAAATTGTGGTGCAAAGGCGAGAGGAGACCAATGTGATAACTGCTCGGAAATTTTAGACCCATTGGATTTAATCGATAAGAGCTGTAAAATATGTGGGAATGAGCCAGTCATTCGAGAGACAGAACATTTTTATTTTACCTTTAGTCAATTTCAAGGGAGATTAGAGACCTTTTTATCCGAGGCAAAGGCAGAGAAACGTTGGAGGGACAATGCATTGGGATTGACAGAGCGCTACTTAGCAGAGGGCGTTCCTGACCGAGCAGTAACGAGAGATTTGCCAAATGGAATAGATGTTCCAGTTCCTGGCTTTGAGGGTAAGAAAATATATGTGTGGATTGAAGCAGTTGCAGGTTATTTAACGGCTAGCCTAGAATGGGCGAAGCAACATCATATAGCGATTGAAGATTTATGGAATGAAGAAACCATTTCATACTATGTCCATGGAAAGGATAATATCCCATTCCACACAGTTATTTGGCCAGCTATTTTAATGGGACTAGGTGCGAAAGCTTTGCCGACACATATCGTATCTAATGAATATTTAACTTTAGAAAAACGCAAATTATCGACGAGTCAAAACTGGGCTGTATGGGTTCCGTATATTTTAAGTCGTTATGATGCTGACTCTATTCGCTATTTTTTAACGACTAATGCACCAGAAAATCGAGATACTGATTTTTCATGGCGAGAATTTATTTACAGCCATAATGGTGAATTACTTGGTGCATATGGTAATTTTGTGAACCGAACATTGAAATTTATAGAGAAATCCTTTGCTAATCAAGTACCTCAGGCTGAAGTGGATTGTACTATTCGCAAACAAACTATTCAGCTATTTAATGAAGTGGGTATTCTTATTGAGGGTGGCCATTTCAAGCAAGCATTAGAGTCCATTTTTGAGTATATTCGTGGCGCTAATCGTTACTTCGATGAACAGCAGCCATGGTTACAAGTAAAAGAACATGTGGAGGCGGGCAATTGCACACTTGCAACCTGCGTCTATATCATTGCCAATCTCGGACAATTACTACATCCATTCCTACCGTTTTCAGCAGAGAAAGTAAGAAATATGCTAGGTATAGATGAAATGATGTGGCATGAACAAGTAGAGTTACCTAAAACCATTCAAGGCGTAACACCTTTGTTTGAACGACTGGATATCGAACTAATAGAAGAAGAATATCAAAAGTTAGTAAGAGATAGTCGCTAGCATTGAAAAAGCAGTATGGCTAATGGACCATACTGCTTCTTTTGTTTTAATTCATGACAGGTGTCAATTTGGCAACCACAATGCTATTGATGGCATTAATATAGGCTAGAGCACTTGCTTTTAGTATGTCAGTATCTGCAGCTTTAGCCATATACTTTTCACCTTCATGCTCAATCGTGATTTTTACTTTTCCTAGCGCCTCTTTGCCACGCGAAACACTATTGATATTATATTCCACTAGTTTTACATCCATGCTTGTAATTTCGGCAATGGCAGAATAGAGAGCATCAATTGGGCCTGAGCCAACTGCGCTAGCCTTCAATACTTCATTACCTTTCCGCACTTTAACGCTCGCAGAAGGGAAGCTTGTATTGCTGACGACTTGTAGATCTTCGATATCAAAGAATTGATCACTATAATGTGTGGCATTCTTGTGAGAAGCATCATGTTTCTCATAATAGCTTTCAACGATCACGTATAAATCATGATCGTATACTTCTTTTTTGGCATCCGCTAGCTTTAAGAAGCCTTCGAAGATTCCCTCGAATTCATCTGTAGAAAGATTCGAAAACCCTAATTTTTCAAGAGCATTTTTCACGGCATGTCGGCCAGAACGTGCTGTCAGTACTAGCTCCATATCATCAAGACCTACGTCTTCTGGATGCACAATTTCATAGGCATCACGGGATTTTAGTAATCCGTCCTGATGGATACCCGATGAATGGGCAAAAGCATTATCTCCAGTAATAGCCTTATTAACTTGAACATCTAAGCCCATAAAACTAGATACAAGTCGTGATGTATTCATAATTTCTTTTGTGTTAATACGTGTATCAGCATTGTAGATAGTGCTACGCGTTTTTAGCGCCATAACGACTTCTTCTAATGCCGCATTTCCTGCGCGTTCACCGATACCATTAATTGTACATTCTACTTTATCGGCACCATTTTTTATCGCGGCAAGCGTATTAGCTGTTGCCATTCCAAGGTCATTGTGGCAATGAACACTAAGAAGAACGCTATCATCTAAGTTTTTCATACGGTTGTTTAATTTAAAGATCATCTCACCGAACTCTTCTGGTTCTGCAAAACCGACTGTATCAGGAACGTTAATCATAGTTGCACCAGCTCGCATAACAGCTTCAATCGTTTTCCAAAGATACTCAAAGTCTGAACGAGACGCATCCTCAGTAGAATATTGAACCTGTGGCAATAGAGTTTTCGCATACTTTACAGCATCTACACCAATTTGCAGAATTTGATCTTTGGATTTACTGAATTTTTTCTCCACATGTATATCGGATGTCCCAAGAACCATGTGAATCATTGGATTTTCAGCGTATTTCACAGCATTATAGACGGCATCAATATCTGCCTTTACTGCACGTGCTAATGCTGTAATCATAATATCGCTAGTGGTACCGACCTTCTCAGCTACAGCTTTGACAGCATCAAAATCCCCCTGTGATGAAGCGGGGAATCCGGCTTCGATAATATCCACACCTAATTTTTTCAGTTGCTGTGCTATTTCTACTTTTTCATATAAATTTAGCTTGGCTCCTGGCACCTGTTCACCATCACGTAATGTTGTATCAAATACCCAAATTTTTCTTCCCATTTTTTAACACTCCTCTTGTAGTTATCTGTATTTAAAATCTACACGTAGGCCAATGATTCATTAAAAAATAAAAAAACCCATCTCTATTTAAAAATAGAGACGAGTTTATGCTCGCGGTACCACTCTAATTGACCTTCTCTGTACAGAAAAAGTCCCCTTATCGACAGCTATCACTGTCTATCCTGTTAACGGAGGAAACCGACATCCCTTACTAGACTATTCAGGGAGTAGCTCATGGACGAGTTCAAAATGTGTGTCTACCGATTTTCACCAACCATCGGCTCTCTACAAGTACATCACCATTTTTACTATTTCCAATCTTGGCCTGCAATGTGTTGTTGAAAGCAATATTACGTGGATATTAATAGCCTGTCAATAATTTTCTAAATTTTTTTTTAATTCTGTCTAAAGTATTGTTTGTTCTGTTAAATATTTGATAGTTGTGAAATAAATAAACGTCCACTAAAAATAGTCATTTCTGTGAGATAATAAAAATTGTGAATGAACGTAGGAGAGGTAGGAAGAACTATGAAATTTGTCTTTGATTTAGACGGTACAATTTGCTTTAAAGGGAAGCCTTTGAGTGGGGGTATTATCAATGCGTTAGAGGCATGTAGACAAAGTGGGCATGAAGTTATTTTTGCTTCTGCTAGACCAATACGTGATCTATTACCTGTATTGCCTGAGAAGATGCGAGAATTTCCGATGGTAGGTGGAAATGGAGCATTCGTCGCCTGTAATGGAGTAACGAAGGAGGTTGCAGCATTTGAGACGGAGATAGTAGGGGCGCTTCGACAGATCATTACAGCATTTCAATTACCCTACCTAGTAGATAGTCAGTGGGATTATGCGTATACAGGCAGTGAAGCGCATCCCATTTATCAAAATCTAGATCCTCTAAAAATAGCTAAAAAAGTAGCGTTGCAAGATCTTCATGATATTGTAAAAGTTGTTTTATTTCCGGGGGAGAATAGAGATGCAGTGTTATTTGAGCTACAACAGCTTGCTGTTACTCTTTATGAACATGCATCAGAAAATATTATAGATATAAGCCCTAATGGTATTGATAAGTGGAATGGCCTAACTAAATTAGGTGTCATCGAGGGGGAGTATATTGCTTTTGGAAATGATGCAAACGATGTCTCGATGTTCTTGAAGGCAAAGGAAAGTGTTTGTGTAGGGAATCATCAGGTTGGTGATTGGGCTACGTTGCAAGTACCTAGTGAGGAAGCAGCCATTATAGAAATGCTCAGTCATTTAAGCGATAAATATAAGTGAGTAAAGGCCTATACATATATAGAAAAAACTGCTCGTTTCCTAGAGGGAATCCGAGCAGTTTTCATTTATTCTAATTTAAAGCGAGAGACTTCTGTTTGAAGCTCCTCTGCCATATTTGAAAGTGTTGCTGCTGAAGCAGCGACTTCTTCGATAGTTGCTAACTGTTCCTCAGAGGCAGAAGCGACATTTTGTAAATTACTAGAAGACATTTGCGCGATTGTTGCTATTTCATCGAAGGAAGCATAAATTTGTTCTGCACTGGATGACATTTCTTCCGAAACTGTTGTAGCTTCTTGGATTTGCATGGACACTTGTTCAATAAGCTCCATAATTTTAGAGAAGCCTTCTTCAGCTACCTGTACCACTTGCATCCCAATTTGTACTTCTTGTGTACCAGTATCCATCACCGTCACAGCACGGTTTGTATCTTGTTGAATTTCTGCAATCAACGTAGCAATTTGCTCTGCAGATTTTTTGGATTGCTCTGCTAACTTTTTCACCTCGTCTGCCACGACAGCAAAGCCCCGCCCATGATCGCCTGCACGAGCTGCCTCGATAGCGGCATTGAGCGCTAGTAAATTTGTCTGCTCTGCAATATCTGTAATAATGCCAATAATGTTACCAATTTCTATAGAATGCCCGTCTAAATTTTTCACAACGCTTGCTGATTCTAATACAGCAGTGTTAATGGTAGTCATTTGTGAAATCACTCGATGTAATGATTCATTGCCTTTTTGAGCCTCTGAATTCGTTTCCAATGCCAGTTCAGAAACCGCCGCCGTAGTAGATGCTAATTGCTGTATGCCCTTTGTCATATTCTTCATCGCTTCGGAGCTTTCTGTAGCATTTTTACCTTGAGCTTCAGAGCCACTAGCCACTTCTTGAATCGAAGAAGTGATCTGCTCAGTCGCTTGAATGGTTTGGTCAGCACTTGCTGTTAACTCAGCGGCAGAGCCACTAACTTGTACAGTGTTATGGCGTACATTTGTAATTAAATCTTTCAAATTAACGGCCATTTGATTGAATGCTTGGGCTAAATCACCCACTTCATCACGATTTTTGATACGAATCTGTTCAGCCGTTAAGTCACCCTCAGCTATTTTTTTAGCAGCTTTAGCCATGCCGTTAATTGGACGAGACATTAGACTACCAACAACCATTGCAATTATCAGACTTATGACAACAGCAAAGACTCCAAGAATTAACATTTGGAACTTAATAGCTTGAATTTGTTTCGATGTAGCAGCAATTTTTCCTTCAATATACTCATTTTGATAATCGGAAAGGTTTTCAACGCGTTCATCAAATTGTTTAATAATTAGACGCCCCTGTGTACTATCAAGCTTTTCATACTTTTCCGTTTCACCTGAAGCCTTTAACTCAAACATGCGGTCCGCAAACTGTTGAACATTTTGCTCGCTTTTATTAATAGCTTCTAGAAATTTAATGGATTTTTCGGTCGTCAAAGATGACATTAGCTCTTCAGATTTTTGTTTAAATTCTGTTCGAGAGTCTTGATTGCTTTGAAGATTCTGTTTATCTCCAAGCAGTAAATAGCCACGCAAACTAACAATCTCTTGTTTGGCAATAACGCGTAATTCCTGAATAGCGATAGATTTAGTTGTTTGCTCCTCCAATAATGTACGATAAGTTTTGTTCACTGAATCAAGCTGCTTTATATTTAAGCCGATAGTAGCAACTAGAACTAAAATAACTATAAAAAAACCGAGTAATAATTTCTTGTAGATAGTAAATCGCATAGATGAAATTTCCTTTCTCAGTATTTAGTAGAAATGTTACAAATTAATGAAATATGTATATATATCATTTATATCAGAAAATATGAATTTTACAAAGTATTATGAGTATTTTTACTGTAATAATTAGTTTAAAGGTGACAGAAACTCGTGATAGAAGTAATAAAAAAAAGACATTTACCGCTAAAATATGCTAGAAATAAAGCGAAAGTTAATTCTTTGTACTGAATATTAAGCCAATATTCATAAATTTTGAAACTTATAGAGTAGGCAAAACGTAAATTACGTATGAAGATGAACTGAGGTGGTGCGAAGTGTATAGACCTATTTTAAAAATCCCTAAAACAAGGTCTGAAAAGGTCTGGGATTATATTGGAGTTATCATATTCCTATTATCTATCTTTTATATTGCAGTAATGTGGGGGAAATTGCCTGAAGAAATTCCTGTTCATTTTAATGGTAAGGGAGAGATTGATCGGTGGGGTTCAAAAATTGAGCTCATTATTCTTCCGTTTATAGGTGTGTTTCTATGGATAATCATGAGTCTTTTAGAGAAAGTCCCACATATGTATAACTTTCCAGCTCGTTTGAATGAACAAAATGTAGAAGCATTTTATTTAAATAGCAGAAAAATGTTAAACGAAGTAAAAAACTTCTGTCTTATTTTATTCGCAGTTATATCATTCCAAATGATTCGCATTGCTCTTGGAGAGACTACTTCCATAGGATGGTGGTTCTTGCCAATTGTCGTAATTGGAATCTTTATACCGATTATTAAAGGCATAATAGTTACTCGCAAAATAAAATAAAGCCGAACCGTAAACGCTTGAGATATTTTCGAGCGTTTATTTTTTGTTCCCAAGCTCTCATTTATTCAGTATACTATCAAAACTAAGCTCCAAATGTATGAGCTGTTTTTTAGTAGCTAAAAATGAGTGGGAGAAGAGGTGTTTAAATGATGCAAAAGAAATTTAAACTAAAGGATGATGTATCCATTGCCATCCATAATCAGCCGCTTGATTCGATATTAGATGGAGTGTTTCATTCTGGAGAGGCACCTTATGACCGTATTATTTCTTTTGCGTTTTCCATAGATGCCATGGTAACTTATTTACAAAAAGTGTTAAAAGATAATAGTCTAGTGGAGCTGGGCTATTTATTTTTTGTTTATCCTAAAAAGGGTAATAAAAAATATGAACAGTTTATTCACCGAGATGAGATTTTTCCGGCGATCCATGTGGACGAGGAAAAGTATATGGATGGTAGTGATTTAAAATTTTCTAGCCTGATGTCATTAGATGAAACATTTTCAATCTTAAGTATTAAGAGAGATGGTAAAGGAAGAGGCAAGAAAATAACAGCCATTAGTCAATGTGTGAGTGACTATGAGAGTATGATCCCTCCATTGCGGGACTTACTTTCCTAAAATCAGGATGACTTAGCCTTTTATGATGGACTCACTCCGGGATATCAAAGGGATTGGGCACGTTATATTTATAGTGCAAAAAAGTTAGAAACACAAGAAGCTCGCTTACAGGAGATGCGTCAAATTATTCCACTAGGCTATAAAGCAAAGGAATTGTATCACAAGGCACAAATAAATGAGTGAAGTAGGGAAAATAACGACGAAGTGAGGCAAGGTATGAAGAGCATATATATGGAGCAAGTAGAGGGAAAATGGCGTGATGCCTTTAGTAAGCTTGTAGATGTTTTAGAAGCCAATTTGCCAGAGGGTTTTGAACAAACTATGCAATATGACATGGTTAGCTATGTTGTGCCATTAGAAACGTATCCAAGTGGCTATCATGTGACGCCAAATACGCCATTACCTTTTATTAGTCTTGCAGCTCAAAAACGTCATATTGCGCTCTACCACATGGGTATATATGCAGACCAAGCATTACTTTCTTGGTTTCAGGAGGAATATGCGAGGCGAGTACCAACAAAATTAAATATGGGGAAAAGTTGTATTCGTTTTACAAGCACGAAGCATATTCCCTTTGATTTAATTAGTGAGCTTGTTGCAAAAATGACACCAGCAGAGTGGATTTCACATTATGAGGGAGCGAAAAATAGATGAAAAGCGCGACAACTTTTTTAATGTTTCAAGGACAAGCGCATGAAGCGATTGAACAATATCAGCAATGGTTTACAGATTTAGAAGTTATACAGATAGAATATATGGAAAATTCTCAGCAGGTAGCGATGGCCACCCTACAATTAAAGGGGTTAAAATTAATGGTGAATGATAGTGTTATTCAACATAACTTTTCGTTTACGCCATCAACGTCTATCTTTCTAGAGTGTGAATCTGAGGAAGAAATAAAGAATTTAGTAAATCAAATAGAGGAAAGTGGGCAGGCGTTAATGCCACTTGATCATTATGGGTTTTCAAAGAAATTTGCGTGGATTCAGGATCGCTTTGGCGTCTCCTGGCAACTAACGTATAGTTGAGAATAGAATACGACAATAGAATGTTAGTAAAAGGGGAATTAGAAGATGACGGTAACTTTAGTGAAACATGATATCAAATATGCCGAGGCCATGCATGAGTTGTCTTCTATGCCACAGGTTCGAGATGCACTAGGGCTACCTGTTGGTAAAGTAGAAGATACTATTCATTTTATCAAACGTGAATGCATCGATGAAGAAGAAGGGAAGACCGTTCCTCGTGTTGTTTTAAATGAGGAGGGACAGTTAATCGGTGTGACCGCATTGATGTTTATAGACCAACATAAAAACAGTTGTCATATCGGTTCGTGGCTCGGGCATCCATTTTGGGGGAAAGGTTATAATCTTGAGGCTAAAACAGCTATTTTAGATATCGCCTTTTTTGAGCTTGGACTAAAGCGAGTTTTTGCGGGAGCTAGGAAGGTGAATATCCGTTCACAAAAGGCACAGGAAAAGCTGAGCTTTATTCGATTAGGGGTGGAAGGAGATTATCCAGAAGAACATTCATGGTTAGAAGCGAAAGAGAAACAACCATGTGTTTTAAATGTTTTTGAACGTGAGGATTTTGTACAATTTCGAACAGCTCTAAAAAAAGTAAATGGGAGTAGAGAGTCCTTTTTACCACAGCTTTTACTTGCTGATGAGAGTGAAGAGGCTATCCGAAAATACTTGGATGAGGGTACCTTATTTGAAGTGAAGTGTGGAGAACAGCTTGCGGGAGTGGCATTATTAACCCCTCAATCTCAAACAACCATTGAGTTGAAAAATATTGCGATTGTGCCAAAATTCCAAGGGAAAGGGCTAGGTAAAGAGGTATTGCGACAGCTTACGGCATTTTGTGAGAAGGAAGGCTATCAAACGCTTTTAGTTGGAACAGCAAATTCAAGTATTGATAATATAGCTTTTTATCAAAAGGCAGGTTTTCGCATGGAGACCATTGAAAAGGATTTCTTTCTCGACTATCCAGAGCCAATATATGAAAACGGCATTCGTGCATTAGATATGATCTTCTTTACTAAGCAATTGTAGATGTTTTTCATAAAAGAAATACCCGTCCAACAAACGTTGAGCGGGTATTTTTATTTACCTAGCAAGAGGGCCATTAATTTTTCCTTTGAATGTAAGAAGTCATCTAATGTGTAGCGATCTAGTACTGTTAGGTAGGCCTGTAAAGCTTCATATAGGACACCTTTTAGCTGACATTCCGGAGCTATTTTACATAAATTATTCTCTTTATCGAAACATTCTACTAAATGAAAATCCTCTTCTGTATGACGAACAATTTCACCAATGGTGATAGTTTTTGGATCGATGGCTAAGCGAATACCGCCACCTCTTCCGCGAATTGTTTCTATATAGCCTAACAATCCAAGTTGGTGCGTCACTTTCATTAAATGGTTTTTCGATATATTATAAGCATCTGAAATCTCTTGAATAGTTGATAATTGGCCATCTTCTTTTGCACCTAAGTAAATAAGTGTACGAAGAGAATAGTCTGTGTATAAAGTTAAGCGCATAAGAACACCCTACTTTCTATAATTCAAAGTAATTATAGCATTTTTACAATGAAGTATAATATTTTGAAACCACTTTTAAAGATGTATTTAAAATACATTAATTATGTCCATTTTGTTAAAGATGTATTTTACATATTGCTTTAAGAAAATGAAAGCGTTATATTGTAATCACGAAAGGATGGTAAGCGATATGTTAAAACAAGAAACTATTCAAATTATTAAGGCAACAGTCCCTGTATTAGAAGTTCATGGTGTAGAGATTACAAAAACGTTTTACAAAAATATGTTTCAAGCTCATCCAGAATTATTAAATATTTTTAACCACACTAACCAAGAAAAAGGTCGTCAGCAAACAGCCTTAGCAAACACAGTTTATGCTGCGGCAGTTCATATTGAAAATTTAGAAGCTATTTTACCAGCAGTCATGCTTATTGCGCACAAACACCGTAGTTTAGGTATTTTACCTGAGCATTATCCAATTGTTGGTGAAAACTTATTAAAAGCGATTAAGGAAGTACTTGGCGACGCGGCGACTGACGATATTATTAATGCATGGGCTGAGGCATATGGCGTTATTGCAGATATTTTCATTCAAGTAGAAGAAGAGTTATACCAAAAAGCTGAAAATAATGGTGGATGGCGTCTATTTAGACCATTAAAAGTGGCGAAAAAAGTGGTAGAAAGCGACTTAGTTACATCTGTTTATTTTGTTAATGAAGATGGCTCATCATTACCATCTTACGAGCCAGGACAATATATTAGTATCCGCGTGAAAGTTCCTGGTGAAGAGTATTTAATGAATCGTCAATACACACTTTCACAAGCAAGCGCAGAAGATGGTTACCGCATTTCAGTGAAACGTGAAAGTGATCATACGCCAAACGGTAAAGTGTCAAACTTTATTCATGATGACTTACAAGTTGGAGATTTAGTAGATGTAAGTGTGCCAGCAGGATTATTCGTTTTAGAAGAAACAACTGCTCCTATTACATTTGTGAGTGGTGGTATAGGTGTAACACCATTAAACAGTATGCTACAATCTCTAAAAGAAGATTCAACGAATAAAGTTAACTTTATTCAGTGCGCACGCAATGAAAAAGTTGTAGCGTTTAGCGATGATATTCAAGGAAAAGTAAATGCGTTACCTAATGCATCGTATACGGCTCTATATTCTGATGAAGACAAGCAAATTACAAAAGAATTATTAGCAGAAAGAGTAGCTGATAACGCTGATGTTTATGTATGTGGACCTGTAGGCTTTATGGAAGCAGTTATTAAAAATTTACAAGAAATTGGCGTGAAAGACGAGAAAATTCATTATGAATTCTTCGGACCAGCCATGCAATTAGCTAAATAAAATCGTAGAAATCCCTGTTATGAGTTACAGCTCATAGCAGGGTTTTTTTGTATAAGTCAATACAGATAAAGACTTTCAAGAAAAAGAGTTGAAGCTTTCATGTTGACAATATACCTATTGGGGTATAATATGAATCACGTAAGCAAGTTGAATCTATCGTTTTGAAAGGGGGCTGGAACAGAATGGCTTATGACTCTAAAACAGCTAATCGAGTGAAGCGGATGGAAGGTCAATTACGCGGGATTTTACGCATGATGGAGGAAGGTCAAAACTGTAAGGATGTGATTACACAGCTATCTGCCGTGCGTTCAGCAGTTGATCGGACGATAGGAGTTATTGTTAGTGAAAATTTATTAGATTGTGTCACTACTGCTGAAGGTAATGCGGAAAAAATGAATTCAGCCATCCGAGAAGCAATGGATTTAGTAGTGAAAAGCAGATAGTTTTTATATACCCTTTATCGTATAAAAAGGAGCGGTGATAACTTGGAAATGTGGATCATTATTGCGATTATCGCAGCATTTTTCATTTGGCGAATGAAACCAACAAAGGGCGTTCAATCGATTTCTACTGCCCAATTAAAAAATATGCTGAATGATAAGGATAAGATATTTATCGATGTACGCACGCCAGCCGAATTTAAAGGGCGCCATATCTCGCAGTTTAAAAATATGCCTCTCGGGTCAAGCTTTGACAAACTACCGAAGGATAAAGAAGTGGTAGTGATTTGCCAAAGTGGTATGCGTAGTAGTCAGGCATGTAAGCAATTGAAAAAGCAAGGCTTTGAGCGTATTACAAATGTTCGTGGTGGAATGAGTGCCTATTAGGAGGAAAGAAAATGAAGGAAATTACAGCAAAAGAAGTAGAACAAGCAATCATGCAGGGCGAAACGCCGAATTTGATTGATGTAAGGGAGGTAGATGAAGTAGCGACTGGTCATATTCCGGGTATTATTCATATTCCACTTGGTTTATTAGAGTTCCGCGTACAGGATCTGAATAAGGATGAACCATATATTATCGTTTGCCGATCAGGTGCTCGTAGTGGCCGTGCTACCGAGATATTAGAAGGTAAAGGCTTTAATGTTTCGAATATGGTTGGTGGAATGTTGTCATGGGAGGGCGAAGTACAATAGTAGCTTATAGCTATATTTTTTTGCTAAAAATAATACCCTTATAGGTATATGGAGGTTGTAATGAGGATGAAGGCAGATTTTCAGCTAGATGCCAAGGGTCTTTCTTGCCCGTTGCCCATAGTGAAAACGAAAAAAGCAATGGCCGACCTGGAAGATGGTCAAATTTTAGAAGTGTCTGCGACAGATAAAGGATCAAAAGCTGATATTGCAGCATGGGCAGAAACGGTAGGACACCAATATATTGGCACTTTAGATAATGAAGGAGTGCTCAAGCATTACATTCGCAAATGTACAAACGATCAAATAGAAGAAATTTCGTTTGACCCAACGATTGATCTAGAGCAAATTAACAATCGTCATGGATTAATTCTTGATGTACGTGAGGAAGCGGAGTTTGCCTTTGGGCATATTGAGGGCGCTAAATCTATCCCGATGGGGGAATTGGAAGCACGACTCTTGGAGCTCGACAAAGAGCAAGAGATTTATGTTATTTGTCGTACTGGAAAGCGTAGTGATATGGCTGCGCAGAAGCTAGCTTCACATGGTTTTATAAAGGTCTTTAATGTTTTACCAGGAATGACATCTTGGAAAGGTACATTAACAAAAAACATTTAATAGGAGGAATTTTTTATGTCAAACAAGGTAGCAATTATTGCAAGTAACGGTGGTTTATTTGATGCATATAAGGTGTTTAATATCGCAACAGCAGCTGCAGCTTCTGAGAAGGAGGTAGCAATCTTCTTCACATTTGAAGGATTGAATCTCATTCATAAGCAAGGGATGCATGCATTACCAATGCCTGCAGGGGCAGAGCATTATGCAGAAGGGTTTGCGAAAGCGAATGTTCCTGCTATTCCTCAACTAGTGGACATATCCCAAGAATTAGGTGTTAAATTTATTGCTTGTCAAATGACGATGGATGTAATGGGTTTATCGACAGATGATTTTATTGATGGTATTGAAGTGGGTGGAGCTGTTACTTTCCTTGAATTTGCAAAAGATGCAGCACCATCACTAACTTTCTAAAGAGTTTTTGTGCAAGGAAGGCGGAGGGGCTAAAGGCTCTCCGCTTTAAAAAACTTCGAAATTATACCTATGGGGGTTATATATATGCCAATGCAGAAATGGAACGCTTCACAAATTGCTAAAAAGGTCATTAACAATGAAGAGTTGTTTATTTTAGATGTTCGTAATGCAGATGCGTTTGAAGACTGGAAAATTGATGGTCACCGATTTGAGTATTTAAATGTACCATATTTTGAACTGTTAGATGGTGTTGAGGAGATCCTGCCGAACATCCCCTCCAATAAAGAAATTCTAGTTGTTTGTGCTAAGGAAGGATCCTCATTGATGGTTGCTGAAATGTTGTCAGAAGCTGGTCGAGATGTTGCCTATTTAGCGGGCGGTATGAAATCTTGGAGCGAATATTTAGAGCCTATTAAAATTGGTGAATTAACGGGTGGAGGAGAGCTTTATCAATTTGTCCGTTTAGGGAAAGGCTGTCTTTCTTATATGGTGATATCTGAAGGAGAGGCAGCTATCATTGATGCTGTTCGCTTTACAGATGTATTTATCAATTTCGCCGAACAGAAGAATGTGAAGATTACACATGTTTTTGATACACATTTACATGCCGATCATATTTCAGGTGGACGCCATATAGCTGAGTTAACTGGTGCGGTCTATTACTTGCCAACGAAAGATGCAGAAGAGGTTGTCTTTTCATATAGACCGTTAGTGGATGGGGTGACTGTTCAAATTGGATCATCAAAAATAAATGTAGGAGCTATCTACTCACCAGGTCATACAATTGGCTCTACATCATTTGTTGTCGATAGCCAATATTTGTTAACAGGGGATATTTTATTTGTCGATTCTATTGGACGTCCTGATTTAGCAGGCCTTGCTGAGGACTGGGTTGGAGATTTACGAGATACACTTTATAAGCGTTATCGAGAATTGTCCAGAGAGCTTATCGTGTTGCCAGCTCACTTTATGATCATTGATGAACTTAATGAAGATGGGACGGTAGCGAAACAACTAGGGGATTTATTTTTACAAAATCATGGTTTGAATATTCATGATGAAGTAGAATTTAAACGTGTCGTGACAGATCAATTGCCACCACAACCTAATGCCTATCAAGAAATTCGTCAGGTAAATATGGGGAAAATAACGCCTTCGCCAGATGAACAAACGGAAATGGAAATCGGCCCAAATCGCTGTGCTGTTCGATGAAATTTATTAAAAGTACAATGGATACGTCTGTGTATTAAAAATGTGGATCGTCCAGAAATTGAAGGCGCTCATCCCTCATGAATCTAAAATAATAAGAAGAACAGGCAAATCGCTTACAATCTTTGCCGTGTTGAAGGGGATCAATATGAAATCAAATTTACAATTAGATGCAACAGGTCTTTCGTGTCCAATGCCTATTGTGAAAACAAAAAAGGCGATGGACACATTAAATATAGGAGAAATTTTAGAAGTTCAGGTGACAGATAAAGGGGCTTTAGCGGATATTCCTGCTTGGGCAAAAGCTGGGGGTCATCATATCGTAGATCAATCCGAAAAAGCTGGTGTCATCACGTTTTTAATTCAGAAAGCTTAAGGCTAATGGAGGGTTGTCTATTAAATAGAACAACCCTTCTTTCACTTTTCGGAAAGGAGGAAGAATGCATGGATATTACATGGATATTAACGATCTTTTTAATTGGTTTTCTCGGTTCGTTTGTATCAGGGATGTTAGGTATCGGTGGTGCCATTATTAATTACCCAATGCTACTGTATATTCCACCATTATTAGGATTTATGGCCTTTTCGGCTCATGAGGTATCCGGAATTATTGCCATACAAGTATTTTTTGCATCCATTGCGGGTGTATGGGTATATCGCAAGGGTGGATTTTTAAATAAATCACTTATTATCTATATGGGGGGTGCTATATTAACAGGAAGTTTTGTTGGTAGTTTTGGTTCCAAATTTTTTTCCGAGTCAGGCATCAATATAGTTTATGGTGTGCTAGCCTTAATAGCGGCAGTCATGATGTTTATTCCAAAAAAACAAATTGATGATCAACCGATGCAGGATATAACATTTAATAAGACATTGGCAATTTTATTGGCCGTAGTTGTTGGTATTGGATCAGGTATTGTGGGGGCAGGTGGTGGGTTCTTATTAGTCCCTATTATGTTAGTGGTTTTAGGGATCCCTACGCGTATGACCATTGCTACTAGTTTAGCAATTACATTTATCTCCTCCATAGGGGGAATGGTTGGGAAATTAATGACCGGACAAGTTGAATATTTCCCCGCGCTCATTATGATCATTACTAGTCTTATAGCAGCCCCACTTGGTGCGAGAGCTGGAAAAAAATTAAATACCAAAAGCTTGCAAGGCATTTTGGCAATGCTTATATTGGCGACTGCCATTAAAATTTGGGTAGATATTATTGGAGGGGTCTAACCATGAAAATTGAAGTTTTCACGGATTTTACTTGTCCGTTTTGTTATATTGCCAAGCGAGAATTGGAACGTGCGATTGAGACAAGCGGCTATACGGGACAAGTAGAAATTGAATACAAGGCTTTTCAAATAGGTCCAGAAACGCCTAAAGTAAATGCACCAACCTTTTTAGACACTTTGGCTATGAAGTATAACGCAACGCGTGAAGAAGTACATGACATGACAGAGAATATGGCATCAAGAGCTGCAGAAGTTGGGTTGAATTATAATTTTGAATTGATGACAACAGCTCACACAGAAAAAGCTCATCGATTAGCAAAATGGACACAGCAATTTGGCCAAGCATCGGCATATACGGAAGCGCTAATGGCTGGTTATTTTATGGCTGGTGAAGATGTGAATGATGATTCCTTTTTATTAAGGGTGATTGCAAAATTAGGTTTAGATATAGAGGGGGCGCAGGACATTCTAGCTACTAATGTCTTTCTTGAGGCTTTAGATCAGGATCGATATGATGCACAGCAACTTGGTATACAAAGCGTGCCATTCTTTGTATTTGAAAATCGTTATGGCATTAAAGGGGCAGAGCCAAATGAAGTCTTTGTGCGAACATTACATCAAACAGCAAAAATAGTGGGGATTCAGCAAACGATTCAATTAATGGGAAATGGTGAGGATACGTGTACGGATGGTGCATGTAACCTGTAAACCGATGGATAAGTGTCGAGTACTTAAAGTACTCGGCACTTTTTTGATTCACCCACATACTACAAGAGGTATTAAGTCGTGATTTCGGTGTTGTAGTACAACAATTAGTGGATAATTTATCCATTTTTATCATCTGAATGGTTCTATTTTACAGTAGTGTGAGAAAAATCACATCCAATAAAATGTTATGTTGCTAAAATATAAGTGAGTATACAAAGGGGGGTATTATAGATGAAACCTATAGTAGCAGGAGTAGCAGGGACAGTACTGTTAGTAGGCACAATTTTTGTAGCAACCATTATTAGTGACAAAATTACAGTTGATTCGATTGTGGAGGAGAACGAAACGACAGTGCAGACGCAATTACCAACGACAGCAGCTGCTCAGTCAGTTGTCTATGCTCCACCAAGTATTGATGAAGTGCCAGATGGACCAATGAAGGATGCAATTTTAAACGGCTATGAGCTTGTTAATAACACACATGTTGCGGCGGACGAATATGTAGGGAACCAATTATCATGCACAAGCTGCCATGCTGGTGCTGGCTATGACGAGCAAGCATCATCATTAGTAGGAGTAATGGCTAATTATCCACAATATATTGGACGCTCTGGTGGTGTAGTTACAATAGAAGAGCGTATTAACGGTTGTATGGTTCGTAGTATGAATGGTAAAAAATTCGAAATGAATAGTGATGAGCTAGAGGCTATGGTCGCTTATTTTGCATATATTTCTGAAGGTGTTCCAATTGGAGCAAAACGTGAATGGGCAGGTACTAGTGATATGAAGAATGTACCGACTCCAAATGTTGACAATGGTGAGGAGCTTTATGGTCAGTCCTGTATAGCTTGTCATGCAGCTGATGGCTCTGGGACTGGTGCCAATACTGGTCCAGCATTATGGGGTGATAATTCCTTTAATGATGGAGCAGGTATGGCGCGTATGTCAAAAATGGCTGGCTATATTCAAAATAATATGCCAGTAGGTGCAACAGGGACTTTAACAGATCAAGAAGCGGCTGATTTAGCAGCGTTTATTTTATCCCAAGATCGACCTGAATGGCCAAATCATGATAAAGATTGGCCAAAAGGCGGAAAACCAAATGATATTATGACTAAAGAAAAACGTGAACAAGTTAAAAATGGTACGATTGATTGGGAAAAGGTGCTATCTACAAACTAACGAAAAGGGATGCTGTTTATGGGCATCCCTTTTCTATTATTGAAAATTATAAGCAGTGACAATTTTATCTCTGTTTGTTGTGAAATCAGTAAAATATTCATATAGGCTAATACCGAGGAATGACCCACTTACGTTAAAGATGTTAGAAAATCCGCTATTTTGAAGGGCCATAACAGCATTATAGCTACGCTGACCGGATCGGCAATGTACATACACTGGTTGATCATTAGGTACCTCATGCATTCTTTCTCGAAGTTCACTTAAAGGAATATTGTGTGCATGAAGGAGATGACCAGATTCAAATTCATTCTTTTCGCGTACGTCTAAGAAGTAGGCTTCATTTTCAATGAGTGTTCGCACTTCATCAACTTTTATTTGTTTGTAGTGTCCATGTAGTTGATTTTGAGCTACAAGAGCTGCTAAATTGACAATATCGCGGGCAGTGCTAAACATTGGAGAGTAGGATAGCTCCAGCTCCTTCAAATCTTCTAAAGTACCACCCATTGTGATGAGGGTAGCTATTACATCAATTCGTTTATCTGCATTGCCTTTACCTATAGCTTGGGCTCCAAGGATTTTACCTGTTGGTGTTTCATAAACGAGCTTAAAGTGAAGTGGATTACTATTCGGCATTAAGCCTACTTTATCAGGAGCTATCAGATAAACGCTTTTCGCCTGAAAGCCATTTGATAGAGCTGTTTTTTCGTTCAAACCCGTTGAAGCACAGGCAAGGTCGAAAATTTGTACACTTGAAGATCCGATAACCCCTTTATTGTGATGAGGGATGTTATACATATGATTAGCTGCAGCACGAGCTTGTCGCTGAGCGGGGCCGGCTAAAGCAAGTCGTGTCTGTTTATGGGTAAGCTGATGGAATACTTCAATCGCATCGCCCACAGCATATATGGAAGGATCGGATGTCACGTAATTAGCATCAACCTGAATGCCTCCGAGTGCACCGATAGTTAGCCCGGCTTCTTTGGCTAAGTGGATGTCAGGACGAACGCCAATCGCTAATACGACGGCTTGTGCTTTCAATTGTTTGCCAGAATTTAACGTCACATCACTTGGAGTAACCCTTGCGAGACCGTCATTGACAATAACATGAACCCCCTTATCGGTCATTTCCTTGTGCAATATTTGAACCATATCATAATCAAAGGGGGCCATAATTTGTTGGCCGAATTCAATTAAAGAGACATTATAGCCCGCTAGCTTCAAATTTTCCGCTACCTCTACACCAATGAAGCCTCCACCGATCACAGCAATATCCTGTACATGATCCGTTTGTAGGTATTGATTTAAACGGTTAATATCTACCACGTTTCTAATGGTAAAGACATGGTTTGAACGAATACCCTCTAGGTCAGGGACGATGGGACTTGCTCCTGGTGATAGAACTAATGTATCGAAACTTTCCTCATAATCTCTACCCGTTATTAAATTCTTAATGGTAATGGTTTTTTGTTCTCGGTTAATGCGTACAACCTCTTGCTGTACACGAGCCTCTATAGTGTATTTTGTTTGAAAGGCTTGAGGTGTCATTAAGATCAATTTGTCACTATTTTCAACAATCCCGCTTAAATGGAAGGGGAGAGAACAGTTGGAGAATGAAACATTTGGTCCTTTTTCAAACATAATAATTTCTGCCTTTTCATCGAGACGACGAATGCGGGCAGCAGTGGATGCTCCACCTGCAACGCCACCAACAATTAAAAATTTTTTACTCAATGGTCAACACTCCTTTTGATTAATACATATAAGGGTATATAAAAGCTTTTAAATATATGTTTTGCTATTGAAATCAATAAATAATGTAGTATAAGTACTACAAACTAAATAATATACCCTGATGGGTATATTTTCAAGATGAAAGACTTAATTAATTTTCTAAGGTGTTCCTTGTGAAAGAAAGTTAATGTATAAATTTGCTATACTAGCAGTAGTAGGAAATGGAAATGACATTGGAGGTGACATTGTTGATTTTTTTGAAATTTTTGATGCAAATCATTATAGTATCGGGTTTGATTTATATTGTGAGTGGACGATTAATAGGCTCTAATATTAATTTTGTACGAAGAGTGCTTTCAGTCGTCATTAGTGTGACATTAACCTCTTTTGTTTACTGGTACTCTTATTTACGTCATACAGATTTTTTGTCAGAAACCATGATGCAAACTGTGACAGAGGTCAGCACATTAATTTGGATTGGGAGTATGCTACTCATTTCTATGTTGCTGTATTTGGTTTTTGAGCTCTTTGATCCAAGTGGTATTACAACTGGAGATCGTCGAAATGGTCAAAAATCTTTGCTCTTACGGCTGCGGAGCTATTGGCGACAGCAGAAACGATTGCGACAAGTTTTAAAAATTGCAGTTACAAATGGTGTCGTCCAAACGATTAAATATGCAAGGCAACGTGAAAACGAAAAAGAGCTGGCGATTGCATTGCGCGCAACATTAGAGCAATGTGGTGGGATTTTTATTAAATTTGGACAAGTATTGTCTACACGTAAAGAATTATTTTCACCCATCTTTATTGATGAGCTAGAGAGGCTACAACATCGTGTGAAGCCTTTACCAGCAGAGCAAGTGACAAGTATTTTGGAGCGCTCACTTCCTCAATCAATGGATGAAGTATTTAGCCAATTTCAAATGGAGCCTATTGCAGCAGCCTCTATCGGTCAGGTGCACAAAGCACGGCTTAAAAATTATGAAGATGTTGTCGTCAAGCTTCTCCGTCCAGAAGTAAAAGGGATTATGCGCGATGATCTTGAAATTTTAGAGGAATTTGCAAATTGGCTTTCATCCAAATCTACATGGGCAGAGTCACTAGGCTTTCGTGAGCTAGCTGGTGGATTCGCAGATGGACTACGTGAAGAGATTCATCTAGATATTGAGGTACGTAATACGTTACAGGTAAAGAACGCATTATCCAAAAGTGATTATAAGGTCCGCATTCCTAAAATTTATACAGCTTACAGTAATGAAAATATTATAGTGATGGAATATATTCGTGGACATAGTGTGGCGGATGGGGGGGCAGAATTCAATCGTCTGTCCATTGATCGCAGACAATTTGCTAGAACAATATTATATTCTTTTTTTGAACAGATGCTTTTTTCAGGTATTTTTCATGCTGATCCTCATCCGGGAAATATTCACATTGATGAGAAGGATGGTACACCCGTATTGCTCGATTTTGGAGCAGTTGGAAGATTAGGTGCCACACAACAAGAGGGCTTAAAGCTATTTTTAATGGGTATTCAGCTCAATGACTCCAGTGTCTTGTACGATGGCTTAACACTATTAGTGGAAAATGCCGATCATGCGGAACGTGCAAGAATGGAACAAGCAATCGATCAAATTTTACTAAAAATCTCGTATGTTGACCGCATACCAACAGAAGAATTAATACATGCTTTATTTACAGTGGTGCGGGATTTTGGGCTAGCCTTTTACCCAGCGGTAGGTTTAGCACTCCGCTCGTTGGTGACATTAGATGGAACATTAAGGGTAATTGATTCACGTTTTGATATTTTTACGGAAGCTAAGGATTTCTCTGCTACATATATGCGTGCTTCCTTCCTAAAACCATTTAAAGAACCAATGGCTACAAAAGAACGGCTGCAAGAGGAATTATCTATGCTGATACCAACTTTGCGTAAAATGCCAAGAAGAGTGGATCAACTAATTCAGCGTGTAGAGAGCGGAAAAATTATTTTACATCACGATATATTCTCTGATGAGCATAATGCCCGCTTCATTACCAACTTGTTTTCCCGATTTGTATTGCTTTTAGTAGGGATTACATTTGGAATTATTTCTGTTGCCCTTTTAGCAATCTCACAATTTATCCACGATTCTTATGCAGTGTATTTAAACACAGCTGCTTATTTAGGTTTATTTTTATGTGCAATTTTGTTAGTAAGGTTATCGATACAGGCATTGCGTTCCATGAAGCAGTAGGTAGGGATTATTCCTCTACCTCTTTTTTTTTGAAACATTTCCAAGTAATATTACAAAAACATTACAAAGTAGGTCATGTGACTATTGTCGAATTAGCTAATAACAGACTTGTGTAGAATATATAAGGACATTGTAGAATAATTGGAATTTTACGCGAATGTTACAGGAATGTTTCGAGTTTTACTAATGTATTAAATAGATAGGAAATAGTATAAAAGTTATGCTGAAAATGCTAAACTTTAAAAGGCTAAAACAAATATATAAGAACAATTGATTAAATATAGGATCGTTCAACAGATTACATAGAGTATTCAGAGCGAAATTGATAAATGAAGGGAATTGAAGGTACGTGGGTAAGCGCAATAAATGGCGTAAGTCGATGGTGCTCGCTTTAGCACTAGCAGGCGGCTTATTATTTAATACAATTCAACCAACAGAAGTACATGCTGAAGAAACTTCTCAACAAATGATTGAGAAAAAGGCTGAAATAGATGCACAGGTTAAAAAATTACAAGAAGAACTAACGAATTTACAAAAAGAGATCGACGAAAAAGTAAAAGTTTTTAAACAAGTACAAGCGGAAATTAAAGAAGTGGATGCTAGTATTGTTGAAACAAAAAAACGTATTGAGCAACGTTCTAAAATCTTAAGTGAACGTATGGCTGCATACCAAGCACAAGACAATACAGTGGGTGTTTATTTAAATGTAGTTCTTGAAGCAAAAAGCTTTGCTGATTTAATGGACCGTGTCGTAGCGGTTAAAACATTAATGGATGCTGACCAAGAATTAGTGGATCAACAAGAAGCTGACAAAGCGAGCTTAGAGCAACAAAAAGCCATTCTAGATGAAAAACAGAAAGAGCTTCAAAAGCAATTCCAAGAGCTTCAACAAAAGGAAAGCGAAATGGAAGTGAAAAAGGCTGAAAATGAAGCAAAATCATTAGCCCTAAAAGCTCAAATTGCAACAAAACAGGAAGAAGAACGTTTAGAAGCTGAACGTAAGGCAGCTGAAGAAGAAGCGGCTCGTTTACGTGCTCTTCAAGCAGCAACGCCAGTAGTACAAGCTACTCAAAATAACAGTGATGGTGATGGTCAACAACCACAAAAAATTATCGTTGGTTCAGGCGCTGGTACTGCCTCTTCAGGTGATGCTATTTCTACAGCAAAACAATTCCTTGGTCGTCCATATGTTTGGGGTGGTAGTAACCCAACTTCAGGGTTTGACTGCTCAGGTCTTGTACAATGGTCTTATAAACAAGCAGGCGTTTCTTTACCACGTACTGCATCTCAACAATATTTAGCAACACAACGTATTTCTGCTGGGGAAGCACGCGTTGGTGACTTAGTATTCTTTAGCTATGGCTCAGGTGTAGCGCACGTAGGTATCTACTTAGGTAATAACACAATGATTGATGCTCAAAATAATGGTGTTGTCATTGAATCACTTGATTGGTGGAATCAATATTTAGTAGGCTTTGGTCGAATTCAATAAGCCTCTATATTATATAGACGATTAACATGATAAAAAGGTCATCTTTGTAAGGGAAAAATACAAAGATGACCTTTTTTATTGGTATCAAATTTTGAAATTTACTTTTATGATGCCTGTTTCCTTTAAGGCGATAAAGAAAATAATGACAAATGGCCCGACAAGTAAACCGATAATACCAAATAACTGTAGACCAATAAACATGGCAATTAATGTTGGTAAAGTTGATAACCCAATATGCTCACCCATTAGTTTAGGCTCGACTACACGACGAATAATGAGTAAAATAGCAGCTAAGATGAATAATTTTACAGCAATAGATGTGTTTCCCATTAAAAGGTGATAAAGCCCCCATGGTGCTAAAATAATGATGGAGCCTAAAAAAGGGACAATATCTATTAGCCAAATAATAATGGTCATGGTTATGGCATATTTAGGCTGGATTAATAAAAGTCCAATAAGTGTAACGCCTCCAATAATGAAGCTTACAAATAAATGTGCTTTCATATAGCCGAATGTTGCATCCTTTAAACGGTTTAAAATAATTTTTATTTTCTTTGCTGTGTTTGGCTTTAAATACTTATAAGTAATGCGCTTCAATTTCGGCAGATCTAGCATAAATAGGAATAGGGCAATCATATAGACGAGAAGACTGATAAATAGACTTGGAATCTCTGAAAAGAAGGCTGAAACTTTGCTATAATTAAAGAAGCTTAAAAACGTTTCTTCAATTTTCTTTATGAAATCCATTGTGGTTTTTTGAAGCGAAGTACTTACTTCGGGTGGAAAGTCTTCCGTGTATTTAGAAATATTTTCTTGCATATGAAGCCACATATCTGATAGCTTGGAAATATAATAGGGAGCTTGCTTAGACAATAAAATTATTTGCGTCATGATCTGCGTAATTGAAATATAGCAAATGATGGAAATTATAATGACACTCACTATGTATATAAAGGCAACTGCAATTTTTCGAGACATTTTCCAGCGCCTTTTAAAGAACATGACGATTGGTTCAAGGAAAAATGCGCTGATAGCTGCTAATATTAACGGCATAGATACCGGAATAATAAAATAAGCGGCTATAATTAGGGACAGAATCACTAGCAATCGAAAAATCAATTTCCTAGCATTAAATTTATTCATAAACTCACCTTCTTTGCGAAAAAATTAAGTTAAGTGTAACATAAATCAAGTTTTATGACGTTCTGAAACAATAAAGGTAGGGATAAATTATGGAAAAAGAGATTTTGCAACTTTTTAGTAATCTAACAGAGCGTGATCGAGATATTCAATATGAATCTTACGAGGAACTGATGAAAATTATGCAGGAGCCCGTAGATTGGACATATGCAGTGTGGGAACAGCTTGTACAAGCGCTTACATATAAAAATGGGCATGCACGTGCACTTGCCGCACAAATTTTATGTGCTTTAGCTGCAAAAAGTGATCCCGAAGAAAGAGTATTAGAAGATTTTTTAAAGATTTGGGCTGTGACTTATGATGAAAAGCCCGTCACGGCAAGGCATACATTACAGGCTATTTGGAAAATTGGTTTAGCAGGTCAAGTACAAAGCGATTTAGTCGTATCTTATTTAGCCAAGAGATTTCAAACCTGTTTAGATGAAAAGCATCCTACTCTCATTCGCTATGATATTATTGTATCTTTAAAAAAATTATATGATCAAACGAGTGATCCTAAATTATTAGACATAGCCCATCGCTTAATTAATGAAGAGCAAAATGTTAAATATAAAAAGAAATATAAGTCAGCCATCCGTTCTTAGTAACGAGATGGTGTTTTTTGTGCAAACTCTTTGGTTATTAGGAGATTAGTCAACTATAATATATGAAAAAGACAAAAGGGGTTAGGGAATGAGCATTTATAATTATTTAGTACGAAAGCCGAATGGTGAAATTTTATCAATGGAAACTTTTCGAGGGAAAACGATGCTAATTGTTAATACGGCCAATCAATGCCGATTTACATATCAATTTGAAGACTTACAAAAAATGTACGATAAATATGGCAAAAATAATTTTGTCGTTCTAGGATTTCCTTGTGATCAGTTTGGCCATCAAAATCCTGAAGATGGAGAGGAAACTGCGCATCTTTGTAAGGTCAACTATGGAGTTTCGTTTCCCATTTTTGAACTAGTCCAAGTAAATGGTGAGACGACACATCCTTTATTTAATTATTTAAAACATGAAGTTGATTTTCGTGAATTCGGAAAAGCAAGCATGCAGGAGAAAATGCTTGCTGAGGCAATTGTTCAACTTGCTCCAAGCTTTTTAGATGGTCGTAATATTCGCTGGAATTTTACTAAATTCCTAGTAGATGCAAGCGGAAAAACCATAGCTCGCTTTGAGCCTACAGACTCACAGCTTGATATTGAGCAAGCAATTGAAAAAGTATTATAGTAGAGTGATTTTATGGAAATGAAAATTCTTCTAAAACGACTATCATTTTTGTACGCAACTATTTTTTCCTATCAAACTATGATAAACTGCTTTACAAGTGAATTATTCTTGCAGAATAAAGGTGCTAGCTAGCATAATCGGGAATTCGGTATAAGCCGAAGCTGTTTCCGCAACTGTAAGTACAACTATTATAAAGATGAACCACTGTTTCATAGGAAATGGGAAGGTTCTTTATAGCTCTTATTTAATTATATAGGAGCGTTGTACAAGCCAGGAGACCGACCTTTATTTGAACGTATAACAACTCTTCGGAAGCTAGGAGGATATACGGCAAATACATAGGCAGTGTCGTGTTTCTATGACAATCATTATGTTATTTTAGTCGTTCCTTTGCGTGAGGAGCGACGTTTTTTTATGTTCTAAAAAAGTAAGGATTTTCATTATGAAAAGGGGGACAGCAGGTTGAAAAAAGATGCACGTTATTCTTGTTATCCTTTTATGCGAGAGAAGGCTTCAACTGTCGATTTTGAGATTCGCACAGATAGTTTAACAACGCATTTAGGGGCTGCACTAGCTATAGTGAAGAAAGAGGATGTCCAGGTTGTTGCAGATGATTTAACACAGATTTTACCTATGGCTTATCATGTGAATGGCTCGGTTCGTGGGAAGCTAGCAGTTACAGATGAGGATCTATCCTGGTTAAGTGAGCGCTATGATTTTTATGTAAGTCATGTGAAGGAAGAGATTCAAAATTTTGTTTTACCTCAAGGAACAGAGGCTGCTGCTGCTTTACATCTTTGTCGTAGTGAGGCGAAAAAATCATATCGAACTTTACACAAGGTTTCGGAAGAACGAGAGGTACCGACTATTCTCTTCGATTATTTAGGCTTATTAGCCAATGTATGTTTTGTAATGGCTGTCTATACGAATCAACAAGCTGGAATCGCTGAAATTCCGTTTATGAGTAAATCATATCCAATGAAAAAGAAAAAGGTGAATAATAATGAAGAAACTATTTAATTTACAATGGCTATCGGTTTTATTGCTAGCGCTCGTTTTAGCAGGTTGTGGAACTGCGGAAGATACAAAAAATAAAAATGTTACCCAAGATGAACAAAAAATTGAGCAAACAAGTTACAAAGTAACCGATGATCGTGGTGTAGAAATAGAGTTTAAGGAAGTACCAAAAACAGTTGTGTCCTTACAACCAAGTAACACAGAAATTCTATTTGCATTAGGGGTTGGCGATAAAATTGTAGGTGCCACTGAATATGATACATATCCAGAAGCTGCCCAAAAAATCGAACGTGTTTCTGATACTGTGAATTATAACAGTGAGCGAATTTTAGCGTTAAAGCCAGATGTTGTTATTGCGTATACGATTGGTGAGAAGGATGCACTTAAGCCACTCGAGGATGCAGGAATTAAAGTATTTGTTATTCAATCAGCGGCTACATTTGATGATGTATATGGAGATATCGAACAAATTGCAGCTGTTATGGATGTTAAGGATAAAGGAAAGGCATTAAACGAGGAAATTAAAGCAAAAATCGCTGATGTGCAAACAAAGATTAAGGAAGTAAAAACACCAAAAAATGTTTATTTAGAAATTAGTCCAAAGCCAGAAATATATACAGCAGGCTCTGGCACTTTCCAACAAGAAATATTAAATGCGGCAAATGTAAAGAATGTGTTTGCAGATTTAGATGGCTGGAAGCAAATATCTGAGGAAGATGTAATTGCGAGAAATCCAGACGTCATTTTAACAACAGTCAACTATACAGAAAATCCAATTGGAGAAATCCTTGCTCGTGATGGGTGGAATACGGTAACAGCTATTCAGAACAAGGCAGTTCAGTCCCTTGACACAGATATCTCAAATCGTCCAGGTCCACGTATCGGTGAAGCAGTTGAGCTTGTTGCTAAAGCTGTGTATCCAGAGTTATATAAATAAGATCGTAGAAAATGCTAGTTGTTTATTACAGCTAGCATTTTTTATTTTATTACCTAGTGTGAAAATTGGTATTAATGTAGTTTGTTCGATAGAATAAAGGTAAGAACGCTTATTAATATAGGGAGGTGTAGTTCAGTGAAGCAAATACAAAAAAATATTCCGTTTGAGGCCGTTTATAATTTCCGAGATATGGGGGGATATCAAACGAGGGATGGGCGTGTTATAAGAAATGGCTTATTTTATCGCTCTGCCGCACTTGGTAAAATGACATCGACAGATAAAGAATTATTTGAAACATTAGGTATTAAAACAATTTTTGATTATCGTGACACGAATGAAGTACAACATAATCCTAATCCTGTGTTTCCACAAACTCGATATATTCAAATCCCTGCGAAGGGAAAGCATGCTTTTGAAATGCCAACTAATACAGGTGGTAGAGAGTTTTATAAAGTAGTTAACGCTGATATGTTCAAGGACTTTTATGCACAAATGCCTTTTCATAATCCCTCTTTTAAAGAATTAATGATGACTATACAAAACCCTGATAATTTAGGGCTAGTCCATCATTGCGCAGTTGGAAAAGACCGAACAGGAATTGGCGGAGCTCTTATTTTATTGGCTTTAGACGTACCTGAAGAGACCATTATGGAAGATTATTTAGATACGAATATTCATTTGCGTCCCATGGTAGAAAGAATGGCTCAAACGATCCAGCACCAGTATAATGAACAAGAATTACAGCAATTTTATGCTTTAATGTCCGCTCGTGAGGATTATTTACAGGCAGCGTTAGATGCTATGGATCATCGTTATGGCTCAAAGACAGCTTTTTTGGAGCAGGAGTTTGGTCTAACGGCTGATAAGCGTGAGCAATTACAGTCATATTGCTTAATCTAAATAAAATCCCTTTCACAATTAGTGAGAGGGATTTTTTATGTGGAAGCGCTGTCTTCCTATAAATCTCTTTACAGTCTGAAAATTTATGATAAGATACAATAGATTTTTAAGAAAAGTATAGGAGAAGTGAAGGTATTGGCAGACACAATAAAAGAAACAACTAAGTTAAGTCTATTCCATTTAACATGGCCTATCTTTTTAGAAGTGTTTTTATTTATGTTGATGGGACTAGCCGATACTTTTATGCTTAGTGCTCTATCAGATAATGCTGTGTCAGGAGTAGGTGCAGCCAATCAATATATTCATATCGCTATTTTAATTCTTGAGGTAGTCGGCAACGGTGCGTCCATCGTTGTATCACAATATTTAGGTTCGAAACGGTTTTTTGAAGCGGCTAAAATATCGGCTCTAGCAGTCACAATGAATTTGGCAGTTGGCCTTATAATGAGTGTTCTATTTTTCTTCTTTGCTAGTCATTTAATGTCGATGATGAACTTGCAAGGTGAGGTCCTTCATTATGCTCAAAGTTATTTAGTGATTATAGGGAGTTTTATTTTCCTTCAAGCAATTATTAATGCCCTTGCTGCAATTATTCGTGTTCATGGTTGGACGAAACAGACGATGTATGTATCACTTGGCATGAATGTACTGCATGTTATCCTTAATTACGGCCTGATCTTTGGGAATTTTGGTTTACCAGAGCTTGGTGTAAAAGGTGCAGCCATCTCTTCAGTGATTAGTAGAGGATTAGCGATGATCGTGTTTTTCTGGTTGCTTTATCAAGTAATGGAAGTACGAGTAAAGCTACACTACTACTTTGAGTATTCCAAGGAATATGTAAGAAAAATTTTAAACATTGGTTTACCGTCTGCCTTTGAGCAGGTTCTTTACCAGTTTTGCCAGATTATATTTTTATATTATGCCACATATTTAGGGGCAGAAACTTTGGCAGCCAGACAATATGCTATGAACATATCAATGTTTACCTATTTATTCGCTATTGCGATTGGGACAGGAACGGCCATCATTATCGGTAGGCATGTAGGTGCTGGAGAAAAGGATGAGGCTTATCATCAGCTGTGGACAAGTGTCCGAGCAGCATTTATTTTCACCATTATTATGGTTGGTGTAGTGACCATTTTCCGCAAGCAGCTTATGCATGTTTTTACAGATAACCCCGAGGTGATGGCTATCGGAGCATCTGTCTTGGCATTAAGTATAGTGCTAGAAACTGGTCGGACGATGAATATAGTCGTCATTAACTCTTTACGTGCCTCAGGAGACGCAAGGTTCCCTGTTAAAATCGGTTTTCTGTCGATGGTTTGTATGAGCCTCCCATTAGGTTACTTTTTTGTATTTGTCCTCGATTGGGGTTTAGTAGGTATTTGGTTAGCTATCTCAGCAGATGAATGGGTACGGGCAATTATCGTATACTTTAGATGGAAAAGCCGAAAGTGGGAGCGTTTTGCCCTCGTTTCACCCAATGAACAGAAGGAGGAATAGCAATGGGAGCACTATCTAAACGTGCAGTAGGTGCAGCATTGATCGATCAACATATAGCGCTTTTTGCATGTCCGTTATGTCAGCAATCTATGCACGTCTATGAGCAAGGGAGACTCGTTTGTTCTGCCAATCACTCTTTTGATATTGCCAAGCAGGGCTATGTCAATATGCTGACACATGGCTCTACTTCTAAATATAGTAAAGATCTTTTTGAATCTCGCAAAGCTGTTATTGATAGTGGGATTTATGATGTTGTAGAAGCAAAGATTGGGGAGCTTATTTACTCTGCGAATACAGTGCTCGATACGGGCTGTGGAGAGGGATCGCATTTAGCCCGTATTATGAATGAGAAAAAGAATGGGGTAGGCATCGGTATTGATATAGCTAAAGAGGGTATTTTGGCTGCGGCTCGACATTATCCACAGCAAATTTGGTGTGTTGGCGATTTAGCTAAGAGTCCTTTTGCACAAGGTAGCTTTGACGCTATTTTAAATATTTTATCACCGGCAAATTATGAAGAATTTAAAAGGCTTCTTGCGCCTAATGGCTGTATGGTGAAGGTTGTGCCACAAAGCGGCTATTTACAGGAGCTGCGTGCTCAATTATATGCCGATTCGAGTAAGGAAACATATTCTAATGAACAAATTGTTGCTCGTTTCCAAGATAGTTTTGGCGAAGTGAATATAGAACGAGTCACTTATACATTGCCACTTGCTCAGGAGCTTGTCCCTGCTTTATTGGAGATGACACCGATGGGCTGGCATAAAAAAGATGAGACAGACATTGTATTAAGTGAAATTACGATTGATGTAGATCTATTGGTTGGAAAGATGTAAGATGGTCACCTACAATTGCAGTATACTAGTCTTTTCGATTACAATGGGAATAACTATTGAATAAGGTAGGAATGTGACAGTGTATAAATTAGTAGCAAATATTGTTAAAGTAATATTAAAACTTATGGGTTCGAAGGCTCGTGTGTATGGTGAGGAAAACTTGCCAAAAGAAGGTGGATATATTATAGCTTGTACGCATACAGGCTATGTAGATATTTTAAACCTCGGCGTTGCCATGTACCCTCAAGAAATTCACTTTATGGCGAAGAAGCAATTATTTGAAATGAAGGGTCTTGGCTGGCTTATTGAACATTTAAACGCCTTCCCAGTGGACCGTGATAATCCTGGTCCGAGCGTTATTAAAATTCCCTCACAGTTATTGAAAGAAGGAAAAGTAGTGGGGATATTCCCATCTGGAACACGTAATTCAGAAGGAACGGACTTAAAGCAAGGAGCCATTACAATCGCTCAATTGGCAAAGGCGCAAATTGTTCCAGCAGCCTACGTTGGTGCACGTAATGCTGGAGATGTCATGAAGCGCGGTAAAGGCTATTTAATTTATGGCGAGCCGTTTTATGTAACGGGTAAAGGAAAAGAAGGTCGGGAGCAATTTACTCAACACCTTGAACGTGAACTAGTCGCTTTAACAGAAGAATTGGAAAATCGTATTGCAGTAAAATAAAATGAAGTGGCACTCAGAATCGTATTGATTTTGGGTGCTTTGTTGTAGGAGGATTATCGTAATGATTCAAGTACTTTTTGTTTGCTTAGGCAATATTTGTCGCTCGCCAATGGCGGAGGCGGTTATGCGAGAGCTGGTGAGAAAAGAGGGTTTAGACGATAAAATTGCTGTGGATTCTGCCGCAACAAGCTCATGGCATATCGATGAACCTCCTCACCGAGGCACACAGGATAAGCTTAGAGAATATGGTATTTCTACAATAGGAATGGTAGGTCGACAGCTACAAAAGGCTGATGTAGAAAGATTCACATACATTATTGGTATGGATGAGAGCAATATTCGCAATATCAGAACGATCTTAGGAAATCCTACTTCACCAAAGATTTTTCGTTTTTTAGATTTAACAGAACATCGTAAAGACGTTCCTGATCCTTATTACACAGGGGATTTTCAAGAAACCTATGATTTAGTGCTAGAAGGCTGTACGGCATTACTAGATAAAATTAAAGAGGAATGGTTATAGAAGGATGCTAAATAGCGTAAATTTTTACAGCTATTGCTACAGAAAAAACAAGCATAAACATTGGTATATCTAGCTTTGTAAGCATCATTATGTTATTATTTGCAGAGTAAAGATACGATAAGTATTTAATTACCATTTTAAGATGTGCAACTGCATATCTATTATTTTTTTATAAATCTATCCTTTGAAAGAGAGTGGAAACAATGGGTCGTAAGTGGAATAACATTAAAGAAAAGAAAGCGTCTAAAGATCAAAGCACTAGTCGTATCAATGCTAAATTTGGGCGAGAAATTTATGTGGCAGCTAAATCAGGCGAACCAGATCCAGAGTCAAACCGTGCACTTAAAGTGGTGCTTGAACGTGCAAAAACATATAGTGTTCCTAAGCATATTATAGAAAAAGCCATCGATAAAGCAAAAGGTGGCGGTGACGAAAACTTTGATGAATTACGTTATGAAGGTTTTGGTCCAGCCGGCACAATGATTATCGTAGATGCTTTAACAAACAATGTAAATCGTACAGCATCTGATGTGCGCGCAGCATTTGGTAAGAATAACGGAAATATGGGTGTTAGTGGATCTGTTGCGTATATGTTCGATTCTACTGCAGTTATCGGTTTAGAAGGTAAAACAGCTGATGAAGTACTAGAAATTTTAATGGAAGCAGATGTAGATGCTCGTGATATTCTGGAAGAAGAGGAAGCGGTTATTATTTATGCAGAACCGGATCAATTCTTTGCTACACAAGAGGCATTAAAGGCTGCTGGCATACAAGAATTCACAGTAGCTGAGCTTTCTATGCTACCGCAGACTGAAGTAACATTAACTGGCGACGATGTTGCAAAGTTCGAAAAATTAATCGATGCATTAGAAGATTTAGAAGATGTTCAAAATGTCTTCCACAATGCTGATTTAGGTGAATAATCCAATATATTATTGATTGAGTAAACCAGTAGCACATAAAGCTACTGGTTTTTAATTAGGGAGGAAAATCATGCAGACTGCATTAGCGATTATTTTGTTTTTAGTGACTTTATTTTTTGTTATTGTACAGCCACGTAAATTATCGATTGGTTGGTCAGCCTGTATAGGAGCCGCCATCGCACTCATAATTGGAGTAGTTACATGGCAGGATGTGCTGGAAGTAACAGGAATCGTTTGGAATGCTACTTTATCGTTTATTGGTATTATTTTAATTTCCCTAATTTTAGATGAAATTGGCTTTTTTGAATGGGCTGCCCTGCATATGGCACGACTTGCTAAAGGAAGTGGTATACGTTTATTTGTTTATATTGCTTGCTTAGGAGCGATAGTATCAGCGCTATTCGCTAACGATGGGGCGGCGTTAATATTAACGCCAATTGTTTTAGCAATGGTTAGAAAACTGAATATGACGGAAAAAATGATTTTCCCATTTATTATTGCTAGTGGCTTTATAGCAGATACAACATCCTTACCCTTTGTTATTAGTAATTTAACAAATATTGTATCAGCAGATTTTTTTGAGATTGGCTTTATGGATTATGCGATTCATATGGTTGTACCGAACTTCTTTTCTTTAATTGCAAGTATAGCTGTACTGTATGTGGTTTTTCGTCGTTCCATACCACAGTGCTATTCTCTCGATGCAGTTGAACAACCTAAGCAGGCGATTAGAGACCCGAAGTTATTTGCGATATCTTGGTATGTAATAGTAATTTTACTAGTGGGATTTGTAATCGGCGAAATGTTCCACGTTCCAGTGTCATTTATTTTATGTAGTGTAGCCGCTATTTTCTTATGGCTGGCAAATCGTAGTTCTTTTGTAGATACAAAGAGAGTTGTCAAAGGGGCACCATGGAATATAGTGTTCTTTTCCATTGGTATGTATGTGGTTGTTTACGGCCTGAAAAATGTAGGGATGACAGGTATACTAGCTAGTTTACTAGAACATGCTGTGCAGCAAGGATTCGTTGTAGCGACCATGACTATGGGATTTGTAGCTGCCGTTTTATCAGCAGTCATGAACAATCTACCAACAGTCATGATTGATGCATTAGCAATCTCTGAAACAAGCGCAACAGGCATGATGAAAGAGGGACTCATTTATGCCAACATAATTGGTACTAATCTTGGCCCAAAGATGACTCCAATCGGTTCACTTGCGACATTAATATGGCTTCATATTTTAGCTCAAAAAGGGATTAAAATTAGCTGGGGGCAATATTTTAAGTTCGGCATAATTCTTACAGTTCCGACATTATTCGCTACTTTAATTGCTTTAGTTATTTGGATATCGTTATTAGCATAGTTTTATTGTCGAAATAGTGCAAATAATAGTACAATAGTTAATAGATTAACTTAGTAGTATGTTAAAGGAGGTAAGCATGCGAGTACCAGGTAAATTAAGTAATAGAATCGTGTTGATGTCATTTGTTATGTTAGTAGCTTTGTTAGCATTTTTTATTGTCACAATGATCTACACAGCGAAATCATCCGTTAATAAAACAATGGGTGCACAGGCTGTCGCGGTAGCAGAAAACATTGCGAAACAATTAAACCCAGAGGACTATGAACAACTATCAAAGGACCCAAGGGAATCAAATTTATATTGGCAGCTAAGAGAAGAACTGAATGAATTGCGTGAAATAAATGGGGTCCTGTATGCCTATACTTTTGCCGTTCCACAGGAAGATCAAAAAGTTCGATTTTTAGTGGATGGTATGCCAGCAGATGACCAAGAAAATGCAGGTGTTATAGGAGAGGAGTCTTCTTCTACATTATATAAAGATATTGAAAAAGTAATGGATACAGGAAGTTATTACTCTAATATTTTACATAGCGGTTTTGGGGATTATTTGTCTGGTACAGTACCATTAAAGGATGCATCAGGAAATATTGTGGCGTTTATAGGGGTAGATATAGAGGCTAACGAGGTAAGCGGTGTAACGAATGCTGTATTGATAGCCATTTTGCCAGCATTAATTATAGTAATGTTAGTTTTAACAGGAATTGTTATGTTTATAATGTACCGTTACATAAATCAAGCACTAAAGCCATTGGCAAATTTAGGGGACGCGGTGTCAAGTTTTGCACAAGGGGATATCGCGAAGGCAACAATGGAGGTTGAAAAAATCCAGCTAAGAGGGAAAAATGAAATTTCTATGTTTGCACGAGCCTTTCAGGAGTCCTTACAAAAATTAAAAGAAACATTCCAAACCATTCAGCAACAAACATTCGCCTTACAAAGCGTTGTGAAAAAGATTGATGAAACTACACAACATGTTGAAACATCAAATGCTCAAATTGCTGATCGTATAGTTGAAATCGCTGCTGGTAGTGAGCAGCAACAGCAAAACAATCAAGAAGTTGTCTTAACGATGAATGAAATGTCGATAGGTATTCAACGACTGGCTGATACAACTTCTGAGATTGCTGAATCATCCTCAACGATGACGGGCCTAGTGGAAACTAGCGTGAATCATTCTCAAGAGGTCGTATCTCAAATTCAAAACGTGGAATCCTCCGTTTTACGAACGGCTAAACATGTTGAGGAAATGGGAGATCGATTCGGCTCTATTGAAGAGATGGTAACAATTATTACGAGCATTGCTGACCAAACCAACTTACTGGCATTAAATGCGGCGATAGAGGCGGCGAGGGCGGGGGAAGCTGGTAAGGGGTTTGCAGTCGTTGCAGATGAAGTAAGGAAGCTTGCTGAACTGTCTAAAGCATCAGCGGATGAAATACATACACATCTGAAAAGCTTTAAGACCATTACAGAACGAGCATTACATGAAATGTCTGGTAGTGCGGTAGATGTACAAGCAGGTAATAGGGCTGTACAACGTATTGGTGAAAGCCTAGAACAAATATTAGAATCAGTTGTTGAGGTAAACAATAAGATTCAGGATGATTCAGCTGTCATTGAAGAAATGTCAGCGGGCTCTGAAGAAATATTAGCTACTACAGAACAGATGAATGATATTGCTCAGCATAATGTGCAAGGAACAAAAGAAGTAGCAATGGCTTCTGACTTACAAGTAACAAGGGTTTCAGAATTAAATGAAGTTGTAGCGTTGTTAGATCAAACATCTAAAGAGGTAACTGAAACAATCAATACGTTCAAATTATGATCATTGTAAACTATTTTTCTATGAGAAGAAGTCTTGTAGAAAAATAGTTTTTTTACGCTAGTTGGAGAAAAATAAAAATATAATGATATGTATTTATCGAAATAAACCGAATAGGGGAATTAATTTGCGTTTTATCCATTGCGGAAACTTCCAAATCATAACATAATATAAGTTAATATACTCTTTGAACGAGAAGAATAAGGGGGGCTAAAGTATGAGGTTTTTACGTTCGATACAGGGGAAACTAGTCGTTATTTCATTGGCACTACTAATTATTCCAAGTTTAATAATTGGCGTGGTTAGTTATAGTAAGGCCAAGAATGGTATGGAGGATATAGGAGAGCAAGTAATTTATAATAGTGTTCAATCTGCTTTGCAAATAATTGAACTTGCCAATGAAAGTGTTGAAAAGGGAGATATACCTTTAGATGTAGCGCAGGAACGGGTACGCAAGGCTTTCTTGGGACCTAAGGATAGTGAAGGGAAGCGGCCGATTAATTATCCAGGTGACTTGGGGGAATACGGCTATATCTATGTATTAGATGATAAGGGAACATTAACAACACACCCTACTCGAGAAGGTGACAATCTTTGGAACGATCAAGATAGTAGTGGAAATTACTTTATTCGGGAAGTAACTGACCGAGCATTGGATGGGGGTGGTTTTACTAAATACGAATTTGAGCTACCAGGCCAGAATGTATTGGCGGATAAAATTATTTATTCAGCAAAAGATCCACATTGGGGATGGATTATTGCATCAGGTACATATATGCAGGATTTTAATGCAGAGGCAAACTCGTTACTATTAGTCATTGGTTTGACGTTAGCGGGTGCTATTATCATAGGTGTTATGGTTGTTATTTTAGTATCTAGGCATTTGGCATTACCAGTCAAAAAATTATCCCAACGCGTACGTGAAGTAGCAAAGGGTAATTTAACTGTAGATATTGAGCATTTACAGCGTACAGATGAAATTGGCCAGTTAAATGAGGGCTTCAATGAAATGGTTGATCAATTAAAAACACTAATTTCAGATGTAGAAGAAGCAATTGTAGAAATTCAATCGACATCGTCAAATTTAACCGCGGTTGCTGAAGAAACAAATGCTTATGGCGATGAAATCGTTAAAGCTATTAATGAAGTATCGAATGGCGCCGTAAAACAAGCAGCAGAGGCGGAAGATACAAATCGAACAGCTACTGAGTTTGCTCAACAAATTGAAGGATTGCACGATAAAAATGAATTAATGCTAGATGCATCACAAGATATGCAAAAATCAAATGAAGAGGGTATCGTTAATATCGCTAGTTTAAAGGATAAGTCGCAGGAATCTTCAATGCTTATTCAGAATATTCAGTCCGTTTTTGGGAGTTTAATTGTGAAGGTACGTGAAATAGAAGGCATTGTAGGGACAATTACAGAGATCTCTGATCAAACCAATCTCCTGGCTCTAAATGCATCTATTGAGGCTGCACGAGCAGGTGAACAAGGCAAAGGATTTGCTGTGGTCGCAGAGGAAGTACGAAAGCTAGCTGATCAAACATCCGTAGCAACTGAGCTAGTTCGCACTACCTTAAAGGGGATTGAGAGTGAAACAAATTTAGTCAATGATGAAATGCAGAAAACTCACGTCATTGTAAGTCAACAAAATGATTCTGTCATGGTAACAGAGTCTTCCTTCAAAGAAATCAAAATGGCTGTGGAAAAGATCATTTTAAATATTGGTGATATGACCGATGGCGTAAAATATGTAAATAGCGCTAAGAATGATATGATGAAATCCATTGAAAGTATTGCAATGATCAGTGAAAAAAATGCCGCTGCTTCTGAAGAGGTGACAGCATCGGTAGATGAGCAACAACTAGCGATTCAGCTTATTAGTGAATCTTCCAATGATTTAACAGATGAGATTACAGCGTTACAGGAATCCATTAAACGCTTTATTTTAAGATAAAATTATTGAGGGTGCTTGGTAATCAAGCATCCTTTTTTCTGTAGTCACGTTAATAAAAGGTAAGGGAGGGTTGATTTGTGAAAAAATGGTTGATTAGAGTAGGTGTTGTTCTAATTGTTATAGCAATTGTCCTCTATATTTGGTTGGGGAAAGAAATTGAACGTGGGGTGGAAGCAAATGCAGATGGCTCGGCTAATTATATGATCATACTGGGAGCGAAAGTAAAACCAGGAGGTGTACCATCACTTTCTTTAAAAAGTAGATTAGAGGAGGCCGTTCCATATTTAGTAAAGTATCCCCAAGTAAAGGTCATTGTGTCAGGGGGACAAGGACCCGATGAAGATCGAACGGAGTCATCCGTGATGAGAGATTATCTCGAGCAAAATGGTATTGATGCTACGAGAATTATCGAGGAGGATCAGTCCACCTCCACGTATGAGAATTTAGTATTTTCTAAAGAACTTATACCAAAGGAAACAAAGAAAATTACGATTGTTTCAAATGACTTCCATCTAAAACGTGCGAAATATTTAGCCGAGTCTTTAGATTTTGAAGTAGATGTAGTGTCAGCTAAAACGCCAAAGTCAGTAGAAGCTAAACTAAAAATAAGAGAGCGAGCGGCATTACTAAAAACATATATAGTAGGTTATTAAAAAATTGTTTCTTAATAGCTAAGATTTGACATATAATAGAAATATCACGGGGTATATGACAGAAAGAGGGGACTTCAATGAAAACGTTTAAAGACTATGAGTACAACCGTCCACATGTTGCGGGGATGAAAGAGCAACAATTAGCGCTCGTCGACCAATTTAAAAAAGCGCAATCGATGGACGAACAAAGTAGCATCATTGAAAAATTAAATGCAATCAGTAATGACTTTGCTACAATGGCTAACTTAGTGTATATTCGCGCATCGATTGATACAAACGATGAATTTTATCAAGCAGAGCGCGACTATTTCGATGAAGTTAGTCCTGAGCTAGAAGAAGTAACAACGGAGTATTATAAAGCATTGATTGCCTCACCTTTCCGTGAGCAACTAGAAGAAAAATGGGGTCAACAATTATTCGATCTCGCTAACTATCAAATTAAAGGGTTCTCACCAGACGTCATTGATTTGATGCAAAAAGAAAATAAGCTAGCTTCTGAGTATAATAAGCTTGTAGCATCTGCACAAATCGAATTTAATGGTGAGACTTTAACACTTGCTCAGCTTGGACCGTTTGCAGAGTCTACAGATAGAGCTACGCGTAAAGAAGCAACAAATGCACGCTTTGGTTTCTTTGCGGAGCATGACGATGAATTTGATCGCTTATACGATGAACTTGTAAAAGTACGCCATGAAATTGCAGTTAAACTTGGCTATAACAACTATGTTGAGCTTGGTTATATTCGAATGAATCGTATTGATTATAACGCAGAGATGGTGAAGAAATTCCGTGATCAAGTTCGCGACTTAATTGTTCCTGTAGCGACAAAGCTGTATGAGCGTCAGGCGAAGCGTATTGGGATTGACGATTTAAAATTCTATGATGAAGCACTGAACTTTTTATCAGGCAATGCGACGCCAAAGGGTGATCCAGAATGGATTGTGGCGAATGGTAAAAAGATGTATGAGGAGCTATCACCTGAAACGGGAGAGTTTTTCAATTTCATGATTGATCATGACCTTATGGACCTAGTGGCCAAGAAAGGAAAAGAGAGTGGCGGGTATTGTACATTTATCGAAAACTATCATTCTCCGTACATTTTCTCGAACTTTAACGGTACTTCAGGTGACATCGATGTGTTAACACATGAAGCCGGACATGCCTTCCAAGTTTATTCAAGCCGTAACATCGGCATTCCTGAATACTTATGGCCAACTTACGAATCTTGTGAAATCCACTCGATGAGTATGGAGTTTTTCACATGGCCATGGATGGAGCTATTCTTTAAAGAAGATACAGAAAAATATAAATTTACACATTTAAGTAGTGGTCTTTTATTCTTACCATATGGTGTTGCAGTTGATGAATTCCAACATATTATTTATGAAAATCCTACAATGACACCAGCTGAGCGTAAGGCAGCATGGAAGAAAATTGAGGAAACATATTTGCCACATCGTGACTATGATCACAATAGCTACCTCGAAGCAGGTGGAATTTGGCAACGTCAGGGTCATATTTATGCTAGTCCGTTCTACTATATTGATTACACGCTAGCACAAATTTGTGCCTTCCAATTCTGGAAGCGTTCACGTGAAGACTTTGAGGCGGCTTGGAAAGACTATATTCATCTATGTGGTTTAGGTGGCTCCATGTCATTTACAAAGCTTGTAAAAGAGGCAGGCTTAATTTCACCATTTGAAGATGGCTGTGTCGAATCAGTTATTGGTGAAATTGAGGCATACCTAAATTCTGTAGACGATTCTTCGCTATAACAAATACTGAAATTCGCTACACTTCCACGACTAGTATAGTGGAAGTGAGCGAATTTTTTAGTTTGTTGGAAGGGAGCTTTTTAAGTAAACGCGAAAATCTAGTAGTAAATTCGCACAGAAAAAATTGATTGAGTCAAAACATACTAGGATACTTGCGAAATGGTTAATATATCAGTAGTATCTTGAGTAACGGCGATAAAAGGAAGTGAATGAAAGTGACGAGGAAGGTTTGGTTTCAAGTAGGTGTAGGGATATTACTTACACTATTAATTATTAAATATTTTATAGAAATTCATTGGATTTTTTCACCACTAGTTATCATATTAAAAGCCATTTTTATCCCTTTACTACTTGGGGGTGTCTTTTATTATGTGACTGAACCAATTCAGAGATTTTTAGAAAAGCGTAAATTTCCTAGATGGGCAAGCATATTGACGATTGTGTTCGGCCTCATAGGAATTGCAGGGGTTTTTGGCTGGATTATTGGGAACCCGATTGCCGAGCAGGTCAATAAATTAGTGAAGAATGCCCCTATGATTAGTTCAAGTATTAGTACGAGTATTCAGCAATTAACAGACTATGTACTGCTCAATAAAGATAACTTCCCACAGCAGGTAAATGATGTAATTGAAAAAATGGCGAACTCTGTGCAAGATGTTGCAATGGTGGCGAGTAAAGGGTTTATTTCCTTTTTACAATCCATAGTGTCTGTATCATTACTAGCTGTTTTAATTCCATTCTTCTTTATTTTTATGTTGAAGGATCATGAGAAATTTGCACCATCTATTTATAAATATTTCAGTGGCGAACGTCAGCAATGGGTAAAGAAAACATTAAGTGAAATTGATGATGTTTTACGTAGTTATATTCAGGGCCAACTGCAAATTAGTTTTTTATTAGCGCTTATTATGTATGTGGGTTACTTAATTATTGGATTAGAATATTCGTTACTATTAGTAATATTTGCATTCTTTATGAATATGATTCCATTTATTGGGCCTTGGATTGCATTTACGCCAGCCCTAATCGTAGCGGTTATTCAGGATCCTATTTTAGTTGTTTGGGTATCCGTTGTGACGCTTGTTGCTCAACAAATTGATAGCAACTTTATTACACCTAACGTGATGGGGAAATCGCTCGATATCCATCCACTAACTGTTATTACAATTATTCTCGCAGCAGGTAATATTGCAGGCTTTATAGGAATTATTATCGCTGTACCATTTTATGCAGTATTGAAAGTTATCGTATCCAATATTTATGATCAACGTAATGCAATCAAGAAAAAAGCGACGAAATCAGTATAGGAGTCGAAACAATGGAACAAGAAATTGTAAAGGTATTTAATGAACAGCATGAGGAAATTGGGACAGCTACACGGTCGGAAGTACATGAAAAAGGGCTTTGGCATGAGACATTTCATTGCTGGCTTGTCAATGAGGACTATATTTATTTTCAAGTACGAAGCTCACAGAAAAAGGATTATCCAGGTTTACTCGATATTACAGCAGCTGGCCATCTTTTAGCTGTTGAAACAGTGGAATCAGGTATACGAGAAGTAAAAGAAGAATTAGGGCTCCAAATAGATGTCCAAGATGTTGTCAAAATGGGCATGACCTCTTGTAGTATCGTTTCTGAAAATATGATTGATAATGAATTTTGCCATGTCTACATATATCCTTTCGAGCATGATTGGAATTCCTTTGCTTTACAATATGAGGAAGTATCAGGTGTAGTAAGAGCAAGACTGAATGAGGCCGAAGCTTTCTTCTTGGGAGAAACGACAACTCTGAATATTGAAGGATACGAATACTTCCCTGATGGTCAACGTGTGAAAATTGTCAGACCAGTTGGAACGGCACAATTTGTTCCTTATCGTGAATTGTATGTTGCACATGTGATCAAATTTGCGCGTGAGAAAATATTTAATCAAACATCCTAATTTGGGTAGGATAAGCTAGAAAATAGCTTATCCTATTTTCTTTGTAAAAATGATGAGAATGTACACAATATAACAGGAAAAAATAAGTTATACTGTTAGATAGATTGTAAAGAAAAGGAGCATTTTTTATATGCTAACATTTGAACAAAAACAAGCAATTATTGAATCATTTTCTGAACTAACGAAAAAGGAAATATCATTAAAACGCTTAAATTATCACTTTATGGACAGTCTTTATGAAAAGACAATTGTAGTTGAAAAGCTACATCCGAATGGCAATGGCTTTATCTTTGTTGGAGATTTATTGCGCTATGAGCAAGAGGCTAATAAAGGATTAGTAAATATCCGTGATTATGATGAGCAACAACTTCGTGAGATTATTGCGGATGCTATTCAATATCTATCTGAAGAGGTAGAGACGGAAGAACCGATTATCGAGATTTGGCATAGTCGAGAGGGTGATCAATTACAGCTAGTATTTGAACAACGTTCTTGGAATGTCTACCATGGGGAAAATCTTGAAGAGGCGTTTGGTACGTATGATGCAGCAAAAGAATATTTGCTAGAAGAAGGCTTTCGTAAAAAGAAATAATAAATACGGGGGATTATCATAAAATGAACGGGAAAAAACTAGTGGGAATTGTTATTGTTGTTGTGATTGTGGCTTGTTTACTATCAGTTTTTACTATAACTAATTTTTATAAAAACCATGAGGAACAACCAAATCGTGAAAATCGCGAAATGAATAAGTCAAAGAGCTTGAATTTAATTTTGCCACAGGCTACAATTATCTCGAATTCAAGATAATCGAGAGGTGGACTGTCAATGAAACATATTTTTTATAAAGGTACAGACGAAACAAAACCAACTCTATTGTTGTTACATGGCACGGGTGGTAATGAAGAAAGCTTAATTGGACTTGCCAAGGAAATTGATGATACAGCCAATATATTAAGTGTACGAGGCAATGTACTAGAACATGGAATGCCAAGGTTTTTCCGTCGACTAGCGGAAGGTGTCTTTGATATAGAGGATTTAATCATTCGTACAAAGGAACTGAATGAATTTTTGAACGAGGCGTCACAGCAATATGGCTTTGATCGTCAACGAATTGTAGCCGTCGGTTATTCAAATGGCGCTAATATTGCGGCTAGCTTATTATTCCACTACGAGGACGTTTTAGCAGGGGCTATATTACATCATCCAATGGTGCCGAGACGAGGGATAGAGCTACCTAAGCTATCTGCTACCCCTGTTTTTATAGGTGCAGGTACCAATGATCCAATGTGTACAGCACAAGAATCAGAGGATTTAGAGGCTCTTTTAAGTTCAGCGGGTGCGACTGTGACGACGAACTGGTTTGATTTTGGACATCAGCTAACGATTCCTGAAGTTCACGCAGCAAAAGAGTGGTATAACAGTATTTATGCATAGAGAAAAAATCCGCTTCCTTGAACAAGGAGGCGGATTTTTTATTATTTATTTTTCTTTGCGAAAGGAAGCCACCAGTTCCAATCACCAAATAGTTTCATGAGACTTGGTACTAGCATAAGACGAATGATTGTGGCATCAATAGCAACAGCAATGGCTATACCAACACCAATTTGTTTCACAGGCATGACATCTGTGAAGGCAAACGCTCCTGTAATAACAATCATAATGAGCGCTGCTGAAGTAATAATCCGACTTGTGGATGTCAGTCCCTCTATTGTAGCGTGTGTATTGTTGGCGCCTTTTAAATATTCCTCTTGGATACGAGAAATTAAAAAGACTTCGTAGTCCATACTTAAGCCAAAAACAAGACAGAAAACAATAACTGGGATAATCAATACAATTGATCCTGCCTCAATGCCAAAATGTCCGTATTGGAAAATATAGACGAGTATTCCGAAGGCAGAGGAAAGCCCAATAATGTTCATAATAATGGCCTTTAATGGAATTAATACTGAACGGAATGCCAGCATTAAAATAAAGAAAGTGGACACGATGATTATGGCTATCGCTAAAACAATTTTATTAGCGATCTCATCAAATATCTCTTGGTTAAATTTTGCAGGTCCTCCAAGCGCAAAGTGTACACCTAAATCTTTATCCATCCAAGTTCGTGCAAATTTTTGGGCAGTAGTGGAAGAGCCAGCTGCATCAATGGTAATTGGGATGAATAGCTTTGTATCTTTTGAAAAGGTTTGAATAACCGGTTTTAATTGCTCCGCCACCTGTGGGATTGCTAAAGAAGCAGAGAGTTCCTTAGGTGTTGGAATGTTTGTTGCTGTATAGATAGTTGAAACATTGGTAACGAGTGGATCTTTTAATAACTTTTCTTGAATAGTATAAATCAGCTCTCTAGCTTCAGCATCCTCCCAGCCTTCTTTACGTTCAGCTAACAAATATAAAGTAGATGTTTCACCGAGTCTAAACGTTTCATCTAATTTATCGTACGCTACACGTGCATCATATTTTGTCGGTAGGGAATCTACCTGAGGAATTGTTAATTGGATGTCCTTTAATGGAAGCATTCCGATACCAAGTATTAATAATGCAGCGATTACGATAGCTACTGGATGTTTCATGACAAAGCCTGCAAAGCTCCGCCAACGATTTGCGCCACCTGGTTTAACACGTAGTAGACGCCATTTATTGAGTCGGTCGCCCAAAAGCATCATCGTTGCAGGGAGTAAGGTTAAGCCGGAAAGAACAGCTAATAGAACTACTATGGTGCCTCCTAGAGCGATATTATGGAATATTTCAACATCAATGACGATCATGGCACCTAAACCAATCATGACACATACTGCAGAAAAGATGATGGAGCGTCCTGCTGTCTGGGTGGCAGTTTGAATAGCTTGTGCAATGGATGTGTGAGCACGCTCTTCACGGTAACGATTAATGAACAATAGTGCGAAATCAATACTTAAAGCAAGACCAAGCATTGGAACAATATTTAAAACGAAAATGGATAGATTCATGCTACCGCTAAGTAATGTCATAATACCAAAGGCGGTTACAACTGTAACAACCCCAATGATAATTGGCAAAATAGAAGCAATAACCGTACCAAAAGCCAATAATAGGACGATAATGGCGATAGGTAAACCAATGGCCTCAGCAGATGCTAAATCCTTTTGGCTGGCTGTATTAATGTCAGCAGAAATAACTGGTCCACCCGTAATATGAACTCCGTCTTCTTCAATTAATGAACGGATATCCTCAACGATTTCAGAAAGGTTTTCAGCATCGTTTTTTAAATGGACCATAGCATAGGCAATCCCATCTTTACGTAAAGAAGCGTCCTCTAAAGGTGACTGGATGGAATGTATTTCTTTTATGTGATCGAGTTTATTTAAAGTTTCTTCAATTTTCTTATCCTGAGCTGGATCGAACACAACCAAGATTGTATTGGTTGGTATATCGAATGTTTTTGCTAGCTCTTTTGTGACATAGTTATGATCCGCTTCAACAAAAAAGCCATCCCCTTGAAGTTTACCGGGAAGCTGTAAAGCAAAATAAGCCATTGCTAGGAAAATAATAATCCACAGGGCTACGATTGCTTTTGCATGTGTGGTAATAAAAGTTGAAAAAGTTTTCATAGTTGTTTATGTATCCCCCTTTTCCATTAGTTTAAAGGATGTGTCACATTTTGTCGTGTGACAAAGTAAAGACTCCTGTCCATTTATTAGACAGGAGCCTTGTTATTAAAAGAATAATGATAGGACGAAATAAATAATGGATGCCATTACGGCTGAAATAGGCATTGTAATAACCCAAGTAGTAACAATCTTGCGGGCCATTCCCCAGTTAACGCCACGTACACGCTGTGCAGAACCAACACCCATAATCGATGAAGAAATAACATGTGTTGTAGATACAGGTAGATGGATTAATGTCGCACCAAAAATAACTGTTGCTGACGCTAAGTCTGCCGCTACCCCATTAACAGGGCGAATTTTCATAATTTTACCGCCAACGGTTTTAATAATTTTATAACCACCAATAGATGTACCTAGACCCATAGCTGTGGCAGCAGCAGCACGTACCCAGAAAGGTATTTCATCACCGCTATGCAATCCTCCAGCGATTAAAGCCATTGTCATAATCCCCATTGCTTTTTGCGCATCGTTCGTACCGTGTGTGAACGATTGAATGGCTGCGGTGAAGATTTGCATCGTACGGAAACCTTTATTAGTTCGATATAAGTTAAGGTTTTTAAACCATAATTTAAATAGTGTCATCATAATAAAACCAGCACAAATAGCCAGTATTGGAGAAAACACTAAGGCCATAAGGATTTTAGTAAAGCCGCCATAGTTTAATACATCGAAGCCAGCAGATGCGACAGCAGCACCTGCGATAGAGCCAATCAATGTGTGGGAAGAACTTGATGGAATACCGAAATACCATGTAAGTAAATTCCAAATAATAGCTGAAATTAGTGCGGCCAAAATAACGACTGAGCCGGTTGTGTCTCCTTCAAAGGCATTTAAAGAAAACGGATCTACAATGTCTTTTGTTAAAGCTTTAGCAACCCCTACAAAAGTGATAGCGCCGATAAAGTTCATGGTTGCGGCCATGATGATCGCTACACGAGGTGGCAATGCTCGAGTGGAAACCGAAGTTGCAATAGCATTTGCAGTATCGTGGAAGCCGTTGATAAAGTCAAATGTTAGGGCAAAGATGACGACCAGTACGGTTAGTATAATGATTGTATTCATTGTAAAGTGCCCATCTCCTAATTATGCGTTACGCATGATAATTGTTTCCATAGTATTAGCTACGTTTTGACAATGATCAGCGATATCTTCAAGTTGTTCATATATATCTTTAAATTTAATGAGGCGAATCGGATCTTTTTCGTTTAAAAACAGTTGTTTAATGGAAGAACGTTGTACTTCATCACATTCACGTTCATAGTCTTTAATTAGAATAGCGTGAGGACGCATACCAATTAGATTCTTTTTCTTTAACTCTTCAGTTGCTTTGACAATTTCATCCACACTTTTAGAAATATAGCCTAGGAAAGTGCGCATGGATTCATCAATTTCTGTGAGTGAAAACATTTCAAAATGGGCAATACAATGTTCTGTACCATCTAAAATATCATCCATACGAATGGCAAACTCTAAAATATCTTCACGCTCAATAGGTGTCATAAATGATTTGTTTAGCATTACGATCAGTTCGTGAATGAGCTTATCGCCAGCAGTTTCGTAATTTTTCATTGTAATGCTAATCTCTTTTAGGTCAGCTACACTGTTAATACGAAAATCATTTGCGTAATGCACAGCCTCTCTCATATTTTCAGCAATTTTATGCAATGCAATAAAGAAAGGGTCTTGTTTTTTTGAGTTAAGCATGTAAATCGAATCCTCCTGGATATAAATAAATTAATCGACCTCTAAACTTTACTATCATAACAAAATCTTTAATTTATCTACATAAAAATTTTATATTCGACATAAAAATTTACATTGCTGTAATATACAATTCGTTCACAAAATAAAGGGGGATTAAACTGTAATTGTTATTAATAGTACAGATAAATCCTTTGTTATTAGGTTTTTTACTGACATTCACACGTGTTTAGCACAGAATTATGTGTGATTTACAATGAAAATCAGTGAAAATAATACTTGAATTGTAAAGGGAATGTAAACTCAATTTGTTTTAGAAGGAGTCTCTCCTTATTCTTAAGAATATCTTCATTTTTATCCTTCCTCTTTATTAAGAATTGTTTTCTACAATGGGAAATGAGTGAGAAAGGAGTGTTTATTAACAAATGATTCAAGTTGAAAACTTACAACATACATTTTTAATTGGAAAAAAGGGGAAAGAAAAGCAGGTTCCCGTTTTAAAAGGCGTGAACTTTGAGGTCAATAAAGGAGAGATTGTAGCAATTGTCGGAAAAAGTGGCTCTGGAAAGTCAACTTTATTACAAGTTTTAGCTGGATTTATGAAGGTTGAGCAGGGTTCTATTAAAGTGAATGGTAAAGAAACAGCACAGCTAAATGAAACAGAAAGCGCCGCATTTCGCTTGAGACAATTCGGTTTTATCTTTCAAAACTTTCAACTAATGCCTGGCTTGACGGCATTCGAAAATATTGAGTTACCCTTGAAGCTACAAGGATTGCGCAAAGCAATGAGAAAAGAAAAAGTGAAAAAAATAATGGACAAGGTTGGTCTAACAGAAGTCGCCGATCATTATCCAAATGAATTATCAGGTGGGCAGCAACAGCGTGTCAGTATTGCAAGAGCGCTCATTACGAATCCTCCTGTGTTGCTGGCAGATGAGCCAACAGGAAGTTTGGATTCAGAAACAGAGCAAGATATTTTGATGCTTATTCAAAGTTTAAACCAAGAGTTTGGGTTAACCTTTGTCATTATTACTCATGATGAAGAAGTAGCGACAATCGCACATAGACGCTTCCGTATGTATGATGGCGAATTGGTAAAGGAGGAAGCTTAATATGTTATTTAAAGACCAAATAGATTTTGTCACGCAGCATATCAAGAAAAATAAATTACGTGTTTTTATGACGGTTCTAGCTGCAACGATGGGCTGTGCTTTCCTTATCGTACTAGCATCCGTCGGTTTTGGATTACAGGAATCTCTACGTAATGAAATCCTTTCAAATGAAACAGTTACGAAAATTCAAGTGTATGGGGATAAGCAATTTACAGAAGATCAGGTCCAAGAAATTAAAAGGATAGATCATGTGGAAACAGTACTTGAAACGGTGGGCATGAATGCCTCTGTACATTCCTTCTTAAGTGATCGTGATTCAACTTCTAGTTTAATTTTGAACGATATGAAGGATTTTGAGCAGGTGAATGGCAAGCTTGCAGAAGGTGTATATCCATCAAAGCCAAATGAAATAGTGGTCGGCTATCATTTTGCACAAACATTATTGAATGAGGCCGATCGCAATGTGATTAAAGAAAAAAGCAAAAAGGCTGAGGCAGATGGTACCTATTATAATGGAAGTGATGAAGGCTATAAAAAATCATTAATTGGACAGAACATTAACATATCACTATTGCCTAACACTGGTAACAATGAGGAAACAGAAAAAATGACCTATACAATTGTTGGTGTCATGGAGCAACCTTCGTATGATTGGATGATTGATAATACTATTCATATGGACATAGCACAAAAGCCAGCATTAGTTGAGAATTTTTCCGCTCTTGGAGATACAACCGAGGAGGAATTGTTTTACTCAGAATTCAATATTTTTGCTGATACTTTGGAAAACGTGAAGCCAATTTTAGAAAAACTAAAAGATAATGGCTACAGTGTCTATTCAGTGACGGAGCAATTAGATCAAATGAATGTATTTTTCTTAGTATTAAAAATCGGTTTGATTTTTGTTGGTACGATTGCGGTGCTCATTGCTTCCATCGGTATTTTCAATACGATGACAATGGCGGTGACAGAGCGAACTCGTGAAATAGGTGTATTAAAAGCGATCGGTGCGAGTCCAAAACTGATCCAACGTTTATTTTTAATGGAAAGTACGTTTATTGGGCTTTTAGGAACCTTCATTGCGGTTATCATTTCATACGCCATTAGTTTTGCGGCAAATGCAGTGCTGCCGTTGATTCTAAAAGCAGCCACAGGAGAAGATGCATTTGCTACAAATGATATTACATTCTCTCTTATTCCATGGCAGCTAGTCGTTATTGCAGCAGGTATTAGTATTGGAGTAGCAATGATCTCAGGTTATCGTCCTGCTCGTAAGGCGACGAAAATTGATGTCATCCATGCTTTACGACAAGAGCTATAATAAGGTTGGCTTGCCTTAGACTGTAGACAAAACCATCGAGAAGTTTTCATTCTCGATGGTTTTTGTTCTTTATTGGTGAATAACTACACCAGATAGGCTAGTAGCTGTTCAAAAGTAAACATGAAGAGAGTGGATATTTTCTCTCGACTATCCATCATGAAAAGCATCAGCTTCGTAAAACAAAAAAGACTATAGCCACACTCAAAATTTTCGAGCTTGTCTATAGTCGGATGACCCTTTTTGGTATGTTATAAATACTCTTTTAACTCCTTTTGTAAAAATGGTGTTGCATGTAATAAATTTAAGAAAGCATCATAGTTGGCACGTTGCTCTATACTTGCTTTTTTTCCTGTTCGGTATGCTCGGATTAAAATATTTTTAGGCGTATTTTCCATATCAATAAATTCAAGAAGCTGTGCTTCATAGCCTACAAGGGACAAGATTTCGGCCCGAATGGAATCGGTAGCAAGGGCGGCGAAACGCTCTCGGATAAGACCGTGTTGTAACATAATGTCCAATGAAGGGGTATTTAGTTGACGATTCAATTCATGTTGGCAACAAGGAACACTTAATATAACGCTTGCGTCCCATTTCACGGCACGGGCTAAAGCCATATCTGTGGCAACATCGCACGCATGCAGTGTTACGACCATGTCTACAGCGGATTCCTCATTATAATCATTAATATCTCCTACAAGAAATTCAAGCTGGTCATAGCCTAGGTCTTGTGCTATTCTTGAACACTCTTCAATAACTTCCTTTTTTAGATCTAGGCCTGTTACACGTATATCTAGACCTTTTTCGATTTTTAAATAATGATACAAAGCAAACGTTAAATACGATTTGCCTGATCCGAAATCTAAAATACGAACTTGCCGATTTTTTGGTAAGTAGGATAAAGCATCGTCAATAAATTCAATAAAGCGATTAATTTGCTTAAATTTATCGTATTTTTGTTTTTTAACTTTTCCATCCTCTGTTTGCACGCCAAGCCGGATTAAAAACGGATAAGGTTGATCATCCGAAAGTAAGTAATTCTTTTTACGATTATGTGCCAAATTAACTTGCTTAGGTGTACCGGATTGATCGGATTTCCAAAGTACTTTATTCTTTTTGGATAATTGGACTTGTACTTTTTCATCAATAAAATCAACATGGGCTTGGCGATAATCTTCGAATATAGTCTCCAGCTTAGCGGGAAATTCGGTCAATTGAATATTTTCATGTTTTAAAATTCGTTCATATTGGTATTCAATTTGTATATGATAACTGTTCTTTAACATTAAAGGCTTCAACTTCATGCGTTTAACTTCATTAGATTTCATGCGAGGTTGACTTATTGTCGCAGTAACTAGCTGTTGCTGTAAAATTCTTTCTATGAGATGAGCTTTCATTTCTTCAAATGTCATACATTTTCGCCTACTTTATTGTGTAATAGATGGCACTAGTTTAACACATTTTATAACGAACAATGTTTTTGAAAAAAATTTCACAAAAATTCTGTGTAATTATAGGTAGAATTGTATGTTCATGGTATCTTTATGTGTATAGTATTTCTTTATGAATTGGTGATACTAAAGACTGAATAGGAGGAAAAAGTATGTCAGATAATATGTATCAATTATTAGCAATTATTATTTATATGGTCGCCATGCTAGCGATAGGTTGGTATGCATTCGTTAAAACATCCAATTTAACAGACTATATGCTTGGTGGTCGTTCCTTAGGTCCGGCTGTAACGGCTCTAAGTGCAGGTGCGGCGGACATGTCTGGCTGGCTTTTAATGGGCTTACCTGGTGCTATTTTTTTATCAGGTCTTGTTGAGGCTTGGATTGCCATTGGGTTAACTGTAGGTGCTTATTTAAACTGGTTATTAGTAGCACCACGGCTACGCGTTTATACACAGGTTACCAATGATTCCATTACAATACCGAGTTATTTGGACAATCGATTACGCGATCATACGAAGTTAATAAGAATTGCTTCAGGTATCATTATTTTATTATTTTTCACATTTTATGTTTCTTCCGGGATGGTAGCAGGGGGCAAATTTTTCGATAGCTCATTTGGTTATGACTATCATACAGGTTTGTTAATTGTTTCGGCAGTAGTAGTAGCCTATACATTGTTCGGTGGATTTTTAGCAGTAAGTTATACCGATTTTTTACAAGGACTTATCATGTTTATAGCACTTATTGCTGTACCGCTATTCGGTCTTTTTGTAACAGGTGGGATAGGGGATACAATTACTTCTATTAAAGCAGTTAGCCCAGATTTGCTAAACATGTTACCTGCCACTGCAACAGCAGCCGGTATTATTTCCTCACTTGCCTGGGGATTAGGCTATTTTGGGCAGCCACATATTATTGTACGCTTTATGGCCATCAGCTCTGTAAAGGAAACAAAGCAGGCTCGTCGTATTGGTATTGGCTGGATGATGTTAAGTTTATTTGGCGCCATTGGGACAGCGTTAGTAGGGGTAGCTTATTATGAACAAAATGCAGGTGAGCTAAAAGACGCTGAAACAGTATTTATTGTACTTGGACAAATTTTATTCCATCCATTTATAGCTGGAATTATGCTAGCGGCCATTTTAGCTGCTGTTATGAGTACCATTTCATCGCAATTAATCGTTACCTCTTCGGCACTTGTAGAGGATATTTATAAAGCACTGTTTAACAAAACAGCAACCGATAAGCATTATGTTTTTGTAGGGCGTATGGCTGTATTAGTTGTTGCGATTATTGCAGCAATTTTAGCCTGGAATCCAGATAGCTCGATCTTAAGTTTAGTTGGTTTTGCATGGGCAGGATTCGGTGCAGCATTTGGGCCAGTCATTTTACTTTCTTTATATTGGAGAAAGTTAACGAATTACGGAGCTTTAAGTGGAATGGTAACGGGTGCTGCAACAGCATTTATTTGGGGGAAAGTTGAATCATTATCAAGTGCCCTATATGAAATTGTGCCAGGCTTCTTTGTATGTTTAATCGTTGCGGTTATTGTTAGTCTATTGACGTATAGACATAATGAAGAAATTGAAGAAGAGTTTAACCGTTCGGAAGTATTATTAAAAGAAGAAAGAAAATAAGTGAAATGCGCCTTTTCTAAGAGGCGCATTTTTTGAAACGTTTTTCATAACGTTCCGAACATACGGACAGGTGTAATTTATGGTAAGATGGAGAAAATTTGTCGTAGGGTCACCAAGGCTTTGGTGGGAGGTTTCTAATGGATAGAATTAAGGAAGTTGATGTATTAATTGAAAAGGCCATTCTCGTTGGCGTAAATTTACGGAATGATGCGCACTTTGAGTATTCAATGGAAGAGCTTCGAAATTTAACAGAGGCTCTCAATGTGGAGATTGTAGGGGTAGTTACGCAAAATTTAGAGCGCGTGACACCTTCCCATTATGTTGGTACAGGTAAAATAGAAGAAATCAAAAATTTCTATGAAGAAGCACAAGCAAATCTCGTTATTTTTAATGATGAGCTATCACCGTCGCAAATTCGTAATTTAGAGCGTGATCTAGCAACAAAAGTTATTGATCGAACAATGCTTATTTTAGATATTTTTGGCCGACGTGCGAAAACACGGGAGGCACAAATGCAGGTAGAACTAGCACAGCTTCAATATATGCTCCCACGCTTAGTGGGCTTACATGCCTCTTTAAGCCGTCAGGGTGGAGGTACAGGTGGTGGCTTTAAAAACCGAGGTGCTGGGGAAACAAAGCTAGAATTGGATCGTCGAAAAATTGAAGATCAAATAGCGAAAATCAAAAAGGATCTAGAGCAGGTCAAAGATCAACGAGAAACGCAGCGGAAACAGCGTCGAAAAAATGCCCTTCCGGTAGTATCTATTGTCGGCTATACGAATGCTGGTAAGTCAACGATTATGAATCAGTTGCTGGCAGAGATAGGACAAGAAGAGCATAAACAAGTCTTTGAGAAGGATATGCTTTTTGCTACGCTTGAAACCTCAGTTCGTCAGATAGAGCTACCTGATAAAAAGACATTTTTATTAACGGACACAGTTGGATTTGTAAGCAAGTTGCCTCACCATCTAGTAAAAGCGTTCCGCTCCACATTAGAAGAGGCAAGAGATGCAGATCTTTTATTACATGTCGTAGATGTTTCTAATTCAGAGCATGGTTTTATGATGGACGTTACAAATGAAACATTAAAAGCGGTAGGAGTTGAAGGTATCCCAACCATCTATGTTTACAATAAAGCTGATCTTGCCCAAGTGCCTTACCCTGTTGTAAGTGGGGATAATATTTGGGTTTCAGCAAAACAAGGGGTAGGGTTAGAAGAATTAATTCAATTAGTTCGTCAACACATTTTCTCTGATTATGTGACATGTGAAATGCTCATACCTTATGACCAAGGGAATATTGTTTCTTATTTAAATGAACATGCCTCTGTTTCTAATACAGCATACGAAGAAGGCGGTACTTTATTATCGCTTGAAGTTAAAGAAGCAGATTATGCAAAATATCAGCAATACGTTGTAAATTAATAAAATGAAAAAATAATAAAAAGCATGCCAAAAAGATTTTGGCATGCTTTTTGTTATTAAGGGGAATATAGAATCTAGAACAACAGCATGTACGTATTTTAATAATTTTTAGAAAAAATAGTTTAAATTTGGATAAAAAGTTATAAATCTGAATTTTAAATATTTTAGAATAATTTAATGTTCAGAAAACAAGTTTGTGCTACGGAAGTGTGAGAAAACTTAGATATATCAAAGGATTTAATAATTATCAAAATGAACAATCAGAATTTAAAGAAAAATAATAAATTTTCAACATTTTTTAAAACTCTTGCTAAAGTTAAAAAAACACTTTAGTATGATGAAACACAGTTTTTTAATCCTTATTTTAGGGTAATAATGTTTTTTTAAGAGAATATTTTTAATTGGGAGAGGGTATTGTATGTCTAGTAAAGATGAAGTTGTAAAATCTGTCCCTCAAAATGGCTTTGTTGGACACCCTAAAGGGCTCTTTACTTTGTTTTTCACAGAATTTTGGGAACGTTTCTCGTATTACGGTATGCGAGCAATTCTCATCTTCTTTATGTATTACGAATTGAATCAGGGTGGATTAGGTCTAGACCGCGGTACAGCGAACTCTATTATGGCCATTTATGGTTCCCTTGTTTATATGTCAGGTATTATAGGTGGATGGATTGCCGACCGAGTATTAGGAACACGTAGAACTATTTTTTATGGTGGCGTGTTAATTATGATTGGTCACTTATTGCTAGCACTGCCTGGCGGTGTAACGATGCTATTTGCTTCAATGGCATTTATCGTAATGGGGACTGGGTTATTAAAACCAAACGTTTCAAGTATTGTTGGGGATATTTACGCTGAAACAGATAGCCGTCGTGATGCAGGCTTCTCTATTTTCTATATGGGTATTAATATGGGGGCATTCATTGCACCATTTATTGTCGGAACAATTGGACAAAAGTATAGCTTCCACTTAGGCTTTGGTTTAGCCGGTTTAGGGATGTTCATTGGGCTAATTGTTTATAAATTAACAGAGAAAAAATACTTAGGCTTAGCGGGTTTACAAGTTAATAACCCATTAAAGCCTGAAGAACGTAAAAAAGTCTTTGCGCAATTTGGTATTGTTGCTTTACTTATTATTATTCTTGGTGCTATTGGTATTAAAACGGGTACTTTAACAATGAATGTATTCAGTTTAATCATTACAGCTCTAGGTGTATTAATTCCAACAGTCTTCTTTATTTATATGTATCGTAGTGAAAAGACAACAAAAGATGAAAAATCTCGACTTCTTGCCTATATTCCATTATTCTTGTCAGCCGTTATGTTTTGGGCGATTCAAGAACAAGGGGCAACAATTCTGGCTACGTATGCAGACGAACGTACACAACTAAGTATTGGTAGCATTCAGCTTCAATCTTCGTGGTTCCAGTCATTAAACCCGCTATTTGTTATAACAATGGCACCATTATTTGCGATGTTATGGCTTAAATGGGGAGACAAGCAGCCAACTACGCCACGTAAGTTTTCATACGCCTTATTCTTTGCAGGTTTATCATTCCTTGTCATGATGATTCCAGCACATTTATCTGGTGGAGAAACATTAGTTAGTCCTTGGTGGTTAGTACTGTCATTCTTCTTAGTAGTTGTAGGTGAATTATTATTATCACCAGTTGGTTTATCTGCTACGACGAAATTGGCACCACAAGCATTTGCTGCACAAACAATGTCTTTATGGTTTTTAACAAGTGCGGCAGCACAAGCAATTAATGCGCAGTTAGTAAAGGTTTATGAAGTTGTAAGCGAATTCACATACTTTGGCTTCTTAGGATCGCTTTCAATTGTCATTGGTATATTATTGTTAGTTTTATCGCCGATTATTTCAAAGGCAATGAAAGGTATTAACTAAATTAAAGATGTAAATACAGTCCGGATAATGGGCTGTATTTACATCTTTTTTTGTTATCTAAATTAATGTCTATTTATGAAGTCTAGCGCGAAATATATTATCTTAAGTAGTAATTTTATTGAGTATGGGTATAAGTTTCTATGTAGAAGATCATTATTTTCGCTATAATAATCATAATTATAAGAAAATTTTAAGGGGTTGGATGTTATGAAAGAAGAATTGGACCGTTTGAGGTCAAGATTAATGGAGATTTTTACGTATTTACACGCCAATCCGGAAATTAGCTGGCATGAGGTAGAAACAACCAATTATATAGTAGATTTATTAACTGAAGAAGGATTTTCGCCAATTCGTTTTAAAAATTCTACAGGTCTTTATGTGGATGTGGGTCATGGTAGTCCTAAAGTAGGTTTACGCACAGATATAGACGCATTATGGCAGGAGGTTGATGGCCATTTCCGTGCCAACCATTCCTGTGGGCATGATGGACATATGACAATGGCTATTGGTGCACTCTTATTATTAAAAGAACAACAGCCATCATTTAATGGTACAATCCGTGTCATTTTCCAACCGGCTGAAGAAAAAGGGACAGGAGCATTAGCGGTCTTAGAAGAAGGGGTAATTGATGAGCTCGACTATTTATTTGGAGTTCATGTAAGACCAGTCCATGAGCTAGAGGATGGTACATACTGTGCTGCCTTGTATCATGGTGCCTCTCGTTTACTTGAAGGGGAGATTATTGGGGAAGATGCACATGCTGCAAGGCCACACCTTGGCATTAATGCAATCGAAGTAGGGGCTACCATCATTGAGGATTTACGAACCATTCATACCGATCCAATGGTACCTGTTTCGGTGAAGATGACAAAGTTTCATGCAGGGGGAGAATCAGGAAATATTATACCTGGAAATGCCTCATTTACGATTGATATTCGAGCCCAACAAAATAATGTTATGGACGATTTAGCGCAAGGGGTCAAACGTGTTATTGATTCGTCTAAGTTATTGCATAAGGTGCAGATTGAATTACGTACTGTTGCCAATATTGTAGCAGCAGAAGTTGATACGAGTGCACAATATATTATGGAACAAGCAATTATACAAGCTGCTGGATTATCAAATTTAAGAAAGCCGGTACACACACCTGGTGGAGAGGATTTTCATCATTATGCGGTAAAACGACCACACTTAAAAACAACAATGTTGGGTTTAGGGTGTGGGTTATCACCAGGGTTACACCATCCGAAAATGAAGTTTAAACAAGCAAGACTTGTTACTGGCGTGGAGATTCTTACGAGAGCAGTCTTGTTAGCATTGGAATCAACGGATACAAAGGAGGCGTCAGCATAATGTTAGAGCAAGTGCATATTCGCAAAGTAATGACACCTATAGAAATTGGAGAGGTCCAAAAGTTGAATGCTGAAATATGGGGAAGCCAAGCAATTCCCTCTCACCAATTACTAGCAGTTGTACAAAATGGCGGATTAGTTTTAGGTGCTTATTTAGAAGAAAAGCTAATTGGCTTCAACTATTGCTTTGTAGGTTCTCATGATAGAGAAATATACTTACATTCACACATGATTGGTGTAAAAAAAGCATATCGTGAACAAGGTGTAGGTGAGTTATTAAAGCATGCTCAGCAAGAATACGCAAAAGAAAATGGATTTCAGCTGGTTCGTTGGTTATTTGAGCCTCTGGAGGTGAGTTTAGCAAATTTAGCATTTTTAAAGCTAAATGCTATGAGTTATCAATACGAAAATGATTATTACGGCGCTCTTCAAGATGACTTTAATGAAGGATTGCCATCAGATAGGCTGGTTGTAGAGTGGTGGATAGAGCGTGAACAAATGGCGGATAGCCTTGACGAACTAGAAGAGATCGCAGATGAAATCGTACCGTGGACACTAACTGTCGATGGCTTGCCTGTCCTAGACATAGATAATACATTTCAAATGGAGGAATCCTTTCATCAGGATGCCTATCTATTACCGATTCCTCAATATTTGCAGAAAGTGAAAGTTGAAAGTCCTAAACTAGCTGAGGACTGGCGCTATAAAATTAGAAAGATCTTAACAACATTATTCAATCAAGACTATGCCATTGTACGCGTCAAGAAGCACCCAGAATATGTCCATAGCTATCTGTTAGTCAGACGCTCCTTATTAGCCTTATAATTATAATAGGGAGTGAAGTTTGTGAAAATAGAAAAGATGACGTTAAGACATATTAAAATGCCGATGAAAGCACCATTTACAACAAGCTTTGGCACAATCGATGAAAAGGAACTGTTATTAATAGAAGCACAAGATGAATCTGGGATTACTGGATGGGGAGAAACGGTAGCTTTTGTAGCGCCTTGGTATACAGAGGAGACTTTAAAGACGACATGGCATATGCTGAAAGATTTTCTAATACCTCTCTTGCTACATAAAGAGGTTGGGCATCCAGATGAGGTGACTACATTGTTTGCTCCTATTCGCAGAAATTGCATGGCGAAAGCTTCGATAGAAGGTACGATATGGGATATTTATTCCCAGCAAACAAAGCAATCACTCGCAAGGGCTTTAGGAGGGCAAAAACAACGAATTGAAGTTGGGGTCAGCGTAGGTATTCAAGCTTCAACAGCTCAATTAATAGAAGTAATAAAAAGCCATATGGAAAAGGGCTACAAAAGGGTGAAAGTGAAAATTAAGCCTGGCTATGATGTAGAAGTGGTGCGTGCAATCCGTGCAGAGCTACCGGATCTACCTTTAATGGTCGATGCGAACTCAGCTTATACGTTGGATGATATCGCCATATTACAGCAGCTTGATGATTACAACTTATTAATGATCGAACAGCCACTAGCTACTGATGATATTGTGGATCATGCAACCCTACAGAAAAACATAAAAACACCAATATGTTTAGATGAAAGTATCACATCGTTTGAAGATGCTCGTAAAGCAATTGAGCTAGGGAGCTGTGGTGTAATAAATATTAAAATTGGACGAGTTGGCGGTTTAACAGAGGCGAAACGAATTCATGACCTCTGCAAGGAGAATCAAATTCCCGTTTGGTGTGGAGGAATGTTAGAGGCAGGAATCGGACGAGCACATAATATTGCCTTAACTTCTCTTAGCCATTTTATGTTGCCTGGAGATACTGCTGGCTCTAGTCATTATTGGTATGAGGATATTATTAATCCAGAAGTCATCGTCAAAAATGGATACATTGATGTACCTCAAGAAATCGGCATTGGCTATACAATTAATAGGGCTGTTATTGATAAGCTAACGATTAGCAAAGAGGTCTATCAATAAAAATCATTTACGATAAAGGAAAAAACGAGGAGAGAACTGATTGAAAAAAAGCTTGCAAATCGGCGGTGCCTATGTAGGAATTATCGTTGGTGCAGGATTTGCATCTGGACAGGAAATTGTCCTCTATTTTACAAGCTATGGCTTTAAAGGGGTTTATGGTGCCCTATTAGCGATGGTTGGTTTCTCTATTGTTGGTATGTGTGTAGCCCAGGTTAGTTCAAGACTACGCACTGCATCTCATAAGGATTTAATTTATCAGATTTCTGGTAATGCTGTTGGTCTTGTATTGGATTATTTATTATCACTGTTTTTATTTGGCGTGGCTGTTATTATGTTTGCTGGTGCGGGTGCAACATTGCAGCAAATGTTTGGACTACCTATTTGGCTAGGGAGTATATGTATGATACTGCTAACAGTAGCCACCGTGATGATGGATGTTAAAAGTATCATTAATATTATTGCACTAGCAACTCCGTACTTATTAGTGATTGTTTCTATTATTGCTATCTATGCCATTGCAACGATGGATCTTACCTTTGTCGAACAAGCGGTAATTGCCCAGCAGGCGCAAATAAGCTCGAAAAGCTGGTGGTTGACTGCTTTGTTATATATGTCATTTAATATTGGAGTAAGTTTCTCATTATTAACGGTGATGTGCGGCTCGGTGCGCAATGATAAAATAGCTGGAATGGGGGGCATTATTGGCGGAATTCTATTAGGCGCTTTAATTCTGCTTATTAATTTTTCTCTTCTTGCAAAAATGAACGTTGTTATAGGACTAGATATTCCTATGCTAGCATTAGCAAATGAAATTCATCCATTAGTTGGGCTATTAATGACTTTCTCTCTATTAGGGATGATTTACAATACTGCAGTAGGGATGCTCTATTCATTTATGGTAAGATTCTTTAAGCCTAATAGACCTAGCTTTAAAGTAGCAGTTATTTTTATAGGGGTTTTAGGCTTTTTAGCAAGTCTAGCAGGATTTACGACGCTTGTAGCTAAGCTCTATGCAGTAATGGGATATGTAGGTTTGGTATTAATTATATTCATTATTTCAGCATGGTTAAGAAAAGTGAGACGAATCATATAGCGAATAAAAATGGTAATTGAGACGCGGGGGTGTTCTCAATTACCATTTTGTTTGGATAAAGAAATTGTAGAAATAGTGAATTATTTAAGGTGTGAAATTTGCCGAAAATACTAATATTTCATTAATTAGACACGTTTTCTAGTTCCTTTAAAATAAACCGAGAATAATTCTCATTTGCATGTTGACTGAGAATGAAAACATGACTATAATGGAAATCGTGAGTAATGATAATCATTTTCACTACACATTCATTACACACAAAATTGAAATCTACCGGGGATTACTATGAAAATAAGATATCTTTTAACAGCAACTGTTGTGTTGTCTATAGTATCGCTATTTATCGGAGTAGTAGATATTAAACCATTTGATCTATTAGACTTCCAATCAGAAGAAACTAGACTATTTTTAATTAGTCGTGTACCTAGACTTGTTGCTATTTTGCTAGCAGGTGCAGGTATGAGTATTGCTGGTTTAATTATGCAAAGCTTAAGTAGGAATAAGTTCGTATCACCAACGACAGCAGGTACTTTAGATGCCACTCGACTGGGTATATTGATTTCCATGATGTTTTTCACAAATGTCACGTATTTCCAGAAAATTTCCTTCGCTTTCATATTTGCTTTAGCCGGCACATTATTATTTATGCAAATATTAAATCGAATTAAGTTTAAAGATGCGATTTTTATACCGCTTATTGGCTTAATGTATGGTAATATCCTGTCTTCCGTAACAACGTTCTTTGCTTATAAGGCAAATATTATCCAAAACATTTCTGCATGGTTACAAGGAGATTTCTCATTAATCATGAAAGGCCGTTATGAACTGTTATACATAAGTGTACCAGTACTTATTTTAGCTTATATTTATGCCAATCGTTTTACAGTAGCCGGTATGGGTGAGGATTTTGCTAAAAATCTTGGTCTATCCTATAAGTTTGTGGTGAATTTAGGCTTAGTATTGGTGGCTCTTATCTCCACAACAGTGGTGCTAACAGTCGGTGTCATTCCATTCCTTGGCTTGATCATACCGAATATTATTTCACTGTTTAAAGGTGACAATTTGGCAAAAACATTGCCGCATACAGCATTACTTGGTATGTCATTCTTATTATTCTGCGATATTTTAGGACGCGTACTGATTTTCCCTTATGAGATACCAATTAGTATGACTGTTGGTGTAATTGGAAGTGCCATCTTCCTAGTCATGTTGTTTAGGGGGAGAGCATATGCGTAATCGTACAAGAATGTTCATTTTGCTGGGTCTTGCCGTGATAGCTATCTTATTGTATCTATTTTGGGAGTTGAATGGGAATTATCACTATGCTTTTCCGAGACGTGTCATAAAAGTTATAGCGATGGGGCTAACGGGTATAGCTATTGCCTATTCAACAGTGGTTTTCCAAACCATTACCCATAATCGGATTTTAACGCCAAGTGTTATGGGATTAGATGCTTTGTATATGTTGATTCAAACATGCATCTACTTTTTCTTTGGCTCTACATCTATTTTAGTTATCAATATTTACTATAATTTTACCCTTGCTATTGTATCAATGATTGTTTTCGCTTTAATTTTTTATCGAGTTTTGTTTAAAGAAGGAAAGCGACCAATATATTTCTTACTACTTGTTGGTATGATTGTCGGTACGTTCTTAGGAAGTATCACAACATTCTTCCAAGTATTGATCGATCCTAATGAATTTTTAGGCTTACAAAGTAAAATGTTTGCAAGTTTTAACAATGTTAATTCAGATTTAGTTTGGCTTGCTGGTGTAATCATTTTACTAACGTTTATATATGGTTGGCGTCATATGAATCAATTAGATGTCATGTCTTTAGGACGAGATACAGCAATTAATTTAGGTGTACCATACGATAAGCTGGTACAACGCATGTTAATTTTAGCTTCTATCTTGATTTCTGTTTCGACAGCGCTAGTTGGGCCAATTACATTCTTTGGATTAATCGTTGCGAATTTATCGTATCAGTATTTTAAAACATACAAGCACTCCGTCTTAATTGCTGGTTCTTGTGTAATGAGTATTATTGCTTTAATCGGTGGGCAGTGGATGGTTGAACGAGTATTCACTTTCAGTACTACACTAAGCGTCATTATTAATTTTGTGGGTGGAGTATACTTCATCTACTTATTATTAAGAGAAAGTAGGTCAGCAGGATGATACAAGTCAAAGAAATTACGAAGTTTTTCGGGAAAAAACCTGTCGTTCAAGATGTAAGTGTTGACATTGTTTCAGGGAAAATAACGTCTTTTATTGGACCCAATGGTGCAGGAAAGTCCACGCTACTTTCAATGGTGAGCCGTTTGCTGAATGCAGATACTGGTGAAGTACTACTCGACAAAGCAGATGTAAGACGCTGGAAATCAGATGATTTCGCCAAGCGTGTATCCATATTAAAGCAGTCTAACTTTATGAATGTCCGCTTAACGATTCGTGAGCTTGTATCCTTTGGTCGTTTCCCTTATTCAAAAGGAAATTTAAAACCCGAAGATGAAGAAAAAGTGGATGAAGCTATTCAATATATGAATTTAGAAGATATTCAACATAATTACTTAGATGAATTATCAGGCGGTCAACGTCAGCGGGCTTTTATTGCAATGGTTATTGCTCAGGATACAGAATACATCTTACTGGACGAGCCATTAAATAATTTAGATATGAAACATTCTGTTCAGATTATGAAGATTTTACGTAAGCTAGTGGATGAGTTAGGGAAAACAGTTGTAATTGTACTCCATGACATTAATTTTGCATCAGTATACTCAGATAATATTGTTGCATTAAAAGATGGCCGTGTTGTGAAAAACGGTTCTACCAACGATATTATTAACTCGGACGCGCTGAAGGAAATCTATGATATGGATATCCCTGTTCAAGAGCAGGATGGCTGCCGAATTTGTGTTTATTTTAATTCTTAGAAATAGTAACAGATGGTTTAACCATCCATTAACTATAAAATAAATTTTAAAGGAGAATTTTTAAAATGAAAAAATGGAAATTACTAACAGTATTAATGGCGATGATGCTATTAGTTTTAGCTGCTTGCGGTTCAAAAGACGAAGCAAAAGAAGAAGATAAAGGTACGTCAACTGACAAACCGGCAGAAGAACAAAACGAGGCGTCTTCAGCATATCCACTAACTATTCCAGGTAGCACAATTGAAGGTCGCGATGGTAATACTACGTTTGAAGAAGTAAAGCTTGATAAGATCCCAGAAAAAGTTGTTGTTTTTGATAATGGTTTCCTAGATACTCTAGATGCACTAGGTGTTAATCCTACTGCAGTAGTACAAGATTCATTACCATCTTACTTAAGCAAGTATAAAGATAGCACTTATGTAAACGCTGGTACTTTATTCGAGCCTGATTATGAAAAATTATCTGAAATCAACCCAGATATTATTTTCATCTCTGGTCGTGCGTCAGCAGCATATGCTGAGTTATCTAAAATTGCACCGACAGTTTACATTGGTGTAGATAACAAAAACTTCCTAGAATCATTCAAAGCTAATACAGAATTAGCTGGTAAAATCTTTGGTAAAGAAAAAGCAGCAGCAGATGCAATCTCTGCATATGAAGCAAAAGTTGAAGAAGTAAAAGGCAAAGCAACTGCATCAGAAGAGAAAGCTTTAATCGTATTAGGTAGTGAAGGCGCATTATCAGCATATGGTTCTGGTTCACGTTTCGGTGTTATTCATGATGTATTTGGTGTGAAAGCTGCTGATGAGAAAGTTAAAGTTGGCACACATGGTGATAATGTAAGTTTTGAATATGTTCGTGAAACAAACCCTGATATTCTATTTGTAGTTGACCGTGACGCTGTTGTAAATGAAAACGGTGAATCAGGTACAAAAGCTGCAATTGAAAACGAAATCGTAAGTGCAACAAACGCTGTGAAAAACGGTAAAGTATTCTACCTAGATCCAGAAGTTTGGTACCTTTCAGGTGGTGGTTTACAATCTGAAACGTTAAAAGTTGAAGATGTATTAAAGGCGTTTAACTAATATGTTTGTACAAATTAAACGTATCGTTGTGACGGAAGGGAATTCGGATAAAGTGGTGGAACGTTTTGGTGCTAATCCAAACGGACCATCATTACTTGAACAACAACCTGGTTTCATTGATAAACAGGTACTTGTTAAGAAAGTTCGCCGTGGTGATGAGGAAGTGCTAGTGATGGTTCGTTGGGAATCAGAAGAAGCATGGAAGAATTGGGAGAAGAGCCCTGAGCATATTGCTGGTCATAAGGCAAGCGCAGGTAAGCCAAAGCCTGATCATATTATTGAAAGCGGACAAGAAGTATATTATGTAAAAGGTTAATAGCCTAGAGGTGTCTCAAGCGATTGAGGCACCTTTTTGTTGTACATAAAAAAGCAGATAACAATGGAACGAAAAGGGATGCCATTGCTATCAGCTTATTCAAACTAATGGGTAATCGGTGTTTTTATTGACCTACAAAATGTAGCATCCATATTAAAGGAAATAGTGCTTTCATTAATGGAAAGCCCTGAGATGCTAGTATTTTCATATAGCTTATGAGTTATAGATGATTCTGTCACCGCTGCCAGTCCTCTAGCATTAATAATTGTGTAGTTTGCTGTCATGTAAGCGGTAGATGACGCTATATTTAATCCAAAGGTTAATGGATTGACGGATGGCATACTAGATAGGTTGTCATTCGAAATTTTAATAATGCCATATTGCTGAATATAGTAATCTCTTTTTTGCTGAAATGTATCTTCAAATCCAGGAACATCACTAATAAAGTTTGAAAAGGTTGAAAGCTTTTTATAGACCTTTAAGGTTTCTTGATAAGCTTTTAACTCAGATTGAATAATAATCTGTTCAATTCGTAGTTGCTCCTCTGTAGGCTTTTTAAGTGTAATTTCTTCAGCTGAGACAGAGATATTACATGAAAAAGTAGCCGTAAGTATGAAAACAGTTTCGTTAAATCCATTTTTCATTTTAAAACACTCCCAGTACAAAAAAATTCATGTTCATCAATCTATCAGGACAATGCGAAAATCAATTTATATTAATATAAGCGTAACATCTGTCATAACGCCATTTCAATGGTGAGTTTACGCCAATTTTATGGCGGTACATAGTTCTCTACCGCCATATTATAACTATTATTTAACAAAATAATGGCGTGGTTTGTATAATTAACGCCAATTTTTGGCGGGATACTTCTTTATATAAGAAACTATGGGATTATATGCATTAAATATTGACACTGCTAGTATTAATTCCCACAAATATATATAATATTTATTAATATATCGGGAGGGAGAGAGGACTATTGAACGGGTTGGATGAGTGTATTAATAAATCATTAGACATTCTTATTGAAAATGAAACATTTCTTGATCATGAGCTAAAATTGCTGTTTAAAAGCTTTAAAGAAGAAAAAATAGAAGTAGGTTTTTCTTTTGGTAAATTATGCTATTGGCACTATGAGTCGTTTTCAGATAGTGTAAATGACGACATTTACAAAATTGCTGCAGCGGTTGAACTTTTAATACTGTCTTTTGATATTATTGATGATCTTCAAGATAAGGATTCAGATAATAGTTGGAGCAGGACGCCAGAACTTTCTTTAAACGTTGCTCTAGCTATGTTGATTATGGCTTCAAAAACAATTGACGAAACTTCCTTTGAACATAAAAGAGCGGCTATAACAATACTTGAAGAATGCGCATTAAAAAGTATTAGTGGTCAGCAATTGGACTTATTAAATAACTGCCGGGATGAAGATTCTTATATACACATGATTACACTTAAATCTGGTTCCTTAACAGCGATGAGTTGCTTAATAGGAGAGGTTCTTGCCAAAGGTGAAGTATCCAAAGAAGTAGAGGCTTATGGAAAGTACATAGGCATTATCCAACAAATTAAAAATGATATCCAAAGTTTGAAAACATGGGGACCTAAAAATGACCTACTAAATAAAAGATTCTCCTTGCCGATTATTTATCTTTTATCACTGAAAAATGATGTTTCAAAATCTGTAGCTGACTATTATAATGATGATATAGTTACAATTTTGGATCATAAAGAAGCAGAAAATGAGTTGACAAATGGCGGAGCAATACGCTATGCAATTACTGTGAAAAATGTCTATAAATTGAAGGCGATAAATGATCTTGAAAATATAGAATTAAATGATTTAGCTAAAGACTACCTACAAAAATTAATAAAGTGATGAGGAGCGATTGGATGATTAATGTAATTCAGTACTTAGAAAAAAACCCAAGCCTAGTTGCATTATTAAAAGAACAAAGAGCCTCATTAATTGGAATTTCATCTATAGAACAAATGGCAATTTTAGAAGCATTTATTGATGAAATGAATATAGAAAGTGAAATTTGGAACTAAAAACTTTGCGTAGCAAGTTTTTTTGGCCCGCTATAGTTCTTTATTTAGTGTTAGGTTTATACTTAAATTTTGTGAATTATAGCGCGCCATATATTGAAATTGGGGTAGAAGAAAAAGATGGTAAATGGCTAGTATCTCAACTATATTATAAAGATTGGGCTAAGGGGCAGAATATATCCATTGGCGATGCTGTTTTAAACGTAGATGATGGCCCGATTGCCGAACTAAATCAATTGAAATATAAATCAAAAATACTATCTGCGAATGACCTTACAATTATGAAGCCAGATGGGCAAATAATAAATATACATATTAAACATTTAGATATTCCTCAGCAGTTTTTTTATGTATTAATAGTTCCAGCTTGCTATTATTTATTAACGTTATTTGTTGCTTTTTATTTATATTTCAAGCAAAGAAATACTAGGTTAACAGATTTACTAATTCTTTTTATATTAGCTGTCTCGCTAGCTTATGTAAGTAGTGGAGTTTCGGGTAGGTTAGATGGGATAGGGATTATTGTAAATCGTACTACTATGTTATTATGTTTAGTAATTTTATTACATTTTTTAAGAAATTATTTTGCATTTATGAAAACAAAATGGATGTTTACGAATAATATCCGGTTCTTTTATTTAATGCCTTTGATTGGTTTTATATTGGCTTGTATTGGAACTGTTTTCCCTGCTTCTAATGATATACTTTCGAATATTGTATTATTTATGTTCCTTATTTTGCTTATTATTATCTTAGGTATTTTATTAATAAGTTATTTCAAATATAGCTCACCTCAGTTGAAAATTTTATTAAGTAGTATAATGATTCCGTTCTTACCATTTCTATTTTTATATGTACTTCCAAAAATCCTTTTTCATACGTATATCCTTTCATCTGAGATTAGCTCCTTATTTTTATTACTGATACCTTTTAGCTTTATATTTACACAATTAGCAGAACGATTATTTGATATCGAGTATCATATTACTAGATTGCGCTACTATGTTATTTTTTCTTTACTATTTACCTTATGGTTCACAGTTGGCTTGTATTTCATTGCCGGTCAACATTTAAGAATCACTGTCATGTCAGGCGTGTCCTTCTTTACATTTTCTTCGTTAGTAATACTCTTTTATGTAAAAGAAAAAGTTGACTATCGCAAGCGGAAAATATTATTTTCAACAAAAGGTGATTACATTCATCAGCTGTACACGGCTGTCGATAAAATAGGGAAAACTATTAAAATGGATGAGCTTTTAGAGAAATTCGCATATGAGGTTTCTGTTCATTTGGAGCTAGAGGATGTTTTTGTTTTAACATATAACTATGATACGAATGAATTCCTTACAAATAGTGGGGAAAGAATTTTGATACATCCTGACACAATGGATGATATAAGATTAGGAGAAATACGCAAGATTGATAAAATTTATTTAGCATTTCTCCATCAGGATGTACATTATAAACGAGCATTAGTGCTGGGGCATAACAATACAATTCATTTAAAAGATGAGGAGCTACTATGGCTCGAATTGCTCCTATTGTATGTAAATAATTTTATTGAAAATACAAAGATGGTGGAAGAACTATTAGAGGAATTGAAGCATATGAAGCAAGCTGATGACGGCCAATTGCCGTGGCTTAATAAGCTGTTATGGTTGAGATTCGAAGAAGAAAAGTACCAGTTAGCTCAAGAGCTACACGACACCAATTTGCAGGAACAACTTCATATTGCAAGAGAGGTGGATGTCCTTGTTAATGCAAAGGATACAACAGACATTCAGGAGAAGCTTGCAAAAATTCATAAGCAAATGGTTGACTCTCTACATGAATTACGATCATATTGTGAGAATTTAAAGCCTCCATTACTGGATACATTAGGTTTAAATGCTGCGTTAGAAAAGTTAATTCGAAAGGTTCAAGAAAGAGCTAATTTTGTTCTAATTTATTCAATAGATCGTCTGTATTTAGAAGATGAGCGTATGAATTTAATGATTTATCGATTATTCCAAGAAGTACTGAATAACGCCTTAAAACATTCTTATGCAACAACTGTTGAAATCCATCTAAAGGAAATGAATGATGGTTTTGAAATCATTTATAGTGACGATGGTGTTGGGTGTCATGTAGAGGATATTATCGTAGCAGAGTCAATGGGCATCCGAGGTATGCAAGAACGTGTAAAAGCCTTTAATGGTCATTTTTATATTGACTCACAACTAAACCAAGGGATGTCAATTAGAATAGCAGTTAAAGAAGGGAGTGAAACACATGATTACCATGCTCATAGTGGATGATCACCCTATAGTTTTAGAGGGAACTAAAAATTTATTTCACGAAAATGAAGATATTATAATTGATACTGAAAGTGATGCCACATGTGTTATACAAAGAATAAAAAATAAACCATATGCTATTTACCTGATTGATATTAACATGCCATTGGAAAATGGTATTAATTTAGCCCGTCATATTAAATCTATTCAGTCGGATGCTTCCGTTATCCTTTATACAGGAGACGATATAACGGATTATTATCCCCTTATTTTAGAGAGAAAAATAGAAGGCATTTTAGCGAAAACGGCCTCTAAGGAGCAAATCATACGGACAGTCAGAGCGATTGCAAATGGTGAATTTGTTCTACCGAAAAATTTCTTAGATTTTCTGGATGATAAATTTAAATTGCAAAGTGCTAAAGATATTCATTTAAATGAAAAAGAAAAGAAAATTTTAAGACTGATTGCAGAAGGTCATACAAATAAAGCCATTGCTATTGAGTTGAATATTCCTCAGCGAACTACTGAGAGATATTTAACACAGCTCTTTTCTTTGCTAAATGTAGATTCAAGAACAGAGGCTGTCAATCTTGCTGAAAGAATGAATTTACTCTAAAGAAATTCCATGCTATACTGTTGGTGTATTTTTCTATCAAAAGGTACTTTATGACAAAAATTCTTCTCATATAATTTTATGGAAAAAAGCACCTTATTATTATGCTTGATTTACTATAAAATTTTCAAACACCGCCAAAAAAGTGGCGGTGTATTTTTATGTCCGCCAAATCACGCCATATTTTCGTATGAATCACGCCAAAAAATTGGCGTAAACCCGAAGTTGAAATATCGGTATAAGTACTGGTACGCTTAAATTACCGTGGTTAAGTAGATTTGCTATAGTGAGTAATAATACAAATGATTTTCTTCAAAATAAAGGAACCTGACTATCTATGTAAAAGGTAGATTATAGAATGGTAACTAGCAGTCAATATACTTCACCATAAAACTTTATAAAGGTAGGCGTGTATTGTGAAAGTAGAACTCGAAAATTTGTTTTCTATAGATGAATCTAGTCAAGATCAAGTGATTAACGTTTATAATCGTCATGGTATTGCTATTGGTGCGCCTGAAATTAGAAAGAGAAATTTAAAAACAAAATTTAATCCTATTTTTACATTAAATGAAGATGTAACATATGAGAAAGTAGCTGCCGTATACGAGTCATTAGAACGTGAATTTGGCATTGTCTCAATAGGAGAGCGTTTCTACTTTGAGTTTTCTGATTTGGAATATGAATGGGCACCATTGTTTACTTTAAATTCAACAGGAAATTCACCCGAGATGTTTCTAGAGGACAAAGGGACCTTATTTTCTTTAAGTACTCATTGTAAAAATTGCGGACTTATGGATAAAGAGCAATTATCTCCTATAGTTATTGATACTTCACACATGAAAGGACGTCATTTAGTTCATGTAAGTGGATATTGGGTAGCTTCAGAGGAACTGGTAGCATTATTGAAAAATGAAAAACTAGAAGGCTTTGAATTTTTAGAGGTAATCCATCAGGGACCTGAGCAAGGAAAACAGCCAGCTTATCAAATTATTCCTACACAAATTCTACCGTCTAGTAGTCAGGATAGAGTGAAATTATACTTTGCAACTGAACAACCTCCATGTAGCTGTGGTTTAAATGGTGTTATTAAGGGGCCAGATATTTATCATCAGGAAGATTTAGCTGCTTTAAAAGGCGATGTCTTTTACTCAGCTGAATGGAGTCATGATGGAAGATATCTTTATAAAAAAACTTTATTTAGTAAAAGGTTTAGAGAAGTGATTATAAAACATGGAATCTCTCGTGAAGTAAGAGGAGAAAAAGATCGAAACTTTGGTCCAAAGGATTGGCTGTTTGATCCAGTACTCATCAAATAATATAGATGTGGAACAGAGGTGTGTTGATGATATTTAGAAAAATTCTACCTATCGTGGCCATTTTATTCATTGTTGCATTGGTCGTCTCTAATTATTTTAACAAGCCTAATGAACAGGCCATGATTGTCACTGAAGAATGTAAACTGTATTTATAAAAATTAATGCTTCTCTCCCTCTAGTTCGGACATAATTATGTTATGATATGAAGATCATAGCAGTATGTTTTTGAGGTGAACGTATGAAAAAATGGGCCTATCCTTTGGCAATTATCACACTAATTATTTTTATTTTTTTAAAATTTACTTTTCAAAGTGATTGGATGAATAAATTTGATGTGAAAATGGCAGATGTCTTTTTTGGCAATCAATTTATTGAAGTCTTTCATTATATAGGAGAACCGATATTTGTTGTCATTGTAGCGGTACTTTTGATTGTGTATTTAGCGTGGAAGACAAAAAATTATCGAGGCATGCTATTTGTTGTTTTAACATTTGCAGCAGGGAATGTGTTAAATCAAGTATTAAAAAAGTGGATCCAACGAGCACGACCTGAAATTGAAGATCAATTAACATCGTATAGTTTTCCATCTGGCCATGCTATGACGGGTATTCTGTATTTATTTGCAACTGCTTATATATTAGCTGAAAATAACAGTAAAAGTCGTAAAATCCTATTGTGGGTTGGGGCTACAATCCTAATGGTGCTTATAGGATTAGCTCGTATAGCTGGTGCTAGACACTTTGCTACGGATGTACTTGCAGGCTGGAGTATGGGCTATACTTGGTTTATCATTTGTGTCATCTGGTATGAACGTCGCAAAAAAACATTCCAATCGAATCATAAATAGGTTGTGAGAGCAGTATCAAATTCATAGGATTTGATACTGCTTTTTTCTGTGCAAAAGGATAAAGGAAGGACAAGGGCGATATTTACCTTGTAAAAAAGAATTGCTCTTAGGAAACTTCTGCGTTAAGATGAGTACAATAAAAAAAAGGGAAAAGGAAGAAGGGTATGGACGGAAACGTTTTACTAGCATTTGGACTGACTCTATTTGCAGGGCTCGCAACTGGGGTAGGTAGTTTAATAGCGTTTTTTACATCACGAACAAATACAAAATTTTTATCGCTAGCATTGGGTTTTTCTGCAGGCGTTATGATTTATGTCTCACTTGTTGAGATTTTTGTTAAGGCTAAAGATGCTTTAACGAATGCATTAGGTACTACAAATGGTTATTGGATGACAATCGCCGGATTCTTCGGTGGCATGTTATTCATTGCTTTAATCGATAAATTCATTCCAAAATCAACAAATCCTCATGAAGTAAAGCTAGTAGAAGATGTGAATGCAATAAAGCCACAGGTCAATGAAGATCATTTGATGAAGATGGGTATTTTTACAGCTCTAGCTATTGGAATTCATAACTTTCCAGAGGGGATAGCTACATTTATGTCAGCTATTAATGACCCAAATGTAGGAATTGCCATTGCCATAGCAGTAGCGATTCACAATATTCCAGAGGGGATAGCAGTATCTGTCCCGATTTTCTTTGCCACGGGTAATCGTCGAAAGGCTTTTAAATTATCATTTTTATCGGGGTTAGCAGAGCCCGTCGGTGCAATAGTAGCATTTTTGCTCCTTATGCCATTTTTAACAGACGTTATGTTTGGCATCATTTTTGCTGGAGTGGCAGGCATAATGGTCTTTATTTCATTGGATGAATTATTACCAGCAGCGCAGAGGTATGATGAAACTCATTTATCTATGTATGGTTTGGTAGCTGGAATGGCTGTCATGGCCATCAGCCTCGTGTTATTAGTATAAGTCTATAAAAAAGGGAGCCATTCATGTGGTTCCCTTTTTTTTATAGTCGTGCATTAAGTTGCTGGTATAGTATGTTTGGTTTCTATAAGTTCTTGTACAATTTTTAAACAGTCGTGGAATGTGATAAATGGTTTATATGGAACTTGAAGCTCTTCACAGCGTTGAATGAGATGATCTCTAGCCAGAACAATATCAGCTTGTTTAGCAGCTTCAAAATCTGAAAGAGAATCACCGATAACGATTTTAAAATGATCTTCTTTTGCCACTTTCCGCATAACGCTAGGTTTGCAGCAACCACACCCTTGTATGCTATATTTTGCGCATTCCTCATCACAGCTATTTGAATAAATCAGTTTAATTTGCTCACCAGAAAAGTCAGCTGTATTGCAGTAAATACCTGAGAAAGGACCGTATTTTTCTACTAAAGGCTCAATAAAAAAATCGACCCCTCCACTTACAATGTAAAATGGTATGCCATGATCTTGAGCATATCGAACAAAATCTCCAAAGCCATCACGAATGATAGCTGTATCCATAAGATATTGAATGACTTCATCTTTCTGTTGAGTAGAAAGTAAATGAAACATGGCAGAGAGCCCATCTTTAAACGAAATGGTTTGCTCCATCATAGCTTTTGCAATTTTCTCAGATTCTTGTGGAACAAATTCCGTCATCAGAGAAAAGATATTATCAGTTTCTGTTATTGTGCCATCGAAATCACAGAATATAATTGGCTTCAAGATAGTTCCTCCTTAGAAAAGCGCACATCCTAGTTGTTAATAATAGGTGTTTCAAGGTAAATCCTATACTTCTATAATATTAGTTTTATCCACACTTGCTTTCAAGAAAAAACGCCTACTATTATAGTAGACGTTTCATATATTCACGTACTTGTATACCTTGTTCATCAGCTTTTGTTAAAATCACTTGATGTTCAGGAAATTGATTTTTCATAGTTTGAACAAAGTCATATGCAATGGTAGAAGGAATGATAGAAATCAATGTAGGGCCAGCTCCACTTAAAGCTGTACCATACGCACCATTCATCTTTGCTGCTGTACGAATTTCTGTATACTCGGGTATTAGCTTTGCACGAAACGGTTCATGGAATAGATCGTCTTCCATATAACGCCCAGCACGCTGGAAATCACGTGCCATTAGTGAAGCTGCTAACATATTAGCATTTGCCGAAGCATGAACTGCATAGGCTCTGTCAAATTGGTCTGGCAATACAGATCGAGACTCGCTCGTTTTTAATTCGACATTTGGTACATATACCACAAAGGAAGCATCAATTTCATTGATATGAAAAGTATCAACATTACCTTTTTCATCCATAGAAGAAATGGTTAAGCCTCCTAAAACAGAAGCGGTTGCGTTATCTGGGTGTCCCTCAATTTGGGATGATAAGTTAAGTTTATCTTGTATTGTTAAGTTAAGCCCACATACTTGATTGGCTAGTTCAATACCTGCAACTATCACAGCAGCACTGCTTCCAAGCCCACGTGCTAATGGTAGCTCGCTAGCCATCTCGACACGGCATGCAGGTAATTGTTGACCATATTGATCAGCAACTTTTTTTGCAATGACGTATAGTAAATGTTCGTCAAGCTCAAACTTTTTAGGACCGTTATCATCAAGATGGATAATATCCCATGTATCTTGTAAAGTAACTGTTAATTGTAAGTATAGAGACAAGCCGAGTCCTATGGAATCAAAGCCAGGCCCTAGATTGGCTGTACTTCCTGGAACTGAGATTTGCCATGCTTTACTCATAGTACTCCCTCGATATATTCTCGAATTTCATTCTCGTCATTTTTAAGGGATATTACTTCGACTGTGGATACATCCATAGCTGTATCGGGATCTTTTAGTCCATTACCTGTGAAGATTGTAACTACTTTTGAACCCTTTGGAATTTTTCCGTTCTCCACTGATTTAATAACACCTGCTAATGATGCGGCAGAGCCGGGTTCAACGAAAATACCTTCTGTATTGGCGATTAATTGATAAGCAGCAATAATTTCTTGATCTGTTACGGAATCAATAATACCTCCAGATTCATCTCGAGCTGCTTCTGCCAATTTCCAGCTAGCTGGGTTACCAATTCGAATAGCAGTGGCAACTGTCTCCGGATTTGTAATAGGCTCTCCTTTAACGATTGCTGCTGCACCTTCTGCTTCAAAGCCATACATCTTTGGTAGACCAGAATCTTTAGAAGCATGATATTCTTTAAAGCCTTTCCAGTAAGCAGTAATATTCCCTGCATTACCAACCGGGATGCATAGATAATCAGGAGCTGAGCCTAAGGCATCTACAATTTCAAATGATGCAGTTTTTTGACCTTCAATGCGGTATGGATTAACGGAGTTTACAAGTGCGACAGGAGTTGTTTCACTTACTTGGCGAACAATACTTAAAGCATCATCAAAATTACCATCAATCTCAATGATTTTTGCACCATACATAGTTGCTTGTGCAAGCTTACCAAGGGCAACTTTTCCTTTAGGAATTACAACGATGGATTGAATACCAGCTCTTGTAGCATATGCAGCTGCAGCAGCGGATGTATTTCCTGTAGAGGCACAAATCACACACTTACTACCATCTTCAATAGCTTTAGCTACTGCAAACACCATACCACGGTCTTTAAATGAGCCAGTTGGGTTTGCACCCTCAATTTTACCGTAAAGCTCAATGCCTAATTTCTTAGATAAATTCACTAAATGTATAAGAGGCGTATTGCCTTCGTTTAAAGTTAATGCGGGTGTATTTTCTGTTACAGGTAAAAATTGTTTATATTCTTCAATAAGGCCTTTCCACATAAAGATACGATCTCCTTTTGTTCTTATAGAAAGAACAGTTGTATTTGTATAAAAGACATTTTAACGCAAATCACACTATTATTTCAATAGCATTTCATAAATTGTCGAAACAATTCGGTAATTAGAATTTTGCTTGTCACTTTCTTGAAACAACTGTATAGTAATCTTGTAATGTAAAGTCAAGTGTAAAGACAGGTGGTTGAAATGGCGACAAATACTGTAGGAACAAATAAATCTCAGCAAACTATTTCTAGAAATAGACTATTGGGCGTTGCAGGGATTGGATGGCTTTTCGATGCAATGGATGTTGGAATATTATCGTTTGTCATTGCAGCATTGGCAGCAGATTGGGGACTGACACCAAGTCAAGCTGGCTGGATTGGTAGTATTAACTCAATTGGAATGGCTGTTGGAGCCCTTGTATTCGGTGTTTTTGCCGATAAAATAGGGAGAAAACAAATTTTTATGTGGACACTTGTCCTATTTTCCCTTGCAAGTGGTCTATCCGCTTTTACGACTACATTAACGGCATTTTTAATGCTACGTTTTTTAGTAGGAATGGGTCTGGGCGGTGAACTACCTGTAGCATCAACGTTAGTATCTGAAAGCGTAGCAGCAAAAGAAAGAGGACGCGTAGTTGTTTTACTGGAAAGCTTTTGGGCAGCTGGATGGCTAATTGCCGCATTGATATCCTATTTCGTTATTCCAACGTGGGGATGGCGAGTAGCGCTCATCTTAACAGCACTCCCTGCATTTTATGCTATTTATCTTAGATGGCATCTCCCAGATTCACCACAGTTTACGGTGAAGCAAGAGGCCAAATCACGTAGTATCCTTCAAAATATAAAAGAAGTATGGTCAAAAGAATATGCACGTTCCACATTGATGCTTTGGGTGCTTTGGTTTACAGTTGTATTTTCGTATTACGGTATGTTCTTATGGCTTCCAAGTGTCATGGTTGGTAAGGGCTTTGATATGATTACGAGCTTTAAGTATGTTCTCATTATGACATTAGCTCAATTGCCAGGTTATTTTACTGCAGCCTGGTTTATTGAAAAGTTTGGACGGAAATTTGTGCTTGTTTCCTATCTAATTGGTACTGCAGTGAGTGCTTTCATTTTTGGGAATGCTGAAACACTTGTAGTACTGTTATTGTCAGGCATGTTTTTATCTTTCTTTAACTTAGGAGCATGGGGGGCCCTATATGCTTATACACCTGAGCAATACCCTTCCATTATTCGTGGTACTGGTGCAGGGATGGCAGCAGCTGCTGGACGAATTGGTGGTATTTTCGGACCGCTACTAGTTGGTTCTTTATTAACAGCTGGTTATGATATAGGCTTCATTTTTGCCATTTTCTGTGGAGCCATTATTATAGGTGTTATTGGTGTCATTTTCCTTGGGAAGGAAACCAAGCAGCTAGAATTAGAATAATAACTAAACAATGTCCTGGATAAGAGTAATCAATCCAGGACATTTTTGTCTTTATTCGCTAGTGTATTACATAAAAATTAGGAATTATTGAATTTTATTCATCGGTACCAATAAATTTGGTAAAATAACAAATCAACATAGAAAAGTACAAAAAGTCGACATATTAGCAGGTTAATGCGCTGAAGATTTTTCAGAAAAGTCATTGTATTCAAATTGCAATCATGATACTGTATTTTTAATCGAATTTTGAGTAAGTAGGAAACAATCTCCCATTCGTGATAAGGTCATTGAAAGAAAGGTTGTTAGGAATGTGCATTCATGAGGATATAAAGAAAAGGTTTGTAAGACTGTCAAAGGGGCAGCGTAAAGTAGCACAATTTGTAATGGATAATCCCAATACAGTGATTGCTAATGGAGCGGCAGAAGTAGGCAGACTGGCTAATGTAAGTGAATCAACGGTTATTCGCTTTTGCTATGCCATGGATTTATCGGGATATGTGGAACTGCAAGAAGAAATAAGAGGCTATGTCATGTCCCAAGATGTAGGAACAAATCTACAATCTACCTATACGGGTAAAAAGCAAACTAATTCTCGTTTTGGCAAGGTAATGCAGCAAGATAGCCAAAACATTCAGGAAACAATTCAATTAATTAGCGATCAACAGATTCAAAAAGGTTCAAAATGGATGCATGAAGCAGATAATATCTATATTCTAGGTACTCGTCAGGCAGCATCTGTAGCAAATTGGTTATCCAACACATTAAAAACACTACGTTCTAATATTAAGCAGCTTCGTATAGATTCCGATGAAATAATGAATCAAATTAATAGCATGGGAGAGCGTACAACATTAATTGTTTTATCATTTGATAAACAGTTAAAGGATATTCAAACGATTGTTGAAATTGCAAGGATGAAGAAAGTAAAAATTATTGCTATTACTGGAACTGCATTTTCACCCGTTCGTGAATATGCTAATATTTTGTTTGCGCTTGGAACAAACAAGTATTCCTCGCTAGATATAGTGCCCGTTTTATTTTCTTTCTTACATGCTTTATTGGAGGAAATGATTAGCCAAGATAAGCGGCAGTATGAAAAATATCAAAAATCCTATGAGCAAGTAGATAGTAATATATTATTCCTGGATGCTGCTAGAGAGAAACAGGTATTTTAATGTTATGCATGGAAAAGTGTTATATTGCTTTTCTATGCATTTTTTATAGTCTAACTATATAAAAAGATGTCCAAATATGCTTTAGACATCTAGGCAAAGTGATTTATAAAATTTTACTTAAGTTATACTCGTTAATGAAAGTATCATTTAATTTAATAGCATTTTGTCGAATGCCTTCTTGTTTAAATCCTATTTTCGTAAAAAGATGTAAAGCAACATTATTATGTTCCATAACTGATAATTCTAATCTGGATATATCACGCTGTTTTGACCAACCTTCCACAGCCTTCATTAGCGCAGAGCCAATGCCTTTTTGTTGGTACTCTTCCTTCACAGCTAAGCGAACAGAGGCAACATGTTTAGCTTTCGTTTGTTTATACCCATGTACAACTGCATAGCCTGCAAAAATACCATTTAATACGCAAAGTAATATAGTGCGATTTTTTAGTTGTTTCCAATAGGTTAAATTTTTACGAAGTTGTTGGACAGTTAGATCTACTTCATTTTGAACATTATACATGAAGTCGGTTTGTTGAAAAATTTCTTCCTGTAAAAGAATAAACGATCTAGCATCCGATGCTTCAATCCCTCGAATTATGTATGCAGATGGGTTCTCTTCTTCATTTTTAGAAAGATTGTTTACAGTTGCCTTAGTTTGCGTGCATGAGAAAGTTATACTAGTACCTAGTCTAACATCAATGACATGATAGCCTGCATTTGTCCATGACAAATAGTGTGATAGAGGGGGCTTTGTTTTTTTCCACCAGCTCTTATTTAAGTAGGCGGCATTCGGTAAGGCTTGTCCCATAATGTTTTCTAATTCACTAAAGGATAAAGTGATTTCTTGTTGTAAAGCTACTTCAAAATAATTTGCTAAAGGAATGTACTTTTTTTCCATCTTCTTTGTCATCGTAATCCCCATTTCCTGAATATCCAAAAATATAGACTATCTGATAATAGCATAAAATTACGCTTACATAAATATGAAAATCCAACTAAATATCTATGTAAAATAATTAATACTAGAAAAATATGCGCTTTTGCTATTGAATGTTAAAAATAGGATGGTAAAAAAAGATAATGCAAACAAAGGGGATGGGTGCACAAAATATATGTATGTGACAGTTTGAAGGTCCATTATACTTTATTCATATTTGTATAGTTGGTTATTGGGAGTGGGGAATTATTATTGTATATTAAATGAATGAGCATAGTTTACTTAATGTTTCAATTTATCATTTGTTAGTCCATAAGATATGATAAAATAAAAGATAAATGTAAGGTCATTTTAGGAGGAATAAATTCAATGAGTAAAGTATTAGTTTTTGGACATAAAAACCCAGATACAGACACGATCACGTCTGCAATTGTATATGCTTATTTAAAACAACAAATTGGAGAAGAAGCCGAGGCTGTACGTCTTGGAGATGTTAATAATGAAACCCGGTTTGCTTTAGATAAATTTGGCTTTGAAGCGCCACGTTTAATCTCATCTGTAGTTGGAGAAGCGGACAAAGTTATTCTAGTAGACCACAATGAATTCCAGCAATCGGCTGATGGTATTGAGGAAGTGCAAATTGCCGAGGTAATTGATCACCACCGCATCGCTAACTTCCAAACAGCTGATCCGCTATATTATCGTGCAGAACCAGTAGGCTGTACGGCTACAATTCTAAAGAAAATTTTTAACGAAAACGGTTTAGATATTCCAGCGAACATTGCTGGTTTAATGCTATCAGCAATCGTTTCAGATACATTATTATTCAAATCACCAACTTGCACAGAGCAAGATGTAAAAGCTGGCGAAGAACTAGCGAAAATTGCTAATGTGGATGTTGCAGAATATGGTTTAGCTATGCTAAAAGCCGGTGCAGACCTATCTGATAAATCTTTAGAAGATCTACTATCATTAGATGCTAAGGAGTTCCAATTCGGTGAGTACAAATCTGTAGTTGCACAGGTGAATGCTGTGGATATTGATGATGTGCTTAATCGACAAGAGGAATTAGAGATTTTATTAAATAAAAATGTTGCTGAGAATGGTTTAGATTTATTCTTCTTCGTTGTGACAGATATCCTAAATAACGATTCTACAGCTGTAGCAATTGGACAAGTCGCACAAGCTGCAGCAAAAGGATTCGGTGCTGAGCTTATCAACAACCGTGTTGTGTTACCAGGCGTTGTTTCTCGTAAAAAGCAAATTGTGCCAGTATTAACAGAAGCGCTAAAGTAATTTACACAAGAAGACAGCTACTTAGGCTGTAGATAATAGCCATCGAAAAGTTCACACTTTCGATGGCTTTTGTCATGTTTCTTGCATGTATCATATTGGGTAATTACTGTCGAATCTAACATGCTCAAGTAAGCATCGACTGTATGGTCAGTTTTTTTATGACCTCTACAGGTTGTCCATCATACACCATGCTTTTTCTTTGCGCTTTGCATAGATTTTTTACTTTTTTCAACATATGAAAAGGGAGTCTCTTATATAGAAAATTGATAGGAACGAAGTGCGCCCATAGTGGACATCAACGGCTTTACTTTATTTCATCGTAAAAAAGACTGTAGCAAACTCATAATTTATGGAGAGTTTGTCTACAGCCTCTTTTTTAATCTAATTTCAAAGGTTGTACTGCTGGTCCTTCCAGTACTTCTCCTTGAGCATTGAAGCGGGAGCCATGGCAAGGACAATCCCATGTTTCATCAGCCTCATTCCATTTCGTCTTACAGCCCAAGTGAGTACATGTTGGAGCACTGGCATTTCTCATATACCCAGTAATAAATTCTTTTGCGACAAAGCCGCCAACTTTAAGCATTTGCATAAACTGGGCACCGAATTTTGTACGTGATGGTGAATAGAGTGCGATGGCACCATCCTCACTTCTTGATCCCGTGATTAGGCTGGATAAAATGTCACCAGCAACAAAGGAATTAGAAATGCCCCACTTTCTATAGCCAGTAGCAATGAATACGTTTGGCAATGAGTTTGTAATTCTTCCTACGTAAGGAACGATGTCAGGAGTTTCGATATCCTGAGCAGACCATCGATAAATGGGCTCTTGCTCAAAATGTTCTTTCATTTCATTTGCAATGGCATCATAGTACGGCTCTGTATTGACTGTTTCCCCAGCGATGTGATTCGCTCCACCAAGTACTAAATAATGCTCGTTGTTAATTGTAGCTGTACGAATGGAACGAGAAGGGAAATCAACGGATAGATATTGCCCCTGCATCGTTTCAGCAATTTTACTAGCCACCATGTAAGAACGACTATTTGACAGTTTAAATAACTTTAGCCCCTTGAAAGCTTCAATTGGATAATGTGAGCACAAAATAAGTTTTTTATATTGAACCGATATATTCTTTTCGGTATGTAAGTTATTTTGAGCTATGTTTAATTGCTGAACTCGGGTATTTGTATAAAGCTTGGCACCCATCGCTTGTGCTTCTTTAGCAAGAAAATTACTTACCTCTACAGGATTTATTTGAGCTTGCTGGGACATGCATAAAGCCTTTGTAATGGGGAAGGGAAGCTCTGTTTCTGTGGTGATTTTTGATTGGATATTTAACACCTTATAAGCATTCCATTCTTTTAACAATTGCGCATACCCATCTTTTGTTTGAGCATACAATAGTGAATCTACTTGCTTTACACTGCCTTTTGGGAATAATTGTGTTACCTTTTCAATGGCTTGTTGATTGAGTTGGTAATAGAGCTGTGCCTCATCAACGGATAGTTTTTCTAAAAGGTTAGCATAAACGATACTATGCTGGGCAGTTAGTTTACCCGTGGAATGGCCTGTAGTACCGTGACCAAAATGGGCATTCGCCTCAAGTAAAAGTACATCAACACCTGCTTTTGCCAAGACATAGGCTGTATAAAGACCAGTTAAGCCTCCTCCGACTATACATACATCACAAGTTGTAGATGAAGAAAGTGAAGATAGTGAGACTGATTCGGAAGTAGCGAGCCAAAGAGATTGAGTCATAGATAAACCTCACAATGTTTTTATGTTCAGTATGTAGATGTACTGGAGAATTTATGCGATGAAGCATAAAAATTGCCTTGCGATTTAATCTATCGCTACAATGTAGCAAAAGGAGAGTGTGAGTAATGAAAATTGAAATATGGTCTGACTACGTATGTCCATTTTGTTATATTGGTAAAAAACAATTAGAGCAAGCGATTGAAGATACTGGCTTTGGTGGGCAAGTGGAGCTTGTTTATAAAAGCTATCAACTTGATCCTAATACCCCAGTAGATTCGAACATTACTGTTTATGAATCGTTAGCGAAGAAATATGGTATGACTTTAGAAAAAGCCAAAGAAATGACATTAGGTGTTACAGAGCGTGCGAAAGAAGTGGGCTTAAACTATGACTTTAGCAATCTAATGGAAGAGAATACGTTAAAGGCACATCGACTTGTTAAATGGGCTGAGCAGCAGGGAGATGTTACAGCATTAGTTGAAGCTCTACTGCACAGTCATTTTATTGAAGGAAAACGTATTGGACAAGAGGATGTATTATTAGATATAGCCGAACAAGTAGGATTGCAACGCGAGGAAGTGGCAAAAGTTCTTGCTGTGGATGAATTTAAAAATGAGGTAGAAGCAGATATTCAAGAAGGATTGCAGCTTGGAGTTCGTGGGGTCCCATTCTTTGTCTTAAACCGTAAATATGGTATTTCTGGTGCCCAGCCACAAGAAGTATTCGAAGATACACTACGTAAAGTGGCTGAGGAAGAGGGCTTACAACCTGGTCTAAAAATGGCTGGCACGGGTGACGCTGGTGTTTGTACAGATGATAACTGTAAATTATAGTGCTAAAATTACTCTAACTACGGAGGGGCTTGACATAACAAGCCTCTTTTATTCGTTTTAGTGAAAATTTTATCTAATATTTCAGTCAAAAGTCTGAGGAAAGTATCGTTGACTTTTTAGAAGAATTTTTTTAAGATAAGTTTATATCTTGAATTCGAGATAATAGACTATGAGATATAAGGGAGATTTTATATAATGAACGTTTTAGTAGTAAAAGCAAACAACCGTCCAGATGGTATTTCAACAAAAATGTACGATACTTTTATGGAAAACGTACAAGGTGTAAACGTTACAACTTTTGACGTATTTGCAGAAGATATGCCATACTTTGGGCAAGATCTTTTCAATGCATTTGGTAAAGTACAAAATGGTGGGGAGTTAACAGACATCGAATCACGTCTTTTAGCTGCTAAACAAAAAGCGATGGATGCATTAACAGCAGCTGATTTAGTAGTATTTGCTTTCCCACTTTGGAACTTAACTATTCCAGCACCTTTACAAACATTTATTGACTATGTGTACCAAGCAGGCTTCACATTCAAATATGGTGAAGATGGCCAAATGGTTAGCTTAATGACGGATAAAAAAGCGATTATTTTAAATGCTCGTGGTGGCTACTACTCACTACCAGAAACACAGCCGATGGAAATGTCAGTAAACTACATTAAAAATGTAGCAGGCGGCGTGTTCGGTATGGAAATTATCGAAGAAGTAATTATTGAAGGTCACAATGCATCACCTGATAAAGCACAAGAAATTATTGCAAATGGCCTAGAAGAAGTGAAAAAAGTAGCTCAATCACTTCAAGCAGTAAACGCGTAAAAAATATTTTTTAATAAAAGTCCTCTCAAATTTGAGAGGTCTTTTTTTATTTTGCGAACAGAGGTATGGTGTGGTATAGAAGTCGGATATATTGGTATTAACTATTTATTCGGAATTTACATTTCCTAACATTCTATTGGTGGTATAAAAATAAAAATGATAGAAAAATGTGATTTTATAGGAAAGTAATAACCCATTCTTTTAAAAATACATATAATTAGGACTAATTATTCAGTAAAAAATAGAGTTAGTTTAATATAATAGTATCTGTAGGAAAATACTAGATGAATAAGGAGGTTGTTGTATGAACAAGAAATTAATAACTAAATTTTTAGCCATGCTACTAGTTTTATTCGCGTTGATACCATTTGGATTCACTGCTAATGCTGCTTCCAATGAAGTTACACGCGCTGATTATGTAAAAGAATTAGTAGAAAGCTTAGATGTCAAAATAGGTGATGGTTCTTCCCTTACTTTTACGGATGTCTCCAAGGATTTAGCACCATATGTAGAAAAGGCTGTACAGTTAAAACTTATAAAAGGAAAAACAGCAACTACATTTGGTCCAAACGATAAATTAACACGTCAACAAGCATTTGTTATATCTGCTCGTGGACTTGTTAGTGAAAACGCTTCCCTTGCGGTCTTAGACCAATTTAAGGATGCTGATCAAATTGCTAAAGCTTATAAACAAGATTTAGCTAATGCTGTTGCAGCAGATATTCTTCAAGCGTATGAGGATAATACGATCCGTCCTCTTGAATATGTAACACATGAGCAAATGGAAAGTATTGTAGAGCGCTTTGTAGCAGAATACAAGGCACCATCTAATGGAGTGTCAGTAGATCTTCAAATTTTAGGAACTACAGATATTCATACAAATTTAGCAAATTATAATTACTATTTAGATGCTCCATCATCTGAGGTTGGTTTAGCTAATACAGCTACATTAATTGAACAAGCTCGTGCTAAAAATCCCAACACATTACTATTTGATAATGGGGATTTAATTCAAGGTACGCCACTTGGCTCTTATAAAGCATTAGAAAGTGTATTAAAGCCAGGGGAAGTACATCCGGCTATTGCGGCACTTAACGCTTTAAAATATGATGGTGGAACTTTAGGAAACCATGAATTCAACTATGGTCTTGATTTCTTAAATGAAGTTTTAAATGATGCCAAATATCCAGTCGTAAATGCTAATACTTACGATGCTAAAACAAAAAAGCGTATGTTTACACCTTATGTTATTCTTGATAAAGAAGTAGTGGATAGCACAGGTAAGAAACATACACTGAAAGTTGGTGTGACAGGGATTGTACCAACAAAAATTGTTGAATGGGATGCCATTCATTTAGCTGGTAAAGTTGACATGCAAGAACCTGTTGAAGCAGTAAAAGAAGTAGTTCCTGAAATGCAGAAGGCTGGAGCAGACGTAATTGTTGTTCTTTCACATTCAGGTATTGGTGAGGACACTTACGTGGAAGGTGCTGAAAATGTTGGCTATCAACTAGCAGGAATTGACGGAATTGATGCTTTGATTACAGGGCACTCGCATTTAACATTCCCAGGTGACTACAAAGATTTGAAAGATGTAGATCAAGAAAAGGGAACGATTCACGGTGTTCCAACAGTTATGGCAGGTAGCTATGGTAGCCATCTTGGTATCATTGATCTAAAACTAGAACAACAAGGATCAGAGTGGGTTGTAGTAGATGGTAGTGGGTCATTACAATCAATCAAGCAAGAAGGTTTACAACCATCCACTACGGTATTAAAAGCTGTGAAACAAGCACATGAAGGCACTTTAACTTATATTCGCCAGCCTGTTGGTGAAACAACTGCGCCAATCCATAGTTATTTCTCAATGGTGCAAGATGATCCTTCTATTCAAATCGTCACACAAGCACAAAAATGGTTTATTGAACAGGAATTAAAGGGAACGGCTGATGAAAAAACGCCGATTCTTTCTGCTGGGGCACCTTTTAAAGCCGGTTCACGAAATAATCCATTAGATTATACAAACATTCCAGTTGGTCCACTTGCCATTAAAAATATGGCAGACATTTATCATTACGATAATACTGTAGCCACAATTAAAGTTACAGGTGCACAAGCCGTCGAGTGGTTAGAGATGGCTGCAGGTATTTTTGCAACAATAGATCCGAATAAGACAGAAGAGCAAAATATTATTGATTCAGAAGCACGCTCTTATAATTTTGACGTGTTAGATGGCTTAACCTATCAAATTGATGTGACATCTCCATCTAAATATGACCGACGTGGTAATCTTGTTGATGAAAAGGCGAACCGTATTAAAAATGTACAATATAATGGTAAACCAATTGATTTAAAACAAGAATTCATTATCATTACAAATAATTATCGTGTTGGTGGTTCTTATGGAGCGACATTTAAAAATACGGACGGCTCGAATATAACTAACTATGCCTATGAAAATCGTCAAGCTGTAGTTGATTATATTATGGCAAATAAAACAATTAACCCTGCTGCGGATAAAAACTGGTCATTTGTACCATTCCCAGCCAAGACGAAAGTTGTTTATCTATCTGCGAAAGATGCACAAAAATTTATCTCAGCAGATAGCAACATTGAATATTTAGAAGATGCAGAGGCAGGATTTTCCAAGTATTTAATTAAATAAAACTAAAAGGGAGAGTACGAGTTAATCGCTACTCTCCCTTTATTGTCTTTCGAAAGTATGAAAGCGTGTACCCTGATACGTTAAAAGACCAATGTCACCCTCCACTAGCTGTCCATAATTACGACCATTCACTTTAAATTCCTGACGCTCCCCATGTCGTTCTTCAAACGTTATGAAATAGGAAGTATATGCCGCAGAATTAGTAGAGCCTCCCCGAATATTTGTACGTTTTGACACAACCTTAGCGGGTACAGTTAAGGTTTGTGATTGGTTATTAATAGACCAAGTGACAATAGCTTTAATAAGGCTGAAGGCGATGCTACCAAAAACAATAAAAAAGACGATTGTAATAAAGCTCGATACAAATGTAATTTCGTTATCAAACCATAGCATGTAAAGTTCCCTCTTTCCTTAAAGTAAATCAATAACTAAAGGGGGCTTAATTCGACATCTACCACAATGTCAATCTCATCACTGATTAATACGCCACCTGTTTCTAGAATTGTATTGTAGACTAAATTAAAATCGCGGCGATCAATTTGTGTCTTTGCCTGAAAGCCATATACTTGTGCCCAAGGATTAACACCGTTTCCTGTATATACTGTTGTAAATACGATAGGCTTTGTTATGTTTTTAATCGTTAAATCCCCATGTATCAAAAAAGTTTTATCATTTTGTTTATCAATATATGTAGAGGTGAAAACTATTTTTGGATAGACGTCTGCATCAAAAAAATCTGGAGACACAAGGTGTACATCACGGTCATGATTTTTTGTGGAGACACTAGCCACGTCAATGGTAATAGAGATACTTGCATCCTGCATATGCTCAATATTGGCTGCAGCAATTTCAGCGTTGTACGATTCGAAAGTACCGTGAATTTTAGATATCATCATATGTCGTACAGAAAAACTAAGTGTGGAATGACTGATATCAATAGTGTATTTTTTCATTTAAAAACCCCCTAAAACAGCATTCTACAACGAATGATAAAGGAAACAAATACCATATTCAATGGGTTTTTCATAAATAGGAATGGATAATCACCAATAAAAGTGTAAACTGTGAACATTTACAAGACTTAAAATAAATAGTTAGTCATATTACTGATATCTAGGGCATTGTATTATTAGGAGGACGGACGGTTTAATGATGGAAGGTTCCACCGTAATTGAAAAAGACTGAAAACTAAAGTTACTTTTTGTAATTAAGTATATAAAAGTATATTAATTATGTTATGTAAATAAGTTACTCTAAATTTACATTTCCTGCAATAATCGTTACAATAGTTACATAGAGGTGAAGAAATATGAATGAGACAACTTTATGTCCTCGTTTAGCTAAAGCAATGGATTTAATCGGAAAACGATGGACGGGTTTAATATTATATCAATTATTAGATGGACCACAGCGTTTTAATGAAATAGAGTCTGCATTACCTGTTAGTGGCCGTTTATTATCAGAACGTTTGAAGGAACTGGAAAAAGAAGGACTTGTTGAACGTAAAGTGTATTCTGAAGTCCCAGTACGAGTTGAATATTCATTAACGGATAAAGGGCAAGCACTAGAAGGCGCTATCCGTAATATTGAAACATGGGCAAGTAGCTGGCTTTAAAGTGAATGGCTTGTTCTTTAGGTAGTATTGTGCCAAAAACGACACTTGGAATGACTGTCAATTTTCTTTATAATATTCATCATCTCTGCACAGGACTTACCTGTCTTTTTATGTGAGATAAAAATACCCTTCATTTTACTTGTCAAATTGGGGTTCTAAATCCATACTGGTGTAGAGTAAGAAGGACGTTAGAAAGGAATTAGCTCTCATGACAAAACAACAATGGGCAAAGGATTTAGCGAAGAGCATTAATCCTGCCAATATTAAGTTAGATGAATCATTACAACAATATACAATGACAAAATTAGGTGGCAAAGCAGATGTTTTTGTTCTTCCTGATACAGAAGAAGAAGCAGCATTTGTAATACGCTATGCATATATAAATAATATTCCTTTATTAATGTTAGGTAACGGATCTAATATGGTTGTTCGTGATGGTGGTCATAGAGGAATCGTTGTAACATTTTCAAATTTAGATGAGATTCGTATTAATGGTGAACATGTTTATGCTCAAAGTGGTGCGCTAATTAAAGATGTGTCGAAGCTATCTGCTAAAGCATCTTTAACAGGCTTCGAGTTTGCCTGTGGTATCCCTGGATCAATTGGTGGTGCAATGGCTATGAACGCAGGTGCTTATGGCGGTGAGATTAAAGATATAATTATTTCATCTAAGGTGTTAACAAAAGAGGGAGAAATTTTAACCTTGTCAAAGGATGAGCTTGAACTTGGTTATCGTAAAAGCGTTATTGCGAAGAAAGGCTATTACGTGTTATCCTCTGAGTTCCAATTAGCTCCTGGCGAACAGGGGGAAATTGATGCGAAGATTGCTGACTTAACATTTCAGCGAGAATCTAAGCAACCATTAGAATATCCATCTGCGGGAAGTGTTTTTAAACGCCCACCAGGTCATTTTGCAGGTAAGCTTATTCAAGATAGTGGCTTGCAAGGCAAAGGAGTAGGCGGTGCAGAGGTCTCTACGAAGCACGCAGGTTTTATTGTCAATAAAGGAAATGCTACTGCTTCTGATTATATTGCAACTATTCAAATGGTACAGCGGATTGTGAAAGAAAAATTCGGTATTGAATTAGAAACAGAAGTTAAAATTGTTGGTGATGATCTATAATGTGACGCTCTTCGCTTGAGTCGAAGGGCGTTTTTTTAAGGAGTGAGTATGAGATGAAATTTATATCATGGAATGTTAATGGAATTAGGGCTTGCCTGGGGAAAGGCTTTCTAGATTTCTTTCATCAAATAGAGGCAGATTTTTTTTGTATCCAAGAAACCAAATGTCAGGCTGGACAAGTAGAGCTTGCACTAGATGATTATGAGCAATATTGGAACTATGCCCAAAAGAAAGGCTACTCGGGGACGGCTATATTTACAAAGCATACACCATTATCCGTTATGTATGGAGTTGGCGATGAAGATTCTCAGGATGAAGGTAGAATCATTACTTTAGAATATCAAAATTTCTATTTAGTAAATGTCTATACCCCCAATGCACAGCGAGATTTAGCGAGATTACCACTTCGACTAACTTGGGAAGATCGTTTAGCCGGCTATTTACAAGACTTGAATAGTAAAAAGCCTGTTGTCTATTGTGGTGACTTAAATGTTGCACACACTGAAATAGATTTGAAAAATGCTAAATCGAATGTGGGAAATTCCGGATTTACATATGAGGAGCGTGCTAAATTTTCGGAGCTTTTAGCCAGTGGTTTTGTAGATTCTTTCAGATACAAGCATCCTAATGAAACTGACCATTTTACATGGTGGTCCTATATGAATAAAGTACGTGAACGAAATATTGGTTGGCGCATCGACTACTTTATTGTGTCGGAGCAATTAAAAAATCAGATTGATCAAGCGACTATTCACCCACACATTATGGGCAGCGATCATTGCCCTATTGAATTACAACTACATGTCTAGCATTAAAAATCGTATTTTCTATTGGAAATACGATTTTTTTGTCTTTGCAATAATACATAGAATGAATAAAAAAGGAGACTAATGAAAGGAAAGCCATTTATCTATAAATACGTTTTTTAACAATGCTCTGTAGCCTTCATATAGCCAATTGTTTATACTAGTCTAATAGCGAATGGTGACGAAATTTTGTATTTAAAGATGGATTTACTTACATAACGCACAAATATTTGCTATCGACAATCTTTTAAACCTTGTTTTAAGGATTTTAAGAGGTAGGAAGGAATATAGTGCACAGAGGGGGTAATGAGATGGAAAAGAGAAAGTTCAAATGGAGAAAGTGGCTTATCGTCCTTGCTGGGATCGTAGCGACTTTAGCTATCGTAGCTTTTATCGGATTAACATGGTTTATGAATAAATCTAAGCCGATAATTGATGGCGAATTAGCTGTCAATATTTTAGAGCAGGATGTGTCGGTTACAAGGGACGACAAAGGGGTTCCTCATATTTTTGCTAAGACAGATGCTGATTTATATCGTGCGCAAGGTTATGTTCAGGCACAAGATCGATTATTTCAAATGGATTTAGCACGAAGACAGGCGAGTGGTCGATTATCAGAAATTATTGGGGAAGCAACAATAAATACGGACAAACACTTTCGTACTTTTAGCTTACGCGATGCCGCTGAGAAATCACTCGCAGCCTATGATGAGGAAAGCAAGCAAGTACTAGAGTGGTATGCAGAAGGGGTAAATGCATTTATTGCACAAGCTAAGGAAAATAAAACTTTAAGCTATGAATTTTCATTATTGGGCTACGAGCCAGAGGAATGGACAGTTGTGGATTCTTTAACGATTGGGAAGTATATGGCATATGATTTGGGAGGGAATTGGAATACACTTGCCTTCCGTCATTGGGCTTTACAAAATTTTGATGAAGAAAAGGCCAAAGAATTATTTATTAAATATCCTGAAAATGCTTCATCTATTATTGAGGCAAATATTAAAAACCCTGTAGCGGTAGCAGGACAATTTAATGCAGATCTACTGCCTAATGAATTTAACGGCAGTAATAACTGGGTTGTTTCTGGTGATAAAACTAAATCAGGTACACCTATTTTGGCGGACGATCCTCACCTAGGATTGAGTACTCCATCAATTTGGTATCAGATGCATCTGCAATCTCCACAACAAAATGTTAGTGGTGTTATTTTTGCAGGAATTCCAGGTATTATTTTAGGTCATAATGATGATATAGCATGGGGTGTGACGAATGTTGGCCCGGATGTGCAGGATTTATATATTGAAATACCTAATCCAGATAATCCAACACAATACCGCTACGATGGAAAATGGGAGCAAGCCGAGGTACGTGATGAATCTATTAAGGTGAAGGACGGAGAAACTGTAGATTTTGAAGTGGTGGTGACACGCCATGGTCCGATTATGACGGATCTAGCATTCAAAGATACCAAGCCAACTGCACAATTTTCAATGCAGTGGACAGCGCTTCAATCAACTGCAGAATTACGTGCAGTAATTGGTTTTAATAAGGCGGAATCTTGGGATGACTTTGAAAAAGCTTTAGAAGACTTTAAGGCACCTGCGCAGAACTTCGTTTTTGCCTCAAAGGATGGCACAATTGCTTATAAAGCAAATGGTCAAATTCCTATTCGTAAGCAAGGTGATGGTCAATTGCCAGTTCCAGGTGATTCTAGTGATTATGGTTGGGATGGTTTTATTCCATGGGATGAGCTGCCAACAGTAGTGAATCCAGAGGAAGGCTTTATTGCTACCGCCAATAATCAAGTCGTAGGAGAGGAATATCCTTATCACATTACAGATTTCTGGGCTCAGCCTTACCGTTTTGAACGAATTAAAGAAGTACTTGAGGCGAATGATTCGATAACGGTAGAAGATATGATGAACTTGCAAATGGATCAACATAATCTCTATGCTAGGGAATTTCTTCCTAGTTTATTAACATCTATGAAAGCGCAAGATCAGGATGGTACGTACACAGAGATTATTGCCATGCTGGAGAATTGGGATATGGTGGATGCTAAGGAATCAGGTGCACCACTCGTATTCCATACGCTTATGACCAAATTACAGGAAGTATTGTTTAAAGATCAAATGCCTGCAGATATGTATGACATCATGCATGGTAAATTTAATATTACAGACCAGCTTTTACGCACAGCCTATGCAGGGGGCAAGAGTATTTGGATCGAGGAGCAAGGTGGAGTTGATGCAACAGTTTACAAGGCACTAGAGCTTACCATTGCACAATTAGAAGATCAATTTGGTAAAAATGCATCCAAGTGGCAATGGGGAGATTTCCACCAGCTCACTTTTGATCATACGTTAGGTAGTGCTTCTCCAATTTTAGCTGCCTATTTTAATGCTAAAAAGGTTCCAATTGGAGGATCCAAAGTGACGGTACAGGCTGCTGATAATGATCTTTCTGGTAATGTGGATCATGGTGCTTCTTGGCGTTTTGTTGTGGATGTGGGTGATTTAACTTCTGGCTATCATATTGTTGGACCTGGTCAAAGTGGTCATGTAAAGTCTGATTGGTACCAAGATCAAGTACTCGATTGGGCAGATGGTGATTATCATCGAACTTTTGTAAAACAGGAAGATATTAAAGGTAAAACATTAAAATTAAAAGCGAAGTAACAAAAATGATTAGCGTACTTTTTAAAGTACGTTAATTTTTTTTACTAGGATATAAATCACAACATTCAAATATTCATTTGAATAAGATGGAATAATATGTTACATTGAATACAATCAAACGAATATTTGAATGAGGTGAGGAACAATGCCAAAAGAAATTTGTGAGGTGACGCAAGTACATGAAGAAGCAGTCACTAAGGTACAACAACAAATGCCTGATCTATCAGGGGTAGCAAAGTTTTTAAAAGCATTATCTGATGAAACAAGGCTTAAAATCGCCTTTGCTTTAACGGTAGAGGATGAATTATGTGTTTGTGATGTAGCATCGATTATTGGCTCGTCAGTCGCAACAGCATCACATCATTTACGTTACTTAAAAGATAATAATTTAGCAAAGTCACACCGCAAAGGGAAGCAAATGTATTACTCTTTAGCGGATGAGCATGTATTTCAAATTGTAACAATTGCCTATGAACATGCGAAAGAGGGGATTGCGAATGGTAGCGACGCCAACTAAACAAGAATACAGATTGCAAAATCTTTCCTGTGCTAGCTGTGCAGCGAAGTTTGAGAAAAATGTAAAGGCTATTCCTGAGGTGGAGGATGCACAAGTCAACTTTGGTGCTTCTAAAATAACGGTAGTCGGCAACATTAGTGTGAATCAAATTGAAGAAGCAGGTGCCTTTGATGGGATCAAGGTGTCGCAATCAGCAGTGAGAACAGTCGAAAAATCTACACCTTTTTACCGTAAAAAAGAGAATATTTTGGCAGGGATATCTTTGTTCTTTGTCATTCTAGGCTATTTATTTGTTTCTATGCAGGGAGAAACAAACCCGATTCCAATAGCCATGTTCATCATAGCTATTCTTGTAGGGGGAATTGGTATTTTTAAAACGGGCTTCCGTAATTTAGCTCGCTTTGAATTTGATATGAAGACCCTTATGACAATCGCTATTATTGGAGCTGCTATTATTGGGGAATGGGAAGAAGCGGCAGTTGTAGTCTTTTTATTTGCCGTAAGTGAAGCACTTGAAGCTTACTCTATGGATAAGGCAAGACAATCGATTCGAGGGTTAATGGATATCGCTCCACCGACAGCTATCATTAAAAGAGCGCATGGCGAGCATTTTCATGAGCTTGAACTGCCGACAGAAGATATCGAGATAGGGGATATTTTACTTGTAAAGCCTGGGCAAAAGATTGCGATGGATGGCATTGTCATTAGCGGGCTATCTGCAGTGAATCAAGCAGCTATAACAGGTGAGTCCATTCCAGTGAATAAAACAGTGAATGATGAAGTATTCGCAGGTACATTAAATGAAGAGGGTGCGCTTGAGGTTCGCGTGACAAAGCGAGTAGAAGACACAACAATTGCTAAGATCATTCATCTTGTAGAAGAGGCGCAGGCAGAGAAAGCACCTTCTCAGCAATTTGTAGATCGCTTTGCGAAGTATTACACACCAGCTATTATCATTGTTGCTTTTTTAGTAGCTGTTATTCCACCTTTATTTATAGGAGATTGGCAGCACTGGATTTACCAAGGCTTAGCAGTGTTAGTAGTAGGATGTCCTTGTGCACTCGTTGTTTCTACACCGGTGGCTATTGTTACTGCGATTGGGAATGCTGCAAGACAAGGTGTCCTTATTAAAGGCGGAATTCATTTAGAACAATTAGGACATATTGAAGCGGTAGCCTTTGATAAAACAGGTACATTAACCGAAGGACAGCCAGCTGTTACGGATATAGTGACAATGGATGGTTGGTCAGAGGAATATGTATTACAGCTAGTGGCAGCAGTAGAAAAACAGTCCCAGCACCCTTTGGCAAAAGCTATATTAAATAGATTACATGATAAAAATTTACCTGAGTTAGTGCCTACAGAATTCCAATCAGTCACAGGCAAAGGAGCCTTTGCAACAGTTGATCAGCAGATTATTTACGTAGGTAGCATGAAATGGGTGTCCACATTAGCCTTTATCGATAAAAATATAGAAAATCAGGTTAAAAAGCTACAGGAACAGGGTAAGACAGTAGTAGCAGCGGTTTCGAAAAGCCAACTCATTGGATTAATTGGGATTGCTGATCAATTGCGTCATGAAAGTAAGGATGTCTTACAAAAACTTAATGCCCTAAAAGTAAAACATATGGTGATGTTAACAGGTGATGCAGAGCCTACTGCTAAGGCCATTGCTACATCATTACAGGTAACAGATGTGCGTGCTGGTTTATTACCAGAGGAAAAATTAATGGCGATTAAAGATTTACGTGCACAGTTTGGAGCCGTAGCAATGGTTGGGGATGGCGTAAATGATGCGCCAGCATTGGCCACTGCAAATGTGGGAATTGCAATGGGGGGAGCAGGCACAGATGCAGCTCTCGAGACAGCCGATATTGCCTTAATGGGTGACGATTTAACAAAGCTCCCATACACAATTGGATTAAGCAGAAAAACACTACGCATTATTAAGGAAAATATTATTTTTGCCCTAGCCTTAAAATTAATTGCGTTGCTGCTAGTTATCCCAGGATGGCTAACGTTATGGATAGCAATTTTTGCAGATATGGGCGCAACCCTATTAGTTGTTTTTAATTCATTAAGACTAATAAAAGCAAAAAAATAGTAGGTAAGATGTGATTTGATAGGAAAAAGCAGGAGATTAATCTTACTTTGACACTACTAATTTTGTGCGAATAGATGCTACTAGTGATTCTTGAAAAAGTACTTTTTAAAAGCTATTATAGTTTCAGGAGTAATGTAACCATTCAATATAAAATGAGGCGAAAGTTTGAATAAGTCAGATCCTATTTTAGTAAATGTTACAGAAGAGATTGTGCGTGGTTTAGTAAGCTTTTTACTACGAGGACCGGAATATCAAACATTTTGTAAATGCGAAATCTGTGAACTCGACACGGTGGCACTTACACTAAATGCATTGCCGAGTAAGTATGTTACATCTATGGAAGCTAGAGACGAGGCATTTAAGGAAATGAATACTCCTGAAAGTATTGAGCGCATCAACAAAGAGATTATTCACGCGTTACATGTGGTAAATAAGTATCCTCGACACAAAGTGGAGCCTACTTCTTAAATGAAGAGGCTCTTTTTAAGTTGTACAGGTCGTGATTTTCTGGCATATGTATTTTCAGTTAACTTTTAAGCCAAGCTTGTAGTAAACTAGAGAGTAAGAAAAGGAAAGAGAGGGAAAAGGATATGCCAACACCTAGTATGGAGGACCATATCGAACAAATTTATTTACTAATCGCTAACAAAGGATATGCGCGAGTGTCTGACATTGCTGAAGCATTATCTGTTCTTCCTTCTTCTGTTACAAAAATGGTTCAAAAATTAGATAAAGATGGTTATTTAGTTTATGAAAAATACCGTGGACTGACATTGACGCCGAAAGGTGAAAAGCTAGGAAAGCGTCTTGTGCAGCGCCATGAATTGCTCGAGCAGTTTTTACGAATGATTGGTGTGGATGAAGAGCGTATATATAATGATGTTGAAGGAATTGAGCATCATTTAAGTTGGAATTCAATCGATCGTATAGCGGATCTTGTGCAAGTAATGGAAGAGAATCCAGACATCGTGAAAAAATTAGAGGCATCAAAGACACAGCACAATCTATAAAATGATAGTGTGGAGGAAAGGGAGACAATATGGACGCATTAAAATCAGGTGAAGTCGTTACATTAACGGTATTAGAGCAACAAACATCAAAATGGATTTTAACAAATGGAGTTGAAGAACTACCTTTAAATGCTTCAGAGGTAACAGAGCCGCTAACAGTAGGTGACCGCCTTGAAGTATTTTTATTTGTAGATCGACGAGGGGATTTAGCTGCTACAACAGCAATCCCAGCTTTTACACAAGGAGAATACGGTTGGGCGAAAGTGCTAAAAGTAGTAGAACGTGAAGGGGCTTATGTAGATATTGGTTCCTCTCGAGAAGTGTTAGTTAAAGCAGAGGATTTACCACCATTAAAAGAAGTATGGCCGGTTCCAGGTGATCATTTATTTATGACACTACGCACAGATCGTAACGGTGATTTATTTGGACGATTAGCAACGGAAGAAAAGATTTTGGAGTTATATGAAGGTGCATTTGAAGATTTGCATAATAAAAACATTCAGGCACGCCCATACCGTTTGTTACCAGTTGGCTCGTTTTTATTAGGTGTAGAACATCCATATCGTATTTTTGTGCATGAATCAGAGCGTAATGCAGAGCCACGCTTAGGACAAGATGTAGTAGTTCGAATTATTGATGTAAAAGAAGATGGCTCCATGAACGGTTCTCTTTTACCGAGAAAACATGAGCGCCTTTCCGATGATGCGCAGCAAATTTTGAGCTATCTACAGGATGTTGGGGGCAAAATGCCATTTGGCGATAAATCCTCTCCTGAAGAAGTTCAAGAAATGTTTCATATGAGTAAGGGTGCCTTTAAACGTGCCTTAGGAACATTGATGAAAGCTGGTAAAGTGAAGCAACAGGACGGCTGGACTGAAGAAGTCTAGTGGACGATTAATTAAATTAAGTAATAGCGACAAGAGACATCCTTGAAACCTTCTCTGCTTTTTTACGTACTAATAACTGTATAGTGGTATACATTATACAGGCTAATTATGAGGTTTTATCGAAAGGGGTCACACGATTTGAAAAAAACTTGGATGAAAATACTAACAGCTACTATGTTGGTATTTGGTGTGATGGCACCAGCGACAGGGTTTGCATCTGATAATACGCCTCCGAAAGCAATTGATGAAAAGTTAGGCGTTCCAATCGTTGTATATGGAGCAAATTTATCTGAAGCTGAAAAAGAGTCAGTAAAAAAATCATTAAAAGTCAATGAAGAACCTGAAATCGAAGAAATAACGGTATCAGGTCAGGATCTAGTTAAATACATTAAAGATAGTAATTCAAGTTCCCGCATGTATTCTTCTGCTAAAATTACACGAAGAGATGTAGGGGAAGGTCTAGTAATAGAAATTGTCACACCAACAAATATTACACAGGTGACATCAGAAATGTACGCGAATGCAATGTTAACGGCGGGGATTGAAGATGCTACAGTACAGGTGGCTGCACCTAAGGCGGTAACAGGGCATTCGGCGTTAGTTGGTATTTACAAGGCATACGAGGTTACTACAGGTGAAACGCTTGATATTGAACGAACAGATGTAGCAAATGAGGAGTTATCGGTTGCAACATCTATTGCTGAATCTGCCGGTGTGGATGATGCAAAGGTAGCTGAATTACTAACAGAAATTAAAAAGCAAATTGCTGAATTAAAGCCAGCTACACGTGAAGAAGTTGAAAAGATCGTTCAAGAGCAATTAAACAAGCTTGACATCAATTTAAGTGAAAAGGACCGTCAATTGCTCGTAGATTTAATGGATAAAATCAGTAAGCTGGATATTGATTTCAGTAAATGGTCTGAACAATTAAACGATATTAGTAATACGATTCAAGAAAAGTTCGGCTCTCTTATGGAAGATAAAGGATTTTGGGAGAGTGTGAAAAGCTTCTTTGCTAATTTAAAAGATACTATATCTTCTTGGTTTAACTAACAATGAATAATAAAAGAATCTGTCATACTCATCTACTAGAATGAGTGGACAGATTCTTTTTGTTTAGAACAGTCGCAAGTTTTGTGAAAATCTAAAAGGCTATGGTACTATGAATAAAAGGAGTGGTGAGAAATGGAATTTCAATTACAGCAATTAGCAGGAAATAAATTTGCATTTTTGAATGAGCAAGCAGGGGAAAGACTTGCAGAAATTACTTGGCAGCAAAACGGGCAAGTAATGGTAATGGATCACACATATGTATCAGATAAGCTCCGAGGTCAAGGGGTGGCCAAACAATTGCTTGATCAGGCAGCACAGTATGCGCGTGAACATGGCTATAAGATGGAAGCAGTTTGTTCCTATGTAGTTGCGGCCTTTGCCAAATCAGATGCTTATAATGATGTAAAACGATAAAATAAAGGCAATCTGCTTATAAGGTAAGCGGATTGCCTTTTAATTGCTAAGATAACTCATTCAAGTAGCTCCTTACAGAAGTATCACACCATAAATTAGTACGGTTAAAAGGCCTGCCCCACCTACTAATGAAGCCATGTCTATCCAATCATACGCTAAATCGAAATCCTTCATCATAATCACGCTCCTATTTTTAGTATTAATTCATTAATTCCCTTTACTTGCCTATTATAATCATAAAAAATTACATAATTATGATAAATGTCGAAAATTGAGCTGAATGTTAATAGAAGAATGGTTAGTACGGCGGATATGTAGGCAAGTATATTTCTTATTCTTATATATATGCAGATAGAGATAAAAAAATAAATGTTTATTCTTCTAAGAATAGGGAAAAACTATAGTACAGAGCTAGTTTCTATATTTTTAGGAGGTAATAAATTATGGCTAAACGAAAAGGAACAGGTGTTGTCATTGCAGGATTAGCGGGATTAGCAGCATCTTATTTAAGTAAAAAAGAGAACCGTGATAAAGCACTATCGATGTTTAATAATATGAAATCAAGATTAGAATCTTATCTGACAACAGGTCCTGATATGCACGACAATATTGCAGAACGCGTATCAACAGAGGTGGCAACAGAGGCTGGTACTTCTCCAACGAAGATAGCATCAAATGAAATGGTCGCTGAAGGTGGAGGACATACTGGTGTCCACTTCTATAATGAGGAAATTCAAGATAAGGAAAAATAATGACAAAACCTTCTCATCTATGCATGAGAAGGTCTTTTGTGTGGGAGTAGTATTACTCCAGCAAATATTAATAATACAATTCCCGTAAAGATAAAGCCGCTGATCACTCCAAGTGATAGCCATCCTAACAAGGAAGAACCTAATACTACACCAAGAGAGAAGAATGCATAGAAATAACCATATGCTTTTCCTCGTATTTCAGCCGTTGTAGAATCGATTAAAAGTGAATTGACGGAAGGGAAAAGGAATCCAAACCCAATCCCATAACATGCCATTGCTAGATAAAGAAAAGAGCTAAAATCGGCTTGGCTTATTAATAATTGGCTTAATCCCATTAATCCAATACCGAGTGACAATGTTTTTAGAGGGTTAACCTTATCAAAGATACGATTAGTTGGTAATAAAAAAACAAGTACAGCGATAATACCAAATGTGCTCATCAATGTGCCACTTAAACGAGAGTCAAAGCCTAGAGATTGAACTTTGAGCGGTAGAAGATATGCAATTACACCTTGTGAAAACATTAAGAAAAAGGCTCCTGAAAATGCCTTTAATGTTCCTGTATTATTAAAAAATACACTTATCGGAATATATGTACTTGGTGCCGCTTTTTCTTTTTTTACTTGATTTGCTCTTAGTAAAAAGAAAGAAAGAATCCCTAATAAAAGCATAAAGCTTGCAGTAATATTAAAAACAAATGGGACACTTGTCCGGCTTGCTAGAATACCACTAAAAGCAGGGCCAATAATAGCAGCAATACCAACAAATGCGCCAGAAATAGCACTACCCTTACCTCTTTTTTCTTGCTCAGTAGCGTTTGCTAAAAATGTAAAGGCGGCAGGGACAATGAAGCCTGCAACAAGTCCATGAATAAAACGGACTACTAAAAGCGCAATAGGCTCCTCTACTAAGTTATAAAGTGTTAATGATAAACCTGTTGTTAAGAGACCAACGATGAGTATGATAAAAGGTCCTTTGCGATCCGTTAAAAAGCCTGAAATTATATTACCAAATGTATTGGATAACGAATACATACCTACTGCAAGACCTGTAAGGAATGCTGATGCTCCTAAAGACTCAGCATATGTACTCATAACAGGTAGCTGGGTAAATAGGTCGAAAAAAGAAAAGAAAATAATTACATAAATAAATTTTTTCATAGCTCCTCCCATGAATTAGAACAAATTAGTAAGTTAGTTGCATATATTCCTATTATAACATTTCCAATAAAAAAGAACGCCCAATAAGTTTTCACTTAGTAGGCGTCCTGAAAATTGAAGATTAAGCTTTTGAAACTTCTTTTTTCATTGTTTTGTTTTTAGCAAGATTTACATGCCAAGAAAGTGCTTCCTCTAAAAGGTGAGGCGTTTGATGGCTACCAGTTGCTTCGACAGCACGGTTGTAGTAATCCCATAATTGCTCTTTATAATCTGGGTGTGCACAGTTTTCAATAATTAAAGGTACACGTTCTTTTGGTGCAAGACCACGTAAGTCAGCGATACCTTGTTCTGTTACGATAACATCTACATCATGCTCAGTATGATCAACGTGAGATACCATTGGCACGATAGAAGAAATTGCTCCACCTTTTGCGTATGATTTTGTAACAAAAATACCAAGGCGTGCGTTACGAGCGAAGTCTCCTGAACCACCGATACCGTTCATCATACGAGTACCAGAGACATGCGTTGAGTTTACGTTACCATAGATATCTAACTCAAGAGCTGTGTTGATTGAGATTAGACCCAAACGACGGATAAGCTCAGGGTGGTTAGAAATTTCTTGTGGACGTAAGCAAATTTTATCAGCATATTTTTCTAAATTGCCATATACTTTTTGCTGTAATTCTTCAGTCAATGTAATTGAAGTTGCAGCGGCAAATTTAACCTTACCTGCATCGATTAAGTTAAATACTGCATCTTGAAGTACTTCTGATGCCACGATTAAATCTTCAAATTCTGAATCTGCAAAGCCATCAAGTACAGCGTTTGCAACAGAACCAACACCAGATTGTAATGGCATTAATTGTTTGGTTAAACGACCTGCTTTAATTTCATTGCTAAAGAAGTCTAATAAAATGTTTGCCATAGTTTGTGTTTCTTCATCTGGAGGTACGATTAATGAAGGAGCATCTGGCTCTTCAGAAATAACAATTGCTTTAATTTTAGCTGGATCCACTTTAATACCGATATCACCAATTCGTTGCATAGCGTCTGTCATTGGAATAGCTTCACGCTTACCTTGTTCACCAGGTACATAAATATCATGGATGCCGATTAAAGCTTCTGGATGTGAGATGTTTAACTCGATAATAATATTTTCTGCATATTCTGCAAAGATAGGTGAGTTACCTACAGAGTTTGTTGGAATGATTAACCCATCTTCAGTAATAGCAACCGCTTCAAGAATTAAATACTTAATTGGTCCGATAATTCCTTGGCGCACTAGCTCAGCATTATGAGAAAGGTGAGCATCTACATATAAAACATCACCAGAGTTAATTAAATTACGGATACCAGCGTCTCCTTGGAATGGTCCACGTTTACGAATGGCACCAGCTTCTGCTAAGTACTTATCCACTTCTGGTCCTAATGATGCACCTGTATATACATCAATTTTGAATTCTTCATTTTTTGCTCGCTCAACTAAAGCCATTGGCACAACTTTTGCGTCCCCAGCACGAGTAAAACCACTCATCCCAACTACATCACCATTAGAAATAAGCGCTGCTGCTTCTTCAGCAGTGACAATTTTACTCTCAAGCTCTTTTAAACCTAGGCGTTTTTGAACATTTGCATCCATAAAAAAATCCTCCCCTAAATAATTTTGATGGAAACCGATTACAAAACTAGAAAAAACATTTGAGAATTTTCTGTTTATTCAGTTGTAGTATGACTCCAACCATTTGAATAATACTATCACCAAATTGTCACAATTACTTTATGAATAGCATTAAATTGAGTAAAAAAAGGAAAATCGAGCATTAAGATGATTTTTCGACAGAGAAAACGTTTTATTGTAGAGCTGTATAAATATAGGTAATTTCTACATAAAAACTATGCAAAAATTGTTAATAGGGGACATGAGGGGATCTATTTCGGATTAAAAAAATACAGCGAACAATCCACATAGATTGCTCGCTGTATTTAAAATTAGAAACCTAAAGAACGGCGGAAATAGCTTGCATAGCGTTGGCTAACAGGGATACGAGTACCGTCTTTCATAATTAATAAAAACGTTGAGTGAGAATCTGGTTGAATTTCATCGATGTAGTCAATGTTAACGATGTAAGAGCGGTGACAACGAATAAATGAATCAGGTGCTAAAAATAGCTCTAAATCACTTAGGTTTAAACGGTGATAACCTTCACGAGACATTGTTTTAACAAATGTTTTACGGAGTTGTGTTTCTAAATAAATCACTTGATCATGCTTAATTGGGTACCAGCAATCATCGATTTTAATGGTAATGTAGTTTGTTAAGAATGCTGATGGTTTTTGCGGGAAGATAGCAGTAATAGCTCCTTTAGTTTCGCCTTCCTCCATTAAAGGAATACTCATACCGTAATAAGCTACACCGAAAACATCAGGTTCGATGTACGAGCTAATTTTTTGACCATAGCTTAGGGCTTTGTGAGCCGCTGAACCTTCTTTAATAGGGTCGCCAGGTTTAATTTTTAAATCAACCTTTTTACTTGGCTGGTAATACAAATACTCATTGGTATCAGAGATAGCAATGGAAGTATTCTCGGGAAAGAATTCCTTAATAATCTCCATAATTTCTTCTATTTGTTTTGGTTCCACTTTAAACACCTCGTCTAAACTTTTAAAAATAGTATTATCATCTATTTTACTACATAATCATATAAATTATATAGAGAAGATTTAGGAATAAAATAGAAAAATGTCGATTGACTCATTAGAATGGTGAAATTTGTCTTGTATAATTTGTAAATACATTTAGATAATGACTAAAATATTTTAATACGTATATGGTAAAATTTAATTGTTAGGAATAAGTTTACAAGGTTTCTACTATGGCTATGTGATAAATTAGAACTAGAGTAGCAATTAAAATGTGGTTGAAAGGAAATCGCAGAATATGGTAAAATTCACTGTATAGTCTATTTTCTTGTGTTCTGGTGTTTAAGTTAGGTTATTTATAAGGTAGTTTTTTTAAAAAAATGTGAAATAGGACTCAGTTCTTAAGATAAATTAATAAATACTATTTTCTTATTTTTTATTCACTGGGATTGATGTCAAATATTGTAATGCAGTTCGTGCACTCTGAGGAAAGATGGGGAAGATTATGCAACTACATCAACATTCTATGTCAGAAACGATTTCCAAAAGATACTTCCAAGAAATCGATAATATAAATCAATATATCGGCGTCGAAGAATTTTTTAATATTGAGTCGAAATTAATTTTTGAAATTTACCATTTAGAATCCACCAAAGCGAAAAAATCTTTACATGAATTAATTGATATTCTTTCAATTCGTTTTGGGAAGCAGGTCATTAAAATTGTTCGAGGTTATTTTTCCGTTTTGTCTTCGATCGTTGCTCGAAAATTGCTAGACAATCAAGTACCTTCAAAAAAGGCATTTGCTTTCAATATTGCTTGTAATGATATGATCGAAAACCAAATGAAAGACGCAGAATTTTTGCAATTTGCCGATGATTTAATTGATTTCTTTGTTTATTTTATTGCAGATCGCAAACAACCGACTTTCCGACATCAAACTGTCAACAAAGTGATCATGTATATAAATGATGAATTAGAAAATGATTTAACTGTGGAAAGTATAGCTAATAATTTCCACATAAGTACTAGTCACTTATCACGTATTTTTAGAGAACATGTAGGTATTACATTAGTTGAATACTTAAATGTTCGACGTGTAGAAGAGTCACAATACTACTTACGACATACCAACAAAAGTATCACATCTATATCTGATCAATTCCATTTCTGTAACCAAAGTTATTTTACACGTATTTTCAAAAAGTATACTGGTGTTACGCCGAAGCATTTTAGAGATGAGCTTCATCATGAATTTTACCGATTTGAAATGGCTGAGACAGAATTACAAAATGCATAGCTTTTGAGCATAGAAAAATATGAGGTGCAGAGGTGTTAGCTATACTGCTATAGCTCGCACCTTTTTTTATGAAAATAACAAACATAAATAGTAGCACTTGCTATTTGATAAAGATAGACCCTATAAGGTATACTTCACAGTAGTTGATAAATTATAGTAGGTGGAAAAATGAAAAATTTGAAACTATTTTCAATGCTTGGGCTGGCTGTTTTTGTACTTAGTGGCTGTCAAGCAGTGCAAAACAAAGAAGGTTTTTTCTATAGTATCTTTGTAAAACCTATGGAATTTTTATTGGAATTTTTCGGGAACAATATCTTTGCAGGCAGCTATGGTTTAGCAATCATTGCGATTACTGTTCTAATCCGTTTAGTCTTAATGCCAATTATGTTGAAAAATTATCGTCAACAACAATTGATGAAAACAAAAATGGATGCATTCAAGCCTGAAATGGAAGCAGTTCAGAAGAAAATGAAAGAAGCTAAGACAAAAGAAGAGCAAACGCAATATCAACAAGAAATGATGGCTCTCTATCAAAAGCATGGCATTAATCCATTAAACATGGGATGCTTACCAATGTTAATTCAAATGCCGATTATTATGGGTCTTTATTTCTCAATTTTATATTCAACAGATGTGAAGTCACATGAGTTTTTATGGTTTAGCTTAGGGTCACCTGATATCGTCATGACGATTGTAGCGGGTATTGTGTACCTCGTTCAGGCACGAGTATCATTATGGACTGTACCTGAGCAGCAAAAGGCTCAAATGAAAATGTTTATTTATATTTCACCAATTATGATTGTCTTTATTTCGATGTCATCTATGGCAGCATTACCTTTGTATTGGTCTGTCAGTGGTGCGTTGTTAATTCTACAAACATATATTGGGCGAAAGTACTATTCGCAACATCCAGAAAAAGCAAAATAATTTATTCATGTCGAGGCGCCTCTGTTGCCTCGATTTTTTTAGGGGGACAACATGATGAACAGAAAATGGCTATCATCCATTTTAGTCGCTATTTTTAGTATTGCGGCACTTGTATTTATTATTATAGGGAAATTTAATTTTGCTGTACTTGCAATGACAATTATGTTTGCCATGTCAAATGGCTTTAGAGCAAAAAGTTTTGAAGAACAAGGATATGGAAAAGAAGCAAAATGGATGAAGTATATGGCGATATTTTTTGCGTTAGCTTCAATCATCGTATTCATCATTATTCTTACAGACTAATATTTACAAAATAACAGGTGAATTTCACACCTGAAAATGTGAACAGTGCTAAAATGAGATTATATCAATCAAGTAATAAAATAAGATAAGTATTTACAGAGGGAGGACCTACTCTTTTCGTATGTGCTATTTTTAAAAGGGGCATAAATAGTGAAAAACAATCGTCTTTTGCTCATCATGGGTGCTTTGATTTCTGTTGCGTTAATCGTATCTATTTTTGTAGTTTACAACTATAAAAATAATCAAGTAAATAGTGCATCTAATGAGCAACCAAAATCTACAGAAACAAATAAATCAACAGACCAAGATTCTTCTACAACAGAGAAGACAGACACTACACCTGAAACACCTGAAAAGCCAGAGCAGCAACCAGACGAAAATGGCTATCTGCCTAATCAAACTTTACCTACCGAACCAACGTATATAAAAGGCATTCTGCTAGCAAATAAAATTTATCCGCTTCCTTCTACCTTTGCACCTGAGGAAAATCCAGAAGCAAGACAAGCGCTCAATCAAATGCTAGAGGCTGCCAAGCAACAAGGGTTTGATTTAGTTGCTTTTAGCGGTTATCGTTCTTTTGAATATCAAACAACACTTTATAACAACTATGTTAATCGTGATGGACAAGAGGCGGCAGATCGATACAGTGCTCGTCCAGGCTATTCAGAACACCAAACAGGCTTAGCGTTTGATATAGGAGAGCGTGGAAAAGAAGATGTATGGCTGACAGAGGAATTTGGAGAAACACCAGCAGGGCAGTGGTTATTTGCACACGCTCAAGAGTATGGGTTTATTCTACGATTCCCTCAAAACAAAGAGGAAATTACAGGCTATATGTATGAGTCTTGGCATTATCGTTATGTTGGTAAGGATGTAGCTAAAGAAATTGCTAAGCAAAGCATTACGCTAGAAGAATATTTAGGCGTGAAATAAGAAAAAGGAAGAGATGCGGTTCTAAACGAACAAGCTCTCTTCCTTTTTCATTTTATAAGATAGGAGTTAATAACCGAGATATTGATTCTTTAAATTTGATCAATGAGGAACGGTTTTGGTACATCTCCCACGTCAGCTCTGTACAATCAAAAATATCCTTTTCAAACAGCTCCGCCAGCTGATGCGAAATGTTGGCATCATAGATAAAGGCATTCACCTCGAAATTTAAGCTAAAGCTTCGAACATCGATATTAGCTGTACCAACAGTGGAAGCCTCATCATCGATAATGATAGCTTTGGCATGAATAAAGCCCTTTTCATAGATATATACTTTTGCTCCTGCACGAAGCAGCTGTCCAACATAGGAATATGTAGCCCAATAAACAAACATGTGATCTGGCTTGTTAGGGATCATAATACGTACATCGATACCGGACAAAGTCGCAATTTTAATGGCATCTAAGAAGCTTACATCGGGAATAAAATAAGGCGTTTGAATATAGATATACTTTTGGGCCATATTTATCAGCTTTAAGTAACCAATCTTAATTTGCTCCCAATCGGAGTCAGGTCCGCTTGATACAATTTGTAAACCAACATCACCTTTTTTCGGGATAGCAGGGAAGTAGCGGTCCGAGTAACCCATCTTTTGCTGGGAGCTTGCTTGATTCCAATCTAATAAAAAGCGTGTTTGGAGTGGATGTACAGCACTACCTTCAATACGTAAATGTGTATCTCTCCAATACCCAAACTTTTTTTGTAAGCCTAAATATTCATCCCCAACATTAAAACCTCCGATATAGCCAATACGGCCATCAATGACAACGATTTTTCGGTGATTTCTAAAATTTAAACGGGGATTAAGTAGTGGGAAGATGGAAGGGAAGAAGACTTCTACCTCGCCTCCGGCATTAAGCAATTCTTTGAAATGACGTTTCTTCACATTACGTGAGCCCATCTCATCATAGAGGAGGCGTACTTTGACACCTTGCTGCGCCTTTTTAATTAGTGCTTGAACGATTCGTGTTCCTAAATCATCAAGACGGAAGATATAGTATTGAATATGGATATGGTCCTTAGCCGCTTCAATATCTTTAAGGAGCTGTTCAAATTTATTGGCCCCATCATCAAAAATATCTAGATGATTGTCCTGCGTTAAAACGGCATTGTTTGTTCTAAGGTGCATGTAAATCATCTCTTGATAATTCTCTGCATTTGAAATACGAAACTCAAATGTTTCATTACGAATGGCATCCATTTGATAGTTGATGAGCGTATCGATACCGATATCTTTACGCCCTTCCCAACGGAATAAATGTTTTTTTCGTAACTGTCTTCCAAGTAATAGATACAAAATAAACCCAGCTAATGGTATGAAAAATAGGACGAGAATCCATGCCCATGTAGATGTAGCATCTTTACGTTCTAAAAAAATGATAGTCATGGCTAATAAAATATTAAAAAATAAAGTAAAAGGAACTAAGTATTCTATATCTGTAAAAATGCTCATTCCTACACCTGCCTTTACTATTGATAATAACATACTTAGTATAGCCTACTTCAAATGAGGAAAGAAGATTTTAAATAGCTAGTTAGCATAGAAAAGGATTATCTCTATGATTTACTAGAGATAATCCGAATTGCTTGATAATCATTCTATCGTAGCCATGATCAATGTTAATCAAAACGCAACGATTTTTTAGAGGCTTTAAAAATAAAAATTAAGCTAATAGAAAGAATAGCGATTACTGCTGATGTATAGTAACCGAGACTTGCATGCATTGTAAATAACCAGGTGAAAAATAGTGGACCTAGTATGCGTCCCAGATTATCCATGGAATAAGATAGTCCAGCTGCTGTACCATATTGCCCGCCAGATTCTTTAGAGGATAGTGAAACAACACATGTTCTCGCAAGTGCGTTTCCGGCTGTAAAGACACATAATGCTAGCCCTGCGATAAATAGGTTAGCGGTTAACGTGAATAAAAGCATACCCACAGCCGTTACAATTTGTGCCCCGATTAGCCAAGTTGTCTCACTGCCGTTTTTAATTCGGCGAACGACACCACCTTGTATCGCAGCATCAACAAAGCCACTAAACATAAATAAATAACCAATTTGTAATGGTGTAATTTGAATTTTTTCGATTTGGAATAGTTGGAATGTAGCTTCTACACCTGCTAACATAAATGTTACTAAAAATGAAAACATAAATAAGTAACGCACACGGTATTGTAGCATTTTCCCAGCACCTTTTGGCACAATAGCACGTTTATTTGAATCTTTTCGTTTTTCAGGTTCTTTTAAGACGAAACTTGCATAAATAAATAATAGTCCAATTAATATAGCTGATGCGATAAACGGTAATTGCAAGCTATAATGACCTAGCATTCCACCAATTGCTGGGCCAAAAATAAATCCTAGACCGATGGACATACCCATAAAGCCCATATATTTATTACGTGTCTCCTCGCTAGACATATCTGCAATAAATCCTGTTACAGCCGTATATAAAGCTCCTGAAAATAATCCTCCTACAACGCGGGAAACATATAAAATAGCTAAGTTATCAATAAATAATGAAAAAATAACAAAGCTTAGGCTAAAACCAATTAGTCCCGTTAAGATTAGCTGTTTACGACCTACCTTATCTGATAGCATGCCCCAAAATGGTGCAGTGAAAAAGCTAGCTAATGAATAGACGGTCAGTAAGCCACCAACATGGAGATTATCCCAATTTTGCTGCACAATAACCTCAGGTAAGACTGGAATAATAATACCGAACCCTAGGTAAACGAGGAATTGAACAGACATTAATAATAAAATTGCCTTTTTCATATAGTTCCCTGCTTTCATACATTATTTCAATATGTATATTCTAACCCCGTTGTTCTTGCTATTACAAGAAAACGGAAGGAGAAACATGGATAGACGGCTTTTCTTTTGCTGTGAAATAAAGTAAATGAATAAAATATGGGGGTTTAGGTTAGTTTATAAATGTTTGGTGGTGAACAGGGCAGGGTATAAAAAAATACAATGTCACAAAAAAGAAAAATTTCAAAGCAAAGTTAAATGGTATGATAAACTTGTCAGACATCATACTCGTAGAAAAATGAAACTTTTTTGCCAATTAAACGTTATATAAAATCGAGGAAAGATTGAGGTGGAATGTATGAGGAAAGAAGTAGATTTGAAAAAGATTGTTTCGAATTTATCTAAGTTGGGTGTAACAGCCACTGTAACAAAGTCTCGACTAGAACTTTTAAAAGTGCTAACACCACCAACGCAGACACCGCAAGTTCAAGCTTAACTCGTTTACAATAGAAAAAGGGAAGTCTCTGTACTAGAGGCTTCCCTTTTTCTATTTTTATTCATCTTCATCATGTGTAGTAAACATGTATGTCCGATAGTGGAACCTCATACTAAAGACAAGTCCGATAGCTAGAGCATTCCCCATTAATGAACTACCACCATAGCTAATGAATGGAAGTGGAATACCGGTAATCGGTAATAATTGAATCGTCATTCCTATATTCTCGAACACATGGAATGTAATCATAGCGATAATACCAGCACAAACATATGTTGAAAATGGGTCTTTCAATAAAAGAGTAGTTTTTGTTAAATGATAAATTAGTAGGAAGAAAATACAAATAACAATGCTTGCCCCAATAAAGCCCCATTCCTCACCGATTACAGTGAAAATGAAATCGGTATGGTTCTCTGCAACATATACTTCTCGGTTTCGAAAGCCCTTACCGAAAATTTCACCTGATCCAATTGCATTGAGCGATGTAATTAAATGGTAACCATCACTGGAAGAATAGGAGTAGGGATCGAGCCAAGAATAGATTCGAGCGAACTGATACGTTTTAAAACCGAATGTTTTCTCTAAGAAATCTTGCATATAGAGAGCCATCCATAATAGTGAACCACCTGCTACTACGCCACCTAAAAATGTAGGTAATATTATTTTCCATGAAATACCTGCTACAATAATAAGGGCAGCGGTAATGGCAAAGAATACAAGTGCTGAACCAAGGTCTGGTTGTTTCAAAATAATCGCTAATGGAACGATAAGAGTTAAACCGATTTTTCCTAATAATAAGAAGTCTGTTTTTAATGATTTTAATGAATAGACTTCATGATGCTTACTAATTAATCGTGCCAGTGCTAAGATGTAGAATGTTTTCATAAACTCTGAAGGTTGAATGTTACCAAGCGGTGTATGGTACCAGCTTTTTGCGCCATTGACCGGTGCACCAATTTGACCTTCTCCTTCAGGCATAAATATAAGCAGTACCAATAAGGCAATCCCTGCTCCATACATATACCATGACATTTTTTTATATTGATCTGGCTCAAAAAACATCACTATGCCAATAATTACTGCACCAATTACATACCATTGCATTTGTTTTGGAACGTAGTTAATGCCATATTGACCGGATGTTTGGGCAGATGCAATAGCTAACAAACTAATGACTAGAAAAGTGAAAAGAATAAAAGCAAGGGTCCAGTCAAAACGATTTGCGAAATTTCGTTTATTTTCCATAAAATCCACCTAAATAAAAATAGTATCTCAATATGAGTAAATATAATGCGTTTCTTCCATTTTCGTTTATAATGTTGAAAGAATAGTGCGAATTCAAAATCAGAAAGAAGAATGTCTACTGATAAGATTGCAATTTGCTTTGAACGTTGTCAATGGAACTTTTAAGCAAATATTTTAACTCAATGAGTAATCGAAAACCTGTATGCAAATGCATGTGTAACATTCCTATTATAACGCAAAAAGCACTTTTATGCCTGCGTATATAGTTGTGACGACAATTAACATAAAATGTTTCAAAAAAATCGAGTTTAGTCTTATAATGTAGTGAAGAATGGGGTGATGGTTGTGGCTAAAAAATTAAAGTCAGCTGATGATTTTATGTATCATATTTATGTTCATATGAATGATGTCGATAAATTTGTCATTTTTAGCGGGTTAAAATTCTCGCAATTTGCGGCTTCGCTTGAACCACTGCATCACTTACTTTTATTAAAACATTCCTATGAAGACGGTTCTTTTAATATGCATACACAATTTGAATATGTATTGGATGAAGAGGTACCCCATTTTGTAAAAAAATCGGCTGAGTCCAAGGAACTATGTTGGGTCGATTTTATGGATGAGAAGAGGCTAGACCATCTAACACCGATGGAACAAGGGGAATTGCTTTACATAAGTCATAAAAAAGAACCGATTACATCTGCATTTTTTAACAAATTGCAAAATAGATTCGTCTATTACTCTTCAGATTTAGAAAAAATGACAAAAATTTATTTCCGACATTTAAGTGATTCGGATTTATTGGTGGCAAATGTTTTTAATAGTTTAATTCGCGAAAAGGAACGTAGCTCTGGATTTTGGCGTAGAAAAGTAAAATCAAGTATCCCTACCATTTCACCTGAATTCTTACGTTCTTATCGATCATTTGCTAAAGACGGTGCATTATTATCGTTGTACCGTATTGAAAAACCAAAAGTGGCATATGGGATAGAAGTCCGCAACCTGTCAGAATATTCTTTTCCTGATGAAGTATGGGACGATTTAAATACCATTTTGAAAACTGAGCACGATGAATTGATTTATATTATTTAACGAAATATACACTTAAATCTCACCGTCGAAAATTACGGTGGGATTTTTATGTCATTTGTCAAGACGTTTCGTGATAAACTAATAGTACTCAAGAAGTATGTGGAGGGCACAAAAATGAAAAAAAGAATCGGTTTATTATACGGCGGAAAGTCAGCGGAGCATGAGGTATCCTTATCAACAGCTCGTGCAGTCACTGGTGCTTTGAATTTCGAGGAGTATGAAGTATATCCGATTTTCATAACATCTGAAGGAGAATGGCGACGTGGAGATCGTTTAGAAAAGCCTGTAAGTACTATCGAAGAACTACAATTTGGTGATAATACTACAATTTTAGAAAATAATATTACTGATTTTTTAATCGATGAACATGGCAAATCAGTACAGTTCGATGTTATTTTCCCATTGCTACATGGAACAAATGGTGAGGATGGAACCGTGCAAGGTTTACTAGAAGTTTTAAATCTTCCCTATGTAGGAAATGGGGTTTTAGCATCTTCTGCTGGAATGGATAAAGTGGTTATGAAGCAATTATTCGAGATTGCTGGTTTACCACAAGTGCCCTATACGTACTTTATTCGCAGTGAATGGAAGAATGAACAACAGGCTATCATTGAACGCTGTGAAGAAAGATTAACTTGGCCAATGTTTGTGAAACCTGCAAATTTAGGATCTAGCGTTGGAATTAGCAAAGCAACAAGCCGTGATGAATTAAAAAAAGCAATCGAGGTTGCCTTACAATACGATCGTAAAATTGTTGTCGAGCAAGGTATTATCGCTCGAGAAATTGAACTTGCCGTCTTAGGAAATGATTATCCGGAAGTTTCAGTACCAGGTGAAATTAAACCTGTTACAGAATTTTATGATTATGATTCTAAGTACACGGACGGCTCCACAGCACTTATTATTCCAGCTGAGCTACCAGAGGAAACAGAATCAAGCTTAAAAGATCTGGCAAAACGGGCTTTTAAAGCGATTGATGGTAGCGGTTTAGTTCGTGCCGACTTCTTTGTAACAGCTGATCATAGCGTTTACATTAATGAAGTCAATACATTGCCTGGTTTCACGCCAGTAAGTATGTATCCACTATTGTGGCAACATACAAATGTAAGCTATCCAGAGCTGATCAATCGTTTGATTACGTTAGCCATTGAACGTTTTGAAGAAAAACAACAGCTTCACTATAAAAAAGACTGAGTGGGATTATTGTGAAAAAAACATTAAAACAATTAGCTGCATGGTTAAATGAGGATATGTCGGCTTACGATGATACGGTTGTATCAGGAATTTCCATTGATACAAGAACAATTCAACAGGGGGATTTATTTGTACCATTTCGTGGTGAGCAAACAAATGGACACCGGTTCGTTGCTCAGGCGTTTGAAAAAGGTGCAGGTGCTTCTCTCTGGCAAAAGGATGAACCTAATCCGCCGGAAGGTATACCTTTATTGTTTGTGGATGATCCGGAAGTAGCTTTACAGGAAATGGCACGAGCTTATCGTAATGAACATAAAGCCAAATTTATTGGTATTACTGGCTCTAACGGTAAAACATCAACAAAAGATATTTTAGCGGGTACACTTGCACCGTTCTTTAAAGTTCAAAAGACAATTGGGAATTTTAACAATCAACTAGGTTTACCGATTACTATTTTACAGCTTGATGAAGATACAGAGGTAGCTGTCCTTGAAATGGGAATGAGTGGATTCGGCGAAATTGAATTTTTAACAAAGCTAGCTCAGCCACATATGACAGTTATTACAAATATCGGTGAGGCCCATATGCAGGACTTAGGGTCCCGTGCAGGTATCGCACAGGCAAAGTTTGAGATTATTCAAGGAATGCAGCCGGATGGCCTATTATTCTATGATGGAGATGAACCATTGCTACAGGAATTAGTGGCTAAGGAAATGCATTTAAATGCCGTAGCGTTTGGATTAGAGCCAAATAACCTTTTATATGCTGATCATATTCATGCCAATGCTAATGGTAGTAGCTTTACTACCCACGGTATGATAGAGGGTGACTTCTTTATTTCTGTACTTGGAAAGCATCAAGTGAAAAATACATTGGTTGCCATGTTAATTTCTCATCAACTAGGTTTAAAAAATGAGCAAATTCGTACATCCTTAGAGCATGTAGTATTAACAGATATGAGGATGCAACAAGTACAAGGTACAAATGGTGCATTATTTATTAATGATGCTTATAATGCTGCACCTACCTCTGTAAAAGCGGCTATTCAATTTATCGCTACTTCAACTATTCGACCTGAAAAATGGCTTGTATTAGGGGATATGCTAGAGCTTGGGCCGGATGAACAGCGTTTCCATGAAGGGCTAGCGGAGGAAATAGATGAGCAAGAAATCGATTACGTTTGTCTATTTGGGCCTCGAATGACTCATCTTTATGAAGTATTAAAAGAGCGCTTTGGAGCAGAGCGATTGTTATATGCCGAAGATGATTATACGGCTATTATTGAAAAACTAAAACTTGCTAATGAATCATCTATTGTTTTGCTGAAGGGTTCCCGTGGTATGAAATTAGAGACAATTTTACAAGCTTTTACGTCATAATTTTCATTGAATCGGTGGGATAAATTGCTCACCGATTCATTTTTTTAGAGGTTTCTTTGTTAAACGAGGTGAGGGATTTGTCAATAGGTGTACTATGCATTCATGGCTTTTCAGGTGGTCCCTATGAGATGGAGCCGTTTACAACATACTTACGGACGCATACGGATTGGCTCATAGTAGAACCAACATTATCGGGTCATGGTGAAGCCTTGCATATGGATGGATTTACTGCAAAGCACTGGTTAATGGACGCAGAGCTAGCCATACGGTCATTAGCTAAAAAAGTAGATGAGCTCATCGTTGTTGGATTTTCAATGGGGGGCATTATAGCTTTATATTTGGCGAAACGTTATAAGGTAAAAAAGCTAGTATTATTGAGTGCTGCTGCAAAATATATTAGTCCTAAGCAACTGGTCATTGATTTCAAATTACTTGCGACAGATGCATATCATCATAATTTAACGAATAATGAGCTATTTTTACGTTATCGACATAAGTTTAATAATGTGCCATTAGCTTCAACAATTGAATTTATGAAATTGGTTCGAATCGTGGAACCGTATTATCGGCATATCGAAATTCCTGTCTTTATAGTGCAAGGGAAACAGGATGGAATAGTGCCGTTTAACACAGCACAATTTCTTTATGATGAATTGGCTTCCACTGATAAAATTTTGTATTTTTCTGATAATGGAAGGCATCATATATGTCTTGAGGAAGATTGCTCCGATTGGTTTCCGCGGGTTTTGCTGTTTTTAAAGGATACTTGAAGTAGTCAGATTATTACGACTCATGCGTTATCGTTGCATACGTATTAAAGCCATGTTAGACTAGTGTAAGCAATGGATACATTTTGTGCGAAGACTCTTCATATTTGGTTGAAGAGTACTTTTTTTTGAACACAACGGTTTTATTCTAAAGTGAATAATTACGACAGAATCGAACCGCTCGGTAAAGACCGGGCTTTCCTTTTCATATAAGAGAGCTCTACATGAATGATCATGTAGAGAGAATTTTTAAGTAACGGAAACGTTCCACTACACAGGCTCGAATTTGCCGACAACTTCATCTGAAAATGTAACCATTTGTCAACTTAAAAGGAAAAAAAGGAGATTGAGAAGTTTGACAAATTTTTCAGAATTAAATATTAGCGAATCTACATTACGCTCTGTAAAGCGTATGGGATTTGAAGAAGCAACACCAATCCAAGAAGGTACTATTCGTTTTGCTATTGAAGGCCGTGATGTATTAGGTCAAGCGCAAACAGGTACTGGTAAAACTGCCGCTTTCGGGATTCCACTAATTGAAAAAATCGATCCAAAAAACCCTAATATCCAAGCATTGGTTATTGCTCCAACTCGTGAATTAGCTATTCAAGTATCTGAAGAGCTTTACAAGATTGGCTATGATAAACGTGTGAAATTATTATCAGTTTACGGGGGACAAGAAATTGGCCGTCAAATCCGTGCACTGAAAAATAAACCTCAAATCATTGTTGGTACGCCAGGACGTATTATTGACCATATTAATCGTCGTACGTTAAAATTAGAAGATGTGCAAACATTAGTATTGGATGAAGCAGATGAAATGTTAAATATGGGCTTTATCGATGATATTAATTCCATCCTAGAAAACGTTCCTGCTGAGCGTCAAACATTACTGTTCTCAGCAACAATGCCGCCAGCAATCCGTAAAATTGCGGAAACATTTATGCGTGATCCAGAAATCGTAAAAATTAAAGCAAAAGAATTAACTGTTGATAATATTGATCAATATTTCGTAAAATCTGCTGAACGTGAAAAATTCGATGTTTTATCTCGTTTATTAAATGTTCACCAACCAGAACTTGCTATTATCTTTGGTCGTACAAAACGTCGTGTAGATGAGCTAGCTCAAGCTTTATCTATTCGTGGTTACCTTGCTGAAGGTATTCACGGTGATTTAAGTCAAGCTAAGCGAATTTCTGTATTGCGTCAATTTAAAGAAAATAAAATTGATATCCTTGTTGCGACGGATGTAGCGGCACGTGGTCTTGATATTTCTGGTGTCACACACGTATACAACTTCGATATTCCACAAGACCCTGAATCTTATGTTCACCGTATTGGTCGTACAGGTCGTGCAGGTAAGTCAGGTCTTGCTGTTACGTTTGTAACGCCACGTGAAATGGGTTACTTGCGTATCGTAGAAGAAACTACGAAGAAACGTATGACTCCACTTCGTCCGCCAACAACAGATGAAGCATTAGTAGGACAACAACGATTAGCTCTTGATACTCTTGAAGGTCTTATTGCTAATAACAACTTAGGTGATTACCGTACACTTGCGTCAGAAATACTTGATAATCATGAGGCAATTGATGTTGTTGCAGCTGCTCTTCGCTCATTAACGAAAGAGCCAGATGATACACCAGTAACAATTTCAGAAGAACGTCCATTACCAATGCGTCGTGAACGCTCTAGCAGTAATCGTGGCGGTGGAGATCGTGGTCGCGGTGGTAATAATCGTAACTACGGTGGACGTCGTGACTCTCGTGGTGGAGATCGCCGTAATAGTAATAGTAACAGTAGCAGTCGTCGTGAAGGTGGTCGCCGTGAAGGAGGCCGTCGTGAAGGTGGACAAGGTCGTTCTCGTTCTCCTCGACGTCACGAAGATTAATTTTCGTAAGTGGATATTAAAACCTTGCAGTCATACTGGCTGTAAGGTTTTTTTTCGTATATAGTTGAAACAAAACGGTCATGAATTCCGTATAACCTACTATAGAAAAGAGGGGGAACGACAATGAGAGCTCAACCAGTGCATCAAATTTCCCGTAAAGGGTTAACTGTATGGCGTTTATATGGTGTCATACAAACAGTGGTGCTATTAATTGCAGCAGGAATCGTAAGCTATGGTACTTATTATTTTGAATGGCCAACGTTTATTTATTACATAGCTGGGGCGATTGTAGTATTAAGTGCCATATTATCAGTTTTTATTTTTCCTAAAATTAGATGGGAACGATGGCGATATGAAGTGCGAGAACATGAAATTGAAGTACAACATGGCTTATTTGTAGTAAAACGTACGCTCATACCAATGGTTCGTGTCCAACATGTTGATACGACACAGGGACCGATTTTAAAGAAATATGATTTAGGTAATATCTCCATATCAACGGCAGCAACCGTACATACAATTCCCGCACTTATCATGGACGAAGCAGATTCACTTCGTGCTCGTATCTCTGAGTTAGCAAGGGTGGCGGAAGATGATGTCTAAGGAGATTAATCGTTTACATCCTATATCAGCAGTAATTACGAGCGTCAAAGCATTAAAAAGTATGATATTACCCATTGCGATCATTATCATAACGAATGGCTTTAATTTTTCACTAAATTTCCGTAGTGATCATTTTTTTGATACCATTTTACTCTTCGGTGTATGGGGAATAGCCGCACTCCTTGCATTGATTGGAGGCATTATTAAATGGCGGACATTTGTTTATTGGTATGAGGATGGAGAACTCCGTATCAAATATGGATTGTTTGTTAAAAAGAAGCGTTATATTCCGTTTGAACGTATTCAAAGTTTGAACTATAATGAAGGGATTTTCCACCGTATTTTTGGATTAGTCAAAGTTCAGGTGGAAACAGCAGGGAGTAAAGGTGGCAAGCCTGAAGTAGAACTTACTGCAATTCGTAAAGAAGCGGCAGATGTTATTGAACTAGAAATGCGCCGTGCCAAAAATGAAGGTGTAAACCAACAATATGCAGAACAGACGGAGGTCGCAGACGATTCAATTTCAATTTCCGCACCAACTATTTACCATATGTCCATGCGTGACTTACTAGTGTTAGCCACAACTTCTGGTGGGATTGGTGTTGTGTTATCTGGTCTTGCTGCTATCGCCTCTCAGTTTTCAGATATTATTCCTTATGAAACTGTTTTCCATGAGTTGGCTGATTTTGTGAAAGTCGGGGCCTTTTTAATAGCGATATCGGTTATGTTAATTTTAATAGTAGCCTGGGTTGTTTCTGTCCTTATTACCTTGATTAATTACTATGAATATACAGTCCGTATCGAAGAAGATAAGCTGATCATAACTAAAGGACTTTTAGAGAAAAAGCGTATAACCTTACCTTTAAACCGAATCCAGGCTATTCGTATTGTTGAAAATCCATTGCGTCAATTAACAGGCTTTGCAACGGTTGTTGTTGAGAGTGCTGGAGGTAATGGTGAAGAGGGGAAGGATAAAAAAATTACCTTATTCCCACTCATTAAGAAACAAGATTGTATGCAGACATTAGAGGGTCTTTTCCCAGATATGAATTGGAATCCTTCCTTTACTCGATCACCTAAAAAAGCAAGACCTTTCTTTTATCGCATAGATTTTATTTGGCTTGTCCCTATTATTGGTGCATGTAGTTATTTCTTCTACCCGTATGGTCTATTGTCATTGCTACTCATTCCATTAACGATACTACTTGGGGTTTGGCAGCATAAAACAGCAGGCTATCAAATTGATGGGAAGCAACTGGCTTTACAATATAGAGTATTCAGTCGAATCACATTGATAGTGGAGAAAAAACGTATACAATCGATGGGAAGTACACAATCGTATTTTCAAAAAAGAAAAAATGTTATGTCTATAAAAGCAACAGTCATGTCCGGAGCATCCGGTACAACGGGTAGTGTTTCGAGTCTGGAACAACGAGATGCTGAAACAATATTATCTTGGTACGAACATTAAATGCAAAGCTAATTCTTTCAATTTTATGGAAGGATTAGCTTTTTACATACAAATATTTGGTAATGAAGTTTATAATAAAATAAATAGAACAAAAGGGGTGGGGACTATGTTTAAATATGATATTAATGAAGACGCTTATTTAAAATTATTGGATTTAAGTGATGTTCATGATTTATTTGCATTGACTGATCGTTCAAGGGATACATTACGTGAATGGTTACCTTTTGTAGATGGTGTTCAGACAGTTAAAGATACAGAGGCATTTGTAAAAAAGGCTATGCAACAATACGCTGATAACGATGGGATACAGGCAGGAATTTACTATGATGGACAGCTCGCGGGTGTCATTGGGTATCATCAAATCAACTGGCAACACAAGTGGACAAGTATTGGCTATTGGTTAGGGAATGAGTTTGTAGGCAAGGGGCTTGTAACAAATTCAATGAAAGCATTAATTGATTATGCCTTTCATTATTTGAAGCTACACCGTATTGAAGTGCGAGTAGCGGTTGGAAATATTCGTAGCCGTACGATTCCAAAAGTGTTGGGCTTTCATGAAGAAGGGCGATTAAGGGATGCGGAGTGGCTGTATGATCATCATGTAGACCAAGTGGTTTATGGTATAACGGCAGCTGAGTGGAAAAAAATTAAGATGACCAATGAAGCGACGGTCGCCCTGTAAAAAGCGATTCATATAAAGAGGAGCAGTGCCATGAGATCTAACTTATAACCCATGGTGCTGCTCCTCTCTTAAATTATGGTCTACCCGCCATTTTTTGTTTGCGCCAGCTTAAAATTCTTTTTGGATGTAAATAAATAAGCCCTAGAATGAATCCGGTTACTAGCCCACCTAAATGTGCAAAAACGTTTACATTCGGTTGAAGAAAAGTCATAATGACACTGATAATGATGATTGGTAAAATAAGCTTACGAAGCATTGGCATTGTTCTACGAGTATAATACACTAATGCCCCAAAAGCACCAAAAATTCCAAAAATAGCTCCACTTGCACCAAGACTCGCATAACTACTATCATAGAATATGTAGGTTGCCATGTTGCCAACAATACCCGATACTAAATAAATTGTAATAAAACGGGCTTTACCTGCAATTTTTTCAAGCTCTGGTCCAAAGAGATATAAGGAAAACATATTAAAAAACACATGCATAAACCCTGCATGTAAAAACATAGCAGAGAATACACGCCACCACTCACCTTTTTGAACGAGGAAATTCGCTTGAATTCCGTAATTCCACAAAAGAGTTCCTACACCGGGTAAAAGAGACAATACATAAAGAATTAAATTGATTGCTATTAACGTTGACACAACAGGGTAATACTTTGTATATTGCTTAAAATTTTCTGTTCTACTAAACATGGCTCCACCTCAATTTACAATTATTATACATGCCTTGTTGGAAATAGGTAAAGGAGAAGGTCACATGATTAAGGGAATTGGTCTAGATATTGTAGAAATAGACCGTATTGAAAAAGCGATGAAGCGTACAGATAAATTTAAAGACCGCATTTTATCAACAAGGGAAAAAAAATTATTTGATGGTTACTCAGAAACTCGTAAAATAGAATTTTTAGCAGGACGCTTTGCTGCGAAAGAAGCATTTTCGAAAGCGATGGGTACTGGCATTGGCGAACAATGTAAACTTCATGATATGGAGATATTACGAGGAGAGGCTGGAAAACCCGTTTTATATTTTAAGGGGGAGCTTGCCAATGGTTTTGTTAGTATTACGCATTCCAAGCAATATGCAGCTGCTCAAGTAATCTTATTAGAATAGGAATGAAGTTGTCTAAAAAGGTTAGCCAGTAAATTTAAATATATTGCCTTTTCTACAAATGACATAACTGACAAATACGGTTCATATATTGTCGTAGTGGATTTGAAAGAAGAAAGGGTGAAAGCGTGGGCAACCGAATAGTTAAATGGCTCGTCTTATTTTGTACGATATTACTTCTGTCGGCATGTGGTACAGCCTCACAGGAAAAAGTGTTGAAGAAAGTGAATGGTAAATGGGGAGAGACAAATGGCTATGAATTAAATGCTACGATGGAGATCAAATCTGGTGGGGAGCCTAGAAATTATAATGTAACAGTATGGCATACTAAACCTGATTTCTATCGAGTAGAAGTTATGGAAAGTGGAAAAGATGTTTCTCAAATGATTGTGCGTAATGCGGATGGCGTATTTGTTGTAACACCAACATTAAACAAAATGTATAAATTCCAAAGTGATTGGCCTAAGAAGAATAGTCAAGCATATCTAATAGGAGCTCTTGCAGAAGATTTAGCAGAAGATAAAAATCTTGTCATGAAAGAGGAAGAGAAAGCATATATATTTGAAGCGGCTACTAGAAATAGCTATAAAAATAGTATGCCTCATCAGGTGATTACAGTAGATAAGAAAACTTTACTACCAACTTCTGTTGTCATTATGAATGATGTGAAAGAAGAACAAATTCGAATTACATTTAAGAAAATTAAACTAGGTGTGCAGCATGCTGCCAAAGAGTATGCAGTTGAGCAATTTACAGATAAAGATAAAACTAAAGGTGAACAAGCTACACCAGCAGAGAAAGATGGTAAAGAAGACAAAGAAGACAAAGAAGCAGTTGGTGCAGAAGTAGAATATCAAGAGTTCCAAACTAGCTATCCAGTATTAAATTGGGCACAATTGGCGAATGAAAAAGTCGTTCAAGAAAGTGGTATGGAACGCGTTATCTTAACATTTGAAGGAGAAAAAGCCTTTACAGTTATGCAACAGCCAGTGACAAAGGAAAACTCTATGTTACCAGTATCTTCGCCTGGTGATCCAGTTGATTTAGGATTTACAATAGGTGCGATTACAGATACTTCAGTTAGTTGGGAAAAAGATGGTGTTGAATTCTTTGTAGCTTCCAGTAAACTAACGCGTGAAGAAATGATTGAAGTTGCTACATCTATGACGATAGGTAGTATGAAGTAACTTTTCTAGCTACAGCTTTCTAGTTCATGAAAGCTGTAGCTTATTGACAATATAAAAATTTGTGGTTTAGAAAATGTTAAGTGATTGTCTATAAAGTAAACGTTTCAGGACTAATAAACGTATAATTGTACAAGCTAAATAAAAAATATGTATGTAATACATAATGTTTTAATTAAAAATAAAGAGGGTATTCTTATGAAGACACAGCAATATTTTCGACCAACGAAAGCAATGATAAATCTACAAGCAATCCAACAAAACGTCAAAAATTTAAAAAAATTTATACGACCTAATGTTCAAATAATTGCTGTAGTAAAGGCGAATGCATATGGTCATGGAGATGTAGCCGTAGCACAGGCAGCTCTTGAGGCTGGTGCCACAATACTTGCAGTGGCAACGCCTGATGAAGCATTACATATTCGAGCACATTTTGAAGATCCAGACATACTAATATTAGGTGCATCTCCAGTGTCCTTTGCTCCTTTCGCAGCTCAACAGCGTATTATGCTCACTGTGTATGGAAGTGAGTGGGTACAGCAAGCAGCACCACTTATAGCCAATGAAGCGCTTCCTTTACTGCTACATATGAAAGTAGATAGTGGTATGGGTAGAATCGGCATTCGCTCTGAGCAGGATTTGTTAGCATTGTATCAAACAATTGAGTCTACTGATAATGTAGAGTTGAACGGAATATTTACGCACTTTGCAACAGCGGATGAGAAAGATACAACTTATTTTGATCAGCAAGTACAATTTTTTGAAAGCTGTTTAGCAGTATTGCCGATAAAGCCGCCACTTGTTCATGCATCTAATACAGCAGCTTCATTAGTAAAGGATTCTAACTTGCAGTATGATGCTGTGAGATATGGGATTTCAATGTATGGTTTATCACCGTCCTCCTATGTAGAGAGTATCCTACCCTTTGCCTTACAACCTGCATTTTCACTCGAAAGTGAACTTGTTCATGTGAAGGAAATAAAAAAAGGTGAATCTGTAGGCTATGGAGCTACATATGTTGCGCCAACAGATATGTGGATTGGAACTCTTCCAATAGGTTACGCAGATGGTGTTATTCGTAAGTTAGGTGGACAAGAGGTTTTAATTGATGGACAGAGAATGCCGATTGTTGGACGAATTTGTATGGACCAATGTATGGTTGCCCTACCAAAAGCATATGCTATAGGTGAGAAGGTAACACTTATTGGCCAACAAGGACAGAATAGGATTTCCATCGATGAATGGGCAACTAAGCTTGAAACCATTAACTATGAAATACCATGCATGATCACAGCAAGAGTTCCTAGAATATACTTTTAATAAACACATTTATGCCAATATATTTTAGCTTTCAATTTATGCCAGTATGAAGAATTTGGTCAATTAATAAGCACTGGAGATCTTATTTCTTTTCCGAATGATAGATAAATCATAATTGGTAATAAGTTGCAATAATAATTATTCGTCATATACCTTCGACAGCCAACATATTTTTACAATTTGTACTTCAAATTGTCAGATATTTTGTCATTTCATGTCTTTTCAACAATATCTTTCAATGATAGAATGGGAAGTAATGAAAAGTGTATGGTTCCGTTGGAGGTGCTTGCTGTGTACGATAAAAAGTTAAGAGAAGCTACAATTGCTGTTCAAGACAGACTATTTCTACAAACAAAGGAAGTAATTGAAGGTGAATCTTTTGTGCGTTCTTTAGCGCGCAAAAATTTAATGCAGGAGCAACCAAATCAAATACGGGAAGCTATGATTAAAGGATATGTTGAAATGTCTCATATTAATTTAATGATCGCGAGTGAATGCTTGCATGCAGAATATGAAGCACAACATATGGTGGAGCGTCTCGTAAGCGGGGGATGACACTTTGAATGTAAAACGTGGTGACGTTTTTTTTGCAGATTTATCACCGGTAGTAGGCTCTGAACAAGGGGGCACTAGGCCGGTGCTGATTATTCAAAATGATATTGGCAATCGATTTAGTCCGACTGTCATCATCGCGGCTATCACTGCACAGATTCAAAAGGCAAAGTTACCGACACACGTTGAAATCAATGCTGAAAAGTATGGTTTTGAACGTGATTCGGTTATTTTGCTAGAACAAGTGCGGACAATTGATAAGTCAAGATTGACAGATCGTATTACACAACTTGATCATGCTGTGATGGAAAAAGTTGATGGTGCGTTGATGATCAGTTTAGGTCTAGTTAAATTTTGATATACATATGTGTATAGAAAGCATCGAGATAATTGATATCTCGATGCTTTTTTGTCTTTTCTATTCCTTCAGTTATTTCGTATACTTTGAAATTCTTATGTCATTAGTACATAGGAAGAATGTTGAAATGTTTGATGGTAGCAAAAAATCTCTTCGTTATTATGCTATGACGTATTTGATAAATAATAAAAAAAGATTTAAGATATACAAAAGATTTTTAATAAAAATAGATTATTGAAAAAATTCTTAAAGGTATATGAAAATATACATAGAATATTCCATTTATAAATACTATATAGTTTGTGTGTAATATGTCGAATAAAAGTAAAAGGGTATTACTCCGTAAGGAAATGGAGGGGCAGCAGTGACAAGTAAGTCTTCGGTTGAAATTATTACAGAGTGGGATATTATTACAGCAAGACAACTGGGGCGTAATGAGGCAAAGGCACTTGGATTTGGCACTGTTGATCAAGCTCGTATAACCACAGCTATTAGTGAATTAGCAAGAAATATTTATTTATATGCCAGTATAGGTATAATTGAAATTGAAAGAATTGAGACAGAAACTGAAAAGAAAATAGTAGTTGTTGCAACTGATCAAGGACCTGGAATTAAGGATATTCGCAAAGTAACAGAGGATGGTTATTCTACATCGGGGGGTCTAGGTGCTGGCCTTCCAGGGGTTAAGCGATTGATGGACAGCTTACACATCCAATCTGTCATTGGAGAGGGTACAACAATAAGGACCGAAAAATGGCTGCGTTAGGACGTGAAGAAATTGAAACAATTAGAAGCTCAGTATAAAAAAATATTGTCAGATTATATGTTGAATCAAACAGAAAAAAATCTATATATTGCTCAAAATTTCACACGTCAATTAATTCAAAAAAGTATAGCCCCTGAGGATGTTGTTAGTATTCATAAAAATGCTGTAGAAGCAATATTTCCTAATCGAATGGGTGAATCGCAGCCAGCATATGATTTTCTTATTGAAGTTATGGTGCATTATGGTATGGCACATCGAGAGCATCAAAGCTTACTACAAAAACAGGCTGAGTATGAATTGGAAATGAAGATTGCAACTAACATTCAAAAGACCTTATTAAAATCATATGTGCCTGAGCTACAAAGTATTGATATAGGAATGGTTTCGTTTCCTATTCGTAAAATGAATGGTGATTATGTTCATTTTTTTCATGATGGAGAAGAGTATTTAAGTGTGGCAGTAACAGATGTTGTAGGAAAGGGTGTACCTGCTGCTTTATGTATGTCTATGGTGAAATACGGACTTGAGACATTGAGTTATGCCTATAAAGATCCTTCGTATGTTTTAGAAGTCATTAATAGGGTAATAGAAAAAGGTGTTGATGATAGTATGTTTGTTTCTATGTTCTATGGCTGCTTAGATATTCGCCAAAATATATTTTCCTATGCTTCTGCAGGACATGAGCCGGCTTTACATTATAGAGCCAAGCAAGATGAATTTATTCCTTTAGAAGCTAAAGGCTTATTACTAGGTGTGTTGTCTGAAACCAAATATACATTTCATGAAATTGTTTTAGAGGAAGATGATTTGATCATCATGATGACCGATGGAGTAACAGAATTTAGAGGGCAGGATGACTTAAATTCAAGAGAAATTATTTCAGCACTCATAAAAGAAAACAAGTACTTATCAGCTCAACAATTGTGCTTGCTTCTATATAGAGAGATAGAGAAAATACAGGATTTTAAACTGACAGATGATTTTACTGTAGTTATTTTAAAAAATAGGTTTACGTTTTAATGAAACAGGGAACAGAAAATAGTCTAATAAATATGGTGGAGGTGTGCTATATGGACGTTACAATACATTTTAAAGAAATTGATCATAAATTATTTGGCTTTGTAGAAGGTGAAATTGATACGTTTACGGCATCAGGATTACGTGAAGAATTGGAAGCTGTAAAGATTACAGAAGGATTGGAAATTGAACTCGATTTATCAAAGGTAAATTACATGGATAGTACAGGACTCGGGATTTTTGTTGCCTTTTATAAAAGAACATTACGTGAAAATGGCAAAGTGAAGCTCGTTGGTTTATCGACTAGATTACAAAGATTGTTTGAAATTACAGGACTGAGTGATTTGATGGATATCGAAACTGATAAAAAGGTGGAATTAAGATAATGAAGGAATTTGACTATATTGAAATTAGAGTTCCTGCTAAACCGCAATTTGTCAGTGTTATTCGGTTAACTGTCTCTGGCTTAGCAAGCAGGATTGGCTTTAATTATGATGATATCGAAGACTTGAAAATTGCTGCAAGTGAGGCTGTCACTAATGTCGTGCATCACGCTTATAAAGAAGATGAAGAAGGCGAAATCGTCATCGGATGTGCGTTATACGACAATAAAATGGAATTGATGATTGCTGACTACGGTAATAGTTTTAATTTCGAGGAGATTAAAACTAAGATTGGACCGTACCATCCTGAGGAAAATATTGCAGGGCTAAGAGAAGGTGGGTTAGGGCTTTATTTAATGGAAACTTTGATGGATGAGGTGATGATCAATAACGATGGTGGCGTAACTGTCTTTATGACAAAGTATGTCACTAGGGAGCAGGTGGAAAAAAATGTCGAAAGAATCACTACATAAATCTTCATCCAAAGAAGATGTATTAAAGTGGATTGAATTGTACCAATCAACGGAGGATGATGAAGCGCAAACGAATTTAGTGATTCATTATCGATATCTAGTTGAGTCAATAGCACGTAAGTATTCGAATGGTAAATCTTATTATGATGATATTGTTCAAGTAGGGATGCTGGGTTTATTAGGTGCAATTAGACGTTTTGATCCAAATGTTGGCCGTAGTTTTGAAGCATTTGCTGTACCAACAATTGTTGGAGAAATCAAGCGCTTTTTACGTGATAAAACATGGGATGTTCATGTGCCTAGACGCATAAAAGAAATTGGGCCGAGAATCAAATCTACGGTGGAGGCGCTGACTATTGAATTGCAGCGTTCTCCATCCATTCAAGAAATTGCCGAGCGTTTAGATGTAGCGGAGGAAGAAGTATTAGAGGCTATGGAAATGAGCCGTAGTTATCAAGCTCTTTCTATGGATCATTCAATAGAGTCAGATTCAGATGGTAGCACCGTAACACTATTCGATATTTTGGGTAGGGAAGACGATGGCTATGAAATGACTGATAAACGAATGATTGTTTCCGAGGCAATGGTTGTTTTGAATGAAAGAGAAAAACAAATCATTCAGCTTACATATTTAGAGCAACTAAGTCAAAAAGAAGCTGGAGAACAATTAGGGATTTCTCAAATGCATGTATCTAGAATACAAAGAAAAGCAATCAAGAAATTACAAGAGGCTATTCTAGCAAGTGGCGGTGTGTCGCTCTAATCCATCAATGGGTGTGCTGTGAATCATACTAAACACCTTTTAAATGTTTGAAAATAGTCTACTCATATTCGTTTGAGTAGACTATTTTTTTGCATTTTTAGTAAAGTGTAATGGTAAAATGAAAAGAAAAAGGTAGTGATGGTGTGGAACAAAAGCAAATGTTACAGCTCATTGCAAAAGATGTAGCGGTTAAACCAGGGCAAGTTGATGCTGTTATTAAATTATTAGAAGAAGGAAATACAGTTCCGTTTATTGCGCGTTATCGAAAAGAAGTAACGGGATCTCTGGATGAGGTGCAAATTAAAGCTGTAGAGGATCGTTATCACTACATACAGCAGCTCGAACAACGGAAAGAAGAGGTTATTCGATTAATCCAAGAGCAAGATAAGCTTACACCAGAATTAGAAAAATCTATTCTTTCAGCAACAGTACTACAGCGTGTAGAGGATTTATATAGACCTTACAAGCAAAAGCGTCGTACTAAGGCTACTATTGCAAAAGAAAAGGGCTTAGAACCACTGGCAGATCTTTTAGTAGCTTTTAGTCATGATCCACTAGAGCAACTAGCTATTAAATTCGTCGATAATGATCAAGTAGCTAATACTGAAGACGCGCTAGCAGGAGCGAGAGATATTTTAGCAGAACGCTTTGCTGATGATGCTGCTATTCGTGAGACAATTCGTACGTATTCATTGAAAGATGGCGTACTTGTAACGAGTGTGAAAAATGCAGAAATAGATGAGAAAAATGTATTTGAAATGTACTACGAGTATGAGGAGCCTGTTAATCGAATTGTTCCGCATCGTATTCTAGCGATAAATCGTGGGGAAAAAGAAGATGTTTTAAAAGTTTCGATTCATGTTCCGGTGGATCGCGTATTGATGATCATGTGGAAAGAATGGATACCAGCAACGGGAACATCTCCTGCTATTGCTGAAGTGAAGCTAGCTATCGAAGATTCGTACAAGCGTTTAATTCAACCTTCTATAGAAAGAGAAATACGTAATGAGCTTACTGAAAAAGCAGAAACACAGGCTATTCATATTTTCTCTGCAAACTTACGTAATCTACTATTACAACCACCTATGAAAGGCAAATATGTCTTGGGCGTTGACCCAGCTTATCGTACCGGTTGTAAATTAGCAGTTGTCGATGAAACTGGGAAAATGCTAGAGGTTACCGCTATCTATCCACATCCACCTAAACCAGATGTGGCAAAATCGAAAGCTGTTGTAAAAGCAATCTTAGCAAAATACCCAATTAGTATAATTGCTATTGGTAATGGGACAGCCTCCCGTGAAACAGAACAATTCATTGTTGATGTATTAAACGAGCTGCCTACGGACGTAGCCTACGTTATTGTTAATGAAGCGGGAGCATCTGTGTACTCAGCATCGGATATTGCTCGGGCTGAATTCCCTGATTTACAGGTTGAGCAACGAAGTGCTGTGTCTATTGCCCGACGCTTACAAGATCCTTTATCAGAGCTAGTGAAGATTGAACCAAAAGCAGTTGGAGTGGGGCAGTATCAGCATGATGTTTCTCAAAAGAAATTAAATGAATCATTAACATTTATAGTAGAAACAGCAGTTAACCAAGTGGGAGTTGATGTAAACACGGCCTCTTCATCACTTTTACAATACGTTTCTGGTTTATCTAAAACAGTTGCAGAAAATATCGTGAAGGTTAGAGAAGAGAATGGTCAATTCACTACCCGTGTACAATTAAAGAAAATTCCAAGATTGGGTGCGAAAACTTATGAGCAAGCCATTGGTTTCTTACGTATCTCTGAGGCAAAAAATCCATTTGATTCTACAGGTATCCACCCTGAAAGCTATCATCTTGCAGAACAGATTTTAGGAGAGGCAAAGATCGATAAAAAAGAACTTGGAACGAAGAAGGCGGAGGAAGCTATTGCTGCTTTGGATATTCAACAATTAAGTGGAGTACTAGAGATTGGTGTTGTAACGATTCAAGATATTGTAGATACTTTGATGAAGCCAAGCCGTGATCCACGTGATGCGTTCCCACAGCCATTGCTGAAAACAGATGTATTGAAAATGGAAGATTTAAAAGTTGGTATGGAGCTACAGGGAACTGTGCGAAATGTAGTAGACTTTGGAGCTTTTGTTGATATTGGTGTGAAGCAAGATGGACTTGTGCACATTTCAAAACTTCAAAATAAACGCATTAAACATCCATTAGAAGTTGTGGCGTTAGGAGATATTGTAACCGTTTGGGTTGAACAGATTGATGTTAGTAAAGGGCGGATTTCTTTAACAATGCTTCCTCCTAAAAATCAATTATTAGATTGAGTAATAAATTTTTACCACGCTGTGCATACTACACAGTGTGGTATTCTTGTTGTTGGAGGTGATCAAGTTGGACAATGAGGAACTACAACAGCTTGTATGTCGAATTTCTTTGGAAAGTTTTCAAAAACCATTTATACACCAAGCTTATTTTAATGGAAGGTTACGTTCAACGGGCGGGCGATATCTTTTACAAACGCACAATATTGAGATCAATCCATATGCTTTTGAATTATATGGTATTAAGGAAATTCAAGGCATTGTACTTCATGAACTGTGTCATTACCATTTACATATTGAAGGTAAGGGGTATCAGCATCGGGATAAAGAATTCAGGGAACTATTAAATAAAGTAAAGGCACCTCGTTTCTGTTCAGCGTTACATACTTCTAAATCATCTATAAAAAAACAACGACGCTACACCTATACATGTACTAATTGCCAGCAATTATATGTAAGAAAAATTAAAATGAATGTTGAAAAGTACTGTTGTAGCAAGTGTTTGGGCAGGCTTAAATTATTAGAGTAAAAAAATATTAAAAAAAGATTGACGTATTGTTGAGTTATCCCTATAATAGTAAAAGTCGACAAGATAACGACGACAACATAACACTCATTATTCCGAAGTAGCTCAGTTGGTAGTAGCACCTGACTGTTAATCAGGTTGTCGCAGGTTCGAGTCCTGCCTTCGGAGCCATGGCCCCTTGGTCAAGTGGTTAAGACACCGCCCTTTCACGGCGGTAACACGGGTTCGAATCCCGTAGGGGTCATTTTCATAATTTACTTTGCAAATAATATTGGTCCCGTGGTGTAGCGGTTAACATGCCTGCCTGTCACGCAGGAGATCGCCGGTTCGATCCCGGTCGGGACCGCCACTTATTGGGGTATAGCCAAGCGGTAAGGCAACGGATTTTGATTCCGTCATGCCTAGGTTCGAATCCTAGTACCCCAGCCATTCATTTCTTAATTTGAGCCATTAGCTCAGTTGGTAGAGCATCTGACTTTTAATCAGAGGGTCGAAGGTTCGAGTCCTTCATGGCTCATCTCTTTTAAGAAAAAGGTTGACTTTCTATTGATGTATAGTATAATAAGAAAGTTACTAATTGAATGCGGTCGTGGCGGAACGGCAGACGCGCTAGGTTGAGGGCCTAGTGGGGGCAACCCCGTGGAGGTTCAAGTCCTCTCGGCCGCACCAAAGTCAATTACAAAGTTAATTAATTCATATGCGCCCGTAGCTCAATTGGATAGAGCGTCTGACTACGGATCAGAAGGTTGTGGGTTCGACTCCTGCCGGGCGCGCCATATTTTTTAAAAATAATGCGGGTGTAGTTTAATGGTAAAACCTCAGCCTTCCAAGCTGATGTCGTGAGTTCGATTCTCATCACCCGCTCCAAAAAAAGTGTTGACAACCTCTTGGTTGTTTGATAAGATTAAATAGTTGTCTGATTCGACAACGTTATGAACCTTGAAAACTGAACAAGCAAAACGTAATCAATAAAGTTTTAAGTAGCTAGTTTAGCTAGTGAACGAAACAAAATTTCGGACATCAAAATTGATGCCAGCAAAACAATTTGAGCTAATCAAATTTCTTTTATGGAGAGTTTGATCCTGGCTCAGGACGAACGCTGGCGGCGTGCCTAATACATGCAAGTCGAGCGAACAGAGAAGGAGCTTGCTCCTTCGACGTTAGCGGCGGACGGGTGAGTAACACGTGGGCAACCTACCTTATAGTTTGGGATAACTCCGGGAAACCGGGGCTAATACCGAATAATCTGTTTCACCTCATGGTGAAACACTGAAAGACGGTTTCGGCTGTCGCTATAGGATGGGCCCGCGGCGCATTAGCTAGTTGGTGAGGTAACGGCTCACCAAGGCGACGATGCGTAGCCGACCTGAGAGGGTGATCGGCCACACTGGGACTGAGACACGGCCCAGACTCCTACGGGAGGCAGCAGTAGGGAATCTTCCACAATGGGCGAAAGCCTGATGGAGCAACGCCGCGTGAGTGAAGAAGGATTTCGGTTCGTAAAACTCTGTTGTAAGGGAAGAACAAGTACAGTAGTAACTGGCTGTACCTTGACGGTACCTTATTAGAAAGCCACGGCTAACTACGTGCCAGCAGCCGCGGTAATACGTAGGTGGCAAGCGTTGTCCGGAATTATTGGGCGTAAAGCGCGCGCAGGTGGTTTCTTAAGTCTGATGTGAAAGCCCACGGCTCAACCGTGGAGGGTCATTGGAAACTGGGAGACTTGAGTGCAGAAGAGGATAGTGGAATTCCAAGTGTAGCGGTGAAATGCGTAGAGATTTGGAGGAACACCAGTGGCGAAGGCGACTATCTGGTCTGTAACTGACACTGAGGCGCGAAAGCGTGGGGAGCAAACAGGATTAGATACCCTGGTAGTCCACGCCGTAAACGATGAGTGCTAAGTGTTAGGGGGTTTCCGCCCCTTAGTGCTGCAGCTAACGCATTAAGCACTCCGCCTGGGGAGTACGGTCGCAAGACTGAAACTCAAAGGAATTGACGGGGGCCCGCACAAGCGGTGGAGCATGTGGTTTAATTCGAAGCAACGCGAAGAACCTTACCAGGTCTTGACATCCCGTTGACCACTGTAGAGATATAGTTTCCCCTTCGGGGGCAACGGTGACAGGTGGTGCATGGTTGTCGTCAGCTCGTGTCGTGAGATGTTGGGTTAAGTCCCGCAACGAGCGCAACCCTTGATCTTAGTTGCCATCATTTAGTTGGGCACTCTAAGGTGACTGCCGGTGACAAACCGGAGGAAGGTGGGGATGACGTCAAATCATCATGCCCCTTATGACCTGGGCTACACACGTGCTACAATGGACGATACAAACGGTTGCCAACTCGCGAGAGGGAGCTAATCCGATAAAGTCGTTCTCAGTTCGGATTGTAGGCTGCAACTCGCCTACATGAAGCCGGAATCGCTAGTAATCGCGGATCAGCATGCCGCGGTGAATACGTTCCCGGGCCTTGTACACACCGCCCGTCACACCACGAGAGTTTGTAACACCCGAAGTCGGTGAGGTAACCTTTTGGAGCCAGCCGCCGAAGGTGGGATAGATGATTGGGGTGAAGTCGTAACAAGGTAGCCGTATCGGAAGGTGCGGCTGGATCACCTCCTTTCTAAGGATATTTTCGGAATACAAACCTTGGGTTTGTAAGATTACGTTTTGCGTTCAGTTTTGAAGGTTCATTCTTCTGAATGAAATACTTCAAAACTTGTTCTTTGAAAACTGGATAAAACGACATTGAAATAGTAACAAACACATTTATTTTTTAAGTTTTTTATAGGCTTAATAACATTAAAAGGTTTCAAGACACGAGCAGTTAAATGCGATGTGTATTGAAAGCTGATAGGTTAAGTTATTAAGGGCGCACGGCGAATGCCTTGGCACTAGGAGCCGAAGAAGGACGGCACTAACACCGATATGCTTCGGGGAGCTGTAAGTGAGCTTTGATCCGGAGATTTCCGAATGGGGGAACCCACTACGTTTAATCGCGTAGTATCTTGACGTGAATACATAGCGTCTTGAAGGCAGACCCAGGGAACTGAAACATCTAAGTACCTGGAGGAAGAGAAAGAAAAATCGATTCCCTGAGTAGCGGCGAGCGAAACGGGAAGAGCCCAAACCAAGAGGCTTGCCTCTTGGGGTTGTAGGACACTCAATACGGAGTTACAAAAGAGCGAGTTAGATGAAGCGACTTGGAAAGGTCCGCCAGAGCAGGTAAAAGCCCTGTAGTCGAAAGTTCGTTCCCTCCTGAGTGGATCCTGAGTACGGCGGAACACGTGAAATTCCGTCGGAATCCGGGAGGACCATCTCCCAAGGCTAAATACTACCTAGTGACCGATAGTGAACCAGTACCGTGAGGGAAAGGTGAAAAGCACCCCGGAAGGGGAGTGAAAGAGATCCTGAAACCGTGTGCCTACAAGTAGTTAGAGCCCGTTAATGGGTGATAGCGTGCCTTTTGTAGAATGAACCGGCGAGTTACGATTACGTGCGAGGTTAAGCTTTAGAAGGCGGAGCCGCAGCGAAAGCGAGTCTGAATAGGGCGAAATAGTACGTGGTCGTAGACCCGAAACCAGGTGATCTACCCATGTCCAGGGTGAAGGTAAGGTAACACTTACTGGAGGCCCGAACCCACGCACGTTGAAAAGTGCGGGGATGAGGTGTGGGTAGCGGAGAAATTCCAATCGAACTTGGAGATAGCTGGTTCTCTCCGAAATAGCTTTAGGGCTAGCCTCGTGATGAGAATACTGGAGGTAGAGCACTGTTTGGACTAGGGGGCCATCCCGGTTTACCGAATTCAGACAAACTCCGAATGCCAGATATTTATACACGGGAGTCAGACTGCGAGTGATAAGATCCGTAGTCAAAAGGGAAACAGCCCAGACCACCAGCTAAGGTCCCAAAGTAATCGTTAAGTGGAAAAGGATGTGGCGTTGCACAGACAACCAGGATGTTGGCTTAGAAGCAGCCATCATTTAAAGAGTGCGTAATAGCTCACTGGTCGAGTGACGCTGCGCCGAAAATGTATCGGGGCTAAACGATTCACCGAAGCTGTGGATTGACATCTACGATGTCAGTGGTAGGAGAGCGTTCTAAGTGCGTTGAAGTCAGACCGGAAGGACTGGTGGAGCGCTTAGAAGTGAGAATGCCGGTATGAGTAGCGAAAGACGGGTGAGAATCCCGTCCACCGTATGACTAAGGTTTCCTGAGGAAGGCTCGTCCGCTCAGGGTTAGTCGGGACCTAAGCCGAGGCCGATAGGCGTAGGCGATGGACAACAGGTTGATATTCCTGTACCACCTCCTCACCGTTTGAGAAATGGGGGGACGCAGTAGGATAGGGTAAGCGCGCTGTTGGTTATGCGCGTCCAAGCAGTAAGGCGTGTGTGTAGGCAAATCCGCACACTGTAACGTTGAGCTGTGATGGCGAGTCCGTATGGACGAAGTTCCTGATTTCACACTGCCAAGAAAAGCCTCTATCGAGGTGAGAGGTGCCCGTACCGCAAACCGACACAGGTAGTCGAGGAGAGAATCCTAAGGTGTGCGAGAGAACTCTCGTTAAGGAACTCGGCAAAATGACCCCGTAACTTCGGGAGAAGGGGTGCTCTTGAGCGTGCAAGCGCATGAGAGCCGCAGTGAATAGGCCCAGGCGACTGTTTAGCAAAAACACAGGTCTCTGCAAAACCGTAAGGTGACGTATAGGGGCTGACGCCTGCCCGGTGCTGGAAGGTTAAGAGGAGTGGTTAGCGCAAGCGAAGCTGCGAATTGAAGCCCCAGTAAACGGCGGCCGTAACTATAACGGTCCTAAGGTAGCGAAATTCCTTGTCGGGTAAGTTCCGACCCGCACGAAAGGCGTAACGATCTGGGCACTGTCTCAACGAGAGACTCGGTGAAATTATAGTACCTGTGAAGATGCAGGTTACCCGCGACAGGACGGAAAGACCCCGTGGAGCTTTACTGTAGCCTGATATTGAATTTTGGTACAACTTGTACAGGATAGGTAGGAGCCAGAGATCTCGGAGCGCCAGCTTCGAAGGAGGCGTCGGTGGGATACTACCCTGGTTGTATTGAAATTCTAACCCATGCCCCTTAGCGGGGCAGGAGACAGTGTCAGGCGGACAGTTTGACTGGGGCGGTCGCCTCCTAAAAGGTAACGGAGGCGCCCAAAGGTTCCCTCAGAATGGTTGGAAATCATTCGTAGAGTGTAAAGGCACAAGGGAGCTTGACTGCGAGACCTACAAGTCGAGCAGGGTCGAAAGACGGGCTTAGTGATCCGGTGGTTCCGCATGGAAGGGCCATCGCTCAACGGATAAAAGCTACCCCGGGGATAACAGGCTTATCTCCCCCAAGAGTCCACATCGACGGGGAGGTTTGGCACCTCGATGTCGGCTCATCGCATCCTGGGGCTGTAGTCGGTCCCAAGGGTTGGGCTGTTCGCCCATTAAAGCGGTACGCGAGCTGGGTTCAGAACGTCGTGAGACAGTTCGGTCCCTATCCGTCGTGGGCGTAGGAAATTTGAGAGGAGCTGTCCTTAGTACGAGAGGACCGGGATGGACACACCGCTGGTGTACCAGTTGTCTTGCCAAAGGCATCGCTGGGTAGCTATGTGTGGACGGGATAAGTGCTGAAAGCATCTAAGCATGAAGCCCCCCTCAAGATGAGATTTCCCATTACGCAAGTAAGTAAGATCCCTCAAAGACGATGAGGTAGATAGGTTCGAGGTGGAAGTGTGGTGACACATGGAGCTGACGAATACTAATCGATCGAGGACTTAACCAAAATGTTTGAACCATTCAATGAACCGTTTATCCAGTTTTGAAAGAATAATTTCTTTTATGAAGGGTTTCAAGATACGAGTAGTTCGAGGAAGCAATGGAGAGAGGGAAGGAGCGTACTCAAGTACGTGACTGACTGAACGACAGAAGCTGACGAAGAAATGCGATGTATATTGAAAGCCGAAAATAGTCTAGTGATGATGGCAAAGAGGTCACACCCGTTCCCATACCGAACACGGAAGTTAAGCTCTTTAGCGCCGATGGTAGTTGGGGGCTTCCCCCTGTGAGAGTAGGACGTCGCTAGGCAATAAAAACAGTCAGCTGTGTGCTGACTGTTTTTTTATTTCTATTCATTTCTTTTTATGCCTATTGCTATATTCTATCCAGAATTCGGCATTTTTAATTCCGACTTCTCTTGGATCAAAAATAGGATCGAGGCCAGCCTTTTTTTGTCGATCATAATCTTGTAAAACTCGAATCGCTGGCTTGGTTAATAATACAATAGCAATAAAGTTCAAATAACTCATACTCCCAAATCCAATGTCTCCAAGACCCCACATAAGACTGACAGATTGAACACTTCCAATATAAACAACTAGTAAGAAGATCACTTTTAATACTAATTTTAAAAATGGGAAGCGAAGTTTTTTATCTAAATACACAATAGTTGTCTCTGCAATATAATAATATGCCATTAAAGTAGTGAATGCGAAGAGGAAAATTGCTATAGCTACGAATCCACTTCCAAAATCATTAAATACTGTAGATACTGCTGCTTGTGTATAAGCAGTACCTGCTACAACGCCCGGGATATTTTCAACTAACGGTGTCGTTGTTCCAGGAGGAGTAACATTATACATACCTGTTATGAGAATCATTAAAGCTGTAGCCGTACAGACAATGATTGTATCAATATAGATGGAAAACCCTTGAACTAAACCTTGTTTAGCTGGATGAGATACTTCAGCAGCAGCAGAACTAAAAGTTGCTTCTCCTGCTCCAGCTACGTTTGAAAATACCGAGCGTCTTACACCCCAGGCGATGGCAGTCCCCACTATACCTCCAAAAATTGCATTTGTACCAAAGGCACTTGTCAGTATAAGTTTAACCATATCTGGAATTTCACTTACATTCGCTCCTAATATGATGAGTGTTAAAATGACGTAGGCAAGTGCCATAATAGGAACAACTTTATCTGCAACACGTGCTATGCGTTTTACACCACCGAATATGATTAATCCCAAAAGAATAACGATTAAGGCACCTGTTATAAAGGGCGGAATATGAAAAGCCGTATTAAATGAAGTGGCAATTGTATTCGCCTGGATTCCCGGTACTAGAACACCATATGAAAGACAGATAACAATCGCAACAAATATAGCAAAACCCTTTAGTCTTAAACCCTTTTCGATATAGTATGGAGAACCACCGCGATACTGATCATCAGCCTTTTCTTTATATAATTGGGCAAGTGTTGATTCAATAAATGCACTTGCACCCCCTAGAAATGCCATAACACCCATCCAAAATACTGCGCCTGGTCCACCAGCAGCAATTGCCGTAGCCACTCCTGCGATATTGCCAACACCAACCCGCCCAGACAATGCCATACAAAACGCTTGGAATGATGAGATTCCTTCATTTGACTCTTTACGTTCACGTAATAATCGAATCATCTCAGGAATATAACGAATTTGAACAGCTTTTGTTAGGACGGTAAAGTAAAGACCTACCCCTAATGCTAAGTATACAAGTGCATTTCCCCAAATATAATCGACCAACGCATTAACGATTGTCTCCATAGATGTTTCCCCCTTTTTTTCTTAAATCAAAATCCTTAATTATCACCCTAAAATTTGTTTACTATACATCACCAGCACTCAACTCATCACGCGAATTATGCCTGCAATATGATTGAAGCGTGTGTACGGCTTTAGTTTAGGTAAATGTTTAAATAGCGAAAACCTCCCTTCATGATTTTTAAGCTCACCCTATGTATTGCATGTTTTATGCCATAAAGCAAAAAAGCCTTTTACTCATGAAGATGAGAAAAAGACTTTTACACTTTCATATAGTTTTTTTATGAATAGTAAGAGACCCAACAGTTTCATTCCAAATTTGTTTCATCTGCTGACGGCCAGCTAAAATTTCTGGATGAAATTGAATATGTGCAGTGGCTCTTGTTTTTTCAACAGCTTGGATGGCCAGCTTAATATCATGATTGGATGCTCCTCCATTGAGGCGTTGAGCAATTGTAAGTGCTGCAACTTCTCCCTGCGCTAATGCTACCTTGGCTCCTTCAATTCCTGTAATATTTCCAGCTACATATAACCCCTCTAAATTAGTTTCCATTTGTTCATTATGTAAAGGAATGAACCCACCTAATTGTTCGATATAATGAAATGGACAACCTGCTACAGAAGCAAGCTCTGCTAGAGGGTAAAGGCCACCAGCGATACAAATAAAATCAGCTTTGATACGTTGTTCGCTACCTTTCACAATAGAGCCGTCTGTATTCACAGTTGCTAAAACGACCCCTTCGACCTGATCTTTACCTACGATTTCTATAACCGCTTTACGCAACATAATAGGTATATCCCACATTTTCACACCATTTTTAGGATAAAAGGTAATACCGAGTTTTTTCATAAAGTCATTTTTCATGAATTTGCTACCCATCTTAACAAAAGGGGAGGGAGCCATATGAGCTACATGCAATAATGAGTTCATAACTTCTAAGGGATTGCTATTCCCTTCTGTTAACAAGTTAGCAGGGGGTAATGTAATAGCGGCTACCTGAACACCTGCTAATTGTAATTCCATCGCAATCGCTGAAGAAAGTACATTAACTCCGACAATGACGCCACGTTTACCTGGCTTCACACGATGCACATTTGTCATAACTTGTGCTGCTCCAACAGACATTACCCCTGGTAGCGTCCAACCTGGAATTGGGAAAGGCGATTCGGCAGCTCCAGTAGCTAGTAGCAGATGTTGGGTGCGAAATACACCTTTGGTTGTATGGATGATCCACATGTCATCTATTTTTTCTAAGTCGGATACACTTGTTTGTAATAAAAACTCAACATGGACTGCTTTAGCACGTTCTACTAAACGTTCAGATTCTACAATGCCATTCCACCATGTTCCTGGCTTTTCTTCATATAGTTGTCCCAGTAATCGACCTCCCGCATATAAATATTCATCGATAACAAGGACTGCAATATTTTTTTCCGCTAATGTAATGGCCGCCGCAAGCCCAGCAGGACCAGCTCCAATAATAACTACTTTATTGTTCATGATTCTTCCTCCAGTCTCTTACTGTCGTAGGAAGTGTCTGTCCACTTTTTACAACCATCCCATCTGAGAGAGGGGTTAAGCATGCTCGTTCGCCCTCTAAGCCATTTACAGTGACACGGCATTCAAAACAATGTCCAATATTACAATAAATACCTCGAGGCTGCCCAGTTTCTTCGTGCAAACGTAAAGTCCGTATTCCGTGTGCTAGCAAGGCAGCCGCTAGGGACTCACCTTTGTAACCTTCAAACTCATGATCGTCAAAAGTAAAGGTCACTTTTTCTCTTTGTATTATGTTCCCGAAAATTGGGTGGTTTAATATACGTTCTGTCATCAGTTAACCTCCCCTAAGTCGGAGAATCGTACTGGTCGAATAGGGGCTTGATGTTTTAATGAAACCTCATCATTTTTACGAGGATGATGAAGATTGGCAATTTTATCTACCATAGTACGGCATGTACGACCGCCACAATAGCCCATACCTGCACGCGTTCGTAATTTCAGTTCTCGTGCAGAGCACTTATATTTTGATGCGCTTTCAACTAATTCATCGTAACTAATTTCTTCACAACGGCATACAATCATAGATTTATTTTGCATAGTTCCACCTCTACTCTAAAAAATACTTAACATAGAACATAATGCAAAAACTATGCCAAAGAAAAAAATAGCTACGAAAAGTAAGTAAATCTAGATGGATGTGAAAGGTGTGTATAGAAATATTGACATATATTTAAATAAATTAGACGTCTATGTTTAATTTTTTTAATCGGTTGTATAAAGTGGCACGAGTAATACCTAAAATTTTAGCGCATGTTTTCTTATTACCATTTACTTTAGCAAGCTGGTCTAATATTATTTCTCGTTCATAATGTTCAAGCTGATGGTGGAGCTCTGTCCCTAGAGGAAACTCCCTCTTAACGTCCAATGTTTCATCTTTTGGCATCATCGCTAAAATATCAGTAGGAAGATCTTCCATATGAATGGCCCCCTCATCAGAAAAAACAACGAGTCGCTCGATAACATTAGATAATTCACGCACATTGCCTGGCCAGTGGTATTTTAAAAGAACATTTGCTATTTCAGTTGGGATACCTTGAATAGGTCGATTATATTTAATCGACTTTTCATATAAGAAGTAATTGCTTATTTCTAATATATCTGATGCCCGCTCTCTAAGAGGGGGGACTGTGAAATTCACCACATTCAGTCGATAATATAAATCTTCTCTAAATTTGCCCTCTGCCACTAATTGCTTCAAATCTCTATTAGTAGCTGCTACTAAATTAAATTCGACGTCCATTTCCTTTGTACCGCCAACTGTGTAAAAAGTTTTTTCCTGGAGCAATCGTAAAATCTTGACTTGCATTTCTAGCGGCATCTCACCGATTTCATCTAAAAATAAAGTACCCCCACGTGCAAGCTCTACTTTACCTTTTTTTCCCTTTTGATGGGCACCAGAAAAAGCTCCTTTTTCATAGCCAAAAATTTCACTTTCAAATAGACCGCTTGGAATGGCCCCACAATTGATAGCAACAAAGGGTGCCTCAGACTTTTCTCGAATAGCGTGAACTGCACGTGCAAACAGCTCTTTACCAACGCCACTCTCTCCATAAATTAAAATATTTGCCTCGGTTTTTGCGACCTTTTTTACTTTTTCTAATACTTCTTTAAGCTTTGGACTATTACCACGAATAAGGGTGAATGGGTCAAAGGCTAGGCCATTCGTATTCATCTGTTTCTCTAAATTTAACAATTTCTCAGATGTAATATGAAGCTCTTCGTTTAATTTCTTGACATGGGTAATATCTGTTTCAGCTACCACCGCTCCAATTGTCTTATCATGCAGCATAACAGGATTAGAGTTAATCATGACGACGAGATCTTCCCGTGGAAAATGCTGCTGTTGATAGACAGATTTTCTATGCTGTAAAGTATGTAAAATTTCTAGTTGATCTTCTTTGAAAAAGTGAGTGATTGGCTTACCGATAATATTTTCTCCAGATACTGAAAAAATGCTTTCGGCACCCTTTGTCCAATAAATAACATTTTGTTCAGCATCTATGACCGTACATGATTCATTAATAGTATTTAAAATAGTTTGTAAATAAGCATTTCCGCATTCTAATTCATAGGCAAGGTCGTATGCTAAGGACTCTCTCCATAAATATCCTAAATATTGCTTCTCCTCATTACAAACTAGTAAAAATTCGTAGTCCTTCATATATTCAATGGCGTTTTTGAGCGGGCAATTCGACTGGATGGTATGACAGGCAACATAGTGAACATCATTTTTTCTTTTACCGCGAACTGCACCATAGGGTTTATTATTTTCAATCACAAAATATTGTTTGCTGGCATCGTTTATTTTGGACACAATGTCGTCAGTAGTTGTAATAGCAAAGTTACATTTTACTATTTTATTCATTATTAAATGATATGGATGCAAGATAAGTCCCCCCTTATTGTTCATTTGTCCAATTATTTTGAATAATATAAATAATTTTGACACATAGTGCCTAGTTTATCAAACAAATTCCAGTTTGATAGATTGGCATGATTTTTGCATCATACAGTCATAAATAGAAAGGAGGAGGAAGATATGAAGAAATCCCATCATGATATCGTAATTATTGGCGGTGGCATTATTGGTGGAGCAATAGCTTATTATTGCGCAAAGGCCGGCCTAGATATCACAATACTTGAAAAAAACGAACTTGCGAGTGGGACTTCTTCTCGTTGTGATGGCAATATTTTAGCTATTGATAAAGATCCTGGCTTCGACAGTCAAATGTCTTTAGTCAGTCAAAGATTGGTTCATGAACTTAATAGAGAGTTAGATATGAGCTTTGAATATCGGAATCCGGGCAGCATCCTTGTTTGTGAAAGTGAGCTAGAGATGGAGGCTGCGCAGCAATGGGTTAATCGCCAACAAGAGGCGGGTTTAGATTTTACGATGTTAGATCGTGAGGATTTACGGAACGAATCAAAATACTTCGCAGATGACTTATACGGTGGATTGGAATGTAAAACTGATTCAACAGTGAACCCATACATGCTGACATTTTCTATGTTTCATTCAGCTGAGAAGTTAGGGGCAAAGATAAAAAAACAGACAGAGGTCAAGCATATTAAAAAACAGCCAGATCATACATTTTTACTTAAAACGAATGACGGATGGATAACCGCCAATAAAGTCATTAATGCTTGCGGAATTTGGGCACCGTTTATTGGACAAATGCTTGATATTGATATTCCCATTAAACCTCGCAAAGGTCATATACTGGTCGCATCACGTCAGCAACCAGTTGGGCTAAGAAAAGTAATGGAATTTGGTTATTTAATTTCAAAGTTTGGTGGAGAGCGTAAGGTGGATGCGGATATTGAAAAGTATGGAGTAGCCTTAGTGTTTGAACCGACAGAGGCACAGAATTTTTTAATAGGGAGTAGTCGTGAATTTGTAGGCTTTGACACGAAGGTGAATCATGATGTGGCAAAAATGATTGCTAGACGTGCAGTACGATTCTATCCAAAAATTGCTGATATGTCGATTATTCGTACATATGCAGGGTTAAGACCATGGACAGAAGATCATTTACCTATTATTTGTGAAGTAGAAGAAGTACCTGGCTTCTATATTGCAGCGGGTCATGAAGGAGATGGCATTAGCTTAGCTGCAGTTACCGGAAAACTTATCCAAGAATTACTCCAGCACAAAGATACATGCATTCCTACTGAACCGGTACATCTTAGTCGTTTTCAGAAAGGAGTCCTTCATAAATGAATTTTCAAAAGCTATTTATGACGATTGATACTCATACGGGTGGAAATCCAACACGTTCATTAATAAGTGGTATGCCCAAGCTTGAAGGCAAAACTATGTCAGAAAAAATGTTATTTATGCAAGAGAACTATGACTGGATTCGAAAATTTCTTATGAATGAGCCACGAGGACATAGCGTAATGTCAGGCGTTATCATTACAGATTCTTGCCACGCCGAAGCCGATATTGGCGTGATTTATATAGAAACAGGTGGGTACTTACCAATGTGTGGACATGACACAATAGGTGTTTGTACAGCACTAATTGAAGCAAATTTAATAGAGGTCACTACACCCTATACAAACATAAAATTGGACACACCTGCAGGTTTAATAGATGTACAAATTAAAGTGGATGATGGAGTAGCGAAGGAAGTGACCTTTAAAAACGTACCATCCTTTTTATTAAAAACGATTGAAATCAACGATGCTGAGCTAGGTGTAGTGGAATGTGAAATAGCATATGGAGGGAACTTTTACGGCATTATTGATGCTAGAAAAATCAATCTAGACTTAGCTGTAGACAATTCGACGAAGATTATTAACACGGCTATTCGCCTCCGTAATACTGTAAATGCTAAGGAGGATATTGTCCATCCTGAATTCTCGTTTATCCATGGGCTTACACATATTGAGTTTTATACAGATCCAGTTAACCCATCAGCAGATTTAAAAAATACAGTTGTTGTTCCGCCAGGAGGAATAGACCGTTCTCCTTGTGGCACTGGTACTTCTGCCAAAATTGCTACACTCTACTCAAAAAATAAGCTCGCTCTCAATGAGTCCTTCGTTTATGAAAGTATTGTGGGAACAATGTTTAAAGCACGTGTACTAGAAGAAGTAACGATAAGTGGTTTAACAGCTGTTATTCCGGAGGTAACAGGATCAGCATGGGTAATGGGGATGCATCGTTTCTTTTACAATGATCAGGACCCACTAAAAGAGGGCTATTTGATGATTCCGCCAATGGATCACTAAGGGAGGATAAACATGAATTTTCATAAGTCTTTTCAAACGATAGATACACAAGTAGTGGGAGAAGCCTTTCGCATCATTGTGCAATCCCCAATCATGCTTATGCATGAAGATATTTTGGAAGCGGATCATCAGTTAAATACACAATTTGAAGATACAAAACAACAGCTTTTGAATGAGCCTAGAGGACACCGTGGAATGAATGGCTGCCTTGTTTTACCATCCGCTATTGCTTCTTATCGCTTATTATTTTTCCAGCATGCAGCTTCTACAAATTTTAAGTATGAGGCACTTGTAGCCACAATGACAGCATTGATTGAGCAAGGAACAATAGAACTCTCAAAAAATAATACTTACTCTATTGAAACAGTCAAAGGCGTCTATGAAGCCTATGTCAAACTTTCTGAAAAGAGAGATGCAGTATTATCAGTTCATTTAATAGTGAAGCCAGCACATTTAGAAGGTGAGCAAGTCATTATTGATAATGAACGACGCTACATGGTGGTTGAAAAACCACGGCAAATTAAAGCCATTGTTTTAGAAGAATTAGCAGAAATCAGTACGTGGGGATTACTAGAAAGTGAGAAATATAGTACGGCAGATGGGGTCATTATGTATGAACAATTAGTTGGCTCTGTCAGGTCCGTTACCTTTGAACGAGATGGCTATATATTACGTTCACCTGGTGTAGATAGTACACTGGCGTTAATAGCGGTTTTAGGGGAAGAAGCTGTCAAAAAAAACGACAGTATTTTTGGTAGCAGCATTGAAATTATACAAAAGCATGAAGCTGGCTACGAAATTGCATTAACAGGTTATATCACAGGAATCCATCAATTTGTAGTGGACCGTGAAGATCCTTTGCAGCATGGATTTATCATTGTGTAATAAAAGAGGATAGAGGAGGATAAAGATGAAAAATCTAGAAGGTGTATTTCCTGTATTAGTAACGCCGATGAAAAATCAAACAGACATTGATTGGGGTGGTTTCCGTCAAAATATTGAACATTTTATTGAAGCAGGGGTAACAGGTATTGCTATTAACGGTAGTACAGGTGAATTTGTAAGTTTAACGAAAGAAGAACGGTTTAAAGCAGTAGAGGTAGCTGTAGATCAAATTAAAGGGCGAATTACATTGATTGTTGGTACAGCAGCTGAAACAACTGCAGAAGCAATTATCTATACACAGCAGGCAGAACAGGCTGGAGCAGATGCAGCATTATTAATTAATTCCTATTACGCACATCCAAAAGATGATGAAATATATGTTCATTTTAAATCAGTAGCCGAATCTGTAAACTTCCCTATTATGATCTATAATAATCCGTTTACTTCGGGGGTAGATATTGGCTTAGAAACGATTTTAAAAGTAGGTAGAGATGTTCCAAATATTACACATATTAAAGAATCAAGCGGCAATATTGGAAAAGCGCGTGATATCGTACGTCAAGGCCAAGATGATATAAAAGTATTTTGTGGCTCAGAGGATTTAGCTATCGAATCATTTTTAGTTGGGGCTGTTGGGTGGATTTCTGTATCTGGAAATATTGTGCCAGAGCTTGTGACAAAATTATATAGCCAAGTACAAGAGGGGAACCTAGAGGCAGCTTGGGCAATTTACGATCGCTTATTACCTTTATGTGCATTTTTAGAGGGATCGGGTAAATATGTACAAATTACTAAACGTGCAATGGAACTAAAAGGGTGGGCAGGAGGGCCTTGTCGTCTACCACGACTCCCACTAACAGAGGAAGAAGATGCCCAACTTAAAGCAATTATGACTAATTTAGACGTACTGGCAATTGAACATTATTAATGCAAAGGGGGATGAATGATGGAGGCAGTGTTGACATTAAAACCACAAGTAAAGGAATTTCTACAGTCCACGATCGGCTTGTATATTGACGGTGAATATGTGCAAGCTCAATCAGGTAAAGCATTGAATGTTTTAAATCCTGCTAATGAAGAGGTCATTGCGGTAGTAAGCGAAGCACAGGCAGAAGATATTGATCTTGCAGTAGAAGCTGCTCGAAAAGCATTTGATGGTGAATGGTCAACGATGGAGGCAGCTGAACGCTCCCGAATTATTTATAAATTGGCAGATTTACTAGAAGAACATCGTGAAGAGCTAGCACAGCTTGAATCATTAGACAATGGAAAACCATATAAAACTGCTCTTGCAGATGATGTGGATGGCACAGTTCAACATTTTCGTTATTATGCGGGCTGGGCAACAAAAATTACAGGCCAGACTGTACAAGTGTCGAAGGATTACTTGAATTACATTGTACATGAGCCCGTTGGAGTTGTAGGTCAAATTATTCCTTGGAATTTTCCTCTTGCCATGGCGGCATGGAAGCTTGGCTCAGCGTTAGCTGTAGGATGTACGGTTGTCATCAAACCTGCGGCTGAAACGCCATTGTCATTATTATATGTGGGGCAATTAATGAAACAAGCTGGTTTTCCGGACGGTGTGGTAAATATTGTACCAGGTACGGGAGAGGCGGGCGAAGCGATTGTTACTCATAAAGGTGTAGCAAAAGTAGCCTTCACTGGATCAACAAAGACAGGAATACACGTGATGAAAAAGGCTGCTGATGATGTGAAAAGTATAACATTAGAGCTTGGGGGGAAATCTCCTGCTATTGTGTTACAAGATGCAGATGTCGAGGAGGCAATAGAAGGAACATTTGCTGGGACGATGTACAATCATGGCCAAAACTGTAGCGCATGTACACGAGTATTTGTGCATAGTAGTCTATACAATCAATTTATTGAACGACTCGCAGAAAAGGCTAAAGCATTGAAGGTAGGGCCAGGTTTAGACCCAGAAACAGATATGGGTCCATTAGTGTCACAAAAGCAATTAAACACTGTTCTTTATTTTATCGAAAAAGGAAAAGAGGAGGGTGCTCGCTTAGTAGCTGGCGGTGATCGAGCACTGCCAAAGGGATATTTTGTCCAACCAACTATCTTTGCTGATGTACAGGACACGATGACAATTGCCCAAGAAGAGATTTTCGGACCTGTTATGTCCATTCTATCGTTTGAAACAGTAGATGAAGTAATTGCACGCGCTAATAATAGTAAGTATGGACTTGCTGCAAGCATTTGGACTGAAAATGTAAAGAAGGCACATTATATTGCTAGTAAACTACAAGCAGGGACAGTATGGATTAATGATTTTGGATTAGAATGGGAAACGATGCCATTTGGAGGTTACAAACAGTCAGGTATTGGTCGTGAAATGGGCGGTGAATATGGATTGTCCAATTACACTGAGGTGAAAAGTGTATTTGTTAATATGAAGCAATAATAGGTGAATTTGCATGAAAGAAGGAAAAGGAGCTATCTTCAATAGGTAGCTCCTTTTCTCGTTATTGAAAGGGTATTATTTTACGCCGTGCAGAGGACGGGATACTCATGTCCTCGCGGTATTTGGCTATGGTACGTCGAGATATTTCAATGCCTAAAGCAGCGTTAAAATATTCAGCTATTTTTTGATCAGAGAAGGGCTTAGCCTTATTTTCTGACTTGATATAGTCTGACAGCAAAGACTTCACCTTTACTTGTGACACACTCTGACCATTGGCTGTCGACAATTTAGAGCTGAATAATTCCTTTAATTCAAAGGTGCCAAAAGCAGTTTGTACATACTTATTTGTTGTAATACGACTTACCGTTGATTCGTGAACATCTATTTGGTCAGCAATTTCACGCAACGTAAGTGGTTGCATGGCGTCGAAGCCATCCAGAAAGAAATTTTTTTGCTTTTCAATAAGGGCCTTCATAATGTTGATCATTGTATTTCGACGTTGTTCAATGCTGTTCACTAGCCAGTGGTAGTCAGCTAAGTGTTTTTTAAAATAACTCTTTTCTGAGGAATGAGCTTTTATATAAGGAAAGTAGTCAGCGTGAATACTAATCTTTGGTAAATAATAATCGTTCAACGAAAAGGTAATCCCACCGTCAACAATATCAACAATAATATCTGGTATCGTCGTATGTACCAATTCCTGATAAAATAATGAGCTTAGTTTTGGCTGTAAAGATTGTATAAAAAGATAAATCATTTGTAAGTCATTTAGTGATATATCCAGCTCTTTTAATATTTTCTTCCAATTATTATGAGCAAGCTCTTCTAGATAATTAGAAATAATAGTATCGGCATGAGCAGGGCTGTTAGGACAATAAATAGTTTGTAATAGTAAACATTCCTTTAAATTACGTGCACCCATTCCTAAAGGACCAATCGTTTGTAATAAATGAATGCCCTTTTCTATTTCTAGGTCATTATAAGAAGTTTGTATAGGTTGCTCATAATAACCATTGTCATCTAAATGATAAATAATATGTTTTAAGAGCTGAATGTCCTTTTCATTATCAAATGTTAGCCTGACCTGCTGGAACAGCTCATCACGAATATTTTTTTCACATTTTGTAGAAAGATGCCAATTGTTATAGTGTCCGCTACTCGTTTTTGGAATCTGTAGGTGCTCTTTAAGTGTTGGTTCACTTAGTTCGATTAACGGATTAACGAGCTCTTGTTCACGTATATATTGTTCTAACTCCTGAGTTGAGTATTGGAGTAGCTCGATTGCCTGACGAAGTTGGGTAGACATAACGATTTGTAATTCTTGTGTTTGTTTAATAGAAAGTTGCATACTTAAACCTCGATTCTCTATCAATCTATCTAACTAACTTAGAAAAATATAGTGACAAGAAACTTTGACATGTGCAACGAAATGAATCATTAGCTTTCAATAATAAGCTCAAAATGTTGAAATGAATGGTTTTAAAAAGTGTAAAAAAAGTAAACATCTATAGGGTAAGTGTAAAGAAATTATAAAATAATGAGTTCTTTTGGCGAGTGTGTGATTATTTCAACACCATCTTTTGTAATGATGACATCATCCTCTATACGAACACCACCAACTTGTGGGACATAAATGCCTGGCTCTACAGTAAGCACCATATTCTCCTCTAAAACGTCTTCACAAACTGTCGACATGAAAATATTTTCGTGAATATCTAGACCGATGCCATGACCTGCTCCATGTCCGTAATTTTGCCCATAGCCTTTAGCTGTAATATAGTCACGTGTATAGCTATCTGCCTGTCGTCCAGTAATACCAGCCTTCATATTAGAAAGAGCGTGTTGCAAGGAGCCATAAACAATTTGATATATTTCTTTTAATTGTTCAGGGGGCTCGCCGACAGCAATAGTTCTTGTCATGTCAGAACGATAGCCTTCATAATAAGCGCCAAAATCAAGTGTAAGCATATCACCTTGCTTAATAGTTTTCGAAGACGCCACGCCATGTGGTAGAGCAGAGCGATGACCAGAAGCGACAATCATATCAAATGCAGCGCCAGTAGCACCATTTTTACGCATATGGGATTCCAGCTCATTGGCAATTTCGATTTCTGTAACACCAGGTTTAATGAATGTCAAAATATGCTTAAAGGCTTCATCTGAAATCCAAGCTGCTTTCTTAATAATTTCAATTTCCTCTGGTGTCTTAATCATACGTAAATCTTCCACAATTGTAGATAAAGGCTTTAATGTTGCTGTTAATTTATTTGCCATTAATTGATACGTGTAGTAAGTGACGTGATGTTGTTCAAAGCCAACAGTTTGAATGGATTCCTGTTCTAAAATTTCTTGAATCGTTTCATATAAACGGCTGCGATCAATTTCATGAACCTCAAATGCTTTACTTTGCTCTGTTGCTTGCTGTGTATAGCGGAAGTCCACCAATAAAAGTGCTCGTGTGTTAGTTACTACAACCGTTCCTGCACTTCCTGTAAATCCTGTTAAATAACGTCGGTTTTGAGCATTTGTAATAATCATTGCGCTTGTACCTTGTGCTTGTAGAGCATTTCGTAATTGTTCTAGTTTTGACATGTTGTCATTCCCCCTTTAATGAAAGTATAATGCAAAAACTGTGCCAATTTTTTAAAAAATAGAATCGGCATGGAAATTGCATAGATTTTTATAGTGCGATTTCTTTCGTGCAATAAAATTAAAGGGGTTTTGAGGATGGCTAAAAAAACAAAATGGCTTTTCGTATTGTTAGCATTAATGCTCGTTGTATTGGTCGGTTGTTACGGCAAAGATAACACCACTTCTGGAAATACTACAAATAGTAATGAAACAGACAATGTATCTTCTGATGGGGAAGATAATATTGCCGCACAGGAACTTCATTTAGTGGCAACAGGAGATTTAACGACGATGAGCTCTTTAGGGAGTGTAGATGCACTTGCTGTGACGGCAATGAACTCAGTATTTGAGGGATTATATCGTATAGGTCCTGAAAATACACCAATTCCAGGTATGGCAGAGTCACATGAAGTTTCTGAGGATGGTACAGTATATACATTTAAAATACGTAAAGATGCTGTGTGGAGTAATGGGACTCCAGTGACAGCACATGATTTTGAGTATGCATGGAAAAGAGCTATAAATCCCGAAACTCAAGCAATCTATTCATACTTAATGCTAGATATAAAAAATGCTGCCAATGTGCAAACAGAAGAAGATCCCCTTTATGGGAAGGTGGAGGAAATCGGTATTAAAGCAATAAATGATGAAACGTTAGAAGTGCAGCTAAATGCGCCGATCCCATACTTTATTAGCTTAACAACGTATGCACCGTTCTTCCCATTAAATAAAGAATTTACAGAGTCCCAAGGCGATCAATACGCGCTAGAAGCGGAAAATATGATCTATAATGGACCTTTCATGATGGAGTCTTGGCAACATGGGCAAGGATGGACGTTCGTCAAAAATGAAAGTTATTGGGATAAGGACACGGTAAAACTTACTAAAATCACGCAGAAAATAGTGAAAGATACGGCAACGGCTGTCAATCTCTATGAAGCTGGTGAAATAGACACTGCCGAGTTATCTAGTGAATATGTTGCTCAATATAAAGACAGTCCAGAGTATTCAACGTTTTTAAAGCCAAATACGTATTTTATTCGTATGAATCATGAAAATAAATATTTATCTAATCTAAACATTCGTAAAGCCATTGATATGGCATGGGACAAACAAGGATTCGCTGATGTGATATTACAGGATGGTTCCATTCCTGCCTACTATTTAGTACCTCAGGGATTATCAACAGATGACAAGGGAAATGATTTCCGTGATGGCAACGGCGATATGAATAAAACAAATATCGAGCTAGCGAAGGAAGCGTGGGCTACTGGCTTAAAGGAACTTGGTGTAGACCAAGTAAAGCTGGAGTTTTTAACATATGACCGTGCAGAATCTAAAAAAGCCGCTGAATTTATTAAAAACCAATTGGAGACGAACTTAGAAGGCTTAGAGCTAACAATTAATATGCAGCCAAATAAGCAAAAGCTTGCATTAGAAGGGGCTGTTGATTTTGATTTAGACTATGGTGGCTGGGGCCCTGACTATCAAGACCCTATGACATATATTGAATTATTTGAGTCAACGGCTTATTATAATCAATCTAACTATAAAAATGAAAAAGTTGATGCACTTATTAAACAAGCAAAAACTACCTCTAATGTTAGCGAGCGTTGGGAACTTATGCAGCAAGCCGAAAAATTAATGATGGAAGATGTAGCATTTGCCCCAACATTCCAAAAAGGGTTAAGTCGTTTGACAAAACCATATGTGAAAAACTTATATGAGCATCCATTCTCAGCTGACATAAGCTATAAATGGGTAGAAATTGTAAAATAAAAATGCTGTCCTCTTTTCTCGAGAGGACAGCATTTTTCATTTATAGATAGAAAACTATAGATAAAATGGCTGTCACGGAGCAGCCAAGTATACCTGCTAGTAGTAGCGGATAAGTGAAGGTATAGGACGGAGCATGAACATATTCTAAATCTCCATCTAATTCAAAGGCATAGACACCATTTTTAGTAACACGTGCAAAAAAGCGTTTAAAACTATAGGCGATACCATTAAAAAGCCCACCTTGTACAACAACCAATGAAGCACCTACAATTGTAGCAGTAAGGGATATAAGGAAAATATTATTAATTAGCGTTAAAAAAGTGATTGGTTGGTGGAGGAGCCAGGTATAGCTAAGGGAAACTATGATTATACAGCTAGCAAGTAAGAGGAAGGTCTTTAATTTCAACGTAATATACCTCCTTCTTGTGCTGAACGGTATTGGACAAGCTCCTCTTCTGTCAGCATAACAAAGTGACCAGGCCGTATCTCAACAAAGCTTTCACTTGCGGTATTTCGGTTAGCTTGATAGGTAGCTTCATTAAAAATAATGCGTTTGCGGTCTCGCTCTAGCTTAGGATCTGGTAATGGAATGGCCGATAATAATGATTTTGTATAAGGGTGTACGGGGTGATCATAGAGCTCTTGACTGTCCGCTAGCTCAACGATTTTCCCTCGATACATCACACCAATACGATTACTAATATACTTCACCATCGACAAATCATGTGCAATAAAAAGATAGGTCAACCCACGTTCTTGTTGTAACTTTTTTAGCAGATTCACTATTTGTGCCTGAATGGAAACGTCCAATGCAGAGATAGGCTCGTCTGCAATGATGAGTTCAGGTTCTACAGCTAGAGCACGTGCAATACCAATTCGCTGACGCTGGCCACCACTAAGTTCGTGAGGATAACGGTTTGCATACTCCTTTGTTAATCCGACTATGTTTAATAGCTCATATATTTTTGACTTCCATTCACTTTTAGGTACTTCATGAATGGCCAATCCTTCTGCAATAATATCCATTATCTTCATACGTGGATTGAGAGAAGAATAGGGATCTTGAAAAATCATTTGCACCTTGCTATTGAAGGCAAGCTTGTCTTTTTTTGTTTGATGGTCATTGATATTACGGCCATCAACGTGAATCTCACCACTAGTAATCGCATGGAGTCCAATAATGGAACGTCCCGTTGTCGATTTACCACATCCGGATTCTCCTACAAGACCAAAAATTTCTCCTTTATAAATATCGAAAGTAATGCCATCTACCGCTTTATTAACCGTGTTTTTACTTAAAGAAAAGTGCTGCTTAACCTCTTTTAATGATAAATATGGATGTTCTTTATCAAAGATAGTTGGTGCCTGACGCTTCTCTTGCTGTACTTGAGCAAGCTGTTGGTGAACCGGTACTATTTTCGGTGCGTGTTCATGCAATAACCAAGTGGCAGCGAAATGAGTGTCGCTGACCTGAAACATAGGTGGTTCCTCTATAAAGTCAATTTTTAAGGCATGTTTATTACGAGCTGCAAAGGCGTCACCAGTAGGGGGATGAAGTAGGTTTGGTGGCGTTCCAGGAATAGCATACAATGAATTTGTCTCAATATCTGGATTAGGCATGGCTGCGAGTAGCCCTTGTGTATAAGGGTGCTGACAATGATAAAATATTTCATCAACTAAGCCAATCTCAATGATTTTTCCAGCATACATCACGGCGACGCGATCTGCCATTTTAGCGACAACGCCTAAATCGTGGGTAATAAAGATAATGGATAAATTCATTTTTTGTTGTAGATTTTTTAATAATTCTAAAATCTGCGCTTGGATCGAAACATCTAGTGCTGTGGTAGGCTCATCAGCAATGATGATACGTGGCTCACAAGCAAGAGCCATGGCAATGACTATTCGCTGGCGCATACCTCCAGAAAATTGATGTGGGTACTGTTTATAGCGTTTATCAGCTTCTTTAATACCGACAAGTTGCAATAGTTCTATAACACGGTTAGTTATGTGTCGGCCACGTAAAGTCGTATGTTTTTTTATACTTTCTGCAATTTGGTGACCAATCGTCATCGTAGGGTTTAAGGCAGTCATTGGATCTTGAAAAATCATAGCGATTTCAGCTCCGCGTATTGCTCGAATTTCTTGCTCACTGGAAGATAAAATATCATGCCCGTTATAAAAAATGTGTCCGCTTTTTATCATTGTGGACTCGGTTGGATTAAGGCGAAGAAGGCTTTTCGAAGTAACAGATTTTCCAGAGCCAGACTCGCCTACAATGGCTAAGGTTTCACCTTCAAATAAATCAAATGATATATTGCGTACGGCTTGTACCTCACCATTGTACGTGTTGAAGGAAACACTTAAGTTTTTTACCTCTACTATTTTTTTCATTTAGAGCACCTTCCTATTTACGAGTTTTTGGATCGAATGCATCACGCAGTCCATCACCGAGTAAATTAAAGCTAATCATAATTAAACTAATGACAATAGATGAGACAATCATGCCATGTGGATAAATTCTTAATAATTTATATGAATCATTAACAATTGTCCCTAAAGAAGCGGTTGGTGGTTGTAGCCCTAGTCCAATAAAGCTTAATAAAGCCTCTGTGAAAATAGCACCTGGAATAGTAAATGTAGTCGCAACGATAATTGGTCCAAGCGTATTGGGAATTAAATGCTTCCATATGAGACGCTGGTTACTAGCACCAAGTGTTCGTGAAGCAAGCACATATTCATATGTTTTTAACTTCAGTATTTGTGCTCGAACAATTCGAGCCATACTAATCCATCCTACGATCACCATTGCAATCGTAATTGAAATAATGCCTGGCTTTAAAATAAGGATCAGAAGTATGTTCACAATTAGTCCGGGTATACCCACTAACACTTCAATAATACGTTGCATGATAGTATCTGTTCGACCACCATAAAATGCTGAAACAGCCCCATAAGCAACGCCTATAATGAGATCGATGGTTGCTGCTAAAAAAGCAATATAAAGAGAAATCCTTGTTCCTTCCCATACACGTGTCCATAGATCTCGTCCTAATTCATCTGTACCGAACCAAAAATATTCTTCAATCCCTTTCGCTTCATATTGGTCTATGCCTCGGCTATCGACACCATTTAAGCCTAAGAAAAAAATATTCTCAAGGACAGGAATTTTTGGCGGTAAATTGGTACGCGCAATATTTTGTTCGTCATAGCCGTGGCTATTCATAAAGGGCCCGAAAACGGCAAGTAATAGAACAATGATAATAGTACATAGCCCAACGATAGCTGCTTTATTTTTCCGCAGGCCACGCCATGCATCCTGCCAAAATGATTGCTCAGGACGATAGGTGAAATCATCTGTAATATCAGTTTGCGAGGCATATTCAAATAACTCCTTTGAAGGGCTCTTCGTTGTATCATCTGTCAGTTTTATGGTCATGCCTTATCGCCTCCTGTCACACGAATTCGGGGGTCAATCAATCCGTATAAAATATCAATGATTAAAATGACGGTTACAAATAACACCGCATAAAAAATAGTCGTTCCCATAATGAGCTGATAATCATTTGTAATAATTGAATTAACAAATTGCTCACCTAAACCTGGAATACTGAATACCTTTTCAATAACAAGTGAACCAGTAATAGTGTTTACGGTTAACGGACCAATAATAGTTACGATTGGGATCATGGCATTTCGAATCCCATGCTTTGTAATGATAATAGGCTTTGATAATCCTTTTGCTTTTGAGGTTAAAATGTATTCTTGACTAAGGACCTCTAGCATTTCGATACGCGTGAAACGAGCAATTGTAGCAATTACTCCAACAGCTAAAGCAATGGTTGGTAAAATGGAGTACTCAAAGCCATTCCAAAAGGCAATGGGTAACCAGCCCAATTTAACGCCAACCCAATACTGTAAAAAACCTGCAAAAACAAATGATGGAATGGATATGCCTAGTACGGCTAGTATTGTAGCGCCGTAGTCAATAATAGTGTTGTGTCTTAGAGCAGCTATAATGCCTAAAAAAAGTCCAATAATTGTACCTACTAGAATGGCTTGAAAGCCTAAAACAGCCGATGCACCAATACGTTCCTGAATAATCTTAGTCACTGGTCGATTATCAAAGACAAAAGAAACACCTAAATCTCCTTGTACAAGATTCGTTAAATAAATACCAAATTGCACAGGAACCGGCTTGTCTAATCCGTATTTTTTGTATAATAGCTCTTTTTGCGTCTCTGGAAGGCGTTCATCATTAAATGGTGAACCTGGCAAAGCCTTCATTAATAAAAATGACAGCAGGATAATAATAAAAAGCGTAATGATCATATAGCCAATTCGTGTAAATATGTACCGAACCATGGCACCAACCTCCTACTAAAAAGTGTGTTGAAACTATTAATTTATTTGCAAGATTGATGCCAATTGTTAGAAAAATAGGAGAAGAAAAAATATGAAAATATATATTGCATACCTTTTTCTTATATGATATATTTATAAATGTCTTAAAGAGGTCCCGTGGTGTAGCGGTTAACATGCCTGCCTGTCACGCAGGAGATCGCCGGTTCGATCCCGGTCGGGACCGCCATTTAAAATTGATATGTTCGCTCTTATGTACTGTTACAGTCATAAGAGCTTTTTTGTATTGAATGAGAATTTTCTTGCCGCATAGCCGTCAACCATAAAATTGATTCAAGCACTTATTTCAATTGTGAAAGTGTCACTTTATGAAGACCCAGTTCACTGGGTAGAAACATAGAGGTGAAAAGCTTTACATTTGGTGAAGGCTTTATGACCTACCTCCTATTGATTTTAACAAAATAACATCTATTGCCCTAAATGGCCCCACTACTGTCACTCGAAATACGCCCAATCCCAATGAAAGCACTTGTATTATTGAAATGAAACTAATGAATTGTATATATTTAACGTTATCTAAAGATAGTAAAAATTACCGATAAATGATGACGGTTTTATAAGGTAAAATGAGATATGTTTCTAAAATTAAAACGACGGGTAAAAATTAGAAGTAATTGGATTGGCTACGGAGGTGTTTATATGGGCAAAGACCATTTCTTAAACCATTTTTATTTACCTTTGCTTATTGGTTCCATGATTATGATGGTAGGCTGTGGAGATCCTATTATAGAGATTGAAGAAGCAAATACGTATCACTGGCAAAAAAATATGAACGAAGTAGAATTTGAGAAATTAAAAAATGATATGTCATATATTGAGGTAGTTGAGACAGCAGGTGGCGCAGGTAAAAAGGTGAAGAATAATGAATACCGTTGGAATGATGAAACTTTGTTGACTCAGGCTTATATAGTGAAATTTAAGGATGATAAATTAATTGCTAAAGAGATTATAGCTGTAAAAGGCCATTCCAATCGATAATTGTAAAATGTCTTTGTAAAAGAAGGCATCTCAACATGTAGACAAAAGCCATCGGGAAAATTCACTCTCGATGGTTTTTGTCCTTCTTATCACATTCACTGGAAAGCGTTCGCCCTTAGTAGAAATCAGTGGCTTTACTTTATTGCATTGTACTGTCTGACACGTCCTCTTAAGAGAAGTCGTGTTTTTGTTTTCATCGTGCCACCTAACTGCTGTTATTAAAAGAGCATTTTAACGAGCGCACTCAAAGCAAGTATAATGGTATTGGATGCTTTGAACATTTTGGCTAGTTTAGGTAAACTAGAGGTAATGTAGTGATGAGAGGAAAAAAGAATATGTATGAAATAATCATGAATTCAGTTGATGATACAGAACGTTTTGCCTGCAAACTTGCGAATAAACTAGAAGCTCAGGATACGATTACATTAGAAGGTGATCTAGGCGCGGGCAAGACGACATTTACGAAAGCCTTGGCGAAGGGGCTAGGGGTCAAACGAACAGTCAACAGTCCAACATTTACGATTATTAAGCAGTATGAGGGAAGAGTACCGTTTAATCATTTAGATGTATATAGGCTAGCAGAAAGTGATGAAGACCTTGGTTGGGATGAGCTGTTTTATGGAGATGCGGTATCAGTGGTTGAATGGGCGCATTTAATTGAACAGGATTTGCCACAGGATCGTCTAGCGATAGAGATTTACCGAATCGGAGAAAATGAACGACGCTTTGTGTTAATACCTCGTGGAGAACGCTATGAGGCACTATGTGAGGAGCTAATGAAATGATTTGGTTAGGAATAGAAACAGCAAATACACCACTTTCCATTGCAGTTGTAAAGGACGGCAAAGTAGTGGCCGAGATGGTACAAAATATAAAATTAACGCATTCTGCAGGTGCGATGCCAGCGATTGAAGAAATCCTGGCACGAATAGATGTAAAGCCGAATGACTTGGATGCGATTGCAGTATCTGAAGGACCAGGTTCTTATACAGGTGTCCGTATAGGTGTGACATTAGCAAAGACATTAGCATGGACATTACAGAAACCTTTAGTCGGCGTATCTAGTTTAAAAACATTAGCTGCCAACGCTGCCCTTTATAACGGGTTAATTTGTCCAATTTTTGATGCTAGAAGAGGCAATGTCTATACGGCAGTTTATCAAGGTGAGACATTAGAAGCACTTGTGGAGGATCATCATGCACATATTGATGATTTATTAGTGCGTTTAAAGGCATTAGAGCAACCTATTTTATTTGTAGGAACAGATGTTGATATATTTTGGGAGAATATTGTGCAAAAACTTGGTGATCATGCAGTACGTGCACCATTTAGTATTGACTTGCCACGCGCGATGGAAGTCATTCATCTAGCGATGAAAATGGAGTTACAAAGTGTCGAAGCTACCCATCACTTCGTTCCACAATATAAACGGATTGCCGAGGCTGAGGCGAACTGGCTGAAAGAACAGAAGGAGAAGGAACATGAGTAGGAATGTAACTTATCGAAAAATGGTTTCTGACGATGTGCCAGCAATTTATGAAATTGAATTGGCTTCATTTCCAGTACCATGGACGTTAGATTCCTTTTACTACGAAGTGCATGAAAATCAGTATGCGCATTATGTACTGGCTATAGATGAAGATGGTAGTATTATTGGTTTTTGTGGAATGTGGATGGTCATAGATGCAGCTCAAATAACAAATGTAGCTGTGATTGAGCAGGCTCGTGGCAGAGGGATAGGCGAAGGACTAATGCGTGAGGCGATGCATATAGCGCGTTTACATGGAATGGAAGTCATGACGCTTGAGGTACGTGTAACAAATGTAGTTGCACAAAATCTCTATCGCAAGCTTCATTTCCAAGATGGTGGTATACGGAAAGGCTATTATACTGATAACGGGGAGGATGCCCTTGTCATGTGGGTGAATTTATAATGAATAATGGATTGATATTAGCAATAGAATCGAGCTGTGATGAAACAGCTGCCGCAATTATTCGAAATGGTCATGAAATTGTTTCGAATGTTGTTGCTTCACAAATAGAAAGCCATAAGCGATTTGGTGGCGTAGTTCCTGAAATCGCTTCACGTCATCATGTTGAACAAATTACAGTGGTTATTGAGGAAGCATTAGCACAAGCGAATATAAAACCAGCTGAGTTAGATGCTGTTGCCGTTACGGAGGGTCCAGGTTTAGTCGGTGCGTTGCTAATTGGCATAAACGCGGCTAAGGCTTTTGCATTTGCCAACAATTTACCGATTATCGGTGTACATCATATTGCAGGTCATATTTATGCCAATGCTCTTGTCCAGCCAATGGAGTTTCCATTATTGGCACTTGTTGTATCAGGTGGGCATACGGAGCTTGTTTATATGAAGGAACATGGCTCCTTTGAGGTTATCGGTGAAACAAGAGATGATGCAGCCGGTGAGGCATATGATAAAGTGGCACGAGTTTTAAATTTACCCTATCCAGGTGGCCCACGCATTGATCAGCTTGCTCATGAGGGCGAAGAGGCTGTTCCTTTTCCAAGAGTGTGGTTAGAGGAAGGGTCTTATGATTTTAGTTTTAGTGGCTTAAAATCAGCGGTCATCAATTATAAACATAATATGGATCAACGTGGCGAAGCTATTTCGCCAGCAGCCGTAGCAAAGGGCTTTCAGGAAAGTGTTGTCGAAGTACTAACCGCGAAAACATTGCGTGCCGCTCGCGAATATCAGGTGAAGCAGGTCATTGCAGCTGGTGGTGTAGCAGCCAATAAAGGCTTACGTGCTTCATTAGAGACAGTGTTCGCTGAGGAAGGAATTCCGTTTTTTGTACCACCACTCAAATTGTGTACAGATAATGCGGCAATGATTGGAGCAGTAGCGATGCCAATGTATGAAGCGGGTATCAGAGGAAACTTAATGATGAACGGTCGTCCAGGCATGGAGTTAAAATCCTGGGTGTAGTAGTAAATGAAGGAGGTATCTTATTGAAGATATCTCTTTTTTATTGTCGAAAATTTGTTGATAAAAAATGAATGTAGCGAAGAGAAGCGTCAAATGAAATGGTTTAATTGACAAATTTTTCGGAAAATTATCCACAGGTAATAGAGCGAACTAAATACCGAACACGCGTACTTATGCACAAATTGTTGATAACTTGTGCATAACTTGTGATTATTCAATATATAGTAGTATGTTTTACACGAGGTGATGTGGATAAAATAATTTTTAATTGTGGACAGTGTGGAAAACTCTGTTGATATGTTGGTATTACTAGATTTATGGTGTGAATAAAACTGTGGGCATTTTTTGTCGAAAAATAGCACTTGACCAATATATATGAAAAATGAAGGAGAGTAAAGAAAAAAGCCATGCGACAATGCACACGGCTTAAATCAAATTACATATCTATATTTTCTAATTCTTCATTTAACTCTAACCACTCTAATTCTAAAAGCTCATGCTGTTCCTTTTCAGTAGCCAATTCGTCTTGTAGTTGGGCAATTTTTTCATGATCTGTAAAAATTGCAGGGTCACAGAGAGCTTCCTCTAATCTATCAATGGAGACTGTCGTTTCTTGCATCTTGCCTTCTAATTCTTCGATAGTACGTCTTATTTGCCGTTCGCGCTTTTTTGCCTCTTTATCAATTTTGGAGGTAGAGGACTTATCAGGTAGTTCCTGCTGTAGTTGCGGTTGGGAAGTACTTTTCATTTGTGCTAGCTCCAACAGCTCCTGTTTTTTCTCTACATAATAATCATAGTCCCCTAAATATTCAAACGACCCAGTTCCAGACAACTCCACTACCTTCGTAGCGATACGATTAATGAAGTAGCGGTCATGGGAGACGAATAGAAGCGTTCCAGGGTAATCGATCAAAGCATTTTCCAGTACCTCTTTACTATCTAAATCTAGATGGTTTGTAGGCTCATCGAGAATTAAAAAATTGGCCTTTTGCATCATTAGTTTTGAAAGTGCCAGTCGTGCTTTCTCACCGCCTGATAAAGAAGAGACGGTTTTATCCACATCTTCTCCACTAAATAGAAAACGTCCTAATACGGTGCGAATATCTTTTTCATTCATAAGCGGCCATTCATCCCATAGCTCTTTTAAGACACTTTTACTGCTTGAAAGCTTTGCTTGCTCTTGATCATAATAGCCAATTTGTACATTCGTACCATAACGGATATCACCTGCTAGAGGTGTTAAATCTTTCACAATCGTTTTTAATAATGTCGATTTACCAACTCCGTTTGGTCCAACAAGAGCAATCCGATCCTCGCGAAAAGTACGTAGCTTAATCCCACTAGATATGCGCTGATCGTTATAGCCGATTGTTAAATCATCAACGGATAATACATCATTTCCACTTTGACGTTCAATCGTAAAACCAAAACTAGCGGATTTCTCATCACCATCCGGCGATTCCATCCAGTCTGTTCGTTCAAGCATCTTCCGTCGACTTTGTGCCATTTTTGTTGTAGAGGCACGTGCAATATTCTTTTGGATAAAATCCTCTAGCTTGGCCTTTTCGTCTTGCTGACGCTCAAAAAGTTTGACATCACGTTCATAGTTTTTAGCTTTTTCATCTAAATAAGCACTGTAGTTGCCTGTAAATTTTGTGACACGATGACGTGAAACTTCGTAGACAATGGAAACAACTTGGTCTAAGAAGTAGCGGTCATGGGAAACAATTAAAATAGCGCCCTCATAGTTCTTTAAATAAGATTCTAACCAAGATAATGTTTCAATATCTAAATGGTTCGTAGGCTCATCGAGAATTAGTAGGTCTGGTTTACTCAATAAAAGCTTAGCTAGTGCTAAGCGTGTGCGTTGTCCACCAGATAGTGAGCTAATAGGTTTATCATAGTCTTCCGGATAGAATTGCATGCCGTGAAGCACTGAGCGTATGTCCGATTCATATTGATAGCCGCCAGCATCCTTAAATGTATGCTGTAGTTGATCGTATTCCGACATAACTTTGGCATACAGAGTAGGATTTTCATAAACAGTAGGGTCTGCCATTTGCTGTTCGAGCGAGCGGAGTGTTTGTTCTTGAGCTAAAAGGGGTTCGAAAATGGTCATCATTTCATCCCAAATAGTTAACGTAGAATTTAATCCGGCATGTTGCTCTAAATAGCCAACCTGGATGCCCTTTGGAATAATGATATCCCCTGAGTCATAGGACATTTGACCAGCGATTATTTTTAATAAAGTAGATTTACCTGCACCGTTGCGCCCTACTAAGGCAACGCGATCACGGTGTTGAACTTCTAATTTCACACCACTTAAAATTTCATCTGCAAGAAAGGATTTAGTTAGTTGATTGACCTGTAAAACAATCATTCTTGACACCTCAATTCTACCTTAGTGTAATGGATGAACGATTTGCATGCAATGTCGGTGCTTTACTTATTCCGAGCAGTCATGTAAGATTGAAACGATTTCTTTTTAGTTAGCTGCGTACAAAGCGCCATTAACTAAAGAGAAATACGCTAGTGGATTGAAAAATGTTGTATATAGTTAAGGATAAATGTATTAAAATTAGTACAGTAAAATTGATTGAGTTTCATCTTAAGGAGGAGAAAGTTTGAAACAAGAATTAAAAATTCCACAAGCCACTACAAAAAGACTTCCTCTTTACTATCGATTTATTCAAAACTTTGCACAAGAAGGTATGGAACGTATTTCGTCGAAGGAACTGAGTGAAGCGATGAAAATAGATTCTGCAACCATTCGCCGTGACTTTTCTTATTTTGGTGCTCTTGGAAAGAAAGGCTATGGCTACGATGTACAGCATCTATTACAATTTTTTAGCCAGACGCTTGATCAACATGAAACAACAAAAGTAGCGTTAATTGGCGTGGGGAATTTAGGCAGTGCATTATTAAAATATAATTTTCAAAAAAACCACAACACTCATATTGTTGTAGCATTTGATTCGAAAGCGCCGAAGGATGGCAAAATGATTAGTAACATTCCTGTTTTTCATCCTGATTTGCTGGAAGAAAAGTATGCAGAATACGGGGCAGAGCTAGCTATTTTAACAGTATCACCACGCTCTGCGCAAAAAATGGCAGATCGTTTAGCGGATATGAATGCAAAGGGAATTTTAAACTTTACGCCCGAGCGCTTAACGGTGCCAGATAGCATGCAGCTCTTAACCATTGATTTATCGGTAGAATTGCAAGCGCTTATTTATTTAATTCGGAATCAGGAAGTGTGAAAATTTTACATATTTTATAGTGGAGTTCACTGTTTCTGTCAAATAGTAATTTTAAATAAAACAAGGTAAAATCAGTGAGAGTGACGAAAAACTTTCACATATAATTAGTTAGCAAAATGGCGAAATATGCGTTAAAATGATGGATATAAAGAGGAGGTGGCTGTAATGGGCGGTATTGGTCCTATGAGCCTCATTATTATCGGAGTTGTCGCGTTACTAATTTTTGGTCCTAAAAAGTTACCAGAGCTTGGTAAAGCATTTGGTTCAACACTACGTGAATTCAAAAATGCTACTAAAGGTTTAGCCGACGAAGATGATGATGACAAGAAAAAGAAAGAACTAGATAAGTAAGTTAGGATGTTGAGGAATGAATCCAAAAGATCTAACTGTCATTGAGCATATAGAAGAATTAAGAAAACGGCTGTTCATTGTTGCCGTTTTCTTTGTTCTCGCTATGGCCGGCGCCTTTTTTGTCGCCAAGCCACTTGTTAAATATCTTCAAGCTACCGGAGCACAATATAATATTGAGCTCCATGCATTTGACGTAGTAACACCACTAGCAATTTATATTCAAGTTGTTTTTTTAATTGCATTTATTCTTTCATCGCCAGTATTAATGTATCAATTGTGGTCATTTATTAGTCCAGGATTAAGGGAAGTAGAGCGAAGAGCAACCTTAAGCTATATACCATATTCATTTTTATTGTTTATCGCAGGGTTATCTTTTTCATACTTTTTATTATTCCCGTATGTCATCAAATTCATGATGAATTTATCAAATGATTTAGATATTAAGCAAACAATTGGAATACATGAGTATTTTACATTTTTATTTAAACTCACAATACCATTCGGTTTTCTATTCCAATTACCTATTGTAGTATTGTTCTTTTCACGGATAGGTATATTGAGTCCAGATCTACTAATTCGTATTCGTAAATATTCATACTTTGGTTTATTTGTATGTGCTGCTCTCATTGCACCACCTGAATTGGCGTCTCACTTAATGGTATCAGTGCCCCTATTTATCCTGTATGAAATTAGTATTATGATATCTCGAGTTGGTTATAGGAAATATTTAAAATCAGAGGAAATTCGATTAAAAGAAGAGCAGGAAGCTGAGCAAAAACGCCAGATAGAAGAGGCTCTTGAGCAACAACGACGACAAATAGAAGAATTGAATAAACAGTAATAGATAAAGCTCGGTGCCTACATAAAGGCACCGAGCTTTTGTATTTTTGACAACTTTATAGAGCTTTACAAAAATTTATTGCATTTTTTCTAGTTCTTGAAGAAACTTTTGCAATGGTTCTGCATAGAATTGTACAAGTGTCACAAATCCATTCAGCATGACATGTGCAATAATGGAAGTCCAAATACGTTTTGTTTTGTGATATAAAAAGGCGAAGATCAAACCACAAATTGTATAAAGTAAAATATGGGAGAAGTCGAAGTGGATAATCGCAAAGAATATAGCACTTACTATTGCCGCCACCCAGAAGTTTGTTGTTTGGACAAGTGATCCAAATATAACTCTACGGAAGACGAACTCTTCTAAAATGGGACCAAATACAACGATTGCTAATATGGCAATAGGAGCTCCTTTAGCTATAGCGACAATATCAGCGGTATTTTGGGAACCTCCTTCAATACCAAAAACCGCCATTTCAATAGCTGCTCCAATCATTTGACCGAAAAATACAAGGAAGAAACCAAGAATACCCCAAACAATTGTGAGTGGTATTGTTTCTTTTTTTCCTTGATAAACGTTCCAAAAGGCTTTATCACGGGATGTTAAGATGAAACTTAAAATGAGCGCCACGGCAAAGCTAAGCGCAATATACCATCCTTGAGTTATCGGTGCTGCTTGCTCAGAAGCTAGGCCAGTCATCTTCATAACGAGCTTGTGAAACGGTAAGAGCAACCATCTGCTTGAGATTTGCATGAGGATATAAATCAGTAAAACATATAGAGCTGTTTTTTTATGTTTTGTTACTTTTGGAGAATTAGTCACAGTCAAAATCCTTTCCATTCATAGGCTTCCTTTCTATTGTAGATGAATATGGAAAGAAAACAAAATTTTTCGAAGTTCTGACTTGCAAAAAAAAGTGTGATTGATTATCATAATAATTGTATTAGCACTCGATGTTATAGAGTGCTAATAAATTCAACAATTATTATTATTAGGAGGTTGTTTCACTTGTTAAGACCACTAGGAGATCGTATTGTAATTGAACTAATCGAGGTAGAAGAAAAATCTGCATTCGGTATTGTACTACCTGACTCTGCAAAAGAAAAACCACAAGAAGGTAAAGTTGTAGCAGTTGGGACAGGTCGTGTTTTAGAGAACGGACAACGTGTAGAGCTTGACGTTAAAGTTGACGACCACATTATTTTCTCTAAATACGCTGGTACAGAAGTTAAATTTGAAGGTAATGAATACCTAATTTTACGCGAAAGCGATATTCTTGCAATTATTGAATAATATTTGATGCACCTTAAATTAAGGTGAATGCTTATTGTTTCTTGATCGAAAAGTGACAATAAGATGAAATTGATATAAATATATTGAAGAAGCTTAACGAATATTCCATTTCAGGAGGGTAAATTCTCATGGCAAAAGATATTAAATTCTCAGAAGACGCTCGTTCATTAATGTTACAAGGTGTAGATAAATTAGCAAATGCGGTAAAAATAACATTAGGTCCAAAAGGGCGTAATGTAGTATTAGAAAAAAAATTTGGTTCACCATTGATTACAAATGATGGTGTGACAATCGCAAAAGAAATCGAGCTGGAAAATCCATACGAAAACATGGGAGCAAAATTAGTAGCTGAGGTTGCTTCTAAAACAAACGAAATCGCTGGTGATGGTACAACTACTGCAACAGTTCTAGCACAAGCAATTATTCGTGAAGGCTTGAAAAATGTGACAGCTGGCGCAAACCCTGTAGGTATCCGTAAAGGTATTGATAAAGCTGTTGCTGCGGCATTAACGGAATTACACTCGATTTCTCGACCTGTAAGCAATAAAGATGAAATCGCACAAGTTGCTGCTATTTCAGCTGCTGATGATGAAGTTGGACAACTTATTGCTGAAGCGATGGAGCGTGTAGGTAATGATGGTGTTATTACAATTGAAGAATCTAAAGGCTTCACAACAGAGCTTGATGTAGTAGAAGGTATGCAATTTGACCGTGGCTATGCGTCACATTACATGGTAACAGATACAGATAAAATGGAAGCAGTTCTAGATAACCCATATATCTTAATTACAGATAAAAAAATTACAAATATCCAAGAAGTATTACCATTATTAGAACAAGTGGTACAACAAGGTCGTCCACTTTTAATGATTGCTGAAGACGTTGAAGGAGAAGCACTTGCAACACTTGTTGTGAATAAGCTTCGTGGTACATTCAATGCTGTAGCAGTAAAAGCACCAGGTTTTGGTGATCGTCGTAAAGCAATGCTAGAAGATATCGCTATCTTAACTGGTGGACAAGTGATTACAGAAGAATTAGGCTTAGACTTAAAATCAGCTGATATTTCTTCACTTGGTCGTGCTGCAAAAGTAGTTGTGACAAAAGACAATACTACAATTGTTGAAGGTGTAGGCGGTGCAGATGCAATCGAAGCACGTATTGGCCAAATCCGAGCACAACTTGCTGAAACAACTTCAGAATTCGATAAAGAAAAACTTCAAGAACGTCTTGCGAAATTAGCAGGTGGTGTAGCAGTTATTAAAGTAGGGGCTGCAACAGAAACAGAGCTTAAAGAGCGTAAACTTCGTATTGAAGATGCTTTAAACTCAACACGTGCAGCTGTTGAAGAAGGGATCGTATCAGGTGGTGGTACTGCACTTCTTAACGTATATGCAGCAGTTGAAAAAGTGGCTGAATCTGAAGCAGGCGACGTAGCAACAGGAGTGAAAATCGTCCTTCGTGCTTTAGAAGAGCCAGTTCGCCAAATTGCTAACAACGCAGGTCTTGAAGGCTCTATCATCGTGGATCGCCTAAAACGTGAAGAAATTGGCATTGGTTTCAATGCAGCAACAGGCGAATGGGTAAACATGATGGAAGCAGGCGTAGTAGACCCAGCGAAAGTAACTCGTTCAGCTCTACAAAACGCTGCCTCTGTAGCTGCACTGTTCTTAACAACAGAAGCAGTAGTTGCAGACATTCCAGAACCAGCTGGCGCAGGTATGCCAGATATGAGTGGAATGGGCGGCATGCCAGGAATGATGTAAGGGATTATTCACTTCCATCTTGTGAAATAATTACTGGTCATGTAAATAATTAATTTCAATCACAATAACCACTTCTCGGTAAATGAACTGCCCCGTAAAAGTTAGACATTAATCTAACTTTTACGGGGGTTTTTTTATGACAAAAGTAAGTGTTGAACAACGTATTCAAGCAGTTCAACGATATTTAAATGGAAATGAAACTTTGATCGAAATTGCGAATGATATCGGTGTGACAGCTCAGATTGTCAGTGAATGGGTTCGCCGTTATCAAAAAAATGGCGTAGAGACTTTCTTAAAGTCCTATACAAACTATTCAGCTGACTATAAAATGAATGTACTTAATTATATGAACGAGACAGGTACATCTTCGAGAGACACAGCTGCACTATTCAATATTTCATCTCCTGGCATGATTCGGAATTGGAAGTTGAAGTTTGAAGTTGGTGGTTATGATGCTCTTGTTTCTAAGAAAAAGGGGCATCTATCTATGAAAAAAGAGACAAAATGAACAACGAAATCAACACCAGCTGAAGGATCTGTTGAGGCGTTAGAAGCACGAATCAAACAATTAGAAATGGAGAATGCGTACTTAAAAAAGTTGAATACTTTAGTTCAAATGCAAGAAAAATTACCAATCAAATCAAAGCGCAAGTAATTTATGAACTAAAGGAAATCTATGAAGTAGTGGAATTAATCAAAGTCGCTGATATTCCACGTAGTACGTATTATTACTGGGAAAAGCGTTTGAATCGTCATGATAAATACGCTGATGTGAAAGTCGCAATTCAGTCCATTTATCATGAACATAAGGGACGTTATGGTTATCGTCGGATCACCAAAGAACTAAAAAAATTTGGTATTCATCATGATCCGAAAACGATTAACTGCTTGATGAATGCCATTGGCATAAAGTGCGAAGTCCGCATGAAGAAATATCGTTCGTATAAAGGTAACGTCGGAAAAATTGCCCCAAACATATTACAACGCGATTTTACAGCGGAAAAAATGAACGAGAAATGGGTAACAGACGTGACAGAGTTCCATCTATTTGGTGAGAAACGCTATTTATCACCCGTCCTTGATCTATGTAATGGCGAAATCATTGCATACTCGGTTATGAAGCGTCCAGTGTATAAACTAGTCCATAATATGTTAGAACAAGCATTGGAGCGCCTTGAATCAAGTGATCAAGTTATTCTTCATTCAGATCAAGGTTGGCATTATCAAATGAAAAAGTATCAACAAACATTAAAGCAACATGGTATTACGCAGAGTATGTCCCGTAAGGGTAATTGTTTGGACAACGCAGTCATCGAAAATTTCTTTGGCTTATTAAAATCTGAACTCCTGTATCTACAAGAATTTGAATCTATGGCACATTTTGAACAGGAGCTCAATGACTATATTCACTACTACAATCACAAACGAATGAAAGAAAAATTAAAAGACCTAAGCCCGGTGGAGTACCGAACTCAGGTCTTAGCAGTTGCTTAACTAAATATGTCTAACTTTTTTGGGTCAGATCAAAACAAGAGAAGTGGTTTTTTTGTTGCTTAACTTTGCCTATCAATACTTTTTAGATGATAGATTGCACTGAAATCCAAGTAATAAATGTTGAGGATATTACTTATAATCATGTGATAGCATTTGATGAACTATGACTTGATTTAATGCAATTGTGTAGGTACTCTACGTTTTAGAGATGTTGAACCCTGTTACAACTTTCTGTTATTATTATCCTAATTGCATAATATAAACCAATATATAATGATAAAAAATTACTGAGGGGTTATAACATGAAGAGAACAACAAAATCGGTTATCAGTATCATTGTCATTTTCATCATTTTCGGTATTTGGTTATATTAAATCCACTGAACATATGGAGAAGCCTGTCCCTGAAAAAGAAAAAGCAATTGTTGAAAATGATGGTGTAATTCTTGAAAGTAAACCTGTTACAAAAGAAGAATTGCTTTATCCTGACAATTTAATAGAACACAAAGTAAACGAAGCCATTCATAACATGTCCCACCAAAAAGTTGAAGCTAGTGTAAAATGGGGCCACACTGAAATCACACAAGAAAAAGTTGATCGATTGTTGGCTGTATGCAAAATGAACGATTATAAATATAAAGAACTTTACATTTCAATATTGGAAAGATGGTCGAAGGGTGATTTTTCTCATGCTGTAGAGGATCATAACGCAATTTGGGAGATGCAAGGTGGCGAAGAATCAAGAAATTCAGGAAGAGCGACGCGTCTATTGAGACCCGAAGAGGAGCGAGCTTATATTGAACACAATTTAAAAGCAGATTTATATGATAAATAACACTCAGCAAAGGGTGTTATTTTTTTATTTGTCGGCCCTTTACCAGTCTGCAGTTAAAAAATGGAGAGCTAGTTTTTTGTGTTTTTTAATAAAAAAATCTAATAAAAAAAATTTTCCTGTTGTTTTTCCTTAGATTATCCCTTACAATACGAAATGTAAAATGATAATGATAATCGTTATCATTTGAGATAATTTGGATAATTGAGGTGACATTTTGGATAATCAGGAAGCTAACAGAATAGGGATGGGCAATATATATTATGTCATCATCTTGCTATTAATCGGCTCCATTATAATATCTGCCGTTTTTTCTGTATCAATTGGTCAGGTCAGTATACCCTTCAAGCAATCAATGGATATCTTGTTGCATGCTGTATCTAATGGAAAGTTTGGCACACTCGATAGTGTGGATAGTGAGTCCTATTTGAATATTATTTTACAGGTCAGAATGCCACGTGTTATTTTTGCACTGCTCATCGGTATTGGACTTGCTTTATGTGGGGCTGTGATGCAAGCAGTTGTACAAAATCCTCTTGCTGATCCATACATACTTGGTATTTCTTCAGGGGCATCATTGGGTGCAACCTTTGCCATTTTAGTTGGCTTTGGCAGCAGTGCATTGCTGGCACAATTCGGGGTTGCCTTTGGCGCATTTGCAGGAGCCATGCTTACTTCTATGGCCGTGCTAATTTTATCTAGTATTGGTGGTAAAGCAACATCGGTAAAGCTCGTCTTATCTGGTGTTGTGATAGGTGCATTATGTAGCTCATTTTCAAGTCTTATTATCTTTTTTGCCAATAATGCTGAGGGCATAAAAACCGTTACTTTTTGGTCTATGGGAAGTTTAGCCTCTGCAAGCTGGGATAAAACACCGATTTTAGCAATCGTCATCGTATTAGGAGCTGCATTATTTCTTTTTCAACATCGAGTGCTGAATACGATGTTACTTGGAGATGAATCGGCTATCACATTAGGTATCAATTTAAGTGTTTACCGTAAATTGTATATGATTCTCACATCGCTAATAACAGGAACGATGGTTGCTTATGCAGGTATGATTGGTTTTGTTGGCTTAATTATTCCACATATTACGAGAGGGATTTTCGGGGCGGATCATAAACGATTAATGCTAGGAACGTTACTCTTAGGAGGACTTTTCATGATATGGGCAGATATTTTGTCTCGAACATTGATCGAGAATGTTGAACTACCGATTGGCATCATTACTTCTGTCATTGGATCACCATTATTTATCTATATGATTGTAAAAAAAGGTTACAACTTCGGAGGGTAGAACAATGGAATTAGTAGCGAAGGAAATAGAAGTAAAGATAGGAAAGAAGGAAATTGTAAAAAACATCTCCATTCATGTAAACAAGCAGCAATTTGTGGGCTTAATCGGACCAAATGGATGCGGAAAGTCAACTTTACTGAAAAGTATTTATAAAAGCTTAGTGCCACAAAAAGGGATGGTTTTTTTAGATGATTTAGACGTTTTGAAAAGCCCAGAAAAGAAAATCTCACAGCATTTAGGGGTGGTAGGGCAATTCAATGAAATGCATTTTGATTTAACCGTTCAGCAAATGGTGATGTTAGGCAGAACACCTCATAAAAAAATGTTAGAGTCTGATAATCAAAATGATTTTGAAATTGTCGAAGAGGCATTAGCACGCACGAACTTACAAGCTTACAAGGGACGTAGTTTCCTTTCATTATCTGGTGGCGAAAAGCAACGGGTTATTTTAGCGAGAACAATTGCCCAGCAGCCTAAATTTATGATCTTAGATGAACCAACGAATCATCTAGATATTCGTTATCAAATTGAAATACTTTCTTGTGTGAGAAGCTTAAATATTGGAGTGTTAGCAGCACTTCATGATTTAGAAATGGCTGCACATTACTGTGATTATCTTTACGCAGTAAAAGATGGTGAGGTTTATGCGCATGGTACGCCCGAGGAAGTTTTAACACCCGAAATAATAGAAGCTTTATATCATATTAAGTGTCAAACGTTTACTAATCCAGTGACGAATGGATTAGGATTTGCATATGGACTATAGGAGGAGCAACAACATGAAGAAAAAATTATTACTAGGAATTGGTTTGGCCGCTTTATTAACGTTAACAGCTTGCGGTAATACTAGCAAAAATACTTCAGAAGAAGCACAAACAAAAGAGCATTATCCATTAACTATTGAAAACTTTACAAAGGCTGAAGGTGGTTCGACTTGGGACAAGAAAGATCAAGTATTCGATAAGGCACCTGAAAAAATTATGGCAAACACACGCCCAGCAGCAGAATTATTATTGCATTTAGGACTAGGCGATAAAATCGTTGGTGTTGGTGCAAACTTTGGTGCTGTCGATAAATCTGTGGAAGAGGAATACTCAAAATTAAATATATTAAGTGATGAATATGTAGGGAAAGAGGTTACATTAGGAACTAATCCAGATTTAGTATTTGGTCGTGGTGGCTTATTTGATAATGCTGAATGGGGAGTAGGTACAGTAGATTCACTAAACGAAATGGGTATTAAAACATTTGTTTTAGAATCATCAATCACAGGTGGCACGTATGATTCTATTTATAAAGACATCGAAAATATCGGTGAAATTTTCAATGTTCAAGACAAGGCAACTAGCTTCATTAAAGAATTAAAAGATCGACAACAAGGCATTACTTCAAAATTAGAAAGTATTAAAGAAGAAAAAACATTTGCTTATTTGCATACAAATGATCCAAAGGAACTTTTTGTATACCCAGCACATGATGAAACATTCTTTAATGACGCATTTAAAATGGTTAAGCTAGATAATATTTTCAAAGATGAAACAGGAGATGTTAGTGTGGAAACATTAATTGCATCTGATCCAGATGTGTTAATTCTTCCAAACTGGGATGGTTCTGATCTGACAAAAGTTCGTGAAGAAATCTATGCTAACCCTAAGCTTTCGAGCATGAAGGCTATTAAAAACAAACAAATCTATATTGTAGATTACAATTATATGTTTGGTTATGGCTATAATACAATAGATGGTATGGAAGCCTTAGCGAAAGAAATGTATCCGGATTTATTTAAATAAACTGTATTGGAGCTGCCCATTGGTCTATAAAAAAGACATAATAGGCAGCTTTTTTGTTCATAAACAAGGAGGAGAAATGATAGTTTTCTCCTCCTTGTTTGATTACTGTAGAAGCTGCTGTCTATTTAATGTTGTTATTTTTACATTGGTAGAGCTATTGTTCCAGCATATGGTGACAGGATGACGTTGATCAAGATAAAGTAATTGCGTTGAAAGATCTGCTCTTGTCGTTTTAATATCAATAGTATCAAGCAAGTGAGGCGATAGGTTAGGAAATAAGCCTGTTTTAAAAAGAGCCTCTTTTAATGTCCAAAGTTCATAAAAAGCATGTAGAGGCTGATGAAGGGCCTTATGGAACTCTTGTTTAGATAATGCATAGTGCATAATATCTTTATTCACTGGCTTTATTTCTTCAACATCAATGCCTACTCGCCCGTTTGTTGTTAGGGCCAGGACAATCCAATCACCAGAGTGAGAGAGATTAAAATCGCCTTCCCAGTGTTTGTGATTCGCTACAGTTGGACGACCATAAATGTCTTGAGTAATATGGCATACAGCCTTATTCATGAATGGGAGGAGCGCCCACCTGATAAGGGTGTTACCTAGCAAGGCTCTTTGGCGGTCCTGCCATTGCTTGTACTGCCTGATATTTTTTTGGACATGAAAAGGGAGCATTATAGTAAACGCATTCCATTCTTCGGAAGTTAACTGTCCCCCTAATGGGAGTGCAAAAAGCTGTATATCATTTGTGTTCATCGTATATTGACTTGTTTGGGCTCAGGAAAGTAACCTATTTCGATCCCATATTCAATCATTTGATGAATAAGTGCTGTATTTGGTACAGCACATTCAATACTTGCATTTGCTAGAAATTCAATCGTTTTTTTGCAGTTAAAGATAAATGGGGAGTCACTAGCTCCATCACCTTCTAGCTGTGCAATAGCTAAAGCTAAATATTCTTGTACTTCTATAGAATGGTCATCATGTAATAGCCAATTTGTATACTCTTGCTTTGTCATGACTTGTAAATCATAGCCAAACTCCTTTATCATGTCGATTAATTCTAAATAAGTAAGTGATACAGGATTACATAGGTGGAAGACATGTCCATTTGCTGCTGGTTGATTAGCTAGGCATACTAATGCTTGGCTAGCATAATTAATCGGTGTGAAGTCTACATGCCATTGTACGGAAGGTGTTTTACCTAAATAAAGCATAGATTTAATCATTCGGTAAAAGGCGTTATCATTGATATTTCGTTGGAATTTTCCTGTTTCAGAATGACAACTTAAATTACCTACACGATAGATAGAAATAGGAATCGCGTCATGTACAGCATTTCTTACGAGATTTTCTGCTTCCAGCTTACTTTGTGTATAGACACTACGAAGCTGCATATCGTAGTTGAAATCGCCTTTTGCCTCATCTGGTCCCCATTGAATGGCAGCGAGCTCCTCTGGAATGCCGATTGTTGATACATAATGAAAATGAATACCAGGTTTACCCTTTGCCAATTCAAGTAAATAACGGGTCCCATTTACATTAACATTATTAAAATGATCCGTTGCTCCGAAGTGACGTACATCGGCTCCACAGTGGATGATGGCATCGATTTCTTTTATTAGAACCTGTTTATCTTCGCTAGTTAAATGAAGGTTCTTCTTTCCTAAATCGCCTTGAACGACGGTTATTCGATCCTCCATATGTTTAGTCATGTTATGTCCAAAGTAAAATTGCATACTTTCCTTTAGCTTATCCTCTAAAGTGGCCTTTTCACTTGGTCGAATAAGACAATAGATATGTGCTTTTGTTGTCACTAGCAGCTCGTATAATACATGGCTTCCTAAATAACCTGTCGCACCTGTTAATAAAACCGTAGTCATCGGTAACGGCTTCACCGTTTGTGAAACTGGAAGCTTGCTAGGTTCCATCAAATCCTTATAGACAATGTTTTTTGGTGGTGTTTCCACGTCCAGATCTTCAGGCTGATAGTTGCCAATATATTGATCTAATTCAGCAATCGTTTGATATTGGAAAAAATCCTGAATCTTTAGGAACGGTATATGCTTCTTCACTTGTACAAGAATTTCAAGTACTTTTAATGAATGTCCGCCAATGTGAAAGAAGTTATCGTGAATGCCTATTGGACTGTTGCCAAGTACATACTCCCATGCATTCGCTAGTAAATGCTGCGTGTCATTTTCAGGGGCAACGTATAGATGACTCCGTGATAATGATACATCCAATGTGGCCAACTGCTTACGATCGATTTTGCCAGTAGGGGATAATGGCATTTCTAGCAATTCGATGAATCGTTCAGGTACCATATAATCTGGTAAAAGATTGTTTAAGTAGTCTCTTAAAACTTGTTCTTCTAGCTGTATACCATTTGCCGCTGTGTAGTAAGCAAATAAATGGTTTTGGCCGTCAGACATTTTCTTAGCTATGACCACAGATTCCTGAATGATAGGGTGATTGCTTAAAACGGTCTCAATTTCTCCAAGCTCAATACGGAAGCCTCTTACTTTAATTTGTGAATCTTTCCGTCCTACAAATTCAATGACACCACTAGGTAATAGGCGGACTAAATCACCTGTTCGATACATTTTTTGATCTGGTTTAAACAGATGAGGAACAAAGGCCTCTGCTGTTTTTTCAGGTTGATGTAAATATCCTGCTGCTAGGCCAGCTCCTGCAATACATAATTCGCCTGTTACATGAACTGGGCAAAGCTGTTCATCCTTATTCACCACATACATCTCATAATTGGCAATTGGTCTGCCAATAGGAATACTTGATTGCATGTCTGTTAACTGACTTTTTATCTTGAAGTAGGAGGTTAAAACTGTACATTCAGTTGGTCCATAGACATTAATAATTTCTGTAGAATAACCGAATTTTTCTTGCCATTTTTGGACAATAGCAGGCAATAGGGCTTCGCCGCCAACCGATAGATATTGTAGCGTCATCAACTTGTCCCGATAATCTATAGGTAAATGTGTGGCTAGTTGTGTAAAGAAAGCGTTCGGTACAGTTGCAGTTGTTACTTGCTCTCGTGCAATCATATCGGCAAATGCTTCTATTGAAAGACGCTCAATACTTGCGAGCATATGGAGTCTTGCACCAGAAAAGAAAGCGGTAAAAGTCTCTGTTACAGAGGGATCAAAACTGTAAGAAATAAACTGAGAAAATACATCTTCTTCAGTCGAATGGTAAATTCTTTGATTATCTGTTATTAGGTTAATAACGGCTGTATGTTTAAGCAAAACACCCTTAGGTTTACCAGTAGAACCAGATGTATAAATAATATAGGCTAAATCGGATGGAAGTAGGTTACATGGTAAATCCTCTTGTGAAAGGCCACTCTCCATTTGATTGATTGTTAGCACTGTGCGTGATTGGAACTCATTATGTATTAGGTCATTCAGTAAGTCATTATATTCGTTTTTCGTTATGATAAATGGTGCACCAGTATCATGTAAGAGATATTGGCAACGTTCTTTTGGATAACTCGGATCAATAGGAACATAAACACCACCAGCTTTTAGCACGCCTAACAAACTGATGATAGTTTCCTTGCTACGGTCCATAATAATTGCCACATAGTCACCTTTTTGTAGACCATTGGCGATTAGAATATGTGCAACTTGATTAGATTTTTGATTTAACTGACGATAGGTCATCTTGCCATCTTCATAGGAAAGAGCGATACGGTCTGCAAACTGTTGTGCTACTTGATAAAATACTTGCGGTATCGTGATATTTTTATCATAGTCAGCCATTGTACGATTTAATGTTTGATAGGCTAAAGTATCCTCTTCATTTAATAGCTTTGTATGATTGGATAGTAGCGTATCTTGTTTAGAAAAATGCTTTTTAAACTGTGATGTAGGACAATCAAATTCTCGTTTATTATTCAATCATTACAACTCCTATTTTAGAAAAGGGCAGTCACTTATGTAGGAATTTTTAAGTCCTTTAGCTCCAGCAGAAAGTATTCTGTAGAAGCTAAGGGACCAAAAACACCGTATAAGGGCAGCCCTTTCTCTTTTTATTTCACTACAAAGGTATTGACAACATTCAATAATTCTTCAGATAACTCGGATAGTACTTGAGCTTCCTCAGACACTCGCTGTACTGTATTTAGCTGAGAGGCAGAAGTTGCAGCTACTGCTCTTGTACTTTCTTTAGAGTTGATGGAGAAGTCCTCCATATCTTTAACTGCGGAAGTCACTTGTTCCATGCCAGCCGCCATTTCTTCAATAGTTGCGGACAGCTCTTGTATTTGTCCAGTTACATGATGAATAGATGTTAATATTTGACTAAATGATTGTTCTGAATCGTTTATCATGACAATACCATGATCGACTTCCTCTACCGCACGAACCATGACATTCACAGATTCATTTGTATCGTGCTGAATATGAGAAATAAGCGTGGAAATTTCTCGGGCTGAGGCCTCAGACTGTTCGGCTAGCTTACGTACTTCATCAGCTACAACGGCAAAGCCACTGCCAGCTTCTCCTGCACGGGCAGCTTCAATAGCTGCATTTAAGGCTAGGAGATTTGTTTGAGAGGCAATTCCGGTAATAATGCCGACAATTTCTTCAATTTTATTAGAATGATCGCCAAGCAATTTAACAGATGCTGCTGATTGATTGACTGCCTGACTAATCGCATTCATTTGAGCGACAGACTTATTAGTTGATTCATTCCCTCTTTCAGCTTCCTCAGATGCTAAGATAGAAGATTCTGAAATCTGATTGGATGTCATAGCAATACGTTGAATTCCAATACTCATTTCTTCTATTGTAATGGTACTTTCATTGGCTCTTTGAACTTGAAGATCAGCTGCACTCGCAATTTCTTGCATAGAAGATGTCACATTATTATAGGAATCAGAAGTTTCCTGCATGTTCGTAGACAAAATATTGGCTGTGTTTGAAACACGTGCAGATACATTTGTTGTACTCTTAATAACAGTTTTTAAATTTTCAATCATCAAATTAAAGTTTTGCGTAAGCGTTCCTACTTCATCCGTTGAAGTAACTGGTAGAGGATCGAGCTCTAAATTACCTTCTGCTACTTTTTTAGACTGTAGGGAAAGCTGTTGAATCGGTGTTAATTTTTTTCTTAAAAGAGTATACACAGCAATGGATGAACCAATTAAGAAAATAACCGTTACTACCAATGTCCAAAGTGCCTCTGACATAGCCTTGCCAGTTACCATCGAAACGTCATAATCAATAGCATATGCAGCTAGCATAGTTCCATCATCATCTAAAATTGGTGTAAGGCCAGTTTTATAGCTACCAAACTCATCACTATAGATATCTGTAGCTGTAGCTTCTTTTGTCTCAAAAACTTCTTTAATTCTCGCTAGGAAATCAGGTGATAAACCCATAGCAATCATGTCCTGATTATACTCAGCACCTAGTTCAAGTATACTAGAAGATAGGACAGGTGCATTAATATTTTCACCATCAACTGTAATTAAAAAGAGATTGGTAATGCTATCTGAATAATCATTAATAGCATCCATTTCCTTCGTCAGTCGAATTGCATCAGAGTTACTATCTGAAGGATTATCTAAGATTGATTTCAATGTGTTCACATCAATTGTTTTGGCTAAGATCATACCTTTGTCATCAAGCGATTGATTCATATCTGTTAAATTACTATTTCTTACTATATAATAAGAAAGCCCTAAAGTAACTAACCCAAACAGTAATAAAATACTTACCATTATAACGGTTATTTTTTTACTAATGGACATATGCTGCTTCTTACGTTTTTTCATGCTTTTCCTCCTAATTATATTATACCGATTATTTCATGTTAAGGATGAGAAATGGGTATTGTTATCGATGAAATAAAAGCTAATTCAATGTAAAGTCTAGATGTCATTCATAGAATTCCAGATGCATTCTCAATAAATATGTACCAGTGAAAAATAATCTAATTATCCCCTAACAATAAACTACTATACTGCCAAAAAAAATGATTCACAACCCAGAAAACTTACTATTTGCAGTGTAGATTTAAATAGGTAAACGAAGATATTTAGTGTTATAGTCTATATATTTTATAGCTTAGACAATATTTTTATGAAAATTCAAAGGGTAAATAATATAAAAAACAAGTATGCTCAAAACTGAGTCAATTTTAGTTTAATTAAAATTTGGCTAAAATCTTATTTTTTTATTTCTCTTTAAGTCTTTTTACCTATTAAGGAATGTCATTTCTTCTAGAAAATGCTATTGCCGTTCTTTGTTATTATTATGGAAATAAAATATAAATATGTAAAAAAAGGCTTTTCTTTATTCGTAAAAGAACAAAGAGAAAGCCTTTTATTTTTTATGGCTGTCTAGGGTTGCCGATAATACCTGGCAAGATGTTTGGGAGTCCCGGCAATAATGGAGGTGGGAAGCCCGGGAATTGTCCCCCAGGAAACGGCGGATATGGCCTTGGTGGTTGTGGTGGATAAGGCTGCGGAGGATATGGTCTTGGTGGTTGTGGTGGGTAAGGCTGCGGAGGATATGGTCTCGGTGGTTGTGGCGGATAAGGCTGTGGCGGATAGGGTCTTGGTGGGTACGGTTGCGGCGGATAAGGTGGTGGATAGGGTGGTGGATAGGGCGGTGGATAGGAGTTGCCAGGAGGTGTTCCTGTACCAGCAGCCGTTATTTGGCTAACATCAACAGTCACCAATTGACCGTTATCTAATTGGATTTCGGCTGTTCTTCCTCCTGTTCCAAATGTTCGAATCAATGTACCTGAATAAGTCCCAGTAGGTAGTGTCACCCATATTTTCATACCTGGACGGAATTGACTGTTAAAATCTTCAGGAGCCAATCTAGGATAAACCAATGAAACACACCTTTCTTCATTTTTCTTTAACATATGCCTACCTACTGTGAATGTTATAGGCTATAGGCTAATTGATAATGAAGTGTGAGATTGTTATAAAATATAACAATTTTCATTATAATAGGGGAAAAGAGCTAAAGGATGTTTAGTAAATGGCAATCATAAAAATAAAAAAAATCAAACTAAAAAATTTACGGAATGTACGACATGGTGAGGTTACTTTAGCAGTTAGCTTCGAGAGCTTTTTACAAGCAAATGTGGTTGGACTTTACGGACAAAATGGCTCTGGGAAGACAACCATTGTAGATGCATTTGGTTTATTGAAGACCCTTATTTCAGGTTGGCTTGCTGAAGTGAAGCTACCCCCGCAAGAAAAGCGGTTAATTTTAGCGGGTGAGGATACAGCCAGTCTCGATTTTGAATTTTTAGTTGAGAATCAATTTGGTACGTTCTTTGTCCATTATTATGTGGAGCTGCAGGAGGATCAGCATCGGCTCTATACAACACTGGAACGACTGACGTATAGAGAAAATGACAAGGGAAAACGGTCAAAGGTGTTAATGGCTATGACAGAGAAAGGTATCCAAATACGTAACTCAAATTTGCCTGATATGAGTGAACAAGCACGTATTCAATTGCTTGTTATTCAGCAATTAGCAAGAAAGGAATATAGATCTTTTCTTTTCCATAAGGATTTGAAGCCATTATTACAGGAACGGTTGACCGAACAAGAGATTCAGCTAATCAAAAATATAGCCGTTGATTTTAATCGAGATTTACATGTAGTGAATAACCAAAATATTGCCCCGTTATTTGAAGAACGGATTATGCCATTTAGTATCCATTTAGAGAAAACAAGAGGGCAAATTCCATATGACTTAAAGGGTCCTGCCTTATTGCCTGAGGATGAATTCTATGCTTTATGTGAAGTGATTGAACAGAGTAACCGAGTGCTAGATGCTATTATTCCAGGTCTGACTATTAAGATCAATATTATTACAAAGCAGACAATGGATGATGGGGGACAAGGCATCCGTTTTGAATTTTTATCGCAGCGTGGAGAGCAAGAATTACCCTTGCGAACAGAGTCAGAAGGGATATTGAAGATCATTTCGATTCTTAGTGTATTGATTGCCGTATATAACAATCCAAACGCTTGTGTCGTTATTGATGAATTAGATTCAGGCGTTTTTGAATATTTGCTAGGTGAGTTGTTAACAGTGATAGATGAGGATGGAAAAGGACAGCTTGTTTTCACATCCCATAATCTACGAGTGTTAGAGGTGCTAGCTATTAAAAATTTATGGTTCACGACAACGAATGAAAATCACCGTTATATGCAGCTAAAGGGTATTAAAGAAATAAATAATGCTAGAGATGTCTACTTGAGAGCTATTCAGCTTGGTGGACAGGATGAAGAGGTTTATAAAGAGACCAAAACATTTAAAATTAAACGTGCTTTTCGTAAAGCAGGTGTGCAGCATGACTAAAAAGGTACTTTTAATCATTGTTGAGGGGCAGACAGAGCAAATTATTTTAGAGGATTATTTGGATACTTACTTCGCGGATACAACGATACGTTTTGATGTCCAGCGTGAGGATGTATTGACAAAATGGGATGCCCATAAACGCATTCCCAATATAAAAAACAGTGTTATCCGTGTAATCCAGAGTTATTTAGATAAATATAAATTTTTAGCGAAGGATTTAACTGCTGTTATTCATATAACAGATGCAGACGGTTGTTTTATTGCACCAGAATGCGTCAAGGTCGATGAGAATATCGAGCAAAAATTGTTTTATACAGAGGATGCCATTTTAGTGAAGTCCGATAAGCGTAAAGAGCAAATTGAACAGCGCAATGAGATGAAGGCGAGGAATGCCAGAATCTTAATTGCGAATGACCATTTTAGTATTAATCGCTTGAAAGTGCCTTATCAATTATTTTATTTCTCTACAAACTTAGAACATGTACTATGGGATGAACGTAATGAAATCCCAACGGAGAAAATCCACAAGGCAGATGAGTTTATAGAAAATTTGTCTGGTACGATCGAAGAATATTTAAAGGCTTATTTGCCAGTCGATGCTGAACTACCCTATAGGGAAAAAATGAAAAAAAGCTGGTCGTTTTTAATGGAAGGAAGCCATTCATTACAGCGAGGAACGAATGTACCTCTTTTATTTGAAATGATAAAAACAAATGTACAATAAAACAGGTGACGTATGTTGTTTCGTCACCTGTTTTTGTTTTGTACCTTTTAATGCGTTTGTTCATAGCTACGAATATGAGCTAAAATGGCTGGGTCTTTCATTTTAGTATCTTCACTTAGCATTAAAAGCTTTGACATAATTTCAGCTGTTCGTGGATCATCATCCACCATAGGTAAGAATATGCGTCCACGATGCTGAGATGGGACTGCGACAATTGGTATCATCGAACCACCGACTTGATGGGCCACGCCGCTGCCTAAATGCACGGAATAGCTTGCTAATTTACCTTCAATAAGGACATGTTGTTTCTTCACTTCTACGTTGGAAAGCTTTAATAATTTTGCCAATTCCTCAACAATAATAGTCCGCATTTCAACAGTAGAATGACTGGCCTCAGGGTCGACACCACCAACATGGGCAACGCTGACAACGAGGTCCATATCCCGCATAACCTCAGAGAAGATTGCAGTTGGAATATCATCTAAGACGATATCTTTTCCTGTTAAACGATCGTAGAAATAAACACCTTCGACTGCAGGTGCTTCGATTTCTGCTGGAGTAAACCAGTCTGCCTGCGCATACAAGGATGCCACAATATTTTCTTTGTAATACACCTTACGAGGTCCAGTTTCATAACTAATTTGCCAGCCTCGTGTTTTTAGCAAGGCTACTGTTTGAGATGGATTGACTTGATGTCCCGCATAACGCAATGATTGTTTTAAACCTTTTTCGTCTGCATTTATAAGATATAGCTCACGGAACACTTGTTTAAATGGCTGTTGTATTTTGTGTTCGAACATATAGGCCTGCCATTGTCTCCATTGACCACTTTCAAGAAGATGGTAAGGGTGAGCAATCATTAAGGGTGTTGTCGGAGCAAGATTCACGACATTACCTGATAGTACCTGTAAACCCTCTGGTGTTATCATCCCAACATGCTCGCCGCTAATAAAGACAAGCTTTTGTAAAAGCGGGGCTAGAATCGGGTGAGCTAACAAATTAATTAGCTCTTCCGCTGAAAACTTGGTTTCTAATGTCATTGCCTGCTCTAGTGCTGGACGTGCACGTTTATATTGTTCTTGTAAATCTTTACGAGCTTCTTGAAGAGTAACAACGTCAGCATGCTTTTTTAAAGCAGCAGGTATGTTTTTTAGACGTTTACCATCTTTTTCAACGATTATTGTAATAGCGGCATCTTCTTCAATTTGTAAATGCGCTGTTATTTGTTCGATAGGCTGTGCTTTAAATAAATGCTGAATATCGTTAAAGGCTGATAATTCCATTCGCCATATGAAGCGAGTAGCTTCTCCGTCCCCAGCGTTGCGGGCTAAATTTTCTAGTGCAATACTAGCTGCTCGTGATTCACTTGCCCTACGTTGAGCTCCAAATTGTTTACTTTCCTTTAAAAACTGTTGAATAAATTGGTAACGATGTAGAGCATCTTTGTCATCTGTTGTTTTTAACGGAATAAGTCCAAGTGCACGCAGTTTATCTTTATTGCGCTTTTCCTGAATTTCTTTCATTAATGGCTTTGGACTAAGTGTGCCAATGGCTGTATCTGCATAAAGCTGAGCACGACGGTGGTTGGCTCCTTCTGAAGCGTATTTCGCCGCATCATATACAAGTTTAAACTTCTTAGAGCCCAGTGTTTGATAAGCACTTTGGAACCATGCTAAATCAAAGGCGCCATCACGAAAATCTTCTGCCGTTATACTGGAGAAGAGGGCAATTTGATCTTTGGCAAAGTCTGATAAAGAATCTGTAGTATGGGCAATAAAATACCAAGCAGATTCCTTTAGTCCTTCCCAGCCAATCACCTCGCTGACAAGGTCAATCCAATGCTGGTTATACATCATAGCTTCAATTAAACGCTCTTTAGAAATCTCTGTTTTTTGCCATGCTTCTTTTAACTGCTGTGCGGTTTCTTCTTTTTGAGGATAGCAGCTAGTTAAAAGGCGAGAGAAGACATCTTTTTTCGTCTCTGCCTGCCATATATAACCTCGTGAAAGCTTTTCACCATCAAGTGCCTGTAAAATTTGCAGGAAATAATCGATTCCTTCAAAGTAAGAAATGCTACTAGCAAGCTTGGTAACAGCTGTCGGAGTATCGCCACGCTTTAGCTCGATAGCTAAGATGCGATCGATCGCTTGATTACGAATGGCAAGGAAATCAGCTAAGTCTTCAAAAGATTGATAGCGATCCAACAGTTTACTTGGTTCAGTAAATATTTCTGAGGCAAGAGTGTTCGTAAAAATAGCTTCATATAAATGGTTTTGCGTCAATAAGCCAACTTTAAATGCATCTAAATATTGGAATAATGATAGATCGTAGAGACTTGGGCTATAATTTTCTTTTTGCATACGCTTTGTCAGCTCTTCGTTAATGGCAAGCATTTTAGCATAGCCTTCATAAGTTGCGTAATTAGATAGTCGATCGACAAATGCCTCAATAATATCTAAGTCGATAATTGTAGAGGTAGATTGATAGTAGTAATAACCTTTATCTCTTACATCCACTCGCCACTGATCAGCAGGGATTTGATGTAATAGCTGAAGCACGATACCGGTTGCCTGTTCAAAGCTATTAAATGCTGGTGCATGTCGTTCAAGTAATGAAACTGCTTCTTTATGCAACAATGTCTCTCCTGAAATATTTTTGATATCTTGCGACAAAACTGAAAAGATTTGCTGAAGCGTATAGTGATATTTCAAGGAGTTAAATTGGGCAACATATTTTTTCATTTCCTCATATTGAAAGAAAGGTTTTATAAGAATATGGGCTGCTTCAGAAAGGTCATGAGTAGCAGGGTATTCTGATAGATGATTATAAAAGTTAAAATAAGCTAAGTCTTCACCGCTAAAAGATGATGATTTAATCCATTGAACAATGGCCTCTGGTATAGGATAAACATCTAAACTGGCATTTCGCTGACTGTCTGTTTTAGAGGCCAAGATACTGTATTTTTGCCCTAAAGTAGTCAACATTTTAGTGTCATTCCATTGATATGTTTCATATTCAAAATTAGCATATTCATCAAGTATTTGAATAAGTTGTTCTAGCTTCGAGAGAAGCTTATCTAAATCATATTGAAAGAATTTTTCAATAGGTGTAGGTGTTTGTACATATAAAGGTACAAGCTGTTGCCAAGGTTCCTCACCATTCATTTTGATCGCGCTATTGGCAATGCGATCGTATGGAATAGGAGCATGTGGTGTATATAAACCAAAGCCATTGCTTTCGTTATATTCGGGTACATCTCTTGCTACTAATTGTTCTAATAGTACTTGTTCATTTTTTGTTATCTTTGGTAATAGGGAGCATAATTTCGTAATTTGCTCGCTCGCTAAATTGTAGTCCTTAGATGCCTCTAACAATAATTCAAGACCACCAAGCCTCTTTAGCTGCTTACTGTCTTTTATTAATCGTTCAGCACTTTCCAATATATGATCCTGTGGTTGAATTTTCAAGAGTGAAATAGCTTCTTTCCGCAGAGCCCCAGATTTATTGGCTAAAAGATCCTCGATTTTTGTTATTTCTTCTTTGGTTGGTGTCAATGCATGTATTTTCTTTAATGCAAGGGAACGATTGATAGAGCTTCGATCTCGTAATGAATTGAATAGAAATTCACGCTGTCCTTGTGTGATTGGATCCAGACAATAAATATTCAATAAGCCGATCCTACTTGATGGTGGATAAGCATCTGCATGCGCGATGATTCGTTGGAATAACTCTTCATCTTGTAGATAATACGCAAGTACAATTTGTGTTGAAATTAAGTCTTCGAATGACAAGTGAACAAAGACAAAAGATAGAGGCTTGCCTGTAATGGATAACCCATCTTTGGTCATTTCATTTTTTGCCCATTCAAGCTGTTCAAATAATGCATATTCTATGCCCTGTAGCTGTGTATTGTCTTTCATGAAGCTTTGAAGTGTTTTATCCCATTCATTATCTCTTGCATATTCACTATTGATATAGTGGTTGGCATGAAGGAAATTATCCCATGCAAATGCAAAAATTTCGATATCCTTCGTTGTTACAATTAATTCCTTCACGAAAGGCGCTGTAAAGGATATTTTTGATAGGTTTTTCAAAAAAGCTAATGTTGTAAGCTGAATATGCTTGTCTCGCTGTAAGAGATCGGCCAACAGCACATCTAGCTCCGTATAATCTTTTGTCGAAGTCGCCCATAATGCAACGTAAATATCAATGGTCCGTTCACTTTTTAGCAACTGTTCAGTGAAATGGTCGTCTTCCATCGCTTGGATGGCTAAGGACAAAACTTCCTCCGTTATTTTTTGATTTTCGAAGCTACTATAGCCAAGCCCCATCCATGTATCGACCGCTCGTATAACAGAGGAGAACCTTGTTAGTTGATGTTCCTGAATAAGTTTCATCATGTAGAGCTGTGCATCAAGATTCCCGTGGTCAATATTTTCTACAATTGCTTGTCGAAGCCCTTCTTGACGTGCAGCCGCTACTAATAATTTTCCAAGCGCTTCATGCATCCGACTATTGCTTGATTTAAAAATGCCACGAATGAGTGGATGACCGAAAAAGTTACTGCGGTGCTCATCAAATAAAATACTCTCTACTTTATCTTCAATGAATGGATTTTCTAAGGATAATTCTTCAGCAAGCAATTGCTCAAAGACATGAAAGCCCATTACTTTTTCATTTTCGTTTTTCAATACATAGGAGCTATAGTTCGGGTAGGTACCATGCTCATATTGGCTATGGTGAGCTAGTAAATCCTCCAGACTAATTTCTTCAAATGTCAGCATTTCTTCTATTAATTGTAGACATTGAAAAAGATGATCTTGTACGGACTGTGCTGAACGAAATGATCGACGTAACATATCAGTTTGGAACATCGTAGCATCAAAACGTAAAGCTAGTTTCTTAATGTGGAGCGCGCGTTCCTGTGAAGAAAATAATATAAGCACTTCTAATAATTGTCCGCTAAACAGCTCCTCTAGTGATTGAACATGCTGTTCTGTAATAAGCTTTTCAATATCGTAATCACGATTGTCCATATATTTTAATAATGCGGCTGCTAATGGCTGTATTGTTGACGGTGCCGTGTCAACTATACTTTGAAAATGTGTTTTTTGTTCATGTGATAGTGTCATGAGACATTCCTCCTTACCAAATTCGTCCTGCAAGCATGGTTAATCTAATAAATGTAAAAACATCTTCTTCCTGTACAGTTAGTGGCGAGTTAAGCGAATCTAGAGACTCCTCATTGTGAAGTACTAAGAAAAGCTCATCTTGAAAAGCTTGAAGCATTGTAGAGACAGCTTGGTCTACTGGCTGGAATGAATCACTTTTTTTCTCTCCAAAATGGACTTTGCCATGCTGAGCCGCATCATCTAATTGCTGATCGGTTAAATAGAGATGGAGTGGCGTATCAACCATTTTCTCGTTATATTGTTGTACCTGTTGTGTGACAAGTTTAATAAGTAAATCTTGTAAATTTATGACAGGTTCTTCAATGAAAAATGGAATCTGTTGAAGCTTACGTGATTTCTTACCGATTACTTTTTGTTGGTAAAATAAACGCAATCTAACACCTCCTTACAATAATTTCATTATACAAGAGTGATAACTATGAAAAGAATAAGGCATCCGACGCTAGTTGCATAATTATTTTTGGGAAATGTGTAACAAAAAATAGCATGTTACGGATTATTAGTAAGGTAGAAAGAGGGGGTAGGCTTGCTTAAAGATCTGTTGAAAATAGAACGTTTGTACGATTATTTTTATAGGGGTATGTATCAATTTGCGCTCTATAATATAAATACTATGGAAAGCAGAGGATATTACACAAGAAAATTTTTTAGGCTACTTCTACTATATAGAGAGTAATAGAAAGTGAACGCTTGTGTGGAAAATATAACGAAATGATGATGCTAAAACTATTATAAAGGATCTTTTATTCGCCAAATCTATAAAGCTAGAAGATTAGAAAATAAACCACGGTAACATCCTTTGCTACTTTGATGAATGGATTTTTATGTGGTTTCTAGAAAGACATTATTTCTTTTCTTATCTCATAAACTTTATAGGTATGATTTATCAAGCTAGAAGGAGGCAAGATCATTCAAATACATGTTGTACGGGCTGGCGAGTCTTTATGGGGTATTGCGCAGGCGTATGGGACTACGGTTCAAAGTATTGTAGATGCCAATCAAATTCCAGACCCAAATCGTTTAGTTGTGGGGCAAGCTCTTGTGATACCTATTGTTGGTAGCTTTTATTATGTACAGCCAGGAGATAGTTTATGGTCAATTGGACAACGCTTCGGTATTAACTATGTAACACTTGCGCAAGTCAACGGTATTAACCCAAATCAACCATTAGCTGTTGGGATGAGATTATATATTCCGCAACCACCAAAAACAAGAGCAGAAACATTAGCATACTTAGAGCCAAGAGGTACTTCGGTTAGTGAGGTACTTTTAAATCAAGCTAGGGAAGCGGGTCCCTATTTAACATATTTAGCTTTATTTAGCTATGAAGCCAGACGGGATGGCACCTTACGGATACCGCCTAGTCAAGGTGTAACTCAAATTGCGGATGATACTGGGGCTTCATTGGCAATGGTCGTTACGAATCTGGAGAATTTCAGTTTTAGTGGAGATCTGGCGAGAGATATTTTTCAAAGTACAGCTGTTCAGGATTTACTCTTTGATAATATTCTTGCGGAGGCTAGAAAGCTAGAGGACGTTAAGGATATCCATTTTGATTTTGAAAATTTACCAGGTGATCAACGAGAAGCCTATAACAATTTTTTAAGAAGAGCGGTGGAGAAATTCCATGCTCAAGGATACACGGTATCTACTGCTTTAGCTCCAAAAACAAGTGCAAGTGATCGAGGTCCATGGACTGCGGGGCATGATTATAGGGCACATGGTGAGATAGTGGACTTTGTTTTATTAATGGCCTATGAATGGGGTTATTCTGCGGGACCCCCAATGGCCGTTTCCCCACTTCCTGAAGTGGAGGCCGTTGTCAAGTATGCAGTGAGTGAAATACCTGCCAGCAAAATTATGCTAGGACAAAATTTATATGGTTATGATTGGACATTACCATTTGTTCAAGGGGGCCCATTTGCTGAAGCATTGAGTCCTCAACGAGCTATTGAGATTGCCAAACGTTATAATGCGGCAATTCAATATGATTGGAGAGCACAAGCTCCGTTTTTTGAATACTATGATGAACAGGGTAGAGCGCATATTGTATGGTTTGAAGATGCAAGATCCATTCAAGCTAAATTTAATCTAGTCAAACAATATAATCTTCGTGGCATTGGCTATTGGAAATTAGGATTATCTTTCCCTCAAAATTGGGTATTAATTGGTGCTAATTTTGATGTGGTGAAGAAATGAAACGAGGCAGAAGAATAGGGTTTACCCATTGTATTTTCTTTTGATTTGGAAATTATATGTAAAAACGTTTCTAAATATCGGAAACTATATTATAATTATGGCAAATAGTATTTTAGGAGGGATATTTTGGGTAAATTTAAAAAGTTAGGAATAATTCTAACGTCAACAGCATTTTCTGTTGGTATTTTAGCACCAATATCGCAAGCATCAGCAAATGTAAAGGAAGGATCGGAGCGTATTGAAATTCAGGTAGCTTCAACTGAAACAAAAATTACAAAAAATATGCTAATAAAAAAGCTACGATCACTATTTCCGGAAGAGTTCAAATTTGTAGCGGATCAAGACTTTAATTCTGGACCAGGACACTTCTATAGAGATGATACAACGGTTCGATATGAACTAAATTTCTATAAAACAATTAAAGGTAAAGACGTACATGGTAGCTTTGTATTTAAGGGCGATGATTTAGAATTAGAAAACTTTTATTATCAGCCTGCAAATATAGCAGAGGCAATCTATCCAGCAAAGTATTCTGAGAATGAGGCACAAAAAATTGCACAAAAATTCCTGGGTAAATTTGCAAATGCGGATAATTACAAACTTCGTGATGATTATAACGAATATGGTTTTAATATGACGAGACCGTTATCAGAACCGATTACTTACTCCTATGTCTATTCACCAATTTATAATGGGGTTCTTATTGGAGATCAAAGTATTACTATTAATGTTCTGGCAAATGGTGAGGTTACGGGGATGTCTAGTAATGCAGAGTCTATTAGTAAAGCTTCCTTTGATAGTTTAGATCAAAAAAAGAAAGAGGAGGATATGCTGGCACAAGTTCGAGATAATTTAGCTGTCGAACTTCGTTATTATATTGATTATGACTACAGATCTGATCAACGTAATGTGAAGCTTGTTTATGCACCTGCCACAGGGTTCAATGGTGTACATGCTCTAAATGGGCAATGGCAGACAGCAAATGGTTTCACTGAACAATTGCCGAAGACAAAGAGCATTGAAAAAATTTCAGCACAACCATTACCACCAAGAAAGAACGGTATGACGGCAACTGAGGCTGAAGAATTCGCAAAAAATTTCTTAAAAGTTGATGAGAGTAAAGCAAAACTTACGATCGATTTAGTAGATGAAAGAGAAAATGACAATGGTGAGACGATCTACTCTGTAAACTATACGTATATGTATGGCAATGGTGGATCTGGTAGCTCTTTAGAAATTAATAAGGCGACAGGTGAACTAGTTCAGTATCATGACCTATCGAGAGATTTTTTAATAAATAACAAAGTAAACGCAATTTCTAAGGACGCTGCATTGAAGAAGGCAACTGATTACTTGAAGGAATGGGCACCTTCATATTTACATGAATATTCAATGCCAATCGAGGATGCCGTATTCGATCAATATAGTAAGGAGTATTACTTCACCTTCCCACGCATTATGAATGGTATTGCAGTTGTAGGAGATGGCTTACATGTAGGGATTGGCTCTGATGGATCTTTACGCTCACTAAGTGTATATAAGCAAAAGATAGATAACTGGCAGCCTATTAATAATGTTATATCCGCTGACAAAGCAAAAGAAGCTTATAGCAAAGCACTTACATTGCAACTGCAATATGTAAAACAAGATTCAGAGAGTAAACTCCATTACGATTTGGTGTATGCACCTACTTACAATGGAAGTTTATATAACCAAATTGATGCTATTTCTGGTGAATGGTTAACGAATGTAGATGACTCAAAAGAGAAGCCAGCTATTTCTCATCCAACAGCTGCCAAAGAGTTAAACTATTTATTCAACCAAAATGTGTTAGATGTAAAAGATATAGCAAACTTTAATGCGGACGCTGCTGTAACAAAAGGAGAAGCATTGAAAATTTTATTGCACTCCTTAACTTACGGGTACTATGGCAATGGGGATGGGGAAAAGCAATCCTTCAACAATATTGATAAAAAACATCCGCTCTATGGGGTAGTGGAGCAAGCTGTTAAAATGGGCATTATTCAGCCTGCTAATCAATTTGCATTAGATGCTACTCTAACTCGCCAAGAGTTCGCAGAGTGGTCAATCAAACTATTACAATTAGACAATGTTGCTAAATATAAAGATATTTATAAATTAAACTTTGCTGATGCATCTTCAATTGATCCAGCGTATACAGGCTATATTGCTTTAGCAAATGGTATAGGTCTAATTGATGCACAGCAAAATAACTTTAATGCTACGAAGAGTGTGTCATATGCTGATTTGGCTGTCTCGACAGTTCGTTTAGCAAAGGCTATTCAAGAAAATAAAGTTGATCGCAATTTCTATTATTAGTTGTATGTCATGAAAAGGGCATTTCCTCATTTGAGGAGATGTCCTTTTTTGGTTAGTTTATAGCAGAATGGGGAAATAATATGAAAAGAAAGGAGTGTACAATTGGATGAAATTAAAATTATTATTAGCGATTTCTTTCGTAATGGTTATCCTTTATGGCTGTAATAAAGATGAGGTAAAGGATGTGCCTACTAATGCGCCAGCAGATCAGAATGCTTCACAACAGACTGGTGATACGCCTACAGACCAAGTGACATTCAATTTTTTAGAGTTTTCATTGGATGTTGATTATTCTGCAACGGAGTCATATGAGGTAGAGTATGAAAATAAAAAATCAGGAATTTCAGCGAAGTTACAGGATGATCGACAAAATGTAAAGTTACAAGGTGATGAAGCCTATACAAAACTAGAGCCGTTATTTAAGCAGTTAAATTTTGATTCTACCACGCCAAATGATGAAGTGATTGATCAAGTAATTAAAGTTTTTAATATTGAAGATAACTATCAGTCCATTGAAGTCGAAGTAGAGTTTATGGACGGAAATGAAAAGGAATTTAAACGACTACCTTAAAAATGAGACAAGCCAGCTAAACAAGCGTTAGCTGGCTTATACATGTATAAACGTTAACGTTCCCAATGTCGATGCTTTGAAAGGAATTGAATAAAAGAAGGTAAGTTATTCGCAACCCCATTTTTATTGGCGATATGCGGTAAAACCGATACATTTTTAGCAAGGCCAATTGTTTTAAAGTGCTGGTAGGCTTCTTCAATAAATTGCTCTGCTTTAATTTGTTGATGGGAATCATGGTAGGAACCAGTTACATAAATTCCATCATAAAGTACGGACGAAGCAGTGGCAAAAGTTTCATGAATCTCAAAGCCATTTAGTAAGCCCTGTTTTGTACTAATTAATTCTACTACTATATTTTTGCTCAAAAGTGTAGCAATCAGGTCATTTAGGTTTTCCTCCGTATTTTCTGCTACGATCACGGCTACTTTAAAAGTTTTTACACTTTCTATAGCATTCAAGATTTGGCTAACAGCAGGGGAGGTTTGCATAGTATGAGGGACCTCTACGTGTACGGGAGGTACAATACCAATATTATCTGCAATTGCTGTTGCAAGTGTATGGCTGACATGGGCAAACATATCGACAACTTGTTTTCGAATGGCTTTATTTTTTACTTTACCAAGCTCAAAGCTAAAGGCATTGATGATATGTTCCTTTTCAATATCGGTCATACTCAACCAAAATAACCTAGCTTGTGTAAAATGGTCTTTGAAACTTTCACTGCGTGCGCGTACTTTATGACCCTCTACTTTTTCCTCATAATGTGTATAGCCACCTTCTGCCTCAGGAACGGGGTATGGTGTGTTATCAGCTAAGGAATTTTTATGGTAGCTAACTTGCCCAACATTAATCGTTTGTCGACCATAGCCATCTCGCTGATTATTATGGAAAGGACAGATAGGCTTATTAATAGGGAGCTCATGAAAGTTTGGGCCTCCGAGTCTTATTAACTGTGTATCTGTATAAGAAAATAAGCGGCCTTGTAATAAAGGATCATTTGAGAAGTCAATGCCAGGTACAACATGCCCTACATGAAATGCAGCTTGTTCTGTTTCAGCAAAAAAGTTGTCCACATTTTTATTAAGCGTCATTTTGCCAAGGATACGGACAGGAACCTCTTCCTCGGGCCATATTTTTGTAGCATCGAGAATATCGAAACTAAATTTAAATTCATCTTCATGCGGAATAAGCTGCACGCCAAGCTCCCATTCTGGATAATCACCACGTTCGATGGAATCCCATAAATCTCTGCGGTGGAAATCAGGATCTTTACCAGCTATGATCTGTGCCTCATCCCATACTAACGATTTAACACCAAGAACTGGCTTCCAATGAAACTTAACAAAATGGGATTTTCCTTCGGCATTGATGAAACGATAGGTATTCACACCGAAGCCCTCCATCATTCGGTAGCTTCGTGGAATCGATCTATCCGACATATGCCACATAACCATATGGGCAGATTCCTGATTGTTCGCAATAAAATCCCAAAATGTATCATGGGCACTTTGAGCTTGAGGAATTTCGTTATTTGGTTCGGGCTTTACTGCGTGTACGAAATCGGGGAATTTAATAGCGTCTTGTATAAAAAATACCGGAATATTATTTCCGACCAAATCATAGTTACCTTCCTGTGTATAAAATTTTGTAGCGAAGCCACGTGCGTCACGGACAGTATCGGCTGAGCCTCTTGAGCCTGCAACGGTAGAGAAACGAACAAAGACTGGTGTTTTAGTTCCTTTACCATTTAAAAATTGTGCTTTTGTAATGTCACTTGCACATTCATAGGTTTCAAAAATCCCATGTGCTGCCGATCCACGTGCATGTACTACTCTTTCTGGAATACGTTCATGATCAAAGTGCGTCATTTTTTCACGAAAATGAAAATCCTCTAGTAAAGTAGGACCTCGATCACCAGCTTTTAAAGAATGTTCATCCTCTGATATTTTTAGTCCTTGATTGGTTGTGAGTGGTTGATTTTTATCACTTACTCGGAATGCTTCTAATTGTTGTTGTTTTTGATTCATTTCTTTTTTCATATATAGAATCCTCCTTTATAAGTTACAACTTCCTTCTACCCGCAGAGGATGTTCACAAACATTTTCAGCTAATGAGTAACATACGAAACAAAATGATTGCTGATTAAAAATGGATATGTTATTATTATCTCGAATTAAAGATAATTAAATTCGAAATAAGTGAGGGAGTCGTATGAAGGAAGACAATCGTAACTTAAAAGCATTTACGGTCTTGTTCCGAGCATATCAAACGATTCAGGAAGCAACAAAAAGGGATTTACTTCAATTTGACTTAAATCAAACCGAATTTTCGGTCCTTGAATTTCTGTATCATCGTGGGGAGCAGCCCATTCAAGTGATCGGCAAAAGAATATTAATTGCAAGCAGTAGTATTACGTATGTAATTGATAAGCTTGAACAAAAAGGCTATGTATATCGAAAATCATGCCCTAGAGATCGACGTGTCACTTATGTATTGCTTACAAATGAGGGACAGACCCTAATGGAAGAGATTTTCCCTAAGCATGAACAAAAAATAAATGAGATATTTCAAGTATTGGGACCTCAAGAGCTGGATACAATGATTTTGTCCCTAAAAAAGGTTGGCAAAAATGCGAATGAACAGTAAAAAAATTTTAAATAAATATCTCGATTTCGAGATAATGGGAGGAGAATTTTTATGAATCATTTAAAAGGTGTACACCATGTAACGGCTATTACAAGCAGTGCTGAAGAAAATTATAAATTCTTTACCTATGTATTAGGAATGCGCTTAGTGAAGAAAACAGTCAATCAGGATGACATTCAAACATACCATTTATTCTTTGCGGATGATAAAGGGAGTGCTGGTACAGATATGACGTTTTTTGATTTCCCTAACATTCCAAAAGGTGTACATGGTACAAATGAAATTTCAAAGACTTCCTTCCGTGTGCCAACAGATGCTTCTTTAGACTATTGGGAAAAGCGCTTTGACCGATTACATGTAAAACATACAGGTATAAAAGAACAGTTTGGTAAAAAAACACTATCATTTGTGGATTTTGATGATCAGCAGTATCAGCTTATTTCTGATGAGCATGATACAGGTATCGCATCAGGTACGCCATGGCAGGATGGGCCTATCCCACTTGAATTTGCTATTACAGGTTTAGGGCCAGTATTTGTTCGTGTAGCTGATTTTAATTACTTTAAAGATGTGTTAGAAAAAGTAATGTTATTTACAGAGATTGGGGAGGACGGACATTTCCACCTATTTGAAGTAGGTGAGGGTGGCAATGGAGCGCAAGTGATTGTAGAACACAATACTGTGTTACCAGTAGCTCGCCAAGGTTTTGGTACGGTTCACCATGCGGCCTTTCGTGTAGAGGATCGTGCAGTATTAGATGAATGGACTGCACGTTTTGAAAGCTTTGGTTTCCACACATCTGGCTATGTAAATCGTCATTTCTTTGAATCCTTATATGCACGTGTAGCGCCACAAATTTTATTTGAGTTAGCAACAGATGGGCCAGGATTTATGGGAGATGAACCGTATGAAATGTTAGGAGAAAAACTTTCATTACCACCATTCCTAGAACCAAAACGTACACAAATTGAAGGACTTGTTCGCCCTATAGATACTGTAAGAAGCTCCATTACGTTCGATAAAGAATATGAGTAATATTTTTAATTCAGTAGAGAAATTTTTTCTCTACTGAATGGTTACATATTGAATTGGAGGTTTATTGAATGGAATTTTCCAAATTGATTGATAAGCGTCGCTCGGCGAACAATTTTTTAACGGACGTTAAAATGACTGAGGAAGATATACGCCCAATTTTAGAGGATGTCAAACTTGCTCCATCGGCCTTTAACTTACAGCATGCCAATTACATCGTTGTGTTGGATGAGGCTATGAAGGAAAAAGTAAGAGAAGCTGCATATGGTCAATATAAAGTGCATTCAGCTTCTGGAGTCATTCTTGTATTAGGTGATAAAAAAGCGTATAAAAATACGGCAGAACTAAGTCAAGGTATGGTCGATTTAGGGATTATCACAACGTATGAGTTAGAAGAAATAGTTGCTGAGAATACTCACTTTTATGAAGACCGCGGCGAGGAATTTATGAAAGATGAAGCGATTCGAAATGCATCTTTGTCAGCCATGTTATTTATGCTAGCTGCGAAAAATCGTGGCTGGGATACTTGTCCAATGATTGGCTTCGATAATCAAAAAATGCGTGAGCTTTTCAATGTACCAGAAGAGCAAGAAATAGCGCTCATGATTACGATTGGAAAAGAAAAAGAAAGCAGTCGTCGTTTACGTGGTTATCGTAAGCCAGTTGAAGAATTTGCCATTTATTATTAAATTGGTATAAAATACAATAGTTATTTAAATACTAAGAATTATGTACATTTAGGAGGAAACATCGTGAAAGTAGTAGCCATCGTAGGGAGTATCCGTAAAGAATCTTATAATATGCAATTAGCTCAATTTATTGAAAAACGTTATACAGAGAAATTGGATCTAGAAGTGTTAAGTCTGAAGGATTTACCAATGTACAATCAAGATATTGAAAATGAAGCACCACAAGCAGTTCTTGATTTTAAAGCAAAGGTAAAGGCTGCAGATGCAGTGTTATGGGTAACACCAGAATATAATGGAACTGTTCCAGGTGTCATGGTCAATGCAATTGATTGGTTATCTCGTGTAGATAAAGTAATGATTGGCAAGCCATCTATTATTATGGGTGCATCAATGGGGAATCTAGGTACTGTAAAAGCACAATTACATCTACGTGATATTTTATTCTCACCGGGCATTAACTCACCATTACTAAGCGGCAATGATGTTTATATTGGTGCTGTGCATACAAAATTTGATGCAGAAGGTAATTTGACAGATGAAGGTACAGTGAAATTCTTGGATGTAGTCATCGATAACTTCTTAAACTGGGCAAAAAAATACATTTAAATTAAAAGCTAACCCATGAGTATAAACTATACTTATGGGTCTTTTTATGTTTGGAAAGAGATTTTTTCTGCATGAAATCTTCATATTTTGCCGATATACTAGTAAGAAACTCTAAAATGGTGGTTACAGATGAGAAAATTATCACTAAAGCTAGGCATCATCTTTTTCATTACATTATTTTGTATTGAAACATTTATGATGTTTTTTTTACACGCCTCATTGACTAATTCTAGAGTGGAGGAAGAATTAGCAAGTTTGCAAGCGAGAGGAAACTCACATCGCACAATATTAGAACAGAACTTTAATAAGGAAACATTAGCACATGTCGTCTTGATGGAATCGGAAGAATCTACAGATGTAGTAGTGACAGATGCTGAGGGGACCATTTTAGCCTCCTCGCAACTGCATCCTGAAATGAAGAATCTGATAAAGAAATTAGATGGAACTACACCATATGAGGGAAAGATTCTACAAGATAACTGGCAACAGGCAAAAGCTATAGCTACTATTAGTCCAATGCAAAAAGAGCAGACAACGATTGGCTATGTCTTTATGTTTCAAAATACAGACTCGATCCATGCATTAATGAAACGCTTGAATAAACATTTCCTTATAGTGGGCATTGTTTCTGGCTTAGTCACCATTGCTGTCATCATTGTGTTATCTAGAAAGCTTGCTGAACCATTAATTCAGATGAAAGAGGCCACGTTGAAAATGAGTAAAGGGGACTTTACGGTCGCTCTTTCTACAAATGGCAAAGATGAGCTTGGGGATTTATCGAATGCCATTCAGCTACTATCAAATGAGTTAAATCATTTAAGGCAGGAGCGCAAAGAGTTTCTATCTAGCATTGCCCATGAGCTTCGTACACCGATAACCTTTATTAAAGGTTATACCGATATTCTTTATAAACGTGATTTATCCGTGCAAGATCGACAAAAATACTTAGCTATTATATTGGAAGAGACGAATAGACTTTCACGATTAATAAAGGATTTATTTGATTTAGCTAAGATGGATGAAAACTCATTTGTTATTGAAAAACAAAATCTAGATTTACAGGCTTTTTTTACTGGTATTAAGGGAAAATTAAGTCCTGCTTTTCAAGAAAAAGATATCCACTTTGATGTGTGCTGTGAAAAGAGATTAACGTTATGGGCAGATGAGGCAAGATTAGAGCAAATAATAATTAATCTATTAAATAACGCATTGACCTATTGCGGACAGGGGGATACTACCACGGTAGATGTAAAGAAGGTCAATGGTGTATTAACGATTATAATACGAGATACAGGGAGAGGGATTCCCAACAAGGATGTACCGTTTATTTTTGAGCGCTTTTACCGCGTAGAAAAATCTAGAAGTCGTGCGTTAGGTGGTACCGGATTAGGACTTGCCATTGTCAAGGAACTCGTACAGGCTCATGGGGGAGAAGTGACGGTTAAAAGTGAACTAAATAAAGGGACTGTTTTTGAATTATCGTTTAAAGGAGTAGAAGCGGATGAAAACCATTTTATGCATAGACGATGAACCAAGAATGTTAGATTTATTGACTCTTTACTTAGAGCCCGGTTTTCAATGTAGAGCAATGTCTTCCATTCAAGATGCGCTCATTTATCTAGAGGAAGAGCATGTGGATTTAGTTCTTTTGGATATTATGATGCCAGAAATGGATGGGTTTCAAGTGTGTGAAGAAATCAGGAAGTTTTGGCATGTACCTATCATCATGCTTACGGCTAAAGGAGAGCATTCGGATATTGTAAAAGGTTTAAACATTGGGGCAGATGATTATATAGTAAAGCCTTTTGATGAGGAAGAGCTATTAGCACGTATACATGCTGTATTAAGGAGAACCAAGATAGAAGACAAGGTGGTTGTCTTTGAGGGTTTACGCTTAGATAAAGAATCCTTTGAATTATATTATCAACAAGAGGCAATCCCATTAACACCAAAAGAATTTTCCATGATGTCCTTATTTCTAGATTATCAAAATAAAGTGTTTTCAAGAGAACATCTTATTAACACAGTTTGGGGTTATCATGTATCCATTGAGGATCGCACTATCGATTCCCATGTCCGTAATTTACGAGAAAAATTAAGGAAAAGTGGCTTTCCTGCTGATGATTACTTGCAAACCGTTTGGGGAATCGGCTATAAATGGCATAAGTTTGCGGACCGAAAGCCTTTAGAACATAAAAACTAGAAAACAACCTCTGCCAAATATACTGGGAGAGGTTGTTCGAATTATTGCGCTGTTAACTCATCTTCTGTTACCCATTTATGATTTTTCACTGCTTCACCATTCGTGGTTGAAGTGTAATCAACCATATAAACTGTGGTTGGTACAGCTTCTTCAATGCGGACGGTTGCGTTTTTCATGCCTTCCATATGAGTAGCGGTCGTTTTTACCTCTGTACCAGGGGACAGTGGTGCTTCCCCAACATCCAATAATTCCTCATGGATAATCCATTTATGATTCTCTACACGTTTGCCACCTGATGTTGGATCATAAGAAATGATATAGGCTGTAGTTTTATAGGCACCAACAATCGTCGCTTCGGCACCCTTCATCCCCTCCATATGCCCATCTGTCATCATAGCGGTACTTCCAACCGGAAATGCTGGATCTTCAGCTTTTCTTAATGTAGCCGGCACTTCTGCTGAGCTAGAATGATTCATTGTGGAGTGATCCATTTCTGTTTGTTGCTCAGTCTCAGGAGTAGTATCTGAAGTTGATGAAGGCTCTGTTTTATCTTCAGAGCAAGCGGATAAAGTAAGTATAGCAACTGCTGATAATAGTCCACCTGACCATCTTCGCTTGAATGTCATATGAGATCCTCCTTTCTATTTGCCCTTACTGTAACAAACAAATATGCAGAAATGATGGACATTCATTATTACAAAAAACTTCTTTAGTCTATTGACTAAAGAAGTGGATGGAAGCGCTATTGAATGGGCATGATTTTCAATGTTTTTTGTAGTCGGTACGCTAAAATACCAGCGAAAATAGCTAAGATAATATCTTTTGGGAGTGGGGGAATCATCCAGAGCCATGCTAATCTATAGGAAAAATCCTCTGGCGCACTGGCCCATAGTTTATACGCAATAAACATCCAGTTTGTACCAACTAAATAATTGATAGCAGTTGCGATGAATGCGGCTAGTATATAGCTTTTCTTTGTACCACTTCGTTCTACCATTAAACCGGCAACATATGCTGCTAAAATAAAAGTGATAATAAATCCAAATGTAGGGCTTAATAGTTGACTGAACCCTCCACCAAAGCGAGCAAAGACAGGTGCTCCTGCTAATCCAATACACATATAGACTGTGCAGGCAAGCGCTCCCTTCCTACTACCCAAAATAAGTCCGGCTAAAATGGCAAAAAAGGTTTGTAGAGTAATCGGCACTCCTCCCACTGTCATAAAGGGCACAAAGGAAGTTATATTGGCACCGATCATCATGAGGGTAGAAAATATTCCGATATAGGCAATATCTACCGTCTTTAATTTTGGATGACTTTGTTCTGATACTGTTGACATGACTTCACCTCTAATTTCAAAGTATTTATCGTTAGTGTAAAAAACTAAAACAAATGTGTCAACTTAATTATAAGTGTAGGTTAACTTAAGTGTGTTGGAAATTCCTTGTAGACTAACTATCTATAAAAATGTATGATAGAATCGTCATAATTTTTTAACTTTACATACTATTGGTGTGACATTTTAAACAATGTCGCTTAAAAGGGAAGTCGGTGGAAGTCCGACGCTGTCCCGCAACTGTAACGAGGAGTCCTATCATGTTTATTTGCCACTGTTAAAAATGGGAAGGCTATTTATAGGATGATGAATCGAAGTCAGGAGACCTGCCAATAAGTAATACCTGTAATGCCCACGAGGATGCAAGCAATTACGGACAATAGCTGGATTTTCTGACTTTGTTTATTCGAGGGTATTTTTGTGCGTATTTTTGCATGAAATGCCTTTTTTTATTGAGTGCCAACTGAAGTAAGATCATCTGACCTACATTATGCGAACGTATATTTAATTGCTTCATTCATCATCTTAGTAGGAGTTTAATGAATGAATAAAAAATTTATGTTATTTTCTTTAGTGCTTCTTTTAGTATTAATCGTATCCATGACACTTGCTGTAATGGTTGGATCTGTTTCGGTGACGCCATTATATGTATGGAAAGTAATTCTTTCGAAATTACCCTTTATACAACACTCAATAGAGCAAGATTGGAGTCGCTCACAGGAAATCATTATTTGGCAAATAAGAGTACCCCGTGTCATCCTTGCCGCTATTGTAGGAGCGGGTTTAGCCATTGCAGGGGCAGCGATTCAAGCACTTGTACGAAATTCCATTGCAGACCCATATATTTTAGGAATTTCTTCAGGAGCAGCAGTTGGAGCAACTTCAGTAATTATTTTAGGTGCTTTTTCATTTTTAGGTATCTACGCACTTTCTGTATCAGCCTTTATAGGGTCTTTGCTCGCAATTGGGTTAGTGTTTTTCTTATCGCGCGTAGGTGGCCGTGTCTCGATTTTTCGCTTGCTATTGGCAGGGATGGCGGTTTCCTTTATATTAACGGCCATTTCTAATTTTATATTAATGATGTCGAAGCAAGAGGGAGCTTTAAAGTCCGTTATGTTTTGGATGTTAGGCAGCTTAGCTGGAGCAAAATGGAATAATATTATTATTCCCGCCTCCATCTTTTTCATTGTGTTCGGGCTTTTATGGCTATTCTATCGAAATTTAAATTTGCTATTACTTGGGGAAGAGGCGGCGGTAACGTTAGGAGTGAATCTTCAACAATTTCGCATACAGCTCATTTTACTTGTCTCACTTTTAACGGGGGTACTTGTAGCAGTGAGCGGTTCTATCGGATTTGTGGGATTAATCATTCCGCATATAGTACGATTAATTGTCGGTTCTAACTATAAATATGTAATACCAGTCAGTGCTTTATTGGGAGGGATTTTCTTAGTTTGGGCAGATGCATTAGCTCGAATTATTATTGCTCCACAGGAAATGCCAATCGGTATTATTACAGCCTTTTGTGGGGGGCCGTTTTTCATTTGGTTACTCCGTCGTAATAATTATTCTTTCGGTGAAGGAGATTAACTTCCATGACATTAGAAGCAAAACAAGTATCATTCTCCATTTACGATCAGCGAATACTTCATGAGGTAAGTGTAAAAATAAAGGAAAAGCAATTTGTCGGGTTAATTGGCCCCAATGGTAGTGGGAAGTCGACATTGCTTAAAAATATGTATCGTCTCCTAAAGCCAGAAAGTGGGACAGTCTTGTTAAATGAACAAGATATTTTAAAGCAATCTAGTAAAGCCATTGCTAAAAATTTAGCCGTTGTTAGTCAAGAAACACCCGTATTATTTGACTTTACTGTTCATGATTTAGTCAGTATGGGAAGGACTCCACATAAAAAGCTATTAGAGCTTGATCAGGAGCAAGATTTTCAAATTGTAAAAGATGCTTTGAAGCAAACGGGCATATTGCACCTAGCGAAACGAAGCTTTAGCTCACTTTCCGGTGGGGAGAAGAAGCGTGTTATGGTGGCAAGAGCACTCGCTCAGCAAGCACAGGTCCTTATATTAGATGAACCAACAAATCATTTAGATATTCAACATCAACTTCAACTGATGGACTTAATTCAAACTTTGCATCTAACAGTAGTAGCCGCTCTCCATGACTTGAATATCGCTGCTATGTACTGTGACCAAATTTATGTTTTACAGCGCGGACGCATTGTTTGCCATGGTACACCAGAAGAAGTACTTACACCATCATTGTTGCGAGAAGTATTTGGAGTATTTGCTGATATTCAAACACATTCACTGACGGGTAAGCCGTATCTTACATATGTCCCTGAACAATTCGCAAGAGGGGGCAACCCTATTTAGTTTGCCACGATCATTCAACACCATCTAATAAAAAAGGGCGCTCCTTCATATAAGAGGGCGCCCTTTGTCATCTACTATTAAGATACCGCTTTTAAACCTGCAACTCCAATGATAATCGCAATGATGCTGATGATTCGTGCAAGGTTTTTAGATTCCCCAAAGAACATAATATTGACCAGCACGGCACCTACAGTTCCAATACCAACCCAAACAACATAGGCGATGCTTAGTTGTAAATAGTTGAAGGAAGCATATAAAAGTGCAAAGGATAAACCAAAGCCTCCGACGTATAATAATAAATTTCGTACGGTTTTATGTTGACTATAAAAGCGTAAACCAATGACACCGACTATTTCCGCCACTGCTGCTAATATAACGAATACCCAGCCCATTATGCATCCACTCCTTTTGTCGTACTAGTATCCTTCGATGGATTATCCGCCAATTTTAGGCCAATAACGCCCAATACTAAAATAACCATGAATATCCCTTTAATTGCATTAAAATCACCATTGAAAATAAAAATATCCATTAATGTAGTACCAATTGCACCTGCTCCAGCGAAAATTGCGTAGACAGTACCCGTAGGGAGTTTTTCACAAGCCTTCGATAAGAAGTGAAAATCAACAGCGATAATAGATACAATAATGATCCAATGCCACCATGTATTTGCTACGTTAAAACCGAATATCCAAAACAATTCAAATAAACTTGTTAGTCCAACATACATCCATTCTTTTTGCATAAATAAATTCCTTCCGTAGTAGAATTTTATGACTGACATTCAGTCATTTTTGAGATAAAAGAGAACGCCACTTATGCGTGGCGTAGGCCAAGTGCGTGATATAAAAAGTCTAGAAGCTCAAGCTTAAGCTGCTGCATGGTTTCATCCTTGCTATCGTCAAACAAATAAATTTGTTCGGCAGCAGATTCGATTAGACCAATGATAAGCTTGGCTGATCGCGATGGATTAATGGAATCTCGGATGATTCCTTGTCGCTGAGCCGTTAATAAAAAATGACTCATCCAAGCATAGTAGGGTGAATAGATGTTTTCCCACTCTTTCAAATGCTCAGTTTGTGCAATACCCGCATAAATAAGTGCGACAATATCTCCATATTCTTTCGTAATTAAGAAAATCATCTCTACCACTTCTTCAAGCTGCTGTTCAAAGGGTTTATGATCTGAAACACCTTCTTCGACAGTAGCCATAATGCGCTCTACCATATTTTTGGCAATAGCGGGCATAACCGAAAGACGCGATGGGAAATAAAGATAAAATGTTCCTTGTGCAATACCAGCTGTCTTTACGATATCTGAAACCTTTGTTTTTTCAATACCTTTTTCTCGAAATACTTCAATGGCTGCTTGAATAATTTTTTCTTCCTTTGACATGATATCCCTCACTTTGCCTTACTTATTAGTATGTTACAGGAGAGAAAAATGAATGTCAACGAAAAATGACTGATAGTCAGTCATTTTCGGCGAGTATAGTTGTTTTAACTTCAGGGAACTTTATGTTTGAAAGGATTGATGACAATGGAAAACATTAAATTTGCACAATTAGATTCACAGCAACTTGCGAAAATTAATGAACTGGAGAAAAAAATGGGTGTCACATTAGTTGCCTATGATTCATCATCTATGCCACCAAATAGCTCTGGGGCTTATGAGGAAAATAATAGCACAACCAATAATCATCCATCATAATAAATGTGAAATGCCTTGCAGTCATGTAAGGTATTTTCATTTTAAGTAGCGTTTAAGGAGTGAATGAACATGAAAGAGTTTTATGCTGATTTACATATTCATATTGGCCGCACAGCTAAAGGACGTGCTGTGAAAATTACTGGTAGTAAAACGTTGACATTAGCGCGCATATTAGAGACTGCTAGTGCAAGAAAAGGACTGGACATCATTGGTATTATTGATTGTCATTCGCCTGAGGTTATAGAGGAAATGAAAGAGATGATTGACCAAGGTGAACTCGTGGAACTGGCAGAGGGTGGACTGCGTTTTCAAGAAACGACACTGATACCAGGTTCAGAAATAGAAATCTATGATCAATATTGCCATGGTCCCATTCATGTGCTTGCTTACTTTCCTACATTATTGCTCATGGAGCAATTTTCAAATTGGATGTCTCAGCATATGAAAAATATTCATTTAAGCTCACAACGAATTTACTGTGATGGAAGAACATTGCAACAAAAAGTTCATGAGTTGGGAGGGCTATTTATTCCTGCTCATGTATTTACTCCCTTTAAAAGTTTATATGGCAAAGGTGTTCATCACAGTCTAACAGAAGTTTTTGATCCCCAGCTAATAGATGCAATTGAATTAGGGTTAAGCTCAGATACAAATATGGTACGCCATATTAAAGAGCTTCAAGCATATCCATTCGTGAGTAATTCTGACGCGCATTCTCTTGGGAAACTCGCACGAGAGTATCAAAAATTACGATTAGCAGACGCAAACTTTGTAGAATTACAAATGGCTCTTCGTGAACAACAGGGACGAGCAATCATCGCCAATTATGGCTTGAATCCATTACTTGGTAAATATCATCAAACAGTTTGTGGTAAGTGCGGAGAACAACTTAGTAACGAAGCTATAATTTGCTCGAACTGTGGAAGTCCACAAATCATAAAGGGTGTTGCTTCACGTATACAGGAATTATCAGAGGATTTTACACACGAAAAAAATAGACCACTGTATATCCATCAAGTACCGCTCGATTTTATTCCTGGTATTGGCCCAAAAATGATGGAACGATTACTGCAAGCATTTGGAACAGAGATGAATATTTTACATCGAGTAACCATTGAACAACTTGAACAAATTGTGCCACAAAAAATGGCCAAATTAATAGATGCTGCGAGAACAGGTCATTTAAATATTGAAGTTGGTGGTGGTGGAATTTATGGGAAGGTCCACATTGAATAGCAAAAATGATTTAAAAAGATTATTGGTTTTTTAACCTATTTTTAACTCCCTTCTAGTAAAATAGTTAAAACAATTACTATTTTTAGGTAGGGGAGAGAAAGTATGAAATTTTCAAAGAAATTCCGTTTTTTAGCCACAAGCATGCTTGCATTACAATTAACAATACCTGTCGCTGCGATTGCTGAAGAAACAGGAGATTACATAGCACCAAGTTGGACTACTCAGGCAGATTATATAGCTCTAGGTGATTCAATTGCACATGGAATGAATGAGGTCGGTGCAATTGGATTAGGCTACACAGATTTTGTTGCACAAGCTTTACAAAAAGAGGGCTTCATTACTTCTTATAATAAAGGTTTTGCAATGTCAGGCTATACAACAAAAAATGTGTTGGCAGATATACAAAATGATGTTGCCAAAACAGTGACTGGTTTTGGCTATCCTATGGAACAGGTTAAATTAAAAGCATCTATTAAAAAGGCAGAGATTATCACGTTAACTGTAGGCGCTAATGACTTACTGCCAATATTAAAAGAATCACAGACAGCCGGAATTGATACACTTGCCATCATAAAGGCTACAAAAGAGGCTGTAACCAATATTGCAGCAATTTTAACTGAAATAAAAAAATTAAATCCACAAGCAGAAATTTATGTGATGGGCTATTACAATTCATTCCCATATTATAGTGAGAGCTTACAAAATCAATTTAAAATACTATTGGCTACAATGAATACAACTATTAAAACGACAGTTGAAAAAGCTGGAGCGTTTTTTGTACCTACATCTGATGTTGTGGCAAAGGATGTTCCAAGCTATCTTCCAAATCCAGAAAATATTCATTTAAGTGAAGCAGGTTATTTTGCAGTAGCAAATGAGGCATTTTTACCAATCATAAAAACTAGTACCTTATGGGATGTAACGAAAGCTATTCAAGTCCATGTAAAAGATCGTAAAACGGTGGATGTAAATTGGCAAGAAGCGACGGATAATGTTGGTGTGGAGAAATACAAAGTATATGTAAATGGCAAATTAACTTCAACAGTACCTGCTGATACAACCGAGACGACGCTTACAGATTTGACTGAGCATACAGCCTACACAATTACAGTAAAAGTAATTGATGCTGCTGGTAATGAAAGTGTTCAAAATCCAACAGCGACTTTCACTACAGGAGAAACAATTCGTTTTACAGATACAGCGAATCATTGGGCAAAAGATTATATTCAACAAGCAGCAGAAGCAGGGATGATGAATGGCTATCCAGATGGCACATTTAAACCTAATCAAAATGTGACACGCGCACAAGTAGCCTCTATATTAGTGAGAAGTTTGGGAATAACAACGCAGGAAAAAGCGCCATTTACAGATATCGTTAATTATAATGCGAAAACACAGTCGGAAATTGCGGCAGCGTATGCACATGGCATTATTAAGGGAGCCGATGGGAAGTTTAACCCTGCAAAACCTGTAACACGCGCTGAATTAGCATTGATGATTGAGCGTGCCTACGAGCAACAATTTAAACAGCCTTATATTGTCCAAGGAAGCTCACCATTTACAGATATTGCATCTTATAATGCAGAGACAAAACATGCCATTACGATGTTGTTTGAGCTAGGAATTGTGTCGGGAGATGGACAGAAGTATTCACCGGCAGCTTCAACTACAAGAGGGCAAACAGCTAAAATGATGGTGAATCTGAATCAATTATTTAGTAAATAAAAAATAAAGGTAGGGGTGAAACAACATCTCTACCTTTTGACGTTATGTTTATAAACAAAGTATAGTCTTACTAGACTGAATATAGTAAAAAAGAGAGGAAAATGAGGATGTTTTCATTTATTTTATCTGCCAAAAGATTAGTTAAAGGATTGTGGCGGTCATTTAAACGACCACAGTTCCTATCATTATTTACGACACTATTCCTCATCATTCTATCGGGTACTTTGTTTTACAAGGGGACAGAGGGTTGGTATTGGCTAGATGCTATGTATTTTGCTGTAGTCAGCTTGATTCCAACAGGCGTAGAAACGGGGCTATACCCAACAACCTCGTTCTCCAAGATTTTTACAATGATCTATCTAATTGTAGGTACGGGTGTAATGTTTATTATGTTGCTCACGCTTGGCCGCTCTATTGTAGACTTTTCCTTAAATGAAGAGGAAGAGGTTGCGGTTAAGAAACATTTGAAAAAGTAGAATAGCCGTACAATGAATCTGATGAAAGATTCATTGTACGGCTATATTTTATGAAAGCTTTGCTATAATGCCTTCTTCATCGTCTAAAACAAGTTCAATACCTGTTGAAAAAGGATCACCATGGAGAACATCTTTTATCCAAACACGCAAGGCACCAATCATGGCTCCTGTATTGAGTATTTCGATTTGACCATTTACTTCAACCTCCGCACCGAAGCCTGTGTCATCATCGTATGTCAATTCGACGATAACATCCTCGGGGCGAATGCTCTTATAATACGCTTGAGATAAACAAATAGCGTTAATAATATCTTGCTCGTTAATTATTTGTGCCATTGGGCTTCCTCTTTGCGTTTTTTATCTTTAAACATATTCATAATTTTTACGACTAGCATCACAATAACGGCAATTGCAGCTACGTTAATGAGTAAACCTAAAATATTTCCTAGTAAACCCATACCGCTAAATAAGCTACCGAATAATAAACCTGCAAGTCCCCCAAGCATTAATCCTTTCATAAGGCCACCTGAGAAGAAACCACCTTTTTTGGTTGTATCAGCTTTATTTGTTGAGTTTGTGTTGTTTTTATTTGTTGTGGCATTTTTTTGATCTTTAGAAGTGTCCTGAGACTTCTGGATATTTGAGCTATTGTTATTGTTTGAGAAGCCTTTTTTACCTGATTTATAGGATTTAGCCTCTGCTGTTGGTGTATCAGAGATGAATAATGTTGCACCAACTGTGGAAAATATTAGTGTCGCTGCAAATAGAGCGGCAAGAATTTTTTTCATTACTTACATTCCTCCAATATAATTTTTGGTTTGGTCATAAACTAGTTCTTATATAGTAATATTACATGAACTTTATTAAAAAATAAAACCAATACCTTCTAGAAATGAGCAATATCAAAAAATTTGAACAAATAGTGACAGATGAAGTATTTGTGAAAATTATACAATAGAAAGGGGTGAAACGATGCTAGTCACATTAATAACCTTCATCTCCATATTTTTATTGCTGTATCTGACAGAAAAAAGGCGTTTCCTCAACGCGGTAGCTCTTGGTTTAATAGGGATATATATAATCAGAGCGATCATTATACACTATCCTTTATTACTGCCAAATGATCAGGGCATCATTTCAGAAATGGGAATTTTTATTATGCTAGGAAGCTTTCCTAGTATCATGTTTATTTTATCTATAGCCATGTTTTTCAATAGTAAGGTTTTGTTAGAGAAGGAAGGACGTAAAGTACGGAATTTAATGTTAGCTATTTTGGGGCTAAGTTTTGTTATTATGATGATATGGTATGTATTCGTCATTTTTATTCAGATTGAAAATGTGCTTTGGCATATTCTTTTCTTCTATGCGTTTTTAATTTTTGGCTATACAATGTTTTTATACACAAGTGTCCTAGCATATGCTGTATTGTATCATTTCACACCTATTCGCTATGAACCAAATTATATAATAGCCCTAGGATCAGGATTAATTGGCGATAGAGTTCCACCACTTTTAGCAAGTCGCTTAAATGAAGCGGTAAAGCAATACAAAAAGTACGGGGAAAGACCATTTATCATTGTCTCAGGTGGTCAAGGGACTGATGAAAAAGTATCAGAGGCTAGGGCTATGAAAACCTATTTATTAGATGTCCATGATATTCCTGCGAATAAAATTCTAATGGAAGATCAGTCGACCAATACAGAAGAAAATATGATTTTTACGAAAAACATAATGGATCAACATGCTCAAGGCGAAAAATACCGTTCCATATTTGTGACAAATAATTTTCACGTATTTCGCGCAAGTCTCTATGCAAAAAAAGCAAAACTAGATGCAGAAGGGGTTGGCTCAAAAACAGCCTTCTACTATGTCCCTAATGCATTTACAAGAGAATTTATAGGCTTATTAGAAATGAATAAATGGGCCCATATTACAGTTTTTTTAATCATTGCGCTATTTATAGGCTTACTGTTGCGAGCATATGTGTAACCAAAATTCAACTGTCTTCCATATAATAGTGGCAAGGCAGTTTTTTACATAATGTGCAAGGGAGGAAAACAATGTACGAGCAAATTTTAGCTAAGCGCAATAAGGAACGCATTCATTCCCTACAAGAAATCATACAAACGAAAAATACATGGTTTGCTCAACATATAAAATTACTAACATTCACTGAAGTTAACTTAACAGCCTTGCAAAAAATACTGTATCAAATAGTGCGAGGGTTATTAAAAGATCAGCAACAGCGACATTTGCAAATTGTCCATTCAGATCAAATTCAATCTGTGCAGGACAATGTATTAACGCTGTTAGCAGAGTATGATGATGTGTTGCGTGATGCTATTCCACAACCAATCTATATACTCATTTGGCAAATTTCATCCCTCGAAAGATTAACAAGCAGAATAGAAGTGGTAGATGATGTACTTGATGTAGTTGAATGGTATTTCTGCCATCAGGATAATCAAGTCAAGATTTTAGATGAAGAAGACTTAGATCATGAGGTAATGATTGATCTATATAAAGAGGCGGTTGAGGATCAGGACACGGATGCACAATATCAGCTAGGGGAGTATTACAATGCTAAGGAAGGGAATTGTTTTCAACCTGAAAAATCACTAAAATGGTTCGAATTAGCCGCAGCCCAAGGAAATGCAGATGCGCAATACGTGCTAGGGAATTTTTATTTTGAGGGAGTCGGTGTTGAGGAGAATTATACTCAGGCTTTTTCTTTATATGAAAAGGCTGCTTTACAGGGGCATGCCGATGCTGCCAATAATTTAGCGGATATGTACTTTAATGGAGAGGGTGTGCCGCAGGATTTTACTCTAGCAAGAAAATGGTTTGATTTTGCAGCTAGTAAGAATGTGGCGGAGGCTATGTTTACGCTAGGAATTATGTATGAGCAAGGATTAGGAGTCAAAAAAGATACGAATGCAGCTTTTAATGCGTATAAAAAGTCTGCCGAAACAGGATATGTGGACGCACAGTATCGTCTAGGCGGTATATATCTAGAGGGGCGTCTTGATCAAGCAAAAGATATAAATCGAGGTTTATTTTGGTATGAAAGAGCAGCAGAGCAATTTCATATCGATGCCTTTTATGATCTAGGATTTATTTGGAGTAAAGGCTTAACAGGCATTCGAAATATTGAAAAGGGCATTCATTGGTTTAAACAGGCTGCTCTGCAAGGCGATGCAGATGCGAAGCTACAGCTTGGTCATATATATAATAAAGGTGTGGGAGTGGCCAGAAATCTGAAGGAGGCTATTAAGTGGTATGGACTTGCAGCAGATGCTGGCATAGAAGAAGCCGCAAAATTAGTAGAGGAACTTAAGGAATTGTAAATTTTATATTAAAATTTAATGGTTCATTAAGATTATTTATATGGTCTAAGTTAATAATCCTTTTGTATTGTATGAGGGTTTATTTATGAGTATTTATAATTATTTAGAATAAGGGTATAAAATATTAATATAGTGAAATTTAATGATAATCAATTGAAAAATAGAAAAAAGATAAAAAAAATAAGCATAATCAAACAAACAAATGAAACAAAAGGCTACCAATAATATTGTGGTAGCTTTTTTTTGGTGAAATTCAGACAATGTAGTAGTAAGGACTTTATATATATGTTATGTAAAATTATGGTATAAATAAAATTGACAGTAATTTTTAAAATGTTTAAGGTAAATGAGTAATTTTGAAATGAAATCATACATAAATAAATCGACTGTAGTCAATGTATAGAGAAAATCTGTTAGTTGAGTGCAATTCACCTTTTATTCATGATAGAACAATGTGTGGCTGCTTTTGGAGGAAGCAGTGTGACAAATGAAATAGTTGAAGCAAATGGGAACATAGTAATATGGTCAGCCTATTAATCGGTATTTTTTGTTGTATCAATCAATATGCTAAAAGGTATTTATTGTTTCTCAGCCTGATAAAGTAAACGGAACGAAAGAGGGAAGATAAGTGATTTTTCAAAAACAGAGTAAGACGAAGGCGTTGGATTTACAGCAATATACGGTGAAAATGGAGCTGTCTAATCGCCAATTAATGGTGAAGCAAATTGAAATGCTAAATGTAACGAAGCAAGACTTACAATATTTAAAAGCATTCCAGCCGTATGTTATGGACAATGTTGATCACATCGTAAACCGTTTTTACAATATGATCGGTACCGAACAACATTTGGTAAATATTATTAGTCATCATAGTTCTGTAGAAAAGCTTAAAATAACGTTACGGCAGCACATTATTGAAATGTTTAACGGAACGATTGATGAGGAATTTTACCAAAGGCGTGTGAAAATTGCAAAGGTGCACGTACATATTGGGCTTAGAACACAATGGTATATTTGCGCGTTCCAAGATTTATCTCTCTCATTTATAGACTTGGTTGAACAGCATATCGATCATCCGCGAGATCAGTTTAATACAATAAGGGCCATTTCTAAAATTTGTAATTTCGAGCAGCAACTTGTTTTAGAGGCATATGAAAATACAGTTGAACAGCATAAAGAAAACATGGAACTAGAAAAAGAAGCAATTGAACGACAAATTGTACACTCCTCTGAATTGCTTGCGACCATTTCACAGGAAACCAATAATTCATTTTGCAGACTAAGCGAGCAGTCTGGGGAAATTGAACAATTGGCAAAGAGATCGCTAGAAGTGTCTACGCTGGCTGAAAACCAAGCACTGGATGGACGTGAATGTTTAAAGAAACAATCACTAAATATGCATAATATTATTCAATCTCTTCATGATATAGAAGAAAATATTGAACAATTATCTGATATGTCGAAGGAAATGGAAACGATTATGAGTGTCGTTACCAATATTGCCAATCAGACCAATTTGTTGGCCTTAAATGCTGCTATTGAAGCAGCCCGTGCCGGAGAAGCAGGGAAGGGATTTAGTGTAGTAGCTGATGAAGTACGTAAATTATCCATTCAAACAAAGGAATCTGTCACCGCTGTTGCATTATTGTTGCAAAAAACGAGTGAACGCACCGGGAAATTAGAGCAATCTCTCATTCATATCCAAGATGAGGTGGCATCTGGTGAGGATAATATGTTACACACGGAAGGACAATTTACAAATATAGTAGGGGCAATGACAGAAGCAAAAGATCAAAATGATTGCATGGCGACGAAAATACAAGCAATCGCAGGTATATTAAGTGGGTTGGGTAGTTCTTTTACTGAAGTAACGAACTCAGCAGAAAAATTAGCTAGCTTTGCCCAAAATTTAAAAAGCTAGATCACTAGTAGCTATATTAAACACTATAGTACTCATTATAATGTGTGTTTAGAAGCATATTCTTGGAGCTAGAGTTATCTCACAGTTGAGATAGCTCTATTTTTGCTAAATTTGTAAAGGGTTTAACGTAATTTTCAATGAAAATAAGTTTATACTGTAGACAGAACTAAAAATAGGGGCGGTTTACTATGAAAACAGTTGTTGTATTAGGTGGCGGTATTACTGGTTTATGCACAATGCATTATCTGCAACGCCAAGTGAAGGAAAAAAATTTAGATGTTCAGCTAGTGCTCGTAGAAAAAAATACATATTTAGGTGGCAAACTATATTCGGCCTATGAACAAGGTTTTATTATGGAAACTGGTGCTGATTCAATCGTAGCTCGCCATAAAGGTGTAATGGAGCTAGTGCAGGAGCTAGACTTTGAAGATCATCTCGTTTACAACGAAACAGGTATATCCTATATTTATACAAATAACGAGCTGCACGCCATTCCAGCGGATTCTACTTTCGGTATACCTATGAGTGTGGCATCACTTGAGGAAAGCACACTTATCTCTGACCAGGCCAAACAAGAAGCTTTAAAAGATTTAACTTTACCCAATGCAGGTTTTACAAAAGAAAGCTCAATAGGGGAATTTTTAACTTATTATCTTGGCGAAGAGCTTGTGGAAAATCAAATTGCACCTGTTTTAGCAGGTGTCTATTCTGGTGATTTACACCAACTTTCTATTGCCTCCACTTTACCGTATTTAATTGACTATAAAAATGACTATGGAAGTATCATAAAAGGTTTTGATGCGAATCGTGAGCAATTTGTTAAAGCTGCTAATAAAAAATTTATTTCATTTCAAAATGGATTATCCTCTTTAATTGAGCGATTAGAACAGACATTAACAGAGGTAGACATCATTAAAGGGGTAGCCACAAATCATGTCCAAAAAACGGGGAACAAGTATTCGATTTCATTAGCGAATGGTCAATACATTGAGGCAGATTATGTTGTTCTAGCGCTACCGAATGAAGCGGTTCAAAGTATATTACAGGACGACTCCTTAACACATTATTTTGATCAGTTTACTACAGCATCAGCCATTACTATTTATCTAGGCTTTGATGTGCCTGATGCAAACTTACCTGCGGATGGAACAGGCTATATTGTATCGCATAATTCTGATGTCACTTGTAATGCAGCAACTTGGACGAGTCGCAAGTGGAAGCATACATCGAAAAACAATCAACTACTTGTTCGCCTATTCTATAAGAGTATTAATCCGGCGTATGAGCAGTTACGTAAAATGACTGACGACGAATTGGCAGCCGTCGCTTTAGAAGATGTTCGGAAAAGCCTAGGAATTGATGAAAAGCCAACCGTTGTGAATGTCACAAAGTGGATTGATCAAATGCCTAAATATGACTTAGCTCACCGGGAAGCGCTACAAGGCTTACTACTAGAGCTGAATGAAAACTATCCGAATTTATCGATAGCGGGTTGCTCTTATTTTGGAGTAGGTATTGGTGCTTGCATTCAAAATGGGAAAAAAATTGGTGAAGAGCTTGCAGAAGAACTATCCAATTTCTAAGTTTTTAAGCAAATAATTTCTTTGTTATGTGAAATAGTCTTGACTCATTCGTCTGTAAACGATATGATTCTTTTAATTATTTAAAAAATTCATACTTAATAATTCTTATCAAGAGAAGCAGAGGGACTGGCCCATTGAAGCTTCAGCAACCAACTTTTTGTCAGGTGCTAAATCCAGAAGACCGTTGAGTCGAAGATGAGAAGGAACAATAATGATGAGTCGTTAAAGCCTTCTTTTTATATAAAAGAAGGCTTTTTATTATACAGAAATAGAGGAAGAGAGGCTAGTTTTATGGGATTGCTTGAAAAATTAAAAACGCATGTATTGACGGCAGACGGTGCAATAGGCACAGTGTTGTATGGCTATGGATTGGAGTATTGTCATGAGGAAATGAATGTTCAGAGACCTGAATTAATTGAAAAGATTCATAGAGAATATATCGCAGCGGGTGCTGATATTATTCAAACGAATACGTACGGTGCCAATGCCATTAAATTAGCTCGCTATGGACTAGAATCAAGTGTCAAACAATTTAATGAAGCAGCTATTACTATTGCTAAGCGAGCAGCAGCGGATGGCGGTCAATTTGTTTTAGGAACAATTGGTGGAATTCGTGGCATTCGTAAAAGCGATGCAACATTAGATGACATATTAGCGACCGTTGAAGAGCAGGCAAGTGTGTTACTTGCAGGAAATCCTGATGGCCTTTTACTCGAAACTTATTATGATTTTGAAGAATTAACAGCAACATTAAACGTGCTACGCGCCAAAACTAATATACCGATAATTGCTCAAGTATCTATGCATGAGCCTGGTGTTTTACAAAATGGTATGTCTTTAAATAATGCGCTACATGAGTTAGAGATTCTTGGTGCAGATATTGTTGGTGTCAATTGCCGTCTAGGTCCATATCATACGATTCAAGCGTTTGAGGCTGTAGAACTTCCGGCAAAGGCATTTATGTCAGCCTATCCAAATGCTTCGCTATTAGATTTAGAGGACGGGCGTGTTGTTTATGAGTCGGAGGCTGATTATTTTGGTCGCGCTGCTGTTGAACTGCGTGATCAGGGTGTTCGCTTAATTGGGGGTTGTTGTGGTACGACACCAAAGCATATTGCAGCCGCAAAGAAGTATTTAGAAGAGCTATCACCAGTTAGTGAAAAGCATGCGAAGCCTAAAAAGATTGAAATTGTTCGTGATGCCGAGCCAGCTAAATTTGAACCACTTCATGAAAAAGTAAAGCGTGAACGCTCGGTCATCGTAGAGTTGGATACACCTAGACACTTAGAAATAGATGGATTTCTTGAAGGGGCCAAACAACTATATGAGGCAGGTGCCGATGTAGTGATGATGGCAGACAATTCATTGGCATCCCCACGTATTAGCAATATTGCAATGGGGGCGTTATTGAAAAGTACTAATGGCGTGCGCCCCCTTACACATATTACCTGTCGAGATCGTAATTTAATTGGTCTTCAATCACATTTAATGGGGTTAAATGCCTTAGGAATTCATGATGTGCTAGCTGTTACGGGTGACCCAACGAAGGTTGGAGATTTCCCTGGTGCCACTAGCGTATATGATGTCTCCTCGATGGAGCTTATCCAATTAATTAAACAATTAAATGAAGGGGTTTCTTTCTCAGGGAAACCACTACGGAAAAAGGCTAACTTCTCTGTGGCTGCTGCATTTAACCCTAATGTTCGTGTTTTAGATCGTGCTGTGGCACGCTTAGAAAAAAAGATTGAGCATGGAGCAGACTATTTCATTTCACAGCCTGTTTATACAAAGGAAAAAATTATAGAAATATATGAAGCAACGAAGCATTTACAAGCACCGATTTATATTGGCATTATGCCCGTTACGAGTTATAAAAGTGCAGAGTTTTTACATCATGAGGTGCCAGGCATAAAATTATCTGAAGATGCTTTATCAAGGATGAAAGCATGTGGTGAAGATAAGGAACGCGCTACACTTGAGGGGATTGCAATTGCCAAGGAATTAGTAGAAGTGGCTGCGCAATATTTCCAAGGTATTTACCTTATTACACCATTTTTACGCTACGATGTGACATTAGAATTAATGAAATATATAGAGCAATTGGATGAACAGAAAAAAGGGGTAAGTATAAATGGCTAAGCACATGATTGAAGAACAACTTGATAAAAGAATATTAATTCTAGATGGCGCAATGGGAACCATGCTGCAAAATGAAAACTTATCAGCAGATGATTTTGGTGGAGAGGACCTAGATGGCTGTAATGAAAATTTAGTGCTTACTAGACCTGATGTCATTGAGAAAATTCATCATAAGTACTTAGAGGCAGGGGCAGATATTATTTGTACAAATACATTTGGTGGAACACCTCTTGTATTAAATGAATATAATCTAGGTGCAAAAGCGGAAGAAATTAATAAACGTGCAGTTGAAATTGCCCGTCAAGCAGTTGACAATTATACGACTTCCGACTGGCCCCGCTTTGTTGCAGGCGCAATGGGTCCAACAACGAAGACGTTGTCAGTTACAGGCGGCATTACATTTGATGAATTAGAAGAAAATTTCTTTGTGCAGGCAAAGGCATTGATTGAAGCAGGGGCAGATGTGCTATTGCTAGAGACAAGTCAGGATATGTTAAATGTGAAAGCAGGTACCCTTGGGGTAACTCGTGCTTTCGAGGTAACTGGTAAAGAATTACCTGTGATGATTTCTGGAACAATTGAGCCTATGGGGACTACTCTTGCAGGGCAAACCATTGATGCCTTTTATATTTCCATCGAGCATATTCAACCATTATCGGTGGGCTTAAACTGTGCGACGGGACCTGAATTTATGACGGATCATATTCGCTCATTAGCAGAGCTGTCAACGGGGTATATTAGCTGTTATCCAAATGCAGGCTTACCTGATGAAGAAGGATGTTATCATGAGTCTCCAGAATCTTTATCGCAAAAATTAAAAGGATTTGCAGAAAAGGGTTGGCTCAATATTGTGGGTGGATGCTGTGGTACAACTCCTGCACATATTGCGGCTATACGTGAAATTTTAAAAGATGAAAAGCCTCGTCAGCTACCAGAAAAAACGCATGGTCACGCAGTATCAGGTATCGAGCCACTTCTATACGATGATTCTATGCGTCCGTTATTTATTGGGGAAAGAACAAATGTTATTGGTTCTCGTAAATTCAAAAACTTAATTATTGATGGGAAATTTGAGGAAGCAGCAGAGATCGCAAGGGCGCAAGTGAAAAATGGCGCACATGTCATAGATATTTGCTTGGCGAACCCAGATCGTGATGAATTAGCAGATATCCGTGGCTTTATGCAGGAGGTCGTGAAAAAAGTTAAGGTTCCACTTGTTATTGATTCCACAGACGAAAAGGTTATTGAAGAGGCACTCAAGTTTTCGCAAGGGAAGGCCATCATTAACTCTATTAATCTAGAAGATGGTGAAGAACGGTTTGATGCCGTATTGCCATTAGTGAAAAAGTACGGTGCCTCGTTAGTTGTGGGAACAATCGATGAAACAGGGATGGCAGTCGATCGTCATCGGAAGCTTGAAATTGCTGAACGTTCCTATCAATTACTCACAGAAAAATGGGGAATGCAACCTGAAGATATCATTTTTGACCCATTAATGTTCCCAGTAGGAACGGGAGATGAGCAATATATTGGCTCAGCACTAGAAACAATTGAAGGAATTCGTCTCATTAAAGAAAAAATGCCCCGTGCATTAACGGTGCTTGGAGTTAGTAATATTTCGTTTGGCTTACCACCGGTTGGACGCGAGGTTCTCAATGCTGTATATCTTTATCATTGTACACAGGCTGGTTTAGATTATGCCATTGTCAATACTGAAAAGCTAGAACGGTATGCCTCAATTCCAGAAGCGGAAATTAAACTAGCCAATGACTTGTTATTTAATACAAATGATGAAACATTAGCCGTATTTACCGATTTTTATCGTGATAAAAAGAAGGAAAAGACTGAAGCAGATATTCCGAAAACTGTAGAAGGTCGCTTAGCCTACTATATATTGGAGGGGACCAAAGAAGGACTTATTGCTGATTTAGAGGCTGCCCGAGAAATATTTGAGTCACCTCTTGATATTATAAATGGGCCTTTAATGAATGGGATGGCTGAGGTTGGTCGTTTATTTAATGATAACCAATTGATCGTAGCAGAGGTTTTACAATCTGCTGGAGTGATGAAGGCTGCTGTTGCCCATTTAGAGCAATACATGGAGAAGAATGAGGAGAGTGCAGGCAAGGGGAAAATGGTGCTTGCTACTGTAAAAGGTGATGTGCACGATATTGGAAAAAACCTTGTTGATATTATTTTAAGTAACAATGGCTTTAAGGTTGTAGATTTAGGTATTAAGGTGACGCCTGCTCAATTAATAGAAGCTATTCGCAAGGAAAAGCCAGATTTCATTGGGTTATCAGGTCTATTAGTTAAATCAGCACAGCAGATGGTCACTACCGCCCAAGATTTCAAAGAGGCAGGAATTGATGTACCAATTTTAGTAGGTGGAGCTGCACTTTCCCGGCGTTTTACGGAAACAAAAATTGCTGATGAATATGGTGGTCCTGTTATTTACGCAAAGGATGCGATGCAGGGATTAGAGCAGGCCAATTTATTAATGGGTGCGGGGACACGTGAAAATTTCTTAGCAGAAATAGCGGAATCTCGCCAAAAACGTTTAGAGGCAGATGAAAAACGAGCAGCTCGTCCTGTCAAAGAGATTACAATAAAACCTGCTCGTACAGTAAAGGAAGCACCCGTATTTTTACCGGCTGATTTGCGTCGTCATGTAAAGAAAGAATATGCTGTTTCACATTTATATCCATATGTGAATATGCGGACATTGCTTGGGCACCATCTGGGGTTAAAAGGGCAAGTTCAACCATTACTAGATGCTGGCGATCCTAGAGCAACAGAGCTTAAAGATTTAGTGGATGATTATTTAAAAAGTGATCTTTTAAAGCCTTCAGGTTTATATCAATTTTTCCCTGCCCAAGCAGATGGAGATGATGTAATTATTTATGATCCAGCAGATAACAAAACAGAAATTGAACGTTTTACTTTCCCACGTCAGCAGGTCGAACCTTTTTTATGCCTGGCTGATTTCTTAAGAACGGTAGAAAGTGGAGAAATGGATTATGTTGCACTTATGGTAGTGACAGCAGGGCAAGGAGTTATGGCAAAAGCTCGTCAACTAAAAGAAGATGGTAAATTTCTTGAAAGTCATGCCTTGCAGTCGACGGCACTAGAATTAGCAGAGGGCTTTGCTGAACGCATGCATCAAGAAATTCGTGATCAATGGGGTTTCCCAGACGTGACAGACTTCACGATGCGCGATCGTTTTGCGGCTAAGTATCAGGGGCAACGTTTTTCATTTGGTTATCCAGCATGCCCAAACTTAGAGGATCAAGAAAAATTGTTTGGCTTATTAAAGCCTGAGGATATTGGTGTTCATTTAACGGAAGGCTTTATGATGGAGCCAGAAGCATCTGTATCGGCGATTGTTTTTGCTCATCCTGATGCTCGATACTTCAATGTATAAGGCGTAAAATATGAGGATATAGATAGTGGATGGATTGCCTATCTATATCTTCTTTTCTTGCTATTGAAGGTAAGGATAATTTCGGAAGGACGTGAGGAAAATGATTCGATTGATGGAAGAAAAAGATATACCTGAGGTGTTAGAAATTTATAATGATATTATTTTAACGAGCAAAGCAGTCTATCGATATGAAATTCAATCTTTAGATGAAAAAAAGAAATGGTTTAGCGACCAGCAAGCATTAGGAAATCCGTTGTTTGTATATGACGATAATGGGATGGTCGCTGGCTTTGCAACTTATAGTCAATTCCGTCCTTATCCGGGTTATAAATATACAATGGAGCACTCCGTTTATGTACATAAGGACCACTATCAAAAAGGTATTGCAACGAATCTTATGCTTAAGCTAATAGAGAAAGCGAAGGAACAAGGGGTAAAGACATTGGTTGCTGGTATAGATGGAGAAAATATTGGTAGTATTAAAGCACATGAGAAACTAGGCTTTGAATATGCAGGAACCATTAAAAATGCAGGCTATAAATTTGAACAATGGCTAGATCTTGTGTTCTATCAACTGCATCTGACTGGACCCAATTCATAAAAGGATATGACAAATGTCATATCCTTTTTGTGATGTTTGCGTCTGTTGCTGACTTATACTCTTGTTTTATGATGAGATCATAAGGAAAAGGAAACGAGGGAGTAAAAGATGGCAACAATTAAAGAAAAAACAAAAAAATTACGCCAAGATGTAGCGCCTTTTGCTAAATCAGATATGCGTAAAAGTGTTTTTCAAATGATCAATACCATTGTACCGTTATTTGCTTTGTGGGTGGCAGGTTACTTGTTAGTTGATGTTTCACCTTGGCTAACAGCTGGTTTAAGCGTTATTTCAGCTGGTTTTGTCGTAAGAACTTTTATTATCTTTCATGATTGTACACACGGGTCATTTTTCAAAAGTAAAAAGGCAAACGACTGGGTTGGATTTTTTACTGGAGTGTTAACGTCATTCCCATATGAAAAATGGAAGCGTGAGCATACAATTCACCATGCAACAAGCTCAAACTTAGACAAGCGTGGTATCGGTGATATTGATATGATGACTGTGGAAGAATATATGCAATCCTCAAAGGGTCAACGATTATGGTATCGCTTCTATCGTAATCCATTTGTAATGTTTGGTTTAGGACCTTTATATATGGTACTTGTTTTAAATCGTTTTAATCGTAAGGATGCAAAGCAAAAGGAACGTACCAACACAATGTTAACGAATATTGCCATTGCCGGAGTTTGTGCCGCTTTAATCTTCTTTATGGGCTGGCAAGCATTTTTATTAGTCCAAGGTGTGACACTATTTATTGCGGGTGCTTTAGGAATTTGGTTATTTTATATTCAGCACACATATGAAGATTCTTACTTTGAACATGATTCAGAGTGGGATTATGTGAAAGCTGCAGTAGAAGGTAGCTCATATTACAAATTGCCGAAAATTTTACAATGGGTTACAGGGAATATCGGTTTCCATCATGTCCATCACTTGGCTCCTCGTGTACCTAACTATAATCTTGAAAAGGCTCATAATGAAACGCCGCCATTACACACGGCGACAACGATTACTTTACGAACTAGTTTAGAATCATTGCGTTATAAGCTATATGATGAAGAGCAAAGTAAATTTGTAACGTTTAAAGAAGTCGAATTAATTATAAAACGGAAAGCAAAAGGCAGTATTGCCGCTTAGTTAAAACAGCCATCTCAATTAGAGAGATGGCTGTTTTAAATATAGCCGAGAAAATAAGCATGTACGGGCAAAAAAATAATTTTCTTGTTATAATAAGGGAAAAGTAGGAAAGAGCGTGAGATTATGTTGAGAAAATGGCATAGTATTATTCCGAATAGTCCTATGCTCAGTATATATTTATGGATTATTTTTTGCTTTCTACCGTTTTTCTTCATTTTTAGAAAATCATCTTATATAGAAATCTCTATAGGCATTACGTTTTTAATGCTATATTTTATTTTCTATCGATTTTCCATGAATTCGAAAAGCGGACTAGTATATATGTGGATCAGCTTTGAAATGGTTATTAATATTGTCATGACGATTTTATATGGTTATGTTTATCTTTCCATTTTTACAGCCTTTTTTATTGGAAATATACGAAGACCAGTTGGTTTCTATATTATGTACGGTCTACATATTGGCTTTACAGTCATATCTACAGGTGCCGGCTTTTTTGTTGAGCTTCAATTATTTTTATCACAATTACCTTTTGTCGTGTTAACTATTTTAGCTGTTGTTCTACTACCGCTAACGATCTATTCCAAAAATAAACGCGAAAACTTAGAAGGGCAGTTAGAAACGGCCAATGAGCGTATTGCAGAGTTAATTGTTTTTGAAGAACGACAACGTATTGCACGTGATTTACATGATACACTGGGGCAAAAATTGTCTATGATCGGTTTGAAAAGTGATTTAGCATCAAGGTTAATTGATCGTGATCCACAGCAAGCTTTAGTTGAAATTAAGGATATACGCCAAACTGCCAGTATCGCCTTAAAAGAGGTTCGTGAATTAGTTTCAGACATGCGTACAGCAAAATTTGAAGATGAGCTCATGCGTATTTCTCAAATATTAAAGGCAGCAGAAATGGAATTTGTCTTTGAAGGCGATAAAAATGCCTTGCAAGTGCCACCGCTTGTAGAAAATGTTTTGTCTATGTGCTTAAAAGAGGCTGTTAATAATGTTGTGAAACATAGTGGTGCAACAAAATGCGAAATAGCTTTCCATCAAAATTTTAAAGAAGTTTACTTAGTAGTTCGTGATAATGGACAAGGCATTACGAAAAAACAAGCATGGAAAACTGGGAACGGATTAAAAGGAATGCGTGAGCGATTAGAGTTTATCAACGGTTCGTTCAAAATTGAAAGTGTGGACGGCACGACATTATCAGTAACCATTCCAGTGGCTATTACGCATCAAAGTGTGAAAGAAAATCTGAAGAACATATAGAAAAGAGGCTTGTGACATGATACGAATTGTGATTGCTGAAGATCAGGGGATGCTATTAGGCGCTCTTCGCTCTTTACTTAGTATGGAGGAGGATATGGAGGTCGTTGGCTTAGCAAAAAATGGTGAGGAAGCATTGATGCTTGTTAAAGAGCACCAGCCTGATATTTGTGTTATGGATATTGAAATGCCAGTTAAAACTGGCCTTGATGCAGCAGAAGAAATGCATGGCTCTGGCTTGGATTGTAAAGTCATTATTTTAACTACATTTGCTAGACCAGGTTATTTCGAGCGTGCTAGAAAAGCTAGTGTAAGGGGATATTTATTAAAGGATAGCCCTATTGAGGAATTAGTTTCTGCAATCCGGACTATTATGGATGGTAAACGAATTTATGCCCCTGAGCTCGTTGATTTTGTGTATGAGGATGATAGTGAAAATCCATTAACTGAGCGAGAAAGTCAGGTGCTGACTCTTGTGGCAGAGGGCAAAACAACGAAGGAAATTGCCGCAGAGCTATTTTTATCTGCTGGAACTGTTCGTAATTATATTTCAACGATTTTAGAAAAATTAAACGTAGGCAATCGTATTGAAGCCATTGCACGCTTTAAAGAAAAAGGATGGAATAAATAAGAAAAGAACCTTATCGCATGGTAGCGGCAAGGTTCTTTTCTGTTTTACTTATTGCGTTTTGTTAAGCGTCCAAGAACGAATGCACCTGCAGCTACAGCAAGAACTGTATTCGTCTTTTTCGTAAACACTTGTTTTGTGACAAGGTTAAGGTTTTGAGGGCGTTCAGCTAGGCGACGCATAAAGTAACCGTACCAATCTTCGCCGAATGGAACGTACACACAGAAGTTATAGCCTTCTTTAGCTAGCTCTTTTTGCATATCTGTACGGAATCCATAAAGCATTTGGAATTCGAATTTATCAAGTGGAATATTATGATCAGCTACAAAGCGTTTAACGTGAGCAATAATATTATGGTCATGTGTAGCAATGGACGTAAATTTACCATGTAGTAAATGATATTCAATTAACTCAATAAAGTTTAAATCGATATCCAATTTATCTTGATAAGCAACTTCAACAGGCTCTTTATACGCTCCTTTTACGATACGTAAACGGTAGTCCTTGAATTTTTCGATATCGTCTTTTGCACGGTAAAAGTAAGATTGAATCACAGTTCCAACATTATTAAATGTTTTAGACAATTCTTCTACCATATCAAAAGATGTTTGAAGACGCCCAAAGTCCTCCATGTCGAAGTTAACAAATATATCATAAGCAGCCGCTTTTTCAACAATTTCATACAGATTGTCATAGCAGAAATCTACATCAATATCTAAACCTAATTGAGAAGGCTTTAATGAAATATGTGCTTTTACATCATTTTCATGAATAGCTTCTACCACAGAGAGAATTTTATCTTTTGCAGCAGTTGCTTCTTCTTTACTTGAAACAAATTCACCAAGGTTATCTACTGTACATGAGATATTATGTGCATTCAGTTCTTTGATGCTTGCAATTGTTTCTTCAATATTTGTACCAGCTACTACACTTTGTGCTCCTAATTTTAGGCCATATTTCTTTGCAGCACTATTCAATAGTTGGTTTTCAGATAGCTGGATGAAAAAATCGCGTAATAACATGGTCATTCTCCTAACTGCATTTTCTTTTTAGTATATCATAAATTATTAAAACTATATTAAATCTGCTTAACAATTATTTCAATTCAAGTATTTGCATACGCTCATTAAAAAGTGCAGGATAACTTAAAAAACCAATCATGATACTTGATAATGTCGCCGTTGTTAGGAGAGCGAAGATGATCAAAAGTTGAAATTGTACAGCCTGAATGGGGTCGGCACCACCAATGATTTGGCCGCTCATCATACCTGGTAGCTGTACTAAGCCAATTGTTTTTTGGCTTTCAATCGTGGGAATCATACTCGCCTTTACGGCATTGATAAGTTGTCGATGAACAGCTTGTTTGGGTGTGCCTCCAAGTGACAAAATTAATTCCATTTGATCTTTATGGCTAGTAATTTCAGCCGTAAATCGGTTTAAAAATAAAATGGATAACACCATTGAATTACCAATTAACATACCACTAATTGGAATAATATACTGAGCGGTCGCTGGCACAATGTTAAAGCCAAGTAAGACTCCTTGTGTAATGATTTCTATCATCACAAGTGTCAGTGCTATTTTCCAGGTGATCCCTTTAATACCTTCTCCTTTTTTTCGAGCATTAAATGTAGCGACTAGTATCATTAACGCAACCATAAGAAAAATATATACATAACTATTTGCATCAAAGACAAATTTTAGTATATAGCCAACAGCGAGCAATTGAACGATAGACCGAAGGGTTGCAATAAGCGTATCTTTTTCAAGTCCTAATTTTAATGTTTTGGATAGCAGTAGAGGGATGCACACGAAAATTAATGTTAGTGATAAGGACGTATAAGTCATATGTTAGCCCCCTGTACAAATTCTGCTACGCGTGGGTTAGTCGGTGCTTTAAGTAAAGCGCTCTTGCCAGTTTCTATTAGCTCCCCATTCATCATGACCCATGTATAGTGTCCGATCGTTAATGCTTGTTGCAAATTATGAGTAATCCAAATCATCGTCACATTATATTTTTTATTAATAGTGGCGATGAGCTTTTCAATTTCCTTTACAGATTGGCGATCCAGTGCAGAAGTTATTTCATCTAATAATAAGATAGAGGATTGATTAATAAGTGTTCTTGCTATAGAAACCTTTTGACGCTGTCCTCCTGATAAATCATTTGTGGATTGGTGTAAGAAGCTTTCATCTAAGCCAACATCCTCTAAATATTGAATGGCCTCCTGTTGAGAGAGTTTTTTTTCCTGCAATGTCCGGGGGAGTGCGAGGTTTTCCTTTACAGTGCCAGCAATCATAGGAGCAGCTTGTAGGGCGATACCAACATGTCTTCGTAATGCTGAGGGCTCATAATTTGAGATGGGCTCATTATCAATGAGTATATGTCCGTTTGTCGGTGAAAGAAGGCCATTACATAATTTAAGCAGGGTTGTTTTACCTGCACCAGAAGGGCCGACGAGAGTGGTAATTTGACCTTTTGGAAACGACCCAGTAATTGACTTTAATATCATTTTGTCATTTACTGAGAATTGAACTTGTTGAAAGTGAATGGCAGGCTCGTATAGAGTATTCATGTAGTGAAACTCCTTTGCTATAGTCAGTAAAATAACTGTAGCATGAAATGAAGTAAAGATGCAGTTTAAATATAAGATTTTAGAAATGAAGGGATAATAGGGAATGGAGATATTGTATTTCGATACGTTAACGTTTGCACAAGGTGCTATGTACATCGTAGCCACAACTGATGGACTTGCCTATATTGGGACGCCTAATGCATCATTTGATGAGGTTAAGGAGTGGGCAAAAAAGCCTTTTAAAGGTTATAGCTTTGAGAAAAATGAAGAAAAATTGCAACCATATAAGGAACAATTAACAGCCTATTTTAACAAGGAATTGACAGACTTTGATGTACCTATCCATGTGAAGGGGACACCTTTTCAATTAGCTGTGTGGGACGCCCTAAAAGAATTACCCTATGGTTCAACAACATCGTATGGAAGCATCGCAGAACGTATTGGGAACCCCAAAGCAGTTAGGGCTGTAGGTAGTGCTATTGGTGCGAATCCAATATTAGCTATTATTCCATGCCATCGTGTCATTGGCAAAAATGGTCAATTAACAGGCTTTCGTAGTGGACTAGATGTAAAACAATTTTTATTAGAACTAGAGAAAGATTAATACGTTCATTAGCCATTAGTTCAAAAAGGAAATCTGTCTGCTACTTTATTAATAGCAGAGCAGATTTTTCTTCTGTCTATATGTGCTGTTCTTCTTGTTGTACAGTGTTTTGTGTTTTACCGAAATGTGTTAAACGATGGGCAAAGGTTTCTCCTCGAACCGCAGAGCTTTTGAAAATATCTTGGAATTCGTAGGCAGGCGCTCCGTGTTCCATGACATCTAAACCAGCAATTTCCTCTTCCACCGTTACACGTAAAGGTACAAAAGCTTTAATGATAAATATACCGGCTGCTACAGATACACTAACCCAGGCTATTGTAGCGATCACACCGATAGCTTGAATGCCTAGCAAACTCAAACCCCCACCATAAAATAAGCCTTGCCCGTTACTATCAAATAATCCAACGGCTAATGTCCCCCACACACCGCAAATACCGTGTACAGCAATTGCACCAACTGGATCATCTACTTTTAGCTTCCACTCAATGAATCGCACACCTTCAACAAGTAATGGAGCGGCGATAAGGCCAATTAAAATAGAGCCGATAATGCTGACATTTGCTGCACCTGCTGTAATTCCTACTAGTCCTGCTAGTGCACCATTTAATGTGAGGGAGCCGTCAATATGTCCATAACGGAACTTCGTATAGAAGGAGGTTGCTACGACACCAGCGGCCGCTGCAAAAAATGTATTTGCGATGACATTCGGAACAAGTTCAGGATCGGCAGCTAAAGTGGATGCGCCATTAAAGCCAAACCAACCAAACCAAAGTAAAAATACGCCTAATGCTCCTAATGGAATACTATGACCTGTAATAACATTTACTCGACCATTTTCATATTTACCTAGTCGTGGTCCAACCATAACTGCGGCGATAAAGGCAGCTACAGCTCCCGTTAAGTGAACGACTGTTGAGCCAGCAAAATCCACAAAGCCTAAATCAGTCAACCAACCTTGGCCACTCCAAACCCAATGGCCTACAACAGGATAAACGACTAATGACATAAGTATAATGACTCCGATATAAGCAAAAATATTAGTACGCTCTGCCACAGCACCAGATAAAATAGTTGCTCCTGTTGCAGCAAACATTGTTTGGAAAATAAAGAATGAAAGATCATCAACTCCGTTTAAAGCAAAACCACTTATGCCGAAAATACCACCTACACTGTCACCAAACATAATTGCGTAGCCACATAAAAAATAGACAATTCCCCCTAGGGAAATAGTTAGAAAATTTTTCATGATGATGTTTACAGCATTTTTTGAACGTGTAAACCCTGCCTCTACCATAGCGAATCCAGCATGCATAAAAAATACTAAAATTGTGCCTAACATCACCCAAATTAAATTAACAGATAACAATAGTTCATCCATCTATATCGCCCCCTTTATTCTACTGCAATCGATCCGACTTCTTTTGTTCGGATACGAATTGCTTGTTCTACTGGATAAATGAAAATTTTTCCATCACCAACCTTGCCAGTTGCTGCTTCGCGCAATAGTATTTCTACAATGCCATCCACTTTACTATCATCTACAATCATTTCTAATTTCAATTTAGGTAAAAACTCAATTTCATAAGTATTACCACGAAATAAACCAGTCCTCCCTAATTGACGGCCACAACCTGCGATTTCAGAAACGCTTAGTCCTGCAATCCCTTGTTGTGCCAGACCGTCCCGAACGGCTCCAAAAACCTCAGGACGAATGATGACTTCGATTTTTTTCATCTGTACCAGCTCCTTGCGTAATTTTAATTTACATGTTAAATCGCCTGAAACAGTAGTGCAATTACTTTTTTAAAATTCGTGTTAGGTTTTATTACACGAATTATTTTTATTCTCGAAATAGTTGCTATAAAAAGGTTTTAGAATGGGAATGAAAGCGGTACTAAAATTTGTGTCTAAAATATGAACAGTTCTAAATTTTCTGACTATTAGTGTTAGAAAACCTTACATTAGGGAGTGTGAATGTCATACGCAAGAATTTGGGTATATAGTGTATACTAGGACTAATTATCAAAGCGGAAGAAGGGGTTTCTTGTGAGATCAAACTATGCAGATGATAGCTTAGCGCTACACACAGACTTATATCAAATCAATATGGCCGAATCCTATTGGGCTGATGGGATACATAATAAAAAAGCAGTTTTTGAGTTGTATTTTAGAAAATTACCATTTGGCAATGGTTATGCAATATTTGCTGGCCTAGAGCGAATGCTGGATTATTTACGGAATTTCCGTTTTAGTGAATCTGATATTGCGTATTTACGTGATGAAGTTGGTTATAAAGAGGATTTTATTGAGTATTTAAAAGATATTCGATTCACAGGGGATATGTATTCGATGGTAGAGGGAGAGCTTGTTTTTGCCAATGAACCGATTGTTCGAATAGAAGCTCCATTAGTGGAGGCTCAGCTTATAGAAACAGCATTATTGAACATCGTTAATTATCAAACATTAATAGCGACGAAGGCTAGTCGTATTAAACAAATCATTAAAAATGAAGTAGCCATGGAATTTGGTACACGACGCGCACAAGAAATGGATGCAGCTATTTGGGGTACACGTGCAGCCTTTATAGGTGGTTTTGCTTCCACTAGTAATGTAAGAGCAGGTAAACTGTTTAACATCCCAGTGTCTGGTACACATGCACATGCGTTGGTACAGGCCTATAAAAATGATTATGATGCTTTCCATTCTTATGCAAAACGTCATAGCGACTGTGTTTTTCTTGTAGATACGTATAATACTTTGAAATCAGGTGTTCCAACGGCTATAAAAGTAGCTAAAGAATTAGGAGACAAAATTAATTTTATTGGTATTCGTTTGGATAGTGGAGACATTGCGTTTTTATCAAAAGAGGCTCGTCGCATGCTAGATGCTGCAGGTTTCCATGATACAAAAATCATTGTTTCAAATGATTTGGATGAATACACGATCTTAAATTTAAAAGCTCAAGGGGCAAAAGTAGATGTGTGGGGAATCGGTACAAAGCTTATTACAGCTTATGATCAGCCTGCATTAGGTGCTGTTTACAAAATGGTTGCCATTGAAAACAGCGATGGTCAACTGGAGGATACCATTAAAATATCAGCGAATGCTGAAAAAGTATCAACGCCAGGTCTCAAAAATGTATATCGTATTATCGATAAAAAGAATGGCAAGGCAGAGGGAGATTATATTGCGATGCAAGATGAAAACCCTCAGGGGGAGGAACGTATTAAAATGTTCCACCCAATTCACACGTTTGTCTCTAAGTTTGTCACGAATTTCGAAGCGAAAAATTTACATCAGCATGTGATTCATAATGGAGAAATCAACTATCATAACCCAACGCTTGAGGAAATGCGTGATTATGCAGCCGGAAATTTAGAGCTGCTTTGGGATGAATACAAACGTGCGATGAATCCTGAAGAGTATCCCGTCGATTTAAGTCAAAAATGCTGGGATAATAAAATGCGCAATATTGAGGAAGTTCATAACATGGTTAAGCAAATGTAAAAAGGGAGTGATGGAAACAATGACTTTACAGCAACAAATCATTGAAGAATTACGTGTACAACCAACTATCGATGCCCACGAGGAAATACGTAAATCCATTGATTTCTTAAAGGAATATGCGAAACATTATAGTTTTGTAAAAGGATTTGTTCTTGGTATCTCTGGTGGTCAGGATTCAACATTAACAGGAAAGCTAGCGCAACTAGCTGTTGACGAGCTAAATAAAGAAGCTGGTGAAATGAAGTATTCATTTTGGGCGATTCGCTTACCATATGGAGTGCAAGCAGATGAGCAAGATTGTCAGGACGCTATCGACTATATTAAGCCGACGGGATCTTATACAGTTAATATAAAAGATGCTGTCGATGCGAGTGTGAGGGCCCTAGCAAATGCAGGTGTTCAGCTGAATGATTTTGTCAAAGGGAACGAAAAAGCACGGGAGCGTATGAAAGTGCAATATTCGATTGCTGCAATGAATGGAGCAGTCGTATTAGGAACGGATCATGCAGCCGAGGCCATCACAGGTTTTTATACTAAATTTGGTGATGGAGGAGCTGACTTAATGCCAATCTTTCGTTTGAATAAACGACAAGGGAAGCAGTTATTGGCAGAGCTCAAATGTCCTGAACATCTTTATATGAAGGTGCCAACAGCAGATTTGGAGGAAAATCGCCCATCTTTGCCAGATGAAGTGGCTCTTGGGGTGTCCTATGATCAAATTGATGATTATTTAGAGGGGAAGGAAATCCCAGAAGAACCTCGCCAACTACTGGAAGGATATTATTTGCGTTCGCAACATAAACGCCATATGCCTATTACAATATTTGATGTTTTTTGGAAGTAAAATAAGGGAAAAGAGTTGTAAAAGTGAATCTCACTTTTGAAAATAGCTCTTTTCTCTCTTTTTTTATGCAATTTGGTTCTATGTTGTTAAATATCATCATATAATGTCGATATAATTACCTATAAGGATTATAAAATGTAAGGGAGGGTAACTAAATATGAGGACTTCTAGAGTAAATGCAACGACAAGTAGTGTTTTTCGTCAGGAAAATCAATATTTACATGCAGGTGATATTAGCCATAATTTTGGGCAAAATCCACAAAATCTATTTAAAAATAGTTTGCAAAGAAATAAAGAGAAAAAGCGCAGTTCAATAAATGCGCCAAATCAGCAGAAACAGCATCAACATACAGTGCCTATCCATATGGATAGTACGAATGATTTGCAAATACGTCATGAATTAAATGAAACTGCGTTAAAGCTTAGTCGTTTAAGCAGACAAAAGAAGCGACTTAATAGTTACCGTTCTTCCATATAAAGACCAGACTCTCCACAGCCAAACATGTGGGGAGTTTTTTTGTGTATTTGAATGAAAAAGAAGTGCTAAATTCAAATTATTTGAAATGAAGATGTTCATTGAATGTTCAAGATAATTTTTCCAATTCTTCACCGCGATTTTTTACTAATTTCACAACTAATCTGTATTGTTGAATATGGCAACAGAAAACTAAATTTGGAGGGAATAGTTGTGAAAAAATTATGGTTACCAGCATTAATAGTATTATTTGTACTAGCAGCATGTACTAGCGAAAAACCTCAGGTAAAGGAGAAGGAATCAGAGCAAGGCGCTACTGAAATAGAAACGAAGGTAATGGATGATTCTGTACAAGTTGCTTCACTTGTAGATTCGCGGTTACAAGAGCCGAAGGAGGATACAGTTTGTGAAATGTGTAATATGAAGGTTTACATGAAGGATCATGAAATGGGCGTATTTTCAGCGCAAGCGATAAAAGAAGATGGGACTATTGCTTTTTATGACGATATTGGCTGTTTGTTAAATGCAGAGGTTGCTAATGAAGAGAACAATGCAAAATTTGTCCGTGATTTTGTGACGAAGGAGTGGGCGAAGGTCGAAGATGTAACAATTGTGAAAACAGAGCTGAAATCTCCGATGAACTGGGGCTATATTTACTTCGTGAACAAAGCGGAAGCAGATACATACATCCAAGAAAATTCGAATGCTTATATGGAGGAACTACAAAAAATTAAAGATGACGCATTGGAACGACGTAAGAAAATGATGGAAAAAAAGGCTGAGGGAGAGAATGGAGATTCTAGTTCTATGCATTCAAGTGATATGAATCATGGGCAAGAGGGACATGGTCATTAAAAGCTTAGACTAGGGGAACTTTCCTCTAGTCTTTTCATGCTGAATAAGGAGGGACAGTAATGAAACGAATAGGTTGGTTCATATTGTTTTTTCTATGGACATGTCAAACAGCAAATGCAGAGTTTGATCTTCAATTTGCTATTGATCAAGCGAGACCTGGAGAGATTGTTCATATTCCTGCCGGTCGTTACCAAGGAAATTTTACCGTAAAGAAATCGATTACACTCCAAGGAGAAAAAGGGGTTGAACTTTATTCTCAAAATACTAAACCTGCATTAAAAATAGACCATACGGCTAATGTCTCTATCGAAGATATAATGATTTCTGCCAAAAACAAAGGGATTGTTGTTAATGAAGTGGAGAATTTAAAAGTGAAAGCTATTGAAATAAAGGATGTACAAGTGGGTATCCATATTCAACGTTCTAAGCATATTCAATTATTAGAAAATAAGATTGTTGGTAATCAGTTACATTATGCTGAAAAAGGCAATGGGATTGCTGTGTTTAAAAGTGAGGACATTGCTATTGAACATAATGCAATTGATCTTGTGCAAGATGGGATATATGTAGAAGAAGTGAGACATATCAATGTGCGACAAAACGAAGTGACAAACAGTCGTTATGGAACGCATTTTATGTATTCAAGTGATGTGAAGGTGCTTTTTAATTCATATTTACATAATGTGACAGGTCTTATGGTAATGATGACTACGGACTTAGAAATAGCGAGCAATACATTTAGTAACCATAATGATTTCAATAGCTATGGCCTTTTAATGTATGACACACAACAGGCGAAGGTAAGAAAAAATAGCATTCGAAATAATCGGGTAGGTGTAGCAATGCAAAAATGTTCAGTCATACAAATACAAGAAAATGGGTTTCAGATGAATCAGACTGCCTTAGAAGGAACAAAGGTAGATAATCACTCTATCATCAATGATAATCAGTTTACTGGAAATATATTAACGGCAAGATCGGACCAACAAGGCTTGCGATTAGTTCGTAATTTTTATGATGATTACCGAGGGTTAGATGTTGCGGGAGATGGTTTCGGAGATGTTCCCTACGTGGCTGTGTCAAGCTTTGGTCAATGGATGGTGAGACAACCGGTTTATCAATTTTTTGTGGCATCACCGAGTGTTATGATTCTGACATCATTTGATCAGGAAGTGAATAAAACAGAACAAAATTTGCTTGTAGATAACGAACCAAGATTAATCAGCCATACGAAAGAGAAGTCGTTTTCGATCAACATCTTACAATTTATTTTTGGTTTAGTTGTATCTATGAGTGGATTTTGGCTGTGGAAAAGAGGGGTGTAAGTATGACGAGGTGGATAGCCATTCTAGTTATATGCAGTACAATATTGGGTGGTTGCGGCGAAAAGACGTATAACCCACGTGATATTATCCGTGAAACAGATATTTGTGAAATTTGTAATATGAGTATCGTTCATCATGAATATGCTGGACAAATTGTGCTCACAAATGGAGATTATAAGATTTTTGATGATATTGGGTGTTTGATGGATTATCTGGCGCTAAATGGTGAGGATGAAATTGGCGCAGCCTATATTAAAAATAAAGCAAATAATGAATGGATTGACGTTTATAAAGCTACCTATGTGTACAATGCAGGTTATTGGACTCCGATGAACTATGGAGTACTTGCATTTGCGACGAAGGATGAGGCGCAGGAATGGATGACCAATGAAGGAGAGGGGCAATTATTAGCCTATCAAGATTTGCTGACGTTTAATTGGGGGATTCATGAATGATGTTTGTGAAAATAGAGTTGAAGCAAATTTTAAGAAGCCATTGGATGCAACTAGTAGCTTTTCTTTTTACTTTTGTTTTTGTAGCCATTATTGTCATTCAGCGAATGGCATTACCTGATGTGGAGGGCTTTACACGTCAAACGGCATCATTTTTAAATGTGTTATTGTTTCTATTACCTTTATTTATTATCACCATTGGAAGTATGAGTATAGCCGGCGATATTGAATCTGGCTGGTTTTCATTATTAAAAACATATCCAATGAAAATTGGGCAATATATTATAGGGAAATATGTGGCTATATCACTTGCCTTTTTATTAGTAGTGCTTGTGGCATTTGGCGTTGTCTTAGCAATAGGTGGTCTATTAGGCGGCGTCCAGTTACCGATTATTTTAGTGATCCTTACGTTATTATGTATCTTTATATTTGTCTCATTAGGTATTGTACTGGGGGCAGTGGCTAAAACAAGATTATTTGCACTAGCCTTATCACTTGTTGTATGGTCCTTTTTTTTACTGCTCATTTCTTATGCGTTAATGGCTCTAGGTGCAGTTGTAGCGGGTCATGTTTTACAAAAGCTTACCATTATATCGATACATATTAATCCCGTAGAATGGCTACGCTTTGGTTATTTTATATTCACCAATCAGGCTAGTGTGCTTGGTCCAGCATTTTATGGTGTCACGAGGTTTTATTCGTCAACTTTAGGTCTTGTGTTGTATGTGGTGGTGACGCTTCTTTGGATCCTTCTACCACTTATGCTAGCTACTAAGTTTTCGAAGGAGGTCACACAGCGATGATTCTTTTAGAAGCCAAAAATATAGCCAATGTCTATGAAAATGGTAGAGGTTTAAAAGAAGCTACCTTTACATTACATTCTGGTAAAATTTTAGCGCTGGTTGGGGGTAATGGTGCCGGAAAGAGTACGTTGATCCGTTTACTAACGGGTCAAGAGAAGGGAAAGTCCGGAGAAATGATATGGCATAAACCAGATGTCATTCGTTATATGCCTGATGACGTAAATTTTCCAACCATGCTAACGGCAGCTGAAATTTTTGATCTACTAGCCTCTTTAAAGCAAGTAGATCAAAATGAACAAGAGTGCATATTGAAGCGTGTTTCCTTGTGGGATGTTCGTAATCAACCAGCTAAACAATTTTCTAAAGGGATGCTTCAGCGACTAAATCTTGCGCAATGTTTACTTGGAAGTGGATCTTTGCTGATCTTGGATGAACCGACAAATGGTCTTGATCCATTTTGGATAGCGCAATTAAAAAACGTAATGTTAGAGGAAAAGAACAAAGGAAATACGGTCATATTCTCTACTCACTTGCTGTCTTTTGCTGAAGAAATAGCAGATGATGTATTAGTTTTACATGATGGGGAAATTATAATTTCTGGTGGGATCACTGAAATTTTCACACAAGAAAATTCTACATCTTTGGAAGAAATATGGTTAAAAAGATTAAAATTGTAACATTCTAATGAATAGTGACGTTATATACTAAACAAGGCTTGTTTGACTACGTTCAAGCAAGCCTTGTTTAGTATGTGTTATCGAAGGGAAGAAGTTTCTGATAATTGTTTTACTAGACAAATTTCGATATGCTTATGATAAGTTATCGTGCAATTCACACAATTGTTTGATGAAATGGAGGTTTTTTAATTTATGAATTCTCAAATACAAAATGTGCTAGAAAATATAGAGAAAGTGATGATTGGAAAGAGAGATGTGGCTGAGCTAAGCCTTGTTGCTTTATTAGCGAGGGGGCACGTATTGTTAGAGGATGTGCCTGGTGTTGGGAAGACAATGATGGTTCGTTCATTAGCAAAATCCTTTGATGCGCAGTTTAAACGAATTCAATTTACGCCGGATTTATTACCTTCCGATGTAGTGGGGATCTCTATTTATAATCCGAAGACATTGGAGTTTGAATTTCGTCCAGGACCCATCATGGGGGATGTTATTTTAGCCGATGAAATAAATCGTACCTCGCCCAAAACGCAGTCAGCTTTACTGGAGGGAATGGAAGAAGCTTCTGTTACTATTGATGGTAAAACACTTGCTATTAATCAGCCGTTCTTTGTAATGGCCACACAAAATCCGATAGAACATGAAGGAACTTATCCATTGCCTGAAGCACAGCTTGATCGTTTTTTACTGAAAATAAAGATGGGCTACCCTAGTAGAGGGCAGGAAGTGGAAATTTTACGGCGCGCGGAAAATGGCAAAGCGATTGAAAAGATCGATGCAGTATTGTCGGTAGCTCAATTGATTGAGTTACAAGAGCTCGTTCAAGGAGTGTATGTTGAAGATTCAGTAAAAAATTACATGGTGGAGCTTGCTACTCAAACTAGAGAAAACAGCTATGTTTATTTAGGTGTAAGTCCCAGGGCGACATTAGCCTTAATGAAGGCTTCTCAAGCCTACGCATTTATGAAAGGGCGTAGCTATGTAACACCTGATGATGTCCAATACCTTGTCCCTTTTGTCTTTAGTCATCGTCTAGTTTTAAAGCCAGATGCTCGCTATGATAATGTAACGGCAAGTGAAATTATTGAACGTATCATTGCTAAAACACCAGTACCAACAAAAAGGTTTGCAGAACAATGAAGCAATGGAAAGCTTTTTTAGAGAAAAGTAAACATTTCCTATTAGTAGTTTTCTTAATGATTGTAACGTTTTGTTATGCGATGTTCCAAGGTGGATTTGTTAGTTGGTTTGTATTTTTTACGGTAAGTCCATTTTTAGTGTATGCCTTATTTTTCTTTGTTGTTAGAGAAAGTATCTTAGTAGTAGAGCGCAAAATTGAGCCAGCACATGTAGAACGTGGTCAATCAGCGAAGGTCATGATTTCAATCGAAAGAAAAACACGTTTTCCTTTTGCTTATATGATGATGGAGGAACTTGTAGATAGTGAGGGGTTAGTTCAGGCGAAGCTAGAAAGTTCAACTGCTATAAAATTTGTTGGCTTTAGAAAAAAATTTAACTGGCATTATGAATTAGTAAATATGCCTCGTGGCGAACACCGTTATTTGGGTGTTACGGTCGCTTTCTATGATTTTTTCGGTTGGGCAAAAAAAATGGTTGTGGCCGAGAAAGAACAAACTATTTTAGTGTACCCAAGGCTCAGAGAAATGAAATATTCGGCACTTCAAACAAAATATGATGTTGGGCCAATGATGTCTCCTTATTCCATAGTAAAGGATACTACTATGGCTGTTGGGTTACGAGAATATGTTCCTGGGGATCGTTTTTCATGGATTCATTGGAAGTCATTCGCGAAAACCCAAACCTTACAATCTAAGGAATTTGAGGATAGACAATCTTCTGAGCTAATGTTAGTGCTTGATGCCAAGAAATCAACATTATTTGAGGATAAGATTGAGCTAGTAGCATCTATGCTCAAGATGATCGTGCAGGAACTTGGTGATATTTCCTTTATTTCTGCTGGAGAAGTGACAAAGGTATTCCCTGTTATACAAGGTGAAAAGCAGTTAGATCAGGTTATGTATCATTTGGCAGCTATAAAATCTACTGAGAATGTAAAATTTCGATTTTATGACCAGCAAGCCTTTAAGCAAGTAGCGACATTGCTTTATGTGACTAATGAAGTATCAGAAGAATTCCTACATACTCTTGCGAATATAGTGAAAAGTTGTATTTGTTTTGTCGTGGCAAAACAGCCACCTGTGCAGTCTGAGGTTACATTGCGTTATAAACATATTCAAATTGTTTATGTAGATCCAACAGATTTTTATCATGTATTCACGGAGGTGAAGAAGCCGTGAAACAAACAGTAGGGGAATTTTTAGAGTTAGCGGTCGCCTATATTATAGTCTTCTTTATTTTGCGTGAATGGCTAATACCAATTATGCAATTAACTAATACAGGAGGGTTTCATCTCTTCCTAGTTTTTATTGGCTTGTCCCTAGCCCTAAGTTTATTCCGAGTGCATCCTTTATTATCAGGGATTGTAAAGTTTGGTTATATTACTTGGTGCATTGTCTTTATTTATAGCGAAAGCCCAGTGCTTTCTGGAAAGTCCATATCCTTCTTATTAACAGAATGGAAAGGGAATATGGCCGCCATTATATCAGGTGATTTTGGTCTAGTATCCGATGCCTTTAGAACAGTGCTATTTCTAGTATTAATATGGATGCTTGTTTACTTAATCCACCATTGGGTCTCTGTGCGGAAAAATATATTTTACTTTTTTGCCATGACAGTATTCTTTATTGCTACGTTAGATACGTTTAGTGAATACAATGGGAAAACAGCTATTGTTAAAGTGGTTATATTAGGATTAATGATGACAGGTGTCCTATTTGTCAAACGTTTATGGCTTCAAGTGGGTACAATGAGCAATACGTTTGGGAGATGGAAAATTGTTATTCCGATGCTTGTATCCGTATTACTTGTCGGGACTATCGCCTTCTTTTTACCAAAGACAGGGCCGACATGGGCAGATCCTGTGCCGTTTATTCAAGGTGTTACTGGACAAGATGGAAATGGAACAGGCATGAAATCAGTCGGCTATAGTCAAGATGATAGTCAATTAGGTGGACCTTTCCAAGGAGATAGTACATTAATTTTTACTGCGTCTTCACGTGATCGTCATTATTGGCGTATTGAAACGAAAGATACTTATACGTCAAAGGGATGGATTTTGTCAGAGGGGAACTTCGGAAAAAATGTATATGAGGCAAATGCGCCGATTATGACCTCTTTACAAGTAGGCTCACCTGAAAACGAGCGTCAAATTCAACTGGACATTGCGACCTCGATGCCGTTTTTAATCCAAACATACGGCTTGTTATCTGTTTCGGCTCAAGATTCCACATTATTTATTCAGGACGAGCAGACGGAAAAGATGACTATAGAGCAGCAGAATGATACATCGACATCTTTATCAGGCTATACTTTAACGTATAGTGAGCCTGTCTATAGTATGGAACAGCTGCAATTATCATTCCCAGCCACACTTGAAACGTTAGATTCGTCATTTGATCGCTTTATGCAGCTGCCAGCGCAATTACCACAACGAGTAAGAGATTTGGCGCTGTCGATAACACAGGATAAAACTACGGTTTACGATCAAATTAAGGCAGTGGAAGGTTATTTTAGGACGAACGGTTTTAGGTATGATAAAAAACAAGCGGCTATTCCGGCAGAAAATCAAGATTACGTTGATCAGTTTTTATTTGATACAAAAGTAGGTTATTGTGATAATTTCTCAACTTCAATGGTAGTCCTTTTGCGTTCGATAGGCATTCCAGCTCGCTGGGTCAAAGGATTTGCGCCTGGTACTGCAGGACCCATGTCAGATGGTCTGAGAGAGTATCGAATTACCAATGACAACGCGCATTCATGGGTAGAGGCATATATACCTGGTACAGGTTGGATGGAGTTTGAGCCTACAATAGGCTTTAGCGGCAACGTTAACATTGATTATGATATACCATTAGATACATCCGAACAGGAGGAAATAGTACAGCCAGAGCAAAAACCTGAGCAACCGCAAAAGCAGGAACATGTGTCTAATAAAGAACAAAGTAAATCAATGTTTAGCCTGGATAGGCTATGGACTTGGTTGAAAAAGTTTGCTTATGTTTGGATAATCATCTTCGTTTTATTGATTATCAGTGGGATTGCTTTATACTTGCAGCGCAAGACTTGGCTTCCAAAAATGCATGTTCGAGTCTATCGTAAAAAGACTGCCAATTGGTCTACCTTTGATTCCTCCTATCATATTCTTCTGAAGCAATTATCACGTATTGGATTGCGTATGAGAGATGGGGAAACGTTGCACATGTTTGCAGAACGTGTGGATGCATCATTAGAGACAGATCAAATGCAAAAGCTAACGGCTGTTTATGAGCAACATGTTTATGGGAAGGATAAACAAGAAGTGAATTTCACAAAGCTGAAAGAAAGTTGGGAATATTTAATCAATCGCACTATCGGTTGATTTTAACTTAGACAAAGAGTAAAATGAAAAAAATTAAATGCAAGGATTGCTTTCATATAAGTTCGATAATAAGGTTCGGATGTTTCTACGAAATCACCATAAATGATTTCTCTATGAAGGCGGATGTATTCGCTAGGTGAGAAGTATAGTAAATCACTTTACTTTGCTACGCATTCGCCTTTGTAAATCAACATGAGCTTTTTGAACGCGTAGAAAGATTTTACTTTCTTCGCGTTTTTCTTTGAACAAATGAAATATCCTTTAAAAATAGTAGAAGAGGTGGAAATTTTGACAGCTAGCCCTTTATTAAAAGAGCAAGAAAAAATCGTTGTACTTGACTTCGGTAGCCAATTTAACCAATTAATTACTCGTCGTATCCGTGAGTTTGGTGTATTCAGTGAATTACATCCACATACAATAACTGCAGAAGAAATTAAAGAAATGAACGCAGCCGGTATTATTTTTTCAGGTGGTCCAAACTCTGTTTATGATGAAAATGCTTTCCATGTGGATCCAGCCATTTTTGAATTAGGCCTACCAATACTAGGTATTTGCTATGGTATGCAATTAATGGCACATACAAATGGTGGTAAAGTAGAAGGCGCTGAAACTCGTGAATATGGTAAAGCTGAAATCAAAGTAACTACTTCCAATAAATTATTTGGTGAGTTACCAACTGAGCAAATCGTGTGGATGAGCCATGGTGACCATGTAACAGAAGTTCCTGCTGGATTTGAAGTTATCGCAACGAGCGCATCATGTCCGATTGCAGCAATGGCAAATGTAGAACGTAAACTATACGCTGTTCAATTCCACCCAGAGGTACGTCACTCTGTTTATGGTAATGATTTATTACGTCAATTCGTATTCGATGTTTGTGAGGCAAAAGGTGATTGGTCAATGGCCAACTTCATTGAACTTGAAATCGCGAAAATTCGTGAAATTGTAGGCGATAAAAAAGTATTATGTGCGCTTTCAGGCGGTGTTGACTCATCAGTTGTAGCGGTTCTTATTCACAAAGCAATCGGTGACCAATTAACTTGTATGTTCGTAGACCACAACTTAAACCGTAAAGGTGAAGTTGAGCAAGTAATGAAAACATTTACTGAAGATTTCGATATGAATCTTATTAAAATTGATGCTCGTAAACGTTTCATGGACAAACTTGCAGGTGTATCAGATCCAGAGAAAAAACGTAAAATTATCGGAAATGAATTTATTTATGTATTTGATGAAGAAGCATCAAAGCTTGAAGGTATGGATTTCTTAGCACAAGGTACTCTTTATACAGATATTATTGAATCAGGTACTTCAACTGCACAAACAATCAAATCTCACCATAATGTTGGTGGACTTCCAGAAGATATGCAATTCAAATTGATCGAACCATTAAAAACTTTATTCAAAGACGAAGTACGAGCATTAGGCTTAGAACTTGGTCTAGATGAAAAAATCGTTTGGCGTCAACCGTTCCCAGGTCCTGGATTAGGTATCCGTGTACTTGGTGAAGTAACAGAAGAAAAATTAGAAATCGTTCGCGAATCTGACTTCATCTTACGTGAGGAGATCGCCAATGCTGGCCTTGATCGTGACATTTGGCAATACTTCACGGTATTACCTGATATCCGTTCAGTTGGTGTAATGGGCGATGCACGTACGTATGATTACGCAATCGGTATCCGTGCGGTAACATCTATCGACGGTATGACTTCTGACTGGGCACGTATCCCATGGGATGTACTAGAAAAAATCTCTGTCCGCCTAGTAAACGAAGTAAAACACGTTAACCGTGTAGTGTATGATATTACATCTAAGCCACCAGCAACGATTGAGTGGGAATAGGTCATATATCTAATAACCGTTGAAGCCAGTTCTATAAAGGGTTTCACCGTTGTTTGAATGAGCAATTGCTTATCCACGTGCAATTTTTTAACACAAAAGACTTTCCTTTATTCATGTAATTCATGGGTGAAGGGAGGTCTTTTTTAATTGAAAATAATCCAGTATTTTCTATATTTTAGATAAGAATGATTAAGTTTTGTGCAATAATGGGGCAGTTTAATCCTTATAAATAATGATATGGTGGCTAGGAACGCCTATAAATGGGAGTTTGAAAATAAGTAAGGAAAGTTTAGAGGTCGGTTTCTTTAGCGTAGAAGATGCGCCGAAACTGATTGAAAATGATCACTTTAAAGAGGAACTTTTAAAATGTTTAGATAAAGATCATCATCCATTTTTTATTTCATTGTAGCATTTATTTAGGTGCTTTGATGCTTTAGTTCATGGAGTTTAATCGACTTTAATTGTTTATAAATAATATACTGGTTCAACATCATCAACGGCTAATATTCTATAGTTGGTAGTTTGAGTTGGGTGCTCATCTTACAAGCTTTACATTGAAATAATCAGCAAACTATTGGAGAATGTAGTAAACTAAATGGATGCAAAAAGTATTAGAATTATCAGATTGGGGGGGATTTAAATGGTGGAAAATAAACCAATAATTCATACATTAGCAGTTGGGATGCCAAAAGAATTGATTGATAGTAAAGGGCGTTCGATGATGACAGGTATTGAAAAGCAAAAAATGCAAGAAGTTTATTTGTCAGCTCATGGCTTCGACGGAGATGATGTCGCTGATAAAAAACATCATGGCGGACCTGATCGTGCAGTTTGTTTATATCCTGCGGAACATTACATACAATGGGAACAAGAACTTGGTAAACCATTGCCAACTGCTGCTTTCGGTGAAAATCTTACGGTTACAAATATGCTAGAAGAGGATATTTGTATCGGTGATATTTATAAAATAGGAGATGCTGTCATTCAAATTACACAGGGGCGTGTTCCTTGTAGTACGATCGACAAATATACCGAATCAAACACATTGCTCAAACGTATGATTGAAACTGGTTATACGGGCTTCCTTGCGCGCGTACTAGAAGAGGGGCCAATTTATGCGAACTCGAATATTGAATTAGTAGAAAAGCATCCTGCCCAAGTTTCTGTTTTGTATTGCAACGAAGTATATTTTAAAAACAAAGATGCAGATGCGATGAAACATATCCGAGAAGTTGATGCATTGGCGGAAGATTGGAAACAGAAGTTAGAAAAAAGAATTCAGGTCTTGCAAAGTAAAGTGATGAATTAAAAATTGTAGGCAAGGGAATCTGTCTTAAAATCCTTTAGAATTCGGGTGAGTTCTAAGGGTTTTTTTATATTATAGTGTTCAGTGAATTGTTCAGTACTTAGACTTTTTAGTAGCAGTTTATTAAAATATGAACATTAAATAAGAAAATTACACGAACTTTCGTATTTTATTTTGTAAAATTGTTCGGAAATAGGGTTGAAATCTAAAAAGTGAAATGATATATTACAAATGTAAATTAAATAAGTCGTCGTATAATGTCGGGAATAGGGCCCGTGAGTTTCTACCAAGTTACCGTAAATAACTTGACTACGATTGAGGTTTATATACGTATGTATAAACCCTAATTTATTTCACACATTAATGTGGATGAAATATATCGTAGACATGCGACTAGTAGATTAGTCAGCGTGTCTTTTTTGTTTTCGATATTGAGGACGACCATACGGAGGATTTTTTTATAATGAAAAAATATTTCATGTTTGATGAATTAGGAACTAATTACCGCCGAGAAATAATAGGTGGTATTACAACCTTCCTTGCGATGGCATATATTCTAGCTGTTAACCCAGGTATACTAGAAAATGCAGGGATGGATAAAGGTGCTGTTTTCGTAGCAACAGCATTAGCTGCAGCAGTTGGTTCTTTAATAATGGGTATTTTCGCTAAATTCCCAATTTCACTAGCTCCTGGTATGGGATTAAACGCATTCTTCGCCTTTACTGTAGTCGGGGCTTACGGTATTCCATGGCAAACAGGTTTAACTGGCGTATTCTTCTCTGGGATTATCTTTATCATTTTATCTCTAACAGGTATTCGTGAAACCGTTATTAATGCCATACCAGTTCAACTTAAATATGCTGTTTCGGCAGGTATTGGATTGTTTATTACTTTCGTAGGTTTACAAGGAGCAGGGATTATTGTAGATAGTCCAGCTACATTAGTAACTTTAGGAACTTTCACTGGTGCTACATTACTAGCGGTATTCGGAATTGTTTTATCTGTTATTCTAATTATTAAATTACGCAGTGTTGGTATTTTCTTAGGGATGGTTATTACTGCGATTATTGGTATGGTGACAGGTATTATTGAACCTCCAACGGCAATTGTTTCTGCTATTCCAAGTGTGGATTCTACATTCATGGTGGCACTACAACCACTTGGAGATATTGAATCACTATTTAACGTGAAGTTTTTAGTAGTTGTATTAACGTTCTTGTTTGTAGATTTCTTCGATACAGCAGGGACTTTAATGGCTGTGGCAACACAGGCTGGCTTAGTAAAAGATAATAAATTACCACGTGCAGGTCGCGCATTAATGGCAGATGCACTTGCAACAACAATTGGTTCTTTATTTGGTACATCTACGACTACTGCCTATGTAGAATCAACTTCAGGGGTAGCAGCTGGAGCTCGCTCTGGGTTCTCAGCAGTAGTAACAGCAGTACTTTTCTTAGTAGCATTATTCTTCTCTCCGTTATTAGCAGTAGTAACACCAGCAGTAACAGCACCTGCTCTAGTTATTGTAGGAGTACTGATGGTATCATCATTACGTTTAATTGATTGGGATAAATTTGAGATTGCAGTACCAGCATTCTTTACCGTATTAATGATGCCTCTTGGTTATTCCATTGCTACGGGTATTGCAATTGGCTTCGTGTTCTATCCGATCACAATGTTATTAGCGGGACGTAAAAAAGAAATTCACCCTATGATGTATGGTTTATTCTTTGTCTTCCTGGCGTATTTCATTTGGGTACGATAAATTAAATACATGTTGAAAATCACCTCCATTGTTAAGGATAAGTTCTAACGATGGAGGTGATTTTTTATTATTGGGATAGGAACGGTAAATAATTAAATACTTTTATTGTTATTCTATTCGTCTCTTTTACTATATAAAATAAAGCATAACTATAACGAATTATATAAAGTTGTTTTCACCATTATATAGAAGAAACTCACTTTGTAATAATAAGAATAGTTTTACTTTAATGAAACACTTGCAAACTTTGTTTTATGATGATATATTTAAACACGTTGTTACGAAACAAACGAACAACTTGAAAAATATTAACGTAGACAGTTGACAACGAGTTGACAATATGTTAAATTATAAAAAGTTACTTGAAAGTAACTAGTAAATGAACCTTGAAAACTGAACAAGCAAAACGTAATCAATAAAGTTTTAAGTAACTAGCTTAGCTAGTGAACGAAGCAAAATTTTGGACATCAAAATTGATGCCAGCAAAACAATTTGAGCTAATCAAATTTCTTTTATGGAGAGTTTGATCCTGGCTCAGGACGAACGCTGGCGGCGTGCCTAATACATGCAAGTCGAGCGAACAGAGAAGGAGCTTGCTCCTTCGACGTTAGCGGCGGACGGGTGAGTAACACGTGGGCAACCTACCTTATAGTTTGGGATAACTCCGGGAAACCGGGGCTAATACCGAATAATCTGTTTCACCTCATGGTGAAACACTGAAAGACGGTTTCGGCTGTCGCTATAGGATGGGCCCGCGGCGCATTAGCTAGTTGGTGAGGTAACGGCTCACCAAGGCGACGATGCGTAGCCGACCTGAGAGGGTGATCGGCCACACTGGGACTGAGACACGGCCCAGACTCCTACGGGAGGCAGCAGTAGGGAATCTTCCACAATGGGCGAAAGCCTGATGGAGCAACGCCGCGTGAGTGAAGAAGGATTTCGGTTCGTAAAACTCTGTTGTAAGGGAAGAACAAGTACAGTAGTAACTGGCTGTACCTTGACGGTACCTTATTAGAAAGCCACGGCTAACTACGTGCCAGCAGCCGCGGTAATACGTAGGTGGCAAGCGTTGTCCGGAATTATTGGGCGTAAAGCGCGCGCAGGTGGTTTCTTAAGTCTGATGTGAAAGCCCACGGCTCAACCGTGGAGGGTCATTGGAAACTGGGAGACTTGAGTGCAGAAGAGGATAGTGGAATTCCAAGTGTAGCGGTGAAATGCGTAGAGATTTGGAGGAACACCAGTGGCGAAGGCGACTATCTGGTCTGTAACTGACACTGAGGCGCGAAAGCGTGGGGAGCAAACAGGATTAGATACCCTGGTAGTCCACGCCGTAAACGATGAGTGCTAAGTGTTAGGGGGTTTCCGCCCCTTAGTGCTGCAGCTAACGCATTAAGCACTCCGCCTGGGGAGTACGGTCGCAAGACTGAAACTCAAAGGAATTGACGGGGGCCCGCACAAGCGGTGGAGCATGTGGTTTAATTCGAAGCAACGCGAAGAACCTTACCAGGTCTTGACATCCCGTTGACCACTGTAGAGATATAGTTTCCCCTTCGGGGGCAACGGTGACAGGTGGTGCATGGTTGTCGTCAGCTCGTGTCGTGAGATGTTGGGTTAAGTCCCGCAACGAGCGCAACCCTTGATCTTAGTTGCCATCATTTAGTTGGGCACTCTAAGGTGACTGCCGGTGACAAACCGGAGGAAGGTGGGGATGACGTCAAATCATCATGCCCCTTATGACCTGGGCTACACACGTGCTACAATGGACGATACAAACGGTTGCCAACTCGCGAGAGGGAGCTAATCCGATAAAGTCGTTCTCAGTTCGGATTGTAGGCTGCAACTCGCCTACATGAAGCCGGAATCGCTAGTAATCGCGGATCAGCATGCCGCGGTGAATACGTTCCCGGGCCTTGTACACACCGCCCGTCACACCACGAGAGTTTGTAACACCCGAAGTCGGTGAGGTAACCTTTTGGAGCCAGCCGCCGAAGGTGGGATAGATGATTGGGGTGAAGTCGTAACAAGGTAGCCGTATCGGAAGGTGCGGCTGGATCACCTCCTTTCTAAGGATATTTTCGGAATACAAACCTTGGGTTTGTAAGATTACGTTTTGCGTTCAGTTTTGAAGGTTCATTCTTCTGAATGAAATACTTCAAAACTTGTTCTTTGAAAACTGGATAAAACGACATTGAAATAGTAACAAACACATTTATTTTTTTAAGTTTTTTATAGGCTTAATAACATTAAAAGGTTTCAAGACACGAGCAGTTAAATGCGATGTGTATTGGAAGCTGATAGGTTAAGTTATTAAGGGCGCACGGCGAATGCCTTGGCACTAGGAGCCGAAGAAGGACGGCACTAACACCGATATGCTTCGGGGAGCTGTAAGTGAGCTTTGATCCGGAGATTTCCGAATGGGGGAACCCACTACGTTTAATCGCGTAGTATCTTGACGTGAATACATAGCGTCTTGAAGGCAGACCCAGGGAACTGAAACATCTAAGTACCTGGAGGAAGAGAAAGAAAAATCGATTCCCTGAGTAGCGGCGAGCGAAACGGGAAGAGCCCAAACCAAGAGGCTTGCCTCTTGGGGTTGTAGGACACTCAATACGGAGTTACAAAAGAGCGAGTTAGATGAAGCGACTTGGAAAGGTCCGCCAGAGCAGGTAAAAGCCCTGTAGTCGAAAGTTCGTTCCCTCCTGAGTGGATCCTGAGTACGGCGGAACACGTGAAATTCCGTCGGAATCCGGGAGGACCATCTCCCAAGGCTAAATACTACCTAGTGACCGATAGTGAACCAGTACCGTGAGGGAAAGGTGAAAAGCACCCCGGAAGGGGAGTGAAAGAGATCCTGAAACCGTGTGCCTACAAGTAGTTAGAGCCCGTTAATGGGTGATAGCGTGCCTTTTGTAGAATGAACCGGCGAGTTACGATTACGTGCGAGGTTAAGCTTTAGAAGGCGGAGCCGCAGCGAAAGCGAGTCTGAATAGGGCGAAATAGTACGTGGTCGTAGACCCGAAACCAGGTGATCTACCCATGTCCAGGGTGAAGGTAAGGTAACACTTACTGGAGGCCCGAACCCACGCACGTTGAAAAGTGCGGGGATGAGGTGTGGGTAGCGGAGAAATTCCAATCGAACTTGGAGATAGCTGGTTCTCTCCGAAATAGCTTTAGGGCTAGCCTCGTGATGAGAATACTGGAGGTAGAGCACTGTTTGGACTAGGGGGCCATCCCGGTTTACCGAATTCAGACAAACTCCGAATGCCAGATATTTATACACGGGAGTCAGACTGCGAGTGATAAGATCCGTAGTCAAAAGGGAAACAGCCCAGACCACCAGCTAAGGTCCCAAAGTAATCGTTAAGTGGAAAAGGATGTGGCGTTGCACAGACAACCAGGATGTTGGCTTAGAAGCAGCCATCATTTAAAGAGTGCGTAATAGCTCACTGGTCGAGTGACGCTGCGCCGAAAATGTATCGGGGCTAAACGATTCACCGAAGCTGTGGATTGACATCTACGATGTCAGTGGTAGGAGAGCGTTCTAAGTGCGTTGAAGTCAGACCGGAAGGACTGGTGGAGCGCTTAGAAGTGAGAATGCCGGTATGAGTAGCGAAAGACGGGTGAGAATCCCGTCCACCGTATGACTAAGGTTTCCTGAGGAAGGCTCGTCCGCTCAGGGTTAGTCGGGACCTAAGCCGAGGCCGATAGGCGTAGGCGATGGACAACAGGTTGATATTCCTGTACCACCTCCTCACCGTTTGAGAAATGGGGGGACGCAGTAGGATAGGGTAAGCGCGCTGTTGGTTATGCGCGTCCAAGCAGTAAGGCGTGTGTGTAGGCAAATCCGCACACTGTAACGTTGAGCTGTGATGGCGAGTCCGTATGGACGAAGTTCCTGATTTCACACTGCCAAGAAAAGCCTCTATCGAGGTGAGAGGTGCCCGTACCGCAAACCGACACAGGTAGTCGAGGAGAGAATCCTAAGGTGTGCGAGAGAACTCTCGTTAAGGAACTCGGCAAAATGACCCCGTAACTTCGGGAGAAGGGGTGCTCTTGAGCGTGCAAGCGCATGAGAGCCGCAGTGAATAGGCCCAGGCGACTGTTTAGCAAAAACACAGGTCTCTGCAAAACCGTAAGGTGACGTATAGGGGCTGACGCCTGCCCGGTGCTGGAAGGTTAAGAGGAGTGGTTAGCGCAAGCGAAGCTGCGAATTGAAGCCCCAGTAAACGGCGGCCGTAACTATAACGGTCCTAAGGTAGCGAAATTCCTTGTCGGGTAAGTTCCGACCCGCACGAAAGGCGTAACGATCTGGGCACTGTCTCAACGAGAGACTCGGTGAAATTATAGTACCTGTGAAGATGCAGGTTACCCGCGACAGGACGGAAAGACCCCGTGGAGCTTTACTGTAGCCTGATATTGAATTTTGGTACAACTTGTACAGGATAGGTAGGAGCCAGAGATCTCGGAGCGCCAGCTTCGAAGGAGGCGTCGGTGGGATACTACCCTGGTTGTATTGAAATTCTAACCCATGCCCCTTAGCGGGGCAGGAGACAGTGTCAGGCGGACAGTTTGACTGGGGCGGTCGCCTCCTAAAAGGTAACGGAGGCGCCCAAAGGTTCCCTCAGAATGGTTGGAAATCATTCGTAGAGTGTAAAGGCACAAGGGAGCTTGACTGCGAGACCTACAAGTCGAGCAGGGTCGAAAGACGGGCTTAGTGATCCGGTGGTTCCGCATGGAAGGGCCATCGCTCAACGGATAAAAGCTACCCCGGGGATAACAGGCTTATCTCCCCCAAGAGTCCACATCGACGGGGAGGTTTGGCACCTCGATGTCGGCTCATCGCATCCTGGGGCTGTAGTCGGTCCCAAGGGTTGGGCTGTTCGCCCATTAAAGCGGTACGCGAGCTGGGTTCAGAACGTCGTGAGACAGTTCGGTCCCTATCCGTCGTGGGCGTAGGAAATTTGAGAGGAGCTGTCCTTAGTACGAGAGGACCGGGATGGACACACCGCTGGTGTACCAGTTGTCTTGCCAAAGGCATCGCTGGGTAGCTATGTGTGGACGGGATAAGTGCTGAAAGCATCTAAGCATGAAGCCCCCCTCAAGATGAGATTTCCCATTACGCAAGTAAGTAAGATCCCTCAAAGACGATGAGGTAGATAGGTTCGAGGTGGAAGTGTGGTGACACATGGAGCTGACGAATACTAATCGATCGAGGACTTAACCAAAAATGTTTGAAACCTTCAATGAACCGTTTATCCAGTTTTGAAAGAATAATTTCTTTTATGAAGGGTTTCAAGATACGAGTAGTTCGAGGAAGCAATGGAGAGAGGGAAGGAACGTACTCAAGTACGTGACTGACTGAACGACAGAAGCTGACGGAGAAATGCGATGTATATTGAAAGCCGAAAATAGTCTAGTGATGATGGCAAAGAGGTCACACCCGTTCCCATACCGAACACGGAAGTTAAGCTCTTTAGCGCCGATGGTAGTTGGGGGCTTCCCCCTGTGAGAGTAGGACGTCGCTAGGCACTTATGAAGTCATGGATATCTTCCATGGCTTTTTTATTTTATCAACTAAAAAATCATGGTCTCATACACTACATATTAAATTTATACAGATGAAAAGATAACTAACATAGATAGCATTTCCTACTTATACTTGAACAGAATAACGGAGGAATGAAAATGAGGCATACTATTTTTTCGTCTCTTTCGATTTTTTGCCTACTCCTCACACTCTTAATGTTTGGTTATGATTCTACGAAAGGGTAGGGGCGTTTTTTAAAATTCCTTAATGACATCAGTATGTTAATGCCATTTATATTAGGTGGAATAGGTATTGTGAGTGCCCTTTTAGGTATTAAAGGAGAGTTTCGTTTCATTCTTGTTGTCCTACATTCATTTTTATTGCTACTATTTCTAGGCATCTATATAAAAGCCTTGTATGGATTTAGCTGAACGGTAATCCAAACTGCGGATATCCATCCGCAGTTTTTTTATATTTAATAAACAATTAATTTGTTCTTACACACTCCTAAGGCATCTCAAGGTATAATGAAGGAACAAGTGCTAGGAAATAAATTAATGTATTGAAAGGGAGAAACAGTTGGGAAAGAAGCAAATTTGGTATGAAGTAAAAGAAAACGAGTCCATAGAAGAATGTTTAGAAAGAATGCGACACGATGGGTACATGGCTATTGGTCGAAAAGAAGAGCCCCTTTTTCACTTAGTCGATGGTGAACCCACGTTATTACGTCAAAAAATTCAATTTAAAGCTATACCTACTCAAGATACGAATGATTTTGACTAAAATCCGAACGTTTTTTTTGAGCTTATAAAAAATGTTCGCATTTTTGCATTGACGATAATACGATCCCTTGTTAAAATGTGATAAGGAAAAACAAATAAATCCCACATATATGCTAGAGGATTGGCTCTAGTGTCTCTACCCGGCACCGTAAATGCTGGACTATGCGGGAAAGCACTTTTGGCTTTTATGAGAAGATCAATGTACGGTTTGTACATTGACAAATTCTTGCCCTAATAAGTCCTCAAGTAAGCTGCTTTCACGCGTAAAGGTAGAGAGTAGTTTATTTGAGGATTTTCTTTGTAAAAAGGTAAAAAAAATTGCAGAGCTATTCATATAGAGGCTTGCACAATAATTGATCATTTTTCTATCGTTTAAAAGGAGCGACAATTTATGAATCCGAAAATCGGTGTCATTATGGGTAGTTCAAGTGACTGGGAAACAATGAAACATGCATGTGATATTTTAGACGAATTACAAGTACCGTACGAAAAGAAGGTTGTATCTGCACATCGAACACCAGATTTAATGTTTGAGTATGCCGAAACAGCACGCAAACGGGGAATACAAGTAATTATAGCTGGGGCAGGTGGAGCCGCACATTTACCTGGAATGGTAGCAGCTAAAACAACTTTACCTGTAATCGGTGTACCAGTTCAATCACGTGCGCTGAATGGGCTTGATTCACTGTTATCCATCGTTCAAATGCCTGGTGGTGTGCCTGTAGCAACTGTAGCTATTGGGAAAGCGGGAGCAACAAACGCTGGTTTACTAGCCGCTCAAATTTTGTCAACGACAGATGCAGAACTTGCTGAAGCATTAGATGCTCGACGTGAAGCTACAAAGCAGCAAGTATTAGAAAGCACAGGTGACTTAGTGTGACAAAAATTATTTATCCTGGACAAACGATAGGTATTATAGGTGGGGGACAGCTTGGTCGAATGATGGCTCTTGCTGCAAAGGAGTCTGGTTTTAAAATTGCGGTACTTGAACCAGCAATGGACTCACCTTGTGGGCAAGTGGCAGATGTTCGTATTGTAGCTCCATATGATGATGAAGCTGCTTTAGAAGAACTTGCAGAAGTCAGTGATGTTATCACATATGAATTTGAAAATATTGATTATGAAGGCTTAAAACGTTTATCACAAATGGCTTATGTTCCTCAGGGGGCCGAGTTAGTACGCATTACACAAAACCGTATAACCGAAAAAGAAGCCATTGTGAAAGCTGGTTGCCCAGTAGCACCATATATTGTTGCAAAAACTTATGAAGAATTAGTAGCCAATATTGATTCGATTGGTTATCCTTGTATAGTCAAAACAGCAAGCGGTGGTTATGATGGCAAGGGACAGCAGCTGTTAAAATCAACTGAAGATCTTCCATTAGCGAAAGAACTCTTCACGCATTCTTCATGTATTGCAGAAGGATTCGTGCCCTTCGTAAAAGAGGTATCGGTCATTGTTCAAAGAAATGGTAGTGGTGAATCGTATTGTCAGCCAGTTGGAGAGAACATTCATGTTCATCATATTCTGCATGAAACAATTGTGCCTGCTCGCATAACAGAAAGCACAGCTCAGGCTGCGGAACGAGAAGCTTTAAAAATTGCTGATTACTTACATTTAGTAGGAACGTTAGCGGTAGAAATGTTCGTGTTAGAAGATGGTGGCATTGTTATTAATGAATTAGCACCAAGACCTCATAATTCAGGTCACTATTCAATAGAGGCGTGTAATGTTTCACAATTCCATCAGCATATACGAGCTGTGTGTGGTTGGCCATTACGTAAGCCAGAACTTTGGGCACCATCCATTATGATCAATGTATTAGGGCAGCATGTCGTGCCATTGAGTAACTCCATTGCTAAATATCCTGAATGGTCTATCCATCTTTATGGGAAAGCTGAAGCTAAGGTCAACCGTAAGATGGGCCATGTAACGATTATGACAAAAAACTTAGAAGAAACATTACAACAAATCGAGAGTTCTGGCATTTGGTCAGAATAGAAGGAGATACGCAATGATTGAACGTTACACAAGACCCGAAATGGGCGCAATATGGACAGAACAAAATAAATATCAAGCTTGGCTAGAAGTAGAAATCCTAGCTTGTGAGGCGTGGGCAGAAATAGGTGATATTCCGAAAGAGGATGTTGCTAAAATTCGTGAAAATGCTTCATTTGATGTGAACCGTATTTTAGAAATTGAACAAGAAACTCGTCATGACGTAGTGGCCTTTACACGTGCCGTTTCGGAAACACTTGGTGAGGAACGTAAATGGGTACATTATGGACTAACTTCTACAGACGTAGTTGACACAGCACTTTCTTATTTAATCAAACAAGCAAATGATATTTTACGTAAAGATATCGTGAATTTCATTGATATTATTGCTGCTAAGGCAAAAGAACATAAACATACAGTGATGATGGGCCGCACACATGGCGTCCATGCAGAGCCAACAACTTTCGGTTTAAAGCTTGGTTTATGGTATGAGGAAATGAAGCGTAACCTGGAACGTTTTGAAGCAGCCGCTAAAGTTATTGAAACAGGGAAAATGTCTGGCGCTGTTGGAACATATGCCAATATCGATCCTCGCGTTGAGCAATATGTTTGTGATCAACTAGGTCTGGCTGCATCACCAATTTCAACACAAACTTTACAGCGTGATCGTCATGCGCAATATTTAGGTGCATTAGCTTTAATTGCTACTTCCATTGAAAAATTTGCAACAGAAATTCGCGGTTTACAGAAATCTGAAACGCGTGAAGTGGAAGAAGCTTTTGCAAAAGGTCAAAAAGGATCATCAGCAATGCCACATAAACGTAATCCAATCGGTTCTGAAAATATGGTTGGAATGTCGCGTTTAATGCGTGGATACATGGTGACAGCTTATGAAAATGTCGCTTTATGGCATGAACGTGATATTTCTCATTCTTCTGCAGAACGCGTTATTTTACCGGATGCAACAATTACTCTTAACTATATGTTAAGTCGCTTCGGTAATATAGTGAAAAACTTAACAGTATTCCCTGAAAACATGAAACGTAATATGACTCGCACATATGGCCTTATTTACTCTCAGCGCATTTTGTTAGCATTAATTGATAAAGGATTAGTACGTGAGGAAGCGTATGATACTGTACAGCCTTTAGCTATGCAAGCGTGGGACGAACAGGTACAGTTCCGCACATTAGTCGATGCAAGTGAAAAAATCACATCTTATTTAACAAAAGAAGAGCTGGATGAGTGCTTCGATTACAACTACCACTTACAGCATGTCGATATGATTTTTGAACGTCTAGGACTTAACTAATATTTATTTCGCCAATAAAAAAATAAATGTTAGTGCCACCAGTAAATGCTTCGGAATTGAACCGTGGAGAACACGGTTCGATTCTGATCATTCATAAAAGCGTATCTCATAATATCAGGGGGAAAAACGAATGACTAAAGGTCAACTTTTGTATGAGGGTAAAGCAAAAAAATTGTATACAACGGAGGAGCCAAATGTGCTGCTTGTTGAGTACAAGGATAGTGCGACTGCATTCAATGGTGAAAAGAAAGAGGAAATAGAAGGTAAAGGCATTTTAAATAATCGCATTACTTCATTAATTTTCGAAAAATTACAAGGAAACGGAATTGCGTCACATTTCGTAAAACAATTATCTGATACGCAACAACTTGTAAAAAAAGTAGATATTATCCCGATTGAAGTAGTCGTTCGTAATATAGTTGCAGGAAGTTTAGCAAAACGTATTGGACTTGAAGAGGGCACACCTTTAAAACGACCAATCGTTGAGTTTTACTATAAAGACGATGAGTTAGGTGATCCATTCATCACAACAGAGCATATAGACATTCTGGAGCTTGCAACGTCTGCTGAAGTATCGGCTATTTACGAGAAGGCACTAGCTATTAACAAAGTTCTACAGCCAATCTTTGCTGATGTTAATGTGACACTAATTGATTTTAAATTAGAGTTTGGCCGTGATGCAGATGGCCATGTATTATTGGCAGATGAAATTTCACCAGATACATGTCGACTTTGGGATGCAACAACGAAGCAAAAGTTAGACAAAGATGTTTTTCGTAGAGACCTTGGTAATTTAACTGAAGTTTATACTATTATACTTTCTAGACTCGGAGGCAAATAACAATGAAAAAAGTAAAAATCTATGTAACATTACGTGAGAGCATTCTTGATCCACAAGGCTCTGCAGTACAGGGTTCTTTAGCTAAAATGGGCTACGGTGAAGTAGAGGATTTACGTATCGGTAAATATCTTGAACTATCAATTAAAGATTCAGAGCGTGACATTGATACTCTAGTAAAAGAAATGTGTGAAAAGGTTTTAACGAACGTTGTAATTGAGGACTACCGTTATGAAGTCGAGGAGGCTAACTAATCATGAAATTCGCAGTACTCGTATTCCCTGGGTCAAACTGTGATATCGATATGTATCATGCGATTAAAGACGAGCTAGGTGAAGAAGTAGAATATGTATGGCATACAGCAACAGATCTAAGTGGCTTTGATGGCGTATTAGTACCTGGAGGATTTTCATATGGAGATTATCTTCGTTGTGGTGCAATGGCTAATCAATCTAACATTATGGCAGAAGTTAAGAAAGCAGCAGACGCTGGTAAACCTGTACTAGGTGTATGTAATGGATTCCAAATTCTAACAGAAGCAGGGCTATTGCCAGGTGCTTTATTACGCAATAAAAACTTGAAATTTATGTGCCGTACAGTGAAACTAAAAGTGGAGAACAACAATACATTATTCACAAACCAATACGAGCAAGATCAAATTATTCATATCCCAATCGCACATGGTGAAGGGAATTACTACTGTGATGAGGAGACTTTACAATCACTAAAAGATAATAATCAAATCGTATTCACATACTCAGGCGACAATCCAAATGGTTCTTTAGAAGATATCGCAGGGATTATAAACGAGCGCGGCAATGTATTAGGGATGATGCCTCACCCAGAACGAGCTGTTGATGCACTGGTGGGTGGCGCAGACGGTTTAGCAGTATTTAAATCAATTGTGAAGCAGTGGAGGGAAAATCATGTCAACAACTAAGTTTGAGCCAACAGCACAGCAAATTAAAGACGAAAAGCTATACGCTGGTATGGGGATGTCAGACGAAGAATTTGCATTGGTAGAAGGTATTTTAGAACGTCTACCTAATTGGACAGAGACAGGTCTTTTCTCAGTAATGTGGTCTGAGCACTGCTCATACAAAAATTCAAAGCCGGTATTACGTAAATTCCCTACAAAGGGGCCACAAGTTTTACAAGGACCTGGTGAAGGTGCAGGTATTGTTGATATCGGTGACGAGCAAGCCGTAGTGTTTAAAATGGAGTCTCATAACCATCCATCTGCAATTGAGCCATATCAAGGGGCTGCCACTGGTGTTGGCGGTATTATCCGTGATGTTTTCTCTATGGGGGCACGTCCTATCGCCATGCTGAACTCATTACGCTTTGGTGAATTAAAATCAGCGCGCGGTAAATATCTATTTGAAGAAGTCGTAGCTGGGATCGCTGGATATGGTAACTGTATCGGTATCCCTACAGTAGGTGGCGAAATTCAATTTGATCCTTGCTATGAAGGCAATCCACTTGTTAATGCCATGTGTGTAGGCTTAATTGATCATAAAGATATTCAACGAGGTATTGCAGCAGGTGTTGGAAATACAGTTATGTACGTGGGTGCGAAAACAGGACGAGACGGAATTCATGGTGCGACATTTGCTTCTGAAGAATTAACAGAGGAATCAGAAAATCAACGTCCAGCGGTACAAGTAGGGGACCCATTCATGGAGAAGCTTTTACTTGAAGCATGTTTAGAAGTTGTAAAATCTGATGCTCTAGTTGGGATTCAAGATATGGGCGCAGCTGGTCTTACTTCTTCTTCAGCAGAAATGGCTTCAAAGGCTGGTTCTGGTGTAGAAATGAATTTAGATTTAGTACCTCAACGTGAGACAGGTATGACAGCATACGAAATGATGCTATCTGAATCTCAAGAACGAATGCTATTAGTTGTGAAAAAGGGTCGCGAAGATGAAATTAAGGCGATTTTTGATAAATATGATTTAGATGCGGTAGCAATTGGCCGTGTAACAGATGATAAAATGCTTCGTCTTTTACACAATGGACAAGTAGTGGCAGAAGTACCTGCTGATGCGTTAGCTGAGGATGCACCAGTTTACCATAAACCATCTGCTGAACCTGCTTACTATGCTCAGTTCCAAGCAATTGAAAATACAGAGCCAGCTGTTATGGATTATAAAGAAACATTAAATGCTTTATTAAAAGCACCGACAATTGCTTCGAAAGAATGGGTTTACGATCAGTACGATTATCAGGTTCGTACGTCAACTGTTGTTAAACCAGGCTCAGATGCTGCCGTTATTCGTGTACGTGGTACAAATAAAGGGTTAGCCATGACAACAGACTGCAACTCTCGCTATATTTATTTAGATCCAGAGGTGGGCGGAGCTATTGCAGTGGCTGAAGCAGCTCGTAATATTGTTGCTTCTGGTGGTACACCACTTGCAATTACAGACTGCTTAAACTTTGGTAATCCAGAGAAGCCAGAAATCTTCTGGCAAATTGAAAAATCTGCTGATGGTATTTCGGCTGCATGTACAGCATTGAATGCACCAGTGATTGGCGGTAACGTATCGCTTTATAATGAGCGTTCAGGTGAAGCCGTTTATCCAACACCAACAATTGGTATGGTAGGTCTAATTGAAGACTTAGCACATGTTACAACACAGGAAGTAAAAGCTGCAGGAGATATCGTATTTGTCATTGGTGAAACAACGACTGAGTTCGGTGGTTCAGAGCTTCAAAAATTATTAAATAATGGCGTTATTTCTGGGAAAGCACCAGCTATCGATCTAGAGGTGGAAGCAGCACGTCAGCAGGCTTTATTAAAAGCTATAAAAGCTGGTCTTGTACAGTCTGCACATGATGTCGCTGAAGGTGGTCTTGCAGTGGCTATTGCAGAAAAAACTTTCAGTGCAAATGGACTTGGTGTTGATGTTACATTAACGGGTTCTGCTACAACTGTGTTATTCAGTGAAAGTCAATCACGTTTTGTTGTTACAGTTAAAGAAGAACATGCAGCTGCATTTGTCGAAATCATCAAAGATGCTCATAAAATTGGTGTCGTAACAAACGATGCACTTGTTAAAATCAACGGGGACAAAGGTGTGCTTGTAGAAGGTACAGTGGAGGAATTCCGTTCTAATTGGAAAGGAGCAATCCCATGCTTGCTGAACTCAGAGGCTTAAACGAAGAATGTGGGGTGTTTGGCATTTGGGGTAACCCAAATCCAGCGCACCTTAGTTATTACGGGCTTCATGCTCTTCAACACCGTGGTCAAGAAGGCGCAGGTATCGTCGTTTCTGATGGTCAGCACCTTCGCGCGGTAAAAGGCGAAGGACTAGTTAATGATGTTTTCAACGAAGATAAATTAAAGGCAGTGAACGGCAAAGCAGCAATTGCCCATGTTCGTTATACAACTGCTGGTGGTGGTGGTATTGAAAATGTACAGCCATTATTATTCCATTCCTCAACTGGTAGCCTTTCCATTGCCCATAACGGTAACTTAGTCAATGCGACACATCTGAAACAGTATTTAGAGCGACAAGGTAGTATTTTTCATTCTAGCTCTGATACAGAAGTGCTGGCGCATCTTATTAAGAAAAGTTCGCATTCACCATTTCGGGCTAAGGTGAAAAATGCCCTTTCATTATTAAAGGGTGCGTATTCTTGCTTAATTATGACAAAGGATGAAATGCTTGTTGCACGTGATCCACATGGTTTACGCCCGCTCTCTCTTGGAAAGTTAGGAGAAGGCTGGGTAGTAGCTTCTGAAACTTGTGCATTTGATTTAATAGGAGCAGAATTCGTTCGTTCTGTAGAACCAGGTGAATTATTGATTATTAACGATGAGGGCGTTAAGTCAGACCGCTTTGCTGATATGGAAAAGCGTTCTATGTGTGCGATGGAATATGTATATCTGGCACGTCCTGATTCGGATATTGATGGTATTAATGTCCATATGGCACGTAAACGTATGGGGAAACAGCTTGCTCGTGAATGTGCACATATTGAGGCTGATGTTGTAACTGGGGTACCAGATTCTAGTATTTCAGCTGCCATCGGTTTTGCAGAAGAAAGTGGTATACCTTATGAACTTGGTCTGATTAAAAATCGTTATGTAGGACGTACTTTTATTCAACCGACACAGGAATTACGCGAACGTGGTGTGAAAATGAAGCTTTCACCAGTTGTTCAAGTTGTCAAAGGTAAACGCGTAGTTATGGTGGACGATTCTATTGTACGCGGAACAACTTCACGTCGAATTGTCAAAATGTTAAAAGATGCTGGTGCAGCAGAGGTTCACGTGGTTATTTCGTCCCCACCTATGACAAATCCTTGTTATTATGGCATTGATACGTCAACACATGAGGAACTTATTGCATCTAGTCATAAAGTAGATGAAATTCGTGAAGTAATTGGTGCAGATTCTCTGACTTTCCTTTCTGTTGAAGGCATGGTTGAGACCATTGCACGTCCATATGAAGATGAAAACCGTGGACTATGCCTTGCATGCTTTACAGGTAAATATCCAACTGAGATATTCCCGGATACCATCTTACCACATGAAAAGGAACTATTACGTTAAGAAATACATCGCAATGAATGAGTCTCTTCTAGGAGATTATAAAAAGTTCTAGGATACTCGTAGGCGATTTAGATGATAAGGAGGAACTCTGCGTGTCAAAGGCATATGAACAAGCAGGTGTAAATATTGAAGCGGGCTATGAAGCTGTAAAACGAATGAAATCTCATGTAGAACGTACGAACCGACTAGGTGTCATGGGAACGTTTGGTGGCTTTGGTGGTATGTTTGACTTGTCAGAACTAAATCTAAAAGAACCTGTTCTTATTTCAGGAACTGATGGTGTAGGGACAAAGCTAAAGCTAGCATTCATGGTAGACAAGCACGATACTATTGGTGTGGATTGTGTAGCAATGTGCGTGAATGATATCGTTGCACAAGGAGCGGAGCCGCTATACTTTTTAGATTACGTAGCACTTGGGAAAGCAGAGCCTGCAAAAATTGAGCAAATTGTTAAAGGGGTTGCGGATGGCTGTGTGCAATCTGGTGCAGCTCTAATTGGTGGCGAAACAGCAGAAATGCCAGGTCTATATGAAGAAGATGAATATGATTTAGCTGGCTTTGCGGTGGGGGCTTGTGAAAAGTCTGCCATTGTGACAGGAGAAAAAATTGTCGAGGGCGATGTACTTATTGGTATTGCTTCGAGTGGTGTGCATTCAAACGGTTATTCTTTAGTACGTAAAATTGTTTTTGCAGATCATCAATATGCGGTGGATGCCATTGTAGAAGACTATGAAGATTTAGGTCCAATCGGCGAGGCACTATTAGTCCCAACAAAGCTTTATGCTAAGCCTGTATTAGCGGCTTTAAAAGCAGCAGATGTACACGGCTGTGCCCACGTTACTGGTGGAGGTTTCTATGAGAATTTACCACGTATGATGCCTGAAGGATTAGCTACAGAAATTGACTTAGGTTCATGGCCTGTATTACGTATCTTTGAATTCCTAAAGGATAAAGGTCAGTTAGATGATAAGGATTTATATAATGTGTTTAATATGGGGATCGGTTTTGTCATAGCTGTTCCAGCAGTAGAAGCTGATAAAGTTATGGCAGCAGTAGAAACAAATGGTGAAAAGGCTTATACAATCGGTCGTGTCATTCAAGGCGACGGAGTAGTGTTTAATGGAACACATGATGGGAGTTTAGTGTAATGACTGCACCAACAAAAATTGCCGTGTTCGCATCAGGAAGCGGTAGTAATTTTCAAGCCATTCAAGAGGCTATTAAACGTGGGGAACTGCATGCAAAGGTTGAGCTAGTAGTGACAGATAAGCCCGGTGCATATGTAGTGACACGTGCTGAACACTTTGAAATTCCAGTGTTAGCCTTGAACCCGAAAGATTTTACCTCGAAAGCCGCTTACGAGACAGCAATTGTCGATGCTCTACATGAGTGCGATGTGAAATGGATTGTGCTTGCAGGATATATGCGTTTAATCAGTGATGTATTATTAGCGGCTTTTCCACAAAGAATTGTTAATATTCATCCTTCCTTATTACCAGCCTTTCCTGGGAAGGATGCTATCGGACAAGCGTTGAATCATGGGGTGAAAATAACGGGCGTAACGGTGCATTTTGTTGATGAAGGAATGGATACTGGCCCAATTATCGCACAGGCTGCTGTACCTGTTATTGAAGGAAATCGAGAGGCAACAGAAGCTGCTATCCATAAGCAAGAGCATTTATTATATACAAAGGCTTTACAGCAATTATTACAATAACTGAAGGAGGAGTTAGGTCGAGAACCTTACTCAACACTCAACACCTAACTCTATGAATCTTTGACAGCAAGTTAGTTCGTGCAAGAGCACGATAAAAATTAGGAGGATATTGTTGTGACAAAACGTGCATTAATCAGTGTTTCCAATAAAGATGGTATTTTAGAATTTGCAAAGGAATTAGTAGCATTAGGTTATGAAATTTTATCAACTGGCGGTACTAAAAAAATGCTACAGGACAATGCAGTAGCTGTAACAGCAGTAGATGAAGTAACGAAGTTTCCTGAAATTTTAGACGGCCGTGTTAAAACATTAAATCCTATGATTCACGGTGGTTTATTAGGGAAATTTGATGATGACTCTCATCAGGCACAAATGAATGAGCATGGAATTGAGCCAATAGAAATTGTTTGTGTCAATCTTTATCCTTTCGTTGAAACAATTTCAAAGCCTAATGTAACATGGGATGATGCAATTGAAAACATTGATATCGGTGGCCCTACAATGTTACGATCCGCTGCAAAAAACCATCAATATGTAACAGTCATCGTAGACAGCAATGACTATGCAACAGTATTAGAGGAACTAAAAGCTGGTGGTGCAACAACAATTGAGACACGTCGTAAATTGGCTGCAAAGGTTTTCCGTCACACAGCCACCTATGATTCGTATATCTCGAACTATTTGACAGAAGAAGAGTTCCCAGAGAGCTTAACAATGACGTATGAATTAAAGCAGAACTTACGCTATGGTGAAAATCCGCACCAAAAAGCGGCATTTTACCAAAAACGTCTTGGCTCTGATTTCTCATTAGCTTATGCAACACAATTACATGGTAAAGAGTTATCCTATAACAATATTCAAGATGGGAATGCAGCTTTGCAAATTGTGAAAGAGTTTGAAATGCCAGCTGCAGTTGCTGTAAAGCATATGAATCCTTGTGGAGTTGGAACAGGTGTCACACTAGAGGAAGCATTTGATAAAGCGTATGAAGCAGATCCAACATCTATTTTTGGTGGAATTATCGCTCTGAATATGGAAGTGGATGCAGCAACTGCTGAGAAGCTAAGTCATATTTTCCTAGAAATTATTATTGCTCCGGCTTTCTCACAAGAGGCACTCGATATTTTAACGAAAAAGAAAAATATTCGCTTATTAACAATTCCGTTCGAGCAAGCGAAGCAAGATCAATTTAATGTAGTATCTGTAGAGGGCGGTCTTCTTGTACAGGAACCGGATCGCTACGGTTTTGCCAATGCAGATATAAAGGTAGTAACAGATCGTGAACCAACAAAACAGGAATGGGAAGCATTGCAACTTGGTTGGTCTGTTGTTAAGCATGTTAAATCAAACGCGATTGTTGTAACGGATTCTCAAATGACACTTGGTGTAGGCGCTGGTCAAATGAACCGCGTTGGTGCTGCGAAAATTGCCTTTGAGCAAGCTGGTGAAAAAGCAAAAGGTGCTGCATTGGCATCAGATGCATTTTTCCCAATGAGTGATACTGTTGAGGCTGCAGCCACAGCTGGTATTACAGCTATTATTCAGCCAGGTGGATCTATTAAAGATCAAGATTCAATCGATAAAGCAAATGAATACGGCATTACTATGGTATTTACAGGCGTACGCCATTTTAAACATTAATTAATAATGACATAAAACAGACCGAGATGTGGGTTCATCTCGGTCTTACTCACAAAGAGGAGGATTCTCTAAAATGAATGTATTAGTAATCGGAAGTGGCGGTCGTGAGCATGCAATCGCTAAACAATTTAGCATTTCTCCATCCGTTAACCAAGTATTTGTAGCACCTGGAAATGACGGAATGCGAGGCGAGGTAGAGGTTGTTAATATTGACACTATGGATTTTGCAGGACTTGCCCAATTTGCCAAGGAAAATGATATTGCTTTAACATTTGTCGGCCCAGAACAACCACTTGCTGAAGGCATTGTCGATTTCTTCACAGCTCGTGGATTACGTATTTTTGGTCCGACAAAGACAGCAGCTCAAATAGAAAGTAGTAAGTCGTATGCAAAAGAAGTGATGAATAAATACAATATACCAACAGCAGCCCATCAAACATTTACTGTAGCAGAACAAGCTATTGCTTATATTAAAGAACAAGGCGCACCCATTGTTATTAAAGCGGATGGCTTAGCAGCTGGTAAGGGTGTTGTTGTGGCGATGACAGAGAAAGAAGCTATTGAAGCTGTACAAGATATGATTGGCAATCAACGCTTTGGTGAATCATCTTCTCGCGTTGTCATCGAGGAATTTTTAGACGGGGAAGAATTCTCCTTTATGTCCTTTGTGCATAAAGGACAAATTTATCCTATGGTGATTGCACAGGACCATAAACGTGCGTATGACGGTGATAAAGGACCTAATACAGGTGGGATGGGTGCTTACTCACCAGTACCACAAATCTCACAAGAAGTTATAGATATCGCTTACCAAACGATTGTTGAGCCAACTGTTAAAGGGATGGAGGCGGATGGCGCTTCCTTTACAGGTATTTTATATGCAGGCTTAATTTTAACGAAGAAGGGCCCTCAGGTTATTGAGTTTAATGCACGTTTTGGTGATCCAGAAACACAAGTAGTTTTACCTCGAATGGTTTCCGACTTTGGTGCATTTATGATGGCATTAATGAACGAGCAGCCATTTGAATTACAATGGTCGGAAGATGCTATGCTAGGTGTTGTTATTGCAGCTGAAGGATATCCAGGCGATGTTGAAAAAGGCAAAGCATTACCGAATTTAGAGGAACTATCTAAATCATATGCTGTATTCCATGCAGGTACAAAATTAGTAGATGGTCAATTTGTTGGGAATGGTGGTCGTGTCCTGTTAGTTGGGGCTAAAGCGCCTACTTTACAGGAAGCACAGCAAAAAGTATATGCTGGCATTGCTAAAGAAACATGGGATCACTTTTTCTTCCGCAAAGATATTGGCTGGCGTACATTCAAATAATCATTATTTTCACTAAAATTTAAAATATTTTTACTCCTCTTATGAAACCTCTTAAAGTTTCAAACGTAAGAGGTAAGAGCCGTCTCCAAATTAGATTGGGACGGCTCCTTTGACTAAGAAGGGTTTTGAGCATTATTCGATGTAGAATTGCTCCTTGTTGAGGGATTTTGGGTTGAAGCGCTGCTATCAGATTGCTTTGAAGCAGTAGCTTGTGAACCTGAAGAATTGCCAGCTATTGCAGAAGAGAAATCCTTCATGAGCTTATCGATTTGCTCAGAGGACATAGAATTTTGCCCACTGAACATACTTTGCATAGAGGTATTCATGGCATTTTGCATATTAGTGCTCATGAGAGCCTTGGTTGGACAATATTTAAAGAGTCCCTCTGCCATTTTCATGGCTCCTAATGCAATCATCAATCGACCTTTTGTACAATTAGGATTTCTTGAAACTTTAGCGATACCAAATGCTGTCAAACTTGTACCCATGGCAAAACGACAAAATGCATTTTTTTCGCTTAAATTTGCTTGCTGCATCATAATAGTTCCTCCTTTAGTCATTGTGGAAAAAATAGACGAGGTGCACTTTGCTTTATGAAAGTGCTGTGTTACGATTGAAACAAGATGATTGCATAAAGCATAAATTTTATGAAAGTATGCGATATGCAATAGTAGTATGTGAATCCAAATTGGTTTTACACAATGAAAAATTACGTAATTTTAGGAAGGAGCGAATAGCATGGATCCAGTATGGAAAATAACAAAAATACGTCAGCAATTAGCAGTAATTGATGGAAAAAAGGCACCTGATATTGTGTTGAAAAATACAAGGTATTTGCATAGTATGCTGAAACAGTGGGTAGTAGGAAACATTTGGATTTTAGGGGACCGCATTGTCTATGCTGGTGACAGAATGCCTCCTTTAATAGAAGGAACAGAAGTTGTGGATTGTACAGGGAAAACAATTGTACCAGGCTATATTGAGCCACATGTACATCCTTTCCAGCTGTATCATCCGCAATCCTTTGCAGATTTTTGTGGTCAGCTAGGGACAACGACTTTTATTTCCGATAATTTAAGTTTTGTTTTAAATTTAGAAAATAAGAAAGCGTTTTCAATTTTAGATCATTTGAAAAAATTACCGTTTTCTTTTTATTGGTGGACTCGCTTTGATTCGCAAACCGAATTGGAGCAGGAGGAAGAGGTATTCTCTAACACATCTATATTAGAATGGTTAGAGCGAAGTGATGTTTTGCTTGGCGGAGAGTTGACAGGCTGGCCTAAGCTGTTACATGGGGACGATCAAATGCTGTATCGCATGCAAATGGCAAAGGGACTAGGTAAAAAAATCGAAGGTCATTTCCCTGGAGCCTCCGAGAGAACTTTAGCACGTATGAAACTTCTTGGTGCAGATGGCGATCATGAAGCGATGACAGTGGAAGAGGTGGAACGCCGTATCATGCAAGGCTATGCGGTTACATTACGTCATTCATCCATTCGACCAGATTTACCGCATCTATTAAAAGGAATCGTAGAAAAAGAGCTTCCGATTTTTGATCATTTAATGATGACAACAGATGGTTCACCACCTTCGTTCCATGAAGATGGAGTGATGGATAAGTGTATTCAAGTAGCCTTAGATGCAGGAGTTTCTCCAATAGATGCCTACCAAATGGCTTCGTATAATGTAGCACGCTATTATAATATGTCCAATTTACATGGTTTTATCGCGACAGGTCGCTTTGCCTCCCTTAATATTTTACAAGATGAATATCATCCTGTACCAGAAAGTGTCCTATCAAAAGGTGTTTGGCTAAAACGTGATGGAGAACGTGTTCATAGACTGGCAGCCATCGATTATTCTGCTATCCCTGCGTTTAATTTAGATTTTTCCTTAGATTCACAAGATTTCCAGTTTTCAATGCCTTTTGGAATTGAGCTTGTGAATGATGTCATTACAAAACCGTATAATTCATTAATTACTAGAGAAGGGCAACTGGCTAATCACGATGAGTGCTATTTAATGTTAATAAACCGACAAGGTCACTGGCATGTAAATACAATGATTAAAGGGTTTGCAACTGGTGTTCAAGGCTTTGCATCGTCCTACTCAAACACAGGCGATATTTTATTAATCGGGAAAAATAAAGAAGATATGATCAAAGCCTTCGAAGAAATGAAGGCCATGAATGGTGGTATCGTCCTTGTAGAAAAAGGGGAAGTCATTGCAGAAATACCATTATCCATTGGTGGGCTTTTATATGATGGGGATGTATTGACGCTAACAGAGAAAGAAAAAGCTTTAAAGCAAGCTTTAGCAGATCGTGGGTATCAATTAGGGGATGCTATTTACACATTATTATTTTTACAGTCTACTCATTTACCATATATTCGTATCACACCAAAAGGGATTTTCGATGTAATGAAGAATAAGTTATTATTACCTGCTGTTATGCGCTAATGTATGAAAGTGTAAACAGTTGCTTTCATATGTAAATGTTCAAAGGAGAGTAATGCTTGTGTTCAAATCAAGGAAGTTATTAATGGCTATGGCATTTAGCGCTTTAGTGATCGGAGGATGCTCGAAGGATACACCAAAGGTCAAAGAAGAAGATGAGACTGTAGCACAGGAAGAAACCGTAGTTGATGACCAAGTGCAGCAACCTGCATTCGTAGCCCCACTTACAGGAGAGGCAGTGCAAGAAGAAATAACTCAGCGGCCTATTATTGTGACGATTAATAATCATCCAGCCGCACGCCCACAATCAGGGTTAGCTGCAGCTGATATCATTTATGAGATGCTGGCAGAAGGTAATGTCACTCGCTTTTTAGCAGTTTATCAAAGTGAGCTGCCTGAAAATATAGGACCTGTTCGTAGTGCACGCTCCTATTTTATCGATATGGCAAAAGGTTTCGATGCCTTTTATGTAGCTCATGGCTATAGTCCAGAGGCGAAAACGATGCTCGATAATCGTGTAGTCGATAATATCAATGGAATGGCTTATGATGGTATACTTTTTAAACGTTCAAGCGAACGAGTTGCACCGCACAATTCATATATTACATCGGAAAAGATAATAAAAGGTGCTGAAATGGTAGGCGCTTCAATGAATTACAGTGAAAAAGTACTTCAGGCTTTTTATGAACCCGATGAACGTGGTAAAATAGGCATTGAAACAAGTCAAGTTGACATTTACTATGGAAATAATGAAGATTTCCACAATTCGTATGTGTATGATCATCAAAGTAATCACTATGAACGACAATCGGCTGGCGTGGACACAAAAGATATGTTAACCGGCGAAGCATTATCATTGGCAAATGTTCTATTTTTTGAAATGGATCACCAAATAGTGGATGATATTGGTCGCCAAACAATTGATTTAACTTCTGGTGGAAATGCGTATGTATTTCAAAATGGCTATTTGAGGGAAGTCAAATGGGCTAATGTGAATGGAATACCAACGGCTGTTGAGCAATCAGGGGAACCTGTAAAGCTAGTACCAGGAAAGTCTTGGGTCCATTTTGTACCATCTTCACCAGGGTTACAAGCAATGGTGAAAACGCAGCCTTAAAGGGAGGAAAATTGCATGCAAATCGAAAAAATTCGAGGGCATCAAACAGATCAATTATTTAAAGCAGTGTTAGAGCTGAAAGACATCGAAGAATGCTATAAGTTTTTTGATGATTTATGTACGATTAGTGAAATTCAATCGTTGGCACAACGCTTTGAGGTTGCACATTTATTGCGTTTAAAGAAAACCTATGAATCCATTAAAAAGGAAACGGGTGCAAGTACTGCAACGATTTCACGTGTTCGTCGTTGCTTTGATTATGGAAACGATACATATGATGAAATGCTAGGTCGTTTGTATCCTGATGAGAAACCGTTTCAAGCACCAAAATAATAGTTGAAAATGAGACTGGGTAGAAGTTCTACTCAGTCTTTTTCATTTTTTTGTCGTCCATCATAAGCTATACTTGTAAACGAATAGATAGAAAACGATAGGTGGTAAAATAAATGGATTATTTAGAATGGAGACATGTGTTCAAGTTAGATCCTGCAAAGGACATTTCAGATGAAGACTTAGAAAAAATTTGTGAATCTGGAACTGACGTTATTTTAGTCGGTGGCACAGATAATGTTACATTGGATGGGGTATTAGATTTACTAGTTCGTGTTAGAAGATTCGAAGTCCCGATAGCTTTAGAAATTTCCACGATTGATGCGATTACACCGGGCTATGACTATTACTTCATTCCGACGGTCTTAAATAGTGATGATCCAAAATGGATTAAAAATTTGCATCATGCAGCAATTAAAGAATTTGGAGATATCATGGTGTGGGATGAATTAGTTGCAGAAGGTTATTGTATTTTAAATCCAGATTGTAAAGTGGCACAAGTAACAGGTGCTACAACAGATTTATCAATTGACGATATCGTAGCCTATGCACGTATGGCAGAAAATTTCTTTAAACTTCCCGTATTTTATTTAGAGTACAGTGGAATTTACGGGAATCCAGAGGTAGTAAGTGCTGTGAAAAATGAATTAAAGCATACTAAGCTATTTTATGGTGGGGGAATTACATCAGCCAAGCAGGCAGAGGAAATGGCCCAGTTCGCAGATACGGTTGTAGTTGGAAATATTATTTATGATGATTTAAAAGTGGCACTTGCGACTGTTAAGGCTGTTAAAAATACGTTATAATTTTAGAACAAACGTTTGTAAGGCGGTGCGAAATGGAACAGTTAACAAAAAATTTACTAGCAGGGATGAATCCTGAACAAGAAAGAGCGGTCAAAACCACTGAGGGACCACTACTGATCATGGCTGGTGCTGGATCAGGAAAAACCCGAGTATTAACACATCGTATTGCTTACTTAATCATAGAAAAGGAAGTATATCCATCCAAAGTTTTAGCCATTACATTTACTAATAAAGCTGCTCGTGAAATGCGAGAGCGTATTGACGGTATTCTAGGCAATGGAACTGGTGATAGTATGTGGGTATCAACTTTCCACTCCATGTGTGTAAGAATTTTACGTCGCAATATCGATCAACTAGGCATATCTCGTAATTTTTCCATTCTAGATTCTACGGATCAACTTTCGGTGATTAAAAATGTAATGAAGGATGAGAATATCGATCCGAAGCGGTTTGAGCCACGAGCGATTTTAAATGCTATTAGTGCAGCCAAAAACGAGTGCATTACAGCAGATGATTACGCGAGTCAAATGAATGATAAAAACCCTTATGAACAAACCGTTGCACGTGTTTATAAAGGCTATGAAAAAAGATTACGTCGCAACCAATCCCTCGATTTTGATGATTTAATTATGACAACCATTACGTTGTTCAAGCGCGTACCAGAAGTGCTGGAATACTATCAAAATAAATTTCAATATATTCATGTAGATGAATATCAGGATACTAACAAATCCCAATACTTACTTGTGCAATTATTAGCTGAAAAATTTAAAAATATTTGTGTTGTAGGGGATTCTGATCAATCAATATATCGCTGGCGTGGAGCAGATATTGGTAATATCCTCTCCTTTGAAAAGGATTATCCGAATGCTAAGGTGATTATGCTTGAACAAAATTATCGTTCAACTAAACGCATCCTACAAGCAGCAAATGACGTCATTCAAAATAATACAACACGTTATCCAAAAGAACTGCGCACAGAAAATGCAGAGGGTGAAAAAATTGCGCTATACAAAGCTTATAATGAGCAGGAAGAAGCACAATTTGTTGTACAAACCATCCAACAGTTGATGGAAAAGGAAAATCGTACATTTGATGATTTTGCCATATTATATCGTACGAATGCTCAGTCTCGTGTGATGGAGGAAGTACTAGTTAAATCCAATATGGTTTATCAAATTGTTGGCGGAACAAAGTTCTATGATCGAAAAGAAATTAAAGACTTACTTGCTTATTTGCGCCTAATTGCTAATAATGACGATGATTTATCACTTGCACGTATTATTAATGAACCAAAGCGTAGTATTGGTGCCACATCTTTTGAGAAAATGGCCCGCTATGCTATCGAGCAGGATCGCTCCATTTTTGATGCTATGAATGATCTCATTTTCATGGGTCTGTCTGGGAAAGCGGCAAACTCAGCAGAACAATTTTATGCAATGATTAAAGGTTTTACAGAAATGCAAGAATATTTATCGGTCACTGAACTAGTTGAGCAAGTCATTGATAAATCTGGCTACCGCACAATGCTACAAAATGAAAAGACGATAGAAGCTGAAAGTCGTTTAGAGAATATTGAAGAATTTTTATCTGTCACAAAATCATTTGAAGAGCGCAGTGATGATAAAAGTCTTATAGCATTTTTAACGGATTTGGCATTAATAGCTGATATCGATGCTCTTGATAAAGAGGATGCATCCAAGGGAAATATTATTTTAATGACGATGCATGCTGCTAAGGGCTTGGAATTTCCTATTGTTTTTATTATCGGTATGGAGGAAAACATCTTCCCGCATTCACGCTCTCTTGATGATCAAGATGAAATGGAAGAAGAACGTCGCCTTATGTATGTTGGTGTGACGCGTGCAGAGGAACGACTATATTTAACATGTGCACAAAGCCGAACGATTTTTGGTCGTTCAAGCTTTAATAATGCTTCAAGATTTTTAGGTGAGATTTCTGAAGATATTACCGAGTCTATTTCTAAAGCTGGTGCTAAAACGAATGTACCGTTTGCTACTAGCAATCGTTCAACAGGTGGTTATCAAAAACGTACACTTGGGTCCGTTCAACAAACTCAGCCTGCCACAGCTCGCTTACAATCAACAGGCGGAGATCAGTATGGCTGGAAGGCTGGAGATAAAGCCGTCCATAAAAAGTGGGGCACAGGTATGGTTGTAAGTGTAAAAGGCGAAGGTGATAGTACTGAGCTTGATATTGCTTTTCCACAACCAATTGGTATTAAGCGATTACTGGCACAATTTGCACCGATTGAAAAAGCGTAAGCGGAGGAACGTAAATGAACGAAATAGAACAGCGAATAGCGGAGTTAAATAAATTATTACATGAATATGGTTATGCCTATTATGTACTAGATAAACCGGTCGTTGCTGACAGTGTTTATGATCAATTATTGCATGAATTGATTGCCTTAGAAGAGGCCAATCCATCACTTGTTTTTCCCGATTCACCTACTCAGCGTGTTGGAGGAACAGTTGTAGAAGGCTTTAAAAAGGTGACACATGATTACCCGATGCTAAGTCTATCAAACGCTTTTAACGAAGCAGATTTACAAGAATTTGATCGTAAGGTTCGACAGGCTATTGGGGATCATTTCTCTTATGTATGTGAGCTGAAAATAGATGGTCTTGCCATTTCGTTAAAATATGAAAATGGCGTGTTTGTCCAAGGAGCAACAAGAGGAGATGGTGTTGTAGGGGAAGAAATTACAGCCAATTTAAAGACCATTCATGCCATACCTCTCCGTTTAAAAGAACCGATTACAATAGAAGTACGCGGTGAAGCGTACATGCCAAAAAAATCATTTGAAAAATTAAATGCCCAACGTGCTGACAATGGTGAAGAACTATTTGCTAATCCACGTAATGCTGCTGCAGGCTCTTTACGGCAGTTAGACCCTAAAATTGCAGCAAGTCGCCAACTATCGACTTTCATCTATGCCATTGGTGGTGATGGTGAGGTTTATGGTATCGACGGACATGCAGAAATGCTTGATTATTTAGAGGATCTAGGTTTCCCTTCCAATAAAGAGCGTCAGCGTTGCTCTACAATCGAAGAAGTAATGGCCTTTATTGAGCATTGGACAGAACACCGACCACATTTAGCCTATGAAATTGATGGGATCGTTATAAAAGTCGACCGCTATGCTCAACAGGATGAGCTAGGCTATACGGCAAAAAGTCCACGCTGGGCTATTGCTTATAAATTCCCAGCAGAGGAAGTTGTCACGACACTACTAGATATTGATTTAACAGTAGGGCGTACAGGGGTTGTCACACCAACAGCTATTTTAACGCCAGTTCAAGTTGCAGGGACAACAGTGCAACGAGCTTCATTACACAATGAAGACCTTATTCGAGAGAAAGATATACGCCTCGGGGATACGGTCATTATTCGAAAAGCTGGTGATATTATTCCACAAGTGGTCGGTGTGCTAATCGAGCAGCGTCCTGAAAACTCTGTACCGTTTGAGATGCCCCAAAATTGTCCGGTATGTGATAGTGAATTGATTCGTATTGAGGGTGAAGTTGCTTTACGCTGTGTAAATCCTGCATGCTTTGCTCAAATTGCAGAAAGCATTAAATATTTTGTATCTCGTAATGCTATGAATATTGATGGTCTTGGAGATAAAGTAGTTGAGCAGTTATTACGTGCAGACTTAATACATGATGTTTCTGATTTATATCATTTAACAATAGAGCAATTGGTTGAACTAGAACGGATGGGTGAAAAATCTGCCACCAATTTAGTCAATGCGATTCAAGCTTCGAAGGAAAATTCCATGGAGCGTTTATTGATTGGTCTAGGAATTCGTCATGTTGGTGAAAAGGCTGCAAAAATCGTATCAGAGCAATTTGGTTCCATGGAAGCGGTCATGGCAGCAACAGAGGAACAACTTGTGGCTATTTATGAGATTGGTGATAAAATGGCATCTTCATTAGTTGAATATTTTTCAAATGATGACGCACGTGCAGTCATTGAACGTCTTGCTGAGGTAGGCGTGAATATGACCTTTAAAGGAAAAAAAGTAGAAGTAGTGGTAGGCGATAATCCTTTTGCAGGAAAAACAATTGTTTTAACTGGTAAACTTGAGCAATTGACACGTAACGAAGCAAAGGCGAAAATAGAAGAGTTAGGTGGGACTGTCACAGGCAGTGTCAGCAAAAAAACGGACCTTGTTATCGCAGGCGAGGATGCAGGCTCTAAGCTAGCAAAGGCTGAGCAATTAGGTATTGAAGTTTGGAATGAAGAAAACTTAATTGAACAACTTAACCTTATCTAATAAAAACACTGATGACATACCCTCAAGAAAGGTATGAATTACGCTAATGAATATTATCAGTGATTCGTCGAACCAAATTGATTATGAGTAAAGGAGCACTAAATAAAATGAAGTCTTTTCGACTCATTCCAGCACTTGTAGCAGCTGCAATGTTAGTCGGCTGTGTACCTTCTAATGAAGGGGGAACAGAGCTTACGCAGGAAACACAACAAGATGAAAAAACTGAAACAACTATTATCCCCAGCATACAAATTGATGAATCTTATTATAAGACACTTATTCCTTATAAAGAGAGTGCCAGTAGAGGTCTAGTTGTATCTAATATTTATACGAAATATGATATGAAGGAAGTAGAAGCAGGTTTAATGCGTCTCTCTCACCATGAGTTTGACACTGAAAACTATTACTTTCAAGAGGGTCAATATTTAGCTGAAAGTACAGTCAGCTCTTGGCTGGCTCGAAGCTCTCAGACAGAAGATGGATTAAATCCACCGATAACTGATACAATGACACCCGAAGAGCGAGCAAAAAAGGCACCTATTTACTTATCTCATATTGTTGAGCAAAATTACTTAACAAAAACTAAAGATAATAAAGTAAAATTAGGTGGAATTTCAATAGGACTTGCGCTTAATTCTATTTATTATTATCAAAAAGAACAGTATGGCGAATATTACGAGGAACCAATATCAGAGTCTGAGCTTGTTGAACAAGGCAAAAAAATGGCTGCTGAGATCGTTTCACGTTTACGTACAGGTGATGAGCTAAAGGATATTCCAATTGTAGTTGGCTTGTTTAAGCAACAAGCCCGCAATCAGATTATTCCCGGCGCCTATTTCAGCTATGGTGTAGCAAAAGCTGGACAGAACAACATTGCTGATTGGGAAGGGATAGATGAAAATTATGTATTATTCCCAACAGATGATTCGCAGGATGTTTATCGAGACGTGAGTAAAAACTTCAAAATCTTTAAGCAAGATGTTGATAAATATTTCTCAAATTATACAAGTGTTATTGGTACAGGTTTCTATCGCAATAAAGAAATCCAAAAACTGACGATCGAAATTCCTATTCAATTTTTCGGTAAAGCAGAAATCATTGGATTTACACAATATTTGACAGGTATTCTAATCAATCGATTTAATAATATTCATGTTGAGGTGAGTATTACTTCTGTCAATGGTCCGGAGGCATTAATCAATAAAAAGGCCAATGATACGGATCCTTATGTACATGTCTATGAATAATATAGTCAGCCTTTGTGCTGACTATTTTTTTATGTAGATAGAGATACTTAAAGGAAAACAACTGGTATAGATTAACAACACTTCGTTATAGTAGTGAAAGTTTCTATATTTTTGGTGAAAGTTGTGATTTTTAATAGGAAAAATGTTATGATTATTGGCATGGTTAAAACTTTATCCAACCCTATTGTTATCAATAAAAACAATAAATGGAGCAAGTATTCGGAGGTGTAAAAAATGGCTAAATTAACAAAAGAAGAAGTAAAGCACGTGGCAAATTTAGCACGTCTTGCAATTACTGAAGAGGAAGCTGAGAAGTTTGCTGAACAGCTTGGTAAAATTACTGACTTTGCAGAGCAATTAAACGAACTAGATACAGCGAATGTTGAACCTACAACGCATGTTTTACCATTAGTCAATGTAATGCGAGAAGATGTTGCAGTAAAAGGTCTAGACCGTGAAGTAATGATGTTAAACGTAAAAGAACAAGAAGATGGTCAAGTAAAAGTACCAGCTATCATGTAATACTAAAACATAGGAGGATTCCTCATGACGTTATTTGAACGTTCAGCTAAGGAGTTACAAGCGGAAATTAAAGCAGGTAACTTATCTATCGCTGACTTAACGAAAGAAGCATACGAGCGCATTGCAAAGCTTGATGGCGATGTACAAGCATTCCTTGCTTCAAACGAAGAAAAAGCAACTGCACAAGCTGCTGAAATGGATCATGTACCATTTGAAGAGCGTGGACCGCTATTTGGTCTTCCGATTGGTGTGAAAGACAATATCGTAACAGAAGGCTTAGAAACAACTTGTGCCTCAAAAATTTTGGAAGGCTTTATGCCAATTTATGATGCAACTGTTGTCAACAAGCTACGTGAAGCCGGTATGATTACAGTCGGTAAACTAAACATGGACGAGTTTGCAATGGGGTCATCTAATGAAAACTCATACTACAAAACAACAAAAAATCCATGGAATCTAAATCACGTGCCAGGAGGATCTTCAGGTGCATCTGCAGCTTCTGTAGCAGCAGGAGAAGTTCCATTCTCTCTTGGTTCCGATACAGGTGGTTCAATCCGTCAACCAGCAGCTTACTGTGGAGTTGTAGGGATGAAACCTACATATGGTCGTGTGTCTCGTTTTGGTCTAGTGGCATTCGCCTCTTCTTTAGATCAAATTGGACCCATTACACGCAATGTTGAAGATAATGCGTTATTACTTGAGGCTATTGCGGGCTTAGATCCAAATGATTCTACTTCGGCTGACGTAGAGGTGCCAAACTATGCTGCAGCTCTTACTGGTGATATTAAAGGCTTACGTATCGCTGTACCAAAGGAATTCCTTGGTGAGGGTGTTGGCGAAGCAGCACGTCAATCAGTGCTTGAGGCATTAGAGGTATTAAAAGGCTTAGGTGCGACTGTAGAAGAAGTATCACTTCCTCATTCGAAATATGCGCTTGCAGCGTACTACATCCTTTCTTCATCTGAAGCGTCTTCTAACTTATCTCGTTTCGATGGTATCCGTTATGGTTTCCGTGCAGACAACGTGACAAATTTAATGGACCTTTATAAAGAAACACGTGCACAAGGTTTTGGGGATGAAGTAAAACGTCGTATCATGCTTGGAACTTATTCATTAAGCGCAGGTACGTATGATGCGTATTACAAAAAAGCACAACAAGCACGTACACTGATCAAAGCAGACTATGACAAAGTATTTGAAGACTTCGATGTCATCATTGGACCTACATCACCAACACCAGCTTTCAAAATTGGTGAAAATGTGGATGATCCGATGACAATGTATGCAAATGATATTTTAACAATTCCGATGAACCTAGCGGGTGTACCTGCTATTTCCATTCCATGTGGTTTGGACAACGGACTACCACTTGGTTTACAAATAATTGGTAAATACTTCGATGAAGCTACTATTTACCGTGTAGCTCATGCTTTTGAACAAGCAACGGAGTTCCATAAACAAGTTCCTCAAATGTGGGAGGGAAAATAACATGAACTTTGAAACAGTCATTGGTTTAGAAGTACACGTTGAGTTAAAAACAAACTCAAAAATCTTCTCACCAGCACCTGCTCACTTTGGTGCTGAACCAAATACAAATACAACAGTAATCGATTTAGGTTATCCTGGTGTCCTACCAGTTCTTAATAAAAATGTGGTAGATTTCGCTATGCGTGCAGCTCTTGCATTAAATATGGAAATTGAACAAGAAACAAAATTTGACCGTAAAAACTACTTCTACCCTGATAATCCGAAAGCTTATCAAATTTCACAATTTGATAAACCAATCGGTAAAAACGGCTGGATTGATATTGAAGTAGATGGCTATACAAAGCGTATCGGTATTACTCGTCTTCATATGGAAGAAGATGCAGGTAAACTTTCACATGCTGGGGATCACTCACTAGTGGACTTTAACCGTCAAGGTACTCCGCTTGTTGAAATCGTATCTGAGCCGGATATTCGTACGCCAAATGAAGCGTATGCTTACTTAGAAAAATTAAAATCAATTATCCAATATACAGATGTGTCTGACTGTAAAATGGAAGAAGGTTCACTTCGTTGTGATGCCAACATCTCTATTCGTCCTTATGGTCAAGAAGAGTTTGGTACAAAAACAGAGCTTAAAAACCTGAACTCCTTCAACTATGTTCGTCGTGGTTTAGAGCATGAGGAATTACGTCAAGCAGATGTATTATTATCAGGTGGCGTTATCGACCAAGAAACTCGTCGTTTCGATGAAAAAACGGGTAAAACTATTCTAATGCGTGTGAAGGAAGGAACAGATGATTACCGTTACTTCCCAGAGCCAGACTTAGTTCGTCTTTCTATTGATGACGCATGGCTAGAGCGAGTAAAATCAGAAATTCCTGAGCTTCCAGATGCTCGTAAAAAACGTTATGTTGAAGAACTAGGACTAACACCATATGATGCAGGAGTTCTTGTTATTTCTAAGGAAATTTCTGACTTCTTCGAGTCCATGATCGTCAACGGTGCAGATGCGAAACTTTCTGCTAACTGGTTGATGGGGGATGTTTCTGCTTATTTAAACGCAGAACAAAAAGACTTAAAGGATACGGCATTAACACCTGAAAACCTTGCTGAAATGGTGAAATTAATCACAAATGGTACTATTTCTTCTAAGATCGGTAAAAAAGTGTTTGCTGAATTAGTTGAAAATGGCGGTTCTGCACAAGAAATTGTAAAAGCTAAAGGCTTAGTTCAAATTTCTGATGAAGGTGCTTTACTAGCCATTGTTACGGAAGTTTTAGATAACAATGCACAGTCTATCGAAGATTTCAAAAATGGTAAGGATCGTGCTATTGGCTTCTTAGTTGGTCAAATTATGAAAGCTACTAAAGGTCAAGCGAATCCACCAATGGTCAATAAATTATTGCAACAAGAAATTGCCAAACGATAATTAATCGTTGTAACATAGTAGCCGAGAGAGCTTAATCGCTTTCTTGGCTATTATTTTTCATAAATGTAACAAAATTGAAATTTGTAACACTTAATAGTTGTTTAAAAGGAGTATTCATAGCAAAATATAGAATAGATAATTATAAGGGGGACGAGAACCAATGAAAACAGAACAACAATATTTTAATGAAGCTATTTCGATTCAACAATATATGGACAATATGACGACTCTTAAAGAAGAGAGCTTCCGCATTTATGACGACTTTGCAGTGCCAACAAATGATGGCTTTATTGAATTATTAAAAGACAAGCAACCAAAAATTTTAACGATTACGGAAGATTGGTGCGGAGATGCTATGTTAAACAATCCAATTATTCGTCGTGTTGCTGAAGCAGCTGGATTGGACATGCGTACAGTGTTCCGTGATGCGGATACAGATCTAATTGATCGTTATTTAACAAATGGAGGACGTGCTATTCCTATTTACTTGCTATTAGATAGCACTGGTGAGGTGATTGGAAAATGGGGTCCGCGTGCACCGGAATTACAAGAGCTTGTTGTAACGAAGCGTACAAGCTTACCAGATAAAGAAGATCCAACATTTGAAGAAGCTCAAAAGGCCCTTTATGCGGAGATTCGTGAGGAAAATATAACGAACCAAACATATTGGACGTATGTCTATGAAGACTTTAAAAAACAGGTGACAAACGCGTTACAAAAGTAACAAACGTAATGCAACATTTTAGCGAGTAAATCGTTGAATGAAATAGAATCTTATGAAGCAGGAAGGTATGTTATGAAACGAGCAAGAATCATTTATAATCCTACATCTGGACGCGAAGCGTTTAAGAAGCATCTACCAGAGGTGTTGGAAAAATTAGAAGTAGCAGGCTATGAAACATCCTGTCACGCAACAACCGGTGAAGGCGATGCAACACTTGCAGCAAAAGATGCAGTAGACCGTGGCTTTGATATAATCATCGCAGTTGGTGGAGATGGCACTTTAAATGAAGTTGTTTCAGGTGTAAGTCCATTTGAAAACCGTCCAAAAGTTGGTCTAATTCCAATGGGCACTACAAATGATTTTGCCCGTGCCGTGCATATCCCGCGAAATATTGATGAAGCGGTAGACATTATTATACAAGGCGATACATTGCCAGTGGATGTCGGTCTATTAAATGGAGAACGCTACTTCATCAATATAGCTGCTGGCGGACGGATTACGGAGCTAACATATGAAGTACCAAGTAAAATGAAAACAATGCTTGGGCAGTTAGCCTACTATTTAAAAGCAGTAGAAATGATTCCATCCATCAAAGCCTCCCATATGCGTATAGAATATGATGGGGAAGTGTTTGACGGGGATGCCATGATGTTCTTATGTGGTTTAACCAACTCTGTAGGAGGCTTTGAAAAACTTGCACCAGATGCAAGTATTAATGATGGATACTTTACATTATTAGTGTTAAAGAAGGTTAGCCTTCCTGAGTTTATTCAACTAGCGGCTATGGCATTAAGAGGCGAACATTTAAATGATGACCGTGTCATTTACAAAAAAGCGAGTGTTGTCAAAGTCACTACTGAAAACGAAGTACATCTTAATCTAGATGGTGAATATGGCGGAGACGCTCCAGCTACCTTTGAAAATTTAAAGCGTCATATCGAAATTTTTGTCCCTCTTGCTGATATTCGCGAAGAGGACCGTATATAATATATGAAAAGCTCATCTTCGTTTTAGCGAGGATGAGCTTTTTTGTATAAAGGAATCAGCATACTCTTGAAGAACACCAAAACGACTAAAAAGATAATAGACTAAAGCAAATAGCCCGCAGCGAAAAATTAAATATGTAGTAAGTCCAACCTTTAGAATTAGGGATTGTGAATGAATTAAGAAAAATGTTTGGCAAATGTGCGTATATTACATGAACAAATTTTGAAACCTTATTAATAGGCTGAAATTTCGGTCCATTATAAAGGTTTTTTTCGTTGTAATAGTGGAAAATGGGGTATGGATAAAGGAAAGGAAGTGTTGCTTTTGTATAAGTCACAGGAGAAGAAGCTTATTTGGCTAAGCTTTGGTGTTGCAATCATTATGCTACTTTCCATTCTTGGAAGAATATTTGGGAGCTAGGGGGCAATGAGATGATAAACGAATCAGCAGTCTATTGGAGTCGTGCATTAACTGAGTTAACTTTATCGTTCCACATCATTTATGCAACGATAGGAGTCGGTGTCCCGTTAATGATTATGATTGCTCAATGGACTGGGTATAAAAAGAATGATGAGCATTATATTTTAATGGCAAGACGTTGGGCACGTGGCTTCGTCATTACGGTTGCAGTGGGTGTTGTGACTGGAACTGCAATTGGCTTACAACTATCATTATTATGGCCCAACTTTATGCAACTAGCTGGTCAAACCATTGCATTACCACTTTTTTTGGAAACGTTTGCATTTTTCTTTGAAGCTATATTTTTGGGCATTTATTTATATACTTGGGACCGCTTCGATAGTCAGAAAAAGCATATGCTATTGTTAATTCCAGTTGCAGTAGGTGCATCGATGTCGGCTGTATTTATTACAATCGTGAATGCCTTTATGAATGCCCCGAGAGGTTTCGATATTGTCGACGGGAACCTTGTTAATATTCAACCCTTCTTAGCGATGTTTAACCCTGCTATGCCGACAAAGGTGGCGCATGTACTAGTAACAGCGTATATGACATCTGCATTTGTTCTAGCCGCTATAGCAGGATACCGAATGCTTAAAGGATCGAAACATGTATACCATAAAAAAGCATTGCTGTTACTGATGAAAATTGGTTTAATTTTCTCCATTGCAGCAGCTGTGATTGGAGATTTCTCAGGAAAATACTTAGCGGAATATCAACCAGAAAAATTAGCTGCAGCGGAATGGCATTTTGAAACGGAAGGAAAGGCTTCTCTTGTTTTATTTGGCGTGCTAGATGGAGAAGAAGTGAAATATGCCATCAAAATTCCGTATGCTTTAAGCATTCTTGCACATTTTAATCCTAATGCAGAGGTAATTGGATTAGATCAATTCGAGGAAGAGGATCTACCACCACTCTATATTCATTATCTCTTTGATATTATGGTCTCCATAGGTATGTTTATGGTGCTAGTTTCATTACTGTATGTTGTAGGGAAAGCACGGGGCTGGCAGTTTATTCATTCACGCTGGTATCGATGGATCATTGTGGCGGGGGGGCCACTTTCTATCATTGCTATTGAAGCGGGCTGGTGGCTTGCTGAGGTTGGACGTCAACCATGGATTCTTTATGGCTTGATGCGAACTCCAGAAGGGGCCACAACGAGTGATCATGTGGATTTAATGCTGTTGTTGTTTGCAGGTGTATATGCAGTATTAGCGGTAGGAAGCATTGTCGTCTTGGTGCGAATGTTTAAAAAGAATCCCATTGAGCGTGAGATTGAAGATCGCCACTCTGAAAAAGGCGGTGACATCCTATGACATTAGAGATTCTTGGTATTTCAGTATTGTGGATTTTCCTATTTGGCTATGTCATTGTCGCATCGATTGATTTCGGTGCAGGTTTCTTTAACGCCTATAGCCTACTGATTGGGAAGAATCATATTTTAACGAATATTATTAAACGATATTTATCGCCTGTTTGGGAAGTAACCAATGTCTTTTTGGTATTCTTCTTTGTAGGGATCGTAGGATTTTTCCCGCAAACTGCTTTTTACTATGGAACCATTTTACTTATACCAGTCAGCATTTCCCTTGTACTATTAGCCATTCGGGGTTCCTATTATGCCTTTGAATCGTATGGTACAAGAGGACATATTGGTTACACGCTGACCTATGGTGTAGCAGGTTTATTAATTCCTGCATCGTTGTCTGTTGTCTTTGCTATTGCTGGTGGAGGGTATGTGGATCTCGTTAACGGGCAGCCTGTTTTAAACTATTGGACTTTATATACGAGTCCATTTGCTTGGAGCATTGTGGTACTGAGTATTGCCGCTGTACTTTACATTTCCGCAGTATTCTTAACTTGGTATGCTCATAAAGCGAATGACATTGAAGCTACGAAGCTAATGAGAAAATATGCACTTTTATGGGCAGCTCCTTTGATGATCAGCGCATTAGGCATTATGTATGAGATGAAGTCCATTAATCCTGAAAGTTATAGTCACATGGTGAATTTATGGTGGATGTTTGCAATATCAGCCATATTATTTATAATTACAGTGTTCCTCATTTCAATGCGTAAAAAATATGGGCTTGCAGTTGCACTTCTGATTGCACAATTTGCGGTAGCATTTTTCGCTTATGGTATTGCGCAATACCCATATTTACTGTATCCATATTTAACGATTTATGATGGCTTCACAAGTACACAAATGGCAATTGCTTTAATCATTGCCTTTATTTTAGGACTGTGTCTCCTACTTCCATCACTTTATTTATTGATGAAATTATTCTTATTCAATAAAAACTATGTGACCGGAAAAGAAGACAATCACGCATAGGAGGAAATTAGTATATGCAAAGTTTTTTAATTTTTTATGCGCCTTTTATTGTCGTCATTCTTGGAATCTTGTGTGCATTTTGGTGGGCACCAAGGGATTATCATATAACAAAAGAGCAAGGAAAGAGTCGCGAATAGCGGCTCTTTTTTCAAGTTAGTTAGAAGAACCGCATAACGGGCAGGTCTTGTTCTTTTTTCATTCGCCAACACATGCTACAATAAGGAGATTGAAATGGAGGATGTACGAATGTCAGCACCCGTGAAAAAGAATGAACGACTTTCAGTTTATATAGAAGACTTAACACATGATGGCAATGGTGTCGCTAAGGTGGATGGCTATCCATTATTTATACAAGGCGCACTTCCGAACGAAACAGCCGAAATCCATGTGATGAAAACTTTAAAAAATTATGGCTTTGCAAAAGTTGTAGATATTATTAAGCCATCACCCGATCGAGTAAAAGCTCCATGCGATTACTTTACACAATGCGGTGGCTGTCAATTACAGCATTTATCCTATGAGGGCCAGCTCAAATGGAAAGAAAATATGGTGCGCAATGTGATGCAACGCATTGGTAAAATTGATGCACCTGTTCTGCCTGTAAAAGGAATGAAAGAGCCTTGGCATTATCGAAATAAAGCGCAAATTCCTTTCTCTGAAAATGAAGCAGGACAAGCTATTGCTGGTTTCTATAAAACAAAGACGCATAGCATTGTGGATATGGAGCGTTGCTTGATCCAAACAGGAGAAGCAGATGCAATTTTAGCAGGCTTGAAAAAAGAATTAGTAGCGATAGGCATGCGCCCATACAATGAACTTTCCCACGAGGGCATGTTGCGCCATGTTGTCATTCGTAAAGCACGGGCAACAGGTGAGGTCATGGTTGTCCTCGTGACGAAAAAGAAAAAATTACCACAAAAAGAAGCAGCCATTGCAGTAATTCAAAAGCTTGTTCCGAACGTCACTTCAATTATGCAAAATGTGAATCATGAGAAAACGAATGTGATTTTTGGTGATGACACACTGAACCTTTGGGGCAAGGACGTCATTATTGATACAATTGGCGACGTACGCTTTGAAATTTCCGCTCGCTCCTTCTATCAGGTCAACCCAGAGCAAACTGAAGTACTTTATAAACAAGCACTTGATTATGCTAACTTGCAAGGGGATGAACGAGTGATTGATGCTTATTGTGGAATTGGAACAATCTCCTTGTTCCTTGCACAAAAGGCAAAGGCAGTCATGGGGGTTGAAATTGTCCCACAAGCGATAGAAGATGCCAAACGTAACGCGGTCCTAAATGGTTTTACAAATACTTATTTTGAGGCCGGCCCAGCTGAGGAAGTTATACCAAGATGGTATAAGGAAGGAAAGGAAGCAGACGTACTGGTAGTTGATCCACCACGTAAAGGCTGTGATGAAGCACTTTTAAAAACCATTTTAGAGCAACGACCAAAACGAGTGGTCTATGTCTCCTGCAACCCAGCCACACTAGCACGCGACCTTCGTATTTTGGAGGATGGCGGCTACCAAACACAAAAGATTCAACCAGTAGATATGTTCCCGCATTCCACGCATTGTGAAGCGGTTGCGTGGCTAGAGTTGGTATAATAGAAAAGCAGTTGATATAGAAAAACTCTATACCATCTGCTTTTTATAATGTTTCATACAGTTGTTTTTGAGTTAAAGTGAGTTATACAGATAGTGAGAGGATTTGGAATTACATGATAGATAATTTTTGGCGTGATTTGCCGCGTCCATTTTTTGTACTGGCTCCGATGGAAGATGTCACAGATGTTGTTTTCCGTCAAGTAGTCAGTAAAGCCGGAAGACCGGACGTATTTTTCACAGAGTTTACAAATTCGGATAGCTATTGTCATCCAGAGGGACAGAAAAGTGTGCGTGGGCGTTTGATTTTTACGGAAGATGAGCAGCCGATGGTGGCACATATTTGGGGGGATAATCCTGAGTATTTCCGTCAAATGAGTATTGGCATGGCAGAGCTAGGTTTTAAAGGTATCGATATTAATATGGGCTGTCCTGTGCCAAATGTGGCATCGAGAGGGAAAGGTAGTGGCCTTATTCTACGTCCAGATGTGGCGGCAGAATTGATTCAAGCTGCAAAGGCGAGTGGACTGCCTGTCAGTGTGAAAACACGACTTGGCTATAAGGATGTAGAGGAATGGGAGGAATGGTTAACGCATATTTTCAAACAAGATATTGCGAACCTGTCGATTCATTTACGAACAAGAAAGGAAATGAGCCAAGTTGATGCACATTGGGAGCTCATTCCAGAAATCAAAAAATTACGTGATCGTATCGCACCTAATACGCTACTTACGATCAATGGAGACATCCCTGACCGACAAACGGGGCTAGAGCTTGCCGAAAAATATGGGATTGATGGCGTAATGATTGGACGAGGTATTTTTAAAAATCCCTTTGCTTTTGAAAAAGAACCAAAGGAGCATAGCAGTAAAGAGTATCTTGACCTTTTAAGACTTCAGCTGAATCTTCAAGATCAATATGAGGAAGTACTCCCACGCTCCATCACAGGGCTTCATCGCTTTTTCAAAATATATGTCAAGGGATTCCGAGGTGCCGGTGAGTTAAGAAGCCAATTGATGAACACGAAATCAACAGATGAAGTGCGTGCATTGCTTGATCGCTTTGAAGCAAATCATATTGAGTAACAAAGAATCCTACTTCATTAGGGTGAGGTAAGCAGTATCCTGTCACTAAACAGAAACTTGCCTTTTTGGAATGTGCATATTACAATAAAAAGTAAGTTAATAGCAGGTTTGAGTAACTGAGAGACCATTGAAAACATATGTGCCTAGCGTACATATGCTTTTGATGGTCTTTTTTTATCGTTAAAATGATGAGGGAGGAAATAAATTATGAGTACAGCTTCTGCGTTACAACGACAACAAACAATAGAGGAACTTCAAGATAGGGAGTACGATTTATTAGTAATTGGTGGCGGTATTACAGGTTGTGGTATTGCACTGGATGCTATTGCTCGCGGTCTTTCTGTAGCATTAGTGGAAATGCAGGATTTTGCAGCAGGAACTTCTAGCCGTTCCACAAAATTGGTACATGGCGGTTTACGATATTTAAAGCAATTTGAAATAAAAGAGGTAGCAGAGTTAGGGAAGGAACGTGCCATTGTTTATGAAAATGGTCCACATGTGACAACACCTGTTTGGATGTTATTACCTTTTCATAAGGGAGGGACATTTGGAAAATACTCTACAAATCTCGGCTTGCGTGTCTATGATTTTTTAGCGGGCGTCAAACGTGCAGAACGCCGTTATATGTTAAGTACAGGTCAAACCATTGAGAAGGAGCCATTAGTGAAAACAAAGGGATTACTTGGCGGTGGTATGTATGTAGAGTATCGTACTGATGATGCTCGTTTAACCATTGAAGTAGCAAAGGCAGCCATTGAAAGAGGGGCAACATTATTGAATTATATAAAAGCCGAAAACTTTTTATATAATGAACAGCAAAAAATAAGTGGTATTGTTGCGACGGATTTATTAACAAATCATGCAATCGAAATTCGTGCAAAGGCTGTCGTTAATGCTGCTGGTCCATGGGTGGACGATGTGCGCACAATTGAAGGGAAGCAAGCAGGGAAGCATTTAATTTTATCGAAAGGTGTGCATATTGTTTTTGATGAATCCAAATTCCCATTAAAACAAGCTGTTTATTTTGATACACCCGATGGTCGCATGGTATTTGCAATCCCTCGACAAGGAAAAACATATGTAGGGACAACAGATACATTTTATGAGGGTGATGCTCGCGATATGGATATTTATCAAGAGGATCGCGATTATATAATGAACGCTATTCGTTATATGTTCCCAAATGTGAAGGTGACCGATGCGGATATTGAATCAAGTTGGGCAGGCGTTCGTCCATTGATTCATGAAGACGGAAAAAATCCATCTGAAATTTCTCGTAAGGATGAAGTGTGGATTTCGCCATCGGGACTTGTAACAATTGCAGGTGGAAAATTAACCGGCTATCGTAAAATGGCTGAAACGGTATTAAATACGATTGCACAAGAGCTAGAGCAACAGTTTGGTATTAAATCTTCTCCATGTACAACAAAAAATATTCCGATTTCTGGTGGCCATATTGGCGGCTCAAGTAAATTTTATGCCTTCTTATATGACCATACAAGAGTAGGCAAGAAAATAGGCTTATCTGAGGAAGAGGCCAAATTTTTAACACAGCATTATGGTAGCAATGTAGAAATTGTTTTTAATTATGTAAAGGAAGGACACCCTATTTTACCATCATGGCTATATGCGCAATTGATGTATGGTATTCATCATGAAATGGTCGTTCATCCAAATGATTTTATGGTTCGCCGGACAGGGTATATGTTCTTTCAAATGGCAATTGTTCAACAATATGAAGAGGCAATTCTGGATGAAATGGCTAAGCAACTCAACTGGACAGCACAGCAACGGACACAATATGAAGAAGATGTAAAGAAAGAAATAAAACGAGCGACAACTGCGCTATAATGATGTAGTTACTCTCAACATAATATAAGGGTGAGCGTTCACATTGTATTATAAGGGAAGGAGAGAATGGAATGCATTTTGATAATCAACAGGTGATTCCTGCTGCGCGTACCGTCAAGCAATTTGACGAGATAATAGCAAGTCCATTCGATTATATTGTGCTATTGGAGGTGCACATTAGCTTATTGATGTCTTTAAAGCGTGAGGCACAACGACATGGAAAAAAATTAATTATTCATGCGGATTTAATTCATGGTTTAAAAACAGATAATTTTGCAGCGGACTTTTTATGTAATGATATACGTCCAGCTGGCATTATTTCAACGCGTTCCAATATGCTAATGAAAGCCAAAGCGCGTGGAATTATGGCTATTCAACGAGTGTTTTTAATTGATACGATTGCTCTTGAAAAAAGTTATTCGATGATTGAAACAGCACAGCCTGATTATATTGAGCTGTTACCTGGCATTATTCCGACGATGATTCAGGAAATCCATGAGCGTACTCAAATCCCTGTTATTACAGGTGGCTTAGTGCGTACAGTGGACAATATTGAAGAAGCATTAGCTGGTGGTGCTATCGCTGTTACAACTTCTAATAGGCAATTATGGGAAAATTTCAAAAAATAGTTGACTCTGTATGTTTTTTTCTCTAAAATGGACATAAGTTCATACGCACGTGGTTAGGAAAAGGAACCCACATTTGTTCATCTACATGTATTAATGTAGTTTGATTGGATGTGGGTTCCTTTTTGTTTTCTATGGGCTATTATCACAAAGGGGGATTAAACTATGTCTACGTTTACAGCTGAGCTGGTCGGCACAATGATTCTTATTTTATTTGGTGGCGGCGTAGTAGCAGGTGCCGTGCTAAACAAATCAAAAGGCTTTGGTGGTGGATGGATCGTCATTACCTTTGCATGGGGGCTTGGGGTTGCAATGGCAGCTTATGCAGTAGGTGGAATCAGTGGTGCTCACCTAAATCCAGCATTAACAATTGCCCTTGCCACGATTGGAAACTTTCCTTGGGCAGATGTGCCAGCCTATATTGCTGCACAAATGATTGGTGCATTTTTAGGGGCTACACTTGTTTACTTTATGTATTTACCACATTGGCAGGCAACAGCAGATGCCGATGTAAAATTAGCGCCATTTTCCACAATGCCAGCTATTAAGCATCCTTTATCAAATCTATTATCAGAAATGATAGGAACATTTATTTTAGTTTTAGGAATTTTAGCTTTAGGTACAAATACTATTACAGATGGTTTAAATCCATTTTTAGTTGGTATGTTAATTATTGTAATTGGGATGGCTTTAGGGGGTCCAACAGGTTATGCCATAAACCCAGCTCGTGATTTAGGTCCACGTATTGCGCATTTTATTTTACCGATTGCAGGTAAAGGAGATTCTGGTTGGAGCTATGCATGGGTACCAGTTGTAGGTCCAATTATTGGAGGTACATTTGGTGCATTGTTTTTCCAACAAATATTTGAAGGGAAAAATAGTATTGCGTTTTGGATTGTTGCAGTAATTGTGATTGCTATTTTCATAGGAGCACAATTAACGGTTAAGAATGTTCAAGTAGAAGACTAAATTATTTGGAGGGATTTCTATGTCAGAAAAAAAATATATTTTAGCGTTAGACCAAGGAACTACAAGCTCAAGAGCTATTCTTTTTGATGAAACGGGTAAAATCGTACACACAGCACAACAAGAATTCCAACAACATTTTCCACATGCAGGCTGGGTAGAGCATCATGCAGAGGAAATTTGGTCATCTATTCTATCTTGTATTGCAACAGTGTTATCAGAAAAAGGTGTGAGTTCAAATCAAATTGCAGGGATTGGGATTACCAATCAACGTGAAACAACCGTAGTATGGGATAAACATACTGGCAAGCCTGTATATAACGCAATTGTTTGGCAATCACGTCAAACGAATGATATTTGTGAGCAATTAAAGGAAAGCGGTTACAATGATTTATTCCGTGATAAAACAGGTTTATTAATAGATGCTTACTTCTCAGGTACAAAAGTGAAGTGGATCTTAGATCATGTTGAGGGAGCTCGTGAAAAAGCGGAGGCTGGAGAGTTGCTATTCGGCACAATTGATACTTGGCTAATTTGGAAGCTATCCGGTGGAAAAGTACATGTAACAGACTATTCAAATGCCTCTCGTACATTGATGTATAATATCCATGATTTAAAGTGGGATGAAGAACTATTAGAAATTTTAACAGTTCCCGCCTCTATGCTACCAGAAGTACGTCCTTCTTCTGAGGTTTATGGCTATACAGAGGAGGCATTATTCTTTGGCTCTGCTGTCCCAATTGCGGGAGCTGCAGGCGACCAACAAGCAGCCCTATTTGGTCAGGCATGCTTTGAGGAAGGTATGGTTAAAAACACATATGGCACAGGTTGCTTTATGTTAATGAATACTGGTGAGAAGGCAGTGAAGTCAGATAATGGCTTATTGACCACATTAGCTTGGGGCTTAGATGGCAAAGTAACATATGCTTTAGAGGGCAGTATTTTTGTAGCAGGTTCTGCGATTCAATGGTTACGTGACGGTTTACGTATGTTCCGTAATGCAAGTGAATCAGAGCAATATGCAACACGTGTAGAGTCAACTGATGGTGTTTATGTTGTCCCAGCATTTGTTGGCTTAGGAACACCGTACTGGGATTCTGATGTGCGCGGAGCTATCTTTGGCTTAACACGAGGAACTGCGAAGGAGCATTTTATACGTGCTACGCTAGAATCATTAGCGTATCAAACAAAGGATGTATTAGCAGCGATGGAGGCAGATGCTAATATTCCGCTAGCCAAATTACGTGTAGATGGCGGAGCTGTGGCCAATGATTTCTTAATGCAATTCCAGGCAGATTTATTGGATGTTCCTGTTGATCGTCCAATTATTAATGAAACAACCGCTTTAGGCGCAGCGTATTTAGCTGGTTTAGCAGTTGGCTATTGGCATTCGACAGAGGAAATCAGCAAATATTGGAATTTAGATCGTCAATTTACACCTAATATGAATAATGACCATCGTGATAAAATTTATGGAGGATGGAAAAAGGCTGTTGCTGCAGCGCAAGTATTTAAGTAAGCAAATCATTTGAGAGCCTGGGACATAACTAGCTTCAATTAATAGAGAAATCCGAATTCGAATGCATTCAAATTTGGATTTCTCTATTTTTTATGTTGTCTCCAGATAGCTCTTAACTAATGTCCAATGAGTCCTCAATTTTTCAATTATTTGAGCGAGGTCTTCCAATGCTAATTCCTTTTCATTTCCTTTGGCATGAATTCTTTTTCAAACAGCCTATCGTATAGCTGGTTTGACTTTTCAATCAGTCTGTTTTGCCATTTGCATTAGCTATTGGTGCTCTAGCTACAGATACTGGTGGCGGGGTTCTTGTTTTTATGCACGGCTTTTTATTTACAAGCCCTACCATTATTCATACTTCTGATAAGTATTTCTTTTTATTTATTTGAGAAAGGTGAAGAAAACGTCCAATTCTTTATAGAGCTGTGTATTTTTGTGGTTAGGAATAGAGGATTTAGAGAGATGTCAGAGAATTGTATATAAGTACCATTATATGTAATGACATGCTTATAGGAGTTGTATGAAAATGGTTGTGACAACGAGACCGTTAAAAATTAAGTATAAAAAGTTAGCTAATCCTTTTCAGGAGTTTATGCAGATCAGTCCTAACAATAATGCCCTTACGAAGGAAGTAGTCTTTCTACGTTATATTGGTATACCTGATTCTGTAGATCTTTATAAAGAAGATATTTTAAAAATGGATGAGTATTTCACAAAGCAAAGCGTATTTTATTTACGACTACATAGGCTTGAGGTCATCAATAATAAGAAAGATGCAGATAGACTGTCGGAGCTTTGGGAGAATTGGCAGGTTGCTGCTGATAGTATGCAATTACTGTATGAGACATCTTTATGCGGTAAATTAGCGAATGATCAACTTGAATGGACAAAAAAGCTTAGCTTTAAAAACATTCTACATCTTTTTAAAGAACAACAGCCGCATGCGAATGACACTTTACTAAAAAACTTTGCAGTTAAATTTTTATATTGGATGGATTATTATTTACCACAAATTTTTTCTAAGGAAAATCAAGCATCCTCTAAAATTGTTTTTATAGGTGACATTACGCAGCATGAATCATTATTCTTATATTTCTTATCGACACTTGGCTGCGATATATGCTATATGAATCCTAAAGGGGATATCACTAATTTGTATCCTATCATAGCAGCATCATCTAATTTGCAGAGTTGTCCTGATTGCTATGAAAAAGAATTCATAATCCCTAAAATGCTTTCGATGAAAAGCATACCACCACAACAACCGACGATTCTTCCAACCCCTAGTTCTAGCATGGTTACTTCAGAAGAGTGTAGTTATGAACAGTTGGCTTCTTTAGCGACGTCTGTTGTCATGATAAAGACATTTGCCGAGGATGGTAAGTTGTTATGTTTTGGCTCTGGAGTTGTTCTCCATCGCGATGGCTATATTTTGACGAACTTGCATGTAGTAGGTGGTGGGAAATATTATTCTGTGCTATATGAAAATGATTCAAATGAATATACTACGCATCAATTTGTGAAATATCATGATATACATGATTTGGCTATTTTGAAAGTGGACAGAACAGGCCAACCTTTACCGGTTAAAATGGATGGTCATTTAGTCAGAGGACAAAAGATTGTAGCGATTGGCAGTCCTCTCGGTTTATTTAATTCGGTCTCTGATGGAATTGTTGCGGGATTTAGAGATATACAAAAAATGTCTATGGTTCAATTTACAGCTGCTATTTCAAACGGAAGTTCCGGTGGTGCTTTACTGGATATGCAAGGGAGGTTGGTCGGTTTAATTACAGCTGGTTTTAATGATGGTCAGAATCTTAATTTGGCTGTACCGGCTCATGTCATCTATCAATTTGCTCAAAACTTTATTGAGTTACCTAGTTAGTTTCCACTATTCAACCATTGCTTTTTTATGCGTAATCTTATAGAATGTAGAACGGTATAAATGAACGAAATAAATCACCTTTAATACGGTCCAGAGAGGCTGAAAAGGGCTACATGATATTTTTAGGCTTATAATATCTTTGCTTTGGCATGCCCTTTTGTCTTCTCTGACTAAAGGGCTTTTATTTTTGTTCAAATACACCTCTTTTAAAGGAAGTCCCGTGAGGCTTCAAAAGAGAATGGACAAAACAACCATAATCCATTCACTCGAACGCTAAAAGAGAGAGACAACAAAAATCTGGAGGTTAGAAAGAATGGATTATCGAAAAAAAACCGTGGTCGCTTCAGTGGCCGGGTTAACGCTAGAAGGAATGGACATTATGTTTATTTCTTTTGCGATGACAATGATTATTGCAGAATTTAACATTGATCTGGCAACAGGTGGATTAATTTCATCTATCACGAATATTGGTATGCTTTTAGGTGGGATTATTTTTGGTGTGCTTGCAGATAAGTATGGTCGGGTAAAAGTGTTCACATATACCATCATATTGTTTGCAATCGGTACTGCCCTAACAGGAGTAGCAACAAGTATTGAACAAGTTTATGTATATAGATTTATCGCTGGACTAGGCGCTGGTGGGGAGTACGGTATCGGAATGGCGCTTGTCGCCGAGGCTTGGCCAAAGAATAAACAAGGAAGAGCCTCTTCATATGTGAGTGTAGGTGCACAATATGGGGTCATCTTAGCAGCTTTATTAAGCGCCATTATTTTACCGACACTAGGATGGAGAGCACTATTCTTTGTTGGCGTATTACCAGTAATCTTTGCCTTTATCGTACGAAAAAATCTTCATGAATCACCAGAATGGCTGGCGTCACAAAACAACCAAAGTAACAAAGAGAAAAAAGGGAAATTGGCACAGTTATTTGCAACACCTCGTGTCACTATGACGACCTTAACCTTAATATTAATGGCAACTGTTCAAATTGCAGGTTATAATGGCCTGATGATCTGGCTACCATCCATGCTCCAAAAATCGCAAGGCTTATCTGTTTCAAGCTCAGCATTGTGGACAATTAGTACTGCAGTCGGCATGATTATCGGCATGCTCACTTTCGGAAGATTTATGGATCGTTTTGGGGCGAAACGTGCATTTGGTATCTTTTTATTGGCTTCTGCATGTGCCGTATTTCTATACTCCTTTGCGACAGGAGCTGTAGCTATATTAATGGGTGGTGCAATTGTAGGATTCTTCTCTAATGGGATGTTTGCTGGCTACGGTGCATTAATTAGTAGCTTCTATCCAGTGCAAATTCGTAGTACAGCAACAAATACAATTTTTAACTTTGGTCGAGCAATAGGAGGATTTTCACCAATCTTTGTCGGCTATATTTTACAAAGCTATGATATGACAGTCGTTATGATTTACTTAGCAGCGTTATATGGCATTTCCTTTATGGTCATGCTAACGCTAAAAGGCTCGACTGAGGACTTGCAAAAAGCTTAATCCTATCCATTACAAAAGAACGAATTCCACTTCTTCAAAAGGAGAGGGATTCGTTCTTTTCTTGTTAGTTTTTAATTATAATAAACCTTTTGAACGTTTCTCAGCAATTTCCACGAGGCGTTTTGTAATTTCTCCTCCAACGGAACCATTAGCGCGAGAAGATGCTTCTGGCCCAAGCTGAACGCCAAACTCTTGTGCAATTTCATATTTCATTTGATTCACGGCTTCTTGTACACCAGGTACTAGAAGTTTATTTGAGCTACGATTATTATTAGCCATTATTCTCACCTCCTTGCATATAGAATGGTTGCCTACAAACTTTTCATACATTTTAAAAGAAGGAAACGCACACGCTAATTGCTAACAGCAACAACTTGTGGAAATCAAGCTAAAATGAGCAAACTGTCTGTTATAATAAAGCCTGGCTCTTTGCTAAAGAAGGTTGATTAAAAGGAGGAATTTATCAATGACGAATAATGATATTCTCATTCGTTTACGCTACGCGTTAGATATAAAAAATGTAGATATGGTGGAAATATTTAAGCTAGGTGGCATGGTTTATACGAAGGAAGAAATATTAAACATGCTTCTTAAGGTTAATGATGAGGAAGAAGCACCAGAAGAATACATCAAATGTAATAACAAAATGGTAGAAGCTTTTTTGAATGGATTCATTACTTTTAAAAGAGGTCCTCAAAAGCCAAAGGAAGGACAGCCAGAAGGTCCATTACATGTCTCGGGGAAAGAAAGCCCAAATAATATGCTTTTAAAGAAAGTGAAAATTGCCTTAGCTTTAACAACGGAGGACATGCTTGAAATATTATATGATGGTGGTATTAAAGTAACAAAAGGTGAATTAGGTGCGATCTTAAGAAACCCAAGTCATCGCAATTATAAAGAATGTGGCGATTCATTTGTTCGTAATTTCTTAAGAGGCTTAACATATAAATATAGAGAATAATGTACTAATATAGCGAGAATCAATCATAAAGTACCATTTTTTTCTTTTAAACTAGTTGACAATTTGTGACGGAATTGTGTACAATCAAATTATCACAAAATGTTCACAAAAAAGATGAAAAATGTTCACAAACAAAGGGGTGCTTGTATGATTTATTTTGACATCTTATTAGTAGCTATTGCATGTGTTACAATGCCTTTTATTGTTGCGGTTATGCTAGATATTTTTTATGCAGAACGAAAAAAAGTTCGTTTTTCATTAAAACGTACTTCATTATGGTATGTGGCTATGTTTGCTCTATCCTTTATACCATCTGTATTACTGATTACACAAAACGTATAAATTATTCAAACACTTAGGGGTAAGTGGAAAAATATGCAGCTGTGACATGAATCCATGTTGTAGCTGTATTTATTTTGTCCAATAAATTCGAATAACTAGTAATGAAGTAGTATAAAATATGTATATTTTAAATTGGTAGCATTGACTACTTTTTCCCATTGTGTTAATTTTGGGAGGGGAAAGATAGGCAAATTTACTAAAAAGTAAAGATGCAAAGCTACAGGTCTAAGGGAATAAGTACTTAGATGGCTAGGTTGCAAAAGAGTGCTAGTTGTATCCTTTAAATTCTAGTTTTAGTTCTTTTTATGCCTATTTCTTTCGGAATAGGCTTTTTATTTGCAAAAAAACGTATAAGGAGGAAAAAAGTCATGAATTTATGGAAAAACATCTCATTAAAAAACAAACTTTTATTGACGGTTTCCATTGTTGTGTTATTGCTTATAGCCGTCATCACTACTCAAAGTATTAAAGAATTAAACAATCGAATGACTGTTGATTTGGAACAAGAATTAAAAAGTGTTGGTTTGTTAACAGCGATGAATTTAGATAGTAATGAAGTGAAGGATTTATTGTCTGAAAAAGGAGAAACGAACGCCAAATTTACGAAGGTACAAAAGCAACTCGATATGATTCAAGAACAACAAGGTATTATGAGTTGGAGTTATATTTGGGATGTACAGGATGAGGGTGGGGTCAATCCGATTGGCTATACATCTAATTTGAATGAGGTCTATGAAGCAGGAGAAATTTTTACCGATTTAGCGAATGAGCATGTAGAAACAGCAAAATTAGCTATTCAAAATAATAGTACGGAAGTAACAGATATATTCGAGGATCCTTTTGGTTCCTGGAGAACAGTTTTCAGCCCCATTCACGATGATAATGGGCAATTGATAGCGCTATTAGGAATTGATTACTCTGCGGACTATATCAATACCATTATTAAAGCAAGTGTTATTAAGCAAATTGTCATTGCAATTATCGGAATTTTAATTTTATTAATATTAGTTTACATAATTATAGATCGTTTATTAAAGCCACTTCAAAAGGTGGTAAATGTAGCAAACCAAGTAGCAAATGGGGAGCTAATAAATGTTGATTTAGATATTACTAAAGATGAAATCGGCAATTTATCAGCATCTATTCAAACAATGGTTGCCAATTTACAACATATTATTTTAAACATCAGAAATACTTCGAATCACGTATCTTCAGCAGCGACTCAATTAACGGTCAATGCTGGTGAGACTTATAACAGCTCTACTAATATTGCCAATGATGTAAAGCAAATTACCCAAAATGCAGAAGCTTCTATGACAATGACAGAGGAAACAGCTGCTGCTATGGAGGAGACTGCAACTGGTATCCAACAAATTGCTGACTCGGCTAATACAGCGGCAGAATCTTCTATTTCGGCATCACAAGCATCTGAACGAGGCAATCAAGTTGTGCATCAAGTTATTGCACAAATGGAATTAATCAATGATTCAGTTGAGCAAATTGGCACTACGATTAACGGCTTACATGTTAATACTAAAAAAATTAGTGACATTGTCAGCTTAATTACGGCTATTGCGGACCAAACAAATCTTTTAGCATTGAACGCAGCCATTGAAGCGGCACGAGCAGGGGAACATGGGAAGGGCTTCGCTGTTGTAGCTGATGAGGTGAGAAGACTAGCTGAGCAATCCTCACAGTCAGCAACTGAAATATATAATTTAATTAGTTCGATTCAGTCAGATTCCAATGCCTCTCTTACTGTTATGGAAAAAGGAAAAGAAGATGTAAAAGTAGGTATGACATTTACTAATGAGGTGGGAGAAATCTTTAAGGAAATTCTTTCTTCCTCAGAAGAAGTGGCAAATCAAATACGTGAAATTTCGGCAGCCTCTCAGCAAATCTCTGCCTCCTCGGAGGAAGTGGCTGCATCTGTTAATAACATTAAACAATCTGCAGAATTATCGGCTGATTTTTCTTCTAATGTTTCCAAATCTACACAAGAGCAGTTAACGACAATGCTGGAAGTGAAAGATGCTTCCTCAGCTCTTGGGCAAACAGCAGAAGAGCTTCAAGCACTTGTGACAAAATTCAAATTGGAGAGTGATCAAGATGAACATTGATTTTACAGGCAAAAATGTTTTAATTACTGGCTCTAGTAAAGGGATTGGCAAAGCCATTGCATTAGGCTTTGCCCAACATGGGGCTAATATTTTAATCAATTATATTGGGGATGAGCATGAGGCAGAGGCAGTTCGTATGGAGGCTGAAAAGTTTGGTGTTAAAGCAATGACCTTCCATGCAGATGTTTCTAAATCTCAGGAAGTGCAAGACATGTTTCAATATATGGACAAGCATTTAGGAGAAATTGATATTCTTGTGAATAATGCTGGGTTTGCACAGGCATCCAGCATTACTGATTTGACGGATGAGCAATGGGACAAAATGATTAAGGTTCATTTATATGGATGTTTCTATAATTGCCGTGAAGCTGCTAAAAGAATGAAAGAACGTGATACAGGGAAAATCATTAATATTTCTTCTGATATAGGGAGCTTAGGCTGTGAAGAATTTACGCATTATTCTGCCGCTAAAGGTGCTATTAATGCTTTTACAAAAGCTTTAGCTAGAGAATTAGCACCATCTATACTTGTTAATGCAGTAGCTCCAAGTGGTACGTTTACGGACATTTTAAAAGAGTTTGGGGACAACTATGTGGAGGAAGAATCGGCAAAATACCCATTAAAACGTTTAGCACAGCCAGAAGAAATCGCCAAAAGTGTGCTATTTCTAGCCTCTCAGCATGCTAATTTCTATACAGGTCAAATATTAACACCTAATGGTGGCGTTGTAATGAACGGATAATGGAAACTAAGGAGTACGAGCATGTTAAATATAATCATCTTTAGCTTATACTTACTATTTATTTATTATATTGGCTATAAAGGGTACAAGCGTGTCAACACAGCAGAGGATTTAATTGTTGCTGGATGGAGTATGCCTCTTTCTGTTGTCACAGGAAGTTTAGTCGCGGCTTTATTAGCTGCTCCATTCTTTTTTGCAGCAGTTGGCTCAGGCTATACGAGTGGTGGCTTTGAAGGTTCAGCAACAATGGGTGGCTTAGGAACTTGTATGATTCTTGGTGCACTCATTTGGACAAAGCCACTACGTCGTTTAAAGGGCTGGACATTAGCAGATTACTATGGCTTGCGCTATGGTAGTAAAAAGCTAGGCGCCTATACAGGTGTTGTAATGGCCATTGCCTTTGGTGTATTTAATGCAGCAGCATTAACAGTCGGTGGTACATATATTATTCAGCAGCTATTACAAATTGACTTCATTCCTGCAGCACTTCTATTTGTATCGTTAACAGCTATCTATTCGGTTATAGGTGGTTTATGGGCAGTCGCTTATACAGAAATTGTACAGGGTGCACTTGCTGTAGCAGGAATTCTAGGAATTACTATCTTTATTTTATTTTACTATCCAGATGTGACCTTTAATCCTGAGTGGTGGAATATTCATACATTGTTTGAGAAAGCGGGAGCCGAGTTTTGGACGCTATATCTTGTCTTAGCACTTGGAGACATTCCAGCAGTTGATCTTGGTCAAAGAGTAGCAGCGGCGAAAAGTCCAAGAGTAGCTCAGCGCAGTATGATCATTGCGGGGACTATAGTTATTGCAATCAGTTGGATTCCAGGAATGTTGGGTGAAGCTTTCAAATCTATTTATCCTAATAGTACTAACCCAGAAACATTAATGCTTACCTTTGCACAAGGTTATTTCCCACCGCTTTTGGCAGCCATTTTTTTAACGGCCATGGCAGCTATGGGGATGTCCACGGTAGCTGCATGCTATGTAGCGACTTCGGGGATTGTCACAAAGAACATTTATTTAGATTTTATTAATCGTAACCCTGATCCTAAAAAGCTGCTAAGATTTTCACGTGCTGTCATTCTATCAAGTGCTTTACTAGGGCTAGTGTTAGCGATTAGCTTTCAAAAGGTTATTGATTTAGCGTATTTAGCATGGGATGTTATTTTTGTAACGATATTCTGGCCAATCGTTTTAGGACCATTTTGGAAACGTGTGAGTACACCTGCTGTATGGGCAAGTATATCCGTTGGCCTAATCTATTACATTGTGACTTCATTGACATTTGTGCCTAGTTTGACCATCCAATCAGAAGGATTCCTTGGTCTATTAAATGAATTATGGCAGGCACCGGTATTTTCCGGCGTTGTTATTACGGGGGTTACTATTGTAGTCGTAAGTCTACTAGTGCCACCATCACAGCATGTACTTGAGATGCACAAAATAGAAAAAGATAAAACGCTAGACGACGTAAGCAGTAAAGAGGAATTAGTCGATCGCTAATAGAGAACATGAGATCCTTGTACATTCATCGATCTCATGTTTTTTATATTGGAGAAATAAGTATGAAAAGATAGATTCATGAATAGATTGCTAGTACATTAAACTATTTTTCTAGCGATTATCTTCATAAAGGCGGGATATGAATGAAAATTATTTTCTTCATTTTGTTAGGGATCATCTATCTTTTTCTAGCAAATGCGATTGAATTAGCCATTATTAAGCAGCTCTTTTTTTTAATTGGTTTAGCTTTAGTGAGTATAGGAATTATTCGTTATATAAAAGAGCGTTATGTGGAATCACAAAAGTATGCGCAAATGAAGGAAGCTAGTGAGGAGGAGATGAAGGCGATCCCACACACTCAATGCTTATTATCAGAGGACGCTTTAAAGGGGTTATTGCTAAATGAACATACAAATATGCTCATCTTCGCTCAAAGAGAAGAATTAGAGGAAGAACTTAAAATAATAGAAATTCCGTTTAGTAAAATCTATGAGGTAGCTATGATGGAGGATGAAATGTTCGTCCTCCGAACTAAAAATTACTTAATGAGCGGCTCGTTGCTAGGCGAAGAGGAAGATTTTGCAGAAGAAGAGGAAGAAGATGATACTGATACTGTTTCACAACTATCATTAAAGTTTGTAGTCGATCATTTATCAGAGCCTATCTTAGAGTATATATTTATGGATCAGGGGGAACATCCTATAGCGAGAGATGAGGAAGAATATGAAGAAGCAATGGAATTATGTGAGAAATGGTTTCAAAAGATAAGTGTTATTATTAAGCGCCATGAGCTGGAAAGAGTGCCAATTAGACATTGGCAATAATGAAAAGATAAAAAGCTATCTCAAATCTAGAAAAAATGGAGATAGCTTTTAATATCGTTGTTCTAAATTTTAAACTGTTTTAATTGGCCACTTAATTCCTCAGCTAATCCAGCGAGCTGATTAGCGCTTCGAGCTATTTCCTCCATAGTAGCGGCCGTTTCCTCCACAGTCGCTGTCGTTTGTTCAACTCCAGCAGCGGATTCCTGTGAAATAGAGGCCATTTCATCAATAGAAGCATTGATCGATTCTGAACCATCAGCTAGTTGATTTAAATTATCGGAAATAGTAGTAATATTATCAATCATATCCTCTACAGCACTCGATATTTGTTCAAATGTATCACTTGTTTGATCAAGCTGTGCTGTTCCTCTTTTGACTTCCTCATAGCCTGTCTGTAAGGCAGTAGTGACAGTACCTGTATCACCTTGAATACGGTTGACGATTGTTGAAATATCAGTCACTGAGAATTGTACTTGTTCGGCAAGCTTGCGGACCTCGTCTGCTACAACGGCGAAGCCCTTCCCATGTTCACCTGCTCGGGCCGCTTCAATAGCTGCATTTAAAGCGAGTAAATTGGTTTGGTTGGAAATATCATCTATCACAGAAACCAGTTTGGAGATTTCAGCAGATTGATCATTCAAATTTTCAACCTTTTTCACAGAATCTAACATGATTTCATTAATAGTGGCCATTTGTTGTGTAGATTGAATCATTAAGTTTTTGCCACTAATCGTTAAATCTTGAACCTGGCTAGAATGCTCTTTTAGCTGGGTACCTTCTTGTGTTGTTTCTTGAATACTACGTTTGAAAGCTGTCATCGTTTCTGCTAAATCACCCGTTGTAGAGGCTTGCGTTTCTGTGCCAGAAGCTAGCTCCTGCATAGTCACTGTAATTTGTTCAGTACCTGCCTGTACTTCATTGGAAGATTGTGCTAGCTCTTCGCTACTTGCTGCTACAGTTTCAGAAACCGTATAGATGGATTGAATGGTTTGCTTTAATTGAACATTCATCTCGTTTGCTGAAGACATTAACGTTCCAATTTCATCGCGTGTTTTTACAGTTAATGGGTCAAGCTGTAAATTACCATCTGCTAGTTCCTTCATACGATTTGCTACTACCTTAATGGGCTTAGAAATCGTACTAGCTGTAACAATGGCGATTAGAATACCAATAATCGTTAAGATAGAGCTGAAAATAATACCGATCGTACGATTGGTAGAGCTCGTTGTTACAACATCATTACCAACAGCTGTAATAGCTTCTTCACGGTCATTAGCGAGCTGTTCATAGCCATTACGTACGTTCGACACGAGATTTTGTGTATCCATTAAATTTTCTAAAGCTAGTTCCTTATTGCCCTTTTGATAGACATCGAATACTTCTGTCTTCACAATTTGGCTCCAATCACGTGCAAGTTCTACAGTTTTAGTGCGTTCCTCGGATGTATCATATTTGTCTAGAAGCGCATTATTATCCTCAGCTATTTGACGATACTCATTAAACGTTTCCTTATATTTTTCATCACCGGTTAACACATAGTTTAAGGCTGCTGACAATCGGACACTCATAGAGAGTGCTAAATTGTTACTTGCATTGAGTACTACTAAATCTTCCTTTACTAAAGCCTTTGCTTGTTTTTCCATAGCTGTATTGGAAGTGTAAGTGTAAGCTGTAAAGCTAACGACTAAAACTAACAAAAGTATAAATGCACTTAAAATTTTTGCTTTAAGTGTTTTAAACTGATAAATGCCTTTCATTTCCCCATCCCTTTACCTAACTCCATATAGAGTATTTTGAATAACAACTTTTATTTTATAACTATTTAGATAGATTAATAAGCCATTTGGTAAAAATAATTAAAAATAGTTTTTTAGTTCAACAGTATAATTATTTTTCTTTTACGAATAGTAAAATATGTATAGTTGACGGATGGTTGATTAAAATAATTATGCGAAATTTCCTAATGGCAAAGAAAAAACACCTGAAGCAAAATGCCTCAAGTGCCTTGAATCATATATTTATTGTTTTTTACTTTTTGCCAGTCGCTCCCACTGTAGTAAAGAAGGATAAGGATCAAATGCCCATTCAGTTCTTCCATTAAATTTGTAGATGCCATAATGGAGATGAGGTGGGAATTTTCCAGATGTACCTTCTTTGCCGTAACCAGAGCTTCCGACATAGCCGAGCACAGTGCCAGGTTCCACAATTGTGCCTACTTCAATATCCTTATGATAACTTCCAAGGTGGGCATAATAGTGATAAGAGTTATGATTATCACGAATGCCGATACGCCAGCCGCCAAATTGGTTCCAACCTTTTACTTCGACCACCCCATAGGAGGTAGATAATACAGGTGTTCCATAATTGGCAAAAATATCGGTTCCCTCATGTATACGACGTCCACCCCAACCTCTATTGGCCCCCCATGTTCCTCGATAGCTGTAAGTAGAGCGGATATTAAGTGGGAAAGTATGGGCATCAAGCTCGATGGTTTTATAATGTCTGTATAAAGTAGAAATGGTAAATATTTGATTCACTGCTTCTTCGCTGCCGTAGTACTCCCATAAGGCTAATTTAAAATCCTCATCAGTTGTTCCATATTTAGCTAAGTAACTGGCCATTGAGAAGATGACATCCTCATCGTCCTTAGGGCTAGCAATGCCATCATTATTACCGTCTAGACCCATTCCTCCAAAATAGCTAATGGTTTCGGGTTTGCTGTCTTCCTTTACAGGATTTAATGCGCCAGACCAATACTCATCAGAAAATTGAATGGACAAATAGCCATCTCGCTTAGGGATATCTTTTCGAACGGATTGTAAATTTCTCTCATATTGATCAATAGCAGCTAAAAAATGCCAAGGAATGAGCAATTCATCAAATTGTACATAATAAGACATACGCTGCTGCATAATTTCTTCTTCCGTCGCCTCCTCCTTTGCAAACGAGGCATTCGGGTAGAGTGTAATTCCTAAAAGTATGAAAGTTAAAAGAAATGTAAAATGACGACGCAATGATGGACCTCCTTTCTAAAGTTTAGAATAACCGAAATTTTTATCTTCATTCCAGAAAGCTTTTTCCTTACGATTTAGACAATGTTTTCCCGGTTTTTTTGGTAATAAAAAAATCAATAATAAGAAGAAACTTCACGAAAGAAAAAGTAATCGGTATCATCATGTCATTTGCTTCATACTATGTTATAAATCAAGCCCTGAATGGAGGGAAGGCTATTAACATTTTAGATAAAGTGAAAAGCTATCGCGAAGAAGAAAATAGGCTGAAGTGGGAAGGCACATTTGCAGATTATTTAAACATTATTAGGGAAAGACCTGAAGTTGCACAAACAGCCCATTCACGCGTCTACAATATGATAAAAAGTGCTGGTGTAGAGGAACGCGATGGGCAAAAAATGTACAAATTTTTCGGACATGAAATTTTTGGGCTTGAAACAGCAATTGAAAGACTGGTGGAGGAATATTTCCATCCAGCAGCACGCAGGTTAGATGTTAGAAAGCGTATTTTATTATTAATGGGACCAGTTAGTGGTGGTAAATCAACAATTGTTACTTTATTGAAACGCGGGTTAGAGCAATATTCTCGAACAGACGAGGGTGCGGTCTACGCAATTAAGGGATGTCCAATGCATGAGGACCCATTGCACTTAATTCCACATCATTTGCGTAATGAATTCTTTGAGGAGTATGGCATAAGAATTGAAGGAAGTTTATCGCCTTTAAATACGATGCGTCTTGAAAAGGAATACGATGGACGTATTGAAAATGTAATGATTGAACGAATTTCTTTTTCAGAAGATAAACGAGTAGGGATAGGAACATTTACACCTTCTGATCCGAAATCGCAGGATATTGCAGATTTAACAGGAAGTATTGATTTCTCCACAATCGGTGAATTTGGTTCTGAATCAGATCCCCGTGCATATCGCTTTGATGGGGAGCTCAATAAAGCCAATCGAGGAATGATGGAGTTCCAAGAGATGCTGAAGCTGGATGAAAAATTCTTGTGGAATTTATTATCTTTAACACAAGAGGGTAATTTCAAAGCGGGAAGATTTGCATTAATTAGTGCGGATGAGTTAATTGTAGCTCATACAAACGAAACCGAATATCGATCCTTTATTTCTAATAAAAAGAATGAGGCATTACATTCCCGTATTATTGTTATGCCTATTCCGTATAACCTAAAGATGAGTCAGGAAGAGCATATTTATGAAAAGATGATTAAAGAGAGTGATATGTCCCATGTTCATATTGCGCCGCATGCTTTAAAGGCCGCAGCAATCTTTTCGGTTCTTACAAGATTGGAAGTTCCGAAAAAACAAGGTGTGGATCTGATTAAGAAAATGCGCTTGTACGACGGAGAAAATGTGGAGGGATTTAATTCCGTTGACTTAGAGGAACTGAAAAAAGAGTTTCCTAATGAAGGCATGAACGGTATTGATCCGCGCTATATTATTAATCGTATTTCATCGGCTATTATCCGTAAAGAAGTGCCATCTATTAATGCATTAGATGTTTTACGAGCTTTGAAGGATGGATTGGATCAGCATGCTTCCATTTCTCAAGAGGATCGTGAGAAATACATGAACTATATTGCGGTTGCCCGCAGAGAGTACGATGACATTGCGAAAAATGAAGTACAGAAGGCTTTTGTGTACTCCTATGAAGAATCAGCGAAAACATTAATGAATAATTACCTTGATAATGTAGAGGCATTTTGTAATAAAAATAAATTATTTGATCCGCTTACTGGGGAGGAAATGAACCCAGACGAAAAATTAATGCGTTCGATTGAAGAGCAAATCGGCATTTCAGAAAATGCTAAAAAGGCATTTCGTGAGGAGATTCTCATTCGTATTTCTGCCTATGCACGAAAAGGCAAACGTTTTGACTATAATTCTCACGAAAGATTACGAGAAGCCATTCAAAAGAAATTATTTGCCGATTTAAAAGATGTAGTGAAAATTACAACCTCATCAAAAATGCCGGATGAATCGCAACTCAAGAAGATTAATGAGGTAGTCGCAAGACTTGTTGATGAGCATGGTTATAATACAACTTCTGCTAACGAGTTGCTGCAATATGTAGGAAGCCTGTTGAATCGATAAACAACTTTTATTGTTCCAAGTCAGATAGGAGTGTCCCAATTTGGGCACTCCTTTTACTATCAAAATGAGGGGTTTTTATGGAATGAATTATTGAATTTATAAAAAACGTTCAAGAAAGTACTTCTCAAGCATAGTATAGAAAAAGCGAATTTGATAGATGGGTGAGGATAAAAATGACTGAACACGAAAATAAACGCTTTGTTATCTCTCAGGAAAATTGGTCCCTCCATCGTAAAGGACACCAGGACCAACAAAGACATATGGAAAAAGTGAAAGATGCGATTAAAAACAATTTACCTGATTTAGTTAGTGAAGAAAGTATTGTGATGTCTAATGGCCGCGAGGTTATTAAAATACCTATAAGGTCACTTGATGAATTTAAAATTCGATATAACTATGATAACTCTAAGCATGTAGGGCAAGGACAAGGAGATAGCAATGTTGGTGATGTAGTGGCACGAGATGGCAGTAAAGCCAACCAGGCTCAAGGTAAAGGAAAAGAAGCAGGTGACAAGCCTGGCCAAGATTATTATGAAGCAGAAGTCAGTCTTGAGGAAATTCAAAATGTCTTATTCCACGAGCTGGAGCTACCTAATTTGCAGCAGAAGGAAAAGGCAGAAATCGTCACTGAAAAAATAGAGTTCAATGATATTCGCAAAAAAGGGTTAATGGGTAATGTGGATAAAAAGCGCACCATTTTAAATGCATTAAAACGCAATGCGATGCATGGAAAAGCTGAAATTACACCTATTCATAATGATGATTTACGTTTTAAAATATGGGATGAAGTAGTAAAGCCAGAATCAAAAGCAGTAGTGCTTGCCATGATGGATACGAGTGGCTCAATGGGAGCATTTGAAAAGTATTGTGCTCGCAGTTTCTTCTTTTGGATGACAAAGTTTTTACGTTCCAAATATGAAACGGTTGAAATTGAGTTCATTGCCCACCATACAGAGGCAAAGGTAGTTACCGAAGAGGAATTTTTCACAAAGGGAGAAAGTGGAGGAACTATTTGTTCTTCGGCTTACAAAAAAGCACTGGAATTAATTAAGGAAAAATACTCTCCATCACGCTACAATATTTATCCTGTTCATTTTTCAGATGGTGAAAATATTTCAATGGATAATGAAAAGTGCTTGAAACTAGTGGCTGAATTGATGGATGTATCCAGCATGTTCGGGTATGGAGAAGTCAATCAACATAATCGTTTCTCGACACTTATGTATACCTATAAAAAAATTGATGATCCGAAATTTAGACATCATATTTTGAGAAAAAAAGGCGATGTCTATGATGCTTTAAAGAGTTTTTTCAAGAAAAATGAGGAATGATAGGGAAGTTGTATTAGTATCAACGTTCAAGGGAGGGGGCGTAAAATGGACACAAAAGAGCTTCAGCGAGCAATAGATGAAATTACCGAAATTGCCTTAGGCTTTGGCTTAGATTTTTATCCAATGCGCTATGAAATTTGTCCAGCAGATATTATTTATACATTCGGCGCCTACGGAATGCCTACTCGTTTTTCCCATTGGAGCTTTGGTAAGCAATTTCATAAAATGAAGCTTCAATATGATTTAGGGCTTAGTCAAATTTATGAGCTCGTAATAAATTCTAACCCATGCTATGCATTTTTACTTGATACAAATACGTTAACGCAAAATAAATTGATTATTGCCCATGTTTTAGCACACTGTGACTTCTTTAAAAATAATGTGCGTTTCTCCAACACAAGAAGAGATATGGTAGAGAGCATGACAGCTACGGCTGAACGAATTGCCGGCTATGAAAGAGAATACGGTAAGGATGAGGTTGAGCAGTTTTTAGATGCCGTTTTAGCGATTCAGGAACATATTGATCCATCTATTTTAAGACCGAAGTTATCTTGGAGTGAGGAAGATGAGCAAGAGGAAGAAAAGGCTCCAATAAAATCGCCATATGATGATTTATGGAGCTTAGAAGAAAAAGATAAAGTGTATAAGCCAATTAGACGGAGATTAAAGCAGTTTCCACCAAAACCAGAAAAGGATCTTTTATTATTTCTAGAGGAACATAGCCGCGAGCTGGAAGATTGGCAACGAGATATATTAACAATGATGCGTGAAGAGATGCTTTATTTTTGGCCACAATTAGAAACGAAAATAATGAATGAGGGTTGGGCATCTTTTTGGCATCAACGAATTATGCGGGAGTTGAACCTAACAACTCCAGAAACCATCGAATATGCCAAGTTAAATGCAGGAGTTGTGCAGCCCTCTAAAACATCCATTAATCCATATTACCTTGGCATTAAAATTTTTGAGGATATAGAAAATCGCTATAACAACCCGACTGATGAGATGAAGCGGTTAGGTGTACAGCCGAACACAGGACGGGAAAAAATATTTGAAGTAAGAGAGGTTGAGTCAGATATTTCCTTTATTCGTAATTATTTATCAAAAGACTTAGCGAAGCGTGAGGATTTATATTTATTTCAAAAGAAAGGAAATGAATATCGGATTACTGACAAAGATCATGAGATAGTTCGAGACCAGCTTGTTTCAATGCGGGTTAACGGTGGATTCCCATATATTTTAGTAAAAAATGGTGATTATTTACGGAATGGGGAGCTCTATTTAATGCATGGCTATGAAGGCATGGAGCTAGATCCTCACTATTTAGAAAATGTACTACCGTATATATATCAGTTGTGGGGTCGTCCCGTGCATTTAGAGACATATGTGGATAGTAAACCGATGTTGTATTCCTATGATGGTACTAAAAACTATAAACGAAATGTTTAACAAAAAACTTCTATCTGTTGAGTGTGACAATGAACAGATAGAAGTTTTATTTCTATTTTTCCGTTAATAAATCATTGTCCTCTTCATGGCTTTCACTATGATTAGAGGAGGAATGAATATCGCTATCAGTGACTAAGCTGTCTCGTACCTTTATACCTTGCTGTTCACCAGCCTCGTTGTTATCACTCCCAGCTATACCGCTACGGCGATTCCCATCTGCAAACTGAGAATTTACATTACGTGTGTGACTGCCATGACTAGCATTTTGCCCACCTTGATTGGCATTTGTCCCCACATCCTCATTGATTTGTCCTCCGCCTTCAGCACGTTGCTCAAAATGGAAGTCTGTATTTCCTATATTGAATGTAAAATTGAATGTAATATGGTTTCTAGCATGTTTTTCAGTAGAATCGTTTTCAGGTTCCTCAGGTTCATTAAATTTTCTAGAATTGAAATTTTGCATCGTTTGTCCTCCTTTCGACTATTCATACTCATACTAATAAGATATTACAGTTTTTAAAGTCCATTTGTATGTGTAACCATATTCACTAGAGAGAAGCACTCGTTTTTTGCTATCTATCCTATAAATTTGTTAAAATGAATGGGATTTGAATACAAGGGAACTGGAACGGTGAAGGAAAGTTGAAAACATTTAAAAAGGTTTATATAGAAATAACGAGTGTTTGTAATTTAGCATGTAGTTTTTGTCCGCCTACTGAACGTGCAAAGGGACTCATAAAAGTAGAACAATTTAATAAAATATTGGACGAAATCCGACCACATACAAAATATATTTATTTGCATGTAAAGGGAGAACCTCTTTTACATCCACGGATTGATCAGCTGTTGGATGCGGCTCATGCGAAAGGGTTTAAGGTTAATATTACAACGAATGGTACGTTAATTAAGAAAAACCGTGAAAAAATATTAGGGAAACCAGCATTACGTCAAATAAACTTTTCTCTACATAGCTTTGATGGACATGAAGGTTCGGAAAACAGAGAAAAATATTTAGGCGATATTTTAGACTTTGTACGGGAGTCTAGAGAATACAAAACGATTATTTCCTACCGCTTATGGAATTTACAACAAGATCACGTTTCGGATGTTGCAGCACGTCGCAACCGCGAAACATTAGAAATACTAGAAAATGAGTATAATCTTGATTATCGCATCGAGGAAAAAGTAGAGCCTGGTAAGGGTGTGAAAATCGGCTCGAATATTTATTTGAATCAGGATCATGAATTTAGATGGCCAAGCTTGCTGGAGCCAGAAGATGAAGGCAAAGGCTTTTGTCACGCTCTTCGTAGTCAGGCTGCGATTCTTGTAGATGGTACCGTTGTACCTTGCTGCTTAGATGGCGAAGGGGTTATTAATTTAGGTAATGTTCATGAAAAATCGTTCTCAGAAATAGTGGATGGGGAACGTGCCAATAATATAATCGATGGCTTTTCAAGAAGAGAGGCTGTTGAAGAGCTTTGTAGAAAATGTGGCTATCGTCAAAAGTTTGGTATGTAATCATTTATATAGGTGAAGAAACAGCTCCAATGTCATTGACCATTGGGGCTGTTTTTCTTTGACTGTGAATCAATCGTATTTAAAAAATCCTTTGTAATACGAACTACATATTTAACCTCGTCTAAATTGCGTTCTCTTAATAATGATCGATGAATGTCTAGCATGAGGTTCTTTTCCTCAATATCAGTAACGCCAGATAATTTTTGAAAATTAAAAAGCTCCTCAGGAGGAATATCTAGTGCCTTCATAAGTATTTCTAATGTACTTAAGGTTATATTAGATTGTCCGTGTTCAATATTGGAGACTCTTCCTTTACTGAAACCCAATTTCCCTGTTCTTTCGGCCACTTCTTCCTGGCTTAGCCCCTTCGATAATCTAATAATACGGAGTTGTTCACCTACTAGCTTTAAAAAATCTGACATATGATTCACCTCTATGTTAAAAGCTAGTGAAAAATAGTGGAAATGACTATACTATTATAGTGGTATAATAGAGAAAAAGTTACATTAAAATGGTACAATTTTAGAGTAGCCACTTTCCTTAGTCAAATGGCCTAATTGAAGCTTTTAGAAGTAGATCGAAAGTGAATGTTTATAGAGTAGTTTACAAAGTAGAACATAAGATTGGAGGATGAAAGCAAGGTGAAGTATTTGTTAGAAGAGGTAGCAAAAATTAAAATGGGTAAAATGTTCACGAGTGAAAAACGCTTTACTAGGGAAGGCATTCCTTATATAACCGAAGAAGCGCTAAAGAAATTATCGCTTGAAGATGATACTAGTCGTTTGCCAAAGGTTGATAGTACATTGAAAGAACAATACTCTTTTTCATTGGTACCAGCTCAAAGTATCCTTCTAAATAAAACGAATTTAAAGGACACGAGTATATATCAATGTAAAACAGATGTATGTATTAGCCATGAAATCATTGCAATCATACCGAATGAATCGATACTAAGCAGTGACTATTTATTTCATTTTATTAAATGGTATCAACATAATAATAAAAAATGTGATGACTATCGTTTAATGATTGAGTTACCTTCTATAGTCATTCAGCATCAAGTAGTTCAAGTATTAAATGCTGTTCAACAATTATTAACGAATAAGGATTATTTAGTTACTGCAGTTAAGAATCTACCAAAGCATTTTGATAATACTTCTAGACAAGCGAAGCATCATTCTAACAGCTTATATCAAGGATTTGAGCAGTTGCATTATCTTTATATAGCTATGCTAAATCATATTTTTAATGGTGATTATTTGCATGATTTTCCAGAATATCATGCGTGTCAGAGGTTATGTAGCCATTAATATAAAGCAGTCGGTGCGTAGTGGATTTATTAATCCTTGCACCGACTAATTATATTTCAATAATGATGGGTAAAATCATAGGTTTTCGTTTTGTTTGTGTAAATAAATACTGACCCACAGCTTTTTTTATTTCTCGTCTTAAGACATGTATTTGTCTACTTTCTTGCTGCAACTCGTTGATTATTTCTTTGGTCAGCACATTCACTTTATTCAATAGCTCTTCGAAATCCTTTGCAAACACAAAGCCACGAGAAATAGTATCAGGCTCTGAAATAATAGCACCGTCTGCTTTGCTAAGGGTTAAAACAATAACCAACATTCCATCCTCAGAAAGCTGCTTGCGATCACGCAGGACAATACCTTCTACTTCACCTATGCCGATTCCATCCACATACGTATCCCCAGATGGAACTTTGCGTGTTTGTCTCGCTGTCGCATTTTCAATATCCACAACATCTCCGTTTTTCATAATAAACGTATGGCCCTTTTGAACGCCAACAGACTCAGCTAATAAACGGTGCTGATGCAACATACGGAATTCGCCATGAATAGGAATAAAAAATTGTGGTTTCATAAACGTCAGCATAAGTTTTAAATCTTCTTGATAGCCATGTCCTGAAACATGCATTCCCGTATGATTGGAAGAACCATATATGACTTTTGCGCCAAGCTGAAACAAATGATCAACAATGCGAGAAACTCCTTTTTCATTGCCTGGAATAGGAGACGCTGCGAGAATAACCATATCATCAGGTAAAACCTTTACTTCCCGATGGTTACCATTTGCTAAACGTGCGAGTGCTGCTAATGGCTCTCCTTGACTGCCAGTACATAGAACGACTACCTCCTCTGGGGGAAGGTATTTAACTTCACGCGCATCTATTAACAGATCATCTGGAACAAATAAATAACCTCTTTCAATAGCGACATCTACAACATTTACCATACTACGACCTAATAAAGCTAGCTTTCGATTAGCGGCAATGGTTGCATGCACAATTTGTTGAATACGATTAACATTTGAGGCAAAGGTTGAGATGATAATTTTACGCTCGGCATGGAAAAAGGCCTCCTCAATATGATGACCAACAAGTTGCTCAGAGGGCGTTAAGCCTGGTCGTTCGGCATTTGTACTTTCTGATATTAGAACGAGCACTCCTTTTGATCCAATTTCTGCCATTTTATGAATGTCTGCGAATTGGTTATTCACAGGTGTTAAGTCGAATTTGAAATCGCCAGTATGCACTACATTTCCTTCAGGAGTGGCAAGGACGATTCCTAAGCAATCGGGTATGCTATGGTTAGTTCTAAAGAAGCTTACATCAATTTCTCCCAAATGGAGTGCTGAGTCAGCCTGAATTTCAATTAAGTCAGTTTCTCTGAGCAGCTTATGTTCTTTTAATTTTAATTCGATCAGCCCTAAAGTGAAGCGGGTAGCATAAACAGGAACGTTTAATTTTTTTAAGAGATATGGAATACCACCAATGTGATCTTCATGTCCATGCGTCACAATTAAAGCTTTAACTTTTTCTTTATTTTCAAGCAAATAGGTGATATCAGGGATGATCAAATCAATACCGAGCAAGGTTTCATCTGGAAATTTTGCTCCGCAATCAATAAGAATCATATCATCTGCATATTGAACTACATACATATTCTTGCCAATTTCATTAATACCACCTAAGGCAAAAATGGATAATAACTGTTTCTTTGTGGACAAAGTACTCCCTCCTAAAGTTGTAACTCCATCTAATAATTACTTTAGCCATTGGTAGTATAGCTTTTAGTGTTTCATCCTATACGAAATGGATCATGATGATCTGAAGACTACTATTTGTATTTCATGAGGAATAAAATAGAGGGGACTAAAAAAATTGGCACGATAGCGTCAAGCTTCTTTCATAGTGAAGAAAAACAAAGGAGGTTTAACTCTGTCTAATTTTGTGCAACATGCAATTTTCGAGCATAGGTTTTGGCTAGAAATCATGCAAAATCATGCGCAATTTATTCATGGCGCATTATATCCATCTGAACAGGATGACATTCAAAGGGCAAATAGTTTTATCCAACAATTCTCTCAGCTGCTTACCTATTTGTCATCTATTGATGGTACAAATGCAGTCTCTTTCTCCATAACCGTGGATGACAATGTCGAGCAGTTTAAACAATTTAAACTACATCTACTGAGACATCAATTGTCAGGAGATATTGGGATTCATTTAACACCAACATTTGTCAATCATATGGTTAATGAACTAGAAGAATATCAAAATGTGCTCAATTATTTAAAAAAAGGCGAAGTACCACCAATATTTCATGAGCTTCACCATCATTTAATTTGGCTATTAGATGCTTCAGGACATGCAGGTATTATTCAGGATGATTTAGATGGTGTCGAAAAAAGATTGAAGCAAAAGAGTAATGAGTTTGCCAAACACTTTGAACAATTTTATTTAAAGGCAGTAGAATTAACAGGTTATTTACGAACGAATATGCATTCCTTTCCTGCTTTAAGCCGGTTTAATAAGGATGTTGAGTTGGAAATGATTTTATTCAAAACATTTTTAAAAGAGTTAGAAGAGATGGAATTGAGTGCAGAGGTTTTAGGTACATTTACAGCGCCTATGGCGGATCATATGTGGCGTGAAGAGCAATACTATTTAATGAAGCTTGCACAGTCAAGAGGAGAAAAATAGAAGAAGGCGAGGAGGCTATCACATTGGATAGCCTTATTATTATGGATGAATCACTACTTCAGTCCCAATAGGAACAATACTAGCTAATTCTTCAACATCTTGATTTTGCATTCGGATACAGCCATGAGAAACAGCATGCCCAATGGAGCTAGGATCATTCGTGCCATGAATCCCGTAGTGTTCCTTCGATAAACTCATCCACATAGTTCCAAATGGGCCGCCAGGATTTGGATCTTTGTTAATAATAATAAAACTACCAACAGGTGTTTCGTGTAGCATACGTCCAACTGCTATTGGGTATTGTTTTTGAAGGATATTATTTCTGTAGAGGCGTAGCCAACGATTTTCTGTAGAAATTTCAATACGGTATGGGATTGTCTCAGGATCAGGAAAGCCAGGTATTATAATTTGTTGACCGACGTAAAGAGTGTCTGGTTGAATGCCTGGATTGGCCTCAATAATGGAAGACAATGAGGTACGATAATCGCGGGAAATTTGAGTTAACGTTTCGCCGGGTTTAACGGTATGAATCAACGTCCATCCTCCTTTATACAGGTTATGATTATACTATATGCTACTTATGAATGATGTTATGGATTGTTCAGGACTTTGGATAGAATAAGCAGTAACACCGTATTGTTAAGGAGCATATATCATGAGGGAATTTAAAATTACGTATTTTTTTGATGAAATACATTATGTCAGAAGGTTTATCTTTATCGAGTCACAGCAAGAAGCAGAGAATTTGGTAAAGAGTGAACGGGATCAATATATCTCCTTTACAGATAGCAGAGGTATTTATCATGAATTGCATACCAGGCATGTACGTGTCATTCAAATTTCTGAGTACCATCGCATCGATAAAAGTGCTAAAAGGAAAGACACATAATCTGTTCATCATTACACACATTAAAGAAGAAAGGAGTGTGGCATGATGGACAAAGAACAAATACCACATGAAAAGAAAATATTTATGAATTTAAGTAGTAAAGACAAACCTGACATGGTTGAATCAGATACAATTAGTCTTTTCGATTTGCATGAGGATATGCAAACTGTTGATGCCATCCCTATTGAGGAACTCAATAAGAGAGTGGGAAGAGAAGGCGATGAATTGATTGAATTACAGCCGGATGAATTATAGGGGGTAGCAAACAATGAATAGAGAAAGTGGAGAAGCTCCATTCACAGTTTCGGGCACAGATATTCATGAAGTGAAGCAGAAAAATGCCGAGGCAGGATTATCCTACAATGAGGTAAAAGCATTATTGGCTAAACAGGGTGGACATGGGACGGCTATATATAGTGACACCAATATAGATGAAGTGAAACAAGAAATTCACAAGCATCAATAGTGACTGGGGAGGAGTAAGGTCTTGAGTGCTCTTCCTTTTTTCCTTTACAATGATGGAAAAAGAATGGGGGGCCAAGACTATGTCGGAAAAGAGATGCCCAAGATGTGGGAAAGAAAATCATTGTGGAGTCGCCAAAGGGGAAAAAGAATGTTGGTGTATGACACAGAACTTTCCAGAACAATTGTTAAATATGACCATAACGAATACATGTATTTGTCAAGCATGCCTAGATACATATAAAGAAGAGTCCGTAGAACTTATAACTATCATGACGTTCCTGTAAAAATTGCGCAATTGGTACAATTGTCTATCGCACAACAACCTAGCGGGCATACATTACTCTGAAAGGAGTGTGTCTAATGGCTAGACCTATTGAACTTAGTAATGTCACACAGATATATTTAGAGGAATATCAACGCATCCTTAAAAAGATGATGCAGGGCATGACCTATGTAACCATTACTTGTAGTATTTCAGAAAATTTTATAAAGCAAATCATCCCATATCAAATAGCAGCAATTCAAATGTCAGAAAATGTTTTACGCTTCACGACAAATATTCCTGTACAAAATCTTGCATTAGAAATCATCCGAACACATACAGAAATGCTTGAAAGTCTTGAAGCACTACAAAATAGATGCTGTGTTGTACAAAATTCAGAGTATGAATTATACGAGTATATGTGTGCTTATAAAGAAATTACAGAAGCTATGTTTAATGCAATGTGTGCACCACCAGTTTCCAATAGCATTAACATCAACTACTTAAGGGAAATGATTGTCCATCATCAGGGCGGAATACGATTAGCGCAAAATGTGCTAAGATTTTGTATTTGCCAAGAATTAATCCCAATTCTAAAATGCATGATTCAAACGCTTTGTGAGCAACTAGAGGCTATGGAAAAGTTACTGGATAGTTTACAAAATTGCGATTGCGAGTGCTAGTAGTAACTAAATGTTTATATAGGAAGAAGGCGCTAAGATCAATCATGGTTTTAGCGCTTTTTCTGCGTGGAAATAGTGTTTATCAAAGAAAAATGTCAATAAAGTGGACAAGTAAATAAGATAGTGTAAAGATTTTTTTGAGAATCTATTTTTGACTTTCTGTTGTTGGTAAAATATAAATGTTTTATTAGATGAAGGTAATGAAGGAAATTCAATTATTCGTTTATAAATAGTAGTTTCTACATGCATGTACTTTAGACAAACGGGAGTGGTTATTGTGTTCAAAAGGAAGAAGATTAATCAAAATTATGATTATTTCTCAGCCGCTAAAAATTCTGACATTGAGGCGAATGAGCGCTTTAAAGAAAAATTGGATTTTCTAGCTCTATCAAGAATTAGGAGAGAATCTGTTGGGTTCTTACGTAAAATTTATGAAAACAATCGACAGCATATACTCGACAACTTTTATGATCGTTTGTTGGAAATATCAGAATTTAACCAAGTAATTCATACACATTCAACAGTCGAACGTTTAAAAGGGTTATTCGATTCACACTTTATAAGTCTGTTTGACGATGAATTAGATTTAGATTATGTATTTAAGCGACGTAAAATAGCATATATACATGCACGAATAGGCGTATTACCGAACTGGATGATTTCTGCCTATACATTAATTAATCAGTTAATTATTCCACTAATTGTAAAAGAATTATCACGTGATCAAGAGAAGATGCTGGATGTCCTATTGTCGTATGATAGCCTAGTAACAATCGATCAGCAAATTATTTTAGAAACCTATATAGAAATACAAGCCGGTTCCGTAGTGAATGGATTAGGTGAAATCATTACTTATAACACACAGTTGGATACAGTGAAGGAACTCATTGAATTTCAAGAAATACAGCAACAGGAAATCATTGCAGCAGATCAATCGATGCATGAACTAGATGAAAGCATTGAAGATATTGCTACATCTGTAGGCGATATTTCAGAGCAAACAAAGCTTGCTTTAAAAAAATTAAACCAGGATTTAGATTCGTTACACCAAGTATCAACGATCTTACAAACAACAGATGAAGGACATAAATCCATGCAGGAGGATATTAAACGTCTCGTTGAACGTGTAAATAGTGTAGCGAAGCTGATGGAATTGATTCAAAGAATTGCAGATCAAACGAACTTATTAGCTTTAAATGCATCGATTGAAGCAGCCCGCGCGGGGGAAGCAGGAAAGGGCTTTGCTGTCGTCGCAGAAGAGGTTCGGAAGCTTGCCGATGATACAAGTACATCTGTCAAATCCATACATACAGATATACAGGAGCTACTGCATATTACTAACAATATTAGCTCTTTAACGACTCAATTTTCACAAGACTTACATCAAGGTGTTACAGATACACTACATATCACTCAAACACTTGCAGAGTTAAATAAAAATTTACAGCAGCAAGGGGCTCGCTTTGAGGAAATAGCTACAACAACAAAGGTACAAGCTCAATCCGCTACAACGATATCTGAACGCAACCATACAATTACAGAAAGTATGCAAAAAAGTAAAGTCATCGTTTTTGATATGGGCTCTGCTATTTATAAATTAAGTAAAATGATCGATGGATACCGTTCATCAACGATTTCTAAAAACTTTATTATTAGCCAAGAGGACATCATTGAATTAGCCATTACCGATCATTTATTATGGCGCTGGAAAATTTATAATTTACTGCTAGGCTTTGAAACGATGACAGAGCAAGATGTAGGCTCGCCAAAAGAATCGCGTCTTGGTGAATGGTATTATGGCACTGGCAAAAAGCTATTAGGTGATGAACGTGTGTATGTAGAATTAGAACAGCCATTTATTCATGTCCATGAAATTGCTAAAAAAGCAGTGCGTGAATATAATGTAGGACATAAAAATGAGGCAGAAAAATACTTGAAGGAAATTTCGGAAGAATCCTTTGTAGTCATTGACAAACTCAAAGCGTTAAAGGAAATTCTATTGGACGGAAAAAAACAATACATTCATTAAAAACGGGGAGCAAGCTAAGAGCAGATTAGCTTGCTCTTTTTATGTTTAAGACACTGTTCCTTCATCAACAGAAGGTACACACATAAAGGTTATGGTCCGCTTTTCACTATCATACAGACACCATTCACGGTGATCTACAACGGAGCCAACATTTACACCGTATTGTTTATTTTGTAATACAATAGGTTGTCCGTAGCGAATACGAATCGGTAATTTTTTCTGCTGGTGATAAAGACCTGATTCATGACTATGACCAAAGAAGAACAATGGCTTTTGAAAGGGTGGGAATGTTGGCTGCCAGCTTACACTCCATTTAAATTGATGCCCATGCATAAGTGTGGCGCCATCAATCTCCATTGTTTCAGGTAACGCCCTAAAGCGCTCAATGCCCGTCACCTGTGTAATACGTTCTTCTTGATTGCCTCGTATAGAGGGGAAGGTTAACAGTTCCTCAAATTTATTTTCAACGATCGCTGCTCTTTGTAAAGATAACCCAGACATCGTTTGGGCTTTTTTCTTACTAATCGTGCATTCATATAAATCACCTAATCCAATGATTTTTGCTTCCTTTGCTGTCTGCTGAATATGAGTGAGAACAGCTTTCGTATCTTCTATATTAGAATGTAAATCTCCTAAAAGTGCATATAGCATGCAAACCCGGCCTTTCCTATAAATAATCGTATAATTATCATACACCTAATAGAAATTGCTAGAAAAGTAAAACGTCTAAGAATATTTCGTTAGTTTACCTACATATTTTGAATGTATGGAAAAATTGCCAAGGAATTCAATGCTTGATAAAATAAAATCATAATTTTCTGAAATTTTAGCAGTCTAGTAATTTGCCATTGATGTTGACTCTATCTAGCAATAAAAAAACAAATTTTTGGAGGGCTTATAATGACGATGTACATGACGGATATTCTTGAAAAGTATGCTGTGCAACAGCCTAGTGAAATTGCGACCTTATATGATGGGAAAAAGCTAAGTTATCGTGAGTTTTACAAATGTGTCGAAAGATTTGCAGCTTATTTACAGGAGCAAAATTATAAAAAAGACGATGTCATTGCTCTATATACCCTCAATTCAGATTTATTTTTAATTGCTTATTTAGGTGTGCAATTAGCTGGCTACGTAGCTATGCCAATTAATACTAAATTAGCAGCTCCAGAGGTTGAATTTATTTTTAATCATTCACAAGCAAAGGGACTCATTTATGATGAAAGATTAGCTGAAGCGCTAGAGGATGTATCCTATTCATTCCAACATGTTATTGGATTTCAAACGATGAATAATATCTTTAAAAATACTAATTTAGTAAGAGCTGTAGTACAGTTGGAGGCCAATGATACTGCGGTTGTTATGTACACTTCAGGTACAACTGGTAAACCAAAAGGCGTGATGCTAACTCATGAAAATATTGTAGCTACAGCTGATATTTGGTCATCTTCCATGAAAATGTCTAACAAGGACAGGATGTTTATTTGTACACCATTATTTCACTGTGCAGGACTTCATGTCTTTGCTATGCCCATGTTTTATCAAGGCGGGACAGTCGTGATAGAAGAAGCCTTTTCACCAACTAAAACATTAGCGCAGATTGCAATAACAGAGGCAACCATCTTCTTTGGTGTTCCATCTATGTATACGATCATATTAAATACGCCAGGTTTTAAGGAACATAGCTTTAGCCATTTGCGTTTATTATGTTACGGGGCTGCCCCAATGCCCTATGAGCTTGTTAAACAAGTGAAAGAGGCATTTTCAAATGTGAATGTACAAAATTTATATGGTCAAACAGAAAATACACCTGCAGCCACATCTTTATTAGATACAGATGCCTTAACGAAAATAGGCTCCGTTGGGAAGCCATTAGGGCAGACAGAGGTTCGAGTAGTTGATAGTGAAGGTAAGGAGGTTCCCGCTGGTGAAGTAGGCGAGATATGTGTAAGGGGACCACAGGTGATGAAGGGCTATTTACGTAATCCTGAAGAAACAGCTAGAACGATTATAGATGGTTGGCTATATTCAGGAGATTTAGGGCGTTTTGATGAGGAAGGCTATTTATATATTGTTGATCGAAAAAAAGATATGATCATCCGAGGTGGTGAAAATATTTACCCTATTGAAGTGGAGGAAGTATTGTATCAATTGCCTGAAATTTTAGAGGCAGCAGTAGTTGGATTACCGCATGAAGTGTATGGAGAGGTGCCCAAAGCCTTTGTCGTATTTAAGGAAGGTAAGTCACTCGATGAGGAAAATATTCTATCCTATTGTCAATCACAGCTTGCCAAATATAAAATACCGTATGAAATAGAATGTTTAACTGAACTGCCACGCAATGCTTCTGGTAAAGTTCTAAAGCATACATTACGACCTAAAGTAAGTACGATTTGAGAAAAAAAGTTTTGACTGTTAATTTTCCTTAAAGTTTCGTTTTCGATGCAAAAAAAATTCTCTGAAACAAGATAAAATAGGAACCTCTTTCAAAGTATCGTATAATAAAGTCTACGACAAATTAAATTAAAAGAATGGAGAAGGGGTGACCCTTCGATTTAGAATAGGAGCGGAATTTGTCTTGTGGACGGGGTATAAACGCCTTTTACTTATCGGCATGTTGATCATAATGTTACTTTCTAGCTGTCAGCCATTTTCACAGCAAGATGCGGAAAATAAAAATCAATTAACAGTATTAACGGTAGAATTTAATAGTGGTGCACCAATTGCTAATCTTTATATCACGGTCACAGATGTACAGACAGGTAATGTTGTAGAAGAAGCTATTGGTTCTGAAGAGGGAGAAGCTATATTTTCGAAGCTAAAAGAGGGACGAGAATATGCTGTTGCGGCAACGACCCTTGAAAATAGTGCGGCAAATGATGGCTATACAACCATCGAAAATTTTACGTATGATACGACAAAACCATATTTTAGATTGCAGACCCATTTTACAAGAGACGAACAAGAGCTAGATGTTCCTGTGGTGATGCAAAACCCTGAGCTTCCACATGGCTGTGAAATAACTTCACTCACAGCCGTGTTAAATTACTTTGGAATAAATGTGTCAAAGCTTGAAATGGCTGATAACTATTTACCAAAGCAAGAAATACGTATTGTAGGCAATCAACGGTTTGGACCAAATCCAAATGAGGCTTTTGCAGGTAATCCTCGTGATAAAGCTCATGGTATGTATGTATTTGCTGCTCCAATTGTTAAGGCAGCGGAGGCAGCTATTGCAGATAAACAAGCTGATTTACGTGTGACAGATATGAGAAATGCCTCACAGGAAGATATTTTGCAGCTTGTTCGTGAGGGAATTCCTGTCGTGACATGGGTGACGCTGGATTTATCGAAGCCTAAAAAAAGGGCAGATAGAGGTTGGATTTATAAAGGAGCGACTACTTCGCAGGACGCTTTTATGAATTTACACGCTGTTGTGTTAACTGGACATTTAGGTGATAAGGTAGTAGTAATGGACCCGTTAAAGGGCTATGTCACTTATAATGTGGACCAGTTCTTTAAAAGCTATCATGAATTAGGTGAACAGGCAGTAGCTGTACATAAATAAACTAGCTATTAGGAAGTATGTTACACTAATAAAAACGTAAAAAGTGAGTTGAGTAGAATGGCCATTGAGCACGCTTTTTTACCGGTTTTACTAGGCGATGAAATGAATGCTTATGGCATGGCCAGAGCATTTTACGAAGCCTATGGTGTGAAGCCACTTGCATTAAATCATACGAATATGGAAAAAATTCAACAAAGTGATTTACTGACCTTCCGTGAAGTGCCGAGACTTCATATAGAAGAACGATTTGTGACAGCACTAAAGGCAATAGCGCAGGAGTTCCCTGAAAAAAAATTACTGCTATTAGCCTGTGATGAATTTTATGTCAAAAAAATCGTAGAACATAAAGATGAATTGATAGAGGATTTTTTAGTTCCTTATGTGGATACTACTCTTGCACATCAGCTGCTAACTCGTGAAAGTATGTATGAGCTGTGTGCACAATTTGGTTTTCAATACCCAGCTATGCATGTATGCACAGTTAATGATTATGAAGAGTACGAAATGACATTTGACTACCCAATTGTCATTAAACCGATGAATATGACAAAGTATGCCACATGTATTTTTCCTGGAAAGAAAAAAGTATATATTGCACATGATAAAGTAGAAAAGGATAGCATATTCCATGCTATTTATAAGGAATCAGCCTATCGAGATGATCTTATGATTCAGCAATATATTCCTGGAGAAGATGCGAATATGTGTGTTGTGAATGCTTATGTAGGACAAGATGGGAAAGCGAAGCTTCTTGCTGTAGGAAATCCGATTCTAGAAGAGCATTCACCAGAGGGGATTGGTCGTTATGTGGCTATTATGACAGCCTATAATCCGACTTTAATGGAAAATGTGAAGACATTTCTAGAAGCCATTCAATTCCATGGATTTGCTACATTTGATATGAAATATGATGAGCGTGATGGACACTATAAATTGTTAAGTATCGAATTACATAATGAGCTTTCCAATTATTATGTGACAGCTAGTGGCTATAACCTTATGCAATATGTTGCAGACGATTATGTTCGAGGAAGTAAACAGCCACTAACATACGTGCAAAATAAACATCTTTGGACAATCGTACCAAATGGTGTCCTTTTCAAATATGTACAAAATGAACAACTTATTATTGAAGCAAAAAGTCTAATTCGACAAGGAATGGCGACAGATTCTATTTTTAATTATAAGGATATGAATGCCAAACGTTGGTTGAATGTAACTGTTGATAATTTAAATTTTTATCGCAAATATAAGAAATATTTTAATAACAAAGGTCTGTCTAACTCATGAAAAAACAAACTTTAGGTATAATAGGTGGAGTTGGTCCACTAGCAACGATGTTTATTGGTGAAATGATTGTAAGACGAACAAAGGCGCAAAAAGATCAGGAGCATTTACATACCATTATTGATAATGATACAAATATTCCTGACCGTACGGCTTTTATTTTAGATAATACGAAAGAAAACCCAGTGCCTGTTATAATTGAGGATGCAAAAAAGTTGGCTTCTGTTGGAGCTGATATGATTGCCATTCCGTGTAATACGGCTCATACTTTTTATGACGAGATCCAGGAAGGCTCCCCGATTCCTGTTTTGCATATGATTCGTGAAACGGCGAAGCGTGCATCCGAATTGGGAGCAGAGCGTGTTGGTATTTTAGCGACAACTGGTACATTGACTTCACGCATGTACCAAGATGCGTTAGAAGAATATGGAATTACACCGGTTGTACCAGATAATGAGATGAGAGCCCATGTGATGACCATTATTTACGATTATGTTAAAGCGGGTAAGAATGTCACACAGGATGATTGGCAACCAATTGAAGATGCCATGCTAGCTCTAAACTGTGATCGTCTCGTATTGGGTTGTACGGAGCTATCTATTGTCAATCGAGATTTAAAATTAAGTAATATATATATCGATTCATTAATCGTTTTAGCGGAGTGTGCTATTTTAGCATGTGGTTATGAGCTAATCGATTAGGAATGTATAGAAAGAATCTGCTTGCTTTACATGGGTAGGCTGTAAGTCTTCAAAAAATTGTGGACGGGCTTACATTTCCATGTGTGGAGTTAGGCAGATTTTTTATGGATGAGAGTTTCATTTGGTGAAACGATTAGACAAAGGTTTGCGTACATATAAAGTAGGAAGCTACCGAGTGTGTTAAACTAGTGTCAAGCAGATAGAAGGTGGGAAATAACATGTCAGTAATCAATTTATTAAAAGAAGAATTACAAGCAAAATGGAACTTTGAAGCAACTATGAAAATTCAAGAGGAAATGATACCAGCGATGCTTGAAGGAAAAGATATCGTAGCAGAATCACCTACTGGTTCTGGTAAAACGTTGGCGTATGTTTTACCATTGCTGAATAAAGTAAACGGGGCGAAAAAGCAAACACAAGGTCTGATCGTAGCTCCATCACAAGAGCTAGCCATGCAAATTGTAGAAGTTATCCGTGAGTGGACGGCAGGTACGGATATTACGGTTCAGCAGCTTATTGGTGGGGCCAATTCCGCTCGTCAAATTGAAAAATTAAAGAAAAAGCCAACGATTGTTGTTGGAACACCTGGTCGTTTAAATGAATTAGCACGTGCAGGTAAATTAAAGCTTAAGGAAATTGAAACAGTTATTTTAGATGAATGTGATCAATTACTAAGTCGTGAATACCGTGTTGTCATTAAATCCTTTATTGAAGGTTCTGCCTTCGGACGACAAGTAGTAGTTGTTTCAGCTACTATTACAGAGGAAATTGAATTAGTGGCAAGTCGCATGATGTTTGAGCCAGTTCGTTTTAAAATTAAGCCAGAGGATATGCTAAAGGTTGGCAAAGTAATCCACTCGTTTGTGAAGGTGGAAGAACGTGATAAAACAGAGTTCCTTCGCCGTTTATCGCATACAGAAGGTCTGAGAGCATTAGCTTTCGTCAATAATATTGATCAATTATTAATGAAAGAAACGAAGCTACAGTATCGCTCTGCACCAATCGTTACACTTCATTCTGACATGAAAAAGGAAGAACGTAAAAAGGCTTTAGATGCTTTCCGCAAAGGGGACGCACGTATTTTAATCGCGACAGATATTGCTGCACGTGGTTTAGATATTGCCGGTTTAACACATGTTATTCATGTTGACGTTCCACGAACAATTGAGCAGTATTTACACCGTTCGGGTCGTACAGGTCGTGCAGGTGCAGATGGTGAAGTATTAACATTACTATCTTATCAAGACGAAAAAGCCTATAAAAAATGGACAAGAGAAGTTCCTGGTAAGCCAGTACAGAAAATATGGCATGATGGTAAGCTAATGGAAGGTAATTCTAAAACGATTGGACAAAAGCGAGGGAAATAATATGACATTTGAAGAAAAATTACAGGCATACGCAGAACTTGCAGTAAAAGTTGGAGTAAACATTCAACCAGGTCAATATTTGTTAGTCAACACATCAGTTGATGCTTTAGATTTTGCTCGTTTGGTCGTTAAAGAGGCGTATAAGGCTGGCGCTGGACGTGTCCATGTTAATTTTTCAGATGATGAAATGGATCGTGCCTATTTTGAACATGCCTCTGATGAAGAATTTAACCGTTTCCCTGAATGGGTCGTACGGATGCGTGATGAACTCATTGAACGTAAAGGGGCATTACTATGGATTGAAGCCGCAGATCCTGATAAATTAACAGGAATTTCGGCTGATCGATTAGCTACTCATCAAAAGGTATCAGGAGCGGCATTGAAAAACTATCGAAATGCGGTTATGAAGGATTTAATTGCGTGGTCAATTATTGCAGTTCCTTCGTCAAAGTGGGCGGCAAAGGTATTCCCTCAATTGACAGCAGATGAGCAAGTGCCTGCTTTATGGGACGCTATCTTTAAAACAGTTCATATCGGAGAAGGAAATGCAGTTAACAATTGGCATCAGCATGTAACGAATTTAGAATCTCGTGCAGAACTATTAAATAATAAAAAGTATGCGAAGCTACACTATACTGCACCAGGAACAGATTTAACAATTGCTTTAGCTCCACAGCATAAATGGCTAACTGGTGGCAGTAAAACGCCTGAAGGCAATGTTTTTATTGCTAATATGCCAACAGAAGAAGTGTATACACTTCCAATGAAGCAAGGTGTAGAAGGTTATGTTAGTAATTCAAAGCCTTTAGTATATCAAGGCAATATCATTGATGGCTTTAAATTAACATTTAAAGAAGGAAAAATTATCAAGGCGGAAGCTGAAGTAGGTCAAGATTTATTACAAGAGCTTATTCAAGTAGATGAAGGTTCTAGTTATTTAGGTGAAGTAGCACTTGTTCCGCATGAATCACCCATTTCAGCATCAGAGATTTTATACTTTAATACATTATTCGATGAAAATGCTTCAAACCATTTAGCAATTGGAGAAGCATACCCGACTTGCTTAGAGGGCGGTAGAGACTTAGAAAACGGTCAACTAGAAGCATTAGGTGCAAATATTTCTGTCACACATGAAGACTTTATGATTGGTAATGGTGAAATGGACATTGATGGTATTTTACCAGATGGAACAGTAGAGCCGATATTCCGTAAAGGTAGCTGGGCTTTCTAACTTTAGTTCCAATCGAGAATGGGGGAGAGCAGATGAAGCATTTAGGTAGTTTAATCGGGATGATTATTTTATTAATGACATGCTGGGGCCCATCTGCTTTTGCTCAAACCGAAAGCTATGTAGCAATTGGGGATTCCCTAGCTGCTGGTCAAACCCCTTTTCAACAAATTGATGTTGGATATAGTGATTTAATTGCTATGAGATTACAGGCAATGGATCAATTAAAATTCTATACAAAGGAACTAGCTTTTCCAGGTTTTACAACAGCTAATGTATTAGAAAGAATTAAAACTGAGGAAGCAAGAGATTTATTAGCCAATGCCACTTTAGTTACTGTTTCGGCAGGTGCCAATGATTTATTAAGCCTTGTCCGGCTAAATCCAACGGCTGGAACATTAACTTTTTCTCAACTTCAAGCAGATTACGCCTTAAATATAGTGAGAAAAAATATGGAAGCTATCTTAAATGAATTGGGAGAGCTTGCGCCAAAGGCTCAGGTATATGTTATAGGTTATTATTTTGCCTATCCAGGTGTTCATCTCACTCAAAAAGAAGGAACAAATGCACAGCTTGTGAAATTAAATACGATTTTACAGCAACAGGCAGAGCTAGCCGGAGCTGTTTATGTAAATGTGTATGACAGCTTTGGATTAAATGCTACTAACTACTTACCAAACTATGCAGATGTTCATCCAAATATGGAAGGTTATCGCGAAATGGCCAATGCATTTTTAAAGGCATATAGTGGTAGTGATGCCTTAAATATTGCTTCATCACAATTACCGCAACCGAATCCTCTGTCATTTGAGGAAATTTTAAAAGAGCGAGCTTCCACACAGCCTAAACAACAAAAGGTGACATCCTCCCAGTCTGTTCAAAACGTACGTTCCATTCAGGGATTTCACGGCTATACAGCTTTTATGGGGAAGTTGGAAAAGAGATAAATAATGTTGAGTAAAGGCATCTTAGAGGATGCTTTTTTTTGTGTGTACTAAATTCCCCAAACAAAGGAAAAAACAATCCATTACAAGCCATGATAAAATAGTAAAAGGACAGGAGGTACAGGAATGAAAATATTTCATACAGCAGATTGGCATTTAGGAAAGCTCGTTCAAGGCGTCTATATGACAGAGGATCAACAATATATCTTACAACAATTTATACAAGCTATCGATGAAGAAAAGCCAGATGTAATTATTATAGCAGGTGATCTATACGATCGTTCCATGCCCCCTATTGAGGCAGTGAATTTACTAAATGATATATTAGCAAAAATAGTTTTAGAGAAGAAGATTCCTGTTTTAGCTGTTGCAGGGAATCATGACAGTGCAGGCAGATTAAACTTTGGTAGTCGTTTGATGCGTGATAGTGGTTTATATATTAAGGGGCAGTTTACGAAAGATCATGCACCCATTATTATCAATGATTCACATGGAGAGGTGCATTTTCATCTTGTACCATTTGCAGAGCCTACCACTATTCGCAGTATTTTTGAAGAGGAGGCCATTCGTTCTCACCATGATGCGATGCAGAAAATTATTGAACATATAACAGCAGGTATGGATACAAATAAACGCAATATATTTGTTGGACATGCCTTTGTGACCAAATACGGTGAGGAAGAAGCTAATACTAGTGACTCAGAGCGTCCGCTTTCTATTGGGGGTTCAGATTGCGTGAATGCTGCTTTATTTAAACCATTTCATTATACAGCACTCGGACATTTACATAAGGCACATTTTGTCTTAAATGAAACAATTCGCTATGCTGGTTCACCATTAAAATACTCATTGTCTGAGCATCTACATGAAAAAGGCTTTTTAATCGTCGATCTAGATGAGCAAGGAAATAGTACTGTAACTAAAAGAAAGTTCATGCCAAGACGAGATTTACGTGTAGTGGAAGGACAGTTGGAGGATTTATTAATGCTTCCACGAAGTGATGATTATGTATTTGTTCGATTGACGGATGCTACGTCCGTGTCTTCGCCAATGGAACGTATTCGTACCGTTTTTCCACATGCCATGCATGTTGAACGTAAGATTTTACGACAAGAGAAACCAAGCGAGCTTCAAGTAGTAGAAGCAGAAAAGCTTGAAGATATCGATCTATTCCGCTCTTTCTTTACAGATATAATTGGGATACAACCAGATGAAGATACCGAGCGTCTGTTTACGGAAATGCTACAGGAATTATTAGATAAGGAGCGAGAAATAGTAAAATGAAGCCATTAAAGTTAACGATTACGGCATTCGGTCCTTATAAAAATACGGAAATAATTGATTTTGAACAGTTAGGGGAACATCGTTTGTTCGCTATCTCTGGCAAAACCGGTGCAGGGAAAACGACGATTTTTGATGCGATTTGTTATGCACTTTATGGGTCAGGCAGTGGTGAGGATCGTCAGGATACGGCTTTACTGCGAAGTGGCTTTGCTGATGATGATGTATATACAGCAGTAGAACTTATTTTTGAAATGCATGGAAGGGTCTATCAGATTTTACGTCAGCCTGGACATATAAAGGAAAAAAATAAAACAGCTACTGGTAAAAAGGTGGAGTTAGCGGAAGTAAAAGAGGGAAAGCTCGATTATAACATTGTTGAAAAGCAGCAAACACTTGAAGTCGATAAAAAGATTCAGGATATTATTGGTCTGACAAAGGATCAATTTAGCCAAATTGTGATGCTACCTCAAGGTGAATTCCGCAAATTATTAACGTCGGATTCTACAAACAAAGAGGTCATATTACGAAAAATCTTCAAAACAGATCGCTTTGGTGTTATGACAAAACTGCTTGATGCGAAACGAAAAGAGGCAGAAAGTGATCTTGAACGTGCCAAGCAATTAAAAGAACATCTACTTGGTCAAATTGTTGGTGCACTTCCACATCGTTCCTCTCCTTTGTTCACACAAATTGCTGATAATACGGAAAATATGTTTCAGCTAAAGCAAGCACTGGAAGAGGAGCTTACCTATTATAGAAAATGTTTTGAAGATGAACAGCGCCAGTATGAGGAAGCCTATAATCATCATCAAAAAGAACAGGAGTTTTACCGTTTAGCTAAAACGCTTAATGAACAATTTGAGGAGCAGTTCAAACGTCAAAAAAGACTAGAACTGCTATTAAATGAGCAAGACAACTTCCTTGCAAAGGAACGGGAGATAGCCTTAGCAGAACAAGCGGAGCGTTTACTACTACTGGAGCAACAATGTTTGGATTTACGAGCCGAACAAAATTTAAAAGAACAAGCCTATCAGCAAGCTAACAGTAGTCAACTACAAACCAAGGAGCTGTTACAAAGAGCTCAAGAAAAATATGAAGCGGAAGAGGCAAAAGAGTCAGAACGTCAACAGCTTTTGCAGCAGGAAATGCAGCTCCAAGCATTGCTTCCTAAGTTCGAGGCTTATGACAGCAATGTACAGCAACTTCAAATTGCTAAGCAATATGTAGAAACGGCTAAACAAGGGGCAGCGGATAACCTAGTGCTAATCGATAAAGAAAGCGCGCAATTAGAGGAGCTTTCACAATCAATTGAGCACTATGAAAAACAATTGGAACCGTATGAAGGTTACTTAGAACAACTACCAAAACTGCGGGAGCAAGTAGCTTTGCTCATGAAGGTGGAGAAATATACAAAAACGGTAGAGATAGCGAAACAAGATGTTATCGCTACTCAAACTCATTATCAGGACAGTAGACTGGAGCTTCAACAATTAGAGCAACGCTGGCTGACAAGCCAAGCAAGCATTTTAGCTCAGCAGCTTAAAGAAGGGCAACCTTGTCCGGTTTGTGGGAGTACGACTCATCAACAAACACATAATGAGCAATTGGAAATTGTTGAGCTTGCTCAGGTGGAAACGTTAAGGAGAAAAGCTTCTTCAGACGAGCGTTTGTATTTGGAAAAAGAGGCATTTTTAACATCCGCACAACAGCTTCAGCAAGAGGCACTGACACAAATAGAAGCATACGCGATGAAGCAACAGGATCAAGCACAAATAATAGCTTCCTTAGAAAAAATGGAACAAGAGATTACTAGCTTAAAGATTATCAATCAACAGTTAGCTCAAACAAGGATTAACCAGAAGGAACAGCGTTTAGCAATAGAGCATTTGCAACATAAACAAGTCAAACTTGAGGAATATTTAACTGAGCAGATGAAGGGCTGGACAAGACTGCAGGCAATTGTAGAAGAACAGCATAAGCAAATGCCAACAACTATGCCAACCTTAAAGCAATTAAAACAAACACTTACCGATGTTAGTAAACAGAAAATGGATTTACAAAAATTATGGCAGGAAAGCCAGCATGATTTACATGCCGCGAAGGAAGCTGCCAGTAATGCTAAACTAGCTGTGGAAATCGCCAAACAGAATTTTGAAGAATTAAAGCTCAAAATGAATGACAAGCGTGAGCAGTTTTCAATAAGCATGCAGGAAGCAGGCTTTGTGTACTATGAAGACTATGCAACTGCGAAAAGAAGTGCCACTCAATTAGAGGAACTTCGAAAGGCATGCAATGACTACAGGTTACATGTTCATACGTTACAAATTCAAATTTCAGAAGGAGAAAAACATCTACAAGGGAAAGAGGAGCAAGATTTAGCCCTGATGGAGGCAACTGTGGAAAATCTCAGAATCGCCTATGAGGATGCCTTTAAACAACTTCAACAAATAGATGGATTTGCGAAATCATGTCTAAGCTTCATCAACAAAGTAGAAGAAACAGAGAGAGAGCTTCGTTTACTTGAGAGTGAGGCAGGTCGAGTGAAGGAGCTGTATGGCTTATTAAATGGGCAAAATTCGAAAAAACTGTCCTTTGAACGATATATTCAAATTAATTATTTAGATCAAATTACAGAGGCAGCCAATATTCGTCTTTATCATTTATCTAACGGTCAATTTGAACTTAGACGTTCAGACAGGCTTGAAAAGCATGCCAAGCAAAGTGGACTTGGGCTTGATGTATATGATGCTTACACAGATCAATTACGAGATGTTAAAACGTTATCTGGTGGTGAAAAGTTCAATGCATCATTAAGCCTTGCTCTAGGAATGGCAGATGTTATTCAAAGCTTCCAAGGCAATATTCATATTGAAACCATGTTTATTGATGAGGGCTTTGGCTCGCTCGATGAAGAATCATTAAATAAAGCAATAGACACATTAATCGATTTACAAGATTCTGGACGAATGATTGGTGTCATCTCTCATGTGCCTGAATTAAAATCAGCGATGCCAGCCGTTTTACATGTCGAAAAAACATTGAATGGACATAGTCAAACACATTTTGAAATAAAATAAAGGAAGGTGTATTTCCGGTTTAAGGAAATACGCCCTCCTTTTATTTTTTTCGAGAACTGACTGTAGAAGTTGTCCCTTTTTTTGCTGCCAGCCCTTTTTTTACGATTGGTATAACAATAGGCGCTAATTTAACAGCGGTTTTCACTACTTTTGATACTTTCATCAAAAACACAGCTCCTTTTTAATTACTTCTACCTGTTTATTTTAAAAATGAAACATTAGCGGATAACTCGAACGGCTTGAATAATATTCCATATAACAATTCCGAGCGAGACAATTCCGTAAATGGCGAACGAAATGAACCAAATGATCATGACTGTACTATTACTTGAAGTGGGGTCTAAACTAAATGTAGAAAAGACAAAGACAATGAAAAATAAGATCCCAAATACGAAAGGAATTAGATGGGACACTAATGCGCGAATAGAATGTCTTTTGATGTCAGCATCTTTCGTAACGAAGTAAACAATTAATGGTACGATGAAAGGAGCAAAGAAAATACTGAGATAACTAAAAGCAGATAATATTTTTTGGTTCTCCATAGTTGTACCTCCTTTTTTAATATTTACGCATGGAAAACAGTAAAGTTTCAAAAATTAAGTATGGAAGAGGTTGTAATCATTCCGTGCTTTGCGTACAATGAAAGTGTTCAAATTAAATTCAGATGTAACGACCACAAGGGGAGCTGATGATGTCAGCTGAGACTGGGCACGTAATGCCTTGACTCTTTGAACCTGTAAGCTAACACTTGCGTAGGGATGTGGATAGAAACCGACACTTGTACGATGTGAGGCTCTGTCCTGACATCGTTTTTTCATTCTTAAGAATAAAAAGGTGTCAGAGCGAATCAAATCAGCGCATTTCTATTCCTGCTCTTGTATCCTACATCGGAACAAAGGAGAGAATATGTATGGACAAAAAAAGACTATTAATGCTAGTGGAGATTGCAATATTTGCAGCGATTGGCCTCGTGCTCGATCAGGTCTCCTTTAAAGTATGGGCACAAGGTGGCTCTGTTAGTCTTGTTATGGTACCAATTATGTTAATTGCATTTCGCTGGGGTCTAGTAGCTGGCCTAACAACAGGCTTGCTTGTAGGTGTTATGCAAACCATGTTTGGAGCTTATATTGTACACTGGCTTCAAGGTTTATTAGATTACGGTGTTGCTTTCACAGTTGTAGGGTTAGCGGCCATTGTACGCAGACCTTTACTGGAAGCAGCAAATCAACTAAACAAAACAAAAATGGCGCTTTATATTATTGTAGGTACTGTATTTGCAGGCTTCTTGAGATATGCAGCGCACACTACTGCTGGCGCGGTATTTTTTGCAGAGTATGCCGGCGATCAAAATGCGTGGATCTACTCGATTATTTATAATGGTACCTATATGCTGCCCGCAACAGTATTAACAGCTATTGTGGGAGCGTTATTATTCACAGCGGCTCCACAACTAATGCAACGTAAAGCATAATGCCAACCCCTTCATATTGGTGAAGGGTTTTTTATGTAGTCGTAAGAGAATAGAGCTCTTAGCACTTTGCCAAGAAGGCAGGCATACAATATTTAAAGCGTTTAGCGTTATACGCGTAAAAAGTTATGTTATATTAAAGAGTAGATATTAGATGAAAGGGACGTTATACATGATTGTAAAAACGCAAGAAGAAATTGAAGCTTTTAAAAAAATTGGACGCATTTGTGCAGAGATTCGTGAAGCGATGAAGGCTGCTACAAAACCAGGTGTCACAACACTTGAACTAGATGAAATTGCTGGTCGAATGTTTGCTGAGGCAGGTGCCATTTCAGGACCAAAAGGAGAATATGACTTCCCAGGATATACTTGTATAAGTGTCAACGAGGAAGTAGCGCATGGTATCCCAGGTAAACGTGTTATTCAGGAGGGAGATATCGTCAATATCGATGTTTCAGGCTCTTTAGATGGCTACTTTGCCGACACGGGCATTTCATTTGTAGTTGGTGAAGGCTATGAAGACAAAGAAAAACTATGTCGTGTTGCCAAAGATGCTTTTGATCGTGCTATGACAAAGGTAAAGGCGGGCTCTAAATTAAATCAAATCGGTAAAGCTGTAGAGCGCGAAGCGAATGCTAATGGCTTAACAGTTATTATGAATTTAACAGGCCATGGTTTAGGTCGTTCTTTACATGATGAACCAGATCACATTTTAAATTATTACGATGCATGGGATTCTACGATTATGAAAGAAGGCATGGTTCTTGCAGTTGAGCCATTTATCTCAGCAAAAGCAGAGCATATTGTAGAAGCTGGTGATGGTTGGACATTCATTACACCTGATAAGTCTCTTGTTGCTCAAATTGAACATTCAGTAATTGTTACAAAAGATAAACCAATTATCCTTACTTCATTAGACGAAGAATAGGATTACAAAAAAATCCTGCACACCAAATTATTTTTGGTAGGCAGGATTTTTTTTAATGAATAAAATACCAACTAAGAGTACACCACATAAAAATAATGCAGCTGTTGTTACGAGTAGCTCATCAAAACCATTATGTAAAGCGATTCCTATATAAGCCCATATAAAAACACTTGGATACATGATATCAAAGTGATGAAAGCGGATATGTAGCGCAATGGCTCCACCTAATGTCAGTAAAATAACTGCCCAAAGAGGAGTGCTCAGACCAAAACCGTTCCAACCATAAGCTGTTAACGTAAAGCTAATATTTGTGATAAAAATAAATGTCATCCATGCAAAATAAATGGTGAAAGGAATACGACCCGACAGTGATTTGTCATGAAGTGGATACGTATTGTACAGCATAAATAAATACAAGACTAAGAGTAAGGTAATGCCGAGAGAAACAATAAATAATTCATGATGCCATACATATATCGTTAATGCTTGTAAAATATTTATGCAACTAAAGAGCGCAGACTGTTTCATAGATGTCTTTTTGATGTTCATCACTAACCAATAACCGATTAATAAATAAATGACAATCCAAATTATATGACTTCCATCAACAGGTGCAAATACCACCGAAAAACGATTAGAAATTTCTAAAAAAGATTGACCGTTAAGTTTCATGAAAAAGGATGAAAAGGTTAGGATGAGTGAGACAATATAAGAAATTGTCATCAATAAAAACCGAGGCATGCTTTCCTCTCCCTTCGTGTTAGATTGTATAGGGAAAAGACAAATAAGTATAGTACCGTCACTCAATTTATTATAACGGAAATTTCCATCAATGTATCGTGTTGTTTTGCTAATACTATCTACAATTTACCATCTCAATAGGCATCCATTTATTTCTTTAGTACAATAAGAATATATCCAGATTAAAGGAGTGAAGCTTTATGACGCAAAACATAAAAAATTTAGACCTATCTATTGAACTAGATAAAAAGATGTATAAAAAGAAATTACAAGTACTCCAATATGAAATGTTAAATGCCCAACAATTTTTATTAAAGAATAAAATAGGTTTAATTTTAGTGTTTGAAGGTATGGATGCAGCTGGTAAAGGAGGAGCGATAAAACGTTTAATTGAACGTGTTGATCCACGTGGCTATGTCGTCCATCCAATTTCAGCTCCACAGCCACATGAATTACGCTATAACTATTTACAGCGGTTCTGGAGAAAGCTACCTCAGCACGGGCAAATCGCTGTCTTCGATCGTTCATGGTATGGTCGTGTATTAGTAGAACGAATTGAAGGATTCGCGACGAAGGACGAATGGTCTCGTGCCTATGAGGAAATTAATAATTTTGAAAAGATTTTAACTGCGGGAGACTACATAATTATTAAGTTCTGGCTTCATGTTTCAGATGAAGAGCAATTAAAACGTTTTAAGGAACGAGAACAAAATCCATACAAGTCTTGGAAGCTGACAGACGAAGATTGGCGTAATCGAGAAAAGTCACCGCAATATGTGGAGGCTGCCAATGAAATGTTTGAAAAGACCGATAAGAAAAATGCTCCGTGGGTTTTAGTAGCTGGAAACGATAAAAAATATGCGCGTGTGCAGGTGCTACAAGAAACGCTTGCACATATTGAACGAGAGGCATTGAAACGTGGACTTCATTTAACTAATGTATTAGACAAGGCGCATTTAGAGGATGCTGAGTCATCTAGCCTGGACGTGTTAAATGAGAAAAAGAAGTAAAAGATAAAATATGAATGATGGTGCTATGACATGAAGACATGAGCTGTTTTAGTTGTAGCAGCATCTTTTTTTACATACAATAAGGTAAAACTAGGGGTACCCCCCCGTAATTTCCGATGCTTGAGAAGGTAGTATAAATTTTTATCGATATTGATTGGAAGGCTAGTGTGGAGAAATGGTGCTTAAAATTTGGAATTTATTAAGAAAAAAGGGTGGGAATGTGGTAACAATAAAGGGGGAAAAATGCTACATCCGCACATTCCAAGAAAATGATGCACGAAGTTTAACAGGTCTCGTAAGCCGCAATAAATACTTTTGGTCAACATATGAGCCTTTACAAAGACCTGAATACTATACAATCGACGCGCAATATAAAAAAATTCAAGAAAGTTTATATTTAATGGATTCAAAGCGAGAATTTACTTTTGGTATTTATGAGCATGGTACTAATAATCTAATAGGACATATTGCACTATATGCTGTAAAACGATTACCCTATTCAAGTGCATTTGTGGGATATGCTATGGATGAAATTTACGTAGGTAAGGGAATTGTCACTGAGGCAGTGAACATGGTAGTCCGGTTTGCATTCGATCAAATTGGGCTACATCGTGTCGAGGCATATGTATCAACCCAAAATAATCCCTCTATGCGTGTCTTAGAGAAGGCGGGCTTTCAACAAGAAGGTCTTTTAAGAAAGCTTTTATATATAAATGGTCAATGGGTCGATCATTATATGTATGCCCGTTTAGAGGATGAATAAATAAACAAGTGCCTTTCTATTCGATGGAAAGGCACTTGTTTATTGATTTGCTATAAATCAAGTTAGAATAACTATTGATGGTTACCGTTTTCAATTAAATCTAGATGACCTGTATTTGGGTCAATAATTAAACCATGTACAGGAACGTCTTTTACCATTAATGGGTGATTTCGAATCGTGTCGACACTTTTCTTAACACTTGTCGCTACATCACCAAAACCACGTAAAAATTCTTTTAAATCAAAACCAGAATACTCCAGCATTTTGATGGTTTCTGGGTTAATACCTCTTTTAACCATTTCACTTAACATAGCATCAGGATCAACTGCGCTCATACCACAGTCATAATGTCCAACTACGTAAACTTCATCTGCTTGTAGGCCATAAACAGCAACTAATAAACTACGCATTACAGCACCGAAAGGATGGCTTACTAAAGCACCGGCACTTTTCACAATTTTTACATCGCCATTACGGAGATTCATCGCTTTTGGTAAAAGCTCTACAAGACGAGTATCCATACAAGATAAAACAACAATACGTTTATCAGGATATTTTGTAGTGATGAATGGTTCATATTTTTTCTCTTGTACAAACTCTTTGTTAAACTCTAAAATATCATGTAACATTGTCATGAAAATTGCTCCCTTCCTTACAAAAAATATTTTAGAGCAAAACTTTAATTATGCAAACAATAAAGACTTTATTCAGACAATTTTTACAATAAAGAAGCAAACTTCATACACTTTAACAGATGAAAAACGTTGAATCTATAAAAAAACAGCTACCTTTACAGTAGCTGTTTTTTACATTAAAATTTTTCGCTTGGCTTTGGATCTACAGTTACTGAAGACTTGCTATCTAAACCAACTTGTAGGTAGTGGATGAAGAATCCAGTTGAAATTAATAAAACTGCTGAAAATCCAAGAACAGTTGTAATGAACATTTTTAGAGCTCCTCTCTACTTAGATGATCTACTAATTACCCTAAACTAATTATACAATAGGATACTAGGAAAATCTAAGGATAATTTATGACATCCATAACATACTAGCCTAGAATACTATTAGTAAGAATGGATTATTTAGAATGCCCAATTTCCATCACGGAATATTGGGTCTTTTTGATTATCATGGGTAATGCCATCGATATTCATTTTATTGGAGCCAATCATAAAGTCTACATGTGTCAAACTTTGGTTAATGCCATGCGCTGCTAACTCATCTGAAGTCATTTCTTTACCACCTTCAATACAAAATGCATAAGCACTACCAATGGCTAAATGATTAGAGGCATTTTCATCAAATAATGTATTGTAAAATAATAAATTCGATTGTGAAATAGGGGATTGATGAGGCACTAATGCTATTTCACCAAGATAATGCGCCCCCTCATCTGTTTCAATAAGAGAAGCTAAAATTTCTTGACCTTCCTCAGCTTTTACTTCAATAATACGGCCATCTTTAAACGTTAATGTGAAATTATCAATAATATTACCGCCATAGCTTAACGGTTTAGTGCTGGATACGAACCCATTCACACCAGTTTTTAACGGGGCAGTGAAAATTTCTTCAGTAGGCATATTCGCCATAAATGTTTGACCTTGTACGTTGGCACTACTACCGCCTGTCCAAATGTGATGTGCAGGTAGCTCGATTGTTAAATCTGTGCCTGGAGCCGTATAGTGAAGGGACTTATACTGTTTGCTGTTTAAATAATCGGCTTTGTCGTGTAACTCCTTATCGTGAGCTAACCAAGCCTCCACTGAATGTTCAAGATCAATACGCGTCGCCGCAAAGATAGCTTCCCATAGGGCATCCATTTGTTGATCCTCTGGTAAATCAGGAAACACCTTTGCTGCCCACGCTTTGGATGGAGCGGCGATAACTGACCAACTAAATTTATCAGATTGTAACATTTGATAATAGTTCGCTAATGCTTGGCCAGAAGCTTTTTGGAACGCCATAATTCTGTCACGTTCAATGCCTTTCAGTAAATCTGGGTTTTGTGAACTAATGCTTAGGAAAGCTGCACCATTTTCAGCCAGCCATTCGCGCTCTTGAACTTTCCACGGTGGAAAGAAATCAAATGAGTCTTTCGGTGCTCCTTCATAGCGAGCACGAACAAGTTCGTCATCAGACAAATCGACAAATACCTGTTTTGCACCATTTTCATAGGCCATTTTAGTAATAATTTGAGCTAATTTTAAGTTATCGGTCGAACAGCTTATATAAAGATATTGATCTTTTTGGATATTTACTCCTATTTTTACCGCTAATTCGGCATATTTTAGTAATTTTGTGTTAAATGATAATAACAAATTCATATCCCCTTTCGAAATAAGACAGTTTAGTGTAATATTCTTAATTCAATATAATCAAAAATGGTCGAAATGTGAATAAAAAGCATTAATTACATCGAAAAATATTTAAAATACATTTATACTAGCATTATATATTTAAAATATGGAAAAATAGACGAAATTAAGAGTAATAGTAGATTTGGAGGTTCTAGAATGGATAAGTCATCGGTCATAGGGTTAATAATTGCGTTTATAGCGCTATTAACAGGGATGGTAATGAAGGGTGTAAGTTTAACAGCTTTTTATAACCCAGCAGCTATCCTAATTATCATCTTTGGTACTATTTCCGCAGTAACAATTGCCTTTCCAATGCAAGAGTTAAAGCGCGTACCAAAGCTATTTAAGATTCTTTTTAAAGAAACTAAATTAGCAAATGATATTGAAATTATTAAGATGTTTTCGCAATGGGCTGACTTAGCTCGTCGTGAAGGGCTATTAGCTCTTGAAAGTAAAGCATCAGAAATTGAAGATCCGTTTTTGAAAAATGGTCTTACATTAGCGATTGATGGACAAAATGCAGACTACATCCGTGATGTATTAACAGAGGAAGTAGAAGCTATGGAAGAACGTCATGCTAGTGGTTCTGCCATTTTTACACAAGCAGGTACATATGCACCAACTCTTGGGGTTCTTGGTGCAGTAGTAGGTTTAATCGCCGCATTGGCTGATATGAATGATATCGAAAAGCTTGGACACGCTATTTCAGCAGCTTTCATGGCTACATTACTCGGTATCTTTACTGGTTATGTTTTATGGCACCCATTTGCGAATAAATTAAAACGTAAATCTGCTTTAGAAGTGAAACAAAAGAGAATGATGATTGAGGGTATCCTTTCAGTATTAGAAGGGGAGGCTCCACGTGTAATTGAACAAAAACTATCATCATACTTAACGATGGAAGAACGTCGTCAAATTTCTGTTGAAAGCGGGGCGGGTGGCCTTGGCAAAGAAAGCTAAGAAAAAAAAGCATGATGAGCATATAGATGAGTCTTGGCTAGTACCATATGCCGATATCTTAACATTGCTCTTAGCTGTGTTTATTATACTATTTGCTTCAAGTTCAGTAGACCAAGAAAAGCTAGAAAGAATGTCAGCCGTTTTTAGTCAGGTTTTTGATGGCGGAACAAGCTTTTTAGAGCAGCCTTCACCAGTGCCTAGTCCAAATGCGGATAGCGATCAAACACCACAACAAAATTCAGCCTACTTAAAGGATCAACAGGAGTTGGCTGAAATTAAAGATAGTGTCGATAATTTTATCGCTGTCAATGAAATGGAAGGTCAATTCGCTACAGAAATGACAGATGAAGGCTTACTTGTGACAATTCGTGATAGTATTTTATTTGATCCTGGTCAAGCAACGATTAAACCAGAGTATATTCCTATTGCGAAGGAGCTTGCGGGTGTATTAGTATCCAATCCTCCACGTAATATTGTTATTACTGGTCATACGGATAATGTTCCAGCGGGCCCTAACTTCTCTTCAAATTTAGAGCTATCATTAATGCGTGCCTCTAATTTTTATATGGTTTTATTAGACAGTAATTCTCAATTAAAATCTGAGAACTTTAGTGCAAAAGGCTACGGTGAAAACCGAGCGATTGCACCTAATGATACAGCAGAAGGCCGTGCGAAGAACCGCCGTGTCGAAGTACTTATTCAGCCGCTAGTGACTGAGGATGGCTCGGAAGCGAAGAATACACAATAAATTAAAAAGCTATTAGCACGGACTGTTTGTCTCATGCTCATAGCTTTTTTGTTTGCTTATTTACGTAAAGAACCCAATTCAGCCACAATCGCTTGCATTTCGCTTGGGCTAAAGGAATCTCTTTTCATAACCATTTCATATAAATACGTTAAGTCTTCATAGTTTGCTTCATTGAAATGTTCCGATTTCATTGCATCGACATTTACCATACGAAGCTTATCCTTCATTTGATCAATCATATAAATAACGTTTTCCTTTGACGGGACTGATAAATCCATTTTTTACCCTACCTTTCGTACTCTTCGCAATAATCATTTCATTGAATAAAAAAAATGTCAACTCCGTATTTGAGCATTGCTTTAAAAATAGACTGTTATTGGGTAGAATAAGGGCAGTACACTAGTTTATTTATGAAATATTAGGGAATATGCAATTACACAAGCAGGGGGTTTTAATATGGGTCAAAGTAAATTATTAGTATCAATCGTAGCAGGAGCAGCAATTGGTGCAGCATTAAGTATGCTCGATCGCAGTACTCGCGAAAAAACAATCGACACAACTAAAAAAATGAAAGAAGCTGTCACGTACTATGCAACAAATCGTGAAGAATTACAGGTTCTAGTGGAGGAGAAAGTACTGGCTGCGAAGGTGCTTTGTGAAAGTGTGTCAGACAATGTCAACACTATTGCAGAGAAGGTAGAGGAATTTAAAGAATTGCCAACTACGATTCAAAGTATGATTGATGACACAAAGTCAGCTTTTACTTTACCTCATAAAGAATAATTGTAGTTTTAGGAGGAGTTGTATGGAAAAGAAAAAGGCAACAATGCAAAATGCCTTTGGATACGTCAAATCATTCGTGTCTCCTGAGGGAGAAGCGATTGATGTCATGACATCCAAGGGCTTTGTCCAAGATTTGATAGGTCGGTTAAAGCGAGTAGAAATTTCAGCGCTTTCCGCACAGCTCGCTTATTTCTTTTTACTATCATTCTTCCCATTACTTATCTTCCTTGTGACATTACTACCATATCTTAATTTGGAAACAACGCAGGTTTATTCATTTTTAGTAAATGTATTGCCAGATGAAGTTTATAAGCTTATTGAAAATACGTTGAAAGAAATTTTAACAAACCGTAATAGTAGTTTATTGTCCATCGGGGTACTAGGTACGATATGGTCGGCATCTAAAGGTATTAACGCGCTAATTCGAGCTTTGAATAAAGCATACGATACAGAAGGAAGAGCGGGTATATTAGATAGAGGGCTATCTCTTGTTTTTACAGTGGCTCTTGTTATTGTCATTGCAGTCGCTCTTCTATTGCCAGTATTTGGCCAGCAAATAGGTCATTTCCTATTTTCAATCGTCGGCATAGAGGAACAATTTGAATCGGTCTGGCATAATTTAAGATGGTCAATACCACCGATACTTATTTTTATTGTTTTAATGGGTATTTACTGGTTCGTGCCTAATACAAGCCCAAGGTTGAAAATATTGGGTGTTTGGCCAGGGGCGATGTTTGCTACACTTGGCTGGTTAGTGGTCACATATGCTTTCTCTTTCTATATTAATAACTTTGCGAATTATTCTGCTACATATGGTAGTATTGGTGGCGTTATTATTTTAATGCTCTGGTTATATTTTACGGGGATTATTTTAATCTTTGGTGGAGTATTAAATGCTACAATGCAGAAAAGGGCGTTACAAAAGCAAATTAATAGATAAGGAAATGACCAGATAAAAAAATAGCCTCGCTTCTCGTAGGAGAGAAGTGAGGTTATTTTTTAAACATTTTTATTCAGCATGCGTAAGCCATTCAAAATAACGAGAATGGTACTACCCTCATGCCCGATTACACCTAAAGGTAAATCGACTACTTGTAAAAAGTTAGAGGCAATTAAGAAAATAATTACCCCAATGGAAAAGATAATATTTTGTTTGACAATTCGTTGCATTTTACGAGACAGACGAACAGCATAAGCGATTTTAGATAGGTCGTTTTTCATTAATACAACATCAGCTGTTTCTAACGCAACGTCTGTACCTTCACCCATCGCAATACCAGTAGTTGCGGTAGCCAATGCAGGGGCGTCATTGATGCCATCACCAACCATTCCTACAAAGTGATGTTGGGACAGCAAACGTTTCATTTCTGTTACCTTCGTTTCAGGTAGACACTCCGCTACATACTCTGTAACACCAGCTTCTTTTGCAATTACTTTCGCTGTTTTTTCGTTATCGCCAGTAAGCATGACTACTTGAATACCAAGCTCTTTTAATAATGACACAGCTTTTTTCGCTTCGTTACGGACGGTATCCTTTAAAGCTGTTAATGCGACAATGCCATTCTGGTCACGGATGAAAATAACCGTTTTACCTTGTGCAGCAAGTTTTCCCGCAGCGCCATTTGCAAAATCATTGGCATGTTGAGCATTCACAAATTCCGGTTTACCAACTTGATATTCCTTGTTGTGAACGATCCCTTTCATACCCCATCCTGGGATATCCTCAATTGTTGCTTGTGGTAAGGCAGTAACTCCTTCCGCTTTTGCATAGGAAGTAATGGCTTGAGCAAGAGGGTGGTTGGACTGTGTTTCAATCCCTGCAAGAATAGCTAAAGCCATCTGAGGTTCGAATCCATCGCGGACAATAAAATCTGTCACGACTGGTTTACCTTGTGTTAATGTTCCTGTCTTATCGACTGCTAATGCCCCTAAAACACTGAGATGCTCTAAATGTAAGCCACCCTTAAATAGCACACCATTTTTGGCGCCATTTGAAATAGCTGCAAGTGTCGCAGGCATGATGGCTGCGACGAGTGCGCAAGGAGATGCAACAACCAATAAAACCATGGCACGATAAAAAGTTGTTGTCCAATCCCAACCTAGTACGAAATGGGGAAGGAACATCATGATAGCTACACCAAGTAAAACGAATTTCACATAAGTTCCCTCAAATTTTTCGATGAATTGTTGAGACGGAGATTTTTCACTTTGAGCACTTTGGACAAGCTGGATAATTTTTTGAAAAAGTGTTTCTGAATTGGCCTTCGTCATTTCCATCGTAATCGCACCATTTAAGTTTACTGTTCCTGCAAAGATTTCATCACCCTCGCTTTTTAAAACGGGTAATGGTTCACCGCTTATAGCTGACTCATCAATGGAAGACTGTCCTTTAAAAATAATACCGTCGGCTGGAATACGTTCCCCAGGTTTGATCAATAAATGGTCACCAATTTGTAAGGTAGAAACGGATACTTTCATTGGCTCAAAGTTGCCTCGAACTAACCAGGCTTCTTCTGGCTGAAGATTCATTAATGCAGATATTTCACGATGACTTTTATTCATAGCATAAGTTTCAAGTGCACCACTTACTGCAAAGATGAAAATAAGAATAGCACCTTCTGTCCAATAACCGATGGCTGCGGAACCAATAGCTGCTAATACCATTAGTAGTTCAACATTCAATTTCTTATCTTCTATTGTTTCTTCAATACCTTCTTTTGCTTTGGCAAATCCACCTACACAAAAGGCAATGACATAAAGAAGAACAGAAGCGGTTGTTTGTCCGCTTGTATCTAAACGCCATGCAAGTAAGATGAATATACCAGCGATTAACGCAGCGATTAATTCTGCATGCTCCTTTATTTTCTCAATTAAACTTATATTTTCTCGATTAGAGTATTCCATTCTTATCCCTCCTGATAATGAAAATCAATATCAAAACCTTTAATTATAAACACTTAAATGTGATGTGTAATTGAAAATGGATTTCAATTACCATATCTTTTATTTAGAATTATTATAACAAAGGAACTTATAAAAATAAAGAGGAGAGTTGAAAAAGTGGGATTTTTTATTAATAGAAAAAAGGCACAGTCTATTCACTAGGAATATTCTGTGCCTTATAAAAGTGTGCAGTCAGAAGGGCTACTGCTTACTTATATTGAATTAGAAAACTCTTTCTGCGTGCAATGCAAGTTTTTCTAAAGATGATTTATCGACATCTGCGTGTAAGGAGTTGCCGTGTGAATCCATTGTGACAACTGCTGTGAATTTTTCAACATTTAAGTGCCACATAGCTTCTGGAATACCGAATTCCATTAAATCAACACCATCTACACCTTTAATGCAGTCTGCGTAATATTGGGCTGCTCCACCGATAGCATTTAGGTAAACACCACCGTGTTCATTAAGAGCTTTTAATGTTTTTGGTCCCATACCACCTTTACCGATGACAGCACGAATACCGAATTTCTTCATGATATCACCTTGATATGGCTCCTCACGAATAGAAGTAGTTGGACCAGCTGCTTTTACTGTCCAATTGCCTTCCTCATCTTTTGCCATAACTGGACCACAGTGATAAATAACTTGTCCATTTAGATCCACTGGTGCATCATGGCTCATTAAATGATGGTGGATAGCGTCACGACCAGTATACATACGTCCTGTAATAGAAACTACATCTCCAACTTTTAGTGAACGAATTTGTTCTTCTGTAATTGGTGCAGTAAGCTCTACTACATTTGTTGTGTTGTCTTCTGTTGTAGCAGCCACTTCATCCTTGAACGTAATTTTTTCACCTTCTTGGTAGTGCCATTTAATGATTTCACCAGTTTGAGGATCGATGTCAACAGCCATACGACGGTAAGCCCAGCAGTTATATGCTACAGATACATAGAAGGAAGCTGGAATACGGTGCATAACCCCAATTTTACAGCCTAGTAATGTTGCTTCACCACCGAAGCCCATTGTACCGATACCAAATGTATTAGAAGTTTTCACCACATACTCTTCTAATTTGGCAAGATCAGGATTCGGATTTGTATCTTCGACATGACGGAATAATTGTTCCTTTGCTAAATCGTAGCCAGAAGAACGATCTCCACCAATACCAACACCGATGAAACCAGCTGAACAGCCCTGACCTTGTGCTTGGTATACAGAGTGTAAAATACACTTACGGATACCATCTAAGTCACGACCTGCACGACCAAGACCATCTATTTCACATGGAAGACTGTATTGAATGTTTTTGTTCTCACAGCCGCCACCTTTTAGAATTAATTTAATCGTAATGTAATCATTTTCCCATTGTTCAAACTTCATAACTGGTAAACCATCGCCAAGGTTATTACCGCTATTGGCACCAGTTAATGAATCCACTGCATTTGGACGTAGTTTTGCATCAGCTGTCGTATCAATGATTGCTTTTTTAATCGCAGCTTTAATTTCTAGTTGGTTTACGCCCACAGGTGTATAAATTTTGAAAGTTGGAAGACCAGTATCTTGACAAATAGGTGATACATTATCTTCTGCCATAATAATATTATTTGAGATTGTGTCTAAGCTCATTGCCGCACGTGTTCCAGCATTCTCCGCTTCTTTTGCTTTTTTAATCGCACGACGTACATCCTTAGGTAAATTCGTGGATGTTTCAGTAATTAAATCATAAAGACTTTTCTCCAAAGTTTGTTGATTCATTCGTGTATTGCCCCCCATAGAAAATTTGATTATTTCCACGTAACATTATACTCTTTTCAACTAATGAAAAAAAGAGTCCTTACCTATGAGGGATAAATTTACGCATAGTTTAATAGTATTTTAATAGAGAGTTGATTTTATAGAACGTTTGTTCTAAACTAATAATAACCCACAATTAGGAGGAATTTGTATGTCTGCTAAAACTTTACTTGAATTACCGGAAGAATTTGAACAATATAGACCGCTAATAGAGGAAACAATGAAGCCTGTTGTCCTTATTGATGCGGATGCTGGAAAAACAACCTTGTTTCAGAGTAAGTTTGCGGGGGACCCTTATTTCCCACTAGCAATGGAATATCCTAAAAATGCAAGTGGACAACCACTAAAGCTTTTAGCCCAAGTTAATTTTGCAGAATTGCCTAAGCATTTGCCGAATTTCCCAGAAGAGGGGATAGTGCAGTTTTATATTGATGGCTATGACGATGTATTAGGAATGGACTTTGATAATGGCAAAAATCAAGAAGGTTTTCGTGTCATTTTTCATGATACCGTTATACATGATGAAGCGCAGCTTATTCAAGATTTTTCATTCGTAGAAAAGGAAGATGAGGAAATGTATTTTCCAGTAGAGCGTGAAATGACATTATCTTTTAAAACAGGTTTTGAACCCTTATCGATTGATGATTACAGAGCTAATGACATTTACAGTCATATCTTAACGACAATTGAAGATAACGAAACATTAGAAGATGCCTTTTATGATGCTTTAACTGGGGATGGACTTAAAATCGGTGGTTATCCTTTCTTTACACAAGAAGATCCACGTGCATACGGTGATTATACAGACTCTACAATTTTGCTATTGCAAATAGATAGTGTGGGGGATGATATACTATGGGGCGATTGTGGAGTTGGCAATTTCTTCATTACTGAGGAAGAATTAAAAAATAAAGACTTTAGCAATGTTCTTTACAATTGGGACTGTCATTAAAAAAACAAGCGAGCATACACAGTGCTCGCTTGTTTTGTAATTTTTATTGTTCACGAGCATTAAATTGCTCCATTTTGTCTTCTAGGTCATCCATCATTTGAATTAAACGATCAATATCATCTAATTCAGCTGTTTCAGGATCTAGGGCATCTAATACTTCTAAAAACATTTCAAGACGCTCTCTTAAATAGGTTACTTGCTGTTTTTTATCAGTGATTGGCTTGGACATTCGTACACCTCATTTCATCCCTTTCATCGTAGCTGATTTAGGCTGAAATTTCAATGTTTAGGTAGACACCTAGGACTAAGCGATTAATTTTAAAAATAAGTAGACGGAATATTTACAATATTGAATTTGTATGTTAAAGTTGTTTTAAGATAAAGTAAAGGAGCTGATCGAAAACATCTTTACAACTCTAACTCGAAAAGGAGGGAGTTTAAACAAGTACTCGGTAATAATCAAAAGCCGAATTTCGTGTTTATACAATTAAATGACTATAAGTATTCGTTAAGCCTTAGCGTAAAATCACATGTGGTGAGCGCTAAGGCTTTTTGGTATGCTGTTCTTTGGGAGATTGATTGGAGGAAAAGATGACATACTTCTCAGATTACAGCAAAAAAAGATTTACCATATTAGTAATAATTGTATCCATATCAGGCTTTTCGCAAGGGATGTTATTACCGCTCATTTCTATAATTTTTGAACGTGATGGCGTTTCCTCAGCATTAAATGGCTTGAATGCAACGGGCTTATACATAGGGACATTATTAATTTCACCATTTATAGAGCAACCATTACGAAAATGGGGCTATAAACCGATCATTTTGATTGGGGGCGCACTTGTTTTTATCTCCTTATTGGCATTTCCTTTATGGAAAAGCGTCACATTTTGGTTTGTGCTTCGTTTACTGATTGGTGTGGGGGACCATGCCTTGCACTATGCCACTCAAACATGGATTACTAGTACTGCTGATCATAAAAGCTTGGGAAAAGGGATGGCTATCTATGGCTTGTCTTTTAGTATAGGTTTTGCCGTTGGGCCACTGATGGTAAAGTTGATTGAAATAGGTGAAGCTTTACCATTTATTGTTTCGTCAATCATGTGTTTAATGGCGTGGTCTTTTGTATTCTTCTTACAAAATGAAAAACCTGAGCGTTTAACAGGGGACTTACATGCAAGAGGGTGGAAGCGTTACAAAATGGCTATTTTATTTGGTTGGATTGCCTTTTTAGGACCTTTTGTATACGGATTCCTCGAGTCTTCATTAAATGCATTATTCCCCGTATATGCACTACGTAAAGGGTTTGAGGTGGGCATGATTCCAATTATTTTATCAGTCTTTACATTTGGTGGTATTTTAACTCAAGTACCATTAGGTGCACTGGGAGATAAAGTGGGAAGAAAGAATATTTTGATGGTAGGGTCATTTGGTGGCGCTATTATTTTCGCAATTGCCAGCTTTTTAGAGCATTCACAAATGGCTGTCGCTATAGCGTTTTTCTTAACGGGCACACTAGTTGGCTCGATGTTCTCTTTAGGGATTACATTTATGGCAGATTTAACGCCAAAGGAGCTACTGCCTACTGGGAATTTACTCTGTGGAATTGCCCTAAGTATAGGTAGTTTAACCGGACCGTTCTTAGGTGGAGTTTATTTAGAATATGTAAAAAACTATAGCTTCCTTTTACTTGTAGCAATGCTATTGCTAGTTGTGGCTTTCATATTACTCCTATTTGGACGTCTTAAGAACAAACAGGCATCGATGGCAAAATAAAAAGAGCGGGGCTCATCTCCCGCTCAAAAACAAAAAAACGCCCAGCAAATCCGTGCTGTTATGGCGTTTTTTGCGTAACAAGGATGTTCCGTCCAAGTTACATAGGTTTGGCACCTAAAAAAGAATTATACAGACAAATTCTTATGAAATCAATAAAAATAAAAAGGGATATTTTGGACATTGCTGCTATTTTTAAATATAATGGAAGAACACTTGCTTAAGAAGGAGGTTTTATCATGACCGAAATGAAAAAACTATCTATTCATCGCGCTTTAACAGAATTAAAAATGCTACAGCAACGGATTGAAGGGGCAACAAATGAGGTTAGCTCTGTAGTAGCCAATCGTAAAAGTAATCAGAAAATAAATGGAATAGAAATAGTTGAGTATGAGAAACAAATGCAAGCATCCTACGATAAAGTAATGGGCTTAATTAGCTATAGACATAAAATAAAAGCTTTAGTTGTACAATCGAATGCCCGTACAATGGTAATCGTTGGAAAGAAAGAAATGACTGTCGCGGAGGCCATTGAGCGGAAACAATCTATTCAATATGAAAAGAATTTGCTAGAAGTCATGCAACATCAATATCGTTCTGCTATTCAAACAGTCGCCAAAGAAAATGATGCCTTACCAGCTAAACTGGAAACCTATTTAATTAATATATTAGGCAATAAAGATAAACAATCTCCGGAAGAAGTAAAATTACATACGGACACATTTATGAAAAGAAATGAATTTGAAATCATTGATCCACTAAATGTCAAACAACAAATAGAGACATTAAGTAGTCGGATCGAGGAGTTCGAATCAGAGGTCGATGCAGTCTTATCTGAATCGAATGCCACAACATTTATTGAAGTCCAAGCTTAAGGGATATGCATGGCCTTGCGAAAACGGAAAACGAAGAGTCGCTCGCGCTTCAAGGCATGTGTGTGAGTTTAAACATCAAACATGCCTTACACAAATAAAACTTACAATGAAAATAACCTAAAAGCTTAAAGGTTAAAGGTAAAAGTATAAAGTTTACGCTTCAAAAATCTTTCTATAAAAGTTGAAAATTGAACCTTTAAAAATCTTTTAAATCCTGGGGTAATGGTTGAGGTATCGACTTTTCTGGACCGTCCGTCATCCACCAGGCAGCTCGTGCTGTGCATCATAAAGAAAGGACGTCTCCATTTATTTTGAGACGTCCTTTTTATGATTATTTATTTTTCAATACCAGCTTTGCAACACATTCTACCAGTTATGATTAAATGTCCGATAAATAGCAAAGTAACCATTAATAACGAGTATTATATTGTTTAAATTGGCGGCTATCAATCGACTCTGTTCCAACTCCTCATTAACCTAAACGAATGTGGTAACTGAGAGACTGTTTTTTTATTTCATCATATTTTTATAATTCTAGGATGCTAATAAAGTGACTGAAGAAAATGCATCACCTTACTAGGTTCCATACGTTTTTTATAGTCTGCCTCCACGCTAGCTAAACGGATAATTCCTGCTTTATCGATTACATAAGTAGCTGGTACTGGAAGTTCCCAAGAATGGTCACCATTAAATGTTTCGAGTGATATATCAAGCGATCTGTAGATAGGATACACATACTCAGGCAATTTAAATTTCAGATTATATTTTTCAGCAGTTTTATTTTGTAAGTCGCTTAAAACATGGAAATTTAATTCATTTTTATCTTGTACAGATGCAGAATAGTTTGGAGTTTGCGGGCTAACTGCAATTAATTGGCCACCAATTGCGTTAATGTCATCATTCATTCGCTGGTATGCTTTCAACTCAAGGTTACAGAATGGACACCATGTACCTCGGTAAAATATAAGAACAACGGGACCTTTCAAAATTTCCTCAGACAAAGTTATCTTTTGTCCTGTAGAATTCACTAAAGTGAAGTCAGGCGCTTTGACTCCAGCTATTAAACCCCTACCCGAATCAGATGTACGTAAATCATGAATGGATTTTTCGAATATATCCAGCACTTCCTTTGGGAGCACCTTTTCCATATGTGTAGCTGCTATATCTAATTCATTTTGCAATTTTTGAAATGGTGTGTTTTTCATTATGTCATCTCCGTATCGTATTATATTTTGTATGTAGTTATACGATACATCTTCATCTAGAAGAAAGATGTAATGTTGTTTACAACTCAATTTGAAAATCTCTATGCTACTTGATACTATCCAGCATTTTTTAGCCTATGAAATGTTCCTCTCCAAAAGCTTTTCTCGATGAATATAGATTGTTTTAAATCCGGTCTTAATGACTTCTTCTTTAACAAGTTCTTGTAAAACCACAGTTACAGCTTCTCTGGTTGCACCAACTAAATTGGCGATTTCTTGATGTGAAAGAGGAAAATCTATTTTGTAATACTCATTATCACCCGTAAGTCCAAACTGATCAGATAGCTTAATAAGCGCATATAAAACTTTGTCATGTAGTTTCCCAAGAGCTAGATTTTGCGTTAATTGACTCATACCGATAATTCGATTACTTAGTACTTTTAATAATGTCATCATAAATTGAGGCCGCTGAATTAAAAAATTTTCAAATCTTTCCTTATTCATCAAACAAATGTGGCTTTCCTCTATCGTTTCAATATAATTCTCTCGAGTACCAAATGAAATAATATCCATTTCCCCAAATACATTACCTTCGTTAAGTATATCCGAAGTAAACTGCTTACCTTGTGCATTTACTTTATACAGGCGCAACTTCCCCCTTTTAACAAAGTATAGCCCCTCCGAAAAAGTTTCTGGTGTTTGAATAAAAGTGTTTTTCGGAAAGGTCGTTATTAAAGTTAATTGTTCCATCTCTATTAAATCTTCCATCGAGAGCGAATTAAGCAGATTAAATTGTGATAAGTATTGAATGTTATCCATTTTTCCTCCTTATAATTGCATGAGCCCCCCAAGACTATAACACAATGTAAACATATTGAAATCAATCAATAATTGGTGACAGTCACTCAACGTTTTTCATTTTGTTTTTCAAATGTTGAGCTATTCTTATTAGAGAAGAAAACTGTAGCAATAGGTATCAAAAAAGAAAAAAGCGCAGTCTACAAAATGCAGACTACGCCTAATCAAGTCGCCAAAATTTACAAAAGAAATATCATTTTCGATGTTCTGCTTTAAGAACCATGGAGCAAACACATTCTACCTGTGCCGTTTGTGAGAACATATCAACAGGTTGAATGTACTCGACATGATAAAGCTTCGATAGTTGCTGTAAATCCTTCGCTAATGTAGATGGATTACAAGAAGTATAAACAAAACGCTTTGGTTTAAGCTTAAGCACGGTTTGGATAAACTCGGGTGCTAGACCTGTACGTGGTGGATCTACTGTAATAACATCTGGTGTAAAGCCTTCTTTGCGCCATTTTGCTAAGACACTTTCAGCAGTACCAACAGCATATTTGGTATGCTTGAAGCCATGGTTGCGCGCATTTTTACGGGCATCTTGAATGCTTTCGGGAATGACATCCATCCCTCGAACTTCTTGCGCTTGATCTGCTAGCCAAAGTCCCACAGTCCCAACTCCACAATATGCATCCACTATTGATTCTTTACCAGTTAATGCAGCTGCTTTTTTAATTTCATTATAGAGATGAACTGTTTGTGTAGGGTTAAGCTGGAAAAAAGCACGAGCCGATAAGTCAAAGGCCAATTCGCCAAGCTCTTCATGTATCGTTTCTTTACCGTCAAGAACTATTGTCTCATCACCAAAAATTAAAGAGGTTTTCTCACGATTAATATTTTGTGCAATGGAGACAATGCTCGGATCGATTTTTTTAATCCGTGTAATCAGTTCAGCTAAATGAGGAATTTCTTTACGTGTAGTTACAAGTACAACTTGTGTTTCGCCTGTACGAATCCCTGTACGTACTACGATTGTACGCACTAAGCCATCAAGTGTTCGTCCATCATAAATAGTGATATTTAATTTTTGTAAAATCTTACGTGTTGCAACGGTAACTTTAGAAGTGACAGGGTGCTGCACAAGGCAATCGTTAATATTTAGAAGCTTATTACTGCCCTCAACAAATAAGCCTGCATATACTCGCTTGCCTTCCTTACGTACTTGGAATTGACTTTTATTACGATAATGCCAAGGATTATCCATTCCAAGTGTTTTTCGTACTTCCACCGTTTCAGCTAGAGGTTTCGCATAACGCTCTAAAGCTTGGATGACAATATCACGTTTTTCCGATAGCTGTTTTTCGTATGTCATATGTTGAAGCTGACAGCCACCACATTCATTGTAGACTGGACAAGGTGCTTCCTGACGGTGCTTAGAGACTTTACGAATGGATAAAATCTCAGCTTCAGCAAAATTATGTTGTGTCTTCGTAACCTGAGCTGTAATTTCTTCGCCAGGAATAGCTCCTTTGACAAATACTACATTTCTTTTATAAAAACCTACACCTTCTCCATTGATGCCAAGCCTTTTTATTATTAGTGGGAATTGTTGTCCCACGGTCATTGTTGTTTGCTGCGTCAAACGTTCCACGTCCCTGCTTTATAATGTCATCTCCCCATTATAACGAAGGAGCAGACGATTGCAAAGCAACAGGAAAATCTTCATATTCTAATACTAAATCATCAAGTGATAAGAAGGTATAGCCTTGCTTTTTGGCCTCTGCAATAAACATTGGCAAAGCTTCGGCATTATCTTGTGCAACAGTATGCATTAAAATAACGGCACCTGGATGCAATTGCTCCATGAGCGCATTATAGGCATAATCTGCACCACGTCGTTCATCTTTCATCCAATCCTTAAAGGCAACAGACCAAAAAATATGACGATATCCTTCCGCATTTCCTACTTCTAGCAGTTTGGCATTAAAGGTTCCTTCTGGTGGGCGAGCATAGGTTGTGCGGTCTATGCCAGTCAATTCACGTAATTTCCCATCAAACTTTCGCCATTCTGCACGCATGCCCTCTGGTGAAAGTCGAGCCATATTAGGATGACCATACGAGTGGTTGCCAATAGTATGACCATCCTTCACCATCCGTTTTACTAGGTCACTGGCACTGTCTAAATAATGCCCAGTTAAAAAGAAAGTGGCAGGTACATCTTCTTTTTCCAATGTATCCAAAATACTTTCGGTAAAGCCGTTTTCATAGCCATTATCAAATGTTAGGTAAGCAATTTTTTTATCTGCCTTGCCTTTATAAATAGCCCCGTATTTATCAAGTAATTGATCAAGCTGTGCACCAGCTTCTGCCTGTTCACCATTTTTTGCACGTTTAAAGCCCCAATGATGTTCATCAGAACCTGCAGCAAAATATGGATTAATGCTAATACCTGCGGCAATAATAAATGTAGCGATTACCGCACCTACAATATGTTGTTTCCACATAAAAAACGCATCCTTTCTTTTTCATTAGGATGCGTAAAATAGCTATAAATTATCCACTAATTCTGAGCAATTAATAAGTCTTCAAGTGCTTCTGTTAAATGCGGATATTTAAATATGAAATGATGCTCTTCTAACACTGCTGGTCGTACATGTTGACCCTCTAAAACAAGAGTGCTTTGTTCTCCAAGCGCCAAACGTATTGCAAAACTAGGAACAGGCAGCCAATGTCGTCTGTTCATGATCATTGCGATTGATTGCCCGAATTCTTTCATGCGCGTCGCATGAGGTGCGGTTACATTGAATGGTCCATGAATATTTTCATGAAGGATTGCGAAATATAAAGCACGTGCCACATCTTCAATATGTACCCACGAAAGCCATTGCTTACCAGATCCGATTGTTCCGCCAACATGCATTTGATATGGTAATAACATTGGTGGTAATGCCCCGCTCTCTCTACCTAAAATGACCCCAAAGCGTGCAAGGGCGACACGAATTCCTAATGGTTCTGCTCGTTTTGCATGGCGTTCCCAATCATGAACGGTCGTGCCTAAAAAATCGTTCGCCACATCAGTAAATGTTTCATCATAAATAATCTCTGAAGAATGGGGGTAAAAACCTACGGCACTTGCATTAACAAGGACTTTAGGTTTTTTCGTGAGCTTTTCCATTATGCGCACGATTTCAAGTGTCGCATGCATCCGACTCCAATAAATATCCTTCTTTTGTTTGTTTGTCCATCGACCATTGTTTAAAGAAACTCCCGCTAAATTTACAAAGGCATCTGCTCCTTCTAATGCCTCTATTGGTAGGGCTTCATCCTGCAACCATTGTACATAATGAATGCCATTTTTTTCGGAAGGTGCACTCCGAGTTAAGACAAAAATATTATGACCGTTTTCCTCTGCTAGCTTGATAAAAGCTTTTCCCACAAAACCAGTTCCACCCGCAATCACAATTTTCATAAGAATCACCCCATTTTTCAAAAATTACACTTACTAATAATTGTATCATTTAACACGTATGTGAACATCTAAAGTACCCCTAGAAGATGGGGGATGAATAGCATCGAATAACGGATACCATAAAAAGAAATGTTATAATGGACAGGTGAGGTGTTGGCTATGCGTATGATTACAAAAATTGCACGTCAAAAAAACAATCCTGAACGTTATAATATCTACTTAAATGAAGAATATGCATTTCCTGTTGACGAGGCTATTCTGCTTCAATTTGGTTTAACAAAGGGGAAGGTTCTCGATGAATTTGAAATTCAGGAAATTGCCTACGAGGATGAAATACGGAAGGCGTTTAATAAAGGATTAAACTTTCTTTCTTATCAAATGCGAAGTGAGCACGAGGTGAAGAAAAAACTTCTTACTTTAGAATTTGGTGAAGCGGTAGCTTTAGAAGCGATTCAGAAATTAAAATCGTATGGCTTTATAAATGATGAAAACTATACCAAAGCTTTACTGGATACAAAAAAGGCGACAATGAAAAAGGGACCGAGAGCTATTAGACAAGACCTCATTAAAAAAGGAATTGATAAAAACCTTCAAGATGAGGTACTTGCCACATATAGTTTGGAAGAACAAATCAAATTGGCCTTACAGTTGGCGGAAAAAATTGTACGTTCAGAAAAAAGAAAGACCCCAGCACAAGTAAAGGCTAAAATTCAGGATTATCTGTTAAGAAAAGGCTATGCATTTCCGATTGTAGAAGAGGTGCTTAATCAAATAGAGCTTGAGCAAGATGAAGAAAACTGGCAACCATTACTCGAAGCACAAGGCGAAAAAGTTTGGAAAAAGTACGTATCGAAGTATACTGGTTATGAGCTAAAAATGAAGGTGAAGCAGACGCTCTATCAAAAGGGTTTTCCTATAGAAGTAATAAACCGTTTTATAGAAGAGAAGGAGAATGAAGAATGAACGAAAAGAATTATGCTGCTATGTCTGAGCATGAACTGCGTGAGGAAATTGCGTTTTTAAAAGAAAAGGCACGAAAGGCAGAGCAGCTTGGGATCATTAATGAATTTGCTGTATATGAGCGTAAAGCATTAATGGCAGCGGCTTATTTAGTAGATTTAGACACAATTGTGCCTGGTGAAATGTATCGTATTGATCGTTCAGATAATGAATTTTTCCAAGTTGATTATTTAAAGGGACGCTTTGCATGGGGACATCGTTTAGGCGGTGACAAATATCAAGAGGCATTACCTGTATCTATGCTGTCTCCTGTAAAGGTGGGCAAATAAGTGGAGGGGAAAATTGAAAAATTGACAGCAGAACTGCTGGCAAAAAATCCACAAATGTCAGTTGGACGTGCCCGTGTCTGGGTTGAATTATTATGGAGCGACTTTGAATCAACTTCAGCCAAAGCAGGATATGATTATCGTGGGGCAGATTATACAGAAAATCTTGTCCGCCAATTAATTACAAGCTATGGTGATAAACTACATGCCTTTGCAGGGCGCAATCCAAAATATGCCCATCTCCTAGATGCTAGCGATGATATGATACAATAATAAAACCCTGACCAATGTTGGTCAGGGTTTACTGCTTAATTACTTGCACCAATTTGTAATTTTTTCTGAAGCTTATCTTCTGTAAAAATCCAACCCGTGTAAGATGTAACGATTTCATTATCGTCATTTAAATGTGCTACTGCCACAAAGGGGTAGCGATTGTCACTCCGATAACGCAAGTCGATTAAACGTACCTCCAATAAGCCGTTTTCTAGCTCAGAAATCTCCCATCGGTACATCGGGGAGAACGACACGAAGGCAGCTAAGTTAGGGTCTTTCATGGCTGCATGAATAAGGGCAGTTTGAGGTAAAGGTTTAATTTCGAATTTATCATAAATATTAACAGTCCTGCCATAAGCCCGCCCAACATAATAATGTGTTTTAGACTTGGCGGCAATTCGCCAATGGAAGAAGCGCATAGTTGGTGCTACGATAACATATTCTTCATCTTGTATCGTGCTGTGGACTGCATTTTTTACTGCTTTTTGAACAGCGAATCGTAACAGATAATAAATCACGATAATGATATACATGATGCTAAATGTCCAAACAGGATTGGCTCCAAAAGCCCATAATACAATACCCATACAATGCAAGGAAAAAATAATTGGATCAAATGTATTGATGACACCTAATGCAACCCATTTTCTGGAGAAAGGCCGTATTGCTTGTGTGCCGTACGCATTAAAAATATCGACAAAGACGTGAAGAGCGACAGCTAAAAATATCCAAAGCCATAAATGAAACACATTTACGTCTTGCAAAATAAGGGAAATAACAGCTGTAATTAAGATTGGCCATATAGCTACTGCTGGTAGTGAATGTGTAATTCCGCGATGATGTCGAATATAGATAGCATTATTGCGTAGTTTTAGCACAGTATCAACATCCGGAGCTTGTGAGCCAATTATCGTACCTGCCATGACGGCAGTAAAGGTCATTGAGTGATTTGCTACTATAGGGTCGGCTAATGCAAGACCGCCAAGGGCAATACCCATAACGAAATGTGTACCTGAATCCAAAAATATCCACTCCTAGTATGCAGTAAAATCGAGTACAATTTGCATACATCTTTATTTCATTTATAAATAACTTTATTCAATTTTTAGTATGGTGACATTCGATAATGACGAATATTGTAAGTTATGGACGAATGTTCATTCTTTATTAATTGTATACCCTTTTCAACATAAATTAAATCGTAAAAACTTTGGAGGTCACTGTGAATTACCCATATGTAACAGAATTTCGACATTCTTTAGTCGAATGGTTTAACGCTGAGAAACGCGACTTACCGTGGAGACATACTACAGACCCCTATAAAATTTGGGTTTCTGAAGTGATGCTACAGCAGACACGTGTCGACACAGTTATTCCTTATTACAATCGTTTTATGGAAAGTTTTCCAACATTAGATTTGCTTGCAGAAGCTCCGCAAGATTATTTATTAAAGCATTGGGAAGGACTTGGCTATTATTCACGAGCGCGTAATTTACAGGCAGGTGCACGTGAGGTTTTAGAAAATTACGGAGGCGTGGTCCCCGATAATCGCCATGAAATATCAAAATTAAAAGGTGTTGGACCGTATACCGCTGGTGCTATTTTAAGTATTGCCTATAACAAGCCCGAACATGCAGTAGATGGCAATGTTATGCGCGTATTAAGCAGAGTGCTGAATATAAGTGAGGACATAGCCATACCAAAAACCAAAAAATTTTTTGAAGCTGCAGTGGAGGAGCTTATTGATCCTACTAATGCATCTTCCTTTAACCAAGGCTTAATGGAACTAGGGGCACTTATTTGTACACCTACGTCACCAAAATGTTTATTATGCCCTGTGCGAGAGTATTGTACAGCGTTTAATGAAGGTGAACCGGAAAAACTGCCAGTTAAATCGAAAAAAATAAAGATGAAGCATTTGAGTTATGATATTCTGGTCTGTCAAGATGAACAAGGACGTTTTTTAATGGAGCAACGTCCTGAAGAAGGGTTATTAGCTAATCTTTGGCAATTTCCAATGTTTGATACTAGTCAGGTTTCAGTAGAAAGCTTCTTAAAGGAATATTCCATCAGTGTACAAGCTAAGCATGAACTGCTTACGTTTAAGCACGTGTTTTCACATTTAACATGGCATGTAAATAGTTATTATATGAAGTGTGAATCTACATCGATGGGCGATTGGTTCACTCAAGAACAAATAGAACAATTGCCGATGCCTGTTCCCATGTTAAAAATTTGGGAAGAGGTAAAAAAATAAACAGGAAAATAAATCCTACTTTAAACGATAAATTAGTGAGCATAAAATTCATCACCTCGGTACACAATAATTAGCGTGGAGGTGAATGAATAATGAAAAAGCAAAACAACCAAAATTTCCAACCGAATAAAAACATGCAACGTCAAAGTGAAGAATTTGGTTATGAAACGGACGTAAATGAAGTGCAAAAGCAAAATGCTAAAGCAGAGCAAAAGAAAGCTCCAGCTTCAGGTCGTTTCTCTAAAACTAACCAAGATTTAGGTGAGTAACACTTTGTAATTGCATAATTGCATTTACCTCTAAGGGGCTGTCTAAAAATCCGAAAAGATGAAAAAGACAGCTCCTTTCTATATTCACTTAAAAAACCAAAAAATACCAAAATGGCGGAACTTCTAATAAATTTTGCTTAAAGTTAACGAAATTTTATACAAATTCAAAATAGCGTAGTGAAATTTGTGGTTTTCTAACTACACCTTTCGCGTACACATTGCTATAATATACTAGAGACTGCTAGATTTAGGTAGCATAGACGAAAAGGTGGGCTTCAAAATGGCATTACCAGTAGAAGGAGAAACGATACAAATACATAGTTATAAACACAATGGCCGCATCCACCGTGTTTGGCAAGAAACGATGGTTTTAAAAGGAACAAAAAATATTGTGATCGGTGCGAATGAACGGACACTTGTGACAGAATCCGATGGTCGTACATGGCTAACGAGAGAGCCTTCTATTTGCTATTTCCATGCGGAACACTGGTTTAACATCATCTGTATGCTACGAGAAGACGGCGTGTATTATTATTGCAATCTAAGCTCACCATTTGTGTTCGATAATAATGCCATTAAATATATCGACTATGATCTAGATATTAAAGTTTTTCCTGACATGTCTTATACGCTCTTAGATGAGGATGAATATGAGCTTCATCGTAAGGAAATGTCTTATCCTGATGTGATTGATAAAATTTTAAAGCGCAATGTCGATAAGTTAATAAGCTGGATTCAACAAAAAAAAGGACCATTTGCACCCGATTTCATCAATGTTTGGACAAATCGTTACAAGTTCCAGCTTGATATGCAGTCAGATGATTGTTAGTGACACCTATTAGTTAACTAATAGGTGTTTTATATTGCCTCTTTTAGCCACTCTTAATGAGCATCTTCCACACTGTTAGGGAAGGTACATACAAAATAGTTAGCGGTAAAGTCATCATAACTGTATTTTAATCAAAATATTGCTATAATACATAGGGCATTCATCAATGGATGCCTGTTTCTTTTTGTAAGGATGTGATGAAAACTTGGGAAGCATAAAGCGATATATGCGCTTTGTAAAACCATATTCTTGGGAAATCGTTCTAACGATTGTTATTGGTATAGTTAAATTTGCTATTCCATTATTTATTCCATTACTCATTAAAATTGTGTTGGATGATATTATTGCTGCGGACGACTTAACAAATGGAGAAAAAACAAAAGAGCTGTTATATTGGCTGGGCGGAACGATTATTGTGTTCTTTATTATACGTCCACCAATCGAGTACTATCGTCAATATTTTGCACAACATGTTAGTAATAAGGTGCTGTTTGATATTCGGAAGGAAATCTACGCACATTTACAACGATTAAGCTTAAAATATTATGCCAATACACGTGCTGGTGATGTTATTTCTAGGGTCATCAATGATGTTGAGCAAACGAAGAACTTTGTGATGACGGGTTTAATGAATGTGTGGCTAGACCTTGCAACCATTGTGATTGCAGTAATTATTATGCTAACCATGGATATTAAGCTCACATTAGTGGCCTTATTAGCGTTCCCGTTTTATGCATTGAGTGTGAAGTACTTTTTTGGAAAACTGCGGGACTTAACACGTAAACGTTCTCAAGCACTTGCAGGTGTACAAAGCTATTTACATGAACGAGTAGCTGGTATGAGTATTATAAAAAGCTTTACGCTAGAAAAGCATGAACAAACATTATTTGATGAAGCAAATGGGGAGTTTTTAGAGAAGGCCCTTGATCAAACAAAATGGAATGCTAAATCCTTTGCTGTTGTAAATACTATTACAGATGTAGCGCCTTTACTAGTTATTGCTTATGCAGGTTATGAAGTCATAAATGGTACTTTATCTGTTGGAACAATGGTTGCCTTTATCGCGTATATCGAACGATTGTATGGCCCACTTCGCCGTCTTGTTAGTTCTTCAACAACGTTGACACAATCCATTGCATCCATGGATCGAATGTTTGATTTAATGGATGAACCATATGAAGTGAAAAATAAAGTTGATGCGCGAGATTTACCATCCGCTACGGGAGAAGTTCGTTTTGACAATGTATCTTTCCAATATGAAAAAGAAGGAGTATCTATTTTAAATAACATAAATTTCACTATAAAACCTGGTGAGACTGTCGCCTTCGTTGGAATGAGTGGAGGCGGTAAATCCACCATTATTAGCTTAATTCCTCGTTTCTATGATGCAACCGATGGTGTCGTAACGATTGATGGACAGGATGTACGTGATGTTACATTGCATTCACTACGTTCTCAAATAGGAATTGTCCTCCAAGATAATATACTTTTCAGTGACTCCGTTAAAGAAAATATTTTAATGGGAAAACCAGATGCTACAGATGAGCAAGTGATAGAGGCTGCCAAAGCAGCGAATGCCCATGATTTTATTATGACTCTGCCAAATGGTTATGACACTAAAGTAGGTGAACGAGGAGTAAAACTATCAGGCGGGCAAAAACAACGAGTTGCCATCGCTCGAGTATTTTTAAAAAATCCTCCGATTTTAATTCTTGACGAAGCAACTTCAGCGCTCGATTTAGAGAGTGAAGCATTGATTCAGGAATCATTAGAGGAGCTAGCTCATGAGCGAACAACTATAATTATTGCTCATCGTCTTTCGACCATCACTCATGCTGACAAAATTTTTGTTATAGACCATGGTCAATTAATCGAAAACGGTAATCATGAGCAATTAATGACAAAGCAAGGGACATATTATGATTTATTCCAAGTGCAACATTTGGAGTAATAGTAGTGAATTTACACAGAAATCATCAATTGTGAAATTTTTTTCAAAAAAAGTCTTTCATTTTTTAAAAATGGAAGGCTATTTTTTTTTGAAAATCTATATAAAAATATTACTTTATAAGATGTAATTAATACTGAAGGCGAATGATGCAGAAAAACTACGTAAATTGCAGAATATTAATGATTGAAAGAGTGATGATTTTTAGTTAGAATTATCTGAAAATAGGGAATTTAACAAAAGTTATAGCATTCTGTTAATATAATTTATACAATTAAGTAAAATATAGGTAGGGTGGGACGTTGCGCATGAGGAAAAAGCTACTAGAAATAAAAGGTTTAAGAACAACCTTTTTCACAGATAATGGACAAATTCCTGCTGTAGATGATATCGATTTTTCTGTCCAAGAAGGAGAAATATTAGGGATTGTCGGCGAATCGGGAAGTGGTAAAAGTGTTACGTCACTGTCCATCATGGGATTAATTCCATCACCACCAGGCAAAATAACAGGTGGTGAAATATTGCTAGATAATAAAAATCTAGTGAATTGTACAGAAAAACAAATGCAGAAAATACGTGGAAAAGACATAGCTATGATTTTTCAGGAGCCTATGACTTCACTAAATCCGTTGTTTACAATAGGTGATCAGTTAAAGGAGGCCATTTTAATCCATAATCCAAAATGGTCGAAAAAGAAAGCGTTTGCCAGAGCTGTTGAAATTATGAAACTTGTAGGGTTACCACGTGCTGAGGACTTACTAAAGGATTATCCGCATCAGCTATCGGGTGGTATGCGACAACGGGTCATGATTGCTATGGCACTTGTCTGTGATCCACAGGTTTTAATTGCGGACGAACCGACAACTGCTTTGGACGTTACGATTCAAGCTCAAATTTTACAGCTAATGAAGGACTTAAATAAACGATTGAATACAGCAGTCCTGTTAATTACACATGATCTAGGTGTTGTAGCAGAAACATGTGAGCGTGTGATTGTCATGTATGCTGGACAAATTGTAGAAGAAGCACCGATTCAAGAAATATTCTCTAATCCGAAGCATCCCTATACACAAGGTCTTATTCAATCAGTGCCTGATATGCGTTTTAAAAAGGATAATTTATATTCGATCCCTGGAAGTGTACCAAAACCAGGAAGTATTCAAGTAGGGTGTCGTTTTGCGGCACGCTGTGAATACGCAATGGAACGTTGTTTACAGGAAACACCACCTTTATTTGAAGCAGCAGAGCAGCATAAATCGAGATGTTTTTTACTAGAGAAGCAGGAGGTGGAGCAACGTGTCGAAAGTGTTATTAAAGGTTGATGGCTTAAAGAAATATTTCCCGATCCGCAAAGGAGTCCTAAATACACAAACAGGGGATGTAAAGGCAGTAGATGATGTTTCCTTTGAAGTTTTTGAAGGAGAAACATTAGGGATTGTTGGTGAGTCAGGCTGTGGTAAATCGACAACAGGTCGTTTACTAATGCGGTTACTAGAGCCTACTGAAGGAAACATTGAATTCGCAGGTAAAATGATTTCAGAATTATCCAATAATGAAATGAGGAAGGCGCGTAGAGATATTCAAATGATTTTTCAGGATCCCTATGCTTCATTAAATCCTCGCCATAACATTGGCAAAATATTGGAGGAGCCTCTTATTGTTCATGGGATAGGTAATGCAAAGGAGCGAAAACAGAAAGTGTTGGAGCTACTTGAGATTGTTGGATTGGATGAATATCATATCAAACGCTATCCCCACCAGTTTAGTGGTGGTCAGAGGCAACGAATTGGCATCGCGCGTGCGTTAATGACCAATCCTCGTTTGCTCATTGCGGACGAGCCGGTATCCGCATTGGATGTGTCCATACAGGCACAAGTATTAAATCTATTGCAAAAGCTGCAAAAGGATTTAAAGCTAACCTATATTTTTATTTCTCATGATTTAGGGGTTGTGCGCCATATTAGCAATCGTGTGGGCGTCATGTATTTAGGTAAATTAGTAGAGTTGACAGCGAGTGAGGACTTATATGCTGAACCGCTTCATCCATATACACAAGCACTCTTATCTTCGGTCCCAGTGCCAGATCCAACGTTTGAACGTGAACAAATTATTATTACTGGAGATATTCCAAGTGCATCCAATCCGCCGAGTGGCTGTACATTCCATACGCGATGTCCTTTTAAAATGGAACAATGCTCACAGGTAGTACCTAAAATGCAAGAAGTGAAACCAGGTCATTATGTTGCTTGCCATCTATATGAGGCACTCCAACATTAAATGATATAAAAACCACATAGGGGGAAATTGAATGAAGAAAAAGAAGCTCTGGACTTTAGGTGTAATGCTGCTCCTTATTCTCTCGACGATCTTAGCAGCTTGTGGCGGCTCTGATACAAAGGATACGGGTAGTAAAGATACTTCAACTGGTGGCGATACAGCTAGCAGTGGCGATCCAAAAATTTTAGTGTATGGTCGTGGAGGAGATTCTGTAGCACTTGACCCTGCTGTTGTCACAGATGGTGAATCCTTTACGGTGACAGCTAATATTTATGAAACATTAGTAAACTTTGGTGAACAAGATGTAACAATTCAACCAGGTCTAGCAAAATCATGGGAGGCATCAGAGGATGGTTTAACGTATACTTTCCAGCTACAAGAAGGTGTAAAATTCCATGATGGCACAGATTTCAATGCTGAGGCTGTTGTTAAGAATATTGAACGTTGGAAATCAGGTGCGGATAAACACCCTTACTTTAGTTCGCAATTTCTAATTGGTGACAAGCAAATCATTGAATCAGTAACTGCAGAGGGTGACAATACAGTTGTCTTTAAATTAAGCCAACCACAAGCACCATTCCTGAAAAACTTAGCAATGTCTCCATTTGCGATTGCTTCTCCAACAGCATTTGAAGCAGATGAAGAGGGATTGTCAGCAAATCCTGTAGGAACTGGCCCATTCAAATTTGTTAGCTGGGTACGTAATGATTCAATAACAATTGAGAAAAACCCTGATTACTATATTGATGGCTATCCTAAATTAGATAAAGTGATTTATCGTTCTATTCCAGAAAACTCTGCACGTTTAAATGATTTATTAGCAGGCAATATCGATGTAGCTGATGGCATTAGTCCATCTGATAAAGCAACTATCGAGGGAGATGCTAATTTACAATTAATTGAGCGTCCATCTATGAATGTTGGTTATTTAGGTTTAACAGTAACACGCCCTCCATTTGATAATGTAAAAGTGCGTCAAGCAGTTAACTATGCAATTAATAAACAAGCATTAGTGGATGCATTTTATGAAGGGCTAGCAGAGCCAGCGAAAAACCCAATGCCACCAGTAATTTCTGGTTATAACGATGAAGTTACAGGCTATACGTATGATCCTGAAAAGGCGAAAGCATTACTTGCTGAAGCAGGCTATGATGGTAAGGAAATTGAGCTTTGGGCAATGCCAGTACCACGTCCATACATGCCGGATGGACAAAAAGTGGCAGAAGCGATTCAAAAGAACTTAGAGGATGTAGGCATTAAATCCAAAATTGTATCGTTTGAATGGGCTACTTATTTAGAAAAAGCACAAAATGGTGAAGCTGATGCATTCTTACTTGGCTGGACAGGTGATAATGGGGATGCGGATAACTTCCTATATACTTTATTAGATGGAGATAATATTGGCTCTAATAACTATACATTCTATGACAATCAAGAATTACACAAGTTGTTAACAGCTGCTCAAACTGAAGTCGATGAGGACAAGCGTAATGAACTTTATAAGCAAGCTCAGGTAATTATTTCTGAGGACGCTCCATGGGTTCCACTTGCTCACTCTACGCCAATTTTAGCTGCTAACAAGAAAGTGACAAATTATATTGCGCATCCTACTGGCTCTGACCGTTTAGATGCGGTAGATATTCAACAGTAATTTTATGTTTAATTGAATAAGTGAATTAGAGAATCTGCTTGCTTTTCTGCGGGTAAGCCGTGGAATTCTAGCAGATTCTTTTCTAGTAAAAGAAAACCAAATTATTTCTCCTGTATGAAAGATCACTCATCTAAACATTCAAAACCGTTTGGTGAAGGCACAACCTTTCAACAGAATATAAAGACTTCAAAGTAGATTATGAAAATCATAGAGAGGTGATGAACATGCTTCACTATATGGGGAGACGTTTACTTCAACTAATCCCAGTTTTGCTTGGAATGACTTTTATTGTCTTTATGTTAATACGAGCAATACCTGGTAATCCCGCTCAAGTTATTTTGGGACAACAGGCGACAAAAGAGGCGGTCGAGGCATTAAACGCAAGTTTAGGATTAGATAAACCTTGGTATACACAATATTTTAGTTATTTGGCAGGCATTTTTCAGGGAGATTTAGGGGTTTCCTTACGTACAAAATTACCTGTATCAGACGAAGTTTTCCCATACTTAGCAGCAACAGCTGAACTAGCCTTTTTTGCGATGATTATTGCGATTGTTATCGGTGTAAATGCTGGTATTATTTCTGCGTGGTTCCAAAATTCTTGGTTTGATTATACAGCGATGATTGTCGCATTAATCGGTGTTTCTGTACCGGTGTTCTGGCTTGGCTTGATGGAGCAATGGACATTTAGTAGCAAGCTTGGATGGTTGCCTACCTCTGGTCGAGAAGATGTGCGAAATCCTATAACCGCCATAACCCATTTTTATTTATTGGATACGCTCATTCAAGGTCGCTTTGATCAATTCGTCGAAGTCCTAAAGCGACTCATATTACCAGGTGTCGCACTGGCAACTATTCCGATGGCTATTATAGCCAGAATTACAAGGTCTTCTATGCTGGAAGTTATGCGCTCAGATTATGTCCGCACTGCAAGAGCAAAAGGCCAAAAAATGTTTATTGTTGTTTATAAGCATGCATTGAAGAATGCCGTTATTCCTGTGTTAACGGTAATTGGTCTACAAACAGGATTACTGCTAGGTGGTGCCATTTTAACAGAGACGATTTTTAGTTGGCCAGGAATTGGTCGTTATATTTATGATGCGATTGGCTTCAGAGACTATCCTGTTATTCAATCAGGAATTTTAATCGTTGCATTTATTTTCATCATGATTAACTTAATCGTGGATTTACTGTATACAGTCGTCGATCCGCGTATTAAATACAAATAGAAGGGAGTTGCAATGATGACTGGAGCAATCGATATAAAAAAAGAAGCAGCACCAGTTCCAGAAAGGGCAGTAGGTCCATGGCTCGAAGGCTGGCGTAGCTTTAAAAAGAGCAAAGTGTCACTAGTGGGCGCCGGGATTGTTATATTTTTCGTTTTACTGGCTATCATTGGTCCGTTCATTGCACCACAGGGCATCAATGAACAAGATTTAACGAAGCGTTTACTGGCACCATCCGCTGATCATTGGTTTGGAACGGATGATTTTGGAAGGGATATCTTTTCGAGAATCATTCATGGCGCAAGAATATCGCTTTGGGTAGGCTTTTTCTCCGTTATTTTATCCGTTATAATGGGTAGTTTACTTGGCATCATTGCAGGTTATTATGGAAAATGGATCGATACGATTATTTCGCGTATTTTTGATATTATGCTAGCTTTCCCGAGTATGCTACTAGCGATTGCAGTAGTATCAGTGCTAGGTCCATCTTTACAAAATGCATTAATTGCTATTGCCATTATTAACGTACCGAACTTTGGACGCTTAATCCGCTCAAAAGTATTAAGTGTCAAAGAAGAGGAATATATTGTAGCAGCAAAGGCAATTGGCATGCGTGATTCACGAATTCTGTTTTCTCATATATTGCCGAATTCAATCACTCCGATTATTGTACAGGGGACGCTTGCTATTGCAACTGCCATTATTGAAGCGGCGGCATTAGGTTTCCTTGGGCTAGGCGCGCAAGCCCCAGCACCCGAATGGGGAAAAATGCTTGCCGATGCAAGGAAGTTTTTATTAAATGCACCATGGACAATGATTTTCCCAGGGATAGCGATTATGTTAACGGTTCTTGGCTTTAACTTAATGGGGGATGGTTTACGTGATGCACTAGATCCGAAAATGAAAAATTAGTAATTAGATTCATGAGCCTTCTACAAGCTAGAAGGTTTTTTTTCGGCTGTTTTGAAAAGGAACTCTTTTACAGTTGAAGCGTCCTTTATAGAAATATTCCTACAAAATAAAATAAAAAAAGATGAACCTTTCGGAGCCATTTATTGAATTTTTTGTCACGTTATTTTAGACTTAAAGTATTGTTGAAAAAGACAATCTAAATGCGTAGATTATGACTTTACATATAGTCTTTCAATTGAAATACATATTTTTAGGAGGGTGTTCAAATTGGCGATTAATTTACAAAAAGGGCAACGTGTTGATTTAACAAAGGGTAATGCAGGATTAAATAAGATTAAAGTAGGGTTAGGGTGGGACCCTGTCGGCCAAGAAAAAAGCGGTGGCTTCCTTGGTGGCTTATTTTCTAGTAGAAATAGTGGCAGTGGTAGAAGCGTTGACTGTGACGCCTCCGTATTAATGCTGCAAGATGATAAAGTTTTAGCTGGGGACGATGTCATTTATTTTGGGAAATTAACAAGTAGCTGTGGTTCTGTTCGACATTCTGGCGATAATTTAACGGGAGATGGCGATGGAGATGATGAAGTAATTACAATTGAGCTATCGTCTGTTCCGACACAATTTAATAAGCTAGTGTTTGTCGTAAACATCTATGATGCGGCAGGTAGAAACCAACACTTTGGTATGATTCGAAATGCATATATTCGTGTGTATGATGACAGGACAGGAAGCGAACTAATTCGCTATAATTTAAGTGATGATTATTCGAATTTAACGACGTTAATCTGTGGTGAAATTTACCGTCATCAAACTGAATGGAAATTCGCAGCAGTTGGTTCAGGAACGAATGATCTTAAACTTGGCGACGTTGTTCGAAGATATCAATAAAATAAACGACTATTTAGGAGGAATAAAAAGTATGGGCATTTCACTACAAAAGGGTCAAAAAGTAGATTTAACAAAAACAAATCCGGGATTAACAAATGTAATTGTTGGTTTAGGTTGGGATACAAATAAATATGATGGTGGAAATGATTTTGATTTAGATTCATCTGTATTTTTACTTGCTGATACAGGAAAAGTAGCAGATCAAAATGACTTCATTTTCTACAACAATACAAAAGGTGGTAATGGGTCAGTTGAACATTCTGGTGACAATTTAACAGGTGTTGGTGAAGGTGACGATGAAGTGGTAAAAGTCGCATTAACTCAAGTTCCTGCACATGTTCAACGACTAGCATTCACTGTAACTATTCATGATGCAGAATCACGTAATCAAAATTTCGGCATGGTATCGAATGCATATATTCGTATTGTAAATGCTGCATCCAACCAAGAACTAATTCGCTTTGATTTAGGTGAGGACTTCAGTATTGAAACAGCAGTTGTAGTCGGTGAATTATATCGTCATAACGGAGAATGGAAATTTAACGCAGTTGGTGCTGGCTATCAGGGTGGCTTAGCTGCTTTATGTAATGACTACGGCTTGAACGTAAACTAAAATTTCATCTTTGGAAAGAAAGGGAGATTTTTGAATGGCTATTCAATTAAGTAAAGGGCAGCGAATTGATTTAACGAAGCAAGACCCTAGTTTAAACAGCATCGGCATCGGCTTAGGCTGGGATGTTAAACAATTTGATGGTGGGCAAGATTTTGACCTTGATGCATCTGTATTTTTACTAGATGCATCGGGCAAATGTCGTAATGAACAAGATTTTATCTTTTACAATAATTTAGCAAGTCCAGATCAATCTGTTGTTCATGCAGGGGATAACCGCACAGGCGAAGGGGATGGGGATGATGAAAAAATCCTCGTCAACTTAAAGCAAGTATCTCCTCAAATTGACAAAATTGTTGTAACGGTCACTATTTATGATGCAGAGGGACGTCATCAAAACTTTGGACAAGTCCTAAATGCTTATGTTCGGTTGACAAATGAAGAGTCAGGAGCAGAGGTATTGCGTTATGATTTAGGCGAAGATTTCAGTATTGAAACAGCCGTAGTATTTTGTGAACTGTACCGTCATAATGGCGAGTGGAAGTTTGCCGCAATAGGCTCGGGCTATCAAGGCGGCTTAGCAGCATTAATCAGCGCATATGGCCTACAGTAACTAGTAAGTTGCAGGTACATGATGAGAATCATGTGTGATGTACTTAATAAATGATTAAGTACATATGCACATTAAAGTATAGGTTCTATTAGTAGGCGGGATTTAGGAATATTTATGATGCGTACTTAATGGAGCGAGTGTCAGAGTTTGAAACGACTGCATATATTTTAAATCCGCTTATTGTACTGAAAATGTTTGGGAGTATTTTTGTATTCCATCCACCACACGAAGTATTTTTCATTATTCTAATTGCTGCGTTCTTATTGACATTTGTTGTACAAAGATGAATAAGAAATCAGCAGTGTAACATGGCACTGTATTGGTCTGTAAGGAACAGGCTGATACAGTGCTTTTTTCACAAAGGCATAATTATTGGGGAGTGGATTAGATGCAACACTTTGCAACAGAAGCAGAGACGATTTTTTATAAAAAGCCGCAGCCTTTTACGAAATGGGCAACGCCAGATATTTTATCCTATGCATTAGGTGCTACTTTGTATATGCCCGCTTCCATGCCTAATATTGTAGGTTTGATCCAATCACAAAAATATAAAGAACTTACGTCACTTGTTATTGATTTAGAGGATGCAGTAGGGGATTCAGAATTAGGTGATTGTGAGGAAAAGTTGATGGAGGACATTAGCGAGTTATATAAACTATATCAACAAAAACAATTGCAGCTCCAAGATATCCCCTTACTTTTTATTCGTGTGCGTCATGTTGAACAATTTAGTTATTTAACTGCTAGATTAAAAGAAAAGCAGGAAATTTTAACTGGTTATGTCTTTCCAAAATTCACAGCGACGCAGGGAGCACATTATTTTGAGCTTCTTGAGAAAACAATTCAAGAAAATAATCTTACCTTATATGGGATGCCGATTTTAGAAAGCCGGGAGGTTCTATATAAAGAATCTCGTATGGAGGCATTATTAGCCATTAAATCGGTTTTACTGCAGCACAAATCAAGGGTGTTGAATATACGAATTGGTGCTACTGATTTTTGTGGAATTTATGGAATTCGCCGCCGTATGGACTCGACCATATATGATATTAGCGTAATAAGGGATTGTATAGCTGATATAGTGAATATTTTAGGACGTGAGGAAGACGGCTTTGTGATATCTGGGCCAGTGTGGGAGTATTTTAGTAATCAGCGTGTGTTAAAACCGGCATTACGCATGACACCATTTAGTGAAAAAGGTGCGCTTGAAACGAGGAAAGCATTATTAGACGATTGCTTAGATGGACTAATGAAGGAAGTTTTAATGGATAAACAAAATGGAATTGTCGGTAAAACGGTCATTCATCCAAGTCATATCCGTGTTGTGCATGCACTTTACGCTATTTCATATGAAGAGTATTTAGATGCACTTAGTATTGTTGAACATAATGATGGTAGTAAAGGTGTCATGAAAAGTCATTATGCTAATAAAATGAATGAAATCAAACCGCATATGCGATGGGCACAACGCATTTTAAAACAGGCACATGTCTATGGCGTTTATCATGAATCTATGGATTTCGCCTCACTATTATTAAATTCTGAACTAGGTGGTCATATGTATGCAACAACAAATGAGTAAACTTACTATTTTACCAAATTATTCAATCGATATTGAAATTACCTATAACCCACACAATTTTGCGCTAACAGATTTATTTCAAATGGCAGCTCGTATAAATAAGAAGAGACAATTTTTATTTGTAAGTACTGTGCTTGGCAAGCATTTGGCTGTTCGCCCACAAATTCCTATGCTAACTGGAGCTCTATTAGCTATGATGTACGACCAGCAAGACAGTAGTCAAAAGGTCAATACAATATCGTCTATTGTTCAAGCTTTAAAAGAAGGAATAAATGTAGAGGAACTACAAAATTCTGTGAAAGAAAGTGTAGAGTTAGCACAAGAGACATTGTTTATTGGGTTTGCGGAGACGGCCACTGCACTTGGACATGCCGTATTTAATGCATTTCAATCAAATGCTATGTATATTCATACTACTCGTGAAGTCATTCCTCATATTGAACCATTTGTCACATTCGAAGAAGAACATTCCCATGCGACAAGCCATAGAATTTATACAGAGGAACCTGATGTTTTACAGCAGGCTAAGCGTATCGTGTTAATAGATGATGAGATTACTACTGGGAATACGGTCATCAACATAATTGAAACATTAAAAAAAAAATTTCCTGATGTTAAACAGTACGCTGTCCTATCCATTTTAGATTGGCGATCGGACCAGCAGCGAATGATCTTTCAGCAATTAGAGGGGCAATGGGGGATTTCTATTGAATTCATCTCCATTATGTGTGGGACATTCAATTGTACAGGAGTACCTAGTTTAACAAGTGTACAGCCGAGCATTACGACCATTGCTGCAAGAAACATCAACCTATTGCCCATCAAAGACTCCACTGATCGTCTTTTCTATCATTCAATTGCAGAGAATAGCAAAATGAACAGTCAGCCGTATTTAAAAGCAACAGGGAGATTTATGCTAACATCTAAACAGCATTTTGAACAAAATCACATGTTACAGACTATCGCCAAGCAATTAAAGGAGCTACGAACGGACGGACCAGCTCTTGTGATTGGGACTGGTGAGTTTATGTATGTGCCTATGCAAATTGCCTCTTATTTAGGGAATGATGTTTATTTTCAATCAACAACTCGCAGTCCGATCTATTGTACAGACGATTTAGATTATACGATTACAGAGAAAATAGTATTTGAGAGTCCCGAGAATAATGGGGTCGAAAATTATTTATATAATGTTCAAAGCCAACCGTATACGGAACTTTTTCTACTAGTGGAACGTATAGCAAATAAAGAGGTAGTAGCTCGGATGGTGGCGGCTCTGCAGTCAGTTAGTGAAGCAAAGGTATATGTCATTTGTATGCATGAGTTGGAGGGAGCACGATGAAATCGACTTTACAGCCAGATAGAATGGGTAGCTATGCACAAGAGGACGTTATTTTTTTATTGCGTGATATTGGAAATGTTTTTCTAGAGATGGGTAATGAAAAACGGGAGCAGCTTATTCAAGCAGGTACGCATTATTCTGAAATGCTACCAGTGGAATATCACCCATCAAAAACATATATGAATCTATTTTATAAAACCTTGGATGCTTCCGCGAATAAAATAGCCATAGCTGTTGGGGTAGTAGCAGAACGAATCATTAAAAGTAGAGGATTAGACAATTTAATACTTGTTAGTTTAGCTAGAGCAGGTACACCAATCGGTGTTTTAATCAAACGGTACATATCGATGAACTATAAGGTGGATGTGCCACATTATTCGATTTCAATTTTGCGTGGTCGTGGATTTGATGAGGCGGCGATACGTTATATTTTGTCACAACATCCACAAGGCTGTCTTCAATTTATTGATGGTTGGACGGGGAAAGGTGCTATAACGAAAGAATTGATCCACTCTTGCCAAAAATTTAATGGACACTATCAAGCGCAGTTAAATGCTGATTTAGCTGTATTAGCAGATCCAGGGCATTGTGCGACGATTTATGGAACTCGCGAAGATTTTTTAATTCCATCGGCTTGTTTAAATTCAACTGTCTCTGGCTTGGTGAGTAGAACTGTTTTAAATTTGCAGTTTATGGATGAGCACGACTTCCATGGAGCAAAATACTACAAAGAATTAGAAGATATAGATGTCTCGAACTTGTACATAGATCGTATAGTCGCATGCTTCAAACAAGTACAGAGTGAGATTATCAGTCAACTTCAGGACGAAGCCACTTCTCTTATTACTTGGGCAGGTATGAAATCGGTCCAAAATATTCAATTGGATTTTGATATGGATAACATTAACCTTATTAAACCAGGTGTTGGAGAAACGACAAGAGTTTTATTGCGACGAATACCTTGGAAAATCTTAATTAATCCACAGTATATGGATGAGCTAGAGCACATTTTATTATTAGCTCATGAAAAAAATGTAATAATAGAAGAATATTCGCATATGTCTTACGCATGTTGCGGCTTAATAAAAGAATTGTAGAGGAGCTCACCATGATATTATTCACATCAGATTTAGATAGAACACTAATTTATTCTAAACGTATGATGGAAATGTTTCCGCCTATTTCAGATAAAGTGGTCGTTGAACAGAAGGCTAATGAAACGATGAGCATGATGACAAAAGAAACGGCTATTTTATTGCAACAAGTGCATCAGCAAACACTATTTGTCCCTGTTACAACTAGAGCGTTGCATCAATATAAAAGAATTCAATTTATAAATGACTTGAACCCTGCTTTTGCAATTACGAGTAATGGGGGTACAATATTAGAGAAGGGTCAGCCATACGACAAATGGACGAAAACATTAGGTAGTCGTATTGAAGATTCTTCAATTCCGCAAGAGGATATGTCACAACTATTTCAAACCATCAAATCCGATACATGGCTACAACGTTCCTTCTATATAGACGACCTTTTTTATGTCCATCATGTAAATCTGGATGTTTTACAACAGGATGATTTACACGCCATTGTTCAAGAATTCGATGCCCATGGTTGGTGCGTTCTTCTGCAAGGAAAAAAATTATATTTCATGCCAAAGGTTTTGACCAAGGAAGCTGCAATAGAATATATGATGGAGTTTTGTACATACGATGTGCATATAGCAGCAGGTGATTCTATGATGGATTATGGAATGCTGATGTTGGCTGATGTAGCTTTTACACCAAATCACGGTGATTTAAAGGATAAACAGCCAAAAATACTACATAATACAACATACTCGCCGTATGAGGGGGAAGCATTTACCAAACATTTGCTTCAGACTGTTTTACAGCATGCAACACAACCAGATTTTTCTCTATTATAGGATAGAATTATGGATGGCAAACGAAATTTTTCATAAAGTACATTTGCATTTGTTTGTATACAACCAAGTTATTATGCCTGCAATCAGATTAGTTTTTTTACATTTTACTTAGTAATGGTGGAATAAAACTTCAGAAAAGTGGAATCCATATTTTACTAGGTTCTATTTTTGGGATGTTACGTATACCTTTTCAAACATAATATACCTGTTGAATTTAGCTTAAGGTTACTGAGGATGATTTTTTTAGGAGGTGGCGTTTGTATGCAAACAATCACAATTAAATCAATAGTCGAGCGTAATCCAGATGATTGGCTACAGGCGTTTCAAGATTCACCAAAGAATCGTGCATTTTATGAGGAAACACCGCAACAAATAAGTTTTAGCCGTATTGCTCTACGTGTTTTAGGAGTACCAATTGAGGAAGATGAGTATTTTAATTCATTATTTACTTTATCTCAAAACCAAAATATTCATATTTTAAGTGAAGAATTAAATAAGCATATTGAACAGAAAGACTTTCAAGCTATACAACAAATTTTATCGCAGCATCAGCAAACACCTAAAGGGCTTACTATTAATCGTTTAGTTGCGATGATGTATGGGTATCAATTGATTCCCAAACATGATGACAGCATTATGAATCGACATTTACAGCTAACGACTATTAAGGTTATAGAATTATTTCAACATCAACAATCGCTAGGCTTACTTTCCAATGAATTTCGCCGTTTTTTAATTGATCTGGTGAAGTGGTTAAAAAACCATTGGATTCAATGGGCTAAAGCTCTGAAGCCTACTGATGATTTTCCTAAAGTTGTTTGGTATGGAGAAGCCACTGTTAGTCAGCGATATTTTCTTTTACTGCTAATGGAACTTGGCTGTGACGTATTAATATTTCATCCAGCAAAAGTCGATGAGTTTGCTGAGTTAGATCCTACTGATTCGTTTTCCGTCAGCTATTCCTATACGAGCCAAACAACATTACAGCCATTTCCTGACAAGCCTCGTGATCGTCAGGCAACTGTAGGGTATCGTTCTAGTCAGCACTTTGAACAATTAATGCATGACCAGCAATCAGGAGTCTATAGACCGTGGCAATTTAAAGACTTTATGCCACGCTCATTAACTTTACGTATGACATATGATGATATTTTTATTTATGCGAAGGAAAAAGCATTGGTAAGACCGCAATTTGATATCAATGGAAATGAAGTAGTGATCCCTGTCATCTTTGCTAAAATCAGTGGAGTCTCAAGCCAGCGTGAGGAATATTGGCACTTAATGCATCAGTTATTAATAAACCCACAAACTATCTTCGTGCAGGAATTCCCTTTTACAAAAACGAGCAAGGCCAACTTTCATTTTCACTATAAACATTGCTTAGTAAATGGTGAACTTTCAGTAGAACGTATTATACAAAGTGATTGGTGGCAGTATGGTGAATTATCGTTGGAGCTACAGCAAGCCATTGCGCATACGATCAAAACATCTTGTGAGCAACCCATGTTAAAACAACAGCCTAATGAGACTTTATATGATTTACAGTTATTTTTATTTAAGCAGCTAACAATGATTCCTCAAGAGATCCTAAGATTATTGCAAAGCTTCGACTATTCACAAGAGATACCGAAGATTGTTTTGTATCAAGCGCCACAGCAACCAGCCTTATCGCGTGAAGATATTGCCTTACTAGCGTTTTTAAATCGGTTCGGGATGGATATCGTTTTTTATAATCCAACAGGTCAATTAGATTTAGAAAAGCACCTGCAAGAGGACACGTACGATGTACATCGTTTAGAGCATATGTTATTTGACTTGCCCTATGAAGAACCACAGCAACAAAAAACGGCACCGGATAAAATTATTAAAAAGCTCTTTAATCGCTTTTTCTGATGATAGGAAGGAGGCGGCGACCATGTCAAACATCCCAATGATGCTTGAGCAGCTGACACAAGAAACAGCAGATGCCGTCAAACAACAATTACGAGAGCATGTAGAGGTCCAACAAATTGCTCATCAGATTGATATAAAAAATCAGCTAGAGCTAATGGCGTTGGGAAAAGAGCCAGCTAACAAATTAGCAAAATTTGCAGATCAAATTTTAGCTATAGTGACCCAATCAGCTACTTTTGAATCCAATGCACTATTTAAACAGCTTGAGGCCATAATGCTGACATTTGATAAAAAAGATTTTACTGAGCAAAAGGGTTTCTTCAAGAAGCTATTTACACGTAAATCCAAAAGTGAAGATGATGTATATGCAAAATACAATGTGCTCGGTAGAGATATTGAGAAAATTCATTACCAATTTGTACTTATGGAAGAGGAATTAGCGAAGGATAATCGATTACTCGCTCGATTATACAAGGAAGATTTGATGTTTTACCTTGACTTAGAAAAATATATCGTAGCAACTGATATGAAATTACATGAGGTGCAAACCACATTAATTCCTATGTATGAAAAACAGGGTGAGGCAGGTAATCAGGTAGCCAAAATGGAGCTTAATCGCTTACAGGCAATTGCAGAACTGCTTCAACAAAAAATAGATGAGTTAGAGAAATCACGAATGGTTGCCATTTTAACAGCCCCACAAATTGAGATGCTACGTCAGGGGAATAGTGAGTTGATGGAACAGATTAATGGCGCATTTGTTAAAACCATTCCTGTTTTTAAAATGGGGCTGATGAATGCTGTAAATGAAAGACGGCAGCAATTACAAAATCAATCAGCATCCGCCTTTGAAAATCGGATGAAGCAATTTGGAGAAGCTAGCAATGAAGCGGTTCACCTAAGCACGACTCTTGCCCAGCAAGTGGATACAACCCAGACGCTAGAAGAAATGTGGGATACCATTGTTACGGGTATTGCTAATTATCAGCATTTACGGAATGAGCAGACAGATAAACGTAAGCAAGCTGAGCAGCAATTGCTTGCGTTACGTTCTTAATTTTACCTCTAAGTACATTTTACTTAGGGGTTTTTTCGTATAGTAAAAAGCGACAGATTCGCTGTACATGAATCTGTCGCTTACATGGTTGCTAGATAAATTCTTCTTCAAATTCTACATTAATTTCATGGCCGTGGTAGCTTTGGTATGAAACAATCAGTGTATCTAGATGCTCTAAATTTTCCTCGTAATCTAATATCCTCGATAAAATATAGAGTAAGTGATAGCTGGAAAATTCTGTATCGCCTTCTTCGCGAGCAAAGTTCACTTGCTTGATGAAAATTTCCATTAGTTCATTGCGTTGAACATAGTCGATGCTTTTGCTCCACTCAGAATGCTCAGGCTTTAATTTCCCTGTATATTTTAAGAGCAATTGTTCGTGATACGTTAATAAGGAATCAAGCCGTTCCTGAATCATTAAGTGAAATTGCGTAGGAAGCTTAGCTAATTCGTTTTCGTGATTATGCAATCGTTGTAGCAATTCTAAACTTTTTTTGGAAGTTAAAATCATTTGACGATAGACGACCAATTTACGTGCTTTTACATACTTTTTATTTTTGAAGTAATTACGCTCTTCTTTATATAAGTCATACAGCGTATCCACTCGTAACATACGGCTTTTAAATTTACTTAATGCACCCTTTGTGGATGTATGCTCAGAAGCCTGACGTACCGCAAGTCGTGTCCAACGAATAATATCATCCTGCAAAATATAAATTTTGCGGAATAGTTTGATCTCATATTTCGGTGGTAAGAAAACAAGGTTAACGACAAATGCTGCTAACACGCCGACTAATATAGTAACAAAGCGTATTAAACCAAATGTTAAAAAGTCTTCTCCTTGGAACTCCATAATGGCCACAACTGACACCAGCGCTAACGAAAGAGATTTTTCTAGTTTAAATTTCAACATTAAACCTATAGCTATTATGACAGCTATGCCAATGGCAACCACATGATGGCCAAAAAGTAGGCCGAAAAAGACAGCAATGGTTGCACCTATAATATTTGCTTGCACTTGCTCTACAATGGTTTGATAAGAGCGATAAATAGAAGGCTGAATCGCAAAAATGGCTGCTATTCCAGCAAAAACAGGTGAAGGTAGTTTTAATAGCTCTGCAATAAACAGGGCAAATACGATAGCGACACCAGTTTTAAATACGCGGGCACCTAATTTCATAAAGATGTCCTTTCTGTCTAATATTTTTTAGCTTCTTTACATTATAGAAGGAAGTGCTCATAAAATACATAGATTTGTATGCATGAATAAGAAAAAGGCGACTTATGATAGAAAGTCGCCTTCGTATGTTCATTATTATAATTGTGAAAATGCGTAATTTACAGCTTTAATCGTTTCAAGAATATCTGCTTCCGTGTGTTCTGTAGTTAAGAACCATGCTTCATATTTAGAAGGAGCTAGATTAACGCCTTGCTCAAGCATTAGTTTAAAGAAGCGGCCAAAAATCTCACCATCAGAGTTTTCGGCTTGCTCATAGTTTTCAACTTTCACATCTGTAAAGTAAATCGTCAGCGCCCCTTTAAGACGATTTAACGTGATTGTCACTCCATGCTCTTTAGCTGCAGCTAAAATTCCTTCTTCTAAAATCCCACCTAACCGATCCATTTCATCGTAAATGCCTGGTGCTTGCAGGACTTCTAAGCATGCAATACCTGCTTGCATAGATGCTGGATTTCCGGCCATCGTTCCGGCTTGGTAAGCTGGGCCAAGTGGTGCGACTGTATCCATAATTTCTTTACGACCACCATATGCACCAATTGGTAAACCGCCACCAATAACTTTTCCAAGTGCTGTTAGATCAGGTGTTAGGCCAAGTAAGTTTTGAGCACCACCGTAGTGGAAGCGGAAAGCCGTGATAACTTCATCGTAAATTGTTAAGGCTCCTTTTTCTTTGGCTGTAGCGTGTACTAATTCAAGGAAGCCAGGATTCGGTTCAACAATACCGAAGTTTCCTACGATTGGTTCTATTAAAATAGCTGCAATTTCCTCGCCCCATTTATTCATTGCTTCTGTAAAAGCTTCAGGGTTATTGAAAGGTACCGTAATAACTTCTTCAGCTGTAGAAGTCGTAACCCCTGCTGAGTCTGGTGTTCCTAATGTAGCAGGACCTGAACCAGCAGCTACTAATACTAAATCGAAGTGACCATGGTAGCATCCAGCAAATTTCATTATTTTTGTACGTCCTGTATAGGCACGTGCAACACGAATAGTTGTCATAACAGCTTCTGTACCAGAGTTGTTAAAGCGTACTTTATCCATAGACGGAATGGCCTCTTTTAGCATTTTTGCAAAAGTAACCTCGTATTCAGTCGGCGTTCCAAACAATGTGCCATTTTCAGCTGCATGTGTAATGGCCTTAGCAATGTGAGGGTGTCCATGACCTGTAACGATAGGACCATATGCTGCAAGATAATCAATATAACGATTGCCATCTACATCCCAAAAATAAGCCCCTTTTCCTCGAACCATTGCCACAGGAGAACCGCCGCCTACTGCTTTATATGAACGAGAAGGGCTATTTACACCACCAACGATATGTTGTAACGCCTCTGTGTGTACTGCTTCAGATTTTGCGTGATTCATAGTATTGCCTCCTATCTTTTTATACGTAATCTATTGTAGACCTATCAGTGTAAGAAATCCAAAGAAATTAAGGAATATGACTTGATTTGTTACTTGGAGTAAAATAGAACGTACAAGGGAGGAGATAGTTATGACTTTGCAAGAAGGACAGAAGGTGCCCGATTTTTCTCTTATAAATGAAAAGGGAGATATGGTACAGCTAACTGATTTTAAAGGACAGAATGTTATTTTATACTTTTACCCAAAAGATATGACACCAGGTTGCACAACTGAAGCATGTGATTTTCGAGATAAGTTTGAGGACTTTAGTCATTTAAACGCTGCTGTTCTGGGTGTTAGTCCAGATGATGCAAACAAACATACAAAATTTATTGATAAGCATGGATTGCCTTTTTCTTTATTAGTAGATGAAGATCATGCTGTAGCGGAGGCATACGGTGTATGGGTCTTAAAGAAAATGTATGGACGTGAATTTATGGGTATTGAGCGTTCAACATTTTTAATTGATTCGGAGGGTAAGTTAATGAAAGCTTGGCGTAAAGTACGTGTGAAAAATCATATTGAAGAAGTTTATGATTATTTAGCAGAACAGGAGGCGACAACATGAGAATCTATTTTACTTTTGAGCCAAGACCAGATTTACGTGAACCATTATTAGCAGAATTCCCACAAGTCGATTTTATATTTGAAAGCGGAATAACAAATGAAGAGCTTCAACAAGCGGATGTATTAGTTACATATGGTGAGGATTTAACAACAGAGAGCATCCAACAGGCGACGAAGTTAAAATGGATTTTTGTTGCATCAGCAGGTATTGAAAAAATGCCTGCCCAAGCTATTATGGAACGTGGTATTTTAGTTTCTAATGTAAGAGGTATTCATAAAACACCTATGGCAGAATCAATGCTAGCCCATATTTTAGCCATTAAACGCGCTTTACCTTGGATGTATGAGCAACAAAAGAAAAGTGAATGGTCAAAAAAAGCCAAGCAAACTGAATTGCGAGATAGTACAGCGCTTATTTTAGGTCCAGGGGCTATTGGTTCGGAAGTGGGTCGCTTATTACAAGCCTTTGGTGTCAAGACTATTGGCTGCAATCGTTCTGGAAATGAAGCGTCAAACATGGATAAGATGATTAGCTTTGGGCAATTAAAAGAAGCTTTACCGAGTGCGGATATAGTCATTTCTGTGCTGCCAAAAACACGAGAAACAACGCATTTATTAAATGAAGAACATTTTATTGCTATGAAGAGCAGTGCGATTTTCATGAATTTTGGCAGAGGGAATTTGGTTGATGAAAAGGTACTTGTCCAAGCGATTGAAGCGGGAGAAATTGAATATGCTGTTTTGGATGTATTCGAAGAAGAACCTCTGTCATCAAACAATCCACTATGGGCATTGCCAAATGTTATAGTATCACCACATGTCTCAAGCCATTCATCTCGTTATGTGGAACGAAGCTTAGAAATTTTTAAGCCAAGCTTAACAAAATGGCTAAGAGGTGACAGAGATTTAGAAAATGTCATGGAGCTATCGAGAGGATATTAAGAAAAAAACGATGAAATTAGAGGATTAGTATGTGTGATTGTTGACGAAGTAGCGCTAATTGGATACACTATTTATAACAATTATAAATTAATAATACTTATGGAAGAGGTGCATGACGATGTCTACAACGCATTTACAGGATGCACTGGACACGTTAAAAACAACTGGTGTACGTATTACTCCTCAGCGTCATGCTATTTTGGAATATCTAATTCAATCTATGGCACATCCTACTGCCGATGAAATTTATAAAGCACTTGAAGGGAGATTCCCTAATATGAGTGTAGCGACGGTCTATAATAACCTGCGAGTATTTCGTGAGGTAGGTCTTGTGAAAGAGCTTACTTATGGAGATGCTTCAAGTCGCTTTGATTTCGTGACAAATGATCATTACCATATGATTTGTGAATGCTGTGGCAAGATCGTCGATTTCCATTATCCAGGTCTCGATGAAATAGAGCATTTTGCATCACAGGTAACTGACTTTGATGTGCATTCGCATCGTTTAGAGATATACGGCACATGTCCATCATGTAAAGGTCTTACTGCTAAAGTACAATAAAAATCCTAGCTCTTTTACGGGCTAGGATTTTTTCGTTTTATGATTATAGGATTGGTCGAACTCTTTACCTTCAAGAGTAGGATCAAGCGTTAATGGCTCATTACAATACATACACATATCAACTCTACCTAAAACTTTTGTATGCTTATGGCAATTTGGACACTCAACTTGAATTGCCCGTGTTGATAATAAACCTATCCAGGCATAGACAACTGTACTACCAATAATACATAAAACACCTAATGTCATGAAAATTAAAACTAATATTGGGCTATTTTTAAAGAATATACCTCCGTACATTACAATAAAACCAATAAAGATTAGTGCTAAAGCGAATGAACGAATTTTATTAATTTTACTTTTATAAGGTTTCATTTATCTTGCCTCCCAATCTAAAATCTACTATAACATATAAGGGCAAAGTATTTTAGCTTTGAGGTAAATCAAAGAAGGAATACTTTTAGAGTATGTCGAATTTTTAACCGAACAAGAGAAGCTATATGAATAAAGGGGGGCTGAACATGGAGCAAGTATTGCGTCCTATATACCAAGAACGTGCGAGTCAGTCAAATACATTAGGCGTTATTTTAGTAGAAAAGCGTGAGGAGCAAAGTAACGTTACAGATACATTTGATACTGTTTTATTAATTATTGTAAAAGAAGCAGAGCAGCCAGTCTTTTCAAAACATTACTTATATGAAGGAAATAAAGTCGCTCTACATACGGTTACGGAAAAATTAATACGAAAATGGCTCCTAATCGGTTCTAATAAGAAAGTAGTCGATTGGATTTTCTTTGGCAGAGTACTATTTGATCGAAATGAATTTCTGCATAAATTAAAAATAGAATTACAGGAATTTCCGTATAGTGGTCGTAAGATTAAAACGGGCATTCAATTTTCAAAGTTAATCCGTCGTTATTTGGAGGGGAAAGAATACTTTGATAAGGGCAGTTATTTGGATGCATATAATCATGTAGTCGATTCTTTACACCATTTGGGTCGTTTATCGATTATTGATAGTGGTTTATACCCTGAAGTAACTGTATGGGGACAAGTGAAAAAAATTGAACCAGCCATTTATAAGCTATACGAAGAGCTAGTGACAAGTAATGAGCCAATAGAAAAGCGTCTAGAGCTTTTATTTTTAGCAAGTGAGTTTTTAATACATTCTCGTACACGAGATGGAGCACAACATATATTAGAAGTGATGCAAACAAAAGAAACCTGGTCTATTCAAGAGCTACATGACCATCAAGAACTCATGAATTACTCAGTTGATTTAGAAGTGTTTGTCGAATACTTAGTGGATAAAGGGTATATTCATATAGAGCCAGTTACTGCGAAAAACGAAATGATCTTTCACCGCCATTATAAGGTCAATAAAGATGCTCTAGAAATCGGTCAATGACTGTAGTATGCTTGTAATCGAGGTATCTAAAAAATACCTCGATATTTTTTTAGAAAAGTAGTTGACGAATAACATATTGGTATTGTATTATATTAATTGTCGCTAAGACATAACGAATAACTCGATAAAAAACACAAAAAACTTTTTCGAAAAAGTAGTTGACATGTTTCGAACGAGATGTTAATATAAAGGAGTCGCTGAAAAAACGACTTAAATAATGAACCTTGAAAACTGAACAAGCAAAACGTAATCAATAAAGTTTTTAGTAGCTAGCCTAGCTAGTGAACGATACAAAATTTTGGACATCAAAATTGATGCCAGCAAAACAATTTGAGCTAATCAAATTTCTTTTATGGAGAGTTTGATCCTGGCTCAGGACGAACGCTGGCGGCGTGCCTAATACATGCAAGTCGAGCGAACAGAGAAGGAGCTTGCTCCTTCGACGTTAGCGGCGGACGGGTGAGTAACACGTGGGCAACCTACCTTATAGTTTGGGATAACTCCGGGAAACCGGGGCTAATACCGAATAATCTGTTTCACCTCATGGTGAAACACTGAAAGACGGTTTCGGCTGTCGCTATAGGATGGGCCCGCGGCGCATTAGCTAGTTGGTGAGGTAACGGCTCACCAAGGCGACGATGCGTAGCCGACCTGAGAGGGTGATCGGCCACACTGGGACTGAGACACGGCCCAGACTCCTACGGGAGGCAGCAGTAGGGAATCTTCCACAATGGGCGAAAGCCTGATGGAGCAACGCCGCGTGAGTGAAGAAGGATTTCGGTTCGTAAAACTCTGTTGTAAGGGAAGAACAAGTACAGTAGTAACTGGCTGTACCTTGACGGTACCTTATTAGAAAGCCACGGCTAACTACGTGCCAGCAGCCGCGGTAATACGTAGGTGGCAAGCGTTGTCCGGAATTATTGGGCGTAAAGCGCGCGCAGGTGGTTTCTTAAGTCTGATGTGAAAGCCCACGGCTCAACCGTGGAGGGTCATTGGAAACTGGGAGACTTGAGTGCAGAAGAGGATAGTGGAATTCCAAGTGTAGCGGTGAAATGCGTAGAGATTTGGAGGAACACCAGTGGCGAAGGCGACTATCTGGTCTGTAACTGACACTGAGGCGCGAAAGCGTGGGGAGCAAACAGGATTAGATACCCTGGTAGTCCACGCCGTAAACGATGAGTGCTAAGTGTTAGGGGGTTTCCGCCCCTTAGTGCTGCAGCTAACGCATTAAGCACTCCGCCTGGGGAGTACGGTCGCAAGACTGAAACTCAAAGGAATTGACGGGGGCCCGCACAAGCGGTGGAGCATGTGGTTTAATTCGAAGCAACGCGAAGAACCTTACCAGGTCTTGACATCCCGTTGACCACTGTAGAGATATAGTTTCCCCTTCGGGGGCAACGGTGACAGGTGGTGCATGGTTGTCGTCAGCTCGTGTCGTGAGATGTTGGGTTAAGTCCCGCAACGAGCGCAACCCTTGATCTTAGTTGCCATCATTTAGTTGGGCACTCTAAGGTGACTGCCGGTGACAAACCGGAGGAAGGTGGGGATGACGTCAAATCATCATGCCCCTTATGACCTGGGCTACACACGTGCTACAATGGACGATACAAACGGTTGCCAACTCGCGAGAGGGAGCTAATCCGATAAAGTCGTTCTCAGTTCGGATTGTAGGCTGCAACTCGCCTACATGAAGCCGGAATCGCTAGTAATCGCGGATCAGCATGCCGCGGTGAATACGTTCCCGGGCCTTGTACACACCGCCCGTCACACCACGAGAGTTTGTAACACCCGAAGTCGGTGAGGTAACCTTTTGGAGCCAGCCGCCGAAGGTGGGATAGATGATTGGGGTGAAGTCGTAACAAGGTAGCCGTATCGGAAGGTGCGGCTGGATCACCTCCTTTCTAAGGATATTTTCGGAATACAAACCTTGGGTTTGTAAGATTACGTTTTGCGTTCAGTTTTGAAGGTTCATTCTTCTGAATGAAATACTTCAAAACTTGTTCTTTGAAAACTGGATAAAACGACATTGAAATAGTAACAAACACATTTATTTTTTAAGTTTTTTTATAGGCTTAATAACATTAAAAGGTTTCAAGACACGAGCAGTTCTAGGAAGCAATCGAGTAAATGAAGGAGCGTACTTCAGTACGTGACTGATTGAACGAGTGAAGCTGACAACGAAATGCGATGTGTATTGAAAGCTGATAGGTTAAGTTATTAAGGGCGCACGGCGAATGCCTTGGCACTAGGAGCCGAAGAAGGACGGCACTAACACCGATATGCTTCGGGGAGCTGTAAGTGAGCTTTGATCCGGAGATTTCCGAATGGGGGAACCCACTACGTTTAATCGCGTAGTATCTTGACGTGAATACATAGCGTCTTGAAGGCAGACCCAGGGAACTGAAACATCTAAGTACCTGGAGGAAGAGAAAGAAAAATCGATTCCCTGAGTAGCGGCGAGCGAAACGGGAAGAGCCCAAACCAAGAGGCTTGCCTCTTGGGGTTGTAGGACACTCAATACGGAGTTACAAAAGAGCGAGTTAGATGAAGCGACTTGGAAAGGTCCGCCAGAGCAGGTAAAAGCCCTGTAGTCGAAAGTTCGTTCCCTCCTGAGTGGATCCTGAGTACGGCGGAACACGTGAAATTCCGTCGGAATCCGGGAGGACCATCTCCCAAGGCTAAATACTACCTAGTGACCGATAGTGAACCAGTACCGTGAGGGAAAGGTGAAAAGCACCCCGGAAGGGGAGTGAAAGAGATCCTGAAACCGTGTGCCTACAAGTAGTTAGAGCCCGTTAATGGGTGATAGCGTGCCTTTTGTAGAATGAACCGGCGAGTTACGATTACGTGCGAGGTTAAGCTTTAGAAGGCGGAGCCGCAGCGAAAGCGAGTCTGAATAGGGCGAAATAGTACGTGGTCGTAGACCCGAAACCAGGTGATCTACCCATGTCCAGGGTGAAGGTAAGGTAACACTTACTGGAGGCCCGAACCCACGCACGTTGAAAAGTGCGGGGATGAGGTGTGGGTAGCGGAGAAATTCCAATCGAACTTGGAGATAGCTGGTTCTCTCCGAAATAGCTTTAGGGCTAGCCTCGTGATGAGAATACTGGAGGTAGAGCACTGTTTGGACTAGGGGGCCATCCCGGTTTACCGAATTCAGACAAACTCCGAATGCCAGATATTTATACACGGGAGTCAGACTGCGAGTGATAAGATCCGTAGTCAAAAGGGAAACAGCCCAGACCACCAGCTAAGGTCCCAAAGTAATCGTTAAGTGGAAAAGGATGTGGCGTTGCACAGACAACCAGGATGTTGGCTTAGAAGCAGCCATCATTTAAAGAGTGCGTAATAGCTCACTGGTCGAGTGACGCTGCGCCGAAAATGTATCGGGGCTAAACGATTCACCGAAGCTGTGGATTGACATCTACGATGTCAGTGGTAGGAGAGCGTTCTAAGTGCGTTGAAGTCAGACCGGAAGGACTGGTGGAGCGCTTAGAAGTGAGAATGCCGGTATGAGTAGCGAAAGACGGGTGAGAATCCCGTCCACCGTATGACTAAGGTTTCCTGAGGAAGGCTCGTCCGCTCAGGGTTAGTCGGGACCTAAGCCGAGGCCGATAGGCGTAGGCGATGGACAACAGGTTGATATTCCTGTACCACCTCCTCACCGTTTGAGAAATGGGGGGACGCAGTAGGATAGGGCAAGCGCGCTGTTGGTTATGCGCGTCCAAGCAGTAAGGCGTGTGTGTAGGCAAATCCGCACACTGTAACGTTGAGCTGTGATGGCGAGTCCGTATGGACGAAGTTCCTGATTTCACACTGCCAAGAAAAGCCTCTATCGAGGTGAGAGGTGCCCGTACCGCAAACCGACACAGGTAGTCGAGGAGAGAATCCTAAGGTGTGCGAGAGAACTCTCGTTAAGGAACTCGGCAAAATGACCCCGTAACTTCGGGAGAAGGGGTGCTCTTGAGCGTGCAAGCGCATGAGAGCCGCAGTGAATAGGCCCAGGCGACTGTTTAGCAAAAACACAGGTCTCTGCAAAACCGTAAGGTGACGTATAGGGGCTGACGCCTGCCCGGTGCTGGAAGGTTAAGAGGAGTGGTTAGCGCAAGCGAAGCTGCGAATTGAAGCCCCAGTAAACGGCGGCCGTAACTATAACGGTCCTAAGGTAGCGAAATTCCTTGTCGGGTAAGTTCCGACCCGCACGAAAGGCGTAACGATCTGGGCACTGTCTCAACGAGAGACTCGGTGAAATTATAGTACCTGTGAAGATGCAGGTTACCCGCGACAGGACGGAAAGACCCCGTGGAGCTTTACTGTAGCCTGATATTGAATTTTGGTACAACTTGTACAGGATAGGTAGGAGCCAGAGATCTCGGAGCGCCAGCTTCGAAGGAGGCGTCGGTGGGATACTACCCTGGTTGTATTGAAATTCTAACCCATGCCCCTTAGCGGGGCAGGAGACAGTGTCAGGCGGACAGTTTGACTGGGGCGGTCGCCTCCTAAAAGGTAACGGAGGCGCCCAAAGGTTCCCTCAGAATGGTTGGAAATCATTCGTAGAGTGTAAAGGCACAAGGGAGCTTGACTGCGAGACCTACAAGTCGAGCAGGGTCGAAAGACGGGCTTAGTGATCCGGTGGTTCCGCATGGAAGGGCCATCGCTCAACGGATAAAAGCTACCCCGGGGATAACAGGCTTATCTCCCCCAAGAGTCCACATCGACGGGGAGGTTTGGCACCTCGATGTCGGCTCATCGCATCCTGGGGCTGTAGTCGGTCCCAAGGGTTGGGCTGTTCGCCCATTAAAGCGGTACGCGAGCTGGGTTCAGAACGTCGTGAGACAGTTCGGTCCCTATCCGTCGTGGGCGTAGGAAATTTGAGAGGAGCTGTCCTTAGTACGAGAGGACCGGGATGGACACACCGCTGGTGTACCAGTTGTCTTGCCAAAGGCATCGCTGGGTAGCTATGTGTGGACGGGATAAGTGCTGAAAGCATCTAAGCATGAAGCCCCCCTCAAGATGAGATTTCCCATTACGCAAGTAAGTAAGATCCCTCAAAGACGATGAGGTAGATAGGTTCGAGGTGGAAGTGTGGTGACACATGGAGCTGACGAATACTAATCGATCGAGGACTTAACCAAAAAAGTTTGAAACCTTCAATGAACCGTTTATCCAGTTTTGAAAGAATAAAATTATTATATTATACTTGTAATTTCGATAAAATATGTTATAATAAGTATTGTCTTTCAAATAGTCTAGTGATGATGGCAAAGAGGTCACACCCGTTCCCATACCGAACACGGAAGTTAAGCTCTTTAGCGCCGATGGTAGTTGGGGGCTTCCCCCTGTGAGAGTAGGACGTCGCTAGGCTGTATACTAAAATTATTCCGAAGTAGCTCAGTTGGTAGTAGCACCTGACTGTTAATCAGGTTGTCGCAGGTTCGAGTCCTGCCTTCGGAGCCATTCTTGGAGAGTTGTCCGAGTGGCCGAAGGAGCACGATTGGAAATCGTGTAGGCGGTTAACACTGTCTCAAGGGTTCAAATCCCTTACTCTCCGCCAGCACTTTTAATTATTCCAAACGAAGGCCCCTTGGTCAAGTGGTTAAGACACCGCCCTTTCACGGCGGTAACACGGGTTCGAATCCCGTAGGGGTCACCATTCATTTTTATACCCAGATGGAGGATTAGCTCAGCTGGGAGAGCATCTGCCTTACAAGCAGAGGGTCGGCGGTTCGAGCCCGTCATCCTCCACCATTTTTAAAAACAACATATATCATTATCGCGGGGTGGAGCAGTGGTAGCTCGTCGGGCTCATAACCCGAAGGTCGTTGGTTCAAATCCAGCCCCCGCAACCAAATGGTCCCGTGGTGTAGCGGTTAACATGCCTGCCTGTCACGCAGGAGATCGCCGGTTCGATCCCGGTCGGGACCGCCATTTTTATAGTATATGGGTCAGTAGCTCAGTTGGTAGAGCATTAGATTGAAGCTCTAAGTGTCGGCGGTTCGATTCCGTCCTGACCCATCATTTTTTTGCCGGTGTAGCTCAGTTGGTAGAGCAACTGACTTGTAATCAGTAGGTCGTGGGTTCGACTCCTATCGCCGGCACCATTTATTCCCGGAGGGGTAGCGAAGTGGCTAAACGCGGCGGACTGTAAATCCGCTCCTTAGGGTTCGGCGGTTCGAATCCGTCCCCCTCCACCAGTTTTTATCAAATAGGGGCATAGTTTAACGGTAGAATAGAGGTCTCCAAAACCTTTGATGTGGGTTCGATTCCTACTGCCCCTGCCAATTAAATTTTATGGCGGTTGTGGCGAAGTGGTTAACGCACCTGATTGTGGTTCAGGCATTCGTGGGTTCGATTCCCATCAGTCGCCCCATTTAACTTTAAAATAAAATAAAACAAAATAATATTAATTATGGCGGTTGTGGCGAAGTGGTTAACGCACCTGATTGTGGTTCAGGCATTCGTGGGTTCGATTCCCATCAGTCGCCCCATTTTTATATATAATTATCTTTTGGGGTATAGCCAAGCGGTAAGGCAACGGATTTTGATTCCGTCATGCCCTGGTTCGAATCCAGGTACCCCAGCCATTTATTGCGGAAGTAGTTCAGTGGTAGAACACCACCTTGCCAAGGTGGGGGTCGCGAGTTCGAACCTCGTCTTCCGCTCCAAGTATGATGGCGGCATAGCCAAGTGGTAAGGCACAGGTCTGCAACACCTTTATCACCGGTTCAAATCCGGTTGCCGCCTCCATATTTTTACTGCTAATCGGTTTATCCGATTTTTTTTATCTCCATTATGCCGGTGTGGCGGAATTGGCAGACGCGCACGACTCAAAATCGTGTTCCTTTGGAGTGTCGGTTCGACCCCGACCACCGGTATCACTTAAATCGTTAATTTGACGGGCGTTTCATGCGTAAGCATGAGGCGCTTTTTTACGTTCTAGACGTATAATGTGCGTCAAATTAGTCGTTAGCATATTCGCTATCAGACCGTTTTCCTTAAATACTAAGGAAGGCGGTCTTTTTCTATGTCTAAGCGTAATAACGAATTAGTAGGACGGGAACTCGATCTCGTGAGTCGTTCGGTATCAATGCAGGTGACAACGTTCGATGAAGCGTTGGCAGTATTTATAAAGGATGCGAAACGACGTGGCTTGCGCGAATTTACGATCACTTACTACCAACGTGAACTAAATCACTTCCGTACGTTCTTGGTCAGCGTAGGGCATTCGCTATTTATCCACGACGTACAGCGGAAACACCTAGAGGAGTTAGTCGAGGATATGCAAGTACGCGGACTCCGGACAACAACGATTAACTCGAAGCTACGAGCGATTAGAGCGTTCTTTCATTGGCTACTCGAAAATAAATACTTGGCCGTAAATGACCTGGCGAAGTTTCCGTTAGTCCGTGACCGTAAGAACAACGTTGAAACGTTTACAGTTAAACAATTACATGCGCTATTCAATGCGACGGACAAGCGTACATTCACAGGTCAGCGAGATTATACGTTTATGATGCTGTTACTCGAAACTGGAATCCGGTTAAATGAAGCTTGCGGTATTTTAGTAGAAGATGTGAAGCTATCAGAAGGCCTCGTGTTTATTCGTAATACGAAAAATCATTATCATCGCTATGTACCGATACAAGCGAAAATGAAGGAGCAGCTTCGTCGGTATCTTCAATTAAGAGGGACATGCGAAACAGATGCGTTATTTGTCACCTTAGAAGGTACAGGAATGAAACGTAATTCTCTGCAGAAGATAGTCGCTCAATACGGTAATAAAGCAGGCATCAAGGGCGTTAGATGCTCGCCTCATACAATGCGCCATACGTTCGCTAAGCTTTCGGTTATGAATGGCGCTGGCATATTCGAGTTACAAAAGATACTCGGCCATTCAACGATGGAGATGGTAAAAACCTATGTAAATCTATTTTCAACGGAGGTCCACGACAAGCATCGTGAGTTTAGTCCATTAAATAATCTTTAGACAAAAAGAAAAAGCCGAGTGCGCTAACACTCGACCTTAACTGAATATGACTACCGATAAAACGATAGCATACACACCAATGTAACGCTATTGTACAGCCTTTTCGAAAAAATTACAACGACTGGGCTTATTTAAGTGCGCTTATTTTTCGGTAGTCCGACGAGGTTGCCCATAATTCGTCGTTAAAATAACCTGGAAAGGTTGCCGAACCGTTGCAAAAAATCGGATATATCCCTGTCAAAGCGGTTTCTTGTTTCCGTTGGGATGAATCGGGGAGTACGCCCAATTTAACGGTACGGTGGTTTACTGGCTAACTACGGTTAGGGTAAGCGCAGCCAAGCGGACAAGCAGTTAGCAAAAGCTAACCAATCAAGGACGGTCCGCACACGTAGGACAGTAATTACGTGAGGCATCGCAGAACGAAAGTTCTCTACGAAACAAGACGACGAGCAACCTCAATAAATCTCCATGACGTTGAATAATCGCGTAGTTACTTTATGTCTATTACTCTTTTTTGAGTTTTAGATATAAGGTAACGACTTTCTCCGATTTCCTAATTTCATCAGCCATTCTGTTGGATAATCGGGTTCGGTTGTCAAACGAAATATCTGGGTTTGGATATTTTTATATATTAAACTGGGTTAATTTAGTAGAATTTAATTTGGAGGTGTTCAAGTTTGATATTTGATATGACTGATTATAATAGCAACATTAAATCATTAGCGGAATTTTTAGACTTAACAGAAGAAGAAATTTCAAATTTTGTCTCAGAAAGCACAGATGTAATGGATTTTTTGGAAGCATTTGATATAAAAGATGAAAAACTTTTAGAAAAGGATATTGAATTGGTTAGCTTACATAGTACGGCTAGTATTGACAATTGTAAGTCAATTAAGGAAAATGGGATAATTAACCTGCAGAACGCTGTTACACAAAAAACTCCATTAAATGATTATTTAACAAATAAGAATATCCAAATTAATATTGATGAAAAGTACATTTTATTTAATGGTGAAAAATTGGATATTAGTAATGTAACACCTGGATATTGTTTGGAATACGAAGAAGAATGTAGGAATACTGTAATTCACAAATTTTATGGCGACTTTCAAATTAACGGATTTTTGAGTCACAGAAATGTGCTTACATACGGAGGTAATACAAGAAAAAGACCGGAGATTCTTTTTAATTTAGCGGAATTTTTAAAAGATCGAAAAATTGAATCAGATTGGGTTAAAGATGAAAATAATCAACATCACATAATTAAATTTAAGCAACCTTTGAATTACTATATATATTATACATTTGAGGCTGAATATGATGATAGTGATTACGGAATTACGAAAGGTAATTTAGAATACTTACAGAAAGAGATAATAGAAGCAAAAGTAAAGAAATGGGTAATCCAAAAATCGCTTAATATTGTAAGGGAAGGCGTAGACGAACTTTTTTCTTATGTAAATCCAAAAGTAAAAATTGAACCAAAAGATATAATAGAAATTATGACAGAACAAGAATATATTGATAAGTATAAAATAATGAGTAATTATTGAAAATGTAGAGAAAAAGATAATTAACGCTTAGAAAACACAAAAGGCGCAGCCCATTAATCGGCTTGCGCTTTTTCTTCGTCTACTATTTCAATGAGATCGCTAATATCGCAATTCAAAGCTTTACAAACCTTCTCTAATGTATCGAATTTTATTCCATCAGTGTCCTCGTTATACAAACGTGAAAGACCATTTCTATGTAATCCAGTTTCTTTCGCTAATTCAGAAATCTTCATTCTTTTCTCACCTAATAAACGAGATAAATGTACTTTAATCATATGTAATCACAATCCTTTTTTAATTCTATTTTACACTGTAGTGTATATAACTTCAATTTATTGTTGACAATGCACACTGTAGTGTATATTATATTAATTATAAAGCACATCGTAGTGTGCATAAATAACACTAAGAGAGGCGGAATGTGAAATGTTTACGACGTTAGACGAAGGCAAATGGTTAACAGACAATGAAGTTTGGTCAGTGGAGTATCAAATTGTATCGTTTGAAAAAGAAGGCGTATTCTCAACGTCTTATCAAGTGTTTGTGAAGCGACGTAACTGTAGATGGGATTACACAGTTCCTACGACACCAGTTTCGTTATACGTACAGGAAATGATTGACGACACTATCCGTAAGTGCAAACGTTTAATAGCAGAGTATACGAAAAAAGTAGCCGATCAAGCTAAGGAAATTGTTATCGCAGATAGTAGTGATTACTTAAATAATTACGAAGCTGTATCCACAGAGAAAGGGGCATGGAGAACGATTGTAATGCGTTTATCAAATACAGCGCTTAAAACAATTCCGATTTTCGATCATATGCATGTAGTTTGTTCAGATTTCTATCGCGCCTTGATAGTAGATGGTCAGGAGTTAGTAATTGGGGGGATTTCAGCATGAAACAAGGAGTTGCGCGTAAAACGTCAGCACAGTCGTTTGAGCGTGAATATAAGAAGGCGTACATTAAGTTACTAACGAAAGCAGCCGTCGATACAGCGAAGCAAGTGGATGCATATTTTTTCGGTGAAGAAGGCGAAGAAGGTGAGCTTAGAGTGTGGTATTACGGTACAACAGCGTTTTCTATCGCAATAGCTTTGTTTCTATGTGTGATGATGTATTAATCAACATTCCGAAATAGACATCCATCTTAATATATGAAAAGTTCCTCATTCGTGCCAACGAGTGGAGTCGTCCGTTTTGCGCCAACATTACGGACAATAAATACGCTGGAGTCAGCGCCAACAGATTTCAGGGAAAGGCTATCGCGCCAACGGTAGCCAAATAAGCTAGATAAAATGTGCAGTAATCTTTATATAAATTATTTAAGCTATATTACCAATTTTTTGTAAAATATAATATCCATAATGATGTCTAAATTATTAATTGAAAATAGCCTATTGCCCTTTGCTTCATTTATCACACGAATAAAATACTATAAATGGAGGTGAAAAAATGGATAACTGTAATAACTGTAATAAACGTTCCTGTTTATGTGGAAGCCAAATAGGACCATTCAGAGCAGTCGATCTCTGTGGAATTACAGGCTCTATTCCTCCTGTAACACCAACAGCATGTAGTGGTCTTTGCGAATATGGATATATATATAATCTAGGTCCTGAAACTGTAGCTGTAGAAGCAGATATTATTTTTGATTCAACAGGTATAGTTACTCCGGGAATTACGCATACTCCAGGAACCTCTCAAATTTTTGTTACTAGACCAGGAATCTACGAGGTTACTTTCAGCGTATCAGGTGTTGAACCTAACCAATTCACATTATTTTTAAATGGTGTACCGATTCCAGAAACAGTCTATGGTTCAGGAGCTGGTACTCAACAAAACAACGGTCAGGCAATAATTGCAATACCGTCTGGCGGTATACTTACTCTTAGAAATCATTCCTCCGCTGCAGCAGTAATCCTTCAAACTTTGGCAGGAGGCACACAAACTAACGTAAATGCTTCTATTATCCTTAAAATGTTAAGTCCTATTGTCTAGAGATATAAAGACAAAATTTAAAAATAATAGATTTTTAGTTCGGAGTGATTAACCTTTTGCACAGGAATTACTCCTTTTTTCTTTTAATATTTATGCTTAGAATGACTAAATCAACAGTACAAACAGTGAGAATTTATCGAGGGAAATATTTAAAAGATTTTGCGGGAAAGTTGTCTCGAAAAGGGAATTTGTTCGGGTATAGATAGTAGGGAAGTTTATCGCCCTCATTTCGCCTTTAAAAACGTGCCTAAAAACGGTTTTAAATCGCAAGTCGACGTATTTACCATCTAAAGCGTTTCGGCGCTAAATCAAAGGAGGATTGAACGGAATTGAACATCGCAGTAGGTATCGTAAATATCCAGCGGAAGTTATTCGAAAAGACTGGACGTAAAACTGACGCATATTACAGCGAAGGGCAAGGAGTCTTGTACGTATTCATGGACGAACCATTAACGGTACAAAACGTAGTTTACGCAGCGTCTGAAACGGAACTTATGATGAACGCAATTTAACGAAGAGGAATAAATTTTTCCGAAAAGTTGTCCCAAAAACAGAGGTTTTAGTGTGCAGTGTATAGTAGATGCAAATTTGGAAAAAGTGCGACGTCGCACTATTTGCTGATAGGGTGGACGGCTATTGCATATTAAAAGCGGCTTGACGCTTAGAGTGAGTAAGGCTGAACGGAAGTGGAGGAAATAATTTAAAAAAATGCAAAAAAGCACTTTACATTCCGCAAGTGCTGACGATATAATAAAAGTTGGTATGTCTGTTTTGTGCAGAGTTAACCTATATTATCAAATATCAATTTATAATGTCATTATACAGGAGGATGAACAGCAATGCAAGCGAAAAACGAAAAATTTATCGTAATCCATTCTCGCCAAGTAGCACAGGAAATCATCGATGCAGGACAGGCCCTAATCAAAATGGAACCTAGTCGACATAGGCGGGGCAAACTTGTCTTTATATTCGAACGATCACATCTTATCGATGAAATTCTCGCCAAAAGTTCTAGACGGCCTCAACAGCAACACTTATCTGAAATAAAAAGTGCTTATTGACCGTTAGAAACCGCGTCATATCAACGTTTGTGAGGTGTCGTCCTTAAAGAGAGGTATATAAAAAGTGCTTATCATCGATGACAGTTTACTGGCATCGATAGGCGAATGAAATGAGCCGTAGAGTTCTTTACGAAGCATTCGCTAACGCTCATACTTCTATTTTTGCTAATCGCAAAAATGATATCTGTTGATAAACACTTATATCGATATAAAAGTGCTTAAGCGCTGAGGCGGTGAGGTCGTCGTCTACAACAATAATTCTACAAATCGGGAGGTTTTCAAATGGAAATGAAAAACGTAACGGTAATTGATTCGGTGATGGGAGCAGGAAAGACGACTTATGCTATTGACTACATAAACGGCGCAAGTCCGTTGGATCGTTTCATTTATGTTACGCCGTTCTTAGCCGAGGTCGATCGTGTGATTAGTTCGGTAACAGGACGTGAGTTTGTACAACCAACGAATAACGTAGAAGGCGGTAGTAAATTAACGAGCCTAAAGCGATTGATAGAGGACGGTAGAGACATCGTAGCAACGCATAGCCTTTTTGAAATGGCAGACGATGAACTGCGCTACTTGTTGCGTGAGAATAACTACACCTTAATATTGGACGAGGTTATAAGCGTGATAGACAAAGCTGGCGTTTCTCCGTCTGATATGCGACTTCTACTCGATAAAGGCCTAGTGAAAATGGAGAACAACAAAGTCGTTTGGACTGCGAGTGAAGTTGAATATGAGTACGGAGTATTCGACCGTATCAAGCTACTAGCGCAAGCAGGGACGCTCTTTTATCACCGTGACAAATACTTAATTTACGCGTTCCCACCTTCAATCTTCGAAACATTTGCTAGTGTATACGTTTTGACATATCTATTTGAGGCGCAGCTAATGAAATATTATTTCGAATTGTATTCGATTCCCTACGATTTAAAAGCAGTCAAAGACAGCCAATTAATCGAGTATGACAAGTGTCAGGAAGGACGCGAGCACCTTCGTTCATTAATTAATCTCTATGACGGACCGCACAACGACCATGGCAGTGTTCCGACCGCATTTTCTAAAGGTTGGCTGAGCCGTCGAAGCGATGGAGAAATGACTGCTATCCGTTCTAGTATGCAGTCATATGTCCGAAATATCATCAAAGCAAAGACTGACGAAGTTTTATGGACAACGATTAAAAGCTATCAAACGGATTTAAAAGGAAAGGGCTATACAAAGGGATTTCTAGCGTGTAATGCCCGTGCGTCTAACGAATACGCAGACCGTTCAACGTTAATGTACTGCTACAACCGTTACATGCATCCTATCGAGAAGTCGTTTTTTCAAGATCACGATATAACTGTTAGTGAGGATAAGCTAGCGGTATCAGACTTACTTCAATGGGTTTGGCGCTCACGCATCCGTAACGACGAACCTATCAATCTATATATGCCTGCTCGACGTATGCGAGAATTACTCGATAAATGGGCACGATACGAAATTTAATAGTAAAACTCTTCAAAAAAACTATTCTGCAAAGGGGAAATGAGAGTATGACTATTTTTAAACTAAAACAGGGCGAAGTGTTAAAAGATACTGCATTTAAAAATCCAGGCACAGGAGCAATCGAATTTGCACGTCGTTATATTGGACCAGGGCATGATTATGATGAAATGCTCGAAATTATGTCAGATGTAATAGACGGTTATTTCACTGAGGTACATGATAAAAAGGTTAAACGTTGTCAATGCTGCGGATTCTACTATCGTGATAAAACTAAAAACAACAGCGCGACAACTTGCTCAGTGGAATGTAAAGCAGGTAAAGATGTAGTTTTAAAAACATACAAACGTAGAGTGAAGGCAGAGCAGCAAGGAACAGCCCGCAAGACTTATAAATATGGTCGATATTTTGGCGGAGAGTACCCGTTTTGGATTAATGATGAAGCAATGTTTGAGTATGATCGTAAGCATAAAATTTATAAGCACGGTGACGATTTAGAAGAAGTGGTTGCTAGAGCACAGCGACGAGCACAAATGGGAGGGAAGAAACGTATTACAACTAACTTTGGGCTTTATGAAGGTGAGTGGAGTACTGCCGAAACTCAAAGACTGCCTGAGTTTTGGGGCGATACGCCGACAATAGGTGGGAAGTGCAAAATAATCAAGATGACTCGAGTAGAAATAGAAGCAGAGTTATTGGCTCGGAATGGTGAAGGAAAGCTCAAAAAAGCCCGACAAAGAGCGCTGGACCATGCTAAATCAATCGGGAGAATTTAGGTGCGGACACCTCGGCTATAAGTGAGGATACCAGGTTTATCCTGGCTTTTTTATTTAGAAATCTAGCGTAAATAACAACAAAAGACAACAAAAAACGAAAGGAGATTTTAATATGGATTTTAGCGATTACTTGTGTAAAACAAGATTTTTCTATGGATTAACACTTAGTCAATTATCAGAGCGTATTGATTATTCAATTGGACATATTAACGATATTGAGAAAAAGAGAAAACCTGCATCAGATAAATTTAAAGCGACGGTTAGACGTGAATTTCCTCGGAATGAAGCGTTTGACCGTTTTTTATATGCAGAAAAAGAAGGTGAGCATCAATGGTTAATGAAATGACACGCAAATGTCGCACTTGCAAAGAAATTAAGAATCTAACCGAATTCACTCGACGTCCAAAAGCGCCACAAGGACGAGAGTACCAATGCAAGGCATGTCGCAGTAAAGCACGCTTCGAAAGCTCCTCGTATATCCGGGAAAGATTCCGTAAGCACGTGTACCGCCACAACACGGTCAATCTCTATACGGAAGCAACAATTGAAGAAGTATTGAGCGCTACAAATTGCGCTTATTGTGACGTAGAAATGACAAGAGGTAAACGGGAGCTGACAGAGGCTACAGTCGATCATGTATATCTAGGGCACAATATAGACGAAAATGTAGTCGTTTGTTGTCGTAGTTGTAACTCAAAGAAGCATAGACAGCATGTTTACGACTTCTATCAATCTAGCGAAAAATTCACAGACAAACTTTGGTATGAGTTTGTTAAACGGTTCGCAAGTCGTTTCTTAAAACATGAGGCGAACGAACAAGAAATCGAGGCCTGGAAACTAGGCTTTAAAGTAGAAAGCGAGGAAATGAAACGATATGGAGCATAAAAAGTATTCAAATTATCGAGGCAAAGGCAATCAAGCGAAGCCGAAACGTCATAAAAAGCAGTACAACAAAAACGGTATAGAGATCATCGGACAGCGATATCCGAAACCAAAAATTATAAACGGGGCGGTGTTTTACTAATGCAGATTTACTACAGTAATGATAACGGAGAGCATTGCGTTTACATTGACGAAGGAGAACGGCAGCATCGGATATTCTTGCCGAAAGATGTTGCTCCGTTAGATGCGCGATATTTTGTGCAATCAGAAGCAGCAAATTACGTAATTCAGCAACTGTTGAAAGGCGAAGATTAAATGTGTTTTGCCTTAATATCACTCGTCAATTTGCGAGAGGTTTCGTTCATTTCACTATTAATCTACCAAACGGATGAACAAGGCATATCCAATTTAATTGGCGAAATCTCAAAGCCTTATGACGATTTGATCGATTTGCTAGATGATTTATATGCTTATGAAATTATCGAGCTACAAACAGATAGCCAACAGTTGTATCGAGACTTAATAAGCGCTCAATACCCGGTGATTTATAGGCGGGAAGTCGAGGGTACACGCGAGCAGGTTACTCGTAACGAGGAAATGCTAGTCGAATTATTCGAGTTGGACAAGCAAGACGAACAGCCATCACCTGTTATTCCTACGTGGCGATTATGGTGTATCGACAAGTTAGAAAAGATTATTCAAATACTAAAAACAAAGGAGATAAAATCAGATGGCAATTAAAGAGCACGAATTTGAATTATTACAAGATTACAGAAATGAAGGCGCTGAAAGAGCAGCAAAACTAGCGCAGTATCAAGCTGATTTATCAAGTGCTCGCGCACGTTTAAGTGAGTTACAGACACAATATGAGCATACGTTCACGGAGAGCGTTAAGCATGGTACGGATGCAACTGATCAACTCGTTAAAATTGACGATGACATTGCGCTACAAAAAGAGGTTATAACACGTCGGGAGCGTGATGCACGTTTAGCACACGCAGCATTACCGGAGGGGACGATCTCATCCGTAGACTTAGTAGACGAATATCAAAACGTATTTGTGCCTCAGGTTCGTGCAGAGTATGAACCGATTGTACACGCAAAATTAAAAATGGCAAGGGACTTACTACTAAGTTGTATTGTGGATCACCGCGAAGGCGAGGATGCTTACGGAAGTTTGCGAGAGGAAATGGTTGAAATCTCTAGAGCTAATCGTTATCAGGGTAAAACGAGTGCGGTTATGGCAATAGAACACCCGACAAGTGTAGCGAAAGTTATGCGGAGTCAAGGCGCTATCAATGGAGTGCGTGAGGTAATCAACCAGGTTAGTTTATTCACAAATGGGCATAAGCCGAACGATTTTGAATATATCGCAGAAGTACCAACAAAAACAAAAGGAGCGAAATAATTATGAGCAAATATAACGAGCAAGTGGAAGCATTACAGGCGCAGCAAGCGAAGGGGAAAGGCACTAATTTCCGCGCTTTAGAATATGGCTTAAAGCAGAAATTGCAAGAAGGTTCAATTCAGCAACGGGACGTAGCGACCGCGTTACAAGTCGCAAGTGCAATTGGTTCATTGAGTTCGCGTGTTTTATACGCAAATGTTAAACGAGCTGCACAACAGTCATCTGAACATACAGAAAAGGTAAACGAAATTGTTAAAGTTGCGGAGAATGAAGTAGCGACAAGTACAGAAATGGGAGCACTACTTAAACAAGTTGAGCAATTAACTGCAGGATCCGATTCAGATGAAGCGCGTTCATTACTGGATAACGCCCGCAAATTACATGCTTTTTCAAAAGCAATTGAACAGGTAGAGACACGAGAATCTTAAACACGTAAGAGGCATGACGTTTTAATCGACGTTGTGCCTTTTTTTATTCATAAAAACAAGAGGGGGACACAGGGATGGACGGAAAACAAATAGTAGTAAAAGCTGGCGGTATCGTTAACTTTATCGATAAGTACAAATTTAAAGTTAATGCTGATTACATTCGCTACGCGAACGATATTAAGCCTTTGTTGTTACAGGTGGTTGTAAGCGATGCTCAGTGGTCACTAGCGGCAGGAAAGATACTAGAGGCGCTTATGCTGGCTATCAAACAAGTAGAGGGGCAAGATGTCCAAGCTGAATTTAAACGTGCTTGCAAAGAGTTTGATTCTGTTATCAGCAATATGAACGGTGGGAAATCGTATGGAATTTAATCTAGATTTATCCCAGCTAACACAATCTTTAAATCAATCTCCGAATGCGGTAGGCAGAGCATTGCTAAACGGGCTCACAGACGTTAAGAACGATTGGAAAGCAGAATCAGTCGACATTGCTCCAATTGCTGAGAAACTAGGAGGTACATTACGACGAAGTATTGACGCAGAAGTATTTACAGACGGTGACAGTACTGGCGTTGAAATTACGGCCAATGCAACACGGGGACCGAGGAATTTCAATTATGCATATTACATTCATGAAGGTAACGGGAACGCTGTAACTGGTGAGAAGAAATTTCTTGATAAACCAGCACAACAAAATCAGGATAAGTGGCGTCAGTGGCTTGAAAAAGAGCTTGAAGAAGAGCTTAGAAGGGTGGGGTGGTGAATTATGAACCTAACCGCAGTATTCCGAGTTCGTGATCAAGGCAGCTCACGATTACGTCAAATTACTCAGGCGATGGAACGAATGAATCGGACTAGCCGTAACGCTAGTGATAGTATGTCACGTTCCCAAGCTGCAGTAAATCGTTTCGGAAGTTCAGTATCTTCCACATCTAATCGTGTGGGAGGATTTGCAACGCGGGTCTCATCGTTGAGAGTTGGTGCAGACGGTGTAAGTGCATCATTACGAGGTATGCAAGGTGCTTTAGTTGGACTCATGGGTGCGTACGTTGGAGTAACAGGGGCGTCGAAGTTGTTTAGCGCTACAATCGGTGCTGCAGCAAACTACGAACAAAATGCGATGGCTATTACAGGGATGTTTGGTGACGATAAACAAGCTAAAAAGTATCTTCAAATGGTCGAAAAGGCTGCTATTGATAGTCCGGTATTGAACAGTACAGATATGATGACAAACTCAAAAGCATTCATAGGAATCAGTAAGAACCTTGATGAATTAAAACAGGTTTGGGGTTTAGTTGAACGTATACAGGCGCTTTCAGGCGTAGACACTCAGCAAGCAGCTTTCTCGACAAAAGAGCTTATGCAAGGTGACTACGTTTCAATGTACGAGGCAGTCGGACTAGATAAAAAGGAATTACAAAAAATCACTAAAATGGACGGAATGTCTGCTAAGATGGCTGGCCTAGATAAATTATTAACCAAAATGGGCGTAAATGATGAAATGGTTAATAATATGGCGAATACAACAAAAGGATTGTGGTCGCAACTCGAGGAGAAGTCACAGACGTTCTTTAGAAACATAGGAATGGAAAGCAATACAAAACTAGCGGACTTTCTAAGGCGACTAAATAAGATGTTTGATGGTATTGATACCAACTCTATCAGCAATAAATTGGGAGGTATGCTTGCTAAAGCCACAGATAAAGCAATCGCTTTATACGATATATTCGTGAAATGGCGAACGCAAATAGCATACGTAGCTGGAGCGATTGGCACGTTTGTAGCTGCGTTAGCTGTAGTAGGAACAATTTCTACGTTGGCAAATCCGATAGCACTAATCGCTGCAGGAATAGCCGCGGCAGTAGTCGGATTCAAAGCACTCTATGACAATAGCGAAATGTTCCGAGGAGCAATCGACGGCATAGTCGGCAAGGTTAAATCGTTATGGTCCGCATTTAAGACGGGCGGCACAGGCGGTTTAATCAGCGCATTATTTCCGCCTGATATTGCGAATCAGATTAACTCGATAGTTGATGGAATAAAGGCGAAGATTTCCGGTCTGATGACGGCGTTTAAAACTGGCGGATTTAAAGGCGTACTGGAGATGCTAATTTCTCCCGAAGCTATTAGCGCAATGACGTCTCGCTTTGCAACGATAAAGGAGCAAGTAATTAGCGTATTCACTAGCCTTGTTGAAGCCGTGTTGCCGGTACTTCAAACGCTATGGTCAACTGCACAGCCGATTCTTAGCGCTTTGTGGGACGCATTAAAAATCGTAGCTGATGTCGTAATGCTCGCTTGGAATAACATCATCGCACCTACGATTACATTCGTTATGAAAACTTTTAAACTTATGTGGTCGGTGATTGGTCCGATATTAGAGCTATTAGGCGCAGCGATTGGTGCAGCCTTTAAGATATTGCGCTTAGTATGGGACACGATTGTGGGTCCGTTTGTAGCGTTCCTAGCCGGTGGATTTACGCAAGCATTCGGAGCAGCTACGGAAATTGTTAAAGCGTTGACTCCCGCATTCAAAACTGTGGGCGGTTGGATTAGTACAGCGGCAGGATACTTAAAGGACTTCGCAGCAATTCTAGGAAACATTAAAATGCCAGACTGGATAGGTAAAATCGGTTCGGGCGCCGTGAGTTGGGCGAAGAAGTTGATACCGGGCAAAGACGGCGGAGCAGCTAAATCACATTACAGCGGATTAGATTCCGTACCATATGACGGATATGCAGCGCGTCTCCATAAGGGTGAACGCGTTTTAACTGCGCGTGAAAATCGTGATTATTCGGAAGGCGGCGGAGGAAACGGCATAGGTGGTGGAGTAGTTATCTCGGGCAATAACTTTACAGTACGTGAAGATGCGGACATTCATCGCATAGCGTTTGAGCTAGCGAAATTAATCGAACAGGAGATGGTGCAAACTGGCTAAGAGTCCTATCGGTTTATAAACAACAAACTGGCGGGCATCGGCTTTTATGGCGGTGCTTGCCTTTTCTAATACAACGAAATGAGGAGTGATGGAATGACAACGATTGATATTGAACGTATCCGCGCAGACTTGAAACGCTTTAAAGAAGAAAAGAATGCAGCAGATATGGAACGAGGTTATTGTATCTTAGATCAACCGTCCTATAAGCCAGTCGTGAGTGATGTTTGGGCGCAGGAAGCATACTACAAACATTTGTCAGAGATTAAGATGTCTCTTGCGGAGTATGCAACTCTATTGCTAGATGCAAAAGAAGTAGTAGTGGTTGGAGAGCATCCGAAGCTACTTGAATGGCAAGCACTATTAAATATTGCAAGGGAATGTAAAGATAGATCGCTAAGTCTACGATGTTTCTTCATATCGCAAATTTTTTTAAAGGCAGCTATAGAAGGTGATGAGAGGTTTGAGTACGCCAAATTAGCGGATTTGATAGATAAAGAAATCAATGATTATCCTTACCACGTTTATTACAAAGAACGCTATGACGATGGTTATGGAGAAGGTACACAAGGAACATTTGATGAATACTACGAAATAAAAAGGGAGGAATTAGCTTCATGGCTAATAGAACACTAAGAGATATTATGAAAGAATTGTCGGCGGAACAAGTTAAAGCGGCTCAATTATTATTTGAGAATGATACTTTACCGCCTAAACAACGTCGCACTTATGAGCAGATTGCAGATGAGCTAGGTATCGAAGTACGTACTCTGTATAACTGGCGTAAACTAGACACTATGTTAGATTACAAAGTCGCTATGACCGATACTTACACTAAGGAGCATAGAGCGCGTATCATGAGCGCTGTAATCCGTGAATCTGAGTTAGGTAACGCTTCAATGACGAAGCTATTTATGCAGAATCAAGGTATGCTTATCGACCGAGTGGAATATGAGGATAAGACGGAGAAAATTGACGAGGTAGCATTGGCGACTAAGTTAGCGAATTTTAAAGCAAAGCTATAGACTATGATATATCAACGGTTTAGTGCGTTAAAGTGTTATAAATGCGGAGTTGGCTACGTGCTGGCTTCGCTCTTTTTTTATGCGTTGGTATAGCGTTGAGGCTTCCGTTTAATTCCGAAATACGAGAAAACATCGGGTAGAACGTGCTGGCGGACGCGCTACCTTGAAAACAAATCGTTATCTGAAAATTTACATATGCGTTATCATAACTTAACAGTATTGACAACGTTTTGCCGATGCGATAAGATAGCCTTATAAACGTTATCAAAACTTATTATCAAAAGTTAGGAGCGATATAATGGCTAAATACGGATATGCTCGGGTATCGACGGTAGCGCAAGATTTAGAATCGCAAATACAGTCGTTAGAGTCAGAAGGTTGTACGGAAATCTATAAAGAGAAGTTCACGGGGACTAAGACGGATAGACCGATATTTAATGAAGTCATGGCGTTGTTAACGGAAGGTGATACGTTAGTGGTAACGAAACTAGACCGATTAGCACGTAACACTAGAGAGGGTATCGATGTTGTCGAGGCGTTATTCGAGCGCGGTGTACGCGTGCATGTACTTAACGTAGGACTATTAGAGAATACTACAATGGGACGCTTCTTCCTCACTACGTTGTTAGCTGTAGCTGAAATGGAACGCAATTTAATCATTGAACGAACGCAAGAAGGCAAAGCGATTGCCAAGCAGCGAGAGGACTTCCGCGAAGGTAGACCGAAGAAGTTCGATAAGAAACGCTTAGATACTGCAATGCAACTATTGGAATCGAATAGTTATAAAGAAGTCGAAGCAAAGACGGGAATTTCTGTTGCAACTTTAGCGAGAGAAAGAAGAAAACGAAAAGCAAACGAAATGATTAACGATTGAGCAAACGCGCTTGATCGTTCTTTTTTTTGCGTTGAAAGTGCGTTACCCCCAAGGCCACCGATTCGGAACGGCGTCATCTGGTACTCGAGAATTACATACATCATTTTTAAAACAACCCGACTTTTTGCGCTGTCAGACGCAATTCTAACGCATCGACATTCGCAAAGTAGGGTAGTTGTACGTTTGGAATCGTCTGAGTGAAGTCTGAAAAATGGTCGTTTACCTATAGTTAATGTTATTATATTGATGAAATATAGAGAAGAGGTATAGCGATGTATAATTTAACTGCAGTTTCAGAATCAACTCACAACAAGATACCTAAAATAATTACACATATTAAGTATATAAGAAAGAAGCGTAAGTTTGGAACATATAATGGAGTTGATATATTGTTGACAAGTGATGAGTTTGGACAATATGCTTCATTTGCGCGTGATGTTAGGCGTTTCAAAAGCATGGAAATGGCATTAGAAAATCTAGTTGAATCGCGAACTAATACGGTAGACTTGCTTAAAATAATCAAAAGTGCTAGTGAGGACTTGGCTAATTTAGCGAAGAACGAGCAGAAATATTTTGACATTCCGTTAGGGTTAAAGTAGACTAGCGGTAATAGGAAAACGGTCGTTTACGCATTATTCGATTAAATGTCCGTTCAAATTAACGTTTAGCATGTCGGAGTATCTAACGCACTCTTTTCACGACTCAAAATCGTGTTCCTTTGGAGTGTCGGTTCGACCCCGACCACCGGTATCTAAAAAGTGAAAGAATCCTTGATAACTCAAGGGTTCTTTTTTTATGTTGAAAATTTGTAGAAAAACTGTATACATTAAGATTGAATATTCTTCCATGAAAAGGGGGGCTAACGAATGAGCTATGTTATTCAAGCTACAGAAAAGAATAGAGGTATTGGAAGCGAGTATGAAACTAAAGCTTTATTATACTTGATGAATTTTAGAACAGATAGTAATGATATTAGTTACTATATAACTTCAATGATTTGACTGGTTCGTGTAATCAGGTAAGTAAACTATGGGATAATGTTCGTTGACGAGATTTCTTTAGAATCACTGTTATTTTATAAAGAGCAATTATTTAATGCAGAAGATGCTGAGAGTAAAGTACAAGAACTAGATGAACAAATACGAGAATTAGAATCAATTATTACTATGTTTGAAATTGCAAAGGACAAAGGTATTTCAACTAAAAAAGAAGTTATCTCTAATGTTTTATTCTCCATGAATGAAAAATATAAAAGTATTGATCCAAATGGAACTTTATTTTTTGATAGTCTGTTTACTAAAAAAACAGAAACATACTCCGTAATCAAATAATATTTACTACTACTCTAAAAACCGAAGAAATAGGAAAGTATGATAAAGAAGAATTTAAGTTTGTAAATCATATTGACTATTCTACACATATTCCTAGTAGCATTTTAAATGAGGGATATCTGGATTACTTTAAAATATTGTTAAAAGAATTTATTCATGATTTTAATTAGTGAAGTTTGAAAGGCACATTAAGTGCCTTTCAATAATTCTACCTGTTCACCCCTACCTGTAGAAATTTGTTTGAGGCTGGTTGGGACTTAGATCTCGTATAACAAGCGAAGCTATAATACTACTTGGAGGTATTAGGGGTACTGGTGAATACGTTTAGAACCAAAAAAATAGTAATACAAACCATAGCTTTGGTTTGTATTACTAATGTTAGTATGCTTCACCTTTTGAAATTATTGAACGCGAGCAAATCCAAATCCTGAAGCGTAGTCATCACCTATAGCAGCTCCATAACCACCTTTAATATCTACTGATTTTGCTCTCGCTTGTAAGTTAGAACGTAGTTGCGTGTTAGACAATGACGGATTTTCAGCCCAAATTTTTGCTGCTAAACCAGAGACATGAGGGGTAGCCATTGATGTGCCGCTAATTGTATTATAACCGCCATTATACCATGTAGAATAAACTGATGAGCCAGGAGCTGAGATTTCAATATCACCTTCCTGGATTACATAATCTCCAGCTGTAGATATATAACCACGTGAAGAGTAGTCAGCTACACGATAAGTCCCATTTTGTTGTACATTTTCTAAAGCTGCAACGGCGATTGCATTTGGTAATGCCCCCGGATAACCAATTGTTCCTTGCGCATAGCCTGAATTACCAGCTGCAGCTACTATTAGAACTCCTTTACTGTATGCGTAATTGACAGCACTTGAAATGAGGCTATTATTCGCTGAAGAACCTAGAGACATACTAATAATTGTTTTGCTACCAGTAGCTGTTGCTTGATCTGCTGCATGTCGAATAGCAGCAGCAATATCATCTGAGTATCCAGAGCCGCTATCTAATAACACTTTGTAAGCCCAAAGATCAGCATCTGGAGCTACACCGTAAATGCCTGCTTGATCGCTTCCACCATCAGCTAAGGCCGTACCAGCAACATGTGTACCATGTCCGTTTCTATCTGTACAGCTGTTATTAATGGGTGTTGTCGCACCTGTAAAGTCTTTACATTGCTCTACGTTATTGACAAGGTCAGGATGAGAAGTATTTACACCCGTATCGAGTACGGCAATATTAATGCCACTTCCTCCAGTTGTAGATGTTAAAGTATCATTGTTATAAATTGCTTTAATTCCCCAAGGTATTTGTTGAGAAGCTCTTAAAGAAGTTACCAAATCCAGGGTTTCATTTTCTACCATACTATCGTCTTCCAAACCTATCGTATCTAATGTAACGATAGGAACTTTTGTAACTGTGAAATTTTTATTCTTCTGTAATGCTTCGAATTGTTTTTCATTCATATCAGTTGAAAATCCGTTCTCTGTTAATTCCCAACGAGCAGAATATTGAGTTTTTAATGTTGATTTTTCTGATTTTTTGTTTGCCTCAACATAAACACGGAATTTCTCCTGACCACCGTCGTTTCCTGAGCTATCTTCGCTATTCATCGCTGTTGCGTACACCGGATTTATTACTGATCCTGCAATCAAAAGACTTAGCAACGTACTTTTCATTTTTTTCATTCATCCCAACCCCTTTTCAAATTAAGTTATAGTACTACAATTTGAATCTACCATAATTTAGGTTTTTTGATTATTGGGAAAATTATGATTATAATAAATGTAAAATATAGTCATTCGATACGGGAGGTTATGAAAATGAAGATAGGTTCATTAATTAAGTACTATCGTACAAAGCTAGGAATGACACAGAATTCAGTGGCAATGGGGATTTGCTCGATTCCTCATTTAAGTAAAATTGAGAATAATAATAAAGAAGCAAATAGCGAGACAATACGTCTACTGCTAGAACGATTAAATATTAGTATTCATGATGTAGAGAATAACGAACAAAATATTATTTGCCTATTAAATGATTTACAAAAACATATAAATTACCTAGAGAATGAGAAAGTAAAAGAGACAATGAGCAGATTAAAAGAATATGAAGAAATAATAGGTTTTACAGAATCTATTTATTTATATGAACTTTATAAGTTACGTTATTATGTGTTTGTTAAAGAGCATAAATTAGCAGACAATCAATTAAGATGGCTAAATGCCCACCGACAAAATTTTTCCCAACATGAAAGGTATTTACATTCATATTATTATGCATTAGTTTTAATTACAAAAGGTAAATATGAGGAAGCAGCTAAAGAACTAACTCAAATACTTCAAATACATCCAGAACTAGGGTCACTAGAAGGAGAGTTTTACTATCATTTCGCTTTAATAAAAGGGCGGTTAGAAGAACCAAGCCAAGCAATTATTTATGGGAAAAAAGCTCTTCAATTCTATAAGGACCAATTTAATTTTAAAAGAATTATTTATACATTAATGTCTCTGGCACTCAATTACTCTCGAGGAAAAGTGTTTCACGAAGCAATCGAAATCTATGAACATTTAGTGAGAAATGTGGAGCTATTACAGCAACAGCAGCTATTACCTGCTATATATCACAATTTGGGGGATTTGTACCAAATGAGATGGGAATATGAAAATGCATTAATTTACTTTGAAAAAAGCGCTTCTTTAATGTCAAAGAACTGTGATCATTATCTGCTTTGCTTATATAATTTAGGTGTTACACAATTTCGCTTAGGACAAACGGAAAAAAGTATAAAAACCTTTACTATTCTAAAGGAAGAAGCAAAAAATAAGAAAAAAATAAGTTTTAATTTATTTGCTACTTTTTATTTATATTTGCTAGGAGAAGAAAAAAAGAAAGCAATGGATTTTTTAGAAGGGAGGTTAATTCCATTTACAGCAGATAATGAAGAATTAAAAGAAATGCACCAACAATTTTCTAATTTATTGGGAGAGTATTATCGACAAGAAAAGCAGTTCGAGAAAGCTATGCAATTTATTGAAATTTAAAGGAGAGTGTGAATATGAAGAAAAATGTTGGATTATCAATTTTAATACTGAGTGCTACAGTAATAATTATATCTGTTCCAATTCATCCACCGGTTTTATAAAAGGCCAGAGTGGTAGAAGGTAGTGGCTCTATCTTATGATTGAGGACAGTGTTTTTCAAAACTCGAAATGTGAGGCACTTCGCAACTGAAAAATTGCCCATAAGATACACGTAGCAGCATGTATTTTGGTAGGCTTTATATTGAGCCTCAGCGGGCATAATTCTCGCATTAAAGAGATTAAACGCCAATTGCCTTAGGGCAAGGACAGTACTGGTAGGTCTCCTATATGTATGGATTGCCTTTGGTTGATGAAGAAGGAGTCAAGTAGGTGTTAAGAAACCTGATAGCTGATTTTGACCTGACACTCGCACTTTCAGGGAAGCGTTCTGTAAATGAAAAACCAAGAGTTGTTGAAAAGAGCGGAGAAGTAACATGAAGGACAATGTAAGATATCAATTGATGAACATGAAATCAACAGATGAAGTACATGCATTGCTCAATAACTTTCAATCAAATAATGTTGATTGACGATGGTATAGAATGATGTAGCCTCAAAAAGTTTAGAGCTTATCAAGCAGTAAATTGGCAGAAATGAATGCGGTATTGAACCCACTAGCACCACCACACTCTACGTATGTAGAGTGTGGGTAATGTATTTAATTGTTACTTTTCCGTTACTGGGTAATTAATTTCTGCTAAAAGTGCGCCTGCAAAGAGCTAACACTTTGTTACCGCAATTCAATGAAAAAGGATAAATTCTCGTTAAAGATGTTACAAACAGAATTTGAAAAAAACTCATAATCAGAAAATATCGGGTATTATTGATTGGAGTGGTGGAGCATTCGGTGACCCACGATACGATTTTGCGCTAGCTGTAAGACCTAAACCACAAGCCTTTGAAACTGAAAGAGACAGGCAGATATTTTATGAAGGGTATGGGAGAAAATTAATTAATCAAAACGAGTACAATTACTTTAAAAATGGATTATATGAGTTTTTTTAGATGAAGATATAAACCGTTCTGTAGGATAAATTACTTTCCTTCAGAGCGGTTTATTTGTTTTCCCCTACATTTTTAACGATTAGTTCATGCTCTGTTCATGTAACAATTTTAAGCTAAGGATAATCAAAGTAATGGAGGGGTTAAGGATGAATCTTGCCTGGAAAGAAATGAAGAAAAATAAAGTGCGGTTTTTAATCTTGGGCTCCATCATCTTCCTAGTTAGTTTTTTAACGTTTATTATTTCAGGTTTGGCGAATGGTTTGTCACAGGATAATGCAGCTTTAATAAAAGATTTACCTCAAGGACAATTTTACATGACGGAGGATGCAGATGGGACGTTTAATCTTTCGAGAATCTCTAGCGATCTACAACAGGAAGTCATGACTGAGGAGAAGGAGGCAGTTGCCTTTTCTATTCAAATGGGCTTTTTAAGTGATCAGGATGATAAACAGCAAAGTGTGGCCTTTGTCACGTCGACGGAATCAACACTATTTAGAAATGTACGACATGGTGAGGTGCTGTTAGACAGCTCGCTACAGGATAAAGGAATTAAGGTTGGAGATATATTAACGAACAATCAATATAGTGGCGAGTTTATAGTGAAAGGCTTTGTGGAGCAAAAGAAATATAGCCATGCCCCTGTTGCTTATATAAGTAAAGAGGCTTATCAGGAAATGTATCGGGTAAAGAATATGCAATTAATTTTCGTTCCCAAAAATACGGCTAAGGAATTTGAGGGACTGCAGTCTTATAGCAATAAAGAATTTCTGAATGCTATTCCGAGTTACAGTGCGGAACAGATGTCTTTAAATATGATAATTTGGTTTTTAGTTGTCATTAGTGGTATGTTATTTGCTATTTTCTTCTATATGATGAATGTACAAAAGATTGGACTATATGGCATTCTCAAGGCGATTGGATTAAAAACAAGTAGGTTATTTAACATGATCTGGACACAGATGGTGATTATTACTGCCTTTTCATTAGTATTATCAGTCAGCCTTAGTCAATTATTCAATATAGTTGCGCCAAAGGAGATGCCGTTTACGTTAAACCTAGGTACAACAATACAACTATCGTTAGTGTTCCTTGTCATTGGTTTTGTGGGAGCTACACTGTCAGGTCTACAAATTAAAAAAATCGAACCGTTACAAGCAATACACCAGGGGGAGGCTTAGTCATGACGTTATTTACGATTGATGAAGTAAGAAAAACGTTTAAAAATGGTGATGTCGAAGAGGAAATTTTAAAAGGCATTAATTTATCCTTAAAAGAAGGAGAAATTACCGCATTGGTAGGTGCATCTGGTTCAGGAAAAAGCACGTTATTAACTATAGCTGCTGGACTACAACCAGCAACAGATGGACAAATCCTTTTTGAGGGACATAATTTAACGGCTATGAACGAGGAACAGGTACGAGGGCTGCGTGCAAGTAAATTTGGCTTTGTCTTTCAGTTTGCACATCTAGTACCTTTTCTTACCGTTGAGGAGCAGCTGCTATTAATGTTGGACGTTGCTGGGTCGCCACTGAAGAAACATGAGAAAAAGCATGAAGTAAATCGTTTATTACAGTTAGTTGGGTTAGCTCATCGTCAACATGCTTATCCTTCTTCCTTGTCAGGTGGAGAAAAGCAACGTGTAGCGATTGCTCGTGCCATTATTCATCAACCAAAAGTATTGTTTGCAGATGAGCCAACAGCAAGTTTAGATTCACAGCGCTCTAAAGAAATTATGTTGTTATTAAGAACATTAACAAAAACTTTAAATATAACAACATTATTAGTGACGCATGACGAAGAAATGTTGGCTTATACAGATCGTATTATTAAAATGAGCGATGGTGTCGTGTTATAAAATAAGCAAGGCTCCCACTAATAGGGAGCCTTGTGTAACATTTAGGTTAAATGTGTGTGACATGCAAATTTATAGGATTATTAGGAAGGAAAATCCAATTAATTGTTGAATTATTTGTTATGCAAAAATAAAAAGGAGGGATATGTTTGGGAAGAGTAATTAGCTTGGAATTAAATAGTCAGTAACCTAAGAAAACGGCAGCTTTTATAGTAAGTTGTTTGGCTGGGAGGTAGCGGCCCCGAATTGAGATTAGGCCAGTGACAACTGGGCAAGAAAGCGAAATTGGGGTTAATGGTGGCATTAGTAAAGGTCCAAGTGACTATCCACTTGGTACACGAATTCAAAATGCAACTGATGAAGTTATCGAATAGGCAACAAGGAACGGGGCTACTATTTTGCGTGAGAAAATGGAGTTTGATGACTTTTATCTTGCTTATTTGGTGGATCCTACTGGTCTAGGAATCGGATTAATTCAACATAAAAATAACGCATAAAGTCTCTTTCAGTAGAGTCTTTTTTCATTTTAAGCATAATTAAACGTCTTTATGGGTAAAGAATCGATGGAGGAGGGATAATGTGAGGAACATATTGAAATTAGTATGTTTGATCCTGATAACGATTGGCTTAATACCGAAGGAAGTGCAGGCAGCCAGTTTTAAAGATTTAACGGATGATACCTTGATGACAGAAATACATTATTTAGTGGAGCAGGATATTGTGAAGGGTTATTCGAATCAGTTATTCAAGCCGAATGACTATGTTACGAAAGCACAAGTAGCTGTCATGCTCACACGTGCTTTAGGACTAAACACAATCAACATAGAAAACCCCCACTATCAAGATGTAACAACTGCTAATCAATATTACAAAGAAATAGCTGCTGTACAAAACAAAGGGATATTCGATGCAGCTCATACATTTAATCCAGACGCGCCGATTACTAGAGGAGAAATGGCTATTGTGCTAAATAGAGCCTTTCAATTAAAAGGCTCAGATTCTTATTATTTTACAGATGTGACGGAGCAGACACGTGGTTATAAAGAAATTTTAACACTGGCCCATAATCATTTAATAAGGGGCTATGAGGGTGGTGCATTTAAGCCTAATGACCCTGTTACACGTGCACACTTCTCAGCATTTTTGGCACGAGCATTGACTCTTTCTAAGCCCAATTTGCTAAAGGACCCGGCATTTGTTTATACGTATGCCCATTATTCTTTAAGCGACAATAAGCGTTATACTTTAAGCTATCAATATGAGCAACACGACGGTAAAAATGATGTATGGACAGTCAAAAATGTAAGTACAGGACAATCACTTGCTGATGAGCTTTTATATGGTCATGATCGTGCATATGGTCAAGCCATTGCAAGTGAAGCTAACACACATTATGATTTATATATGGAACTACCACTTAGAATAGGTGTTATTTTACATGAAGATGATCCAGGGGTTACTGCAGGAGAAAGAGTAACTGTAAAATCAACTAATAGCACAGTACAAGCTGGTGAAGTGCAATATACGGGTGTAATAATAGTAGAGAAAAGGTCAAAATTTAGTGATGTGATAAAAACTTATTATTTCGTAGATGAAATTGGTTTAATCAAGGAGCTACACAATGATATAGTTGTGTTTGAATTACTCAATCGAACAATGAAATAATCAGAAAAGGAAAGCAAGCCACTGATGGACTCGCTTTCCTTTATTGTTGTATAGAAATATGAAAAAAGCGCTGTAATGCTTGCTGCCATTCCTTCTCGGTGTTTGTTGTATAGGTAGTTAAGGATGGTCCTTCGTAAATTCTAAATTCATTGTTCATCATCGTGTGACGACCACGAGCCGTTCGAATCATGGCGATTTTATTTTTTTGCTTGGAGAGTCGTGGGGCAAATTTTGCATCATTTGCATCATCATGAAAGCAATAGAGCAAACGCCATTGCTGTTTGGTTTGCTCAAAAAGCATCCAACCATTTTCTTCATCATACTCTACTTTATATAATTCTCGACCTTCTCGGTGTTTATATCCGGCTATTAATGGTACTGGTTTACAAGGCGCTAAAGCACCAACGCCTACATCTGAAATATAGGATTGCTTCGCATCCTTTACTAGTAATAACTGATGCATGGGTATATCTTCAGGAGGCATATGTTCTTCAACATTGCGCCAAAACTGAGCATAGCGATTGGTAACTGAGAAGCCTAGCTCCCGTAAAAGCCAGCTAAATAAAATATTTAGTTCAAAACAATTGCCACCACGTCGCTCAACAATAATCTTTTGAAATAAATTAGGAATAGAGAATGAGATACCGAGGTTCAAGGCAACATCTAAATTTTCATAGGGAATAGTCAATAGATGCTTTGTCTGTAGCTGTCCTAGTAGTTGGACAGTAGGCTCTAAAGTTCCTTGAAATTGAATATGCTGTAAATATTGCTGAATCTGTGCATTCATAAAATCGCCTCACTTCCTTATTAATAACATAACCGAAACAGCAACAGAATACACGCATAATATTACGAGGGAAATGATAGAAAAATAGCTAAATAACTTGTAGAATTAATATATTAGCTACTATAAAGTGAAATTTTTTACAATATAGTTAATGAATAAGAATTTAAGGTAGGTATGATAAGGAAAATGAAATGGATAGAAGTCAATACATATGACGAAATGAGCGAAATGGCCGCAAAGATTTTTTTAGAGCAAATACAGAAGAAGCCAAATAGTGTGCTAGGATTAGCAACTGGTGGTTCACCTGTAGGAATGTATAAAGAATTAGTAGCCCGACATCAAGCTGGTCAAGTATCATTTAAGGATGTACAAACTTTTAATTTGGACGAATATGTAGGTCTTAAGCGAACAAGTCCTGCAAGTTACTGGACTTTTATGCACAATAATTTATTTAATGATGTAAATATTAAACAAGAAAATATACATTTGCCAAATGGTGAGGCAGAGGATTTAGCTGCTGAATGCAAGGCATATGATGCAAGAATTGATGCGGTAGAAGGTATTGATTTACAGCTTCTTGGAATTGGCGTAAATGGTCATATAGGTTTTAATGAGCCAGGTACTCCGTTCCATTCTATGACAAATATTGTCGAATTAACGACATCAACAAGAACAGAAAATGCGATTTACTTTGATGACGAAGCCGAAGTCCCAACACATGCGATTACGATGGGCATTCAATCCATTATGAAGGCGAAGGAAATTGTCCTGATTGCCTTTGGTGAAAAGAAGCTGGCGGCCATTCAAAAATTGAAAAGTGGCCATATAACAGAAGATTTCCCTGCAAGTCAATTATTGAAACATCCTAACGTGACGATTATTTATGGCGGCACAAATTAACAATAAAAAGCAAAGTCTTCTTATGACTGAAGACTTTGCTTTCTTGTTTTTTCCTGAAAACGGATGAGCAATGGATATACGCTCCCAAAAATTACTGCTACAATAACAATTAAATCACCCTTGTTGAAGGGTATGTCTAAATGTCTGAAGGTTGCAATTGCAGAATGTCGATCGTTTCTTCTTAAGTAGAAAATAACCGTATAGAATGATGGGAAGAAGATGCAATAATAGCTAAATGTCTTCGCACTAACTTAGAGACAGCATTAGAAAAATAAAGGAGGAATGAACGTGAAAAATACCGTACCACGTTTACAAAAGGGAGATGTAGTAGGTGTAGTTGCCCTATCGAGTCTAGTAGAATCTGAAAAGCTTGGGGACGCATTAGCTTTTTTAGATGAGTTGGGTCTTCGCTATATCGTAGGGGATACCATCCATGCCAAGCATGATTATTTAGCGGGAAGTGATGAAATCAGGTTAGCTGATTTTCATGAAATGGTTAAAAATCCTGAAGTGAAAGCGATTTTTTGTGTAAAGGGAGGTTATGGCGCTGCCCGAATAGCTGAAAAAATTGATTATACGCTATTAGAGGAAAATCCAAAAATTTTCTGGGGCTTTTCAGATATTACCTATTTGCATTGTGCCATCAATGAGTACGCTAATTTAGTAACATTCCACGGACCTATGCTAATGGCTGCTAATACAATGGATGAACTATCGAAGAAAATGTTTGTACAATTATTTTCCCCTATCGAAATACAATATACGGAATCAATTTCTCCTTTAATAACAATTGCTGGTGGGGTGGCACGCGGTGAATTAATAGGAGGAAATCTTTATCGTCTTGTCAGCACATTAGGTACTAAATTTGAGATACAGACAGAAGGTAAGATTTTATTGATAGAGGAGTTAGCTGAATCGATTCCTAACATTGATTCGATGCTACAGCAATTAAAGCAAGCTAGGAAATTTGAGCAGCTAGCAGGTGTTGTCATTGGCTCCTTTACACAAACAGAGTCGGATGATGCAGCACTAAATAATTTAATGAAAGAGTATTTTGGAGACTTAGGCATTCCTGTTGTGGCAGGTTTTAAAATAGGACATGAATTAACGAATATAGGCATTCCTCTTGGGGTAGATGCGTATTTAGATGCAGAGGGAAAAGTGTTGAAGATATTACCAGGAGTATATTAACTGTGGGGGATTGATGATATGGATATTGAGAAAAAGCTCTATGAAGCAGCTGTCCAATTAGTGGAGAAAAGATATCCCTCAGGATGGGGCGGAGCGGCCGCTTTATATTCTGAGGACGGGCATATTTTAACTAGTGTCGCACCAGAGGTCATCAATGCAGCAACTGAATTATGTATGGAAACGGGTGCTATTTTAGAGGCGCATAAATTGAATACAAAGGTGACACATTCGATTTGTGTTGCTAGAGAAAATGAAAAATCTAAATTCGTAGTCCTCACACCTTGTGGGGTCTGCCAAGAAAGACTCTTTTATTGGGGAGAGAATGTGAAGGCAGCAGTTACGAATTCAGACGGTTCACTAATATTTAAAACGTTAAAAGAGATACAACCATATCACTGGTATAAGGCCTATGAACAATAATGCAAAAAGACATTACAAAAATATGTAATGTCTTTTTGGTGTGATTTAATAAGGCTCGGCATTATGTCCTTTATCTATCGCATCCTGAGGGGCATGATCGCCACCAATATTGCCAAGTGGCTTTGAAGGAGAAGATTCCTTTCTAGCCTTATGCAACCCTTCTTTTAGCAAACGACCATATTCTTCATCTGCTTCTTCCGCTAGTGCAATCATTGCATTTTGTATATCCATATGACAGACCGATAAATCACGAATTAAATTGGCAAGCAGCTCATCGCGCTCCCATTGCTCAAAGTTACGGTAAGTTTCACCAGCTTGCTTTGTATTACTTTGACGATCAATGGATTCTCGAACAAGGTTTCCTTCAACATAAGGAGTATATTCCTTACCATCCTGAGCTGCTTCCTTTAAGCCATTTAACATGGACGGCTCATAATTAATATGTGGATTTTGACCAGGTGCTAAATCTCGTTTATACATCATTTGCCCACCACTTTGATTGGTTGCTACACGCTTTTTAGGCGCATTAATTGGCAATTGAAGATAGTTGGCTCCCACACGGTGACGCTGTGTATCTGAATAGGAGAATGTACGACCTTGTAGCATTTTATCATCGGAGAAATCTAAACCATCGACCAGTACGCCCGTACCGAAAGTAGCTTGTTCTACCTCTGCAAAATAGTCCTCAGGATTTTTGTTTAATACCATTTTACCGACTGAATACCATGGGAATTGATCGTTTGGCCAAAGCTTTGTGTCATCCAATGGATCAAAATCAAGCTCAGGATGTGGACCATCCTCCATAATTTGAACATGTAACTCCCATTCAGGAAATTCTTCACGTTCAATCGCATCATATAAATCCTGTGTGGCATGATTAAAGTTTTTCTGCTGAATTTCTTCTGCTTCTTTTTGTGTTAAATTTTTAATGCCCTGAAGTGGTTCCCAGTGATATTTGACTAGAACCCCTTTACCTTCGTGATTAACCCACTTATACGTATTGACGCCAGAGCCCTGCATCATACGATAGTTAGCGGGTATACCCCAAGGTGAATATACAAATGTTACCATGTGGAAAGATTCTGGTGAGCTAGCACAAAAATCAAAGAAACGTTCAACGTTTTGAATATTAGTAATAGGATCAGGTTTAAATGCATGAATCATGTCAGGGAATTTCATTGCATCACGGATAAAGAAGATTTTTAAATTATTGCCTACTAAATCCCAGTTGCCATCTTCTGTATAAAATTTTACCGCAAAGCCTCGTGGGTCACGTAATGTTTCAGGCGAATGTCCACCATGTATAACCGTTGAAAAACGCACAAATACAGGTGTTTTTTTTCCTTTATCCTGAAAGACTTTTGCACGGGTATATTTAGAAATTGGTTCATCGCCTACTACACCGTATGTTTCAAAATAACCATGTGCACCAGCACCGCGAGCATGAACAACTCGTTCTGGGACTCGCTCCCTGTCAAAGTGACTTATCTTCTCTAGAAAATCATAATTTTCAAGTGTTGCAGGACCTCGATTACTAACCGTTCGTAAATTTTGATTGTTAGTAACGGGATGCCCCTGTCGATTTGTCAATGTTGTATCTTGCTCATGTGTTGAATCATTTTGCTGCGTCATTGTATGACCCCTTTCCAAGAGATACTTCCATTTTGTCCTTGAAAGCGGCAATCTAGACATAGGGAATTTTTACATATTTGCTGATAAAAAAGCTCTCCATACATAGATGTAGGAGAGCCTTGGATGGCGTTTTCAAATGGAATCAAGTTTTTTGAGTATGGCCTTTACCTATAGTTGGTCATTAGTCATCGGTCATACAGTAACAGGTAACTTGTTATTGGTTTTTATTTAATTAGCCGAATAGCTAAATTTGAAAACAGCACATCCAACTCGGTTTGGAGTCTCACCGCCCCGAGATTAGAAATAACGGGAATCATCAAAGTTAAGTTGTATGCTGTAATTTTTTGAATTAATAAGATTGGATAGTTTATGTGCCTGTTTTTCGAGCTTCATTGCGCGTTCTCTATAGTCATCTGGCTCATATAATGCAATCTCGTATAACATAGCACCATCACCATAGCCAAAGCGGACACTTTCTTTTTCCCTCATACTAAATTCTTTACATAGTTCAGCCTCAGCACGCAGCTGTGTAGCTAATTCGATAGCTTCCACTAGTGCTAGTTTATGATCTTTAAAGTCTACTGTGTTTTGGATGTTTGCTTCATACACTAAACGATCTAGCGTACGCGTATCTACACGAACTTGTGCCAATTCGGCTTCAATAAGGGAGAGTGCACGGTTACTTGTTTTAGGAGCCTGTCCCTTTTCTACTGTCACAAAAGCACTACGATGTAATTCACTAATAAGCTCTTGCGTTTTCTTTCCTAAAATACTTTTTAGTTTAACAGCTTCTGCAAGATTGATCACGAAAACACGTCCTTTTTATAGTATTGTAGATGGTGCATTATTTGACAAGAGGGCAATTTGATAGTCACCACCATGAATTTGGTTAAACATTTTGCCTGCTGACGCCAAAAGGTCATTCGCTGCTTCATGTGTTAGTGATGGTCTAAGATAAAAAATATGGAGCGCCTCAGTCGTATCCTCTGTAACGGCTGTCCGTTTAGAATCGACAAATGGAGAACCAAACGCTCCCTTTTCATCACGGCTATAGAGGATTTTGTTAAACGTATTAAAACGACCATTTAAACCCTCATAACCAATGTCTTCGTGGCCAAGAGATATTTCTACGCACCCTTTCATAAGGGCTACATCATATAGACCAATCGGAATTTCATATTGAAGAGAGAAGAAGTTATTTAAATCTACACCAGAATGAAATGGTGTTAAAAAGTTTTGTTTACTAATTCGACGCATAAGGCTTTCTGCTGAGTGACGATAACGATTTGGATCGGCACCTAGCTGTTTCCATAGTGCTCGCCATTCCGCAATACCCTCACGCTGGTTCACTGGAAGGTCCTGCATGTCCAGAAAAAGGTTTTCTTGATACAATTGCATCCGACCTTTAATCATTTGAGGGGATTCTGCTACAACAATTTTGGTATAATGAATAATGCCGATTTTTAGCTCGGGATGTTGTGTTAATAGAGATTCGTTAATGGAAATTTCCAAAGAACATCACCTACTTTATCTATTTCTATTATTGTACCATGTAAGGAGTTGGAAATAAAATGAACATACATGACCTACAACGCGACTTTGTGGCATATGCAATATCCATTGGCGTTGATAAAATAGGTTTTACAACAGCAGCTCCCTTTACAGAATTAAAAAACCGACTGCGTCGTCAGCAGGAGCTTGGCTATCAGTCTGGCTTTGAAGAAAGTGATATTGAAAAACGTACCGAACCCCTGCATTTATTAAATGAGGCAGAGAGTATTGTCTCGATCGCGGTTGCTTATCCCTCACGTATGCAAAATGCACCCATTGGCAAAAGGGGAGCAAGACGTGGGATATTTTGCCGTGCTTCATGGGGAGTCGATTATCATACAGCAATACGTGAACGTTTGAAGTTATTATCTGCTTGGCTTGAGGAGCGTGTCGAAGGTGTTCGTATTGAGTCAATGGTTGATACAGGTGCACTTGTAGACCGTGCAGTAGCAGAACGTGCAGGCATAGGCTGGAGCGGTAAAAACTGTTCGATTATAACACCTGAATTCGGGTCTTATGTGTATTTAGGGGAGCTTATTACCAATATTCCATTCTCGCCAGATAAGCCAATGGAGGATGAATGTGGGGAATGTCGCCTATGCTTGGATGTTTGTCCAACCGGTGCATTAATCCAAGGAGGGCAATTGGATGCACAACGTTGTATTGCCTTCCTCACTCAAACGAAGGGAACACTTCCTGATGAGTTTCGTAACCATATTGGTAATCGTCTCTATGGCTGTGATACATGTCAGACTGTGTGTCCCAAAAATAAAGGGAAAATTAATTGGATTCATGAAGAATTTATGCCAGATCCAGAGCTTGCCAAGCCATTACTAACACCACTATTAACGATTTCTAATAGAGAATTTAAGGAAAAATTTGGCCACGTTTCTGGTTCATGGCGAGGTAAAAAGCCCATTCAACGAAATGCGATCCTCGCCCTTGCTCATTTTAAAGAGGAAGCGGCTATTCCAGATCTTATCAACCTTTTGAAAAACGATGATCGTCCAGTCATTCGAGGCACATCAGCATGGGCTTTAGGTAAGATAGGCGGAGAACAGGCCAAGTCTGCCTTATATGATGCGGAGGCTAATGAGCAGGACGAAGAAGTATTGCATGAAATTCACAAAGGTTTGCAGTTTTTTTATGATGAATGAAGAAAAAACAACTCGACTAAATGAGTAATACTAAAAGAAATTATGACAATAAGGAAGTGTATCGTTATGCCATTGCATATCGTTTTATATCAACCAGAAATTCCAGCGAATACAGGAAATATTGCTCGCACTTGTGCTGGTACAAATACTTCATTACATTTAATTCGTCCACTAGGCTTTTCAACCGACGATAAAATGCTAAAACGGGCAGGCTTAGATTATTGGCATAGTGTGAATGTTGTTTATCATGATTCACTAGATGATTTTATAGCGTATTCTAAAGATGGTGACGTATATTTAATCGAAACTTATAGTGATGAGCCGTTCACCACGCATGATTTTAGTGATAAGGAGCGTGACATTTACTTTATGTTTGGGAAAGAAACAACAGGACTGCCGAAAGAATTTGCGTATGAACGTCGCAATATGTGCTTGCGTATTCCGCAAAGTGATCATGTCCGTTCACTCAACTTATCTAATACGGCTGCGATTGTTATATATGAGGCATTACGACAACAAGGATATCCAGGTTTACATTAATAAAAGCAGTTCTCAAATTGTGAGAACTGCTTTTTACTAAAGTTTTAATAATACGACATTTCCAGCTGGGTCCTCGGTTTGGAATCCACCGTCCATATCGATAACAGGTGCACCCATTGCACGAAGGTTTGCTTTCATTATTGATGCTTGTTCTTCATTATCTAAACGCAGTGAGTACGTTTTTAAGCCTACTTGGTTTTCGCCAAGCTTTGGGGCATTTTCTGAGTGCCAAGTGTTTAGGCCAATGTGATGGTGATAGCGCCCTGTAGAAATAAATAATGCCTGAGAACCATAGCGCGCCACAATATCATACCCTAAGCCATTTGTATAAAATTGTTCAGCTTCTGCCAAGTTAGAAACAGATAAGTGAATATGTCCCATGACTGTACCAGCAGGAAGGCCATTCCAATTTCCGTTACCTTCTTCTAAAATCGATCGAATATTTAGGGGCTCTGTCACCATATGCACTTGATCCATATGCCATCCCCATTCATTTTCAGGACGATCTACGTATACCTCAATACCATTATCATCAGGATCATTTAAATAGAGTGCTTCACTGACAGCATGATCAGAAGCCCCAAGATATACTCCTTTTTCATGAAAATGCGTGATAATATTTGCCAAATCACGACGAGTTGGCAAGAGTAGTGCAAAATGATAAAGTCCAGTCGTCCTGTTCAGTTTTTCTTCCACTGTGTTTGGTTGGACAATTGTTAATAGTGCAGTATGTCCATCCGCTGTTAAAGTAGCTTTATGTGATTCTTGGTGTAAAACGTTGAAGCCAATGACGTCTTGATAAAATGCTAAAGAACGTTGTAGATCGCTTACTTTTATTTCAACATTTGTTACATATGTGTTAGGTTTTTCATGGAAATGCATATAGAATACCTCCAGTAAGTTATTTTTATTTATTTAGTTACTTTATGTAAGTTAGTTTATTTTAATAATAGCCGAAAGTCAAGTAAGGAATGTTATTGTTCGACAAAAAAAGAAAATCACTAAGCATATCTAATGCTTAGTGATTTTCTCGAGGTATTATTTATCCGCTTTGTAATCGCCTTCGTACCCAGCAGTAAAAATAGCTGTTAAGAAAGCAACTGTTACACCAATGATTAATAATAGTTTCATGGAAGTAACCCTCCTCATGTAATAAAGACATCTCTATTTAGTATAGCCTATCTACTATGAAAATGAAACGACATACCTGAATAAAATATGTCAGAAATGGTTCAAACGTATAGTTATCGGGAAAACTATTAAGGAGGTGATTCATATGAAAAAAAAAGTGCCAAACATTGAAAATGGTACGATGGCGAGAGATATGAAGGAATTAAAAGATTTGGGCAAACAAATGGAACATTTACGTGATGGTCTAGAGCTTGCGGAGGATGAGCGTATTGCCGACCCTATTCAATTGGAAAGTATTGAGGAAAAGGATGAATAGTGGTGAAGAACAGTAGCTTCCTTATTTTTCTTAAATCCAATTTTTTGTATAATGGTACTAGGAAAAAGAAAGGGGTGGTGATTCGTGAATTTACAATCATCGAAAACATTATCAAATGGAGTAGAAATGCCTCGCTTCGGCTTAGGTGTTTATAAAATGACAGATCATGAAGAAACATTACAATCCATCGATACAGCGCTGAAGGTTGGTTATCGAGCTATTGATACGGCATCTTTGTATGGGAATGAAGCAGAGGTAGGAGAAGCTATTCGTCATTCAGGTGTACCACGTGAACATATTTTTGTTACCACAAAAGTATGGAATAATGACCAAGGATATGATGAAACCTTACGCGCTTTTGAAGTATCGCTGAAGAAACTTAATATGGATTACGTAGATTTATATTTGACTCATTGGGCTGTTCCAGAAACATTTGAGGAAACCTATCGTGCCATTGAACGCCTATATGATGAAAAACTAATTCGTGCAACAGGTGTGTCGAACCATCATGAGCATCATTTAGAAAAAATACTGGCAAAGGCCAATATTGCTCCAATGGTTAATCAGGTGGAGATGCATCCATATTTACAACAACAAGCATTAAGCGCATTTTGCCATGAACATCAGATTGCAGTTACTGCATGGTCACCGTTAGGACGAGGTGGGGTACTTGATGATTCTACTATCGTAGAAATTGGCAAGGAGATTGGCAAGTCGGCTGCTCAGGTAGTGTTACGCTGGCATTTACAAAATGACACATTGATTATTCCTAAATCGGTGACACCTAGTCGAATTGCAGAAAATGCTCAGATTTTTGACTTTGAATTAACACAGACTCAAATGGATAAGATAGCGTCATTAAATAGTAATCAACGATTTGGGCAAGATCCTGATCATTTTAAATTTGATTTTTAGTTCTATTAAAAAAATCCCGCTCTCGTAATAGAGAAGCGGGATTTTTGATTATTGCTCGTCCTTGACTGTAATGCGTTTATTTAAAAATGGATGGTCAAATTCTAATTGGATAGCATGGAGTTCATAGTCATCACTAACCGTTTCTCTTGCACCGTACATAGTATCACCAATAATAGGATGGCCGATATAGGCTAAATGGACACGAATTTGATGTGTTCGACCCGTTTCAAGAATCAAATGGACCACACAGGAATTTTTATAGCGTGAAACAACTTCATAATGTGTCACTGCATGCTGTCCAGTTTTGGACACGACACGTCTAGATGCGTGGTGTCGATCTTTACCAATAGATTCGGAAATGGTACCTGATGAGGAGCGTATATTTCCTTGTACTTCTGCCGCATACGTCCGAATAATAGATTTTTCTTCAATCATCCGGTCAAAAATTGATTTCGCTAAAGGATGCTTGGCTACGAGTAATAAACCTTGTGTCCCTTTATCTAGTCGATGGACATGCTCTGCATACATACCACCTTGTTGTTGAATATGTGCCATAACGTGGTTCATACATGTATGGGTATCTCGGTCATCATTAGGGTGCGTTGCCATACCCTTTGGCTTCGATACGATTAAGCAATGATCATCCTCATAAACTATATCAATCGCACAAACAGGGGTTGGTTTATAGCTAGATGCTGGGATTGGGAATGTAAATTTAACAATAGTGCCGACTTGTAAAGGAGTATTCCATTGAACAAGCTCATCATTTTCTAAAGTAATAGCTTTTGCCATACGTAGTTCATGGACGAGCTTTTTGCCTAGTCGCCAATGATTACGTAACAGTTCCTCAATCGTTAAGTGATCTTCATTGAATGTATAAAGAAACATTAATCTTCCTCCGTAGAAAAGACCGTATTCCAAAGGTAGAACACGGTCTCTTGATTATTTTGCAGCTTTTGTAGCTTTTATTAAATAGAAGCTTGCCCCTGCAATTAAAATAAATGCAGTTAATGCTAAAAATGGAATAGTAATAAAGCCTAACCAGTTAATATATTGTCCTGTACATGATACGGCGCCACAAGAAGGGGCATTATCCGCTAAAAAACTAAGCTTTTGAATGCCGTAATGATAGAGTGAGATACAGCCTCCGATAACAGAGAAAACCGCTGTTGTGACAGCAATACGAGCATTTTTTTGTATGAAGGCTACAGTGGCCATAATGACGATAGGGTACATAAAAATACGCTGTATCCAACATAATTTACACGGTTCATAATGACGAATTTCAGAAAAGTATAATGAACCCAGTGTAGCTACAGCAGAAACTATCCATATAAATAATAAGCCATTTTCCTCTTTTTTAGACATATCGATTCTCCCCTTTATAAAAACACTACTTGTACGATTATAGTTGTTCTAGTTTTATATGTAAATTAACTTACGCAAAATAAGGACGATAATTTCAGTCTAAAGTATGAACGGCTAATGAAGACGACCCTAATGCCTTAATGGTATCATTAACAATAGTAATGCTATAGAAGAGGTGTTTTCGTGAAGGAAAATGAGCATTCCAATATAAGTATATTAAAGGAAATTGCAGAGCTATTAAATGAAGAAACTGAAATTGTTACGATGCTAAAAGGGGCCCTTATCAAATTTTTAAATGGCACGAATTTTGAAACAGGCTGGATCTTTTTTATTGACGCAAAGGGACGCTCGGAGCTTGTTGTTCATGAAAATTTACCTGAGGCATTGGAATTTAACAACTGTCATTATTTAAAAAAAGGTGGCTGTTGGTGTGTATCGCGCTATCGTAATGAGGAGCTAAAAAAGGCATCTAATATCATTGAATGTCAACGTATTGAAAGTGCCATTGCAGCTAATGTTGGGGATCATGAAGGAATCACCCATCATGCCACAGTGCCCCTTCAATCTGGACAAGAACGTTTTGGTGTATTAAATGTTGCCTCAAAGGATACGGTACGCTTTTCAGAGGAGGAGCTAGCCCTATTGGAGTCGGTAGCATTTCAGATGGGTTCTGCTATAAAGCGAATTTTACTGACGAAACAAGAGCAAGAAATGGCCCTTGTAAAGGAACGCAACCGTCTAGCAAGAGATTTACATGATTCAGTCAATCAACTATTATTCTCGGTTACGCTAACGGCGAGGGCTGGAATTGAAATGACACAGGATAGCGATGTGAAAGAAACATTTAAAGAGATACAGCATTTAACTCAGGATGCGCTAACAGAGATGCGGGCATTGATTTGGCAGCTACGACCAAAGGGATTGGAAAATGGCCTACTGGAAGCGATAAAAGTATATGCTGAGATGCTTGGCTTAAAATTACATGTTATGGTTTCAGGAGTCCTACAATTTCCATCGCGGATTGAAGAGACATTATTTCGAGTAGCTCAAGAGGCTTTAAATAATGTGAGACGCCATGCAGGTGTTTTAGAGGCAGCACTTTATATTACCGTCACGTCTACAGATATTTTATTAGTTATACGCGATGAGGGACGAGGATTTGTCATTGACAATAATACGAAGCTACTGTCAATGGGCTTACAATCCATTAAGGACCGTGCAAAATCAGTGGGTGGCACTGCCGACTGGGTAAGTGAAATGGGCAAAGGTACGGAGCTGCTGATCCGCTTGCCATACTAAGGGGGAGAGGACATGATACGTGTATTAATTGCAGACGATCATCACGTAGTGCGTCGAGGGTTATTGTTTTTCTTAAAGACACAAAAGGATATTGAGGTTGTTGGAGAGGCGAAAAATGGACATGAAGCCGTATCATTAGCAGAAAGTATCCAACCTGACATTATTTTAATGGATTTAGTGATGCCTGAGTTGGACGGCATACAGGCGACAAAGCGCATTAAAGCAAAATTTCCAAAAATAGAGATTTTAATGCTGACAAGCTTTTCAGATCGGGACCATGTTGTCCCTGCAATGGAGGCTGGGGCAGCAGGCTATCAATTGAAAGATATTGAGCCAGATGAATTGGTCTTATCTATTCGTCGTATTATGCGTGGCGAAAATACATTACACCCAGAGGCTACAACGACGCTTGAAATGGATCGCCAGGAGGCACAGAATGCCCCGCATTCGTTAAATCCATTGACACCTCGTGAGCAGGATGTGCTGGCAGAGCTTACAAAAGGGAAAAGTAATCGAGAAATTGCATCCTCATTATTTGTTACAGAAAAAACAGTTAAAACTCATATTTCTAATATATTTACAAAATTACAAGTACAAGATCGTACCCAGGCTGCTCTATATGCAGTTAAACATGGTTTGACAGAGGGTAGTGGTAGCTAAAGCAAAACGACGAGTTTCTACAATATTGTAGGAGCTCGTCGTTTTTAGTTTGGTTATTTACTTTCCACAAACAACTTTTTTGATATCTCTAATAAAGTAGAACTTGGAGCTAATGCTAAATCCTCTTTTAGTTTTTGTTTATACGTTAGGAAAATTTTGTGCGCCTGCTCATGAAGACCTGCCTGAATTAATGTGTATAAATAGTGTTCAAGTTTTTGTTCATTATAGGGATCATATTCTAATAAAGCATGCAAAAATTCTATGGCTTTATCAGTATCTGAAAAGACTGTAGTTTGGAACCCTTTTTCTAATAACTCTATGTATGATTTCGTTAATCTATCCTTATAGGCTTTTGCCCATTCATAATCATCAAATACAAATAAACCATTTTTATAAATTGCTAGACATTGATGAATTAAAGAAATAGAAGGAAATTCTAATCGTGAAAAATCCTCATGAAGTTTTTGAAAATCATATAAGTCACACACGAGGCTTGGTTTTTCAAAGATATAGTATTTATTTGAAAAAACAATACAGTTTTCATAGCCAATCGTATTTAATGTTTTCCTTAAGTACGACAAAGCTGTATGAAGATTTGATTTGGCTCTTACATAATCTAAATCTGGCCAAAGAATTTCAATTAAATAATCTCGGTGAATAGGAATATTTGGATGCAAAATAAAATAAGCAAATAATTCCTTCGTCTTCTCAGTTTTAAATGCTACTAAGCTTTTATTGCTATAAACAGCAAATTGATCAAAGCATTGTACGTTTAATAACGTTTGAGTTGCCTGTTGAAGCATCTGCTGTATAGAAAATTCATGCTCAATACGAGTCACTGTTTTTTCTAAACGAGCATGGCTGATGGGTTTTAATAAATAATCAAGTCCACCAATTTCATAAGCTTGTAAAGCAAATTCATGATGGGAAGTAATAAAAACAACACTGACATGTGGACGCTCTGTTTTAATAATGTCCGCTACTTCAAGTCCAGAAAGTTCTTTGAGTTTTACCTCTAAAAATAGAACCTCAAATTCTATCGAGGGTAGCTCATTAAGAAATACTTCTACACTTGTAAAGGTTTGAATAATTTGTATTTGCTGAAATACTTGTAGTTTATTTTGAAAATAGTGTAAAGCTAAAGGTTCATTGTCTATTAAAACGGCTCGAATCACATCAAACTCTCCTTTTTACAATTAAATTGAAAACCATTAAACTCTAGTTCATTTTGGTTGAAAAGGCTTTCTATATATACTGAAGGGCATGAAAAGTTAAAATCACTTAATTTTCTCTATTAAAAATTTGATACTAAAATAAAGCAATTTATAGTAGGTCTTCCACAGGCGAGAGTTAGTAATCCTGTGGGGGTGTCACATCACGCCAAATCCCTTCTTAGAAAGTATTCGCCGTTCATTATATAGAAGAAAGAAGTTATTTATTTGTGTTAAGAGAATTGAAATAATTGTTTAGGCGTTTATGTATCAAACTATTCTTATAAAAAATTGAAATAGTTTATATTTAGTAGGAACATAAAGCTGTAAGAGATCGACTTTAAAAAGTAATATTTTTTCTTATATTGTAAAAATAGTATAATGATTGTAATAATTAATCAGGCGTAATTATAGTACATTTGTCTTAAATAAAACTAAAAAAGTACTTAAAAAATACTTAAAAATATAGGATGATAGTAATTAAAATGCATTTTGCTGAGAAAAAAATAAGATCTATGAAGAAAGGGGCTTCGCTATGAAATTAGAGCGTCTGCTTACAATGATAATGATATTAATCAATCGAAAAAAGGTTACCGCACAAGAATTAGCAGAAGTATTTAATGTGTCGGTTCGTACTATTTATAGAGATATTGAAACACTTAGCTGTGCAGGGGTACCGGTTATTAGCCAACAAGGGGTGCACGGAGGAATTAGCTTGATAGATGGATATCGTGTGGATAAACAGATTTTAACAAAGGATGAGCTTACATCTCTGACAATTGCCATTAAAAGTGCTTTGACTACCTATGAAGATTCTCATGCAGAAGCTGTTCTTGAAAAGCTAACAAGTATTGCAGATGATCATGTCAAACAATCGATGGACCACCTATTTATAGATCTGAGTCCATGGGGGCCAAATATACTTTTTAAGGAACATATTACGATTTTAAAAAGTGCTATAGAAAATAGGCACTGTGTAAGCTTTACTTATTCGACGACACATGGAGAGTTAACAAGGCGAGTAGTTGAACCGCATACATTGGTTCAAAAAGGGAAGACATGGTATTTATATGGCTATTGCACGTTAAGAATGGACTTTCGTCTCTTTAAATTGGCAAGAATTAAAAACTTAATGCAAGAAGATCTACACTATGAGCGGAAGGAAATTAATTTAAGTGAACTTCCATGGGGGAAAGAATGGTATCAGCCAGAAAACGTAGTGGATTTAGTAATTAGTTTTGATATGGCTGTGACGACATTAGTGGAAGAATCCTTTGGAGTAGAATTTGTTGATCATAAGCAGGCCAAAATTAATATATCTATACCAGAGGATGAGTGGCTGTACGGCTTTTTACTTAGTTTTGGCAATCGCATAAAAGTTATTGAACCACCACACATAAGGGACATACTTCAAAAACGTGCGCAGGAAATTGTTCAATTATATAAAAATCCAGATAATAGTTGACAGACAGTTGTCAGGTTTCCTTTGCTATAGTAAGGACAAATAAAGCGAAGGGTGGAATCAAACATGATGCAAAACTATTGTCAAAGCTGTGGAATGCCTCTAACAGATGCGGCTTTATTAGGAACGGAAAAAGAAGGTCACAAAAATCAAGACTATTGTACATATTGTTATGAGGAGGGGAGTTTTAAACAACCTGATTTAACCGTTGAAGCAATGATTAACATTTGTGTGCCACATCTAAAGGAAGATGGTATGCCTGAAAACGAGGCCCGTCATATGCTTACATCTTTTTTGCCAAACTTAAAAAGATGGAGAAAACAAGAATGGTCAGAACCAAAAATTATAAAAAGAGAGGAATTCCAAATAATAGGAATTTCGACGGAAACAAGCAATACCAATGAAATGACAGCGCAAGCCAAAATTCCGCAATTATGGCATGATTTTTATGAGCAAAATATTGTTGACCAACTATCTAAGTTGGATAATCAAAGCGTATACGGTTTGTATTCAGATTATGAAACCGATGTAAACGGCAATTATTCCATAACACTTGGTGTAGAAGCCTCATTGAATACAGCACATTCTGATTTAGTCATCAAGACTATTCCAGCAGCCAAATATTTAGTATTCACATCACAGAAAGGAAAAATGCCGGAGATTGTTATCCAAACATGGCAAGAAGTTTGGGCATGGTTTGCAAATTCTGAGGTAGAACGAACATATACTGGTGATTTTGAATTGTATGATGAACGTTGTGCAAACCCACAAGAGGCACAGGTGGAAGTTTATATCGCTATTAAATAAAAATAAGTCTCTTACCAATCAATTGGTAGGAGACTTTTCATCGTTTGGAGGGGGAACTATTTCAATATGAGGTTCGATATGCACGAGAACCTGACAAAAACGATTTTCTCGCAAGATGGTACGTTCGATTTCTTCAGTAATGCGGTGACTGTCAAAAACATTTAAATAGGGGTCAACCGTTACGGTTATGTCGATAAAATACATATTACCGTGAGCGCGGCCTTTAAAGTCTAAGAGCTCGATCACACCGTCCACATTACGAATTAGGACTGATAACGTTTCCACTTCATCGATATCAAATGCATCTGTAAGACTTTGAACAGCCTCCCAAAAAATTTCTACTGCTGTTTTAATAATTAAAAAGGCAACGATAAGAGCCGTTAGAGAATCGATAATGGGAAAACCAAAAATTGCACCAAAAATACCTATTGCTGTGCCGATGCTGACAAATGCATCTGAGCGATTATCAAAGGCGGCTGCTTTGACAGCGGAGCTTTTTATTTTTTTTGATAGTGCCAAATTATAGCGATAAACGATATACATAACAACTCCACTACCTATTGCTACAAATGCTGTTAAGAGGGAAGGAGTTGTTCCAGGTGGTGCCCATAAGCTTTTTAAAGAGTTAATTAAAACCTGGAGACCAACAACAAGCATGATGAATGATGCTACTAAAGAGGCAATGGTCTCAGCACGCAAATGCCCATATTGATGATTGGAGTCGGGCGGTCTTTGAGCAATGCGTAAGCCAATCAAGACGGCAATAGAAGCGATAATATCCGTGGTGTTATTTAAACCATCTGCCTTTAATGCCTCAGAGGTACCGATATAGCCAATCGTTAGTTTGATGGAGCTTAGGATTAAATAAGTCCCAATGGATAACCAAGCGCCTTTTTCCCCTTCACGTAAATTTGTATAGAGCTCCATTTTGTTTCCCCCTCGCAAAATTTTCGGACATTAGAAAACGACCCCCTATTTAAAAGGGAGTCGTTTATATCTATTATCACGGTATTAACTCCCACCTATATAAGGTGTGAGGAAAAGTCCATATTTATGAATCTTACTCAGTAACAGCGTCAAATTCATTTGATAAATCACTTTCAGGTAACTTCAGAACTTCTAAGTATAAAATATGGTGACCATCTAATTCTTTTGCAATAAATTCATAACCTTGCTCCTGAATGCTGTCTCCTTCGACTGCATCGAAGCGTTTTGTCATAAACCAACCACCGATAGTATCAATATCATCATCTTCTATGTCAGTACCTAGCATATCATTTACATTTTCAAGAAGCATTTTGGCATCTAAAATAAAATGATTATCTGCTATTTCTTGTACCTCTGGGATTTCATCTTCGTCGAATTCATCTTGAATATCTCCGACAATCTCCTCAATAATATCTTCGATCGTCACTAAACCAGATGTTCCGCCATATTCATCCATTAAAATGGCCATATGAATACGTTCACGTTGAATTTTGAGTAATAAATCGTTAATTTGCGTTGTTTCCATCACTCGAATGATTGGTTGCATATAGTCAATAACTGGTTTATCCCCATTTTTCGGGTCTTTAATGTAAGCGGTTAATAAATGCTTCATATTAACTAAACCAATAATATGGTCTTTATCGCCGTCAATAATCGGATAACGAGTATATTGTTCAACACCCATTAAATCAAATACCTCTTTAATTGTCAGTTCTTTTTCAATGCCGACAATCTCTGTTCGAGGAACCATGATTTCCTTTGCAAGACGATCTGAGAATTCAAAAATACTATTTACATATTCATATTCTGAGTTATTTATTTCTCCACCCTTTAAACTATCCGATAAAATCATACGTAGTTCTTCCTCTGTATGAGCTACTTCTGATTCCGACATCATTTTTAAGCCAAAAAGGCCAGTTAAGCCACGGGCAGACCCGTTTAATAACTTTATGACTGGATACGTAATGTTGTGGAATAAAATTAATGGGCCAGAAAAGTTTAATGTGACAAGTTCTGCTTTTTGGATGGCTAATGTTTTTGGCGCCAATTCCCCAATAACAACATGCATAAACGTTACGATTGAGAATGCAATTATAAATGAAAGGATAGATGTTATACTACCATTCAAATTTAGAAATTCAAACACTGGGTGCAAAATAATTTCAAATGTAGGTTCACCTAACCAACCTAAACCAAGTGCAGTGATGGTAATACCTAACTGACATGCAGATAAGTACTCATCTAAATCTGAAACAACACGTTTTGCATTTTTCGCCTTCTTATGCCCTTCTGCGAGCAATTGATCAATGCGGGTAGTTCTCACTTTAACGATTGCAAATTCTGTTGCAACGAAAAATCCTGTCATTATAATTAGTAGGGCGAATGCCGCCAACCTAATGGTTATCTCCAATATGTCTCCGTCCAAATAATTCCTTTGTTCCCGCCCAAATGAGGGAAGTAAACAAAGTGTACACCTCCTATGATTTAAAAAATTGTTGGATGTTTCAATAATAAATTATTTAAAAGAAAAACACAAATATTGACAACAACTTTTTACGTTCGTATTCTATCCATGTAAAAAGTAGCTAGATTCAAAAGCAAAGTGATTGTAAACGTGATTGCAATATGCTAACTTAAATTGAGCAAAGATAGTTTGTTTAGGGAAAGAAGCATTTTGCATCTTATATAATACGACACGTCAAAAATCTCAAGATTGCTTTTACTTGCGGATTTTTTTAAATAAATTATTTTTAATAGCTAAAGGAGAGACTCGATCTTCAATTGAGACTTTCCTTTTTTTGTGGAAAAAACTTAGAAGGAGCAGTCTTTGATGTGACTGCTCCTTCTAAGTTTATTCCTGTTGGAAACGTAATTTTAAACATGCCTTCTCTACATCATGAAAGGATTCTTTCAAAGGTAAATTACCCATAAATGGTGCTATAGATATTGGTGCTTTTTCTGTGATACCTTGCTGAGTTAAAATATAATTTTTACCGTTATAAGTAAAGTACATTGTTTTAATTGACTTTTTACCAAAAGTGCTAGCAGACGAGTCAAAGAAACCTTTAAGTTGACTACAATATTCGTTATAGAAATCGCCATTAATGCCAGAGATGGCTTCGAATTTTTTGTGATCTAATTTACCAGCTTCGTCAGCTAGTTCGAATATTTTTGCGGAAAATTCTGAAAAAAATTCTTTTACTTTAACACGTATTAATGCTTTTGAATGATAACTGTTTAAGTCATCTGAAAGCGTGACTTTACTCATTGATATGGCCCCCTGCATAAAAAACATATACTATTAAATTGCTAACCCTAATGTATAAGAAATATATAGGAATTTCAACATGTATCAACATAATTAGCATAAAGGACGTGCTATATATAGTAAATATAGGTATTTTTATCGGGGAATTAAGCGAAAAAATTACTATATTTTTTAATCATACACATGGAATAGCATTAGCTCATGAATCATTTTTTTAACATCTTCTTCATTTGGTGGTGTTGGTCCTGTCCATTGAATAGTGCCGTCTTTTAAATATTCAGCAGAGTAGCGTTCACGCTGATAAAAAAATGAAACAGTCCATCCTGGAAGTTGAGTATTTTCAAATAATGGCTTAAAACTGAAATGTTGAATCATCATCCAACCTCATTTCTATAGTATGTAGTTCATATTATTCAAGGATAATGGTAATTTTGCAACTATTCACTTTTATACTGAAATCTAAAGGGGGTATTTCTTTCGTTGGAAATCATTGCTCTGCTATAATAAGTGCAGAAGGCGACATAAAACGCCAATCGTGAATTCAACTGAAATGAGAGGATACTAATGGACAATTTTATAGTGACATTACTTTTTATGGCAATTATTGGCGCAGCAATCGGAGGTGTTACCAATCACCTAGCCATTAAAATGCTTTTTCGTCCACATAACGCAATATATATAAAAAACTGGCGCGTTCCTTTTACACCTGGACTTATTCCAAAACGACGTGATGAATTAGCAAAACAGCTTGGTCTTACCGTTGTAAATTATTTATTAACTCCTGAAACGTTTAGAAAGAAATTTTTCTCGAAGGATATTCAGGAAAAGGTTGAACAGTTTGTGCAAACGAAAGTAGAGGAAACCATCTTTACAAACGATAAAACGATTCAAGATTGGTTAAATATTGCAGGGTTTGCTCATATGCCAGCTACGATTGAGCAGAAAGTTGAAGCAATTGTTGAGGGACAATTTGCATCAGTGAAGAATACACTATCAACAAAATCAATTCGTACACTCCTATCTTCAGATATGCAGGATACTCTTGATGCCAAGATTCCTGTAGCAGTCAGTCATATACTAGAAAAAGGCGAGGATTACTTTTTATCACCAGAAGGTGAAATGACAATTAAAGCAATGATTGATGATTTCTTATCATCAAAAGGATCATTTGGTGGTATGATCAATATGTTTTTAGGTGATTCATCGTCCCTTGTAGGAAAAGTTCAACGTGAGCTCGTCAAGTTTTTACAAGCTCCGGGTACGTCAACATTATTAACAAAAATATTTACACAAGAATGGGAAAAATTAAAAGATCGACCAGCGATGGACTTTTTACAAGACATGCAGTTTGATCCAATTTTGTCGAAATTACAAATGTATGTAAAAGAGCAATTAGCTGTCGCTGAACGTTTAAATCAATCAATTTCTTATTATTGGCCTGAAGGAAATGAATGGATGAAAAATTCGGTCATCCCACAGGCGATTGAAAAAGCTTTTGTCAAGGCAGAGGAAAAACTAGAGGATGTACTTACACGTTTAAATTTACAAGAAGTTGTTCGTGAGCAGGTTGACTCTTTCCCTGTAGAGAAATTAGAGGAACTTGTATTAGGTATTTCAAAACGTGAATTTAAAATGATTACCGTATTAGGTGCAGTTCTTGGTGGATTGATTGGAATTGTGCAAGGTTTAATTGTTTACTTTATTTAAAAAGGAGATTGTATAAATGGTTAATATTTATAATGACATTAATGCGCTAGAGGCAACATTCCGTAAGACTCCAGAGTTTGAGGCTTTACAAGCGGCGGTTGAAGTTGTAAAGAGTGATGAAGAGGCGTTAAATGTCTTTAAAAACTTCCGTAAAATTCAAATTGAATTACAAAAGAAACAATTAGCTGGAGAAGATTTATTGGAGGATGAGCTTGTTTATGCTCAAAAGGCATCTCAGCTTGTGCAGCAAAATGAAAAGATTTCAGCTATGCTTGAGGCAGAAATGAAGTTAAGTAAAGTCATTGAAGAAGTGAATCGTATTTTAATAAAGCCAATTCAAGGCCTATATGAAGATATTCAATAAATCATCCATATCGTAAGGAATAATTGTTTGAGAAATTGCACATATACAAGTAAGAGGAAAACGTGTATCCGCTAACCGGAGCACGTTTTTACTTTATATACACCAGTCAATTGTATTGGAGGTTATAACTATGCATGTATTCATTGAATGGACCTATAAAACACCGAAGGGAGCAACAACTGTTTTACGTTCTGAAGAAATGCCTGCAGCGCAAGCGCTATTACTAGCTGAGGATATGGAAAAGACCGGAAGAGTCAAGTCCATTCATTGTTTAGATCGTCAAGATACAAGTTGGACATTAAAAGAGCTAAAAGCCTATTTAAAAGAAATAGATACAGAGCCGCATAATATTATTGTCTATTTCGATGGAGGTTTTGATAGGGGGACAAGACAGGCAGGGCTTGGATGTGCTATTTACTATGAACAAAATGGCAAGCCCTATCGTTTAAGAAAAAATGCTTTTTCATCCGAACTTAAATCTAATAATGAAGCAGAGTATGCTGCGCTTTATTTAGGTTTAGTGGAGCTAGAATTACTAAATGTCCATCATCTACCTGTCCAAATTAAAGGAGACTCCCAAGTAGTTATCAATCAATTAAGTGGGGAATGGGCAGCATTAGAAAAGGATCTAGTAGGTTGGGCAGATAAGATTGATGCCAAATTAGCACAACTTACTATACAACCGGACTATCAGCTAATCGCTCGTAAGGACAATTCAGAAGCAGACCGGCTTGCTACACAAGCATTAAATGGTATAGATATTACAGGCTTGAGCGAACTTGTAAAAGAATAAATCGAAAGAGGTGTCGGTAGTTACTGTCACCTCTTTTTTTAAATTCTTTATAGGTAATGAAACTTTTTCCATTTTGAAACTACTACTACTATGAACCCAAACAATAAGGAGAGATTGTTATGTATATGAAAAAATTAGCACCAGCAGCTTTGTCTGCATTATTAATGGGAAGTGTTGTCATACCTGTTGCTTCGGCAAATGAGCAGAAGGATGAAGTTGAAGTTCCGCAAATCCAAATTGATCCAGTACACATTTTCAATCAAACACATGGAACAGTTGAAGATGTTCGTGTTGCTAAAGACATTACATATTACACTGTTAAAGACGGAGAGCAAACAAATGTACTAGAAATTACAAAAGATACTCCTGTGTATGATAATACGGGTAAAAAAGTAGAGCTTAAAGAAGGGGATAAAGTAGAGGCATACACTTTTGCCAATCAACCACAAAAATATATCTACCCACCGCAATTCAATCCAGAGATTGTCATTGTAGATTCAAAAGAAGTTGGGCTTGTAGAAGTGGATTATTTCTTTGAGGATTTAACAAACACATATGATATTTTAAAATTAAATATTGGTAAAGAAACGGAACTACTTAATGCAAAAGGTGAAAAAGTAACGTCAAAAGATTTAGCAGAGAAGCATTTAGCTGTTTTCTATACAGCATCCACTAAGAGTATTCCAGCACAAACAACACCATCGAAAGTGATTGTTCTAGATGACAATTCGGAAAGTTCTTTGAATCCAGTAGATGAGGAAATTAATAAAATTATCGCCACAGATTTTTATATGGTAGAAGAAACAACAATGGTGCCATTACGTAGCATTGCAGAAAAGCTTGGCTTTAAAGTAGAATCAAAAGGTAAAACGGTTATCCTAACAAAGGGCAATGGATCTTATACAATCACACGTGGAGATAAAACGTTTGGTTATAACAAATCATTACGCACTTTGTCAGTGGCACCAACGTTGAAAGACACGAAAACTTATGTCCCTGTTGAATTCATTGAAGAATTTTTGAAATAAATTTGAAACTAGTATGCCAACTTTTGTGGCATACTAGTTTTATTTTTTAAGAAACTATTCTGGAAGGATATCTTTTGGCAAATTGCTGCAGGCATTGCTTGAAAGAAACCGTACTCATAAAATTTTTAGCTAATATCATTTCATCTGAATACAATAAAAATTGCTGGAAGTGCTGTTTAACAAATGCCCTAGCTTTCTCGTAGTGCTTGTTGATAGAAATAGCTCCGTACATTTCTTGTTGGTCAATGATGTAGATAAAGTCACAGATCACATTATATGTTTTATATTTAAATAATACGGTGACATATAATGTTTTTTCATCACATCGCGCTAAGTCAAAATGGTGAAATGCTACTTCTACTTGATGAATAAAGCTCGAGATGGATGGACGATTACTATTTTTTAAAAGAAACACTATCAACACCACCTTTTGTAAGAAATTATAATGACAAAAAAATAGTTTGTCTACATGTAGACTGAATATTCTGTTTTCTTGATGTTTCTTATTGTTACTTTGCTTATAGTCATAGAAATTTGTTAAACTAAAATCTGCAATATATATGGAATAAGAAAAGAAGAGAGCGAAACAATATGAAAATGATTCACATAGATCAAAAATATCCTGAGGATTGGATTCGCGTATTAAATCATATAGCGAATTTATTTTTTGAGGATTCCAAGCTGCGAGTGGAGCCGGAGGAAGCTGATATGTCGGTTTCATTTACGTACGACGTTGGAGAGAATTTTTCAATAGCTACAAAAGCGATATTGACTGTAGATGGACAACAATATACAAATGATTACAGCATCCAATACGAATCAGCTGCAACAGGTCGTGAGCTCAATATTCGAATGAAACGAGCATTATCCCATGTATTCTTAGATGTTCTTGAGCAGCATACAGGGGTACATCAGCAATGGGGGATTCTAACAGGAGTCCGTCCGACTAAGCTCTATCACAAGTTTAGAAAAGAAGGAAAAGGGGATCAAGAAATTGCTGAGTTATTAATTCGAGATTTTCGCCTGTCTAAGGAGAAGGTAGCACTTTTAAAGGATATCGTGGAACGACAATTAGTAACCATTCCAGATATTGATCAAATTGGGCAAGAGATTAGTGTATATATTGGCATTCCATTTTGCCCAACGAAATGTGCCTATTGTACATTCCCAGCCTATGCGATCGGAAGTAATCGTAAGCAAGGTCGTGTAAATACATTTTTAGATGGCTTGCATATTGAATTACGTGAAATGGGAAAATGGCTCAAGGACAATAATATGAAAATCACCTCTATTTATTGGGGGGGCGGTACACCGACTTCCATTGAAGCTGATGAAATGGACGCCTTATATCAAACGATGTATGAATCCTTCCCGAACCCTGAAACAATTCGAGAGGTTACCGTTGAAGCAGGAAGACCAGATACGATTACACCTGAAAAATTAGAAGTGCTTAAAAAATGGGGAATTGATCGTATTAGTGTAAATCCACAATCTTATACAGATGAAACGTTAAAGGCCATTGGTCGTCATCATACAGTTCAAGAAACAATTGATAAATTTTGGCTAGCTCGTGAATCCGGTATGAACAATATTAATATGGACCTCATTATTGGTTTACCAAATGAAGGTATTGAGGAATTTCAGCATTCGTTAGTGGAATCGGCTAAGATGCAGCCTGAATCATTAACTGTCCATACATTATCATTTAAACGTGCATCTGAAATGACTCGCAATAAAGATAAATATAAAGTAGCGGATCGTGATACGGTCGCTGAAATGATGCAAATGGCACAAGATTGGACAAAGGAAAATGACTATGTTCCATATTATTTATATCGCCAAAAAAATATTTTAGGTAATCTCGAAAATGTCGGCTATAGTAAAGCAGGTGAAGAGAGTATTTATAATATTGTGATCATGGAAGAGGTACAGACAATTTTAGGGATTGGTTGTGGCGCATCTTCTAAATTTGTTCATCCTGAAACAGGAAAAATTACGCAATTCCACAACCCAAAAGATCCTGCAGCATATATTATGACCTTTGAAGAGGCTATTGGGAAAAAAATCGAGTTGTTAGATGAGCTATACAAACTATAAAATAAAGGCGATCTGAGTGATTCAGATTGCCTTTACTATTTATAGAGTTCGTAATGTACAAGCCATTTGCAAGATCACTGCATCTTCAAAATATTGTGGATCATAGCCAGTTAACTCTCTTATTTTATTTAATCGATAAGTAAGTGTATGGCGATGAATGTTTAGTTGCTGTGCACAAAGCTTTAACTGTAAATTACAATCAAAAAACGATTGTAATGTTTCCAGCTGTTTTGCATTGATATTTTTAAGGATTCGGTGATGAAAAGCTTGTACCTCCTCTGATTCACGATGTTTAAAAAGAGAAAATAACTCTACATCCTCAAAAAAGGTAATCTCGTTATGGACGTTAGCGAATTCGAGTGCTGTCCTAGCTCCCTGATAGCTATAGGGAAGTAGTGAAAGTTGCTGGACAACTGGACCAATACCAATTTGTAAGGAAGGTAGTTTTTGTTTTTTCTTTCTGAGAGCTTTTATGATAGATTGACGGCTTTGTTCCTGACAATGGGTTAGCAGTATATAATACTCCTGTAATTGGCTATGTCCAGCTAAAATGGGCTGTCTATAAAATAAATCCTCAAAAAAGAAGGGTATCGTATTTTCTAAATAAGATGTTTCATGTAAACTCACTAAAATAACTTGGAAGGGTGCTATTAGTGAGAAGGGTAATTTCTGAATTCGTTTATTTAACGTAGCATCCAGCTTACTTCCATGAACGAGTGCCTCGAATATGTAGTCATTATTCTTCCGTTGCCACTCGCTTTTAGACTCAACGAGTGCTTGATGTGTCATGATCTCTGTCGTTAATTGAACAAGATTGGCGATTTCAAGCATGTCTTCTGAATCTCCAGTAATACCAATCACACCTACTACTTCATCCTGATACATAATAGGCATATTAATGCCAGGCTTTGTATTGGGATACAACTCTATATTGTCTTCATTAATAATCAACGTATTTTTTGTTTGTGCTACATAAACCGCACCTTCGTGAATATCCTCCACTCTCATCTTGTCTCCAGAGGCTAAAATAACACCAGTAGGGCTAATGACATTAATATTGTGACGTAAGCGCAACATTGTTTGATGTACGATATCTTCTGCTAATTTTTTTGTCAACATGTTTATACACCTCGGATAAAAAACAGTCTGTTATAGCACAGATAAATTGTACATTTATTATAATGTTTTCTGAATTTATTGTCATTATAATAATTTGTAAGCGCTTAACTTAGGGATTTAAAATTTACGTAAATATCAATGGACGACATAAGTGGAGGTATTTTATGAAAATCATTATTAGTCCAGATTCCTTCAAGGGTACTCTGTCAGCAGTTGAAGTAGCGAGGTCCATGCAGAAAGGAATTCTGGATGCAGATCCATCAATAGAAACTATAATTCTACCAATTGCAGATGGTGGGGAAGGGACACTTGATTCGCTTATTGCCTCTACGAATGGTCAATATTTTTCAGTGGATGTATTAGATCCAATAGGAAGAGATATACAGGCACAATATGGTGTTTTGGGTGATAAAGAAACATGTGTGATTGAAATGGCTCAGGCATCTGGCATCATGCTGCTACAAGACAATGAAAAAAATCCTGAATTTGCTACAACGTATGGTACTGGCCAATTAATTAAGGCTGCTCTCGACCGAGGCTTTAGAAAATTTATTATCGGTATAGGTGGAAGTGCCACAAATGATGCAGGGATTGGCATGCTCAAGGCATTAGGTGTGCGATTCATAAAGGAAGATGGCTCAGATTTAGAAGATGGAATTTCAAGTCTACTGAAGTTAACTGCAATCGATGTAAGTGGACTGGATGCTAGATTAACAGAAGCGATATTTACCATTGCCTGTGATGTGGATAATCCATTCATTGGTGAACGAGGGGCAACAGCTATATTTGGTCCTCAAAAAGGTGTGCGGGACGATCAAGTCAAGCATTTTGATAACTGTTTAAAGCATTTTGCAGATATCGTGGAACAACAATTTTCTATTCGATTGCATGATTATCAAGGAGCGGGAGCGGCAGGAGGATTGGGAGGCGCGTTAATCGCATTTTTAAAAGGGACATTTCATGCAGGAATTGATATCGTCATAGATGCTGTCCAGTTACAGGATCATTTAGCAGCCGCACAGTTAGTAATAACGGGAGAAGGGAAATCGGATCTCCAAACATTACATGGTAAGGCTCCATTAGGGGTTGCGAAAGCCGCAGCGCTAGCACATATAGATGCAGCTTTATTATCGGGAGACATTGATAGTACGGCTAAGCCTGCACTTCAAAAGTATTTTAGCGTTGTAGAAACATTAGTAGATGAGGAGATTACTACTCAGCAGGCAATGCAAGAACCCGCTCGTTTTATTCGGTTAAAAACTAAGAGAATCTTTGAGCTTTACATACAAAAGGGGGCTGACTAGATGTTGTTCATTATTATTTTAATCGGGGTATTGTTTGTTGTATTGGGCACGGCCAAATTAAAGCTACACCCATTTCTGGCATTATTAATGAGTGCCTTCTTCGTCGGAATTGCTTCAGGAATGCCATTATTAACAGTGGTAGAAAGTATTAACACTGGTTTCGGTGGTTTAATGACGAGCATTGGCTTAGTGATTATCGCTGGAACTATTATAGGTTTAATATTAGAGAAATCAGGCGCTGCCTATCGAATGGCAGAAGTAGTTTTACGAATCGTCGGCCCAAAACGTCCACAACTTGCGATGTCCTTAATTGGTTACATCGTATCCATCCCAGTGTTTTGTGATTCGGGTTTTATTATTTTATCGAGTTTGCAAAAATCATTAGCTAAACGGGCTAACGTAACGATTGCATCAATGGCAGTAGCTTTAGCGACGGGTTTATTTGCGACACATGTATTAGTCCCACCCACACCAGGTCCCATCGCAGCAGCAGGAAATATTGGGGCGGCTGATTATTTAGGGACAGTTATTGTCATTGGTTTATTAGTAGCTATACCGGCTACATTTGTAGGCTATATGTGGTCCGTGAAAGTTGCAACCAAAATTCGAGTACCTGAAGATGATGTAGAGGCATTAGACTATGAGGAAGTCATTAAATCCTTTGGCAAAATGCCTTCAACCTTTAAAGCCTTTTTACCAATCGTCCTCCCAATTGTCTTAATTGGACTTGGTTCGATAGCATCGTTAGTAGGGGATCCCGAATCAACATTCAATACGATCTTTAAGTTCTTAGGTTCACCAACGGTAGCTTTATTTTTAGGGGTGGCTGCTGCCTTTTTATTATTACCTGAAATTAGTGAAACGACCTTAACGGGTTGGATTGGAGAGAGTTTAAAAGAAGCCGCTCCCATTTTACTTATTACAGGAGCGGGCGGTTCATTTGGGACCGTTATTAAAAATGCTGGTGTTGGAGAAATGCTACAGGAAATGGATTTGGGGATGTTTGCGTCAGGTACTTTATTCCTGCTAGTGCCGTTTTTAGTAGCTGCTGCCTTAAAAACTGCCCAAGGATCTTCAACGACAGCGCTTGTTATTACGTCTACTCTAGTTGCACCAATGCTCGTGACACTTGGCGTTGAGGGAGCTGTCCCGTTAGCATTAGTAGTAATGGCCATTGGAGCTGGTGCAATGACGGTTAGTCATGTAAACGACAGTTTCTTCTGGGTAATTACACAGTATAGTGGAATGGAAGTAACTCAAGCCTATAAGGCACAAACGGTTGCAACATTATTACAAGGCATTGTTACAATCATAATTACAATGGTTTTATGGTGGATATTTGTTTAAAGTACAGGGAGAGCTGCCCATGGTAAGCTCTCTTTTTTGTATAATAGGAAGATAGAAAGGAAGTTAGTCACATGAAAAAATTAATAGTAGTACTCCTTTGTATTTTTTTATTAGCAGGCTGTACAGAAGCAGTTAAGACAGAGCAAGTGCCTGTAACGGCTGGCCATGAGATGCGAGTTCATTTTATTGATGTGGGACAAGGAGATTCCATATTAATTGAATCGCCGAATGGGAAAACAATGCTTATAGACGGTGGTGTGAAAGGGGCAGGACAGCAGGTAGTTTCTTATTTAAACGAACTTGGTGTGAACAAACTTGATCGGGTAGTGGCAACACATCCCGATGCTGACCATATAGGTGGGCTCATTCCAGTGTTACAGGCAATCCCTATTGAGCAATTTTATGATTCGGGCAAAGTACATACCTCTCAAACTTTTGAAGAAATGCTGATGGCGATTGATGAAAAAAATATACCTTATTATGTGCCGAAAACAGGGGACCTTATTGAATTTGATAAGGATGTAACGGTGAAGGTTTTAAATGCAAATGAACATGCAACGGATAATAATGATGCTTCGATTGTTTTAAAAGTAGTTTATGGCAACGTATCCTTTTTATTAACGGGGGATGCGGGCATAGCATTAGAAAAAGAAATGATGCAAAATGATGTGACAGCTACTATTCTGAAGGCAGGACATCATGGTTCTAATACAAGTAGCTCAAAAGAATTCATTCGTGCAGTGAAGCCAGAAGTCACTATATTAAGCTATGGTGAAGATAATAAATATGGACATCCTCATGCAGAAGTAGTGGATCGATTGCAAGCAATGGGCAGTAACATCTATGCTACTGCTGAATCAGGAACGATTATGGTGGCAACAGATGGGGTAAACTACACGGTGAATGGAAAGGAAGCTTCCAGAGCGGTAGCTCCAAAAACTCCATCCACTGTTTTACCTACCACAGCTGTTGAGATCGTCAGCAAAGATTTAGTAACAGAAATTGTAGGCATTAAAAATAATGGTCAACAAGCTGTTTCGTTAAACAATTGGCAGCTTATTTCTCTGGAAGGAAATCAAGTTTTTAATTTTCCTAATCTATCATTACAGCCTGGTAAAATCGTGTATGTTACTAGTGGGGCTAATGCTCGTGAAGGGGATAATTATTTAAAATGGACTACTAAACAGATATGGCTAAACGATGGAGATGCTGCGCAATTACGGAATGAGAAAGGGGAACTTGTTAGTGAGCTCGACTAAATATACTTTAGATCGTATGGAAGACGGTTATGCTGTTTTTTTAAAGTATCCTGAGGAAGAAGAACAAATTATTATTTTACAGTCAGCTATGAATAAGCCTGTCGTTGTTGGGGATCGTGTACAGATAGAAGAAATAGATGGCATTTACCATATTGATATTTTAAGGGAAGAAACAGAACAAAAAAAAGCCGATATCCAGAATTTAATGGACCGTTTACGTCATAAACATCAATAAATAATAGATGACAAGCTGTGAGGAAGTTATCCACAGCTTGTTTTTATTTTGAATCAGAAAAGTCCTGTAGACGGATGGAATTTAAGGGGAATTGGACATAATTTGTTATCCTAAATATTTTGAAAATATGCTAAAATAATAGTATTAATCAAAAGCTAGGAGCGGACGGATAAAATGTCGATAAACACTATTATTTTTGATCTAGATGATACATTACTATGGGATAAAAAATCAGTAAAAACTGCTTTTGAAAAAACATGTGACTATGCTGCTACGATACATAATGTGAATTCTACTGAGCTAGAGGAAGCAGTTCGTCAAGAGGCTCGTGCGTTATACGAAGGCTATGAAACATACGACTATACCGTATTAATTGGCATTAATCCTTTCGAAGGACTATGGGGAACTTTTGATGACCCGACTGAATCTTTCCAAACAATGAAGGGACTTGTTCCGGGCTATCGTGCGGCAGCATGGACAAAAGGTTTAGCTGCTCTTGGTATAGAGGATGAAAAATTCGGAGCAGAACTAGGAGAACGCTTTGTAGCTGAGCGTAAGGCCTCCCCATTTTTATATGAAGATACATTTCCTGTGTTAGACGAATTGAAAGGGAAGTACAAGCTTGTTTTACTTACTAATGGCGCACCTAGTTTGCAAAATTTAAAGCTGAAAATTACGCCAGAAATAACTCCGTACTTTGATCATATTATTATCTCAGGAGACTTTGGAAAAGGTAAGCCTGACGCTTCTATTTTTGAGCATGTAATGGAAAGTGTAGGCATTACAGCAGATGAGGCAATTATGGTTGGCGATAATCTCAATACTGATATTTTAGGCTCCTCTCGTGTAGGGATGCGAAACGTATGGATTAATCGCGAAAATAATAGGGCCAATGGAGCTGTGACACCTACGTATGAGATAGTCTCTTTGACAGACTTATTACAACTAGTGGAAAAACTTTAAAGAAATGTACTGCTCCTTCATGGATGCAGTACATTTTTTTGTTTGGAATACTTTATATTTTATGCTAAGCATATGAATGGAAAAGCTATCACCAATATCATGATGCTCACTAGCTTACCCTTTAAAGAGTATTTAAAAAAGCAGAGAGTAAAAACTCCCTGCTTTTCGTTTTGCTTATTATAAATTAATAGCTTTTACTTCATCAATATTTTCAAGCTGTGCCACAAATGCTAAATCTTCATCTGTTACAACATTATCTATCGTTAACATCATAACCGCTGTCCCACCAACTTGGGCACGACCTACTTGCATAGTGGCGATATTGATTTCCTTTTCTGCAAGTTTAGTGGCTACACGACCAATTGCACCTGGTTTGTCAGTGTTTTTAATATATAGAAGATGACCTTGTGGAATAACGTCTACAACATAGTCCTCTACTTTGACGATACGAGCACCTAAGCCATTTAATAATGTACCAGCTACGGTATGTGTTTCATTTGCAGTAATAATTTCAATCGTAATTAAGCTTGTAAAGCCCTTAGCCGTTGTCGTTTTATGTTCGATAATTTTCATGCCAATACGCTCAGACAGGTAGCGAGCATTGACATCATTCACATGATTACCGTGATTTTTAGCTAATAAACCTTTTAATGCATTTGATGTTAATGGGCGGACATCATAGTTTGCTACATCTCCAGCATAAGATAAGTTGATTTCTTTTACAGGCTCTGTTGTTACTTGTGATAAGAATGAACCAAGTTTTTCCGCTAATTCAAAGAAAGGCTCAACTTGTGCCAGAAGCTCTTTCGGAATAGATGGCATATTCACTGGATTTGTTACAGTACCTGTTTTATAAAATTTAATAATGTCATTTGATACATCAACAGCTACAGACTCTTGTGCTTCAATCGTAGATGCACCTAAATGAGGTGTTGCAATTACTTGAGGCAAAGTAAGCAGCTTATGGTCTGTCGCTGGTTCAGATACGAATACATCCAGTGCAGCACCTGCTACTTTACCAGCTACAATAGCATCATACAAATCGTCCTCATTAATAATACCGCCACGTGCACAGTTAATGATACGTACGCCATCTTTCATCATCGCAAACTTTTCTTTATTAATAAGATTACGTGTTTCAGGAAGAAGTGGTGTGTGTACAGTAATGAAATCGGCTGCTTGACAAATTTCTTCCACTGTCGCCTTTGTGACACCTAATTCTTTTGCACGCTCATCAGTTAGGAAAGGATCATATGCCATAACATTCATACGTTGACCTTTTGCACGATAAGCTACTTCAACACCGATTCGGCCAAAGCCTACAACACCTAAAGTTTTGTTTTTTAGCTCTACTCCAACATAAGATTTACGGTCCCATTTCCCATTTTTTAATGTATTAAAAGCTTGTGGAATGTGACGTGCAAGTGATGTCATCATGGCGACTGTATGCTCAGCAGCTGAGTTTGTGTTACCATCTGGAGCATTAACAACGATAATACCATGCTCAGTGGCAGCAGCAAGGTCAATATTATCGACACCTACACCAGCACGACCAATTAACTTTAAGCTTTTTGCCGCTTCAATTACTTCACGTGTCACAGTAGTTTGTGAACGAACAAGTAACACGTCTACATCTGCAATTTTAGCGATTAATTCTTCTGGTGCTAGGCCAGTGTCTACGATAATGTTTAAATCTAAATCTTGTTCCTGGCGTAATGGAAAAATCCCATCCTCACTTAGTGGGTCAGCGATAAATACGTTAATTGTTTTTGTGGCAGTAATCATTATAATTAGCTCCTTTTTAATAAATGTTAATTGTGGTTTTATCTACGATAGTCTGAAATTTGTAAAATTCTAACTTCTTACAGCATGCAAACAATCTCCTTTCCGAATCGAAAGCAATATAAAAAGCCTTTCACGCCTTACAAACACAGTTATTGTGTTGTAAGGGGCGAAAGGCTGTATAAATTTGGTTCGCGGTACCACCCTTAATCACTGCTAGAAAAACTTATTCTTGCAGTCTTAGCAATATGCGTAACGTGCATGAGACGGATAAGCTTACTTAGATGGTTCAGCTTAACTATTCAGGAGTGGAACTATTATCGTAGAAATCACTGATTTGCACCAACCATCAGCTCTCTTTGGATTTTCTTTCGACTAGTGTGTCTCCGTCGTTATATTTTTTATGATTAAATTTGTTAACATCATAATCCCTATTGTTCACCTTTGTCAACGATATTTCTAAAAAACTAAAAAAACATTGACTTCAAAAGTCTGAAAAATACCAATACACGAATATTTTATGTATTATCGTTTAATAATATTCGTCTTTTAGGGGTGTACAATGAAAGCGTTAACGATATTTAAAAAGACTGATTGTATCAAGGTTCCATGAAGTTTATAGCGAAAATATTATATGGCAATTAAATGGTATTAATTAATTGTTCTATGTTAGAACTAGTTTGCTTCATGAAAGAAAACGAACATTTTATCTTGTCACATTTTAGACAAAACTTTGATTTTTAGAAGGTAAATAGACTATGAAAGAAGAATTTAAATTAAGGATGATTGATTTGGGGGTGTAGTAATGAAATACGATGTTGCAATAGTTGGTGCCGGACTGGCAGGCTTAGTGGCAGCCTGCGAGTTAGTCGATGCAAAGAAAAAAATACTTCTAGTAGATCAAGAGCCTGAAAATTCATTAGGGGGACAGGCATTTTGGTCTTTTGGTGGCATATTTTTAGTAAATTCTCCTGAACAAAGAAGACTCGGCATTAAGGATAGTAAGGAGTTGGCATGGCAGGACTGGTTAGGGACAGCAGGCTTTGATCGTTTAGAAGATGAGGATTCCTGGGCATATAAATGGGCGAGGGCCTATGTCGATTTTGCTGCGGGTGAAAAATATGATTGGTTGAAGTCAAAGGGGATTAAATTTTTTCCTATTGTTGGCTGGGCAGAACGGGGTGGTTCTCTTGCTGGTGGACATGGAAATTCAGTGCCGAGGTTTCATATTGTATGGGGAACAGGTCCAGGCATTGTTAAGCCATTTGTGGATAAAGTCAAAAAGGCCATAAAAGAAGGCTATATTGAATTTAAACCACGACATCGTGTGGATGAATTTATTCAGCAAGACGGAAGGATTATGGGGATAAGTGGAACAATACTAGCAGAAACCTTTATTAGTCGAGGGGAAAAAAGCTCAAGATTAGGAGTCGGAGAATTTTCTTATGAGGCTGCAGCCGTTATTGTGGCAAGTGGGGGTATCGGGGCGAATTTCGATTTAGTGAGAAAAAATTGGCCTGAACGATTAGGGACCCCTCCTAAAAATATGGTATGTGGTGTCCCTGCATATGTAGATGGAAGAATGCTGGAAATTACAGAGCATGCAGGAGGTCGTATTGTGAATCGTGATCGTATGTGGCATTACACAGAAGGATTAAAAAATTGGGATCCGATTTGGCCTAATCATGGAATACGAATTTTGCCAGGCCCCTCCTCCTTATGGTTTGATGCAGAAGGTAACCGATTTCATGCGCCTAATTTCCCTGGATTCGATACACTCAGTACACTAGAAACGATTCAAAAAACAGGCTATGACTATTCTTGGTTTATTTTAACGGAAAAAATTATTGAAAAAGAATTTGCTCTATCTGGCTCGGAACAAAATCCTGATTTAACAAACAAAAGCATTGGTGATGTTTTAAAAAGAATCATGCCCGGACCACCTGCTCCAATCCAAGCCTTTAAAAACCATGGTGAGGATTTTGTGATTGCAAATGATTTAAGAGAACTAGTAGATGGAATGAATAAACTAGCAGGCAATGATTTACTCGATTTCATGAAAATTAAAGAGCAAATTTTAGCAAGGGATCGAGAAATGGATAATAAGTTTACAAAAGATTTACAGGTGAACGCCATTCACGGTGCTAGAAATTATATTGGGGATAAGCTAGTACGTGTTGCTAAGCCACATAAAATTTTAGACACTAAAAATTGGCCTTTAATTGCGGTACGATTAAATATTTTAACAAGAAAAACCTTAGGTGGCTTACAAACAAACTTAAATGGGGCAGTGTTAGGGATGGATGGTCAGCCTATTTCAGGACTATTTGCTGCTGGGGAAGTAAGCGGCTTCGGAGGCGGTGGTGTTCATGGCTACCGCGCTTTAGAAGGAACGTTTGTTGGTGGCTGTATATTTAGTGGTAGGCAGGTAGGACGTTTTTTAGCAGAAGTTTAATGCCAGTACAAAAGAGCATCGTCATAAACGATGCTCTTTTTGTCGCCAAGTAATGGAGTGACGTCTATCATGAATTTGTGTTTTGGACATCTGCGATTTTAGCGATTTGCTCTTCGATTTGATTTACCGTCCAGCCATGCTCCTCAACGAAGAAGTTACGTTTGGCACGACGGCATTCATCAGAACAGCTACGCATATAAAAGTCTTCATGCTTTTCTTCACATAGCATTAATTTATGGCATTCGGGATTTGCGCAGTTCGTATAACGTTCGGAAGGCTCACCTGTGAAATAGTCTTTTCCGATAACGACATGCTCCACTTGATTAATTGGCACACTGCGACGACGATCAAAAACAAACATTTGCCCATCCCAGAGTTGACCTTTTACCTCGGAATCTTTTGCGTATGTGGCAATACCACCATGTAATTGACCAACACTTTTTCCGTAGCCCTCACGTTTTAACCAACCAGAGAATTTTTCACAACGAATTCCACCAGTACAGTAAGTTAAAATCTTTTTATCCACAAATTCTTCTTTATGTGTTTCCATCCATGCTGGTAGGTCACGGAAATTTTCAATATCCGGTCGAATAGCGCCTCTAAAATGACCAAGGTCGAATTCATAGTCATTCCGTGCATCGATAATGATCGTATTCTCTTCTTGCATTTGTTCCATAAATTCCTTAGGAGATAAATATTCCCCTGTTATGTCTAATGGATTAATATCATTTTCTAAACCTAAGTGAACAATCTCGAGGCGAGGGCGAACATGCATTTTTTTGAAAGCATGCCCATCAGCTTCGTCAATTTTCCACATAATATCGCTAAATCGAGGATCTATCTTCATATGATTCATGTAAGCGTCTGTTTGTTCAATAGTTCCCGAAACAGTTCCGTTAATTCCTTCATTACCAACTAAAATGCGGCCAAGAAGTCCGAGTTCTTGACATAATGCTAAATGCTCTTCAGCAAATGCTATAGGGTCTTCAATCGTAACATATTTATAATAAAGTAATATACGATAGTCTTTTTGCGTCAAAATGTGTAACCACCTTTATAACAATATTCGTCCTTTAATATAGCATAACAAAAGCGAATTTGTTTAGCGGAGAAGGAGTTTTCTAAAAAAACACGAATAGTACATAGTGAATGACTATTCATATTTGGGGGTAATGGAGATGGAATTTTCAACGATTACATTAGAAATGTTAGATCGCCGTGCAACGTTAACTTTAAACCGTCCTCAGGCGATGAATGCGATGGATGATGTTATGATGCGAGAGCTAGCTGAATGCTTTGAGGCTTTGCAACAGGAAAAAGATATACAAGTACTTGTTATTCGTGGAGAAGGGAAGGTCTTTTCTGCTGGAGGCGATATTAAGGCGATGCTTGATTCAAATAAGCCTCTAAATATTGACGAAGCGATGGTATATCTTACACGCATCGTTAAGGCCTATTATCAGCTACCAATGATAGTCATTGCGGCAGTTCATGGTGCATCGGCAGGTCTAGGCTTTAGTTTAACACTAGGGGCAGACATTGTTGTGGCATGTGAAAAGAGTAAGCTAGCTATGAATTTCATAGGCATAGGACTCATTCCAGATGGAGGTGGTCACTTCTTTATGAAGGAACGTGTCGGTACGGTGAAAGCGAAACAAATGATTTGGGAAGGGAAGGTCCTTACAGCACAAGAAGCATTAGATGCAGGATTAATCGACTATATAGCCCCTGATGGTACTGTCTTTGCAATGGCAGATCAGCTTGTTGGTAAAATGCTTGCCTCACCTATTTCTTCTATGATTACGACAAAAAATATTTTACACGCTCAAAATTTAGCACAGCTCGAAAATATCCTTGCAATGGAAGCGGAAGGTCAATCAACCATGCGTAAATCGACAGATCATTTAGAAGGAATTCATGCCTTTGTAGAGAAAAGAACACCTGTCTTTGTAGGGAAATAAAAATAAGAAAAGGCATGTAGATATCCTACGTGCCTTTTCTCAATTATTAAACATGGAATAAAATTAATTTACCTGAAGCGTTTACAAGACGATGAGTTTTGTTGGCAACACCTTTTTCTTCAATTTGTTGTTGGCCATTTAACTTAGCAGCCTCATCATTTTCAAATGTCCATGTTTCATCAAACAATGTTTCCCCTGTTTTTTCGAAAGCTGTGAAACGGTAATTCTCCATACAAACCCCACCCTTTATTTAAATATATATCTATTATACATAGAAGATTTATAAACTTCACGGTAAAACTAGTAAACTATTTGATAAATTACGAAAATTGTGGAAAAAGTAAGTCGACCTTTTTTTTTAAGCATTACCATTTTTCATAAATAGGGAAGTATGATAAAATAGAACAAATATTCGGTTTTGTAATCATATGACTGCTTTGGTTGATAGTTTGTAGTAACTAACTGAGGTGGGAATTATCTATAGTTGGGGTGATTGGATGTCAGCAATTCGTTTTTTCCATATGGCAGATTTACATTTAGATAGTCCATTTAAGGGCTTATTTGGCTTACCTGAACACATTTTGAAGGAGATTCGATCAAGTACGTTTGATGCTTTTGATAAAATTATTCAAAAGGCCATTCAGGAGCAGCCCGACTTTTTATTAATTGTCGGAGATATTTACGATGGTGAAAATCGCAGTTTACAAGCCCAAAGGAAATTTCAAGAGGCAATGGAGAAACTTTTTCAACACAATATTCCTGTAATTATTAGCTATGGGAACCATGATCATTTAAAAGGAACTTGGACACGTTTTTCTTTACCAAGTAATGTGTATGAATTACCGGCTGAGACGAGTGTTGTCCAGTTGAAAATCCGCGGTCAGCAAGTCTGTATATACGGCTTCAGCTATAGTGAACGCCACTTAAAGGAGTCGGTTATTGATACTTATCCAATCGCTCAAGATTCTCATGCAATTCATATTGGCATGCTGCATGGCAGTGAGGCAAGCGATACTTCACACGCTTTATATGCTCCATTTACAAAACAGCAACTACTTGAACGGAACTATCATTATTGGGCGTTGGGGCATATTCATAAACGACAACTCTTACATGAAAACCCTCCTATCGTTTATCCAGGCAATATTCAAAGCCGTCATCGTAAAGAACAAGGAATAAAAGGTTGCTATGATGTAACTTTATCTCAAACAGCATGTGAACTTGATTTTATTCCTACCTCCACCATTGTTTATAACACAATAGAGGTGGATTGTACGAATATCGTCCATGCTAATGAATTACTTAAAAGATGCGAGGAAGCAATTGCTGTCAATAGAACTTCATTGGGAGCGACGGTAGTGGAGCTTTATTTAAAAAATATTGATGAGCAAACAGAGGCCTTGTTTGAGCATGCGACGGTGGACGCATGGCTGGAGACTATTCGCGAGGCAGAAGAAGGGATTGAGCCAATGTGCTGGGTACAAAAAATGGTGTTACAAAAACCTTCAATTCACGGTGAATATTCTGCTGCTACGCAATCAGTCGTAAGTTTAATGGAGCAATGGGATAGTACTGACTGGAAGGATATACTAAAAGACTTGTACCAGTATGCTGGTGGTGCTAGACTGATCGAGCCTTTATCTGAAAAGGATATAAAGAATTTAACGCACAACGCACAGTCACTATTGGCGGAAGAAATTCAAAGGGCGTGATGCACATGCTAACAATCAAAAAACTACAAATTTATGGCTTTGGTAAGCATCAAAACCTGACAATTCCCTTAAATGAAGGCGTTACAATTTTTTATGGTTTAAATGAGGCAGGAAAAACAACGATTCAGCAATTTGTTTTACAGATGCTCTTTGGCTTTCCAACAAGGCAGCAGACTCAGCGCAAATATGAACCAAAAACATCGACGAAGTTTGGTGGTCAACTGACACTATTACACCCTATTTATGGTTCCTGCATTATTGAGCGTGTGAAAGGCAAGGCTGCAGGTGATGTTACTGTTTATCTTGAAGATGGTACAACGGGACAGGAGGAGTTGTTAGCTAAGCTTTTATATGGCTATTCTAGAGCATCCTTTGAATCTATTTTTTCATTTTCTTTGCATGAGCTTCAAGGCATTGAAAAAATGTCAGAGGAGGAATTAACACATCTTCTCCTCTCCTCTGGCACAACAGGTATCCAGCACCTGTCTGCTCTTGAGAAAAAAATGGATAAAGAGGCGAACGAGTTATTTAAGAAAACAGGTAAAGTTCCAGTAATTAATCAAAAAATTGAGCAGTTAAAGCAATTGGAGCGAACGATTAGACTCGAGCAAGGTAAGATCCAAACATTTGAGGATAAATTACAACAATTGCAACTTCTTGAGCAAAACCTAGAGAAACTTTATGCCACTCAAAAAAAGCAACAACAGCAATGGCAATACTTAACGGTTCAAAAGCAGGCCCTTCCTCTTATCAAGCAACAACAGATGTTGCAGCAAGCATTAGGGGATGATCAATATGTTCAATTTCCAGCAGAAGGTGTAAGACGATATGAACAAGCAAAGGACCGTCTTTTACACGAAAGTCAGCAGTTGCTGCAATTAAAAGAACAATATCAATTGCTACAGGAAAAAGTGCTAGCTACTGTGAATGAGCAAACCGTAAATGAAATGGGCCGCCTTATGCAAAAGGAGGCAACATGGCATCAGTTGATCGTGAAGGAGAAAAACTTACGAGATGATCTCTTTATGCTGGAGCAAGAAATTGATACGCAGTTTCGTTTATTAGGTGTGCAAGAAAAAGAGGCACAGAACATTCTTCTTGGAGAAACAGTATCCTTACAGCAGGAACAGCAATTTCAACAGCAATTACAAAAGCTAGAAGAGGCGGAGGATGAGCTAAAGTTTCATTTACGTTCGCTAGAGCAAATCCATCAAGAATTAGATGCCATAACGCAACAAAAGCAAAGGTTAAACCAGGAGTCATTAACAAAGGAAGAAGAACATATTTTAGCACAGTGGCCTCAACAAAAGCGGAGGCTTGAGCAATTGCGTGCTGCCAAATCGCAACGGACTAAACAAAGGCAGCCTAATTATTTTTCTTGGATGATTTTATTAATTGGTGTATTGTCATTTGTTTATGGGGTTATTCAAAAAAATGTGGCGGTGGCCATTATTGGTGTAGTTTTAACAATCATAACAATATTGTTGATGAAGTTTGTTAGACAAACCACAGAGGCGCCCAATAAAGAAAATAGTCACCTCTTACGACAATTAGAGCAAGATGAAATGACTGTACAAACTATACTCCTAAAAAAACAAAGATTGGAAGATCGCTGGTTACATGTCAATGACCAGCAAAGCGAGAAGGAGCAGCAGTATGCCCAATTGGAATATAAAATTCAGCAAGCAGAGTTAGAGAGTGAGGAAACTACGCAGTCATTGCAGCAATTTTTAAAACGCTATCGCTTACAAGGTACGATCGCTAGAACGTTAATGCCAGAGTTATTTATGCGCATACGAAATGTGCAAGAACTGGCGGTTAAAAGGGACGGTTCCATTAGCCTTTTGCAAGAAATTCAGGATGAAAAGAATGGCCTTTATGAACAGCTTCAACAAGTACTAAATGAAATTTATAATGAACATGAAATATATATGTATTTGCGCACAGCCTACCTGGAAGCGCAGCAACAGCAACAACAAGTGCAGCAAGCACAAGCGCAGCTAGCTGACATCAAGATTAAACTACAAAGTGGACAAACACGAATAGATCGTTATACCGCTGATATGACACAGCTATTGAACGAAGCACAGGTGCAAAACGAACGAGATTATTATGAGAGATATGAGCAATTTGAGCAGCAGAGAAAAATTACGACAGAGCTTCAAACGGTTCTGGCTCAACTAGCCTCGTTGAATTTATCTGAACACGATGAGTTAATAGAGGACTCTGTTATGGAGAATATGCGTGTTTTAGAGCAGGAGCAAACGTCTTTGCAAGTGGATATAGACCGATGTCTTGAACATCGTGCTGCCTTGCAAATTGAAAAGGAACAGTTATTAAATGACGAAAAATATGGCCAAATGCTTCAACAGTTTGAACAAGAAAAATCGGAGTTACAGCAATTGATTGAGCATTGGGCAACGAAAAAAGCTGTGGCGACTGCTATTCATGAAACATTATTTCGTCTTCGAGAAGAAAAATTACCACATGTTTTATCGAAGGTTAATGCGATATTCCAATTACTTACTGGAGGGCGCTACGATCAACTTACGATTCATGAAGAGGGCTACTTTATTGCGAAAGATGTGGCAGGAATTCGTTATCAAATGGTTGAATTATCACAGGCGACTAAGGAGCAAGCCTACATGGCATTACGTATGGCACTTGCCCAAACGTTGATGACCTCTGCGCCATTCCCGATTATTATGGATGATCCGTTTGTCCATTTTGATCGAAACCGTACAGACAAAATGGTACAATTAATGAAAGAAGTAGGATATGAGCGTCAAATTTTATATTTTACTTGCCATGACGAAATGCTCAAACATTGGCCGAAAGAGCAAATTATTGATGTAGGAGCACTAGCAAATGAAAGGGGAGTGGCGTCAACATGAAAGGAATTACAACGCTCCAGGTTGGAGAAGCAGTTGATCAATATTTATTAATTAAACAAGCGACAAAAGGAGTTACTACTGTTGGGAAGCCATTTATGTCGCTAATATTACAAGATAAAAGTGGAGATATTGAGGCAAAGCTTTGGGATACAAATGAGGATCATGAAAAGATGTATCATGCTGAAGCCATTGTACGTGTCGGCGGAGAAATTCACGACTACAGAGGGAAAAATCAATTGCGCATCAAAGCCATTCGTGTGGCAAAGCCAGAAGAAGGAATTGCCATTCATGATTTAGTACCCTCCTCTGCAACACCAAAGGAACAACTATTTGAAGAGTTGAATCAATTTTTCTTTGATATTAAAAATCCAAATATTTCACGTATGACGAGAGCAGCCATTAAAAAACATCAGGACGCCATATTAGTTTTTCCAGCGGCAACTAAAAATCATCATGATTATGCTTCTGGCTTATTAGATCATATGGTGTCCATGTTAAAACTAGGTAAAGCCATTGCTGATTTATATCCGACTCTTAATCGAGACCTGTTATATGCAGGTATTATTTTGCACGATATTGGAAAAGTTGTGGAGCTGTCTGGACCTATTGCCACGACATATACAGTGGAGGGCAACCTGTTAGGACATATTACGATTATGGTGAATGAAATTGCTAAGATTGCTAGTGAGCTAGAAATCGAAGGTGAAGAAGTGATGCTTTTACAGCATATGGTATTATCTCACCATGGCAAGGAAGAGTGGGGTAGTCCAAAAAAGCCGATGGTTCAAGAAGCAGAAATTTTACATTATATTGATAACATCGATGCTAAGATGAATATGTTGACTAGAGCATTAGGTAAAACGGCACCTGGTGAATTTACAGAGCGACTATTCCCTCTGGATAACCGATCGTTTTATAAGCCAACATTTTAATCATTCAACACATTATTTGTGAAATTTTCGTTTCTAAATAACTGTGTGGGCGAGCTTTTATATAAGTCTAATTATATATCTGCGGAATTTCAGTACCTATCCATTGTACCAATACTGTATTTATTTTAGAATATAGGAAGAATTTATAGGAATGGGGAAAAACAATGGATAAAGAGGGACTTGTTTCACGTAAAATAAAGTTTTGGAAAAGTTTGATTTTCAAAATGATACTAGCTATTGGAATCAGTTTATTTATTAGCTCACATATTTCTGAGTTCGTTAGCCAACAAATCGAAAAGGTAGTGGAGTTAAATGGTAGCGCAGGTGTTGCCATCAATACATTTATTTCGCTATTTATTGGGACAGTAATTATTTCTTTATGTACAAGATATATCGTCTTAAAGCGTGTAAAGCGTGTGTTAAAAGCAATGACGCAAGCTGCGGATGGCGATTTGACAGTACGTATAGATGATAAATTGAAAGATGAAATTGGTCAATTATCGACTGAATTTAATCATATGTTAGAGCAAATCGGCTCAGTTATTGAAAAGGCGAATAAAGCATCTACGGATGTCTCTGCTTATACAAATGAATTTACTACGATTACAGAGCAAAGTAGTAATACAGTTGAAACCATCTCTGTTGCAATTCGAGAAATTGCCGCTAGCGCGGAAGGTCAATTGCAGCAAATGGACTTATTATCTGATTCTGCTAACTTAATTTCCAAAGATATGGATTATGCTTCATCCGCAGTACAGGCAGTTGCGGATATAGCGAATGAAACGAACCAAAAGGCCGATTTAGGATTACAGTTAATTGAACAAACGATTGGAAAAATGAATACTATTAATGAATCTGTTCACCAATCAACAGAGGTTGTCAATGCATTAGGGGAAAAATCGAAGGAAATTAGTACAATTGTGGCACTCATTACAAGCATTACGGATCAAACAAATTTACTTGCATTGAATGCTTCCATTGAGGCAGCACGTGCAGGAGAAGCAGGAAAAGGATTTGCGGTTGTCGCCGATGAAGTGAGAAAACTAGCTGAGGAATCTGGGAAGGCTGCTGACAATATTAGAACATTAGTAGATGATATCTTAAGCCAAACATCAAGCGCAGTTTATGCTATTAATAGTGGTACACAATTTGTAGAGGAAGGGCGAGAGGCTGTTGAACAAACAGGCGGTGCCTTTAAAAATATTGTAGAATATCTACAACAAATTAGCCATCGTACAAAGGAAGTTACGGATATAGTATTGCGTGTAAATGAGAAGGCCAGCCAAACCGATTATGCAACGAAAGAAATTGTAGGTATTGCAAATAGCACCTCTTCAGGTATACAGCATATCGCGCTCTCTATTGAGCAGCAAACGGCTTCTAACGAGGAAATTGCAAGTGCAGCAAATGTCCTCCAGACGATGTCAAATGACTTACAAGCCGAAATAAGCCAATTTAAAGTAAAATAGCAAAAGAGAAAGGGAGCATCTGTATTATAAGATGCTCCCTTTCTTTGAGAATGTTGCTCTTTTAATGAAAAAGGTCAATCATCCTAATTATTTAGATTCTTTATCTGTATCTTCTGCTTTGTCGTTAGATTCTTCCTTAGCAGCATTTTCTTCTGCTTTTTTAGCTGCTTCTTCAGCGGCCTTAGCTTGCTCTTCACTTGTTGTAGTAAAGAATTCTAGGGAATCTTTTAAATCCTTATCAGAAGTTTTAACATTTGCATCTTTTGCCATTTTCGCAACGATATCTTTTAGAATAGTTTGCGCTTCACCTGTTTGGTTCAGTTTACTTAACATCGATGTACGAATTTTTTCTTCTTCATCTTTAAAAGCACCAACATCTTTCACGTCACGCTTGTCCGTAATTTCGATTACGTGATAACCGAAGCTAGACTTTACTGGCTCACTTAAAGTGTTTAATTCAAGGGCATAAGCAGCATCGTTAAACTCATCAACCATTGAACCAACAGAGAACCAACCAAGCTCCCCACCATTTTGTGCAGAAGCTGTATCTGTAGAGTACTCTTTTGCTACATCAGCAAATTTAGCGCCACCTTTAATTTTCTCAATGGCTTCTTTTGCTGTTTTTTCATCTGCTACTAAAATATGACGACCATTTAATTCTTTTTTCATTTGCTCATAGTATTTTTTCACATCTGCTTCTTTAATAGCTTGATCTTTTAAAGCTTTTTCTTGAAGAAGTTGCACGCGTAAAGAATCTTTAAAGCCTTGTTCTGTTAAGCCACTTTCAGCAAGTGCTTGTGCAAAACCATCACCAAATTGTGAAGCTGTAGTATCATAAGCTTCTTTAAGTTCTTTATCTGTTACTTCATATTTGTCAGACAATACTTTTTCAGTCACCAATTGTTGTAATACATATGAGCCTGTTAAAGATTTGGCTTTTTCATTAAAGTCAGCAACTGAAATGTCGCCAACTTTAGAAGTAACGATTGCTTTGCTATCTCCGCCGCTACACGCACCGAGCGCTAAAACAGAAGCAGCTAAAGTTAAAGATAAAACTGTTTTTTTCATAGTGGATATTCTCTCCTAACATGGTTTCGTCCATTTTTTACTATAACATAAACGTTTTAAAAACAAAATGGTTCCCCCTTGAGTATTGCCTATATTTCAATTTTTGAAGCGCATAGGATATAGAAAAGAAAGGGGGTGAAGTTATGGGCAACGGAGGATACGGTGGCGGTGGCTACGGCTCAGGCTTTGCTTTATTAGTTGTGTTATTTATTTTATTAATTATCGTTGGTGCAGCGTTCCTATACTAATTAATAAAACAGTGAAAAGCTAAGAGCTCCATTAACTCTTAGCTTTTCTTAACAGTGTTAGACATTCACGCTGCATGCCAGAGATCCAAGCCATTAGTAATGGTTTGAGTAAGTTGTTTTATGGGGACTCAACTTATCTTGTCGCATGCGGATGTGAATGTATTTTACTTTTCAGTTGTTATACTGCGTATAAAATTTCAATATAAAATGAGACAAGTAAAATGGTAATAAGTATATTTATAGTTCGGAATATTTTTGGCTGGTTTTCTTCGGGAATTTCACGTCGCATACATAGAGCATATGTCATACGGTTAATTTGAAATAAATAGAATACCGAGAATAGAACTACAATCATTAATAGCAAGTCTATTCCTCCCCTCTTTCAATAGTAATAGCATAACAAAGAACGCCGTTAAAAAACAAGTACAAGCAATTTAGTGAACCGTTGGTGGAACTAAAATTTCATAGCCCTTCGGTGTTTCTTCAACTTGTGAGTTTTTTGGTGAATTCAATAAATATTTCACGTAAAGTATATCAATCAAACATAGACTACAATGATACGCTAACAGCAAAGTACCGTAATGTGTGTATGCTGGTAGTAGCCAAGTACCTATTATAATACTAGTATTAAGAACGATAAATGGCGTAAGAAGTGCTAGTATATAACGGTTTTTGGATAAAGGTTCACGAATACGCATGTGTAATACTGGAATTAGATAAAATTGCGTACGGACACGCAATTTAAGATGCTGGCGTAAATCGTAAAGAGCGAGAAAGTGTAAAAACTTGTGAACCGGATAAAGTGTTAATACAGCTATTACAAAGAGCCAGAATAAACGATCTGTATAATGCTCCTCGTTGAATAAATTAAACGTCACATACGATACTGAAAAAACGGATAAGAAAGTAATAACGCCCATTATAATAATACGCGTAGTGCCGTAATGATGTTCAAGATTTAAAATTTTCCAACAATGCATGGTTTATTATCAACTCCGAAAATAGGAAGTGTCCTATTTAATGTAAATTGAATTGTCTTAGAATGCAAGAGAAAGGAGGTACTTCAGAAATATTTCTGAAATACCTCCTTTCACATGATTTATTTCTGAATGAACAGTTAGAACCCACAGGAAAATATCTGTACGATAGCCTTATTTTATCCTTTTACAGTTGGACGTTCTTCAAGCGTGTCAAAGGAATCACGGAAATGCTGAAAGGAGCGTTCAAAAATATCGATGAAATCCTCACCATAAATATTTCGAATGACAGCCATTACGTCTAAAAAGTCTGGGAAACGGCCGTATAAGTCTTTTAAGGCCAATGATCCTTCTAATACAGAATGATAAGTATTATGGTAGTTTTTATTCATCTCTACAATAAGCTCTGTGCCAGCTTCAGTTAGCTCAACATAAGTATTACGCTTATCATCATCTCGCTTCGAAAACTTAAGGAAGCCTCGCTCTTCTAATTTTTTGGAGAAGTTAAATGCTGTAGAAACATGCATGACTCCGAACTTTGCTACATCAGAAATAGAGGCTCCTTTTAAATGATAGGAAATCCACAAAATATGGTGTTCATTAATATTTAAATCATATGGTTTAATCCATTGTTGCCAATCTTTTTCAACCGCTTTCCATAGTGCTTTCGATAATTGCGCGATTCTTTGACTGTAGAGCATTGCTTCTTTTTGTGTGTATAATTCCTCTGACAAAACCATCACCTACTGCTTTCTTTCACATTTTTAAAAATATTATAGCAGTAAAGAAAAAAAGTTTAAAGTTAGAAAAATTAAAAAATTGAAAAGTGGTTAAAAAATAATATTATAGCAATAGTTTTTGATGAAAAAATAGATTAATTAGCATCTAGAAAGGACTTTAGTCGCTAATTTTTTCCTGCGGTTTTTTCTTGTTTTCTGTGAATTGTGCAATGTTTTTCTCGATTTCGCTTATCGAATTCTGTAAAGCATCTAATTCTTGTTGCAAATTATTTTTATTTGGCTCTATTTCTTCTGTAAAAGTCGTAATTGTTTGTTTTAAATCATTTATTATTTGTGGGATATTATTTTTAACTTCGTTTGTTAATGTATTGACAGAATGTTTCACAGTCCCTACTTGTTGTTTAACATCAAGGAGCATACCTTTTGTTTGGTCTGCATTTTGTTTTAACGTTGAGCGTAACTGCTGGCCTGATTGTGGGGTTGAGAACAGCACAGCAACTGTTCCACCAATAATACCTGTTGCTAGTCCAATTAAAAATGGTTTTGCTTTCATATTATATACCTCATTTCTTGTCATGATTAACTACTATTAAACCATGAATTGCATAAATACAAAAAGAAAAAGAAACTGAGCAAGTGATAGAGCATCACCGTTCAGTTTCTTTCGATTATTTTAAAGTTAGTATTTATGAAATCTGAGAAATGGCAGTCACAAATTTAGAGCGCTTCACTAATTTTGCAACAATAGGATAAATAATAGCAAAAGCAACGACATTAAATGCTACCGCTGGAAGGACAACCCCAATAAAGAGCATCGCAAACGTTGCACCTACATTTGCATTGAAAACAAAAAGTGCCACTGCTAAAAAGACCGTACCTGATAGGATAGTACCCAAACCAACTAAAACTGCAGAGACAGCGAAACTATTTGCTATCTTTTTTAGAACAATTACAGCAGCTAAAAACACAAAGCCTGTTACAGCTTTATCAATAATGTTTGGAACTAGACCGGCAGGAAATGTTGTAAACAAACCTGAAAGTACACCTGTTGCTAGCGAAAGTAAAAACGTTTCTTTCACTGTAGGAAACAATAATATGCCAATAAACATCATTGTTAACATGAAATCGGGTTTCATGCCGTTAATCATTCCTGGTGTAACGACATATAGTGCCGCACCGATCCCAACTAAAAGGGCCATTAATACTAAATTCTTTGTATTCATTTTTTATCTCTCCTCGACTGAGCTAATCTATTAGTTTCCCAACGTGTCCTCTTGACCGTTAGCGAAACTTATTTGTGATTGTACGCTAAAATTTTTATATTTGCAATACAGTATGTGGGTTATTAAAATGTTAATATATTACAAAAAACGTTATAGGTTGGCTTTAATACTTTCTGCCACTTCAGTCAATTGTTCTGGTGAATATTTTTGTGTTTGCCAAACTAAACCTAAGCCTTCTTTTTCGTCATAACGAGGAATAAAATGTAGATGATAGTGGAACACAGTTTGTCCAGCCGCTGCCCCATTATTATTAATCGTATTCAAACCGATTGGCTCAAACGCTGCCTTAATGGCATTCGCAATTTTCGGTGCCGCAGCATATAAGTTGCGTGCAACATCCTCTGGCATTTCGTATAGATCTTGGCAGTGATGCTTTGGAATTAGTAAAGTATGGCCTTTTGCAACTGGTGAAATGTCTGTAAATGCATAGACATGATCGTCTTCATACACTTTTGTACTTGGAATGGATCCATCGATAATTTTGCAAAATAGGCAATCGCTCATGAGAATTTCCCCCTTATCGTATATGTAAATTCATTCTATCATACTCAAACCTGTATCATTTGCTAATTTTTGATAAAATATAAAACAAGAAGAGGAGTGAGGTTATGTCAGTATTAGAGGTACAGCATGTGACAGGCGGATATACAAGAAAACCTGTTATTAAAGATTTATCTTTTACTATTGAAAAAGGAGAGCTTGTTGGCTTAATTGGCTTGAATGGGGCCGGTAAAAGTACAACGATTAAACATATAATAGGAACAATGTTGCCAAAAGAAGGGGATATTTACCTTAATGGGGTAACGTTAAAGGAAGATACGGACAAGTATCGTACAGCCTTTTCTTATATCCCTGAAACCCCTGTGCTTTACGATGAACTAACATTGAGGGAACATTTAGAATTAACAGCGATGGCTTACGGTATTGATAAGGCAACTCTAGATGCTCGTTCTGAAGTACTTTTAAAGGAATTTCGAATGGAGAAAAGATTAAACTGGTTCCCATCACATTTTTCAAAGGGAATGCGTCAAAAGGTTATGATTATGTGTGCATTTCTAGTGAATCCTAGTCTTTATATTATTGATGAGCCTTTTGTGGGGTTAGATCCACTCGGAATTCAATCATTATTAGATCAAATGGATGAAAAGAAAAAAGAAGGTGCTTCCATATTAATGTCTACGCATATTTTATCGACTGCCGAAAAGCATTGTGATCGAATTATATTATTGCACGAGGGAAGAGTTCGAGCGCAAGGAACGATGGCAGATTTGCGACAAACATTTGCGATGCCCAATGCAACATTGGACGATCTATATATTGCAATGACAAAGGAGCGGGACCATGAAGAACTTGCGTGATGTATGGTCCTCTCGCTTCATGCATTATATAGGAGAAGTACAAAAATATATGCAATTTATTTTTACAGGGCATATTGCCATTGTACTTGTATTTCTAATTGGAGCAGGAGGCTACCAATATAGTGAATGGTTGAAAGTTGTACAGACAGATTTCCCAGCTGAAATACTTATTGCTGTTTTTATAGGCGTTTTACTAGCCTTTAGTCGCCCTACTACGCTTTTGAGAGAGCCAGACCAAGTGTACCTATTGCCCCTAGAGTCAAAAATGTCGCTGTATTTTAGCAAGGCACTGGCTTGGACATTTTGGTCTCAGGTTTGGATTGTAGCGATTGTCTACATTGTTAGTATTCCACTATTAAAAGCAGTGACGGATTTAACAACGGCTGACATTTGGTCGATATTCCTACTTGTGATTGTGCTGAAATATATAAGTGTACGAGGAGAATTCAGCTATCGATATAGTGAACGTGGTCAAATGGTTTGGGTGGACAGGCTGATTCGAGCAATAATATTTGCTGCCGCTGTTTATATGGGGCTGCAAGCTCAGTTGCTCCTATCAATTGTTGCTACAGTCATAAGTGTTATTTATATTATTGTCTTTAGAAAAAAATCTGTAGGAGAACCAGTACCTTACGAACATTTTGTAAAGCTTGAGCAAAATCGAATGATGAGCTTTTATCGTTTCGCAAATTATTTTACAGATGTACCCCATTTACATGGAAGCATCCGACGTCGAGGCTGGATGGACTGGCTCTATAAATTCGTTCCATATGGTAAAAATAACGCTCAAAAGTATTTAGTATTTCGCACTTTTGTCCGTACAGATGATCATTTTTATTTATGGCTCCGTCTTACGGCCATTTCAGCAGTAATTGCAGCATTTGTAGACATTCCAATAGTTACATGGATTGTTGCCGCGGCACTAAGCTTTGCAACGACTATCCAATTAAAACAAGCATTACTTTCAAGTGGGGAATTCCGCATGGACATGCTGTTTCCGTTGCCGGATAATGCTCGTCAACTAGCTGTGAAGCAAATTGTACGTCTAGCTATGATTACACAAGCGATCATCGTAGGATTATGTGCGATTACACAGCCGATGTTTTATATTGTAGTTGTCATTGTTTTAGTAATTAGTGAATTGACTGCGAAAGTATCTAAATAATGAAAAGCTCATTTTCCCAGCCTGTGCTGAGAAGATGAGCTTTTATTTGTTGTAGATCTATTCTGTATCCTCTTTTGGCATAGCACTATAAGTTGTTACATAGGAAGCTGCCGAGAAGATGTTCTGCTGATTTACACCACTGGAATCATCTCTTTTTGCATGTGCGTTTTCAAAGGCTTTAGAGCTTTTCCATGCTTCGAATGAATGTGGTCCATGCCACTGAGTCATGACAATATAAGTGTCATCCTTGATGGGACGAAGTAATCTGTAGGACTCAAAGCCTGGCTCATCCTCAATGGCATGTGAACGTTGTAAAAAGCGATGCTCGAAAACAGGGCGTCCTTCATCTGTTACAGGAATATTATTAAGAACAAAGAATCCACGTTCTTCTAGCTCATTTACCGAATCTAACACTTCAAATTTGCGAGGTGTGGCAAAAACAGATTTCCCTTCTGTTTCATGAATTAATACAGAATTTCCCTCTCCATGAATTAAGATCATATGCTCATTTGGATACTTATTTTTCAGTTGTTCTAAAAAATCACCAGTACCAGAAGTTAAATAAATATTCATCAATTTATCCTCCTTATGAATCTTACTAATTATAGCGTGATTATACCCTTTTCAGCATAAGTCTAACGCTTTGTCCAAAAAGAATCTGTCTAGAATGAACAATTTTATGACATTTCACTAGGAAAACTATACAATAACAGAGGAAGCGTTTACTATTGGAAACGGATATCAATAATAAAGGAATAAATAATACATTTTTTTCTTGACTCAGCAAAGGTTTTTTGTACTGAAATCGAAGTATAAAACACAGAAGACTCTTTCCGCTATAGAGAGTGGTGAACCCACTGATTCAAGATAAAGCCTCTGGTCGATATTGCAGATTTTGAAGAGAAGAGTAAAGAGCAAGAAATCTGGACACAATTACGCCAGGGCGTATGGATAGTAATGAATTTATCGAGGGGAAGGAATTATTCATGACAACTTTTAACGATACACTTCTGCGTGCTGCTCGTGGAGAAAAAACTACACACACGCCAGTATGGTATATGCGTCAGGCAGGACGTTCTCAGGCAGAATATCGTGCCATCAAAGAAAAATATTCATTAGAAGAAATTACACATCAACCTGAGCTATGTGCATATGTCACTCGTCTACCTGTAGAAAATTACAATGTTGATGCAGCTATATTATACAAAGATATTGTCACACCTCTTCCTGGAATTGGCGTAGATGTAAAAATTAAAGCAGGTGTTGGTCCTGTTATCTCTAATCCAATTCGTTCAGTTGCAGATGTTGATAATTTAGGTGAATTCAATGCTAAAGAGCATACACCATTTGTATTAGAGACTATTAAAATCTTGACAGAAGAGCAATTAAATGTCCCGTTGATTGGTTTTGCTGGAGCACCATTTACACTTGCCAGCTACATGATTGAAGGTGGTCCTTCTAAAAACTATAACAAAACAAAGTCATTTATGGTGTCAGAACCACAAGCTTGGTTTGCATTAATGGATAAACTTGCTGACATGATTATTGCAGATGTCACTGCCCAAATTAAAGCTGGTGCAAAAGCAATCCAAGTATTTGATTCTTGGGTGGGCGCTTTAAATGTGGAAGATTACCGTGTATTTATAAAACCAATTATGACGCGAATTTTTGCGGAATTACAAAAAGAAAATGTACCATTGATTCAATTTGGTGTCGGGGCAAGTCATTTAGCGAAGGAATGGAATGATTTACCGATTGATGTTGTCGGCTTAGACTGGCGTTTACCAATAAAAGAAGCACGCGCGAATGGTATTACAAAACCAGTCCAAGGTAACCTTGATCCATCGCTATTATTGGCAGATTGGTCAGTCATTGAAAAACGAACTAAGGATATTATCGATCAAGGTTTAGAAATGCCAGGTCATATCTTTAACCTAGGTCATGGTGTTTTCCCAGAGGTTGATCCAGAGGTCTTAAAGCGTTTAACGACACTTATTCATGAATATAGTGCACAACAAATTCAAGCTCGTTCTTAAAAAAGCGGATTCAAATGTGAAATATGTCCTTTTCTATGTACGAAATTTTCATCATAGAAAGGGGGCTGTCCAACATCATAGATTGGACAGCTTCTTTTTATCACATAATGTATAAAAACATAAAACAATTTTAGAGGTGAAAAGGGTAATGAAAGAAGTTAAAGGCTTATTGGTAATGGCATACGGGACACCTTATAAAGAAGAGGATATTGAACCTTACTATACACATATTCGTCATGGTCGCAAACCTTCGGAAGAGCATTTAGAAGATTTACGTAGTCGCTATGAAGCAATTGGAGGTTTATCTCCTTTAGCAGCAGCAACACAGGCACAAGCTGAAGCGTTATGTGCACGTTTAAATGAAGTTCAGGATGCTGTAGAATATAAATTGTTTATTGGTTTAAAGCATATTCATCCATTTATTGAAGACGCAATAGAGCAAATGGTGGCAGAGGGCATCAAAGAAGCGGTATCAATTGTTTTAGCTCCTCATTTCTCAACATTCTCTATTAAATCTTATAATGGCCGTGCTGTGGAAGCAGCAGGAGATCGCTTAACGATTACATCAGTAGAATCTTGGTATGATGAACCTAAATTTATTGAGTATTGGAAACAACAAATTAATGATACATTTAAGTCAATGTCTGAAGAAGAACGTGAAACAGGATGTTTAATCGTTTCAGCTCATTCACTTCCTGAAAAAATTAAAGATTTAGGTGACCCTTATGAGGATCAATTAATTGAAACAGCTCGACTTATTCAAGAGGCAACTGGTTTGAAAAACGTTGAGGTCGGCTGGCAATCAGCAGGACAGACACCAGAGCCTTGGATTGGTCCAGATGTTCAAGACTTAACACGTGAGCTTTATGAAGAAAAAGGCTTCCGTTCATTTGTTTATACGCCAGTAGGTTTTGTAACAGAGCATTTAGAAGTGTTATATGATAATGATTTTGAATGTAAAGTCGTTTGTGATGAACTAGGCGCAAAATATTATCGTCCGTCGATGCCAAATACACATCCTTTATTTATTGATGCGATGGTCGATGCAATTTATAAAAAATTAAGCTAAGCGAAAAGAAAGTGATGATGTTGGTGACTCAGAAAAGACGAAAGGTAGTTGTTGTAGGTGGTGGTATTACGGGCCTTACAGCTGCGTTCTATATGCAAAAACAAGCAAGCACAAAAGAATTGCCATTAGATATCGTACTTGTCGAGTCGTCATTACGTCTTGGCGGAAAAATTCAAACACTAAGAAAAGATGGTTTTATTATTGAGCGTGGGCCAGAATCTTTTTTTGACCGTGAAAATTATGTAAATGCTTTAGCAAAGGATCTCGGTATCGAACAAAAAATCATGACAAGTAACGCAGGACCCAACTATGTTGCTGTCGGAAGCCAGTTATACCCAATACCAAGCCATCTTTTATCAGGAGAAACGCCACATATCTCATCATTTATTACATCAGGCTTGTTTTCACTAAGCGGTAAAGTTCGTGCGGCAGGTGATTTTTTTATCCCCCGCTCAGCACAAGACGATGATCAACCATTGGGGGCATTTTTTAGAAGAAGGTTTGGCGCAGAGGTTGTTGAGAATCTAGTGGAACCATTACTAGCAGGGACATTTGCAGGGGATATTGAGCAATTAAGCATGAGCTCAACTTTCCCGCAGCTTTATCATCTAGAGCAAAAATATCGTAGCTTATTAGTAGGGATGAAAAAGGCTGGAACAAATTTCTTAAGTAATGATTTTATTGATGAAAATAAAGGGATATTTCAAACCTTTAGTAATGGGCTTGAAACATTAATCGAAAGTATTGAGGAATCTCTACTTCCTGGGACAGTGATGAAAGGTGTCAAGGTTGAAGAAATTGAGCATGGAAAAGATGGGTCTGTACATGTAATGCTAAACAATTTCTCACATATTAAAGCGGATGCGGTCATTATTGCTACACCCTTTAATATGGCAGATAAGATGTTCAGTAAGTATAATTTGTTAAATGAACTAGGGACAATGAAAGCTGCCACTATCGCAACCGTTACAATGGCATTTAAAAAGGACCAGCTTGGTGATTTAGACGCACTCTCATTTTATGTCTCTCGAAATAGTGATTTTTCAATCACTTCGTGTACTTGGATGAATCGAAAATGGCCGGGTACCTCACCTAATGATTATGTGTTATTACGTAGTTATATTGGTCGAGTGGGTGACGAGGCGATTGTAGCATTATCAGATACTGAGATTGAAAAAACAGTGCTACAGGATTTAAATAAAACTATCGGTATAGATGGAGAACCAATAACGACAGTAGTTACACGTTGGAAAAATGCGATGCCACAATACACCGTTGGACATGAGGCGAAGGTCCAACGGATAAAGCAGGAATTACGAGAACATTTTCCAACTGTAAAATTGGCAGGTAGCTCATTCGAAGGAATATCCATCCCAGAATGTGTGCAACAAGGTAAACATGTTGCCGATGAAGTGTTGGCGGAAATTTTTTGTTAGTAGAAGCACGATAGTACAAACATTATGTTTGTACTATTTTTTTTGAAGTAAGTTCAAAAGACAAAAAGAAATAGCAAACTAACTATTTCTTAGTTTGCTATTTCTACATCTATACATCCAATTTTCTAGATAACCTAGTTCTAAGAAATTCGATGACATGACCAAACGATACCACCAGAGTTAGCTCCACCTAGTGTAAGAGAGATAGTCAATCCATTGGCTTCATAGAACAAATCAATCGTATCTCCAGCATTTAAATTCACTTCTCCTGCTAAAGTGATTGTGCCATTTCCAAGAACTGCTCGTAAAGTTAATACAAGTGCCACATTGACGTTTAGTACAGGGAACAAGCCACTAATTAAATTTGTTGTAGCATTTTGCCTAATTGCAAATGATGGGTTTATTCCCCCTCCTAAAGTAACACTAATGGCCGCAGTAGTGGAGTAGTTAATGGTTGCTTCAAAGGAATATCTACCTGTAGTTGGTACAGTGAATATGCCAGTTGTTGGATTGAATGCAGGTGTTGTAAAGTATGGTGACGCGACACTCCAGTTAGTGATTGAAGTAGATCCACTAACAACCAACGTGTTTTTAAAGGCAGAGAATCCTTCAGTAAACGCAGGTCCAGTAGCCCCGGTAGCTCCAATAATACCAGTAGCCCCAGTTGTACCCGTAGCCCCAGTTGTACCTGTAGCTCCTGTAGCGCCAGTAGCCCCGGTAGTTCCAGTTACACCCGTAGAACCTGTGGTTCCAGTTATACCATTAGCGCCAGTAGCACCAGTAGCACCAGTAGCACCAGTAGCACCAGTAGCTCCAGTTACACCCGTAGGGCCTATAGAACCTGTAGTTCCAGTAGAGCCGGTAGTTCCGGTAACACCAGTAGCGCCAGTAGCCCCAGTAGTTCCAGTAACACCAGTAGCGCCAGTAGAACCAGTAGTTCCAGTTACACCTGTAGTTCCAGTAACGCCAGTAGCCCCCGTAGAACCAGTAACACCAGTAGAACCAGTAGGTCCAATATCACCAGTAGAACCAGTAGCCCCAGTTACACCCGTAGCGCCAGTAGCGCCAGTAGGTCCAGTAGAACCGGTAGCGCCAGTAGAACCGGTAGCACCAGTGGAGCCTGTAGCTCCGATATCACCAGTAGCCCCAGTTACACCAGTGGTTCCAGTTACACCCGTAGCGCCAGTAGTTCCAGTTACACCGGTAGCTCCGGTAGCTCCGGTAACACCAGTAGAGCCTGTAGTTCCAGTAGTTCCGGTAACACCAGTAGAGCCAGTAGTTCCAGTAGAACCGGTAGCGCCAGTAGTTCCAGTTACACCCGTAGCTCCGGTAACACCAGTAGAGCCTGTAGTTCCGGTAACACCAGTAGAGCCTGTAGTTCCAGTAGAACCGGTAGCGCCAGTAGAACCAGTAGATCCAGTAGTTCCGGTAACGCCAGTAGAGCCTGTAGCTCCGATATCACCAGTAGAACCAGTAGCGCCAGTAGTTCCAGTTACACCCGTAGCTCCGGTAACACCAGTAGCCCCAGTTACACCAGTAGCGCCAGTAGCGCCAGTAGCGCCAGTAGCCCCGGTAGCGCCAGTAGAGCCTGTAGCTCCGATATCACCAGTAGCGCCAGTAGCGCCAGTAGCGCCAGTAGCCCCAGTAGCGCCAGTAGCCCCAGTAGTTCCAGTAGAACCGGTAGCGCCAGTAGAACCGGTAGCGCCAGTAGCGCCAGTAGCCCCAGTAACACCAGTGGAGCCTGTAGCTCCGATATCACCAGTAGCCCCAGTTACACCAGTGGTTCCAGTTACACCCGTAGCGCCAGTGGTTCCAGTTACACCCGTAGCGCCAGTAGTTCCAGTTACACCCGCAGCTCCGGTAACGCCAGTAGAGCCTGTAGCTCCGATATCACCAGTAGCGCCAGTAGTTCCAGTTACACCCGTAGCTCCGGTAACACCAGTAGAGCCTGTAGTTCCAGTAGAACCGGTAGCCCCAGTTACACCAGTAGCGCCAGTAGCGCCAGTAGTTCCAGTTACACCCGTTGCTCCGGTAACACCAGTAGAGCCTGTAGTTCCAGTAGAACCGGTAGCGCCAGTAGCCCCAGTAGTTCCAGTTACACCCGTAGCTCCAGTTACACCCGTAGCTCCGGTAACACCAGTAGAGCCTGTAGTTCCAGTAGAACCGGTAGCGCCAGTAGCCCCAGTAGTTCCAGTTACACCCGTAGCTCCGGTAACACCAGTAGAGCCTGTAGTTCCAGTAATTCCGGTAACACCAGTAGAGCCTGTAGCTCCGATATCACCAGTAGAACCAGTGGTTCCAGTTACACCCGTAGCGCCAGTGGTTCCAGTTACACCCGTAGCGCCAGTAGTTCCAGTTACACCCGCAGCTCCGGTAACGCCAGTAGAGCCTGTAGCTCCGATATCACCAGTAGCGCCAGTAGTTCCAGTTACACCCGTAGCTCCGGTAACACCAGTAGAGCCTGTAGTTCCAGTAGAACCGGTAGCCCCAGTTACACCAGTAGCGCCAGTAGCGCCAGTAGTTCCAGTTACACCCGTTGCTCCGGTAACACCAGTAGAGCCTGTAGTTCCAGTAGAACCGGTAGCGCCAGTAGCCCCAGTAGTTCCAGTTACACCCGTAGCTCCAGTTACACCCGTAGCTCCGGTAACACCAGTAGAGCCTGTAGTTCCAGTAGAACCGGTAGCGCCAGTAGCCCCAGTAGTTCCAGTTACACCCGTAGCTCCGGTAACACCAGTAGCGCCAGTAGTTCCAGTAGAACCGGTAGCGCCAGTAGAACCAGTAGTTCCAGTAGAACCGGTAGCGCCAGTAGAACCAGTAGTTCCAGTAATTCCGGTAACACCAGTAGAGCCTGTAGCTCCGATATCACCAGTAGAACCAGTGGTTCCAGTTACACCCGTAGCGCCAGTAGAACCTGTAGCTCCAGCTACACCCGTAGCTCCGGTAACACCAGTAGAGCCTGTAGTTCCAGTAGAACCGGTAGCGCCAGTAGCCCCAGTAGTTCCAGTTACACCCGTAGCTCCGGTAACACCAGTAGAGCCTGTAGTTCCAGTAGAGCCTGTAGTTCCAGTAGAACCGGTAGCGCCAGTAGCCCCAGTAGTTCCAGTAATTCCGGTAACACCAGTAGAGCCTGTAGCTCCGATATCACCAGTAGAACCAGTGGTTCCAGTTACACCCGTAGCGCCAGTAGAACCTGTAGCTCCAGTTACACCCGTAGCTCCGGTAACACCAGTAGAGCCTGTAGCTCCGATATCACCAGTAGCGCCAGTAGTTCCAGTTACACCCGTAGCTCCGGTAACACCAGTAGAGCCTGTAGTTCCAGTAGAACCGGTAGCCCCAGTAACACCAGTAGAGCCTGTAGCTCCGATATCACCAGTAGCGCCAGTAGTTCCAGTTACACCCGTAGCTCCGGTAACACCAGTAGAGCCTGTAGTTCCAGTAGAACCGGTAGCGCCAGTAGCCCCAGTAGCGCCAGTAGCCCCAGTAGTTCCAGTAATTCCGGTAACACCAGTAGAGCCTGTAGTTCCAGTAGAACCGGTAGCGCCAGTAGAACCGGTAGCGCCAGTAGAACCGGTAGCGCCAGTAGCCCCAGTAGTTCCAGTTACACCCGTAGCTCCGGTAACACCAGTAGAGCCTGTAGCTCCGGTAACACCAGTAGAGCCTGTAGTTCCAGTAGAACCGGTAGCCCCAGTTACACCCGTAGCGCCAGTTACACCAGTGGTTCCAGTTACACCCGTAGCGCCAGTTACACCAGTGGTTCCAGTTACACCCGTAGCGCCAGTAGAACCAATAGTTCCAGTAGAACCGGCAGCCCCAGTAGCCCCAGTAGTTCCAGTTATACCTGTAGCACCAGTAGAACCGGTAGCTCCAGTTATACCCGTAGCTCCGGTAACACCAGTAGAGCCTGTAGCTCCGATATCACCAGTAGCCCCAGTTACACCAGTGGTTCCAGTTACACCTGTAGCGCCAGTAGCGCCAGTAGCCCCAGTAGTTCCAGTTACACCCGCAGCTCCGGTAACACCAGTAGAGCCTGTAGTTCCAGTAGAACCGGTAGCGCCAGTAGTTCCGGTAACACCAGTAGAACCAGTGGTTCCAGTTACACCCGTAGCGCCAGTAGCCCCAGTAGTTCCAGTAGAACCGGTAGCTCCAGTTACACCCGTAGCTCCGGTAACACCAGTAGAGCCTGTAGCTCCGATATCACCAGTAGCCCCAGTTACACCCGTAGCGCCAGTAGCTCCAGTGGTTCCAGTTACACCAGTTACACCCGTAGCGCCAGTAGCCCCAGTGGTTCCAGTTACACCCGTAGCGCCAGTAGCTCCGGTAACACCCGTAGCCCCTGTAATACCACCAGTAGTTCCGGTAGGTTTTACAGGCCAAACTGGACAACTTGGAATAGGCCCAGTTCTACAACAACAAGGAAAAGAATTACATTTACTACATACTCGTTTTAAATAATTTCCAAAATGCAAAGTCTCACCTCCTCTCTCAAATATCGTATTCCGAGAATTGATAGAGGAGGTAGACACATAACTATTTACTAATAGTAAATAGTAGGTTTGTTAATAAAACTTGAAGATTCATAATGACCTGCTAAATACTAATGGGTAATTTTTTGTCCTATTTATTCTAGCGATTAGAATTACTGGGAATCAGTCTGATTAGACTTTAAAGTTTGCTCGAAATACTTTTTATTGTGTAAAACCTTTGCGTCGTTTGGGATAAAGGAGCCGGCTAATTCATTGTGTGCGTTTGCGAGTTCGTATTGTTGTAGACGGTCAAATAGAACACAAAGCTGTAGGTGAGGAAGCCAAGTTGAGAAGCTTTTATTTTGAAAAGGAGCGTTAGGATTTTGTTTAATGATAAGTGCTTGTTCATACCAGAAAATAGCTTCATAATTCTTATATTGCTCCATGAAATGATAACCTAGTCGACAACAGGCCTCAGGGCGGGGTACATCGTATTCAAAGCTTCTTAATATTGCACTAAAATTGTTTTCTGGATCATTTAAATTCGAGTAGCAATCCGCTAATTTAAAGCAAGCACGAATATTATCTTCCACCCAGCCTAGCTTTGACGTTAAAAATAATTCGTAATAGTAAATGGCTTCTTCAAATTGACTGTGATCTAATAACTCATTGGCAAAATAAAATGTATCTCGTGGTGATAATATTTCACCAGATTCAACTAATGTCTTATAAATCGTAATATTACGTGAATGGTCATGAGTTAATGGTAAGTGACTAACCGCTATATCGCTTTCTATTAATTCGCCACCTACTTCCAAATATTCGTGAACAGCACCAATCCATTGGAAGCTTTTTTCTTTCTTTACTAGTCGGTTTCTTCTTATTAAAGCATCTACATTTCCTTCACTATCGAAGCTGAGATTGTAATTCATTGAAACGGCATCAATAGTAGGGGAAAGAGAACTCTTTAACGCCTTAAATTTTTCTTGATCTTCTTCTAAAAAAACATCGTCTGCATCTAACCAAAGAATGTAATCCATCGTTGCTTGCTGAAAGGAATAGTTTCTGGCAGCGGCAAAATGATGGATCCATTCAAAATCAAAAATTCTATCTGTAAATTGAGCAACAATTTGTTTTGTACGATCTGTTGAACCTGTATCTACAATATTGATTTCATCTACTAAACCTTTAACAGATTCAAGACATCTACCGATGACATCTTCTTCATTTTTCACAATCATACATAAGCTGATGGAAACCACATTTTATTCCTCCTTACCATTATCCTTGTAGTATATGTATAGAAGGAAGTATTGGCTGGATGAATACAATTAAATTGTGAAATGTATTTTTATGGTTTGTCATAAATTTACCTTTCAAGTTTCACCCGAATTTCACAATTGTGAAGTATAGTAAAGGGGCAGAGGTGATAACGTTGAAAAAATGGGCATTCTTCATTTTTTCTTTACTACAAATAGTTTGGTTAGCGGGTTGTACTGAAAAATCTTATGAATCGATTGAGCGTGATCGAAATTTTATAGCTTCATTAAATATTCAAGAGCCATCATTAGACTTTATTGATGAAAATGGCCATGTATTAGCGAAGTGGTTATTTGATAGAGCTTATTCAGGGGCAACATTACTAGGAGATGATCAAGTTCTCTTATACGGACACCAATTAAATACCATTGATGTCTATACACTATCAACTGGAGAAAAGCTCTATTCTCAAAAAGTAGAGGTTGGTACAACGAATGTGTATTATGATGACAATATCAAGCAATTTTTTATAACGAATAGTAAAACTAATACAGTGACAAGCTTTGATCATGAAGGAAACGTGTTGGCCTCCAAGCGGATAGGTAATTATCCTATGTCAATGGCATCGTATAAGGATAAGCTGTATGTGATAAATTTTAAAGATACAAAATTATCTGTTTTAAATATGAAAGATTTACAAATTGAACAGGAGTGGCCGATACAAAAATCTTCACATGGAATAGCCATTGTAGACGAGACACATGAACTTTGGATAGGTGGCCATGGAGAAGGAAGTAAGCCAAATAGTTCGGTTAAAAAATATGATTTGAGCAGTGGTCAATTGCATGGTGAAATAAACATGCCATTGATGCCAGTAGGGTTAAAAAAGACAAAGGATGCTGTACTTGTTGTAAGTCATGGTCATAATGAGTTATATGTTGCTGACTTTGATGGTCATATAAAATGGCAGCAGGAAGTAGGGGCAAACCCTTTTGTGGTCAATCAATTTAAAGACTATATTGTTGTCGCTGGCTATGACGATCACAAATTACACTTTATAAAAGATGGCCAGAAAGAAAAAACAGTTGATGTCGGGAAAGGTGCTTTTCAGCTGTTAGTAAGGGAGGAAAAACAATGACAACTGTATTAATAGTTGATGATGAGCAAGATATGCGGAACCTAATAGAAATGATGCTCAATAACTCTGATATTGAAACATTTACTGCTGCAAGTGGTACTGAGGCATACGATATAATTGTACGTGAGAAAATTGATTTAGTGCTGCTTGATGTAATGATGCCGCATGAGGATGGCTTTGTTGTGTGTCAAAGTATACGGGCTATGTCCAATGTTCCGATTATATTCCTGACAGCACGTGACGCCAATGATGACAAAGTGAAGGGTCTTACACTTGGTGGTGATGATTATATTGTTAAACCATTTACACATGATGAACTAGTCGCTAGAATTTACGCAGTATTAAGAAGAAGTGGTGCAAATATTGCAGAGCTACAACAAAAATATGTTGTATTTGGTCCCATTAAAATAGATGAAATAGCACGTAAAGTATCGGTCGATGGAAAAAGTATCCCCCTTACTTTAAAAGAATTTGAACTACTCCATTTATTTATGAAAAATCCTGGAAATGCCTATACACGTGAGCAATTATTAGAACGCATTTGGGATATTGATTATGTAGGTGGGACTCGAACTGTCGACACTCATATAAAAACCTTACGCATCAAGCTTGGAAAGGAAGCGGCTGCACATATTCAAACGGTCTGGGGAGTCGGCTACCGCTTTGATCCTGGCGAATGAAAAAGATAGCCACACGTATTTGGTTGTTAATTTTTGCATTTTTAATTATTACTGTTGTTTTTATGTATGTCCTCACGAATTTTTTATACCAACGCTTATATGTACAAGATACGGAAGATACAATGGTTGAGGTTGGCCTAAAGCTACAGACAATGTATAACAATGGAAAGGTAACGGATGAATTTATTGCAGACATTGAACGTTTTAACGATTATTCAAATTTAAATATATTTGCGGTAAGAAATCCACGTGAATTAAGTGCCTGTGTTCCATTTGATATAGATTATGAAACATTAATTGGACCTGAAGAAAGACAGAAATTACTTTCTGGTAGTTATGTGCAAAAAATTGGCTATGAACCTCGTTTCGATCGACAGCTAATTTCTGTCGTCTTGCCCCTTGTCGATCAAAATAGATTAGAAGGAATCATTTACATTTATTTCCCTCTAGCCAAAATTAGTGAATTAGCTAATAGTGGGGTGATTCTGTTATTTATTAGTGCTTTCATTTTTTTAGTGGTTGTAAGCTATTTAATTTATAAAGGTATTCGGCATATTATGCGACCATTAAACGATTTGCAACTTGCGGTGGAACAGATGTCCTACGGGAATTATGAGACACGTGTACCTGTAAATTCACGAGATGAAATCGGTAAATTATCAAGCACCTTTAATAAAATGGCAGAGGCAATCCAGCAAGAGGATGAAGCACAAAAAACATTTTTAGCGACTGTTTCTCATGAGTTACGAACACCAATTAGCTATGTAAAGGGCTATAGTGAAGCAATGCAAAATGGCATCATCACAGAAAATCAAAAAGAGGAAACGATTCAGCTTATTGTTCGTGAGGCTAATCGAATGGAGAGGTTGACGAACGAATTACTTCAACTTGCCAGAACTGAAAATGAACAAACAGACATAGTAGTGTATCCAATTCCTCTGGGAGAGACTTTACGAGAGGTTCAAAAAATCTTAACACATCAAGCTGATAAAAAGAACATAACATTACATTTAGATGTGGACGATGCCTTAATTATTCAAGCGGATGAGGTAAAGCTTAAACAAATTTTCATAAATATTATTGAAAATGCTATTAATTACTCGTATGAAAATTCGAAGGTTGAAATGGTTGCTCTTGAAAAGAATGGAAGTGCACAAATCACCATCAAAGATTATGGAATCGGCATCCCACAAGAGGATATATCACACGTAACAGAGCGATTCTACCGTGTTAACAAGGCGCGGAGTCGAGCAGATGGCGGTAGTGGACTAGGTTTATCGATTGTAGAGCAATTATTAAAACAGCTACAGGGAAGATTGGAAATAAAAAGTATTATTGAAAAAGGCACAATCGTTAAGATTACATTGCCATTAATGGAGGATTAAAAAATGAAAAAATGGTTATTTGCACTAATTGCGGTTCCTGCCTTATTGGTAGGCTGTGGAGAAAAAAAAGAAGAGGCTTTACCGGAGCCAGAAGTTCCACAAATACCAGAAGTTGAAATTTTAACACCAAAAGAAGTACCACTTAATGAAACAATTGAGCTAGCAGCACATGTTGAGCAGGGTGGTAAAAATGTCGATGACGCAGTAGTAGAGTTTGAAGTGTGGGAATCAGGGAAACGTGATGAAGGTCAAATGATTGATGGAAAATTAGACAAAGATGGTGTATATAAAGCGGCAACTACATTTGATCATGATGGGGTTTATTATATGTATGCGCATACAACAGCAAATGGTGTTCATAACATGCCTAAGCAAGAAATTCTTGCAGGAAGTCCCGATATGACACAAGTTTTGCCAGAAGATGAAAAGAGCAATAACAGTATGGATAATAACATGATGAACCATGATAATGGCACTTCTGACGACACTGATCAGACTGAAGAAAAAAAAGATGAAGAAAATCATCATTAAACACTTGCAATTTTTTTAAAATAGGAATATGATAATGACCAGATGACCGGAATGGTTTTCTGGTCATTTTTATGAAAGTGTACTTTTGATGTACATAACCTAACAAGAAAGGGTGTTACTAATGGATCGTAGGCAGGAAATTCTTGAAGCAGCTGCAAAATCTTTCACATTGTTTGGCTACAAAGCAACAACAATGGAGCAAGTGGCAAAGATAGCTAATGTCGGTAAAGGTACGATTTATACATTCTTTGCAAATAAAGAGATTTTATTTCAGGAAATTGCTATGTCACTAGTTCGAGAGATGAAGGGTGAAGCGGATGCAGTGTTGGATGCATCAGCAAGCTTTATGGATAATGCACATAATGCTTTAATGAAAATGCTACAGTTCCGTGAAAAACATCTTTTATTTGCGAAGTTAATAGAGGAAGAAAAAGAACTACGTACACCAGCTGTTAAACAGGTGCTCCTACGCATCGAGACAGAAATTTTATCGTATGTTGCAGAGTTAATTCAGCGACGTATAAATAAAGGTGAAATTAGAGATTGTGATGCAGAGCTGGTTAGTTACTTACTATTAAAGGCCTATCTTGCATTTGTTGTCGATTGGCATGAGTTACACGGTGATGTGATCCCTGAAGAGAAGATTCTTAATCTTTTCAAGGAGACAATCTTTCGAGGTTTAATTCTAACTTGATTCGATTTGGATACTCACAAAAGTGTCGAATCAAGTGTTCTTTTTGCAAAGGTTGAAGGGTTTATATTTTTTTGAACAAAAATGACCGAATGACGTTTTCGGTCAAACAGTTTAGGAGTGAGGATATTATATGATTAAAGCTGAGTGGCTGAAGATCTTTAAAACAAGAAAAATGCTTGTTTCCATTATTGCTGTATTATTTATTCCAGTAATGTATGCGGGTATGTTTTTATGGGCGTTTTGGGATCCTTATGCAGGGCTTCCTAATCTTCCAGTAGCTGTTGTTAATGAGGATACTGGTGCTGAGATGGATGACGTAAAATTAGACTTAGGGGACACCTTAGTTGATAAGTTGATAGATAGCGAGCAGTTTAACTTTATAGAGGTCTCAAAAGAAGAAGCCGAAAAAGGTTTAAATAGCCGTGATTATTATATGATTCTAGAAATTCCAACAAATTTCTCTGAGCATGCTACAACATTATTAGATGACAAACCATCAAAATTGGTTATGAACTACATTCCAAACGAAGGGCTAAACTTCCTTGGTGCACAAATTGGTGAGACTGCAATGGATCGTGTCCGTGCAGAAGTAAATTCACAAGTTTCAGCAACTTACGCTGAAAAATTATTTGATTCTATTGCAACGCTTGGTGATGGCTTTACAGAAGCCGCAGATGGCTCTAATAAGCTTGATGAAGGTGCCCAAAAAGTTGCGAACGGTGCAAAAGATTTAAAAGGTTATCTTGAACAGCTAGCATCAAGTACAGTTGAACTATCAAATGGTACAGATAAATTAACAAAAGGTGCTGGAGATGCTGCAAAAGGTGCGAATGATTTATCTAGTGGTTTAGTTAAACTTCAAGATGGTACAGTACAATTACAACAAGGTGCACAGCAAGCTGCCAATGGTGCAACTAGCCTTGAGCAAGGATTATCACAATATACACAAGGTGTTGCTAAAGTTGGGGCAGGTTTAAACACTTTAAATGATAAACAGCAACAAATTAGTGCAGGTGCAGCTTCTATTGCTGAAAATGCAGGTGCATTAAATGGTGCAGCGAACCAATTAACTGCTGGTTCTGCTAAGGTAGAAGCAGGTATTACAGCGTTATCCAACCAGTTACAAACAATGATGGCTTCAATGCCAGAGGAACAAGCAGCGGCATTAAAGCAAACATTAGCAGAGCTACAAGCAGGTAGTGCTAGTGTGCACAACGGTTTAACATCATTATCTGCAGGTACAGAAAAATTACAAGCTGGTGCTAATCAAGTAAGCTCAGGTGCAGGTCAAATTGCAGCAGGGCAAGCTGAGGTGCTAGCAGGTGCTAATGCACTAACAGCAAAAAGTAATGCTTTAGTGGAAGGTGCCAAAGGTCTACAAGCAGGTAATGCAACATTAGCTGCAAAATTAGGGGAACTAAATGCGGGTGTGAATACAGCTGTAACAGGCTCTAAAACATTGGCATCTGGTTTAAATGAATTAGCGAATGGTACAACGACATTAAATCAAGGTACATCTACCCTTGCTTCAAAATCTGGTGAGCTAGCACAAGGTTCAGCAACACTTGCAGATGGTTCTACAGAACTTGCTGACGGTACGTCTACATTATCAGGCAAATTAGGTGAGGCAAGTGAAAAAGCAAATGAAGTAAAAGCTAATCAAGACACTTACGACATGGTAGGTAGTCCAGTTGAAGTTGAAAAAGAATCAGTCAACCATGTTCCTAACTATGGTACAGGTTTTGCACCATACTTTATTTCTCTAGGTTTATTCGTAGGTGCATTATTAATTTCAATTGTGTTCCCACTTGTTGAACCAGCTATTCGTCCAAAAAATGGTGCATCTTGGTTCACAAGTAAAGTGACTGTTTTAGCAGTCGTAGGTTTAGTGCAAACAGTACTAACAGTAGTTATTGTTAAATGGGGTCTAGGACTTGAAGTAAATAACATGGGCCACTTTATATTAACAGCATTATTAACAAGCTATGTATTTTTAGCATTAATCCAGATGCTAGTTTCGATCTTTGGTGATCCAGGACGTTTCATGGCAATTGTTGTATTGATTTTGCAATTAACAACAAGTGCAGGTACTTTCCCACTTGAATTAATTCCATCACCATTACAAGTATTTAACAAACTATTACCGATGACTTATACGGTTCAAGCATTTAAAACAAGCATTTCTACTGGCGATACGTCATTCTTAATGCAAAACTATGGAGTTTTAGCTGGCTTCTTAGTAGCATTCTTAGCCATCACATTCGGTTATTTCATGCTACTGCATAACAAACGTTACTCTAAAATAGCTGAGGAAAACTAAAATAGTTGAAGCACTCACCAACTGAGGTGGGTGCTTTATTTTGTCTTTAAACGCCAAAAAACAACAGCTGATATGAGCGTATCAGCTGTTGTTTTGTAAGTGTAAGAGATTTAATTAAAGGTTCATCATAAAATATGATGAAGTTATCATTATGACTACGTGTGGGGCACGTAAATGACAATTACAGAATAGGCAAATGCTTATAGGTGGTTACATTTTTCACAAGTGTTGCAGTAGCATTCACTTTGTTCTTCAATTTTTTCACCGCACTCTGTACATTGCTTAGCAGGCAAATTCTTGAAAAATTCAACTACGTTTTCTAACATTGTGGACTCCTCCTTTAAGTTCATCTGTACTATTACTGTTCTGATATTTACTAGTGTATTATAACAGATGCTTTTCGTCAACACAAAACGCCTAATTTGCGTTAAAATAAATATGGATATTTTGTGAAGGAGGAAACGTAAACTATGATTTTCGTTGATAATAAAGTGATCCATGATCCGCGTGTTAACCTTGCTATTGAGGAGTATTTACTTAAAACAATGGATGTTGAAAAGGAGCCAGTGCTACTTTTCTATATTAACCAGCCGTCCATCATTATTGGTAAAAATCAAAATACCATTGAAGAAATTAATACGGATTATGTAGAAGATAATGACATTATTGTTGTTCGCCGTTTGTCTGGCGGTGGAGCCGTGTATCATGATTTAGGAAATCTTAATTTCAGTTTTATTACAAACGATGATGGCGATAGCTTTATGAATTATAAAAAATTCACGCAGCCAGTAGTAGATGCTTTGGCAAAAATGGGTGTGAATGCAGAGCTTTCAGGACGTAATGATATTCTTGCAGAGGGTCGTAAAGTTTCTGGAAATGCCCAGTTTTCTACACGAGGCCGTATGTTCAGTCATGGTACGTTGATGTTTGATACTGAAATAGATGCCGTTGTGTCAGCCTTAAAAGTCAAAAAGGATAAGATTGAATCTAAAGGAATTAAATCCATTCGCTCCCGAGTAGCAAACATTTCTGAGTTTTTAAAAGAGAAGATGACGATAGAAGAATTTCGTCTTGAAATTTTAAAATCCATTTTCGGTGGCGAAGCAAACATTCGTTATTATGAACTGACGGATCAAGATTGGGAAAATATTCATAAGCTTTCAGCAGAACGTTATCAAACATGGGAATGGAATTATGGTAAATCACCGCGCTTTAATATTCAAAAGACGCACCGTTTCCCAACAGGAGGCATTGATATTCGCCTTGAAGTTAATCATGGTGTCATCGAAGAGGCACATATTTTTGGTGATTTCTTTGGTGTAGGGGATATGACTGATATAGAACAACGCCTAGTTGGGACAAACCATGATAGAACGGCTATAGCAGAAGCATTAGCAGATATTGATATTCCTACATATTTTGGTGGAATTTCAACAGAAGACTTTTTACAATTAATTTATTAAGAAAAGTTCGATTTCATGTAATGATTTAGCCTAAAGGTTCGCTGACAATTATGTCGTCGAACCTTTTTTTGATACAATATAGTTAGAAAGGAGTGTTGATATGGAAAAGCATCGAATATTCATAGTTGAAGATGATGTGAAGATTGCATCATTACTAGCGGAAACGCTTAGAAAATATCAATACGAGGTTGAAACCATTCAAGAATTTGATCATCTTATAGAAGAATTTACAGCATTTAATCCACATATGGTGCTGCTTGATATAAATTTACCTTCATATGATGGCTACTATTGGTGCCGTCAGCTACGTCAACATACAACGTGTCCAATTATTTTTATTTCTGCTCGCTCAGGGGAAATGGACCAAATTTTTGCACTTGAAAATGGGGGCGATGATTTTATTACAAAGCCCTTTAATTATGAAATTGTCTTGGCTAAAATTCGTAGTCATTTGCGTCGTACATATGGGGAGTATGCTACAAGGCAAGAGGAGCGGACAATTAAGCAAGGGCAGCTTATTCTTCATTTAGAGAGGATGGAGCTGCATAAAAATGAATTAGAAATCCCACTCCAGAAAAAAGAGTGCATTATTTTAGAATTGCTTATGGGGAATGCCCCGAAAGTAGTAACACGGGAGCAACTATTAGAGGAACTCTGGGATGATCAAGCATTTGTCGATGAAAATACGTTGAATGTTAATATGACTCGCGTCCGTAAAAAATTAGCGGATTATCAAATTGCATCAACTATTGAAACTGTGCGTGGCGCAGGCTATCGATTCATATTGAGTGCGGGTGAATTATAGTGGGCTGGAAATTATTTTTACGTGATTATGCATCATTTATTGTATTTCAGCTCTTATTAGTTGGCTTCATCATGGTCTTATATGGACTAGATGGATTCAGAAATATCGATACAGCTATATATTCCTTCTGTATCAGTCTTGTACTGCTCTGTTCATTTTTACTTGTTCGCTATTTAATGCGGCAACGTTATTTGTTGAAAATATCCCAGCTACCAACAGCAATGGAGGATGTGTTACAAAAAAACGCCAAAACGCCAGAAGCAATGCAAACAGAGAAATATATGCATGAGCTATATCGACTCTATCAACATGAGCTGCATTCATTATACGCTAGTCAAAAACGTCATGATCAATTTATGAATCAGTGGGTGCATCAGATGAAAACACCCATATCTGTCATTGAGTTATTGCTGCAGGATGATCGTCCGCTGGATAAGAAAAATGTGCAGGAGGAAATTGATCGTTTACGTAGAGGCTTAGACATGGTGCTTGTAAATGCACGATTAGAAAACTTCGAAGATGATATGCAAGTAGAACAGGTTGCATTAAAGTCCATAGTGACTGCAACTGTTAATGAGAATAAACGTTTATTTATTACGAAAAGAGTATTCCCTGAAATTCATATTGAAGATGATCTTATTGTGGCGAGTGATTCGAAATGGCTTCGCTTCATTCTCGGTCAGTTTGTAACCAATGCAGTGAAATACACATTTGAAGCCAATAAAAAAATAGTCATTTCTGCTATTAAAAAGGATGATTATGTACAGCTAGCCATTTGCGATGAGGGAATCGGTATTCCAGCTTCTGACCTTTCACGTGTTACGAAGGCCTTTTTTACTGGTGAAAATGGACGGAAAACAGGGGAGTCTACTGGGATGGGCCTTTATTTAGCCAAGGAAATTTGCGAGAAGCTTGGACATGAATTGGCTATTTCATCAGAGGTAGGAAAAGGGACGATTGTTACAGTGACTTTTACAAATTAGGGGGAGCTAGGATGACAGAAGTAAGCATTGAAGGTTGGCTATTAAATATCGATAAAGAGAAAACAAAGTCTCTTTTTATGACACATTTGCAAGAGGGCGATCAAGTATCTTATCAAAATTTCGTCATGGCAAATGAAGTGCTAAATGAAGAACTACTGCATTTTTCAAATATCCTTGGGTTAAACTTACAACAACCAACATTATTAAATGCGTTTCCTGTCGATGGTCAACAGATTATGTATAGTGGACATTACACTGTATATGGTGAAATTCTAGAGGGAGAAATGGATGCCTGGGATGTCATTATAGGAGAGCATTGTTTTAGTTTGGTAGCGGAAGAGTCCGTTTTAGAATTAACAGAGCCCCATTTTCAAATCGGCTTTGAAATTGTATTACAGTGGCTTTTACCGCAATCATTAGAATTAATGAAGAAATAAGGTGAATTTAGCATGCCTATATTACAAATTAAAGATGTGACAAAAGTTTATGAAGGCAAGGTCACACATCGTGCCTTAAATCAATTGAGCTTTGACGTGGAAGAAGGCGAATTTTTAGCAGTTATGGGCCCTTCCGGAAGTGGTAAAACAACATTATTGAATATTATTTCTACTATTGATGAACCAACAAGTGGAGAGATAATTTTAGATGGCATGAACCCTCATAAGCTTAATGCAACAGAGCTTGCCTACTTTAGAAGAAGGCAGCTAGGCTTTGTCTTTCAGGACTTCAATCTTCTGCATATGCTAACAGTTGAGGAGAATATTGTGTTGCCGTTAACATTGGACCAGCAACCGTTAGAGGTAATGGAGGAACGGCTGGCTAATATTGTCGATAAGTTAGATTTGACGCCCTTCTTACATAAGCGTCCAAATGAAATTTCGGGTGGACAAGCACAGAGAACCGCCATAGGTCGAGCACTTATTCATAATCCGAGTCTCATTTTAGCAGATGAGCCAACAGGTAATTTAGATTCGAATTCTTCACGAGATGTACTTGAACTTTTAACGAAAGTAAATAAAGATAAACGCACGACGATTGTGATGGTAACGCATGATCCAATTGCAGCAAGTTACTGTGATCGAGTGCTATTCATAAAAGATGGCGAATTTTTCAATGAAATTTATCGAGATGACCGTCGTCAAATGTTTTTCCAACGTATATTAAATGTTTTGAGCTTACTAGGAGGAGGGCAAGTAGGTGACCTTTCGACAATTCGCTTACCGTAATGTCGTACGGAACAGCCGGATATATGGTGCCTTTTTCATGGCGAGCTTTTTTTCTGTGGCTGTATTTTTTATCTATTCAATGCTGATGTTTCATCCTGATATTGAACGCGGAATATTAGGAGAAGTATCACTTATTGGCATGGTGGGTGCTGAAATTGTACTCGTCCTTTTTACATTATTCTTTTTATATTATTCTATGAGTGCCTTTTTAGAGGCTAGATCACATGAATTTGCGATGTTATTGCATCTAGGAATGGAAAAGCGTCAGATGAATAAACTTGTCTTTCTTGAGACAATGATTATTGGGGCAGGCTCCATCATTGTAGGAATTGTTTTTGGCTTTTCTTTTTCAAAATTCTTTTTCATGATTGTGCGAGAAATTTTACATTTGGATGAATTACCATTGTATGTTTCCTGGCAGCCATTCCTACTCACAATAGGCGTATTCACAAGTGCCTTTGTCGTCATTTCTTTTATTAGTGTATATTTTACACGAGAGAGGAAATTACGAGATCTAATTAAAGGTAGCGATTATTTAAATAGTTTAACAACTTATTCCAAAATTCGGGCTATATACGGTATTACTTTAATTTTAGGGACTTATATTCTCGCGTTTGTTGTAGGACATACGTCTTTAATAGGACTAACGCTATTAATACCATTTTCAGCAACATTTGGTACTTATTATTTTTTCAGCGATTCTGTCCCGTGTTTTTTAGACTTAGCACGTGGTAAACGTAAATTTCATTGGCAACGCTATCGTCTGCTCTCACTAGCTGAGCAAACTCATATTATGATGGATAATGTGAAAATGTTTTTTGTCGTTACTATGGTGTCCACACTCGCATTTTTATCTGTAGGTGTATTAGCGACAATGTCTTCTTACACAACCCAATATGATCGTTTAAATCCATTGGGCTTAGTTTATAAGGGGGATATTGATAATCCTTTTGAGCGAGAGCATATAAATTCTTTGCGTCTGCAATTAGAAGAGAAGGGGTTATCCTATCAGCTGTCCCGCTTTGTTGTTGTTAAGCAAACATCTTCTTTCACGCAAAATGAAGTAGAGGTTTTTCGTGAGTCCGATATGAATGTCTTGCTATCTTCCTATAGTTATCCACTTCTAAATCTTGGTCCCGGTGAAGCGGTATTTATTCCTTATTCAGAGGATTCACTAAAAAAATTAAAAAATAGAGTTGTGCATACAGTGCTTGAAGAAAATTCGATACCAATTACAATTGATAGTGTTTATCCTAAGATTGTGTTTCCTGGTTCAATTGTAAGCGTAAACTCGATCGTTATTAGTGATGAGGATTTTGCAAAGCTTATTCTTCCTATTTCTGAGAAAAACATTATTCAACCAAGCTATCATTTATTTACATTTGTTATTCCACAGTGGATGGAAACGAAGGAAGTCGGTAAGGACATCGATTATTTAGAATCCAATTTATATTTTCTTAAAAAGGATAAATTCAGTCCATTCTACTTTGAAAATGCCGGTTTAAATTATTCTTATATATTAGCTACCTACTCATTATTTACATTAGTGGGAGTTCTAGTAGCTACCGTATTCTTACTGGCTGCAGGAAGCTTTATCTATTTCAAATTGCATACATCACTAGAGAGAGAAAAGCGTAAATTTGATGTTTTAATGCGTATGGGTTTAACGGAGATAGAGTTAAAGAAGCTTGTTAACCGCCATTTATTTCCTCAATTTTTCTTGCCATGGGGCGTTGCTATGATGCACAGTGCCTTTGCGTTTCTAATGGTACAGGGCATTTTGAAAGATATCGCGAATATTTCTATTGTAAAAGAAGTATTCTTTGCTTTTGGCTTTTTTGTATTAATTCAAGTAGTGTATTTTTATTTAATTCGTTGGCGATACATTTCTCATATTCGTTCGTAATGTATTTGTTTAAAAGAGAAAAAAATGAATTATTTAACGTAATTTATGACATGAAATAAAAAGACTGATTGTTTTTTACATATATTTCTTATATAATATTACTGAATAACGATTCATTTTATACGATAAGGGGATGGTGTAATTGAATTTAGTTTCACGTGTTCGTCAACAGGCAACAGAACAGCCGGAAAAAGTTGCGTATCATTTTATGGGGAAAGATACGACATACGGAGAATTCGAGCAAACAGTTGGTCGTTTTGCAAAGGGATTACAAGATTTGGGTGTTGAAAAAGGGGATCATGTGGCGTTTTTACTCGGCAATACACCACATTATTTAATTGCTTTGTATGCAACAATGCGTTTAGGGGCAACGGCAATTCCTGTTAACCCTATTTATACACCAGATGAAATTTCTTATATTTTGCATAATGGCGATGTAAAAGCAGTTATTGCGCTGGATCTTTTACTACCATTGGTGGAGAAAGGTGTACAAGCATTTCCGCAGGTTAAAGCATTTGTAGTTTGTGAAACAACGGCAGATATAGCGGAAAAAGTAGCAGCTTTATCACCAAGTGCGCAAGAAAAAACTCATTTATTTACACAAATCATCGCGAATACTTCTCAATCTTTACAACCTGTTAAAGTGGCAGATGATGACAATGCTATTATTTTATATACTTCGGGCACTACTGGCACTCCAAAAGGAGCGATGCTTACGCATGAAAATGTCTATTCAAATGCGCGTGATGTTGCCCATTATTTAGATATCCAAGAAAAGGATCGTGTCATTGCCACATTACCTGTATTCCATGTCTTTGCTTTAACAGTTGTTGTAAACGCGCCATTATTAAGTGGAGCAACAGTTTTACTAGCACCTAGATTTAGCCCTACAGAAATTTTTGCTTTAGCGCGAGAGCAAAAAGCAACAGTCTTTGCTGGGGTACCAACTATGTATAATTTCTTATACCAATTACCTGAAGGCAATCCTGAAGATTTTTCGACAATTCGTTTAGCTATTTCAGGAGGAGCATCTTTACCAGTTGCACTATTACATAATTTCGAGCAGAAATTTAATGTGCGTGTATCAGAAGGATATGGCTTATCAGAGGCATCACCTGTGACGTGTTTTAATCCTTTGGATCGTGACCGTAAAGCTGGATCTATTGGTACATCGATTAGCAATGTGGAAAATAGAGTTGTCGATGTAAACGGTCAGGAAGTACCTGTTGGGGAGGTTGGAGAGTTAATAGTACGTGGCCCTAACGTAATGAAGGGGTATTATAAAATGCCAGAGGAAACGGCAATGACAATCCGTGATGGCTGGCTCTATACAGGCGATTTAGCAAGAGTGGATGACGAAGGCTATTTTTATATTGTCGATCGTAAAAAGGATATGATCATTGTAGGAGGCTTTAATGTCTATCCTAGAGAGGTCGAGGAAGTATTGTTTGCCCATAATAACATTGTAGAGGCAGCGGTAGTTGGATTCCCTGATCCTAACTTAGGAGAGGCAGTTCATGCATATGTGGTATTAAAAGAAGTGGCGGCCACTACGACGGAAGATCTTCTATCGTATTGTGGTAAGCATATGGTGAAATATAAGGTGCCTAAGGTCATTGAAATTATGGATGAATTACCTAAAAATACGACTGGAAAAATACTTCGCCGTTCCTTAAAAGAAAAAGTATAAAGCGAAAAAAGCTACTATTGAAAAATGGTAGCTCTTTTTTTGTGTACATTATTCGTATAATAGTAAAATCAGTTGAGGTAAGTTATCTGTAAGTGATAAAATCAAACTTGTGAAATCTTCTACATACTTTTCAATAGCTTGTCATATAGTGAGGAAGTAATGTAAAAAGACGTACAAAACTGGAACCCTTTGATGTAAGGCTACGTCAAAGCTTTTAGGTAAAAATACTATTGAAAGAGAGCATACAAAAACATGATAGAACTCATTCAGGAGTTAATAAGCTTTATTGTGCATATCGATGTGCATTTAGAAGAAATCATTCGTGATTTTGGTAATTGGAGTTATCTTATTTTATTTGCCATTGTTTTTGTAGAAACAGGCGTCGTTATTTTCCCATTCTTACCAGGTGATTCATTACTATTCGCAAGTGGTACATTGGCTGCTGCAATGGGAGCCTTTGATATGTGGATATTAATACCAGTATTTTTAGCAGCGGCCATTTTAGGTGATACAATGAATTATCATATTGGTCATAAAGTTGGAACGTCGATTCCTCCAAAGAGCCTTCTCGGAAGAGTTGTAAAAAAAGAACGTATGGAAGCAGCTGAAAAATTCTTCAATACACATGGTGGAAAAACAATTGTAATAGCCCGTTTTATGCCGTTTATTCGTACATTTATCCCATTCGTAGCGGGAGCAAGTAAAATGAATTATAGCTACTTCTTACTTTATAATATTTTAGGTGCTATTTTATGGGTATTCAGCTGTACATTACTTGGTTATTTCTTTGGTAATATTCCTATTATTAAAGATAACTTCTCAGTTGTGCTTATATTGATTATTTTTATCTCTGTCGTTCCAGCAGTAATTGGTGCGATAAAAGCCAAAGTTAGCAAATAATTTGGACAGTCCTAACGTGATGCCACATCACTGGGACTGTCTTTTTTTAGGTAGAAAAAAGAACTAGTAAATCTATAATGATGATGATAAATTATATTGAAGTATAAGCATCAGGTCGTAAAAAATGCTATACTATTAATTACTAGAATGTGGAGAAATGGGGGCAACGAAATGGAAGTATTTATTGGCAGGCAGCCTATTTTTAATCTTCACGAACAGGTCGTTGCATATGAATTATTATATCGTGGCAAAAACGTTAATGCCTTTCCAATGGTTGATTCAGATGCAGCAACTATTGATGTACTGGTGAACTCATTTCTTTCAATTGGTTTTGAAGAAGTAACAAAAGGTAAGCCAGGTTTTGTTAATTTTACTGATAACTTATTAATGAGCTCCATTCATGAATTTTTAAATCCTTCACAAGTTGTCATTGAAATTTTAGAGGATGTTCCACTGACATCACAATTAGTGAAACGGGTGGTGGAGCTAAAAAAATATGGATTTCAAATTGCGTTAGATGATTTTATTATGGATGAACATGTTGAAATCTATGATGAATTATTTGAACAAGTTGATTATATAAAAGTAGATTTTCTAGCAACATCGATGGTTAAAAGAATGGAGATTGAAAATAAAGTAAAGGGAAATTATCCACATATTCAATTGCTCGCTGAAAAAGTAGAGACTCGTCATCAATTTGAAGTGGCTAAGTCTTCTGGATACGTCTTATTTCAAGGCTATTTCTTTGAACAACCTCAAATTATAAAAGCAACAGATATACCTGCTAATACGATTCAGTATATTCATATCATCTCCTTGCTAAAAGAAGAAGAACCAAATATTCAATTATTAGCAGAAAATATCGAACGAGATATTTCTTTGACGTATAAATTATTACAAATGATCAATAATTCTTCTAAGCGTTCAAAATCTAAAGTACGCTCCATTAAACAAGCAATCGTGTTATTAGGTATATCCAATTTACGAAAATGGATTTATCTATTAGCGATGCGAGAAATTGATATTGATGCGGATTCAGATCTTTTCAAAGAAGTGATGTGTATGTCCTTGTTTCGAGCAAAAGTTTGTGAGAAGTTAGCGAAGCTGTCTTACAAAAAGAATTTTTCGGAATATTTCCTTGTAGGTATGTTTTCGCTCATTGACACATTACTGCAAAGACCTATGAGCAGCATATTACATCAGCTACCATTTTCAGAAGATATTACAAATACAATTTTAGGGCATGAAACAGAGATGACACCATTTCTAGAATTTAGTATCGCTCTAGGCAAATTGGATTGGCCCCGATTAGAGGAGCTAGGTGCTCAATTAAATATCCCGCTTAATGATATGGATCTTCTATATTATGAGGCAATGGAATGGGCAGAAAAATCATTTTAAGTAAGTGCCAATATTTCGTACAAAAAGCTATCTTACATTCGTATAAGATAGCTTATTTTTATCCTCTACAATAGCTAATCTCTTCATCAAGATGAAGTTCTCAATGTATAAAGTATTTGCTATAATCATCTCGTCTTAAAAAAATTCTGATAGTTGAAGTGGGCGTGGGGAAATGAAACATGATGTTAGGGAAAACATTGTGGACTATGTGTATGTTATTGTAGGAGCAGCAGTAATTGCTATTGGTTTTAATGTCTTTTTATTACCAAATCAGGTTGCCTCCGGAGGGGTAAGTGGAATTAGTACGATTTTGCATGGGTTATTTGGCTGGAATCCGGGTATTGTACAATATGCCTTTAATATTCCACTATTTATTGCTGGTGTTTTATTACTCGGCAAAAAATTTGGCATTAAATCATTTATTGGTACGATTACATTACCGTTTATTGTCTTGCTAACAAATAGCTGGGAGCCATGGACGGACAATCCTTTGCTTGGAGCTCTTTTTGGCGGAATTGTAGTGGGATTAGGAATAGGACTGGTCTTTAAAGGGAATGCTTCTACTGGTGGCACTGATTTACTAGCGCAAATCATTACGAAGTATACTGGATTAACGCTTGGTACAAGTGTACTGTTAATAGATGGAATCATAGCGATTAGTGCAGCAGTTGTTTTTGATTTAGAGAAAGGTTTGTATGCCCTAATTGGACTTTATGTAACAACCAAAACGATTGATATTATTCAGCTAGGTTTTAGCCAATCCAAAATGGTCTATATTATTACGTTGAAACAAGATGAAGTACGTGAAGCCATTTATGCAGAAGTCAATCGGGGTGTAACTAAGTTACAAGCATTTGGGGGCTATACAGGAGAGGCACGACCAGTTCTTATGGTTGTTGTTTATCAGACAGAATTCACAAAGCTGAAACAACTCATTAAAAGCGTTGACCCATCAGCGTTTGTCATCGTTTCGGATGCCTATGAGGTATTAGGAGAAGGTTTCAAACGTGCATAATTTTGGTATAATGGCGGCGTAAGGTATTATCTATTATGAGGAGGGGTACTAATGAAAAAAGCAATGTTAACATTAGTGTTCGGTTCAGCAATTTTCTTAGCAGCTTGTGGAGGCGGAGATAAAGAGGCAACTAACAATGAAGGTGCCACTGCTCCAGATGGAGAAGCTATCGCAATGAAATCATGTGTGACATGTCATGGTGGCGAGCTACAAGGTGCCAATGGACCAGCATTAAACGATGTAGGTTCTCGTTTATCAGAATCGGAAATTTTAGATATTATTAATAATGGTAAAGGTGGCATGCCTGGAGGAATTGTAAAAGGCGCAGATGCTGAAGCAGTTGCTAAATGGTTAGCTACTAAAAAATAATACTTCAAAAACTAGCGGACTGGAGAGCCGCTAGTTTTTTTTGTGAAGAGTAAATACATTTCTTTTATACATAGACATGCTAAAATAAGGAGAACCTTATCCATTGATTGGAGGCTTTTTCATTGGTCGTAGTATTAACGAGAGATGTTATGGAGAAATTTAAGTTAGAGTTATTAGCAGGTGAGGAAGGAATCGGCAGAACAATTGTGACAAGTGATATTTCAAGACCAGGACTTGAAATGGCAGGGTATTTTACACATTATCCAGCCAATAGAGTACAATTGCTTGGCAAAACAGAGCTGTCGTTTTTTGAAATGTTACCAACAGATATCAAGCTTGAGCGGATGCGCTTACTTTGTTCTCAGGATACACCTGCAATTATAATTTCTCGGGATTTAGAAGTACCTGAGGAGCTGATTCAAGCTTCCAACGAAAAGCATGTTCCAGTTTTTAAAACACATATGACAACAACCAAGTTTTCAAGTAGATTGACGAACTATTTAGAGGGTCGTTTAGCACCAATGACAGCTGCACATGGTGTCCTTGTTGATGTGTATGGCATTGGTATACTGATTATTGGTAAAAGTGGCGTAGGTAAAAGTGAAACAGCTCTTGAGCTTGTCAAAAAAGGTCACCGTTTAGTAGCCGACGATTGTGTTGAGATTCGACAAGAATCAGAAAATTTATTAATTGGTAGTCCACCTCCTCTTTTAGAGCATTTACTGGAAATACGAGGCATCGGCATTATTGATATTATGACACTATTTGGTGCAAGTGCAGTCCGCCCGTATAAACGTATTACACTTATTATTGAGCTGGAAATTTGGGACCCTCAAAAAGTGTATGATCGATTAGGCTTAGAAGAAGAAAAGATGAAAATCATTGATACGGAATTGACGAAATTAACAATTCCTGTAAGGCCAGGACGAAATGTATCTGTAATTATCGAAGTGGCAGCGATGAATTATCGATTGAAGAAAATGGGTGTAAATGCGGCTGAAGAATTTTCAAGACGTTTAGATGAAGTTATTTCGTCAAACGATGTATTAGATGATTAAAAGTTAACCGTTCTTTGGTAACAGATAGTTGGAGAGGAGCAAAAGATGGATTTATTACTTTTACAAATTAACCCGATTGCCTTTCACTTAGGGCCAATTCCAGTCCGTTGGTATGGATTGCTCATCGTATCGGGTATTATTTTAGCGTATGTGGTGGGCCAACGAGAGGCTGTAAAACGAGGATTGCCTGAAGATTTTTTGGCAGACTTATTATTGTGGGCGGTTCCGATTTCCATCATTTGTGCGCGCATTTATTATGTATCAATGCGCTGGGATTACTATAGTGAAAATCCAGGTAAAATCATTGAGATATGGAATGGCGGTATTGCTATACACGGTGCGTTAATAGGTGCATTTGTGACGGCTTACATATTTACTCGTATTAAAAATGTAAGCTTTTTACGAGTAGCGGATATTGCAGCGCCTAGTATTTTAATTGGACAAATTATCGGTCGCTGGGGCAACTTTATGAATCAAGAGGCTTATGGTGGTCCTGTATCAAAGGAATTTTTAGAAAATTTAATGTTACCAGATTGGATTATCAATCAAATGTATATTGAAGAATTAGGTACTTATGTACATCCTACGTTTTTGTATGAATCCGTGTGGAATCTAATAGGGCTCATTATCTTACTAGTATTACGTAAGGTAAATTTAAATCGTGGGGAAATTTTCTTCAGTTATTTAATTTGGTATTCTATTGGTCGTTTCTTCATTGAAGGCATGCGTACAGATAGTCTTTACCTAGTTGGTGATTTACGCTCAGCACAGATTGTATCTATTATAAGTATTGTAGTAGGTCTTGGGGCCATTATTTATCGTAGAATAAAGGTTAAACCAGCCATGAAATACTTAGATAATAAATAAGGGGATGTAACATATGGCTGTAAAGGCACTACTATTTGATTTTGATGGAACTTTACTGAATACAAATGAATTAATCATTCAAACATTTATGCATGTTTTAAATGAGAGATTTCCCGGGCAATTTTCGCCAAAAGATTGCTTGAAATTCATTGGTCCATCCCTCAAGCAGACATTTAATGACATTGCACCAGGTGAAGAGGAAGCTTTAATAGCCAAATATCGAGCTTGGAATTTAGAGCATCATGATGAACTTGTTAGTCAATACCCTGATGTTGTTTCGACATTAGAGCAATTAAAAGCGCAAGGAATATTATTGGCGATTGTTTCGACAAAACGGAATGATACGATTGATCGCGGGCTATCTATCCTTGGAGCAACTCACCTATTTGATGTGCGTATTGGAACAGATAATGTGAAAAATGTGAAACCCGATCCTGAACCAGTATTACTTGCATTGGAACGTCTAGGTGTCGACAAAGCTGATGCCATTATGATTGGAGATAATTCGCATGATATAGAAGCCGGACATCGTGCAGGAGTCAGAGCAGCTGGTGTCGCTTGGGCGATTAAAGGCGAGGCGTACTTACAGCAGTATCAACCGGAATTTATTTTGCATCATATGACGGATTTATTGGATATTGTGAAAGAGGGGTAAGTTAGATGGCGCGTAAAACAGAACGTTACCGTGTCGAAGGGGCGAATTCTCTTTGGAAAATCTACGATACGGTGTCCTTTTGGAAGGTGATGAAGTGTTTCATTATCATTCAAATTGGACGCTTCACACCATTTTTACGTGTGAAAAACTGGCTTTATCGAACATTTTTAAGAATGACCATTGGTGAAAAAACATCATTAGCCTTAATGGTTATGCCAGACACTATGTATCCTGAACGTATTTTTATTGGAGATAATACAGTGATTGGCTTTAATACGACCATTTTAGCCCATGAATATTTAATAGAGGAATATCGTTTAGGGGATGTTCATATTGGTCATGAAGTAATGGTTGGTGCGAATTCTACCATTTTACCTGGTGTGACAATTGGAGATGGCGCCATTGTTTCGGCCGCTACTCTTGTACATAAGGATGTGCCGGCTGGTTGCCTAGCAGGAGGAAACCCGATGCAAATTATTTATACAGCAGAGCAAATGGCAGAGCGTAAGCGTCATGAAATTGTGCAATGGTGTACACCTAAAAAACAATAAACGTTCAATAAGTTTAAAAAGCTACTCCCAACAATTTTTGGGAGTAGCTTTTGTTTTTAGTATTATGAAGCCGATTTATGCGTGTACAGCATCATATTCTGATTTGAATTCACAATTACTATGATCGCCTAAGCAAGTTGATTCAACGAAAGTTGATTTGATTGCAGTACCATCAATATCTTCTGTTGTATGCAGTGTAATTTTATCACCAGGATAAAAATCTCCCTTACAAATACTAACGATCATTTGCTCACTAAGTTGTACGAATGGACATGCCATCATAAATCCCTCCAATGTGTATTATAACTGTTGTTTTATTTATTAATGCTATTCTATATGAAGGATTTTGAATTGTAAAAGTAAAAGTAGAATGAGAGTAATAATCATCGTAAATACTGATAGTATAGTAATTTTATTGATAATGAGATTGAGAATCATTTTAATTTTACATGGCTATTAAGTTATATTGATATAATTTTATAATGGGTCGTATTGAGAATAGATGATGGAGTTGTCGATATTTCAGTCCACTCGAGAATCATTATCAATTTTTTACAGACAAGTTAACAGCGTCCATGATTTGCTTGTCACATTTTAGACATATTCTCATTCTCAATCTTTAAGTTTGTAGATTTTCTTCAACTTGCCTCTTGCCTCTCTATATTATTCAAATGAAAAGTAAATTAAAGATTTAGATAATTAAGGGGAATTGCGTTGACTGTTGAAAAGAAATAAGTTAGAATTCTTTCATAATCTAATTCTCTAATACTCTAGTGAATTAAAGTGAATGTGAGGAAGTGTTCATATGTCGTCAATAAAAATGTTTGAAAAACCACTTGGAATGCGTGATACATTTCCGCAGATCTTTGAAAAAGTTGAAGCAGTAAGACAGACTGGCAAAGATTTCTTATGTAAAAGAGGATATGAGTTTATCAAAACGCCAGCTGTTGAATATTTTGATACAGTCGGAAAAGCTTCCGCGATCGCTGATACTCATTTATTTAAACTTGTGGATAGTCAAGGAAATACATTAGTGCTACGACCGGATATGACGACCCCCATTGCTCGGGTGGCCACTTCAAAATTATTGAAAGAAATGATTCCTCAACGTTTAGCGTACTTCGCAAGTGTTTTTCGTGCACAAGAAGCAGAAGGTGGGAGACCAGCAGAATTCGATCAAATGGGCATTGAATTAATAGGCGACCAATCCGTATTTGCTGATGCAGAAGTCATAGTGACAGCAATGGAGCTTTTGAAACACTTACAATTAGTAGCGTTTAAAGTGACGATTGGGCATGCAGGAATCCTAAACTGCATTTTACAAGATTACACAGAGAGTATTGAACAGCAAGCTACACTCAGAACTTTACTTGTCCAGCGAAATTATGTTGGATTTGAAGAAGCGGTAGAGTCATTTAATTTACCGAAAGCTAAAGCGGATGCTCTTCTCCAGTTTATTGAAGAAGCAATGGATGTGAAGGATATTCGTGATATTGAACAATATGTTCGCAAAAATGATGCATTAGTATATATGCAACAGCTTGCTCAGCTATTGGAGATGGCTGACTTAGCTGATTATGTTACGTTTGATTTTACACTTTCGAGTCATATGAGTTACTACACAGGTATGCTTTTTGAAATATTTGCCTTAGGCAGTGGTTTTCCATTAGGAAATGGTGGCCGTTACGATGGATTGTTAGAGGTGTTTGGATCAAAAGCTGGTGCGACAGGCTTTAGCATTCGTGTCGATCGTTTATTGGAAACATTAAATGGACAATCAGAGGGGCAGCAAGAAGCAACTGTTGTGCTGTTTGAGGAAGAACAATTTGAGGCAGCTTTATTACAGGTAAACACATTACGAGGAGCAGGAAAATTTGCTACCTTACAGTTGCGTAGTAGCCTAGTCGATGAAGAAGCCTTTTTAGCACACTTTACTGAAGTAGTTGTAGTTGGACAGGAGGAAGTTGGCGGTGAATGAATTAACAATTGCAATGCCAAAGGGGCGAATCTTTGAAGAAGCCTACCAAATGCTATTAGAGGCAGGATTTAATTTACCAGAAGAGGTCGAAATGTCGCGTAAATTAATGATTGAAATACCAGAAGAGAAAATTCGTTTTATTTTATCAAAGCCAATGGATGTACCTGTTTACGTTGAACATGGTGTAGCGGATATCGGTATTGCTGGGAAGGATGTTTTGTTAGAGCAGCAGAGAGAGGTACATGAATTACTGGATTTAAAAATTAGTAATTGCTATATCGCATCAGCGGGTTTACCCCATACAGAGATGAATGAGATTGCTCCTAGAATTGCAACGAAATATCCGAATATTGCGATGAAATATTATAAAGGCATTGGGGAGCAAGTCGAAATCATTGAGCTTAATGGATCTATTGAATTAGCTCCTATGATTGGCTTAGCTGATCGAATTGTCGATATTGTTTCTACAGGACGCACATTAAAAGAGAACGGCTTAGTGGAATATGAATTTATTTCGGCTGTCTCATCTCGGTTAATTGCCAATCCAGTCAGTTATCGCATGAAAGGTGAGCGTATTATTGACCTTGTAAGGCGACTAAAGAAGTGTGTGAATGAACAATAAAGTAATCATATCTCGCTACATATGAGTAACTGAAGGGGTTTAATTGTATGAAAATAGCAAAACTAGCAAAGGGTATTTCCTTAAAAAGACCACTTGAAGGAGGAAATGAGGAACAGTTAACAGTTGTAAGACAGGTGCTAGCAGATGTCAGGACACAGGGAGACATAGCATTACGTGCCTATACAGAGCGGTGGGACGGATATATGCCTACAAGCTTGCAGGTCACAAAGGAAGAAATACAAAAAGCCGTAAATGATCTTGACCAACAACTCTATCAGGATTTGGCAGAAGCGGCCAAGAATATTCGCCTTTATCATGAACAACAGTCACGACACGGCTATCGCTTAGAGCTTGGAGACGGTTCTTGGCTAGGACAACGTGTAACAGCTCTAGATGCAGTAGGGTTATATGTTCCTGGCGGTACAGCAGCATACCCATCATCCGTGCTAATGAATGTGATTCCAGCACAGGTAGCTGGTGTGAAGCGAATCGTGATTGCTTCACCAGCAGGCCGCGATGGAAGACTACCAGCAGGTGTCCTAGTGGCGGCTCAGCTTTTAGGGATTGATGAAATCTATAAAATAGGTGGGGCACAAGCGATTGCTGCTCTTGCATATGGCACAGAGACCATCGCCCCAGTCGATAAAATTACAGGCCCAGGAAATATTTTTGTAGCCCTTGCTAAACGGGAGGTATTTGGAGAGGTTGCAATTGATATGATTGCGGGACCAAGCGAAATTGCAGTACTAGCTGATGACACTGCGTTTCCAGACGAAATTGCTGCAGATCTATTATCACAAGCAGAACATGACCCTTTAGCTTGTGCTATTCTCGTCACGACCTCAGAGCAATTGGCCAAAAAGGTAGCTGAAGAAGTTGAAAAGCAATTGGAGATTTTACCGCGTCAAGAAGTGGCCCGTGCTTCAATCGAAAATTTTGGGGTCATTTATGTAGCTGAAACAGTATCAGATGCAGTGGAAGCGATTAATTCATTAGCACCGGAGCATTTAGAGATTATGACAAATAATGCTGAGGCGATCGCTGAACAAATAAGGCATGCAGGTGGTATTTTTATTGGTCGTTATAGTTCAGAGCCTGTTGGTGATTATTTTGCGGGGACCAATCATGTGTTACCAACCAATAGTACAGCACGTTTTGCTAGTGGCTTAAACGTAGATGATTTTGTGAAAAAATCAAGTATAGTTTATTACAGTGAAAAAACTTGGCAAGACAATGCACCAAAAATTGCCCGTCTCGCACGTATGGAAGGTTTAGAGGGGCATGCACGTGCGGTGGAATCTCGCGGATGGAAGAAGGAATAATACAATGACGGAAAAGAAACGATTTGCACAAGTAGAGCGAACAACTAATGAAACGCAAATTTCAATAGCTATCAATTTAGATGGTGAAGGGAAGGCAAACATTAAAACAGGCGTAGGTTTTATGGACCATATGCTGGATTTATTTATCAAGCATGGTCTTTTTGACGGGACCATCCATGCGAATGGGGATACCTATATCGATGATCACCATACTACGGAGGATCTTGGCATTGTGTTAGGGCAAGCAATTCGAGAAGCACTTGGCGATAAGAAGGGCATTAAACGCTATGGAACGGCATTTGTGCCAATGGATGATGCACTTGCGCAGGTGGTGGTTGATTGCTCGAATCGTCCACACTTAGAATACCGTGTGCCCGCTTTAAAAGAAAAGGTGGGAACTTTTGATACAGAATTAGTGCATGAGTTTTTGTGGAAATTTGCCTTGGAAGCACGAATGAATGTACATGTGATTGTACCCTATGGACATAATACGCACCATATCATTGAGGCGATTTTTAAAGCATTAGCTAGAGCGATTGATGCTGCCGTAGAAATTGATCCACGTGTTAAAGGAGTACCATCGACTAAGGGGCTGTTAACGTGAAAATAGGTGTGATTGATTATGGTATGGGGAATTTATTTAGCGTGGTACAAGCATTAAATCGACTGGGCTGTGAGGTGGTTGTGACAGCTGATGAACAGAAGCTAGATGCTACAGATGCATTACTATTACCAGGAGTTGGGGCATTCCCGGATGCTAGAAAGCGTTTAGCAGAGACTAAATTAGATCGTTATCTAATAAAAGCCCAAAGCCAAAATCGCCCTCTTTTAGGCATTTGTTTAGGGATGCAATTATTATTTGAACAAAGTGATGAGGTCACATCAACAAATGGCTTAGGTTTCTTTAAAGGACAAATTAAGCGATTTAGTGGAACAAATGAGGGGCGGGCATATCGAGTGCCACATATGGGCTGGAACCAATTGGTGATGGCGAATCGTCCTGCTTGGTTAGAAAATAGTGCCCCTGCAAAGCATGTCTATTTCGTTCATTCGTTTTATGCCACTCATATTGAGGAGTCTGAGCTTGTTGCTTATGCAGACTATTGTGGCGTACGAGTTCCCGGTATTGTAACGAAAGGTTCCGTGACAGGTATGCAATTTCACCCTGAAAAATCAGGTGAGCTGGGCGTATATTTATTGGAGCAATGGCTGAAAGGTGTGAAAGCATGCTAACGAAACGAATTATTCCCTGTCTAGATGTCAAGGAGGGCCGTGTTGTAAAAGGGATACAATTTGTATCCATTCGTGATGCTGGTGACCCAGTGGAACTAGCAAAATTCTATGATGAACAAGGGGCAGATGAGCTCGTATTTTTAGATATATCTGCTTCACATGAAGGTCGCGAAACAATGATAGATGTAGTTCGACAAAGTGCAGCCACATTAGCGATTCCTTTTACAGTTGGTGGAGGTATTCGGACGTTGGATGATATGAAGCGTATTTTACGCGCTGGTGCGGATAAAGTTTCTGTTAATACTTCCGCTTTAGAGCGTCCTGCCCTTATTCAAGAAGGCTCCGATTTCTTTGGTGCCCAATGCATCGTTGTGGCCATCGATGCTCGCTATAGTGAAGAGGACGGTACATGGATGGTTTATACCCATGGTGGGCGCAACAAAACTACTTGGTCAGCTATTGACTGGGCAAAGGAAGCGGTGCGCTTAGGAGCAGGTGAGATTTTATTAACTAGTATGAATCAAGATGGAGAAAAATCTGGCTTTGATTTGGGATTAACAAAAGCGGTACGAGAGGCTGTGACAGTCCCTGTTATTGCAAGTGGTGGGGCAGGAAATGCCGAACATTTTTACGAAGTATTAGCAGAAGAAGTTGATGTAGATGCAGCACTTGCAGCTTCCATCTTCCATTATAAAGAAACAAGCGTAGCCCAAGTGAAAGAATACTTACGGGAAAAAGGAGTGGCAGTACGATGATAGAACGTATTCGATTTGATGAGAAAGGTCTTGTACCGGCAGTTGTACAGGATGCCAATACGAAAGAAGTACTAACAGTGGCTTATATGAATAAAGAGTCATTAGTTAAAACGATAGAATCAGGTGAAACTTGGTTTTATTCTCGTTCACGTCAAGAGCTTTGGCATAAGGGCGCGACAAGTGGTCATACACAAAAGGTTGTCACCATTAAAACAGACTGCGATCAAGATGCATTAGTTGTGGAGGTTTTACCAGATGGTCCAGCCTGTCATAATGGTACAACTTCTTGCTTTACAGAGGTGGTACAGCAAAATGCTGAAGTCGGCTCTGTAGAAATGATTGCAAAACTTGTAAGTGTTATTGAAAAGCGAGAACAGGAAATGCCTGTAGGAGCTTATACTACATATCTATTTGACAAGGGTATCGATAAAATCTGTAAAAAGGTTGGGGAGGAAGCGACAGAGGTTGTTATTGGGGCCAAAAATCGGGATGCAGAAGAAGTAAAGTGGGAGGCTGCTGATTTAATTTATCACCTACTAGTATTACTGCAAGAACAAAAGGTAAGTATATATGATGTTCTTCATGTGTTGAAAAAACGTCACGAGGAGAAATAACAGCATATTATTAATTGTATGGTATAATAGGGTTTACTGTGTAAAGGAACGTTTAATACGTTCCTTATTTCTTGTTTCGGAGGAAATATATTGGAAAAGAAACGTCAAAATAAGAACCAATCAAATATAGTGTCGTTCATTCCAACAGGCGACTATTATTATAAAAAATCAATTCAAGCTATGAACAGTGGACAAATGAATAAAGCCTATAAATATTTGCAGCGTGCAGTTGATCTTAGCCCAGATGATCCTATGATAATCTTGCAGCTTGCTATTGTAGAGTTAGAAGGTCAACGTTTTGAAGAAGCGTATGATCTGCTTCGTCGTTCCTATCAAATTGACCCCGATAATCCGGAAATTATTTTTTACATGGCGGAAGTGTCGGGTTGTGTAGGCATCATGCAGGATGCAAAACGCTTTGCTGAAGAGTATTTGCAGCTAGAGCCTGAAGGTGCATATGCAGATGAAGCAGCAGAAATTTTAGAATTTGTCGCATTCGAGCAGGATGAATTTGAGGAGCTTGAAGGATCTGGTGAGGATTTATATCGTCAGGAACAGGCTCGCCGACATATGGAGAAGGGCGACTTTCCTGAAGCTATTACTATTTTAGAAGATTTAATTGAAGATCGACCAGCCTTTTGGTCGGCCTATAATAATCTTGCACTTGCTTATTTTTATGTTGGAGAAGAGGAACAGGCGAAGGCTCTCTTACATACAGTACTACGTGAAAATAAGGGAAACTTACATGCACTTTGTAACTTAACGGTGATTGCGTATTACGAAAAGAATGAAGAAGATTTGCAAGAGCTATTAAATATCCTTGTTAAAATTCAGCCATATACATGGGAGCATCGTTATAAACTAGGTGCTACATTAGCTTTAATAGGGCAATATGAATTAGCCTATAAATGGTTGCGCAGTATGCAAAAAAGAGGCTATGTAGGCGACGCAGGTTTTTATTTCTGGTTATCCCATGCTGCTTATTTTTCAGGGCATGAGGAAGTTTCTAAAAGTGCTTGGGGTCAACTGCTAGAGGTAGACCCAGATAAAGAGGGCTTTGAACCTTGGCGCCAACAAGACAACGAATTTGCACTGGATGCGTTGGAACATGATCGAAATTTTATTGTTGAAAAATTAGAAAGTAGCTATTCAAGTGAGCGTATCTTTGGCTTATTTTTATTGAAGGATACGGCTCATAAGCAAGAAATAATCGCCCATCCTAAATGGGTCAATATCGAGCAATTCGGTGCGTTTGAGAAATTGTTTTTAGCCTATGCACTTGGTCATGAATTTGATAAGAAAAACAAAGTAGAGGCCAGCTTTTTACGTGCTGTAAATGTGCCGGAAATTTTATTAGAGCAGTATGGCAAATTATCATCATTGATTGTACCTATGTTTCAAATGTGGTTTGTCCTGTGTGAACAAGCTTTAATTCAAAATTATCGTTTTACAAATCCTGTAGCGATTGCAGGAGCAAATGATTATTTATTTAGATCTTCTCAAATGCTTAAGGTGACAAAAAAAGAAATAGCTCAACAATATGGAGTATCTGTTGCCACTTTATCGAAGTATATTGAAGAAATTTTAGCTTTTTTACCAGACAGTCATAATTAGTGTGTGAGCAACATAGTTGAATAACTTTATACTTTCACATACGATGAACATACTAACGTTATCAAGAATTTGCCCTGGCAACATTGCGTTTGAGTGTTACTCCTTGCTAGTTGCCAATGGTTTATCTTCATCCCCTCTATTGTAAGTTGGGATCATATGTAGGTGACGTTACACTTTCACTACTATTTGTTGAATGAAGATAAAAAGTATTCTGTTTAGGGGGAAGTATTTATGTCGGAAGAAAAAATTTATGATGTGGTCATTATTGGTGCAGGTCCTGCGGGGATGACTGCTGCTGTTTATACATCACGTGCTAATTTGGCAACGCTTATGATTGAACGAGGAATCCCTGGTGGACAAATGGCCAACACTGAAGAAGTAGAAAACTATCCTGGTTTCGATACAATTTTAGGGCCTGAGCTTTCTACAAAAATGTTTGACCATGCTAAAAAATTCGGTGCTGAATATGCCTATGGCGATGTAACAGAAATCATCGACGGGGAAGAATTTAAAACAATTAAATCAGGTACAAAAGAATATAAAACACGTGCTATTATTATTACAACTGGTGCAGAGTATAAAAAAATGGGTGTGCCTGGTGAAAAAGAACTTGGCGGCCGTGGTGTCAGCTACTGTGCAGTTTGTGATGGCGCGTTCTTTAAACAAAAAAATCTTGTAGTTGTTGGCGGAGGAGATTCAGCTGTAGAAGAGGGCGTATATTTAACACGCTTTGCTGATAAAGTAACAATTGTCCACCGTCGTGATAAATTACGTGCACAAAAAATCCTCCAAGATCGTGCATTTGCAAATGACAAAATTGATTTCATTTGGAATGCTACAGTAAAAGAAATTAATGAAGCTAATGGTAAAGTGGGTAGTGTTACACTACAATCAACTGTGGATGGAACTGAATCAGAGTTTACAACAGATGGTGTGTTTGTGTATATCGGTATGCTACCTTTAACAAAGCCATTTGAATCTTTAGGTATTTTAAATGATGCTGGTTATATTTTGACAAATGATAATATGGAAACAACAATTCCAGGAATCTTTGCAGCTGGAGATGTACGTGAAAAATCACTACGTCAAATTGTTACAGCAACTGGTGATGGCAGTATTGCAGCTCAAGCTGTACAGCATTATGTAGAAGAGCTATTAGAGAAAATTAATGCATAACTTGGCTATTTTAAGGAAAAAAATACAATTTTAATGTGGTTTTAATATTGTTGTAACTTGAATGACATATAAAAGGTGTATGATTAAAAGTGTAATTAGCAATCCCCCTTTTATTTTGTTTAGTAGGTTGTTTCCGCCTCAATTAGGTGGGAACAACCTACTTTTTTATTTGTATAGATCATGAAAAGAGCATGAGCTTTTTTTCAATAAATTCTTCGATAAAACTAAATTGTTAAATGTCTACGTATGAGAGTTGTAAATGAGGACAAATCTTGCTGTGTCTTGCTATAATGGAGAGTAGAATGCAAAAGTGATTAGAGGTGTGCCTATGCAAAGAATTGCAAATTTAATTGCCGTAAAAGACGGTAAAGTATTATTACTTCAGAAACCAAGACGAGGTTGGTACGTTGCTCCGGGTGGAAAAATGGAAAGCGGTGAGTCCATCTTTGAGGCTGCTATTCGTGAATTTCAGGAAGAGACAAATGTTATACCTTTACATGTACACCTAAAGGGTGTTTATACGATGGTCATTAAAGAAAATGATGAAGTTGTAGATGAATGGATGCTTTATACATTTGTTGCTAAGGATGTAGACGGTATACCGTTTGTAGAAACTAGAGAAGGTAAACTTGCATGGCACCCAGTAGAGGATTTAGCACATTTGCCAATGGCTGAAGGAGATCGCACTAATTTACAATTTGCTATTTCGCAATCAGGTATTCAGTATGGCACGTTTGACTATACAACGAATTTTGAATTACTTCATCAGAAAATACAAATATCAAAAGAACAATAAAGGAGTTGCATGACAGTGGTGGTTGAAGGCCAACAAAGTACACATGAATTGGTTATTATTACAGGAATGTCTGGAGCTGGGAAGACAGTAGCTATTCAAAGCTTTGAAGATTTAGGGTATTACTGTATTGATAATTTACCACCTGCGTTACTTACAACTTTTTTAACTCTGCTAAGAGATTCTGGAAAGAATAGTACACGTATTGCGGCAGTGATGGATATGCGTGGAGGTAACTTTTTTGATGCGCTTATTGGGGCGTTAGACCATATACTAAAAGAAGGCGACATTGTAGCTCGTATTTTATTTTTAGATGCAGATGATGCCACATTAGTAAGACGCTATAAAGAAACAAGAAGAGCCCATCCATTGGCAGTAAGTGGCTTACCTTTAGATGGTATAAAGCAAGAGCGAGCGCTTTTATCGGAAGTAAAAGGCCGTGCTAATTTTGTTTATAACACATCTAACATGAAACCAAAGCAATTACGTGAAAAGATCGTTAAAGAATTTGCCAGTGAAGCAGATACTATTTTTACCGTAAACATTATGTCTTTTGGCTTCAAGCATGGTATGCCAATTGATGCAGACTTAGTGTTCGATGTTCGTTTTCTTAAAAATCCGTATTATGTAGAAGAGCTACGCCCAAAGACGGGACTTCAAACAGAAGTTTCCTCCTATGTTTTAGCCTTGGAAGATACGCAAATACTTATACAAAAACTAACGGATTTGTTCGACTTTATGATTCCTCTTTATCGACAAGAAGGTAAATCACAACTCGTTATCGCTTTTGGTTGTACAGGTGGTCAGCATCGTTCAGTAACTTTAGCAGAGTTTTTTGGGGCTTATTTAGCCAACAAAGAGAATACGGTTATTACGCATCGTGATATTAATCGTAGAAAGGAATGAGTGAATGGGGAAAAAGCAAACAAAGCTTGTGGTAATTGGTGGTGGAACAGGACTATCTACATTACTTCGTGGGCTCAAGCACCATCCATTTGATATTACTGCTATTGTGACGGTAGCAGACGATGGCGGCTCTTCAGGGCGTTTACGAGATGATTATGATATTCCACCACCAGGTGATGTTCGTAATGTCATTGCGGCATTATCAGATATTGAACCGCTAGTGGAGCAAATGTTTCAATACCGTTTTTCAGCGTCAGAGGATTTACGTGGCCATTCCTTAGGGAACTTAATGCTAACAGCACTTACTGATATTACTGGTGATTTTAACCATGCTATAAGTGAGATGGGGAAGGTATTAAAAGTACATGGCCGTGTAATACCAGCAGCCAATAAAAAAATTAACTTACATGCTGTGTTAGAGGATGGTTCAATCATTGAAGGTGAATCAAAAGTCCCGACAGCGACAAAACGCATTGATCGCGTTTTTTTAGTACCCGAAAACGTGCAACCGTTACCAGAAGCTATTCGGGCAATTCAGCGTGCAGACTATATATTAATTGGCCCAGGAAGCTTATACACAAGTATTATTCCAAATCTCCTTGTCAAAGAGATTGGGGAAGCTGTTGTGAAAGCAAAAGGAAGAAAAATATATGTTTGTAATTTAATGACACAAAAAGGTGAAACCATTTCTTATACAGCAGGTGATCATGTATCGGCCATACATAAGCATGTTGGCGCATCCTTTATTGATTCGATTTTAGTTAATGATGAAGAATTGCCGAATCCAGTAAAAGAATTGTATAAAGAAGAAAGAGCAGAGCCAGTGACATTTGATGTGGCAAAGCTTGAAAGTATGGGATTAGAGGTTATAAGACGCGATATTGCTACAATTCGATCAGATGGTACGGTTCGACATAATGCTACGAATGTTGCAGAGTGGCTGGTAGATTATGCCGGTATTTATGATCGGTAAGAGAACCGATAATAGAAACATAAAGTGTTTATTGTATATGGTAAGATGAACATATACATAGAAATTATGATTGAAAGGGGGGCGTGATATGTCTTTTGCTTCTGAAACGAAAAAGGAATTAACCCAAATAGAAGCGGACAATCATTGTATGAAAGCAGAAGTTTCTGCCCTAATTCGTATGAATGGTTCATTATCCTTTGCGAATAAACAACTAAGCTTGGACGTGCAAACTGAAAACGCTGCAATTGCAAGAAGACTATATACGATTATGAAAAAATTGTATCCGTACAATGTGGAATTACTAGTTCGTAAGAAAATGCGATTGAAAAAAAATAACGTATATATTTGCCGTGTAAGAGAAGGAGCGCGCGAGCTGTTAATTGATTTAGAAATCATCTCAGACGACTTTCAATTTAATCATACGATCTCAAGAAAGCTCATTAAAAAAAATGGTCAAAAAAGAGCCTATTTAAGAGGTGCATTTTTGGCAGGAGGCTCTGTCAATAACCCAGAAACGTCCGCCTACCATTTAGAAATTTATTCTTTATATAAAGAACATGGTGAAGCATTGATGGATTTAATGAATGAATTTGAACTCAATGCCAAAACAATTGAACGCAAAAAAGGCTTTGTTACTTATTTAAAGGAAGCGGAAAAAATTTCTGATTTCCTTAATATTGTAGGCGCCCATCAGGCAATGATGAAATTTGAGGATGTTCGGATATTGCGAGACATGCGCAATAGTGTCAATCGTATTGTGAACTGTGAAACAGCCAATCTAAACAAAACAATTGGAGCAGCATTACGGCAGGTAGAGAATATTCGATTTATTGAAAATTCTATTGGACTTGACCAACTACCAGAAAAGCTTCGTGAAATTGCACGATTACGAGTAGAGTATCAAGATGTTACGTTAAAAGAACTTGGTGAAATGGTATCCAGTGGTACCGTCAGCAAATCAGGTGTCAACCATCGTTTAAGAAAAATAGACGAAATAGCAGATGCATTAAGACGCGGTGAAAAAATAGGTGGTTAAGTTTTCATACTTTTCAGGTATGAATGTCATGCGTAATCGCTTATTGTTCTTTTGCTAGTAAGTAAGGTAAGATAAAACTAATAGATGAACGGTAGTGAAGGGGAGTTTTGAGAATGATCGAGAGAAGAGTCCAGGTTAAATTAAAATTAGGACTACAAGCTAGACAAGCGGCACTATTTGTGCAGGAGGCCAATCGTTTCAGTGCGGATATCTTTCTAGAAAAAGATGAAAAAAAAGTGAATGCCAAATCGATAATGGGTGTCATGAGCTTAGCGGTTGCGAAAGGTACCGAAGTAACGTTAAGTAGTGAAGGCAATGATGCCGAGCAAGCGGTTACAGCATTAGCTGCAATTATTGAAAATGAAGATTAACAAACAAATAAAAATGCCTCTCAGAGTAATTTTCTGGGAGGCTTTTTAGTATTATTTATTATCCGTACTACGGTGCATAATGTGATCGATTAAACCATATTCTTTTGCACGTTCAGCTGTCATGAAGTTATCACGATCTGTGTCTCTTGCAATGACTTCAAGTGGTTGACCAGTGCGTTCAGATAAAATGCCGTTTAATTTTTCACGTAAGAATAAAATACGTTTAGCAGCAATTTCAATTTCTGTCGCTTGACCTTGTGCGCCACCTAGTGGTTGGTGAATCATTACTTCCGCATTTGGTAATGCAAAACGTTTACCAGGTTCACCCGCAGCAAGTAAGAAAGCTCCCATTGATGCAGCCATACCAATACAAATCGTTTGAACTTTTGGCTTAATAATTTGCATTGTGTCATAAATAGCCATACCAGCCGTAATTGATCCACCTGGCGAATTAATGTAAAGAGAAATGTCTTTGTCTGGATCTTCTGCTTGTAGGAAAAGTAGCTGTGCGACAATGGAGTTCGCCACATTGTCATCGATAGCACTTCCTAAAAGGATAATGCGGTCTTTAAGTAGACGTGAATAAATGTCATATGCACGCTCACCACGGCTTGTTTGTTCAATAACTGTAGGAATTAAATTCATGTTAAATCCTCCTTCAAAAAACTAAATTCGATTACCTTTGCTGAAATCTACATTGTTTATTTCAGCTGTAACCTTATCATACACATTATAGTCAGGGAAGGTCAAATATTAACCCTGCTAAAGTGAAATTAATTAAAATAAAAAAAATAAATTCTTTTTGCATTCTATGGTTGAATTATATGTGATACGTTTGTATAATAGGTAAGGTTATAAGTTTGAAAGTACAGGACACTATTTTGCAGGTATGCTTCAAAAGAGGATTATCTACATCATGCTTTTCGTAAGCCTAGGGTGAGTACTTTTTTTTTGTGTTTTTTGCCCTCGTGGTGTAATGGATAACACGTAAGATTCCGGTTCTTGCACTGGGGGTTCGATTCCCTCCGAGGGCGCCATTTTACTGAATATTGATATACTGTAATAGCTCAATCTCCTAATAAGTAGTTTAGCAGCCTGCTTAGTGGGGATAGAGAGGAAAAGTAATGGGAATACTGTCCTAGTTGGCATTATTCCCCTATTTATGCCTTTCAAACCTTCAAGAAAGCAACAACTCCAAATTATTTTTTAGTGAACATACTGTCCGTGAAGGCTAGTAATAGCCGAAAAAAGAATCCTTTCTGAGGGGATTCTTTTTTTTTTGTTTAAATTTATCGAAATTTGACATCGCTTCTATTGTATATATATTAGTTTTAGGTTCGATATCTTGTTATTAATGCTTATTTTTTCTATATAAATGGTTTTGCCATTAATTAATATGAAAAAATATTTAGTTTTATGCGAAAAGTTGTTGTGCAAATACTATAATATTAATATAATTGACCTAATAGTCTAACATTTCCGAATTGCGAAAAATAATACGCAGGATGGAAAATTATCGAAATAGGGGGAAATGCAATGAAAAAAACAGCTTGGATGTTACTTATGATGATAGCAGCGCTAACTTTAGCACTTGCAGGATGTGGCACAAAGGACAATGCCTCTTCTGGTAGCACACCTTCAGAAGGTGCGGATGGCAAGAAAGTATATAAAGTAGGTACAGAAGCAACTTTTGCACCGTTTGAATCTGTTGACGATAAAGGGAAAATTGTGGGGATTGATGTCGATATTTTAAAAGCAATTGCTGATGAAATGAATTTCGAAGTAGAGTGGAATAATATTGGTTGGGAACCCGTTTTCCAAACAATTAAAAACGGTGAAACACATATTGGTGCTTCAGGGATTACAATTACAGATGAGCGCAAAGAATCATTCGATTTTACTGAGCCATACTATGAATCTCAATTATTAATTGTTGTGAAAGAAGATTCAAAGATTAAATCATTAGATGAATTAAAAGACAAAAAGGTGTCCGTACAAATTAATGCTACTGGCCATATGGCAGCTAAAAAGCTACAAGGTGAAGCAAGTACAAATATTATGGCTTTTGAAAGTCAGCCAATCGCAATTCAAGAAATGCTAAATGGTAATGTTGATGCAGCTATTGGAGACAATGCGGTAGTATACGAATATATTAAAGCGCATCCAGATCAAAAAATTAAAGTCATTCAAGATGACGCATTCGAAAAAGAATATTATGGCTTTATGGTTCAAAAGGGGAATAAAGAGCTTTTAGATAAATTAAATGAAGGTCTGAAAAAGATTAAAGAAAACGGTAAATTAAAAGAAATTACAGGTACTGATTTCGAATAATATGGTAATGCCACTCGCCAAGCAGTATGCTAGCGACTCATTTAATTGATGTAACTTTAAAGGGGAAATGGGGTTTTCGGATGGACATCTTTGACCTACGCTGGGACATTGTCTGGAACTACCGAGATATGTTTATACGAGGTATTGGCGTAACACTTATTTTGACACTTAGTGGTTATTTTGGCGGTATTCTTTTAGGACTGTTTTTAGGACTAGGGAAATTATCAAGTAAAAAATGGATATATTGGCCATCAAAATTATATGTTGATTTATTCCGCGGAACACCAATGCTTGTTCAAATTTTATTAATACACTTAGCCGTTATTCCAACCATTTTTGGACATTCTTTAGGGTATATGGTTTCAGGGATTACCGCGCTTATTTTAAACTGTGCTGCTTACAATGCAGAAATTTTCCGTGCAGGTATCCAAAGTATTGCAAAGGGGCAAATGGAGGCCGCTCGTTCTCTTGGTCTTACACATAACCAAGCGATGCGTAAGGTTATTTTACCGCAGGCCTTTAGACGCATGATCCCGCCATTAGGGAATGAATTCATAGCATTATTAAAGGATTCCTCACTAGTAACAGTCATCGCTGCACCAGATATTCTATATGCTAGTAAAGTTGTTGCAGGTGCAAGCTTCCGTTTCTGGGAACCGTATATTGTTGCTGCATTACTATATTTAATATTAACGTATGGTGTAACGAAGATTGTTGCATTTATTGAGAAACGATTTAGCAATAGTTATGTCCCTCGTAAGGCAGAAGGGCGGGAAGCAAGATGATAAGAATTGAGAACCTACACAAATATTTTGGTAAGCTAGAAGTATTAAAAGGGATTGATTATGAAATCCAAGAAAAACAAGTTGTATGTGTCATTGGGCCTTCTGGTTCAGGAAAAAGTACTTTTTTACGTTGCATTAATATGCTAGAAGAAGTAACGGACGGTGCTATTTATATTGAAGATGTGAAGATCAATGATCCGAAAACGAATATCAATGAGATTCGAGCAGAGGTGGGAATGGTGTTTCAACAATTTAACTTATTCCCTCATATGAACGTCATCGATAATGTCACGATGGCTCCCATGCAAATTCGTAAAATGAGTCGTCCAGAAGCTGAAGAGCTTGGGCATGAGCTGTTAAAAAAGGTGGGTCTCGACAGTAAAGCCTATAATTATCCTGAACAGCTATCAGGTGGACAACAGCAGCGTGTAGCTATTGCACGTGCATTAGCAATGAAGCCAAAGGCCATTCTATTTGATGAGCCTACTTCAGCTCTTGATCCTGAAATGGTAAAAGAGGTGTTAGATGTAATGAAAAATCTAGCGGCTGAAGGGATGACAATGATTGTAGTCACACATGAAATGGGCTTTGCTCGTGAGGTTGGTGATCGAGTAGTCTTTATGGATGGTGGCTATATTGTGGAAGAGGGGTTGCCTGAGGAATTATTCGGAAACCCACAAAGTGAACGTACGAAAGCATTTTTAGGAAAAGTATTATAATGAGAAAAGGCAGTCCATGATGAGAATTCATCACCATGGACTGCCTTTTGATTTTTAATGAAGGGGATTAGAGGTTGTATCGTATGCATTAAGCATCGTTTGCATATCTTGTTGAGAGTACTGAGGCACTTGATAATAGCCATGTTTATTTTGGTAAATGGATAATTCATAGGCCATTTCAATGCAGTTGGGAATACTATCAGCAACAACACGACGAACAACAGGGTTTGTCGTTTCTGTTGCAGCAGCCGTCATACATTTTGCTGCTCCCTTTTGAGCGCCTAGTAAGAAACCAGAAATGGCTTCATCATTAATTTCATTAGCGTTTTGCATTGGTTTTTTTGGTTGGCCTGGAGTTAAGCCATATTTAAAGTCATTGCCTGTTTCCATTTGGTAACGTCCCGTAGGAACAGATGGATCATGACCTGTTTTAAAGGACTCAACAATCGTATTATACATACCCAATGTAAAATTATATTGGCGATCCAAAATGCTGAGTAATTCTTGATCCTTTACTTGTGGACGTAAAATGATCGCTTGGTTCATACCAGCGATAATTTCACCAATTGCTTCATGCATGTCCATCATTTCGTGTCCACCATGATTTAGACTATGTTGTTGATTGAAATTTGTTTGATTGGATGATGATTCATTGTAAAACGATTGTGACAAAAAAAACGCCTCCTCATATAATTTTTGATGCAGTATTTAGTATGTCAAGCCAAATGATTTTCATACGGTATAAATGCAAAGGCAAAAATGTAGACTAACAAAAGGAAATGCAAGTCAAGGAGGTTTTAGAAAATGAAGAAATGGTTTGGACCAATTGGGATAATTGTTATCATTCTTATCGTGTTAGCCTTAGTATTGATTCCTAAATATAACAGTTTAGTAACAGCTGAGGAAAATGTAGATTCCAAATGGGCGCAAGTTGAAAACCAGCTCCAACGCCGCTACGATTTAATTCCCAATTTGGTTGAATCTGTGAAAGGGTATGCGAATCACGAGCAACAGATCATTGCGGATATTACTAACGCACGTGCTCAAATGGGCAATGCTAATACTCCTGAACAGCAAGCTGTTGCGAATGATGCTTTATCTGGTGCGCTTAGTCGTTTACTAGTAGTCGTGGAAAACTACCCGAACTTAAAGGCAGATGCAAATTTTCGTCAGTTAATGGATGAGCTTGCTGGCACAGAAAATCGCTTGGCAGTTGCGCGCGAGGATTATAATAATGAAGTACAACAATTTAATAAGCATGTTAAACGCTTTCCTGGCAATTTAATGGCAGGGATGTTTGGATTTGAACAAAAAGAATACTTTAAAGCCGCTGCGGGTGCCGAACAAGCACCGTCTATTGATTTTAGTCAATCGGGTACACAGTGATGAAGCGTTGTATTATACAGCTGCTTATCGTTTGCTCAGTGCTTCTTTTTAGCATGACTATGACGAAAGCAGCAATACCTTCACCAATGAAAAATACGTATATCCATGATTTTGCGAATGTCTTATCTTTAGATGTAAAACAGGAGCTAAACCATTATTCAGAGCAATTAGATAAAGGGACAGGTGCTGAAATCATGGTCGTAACCGTTGATAGCCTTCATGGGCAGGAGGCGAAAATGTATGCGACAAAGATGATTCGTTCCTGGGGCATTGGGGACAAAGAGAAAAATAATGGTGTCCTTATACTCGCTACATTTGGACAGGGCGAAGGCCAAAATGATGTGGTGATAGCTGTAGGTCAAGGCTTAGAAGGAGCATTACCAGACGGTAAATTAGGGCGTATTTTAGATAATGCATTTTATCCCTTTGCAAGTGAAGGTGATAATGATCAAGCCTTTCTAGCTACATATGCGGAGGTCTTTCGTACTGTAGCTGAAGAGCATAATTGGAATGGTGAATTACCTGCAGGTGCAAAGGAGGAGGAAGGAATGCCCATCTGGCTCATTATTGTCATCGTTATAATAGTCCTCATTTTTTCTTCTTTTTCAAAAGGCGGAAGAGGCGGACCTCGTGGGAGAGGCTACGGCGGTTATCCTGGTGGCTTTGGTGGCGGACGTTCAGGTGGTGGCGGTTTTGGAGGGTTTGGTGGCGGCTCTTCAGCAGGTGGAGGGGCAAGCCGAAAATTTTAATACTAACGACAAGCGAGCTAATTATTTAGTTCGCTTTTAATATGAAAATATTGACAAAAATACAAATAATGGTATAATTTGAATATATCGACTATCGATATAACGTAAACTGATATAGGGAGGAATCATTTTGAAAAAAAGATTTTTAACTGCATCATTAGCAATTATTTTAACAACTGCTACGGTTATTCCTGCAACATTGCAAGAAGTACGTGCTGCCAATGAAACAAATGTTGTATTAGCACAAGAGGAACATCTTTCAGCACAGGAATTTCTGGATTTAGCAGTAACAGCTTTAACATTCCAGCATGGCTCTGATTCAATGCGTCAACAAATTAAGGATCAATGGGTAAAGGCTGGAGAGATTTCAGACTTAAGCGCTATTATTAAACGTGATCAAGCAGCTAGGATTTTAGTTAGAGCTGCCAATAAAGAAGGAAAAGAAAAGTCACTACCAGAGTATTTAAAGAAGGCCAATAAGCTTGGTTTCTTTAAGGGAGTATCTTCAAGTACAGATTTTATTACGAAACAAGATGCTGGCAAACTCCTTAACAATGTTAAACATATAAAAAATGGTTCCAATAATAAAGGAGTAAAAGAAATTTCTGTGGAAGATTTTATGAAAAATCCAGGGAATTTTGGCTACGAACTTTCCCCTGATGGTAATTATATTACATTTGCCTCTGAATGGGAGAACCGCTCGAATGTATTCGTGAAAAAAATGAATGATAATAGTGAGCCTGTTCGTGTATCAAGCTCAAAGGATCGAGATATTGCAGGTTTTTTCTGGAAGGATGATGCTTTACTTTATTTGAAAGATAAAGGTGGAGATGAAAACTTCCATATTTATTCTACAACCTTTAACGGTTCTGTGGAAAAAGATTTAACGCCATATCCTAACGTAACGGTAGGAATATTGGATAGCTTACAGGGTGTAAAAGACGAAATTCTTATTATGATGAACAAAGAGGATGCTACTGTTTTTGATGTGTACAAGCTAAATGTAAAGACGGGTAAAACGACTCACGTCGCCAAAAATCCTGGCAATATTACGAACTGGTTAGCAGATCGTAACGGCAATGTACGTGTAGCTGTGGCTACTGATGGGGTGGAAGGTACTGTCCTTTATCGAGATTCAGAAAAGGATGAATTCAGATCATTTATTAAAATCGGTGCTGGGGATGAAGTGATGCCGATAGCTTTCTCGAAGGACAATAAGTTTATTTATGCTACATCCAATAAAGGCCGGGATAAAGTAGAAGTGGTGAAGTATGACTTACAAGGGAAAGAAGAAGTAATCATGTCCAATGATGAAGTGGATGTTTCGGGTGTATTGTATAATGCTGAAAAAGATAAATTATTGTATGGTGCGTATGCTACGGATAAAATCCATTATCAATTCTTTGATAAAAATTTTGAAAAGTTATTCCGTAAAATTCAAAACAAGCTTGGTGTTCAAGAAAGCCAATTGGGCATAAACGATTACAATAAAGAGATGACAAAATTTATTGTAAGTGTATCGAGTGACACCATCTATGGAAAATATTATTACTATGATTCAACAACAGATGAATTAACAGAATTAGCAACATTGAGCCCTTGGTTGAAATCTTCAGAGCTTGCAGAAATGCATCCTATCTCTTATAAGAGTCGTGATGGATTAATTATAAATGGTTATTTAACATTGCCGAAAAATAAAAATGCTAAAGATCTACCTCTTATTGTAAACCCACATGGTGGACCGTGGGCTCGTGATATGTGGGGATTCAATCCAGAAGTACAGCTATTAGCAAATCGTGGCTATGCAGTGCTACAAGTAAACTTCCGTTCCTCGACTGGATATGGGAAGGAATTCCTTCAAGCTGGTAATAAGCAATGGGGCTTGAAAATTCAAGATGATATAACGGATGGCGTTCAATGGGCGATTGACCAGGGTATTGCAGATCCTAAACGTATCGGTATTTACGGTGCTTCATTTGGCGGTTATGCTACATTAGCTGGCATTACGTATACACCAGATTTATATGCGGCAGCAGTTGATTATGTTGGTGTATCTAATATTTTCACACTATTAGATACAATTCCACCATACTGGGAAACTATGCGAGACATTTTTTATGAACGAGTAGGTCATCCAGAGAAAGATAAAGAATTATTATCAGCGGTTTCTCCGGTCTTCCATGCAGATAAAATTAAAACACCTTTATTTGTTGCACAAGGCGCAAATGATCCACGTGTCAACAAAGCGGAATCCGACCAAATTGTCGAAGCTTTACGTGCTAGAGGTGTAGATGTAGAGTATATGTTAAAGGATAATGAGGGCCATGGCTTCGCGAATGAAGAAAACAGAATCGAATTCTATAATGCCATGTTGAAATTCCTTGATCATCATTTAAAATAACATAATAGCCAAAAGGCATTGATGTGCTTGTTATTCGCACTCAATGCCTTTCATTTTTCTAGTAAGCTTTTGAATGAATCCACCACATAGTTTACAATCGTTGTAGCTAGCATTGTCATCGTTCAACGATGAAGAAATAATAGAAACAGGAGGTGCCATCCATGATTGTTCAATTTTTTAGTCGAGCTAATTGTCCATTATGTGTAGAGGGCTTACATACATTAAAGCTTGTACAGGAAGATGTAGCGTTCGATATTGAAATAGTTAATATTGAAGAGGATGATCTCATACACGAAAAATATATGTTAATGATACCTGTAGTAGAAAAGGATGGGGTCGTTATCCAATACGGTAATCTGGATTATGCTACATTGATGGAGTACTTGGGCAGTTAAGTTCTATGTCTTTAAAAAGATAATAACGGCGTAAATCGCTCTATTGTTAGTTGTCATTCATACAATTCACAAATTGTTCAATGAAAGCGGTTTGAATTTGAACAGTTTGTGAAGACCTTCACATTAGTCTTTTATTTTATAAAAATCGGAGTAGAATAGGTATCAAGTAAGACGTTGTTATAAAACAGATAATGAAAAGTATCACAAATTCTAGTGGTTGTTATATTACAAAAGCGATGTGAAGGGAGATTTTACAATGTGGGTTATTACAGTATTTGAAAAAAAGGACGTTCGTATTTTTGAATTTACAAATAAAAATGAAGCAACAAAAGCTTTAGAAGGATTTAAGAAAAACGCAATTTTATCTTTCACAAAATAAGCAAACCAAAGTCCCGTAGCTAATGGCAAAGCTATGGGGCTTTTTTTTAATCCAAAACTATACAATTACTTGCACTTTCCAAATATGCGTATTATAATAAAATCATAAGTGGGACACAAAATAATATAGTGGGACTTAATTGAACCCACCACTATTAACAAGGGAGTAGATAAATATGTTCACTATTCCAGAGGCACAGCAAAGGCTACTTCCTGAAATGTATCCGCTTCTGCAATCTAGATATCGTATTTTGCAAGCCGTTCAACTTATGCAACCTATCGGGCGTCGAACACTCGCAGATTCATTGAAAATGACAGAGAGAGAAATTCGTAAAGAAACTGACATTTTACGTGAACAAGGGTTATTAGATTCGCAAAAGTCGGGTATGGTATGTACAGATGATGGTGAAGAAGTCATTGAAAAACTGAGAGCCATCGTTTATGAATGGTCTGGTTTAACCCAGCTTGCAAAATTGCTTGAACATCATTTTGGTATACAACATGTTGTTGTTGTACCAGGTGACTATAGTGAAGACAATACAATCCTAACCTTGCTTGGCAAGGAAGCAGCATTGCAATTTATGTCTACTGCTTTTGATGAACAAGTTGTAGCGGTCACTGGTGGAAAATCAGTTGCCTCTCTAGCTCAATTTTTACATCCATTAGAGGGACAAAAAGATATTACCTTTGTTGCCGCACGCGGAGGAATTGGTCATGAAATGCAAATGCAAGCGAATACGCTTGTTGCAACATTTGCCATGCAGATGGAGGAACAATACCGTACATTATTTTTACCTGAGCATTTAAGTGAGCAAGCATATCAAGCAATGCTAACAGAGCCTATGGTAACTGAAATGATGGCGTATTATGATCGAGCAGATTGCGTGATCCATGGCATTGGATCGGCAGAGGAAATGGCGATTCGACGTAATTCATCTTCTGAGGATTTGCGAATTCTTGAGGAGAAGGGCGCGGTAAGTGAGGCATTTGGTTATTACTTTAATGCCGATGGTGAAATCGTACATCGTATCCGCACGATTGGTATTCAGCTTGAACAGGTAAAAAATAGCCAGCAAGTTATTGCCGTGGCAGCAGGAAAACAAAAGGTCAATGCGATGCTTTCTTATTTTAAAGTAGCGCCAAAGCAAACGATTTTTATTACAGATGAAGCAGCCGCAAAAGCCATTGCCGCTACTTTATCTACTGACAGCCATTTTGATTGATGGGTGTGAGCATTACCATGTCACTCGATCTCAAAAAATGTTGAAGCATTTTTTGAATGAGCATAAAAGCAATTTAACGTCTCTATTTCAATGGAGGCAGACATTACACATTATTGGAGGAATTAACAATGGCATTAAAATTAGCAATTAATGGATTTGGACGTATTGGACGTTTAGTATTTCGTGAGGCAATGAAGCAAAATGAATTTGAAGTAGTAGCTGTAAACGACTTAACAGACGCAGGTCAGCTTGCACACTTATTGAAATATGATTCAGTCCACGGTATCTATGATGCTGAAGTCAATGCAGATGAAGATTCTTTCGTAGTAAATGGTCAACGTATAAAAGTATATGCTGAAAAAGATCCTTCACAATTACCATGGGGTGAATTAGGAGTAGACGTAGTTCTTGAATGTACTGGTCATTTCCGTTCAGTGGAAGAAGTAGGTAAGCATATTGAAGCAGGAGCTAAAAAAGCAATCCTTTCTGCACCAGCAAAAGGAGAAATGCCTACATTTGTGATGGGTGTTAACCATACAGACTATAACCCAGCAACAGATGATGTTATCTCAAATGCTTCTTGTACAACAAACTGTCTTGCGCCTGTAGCGAAAGTACTTGATGAGAAATTTGGCATTGAACGCGGTATGATGACAACAATCCACTCTTACACAAACGATCAACGAATCTTAGACTTCCCACACTCTGACCCACGTCGTGCACGTGCAGGAGCGGTATCTATGATTCCAACAACAACTGGGGCAGCGGTAGCCGTTTCTAAAGTATTACCACAATTAAAAGGTAAATTAGATGGCTTCTCTATGCGTGTACCAACACCTAACGTATCATGTGTAGACTTAGTTGTAGAATTAAAAGCAGATGTAACGAAAGAAGCAATTAATGCGGTATTAAAAGAAGCATCTGAAAATGAATTAAAAGGCATTTTAGACTACAACGAACTACCATTAGTTTCTATTGATTATAACGGTAACCACCATTCTTCTACTGTTGATGGTCTTTCAACAATGGTATTAGAAAACAAAATGGTGAAGGTTCTAGCTTGGTACGATAACGAAATTGGTTACTCTACTCGCTTAATGGACTTAGCTTTATACATTGCTGAACAAGGGTTAAACAATAAATAAGTATCATATTTCAACATTTTGAGTAAAAAGTGTGACATAATACTGCTTTTTATGCACAAAAAGTATAGCCTTTATAATATCGAATAGATATAATATACAAGGGTAATGGGAGTAAGGGTTAACCCTTACTCCCTTTTTGTCTAAATTCAGCAGGAAATACCCACCTCTATAGGTAATGAGATGAATACACAAATGGCTCTCTTTAATGGAGTGGGTGTCCAAACACCGACTACATCAAGATAATAGCCTAGCGGATGTCACAGATTTTGTTGGGACTCCAACACTAATGCGTAATTCATATATGGTGTTTGCAAGACATAAAAGGGTACTTTTGCTACTATAAAAACAAGTATTAGGGTTCATTATCAAAAGTTGGAGAATCATATGCACATTAGATGGTGACCCCGAAAAGTACCAAGATGACTTTTCGATTTAGGAAGCATGGTGTGGAGCCAAGATGGGTAAAACACAATGATGTAAGACTAAAACAGCTTTGAAGGGAGTTTCTTCATGTTAAATAAGAAGACAATGAAAGATATTGATGTAAAAGGTAAACGCGTTTTTGTACGTGTTGATTTTAATGTTCCAATGGCGGATGGGGCCATTACAGATGAAACACGTATTCGAGCAGCTATTCCAACAATTGAATACTTAGTAGAGCAAGGTGCAAAAGTCATTTTAGCTTCTCATTTAGGTCGTCCAAAGGGTGAAGTAAAAGAGGATATGCGTCTAACAGCAGTTGGTATTCGCTTAGCGGAGCTAATGAGCAAACCAGTTACGAAGCTAGATGAATCTATTGGGCAAGCAGTGGAAGAAGCTGTTGCGAGCATGCAGGATGGAGACATTTTACTTCTTGAAAACGTTCGTTTCCATGCAGGCGAAGAAAAAAATGATCCAGCTTTAGCACAGCAATTTGCTCAGCTAGCAGATATTTATGTCAATGATGCTTTCGGTGCAGCTCACCGAGCACATGCTTCTACAGAAGGAATCGCCAAGCACATTCCTGCAGTATCAGGTTTCCTAATGCAAACGGAATTAGATGTACTTGGTAAAGCGCTATCGAATCCTGAACATCCATTTACAGCGATTATCGGTGGTGCCAAAGTTAAAGATAAAATTGGTGTAATTGAAAGTTTATTAGAAAAAGTAGACCACTTAATTATTGGTGGTGGATTATCATTCACGTTCATTAAGGCACAAGGCTACGATATTGGGAAATCTTTATTAGAAGAAGATAAAATTGAGCTAGCAAAATCATTTATTGAAAAGGCAAAAGCAAAAGGCGTGCAATTACATATGCCAATTGATGCGGTAGTGGCTAATGAATTTTCACAAGATGCGGAAACAAAAGTTGTGGATGTTGATGCTATTCCTGCCGATTGGATGGGGCTAGACATTGGGCCAAAAACAGCAGTTCACTATGCAGAGGTCATTAAAAATTCTAAATTGATTATTTGGAACGGACCAATGGGTGTCTTTGAAATGGATAAATTTGCGAATGGTACAAAAACAGTGGCTGATGCAATGGCAACTACATCCGGTTATACAGTAATCGGTGGCGGTGACTCTGCAGCGGCAGTTGAAAAGTTTAAAATAGCTACTAAAATGGATCACATTTCTACAGGTGGCGGTGCTTCACTTGAGTTAATGGAAGGTAAAGAGCTTCCAGGAATTGTTGCACTAAACGATAAATAAGCCAAATAAAAAATCGGAGGCAAGACGATGCGTAAACCAATTATTGCAGGTAACTGGAAAATGTTTAAGACATTTGAAGAAGCTATACAATTTGTAGATGCCGTACAGGATAAACTTCCTTCTAATGAGAAAGTAGACGCTGTAATTTGCGCACCAGCACTTTACCTACCTACTCTTGTGCAAGTTGCTAGTGAATCAGAGCTAGCTATTGGTGCCCAAACGATGCACTATGAAAATGAAGGTGCCTTTACTGGTGAAATTAGCCCTGCACAGCTAGCAAGTGTGGACGTGGACTATGTTATATTAGGACACTCAGAACGTCGCGAGTACTACAATGAAACAGATGAGGCTATTAATAAAAAAGTAGCAGCAGCACTTGCACATAATATTGTACCGATTATTTGCTGTGGTGAAACGCTAGAGGAACGAGAAGCGGGAACGACAGAGCAAAAGGTTGCGGGCCAAATTAAAGCGGCACTTGCTGGATTCGAAGCGCAGCAAGTAGAGCATATGGTCATTGCCTATGAACCAATTTGGGCAATCGGTACAGGTAAAACGGCTACAGCCGATGATGCCAATCAAGTTTGCGGAGCGATTCGTTCGGTCGTTGAGGAATTATTTGATGCTGAAACGGCCAATGCAGTTCGCATCCAATACGGTGGCAGCGTTAAGCCTGACAACGTTCATGAGCTTTTATCAAAAGAGCATATTGATGGAGCATTAGTAGGTGGAGCAAGCTTACAACCAGAATCTTATTTAACATTATTGGAGGCGGCAGCAAATGCCTAAAAAGCCAGTAGCTTTAATTATTTTAGATGGCTTTGCATTTCGTGATGAAACATTCGGAAATGCAGTAGCACAGGCTAAAAAGCCAAATTTCGATCGATATTGGAGCCAATTCCCACACGCTACATTAACAGCATCTGGAGAAGCCGTTGGGCTACCAGAAGGACAAATGGGTAATTCCGAGGTGGGTCACTTAAACATTGGTGCTGGTCGTATTGTTTATCAAAGCTTAACACGCTTAAATAAATCGATACGTGAAGGAGACTTCTTTACAAATCAAGCATTTTTAGATGCGGTGGCACATGTGAAAGCTCATAATTCTAAATTGCATATTATGGGGCTGTTATCAGATGGTGGTGTTCATAGTCATTATGAGCATATGTTTGCTCTATTAAAGCTTGCAAAGCAGCAAGATGTAACGGACGTTTTAGTTCATGGCTTCTTAGATGGTCGAGATGTTGGACCTACAACAGCTTTAGACTATATTGAAGAAACTGAAAAACAAATGACTGAAATGGGAGTAGGTCAATTTGCATCTATTCACGGTCGTTACTATGCAATGGACCGCGATAAACGATGGGATCGTGTCGCGCTTACTTATAATGTACTGGTAGATGGCGTTGGTCAAACAGCGGAAAGTGCAAAAAGTGGTGTAGCAGCATCGTATGAGCGTGAAGTGACAGATGAATTTGTCATCCCATTTAGCATTCAAGAGCATGGAGAGCCAGTGGCAACGATTGGTGATAACGATGCAGTCATTTTCTTTAACTTCCGTCCGGACCGTGCTATACAGTTGTCAAAAGTATTCACAAATGAAGGCTTTGATGGTTTTGCAGTATCTGCCAAGCATCCAAAAAACTTGAAATTTGTATCCTTTACTCATTATAGTGATGAAGTTAATGCACAGGTTGCTTATGAAAATGACAACCTGAAAAATACAATCGGTGAAGTGTTAGCGATGAATGGTAAAACACAGCTACGCATTGCCGAAACCGAAAAATATCCACATGTTACTTTCTTTATGAGCGGTGGACGTGAGGAGAAATTCTTAGGTGAAGAACGTTTATTAATCGCATCCCCAAAGGTTGCCACATACGATTTAAAACCTGAAATGTCTGCTTATGAGGTGACAGAAGCCTTACTTGCAGAAATTGAGGCTGAAAAATTTGATGGTATTCTTCTTAACTTTGCCAACCCTGATATGGTAGGTCATAGTGGAATGCTTGAACCAACAATTAAGGCCATTGAAGTAGTGGATGAATGCTTAGGGAAAGTAGTAGATGCGCTTCTTGCAAAAGGTGGTGCAGCTATTATTACAGCTGACCATGGGAACTCTGATGAAGTGGTAACACTAGCTGGGGAGCCTATGACAGCTCATACAACAAATCCTGTTCCAGTAATTGTGACAAAACCAAATGTTGTTTTACGAAATGGTGGTATTTTAGCCGATTTGGCTCCAACCATGTTAGAATTATTACAGGTGTCACAGCCTACTGAAATGACAGGTCAATCATTAATTGAAAAAGAGGAGAATTAATTATGCCATTTATTACACAAGTTTATGCTCGCGAAGTTTTAGATTCACGTGGGAACCCAACAGTAGAGGTTGAAGTATTTACAGAGTCAGGCGCTTTCGGACGCTCAATCGTACCATCAGGTGCATCAACAGGTGAATACGAAGCTGTAGAATTACGCGATGGTGACAACTCTCGTTACCTAGGCAAAGGTGTATTAAAAGCAGTTGAAAATGTTAACACAATTATTGCACAAGAATTAGAAGGTAACTATTCTGTTCTTGACCAAGTTGTCATTGACAAAGCTTTAATAGAGCTTGATGGCACAGAAAATAAAGGCAAGCTAGGTGCTAACGCAATTCTAGGTGTATCCATGGCAGTTGCACATGCTGCGGCAGATTATTTAGATGTACCTCTTTATCAATATCTTGGTGGGTTTAATTCTAAACAATTACCAGTACCAATGATGAACATTTTAAATGGTGGAGCACACGCAGATAACAATGTAGACATTCAAGAATTTATGGTTATGCCTGTCGGTGCAGAATCTTTCCGTCATGCACTACGTATTGGTGCTGAAATTTTCCACCACTTAAAGGCAGTACTAAAAGCTAAAGGCTATAATACAGCAGTAGGTGACGAGGGTGGTTTCGCACCAAACCTTGGCTCTAACGAAGAAGCAATTACAGTCATTTTAGAAGCAATTGAAAAAGCAGGCTACAAACCAGGTGAAGAAGTGAAGCTTGCAATGGATGTAGCTTCATCAGAGCTTTTCAATAAAGAAGATGGTAAATACCACTTAGATGGTGAAGGTGTTGTTAAAACTTCAGAAGAGATGGTTGATTGGTACGAAGAGTTAACAAACAAATACCCAATCATTTCAATTGAAGACGGTTTAGATGAAAATGACTGGGCTGGACACAAGCTATTAACTGAACGTATTGGTAGTCGTGTTCAATTAGTAGGTGATGATTTATTTGTAACAAATACAAAAAAATTATCTGCAGGTATTGAGCAAGGAGTTGGAAATTCAATCCTTATCAAAGTGAACCAAATCGGTACATTAACAGAAACATTTGAAGCGATCGAAATGGCGAAACGTGCAGGCTACACAGCAGTTATCTCTCACCGTTCTGGTGAATCAGAGGATGCAACAATTGCTGATATCGCCGTAGCAACAAATGCAGGCCAAATTAAAACGGGTGCGCCATCACGTACAGACCGCGTAGCTAAATACAACCAACTTCTTCGCATCGAAGATCAACTTGGTTCAACGGCTGAGTACCTTGGTTTAAAATCATTCTATAACTTAAAATAAGCGACTAATACGTATTTCGTCCCAAAAGTTAAACATACTTTTGGGGCGATTTTTTATGGATGTTGTCATGAAAAATGAACAAAGCATCCATCGTTTAAAATGATTATAATAATATATATGGAAGAAAGTTATGAAAGGGAAAATACTATGGAGAAAAATATGGAAGTATTTGCTGGAACAGATCGTCTTCTATTAAGAAAATTTCAGACGGATGATATTGAAAGTTTTTACACATATCGGGCTGATCCTGAAATTGCTAAATATCAATCGTGGGAGAATTATCAATATCACGAAGCAAAAACGTTCGTGCATCACCAAATAAATCATGTTCCTAATCAGCCAGGGACATGGTACCAATTCGCCATTGCTTTGAAGGAAACGAATGAGCTTATTGGAGATTGCGCACTTCACACGCCTTTAAGTGAACCACGCATTGTAGAAATTGGATTTACCCTTTCTCCGGAACATCAGGGGAAGGGATATGCAAAGGAAGCGGTTTGCGCGTTAATAAATTATCTTTTCCATTCATTAAAGAAACATAAAGTCATTGCCTTTACGGATGTGAGAAATAACAATTCTATTGCCGTACTTGAGCGTATAGGGATGAGACGCGAAGGTCATTTCTTACAAAACTATATGTCCAAGGGACAATGGGTGGATGAATATCAATATTCTATTTTAGCGTCTGAATGGGAGAGCAGTAAATTTGACTGTAAGCTTCAGACGAAAGGAGAGCAGCGTGACAATGAACATTCTTGAAACAGAACGACTAATATTGCGCTTACAAACAACGGATGATGCGCCATTTATTCTTGAGCTAGTGAATGATCCCTCGTGGATACAATTTATCGGTGACCGCGGTGTGAAGACCGTAGAGGAGGCGGCTCGTTATATAGAAAATGGTGCAATACGGATGTATGAGCAATTCGGATTTTGCCTATATGTAGTGGAAAAAACGGAAGATCAAACCCCGATAGGAATATGCGGTTTCGTCAAAAGAGATAATTTAGAGGATGTAGATATTGGTTTCGCGTTTCTCCCTGATTATTGGGGAAAGGGATATGCCTATGAAGCAGCATCAGCCGTTTTAGCCTATGGTCTAGAGACACTAGGATTTAATCGAATTGTGGCTATTACTACCCAAGATAATCATGCGTCAGCTAAGTTACTCGAAAGAATAGGCTTGCAGTTTGAAAAGGTCATCCAATTTTCCAATGATTCTGAGGAACTTAGACTGTTCTCATTAGATGATGAAAGTTAATGAATATAAAAAGGTCAGTCTGAAGTGTTAGCTCACTACAGACTGACTCTCCATTTGCTATTACATTACTGCTGTGCCCAGTATTTATCCATATTCTGGTCTAAATAAACCCAGCCCTTCCAGCCAATATGAATCGTATCCATTATAAAATAAGGGTCGTACTCATGGTCTGTAAAATCAACATAGTCGACATTGGCATCCTTTAATAGTTGTGCCATCTTCTCATAATATTGTTGTCGTCGTTCTTTAGAATAGCCATTATAATCATACCAATAGCCGTTAACGGGAATAGAGACGAATAATGGCTTAGCACCAGCATCCTTTAACACATCCATAACTAGCTGAAAATCCTTGTACTCAGGAGATTCCGTATAATCTTCATGCTTTCGCATATTCTTAAACTTTGAAAAATTAGCGTTAACCAGTCGCTTGTAAGCTCTATTTTCAATCATATATTCATTGGAGACACGTTTCTCCCCATAGGCTTCAGCATGCTGTATTTGCTGTTCAAAGCTTTGGTCCGCAACGAGCTTATCATTATTTTTTAATGAATGCCCCTTGCGAGGGAATAGCGAATAGTAGAGATCCTTTTTTTCTAGTAATTCCTTGTGAAAGCGGCCCGCTATCATAGCCATACGTCCTGTAACAGGATGTTTTTTGCCATTAGACATTTGATATTGATACATCGTTTTTAAGAGACGATCTCGCTCAACGGTATCAAATTCTAGCAGGCGCTCCATAGCCTGTTTACGGAGATGAGCATCCATGTCACGATTAAACGCTAAGTCATAGGCATGTAACATAGAATAATTCGGTGAAAAATGGAATTCACCCATACCTTTTTCCGTAAACCATTGGGGTGAAATAATAAAAACTAATTTTTTGCCCTCTAAATTTTTCTCTTGCGCAGCAAAATTTAAGAAATGCGTAATGGACTGCATCCCACCACGACCAATCATAAATGTCGTATACGGGGCATCTGTTGCTCGAGCATAATTATAAGGGTGAAACGGGTCAAATCGATTTAATTCAGAGGAACCGTATAAAGGCATGGAAGTAGGCTCCTGTAACATTCGCTCCTGTAAATACGTGCCTTGAAAGACGAGTGGAGACATATTTGTTTTGGCTTGCTCCACATCATCTTCTGATATCCATGCTTTGATCCAAGAATTTGGAAAGAAGACAAAGCCGGAAAACAGGGCTAAGGCAATAAATAGTGATAGAAAGCCTTTTTTTATCATTGTCTTTCAGCTAACTTCCCTGCAATACGATTCGGCGTGTTCCATTCTTCACGATTAAAATCAGTAATAGGTACAGAAATATTAAAACGGTTCTCAATTTCTACCAATAAATTAATGGTACCAAAGGAATCAAGAAGACCTTCCTCGAATAGATCGATATCTGGGTTTTCTACAATAATTTCATCTTCACATAACTCCACTAGCATTTCTAAAACTTGTTGTTTTTCCATTAATAATTCTCCTTTATTGAACAGGCTTTATTTGTAGAAAGCCTTTAGTTAAAATAATTTCCCTGAAAAGATATAGAAGCCAAAACATACGGCATTGAACGTGATAAATACACCAATGGCATGCGTCCATTTATTTTTTGGCCAAAGCTTATGCTTTTTATTCCAGCGTTCGAATTTATCGAAGCTAATAATTAATAAGGCATGATAGAGACCATAAACGACAAAATGCCATTCGAGGCCATGCCAAATGCCCATTAAAAAAAATAATAAAAAGAACCCTATATATGAAATGGCGAATTTATTTTTCAGCCATTTTTTCTTCGTCATCCAAAGAACAAAGCGCATATAAACATAATCTCTGAACCAGAAGGAAAGACTCATATGCCAACGATTCCAAAAGTCTTTAATATTGCGACTGGCAAATGGACGGTTAAAGTTAATAGGTGTTTGAATGCCCATTATTCGGCTTACACCTACTGCGAATGCACTATAGCCTGCAAAATCAAAGAATAAGTAAAAGCTATACATATACATATACGCTAACTGTCCTTGGAAAGGTGTCAAATAGTTATACGTATGGTTTGGCAAATAAATAAGTGTGTAGTTGTAGATTAAATAAGCCAATATAAATTTATATAAAAAGCCCACAAAGATATAGTTAATGCCACTTAGTAACAGCTTTTGATAGTCTTCCGAAGAGGGAACCGAATGAAAATCCTTCGTAAAACGGCGCCAACGATCGATAGGACCCGACGATACTGTAGGAAAGAACAGTAAAAAATAGGCCAGTTCGACGATAGAGACTTTTTCCTTCATTAAGCCGTCGCGTGTTTCTAAAATCATTTGCACTGCTTTAAATGTAATGTAGGACACACCAAGGAAGCCGAATAAATGATGCAGACCAAGGATAGGCAAAATCTTCACTAGCACAAGCGGCAAAATCGACAGGAGCACAGCCATGACAAAAACGGGTCCATTATTTTGCTGCAGTCGATAGCGTTGATAAGCCGTAATAAGCACTATTTGAAAGACCGTAAACAATATTAACGAAATTGATCCGTTCAAGGAGTGTCCAAAGATAAGAGCTAAAACAATCAACGATACCAATAAATTATAATGCTTCGCAGACTTGCCACGTAAACCTAATAAAATAGTAGGTAGCAATAATAGTCCAATAATGAGAAAGAATGCTATATTTCCATAAGGCGTCATACTGTTTCCATAACCGCCAATCCTTTACGATCGACTTTACCATTTGGATTTAGCGGTAAAGCATCCATATATTTAAACGTTCTAGGTATCATATAGGCTGGTAAATACTCCGATAATAGGGTCTTCAACTGCTTAGTCATTTTAAAAGCAGAGTCCGCTAAAGGCTCACGCAAAACGATATGAGCATTTAGAGAAACAATTTCATTATCTTTATGGACAGGAACAACTACACAGCTTGAAACAGGTGGCAGGTTACTAATTTGTTTCTCAATCTCCTCGATCTCTAAGCGATAACCATGTAATTTTACTTGGAAATCCTTGCGACCTAAAAAGAACAAATACCCATCTTGCTCATAGCCCATATCTCCTGTTTGATAGATGCGATGACCAGCTATGGTTGGAAAGGCTTTAGCTGTTAACTCGGGTGCTCCTAAATAGCCTGCACTGACAGTTGGCCCCGAAATAACAATTTCTCCATCATCTAATAAAGAAACGTTTCCCTCAGAAATAGGAGCAATCGGTAATTGCTCAAATTGTTCTATTAATGCTTCAGTTACTTTTACATAGGATACAGCGACAGTCGTTTCCGTAGGTCCGTATAAATTATAAATAGTGGCCTGTGGAAAACGTTGCATGAGCTCTTTAATGACAGGTATTGGTAAAACCTCACCGCAGAATAAAAAGGTATCTAATGCAGGCATGAGCCTTTGCTCCCATTCCTTGTTCATTAAGCACATCTTGGCAAAGGAAGGGGTAGACGTCCAAACACGAGTGTTGGACAACGCTAATGAGTCAAATAAAGCTCGCGGGTTGGCGATTTCTTGTTGTGTAATTGCATAAAGTGTATGCCCTCCTACAAGAGCTGGATAGAGATCCATGACGGATAAGTCAAAAGAATAGGGAGCTTGATTTAAAAATACGCCTGATTCCTGTATGGGAAAATTATCCTGCATCCAAGTAACGAAATGAGCTAAATTATTGGCAGTTATTTGGACGCCCTTTGGCTGCCCAGTTGAGCCAGAAGTGTAAATGATATAATGAATGTCCTCCTGCTGCACCCAGCTTGTTGCTGCTGGACTGTCTTGGAGGGAGGATGAGTCTAACACTTCACTCACTGCTACTACAGGTATGTTTGTTAGCATCTGTAATGGTTCTGTCGTGAATACTAGACAAGCTTTCGATGCCTCCAAAATTAACTGTAATCTTTCAGACGGTGTTGACGAGTCAACGGGTACATATGGGTGTCCCGCCTTTACTGCGCCCAAAAAGGCAGCAATCTGTAAAGGGGACATATGTCCATAAACGACAATGGGCTGCTGTCTCTGCAAATGATGTGCCATGATATAATCGGCTATACAATCCGAATAATGCCAAAGCTCACCATATGTTAAGGAGGCATTGTGGGTTTGATAAGCAGTTTTTTGTGGCTGTTGGATGGCCACACGTTCGATAGCTGCTAAAATACTTAACATCAGTAAAACTCCTTTATTTAAAATTCCGTATATATAAATGGTCCAGCGTTCATATCATGAAAGCCATGTATAAGAAACAACAGCACCAAAACGATCAAATAAAATAACGTGAATCCGATAAAGCGTAGATACTCATTATTTTTGATGGATTCCATTTGTCCACCTCCAATGAAAAAAAGTATAGGATTAAACTTTCAAAAAATACTAATTTACTAGTTAAAAATCCTTACCTTATGTTTTTAACACTGATTTGACGGAATGTGGAGAAAAATGTTGCTGGATTAAGGTGAATTCATTAAATCATAAGATTAATTTAAGGTAAATTTAAGGTTCTGGGGGAATGTACGAGAATTACAAACTGTTGGATGGCTATTTTTATGTAAAAAGGGCACGAACATAAGGGAATAATCTCAACTTATGTTCGTGCCCTTATTTTTATTTCACGGCCTCTATAACTTTTTTAGAAACATAAAATTCAGAACCATTGTAAACATTAATGGTATTGAATGTGTGGGTTTTTGTTGTATTTTTTGAAGTTTGTTCATAAATCATTGCGTTTTTGTTAACAGGAATTTTCACCGTCACATCTGCCTTTTGAGCAACGAAGGTTGGGTTTTCTTTATCGGATAGATCTATTTTTGTTGTAAAGCCTTTCTCTGTAAATGCCTTTGTAGCTGGCACATACAAATCATCTGTTAAAGACTTTAGGTCGAAGCCCATAAATTGCGCCATTGAATGAGCTAAATCCGTGTTTTCAACGAGTCCAGTTAATTTAGAAGGACCAAATGAATAAAGAAAAACATCTTCTCCCGTATGACCACCCGTCGTATAACCAATGTTCGCACGGTTTGCTAGCATTTTTACCATTTCGCTACCGACATCTTTCGCAGATTTTAATGTAGAAAGCTCGTCCTTCGTTAATGGATCTAATCCATACAGAGCAGCTACCTCCACAATGTTGGAACGGTCTTCTTTTAGTTGGCTTAAAGCCCCTTCAACGGTCATGGAAGCCTTTTTTAATGGATCAATATAAGCTGAAACAGGAATGCTTGAATAGGTACTAGTAGTATTGGCGTTCCCCATCGTAATTCCGCTATTTCCATGGTCTGTAACTGCGATGACTAATGTATTCCCATCTTCCTTTGCGAAATCAACGGCTTCTTTTACGGCATCATCAAACGACAAAATATCGCTTATTATACCGATGGTGTCATTGGCATGTGCAGCCCAGTCTACCTTACTACCTTCAACAAAAAGGAAGAAGCCATCCTTATCCTTTTTAAGCGTGTTAATTGCTTTATTCGTCATTTCAGCAAGTGTAGGCTCTGATTTCCTAGTTTTGGCACGATCTAAATCATACGCCAAGGCACTTGGTGCAAAGCTTCCCCAAATTTTCGAAGATGGACTATTTAATAACTCATCACGAGTATGCACTAAATCATATTGATTATCCTTCAATACCTTCATTAAATCCTCGCCGTCCTTGCGGGCATTTTTAGACGTACCTGGTGTCAGCGATTCTAAACCGCCACCTAAGACAACGTCAATATTTTGATAAACCTGTTGTTCCGCAATATCTCCATATTGGCTCCTATTGTTCGCATGTGCTGAGAAACCGGCAGGCGTTGCATGTTGAATTTCAGAGGTAGAGATCAAGCCAGTCGCTTTCCCCTGCTGTTTAGCACCTTCTAATACATTGGCTACGGGTCTAAAGGCTTCCTTCTTATCTATTTGCGCTAATCCAGGTGAAGTAATCTCCGATGGGAGCACCCCTATATATTTATCATTCGATTTATGTCCCGTCGCTAATGCAGTAGCGGCAGGGGCAGAGTCAGTAATGGCTGATTCAGCAGAGTAAGTGCGCATTGCACCCGATAAAATTTCATCCATTGCTAAGCTTTCCCCTTTATACCAACGGGAAAGTGTTACAGCATTATTACTGCTTCCATCCATCACTAGCATGATGACATTTGTCGGTTTTTTTACTTTAGCTGCTTGTACATCTTGCTGTGGAATACTAACTGCGGATAAAGTCACTGCACTTGCTAAAAATAATGAAGCCCATTTTTTTGCGTATTTCATGATTTTCCTCCTTTAGATGAATGAATGATCAACTGTAAGTGTAAAGGAAGGGTGTAAAGCCACCGTTAAAAACTTGTAAATAAAATATGGTAATACTGTAAATGTGAAGGGGAAGCGGTGTGGTTGGCCAACTGAAGCAGAGGGAGATAGAATCTGTGTGAAATCCGCACACAGATTCTATGTAGGTTACAAATTTTGTTGATGCATGGAGCCGTCAAGTGTTTCGTAATACAAAATACCATCTTGGATGTTCAAGTTCAGTACCTCGTCTTCGAATAATACCTCCTCGGAACCGTCCTGGACATTTATTTTTGTTAAATAGCCAGCATTATCATAGTCACTACAATAAATAGATTGTTGGTCAGTCACTAAATAATAGCAGGCAGTTGCAGAAATTTGTTTATGTTCATTTGTCGTTAAGTCATAGGAATAAACGGTACTATCGCTCATGCTGTTATAATAGATCACATTATCTACTGTATTGGCATACCACATATCATGCATAAAATCATAAGCATTACTAGTTGCGGCAAAATAGTTTTCATTGGCCCATAAATGATCTTGACTTAGTTTTTCATCATTGACCAAAAAGTATTCGTAGGAAATTGTAAAGGGCTCGGTAGGTGCAACGTCATTCCAAGTTGTATCGAGATGATACCAATTGCCATTAACCTGGACTAAATTCCAGGCATGTAGCTGATCTTCACTATAGCCATAGACGTATTTCGCATCGAGATTAGATGCTACTAATAGACGGTAAGTAAGTAAAGCATAAGCCTGACATACAGCAGTTTCTTCATTAATTAATTCGAAAACGGATTGACCTTCAGTAGAGCCCTGTTCCGTATATGTGGCTAGCTGTACAACATAATCATTAATGACTTTCGCACGATCAAAGTCTGTCATGTCTTTGGTAATATATTGATTCGCGAACGTCTCCACATATTGGTCTACCTTTTTTTCCTTCTTCGCATCAGTTAAATATTGTATGGACAATTCTACTGAATAACCATTATCGGTTTCCCAAGCGCTCCATTCATAATATAAGAAATAACCAGCTGTATAAGGGTCAACGAAGGTAATCAGGTTATTTAAATCATTGAGCTGTACTTCAAAATCCTCAAAATTCAGCTTCCCTGTATAAGAAACCTCAAAGTGCTCTTCAAATTGAGCAACCTGCTTCTCCACTTTTTTTGCAAATTGTAGTAAAGCGGGATCATCCTTAAATAAAGTGGTTGAAAATAAATCGGTAGGTGAAAATGAGGCAGATAATGCTTTGCTTTCTGGTATTTTTATATCAGTATTTGTTTCATTTGGTTCTTCTGTTAAGGTGGTTGTCATTGTGACATCCTCTTCATCTTGTAGTAGGATGTCGATTGCCTTTGAGCATGCTGTAAAAAAGGGAATGGTGCAGCATAATAAAAGCAGTGCTATTTTTTTATTCAATACATAAATCCTCCAATAAAATATAATTTTTTCCATTATAATCTAAAATTAGAGGAGGTGTTATCCACAAATAGTCGGATAATCCGACAAATAGATGTACGTGAAGAGGAAAAATTCCTACTAAACAGAAAGCTAAGTTTGTCATGGCAACCTTTTTTTGTTATAATATAGTCTGTTGTGATGTTTCAAAGTTCGGGAGGTGCAGTGAATGCATACAGTAGTATTAGTTTCATTAGTTATCGTATCATTAGCGTTGATCGTGGTGGTATTACTTCAATCTAGTAAAAGTGCAGGCTTATCAGGTGCCATCTCGGGTGGAGCTGAGCAACTATTTGGAAAGCAAAAAGCGCGTGGTATGGATTTAATCCTTCACCGTGCAACAATTGTGTTAGCTATACTATTCTTTATTTTAGCAATCGCTATTACAAAAATCTAATAGTTGAAGATCTATCGCCTAACCACATTGGTTGGGCGTTTTCTTTTATCATAACCAAATGGAAAATTTTCTCGATGGAGTAAAAATTGAAATGTAATGTTATAGCCTAATGTTATGCTCGAGGCATCATCGAGAGGGCTATAATGGGTATAGTATATATGAGCGTTTTAGGATGAAGGAGTGCTTACCATGAATAAATCATTATCACAGCCATTTTTCTTTCAAGCAGGACCACGTGCCGTTTTATTACTACATGGCTTTACAGGTAGCTCGGCAGACGTTCGCATGCTTGGTAGATTTTTAGAGAAAAAAGGGTATACTACTTTAGCACCTCACTATAAAGGTCACGGTGTGGAACCTGAGGAACTTATCACAACAGGTCCAGCAGACTGGTGGCAAGATGTCGTGGCCGCCTATAAACAGTTACAGGATGCTGGCTATGAAGAAATTGCTGTTGCTGGCCTTTCATTAGGCGGTGTAATGGCATTAAATGTAGCCTTAAACAACCCTGTTAAAGGAATTGTTACGATGTGTGCACCTATGACTATGCGTACAACAGACGTCATGTTTGAGGGTGTTTTGAAATATGCTAAAGACTATAAAAAGTTCCAAGGTAAACAGGAGGAACAAATCGAAACAGAAGTAGCACTCATTGCTGAAAAAGGCATGCCGTCTCTCCAAGAGTTACGTGAATTTATTACGCGTACTCGTCAAGAAATCGACATGATTTATGCCCCTATTTTTGTCGTTCAAGCTACAAATGATGAGGTAATAGAGACAGAATCTGCCAACATTATATATAATCAAACTGAGTCACTTGATAAGCATATGAAGTGGTATGAAAACTCAAAACATGTTATTACGTTAGATCAAGAAAAAGATCAATTACATGAAGATATTTATCGCTTTTTAGAAAGCCTAAATTGGGCACAATAAAATTATAAATAGGATTTTCTCATGAAGGAGGGAATATGTATGAAAGACCAAAAAGATACACTACAAAGTCGGTTACTCGTTTTTTTCGGCCAAGATGATTACAAACCATTAACTGTCGGTGAAATAGAGGATGAATTTGGCTTTGAGGATGCGGAAGAATTTAAGGAGCTTGTCAAAACATTAGTCCGTATGGAAGGACAGGGCTTAGTTGTTCGTTCTCGCTCCAATCGTTATGGCCTACCAGAACGTATGAATTTACTAAGAGGTAAATTTATCGGTCACGCGAAGGGTTTCGGCTTTGTAGCGCCTGATGTTGAGGGCATGGATGATGTGTTCATTCCACCGCATGAAATTAATGGGGCTATAAATGGAGATATCGTTCTTATTCGTGTGTTAAAAGAATCATTTGGTGATCGCCGTGAAGGGACTGTAACTAAGGTCGTTGAACGTGGTCAAACAAGCTTTGTCGGCACATTCCAAGCTAATCGTGGCTTTGGCTTTGTTGTCTTAGACGATAAAAAGCTGCCAATGGATATCTTTATTGCAAAAGGAGATACATTAGGCGCTGTTGATGGCCATAAGGTTGTGGTCGAAGTAGCCACATGGCCTGAAGATTTAAAATCGGCTACAGGCTATATTACAAAAATTTTAGGGCATAAAAATGATCCAGGCGTGGATATTTTATCAATTTTATATAAGCACGATATTCCACCTGAATTCCCAGACGAAGTCATCGCTGCTGCACAACGTGTGCCAGATGATATTACAGAGGCTGATTTAGTAGGTCGTCGTGATTTACGTCATGAAACGATTGTAACCATCGATGGGGCTGACGCAAAGGACTTGGATGACGCAGTAACCGTCATAAAAAATGTAGATGGTACTTATAAGCTTGGCGTACATATTGCAGACGTTAGTTATTATGTAACGCAAGGCTCTGTCATCGATCTTGAAGCCTATGACCGTGCAACAAGTGTTTATTTAACAGATCGTGTGATCCCAATGATTCCGCATCGACTTTCAAACGGTATTTGTTCATTAAATCCACAGGTTGACCGTTTAACACTATCCTGTGAAATGATTATTGATGCGAGTGGGAATGTTATTTCACATGAAATTTTCCAAAGTGTTATTAAAACAACTGAACGTATGACGTATAAGGATGTCTACAAAATTTTAGAGGAGCAAGATGAAGCGTTAATCAAACGCTACGAGCCACTTGTTCCGATGTTTAAAAATATGGCAGAGCTATCTGGCATTTTACGTCGTAAACGTGAATCTCGAGGTGCCATTGACTTTGACTTTAAAGAATCTAAAGTCATCGTGAATGAGGAAGGTTGGCCAGTTGATATTGAGATACGTGAACGTACAGTAGCGGAGAAGCTAATTGAAGATTTCATGCTAGCTGCTAATGAAACAGTAGCGGAGCACTTCCACTGGATGAATGTACCGTTCATATACCGTATTCACGAAGATCCAAAGCCAGAAAAGCTTCAACGATTCTTTGAATTTGTTACGAACTTCGGGATTTTAATTAAAGGTACAGGCAATACTGTGCATCCTAAAGCATTACAGGATGTTCTGAAAGCCATTGAAGGTATGCCAGAGGAGCCTGTTATTTCAACGATGCTGCTACGCTCGATGCAACAGGCGAAATATTACCCAGAAAGCCTAGGTCACTTTGGCCTATCAACTGATTTCTATACACACTTCACATCACCAATTCGCCGTTATCCGGACTTAATCGTACACCGATTAATCCGTACGTATTTAATTAATAAGGATACTTCTCGAGAAACGGTTGCACAGTGGGGAATGGCAATGGATGAAATTGCTGACCACACATCCGAGCGTGAACGCCGTGCGGTTGATGCAGAACGTGATACAGATGCTTTGAAAAAGGCACAATATATGTCTGATAAAATTGGCGAAGAATTCGAAGGAATCGTATCATCCATTACCAACTTCGGTATTTTCGTGGAGTTGCCAAACACGATTGAAGGACTTGTCCATATTAGTAATATGACAGATGATTACTACCGTTTCGATGATCGTCAAATGATCATGATCGGTGAACGTACAAATCGTCAATTCCGTATTGGTGATGAAGTAACAGTCCGTGTTGCCAATGTCATTATTGAGGAGTCATCCATTGACTTTGAAATCGTTGGAATGGTAACTTCATATGGACGAACACGCAAAGCCGCGCCGACTGTTATTCACGCACGTAAAAATTATAACGACAATAAAGGTGAACGCAGTCGCAGAAGCACACGTAGCGATGACGAAAAAGGCGGGCGTGGTGGCAGCCGTAGAAGCAGTCGCCAAGAAGAGGAAAGCGGAAGTCGAGATACTAAACGCGGTGAACGCCGTGAAGGTGACCGTGATCCACGTGGACGTCGCAAAGATGACTCTAGCAGCCCAGGTCCTAAAAAACGCGTGAAACAAAAGCAAAAATTCTATGAAGGCATTGCAAAGAAAAACAAAAAGAAAAAATCAAAACGTAAATAAGCATGAGCGAAAGTGTCCTAAGTACGGATACTTTCGCTCAAGCTCAACCTTTAAGTAGAGGGTGAATCAAATGGCAAAAGGTTCAGGAAAAGTATTAGCACAAAACAAAAAAGCTGGACATGATTACTTTATTGAAGAGACAATCGAAGCAGGCATGGTCCTAACCGGTACAGAAATCAAATCCATTCGTGCAGGCAAGGCCCAGCTAAAAGACTCCTACGTCCGCATTACCAATGGCGAAGCATGGATTAGCAATATGCATGTCAGCCCGTTCGATCAAGGGAACCGTTTCAACCACGACCCACTACGCGCCCGCAAATTGCTTCTCCATAAAAAGCAAATCGGCGAGCTAGTCGGTGCCGTCAAACGTGACGGCTACACAATCGTCCCATTGAAAATGTACATCAAGGACGGCTATGCCAAGCTCTTAATCGGCGTCGGCAAAGGGAAAAAAGACTACGATAAACGCAACGACATGCGCAAAAAAGAAGCCAAACGCGAAATGGAACGCACCTTCAAATCCAATAACCAATATTAATAGATTATCAGAAAGCTCACCTAGTTGTTGGTGAGCTTTTTGTTTTGGTTGGGGGAGTTGCGGGGGGCGGGGTGAGCTGGAGTAGTGGATAGGATTGGGGAAGTGATGGATAGAATCGTGAAAGTGACGGATAGAAGTTAAAGTATGGTGGAATAGAACAGAGAAAGCGATGGATAGCCTCTAAGTCCAAGCCCATGTTTCCTACTAGAGCGGTACACTTGAACTATCGCTCATTATGTTTTATAATATGAATTACTGATTGCCAGATTTCATGGAAGCGTACTTTTAAGCTCCCACCGTACTAGAAGCAATTCTAGCTCTTTGTTTGAACGAGGCTCAACCGCTTCGATTCATATATCAAGGGGACGTTACGGATTCGACAGGGATGGTTCAAGCTTTAGTCGCGCGTCGGAGGGCTCGGCTCCGTCATCAACGACAGTTATATAATAACTGGCAAACAACAAAACTTAGCTTTCGCAGCGTAAGCTCGTAAGCGCTCTGCCTCTCTATCGCCCATGTAGAGAACGTGGGGCCCAACTTTAGTGGGATACGGTCGATGGTGCCACCTGAGTCATCGGCAAGAGATTTCCAGGTTAGCGTACAGGACGCCTGTTTGTCGGCATAATGTTACGCGAATCGTAAATAGGCAAACTACACGCGTAGAAGCTGAAGTATTGGAGTCTTTGGACGCGGGTTCGACTCCCGCCGTCTCCATAAAATTTCAATGTAAAACGTTGATATATCAGCGTTTATAAGACTAGGGATATTGAACGGGAGTTGAACTCTTGGGCAATATCCCTTTTCTTATCCCTATGGAAAATTAGCATATGTGAGCTTATTCAAAGACCTTCTAATAAAACATATTAGGAGGTTTTTTCTATGGCAAATAGAAAGCGAAAACACGGCATATTCGCGGTAAATAGTGAGGTAGTATTGCTATCTAGTAGTGAAGGTGAAGAAAGAGAAGGTACGCACATTAGCATTGCACTTGAAACAATCTTTAAACAAATGCGTATAGCGGGGAACCGACCGCGCACAATTGAGAGTTATGAGTACATCTTTAAACAGTTTGTAGAGGTTTGTGGAATTGAAGTAGTAGAGGATATTGATTTAGATAATCTCTATCATTACTTAGATGTTTTACAGGTTACTCCCGCGACTAAACTAATACGCTTAAAGTCGATTAAAGCGGTACTAAGCAAGTTTTATAATAACAGTTGGTTAAAAGACCGCTTCTGGAGCAATATTCAAATTAAGATTGATAAGGAAGTAAAGAAGGGAGCACGGGAGTCTGATATAGAGAAGCTCTTACAGCTAATAGACCAAACAACATTTATCGGCTTTAGAGACGCCGCCGCGATTAAAGTAATGTATAAGACAGGTATTCTTATTCGTACATTAGGAGAGCTTAGAGAACGTCATATAGACTTTGAAAATCTATGCTTAAACTTAGATGGCTCTACGCTAAAGAATCACAAGTTTTTAAAGCTCCCTATTGATACGGAACTAGCGGAAATGTTAAAGCTACTTATTCAGTTAAACAATGGTATCCGCGCTCATTTTGGTACAGACAACCACCATATCTTTATTACTCAAAACGGTACACCGATGAATAATAGTAAATCGTCTAATTGTGCCATTTCTAAGCAATTAAGTAAGTATTCGAAGCGGTATGGTTTAGAGAACATTAATGCACACGCAATTCGCCGCGCATATGCGAAGAATCTTCTGGAGAAGGGTGCTAGTATTGCTTTAATTAGTAAAGCACTTGGGCACAGTGATTTAGCAGTAACTACACAGTATTTAGAGCTAGGTATAGAGGAAGTCGCGAAGGATTTAAGGGAGTATCTTTAATCATTATATTTGTGTATAATATTTACAAATTGGAAGGTGAGAGTTAAGGAGATAAACAATGGATGTAACTGAAATAAAGTCATATTTATATAGTAAAATTGATGATTATTCTAGAAGGGAAAATCAAAATAAGCATTTATTTCAATATATTATGTACGCATATCCTTTTATATATGAGGGGAAAACACATTGGTTTTTAAGTCATTTATTCGAGACATTAGCGTATATTGATAAATTTGTAGAGGGTTATTCTAAAATTACTATTGATAAAATTGCTTCGATTGATAAGAAAAATCCAGAACAAATTTTTCAAATATTAGGTGAAGTACTGGTTCTGTTTAATTTATTGAAATTGGATGAAACTGATAAAAACAGTGTTGAATTAGAGCCAGTTCCGTATAAAGGCGCAAAAAATCCAGAGTTTAGATTAAAAATTGGTAACGAGTGGTTTGCTATAGAAGTTAAAACACCTGATTTATCATCTTTTAATGATATAAGGCATAATGGGGTTCAAATTACTTCTAGATTAAAAAAAGAAGAAATTAAAGTCTTAAAAGAAAATAGGGAAATTGTATTTAGTAAAGATTTGAAAATACAAGATTACTTGAAGAGTGCTGAAGAAAAATTCTTTGTAAATAGGGGGGAAGAAAAGTACAAAAATGATAAAACTATTTTAGTAATTGTTTGGGATGACTTTATAAATGAATGTATAAGCACATTAGTAAATCCACATTCAGGATTACTTACAAATGAAAGCTTTTATAAAGATAGCAAGTTTGAAAATGTTGATTCAGTGATTACTTTTAGACACTTACATCATCTAAAACATTTATTTTATTTTGGGGAATTACTAATATATAGTCCTAAAGATAAGCCAAGTAAAAATGTTTTTGACTTAGATGAGTATTCTCTTACTACAGGAGTATATTTTAAAAATCCAAATGCTTATAAAGAAGTTCAATTTGATTTTTTTAAAATCGCTTATCCAATTAGTGAGAATGAGAATTCGATTAATTTTGTCGCGGAGTATCAACCAACGGATATTATAGATTGGACAATTGCCTTTGGAGTTAGTGGGCTAAGTTTTTGTTCAGAAGAGCTGAGATACAATATAATAAGCTTGTTTAAGGATAAAAGAGAATTTAAATTAGAGAATTCTAAAATAACAGCGGATTTAACTGTATTGTCGTTAAAGAGAATTGTAGAAGATTATAAAGATGAAAAAGAAGTATTAGAAGTGGTTAAAAGGATTATAAAAATTAATGAATCAGTATGTATTTCTAATATAGGCAAAATTGAAAGTGATTGGAATACTATAAATGAGATTAATACCAATGCAAAAAGAAAATGGAATGAATTAAAAAAAGTAAGAATTGATAAAAGTTGTTTATGTAAATCAGGTAAAAAATATTATGAATGCTGTTATCATCATTTGAGGTACTTTAAGTTTACGAAATATTATACACCATAATTTTAAATAGATTTTTATTTGTTTTATGACTCGATGTTCGCTAACGCTCACACCGAGTGTGCTTCGCTACGCTCGCACTAATTTTTATTTAATAATTTTTATTTTGCTAGCTATGTAATTCGAGGACACAGACCACCCCTTGTAAAAGGGATGGCGATACGGATACGTAATCCTGAGGTATCTTCATAACATTCAACGTGCCCAGGTGTAGCTTTACCACGTATATTCTCAATAACTCTGTTATGCCACCTAGCCAAAAGGCTACTACGACGGTGTGTTCTGGGAAAAGATAACACCATCTAACGGTGAATCACCGCTAAGGAAGGCGGGCTAGTTTTTAAAGTGTTCTCCTAGATAACCACTTGTGAAACGTATATATTATTTTTGATAAGCGGCTCATTCTTTCTGAGCCGCTATTATAGTTTAATTGTAAAGTTTGGAACGTATGTTTGCAATTGGTAGCTCTAAAAAGCTACCATTATGCTATATACTTCACGTTCACTTAGATTTAGGTTAAATAGGAACCTTTCAAAAGAACCTTTCAAAAGAACCTTCTGTAATACAATAACTGTAGTCACTAAAAAGACTATCAGTTTGAACAATTTCAAGTTCTTTTGCTTCGATAGCTCTTCGGACTATTGAAGGGCGGTATCCTAATTGCTCCATAATACGTTCTGCTAGCTCTACTCTAATCATTTTTTAACCTCTCCTTTTCTTATATACCTCAATATTTCATCTTCGGCAAAGCGAATACATCTACCGATTCCATAACTTGGTATTTCCCCTTTTCTAGCTAATCTGTAAATAGTGAAAATGGATACGTTCAATAATTCTGCTACCTGTTTAACACTAAGCATCATAGTGAAAATAACCTCCTTAATAACTTTCTACTCTTAGTATAAGTAGTACTAATGGGAGTATTAACGAGCTTACGTAAAGCAAAAGGAGCTTCGTTTTATTAGACAAGGAGAGAAAGTGAAGCTAAGTAAAAAATAGTTTAAAGCGGAGGTGTCTGAAATATTTGCAAAAATTTCTTGCGCGTATTACGAGAGTTACTCCATTTTAGAAGTCCTTAAAGGGAACATTCGGCATGGGGTGGGTAATAAAAATCCTTTTTGTTACCGTTTGTTCCCTTAAAAATAAATTATGCTATATTAGTAAAAAAGAGTGATTATGGGGGTGTTAGAAGGTCACTGATAATAACTATGGGGTTGTTTAAGGGAGAAAATTCAGGTCGGGAGATATTTGAATCAAAATGAAATTAGCTTTATAAATAAAAATATATTAAAGAAATAGGTGTATTTTACTTGGTATGTATGAGATGTAACAAAGGGAAAATATTAAATAAAATAATAAATCAAGAGAATAATTGTGATGAATGCAAGATACTCCAAAAGGTTACAGATATAATATTAGAAGATGTATATTTATTTTATACTTCGAATCTACTTGATATATTTAAAAGTCTTGTACCTATAGAGATAGATGGACAATTAATTATTGTCAATCCAACTTATATTAACGATTTATCTGCAGATGAAATATTAAGAGAAAAGACAAATTACATAGGGATTAATGGGGAAGTTTATCACGATAAAAAAGAGATAGCTAATAAATGTAACCTAATAATGGGGTTAATACTAGATGATGTAAAAAACCTAATAGAAGATAATCCTAAACAATATATAATTGCATTATTGTCTATGTTAGAGTATTGCAATCATTTAGTATCAAGTTTAGTTATATGGCTAAACAGCAATATGGATGAAATTGAAAATCCAAATGATGATGTAGCCTTTATGATAAAACAATTAAATAATGTAAAGAAATACTCTAAAGAACAGTTTCCATATATTTATAAAACATGGGAAGGTGAATTAAGCTCTGAAAAATATGGAATACAAAATATGATTGAAATTCTAAATTATTTTAGTAGTGATAAGGAATTAATTATAGAAAAAATAAACTCATTGAAATTACAAAAACTATTGCAATATACTAGAGCCCTGCAGCAACTTCTTTATATTAAAGATGAGGCAATTAATGGTGGTGAATTGGAGATTAATGGTCTTGGAGATTTATTAGCCAGTAATAAATATGACTACGATGAATTTACTAAATATTATGTTGATTCTATGGCTAAGCAAAATAGAGACAATCTAAATGATGAAGCAAAAAAAAGATTTAATAAAATTTGTAAAAGATATATAGGTTTACAACTAGAAGAAATATTTTGTATCTTAAAAAATTTTAGTAAATATTTTTATAATAACGATGAGTTTATAATTTGTGATGTACAAAATTTCTCACGAATAATTGAGGACATATTACCTGAAGTACCTAAAGAAAATATTACTAAATTTATTAATTATTTAGTCTATGATGTAAATACATTTAAATTTCCTCAAGATGCCAATTTAAATGACAATAGAGTTCTAAGAAAATGTCTTATGCCTATTTTAAATAATGTTTTTGCATCTCCAGCTGGTATTATAAAGCATAGTTTGCTAGGTTTATATATGGATATTATAAATGCAAACATACCAAAAGGTGATTTTCAAAAGGAGCTATTTAAGGTTAAATCTGATTATATTGATAAAAAGTTTGAAGTCCAAGTTGGTCAATTCTTAAAAGAAAATTTAAATGGAGTTTATGTGAAGTGGGGAATTGAAAAAGACGAAGTTCCGGATATAAATAATAAGGGAAAGTTCATTGATTTATATGGTGAAATTGATGTAATCCTTATAATAAAGGGTAAAATGATTGTAATAGAGTGTAAGAACCCTATTTTAAAATTAACTCCAAAAGAAATTAATAATGAAACTAACAGATTTGAAAAAGAAAGTCCGAAGTTTTTTCAAACAAAGTTACAAAAAAAAATTAATAAAATATATTTGAATTGGGATTCAGTTATTGAATATTTAAATGTGCCGAATACAATTAAAATAGAAAAGGATTTACCTATGGGGGTAATAGTAACTAGTACATTTAATTTAAGTTTGATGAATGAGAATTTGAAGTTCCCAGTATTATTACTTAATGATTTGATTGAATGGTTAGATAAAAACATTATTTAAATCTAAGGTTTAAGGTTTTGTTTATAATTTTATTTATAGTATTATATATTACAAAGGTCTTTGAACCAAGTTCGTAAATATGTAATACTCCCTAGTGGATTAAATAGTTGAAATGAGCGCGGCGTTAAAGTTTACAATCCCTTGTGGTTCTAAGTGTCGGCATAAGGAATCGCGAATTGTAAATAGGTAGACTACACGCGTAGAAGCCGGCGTATTGGAGCTTCTGGACGCGGGTTCGACTCCCGCCGTCTCCATACATTGGAAACAATATAGTTTCAAAAAGTGTCAAATTCCTTGGTATATCAAGGGTTTGGCGCTTTTTTTATTTCAAAAACTTTCAACTGATATCAAACGGTTTTGGGTCATTTTTGGGGTCAAACTAGGTCAAAATTGGGTCAAAGAATTAGCGTGAATTGATGTATGCATCAAACTTTTCAATTGTGCTAGCTTTGGTTTTCTTGGTTACATGCGTATAAATGTCCATTGTCGTTTTAACATCTGTATGTCCTAGCCTCTCCTGTACTTCTTTAATACTTGCACCCGCTTCAAATAATAATGAGCAATGGGTATGTCGTAAACCATGTGTAGTAATAGGCTGAAGCTTGTATTTATCAATTACTTTATGGAGCCACTTTTGCGTTTGAACAGGTTGGATGAAGCGGTTATGTTTATTGCTAAATACGAGTTGTTTTTTATTAGATGTATTAATGCCCTTTTCTAAATAAATCTTACTTTGCTGTAACTTCCATTTTAATAGTAAAGACATTGACGTTTCATCCATTTTAATTGTTCGCACTACACCATTTTTAGTTGTCTTTAGGTACAATTGACAATCCTTGCCGCGATCGTAAAACTCGGAAATTAACTTTTTCCCATCAAATGTTTTTTTTGCAGGCTTTACACGTAAATAAAAACGTGTGATAGGTGATGTATCTTCACCATTGAGATCTGCAGTATTATTAAACATTTCAACACCATTAAAGAGGGTTCTAGTAAACTGAAGGTAATAGCTGAAGGATATAAAGAAGCAGATGGGGGATAGGTGTTTATGTACCTGTAAGATTTGATAAACCCCTAGTATGTAATTTGTGCGAATATATTAGCTTCCATTTGGTCAGCAGTCTATTACAAGTAAAAAGGGATAATTATGATAAAATAGTAATATAAATTATGTTTAGTTAAATTATATATACGTTTTAACCAGAGTATTGTGATAAGGAGAAAAGAAATGACAGGTATCGAAATACTATCATGGCCTTTTATACAAGAAAGCATCAATCAAATCAACAACAAAGAGCAGTATTTAAATTATCCAGTCATTTATGTTTTGAATGGCAATAAAGAAGCTTATATTGGTGAAACGGTTTATTTTAAAAATCGTATGAAAGCACATTTAAAAGCACGTAAAAATATTAAACAAGTAAATTTGATTAAGCACGAACACTTCAATCGTTCAGCAACCTTTCATCTAGAGACAAAGCTGATTAACTACTTCCTTGGTGATGAAAAATATACGCTTCAAAATAAAAGTAAGACGGCTAACGATTTTACTCATAACTACTACAATAAACCTTATTACGATCAACAACTATTTAAAGAACTTTGGCAAAAACTATATGAACAAAAGCTTGTTGACAATGAGTTACATGTAATTGAAAACAAAGATATTTTTAAATTATCTCCTTTCAAAGATTTATCTTTAGAACAACTTGAATTAAAAGATAAAGTACTCGAGTTTTGTGAGAAACGAGTTACTCAAAACTCAAGTGAATATGGAAGTCTATTAGTCATTGAAGGTGAAGCGGGCGTTGGAAAAAGCGTTGTGTTAAGTTCTATTTTCAATACGATTCAAGAAAGAGTAGAAGAAGCATCCTCATATTTATATCGTACAGAAAATTATTTAGCTGTGAACCATGAGGAAATGTTTAAAACATATAAAAATATAGCAAAACAAGTGAAACATTTAAAAGGGAAAAACTTTGCAAAACCTACATCTCTGATTAATATGTTGCAAAAAGAGGGAAAAAAGGCTGATATCATTTTCGTAGATGAAGCACATTTATTACTAACAAAGCCAGATACTTATAATGGCTTCCACGGCAATAATCATTTAGAGGAGTTTTTGAAGCTAGCAAAGGTAGTTGTCATTATTTATGATCAAGATCAAGTATTAAAACTGAAGAGTCTATGGGGAGCAGCAACACTAGAAGGGCTTAAGAAATTAAGTACTTTTCACGAAGAATACCAGTTAACAAATCAATTCCGCATGCAAGCAAATGATGACGTAATCAAATGGATAAACGAATTCAAGCGAAAAAAATTATTGCCGCTTCCTAAAGATAAAAACTATGAATTTAAAGTATTTGAATCTTTGAAGGACATGCATGATGAAATTAAATCCCAAAATATTCAGCACGGTTTAAGTCGTGTTGTATCAACGTTTGATTACATACATAAAAAAGATGGTGGGACCTACTACGTGAAAGAATCAAATGGTGAATACCAACTGCTATGGAATACAACAAGTACGAAATATACATGGGCAGAAAAAGCAGAAACCGTTCACGAGGCTGGATCAATTTATACAATACAGGGCTTTGATTTAAATTATGTTGGTGTCGTGCTTGGGCCATCTGTTCAATATGACGCTGCTAAAGATGAAATCAGCATTGATACGAGTAAGTATATGGATAAAGGTGCATATACAGGTATGGACGGAATTGAAAATGTAAATGAAGCAAAGGAAAAAATCGTCCTAAATTCAATCAATATCTTGATGAAGCGTGGAATTAGGGGTCTGTACATTTATTCAAGTGATGGAGCGTTGCGCAATAAACTTTTAGAATATCAAAAAGCAGGTGAATAGTATGAGTGAGTTAGAACAACTACGTAAAAGTATTATGCAATTCCGAGACCAACGTAACTGGCAGCAATTTCATAATCCTAAGGATCTAGCACTCTCCTTATCATTAGAAGCAAGTGAATTATTAGAGCTATTTCAATGGAAAACGAGTGAGGAAGCAGTTGAAAAGAATTTAGATAAGATGAAGGAGGAGCTAGCGGATGTTTTGATTTATGCGATATTGTTTGCGAATGAAACGGATTTGGACTTAGTAAAAATAATAAATAATAAACTTCAAAAAAATAATGAAAAATATCCAATTGAAAAGTTTGCTGGAAAAAATACTAAATACAATGAGATATAAATTTATAAAACATTTAAAAGGCAATCTAAAAACCTTAGTTTTCGTTTGAATACAAGAAACTAAGGTTTTTCTTATGGAAATTTATCTGATATAGGGAAGTAATAGTACATATAATCCCTTTTTTTGTTCCTCTGATAAATTTTTAATGATATTAAATAATTCATCATCTATATTTTCACTTTGTAGAAATTTATCTTGTGGAATCTTAATAGTTGTATCAACTTTGTTTTCCAGTAATAAAAAGAATGAGCTAAGCGTTAGTCCAAATTGCTCGCAAATTTCACCTAACAGTGTATAATTCGCTTCCTGAATGCCGCTTTCTATCCGTGAAATAGATGCTTGAGAAATATCTAATTTTTGAGCAAGATCACTCATACTTAAATTATTTTCTTTGCGTAATGAACGTATTAACTGTCCTATTTGCAAGTTATTCATATATGTTATTTCAACTCCACTTTTATCGTTTAATTAATCGTACAGTTATTGTATTTTACAATCAATAGAAAATAAAATATACTTAAAACGTAAATATACATAATAAGTAATGAATGGGGTTGAACGTTATCGGAAACTTTGAATCGGCACTTATTTTATTAATAGATGAAAGGATTGATGTGCTTTATCATAATAAAGTTTTTAGGAATCACCAAAATGAAATGGTTAAAGATGTTAAACAGAAATTATCCAAAACTCTTTCAGGCATAAGTGAAATAGAAGTTAAAGAGATTTCTGAGTCGATACAGATATCAATTCTTAATTATCAGCACTTATTATTTCAAGATATATATATAAGCAAGGCTTTTTAGATGGGATTGTACTCAGAGAAAAAATATCAGGGGGATCGATAAACGATGAAAGCACTTTTTAAAGGTCAACTCACGATGGATGTATACAAAATTGTAGAGAGTTTAGGGGATGAAGAAGCTACACGAAATTTTGCACATGAAGATATTACATCTGAATTGTTAAAAGAACTAAGGACATTAGTCGAAGCAAAAGGCTATCGCGTTCCTTACGTGGGGATAAATTTAGAATATGAGGGTGTACCTACTACACAATATGTATCAATAGTAAATAAAGCTATTAAAGAAGCTAAGAATAGTGAAATATATATTCGTGGAAAAGGGACTATAACAAATATAACTTTTTAAATAGCATTTAATTGTGCAGTTTTTTTGGTAAGTAAAATTCTTCTAAAAAACTGCATTTTTTTATAACTTGTAAATTCAATTTGGAAATCCTTGTATACAAGAGGTGACGTAATTGAATAATGACAACATAGAAATTGAGAAATTTAAATCATTATTTTTAGAAGATAAAATCTATAATGCGCTAACAAAGTATGGTTATAAGGAAGAGGTGCTTTTTCCTGAGTTTATTAAAACTTTAAATGCTAAAAGGCTTTATACTTCTTTAGAAGTCTCTACAATGCTTAATATGAATGTTAGTAGTTTCCGCTATTATGTTACAAACCTTTGTAAATTTGAGTATCTTGAGAATGTAAGAGAGGGGAGAAATTATAAGTTTAATTATATAAGTATTTATAAATTGTATTTAGTGCAGCAGTTTTTAAAGAGGCAAGGTAAAAATTTGAATAATGTTAAGCTATTGTTAAATGAAAACGTTGATAGTTATCAAAAAGAAATTAAATTAATAAAGAATGCGATAAAAAGACTGGATCAATATATTGGCTTCCTTTTTAAGTTTGAAAAAGGGAATATGCAAACCAATGAAGAAGTCCAAGTATTAAATAAAAAAATGAGGATAATTGAAAAAGTAATATTGTCTTGGAATGAAAATCAAGAAGAAATTTTTAGAATAGAGCAGTCCTTATATATATTGCATAAGAAAGCTTTTGGGATAAACGACGAGATAAATATATGTTTGAGAAAGTTACTTTATCTTGAAAGTGATTTTAATATTTTGTTGTTGAAAAATGACTATTGTTCGAAAATTCATGAGCATAAAGATTTTATAAAGCAAACAAAGAATGGCTTATTTAAAAGGTTATTAAATATCAGTCCATTGGATGTAAGAGATAGGGAATGTACATCAAATTTAAGTAAACAGATTCAAGATTTGAAAAACGAAATTATTGTTGAACAAGAACGTAAAAGTAATTTAGAAAAAGAACTCTTTCTACTATATAAAGAAATTGAGAGAGAAACTACTAAGAAAATGGAGTTTACTGAAAGAAATAGAGAGTTTATAAATACTTTTTTATTGAATTTAAAATCTACTTAGAGATATCAGAATTAGAGTAGAGAGTGATATTTTGATAGGGTTTAAAGATGCAAAACCTTATACCTTATTAATGACTAAATAATACAAAACATAAAGAGATGGAATAATCTCCTTTCTTCGTGTTTTGTATTATTTTGTTTTGATTTTTATGGAAAATGAATTTTTAATTTTGACTATAGTATTTCATTAAAAAATCTGTTTCTAGTTGCATTTGTTTATTTAAAGTTCTTTCTACTTCCATTAACCAGCCTTTATAGCGTCGTGAAAAATCCACCTTTCGAAAAGTAAAGGGATATAAGTCTTCTAACACTTTATAATGTGTTCCTCTTTCAGAATTGAAGCCTTCTCTAATAGAGTCTTTACGTAACCCTCTTCCCTCAATTTTACGTCTCCATGCTCCAATGGCTTCTTTTAATCGATGTCTTTCAGTTTTTAATAAGCGTTCTAACGAATTAATTTTTTTTTCAAGTTCTACAATTTGTTCATTTTCTTCATATTGATTTCGTATTTTAACCACATCCTTTGATATTTTAAAACATTATATCTGCAAAAAATGATATTACTAGAGTAATTACAAATTTTATTCAGCTAAATAAATTTGTGTAACATCCTCACGGTTGTGACCAATTAATTTAGAGACTGCTAATCGTGCATCTCCTTCTGTATAACCTTTTTCAATAAAGAGTTCATATTGCTCTTTTGCATAGGCATGTCTAAAACTATGCATTGTAATTTCAACACCCTTTGGCCGAGTGTTGAGTGGGTCTAATACTTTTTGGCGATTATGCCTAATAAAATCTTGCACACGTTGAATTACTTGATGTGCTTTCTGATCTCGCAAAACAAAAAGTTTCTCTCCGCGATTGACCTGTTGCATTGCATCTTGTAAAACGCTAAAGGATTGTGTTTTTAAGGGAATTTGTCGTATTAGTCCACCTTTTCCTTTAACAGTTAGAAAGCCCTTCACGTAATGCTTTTTCAGCATCTAAACGGCTTAATCTAACCGCTTCATGTACACGTAAGCCCTGTTCACGACATAACATAATAATAAGTGCAAGGGAAGGAGAATTTGATTGTTGTGCCAATGTTACTAAGGCTTGATATTCCAGTTCGCTAGGACGACGATCAACACCACCAAAGCGCCTTCTTTCTAAATGGAATTCATTATAATTTTCTTTTAAAATTTGATTGCTACTTAGCTGATAACGAGGATTAGGGATTTGATCATGAAAATATCTGATAGCAGCTAAATCATTTTTAATTGTAGAAGCGGATTTGCCCTCGCTTTGTCGTTCACTTACATAATCTACGAGATGCTTATTTTGAATGTTAGCAAGGGTTTTTAAATTATAGTTGTCCGCTACGAAGCGGCAAAATAAGTCCATATGATTGTAGTATTGAGGTAGTGTTTTATTCACACTAACACCTTTTGCATGTCTAGCAATTTTATTTAATTGCAACATCAAGTTTAAATAGGCTCCTTTATTGCTCACATCTTCATTAGTAGATATGGCCACACGAATTTCTCTTTCTGTTTTAATCCATCCTCGATTTCCGATAACAAGCATTCCTTTCTTCATAGCTGTATAAAAAAGGGCAGACCTCACCCATATATGAAATTAGCTTATCCTTATGAGATTTATATAGTGGGATATAGAAAAAGCCTGCAATAGCAAGCGTTCTTTTTTCGTAATACATACTGTCTATATGGTCTTATAAAATTTCATAACGATATTAAAAGTGTTAAGTAATAATTTGCACAACTTTAAGCAATAATGCTTAACGCTAATTTAGCGGGTGCAGCTCACTTATGCTTACTCTAAAGTAAGATTCATTTTAAAAATGAGAAGTGAGGTCAATGTCCGCAGACAAAAAATCCAATGACTAAATGTAACAAGTAACCTACTTTATAAAGTAGTCGCTAATGCACTTGGCGATATTTCTGTCACTCCTGCCCATTGAGTGTTAGCCCCTTATATTTTTAGGTGTACTATCACCATTTAATATTTATCTCCAAGCTAAATTTGAGATAAGTTTTTGAAACAACTGGTATCGAGCAACAGCTATGTGATCCAGACCAAATCAGAGGTAGGCATCAGCACGATCTGATATTGGACTTTTTCCTCTATAAAAACGCTGTGTTGGTTCTGTTAGAGCAAAAAATCAGCGTTCTTTTTTGCTCAATACTACAAAGATTGATGGGTAAAATCCTAAACAAAAAATAATTGGATTGTTCGGTATATGAAAATAAGCTCAAAAGTGAGTATGAGGATATTTTTGAGGGACGTTCAATGAGTTTTGTTAGTTAAATAGCTTTTAAGTCTAAGAGACCGTTTGAAATTTTTGATAGATAAAAATAAATGAATAAAAGAAATGTTTTTATATATGTTAGCAGCTAGTTTATTCTATTCGAATAGATGTAAGGGGATATTCGGTAAAAAATTCAGATTTATTTTATATTAGAGTGGTTTATTTGCTAATAATTCACCAATTTTCAATTTATTATTTCAAATTGAAAATTGGTGACCATTAAAAGTAACCAACACGAAAAAATCTTTATATGCAACTTGGTGGTCGCATCAAAAACGATTAGTATATGAGGCTACCGCTAGTATTAAGTTTCGTTACTTTAAATCGACACTAATATTGGTTACTCTTTTATGGAATAATGCAACAGAAGAGGATAATGAACGAAAGCGTCAAGATTTATTAAACTCAAATGAAAATAAGTAAAAATAACTATAATTGATTAAATGTTTGTTTTTTTTGTAAGAAAATTGTATTACAATAATAGGAAGTTGGGTTCTCTTACTGTTAAGCAGACTCAACTAATATCTTTGCTATAAAAATAGAATCAGCATTAGGAGTTGGTACTTTGAGTTTTAAGGATTTAAATTACCATGATGAATATATAAGCCATAAGATGGACTTATTAAATGTATTTTATCTGCCAGTTTTACGTAATACGGTTCATCTCGATAGGGCGGTAGGCTATTTCAGGGGAGATTTTCTATACGAAATCTCAAAGGGGATGTCGGCTTTAATAAGGAACAACGGAAAAATGAGAATTATTACTTCACCAGATTTGACTGAAGAGGACATAATAAAAATTGAAGATGGGTATGAATTGCGTAAGTTAATAGAAGAAAAGCTTCAGAAGGCTATACATCCTCCAGTTACTTTTGAAGAACAAGAAAGAGCTAATTATATAGCCCATTTAATAGCTTCCAAGCATTTAGATATAAAAATTGCCGTATTCAAGGATTTGAGGAATAATGGATTGTTTCATGAAAAGTGGGGAATATTTACTGATTTAGATGGAAACAAGATTTCTATGGTGGGATCTAACAACGACACTTACAGTGGGTTATTAAAGAATCATGAATCGTTTGAATTAAATTACTCATGGCTAGCTGAAACAGACAAGCGAAAAATAGAGGCAAAGGAAGAGCGGTTTAAGATGATGTGGGAAGACATTGATGAGGATTTATACATTTGTGATCTCCCTGAAGGAATTAAGGAAGACATACTCAAATACAAGAAAGAAAATATCGTACCAGAAGAGCATCTAGTCGTTATACCTAGAAATGTCATAGAAAGGAGATTACAATACTTGCAGCAAAACCAAATAATAAAACCAACTATACCGAATGTCCCATACGTACCCGAAGAAATTAACGTAAGAGATTATCAATGGGAAGCTCATACAAACTGGAAAAATAATGGTTATCATGGGATTTACTCAATGGCTACCGGTACTGGTAAAACAATCAGTGCGTTGAACTCAGTTGTCCAATTGTATAACGATAAAAAAAACCTATTTGTAATTATTGTTTGTCCTTATCAACATTTAGTGGAGCAATGGGTGGAGGATTTAGAACAGTTTAATATTACTCCAATAATCGGCCATTCAAAATCTAGACAAAGATCATGGAAAACAACTCTAAGAAATCAGATTTCTTTATTTAATTTGAATAAAAAGGATAAATTTTGTTGCTTTATTACTACAAATGCTACTTATAGTAAGGATGAGACACGAGAGGTATTATCCAAATTAAAAGGAGAAGTACTATTTATTGTAGATGAAGCACATAACATCGGTTCAGAGGCAGGCTTAAAGGGACTTTTAGACAGTTATAAGTATAGATTAGCACTATCAGCAACTTTTAAACGAAAATATGATGAAGAGGGTACTAATCAAATTAGAGAATACTTTGGCGATGTTGTATATCATATTGGGATAAAAGAGGCGATTTTTGAAAAAAAATGTCTTGTAGAGTATGAATACCATCCTATATTAACCTTTTTAACAGAGGAAGAATTTGGAAAGTATAGGGAACTAACCTTTAAAATTGCGAAAGGGACTTCAACAGATAAAAGCGGGATTGCATCCCTTAATATGGCTGGTAAGCTTGCTGCTAACGAAAGATCTCTATTAATAGCAAAGTCTTCAGATAAAATTACAAAGTTAAATACATTTATACCAGACATAAAAAAAACAAGTAACAACCTTATTTATTGTGGTGCTGCTAAGGTTTCCCAAGAGGATATGCCAGAAATCATCGAATCAGATCATGGTGAGTATAGGCAAGTTGATTTAGTAGTTAATATGCTTGTAAAAAATGGGATTATAGCTACTCGTTTTACTGCAGATGAAGATATTCATCAAAGACAAATGATAAAAAATCAGTTTTCAAATGGGACAATCGGTACTGTAGTTGCAATTAAGTGTCTTGACGAAGGTGTAAATATTCCTTCTATAGAAAGAGCGTATATTCTAGCAAGCTCAAAGGATGAGAAGCAATATATCCAAAGGCGAGGTCGTGTACTACGTAAATTTGAAAAATGGGGATATAAAAAAGAAAAAGCCGTTATTTATGATTTTGTTTCTCTCCCATTCTTTGTAGATTATGCTACTGGATTATCAGAAACTGACTATAAAATTGGGAAAACACTTGTAAGAGATGAATTGGAAAGAATTAGGGACTTTTACGAAACGTGTTCAAATAAGGATGATGTAGAAAAAATCATTACAGAGCTTCTTGAAACATATCAGGTGGAGGATGAAGAAGAATGACTAAAGACGAATTAAAAAAGAACATAATAAAGTCCGTTATAGAAATTGAGAAAAAAAATATTAATAATGGTTTTCCTCTTACGAAGGATGAAATGATTATTCAAATAGAAGAGTTAATTATTAGGGAGGTAGACAAGTATGAAAATTAAAAAGCTAAAGCTTGAGAATTTTAGGCTATACTACGGAGAACAGTTTATAGAGTTCTCAACCGATGAAGAGAAAAATTTAACTCTCTGCCTAGCTAAAAACAATGGTGGGAAAACAACCCTTGCACAAAGTTTAATATGGTGTTTATATGACTATACCACTCTTAATGAGCCGAAAGATATACTAAATAAAGACGTTAAATTGTCAATGGCAGTTGGAGAGAAGCGACAGGTATCTGTTACTCTAGAAATCGTTCATAAAGGCCAGCTGTATATTATCCGTAGAGAGCAGGAATTTACTAAACAAAACACGCAACTTATAGCTAATGATTCGACTCAAACAATCATTACTTACGATGCTTATAATGTACTTCAGGATGTAAGTAACAAAGACATTAACGAAATACTTCCTCGTTCGCTATCACGTTTCTTTATATTCGACGGAGAACGTATGTTGCATATGGGTACTAATAATAATAATCACAAACAAGAGCTAGAAAAGGACATACAAACCATTTTAGGTCTAGATGTTCTAGAGCAAGCAGTTTCCCATCTTGGAGGATGGAACAATACAGGTGGTGTATTAAACTCACTGAATAAAAAGATTGATACTGGAAATGATAAAGAAATTTCAGAAACTAAAACAAAGATTGATGAAATTAATGATACTATTACTGAACTGGATGAGCAAATTAAAGAAACGACCATTTCACATGCTGAAACTGAAACTCAGTTAGTGAAGATATCTGATTATTTAGAGCAAAACAAACATATACAAGAGAAGCAATTACAGCGGAAAAACTTAGATAATGAGGTTAATGCACTTTTTGATCGGAAAGAAAAGTTAAAGAAGCAATTACTAAGAAAATTTTCGGGTTCCTTTTCGTACCTCCTTCTGCAAAAACTGTTTGACAAAACGATATCTTTTGTTGGTAACTCAACTGATCTTGAAGAAGCTGCACCAGATGTTACATCTGCAACTATTGATTATATCTTAGAAAAGCAGGAGTGTATTTGTGGTACGAAATTTATTGAAAATGATCCTACATTTAGTTTACTAAGAGACAACAAGAAGTTTTATCCACCAGAATCAATTGGTACAACAACCAAACGCTATCTTGATGCAGTTAGGGGTATAACCAAGTCAAACGAGGAAACTAGACAAGAAATCGAAGAAATGTTTGCGGAATACCTTGAAATAGATTTGGAAATACATGGTAAGAATGCGCAACTTGATGGTATTAGCAGAGGAATTCAGGAATCTTCAGAAGAAGAAATTAGAAAAGCCGAAGAAAAGTATCAAGTACTCAAACAAGCTACAACTGACCTTAGTATTAGTTTAACTGAGTTAAAGACCGAGCAGAAGTTTCAATTACAAACCCAGTCAGGTCTTCAAGACAAGCTAGATGCTTTATCTAATACCAATGAACAAAATAGGAAAATTATTAACTATCGAGAGATTACAAGAGAAATACTGAACACCCTAAAAGAATATTATAATTTTGAAAAAGATAAGGTTCGTCAAGAGCTTCAAAAAGAAGTTCAGAAAGTATATGAAGATATAAACAGAGGGAAAGGAAAACTGAAAATAACCGAAAAGTTTGATTTTGAGCTTTATACAGAAAGTAACGGTCAGCAGATTAAGGATAATTCTAAAGGTCAAGGTCTTTCTACTGTTGCAGCATTTGCTTTTGTCTGTGGAATAACAAAATTGGTTAGGGAGAAAAAGCTAAAGGATGAATTAGGTTTCAGTAATGAACCTTATCCATTGGTTATTGACGCACCATACTCCGTAATGGATACTGACTATATTGAAAAGGTTTCACGAGTACTGCCAAAGTATGCGGAACAAGTTATTATTCTTGTAAAAGATGACAATTATGAAACAGCAAAATCAATTTTTGATGAAATGGGGGTTGTCGGAAAAGAGTATAAAATGGAGTTAATAAAAGATGCTGCTGGAAGTGAAAACCAATTCCGGACAAATATATCAAAAAATGAAAAAGTGGTAGGTGTCTAGTATGTTTGAGGGAGATTTCAGATATTTCGGCGATCATGCTGAATTAACGAATGATTTATTATTTGAGAACGGTGGAACAGATGGTGTTTTTTCGACTGCTTACGATGTATTTTTTTCAGCAGCAATAATAGGTTTTTTATCAGGAGAATGTACAAAGGAAAAGGGTGACAAAAGTCAGGATAAAACAATTTTTAGTGATAAGTTGTCAAGAGAATTTGAAAAAACAAATATCATTGAACGGACGTTGATTCTTGCTAACCCTAATCTCGATTTAAAAGAGGAACAAACGCGTATTAATAGAGCGCTTAGAAATTTCACTGATGTAACAACAAAAAAAATTAATAAAGATTATGTGATTGGTTACGCATTAAAAGGTATCGAAATTTTACATGATAAACTTAAAGAAGCAAAGAATGAAAAGAAAGATGTTGTCATACTAGCAAATGAGTTAATAGAGGAGTTTACATCTGATGAAAAAAATTATGAAGGTTTATTTGATTTAATTCACGAATTAGCTAGATAAAATTAATAGAATTAAGAAAAGTACTTTGGTTTTGTCCAAAGTACTTTTTTTTCTGGAGGCAGTTAACCAGTGATTAAAAAGAACGTTTGTTTCTATATTTGAGTAACTTTTACTTAACGAATGTGGTTATATAATATATAATTGTTCTGGAGATAGTCATCCAGAAGTGTTTGGTATCTAGAAAGGATGTTTAGTAATGGCGTATGGAAGGCATGAAAGTTTCTATTTAAGAGATAAGTGGATTAGTAAAGGTATGAAATCGATAAATAATGATCCGCGATTTTTTTATGATAATGATGGCTTTGAGAAGATCGGCCTCGGAAAAAACATGGTCAGATCATTAAGATTTTGGTTATTAGCAATGGATATAATGACGGAAACCGAAGAAAAAACACACGTCTTAACAGAACTTGGTCAGCTTGTTTATGAATCTGACCGACTGCTTCAAAAGAATGAGACCGTATCAATTCTCCATTATCATTTAGTTTGTAACTATAATGATCTAGCAACAGTATTTTATTGGTATTTTAATGTTTATAAAGAGACTCTTACGCAAAGACCTGATCTAAAAAAATCATTTAGAACGTGGGTCAAAAATAATGAGCCTAAACAGGTTTCTGAAAAGTCCCTAGATAGAGATATTGATGTATTAATTCAACTTTATACTAAAAATGCAAATGAAAATGATCCGGAGGATTTCATTTTTAGTCCGTTTACAAAAATCAATCTCATAAAAGAAGAACCATCAGAAGATAAATATGAGAATATTAGAAAGATATCTCCGGAAGTCGAAAACATAGGATTAATAGCTTTGTATTATGTTTTATTAAGATATGCTTTTGAAAATGATATTGAACTTATTAGTCTCGACGAAATTATTAACGAGAATTTCTTATGGGGGAAAGTATTTAACCTTTCGAGAAATAGAATTATTGAAGCATTAAACAAATTGACAAATCACGAAACATTTCCTATTGAATACGTAAGAACAAACAATTTGGATAATGTTAAAGTTTCAAAGATAAATCCAATTGATTATCTTTGCCATGAATTTAATAAAGATATCGAGAGGATGGCATCAACAAATGGCGTTTAAGACAAGTGTAAATATTAGATTTGATGTGGGTAAGGATGAATTTATTAATAGGTACATTCCTACCCCTTCTCATACAGAAGTATTAAAGGGGTTATTAGACGGGTTTGTTAAAGAAGGTAATAGATCTCATATTATTGTTGGGGCATATGGGACGGGTAAATCGCTGATTGCAACGGTTATTAGTAGTATTATGTCCAAGAATGCTTCGTCAAAAGGATTAGAAAAATTAATTAATAAGTTTACTCATTTTGATGATTATATTGCTGATCAACTCCGTACAGCTAGCAGTCTAGAAAAGAAGTATCTCCCTGTACTATTGACAGGTAATGAAGGAAGATTTAGACAAGCTATATTATTAAATATTATTAAAACTTTAAAATCTGAAGGTATAGAAGTTGTCCTTCCAGGGATCAGTGAAAAAATTATAGAATCTATTGATAAGTGGCAAAAACAGTTTCCTGATACCTATAAATCATTCACAAAATTAATAGTGTCAAAAGGTAAAAACATTGAAAAATGGATAGAAGATATTAAAAATCAAAATGAAGATGAAATAGCTTACTTTAATGCTATTTATCCTACACTTACTTCAGGCGCTACATTTGAAATTGGCTATAATGAAAGCTTTTTAACCCAAATGGAGTATATAGCCGATGTCTTATCTAAGAATAACTTAGGATTGATTATTGTACATGATGAATTCGGTAGATTTTTGCAAGGTTTAAACAATTCAAGCTTAAATGAAACAATGCAAGATATCCAAGATTTAGCTGAAATAACTGATCGTGAAAATTCATTACAATTTATGCTGATTACTCATAAAAGTCTTCGACAGTACTTTAAAGGTATGCACGAAGATATAGCAAGGGAATTTCAGCGTATAGAGAAAAGATTTAGACAGTATAACATTACAAGTGATCAAGCGACTTTCTTGAAAATTGCTGAAGTAATTCTAACTGAAAATATTCAGGAAAAACCTGAAATCTCAAAAGAAACGTATGAAAATACATTAACAAAATTAAAAAGTTATCCTCTGTTTCCAAGTCTGAATCCATCTGAGAGGGAACGAATAATCGCTAAATCAATGTACCCACTACATCCAGTTTCGTTATTTATGCTCCCTCATTTATCAAGTGTATTTGGTCAAAATGAGAGAACTCTTTTTACATTTTTAGAAAGTGAAGAAACTGGTGGGTTAATCAATCATATTAGAAAAAGTAACTTATATTACAAACCACATCAATTATTTGATTACTTCTTTTCGGATGCCACAGAAAATGATATTGATGTTGAAATATCAAGGAACCTACTTCTTTATAAAAAGGCAGTAGCCAGAATTCCAGATACTTTAGTTGATAAGAGGCATGCACTAAATTTACTTAAATTTATTTCAATTTGGAATCTATGTAGTTTGCAAAAAGAACAAAAGCTTTCAACTGAATTTTTGATGTTTGCAATGCAAATGGATCATATAGAACTAGAACCGTATTTGAACGTTTTATCAAAACAAAAAGTAATTAGATTCAATAGATTAGGGGAATATTGGGAGATTCATACAGGTAGCGCTGTAGATATTAATGAAAAAATATCTAGTAAAAAGTTGGATTATATTCCTAGTGAAATTGAGATACAAAAAATCTTGTTAAAAAATCTTGATAGGAAATATTACTTCCCAGAAAAGTACAATGATGATAAGGAAATGACCCGATTTGCTAATGTAGAGCTTCTCCTTGAATCTAATATCGATAAAATTAATATGCTAATGATGAAGAATAGTGATACAGATTTAACTCTTTATTATGTTATACCTGAAAACAAAAGTTCAGAAGAAATTTCGAAAAAACTTATACGACTTTCTCGTTCTGAAAAAGATATTTTTTCAGTGCATCCTACCCCTCTTTCTTCAATTAAGCAGGAACTGTATGAGAGTATTATTATCGAGGAGTTATCCTCTGATAAAGCTTTACTCTCAGAAGATAAAGGTATAAAGGAAGAGTTATCAATTTTAGGGAAAGAGGCAAACCATGTTATAAAAAAATATTTATCGGCCCTTTCCAATTTTGATAAAAATATCATCTGGATTTCTTCTAAAGATAGATTAACAATTAATCGCCTAATTGATTTATCAGAATTGTTAACTAAAAAGTGTTTTCAATTATATGGAGATACACCAAAAATAATAAATGATTCATTCAATCGAATGAATTGTTCTTCACAACAAAAGGTAGGGGCAAAAACACTTATAGACTGTATTATTAAGTCTCCAAATGAAAGTCAGTTTGGAATTGAGGGTAGTGGACCAGCATATGCCATTTATGCTTCAGTATTCAAGAATAATTCCAATTTTGATATAAATGTTAATAAACTTGATTATAAATATATCGAGTATGTACCTTATCGTCTATTACGTAAAAAGCTTATTGACTTATTAGATAAACAACCTAAGGGCAATTTTGCTGATATTATAAATATTTTTACAGAAACACCATTTGGTATCAGAAAACCTGTAGTACCTATTTTATTGGTTGCAATGTTACGTGATCGCTGGAATGAATTTATGCTTTATAGAAATGAAATATTTGTACCAGGACTTAATGGAAGTAAGCTTTATGAAATTTTAGAGGAAGAGGGACCTGAAAACTATCAATATACCTATGAGAAAATTGATGAGGATTATATTCAATTCTTTAATTCACTAGAAAACCACTTTGCTGATTTTATTGAGGAAAGATTAGAGGGACAAAACAACTCCAGACTTATACAAATCTGTGGTACTTTAGTCAAATGGTTAAGATCTCTCCCTCGATTCACCCAAATCTCAAGTACTGTAAGTAGAGACTTTGAACAACTTAGAGATAGAATTAGAAGGACAGAGGTTAAACCACAGCAGAGTATTACTGAATTATTTTATCTTTATAAAGATAATATTATTCAATTATTGTGTCTTAAAGAATATGCTGAAAGCTTTATCGTAGAAGTAGAAAACGATCTTGAACAAGTTATCATAGAAAAATTAAATATAAAAGATTTCACCGATCTCTATAACTGGGCGCAAAGTCAACATGAATATTCAAAGAAAAATAATGATTTGATTAAGACTATTTTAATTACTGAAAATAGATTAAATTGGGTTCCTATATTCATAGAGAATTTCTCTGGTGTTAGAATTGATGACTGGTCTGACAAAACTTATGAAAAGTTCGTAATTGATCTCCAACAAAATTATCAAGATGTTATCAATTTTAACAAAATTGAGGATAGTGAAGAAGATGATGAAGTTAAGGAAATAAACGAATTTATCACTTTAGAAATAGGGAACAAGACTAAGGTAATTTCTAAAGTTGATTTTTCTGTTAAAACCAAGACGGTATATACAAATATTGATAGAATAATTAGAAATGCTGGACGTAATATTCCAAAGAATGAAATGGAATATATGATTTATCTGTTGCTAGAACAATATGTTGAATAATCATAGAGGTGATTAACTTGGACAATACAAATAGTAAACAAATTCATATAGCTGTCCTAACAGGTGGAGTTACAAGCTCATACGTTGCAAAAAATATGGTTAATACCTATGGGCAAGAAAATAGTAGGCTAATTTTCATCGATACTTTTAGCGAAAGTATCGATGACCCTACTTTCGCTGACAATCATCGTTTTATGGATGATGTTGCGAAGTTTATTGGACTTCCAATATTAAAAGTAGAGGGTAATGATTCAGATGAATTATATTACGATTTTTGTAATTATGACGAAGAAACATCAGTATTAAGATATTCAGTAGAAGTGAAATTTAGACAGATACTTGGTTACCTAAAAGATATAAGGGAAAAAGAAAACTTAGAACCTATTCTTTATTTTGGAAATGCTGCTAAAGAAATGTACGATAATAAGTCAATCTGTCTTGAAAGTATAGAAAAAGATCTTGGTATAGTGTCAGATATTGATTCATTTTTTGAGAAAATGATTGAAGACCCAGTAGAAACAAGATTCCCACTAGTTGATAACATAAATAAAGATCTCGATATTAAAGACATCATTCAAAATGAATGGGGTATTGATCTTCCACGTTCAGAACGTAAACGGGTTCATATTGCAATGTTTTCAGGTGGTGCCGGAAGTGCTTACGTTGCATATTATATGGTTCAAGCATACGGAAAAGAAAATTGTAAATTGTTTTTTACAAATACTCTTTGGGAAGATGAAGATAACCTACGTTTTATGGATGAGATTTCAGAATATATTGGTCTTGAAATTACGGAAATTTTAGACGGACGTACTCCAGAGGAAGTATTTTATGACTATAAGTTTTTAGGGAACTCTAGACTTGCAAAATGCTCGGAAGAATTAAAAGTAAGACAAACACTGATTTATCTTGAAGAAATGAGGGATAATGAGAAAGTGGAGCCTATTCTTTACTTTGGGATCGCTCCCCATGAGAAGCATCGTCGAGATGATAGTCATGTAAGACGTAGATCTAACATCATTCAGGAAAATAGTCCAGATATGAATATTAGAAAAGCTGCAGGGATTAGATCATTTTACGAACATTTCCCAATCGAACCAATTGAAACAAGATTTCCATTAATCGAAACTTTACGAGACGATTTAGATGCTAAAGGAATTATCCAATATGAATGGGGCATTCAACTACCTCGTATGTACACGGCTGCAAAAGAAAAAGCTGAAAAAGAAAATGATCCAATTTCTAAAAAGTTAGTGGAAAAGGGGATAAACGGATTCTCCCATGCGAATTGTGGTGGGAGATGTGTACGGGGTGGATTCCAGCATTACGCAACTTTATATTCTATTTGGCCTGATCAATATAAAGAGCAAGAAGAGATGGAAGAACGTTTCCGTAAACACTTTGAAAAAAATGTCTCCATTTTGAAGAAAAACGGTGGGGCATATACTTTGAAACAATTCCGTGAAGATATGGAAAGAGACGGTGTAGAGAAGTATCTGTTTACTCCAGATGATACCATTCCTTGCGTATGTTCTTTCTCATAAGACATCAACATTTAATTGACCTATTAAATATTTGAAAGCACATTGTTAATATTTAGAGGTTATTAAATTGATCGTCAAATTAAAATCTATTGAAATTGTAAATGAAGAGAAACCGTTAACTTTAGAAAGTATCCAATAAGAAATTAAAGAAATATAAGTCTCCGTAAGCAAAAATTTTTGTTTTTTCTCATTTTGGGTCAAACTGAGGGTCAAGCTTTAAAAAAGGTGCTGAAAAGCCATTGAAAACACTGGTATTTCAGCACTTTTTATATTTTCCGTTTCAAGACCCGCCGTCTCCATCTAGTTGCTCAAAATACAGGTGTATCAAGGCTTTTGAAAAGAGTGATAATAATTGCGGTAACCATTCACTTTTCTTTAGCATCAAATTCAATAAATTGAGCAGGCTTGAAGTCGTTTTCCATGTCGAGAACGGCTTCTTTTTCTGTTGTAGGGTATTAATGACTTTAAATGTTTAAGGCTGTCTAAGACATGTCAGCTAAAGGTGCATATGTGAAAAAGCTTCATCCACTAGACAATGACCTTCCGATAGTGAATGAAGCTATTGTTAATTGTTTTCTTAAAGGAATCGATCAGAAGAAACTATGATTAATTGTGCTGAGTTAATCAAATTTCAAAAGTATGTAATGGACATTAACAAATATGATTATGCACGTTATGGTTGAAACGGCTGAAAGAATAAGTATCTCTTGTGTTTGCCAGTGTGGATCTAAGATGTTAGTATGCTACTTTCCTACAATACCGCTACTGCGTTACCATACTTTTTCACAGTAAACGGGGGGATTCTCCGTCCTCCCATCCTGGCAAATAATCTTTAGAATTACTCTCTCCATGTCCTACAGAATCATTGACAATTCTCCCACTTCTGTTTATTTCCGTAGAAGTTATCCAGATCATCAAACGAAGCTTTGAAGATATTTAAATTATAGTCATTCACCTCCACCGTACCCTGAATGAATCCTAGCATGTCATCTGAGACGTTAGAAGCATCCTCAGCCCATTCGTTTACCACTTTGTATACTTCTTTGTCATAAGCCGTTTTATGGGCCATAAGGACCGATGTAGCTAAGTTCTGTGTGATGCCGTTGTAAGCGCCAATTGCATTATCGAAATTTAGTAATCCATCTTCATTAAGCGCTACACGTTTAAAAGCTAGGTAATTTGAATACATTTCGTCTAAAGCTATTGCGTTTTCAGGTGACAGACAGGATTTATCAGTATCGGGCTTGTGGATCACCTCAACTGCTTCTACCTCGTCGGTTTCTACAACCTCTGCATTTTCACCTTCAGCGCTCAAACTTTTTTGTTTGGTCTTTGTAAGATAACTATCGTTTGATACGAGATAACTTATAACTATAATACCCATCACTATAATAGATGTTAAAATTGCAATTATTACTTTGTAAACGTTATTCTTTTCCATTGTCAATAACCTCCGAATTATGCGTTAAAATATAACCAAGATTTGTTTTCTCCTCCAGCACACATCGTCGCTGTCATTATAAGTGCAACTGACAATTCTATAATGCATTGCTTATAGAAGCATAGTGTAAGAGAAATACCTTCCATACTTATCATATTATGTAAATAGTTTGAAGGCAAATTAGATTTTGTTGATAAGTAAATAGATTTAAACTACAACCATTTGGAATGTTATACATGATAAAGATTAAGTCCTAATCAACTTAATGGAATCTACTTTTGTATATTCGAAGTAATTAATAAAGGGAGAGGGTACTTTGAAAGGCTATTGATGGAAATTGCAAATACATAATTAGCGAATTTGATTAAGTATGATACAAGATGATGTTGAAATATTAGAGGGATGATAAAAGAGTATAAAAATGCGTTAGTGTAAATTGCTAACAGTGTAAAATTCACTTCCTGAATGCCGCTTTCTATCGTGAAATAGATGCTTGAGAAATATCTGATTTTTGATCTAGATTGCTCATACTTAAATCTTTTTCTTTGCTTAAAGAACGTACTAACTGCCTAATTGAGAGTTATTCATATATGGTATTTCAACTCCACTTTAAATATCTTCATGCCCTAGAGGGAAAGACGTTAAGTTGTCTTTCTCTCTTTTTTAGAAAATTAATGCTAATCATCAAGGGCAATAATGCAAATGCTTGCTAGCTTTTATATTGTATATCGCTCCATTAAAGAATTTAATTCACGATTTAATTCCGTTAGTTTTTCGGCAGCATGAGCAACATCAGTAATTGCTTTAATGTGCTCATCGATGGAAGAAGCAATTTCCTGTACGGAAGCGGCCGTCTGTTCTGATACGCTGGACGCACTTTCGATTCCTTCACTCATCAACTTATTATAGGAGGTCATCACGTCCATTTCTTTATTAACGGCTAATATGGATTCTACAATTTGTTTAACAGAATCAGACATCTGATTGAATTTACTTTGTGTTAGTACTACATCATCATTTAACTTTTTAGCAGTTTCCATTGTTCCTTCTACAGTTTCTACTGTTTTAGTCGTTTCTGAAACAATGGATGAAACCACGCCTTGTACTTGGTGGGTGGCCATTTTCGATTGTTCAGCTAGTTTTCTTATTTCATCGGCAACCACTGAGAATCCTCTACCATATTCACCTGCTCTAGCAGCTTCAATACTCGCATTTAAAGCTAGTAAATTGGTTTGCTCTGCGATTGTTTCAATTGTTTCCATTACCTGTGTGATTTGATTTATTTGATCATTTAATTTTTTAATTTCATCACTGACTTCTTGTGAGGCTGCTAGTGAAATAGTATTGGACTGTTGTAATTGTTGTACTATTTCAATTCCCTCGGATGATATTTTTTCTGCATGTTTTGTAATGTCGTACATAACTTTACTGTGTTTTTCCGTGGTTTCTATAGAATTTGATAATAGCTCTACTGTTTGGTTTATGTTGTCCAAATCATTGGCTTGTTCCTGTGTACCAGTAGCAATTTCAGTAATTGCTCTACCAACTTCGTCACTACTAGCAGATGTTTCTTCTGAAACGGCTGATAAGTTAGTAGCTGAATCCAATAAATGTTCACTTGTATTTTTAGTCTTTTCGACGAGCGTACGTAATTGCTGTGACATTTTATTAAAAGCGGTCGCAAGTTGTCCAATTTCGTCATTTGATTCAGGTAGATGAGTAACCATTATATGACCATTAGAAATTTTTGTTGCGGCTTCAGCTACTTCTTGTAAAGTATTTAATTTCTTCCGAATACCTAAATAAAACACCATTGAGCTTAAAATAATAAGTACGACTGTTGCACCAAAAATAATATATTGTAAAATGTTTAACCCTTCATAAAATTCATCTTGAAAGACAGCAATTCCAATAGTCCAACCCCAAGGCTCAAAATATTCAGTATAGGCTGTTTTATCTTTAAAAGAACCATCTGGCTGTTTATCAGAGTATACGACATAGCGATCTGATTCATTTTTGGACTTGCCGCCTGCAATGATCATTTCGCGATTACTTCTGTTCAGGTCATCGGCAGGAGCTCCACCTATTTTAGAGGGATGGAGTTGTAACACTAAATCCTCGTCAAAAGCTAATATATATCCATTTTCTTTGTAAGTAAAATTGGATTTTTGATAATCGTACTCTCCAATTTCATTTACGGGTCCATTTAGAAGAATTCTCGCTTGTTCTTTTCCTTCTTCTAGTGTTATTTTGCCACTTTCTACTTCTTCATTAATCAATTCTATTGAAGTATAGGCCCCTTTGACAATGCTTTGGAGTTCTCGTTGACCAGATTCTAAGAGCTGATCTTTGGCAACAAAATAGCTTGTTGAGCCGATAATCACAACTGTTACAAGTATAATAATTGTGATTAGTAGCATTAACTTCCCAGAGATGCTTCGTAACCGTAAATTTTTCTTCATCATTTGCTTCCTCCCACAACTATATATAGATATATTTCGACAGTAATCTTCATAATTCAATGGTATCGAAATTATTTTTTATATGAGGCTAATTGCCCTGCAAACGTCTATTCATTCATCAATCTTTTATAGATTGATATTTTAGTGTGAAAATGATGTGATTACATATTAATATACTGTTGAAATGCCGTTTTCTAATTCAAACTAGAGTATTGTTAAGCGTTCGATACTATATAGATGGTTCTCACTGGTTAGTTTTATCTTTAAAGAAAATAGGCTGTAGACGGGAATACAGTTGCTATAGTAAATGAAGGTTATATATGTAAGATTAGGCGGCACACCAATAAAGTAAAAATGTATACATCAGCAAAATAGGGTATATTATATTTGTTGAATAGATTTTCTTTAAGACAGGAAAAGTAGGTGAACCAAAGTGGGGAAATATCAATTGGATACTAAAGGTAAGGCGGCTGTGGCGAAGTATCATGAGAAACACAAGCCTGCCCAATTTGATAAAAAGCAGCAACTTGAGAAAATACGAGCAGAGTATTTGAAAAAGAAGCAAGAACAAGCAGATCAATAATATGAATGAAAACATAGGGAGGTTAAAATCTCCCTATGTTTTTTCAATTGATTGTAGAGTTTATTTTTCAGGTATCTATTCCTTGTTAATTGAATTTCACACGCCCCAGCATTTCTAATTTGTTCATACTCCGTTCATATTGTTGACATAGGGAGGACATCTTCATTTTGTAAGCTATCCTAAACGGTTTGCGGAAGTGGCCGGATACAAAGTTGATGACGAAAGTGAGGAGTGGCACGAGCTATTAAAGCGGTCTGCACTGGCGGTTTTATATTCTCGTGCAAATAGAATGAAAAAAACGATTACTATTATAGGTAAAATGATAGCGGGTTTAGTGATAGCGCTAGTACTCTTTTTATTAATTGTGTTTGTAGTTAATATTGTTTGCAACAAAATGGAGCAAGGAAAAATAGAATCGTATGGTCAGTCTGTAACAGTAGATGGGAAAAATATGAATATTTTCATTCAGGGGGAGGGCGAGGAAACGGTTGTGCTTTTACCTGGTTATGGGACGGTGGCACCGGGACTTGATTTTCAGCCATTAGTAGATGAACTATCTCCATTTTACAAAGTTGTTGTTGTGGAGCCCTTCGGTTATGGATTAAGTGATTCGACTGACAAGGAACGGAGTACAGAAAATATAGTTAGTGAAGTGCATGAAGCATTACAGCAGCTTCAAATTGAGCAGTATATTGTAATGGGTCACTCAATTTCGGGTCTTTATGGACTGGATTATGTGAATACCTATCCAAATGAAGTGAGTGCATTTGTTGGGCTTGATAGCAGTGTTCCATCAATCAGTGAGAAAAAAATTGGTTCTTCCATCATTAGAACTATAAAGTTTCTTAAACAATCAGGTTTAGCTCGATTGCAGGTGAAGCTGGGTGATGACCCATATGCTGACCTATCGTATGATAAAAAAACAAAGGAACAATTGAGAATGCTTAAGCATAAGAACATGTATAATTCCACTCAGTTAAATGAGGCTGAAATGATGTATGAAAATTTTAAAGCAGCTGAAAGTTTGTCATTCCCTAAAAATCTACCTGTTATTTTCTTTATCCAAGCGGATCATCCAGTCACTGACAGGTGGGTACCTGAACATCATAAGCAAATAAAAGATTCTGTCTATGGGCAAGTGGTGACATTTGATGGGGATCATTATTTATATCGTACTAAGGCAAAAGAAATCGTTGAAGGCTTAAGAAAATTTATGAAAGAGGTCAGATGAATGGTGAGTTCATCTGAAAATGAGACGAGTCAGCTAAGTGATGAAAAACCGCCCATTTGGACGGTTTTTTCACATTTTAACTAAAAATTTTTACAGCCGAGCTTGTGCCTATTCTTGAGGCACCTGCATCTATCATTAATTGAATATCTTCCACGTTACTTACACCGCCTGATGCTTTTACGCCAACATTTGGTCCGACTGCTTGTCTCATGATTGCAACGTCTTTAGCAGTTGCGCCGTGCAGTGAAAAACCTGTGGAGGTTTTTAGATAATCGGCGCCAGCTTTTACGGATAATTCGCATGCACGAATTTTTTCTTCATCCGTTAATAGACAGGCTTCTATAATCACTTTGACTAGCGCTTTCCCTTTTGCAGCGTTTACCACCATTGCAATCTCTTTTTCCACTAGCATATTGTTTTTGTTATTTTTCAATTCTGCAATATTTAATACTACATCGATTTCTGTAGCCCCGTTACCAATGGCATTTAAAGTCTCAAAAACCTTTGCTTCCGTCGTGTTTGCACCTAATGGAAATCCTATTACTGTGCATATATTCACATCCGATTCACGTAATAGTTCTGCAGATAAGCTTACCCATGTAGGATTCACGCATACAGATGCGAAGCCGTATTGTCTTGCTTCCTGGCATAATTGAATGATTTCTTTTTCTGTCGTATTAGGTGAAAGTAAGGTGTGGTCTATTAATTTTGCATAGTCCATATATATATCATCTCCGGCATCAAAATATGTTTCCCTACTAAAAAGCTCTGTGGGGATGTTCAGCTACCCACATGATTTATATTAAAGGATTTCATATTTTTTAGACCATCCAGTTTAATAGATTTTTCACCATCCATTAAGATTCTACATATGCTTTTAGTCTTTTGGTGTTTTTGGGTTCATTATTCTCGACATTAAACATGGTCCATATAGTTCAAACATTTGGCTAGTAGCTGGGTGCGATTCGTTACTTGAAATTTTCGATAGAGGTTCATTTCAGCAGTTGATTGGACGGAGCAAATTTTCACCTATGCGCCATTTACCAATTTAATTAATGCTACTGGGCAGCCTTCAGTATCATTGCCTTTGGCAGAAGGTCAATCAGGTTTACCAATTGGTCTACAAATGACAGGTAAATTTGCAGATGAATTAACATTATTACAGCTCGGTAGACAATTAGAAGAAGCCATACCTTGGAAAGGTCGTAAACCTGCTGTACATGTAAGTACAACACAGCCTCAGCCAGCAGTATAGATGAGCATGAACGCACCCAGTCGAGACAAAAGTAGAGGGGTGCGTTTTCTGTATCCTTTACATCAGCGTATACACTACGACAAGAAACAGGTCTTTCTCCCATCCAGCAATTCATATACATAAAGAAAAAACTAATAGGAGTAGTGATTATTGGACAAACAACATCACAGGTATAGATGGGTTGTGTTTGTTGCTGTATTGTTTACGTATTTGTTAATGGCCAGTCAACGAACTGCTCCGGGGTTAATTACTGATCAATTGATGAGGGATTTTGGGGTGACGGCATCGACGATTGGGCTATTGACGAGTATCCAGTTTTTTGTGTATACGAGTTTACAAATTCCGATGGGGGTTTTAGCTGATCGATTTGGGCCAAACTTTTTTCTTATTATGGGTGCTACCCTAACAGGACTAGGTACGATTCTTTATAGTTTAGGGACACATGAATTCGTCCTATTTTTTTCTAGAATACTTACTGGTGTAGGGGATGCAACCATTTGGGTGAATATGGTGCTTATTTTGGCACAATGGTTTCAGAAGAAGGAATTTGTGCGTTTAATTGGCTTTGCAGGGATGACTGGGAGTCTAGGTTTCTTATTGGCGACGGTTCCCTTTGCTACTTTGATTCTTTTATTTGGTTGGAGAATTTCATTTTTTTCAACGGGACTCTTATTATGTGTATGTGGTGTTCTTCTTTATTTTGTACTTGTTAAAAATACGAAACGTATCTTTTCGGCTAAAGCGATAGTTGAAGCTGAGGTAGTGCAACATGAAAAAACATCTGTTTTATTACGGAGAATATTTTCAAATCGACAAGCTTGGGCTTTATTTTTTTGCCATTTCGGGGTCGTTGGGGGATATGTAGGCTTTATCAGTTCGTGGGCTGTCCCCTATGGAATCAATATGTATGAGATGACACGTTCAGAGGCGAGTCAGCTAATTATGATTGGTCTTATCGGAGCACTTATCGGGGCTCCATTAACGAGTTGGCTTGCTGGTCGGTTAGAAACGATTAAGAAGCTTTATATTGGTGTTCAAATGGCTGTTTTATTGAGCTGGTTATCCTTTCTCTTATGGAAGGGGCATCCGTCCCTAATTCTTCTTATTATACTATTCTTCATCATCGGCTTTGGATATGGAGCAAGTGCCTTAACGTTCGCGGCTGTTCGTCAAACTTTTCCTATCACTGAATCTGGTATCGTTTCTGGTTTTGCGAATACAGGAGGCTTTTTAAGCGCTGCATTACTACCGATTATTTTTGGCTATGTGTTGGATTATTTTCAATCGACTTCAGGTTATATAGGAGATGGGTACTACTATGGATTTATCACCCCAGTTGTATTTTCCGCCATTGGCTTGATGGGAGTACTGTTATTGAAGGAACAGCACATGATAGCCGACCTACAATGACTTGGCGAAACCTCTAGTCGAAGGTAATGTCATATCAATCTTAATTGCTAAATTAGGGGTATTTAAGCGAGCATTAAGCGCTTGTTAAATATCCTTTTACTATAGCTTTTTTCCCCTTAATCACGCTGAAATTTGTTAAAATTATTCATTATTATTACTTTTATGATTAATTTTACCTGGATGGTGATCACCATAAATGCTAAACTGATTAGGAATCTTAAAATTCAGAATTAAAGGGAGCAAACTAGGAAATGAGTAGATTTAGAAAAGTTATATCTATACTAAGTATGGTGGCATTGATACTGGCAACAGGGATTTTCTTTACGCAAACCCCTGTAAATGCACAAGAGGTAGATAAAGATATTCATATTACACTCCTCGCTACATCAGATATTCATGGCCGTTCTATGCCTTGGGATTATGCGGTGGATGGCCCAAATCTCACAGGCAGTTTAACGCAATTATATACAATTATTAAGGATATTCGTAACGATAATCCGAATACAATCTTGCTGGAAAATGGAGATTTAATACAGGATAATTCTGCAGAATTATTCAACAATCAGCCTCAATCACCAATGATGGTCGCTGTTAATGAAATGGGCTATGAGGCTTGGACATATGGAAATCATGAATTCAACTTTGGTTTAGACATCCTTGATAAAGTTTCTAGCCAATTTAATGGTACAAGACTTGCTGGTAATGTTTATAAAGAAAATGGAGATCGTTATTTACCTGCATATACAATTATTGAGCGTGAAGGGGTAAAAATCGGTGTTATCGGGATGGTAACTCCACTGATTACAGAGTATGAAAAAGGCACGGATCATCTAGATGGACTAGTGATCAAAAATCCAATTGAAGAGACTAAAAAAGCGGTCAAAGAATTAGAAGGCAAAGTAGATGTCATGATTGGCCTCATGCATATGGGGCTGGAAAATGAAAATGGTATTCCAGGGACTGGCGTGAAGGAGATGGCAAACGCCATTCCAGAGCTAACAGCTATTTTTGCAGGTCATAATCATGTCCTGATTAATAAAGAAGAAGTGAATGGCGTTTTTATAACAGAGCCTAATAAATATGGAACACATATTTCACGAATTGATTTAACATTTACTCGCCAAGGCGAACAATTGCTGCTAAAAGAAAAAGACGCTTCGGCTATTCCTGTAAAGAACGAAGATGGCACATTTGTTGAATCTGATAAAGAACTAGAAGAAACATTAAAGCCTTACCATGAGTTTGCACGTGAAGATGCCAATATCGAAGTGGCACAGCTGAAAGGAACAAATCTTGTCCCGAAAAATGAAATTAAAGGAATTCCTACAGTACACATTCAAGAAACACCTTTATCAGACTTTTTCCATGAGGTAATGCTGCATTATAGTAAGGCTGATGTAGTAGCGCATCAGATTGATAATGACAAAGCTTCATTGAACATAGGTCCTATCAAGAAAAAGGATATTGCCTATAATTATCAATTTGCTGGCGGAGAAGTATCTGTTTATGAAGTAACAGGAAAAGATTTAAAAGATTATATGGAATGGGCTGTTGGCTATTTTAATAGTACGCGAGATGGAGATGTAACGATTAGTTTTGATAAAACAAGACGTTCATCGAAATATAGTACAAATGACTATTTTGGTCATGTAAAGTATGACATCGATTTAACGGAGCAGCCAGGCAACAGAATCAAAAATCTTCGTAAATTAGATGGAACGCCAATTAAAATGGAAGATCATTTAAAGCTTGGTATGAACGCATATAGAATGGACTTTCTCGTATCAAAAGGTCAGGCGCTTGAAGGGCGTAAGTTCAATATGACTTGGTCCTCTAAAGATGAAAGTGCTTATGGGGAAACAGGTGGAACAATTCGTAATCTAGCAATTCGATACCTGAAAGAAGAGATGAACGGTGTTTATGAGCCAGTCATCCAAAATAACTGGAAAATAATTGGTGTCGATACAAAATCACCAACTCGTGCTGCTGTTGTTGAATTAATTAACCAAGACATTTTAGCAATTCCTACTACGGAAGATGGAAAATATACAAATATTGCATCTATTAATGTCAAGGATGCCATAACAAAGGAAGAAATAGCGGAGCTAGCAGCAAAGGCCAACGTCAAAGAAAGCCGATTTTCTGGAGTAAAAACGACAGGTGAATTTTATCAAAAGCTAGTAAAAGCTATTAATCACCCTAAAGCTGAGGAAGATAAAGTAACAGACAAGCCAGTGGAAAAACCAACAAATCCAAGCAAACCAGAGCCAGATAAATCAAAGCCTTCTGTTAATAAACCACAACCAACTAAAGGCATTGTGACAACGTATCACTTAAATGTTCGTTCGAAACCATCGAATGCAGGTAAAGTATATGGCACAATTTCAAAAAATACTGAAATAACGATTTTAGGGGAAGAACAAGGCTGGTATAAAATTTCTTATAAAGAGAAAACGGGTTATGTGTATAGCCGCTATGTAAAAGTTAAAAGTAAATAATGAAAGGGGCTGAAGTGAAGTAGTTTTATTACTACTCTCTTCAGCCTTTATTATAGGTTGATTTTAATGGTATAGCGTAGGATTAAATAAAGAAACCTTTTTAGTTATTGGCTGAATTGAATAGTGCTAGCATTTTTTTTAATAAGCTGTTGAAATAGATATGAACAAAAAAAGGTAACAGCAGTTATTTAGACAGTCCCTTTAAAAATAAAAACAAAGCTACCCCATATAAACACTTTCACAAGTATCTGGTGCAGGTTCATAGAAGCAATGGTTTTTAAATTGACCTGTGAATGGTTGGCCATACCATGTTGGGGGACATGGGGCGTATGGGTTGAAGTACCAAAGGGCGTATTTGGCTGGGTGCTGACGCCAGAAGTCTAAGTTCTGTTTGGCTAATCTTTTTTCTGTTTCTCTTGCACGTTGGTAAAACATATTGCCCTTTTGGACGGCTTCGAACGAATAGTTTCCTCCTTGTACTTGATAAATGACTTGCTCGATAGTTCTCACGTCGTTGAAGTCCAAGCAAGATGCGACAGCTCGATTGACAATCACATTGCCCACGTATAACATGCCTTGCTGTCCTTCACCTTCAGCCTCAGCTCGCATCATCCTTGCCATTAAAGCAACGTCTGCATCGCGGTATTTTACTCTTGGCATTTTTACCACCTCCACCATATAGTATGAAAATGATCGAGGCGAATGTCACTTTATCCTGAAAATCACCTATTTTTCTATGTAGAAGCAAAGAAAACACTCCATCCGTGCTGCAAAATAATAGAGCAGGATGGCGTGTTTTATTATAAATTCCTTTTGAAATAAGGTGTTTTTTTCAGTACGACACATACGGGGATAGCGATAATTAGGCCAACAACGTTTTGAATAATATCACCTGGAATGGATGCTAACGGTGCAATCCAGCTATTGAACATAATCGCTTGCCCGATATAATAGACGGCAATCATTACGGGCATGGATACTACAGCCCCTAAAATGTTTAAACCAATATGGTCGCCTTTATATCCCTTTGACCAAGCAATTTTACCAACGATAAAGCCTTGTAATGCGCGTGAAATAATAGTAGTGGGTGCCCAAATTAACCAGCCACCTACGATATCGAATAAGCCCATTCCGATGGCTCCAGCAAGTGCCCCCTTTTTAGGTCCAAATAAAATGGCTGAGATGAATAGCATGGACGTCCCTAAGTGAATCAGTCCACCTTGACCAAATGGTAGTTTAAGATTAATAAACATGGTAGCAACGAAAACAAGTGCCGCTAAAATGGCTGTAATGACTAAATCAAATGTTTTCGTGCGTGGTCTTGTATAGGATGATCTTTGTATATTTTGCATCTTTATCTTCCTCACTATGATGAATATTTTGATGATTTTTACTTTAGCAAAGGACTGACTGTTATAAAAGTGTCAATTTTATAAAATAGTTAGAGGTCAGTAGGAGGATATTTTCGCATCTTTCTAATTGTGATACGATGAGGTGAGTATAAACAGGATGAGTTAGGTGGAATGTATGATGAAAAAAGTGGCTGTAATTCAGGATATGTCATCCTTTGGGAAGTGCTCGCTAACGGCTGCCATCCCTGTATTATCTGTGATGGGCGTGCAGGCTGTGCCATTGCCAACTGCCATTCTAACGGCACAAACAGGGTATTCGAGCTTTTATTGTGAGGATTTAACCTCAAAAATGGACTACTTTGTGGATGAGTGGAGCAAACTTGGGGCTAGCTTTGACGGTATTCACACGGGCTTTGTCACAGGTAAAGAGCAAATCGATAATATTTTCCGTTTTTTAGGCGTGTTTCACTCAACGGATACGACCTTGCTAGTTGATCCTGTAATGGGTGATCACGGTGAGGTATATAAAATGTTTACGGGCGACTTACTGGAACGGATGAAGGAGCTAGTAAAGTGTGCAGATATTATTACGCCTAATGTGACGGAATGTTGTTTGCTCACAGGCTTGTCATTTGAGAGGTTGCAAAGCTATCAGCATGAAAGAGATTATATTCAGGCACTAGAAGAGGCGGGGCAGCAGCTCCAGCAGGCCACAGGGGCACATGTCATTATTACTGGCTTAAATCCACCTGTAGTGGAGAGCAAGCGTTATGTCGGGAATATGTTTATCGATGCGAACCGTTCTTTCCATAGCATTCGTGACTATAATGGTGAAAGCTACTCGGGCACGGGTGATTTATTTGCATCTGTTATTATGGGCGGTATGATGCGTGGGCAGGATTTAGTGGAGTCCATGAAGCTAGCAGAATCGTTTTTAGCGGCTGCTATTGAGGCGACATCCAAGGAGCAAGTGCCTCGTGAGGCAGGCGTTCATTTTGAACAGTTTTTACGGCTGTTAGTTTAGAAAGTTTTTACCGTTTTCAAACATTGTTCGTCGATTAGTAAAAAGGGGAGGAGAAAATATATGGAAATTAGGTTATTAACAGCACAAGATGCTGAGGCATATCGTCAATTAAGATTAGAGGGATTACAAACAAATCCTGAGGCATTTGGTTCAAGTTTTGAAGAGGAAAGAGATATGGCGCTTGAGTTGTTTGCAAGTAGACTGGAAGCACAAGGTTCATTTACTTTCGGAGCATTTGATCAGGATGAATTGTTTGGGGTTGCTACATTGGTGCAGGAAAGCAAAATGAAGCTAAAGCATAAGGCGAGTATTTTTGCCGTGTATGTGTCTCCGGAAAAACGAGGGCTTAGCTTAGGTAAACGTTTAATGCAAGCAATAATCAAGCAAGGGAAACAATTAGCAGATGTAGAGCAAATTAATTTAACCGTAGTATCTTCTAATGAATCGGCAAAAGGACTATACACATCATTAGGTTTTCAAATATTTGGGACAGAGAAGAGAGCTTTAAAAATAGCCCAGCAATGCTTTGATGAAGATTATATGGTTCTATATGTAAAGCCTTTGAAGTAATCAAATCTTCAAAGGCTTTTATACGAACTTCAATATAACAATAAAATAAAAATAGTAATGACCGCAAAAGAAAATGCTAATAAACAGCTAACCATGCTTACTTTCTTTGTCAGTAACCATATGCTTAGTGCAACAATAATAATTGATAATGGGAGTATCAGCCAAAATACAAGATTGCCCAAGTATTCAATTTGAATGGGGAATGAATCATAAAAGTAATTATAAGTAATGCCTAGCATGAAAAAAATGGTCATGGCTATATCGGCTGATACCATTGTATTGTGAGTAATCATAATCCCCTCCCATCTCAGAAATATTTATTTTTACATATATTGTATGCACGAGTAGTGCGAAATCACACGGCAGCATTCATTAAAAGAATGTTGCCGTGTTTTTTTACTATTCCTCATTTTTATTTAACCTTCTTATGATGACAGCTTCTAAATTTTCCATTTTCTTTTCAAATCGCACAAAGAGATAGATGGTGATGGCAATTGGGAATCCTGAATTACCAATTAGGTTTATCCACATTTGAATATTTTCGGGTGTTAGCATGACATCTTCCTCCTTCACCAATATTGTGTCTTACGTATGTAAAAGTGATTTTAAGTGACATAAAATCAATATGATTTTGATTTTTAAGAACATTTGTTCTTATTTTGGTTTATAATAGATAGATGATAGTCACTTTATTTAGCAAGAAGGCGTATAGATAGGAGTGATGATGATGAAAAACGATAACTACAAGATCGAAGAGTTTTTTTACAGAAATATGGAACAGATAAAAAATCCAATTATCAAAAGCTTTTTGGCTAATGCTAAAAATCTTTATTTAGTTGAAAAAGCGATTTTATATCCAACCGATTGTAATATGAAAAGGGTTGATGAGACGTTTCAATTACATTATATAAATGTTCAAAAAATAAAATATGTCAGTAATTTAATTTATTTCTATAGCTTGGATTTTGATAAAAAAAGGAGAAGATTGCACGACCGTTTTTTATTAATTGTAGACGATGGACTATTTGAGACTGGGATGATGAGAAAGGACGAAATCATTCAAGAAGGATTACTAGAGGCTGTTGAAAATGAAGAGCTATTTCAATCCTTGAAAGGCTTAACGGATAAGCAGCTTCAAATTTTAGAAATGATTTATGTGAAAGATTATTCGATAAAGGCGATTGCTGAAACATTACAAACAACACCCCAAAATATATCGAATCTTCATCGCAAGGCATTACAAAAACTACAACAAAAGCTTCGTAAAGAGGAGGGATAACGGATGGACAGGGAAAATAACTATAATGAGGAGTCACTTCTATTCATCGAGAATTTTTCACCTAAAATTAAACAATGTCTCCATCAGACAAGCTATCAGGAAAGAGAAGACTTAGAACAGGAGATTAAATTAAAGATTATTGAAAAACTTGCAACGAAGGAATTTATCAATACTCCTAGCTTTTGGGATTTCTTCACATAAGCCAAAAAAAGAGCAATTATCCTTGTTCTCGGACAATTGCTCTTTCTTCATTAACCCTTTAAGAAATCCGGTTCAGCAAAGCTTGGGTTTGGATATGTGTAGAATCCTTCACCTGTTGCACGACCGAGCTTACCTTTTTCGATATACTCTGTTTTCAGTAGGTTGGCTAGCTTTTTCATGTTTTCATCACCAGTAGCCATTGCTTTTGCTTCAACAATATTATAAGCAGTGTTGATACCTACGATGTCTAAGATGGCAAATGGACCAAGTGGTGCGCCTGTGCCAATCATCCATGTTTTATCGATTGTTTCTGGATCTGCCACTTCTTTTACTAATAAAGATTCAGCGGCATCTAAAAATGGTACGAGCAATGAGTTTAAAATATAGCCAGGTTGCTCTTTATATAATGGTAGTGGAACCATGCCGATTGCACGTGCAAATGCAACAACCTCATCGAATACTTTCATATCTGTGCCTGGGTGTTTCATAATTTCAGCTGTGTTGTTTTTCCAAATAGTATTGGCAAAGTGTAGCGCTAAAAACTTCTCAGGACGGCCCGTTGCTTCTGCAAATTGGCTAGGTAATAAAGTAGATGAGTTAGTAGCAAAAATTGTTTTTGCAGGTGCTACTTTGCCAAGGCTCGTATAAAATTCTGTTTTAATTTGGACAACTTCAGGGATTGCTTCAATTACAAGATCAGCATCGGCAACAGCTTGTGCTAAGTCGCTTTTAAATGTTAGTCGAGCATAGGCAGCATCTACTTCTTCTTGTGTAGCTCCTAAGTCTTGTTGATAAAGTGGTTTCAATTTTGTAATACGATCCTGTGCATTTTTCAACGCCTCGTCGTTAATATCGTAAATGGTTACTTGAAAACCTTTAAAAGCAGATTGATAAGCAATTTGACTTCCTAACACACCGCTACCTGCGACCGTAATGTTTTGATAATTCATCGAAATTCCTCCTTTGAAATTGTTACATTAATATAATAGTGTGGATATGTAAAAAATCCTTCGTTACAACTACATACTACTTCTTTAGATAATAAAAAATCAAATGATAGCCTCTATTATTATAATGATATAAAGTTTGTGGGACGGCTCCTTTTCAAGTATGTACCCAAAATCGACTAAACATAACTGTAGAAATAAAAAAGAACAGCAACTAAGCTGTCCATGTCTTAACCATAATTCACTGTTGTAAACATCCCCCCAACACCAGGAGCCCCATTATTGGTAACGTGATGGGGCATATGACAATGGAGAGGCCAAATACCAGGATTATTGGCGAGAAATTCTATATCCCACGTTTCGCCAGATGCCACAAGAATAGTGTTTTTGGCAATTTGTGTATGACGAGCAATCGGAAAGCCATCTGCGCCAACAACATGAAATTGATGACCGTGTAAATGGATGGGATGGTGATGCATTTGAATATTGCCAAAACGAATTTTAACGGTATCACCGAAATTTACGGGGAAGGATTTGGTGGATGGATAGCATTTCCCATTCATTGTAAAAAAATTAAATTCTGGTTTCTTAAAATTTAAAGGATACGTACCCTTTGTAAGAGTTCCCCAAGGCAATTGATGAACTGCCCATTCCTGTAATAAACATAAATAATCTTTATGCTGTGGTAGGTTCTGTTTGCTCGGATCTTCAACAATAAATCCTCCCAATAGCCCAGCATTATCTTGCACAGCTACATTGACATGAGAATGATACATATACGTCCCAGGTGGATTTTTTATCGTAAAGTGATAATCAAAATAATGCCCTGGTTCAATAAAAGGTGATGGTTCAATAGGTGGTACACCATCCATAGCATTCGGCACGATTAAGCCATGCCAATGTACACTTGTTTTTTCAGGTAACCGATTAATAACCCGAATACAAATAGGATCCCCAGGAAAAACGCGAATGGTCGGACCAGGCGTAGAACCATTGTAGCCCCATGCCTGAATAAATATCCCATCTACGAGCTCCCACGTTATTTCCTCTGCAATCAAGGTGAAAAACTTTGTTCCATCCACTTGAACCCTATAAGGCAAATCTGAAATACCAGGGGTAATAACCATTTAGCACCCTCCTGAAAGCTTGATTGCTACTATTGTATGTGGATGGTGATGACATATAGGACCAGTTGCTTTATACCTAATTATTCATATTTATTACATTAGTAGCATATATAGGGGAGTCATGTTTTGTAAATGACCCATCATATACTTAAATCCATAAAAATTTATCTTGTTTCCTCTTTGGTCTTTGTTGTAAGTGAAAAAAAGAGTAGTTCTAATATAATAGGACAAAAATAGGTCTTTTATATAATTATTATTGAATTTACATTTTTTTATAGAAATGCTAACTATTGATTTAGTACACTGAATTTATACATCGAAGGAGGAAATAGTAATGAAAAAAATTATGTTAGCGGGAGCACTAAGTATTGTATGTTTTACAGGAGGACTAGGCGGACAGGCATATGCACAGGAAGCAGTAGGTGTTGCAAATAGTATTCATCAAAAGCAAACTGTTGCAGCTACTGATCAATTACAGGCGATGTCCTATCAGGATATTTATAAAATATTGTTGCTATCTAAAGTAGGCTTTGAAAATAATGAGGTCACAATCGTTACAACGAAAACAAATATAACCGTGAAAATTTCACTAGATGCGATTCTTCAATCCTATAAAGATGGTACAAACCTTTATCCAGAAGGAGAAAAAGAGTTTAAGGAAAACTTTGAAGAAATTAAGAAGGCATTCGGTAATGCAATTCAAATTAAAATTACGCAAACTGGAAATGGCTTTAAGAGTGAAATCTATACAGCAAATAAATGGGAAGTAATTAGTGCGGCAGATTTAAATGAAATGTTGCTAGTATTTGCTCGTGCAGATGTGGAGTTAAAGCCAGGTGGGTACTTCAAGGATGCAATTGGACATTGGGCGGAGAGTTATATTCAATTACTCTATCAAGCAGATATTATTAATGGCTCATCTGCCACAACATTTAATCCAAATGGGCAAGTGACTCGTGGAGAATTGGCAGCAATTATTTTCAGAGCATCGGGCTTAAATGTAAATGAAGATTATGAAGGACCAGCTACATATACGGACCTTAATGGTTTTTGGGGTGCGAAGGAAGTAGCCATTTTAGAAGAGTATGGCTTAATTGATATTTACGATGGTAGTCAATTCGAGCCAAAAAAACCTGTTACACGTGAGGAAATGGCATATGTGACAGCAAGATATTTACAAGCCATGGAAGTGGATCTTTCTCAAGTAAGCAGCAACAATACATTTACAGATAAAAATCAAATGCGCAAGGAAACAGTAGAGGCTATTGGCTTATTGCAGCAATTAGGCATTTTAAATGGTACGAATGGTAAGTTTAATCCGAAAGGAAATCTTACTCGTGCAGAGGTTTCAAAAATTCTTACACTTACTTTAATGAAATTAAGTGACGAGGAATAAAAAGAACAAGCAATCCACTTTATGCTGGTGGATTGCTTGTTCTTTGTCTTTTTTCTCTTACAACTCGTAGCTTATTCAACTAGTGTATGGAAAATATAGCTTAGCATATAGCCTAAAATGAGATACATAAAAAAAGCTTTGAACGAGACATACTTAAGTTGATGTAAAATGAATTCAGAAATGCTGGCTGTGGCAATCAAACCTATAGAAATGCCCATTAAGATACCCTGTGCCTTTTCGGGTAAGGCCCAATATTGCCCAAACCAAATAAAAATACTGAAGAAAATAGAAAAGATAAAGAAATAAATAAAAAGTCTCCATAGTCTTTCGCCTTGAGCAATGAGTGCGGTTGATAGAGCAAAACCTTCAGGAACATGGTGAAGAATAATGGAGGCTGTGAGAGAAATACTTAGTGCTGCATTGCCAAGTAAATTACCGACAGTAAGACTAATCGGTATAGTATGAATAATCATGGCAAGGGTTAGTAGAGAGACAGAGGGATTTTGCGCATGAGAAGCATGAAATAAAGTATCTAATAGTTGGAAAATGAAATAGCCAATAAAAATCCCAAGTATAATTCCGAATGATTGATAGATTTGAAATGAAGAAGGAATAATATCTAGAACGAGTAAGCCTACTAAAAAACCTCCGCATAATAATGACAGCCCTTGAGTTGTATGTTGAAATAGCTTAGAGAAAATCCAGGCAATTGCGCCACCTATGCTCACACTGAAAAATAGAAATCCACCAAGTATCATTGCACTCACCTGTAAAATCCCCCGCCTCATCATAAACTTAAAGTCGTTTTTCCAAATATATGCTATGTAAAGTTGAATATGCTTGTAGCAAACTTTCTTGACATGGAATGCCAGCTTTATGTAGGAAAATGGCGAACATATTAAATTGACTGAAAATTAGTTTAATTCTATACTTTTTAATAGAAAGATTATATTCATCGATTTAGCTCATAGGGGAGGAATGGTTGAATGAAGTGGGATGCAAGTTTTGATGTAATTGTAGTAGGCTCTGGAGCAGCGGGATTGACAGCAGGTTTAACAGCAAAATTACAAGGATTAAAATCAGTAGTGATTGAAAAAACAGATCGTTACGGGGGTGCTTCTGCAATTTCTGGTGGCGCCTTATGGATTCCCAATAATCATGTTATTAAAGGTGAAGGTGTCCCAGATTCACATGAACTCGCACGCCAATATTTAGATTCCACAATAGGTGATCGTGTGCCTGAAGCGTTAAAGGAAGCTTATATTACAAGAGGGCCAGAAATGTTGCGATTTTTATACAATAAAACGAATCATATGCGCTTCCGATATGCCAAGGGCTATTCCGATTATTATCCTGAAAAATTGGGCGGTTTGTCGCAGGGACGCTCCATTGAACCTCTTATTTTCGATTTAACAAAAATGGGCTCACTGGCCGATCATATGCGTCGAGCAACTTTATCCACCAAAGGCTTTACGATGAATAGTTACGAGTTTCATAAGGTCAATATGATGACGCGAACATTCAAAGGGAAAACGACTGCGTTGAAATTAGGAATGCGTTTAGTGAAATCCAAGGTGACCAAGAGCGAGCCCGTAGCGCTAGGTGAAGCATTAGTGGCACGTCTACGATTATCACTTGCTGAAGCAAATGGAGAGCTTTGGTTATCAACGGCCTTTAAAGATTTCATCATGAATAATGGAAGAGTTGTTGGGGTGATAGTTGAACGTAATGGACAAGAGCAGCGGATAGAGGCAAAGCGAGGCGTTGTTTTGTCATCAGGTGGCTTTTCACATAATCAGGCACTGCGTGAAAAATATTTGCCTGCTCCTACTAATGCTGCGTGGACTTCTTCGCCTATGGGGCAAACAGGCGATATCATAGCACCTAGTGTGAAAATTGGAGCTACTCTCGATTTAATGGATAAGGTATGGGGAGCACCATCTGTTATTGATCCACAAGGACAACCATTCTTCCTTGTGGCTGATCGGGGCGTTCCAAATATGATGGTAATAGATAGTGCAGGGCAACGTTTTGTCAATGAAGCAGCACCCTATCATGAGTTTGTAGATACAATGTACAAGCATCAGGAGGAGACGAAACAGGCTGTACCTTCCTGGATTCTTATTGATGCTGCTGCTAAAAGTCGTTATATTTTTACAGGACTGTTTCCAGGACAAGCATTTCCAAAAAGCTGGTATGACCATGGGATCGTGAAAAGTGCCGAAACGATTGACGATCTTGCGAGGCAAATGGATGTGCCAGTAGAAAGCTTAGTAGAAACGGTAGATCGTTTTAACACCTTTGCACAGAATGGTCATGATGATGACTTTTATCGGGGCGATAGTGCTTACGATAATTACTACGGAGACCCGACATTACCGAACCCTAATTTAGCAGAGTTCAAGAAAGCTCCATTTTATGCTGTGCGTCTTTATCCGGGAGATATTGGTACAAAGGGTGGATTAGTAGTGGATGAACTTGCTCGTGTTGTGAAAAAGGATGGCCAACCAATAGAAGGTTTGTATGCATCAGGTAATTGCTCGGCGTCTATTATGGGAGAAACCTATCCTGGACCAGGCGCAACGATTGGACCTGGCATGACACTTAGCTATGTAGCAACGACTCATATGGCCCATGCCGTAAACAAAATAGAGGAGCCACTTTTAAAGGTATAGTGTGGACGAAACCAAAACCCTTCCTATTCAATTGAATGGGGAGGGTTTCACGTTGATGGACTATTCCTGTTCTAATACTTTCTTGCTAGGAATATAGTGGCTACTAAATAAGGGATGATGATAACGGAAAAGGGAGCGATTCAGTGCGTTGCTAGATTATAAAATAATCACTTCAATGGAAACGTTAGAGCCCTATCGAAGGACTTGGTCAGGTATACTCGAACGAGAAAAAAATAATAACCCTTTTATTGAATACGAATGGGTGACAACATGGTGGGCAACGCTTGGTATACACGACAACGTAGAAATAGTTATAGTCGAACATCAAGGTAAAGCAGTGGCATTTTTTCCGTTAGTTCATTCTGTGGGGTTTGGTAAAATTCATCACTTTGGTTTTTTAGGACAAGGGTATGCGACTTATATGGAAGTGATAGCAGAGAAGCAATGGCTGGAGCGGGCTATTCATTATATATTAAAGGTGTTCATGCAAAAATATAAGCGTTATTTGCTCGCATTTCATGGTCTAATTGAAAGTAAAGATACTTCCCAACAGCTTGAGAAATATGCGATAGAATACCAAATGCCTTATTCCATATTTCGAACCGTCACATCATTTATAGATTTTCAATCGATGACACTTAATGATTTTTTGAAAAAGCATCGTAAGACGTTTAAAAGTATTAAGCGTTATGAAAAGAAATTAAAACTACTTGGGCACGTCGACTTTCAGGATGTTGGCGTCAGTCATTTTCATGAAATGTTTACGCTATTTACGCGAAGATGGCGCAAGAAATTGGACAAAAGCAGATTTACCGAAGCACAGACTCGATTGTTTTATGAACGTTTGGCTAATGTCTCTAATGAAGCATTTAGAGTCGAGGTTGATAGCTTGCAATTTGAAGGGCATTGGATTGGTTTTACTATTGATTTATGCTGTAGAGATCGTAATTTTTGTCAGGCTATGGGCCATGAGCCTGATTTCAATAGGTTTGGCCCCGGCAGTTTAATAGAAAAGGAAAATATGCTTAAGGCACGAGATTTAGGCTTCCATTACTATGATTTTGGTAGTGGCTATGAGCCCTATAAGTTTCAATGGTATACCGATATTGATTTTACACGAAAATTTATTATGAGTACGAAAGGCAAAACGGAGCGCTTTATTCGGTCATGGATGGTATTACGAGATCGGGTAAAAGGGAAATTAACAAGCAATCACCAGCTTGTGAAATGGAAGAGAGACAGGTTAGGGGAATTATTGTATTTTCTAAAGCATGCTCGAATAAGACAATGGTTCCGAGTAATAAAAGGAGTCCTTCATCGATTCTTAGCTATTCATATAGTAGACATCTATATCGCGGAGCAAAAACAAGATCAAGGATATAGGCCCTTTCAAGAGCTACAAATGAAGGATATTATGACGATGAATGAGCGGCCTGCTTATATAGCGCATTTTTATAAGGGAGATCAATTTTTTGGTGATGGAGATCAAATCGTCTATAGAAGGCACGATCAAATAGCACGCGAAGAAGAGAGTGGCTATACGTATGAGCTATCTGCCAATATGTCTTTTATTCGAGAATATGACACTCAGCTATTAGAGGCAATAGTTGTGGAAGTGCAGCGTGAAGGGCGATCCGTCTGTACGTTAGTTCCATGGTATGAGCGGCGCAGACGACGAAAGCTGAAGCATGCAGGATTTCATAAAGTGGCTCAAATTAACATCGTGAAGTTGTTCAATTGGCGAAAAGAATTTCATTTATAAACAGTAAACCCTCAGTGTTTTCAACTGAGGGTTGTAGTTTAGACATTTTAGTGAATGAGGTTAAAAATGGATACCAGGTTTATCGATTAGCTTACAACCTGTCCCGTATTTTGCTTTTAAAGCACCTTTGAATTGAGTTTGCTCTAACTCAGGGAATGTTTGTTTCCACAGTTCAAAGACATTATGACTGGAAGCTTTTCCGTCCTTTGTAAGTCGCGCAATATGGAAGCCGTATTCATCATTACAACGAGCTAAAGGACGATTTTCACGTACCGTAATAATGCGACCACTTACTGTCATTTTATATAGATCTTCATAGCCTGCAATCGCACGGCTCTCTTCTGTTTCATCAACGGCCACGACTACTTCTTCTGTTTCATCAACGACTACTGCTACTTTTTCTGTCTCATCAACGACTACTTCTTTTACCTCTGATGCTACAGCTTTCTCTTCGACTGACACTTCGTTTTCAGATGCTTGCGTTTCGGCAACGTTGTTTTGAGTTGGAAGCTGTTCTACAATGACAAAATCCTTATTCGATGCTTTATCACTCATAGTTGCCATAACGTTCATAATAGAACCAACATAACGTAATGGCTTCTCTTTTCCTTCTTCAAAAACAAAAATATTATAATCGGTTTTATTCATCTTTTTCATAATAATATTACCTGTTGTAGTAGTAAAACCGATAAACTTGTTCTTTTTAAGTGCCTGTATTGCTTCTTGCTTTGTTAAAATCATTTTAAAATCTCCTAAAGAATTATTTATTCTATTCTACCATAAAATTTGTCACATTGTTTTTTGTAAAATAATAGTTAGTTTTTGTTTGGTAAAGTAAAATATTCCTATTTTAAAACGGTACGCTTATTCGAGCATACTCTTTAGAATGTGGTAGAGTTAGAGACAGCCGTATCGAAAGTGGATGTGCTATTATCGTTCTAGCGTTTTGCTTATCTTTATTGACGGATAACGGCTCGTCTTCTTTCATGGTCATATGTACGTAAAGGAGGATATAAAATGGTTCAGCATAAATTTACAATGGACTTAACTTGGTCGGATGGAAGAAATGGTACGGGAACGATCAATGCTAGCAATCTGAAAACGCAAATTTCTATTCCTCAGGAGATGGATGGACCAGGCATTGGTACCAATCCAGATGAAATGTTATTAGGGGCTTCAGCGACTTGTTATTTAATTACATTAGCTGCTCTTCTCGAAAGATCTGATGTGGCTGTACACGATTTATTCCTACAGTCTGAAGGGTATGTCAGTGTAGTAAATGGTGTTTTTACGTACGAAAAAATTGTTCATAAGCCTACAATAGTATTGGACAATTTAACAGAAAAACTTGAAACGAAAATTGCTCGCTTCGCACAAAAAGCGGAACAAACATGTATGATTAGCAAGGCATTAAAAGGCAATGTAGTAATCGAATGTGATGCCCAAATTTTAGGAGCGTGCATATAATAAGAAAAAAGGAGTTATTCAGCAAGTGCCGCTGTTATAACTCCTTTTTTTCATCTAGAAGCACTTTTCTTAAAATAGTTCTAGAAATGTTCAAAATGAATATATAGTGTTAAGTAGTAAAAAAATGCAAAGGATGGTGAAGTGCACGTTCCGACAACTAAGAATCTCACATTCTATGGTCAGTATGGCAAAAGAATATTTGATATTATCGGGGCATTATTATTACTTTTTATGACAATTCCTCTAATGCTAGCTGTATTCCTCATTTTACTCATCTCAACGGGTCGCCCCATTTTTTTTAAACAAATACGAACTGGCCTCGATCATCACCGCTTTGTTATTTGGAAGCTACGCACAATGTGTATACAGGCAGTTCCAGTCAATATGCCAGCTATATGTACCAATGGTATTCCCGACGACTATTTTTTTAAAGTAGAGCAGGATACACGGATTACCAAAGTAGGTGCTGTCCTTCGAAAGCTAAGTATTGATGAAATTCCTCAGTTGTTAAATGTATTAAAAGGAGAAATGAGCATTGTGGGGCCTCGTCCGGAGGTTCCAACCATAACAAATGCCTATAACAATTTACAGGCCAGGAGACTAGAGGTAAAACCAGGTTTAACAGGTCTTGCCCAGATTAACGGCCGTTCTAATATTTCCCATGGACAAAAAATTTCATATGACATTGAATATGTGGATCATTACTCCTTTTGGATGGATGTCCAAATTGTTTTGAAAACTCTTTATGTAGTAGTAGCAAGAACGGGTGCCTATTAAATGATGGGGAGTGGCCGTACTGAAAATTGTTCAGCTCATTACACGAATGGATAAAATCGGTGGAGCGCAAAAGCATGTGGAATCTTTAGCGATCCAGCTCAAGCAAGATGGTCATGAAGTGACTGTCGTGACAGGCTCCTATCAGCCATCCCTTTGGCGCTTACAAGAGGAAAAAATTTCAGTTATTCCTATTCCAGCTATGCAACGTGCTATTCATCTAACAAAGGATTTCCAAGCATTTTTACAAGTAAGAACCGTCTTCAAAAGCATACAACCTGATGTGGTTGCCACACATTCCTCCAAGGCAGGTGTGATAGGTCGTATAGTGGGAAGTTTACTGCGTATCCCAACTGTTTTTACCGCACATAGTTGGAGCTTTACAGAAGGTGTTCCTCAAAAGAAACAGGTGCTTTATTATCGAATGGAAAAATCAGTTCAACGATTCACCACAAAAATTATAACGGTATCTGATTATGATCGGGAGCTAGCCCTCATGAAAAAGGTTGCTCCAGCTCATAAACTGCTAACTATTCATAATGGTATTGCCCCAATAGACAGTCATTCATCAACAGAAAAGACCTATATGGAGCAGCCAGTCATAGTGATGGTTGCTCGTTTTGAAGTGCCAAAAAGACAGGATCTATTGCTGGAGGTATTAGCAGAACTGACAGATGTTCCATGGCAGCTTCAATTGATTGGAGATGGTTCTCTACGGCCAGCTTTAGAAGAATTTGTTGCACAGCATAATTTAACAGATCGCATAACATTTTTGGGGGATCAATTCGACGTACACAGCTATTTGGAGAAAAGTGATGTGTTTGTTTTGTTGTCAGATTGGGAGGGTTTGCCCATCTCTATTATTGAAGCGATGCGTATAGGTCTCCCTATAGTTGCAACAAATGTTGGTGGTGTTAAAGAGTTAGTGGTGGATCATGACAATGGTTTTTTAGTGGAGCGTGAGGATAAAGAATTATTGAAGCAGAGGCTCCACCATTTATTAATGGATGCTACCTTAAGTAAAAAAATGGGTAATGCGAGTGAACGACGTTACTTACAGCATTTTACGTTTACTCCGATGTATCAAAAAACATTAATGGTCTATCAGCAAGCTGTTTCAGAACTCGTAAAGAAAGGGGATTGAATTGCAATTAATACGTATTAGAACAGATGATGAGCTCATGTGGTACAAGGAAATTTGGGATGGCATTTTAGAGGAAGAGGACAATGATAATCCATTTATTGAATTTGCTTGGTTTTATAATTGGTGGCAAATAGTAGGGCGTAAAGAACGAGTAGAGCTCTTCGCTGTGGAACATGAAGGAATCATTTTGGCCTTTTTCCCCTTTACGGTGACTAGGCGATGGGGGATTAGGGTGTATACCTTCGCAGGTGAAAGTATTGCCAATTATACAGGGGTTGTTGCCAAAAAAGAATGGTTAATGGACACAACGACCTTTGTGTTCGATGAGCTTCTTAAAAAACATCGGCACGTCATTTTTTCACTGCACGGCTTATTGGAAAGTAAAGAGTCTACTAAAGTCATCGAACAATATTTCGTGGAAAGACAGTTACGAATAAGTATGTTCCGTGTGGTCACTCCATATCTCGCTTTTTCCGAGGTAGACTTTCCTCAACATTTCCAGCAACGCCGAAAAATGCATGGTGTCGATCGGCGGGAAAGAAAGCTCCGGAAGCTAGGCACATTAACAAGAAGAGTCCCTGCACAGGACGAGCTATGGCAAATGTTTCGATTATTTGATCGACGATGGGCAAAAAAACTGGATACGAGTGACTTTACAAAAGGGAAGAAAAGAGATTTTTTTGAGCGCTTAACAATGCTTCATGGGGAGGCGCTACAAGTAGAGGTCGATGCACTTGTCTTTGAAAATCAGTGGATTGCTTTCACATATGGACTTTATTGTCGTGGACGCTATGTAACCTATGCGCTTGCTCACGAACCGACATTTAATGTATTTGGTCCGGGACGTATAGTCAATCAGGAATCTATTCAGCGAACATTCGCGGCTAATTATCGCCTATTTGATATGAGTATTGGCTATGAGCCTTACAAATTTGATTGGCGTACGAATATCGATTTTACTAGACGAATGCTTGCCAGTGGCGGTACGAGACGTGCGAGGCTAGTGACAGGTTCATTGCTACTAAAGGAGCGGCTTAAGGAATATGTAAAAAGTAATCAGCGATTTGTAGATTGGAAGCGTAACAAACTTGGACGATTCCGCTATTTAGTAAAGTATGGAAAGCTTAAAGATTGGCTAGAATATGGACAACAATTCGTAGATAGGTTTATTCGTTTGAAGCAAGTGGAGCTCTATGAATTATCTCCAGCAGAGGATGTGTCACCACAGCAACCTGTGGGCAACTTATTTGAGGAAATGACTATTCAGGAAGCGATGCAGCTTGATCAGGAAGAAGTCATTGCTCTCTATTATAAAGGATACATCGTTTATAAGGATTCCTTTGCGGAAACAAATAAACCAGCATTCGCGTTACACGCTACAAATTGGCGTGTCGATTCACTGCAAATAGTAGAAGCGTTACCGAAGCAAACTTATTTTTTAGACTATGATATGTTCAAGCAAATCGATATTATCACGGCCTATTTCAGAAAAATCAAAACTGGACAAACACTGTGGGTAACGGCAAGCTTTTGGCAATGGCGAAAACGGAAGCGCTTAGCACAGCTCGGCTATAAACCTATTACTCGAATAAAACATTATAAAGTAGCTCGTTTTGAGCGACAACATGTACAAAAAAATACGGAGAGTGGGGGCGATGTTCATTCTGTCCATTAAAAGTAAGCGGTGGAATATTGCGATGCAGCATTTTTATTTTCTAGAAAAGCCAGCCAATGTTCGAAAATCCATGAAAGTAATAGGCTATACAAATTCTCTTGTCCCAAGTCGAAAGCTTGTTAAAAGTGAAACGATTCATATCGATCTTCAAGGGCATGAGCTGTCATTGTACTTAGCACTTTCTGAAGGAAACCGTAAAATATTACGACGCGCACATAAAGAATATTATCAAGTTATTTTATATAAAGAACCTTCTGTCGAAAACTTACGAACTTTTCAGCAATTTTATAATCATTTTGCTAAAAGAAAAAAGCTTGAGGGTATGGGTAAATCTCAAATGGATACGATCATGCTTCTCAACAAACAGGGAGCATTATTATTATCTGAAATTCAAAGTATTTGTGGACAAACATTAAGCTATCGACTGGATATTGTACATGAGAATAAAGCAATGTCTTATTATGAAGCAACTTGTGCGGCATCAGCCATATCTCCACATTTAAAGAGACCACACCGCTATGCCAATCGTTTTTTAATCTGGCATAATCTTCTTCATTTTAAGGAGCAAGGTTTTGTTTTATATGATATGGGTGAATTAACCGATAATCGGAATGTACGTGCATTCAAACTAAGCTTTGGTGGACAGGTTGTCAATGTTTACTCAGGCTACATTACCCAATCAAAAATACGCGCACTGCTACTAGGCGTGCAAAAATGGAGGAAGTAGCAACATGAATGGTGGGGGTCTCGTTATTTCATTAGATTTTGAGCTGAAGTGGGGCGTCCATGATGTATTTCGATATGGACAATACAATAAAAACCTATATGGTGTACGAAAAGCCTTGCCCGGCATACTTGCGTTATTTGAGCAATATGACATTCATGCAACTTGGGCGACAGTCGGACTCTTGTTTGCAGAATCAAAGGCTGAAATGGCTCATTATTTACGAGGTATCCCTGTTAAGTATGACAATATGCGCTATGCAGCACATAGCCAGCTAGCTAAAGTAGGCGAAAACGAACAAGAGGACCTCTTACATTTTGGTAAATCTTTAATAGAGGAGATTAAACGTACACCACATCAGGAAATAGGTAGCCATACCTTTTCTCATTATTATTGCTTGGAAAAAGGTCAAACAGAAGCTGCCTTTTATGCAGATTTAGACGCGACAAAGACCATAAGCGAGGGTTATATTTCGCCAATGAAGTCCATGGTTTTTCCAAGAAATCAAGTGAATAAGGACTATTTTAAAGCATGTGTAGAAGCGGGCTATGTTTGTTACAGAGGAACTGAAAATCATCCATTGTATGATGCTCAAAAGTTTACGAAAAAAGGTAGACTTTTGGGAGCGAAAAAATGGCTTGATAGCTATATCAATCTTACTGGCCATCATATGGCAACGTTGGAGGAAATGCGGGGCGAGCAACTGATTAATATTCGTTCAAGTGCCTTTTTAAGACCCTATTTTCGTCCATTTCACGTATTCGAGGGCTCAAAGGTAAAACGCATAAAGGAAAGTATGCTCGAGGCTGCAAAGGCTCAGGCTTTTTATCATTTATGGTGGCATCCTCATAATTTTGGGAAGAATACAGCTAAAAATTTAGCCATGCTAGAGGACCTCTTACGTTATTTTCAAGAATTACGTAGTCAATACAATTTTCAAAGCTATTCCATGTATGAGGTAGCTGAACTTTGTGAAAATCACTTCAAACAACAAAAGTAGCATCGCCAACTCATAGTGAAATTTGAAGCAAACTGATTTCTAGTTTGCTTTTTTGTGTTTTCCATAGAAAATTTAAAAGAAAAGAGGAAAAGAGAAAAACAATGACGAAGATGAATGTACGAATGGTACTATTAGATAGAGAGAAGATTGGGTAGGACATTTGAGGGGCATGTGAAAAAATATAGGTTAATTTAACTTGAATAGAAAAGATATAAAGGTGGTAGATGTATATGTTTATAGAACCGGAATGCCAATGGAAGCAAGAGAATGGATCGGCCATGCATCAATGGATTAAGCAGCAAACAAACCCAAACCCAAATGATGTGGATATAGTTGTGTATGGAGCTCTGTTATCGTATGCAGGAGAAGCATCTGCAAAAGCGCAATATCCAACTGCGTTTCGTAAAGTATGGCCTAGCTTCCAATCATATAACTTAGATGAGCAAATAAATTTACGTGCACTATCAGTCGTTGATATTGGCGATGTGGCGATTCATGAACAAGATAGAATGCTTTCTGAATCTGCGATCGAGGCGGCGGCAGAAAATTTAAGTATAGCTTTTCAAAAAAGCTTTACTTGCTTGATTGGGGGAGACCATGCCATTACCGCATGTTCATTAAAAGGAATAAAAAATGCCTTTCCGCAGGACCGTATTGGCATCATTCAAATTGACACACACTTAGATGCAAGAAACCAAGAGGAAATTGGGCTGGCTCAAGATTCTCCGATCCATCAATTGATTGCCTCAGGGATTGTGGAAGGGAGACATATCTATAATGTCGGATTGCATGGTTTTTTCAATTCCCCGGAAATGATTCATTATGCAAGAGAACAGGGCATTCATATGATTACATTAAAGCAAATGCGACGTGATGGTATTCAGCTCACAATACGTGAAATGTTACGTCAGCTTATGTATGAGGTTGATCGAATTTATGTTTCAGTGGATCTAGATGCACTTGATATTATGTTTGCACGAGATGTCCCCGCTGCCACACCAGGTGGTCTAACAGCCTATGAATTATTTGATATCCTCAAACTTATAGGTGAAAATGAAGGGGTTCGCCATATTGATTTTGTTTATGCAGATCCTAAGGAAGGAACGCTGCGTCCAGAAACCGTTAAAATTGGTGTAACGGCATTTTTACAATGGCTAACAGGTATTCAGCTAGATCATCGCAATCGCATCTCAAAAAAAGGAAAAGTGACGTTATAAGTAAGCATATTGCCGTGTATTGACAATGCTCATTGTTGAAAGTTTGTTATACTATTCAATAGGTATCAAAAATTTATACAAACTTGTACGGTTATGGAGAGGAAATTTATAATGACAACAAAACCAAAGCTACTGATTGTTGACGGTATGGCATTGTTATTCCGTTCATTTTTCGCTTCGGCTGCCATGGGTCACTTTATTCGCTTGGCGGATGGGACACCAACGAATGGAGCACAAGGCTTTGTACGACATGTACTAACTGCGCAATCTTTAATGAAGCCAACACATATGGCAGTTTGCTGGGATATGGGGGCGCATACATTCCGCAATGATTTATTTGATGGCTATAAAGCAAATCGCCCAGCGCCACCGGAGGAAATGTTGCCTCAATTTGATATGGCAAAAAATTTATCCCTACAAATGGGCTGGCAGAATTTTGGTGTGAAGGGCATGGAGGCTGATGATTTAATTGGCTCTATGATTACCAAATGGCAGGACGAGGCTGAAATTACTGTGATTAGTGGAGATAAAGATTTACTTCAACTTTTGAGACCCTCTACAGAGATTGCCTTTATGAAAAAGGGCTACACAGAATATGATATTTATACACATGGACGTTTTAAAGAGGAGTATAGTATTGAGCCCGCGCAGTTTGCACAAGTAAAGGCTTTTATGGGAGATACAAGTGATGGTTATCCAGGCGTTAAAGGTATTGGTCCTAAGCAAGCACTCACATTAATTCAAACATATGGCTCGATTGATAGTGTACTAGCGTCGCTCGGTGAATTAAAGCCTGGTCAACGAACTAAAATCCAAGACCATATAGATATGCTGAAATTATCGCATGAGCTCGCAACGATTCAAACCGATGTGCCTATTGAAGCAGACCTTACAAGTCTCATATTACCAAACTATGAGCCGCACATATTTAAAGAGATCGAAGAGAGTGGCTACACGCTTATTGCCAAGCATGCCCGTTCTTTGTATTCGCTTATTTAATCAATCATCGCAGAGTATAGTCATATGCTCTGCTTTTTTATGGTAAGGAGAAGAATAGAGAGCAAATAGTAGGCGATTCGATATTTGCTCTAGTGAGGGGCCATTTTTACAAAGGACAATACTTTTTCGTTGTGTTGATAGAGTGCCTGACGAATGATGCTATCACGATTTGCTGTACCGTTATCATGAAAAATTAAGTTTAGCTGATCATTTCTAATGTCATAGCCAATTAGCGGTACCCAATGATAGGCGAAAGTAGAGGTTTGATCTCGCCAACGAAAACTAAAATAACGATCAAAGCGCATAGCAACAGGACGCCCTGCATCAATTTCCTGTAAAGCTTCTTTTAATGAACAAGTACGAACATCCCATGATGGATATAATCGGCGTAAATTGCGAATCAAACGCCATTTGAACAAACCAATTTTTGTACTACCAAGCTGTTTATAAAGCTCATTAATCGAAGGAGCAGTTCCATTCAAATAATTTAACATAACGTGTATGGTAGTAGGGCCACAAGCAGAATTACGATAGTTAGCTGCAATCGAAGCATCGTATTGTGATTTTCCGAGTAGCCCCAATTGTTGGCGCATAATGGTATCTCCTTTCAAAAAGAGCTGCATTTCATGAAGAAATGCAGCTCTCATTATTGTTATTGTTGAGCAGATAAAAATTCAGTTACTTGTTGAGGTGTTTTTGCATTGGCACTGTGTAAGTGAGCAAGCTTTTCACCGTTTTGGAAAATTAATAAACTTGGGATGCCCATTACATCATATTTGTCTGCAATTTCTGGAAGCTCGTCACGGTTTAGCTCATACCAATCAAATTGGTTATACTCTTCAATGATTGGATCGATGAACATGTTCATACGAGTACAGTCTGGGCACCAGCCAGCGTAAAATTTCACTAGTACTTTTTGGTTGCCATTGATTAATTCATTAAATTGTTCTGCAGTAGTAATTGTTTTCATTAAGTATTCACTCTCCTTGCTTACCATTCTACACATTTTTCGCGTAACCTGAAAGTTTTCTGTTTGGCTGTAGTCATCGCTACTTATTGTCTTCTTTTAGCTCGTAAACGACAAAAAAAGATGTGTATTGCAAAAATAATTCTTGAAAAAAGATTGCTAAATTAGACAAAATAATCTACACTAAAAACAGAAAAGTAGTTTTATCTTCATTCATTAGCAATGTTTTGAAATGGAGGTAAACCTTAGTTGTGCTTGTTGAATTTAGTAAATATTCATTCAGCAGAGGGACAAAAATCCACTAAGGTACACTTGATATTTTTTTGACTAAAAAATGAATGGCTATTCATTCAATGGAAGAATAAGGGGGAATTGCTTGTGACTTATAACATTAAAAAAGCTGCCGTTCTAGGTTCTGGGGTGATGGGCTCTGGAATTGCAGCGCATTTAGCTAATATCGGTATACCAACATTACTATTAGATATTGCACCGAAGGAACTAACGCATGAGGAAGAGGCAAAAGGTCTTTCCTTAGAGCACCCAGCTGTAAGAAATCGTCTTGTAAACGGAGCTTTGCAAAAGTTATTAAAGCAAAAGCCAGCACCACTTACTTCTAAGAAAAATTTATCACTACTAACGGTCGGCAATTTTGAAGATGATTTAGGGAAACTAAAAGATGTAGATTGGATTATTGAAGTTGTTGTAGAAAACTTACCTATTAAACAAAGTCTGTATGAAAAAATCGATGCTGTTCGTACACCTGGAACAATTATTAGCTCAAACACATCTGGGATTAGTATTAATGCGATGGCAGAAGGACGTTCAGATGATTTTAAAAAGCATTTTCTAGGCACACACTTTTTCAATCCGCCTCGCTATTTAAAACTATTAGAGGTGATTCCAGCTGATACAACTGCACCTGAAGTAGTAAGCTTCATGAAAATATTTGGTGAAGATGTGCTTGGTAAGGGCGTTGTGCTTGCAAAGGATACACCTAACTTTATTGCTAACCGCATCGGCACTTATGGGTTACTCATCACGTTACAGGAAATGCTAAAAGGCGGTTACTCAGTTGGAGAAGTAGATTCCGTGACAGGTCCGCTAATTGGTCGTCCCAAATCGGCAACGTTTCGTACGCTCGATGTTGTTGGATTAGATACATTTATTCATGTAGCTAAAAATGTCTACGATCAAACAACAGGTGAGGAACAACAGGTATTTGCTGTCCCAGAATTTTTGCAAAAAATGGTCACGAACGGTTGGCTCGGTGCCAAATCAGGCCAAGGTTTCTTCATAAAGCAAGGAAAAGAGATTCATGAAATTGACCCAACGACTTTGGCCTATAGTCCAGCGAAAAAATTAAAAACACCTTCCATTGAAATGGCGAAACAAACTCGTGGATTGGCTAATAAAGTGAAGGCTTTAACATATGCAAAAGATCGTACAGGTGAATTATTATGGGGAATATTTGCTCCTACATTAATTTATTCTGCTCAGTTATACGGTGAAATTGCAGATGATATTGTAGCTATTGATAATGCGATGAAATGGGGCTTCGGCTGGCAACAAGGACCATTTGAAATTTGGGATGCTATTGGCGTGAAAGAAGCTGTAGCAAAAATGGAGGCAGAAGGTCGAGAAGTACCTGCCTTTGTAAAAGAGATGTTAGCAAATGGGTTTGAAACTTTCTATTCAGATATAGATGGTGACTTGGCTTACTATAATGGTTCGGAGTATGTCAAAGTGCCTGTTAATGAAAAGGAAATTGATTTAAAACGATATAAGAAAAAACATGGCGTAATTAAATCCAATACAGGTGCTAGTTTAATAGACTTAGGTGATGGAGTTGCATTATTAGAATTCCATTCTCAGTCGAATGCTATTGGTTTAGATATTATTCAAATGATAAATTTTGCAATTGACGAGGTAGAAGCTAATTATAAGGGCTTAGTTATAGGAAACCAGGGGAAAAACTTCTGTGTTGGAGCAAATCTAGGAATGATTTTAGTAGAAGCACAGGATGATAATATCTTTGAACTAGATTTTGTCATTAAGGCATTCCAAGATGCGATGCAAAAAATTAAATATTCACGTAAGCCAGTTGTGGCGGCACCGTTTGCCATGACATTAGGTGGCGGCGCAGAGGTTTGCTTACCTGCTGCACATATTCAGGCAACGATGGAAACATATATGGGCTTAGTGGAAGTAGGCGTTGGGTTAATTCCGGGCGGCGGAGGTAATAAAGCCCTTTATCAAAAATTCCTAAAGGGTCTACCAAATGGTGTTGAAATAGACTATCAACATATTGCAAATAAAGTATTTGAAACAGTTGCGATGGCGAAGGTTTCAACATCTGGTGAGGAAGCACGCGAAAATAACTTCTTAAACTTCGTAGATGGGATTTCAGTTAACCAAGATCATCAATTATATGATGCGAAGCAAGCGGCTTTAGCACTTTACGAAGCAGGCTATCAACCACCTGTACCAACAAAAGTTCCTGTGGTGGGTGCATCAGGCTACGGTACATTACTCATGGGTGCGCAAGGTATGTATGAGTCTGGCTTTATCAGTAAGCATGATTTGAAAATTGCTAAAAAGCTAGCATATGTTATTGCGGGTGGTAAGGTTCCATATGGCACATTAGTCGATGAACAGTATCTATTAAACTTAGAGCGTGAGGCATTCCTTAGCCTCGTTGCAGATCCACTTTCACAGCAAAGAATGCAACATATGCTGCTAAAAGGGAAACCACTTCGTAACTAATGGACGGACGAAATAGACAAAACTTGCACATGAAACAAAGGGGGATTATACGATGCGTGAAGCCGTTATTGTAGCAGGAGCACGAACTCCAATTGGAAAAGCAAAAAAAGGTTCTTTAGCAACAGTAAGACCAGATGACTTTGGTGCTGCCGTTGTCAAAGAAACATTAAAAAGAGCAGGCTATGAGGGACCGATAGATGATTTAATTTTAGGCTGTGCTATGCCAGAAGCAGAACAAGGGATGAATGTAGCTCGTAGTATCGGTGCACTTGCCGGATTGCCAGATACAACTCCGGCTCTAACCATTAATAGATTTTGTTCTTCAGGTCTACAGGCGATTGCCTATGCAGCTGAACGAATTATGCTAGGGCACTCAAAGGCTATTCTTGCCGGTGGTGTCGAGTCAATGAGTATGGTGCCAATGGTGGGGAACACACCCCGCTTAAATCCAACTTTAGCAGAAACAGCTCCACAATATTATATGGGAATGGGGCATACAGCTGAGGAAGTAGCTCGACAGTACAATGTAAGTCGAGAAGATCAAGATGCATTTGCTGTTCGTTCACATGAACTTGCTGAAAAGGCGATCAAAGAAGGTAAATTTAATGATGAGATTGTACCAATAGAAGTGGAACAACATTATGTTGACGAAAACAATAAGCCACAGGTTAAAAAATTCACTTTCAGTATGGATGAAGGTGTACGTCCTGGTACATCGGTTGAAGGCTTAGCGAAGCTTCGTCCAGCTTTCCATGTGAAAGGGAGTGTGACGGCAGGGAACGCTTCTCAAACTTCCGATGGTGCAGCAGCTGTATTGGTGATGGATCGCGAAGAGGCTGTCAAGCAAGGTTTAACACCAATGGCAAAATTCCTAGGCTTTGCAGTAGGTGGTGTACCACCTGAAGTAATGGGAATTGGTCCAATTGTGGCGGTACCAAAAGCATTAGAAATTGCAGGTTTATCAGTAGATGCTATTGATCTATGGGAAATCAATGAGGCATTTGCATCCCAATCCTTACAGGTTGTTCGTCATTTAGGCATTGACCAAGATAAGGTCAATGTGAATGGTGGAGCTATCGCATTAGGACATCCACTTGGTGCAACGGGTGCTATTTTAACACTAAAACTTATTCATGAATTAAAGCGTCAAGGCAAGAAATATGGTGTAGTAACTATGTGCATTGGTGGCGGCATGGGGGCTGCTGGAGTATTTGAAATTCTATAATTTTCATTAGATCAGCTTGAGGTGTACTGTTTCCGGTTGCCTCCGAGCATGTATATGTCAAGCTTTTCTATATATGTTTGTCTTCACTCAGCAAAAGGTTTGTAGCGTCAGAAACCTTCTCTAATATGACTGGAGAAGATGCTGAATAAAGATTAAGCCTCTAGCAAATATCACAGATTTTGAAGAGGCATCATTCAATAGGGGATTAGACTATCAAAATAGATATATTGGGAGGAATTTATATGACTGAAAAAACAACGGATTTCATTAAAGGCGGCGGATTTTTAATTGAAGATGTGGAATTAGATCGTGTGTTTACACCAGAAGATTTCACTGACGAGCATAAAATGATTGCCAAAACAACAGAAGAATATGTAGCAAATGAAGTTTTACCTGTAGTTGAAAATTTAGAGCACCACGAATTTGAGCATTCAGTACGTCTCCTTAAAAGTGCTGGTGAATTAGGCTTGCTAGGAGCAGATGTTCCTGAAGAATACGAAGGACTAGGCTTAGATAAAGTTTCTTCAGCATTAATTGCAGAAAAAATGTCTGTAGCAGGTGGTTTCTCCATCACTCATGGTGCACACGTTGGAATTGGCTCATTACCAATCGTGCTATTTGGTGACGAAGATCAAAAGAAAAAATATTTACCGAAGCTTGCCTCAGGTGAATTAATTGCTGCTTATGCATTAACAGAGCCGGGATCAGGCTCAGATGCTTTAGGGGCAAAAACAACTGCGAAACTAAACGATGCAGGCACACATTATATTTTAAATGGTGAAAAGCAATGGATTACAAATGCAGGCTTTGCAGATGTGTTTGTTGTTTACGCTAAAATTGATGGCGATAAGTTCACTGCCTTTATTGTTGAACGTGCATTCAAAGGTGTTTCTGTGGGTCCTGAAGAGAAGAAAATGGGAATTAAATCTTCATCTACTCGTACACTAGTGTTAGAAGATGCAGAAGTGCCAGTAGAAAATTTATTAGGTGAAATTGGTCGTGGGCATGTCATTGCCTTCAATATTTTAAATATCGGTCGCTATAAACTTGGGGTTGGAACAATTGGTGGATCAAAACGTGCATTTGAGTTAGCAGTACAATATACAAACCAACGTCAGCAATTTAAAACAAAGCTTTCTGACTTCAACCTTACAAAAGAAAAATTATCAACGATGGCTTCTCAATTGTATGCATCAGAATCCTTAAACTATCGTACTGTTGGTTTATTTGAAGATCGTTTAAGCCAGCTAAGTCCAGAGGAGCAAAAGGAAGGAAAAGTGATTGCAGGTGCTATCGCTGAGTATGCGATTGAATGCTCAATTGCTAAAGTATTTGGATCAGAAACATTAGATTATATTGCAGATGAAGCGGTACAGTTACATGGCGGTTATGGCTTCATGGCTGAATATGAGGTAGAGCGTATTTACCGTGATTCTCGTATTAATCGAATTTTTGAAGGTACAAATGAAATTAATCGCATGATTGTACCAGGTACATTTATGAAAAAGGCACTAAAAGGTGAGCTGCCACTATTACAAGTTGCGCAAAATCTACAGCAAGAGCTTCTGATGTTAATGCCGGAGGATATCGGTACAGAGCCACTAGCTCAGGAAAAATACTTAGTGAAAAATGCTAAGAAGATTGCTGTATTAGCGGCAGGCTTAGCAGCACAACGCTTTGGTGCGAAGTTAGATCAAGAACAAGAAGTTTTAGTGAATATTGCCAATATCGCTAATCAATTATTTGCAATGGAATCAGCTGTATTACGTACAGAAAAAGCGATTGCTCGTGATGGCGTTGAAAAAGCACATCAAAAATTGCTATACACTCAAATTTTCTGCCAAGAAGCATTTGCTGAAATCGAAAAAGAAGCAAAAGATACAATTCTTGCTTCCGCAGATGGCGATGCAGCACGTATGACTTTATCTGCATTACGTAAATTAACACGTAATAATCCATACAACCTAATTACGAAGAAACGTGAAGCATCTGTGAAATTAATTGAAGCAGAAAAATATATCGTTTAATCGTATGAAAAACGCTAGCTATCCGCAAATGGGTAGCTAGTTTTTTTATTCCAGATAAATTTATGAAAGTAACGGATAAAAATACAGAACCGATGGATAGACTTACGAAAATGAGCGAAGATCCACCATTCTAAATGATTATGATGGTATACTACAGAAAAAGACAGCAGAGGAGCATTTTTATGACGATTCAATTTTTCCATTATCCAAAATGTACAACATGTAAAAAAGCACAAAAGTGGTTAAATGATCATGACGTTTCCTATGAAGAGGTACATATCGTAGAGCAGCCACCAACAAAGGATGAAATAACAGCTTTATGGCAAGCAAGTGGACTACCTTTGAAGAAGTTTTTTAATACTTCTGGCATGAAGTATCGTGACCTTGGTTTGAAGGACAAGCTAGCTGATATGACTGAGGAAGAACAGCTTAAGCTACTTGCTACGGATGGTATGTTAATAAAACGTCCCATCGTAACAGATGGAAAAAAAGTAACTTTAGGGTTTAAAGAATCCGATTTTGAGCAAGCTTGGTTATAACCGTTTTTATCCTTGTTTTTATAGGAGAAGTATGGCACACTGAAAGTGAATATATTACATAATTATGGAGGGGTTTTTTGCATGAGCACACCGAAAGACTTACGTTACTCTGAAGAGCATGAATGGGTAAAAGTAGAAGATGGAAAAGTACGTATTGGTATTACGCACTTCGCACAATCTGAATTAGGAGATATCGTTTTCGTTGAACTTCCACAAGTTGGCGATGAAATCAAAACAGATGATCCATTCGGTAGCGTAGAATCAGTAAAAACTGTTTCTGAATTATATGCACCAATCTCAGGTACTGTAGTGGAAGTAAATGCAGATTTAGAAGATAGCCCAGAATTCGTTAATGAATCACCATATGAAAAAGCATGGATGATCGTCGTAGAGCCTGCTGATGCATCAGAAGTTGATAAACTTATGACAGCAGAACAATACGAAGAGATGACTGCAGAATAAGACAAGCCATAATCAAAAAACGTCGGAAACTACCGGCGTTTTTTATTATATAATAATGTATAAGTGGATATGTCTAAATGGAGGTGGCGTAATGTTCGATGGGAAATGCTTGATAGTAGAAGGACGCTCAGATAAGCTACAAATTGAGCCGATTTTGAACGAGAATGTTACAATACTATGTACGAATGGAACAATTGGAGTGCATCAATTAGAGGAGCTAATAGACCCCTATGAGGGCTGCGAGCTATTTACTTTTTTTGATGCTGATACTTCAGGCGATAAGCTACGCGCTTTAATGGACAGACATTATCCGGAAGCGGAGCATTTACGTACAATGCCGACATATAAGGAAGTAGAAACGACACCAAGAAAAGTGTTAGCAATGATTTTACTGCGTGCGCATTTCTCCATCCATAATGAATATATTTTATAAGGTTGCGTGAACTAAATGGAAGAATGGTCAAAAGAGCAGTGGGAGTCGGCTTTACAGTCGGGAGAAAAAGCTGCGTTTTATTTATATACACCGATGTGTGGTACTTGTGCAGTGGCATCGAAAATGATGTCAATTGTAGAACAACTATTACCTCACCTAAAACTAGGGAAAGCAAATATTAATTTTTTGGAGCAAATTGCTATTGAACATCAAATTGAAAGCGTCCCATGTTTACTTGTGTGTGATGGCGGCAAAGTGACAGAAAAGATTTATGCTTTTCAATCCGTACCATTTTTGTACGAATTGTTAAAAAAATCAATTGACTGAACTTTATTAGCGTGGTAAAGTAACAAATATATTACTAAAACATTAAATATATCGAACTCTTATAAAGAGCGGCGGAGGGAAGTGCCCTATGAAGCCCGGCAACCATCACATAGTGAAAAGGTGCCAAATCACTCAAAGATTTTTTCTTTGAAAGATGAGAGAACGGTTCAACGTATAATACGTGACCCCTTCTACTTGTCTATAAGTGGAGGGGTTTTTTTATATAAGAAAAGGAGTATTCGCTATGATACAGCTTCAAAATATAACGAAGAAATACAAAACAGCAAATGGCGAATTAACGGCAGTCAAAGATGTTAACCTTACTATTAATAAGGGTGAAATTTTTGGCATTATCGGCTATAGTGGCGCTGGTAAAAGTACGATGATTCGTTTACTTAATGGTTTAGAGAAACCAACAGCAGGAACAGTAACGGTGAACAATCAAGAATTTTCTTCGATTAAGGGTCAAAAGCTTAGAGCAGCTAGACAAAAGGTTAGTATGATTTTTCAACATTTTAACCTACTTTGGTCACGAACAGTTGCAGAAAACATTGCCTTCCCATTAGAAATTGCAGGTGTATCAAAAGCTCAACGTGAGGCACGGGTGAAGGAATTGATAGCACTTGTTGGCTTAGAAGGTCGCGATCAAGCATATCCATCGCAGCTGTCTGGTGGACAAAAGCAACGAGTAGGGATTGCACGTGCATTAGCAAATAATCCAGAGGTTTTACTATGTGATGAGGCAACATCTGCACTAGACCCAGAGACAACAGATGCCATTCTTGATTTACTGGTAGATATTAATGAACGGTTAGGGTTAACGATTGTCCTCATTACTCATGAAATGCATGTCATTCGCAAGATTTGTCATCGTGTAGCAGTGATGGAGGCAGGCGAAATTGTAGAGCGTGGGGAAGTATTGCAAGTTTTCCAGGCACCTCAGGCAGCCATTACTAAGAAATTTGTAGCCCAAATTACAAATACAAAGGAAACACAGGATACAGTAGAACAAATCAAAGCAAATTATCCAACTGGACAACTTGTCAAATTGATTTTTGTTGGTGAAAAAACAGAACAGCCAGTTATTTCACATCTAGTGAAGCAATTCGATGTGGAAGTAAGCATCGTACACGGAAATATTTCACAAACGAAAAATGGTGCATATGGTACCCTCATAGTCCAAATTGATGGGTCGAAAGCAAATGTGACTGAAGCCTTAAGCTATTTAAATACAGTGGAAGTACAAACGGAGGTGATTGCAGATGCTAACTAATCTCTTTCCGAATGTAGACTGGGATAGCATGTGGCAGGCTACGTATGAAACATTATATATGACGGCCATTTCTACAGTTATTACATTTATTCTTGGGTTAGCTATTGGAATCGTCCTATTTTTAACAAGTCCCAATCAGTTATGGGCTAATAAAATTGTTAGCTTTTTAACAGGGTCACTCGTTAACATTTTCCGCTCTATCCCATTTATCGTGTTAATTATTTTATTAATTCCATTCACTAAGCTTTTACTAGGTACAATCCGTGGAGCTAATGCTGCTTTACCTGCTTTAATTATCGGTGCGGCTCCATTCTATGCACGTATGGTATTAATTGCGTTACGTGAGATTGATAAAGGTGTCATTGAAGCAGCTCGTTCAATGGGGGCAAAAACATCCACAATTATTTGGAAAGTTCTAATCCCTGAATCATTACCAGCACTAATTTCGGGTATTACGGTTACGGCTGTAGCACTTGTTGGATATACAGCAATGGCAGGGATAATCGGTGCAGGAGGTCTTGGGAACTTAGCCTTCCTAGACGGGTTCCAAAGAAATCGCCAAGATGTGACATTAATGGCAACTATTTTGATCTTAGTAGTCGTCTTTATTATCCAATGGATTGGTGATTTCATTACAGAAAAAATTGATAAACGTTAATAAAACTGAGGTTATTCCGGTTCTTGCCGCTAACATATTTTCATCAAAATAAAGGGAGTGTCATAAATGAAAAAGTTATTAACAGGATTATTTTTATCAATACTTGTACTAGCTTTAGCAGCTTGCGGTACTGATAAAAAAGAGGATGCAAATTCAGCATCTGGTGATAAAACAGATAGTAAAGAAAACGTTACTTTAACAGTGGGAGCTTCTAATACACCGCATGCAGTAATTTTGGATAAAGCAAAACCGATTTTAGCTGAGAAAGGTATTGACCTTAAAGTAGAAACATATACAGACTATGTGCTACCAAACCAAGATTTAGAATCAAAAGAATTGGATGCAAATTACTTCCAACATATTCCGTATTTAGAGTTACAAATTAAAGACAATGGCTATGACTTCGTCAATGCTGGTGGTGTTCATATTGAGCCAATCGGTATTTACTCAAAAAAATATAAATCTTTAGAGGAACTTCCTGAAGGTGCAACAATCTTACTTTCTAATTCTGTATCTGATCACGGTCGTATGCTGTCATTATTAGAAGCTAAGGGCTTAATTAAATTAAAAGATGGTATTGATAAAACAGCAGCAGAAATTAAGGATATAGAAGAAAATCCTAAAAACTTTAAATTTGATGCGAATACTGCACCAGAAATGCTTGTACAAATGTACGAAAACGACGAAGGGGACGCAGTACTGATCAACTCTAACTTTGCTATTGATAATGGCTTAAACCCAATCAAAGATGCGATTTCTCTTGAAGACAAAGAGTCGCCATACGTAAACATCATCGCAGTACGTGCGGGTGATGAATCAAGACCAGAAATTAAAACATTATTAGAAGTATTAACGTCTAAAGAAATCCAAGACTTTATTTTAGAAGAATGGAAAGGTGCAGTAGTACCTGTTCAATAATTTAAATAAAAGGGTACCTAAGTAGTGAAATACTTACGTACTCTTTTTCTTTTTTTAATGAATTTTGATAGCTTTCGGAAAGTGACTATTTACAAGTTGTCGATTTCCGAGGAAATAAAAAGGCTATATAAAATAGTTACAACAACTTATGTAATGTCTATTCTACGTGCTTCAAAGGATTGTTCTACCTAATCCCTCCAGTATCGGTGAAAACCAATGCTGAAGGGATTTTTTTAGAGTTTCAAAAAAGGAAAAAATGTTAATTTTCTATTTATTAACATTCTTCAGTGTCGCTTATCAACTTTTTCATCTACACTAATAAAGCGACTCTAAATATATTTACTAAATATCTGAATAAATAATGAACTTTTTTGTTCTAAATACTAATAAAGTAGGCGTTTTATCGTGAATGAAGGAATTATTTAGAAATTGTTTAGTTGCAAGTAGTACTATATAATTGTTAGAAAAGTTTTTTTGTGAAATTTAGATTTTATTCATCTATTTTGACTAAAAAAATCATACTTAAGTATGTGGAGATGGAAGGGGTTTGGTGAAAATGGCAATGAGAAATGGCCTATTACGTTGCAGAATACTCGGCATATATAAGTAGATGAATAGATAACGAAAAAAATGGCTATAAAAATTACATGAAAGTTAAGCCAAAGGAGTTATTGTTATGACGATAAACACGAAATCAATGAGCTCAGCTTTATTAAATAAAATTCAAACAAAAAAAGCGACAATCGGGGTAATTGGCCTCGGCTATGTAGGTCTACCATTTGCCATTGAAATTGTTCAAAAAGGTTTTCATGTTTTAGGCTTTGATAAAAATCAAGAAAAAATCGCCCTGTTGCAAAACGGTGAAAGCTATATAGCTGATATCCCGAAAGAAAATATACAGTTACTATTAAAGGAACATCAATTTGAAGCAACCTATGATTTTTCCAAACTTGCTTCTGTTGATGTTGTCATCATTTGTGTGCCAACCCCTACAACGGAGGATGGCACTCCTGATATTTCCTATATAGAAGAAGCAGCTCACGATATAGGGTGCCATATTAATTCAAATGCACTAGTCATTCTTGAAAGTACGACCTATCCTGGGACGACAGAGGAAATTGTTCAGCCTATTTTGCAAAAACATGGCTTTGCGGTTGGTCAAGATTTATTTTTAGCCTATTCACCAGAACGAGTGGATCCTGGTAATAGTAATTTTTCAGTTGCTAATACACCCAAAGTTGTTGGCGGTGTTACTTCCACATGCTTGGAAGTTTCAAAGGTTTTTTATGAAACAGTCATTCATACTAGTGTATATACAGTAACAAGTCCGAAAGTTGCTGAAATGGAGAAATTGCTGGAAAATACGTTTCGCCAAATCAATATCGCTCTTGTCAATGAACTAAGTCAAATTTGCTATAAAATGAATATTGATATTTGGGAAGTCATCGATGCCGCCTCAACAAAGCCATATGGATTCATGCCATTTAAACCTGGCCCAGGAGTCGGTGGACATTGTATCCCTGTGGACCCTAAATATTTATTGTGGGCGGGTCAACAGCATGGTGTCTCAGCAACATTAATAGAAGCAGCAGATAAAATTAATGATTCGATGCCTAGCTTTGTTGTAGAGAGACTCGAGCAGTACTTACGTCTGCAAAATACCGAGCTACCCCAAGCAAAAATTGTTATTATTGGTGTCACGTATAAGCCGGAAATAAATGATTCACGCGAATCTCCCGCATTACATGTCATTAAACAATTACTTGATAATCAGTGCTCAATACAAATTATCGACCCTTTTATTCAAACATTCCCTGTAGAACAATCCCTATTCAATACAGTTCCTTTAACAGAGCAAATTATTAAAGATGCAGATGCGGTATTGATTTTAACCAACCATTCTAACATTGATTATTCATTAATTGATCAACAAGCGTCATTAATTTTTGATACACGTAATACCCATTTTTTATTTAAGAATAAAAATTATTACAAGCTATAAGGAGAGTTCATGGGACATGAAACAGCTAAAAATATGTGGGCTTCTACTCCTGATGTTCTTAGCAGGATGTCAATCCACTCCTCAAAAAACGATTCAACCAATTGATTCTACTATAGAGATTAAGGAAACGGATGGTACGATGAGTGATTCAATCAGCCATGCCGATATTATTAAGCCAAAAGTGGCTCTAACATTTAATGGCTTTGCGGATAATCAAACAATGGAGCTACTGCTGAAGAAATTAGATGAATCTAATATGAAAGCTACCTTCTTTTTAGAGGGGCTACGTGTGGCACAGGAGCCAGAGCTTGTTCGAGACATTTTAAAAAGAGGTCATGAAGTGCAAAACGGTACATTGTCATTTCCAGATGTCACAGCTTTAGACTATGATCAAACGTATGAGGAGATTTATTTAACGAATCAAATATTTGAAGAGCATTTAGGATATAAGCCGAAATATGTTCGAAGCCGTTCCGGTGATATTACAGATAATATGCGCTTAGCGGCTGCTGCTTTGGACATGAATGCAGTGATAGGATTATCTATTAATCCACTGGATCGAAAAATGCAAGGTGCCCAAGAATTGGTCGATTATATAGGCAAATATATTGATAGAGGCTCTATTATTCACCTCAATACGTATATTAATCCTGCCATTATAGATACCATCCCTTTACTAGCACAATTAGCAGAAGAGCATGATTATACAATTACTACTTTAAGTGATGTGTTAGATAACCGTTATTTAACAAAGTCATTAGAAGAAATAGCAGGTTATGATGCCATCAAACCTAATTTAAATTATGAAAATATCGAACCACATTTATATTATCGAAAAGAGACATCTAAAAAAGAAATGGCCATTACCTTTGATGACTGGGCACATGAACAGCAAGTGAAGGATGTTTTAGAAGTTTTAAAAAAATATAACATTAAAAGTACATTTTTCTTAATCGGTAGTGGAGTGGAGAAAAATCCTCAATTGGCAAAGTTAATACTAGAGGAAGGTCATGAAGTAGCAAGTCACTCTTATTACCATTTAGATGTAACTAAAATGACGCCAGAGGAAATACAGGATGATTTAGTGAAGGCCCATAAAGCTCTTACTTATGCGCTACAGGAACCACCGATACTTTATTTTAGACCAGCACAGGGAATTATGGATGAACGTACTGCCAAAGTGATTACCGCTGCTGGAATTAAAACCATTGCCATGTATGATATTGCATCCTTTGACTGGAATTTAGATTACAGTGCTCAGGATATTTACGATCGGGTTATATCTAGAGCGGCACCAGGTAAGGTCATTGTCATGCACATCTTAGATGGTACGAAAACAGTCGAAGCACTTCCATTAATTATTGAAAAGTTGCAGCAGGATGGTTATAGCTTTAGTAAAATGTCAACTTGGATAGAAGAAGATGCAAATGGGGATGTGAATAAATGATAAAAACGAAAAAAGAGGTTTTAACAGTACCGCGCTCGGATCGTCGGATTCTATCAAATATTCCTGATCCCGAAAATGTCCGGAACCTTGTCAATCGTCGAGGTGCATCTTATCAGAAAGAAGAAATTGATGCGACAGATGTCAATGAAATATATCGTCTCCAACAGCTTAGCTTACGCTATGAAACTCATTTTGAGGTAATGGTGAGAAGAGCAAGACGTAAAACCAGTTCAGACAAATACTATGCGGAAGATATTTCAGTTACGGGAATCCTTGTATATACTCAACAGCCTCACCAATTATTAATAGATGAAATTTTAGAAATGAATTTTACAATTCCAGGGGGCGCAATGCCCGAGGGTTATGAGGCTAAAGTAAAGTTAAGGGCAAAGGTGGTACGACATTTTACCAAAGAGGTGGATGGTCAAACGCTGTATTATTTTGCTTGTGAATTTCTCCAACCTCTAAATGAATATATGGTAAAAAAACGGTGGGGCATTTCTGTTTTTATGGCGAGTTTATTTTTACTGGTGGTCACTCTTATTGTCATGTTGATGAGAGCAGAAAGTGTTATTTATTTTAGGTTTAATAAATTTTTATACCTTTATAGTATTATAGCGGCAACGTTTCTATTAAGTAGATACCTATTTGGTATTTTCTATAAAAATGTACCAATCAATCCGCACTATGAGCCCGGTGTATCCATAATTATCCCTGTGTTTAACGAGGAAGAATGGATACATCGAACGATTTCAAGCTGTATTAATCAGTACTATCCTGTAGATAAGTTAGAAGTGATTGTCGTGGATGATTGCTCTACGGATGGGACGGAGGAAAAAGCTAAGGAAATGATTGATCTTATTCATTTTGAGGGTGGGCGTTTTAAAACGACTGATCGCTTAAAGTTTTCTAAGCTCCCTCAAAATGGTGGAAAACGTGAAGCACTGGTAGCAGGTGTTCATCAAGCAAAACATGATTTAGTGGTTTTTGTGGACTCAGATAGTTTTTTGGAGCCACATGCAATCCGCAATTTAGTACAGCCTTTCCAAGATCCTAAAATGGGTGGAGTAGCTGGTCGGACAGAGGTAGAAAATAAATTTACAAATGCTCTGACAAAACTACAGACAGTGCGTTATTATATTGCCTTCCGTATTATGAAAGCGGCTGAATCTTGGTTTGATACGGTGACATGCTTATCTGGACCTTTAGCTTGTTATCGAAAAGAACTAATTTTAAAAAATGAAACAGCATGGCTCAATCAAAAATTTCTTGGGCAGCCTGCTACATTTGGTGATGATCGTAGTATGACAAACTATATTTTGAAAACTCATCGAACAGGTTATCAGGATAATGCAATTTGTTCGACGATCGTCCCCTCTGACACAAAGGTTTTTTTATCTCAGCAAATGAGATGGAAACGTTCTTGGTTAAGAGAATCTTTACGAGCATTTTTATTTATGTGGAAAAAAGAACCCTTCATGTTCCTTTTCTTCATCATAGGTTTAATTGTGCCAATTGCAGCACCCATTGTCGTCGTTTACAACTTAATCTATGTGCCGATTATGTATGGCGTGTTTCCAACTACCTTTTTATTAGGCTTACTTTTAATGGCCATGCTAATGAGTTTGGCTCATCTATTCTTTAGAAAAAGTAAATTATGGTTATTCGGGTTTATCTTCGTTCTTTATTATGAATTTATTTTACTCTGGCAAATGCCAGTTGCATGGGTAACTTTTTGGAAATCAACATGGGGAACAAGGGAAACACCACAAGACGTTTTGGCAAAAGAAAAGAAAATAGAAAAGCAAAAATTACGAAAATCCCGATTTTCAATGTTGAAAATTAGAAAAATGGGTGAGAAGGAATGAAAGAGAAAAATGTAATTTTACAGCCAGCTAAAAAAAATCGAAGGAAAATTCTACGTTCGATCCTACAATTAATCGTTGTTGTCTTTTTAGCAGTCGTGTTAATTAAAGCCGTTTTTCTGACAGACAAGAGATTTGCTGAGGCGGTACCATTAAACAATAAAGAAGGATTTATAGCACTTTCCTATTTTGGGGTGAGTAGAAATGACTCCCCTAAATATGTGTCAAAGAAGAATTTAGAAGAACAATTAACATTGCTTGAAAAACAAGGCTATCAAACGATTACACAACAGGATATATTGGATTTTTATCAAAAGAACAAACCATTACCTGAAAAAGCATTGTTTTTATCATTTGAGGATGGACGTACGGATTCTAGTATTTTCGCACAAAATATTATGGAGAAATTAAATTACAAGGCTACGATGTTTACGTATGCCAATAAAATGGATACCCGTGATCATAAATTTTTAAAGCCAAAAGATTTGAAGTTGATGGAGAAAAGCGGCTATTGGGAATTAGGCTCTAATGGGTACCGACTAACCTATATTAATATTTTTAATGATAAAGGGCAGTCCTTAGGAATGATTGATGAAAATAATATACCAAATAAAACAACAATCGAATATTATAACCACTATTTAATGGATTTTATTCGTAATCAATATATGATTCCAAGTGAAACTCGACAAGAGATGGAAATTCGAATTAAGAAAGATTACAAGCTTATGCAGGATATCTATCAGCAAGAGTTTGGGAAAGTTCCAAAAGCGTATGCCATTATGCATGCTAATTCATTGTATAACAATATGGACCCACTGGTGCAGAGTGCCAATGACAAGGAAATTAAAGACAAGTTTCTTATGCACTTTAATTTAGAATTGAGTGCCTATAATGATAAAGATAGCGATCTATATAACTTGAATCGATTACAAGTATCCCCCTATTGGTCAACCAATCATGTAATGATGAAGATCAGACAGGCTAGCAATCAAAATGTAGAGTTTAAAATAGGAGATCCTGCAGTAGCTCAAAAATGGCATACAGTTAATGGGGCAGCAGAATTTGATCAGAATAAAGTCATATTAACATCAGCTCCTTCTAGTGAAGGTAGGATTCTTTTAAAGGAAACAATGCCACAACAATATAATGTGAATTTTACATTTAAAGGGAATGTTGTTGGTGAACAAGCGTTCTACGTCAATTATGATGATAAAACAAATAGCTATTTACGCATTGCCTTAATCGATAATGAGCTTGTAGTAAGTGAAAAATTACCAGCTTCAGACATTGTGGAAAAGGCTCGTTTTCCATTGAATGAGATTAAGTGGAATGAAGAGGAGTATGCATTTAATAAGGCGACCGTCTATACGTATCAGGATACCCAAAAGGGATCGCGGATTGTTGAAGAAGAATACCCAAGAAACTTAACAAAAAATAGAGTATTTAACATTGCAGTAAATAAGGATAAAATAAACATAGATGTAGATAATATATTATCTGAAACTATTCAAATAAATCCTAGCCTTCATGGATCACAAATAGGATTTGGGGCGATGTTTAGTCATAAAGATACGTCCCATGAACAGTATGCAGATGATATATACGATACATTAATTGAAGATATTTTAATTACAGATAGAAAAGATCAAACCATTTTTACAAACCAATATACGAATTTCGAGAAGGTTAAGTATAAAAGTACAACATTGTTTAATCATGTTGTGGATTTCTTTATTGAAACCTTCTAAGTTGGGGTGAAATTTAAAACAAGTGAAAAATTTTATATTATTTATCTGTATAGCCCTGATTTTTATCACTGCTTGTAGTAATAGTAAAGAACCACCGGCTATAGCAAAGGAAGAATTAAAAGATAAAGCAAAGCTCCGTTTATCTATGTGGTTACCTGAATGGCAAAATCAATTAGCCTTAGAAGATGTTCAAAATTCTCAACAAGGATTACAAGATATACGTGTTTTCGGTGCGTATTTTAATGATCAAGATGAATTGTTGCTAACGGATAATGCAGTCGATATGTTGCAACAGACACAGCAGCAATACAATGAATCACATCGTGTAATCCTAACGCTTATTAATGATTATGTGACAGATAATGCTTCATCTGTTCAAAAGGATAGCACACTTTTGCATAGGCTATTACAGGATTCTGCAGCAAGGAAAAAGCATATCCATAATATTTTGCAGGTAGTTGAACAATACCAACCGGATGGCATCGAAATTGATTATGAAAAGATAGCTAAAGAGGACCTTTCAAAATATGTTCAATTTTTAAAGGAGCTTTACCGAGAGCTTGCCAAAAGGAATGTTACACTGCATGTCGTGCTAGAGCCTAGCTTTCCATTTGATATGAAGCTACCAAATGGGCCTAGCTATACGGTAATGGCCTATAATGTACATGGTTATCATAGTGGACCAGGTGCGAAGGCTACTTTTACCTTCCTCAATGATTTAATAAAAAAAATCAAGAAATCCAATCAAAAATTAGCCATCGCCTTTGCCACGGGTGGTTTCGATTGGGTAGCTCAAGGGAATACGGTTGCATTAACGGAGCTTGAGGCTGAAAAAGTGTTAGCTGAAACAAACGCAAACAAAAAACGCGATAAAGCAAGTGGAGCTGTTTATTTTACGTATACAGATTCTAGTAATATTAGTCATGAGGTTTGGTATGCTGATCAGGAAACACTTGAAAAATGGGTCAAATATGTCCAAAGGAAGAGCTATCATGATGTAGTGTTGTGGCGTGCAGGTGGATTAGGTGTCAAAACATTACAGTGGATTAATGAGCAAGAAACTGGAGAGCGCTCGTCGCCCTAAAAAAATCACCAATAATGAGAATTTCAACGAAAGCCATCGAGATTATATCAAACATCTCGATGGCTTTTGTCTACAGTTTGAATCGCCCATCAAGGCGATTTTTTTATTGAAATTGGGACAGACGTGAAAAGAAACCTTTGACGAAATTTAGAAAAATGGTTTCTGATGGAGCGATTTCTCGATTGACTGGAGAAATAATGCCAACTGTCCTTGGGATGGAGGGTGATTCGATGGGCACCTTTACAGTAAAGCGAGCAGCAGAATCATAAAGTGAGCTTTCTGGTAACAGACTAACACCTATTCCAGCTGCTACCAAGCCTTTAAGTGCATCCAAATCTTCACCCTCTGAAATAATATTAGGCAAAAATCCTGCAGCACGACAGGCATCCATAGCCACTTTATGCAATATATAGCCATCTGGGAATAACACAAATAGATCATTTCTCAATTCTGCAAGCTGGATACTCTCTCTTTTCGCCAATGGATGATTGGCAGGGAGAAGAGCTGCAATATTTTCTGTAAACAATATAGTCGACTCAATAGACTCATCTTTAGGAGGAAGCGGACCTAAAAAGGCAAGGTTTAACTCTCGATTTTTGACAGCATCAATTAAAAATCGGTAAGAACCTTGTCGTAGATGAAATTGTAAATTCGGATGCTCACGTTTAAAGGCTGAGATAACGGTTGGAAGTACATAGCTAGCCAAGCTTGTTGGAAAGCCAATCTTAATAGAGCCCTTAGCAGGATCAAGATATTCTTCTACTTGTTTGGCAGCAAAATCAATGGCCTTCAATGCTGTAATGGTATGTTCAAGAAATGTCTTCCCAATAGGGGTTAATTTCACATTACGACCTACTCGTTCAAATAACGGAGTACCTAATTCATCTTCAAGATTTGCGATTTGCCGACTAATGGCTGATTGGGCTACGTGAAGATGCTCAGCGGCTTCTGAAATATGCTCGCGTTCAGCAACCTCCACAAAATAGCGTAATTGACGTAACTCCACTAACATTTCACCTCTATTAATCTAAAAATAAGATTGATTATAGCTCAATTATATAGTATTGAAGATAAAAAGTGACTGTAAATACAGAAAAAAGTTTAAGTATTCAGTAATCTCGTACGATAGAATTTTATTGAGTGTAAAAGAGATTACCTTGAAAATATCTTCATTTTAATTGATTCCATTTTAATGAAATAGGTTATAGTATAGTTATGGTTGTTTATGCAAATTTGTCACAAAACCTCTACAATTAACCCTTTTCACGAGGTTTCCACTATGTAGCTAGATGAAATCAATTCTCAATTAGGGATAATTCATTGAAAATGAAGAAAGTCTATTCTCAATATCTATTCCAAATAGTAATAATCTGAAAATGCTTACAAAGCCTTTATTTTTCAAGATTTTATTTGAGGAGAAGGAAAGTAATTGAAATGGTTTGCATAGAGAACGATTTTCAGTTAAGATTAGAATGATGATAATTAAGGAATGGTCGACCCATTCACTGAACACTATGGAGGTATTTTCATGTCAACTTTAGTTATTAAAGATCTTCACGTTGCTATCGACGGGAAAGAGATTTTAAAAGGCGTAAATCTTACAATTAATACAAACGAAATTCACGCAATCATGGGACCAAACGGGACTGGTAAATCAACACTAGCTTCTGCTATTATGGGTCACCCTAAATATGAAGTTACTTCAGGTACTGTTGAGCTTGATGGCGAAGATGTACTTGAGATGGAAGTAGACGAGCGTGCTCAAGCTGGTTTATTCCTAGCTATGCAATATCCTTCTGAAATTGCTGGTGTTACAAATGCTGATTTCTTACGCTCAGCTATCAATGCTCGCCGTGAAGAGGGCGATGAAATTTCATTAATGAAATTTATCCGTGAATTAGATAAAAGCATGGAATTCCTAGAAATGAACGAAGATATGGCACAACGTTATTTAAATGAAGGTTTCTCTGGCGGTGAGAAAAAACGTAATGAAATTCTTCAATTAATGATGATTAAACCAACGATCGCTATTTTAGACGAAATTGACTCTGGTCTTGATATTGATGCACTTAAAGTAGTATCTAAAGGTATCAACGCAATGCGCGGTGAAGGCTTTGGCTGCTTAATGATTACGCACTATCAACGTCTTCTTAACTACATTACACCAGACCATGTACACGTAATGATGCAAGGACGTGTTGTGAAATCAGGTGGTGCAGAGCTTGCACAACGCTTAGAAGCAGAAGGTTATGACTGGATCAAAAAAGAATTAGGTATTGAAGAAGAAACAGAGGAACAAGAAGCATAAGAGGGAGGACGAACTAGCATGACAGTGGAACTTAACTTGCCTGTAACAGTACAGGACGTGCGCTCGTTCTCAGAAGCAAATGGTGAACCAACTTGGTTTACTGAGCTTCGCGCGGCAGCACTAGACAAAGTAACTGGTTTAGATTTGCCAAAACCAGATAGAACTAATATTACGAAATGGGATTTCATGAACTTCCCAGCATTTACAGTTCATAGTGAGGCATATCCATCATTGGATGCTTTACCTGAAGAAGCAAAAGGATTAATTGACCTTGAAGCGCAAGGAAACCTTTATATTCAACGCAATAATACACCAGCTTACATTAAAACATCACAAGAGCTTGCTGATAAGGGTGTTATTTTTACAGATATTTTCACAGCAGTTCGTGAACATGGTGAGCTTGTTCAAAAATACTTTATGACTGAAGCTGTTAAAGTGGATGAGCATAAGTTAACAGCGCTTCATACAGCACTTGTTAACGGTGGCGTATTTGTTTACGTACCAAAAAATGTAGTCATTGAGCAACCACTTCAAGTTGTTTTCTTAAACGATAATGCTGATGCATCATTATACAACCATGTACTAGTAGTGGCAGAAGCAAATTCTGCTGTAACATACGTGGAAACATATATTTCAACGGTTGAAGAAGCAAAAGGCCAAGCAAATATTATTGCGGAAGTAGTTGTCCAAGATAATGCGCAAGTAACATATGGAGCAGTGGATGTGCTTGCAAAAGGCTTTACGACATATGTAAACCGTCGTGGACGCTTAGCGCGTGACGCAAAAGTAGATTGGGCTCTTGGTTTAATGAATGACTCAGATACAATCTCAGAAAATATTACTCATCTAATTGGTGACGGTTCTCATGCAGATACAAAAACAGTAGTTGTTGGTCGTGGAGAACAAAAACTTAACTTCACTACAGAGGTTCGTCACTGGGGTAAAAACTCAAACGGGCATATCTTAAAACATGGTGTCATGAAAGATGCAGCTCAATCTATCTTTAATGGTATTGGCTATATCGAACATGGTGCAACGAAAGCAGATGCACAACAAGAATCACGTGTATTAATGCTTTCTGAAAAAGCTCGTGGGGATGCAAACCCAATTTTATTAATTGATGAAGATGATGTAACAGCAGGACACGCAGCATCTGTTGGTCGAGTAGATCCATTACAGCTTTACTATTTAATGAGCCGTGGTATCTCGAAAGCAGAAGCAGAGCGCCTTGTTATCCATGGATTCCTTGCGCCAGTTGTTACGCAATTACCAATTGAGGGCGTTCAAAAGCAACTGACGGAGGTTATTGAAAGGAAAGTTCGCTAATGATGAAAAAAGACATTAAAAGCTATTTCCCAATTTTAAATCAGGATGTAAATGGTCATAGACTTGCGTATCTTGATAGTGCAGCGACGTCTCAAAAACCTGTTCAAGTAATTGAAGCAATTAAAGCCTATTATGAATTTGATAATTCCAATGTTCACCGTGGTGTGCATACATTAGGAAACCGTGCTACAGATAAATATGAAGGTGCGCGTGAAAAGGTTCGTAAGTTTATTAATGCTCAATCAACACAAGAAATTATTTTTACTCGTGGAACAACGACAGCATTAAATACAGTAGCATCCAGCTATGGACGTGCAAATGTTGCTGAGGGTGATGAAATTGTCATTACTCAAATGGAACATCACTCCAATATTATTCCTTGGCAGCAGTTAGCCAAAGAAAAAAAGGCGACATTAAAATACATTGAGCTAGAAGCTGATGGAACGATTAGTTTAGAAAAAGTACGTGAGACGATTACACCGCAAACAAAAATCGTGTCGGTGTCAATGGCATCAAACGTACTTGGAACTATTAATCCAATTAAAGAAATTGCGCAAATTGCACATGCTAATGGTGCTGTTATGGTGGCTGATGGAGCTCAAGCTGCTCCGCATATGAAAATTGATGTCCAAGATTTGGATGTAGATTTCTTAGGGTTCTCTGGGCATAAAATGTGCGGTCCTACTGGAATAGGTGTACTATATGGTAAAAAGGAACACCTTGAAAAGATGGAGCCAATTGAATTTGGTGGCGAAATGATCGATTTTGTTGGGTTATATGATTCAACGTGGAAGGAATTACCGTGGAAATTTGAAGGTGGAACGCCTATTATTGCAGGTGCAATAGGATTAGGTGCCGCTATTGATTTCTTAACTGAGATTGGGCTAGATAATATTGCAAAGCATGAGCATAAGCTTGTTGGCTACGCAATGGATCAGCTTGAAACCATTGACGGTTTAAAAATTTTCGGCCCACGTGACCCAATGAAACGTTGTGGACTTGTGACATTTAACTTAGATGATGTCCATCCACATGATGTGGCAACAGTGCTTGATATGAATGGTATTGCTATTCGTGCTGGTCATCACTGTGCACAACCACTAATGAAATGTCTTCAGCAAGTAGCGACAGCGCGTGCAAGCTTCTATCTGTACAATACAGAGGAGGATATTGACCGTCTTGTTGCAGGGTTACGTTCTGCGAAGGAGTATTTTGGCGATGTCTTTTAATAATTTAGATCAACTATATCGTTCAGTCATTATGGATCACTATAAAAATCCTCGTAATAAAGGTGCTTTAGAAGGTGAAGCTGTAACGATTGATATGAACAATCCGACATGTGGAGACCGTATTCACTTAACATTAAAAGTGACTGACGGTATTGTAGAGGATGCCAAATTTGATGGTGAAGGCTGTTCAATTTCTATGTCCTCTGCTTCCATGATGACTCAACTGATTAAAGGGAAAAAGGTAGATGAAGCTTTAGAGCTTGCTGATATTTTTTCTAAAATGATGATGGGTGAAGAGTATAGCGATAAATATGACCTAGAGGATGTTGAAGCACTGCAAGGTGTCTCACAATTCCCTGCTCGTATTAAATGTGCAACATTAGCTTGGAAAGCAATGGAAAAAGGTGTGAAATAAATCATACTGCCTTGTCGGCTGGGTGAAAGTGACATACTTTCACTCAAGGCAAGGGTCGAATACCTTGAAAAATACATCTCAATGAACGGAGGATAAACGATGGCTAAAAAAATGCCTGATATCGGCGATTACAAATACGGTTTCCATGACAAGGACGTATCAATTTTCCGTTCAAAACGTGGTTTAACTGAAGAAATCGTCCGTGAAATTTCAAATATGAAACAAGAGCCAGAGTGGATGCTAGAGTACCGCTTAAAAGCACTTGAAACATTTTATGCAAAACCAATGCCACAATGGGGTGGCGATCTTGGTGATTTAGACTTTGATGAAATTACGTACTATGTAAAACCATCAGAAGCTACACAAAAATCATGGGATGAAGTACCTGACGAAATCAAAGCTACTTTTGATAAATTAGGGATTCCGGAAGCAGAACAAAAATATCTTGCGGGTGTATCTGCACAATATGAGTCAGAGGTAGTTTATCACAACATGAAGCAAGACCTTGAAGATCTTGGTATTGTGTTTAAAGATACAGACTCAGCATTACGCGAAAACGAAGATATTTTCAAACAATATTGGGGTAAAGTAATCCCGTACACAGATAATAAATTTGCGGCATTGAACTCAGCTGTATGGTCAGGTGGATCATTTATTTATGTACCACCAGGTGTTAAAGTTGAAACACCTTTACAAGCTTACTTCCGCATTAACTCTGAGAATATGGGACAATTCGAACGTACGCTAATTATTGTGGATGAAGGCGCGCATGTACACTATGTTGAAGGTTGTACAGCCCCTGTTTACACAACAAATTCTTTACACTCAGCTGTAGTAGAAATTGTTGTTCGTAAAGATGCCTACTGCCGTTATACAACGATACAAAACTGGGCAAACAACGTATACAATCTTGTAACGAAACGTACAGTTGTTGAAGAAAACGGTACAATGGAATGGATTGATGGTAACATTGGTTCTAAATTAACAATGAAATACCCAGCATGTATCCTAAAAGGTGAAGGTGCTCGTGGTATGACATTATCTATTGCATTAGCAGGTAAAGGTCAACATCAACATGCTGGAGCAAAAATGATTCATATGGCACCAAACACATCTTCTACAATCGTTTCTAAATCGATTGCTAAACAAGGTGGTAAGGTTACGTATATGGGACAAGTTCGTTTCGGTCCTAAAGCTAGCGGTGCTCGTGCCAACATTGAATGTGATACGCTGATTATGGATAACCAATCTACTTCTGATACAATCCCATACAACGAAATTCTGAATGATAACGTTTCTTTAGAGCATGAAGCTAAAGTTTCAAAAGTATCTGAAGAACAATTATTCTATTTAATGTCTCGTGGTATCTCTGAAGAAGAAGCGACAGAAATGATCGTAATGGGCTTCATCGAGCCATTCACAAAAGAATTACCAATGGAATACGCAGTAGAAATGAACCGTCTTATCAAGTTTGAGATGGAAGGGTCTATCGGGTAAAATTAAAATAAAAGGGGCAGATTCTAATATCTGCTCCTTTTTTACGTTTTCTATGAGGAAGTAGAGGATGCTTTTATAGCCTTCGATAAAATTCAAGGGGCACTTGAGAGTAATTGCTGAGAAAATGGAGAGAAGCAGCGAAGCCCTCACTTATCCCTTTAGGGAGGGCAATGTTCAAAGCTTTATTCAATCATCAGATTAGGAACTTATTAAGCCCTGTATTATAACGGGTTTTACCGGGTAAAGTATTAATTAACCCTTGTCACAACTATGTTTGTGGCAAGGGTTTTTGTTTTGTATGAAAAATAATTTTCTTAATATATTGAAATAATAGTGGATTTTTATAAGGAGACATACTAAAATGATAATGAGAATCAATATCAATTAAGAAAGGAAGTTTGAGTACATGAGAAACAAGTTTCTATTTATTAGTATGATAGCGGTATTTATGCTGATCCTCGCTGCATGCGGAGAGAAGAAAACAACGGAGGAGGATACGTCCACAGATTCGACGAAAGAGGAAGTGGCACAAACACAAGATGATTCTAGCAATGAAATTGGGACAAGAACCATTGATTATCTTGGAGAAAGCTATGAAGTGCCAGATAAGGTCGAAAGAATTGTTGTTACGGGTGCGATGGAGGCCATGGAAGATATGGTTGTACTTGATGTTCATCCAGTAGGAGCGATTGCGGTCGGTGGTAAATTCCCTGAGTTGTACGCTGCTGTTACAGATAAGGCAGAGTCGATTGGGGAGAAGATTAAGCCAAACTTTGAAAAAATATTAGAATTAGATCCAGATGTGATTTTAGGCTCAACGAAATTTCCAGAGGAAGTACAAAGTAAATTAGAGAAAATTGCTCCAACCATTTTAGTTTCGCATATCTCTACGAATTGGGAATCTAATTTAAACTTATTAGCTGAATTAACAGGCAAGCAAGCAGAGGCAGAAAAAATATTATCTACATATAAGGCGGATATTGAAGCGGCAAAATCTAGCTTAACAGAAAAGCTAGAAGGCAAAAAAGTAGCAGCCATTCGAATTCGTGGGGGACAAGCTTATGTCTATCCAAAAGAGGTATTTTTAAACCCTGTTTTATATGGTGAGCTTGGTTTAGAAGTTCCTGCTGAAATCGCTAAGGCGAAATCACAAGAAGCGATTTCTGTTGAGCAACTAGCGGATATGAATCCAGATTATTTATTTGTGCAGTTTTCAACGGATGAAAATGCGGATGCTCCAAATGCGTTAGAAGATTTTAAAAAGAATCCCATTATCCAAAATATCAATGCCTTTAAAAATGAGCAAGTATTTGTTAATGTTGTGAACCCACTAATGGAAGGTGGCCCAGCGTTTAGTCGTATTACTTTTTTAGAAGCAATCCAACAAAATCTTGATAAATAACTTGTTTGGCATGAGTTCAATTTGTATAAGGACTCATGCTTTTTCTTTGTGAAAAGCTAGATTTTTTACATGATGTTTAATTGTATGAGAAGACTGTATGCTATGATTATGTTGTAGATAGAGGAGGATGTCACATGATTGTAGTTGGATTAACTGGATGGGGCGATCACCCTTCACTTTATAGTGGAGTGACTACTTCAAAGGATAAATTATTTGATTATACAGGTCATTTTTTAGCAGTGGAAGTAGATACTTCCTTTTATGCCATACCATCCAAAGAGAATGTTCGTAAATGGTGTGAGAATACACCGGAGAATTTTCGTTTTATAGTGAAGGCCTATCAAGGCATGACGGGGCATTTGCGGGGAGAAATCCCTTTTGAATCCAAAAATGATATGTTCAATGCTTTTATTGAATGTGCCCATGAATTTAAACGTTTGGGGAAACTAGGAATGGTTTTAGCTCAGTTTCCACCGTGGTTTGATTGTCAGTCGAAAAATGTTCAATACTTATTGTATATTCGTCAACAACTAAAGGATTTCGAAGTGGCTATCGAATTTCGCAATCAAACATGGTATACAGATAATGTAGTACAACAAACAATGGACTTTTTACAAGAGCATCAATTGATTCATACGATTTGTGATGAGCCACAGGCTGGTGTAGGATCTGTGCCCTTCCATCCTGTAGTGACTGCAGATAAGGCACTGGTACGTATCCATGGGCGAAATATACATGGTTGGCGCAACACGGGGAATGCTGAAAATTGGCGCAAAGTTCGCTTTTTATATGACTATAATAAAGAAGAATTGCAGCAGCTTGGACAGCAAATCACGAAGCTTGAGTCCGAGGTGCAGGAACTATTTATATTATTTAATAACAATTCAGGTAATCATGCAGCTAAAAACGCGAAGGAATTACAGGGTATTTTGAATATTAAAGATGTTGGGTTAGCGCCTAAACAATTAAACATGTTTGAAGGGGAATTATAATGGCGTTTATTTTATTAATAATTATTGCACTATTTTCCGGTCTCCTTGGCTCATTAGTTGGGCTAGGCGGTGGCGTGGTATTAGTGCCAGCAACTTTATATATCGGTTTAAACCTTGGAATGATTCCAGATATAACACCACAAAAAGTAGTTGGTTTATCTGTTGTCATGATGATATTTACAGGACTTGCCTCCACATTAAGCTATATGAAATCAAAAACGGTGGATTATAAAACTGGCTATATATTTTTTATCGGCAGTATTCCAGGCTCTATTTTGGGCGCTTGGGTTAATAAAGGTTTAGATTTACCATCCTTCAATTTATACTTTGGTATTTTGCTTATTATTTTATCGATTATTTTACTTGTACGCGACAAATTGAAGCCTGTAAAATGGTTTGTGAAAAATGGTCTGCAACAAGAATTTACGGATGCCGAAGGGAAAACCTTTGTCTACGGATATCCGATTTGGTTTGCGATTTTATTTACGTTCGGGGTGGGCTTTGCCTCGGGGCTATTTGGTATAGGTGGAGGCTCAATGATTGTGCCGGCTATGATTATTTTGTTCTTATTTCCCCCACATGTAGCAGTAGCAACTTCGATGTTTTTAGTGTTTTTAACGTCTCTTGTTAATACGGCCAGCCATGTATATTTGGGGCATGTTCCATGGCTTTATACAATTCCTGTCATACCAGGAGCCTTTATTGGTGCGAAGCTTGGTGCGGCGTTAAATAAAAAAATTAAATCAGATACGCTTGTACTGGTTCTTCGAATTATTTTATTATTATTAGGAATTCGTTCCATCGTTGAAGGGATATTGGCTTAATCGGCTAGACTAGCTAATGAAAATGAGGTGGCTTTAATGCTTGAAAAAATCCATATTTTTCACACAAATGATTTGCATAGTCATTTTAAGTATTGGCCACGAATGCAAAGCTATGTGAAAGAGGAGCGCAACAATCTAGCGAGAATAGGGGAAACGAGTTATTTGTTTGATGTGGGAGATCATTTAGATCGCTCTAATATTTATACTGAAGCGACAATTGGTAAGGGGAATGTACAATTACTGAACGAGGCAGAATATGATGTAGTGACAATTGGGAACAATGAGGGCATTACATTGTCTCATAATGAGCTTTTTCATTTATATGATGATGCAAATTTTGATGTCGTTGTAGGTAATATTGATGCGGTTAATGGGAGAAATCCAGCCTGGCTGAAGCCCTATGTGGTGCTTACAACAGAGAAGGGAACACAGCTAGGGATAATTGCAGCCACGGCTATGTTTGACGTGTATTATGAGGCGTTAAATTGGCAGTTGGTTGAAGCGCGTAGCACACTTCTTCGTTTAGCCCATCAACTACGTAAAGAGGTCGATATTGTTTTATGCCTCTCACATTTAGGGATAACCGAAGACGAGCTATTAGCGGAGGAATGTCCAGAAATTGATGTCATATTTGGTTCTCATACACATCATGTCTTGCCAGAAGGGAAACTTGTCAATGGTGTTTTATTGACAGGTGGCGGGAAATTTGGACAATATACAGGACATCTTGTTATCGAATATGATAAAAAAATGAGGAAAATTGTTGAAAAAAAGGATACTTTAATTCATAATAAGGACTTGCCAAATATCCAAAACGAACAGCAAATTGTACAATCCCTAGAGGATGAAGGAATTAGAATACTGGATACACCAGTATTTACGACCGAAAAATCTTATAATAAGGAATGGTTCCACTACTCACAGTTATCTGATTTATTTGCACATGCTATTTTAGAAAAAAGTGGTGCTGACTGTGCCTTGTTTAATGCAGGAATTTTTTTAGATGGCCTCCCAAAAGGAAATGTGACTGCATTAGATGTGCATCGGATTTTTCCACATCCTATTAATTTATGTACAATTGAATTATCCGTTACGGAAATAAAGGAAATTTATATGCAATCCAAAAATGAAGAATGGCCCTATATTGAATTAAAAGGATTAGGGTTTAGAGGTGTAATTTTTGGAAAAATGTTGACATATGGTTTTTCCATGAACGACAATCGTCAGTTATTAATTAATGGAAAGCTGGCAGATAATAATCACATTTATAAACTTGTAACTTTAGATTTGTTTACTTTTGGATATTTTTATCCAAGTTTCAAATATGCAAAGAAGCAATATATATTACCAGAATTTTTACGGAACATTATGATAGATTATGGTCAAAGTTTCTTTAAGTAATAGCGTTAGCTTAAAGAATAGATTGGGGAAGAAATCATGCGATTAATTTCAATCGATGTATTAAAAGAAGGAATGGTATTAGGCAGAACCATTTGGAATGAGGCGGGGCATCCGCTTTTAAAGAAGGATGTCATCATTAATGACCGCATTATTCAGAGACTTCAACAGTTAAATACACATTACCTATACATTGACGATGATATTTCGGAGGGCATTGAAGTAGAAGAAACTGTGCCACCTGCGATGCGAAATAAAGTCATTACAACAATTAAAGATTCATTTCAATCAATCGATGGTTTAAATTCAGTAAATGCCTCTTATATATTAGATCAACAATCAAAGACAATTGTCTCGATTGTAGATGAACTACTTTCTGCTGTTACTGGAAATGATGAAATATTAACGATATTAACAGATGCTTATTTATTTGATGAGTATTTATATCAACACTCCTTCCAAGTGACACTTTACTCGATAGCCATCGCCAAAGAGCTCGGCTACTCTGCTGAGGATTTACGGTTAGTAGGGATTGGTGCATTACTACATGATGTAGGTAAACTAATGGTACCAAAAGATATCCTAACAAAACCAGGTCGTCTAACTAATGAAGAATTTGAAGCGATGAAAATGCACGCCCGCTATGGCTTTGATTTATTACGCAATTTACATTCTATTTCATTGCTAGTGGCCCATTGCGCTTTTCAACATCATGAGCGTATTGATGGAAGTGGCTACCCACGAGGATTAGTTGATTTTGAAATTCACCCATTTGCCAAAATTATTGGCGTAGCCGATGTCTTTGACGCGGTTACAACGAATCGAGTATATCGTGAAAAAATGCTTCCTTCACAAGGACTAGCTATTGTAGAGGCAGGCTCCGGTACGCTATATGATGCTCGCATCGTAAAAGCGCTTAAAAGAGCTGTCGTTCATTATCCAAATGGTGTTATCTTAAAATTATCAGATGGTCGACGTGGCATTGTATCTAGACAAAACCCATTGGATGCAGCATTACCATGGATTCGTATTTTTGAGGAGCAAAATCAACTGCTCGCAGCTACATATGAAATTAATTTAGTGGACTATCCAAATGTTTTAATTGAAAATGTTGAGACGGATTATATGGTTCCTGCAAAGGTAGAATAAAATACTCCTCCTGTTCATACGTTATGGAACAGGAGGAGATTTTTTTGTTTTTCCCTCGAAAAAGGATGAAATTGCGCTCTTATAATAAACGGGGAATACGTCTTAATCGATTAACCATTTTAATTGTTAGTATGGTTGTTTGTCTTATATTATTTATTTATTATTTAAATGAACGGCTCATGCCCACCTATTTGCAATATGCAGAGGTACAAACTACAAAAATTGCATCATATGTAGTAAGTAAAGCCATTAACTCAAGAACCTCCAATGTATTAGATGTAAATGATATCATTGAAGATATTCCTCCAGGTAGTTCTGATATGATGACGACAAAGTTTAATACGGAAATTATTAATCGTGTACGAGCGGAGACATTAGAGCTTGTAAAAATGTATTTAGAGCAGGCAGAACAAGGAGAGCTATCACATTTGCCTGAATTAGATAATGTTGAATATGATATTAACAGAATTCAGGATGGCGATGGCATTGTCTTTTTTGTACCGCTCGGGCAAGCCGCGAATATTCCTTTGCTCGGAAATTTAGGACCAAAAATCCCTATACGATTCCATGTGATCGGAAATGTCCATAGTAATGTCACCTCATCCATTCAAGAATTTGGGATTAATAGTGCGTATGTAGAAGTGGGCATTCATTTAGAGGTAAATGTCCAAATTATTGTTCCGTTTGCAAGTAAATCCTCAACCGTTGCACAGGATATTCCTGTAGCTATGGGGTTAACTAGAGGTCCAGTCCCGAACATCTATACCAATAGTAGTGATGCGCCTCAACCATCCATTGAAATACCTGTGCCATTTAAATAGAAATGTTTACTGTGATAGTTGTTGGAGTTCATTTATTATGTTACATTGACAACAGTGAAGATAGTTAATATAAAAAATGCATATTTTTGATAGGGGCGATATCCGTATGACATCTTGTAAACCTACAAGTAAAGAAGAACATTTAAGAAAACCAGACTGGCTAAAAATAAAACTAAACACTAATGATGAATATAAAGGTCTTAAGAAGCTAATGCGTGAGAAAAATCTTCATACGGTTTGTGAAGAGGCTCGCTGTCCAAATATTCATGAATGCTGGGGAGAAAGACGTACAGCTACAATGATGATTCTTGGTTCGGTTTGTACACGTGCTTGTCGATTTTGTGCAGTAAAAACAGGGTTACCCAATGAATTAGACTTGGCAGAGCCAGAACGTGTTGCAGATTCAGTAGCAATTATGAACCTAAAGCACGTTGTCATTACTATGGTAGCGCGTGACGATTTAAAAGATGGCGGAGCGGAAGTATTAGCAGAAACAGTCCGTGCTATTCGCCGTAAAAGTCCTTTCACATCTGTTGAAGTATTACCATCCGATTTAGGTGGTATGAAGGAAAATCTTCAAATGTTAATGGATGCGAAGCCAGATATTCTAAATCATAATATTGAAACCGTGCGTCGTTTAACACCAAGAGTACGTGCTCGTGCAAAATACGAGCGATCTTTGGAGTTCCTTCGTCTAGCTAAAGAAATGCAACCAGATATTCCGACGAAATCATCTTTAATGATTGGTTTAGGAGAAACTCATGAAGAAATTTTAGAGGTAATGGATGATTTACGAGCAAATAATGTGGATATCATGACGATTGGTCAATATTTACAGCCTACGAAAAAGCATTTAGCAGTTAAAAAATATTATTCACCAATAGAGTTTGGGAAACTGCGAAAAATTGCTATGGAAAAAGGCTTTAAACATTGTGAAGCTGGCCCACTTGTACGTAGTAGTTACCATGCTGACGAACAAGTAAATGCTGCAACAAAAGAACGTCAGTTACAAGCAGAGCTTTAAGCGTCAAGGATGAACAAGAGGGTGGTGTCACTTTGATCATAGTTGAAGGATTGGAATATGAACTATTAAAAGATTTTCGTGAAGCCTTTCAGGAAGAAGTTTTTCAGGAAAGGTATTCCGATATATTGGCTAGATATGATTATATAGTAGGTGATTGGGGCTATAACCAATTACGTTTAAAGGGCTTTTTTGATGATAAAAATCAAAAGTCGACTTTTGATACGAAAATAAGTACGCTTCAAGATTATTTATACGAGTATTGCAATTTTGGCTGCGCTTATTTTGTTTTACGTAAAACAGGAAAAGTTATGAAACCGCCAGAGGTGTTGGATGCGAATGAAGTAACAGCGCAACCAAACGACCAAGAACCATTGGCAGAATAAAGGGAAGAAACTTGATGCGATATGCATCAAGTTTTTTTCTTTTTTTTATTAGCTTTTGTATGATTGGGGAATAATAAAGCTCAAAACAGCTAATTAAAGGTGAGATACAAATGAAAAGAGCCGTCTTTTTAGACCGTGATGGTGTAATCAATGAAGTATTAACAACACGCGTTAAATTTGTTAATAAGCCTAGAGATTTATACTTTTTACCACAAGTTCCAGAAGCCATTCGCAAATTAAATAAACACTTTGACTATATTTTTGTTGTGACAAATCAAGGGGGTGTTGGTTTAGGCTTTATGAGTGAAAGAGGCTTGCAAAAAATACATGAGCATATGGTCAAGGTGCTAAAGAAAAACGGTGCCATTATTCATGAAGTAGTTTATTGTCCACATAAGCCTAAGTCAGGCTGTGCCTGTAGAAAACCTAATAGTAAACTAATTATTGATTTAGGAAAAAAATATAATATTGATTTATCGAAATCCTATATGGTGGGTGATACGGATACAGATATTATAGCGGGAAAACAAGCAGGTACAAAGGGCGTGTTTTTAGGAGAGGATGACCCGTTAGCAGATGCAATTTTTCCTGATTTGATGAGCGCTGCTCGGTGGATAATAAAGGATGCAACAGCTTGAGAAAAGAAGCTACAAGAAGTATAAAACGTTGAAAAAAGGATAATTTATGAGTGGAGGTGATGATGTTGACGAAGGATAAGCGCAATAAAAAGCCCCTAGATCGTGAAGAATATGGATATGGTTTTGATATTAGTGTAGATGATTTAGGCGTGATTGGTCAAAATAACGAAGCGAAAAAGCAAAATAATAATGAAAATAAAGACAAGCCACATAATAAAGATAATCCATCCACGCTCAATAAATAATCGATCTTAAAAGATTTCGCAAAAGCCAACTGGTGAGCGGAATTTTTTTATCTTGATTGATTCACAAAAAATGCTCGTGCAATATAATAATGTCCTACAAAAAAACACCCTGTAAAAAGGGTGTTAGTTCAATAGCTCACGTAAATATTCTCGAAGTTCCTCGGTTTCGTCCTCTGTACGATTGTATACATGTTCTAAGTAGCCAGGCTCTTCTACATCATCAGGGCCAATAATCGCAAATCGACCAAATTGTATATCCATGACAAGCACTTTCCCAAAGAAGCGGCCAGATTGTAATATCGCTAAATCATAGCGCAGTTTTTTTCCTGCAAAGCTAACAAAGCGAGTTTTTGTATCTTCTACATCATCATATAAAAAAAAACGTTCCATCTTTTAATCTCCTTCCAGTCCTATAGTTATGGTACTATAGAAGAGAAAAGACTATCAACTTTTAAAGATTTGAATGGGGGCTTTCCTTGTGTATTTTGTAGATCGTAATAAAATCACAAAAAATTTACAGTACTTAGATGGGCTATTAGCCATTTTGGAGACAGAGAATAACTGGTCTCAAAATGATATAAAGAAATTAGCTATCGAGCGAATTGGTCACAACATTATGGAGTCAATGATGGATGTAGGAAATTTAATGATTGACGGTTTCATAATGCGCGACCCAGGAAGCTACGAGGATATTATTGATATATTAGTCGATGAAAAAGTCGTAGTTGCTGAAATGGAGGCACCATATAAAGCAGTTGTTGGCTTGCGTAAAATGCTAGTACGCGAGTTTATAGAGGTAGATATCGATGAAGTTGTCCACGTACTTACAGCCAATTTATCGGCATTAAAGCAATTTTCGCCTGCAGTCCATAGTTATTTAACAAATGAGCTAGGTCCAGTTTCTGCCTTTTTACCAGAGGATCATCAATGAGAGATTATAAGGCCTATTGCTTTGATTTAGACGGCACTGTTTATCGTGGAAAGGAAGGGATTTCTTCTGCTGTTGCTTTTATTCATCGCTTACAACAAGCAGGGATCGAGCCATTTTATGTCACAAATAACTCTTCTAAAACACGTGAACAACTGCAAGATGCTTTAATGTCTATAGGGATTAGTGCACCATTAGAACATATTTATTCAAGTGCGTCCGTCACAGCAAAGTATGTGGCACTCCATTATACAGGTAAAAAAGTAGCTATGATGGGGTCTGATGGTATTCGTCAGGCATTACTTGATGAAAATATTGTGCCTGTTGAAGATGAAGCGGATGTATTTGTCATGGGAATTGATCGAACACTTGATTATATGGCACTTGCTAGAGCGACAATATTTGTTCAAAAAGGAGCAGTCTTTATTGCCACAAATCAGGACATTAAGTTCCCGACAGAATATGGTTTCTTACCAGGAAATGGTTCTTTTGCTCGTTTAGTAGGAGAGGTTGCGGGCGTTGATCCTATTTATATAGGGAAGCCATCACCTGCTATCCTAGAAGTAATTGCGACAGAACATCATTTTTCTAAAGAAGACATGGTTATGATTGGTGATAATTATGATACGGACATCATGTGCGGAATTAATTTTGGCTGTGATACAATCCATGTGAATACGGGCGTTACACCCACAAAGGTTGTACAAGAGAAAGAACTTCAACCTACATATATAGTGGATGCGTTACAATAAATAAAAGGATGTTATGCAGATTTTTTAGCATAACATCCATTTTTTTTGTTCAAATTTATTCATATAGGCGTTTTAGCAAACTACCATAAAGGGTTTTCTTCAATAAACTGATAAATGGCTTTCGTTAACGCTTCTGGAGAATCAGCTTCTACTAATTCACCATTGACAATAGCATAAAAAGATTCTGAGCACTTTGTACAATAACTGAGGCAGCCATATTCCAAAACGTCGATATTCGGATCGCGTTCGAGTACTTCATAAGTTGCTTGAGAGCCATTTGCTAAATTACTAATACAAAATTCAACCATTGGATTCATTCATGTCACCTCACCAAAGTAATGCTACTCGGTTTTACGAATTTCGTCAATTATTTAAATTGAAGGTAAAGAAGTGTTTTTATATAAAATTTTAAGGGAAAACCGTTATTAATTGCTTAAAAATCTATGGAAATGAACATCTTTTCATTTATTTTGTGAAATCCTTCACAAATTTTCATTCTGATATTGTGAAACTTCTCACAATCGGTTATACTCGTTTGTGGATACTTTGTGAACAATTATTAAAAGAGATATTAAAGGAGAATATTATGGGTAAATTAGTACTTTTAGGTGGCGGCTATGGCAATATGCGTGTCATGCTTCGTCTATTAAATAGTCTGCCATTAGACAGAGAGGTAGTCATAATAGATAGAGCCCCTTTCCATAGTTTAAAAACTGAGTTTTATGCGTTAGCCGCTGGAACTGCTACAGATAAAGAAATTCGTGTAAGCTTCCCTGAGCATGAACGTTTAACGCCTGTATATGGAGAAATCACTGAAATTAATCGTGCGGAAAAAGTTGTCATTTTAGAAGATGGACAACGTATTGAATATGATGATTTAGTCGTTGGTCTTGGTTGCGAAGATAAATATCATGGTGTACCAGGTGCAGAGGAGTACACTTATAGCATTCAAACGATGGGACAATCACGTGCTACACTTCAAGCGCTATGTGGTTTACCAGCTGGGTCTACAGTCGGAATTGTAGGAGCTGGCTTAAGTGGTATCGAACTTGCAAGTGAGCTACGTGAAAGTCGATCTGATTTAAAAATTAAGCTATTTGACCGAGGTCCACGTATTCTAAAGGATTTCCCTGAGAAACTAAGTAAATATGTAAATGATTGGTTCGTGAAGCATAACGTTGATGTTATTGCCAATTCCAATATTACTAAAGTGGAGCCAGGTAAAATTTTCAATCATGAAGATGAAATTTTACTCGACAAGGTCGTATGGACAGCTGGCGTACAGCCTGTCAAAATCGTACGTGATATGGATGTGGAGAAGGATAAACAGGGTCGTCCACTAGTAACACAGTACTTTAATGTACTTGACGATGAACATGTATATATTGTTGGAGATTGTGCTTCCTCAGATTTACCTCCAACAGCACAGTTAGCAGAGGAACAAGCAGAGCTAATTGTTAAAGTACTTCGTATGCGCTGGAAGGGCGAACATTTACCTGAAAAAATGCCAGATATTAAATTAAAAGGTTTCATGGGTGCCCTTGGTAAAAAACAAGGCTTTGTCTATTTGGCAGATACAACAGTTACAGGTCGTATCGCTCGTTTAATGAAATCCGGATTATTATGGTATTACAAACGTCAAAATGATTAGTTAGTAAAAGGGATTGTTTCTATTTGAAACAATCCCTTGGCTTTAATTAAACTGTTATGTCTGGAACAAATCCTAAACCTTCAAGTGCAGTGAAAACCGGTTTCAACTGTACATAGCCTTCACCAACGACTTCATTATTAATGAGGACAAGAGGGTAGAAAAATTCATCTTCCTGAATACGTGTCGCATAGTCTTGATCACGTTCATTCTCAATTGGACCTTCGATATCGATATAACGAATATCATATGGTTGATCTGGATATTTTCGATCGATAGCTGCTTGTAACCACTCATATGTATCTTTGGAAGATGGAGCATTGACACAGCTAGCGCAAATTACAGCTGTTCCATAAATTTCAATCATAGGTTTAGTTGGTTGCATCGTATTTTCTCTCCTTGTGATTCAATATTGGATTTTTTCTGTTGCTAACATTATAATCATTATAAGGAAAGGAGTCGAGATAAAATGGCTGAAGCAACAATTAACGACCAAGTTCAAGAGGTATTAGATAAATTACGTCCGTTCTTACTACGTGACGGTGGAGACTGTGAATTAGTAGATGTTGAGGATGGCGTTGTAAAATTACGTTTATTAGGTGCTTGTGGCAGTTGCCCAAGTTCTACTATTACATTGAAAGCTGGTATCGAACGCGCATTATTAGAAGAAGTACCAGGTATTGTGGAAGTAGAGCAAGTATTCTAAGACATTTAAAAAGTTCTAGCTGAATCTCAGACTAGAACTTTTTTTATTTATAGGTGGCGCGTATGCTCTTTTCCTTCGCGGATGACAGCCCATTGCTCTTTTGCCATGTCCACAATTTTTGCCTCGCCACCGCTGCTTTGTTTTTCAATTACTCTAGAGAAGAAGCGTGTCGCATTTTCAATGTCTCCGATTCTTCTTGATAATTCGGCAATCATATACATAATACGTACAGCAGACATTTGTGTAGAACTGTAATCTTCTGTTGAATACGATTCCATATAATGATCACGCGCCAGTTTCATAAAGCGCTCCTCTTGCCCACTATTTTTGAGAGAACGGTAGAGCCAAGCAAGACGCAAAGCTAAACCAGCAATAGCGACATGTTTTTCTTTTTTTATCGTGCCGCAGAGGAAAGCCAATTTATACGCTTGTATCGCCTGAAAAACAGTACGTTCTCCCTTAAAATCATGATGCACCCATTTTTTTGTTATTTGTGTGTGAATCTCATCTTGAATACCTGGTGCAAAATATTTTGTAAAGTCCTCTGTAAATGAAAACCCACAATGCTCGCAAACGAAGACATTGTAATAAAGCGCATTCACATCATCCGTATAAATAGGGTGGAAATCGGTTTCGGTATGCTCTACTTTAATAAATTTGGAACGAACTTTTAACGTCGGAAAATCTTTTTTACAATTCAAACATTGAATTTGTTTTTCATAATACGGTGAAATATCCATATATATTACCCCCTACATAGAAGTCGTTGTAACTATTATACCAATGGTGCTAGTAGAAACATGAATAAAAATTCCTAAACATGTGAAAAATATGAGAACTCTCACTAAAATTTACCTTGAAGCTGAATGTTTGTCATACAATGGTCAAAATTGATATGATATTAGGTAAGAAGGAAGGTGATGGGGATGACAAGTACAAAGCAAGTTATTGAAATTACACAGGCTGCCGGCTTTCATATTAATGAAATGATGGAGCATAATGAAGAGCAAGGTTCTTTTTTACGTGTAGTAGTAAACGGTGGCGGCTGTAGTGGGCTATCCTATGGTATGCATTTTGATCAAGAGAAAAAAGAGGAAGACTTTGTAGATGTACAACATGGTTTAACAATTCTTGTTTCCCGTGAAGATGCGCCGATTTTGATGGGAACAAAAATTGACTATAAACAATCGCTAATGGGCGGTGGCTTCACAATCGATAATCCAAATGCCATTGCTTCATGTGGCTGCGGTACATCTTTCAAAACAGCAAAGCGTGAAGGTACACCTGAGATTTGTGAATAATTAAACGTGATATAAATGTAGAAGACAATCCTGATGGAATGTAAACATAATCTGAATTAGGTTGTGAATACAAGCCTTTTCGATTTGTATGTTTTGAAAACAACAAATGGAAGAGGCTTTTACTGTGTTTTGAAGTCTAAAAGGAAAGCCTTGTTTAGATCATAAACAAGGCACTCTAATAATTTAAAATTTATAATACCAAAAAATTGCTAGTTCATTTGCTGTTGGAAAGTTTGAATATAGCATCGTATCCACTGCACCTATTACAAATTGATTTTTAGCATAAAAATGACAAGCTGAAACATTGATATCTTGTGTTTCAAGCATGAGACCACAGCAGTTCCTTTCTTTGGCCCACTCAATGGCTTTATTTAGTAAGGCAGTACCAACGCCGTTTTTTCTATAATCTTTTGCGACAGCGATATCTTCAATAAGTGCATATCCGTTCCAGTTAGAGCACATCTTAATCTGCCCTACACAGCTGTTGTCAATATAATAAAAAAATACAGCTTTCTCGATATCTTCTATATAGCTAAGATCAATTTCATCCTCTTCATATTTTTTGAAGTAAGGCACAGAACATATTTCCTCTGTAAATGTCCAAACTTTATCTTTGTATGTCGGTATAATTTTCCCCGAGACTATAAAACCATCGTTTGATTTATTAAAATCCTTCATAGTAGACGGAGTCATTTTAATGATCATTTTACTCTCCCTTTCTGTATTCAACTATGTGGTTGAGGGGATGGCTTTTATTTTATGAAAAAATCTTCTCTGACGATTGCTGGATTATTGAAACAAAGTGAAAATAAGAAAAGTGCTTCTTTCGCTGGTGATGAAAGAAGCCTTTTAGCATGGAGTTAGTCAGACTTTTCACGCTCCATAAACTTTACTCCGTTTAAAACTGCTAGCTTAAAGATGGTCCTCTTTTCATCAAGACCAAATTGTCCATTTTCCTCAATGATAAATTGTTCATTGCTTTTAGTTTGAAAGTAATAGGTTCCAAACGTACCTATTTCATATTCATAGATAATCTCATTTAAATCTTGCCATTTATAAATAGTTTGATGGTGATACTGTTGAAAAACGATTTGATCCTTTTGTATGGCGCTATAGCTTAATAAAGAATAATAACCTAATACGATACTACTTAAGATGATGACGCATGCAAGGGTGTAGATGTTTGGATTCCTTTTTAATCCGAGTACGATGAAAACTACGAAGATCAAGCCTAAGGCTATTAATAGCATAATAAAGTTGCTCGGTGGTGTCATCAGGATGACATCCTGTCTATGAGCATAGAATGTCTGCGATATGGTTAGAGGCGTAGAAAAGGCTAAAAAAGGTGTGAGTATCGCTACGATAAGGGCTACTATAAAGTACTTTGCTCGTACTGATAGTGCATGTAACATACAATCTCCTTTCTTATAAAATGATTGGTACACTAAGTGTAACATATTTACAAATAAGGATTGTCTATGCATTCTTTTGAATTATTAAAATTGGTCTTAAAATTCTGAATAAAAGCTTCATTCCACTGAAAGCAAGCAGGTATAATAGAAATATAGAGGTGAAGGTTATGAGAAAAGATCGAGGGAAAATATGGCTGGGCGTATCGGGTGTTACAGTGAATGAGCTTGGGCAATGGTTAGTTGTGAAAAAAGCGTATAGCGGATTGAAAGGGCGTTGGTCATTGCCGGCAGGATTTGTTAACGCTGGTGAAACCGTGGATGAGGCGGTCATCCGTGAAATAAAAGAAGAAACAGGAATAGATTGCAGTGTATCAGGCTTAATTGGATTTCGTACAGGCGTTATCCGTGATGATATCAGTGATAATATGGCGATTTTTTATTGTCGTATGCTAGATGAACAGCAGCAGGTATGCATTCAGGAAAAAGAAATACTGGAAGCCAAATGGTTGTATCCACAGGAGCTCGCACAAGATGAAACTACCTCCGTTATGTTAAAAGAAATGGCATCCAATCAATTCGAAAACCATCAGCTAGATGCGATAGAGGGGATTAATCCTGGCGATATTTTTGGGTATACCTCGTATCGACTGTTCTTTAAAAAATGATATGACTTTGGGAGGGGACCTATGATGGAGCTATTTTTATTTATGTTAGAGCGCGTTGGGCTGATCATTGTGTTTGCCTTTTTAATGTCAAGGTGGAGGCTGTTTCGAGAGAAGCTGTTTCAGGAGCAAGGATCGAAGGAGAAAATATGGCTCATCATTGTCTTTAGTAGTTTATGTATTATTAGTAGTTATACAGGGATTAAAATTGAAAGCGGTACGATACACCCGTTAAATCAGATGATACATAGTACGATTAATGCTGAGGAGGCTATTGCCAATACGAGATTAATTGGTGTAGCGATTGCAGGCATTTTCGGTGGACCCCTTGTTGGTGTATGTGTTGGGATTATAGCAGGGATTCACCGTATGACACTAGGGGGCTTTACAGCGATCGCCTGTGGCATTTCGACGATTTTAGCAGGCTTTATGACCGGTGGATTAAGTAACCGTTTCAAAATACGTCAAACTTTTTCCTATAAGAAAGCTGTTATCATTGGAATTTGTGCAGAGACGATACAGATGTTGGTGATTTTAGTAGTTGCGAAGCCATTCGAGCAGGCTTTGCAGCTAGTAACATTAATTGCCATGCCAATGATCTTGATGAATGCCTTTGGAATCTTCTTATTTTTTATGATTATAAAAACATTTATTGATGAAGAAGAACGAACAAAGGCATTGCAAACACATCAAGCATTTTCAATTGCTCAACAAACGATTGAGCATTTCCGAAAAGGCTTGAATTAGGAATCCTGTCAGACGGTGGCTGAAATTATTAAAAGAGAAATTAGTGTAGAGGCGGTCGCCATTACGGATAAAAACGGTGTATTAGCCCATGTTGGCGTTGGGGAAGACCATCATTTAATTCATCGGGAAATTATGACGGCTTTGACGAAGCGAGTACTAGAGGAAGGGGAAATTTTAATGGCTACTTCGGCAAAGGAAATTCAATGTCCACATGATGATTGTCCTTTAAGCGCCGCCATTGTTTTGCCTTTAATGGTACAGCATCGCACGGTTGGAAGCCTAAAGCTGTATTTCACGAAGGCAGATTCATTAACAGGGGTGAAGAAGGAGCTTGCGGAGGGCTTAAGTAGACTATTCTCTTCACAGCTGGAATATGCTGAAATTGAACAACAGAGAAAGTTATTAAAGGATGCTGAAATTAAAGCGTTACAGGCACAGGTTCATCCTCATTTCTTCTTTAACAGCCTTAATACGATATCAAGCTTGATCCGTACAGATGCAGATGAGGCAAGAGCATTATTGATCAAGCTTAGTACATTTTTTAGAAGCAATTTACAAGGTGCACGGCAAATGCTTATTCCATTGAAAAATGAAATTGACCATGTTGAGGCTTATTTATCCATTGAGCAAACAAGATTTCCTAATCGTTACGAAGTTGAGTTTATTATGGATGAATCACTTTTCGATGTGCAGATTCCACCATTTACATTGCAGCCTCTTGTTGAAAATGCTATTTATCATGCGTTTAAAAATCGTAAGGAAGGCAAGATTTTTGTCAAAGTACAACGAGTGAACGATAAGCTAGTTTTGCTAACTGAAGATAACGGCTGTGGCATGAGAAAAGAGCAGGTAAAGCAGCTCGGTAAACGGATTATGCAATCGGAGCAAGGGACTGGAACGGCGTTGTGGAATATTTATCAGCGTATTCATGAAATTTATGGCTCAGACGCTGATTTTCATATAGTGAGTACATTGGATGTAGGAACAAAAATAATGATTCAACTGCCGTTAAAGGCGACTAGATGGGAGTAAAAGAGATTGAATGTATACATTGTGGATGATGAACCGTTGGCACGCGCTGAATTGCGCTATTTATTAGAGCAAACAGCGTTAGTAAATGTTTGTGGTGAATCTGAAAGTCTTAAGGATTTTTACAACACGACACAGTATGAACAGGTTGATTGTGTATTTTTAGATATTGAGTTAGGCATGAATAATGGACTTGATTTAGCAAAACAATTACTGTTGCATACAAAAAGACCCGAAATTATCTTTGCTACTGCCTTTGATGAATACGCATTACAGGCATTTGAGGTGAATGCCTTTGATTATATTCTGAAACCTTTTGAAGCACAACGAGTACAAGCTGCTGTAGAAAAGCTAGTAGCTAAAAAAAGAGCCGCACAGGCGAAAACGATGGAAGAAATAAAGATTTCACAGCTGGACAAGCTTGATAAATTAACGGTTTATGTCAACGATCGAATTCTATTAATGAAAATACAGGATATTTTATATTGTACATCGGAGGACAGTAAAACGGTGGTTGTCACAGAGCAAGGAAGGTTCTTTGCTTCGGAGTCATTGGCAGCATTAGAAAAGAAGCTAACATTAAAAGGATTTGTGCGTGTCCATCGTGCGTTTATCGTAAATTTAGAGCATATTGTGGAGCTAGAGCCTTGGAGTAGTTCTAAATATAATTTAATTTTGGATAACAGACATTCCATTCCTGTCAGTAGGCTCTATATGAAGGATGTGCGGAAAATTTTTGACCTGTCGAGGTAGTTGCATTTCAGCGGTAGAAACCTACGTTTCAACTTTTAATTCTGACATTTCAGTTAATTTTATGAATATCGTGGACATTCCTTTGCTATGATGTGGAAAAAGTAAAAGGGGTGTTTGCATGAATGCGATTACAATTGTGATAGGCTCTATTTGTATTTTAGTGATTAGCTATCGTTTGTATGGCATATTTTTTACAAAAAAGGTACTGAAAATAAAGGATGATACGCCCACGCCCGCCCACGCTTTGGAAGATGGTAAAGACTATGTTCCGACGAATAAATGGGTAACCTTTGGGCATCACTTTGCAGCCATCGCTGCTGCGGGGCCATTAGTAGGACCGATTTTAGCTGCACAGTTTGGTTATTTACCTGGCCTTCTATGGTTATTAATAGGGGCTGTCATTGGGGGAGCTGTCCATGATGCAGTCGTGTTATTTGCTTCTATGCGCCATGGTGGTAAGTCTTTATCCGAAGTGATGAAGGAAGAGCTCGGTCCGATTGCTGGCTTCTGTACAGGCCTTGCTATGCTGTTTATTATTACAATTACAATGGCAGGTCTTTCTATGGTAGTTTTAGGAGCTTTAGAACGCAATCCATGGGGGACGTTTGCAGTAGGGATCACCATTCCAATTGCTATGCTTGTGGGTATTGCTTATCGTAAAACAGGCAATTTACTTGTTACGTCTGCAGTTGGGTTTGTTTTATTAATGATAGGCGTATTTATTGGGCCGCTTATTCAAGGAACTGCATTTGGTGATTTTTTAACATTTGACCGTGATACATTAGCAATTATTTTACCTATCTATGCATTTTTTGCAGCGGCATTACCTGTGTGGCTATTATTAGCTCCACGTGATTATTTAAGTAGTTTCATGAAAATTGGGGTGTTCATCGCTTTAATTATCGGTGTCTTTTTCGTTAACCCAGCTATTCAGTTCCCACCATTTACAGAGTTTATTCATGGTGGAGGTCCGGTAATTGCAGGTCCTGTGTGGCCATTTGTATCCATTACGATTGCCTGTGGGGCTATTTCCGGCTTCCATGCCTTTGTAGGCTCAGGAACGACACCTAAAATGATTGACCGTTGGGAAGATATTCGAATCGTTGGCTTTGGAGCAATGTTAGTTGAGTCGTTAGTAGGTGTGATGGCGTTAATTGCAGCTACAGCCCTTCATCCAGCAGACTATTTTGCCATTAACTCAGCGCCAGCAGTTTTTGCTTCATTAGGAATGGAGCCTGTTCATTTACAAGCATTATCTCAAAGTATTGGAATGGACTTAGAGGGACGAACAGGAGGAGCCGTGACATTAGCCGTCGGAATGACGGATATTTTTACAGGTATTCCTTGGTTTGCGGAGTTATCCTCCTATTTCTATCAATTTGTCATTATGTTTGAGGCTGTCTTTATTCTAACAGCGATAGACGCAGGAACACGGGTGGCACGCTATTTAATTCAAGACTTTGGGGGCAATGTTTATAAGCCATTAAAGCGTACTAATTGGATACCAGGAACAATTTTCGCTAGTGCACTTGCTTGCTTTATGTGGGGTTATTTATTGTATTCAGGGGATATTAGCTCCATTTGGGTATTATTTGGTGTATCCAATCAGCTAATGGCGGCAATTGGTTTAGTATGTGGAGTGACGATGGTACTGAAGGTGGCAGATAAACGAATCTATGCACTAACTTGTTTTATCCCATTAACTTATTTATACATCACTGTGAATGTGGCTGGTTATTGGATGATTAAAAACGTTTATTGGAATCCAGCAGCTGCCGGCTTTAATATGTTAAACGGCATCTTATCCGTTATCATGCTGATGCTAGGACTACTCATCGTTATTTCAGCGTTTAAGAAATGGGCACAGCTATGGAAATCTCCAAAGTTCGTATTAACTCAATCAACTTCATAATGTAATAGAAGAAACTATTGGAGATAAGAAATGGTCTTCAATAGTTTTTTGGTATTTGCTAGGATAAAATATCCATGATCAATCACAATCACCGTAAATGATTTCATAAATATGTCGAACAAGCGAAAACAAGGATATGTTCATTGAAAGCGTTGTCGTAATCATGTAAACTAATGAGAGGAAAACGGAGGTTATACATACATGGATGGTCCAGTTTCATTAGTACAGTTAATCATTTCTATTTTGTTATTTTTCGTCATGTTCTTTGGTATCGGATTCTTATTAAACATGCTGTTACGTATGACGTGGTTAATGGCGATTGTATATCCAATTGTTGTGATCTTTATCGTGGATGAAGTAAGCTTCTTAGATTATATTTTCAAGCCAGGTTCTGCATTTCCAGCGTTAATCGATAAATTACAAGCCCTTCAGTTTGTAGATATTGCTATTTTATCAGGCGGCTTTGCAGGCTCCATCGTGGCAGGCATTGTGATGATTTATTTACGAAAAAGTGGATATCGCATGTTCTAATTTACTTAGTATTCTTCTTTCTATTGCATGAAAGAAGAGTACTTTTTTTATTCGATAAAAAACACATCCTCCATCATAAAAGGATGTGTCTTAGCTATCATATGAAAAATTCGTAGGTTATGATGGCGATAAAAATACCTGTGAGCGCCCCAAAAAATACTTCACTTCGTTTGTGTCCTAATAACGTTTTTAATTCCTCCATTTTCTCTTGCCCATCCATCTGAGGCCATTTTTTAAAATCATGAAGCAGTGTTTGGAAATCCTTACGCAATTGATTTAAAATCACAGCATGTTGCCCAGCTTGGTAACGTACACCACTTGCGTCGTACATAACAATAATGGAAAACATTGCGGCTACGGCAAAAATAGGGGATGCTAAACCCGTCTCATAAGCAATAGAGGTTGCCAGTCCAGTAACAGAAGCGGAGTGAGAGCTAGGCATTCCGCCTGTAGAAGTAAAGAGGCTCCATTTCACCTGTCTGGTCATTAGAAAATGGATGGGAATCTTGACAAACTGAGCAAAGATAACCGAAAAGAGGGCAATCAGTAATGGGGTATTTTGAAGTAAACTCAAATTCATCACAACCTTCGCAAATAATTGCTTTTATTATAACATTCATTATTTTCTAAAAGAAGATATAGGCAAATATTACGCGCTTTTCAGAAACTTCGTTATAATAGTAGATGGAATGGAGGAATTTACATGAATATTGTAAAAGAAGCAAAGACATTTGAAACAATTTCTACTGAATTATTAGTGGTGGGTGTCACTAAACACCGTGAGCAAATGCAGGATTGGGCAAGCTTTTCATCTTTTTATGGTGAATCACTTGATATGTGGGTTAGCGCGGGAGACGTTTCAACTGAGCTTAAGAAGCTAACGAAGCTGCCATTTGTGAAGGATCATGCCAATTTAAAACGTATTTTATTTGTAGGGCTAGATGAGCGTAAAAACCTAACAGAAGGGGATATTCGAGCAGCCTTTGGTTTAGTTGGGAAAGAGCTAAGAGCCTTAAAAGTAAAAGAGTATTCCATCTGGCTTGAATCATTTACAACAGAAACAATTTCAGTGACTGATGTAGCCTTCTTAGCGGGTGAAGGAACTGGTCTAGGCTATTATTCTATTCCTCATTACAAAACAACTTCAAACGAAGTGGATAAACGTATTGATGCTGTTCATCTAGTGACGACAGCAGGGGATTTAGACGAAGTTGTAGCTGGCTTTGAGGTCGGTGTCATTTATGCGGATGCAGTGAATGAGGCACGTAGCTTAATTAATTTACCACCGAATTTACTAACGGCAACTGATTTAGCAAACTATGCGGAATCTTTGGCAAGTGAATATGACTTTGAAGTAGAAATTCTAGGTAAAGCGCAATTAGAAGAATTGGGAATGGGCGGCATTTTAAGTGTCAACCAAGGCTCTTTCGAAGAACCTCGATTAATCACATTAAAATATAAAGCGTCTGATGATTTTGAAAATCCAATTGGTCTCGTTGGTAAAGGTGTAACATATGATACAGGTGGCTATTCCTTAAAACCAAAAGACTCAATGGTTGGGATGAAAGGCGATATGGGCGGTGCAGCAGCAGTGCTTGGTGCCATGAAAATTATCGGTGAATTACGTCCAAATAAAAATGTAGTGGCGGTTATCGGATCTACAGATAATATGGTATCTGACACAGCATTTAAACCAGATGATGTCATCACAACGTATAGTGGCAAAACAGTGGAAGTATTAAATACGGATGCAGAAGGACGTTTAGTTCTGGCAGATGCAACTACATATGCGAAGCAGCAAGGGGCTGCATCGCTAATTGATGTAGCCACTTTAACAGGAGGCGTCATTACTGCGCTAGGTATGGATAAAACAGGTGCTCTTTCTAATGATGATGAATTTTTTGCAGCATTTATGGAAGCAGCAGAGGAAACGGATGAATTTGTTTGGCGTATGCCTTTGACAGAGAATGATAAAAAGAGAATTCGTAAATCTGATGTGGCAGATTTAAACAACTCACCTGGTCGTGATGGACATATGATTTTTGGTGGGGGCTTTGTCGGAGAATTTGTTGGTGAAACACCTTGGATTCACCTTGATATTGCCGGAACATCCGATGCAGTAGCTGTCCATGATCTAGGTCCTAAAGGTGGTACAGGTGTGATGGTACGTACACTTGCTAATTTTGTCCAACGTTTAGGTGAAGAAAAATAATAGAATATTTTGATCAGCGGGATTGTCTTTCCGCTGATTTTTTGTATTTGCAGCACTTATCCCGATAGATTAGGCAATGTACATATGATAGATGCAACTTCCTTCATACGATAGAATAAAAAGGGAGGTAGCATATGCGTAATTTCGGAGGTTACCCAGGAGGAGGATTTGGAGGAGGTATTTGGCCATTCGGTGCACCGTTTTTCGGTGGCTTTTTAGGAAGTTTCCTAGGTTCTCAATTTAATCAATATCCTTACAATCCATATTATCCAAACTATCGGCCATATCCGCCTGGTCCATTTTTCCGACCAGAACCACGGTATCGTAGACGCTGGTAAGAACATAAAATAAATAATCCAGTTGCCTAGTCAAAAACGGCAACTGGTTTTTTTGTTGTGTTGAGGAAGTATCAAATTTTGGGTTGACAGAATATACTAAATTATTTATTATTCTTATTATATTACTAAGAATTAAAAAGTAGCTGACTAGCAAACTAGAGGCTTTTATTGTTCATAGGCATTTTTGTGCCTAGGGATAATATTAGCCTTTTTTCTTTACCTTGATGACATCAATCTTTTTCCTCTATAGGGAGAATCAAAAATTTGTTCAAACGCCACCATTTGGAGACACAACCGCTTGTGGATGTCAAAGGGCGTGACGGTTGCTACTCCGTCAACTAAAAACAGGACACCATGACGCGAAGGCGCAACGGATAGAAGGAGTGAAATGGAATGGGGAAAGTATATATCGTTGGTGCTGGTCCTGGGGATGTGGATCTTATTACGGTCAAGGGTTTACGTTGTATTGAATGTGCAGATGTCATTTTATATGACAGACTCATAAATAAAGAGCTATTAAACTATGCTCGACAAGACGCTCAATTAATATTTTGCGGAAAACTGCCACAACAACATGCCATGATTCAGGAGCATATTAACCAAACGCTTGTCAGTTATGCACAGCAAGGGTTAATCGTTACAAGATTAAAGGGAGGTGACCCATTTGTCTTCGGAAGAGGGGCAGAGGAGGCTGAAGTGCTAGCCAAACATCATATTCCATTTGAAATTGTACCAGGGATTACTTCAGGTATAGCAGCCCCGGCTTATGCAGGAATTCCTGTGACACATCGGGATCTAAGCTCAAGTTTTGCAATGGTTACGGGACATATGCAGGAAGGAAAAGATGATGCAATACGTTGGGAAAGTCTTGCAAAAGGAATCGATACGATTGCTATTTATATGGGAGTAGGTAATCTGCCGTACATCCGACAGCAACTTCTCAAATATGGACGTGAGGAAGGAACACCTGTAGCCGTTATTCATTGGGGAACTTTTGCTGATAAGCAAAAAACGGTTACGGGTACTTTAGCAACAATTGAAGAAATCGTTCAAACAGAAAATATTCAGAATCCGAGTATCATTTTAGTTGGAGAGGTTGTGGCATTAAGAGAAACGATACATTGGTTCGAGCATAACAGTCCACAACCAATCCAAGTTACGGGGTAAGGATGTGACTTTATGCAGGCTATTTTATATATTGCTCATGGTAGTCGTGTTAAGGCAGGTACAGATCAAGCTGTAGCTTTTCTACAAGGCGTTCAACAAGAGGTTCATGTATCTATTCAGGAAATATGCTTTTTGGAGCTTGCAACACCTACCATTGCAGAGGGGATTGCCAACTGTGTTAGACAAGGGGCAACTATGATTGCTGTTATGCCTATTCTATTGCTAGCTGCACAGCATGCGAAGCAAGATATTCCAAGAGAAATTGCCGAAGCTCAAAAGCTCTATCCGCATATCCAATTTTCCTACGGTGAACCATTAGGCATTCATGAACGAATCATTGACACGTTGCAGGCTAGGATTTTAGAAAAGCAGCAGCCTAACTGCGAAGCAAGTGTTTTACTAATAGGACGTGGCAGTAGTGATCCGACCGTAAAGAGAGATTTAGCTGAAATTGCAACAAGATTGCGAATGAAATACAACTATCAAACAGTAGATACTTGCTTCTTATATGGGATGGGTCCGAGTTTTGATGACTGGCTCCAGCATGAAAAAGAGAGGCAGCATCAAGTTTTTATTGTGCCGTATCTCTTATTTACAGGTATCTTACGGCAAAGCATAACAAAGCGATTACAAGGACTATCTAACAACAACATGATGTTATGTGAAAGCTTAGGTTATGACGTCAATGTAAAAAAAGTGTTAGTGGAACGTATTGATGAATTACTACATTTCAAAGAGGAAGGTGTTTCATAATGGCAGATAAAAGGCTTGAAAATGTAAATCTAGCATTAGATAATGTCCGCCAAATGCTAAATACTGTGAACCATGGTTCGATTACATTGATTGTTCAAAACTCTTATGTGGTTCAAATCGAAAAGAAAGAAAAAATAAGACTCCGATAATTCTTTTTAGAGGATGAAATGATAACGATTCGCGAGGTGGCAAAGATTGAAACTGCAAGTTATAAACAGTCCATTTAATGAAGAGCAGGTAAAATTATTAAACGAACTTTTACCTCAATTAACACTGGAGCAAAAAATTTGGTTAAACGGTTATTTAAGTGCACCACAAGCTACTCAGGAGGCCGTAGTTGAGACGATCCCTGCAGCAGCCCCTATTACGAAAACCATGACGATTTTATATGGTTCCCAAACAGGTAATAGTCAAGGGCTAGCTGAAAAATATGCCTCTCTATTAAAGGCTCAAAACGTAGACGTTACTGTCTCATCATTAGGGAAATTTAAAGCAAGTAACTTAAAGAAAATCACCAATCTATTACTTATTGTGAGTACACATGGTGAGGGTGATCCACCTGATCAGGCGATCCAGTTCTATGAATTTTTGCATAGTAAACGAGCACCAAAACTAGAGCATCTTCAATATGCGGTACTTGCATTAGGGGATAGCTCCTATGAATTTTTCTGTAAAACAGGTAAAGACTTTGATGAGCAATTTGCCAAACTAGGTGCAACAAGAATTGTTCCTCGTACTGATTGTGATGTGGATTATGATGACGCTGCTGCACAATGGTTCTCAGCTGTTCAACAAGAATTTCTCAAACAGGCTACTACAATATCGGTTACTTCAACACAGAGCGATGAAATACAAGGAGCTACTACATATTCAAGAAAAAATCCATTTTACGCTGAAGTGTTAGAAAATATTAATCTAAATGGTCGCGGCTCCAACAAAGAGACACGTCATCTAGAGTTATCCATTGAAGGTGCTAATTTTCAATTTGAGCCAGGAGACAGTATTGGGATTCAACCGGAAAATAGTGAACCATTAGTCGATGCATTACTGGGAGTACTACAATTTGATCCAGCTACTGAAGTGACTGTGTTAGATGAAACAGTGTCCTTAAAGAATGCCTTACAAAAAAAATTGGAAATTACAGTGTTATCTAAGCCAGTTCTTGAAAAAATTAAAGCTTACACAGAACATAATGAGTTTTCATCGTTATTAGAAGAACCTAATGCATGGAAGGATTATGCCAAGGGAAGGGATTTACTTGATGTAGTAGAGGATTTTGCTCCTTTCACATGGAGTGCGCAACAATTCGTGGATATTCTGCGAAAAATTCCATCAAGACTGTATTCCATTGCAAGTAGCCAATTGGCGAATCATGATGAGGTGCATTTAACGATTAGCAAGGTAAGCTATGAGACGAATGGTCGACAACGTCTGGGAGTATGTTCAGGTAGTGTGGCAGAACTTCAAATTGGCGCTACATTACCAATCTATGTTCATAAAAATCCAAATTTCAGATTACCTGAGCAGAAGGAAACGCCCATAATTATGATTGGCGCGGGCACAGGTATAGCACCGTATCGAGCTTTCCTAGAGGAAAGAGAAGAGTTAGGGGTAGAGGGGAAAGCTTGGCTCATTTTTGGTGATCAGCATTTTGTCACAGACTTCCTCTATCAAACAGATTGGCAACGCTGGCTAGCTTCTGGCACATTAAGCCAAATGCACATAGCCTTTTCACGTGATACCGATAAAAAAATCTATGTTCAACACAAATTGGAAGAGAATGCAGCTAATTTTTATGAATGGCTTGAGCAAGGTGCTGTCATTTATGTATGTGGTGATGAGAAATCAATGGCAGCTGATGTGGATGCAACCATTCACCGTATTATAGAGCAGCAGGGGCAGAAAACGTCTGAGCAAGCAAAAGCCCTTGTGCAAGAACTAAAGCAACAAAAACGATACCAACGGGATGTTTATTAAGAAAAAACTCTTCCTCGTAGGAAGATGACTATTTGCTAGCAAGCAAAGCCTCTGGAGAGGTGTAATGGATTAAAGGAGCGATAAAGAATGACAGAGAAAATTGTTTTGCCTCCACAGTCAGGGAAACCAAGTGATGTAGAGCGTATTAAGACGGAAAGTAATTATCTTCGTGGGACACTCGAACGGACTATGAATGATCCATTAAGTTCTGGTATTCCTGAGGATGACAATCGTTTAATGAAATTCCATGGTAGTTACCTACAGGATGACCGAGACCTTCGCACTGAAAGACAACGACAAAAACTAGAGCCTGCCTATCAATTCATGGTACGCGTACGAACACCTGGAGGAGCGGCTACCCCAGAGCAATGGCTTGTAATGGATGAAATGGCTAGAAAGTATGGCAATGGCTCCTTAAAACTAACTACACGTCAAGCGTTTCAGGTGCACGGTATTTTAAAATGGAATGTCAAAAAATATATGCAAGAAATTAATGACGTGTTATTGGACTCTCTTGCTGCTTGTGGGGATGTAAACCGTAATGTTATGTGTAATGTAAACCCAAATCAATCAGCATTACATGAAGAAGTTTATAACTGGTCTGCTAAACTAAGTGAGCATTTACTACCTCGTACACGTGCATACCATGAATTATGGTTAGATGGAGAAAAGGTAATAGACAGTCAGGATGAAGAAATTGAACCGATTTATGGAGAACAATATTTGCCGCGTAAATTTAAAATTGGCATTGCGATTCCGCCAAGTAATGATGTCGATGTGTTTTCACAAGATATCGGACTAATCGCGATCGTAAAAGATCAAAAGCTTATTGGCTTTAATGTAGCTGTTGGTGGAGGAATGGGGATGACGCATGGCGATCATGCTACCTATCCACAGCTTGCGCGTGAAATTGGCTTTATTACACCGGATAAACTACTGGAAACAGCAGAAAAAATTATAACAATTCAGCGGGATTATGGGAATCGCTCAGTTCGTAAAAATGCACGTTTCAAATATACGATTGATGCAAGAGGACTAGAATGGTTTAACGAAGAATTAACGCGACGTTTGGGTTGGAGTATTCAAGAAGCGCGCCCTTATACATTTGAACGTACAGGAGATGAGTTCGGTTGGATTAAAGGGGCAGAGGGTAAGTGGCATTATACGCTATTTATTCAAAACGGTCGCATTAAAGATTTTCAAGATTATGAGCTGTTAACAGGGTTACGTGAAATAGCTAAGGTGCATACAGGTGATTTCCGTTTAACTCCTAACCAGAATTTAATGATTAGTAATGTAACACCACAGAAAAAGAAAAAGATTGATGCTATTATAGAGCAATATAAGCTGACGGATGGTGCGCATTATTCTGCATTGCGTCGTAATTCCATTGCCTGTGTCTCCTTACCAACCTGTGGTTTAGCCATGGCGGAGGCGGAACGTTATTTGCCATCTCTTATTACAAAAATGGAAACAATCATTGATGAAACAGGGTTAAATGATACAGAAATTGTTATTCGGATGTCAGGCTGTCCAAATGGTTGCTCCCGTGCAGCGATGGCTGAAATAGGCTTTATCGGTAAAGGTCCTGGGAAATACAATTTATATCTTGGAGCAAGTTTTACTGGTAATCGATTGAATAAAATCTATCGTGAAAATATAGGTGAGGAAGAGATACTAGCGGAGCTACGACCAATTCTTGTACATTATGCGAAGGAACGTTTAGACGGTGAGCATTTTGGTGATTTTGTCATTCGTGCTGGATATGTGACGGCTGTATACGATGGTAAAGAATTTCACATATAATAAATATAAAAACCATGTAGCAAATTTTGAACTGAACCCTATAAAGTAGACAGTTTAATAAAAGACCATTTGCTACATTAAACAGCGATTAAATGACTTCGGTATGCTGCCGGAGTCATTTTTTTTAACGTCCATTGCTTTCTTGTATTGTTGTAGTGCTCCATATAATCATCTATCATATATTTTAATTCTGATAAGCTTCCAGCTTCTTTATATTCTATTTCATCTTTAAAATGCCCAAAGAATGACTCCATTGGCGAATTATCTAGGCAGTTTCCTCGGCGAGACATTGACTGAAGTAATCCCATTTCTTTGACGCATTTTTGAAATGCTGGGTGTGTATAATGGAAACCTTGATCTGAATGAATCATCGCTTCAGGATGTAAATTGTCATTGATATGCTCTTCTAATTTTTTTAGCGTACGATAAACAAACTCCATGCGTAAATTTGTCGATACCTCATATGCAACGATTTCTCGTGTTGCAACATCCTTTATACACGATAGATACGCTGTTTGTCCGCCACGATATTGTAAATACGTAATATCTGTTAAAAACACTTTGCCTGGCTCTGTTTGATGAAAATTACGATTTAGATGATTAGGTACTTGACGATGGATTTCTGTAGCTTTGGCAAGATTTCGATAAGGGTTTGCACGTCTTACTTTCGAATATAGATTGAATTTACGCATTAATCGTAGAATTTTTTTATGATTCATCGGGATTTCAAGTAGTTCTTCTAGTGCCATGTAAAGACCCCGATAACCAACTTTTCCTTTTGACGCATCATAAATCGTTTTTAGTAGGACGTAGTCCTGAAAATCTGCTTCTTCTCGCATCGCTTGTTTCTCACTATTTTGGAGCCATTTATAATAACCACTGGGGCTTACATTTGCCAAATCACATAAATAACGTGTCATATTTTTCAACTGATACAGCCGAACGGTATCATTAATTGCTTGATACTTTTCCCTTGGTATTAAAATAGCCGTTTCTTTGCCTGCCTTTCCATCTCGTCTAGCTTTTTTAACAGTGTTAATTCAGCTTCAAGTAAACGAATACGTGCCTCTGCTTTTTCTAATTTCTTTTCAGCTGACATGTGTTCTTTTTTTGGTCGACCAGAACCTCCTTTTCCGCGTCTTTCCTCTGAAAATGCTTGTTCTCCATGAGTTTTAAAAGATGCTCTCCAGCGTTTAATCGATGACCTTGCTTTTTCCACACCAATCACTTCTAAATCAAACCCGTTTTCTTTAAAGATTTGTACAGGTCCCTTACCAGCTAGATTTTCTTTGACCACAGATGCTACAAATCGATTCGCTTCTATTTGTCGTATCTGATGTTCGTTAAAAATGATTTTACTCATGCTAATTTCTCCCGTTCTTAATTTCGTATATTTAGTATAACGAGATTTTTTTGTGAAATGAACAAAAAACCCCGAATAGGGTCACTTTTTAAAGTGTCCACTATTCGGGGTTCAGTTCATTTCTTTGCTACATGGTTATTTAAATGGAGTAATCTTCGGGGATAAAGACCTTTAATTGCTTCGGCCTAACAAATACATGATCGCCCACTTCAAGCTGAAGGTGAAGGAACTGTTCTTTTGATAATTCTGCCTCTAAAAATTCATCTAAATCTTCACGGCGTAGCTCAATTTGAACAATAGGCCCCAACAGATGGATATGATTGATTTTGACGGGAACCGTTCCTGGAATACTTACCTTTTCTATTTGTATATCATGGGGGCGTACATAACCAATCACATTATCTTTTGTATGTGATTGTACATCAGGTACATCCAGTGCAACTTCTCCATGCATCAGCTTACCGTTATGTAAGCGTCCTTTAAAAAGATTAACGTTCCCTAAAAAATCATAGACAAATGGACTTTTGGGATGTGTATACACTTCATCTGGACTCCCAATTTGCTCGATTTTGCCATTGTTCATGACAACAATACGATCTGCCACATCCAGTGCCTCCTCTTGATCATGCGTAACAAATATACTTGTAATATGAAATTCATCATGTAACTTTCGTAGCCAGCGACGCAACTCCTTGCGAACTTTTGCATCAAGTGCCCCAAATGGCTCATCTAGCAGAAGAACTTTCGGCTCTACTGCAAGTGCTCTTGCAAGTGCCACACGCTGTCTTTGACCACCTGAAAGCTGTGTAGGATAGCGGTCAGAGAAATTTTCGAGTTTAACTAATTGTAGCAATTCCATCACTTTGTCTCGTATCTCTTGCTTAGTAGGTCTAGTTTTCCGAGGGCGAACCTTTAGGCCATAGGCGACATTTTCAAAGACTGTCATATGACGAAATAGGGCATAATGCTGAAACACAAAGCCTACATTACGTTCCTTTGGATGCCGATCCGTCATGGAATGTCCATCAAAAAAAATATCACCCGTATCGGCGGTTTCCAGCCCTGCAATGACACGTAATAGAGAGGTTTTTCCTGATCCAGAGGGGCCAAGCAATGCAACAAGCTCCCCTGACTGAATATGAATAGAAATATCCTCTAGTGCTTGAAAAGATCCGTATATTTTCGAGACATTTTGAATTTGAATACTCATGTTGATCATCTCCTATTAACTAGAGTTGGACTTCCATGCAATGATGTCTTTTAAAATTAATGTAAAGATAGCTATAACACTCATTAAGGATGCAACAGCAAAGGCGGCTGAAAATTGATATTCATTATAAAGAATTTCAATATGAAGGGGCATTGTATTCGTCATGCCTCGTATATGGCCAGATACAACTGAAACTGCACCAAATTCTCCTATTGCTCGTGCGTTACACAAGATTAGACCATAGAATAAACCCCATTTAATATTGGGTAAGGTGACATACCAAAATGTCTTAAAGCCACTTGCACCAAGTGAAATCGACGCCTCCTCCTCAGACGTACCCTGTGCTTGCATTAGAGGTATTAGCTCACGAGCAACAAAGGGCAGTGTGACAAATATAGTCGCAAGCACAATTCCAGGTAGGGCAAAAACAATTTTAATATCATTGGTGAATAACCAATCACCAAATAATCCCTGCGATCCAAATAGTAAAATAAATACCAAACCTGCGATAACAGGGGAGACCGCAAAAGGTAAATCAATAATGGTTAGTAAAAGATTTTTCCCCTTAAAATTAAATTTTGTAAGGGTCCATGCAGCCATTACGCCAAAGATTACATTTAGAGGTACGGCAATCGCTACAACTGTTAAAGTGAGTTTAATAGCAGCTAATGCATCTGGATGTGTGATAGCTGCCAAGTAAACATCAACACCTTTTTGAAAGGCTGTAATAAAAATTGAAGCTAATGGCAGGACGATAAAAAAAGCTAAAAAGGCTAATGCAATAAATGTAAGCGCATAGCGAATAACACGAGGCTCCTGTAAGGCGGCAGACTTAGACACCTTATTTTTTTCAGTACTAGCCTGTTGAATAAATGTTGATTGTTCCATATAGCTCCTCCTAATGTACAAACCGACGATTGGCTAGCCATTGTATGACGTTAATAGTTAATAATAAAATAAATGAAGTAACAAGCATTACTACTGCAATTGCAGTGGCACCAGCATAATCGTATTGCTCAAGTTTAGTCATAATAACTAAAGGGGTAATTTCGGTTTTCATCGGCATATTTCCAGCGATGAAAACAACCGAGCCATACTCTCCTAGAGCACGGGCAAAGGCTAATGAAAAGCCCGTTAATATGCCTGGTAGCAACTCTGGTAAAATCACCTTACGAAAGGTTTGTAAACGATTGGCTCCAAGGCTAGCTGAAGCCTCCTCGACTTCAGCACTAATATTTTGCAATACTGGCTGTACTGTCCGTACAACGAAAGGGAGACCAATAAAAGTTAAGGCAATTATAATACCAAGGGGCGTAAAGGCAATTTTAAAATCAAAAAATTGGCCAATCCAACCATTGGGGGCATAGAGCGATGTTAAAGCAATCCCTGCTACAGCAGTAGGTAAAGCAAAGGGTAAATCTACTAATCCATCAATCATTCTTTTAAAAGGAAACTGGTAGCGAACCAGAACCCAAGCGATAATTGTACCGAAGAGTACATTTAATAGACCTGCAATGAGGGCTGTGCTGAAGCTCACTTTATAGGAAGCAACAGCACGAGGATCAGTGATAATATCGAAAAACGCAGCCCAGCTTAAGGACATCGTATGGAAAAATATCATAGAAAGTGGTAATAACACTAGTAAACTAACATATAACATCGTATATCCAAGAGATAGGTAAAAGCCTGGAATAATACGACGTGATTTTTTCGTCAGGGTTAAACTACTCATCAAAACACTCCTTATTGTGGCAAGTAGATTTCATCAAAGGTACCACCGTCTTTAAAGTGAGTTGCTTGTGCTTTTGTCCAGCCACCAAAATCATCGATAGAAACAAGTTCAAGCTGAGGGAATTGGTCTTTATATTTAGATAGAACAGCTTCATTGCGAGGTCGGTAATAGTTTTTGGCAGCAATTTCTTGACCTGTATCGCTATATAAATGCTGTAAATATGCCTCTGCCACTTCGCGTGTTCCTTTTTTATCAACGATTTTGTCAACAACCGCCACTGGTGGCTCCGCTAAAATACTTAATGATGGGGTAATAATCTCGAATTCATCCTTCCCTAATTCATGAAGTGATAAGTAAGCTTCATTTTCCCATGCAATTAAGACATCCCCAATTTTTCGTTCCACAAAAGTTGTGGTAGCACCTCGGGCACCGGAATCTAGTACTTCAACATTGCTGTATAGTGATTTCATAAATTCTTTTATTTTTGTTTCATCGTTGTTATATAACTTTCCCGCATATCCCCAAGCAGCTAGGTAGTTCCACCGTGCACCACCAGATGTTTTAGGGTTAGGGGTAATGACGGATACGTCTTTTTTGATGAGATCATCCCAATCTTGTATATTTTTCGGGTTGCCCTTGCGTACTAAAAAGACAATAGTGGATGTATAGGGAGTAGAGTTATGGTCAAATTCTGTTTGCCAATCTTTATTTAGCAGTTCACGAGTTTGGGCAATTTCATCAATATCATAGGCGAGAGCAAGCGTGACAACGTCTGCTTCGAGGCCATCAATCACTGCTCTACCTTGTTTTCCTGAGCCTCCATGAGATTGTTTAATCGTGACATCCTGCCCTGTTTCATCCTTCCATTTTTTTATAAAATCTTGATTGAACTCATCGTAAAGCTCGCGTGTTGGGTCATAGGATACATTTAATAGCTCTACTGATTCTTGGCCACCTGTATCTTCATTTGAGTTAGCACTACTACATCCTGTTACAGATAAAGTTAATACAGCAAGCAGTGCCAAAGATTGAAAGACATTGTTCCTTTTCTTCATTCCATTTCGCTCCCTTTCTGGCTAAAGAATGCAAAAAGCCATCCCCTATAACGATAATTCGTCATTGGTAGATGGCCTTCAGATCCTCTGATCAGCATTTTGGTATTTGTAGATAATACATTAAACATATATTTCCTATTAGTCAACAAGGAATTGTGGAATGTTGAAAATAAGGGTGATTTACCTAGCTATCATTTATCTTATGCAACTAAGAGTGTCAAAAATGGGTTTATTGCATAAGATATTTCAAAAACCTAGTTGACTGCTTGGTGTACTTTAGTATATATTTGGTAATAAGAAAAAACGATTATAGAACGAGGTAGCAATTACTAGTGAAAAATCGTTGAATAATGAGCTGGCTAGTCAAACTAGAGGCGTTTTAACAAAGACATGTTTTTGGGTGTCTTTTGTTAGAACGCCTTTTTTCGCTATGAGGGGGATTCAATGTTAACACATGCAAATTGGCAAGAACCAAACATTAATTTTCAGGTTGATGAAACGTATAAGGGAGCATTAGAGGTTTTACAGTGGAGCTATCAAGAGTATGGGAATGAAATTGTCTATGCCTGTAGCTTTGGGATAGAGGGCATAGTTTTAATTGATCTCATTTCAAAGGTAAGACCAGATGCAACCATTGTCTTTTTAGATACAGATGTCCATTTTAAAGAGACCTATGAAACGATCCAGCGAGTAAAGGAAAAATATCCACCATTAAACATTGTGATGAAAAAGCCTTCACTTACACTTGAACAACAAGCGGCCCAATATGGTGATGAACTATGGAAGTCAGATCCAAATCAATGCTGTGCTATACGCAAGATAAAGCCTTTACATGAAGCCCTTTCAGGTACAAAGGCTTGGATATCTGGTTTACGTCGTGAACAATCGCCATCACGTCAACAGACAAATTTTCTTAATCGTGATGATAAATTTAAGTCGATTAAAGTTTGCCCACTTATCCATTGGACATGGAAGGATGTTTGGCGATATGTCTCAAAACATAATTTGCCATACAATCCTTTGCACGATCAAGGCTATCCAAGTATCGGCTGTGAGCATTGTACGAAGCCGGCGTTTACGATGGATGATTTACGTTCAGGTAGATGGCAAGGCTCAGGCAAGACGGAATGTGGGTTACATGAATAAAGGAGTAATGCCATGCTAGAATATTTCGCCATAGCTATTAGTTTATTTTTTGCAATGAATATAGGTGCAAGTGGAGCAGCGGCTTCAATGGGAGTTGCTTATGGGGCCGGAGCTATTAAAAAGGCTTGGCAAGCATTATTGTTATGCGCCATAGGCGTTTATAGCGGAGCGGTTTTAGGCGGAGGAGAAGTAGTCAAAACGATTAGCTCAGGCATTATGCCTCAGGAATATATTACGGTGAAAATTGTCATCATTATTTTAATTTCTGCAACGAGCAGTTTATTTTTTGCCAACCTTCTAGGCATCCCCTTATCTACGAGTGAGGTGACCGTTGGTGCAGTCGTTGGTGTGGGAATGGCTTATAAAGTGCTATTCGTTCAATCTTTACTTGTCATCATGTCCTTTTGGGTTATCGTCCCACTTATAGCTTTTGTTATAGCCCTTATATGTGGAAAGTTGTTATATAAATTACAGCATAGGGGGCTACTAAAAGATCATCCAATTTTAACGGTTCTACTCGTATTAGCAGGATTTTTTGAAGCCTTTTCGGCAGGTATGAATAATGTTGCGAATGCAGTTGGACCGCTAGTAGGCGCTGGCATGATGGATGTTACTATCGGCATTATGCTTGGGGGTGCCTTTGTCGCTATAGGAGCCATCCTACTTGGAAAACGAGTTCTTGAAACAAACGGAAAAAAAATTATGCGGTTTCAAAAGGCAGAGGGTATTTTAATTTCAAGTACGGGTGCGCTCCTTGTTGGTATAAGCTCCATTTTTGGACTTCCAGTGCCACTAACGCAAGTAACATCTTCCTCTATTATCGGAATGGGTATGGCGAAGAACGGAAAACAAATTTTCCATAAGCATATTGTGAAAAAGATTATTCGTATATGGGTTGTATCCCCAATTTTTTCATTAGCCATTTCTTATTTTTTAGTGCAGTTATTTTTAGAAAAAGATCTTTATGCGATTATTTTGAATGGCAGCATTATCGTTGGAACGCTTGGAGTTATTAGTTTAATGCGTACAATGCGAGAGGAAGAGCAATCCATATATGATGCAGGAGAGGGTATTTAATTACACTAGTGTTACAACATCATTGATCTTTCATACATTTCAACTATTAAACTTAGTATTTAACTAGAATTAGGAGGAGATTATATGAGTTTACAACCACATGGAGGGTTTCTTGTGCAAGCTTTCCATCCCGAAAAGGAGATGACATCTATTCATAAGGAGATTGAGCTGGATGCCATTTCTTTGAGTGATTTAGAGTTAATTGCCATAGGTGGCTACAGCCCTATCGAAGGCTTTTTAACACAAGCAGATTATGAATCTGTAGTGGAAAAAAGTCGATTAGCATCAGGTATAGTATGGAGTATTCCAATTACCCTCCCTGTGACGAAAGAGAAGGCAGCAGCATTACAACCTGGCGAAGAGGTAAAATTAGTCTACCAAGGTGAAACTTATGGCGTTATTCAGGTAGCTGATATTTTTGAGCCGAATAAGCGAACAGAGGCATTACTTGTATATGGTACTGAGGATCTCGCACATCCTGGCGTTCACAAGCTACATGAACGTCCTGCCATATATGTCGGAGGGAAAATTACTCTAATCAAACGTCTGGCACAAAAGTTTCCTACCTATTCATTTGATCCGGTGGAAACCCGTCAACTATTTGCTTCAAAGGGTTGGCAAACCATTGTTGGCTTTCAAACGCGTAACCCGGTGCATCGAGCGCATGAATATATCCAAAAGGCAGCACTTGAAACGATTGATGGTTTATTTTTAAACCCTCTTGTTGGTGAAACAAAGTCGGATGATGTGTCTGCGGCTATCCGCATGGAGAGCTATAAGATTCTATTAAAAAATTACTATCCTGAAAATCGTGTGCAATTAGGAGTGTTTCCGGCTGCTATGCGTTACGCAGGACCAAGAGAGGCCATTTTCCATGCACTTGTAAGAAAAAATTATGGCTGTACACATTTTATCGTCGGTCGAGATCATGCCGGTGTAGGGGATTACTATGGCACGTACGATGCACAAAAAATCTTTGAACAGTTTACGGAAGATGAATTAGGGATTGTTCCATTAAAGTTCGAGCATAGTTTTTATTGTCAGCAATGTGAAGGAATGGCTACAACAAAAACTTGTCCACACGATAGCTCTGCCCATATTATTTTATCAGGAACAAAAGTACGAGAGATGCTACGTAATGGGGAAGTACCACCAAGTACATTTAGCCGTAAAGAGGTAGTAGATGTATTAATAAAAGGCATGCAAAAGGAGGTAGTCAAATGAGTTCGAATATTGTTTGGCATGAAGCCTCCGTTACAAAAGAGGAGCGTCAATCCCAAAATAAACATCAAAGCTTTATTTTATGGTTTACGGGCTTGTCTGCTTCAGGAAAATCATCTATAGCCAATGCGTTTGCCCGCCAATTATATGAAAGGGGCAACCAAGCCTTTGTATTGGATGGCGATAATGTCCGTCATGGCCTAAACAAGGATTTAGGTTTTGAGGAGGCAGGACGAAAAGAAAATATTCGTCGTATAGGGGAAGTTTCGAAGCTTTTTATAGAAAGTGGTCAAATTGTATTAACGGCATTTATTTCTCCTTATCGAGAAGATCGTCAGGTGGTCCGTGCACTTGTTGAAGATGGTGAATTTATCGAGGTCTTTGTAAAGTGTTCAGTAAAAACATGTGAAAAACGGGATCCCAAAGGCCTATATAAAAAAGCGAGAAAAGCAGAAATTGCTAATTTCACTGGTGTTAGCGCCCCTTATGAGGAACCAGAAAACCCTGAAATTATTTTAGATACTGAACATCATACGATAGAAGAATGTGTGCAACAGTTGACTAGTATTTTAACTTCCAAAGGGTATATATAATAAACAAATAAAAAAATCTGCTCGTTCAGAACGATTGAGCAGATTTTTTATATGTCTTATTGTGTGTCCTGTTCTTTTTTCATTCTGTCAATTTCAGGGCCTAATTCATCACGTACTGTCCCTTTCCAAGGCTTGACACCAGCAATATAAGAGGAGCGAGTCATAATATGTCCTCCAACAGGGCCAGTGATGAAGAGGAATAGTATTCCTAGTAATATACGTGGATTAAAATGATCTTCGATTAGCCAAAAGTGAAAGAATACACCAATTAGTACACACATGACACCAAGTGTAGCACTTTTTGAGGCAGCATGTGCTCGTGTATATAAATCAGGTAGGCGGATAAGCCCAATAGCTGTGACGACAATAAAAAGTACTCCAATAGAAATGAAAAAGATAACTAAACTATTAGCGAGAATTGTCACGTTTAATGATATCTCCTTTCTCTATGAATTTAGAGAAAGCAACTGTACCGATAAATGATAAAATCGCTAGCAATAAAATAATCTCAAGGAAGAAGCTTGTTTCCACTAAAATCGAAAATAATCCAATCAAGGAAATAAGAGAGACACCAAGTGAATCTAAAGCGACTACACGGTCAGATGCAGAAGGTCCTTTGATCATCCGATAAATGACCGCAATCATCGATAAGCAAATCACTACAATGACCGTTATAATAAATGTTGTCATGATTTACTCACCTCCAAAATCGCTTTCTCAAATGAATCTCGAATGGAGGCAACAGCCTCATCCACATCATTAATATCAATAGCATGTACATATAGTGTTTTAGCATCATCCGATACATGTACGACTACAGTTCCTGGCGTTAAAGTGATAAGACTGGATAATAATGTGATTTCCCAGTCTTCTGTTAATACAGTAGGATAAGCAAAAAAGGCAGGCTGCATGTCCAATTTAGGCTTTAATACTACCTTCAGGACTTGCACATTCGCTAATACTAATTCTTTAAAGAACAGCAAAGTTAATTTTAAAAGGGCCCATAGGCGGTAGACATAAAGACGAGATCTAAAAAATCTTCGCATTATTATGAGTAAAATGATGCCCATTAAGAACCCAATAATAAAGCCGGTTGCTGTGTAATTAGAGGATAGGAACATCCATACGAAGGCAAGTACAAAGTTTAAAATCATTTGAAATGCCACAGCGTTAATCCCCCTTCATCACAGCATCTATATAGATAGATGGATCATTTAAAAGTTTTGCTGCATCGTCCATAAATGGCGTCATCCATTCGGAACCAACACCATATGCGACAGAAATAAGTACTAAAAGGGCTGAGGGCATAAACAGCATTTTGTAGATAGATTTGTCAACGATGCCCTTCGTTTCTTTTTCCTCGCCCCAAAAGGCATAGATGAAGATACGAATTACGGATAGTAGAACGAGCAACGAGGACGCTAATATGAAAATACTACTCCACATATTACCCGCTTCAAAGCCACCTTGTACAATCAATAGTTTGCCAACAAATCCGCTAAGTGGTGGAATTCCGGCTAAGCCAAATGCTGCAATTAAATAACACCAACCAAGTGCCGGGTATTTTTTCATCAGACCACCCATCTTCCGCAAATCAGATGTACCAGTAATGTAGATGATTATACCGATTAACATAAAGAGTGCTGCCTTTATGAGCATATCGTGTACTAAATAAAACATTGCTCCCTTTAAGGAAGCTTCATTCATTTGTGAGACACCAAATAAAATAACCCCTACGGCGATGACAATATTGTAGATAATAATAAGTTTGACATCAAAGTAAGCGAGTGCCCCGATGCATCCAGCCACAATTGTAGCAATGGCAAGTACCATCAATAGATCATGAGTATAGGATAAATCGTGTACAAAGAATAATGTATAGGTACGTGTAATCGCATAGACACCTACCTTTGTGAGCAGTGCACCGAATAATGTTAGTACAGGTATAGGCGCCGCTGCATACGAAGTAGGAAGCCAAAAATACAATGGGAAAATGGCTGCTTTTAATCCAAATACCATTAAAAAGAGTACAGCTATAACGGTAATGATACCTGGTTGATTGATTTCAGCTATTTTAACGGCAATATCAGCCATATTCAATGTTCCTACAACCGAGTATAAAAAGGCTACAGTAATGACAAATAGGGCAGACGAAATAACATTAATTAAAATATATTTAATCGATCCTTTCAGTTGCCCTTTCTCGCCACCTAGGACGATCAGTAAATAAGAAGCCATTAATAATACTTCGAAGAAAACGAATAAGTTAAAAATATCACCTGTAGTAAAGGCCCCATTAACCCCAGTTAAAATAAACATGATTCCAGGGTAATAAAAGAATCGTTCACGTTCCTTCGTAATAGAACCAAAGCCATACCAAACAACAAAAAAGGCAATTAACAATGTCGTTGTCACGAGCAATGCGGATACCATATCAGAAACCATTGTAATGCCATAAGGAACTGGCCAATCTCCGAAAGTGACCTTTTGGATACCATCATGTTTCACTTTCATTAGAAGTGAAACGGCAGTGATCAAGGAGATCCCGATTCCAAGTAATGAAAATGTTCGTTGATACATTAAATTTTTTTGCCCAAACATTAAAATCATACCGAAGAAAAACGGAATGATGATAGGCAGCAGTAGGAAGTTATTCATCCTCATCACTTCCTCTCATTAAGCTAATATCATCAGTTTGCAGCTCCTGATAGGAACGATATGCCAGCACTAGGAAAAACGCCGTGACGCCAAAGCTAATTACAATAGCAGTTAAGATCAGTGCCTGAGGTAATGGATCTGCAAAAGTTTTGGCTCCTTCGTTTAACACGGGTGGAGCCTCACCACCAAGACCACCCATCGTTAATATAAGTAGATGAGCACCATGACTTAAAAGTCCTGTACCAATAATAATTCGTAATAAACTTTTTGATAAAATTAAATAGACAGCTGCCATAAAGAGGAAGCCAATGACAAAGGCCATAATTATTTCCATTATTCATCCTCTCCAATCGTTTGAATAATGGTCATCGTAACACCGACAACAACCAGATAGACACCGCTATCAAAAAGCATAGCCGTGTGTAAAGACTGTTTGCCTAGAAGCGGTAAATCAAAATAATCAAAGAAATGAGTAAAAAAAGGTTCGCCCACAAACATAGGGAATGCTGCAGTAGCAAGGGCTAATAATAAACCAATAGCCGTTAAATACGTGTAATTAATAGGTAAAATATGGCGTACAGTACGGATATCAAACGCTAACACTAATAGCACGATGGCACTGGAGGTTAAAAGCCCTCCAACAAAGCCACCACCCGGCGTGTAATGACCTGCTAAAAAAATATGAATGGAGAAGAAGAAAATAATGAAGAATACAATTTTAGCCGTAAATTGTATTATCACATCATTTGTTTTCATGTGTTTTCTCCTTTCTATTCATACGCAATTTAATCATTGCAAAGATAGCCATTCCAGCAATAGCGAGTACTGTAATTTCAAACAATGTATCAAAGCCACGATAGTCTACTAAAATTACGTTGACAATATTTCCTCCGCCCGCTAAAGAGTAAACGGTTTCCTCATAGTACTTAGAAATAGTAGGAATGAGTTTTTGCGAATGAGCAGATAGTGCGACAAGTGTTACCATGACACCTACTGCAATGGATATAACAGCTCGATTTAATTGAAATCTCATACGCTCTTCTCGTTTACCAAGCTTTGGCAAATGGTAGAATGCCAATAAGAAGAGGGCAACAGATATGGTCTCAATAACAAGTTGTGTTAAGGCTAAATCTGGTGCATTAAAAATAACAAAGAATAATGCTACCGTATATCCAACAGAGCCAAGACCTATAATGGCGGTTAACCGCGATTTAGCTAGTATGGTGATAGCTGTTCCAATTAATAAAACCACGACTAAAATAATTTCATAGGGTCTTATCGGAGCGGTCCCTTGGAATGAAAGACTAAAGGCATTTTTCACAAAAAGCGAACCAATGACGATAACAGCAATACCACTAAACATATAGAGTAAATAATGACGCATTGAGCCCGTCATATAGAGTCGAGAGAGGCGATTTAAGCCAACATCTAACCCCTGCATAATTTTGTCATAAGCATTATTCAAAGTGAAAGCCCTTGGGAATCGCTGATACATTCCTTGCCATTTCGGTAGTGAAACAAATAGCAGTACCCCAATAATGATAATTCCTATCGTCATGAGAAGTTCTGGGTTGACCCCATGCCAAGCTGCTACATGTATGTCAATATCTTGTGGTGTTTCGTATAAAAATGGCTGAATCGCTAGAACAGCCGGTTTGACAAATGTATCACCAATAAAATTCGGGATAAAGAATATGAACACAACTAATCCCGCTAAAAGCATTGGAGAAACTAGCATTCCAATAGGTGCCTCATGTGGTTTATGAGGTAATTGCTCTGGTTTGTAGTTGCCATTAAATGTCCGGAAAACAAAATAAAAGCTATAAATAAATGTGAAAATACTAGCAATCCAAGCGATGATTGGGAAGAGCACTCCCCATGTATCAAAGCCAAAGAGCTCAAACTTTTGAAGGGAGAGCATGGCTGTTAAAAACATTTCTTTACTTAAGAAGCCATTAAATGGTGGAAGACCAGCCATCGATAAGCTTCCTATCGCCGCAACTGTAAAACTGATAGGCATAATACTCATTAACCCACCCAATTTTCGAATATCACGCGTTCCTGTTTCATGATCGATAATCCCAGCAATCATGAATAGGCTACCTTTAAATGTTGCGTGATTAATGAGATGGAAGATCGCAGCAAATGCCGCGAATTTAATGGTATCTACTGATTCATTCGCATGAAACGCCACTGCGCTTGCCCCAAGTAGTGACATAATAAGTCCAAGTTGACTAACTGTCGAGAAGGCTAGAATTCCTTTTAAGTCCGTTTGCTTGACTGCAAAGAAGGAACCCCAGAATAAAGTTAAAATACCTATACCTGTTACAAGCCATACCCAGAGCTCAGAGGCCGCAAATATTGGGGTAAAGCGTGCTACTAAATAAATACCTGCTTTGACCATCGTGGCAGAATGTAGGTATGCACTGACTGGTGTAGGTGCTTCCATTGCATCTGGTAGCCAAATATAGAATGGGAATTGTGCAGATTTTGTAAATGCTCCTAGAAGTAATAAAACAAGCGACCATGTAAATAAAGGTTGATCAACTAGATTCGGTGCCATAATAATTAGCTCTCGAATGGAATAAGTTCCACCCATTAAGTAGAGAAGCACAAATCCACCTAGCATCATTAAGCCGCCGCCGACTGTTATCATCATTGATTTTAGTGCGCCAAGGCGTGATGCATCACGGTTATACCAATAACCAATGAGCAGGAATGATGAAATGGACGTTAATTCCCAAAAGAAATACAGTGTAATTAAATGATCTGACTGTACTACTCCAAGCATGGCAGACATAAATAACAGTAAGTAAACATAAAAATTATGTAATTTTTCTTTATGTTTATCTAAATAAAAAATGGAGTAGAGGACAACTAAAGATCCGATTCCAGTAATTAATAGCGAGAATAATAAGCTAAGGCCATCCAAATAGGAGACGAAGGAAATATCAAGCGATGGAATCCAAGGAAGTTTAGCGGTAAAAACTCCACCTTTAGCTACTTGTGCAATATAGGATGCATAAATAACTACGAGCGTAGCTGGAACAGCGAGAACAAACCAGCCAGTATGAATATTTTTTATGCTTTTATATAAAAATGGTACGAAGATTGCAGCAAGCATTGGAATGAAAATATAAAGTACTTGTAACAAAAAAACCCTCCTTTATGCAGGTAAGTAAATCAATTATAACGTACTTTAATTGGGAATGCATACGTACTATTGGGATTTAGCTTGCGGTAGTGGAAGAATTTTCGTTATATTATAAATAGGAAGTTATCAAGAAAAATAGAGGAAAAAAATTTTTATGAAGAATCCATATATCTACGGTTATTTACCATTAATTACAATTTTATTGTTTAGTTTGACATTTGGTATGTATGCAGTTGGAGAATCTTTACAGATTTTTCGAGCGATCGGTGTATATTCAGGAATGAGAGAGTTTTTATCTGATGTTGAATTACGTGTATTCTTACTCATAGTGTTTGCTGTTGTTTTTTTTATGCTATTTTCAGCACTCAAACTAGTAGGAGAAACCATCCATGAGTTAGGAATGCTCTTTTTTTCAAAAGACAACGATGGTGCAACTGTTAGCCAAGCGCGAGGCGGCTATATCATTTTGTTTATTGGTGCTATGTGTTCAGCATTTGCAATCCAATTTATTTATGTGTTAATAGGAATTTTTGTCCTCACTGTTTTTACATATTTCATTTATCTTATTTACAAAATGAGTCATTTTATGTCAATGGGCGGCACAATCGGTCTATTAATCTTTGAACTTTTTATGTGGACAATTCTATTAACATTCATCGTGTATGTTGTATTGAAACTATATAATGGTATTTTAGCAAGTCTACCATTTGCCCAATAAATGCATACCGTAGGCAAAAACTATCGAGAGGCTCAATCTCGATGGTTTTTCTTATGTTCAAGTGACTATTTGGTGAATGACTACATGTTGTTCGAGCATAGGCAACTTCTTATTTTGCATGGCACGTCCAAGCTTTACATTAATGGGTAAGTTGATTGGAATGAAGGGCTGTGACTTCTGCGGGGAATGGGGGAAGTCGAGATTCTGGACTGAGCAGATGTTTTCTGAGCGAAAGCGTAGGAAGCAGCTCGACCCCATCCGTAGTGGAAATCAAAGGCTTTCTTTTATTTGAATGTAAAAGAAAAAAAGATTGTAGGCAAACACTCCAATTTTTCGAGTTTGTCTACAGTCTGAAGGGAGCAGAAAATCTCTTTCTGCTCCCTTTCGTGATCATTACATCCAAACCACTTATCTTACTCAAGTAAAACATTAAATAATTGATGATGAATTTTGTATTCTTCTAATTTTTGCATGGATTGAGGCTTATCATATCCAATCCATACGGCAGCTGTATAGGTATCATTAAGTCCGGCAAGCCAATAGTCTCGATAGTCATTCGTTGTCCCTGTTTTGGCACCAACATAGCTGCTATTACTGTAGACTCCCTGTCCCGTACCGTTCATCACAACATCGGCAAGTAACTCACGCATGTATTTTACTGTTTTAGGAGACCAAATTTGATCACGCTGTGTATCCCAACTATAGAGCTCTGTTCCATCTAAAGCTGTAACTTTACGAATGCTATGGGCTAGAACATAAGATCCATCAATAAAGCTTGTATAGGCATCTGCTAGTTCTAATGCTGTTACACCATAAGTAAGCCCGCCCAAGGAAGCGGCATAATTATAGTCCTTTTCTACAATGGAGCGGAAATGGAAGCGATCTAAATATTGAAATGCTGTATCAACGCCAACTGTCTGGAAGAGTCGCAGTGCCGATGTATTATAGCTATGTCGAAACGCAGTGCGTAGCGACACATCCCCATACTTGTACCCCCCATAGTTTTGAGGGCAGAAGGATCCGACACAATAACTACCACCATTTACAATTGAATCCGGTGTATGTGTGGTTGTTTCAAAGAAAGGAGCATAGACGGCCAGTGGCTTAAAGGCGGAACCTGGCTGACGTGTTCCTTGAAATGCGCGATGATAATCAAACTTTTCATAGTTTTTTCCTGCATATAAGCTAACGATCTCTCTGGATTGGTTGTGAATAACAGCACCTGCTGCTTGCAATGAACCGGCACCCAAGGTAGCGGTAATTTGTTGCTCATCATACTGCTGTTTTTGTGGATCCAATGCAGTGTTAATTATGAGTCCATTTTGAAATAATGTATCAAGTCGATTGTCTAATTGTGTCTTAATTTTTTTCTTTTCTTCCTCATTGTCTGTATTGTTAAGTCGATCCGCATAGCCTTCTTTTTCTGCAACTAACCATTTTAATTCTTGAAGAACGTAAGTGCCATACATAGGATAGCTTTGTATTTTATCCTTAATATGCAATGTAATAGGTTCTCCCTTATAAGTCGTCGCATCTTCCTTAGTAATGCTACCTTTCACGGCAAGTGTATCTAATAAGCGTTCTTGACGTGCTTTAGTTTGATCAAAGTTTTTTAAAGGGTTATAAAGTGACGGGTTGTTAGGAATTGCTGCAATAAAAGCAATTTCAGCTATTGATAATTGCTGGAGTGGCTTTTGAAAATAATAAGTGGCTGCTCCACCAATTCCGTAAACTTGATTGCTAAAATAGGACTCGTTAAGATACATCGTTAAAATTGCTTCTTTATCGAACTCTTTTTCTAATTCATAAGCATAAAAAAGTTCGGTTAATTTTCGTTCATATGTTTTTTCATCAGATAAATAACGCATTCGAACAAGCTGCTGTGTAATCGTACTGCCACCCTGTGAGCTAGCACTCGTATTTGAATTGGCGACTACTGCACGCATAATAGCACTTAAATCAAAGCCGATGTGTTCGTAGAAGTCGGCATCCTCACTTGCAATGAATATTTCCTGGGCAATTTGTGGAATTTCTTGTAATGTTAGTGGCTGCCGCCATTCGACATATTCCTCACTAAATGTTTGCCCATTTTGGTCCGTAAGTGTTACAGGAAGCTGAGGTTGTACTTCAGGTAAATGAATAGCCTGTGTAATTTGTTCCTCATGTGCTTGTGCGGTATTGATTTCTGTTCGTATGTTTGTGCTAATCCACCATAGAACAGGTAAGGAAAGAAGTATAATAAAAAAACCAAAAGCCTTTTTCATGTGTGCCTCCACTCTTTCTATGAATCCTTCAACAGAATAACATATTTTGGATTGATTCCAAATACTCGGTCAGACCTATTTCCTTTGTTTTGAGAGAGGAAGTTAAAAGTGCATAAATCGTCAATACTTTGATGAAGAAAACCAATCGGAAGTATGTTAGACTAAAATGAGGTCAAGAAGGATGAATTGTCATCTTTTTCATTGAAACTGAAAATTATCATTAAAGGAGAGACTTCCATGTTTCCACAATTAACAACAGACGTACAAGCAGGCGAAGTGCTTGTAGAAATGAACACAACATTAGGGGCAGTTAAAATTAAATTGTTCCCAGAGTTTGCACCAAAAACTGTTGAAAACTTTTTGGGTCATGCTAAATCAGGTTATTATAACGGCATCATTTTCCACCGAGTTATTCAAGACTTTATGATTCAAGGTGGGGACCCAACTGGAACAGGTATGGGCGGAGAATCAATTTGGGGAGATTCTTTTGAAGATGAATTCTCAGATAAATTGTTTAACCTACGCGGTGCGCTATCAATGGCTAATGCTGGTCCAAACACAAATGGTTCTCAATTCTTTATCGTTCAAATGAAACATCTTCCAAGCGATATGCTTCGTCAATTACAGGGAGCAGGCTTCCCAGAGGAAATTATCGAAGCTTATGCACAAAATGGCGGTACACCTTGGTTAGACCATAAACATACTGTATTCGGTCATGTTGTAGAAGGAATGGATATTGTGGATAAAATTGCGGATGTAGAAAAAGATCCCCGTGATAAGCCATTAGAAGATGTGAAAATTGAGTCAATTACAGTCTTTGAATAATAATTATAAGGACGTGTAGAGCATGGAAAACTTAATGTATCAATTTTTATATTTCCCTGAAGATAAATCAGGATATATTCCAGCAGCATTTGAATTTTTAATCATGCTTATTTTGTGTGTAGTCGTGTTTACGCTTTTCCGTAAAATTTCTAAGAAACAGGAAATTAAATCAAAAGAAATTGAAGCACGTATACTAGCAGAAAAGAAAAGTACAAACAACCAACAAAATGTCTAATTAAAAAGAATCTGCCTCCAATGGAGACAGATTCTTTTATTTAAATTTTTCTTTTAGAACGACGAACGATGTTTTGTAGTGTTTTGAAGGCATTGAAGCAAACGAGTACAATGGATAGGCCAATCCCACTCATGGCGGTAATAAAGGCAACCCATTCGAACGGCGTATAGCTCCAAACACTATCTAAATCACTACTGTCCTTCCATTCTTCAATGACTAAATTCATTCCGTATATACCGGATATAACCGTAAATACAGTTAAAATAAATAGTAAATTATTACTTCGATTATCAGACTGATCTTCTTGTGTTCGATATAAGCTGTTCAATGTCGCTTTTGTTTCTACATAATGTTCATTGATACGGAAATGCTTTCGTAGCATTTGAGAAATTTCCCGACCTTCAGTCCGAACAACGACTTCTTCGAAATAATAACGTGCAGAAAACTTTGTGATTAGTTCGATTAATTCATTGACAATTTGTTTATCTTTTCCCCACTTTATTTCACTGTATTCGTAGGATAGCTTTAAGAGCATCATTTTATAAAAATAATGAATGAACAAATTATAATAGTGAGTACCCATAAACTCCTGAATGCTATGTGAACAATGTTTAAATGGCTTATTTGTAAGTGTCATTTGCGCCTGCGCTGAAGAGATAATATAACTATTGGGTGCCCAGCGTGTATGGGCGTGTTCCTGTACATAGTTTGAAATATATTGAGAATTTGTGCTTGAAATAAAGGGTTTGCCATCAGGTGTTCTTCCATCTACTTGCCCTAATCGAAAAAGATGCTCAGGTAAAAGTTCTGCTTGTTCATCACACATTAAATAGGCTGAGGAAAACATTCGTTCATCTTCAAAAAAGGGCAATCCTTCATAGCTATGATCTTGGTGGTGCTGTAAAAAAGGCTTTAAGAAGGGGATAAAATAGTTAAATAATAGCTCACTCGTAGAATCACAATGACCGAACGAGAAATGGTGACTTGCTCCCTTTTCCTCTCGCAATTTTGCCTCCAGCACCCTAAAGTAATGAATGAAATTTAAAATATCACTAATGTCATAAGGGGTGTCAATGCTTGTTCGTACAGTGACGATGCCATTGCCGAAAGGGCATAGCGTTACATCGATGCTCATAAGCTCATAGTTTATACAATTTTCTTGATGGTGTAAGGCCCCTTGTGTATAAAATGCTTTTGAGAAACGAAGAAAGTCTGGGCTATCCATTTTGTTTGGGAATAATTTGTCTTCAAGAAAGGGATAAAAAAATTGGGCAAGCTCTTCATGTATAATTGTTATGTCTCCATAAAAGGTATTTTCAAGAGTAATATTGTTCAATTCAAAAAAAGAAAACCCTTCTTCTAAAAGGATATTACCAATCTTTTGCCGATCTTTTGTTTGGTAGGCGAAGGGAAACAAGAATGTCATATAGGCACGCTGAATTATTAAAGGAACTAAGTCCATTGAAAACACCCCTTTTTCCATCCGATTGTTAAGAAACTTTTCCACATATTAAGGATTTTAAACATCTAAAAAGAAGGAATCCTAAATAATCGGGATTCCTTCTCTTGCTTTTATTGTTCAAACGCTTTTTTAAAGCGCTCTACGCCGTCTCGTACTGTTTCAAATGAACAAGCTACATTCATACGTAAGAAGCCTTGACCCTCTTCACCGTATTTTGTCCCTGGCTCTAATGCCAGTTTACCAATTTCTAATAGTCGGTTCATAATATCTTTTTCTTCAAGCTTAAGCTCTCTATAATCAATCCATATTAAATAAGTGGATTGTGGTTTAATGATGCGAATGCCTGGAATCTGCTCTAACTCTTCTTTGACATAATCCATATTTGCTGAAACATACGGCAGCAATTCATCTAGCCAAGGGGAACCTTCCGTATACGCAGCCTGCAATGCTACAGAGGCAAAAGTATTTAATGAACCTTGTCCACTTGCCATATTCACGGCTTCAAGCTGTAGACGTTTGTTCTTATCTGGCACAATCATATAGGAAACCTGAATACCTGCTAAATTAAATGTTTTAGTAGGAGCCATACACGTTACAATCCGATTGATTTCATCGCCTGCTACTTTGGCAATAGGAATATGTTTTTCACCATTTATCATTAAATCAGCATGAATTTCATCTGAAATAATAACGACATCGTATTGAGCACAGAGTCGTACAATTTCCTTTAAAGTAGCTTCATCCCATACATAACCGCCAGGATTGTGAGGATTGCATAATATGTAGGCTTTGACATTTTGAGCTAGTGCCTGTTCAAAAGCTTCAAAATCAACGATAAATGTACCATCATTTTTTTCAACTAGTTGGCAGCTTACCACTTCGCGCCCATTGCTTTTTGGTATGTTAAAAAATGGTGGATAAACAGGTGTGGAAATAAGGACTTTATCTCCCGGATTAGTAAAGGCAACAATGCTATTTGCTAAGGCAGCCACAACCCCATTACAGAATACGATGGAATCCTTGTCAATTTGCCAATCATGACGAGTACTTTGCCAGTCCACGATTGACTGTATTGCTTCCTCACTAATAAAGCTATAACCAAAAATAGTGCGTTCGGCATGTTTCTGCAATGCTTTTGAAACGGCTGTTGGAGCAGCAAAATCCATATCAGCTACCCACATTGGCAAGATATCGGACGCATCGTTTAGTCCATAAACCATTTTCATTGCGTCCCATTTTACGGAGTTTGTACAACGACGTTTGATAGTTTGATCAAAAATAGACAAGCAAATCACTCTTTTCTTTTTTATTTACTATGGTATCATACGATTATGATCAAAGGATAATAGGTGAGTATTTTGGAAAATGTAAAAATGAATCAAGCAGCTGTCCATCTGCTAGAGGAGTGGGACCCATTCCACTTAGGTCCAGACCATTATGATACGGAAACAGCAGATGTTGTAGCGGCATTGCAAGGAATCGATGATCCATCTACGCTTGCAAAAGTAGTTCAAGAAACATATGAGCATTCGTTTGAGCAATGGATTCCTTTTGAGGATTGTGTAGCCATCTCTTACAAACTGATTGCTATTAAATTTGAAGCAAAATGTATTATTTAAAATATTTTGCATATTTCCTATAAAAAAAAGGGGTTGTCCTACGACAACCTCTTTTTGCATTGACATGATAGAGGCTCTATATCCTTATTTAAATATTGGTAAAATACCTTGAATGAAAATAATTAATATAGCAATTGGGGACACATAGCGAATTAACATGTACCAAATTGTAAACATCCAATTAGATGCGGCTAGCTCTTTACGAGAAATATCTTTTGTATAATAATAACCTGCAAAAATTGATATTAGCAGAGCGCCAATAGGCATTCCGATATTGTTGGTCATAAAATCAACAAAATCAAAAATAGAACGGTCTAACATCTTCACATCTGATAGTATACCAAATGACAGCGCACTAGGAATACCAACAATAAAGATAATGATGCCACCAATCCAGGCAATTTTTTTTCTTTTTTCTGGTTTATCTCCAATTGCAATTGCCACGACAATTTCTAACATGGAAATGGAAGATGTAACTGTGGCAAATAGTAATAATATAAAGAAGATGGTTAAGAATAGACCACCGAGAGGCAGTTGCTCGAAAACAGCTGGCAAAATAATAAATACGAGGCCGGGTCCTTGATCAGGTGTATAGCCAAGTGCGAATACTGCTGGGAAAATAACAAGACCAGCAAGTAAAGAGATGATTATGTTCATGGACGCTACATTGATTGCTGAGTTACCAATTTTCTCGGTTTTTGATAGATATGAAGCATAGGTAATCATCACAGCAATACCAACACTTAATGAGAAAAATGCTTGTCCTAATGCCATTAAAAATGTTTCAGCATTCAAGTAAGACCAATCAGGCACAAACATAAATTTAACGCCTTCCATTGCACCATCCAATGTTAAAGAGCGTATGACTAATATAATGAAGAAAATAAATAAGAGCGGCATCATCCATGTGCTGGCTTTCTCAATGCCACCTTTAATGCCGGCTGATACAATGACTACTGTCAATAACATAAATAGCCCTTGCACAAGCACTGCTTCAAATGGACTCGATATTATATGGTCAAATAAATCTGCGTAGTTGATGTTAGAACCTGCATTCGTTAGCTTAAACGTAAAGGCACGGCCCAAATAGCTTAAAATCCACCCACCTACAACACTATAGAAAGATAAGATAAGGCCTGCAATGACCATACCACCCCAACCAATTAAATACCAAGGCTTTCCTGGTGCTTGTTCTTTAAAGGATGTGACAGCATCCTTTTGTCCACGACGACCAATCATAAACTCTGCAATGAGTACTGGTAAGCCGATAAAGAATGTACATAAAATGAATAATAAGATGAAGACACTACCACCATTAGTACCAGCCATATAAGGGAATTTCCAAATGGCTCCTAGCCCTATAGCACTTCCGGCAGCAGCTAAAATAAACCCAATTTTAGTTGTAAATTGATCTCTCGATGACACAAAAATAAAGCCTCCTTGTACTAAAGTTTTATTTTACCCCAATATTTTCATAACACAAGCAAATATCAGAATATTGATGGGGGCGATTTCTCCATTAAGAGCCAATTTATATAGCGTGTGATGGCGTTTTAGTAAGGTTCCTCCTTTAAGAGTAAATAACATCCTTAATATGTAACAATTAGGGAGGTTCTGTCGTTCCATAAACAAAAGGAGGGGATTGCCTTGGAGGAGGCTGAATTAATAGTTAGGGCACAGCAAGGGGACAAAGAAGCCTATATCGATCTTATTCGAATTCATCAACAAACAGTTGAAAAGTTTGCCTTTCAGTGTGGCGTACATAGCAATGATTTAGCAGATGTTTCACAGGAGGTATTTGTTAAACTGTATCGCTTTTTACATCAATTTAAACAGGATCGATTTACGACGTGGCTTTATAAAATTACATTGAATGCTACACGTGATTATTATCGTAAGGAACAGAGAGAGCTGGCAAAAGAGGACAAGCTTAATGCGCAAAGGCAAACCATTTTCCTCTCTGCTGAAGACGATGTTCTATTATTTGAAGAAGATAAACTCTTACACAATGCTATTCAAGCCTTAGATGAAAAATATCGGTACCCTATCGTACTGTATTATTTCCACGAGCTAAAATATGAAGAAATCGCAGAGGTTTTAAATATTTCATTATCAACGGTTAAGGTACGGTTATTACGTGCGAAAGAAAAGTTGAAGGCAGCATTAATGCAAGAGGGGAGTGTTGAAAATGGATGATAAACAATTTAATCAACGTATGGCACTACTGAAAAAATCCTATGAGCGAATGGAATCAAAGCTAGAACCACAGCATGTTCTTCAGCAAATTGAAAATGAGGATGCCAAAAGGGAATTTCAAGAAATCAATAAAACGGCTCCAAAGCCTTCAACAAAATGGCAAAAGCCTGCTGTTTGGATTGCGAGCATCGCCAGTGTGTTATTAGTTGGAATTTTAATGTCGTCATATATGTTCCATCCGTCAACACCCGTGCATTCAAATGAAGAAAAGATAGAGAGTAGCTATGAAGAATGGTTCTCAAGCTTACAAAAAAGGTATCAGGAAAAACGCGAAAAAACACGCCAGGAGCTCCATATACCCGAACAAGACTTTAGGAAACTATCGTTTATTGGAATCGCTGATAATAAATACAATGATAAAGCTAGAAATAAAAAATTAGTTGTTAATAGAATGATGGATAATCCAAAATATTTAGCGGAGTTGGAGCAAGAAATACTAGATAATTTGCAAACACCTCGGGAGTTAATAGAGCAAATCAACTCATTTGAAAGCTCTATGTCATATGAAGAATCTCGATATTTTTTTAGCAATTATTTTTATTCAACGAAAGATGTTTTGCAATATTATACTAATCAACTTTCTCCTTATAGTAGTGTACTATCACAAAAAGAGGGAAATTATCCCAAAGAACTAAAACAATTAATCGCTACGGCTAAAAAACAGTATTTTGAGTTGTCTAATGATGGGAATAACTTTAGCTTTAGAGCAGATCCCATTTTTCAGAAAAATGCACCAGCATATACTGATCGTCTTCACTCTGACATATTAGGTCTGTTTAAATATTGGGCTACTGGCTCATTATTGGAAGGTGAAAATTTACGGTTTTCTACAGAAGAAACTGCTCGAATTTTAAAATTATATGAAAGAACATTAGTATCGGACCTATCAATAGGAGGACTTGATTTCCTATTACGGGATTTAAAGAAAGAGTTCGAAAATACGTGGCTTTTACTTCTAAAAGGTATGGATGACATGAGTAGATATTCGCCCGAACATATTGAGTTTTTAAATGCCGCTGCAAATGGAAAGTATGGAGAATCGATGCGATTAACTGCACAATTTATCCATGAAGAATTTAAAGAAAAAGGAACATCCAAAACAATTGATAATCTTACAAGACATGATATTGGAATGGAGCTTTCATATTTAAGTAATGAAGTCTATATTGAATCAACAGATGGTTCGACGAGCTTACAAATTGATTACCGTTGGATTATCCAAACTGAAGGTTTATACAATGCTTATATATCAAGCAAAGATGATACCATCCTAGATTCATTAAATCCAATGAACGTCGTTAGCTTATTCTTATATGCACAAGGAAAAGGCGATCAAGAAACCATTAAACAGTTAGTTTCTCAAGATGTAGATGTGAAAAAAGTGGTTCAATATGATGGTATGGAACATTTTACAGTTCTTTATGCAACTGATACATCCCAAACAACGATAAAAGTAGACGTGAAATCAGAATCAGTTCATATGGTTGGCCAACGCTTAACCTTCCAATTAGGTACAGAGACTATAGGAAAAGGTGAAAAACGTTGCATCATTACAGCCATTTCTGAGTAAGGAGATTTTTTGCCCCGATTTTACACGTATGTTATAATTTAACCGATATATACGTAGCAAACCAAAAGAAAGTGGGCAAAGGTTATGGTAAAAAAATATGAATTAGGAGACGTGTTGACCGGAAAAGTTACAGGTATTCAACCATACGGTGCATTTGTTGCATTAGATGACAATACGCAAGGCCTTGTGCATATTTCGGAAATAACATACGGCTTTGTGAAGGATGTTAGTGAATTTTTAGCTGTTGGGCAAGAAGTAGAGGTCAAGATACTTGAAATCGATGAAGAGGCCGAAAAAATTAGTTTATCGATGAGAGCGCTACAGGAACGCCCTGCAACAGTTAGAAAAAAAGAAGCACCACCACGCAAATCATTGCAGGACCGTGTAGATGAATCGGATGCGAATGGTTTTAATTCCTTAAAAGATAAATTACAGGACTGGATTGAACAATCTGGACAATAAAAAACGAGGATACTTTCAACGTGAAGGTATCCTCGTTTTTATGTTATTGCTTTTTTATTTTTCGGATTCGGTATTGAAGGTTTTGTCTACTCATCCCAAGTGCATTCGCGGCTTTTGTAATATTGCCCTCATATAAATTTAAGACATTTTGCACATAATATGATTCGGCTTCGCGCAAATAAGCATCTAATGGCATGACATCATGATTTTGATGGAACATAAAGAATTCAGGTTCACGATTGTTGGTATCTTGCTGCTGTACCTTGAAGCGGAAATGCAGCGGCAATAAATCGGAGGTTACCGTAGACTCTATTGTCATAAATGAAACAATTTCATCCAATAGTAACTCGAGTTCCTTTAAATTGCCAGGCCAATCATATTGTAAGAATAATTCCTGTACATCTGGTGCTAGCTCTGTAACCTGTGAAGCAAATCGTTCTCGATGTCGGCTAAAATAATCATCCACAAATGGGAGAATATCTTCTTTTCGATCAGTTAAATGGGGAATAGTAATAGCCATCGTTGCAAAGAAATAATAAAGTGATTTGGACAGCTTTTTTTCAGCAATTAATGTAATCGGGTCGCTACCTACACTGCCAATTAACATGTACTTGGACTGCGGTAGGGACTGGAGTATATCTAATAATTGCTCTTGAATATCTAAGCTTAAAAAATCAATGCGCTCAAAGAAAAAGGTATAGTCTTTATCTTCTTCTAAAAGCTGATTTAATTTATCAAGCACTGATTGAGCGGAACGACGACTAACAAGAGTCATAAAGGCTTCAGGATCTGGTGAAGCAGCGTGGTGAATACCTTCAGCCACTAAATCCTTGCCTGTGCCAGATTCCCCAATTAATAATACTGGTAATTTTACAGCCGCTGCTTTTTTAGCATTTTCGATGACCTGCTTCATTGCTTCAGATTCAGCTTTTATCATGTCGAACGTCAAAGGCTCATCATATCGACGAAGGGGTTGATAAACAAGCTTTTCTAATGATGTAATATCACGCGCAAATTCTATTGCCCCAATCAGTTTTCCATCTACAATAAGTGGAAAAGTATCATTAATGGTTGTAATTTCATGCCCATTTTTATTCCAATAGGATTGTTTGACATTAATTTCTTTCTTTCCAGTTTGTAATACACGCATTAAGGTACTTTCGTGCTGACGGAAGGAAAACATTTCAATAATCGAACGATCCGCTAGCTCATCAAAATGGAATCCTTCAATTTCTTTCATTTTTGTATTATAAATAATCGTCTTGCCGGATAGGTCTACTGCATGAATACCAACGGATACATTTGTTGCAATAAACTCATAAAAAGGTAGTAAAGGTTCAGAATTTTTCATAAAAATGTGCACCTCAAAAATTTTTTACTTGAAATATGCAACGAAATTTTGCATTATAATAAGTGTAAGAATATTTTATACGCAAAGATATTTTGCGTCAATGTTTTTTGCATACCCAAATATATCTCACAAGGGAGGATTAAGTATGATTCCATACAAACACGAACCATTCACAGATTTTTCACAAGAGGCAAACTACAATGCTTATGTAGAGGCTTTAAATAAAGTTGAAGGTTACTTAGGGCAAGACTACCCACTTATTATCGGTGGCGAGCGTATTACAACTGAAGATAAAATCGTTTCGTACAATCCTGCAAAGAAAACAGAAGTTATTGGCCGTGTGTCAAAAGCGAGCAAAGATTTAGCTGAAAAAGCTATGCAAGCAGCAGATGAAACATTCAAAACTTGGAAAAAAGTTGATCCAGCTATTCGTGCTGATGTTCTTTTCAAAGCAGCCGCTATTATTCGTCGTCGTAAACACGAATTCTCAGCATTATTAACAAAAGAAGCAGGGAAACCATGGGCAGAGGCTGATGCAGATACAGCAGAAGCAATCGACTTCTTAGAATACTATGGTCGCCAAATGCTACGTATTAAAAACGGTCAACCAGTAGAAAGCCGTCCAGGTGAATACAACCGTTATGACTATATTCCACTAGGAATTGGTATTGTCATCTCACCTTGGAACTTCCCATTTGCGATCATGGCTGGTACAACAGTAGCTGCATTAGTAACAGGTAACACAGTATTACTAAAACCAGCTTCTACAACACCAGTAGTGGCGTATAAATTTATCGAAGTATTAGAAGAAGCAGGTCTTCCAGCAGGAGCTGTTAACTTTGTACCAGGTTCTGGTGCTGAAGTGGGCGACTATTTAGTGGATCACCCAAAAACTCGTTTCATCAGCTTCACAGGTTCACGTGATGTTGGCTTACGTATTAACCAACGTGCATCTGTCCTAAATGATGGTCAAATTTGGATCAAACGCGTAATCGCTGAAATGGGCGGTAAAGATACAATCGTTGTCGATAAAGAAGCAGATCTTGAATTAGCTGCACAATCGATCGTGAAATCAGCCTTTGGTTTCTCTGGTCAAAAATGCTCAGCATGTTCTCGTGCTGTCATCGTAGAAGATGTGTATGACCAAGTGGTGAACCGTGTAGAAGAGTTAACAAACGCTTTAACAGTTGGAGATCCAACAGATTTCAGCAACTTCATGGCAACGGTTATTGACCAAGCAGCATTCAATAAAATTACGGAATACATTGAAATCGGTAAAGGCGAAGGTCGTCTAGTAGCTGGTGGTACAGCGGATGATTCAGTAGGTTATTTCGTACAACCAACCGTATTCGCTGACGTAGAGCCTTCTGCACGTATTATGAAAGAAGAAATCTTCGGACCAGTAGTAGCGATCGCAAAAGCAAAAGATTTCGATCAAGCGATTGAAATTGCTAACGATACAGAATACGGTTTAACAGGTGCTGTCATTACGACAAACCGCGTAAACTTAGAAAAAGCACGTGAAGAATTCCATGTTGGAAACCTTTACTTCAACCGTGGCTGTACAGGTGCGATTGTTGGCTACCAACCATTTGGTGGTTTCAACATGTCAGGTACAGACTCAAAAGCTGGTGGCCCTGACTACCTACAACTTCACATGCAAGCAAAAACAACTTCAGAAATGCTTTAATTTTACATTGACGTTAGGGCTATTTTAATTAAGTAGTAAATGAAGCATTGTGACAGAATTTGTGGAACTTCTCCAAGTAATACGACCGTTGGCTAATATCGTAGCCAATTATGTAGTTACTTGGGGAGAGTTTGCAAATTGATCGTTTGAATTGTTGCTAAATTCTTAATTATTCTACTTACAGAAATACATAGTCCTTTCTTGCATAGATTTTTTATCATCATTTAGTAAGGAGAGAATAGAATATGACAAAAACTCAACAAGTTATTGAACAAACACAAAATTATGGTGCAGCAAACTATCATCCACTGCCAATCGTAATTTCAGAGGCTGAGGGTGCTTGGGTTAAAGATCCAGAAGGTAACAAATATTTAGATATGTTATCAGCTTACTCAGCTGTAAACCAAGGACATCGTCACCCAAAAATTATCGCTGCTTTAAAAGAGCAAGCTGATAAAGTAACATTGACTTCACGTGCATTTTACAGTGAAAACCTTGGTGAATGGTATGAGCTAGTAGGAAAGTTAACAAATAAAGAAATGGTATTACCAATGAATACTGGTGCTGAAGCAGTAGAGACTGCATTTAAAGCAGCTCGTCGTTGGGCATATGATGTAAAAGGCGTAGAAGAAGGCAAGGCAGAAGTGATTGCATGTAATGGTAACTTCCATGGTCGTACAATGCTTGCTGTATCTCTTTCTTCTGATGAGGAATACCGTCGTGGTTTCGGTCCAATGTTACCAAACGTTAAATTAGTAGACTACGGTAATCTTGAAGCATTAAAAGCAGCTATTACACCAAACACAGCAGCATTCTTAATTGAACCAATTCAAGGTGAAGCTGGTATTGTTATCCCAACAGAGGGCTTCCTAAAAGCAGCTCGCGAACTTTGCCGTGAAAACAACGTATTATTCATTGCTGATGAAATCCAAGCAGGTTTAGCACGTACTGGTAAAATGTTTGCTTGTGATTGGGAAGAAGTAGAACCAGATATGTACATCTTAGGTAAAGCATTAGGTGGCGGTGTATTCCCAATTTCTTGTGTAGCTGCGAACCGTAATATTCTAGGTGTATTCAACCCAGGCTCACACGGATCAACTTTCGGTGGAAATCCTTTAGCTTGTGCAGTTTCAATTGCATCTATTAAAGTATTATTAGATGAAAAATTAGCTGAACGTTCACATGAACTTGGTGAATACTTCAAAGGTAAGTTAAGAGAAATTAATAACCCAGTTATTAAAGAGGTACGTGGTCGTGGTTTATTTATTGGTATGGAATTAACAGAGGCAGCTCGTCCATACTGTGAAAAACTAAAAGAATTAGGTTTATTATGTAAAGAAACACATGATACAGTTATTCGTTTTGCTCCACCACTTGTTATTTCACAAGAGGATTTAGATTGGTCAATCGAACAAATTGAAAAAGTATTTAATCTTTAACAAAATGTTCACATTTTAATTCGGAAGTATGTTACAATGATGCCGATATACTATCATTAAATAAAACAAAGAGGCGATTTAATAATGTCTGAAAACTTAAATCTTTTCACATCAACACAAGATGTCATTCAAGATGCTCTAAACAAACTTGGCTATGATGAAGCAATGTATGAATTACTAAAGGAACCGCTTCGCATGCTACAAGTACGTATCCCGGTGAAAATGGATGATGGTACAACAAAAGTATTTACTGGTTACCGTGCACAACATAACGATGCTGTAGGACCAACTAAAGGTGGGGTTCGTTTCCACCCACAAGTGTCTGAGGAGGAAGTTAAAGCGCTTTCAATGTGGATGACATTGAAATGTGGTATTGTCGATCTACCATATGGTGGTGGTAAAGGCGGTGTCATCTGTGATCCTCGTCAAATGTCTATGGGCGAAATCGAGCGCTTAAGCCGTGGTTATGTACGTGCTGTAAGTCAAATCGTAGGGCCAACAAAAGATATTCCTGCGCCAGACGTATTTACAAATGCACAAATTATGGCATGGATGATGGATGAATATAGCCGTATGGATGAATTCAACTCTCCAGGCTTTATCACAGGTAAGCCACTAGTTCTTGGTGGTTCACAAGGTCGCGACCGTGCGACTGCACAAGGTGTTACAATTGTAATCGAAGAAGCAGCGAAAAAACGCGGTATTGATATTAAAGGTGCGCGCATTGTTATTCAAGGATTTGGTAACGCAGGTAGCTTCCTTGCGAAATTTATGCATGATTTAGGTGCAAAGGTAATCGGTATTTCGGATGCTTATGGTGCACTTCATGATCCAGAAGGTTTAGATATCGACTATTTATTAGATCGTCGTGATAGCTTTGGTACTGTAACAACTTTATTTGAAAACACGATTTCAAATAAAGAATTATTAGAACTTGATTGTGATATTTTAGTACCTGCTGCAATTGAGAATCAAATTACTGCTGACAATGCACACAATATTAAAGCTAATATCGTAGTAGAAGCAGCAAATGGTCCAACAACTGCTGAAGCAACTAAAATTTTGACAGAACGTGGCATTTTACTTGTACCAGACGTATTAGCATCTGCTGGTGGAGTTACAGTTTCTTACTTTGAATGGGTACAAAATAACCAAGGTTATTATTGGACAGAAGAAGAAGTTGAAGAACGTTTATACAAAAAAATGGTTGAAGCATTTGATAATGTTTATACAACAGCTACAACACGTAACATTAACATGCGCTTAGCAGCTTATATGGTTGGTGTTCGCCGCACTGCAGAAGCTTCACGCTTCCGCGGATGGGTTTAAGAATATTCAATTTACAACGAGTTTCTCCTATAGTTAATGGGAGGACTCGTTTTTTTGCGTCTCTTTACAAATTTGAAGAAATGTTAGAATGCATTCCCCTTATAAAACCCTTTAATAAATCGTCCAAACGGAATCTAATTAAACAGGTATGCCGAACGTTTATCTTTGCTTTCTTGAACAGAAATATGAGAAAATCCAACTAGAAAGGGGCGAATTAAATGGATTCATTTACATTTTTTAACCCAGTGAAACTTCATTTTGGTGAAGATGCACTGGAAAAGTTACCGAAGGAATTAGAGCAGTATGGAAAAAAAGTATTGGTTGTATATGGTGGCGGTAGCATCAAGACGAATGGTGTCTACGACGCGGTTATTGACAAATTACAGCAAGCAGATAAAACAATTTTTGAATTAAGTGGTGTAGAACCTAATCCACGTGTGGAAACAGCTAGACGTGGTATTGAAATTTGTAAAACAGAGGGAATTGACTTAGTTCTTGCAGTTGGTGGCGGTTCTGTTATTGATTGCTCCAAACTAATTGTTGCTGGTGCAAAATATGATGGGGATGCTTGGGATATCGTTAAACGCAAGGTATTTGTAGAACAAGCTTTACCATTAGGAACTGTCTTAACCTTGGCCGCTACAGGCTCTGAAATGAACTCTGGGTCAGTTATTACTAATGCCGCTACAGAAGAAAAATTAGGCTGGGGTAGCCCTGCGGCATTCCCGAAATTCTCAATCTTAAATCCTGCGTATACGGTGTCTGTACCTAAAAATCATACGGTTTATGGAATCGTTGATATGATGTCACATGTATTCGAACAGTATTTCCATAATACAACGAATACACCAATCACTGATGAAATGTGTGAAGGTGTATTACGTACGGTTATTACGACAGCACCTCAATTATTAGAGGATCTAGAGAATACACAGTTACGTGAAACAATTCTATTAGCAGGAACAATTGGATTAAATGGATTCTTATCAATCGGATCTCGTGGGGATTGGGCATCTCATAATATTGAGCATGCTGTATCGGCAGTATATGATATTCCGCATGCAGGTGGTTTAGCTATTCTTCAGCCTCATTGGATGCGTTTAAGTGTACCAGTGAATCCTGAGCGCTTTGCGGGTATAGCAACACGAGTATTCGGGGTGGATGCAACAGACAAAACGGTAGAAGAGGTTGCTTATGAAGGGATCGATCGCTTATCAGCATTTTGGTCATCATTAGGGGCACCAAATCGTTTAGCCGATTATAATATTGATGATTCGAAATTCCAGCAGATTGTAGAGCATGCAATGCAAAATGGTCCATTTGGAAACTTCCATCAGTTACAAGAAAAAGATGTACGTACTATCTTACAAAATTCCCTTTAAAATAATGATTGCGTGTGAGGCTATGTAGTTAGCCTCACACTTTTTTATTGTAGGTTAAGAAAAATTAACGAATCTTGTTGAATTTTGTCGTAGAAGTTTCTTAAGACCTACAATATAATGAAATAGTTAGATATTCAAAGGGGTGTAATAGTTAATTTTATTAAGAGAAGTGAAAAAAGTCATGATTTTAATCAAAATATTTAACTTAAATTGGATATTTTAATACATATTAGACTTTGTGATTGCTAGAGAATGATGGTATTTGTCGCAATAGCTCCATTAATGTAGGGTTGTTCAGAAACTGTTTAGCCACCTTTATTAAAATAATGACTTAAACAAAGGGGAGAGGGATGGAATGTTGAAGCAATTGCTTAAGGATCGTGTGGTTACATTAAGTTGTAAAGAGATACCATTTCAGCGGCATGTTTATAAAATGCAAAATTGTGTAGAAGTTTTGGGGATTGAAACAAAATCGATACAAATTGAAAATGATAACATTGTTACGGGTTACATGGCTGATCAAAGTATTTTCTTTAAAAGTTTACATTTTGGGCAAACGAACATTACTTTTTCGAATGGTGTAAATAAGGCAAGTGGACATTTATTTGTCCGTCCTTCTGGGGGAATTGTGGTAGAGGTAAAACCATATTTAGGAGATGCTGAAATTGTTCCGGTTTATTTTCGAACAATATTAGCAGATACAGTTATCGCAATTGATTTAAAAGGTGCTTTAAAGCATTATTTGGTAGCCCATCAATTCATGAAACGTGAAGATTCAATTTCTGAAGTGCATTACCGATCCATGCATCCTAACGTATTAAAAGATTCTTTTGCTGGTCATTTTGTTTTAGGCTGTCATGTGGACGGTAGGGATATTCTAAATGCCCAAGAATATGCTTTAGCCAATCGACAAGCTACTTTAATGTTTTCAGAAATAGTCATTCAACAAAATGGTACTAAGAAGACCGTTGTTAGTAATCAATTCCTAACATTTATGATAACCAATCAAGTCTTTGTAAGCTACGAGTCCATCCCTGACAATCTAAGGGAAACAAATTTTGATCGGGATCAATTAATATCAGTTTAACAAAAAGCCAACTGCCTGAAATGAACTGCCCTGTAAAAGTTAGATTGATGTCTAACTTTTTGGGGTGAGATCAAAACAGGGCAATTGGCTTTTTAGCTTCTACAATTCATGATTAGGTCTGTCGCCAAGATGTATCCAGCTAGCTTTTCCGTCATCTTCATCAAATAAAATGGCGACCTTCGATACACCTTTCTGACTTAAAATAACTTCTGTCAAATGATCTCGAACATCATCTAAAAAAGCTAAGGATAGTTTAGGGTCAGCTTCTGCCACTAATTCAACATGTAAAAACTCCCCTTCTTTAATGACTTCAAGGCGTACAATATCTTTAATATTTGGATCATCCATCACAAGATGGGCGATATGATTTAACATTTCTTCATCTGTCTCACCGATTACACCCCGAGCATTGTCTAAGAATACTTTACCAACAACATAAAACATCATTGCCCCAATAATCATGGAAACAAGACCTTCTATTCTAGTCCACCCTGTAAAATGAGCGATAACAATAGCAATGAAGGCTAAAATATTTCCGCTTGTAGCGACTAAATCTTCCATAAACACTAATTTAGTCGCAGGCTTGGCGCGGTTTAAATAATTGAAAGCTTTTGGGATGGATGTTATACCTGCTTTTTCTTGCCCAGCTTCATGTAATACTTCTACTGCTGCTTTAGCAAGTACTGTACCCTCTAAAACAATACCTATAAATAAAACTCCAAGTGCGATGAGTACCCCACTTGATTCACCAGTAGGGTGGATAAAATGATGCCATCCTTCTTTGATTGTTTCATAAGAAAGAATTGCTACGATAATAACTGCAAATAAGCATACTAAATTGACAATACGACCGAAGCCGCTAGGGAATTTCTTTGTAGGTGCTTTTTTCGATAGAGCGGAGCCTATATACACGAACAATTGGTTAGCTGCATCTCCAAGTGAATGCATCATTTCTGCGAACATAGCCACATTACCTGTTAAGAAAAAGGCAATGCCTTTAATAATACCTAAAAAGGCATTGACACAAGCCGCCATCAGGGAAGGTTTGTTACCATCCTTTAGTAGTTTAAATAATTCTGCCATAAAAATCCTCCAACTAGTTTAAAATTTCCATTTCGATTTTTTTAATATATGATAATGTTCTTAATGAACGGTAAAACGACAGTAAATTATCAGAAACAATTAAGGACAAACGTAAATCCAACTCATGTAAAACATTATCATTTTTTAAAGGTACATCTTTAATACGGATGTTTTCGATGATGATATTGTTGTTCTTAAGGAATAATAGAAAGGATTCCGTATGTTTGTCATCATCAATTTGAACCTTTAGTAAAATCTCTCTCATGCGAATACGTTTTGGTCCAATTTTCATTAGGAAAGGAGAGAGAATTTCAATTCCGAAAACGATGATAATGACAGCTAACGTTGCATCCATATAAAAACCAGCGCCTACAGCGATTCCGATGCCGGCAGCTCCCCATATCATGGCCGCAGTCGTTAAACCAGAGATGCTATCATTGCCACGTCTTAAAATTACGCCTGCTCCTAGAAATCCAATCCCACTGACAATTTGGGCTGCTAAGCGAAGGGGATCCATTGTAATATTTATATCTTCTCTAGAAGGGGTGGAGTAAGCTGTTTCAATGGAAATAATGGTTAGCAAACAACTGAATGTTGCTATGACTAAACTTGTCTTTAATCCAACTGGTTTCTTCTTTAATTCCCTTTCAATTCCGATGACTAAACTTAATGTGGCTGCTAAAACTAATTTTATGCCAACTTCATATGTAATCATATTTTCCAATAATGTTCCCATACACGACCCTCCATAGATGTTTCGCATTGCTAAGAGATATGCAACCAGTCATTATTATATGTGTATTACTTTTTTGTATTGTACAACATGGAAGTAAGGAAATATATGTGTTTTATTTTATAGGGATCTAAAAATTCATTTATACATCCATTTCGTAATTGATATGACTTTGGTTCTAGGTCGGTTATTTATGTAAAGCAAGCATCTACGTAAGCGAATATCATAGCATTTTCCCATATGCTCTTTTCTAATTTAATGATGGCGACTCTGTTCTTAGGGGAATGGACAAAGCGTTATTGATAGTAGGGAATGAGACTACTGATAGGGGGAAATAAAAGATTAATGATAAGGAAAGTTTTTATTCGCATTTTCAATAAAGAATGCTGATCGGATTCGGGAACCTAATTGCGGCTCCAGGCCTAGATCATACTAAAAATGTAAAGGGGAGATGAAGCAAACGGCGAGCTTGTAACAAGAATTGACGAGAGGTTATGATCAGATTTATATCCTAATTAAATTTCCAAAAACTATATTTCATTCACATAAAATGGTATAATAAAGGGGTAACTAGATAGAGGTTTCATGGGCGGTAAGCATACATTCTTCACCCGTTCTTCAGGTTTCTGGAGGGGAAGGAGGTGTTGCTAATGACAACTTACGAGGCAATGTCCTTAATGATCAGTTTTAGTGGATTGATTGTTTCGGTAATTGTTCTGTCATTTACTTTTTCTCAGAAAAAAAAGTAAACCGCCCCTGCCCTCCAAGCATGTGAGTGGTTTACTCCTTCATTATGCAAATCGCCTTTGAAGCGATTCGTCTGTTACATGACCATTTGGTGGTGACACACCAAGTGGTCCTTTTTTTATATCCATCTTCATGAAAAATTATAACATGCATTGTTAAATTACTCAAATTAATTGGAAAGAGTACAACTCTAAATTTATATAGGATACAAGGCATGCAAGAAGCACTTAGGATTACATTGGACGTATGCTTTCTATATATAGATATTCCAAAATCCAGATTGAAGATAACGATAGAAGATTCGTTCAATCAACATGTTCATTTGAAGTTTCGTCAGAATAAGTGTTGAGAAAAATGGGATGCACTCACTTGCTACATCTTATTATATAATAGGACGGAATATACGTATGCGATGAGCGTTGGAATGGCTGATGATGTTGATAGTACCATCATTTATTTGATCTGTAATGTAAAGAAGATCAAGTGGACCTTATAAGGGATGGGGTTGGTTTTTCTTAATAGTGTTAGTATCTAATTTATTTGGCCATACTTTGTTTACTTGTTTTTTTGACTATGGCTGAACATGTTAGTACTGCTATTTATTGTTTTAGAAGGGAGCGCTCTATTGTTTGTTATTGATATAAAAAAAGATTTTTAACTTTTTTTCAAAAAATGCTTGATTTTTAAAATGCTATATTATATATTATTACTTGTCCTTAACAAGACAAAACACTTTGAAAATAAAAAAACAAAAAAGTTGTTGACTTCTTGTTATAAACGAGTTATCATAATGAAGTCGCTGAAAACGACTGAGATAATAATGAACTTTGAAAACTGAACAAGCAAAACGTAATCAATAAAGTTTTAAGTAACTAGCCTAGCTAGTGAACGAAACAAAAATTTGGACATCAAAATTGATGCCAGCAAAACAATTTGAGCTAATCAAATTTCTTTTATGGAGAGTTTGATCCTGGCTCAGGACGAACGCTGGCGGCGTGCCTAATACATGCAAGTCGAGCGAACAGAGAAGGAGCTTGCTCCTTCGACGTTAGCGGCGGACGGGTGAGTAACACGTGGGCAACCTACCTTATAGTTTGGGATAACTCCGGGAAACCGGGGCTAATACCGAATAATCTGTTTCACCTCATGGTGAAACACTGAAAGACGGTTTCGGCTGTCGCTATAGGATGGGCCCGCGGCGCATTAGCTAGTTGGTGAGGTAACGGCTCACCAAGGCGACGATGCGTAGCCGACCTGAGAGGGTGATCGGCCACACTGGGACTGAGACACGGCCCAGACTCCTACGGGAGGCAGCAGTAGGGAATCTTCCACAATGGGCGAAAGCCTGATGGAGCAACGCCGCGTGAGTGAAGAAGGATTTCGGTTCGTAAAACTCTGTTGTAAGGGAAGAACAAGTACAGTAGTAACTGGCTGTACCTTGACGGTACCTTATTAGAAAGCCACGGCTAACTACGTGCCAGCAGCCGCGGTAATACGTAGGTGGCAAGCGTTGTCCGGAATTATTGGGCGTAAAGCGCGCGCAGGTGGTTTCTTAAGTCTGATGTGAAAGCCCACGGCTCAACCGTGGAGGGTCATTGGAAACTGGGAGACTTGAGTGCAGAAGAGGATAGTGGAATTCCAAGTGTAGCGGTGAAATGCGTAGAGATTTGGAGGAACACCAGTGGCGAAGGCGACTATCTGGTCTGTAACTGACACTGAGGCGCGAAAGCGTGGGGAGCAAACAGGATTAGATACCCTGGTAGTCCACGCCGTAAACGATGAGTGCTAAGTGTTAGGGGGTTTCCGCCCCTTAGTGCTGCAGCTAACGCATTAAGCACTCCGCCTGGGGAGTACGGTCGCAAGACTGAAACTCAAAGGAATTGACGGGGGCCCGCACAAGCGGTGGAGCATGTGGTTTAATTCGAAGCAACGCGAAGAACCTTACCAGGTCTTGACATCCCGTTGACCACTGTAGAGATATAGTTTCCCCTTCGGGGGCAACGGTGACAGGTGGTGCATGGTTGTCGTCAGCTCGTGTCGTGAGATGTTGGGTTAAGTCCCGCAACGAGCGCAACCCTTGATCTTAGTTGCCATCATTTAGTTGGGCACTCTAAGGTGACTGCCGGTGACAAACCGGAGGAAGGTGGGGATGACGTCAAATCATCATGCCCCTTATGACCTGGGCTACACACGTGCTACAATGGACGATACAAACGGTTGCCAACTCGCGAGAGGGAGCTAATCCGATAAAGTCGTTCTCAGTTCGGATTGTAGGCTGCAACTCGCCTACATGAAGCCGGAATCGCTAGTAATCGCGGATCAGCATGCCGCGGTGAATACGTTCCCGGGCCTTGTACACACCGCCCGTCACACCACGAGAGTTTGTAACACCCGAAGTCGGTGAGGTAACCTTTTGGAGCCAGCCGCCGAAGGTGGGATAGATGATTGGGGTGAAGTCGTAACAAGGTAGCCGTATCGGAAGGTGCGGCTGGATCACCTCCTTTCTAAGGATATTTTCGGAATACAAACCTTGGGTTTGTAAGATTACGTTTTGCGTTCAGTTTTGAAGGTTCATTCTTCTGAATGAAATACTTCAAAACTTGTTCTTTGAAAACTGGATAAAACGACATTGAAATAGTAACAAACACATTTATTTTTTAAGTTTTTTATAGGCTTAATAACATTAAAAGGTTTCAAGACACGAGCAGTTAAATGCGATGTGTATTGAAAGCTGATAGGTTAAGTTATTAAGGGCGCACGGCGAATGCCTTGGCACTAGGAGCCGAAGAAGGACGGCACTAACACCGATATGCTTCGGGGAGCTGTAAGTGAGCTTTGATCCGGAGATTTCCGAATGGGGGAACCCACTACGTTTAATCGCGTAGTATCTTGACGTGAATACATAGCGTCTTGAAGGCAGACCCAGGGAACTGAAACATCTAAGTACCTGGAGGAAGAGAAAGAAAAATCGATTCCCTGAGTAGCGGCGAGCGAAACGGGAAGAGCCCAAACCAAGAGGCTTGCCTCTTGGGGTTGTAGGACACTCAATACGGAGTTACAAAAGAGCGAGTTAGATGAAGCGACTTGGAAAGGTCCGCCAGAGCAGGTAAAAGCCCTGTAGTCGAAAGTTCGTTCCCTCCTGAGTGGATCCTGAGTACGGCGGAACACGTGAAATTCCGTCGGAATCCGGGAGGACCATCTCCCAAGGCTAAATACTACCTAGTGACCGATAGTGAACCAGTACCGTGAGGGAAAGGTGAAAAGCACCCCGGAAGGGGAGTGAAAGAGATCCTGAAACCGTGTGCCTACAAGTAGTTAGAGCCCGTTAATGGGTGATAGCGTGCCTTTTGTAGAATGAACCGGCGAGTTACGATTACGTGCGAGGTTAAGCTTTAGAAGGCGGAGCCGCAGCGAAAGCGAGTCTGAATAGGGCGAAATAGTACGTGGTCGTAGACCCGAAACCAGGTGATCTACCCATGTCCAGGGTGAAGGTAAGGTAACACTTACTGGAGGCCCGAACCCACGCACGTTGAAAAGTGCGGGGATGAGGTGTGGGTAGCGGAGAAATTCCAATCGAACTTGGAGATAGCTGGTTCTCTCCGAAATAGCTTTAGGGCTAGCCTCGTGATGAGAATACTGGAGGTAGAGCACTGTTTGGACTAGGGGGCCATCCCGGTTTACCGAATTCAGACAAACTCCGAATGCCAGATATTTATACACGGGAGTCAGACTGCGAGTGATAAGATCCGTAGTCAAAAGGGAAACAGCCCAGACCACCAGCTAAGGTCCCAAAGTAATCGTTAAGTGGAAAAGGATGTGGCGTTGCACAGACAACCAGGATGTTGGCTTAGAAGCAGCCATCATTTAAAGAGTGCGTAATAGCTCACTGGTCGAGTGACGCTGCGCCGAAAATGTATCGGGGCTAAACGATTCACCGAAGCTGTGGATTGACATCTACGATGTCAGTGGTAGGAGAGCGTTCTAAGTGCGTTGAAGTCAGACCGGAAGGACTGGTGGAGCGCTTAGAAGTGAGAATGCCGGTATGAGTAGCGAAAGACGGGTGAGAATCCCGTCCACCGTATGACTAAGGTTTCCTGAGGAAGGCTCGTCCGCTCAGGGTTAGTCGGGACCTAAGCCGAGGCCGATAGGCGTAGGCGATGGACAACAGGTTGATATTCCTGTACCACCTCCTCACCGTTTGAGAAATGGGGGGACGCAGTAGGATAGGGTAAGCGCGCTGTTGGTTATGCGCGTCCAAGCAGTAAGGCGTGTGTGTAGGCAAATCCGCACACTGTAACGTTGAGCTGTGATGGCGAGTCCGTATGGACGAAGTTCCTGATTTCACACTGCCAAGAAAAGCCTCTATCGAGGTGAGAGGTGCCCGTACCGCAAACCGACACAGGTAGTCGAGGAGAGAATCCTAAGGTGTGCGAGAGAACTCTCGTTAAGGAACTCGGCAAAATGACCCCGTAACTTCGGGAGAAGGGGTGCTCTTGAGCGTGCAAGCGCATGAGAGCCGCAGTGAATAGGCCCAGGCGACTGTTTAGCAAAAACACAGGTCTCTGCAAAACCGTAAGGTGACGTATAGGGGCTGACGCCTGCCCGGTGCTGGAAGGTTAAGAGGAGTGGTTAGCGCAAGCGAAGCTGCGAATTGAAGCCCCAGTAAACGGCGGCCGTAACTATAACGGTCCTAAGGTAGCGAAATTCCTTGTCGGGTAAGTTCCGACCCGCACGAAAGGCGTAACGATCTGGGCACTGTCTCAACGAGAGACTCGGTGAAATTATAGTACCTGTGAAGATGCAGGTTACCCGCGACAGGACGGAAAGACCCCGTGGAGCTTTACTGTAGCCTGATATTGAATTTTGGTACAACTTGTACAGGATAGGTAGGAGCCAGAGATCTCGGAGCGCCAGCTTCGAAGGAGGCGTCGGTGGGATACTACCCTGGTTGTATTGAAATTCTAACCCATGCCCCTTAGCGGGGCAGGAGACAGTGTCAGGCGGACAGTTTGACTGGGGCGGTCGCCTCCTAAAAGGTAACGGAGGCGCCCAAAGGTTCCCTCAGAATGGTTGGAAATCATTCGTAGAGTGTAAAGGCACAAGGGAGCTTGACTGCGAGACCTACAAGTCGAGCAGGGTCGAAAGACGGGCTTAGTGATCCGGTGGTTCCGCATGGAAGGGCCATCGCTCAACGGATAAAAGCTACCCCGGGGATAACAGGCTTATCTCCCCCAAGAGTCCACATCGACGGGGAGGTTTGGCACCTCGATGTCGGCTCATCGCATCCTGGGGCTGTAGTCGGTCCCAAGGGTTGGGCTGTTCGCCCATTAAAGCGGTACGCGAGCTGGGTTCAGAACGTCGTGAGACAGTTCGGTCCCTATCCGTCGTGGGCGTAGGAAATTTGAGAGGAGCTGTCCTTAGTACGAGAGGACCGGGATGGACACACCGCTGGTGTACCAGTTGTCTTGCCAAAGGCATCGCTGGGTAGCTATGTGTGGACGGGATAAGTGCTGAAAGCATCTAAGCATGAAGCCCCCCTCAAGATGAGATTTCCCATTACGCAAGTAAGTAAGATCCCTCAAAGACGATGAGGTAGATAGGTTCGAGGTGGAAGTGTGGTGACACATGGAGCTGACGAATACTAATCGATCGAGGACTTAACCAAAATGTTTGAAACATTCAATGAACCGTTTATCCAGTTTTGAAAGAATAATTTCTTTTATGAAGGGTTTCAAGATACGAGTAGTTCGAGGAAGCAATAGAGAGAGGGAAGGAGCGTACTCAAGTACGTGACTGACTGAACGACAGAAGCTGACGAAGAAATGCTATGTATATTGAAAGCCGAAAATAGTCTAGTGATGATGGCAAAGAGGTCACACCCGTTCCCATACCGAACACGGAAGTTAAGCTCTTTAGCGCCGATGGTAGTTGGGGGCTTCCCCCTGTGAGAGTAGGACGTCGCTAGGCATAATACCCAGGAGGATTAGCTCAGCTGGGAGAGCATCTGCCTTACAAGCAGAGGGTCGGCGGTTCGAGCCCGTCATCCTCCATCATTTGCCGGTTTAGCTCAGCAGGTAGAGCAACTGACTTGTAATCAGTAGGTCGTGGGTTCGATTCCTATAGCCGGCACCATTTCAGACGAGCCATTAGCTCAGTTGGTAGAGCATCTGACTTTTAATCAGAGGGTCGAAGGTTCGAGTCCTTCATGGCTCACCATTTATAAGTACCAACCATATTAAGCGGGTGTGGCGGAATTGGCAGACGCACTAGACTTAGGATCTAGCGCCGCAAGGCGTGGGGGTTCGACTCCCTTCACCCGCACCATTTTTCAATATGCCAGATAAAAAAACTTATGCACATGCGGAAGTAGTTCAGTGGTAGAACACCACCTTGCCAAGGTGGGGGTCGCGAGTTCGAACCTCGTCTTCCGCTCCAAATGTGCCGGGGTGGCGGAACTGGCAGACGCACAGGACTTAAAATCCTGCGGTAGGTGACTACCGTACCGGTTCGATTCCGGTCCTCGGCACCATTTTATATGCGCCCGTAGCTCAATTGGATAGAGCGTCTGACTACGGATCAGAAGGTTATGGGTTCGACTCCTGTCGGGCGCGCCATAAGAACAACGGGAAGTAGCTCAGCTTGGTAGAGCACTTGGTTTGGGACCAAGGGGTCGCAGGTTCGAATCCTGTCTTCCCGACCATTTCCAAAAAATATTATGGGGCCTTAGCTCAGCTGGGAGAGCGCCTGCCTTGCACGCAGGAGGTCAGCGGTTCGATCCCGCTAGGCTCCACCATAGTAATTAACCAGTATAAAGATCCTGGCGGCGTAGCTCAGCTGGCTAGAGCGTACGGTTCATACCCGTAAGGTCGGGGGTTCGATCCCCTCTGCCGCCATCTTAAGGACCTTTAGCTCAGTTGGTTAGAGCAGACGGCTCATAACCGTCCGGTCGCAGGTTCGAGTCCTGCAAGGTCCATCATTTATATATTATTACGGAGGTATACCCAAGTCTGGCTGAAGGGATCGGTCTTGAAAACCGACAGGCGGGTAACACCGCGCGGGGGTTCGAATCCCTCTACCTCCTCCAGTTTTATTCATAAATGGTGCTTTAAAAACTCGAAAAGACAATAAGATTATCGCGGGGTGGAGCAGTGGTAGCTCGTCGGGCTCATAACCCGAAGGTCGTTGGTTCAAATCCGGCCCCCGCAACCAAATGGTCCCGTGGTGTAGCGGTTAACATGCCTGCCTGTCACGCAGGAGATCGCCGGTTCGATCCCGGTCGGGACCGCCATTTTTTTATAGACATGAGAAGCAAAAAGTGAGCAAGCTTAGCATGGACGAAATGGGTCAGTAGCTCAGTTGGTAGAGCATTAGATTGAAGCTCTAAGTGTCGGCGGTTCGATTCCGTCCTGACCCACCATTTATGCGGGTGTAGTTTAATGGTAAAACCTCAGCCTTCCAAGCTGATGTCGTGAGTTCGATTCTCATCACCCGCTCCAAGGGCCTATAGCTCAGCTGGTTAGAGCGCACGCCTGATAAGCGTGAGGTCGATGGTTCGAGTCCATTTAGGCCCATTATTTATTCCGAAGTAGCTCAGTTGGTAGTAGCACCTGACTGTTAATCAGGTTGTCGCAGGTTCGAGTCCTGCCTTCGGAGCCATTTTTTTGTGTGGGGAAGTACTCAAGAGGCTGAAGAGGCGCCCCTGCTAAGGGTGTAGGTCGGGTAACCGGCGCGAGGGTTCAAATCCCTCCTTCTCCGCCATTGGCCCGTTGGTCAAGTGGTTAAGACACCGCCCTTTCACGGCGGTAACACGGGTTCGAATCCCGTACGGGTCATACAAAAAACAGTAGATGCATGTGCGTCTACTGTTTTTTTATAGAAAACTAATATAAGATAAACGATTTACTCTTGATTCATTGCATGCTCATCCATATAAACTACTTCCCAAATATGCCCATCTAAATCTTGAAAACCCCAGCCATACATAAATCCATGATCCTGTGGATCACTATAAGGTTTACCCCCGGAGGCAAGTGCCTTATTTACTAGCTGATCTACTTGCTCGCGATTTTCTGCAGATAGACATAAAATTGCTTGGGCAGAAACAGTAGTATCCGGTATCTCCTTGTTACTAAATCCTTTGAAGCGATCTTCGACCATTAGTAAAGCAAAAATATTTTCGCTAATAATCATTGAGGAAGTTGTTTCATCACTGAATTGTTGATTGAACTCAAAACCTAACTCCTTAAAAAATGACGTGGATTTGTTTACATTTTTTACTGGTAAATTAATGAAAATATTTTTCGATTGAAAAGACATTTCTTATCACCTCCAAATCGACATTATCATAAAAAATAAATGAGTGTCAATTTCAGGAGGTAACCAGATACTTAATTTTATGAGCAAATAAAAAGCAGAAATATTGTTTTTTACAACATCTCTGCTTTAAAATCGTAATTTATCTTCTTGCTAACATTCTTTCCAGAGAACTAAGAGCTTCAGTGCTAGTATGGCTATCAACTTGAATACGGTTATGTGGTTGACCTTGTTCAATGCTTTCTAAGCACCATAGTAAATGGGGGAGATCAATGCGATTCATTGTTAGGCAAGGACAAAAGTTTTCATTTAAAGAGATGATCTGTTTATCTGGATGCTGCTTTATAATACGATTGACCAGATTCATTTCTGTCCCTATTGCCCATGCAGATCCACTAGGTGCTTGACTAATTGTATCGATAATGTACTTAGTTGAACCAGCATCATCAGCCGCATCTACAACTTCACGACTACATTCAGGGTGAACAATAATTTTCATGGCTGGATATTCCTTACGAACAGTCTCTGTATGTTGAACTGTAAATCCTTCATGTACAGAGCAATGACCCTTCCACAGAATAACTTGGATGTTCTCAAGAGGCTGTTTAGTTTCAAGTATATTTTTATGCGGATTCCAAACGGCCATATTCTCGAGTGGAACACCTAAGTCATAAGCAGTATTTCTGCCTAAATGTTGGTCGGGTAAAAAGAAGATACGCTGTTTTTGTGTAAATGCCCACTGAACAAGCTCTTTCGCATTAGAGGATGTTACACATGCACCACCATGTCTTCCTGTAAAGGCTTTAATAGCGGCTGTTGAATTAACATAGGTAAGTGGAATGATCGTATCACCAAAGAGCTGCTGTAAAATGGGCCATGCTTGTTCAGTTTGATAAATATCAGCCATGTCAGCCATCGAGCAACCTGCACGCATATCTGGTAAATATACATGTTGCTGTTTTGATGTTAGCATATCAGCAGTTTCAGCCATAAAATGTACCCCACAAAATACGATGTGCTCCGCCTCTTTGTTTGCTGCAGATAATTGAGCCAGCTGTAAGGAATCTCCCGTTGCATCAGCAAATTGGATAACTTCATCTTTTTGATAGTGATGACCCGGAATAAAAAGCTTAGATCCTAATTTCTTTTTGATGGATAAAATACGAGATTCCATTTCCGTTACGGATAATGCTCGATAATGCTCAGGAAGTAACGTCGTCTGCTGTAATAAACTAGTGATGGACAATGGAATAGCCTCCTTTCATTTGTACAAGGGCGCTAATGTCAAAGGCTTTGACAGAGTGGGTTAGAGAACCAAGTGAAATCCACTGTATACCAGTTTGAGCATAAGCTCTTATATTTTCAAGAGTAATGCCACCTGACGCTTCAGTCGTGATAGAAGAAGGAACAGCAGGCAGCCATGCACGTATTTCTTCAGGACTTCGATTATCAAACATTATAATATCTGCTCCAGCTAAAATGGCTTCATCTAGCTGTTTTTTTGTTTCTATTTCCACTTCAATTTTAACGGTATGACCAACTTTTTCTCTAGCAGCCTGAATGGCGTTTGTCATGCTACCAGCAAAAGCAATATGATTATCCTTTAGCATGATTGCATCAAATAGGCCATTGCGATGGTTAAAAGCACCACCGATTCGAACAGCATATTTATCAAGCATACGCAAACCAGGAATCGTTTTACGGGTATCACATATTTTTGTGTTCGTTCCTGCAATTTCCTGTACTGCTAGGTGAGCCGCCGTAGCTATTGCAGACATCCGTTGTATAAGATTTAAAATTACGCGTTCTCCCATTAATAATTTTTGTAAGGGGCCATCTATAATAGCAATGACGTCGCCAGCCTCTACGGCTTCCCCATCTTTTTTAGGAAGGTTGACTTTTATAGACCGATCTAGTACGTGAAAGCCATGCTCAATAATAGGTGCGCCACAAAAAATGCCACTTTCTTTGGCATAAAATGAAAAAGTTCCTTGCTCTTTAGGAGAAAAAATATATTCACTCGATAAATCCCCATCACCTATATCCTCATTAAAAAATTGTTTGAGCATTTCCTCGAGTTTGATGATATTCATACAATGAATTCCTCACTTTCATTTGTCCTTGCGAAAAAATAATCCATCGGTTTGCCCACTTTGCTACCATCGCGGGTTTATCGCTACGAATGTGGGCTCCACGTGTTTCAGTTCTTGTAATGGCCGCATGGGTTATTAATGTGGCGACAACATGCATCATATATAGTTCCAGCTCAGTCTGTTGCAAACCCTTTAAATTTGCATGGAGAAGTGCTTGTATAGAGGGTAATTGCTGGAGGGAATATTGCAAATCGTCACCGTTCCTAACGATACCTAAGTACTGCATCATATGTTGCTGTAATTGTTGTTTGCTAAATAATGAAGGCATTGAATCGACATTTTTATCGCTAGCAAGTAAGAAATCCTTTTGACTACAGCCTTGTTGGATAATGAAATATGCCATTCTGTGACCAAAAGTAATCCCTTCTAATAGGGAGTTACTAGCTAAACGATTTGCTCCGTGAACACCTGTACAGGCCACTTCGCCGATAGCATACAAGTTGGCTATAGTGGTTCTGCCTTTATCATCAGCAATAATACCGCCCATTAAAAAATGACTACCTGGTGAAACAGGAATCAGGCCATCTTGTAAGTCAATATGGTTGTTACGGCAAAGCTGTGTGATTGATGGAAATTTTACATCGAAATTTTGGATGGAGGATATATCAAGGAATGTTTCCTCACCAGCCGCCCGTTTCTTAAATAATGTGAGTGCTGTAATATGTCTTGGCGCTAAATCAAGTTGTGCATGGATGCCCTTCATAATTGGACGACGTTGGGCATCGACAAAAATACCACCAGCTCCTCGTACCGCTTCAGAAATCAATCCTTTTGCCTCGTTTTCACACCAAAGCAGACTTGGATGAAACTGCATAAATTCCATATCACTGATGGCAGCTCCTGCTCGAAAGGCTAAAGCAATACCATCACCAGTATTTGTTGGGTAATTAGATGTACTTGAATAAAGTGCTCCTGCACCACCTGTCGCTAAAATAACATGATGGGCAAAGTAGCGTTTAGTGCCTTCGCTTCCTTTTGTAAGTACACCTACACAGTCACCATTTGTATTTAGTAAAAGTTCATAGGCCATTTCATAGCAATTTACCTTTGTATTAGGAGAAAGTTTATGAAGCAAGTAATCTATGAAAATTTGACCAGTACGATCACCACCTGCATGGAGAATACGATGATGGCTATGTGCTCCCTCCAGACCTAGAGCAGGAGCTCCATTGCTATTCCGATCAATGGGGAATTCAGCTTGAAGGTAGTTACGCATTATTTTTGTGCCTTCTTCTATGAGCGTTTGGACATTTCTACCTTCATGATGAAACTCTCCGGCCTTCAATGTATCCGCAATATGGCAATCAATATGATCCTCCTCACTTGTCACGACGGCAATGCCACCCTGTGCACGATAGGAACTGCTCGTATGGACGGATGATTTTGTAACTATTTGTATTTTAAAATGTTCTTCGAGGAGTAGAGCTGCCTGAAGTGCTGCAATACCACTACCAATTATAAGGACGTCTGTCTTTACATCCATAGTTATACCTTCTTTACAGTTGTCTTGACACTTATCTTTACATAAAATAAAAAAGAAAACAAGACCTGTTGAACGAGAGAGGAAGAATACGATGATCTACATGGATTACGCAGCAACAACACCAATGACGAAGAAGGCGCTTGAAGCATATGTAGAGGTGGCACAGCGTTATTATGGAAATAGCTCAAGTCTCCATGATTTAGGGGGACAAGCGTATTATTTTATCCAGCAATCAAGAGAAATTATAGCCAATGAACTTGGTGTCAATAGTGATGGCGTTATCTTTACTGGAAGCGGAACGGAAGGAAACATTATGGCCATTTTGTCATTAGCATTTGCCTCTAAAAAAGGAAAACATATTATTTCATCACAAGCTGAACATACGTCTGTACATGCAGCTTTGAATACATTGGAGAAAATGGGTTTTGAGGTGACAAAATTACCGTTGCAAAAGGATGGTTGTATTGACTCAGAACAACTACTACTCGCTATTCGAAAAGATACAGCATTAATTTCCATTCAACATGTAAATTCAGAAATTGGTTCTATTCAACCTGTGGAAAAAATAATTGAAGCGGCAAAAGAAGCCGCTGTTTACTGTCATATTGATTGTGTACAATCCTTTGGGAAATTAACTATACCAAGAGGAGGAGACGCTATGACAATTTCAGCACATAAAATAGGAGGACCTAAGGGCTGCGGCGCTGTTTATATAAACCCTGCAATTCGTGTTCCAGCACTGACACCAGGCGTAACTCATGAAAGAGGATTAAGAGGGGGAACTTTAGATACACCTGCCATTGTTTCCTTTGCGGCAGCGGTTGAAAATAATAGTTATGAAAGACAGCATTACGAGGAATTAAGAAGATATTTTAAAAGTCGTCTACCAAAAACAGTTCGACTAATAGAGTGTAAGCAGCAATTGCCAAATATTTGTGGTGTCATGATGAGTAAAGTGGAGGGGCAATATGTATTATTAAAATTAAACGAGGCAGGGATCAGTATATCAACGGGAAGTGCGTGTGATATTCATAGCGAATCTGGAACAAAAGCCATTTTATCTATGAATTATTCAATGGAAACGGCACGGCAATTCTTTAGAATATCTTTCGGAGATTCAACAACATTTAAAGAAATTGATAGATTGACTATGGAACTTGCTACTATTTAGTAGCAAGTTTTAAGCAAGATCATAAGCTGAAAATATATAGATGAAAAATAATTGTTTTCTTTTGAAACAACTATTGATATAATATTTTGCAGGGCAATATTTTCTCTTTCTTAACAAAAATATCTTTTAAAAGTAATAATTTCTTTTTTTTATAAAAAAGTATTGCACAATATGAGAAAACGTTATACAATAATTCTTGTCTTGAAGGACAGGTAAACAACTTCAAAACAAGATACATAATAAAGTAGTCTAGTGATGATGGCAAAGAGGTCACACCCGTTCCCATACCGAACACGGAAGTTAAGCTCTTTAGCGCCGATGGTAGTTGGGGGCTTCCCCCTGTGAGAGTAGGACGTCGCTAGGCATAATACCCAGGAGGATTAGCTCAGCTGGGAGAGCATCTGCCTTACAAGCAGAGGGTCGGCGGTTCGAGCCCGTCATCCTCCATCATTTGCCGGTTTAGCTCAGCAGGTAGAGCAACTGACTTGTAATCAGTAGGTCGTGGGTTCGATTCCTATAGCCGGCACCATTTCAGACGAGCCATTAGCTCAGTTGGTAGAGCATCTGACTTTTAATCAGAGGGTCGAAGGTTCGAGTCCTTCATGGCTCACCATTTATAAGTACCAACCATATTAAGCGGGTGTGGCGGAATTGGCAGACGCACTAGACTTAGGATCTAGCGCCGCAAGGCGTGGGGGTTCGACTCCCTTCACCCGCACCATTTTTCAATATGCCAGATAAAAAAACTTATGCACATGCGGAAGTAGTTCAGTGGTAGAACACCACCTTGCCAAGGTGGGGGTCGCGAGTTCGAACCTCGTCTTCCGCTCCAAATGTGCCGGGGTGGCGGAACTGGCAGACGCACAGGACTTAAAATCCTGCGGTAGGTGACTACCGTACCGGTTCGATTCCGGTCCTCGGCACCATTTTATATGCGCCCGTAGCTCAATTGGATAGAGCGTCTGACTACGGATCAGAAGGTTATGGGTTCGACTCCTGTCGGGCGCGCCATAAGAACAACGGGAAGTAGCTCAGCTTGGTAGAGCACTTGGTTTGGGACCAAGGGGTCGCAGGTTCGAATCCTGTCTTCCCGACCATTTCCAAAAAATATTATGGGGCCTTAGCTCAGCTGGGAGAGCGCCTGCCTTGCACGCAGGAGGTCAGCGGTTCGATCCCGCTAGGCTCCACCATAGTAATTAACCAGTATAAAGATCCTGGCGGCGTAGCTCAGCTGGCTAGAGCGTACGGTTCATACCCGTAAGGTCGGGGGTTCGATCCCCTCTGCCGCCATCTTAAGGACCTTTAGCTCAGTTGGTTAGAGCAGACGGCTCATAACCGTCCGGTCGCAGGTTCGAGTCCTGCAAGGTCCATCATTTATATATTATTACGGAGGTATACCCAAGTCTGGCTGAAGGGATCGGTCTTGAAAACCGACAGGCGGGTAACACCGCGCGGGGGTTCGAATCCCTCTACCTCCTCCAGTTTTATTCATAAATGGTGCTTTAAAAACTCGAAAAGACAATAAGATTATCGCGGGGTGGAGCAGTGGTAGCTCGTCGGGCTCATAACCCGAAGGTCGTTGGTTCAAATCCGGCCCCCGCAACCAAATGGTCCCGTGGTGTAGCGGTTAACATGCCTGCCTGTCACGCAGGAGATCGCCGGTTCGATCCCGGTCGGGACCGCCATTTTTTTATAGACATGAGAAGCAAAAAGTGAGCAAGCTTAGCATGGACGAAATGGGTCAGTAGCTCAGTTGGTAGAGCATTAGATTGAAGCTCTAAGTGTCGGCGGTTCGATTCCGTCCTGACCCACCATTTATGCGGGTGTAGTTTAATGGTAAAACCTCAGCCTTCCAAGCTGATGTCGTGAGTTCGATTCTCATCACCCGCTCCAAGGGCCTATAGCTCAGCTGGTTAGAGCGCACGCCTGATAAGCGTGAGGTCGATGGTTCGAGTCCATTTAGGCCCATTATTTATTCCGAAGTAGCTCAGTTGGTAGTAGCACCTGACTGTTAATCAGGTTGTCGCAGGTTCGAGTCCTGCCTTCGGAGCCATTTTTTTGTGTGGGGAAGTACTCAAGAGGCTGAAGAGGCGCCCCTGCTAAGGGTGTAGGTCGGGTAACCGGCGCGAGGGTTCAAATCCCTCCTTCTCCGCCATTGGCCCGTTGGTCAAGTGGTTAAGACACCGCCCTTTCACGGCGGTAACACGGGTTCGAATCCCGTACGGGTCATACTAAGTGCAGTAGATGAATTTACATCTACTGCACTTTTTTTATGAACGGAAAAGAACAGGTAACAAGAAAGCCTTCGCCAGATAATCAATCGGCGAAGGCTTGTTGTTTTTTGAAGACTTACGTAATATTTCGTCCTTTACCATAAGGAATACATAAAGGTGTTCCAAAGATTGGATCTGATGTCATTTGACATTCAAGATCAAATACATGGCTAACTAATTCTGTCGTCATGATCTCTTCAGGCTTACCTTGGCGATAAACTCCTCGATCACGTACAGTAATGATATGATCGGCATAACGACAAGCGAGGTTTATATCATGTAAGACCATAATAATTGTTCGCTTTTGCTGTTGATTTAATTCAAATAATAAATCTAACACTTCTATTTGATGAGTTAGATCTAAATAGGTTGTAGGCTCATCTAAAAGAATAATATCTGTATCTTGAGCAAGTGTCATAGCAATCCATGCACGTTGACGTTGCCCACCTGATAGCTCATCCACTGGTCTATCTCGTAATTGCTCCGTACCTGTTGCTTTTAAGGCATTCATCACAATTTCCTCGTCCTTCTCCGTCCATTGCTGGCGCCAACTTTGATAAGGAAATCGTCCTTGTTTAACGAGCTGTAGAACCGTTAAGCCTTCTGGTGCTACTGGTGATTGAGGAAGTATAGAAAGGTTTTTAGCTACTTGCTTTGTAGATAGTTTAAAAATATCTTCGCCATCTAATAACACAGATCCCTTTTTGGGCTTTAATAATCGAGCAATAGAGCGTAAAAGTGTAGATTTGCCACAGCCGTTCGCTCCAATTAAGACAGTAATTTCATTCAAAGGGATAGATAAATTGAGATCTTCGATAATATTGGAATCACCATAACTTAATGTTAGGGATTTAGTTAATAAGGATTCAGTCATGATGTATGAACTCCTTTATTTATTAGGATTTCTAAATAATAAATAGATAAAATAAGGAGCACCGATGGCAGCAGTAAAGACACCAGCTGGCACTTCTAAAGGGCTAAACGCAGTACGACCGATAATATCCGCAACCATTACGAGCAATGCTCCAATGGCTGCGGATGTTGGCACAAGTACTCCGAATGATGAACCAACGATACGACGTGCGATATGAGGGGCCATCAACCCTACAAATCCAATTGCCCCCGCAAAGGAAATGGCACTTGCTACTAAGCAGCAACATAACAGAATTAAATATAGACGAGTTTTTTGAACGGATTGTCCTAATCCTGCCGCTGTATCATCACCTAATTCTTGTACATTTAACTGACGTGTAGTAAAGAACGTGACAAGTAGGAGTACTAGTATTAAGGGCACAACGATTTGAACTTGATCCCAGTCTGCGCTTTTGACGCTCCCAGTAATCCACTTATTTGCTTCACTTGCTTGATAGATAGGACCAATAATCATTAGCATGGTCGTAATGGCTTGCATCAATGCGGATACACTAATACCGATTAAAACAAGACGATTTGGCGTAACACCATCTTTCCATGCAAATAGGTAAACCAAACACCCAACTACAGTAGCACCAATAAAACCTGCTAATGGCATCCATTCTATACTGACTGTTAAAGAGTGATTAGAATCACTGAAAATGGCTAAGAAACCAACAACAGCTGCACCGCCCCCAGCAGATATTCCAATAATATCAGGAGAGGCCAGTGGATTTTTAATGATTCCTTGTAAAACAGCACCTGCTACAGCTAGCGCCATACCAGTAAACATAGCCATAAAAATTCGGGGCATTCGAAAATCAATAATGATCAACTGATCAAAATCAGAGCCTTGGCCGAAGAGAGTTTGTACAACTTTAATAGGACTAATAAAAGAATCACCGAATGATGCGCTAAGAAAGAAAACCGCTAGTGTTAGAAAGCTAATCACCAGTAATTTTTTCATAGCTTGTACATCTAATAAAAATGATATTTTTTTCTGAAATAAACGGACTGTTCGTATGTTTTTCATTATTTTTTTCCACCTTTTCGCGCAAGGTAAATAAAGAATGGCGCGCCAATCATTGCGGTCATGACTCCGACTGGTACTTCTTGTGGCATGATGATATATCGGGCTGCGACATCCGCTAACAATAATAAAATGCCTCCAAGTAAGGCAGCCATAGGAATAAGCCATCGATGATCTGTGCCGACAAACTTACGCGCAAAATGGGGAACTACAATGCCAATAAAACCGATGGGGCCAGCGATAGCAACAGCACCCCCTGCTAAAAAAATAACAATCAAACCTACAATTATTTTCATTAACCCTATACGTAATCCTAGTCCTCTTGCCACATCATCTCCTAGCGCAAGAGTATTCATTTTAGGGGAAATGATTAGAGCAGCTATCCACCCGATGATTAAATATGGGAGAACTGAGATCAGAATTTCGAGTTTACGCCCTTGGACAGAGCCAGCTAGCCAAAACAATACTTGCTCAAGTTCTGCTTCATTTGTAGCGAGTAACCCTTGTGTAAATGATGCAAAAAGTGCACTAATGGCAGCGCCTGCTAAAGTAATTTTTACGGGTGTTACGGCATCTCTTCCGGAGAAACTGATTGCATAAACAGCTAGTGCCGCGATGGCAGCACCTAGAAAGGCGATCCATGCAAATGATTGTAAACCTGAAATATGGAAAAAAATCATGGCAAAGACAACGGCAAATCCTGCTCCAGCATTTATCCCTAATATTCCAGGAGAAGCTAAAGGATTTTTCGTTAAAGTTTGCATAAGCACACCCGTAATCGCTAACGATGCTCCAACACAACTGGCTATAAGTGCTCTTGGAATACGAACATTTTGAATAATGATATGCTCATTTGAATGGTTAAAATGAAAAAAAGATTCAAGGGTAGTTTGGATAGAAGTATTTGCATAGCCATAGACAATACTAATGCCCATGCAAAGAAGTAGTAGCAAAACCCCTACGATTAAAGTCAACGTTTTAGAATAATTATTTTTTAAAATCATGTTTAAACTATACTCTTTTCTTTCATAATTATTAAAATATGTATTGACACTGATAAGCTCATACAATAAGATTAGTAACGTTCTAAGAGACAAATGAAACTGATTTTCATTCTCGTCAATTATGCTTAAACATTTTATCATATACAATGGGGGAAGAAAAGGTGCAAAAAGGATTTCAAAAACTCTTAGTTTTGCTAGCTATTGTTGCTATTTTTGTTTTGGCAGCATGCGGTAATTCTAACGATGATAAGAAAGAAGAAAGTTCAAAAGAAAGCAATGCTTACAGTGTAGAACATGCTATGGGAACAACTGAAGTAAAAGACACACCAAAACGCATTGTTGTTTTAACAAATGAAGGAACAGAGGCACTTTTAGCGTTAGGCATTAAGCCAGTTGGTGCGGTACAATCATGGACAGGTGATCCGTGGTATGATCATATTAAGGATCAGATGGAAGGTGTCGAAGTAGTCGGCATTGAACATGAAATTAATTTAGAAAAAATTGCTTCATTAAAACCAGATTTAATCATTGGTAATAAATTACGACAAGAAAAAGATTATGCGAAACTTAGCAAAATTGCTCCAACCGTGTTCTCTGAAACATTACGTGGTGATTGGAAAGAGAACTTTCAGTTATACGCAAAAGCAGTAAATCAAGAAACAAAAGGTAAAGAAGTGTTAACAGCTTACGATGATAAGCTACAAGCGTTAAAAGAAAAACTTGGTGATCAAACAAACCAAGAAGTTTCATTTGTCCGCTTTATGGCAGATAAATCTCGTATCTATTACACAGATTCATTCTCAGGTATTATTTTTGATGCTTTAGGATTTAAACGTGTTCCGGCGCAAGCAGATTTATTTAAAGATAATGCAAAGCTAGGAAACTTAGCTGTAGAGGTAGGGAAAGAAGTAATTCCTCAAATGGATGGGGATGTTATTTTCTACTTCACATACATGCCAACTGGTGATGATTCAGCATTAGCAACTGAACAAGAGTGGACACAAGATCCTCTTTGGAAAAACCTTTCTGCTGTTCAAAAAGGCAATGCACATAAAGTAGATGATGTCATTTGGAATACAGCTGGAGGAATTCTAGCTGCTGATATTATGCTAGATCAAGTAGAAGAAATCTTTACGAAATAATTAATGGATAAGCTATACATTCATCGAAATAAGATGAGTGTATAGTTTTTTTATTTCCGTAAGAGCATTTTGTATTTTTTAGCGAGATAGACTAAGATGTGGGAGAGGGGGGATAGATTTGAGTGAAAAATTAAAATGGGTTCCTAATCAACATTATGTAGGGCAAGATAATGACGAACAAATAACAGCCTTACTTTCGAATTTTACTCTAGAACAAGTAAAGAAAGTTAGTCAATTCCAACGTACATATGAGAAGTTTGAAAAGACACCACTCCATCATTTAGCATCATTGGCTTCCTATATGGATGTAGAAAAAATCTGGATAAAAGATGAATCGTTTCGATTTGGTTTGAATGCCTTTAAAGTACTAGGAGGCGTTTATGCTATCGCACAATATGTTGCCAATATGCTCAATAAAGATATTGAAGATCTTTCCTATGAACAATTAAAGTCATCAGAACTAAAAGATCAGTTGGGTGAGTTAACGTTTATTTCAACAACTGATGGGAACCATGGTCGAGGGGTAGCTTGGGCAGCTCGAGAGCTAGGTTTTCAAGCACGAATCTATATGCCTGCTGGTAGCGCTAAGGAACGATTACAAAACATTATCAATGAGGGAGCCTATGCTGAAATCACCGCAATGAATTATGATGATACTGTTCGTTATACTTCTCAGCTAGCTGAAGAACATGGTTGGGTTTTAATTCAGGATACAATGTGGGATGGCTATGAGAAAATCCCATTATGGATTATGCAGGGCTATACAACTCTAATACAAGAGGTTGTTGAAGAGATAGAACAAGCACCGACTCATGTGTTTTTACAGGCTGGAGTAGGGTCTTTTGCAGCAGCAGTAGTTGCCTTTTTAAGACAATACTATGAGCAGGAAATGACTATTGTTTTAGTGGAGCCACATGTAGCTAATTGTTATTATAAAAGCTTTAAAGCGGGTACCAATGAATTTGTAACTGTTGGCGGCGACATGCAAACGATAATGGCAGGGCTTGCGTGTGGTGAACCGAATCCTCAGGCGTGGAAACTGTTAAAAGCCTATACGAAAATAAGCATTAGCTGTGGGGAAGAAGTAGCAGCAACAGGAATGCGTATCCTTGGTAATCCATTGAACACTGATACACGCATTGTAGCAGGAGAATCGGGAGCAGCTCCATTTGGTTGTTTTTATGAAATCATAACAAATGATCGTTACAGACAATTAAAAGATACGTTACAGTTAAATAGAGATGCGAGAGTATTATTAATTAATACAGAGGGTGACACGGATAAAGAAAATTATCGACAAATAGTGTGGCATGGAAAATATCAATAGCAATTTAGACGAAAGCCATCGAGAAGTTACTCTCGATGGCTTTCAGACGTTATTAGTGAATTTTAATAGCGGCAATTTTATAAGCACCATATTCATCTGTGATTACAGTATACGTCTTATACCGATTGTAAAATTGATAATTACCTTGGGCATCATAGAAATCAAAGGTTTCATTCATATCAACATAGTATTGGCCACTCGAATATTGTACATCAAGCACTTCATTGTTTGTAAAATAGAAGTAATTGCCCTGATACGCAATTTCATTTATATATTTTTCTAGTTCTTTATAAGCAGAACTACTAGGTGCAAGCATATCGGCAATCCAATAAAAATCACCCTCATTAAGGGCCATTTCATAGTATAGGCGGAATGCCTGCACGAATTGCCCTGCTAACAAATTTTCTGCTTCAGTAGTAGTTTCTGTATGACTAGCAGGTTGTTGACTGCTATCGTATAGATTAGCAACAGAACGAACCTCATTTGCAGAAAGAGGCTGAGCAATCCATCCATCAAATTGGTCTACCATACTGTAAAGAGGGATAGAGAAGGCGAAGTGTGTGCTTGTTTCGGTTGTGTAAAGTAGGGAGTTAATCCCAATTACATTTCCTGTATTAACATCCACCAAAGGACCGCCACTACTACCTTTATCAATTTGTGCATCGACCTGATATATTTGTTTGTATATAAAATTTTCAAGCTTCATATCCCGTTTATTGCCTGTTATATAGCCAATGGAGGCTGAATTTTCAAAGCCTTGTGGACTTCCAAAGGCAATGACTTCTAAGCCAATAGGTGATTCTGATGTTTCAATATCTAGTGGTGCTGTCTCTTGATAGCTAGGAACATGTATTAAAACTATATCATAACGATCAGATATACCGACTACTGTACCAGGTGATTCTTGACCCATAGAATTTCGAACCATTACTTCGACTTCACCTTGGACAACATGCGCATTAGTAATAACATACCCCCCTTTTTTATAGAGGAAGCCGGAACCTTGCGCATTGTTAGTTAGAATGGTGAATACCTTTTGCTGAATCTCCTTTATAAGAGTGACACGATCAACCTGCTGTGCATGAGCTTCTTGCTTTTTCGTCAGTTCCTCAGAGGAAACTTACTTTGTCTCTAAATTCTGATTGTCATTTATTTCCGAGTAAGTGGCTGAATTACTTTTTTTATTGGAGAAGAAATCCCAATAGGCATAGCCCAACCCACCAATTGCAATGAAACAGACGGACAATACGATAATGGCCCATGTTGGGATACCCTGTTTTGAGGGTGTATTTGTCAATTTAGTACCACAACCCGAGCAAAATTTACTGTCATTTAGATTCTCATGCTGACAATTTGGACATTTCATCCTATTACCCTCCTGTGAAATATTTACTATTTATATCGGTTGGAAAATATAGTTTTATAGGTAGTTATGGAATTATATGAACGGAGAGGATGATTATAGGAAGAGGAAAAATTTATTTTTCCTATTGACCTTAACGTTGCGTCAAAGTTTACAGTAGCAGTAATGGAGGTGAAAACATGGAATATACAATTCAAGAACTTGCCCAATTGTCTGGTGTAAGCACGAGAACTCTGCGTTATTATGATGAAATTGGGCTACTGAAACCAGCTAGAACCAATGAGGCGGGCTATCGATTTTACGGTCAATCGGAAGTCGATTTGCTGCAGCAGATTTTATTTTACCGAGCATTGGATATGAAGCTAGCAACTATTCAGGATATTATTCAAGCTCCTCATTTTCAACATTCCGAGGCGCTAAAGTCACATAAAGCTGCTCTGCTTAAACGAAAAGAACAGCTTGAGACGATCTTACAGACGGTAGAAAAAACGATATTATCAATTGAGGGGGAAAGACCTATGTCAAATGAAGAAAAATTTAATGGATTTAAAGAAAAGCTAATCGAGGATAATGAAAATAAATATGGTCAAGAAATTCGTGCCAAATATGGAGATAAAACGGTAGATGCTTCCAATGCTAAGCTTATGAATATGACAGAGGAACAATTTCAGGCAATGCAGCAATTGGAGCAGCAAATGTTTGAACGTTTAACAGAGGCAATGGGGTTGGGAGACGCAACAAGTGATATTGCAATGGAAGTCGCAGAGCTCCATAAACGATGGTTGAGCTTTTCATGGAAAGAATATTCTAAAGAGGCACATGTAGGACTCGCTCAAATGTATATAGCAGATGAACGTTTCACCGCTTATTACGACGAGCGTAGTGTAGTGGGAGCTGCACAGTTTTTACACGATGCAATCGTAGCTTATACGAGTAAATAAATAAACCTTCCTTATGCTGATGTTTTAGAAACAATAAATTAGGAAAAAATGAAAGCATAAGGAGGAGATTTTTTTGGATCAACAAGTTATGCAAAAATTAAAAAGACAATTGGAGCAAGAATTACAAGAAATCGAAAAGCGAATAGATGAATCAGAGCGTCCCCAAGCGACAGAGCTATCTAATTATGATAATCATCCAGCTGATAATGCCAGTGATTTAACGGATCAGCTTACAGAAATGGCTATTGATGAGCATCGTGGCGACAATGCAGAGGAAATAAAAGAAGCTCTTCAAGCAATGGCTGACGGAACATATGGCGAATGTACTGTCTGTGGTAAAGAGATTCCAATTGGACGTTTAGAGGCTATGCCGCAAGCTCTGACATGTGTCGAGCATGCGGAAAAGAAAGAGGATAATTTACGACCAGTGGAGGAGGATGTGCTTTCTTCAACACCAAGATCGGATGATTTTATAGAGCTTGAAGAATTTGGTTCTTCTGATACACCACAGGATAAAAATCAGTAAGTATTTTCCTTACTAAAGCAGTATAATAGCTGTAGAGGTGAGAAGATGAACATTATTGATTTACATTGTGATGCACTTTTGAAATTAACAACGCTTGAAGCGGCTAGTTTTGCAGAGGATGTGCGTATACACGTCAATCAAAAAAGACTGCAGTTAGGGCAAATAAAAGCTCAAGTATTCGCCATCTTTATTGACCCAGCAATCCCTCAAAACCAACAATTTCTTGAAGTCATTCGCCAAATGGAAGCATTTCATACCCATGTTTTACAAACAGAGGGCATGGTGCATATTACAGATTGGGCACAGTTAGAGCAATTGGCTCCCCATGAAATAGGAGCTATCTTAAGCTTAGAAGGTTGCAGCGCAATTGGCGATGATTTAACAAAGCTAATTGCTGTACTTGATGCAGGTGTCAAATTAGTCGGTTTAACGTGGAATGAGGAAAATGCTGTTGCCCATGGAGCGGAACAAGATGCAAGTCTTGGATTGAAGCCATTTGGTAAAGAAGTCATTCAACTATTAAATGACCGTGATATTATTATTGATGTCTCCCATCTAAACGAACAAAGCTTTTGGGATGTGTTACCGTTAGCAAAGCATATTATTGCTAGTCATAGTAATGCACGAGCATTATGTGATCATCCCCGTAATTTAACAGATGCACAAGCGAAGGCCCTTGTAAAATATGGAGGGCATATCCATGTTGTTTATTATCCACTCTTTATTGGTGGTCAAGATGCAACGCTAGAACAATTGGTAAATCATATGGAGCATTTCGCCAATTTAGTAGGTGTCGAGCATATAGGGTTGGGCTCAGATTTTGATGGCATAGATGTGACCGTAAAAGGATTAGCTCATGCGGGAGAGGCTCAAAATTTATTAGAGGCATTACGAACTCGCTTTTCAGAGGAAGAGGTACATGGCATCGCTAGTCAAAATTTCATACGGTATGTAAAAAAAGCAGCAACCCGATAAGGCTGCCGCACTTTTTAAAAGAAATAATCAATTAATAAACCAATTCCTAATAGGAAGCCGAAGAATGTATTCGTTTGCGCTGTATATTTCATCGCAGGCATCACTTCTTTGGCTTCTTTTTTATCTCTGAATATTTGAATGGCACGCAATGGTTTAGGGATACTTAAGAAAATAATCAAAGCCCAAAAAGTAATGCCATCAATTGCAACAAGGGCGATCACCCATAAGTATGAAACGATAAAAAATCCTGATAGCACGGAGATTGCATTATCACGTCCTACCAAAATAGCCAATGTTTTGCGTCCACCTTCTGTATCGCCAACAATATCACGAATATTATTGGATAGCATAATAGCACCAACTAAAATCATACTTGGAACGGAAAGTAAGACGGCATCCAGTGTTACTGTAAGCGTTTGAATATAGAAAGCAATCAAAACGATTCCCATTCCCATTACTGCCCCAGAAACAATTTCTCCAAAAGGTGAATAGGCGATTGGATATGGCCCACCTGTATATAAGAAACCAATCAGCATACAAACTAGTCCGACAGCAGCTAACCACCAAGATGTGGAGGCACATATGTAAATGCCAAGTAGCATGGCAATAGCATAAAAGCTTAGCGCAATCATCATAATCGTTTTTGGTTGTACACCATGACGGACAATCGTTCCGCCAATTCCGACAGAATCCTCGTTATCTAATCCTAATTTGTAATCATAATATTCATTGAACATATTCGTTGCTGCTTGAATAAGCATACTTGCAATGAGCATAGCAAAAAATAGTCCAAAATCAATTGTTTCTTTTTCAATTGCTAGTGCAATTGCTGTTCCTAGGAATACTGGAACAAATGAAGCGGTTAAAGTATGTGGACGTGTTAAATGCCACCAAACTTTAAAACCCCTATCAGCTTCAATGACTTTGGTCATAAGGTCTTTCTCTCCTTCAAATGTTGTCGACTCTTCTTATTTTAAACGAAGATTGAGAAAATGGGTAGGTTCACAGCTTATTACATACTGTAAAATGAAAAAAAGTGATACAATAGAACATGCATTTATGAACTGAAAATAAAAATAGGGTGGATAGCAACAGTACGAATGACACGGTTGCCAGCCCATAAAATGATGTATTTTCGCCATCATTTATTATGTACACTGCAACAACGGAGGTAATTTTCATGCAACAGAAGTGGTACCAAGCCACAGAAGTAGAAGTGGACTCTTTGGGCCAAAGCCTTCATTTTTATATGGAAACAATGGAAGTGAGTCACCTATCTGCATTAGCATTTTATGCAGCAGGTGAAGAGTGCTATAAAGGTGAACGATTTTATTGGCAAAATAGAGAAAAAACAATGACATTAGTTGGGCTAGGACATGCCCATACCATTCAAAATAATAAAAAAAATGATCGTTTTGATGCTGTAGAAGCTGAATGGAAGAGTTTAACAAAGAACTGTCTGAAAGGACAAAGCGAGCTCCAACCTATTTTGTTTGGGGGCTTTACATTTGATCCACAAAATAATGTTGCTGGGGAATGGACGGGTTTTCCAGAGGCTTATTTTGCATTAGCGACTTTTCAGCTTGTCATACGAGATGATAAGGCATATGTGAGCATTCATCTTCTGACACAGGATCGGCATGGTGAGGCTCAGTTTGAGGCATTGAGAAAAGAGCGAGATCATTTAGTTCATGCCGCACAGGTTAAGGAAGTGAAAACGTATTCAAAGCCTGAAATATCAAGCTACTTTGAGCCTTATAAAGATCCTTATTTAGCTTCTATTGACCAAGTGACAGCTTTAATTAAGCAAAAGAAAGCGGATAAGGTTGTTATTGCACGATCACTTGCACTGCAATTTAAAGAGGAAGTAACTGCTCCACAAGTGCTGTCGCAAATTATCCATGAACAACCAGAAAGTTATTTATTCGGCTTAGAGCATGAAAATCTATTGTTCTTCGGAGCATCACCTGAGCGCCTTGTAAAAGTGGAGGATGGTCGAGCATTTTCTTCATGTGTTGCTGGTTCAATTAAGCGAGGAAAAACAGCAGAAGAAGACGAGGCTTATGGACAAAGCTTGTTACAGGATCCAAAAAACGGAGGGGAACACCAATATGTTGTCGATATGATTGCTGACACATTCCGTAAAAATTGTGTGGATATCACGCTTCCTGAAAGTCCACGTCTATTAAAAATAAGAGATATTCAACATTTATATACACCTGTCGAAGGTCAGCTCAATAAGGATGCTACGATATTACAGCTCACAAAAACTTTACATCCTACTCCAGCATTAGGAGGAGTACCACGTATGGAGGCTTTGGCAGCTATTCGTAAGTATGAACCGATGAATCGAGGCTTGTATGCTGCACCAATTGGCTGGTTAGATGCAGAGGGAAATGGAGAATTTGCAGTCGCGATACGGTCAGCGGCATTGCTTCATGATAAGGCTTATTTATATGCCGGTGGAGGTATTGTAGCAGATTCAGAACCACAATCTGAATATGATGAAACATTAGTAAAATTCCGTCCAATGCTTCGTGCGCTAGGAGGACAATTACATGAGTGAACGAAAAATTTTAACAGATTATGTTTATAAAATGGTCGCGTCGTTAGTACAAGTTGGGGTAGAAACTGTTGTCGTTAGTCCAGGCTCACGTTCAACACCTCTTGCCTACGCGGTCGCTTCTACAAAACAAATAAAAATGTATCGTCAAGTAGATGAGCGCTCAGCTGCTTTCTTTGCTTTAGGGCTTGCGAAAGCTACTGCTAAGCCTGTTGTTCTCTTATGTACATCCGGTACAGCAGCAGCAAACTACTTTCCTGCAATTGTTGAGGCAAACTATGCTCGTGTGCCGCTAATTGTCATCACAGCTGATCGACCACATGAACTACGAGAGGTAGGTGCACCGCAGGCAATTAATCAGCCTCATTTATATGGTTCACATGTGAAATGGAGTGTAGATTTTCCATTAGCAGATGGTGCTGCTCCTACATTGCCTTTTATCGAACGTCATATTGCACGAGCAGTAGCAATTGCTACCAGTGCGCCTTTTGGACCAGTGCATATGAATGTTCCTTTCCGAGAGCCTTTATTAATTGATTTACAGGATGAATTGCCAACTATGACATTTAAACATAGCAGCATGGGACAATTAATCCCAACAAGCGCTGCTATGCAGGAACTTTCCTCTATTTTAAAGTCGACTAAAAGAGGCTTTATTATTGTTGGAGAATTAGCACTTGGCACGGACCTAGCGTTTGTCTGGGAATTTGTACGTCAGTTGAAATGGCCAGTCCTAGTAGAAAGCTTGTCAAATATGCGTGCAGCTGTACCAGAGGATTGCTTACCATATCTCGTGACAACCTACGATGCCATTATGAAGAGTGAGGATTTTAAGGCACTTGTTCAGCCGGATACAGTTTTACGTATTGGGGCACAGCCTGTTTCAAAATTTATCATGCAATTTATTACAAAAACAGAGCCAAATGCTTATGTCATTATTGATGAAGATCCTATGTTTAGAGATGCTACTGGCGTATCTACACATTTTATTCATGCAAATATCGATCAATGGTTAACACAATTAGCCATTACTAACACTGCATTTGAGGAAGCATACTTAGCCGAATGGCAAAAAGCCAATCAGTTGGCTGCTACTTATATTGAACAGTATTCAGAGATAGAAAAAGATGAAGGTGCGATGGTCAGTCGTTTACTGAAAATGATTCCTGATGGTAGCGATATATTCGTTAGCAGTAGTATGCCAGTGCGTGATATTGATACATTTTTATTAGCAACACCGAAGGATATACGTTTCTTTGCGAATCGTGGGACGAATGGGATTGATGGAGTAGTATCTACAGCATTGGGCTTTAGTGAAGGAAATGACCGAGAAACCTATTTATTAATTGGTGATTTAGCCTTTCTACATGATGTGAATGGGCTGATTGCTTCTAGATACCAAGAATGTAACTTAACCATTATTGTGATGAATAATGATGGTGGAGGTATTTTTTCTTATTTACCTCAATCAACAGTAGAAGCCCATTACGAGGATCTTTTTGGCACACCGACGGCACTTGAATTTCATGATATTGCCCATATGTATAATATGGATTATATACGAGTAGATACTATCTCTGAATTATCAGAGAAGTTTTCATCAGACAAAAAACGGCCTTTACGCTTAATTGAAATATTTACAGATAGAGCAGAGAACGTTCAGGCTCATCGAGCGTTATGGAATCGTATTAATGCGGAGTTCAAAGCATGACGAGCTTATTAATCCGAGGACTTAAAACCCATGTGGACATATGGAATGAAAACTGTAGCTATACATTAGTTGCTTTACATGGATTTACGGGAAGCACTGCTACCTGGTACAATTTGGCACAATCCTTGCCGGATGTCCGTGTTATTGCGATTGATTTAATTGGGCATGGGCAAACAGCTACTCCAGAGCAAATTAAGCGTTTTTCAATGGAGGAACAATTACAGGACTTAGAGGAATTGTTTTGTCAGCTCCATATGGAGAAGTTTACATTGTTGGGCTATTCAATGGGAGGCAGAATTGCATTATCTTATGCCATTGCGTTTCCTGATCGTATTCAAAAGCTTATTTTAGAAAGTGCATCTCCCGGTTTACGAACAGTAGAAGAACGACGTGAACGTAGTGAGAGAGATGACATTTTAGCACAAAAAATCATCACTAATGGGTTAGTCTCTTTTGTGAATTCATGGGAGAATATACCGCTTTTTGCATCACAGCGTCATCTTCCTGCCACTGTGCGAAAGGCTATTCGTGCAGAAAGACTTTCACAGAGGGAAGAAGGATTGGCTGGTAGCTTAAGAGGGGTTGGAACAGGAACCCAGCCTTCGAATTGGCACCTCTTGGACCGACTAGAAATATCTGTACTCCTGATTACGGGTTCATTAGATGAGAAATTTTGTAAAATTGCACTAGAAATGAAAGCGCTATTAAAAACTGTTAGGCATATGACAGTAATTGATGCTGGACATGCAATTCATGTGGAAAATCCCGCTGAGTTTGCTACAATAGTAGAGGAGTATATAACGTAATATTATACTTGTTACGTTAGCGCCTCGATAATAACGAGACGAATTTAGAATATAGGAGGCAATTCAATGACACGTCAATGGACTTCATTACATACTTATGAAGATATTAAGTATGAGTTCTATAACGGAATCGCAAAAATTACGATTAATCGTCCAGAAGTGCGTAATGCATTCCGCCCAAAAACGGTTATGGAAATGATTGATGCATTTTCACGTGCACGCGATGATAAAAATATCGGTGTAATTATTTTAACAGGTGAAGGTGAACATGCCTTCTGCTCAGGCGGAGATCAAAAAGTTCGTGGTCATGGTGGCTACGTAGGAGACGATGAAATCCCACGTCTAAACGTTCTTGATTTACAACGTTTAATCCGTGTAATTCCAAAACCTGTAGTGGCAATGGTTGCAGGCTATGCAATTGGTGGAGGACACGTATTACATGTTGTTTGTGATTTAACAATTGCTGCGGACAACGCTCGCTTTGGACAAACAGGTCCAAAAGTAGGGTCATTTGATGCTGGTTACGGTTCAGGCTATCTTGCTCGTATTATTGGACATAAAAAGGCCCGTGAAATTTGGTACCTTTGCCGTCAATACGATGCACAACAAGCGCTTGATATGGGCCTAGTTAATACAGTGGTTCCTTATGACCAATTAGAAGATGAAACTGTTCAATGGTGTGAAGAAATGCTACAAATGTCACCAACTGCATTGCGCTTCTTAAAAGCAGCGATGAATGCAGATACAGACGGCTTAGCAGGTCTTCAACAAATGGCTGGTGACGCTACACTTCTTTACTACACAACAGATGAAGCAAAAGAAGGTCGCGACGCTTTCAAAGAAAAACGTCAACCAGACTTTGGCCAATTCCCAAGATTCCCTTGATTTATTAGCTAGGGTGCTTGTAAAGCTCGTATCTATTAGAGATACGAGCTTTTTTGTATGCCTGGGAAATTAGGAGTGGCGTAGAAGCAATGTGGCGGATAGCAGCAAAAACGGATAGAGCGAGGAAAGTGACGAATAAAAACACAAAAGTGACGGATAGAACAAGCAAAGTGACGGATAAAAACACAAAAATGATGGATAAAACAAAATTATAGCGTTTTAAAAGCAAATGCATCACGAATAGACAAGCGCTAGGGTAAAGCGTTAAGATGTAGGGTGATTGGAGTGACAAATATGTATCCGAATTGGATTATACAGCGTGCCTATTTAACACCGTTACGTAAGGCATTAACTTATAAAGAACAAAGTTGGACTTTTTTAGAGTTGAATGATTTATCTAGTAAGCGTGCTCGCCAATTAGTGGGACTGGGTATAAAGCGGGGTGATCGAATTGCCATCATGGGGCCAAGTAAACCAGAGCTTGTAATCACCATGTATGCTTGCTTGCATCTACAATGTGAGATGGTTATGCTAAATCGTAGATTGTCACAGGATGAACTTGGTTACCAGTTGGCGGATTCTGAGGCAGTTGCCGTATTGATTGCGGATGAAGATGTAAATAAGTTGCCTGCAAATACGGCTCATTATTTATTTTCAACGATTGAAGAGGGAGAAGAAGGTGCATTCGATATCGGAAAGGAATGGCCTTTGGATCAAACAACAACGATTATGTATACCTCTGGGACAACAGGCTTTCCAAAGGGGGTCCGTCAAACGGTAGGTAACCATCAGGCTAGTGCAACGGCCTCGGTTTTAAATATTGGCCTACAGGCTGATGATGTTTGGCTATGTGCTGTTCCATTATTCCATATTAGTGGATTTTCAATATTAGTGCGTTCACTGTTATATGGCAATCAAGTCTATTTATATGATCATTTTGATGTAGAAGCTATTACGCATCATATTATGAATGGTGAAGTAACGCATATGTCAGTTGTAGCTGTGACGTTGGAAAGAATTTTACATACGTTGGAGCAACATAAAGCTAAAGCTTCCTCCCGTTTTAAATTAATGCTTGCTGGTGGAGGACCAGTGCCAGCTGATTACTTATCGAGAGCACATACGTTAAACTTAGCTGTAGCTCAAACGTATGGTATGACGGAAACCTCCTCGCAAACAGCTACATTAGCAAGTGAGGATGCGATTCGGAAAATTGGCTCTGCCGGAAAGCCTTTATTTTTTAATCAAATCAAAATTGTAGAACCCAACGCGCAAGGCGAAGGAGAAATTTGTATTAGAGGACCCCATGTTACACCTGGCTATATCGGCCGTTTTGCACAAAAAAGCGCCACGCGAGATGGCTGGTTGCATACGGGAGATATTGGCTATCTAGATGAAGATGGTTATTTATTTGTCATAGATCGCAGAGCAGATTTGATAATTTCTGGTGGAGAAAATATATATCCTGCAGAAATAGAGAATGTGCTGCTCATGCATCCAGCTGTTAAGGAAGCGGGTGTATGTGGTGCCGATGATAAGCAATGGGGACAAGTACCGGTTGCTTTTGTTGTGTTGAATGAACAAGTATCAGTCGAACAATTACAAGCTTTCTGTCAACAGAGGCTGGCTAAATATAAGTTGCCAAAGGAAATTATTATAACAAACAGTCTCCCACGAAACGGAGCAGATAAGCTGCTTAGACGAAAATTACTACAATAAAATACATGTAAAAAAGAAGCCTTTTGTACACTAGGCTTCTTTTTATTTTGTAAATATTTGAACTTTTAGCATGAAATTAGTCATTCATTAACATAATAAAAAAGGAGAGGCATAAACTATTTAGTAAAGGAGAATGACTCATATGAGGAAATATATATATAATGCTGTCATTATATTATTTGTTCTACAAATGAGTCATGTGCAAGTTTTTGCAAACTATGAAAAAGATGATGTAGCAACTGCTGATTCAATTAAAACACTACAATCTCTCATTAATAAAGAAGTTACGCAGCTATCAACGGAATTCTCTATTTACTATACTGGTGACATATCTGATATTAAAGATGAACTAACAGACATTACGAAAGGTGCGATTCAAAACTCTTATATTTATACTAATATTTCTAGCTTTAAATGGAAGTATGATGGTTATAACAAAAATATAGCTATTGCTTTTACATTTACCTATCATCATTCACAAACAGAGGAAGCAATTGTCGAACAATCATTGACGGATATTATTGCACCTATGCAAGGATTAAGCGACATACAAAAATTACAGGCTGCACATGATTTTATTGTTCTAACTGCGGAATATTCAAAAGAAACAGAAGGAAGTCAATATTCCCCTTACACGCTACTGACAGAAAATAAGGGAGTCTGTCAGGCATATGCATTAGTGCTTTATCGAATGCTAGAAATGCTGGGCTTTGAGGTGCAATATGTACCTGGAAAAGTGGGCGAACAGCTCCATGCCTGGGTATTAGTGAAACTTGATCATAATTGGTATCATATCGATGTGACGTGGGATGATCCATTACCTGACCGGAAGGGGGAAGTACGTTATCAATACTTTCTAGTGTCGGATCGCCAATTATCACAGGATCATACATGGGATTATGCAAGCTTCCCGGCTGCAACAAGTGAGAAATATTCTGAAATGCAGGAAGTAACAAAAAGACAAAGTGTAACAACGCCTTTGCATGAAGGTTTTAATCCAAATAAGGGTATATCTATAATGGACGAAAATAGGCTAGCCAACAAACCATTCATAGAAAAGCCTACAAAACTTGTTTCACAAAACCAGAACGATTTAAACACTATAGACTCTTTTGATGTTAATGAATGGGCAACGATTTTAGTAGAAAGTATGGTGGCTTTCCTAGTGCCTCATTCAAAAGATATTCAAGTGTCCCAAACAACGAAGCGGTTCCTATCGATTGAGCGAACAGAAAAACGAATACCGCAAGAAAAATACGTCATAATAAAGGAGGTGTCCCATCCAATTTCGGGGCACCTCCTTCTTTCAATCAATTATTGACTGCTTAAAGCTTTATCTAATGTTTGAATGTTTTTCTTCATCAATGTGAAGTAAGTTTCCTTATTTTTTTCATCGTCGGCCGTTAATACACTTAAATTATGCAATACAAGTGATTCTGCACCAACTTCTTTTTGAATGACCTCTGCTAATTTAGAAGAGACATTTTGTTCAAATAAAATATAGTGAATATGCAATTCATTAGCTTTATCAACAATCGATGTTAGTTCTTTTTGTGATGGTTCATTTTGAGAATTTAAGCCAGCAATAGGTACTTGTGTTAGACCGTATTGACCTGCAATATAGCCGAATGCTGCATGAGATACAAAAAATGTTTTATTTTGTGCTTGATCAGCCATTGCTTTAAATTCACCATCTAAATCTTGTAATTCTTTTACCAATGCCTCGTAATTTTGATTAAAAGTAGATTCTTGAGCAGGCATTTTTTCCACCAACGTGTTTTTAATAGCAAGTGCTAAATCCTGACTAATTGTTGGAGACAGCCAAACATGAGGGTCTATATCGCCATGCTCATGATCATCGTGTCCATGTTCTTCTTCCGCATGATCGTGTTCTTCCTCAGTTGTAGCGTGATCATGGTGATCTTCTTCTGGATGAACATGACCTGTACTTGTAGCTAATTTTTCATCTGAAACTTCATCGGCAGTTGCCACCATTGTGACATCTTCATTCGCTAATGTTTTTTTAGCATTTTCAACAAAGCCCTCTAGTCCTAAGCCAATATAGAAAAAGATATCGGCATCTGCTAATTTCATCATATCTTTTTGAGTTGGTTCAAATGTGTGTTCATTGGCACCAGCCGGATAAATAGAAGAGACATCAACAAAATCACCGCCAATACGCTGTGCAAAATAGCTTAAAGGATAAACAGTAGTATAAATTGTTAATTTATCCGTCTCATTAGAAGATTTTGGGGAAGTAGATGATTGATCTCCGCAAGCAGCGGTAAACAGGGCAAAAACTGTGACTAGCAATAATACATAAACTTTTTTCATATAATATAATCCCTTTCTTAAATAGTAACCATTACGATTTATTTTTTAGAACAGTTATTATAATAACGCACAACTTCAAAAAGTACAAGAAAAAATGACCTCCGAAAATTAATTCTTTTTCGAAGGCCATTTTTCTGGCACTGGATCAAAGCCACCAGGATGAAAAGGATGGCATTTGGATATACGTGTAATAGTTAGAATAAAACCTTTTAGCGCCCCATGCTTTTGAAAAGCTTCGAGGCCATAAGAAGAACATGTGGGATGGAAACGACAAGTAGGTGGCGTCATTGGCGAGATGTATTTTCTATAAAACTTAATGAGCCAAATAAAGGGATATTTCATCGTTGTTCTTCCTCTTGTTGCGATGGAAATTGTTCTGGCTTTGCGTCAATTGTTTGCGTAAAGATATTATTTTTTTTCTTGATAATGAAAATGACAGAAAGACCGAACATTAACATCATCATAGCAATCATAATAATAATTGGTAATGGTACACCCATTGCTTTCACTCCAAATTCAATTAATAAAATTTATAAGTAATGAATGACTTGCTAGTTCTCCTCTTGATGATAGCTTTGTTTAGGTTTTTCATCAACGGTATGTTTAAAAGCATAGGCACGGTTGACACTGATAACTGTCGCAATAGTGATAATAATAACGATGATGATTGCGACGATTAAGAGCGTAGTTAAACTCATCATACTCACTCCGTTCTTTGTTCATCATACTTATTATAAGTGATATGGACATTTTAATTGTGAAGGAAGTTTGACATTCCAAAGAATAAAACAACATCATTCTCTCCATACTATGGGAAAAGGAGTGAATCGTAATGATGGATCGTCAACGTGTATATTTTTCACTTGCCAATAGAACCTATTATACGAATCCATATGCAGGGCCTTGGAATTTTGAACTGAATGTGGATCGACAAGCATTAGATGTTTTTGAGAAAATTTTTCAGCAAATGCAGTTGTTAGAAATTTCCAATGCATGGCGTGCACAGTTACCGTATATCCAATATCACTTAGATAGAGAAAATGATGAAATTGATTTAAGATTGATGAAAATTTATGCATTAGTTCATGAGTATGGAGATGAGGAAACGAAGTCATTTGTGGAGCAGCTACCTTATTTTAATAAGCGAGTCTAATGGGGTTTGATTTTCACTTTGAGTGTCGCCACTCTCAGTGAAAATCAATCACCTCAGTAGAGGATATTAACATATTGCCTTTAATATAGTAAAAACAGCTTCACGTGGAACGATGATAGGTATATTCAGTTGATGTTTAATCATATTTTTCATCGGTGTGGAATAGCCCATACAATCAAGAATGAGCAAATCAGCACCATCGTATTCTAATTGCTGTGCCTTTGCTAATAAATCGTGTGCATTAAAGTGATAAGGTGAACTTGCAGAGAAATTCACTTCAAAATGAGCTTTTTGCCATTTTTCTGCAACCGTTATTTGTTGATCAGGCTCAGGGCCTATTAAACCTATGGCTAATTCCGTATGAAGGCCTTTCACTAAATTAGTCATCATACGATCCGGGAGTAATAGATTTTTAATGGATAGTTTATTGGCAAAATCGCCTGTACACATTAGTAAAATCCAAGTAAAGCCATGGAGATCATGAAGGCATTGCTGAATATAAGGCATGAGCTTTGCTTTACTTAACCTTACCTGCTGACCATTTGTCAGGAGAGTCACTAAAACATCAGTGTCTTCCTGTGAGGGAGATAGCGCTGAAATTTCAGATGGAGATAGGGAATCAAGGACACCAAATTCATGAACATGGAGGCCATCTTGTTTTAAATGCTGAATATCCTCCGCCATATCTTTACGAGGAGCTTGACCAATAGTTACAATGGCAATTTTTGAGTGTTCCATTGTGCTTCCTCCGCTTCAAAATATTTTTCTCCGTTTACATAGGTTTGTAGTACTTTCGCTTCCGTTTCAAAAATAGGGTGAGACCACACAACAAAATCAGCATCTTTACCTTCCTCAAGACTACCAATTCGATGATCAAGCTGTACAAGCTTAGCGGCATGTATCGTAATGCTTTTTAAGGCTGTTTGTTCATCTAACCCATAACGAATTGCTTCAGAGGCGCAATACTTTAAGTACTGAATGGGTACAAAGGGATGATCCGTCATGATAGCAAAAGGAATACTATGCTCTTTAAATATCGCAGCAATAGCTGGTGTAGAATGCCGGGTTTCATATTTAGATGGGGTTAACATATAGGGACCAAGCGTTGCATGGAATCCACTATTTTTTACTGCATCAACAATGAGATAGCCTTCTGTACAATGCTCTAAATGGAGCTTCACATTAAATTCTTTGGCAATTCGTATAGCGGTCATAATATCATCTGCTCTATGGCAATGAAGACGAAGGGGCATTTCACCACGGAGTACCTCAATAAATGGTCGTAATTCCGAATTTCGGAATACCTCTTCAGCTTGCTCCTGTTCATTCAGCAGGCTAGCCCGTTGGAAGCCATCCCGTAGCAGTTGAGCAATCGCCATACGGGTCATTGGCTTTCGTTTATATTGATTACCAAAGACGTTCTTTGGATTTTCCCCTAATGCTCCTTTTAATCCACTTCGTTCTACTAGGACGCGAGAAGCGAGAGTGGGACCTGCTGTTTTCAGGATACTCCAAATACCACCAATAACATTGGCACTACCCGGACCAGTTTGTACAGTTGTCACGCCACCTTCGAGGGCATGCTGAAAGGAGAAATGGCGAATATCAACACTGTCTAAAGCATGCATAAGCGGCGTAAATGGTTCGCTATATTCATTAGCATCATTAATATCTTCAGTTACTTCTGCCCATGTTCCTACATGTGCATGGATATCAATTAATCCTGGTGTGACATATGCTCCCTGTAGATCGATTAAGTGCGCATAAGGGGGTATTTCTTTTGCTGGCCCTACATAAACAATGCGTCCATCTTCAACCCATAGCTGTTCAAAAAAATCATTTTGTTCATTGACTGTGAGAAACGTTGCATGATGATAAATTATCATTTTGACATACCTTCTTCCGTTGCATAAACTTTTTCCCCTTTAATAAAAGTAGCGATAACCTGTGCATCTAAATTTAATGGGTGCTTATCCCAAATCACAAAATCAGCATAAAGGCCATCACGAATAGCACCTGTTTTATGGGCAATGCCTAGGAAATTAGCAGCACCTGTTGTCAAAGTATAGAGAACATCGGAGCGTGACATACCTTCTCTAACAGCTAAACAACCTTCTAATGTCAGATGGGATGTGCTACTAACAGGGTGATCTGTACAAAAAACAAATGGAATTGTTTGAGTGAATAGCTGATGATACAGCTTTGGTGACAGCTCCATCATCTCATTATGCTCAATATAACGGAATGTCGGCCCAGCAATAACCGTATGGAAAGCTGTTTCTTCAACAAGAGGAATTTCCGTGCCATGAATAATATGAAAGTCAAAAGCATTATTAAATTCTTGTTGTAGTCGATGAATTAATTCAATATCGACAGCTTTATGGGCCCGTACAACAATCTTATGAATGGAAGGTTCCTGTTGTTGAATTTGTTGGAGTGTGTCCCTTAAGATTTTAGCGATGCCCATACGAGTCAATGGCTTTTTCTTTTCAGCAAAAAATGTACTTTTTGCCTGGTGTCCAATAGAAAAGGAATATGCAACATCTTTTGCAATCATCATTTCATCTACAGTTGTATGTGTATGATGAATGATAGCCGTTTTGGCACCAATTAAGCTTTTGGGAGAAGGAACAATATGCGATGCTGTAACCCCATGTGAGACAGACTTTTGAAAGGCACCATCAAAGGGGTAAATACCATCAATAACTGAATATTGTAAGTGCGATTCAAATTCATAGCTATCATCACCTTCCCAACGAATGCCAATTTCAGCTAAACCAATTTGTGAACAACTATCGATAAGGCCAGGAGTAATATAATAGCCATCTAAATTTATTTCATTCTCGGCAGTATGTGTAGCTTGTTCGAAATATTCTCCTTGCACTTGGAATGACTGTTTATCAAAGCTACGAGTGTCAGAGTTAAAGACAAGCCCATTTATATATCGAGTCATCGGATCAGATCTCTCCTTATGAAGAGAAAAGCGGAGACAAGAATCTCCACTTTTCTAGTTGAGTTATTTTGATAGGGATACGTTCGTACCATTTGGATGAACAATTTGAACAGAGTTATCAGCTGAAACTTCAAAGCCCTGTACATGTTTATTTACGCCTGCAACAGTTTGCGTTGCTTCTAATTCGATACGTGGAACATCCGCTAGTATAAGTTTTAATGCCTCTTGGTATAGTTTTGCTCGTTCTTCTTGTACGACTGTTTCGGATACAGCACGCTCCAATAATTTATCAACTTCTGGATTGCTGTAGCCTTTACCATTACCTAACGCTCCGATTTGATTTGTGTGGAATAATTGATAGAGGAAGAAATATGGATCTGGATACCAAGTCCAACCACCAATATTCATTGGAGCATTGCCCTTTGCTACTGTATCACTGTAAGTACCCCATTCAAGGACTTTAATTTCAACATCTATATTTAAATTTTTCTTCAATTGACTTTGGAAAATCGTTGCGTAAGGAACACGTGCCTCTGATACGTAAATCTCTGTTTTGAAGCCGTCAGCATAGCCGGCATCCGCTAATAATTTTTTAGCTTCTTCAGGATTATATTTCGGTACCATATCGACTAAGGATTTATCATAACCCCAAGAACCTGGAGGTAAAGGTAAATAGGAAACATCACCGCCACCCCATTGATTAACACCAGAAATGATTTCCTCAACATTTGTTGCCATATAAATGGCTTCACGTACACGCTTATCAGCAGTTGGGCCTACTTTATTGTTGAGATCCAGGTAAACAATGGATAAGCCCGGATTTGTTAACAGCTCAAGATTACTATCTTGATTGATAATTTCTCGATTTTGGCCTTTTACGTCCATCGCGATATCAATATCACCTGAACGTAATGCATTGGTCATCATATTTTGGTCGGAGATAAATTTCATTGCTAAATGGTCGAGATTTGGCTTGTCTCCCCAATAATTTTCATGGCGTGCCAGTTTTACTTCTTGGTCTTTTTTCCATTCTGTTAACTGGAATGGACCGGTGCCAATGAAATGCTCAGAAAATTTATCGCCCCATCCTTCAATCTCTTCTTTTGGAATAATGATATTCCCAGCATCAGTTAGCATAGCAAGTAGGGCAGCATTAGGAGTAGCTAAGTGAATCTCTACTTCATAATCAGATAGTACCTTAACCTCTGTCACGCCACTAAGACGATTCATAGCCGATTCTTTAGCAGAACGTTCTAATGAATATTTCACATCTTCAGCTGTCATCTCACGACCATCTTGGTATTGTCCCTTTTGGAATTTTACACCCTCACGTAATTGGAACGTATAAACTAACATATCATCTGATACTTTCCATTCCGTTGCTAATGAGGGAATGATATCCGACAGATCTTTGTTATAAACAACTAAAGTATCACCCATTTGACGCATTACCTGTGATTCATAAACCCCTGTATATTTGATCGGGTCAAACGTTTTGGCATTCGCTGAAAGACCAACATTTAATGATCCTCCAGAAGTAACTTCTCCATCTTGTTCATCTGATGAGTTATTTTTTTCTGTATTCCCACCACAAGCAGCTAAAACAGCAATCATTAAAGTTAAAAAGAAAAGTAGGAAAGATTTTTTTACGTTTATTTTCTTCATTCGTGCTAGCCTCCTTTATTATGTTTCACAATATGAACCGTTGATTCAAAAATGGTAGGTTCGAAATAAAAGTAGCACATTTGTAAACAAGAAGTAAATATAAAATTAAAAAAATTCAGAAAAAATATATTTACAAATAATTATCGCTAGGTGTAGTATTTAGTTATTCACAATATGAACCAATGATTCTAATAATGAAAAGGAGGTCTTAATAAGATGGGCTCATTTATTTTAAGAAGGTTAGTAAACCTTATTCCAACACTGTTAGTAGTTGGTATCATCGTATTTATTATCACGCGAATGATTCCCGGTGATCCGGCTTCTGTCATGCTTGGTCCCCAGGCTAGTGTGGAAGATGTAGAGAATTTAAGAGAAGAGCTGGGATTAAATAAGTCAATGCCTTCACAATTTATTTCATATGTAGGTGACTTAGCGCAGTTAAATTTGGGTTATTCCTATTCTTATAGTGAGTCTGTGTTGGGGCTTATTATCGAAAGATTCCCAAATACAGTTGTACTTGCACTAGCAGCCTTATTAATAGCTGTCGTAATTGGAATCCCCGCAGGTATATTGGCAGCTAGAAAACAAAATACGATCATTGATTATGTGGTCATGCTTGTGTCACTAGTAGGAGTATCCATGCCAATTTTTTGGTTGGGAATCATGCTTGTCTTATTCTTTAGTGTCAATCTTGGCTGGTTCCCTGCGACTGGAATGGGGAATATGAGTGAAGGTTTTTGGTCATATTTAAAGCATTTAATTTTGCCAGCCTTTGCTTTAGCAACAATTCCAATGGCGACATTCGCACGTATTACACGTTCGAGTATGTTAGAGGTCATTTCACAAGATTATATTAAAACAGCACGTTCTAAGGGCATAAAAGAATATTTGGTTATTGGGAAGCATGCGTTTAAAAATGCTTTAACGCCAATCTTAACGGTACTAGGTATGCAAATTTCTAATTTACTAGGTGGTGCCGTTTTAACAGAAACGATTTTTAGCTGGCCTGGGATGGGTCGACTGATTGTAGATGCGATAGATAAACGTGACTTTGTCGTTGTACAAGGTACAGTTATTTTCATTGCCTTTATCTTTGTCCTTATTAACTTAATCGTTGATGTGTTGTATAAGGTTGTGAATCCAAAGGTCAATCTAGAATCGAATGGAGGGAAGAAATAACAATGACTCAAGCAGTTGTCAATGAAACTAGAAAAAGAAATACATTGTTACGAAAGTTGCTTAAAAATAAATTAGCAACAATTGGGTTAGTGATTGTATCCTTGATGGCCATTGTTGCTATCTTCGCTCCATTAATTGCAACCCACCCACCAAATGAAATGACTGTTGGTAAATCATTTTTACCCATGAATACCGATGGACATTTGCTTGGAACCGATAACTATGGTCGAGATTTGTTTAGTCGTTTAGTTTATGGAACCCGAATATCTATGATTGTTGGAATTGCAGCAGTGTTATTTGGTGCTGTGTTTGGGACATTACTCGGTCTTGTTGCGGGATATTTTGGAGGCCGTAGTGATTCCATTATCATGCGCACGATGGATGGCCTTTTCGCCTTTCCATTTATTTTATTAGCTATTACGTTAATGACGGTATTAGGACAAGGGCTTGTAAACGTTATAGTCGCCATTGGTATAGCCAATATACCAGGGTTTGCTAGGCTTGTTCGTGGTCAGGTTTTAAGTGTTAAAGAAGAAGAGTTTATTGAGGTGACGCATTCTTTAGGGGCTACACATTCACGTATCATTTTTAGTCATATACTACCCAACTGTTTAGCTCCATTGATTGTCTATGGAACGATGAGTACAGCAGGCGCTATTATTTCGGAGGCTGCACTTAGCTTTTTAGGGTTAGGGGTACAGCCTCCAACAGCCTCATGGGGTAGCATTTTAAAGGATGGTAAAGACTTTTTAGTATTAAATCCTCAAATGGCGACATTTTCAGGTATCTGTATTTTATTAACAGTCCTTGGTATAAACCTGTTAGGAGATGGATTACGTGATGCATTAGATCCGAAAATGAAAGTTTAATGAAAGGGGATGGCGTCATGACTGAACGTTTACTAGATGTAGAAAACTTGACAGTAGAATTTAAGAGTGGTGGCTCTACAATGAAAGCTGTTAATGGAGTTAATTTACAATTAAATAAGAAGGAAACACTAGGAATTGTTGGTGAGTCTGGATCGGGAAAAAGTGTTACTGCCACTGCTCTCATGCGTTTAATTCCATCTCCGCCAGGAAAAATAACGAACGGAGTAATTCGTTTTAATGGGCGTGATTTAATAGGGATTTCAGAAAAGGAAATGCGGAATGTCAGAGGTAATGAAATGTCGATGATTTTTCAAGACCCTATTACGAGTCTAAATCCCGTTTTAACAGTGGGCAATCAAATTTTTGAAGTGATCCAAGCTCATGAGCATATATCCAAGAAGGATGCAGCAATAAAAGCTGTGGATATGCTGAAAATGGTAGGGATTCCGGAGCCAGAAAAGCGTTTGAAAATGTATCCTCATGAATTTTCAGGTGGAATGCGTCAACGTGTCATGATTGCTATTGCGCTTGCTTGTAATCCAAAGCTACTTATTGCTGATGAGCCCACTACAGCATTGGATGTAACTGTACAGGCTCAAATTCTTGATTTGATGAAAAAATTACAGCAAGAACATGATACGGCCATTATTATGATTACGCATGATTTAGGTGTAGTTTGGGAGCTTTGTGACAAAGTGAATGTCATGTATGCAGGCCGTACAGTGGAGTCGACTACAACAAGGCAGCTCTATGAAAAACCATTACACCCTTATACTTGGGGATTATTAGAGTCGCAGATTACGATGGGGACACAAGGACAGCAAAGGTTGCCAGCCATCCCAGGAAGTCCACCCGATCTAACCATGCCACAAAGCGGTTGTCATTTTGCAGCTCGCTGCCCGTTAGCAACGGATCTATGCCGTAGTACAATACCCGATTTAGTGGAAGTCCAGGACAATCATTTTGTAGCCTGCCATTTGCAATCAAAAGATCAAATTGTCGCTAGAAAGGTGGGGGTTTTTCATGCAACAGCCCAATGAATTGATCTTAAAGGTAAATAATTTAAAAAAGCATTTTCCTATTAAGAGCTCAATTCCTTTTAAAAAGTCCACACAATTTGTGAAAGCAGTAGATGGAGTAAGCTTTGAATTATTTAAAGGAGAAACACTTGGGATTGTGGGTGAATCGGGCTGTGGGAAATCGACGGTTGCTCGTTTAATCAACCAGTTAATAGCACCAACCGAGGGTATCGTTGAGTTTAAGGGAACCAATTTAGCAAGCTTAAATACGAAGGATATTCGCTCTGCACGAAAATCGATACAAATGGTTTTCCAAAATCCCTATGCATCCCTAGATCCTCGTAAAACGATTGAATATTTAATTGCTGAACCATTAGTGATACATGGGATAGGTGATGAATCATCACGTAAAAAGCGTGTCATGGAGCTACTAGAAACAGTAGGGTTGAGTGCTTATCATGCAAAGCGCTACCCCCATGAGTTTTCAGGAGGACAAAGGCAGCGCATTAATATTGCACGGGCGCTTGCACTTCAACCAGATATAGTTGTTTGTGACGAACCTGTATCCGCCTTAGATGTATCTGTACAGGCACAAGTAATCAATCTATTAAAAGATTTACAGAAAGATTTTGGTTTAACCTATATTTTTATTTCACATGATCTCAATGTAGTGAATTATATGTGTGATCGCATTGCAGTGATGTATTTAGGCAAAATTGTTGAAATGGGCACATATAAAGAAATTTATGATCACCCTCAACACCCCTATACACAGGCTTTGTTATCAGCTATCCCTAAGGAAAATCCTTTTGATACAAAGGAACGAATTATTTTAACAGGGGATGTTCCAAGTCCCGTGAATCCTCCGAGTGGCTGTGCCTTCCATAAACGTTGTCGTTTTGCCACAGACAAATGTGCAGAAGAGCAACCAACACTCGATACGGTGACAGCAACCCATCAAGTATCATGTCATTTATGGGAAGCTATTCAGCAAGAAGCATCTACAATATAAGCTTATAAATCATAATGAATAAAATTTTTTGATAGAAAAAGGAGCGGACTAATTATGTCATTGAAGCATGTTATGGAGTTATACGAGGTAATGGATAGTATGTATGTAAATGGTGAAGTTATGAAAGAGTATTTACACAATATTAATCCAGCAGCAGATGTAGTAGTTAAAACAATTAAAGGTGAAAATGGCTCAACCGATTTTGTCCGCGTTCTAGTGAAAGGTAAGAATGGTAAATCCTCAGGTGGCTATGCGCCTACATTAGGAATCATCGGTCGCTTAGGCGGTATTGGGGCACGCCCTGAAATGACGGGCTTTGTATCGGATGGAGATGGTGCACTAGCCTGTATGGCCTCCGCTGCAAAAGCGATTGATATGGCTTTAAAAGGTGACCAGTTAGAGGGGGATGTAATTTTCTCCACTCATATTTGTCCAACTGCACCCACTTTACCACATGAGCCAGTGCCATTTATGAATTCTCCAGTCGATATTAGCGTCATGAACGAGAATGAAGTGGAAGAAACAATGGATGCTATTCTTTCAATTGATACAACAAAAGGTAACCAAGTATGTAACCATAAAGGATTTGCCATTACACCAACAGTTAAAGAAGGTTACATATTAAAAATTAGTGATGATTTGCTTCAAATTTACACGCAATCAGCAGGTATTGCACCAGTTGTACTGCCGCTAACAATGCAAGACATTACCCCATATGGGAATGGTTTATTCCATATCAATAGTATTTTACAACCCGCTGTGGCGACATCAAGTCCTGTTGTAGGGGTAGCAATTACAACCGAATCTATCGTGGCAGGCTGTGCAACAGGTGCAACACATGTTACAGATGTAGAGAATGTTGTTCGATTTGTCTTAGAAGTGGCGAAAACGTACGGTGCACATAAATGCTCTTTCTTTGATGAAAAGCAGTTTACACATATGAAAAATTTATACGGTAGCATGAAGCATTTGCAAACTAAAGGAAATGAGGTACAAGCACATGAATGACTTACAAGCACTAAAATTGCAACTAGTAGATGAAGTGGAAAATCATCAAGAAGAGTTAATTGATTTTTGTTCGAAACTCATTCAAATTCCAAGTGTGAATCCTCCAGGAGATACGACTGAAATAACTGCCTTTATCGAGCACTATCTAAATGATGTAGGCATTGCTTACCAAAAATATGAGGCTGCGGATAAAATGTTTAATTTAGTAGCTTCTATTGGAAATGGTGAAGGCAAAGAACTTGTTTATTGTGGGCATACAGATGTTGTGCCTGTTGGAGACTTATCTAAATGGGATTTTGATCCTTTCTCTGGAGAAGTGAAGGATGGTTGGATGCTTGGGCGTGGTGCAAGCGATATGAAAGCAGGTTTAGCAGGTATTATTTTTGCTACAAAACTACTCAAGAAATTGAATATTGAATTGCCAGGAAAATTAACATTAGCCATTGTACCTGACGAAGAAACTGGTGGGGAATTTGGTGTTCCTTGGTTGTTGGAGCGAGGTTTAGTTAAGGGTGATGGATGTTTAATTGCAGAGCCTTCATCTCCATTAAATCCGACAATTGGGCAAAAAGGCTCCTACTGGTTTGAATTAGAAGTGCATGGGGAACCTGGACATGGTAGCTTATCACCTTTAGCGGGTCGTAATGCAATTAATGATGCAATCCGAGCTATTCAAGAAATTCGCACATTATGGGACATGAATATTGTCATTCCTGAAGAAGTACAGCCACTAATAGAAGTATCGAAAAAATATATGCGTGAAGTGGAGAAAGACCGCCTGAAATATCAAGAAGTACTAGAGAAAATTACTGTAAATATTGGTACAATTGAGGGAGGTACGAAGTCCAATGTTATCCCAGATTATTGTAAGGTACAGGTCGATTGTCGGTTACCATTCGGTATTACACAGGAGGAAGTAACGGAAATCTTGAAGAATAAATTAGATGCCTTAGACATTGAGTATTCGATCAGACGTTTTGGTTTCAAAAGTGTAGCCAATTATACCCCAGCTGAAAATCCCGTTTGCCAATCGATTGTGGATAATATTTCATTTGTAACAGGATTAGAAGCTTATGGTGTTATGCAATGGGCAAGCAGTGATGCTCGACATTTCAGACAGTATGATATTCCGGTTTTGCAATACGGCCCGGCCTATTTACCAAGCATTCACGGGTATAATGAAAAAGTGCGTGTTGAGGATATCGTACGCTGTGCAAAAGTATATATTACTGCTGCTATTGATTTCCTCTATCAAAAGTAAGAGATTAGCTACTCTCTTACTTTTGATAAAGTGATATCAGGTGCTGACGGCTGTTAAATCTTTCAATTAATCCCCCTTAAGAGAGGGATTTGCAGCCGTTTGTACAGATAAATAGATCAAAAGGATGAGAGATATGCTAAAGACGTTAAATTTATCAATTGCGGTTTTAAAGATGTTTACAAAGGAAAAGCCTGTATGGGGTGGTCGAGAGTTAGCGATGGCGATGAACATGAATCATACAAATTTATATCGCATTCTCGAAACATTTGAGAATAATGGGTTTATTACAAAGGATCCAGTAACCAAAAAGTACTCCTTGGGTATTGCATTATGGGAAATTGGTATGAATATGTATGATTCATTAAACATAGATCAGCTATGTATGCCTGTTCTTGATAACTTAAAGGATGTTACTGGTGAAACCGCCATATTTACAGTTTTAAATGGATTGGAAGCGTTAACTTTATTAAAAGCGGAGCCTGTGAATAAGGTGAAGTTTACTGTTTCAAGAGGAAGTAGATCTCCGCTTTATGTAGGTGCTTCCTATCGTTCTATGCTTGCTTTCCTAAGTGATGAGCAAATTTCTAAGGTTATTGATGAACCGCTAACCGCTTATACGACCAATACGATGACGAATGCAAATGACATACGGTTAGAGCTTGAAAAAATACGTAGCTGTGGTTATGCACTCAGTAACAGTGAATATTCCGTCGATGTATTGGCACTTGCTATGCCTATATTTAATAGTGATGAAAAGGTCGTAGCCTCTATCACTGTTTCTGGCCCTATCTACCGATTTACGGAACAACGAGTACCTGAATTTTTGGGTCCTTTAACAGATGCTAGAAATGAAATAGAAGGAATCATTCGTAGATATCATTTGAATTTTAATTAAGGAGTGCTACTATGCAGCATTTACATGATATTGCACTGAAGGTATTAAAAGATCATTTAAATGTTCAATCGTCAGAAACGCTTTTAATTTTGACAGATGTTCAAAAGCAAGACTTAGCAACAATCTTTTATGAGGCTGGGCTAACAATAACGGCTAATACAATGCTTATGGTTATGCCGTTATTGGAGAAATCAGGACAGGAGCCTATTCATGCAGTTTCATCGCTTTTGGCAAATGCTGATGTCTCACTTTGTTTGACTACTCACTCCTTGACACATACAGCAGCCCGTAAAAATGCCTGTGAAAAAGGTGGTCGTGTAGCGACTATGCCAGGTATTACGTGGGAGATGCTGGAACAAGGTGCGCTTCATGCAGATGCGCAAGAGATTGAGGAAATGGTAGAAAAATATGTCCAGCTTCTCGATAAGGCGGCAGGAATTCGAATTGTTAAGGATGGTCATGAGCTAACATTTAGTGTAGAAAACCGCTTAGGCATTCGTTCGACTGGCGTTATTCGCCAAGCAGGAGAGCATGGTAATATTCCCTCCGGTGAATCCTATATTGCGCCAATAGAGACATCTGCAAATGGTGAAATTTTAGTGGATGGTTCTATTGCTAATATTGGAGTCTTAAAGGAACCATTATTATTAAAAATTTCTAATGGACGATTAGTAGAAGCAATTGGTCCGGATGGTCCTCGATTGCTAGAGTTACTTGGCGAAGAGAATGGTCGGATCATCGCAGAGTTCGGCATTGGAGCTAATAAAAGTGCTATGTTATGTGGTAATGTATTAGAAGATGAGAAGGTCTATGGGACAATCCATATCGCATTCGGTAGCAATGTACCATTCGGTGGAGCAAATACAGCGGATGTCCATATTGATTGTGTAGTGAAAAATCCGGTTGTTTATTTCGATGGTGAACGAGTCATTTAATGTAAAGCGTGTCTTCATTTGAAGCACGCTTTTTTGCTTGCTTACACTATATTTAAAGTTGCTTGTTTCTGTATGATTACTCTATAGTTAACTTAGATAAACTAGAGGGATTTAAATGATTTGCACTTAGTGGAAATGCAATCCCAACAAAACAGAAATTAGGAATTCACGATGCCTGTAAGTGAAGGCAATGAAAAATGACTTCTGTTATTCAGCATGAAAGAACGTGAGGTTGAAGATATGTTAACATTTACAGATTTACATGGCCTGCGCGTAGAATTGAGTTTTACGAGAGGGGAGTCTACCGTAGAACCCAAACACGTCCTTGTTTTATTAAAGCATCAAAATAAGTGGCTATGTACTATACATAAACGACGTGGTGTCGAGGTGCCAGGTGGCAAATTGGAGAAAGGCGAAACGCTAGAGGATGCAGCTATAAGGGAAGTATTTGAAGAAACCGGTGTCCGTGTGAAAAATCTTCAATGGTTTGCAGAATATGCGGTTCATGATGACATATTATTTTGTAAAACGGTTTTTACTGCACAATTTGCTGGGCAGGAGGACATTGAATTTGATTTAGAAACATCCGGTATGCTGTGGTTATCTGATGAGGAATTTACCCATCATCCAAACTTGAGCTTTCATATGAAGGATGAAGGAATGAAGAAAATGCTGGAGGAGTTGAAACGACGTGACAAAAAATGGTGATATCGTTGAAAAGCGCGCCTATCCTTCACCCAATCCAGCAATACGTTTAACTGAAATTACTTATATGTCACAGGGCTTGCGAATAAAAGGACTTCTAGCAGAGCCGAAAACTGAGGGTACATATGATGGCTTTTTATATTTAAGAGGGGGTATGCAAAGCATAGGTATGGTAAGACCCTCACGTATTGCCCAATTTGCCGCTCAAGGCTTTATCGTCTTTGCACCGTATTATCGTGGAAATAGAGGTGGCGAGGGCAAAGATGAGTTTGCAGGGGCGGATCGTTATGATGCTGTTTTTGCTGTTGATGTACTGAAGCAATTTTGCAATGATAATATTCATGTTTTTGGCTTTTCGCGTGGAGGCATCATGGCTCTATGGACAGCAATTTTACGAAGGGATATTACTTCCGTTGTGACATGGGCTGGAGTTTCTGATGCAACGGCCACTTACTGGGAACGTACAGATATGCGACGGATGATGAAACGCGTTATCGGAGGAACACCAAACCGTGTACCGGAAGCCTATGATGCTCGTACACCTTTGTTTGAAGTAGAGCATATAACAGCTCCAGTGTTAATTATTCATGGCTATCAGGATGAGAATGTGGATATAGAGCATGCTAGACAACTGGCATTTTTCTTAGACGATGCTAATAAAACATACGAAACATGGTATGACCTTCATTATGCACACCAATACCCGCCAGCTAAAAATCGTGAAACCGTACGTGCTCTTTGTGAATGGATGAAGCAACACTAGAAAATGAAATTATTAAGGCCCCTTCTTAAATAGCTATCATCTGGAGATGAATAGGTATTCTAAAAGAAGGGGCACTTTATTATTTCATATAAGTTTCTAAGAAATACTGAATCGTTTCCCAATAGAGCTCGCCAGCTACGCTTTCCGCCTCGCCATGACCAGCACCTTCGACAAGTAATTTTTGCTTCGGTACATTTGCTGCCTCATATACGTCATTCAACATGGTCGAAGGGACAAAAGTATCGTTGTCTCCATGAATAAACAGCATAGGGGTTTTCGATTTTGCCACTTGATCAACAGCACTAGCTTCTCCCAGAGTATAGCCTGCTTTTAATTTAGTTACGACTGAAGAGAATTGCATAATTGGGAATGAAGGCAAGTGAAAGATTGCTTGTAATTGATAGGAAAATTCATCCCATACGGAAGAATAACCGCAATCCTCAATGATTGCCTTTACATTTGACGGCAAATCCTCGCCTGAAGCCATCATCACAGTGGCGCCTCCCATTGAAACTCCAAATAGCACAATTTCAGCATCTTTATTCCCGTTTACAATGTCGTCAATCCATGAAACAACATCAAAACGATCATGCCACCCCATGCCGATATAATCACCTTCACTTTGACCATGTCCTCTTGCATCGGGAATTAGCACATGATAGCCCATATCATAAAATTGTTTAGCATACTTAGTCATTTGTGTACCATCACTTGAATAGCCATGGAAAATAATTGCCCATTTGTCCGTGGGCTGGCTGTTTTGGATAGCGTAAGCATGCAGATTAAGAGAATCATAGGATTGAATAGCCTTCTCCTCATAATGCTTGTTAAACCATTGCTCACGGTCCTCTTTCTCTTGAGCCTCATTTGAATTGCTATCAATTAAATTATGGGGGGCATCTAGAACAGCTGTTTTATCAGTATCCGGATTTAATGCCAGATTATAAAAGTAGTTGCCTGCAAAAAAACCAGCACCAATAAATAATGCCAATAATATAGTAATGATTGCTACTAGTAATTTGTATTTTCTTTTCATATGTATCTCCCTATATTAGCTTCATCTATGTTTTATGGGAAAGAAAAAGAGAACGAATTATCTCGTTCCCTTTTCTTGTTCTAGTTGTTATTTTAATGGGCCACCAAGTGTAGTGATGGCTTCAGAAACGTTTGCAAATTTCTGGAAGTTTTCGTTGAATAAACCTGCAAGTTCAGCAGCTTTTGCATCGTATGCAGCTTTATCTGCCCATGCTTCACGAGGATTTAACACTTGTGAAGGTACACCTTCAACTGCTGTTGGGATGTGTAAACCAAATACAGCATCTTGTGTCGTTTCAACATTTGTTAATTTACCATCGATAGCTGCGCGCACCATTGTACGTGTATAAGAAAGCTTCATACGGCTACCAGTACCATATTCTCCACCAGTCCAACCAGTGTTCACTAGGAATACCTGTGCGCCATGTTCGTCAATTTTTTGACCTAACATTTCTGCATAAACTGTTGCAGGAAGTGGAAGGAATGGAGAACCGAAGCAAGTAGAGAATACTGGTTCTGGCTCTGTTACACCACGTTCAGTTCCAGCAAGTTTTGAAGTGAAACCACTTAAGAAGTGATACATAGCTTGCTCTTTTGTTAATTTACTGATAGGAGGTAAAACGCCAAACGCATCAGCTGTTAGGAAGATGATTGTTTTTGGATGACCTGCTACAGAAGGATCAACAATGTTTTCGATGTATTGAATCGGATAAGCTACACGTGTATTTTCTGTTAATGATCCATCATCATAATCACAAATACGAGTTTCTGGATCAACAGCTACGTTTTCTAAAACAGAGCCGAAGCGGATTGCATTGTAGATTTCTGGTTCTTTCTCAGCAGAAAGGTTGATCGTTTTTGCATAGCAACCACCCTCAATATTGAATACACCATTATCAGACCAGCCGTGTTCATCGTCACCGATAAGCTTACGGTCTGGATCAGCGGATAATGTTGTTTTACCAGTACCAGATAGACCGAAGAATAATGCTACATCGCCAGCTTCACCAACGTTTGCTGAACAGTGCATAGAAAGGATACCTTGTTGTGGTAATAAGTAGTTCATAATACCGAAAATAGATTTTTTCATTTCACCAGCATATTCAGTACCACCAATTAAGATAATTTTCTTTTCAAGTGATACAATGATGAATGTTTCAGAAGCAGTACCGTCAACCGCAGGATCTGCTTTAAAGTTAGGAGCTGAGATGACAGTGAAGTCTGCAACATGCGAAGCTAATTCGTCTTTAGTTGGACGGATAAATAATTGATGAGCGAAAAGGTTGTGCCAAGCGTATTCATTAATAACTTGGATGCTTAATTGTGAATCTTTGTCAGCACCAGCAAAGCCTTTGAATACAAATAATTCATCTTGTTCTTTTAAATATTTTATTACTTTTACATACAGGTTATCGAACACTTCAGAGGAAATTGGTTGATTGACTTTACCCCAGTCAATTTGATCTTTTGTGCTTTCTTCTTCTACTGTATATTTATCTTTAGGTGAACGACCAGTGTATTTGCCAGTTTCTGCACGAACTGCGCCATCTACTGTTAACATTGCCTCACCACGAGAAGTAGCTTTTTCTGCTAATTGTGGTACTGAAAGTTGAACGTTAATGTTACCGCCGCTTAATAATTCCTTCAGTTCGTTTGCAATTTCTACTGAATTCATCGATTAAATACCATCCTTTTTTATAGTATTCCCTTGATTTAGAGGGATTTTTTCTTAATTTCAAAAATAGTATAACACAATTGGTTAAATAATCTATACTAATTAAGAAATTATTTTAGAGTTTTTATTACTTTTCAATAAACTGACAAAAAATAATGTTTTTCGAGTAGAAAACATTCAATGCTACAGTAAATTGTCTAAAATTTGAGCCACACATATGTTACCACAAGATGCTAGGTATGTTGTAGGGATTAATTTTCTTCTGTTTACATCATCACCCAAGAATGAAAATTTTTATGGTGATTATTTGTTCCTTCCTTACTATACAGTAATACATAAGAAAATATTTGACAACGTTCTACCTTTTCAGTAACATGAAAATTGAACGGATACTCTTATCCCGAGCTGGTGGAGGGTCAGGCCCTGTGAAACCCGGCAACCTGCATGAATTATTTCACGACATGCGTTGGTGCCAACCTGATGCAAGGGAAAATCCCTTGAACGATAAGAGTGAAAGGTAACGAAGTCATTATTCCTTTCCTCATGTATAGTAACGTGAGTAAAGGATTTTTTTATTGTTAAAAATCAATGTAAAGGTAAGTATATGTAGTTCTTTCCTTATTATAATGACGGATCTTTCGAAATCCTCGTGTTAAAAGTAGCAGTTATTTTTTCACGTAAAGTGAAATGACAACAACAGCGGCTTGAGAGTTCAATCCTTAGGAGCGGACTTGACATGGGTAATGAGTACCGTATTCAAATACTTTTTGTAAGAGTAATAGGAGGAAAACTAAATGACAAAACGTCGACTGTTTACATCAGAAAGTGTAACAGAAGGGCATCCAGATAAAATTTGTGACCAGATTTCGGATGCCATATTAGATGCTATTTTAGCAGAAGATCCAAATGCACGTGTAGCGTGTGAGACAACTGTAACAACAGGATTAGTATTAGTAGCGGGAGAAATTACTACTTCTACTTATGTAGATATCAAAGGTATTGTACGTGATACTGTGGCAGAAATCGGATATACACGTGGGAAATATGGCTTTGATGCTGAAAATTTAGCGGTACTTGTAGCAATTGGTGAGCAATCTCCAGATATTGCTCAAGGTGTTGACCAAGCTTTAGAGGCTCGTGAGGGTTCTATGACAGATGCAGATATTGAAGCAATTGGTGCAGGGGACCAAGGCTTAATGTTTGGCTATGCATGTAATGAAACACCTGAGCTAATGCCGTTACCAATTAGCTTAGCTCATAAGTTAGCACGTCGTTTAACTGAAGTTCGTAAATCTGGTGAGCTAGCTTATTTACGCCCCGATGGTAAAACACAAGTAACAATTGAATACGATGACAATAACGTACCTGTACGTGTCGATACAATTGTTATTTCAACACAGCATGATGAAGAAGCAACACTTGAACAAATTCAGGCTGATCTAAAACAACTTGTGATTGCTCCTGTTGTGCCAAGCGAATTATTAGATACAAAAACAAAATACTTTATCAATCCGACTGGCCGTTTCGTCATTGGTGGGCCAAAAGGAGATGCTGGTTTAACGGGCCGTAAGATAATTGTTGATACATACGGTGGCTATGCACGACACGGTGGCGGTGCATTCTCAGGTAAGGATGCAACAAAAGTTGACCGTTCAGCTGCCTATGCGGCACGTTATGTAGCTAAAAATATTGTAGCAGCTGGTTTAGCAGAACGCGCTGAAGTCCAGTTGGCGTATGCAATTGGCGTGGCACAGCCTGTTTCCATTGCTGTTGATACATTTGGTACAGGAAAAGTGAAGGAAAGCGAAATCGTAGAATGGGTTCGTGAGCTATTTGATTTACGCCCAGCAGGAATTATTAAAATGCTTGATCTTCGTCGTCCAATTTATAAACAAACTGCAGCCTATGGTCACTTCGGTCGTACAGATTTAAATGTACCATGGGAACAAACTGATAAAGCTGACGCATTACGTGTAAAAGCACGTCTGTAAACTATTGTGCTAAAGTGCTGAAGTCGTTAGAAAATTATTCTAATGTATGATGAACAAAAGGGGCTTTTCTGCCCCTTTTGTTTTTTTGCAAAAATGCCCCGCCTTTATTCCTTGAACAATGGTCATGGAAAGCGAGGGATTTTTTATAATGAATGTATTCTTTATAAGCTTTTATTTTTGTAGAGATTTATAATACTGACCTTTTTCTACGTATTCACGTACGATACGCTCCATATCCTCTTTATCCTCAGCGTTTAATTCTCGGACAACTTTCGCTGGACGACCTAATGCTAAGCTATTTGGAGGTATGACTTTACCAGGAGGCACAAGACTTCCGGCTCCAATAAATGCACCCTCTCCAATCTCTGCTCCGTCTAAAATAATGGAGCCCATACCGATTAAGGCATTTTTTCGAATGGTACAGCTATGTAAAGTCACTTGGTGTCCTACTGTGACCTCATCTTCAATGATGAGTGGAAACCTAGGACTTTGATGTAAGCAGCAAAGATCTTGGATACTTACCCGTTCACCAATAATTGTTGGTGAAACATCGCCACGAATTACGGTATTAAACCAAATAGTTGTTTCAGCTCCAATTGTTACGTCTCCGGTAACAGTTGCATAATCGGCAATAAAAACAGATGGATCGATCTTTGGTGTTGTATCTTTAAATGGATAAATCATGAGAATCGCCTCTTTTCTTTCTGTAGATATAGTATTATCGTATCAAATACGCAACTTTAAGGAAATATAAAATTAAAATGTGCTGTTATTTCGATATAATCAAATTGTAATTATTTTTTAGGAGGACTATGTGAATGTGGAAATGGGAAGCTGATGGACAAGCAAAGGCTGTGATTGCTATTCTTCATGGTGCTTATGAAAACCACCGTTGGTATGCATGGCTTATAGAAAAATTAAGAATGGAAGGCTTCCACATAGTCATGGGGGATCTACCGAATCATGGCATCAATGCAAGATTTGCGCGTGTCCATGATGAGGACTTCAAATTGTACAATAAATATACAAGAAATCTCATTGAGAATGCCTTTTCATATAATTTGCCAACCTTTGTAATAGGGCATGGATTAGGCGCTACTTTAGTTCTTCATACCATGCAAAAGAAAAAGTATGAGTGTGCAGGTATTATTTTGACATCACCCTGGCTGCATTTGAAGCTTTTACCAGGTAAATTATCAAATGCTTTAACGAGTTTGAGTGCATTAACAGCAAATGTTAAATTGACGCATGACCTGACATTTGAAACATTAACGCGCAGTGTTGAGGGTAGAGAGGAAATGAAGGATGATATTCCATTTATGTCTGTTGTTTCAGTGAAATGGTATCGTGAGCTTCAACAGATGATGAAAAATTTAGTTATGCTACCTAAGCATGAATTTCCTAATATGCCTATGTTAATTATGACAGCTGAAAAAGATAAAATTACGGAAACTCGACAAATGCGCAATTGGCTTCATCAGCAAGAGCTAACCGAGTTTCAATTTAAAGAATGGGCAAATTGTTATCATAATTTATTTCATGAAGTAGAGCGTGAAGAGATTTTTATGTATATTCGAGATTTTATCAATAATGCTCTTAGACGGATTGGATATATAATAAAATAGTTTCGACACCTTCCAAATAATAGGATCCTTACTTAAATATTGTTACTTAAATATAATATTGTAATTTTCTGAAAAGTGTAATAATATAGTGACTTAAAGTAAGGTAATTCAAATTGGAGGGGTAAGATGGATGTAGTTGTTGGCAAATTGAATGACATATTATGGGGACCTTGGTTTATTTATGGTATCTTGTTGATTGGGCTTTTTTTCTCAGTCATTACAAGATTCCTGCAAGTAAGACTTATTAAAGATATGTTTGTGTTAATGTTTAAGGGGGAGAAATCAGAAAAGGGGATTTCCTCCTTCCAAGCAATGTCTATCGCACTATCGGGTCGTGTAGGTACAGGGAATATTGCCGGTACTGCAACAGCTATTGGGATGGGTGGACCTGGTGCTGTCTTTTGGATGTGGGCAATTGCTTTTATTGGTGCGGCAACCGCATATGTAGAATCAACATTAGCGCAAATCTATAAAGAAGAGAAAGATACTGAATATCGTGGTGGACCGGCCTATTACATAGAAAAAGGAATGGGTCAAAAATGGTTTGCAGTGATTTTCGCTGTAGCTGCTTTGATTGCTATGTTAATACTTATGCCAGGTGTGCAATCGAATGCCATTGCAGGAGCTGTTGAAAACGCTTTCGGTATTGAAACTTGGATTACAGGACTAATTATTGTCGTTTTACTTGGTGCTATCATTATTGGGGGCGTTAAATCGATTGCCAACGCTGCACAGGTAATTGTACCGTTCATGGCAATAGCCTATATTATTATGGCAATTATTATAATCGCTATGAATATTTCAGAGGTACCATCCGTCTTTGCTTTAATTTTCTCAAGTGCATTTGGAGCACAAGAAATATTTGGAGGTATTATTGGCTCCGCAATTGCTTGGGGTGTGAAACGAGGAATCTATTCAAATGAGGCTGGTCAAGGGACTGGGGCGCACCCAGCTGCCGCAGCAGAAGTATCCCACCCTGCTAAACAAGGGATTGTCCAAGCAGCGTCTGTATACATTGATACCTTATTAATTTGTTCAGCTACAGCCTTTATGATTTTATTTACGGGTATGTATAATGTACAAGATGAAAAGGCAGCCGAAGGAACAGATCCATTTATCCATGTTGGGGAATTCAATAAAGGCGGCTTAACGGGTGATGAGCAAATGACATTTGCTAAGAGTATTCAGGAAGGTGCTGCGTATACGCAATATGCAGTTGAATCATCCTTACCTGGACTTGGTGCACCATTTGTAGCTATCGCACTATTCTTCTTTGCCTTTACAACGATTATGGCGTATTACTATATCGCTGAAACAAATGTGGCTTATTTATTTAGAGGTAGTACCGAAAAGGTCTTCATCTGGATTGCGAAAATAGCGATTTTAATTGCAGCATTCTATGGCACAATCCGTACGTCTGGACTCGCTTGGGCAATGGGGGATGTAGGTCTTGGTCTGATGGTATGGATTAACGTTTTAGCCATTTTAATTATTATGAAACCGGCTATCGTTGCTTTAAAAGATTACGAGAAACAGAAAAAAGAAGGAAAAGACCCTGTCTTTGATCCTCGTAAACTAGGCATTAAAGGCGCAGATTTCTGGGTAGACTATAATGAAAAACGTAAAAATAAATAGGTAAAGAGAAAGGCTAACTAATAGTTCCCACTATACTATTAGTTAGCCTTTTAAATTGTCTATAAATTAGGATAATCCTTCATCTTTTCTAACGCAATGACGAATGGAGGGTCATTTTGCTGATTGAGAAATTCGTATTTTAAGACATGGACATATTTTTGTGGAAGTTGGCTGACAAAGTCTATTACAGTATCTCGTTCTTCTTTGCCACCAGGGTGACCATGATAAATAACAAGGATGATTAAACCGCCAACCTTTAAAAGCTTAAGCAAGTCTTCAATAGCCTGAATCGTTGTACTAGGCTTGGTAATAATATCATGATTGCCACCCGGCAAATAGCCGAGATTAAAAATGGCTGCGGCTACTTTCTTGTGTACGAAATTGGCTACTTCTTCATGCCCTTTATTTAAAACAAGGGCGCGATGTTCTAAACCATGGTCTAGTAGACGATGTAGTGTTGCGTCGACTGCTTCTTTTTGGACATCAAAAGCATAAACTTGTCCTTCATCCCCGACTAGCTGTGCTAAAAACAGCGTATCATGGCCATTTCCGGCAGTGGCGTCAACAACTGTATCTCCTTCTTCCACACTATCTTTTAGTAGCTGTTGAGCATATTGTAAAACTCGTTGTAGTTTCATTTAACAACCTCAGTCTTATAAAATTTCCCCTGCCAACTACCACGGCGCTCCAATTCGGCATCGATGCCATTCAATACTTCCCATTTATTAACGCTCCACATTGGACCAATCATTAAATCTATAGGTCCATCACCTGTAATGCGATGAATGACCATATCGGGTGGTAAAATTTCTAGCTGATCAGCGACTAGTTTTGTATAAACATCCTGATCTAAAAACTCGAGCATCCCTTTTTCATATTGCTTCACCATTGGTGTCCCTTTTAATAAATGAAGTAAGTGGATTTTAATACCTTGGACATCTAGCTTCGCCACTGCTCGTGCAGTTTCCATCATCATGTCATAATCTTCAAGCGGTAGACCATTTATAATATGTGAGCAAACACGAATACCATGCTTTCGAAGTTTTTCAACGCCCTCCACATAGGTTGCATAATCATGTGCACGATTAATAAGATTGGCAGTTTTTTCATGAACGGTTTGAAGACCAAGCTCAATCCATAAATACGTACGCTTGTTTAATTCTGCTAAATATTCTACAACATCATCTGGTAAACAATCAGGTCGAGTAGCAATAGAAAGACCTATAACACCTTCCTGCGCCAAAGCAGCTTCGAATTTTTCCTTTAACACTGGGAGCGGGGCATGTGTATTCGTATAGGCCTGAAAATAAGCCATATATTTGCCGTCTTTCCATTTTTGGTGCATTTTGTCTCGAATTTCAGCGAATTGAACTTCAATCGGATCAACCTTGTTGCCTGCAAAATCACCTGAGCCTGCAGCGCTGCAAAATGTACAGCCGCCAAAGGCAACCGTACCATCACGGTTTGGACAATCAAAGCCAGCATCTAATGCTACTTTAAATACTTTGTGACCAAATTGATCGCGTAAATAGCGATTCCATGTATAGTATCTTTTCCCTTCAGAAGGAAAAGGAAAATTAATTTCTGTCATCTATTTCACTCCTCTAACGCCTTATTTTATCATGAGCATCTCGTTCCGTCATGGGGTAAGGATATATCATGAAAGATGTTGCTCCAATTTTCGCTTGGATCTAGTGAATTATAGCTATTCATAGCCTTTAATAAATTGTAAAAAAGGTAAAATTATTTTCCTTGTACTTTTAAGTATTTCAGCATAAACTAGCTATTTAGAGACGCGAAATAATGGAGGACATCAAATGCCAAAACGTGTTTGGTTTTTAATTATCGGAATGCTTGTGAACACAACAGGCAACTCATTTTTATGGCCTTTAAATGCCATATATATGCATGATTATTTAGGGAAAACGCTGGCGATGGCTGGCTTTGTCCTGATGCTAAATTCTGCTGCGGGTGTTTTAGGCAATCTATTAGGTGGTTACCTATTTGATAGAATAGGTGGTTATAAAGCCATCATGCTTGGAATCCTTTTAACAATTGCTTCATTAATAGGCTTAACGCTTTGGCACGGGTGGCCGCATTATGTATGGTTTTTAACGATATTAGGCTTTAGTGGGGGTATTGTTTTTCCTAGTATGTTCGCATTGGCTGGAGCAGCCTGGCCAGAGGGTGGGCGAAAGGCCTTTAATGCCATCTATTTGGCTCAAAATGTGGGTGTAGCTGTAGGTCCTGCACTTGCAGGTGTGGTGGCCGATTATCAATTTGACTATGTGTTTAAGGTCAATTTAGGGATGTATATTTTATTCTTTATTATTGCTTTGCTGACATTTAAACGTTTAGAGGTAGGGAGTATTGCACCAAAGAATGTGGTTGGTGAAAGTAAGCGAATCATTAACAAGGCACCATTCTATGCCTTATTAATCATTAGTTCATCCTCCGTTTTATGTTGGCTAGCCTATTCGCAATGGAGTGCAACAATTTCATCCTATACGCAAGATTTAGGTTTAGGATTAAAGCAGTATAGTTTACTATGGACGATTAATGGTCTGCTAATTGTGATAGGGCAGCCGCTCATTGCACCGCTTATCAAACGTTGGGAGCATCAGTTAAAACGTCAATTGGTTTTTGGTGTCATCTTAATCGCTATATCCTTTGGTATTATCGCGTTTGCGAGTGATTTTAAAATGTTTGGTGTAGCCATGCTTGTCTTAACTTTCGGAGAAATGTTTTATACACCAGCATTACCAACTATTGCAAATCAACTTGCCCCAAAAGGTCGACAAGGCTTCTATCAGGGTATTATTAACAGTGCTGCGACTGGTGGACGTATGATCGGTCCTTTGTTTGGTGGAATTATGGTGGATCAATATGGCATGATTCCTCTCGTTTTAACTTTAGTAGTCATTGTGCTGTTCGCGATTATACCATGTCTTATTTATGATTATCCTCTCAAGAAGAACAACATAGTAGTAGATTCATAGTGAATAAATGCAAAGAGCAAATCGAGTGTTACACACTTGGTTTGCTCTTTTTTTCATAGTGGATATTGAAAAATTATCAATATAGGCTTACAATCATACATATTCAAATATTTGAATATGTAGTTGTATGGGGGGATTTATTTTATGGAAGAAGGATTGCAGCAGTTTAAGGCAGATTTTTTTAAAGCGTTAGCACATCCATTACGTATTAGAATACTGGAACTTCTTGTAGAAGGTCAGAAGAGTGTCAATGAGATTCAAGATTGCTTAGAGAAAGAGGGATCCGCCGTTTCTCAGCAGCTAAGTGTATTACGCGCTAAAAATATCGTTTATGGAGTGAAAGAAGGCAAGAAAGTTTACTATTCTTTAAGCGATCCGATGATTGGTGAATTACTTGGTGTGGCCAAGGATATTTTTAATAACCATTTAGTTCATACCATTTCAAGATTAGAGGAAATGACAAGTAATGATAGTGACGAAGAAAATAAGTAACCTCCATAATGTGGAAAAGTTATGCTTTGCTTATTATTGGGAAGGGAAGATTTATCTATGAAGTCACTGTTTACAGGACGTTTTGAAGGGTATTCAGTCCATCATGCTAAAAAGGATTTATTGTCCGGAATCATTGTTGGAATCGTTGCTATTCCACTTGCAATGTCCTTTGCTATTGCATCAGGTGTAAAGCCTGAATATGGTATTTATACGGCTTGTATTGCAGGTGTTTTGATTTCCATTTTTGGTGGATCAAAATATCAAATTGGAGGACCTACAGGGGCTTTTGTGCCGATTCTTTTAGGAATTGTCCTAACGTATGGCTATGAGGATTTATTACTGGCAGGTTTAATGGCGGGGGTATTGCTTTGCTTAATGGGCATTTTTAAGCTAGGGACCTTAATAAAATTTATTCCCCGTCCTGTAACAATTGGTTTTACAGCAGGTATAGCAGTAATTATTTTTACAGGTCAAATTGCCAATTTTTTAGGACTAACCAATATGACAAGACATGAGTATTTTATAGCGAATATTCAAGAGATAGGAAAGCAAATTGGAACTACTAATATTTTCAGTATTTTAACAGCAGTCATTTGTTTCATAACAATAATGATGACACCTAAATTCTTTCCAAAGGTTCCCGGTGCATTAGTGGGTATTATAGTCTCCACTCTTGTGGCGACTTTCTTTTTTTCAGGTCAAGTGGCTACGATTGCCACAGCCTATGGTCAAATACCTAATACATTACCCTATTTCGCAATACCTACTATTACAATCGAGCGCCTACAGCAGCTTATTGGACCTGCATTTGTCATCGCGATGCTTGGAGGTATCGAGTCGTTGTTATCTGCAGTCGTGGCAGACGGGATGACGAATAGCAAGCATAATAGTAATCGAGAGCTAATCGGTCAAGGAATTGCCAATATCGTAACGCCGATGTTTGGAGGAATACCTGCGACAGGAGCGATTGCTCGTACTGCAACTAACATTAAAACAGGGGCAGTATCCCCAATGTCGGGTATCATCCATGGTGTGTTTGTATTAATCACCTTATTGTTATTAGCACCATATGCTTCCCATATACCTTTAGCAAGTATGGCACCCGTATTAATGGTAGTTGCTTGGAATATGAGTGAACGTAAGCATTTTGCTCATATTATAAAATTGAAATCTGGTGATTCGCTCGTTTTATTAATTACCTTTTTATTAACCGTATTTACTAGCCTTACATTAGCGGTAGAAGTAGGGCTTGTGTTAGCCGTGCTATTGTTTGCAAAACGCATGAGTGAAAAGCTTGTTGTGACAAAGGTACTACCAGACCATTCGAATAAAAGCGAGAAGGTGCAGCATCATGTCGTTCACCAACAGCATGATTGTCCACAAATAAGCTTGTATACCATCGAAGGTCCACTGTTCTTTGGTGCAGCACAAAGATTTGAACAAACGATAGCAAGCACTTTACAACAGCAATCTAGAGTTTTGATATTACGCATGGGGAAAGTGCCCTTTATGGACTCTACGGGTGAAGCATATTTTAGCAATATCATTGACAATTTTACAGCACAGGGTGGCAACATTTTGGTAACAGGGGTACAGGATGACTTAAAGATAGCCCTTCAGCAAAATGGACTTTACGATAAAATTGGAGCCCATCATTTTTATCAGCATACAGGAGAAGCGATTACAAGAGCCTTCAGCTATTTGGACAGAAATCGATGTATTGGATGTCAGCATTTTGCTTTTCATGAATGCAAAGAATTCTCTAAATCTGAGGAAAAAAAGGAATTAATTGTTCAGTAATGGGTAAGCTGTAAACAAAGGCTTGTGCTTTTCAATACTTTCCATTAGAATAAATGCAATATCATGTAAAGACTGTGATGAGGAATAGTAGATTTGTGGTTCTTTTTAGAGAGCTAGCGGCTGGTGAAAGCTAGTAGGAAAGCAAATCGAACTCGCCTACTGAGTCTGCCCGCGTGAAATAGCGTGTGTCGTTTCTTCCGCGTTAAGGAAGCTTGAGCCGAGTGTAATCACTAATTTGGGTGGTACCGCGGGAGTGCAAATTCTCTCGTCCCTTCTATAAGGAAGGGGCGAGTTTTTTTATTTTTTAAATATTTTGTCAATTCTAATGAAGAGCAGCAAGATTCATTGAAGGAGGAAAAAAAATGAGTTTTAATCATCAACAAATTGAAAAAAAGTGGCAGCAATATTGGGCTGATAACAAAACATTCAAAACTGAAAATGAAACAGAAAAGCCTAAATTCTTTGCATTAGATATGTTCCCATATCCATCTGGCGCTGGACTACACGTAGGACATCCAGAAGGATATACGGCGACAGATATTCTATCACGCTTTAAACGTATGCAAGGCTATAATGTATTACATCCAATGGGCTGGGATGCGTTTGGTTTACCAGCGGAGCAATATGCACTTGATACGGGGAATGATCCGGCAGAATTTACAGCGAAAAATATTGCGACATTCAAACGTCAAATTCAAGAGCTAGGTTTCAGCTATGATTGGGATCGTGAAATTAACACGACTGATCCAGAGTATTATAAATGGACACAATGGATTTTTATCCAGCTTTATAACAAAGGTTTAGCTTATGTGGATGAAGTAGCTGTTAACTGGTGTCCAGCACTTGGTACGGTATTGGCGAATGAAGAAGTAATTGATGGCAAATCAGAGCGTGGTGGACATCCAGTAGAACGTCGACCAATGAAGCAATGGATGCTTAAAATTACTGCCTATGCAGATCGTTTAATTGATGACTTAGAGGAAGTTGATTGGCCAGAGTCTATTAAAGATATGCAGCGTAACTGGATTGGACGTTCAGAAGGAGCAGAGGTAACATTTGGTATCGATGGGACTGATGAGAACTTTACCGTGTTCACAACTCGCCCTGATACACTATTTGGCGCTACATATTGTGTGCTTGCACCTGAGCATAAATTAGTGGAACAAATAACGACAGCTGATCAACGTCAAGCGGTTGAAACTTATTTAGAAAAAGTTAAAATGAAGTCTGATTTAGAGCGTACAGATTTAGCAAAAGAAAAAACTGGCGTATTTACAGGTGCCTATGCAGTAAATCCGATTAACGGTAAAAAAGTGCCAATTTGGATTGCAGACTATGTATTAGTGTCTTATGGAACAGGTGCTATTATGGCGGTTCCTGCACATGATGAGCGTGACTATGAATTTGCATCAGCATTCAATTTAGACATTGTTCCTGTTCTTGAAGGTGGGGACATTAGTAAAGAAGCATTTACAGGTGATGGGCAACATATTAACTCTGATTTCCTAAATGGCTTAAATAAAGTAGAGGGTATTGCTAAAGCAATTGAATGGTTAGAGCAAAAAGGCGTTGGAGAGAAGAAGATATCTTATCGTCTGCGCGACTGGCTATTCTCTCGTCAGCGTTACTGGGGAGAGCCTATTCCAATGATCCATTGGGAAGATGGTACGATAACAGCAGTTCCAGAATCGGAATTACCGTTAATGCTACCGAAAACAGATAATATCCGTCCTTCAGGAACTGGTGAATCACCATTAGCTAACATTGCAGAATGGGTCAATGTTGTAGATCCAGAGACAGGTAAAAAGGGACGCCGTGAAACAAATACAATGCCGCAATGGGCAGGATCTAGCTGGTACTTCTTACGCTATATCGATCCTACCAATACAGAAGCAATTGCAGACCCAGAATTACTAAAACGCTGGTTACCAGTTGATATTTATATTGGTGGAGCAGAGCATGCTGTATTGCATTTACTATACGCACGCTTCTGGCATAAAGTGTTATATGATTTAGGCGTTGTTCATACGAAAGAGCCATTCCAGAAATTATTTAACCAAGGTATGATTCTTGGTGAAGGTAATGAAAAAATGTCTAAATCTAAAGGGAATGTTGTGAACCCAGACGAAATCATTGAGTCACATGGTGCAGATACATTGCGTCTTTATGAAATGTTCATGGGGCCACTTGAGGCTTCTGTAGCTTGGTCTACAAATGGTTTAGATGGGGCACGTCGCTTCTTAGATCGTATTTGGCGTCTACTTGTCAATGAAGAGGATGGAACGATTTCAGCGAAAATTCAAGTGTCTAATGATGCAACATTAGAAAAATCATACCACCAAACAGTGAAAAAAGTGACAGAGGATTATGAAGGTATCCGCTTTAATACTGCTATTTCACAAATGATGGTATTTATCAACGATTGCTATAAAGCTGAAGTAATCCCAACAGCTTATGCGGAAGGCTTTGTTAAAATGTTGGCACCAATGGCTCCTCATATCGCAGAAGAGCTTTGGAAGCTATTAGGTCATGAAGGAACACTTTCTTATGAGCAATGGCCAACATACGATGAGTTAAAACTTGTAGATGATGAAGTGGAAGTAGCGGTGCAAGTTGCTGGTAAAGTTCGTGCCAAAATTGTCGTAGCTAAAGATGCTTCAAAAGAAGACATTGAAAAAATAGCGCTTGCAGATGAAAAAGTACAAGAATATATGGCAGGAAAGAGCTTAGTAAAAGTTATCGTTATTCCAGGCAAACTTGTAAATATTGTCGTTAAATAAAGAGACATAATTTCAAATGTGCATTACTAAAACTTAGTTATCAAAACCTAAATTAAAAAAAGATAAATAAATCAAAGGACAAAACATATTTTATATCACTAATATGTTTTGTCCTTTTTAAATTAGTATTTGAAGTGAAGGAATGGATAGATCCCATTCAAGAGCAGAACCTCTTTAAACTATTATTCAGAACGTTGAAAAGCTGAAAGAACACTCATTTGTTTAAGAGTTAAAACAAATGAGTGTTCTTTTTTATGCTATTCCAGTTCACGTGTGCCCACACCTTTACTTATACTACAAGTAAATTTCCTTTGTCATAAAATTACAATGAAATGCATACTCGTGTCCACATATCTATTTTGTCTTGCCAAAGTGAGATGATAGGAAGTTACAATACAGAAAAACTGCACCCAACCATCGAGTGCAGTTTAAAAAATAGTCCCATATTCAATTTAAATAATCAAGCCAACAATTATTGCCGTTAAAATACTTACAAGTGTCGCTCCATAAAGCAACTTTAAGCCGAAACGTGCAACAACATTTCCTTGTCTTTCATTTAACCCTTTGACTGCCCCAGAAATAATACCAATGGATGAAAAGTTAGCAAAGGATACTAGGAATACAGAAATAATACCTAGCGTACGTTCGCTCATTGTGTTCTCAATTTCTCCAAGGTTGATCATAGCAACAAATTCATTCGTTACTAATTTAGTGGCCATTATTCCTCCAGCTGAAACAGCATCTGCCCATGGGATACCCATTAGGAAAGCAATTGGTGCAAAGATATAGCCTAATATTTCTTGGAAAGAAACACCGATAATCATATCAAACAATGAATTGATTAAATCCATTAATGCTACGAAGCCAATCAGCATGGCTCCAACAATGATGGCTACCTTAAAGCCATCCATAATATATTCACCAAGCATTTGGAAGAAAGCTTGCTTCTGCTCATCTTCAATGGTTAAGATATCTTCCTCTTCTTTTACGGTATACGGATTAATGATGGAAACAATTATAAAACCACCAAATAAGTTTAAAACAATCGCCGTTACGACATATTTTGGTTCAATCATCGTCATGTACGCGCCAACAACTGACATAGAGACGGTCGACATCGCGGATGCACATAATGTATACATACGCTGAGGAGTGACCTTGTCTAATTGTTTTTTGACTGTAATGAATACCTCAGATTGACCTACCATTGCTGAAGCAACAGCATTATAGGACTCCAATTTTCCCATGCCACTTACTTTACTTAAAAAATAACCGATCCATCTCATGAGGAAAGGAAGGATTTTGAAATGCTGTAAAATCCCGATTAACACAGATATAAAGACAATTGGTAATAAGACACCTAAGAAGAATGGAGATTCTCCTTCATTCGCTATACCACCAAAAACAAATGATATACCTGTATTTGCGTAGGATAATAAATGATCAAATACATTTGTTATTCCTTTGATTAGAACATAACCAATCGTTGTATTTAGAAGTAAAGCCGCTAATATAAATTGAATGATTAACATAATCAATATATATTTATATTTTATTTCTTTTTTGTTTTTACTCATTAACAGAGCTAAACCAAAAACAAGTAGCAATCCACAAAGGGATATTAAGTATTTCATAAATTCCTCCATAAGTATAATTTAGGGCGTTTGAATCCAAGACAACAAATATTCTTTTGCTCAAAATGTTCCATCTAAAAATTTGCAGAACAACCAAAGAACTTAATTTGTCAGACGTCAGACAAACAATCTCACTATAACAGTTTTTTAACTAGCTATTCAAGAGTTAAAAGAAAAAAAGTATGCGACTTGGCATACGAAAAGGACGAATCCAGTATCAAAACAACTAAATCATTTCTTTATATGACATACTTACAGGATGATTTCCCTGAATGGGGGAACTCAAAACTACTTCTTGCATAAAGTTGTTCACATCCATTCAAAATAACATCACCTTCAAATGTGGAAACATATTTTATTGTGTGATGTTTTTGAAATATTATGTCCATCGTTTAAATGAAACATAGTTTTTGAAAAGATTATTTCTTTTTTTGGAAACCAAATGACCCATCATTACGACTATAAAGTGAATATACATTGGAGGTGTTACGGTGAGTGAGCATTTAGAGGCGGTCATGGAGGAGCATGGAGAATATTGTTTACGAGTGCGAGTGGCGTATTTATATGTAAAGGACTGGACGATAGCTGAGGAAATTGTTCAAGATGTATTTTTTGCCTATTATCGTCAACCGGATCGCTTCGAACAAAGATATTCTTTAAAAAACGTTTTTTAAAGAAGACAAACGCCTGAACCCGCTATTTTGCGAATTCAGGCGTTTTTATCTTCCGTTTCAGTCTGTAGCATTAATTGATAAATACTAGATATCATAAAGCTAGCTGCTAATCCGTAAAGAGCATTGAAGCTTAAACCAACACCGATCCCTATGATGATGGAAAACAGTATGACAAGCCAGTTATGTTTATGAATATGACGATTCGTAAATAAAAGAATAAACATAAACGGTAGCATGGTAATGTGAAGAAATGCGAAAGAATAAATAACTCCTAAAATCGTTAAATCGATAGATAAGAAAAAGGTAAATAAAAGGATGAGTAGACCAATTAGATAAAAGTAATAGGGCCTTTTCTTCACAAAAAATCGTTTGGTTGCCCGCAAATCCACAAGTAAGGTTGTGATAATGGCCAACAGTACAATGACAAGGAAAGCAAATGTCAGAAACCCAGGCTGTACTTCATATAAAAACGTAAAAATTAGAATTTGAAACTGACCAAATGAGCCACTATATAAAGCAATCATTAAAATAGCTGTAAAGGATAGCGTTAATAAAGCTAAAATCACACCTGAAGAAAACAGGCTGCGACCTACTTTTTTTGGCTTAATAAAGGCGATTAAATACCATGTTGATTTATCAAAGAGAACTTGTCCTAAAACGGCTAGTTGAATAATGACATAGAACAGCAGGATTTCACTATTTTTAAAATAAAATAAATAAGGGTGATACAAGCGAATACCTTCATAAACGGTGCTAGCACCATTTTGTACAAAATAATAAATAGGGATAAAAATAAGTAAAGAAAATAAAGCGATGATAAATAATATTTCTAGCCACAATATACTTTTCACAGACATCATGCGATCCAGGAGGAGCATGCCCACCAAAAATAACAAAATTGTGACGGGGACTGGTATGGTTAACATAATTTCAGATAACACACTAATGCTTATTAATTGTATTAACCAAAGTTCAATGCCTGTTAAAAGGTAAAGAAATCGTATGACTTTTAAATTCATACCACTCAATTTTTTCTGTATCGTAAAGAGTAAAAAGCTTTGTGTATGCTGGTTTTGTGTGTAATCACTCTTTTTTAATAATGAGCCCAGTATGACAAATGAAATGGCTGTCGCTAATGTATAACAAATGCCCGCCATAAAGCCATACGAAATAAGGGCAGAAGGAGAGGACAATAGTAAATTACCATTAATCCATCTCGCTAAAAGTATGATGACACCTGCTGCTGTGCTTAAACTTGCAAATGGTACGAGCAATGAAAATTTCTTTAGCATATCTTCAATTACCTTTACTCGTTTTAGACGATTTATATTGACGAGGTGATTGATTATATTTTTTCTTAAAAGCTACACTAAAATAGTGTTGGCTATTAAAACCACAGCTCTCCGCAATTGCTGACATACTAGCATCTAGATTTTCACTTATTTTCTTCACGGCCATCTCTAGGCGATAATTATTAATATATTCATTAATGCCGATGGATTGCTCCTCCAAAAACTTACGACTTAAATAACTAGGGTTTAAATGGATTTTTTCAGCAATAATATTTAAACTCAGTTTTTCATGATAGTTTTCATGAATATAGGAAAGGGCGCTTTGGATCGCATCATGGTTAGAGCTCCATACTTTATATTTCTCCACAATAGCATTTAATTCACTAGCAATAACAGGCTTTGTTAGATAGTCCTTTACTCCAATACGTAACGCTTGCTGCGCATATTCAAAGGTTTGATAGGCTGTTACCATTATAATGTCTACATCATAAAGTTCTTTTAACTCTTTACTTAAAGTGATTCCATCTTTCCCAGGCATTTGAATATCCAAAAAGGCGATAGTCATACGGTGCTTTTTAGCTAATTGCAGAGCTTGTGAAGCGTCCTGAGCAGTATGGAATGTCCAATTAGGGAAATGTGGCTTTAATAAATAAATCATTTGCTCAAGCTCTAAAGGCTCATCATCTGCGATTAATATATTCATGTTGAGGTTCTCCTTTCATATTCAAATTAGTAGAAAGCCTAAGCGGGAACATGGATCGTTACAGTGTAAAAATGTTGATCGTTTTGAATTGAAAATAAAATACTTTCGAGTCCATAAATAAGCTCGAGACGTTTTTTAATATTTTCAAGACCATAACCTTGCTGCAATTCATCTTCTACTTGCTCAATAGCCGATTCTATCTTTTCTGATGGTTGTGTATTTTTTATTTCTATTAATAAAAACTTGTCCATTTTCTTTATATAAATGAAAAGTTCAGCAGGTCCTATATGCTTTTCAAAGCCATGTTTATATGCATTTTCAATAATGGTCTGGAGAATAAATGGTGGTATTTGTACAGATAATGCTGCATCATCAACATACTTATGGACCGTCAAACGATGTCCAAAGCGTAGCTGTTGAATATTTAAATAGCTATCGACAAATAGCACCTCGTTTTTTAAAGCAATTAACACCTCATGATTATTATATTTAAATTTAAAAAACGTTGCTAAGGCCTCAATGCCCGCTACCAAATCTTCCTTTCGATTGATACGGGCTAGGCTCAGTAATGAATTTAATGCGTTAAAAAAGAAATGGGGCTGTATTTGCTGATTTAGCTGAAGAATATTGGCTCTTTGTAAATCTTGCTTTAGCTCTAAATTTCTTTTTTCTTCCTCTAGGCTATCAATTTGTTTTTCGAAAATAAATATAAAAGTAAGCAGAAAAGCTCCAATAATTGGAGCGATTACACATAGGAGAATATATATGTTGAAGGTTTCTAGTTGTAACATAATGACCTCTCCATTGAATTTATAAGTGTAAGTTACATTAAACTAAATTTTCTGCAAAATGGCAAGCTACCTTATGGGTTGCCGTAATTTCCCGTAAAGCGGGCACCTCTGCTTTACATTTATCTGTAGCGAACGGACAACGTGTATGGAAGCTACAGCCTGTGGGGGGATTTAACGGTGATGGTAGATCTCCCTTTAAAATAATACGCTCCTTACGATGCTCCTTATCAATGACTGGAATCGACGAAAACAGTGCTTTTGTATAAGGGTGATGCGGCTGGGTGAAAAGGGATTGCTTATCAGCAATTTCTACGACTTTTCCAAGATACATAACCATTATCCGGTCTGATATATGGCGCACCACACTTAAATCATGTGAGATAAATAAAAAGGTTAAATCTAAATCTTTTTGTAGCTGTTTCAGTAAATTTAAAATTTGTGCTTGGATAGATACGTCCAGGGCAGAAACTGATTCATCACAAATAATAATTTTGGGATTGACCGCAAGTGCTCTTGCGATCCCAATACGTTGACGTTGCCCACCAGAAAATTCATGTGGATAACGCTCTAAATATTCTGGTCGCAGTCCAACAAGTGACATTAATTCAATCATGCGTGCCTCTTGCTGCTCTGGAGGAACTATTTTTTGAATAGACATGGCCTCTGTTAACATTTTGCGAATGGTGCGTCTTGGGTTCAGAGATGCATAAGGATCTTGGAAAATTATTTGAATGTCCTTGCGCGCTACTCGCAGCTCTTTTTTATTCATCGTTACTAAATTTTTGCCGAATAATAACACTTCTCCAGATGTAGGCTCATCTAATCTTAAAATAGAGCGACCTGTCGTTGATTTACCGCAGCCAGATTCTCCAACAATACTAAGTGTTTCACCAGGCATAATCTCAAAGGAAACACCGTCCACCGCTTTAACCACCTGCTGTGGACCGAAGAGTTTTTCTTTTTTTAAGGAAAAATGTTGTTTTAAATTATTTACTTGTAATAGTGGCTGTGCTTGCTGCTCTTTTATCATAAGGTCATCTCCTCCATAAGTGTTGCTCCCTGCCATTCCTTACTGTACATCCAGCATCTTACCTTTTTCCCTGGCTCAATCGTAAGAAGTTCAGGCTGTTTTTCAAGGCATAAGTCTGTAGCAAATGGACAGCGTTCTGCATAGCGGCAGCCAATTGGATAATGATATGGACTTGGAACGGTTCCATGAATAGTAGATAATTCCTCTTGATCCTCATATAGTTTTGGCAAGGATTGAATTAAACCATTAGTATAAGGATGTAATGGTTTTTCAAAAAGGCTATCAGTTGTGCCTTCCTCTACAACCTGCCCTGCATACATAACGGCGATTTTATCGCAAATCTCAGCTACAACACCAAGATCATGGGTAATGAAGATAATGCTCATTCCTAACTGCTTTTGCAAATTTTGAATAATATCAATAATTTGAGCTTGAATGGTTACATCTAAGGCAGTCGTCGGTTCGTCAGCAATTAAAACATCTGGCGTACAAGCAAGTGCCATCGCTATCATAATACGTTGACGCATCCCGCCACTTAGCTGATACGGCTCTTGTTTCGCTCTTTTTTCAGGGGCTGGAATGCCAACTAGGCGAATCATATCCACCGCTTTTTGCCATGCTTCTTTACGTGATAAACCTTGGTGTAAACGAATGGATTCAGCGATTTGTTCACCAACGGATAGCACAGGATTTAAGCTTGTCATAGGCTCTTGGAAAATCATTGATATTTTATTGCCTCGAATTTTACGTAATTCTTCATCTGATAATTTCAAGATGTCTGTATTGTTTAAAAGAATTTCACCATTAACAATTTTGCCAGGGGGTGAAGGGACTAATCGAAGTAGTGATAGGGAAGTCATGGATTTCCCACAACCAGATTCTCCGACAATGCCCAGTGTTTCTCCTTTTTGAAGTGTAAAGGAAACACCGTCCACAGCTTTAGCGACTCCCTCACTCGAATAAAAAAAAGTTTGTAAATTCTTAACTTCTAACACTGTATCTTGTTTCATCTGTTTTTTCCCTCCCTAGTTTAAATCCATCCGTTTATTAAAGATTCGATACAAAATATCGACGAAAAGATTAATGAATACGAATATTAATGAAGCGACTAGCACGCCTCCTTGAACGATTGGTATATCTCGTGTACGAATTGCATCGACAATCATTCGACCTAATCCGTTCACGGCGAAAACAGATTCTACTAATACTGTGCCGCCAAGTAAACTACCAAACTGTAAGCCTACTACTGTAATAACTGGAATTAAAGCATTCCTTAATGCATGCTTTAAAATGATAATATAACCTTTTAAGCCTTTAGCTTTAGCCGTTCGAATATAATCTTGATTGACGACTTCTAACATACTTGAACGTGTCATACGTGCAACGATGGCAGCACCACCTGCGCCGAGTGTAACCGCAGGTAGAATAATATGTTTAGCACTGTCCCAGCCTGCAACAGGTAGCCAATGTAACTGAACGGAGAAAACGTACATTAATAAAATACCTAACCAGAAACTAGGGAGCGAGATTCCTAATAATGCCACAATCATTAAACCAACATCCATGAAGGAATAAGGGCGGATTGCTGAGATGATGCCGGCAATCAGCCCGAGAACAATAGTAATTAAAATACTATAAAAGGCCAGCTCAATTGTAATTGGTAAACGAGCCGTAATTTCTTCAAATACAGGTTGATTATTTTTTAAAGAATGACCCATGTCACCTTGTAAAAGATTTTTAATGTAATCTGTATATTGAATAGCTAAAGGCTTATTCAGTCCTAAATTTTCACGCAATTCATTAACGGTTTCTTGTGAAGCTCCTTCACCAGCTAAAATGATGGCCGGATCGCCTGGAATCATTTGCATAATTAGAAAAACAACAAGCGTTACACCGAGCGTCACGGGGATAATTTGAGCAAGTCGTTTTAGGATAAATAATGTCATATAACTTCTCTCCTTTAATTTTTCATTCTTGGATCTAAAGCATCTCGTAAACCATCTCCGAATAGGTTAAATCCTAGAACAAGGATGGAAATCATAATACCTGGGAAAAGGGCCATATATGGGGCCGTAAAAAGAAAATCCCTCCCATTGGATAGCATGGCACCCCATTCAGGAGATGGCGGTTGTGCACCTAATCCTAAGAATGACAGACCTGCAGCAGATAAAATGGCTGTTGCTAAACGCATAGATGCTTGGACAATAATAGGTGATAAAATATTCGGGAAGATATGCTTGATTAATATGGTCATATCATTCGCACCGAGTGTTTTAACAGCATCGATATATTCTAATTTTTTTACTTCCATTGTCGATCCACGTACAATACGGGCAAACATAGGGATGGAAAAGAATCCAACAGCAATAGTTACATTAATAAGACTTGGTCCTAATGCGCTGACAATCGCTAAAGCTAGTAATATACCTGGAAAGGCAAGCATGATATCTAAAATACGACTAATAATCGAATCAATCCATCTTCCATAGTAGCCAGAGATAAGGCCGAGGATTGTCCCAATTGTTCCACCAAATAACACGGCTGAAATACCAACACCAAGAGATAAACGGGAGCCATATAATATTCGACTTAAAATATCTCGTCCTTTGTCATCTGTCCCCATTAAATGATCTAAACTGGGTCCTTGTAATTTTTGATCTAACTGAACATCGAATGGATCATAAGGAGCTATAATTGGCCCGATAAGAAACATCAATATATAGAGAAGAATGATGATACCCCCTGCGACAGCGGCCTTATTTTTTTTGATTTTGTTTAGGAACGAGACAAGATTCTTTTTTCTAGAAGCTTTACGTGCATTCACTAAAACAGCATGGTCTATAGTAGTAGTTACTTTATCCATAATGAAACTCCTTTTCTATTTGATTTGATTTCAATTTAGTGAAAAGCGTAAAGAATGTAAATATTTTAGAAGGTATTAGTCAGAAAATTTAAAAAACAAGTAAAGATTTTAAAAAACAAGTGAATTTTATTTCTTTATAATTCGAAATGTAAGGACGAAAACATAAAAGGAGGAAATGTTTATGAAGAGAATGAAGGTTTTTTTATTGATGACACTAATTACTGTTCTAGTTTTGCAGGCATGCTCAACTGCTAGTAATAAGAGTGCTGAAGGTTCCAATGAGGGATCGAAAAGTGTAGGAGGGGAATTAGTTGTTTTAAGAGCATCAGATGCAACAAGCCTGGATCCTCACTTTATTACTGATATCCCTTCAGCGAATATAATTCATGGCAAAGTATATGAAACACTTGTTGCTTTTGATAGAGATCGTAAAATTGCTCCATTACTTGCAAAAGAGTGGGAACAAAAAGATGATGTCACATGGACGTTTAATTTAAATGAAGGCATTAAATTCCATGATGGAGCTGATTTTAATGCGGAAGCTGTAAAAGCTACATTCGATCGCATTTTAGATCCAGAGACTGGTTCACCACAGCGTGATAAATTATCAATGATTAGTGAAGTAGTAGTCGATGATACGTATGTTGTCACGATGAAATTAAAGGAGCCATATGCACCACTTTTATCAATTTTAGCAAGTCAGGAAGGTAGTATGATTAGCCCGAAAGCTATTGCAGAAGCGGCAGATGAATTAGCAACACATCCAGTAGGGACAGGTCCATTTGTATTTGATGCTTGGAAATCGGGTCAAGAAATTACATTAAATTCAAACAAAGACTATTGGGGTACGGTACCAAAAGTAGATAAAGTAACATTTAAAGTAGTACCCGAGGATTCTACACGTTTAGCGATGATTGAAAGCGGAGAAGCGCATATCGCTGAGCAAGTACCAGTAACTGAAATTGATCGTATTGAAAATTCGTCAACTATGAATCTATTCCGTGCAGAAGGATTGGCAGTAGAATTCATTGGTTTCAATGTGAAGGATGAACTGTTATCAGATGTTAAAGTGCGTCAAGCAATTAGTTATGCAGTGGACCGTGAAGCAATTATTAGCGGTATTTATGATAATGTAGGCACACTTGCCAATTCCGCAATGAGTCCAAAAATTATCGGTTATTCTAGTGAAACAAAGCCATATGATTATGATGTAGTAAAAGCAAAAGAACTACTAAAAGAAGCGGGTGTTAAAGAAGGAACAAAAGTTAAATTACTAACGAGCGACCGTAAAGAGCGTATTAATATGGCAGAGGTTATTCAATCTCAATTGAAGGGCATTGGTCTAGACGTTGATATTCAAGTAATGGAATACGGCGCATTTATTTCTGAAATTACGAAAGAACAACACCAAATATTTATTAGTGGCTGGGGTAATGCAACTGGAGATGCTGATTATAACCAATTTAATCTATTCCATACGGCTTCTATGGGACCTCCAGGAAACCATTTCTACTATTCAAATCCAGAAATAGACAAGCTAATTGAGCAAGGACGTTCTGAATCAAATCAAGAGGCACGTAATGAAATCTACAAAAAAGCAATGCAAATGGAGTTAGATGATGCTGTGTATATTCCAGTTCGTAACTACGAGCATTTAGCTGTTTACAGTAATGCTGTTAAAGGGTTCTGGTTAGATGCATCTAACTATACGATGATCAGTGGCGTTGAAATTGTAGAATAATCAAACTTGGTGAAACCTACAAATACCAATGAGGAGGAAACTATGAATAAATTACTGCTGAAAAATGTGAGATTAGAAGAGGCATTTGAGCATGAAAATGAACGCATTGTTGCAACGCGTACTGCTATTTATGATGTTCTAATTGTAGATGGATATGTTCAACAAATAGATAAGAATATAGTAGTCGATGGCGATGTAGAGATAGTAGATGCTCAGAAGCAATTATTAGTACCATCTTTCCGAGAAATGCATATTCATATAGATAAAACTTATTTTGGTGGAGAGTGGCAGGCGCCAAGACCTATTACAAAAGGGATATTAACGCGCATCGAGGAAGAACAAACGTTGCTTCCTAAACAATTACCGACCGCGGCTTATCGGGCTGAGGAAATGGTTAAGTGGTTAATTTCACAAGGACATACACATATACGGTCGCATTGTAATGTGGACCCACAAATTGGGACCAAGCATATTGAAATTACAAAGCAAGTATTAGAAACATATCAAGATCAAATTACTTATGATATTGTGGCTTTCCCACAGCATGGTTTACTGCGCTCTAATGTGGAAGGACTGATCCGTGAGGCGATGGCAATGGGGGCAACGCTTGTTGGAGGAGTTGACCCATCCATTGTAGATAGAAATATTGAGAAGTCATTGCAAACAACGATGGCTATTGCTCAAGACTATCAGGCTGGGATTGATATTCATATTCATACAGCTAATACTTTAGGTGAATTTGAATTTTATAAACTAATCGAATTAACCAAACAGGCGAAAAAAGAAGGACAAGTTACAATTAGTCATGCAATGGCGCTTGCGGATTTAGAACAATCAAGATTAGAAAACTTAGTTCAGGCGATGGCTGCTGTTCAAATGGATGTTACAACAACGGTACCAACGGATATTAATCGCTCGACGATACCTATTCCATACCTTTATAACAATGGTGTAAAAGTTTCTGTTGGACATGATAGTTTAACAGATCATTGGTCTCCTTATGGTACAGGAAACACCATTATGAAGTTAAATGTAATGGCGGAGAGATTCCGTTTTATTGATGAATATTCATTAAGTCGCGCTTGGAAATATGCTTCGGGTGGCATTACTCCATTGAATGATGCAGGAGAACGTGTTTGGCCACGGGTTGGTGATAAAGCCAATATGCTTTTAGTAGATGGAATTAGTACTGCGCATGTTGTAGCAAGAAGATGCCCTATTTCTACAGTTATTTCACAAGGACATATTATTCACCAACAGGAAGTTGGAGAGTTGAAAGGAGAATACAGATGAAGCACTGGCTTACAAATGTTCTACTTGAAACAGGAGAATATCTAAAAGAAAATGATACTATCGGTACAAAGGTGGAGCTTTTTCACCTTGAAATTACGGATGGCTTTATTTCTCAAATTGTACCAGCAACACAAACAATTGACTCTCTAGATGAAGTAACAGATATGAAAGGGAAGCTGCTATTACCAGCCTTTAAAGAAATGCATAATCACTTAGATAAGACATACTTATCTTTACCGTGGAAAGCATGTGTGCCTGTAAAAAACTTGAAAGAACGCTTGGGTCGTGAAGCACAAGAATTATCGGTCCTTGCAACGACTGGGAAACAACGAGCTGCAGCCATGATTGAGAAAATCCTCCATAATGGTGCCAATCATATCCGTACACATGTCAATATCGATCCGTACATTGGCTTAAAAAACTTAGAGGGTGTGCTAGAAGCATTGGAAGATTATAAAGATGTTGTGACATCAGAAGTCATTGCCTTTCCACAGCATGGCTTACTAAAAGACGATGTGCCTAAATTATTACGTGAAGCCTTGCGCAATGGGGCAACGATGATTGGTGGGCTAGATCCTGCTGGTATTGATAATTCAATAGAGCCTTCTCTTTATGAAGTCATGAATATCGCACAAGAATTTAACGTAGATGTTGATATTCACCTACATGATGGTGGTCATGTTGGCTATTATACAATCGATAAATGGATCGATATTGTAGAGGATGCAAACTATCAAGGGAGAACGGCTATTAGTCATGCCTTTTCTCTTGGGGATGTAACAGCTTTGGAACAGCATAAAATTGCAGATCGTCTAGCGCAGCAGCAAGTAAAAATTATGTCAACGGTGCCATTTGATTTAAGACGATTAATCCCACCCATTGATTTACTAACAGAGCATGGAGTAGATGTTCACTTTGGTTGTGATGGTTTTTATGATTCATGGAGTCCATATGGCTCTGGAGATATTTTAGAAAAAGCAACGACTTTTGCGGACAATACCCGTAAGCTAGATGAGCGTTCTATTCGACAAACATTAAAATACATTACAAATGGTGTCACACCATTGGATGCCAATGGTCAAAAGGTTTGGCCAAGCGTGCAAGATGAAGCAAGCTTTGTTTTCTTTGACGCCGTTTCTAGCGCTGAAGTCATTGCACATAAGCCATCAAAACGGGTGGTAATGTCAAAAGGCAAGTTTATCCATTAAGTATCAATCTAAATCCCCCTTATTTAGATACTATAGCAAACTAGAAATTTTCTAGTTTGCTATACTTATGTTTTAATAGATAGGAAGAAATACAAGAAAGGGAAGTAGATTTTTAAAAGAGTTGATCATGAACTATGTAGAAGTCTCTTATATACAGGTGCGATAAATATGAAGCAACTAACGATCTATATGATTTTATTTAGCTGTGTATTTTTTTGGGCCAGTAACTTTATTATTGGCTCTATTTTAATTGAACATTGGTCTCCGATCATGGTTGCTATTTTTAGATTAATGGTCATTGTTCTATTTTTAGGCTGCATTAGTTGGAAGGCAATTATTCGTACAACGTTTACACGCAATGACCTACTGTTGCTGATCATTGCAGGAATACTAGGTGTTTCCGTCAATCACTATAGCTTCTATGCAAGTCTCCAGCATACCTCTCCTATTACCGCGGCATTAATTTTAGCCTGCGCACCGATTGTCACATCTTTACTAAATAAAATGATTTATCATGAATCACGAAACGGTATATTTTGGTTAGGGGCAATCATTTCATTTATAGGAGTTGGCCTCATCATTACTAAAGGAGCCCTCATCACCATTTCTATTGGAAAGGGAGAGGTGCTAAGTTTAATTACGATGCTAAGCTTTGCCTTATTTCTTATTATTGTGAATCATCTCAGTCTGAAATTATCAGCCCAGTCCATCACCTTTTATACAAATCTAATCGGTTTGCTGGTGCTTGTCCCATTTTCGTTTACGATGTGGACACGAATAAATTGGCAAGTAACATACTCTTATTGGATGCTGCTCATTTTATCAGCGGTTATTATTCATGGGATTAGTAATTTACTTTGGAATCAAAAAATGAAGGAGATTGGCTCAACGAATGCTTCGCTATTATTGAATTTTGAGCCAGCTATCGCTATGCTATTAAGTGCGATTTTTTTAAAGCAATTTCCTACAAGTGTCCAAGTATATGGCTCCTTATTGATTTTACTAGGAATTCTGCTATGTATTTACTATAAGGAAATAAGAACTTTGCTTTTTATGAAAAGAAAAACAACTTAAAAAATCTATTATTTTGTACAGTATGTTGGAAATATTTCTAGCATGCTGTTTTTTTTGTATATGTTTTGTTTTTTTACAAAAATAATATTTCACGAAAAATGGACTTGTTCTAGCATATTTATAACCTGATAGAAGCAATTCATTGTGACTCAGAGTGTTAAACGTTCAATTTTAGTTGAAAAAAATATATATTTGAATAATAAAAATGAAGGAAAATTGAAAGTGGTTTAAAAATTATACATTCACTGTATTGTTATAAAAATATTATTTTACAATTTAAAGTAAAAAAAGAGGTGTTATACCATTTTTAAGGATATTTTTAAAAATAAAAAATTTGTCTTTTTCTATTGTGAAATTCTCTCTTATTCTAAAAATTTCTATATTATGTGTAATGCATTTGCTGTATTTCAAGTGTTGTTGCCTCCTGTTAAAAATGGTAAAAAGAGACGTATGTATCTGTTGAATGTGAAATTATGCACAAAAATAATTATTTTGATATAATTAATGGTTATTTGTAAAATAGAGTAGAAAAGTAATAATAGCTAAAAGGTGTTATGCTTTTTGTAGTATAAACGCTGTTTTGCTTAGAAAATGTAGGGTTTATTTAATGAAAAATATTAATGGAAAAACAAAATACTTTTTGGAGAAATAATATTTTTTAGAAAAACATCTTGCATTTGAATAATTCTAAGTGGTAAATTGTTTAACATGGACGTTCATAGAATTTTCACAGGTAGCAAAAGAGGGGAGAAATGAGAATTTATGAATAAAAATAGATGGTTAATTGCATTATCTGCAATCGCTATTCACCTTTCAATCGGTGGAGCCTATGCATACAGTGTATACAAGATACCGATTGTCACAGAAATGGGATGGAGTGAAACAAAGGTAACGGTTGCCTTTACCATTATGATGGGGCTTGCTGGGTTTTCAGCTGCATTATTTGGTAGTTTAGTAGAGAAGATGGGACCACGTAAATCGGCGATGGTAGCAGCGGTCTTATTTGGAGCAGGACAAGCTGGTGCAGGAGTTGCAATTTCAATGGATTCGGTCGTGTTGTACTGGTTAACATATGGCGTACTTAGTGGATTAGGTATGGGGATTGGTTATATTGCGCCAGTATCAACGCTTGTAAAATGGTTCCCAGATCGACGAGGTCTAGCAACAGGGATGGCCGTACTTGGTTTTGGATCTGGTGCACTAATTACAGCGCCAGTCGCAGCCAACTTAATGGAGGCAGTTGGCATCTCTACAACATACTTTATTTTAGGGGCAAGTTATTTCACGTTAATGATTTTAGGGGCTTCATATATAGCGCCGCCTAAGCCTGGTTATATGCCAGCTAATATGAAGGCAGCAGCCGATAACGGCAAAGAAGTAGTAAAGAAAGATTTAGCAGTTATGTCAGCACGTGAGGCTGTCAAAACAAAGCATTTCTGGATGCTATGGTCTATGCATTTAGTGAATGTTACTGCAGGAATTATGATGATTTCTGTTGCCTCACCTATGGCGCAGGAAATTGTCGGGCTATCAGTTGCAGGAGCTGCAGCGATGGTAGGAATCATGGGGTTATTTAATGGTGGTGGTCGTTTAATTTGGGCCGCTGTATCTGATTATATTGGACGTTCAAATGTATTTGTTATTTTCTTTACAGCACAGCTAATTACATTTATCGTTTTACCACATACAACGAACGTGATTATTTTCCAAGCACTTATTTTCTTAGTCGTTAGTTGCTATGGTGGAGGATTCTCAAATTTACCTGCTTTTGCAAGTGATTTATTTGGAACGAAACAACTTGGTGTGATCCATGGTTATTTATTAACAACTTGGTCATTGGGTGGTATTTTCGGACCGTTGTTAGTAAGCACTATCAAAAATGCTTATGGAAGCTATATTCCTGTATTCTATGTATTTGCAGGGTTAATCGCTGCTTCATTAATCATTTCAATCACATTACGTGCTGATGTACGTAAACAAACTGCTTTAAAAGCGGCACAAAATGTTGGAGACGTTTCCGCTACTCAATAATCTATTTTTGCGATAACTGTATAGGTGTCATTTCGCACATGGCACTTATATAGTTATTTTTTTGCATTGATTGTTATATAACAATTATCGGTTCCTCGTTTAATGTATAACAGTGCATACCTGATGTCAATACCATTACTGGAAATGAAAAAATTTCGTTATTAAAAGAGAAAATTTGTAACGAAAGATGGGGTAAGGGATAAAGCGCTAAAATTTGAATCTTTTCTCAAAAGTAATCGTATATAAAGTAATTAGGGAGGGATCTACTATGGGGAAATTTTCTTTAGATGAATTTGTTCATAAAACACAGCAGGATGATCAAGAAAATGATTATTTTGAATTGGAAACTGAGCGTGTATTAGAGGTTAATTTAAACGGTGAAGTATGGTCCAAAATGGGCGCAATGATTTCCTATACAGGAGACATTAAATTTGAACGTGAGCGCGTGTTGGAGCACGGACTTGGTAAGATGTTTAAAAAGGCTTTAACAGGTGAAGGTACACAATTGATGAAAGCAAGTGGAAAGGGCAGACTTTATTTAGCCGATCAAGGTAAGAAAGTAACCGTCTTTGATTTGAAAAACGACAGTCTTTGTGTAAATGGTAATGATCTACTTGCTTTTGAGCCTAGCATCAACTGGGATATACGGTTAATGCGAAAAATGGCTGGCATCATGTCAGGTGGTTTATTTAATGTAACGTTACAAGGGACAGGGAAAGTAGCGATTACAACACACTTCGAACCATTAACATTATTAGTAAAACCAGGTGAAACGGTTTATACTGACCCACATGCCACTGTCGCGTGGTCAGGGAATTTAACACCTGAGTTTAAAACAGATATTAGCTTCCGTACATTTATTGGTCGTGGAAGTGGCGAATCAATCCAGATGGCGTTTTCGGGTGAGGGCTTTGTCATTATCCAGCCATTTGAAGAAGTATATATGTCTAGTGAAAGCTAAAAAAGCGTGTCCGCTTTGTCCGGACACGCTTTTTCTTCTATTATTATAATGCCGCATTCATTCCTGCAATACGTCCCGTTACAAGGGCAGAGGTAATATTATAACCTCCTGTATAGCCGTGAATATCTAGGATTTCACCACAGAAGAATAGGCCTTCTTTTCTCTTGGAAGCCATTGTTTTTGGCTCAATTTCTTTTACGGAGACACCACCACCTGTAACGAATGCTTTATCAAGTGATTGTGTGCCACTTACTGTCAAAGTGAAGTTAACGAGTAAACGAGCTAGCTGACGAATTTTATCTTGGGATAATTCGGCACCCGTTACTTGTACATCGATATTTGCCTGTTCACATAAAAATAATAGCCAACGTTCTGGGGCGATGCCTTTCCAAATATTTTTCACAGCTTTTTTCGGATCCTCTTTGATCAACTTATTTAAATATTGTAGACATGTTTCTTCATTATAATTAGTTAAAGTTTGTATACGCATTGTTACGGGCTCATAGCCTGTTTTCATTAATTCTTTCACAACGAATTGGCTACAGCGTAAAACGGCAGGACCGCTTAAGCCAAAGTGTGTAAAGAGCATGTCCATTTGATGGGTAACGAGTACCTTACCTTTTTTGTTTAGCACAGAGACAGCAACATCACGTAAGGCTAGACCCTGTAGTTCACGTGCTTGAATGAAGTCCTCTTTCGAGATAACAGGGACTTCTGTTGGGAATAAAGTTGTAATTGTATGGCCAGCTCGCTCTGCCCATGGATAGCCATCGCCTGTCGATCCCGTTTGTGGGACAGCCTTGCCACCAACGGCTACAATGACGGCTTGGCTACGAATTTCGGAGCCATCTGTAAGACGGACACCGAGAATTTTTTCTTCATCCATGACAAGCTTGTTAACGGCTGTGTGTAAACGAACTTCAACATGTAAACGTTGAAGCTGACGAATTAGCGCATCGACAACATCTTGTGCACGGTTAGATACAGGAAACATTCTACCATGATCCTCTTCTTTTAGAGCAACACCAAGCCCTTCAAAAAATGCGATAATATCTTCATTATTATAAACGGTAAAAGGACTATAAAGAAAACGACCATTACCAGGTATATGCTTCACGATTTCTTCAACAGGCAAACGATTGGTCACATTACAGCGCCCGCCACCAGAAATGGCTAATTTTTTTCCAAGTTTTGCACCTTTTTCTAACAATAAAACTTTCTTTTTCCGCTCTCCAGCAGCAATCGCCGCCATTAAACCAGATGGGCCACCACCGATCACGATTACATCATACATAGTTAGAAACTCACTTTCTTTTCAATTTAGGAATCTTTCCTATTATACATGAAGTCTATATAGAGTAGGGGCTTCTTTGACATTGAAAATAATAGCAAAGTGTTTTATAATTCTTTATCCCTTCCTTCGTATTGAAGGGTATTTTATAGTAGAATGAAACACAATAAATTTTGTTATACAATTATATCGATGAAAGTTTCCTTTATTAGCATAGTCAGCATGAAATGAATGTCTTTTCATGCTATTATGGTAAAGGTTATGCACTAAATTATGAGGTGAAAAATAGAATGTGCGGATTTATAGGTTATATTAATGGAACAAATGTGATTGATCATCATCAAACAATTGAAAATATGATGAATACAATTATTCACCGCGGGCCAGATAGTGGTGGTATTCACAGTGACGATACAGTAACGTTAGGATTTAGACGATTAAGTATTATTGATTTATCAGATGTAGCGAATCAGCCATTATATAGTGAAGACGGCAATATTGTGCTTGTATTCAATGGAGAGATTTTTAACTTCCAAGAGCTGCGTGCAGATCTTATTGAAAAAGGACATACTTTTAAAACGCAATCAGATAGTGAAGTTATTATTTATGGCTATGTAGAGTATGGTGTAGACTTTGTGAAAAAGCTACGTGGTATGTTTGCTTTCTGTATTTGGGATAAAAAGAATGATTTACAATTCATTGCTCGTGATGGTTTTGGTATTAAACCATTGTATTACTCTGAACATACAACAGATGGTACGTTTATTTTTGGCTCTGAAATTAAATCATTTTTACCACATCCTTCATTTATTAAAGAATTAAATAAAAAGGCATTACGTCCTTATTTAACATTCCAATATTCTTCGATGGATGAGACATTCTTTAAAGGGGTCTTTAAATTACCACCAGCACACTATATGCTCATTCAAAATGGCAAAAAGCAAATTGTGCAATATTGGGATAAAAAATTCCATGCTAAAGAAGCATCCATTGAAAAATACATTGAAGAAATTCGTTCAACTGTTAAAGAATCAGTAGAAGCTCATAAAATCAGTGATGTAAAAGTTGGTTCATTCTTATCAGGTGGTATTGACTCAAGTTATATTACGTCCTTATTACGTCCAGATAAATCATTCTCAGTTGGGTTTGCTGATTATGAAGATATGTTTAATGAAACGAACCTAGCTAAAGATTTATCTGATACGTTAAATATTCAAAATGAACGTAAATATATTACGGCAGATGAGTGTTTTGAAGCTCTTCCAAAAATCCAATGGCATATGGATGAGCCACAATCGAATCCTTCTTCTGTACCTCTGTACTTCCTTTCAGAGCTAGCCTCTAAAGATGTAACAGTTGTACTATCAGGTGAAGGTGCGGATGAAATTTTCGGTGGCTACTCTTGGTATCAAAACTCAGGAAGAATGCAAAAATATGAAAAACTTCCATTGGGTGTTCGTAAAACGTTACGTGGAATCGCGGAAGCTCTACCTAAAAGCCAATATACGAACTTCCTTATAAAAGGTGGTCAAACGGTAGAGGAACGCTTTATAGGGGAAGCAGTAGTTTGGGATGAAGTAGATGCAATTAATGTTCTAAAACCTGACTATAAAAATGCACCATCTGTAAAATCTATTACAAAACGTATTTATGACGAAGTACCAGGCGAAGATGATGTGACGAAAATGCAGTATTTAGATTTAAATCTTTGGATGCCAGGCGATATTTTATTAAAAGCTGACAAGATGAGTATGGCGCATTCGATTGAATTACGTGTACCATTCTTAGATAAAGAAGTAATGGAATTAGCTAAAAATATTCCTTCTCAATATCGCGTCAACGACATTGATACAAAATATGTTCTGCGCCAAGCTGCACATCAAGAATTACCAGAAGAATGGGCTAAACGTCCGAAGTTAGGCTTCCCAGTACCAATTCGTCACTGGTTACGTGAAGAAAAGTATTACAACATGGTAAAAGAAATGTTTACTACTGACTTTGCCAATGAATTTTTTGATACAAAACAATTAGTTGGCTATTTAGATGAACACTATGAAGGAAAAGCAAACCGAGGTCGTTATATTTGGACAGCCTATGTATTCCTAGTGTGGTATAAAAAGTTCTTTGTGGACATGTAATAAAGAAATGGGCTTTAATCGGTGGGGTTTTTTGTAATCCTCACCGATTATTTTCAGGTCTTTTTTCATCAAGTATACTTTTAAATGAACTTTTTGATGATTTTATGCGTCTCATTTCCTATAAATATGTTAAGATTACAGTTGGTTTACTTATGAAACTTTCGAGTGACAGCGCTTGCATGTTGTGACTATAAAAAAACGAAAAGATTTTTATAAGTATGCTTGGAAGTATAACTATAATATTGATTTTACAATGAATGGATGGGTATGATGTCCAATTTAATGAAAGGTACTGCGATATTAACATTGGGGATGTTTTTATCGAAGGTGCTCGGATTAATTTATATTTTTCCGTTTTATGCAATTGTCGGAGAGAAAAATATCGCACTCTATCAATATGCATACATCCCTTACTCTATTATGCTGGCAATCGCCATATCAGGTGCGCCCATTGCTGTCTCCAAATTTGTTTCTAAATACAATGCAATGGGGGATTATCAATCAGGTAGAAAGCTGATGAAATCGGGCATACTCATTATGATGATGACTGGTTTTGCAGCATTTATTGCCCTCTTTTTCCTTGCTACACCTATAGCAGGATTGGTGATTAAAAGTGAAGAACAAGTTTTTACAGTAGATCAGATTGCTTCGGTCATAAGATGGGTTAGCTTTGCCTTAATTGTTGTACCTTTTATGAGTCTTTGGCGAGGTTTCTTCCAAGGCTATGACAAAATGGAGCCTACCGCTGTTTCACAATTAGTCGAGCAAATTGTGCGAATTGTCGTGTTACTAGGCGGTTCCTTTATCGTGGTGGTTGTGTTCAAAGGTAAACCAGAGACTGCCATTTCCTTTGCAGTATTTGCAGCCTTTATCGGAGCGATCGGTGGCTTAGGTGTTCTTTATTATTATTGGAAAAAATATCAGCCTGAATTTAACTTATTACGCAGTCAAAGTGTAACCTCTACACAGCTGCCCATGTCCAATATTTATAAAGAAGTTATTACCTACTCCATACCAATGGTGTTCGTAGGTGTAGCCAATCCACTATTCCAATTAGTCGATATGCTTACATTTAATGGGGCTATGACATCCATTGGCTTAGCTGAGGTGACAGATACCTATCTATCGATGATTAACTTTATGACACATAAGGTTGTCATCATTCCTGTCATGCTAGCAACAGGTTTTTCGATGGCGCTTGTCCCGACGATTACAAAATATTACACACAGGGGGAATATTTATCGCTACGTCATGCGATGGATAAAACCTATCAAATTTTAATTTTCATTACATTGCCAGCCGTAGTTGGTATTTCTCTATTAGCAAATGAAATTTACTTTATGCTGTATTCTGAAAGTGAAATGGGTTCGATGATTTTAGCCCATTATGCGCCTGTTGCCATTTTATTTGCGTTATTCCAAGTGACAGCTGCCCTATTACAAGGAATAGATTTTCAAAAATGGATTGTCTTCAGCTTATTATCAGGAATTTTCGTTAAACTAGCGCTAAATATCCCATTAATTCGTTTATTGGAGGCAGATGGCGCTATTGTAGCAACTGCAATCGGTTATAGTGTATCCATTATTATTAATATTCTTGTGTTACGTAAAACATTAAATTATCGATCAGAGATGGTCGTTCGACGTGTCATGTTAATTGCATTATTGACTATGGCAATGGCGGTCAGTGTGTTGATTGTCCATAAGCTACTGGAATTACTAATGGGTCCAGTTGATAGTAAATTCTCAGCATTACTGTTCTCTGTTATTTGTGCAGTTGTTGGCGTAGCTGTCTATGGCTTCTTGTCACTCCGTATAGGTTTGGCACAAAAGCTATTAGGTGAACGATTAACTCGTATTATGAGCAAGCTGGGAATGAAATAGGAGTGGTAAGATGCGGTTAGATAAATTACTTGCAAATATGGGATATGGCTCTCGCAAGGAAGTTAAACAGCTATTAAAGCAAAAAGCTGTCACAGTAGATGGTGCTTCTGTCAAAGATGCTGCTATGCATGTTGACCCAGAACAGCAAAATGTGTCCGTCTATGGAGAGCGTGTCGTTTATACAGAATTTGTCTATTTTATGATGAATAAACCACCAGGTGTTATTTCTGCAACAGAAGATTTAAGAGATGAAACAGTTATTGACCTATTGGAGCCATTAGACCAGCATTTTCAACCTTTTCCGGTTGGCCGACTCGATAAAGATACAGAAGGCCTACTGGTATTAACGAATGATGGTATATTAGCTCATAAATTATTGTCTCCTAAAAAACACGTGCCAAAGGTTTATTACGCACATATTGAAGGTGTTGTAACGGAAGAGGACGTAGAGAAATTTGCAGAAGGCGTGGAGCTAGATGATGGGTATATGACAAAGCCTGGCAAGCTTGTTATTCTAAAATCTGCGCCACAATCTGAAATTGAGCTAACCATTCAGGAGGGCAAATTTCATCAGGTGAAGCGAATGTTTGAGTCTGTAGGTAAACGTGTAACCTATTTAAAGCGTATATCTATGGGGAATCTAAAATTAGACGATCACCTGGCGTTAGGAGAATATCGTGAGCTAACTGCAGAAGAATTAAACTGCTTACAAAATAACCCTTAACATGTTCCTCGGTGCTAACTTAGCATCGGGGATTTATTATATACAGCCTTATGACAGTAACTGTATAATACGTAATGAGTTATCTTAATATAGTGAGGAAGCGTATTATTGTCTAAAATATTTCCAAAAAATGATGGTGAAAATAAGTAGAGGGCCAATAAATGAAGAACCTGCGAATTAAATTATTACTATCTTTAATAGCTTTTGCAGTTATCCTGGTTGCTGTAATTTCAAGTGTGAATAGGCAAATATTAGTTGATGATATAGAAGAACAAGTTGCCAGGAATAGAGTGTTAATAGAAAATCATATTCTTACAGATATGCGAACAGTAGATAATGCTCATTTATATTTTGATGAAAACATGTCAGACGAAATGGAGCAGGGACTGAGAGCTTTAAAAAACTATTATCGTGAGAATCCAAATGTTGCTACATGGGATTTACAACAAATGAAAAATAAACATAATATGGATATATACATAGTAGATCAGTCTAATACAGTAATATACACAACATTTGATAAAGATCTTGGTTTCAATTTTTCTAAGTGCTGTCAGCGTTTTTCTGCATTATTGGATGAACGACGTGCGAGTGGAGAGTTTTTCACAGACGGGATAGACATTTCCACAACGACAGGAGAATACCGAAAATTTGCCTACCTTGCTACACATGATAAGAAATATCTACTTGAACTAAGTATAGACTTATTGAAAAATCCAGTCTTTCAAACTTTTAACTTTGAGAAAACTTCAGAATATTTGGTAGCAAAATACGTTGATTTAGTAGAAGTGCAAACGATTAGTGCTGGTGGGGTTTTCTTTAATGATTCAAGATCGAAGCGGATAACCGTACAAGAACAATCCGAACAGTTTCAGAAATATTTTGAGCTAGCAAGGAAGAAGATGCAGCCTGTCGAGTATCAACAAGCATTTAATCAGGGGCAGATTGAAACGCATCTTTTTTTACCTTATGAAGCAGAGACGGTCAGAGGGGAGTCTTCCAAAAGAATTGTTTATGTGAAATATACTAATTTCACAAAAATGGAAGCGCTTCAAAAAAACACAAAACAGTTTTGGGTTTTACTAGTCATTGCTTTAGTAACCGCCTTTGTCATGCTGTTAGTTATTAATAAAATACTCTCTAAAACAATCCATCTCGCCACTTTTGATCCGTTAACAGGTGTCTATAATCGTGCAACCTATATTCGAAAAATGGATAGCTTACTAAAGAAACGAAAAATAAATAGGCCTGGATTATTGTTAATCGATTTAGATAATTTTAAACAAGTAAATGATCAGTTTGGCCATGCGGAAGGGGATCATATCTTAATTGGAACGGCCAAAATCTTAAAAAAAGTAGTGAAAAAAGATGGTTTTGTCGTAAGGTTTGGTGGAGATGAATTTGCCATTGTTTTGTATGATACAACAGAGCATCATATGCAACAGCTAGCAGATGCCATCTTGGCGCAAATAAGAACTCTCAAATTCGAAGGTCAAGACATAGAGAAATGGTCGGTACTATCGGTGAGTATGGGAGGGGCTATTTATCATCATCCCGAAGATTCAGAAATGAGCTTATTTGAGCGAGCGGACCAAGCACTATATCAATCGAAAAATGCTGGTAAAGACCAATACTCTAGCTATGCTGAAGCCGCTGCTGTCGAAGATGCCAAACTTTAAAAAACGCCCCATACTATAAATAGCAAATTAAGCTATTTGATAGATATGGAGCGTTTTTTAATGTGTTGATGTTTTAGATCGATAAAAGATACAACTACACAATACTAGGACAGCTATAATTGCAAACATGGCATCCATATAGTGCGTTAATAGCCAACCTCCTATAATGGGTCCGATAAAGCCCCCTAAATTTTTAAACTGTGCAGCGCCAAGGTAGGTCGCTTTTTGAGTGTCAGGCGCAATTTCATCAATCATGACATTCATTGTAGGGAAGGCAAAGATTTCTCCAATCGTAAAAATAATCATGGCGATGATATAGAGCGTATAGTTGTCGGAGAGCCCGAACATGAATAGGCCGATCGCAAAAAATAGAATACCGATTAATAAAGTGGCGGATGAGGAAAATCGTTCAGACACAATACTAATAGGTAATTGTAATAATAAGACGACCGCTGCATTAAGTGAAATCAATAGGGAATACAGTTTTGTTCCATTTTCAACAGTTAATTCAATGAATTGTGGCAATGTCGAATCAAATTGAGAGTACCCGATATTGATAAGGATGGCCCCAAAAATAAAGCTAAGCAACACACGATTTGTTAAAAGGATTGTGAAGGTGTGCAAAATTTTTGTTTGCATAACAGCTTTTTGTTGTTGCATTTGATAACGATTTAACACGAAAAATAAAAATATGGCGTAAATAATATACATAATACCTGTTAGCATAAAAGGTATACTTGGGCTTGCTAACTGCGAGATATAGACACCTATTATTGGACCAATGACTGCGGCAATATTAATGGCAGTGTACCGTAGTGAAAAAAGTCTTTTCCGTTTATCAGAAGGTGTAAAATCAATCATTAATGCCTGAGTGGAAGGTTCAAAAAATGAGCGACAAAGACCGTTCAAGGCGTTGAATAGAATAAATAACCAAACTGTATGGACAGTGGCAAAGCCAAAGAATACGAGGCTCCATACAATGATCGTTAATAAAATGACACTTTTCCTTCCGAAACGATCCGTTAAATATCCACCAAAAAACCCCCCAACTGTAGATATAAGGGGTGCAATCCCAATAGTCAATCCAATTTGTAAAGGAGAGGCTTCAATTTCATTATGTAAATAAATAGCTAAAAAAGGCATTGCCATAAAGCTTGCAATACGTGTGAAAACTGTTCCACCTAAAATAATCCAAACTAATGGATGAAACAAATTTGACAGTTTCATATAAAATCCTCCTCTCAACAATTTAGAATGTTTCGAGTTTAACGGATTGTTAAGCAACTGTAAATAGTCAAAATACTCTCGAGAGATACGCTTCAGTAAAGTTAAACGAGAAATGACTGAACGTGCTTCATTTTATTTAAAGGAGCAAGATGAGTTTTTCATTTATTTTCTTATTCCTACTGCCAATGAAACAGCAAAATAATGATTGTCTTCGATTGATCCAAGAAGATCAACAATATCTAATAATCTTTTAACAGCAAAAAAAGAATGACCCCGACGAAAGGTCATTCTTTTCCATACACAATGCTTTACGCATTCTACGTAAAACTAAGACGTCAATTTTACTTTTTTCTTCGTCGTTGTCCATCTGCCTCGACTTGGACTCGTCACCAAATCGTTAAAGGCTAACACGTTCAAATCTCTTTGAACGGTGCGAGGAGTGATACTAAACTCTTCGACTAAATCCTGTGTAGACACGGTTCCTTTGTCTAAAATAAACATGTACACGTCTTTAATACGATTAAGCATTCGATCAGTAGTTGGTTTCATTAAATGAACCACTCCTTCATCTTAATTCTCTTGGCAAAGACTAGCGGACGACAATATGTGCGGAGTGCACTTAGGCTATTAAGTAGCTGCCTTAGACATCCCCTTTTCTAATTTTTATAGTCAGAAGAATTATTCTGATAACTTCATTATATAGAAAAACTACATGATTTTCTAGTGAATGCAATAGAAATTTACAATAGAAACATAAAATTTTCACTGTATTTTGTGGGAATACCTGAAAAACATGCTATATGTGGTAGTGTCAGTAGAAGTTGCTGAAAATAGTTGTCAGAAAGAAGATTGTCGTTTATGTTGTAAGGTGTAGAATAATGTTAATACTTGAAGGAGGTACATGGTATGAATTGGTTACAGGCTGCAAAAGAAAGGCAAGATGAATTAGTACAAGAGTTACAGGAGCTTGTGCAAATTAATAGTATTCTTGATGAGGATACAAGAACTACTGAGATACCTTTTGGTAATGGTCCACTTCAAGCGCTTGAATGGTTACTAGCAAAGGGACAAAAAGAAGGGCTACTAACGAAAAATGTTGATAACTATGCTGGACATATCGAAATGGGTGCAGGTGAAGAATTATTAGGTATTTTATGTCACGTTGATGTGGTTCCAATTGGAGATGATGCTGATTGGACATACCCACCATTTAGCGGCACTGTAGCTGATGGTAAGCTGTATGCACGTGGTGCAATTGATGATAAAGGCCCTACAGTTGCTGCATGGATGGCCATGAAACTTGTCAAAGATGCAGGTATTCAATTAGATAAAAGAGTGCGAATGATCGTTGGTACGGATGAAGAAACAGGGTTCCGCTGTGTCGACCACTATTTCAAACAGGAGGAAATGCCATCAATCGGTTTTGCACCCGATGCAGATTTCCCGCTCATTAATGCTGAGAAAGGCATTGCAGAGCTTGTGTTCTCTCAAAATAAAGTGGGTGATGCAACGAAAGAACAGCTACTACTATTTAATGCAGGAAAGCGCCCAAATATGGTACCAGATTTGGCCAAAGCAACAGTTCAGCATGCATCAGCGCAATTCGAACAGAATTTTCAAACATTTTTAAGCAAAAATCAGCTAGATGGCTCTTTATTAATGGAGGACTCTCGCTATATAATAACTATCAAAGGTAAAGCAGCCCATGCAATGGAACCAGAAAAAGGTGTCAATGCAGCTGTTTATCTTGCTGCGTTTTTACAACAAGAGTTGACGACTGAGTCAAGTAAACAATTTGTCGACTTTATCGCAGATGTTTTTTATCAGGATCATTATGGCCATCAGCTTGAATTACAATTTGAAGATGCCATGTCTGGTCATACAACGTTAAATCCAGGCATTGTTAGCTATGATGTTAGTAAAGGTGGCAGTTTAGTAATTAGTATGCGCTATTCTGTGTCCTATCCATTCGATGAAAAAATTACAGAGGCTCAACGTTTAGTTGTAAAAAGAGGATTTTCATTAGATATTCAAGACGACTCCAAGCCTCATTATGTCAGTGAAGATGACCCATTTATCCAAACATTAGCGTCCATTTATAGACGTCAGTCAGGTGATACAGAAACACCGCTATTATCTACAGGTGGTGGGACGTATGCACGTGTGCTGAAAAAGGGCGTGGCATTTGGCATGTTATTCCCTGGGGAGCAGGATGTGGCGCATCGGGCGGATGAGTTTGTAGTGGTTGAAAATCTTGTAAAAGCAGCGGCTATTTATGCGGAAGCAATTGTTGAGCTTGCGGGAAAAAAATAACATAAAGACGAAAAGGATGAACGGAAAATGGCATATTCATTATGGAATGATCAAATTGTTGAAGAAGGATCTATTGCAATCTCACCAGAAGACAGAGGTTATCAGTTCGGTGACGGTATTTATGAAGTAATCAAAGTATATAACGGAAATATGTTTACAGCACAAGAGCACATTGATCGTTTCTATGCGAGCGCCGAAAAAATTCGCCTTGTTATTCCTTATACAAAAGACGTTTTACACAAATTACTACATGAGTTAATTGAAAAGAATAATTTGGAAACAGGACATATTTATTTTCAAATCACTCGTGGAGCTAATTCCCGTAATCACGTTTTCCCGGATGCAAGTATTCCAGCAGTATTAACTGGTAATGTAAAAGCGGGTGAACGTGCATATGAAAACTTTGAAAAAGGTGTTAAAGCCACTTTTGTTGAGGATATTCGTTGGTTACGTTGTGACATTAAATCTTTAAACCTGCTTGGGGCAGTTTTAGCAAAACAAGAAGCTGCTGAAAAAGGTTGCTATGAAGCGATTTTACATCGCGGAGATATCGTGACAGAATGCTCTTCAGCAAATGTTTATGGCATTAAAGATGGTAAACTTTATACACATCCAGCTAATAATTTCATCTTAAATGGTATTACACGTCAAGTCATTTTAAAATGTGCGGAAGAAATTAATTTGCCAGTGATCGAAGAGCCAATGACGAAAGCGGATTTACTAACAATGGATGAAATCATTGTGTCGTCTGTATCTTCAGAGGTTACGCCAGTCATTGATGTGGACGGCAACCAAATTGGTGCTGGAGTTCCAGGTGAATGGACTCGTCAATTACAGCAAACATTTGAAGCGAAATTACCACTTTCAATCAATACAAAATAAAAGAACCTTGTAGGGAACTATCTGTATGGATAGTTCTCTTTATTTATGGTGTAATGTTGGGTCTTGTCATGTAAAATGAAAAGGATAGTAGCATAATCTTACAGATTGAAATTTGTAGAACAAATGTCGATGTAATGAATACATAAGAATGCATAGACTCTTTTATCTTAAGCAATCAAGAAAAGAGAGAACTAACGAGATGGTAAGGAAGAATGGAGTGACCTTTACATGGCACAATTAGTGAAAATACAAGATTATATTTCTCGCTATCAAATTGACTTAGCAAGATATCCTACACAATTTGTACGCTTGAAGAAAAGCCAATGGGATCGCATTAAGCGTCAATGGGAATTGGGAGAAGATATAAGCGAGTGGCAACATATTGATAATGAGACAGAAGCGGATACTTTCGAGGAGAAAGAGCGATTTTCCTTTATTAAAAAAATATTTACAGGACGACAAAAAGAAGCAGCAGAAGACGTTGAAGATATAGAAATATCAAACGAACTCATAAGTAGTGAGGATACCATTCCAGAAGAAGAAACAACACTAACATTTGAACCTAAGATTGTGTATGCTCCGCAATCCATCCATGAATTGAAGCGAATGTTTATTGATCAATTCTTCCATTTCCAAATGAAATGGGCTAGTTCAACATTACGTGAAAAATCATATGTAGATCCTCGCTTCATGCGTGACTCGTTACTACGTACTTTATTACAAACATTACCAGATAATTTCTTGTTGTTTTATTATCCTATTCTACAAATAAGAAAAGCACCGATTGAGCTTGATGTTGTGTTAATGTCTCCGACCGAGTGTATTTGTATTACCGTTTTGGAAGCAGATAATCAAGCTGTATATGTTGGTGGAAGTGATCGCTTTTGGATGAAAAAGGTGGGGACAAAGGACTCTAAAGTTCTGAATCCAACGATAAACTTAGCCCGTATGGAGTCGGTACTATTCCAATTGTTTAAAGAAGAAAATATAGATATGCCTATTCGAAAAGTGGTATTAACTCGAAATGGTTATTTTGATTATCCGGGTTCACCGTATGGGATTCGTTTTGTTGATCGACGAAATTACGGAGAATGGATGGAGCATTTGCGAAAGGTCTCCTCTCCAATGAAGCATATGCAAATACGTGCGTCTCAAGCGATTCTAAATACTGTACAAACTACTTCGTTTAATAGAGATATTTGGCAGCAAGCTTCACAAACAACAGAGGATTGAGTATGCAAATTCTATTTATTGTCAATAAAGCTGCAGGAAATGGAAAAGGGAAGAAAGTATGGTCTCAACTTCGTAAGCAGCTAACGATAGATTATGAAGTGGCTTTTACGAAATATGAAGGACATGGACGCGAACTTGCCAAACAATGGGCTCGACAACAGCAGGATCAAAAATTACTAATAGTTGTTGGTGGAGATGGAACCATCCATGAGGTGTTTAGTGGTGTTGTACATAATAAATTTTTAGTGCTAGGTGTGGTTCGTGCAGGCTCTGGTAATGATTTTGCGCGTTCGTTTCCCACATTTTACAATGCTCAGCAAATCGAGGACTATGTATTGAATGCTTCCACGGCCTATACAAAAATAGATGCGGGAAGTATTCAGCTCAGCAATAGATGGGATGAACTCTTTGTCAACAATGCTGGCATAGGCTTTGATGCTTATGTCACAAAATCGATTAATACATCTCGCCTTAAATTTTACCTCAATAAAATAGGATTGGGTAAGCTGTCGTATGCTTTTGCTGTCATTAGAGGCTTATTTAGCTTTGAATGTTTTAACGTCACGATACGTTCTGATCATCAAGAGTGGCAATTCCAACGAGCATGGTTTGTCGCCATGTGCAATCAGCCTTATTTTGGCGGAGGGATGAAAATATCACCAGCTGCAAAAGCAGATGATGGCCGAGTCGATATTACAATCGTCCATGATATTTCCCGTCTGAAATTATTACTTATTTTTGCGACTGTTTTTTTTGAAAAGCATACGAAATTTAAAGAAATCACATTTTTACAAGGACAACATTTTGATATTATCGTGAATGATCACCAGGTTGATTGTCATATGGATGGTAATTATAGTGGAAGTGTCCATCAGGGTTCTACCATTCACTGTACAGTGCAACAGAATGCATGGAACATTATGACAAAGAGTTCTTAAATAATATCATTGCGCAATAATTTTATGCGAATGTAAGAGGAATACGTTATACTATAAAAAATCAATAATTTTATAAGAAAGAAATGAGGAACAACAGTGAGATTAAGAAATAAGCCTTGGGCAGAGGAAATGATTACAAATCATCCAGAGGTAATCGTTCCGAATCCTGAAGACTTTAAAGGAAATTGGCAGGCTGTTTTCGGAAATGACAACCCAATTCATATAGAAGTTGGTACTGGAAAGGGACAATTTGTTACAGGAATGGCTTTACAAAATCCAGATATTAATTATATTGGCATTGAGCTTTATGATAGTGTAATTGTTTGTGCATTAGAGAAAATTCTAGAAGCAAAATCTCCAGCCAATTTACGTTTGCTTAAAGTAAATGGCGCGGATTTAAATAAATTCTTTAACAAAAATGATGTAGCACGTGTATATTTGAATTTCTCAGATCCTTGGCCAAAAACACGTCATGCCAAAAGACGTTTGACGCATGGGGGGTTTTTGAAATTATATGAGTCGATTTTGGTGGATAATGGGGAAATCCATTTTAAAACGGATAACCGTGGTTTGTTTGAATTTTCGTTAATCAGTATATCTGAATATGGTATGTTACTAAAGTATGTATCACTCGACTTACATGCAAATATGCCTGAGGATAATGTGATGACTGAATATGAGCAGAAATTTTCTGCAAAAGGACAGCCGATTTATCGCTTAGAGTCGCAATTTATCACTAAATTGTAGGGGGAATATGGATGGATCAGTTACAGTTTCACAATATGTCATTATCATGGCTTAACGGGGGTGTTACGTGCCTAGATGGTGGTGCGATGTTTGGAGTTGTACCGAAACCACTTTGGTCACGTAAATATCCAGTCAATGAAAAAAACCAAATTGAATTACCAACAGAACCAATTCTTATTCAATATGAGGGAAAAAACTATCTTATTGATACGGGTGTTGGCTTTAACAAATTAAATGAAAAACAGCTAAGAAACTTTGGGGTAACAGAGGAATCTTCGTTAGCGGATAGTTTACAAGAGCTTGGCTTAACGACAGCAGATATTGATGCGGTGCTAATGACACATTTACATTTTGATCATGCTGGTGGCTTAACTCAGTGGCAAGATGATGTGCTTGTACCTACTTTCCCGAATGCTAAAATTTTTGTAACAAAAATTGAATGGGATGAGATGCGTAACCCAAATATTCGCTCGAAAAATACGTACTGGAAAGAAAATTGGGAGCCTGTGCAGCACTTAGTTGAAACCTATGAAGATATGTTGGAAGTAGCACCAGGAATCGAGATGATTCATACAGGTGGTCATAGTGAAGGACATGCTGTCATTAAACTTACTCAACAAGGTGAAGTGCTTTTGCATATGGCAGACATTATGCCTACTCATGCTCATCAAAATCCATTATGGGTTTTAGCTTATGATGACTATCCAATGACAAGTGTTTTTGCCAAAGAGCGTCTTATGAAAGAAGCTCTTGCCAATAACTATGGCTTTATTTTCTACCATGATGCCTATTACCGTATGATTAAATGGGATGAAACGGGGAAAGAAATCAAGGCTAAGCTCGAGCGTAGTAGACAAGCTGTAATTACATTCTAACAATGACGAGGTAGTGACATGTAAAATGTCGATACCTCGCTTTTTTGTTCGTGATGATGATGGAAAATATGTTACACTAAACACGAAACTAAATTATAAAAGAGAGTTGAAATAAACATGGCAACTGAACAACCATTTTTACCAGTTTTACTAGGATCAGATATGAATGCATATGGGATGGCCCGTGCATTTTACGAAGCATATGGAATAAAACCACTTGTCTTAGGACGTTCTCATTTAACAGCTACACAAGATAGCCATATCTTACAATTTCAAGAAATCGACCGTTTAAATGAACAGGATGTATTTGCTCCTGCCCTTGCACAAGTTGCAAAACAATATGCGGATAAAAAACTATTGCTCTTAGCGTGTGGTGACGATTATGCCAAGCTTATTATTAAAAATAAGCCAGCGCTACAGGAGCATTTCACAGTACCTTACATCGATGAGTCTCTAATGGATGAAATTTTACTCAAAGAAAATTTCTATAAAATGTGTGATAAATACGATTTTAAATATCCAGGAACAACGACTGTAACAGCAGACAATTATGACAATTTTACACCTCCATTTGAGTATCCAATTATTTTAAAGGCGTCAAATTCTGTTGAATACTGGGCATGTAAATTCCCAGGGAAGAAAAAAGTTTTTGTTGCGCATGATGAGGCAGAAAAAACAGCTATTTTAAAAGCGATTTATAGCTCAAGCTATCAAGATACAATGATTATTCAAGAATTTATCCCTGGTGATGATTCATATATGCGTGTGCTTAACGCTTATGTGGGCAAAGATGGGAAAGTGAAGCTGATGTGTCTAGGGAATCCTATTCTAGAAGAGCATTCACCTGAAGGAATCGGAAGTTATGCAGCAATCGTAACAACATATGATAAAGAATTAATGGATCAAGTACGTTTCTTCTTAGAGGACATCGGCTATACAGGCTTTGCCAATTTCGATATGAAATACGATATTCGTGATAAACAGTACAAGCTGTTTGAAATTAATTTACGTAATGGACGTTCTAGCTATTATGTTACGGCAAGTGGCCATAATTTAATGAAGTACGTTGCTGATGATCATATGTTAAACATCGAGCAAGAAGTTACTTATGTGGAGGATAAACATCTGTGGATGGTTATTCCAAAAGGTGTATTATTCAAATATGCATCGAACGAAAAGCTGAAATTAGAGGCGAAAAAATTAATTAGTGAAGGTAAATACACAAACTCCCTTTACTATAATGAAGATATGAATACAAAGCGTTGGGTGAAGCTAACACTCAATAACTTAAATTATTATCGCAAATATAAAAAATACTTTAATAATAAAGGTTTATCAGAATAATAAAGAGAAGCCATCTCAATTAAAAAAATGAGAGGGCTTCTTTTGCTTCTTTTTTAGGGCTAAACCTCTGTTAATTCCACTACAACGCCCGAGCGTGCATCAGCTGCAAATTCAAATGTTTGCATGTCACCCTCATGCATGCGTGAAATGCCTCCACGATAGACAGGAATAGTAATGATACCATTTGTATAATCTTCTGTTTTCATAAAAATCCAGGAACCGTCAATCGGTGCATCCTTTTTAAATTCTTTTTTTATGTTTTCAAGTACTTGTCCTGCAGGTACGAACGGAGAAACTTTTTCACTAGCTTCTTTAATAATGACTGCGGCAGCTAAGCCAGTTGCAACACCAATTAAAAAATCACGTAATTTCATACATCTTCCTCCTTTTTCTGTACCTATATTTTAGCATAGCCTATAGAGTGAATGCACGTTCACATGATAACAGTTTTAGGAAATGTATCAATATTTCGAATTCGGAAATAAATATGTTACAATAGGCGAGGAAGAATATTCTACTTCGTGGGGAGAGAGTCAACATGAATGAGGAAACATTGCAATTATTTAAAACATTAACAGAGTTACCAGGTGCTCCTGGTAATGAGCACGCTGTTCGCGCGTTCATGCGATCTGAGTTGGAAAAGTATTCAGATGAAATCGTTCAAGACAATTTGGGGGGGATTTTTGGTGTAAAGCATAGTGATGTTGCGGATGCACCAAAAATTTTAGTTGCAGGTCATATGGATGAAGTAGCATTTATGGTTACTTCTATTACTGATAATGGCATGATCCGTTTTCAGACGTTAGGTGGCTGGTGGAACCAGGTTATGCTTGCACAACGTGTAGAAGTCTATACGAAAAATGGGGCAATTCCTGGTGTTATCGCATCTATCCCACCGCATTTATTAACGGATGCAGAACGCTCTAAGCCTATGGATATAAAAAATATGTTAATCGATATTGGCGCTGACAGCAAGGAGGATGCGGTAGCATTGGGAGTTCGTCCAGGACAATCCATCATTCCTGTTTGTCCATTTACACCAATGGCCAATCCGAAAAAAATTATGGCCAAGGCTTGGGATAACCGCTATGGCTGTGGTTTAGCAATTGAATTAATGAAAGAAGTCAAAAATGATAAGCTTGGTTCTCATTTATATTCAGGGGCAAATGTAATGGAAGAGGTTGGTTTACGTGGTGCTCAAGTGTCAGCAAACATGATTAAACCGGATTTATTCTTTGCATTAGATGCTTCACCAGCAAATGATACATCAGGTAAAAAAGATCAATTTGGACAGCTTGGTAAAGGAACATTACTTCGTATTCTTGACCGTACAATGGTGACACATCGTGGTATGCGAGAATTCATTTTAGATACAGCTGAATCCAACCATATTCCTTACCAATACTTTGTATCACAGGGTGGAACTGACGCTGGACGAGTACATACAGCTAACGACGGTGTACCAAGTGCAGTAATTGGTGTTTGCTCACGTTATATTCACACATCTGCGTCTATCATTCACATTGATGATTACGCTGCTGCTAAAGCATTAATTGTTGAATTAGTGAAAAAAGCAGATCGTTCGACTTTAGAGTCTATTCGCGCTAATGTATAAGAAGTTGGAAAGATGCCTGTAAAAAGGCATCTTTTTCTATGGAAAGAAAGTAGGGGTTTGATGAAAATAGCAATTGGAACAACTAATAAAGCGAAAACTGAAGCAGTTGAAGCTGTAGCTCAAAAATATTTTGAGGATACAACCTTTACCTATGTGAAAGCTGCTTCAAAAGTATCAGATCAGCCTATGTCGAATGAAGAAACGAGATTAGGTGCGATGAACCGTGCGAAAAATGCCATGATAAAAACCGATGCATCACTATCCTTTGGTTTAGAAGGTGGTGTAACTGAAATAGAAGGCGAAATGTATGTGTGTAATTGGGGTGCATTAACAGCATCCGATGGGACAATATTTACAGCGGCAGGTGCACAAATTATTTTACCAAAAGAAATTGCCCAGGAAATCAGATCTGGCGGAGAGCTTGGTCCACTCATGGAGCAATATACACAGCGCAGGGATATTCGTCAGGGCACTGGAGCAGTAGGGATTTTTACACAAGGTTTAGTAAGCAGACAAATGATGTTTGAGCATATTGTATCACTATTGGTTGGTCAATATTTGTTCACATTTTCCGAAAAATAGTTAAATGGAATTAGTAATGCGCATGCGGAGAGGTTGCATCTTCCTAATAATTTTTTTAAAATAGAAAAAAAGTTAGTTAGTAGTGCAAGAGAAAGGAGAGAGACATGTCATATAAATGGCTACAAGTTATTGGCCTGACGCTGTTACTTCTGATGCTTTCTGGCTGCAATCAATCGATCGATGAGCAAATTGCCAACGGACTTCAAATCACAGAAACGGTTTTTGCAGAAGAGCCTGAAGAACATACCGAGGAAATTGGGAATATTAATTTATACTTACCTTCAAATTTTAAAGTTGAAGATAGTTCAGATGCTTACAATATTGTTATTTCAAAAGGAAAAGAAAGCTATATCCTCTTCATTAACGATAAAGAAGCACAAGATAGTAAACTTTATTATCATCTTTTAAAAGACAATGAAGCTGATAAAATCATTGAGGAGACTACTTATGATAAAGATGGTCGCTTTGGCTTTACAGCCGTACTAAAAACAGATGATGAGAATGAAATGGAGCTCATTGTGAGTAGTGGTGGTGTGAAAATGACCACGATTTCTCCGGCCAAACATATAGAAGATAATTTGCGTGAGATGACGAAAATCGTTCATTCGGTTAAGATGAAGTAAATAAACAAGATTGAACAAGACGGTTCACAAACATGTGAGCCGTTTCATTTTGAAGATAGGATGTGAGAAAATATGAAGCAATTGAAATCAGAGCAGCTTGTAGAGCTATTAAGAAAACGATTAAACGAAGAGAAATACGATTTTCATTTCGATAAAAAGCACGATAAATTAAGATTGAATCATAAGACGATTGAAAAAGGTATGGAGCTTTCGTTACCTGGGATTTTAGCAAAATACAATGATAAGCAAGAAGCAGCTATTGATGAGGTTGTGTATACGATTACGCAAACTTTTAATGCGATGGAACAAGAAAAAGAAAAGGGTTTCCAAACGGCTACACAAATTTATCCTGTTATTCGTGCGACATCCTATCCTCAAGCATCAAAAGAGGGACATGCGTTTATTACAACAGACCATACAGCGGAAACACGCATCTTTTATGCGCTTGATTTAGGCAAAACCTATCGTTTTATCGATGAATCTATGCTGGAAGCTTTACAATTAAGTGTAGAGCAAATTCGTGAAATGGCACGTTTTTCAGTTAAACAATTACCAACCTCTTTTAAAAAGGATGAGGTCGCCAATAACTTCTTTTATTTTGTTAATATGAATGATGGTTATGATGCAAGCCGAATTTTAAATGAGAGCTTTTTAAAAGAAATGCGTACGCAAGTGGAGGGGGATATGACATTATCTGTGCCCCATCAAGATGTGCTAATTATAGGTGATATTCGGAATGAAACAGGGTATGATGTATTAGCACAGATGACGATGCATTTCTTTGCAGTCGGTACAGTACCGATCACGTCATTATCTTTTATCTATGAAGACGGGGAATTAGAACCGATCTTTATTTTAGCAAAAAACAGAGTGAAAAAGGAGCAAGAAAAACAATGAACGTATTTTACAACAAAGAGCATGTAGGAGATGTATTACTAGTTCAACTAGCAACGGAGTCTATCGTTAACACAGTAGTAGAGCGTGCTGGGGATATTGCTATATTAAAAGAAGCTCAAACGGGTGAAATTAAAGCATTTAATTTATTTAATGCGAGCCAATATGTACAAACAGATGCAAGAGGATTAGTTGAGGTTACTCCAGAGTTAGTTGAACAATTAGCAGCAGCAATCGAAAAGAACGGTGCTAACATTAGTCTAGATGTTGATTTCTCTCCGAAATTTGTCGTAGGTTTTGTAGCAACGAAAGAAAAGCATCCAAATGCTGATAAATTAAGTATCTGTTCAGTAAACGTTGGAGATGAGACTTTACAAATTGTTTGTGGCGCACCTAATGTAGAAGCAGGGCAAAAGGTAGTAGTTGCAAAGATTGGTGCGGTTATGCCTTCAGGAATGCTTATAAAAGAAGGAAATTTAAGAGGTGTAGATTCATTTGGCATGCTTTGTTCAGCACGTGAGCTAGCTGTTCCTAATGCTCCATCTGAAAAAGGAATTTTAGTTTTGCCTGAAGATGCTATCGTAGGTAGTGCATTTGAATCACCGAGTAAATAATAAACTCGTTTTTTCATAATAAAATTATTAAAATTCAAAAATTTTATCATGATATTATCCAATGTATCAAGGTGAAATTCCCTAAATCGTTATGTTACTAATATGCTAGTAACATAACGATTTTTTTGTGTAGAATGAGCCTCTAAATGCAAGTTTCGCGAGCGTTTTTATGGTATGCTTTTGATATAGACATTGAGCTATTGATTTGAGCAATACTAGACAATGCTATAAATGAAGTGTAAGAGAAATGAGTGAAACGAAGTGAACTGGTTTAAAAAACAAATAAATAAAATTTTAAATAAAGATGAATATGAATACGAGTATGAAGAATTTTATGAGGACTACGGAGAGGAACAAGCAGAACAGTTACATACTCAGCAAGATGCGCCAATGACTAAGCAAAAAACGTTCCGTTTCCCATTGATTGACGATGATGAGGAAGGCGTTGTATCACAAGCGCCCCCAAAAGAAATGTTCAATCAGGTAGAGAATGATGATTATTATGGGCAAATCGAGGATTTATCCTTACCCAAGCATTTAAATCATCATATTGTTGATTCAAGCGTTTATGATGTAGATGTATCAGGGATTCGAGATTTATTAGCGAGTCGTTCAAAACGCACTGGTAGAAAAACAACTGTGAAAAGTCAGCCGGTCGAACAGGAACACCGTTCAAGAGCGAGTTTAGTTTTTCGAGATGCACAAGATCGTGAAGAGTCAATTATACCTAAGACAACATCTGCACCAAAAGATAAACCACAGTGGCAAGAACAAAAAGCTCAAAAAGTAGATAGCGATTTTCTTGAAAATCGGAAACGCTTTATCCCAACGGATGTACCTTCACCCGTTTATGGATTTGCAAAACCAAGTCCTATCAATGAATTATTGGATAAAAGAAAAGAAGAACATGAGCTACAAGAAACGGCTAGGACAACCTCTGATGTATGGACAATTCATCAGCCATTAAAAGAAGCGACAACAAATGAGGCTAATGAAAATATACTAGAAGAAAAAGAACCGCCTAGTACAGGTCATCATGTTGAAATTGAACAAGAATTCCATGAACCTACTGTCAAACCTATTACATTTGATGCTGATGTGTTGGATGAAGAAAAGGGTGTACCTGACAGTGCGCCAACAGATATCGTGGTGCCACCAACCACACCTTTTGCCAGGGCATTTGAAGATCAAGTGAAGGAAGCTGCTATGCAAGATCAAACCTTACAGCAGCTTTCTGCAGATCAGTCTGAGATTCATGTGAAAGAATTGATTGTGGAACAAGTTCAAATTGAAAATTCTACCATTCATATTGGAGAGGTAACTGTCGTACAGCCTTCGAGTAATGAAGAGGACTATCAGATGGGTATGGATGAACAATCATCTGATGCTATGCCAAAGGAAGAAAAAAGTCGTATTCCATTCAATGTCCTCATGTTAAAAACGGATAAAGAAAAATGGCGGATTCAACAACAAATCAAAATGGCGCAGCCTATTCGTGTGGAAAGTAATCCGGAAGCAGTAGAAGATGTGCTGATGGATGTGACGGAAGCTAAAGAAGTGGAACAATCCCTGCCTTCGGTGAGCATAGATACAGATGCTATACAGCTAGTTGAACCACAGCTAGAGGAAGAAAGTGATTCACAATCTGCTTTATTCAGTCAAATTCAAGGAGATGTTGAGTACAATCGGCACGAAAATGAAAGACAAGATCTCATTACAGAAGCCCAATCAGAAAATCCAGTAGAGGTTATTACAATGGCTCCTGTTACAACTATGACTCGTGTATCCTCGAATGAAGAAGCAGAGATTGCAAGAATTAGTGCTGATGAAGTTGCTGCAACAACAGAGCTAGAATCAGAGATCATTTCAGTAACTGAAGTTTATCCTGAAATTGTAGAGGATTCTCCAGTAAAACCTGTGGAAAATCTAGAGCAGGTTTTAGAAGCTGAACAGGAGCTAGCAGTTGAGGAAAAAGCAATACCTGTGCACGTTTATCAGAAGCCAACTGACGAATATTTAGAGCTACCAGAGGAAAAAACACAGGATACAGATTGGATGGAGCAACAAGGGGATACATTGGTGGAAGCACTTTCTTATTTCCAGGTTTCTGCCCAAATCGAATCGATTATGCAGGGACCTGCAGTTACTCAATTCGAAATTACTGTGAGTCATGGTACGAAGGTAAGCAAAATCAGAAATTTAGCAGATGATTTAAAGCTTGCTTTAGCAGCAAAGGATATTCGTATTCAAGCACCGATCCCTGGGAAAAGCTCGATTGGTATTGAGATTCCAAACCGCGTATCAAGAGCTGTACGATTATCAGAAGTGACGAATAGTGCATCATTCCTTGAATCAGATTCGCCATTAGAGGCAGCATTAGGTCTTGATTTAACAGGTAAGCCTGTGACACTGGATTTACGAAAAATGCCTCATGGTTTAATTGCTGGTGCGACAGGTTCAGGTAAATCCGTTTGTATCAATTCTATTTTGGTTAGTTTATTATATAAAGCTGCACCACATGAGTTAAAACTAATGTTGATTGACCCTAAAATGGTGGAACTGGCACCATTTAACCATATCCCACACTTAGTTAGCCCTGTGATCACAGATGTGAAGGCTGCAACTGCAGCTCTTAAATGGGCAGTGGAGGAAATGGAACGTCGATATCAACTGTTTGCGCATGCAGGGGCAAGGGATATTACGCGCTATAATGCAATAGCAGATAAAAATAATGAACATAGTTTGAAATTGCCATATATTTTAATTGTTATTGATGAGTTAGCCGATTTAATGATGATGTCTCCAGCAGATGTAGAGGAGGCAATTTGCCGTATTGCTCAAAAGGCACGTGCATGTGGAATCCATTTAATTGTTGCAACACAAAGACCATCTGTAGACGTTATAACAGGATTAATTAAATCCAATATTCCTACACGTATTGCCTTTGCAGTATCTTCACAAATTGATTCTCGTACAATTTTGGATGGGCAGGGAGCAGAAAGGTTACTTGGAAGAGGCGATATGCTATATTTAGGTAACGGTATGTCAGCGCCAGTACGTCTCCAAGGTACATTTGTTACAGATGATGAAATTGAAGCGATCATCGAGCATGTTCGTGAACAAGGAGAGCCTGATTATATTTTTGATCAAGAGGAGCTATTGAAGAAAACAGAGGTATCCGCAGAACAGGATGATTTGTTTGAAGATGTTTGCCGTTTTGTTTTTGAACAAGGTGGAGCTTCTACGTCCTTGATTCAACGAAAATATCATATTGGCTATAATCGTGCTGCTCGTTTAATTGATATGTTGGAATCACATGGCTTTATCTCAGAGGCAAGAGGTAGTAAGCCGCGTGAAAGTTTCATTACGGAAGAAGATTTAATTACTATGTTTGAATAAGAATTGCCTTGTTTTCGTCTACATTATCTAATTTACGTCGAAATTAGTTTTTTTAGAAAAGTTACACATCTATCCTTATGCATAAAAAGTGCTATAATAGACAAGATGTGTTGAATAGTACGTATTTTTTAATACTTGTGAAGGTATTAATACCTAATCAATCGTGAAATAATACGTTACACCTAATAGATGATAGATGGGATATTGAAATTCCCGGGGGGTTTAATTAATGACAGTTTTTCATTTCACAGGCATTAAAGGTTCTGGCATGAGTTCACTTGCTCAAATCTTATTTGATGCTGGTGAACAAGTACAGGGCTCAGATGTCGATAAATATTTCTTCACGGAGCAGCCGTTACGTGAACGTAATATTCCAATTTTTACATTTAATGCAGATAATATTAAAGAAGGCATGACTGTAATTGCAGGTAATGCTTTTCCTGATGATCATCCAGAATTAATTCGTGCCCGAGAAATCGGCGTAGAGATTATTCGTTACCATAAATTTTTAGGAGAATATATTGGTAACTATATATCCATTGCCATAACAGGTGCACATGGTAAAACTTCAACTACAGGTTTAATGGCACATGTGGTAGGTGGTTATAAACCAACATCCTATTTAATTGGTGATGGTACTGGTGCTGGTCATGCAAATGCTGACTTCTTTGTGATGGAAGCGTGTGAATACCGCCGACACTTTTTAGCATATAATCCTGACTATGCGGTGATGACAAATATTGATTTTGATCACCCAGACTACTTTGCAAATATAGATGATGTCTATTCTGCTTTTCAATCATTAGCTTTACAAGTAAAGAAAGCTATTATTGCATGTGGTGATGATGAACAGCTTCAACGTATCCAAGCAAAGGTTCCGGTTGTTTATTATGGATTTGGATCTGAGAATGATTTTGAAGCTCGTAATGTTGAAAAAACGACAGAAGGTACAAAATTCGATGTTTTTGTTCGTAATGAATTTTATAGCACTTTCTTCATTCCATTATTTGGGGATCATGCCATTTTGAATACATTAGCGGTCATTACTCTATGCGAATATGAAGGAATTTCACCTGATATTATTCAGGATCGTTTGCACACGTATAAAGGTGTAAAAAGACGTTTTACTGAAACAGATATAGGGGATAATGTATTAATAGATGACTATGCCCACCATCCAACGGAAATTCGTGCTACCATTCAATCAGCGCGCCAAAAGTTCCCAGATCGTGAGCTAGTTGCTATATTCCAACCACATACATTTACACGTACACAAGCTTTTTTACAAGATTTCGCAGATAGTCTAAGCCTTGCAGATACAGCCTATTTATGTGATATTTTTGGCTCTGCAAGAGAAACGCAAGGCGCACTTTCTATTCAAGATTTGGCGTCATTAATCGAGGGCAGTGCAGTGATTACCACTGAAGGAATTGATATACTAACAAAACATCAAGGCGCAGTATTCTTATTTATGGGTGCTGGAGATGTTCCTAAATTCCAAGATGCTTTTGAAGCCGTGCTTAAAAACGATGAAACAGCTTAGTCCGTAGGGGTTAAGCTGTTTTTTTAAAATTTGAGCAGGAATTCCGTTTTTTTTGTCGAAGATAGGGAAAGTAATAGTAAAGAGAATTTACTAGCAGGAGGTCAACTTATGGAAGTGATTTTGTATATTGCAGCCATTATCGCTGCAATCGGGTTTTTAATTTTATGCGTGAGTGTAGGAATGACATTATTCTCGCTCAAGTCCATCTTAAGCAGTTTATCTGGCACTTTATCAGGTATTGAGGGACAAATGGAAGGGGTCACACGAGAAACAACTTCTTTATTATCCAAAACAAATAGCTTAGCAGAGGATATTCAACATAAATCTGAACAGTTAAATTCAGTGGTTCAAGCTGTTAAAGGTATTGGAGATTCTGTCAATGGTTTAAATAATTCTGTACAGCAAATTACTTCTTCTGTTTCTAAAAGTGTAGAACAAAATGAGGAAAAAATTGCGCAAGTAGTACAGTGGAGCAATGTTGCAATGGGCATTGCTGATAAATGGAAAAAGCGCAAAATCATAGAGCAAGAAACTGTATCTGAGGATGTGTATGGCTTTGAAACAGTTCAAGTAGAAAAGCCGAAAAGAAAATGGGGTCGTAAATAGTAAAAATTATTCAGTAAGTACATGGTACGGTCTGAATAAATATAAAGTCTTGGACATAAGTTGAACATGCATCTGTAAAAAGTAGATGGACAACCTGTCTAGACAAATTTGATAATATGATGGGGAGGAATTGTTGCATGACAACTCAAAAGCCAAATTTTAATGAAGTAAAGGAAAAACAGCTTGAAAGTTCATTGCCTCAGCTTTATCATTCGCAAGATTCGATTTATGAAGAGGAGCGTGTAAACATGAAAGATTTTGTGATTGGCGCATTAGTAGGTGGAATTGTAGGTGCTGCAGCAGGTCTACTGTTGGCTCCAAAATCAGGAAAAGATTTACGTAGTGATGTGGCTGTACAAGCTGTTCATTTAAAAGATAAGAGTGCAGACTTCTCGACAACTGCAAAAGATAAAACGGTTCAACTTTCTAAACAAATTCAAGAACAATCTACACAATTAGTGGAGAAAGTAAAAACTTTAAAAACAGCAAAGGCTCCTACAGTTTTTGATGATGGGACGGTTTCCTTTGAGGGTGAAGAACCACTTGAGGATTTTATTCCTAACGAAGAAGTAAAAGCAGAAGAGAAAAAAGACGAAACAAAAGGCTCCAATGAAGAAGTACGTGCATAATGCATAACGAAAAGGGATACGTTACATGATCATCGTGTAACGTATCCCTTTTTTTATGCGATAGGGGTTTCAGCTAATAATATTTCAAGTCGATCGCCACCGAAAATTTCCATATCAAAACTTGCAGGTTGGCCGTTTCTTAAAATCGTGAAATTTCCTTTGAATGTGCTTGGGAGCTGCCAATTAGAAAAGCGAAATACATCTTGATAAATCCAACGACTGCGATCCTTCTCTGTAAATAATACAGTGGCTCCATTGGGCACAGTTGAAAGAGGAGCTACAATCATTTGATTGACCAGTGCTTCATGTACTGTTTTGGAAAGCTCCACTACTTCATTTTGGAAATGAATGATGATTTTATCTTCCAGCAAAAGATTCATTTGGTCTGCAATGCGCTGAACAGTTGGCAATGATTGCTGCTGAAAGTTAATCATGTCACCATCTTGCACAGCATAGCTCAATTTAGTAGTTTTCCCATTAATCGTTAATTGGGAAGAAAACTCAGGTAAAAATAATGGCTGTCCATCGACATGTATTGTATAAGACTCAAATTGCTTCAATAAATGCCAGTTGTTTGTGACTTTAAAAATTTCCTCAATGGTTTCAGCTATCTCAAAAACGACACTATCCCGATCATTCAAAACTGTATCCAGCGATGCGGGGGAGTGATTGACTGAAATTTTCGGCTCAATGACATATTTTGTATTTTGGATAGTAATGGTTTTGATTGCAGCATCATCAATAAGATCTCTCACCGTTACTGTGGCTGGCTGTCCATCTTGTCCCTCCACTAGCTGAATTTCATCGCCTGTTTTAATTAGTGTTTTCGTTGATGCTTGTTGTCCGTTGACTATTATTTCAGCTGGCTGTCCATGACCACCTGGAATGAATATATCTTGTCCGTTAACACTAATAGATAAGCCGTGGCCAGGTTTTCCATACAATTGTTTAGCACGGATATTAGCCGCTAAAAAAGCATCTGCAACCGTCATTTCTTTTAGCTCAAAAAGACGAACCACCTGATTATTTACCGTTAAACTCATATATTGGATAGGCATTTTTTTCGCTGCTATGGCAATACCGATTGGTGTAACTAACTCTGGCGATGCTTTGATATGCTCTTCCTTAGTAAGGTTTTGAATAGCATCAATGCCTCGAACAGCTATACGGTTTGCTGGTAAATCAAGGACTAGTCCAAGTTCTGTTGTTAAGTTAGGTGTTAAGCTACCTCCGCCAACTAGCATAACAGCCTTTGGAGCCACACGGTTATTGAGTCGTAAAATTTCTTCTCCAATGGACTTTGCAAGCTGCTTGACAGCAGGTTCAATTGCTAATAAAACTTCAGCTTTTGGGTAATACTGATCAAAACCAAGAATGTCTTGAATTAATATTTCTTCTGCCGTTTGAAGCTGACGCTTTGCTATTTCGGCAACAGGAAAGTCTAGTAAATAATGGTCACTTAAAGCCTCTGTTATTTCATCGCCTGCTGTTGGAACCATACCATAGGCTACAACAGTACTTTTATCGGTTATGGCAATATCAGAAGTACCCGCGCCTATATCGACAAGAGCCACATTTAAACGACGCATCGTTGAAGGGATAAGGACATTAATAGCTGCAATAGGTTCTAATGTCAATGCTTCCATTTCTAAATCAGCTCGTTTTAAAGCGGCAATTAGTGATTCGACTACAACACGAGGTAGGAACGTAGCAATGACTTCGATTTGTGCCTCGTCTCCTTGTTGATCCAAGAGGCTGCCAATTTCTTCACCATCCAAGCGATAGTAGAGGACTGAGTAGCCTACGCAGTAATAATGGCTTATTTTGGCATCTTCTTTATGTTGTAAAAGTTGCTGTTGGGCTTGTTGAACTGCTTGGAGCTCTAAGCGACTTATATCTTCTTCTGTAAAAATAGGACGATTACGTATATTGATCGTCACGCTAGCTTGTTCAGTTTTCAAGGATCGGCCCGCTGCTGCAACACTTACTTTCGTCAGAGGACCGTGTTTCTCTTCAAGTTCATATTTTATTGTATTAATTAATTCTGCCACATACATGACATTATGTATTTGACCATCCACCATGGCACGTTCTTTATGCTCTTTCACTACAATATCTTCTACATGATAATGGTCATTTTCTTCTTGAAGAATAATGCCGACCACTGAGCGTGTACCAATATCAAGTGCAAATAATTTAGAACTCAATGTAATCGCTTCCTTTCGCGTTATATCTCAATTTCAATTTAGCGAGTTGAAGCGCTAAATTAAAAATGCGTGACATTCTGAACAACATTGATTATAATATTGCTATTATCTAAAAATGTAACATACATTTCAGAGTTCTGAAAGTGTCTGTCATGAGGAGAGGAGCAAGAAAGCATGAGCCAAAAAGATTTAGAAAGCTTACGTAGTCAAATCGACGGATTAAACTTAGAAATTCTTCGTCTTATTAACGAACGTGCAGCTGTAGTTGATGAAATCGGTAAAATTAAAGAAAAACAAGGTGTAAATCGCTATGACCCACTGCGTGAAAGACACATGCTTGATCTTATTAAAGAAAACAACCAAGGTCCATTAAACCAAATGACGGTAGATTATATATTTAAACAAATCTTTAAAACAGCTTTAAAACAACTTGAAGCTGATAAGAAGAAAGAATTACTTGTATCTCGTAAGAAAAAATCCGAAGATACAGTCATTAATATTAATGGTGAATTAATTGGACAAGGGAAGCCATCTTTCGTATTTGGTCCTTGTGCCGTTGAATCTTATGAGCAAGTAGCTGCAGTAGCTGCTTCTATTAAGGCAAAAGGTGAAAAGCTAATCCGTGGTGGTGCTTATAAGCCACGTACTTCTCCATACGACTTCCAAGGTCTTGGATTAGAAGGTTTAAAAATCTTAAAACGTGTGTCTGAGGAATATGGTTTAGGTGTTATTACTGAAATTGTGACGCCAGGTCATTTAGAGGAAGCATTAGATTATATTGATGTGATTCAAATCGGTGCACGAAATATGCAAAACTTTGAATTATTAAAAGCAGCAGGTGCAACTAATAAACCTGTCCTACTAAAACGAGGCTTAGCTGCAACGATTGATGAGTTCATCCATGCAGCGGAATACATTATGTCTAAAGGAAATGAAAATATTATCCTTTGTGAGCGTGGTATTCGTACTTATGAAAAAGCAACTCGTAATACATTAGATATTTCTGCCGTACCAGTGTTAAAACAAGAAACGCATTTACCAGTATTTGTAGATGTTACACACTCAACAGGACGTCGTGACTTATTGTTACCATGTGCCAAAGCAGCCATTGCAATCGGTGCTGATGGTGTTATGGCAGAAGTGCATCCAGATCCATCTGTAGCACTTTCTGATTCACAACAACAAATGGACATCCCTACATTCGACGCATTCTATGAAACACTACAAAAATTCATGAAAAATCATGAAATCCATGCTTAATTGTTAACAGCTAACACCGCTTGCTTACTTTGGCAGGCGGTGTTTGTTATATCGTGACAAAATAATGTCTAGAATAGGACTATTAGTACTTGGTTTTTACGTAGTTCTTCTTGAAAATAATATGAAAATTATCGTATGATAAGGCTATAATAGGAAAAAAGGGAGGCACGTACGATGACTGTTACAATTTATGATGTTGCAAGAGAAGCAAATGTTTCTATGGCAACGGTCTCTCGTGTAGTCAATGGTAATCAAAACGTAAAACCAGCAACACGAAAAAAAGTACTAGAAGTAATTGAACGATTAGAATACCGTCCAAACGCAGTAGCGCGTGGATTAGCAAGTAAGAAAACAACAACAGTTGGCGTGATTATCCCAGATATTGCAAACAATGTTTATGCAGAGCTGGCTCGTGGTGTAGAGGATATAGCCACAATGTACCGTTATAATATTATTTTAGCCAACTCAGATCAACATGAAGATAAAGAGTTACAGTTACTTGATACTATGCTTGGCAAACAAGTAGATGGTATTGTGATGATGAGTGATGAAGTAACAGAAAAGATGCAACAAACAATGGATCATTCACCGGTCCCAATTGTATTAGCAGGCTCTGTAGATGAATCGCAAACAATAGCTACTGTCAATATTGACTATTTCCAAGCGGCTTATGAAGCGATATCTTTACTGATTCAAAATGGACATACACGCATTGGTTTCGTAACGGGCCCACTTTCGTATACAATTAACGGAAAATTCAAGCTAGCAGCCTATAAGAAAGCATTACAGGATGCTGGCTTGCCAATAGATGAAGCATTAATTGCTGCTGAGGAATCTAGCTATGACATGGGCTTAGAAGCTTGGGAGATTTTATCAGCGCTTGAACAGCCACCTACAGCCTATTTTGCGGGCAGTGATGAATTGGCAATTGGTTTAATTCATGGTGCACAAGACGCCGGTAAAAATGTTCCAGAGGATATCGAAGTGATTAGCTTTGAGAACTCTAAGCTAGCACGAATGGTTCGTCCGCAACTAACAAGTGTTGCATTACCGCTGTACGACATTGGTGCTGTTGCTATGCGCTTACTTACTAAATTGATGAGTAAGGAGCCAGTCGAGGATGAGGCGGTAATTTTACCCCATCGTATTGAACATCGACAATCAGTCAAAAGTAAATAATATTCAGGAACACGTAAATCTTATCGAGGATTTGCGTGTTTTTTATTTAAAATGGAGTGCAGGGAATGTGGCTTTAAACCAATGAAAAAAACCCCACGAAAAATCGTGAGGAAAGGTGTTAATCTCGTTTTTCATTGCGAATAAGGTGTAGTGCTTTTGCTAACATTTGAGCATTTTTTTCTTCTATTTCTGTCTTACGTGGAATGGGTTCATATAAAGGATTTGGGTCCTCCCAAGTTGGAATAAAAGGAACGGGAGCTTCAGGTTGCCAGAAGTCAAGCCATGCCTGTGGAAGAGGTCCCGTTGGTAACGCTTGATCAGTCATTTCTAACCAGAGCATGGACCAAGCACGTGGAACAACTCGCCATATATCATAGCCACCTCCACCCACCGCAATCCACTTACCATCGCAATATTCATGGGCTAATTGGTGTGCGAGCTTTGGAATTTCCCGATATATATTCATAGTGCCATGAAGATGTGTCAAAGGATCAAAATAATGGGCATCTGCTCCATTTTGTGTGAGCACAACATCTGGCTTGAAATATTCGAAAACCTCTCTCATAGATCGTTCATAGATTTCTAGGAAACTTTCATCCTCTGTAAAAGCATCCATAGGGAAATTAAAGGAGGTACCATACCCTTGTCCGTTGCCTCGCTCAGTAATATTGCCTGTTCCAGGAAATAGGTAGCGCCCTGTTTCGTGAATAGACAATGTACAAACATTCGGGTCCTCATAAAAGCTCCATTGTACACCGTCTCCATGATGTGCGTCTGTATCGACATATAGTACACGGGCGTTATATTTTTCCTGTAAGTACCGAATGGCAACCGTACTATCATTGTAAATACAAAATCCTGATGCGCGACCACGAAAACCGTGGTGTAGCCCTCCTCCAAGATTGAGGGCATGCTCAGCCTTACCTTCCATTACATAATCAACGGCCGTTAATGTTCCGCCGACTAATTGGGCACTTGCTTCATGCATATTTTCAAAAATCGGTGTGTCTTCTGTGCCGATACCATAGCTTTCACATTGGGCTACCGATAATTCACCATGTCCTGCCCTCTTCACGATATCAATATACTTAGGGTCATGGGCAAGCAGTAGCTCCTCTTCTGTTGCAACACGTGCTGGAATAATATCTACATCATTGAGAGCATCTATATTTTTTAGTAAATCCATCGTTAGCGTCAAGCGTTTATGATTAAAGGGATGTGTATCTGAAAATTTATATCCGAGTTGTTCTGGCGAGTAAACGAATACTGCCTTTTTCATTATAATGAAACACCTGGTAAATTGGGCCATAGTACATCAAAGCCTTCTTTGCGAAGGTCTTTAATCATAGCTAAAGGATTCAGTGTTTTTACTCGGACACTTAAAATTTTATTTTGCGTATTTTCAGAATCAGGATACACTAAGACGCTTTGAACATTGGCATGATGATGATGAAATATCTTTGTTATTTCAAATAAAACACCTGGCGTGTCAGCTACTCGAATTTCAATTTTTGAGCCAGGTTCCGTAGCACCGGTTAGCTCTATATATGTATAGAGTAAATCCGTTGTAGTAACTATTCCTACTAATTTTTCTCCAGAGACTATAGGTAAACAACCTACTTTAGATTCATAGAAGGTAAGAGCGACCTCTTCAACAAAATCAAGTGGATGACCAACAAGCGGATCCTTAACCATTATTTCTTCTACTTTTGCTTGAAAAACAGGAGAATTGGGTTCATCTTGTAAAGATGATGGCAAAACTTCTTTAATGTCCCGTTCTGTTATCACTCCTAGAACGTGACGTTCCTCATCTATAACTGGTAAATGGCGAACTTTTTTGTCACGCATTAGCTTTAGTGCTTCCAACACGGTATTGGTAGGAGCTAATGTGTAAGGTTCCACATTCATAATTTCTTCTACGATCATATACATATCCCCTTTGTATTGGTTTTAATACATGAAACGATTTCTAAAACGAAGCCTATCGAATCTTTCAATTGTTTCAGGAGGCACGCGTTTACCTTCACGCGCCATTAAACAATTTGCTGGGTGTGATGTAATTTCTGGATCATCCGTAGCAAAATATTCGAATCCGACAGAGCTCATCATCTTCTCCATCATTTTACGATAGTCCCAAACATTTAAGCCAGTCCCCTTTAAATCCCAATGCCAATAATATTCGGTAGTTATCACCAGATAATCCTCCATTTCATCACCCATAAATGAAACGGCTAGTAATGCCTTTCCTGAACCGGTTCCCCGATAGTCGGGAATCACTTCAATGGCACCTAATTCAATCATGTCATCAATTCGGTCCTCTGCCCACCGTTCAAGTGGATCAGGATAAAGATAGGTCACATAGCCTACAACGATATCTTCGTTTCGAATAATAACAATACGCCCTTCAGGAAGCCCCGCAATTTCAATAATAGCTTGTTGTTGCTGTTTTGGAGGTCTAAAGGCAACCAAGCCCTCATGGAAAGAATATGTAGCTAATTTTTCTGGAGGAACAGGTCCTTCCACATACACAGTACCATGCTTAGTTTCCCTTTTGACAGAAAAAAAAGTTTTTTTATGTTCCATAATGCCACCACCTGAGTTTAATAATTCCATTATAGCTGATTTCATGCGTAAAAACGCTTATTTTTGCAAAATATACCTGTATTTTTGGAAAAGTGAAAATATTAAGACAATCTCTTTAAATTCGTGTAAAATATAATATATTGCTTCTGTTATTTAACAGATAAAAGTAGTGTAATTAAGAATTCTATCATTTGTAATGTAATAAACTGTTATATAACAAAAGCTCATCTATATTTTACTTAGAACGTAAATTTATTATTTCAGCAGAGGGGATTGTTGAAAATAGCAAATGAACAGTTTCAAGTGAAAGCAAAGAAAGGGGTAGTTTCATGGGGATGAAAATGAAGGAGAAGTTAACGGCTTTTGCTGGTCAGCACCATTTAATGAATTATGAAGAAGTGGCAAAGTCTCATAATTGGGCTGATACGGAAAAAGCATTTAGCTGGTACGAAACAGGTTTAGTGAATATGGCGTATGAGGCAATTGATCGCCATACAGATACACATCGTAAAAATAAAGTTGCCCTTTATTTTAATGATGGAAAACGTAAAGAGGCGTATTCATTTAATGAAATGAAAAGGTTAACGAACAAGGCTGCCAACGTTCTTAAAACAGCTACTAGTCTACAAAAAGGTGATCGTTTATTTATTTTTATGCCACGATCTCCTGAGCTTTATTTTTCATTATTAGGTGCGTTGAAAATGGGGGTTATTGTTGGACCATTATTTGAAGCATTTATGGAAGCCGCTGTGTATGATCGGTTAGCAGATAGTGAGGCGAAAGTATTAGTTACTACACCGGCATTACTTGAACGTGTACCTATCGCTAAATTACCGCATCTCGAGCATATCTTTTTAATAGGGGAAAATATTGAAGAAACATCCCAAATTCTAGACTTTAATCAACGATTGAAAGAAGCTTCAGCTCAGTTTGATATGGAATGGGTAGATCGAGAAGATGGGATGATTCTTCACTATACCTCTGGATCAACTGGTGCTCCAAAAGGAGTGCTACATGTTCATAATGCAATGCTTCAACAATACCAATCTACGCAATGGGTTCTTGATTTACGTGAGGATGATATTTATTGGTGTACTGCTGATCCAGGATGGGTGACAGGAACAGCCTATGGTATTTTTGGTCCTTGGCTAAATGGGGTGACAATGGTGATTGTTGGAGGAAGATTCTCACCGCAAGCATGGTATCAAGCCATTGAAGATTATGGTGTTACGGTATGGTATAGTGCACCAACTGCATTCAGGATGCTGATGGGGGCAGGGAGCGGCTTGCTTGAAAGCTATGACCTATCATCTTTACGTCATGTGCTATCTGTCGGTGAACCATTGAACCCGGAAGTGATTCGTTGGGGAGTAGAAGAATTAGGTCATCGAATCCATGATACATGGTGGATGACAGAAACAGGAGCACATATGATTTGTAATTACCCTTCGATGGATATTAAGCCAGGATCAATGGGAAAACCACTTCCAGGTATTCATGCGACGATTGTAGATGATGCTGGTAACGAAGTACCGCCGTTTACAATGGGGAATTTAGCTATTCAACGGGGTTGGCCAGCTATGATGCGTCAAATTTGGGGCAATCCAGAGCGCTATGAATCTTATTTCTTAAAAGGGCAATGGTATGTATCTGGAGATTCTGCCTATATGGATGATGACGGATACTTCTGGTTCCAAGGTCGAGTGGATGATGTCATTATGACGGCCGGAGAGCGTGTGGGACCATTCGAAGTGGAAAGCAAGCTATTGGAGCATCCAGATATTGTTGAAGCAGGAGTCATTGGAAAACCAGATCCAGTACGAGGGGAAATCATAAAAGCCTTTGTATCCATACGAGAGGGTGTTGAACCTTCAGATCAATTAATTGAGGATATAAAAGATTTTGTTAAAAAAGGCTTATCGGCTCATGCTGCACCACGTGAAATTGAATTTAAGGAAAAACTACCAAAAACACGCAGTGGTAAGATTATGCGTCGTGTGCTGAAGGCGTGGGAGTTAAATTTACCTACGGGTGACTTATCGACGATGGAAGATTGATAAAGTAAAAGACATCAATTGATATTTATACATTATATGCATAAAAAGAAGGCAAGGGTTCATTCAATCGTTGAAAGGATTCTTGCCTTCTTTTTTCTGCATTTACAATACTGAAGACGTGTTTTAAAGAGACGTCATGTTGTACGAAAAAAATATAGAAATAAATAAAAATTCAGTTGACTTAATATTTATGCAGACGTATACTATTTTTAACTTATTTTAGAGGTGAGTGCATTGAACGTAGGAATTGTTGGAGCAACAGGTTATGGTGGGCTAGAGCTTATTCGGTTTTTACATAATCATCCGGCTGTAGAGCAGCTAGCATTATTTACTTCTTCCGAGGAGGGAGTTCTTTTTTCTTCAAAATTTGGTCATCTTATGACGATTGTTGATAGGCCTTTACAAAAAATAGAGGAAGATACTTTAGCGGAATTTGATGTAGTTTTTACAAGTACACCATCTGGCGTAACAAGTAAGTTATTACCATCATTGGTGAACACAGGTCCGAAATTAATAGATTTATCTGGTGATTTCCGGTTGAAAAACCTTGCAAGCTATGAAGCATGGTATGGCAAAAAAGCAGCGCCATTTAATGCGGTGCAGCAAAGTGTTTATGGTTTAACGGAATGGAATTCAGAGCATATACGGCAAGCTACTCTTATTGCTAACCCTGGTTGTTACCCAACAGCGGTGTTGTTACCATTACTACCACTAGTGAAAGAACGCTTAATTGATCCGAGCTTTTTAGTGATTGATGCGAAAAGTGGCATCTCAGGAGCTGGCAATAAGCCGTCACAAACAACTCATTTTAGCGAGACGAATGAGAACTTCTCTATCTATAAAGTAAATACACATCAACATATACCAGAAATAGAACAAGCCTTATCTATGTTTGCTCATGTAGAAACAAGTATTACTTTCAATACTCACTTAGTACCTATGACACGAGGGATTTTAGCAACATCCTATGCGCCTGTAACGGCAGGCGTTACAGAGGCTCAGTTGGTTGCTTGCCTGCAGGAGACTTATGATAAGCATCCTTTTGTTCGAATTGTTACAGGTGCAACTAGCTTAGGGACTAATCGTGTTAAGGGATCCAATTATTGCGATATTTTGGTGAAAGTAGATGCTCGTACAAACCGTGCCACGATAGTTAGTGTGATTGACAATCTAGTCAAAGGGGCTGCAGGGCAAGCGATTCAAAATATGAATGTACAATTTGACTTACCCCAAACGACTGGTCTGGATGTCGTACCGTTCTTTATTTAACACATCCAATTTGATGAAAAAATAAGGAGGAATTATGGATGACAGTTACTACTTCAATAAATGTAATGAAAAAGTTATCAAGTAAAAATATCGTTTCACCAAAAGGGTTTAAGGCAGCTGGGTTACATTGTGGTTTAAAACATAAGAAGAAAGATTTAGCGATTTTAGTAAGCGAGGTACCAGCTAGTGTTGCTGGTGTTTTTACAACAAATGCTGTGCAGGCAGCCCCATTAAAAGTAACAAAGGAAGTTGTTTACACAACAAAAAAAATGCAGGCGATAATCGTGAATTCGGGTAATGCGAATGCTTGTACAGGGAAGCAGGGCGTGAAGGATGCCCAAACCATGCAGGCGCAAGCGGCTGAAAAACTAGGAATTGCTCCTGAATTAGTGGGAGTTTGTTCAACGGGTGTCATTGGCGAAATGATGAAGTTGGAGCCAGTAATAAACGGTCTTCAACAGCTAGAACCGAAGGACAATTTAGAAAGTGCCATTGACTTTGCACAGGCGATTTTAACGACAGATACAGTTATGAAAAACACAAGCTATAGTACAACGGTAGATGGCAAGGAAGTCATTATCGCTGGTGTTGCGAAGGGTTCAGGCATGATTGAACCAAATATGGCAACAATGTTGGGCTTTATTACGACAGATGCCCAAATAGAATCTGATGTACTACAAAGTGCATTATCCGATATTACCAACCTCACGTTTAATGCCATTACAGTCGATGGGGATACATCTACAAACGACACTGTTGTTGTATTGGCGAACGGTTTCGCTGGAAATCAGACGTTAACACCTGAGCATCCAGATTGGTTAAATTTCTATTACACATTGAAAACAGTAGCAGAAGATTTAGCAAAAATGATTGCTAAGGATGGGGAAGGGGCAACCAAGCTTATTGAAGTGGAAGTTGTTGGCGCAATTTCAGATGAAGAGGCACGAAAGATTGCGAAGACCGTCGTAGGTTCACCACTTGTAAAGACTGCTGTTTTTGGCTGTGATGCGAACTGGGGACGGATTATTGCAGCGGTAGGGTATAGTGGTGCCGCTGTAGATCCAGATAAAATTACGATTCAAATTGGTGGCGCTACAATGGTAGAAAACGGCGAACCAATCCCTTTCTCGGAGGATGAATTAATACAAATTTTAAAAATGCATGAAGTGAAAATATATGTGTCCCTTGGTATGGGTGAAGGTAAGGGGCATGCTTGGGGATGTGACTTAACCTATGACTACGTCCAAATCAACGCATCATACCGCTCGTAAACGAATGGTAATCAAGCTCGGAGGTAGTACACTAGAGGGCTTAAATAAAGACTTTTTTATAAATTTTAAAAAGCTTCAAGATAGCGGTGTGGAGCTTATTATTACTCATGGCGGTGGCCCAGCTATTAATCGTGAATTAGCTGCTCGAGGCATAGAATCGCATACATTAAATGGTATACGTGTGACAAATGAGGCAGCTATGAATGTTGTCCAATCAACTTTGATCGGGCAGGTTAACCCTGCTTTAGTTCATGAATTAACAAGTGCTGGCATTGAGGCCATTGGGCTAAACGGTTTTGATGGTCAATTAATGGTGGCGGATTATTTGGATAAAGACGTGTATGGTTTTGTTGGAGCAGTAAAAGCCATTAATACAGCCTTACTTGAAACTTTATTGACAGTGGGAATTATACCCGTTATTGCTTGTGTTGGAGCAAGTGAAGCAGGTCTGGCTTTAAACATTAATGGTGATACAGTCGCAAGTGAAATGGCATTAGCCTTAGGGGCAGATAGCTTATTACTTGTTACAGATGTAAGTGGTATTCGAGTTTACGATGAATATCAAACAATGGCAACGCCCTCTCTCATTCATCAATGGATAGAACAAGGGCATCTTTATGGGGGGATGATTCCAAAAGTACAAGGAGCTATCGATTGTTTATATGCAGGTATACCTTCTGTGCAAATTGTTGGAGAGACATTGATTGGCACTACGATTGTCACTTCCGACAAACTTCATGCTACCTAGTGTTCTAATAAGATCGTATTAAAAGTATAGATGTTGAAAGAAGACCATTTCAAATAATAGCGGAGATGATAATATGAGTGCTTTATTCGGGAACTACGGTAAACGTCGTGCACAAATTGTCAAAGGGCAGGGCACTGTTGTAGAGGATTCTACAGGAAAACAATATTTAGATTTTACTAGTGGCATTGCAGTAGCAAGTCTGGGGCATGCCCATCCTGCCATTGTGCAGGCACTGCAAGAGCAAAGTGAAAAGCTGTGGCATATATCGAATCTTTTTGATATCCCTGGTCAGGAAACGGTGGCTCAAAAATTAATCGCTCATACGCATCTTGCACATGCTTTTTTCTGTAATAGTGGAGCGGAGGCAAATGAAGCAGCCATTAAGTTAGCGCGTAAACATACAGGGAAAAATCATATTATTACTTTCGAAAAATCATTCCATGGTCGCACATTTGGAGCAATGTCTGCAACAGGTCAAGGCAAAATACATAACGGCTTTGGACCACTCGTTGAAAAATTTACGATATTGCCATTCAATGATGCTGCCGCACTAGAAGCTACTATTGATGACTCTGTGGCAGCCATTATGCTGGAGATGATTCAAGGAGAAGGTGGCGTTAATTGTGTATCGTTAGAATTCGCTACCACAATTGCGAAAGCATGTGATGACAAGGGGATATTACTCATTATTGATGAAGTACAAACAGGAATAGGAAGAACAGGAACACGCTATGCCTTTGAGCAAACTGTGTTAAAGCCCCATATTGTGACATTAGCGAAAGGCTTAGGTGGTGGCTTCCCAGTAGGGGCAATGCTAGGAACTGCCGAGCTTTATGCAACCTTTAGTCCAGGTGCACATGGCACTACATTTGGTGGCAACCCTCTTGCGATGAGTGTAGCTCAAGCTGTCTTAAGCCATGTTTTTGAGCCGGCATTTTTACAGCAAGTACAAGATCAGTCAGCGTATATTGTAGCACAATTAAAAGCGCATTTACCTTCTAACTATACCATTCAGGGTCAAGGCTTAATGCTTGGAATTGGCTGTGGTGAAACAGAAGTAGCGGCTTATATCGCAGCGGCAGAGGAAAAGGGTCTCTTGTTAGTGGGGGCAGGTCCAAATGTTATTCGTTTATTGCCACCATTAACGGTAACGAAGGGAGAGATTGATGAAGCCGTAGCTATTTTAAAGACTATATTATATTAATATAAAGACAAAGAATCTGCTGCGTATTTAGCGGACTCTTTGTCTTTCTTTTTTTATTGAAGTTGTTTTACTAAAGTTTTAACTAAATTTGGCAACCAATCACGAAGCTGACTAAATGTAAATCCTGCTTTCTCTGCTTTCGCATTCGTCATATACCAATCAGCTTGTACACCATATGGTGATTGTGATTCTTCATCGCCACCAACAAGCGAAATTTTTGCGCGCTTTCCACTCTCTTCTTCAATCAATGCAAGAAGTTCTTTCAATGAAATGGCACCAGAAGCAGTAGCATTGTACGGTCCTTCTATAGGAGTAACGCCTACAAAATATAAAAATTCAGCAGCCTCCTCATCTGTAATATAGCTCATCTGTGCATCGATATTTGGTAATGAGATTGGCTGATCGTGTAAAATACGTTCAACATGAAAGTGCAAGCGACGTGTGTAATCATGTTCGCCCATAACAATGGGGAAACGTACGGCAACAACTGGGAATGAAGCTTCTTTAAACAACACAGCCTCAGCCTGTCGTTTTCCTTCTCCATAGGAAAATTCTTCTCGATCCCCCATAAGAATTTGATAATGGTAAGGATCGAAATCTTCTTCCTTTTTCATCTTTCCATCTACCTCATAGGTTGAAAGAGTAGACGTAAAGACAAGTTTTTTCGTTTTCCCTTTTAAAAGCTCACAAATGGTATGTGCCTCGTTAGGAGAGTAGCAAATATTATCATAAACAATATCCCACGTTGTATGGGCGAGAGCATTTTCTAATGCGTCATGGTCATCCCGATCAACTATTAATTGTTTAACAGCTGTCCCAAAAGGATTGCCGCTTTGCCCGCGTGTTAAAATCGTTACATCATGTCCATTCTCAATGCAAAGTTCCACTAATTTTTTTCCAAAAAAACGTGTGCCACCTAAAACTAATATGTTCATATTTTCCCTCTCCTTCAAAATAGTAGTCTTCTTAATAATGACAAAAAAACAGACTTACTACAAATCAAAAGTGAAATGTAGTAAGTCTGTTTGATACTGAAACGAAATTGATTATCGGCTTGACGTTTCTGGGGGAGTTGTATTGCTGTTGTCTCCGCCGTTTGAGCCATCTTCCGGTTGGCCTGATTCGTTACCACCAGATCCGTTGCCATTGTTGGAGCCGTTGCCGTTACCACCGTTACCATTGCCGTTGTTAGAGCCGTTGCCATTGCCACCAGATCCATTGCCGTTGTTAGAGCCGTTGCCATTGCCACCAGATCCATTGCCGTTTCCTGAACCATTGCCATTATTACCAGACCCATTGCCATTTGTAGGCGGTGTTGTCGGTGGAATTGTCTCTTGACCATTATCCTCTGGGTCAGGTTCATCATCATTACCACCAGTAGAGGCTACATTAGAATGTGGTGATGCTAAGCCTGTAATATCTACAGCCACTACAACATAGGCTTGTCCACTAGCAACCGTAATGCTTTGTGTAGATTCAAGAACGGACGTTACTAATGTGTTGCCACCATTTGTAACATTATAAATTCGATAACCAACTACATCGTTTGATGACTCTGTCCAAGATAAAGTTGAGCCATTTACGGATGCCGTTACCGCTGCAGGTGCACTTCCATCTGCAGGGAAATCAACTGCTGAAACAGATGAATTTGATAAAGTTGAATTCTTTGGTAGTAAACTTGCTGGATTACCGCCAAGACGGCCTAACATGCGTTTAATGAACGCTTGATTAATACCTGCGCCACCTGATTTAACAAATTCAGCTGGTGTACTTGGTAATGCGTTATAAGTTTTTCCTTTAATCGTTACAACACTTGAAGCAGCTAAACTATCATCTGGTTGTGTAGGTAAAAATACTTTCGCATTAAATAAGTCTGAACGGACTAAACCTGCGTTTGCACAGGCTGCAGAAGGTGCCATCCCAGAAATACCACAGAACGAAGCGGTCACCACATTTTTAGGTGCCTTAAAGCTTGTTGGTGGATCAATAAACTCAGGAGCCACATCGTAAACGGAATTCATTAAAGTACCCCATAGTTTATTGACACGAACGCTTGGCTGTTGGTACGTATTATTAAATGCGTACAATGTACGAGGTTGGTCGTAACCCATCCAAACACCTAGAGATACATTTGGATTATAACCAACTAACCAAACATCTTTATACTCTTGAGAAGTCCCTGTTTTTGCAGCAAAATCTGAAGAGAATTTTAATGTATTACGTGCAAGAGTTCCTGTTCCTTTTGTTAATACGTCACGTAGCATATCCGTCACAATATAGGACGTTTCTGGACTGAATACTTGGACGGGTTCTACTTCGTGTTTGTAAATAATATTTCCTTCTTGATCTTCAATTCGATCAATCATATAAGCATCAACGAATTGACCACCATTTGCAAAAGTAGCAAAGGCATTCGTATTCTCTTCTACAGTAGTCCCCTCACTTAAAGCACCGATACCAGTTGCTAGGTTAGTGAAATCATCGGGGTGTAATTTTGTGAATCCCATTTTTACTAATAGATCAGCAGGACGTTTGTTAATAATATCATTGTATAAACGTAACGCTGATATGTTTTGAGAATCTGCTAAAGCCTCACGTGCGGGAATAAGTCCTCGTTCATCACTAGTAATATAGTTACTTGGGCTCCATGAACCGATTGAGAATTTTACGTCAACGAGTGGGCTACCTGCGCCAATTACGCCGTACTCAATAGCAGGAGCGTAAACAAGTAATGGTTTCATCGTAGAACCATTTGAACGATAAGCTTGTGTTGCGTGGTTAACTTGAGTTGTATTAAAGTCTCGACCACCTACAAAACTTAAAATTCGACCCGTCGTATTTTCCATTAAAATACTACCCACTTGTACGGGCATTTCGATATCAATTTCCTCACCAGTTACAGGGTCTTTCCCTTTACCAGTATACGTATGGCCATAATATTGGAAGTCCTTAGCAGCTTTTTGCATGGCATCATACATATCTTTGTTAATGGTTGAATAAATACGATAACCTTTTGAGCGAACATCACGATCAGCTAAGATTTTATATTTATCTTTTAATTTCTTTTCTGTTTTTAATCGCTCTGGGTCAATACCGTCATCTTCTGCGAGTTTTTCTGCAATAATATCTTTTGCACGACTCTCAAGCTCATATGTAAGCCATGGATAACGATCCTCCGCTCGCATTTCTGGACCACGGAAGTCAGCAGCAATATCATAATTAAGTGTTTCTTTATATTGCGCATCGTCAATATAACCAGCTTCTTTCATACGATAAAGAACTGTTTTCATACGATCAATACCTGGTTTTAAAGCTTCCTCACTTTTCAGTTCACCCGTATTTGTAAACGGTGTGTAAGCAAATGGCGCCTGAGGAATACCAGCTATGTAAGCTGCTTGCGCTAGTGATAAATCTTTAGCTTTCACACCAAAGATCCCTTCCGCGGCTGTTTCTACACCTGCAATATTGCGCCCTGAAGAGTTACGACCGTATGGAATAATATTTAAATAAGCCTCTAATATTTCTTCCTTTGTCATAAAATGCTCTAAACGCATAGCAAGTAAAATTTCTTTTGCTTTACGTTCATAGGAAACTTCATTGGTTAATACTTGGTTTTTTATAAGTTGTTGCGTAAGGGTAGAGCCACCTGTCTGTGTAGCAGAATTCGTAACATCTTGTAATAAGCCTCGTATAACCGCTTTTGGTACAATTCCGTTATGTTCACGGAAATATTCATCTTCTGTTGCTAGTACAGCATTAAGAACATCTGGTGCAACATTTTTAAGTGAAGTTTCACGGCGATCTAAATCTGTCCGTAATTTTCCGATATAAATATCGTTGGCAAAATAAATCTCACTTGTTTCTTCATAGCTAAAAATTTGATCTCGCAATTCTTCCTTTGAGCGTAAGGGTTCTTCTTTTACAAGAGAAGCGAAATAACCAGCTCCTACTGAACCGACAAATACAGTGCCAACCAATGCAAAAACTAAAAATAGTAAAAATAAGTTCCAGGTAACGCTACCTGAAATACGTAATTTCTTCATCCATTTTTGTTCAATTAATGTATCGATCTTTGCATTGATTTTTTCAATCCAATCTTTCAATGTATCGACCTCCTAAAATCTTGTTTATTATAGCACATATTGTTTTAGCTAGAACATAGTTATTGACATTGAAATAGATTCGTATAGAATAATGGTTATAGTTTTCTAGTGATGAAGAGTTTGGAGTAGTTTCTATATTCCCTGTTTAGAGAGCCAGTGGTTGGTGAAAACTGGTCATAATGTAGAGATGAATTACGTGCTTGGAGCTTAGACGTGCGCGCCTGCGATAAAGGCGGTTGAATGAAGTGGAAGGTGGATGACATCTTCAAGCCGGGTGGTACCGCGTTAATTTACAATTTAACGTCCCTGCATGCAATTATTTTGCGTGTAGGGATTTTTTTTATCTCATGAATTTGTCCATGCACGTAGCGAATTTCAATCAATTAGGAGGAATCATCATGACAAACGAATTATTACAAGATTTAGAATGGCGTGGACTGCTATATCAACAAACAGATGCTGATGGTATGGCAAAATTATTAGAAGAACAATCTGTCTCTTTATACTGTGGTGTTGATCCAACAGCAGATTCTATGCATATTGGACATATTGTTCCGCTTTTAACTTTACGTCGCTTCCAAAAAGCGGGACACCGTCCAATTTTACTTGTGGGTGGGGCTACAGGCATGATAGGAGATCCTTCAGGTCGTTCAGAAGAGCGTCAATTACAAACTGTGGAGCAAATCGATAAAAATGTTCAAGGTATCCGCGGTCAACTAGAACGTATTTTTGATTTTGCTGAAGCTGGTAATGGCGCTCAGCTTGTGAACAATCGTGACTGGATCGGCAATATAAATACGATTGAATTTTTACGTGATTATGGGAAATTAATTAATGTTAACTACATGTTGGCAAAAGATACAATTGCTTCTCGACTTGATACGGGGATATCTTTCACAGAGTTTGCTTATACATTAATTCAAGGGATTGATTACAATCATCTATACAACCACTACAATTGTCGTATTCAAGTAGGCGGTTCTGACCAATGGGGTAATATTACAACAGGTTTAGAGGTTATTCGTAAAACTCATGAAGAAGAAACTAAAGCCTTTGGGATTACGATTCCATTAGTGACGAAAGCTGATGGTACGAAATTTGGTAAAACAGCTGGTGGTGCTGTTTGGTTAGATGGGAAGAAAACATCTCCATATGAGTTTTACCAATTCTGGATCAATGCTGCGGATGCAGATGTGATCAAATACTTAAAAATATTCACATTCCTTACTCGTGAAGAGATTGAAGCATTAGCTATTTCTGTAGAGGAAGAGCCACATTTACGTAAGGCTCAAAAAGCACTTGCTGAGGAAATGACACGATTAATTCATGGTCAAGAGGCATTAGAGCAAGCTATCCGTATTACAGCAGCATTATTTTCAGGCGATTTAAAAGCACTTTCTGCTGAAGAAATGAAGGATGCCTTTAAAGACGTTCCTTCTATTGAAATGGCTAAGGAAGATAAAAATATTGTAGACCTTCTAGTGGAAGCTGGCATCTCATCATCGAAACGTCAGGCGCGTGAGGACGTTTCAAATGGTGCAATTAGTGTCAATGGAGAAAAAGTGACGGATTTAGAATATGTATTCGGTGCAAAGGATCGTCTAGAGGATGCATTTAGCATTGTTCGTCGCGGTAAGAAAAAATATCATATGGTGAAGTTTGTGTAATGATTGAAACAACATCCCCCGACCCAAAAGGGGATGTTTTTTTTTATGATAAAAAACTTGGCAATTTTATATGTTCATATTGTTGAGGGTGCAATATTTTAGCTAGCTTTATAGCCCCTTCAATAAGGCGGAGAGAAGGGCGACAATAAAGCCATTCCTCCATCACATGGAGCTGTTTCATTTTCACGGCATGTAGCTCACTAGCATGAGGGCGCTTTAATAAGTTGGATGGCTGTATACGCTCAAAAGCTACGCCTACCCAAGCCATCATGATGTAGTCAGGCTTTCGTTTAACAACATCTGCCCAATCTGTTTGAACACTGGCTAGTTCGACATCCTGAAATAAATTGACTCCACCTGCAATAGCACTAATTTCTGTTAGCCAATTTATTTTTCCTGGTGTAAAAATAGGGTTCGGCCACCATTCCCAATAAAGGGTAGGTTTCTTCATGAGGGAGTTTGCAACTGTACGCATTTTGTCAATCGATTGCAAATATTCTTCCGCAATTATTTTAGCACGTTCTTCTACATGACAAGCTCTCCCGAGTGAAAGGAGATCTTGAGCAATTTCCTCTAACGAGTTAGCATTAAAAACAATATGTGGGATATTTCTTCTTTGCAATTCCTCGATGTTTTTCTCCATTCCAGGCACACTTAATGAAGCAAGAACAAGATCGGGCTGTAAATCCTCTAAATCGTCCATATTAATAGATAAATCTGGGCCGAGCTGTGGCAAATCTTTAACGCTGGATGGCCAATCGGAGAAATCATCTACTCCAACAAGCTGGTCTGTCAGTCCTAAATAGGCTACAAGCTCCGTATTGCTAGGGCATATCGAGATTAAACGCATATTGTTATCTCCTATTCTTTTTTAAGAAAAGTATAGCGAGAGTTTGCATTCTAAACAATGTGTGTACGTTTTTTTTATCTTAGTGCATAGGAAAAAGGTGGAGAAAACGCTTTGTTTATCTCCACCTTTTGTTTTTAAAATTAATTATGAAAGAGCAACAGCTTCAAGCGATGCCTCTTTTTTCACGATAGGGCCCATTGCATTTGTAATAATTTGTTTAATATCCTCTAGTGTTGCCTTACGAGGATTTGTCTCAGCACATACATCTAACATCGCATTTTTTGCTAAAATTTCAATATCCTCGTCTTTTGCACCTAGTTCGCGGAAGCCGCTAGGAATATTCAAATCTTTTGATAGCTTTTCAATCGCTGAAATAGCTTTTTCAGCAGCATCTCGTTTACTTAATCCTTCCACATTTTCACCTAATAATTCAGCAATGCGAGCAAAGCGCTCAGTACGTGCTGTTACGTTGTAGCGGCAAACATGTGGCAATAAAATAGCATTACATACGCCATGAGGTAGGTTATAGTAGCCACCTAACTGATGAGCAATTGCATGGACATAGCCAAGTGAAGCATTATTAAAGGCCATACCTGCTAAAAATTGTGCATATACCATTTGTTCACGTGCTTCTAAATCAGCTCCATTTGCATAGGCACGTGGTAGGAATTCAGGAACTAGTTGAAGTACCTTCTCAGCACAAGCATCCGTAATTGGTGTAGCATTTGTCGAAACAAATGATTCAATAGCATGTGTCAATGCATCTACACCAGTAGCTGCTGTTAGAGCAGGAGGTAATCCAATCATCAGTTCTGGATCGTTAATCGAAACTAACGGAGTCACATGTTTGTCAACAATGGCCATCTTCACTTTACGTGCTGTATCTGTAATAATGGTGAAACGAGTCATTTCACTAGCAGTACCAGCCGTTGTGTTAATAGCAATTAATGGCACAAGTGGATTTTGTGATTTATCAACGCCTTCATAATCGTGAATGCGTCCACCATTCGAAGCAATAAGTCCGATACCTTTTGCTGCATCATGAGCGCTCCCTCCTCCAAGAGAAACGATTGAATCACAGCCTTCAGCATGGTAAGCTGCAATGCCATCTTCAATATTTTGATCTGTTGGATTTGGTTCTGCTTTAGGGAAAATTGCTACATCAATTCCAGCAGCTGTAATGATGTTTGCAATTTGTTCAGAGAGACCTAATTTGTGTAAGCCCTCATCTGTTACGATTAATGTCTTTTTCACTTCTAAATCATTTAAGTGTTTACCAACTTCTTGAATTGCTCCAGGTCCAAATAAGTTTGTTTTCGGCATAACAAATTGCTTTAGAACGTCTGACATACTTCCAACCCCTTTTTAAAAATTATTATTGCTTGAATGATGGTGAACCACCTTTCGGAATTCATCGTATTCTATTTTTTGTTAAAGTTCAACTCGTATTTTTATTAAAATTGTTCATTTTATTCTTGTTATTATTTTACAAAAAAGTTAGCTTATTAAATGATTCTTTGAAAACAAGAATTGTATAAGAATGTTGATTATAATAATGTTTAGAAAATGTTTTACTATAAAAATAAAATATATTTTTTGAGAAAAGGTTCTATTTGAAGTGGTCTAGGAATAGTAAATAACTGATATTTTGTTTTTAATATTAAGGTAGTGGATATATTATTTTGAAACTATGTAATTACTATTTTAAAGTACATAAAATTGTCACAAAATGAGAAGGGTTTATGATCGTTGAGAGGCATTGTGTTTGCGCTAAAAAAGGAGTAGCTTTTATTTTGAAGAAATTTGTGGAAATAAAAGTGCTTGCCTTCAACTAAATTTATAGTTAGAATAGTTGATAGTTAGATAATCTAATTAAAAGGTGATTCAATGACAAAACTTAAGAAAACGTACATGAATGAAGATGATTTACCAGCCTTAGGGATAGAGCCGTATGTGGAACTGATTCAGATGTCTTCATCAAATGAAACAAATCATGAAGATGCGAAATTGGGTTTAATGTTGTTATGGTTAAGCGATTATGTTTTAGATGTAACAGACAATGAGTTAGCTCCATTTGGTATTACAGAAAGTAAATTGGACTTATTGCTATTACTGACATTACATGGAGAAAGACGTGCGACTCCGTCTGCTTTAGCCAAACGACTGGGAATTACGAGAGCATCTGCAACGTCAATGCTCGATTGGTTAGAAAAAAGAAATCTTGTTGTAAGGAATCATAGTAAGGAAGATCGGAGGAAGATATATGTAAGTTTAACGGATGAAGGTCGTACTTTTATAGCTGAAGTTTTACCGACATATTGGTCGTCGTGTGCTTCTAATTTAATCGATTTGGAGCCTGATGAACGAAAAGTATTTGAGAAGCTAGTGAGTAAATTATTAACATCAATACAAAGAAAACTAAATGTGGAGCGTTAAACTGTAGCTATGTTGGTACAGTTTAATTTTTAGTCATTTAATTAGATTATCTAACTATAAGTTAATCAAACTAAAAAGGGTGATTTATTTAATGAATATTGTAATTTCAGGTAATCGAGAAAATTATGCTTTAATGACAACTATTTTATCCTGGACAGGTATGGTAGTGATGTCTAGTCTCTATTTAACAATACCTCTGATTAGTTTATTCAGTGATTATTTTAATATTTCATTGGTTCAGGCAGGCTTTACATCAAGTGTTTTTTCACTTGGATTTGCACTAGGTTGTTTTTTCTATGGTGCGATATCAGAAAAATATGGTCGAAAAAATGTCATTGTATTTGGGCTTTTTTCACTAAGCATGATCACGTTACTTCTAGGATTAGTTAATGATTTTTCTATTATTCTTTTATTGAGAGGAATACAAGGGCTTGCGGCAGCAACATTTTCACCAGTAGCACTTGCTTATACTCTTGAGGTTTTTCCCAATGATCGAAAGGTTGGGGCAATTGGTTTTATCAGTACGGGATTTCTTGTTGCGGGTATAGTTGGGCAAGTGTTTAGTGGATATGTAAGTGAACAAAGTCATTGGCACGTCATTTTTTATGTGCTTGCTGCAGTGTATCTTATAACTGCTTTGTTAGTCGTGTGGATCTTACCGAAGGGAGTACTTCAGAACGAATCTAAAAATATATGGGCTCCTCTGAAGAGAATCGGTATTATTTTTACCAATAGAAATTTGATATTTAGTTATATCATTTCGTTTGTATTATTAATGTCATTTGTCAGTATGTACATTATTTTAGGTGCATATTTAACGAGTGATTCCTTCGGTATGAATAGTCAAAACCTCATTTACATTCGTGCCTTTGGGATAGTAGGAATGGTGATGTCACCATTTGCAGGTAAATTAGCGAAGCGTTTTAATGTACTATTTGTATTAAAAATGGCCTTATGTCTTTCGATTATCTCACTAACCGTGATGAGCCTTATTTCAACTATAGCTGGTTTAACGATTATTAGTATTTTATTTGTCGGTGGGATTGCACTGGCGGTTCCTTCATTAGTAACACTTGTTAGTCAGTTAGGCTGGAATATGGGAGGGATTGCGGTCTCTATGTATACAGTCATTTTATTTGCTGGAACAAGTATTGCACCATTCATATCTGTTTATTTAATTCAAACTGGTAGCTTTACTGTAGCCTTCCTTCTTCTTGCTACAACACTTAGTATTGGATTAGTTTCTGCGCTATTGATTAAAAGTGGAAAAAACGTAGGTTCAAATTGATTGTTCATAAATTACGATTAAATGGTGAAAAAAGCCCTGAACCTTGATAGACAAATACAGACTAAATTTTTTACATTTACAAATGGGAAAACCTACAAACAGAGGAAGTTTCAAAAATGGATGTACATAATAGGAGAGGATATTTACAAAAAGAAATTCACAGGAACGTAGACAGACCGTCAATAATTAATTGAGCTGGTATCTAGAGAGATAGGCTTGGTTTAAACAAATTCTGGCCCTAATTTTTGCAATAACCTTTTGCAAAATTGGGGTCTTTTTTGGTGCATGATTGTGGAATCATTCCCTTAGACTATTCGTTTTCTTTTACAGAGGGGTACTGATCACAAGATACTGGCATTTGCCAGAAGTTTGTTGGAGGCCTTTATTTTAAAGTAATTCAGAGAATAAATTATAATTTTACCTTATGATAAAATATGTTGTCAATAATAAATTTGTGAAATTTTAAAAAAATGTTATAATAGTCTTATAATCATTTTTTTGAAATCGTATTTCGAAATCCGATGTCTATTTTTACAGATTGAATTTGGGACTTTTTTAAATCTTTTTTAAGCTAAAGAAAAAAATCAAAACAGTTTATGTGAGCTTTTAAGGACGTTAGTTGAATAATTATTAATTTATTATCTAATAGTAACCGAATTTTTTTATTCCCTAAGGAGGACTAGAATAATGAATCTAATCAATAAGAAAGTTACGCATAAGCGTTTTGGCGTAGGTAGTATCGTTAAGCATAATGATTCTAGTATTGAAATACATTTCGCATCTGAAAATAAGAAGTTTGTTTTCCCTGATGTATTTGGAACACATCTAAAGCTACATGATAAAAGTGATGCTAGGTCACTTGAAGAAATTATACAAAAAAAGGAAAATGAACGAAAAGAGGAGGAATTGAAGAAGGGAGAGGAAAAAGTTTTACAACGAAAAAAGCTGGCGCTTCGCTTGGAGCATGAAAAGCTTATGAAAAACCATAAACTTCATCCCTCATCACAAATGGTTTTTTGGTGTGACACTGAAGAACAGACTACTTCTTTTTCAGAGTGGAAAGTTTTTTCAGGAGTCTTAAAAAGTGGCAATAACAAAGGAAAACCAAACAAGCCGAGTCGCTTGCATCCAAATAGCGCTGTGTTATTAACAGCAGTAGATTCGAGCAAGCTAGAAAAAGAAAGACGTATCTTAGGCGTCTATATGGTGAAAGAAGATTTTGTCGGCAAAATTTGTGAAGATGGATATATTCCTGCTCATTCCATATACAGATTGCAGCTTACAGAACAGGAGTCGGATCAGTTGCTTTTCTGGAAATATTATTTAAATGAAAAATCTCCTGAAAAAATGACATGGAATACAGGTAAATACCGATATTTTGAAAATTTATGGATGGCTCAAATTTTACTTGATATTATGTCATTGAAAAGTGACCCAAATGAACGAGAGCAGGCACAACAATTTTTTCAACATTTTTGTAAAATGAATCAAATATCAGCTCAAGAATTACCAAAACCTAATGGTGCATTAATGCGTATTTAGAAGGAAAAAATCGATTAAATGCAGAACCACAGAACAGAATTTAATTTTTAAAGTTGTAGTTAAACAAAAGGACGGATGTAATGAAATATAATAAAACAGTTATGCTAAAGCTTATCAATGAACATCGAGTACTGCATGATGAATTAAAAAAGCTAAAATCTGAAATGGGATTAGAGAAAAATTTTGCAGTAAAGGCCATGTATCATTCATTTGTTGCAGAGGATGGCCCTTATATGAAAGAGTACCAAGATTTAGAGCGATTATAATTAACGAATGGTAAGATAAGTTTATAATCAAGCTATTTATTTTATGGGAAACCAAAAAGTATGACTTTAACCAGAATGGAGAAATTCATTTTGGTTTTTTCTTTTATCGATAAGTGACTGGACTGCAAACAGATTTACTCTTTATTCACTTATACTTGTAGTAGTAAATAATTTTGTTGAAGTAAGAACGCGTAGTTATAATATGAAAGGCTGAAGTACGCGAGGATAAATAAGAAGATAATTATACTCCTGTCTGCCCCCTTAAAAATCCCCTAAAATAAAAACTAAATACCCATCTTTTCTGATAAACGTTTGAATGCATAAAATAGACAGTTATCTGCATACGGCTCTTTAGTATGTGAACCACTTTCTTTAAGTTGTTCACCATCTTCTAATAGAATTCCAGAACTCCACACTCTAATGGCATAAGAGGTTAAAGGTTCAGCTAATTCTGCAATTTCAAGTAATCGATTAAGCTGCTGGATATTCAGTACATTAGGTTCTTCTCGTTCTTCGTCGTTAATAACTACTTTAGTAAAACGATTACGAGGGATTAATTCCGCATCAACAGCCACATTAACTGTAACTTTAAACACGATGAAATAGTCGAAATATTGAAGGTTTGTAATCCTTCAATAAGGGTGTAATAACATAGGGTATTGGTGGCAGGAGTCAGTAGAAAAAATGAGCGACCTCAGTTATTGAATCTTAAAAATTTTGGTTTCTTTTCTAAAAGCAATCAGCCAAATCTTAAGCGAATGAACCAGTTATTAATAAAGCAAATCGAAAAAAGACAACTATTAAGCACTCTCATTTGAGGGTGTTTTTTCAATGAAAAGAGTGATGAAAAATGTAGAAATATGAAAAAAGTAATAGATTTACCTCGATTATCCATGTATATTTGTGTATAAGGAGGGATATTTTAATGAAAAAATTTTTAAAAATAGGTTGTGGTGGTTTTATTGCTTTATTTATCTTGTTAATAATTATCGGGATGTTTGTTGGCGATGATAATAAAGAAACAACAGATAAAGAGAAAGAACCAGTTACGGCATCAACTAACACTGATTCAAAAAATGATAAACCAGATGCTGGGAAGGACAAAAAGGTTAGTATAGGTGAAGAATTATCAGTTGGAAAAGTTATTTTTAAAGTTAATTCAATAAACGAAGTTAATGAGATTAGTGCTGCTAATGGATACATGAAATATAAACCTGATGCAGAAGGTGCAGTATTTTTGAATGTAAATGTGACTGTAAAAAATAGTGGAACAGAAATGATTCAAACAGATTCGAGTTTCTTTAAATTAAAAGCTGCTAATGGAGCATCATATTCACCATCAACTATTATCGTAGCGGATGATAAATATTTTACTTTTGAAGGAATTAATCCTGGATTAGCACTTACAGGTAACGTACTATTCGAAGTTCCAACTGGATTAACAGGTCTAGACTTACAAGTACAAACAGGTTTTTGGGGTACAGAAACAGGAATTATAAAATTAAATTAATTAATAAAGCCACCTTTGAGTGGCTTTTTATTATGCCAAAAAAGGATGTGATGACATGGCAACCATCCAAACAGCAATTCAGATTGAAGATCGTTTAAGTCAACCGATGCGTGCGATGCAGAATGCAGTATCTATGATGGTTAATCAAATATGATAAAAAACGTGACCTAACTCAGTGGGAGTTAGAGGAAATAGAACAAACCATACAGCGAGCGTTTAAATTGCAAAAATTAGTTAAATTAATGCTATGGCACCAGAATAAACTTCTAGGCCAGGTAGGGTTAATAACTGGCACCGATGTTTATAAAAAGCAATTACTATTAGAAACAGATTTATCAATTAAGCATATTACCTTTGATATGATCCGAAAGGCGTCATTGGTAGACGCTGATGATTAATCCAGAGCAACGCCAGCTTTTACACAAATACTTATTAATAGAACTAGCAGTAAAGTCACTACAGATGGATTATCAGAAAGTCGAACAACTTAAAATTAAAAAAGTCTTTGTGCCCCTAATTAGTTATAAGGAATGGAATGAATATATTCGTGCTGAGTGGGCAGAAGGATCATTTATCGGGAGAAGTAATGATAAAGAAATAAATAAAAGAGTATATGTTAATAAACATTGTAAGATTAAATGATTCTCTTATTTAAAATACAGAACAAATAAGCCATATTTACATTGTGTAAAAAGCTTAAAGTAATTATTAGTTATTATTTAAGTCGCTCATTTGAAAAATGAGTGACTATTATTGTATCTTTTGAAAACCCCTTGCTATGCGAGGGGTTCTAAAGAGCTTCTAGCTATGGACAAGAAAAAAACCCCAGCCGTACAATGAATTCAGGTCTGGTCAACCGACTTCGTACGAAAGGGGATCCAAATGGATAATAAAAGTTTAGCATACACAACATGGAATTGTAAGTATCACATCGTCTTTGCGCCAAAATATAGAAGGCAGATTATTTATGGACAAATTAAAGTAGATGTAGGTAGAATTCTTCGCCAGTTATGTGAAAGAAAAGGAGTAGAAATTATTGAAGCAACAGCATGTCCTGATCATATTCATATGTTGGTAAGTATCCCACCCAAATTAAGTGTTTCATCGTTTGTGGGTTATTTGAAAGGGAAAAGTAGTTTAATGATATTCGATCGACATGCGAACCTAAAATACAAATATGGAAACAGGAAGTTTTGGTGTCGCGGATATTATGTAGATACAGTAGGAAGAAACAGAAAAATCATTCAGGAATATATAAAAAATCAATTACAAGAGGATATTCTTGAGGATCAAATGACCATGAAAGAATTCATTGATCCATTTACAGGAGAAGAAATAAAAGCAAAAAAAGGAAAATGATAAAACCACTTTAGTGGTAGCGTGAAAACGGAGTGCGGTTGGCGGACCTTTCAGTGTGTCTTTAGACATGGGCCAGTACCCCAGCGTTTCACGCGTAGAGCAAACCACCAGTTAGACTGGTGGTTCTGATTAGGCTTAACTTTGAATAGTCGAAATACCTAGGGCTTAAAATAAAAATAAAGTACACCTGTCCGTTGTTTGTTTTTTAAAAACTAAGTAAGCAAAAAACGCTCCTCCAGTCGCTCCCCTAAACCCCCAGTAAGAAATACTAAATATCGAAAGTGAAATACAAAACAAAAACCCCGTAAACACTTGGTATACCAAGGTTACGGGGTTTAAGAATCCGAAGATTTCTATCGTTAAAAAATTAACGAGAGTAGTACTCTACGATGAATGATTCGTTGATTTCTGCTGATAACTCAGAACGCTCTGGAAGGCGAGTGAATGTACCTTCTTTTTTGTCAGCGTCAAATGTTAAGTAGTCAGGTACGAAGTTGTTTACTTCGATTGCTTCACCTACAACAGCAAGGTTTTGAGATTTTTCACGAAGAGAAATCGTTTGACCTGGTTTTACGCTGAATGATGGAATATCAACGCGTTTGCCATCTACTAAGATGTGACCGTGGTTAACTAATTGACGAGCTCCACGACGAGTACGAGCTAAACCTAAACGGTAAACTAAGTTGTCAAGGCGAGTTTCAAGAAGGATCATGAAGTTTTCACCGTGTACACCTTTCATTTTACCAGCGCGGTTAAACAGTGTACGGAATTGACGTTCGTTCATGCCGTACATGTGACGAAGTTTTTGCTTCTCTTGAAGTTGTAAACCGTATTCTGATAATTTTTTACGTTGGTTTGGACCGTGTTGTCCTGGTGCGTAAGGACGTTTTTCGATTTCTTTACCTGTACCGCTTAGTGAGATACCAAGACGACGAGATAATTTCCAAGATGGACCTGTATAACGAGACATATTGTTGTCTCCTCCTTTAAATTTGGTTTTTTTGTTGTAAAACAAAAACCAGTAGTACCCATTCTTACACGCATTTTATTTTCATGTATTTTCGCCTATGCAGCCGTTAGGTTACACAATACACCATCTATTTTTAATAGCTGACTATCTAAGTAGTTGTACAGAAGAAAATAGAGGAATAAAATACAATATAAGCTTATACCACTGCTGCGTTTATTTTACACAACCCTCATTGTAACTGCTTAGGACTTGTACGTCAATTATTAGTATTTAAAATTTTGTAACAGGCGTATAGTAGAAAATTCCTCACTGTACATTCCTAATGTGTCAGAAATAGTTAAAGATACGCTGTGAAATCTAAAATGTAAAAGTAAGGGAGAAATTACATAGTCAAAATGACACAAATTATGTATAATATATTATAAGTTAATAGTAATTGATTTGGACGTTATATAGAAAAGGTGATTTCATGACAGACCATTTACAAACGCTAAAATATATAAAATCTGATGTTTTGAGCTTTTGGGTGAGTTCTAATGAAGAACAAGCTAGTTTTAATGGGTATTTTTATTCATTAAAACAGTGTCTTAAGAAACACTTGGAAATTGATAATGCAGCTTTTCTTAGTTTTGAAGGTAATTCTTTAATACCTATTGAGGAGATGGCTTCATTAACAATTGAAACAAAGCTAAATGCTGTGTCATGGCTGATGATCGAAGCTAGTTTTTATCAACAAAAAGTAGTGAAAATTCCTTATATATTAAAGGCAAGACAGGCCTATTCAATGATGACAGATATGGTGCTTTTCCAAGCAGAGGGCAATAATCCCATTGGTGTATTACTTGTGGAGGCAACAGAGTCTTGGACAGACTTTATGACCTCAGATTACGGCGAAAAATGTATAGAAATACTTTCTCAGGTTCTTCAAATGATGAGAGATAATTTAGATGTAAAAATAAATGAAGACCAATATAGAAAACTATATAACATGACTGATTTATTTCATTCAACAATGGATATCGATTTAATTTTAGAAAATGTATTGAAAAATATAAGGGATAACTTCCCTGAATTTAATGTAGAGCTTATATTATCGAATGATCAAGACCGACACACGACCATCGATATTAAGCTTTTTGATTATTTATCCGAAAGACCTACAACTATCGAGGCTTTTGTATCAGGAGAGTTAACAACTGAACTTGCGAGTGATTTAAATTGCCGATTATTAAATGCACCTATTAAAGGAAGGCAGGCAATTTATGGCATATTACAAGTAAGTGCTCCAACTACTTACCTTTTTTCAACGACTGAAAAAGATTTTGTACGGATGCTTGCACAGGCGTCAGGAAATGCACTAGAAAATGCAAAGTTATATCATCAGTCGCATCGCCTCGTCAGTGACTTACAACTTATCAATGAAACATCACATCGTTTAAATATGAGGATTGACATTCATGAAATGTTACTTTTCCTACAAAAGCAGTTACTAAAATCTTTTCAACCAATGGAAGTTTGCTTCGCATTTAAAAAAGATGACACCTTTGAAGTAACGGGGGCAAGTACTTCGTTATTTAGTTCTGAAGAGGGTCAAACGTATATTAAGCATGTTGAACAACATTTTACTCAAACTAATGATCCGCTGTTTATAGCTGATTTTAGTCGATTAACCTCTAAACAAATTGATTATCGTTCCATAATGGCTATCCCTATTCTAATGGAAGAAAAGATCAATGGCTTTAGTATCGTCTTACATAAAGAGCCGTATTTCTTTTCGTTTGATAGCTTTAAATTAATGCAGTCTTTAATCCACCACTCATCTTTAGCAATTGCAAACTCTATTTTACGAACACAGCTTCAGGAAATGGTCGATTTGGATCATTTAACAAAACTATATGCACGTAGTTACCTAGATCATTTTGTAGAAAAGTCGCTTGAATATGATCAATCAGGGATGTTTTTACTTATTGATATTGATAATTTTAAACGTATTAATGACACGTATGGTCACCAAGTAGGTGATAAAATTCTTATGCAGATTGCCGTTCAGTTGAGGGAAACAATAGGTAGTCGAGGGATTTGTGCAAGGTGGGGCGGCGAAGAGATGTCTGTATATGTACCTAATATCAGTGAAAAAGAAGCTTTAGAATTAGCAGCAGCCATCGTTGAGGTAATCCCAAGTGCCACGGACCCTCAAGTAACGATTTCAGCAGGTCTCATTACATGGAATGATCAAGACCGACCGGCATTCCAATCTGTTTTCTTACATGCCGATACTGCTCTATATGAAGCAAAAAATAGTGGTAAAAATCGTTTTTGCATCCATGGTGATTCTTTTCAAACAAACCAATAAGATGGATGGCGTTAATGTAAATGGTACTATAAAATAAATTGCCCTGAAATGACAATGCATTTCAGGGCAATTTTTTAACACCTTATATGTGAAGCAGTAATGTTTGAACAAATTGCTCTAAGCCATCTTGATCATCCTGAGAGAAGCGATTTACAGTAGGACTATCGATATCAAGTACACCAATAATCTCACCTTGCTTCATTAAGGGTATGACAATTTCAGATTGGGAGGCAGCATCGCAGGCGATATGTCCTGGGAAATCGTGTACATCTTTGACAACAATCGTTTCTTTTGTTGCCACTGCAGTTCCACAAACTCCACGGCCAACCGGAATTCTAACACAGGCAGGCAGACCTTGGAATGGTCCAAGTACAAGCTCATCATCTTGTAAGAGATAGAAGCCAACCCAGTTAATATTTGTTAAAAATTGATTAAGAATGGCAGAAGCATTGCTTAAATTTGCAATCTGATCTGTTTCGCCAGTTAGTAGTGCATCTAATTGCTTAGATAGTGTAAGATATTGGTCAGCAATAGATCCTTCATAATTAATTAGTGTAAACATATATGCACCTCGTTTAAAAGTTATTTAGATCGGTAATATAACATTATAATGTTGATGTAAATCAGCCACGCTATGGGCATCTGAACCAAATACATAAGGTAATTCAATAGCATGACAATAATTGATAAAGGCAAATGGTGGATAGGGCTCCTGACAAAATGGCTTACTTAAACCAGCACTATTTACATCTAATTCATAGCCATCTTGCTTCATAATGTCTAAAACCTGGTGAATTCGAGTGTCGTCATTTATTTTCTCATGATGTGCTAGCTGAAATTTATGAATAAGTGATGGGTGTCCAATCCGTTTTGGTTTATAGGGACCAAGATCTGCCTTTATAGATTGTAGGACTGTATCATAATATAAATGATATACCTGTTCAACAGAGCCAACTTTCTTAGAGAAATCAATAAAGCATTCGGGAGAGTAGTCGATACATTCAAAGGTGTCCTGCCACTGTAAAAAATGAACTGACAAGATGGCATCATCTAAAAAATGTCCATATGTATCAAGAAAATGACGAGTTTCTTGTTCAAATCCTTTGATATAATCCACTTCTAACCCAATACGAATGTGAATATCTTTCGCATATTGTTTTTGCAGGCATTGTAATTCTTCAATATATGGCATAAGATACCCGGCTTTCATCCCACTATCTTGCTGTGGTGTAGGATCAATAAAACCGTCTGGTAATGGGGCGTGTTCTGTAAACGTTATATCTGTGAAATTATGAGAAATTGCTTTTTCAATATATTGAATGAACGTGTCCGAACTGCCATGTGGACAATAAGGACTATGTATATGCCCATCACGTTTCAAAATGTACCACTCCTTTAGATCTATAGACCGCTATTTTAATATTTTACAATAGCAAAAATACAGTTTTCTGAAAATCACTTAAATTTTAGTACAAAAGGCGAAAACATAGTATATAATAAATACAACTAGCCAATTCGTTTATTGTAGAATAGGAGGCTTACGATGGAGTATATCATCATTCCGATAATCCTACTATTAATTTTAGCCATAGTAGGATTTATGATGCGAAGAAAACATGTTGCAATTATTGCAAAACTTGAAAATGAAAAATTACAAATACAACATAAACCTATAAATGAAGAAATTTCAAAAGTAAAATCTTTGAACATGAACGGTGAAACGGAAGAAATGTTTGAACGATGGCGCAATATTTGGGATGAAGTCATCGATGTACATATGACTAAAATCGATTCACTTTTATTTGATGCAGAAGATCAAATTAATCGACTTCGTTTTAAAAAAGCGACATTAATTGAACGTGAAATCGAAGACTATATCGAAAAATGTGACCAAGATAAAGATAAAATTTTAGAAGAATTAAATGAATTAATTGGCAGCGAAGAAAAAAATAGAATTGAAATTGAACAGTTAAAGGAATATTACCGTTCTGCGAGAAAAACATTGCTAGCACACCAGCATTCCTTCGGTGTAGCATTACCTGCACTGGAGAAAAAGCTAGAGGAATTTGTTGAGAAGTTTGAAAAATTTGATGTTCTGACGAATGAAGGTAATTACTTGCAAGCAAGGGAAATTGTAATTAGCCTAAATCAGGAATCACAGCAGACATTCGAATATATAAATGATGTCCCAACGATTTTGACGGAATTACAAGTTAAGCTCCCAGGAGCAGTTCAGGAATTGCGTAATGGTCAACGGGAAATGGAAGACCAATCTTACTATCTGCAGCATTTAGAATTAGCGGAAGCATTAAATAAATATGAAAAAGAATTTACTTCGTTAAAAAATGACCTAGCAGAGCTAAATTTAATGGTTGTTAAACCTCGTGTAACAGAAATAAATGAAGAAATCGATCATTTTTATGATTTACTGGAAAAAGAGGTTATTGCCAAAAATTATGTGGATCAAAATTGTGATCGTTTATTAAGCTCAATCACAAACGTTATAACGTCTACAAAATCAGTGAGTGATGAGGCAACCTATGTACAACAAAGCTATCACTTAAACGAAAAGGATGCTGAAATTCCAAAAGCTGCATTAAAGCAATTGGAAGCACTGCAACGTCGTTATGATTTATTATCCATGCGTGTCAAAGAAGAAAAGTCTGCGTATTCAAGCTTGCAAGAGGAATTAATAGAAATAAGTGAAGAGCTTGAACGAATCCATGAAGAGCAAGGTCATCTGTCTAATACAATGAAGAAACTTCGTATTGATGAAAATAAGGCCCGTGCTCAAGTCGAAAACTTAAAGAAAATATTACAAGATACAGATCGTCTCCTAAATAAGGCGAATATTCCAGGAGTCCCAGAGGAGATGGACGCACGACTTGATGAAGCGGCAGAGCATATATATGTAGTTATGCAAAGTCTGCAGGAAGTTCCGCTTAATATGGGAACGGTTCATAATAATTTAAATGCTGCGACACTTTGTGTAGAGGATGTTAAAGCAAAAGCTCATGAATTAATAGAGAATGTAATGCTTATTGAACGCATTATTCAGTATGGCAATCGTCATCGTGCATCTAATCCGACATTAAATGCACGTTTAAAAGAGGCTGAGGAAGCATTCCATCAATTCCGTTATTCCAAAGCATTAGAGGAAGCAGGGACAGCAGTGGAAGAAATGGAGCCAGGTGCATTAAAGCGCATCCAAGAAATGGTTGCAGAACAGTCTATGGCAAAAAATTAAAACTACATTTGTGCTGTCTAAAAAGTATAGCAATTACTTTTTAGACAGCTTTCTTTTTAAATTTTGTAAAGGATGTGATACGAGTGGAACTATTAATTCGAAATATGAACGAAAAGTATGCTCAGGAAATTATATGTTGGCAATACGAAGAGCCCTATGATTTTTATAATAATGAATTATCCGAGGAATCCTTGCGGGAATTTCTTGACAATCCTTACTTCGCCATTATGAATGAACAAGAGGAGTTAATCGGTTTTTATTGCACGGGGTCAGCTGCCCAAGTGCCAAAAGGACATGATTTTAACGCTTATTCAGAAGAGTATATAGATATTGGTATTGGCATGAAGCCAACGCTAACAGGAAAAGGTTTTGGTACAAAATTCTTTTCATTCATCATCAAGAATATCCAGCAAGAATACGCTACGCCACTTCGTTTAACAGTTGCCCAATTCAATAAGCGAGCGATATTCCTTTATGAAAAATTAGGATTTGTGAAAGAGCTTGAATTTAGTACGCCAACGGAATTTATTACGATGTTAAAAAAATTGTAAGAGCGATCCTTTCTAATGATTAAAATATGAATTATCGTTAAAGTTAGTGGTCAATCTCCACAGATTGCGTTATGATAAAAACCGTTACATCAACGTTTTGAAAGTGTGTGAAAATATAATGAACGAGACAATTTATTTGGATAATAGTGCCACAACAAAACCATTAAAAGAAGTTCTACAGGCGTTTATGGTTGTGAATGAGCAGTATTATGCCAATCCTGCATCTATCCATGCGATGGGTGTTGAAGCAAATGATTTATTAATGCGTGCACGTGAGCAAGTAGCAGATATTTTGCAAACAGAAGCAAAAAATGTGCTATTTACTTCAGGTGGTACGGAATCGAATAATGCGGCGATTTTTGGAATAGCACGTAGCAATACACATATAGGAAAGCATATTTTAACGACTGAAATAGAACATCCTTCAGTTTTAGAGACTGTTAAACAGCTCTCAAAAGAGGGCTTTGAAGTGGAATATTTAAATGTTGATCAGCGTGGTGTTATTTCGTTGGATGAACTTCGTGCAAAAATACGAAAAGATACAATTTTAGTAAGTATGATGCATGTAAACAATGAAATGGGTGCGATTCAACCGATAGAGGAAGCTGCTAAATTAATCCATGAAATGAGTCGGGCAGCCTTACATGTGGATGCTGTACAAAGCTTTGGAAAATTGGCTGTATCCTTTAAGGGTGAAGAGGGACCGGATTGTATTTCAATCTCAGGTCATAAAATTCATGGCTTTAAAGGCTCTGGTGTATTAGCATTCCGTAAAGCGATAAGATGGCAGCCATATGCACTTGGTGGCGGCCAAGAATTTGGATTGCGTAGTGGGACTGTTGCTGTTCCACAAGCTGTCGCTTTATCTAAGGCAGCTCGGATGGCGGTTGAAACCATGAATGACCATGCAAAAAATTATCGTCAATGGCATGATGAAATACTTGCACAGTTACACGAATATGGAGAAGCTATTCATATTTTATCGACTCCGCAGGGAGCGTCACATATTATATCTTTCAGTGTTCGCGATTTAAAAGGAGAAGTCATCATTAATGCGATGCAAAAACGAGGCGTTATTGTATCTACATCCAGTGCTTGTTCTTCGAAGCAAACTAAAACAAGTCATGTTGTTGAAGCATTGCATCTAGATGAGCATTATAAAAAAGGTGTTATCCGTATTAGTTTTGGTGCACATAACACGGTCGAAGATATTGAAAAGTTTAAACAAGTATTAGCAGAAGTAATGCTAGAGCTTAAAGGAGAAATAAAGTAATGATTTGGAAAGAAATTTTAATTAGATATGGCGAACTTTCTACAAAAGGTCGCAACAAGATGGATTTTATCCGCCGTTTACGTGAAAATATCCGTCATGCATTTGCTGATTTAGGACATCTCCATATTCGTACAGAACGTGATCGAATGTTTATTGCGATAGAGAATGAAGAACAAATGCAAACACTAGTAACAGGTTTGCCTAAAATTTTTGGTATTCAATCATTTAGTCCGGTTGCAGCATGTGAAAAAGATATGGAAAGTATGAAAAAACTGGCGATTACGATAATGGAGACATTTAAAGAAAAGCCATATACATTTAAAGTGGAAGTGAAACGTACCGATAAAACCTTCCCATTAGAATCACACGCGATTCAACGGGAGATTGGTGGATATGTTTTACCTCAATTTAATAATTTATCTGTTAAAGTGAAGCGACCTGATATTGAGTTACGTGTAGAAGTCCGCCATGATGCAACCTATATGATGGCACAAGTCATTCCAGGTGCAGGCGGAATGCCTGTAGGATCAAACGGGAAGTCATTGTTAATGCTTTCAGGTGGTATTGATAGTCCAGTTGCAGGTTATTTAATGATGAAACGCGGAGTCCGTTTAGAAGCCATTCACTTTTTTAGTCCGCCCTATACAAGCGAAAATTCATTGGAAAAAGTAAAAGTGCTTGCAAATGAGTTAACGAAATTTGGAGCTAATATACGATTACATGTTATTCCTTTTACTGAAATACAAGTTCTGATTAAAGAAAAAGTACCTTCTAATGTATCAATGACAACAACTCGGCGTATGATGTTAAAAGTTGCAGATCAAGTGCGAGAAGAAATCGGTGCTCTTGCGATTGTCACAGGAGAAAGTCTTGGACAAGTAGCAAGTCAAACACTTGAAAGCTTAACAGCAATAAATGCAGTAACGAATACACCTATTTTACGACCGTTAATTTCATCAGATAAATTAGAAATCATTGAGTTAGCTGAACAAATCGGCACATATGAAACATCTATTCAGCCTTTTGAGGACTGCTGTACAATCTTTACGCCTGCTAGTCCTAAAACAAAGCCTAAGCTCGAAAAGGTTGAGCATTACGAAAGCTTTTCTGATTTTGATGAACTGATAGCACGCGCGGTCAAAAATCGTGAGGTCTATATTTTCCCTAAGAAAGAAGAAGAGCAAAAGCAAGATAAGTTTGCTGATCTTTTATAAATCAAAATTTCAAAAGCCGTCTCAAATAGCTTATTTGAGACGGCTTTTTTGTATAGTTCGCCGAATGCCAATAGAGGTACATTTTACCTTTATTTTTTTTGTATTAAAAATCTAATAACGCACATTCTATATTCACAAGGAGGTGAGAAACATGGCTTCAAACAACAACCGCAGTTCAAACCAGCTTGCAGTACCTGGTGTACAACAAGCACTTGATCAAATGAAATACGAAATTGCACAAGAATTTGGTGTTCAATTAGGGGCTGACGCTTCAGCTCGTGCTAACGGTTCCGTTGGTGGTGAAATCACTAAACGTCTTGTACAAATGGCAGAATCTCAATTAAAAGGTATGCCAAACAACAACAACTAATAAATGCTAACTAAGCATTTATAAACTCAAAACCAGTGACCGTAAAAGGCACTGGTTTTAGTTTGTTTATCAATCATTTTTTTATGCGAGATAAAGACTTAAACATGGATACTGTTTGTTCAATATCCTTACTGTCACAGATAGCAGAAATAACAGCAACTCCGTCAGCACCAGCTTGCAAAACAACATTAGCGTTTGTCCAATTTATTCCACCTATGGCTACAATGGGAAAGTTAGGCTGCAATTTGGAAGCTTGCTGTAAAAAAATTGTGCCACATGGTGGTTGTGCATCACTTTTAGATGTTGTGGCAAAAATAGGTCCAATTCCTACATAGTCCGCATGATGGTCAATAGCCGTTTGTAGCTCTTCCTGTGAATGTACAGAAACGCCAAGGAGCCGGTTTGCCATTTTTTTACGTGCAATGGCAATCTGTTCATCATCTTGGCCAATATGAACACCATCTGCACCAAGTCGAACTGCTAGATCCACATCATCGTTAATGATAAACGGCACACGGTAATGTTGACATCGTTTTTGGCATTGGCGGGCAAATTGCTCATAAGCTAATCCTGTTAATGCATTAGGACCCTTTTCACGTAATTGAAACATAGTAATGCCAGCCCGCAGCCCTTGTTCGAGTACAGCTAAAGGTTCCTGTTGGGAAACATTGCTTGTACCCATAATAAAATAAAGCTGTAAATCTTCACGTTTCAAGTAATTTCACCTCGCAGGCACCTTTATGCAACTGATAAGCAAAATGATTTGTGGGCCCATGACCATTACCAATGTCTAAATCGTGCATAATGGCTAATTGTATAAATTTTTTAGCTTCGATAATAGCTTTTTCAATGGACAAACCTTGACCAAGGAAAGCCGTGATAGCTGCTGAAAATGTACAACCTGTACCATGTGTGTTTTCCGTCGAAATACGAGGAGACTGCATGGAAAATGATTTGTCATTTTTTATAAATACATAATCAATTGCATATAACGAATTGGGTAGATGCCCACCTTTAATGATGACACATTGAACACCTAGTTGGAAAAAGCATTGAGCAATTTCCTCCATATCCGAGAAATGATTTATTTTTCTTCCCGTAAGTGCCTCTGCTTCTGGTATATTTGGTGTCACAATTGTAGCAAGAGGAAGTAAAGACATGCGCATGGCCTCGATAGCCTCTTGCTGCAGTAAGCTTTCTCCACCTTTTGCAATCATAACGGGATCAACAATTAGTGGGATTTTTAAATCGTCAATAATGTGTGCAATACCTTGAATAATTTCCGAGGAATAAAGCATCCCTGTTTTAATCGCAGCAATCGAAAAATCTTCAAGTAATGCATGAAATTGTTTTTCAACAAAGTCAACGTCAATTGGGAAAACCCCTGTTACACCAATTGTGTTTTGAGCAGTTAATGCTGTAATAACGGAGGTGCCAAAAACCCCTAATTCCTGAAATGTTTTTAAATCAGCCTGAATGCCAGCGCCACCGCCACTATCCGAGCCTGCAATTGTCGTTACAATATGCATGATGCCTCACCCTCCTTTGAAAGACGATGTAAGGCATTAAGCAAAGCAATTTGAATATCCCCGATATCCTCTGTAAATGCGGATGCTAACTCAGCTGCTTTTTTATAGTATGTCAGTGTTTCCGCTAATTGGCTATACGGATCATCTCCTGAAGAGAAGGCTGCTCCACATATAGCGCTAAGTAAACAGCCTGTACCCGTTACTTCAGTCATTTGTGAATTTCCACCTGTAATCCATTGGCTCTGCACACCGTCTGTCATAAAATCATGTTTGCCTGTAACAATGACTATACAGTTGTAGCGTTGAGCCAATAGTGTAGCCTCAGTCTCTATGGCAATAAATCCCTCACCACTATCAACACCTTTTTGTTGCCATTCTACATTGGCTAATGCCGCAAGCTCACCCTTGTTACAGCGTATGACTGCAAATTGTATAGCTGAAAGTAATAGGTGTACGGTTTCCTTGCGATAAACTGTGGCACCTGCGCCAACCGGATCTAATATAACAGGAATGGCAAGGGTATTTGCTTTTTTTCCTGCTAACAGCATTGATTCTTTTGTTCGGTCATTTAGTGTACCAATATTGATTAAAAGAGCGTCTGCAATGGCGACCATTTCCTCCACCTCATGGCTATCATCAGCCATGACAGGAGAGGCACCTAATGCCAATAGACCATTGGCTTGGAAATTAGCCACGACATAATTAGTTATACAGTGAATAAGCGGTTGTTGTTGACGAATTGTTTGAAAAATCATTTTAGTCCTCCTTTATTGGTGGACGTAAGCATGCAAAAAAGGCCCTTTTTACGTAAAAATGCACGAAAAAGAGCCTTTCATCTGAAAAAACGATGTTCATTGCTCCCTACGTCAGTATTAACTAACAGGTTCAAAGGGTCAGGTTTTACCTTCTCAACTCTTTATGAGTCCCCCTGCAATCTTGCTTATAGTTGACCAAAATGTACCATACTTTTCATATGTATTCAATAGCAAGTTTTCCTATCGACAAAACGTGACTGATGCCATATAGCTAAGCATGATAGTTGTCATGACTTTACTTAAATCAAGTGTAAACCATTGAAAATACTAGAAAAGGAGTATAATGTGTCTTAACAAAAGGGGGCATTTGCCATGAATAGACAAGAATTAGTAGCACCAGAATGGTATAACATAACAGATGAATTTGAAAAATATGCAAAGGATTCAACTAAAAATGCATTGATTATTTATCATGAGCATTCTGATGTACAATTTATCACCTACGCACATTTACTTGAAAGAGCGAATCAGGCGGCACATGTCTTTACAAAAAGTGGATTAACTAAAGGTGATGTCATTTTAGTGATGGTACCACGCTCAGTAGAAGCATACATTGTCTATATTGCTGCATTAAAAGCGGGTTTAATAATCATTCCAAGCTCTGAAATGCTAAGAACAAAAGATATTGAGTATCGTATTCATCATGCTGATGCTAAAGCTGTTGTAGCCTTTGAGCCTTATATTGAGCAATTTGATCAAGTAGGGAATTTACAAAATATACAGCAATTTGTTATCGGTAATGCACATGAACCATGGCAGCCGTTAGTAGACAAAATGCGAAAGCAACCAACAACTTACATAAGTTCTACACCAACAAAAAGTACAGACCATGCCTTTTTAGCTTACACAAGTGGCACAACAGGTAACCCGAAAGCTGCTGTGCATACTCATAGCTGGGGCTATGCACATTTACGGACAACAGCCCCACACTGGCTAGGAGTACAAGAAAATGATATTGTATGGGCAACTTCAGCACCAGGATGGCAAAAATGGATTTGGAGTCCGTTTCTCGCGATTTTAGGCAGCGGTGCCACTGCATTTGTTTATAAAGGAAAGTTTGATGCAGCAACATATTTAGCATTGCTTGAAAAATTTAAGATGAATGTCTTATGTTGCACACCGACAGAATATCGTTTTATGGCAGCACTTGAAAATTTACAGGAGTATGACATCAGTTCAATTCGACAAGCTGTTTCAGCAGGTGAGCCATTGAACAGTGATGTCATTAAAAAATTCTCAGACACTTTCCATCTACAAGTGCGAGATGGTTATGGTCAGACTGAGAATACACTTCTTGTAGGGACTATGGTTGGTATGGACGCAAGAGTTGGTTCGATGGGTAAACCTACGCCAGGCAATACGGTTGACATTATAGACGATTTTGGCGAGCCAGTTGCTATAGGAGAAGTAGGTGATATTGCTGTTCATCGAGAAACACCTGCACTTTTTAAAAAATATTTAAATGATCCTGAACGTACTAATTTACAATTCCGTGGTGATTGGTATATAACAGGGGATCGAGCTTATAAAGATGCGGACGGCTATTTTTGGTTTGAAGGCCGCGGAGATGATGTTATTATTTCCTCAGGTTACACAATTGGACCTTTTGAAGTAGAGGATGCGCTGATGAAGCATCCGACTGTGAAAGAGGTTGCTGTCATTGCAAGTCCCGATAAAGTTCGCGGGAACATCGTTAAAGCATTCATTATCCTTCATAATGGTGCTAATGGTAATCAAGAGCTTATTCAATGCCTTCAAAATCATGTCAAATCATTAACGGCACCTTATAAATACCCACGTGCTATTGAATTTGTTACTGAGTTACCCAAAACTGCATCTGGTAAAATTAGACGTGTTGAATTAAGACAACAAGAATTAAAACATCTTGTACAATAATCATTTCCTAGGAAATAATGTCGAAAATCAAAGTTCATGCAAAGAAATGAACTTTGATTTTTTTTTTATTTTTAGGTAAGGTATTATGAGGAAATAAATAGAATAAAACTTTTTGCATATTATTGCAAAAAAATGAAACAAATGAGCAAGTCATACGTATTACGAGTTAAGGAGGCGGAAAGACATGAATGTTAAAAGGTGGGTTGCATTAATAGTGGCTGGTGTTCTTTTACTGTTTTCATTAGGGATTAATACCATTTTTGCACTATTTAAAGCAGATTTCCTAGGTAATTTTGACAGTTTAATGGCAGGAAATAACCTAGATGTATATGAAAATGTAATTGAAGGAGATAATTATGATAAAAGGATTGCCTATTTAAAGGTAGATGGAACAATCCAAGATATTGGATCAAGTTCACTATGGCAACCTGTTGCATATGATCATCAATTTTTCTTAGATCAATTGGATAATATTTTGTACGATGATACGATTCAAGGAATTGTTTTAAGTGTTAACTCTCCGGGTGGAGGGGTAAAAGAATCTGCTGAAATTTATAAAAAGCTATTAAAAATTAAAGAAGAACGACAAATTCCAATTTATGTATCGATGGATTCGATGGCAGCATCTGGTGGCTATTATATTTCAGCTCCAGCAGATAAAATATTTGCCCATCGGGATACAATTACAGGCTCGATTGGTGTAATCATGCAATCTATTAATTATCAAGCATTGGCTGAAAAAGTAGGTGTCAAATTCGAAACGTTTAAATCTGGCGAGCATAAGGATATGCTAAGTCCAATGCGTGATGTGACACCAGAGGAACGAGCGATGATGCAGGATATGATTAATGAAACATACGAAGAATTTGTAGATATCGTTGAACAAGGACGTAATATGTCAGAAGCTGATGTGAAGAAAGTGGCGGATGGACGTATCCTTGGCGGTACAAAAGCACTTGAAGCCGGTTTAGTTGATGAAATTGGCGACGAAGAAGCTGCCATTGCAGCCTTACGCGCAGATTTTGGACTAGAAGATGCTGCATTATTTGAATATGCCTATGATATGGGCGGATGGCAATCTTATGTTGGAATGAAAATTGGCTCTATGTTCGGTCCTTCTGCAGAGGAAAAAATGCTAATGAAAATTATGACGGATTACAATGCACCGAAAATGATGTATTTATACGGTGAATATTAAGGAGGGAGTTCAATGACAAACAATGAAGTTGTTATGCAAGGTTCACCCTCAATGGAAAATGGCTTTTTTAACAATGGCACGGAAGATTCAACAAGTCAAAAAAACTACACATTAAAAACGGCAGGCTTTTGGATCAGATTGTGGGCATTTTTATTGGATGGATTTATTGTATCTGCTGTAGTTGGCATACTCATTAACCCTATCTTTTATTTAATGGACTGGTCCTTATCAGAATCAGTTTGGTATGCTCCAATCTCCATTATATCGGCGATTCTTTATTACAGTTATTTTGTCCTTATGACGAAATTCTTTGGTCAAACGCTAGGGAAGATGGTATTTGGGTTACGTGTAATTTCATTAAAGCATGATAACCTTACTTGGTCAGATGTGTTATTCCGTGAATGGATTGGGCGTATTATTAATAATATTGTGATGCCTCTCTATATTTTGGTAGTTATTTTGCCAGACAATCAAGGGTTGCATGACTATTTTGCCGATACAACAGTGGTGCATGAGAAAGTCTATATTGAAAAGAACTTGGCGCCACTTGCTATAGAGAAAAAGGAAGAGCTTATAGTGTCTATTGAACAAGAGGGAAAACCTGAGCTAGAAAAACTAGAAGAAAAAAATGAACAATAAACAAGAGACTGTCTCAAATGAAGAGACAGTCTTTTCTATTACTAGCTAACACTTAGAATAAAGTAAGCTATCTTAGTTGCAATTAATTCCCTTCATTTAGTAATATTATGTACATATGAAGATTAGGAGGCGTTTATATGGCACAAGTAACATTTAAAAATGGTCCAGTGACACTAGTAGGTAATGAAGTAAAGGTGGGCGATTCTGCACCAGATTTTACAGTATTAGCGAATGACCTTTCACCTGTAACATTAAAAGATTCCGAGGGGAAAATTCGTTTATTTAGTGTAGTACCATCATTAGATACTGGTGTATGTGATGCGCAAACACGTCGTTTCAATGAAGAAGCAGCTAACTTAGGCGATAATGTAGTGATTTATACAGTATCTGTAGATCTTCCATTCGCTCAAAAACGTTGGTGTGGGGCAGCAGGTATTGATGCCGTTCAAACGGTTTCTGATCACCGCGACCTTTCATTTGGTGAGGCTTATGGCGTGTACATTCAAGAATTACGTCTTCTGACACGTGCAGTATTTGTTGTGGATGCAAACAATAAAGTAACATATGTTGAGTATGTACCTGAGGCAACAGACCATCCAAACTATGAAGCGGCTATTGAAGCTGTTAAAGCACTAGCATAATGGCCTGCTTTTAGGCTAAGATAATACTAGACAAAGGGGCTGTGACGAGTGTTTGTCACGGCTCTTTTCTGCTTGAAAGGAAGTTATCTATGGAAAACATCGAGAAATTATTTGGTATGCTAAATGAGCATGCTGAAAAAATCGAAAAAGAACACAATACAACTTTGTTAGAGGGGTTACTAGATGGGCTAGAGGCATGGCTTGATGGAGAAGTGGATTTCTCACAAAAGGATGCAACAAAAGAGGATATTCGCAAGTCTATTCAAATTACCATTCTAAAAGGAATGCGTAAAAGTTCACAACCAAACCATCAAATGACGCCTGATACGTTAGGGTTATTAGTGGGCTATTTTGTTGAACAAATCTTTGCTGAACGTCTTGAGCATGACAAAATTTCGATTATGGATCCAGCAGTAGGAACAGGAAATTTATTACTAACAGTTATGAATTTATTAGATGGTAAAGTGGAGGCTACTGGTGTAGAGGTAGATGAGCTACTTATACGTTTGGCTGCAGCTACAGCTGATTTAACAGAGCAACCGATTTCTTTATATCGTCAGGATGCCTTACAAGATTTATTGGCAAATCCTGTTGATGCAGTAGTATGTGATTTACCTGTTGGTTATTATCCAAATGAAGAAATTGCCCTTGAGTATGAATTGTGCGCGCCTGAGGGAATGAGCTATGCCCACCATTTATTTATTGAGCAGTCTATGAATTATACAAAGGAAGGTGGCTACTTATTTTTCCTTGCGCCATCACATCTTTTTGATTCAGAGCAGTCTAAGCAACTTCATAAATACATTCAAAAGCATGCTTGGATTCAAGCGATTATTCAACTACCTGATTCCATGTTTGCCAATAAATCATTAGAAAAGAGCATTGTCATCTTGCAAAAGCAATCGAAGGAATGTAAATCACCTAAAGAAGTGCTTTTAGCAAAAGTACCAAATATGCAAAATAAGCAGGCACTTGCTTTATTCTTTGAAAAAGTGAAAATGTGGAAAGAGGGCAAGTAATTGCTCATAGAATTCAAAAAGGTATCCTACAGTAGGATACCTTTTTATGTATTGCTGATTAGTTTTCAGGTGTGCGGATGACAAGAACGTCACAATTAGCTGAACGTACAATTGCTTCAGATACTGAACCAATTAGGAAACGTTCTACTGCATTTAGACCTGTTGCACCACAAATGATTAGATCTGCGTCTACAATTTTAGAAAGCTCTTTAGTAATAATATTTTTTGGAGAACCATATTCGATGATTAGGTTAACATTTGCGATACCTTCATCTTCAGCTTGCTTTTTGTAACCATTTAATAGTTCTTCAGAGAATGCTTGAGCACGTTCTGCAATGGAACGGTCGTATGCTTCAATTGCAGCGAATGAACGTGTATCAATAACATTCACTAAATTTAATACAGAACCCTCATTACGCTTCGCCACGTCAATTGATTTACGAAAAGCGTATTCAGCTTCCTTAGAACCGTCTACTGCAACCACAATGCTTTTATAATGATTAGCCATTTAAAAAACCTCCCTGATTTGTATATGTTGATTATACCAAATGATTTCCTAAAGGAAATACTTTCCGGAAGAAAAATTATGAAAAAGTGAAGGCATTTCATGAAGAAAATATAATTACTTAATTCCCACTATTAGCAACGTGTAAACGTAATTTTGGCTTTCGAAATGGAGGAGTATATATCACTATAATTTTCCTTTTTATTTTATAAATATAATAATTTAAATTGTAAAATCACCGTTTAAATATTTTGTATTTTGAAAATGTTAGAAATTTTATTTGTATTTATTTTAATTAAAGCTTTTTTTTTATTTGTTTGGTAATATGGAATTGCAAGGGGTGCATCAATTTTTAATTACATAAATGATGCTGATTTTTTACGTAATGGAAGGGGATAGGAAACTATGAAAATTGGTATTCCAAAGGAAATTAAAAACAATGAAAATCGTGTAGCAATGACACCAGCAGGAGTTGTTACTTTAACACATGCAGGCCATGAGGTGTACATTGAAACTGGAGCAGGCTTAGGATCAAGCTTTACGGATGCTGATTATATTGCAGCTGGTGCCCATATTGTGCAAACGGCTAAAGAAGCTTGGTCACAAGAGATGATTATGAAGGTAAAAGAGCCTGTAGCTTCTGAGTATGATTACTTCTATGAAGGTCAAATCTTATTCACTTACTTACACTTAGCGCCAGAAGTTGAATTGACTCAGGCACTTTTAAATAAAAAAGTTGTAGGGATTGCCTACGAAACAGTTCAATTAGCAAATGGTTCACTACCATTATTAACACCGATGAGTGAAGTGGCAGGTAAAATGGCTACACAAATCGGAGCACAGTTCTTAGAGAGAAATCATGCTGGTAAAGGTATTTTACTTGGCGGTGTATCAGGTGTACAACGCGGTAAAGTAACAGTTATCGGTGGTGGTATCGCGGGAACTAACGCTGCGAAAATCGCTGTTGGTATGGGAGCAGACGTAACAGTTATCGATTTAAGCCCTGAGCGTTTACGCCAATTAGAAGATATGTTTGGTCGTGATGTTCAAACATTGATTTCTAATCCTTATAACATTGCAGAATCTGTAAAAACTTCAGATTTAGTAATTGGTGCCGTATTAATTCCAGGCGCAAAAGCACCAAAGCTTGTATCAGAAGAAATGATTCAATCAATGCAAGCAGGCTCTGTAGTAGTGGATATAGCTATTGACCAAGGCGGTATTTTTGCTTCTTCAGATCGTGTCACAACACATGATGATCCAACATACGTAAAACACGGCGTTGTACATTATGCAGTTGCGAATATGCCTGGAGCAGTACCACGTACATCAACAATTGCTTTAACAAATAATACAATTCCTTACGCACTTCAAATTGCGAATAAAGGCTATAAACAAGCTTGCCTAGACAATGTTGCACTGAAAAAAGGTGTTAATACTTTAGATGGACAACTAGTATATAAAGCTGTTGCAGATTCACAAGGACTTCCATATGTAAATGTGGATGAGCTTATTCAATAATTAGATGTAAAAATAAAAAATCCTTCGAGAAAATCACTCTCGAAGGATTTTGTGATTTTTCTTCCAAACATTTCTCTAGTAAAGATCATAGTTCAATGGAATAAAAAGACTATAGGCAAACTCTCAAAGTTTTTGAGTTTGTCTACAGTCTGAAGGAAGGTATTTGGACGCTTCCTTTTTATCTTATAGAATGATTAAATCTTTCGGGAATTTTGTTAATACTTCCACACCATCTTTTGTTACAACAACATCATCCTCAATACGTACACCTGTTACATCTGATTTATAAATTCCAGGCTCAATCGTAAAGACCATGCCCTCTTCCATTGTCATGTCATTTGTTCCTGTAACAGATGGGAATTCATGTACAGAAATGCCAAGACCATGTCCAAGACGATGTGTGAAATATTCTCCAAATCCTGCTTCGGTAATCGTATCGCGTGCGATTTTATCTAAGTCCATAGCACGGACACCAGGTTTCACAGCTGAAACGGCATTTTGGTTAGCTGCTAACACAGCATGATAAATTTCTTTTTGTGCTTCACTTGGCTCTCCAAAGGCAACTGTACGTGTAATATCAGAGCAATAGCCATCGTAAATGACACCAAGGTCAAATAGTACCATATCCCCTTTTTCTATTTTTCGTGCACCTGGATGACCATGAGGAGAGGCTGTTTTTGGTCCACTCAGTACCATTGTTTCAAAGGACATTTTACAACCTTTATCTTGAATAGCATTTTCAATGGCTGTCAAAATTTCCATTTCTGTTTTACCTTCAGCAATTTCCCTGCAACCGATTTCAATAGCATAATCAGCTAACTCTGCAGCTTTGCGTAATTTGTCTAATTCACTTTCATCCTTAATTACGCGCATTGCATTAATTTTTTCGTCTAGACGTACAAAATTTGCTTGTGGGAAGGATTGCTGTAGGGCCTCTAAGCGTTCCACAATGAGCTGTGCCTTTTCAATGGCAAACGTAGTTGGTTGAATGTCACGTGATGTAATGGCTTGTGCAAGGACCTCCATCGAATTGTCAGTGTCTTGGTGGCCAATAACCTCATAAGACCAGCCAGCCGCTTTTGCATCTGGAATTTCCATTTGCGGACAAATTAGAAAAGGTTCAGCATCTTTAAAAATTATGACACCTAGTAATCTCTCATGAGGATTACTTTTAAAGCCTGAAACGTAAAAAACATTGTCAGGTGTAGTGATAAATGCCGCATCAATGTGATTTTGCTGCAAATAACTTTGGATTTCTTCAACCTTTGACATAAATATGTCCTCCTTTTTAGTACATGGGAAATTTTAATGAGGAACCTTCGACTTTCTAAAGAAAATAGCTGTTCCTTTTTATCACTGAATAATTGTGATCTAACAACGTATAAAATTGTTAGAAGTGATACGATTATTCTCTGTACAAGCATATCAAAAAAAGGGAAAAAGCGCATGGGTAGCGAATTAAAATGGAGGGGTTTTCATTTATAAATCAAGGAGGACATGAAGATGGAAATAAGCTATCATGGACATTCTATTGTCAAAATACAAACAAATGGGAAAACAATTTTAATTGATCCTTTTATTAACGGTAATGGACAAACAGATTTAAAGGTTGCTGAGGAAGCACCAGATATTATTTTATTAACACATGGTCATAATGATCATGTTGGAGACACCGTAGAACTAGCGAAGAAAAAGGATGCGCTAGTTATTGCTCCAAATGAATTAGCCAATTGGATTTCCTGGCAGGGAGTAAAAACACATCCAATGCATATTGGAGGGGCTAAGGAATTCGATTTTGGAAAGGTGAAGTTTACGCAAGCTTTCCATGGCTCTTCTTATGTAACAGATACAAATGAAATTATTTATATGGGTATGCCAGCAGGGATATTACTATTTGTTGAAGGGTTAACGATTTATCATGCAGGCGATACAGCTCTATTTGGTGATATGAAATTAATTGGTGAACGACATCCAATAGATATAGCATTCCTACCAATCGGTGATAATTTTACAATGGGTCCAGAAGACGCTGCATGTGCAGTTTCATTCTTAAAGCCTAAGATTGTCGTACCTATTCATTACAATACATTCCCACCTATCAAGCAAGATCCACAGGTTTTTGCTGATTTAGTACAAATTTCAGAGGTTCAAATTTTAAAAGCTGGTGAGAAAGTAAACTGTTTCTAATCGTTGATAACGCTGTACTATATGAATTGACACCACGCTGGTAGTTGAAATGGTGGGGGTTTTTAAACAATTTGATCACTTTATATTAAATATTTTTATAAAAAATATGGTACACTAAGAGCAGAATTGAAGCTTAGGAAATAGGTGATATTTTGTCTACAAAACATGAGAAAATTTTACAATACATCGAGTCACTACCAGTGGGCGATAAAATTTCAGTACGTCAAATTGCGAAGGAAATGCAAGTGAGTGAAGGGACTGCATATCGTGCTATAAAAGAAGCAGAAAACCGTCGCTTAGTAAGTTCAATTGAACGTGTTGGAACAATTCGTATTGAAAAGAAAAAGAAAGAAAATATTGAACGCTTAACTTTTGCAGAAATTGTCAATATAGTAGATGGTCAAGTTTTAGGTGGAAAATCTGGTCTACATAAAACGTTAACGAAATTTGTCATAGGGGCCATGCAATTAGAAGACATGATGCGCTATACAGATGCGGGTAGCTTATTGATTGTAGGGAATCGTATTAAAGCCCATGAAAATGCCCTTCGTGCAGGTGCTGCTGTTTTAATTACAGGTGGTTTTGATACAACGGATGCCAATAAACAGCTTGCAGATTCATTGGATTTACCAATAATTTCAACTAGCTATGATACGTTTACTGTAGCAACGATGATTAACCGAGCGATCTATGATCAGCTCATCAAAAAGGATATTTTATTTATTGAAGATATTTATGTTCCTATGACTGACACAGCAGCGTTAAAAAATGATGAAACTATCCGACATTTCCAGAAGTTGAATGAACGCACAACACATGGGGCTTTTCCAGTTGTCACTCATCAAAATAAACTTGTCGGAATGATTACTGTAAAAGACGTTATTGGTCGAGAAGAAAATGAGCTAGTTGAAAAGGTTATGACGAAGAATCCAATTGCTGGCTCCATGAAGATGAGTGTTGCTTCAGCCGGGCATCGTATGATTTGGGAAGGTATTGATCTGTTACCAATCGTAAATGATGATAATATTTTACAAGGAGTCATTAGTCGTCAGGACGTACTTAAAGCATTACAGCTAGCTCAAAGACAGCCACAGCATGGTGAAACTATTGATGATTTAGTGAAAAATGAGATGAAGGTACTTGGTGATGAAGAGCTCGTTGTGGAGTTTAAAGTTACACCGCAAATGACGAATCAATACGGGGCGATTTCTTACGGTGCTTTCACGACTCTATTAGCTGAAGTGGGTTCATTTGCATTAAAGCGTCGAAAACGTGGAGATGCAGTAGCCGAGAATATGACCATTTACTTTATTAAACCAGTACAAATGGAAAGTACACTTACAGTCAAGCCACGAATATTAGACATGAGTCGTAAGTTTGTGAAAATGGATTTTGAAGTGTATAATCAACAAATACTTGTTGGTAAGGCAATGATGATGTTCCAGCTTTTAGAACGTTAAGGATTGAAAGGGATGGCCTAGCGCAATTGCTTGGTCATCCCTTTGTTACATATTATCGATTAATGCGGAATTCTTCCTCAACAAACTGACCATAATGACGCGCTTTTTTCGTATTTTCTACAACGACAAAGATGCCTAGCACGACAAGAATTGCTACAATTATAAATGTATATAAGCTAGGGAATAAGTAGGCTTGATTGAATCCGAAAAACAGTAGGAAGGAACCGAAGCCGATATTCGCCTTACTTTTATACCAATTTTTAGCGATTGGTAATGAAGAACGGAACTGTTTTGTTTTAAAATAAAAATAAAAGACAAAAGATATAATTATCGCAAACACAAATATTAAATTGAGCATAGTAAACCTCCTAGCATAACTAGACATTATTGTAACGATAATTTTGAAAAAATGCTAACGGTTCTTACTATCATTTTGGAGGAATTTATTGTGAAAAGACAAATCATCGACACAATTGCTGCCTATGAAACAATCATTATTCATCGTCATGTACGACCAGATCCAGATGCATATGGCTCACAACTTGGGTTAAAAGAATTGATTTTAGCAAATTATCCGGAGAAAAAGGTTTTTGCTGTAGGTGACCATGATGCTTCTTTAACATTTATGGCACAGCCTGATCAAGTATTGGATGACGTTTATGAGCATGCTTTAGTCATTGTGACTGACACAGCTAATACAGAACGTGTTGACGATCAACGCTATACAAAGGGAAAAATGATGATTAAAATTGATCATCATCCAAATGATGATGCCTATGGTGATCTTTTATGGGTGGAAACGACAGCAAGTTCTTGCAGTGAAATGATTTACGAGCTGTATGAGGAAGGTAAGGAAGTGGCGAACTGGCAACTGTCAGATACTGCTGCACGATTATTATTTGCAGGAATTGTAGGGGATACAGGTAGATTCCAATTCCCAAGTACTACTGCTAAGACATTTAAAGTAGCCGCAGACCTGATTACATATGATTTTGATCGAAATCAAATTTTTGATGGTATGTATGAAATGGAGCAAAAACTGCTGAATTTACAGGGCTATATTTATCAAAACTTTACAATGGATGAGTATGGAGCAGCCCATGTAAAGCTAACAAAAGAATTATTAGCAGAACATGATATTGTACCATCAGAGGCATCGTTACTGGTAGGATGCCTAGGAAGTGTTAAAGGGATCTGTTCGTGGGTTGTATTTATTGAAGAAGAGGATCAAATTCGTGTGCGTTTACGTTCGAAGGGTCCTATTATTAATACATTAGCAAAAGAGTTTAATGGTGGTGGACATCCGCTCGCTTCTGGAGCTACGGCTTATTCATGGAAAGAGGCAGATGACGTCATCGAAAGATTACAAGAGATTTGTAAAGCGTATCATTAAAAAGAAAAGGAAGGGATTCATTTGACACACGTATACACAAAGATGCATACGAGCGCGGATTTATTGAAAAGCACAATTCGGCTTGAGCAATTGATTCCTTTTTTACAAGAACAAAAGACACAAGCCTGTGCAATCGTAAATACGAAATTGTACGGGCTTTTGCCTTTTTGTAAAGCCATGCAGCAAGCAAATATACATGCTGTCATTGGCCTTTCTATAAATGTGCAATGGCATGATAAAACGTTTCCTCTTGTGCTGTATGCGCAATCTCAGGAGGGCTATCAGCATTTATTGAAGATAAGTAGTGCAGTTTCAATTAGGGAAGATGAAGTGCTGCCTTGGAAATGGCTAGAGGGCTATGCAGCAGGCTGCTTGGCATTACTTTCTTCAGATGATATAGGTGATGTAGAAGATTGGCAGGCATTAGTATCTGCCTTAGCCCATCTCTTTCAGCATCATTTTTATATGGGAATTACCAGACCTGGAGGGGTAACGCAAGCTAATGAGAAAGAACTTATAGAGTGGTGTGAAGGTCAGGCGATCCCACTTGTAGCCGTTCAAAGCTGTTATTTTTTACGTCCTGAGGATCATTTTGCATACGAGGTAGCAAGAGCTATCGATACAGGAGACAAGCTTGGCGATACGATGCTAACAGCTAATTTACAAGGTTATTTTGCACCTACAGCACAGGAGTGGCAAAGTTGGTTTGCTGATCGACCAGAATGGCTTGAATCTTGTGGACAAATGCTTGCTAGCTGTCACGCTATCATCCCAGAAATGTCTGTACAAATGCCTAAATTTCCTGTGCCAGTTGGTGAAACAGCTGAGAGCTTACTTGTTAAAGAAGCATTTGCCGGATTAGAGGGGCGGTTCAACCAGATGGATATTCCGAATGGTTACCGAGAACGATTACAATATGAGCTTGAAATAATATGTTCAATGGGCTACGCTGATTATTTTTTAGTAGTAGCTGATTTTATGCGCTTTGCGAAAGACAATCGCATTTTGACTGGACCTGGTCGTGGTTCTTCCGCTGGGTCACTGGTTGCCTATAGTTTAGCTATTACGCAAGTGGACCCCCTTGCCTATGGTTTGTTATTTGAACGATTTTTAAATCCTGAACGGATATCTTTACCTGATATAGATATTGATTTTGTCGATAGTAAACGACATCAAGTAATCCAATACGTTGCACAAAAGTATGGTAAAGCCAATGTGGCGCAAATCATTACATTCGGTACATTGTCTGCCAAAGCAGTTGCTCGAGATGTCGCGAGAGTATTTAGTTTCGGCGCAGAGACATTGGAAAAAATTTCTAAAATGATACCGAATAAACCAGGCATTACATTACAAAAGGCTTTAGAAGAATCCTATGATTTACAGGGCTGGCTCTCTGAGGATGAGCAACATCAGCGATGGTTTGACGTAGCGCTAAAATTAGAGGGGCTACCGAGAAATTCCTCTACCCATGCGGCAGGCGTTGTTATTGCACCATCCCCCTTAGTAAATACAGTCCCTATAGAGGATGGACATGAAGGCATCTATTGCACACAATGGCCGATGGGGGATATCGAGGCATGTGGTCTCGTCAAAATGGATTTTTTAGGGTTACGTAATCTTACTATTTTGGAGCAAATGCGTTGGTCCATTTATAAAGCTGGTGGACCGTGGATTGATTTTGAACGAATTCCTATGCATGATGAAAAAACTTTTCAATTATTGCAAAAGGGTGATACATCAGGTATTTTCCAATTAGAATCAGAAGGAATGAAACAAGCATTACGAGACATTCATCCCACACACTTTTTAGATATTGCTGCTGTAAACGCACTTTATCGTCCAGGTCCAATGGAATTTATACCTGTCTATGCTAAACGAAAAGCCGGCAAAGAAATGGTTGTTATGCCTCACCCTGTGCTAGAGCCCATTTTACAAGAGACTTTTGGTGTTATTGTCTATCAAGAGCAGATTATCAAAATTGCCTCTGTGCTTGCAGGATTCTCAATGGGACAAGCAGATTTACTTCGCCGTGCAGTTAGTAAGAAAAATCGCCAAGTGCTAGAGGAGCAACAGGTTTCCTTTGTGCAAGGGGCATTAAAACAAGGCTATGATCAACAGGTAGCGACAGAGGTGTACGAATTAATTGTCCGTTTTGCCGATTACGGATTCCCTAAAAGTCATGCTGTAGCCTATAGTGTTATTTCCTATCAAATGGCATATCTAAAGGCTCATTTCCCTCAAAGCTTTTACGCCGCATTATTATCTAATGCGACGGGAAATATAGATAAAATTCAACAGCTAGTGCAAGAGGCCAAGGACAAAGGTATCCCATTTTATCCACCTTCATTAAAGGACAGTACAAAATATTTTACTGTTGAGCAAGAAGGGATACGTTATAGCTTATCAGGAATTAAAGGCGTCCCTCATACTTTTATAGAGAATATCCATACTTTGCGCCAATCAAACCCTCTGGTATTGCATAATCTTTTTGATTTAGCTGTGGCATTAAGTGCACAGCATTTTAAACCGAAAGTAATAGAAGCATTAATTTATGCTGGAGCCCTAGATTATTTAGAGAAAGACCGTGCAGTACTGATCATGACAATAGACGCTGCATTAAAACACGCTGAACTCCTACGACCAACTGAGGATATTGATATATCAACTGCTACAGAATTTAGCTTTGGAAAGCCAAAATATATGCAGGTGGATGATATGCCACAAAAGGAAAAATTGATGCATGAAAAGGAAAGTTTAGGCTTTTACATTTCTGCCCATCCCGTTACGCAAGAAAGACTATATTGGGCTGATGTGAATAGTACTTGTCGTGAGTTAAAGCAGATGCGAGATGGGACGTATGTGAAAATGATTGGTGTCATTGAAGAAGTAAAAAAAATTCGTACCAAAAAAGGAGAACAGATGGCCTTTGTCCAGTTACAGGATGAGCATGGAGCTGTTTCCGCTACGTTATTCCCACAAGTTTTCCAATTCGTTCAAGACTTGTTAATAGAAGATGAAATTCTGTTTATAGAAGGAACTATAGAAAGACGTTTTGGCAAACCACAAATTAAAGTAAAACATGCGCAAGCGACGAAAAAGATATAAAATGAAACGAAAATTTAGAAACTGCATTAAATTTTATGCAGTTTTTTCTTTACTTTTGGGCAGTTATTTTGTAAGCTAGAGTCAACGTTAAAAAGTGGTCTGACCACTTTTTTGATAAGGGGAGTTAGTCGTATGGATAAAAAAACCGAACAAAAAAAAGTGTTTTTAGAAATCGTCCAACAACTACGTCAACTCATTAAATTGGAAAAAATTCAAGCAGGTGAAAAGCTTCCCTCCGAACGAGTCTTATCTGAGCGTCTAGGTGTCGGGCGATCCTCTGTCAGAGAGGCATTGCGAAGTCTAGAATTGCTAGGTCTTATAGAAACGAGACATGGTGGTGGTACTTTTCTTGCTTCCACACATAAGCATCAGCTTGTAGAAATCCTGTCGATGTTTATATTAGAAGATGTAAAATCAAAAAAAGATGTCGAATTTACGCGACAAATTCATGAAAAGGAAGCTATTCGCGTAATAAGTTGTACAGAGATTCTTCGCACACTACCTGTGTGGGATAGTTTTTTTGTGAAACTAGAATTAGAAGGTATGATTAATTGTCGTGATATATTGCGAGAACTTTTAATCACAACAGGTAATCGTTTATCATTAAAAATCTGGTTTCAATTGGCAGCTTATGATGGCGACCGTTTAAATCGAAACTCAACAGAAGATGAAAAAATAATCATTCAAACTATGTTGAAATCGATGCAGCTAGGGTACGAAAAAGAAGCACTAAAAGCTTATGAGCAGTGGATGAGTACTGTACAAAGCACTTAGACAACAACAAAGGGGGAGTCAAACATGGCAATACGTAGCTTATTTAGTGGTAATCGAAAAAAGAAAGAGGATGGACAGGAAAATGCATTTCCAGAAGGATTAATGACAAAATGTCCTGAATGCCGCCATATTCAATTAACGAAAGAACTAGAAAAGAATGATAAAGTGTGTTCAAAATGTAGTCATCATTTCAAAATGACTGCACAAGAACGTGTGGACTATTTCTTGGATGAAGGTTCATTCGTTTCGATGGACGATCATTTACAAACAAGCAATCCATTGAATTTCCCAGCATATGTAGAGAAAATTTCAGCTGACCAAGAAAAAACAGGCTTGAATGAAGCTGTACTAACAGGCGTTGGTACATTAGATGGAGAAGAAATTGTTGTTGCCATTATGGATTCTCACTTCCGTATGGGGTCCATGGGTTCAGTTGTGGGCGAAAAAATTACTCGCGCAGTAGAGAAAGCAACTGAATTAGGTGTGCCATTTATTATTTTTACGGCTAGTGGCGGTGCGCGTATGCAAGAAGGTGTACTATCTTTAATGCAAATGGCAAAAACAAGTGTTGCCTTAAAGCGTCATAGCGATCAAGGTTTATTATTTATTTCCATTTTAACGCATCCTACAACTGGTGGGGTTTCAGCAAGCTTTGCCTCTGTAGGTGATATAAATATTGCAGAACCACAAGCATTAATTGGCTTTGCAGGCCGTCGTGTTATTGAAGAAACTGTAAGAGAAAAACTACCAAATGATTTCCAAACGGCAGAATTTTTATTAGAGCATGGCCAACTTGATGCCATTTTCCCTCGCAAAGATTTACGTAAACAAGTTTCTTTACTTGTAAAAATGCATACGAAAGGCGGCGTGCAACATGTCTAAAAATTTAGCGTTTGAAGAACCAGTTATCCAATTACGAGAAAAAATTGATGAATTAAAAACAATAGCCACTGAAGCTGATGTCGATATGACGGGTGAAATCGAGAAACTAGAAACACGGCTATCCCAATTAGAGCAATCGATTTATGCGAATATGAAGCCGTGGGATCGTGTGCAAGTAGCAAGACATCCAGAAAGACCTACTACTTTACAATATATTGAAGCGATATGTGAGAATTTCATTGAATTGCATGGAGATCGTACTTTTGGTGATGATGCTGCAATTCTTGGTGGAATAGGTATTTTTGAAGGGCAACCTGTAACAATAATCGGACACCAACGTGGAAAATCAACAAAAGAAAATATACGACGTAATTTTGGTATGCCTCACCCAGAAGGTTATCGTAAAGCCCTACGTTTGATGAAGCAAGCAGAAAAATTTAATCGACCAATAATTTGTTTTATTGATACAAAAGGTGCTTATCCAGGTAAAGCTGCTGAAGAACGTGGGCAAAGTGAAGCAATCGCTAGAAACCTTGTTGAAATGGCAGGCTTAACAGTACCAGTCATCAGTATTGTGATTGGAGAAGGAGGAAGTGGTGGTGCACTAGCATTAGGTGTTGCAAACCGTGTCTTTATGCTAGAAAACTCAACCTATTCCGTTATTTCTCCAGAAGGAGCGGCGTCGATTTTATGGCGTGATGGTAGCCTTGCTAAGCAAGCGGCTGAAGCAATGCGTATAACAGCACCGGATTTAAAAGAGCTTGGTGTTATAGATGGTATCGTCCCTGAGATTATTGGTGGTGCCCATCGCAATGTAGCAAAACAGGCACTTTATATTAAAGAATGCATCAGCACTACACTTCATGCATTAAATTCTCTAAATGGAGAACAATTAATTGAAGATCGTTATGAGAAGTTCAAAAAAATCGGACAATATACAGAAGTATAAAACACATTTTTGGAAGGCTATCTTCTGATAGCAGCAAAAATATGGGGATATGAATTTGCTCGTTAAGAGACAAAATTTGTTTCTTAACATATTAAAAAGCTATAAAAATTAAAGAAGCTAGTTACGCAATCTGAACGTCAGACTTCTTGGGAATTTGTTAGATTTAGGATGTTTTTGGATGGAAAGAGTGTGTGAAAGCGCATTCTTTTCATTTTTTATGTAAAAGTTATGTTTTTGTAGCCTCAGAACCCTTACATAGTTTGTTTTTTCATGTTAATGTGAATAATAATAGTAACTGCAGGAGGTTCGACAATGAAAAAAATTGCTGTATTAACTAGTGGTGGAGATGCGCCTGGAATGAACGCAGCTATTCGAGCGGTTGTTCGTAAGGCTGCATTCCATGGAATTGATGTTGTCGGAATTAAACATGGTTATGAGGGCTTAGTAAAAGGTTATTTAGAAGAACTTGATCTAGGTTCGGTTGGTGGTATTATTCAGCGTGGTGGTACCCATTTAAATTCTGCGAGATGTCCAGAATTTAAAGAAGATGCCGTGCAACTACAAGGCATTGAAAATTTACGAGCTGCCGGAATTGAAGGACTTGTTGTCATTGGTGGCGATGGTTCTTATAGAGGGGCTATGGATTTAGTGAAAAAAGGCTTCCCTGCTGTAGGTGTACCAGGAACTATCGATAATGATGTTCCAGGAACAGAATATACGATAGGCTTTGATACGGCACTCAATACAGTAGTAGAATCCATCGATAAAATTCGTGACACAGCTACTTCTCATGAAAATTCTTTCATAGTTGAGGTTATGGGTCGTGATGCAGGAGATATTGCTTTATGGGCAGGACTTGCTGCCGGTGCTGAAACAGTCTTAATTCCAGAAGAGGATTATGACTTAGATGATATTGTGGCACGCTTAGATCGTGGTGCAGCACGTGGGAAGAAGCATAGTATCATTATTGTGGCAGAAGGCGTTATGTCTGGAAATGAACTAGCTAAGTTGATAAAAGAAAAGACTGGTAAAGAAACACGTGTTTCTGTGTTAGGTCATATTCAGCGTGGTGGTTCCCCAACTGCACGTGATCGCGTATTGGCAAGTCAGTTTGGCGCACATGCAGTGGAGTTACTAATGGAAGGCAAATATGGCCGAGCGGTAGGTATTCGCAATCATCAGGTTATCGATTATGATATGCCAGAGGCTTTTGAAAAAAATCATGAGGCAGATGTAAGTCTATACACACTTATGAAAGAACTATCAATATAATTTGTTATAAACGGAGTGGGCAAAAATGAGAAAAACAAAAATCGTATGTACAATTGGACCTGCAAGTGAGTCACCAGAAACATTAGAAAAATTAATTGAAGCAGGTATGAATGTAGCCCGCTTGAATTTTTCACATGGCTCTCATGAAGAGCATGCGGGACGAATTCATTTAATTCGTGAAGTGGCACAAAAGTTAAATAAACCAGTAGGAATTTTATTAGACACAAAAGGTCCTGAAATTCGTACGCATAACATGAAAAATGGTGAGCTTCATTTATCAGCTGGCCAAGTGATTGATATTTCAATGACTGAAGTAGAAGGTACGGAGACAAGCTTTTCTGTTACTTATGAGCAACTAGTAGAAGATGTTGAGCAAAACTCAATTATTTTACTTGATGATGGTCTGATCCAATTACGTGTACTAGCTACAGATGTTGAAAAAGGTTTAATTCATACGATTGTAGAAAATGCGGGCGTATTGAAAAATAAAAAAGGTGTCAACGTACCAGGTGTTTCTGTACAACTTCCAGGTATTACTGAAAAGGATGCTCAGGATATTTTATTTGGTATTGAACAAGGTGTAGATTTCATTGCTGCCTCATTCGTTCGTCGTGCAAAAGATGTGCTTGAAATTCGTGAGTTACTTGAGCAAAATGGCGGTGGGCATATCCAAATCATCCCGAAAATTGAAAACCAAGAGGGTGTCGATAATATCGATGAGATTATCCTTGTATCCGATGGATTGATGGTAGCACGTGGAGATCTAGGTGTTGAAATTCCAGCAGAAGAAGTACCTCTTGTACAAAAGAAGTTAATTCTAAAATGTAATCAAGTAGGAAAACCAGTTATTACGGCTACTCAAATGTTGGATTCTATGCAACGTAACCCACGTCCAACACGTGCAGAAGCAAGTGATGTAGCGAACGCCATCATTGATGGTACAGATGCAATCATGTTATCAGGAGAAACTGCTGCGGGTCTATATCCAGTGGAGTCAGTACAAACAATGAATAAAATTGCTCAACGTACTGAAAATTCATTAGATTATAAATCGATTGTTTCTACACGTAGTCGTGAAAAAGAAGCCAATATGACAGAAGCTATTTCACAAGCAGTCGCTTATACATCCATTAATTTAGGTGTCAAAGCCGTATTAGCCCCAACAGAAAGTGGAAATACAGCTAGAATGATTGCCAAATACCGACCTGGTGTACCTATTGTTGCAGTAACAGGCTCAACAAATACGGCTCAAACATTAACATTAGTGTGGGGTGTACACCCAATTGTTTGCCAACGTGTGACAACTACAGATGAGATTTTAGAATTAGCTGTAGATGAAAGCTTGAAACACGGTTTTGTCACACATGGTGATGCTGTTGTAATTACAGCAGGTGTGCCAGTTGGTGAAGCGGGTACTACAAACCTAATGAAAGTACACATTATTGGCGATTTACTAGCTCGTGGGCAAGGGATTGGCAAGGCATCGGTTGTAGGTAAAACAGTTATTGCTAAAAATGCGGCTGAGGCACTTGCTTATGATACGGAAGGAAGTATACTTGTAACAGTTGGTTCAGACCGTGAAATGATGCCAGCAATAGAAAATTGCATTGGGCTAATTACTGAAGAAGGTGGACTAACTAGTCATGCTGCAGTAGTTGGACTAAGTCTTGGTATTCCAGTAATTGTTGGCGTAAAAGAAGCAACAACATTATTACGCCATGGTCAAGAAATTACGATGGACGCTGAAACAGGCGTTATCTATAAAGGACATGCTAGCGTTCTTTAATTATAAACAAAAAGCTCTAGTGCGATTTGTTGTACTAGAGCTTTTAATAAGGGTTGTACAAATTAACTATATTTCGTGCTATATGGAAAGCTACTTTTTATATCTCCATCAAAAAAGATAAGTGATTTGGTATTATTTGATGGGAGGCATTCATTTTTTTTATGAAACTAAATGGGCTATAATAACGTATAAAAGGTATACCTTTTCAAGTAGAAAGGAGAAAAATATGCGAAAAATTTTTCTTGGTTTCATTGTCTACGCATTAGCCGAATTGGCGTTATTAATAGTTATTGGACAAAACATTGGTGTTTTAAGTACATTATTACTCATTATTGCCACTAGTGTACTTGGGGTTTATGTAATGAAAAATAAAGGTATGAATTCTGTCCAAAATGTAAAAAATACATTAGCACGTGGAGAGGCTCCGGGATCTGCGTTGGTTGATACATTATTAACTTTTAGTGGTGGACTGCTTTTAGCATTACCAGGCTTTATGACAGATCTTATTGGCTTACTACTGCTTTTGCCTTTTTCACGAAAAATGTTCCAACCGGTTGTCTATTATTGGATGCGTAAAAAAATGAAAAAAGGTCAATTTATTATCGTTCAAAGATAGAGTTTTCTTTTAGCTTAACCGCTAAAAATAAAAAGATCGGGCTAAGTAATATTCCATAAAAGCCAAATAATAGAATAGAGGCGGCGCTGATGAAAAATGTATGGAATGTACGTAATTGAAGCGTGTTGGACCAAAGCATTGATTCAGCTAGCTGCCTTGTTAATTGTACAAATAAATACAACAGTAAAATGGCTACACATAAAAATGTATTTCCATTGAAATAAAAATAAATACTCATCGGCACAAGAAATACACCGATACCGAAAAATGGCAGGACATCTGCGAAAGCTACAATAAAAGCTTTAATAATAGCTTGTTCAAATTGAAGGATCATAAAGCCTCCACAAAGAATAAGTAAGGTTATTGTAAATAATTGAAATTCCACATATAAAAAATAATGAAAAAGTTGCATGATTTTCGCGAAATGTGATTGCCATTCTTGACGATATTTCTTTGGCACATATTGAAAAAACCAATAGCGTGATTTACGCGTTTCTAGGAGAGCGAAATAATAAGCTACCAAGAAAATGAATACCTCAATGACATGTTTCATTAATAATTGGAAAAGATCAGCTGTATATATGATGATCGAATCAAAAATAGAAAGTGATTTCTCCTTTAAAACTTGTATAAACATCGATTCATATTCACTGAAAAGTGGGAAGTTTTGTAATGTATTACGAATCTCCGGAAAGATGACAATCACACTATTGATGGATATGACGACAAGCAAAAAAATACAAGTTAAAATCAATACCTCCACAATTATTGCTGCTATCCAATAGGCGATCCTGCAATATTTATGCAAGAAATTTATGACAGGGTACGTCGAAAATGACAAAAAAATCGCAAGTGATACTGGTAATACAAACCAAAGTATGACTAAGTAAAAAATAAAAAGTAAAATACTTGTGGTTCTTTCGTATGAAAAATACTTTAAATTCCTCATTTTAACAAATTCACCTCAAATCATAATGTCAAAAAATACAATAAAATCTCTTTAGGACAAATATATAGTCGTTCGGACGTCTTTTTCTTTATTTAGAGGATTTTCATTCACAAAGCTGTCAAAAATGATTATAATAGCAATGTAAGCGATTTACTTAATGGTTCATATGAGCAAAAACCGTAAATGCAAGAAAAAAACGCATTTACAACAAAATATAAATATGAGGGAGCGATAATTTATGTCAGCAACTAAAGGATTAGAAGGTATCGTAGCAGCGGAATCTAAAATCAGTTCAATTATCGATGACACACTTACATATGTTGGTTACAACATTGATGATTTAGCACAAAATGCGTCATTTGAAGAGGTAATTTACTTGTTATGGCATACTCGTTTACCAAAAGCGGACGAGCTAGCTGAGTTAAAACAACAATTGGCAGACAATATGTCAATTCCGCAAGCGATTGTCGACCAATTCAAAACATACCCACTTTCAACTGTACATCCAATGGCTGCACTACGTACTGCAGTATCTCTACTTGGTGTATTCGATGAAGAAGCGGATGTTATGGACCCAGAAGCAAACTACCGTAAAGCAATTCGTCTTCAAGCTAAAATTGCTACAGTAGTAACTGCATTTGCACGTGTTCGTAAAGGTTTAGAACCAGTTTCACCAAAACCTGAACTAGGATATGCGGCAAACTTCTTATACATGCTTAAAGGCGAAGAGCCAGCAGATATTGAAATTGAAGCATTCGACAAAGCACTAGTATTGCATGCTGACCATGAGTTAAATGCATCTACATTCACTGCACGTGTATGTGTAGCTACATTATCAGACGTTTATTCTGGTGTAACTGCAGCAATCGGCGCTTTAAAAGGGCCACTTCATGGTGGAGCAAATGAGCAAGTTATGAAGATGTTAACTGAAATTGGCTCACTTGAAAATGTTGAATCTTACATTCAAAATAAATTAGACAACAAAGAAAAAATCATGGGCTTCGGTCACCGCGTATATCGCAAAGGCGACCCTCGTGCACCACATTTACGCGTAATGTCTAAAAAATTAACTGAACTAACTGGTAAACCAGAGCTTTATGAAATGTCAGTTAAAATCCATGACATGATCGTTGAACAAAAGAAATTACCAGCTAACGTAGATTTCTTCTCTGCGTCAGTGTATGATTCTTTAGGTATTGATCATGACCTGTTCACACCAATTTTCGCAGTATCACGTACTTCAGGTTGGGTGGCACATATCCTTGAGCAATATGCAAATAACCGCCTAATCCGTCCACGTGCTGAGTATGTTGGACCAGGCATGCAAAAATATGTTCCAATCAGCGAGCGCTAATTTGGAAAATATGCTAGAATGTTTGGGACTGTGTTATCACTAACACAGTCCTATGATTATGAATTTAGGAGGCAACAGAATGTCAAACAAAATTGTAGTTGAAAATGGCGTACTTAATGTACCAAATAATCCAGTAATTCCTTTCATCGAAGGTGATGGAATTGGTCCAGATATCTGGGCAGCAGCATCACGCGTAATCGACGCAGCAGTAGAAAAAGCTTATAACGGTGAAAAGAAAATTGAATGGTTAGAAGTTTTAGCTGGTGAAAAAGCATTTAACCAAACTGGTGAATGGTTACCACAAGAAACTTTAGACAAAATTAATGAATACTTAATTGCAATCAAAGGTCCTCTTACTACACCAATCGGTGGTGGTATCCGCTCTCTTAACGTAGCATTACGTCAACAACTTGACTTATATGTATGCTTACGCCCAGTACGTCACTTTGATGGAGTGCCTTCTCCAGTTAAACGCCCAGAAGACGTTGATATGGTTATCTTCCGTGAGAACACAGAAGACATCTACGCTGGTATTGAATTCGAATCTGGTTCAGAACAAGCTCAAAAAATCATCAACTTCCTACAATCTGAATTTGGTGTAAATCAAATCCGTTTCCCAGAAACTTCTGGTATCGGTGTTAAACCTGTATCTAAAGAAGGTACTGAGCGTTTAGTACGTTCTGCTATCGAATACGCAATTAAACATAAACGCCCATCTGTTACTTTAGTTCATAAAGGTAACATCATGAAATTCACTGAAGGTGGATTCAAAAAATGGGGTTATGAATTAGCAGAAAAAGAATTTGCTGATCAAACTTTCACTTGGAACCAATACGATGCAATCAAAGCTGAACAAGGTGAAGAAGCAGCAAACAAAGCTCAATCTGATGCTTTAGCAGCTGGTAAAATCTTAGTAAAAGATTCTATCGCTGATATCTTCTTACAACAAATCTTAACTCGTCCAACTGAGTTCGATGTAGTAGCTACAATGAACTTAAATGGTGACTATATTTCTGATGCACTTGCTGCACAAGTTGGTGGTATCGGTATCGCTCCAGGAGCTAACATTAACTATGTTACTGGACATGCGATCTTCGAAGCTACTCATGGTACAGCTCCAAAATATGCTGGTTTAGATAAAGTAAACCCATCTTCAGTATTACTTTCAGGTGTATTAATGCTTGAACACTTAGGATGGCAAGAAGCTGCTGACATGATCACTAAATCTGTTGAGAATACAATTTCTTCTAAAGTTGTAACTTATGACTTCGCTCGTTTAATGGACGGCGCTACAGAAGTGAAATGTTCAGAATTCGCTAATGAGTTAATCAAAAACTTATAATTTTCTATTCTGATATAGAAATTTTCACGTGAAAGTATACTTTTATATGCTGATATAATTAGGGTAAAAGTGAATTTTCGTTAAATAAAATATTTACGATGAACTTGTTTAATCGAGGGAGTGAGATGTATTTCTCCTCCCTCTTTTAAAATATATAACCCCATTTTAAAGGAGCGTATTCAAATGTCTCTGAAACGAAAAAAATTATCAGTAATCGGTGGAGGATTTACAGGTGCTACCGCAGCTTTTTTAGCAGCTCAGAAAGAACTTGGTGACGTTGTATTAGTAGATATCCCACAAGCAGAAAATCCTACAAAGGGAAAAGCTCTAGATATGTGGGAGGCAGCGCCAATACAAGGCTTTGATGCTTATGTAAAAGGTACATCAAATTATGCAGATACAGCTAATTCTGACGTAGTCATTATTACAGCTGGGGTAGCCCGTAAACCAGGTATGAGTCGTGATGATCTTGTACAAATCAACCAGGGCGTCATGAAAACAGTGTCCAAAGAGATTGCCGCACATTCACCAAATGCCACAATTATCGTCCTTACTAATCCAGTTGATGCCATGACCTACACAGTTTATAAGGAAACTGGTTTCCAAAAAAATCGTGTTATCGGTCAATCTGGTGTTCTTGATACGGCGCGCTTCTGTGCATTTGTTGCAGAAGAGTTGAATGTCTCAGTAAAAGATATTACTGGTTTTGTATTAGGTGGTCATGGAGATACGATGGTGCCTTTAACACGTTATTCATTTGCAGGTGGTATTCCATTAGAAACATTAATCCCTGCTGAACGTCTAGAAGCTATCGTTGATCGCACTCGTAATGGGGGTGCTGAAATCGTTAACTTACTTGGAAACGGTTCAGCCTACTATGCACCTGCTGCAGCATTGATTGAAATGGCTGAAGCTATTATTAAAGATCAAAAGCGTATTCTACCATCTATTGCTTATTTAGAAGGTGAATATGGCTATAGCGATTTATATCTGGGTGTTCCTACATTACTTGGCGAAAATGGTATTGAAAAAATCTTTGAGCTTGAGTTAACAGACAAAGAAAAAGCAGCTTTAGACCAATCGGCAGATGCAGTACGCAACGTAATGAAAATTTTAGTGTAGATTAACGATGTCCGACTCAAGGTGCTTTTCGCCAGAGTCTTTAGGGCAGCATGTCGATCTCTCTCTATTTCAGCTATCGAAAAAATATATAAGCAATGTCTCTATATCTGAAGTTTCAATATCGGTACATGAGTATTTGCTGAATTAAGAAAACGAGTAGGTAACTCCTGCTCGTTTTTTTGTGCATAAGTGTGATAGGGTTAAGGTACTTCGGCTTTTCGTTGTACTTTTGGCATAAAATTGATACTATGAATGTAGTATGATAGAAAAGGGGTTGGCGTATCTTTGCTTCAAAAAAATAGTAAACTTGGTCTGACAATCGATGAAATTACAGTTGGCGAAAAGATCCATATAACTGAAAAGATTGAGGATAGAGATCTGTTGCTGTATTTAGGGCTCACGAATGATAGTAATCCACTTTATATTCAACATGATTATGCGGCGATGACACCTTTTGAAAAGCCGATTGTCCCGACCATCATGTTAAATGGTATTATTACATCAGCTGTGTCAAAGTATATTCCAGGACCGGGTGCACGAATTATTGAGCAACATTTAAAATATTTAGGGCCTCTCTATCATTATGAATTGTTTGATACGCTTTTAGAGGTAACAGCAGTCAATAAATATGAAAATACGATTACTGTGTCTGTACACTCTTATAATGAGCAAAAGCAGCTTGTGATTGAAGGTATGTTGTTGGTGACACCACCACTTGCATTATAGACGTCTTGAGGTTTGAAATGGGGGTTTCAAATCACTAACGGAGGCATTATATTATGACAAAAACGATATTAGTTATTGAAGATGAATTTTCAATCGCAACATTATTGAAATATAATTTAGAACAGGCTGGCTATTTAGTGGAAACAGCTGCAGATGGACAAGAAGGTCTGGAAAAAGCAATTGAGATACAGCCTAATTTAATTCTGTTAGATTTGATGCTACCTAAACTAGATGGTATGGAAGTATGTAAACAAATACGTCAGCAGCGTATGAATACGCCTATAATAATGTTAACAGCAAAAGATGACGAATTTGATAAAGTACTTGGTCTAGAATTAGGCGCAGATGATTATATGACTAAACCCTTTAGTCCACGGGAAGTACTAGCACGCGTTAAGGCAGTTTTAAGACGTTTTACTCAAAATGTTGTATCAGATGAGAAAGATGAGCCGCAAGAGAAAATGTTTGAGTTTGGACAATTGCGTGTATTTCCAGAACGCTTTGAAGTCTTTTTACAAGATGAGGCACTGGAGTTTACGCCAAAGGAATTTGAATTACTCATTTACTTACTTGAAAATAAAAATCGTGTATTAACACGCGATCAGCTATTAAGTGCTGTATGGAAATATGATTTTGCTGGCGATACTCGAATTGTGGATGTTCATATTAGCCACCTTCGCGATAAAATTGAGGAAAATAGCCGTAAGCCAATGTTTATTAAAACAATCAGGGGGCTTGGCTATAAATTTGAGGAGCCGAAAACGTCATGAAATCAATGAGCAACCGCTTATTTTTGACATTCATGCTTTTACTTGGAACGATATTAGCTGTCCTAATGATTGTTATAGGTCAGCTTTTTCCTGTTTATATTAAGCAATACAATGAGGATGCAAATACTCATAAACAAGCATCAATGACTCAAGTAATAGATGAACGCAAGCTCCAGCTTTCAGAGGAAGATCAAGAAGCATTATTTGCATCACAGAGCTTAGATCTAGAAGATTCTTTGACCTTTGTACGTGCCAGACTCTATATCATATTGGCCATCCTCTTCACGATTACCCTGATTTTAATCGGGATTGTCAGTCGCTATATGATACGGAATTTTACAGCACCAATCGATAATGTTACGGAAACGGCTCTTGAACTTGCAAAGGGGAACTATCGTGCACGTGCCCAGGAAAATGAATATGAACGCATGATTCCATTAAGTCATTCCATTAATATTTTGGCTCGTAATCTCCAGGATATTACGACTGTTCGTGAAGTAGAGGAAGAGAGGCTGAAAACGTTAATCGAAAATATGGGTAGCTCTCTCATGATGATTGGGCGTGAAGGCAATATTTCTATTGTGAATCGCGTATTTTTAGAACGTTTTGGGATGCAGATTGATGAAGTTCAGGGAAAGGTATTCCGGACAATTGGCTTACCAAAATCATTAGAGCAGTTTATCGATCACGTATTTCTTACAGAGATGCCTTATCGACAGCAAATTAAAATGGAGATAAAGCAGGAGCTCTATAATAAAGAAGTATATGGAGCACCTGTTATTGGGGACCATGGACGATGGCTAGGCGTTGTTATTGTTATGCATGATATAACGGAGCTTGTCCGTTTAGAGCAAATTCGCAAAGATTTTGTTGCCAATGTATCCCATGAATTGCGAACACCTATTACCTCTATTAAAGGTTTTTCTGAAACCTTATTGGATGGAGCCTATAAAGACGAAAAAATGTTAATATCTTTCTTGGAAATTATTTATAAAGAGAGTAATCGTCTTCAAATGCTCATTCAGGATTTGTTAGAGCTTTCTAAAATTGAACAACATGGCTTCACGGTCAACATTATGCCAATGGGCTTGCAGGATGTGCTGATTCGTGGAGCAGAGCTAACAGCGCCACGATTAGATGAAAAAAATATGAGCTTCCAAGTGGATATTGACCGTGACGTACAAGTAATGGGTGATGCCAATCGTATTATTCAGATCGTGACGAATTTAATTACCAATGCAATCACCTATTCTCCAGAAAATACAACAGTGTCTATTCGTTTAAAGGAAAATGAAACACATGGTATTATTGAAATTGAAGATCAAGGAATTGGAATTGAAAAGCATGAAATAGCCCGAGTCTTTGAGCGCTTTTATCGTGTTGATCGCGCACGAAGCCGGAATTCAGGTGGAACAGGCTTAGGCTTAGCAATTGTCAAGCATCTTGTAGAGGCCCATCATGGACGTATTCAAGTAGAAAGTGAAGTGGGCGTAGGGACAATAATGATTGTGATGATTCCGAAAAATTAACAAATCCTTTACATGAACAAAATGTTACATTCATATTTGGGAACTATACTTATAACTAGAAACCCCCTTATATGATTGTTAAGACTATAAACTAAAAAATCGCGCTCATCAATTTATTTGGTGATGACAGATTTTTTAATAACTGTTTTATTTTCTCCACAGAAGAATCTATTGTCTAATTATTAGGCACTAGATTCTTTTTCTGTTTTACAGAGAGGATAAATAGGTGTAAAGTATAGTAGCATAAAAGTTTAACATCAATCTGTAGTAGATAGTTTGTCAAACTAAAGCTTGAACAGTCAGTGAAATCATAACTTCTTTTCATTTGAATCGTGTTTTTCTGACTGTTGAAGCAGAGAAAAAAATGAGAGAAGGATGACCATGAAAATCGTCAAAAGTATCGTGCAAATCGGCTTTCTTTATTTCCTATTATTGATTGGGAATAGTATTGCACGCCTACTTCACTTGCCGATTCCAGGGAGCATAATAGGACTCGTTCTATTATTTTTACTTTTACAGTTTCATATTATTAAGCTTGAATGGATTGAGCTAGGGGCAGCATTATTACTAAGTGAACTCTTACTTTTCTTCATTCCATCTGCCATTGGTGTCATCGATTATGATGCATTATTCGGTGTGCAAGGCATGAAGGTTGTGTTGGTCATTGTTGGAAGTGCGATTATTGTGATGTTTGTAACGGGCTACACAGCACAATGGCTAGGGCGTCGAAAGAAGGGTGATGCAGTATGAGTTTATGGATAGCTGGTAGTAGCTTACTTGGAACAATTATTATTTTTTATATTTGTAAAATAATCTATAAGAAATATAAAAAGGAATGGCTGACACCTATGCTGGTGACGCCGATCGTTATTATTATCTTACTATTACTAACAGGTATACCGTATACAACTTATAATGCAGGAGCTAGTGTTTTAACGAATTTACTAGGACCAGCAACGGTTGCTTTTGCGGTTCCTATCTATAAAAATGTCAATTTATTAAAAAAACATGCCTTCGAAATCTTTATAAGTATTGCGGTTGGCTCCACAGTCGCCATTATTTCATCTTTTATAATGGCCTTAGTAGTAGGGTTAAACAATGAGCTTGTGCATAGTTTAGTGCCACGTTCAGTGACAACACCTATTGCAATGGACATTTCAAATATGATTGGAGGCTCTCCTACTTTAACAGCTGTCTTTGTTATGACGACAGGCATTTTAGGAAGCCTATTAGCACCTATTGTTATTAAAATATGTCGATTCCACAACCCATCGTCTAGAGGATTAATGTTAGGAATGGGCGCGCATGGGGCAGGTACATCTAGAGCATTTGAATTTGGTGAACTAGAGGGTACATTTGCCAGCTTAGCAATGATTGTTGCTGCTTTAATTAGCATTGTATTAACCACAACCATTTTCCCAGTCTTTGAACATCTAGTTATTAATATCCTGTTACCATAAAAGGTAGCAGGATTTTTTTATGCTAAATTCACTATATTTTGAAACTTTTTATAAAACTCTTCCGTAAACAATAGTAATCAATAAAAGGGAGGAACAGACATGAGTGTGAAAAGGACACTAATGATGGTTGGACTTGGGATTTTTGGAGTTATTGCACTTATTACCGTATTTACATCTTGGTACACAGTAGATGAATCAGAACAAGCGGTTGTCATTACATTTGGCCGTGCCGATGAAATGGTTACAAACCCAGGACTTCATTTTAAATTACCTTGGCCAGTTCAATCAGTTGAAATTTTATCGAAAGAAACGTTCAGTTTACAGTTTGGCTATAAGCAAAATAAGGCAGGAGAGCTAGAAGCCTATGATGCTGAGACAAAGATGATTACAGGAGATGAATATATTGTATTAACTGATCTTGTTGTACAATGGAAAATTACCGACCCTCGTAAATTTTTATTTAACGCACAAAGCCCCGAAGAAATTTTACATAGCGCCACATCAAGCGCCATTCGTTCAATTATTGGTAGCTCTACAATTGATGCAGCATTAACAGATGGGAAGGCTGAAATTGAAGCAAAAACACGTGATTTACTAGTGTCCTTAATCGAAAAATATGATATTGGTATTGGCGTATTAGGTGTGAAATTACAAGACGTTGAATTACCAAACAAGGAAGTGCGTGCTGCCTTCACAGCAGTAACGGATGCACGTGAAACAAAGAATACAAAAACGAATGAAGCACAAAAGTATATGAATCAGCGTAAAAGTGAAGCTGAAGGTGAAAAAGATGCTATTATTTCCAAGGCACAAGGTGCAAAAACAGCACGTATCGAGCAAGCTCAAGGTGATGTAGCTGTCTTTAATAAGATGTATGAGCAATATAGAGGAAATCAACAAATTACACGAGAGCGATTAATTCTAGAAACACTTGAAAACGTCTTACCGAAGGCGCAAATATACATTATGAATGATGATGGCAGTACGATGAAGTACTTACCACTACAGCCATTACAGCCTCAGCAGGCACAATCAGATAAAAAAGAAGGGAGCAGTAATTAATGGACCAAAAAAATAAGGACCTTGACAAATTCCTCAATTTTTTATCAGGAAAAAGCAAAAAAGCGGCTCCAACAGACAGTGATTCGGGAGACAATGTCGTGAAAATGGCGAAAAAAGGCCCGCTCAACCCTAAAAAATATCTGTCTATTGTCATCACATTAACAGTTGTTTTTGCTACAGCTATCATTATTTTTGCGAATGTTTATATTGTAAAGGAATCTGAATATGCCGTGGTTCGCCAGTTTGGAGAAGTAGTGAAATTTGAACGAGATCCAGGCTTAAAAATGAAAATACCTTTTATTCAAAGTGTTACACGATTACCAAAAAATCAGATGACCTATAATATTTCAGAAGAAGAAATTAATACAAAGGATAAAAAAAGAATTATCATCGATAACTATGCTGTTTGGCGTATTACAGATCCAAAAGCTTTAATATCGAATGCAGGTACACTTAGCAAGGCAGAGACTCGAATGGAGGAGTTTATTTACTCCGTCATAAGAACAGAGCTTGGCCAACTGCGATACGATGAAATTATTAATGATGAAAAATCTTCACGAGGAAGCATCAATGATCGTGTAACAGAGCGAGTTAATGAACTGTTACAAAACGACAAGTATGGTGTAGAAGTAGTGGATGTACGTATTCGTCGTACAGACTTACCGGCAGAAAATGAACAGTCTGTATTTACCCGCATGATTTCAGAGCGTGAATCAACGGCTCAATTATATCTTTCTGAAGGGGATGCAGATAAACGACGTATCGAAGCCCAAACGGATCAACAAGTGCAGGAAATGTTAGCTACAGCGAATAAGGAGGCATCCATTATTCAAGCTGAGGGAGAAGCAGAAGCTGCGAAAATATACAATAAATCATTCTCTCAAGATCCTGAATTTTACTCTTTATACCGTACGTTAGAATCCTATAAGAAAACGGTTGGAGAGGATACGGTCATTATTTTGCCAGCATCATCACCTTATGCAAAAATTTTATCTGGTTATTTAAAATAATAGATAGCAAAGTCGTCTTTCCTATTAGGAAGGCGACTTTTTGGTTACTATGAAAATTATAAATATCCCTACAATTGACTTGTTATATTGTGAAAATAATAGAAACATACAAATTTCTATTCCCCAACAGCCTATAATTTGATAGAATGATAATGTTTAAAAAAGAACTGTTGGGGGTAATAGCTGTGAAATTGCGAATTAGCACTTGGCTCCAAAATGTAGGAATTGCTTGTAGTATAGCATCGTTATTGACTCTGTTCTTCCGCCTATCTGATTTTGCATGGATGACAAAGAGTGTTTATCATATACCTGTATTTTTTGTAAGTATCTTTTTAGTTAGTATTATTATTGCAAATGATGTAAGAAATCTGTTTAAAAGGTTGTTTTGGTATGAAAAACGTAAGGTCAAGCGTCCTATTTGGCAAGTCGGTATTGGCTTCATTTTCTTTTTAGCGCAAATTAGTGCTGTAATGGTATTTAGTAAAGAGTTAACACAGCCACAACTGGGTGGAATGCCATTATTTTTAGTATTTGCCTTTATGAATGCCTTTATTTTAACGATTATATATGAAGAAATTTTTCATCGAACAGCCAATCAATAATATCTATAATAGAACTTTCATTCACTGGGACTTTCTCCGCGAATGGGAGTTTTTTTACGTTTTTATGCGTTGAATACGAGGAATCCTTTACTATTGAGGCGAACAAGTTGCTATTACATTAAATGAAGCAATAATATACACTGATCCTGTGACAGGAGAAACCTCATTACCTGCTGCTATGGATTTTCACAATAAAGGGCTCACATTCGCTATAGGTTGAAATGCAGGAGTGATGGATAGCATGTTATAAGTGACTGATAAAACAAAGAAAGTGACGGATAGCGAGCCAAAAGTGACGGATAAAACCGAGAGAGTGACGGATAGCGAGTCAAAAGTAGCGGATAACCTTAGCGAGGACCCGTCTGCTTTTTTTACTTGAAATGTATTGTTATGATAAAGTAGAAGGAAGTAGAAGACAACGCAGGAGGATAATATTATGACAAAGGAAAAATTACTATTATTGGACGGTAATAGTTTAGCATATCGCGCGTTTTTTGCGTTGCCATTGTTGACGAATGATAGTGGAATTCATACTAATGCTGTGTACGGCTTTACAACGATGCTACAAAGAATATTAGAGGAAGAGCAACCAACGCAAATTTTAGTGGCTTTTGATGCTGGAAAAACAACTTTCCGCCATGAAACCTTTACAGAATATAAAGGTGGACGACAAAAGACGCCACCAGAATTATCGGAGCAATTCCCTTATATACGCAAGCTAATTGATGCTTATGGAATTAAGCAATATGAACAAGACCTATATGAAGCGGATGATATTATTGGGACGCTGGCAAAAGAGGCTTCATCACAGGATATGGATGTTATCATCGTATCTGGAGACCGCGATTTAACACAGCTTGCGACAGAGCAAGTTACGGTTTATATTACGAAAAAAGGGATTACGGAAATTGAGAGAAATACGCCAGCCTTTATTGCAGAAAAATACGGTTTAACGCCCTTACAAATTATTGATATGAAGGGCTTAATGGGGGATTCTTCAGATAATATTCCTGGTGTGCCAGGTGTTGGCGAAAAGACGGCTGTCAAACTATTAAAAGAGCATGGCTCCGTTGAGGCACTTTACGAGGCGATGGATACATTGAAAGCTTCTAAGATGAAAGAAAAGCTGGTAGCCAATGAAGAGCAGGCTAAGATGAGTAAGAAGCTGGCAACGATTTTTACAGATGCCCCAATTACCATTTCATTAACTGATCTCGCGTACCATGGACCGAATGAAGAAGAATTGATCAATGTATGGCGTGAGCTCGGCTTTAAATCATTGCTCGAGAAAAGTGATTTTACTGTGCAGGAGCAAGAGCAAACACCTTTTGATTTTGAACAAATTCAAGAAGTTCGACAAGAAGACTTACAAGATGTGATGGCTGTGCATGTTGAGCTAGAGAATGAACATTACCAAACTTGTGCGCTACTTGGAATTGCCTTATCTGATGGGACCAAGACTCAATACATTCCTTTTGATATTGCGGCAAAATCAGATATATTACGTTGCTGGTTAGAGGACTCCTCAAAAATAAAATACATGTCTGATTCCAAAGCGTCTCAAGCAGCATTAAAACGAGCAGGTATTCAATTAGCTGGCATTGATTTTGATTTAGTGCTTGCTTCGTATATTAATAATCCTGGACTTAGTGGGGATGATGTTGCCACTCTTGCAAGGGAGCTTGGGTATTATGATGTACAAGCAGATGAAACGGTCTATGGCAAGGGGGCTAAACGTGCTATACCTGAAATAGATAAGCTTGCACAGCATGTTAGCCGAAAAGCTTATGCTGTCTGGTCATTACAGCCGAAGCTAGAGGCATTATTAAAGGAAAATGAACAATTTGATCTTTATAAAGACTTGGAATTGCCACTGGCAGCCATTTTAGGTGAGATGGAAAGTGAAGGCATTACCGTTAACCGTGCTACGCTAGAAAAAATGGGCCAAGAGCTTAATGAAAAGCTTGTTGTGCTTGAACAAGAAATTTATGCGGAGGCAGGAGAAACGTTTAATATTAATTCACCAAAACAATTAGGTGTTATTTTATTCGATAAATTAGGTTTACCTGTTATTAAAAAAACGAAGACGGGCTATTCAACGGCTGCTGATGTATTAGAGAAGTTAAAATCTGAGCATGCCATTATTGAATATATTCTGTTATATCGTCAGCTTGGTAAATTACAGTCTACTTATATTGAAGGGTTGCTAAAGGAAATCCATGAAAAGGATAGCAAGGTGCATACTCGTTTCCAACAAGCTTTAACTGCTACAGGACGACTAAGCTCAACAGATCCAAATTTACAAAACATCCCTATCCGTTTAGAGGAGGGACGTAAAATCCGTCAAGCATTTGTTCCTTCAAATGAGAATTGGATACTGTTTTCAGCGGACTATTCGCAAATCGAATTACGTGTACTCGCACATATGTCGGAGGATAAAAACCTTGTAGAGGCCTTCCGTGAAGGGATGGACGTTCATACACGAACAGCGATGGACGTATTCCATGTATCCGAAGATGAAGTTGATAGTAATATGCGTCGTGCAGCGAAGGCTGTTAACTTTGGGATTGTTTATGGTATCAGTGATTATGGTCTATCACAAAATTTAGATATTACCCGTAAGGAAGCGGCAACTTTTATTGATAAATATTTCGCTAGTTTCCCAGGTGTTAAACAGTATATGGATGATATTGTGCAAAATGCGAAGTTCAATGGCTATGTTACAACAATTTTAAATAGACGTCGTTATTTACCAGATATTACGAGCTCAAACTTTAATTTAAGAAGCTTTGCTGAGCGTACGGCGATGAATACCCCGATTCAGGGAAGTGCTGCGGATATTATTAAAAAAGCGATGATTGATATGGATGCTCGACTAAAAAAGGAAAATATGCAGGCAAAGCTACTTTTACAAGTGCATGATGAGTTGATTTTTGAAGCACCTAAGGAAGAGATTGCGTTGCTAGAAAAAATTGTGCCAGAGGTAATGGAAAATGCAATCGAGCTCTCCGTACCGCTAAAAGTAGATTTTAACCATGGTTCGACATGGTATGAAGCAAAATAAGGAGGGGTTCAAATGCCTGAATTACCAGAGGTAGAAGGTGTCGTCCAGGCATTGAAGCCAAAGGTTGAAGGACGTACAATTCAACATGTACAGCTATCTGAAAGGGTACACTTTTCTTTTAGTGAGGGGAAACAATGTATTGTTAAGCAAGCAGAGCCTGATGCATTTGAATTAACGTTGTCTGAAATGACGATTACAAAAATTGAACGACGTGCAAAATATATTTTCTTTCACTTATTCAAAGATGAGGTTCCTTATGTACTTGTTAGTCACTTAGGAATGACAGGTGCATGGTTTGTTGTGAATTCACCAGAAGACATCGATGAAGCAAAATTCCAAAAGCATATACATGCCACCTTTAAGATGGCTGATGGTGGTTACTTAATTTATTCAGATATACGACGCTTTGGTGAACTACGATTTCTGGCAAAAATTGAAGATCATGTACCATTAACAAAAATGGCGCCAGAGCCGTTTGATGAATTAGCGTGTGATTTTTTTATAACAAAATCAACATTACCAAAATATGAGAATAAGGCCGTAAAAGAAGTGATTATGGATGGGCAAGTCGTTTCGGGCTGTGGCAATATTTATGCAACAGAGGCGCTGTTTGCTCAAAAAATTCATCCTGCTCGAAAAATGAACCATATTAGTGAGAAGCGTAAACGAGCATTATTTGAGGAGATCGTTGCTGTTTTGCGTCAAAGTATTGAAGCAGGTGGTTCTACCATCTCTGATTATCGAAATATTAATGGGGAAGCTGGGAGCATGCAGAATCGTTTGAAAATGTATGGGAAAAAGATATGCCCAGCATGTGAAACGGCAACAAGTCAAATGACGATTGGTGGGCGAACATCGGTTTTTTGCCCAAATTGTCAACATTAAAGGGGATTTAACAATGATTATCGGACTTACAGGAAGTATTGCAAGCGGAAAAAGTACAGTAGCAAAAATGATGCTCGAACTAGGATTACCGATTGTTGATGCAGATATTGTAGCGCGAGATGTCGTCGAGCCAGGAACGGAGACACTGGCATTTATTGCAGAAAACTTTGGCCAAGATATTTTACTAGAGGATGGCAATTTAAATCGGACAATGCTCGGAGATATTATTTTTCATGAGCCTGCCAAACGCAAAATTTTAAATGATATTATGCATCCGGCCATTAGAAAGGAAATGCTACGACAACGTGATGCCTATTTAGAGGATGGCCATGAGCATGTTGTCATGGATATTCCCCTGTTATTTGAAAGTAAGCTTCAGCATTTTGTAGAGCGTATCATTGTAGTGTCGGTAAGTGAAGAGGTTCAGCTTCGACGCTTAATGGAACGCAATCATTTATCAAAAGAGGATGCCTTAGCACGCATGCACTCACAGTTGCCTATGTCTGTCAAAGAAAAGGGAGCTCATGCGGTCATTTATAATAATGAGAATCTGGAAAATACAGAGGAACAACTAAAGAAAATTCTAGCTTTCTGGGGTGTAATTTAAAGTGTTTCAAGCTAAAAATGTGTAGCAAGTAAATCTTGCTACACATTTTTTTTATGGGCAAATGCCATAATAAAAGATAATTTTTCAGAAAATAAGAACTTTTATAATATGACTATTTAATGTTCATCTTTTTTAAAATTGTGTTATACTAATCACCATAAAGTATATAATTAATCTGAGTATGTACTCACAGGAGGATTTTTAAATGACAGTATCAATTGCTATTAATGGTTTCGGACGTATCGGACGTATGGTTTTCCGCCAAGCGATCGTACAAGAAAATTTAAATATTGTTGCTATTAACGCTAGCTATCCAGCAGAAACGTTAGCACATTTGATTAAGTATGACACAAATCACGGAACATTTGAAGGTACAGTAGAACCAGCAGGCGATGCTTTAGTTGTAAATGGTAAACGTGTTCAAATTATTAGCGAACGCGATCCATTAAAATTACCTTGGGCTACAATGGGTGTTGATATCGTTATCGAAGCTACAGGTAAATTTAATGAACGTGATAAAGCAGCAATGCACTTAGAAGCTGGCGCGAAAAAAGTTATCTTAACAGCACCTGGTAAAAACGAAGATGTAACAATTGTTTTAGGTGTGAATGATGACAAACTTGATATTGCTAAACATGATGTAATTTCAAACGCTTCTTGTACAACAAACTGCTTAGCACCAGTTGCAAAAGTATTAAATGATACATTTGGTATTGAAAATGGTTTAATGACAACTGTTCATGCTTATACAAACGATCAAAAGAACTTAGATAATCCACATAAAGATTTACGTCGTGCACGTGGGTGTGCACAATCAATTATTCCTACATCTACAGGCGCTGCCAAAGCATTAAAATTAGTTTTACCTGAGTTAGAAGGTAAAATTCATGGTATGGCACTTCGCGTTCCAACACCAAATGTTTCTTTAGTTGACCTTGTAGTAGATTTAAATACAGATGTAACAGTTGATGCTGTTAATGCAGCATTTGTAAAAGCTGCAACAGAAGGTCCAATGAAAGGCATTTTAAATTTCTCAGTTGAGCCACTAGTATCTTCTGATTACAACACAACGACTTACTCATCAACAGTTGATGGACTTTCCACAATGGTATTAGGTAACCGTAAAGTAAAAGTACTTGCTTGGTATGACAATGAGTGGGGTTACTCTGCACGCGTTGTTGACCTAGTGAAAAAAGTGGCTAATGCATTAGAAACGGTAAACGCATAATATTTTCATTTTGAGCACATTGAAATCTAACTGGTTTCAATGTGCTTTTTTAAAAAAACTTTCCTTGTACTTTAGGTGCTTTAGGTTTATCATGAGCTCACTACGTGAATGCACTTTTCTTATATGTAGGAAATTTGTTATAATAGAAATATTAAATTGTTGTAAACCAGGAGAGTAATTATATGAGATGTCCATCTTGCCAATTTAACGGAACGCGTGTTGTGGATTCGAGGCCAGTAGATGATAATAAAGAAATTCGTAGACGTCGTGAATGTGAGTCATGTGGCTTCCGTTTTACAACGTTTGAAAAAATTGAAGAGACCCCATTAGTTGTAGTGAAAAAAGAAGGTTCACGAGAGGAATTTAGCCGTGAAAAGGTACTTCGTGGACTTATTCGTGCCTGTGAGAAACGCCCAGTTGCGCTTGATATACTGGAGCAACTTGTCCTATCGATTGAAAAAGATCTTCGTCGTATTGGAAATTCAGAAGTACGCTCAGAAGATGTCGGTGAATTGGTAATGGATCGCTTAGCCAAAATTGATGAGGTGGCTTATGTCCGTTTTGCATCGGTCTACCGACAGTTTAAGGATATCAATGTCTTTATTGAGGAGATTAAAGATATTATTCAACGTCAAACGGAGCAGAAATCATAGAAAATAGAGAGGATGAATGACGTTGATTCATTTATTTAAGGAATTGCAGCCTGGCGATCCTTTTGACATTCGTCTACCTCATGCATTTTCTACTCAAGAGCGTCAATTAGTAACATTATTCTATCAACCGTTAACGGGCTCAGACCCTATTAGCCTTTATTTAACTTTATGGGCAGAAGCAGAACAGATACCAAAGACGCAAATGACACATTATTATTTAATGAATGTGCTCGGTCTGCCTATTGGTAAAGTGTTTGAGGCACGTATAGCCCTTGAAGCGATTGGTTTACTACGTACATGGAAAAAAGAAAATGCTGGTGAGCGAAGTTTTTTATATGAGCTACAGCGCCCATTAGATGCGGAAAGCTTTATGAAAGACCCCTTGTTGTCGATGTTTTTATTTAGCAAAATTGGAGAGCAGGCATATCGTAATTTACGTCAACGTTTTATATACCCTGTGAGGGACGCGGATTTTAAAGATGTATCTCGTGCCTTTATAGATGTCTATAAGCCCGTTCATTCCAATATTCCATCAGATTTACAAGTGGATACGAATCGTAAGGATAAACAACAAAGGGTGTATCCTTTTTATTTGGAGCAATTTGACTTCGATCTGTTGCAAGCAGGTTTATCTGAGCAATTGGTGCCATCCAATTTACTGACATTAGAAGTTCGTGAGGCTATTGCTAAGCTGGCATTTTTATATCATTTAACAGCGCTTGATATGCAAAAAGTAGTGATTCTTGCTTTGGACGATGATTTAGGGATTTCACAAGAGCGCTTACGCAAGGCAGCTGCTGATTTCTATAAGTTAACGATGTCAAAAGAGCCACCAAAAATAGCGAGAGTTAGCGAGCCGTTGCCAGTAGAAGAAACTGGACAAAAATCAAAGGATCAGGAGCTACAACACTATTTAGAGACTACGGCTCCTATTCAAGTGTTGCGTGACATTAATAATGGGAAAGAACCTTTGCAAACCTCTGTACAACTTGCAGAAAGTTTAATTGTGCAGCACGGCATGCCGATTGGGGTAGTCAATGCGTTACTTGAGTATGTTATGTTAACAACGGATATGAAGTTACCTAAAAAATATGTGGAAACAATTGCGGATCATTGGGTTCGTAAAAATATCCAAACTGCTAAAGAAGCAATGGAACTTGCACGCCAAGAGCATGATAAATATACAACTTGGAAAAACAAACCACAAACAACCACTAAAACGAGCCAGCGAACTAAGGGACGTTCAGGACATCAACGAGAAGAAAAAGTCCCCGAGTGGTTTTATAAACGTGATGAGAAACAAGAGGAAAGTACTTCTAGCACGATAGATTTTGAAAAAGAACGTCAAAAAATATTAGAGATGCTAGGGAAAAGTGAATAGTAAAGAAGGTGAGCAACAATCGAACCTATAAATGGACCATTAAAACGAGCTATTAATGTACCCTCGTTTCAAGAACGCTATGAAGCCATGCGACGTGAAATTTTAGAAAATCCACGCGTACAAGAATTTCTAGCACGTCATGCAGATGAATTAAGCTATGATAATATCGAACGAAATTTACCTAAACTTCATGAATTTATTAGTCAATCTACGGAATGCTGTGGTTGTGATAACACAGAACATTGTACAAACTATTTAAAAGGCTTCCTTCCTACTTTAAGGGTAGTTCGGAATACAGTTGAAATTGATTATGTACGCTGTGAGCAAAAAATTAGAGAAGAAGAGCGTCGGGATGTCGCGAATATGATTGCTAGTATGCATATGCCCAAAGATGTGCTTCAAGCAACGATTCACGATTTAAGTATTGATGATGAGTCTCGAGTGATGATTGCCCAAAAAGCAGCGCAATTTGTTAAAGCGACAAAAGAATCAGGTCATTTACCATCAAAAGGTTTTTACTTATACGGTAAATTCGGCGTAGGGAAGTCTTTTGTACTTGGTGCACTTGCCAATGAATTAGCGTCTATTAAAATACGTTCAGTTGTTGTCTTCGTGCCAGAATTTTTACGGGAAATGAAAAATGCTATTGGCGATAATACATTGAATGAAAAAATAGACTATATTAAAAAGGCTCCTGTTTTAATGCTCGATGATTTAGGGGCAGAAACAATGACCGCATGGACAAGGGATGAAATTTTAGGGACTATTTTCCATTATCGAATGGCTGAACAATTGCCAACGTTTATTACATCTAATTTTAATTATGGAGAATTAGAGCACCATTTAGCCCAATCGCAAAAAGGTGATATTGAGGTTGTCAAGGCGGGCCGTATAATGGAGCGTATTAAAGCCTTAACAGAGCCAATTGAAATGCGTGGCAATAACCGTAGGATGTAACATTGGTAGTTGCATTTTTCGACAATCGAGCGTATACTGACTCATATACTAAATATCAATATGCATTGATGAGGACATGAATTTTGTGTATCAGCTTCTAGAGAGGGAAGTCAACGGCTGAAAGCTTCCTAGTATGAACGCATCATTTACTACCTACTGAGCAGCGAAAGGGATAATCTTTCGCCGGTCCCTAGCCCGTTAGCTAGCCTTGAGCTTCGTCTGACTTGATAAGTCGGAAGGAAGAAGGGTGGAACCACGAGCATACGCTTCGTCCCTTTCCTGAGGGACGGGGCTTTTTTTATTTTGTGGAGAGATCTTGCTCAATTCGAGTTGAAGAGCGCTCATATAAGCAGCCGTATCACTTGATTCATTAGTCAACATTTCATCAATCATTATGTATTCAACCATAACAAAGGAGTGTAACGAATATGTCAGAAATGATTAAATTAACTTTCCCAGATGGTGCTGTAAAGGAATTTGTAAAAGGTACATCAACAGATGACGTAGCCTTATCAATCAGCCCTGGCTTACGAAAAAAAGCTTACGCAGGTAAAATTAATGGTGTATTAGTAGATTTAAAAACACCAATCGAAGAAGATGCTGCCATTGCCATTATCACACAAGATGATGCAGAAGCACTTGAAATTTTACGTCACTCAACAGCCCACTTAACTGCACAGGCAATTAAACGTTTATTCCCTGATGTAAAGCTTGGTATTGGTCCTGTTATCGATGGTGGATTCTACTACGATATTGATTCTCCTACACCAATCACTGCCGAAGATCTACCAGCAATTGAAAAGGAAATGAAAAAAATTATTGCTGAAAATCTAGAGGTAGAACGTAAAAATGTAAGTCGTGCGGAAGCACAAGCAATGTATGAAAAAATTGGCGATGAATATAAATTAGAATTACTAGAAGCAATCCCTGCAGATGAGCAAGTGTCCATTTATTATCAAGGGGAATTTTTCGATCTTTGCCGTGGTATTCACGTACCATCTACTGGTAAACTTCGCGAATTCAAGCTGTTATCATTAGCAGGTGCCTATTGGAGAGGAAACTCTGATAACAAAATGCTACAACGTATTTATGGTACGGCGTTCTTCAAAAAAGAAGAATTAAAACATCACCTACAAATGCTAGAAGAAGCAAAAGAACGTGATCACCGTAAAATCGGGAAGGAATTAGAGCTATTTACAACTTCTCAAAAGGTCGGCCAAGGTTTACCACTTTGGTTACCAAATGGTGCAACAATTCGTCGTGTTATTGAGCGTTATATCGTCGATAAAGAATTATCTCTTGGGTATAAGCATGTTTATACACCTGTATTAGGTTCAAAAGAGCTTTACCAAACTTCAGGTCACTGGGATCATTACCAAGATTCTATTTTCCCACCAATGGAAATGGACAACGAGACATTAATTATGCGTCCAATGAACTGTCCTCACCATATGATGGTTTACAAAAATAGCATGCATTCTTACCGTAGTTTACCATTACGCATTGCAGAGCTTGGTACAATGCACCGCTATGAAATGTCAGGAGCAGTTTCTGGCCTACAGCGTGTACGTGGAATGACTTTAAACGATGCACATATCTTTGTTCGCCCAGACCAAATTAAAGCAGAGTTCCAAAAAGTAGTGCAGTTAATCTTAGAGGTGTATAAAGATTTCGATTTAAATGATTATTCATTCCGTTTATCGTATCGCGACCCTGCAGATACTGAAAAATACTTCAATGATGATGCTATGTGGGAAAAAGCACAAAGCATGTTAAAAGAAGCAATGGATGAGCTTGGCTTAGATTACTTCGAGGCAGAAGGTGAAGCAGCATTCTATGGCCCTAAACTGGATGTGCAAGTAAAAACAGCGATTGGTAAAGAAGAAACTTTATCAACTGTTCAGCTAGACTTCTTATTACCAGAACGTTTCGATTTAAGTTACGTTGGAGAAGATGGCAAACCACATCGTCCAGTCGTAATTCACCGCGGCGTTGTCTCAACAATGGAACGTTTCGTTGCATTCTTAATTGAAGAATATAAAGGTGCATTCCCAACTTGGTTAGCTCCAGTGCAAGTAGAAGTCATTCCAGTATCGAATGAAGCTCACTTCGATTATGCAAAACAAATTGAAGAGCAATTAACAGCAGCGGGCTTACGTGTGGAAATGGATGATCGTGAAGAAAAATTAGGCTATAAAATCCGTGAAGCACAAATGAAAAAGATTCCGTATATGCTTGTCATTGGTGATAAAGAAGTTGAAGCTAATGGTGTAAATGTTCGCCGTTATGGCTCTAAAGATTCCGAAACAATTAGCTTTGAGAATTTCCTAGCAGCTATAAAAGCGGAAATTACAAAATAATCTTTCATAAAAAATCTCACTTGCATAAGTGAGGTTTTTTGTATAAAATGAATCTTGCTGTTGTATAAATTATTTAAGATTAGGTCAATCTAGGTATGATAAGAAAATTAGTGTTTGACAGCTTATCATATACATGCTAATATAATTAAGGTTAATGAATACAAAGTTTGTGGTTGAAGTAGAGGCTGCCCGCTTCTCACCTGATACAACGCTTTAAAGGCTGTGAACAGGTATGACACGTTGAATTGTTTTGCGTAGACTTGCGCATGCACATATAGCGGGCGGACATCTTCAAAAATGTCCGTCCTTTTTTTATGGACATGACAAGAGGATGTACCGTTCAACCGGGCAAGGCTTTGCCCAAACCATGTATTCGCGACAACTACTTGGAGGTGGATTACTATTAGCAAAGACATGTATGTAAACGAAGGCATTCGCGCACGTGAACTTCGATTAATCGATCACAATGGTGACCAGCTTGGTGTAAAGACACGTAATGAAGCGCTAGAAATCGCCGCTCGTGTAAACTTGGATCTTGTCCTTGTGGCCCCTCAAGCCAAGCCGCCAGTCGCTCGTATCATGGACTATGGTAAATTTAAGTTTGAACAGCAAAAGAAAGACCGTGAAATTCGTAAAAATCAAAAGGTCATCGTAATGAAAGAGGTTCGTCTGAGCCCATCAATCGATGAACATGATTTCCAAACGAAGTTACGTAATGCGATTAAATTCCTTGAAAAAGGCGATAAAGTAAAATGTAGCCTACGTTTCAAAGGTCGTGCGATTACACACAAAGATATTGGTCAACGTGTGTTAGATCGTTTTGCTGAAGCTTGTGCTGAAGTATCAACGGTAGAACAAAAACCGAAGATGGAAGGCCGAAGCATGTTCTTAGTTCTTCAACCAAAGAACGAGAAATAATATTAGACGAACAGTTTAGGAGGAATTCGACATGCCAAAAATGAAAACTCACCGTGGAGCTGCGAAACGTTTCAAAAAAACGGGTTCAGGTAAATTAAAATATGACCGTGCTTATGGAAGCCACTTATTCGCTAACAAATCTACGAAACAAAAACGTCACCTACGTAAAGCAAACATCGTTTCATCTGGTGACTTCAAACGCATCAAATCTTTACTTGTTTACATGAAATAATTGACTACAAAAATACTAACATTCATTTTTTAATGAAAAGCAGGAGGTAATTCATATGCCACGCGTAAAAGGCGGAACAGTGACGCGCAAACGTCGTAAAAAAGTATTAAAATTAGCTAAAGGTTACTATGGTTCAAAACATACATTATATAAAGTTGCCAACCAAGCAGTAATGAAGTCAGGTCAATATGCATACCGTGACCGTCGTCAGAAAAAACGTGATTTCCGTAAATTATGGATCACTCGTATTAACGCAGCTGCTCGTATGAACGGTCTTTCTTACAGCCGTTTAATGCACGGTTTAAAAGTTGCTGGTATCGAAGTTAACCGTAAAATGTTAGCTGACCTTGCGGTAACTGATGCTGCTGCATTCACTCAATTAGCAGACGCTGCTAAAAAAGCTGTAGCTAAATAATATTTGACCCAGTTAAATATTATTTCTCCACCGAAAGCGGATGCGACAGGTGTAAAAAAGGCTGATGGATTTTTCCATCAGTCTTTTTTGTGTTAGATTAATAATATACGTTTGTTAATAAAGGAGTAGAGAATGGGACAAGCATTATTAGCTTATATGAGTATTATATCGATGGTGTTACTCATTTTAATGGGTATGGACAAATCACGTGCTAAAAAGCATGAATGGCGTATTGCAGAGCGTACTTTGTTTACACTAGCCATCGTAGGAGGGGCAGTAGGCGGAGTGCTTGGCATGTATTTATTCCGTCATAAAACACGCCATAATAGTTTTGCATTTGGATTTCCTCTACTTGCAGCCATCCAAATATTTATTATCGTACAGCTTTGGATATAAATGAAAACATTTTAAAACACATCCTCATCAAGAGGATGTGTTACGCATAAGCTGTTCAATGGGCTGCTTCCAATTGATTTTCGCACTTGGATAATTCAATAGAATTTCTTGCTGTAAATATTCAAAGTCGCCTTTTGTAAAGCCCTGCAATGTTGCAGTATCACGTGCACCAACAAAAATAGTGACAACCTCGAAGGCATCCTCAGTGGTGCCTAAGTATTTTTCGCCTTCAAAAAGAGCACTCTTATAGGAAATAAAGAAATTTTTCCGGACGTTTTTAACGTCATCATAAAAGTAATATTGGCCTTTTTCATAGGCTTCATCAAGTTTGCGTTTAGGATCAGTTATATAACGAATCGCTTTATAAAATACATAAATAATAAGCGCAATTACAGCAAGTCGAATAAGTAACGGCAACATGTTTAAATTTCCCCCTTGAAGAAAGGTTATTCTTTCCTATACGATTAGGGAGGTCAAATAGTTTCACTTTTATTTAAATATTTTTTAGAAATTTAGGAGAAAAAAATGAATATACAACAATTGTTTATGATGCAAAAAGAGCTGGATGATTTTATTGAGCAAACTCAAAATATTCAGCAAGATGTATTTCAAGAAAAAGGACTAGCATTAATGGTAGAGCTAGCTGAGCTAGCCAATGAAACGCGCTGCTTTAAATTTTGGAGCACAAAAGGGCCATCAGCACGAGAAGTCATTTTAGAAGAATATGTGGATTCTATTCATTTTATCCTTTCCTTAGGCTTATTAAAGAACTATACAACAATCGAAAAGTGGCCAGTGATAGAAGAACAGAGACATTTAACAGCAACATTTTTAGAGACACAAGGTGCTATTTTAGCATTTATCCAACAACCGACAGAGGATCGATATCTAGCAATTTGGCAATGCTATGGTTTACTTGCGTACAATCTTGGTTTTACCTTCGAAGATGTAGTTCGTGCGTATATTGAAAAAAACGAGGAAAATTATAATCGTCAACGGACAGGATATTAAATAATTAAGAAATACACCAATTTTCAGACGATTAAGCTAGGAATATTTCGGTAAACGAAGTATAATAAAATAGATACAAGACGTAGGAGGCAAAAGGATGACACAACTAGATCCAACATTACAAATGTTTAAAGATTTAACAGATGCAAATGGTATTGCAGGCAATGAACGTGCACCACGTGAGGTCATGAAAAAATATATTGCACCATATGCAGATACTGTAGAGACAGATAACTTAGGTAGTGTAATTGCTAAAAAAGTAGGCGATGAAAACGGTCCTAAAATCGTCGTGGCAGGACATTTAGATGAAGTAGGCTTCATGGTTACACAAATTGATGACAAAGGCTTTATCAAATTCCAAACAGTTGGTGGCTGGTGGAGCCAAGTTATGCTAGCACAGCGCGTTACAATTACGACACGTAAAGGCGATGAAGTAATTGGGGTTATCGGTTCAAAACCACCTCATATTTTACCTGCTGATGTGCGCAATAAAGTAGTAGACATTAAAGATATGTTTATTGATATTGGTGCCGCTTCTAAAGATGAAGTGCTTGAGTGGGGCGTACGTCCTGGCGATATGGTAACACCATATTTCGAATTTAATGTGATGAAAAATGAAAAATATCTATTAGCAAAAGCTTGGGATAATCGCATTGGTTGTGCCATTGCTATTGATGTAATGAAAGCTTTACAAAATGAAAAACATCCTAATATTCTTTATTCAGTAGGAAATGTGCAAGAAGAAGTTGGACTTCGTGGAGCTAAAACGGCAACACATAAAATCCAACCGGATATTGGATTTGCAGTTGATGTAGGTGTAGCGGGAGATACTCCAGGAGTAACAGCTAAAGAATCAACTAGTAAAATGGGGGCAGGCCCTCAAATCGTTGTGTATGATGCATCTATGGTATCACACCGTGGCTTACGTGAATTCGTATTAGACGTAGCGGACGAGAACAATATTCCATACCAATTTGAAGCAATGGCTGGCGGTGGTACAGATGCTGGCTCTATCCACGTAACAGCAAATGGCGTACCAGCATTATCCATCGGTATTGCGACACGCTACATTCATTCACATGCAGGTATCCTACATCGTGATGATTATGATAATGCCGTAAAATTAATGGTGGAAGTCATTAAAAAATTAGATCGAGATGCAGTCAATAAAATTACATTCGATTAATTGAATGGAAAAAACTAAATAGAATTACATGCGGTTTGCCTTCTAACTAAAATGTTAGGAGGCTTTTTTTATTAAAAAAGGAATCGCAACGATTTAACATAGTAGTTATGAATATAAATCATAAGTACATGTTATGAGTACGATGAAAATGAAACGAAAATACTATATTTAAAAATTATTTTTATATGGTATAATTTCCTATAAAAGGAGTGGATTTATTTGGGAATTCGAAAAACAATCAAGTTTTTACTATGTTTATCTATTAGTTTATGCCTTCTAACTTATCCAAGTATTTCATTAGCTGAAACACTTGATACTAATAGTTCTAGTGATATTGATACGGGTATAGCAAACTTGAATTACAACAACAGGGAAATATTAGCAGTCAATGGTGACAGGGTTGATAGCTTTGTTCCTAAAGAAGGAGTTAGCTCAAATGATAAATTTATAGTGGTGGAACGTAACAAGAAATCACTGACAACCTCACCAGTGGATATATCAATTATTGATTCTATGGCGAATCGAACATATCCAGGAGCATTACAACTTGCCAACCAAGCTTTTGTAGACAATCAACCTAACTTATTGGTGGCTAAAAGAAAACCATTAAATATTAGCATTGATTTACCTGGTATGAAAAGGGAAAATACTTTGACTGTGGATAATCCGACATATGGAAATGTATCTGGTGCAGTGGATGAGTTAGTGTCTACTTGGAGTGAGAAGTATTCCACAACACATACTTTGCCTGCAAGACTACAATATTCAGAATCTATGGTTTATAGCAAATCTCAAATAGCAAGCGCTTTGAATGTAAACGCTCAAGTTCTCGACAATTCGCTGGGGATTGACTTTAATGCGATTGCGAATGGAGAGAAAAAAGTGATGGTTGCGGCATACAAACAGATTTTTTATACCGTAAGTGCTGAATTGCCTAACAATCCATCAGACCTTTTCGATGATAGCGTTAATTTTGCAGAGTTAACTCGTAAAGGAGTAAACAATGATGCCCCTCCTGTTATGGTGTCGAATGTAGCCTATGGGAGAACCATTTATGTGAAATTAGAAACAAGCTCAAAGAGTAAGGATGTACAAGCTGCTTTTAAAGCATTACTGAAGAATGCTAATACGAATGTAGAAACTAGTGCACAATACAAGGATATTTTTGAGGAAAGTTCCTTTACGGCTGTAGTATTAGGCGGAGATTCACAAAAGCATAATCAAATTGTCTCAAAGGACTTTAATGATATTAGAGAAGTAATTAAAGATAATGGAGAATTTAGTCTTAAAAATCCAGGCTATCCAATCTCATATACAAGTGTTTTCTTAAAGGATCATTCAATTGCTGCTGTTCATAATAATACAGATTATATCGAGACGACAGCTACGGAATATTCTAAAGGAAAGATCATCCTCGATCATTATGGTGCATACGTTGCTCAATTTGAAGTAGCTTGGGACGAATTCTCATATGATGAAAATGGAAATGAAGTATTAACCCATAAAACTTGGGATGGCAATTGGAAGGACAAAACCGCTCATTTCTCTACAGTCATACCGCTTCCGGCTAATTCAAAAAATATAAGAATTTATGCAAGAGAATGTACAGGTCTTGCATGGGAATGGTGGAGAACGGTTATTGATGAATATAATGTTCCAATGTCTAATGAAATCAAAGTCTCCATTGGAGGAACTACATTATACCCAACAGGTAGTATCGAGTAAGTAGCAATATATAAAGGTAATGACATGTATAAAGAAATTTTACCTCCTAACAAATTATTGTTAGGAGGTTTTTAACGCTTTCAAATTCTTTCAATAACTGCTCTCCCTTTTCTTTCTTTATTCTTAACCCTTTTCTTTCTTTATTCTTAACCCCTTTCTTTCAGTGAATTTCTACAAAGAATTCAATCGTAAAAATGGTTGATATGAATAAATATTCAAATTGACGAATTTTTGTCACATTTAATATTTCCTTAATAAAATTATAAAAATTCATTTGATTTTATATTTATGCATGTTATACTGATTTCAACAGCAATGATACAAGGAGCGAAGGCCATGAAATTACTCGAAGAAGTACAGCTAAAGTTAGTTTCTAGTTTAAAAGGAAAAGACCTATTAACTTTGCTAGACTATACAAGTCAAGAAGTTGCAGAACTTATTGAATTAGCAACACAGCTTAAAATGATTACCAAAGAGGGGAAATGCCCAAGATTATTAGAAGGCAAAACACTTGGTATGATTTTTGAAAAACATTCAACGCGTACTCGTATTTCATTTGAAGTCGGTATGAATCAGCTAGGTGGAAAAAGTATGTTTATGCATGCGCGTGATTTACAAATAGGTCGTGGTGAATCCATTTACGATACAGCACATGTCTTATCAGGCTATTTGGATGGCATTATGATCCGAGCAAATTCCCATGCAATGGTGAGGGAACTAGCAGAGCATGCAACTATTCCTGTTATCAATGGATTAACAGATATTTATCATCCATGCCAAGCTTTAGCGGATTTAGAAACAATTGCAGAGAACAAAGGTTTTTTAAAGGGGCTTAAAATTGCCTATGTGGGAGATGGCAACAACGTAGCACATTCTTTAATAGTTGCTTCAGCACATGTTGGGATGAATGTAGCTGTGGCGACACCAGCGGGCTATGAATGTGATGCGGAAGTTATCGCTAAAGCACAAGCAATTGCCGCGGCAAATGGCAGCACGATTCTGGTGACACATGACCCTGTGGAAGCGGTATTAAATGCAGATGTTGTTTATGCAGATGTTTGGACATCAATGGGGCAAGAGGAAGAAGCAGCAAAACGTTTGCAAGATTTTGCAGATTACCAAATTAATGATGAGCTTGTAGCGTATGCAAAACCGAACTACATGTTTCTGCACTGCTTGCCAGCACATCGTGAGGAAGAAGTGGCAACATCTGTTATTGATGGCCCTAATTCTTATATTTTTGAGCAAGCTGAGAACCGACTTCATGCACAGAAAGCAGTTCTTGCATCGATTCTAGCGTAAAATGTGACCTTTATTTTCGGGGTGAGAAGTACAATAAATAGAGTTTACATGGGCAACAGAGGGTGCCTATGTGAATAACATACAGTGGCTGACAGACAGAGGGATGTTCACCACGCGCGATGCTTGTTGTCAAGATGGATGGCTACATCGCTACATAGTTAAGTAACCTGGGAGACGCTGGGTTACTTTTTTCTTTTGTATCGAGGGGTATAGGACTAAAAACTAAGTTTTCCTATAAAATATAGAGAATATAAAGAATTATTTATATAATAGAGTAACTAAGGAGTGAAGGGATGGAATTCACATGAATATAGATCATATCGAGGCTTTTTTATATGTTGTCCATTATAAGAGTACGCATAAGGCAGCCAGCGCCTTGTTTCTTTCTCAACCGACTGTGACTGCACGCATCAAATCATTGGAGCGGGAGCTAGGGGTTGAGTTATTTTATCGAGAGGGACGAAGTGTAACCTTATCAGATAAAGGCAAAGATTTCTTACCTTTTGCGACTCAAATCGTACAAACATTTCAGCAAGGAAAGAAGCAATTGGAAAAGACACAGGAAACAGATGATGTATGTATTGGTGCAAATGGCGTAACAGCCCAATATTTTTTAGCGTATGCGTTGCCTAAATGGAAAGAACAATTTCCTAATTTACGTTTTCAATTGGTGACAGGTTCAACAGCTACTCTATTAGAGAAATTAGAGAGTCACCAAATTCATGTAGCTTTTATTCAGTATGTGCACAGAGAAGGGATATTCAACGAGTTATTATTAGATAATGCGGTGAAGCTTGTGAAGCATTGTGAACACCCATTACCACAATATGAATGCATCGAAGCGAAAGAATTGGCACAACAGAAGCTGGTGTTTTTTGAGTGTGGAGCGTTTGATTGGAATTATGTGCATAAAATGTTCGACATAAAGGGTGTAGCAGCCAATATAGAGGTTCGAACCGACCATTTAGAGGTCGCTAAGGCTTTCATTCGCACAAAAAACTATATTAGCTTTTTACCACAGCTTTGTGTCAAAAATGAACTTGAAAGCGGCGAATTTATTGAAGTAGATATCAAGCATTTACTGGATATGAATCAACATATCTTCCTAACTTATAAAAATAAAGATGCATTGACTTCAGCTTTTTGGGAGACAATCTGTCATACAGCGAAGGATTTTGAAAGGGTACAAATGGTGGAGTGATAAAATTTTTTATATAAACGCTAAATTTTTTCTATTACTGAACCTATTGCAAATTGTCTGAATGAACTGTAATATCATTCTCAATCCAAATTTATTTATGAGTGATCGTAAATAAATATTTTTTTAACACTAAAACATACTTAACCACTATGTTTAGTAAAAAATAAAAATGAGGAGGAATGGATATGGCTAGACAAGACAAAATTCGTTTTGGAGCAATTATTCACGGGGTAGGTGGTAATATTTCAAGTTGGCGTCATCCCAAGGTAGCGAGCAATCAAAGTGTCAACCTACCTTTTTATATTCAACAGGCACAAAAGGCAGAGGAAGGGAAATTTGATGTTGCTTTTATTGCGGATGGCTTATTTATTAATGATAAATCGATTCCTCATTTTTTAAATCGTTTTGAGCCTATTACGATATTATCAGCATTGGCTGTAGCAACTAACAATATTGGGTTAGTTGGAACGGTATCGACTTCCTATAGCGAACCATTCACAGTGGCACGCCAGTTTGCTTCTTTAGATCATATTAGTGCAGGGCGTGCAGGCTGGAATGTTGTCACTACTCCTTTAGAAAGTACTGCTTTGAACTACAATAAAACGATTGAACAACATCCTAGTCATGCAGAACGCTATCAAATCGCTGAAGAATATTTAGAGGTTGTCAAAGGTTTATGGGATTCATGGGAAGATGATGCCTTTATCGCAGATGCCGAAAACGACCAATTTTTTGATCCAGAAAAATTGCACACGCTACATCATAAAGGGCAGTATTTTTCAGTCCAAGGTCCACTTAATATTGGACGAACAAAGCAAGGTCAGCCAGTTATATTCCAGGCTGGTGCATCTGATGCCGGGATTCGGTTGGCTGCCAAGGATGCAGATGCCATTTTTACACATGGAGCATCTATTGAAGAATCTCAAAAATTTTATAAAAGAGTAAAAGCAGAGATTGCAGCATTTGAGCGAAATCCAGATGAGGTAAAGATTTTTCCAGGTATTTCCCCAATCATTGGCGATACAGTTGAGGAAGCAGAGGCAAAATACCAGGAAATTGTTGAATTAGTTTCCATTGACCGTGCTTTGGCTTATCTTGGACGTTATTTTGATCATCATGATTTTACACAATATGATGTGGACGCACTGTTTCCTGAGCTAGGTGATATTGGAGCCAATAGCTTTAGAAGTACGACTGATTATATTAAAAGCTATGCTAAGCAGGAGGGACTTACATTACGTCAAGTCGCTTTACGTGAGGCGACTCCTAAAACAGCATTTTTTGGAACGGCAGAGCAGGTGGCAGATCTTGTACAGGAATGGTTTGAGCAGGAGGCCGCAGATGGCTTCATAATCGGTGTAACGGTACCAGGTGCCTTAGAAGATTTTGTTGATAAAGTAGTACCGATATTACAAGCTAGAGGACTTTATCGAGAAGACTATGAAGCAGATACATTGCGTGGGAATTTAGGTTTGCCATTTAAAGAAAGCCGATACATCAAACAGTCTGTCTAAAAACCGAGTAAATTTATTTGAATAAGTGAAATTAAGGAGGCTGTGTATGAGTTATACATTAGGCATATTAGATCAAAGTCCAATTATTGATGAAGCTACAAATGAGCAAACCTTACAAAAAACCGTCGCATTGGCACAGAAAGCGGAGCAGTTAGGCTACTCACGTTTTTGGGTATCGGAGCATCATCATACGGATGCACTAGCAGGGTCATCTCCAGAAGTATTAGTATCCTATTTACTTGCAAAAACCGCGTCTATTCGCATTGGGTCTGGTGGAGTCATGCTTCAGCATTACAGTCCATACAAAGTAGCTGAAAACTTTCATGTTCTTGCATCATTAGAGCCGGGGCGTGTTGATTTAGGCATTGGGAAGGCACCAGGTGGTTTACCGCTTTCTACAAAAGCTTTACAATATGGCACGCTCAATCAAGGAGAGGACTTTGAGGAGAGACTAACATTTTTACAGCAATTAATTGAACAAAATGTACCTACGAATCATGATCTTCATGGCGTGCAAGCAACACCCATTCCAAAAATAAAGCCGGCTCTATTCTTATTAGGGGCAAGTCCGCAAAGTGCAGAACTTGCAGGGAGACTTGGTATTGCATTTGTCTTTGCCCGATTTATTAATAGCGACAATGAATTATTGGCACAGTCGTCTAGTATTTATCGTGAACATCATCCAAATGGTCACTTTGCTGTCTCGATTGCAGCCGTTGCAGCACCGACAAATAAAGAGGCAAAAGGCTTGATAGAAGACCAAAAAATTACAAAAGTTCATTTAGCAAGCGGTAGGACATTGACTTTACAATCAGTAGAGCTAGCAGAAAAATTTGGGCAGGAATCTGGAGAGGCATATACGGTCAAACAATATGATGCGGATATTGTTTATGGGTCGCCAGAAGAAATTAAAGATCTACTAGATCATTTTCACGTGCAATATCAAATAGATGAATTCATTTTGCACACGCCTGTACGAAAGGAATTTGAACGGCAACGCTCCTTTGAGCTTTTAAGTCCTATTCATTTAAAGCTACAGCAACAAGTAACGGTAAGCTAAGGAGGAAAATTAATGACAGTGACAAGAGATATCATTGTTTGGTCGAAGCAGGGATGTAGCTATTGTGATGATATAAAAGCGTATTTACATGAACAGCATATTCCTTATAAAACAGTCGATGTAACTAATAATGATACATTTAGAGACATTCTTGACTTAAAATATGGCGTTCGTTATGTGCCGATTGTGGAAATTGGCTCGAGTGAAAGTGGTGTCTATAGAGCCATAACAGAAATTGGATTAGAGCATGTAAAGAATGCACTTGCCGTGGGCTTACCCTCACATATATAGAAGAAGGAGAGGGAAATATATGAAAAAAATATTGTTTTTGCTGTTACTTTTACTGATGACGCTATTAACAGCATGTGCGAGTTCAGAAATATCGGACGGAGGTTCAAATGAACAAAAAACAGCACAAGGTGGGAAAGATGTCCAAAAAATTATTGTCGGTACAGGTACACAATTTCCAAATATTTGTTTTATAGATGAAAAAGGAAACTTAACTGGCTATGATGTAGAACTAGTTCGAGCAATCGATGAAAAGCTACCTGAATATGAATTCGAATTGAAAACAATGGAATTTTCAAATTTATTACTAAGTTTAGAAACAAGAAAAATAGATTTTATTGCCCATCAAATGGAAGTTAATAGTGAACGAGAAGAAAAATTTTTATTTAATAAAGAACCCTATAACGTTTTCCCATTAAAGGTGACCGTTAATGAAAAGAATAATGAGATTCAATCTATTGAAGATTTGAAAGGAAAGAATGTTAGCGTTTCGCCAACAAGTAACTCCGCTGTCTTTATTGAAAAATATAATAAGGACCATCATTTAGGCGCAAATATCGTTTATTCTTCAGGTTCAGTCGATGTGAATAATCAACTGGCAAGTGGCCGTATTGATGCCATTATTACGACACCCTTTGCGGTGAAATACTATAACGAAAGCAATGAGGCACAGCAAAAGGTCGTTGGGGATGCATTATTAAATTCGAAGGTTTATTTCTTATTAAATAAGGATGAAGTGAAGTTACAAGAGCGTCTAGATGAGGCCATTGTTGAGCTAAAGAAAGAGGGAGTGATTAGCGATCTAAGTAAGAAATGGTTAGGAGATGATTACACAGTAGACTTCTAACAATCAGGAAAGGAAGAAAGAAGTATGGATAATAATTTTGATTTCGTACTTATTGCGAAAGTACTTCCGACATTGCTTCAGTATTTACCAGTAACAGCTGAAATACTAGTGTTCTCCATACTTTTTGGTATGGTGCTTGGAATTATGCTAGCTATACCAAAGCTTCTAAACGTAGCGGGATTAAAGCAACTTATTACAATTTATATTTCATTTATTCGTGGCACACCCATTTTAGTGCAGTTGTTTTTAGTATTTTATGGTGTACCAGCACTCCTCAAGCTCATTCATATTGATGTTACTCGAATGGATGCGATGTATTTTGTCATTATTACGTATACTTTGAGCAATGCGGCAGCCTTTGCTGAAATATTTCGTGCAGCTATATTAACTGTTGACCGCGGGCAAATGGAGGCAGCCTATTGTGTGGGATTAAGCGGTCCTCAGGCTTTTCTGCGAATTGTTTTCCCACAAGCAATCCGCGTTGCTTTTCCAAATATAGCGAACACAATGATTAGTTCGTTAAAAGATACATCACTCGCTTTTTCCATAGGTGTAATGGATATGGTTGGGCGTGGAGAAGCTTTAATCGCGTCCACAACTCGGGCATTTGAAATATATGTGGCATTATCGATCGTTTACTTTGCGATTGTCATAATTCTTGAAAAAATATTCAAATTCAATGAACGTTATTTCAACCGCTATATGCCAAAAGAAGTTGCCACTCATTAGGGGGAAGTACTATGACCATTGATATTGCATTTGTGTTGGTGGCTTTACGAGAAATTAGTAGAGTAATACCGCTAACTCTATTCATGACATTTACACCTATTTTATTAGGTATTGTAATAGGAATACTTATAGCCTTTGTGCGGATAAAACAAATAATATTTTTGACACCCTTCTTAAATTTTTATGTTTCCTTTTTCAGAGGCACACCTATTATAATGCATATCATGCTTGTTTATTTTGGATTACCCATGCTAGTCGATGTTGTGTCCAATATTTTCCACTTATCATTTCAATCCAGCTCCATTCCAATATTATTTTTTGTCATACTTGCACTAACATTCAGTGCAGGTGCTTATGCATCGGAAATTATTCGTTCTGGTATTTTAAGTGTACCGAAAGGGCAATTGGAAGCGGCGTATGCAATAGGTTTAACCTTTACACAAGCAATGCGACGTTATATTTTACCCCAAGCATTTGGTAAGTCCATTCCTAACTTTACGAATGTCTTTATTGGTTTTTTACATGCTACATCATTAGCCTTTTTTCTGTCGATTAAAGAATTGACAGGAGTGGCGAACATTGTTGCTTCTGTGAACTTGAAGTTTTTAGAGGCTTTCATTGCGGTTGGTATCATTTATTGGGGGATTTCAATTATTACAGAATGGATCTCACATCGTATTGAAAAAAGAGTAACGGCCTATAGTAAAAGTGGCTTATAGTAGAAAGGGGATAATATATGACAATAGCGGAAATTGTTATTGAACATTTACAAGAGGAAGATTATGCAAATTATCTTGAGGTTTTAGTAGAAAGCTATGGGCAATATGAAAAGGATTATAAGGACCCAGAGAACTGGGCTTCGTATTTAAATGATATTCGAGCATCCGTTGGCAATCCAAACGCCGAAACGATACTAGTTGCAAAGCGAGGGGATGAGATTTTAGGAGGACTACAATTATTTACCGATGCGGAGAAAGCATATGGGCTGCCTGAGCTTAATATTCAATCGACCATCGTGCGTTTATTGGGGGTCCATCCAAAAGGGAGAGGGCAGGGAGTGGCCAAGAAATTATTACAGGAAAGCTTTTCCTTTGCAAGAAAGAGACAGGATCAAGCCCTATATTTGCATTCAGGAGATATTATGCAGGCTGCCATTAATCTTTATTTATCATTAGGTTTTGTAAGAGACGAGTCGAAGGAATTTTATAAGGGAGATATATTAGTAAAGAGCTTCCGTTATGATTTATAAATAAAAACCGCTGATTATTGGAATCAGCGGTTTCTTATGGCTATAGGGAGAAAATTTTCCCTGGATTCATGATGTTAAGGGGGTCAAGTGCTATCTTAATACTTTTCATGACAGCAAGGGAGCTACCGTGTTCAGTTGCCTGATATCTCATCTTGCCAATTCCAACACCGTGTTCTCCTGTACATGTGCCTCCACGAAGTAGAGCATATTGAACGATGTGCTCGTTGAAGCGATCGGCTGTTGCCTGCTCCTCCGCATCATCGGGATTTAACATTAACAGCGCATGGAAGTTACCGTCTCCTACATGCCCGACAATTCCTCCTGCTAGTCCAACAGTATTTAGTTGCTCCCTAGCATATAAAATAGTTTCTGCAAGCATGGAAATAGGAACACAAACATCTGTCGACATAAGCTTTTTACCAGGATGAGCATGCATATAAGCATAGGCCAATGAATGGCGTGCTTCCCAAAGCTTATTACGTCCAGCATTATCGTGTTCAAACTCAACAGATAGGCAATGAAAGTCCTCAAAAATTTCTGTAGCAAATGCTATGTCTGCATGCATACCTGCTTCATTTCCATGGAACTCTAAAAAGAGTGTCGGCTTTTCGCTAAAGGCAGTGTCATTATAAATATTGGCTTGTTGAATGGAGGCCTCATCGACCAATTCCACCCGACCAACTGATATTCCTGTTTGTAATAATGCTGTGACGGAACTGACAGCATCACCGACTGTATTAAAGACAGCCCGCCCTGCGGTCACAAATTCAGGTATTCCATATACTTTCAGTGTAAGTTCTGTAAAGCAACCAAGCGTACCTTCTGAGCCAACGAATAAACCGTTTAAATGATAGCCAGATGAGGACTTCGCTGCCAAATTTCCTGTATGGATGACAGAGCCGTCTGCCAGTACTACTTCTAAATCGCGAACTTGATCCCGCATCACACCGTAGCGAACTGCAGTAGTGCCGCTAGCATTAGTAGCTGCCATACCACCTAGTGTGGCATCTGCACCCGGGTCCACTGTAAATTGTAGCCCATGCTTTTTTAATTCTTTATTCAATTGTGAACGTGTGACGCCTGGCTGTACTTTTACAAGAAGGTCTTCAGGTCTAACTTCTAAAATAGCATTCATTTCAGAGAAATCAATTGAAATACCATTTGCTATGGGAATTGCATTTCCTTCAAGACTTGAGCCAACACCGAATGGTACAACTGGAACACGTTGTGCATGCGCGACTTTTAAGATGGCACTGACATCAGCGGTGGAACGGGGAAAAACAACGATATCAGGTAAGCTCATCGGATGATGGGATTCATCCTTACCATGTAGCTGTCGTACCGTTTCGTTTGTTGACACTTGTTCTTCTAATAATACCTGTTTGAGTTGATTGATAATTAATTCTACTGCAACAGTCATTCCAATCCCTCCAAATTTTCTGATAAGTAAAACATTATCATGCATTTATTGGAAATGGAATGCATTGCTTATAAAAAATCAGTTTGCAAATGCTTTTTCTAACTTTTGAACGAATGCTTCCTGTTCAGTGGAGCTTGATTGCTTCCACCATTTTTCAAAAAATACCCCAAGTCCTGGCAGTAAATGCTCTTCTCCACGGCTAATGGCATCTTCAACAATGTCTTTAATTTCTGCTGCAGATTGACCGTGTACATTGGCTGTAATCGCATCTCTAATTTGAAAATTCATCTATTTCGCCTCCTTACTAGTAATTTGTCCAAGTATCGTTTTAATATGTACGAAATGCCAAAGAAAATATATCAAATTTACAAAAATAAGCTGTAATTATGATGAATACTGAGAGGAATTTGAACCATATTAAGCGATTAAATGATAAAAGTGAACATTCGATTTCGAGAAATATCCAGTTTAAGATAATGTCACCTAGGAATATTAGACTGTGCATAGTCGATAGGAAGAGACAAGTGACCCTTCGTAACAATCGAAAGCTCACAACTACCCAATCATTTGAGGAAGTCTTGGAAAGCGTGCAACCGATGATTAGCTCTATTCTTACAAGTTTGAGAATTTATAAAGATTATGATTATTATCGTCAAGTAGCGGCTATTGCTGTTTGGAAGGCATGGCTAAAGGCAGATCCATCAAAAGGACAATTATCTGGTTATATTTATTCCGCAATAAAAGGAGAACTATTAAATGAATTAATAAAGGAAAAAAACTATGTAGAGAAAATAGCAATAGTGGATGATGAAACCCTTGATTTTCTTCGTAATGAGCTTGAGCGGGAGGAATATAACTATCCACAAAGTTCCAACTTTCTAGAAGGTTTGATGTGCCAGTTTAAACAGGTAGAAAGGAGCATTTTATACCTATATTATGTAGAAGATCTCAGTGATCAAGACATCGCTAATCTACTAGGTTTTTCAGTAGAAGCCAGTAAAAAAAGAAGGCAAAGAATCATTAAGAAGTTAAGAAATAAGGATTTTGAAGTGAGAAAAAAGCAATAATATATCAAAAGTATGCTAATATTGTAATAAAATGAATATTAGCATACTTCACTTGAATGCATACAAATTACGATAAAAGTGTTATGATTTGTAAGTAGTCAAAGAAAAATACAATTTTACATAAATTATTCAATTGTGATAGTTAAAAATACCTAGCGATTTTTTTACATAGTAGTATGGAGGGTTTGTGTTGGGCAAATGGTTTAATCAGATCGATAAAAAAGAGGTTTGGTACATGGTATTACCATTACTGCTGGTGATACCATTATTAAGTTTTAGCAATCAAATATACGGTGTTTTTCAAGGTGAAATTTATACAAATTTAAAATTGATTATACAAGTATTAATTATTGTATTTACGATGGCAATTGCCATACAATCGTATTTAGTTTTTTCCCACTTACTATCAAATCAAACTTTATACATAGGAAATGTGTTTTTTATTTTAGCATTACTTGAATTAGTCAGTTTATTTTTTAGCCATAATCATTCCATCAGATGGGCCTTTATGGAGGATACTTTACATATATTAATACGTTTTTACTTATCACTCGGCTTTTTATTCATTATTTTATACCCTAAAAAACAATTAACAATGAAGCATCGAATCCTTAGTTATAGTGGTTCTCTACTTTTTGTTATAGCAAGTATTCTCCTAGTATATATCTCACCAAAATTATTGCCAGTGCAATGGATAGATCATATTGATAATATCGTACACCTATTTTCTATTGTTCTTCAACTGATAACGATAAACATTATTAGTAGATTTTTGAAGAAAATGCCAAAGCGTTCCATGTGGCTCATCAGTGCAGCTATCTCGCTCATTGTAAGTGATACGTTTTTCATTATAAGCCAAGATACGCATGCGATATGGGATTTCTCCGCCCTTATCTATCAATTTTTAGCATTTTACTTTTTCCTAAAGGCTATTTATTATACATCTGTTGAAAAACCATTTCAACAACTTTTAAAAATAAAGAAGGATCTTGAACAATCACAACGGGAGCTACAATTCCAAGCCTATCATGACGATATTACACTATTACCAAATGAACATTTATTACTTAAAACATTAAAAGAAAAATTACATGAAAATGGACATCAAAAGGCAATCATTGCCATTGAAATTGATCGGTTTGCAGCCATTCGTTCTTCCATAGGGATTAGTCATTCTAATAAAATGATGAAGCTAGTGGCAGAACGTATACAAACGATCTTACCACCGCATTATTTTGCGACCAAACTACAAGAGGGCCAATTTGTCATTTATATTAATCATGTAAAGACAATTGAAGAGCTATTACAATTTTGTTTGAATTTAAAAAGTGCTATGAAAAAACCTTTACAGGTACAATTATTTTCGTTAAATGGCAATTTAAATATGGGAATAGCCTTACAGGAGGAAAAATGGACGGGTGAAGAGCTATTGATGCATGCCCAATTAGCGATGCGAGAGTCTAGACAAATACCACAAAGATTTCTTTTCTATAAGCCATATATGTCTAAAGGAATAGCAGAACGTATATTGTTAGAGCAAGATTTACATAATGCGTTAGCCAATAACGAATTTTATTTAGATTATCAACCACAGGTAAATTTAAAAAGTGGTGCGATTGAGTCAGTTGAAGCATTAGTGCGCTGGCAACATCCAAATCGAGGATTTGTGTCACCTGAAATATTTATTCCGATTGCAGAAGAATGTGGTCTCATTATTCCTCTTGGCAAATGGATATTAGAAACGGCCTGTCAGCAAGCGAAACAATGGGAAGAACAAGGATTACCTCCAATCAAAGTGGCTGTTAATCTTTCACTTGGACAATTATTTCAACAGGATTTAGTTGAAATGGTGGGTGAAATATTACAGCGTTCGAAATTAGATGCTCATTATTTGCAATTAGAAATTACGGAAAGTATGACAATGAATATTGATCAAATGACACAGCTTCTGCATGAATTAAAGGCGCTAGGTATTCAAATAGCAGTCGATGATTTTGGAACAGGATATTCATCTTTATCCTATTTAAAGGATTTTCCCATTGATTGTCTAAAAATTGACCGTACTTTTGTGAGAAATGTTCAACATAATCCAAATGATGAGGCTCTTGTGTCGATGATTATTTCGATGGCGAAGCATTTACGCTTGAAGGTTGTGGCGGAGGGCATCGAAGAGGTTGAGCAGCTGTCGTTTCTGATGGAAGGTGGATGTGATTATATTCAAGGTTATTTATTTAGTAGACCGATTTCACCTCAGCAAATTTCGGAAACCTTTCATGATTTGCACCACCATGTAGATGAAGTCTTAACGCAGCTTCAATATAAAGAACATTATAGTATGTAAAGTAATGCAAAGAACCTGCTTAGGTAAAAATGAAGCAGGTTCTTTCCTTTCTAGTGAACGAGATATTCTTCCTTAAGTTCGGATATATCCACATCTGAACTTTCCCCTAAAGAACGACGTAGGAGAACAGTCGCTGTTTTCTCATCAGCATGGATTTTATCGATCCAAACGGAAACGCCATTATAGCTCACTTCATATTCTAACGGTGAGGCGACAATTTCATGTGCACGTTGAAAATCCAACTGAAGCCCCCCTTATTTTTGCTTCTTATTGTGCTGTTTTTGCGTTACTGTATTTATCAGCTCCATGAACTCTTGAGAAAATTCCTCACTAATCTTATTAGGGGCGATTTTCTGGTTTTTTGGCGTTTGAGGTAATGAACCTTTATTGTTACTTTGACCTTGTTTATTGTCTCTTCCCATGTGAGTTGCTCCTTTCAAATTGGTATATCTTAATATGGCTCTGAAATGAGTTTTTTATCATGGGAAAAAATCGGGAAATGTAGCATATCTTTATTAGTTGCGTGCACAATAAAAAAATTAAGGCTTTTTTATAGAAAAATTTTCATTTAAAAGTACCCAATTTTGTGGGAATGGGAAACCTAAAGCCCAATAACTAATTCCTCGAAGATTGTATTGTTTGACCATGTCAAATTTAGCTTGTGCACTTCTCGCATCTTCAAACCATACCTCATGATTTCTTCCTTGTTCATCGACATAACGATAAAATGGGGATTGCGCTGTTTGGTCATATTGGATGGTGGCACCATATTTAATGGCTCGATTAAGAGCCTCCTGTGGACTAAATGTCTCGGCTTCTTGACCTTTGACATGAGGTAATAACCAATCACGGGCATAGAGCTCAAAGCCTAATAAAATTTTATCCGCAGGCATTTCTGTAAGTGCATATTCAACAACTCTTCTCATCTCATTAATGGGGGAAATGGCTTGAGGAGATCCAAAACGATATCCCCATTCATACGTCATCAAAACTACAAAATCTGCTATTCGACCATGTGCCTCGTAATCATGTGCTTCATATAACGTTCCAACTTGCGTTGCACTGGTTTTAGGTGCGAGTGCAGTTGATACGAGATAACCCTTTGGATGTAGCATATCCACTGCTAATTGGATAAATGCATTGTAATTTTCTCGATCAGCAGGCAAAACATTTTCAAAATCAATATTCAAAACTTGATAGCCCTTCTCTTGCATCACCTGTAAAACATTATTCATGACTTTGACACGCAACTCTTCATTGGACAAGACAACATGTGCCAAATTAGAGCCTTCTTCTGTTGAAGTAAAATTAGTGAGCGTTAACATAGGAATGATGTTTTTAGCCTTTGCAGCTGCTATCATTTTTTCATCATTTATAGGCTGTAATGTACCGTCTTCCTTCATCTTATAAGCAAAAGGACTAAAATAAGTAAGTAGATGACCAACAGCATTAATGGAATCAATTGCTTCCTCAGGTGGTTGGTAAGAATAAGCATTTACTTCGATAAGTGGTAATTTTCTAGGGATGATTAATTGAGCACCAACATAAATCATATTAGGGTTGTTAATATGATTTGCAGCAATAATTGCTTGGATGGTCGTATCATAATTTTGAGCTATTTGCCATAAAGTTTCACCAGGCTGCACAATATGAACGACTGGTGGAATAATTAATTTAGTGCCAGGTGTTAACATATCAGGGTTCGTAAGATGATTGTCTGCAATGATTGCTTGTAGCGGAACGCCAAATTGTTGGGCAATCGACCATAATGTATCTCCGCTTTTCACGGTATAAGTGGTATACGATGAAGGGATAACAAGTGATTGTCCGATGGCTAATTGATCTGGTGTAGCTAACGCATTTAACAGGGTAATAGATTGCACAGATACCCCATAACGATTGGCAATATACCAAAGCGTTTCCCCAGCACTTACTACATGAATAATCATAGAACACCTCCTAAATGATAGTTCATTACTGCATCATATGATTCAAATGATGAAATGAGTATTTTATAAGAGATATGCAAAAGCTTAAAGCTTCAAATTCTTTCCCTAGGATACCTAGCATAGGATATGACATAAATTAGATGTGATGGGGAAGGGGTTTAAGGTGAAGAAAGCGAAGCTTACAGGTAGAATCGTTACTCCTGAAGATCCGAATTATGAACAAGCGCGGACGAATAATAATTTAAATAATTCCAAGTATCCGAGTTTAATTGTATTTTGTCAAAGAACAAAAGATGTGGTCAATGCCATAAAATGGGCAAGGGAAAACAATGAACCTTTCAGGGTTCGCAGTGGTCGGCATAGCTATGAAAATTTTTCGTTATTAAATAAGGGTCTTGTTATTGATATAAGTGACATGAATAATATCGCTATTAATCTCCAAGACATGTCGGTCAAAATCGAGGCTGGTGCCAATTTAGGAAAGGTATACAGAGAATTATGGGAAAAAGGTGTAACGATACCTGCTGGTACAGAAAGTAGCGTTGGCGTAGTTGGCTTAACCCTTGGTGGAGGGATTGGCATGCTGTCACGACTTTTTGGGCTAACTTGTGATAATCTCCTGGAAATAGAGATAGTGATTGCAAGTGGACAGGATGGTGCCAAGATGATCCAAGCAAATAGGCAACACAATAATGACCTTTTTTGGGCCAGTTGTGGTGGCGGTGGTGGGAATTTCGGTATTGTCACTTCATTAACATTCAAGCTCCATGCTATCAGTGAAGTTTCGCTCTTTTCCATCACATGGGGATGGAGTGATTTTGAGCTTGCTTTTGATACATGGCAAAAATGGGCTCCATTTACTGATAGTCGTCTGACATCACAAATTGAATTAAAGACGAAGGAAGTTGGGGAGATCGTATCTCAAGGAGAATTTGTGGGTTCCACAGCGGAATTAAAAAAACTTCTTCGACCATTAAGAAAGGCAGGTTCACCAATAAATATATGGATAAAGGAAGTACCCTATATAAAGGCAGTAGAATTTTTTGATCTACCAAGTGGTAATCAACCAATGCTCTATAAAAGATCAGGTTCTTTTATTGAGAGACCGCTTCCTTTTGAGGCCATTAAGAGAATGAAGGAATTTTTAACGCATGCCCCTAATCCAAATACGACAATTTGGCAGCAATCCTTAAGAGGAGCCGTCAGTGAAATTGCTCCAAATCACACAGCCTATTTCTACCGAAATGCCATAATGGCTCAAGAATACAATACCTCTTGGAAAAACCCAGATGATGAAAGGCAAAATATAAAATGGGTGGAGGACATACGGAGGGCTTTATCTCCATATACCACAGGCGATTATGTCAATTTCCCCGATCGATTTATTCAAGATTGGCCAACAGCCTATTATGGTCGTAATTTTAGAAGGTTGAGAGAAGTGAAAACAAAATATGATCCATTTAATGTATTTCAATTTCCGCAAAGTATTCCGCCTATTAGCAAATGGTTATAGTCTATAAGATGAGCAGTATGCGGACGCATTGCTGCTCTCTTCTTATAGTGAAAGCATGTCCAATCTATAAGTGGAAATTAATCTTGATAATTACAGGACCAAAGGTCACAATAAAACTATTACATATATTTCTAAAAAGGAGTTAGCAGGATGGAAAATATTGTTGTTCGTAATCATGTGAAAGTAATTGGACAAGGAGATCAACCGATTATTTTTGGACATGGTTTTGGCTGTGATCAAAACATGTGGCGTTTTATTACGCCTGCATTTATGGACAAATATAAAATTATATTATTCGATTATGTCGGATCTGGAAGCTCAGATAAAAATGCCTATACATCAGAGAAATATCAAAATTTGCAAGGCTACGTGCAAGATTTATTGGATGTTATTGAATCTTTAAAATTACAGCAAAGTATTTTTGTAGGGCATTCTATTAGTTCTATGATTGGATTACTTGCATCCATCAAACGACCTGAATACTTTAAAAAATTGATTATGATTGGACCTTCTCCGTGTTATTTAAATGATGGTGAATATATGGGTGGATTTGAGCGTAGTGATATTTCGGAATTATTAGATATGATGGAAATGAACTTTGCTGGTTGGGCAAGTTATATGGCTCCTATCGCAATGAGCAATCCTGAAAATCCAGCATTAACGGATGAGCTCAAACAAACATTTAAATCTGCAGATCCTGTCATTGCGAGAGAATTTGCCGAGGTAACATTTTTATCGGATCATCGAAATGAATTATCAAAGGTAACAGTCCCAGTTTTAATTATCCAATGCTCTGAGGACAGTATTGTGCCTATAAGTGTAGGAGATTATTTACATAAACATATTAAAGGCAGTACTTTTAGCTTAATGGAAGCGAAAGGACATTACCCTCACATTAGTCACCCAAATGAAACCATCCAGTGTATTACGGGTTTTTTGTAGGGAAGAATAATGAAAGGATTATTGTAAATGGAACAACGACTTAATGATGCGCCATGTGGTTTTCTTTCCATCACTCACGAAGGAGTAATTGCAGAGGTCAATCACACCTTATTAAATTGGATAGGCTTTGAGCAGGTAGATTTGCTGCAACAACATCTAGAGGTACTTCTATCTACTGCTAATAAATTAATTTTTCACTCGTATTTTTATCCGATGATAAATTTAGAACAGCAAGTAGAGGAATTGTTTATTCATCTCAAACATAAGGAAGGGATGGCTATACCATTTCTAATGAATGCTAGATTGTACAAGGAAGATACGGTAGAGCGAATTGATTGTATTTTAGTCAAAATGCAAAAGCGTATTGATTATGAACAAGAGTTACGTTCAGCTAAAAAGCTGCTAGAGGCAGCCTACCAAGAAAAAGAACAGGCATTAGCCAATTTGGAGCAAATTCATGTAGAAATCGAACAACAACAGGCAAAATTATTAGCCGTGAATGCTACTTTAATTGAATTGTCGGAGACAGACAAACTTACGGGTTTGAAAAATAGAAGATTCTTTCAAGATAAACTTGAACAACAGCTCAATAGTTATTATGAATCAGCTAAGCCTTTCTCACTATGTATTCTTGATATTGACCATTTTAAAAAAGTTAATGATACGTTTGGACATCAAGTAGGTGACGATGTTCTTGCTCAATTGGCACAGCTATTAACACAACGAGCGCGTAAAGAAGATACCGTTGCTCGTTATGGTGGTGAGGAATTTGTCATGATTTTACCGGAAACTGAGATTGCCGCAGCAAAAGAGTTAGGGGAGCAAATTAGAAAAACAGTTGCGTTAGATCATTGGCCAGCTGGTCAGGTGACGATAAGTATTGGAATGGCAACCGTCACATCAGAAGATACTGGTACGACATTGCTAAAAAATGCGGATGATGCCTTGTATGCATCGAAAAAAAATGGTCGTAACCAAGTGACTCATTTTTTTGATATGAAGTAAATATGTGTTATGGCTCCGCTAATAATTTTTTAATGGAAGGTAAATCGGCAGGTGCAAAAGAAAGCTTAAGCAATTGCTGACGAGGAACCCATTTTGCTTCAGCGTGTTCCAATATTTGTGGAGTACCTTTAATAATAGTGGCTAGATAAGTTTCTAGGTGAACAAAAAATTGTTCGTATTCATAAAGAGTTTTGGTCACTGGCTCACCAACTTGAATGACGCAGTTGAATTCCTCAAGGATTTCTCGATAAAGTGCTTGCTGGGGAGTTTCGCCGGGTTCAATTTTACCGCCAGGGAATTCCCAATAATTAGCGAGTACCATATGGGCATTTCTTAAAGCACAGAAAATTTCTTGTTGATCATTTTCAATAATGGCACCAACTACATGTATTGTTTTTTTCATCCTGATCACCTTTTTTCTCGATACTGTAAAATTATTACAAAGTATGTATCATTATAACATGGTGGAGTTGTTAGACACAGCATTAAAATTACACTTGTCCTAGAAAAAAACAGTTTTCTCACATAGCTATGAAATTTAGTATTTACTAAGGTATAATAATGGTCAATATATAGGAAAAAGGCGGTAAGAGGTAGCAATGAAGAGAATCGAATCTACGCAAAATGCGCTAGTGAAATATTGGAAAAAATTAGCGACAACACGAAAAGAACGGGAACGATCAGGTGAATTCATAGTGGAAGGCTTTCACCTTGTAGAAGAAGCATTAAAAAATAAAGAGCAAGTCCTGCAAATTATTGTACGTGAAGGTGTAGATTTACCGATGCTATGGCCAATTGATGGCATTGCTATTGTAGAGGTTACGTCAGTAGTAGCGAAGGAATTTGCGGAAACAGAAACGTCACAAGGTGTTTTTGCTATTTGTAGACAGCCTGCATTAGAGGAGGAAGTAAAGGCATCCTGGCGTAAAGTGTTATTGATCGATGCTGTTCAAGACCCAGGCAATATTGGGACGATGATTCGTACAGCCGATGCAGCTGGATTAGATGCCGTTATTTTAGGGAAGGGCTGTGCCGATGTCTACAACCCTAAAACGTTACGAGCTGCACAAGGCTCACATTTCCACATCCCTGTAGTACGTGAAGAGTTAACGGAATGTGTAGACTTTTTACAGGATCAAGGAGTTCCAGTATTTGGTACGGCATTGGATGAAGACGCCGTGCCATATAGCGACATTCAGCATACTGGTGCATTTGCGATTATTATGGGGAATGAAGGTAGTGGTATTCAGCCACAGCTTTTAGCAATGACAGACCAAAATATAATCATTCCAATTTTTGGTCAGGCTGAATCACTTAATGTAGCTGTAGCAACTGGTATAGTTTTATATGGTTTTGTGAAATAACTGACAGAATCATGCGGGTTTCCGCTAGTTGCCCCTTGATTTGCAACTGATCGTTATTGTATAATCAATTCTAAAATGTAAGTTTAAATATGAAATGCTATGACCGGGAAGTAGTAAAGATTGTGAATGGACGACAGGGAGCGTGTGGCCGGAGATTGAGAGCCAACGCCGTACCGATGCAATTTTGAATTCAGCCCGCGAGCAGCTACCGGGACCAGCTTGATGCTGTAAAGGTAAGCCGGCTTTATCAAGTCGTTATGTGAATGAAGTGATTGTAAGGATATTGGCCTTGCAATAACTAGGGTGGTACCGCGAATATGTCCTCGTCCCTTTTTTAGGGGCGAGTTTTTTTATGCCTAAAAACAGGCGTTAATTTTCTAAGGAGGTTTTAACATGGAAGAGCAATTAAAACAATTAGAGCAAGAAGCACTTGCTAAAATTGAAGCAGCAGCAAGTCTAAAAGAATTAAATGAAGTGCGTGTTGCATATTTAGGGAAAAAAGGACCTATTACTGATTTATTAAAAGGAATGGGTAAATTATCAGCTGAAGAGCGACCAAAAATGGGTGCTTTAGTGAATAATGTTCGTGAAAACGTAACGGCAGTATTAGAGTCAAAAGCTGCTGTACTTGAAGAAGCGGCTATTGCTGAAAAATTAGCAAGTGAGTCGATTGATGTTACTTTACCTGGACGTGAAATAAAAGTAGGGAATCGCCATCCATTGACACGTGTCATTGAGGAAATTGAAGATTTATTTATTGGCATGGGCTATGAAATTGCAGAGGGTCCTGAAGTAGAGAAGGACTACTATAACTTTGAAGCATTAAATTTACCAAAGGGTCATCCCGCTCGTGATATGCAAGACTCGTTCTATATTTCCGAGGAAATATTATTACGTACTCATACATCGCCTGTACAGGCTCGTACTATGGAAGCTAAAAAAGGTGAATCTATTCGTATCATATGTCCAGGAAAAGTATTCCGTCGTGATAATGATGATGCCACGCACTCACATCAATTTATGCAAATTGAAGGTTTAGTAATTGGCGAAAATATTCGTATGAGTGATCTAAAAGGAACTTTAGATACTTTAGCAAAAAAAATGTTTGGTGCTGAACGTGAAATTCGACTTCGTCCGAGCTTCTTCCCATTCACAGAACCATCTGTTGAAATGGATATCTCGTGCTTTAAATGCGGTGGTGCAGGATGTAACGTATGTAAGAGCACTGGCTGGATTGAAATACTAGGCGCAGGTATGGTTCATCCAAACGTCTTAGAAATGGCTGGCTATGATCCGAAGAAAGTTTCTGGTTTCGCATTTGGTATTGGTGCAGAGCGTATTGCCATGTTGAAATATGGTGTCGATGATATTCGACATTTCTATACGAGTGACACTCGTTTCTTATCACAATTCGAGCGAACAGAGGCGTAAGGGGGATAAAACATGTTAGTTTCATTAGAATGGTTAAAAGATTATGTCAATACACAGGACTTAGCACCTGAGCTATTAGCAGAAAAAATTACACGTTCAGGAATTGAAGTAGACGCAGTCATTGATCGTGCAAATGCAATGGAAAAAGTTGTAGTCGGATATGTGGTATCAAAGGAAAAACATCCAGAAGCCGATAAATTAAATATTTGTCAAGTGGATGTTGGTGAAGAAGAGCCTCAACAAATTATTTGTGGTGCTCCCAATGTAGATGCTGGTCAAAAAGTAATTGTGGCTCGCCCAGGTGCCCATTTGCCAGGCGGTATTAAAATTAAAAAAGCTAAACTTCGTGGACATGAATCAAATGGCATGATTTGTTCATTACAAGAGCTAGGTATTGAAGGAAAGCTTGTACCTAAAGCTTACTCTGAGGGCATTTACGTACTTCCAGAAGATGCGCAAGTAGGAACGGACGCACTGGCTATTCTAGGCTTACGAGATACAGTGCTAGAGCTTGGTTTAACACCAAATCGATCAGATGCCCTTTCAATGCTAGGTGTAGCATATGAGGTGGGTGCTATCCTGTCAGAGGAAGTAAAGTATCCAGATATTTCTTATCAAGCTGCCAGCGAAAAAGCAGAGGATTTACTAAAGCTTCGTGTGGAAGATATGCAAGCAAACCCAATGTACGTCGCAAAAGTTGTGAAAAACGTCAAAATTGGGGAGTCACCAATGTGGCTTCAAAATCGTTTGATGGCAGCAGGTGTACGCCCGCATAATAACGTAGTGGACGTAACGAATTATGTGTTAATGGAATATGGTCAACCACTTCATGCCTTTGACTATGATAGTCTAGCAACAGGTGAAATCGTTGTTCGTAAAGCAACGGAGGGTGAGAAAATCACAACTTTGGATGACCAAGAACGTACCTTAAAAGCGTCAGATTTAGTTATTACGAATGGCAAAGAGCCAGTTGCTATTGCTGGTGTAATGGGTGGTGCTAATTCTGAGGTAACAGATTCTACAACGACTGTTGTCATTGAATCGGCTTATTTCGACGACTTAACAGTGCGTCAAACATCTCGTCATCTTGGCCTTCGATCTGATGCATCTGCCCGCTTTGAAAAAGGGGTAGACCCGAATCGTGTTTTACCTGCAGCTGAACGTGCTGCAACATTACTTGCTGCATTAGCTGGTGGTGAAGTATTGGAAGGTACATGTGTGGTAGACGATTTAGATAAAACACCAGCGCGTGTTGTCGTATCACCAGATTTTATTAACGAACGTTTAGGCATGAAAATCGCATTAGAGGATATGCTTTCTATTTTAGAGCGCTTAAAATTCGGAGTAGAAGCTGCAAATGGTTTATTAATTATTGATGCACCAACACGTCGTCAGGATATTAAAATCGAAGAGGATATCGTAGAGGAAATTGCTCGTCTTTATGGCTACGACGAGATTCCAACGACATTACCAGAGGGTGCTACACAAGTAGGTAGTTTAACAGCTTATCAAGCTAATCGTCGTGTTGTTCGTAATTATATGGAGAGTGCTGGCTTGTATCAAGCTGTGACGTATTCATTAACATCTGATGTGCTGTCACAACGATTTGCATTGAAAGCTGAACCAGTCACTCGTTTACTAATGCCTATGAGTGAAGAACGCTCTACATTACGACAAAGCCTAGTTCCACACTTAATTGAAGCAGCAGCCTATAATGTTGCCCGCCAAGCAGACAGTGTAGCTCTATATGAAATCGGCTCAGTATTCCTTGGTCAATCGGAGGAAGGGCAACCTTTCGAAGAAGAGCATCTTGCAGTAGTCCTTACAGGGAAATGGCTAGATCACGCATGGCAAGGCGAGAAAAAAGCCGTAGATTTCTTCGTCTTAAAAGGTGTAATAGAAGGTGTTATTGGCAAGCTTGGCCTAGGAAATCGCATTTCATTTGAAAAAGCACAAATTGATGGATTACACCCAGGTCGTACAGCTAGTATAGTATTGGATGGCGAGCAAGTGGGTATTATTGGTGGACTACACCCTGCAGAGGAAAAGGCATGGGGTGTAAAAGATACGTATGTTATGGAAATGAACCTTGTTGCTCTATTAAATGCAACTGATCAAGAAGCGCCACTTTCCTACAAACCAGTACCTCGTTTCCCTGCGATGTCTCGTGATATTGCGCTTATTATGGATCGTACAACAACTGCAGGCGAAGTCGTAAAAGCTATTAATGTAGCTGGTGTGAAATTATTGAAGGATATCCGCGTATTTGACGTATACGAGGGTGAGAAAATGGAGCAAGGGAAAAAATCCGTAGCATTCTCGCTCACATACTTCGACCCAGAACGCACGTTAACAGACGAAGAAGTAGTAGCTGCACACAATAAAGTACTAAAAGCAATTGCTACAATCGATGGTACAGAAGTACGCTAAAATTATAAAAAGACTGTCGTACTAGATAGTCTCAGACTTAGTCAAAAGTCATCGAGAAGTTTACTCTCGATGGCTTTTGTCATTTTTCTTACACGGTCATAAGGATAATGACTTTCTCATGGGAAATAACGCCTTTACTTTATTTTGGTAAAGAAAAAAGACTGTCATCTAGACAATCTTTTTCGTTTGGAGCTTCATGTTTTTTAAATCATCTTTCTCGCTTTTTCTGTATTAGCAAAATGCCATTTTGTAATGGAGCGTAGAAATTCTTCGCCCTGTTTACGCCAAATACGTGCAGCTTGCACATCTACCTTGTTGGAGGCCCCTTTCATTAACTCTAAACCCGCTATTTCACTGAGACGATCCATTTCCTTTAAAAACGCAGCACGAGCTAGAATGGATGCTGTAGCCACGGCTACATGTAATTGCTCGGCTTTAGTAGAAAAGTACACGCTTTCCTGTACAATTTCTCGTTCGTTTTTTAAGTAATTGTAATAAACGCCTCGTTCTGCAAACTGATCAATTAAAATACATTCAGGTTTTTCAGGAGCCATTTTTGTCATTGTGTTTTGCAGTGCCTTGTTATGCATCATGGCTTTCATTTTCCCTTGGGAGTAGCCCTTTGCCTGTAAGCTGTTATATTTTTCATTGCGTAAGACGAGAACACTATGAACGCAAGCTGCGCGTAAATCAGGAGCAATTTTCCGCATGTAATCATCCGATAACAATTTTGAATCTTTGACACCAAGCTCATTGATCAGTTCAATTTTGGAGGCAGGTACATATACGGCAGCTACTGTAATAGGGCCAAAATAATCACCAGTGCCTGTTTCATCTGAGCCTAATACGGACATCGTTGCAAATTGGTCGGGTAGTGTATCACCCTTTGCTCCAATACTAGATGCTTTCGAGTTCGATGTTTTTTCAATGGTCCCCCAGCGGGCAGCTTCACGTTCAGCTCCACCACCCTGAAACATTAATTTTCCTGATTTATACATGGTTATGGAGGTATCTGGTAGTTTTGCGGCGAAGATTACACCAGCAGCCTTGCGTTCAATATAATTGGATGCATAGTATGCCATCACCTCTTTTTGAATATTTGTTGAAATGGAAAGTACAATATTTGACATTTAATCGATCCTTTCTGTCCTCATTGTTCACAATTTTATACCTTTCATGGTATGATAATAAATAGCTTTTTTGTGTGATGGTGCTAGCAAGCCAAAAAAATCTTGCATGTATCGAATTTATAGGAGGGTGCGACTATGGAAAAACAAGAAAAGAATAAAATTTCTGTGGAAATATATGGTCATACATATAAAATGGTCGGCTTGGAATCCATTGGCCATATGCGACTTGTTGCTTCGATTGTTGATGACCGTATGCGCGAGATGAACGTACATAATCCCTCACTTGATAGCACAAAACTTGCTGTTCTGACAGCAGTAAATACAGTACATGATCATTTACTATTAAAAGAGCGGCTGGAGCAGCTGGAAGAAGAATTGAAAAAATTAAAGGGTTGAAGAGAATGTTAGATTTAATCATATTAGTGGTACTGTTAGCTGGAATTGGTGTCGGTGCAAAACGTGGTTTCATTGTACAAATGATGCACATTGTCAGCTTTATAGTAGCCCTAATTGTTGCGTATATTTATTATAAGCCATTAGCACAAAAATTTGTATTTTGGGTTCCGTATCCAGGAGTTACTGATACAGGTAGTCTTGGTGTCGTGATAGACAGTCTAGATTTAGACCGCACATTCTATCGTGTAATTGCTTTTGCGGTAATTTTCTTTGCCGTAAAAATAACATTGCAAATTGTGGCATCGATTTTTGATTTTATTGCTTATTTACCTGTACTGAACACAGTAAATCGTTGGCTTGGAGCGCTATTCGGCATGATTGAAAACTATTTAATTATGTTTATTTTGCTATATGTATGCGCACTGCTACCGATTGATAGCATACAAAATTTAATGTCGAAGTCATTGTTAAGTGGTCTTATTTTAGAGCATACACCGGTCATTACAAAGATGTTCCAAAACTGGTGGTATATTTATATGCAATAGTCAACTATGCACTTCTCTCTGTTTGGAGAGAAGTGTTTTTACGATAGGAGGAATTATTGGTGAATAAAAAAACCATTATTCGCACGCTCGAAAAAATTGCTCTGTATATGGAATTACAAGGTGAAAATCCATTCAAGGTATCCGCCTTTCGAAAAGCAGCTGCGGCACTTGAAGGAGACGAGCGTTCATTAAGTGAAATGGATGATGTGACAAAACTAAAAGGAATTGGCAAGGGGACAGCTGCTGTTATTGAGGATTTGATGGTAACAGGTGAGTCAAGTTTGCTTAAGGAACTAGAAGAGATTGTCCCTAAAGGGTTATTGCCATTGTTAAAGTTGCCAGGCTTAGGTGGAAAAAAGATAGCCAAGCTTCACCAAGAGCTAGGCATCGACTCAGCAGAAAGCTTAAAGGCGGCTTGTGAAGCGGGCAAAGTACGTGAATTAGCTGGCTTTGCTGCCAAAACAGAGGAGAAAATTTTAAAGGAACTTGCCAATTTAGCTAATCGCTCTGAGCGTCTACCCATTTGGCAGCTAGAGCCTGTGGTTTTACAAATAGAGGCCCTTCTAGATAGTATGGAGGAAGTGGAACGTTTTTCTGTAGCTGGAAGTTTCCGTCGTGCAGTGGAAACTAGTAAAGATATTGATTTTATTGTTGTAACAGAAGCGGTTGAGGCAGTCCGTGAACAATTATTAAATACATTAGCCATCCAAGAAGTCGTTGCAGCAGGAGATACAAAAATTTCGGTGATCTTGGACTTAGATGAGCCAGTAAGCGTTGATTTTCGCTTAGTGAAGGATACGGAATATGCGACTGCCTTGCATCATTTTACAGGTTCTAAGGACCATAATGTACGCATGCGCCAGCTTGCAAAAGCGCGAGGTGAAAAAATTAGTGAATATGGAGTGGAGCAGGAAGATGGAACTGTTCTAACATTTCAAGATGAAGCGGCATTTTTTGCTCATTTTGATTTACCTTGGATTCCACCAAGCTTGCGTACAGGGACAGTAGAATTTGACAAAACAGAGGATATCCAAAAATTGGTCCGACTAGAAGATATTAAGGCCGATTTGCATATGCATACGACATGGTCAGATGGTGCATACTCTGTTGCAGAAATGGGCCAGGCATTACTAGCGCGTGGCTATCAATATAGCGTTATTACGGATCACTCCCAATTTCTAAAAGTCGCAAATGGTTTAACACCAGAGCGTATAGAAAAACAGCGAGTGGAAATTGAGGCATTTAATGAAGCTCACCCAGAATTTCATTTATTTTCAGGGACAGAAATGGATATATTACCGGATGGTAGCTTAGATTTTGATGATCAAGTTTTGCGTGAATTAGATTTTGTAATTGCTTCTATACATTCAAGTTTTACACAAACACAGGAAAAAATTATGGCACGTCTACTGACAGCTATGCAAAATCCTTATGTCCATATGATTGCCCATCCTACAGGGCGAATTATTGAAGATCGTGATGGCTATAATCCTGATATGCAACAGTTAATTGCCTGGGCGAAGGAATATGGTAAAATTTTAGAGTTAAATGCTAATCCATATCGTCTTGATTTATGTGTTGAACATTTAGAGATGGCTTTAGCAGCAGGTGTGCCAATAGCGATTAATACGGATGCGCATGATACCGCACATCTACGTTTTATGGATATTGGAGTTCGCTATGCCAATAGAGCATGGATACCAAAAGATTTGATTGTGAATACATGGACGCGTGAACAATTTGAGGCGTTCATACGACTAAATAAATAGGTTGAGGAGGTGTTCTCAGTGATTGCAGAACGCGCATTGAAAACACTAGAATACGATAAAGTACGGCAACAAGTGGCTACCTATTGTACTTCTTCAATTGGGAAATCAGCCATCGAGGAGCTTGTACCACAGACTGACTTTGATAAAGTAGTACAACTATTAGAAGAAATGGACGAAGGTTTATCCATTTTACGTGTAAAAGGTAATGTACCGATGGGTGGAATATTTGATGTTCGACCATCTGCAAGACGTGCCCAAATAGGAGGCATGTTAGCGGCGATAGAGCTAATGGAAATTTCTAGTACAATTCGAGCTAGTAGAATTCTTCGCAATTTTATTGAGGATTTGGAAGCCGATGAAGTGATTGAAATTCCTCATTTTATCGCCAAAAAGGAAACAATGCCTGTATTAACGGGATTACAGCATGAAATTAATAACTGTATTGATGATAACGGAGCTGTTTTAGATTCGGCTAGTACAACTTTACGAACTATTCGCCAATCCTTACGCTCGGAGGAAGCAAAGGTACGCTCTAAATTGGAGAGCTTAATCCGTGGCAGTAATGCATCGAAAATGCTATCTGATACACTTGTTACAATTCGGAATGATCGCTTTGTTATTCCCGTTAAGCAAGAATATCGTCATCATTATGGTGGAATCGTTCATGACCAATCTTCTTCTGGACAAACCTTATTCATTGAGCCAGATTCTATTGTCCAAGCGAATAATGAAATTCATCGTTTGAAAATGAAAGAACAGGCTGAGGTTGAACGAATTTTACTAGCATTAAGCGCAATGGTGCAAGATGTAGCACCAGATTTATTTAACTTAGTAAAGGTATTAGGGGATATCGATGTCATTTTAGCTAAAGGCAAGTATGGCCAAGCCAATAAGTGTACAATGCCTAAAATGAATCAGGATGGCTATATCCGCCTTGTTCGTGCACGCCACCCACTATTACCAATAGATACAGCTGTGCCAAACGATATTGAGTTTGGGAAAGACATTACGGCAATAGTAATTACGGGTCCAAATACAGGTGGTAAAACGGTAACATTAAAAACAGTGGGCTTGTGTACATTAATGGCTCAAGCTGGGTTACCAGTACCAGCATTGGATGGATCTCAGCTTGCTGTGTTTAAACAATTGTTTGCTGATATTGGTGATGAGCAATCTATAGAGCAATCGCTTTCAACATTCTCATCTCATATGGTCAATATTGTCGACATCTTACAAAAATTTGATGATGAGTCACTTGTTCTTTTTGATGAGTTAGGAGCAGGTACAGACCCACAAGAAGGGGCAGCTTTAGCCATTTCTATTTTAGACGAGGTACATGGTCGTGGTGCACGTGTGATGGCAACGACTCACTACCCTGAGCTCAAAGCATACGGTTATAATCGACCTGGTGTTGCCAATGCTAGTGTAGAATTTGATATAGAAACATTGAGTCCTACCTATCGTCTACTAATTGGTGTTCCTGGACGTTCGAATGCATTTGAAATCTCTAGTCGCTTAGGGCTCCCTGAAACCATTATTGAGCGTGCTAAAGGCTTCACAGGAACAGATCGACATGAGGTTGAATCGATGATTGCTTCATTAGAGGAAACACGTCGTCAATCTGAAGATGATGCAGAGCGTTCCCATGCATTATTGTTAGAGTCAGAGAGCTTACGTAAAGAGCTGCAAGATAAATTACAAGCCTATGATGAGCGTAAAGAGGCACTTGATAAGAAAGCTAAAGAAAAAGCTCGTAAAATTGTAGAAGAAGCGAAACATGAAGCGGAAGGCATTATTGCTGAGCTGAGAGAAATGCGAAAAAATGCCGACCAAGTTGTTAAAGAGCATGAGCTAATTGAAGCGCGTAAGCGTTTGGAAGAAGCAACACCGCTTGACAATAATAAAGTACTAAAAAAAGCTGCACAAGTAAAAGCCCGTGCGCAAAACTTAGTTGTCGGGGACGAGGTAAAGGTGTTAAGCTATGGTCAAAGAGGTACTTTGTTAGAAAAAGTATCGAATACTGAATGGGTTGTCCAAATGGGAATTTTAAAAATGAAAATCTCTGATAGTGATTTGGAGTATATTAAACCTGAAAAAGAGCCTATTGTACGAACAGCTGGTGTAAAAAATCGAAATGGCCATGTGAAATTAGAATTGGATTTGCGTGGAGAGCGCTATGAAGATGCAATTTTAAGGACAGAAAAGTATATTGATGATGCATTACTTGCGAATTATGGTCGGGTATCTATTATCCATGGTGTTGGTACTGGGGCTTTACGCCAAGGTATTCAAAGCTATTTGAAAAACAATAAGCGTGTGAAATCCTTCCGTTTTGGTGAAGCCGGCGAAGGGGGCTTAGGCGTCACAGTTGTTGAATTGAAATAAGCTATAAAGGGGACGGAGAAAAATGCTGAATTCTGGCTTTTGGCGATATCCAATTATCGAAACGGCAGGATACTTTAGTGTTGTTGTGTTATGTTTAGTCGTGTCGATGGCATTGTTCGAAGTCGTGACGAAGTATAAAAATTGGGAAGAAATTAAAAAAGGTAATGTTGCTGTGGCACTTGCAACAGGCGGAAAAATACTAGGAATTTGTAATATTTTTCGTTTTTCTATTGCTCGTCATAGTACATTAAGTGAAATGATTGGCTGGGGTCTTTTTGGTTTTACGTTGTTAATTGTTGCCTATTTCTTATTTGAATTTATGACACCTCGTTTTAATGTTGATCAAGAGATTGCCAATGATAATCGCTCAGTTGGTTTCATTTCCTTTACCATTTCAGTTGGTCTATCGTTTGTAATTGGGGCAAGTATTGCATAGGAGTGTCATGACATGGAAAAATTAGCAAAGGTACTAATCATTGTCTGTATCGCATTTTTGGCAGTGGGCGTCTATTATATGATGACTATTTAAGCACATTAACGCATCCTTTTTAAAGGATGCGTTTTTTATTGAGCTTATAGCAGGTGGCTTCAACTAAACCTATTAAAGCCCTGATAGGAAAAATTGTTTTTCAAATATAGCAATATATAGGTTATTTCTAATCTGAAAAACGAGAGAATGAATGAGTATTCATCGTATCTACCCATACAAATCCTATTTAGAATTAGTCATAATAATGTTGTTAAATGCATAATAATTAATCGAAAATGCGTTTATTTTCTATTTTCTGTTTGAAAGTGCATTTCTTTTTCATTATAATAAAATTAAGAATTGACAAAGTTTGGGACAAAGGGGAGAGGACGTATGACAGTAAAACCATGGCTAGCAAATTATCCTGAAGAAGTACCATCGTCTTTAACGTTTGAGGAAATTCCAGTGCAAGAGTTTTTGACACGCGCCTATAAGAAGAATCCATCAAAAGTAGCGATTCATTTTATGGGGAAGGATTTGACGTACACCGAACTATATGAGTCTGCTTTAAGATTCGCAAACTATTTACAATCATTAGGTGTGGAAAAGGGAGACCGAGTGGCAATTATGTTACCTAACTCGCCTCAAAGTGTAATCGCTTACTACGGTGCCATGTATGCAGGTGCTGTTGTCGTACAAACAAATCCACTTTATACTGAACGTGAGCTTCAATATCAAATGGCAGATTCGGGTGCAAAAGTTATTCTTGTGATGGATATTTTGTACCCAAGAGTGATGAAAATTATAAAAGAAACCGCCCTAGAAAATGTCATTGTGACAGCCATCAAAGATTATTTACCATTCCCAAAAAATTTAGTCTATCCATTTATTCAAAAAAAGCAATATGGCTTTAGTGTCAAGGTTGAACATAGTGGACAAAATCATTTGTTTTCAGAAATAATGCGTTCTGCACCAATCAAGGTAATGGATCATATTCCTTTTGATTTTGAAGAAGACCTAGCATTACTACAATACACAGGTGGAACAACCGGATTCCCTAAAGGAGTCATGCTAACCCATAAAAATTTAATCGCCAATACGACAATGTGTGATGCATGGATGTATAAATGTGTGCACGGTGATGAGGTCATTATGGGTATCCTACCATTCTTCCACGTCTATGGTATGACAACTGTTATGCTTTTATCAGTCTTCACTCAAAATAAAATGGTGCTGTTACCGAAATTTGATGCTGAAACTGCATTAAAGACAATTGATAAGCAAAAGCCAACACTTTTCCCTGGTGCGCCAACCCTATACATCGGTTTATTAAATCATCCAGACATTGCTAATTACGATTTATCATCTATTAAGGCCTGCCTAAGTGGCTCTGCTTCATTGCCAATTGAAGTGCAAGAGAAGTTTGAAGAGGTAACAGGTGGAAAATTAGTAGAGGGTTATGGATTAACTGAAACATCACCAGTGACACATGCTACTCCAATTTGGGGCAAGCGGGTGATTGGCTCAATAGGATTACCTTGGCCAAATACAGAAGCGATTATTTTGCGGACAGGGGATACGGAAGAATTGCCAGTTGGTGAAGTTGGTGAAATTGCAGTTAAAGGACCACAAGTGATGAAGGGCTATTGGAATCGCCCAGAGGATACGGCCGCTACATTTACAGATGACTGGTTTTTAACAGGAGATCTTGGCTATATGGATGAGCAAGGCTATTTCTATGTAGTGGATCGTAAAAAAGATATGATTATTGCAGGGGGCTTTAATATATACCCTCGTGAGGTTGAAGAAGTGTTATACGAGCGTGAGGAAATTCAAGAATGCGTTGTAGCAGGTATACCTGATCCTTATCGAGGAGAAACGGTAAAAGCTTATATTGTTTTAAAAGAAGGATATTCGATTACAGAAGACGAATTAAATAAATATTGCCGTCAGCATCTAGCGTCATTTAAAGTTCCACGGTATTATGAATTTAAAGATGAGCTGCCAAAAACAGCCGTTGGGAAAATTTTGCGCCGTACATTAGTGGATGAAGAAAAAACAAAAATGGCGAATAAAGAAGCGAAATAAATACGTGGTAAAGTATTGACAAGCAATGATGTAAAATATAATATGAAAATATGAATGAATGACCATTCATATTTTCATATTTTTTTAGGTTCTCACGTCATACTTGATTATGTTGACGTGCGCATGTTTTTTAGGTGGTGATATAAAAGTGAAACGAGATAAGCCAAAATATAAACAAATTATTGATGCAGCTGTCATCGTTATTGCGGAAAATGGGTATCACCAAGCGCAAGTATCGAAAATCGCCAAACAGGCTGGGGTGGCCGATGGAACAATCTATTTATATTTTAAAAATAAAGAAGATATATTAATTTCTGTCTTTAATGAAAAAATGGCTGTTTTTGTAGAGTCATTACAAGATATAATAGAAAATGGGAATACGTCTAAAGACAAACTTTCCCGAATGATTGAAAATCATTTTAATGTTCTAGCGACAGATCGATACCTAGCAACCGTCACACAATTAGAGCTTCGCCAATCAAATAAAGACTTACGACTAAAAATTAATTCAGTATTACGTGAGTATTTACATTTACTTGATCAAATTTTAATCGAAGGTATGCTTTCAGGTGAGTTCAATCAAACGATGGATGTACGCTTGGCACGTCAAATGGTTTTTGGAACAATCGATGAAACTATTACGTCGTGGGTTATGAATGACTATCGATATGATTTGATGGAGCAGGTTCCGAAGGTTCAGGCATTAATCCTGAACGCCATTAAAGGTTAAAAGGATGTGGAGAAATGGAATTTCTAAGTTGGAAAGTGGAAGATGGGGTAGCAAATATTACAATTGCACGTCCACCAGCAAATGCATTATCTCGCGGTATTATTGCAGAAGTAAATTCTGTGCTAGATGCTGTAGAACATGATGATGCTGTAAGAGTCCTTGTACTTCATGGTGAAGGCCGTTTCTTCTCTGCAGGTGCAGATATTAAAGAATTTACTGGGGTAGAATCTGGAGAAGAGTTTACGAAGCTAGCTAGCAATGGACAGCAAGTATTTGAGCGTGTGGAATCATTCCCTAAGCCGATTATCGCAGCTATTCATGGTGCAGCATTAGGCGGTGGGCTTGAGCTAGCAATGAGCTGTCATATGCGCTTTGTGACGGAATCAGCGAAACTAGGTTTACCTGAGTTACAATTAGGCCTTATTCCTGGCTTCGGCGGTACGCAACGACTACCACGTTATGTTGGTGTAGCAAAGGCTGCTGAAATGATGTTTACGAGCGAACCGATTTCCGGTACAGAAGCTGTGCAATGGGGCTTAGCAAACCGTGCATTCTCAGAAGAGACACTGTTAGAGGAAACATTAAATATTGCAAAGAATATTGCCAAGAAGAGCCCAATTGCTTTGAAGGCAGCTATTCAAACCTTGCAATATGCAAAGCATGCTTCATTTTATGAAGGGATTGAAGCGGAAGCGAAATCCTTTGGCACAGTATTCATCACAGAAGATGCAAAAGAAGGAATTCAAGCATTCATTGAAAAGCGAGAGCCTATGTTTACTGGCAAATAAATTTCCCATATGTCGATAGTAACGAGCAAGGATGTTATCGATGTTATTGAAACTAAATATATATAATATTTATAAGTTTACTTAGAATTATAAAACGTTCCAGGAGGTATGGATATATGAATATTTTTGCATTAATTAAACGTACGTTTGATACAGAAGAAAAAATCGTTGTGTCGGGTGGTAAAATCCAAGAGGACGGCGCAGAATTCATTATTAACCCTTACGATGAATATGCCATCGAAGAAGCAATCCAAGTGCGTGACGCTGCTGGCGGTAAAGTGACGGTAGTAACAATTGGCGGCGAGGATGCTGAGAAGCAATTACGAACAGCGCTAGCAATGGGCGCTGATGAAGCAGTGCTTATCAATACGGAAGATGATTTAGATGAATTAGATCAAAATGCTGCTGCTTTTCTATTAGCAGAATACTTAAAAGATAAAGATGCTGATTTAATTTTAACAGGAAATGTTGCGATTGATGGTGGTTCTGGTCAAGTGGGTCCACGTGTTGCAGATTTATTAGATATTAATTATGTAACAACGATTACAAAGCTTGAGATTGATGGAACTTCTGCAAAAATTGTTCGTGATATAGAAGGAGATTCAGAAGTAATTGAAACTTCCTTACCGCTGTTAGTAACAGCTCAACAAGGTTTAAATGAGCCACGTTATCCATCTCTACCAGGTATTATGAAAGCGAAGAAGAAACCGCTTGCAGAGCTTGAATTAGATGATTTAGATATCGATGAAGATGACGTAGAAGTGAAGATTGAAACGGTTGATATCTTCTTACCAGCTCAAAAAGCAGCAGGCCGTGTTCTTGAAGGCGACCTTTCTGTACAAGTAAAAGAATTGGTAAATCTACTTCACACAGAAGCAAAAGTAGTTTAAAAAATCGAATCTTAAAGGGTAACGGAGGGAATATGCTATGTCAAAAAAAGTATTAGTATTAAGTGAAGTTCGTGAAGGAAGCTTACGTAATGTTTCTTTCGAAGCAATTGCAGCTGCAAAACAAATCGCTGATGGTGGCGAGGTTGTAGGGGTACTTTTAGGGGATGCTGTAGCAAATTTAACAGGTCCATTATTTGAATACGGTGCTGATCGAGTTGTAACGGTGGAACACCCACATTTAAAACAATATACATCTGATGGCTATAGTCAAGCACTACTAGCTGTTATTGAGCAAGAAAAGCCAGCTGGCATTGTCTTTGGCCATACGGCAAATGGGAAAGATTTATCGCCAAAAATTGCAAGTAAATTACAAGCAGGTTTAGTATCTGATGTTACTACAATTGAAGGCGCAGGCGATGATGTTGTATTCATCCGACCAATCTACTCGGGTAAAGCTTTTGAAAAGGTGAAAGTAAAAGACGGAATTGTATTAGCATCTATTCGTCCAAATAACATTGCACCTTTAGAAAAAGTTGATGGTAAAACAGGAGATGTTTCGGCAGTTACTGTAGAAATTACAAACCTTCGCACAATTATTAAAGAGGTTGTTCGTAAATCTTCAGAAGGTGTTGACTTATCAGAGGCAAAAGTAGTAGTTGCTGGTGGCCGTGGTGTAAAATCTGAAGAAGGATTTGAGCCACTAAAAGAGCTTGCAGATTTACTAGGTGGTGCAGTAGGAGCATCACGTGGTGCATGTGATGCTGAGTATTGTGACTATTCACTGCAAATTGGTCAAACTGGTAAGGTTGTAACGCCTGATCTTTATATTGCTGCTGGTATTTCAGGGGCTATTCAGCATTTAGCAGGAATGTCAAACTCTAAAGTCATTGTTGCTATCAATAAAGATCCTGAAGCAAATATTTTCAAAGTAGCCGATTATGGAATCGTTGGAGATTTATTTGAAGTAGTTCCGCTTCTAATTGAGGAATTTAAGGCTTTAAAAGTGAATGCATAAAGGTTATTGCAGGAAGGGATGAGCCTTCCTGCTTTTTTCATTTTCTAAGCAAGTAACTGCTATTTGAAAATTATCGCAAAATAAAATATTGACATAACTAACAGTTGCGATTATAGTGTTGAATAATCATTAAATTTACAATCATAATGTTTTTAAACGCAAAGATTAGGAGTAGTAAAAGCTCATTATTCGGTAAAGAGAGCTGCGGGTTGGTGCAACGCAGACCAATAAGACTTTGAACTTGCCTAGGAGTGGTAAGATAAATGGAATTGTCTGATTATTCTATTTGTTTGACGATTAACCTTCGTTACAAGGTTTTAAGTTGGGTTCATATTGAGCCAATTAGAGTGGTACCGCGGTTTGCTTATGGCATATCGTCTCTTCTTTCATTTGATGATGAAGGAACAGACGGTATGCCTTTTTTGATTTTTAGGAGGTAGGAAAGTGGAAAAGAACAATCAGCAACAATTAAAACGAACAATGACCTCGCGTCACATTACGATGATGGCATTAGGTGGTGCTATTGGCGCAGGATTATTTAAAGGAAGTAGTGCAGCCATCGATATGGCAGGTCCATCAGTGCTCATAGCCTATTTATTAGGGGGCATTATTTTACTATTTGTTATGCAAGGTCTTGCAGAAATGGCAGTCCGCAATAAAGAGGCAAGAACGTTTAGAGATTTAGTTGAATCCGTTTTAGGTAAATATCCAGCTTATTTTTTAGACTGGATTTATTGGAAGATGTGGGTATTAAATATTGCTGCCGAATCTGTAGTGGCCGCTATTTTTATTCAATATTGGCTGCCTGAATATCCAATTTGGATATTGGCGTTATCTGTCTCGGTGCTAGTGACAGCTATTAATCTGTTATCTGTGAAGATTTTTGCTGAAACGGAATATTGGCTAGCATTGATTAAAATTACAGTTATTATTGTATTTATTATTGCAGGACTCATTTTATTGCTTGTCTCATTTGGTCATCATAGTGCTGTAGGTTTCTCTAACTTAACTTCTCACGGTGGTTTTTTCCCAAATGGATCAATGGGATTGATTGCAGCTATGCTTGTGGTGATCTATTCCTATGGTGGAACGGAAATCATAGGGATTACATTAGCTGAAACAAAAAATCCTGAAAAGGTAGTCCCAAAAGCTGTGCGCAGTACATTAATCCGAATTGTTACTTTCTATTTACTGCCATTCTTTATTATTGTTAGTTTGATTCCTTGGAATGAAGTGAATGGAGTACCAGAAAGTCCATTTGTCATGGTATTTAAAATGATCGGAATTCCTGGCGCGGATCATATTATGAATGCTGTCGTTTTACTTGCCATTATTTCTTCGATGAATTCGGGCCTTTATGGTTCATCCCGTGTACTTTATACGCAAGCGGTAGACGGTCGTGTCCCTAAAATATTTGCTCAATTATCCAAAAGAAATGTTCCCGTATATGCGATTTTGATGTGTACTTTAGCATTGTATGTAGGTGTCATCTTTTCGTTATATGCTGGAAGCAAGACGTTTGATTTTCTAATGGGGTCACTTGGATATACTGTATTATTTATTTGGTTAATTATTGCAATAGCCCATTTAAAATCAAGAAAAAAACAGTCATCCAACTCAAGTGTGTATGAAGTGAAATGGTACCCTTATACTACTTGGATAGCGATTATTGCGTTGAGTACGATCTTAATTGGTATTATTTTTACCACTTCAATAATCGTGACAGGTATTACTTTAGCAATCTACATTTTCATTACGTTAACTTATTTATGGAAAGGCCGTCATCAATAGAATTAATCGATAGCATTTAATTTTTCAACACGGATTTTCATAAAAAATACATTACAGGCAGATTGTTCGCTCAAGTGAATTTATCCATGCTATACTACAATCATAGTAAGTTTAAGGAGGATTTCAAATGGCAATTGTACATGCAACAGATGCTACGTTCCAAAGCGATATTAAAGAAGGGTTAGTATTAGTGGACTTTTGGGCTGCTTGGTGCGGACCTTGTAAAATGATTGGGCCAGTTCTTGAAGAAATGGACGCTGCAGGTAGTGCGGCTAAAATTGTAAAAGTTGACGTAGATAATAACCAAGGTACTGCTGCTGAGTATCAAATCATGTCAATCCCATCATTATTATTATTTAAAGATGGAGAATTAGTTGACAAAACTGTAGGCTTCCAACCGAAAGAAGCTTTAGAAGCATTTATCGCAAAACATGCGTAATGAATGAAGTTCACAAAAGCCGGACCATCAATTGATGTGTTCGGCTTTTTTTCGTTATATAATAAGGAAAGATAAAAATGATTCATTGAGGGGAATCTTACGTAGGGGGCAGGTAGGTAATGAACGATTTAATCAAGCGTAAACTGGATATTCTACCAGACCAGCCTGGCTGCTATTTGATGAAAGATCGACAGGGGACAATTATATATGTCGGTAAAGCGAAGGTACTGAAAAATCGTGTTCGTTCTTATTTTACAGGAACACATGAAGGTAAAACGCAAAGACTTGTAAGCGAAATAGAAGATTTTGAGTATATCGTGACATCATCGAATATTGAAGCACTCATTTTAGAGCTGAATCTCATCAAACTGCATGATCCAAAATACAATGTCATGTTAACAGATGATAAGACGTATCCATATTTAAAAATTACGAATGAAAAACATCCTCGTCTAATTACGACACGTAAAGTAAAAAAGGATAAGGCTAAATATTTTGGACCGTATCCCAATGCCTATGCGGCAAGTGAAACAAAGAAGCTGTTGGACCGTTTATATCCACTACGAAAATGTGTGCAGCTACCTTCAAAAGTTTGTTTGTATTATCATATGGGTCAATGTATAGCACCTTGTGTGAAACAAATTGATGGTCATGTTTACCAGGAAATGATTGAGGATATGACGAAGTTTCTTAACGGCGGTGTGGAGGCAGTCAAAAAGGAGCTTGAAATAAAAATGCTTGCGGCTGCCGAAAACTTAGAGTTTGAACGAGCTAAGGAGTTTCGTGATCAAATCGCCCATATTGATACAGTTATGCAGAAGCAAAAAATAGTATCAAGTGACACTACTAACCGTGATATCTTTGGCTATGCTGTGGAAAAAGGATGGATGTGTGTTCAGGTTTTCTTCGTTCGGCAAGGTAAACTGATCGAGCGAGATGTTTCTATTTTCCCGATCTATCAAGACGCAGAGGAAGAGTTCCTAACATTTGTGGGACGGTTTTATGAAAAACCAGAACATATTAAGCCAAAAGAAGTTTTTATTCCACAAGCAATTGATGGTGCCATTTTAACGGAATTGTTAGGTATCAAAGTTCTTACGCCAAAACGAGGTCAAAAAAAGGAGTTGGTAGATTTAGCGACGAAAAATGCTGAAATTGCAGTGTCCGCTAAATTCCAACTTATTGAACGACAGGAAGAACGTACTATTGGTGCATGCGAGGCACTTGGTGATGCAATGGGCATAACGACACCATTACGAATTGAAGCTTTTGATAATAGTCATATGCATGGAACAGACGCCGTATCTGCAATGGTTGTTTTTATTGATGGCAAACCCGCCAAAAAGGAATATCGCAAATATAAAACCCGTACAGCAGCCAAGCATGATGATTATGGTGCTATGCAAGAGGTAATCCGTCGACGCTATATTCGTGTTTTGAAGGAAGGTCTTCCATTACCAGATTTAGTGCTAATTGATGGTGGTAAAGGTCAAATGGAAGTTGCGCGTGAAGTATTAGAGGATGAATTAGGACTAGTTATACCTATTGCTGGTTTAGCAAAGGATGACAAGCATAATACATCCCAGCTATTGTTTGGTGATCCGCCAGAGGTCATTGCCTTAAAACGTACAAGTGACGGTTTTTATTTATTACAACGAATACAAGATGAAGTCCATCGTTTTGCGATTACCTTCTTGCGTCAACAGCATGAAAAGCATGCTATACAGTCTGTTCTGGATCAAATCGAAGGTGTCGGTCCAAAACGAAAACAGCAGTTACTGAAACACTTTGGTTCCGTGAAGAAAATACGGGAGGCTAGTGAGCTAGCTTTACAGGAAGCTGGGATGCCAGCTAATTTAGCAAATCATATTTATGCCTATTTTCAGCAGGAGACATTGTCAAAGGAATAGACATATGCTAAGGTTGTAAATAACATTATGATCCAATGTTATTAGCCCACTTGCTATATGAGGGCGGAAAAATTTAATATAATCACTTTTAAGGTGATGATAGAGGTGCAAGATTCAAAAGTAGCGCAAAAGAGGATGAACAAATCCTAAGACATTGCGTGAAAGGGGACCTTGCCGAAGTACAGCATTGTTGTTTCCGCTGTTGTACTGGTTTTGCATTTAAAAAATGTAAGACTGTCGATTCTAAACGTTTCGGAGAGCTATCACACATGCGCAAGTTTCGTTATTGTACATGTTATAGGCAGCTTTCACGTTTTGTGAAGGCTGCCTTTTTAGTTTTCTAGAGGCTGTTTTACACCTCATTTTAGGTGAATTACATGACTGGAAAGGAGAACAAAAGAAATGTCTAGAATAGTAATGAAATTTGGAGGGGCTGCTTTAGCATCGCCCGAACAAATTCAAGAGGCTGCACGAAAAGCAATTGCTGAAAGAGATAGAGGATTCGATGTGGTAGTAGTAGTTGGTGCGATGAGACAAACGATACAGGATGTGAAAATGAGCGTACTTCATTTCACGGATGATGTGTCAAAACGTGAATTAGATGCAGTTGTATCTTCATGCTCTCAGTTATCAAGCTCCGTATTTGCCATTGCAATACAAGAAGCTGGCTATAATGCGGTGTCACTAACAGGCTGGCAGGCTGGCATTTCCACGGATCATATGCATAGTCATGCAAGGATCAATCATATCGATGTTAGCCGTATTGATGAACATTTGCTGCAAGGACAAATCGTCGTTATTGCTGGAGATCAAGGCATTGACAATGACCAAAATATAACAACGCTTGGGAAAGGTGGAACCGAAACGACAGCCGTTGCACTTGCTGTTGCATTAGATGCTGATCGGACAGACATTTACACGAATGTTGATGGTGTGTATACAGCAGATCCACGCTTTGTTGTAAAGGCACAAAAACTACAGGAAATTTCCTATGATGAAATGTTAGAGATAGCACATTTAGGATCACACATCATTCATCCACGTGCAGTGGAGTTAGCTAAAAAGTTCCAAATGCCAGTGATCATACGCTCTAGTTTAGTGGAGTCAGTAGGTACTTTATTGAAGGAGGAAGTAGAGATGGAGAAAAATTTAGTAGTGCGTGGTGTTGCCTTTGAATCAGATGTTATTCGTTTAACAATTGGGTATGATGCTTATTCACATGCTTCATTAGCGGATATATTTTCAACTCTTGCTGAAAATCGCATCAACGTGGATATCATTGTTCAAGCAATCATTGATGGATTAAAACCAACTGTGTCCTTTTCGATTTTGAAAGAAGAATTTGCAGAAGCTTTACGTGTTTTAGAGGATAGTAAAGTATCACTTGGCTTTAGCTTTGCTGATTTCGAAATTGGATTGGCGAAAGTTTCGATAGTTGGCTCCGGTATGGTTTCGAATCCAGGTGTCGCTGCTCGCATGTTCGATCGTTTACGTCGTGAGAATATCCCTGTGAAGATGGTGAGCACCTCAGAAATTAAAGTGTCTGTTGTAGTACCACAGGATGAAATGATTCGTGCAGCAAATGCATTGCATGATGAATTTAATTTAGAGCAGGCTCTTTACATATAATAATAGAAGAAACAGCATTTTCTGTAATTGCCCGAAATAAAAGGAAGGATTGTCATCCCGTTTATTGAATGGGGAGACAATCCTTTTTTGTTACTCTGTTGGAATCGTATGCATAATTCGTTCCTTCACGTCCCATTTGACTGTAAACATAACGTAATGTTGCTTTTCACGTTTTTCATCATAACATTCTGTTAAATAGCCTTTAGCTAGCTGAATCTGTTCAGCTATAAATCCTGCTTCAAGTCTGAAGCTGCGTTGTTTGATTTGCAAGATTTCAGGGTCGTTTGTCAACTGGAAAATACGTCCGTCCTTCGATTCTTTCATTAGCTCTAATGTACCCCAACAGGCATCTGCGAAAAATGCGATTAGTTCGTCTTGACTTTTACATGGAAACTTGCGCGCAAGCTCTTTACCTGCCCAATAAAGGACATCATCCTCATGTTTACCGAGTATAGAAGATAGAATATGATCGCGAATGATCTCATAACCAAAGGATGAGATTGTAGGAGATGGAGTGTTTAACATTGTTATCCTTCTTTCTTAGAATTTTCTTATAATTTAACGTTAATAAAGTAATGGTAGATTTTTCGAGAAAAAACGACGCATTATGCACTAGATTAGTTCTTTAATAAGCTCTATGAAAAACTCCGAGTTGCCTTGACGCTCGTAGCTCTTGAGAGTACAATAAACATGTCATAATATTGTACCATGATGAAATACACAGTCAATGAAGTATCATTTACAAAATGATGACTTCTTTTGTTGTGCTATTTTAAGTACTAAGGGGGGTAACAGTCTTGTCGAAAGATCGAGAGTTTTTATGGCGTCGCTTACATTCTCTACTTGGGATCATTCCAGTAGGTCTGTTTTTAACGATGCACCTGTTCATTAACTTTACAGCAACAGGCGGGGCAGATAGTTATAACGATGCTACCGCAGTAATGGAAAAGATTCCATTCCTTATCCTAGTTGAATGGATTGTCATCTATATTCCATTGATGTTCCATGCATTTTATGGAGTGTTCATTGCATTCACTGCTTCACCAAACACAGGACGTTTCAGCACATACCGTAACTGGATGTTCTCATTACAACGTTTCACTGGTGTATTCCTAGTGATTTTCATTGCATGGCATATTTTCCAAACTCGTATTCAAAAAGCACTTGGAACACACGTTGATTACGACATGATGGCGAATATTGTTGCTAATCCATTCATGCTTGGGTTCTACATTGTTGGTATTTTATCAGCAACTTTCCACTTATCTAACGGTTTATGGGCATTCCTAGTAAGCTGGGGTATTGTACAATCTCCTCAGTCTCAAAAGATTGCTACTTACGTAACAAACATCATTTTCGTAATTCTAAGTGTAGTTGGTGTGGCTGCTATTTTAGCTTTCGTATAATTCAATAGAGCTACGATAGAGCACATGCAATCATTGCAATTTTTTAAGAGGAGTGAGAAATAATCATGGCGAAAAGCAAAGTAATTGTTGTCGGCGGTGGTCTTGCCGGTCTGATGGCAACGATTAAAGCAGCTGAAGTTGGTACTGAAGTTGATTTATTCTCATTAGTTCCTGTAAAACGCTCACACTCTGTTTGTGCGCAGGGCGGAATTAATGGTGCAGTAAATACAAAAGGTGAAGGGGATTCTCCATGGATCCACTTTGATGATACAGTATATGGTGGGGACTTCTTAGCGAACCAACCACCAGTTAAGGGTATGTGTGATGCAGCACCTGGCATTATCCATTTAATGGACCGTATGGGTGTTATGTTCAACCGTACACCAGAAGGATTATTAGATTTCCGTCGTTTTGGCGGTACTTTAATGCACCGTACAGCTTTCTCTGGTGCAACAACTGGTCAACAATTACTATATGCGCTTGATGAGCAAGTTCGTTCTCATGAAGTAGCTGGTTTAGTAAATAAATATGAGCACTGGGAATTCCTTGGTGTTATTATCGATGAAGACGGCGTGTGCCGTGGTATCGTAGCGCAAGATATGCGTACAGAAGAAATTAAATCATTCCGTGCAGACGCTGTTATTATGGCGACTGGTGGCCCTGGTATTATTTTCGGTAAAACAACAAACTCTGTTATTAACACAGGTTCTGCTGCTTCTATCGTTTACCAACAAGGTGCTTCATATGCGAATGGTGAGTTCATCCAAATTCACCCTACAGCGATTCCTGGAGATGACAAAAACCGTCTAATGTCAGAATCAGCTCGTGGTGAAGGTGGTCGTATTTGGACTTATAAAGACGGTAAACCTTGGTACTTCTTAGAAGAAAAATACCCAGCTTACGGTAACTTAGTGCCACGTGATATTGCAACACGTGAAATTTTCGACGTTTGTGTAAACCAAAAACTTGGTATCAATGGCGAGAACATGGTATACCTAGATCTTTCTCATAAAGATCCACATGAGTTGGACGTTAAACTTGGTGGAATCATCGAAATCTACGAAAAATTCGTAGGAGATGACCCACGTAAATTACCTATGAAAATTTTCCCAGCAGTTCACTATTCAATGGGTGGATTATGGGTTGACTACAACCAAATGACTGAAATTCCTGGTCTATTTGCAGCAGGTGAATGTGATTACTCTCAACACGGCGCAAACCGTCTTGGTGCGAACTCATTATTATCTGCTATCTATGGCGGTATGGTTGCAGGACCAAACGCAGTAGATTATGTAAAACATCTTAAAAAGCATGCAGAAGATATTCCACAAGAGATTTACGATGCTCGCGTAACAGAAGAACAAGCGAAATGGGATGCTATCATGAAAATGGAAGGCACAGAAAACGCTTACTTACTGCATAAAGAGCTTGGTGAAATGATGACTGCTACAATGACTGTAGTACGTTACAATGATCAGCTTGAAGATACATTGAAAAAACTTGATGACCTTACTGAGCGTTGGAACAACATCAACATCAACGATACGCAAAAATGGAGTAATCAAGGCGCTCACTTTACACGTCAGCTTAAAAATATGTTAGTGCTTGCGAAAGTAATGACAAAAGGTGCATTATTACGTAATGAATCTCGTGGTGCGCACTATAAACCTGATTTCCCTAACCGTGATGACGAGCAATTCTTGAAAACAACAATGGCGAAGTTTGACCCAACTACTGGTAATCCAATCATCACGTACCAAGAAGTCGACGTTTCTTTAATCCCACCACGTAAACGCGACTACTCTGCGAAAGGAGACTAAAAGTTATGCAAATCGCAGCTAATACTGGAAGAATGGTTAAAGTTGAAATCTTACGTCAAGATACACAGGGCGGAAATAGCTACTGGCAAAAATTCCAAGTGCCTTACCGTCATGGTATGAACGTAATTTCTATTTTAATGGAAATTCAAAAAAATCCTGTTACTGAAAATGGTGAAAATACTTCGCCAGTATCATGGGATATGAACTGTTTAGAAGAAGTTTGTGGTGCATGTTCAATGGTTATTAATGGCCGTCCACGTCAATCATGTTCAACACTTGTTGACCAATTGACTGAGCCAATTAAATTAGAGCCAATGAAAACATTCCCTGTTATTCGTGACTTACAAGTTGACCGTGAACGTATGTTCAACGCGCTTAAAAAAGTGAAAGCATGGGTACCGATCGATGGTACTTATGATTTAGGTGAAGGTCCACGTATGCCAGAAGGTAAACGTCAATGGGCTTATGAATTATCTAAATGTATGACTTGTGGTGTATGTATGGAAGCATGTCCAAACGTGTCTGAAAAAGCTTCATTCATCGGGCCAGCTCCATTATCACAAGTACGTCTTTTCAACACTCACCCAACTGGTGCAATGATTAAAGATGAACGTTTAAATGCTATTATGGGCGATGGTGGCCTTGCAAACTGTGGTAACTCTCAAAACTGTGTTGCTGCATGTCCAAAAGGTATTCCTTTAACAACATCAATCGCTTCATTAAACCGTGCTACTACAGTGCAAATGTTCCGTAACTTCTTCGGTTCTGACCACTTCGTAGACTAATCGGACAAGCTGACTCCCTTACACTTAGTGTGAGGGAGTTTTTTATTGTGATATAAACATAGTTAGCATAGTTCAAGGAAAAACCATACTATAGAAAGAAAAGAGATGTAGCAATAAAATAAGGGAATTTTGGTTTTTCCTATGATAATATAGCATTTTCTTTTATAATGAATTTGTATTCATTGTTTATGGGCTGTCTGAACCAAACTAAAAAAGATGGCCAATTAATTATAGGGGATGGTGCTAATATGAAAGCAAGTTATATTGAAGACTTCCAAGAGTGGGAAAAGGGTTTTTCCTTTTATAGTGAGGCACGAGTACGATTTTCAGAAACAGATATGTATGGACATATGAATAATACGGTAAGCTTTACATATTTTGAACAGGCAAGAATTGATTATTTCCGACATGTAGGTATTTTAATGCCATCTGTAGCTGATGAGAATGTAAAGAGTATACCGATTGTAGCAGATTTACAATGTGATTATGTAAAGCAGGTTTTCTTTGATGACGTGCTACGAATTTACACTAAAATAGCGAAAGTTGGAAGTTCATCAATGGATATTCATTATTTAGCAAAAAATCAAAGGGATGAAGTGTGCTTCACAGGTCGAGGAACAATTGTGCAAATGGACCCTCGAACAGGTAAAAGTGTACCGATTTCTAAAGAAGAAAGAGCACACTTGATTAGTTTGGAAATTATCCCTCATTAAGTGAGTAGGGCTATTGCATAAATAATTATGAGAATAGTAGGAATTATGTTTTACATAAAATTTATGAAAATGTCGAAGCAATTTCCGAAATTTTTAAGGAAACATGTAATAATCATGCAAATAGCCGTCACCGCTTCAAGCCCCTTAACATAAGTTACAATACGTGCGGGGGAGGAGGGTGTAACTGAATGAATGGCTCTCATCATCGTTCTCTATTAACGAACCGAGAACGTGAAATATTTGCGCTTTTATTAGCTGAAAAAACAACGAGAGATATTGCAGAGCAGCTTGGTATTAGTGAAAAAACAGTGCGAAATCACATTTCCAATACAATTCAAAAGCTAGGTGTAACAAATCGATCTCAGGCGTTAATTGAGCTGTTACGCTTAGAAGAATTTAAATTAGACTAATGGACACTTGCTATTTCGTGAAAAAAACGACAAAATAGAACTATTCAACGTATTTTTAGGAGTGAAATAGTTATATGTCGGATGAAGTAACAAAACACTCACCTGAAACCGTTGCAACGGTTGAAAAGGAATTACGCTATATAGCGGCCATCGTGAAGCAAAAGGGAAGAGAAATTGTTTCCGACTATGCGATTACGCCGCCACAATTTGTTGCATTACAGTGGTTAGAAGAGCTTGGTGATATTACAATTGGCGAATTATCAAACCGTTTATATTTAGCTTTTAGCACGACAACAGATTTAGTGGACCGGATGGAGAAAAATGAATTAGTCAAGCGTATGCGTGATGAAAATGACCGCCGTGTCGTTGTTGTTCATCTTCTCGAAAAGGGCGAACGTATTATTCAAGAGGTTATAGAAAAAAGACAGCAATATTTGCAAGAGATGCTTGTAGGATTTGATGAGCAAGAAGTCGCGCAATTATCAAGCTACCTAGAAAAACTACATGTACACATGAAACAGGATTGAGGCGGAAAGTATGAATGCCCCGATAGGCGTTATTGATTCAGGAGTAGGCGGGTTAACCGTAGCAAAAGAAATTATGAAGCGATTGCCAAACGAAACGATTTATTATATTGGCGATACAGCAAGATGTCCATATGGTCCAAGAAGCCGTCAGGAAGTACGGAACTTCACTTGGCAAATGGCGAAAGCGCTAGAAAAAATGAATGTTAAGATGCTCGTTATTGCTTGTAATACAGCGACTGCAGTAGCACTCGAAAGTTTACAAAGAAATATGCCTTTTCCGGTACTAGGCGTTATAAATGCTGGCGCACGTGCAGCTGTAAAGAAAACGAAGCGACATGAAGTCGTTGTGCTTGCAACAGAAGGAACAATTAAAAGTGGTGCATATGAAGAGGCCTTACTGTCACTTAATACGTCAACACATATTATTCCACTAGCCTGTCCAACTTTCGTTCCACTTGTAGAAAGTGGCGAATATAAAGGTGAATTTGCGACGAAGTTAATAGCAGAAGGCTTAAAGCCGTTGAAAAATCAACAATTTGATACGGTTATTTTAGGGTGTACACATTACCCTATTCTACAAAAACAAATTGAAGCTGTCGTAGGAGATGAAGTGAATGTTTTATCTTCTGCGGAAGAAACAGCAAAGGATGTTCAAGAAATGCTAGCTTATAATGGCACTTTAGCAAATGCAAATACAGTGCCTGCTCATAAATTTTTTGCAACTGGTTCTGTTCCAATTTTCCGTTCAATCGCTGAAAATTGGTTGGAGCAAGGTACTCTCGACATAAAACGCATTACATTAAAATAAAAAATCAGCTTAGCAATGGGCTAGGCTGATTTTTGCCGTTTTCAGCATTTTACATAATCATTGAGTACTTTTTTGAAGAAATAAATTATGATAAGATGAGGGCGCGAAAGTTTTTAGGAGGAACAATAAATATGACAAGATTTGATGGAAGAATGGCAGATGAACTGCGACCTGTAAAAATGGATGGGGAGTATTTATTACACCCAGAGGGCTCGGTCTTAATTCAAGTAGGAAATACAAAAGTAATTTGTACAGCAACAATCGAAGACAAAGTGCCTGGCTTTTTACGCGGGCAAGGGAAAGGCTGGATCACAGCTGAATATTCGATGCTACCTCGTGCAACAGCTCAACGTACACCGCGTGAATCATCTCGTGGGAAGGTCAATGGACGTACAATGGAGATTCAACGCCTAATTGGGCGTGCATTACGTGCTGTGGTCGATTTAGAGGCTCTTGGAGAGCGTACGGTATGGATCGATTGTGATGTGATTCAAGCAGATGGTGGCACTCGTACAGCCTCTATTACGGGAGCATTTGTTGCGATGACACAGGCAATTGCTAAATTTGCGGAAGAAAAGCCGTTCGTCAAGTTTCCTGTAACCGATTTTTTAGCGGCAACTAGTGTAGGGATTGTGGAAGAACAGGGTGCTGTTTTAGATTTAAATTATGTAGAAGATGTGGCTGCTGCTGTTGATATGAATATTGTTATGACAGGTGCAGGTCGCTTTGTGGAATTACAAGGTACTGGCGAGGAAGCAACATTCTCTCGTGAAGAATTGAATGATTTATTAGCACTAGGTGAAAAAGGCATCCAGCAATTAGTTGAGCTCCAAAAAACAGCGCTTGCTGAACAAGCAAACATGGTCGGAGGGAAATAATATGAAACAGGTAGTGATCGCAACAAAAAATAAAGGAAAAGCCAAAGATTTCGAAGCATTATTTGGCCCACTTGGTTATGAAGTTGTCACAATGTTTGAAGTAGCTCCAGACATGGAAATAGAAGAAACAGGTACAACATTTGAAGAAAATGCAATCTTAAAGGCAGAAGCCCTAGCGAAAAATCTTGGTACCATTGTGATTGCTGATGATAGTGGTTTAGCAGTAGATGCATTAAATGGTGAGCCAGGGGTCTACTCTGCACGTTATGCTGGTGATCATGATGATGAAGCTAATATGGTGAAGCTGCTAGAAAACCTACAAGGTGTTGAAGATGGCAAACGTACCGCTCGATTCTGCTGCTGTATTGCTATTGCGGGTCCAGATTTTGAAACGACGACTGTATTTGGTACTTGTGAGGGCGTGATTGCACATGAGAAACGTGGTACGAATGGCTTTGGCTATGATCCAATCTTCTTTGTTCCAAGTCTAAATCGTATGATGGCTGAGCTTTCGCCAGAAGAAAAAGGTGCTATTTCTCACCGAGGTAATGCTATTCGTAAGTTGAAGGAGCAATTGCCGAATCTTATTAAATAAGAGGTGGTATTCATGAAAATACTTATCATGAGCGATACACATGGCGACAGTCAGGTGATCGACAAGGTTAGAAATTTTTATCCTGATATAGATGTTTGCATACATTGTGGTGATAGTGAGCTTCCTTATGTACATGATGCATTAAAAGGAATGAAAAAAGTACGAGGGAACTGTGATCGGGAGGAAGCTTTTCCTGAGGAAGAAATTTTTACAGTCGATGGCGTAAGAATCTTGGTGACTCATGGTCATTTATTTAATGTGAAAAGTTCCATGCTGTCCTTAACCTATCGGGCAAAAGAATTGAATGCCCAAATTGTTTGTTTTGGTCACTCTCATATTCTCGGGGCTGAAATGATGGATCATGTTTTATTTATCAATCCAGGAAGCTTATTAAAGCCACGGGGTCGCAAAGAAAAAAGCTTTGCCGTGCTAGAAATAGAAGATTCGACTTTTACAGTGGAATTTTGGACGGATGATCAACAATGTATGTCAAGTCATACTTTCCAACGAAATTAATACGACTTAAAAATCCGCATTACTCTTCAAGTAAGCGGATTTTTATATGGGGTGGTAAAATTGACTAGGAATGAATGATGTTGAAATAGAAAAAATAAATAGAAAAGGTAACAAAGGAGAAAATATGGAAAAGACAATTGGCTGGAAAATGGACAATAGCTATGTTCAACTACCAAGTATTTTTTATTCCGGTATGACGTTAAACCCTGTTCGTTCACCCGAATTAGTCCTGTTAAATGAAGCGGTAGTTGCGTCACTAGGATTAAATAGTCAAGCTTTAAAAAGTGAAGAGGGCATAGCCGAATTAGCTGGTAATAAAGCCCCTGATGGTAGTATTCCTATTGCGCAGGCTTATGCAGGACACCAGTTTGGACATTTTAATATGTTAGGTGATGGACGGGCTCTTTTATATGGCGAGCAAATAACACCCTTAAATGAACGCATGGATATCGCACTAAAAGGGTCTGGCAGAACACCTTATTCTCGTGGTGGAGACGGAAGAGCCGCATTGGGGCCTATGCTTAGGGAGTACATCATTAGTGAAGCGATGTTTGCGTTGGGGATTCCCACTTCCCGAAGTTTAGCGGTAGTGAGTACAGGTGAAACGATTATCCGTGAAACTGATCTACCTGGCGCTATCCTTACGAGAGTTGCCAGCAGTCATTTACGGGTAGGGACCTTTCAATATGCAGCACAATGGGGTACAGATGAAGAACTCCAAATCTTAGCAGATTATGCCATAGAACGGCATTACCCAAATCAACACGGTGACACGAATCGCTATCTTTATTTATTGCAGGAAGTCATTAAAAAACAAGCATCACTTATAGCAAAGTGGCAGTTAGTGGGCTTCATTCATGGGGTCATGAATACTGATAATATGACCATCAGTGGGGAAACCATTGATTATGGACCGTGTGCCTTTATGGATGCCTATGACCCAGCGACAGTGTTCAGTTCAATTGATCGACAAGGGCGTTATGCGTATGGTAACCAGCCAAACATTGGTGGTTGGAACTTAACACGCTTGGCAGAGGCGTTACTTCCCTTAATTCATGAAAATCAAGAGCAAGCCATTGAACTTGCTCAAGCTACCTTAGAACAATATCCAAAGCTGTACGTTCAAAACTGGCTGAAAGGAATGCGAGCAAAATTAGGGTTATTCGATGAAGAGCAAGAGGATATGAAGCTTATAGAAGAACTTTTACAGCTCATGCAACAGGACAGAGCGGATTATACTAATACGTTCATCGCCCTAAGCTTTGACCAAATCGATAAAACCTCGTTATGGAAGTCGTCAGCATTTAAAGACTGGCATCAAAAATGGCTTGCACGATTAGCAAGACAGTCACAAACAAAAGACACGTCACAACAATTGATGCGTCAGCATAATCCCGCCATTATTCCACGTAATCACAGGGTGGAGGAGGCATTGGAAGCGGCTGTAGAGCGGGGAGACTATAGTGTGATGAATAAATTAGTGACAGCTCTGGCACAGCCCTTTGCCCACACGCATGAACAACAGGAATATGCTTCATTACCAGAACCGTCTAATCAACCATATCGAACTTTTTGTGGCACATAAGTAGACAACGAGAGGAATGGCTCCTCTCGTTTTTTTATTGTGCAATGGCACCCTACACAAACCAAACGCATACCCTATGTATGAATAAAGGTAAAGGAGAATGGATTCGGTGCATAAATATTCAAAAGGTTGGTTTGTAAAAGAGCTACGAACACATGGCATTTTAGTACATCCACAACTTAAAAGTCATCTAGGGTTATTTAAAGAATCTGAATTACGAAATTTATATTATCGCTATGTAGAAATAGAAGCGGCTGAGCAGATTCAAAAATAGCTATATTGTTTGAATAACTCCTTTCTAGGAAAAAATGGGCATAGAAAGGAGTTTTACTATGTGGATGATAGCACAGACATGGCAGGATGTCCTATTTTTACATTGGCCAGTATCACCCCCAGAATTAGAAAAACATATACCTCCAGAACTGACGCTAGATCTATTCGCAGAAGATGCCTGGGTAAGTGCGGTACTTTTTAAAGTCCATAGGCATCGCATGCGATTTCTACCACCCATTCCTGGCTTGAATACTTCCTTACAATTGAATGTACGAACATATGTAGAATTTGAGGGCAAGAAAGGAATCTATTTTTTTCATTTAGATGTGACTAATTATGTCTTCTCAAAAATAACGGCATTAGTCAGCTTACCCTATCGATACTCAAAAATTGAAGGAAAGCAAAGGGATAATGACAACACCTATACGAGCTATTATAAAACATTGGATGAAAGATTGAGGGTGTCCTATACAATAGGGAACAACACTCAAACTAATTTTGACCAATGGCTTGTAGAACGTTACCATTCATGGGCAAAATGGAACGATACATTATTTCGTATTGATATTCAACATACACCGTGGGACTTACAACAAGCTGAAGTAAAGATTCAAAGCAATACGTTAGCTTCTTTTATGAAGGGAACCTTTCAAGGGACACGACCCATTGCACATTATGCAAAGACAAAAGAGGCAAAAGTTTTTCCTCCAGTGATTGAACAACGGAAAACAAGATCTATACAAAAATAGACCTTGTTTTTTGTAAGTGAGAGAAAAAAACTGTTTTTATTTTAAAAGAGATAACAAAATTGCATGACAATAGCGCCGGCAATCATATCTGACATGGCAAGTGCCTCAGCCTCAATTTCATCAAATATGTCCACGTCAGCTTGATAATCTTTTTGAATCATGGTCACAGCTTCATTCTTTGTTAAAGCCAAATGCATATAAAACATCTTTTGTACGGCCTCCATACTTAAATAAGGATTGATCGTATGCAAAAATTGTGCAATATCGTCAGCATTACGATACCAATCTCTCTCTTTTGCCTCAGCCGTCGCTGTATCTCCTTTAGTAGCAGCAGTCACTAACTGAGCTGCAATCACAAGATGCTCTTTAATTAAAGCTGCATATCGATCTGCTATAGAGTCACCATAAAAGGGACGGAGGCAATTCCCTAAATCGGTTGCATTTCGTAACAAACGCTGCTGTACAAAGGGTAAATCGGGCAAATTGAAAACGATGCTAATAATCGTCATCCGTGTCCAATTTACATGCTCCATCCACAGTAGCCGATTCATTGCCATATAATCCGCCTCTGCTTTACTAATACAGCGTCGATTATCAGCTGAACGTAAAAAATGACGAATCGGTGCTGTGTATTGCGTAGAGGGGGATTGATACAATTGGCTTAATGAAAACCCATTTGAATAAGGGTACAAAACCTCACTCCTTTTCATTCTTTTTCCTACACTAGCATACTCCCAGGTAGCTCTATGTATGAAAGCAAAGAAGGCCAAGGGAGGAGATCTAGCATCAATCCTCGTACATCATTTTCTTCGTCATCCCACCGTCGACCGTTAAGTTAATGCCCGTAACAAAATCATTCAACGGATTTGTTAAATAAAGACATGCTTGAGCAATATCCTCTGGCACACCCACTCTCCCTGATAAATGCTGCGCATGGTCAATCGGACGAAGTTCCTCATAATTGCCAGTCTCAATCCACCCAGGCGAAATACAATTCACAGTAATCTGATCAGGACCAAACGATCGTGCTAAAGCATGAGTCAATGCCACAATCCCACCTTTTGTAGCGGTATAGGCTTCAGTAAAAGGTTCAGACATTTCAGCCCGTGTAGAGGCTAGACATACAATCGAGCCTCCTTTGGCATTGTGCCTCATCACTTTCGCAGCCTCCCTTGCACAGAAAAAGGCACTTGTTAAATTCGTTTGCAAGAGATCGTTCCACTCCTCCCACGTAATATCATAAGGGGATGTATGTTGAAACTTTCCAGCATTATTAATGAATATATGAATCGACCCATATTGTGCGACCGCTCGTCGCATCAATGAAACAATATCCTGTTCCTTCGCCACATCCGTAGGAACAAAGATGACAGAGAAGCCCTGATCGACCAAATCCGTCTCTAATTGCTGACCTAATCCCTTATTGATATCAGCAATAACCACCTTCGCACCCTGTCGTGCATACGCTAGCACAATGCCCTTGCCTATTCCTTGTGCACCACCAGTAACAACTACAACAGCATCCTTAAACATCTACATACCTCCCATTGATTTCTAGCCAATATTTTAACAAAAATTTTCATGTTCGACCTATCGATAAGGTAAAAAAATGGTATAATCTATATGGTGAAAACATATGATAAAACATAGATGAGGGAAACCTTGCCTACATAGTAAAATTAATGTTGACATTACGCCATATAATACATATAATAAGTATTGTCCTTCCTATGGAATACATAAGAAACGACATCATGTCTCAGTAGCTCAGCAGGATAGAGCAACGGCCTTCTAAGCCGTCGGTCGGGGGTTCGAATCCCTCCTGGGACGTATCAAAATTAGTCACAAACCATTGATACAATTGGATTTGTGAGAAACTAGGGATTCGGTCGGGGCTTCGGTCACTGATGCAGAATCCCTTTTTTATTCCCCTAAGAAATTACGTAAATATAGTACCGAAATTATCTTCCAATTCAATTGAATGGAGGATTTTTTTTATGACTAAAAAGTCGGGATTATTTGATGTAGACTTCTCACTGATAACTAAAGAGCTTACCACTACTATTAAGGGGGAGGAGGTAACTACTGCTCGTTACAAGCACTTTTCAGAAGCGTTAGGAACTATAGTTAATCAAATGGAGGTGAGTTGTTATCGTCCTCGAACTATCAAAGATTACAATACAGTTCTGATGAATTTCTCAAAAAGTACCGGGGTTACCTTTTTGGAAGACATCACAGTAGAAACGATTTACTCATGGCTTGATAGTATGCAGGTAGTGAATCAAACAAAGCTTACACGTCTAAAAGTTTTGAAATCTTTCTTAGGCAAGTGTTTCAACAATGGTTGGCTGAGCTTGAACTTTTGGCAATTAATTAATGTGAAGGTAGATAAGAAGGTTAAAAAGGGAGCAAAGCCAAATGATATTGCAATTCTTGTTTCGTTGATTGATAAAAGTACATTCATTGGTCTGAGAGATGTAACAGCTATTTTAACGATGTACAAGACAGGGATTTGCATTAATACACTAGGACAATAAAACGAGCGACATATTGATTGGGGAAACAACACCCTTGTGCTAGATGGAGCGATTTTGAAAAACCATCAAGTATTGAAGTTGCCGATAGATGACCAACTAGTGAATCTATATAAAATGCTGATTCAATGTAATGACAAGCTTAGAGAACACTATGGGGAGAGGAATACCAACCTTTTTATAACAACCAAGGCGACAATATTGAATACCAAGTCAACAAACAATGCTATTTCAAAGCAACTCACAAAGTATGCGAAACGGTTCAGTTTAGAAAATATCAATGCACATGCTATTAGAAGAGCCTATGCGAAGAATTTACATGATAGGGGAGCAAGCATTGCTTTAATCAGTAAGGCTCTTGGTCATTCAGATTTAGCTGTCACAACTCAATATCTTGATTTAGATGTTGAGGAAGTAGCAAAGGATTTGAGGGAGTATCTGTAAATTGACTTTTCGAAAACTTTGTATTAATATATAATACATCTAGTATTACTTTTTTTAATACGAGGGGGGTTTGGATATGGAAAGTATACCGAAAACAATTAGTTTTAGGACAGATGAAATAACGACACAAAAAATGGAGAAAATAAAAGAGCGTGTATTCGAAGGTAGAGAAGTAAGCAATGCTTTAATACTTAGAACTGCAATAGATTTTCTTCATGACAATTATGGGAAAGGTCTTTCTGATACTGAAGATGTTTTTGAAGTAGTAAAAGCTTATGTTAAAGTGACTTATCTAAATAAACCTAGAGTTGATTTTGGAGCTTTAGATGATTTTATATATGATTTGAGGCAAGTTTATGATGAACAGGATATAGGAGAAACTTTAGAAATTGCAAAACTCTATGATGATGAAAATCCAATTACTCTTGCTCAATTAATTAGGTTTAATGACAGAAAGCTTCCTGAGACTTTTTTAAGGATTATGGAAGTAGATGAAGAAGAATATATTGAACTCTCAGATGACATGTTAGCAGATTTTCTACTTACAAAGTTTTCTGATGAGGAATTTAAAATAAAGGCAAAAAGACTATTTAAGATAGTTTGATTGCTTAAGTAACAAATAAGAGGAGCATTACAAATGAACCAAGTACAGTATCAAGCATAGGCATAAGAAGTATTACAGGATTTACGAGAACAGAATGTTTTTGTTGAGCGTACGGAACTCGTTGAAGCTTATTATGATTTGTTTAACTAATCTTGTGGTGGAGTGAGCTTGTTCACTCCACTTTTCTCTAACTTATAGAAAGGAAGATGAGGATGTACAAACACTTTAATCCTATTATTAAAGTAAGTAGTTTTTATGCTTTAAATGAGAATTATGGAATATATTTGTCGTTTAAAGAGGCTCAATTATCTGAGGTACAAGACCTATTAACATTTGCGTATGAAACTTCAGAAGGTCAATTGCACACGGACTTTATTAAATCCTATGCTTTAAATATGCAAGAACATATAGAGAGTTTAAAACGATACAAGTTGTTATTAGAATCAGCTTCGGAGGAGTTATTAAAGCTACTTAACAGTTTTGGAGAGCTAGGGCAGGCTCTAGTAAGTGAGGGCTTTGATTATTCTCTAAACATTGATGTTGATACTTTATATTTCTTTAAATCAATTGGGTATGATTCTTATTTGAGGTCTGAAGGTTATATGATTATTGAGCTTTTGAAGGGTAAAAAAGGTTATAAGACTAATCAACTTTCAGTAGGCTTCACTAACAAAAGTCTTGATGAATTAAAAAATGAACCATCATTTATTCAACGACAAATCAGTAAGTTTAAAGACTTGAATACCGCTGAAGATATTAACGAGCACATGGAATATTGTAACAGGCTTTTATTCGAATATTTTGATGTTAAAGAGATTTACGAACTAATCAATCTTAAAGATTCGATTGCTAAACAGTTATTGGGAGAACCATTAGAAGTATATAAAGAAATCTATAATACAGCTAGGTTTCATAGCATAAAATGCTCGCTCCCTTCAGATTTAAAGGAACTATTTAATGATGATATTTACAGTTTAATTGTAGTCGAAAATAATATTTCTAACAAAGAAGCCCATAAAGAAATACTCGATAATGAAAAATACATTGAGCTTTGTGAGCGCTTGGAAAATCGTAAAAAAATGTTAATGGAAACTTTATCTATTGACCAAAATCTTCTTGATGAATATATGAGCTATGTTCCAAAAGAAGAAAAAGATTGAACATATAATGCTCGTCGAGGGGTTTGGGGACGGACGAAAAGTGAGTTTCATGTTTCGCATATCGTAAGTATCGGGAGCGAAGCGAGAGATACTACTATATGCGAAACATGAAATCACAGCGTCCCCAAGAATATTAATTTCAAAATACCCCCGAATCAAAATATATTTATATAGGATTATGTTTTTAATATATATTTTGATTCGGGGGTAAATTTTTAAGGGAGAGAAAGTAATGCAAAAGAATAAGTTGTTATTTACAGAAAAGGAACTCATTGAGTTGACAATGGAGTATGGATATAGTGGTTCAGAATTAAATAATCCACACTTTTTAGAAAAGGGTTACTTGAAACAAAATGGCACATACGATTCTTTTATGAAGAAAGTTAAATCAATCTGTGAATCATGTATTCGTTTAAAAAAGAAAAAAGGTCAACCTGTAATGTATGAAATTACAAACCTATATGAAAAAGCTAATCGAATCCCAGATTCTCGTATTAATAATGGGAATAAATTGACTGAAGCTGATTTGTTAATGAAAGACTACATACATTTCGCTTTGTGTGTTAATGAAATAAATGATGGAAAAGCACATTCTTTAAATCATTGGGCTGAGTTATTCGGACTTACTACGAGAGAAGAATTAAATGAGTTAGCTGATACAAATGTCTTTACTGATTTGTATTGGGGAAAAGAAGTTGCAAAAGTAATTAGTACTTTTAAATCAACCATTACTAGAAGAAACAGAGATGTTGTTTCTAATTCTTTTAAGTATTTGGAAAAGCAGAATAAGATTAAAAAGAGTGAAGTTCCTATGTTCATTTATTTAGATAATACTGTAAAGTCAGCTTCCCACCAGGAATATGATGAGATTGATATGGCAATAGATGAGATTTTAACTGCTAATAATGTAACTAGAAATGATTACTATTATAATCACTCTAAGCAAAATGTTATTAGAGCAAGAGCAGAAGTACAGATTATGCTTAAAGAAAAAGGTTTAAAGAATTTATTTATAGCCAATCAAATTGAGGTTATTGAAATTCTTCCTGAAGAACAAAGGGTGGATATGCAACAATTCCTCAAGGCTTTTTCTGATAGATTAATCCAATTGACCTTAACGAGAGAGAGTAAGCCTGCTTATCAGGTCAATTATGTAGAAAAAAGATTTTATATTTTCAACACTTTATTTTTACTGAGAGAATTAGGCTATCAAGTCGAAGAGGCATTAATTTCGAAATATGAACCTACTGAATCAGATGTTGAAGCTATTCATGATTCTAAAAAGGAATATGCAATGGAAAAACGAGAGCAGTTTAAGTTGCAATATGCTTTTTCTAATAGAATTAAAGATGAAACACTTCAAAATTGGGAATTTAGAACAGTTTACCTTTAGTGGGTTGGCAATTAATTGTGAATGAATTGAATAGAACCTTAGCGCATCATTAAATTGGTGTGCTTTTTTTGTTGTTTTTTTCATAGAACAGCTCTCATGCGATTCGAGAATCAGTCAGATGGGTACTTGGTAACGTGGATTGCTATCGGGGTGGTTTACGAACTAGTCACCTAAACTCTTCGGGAAGCTAAGTTTAATCATGACAACTATTTCCCTTAACAACCTCTTAGATGTGTTTAATAAGACTGTGACCCATGTTACAGTTTCACAATATTAGTATAACAGCTTCAATAGAGCATCATACGAGCCAAGCAGAAACAAATTTCGGTGTATGTACACTCATGACTGTGTGGCTGTTACTCACACGATACGAGCAGGTCTAAATAGCTTATAAATCTATCTAACCATAAAGTGCAGCTAAATAAAGGAAAACTCATCACTATTACTCAAATTGAATGACAAATTTTTTTATAGTGATTCATAAGGGGAAATTTATTGTCACTTATATTGTGTGATTAAGTCATACATATTCATATATGAACTATGGTCTTAACGATAACGGATACGACAGGGGGAAGTTGTCATTACATTAAATAATTGTTTGAGAAGCACCAAATTGTTGATGGTTGTTCTATATATAGCTCTAAACGCAATTGAGATGACCAACTATCCAAATGTTCATTTCTCAATGAGTGTGAGGGCGCTATACAGAAGTAAATGCAATCTGTTAGCTGATATAAAGCCTGTAGCAAAGCTTAACAGATTCAACTTTGAGTTAGGTATATCAGAATAATAGAAAAACACTCACAGAACCGTTTAATGAGCTTGTGAGTGTTGCTATTTAGGCATATGTGCGACATTTAGTATAACTGCTTTTATTGGTCATGTATAGAAAAATAAGATTATAAGTCTGTTAAATCGTATATACGGTCTAACGGAGTTAAATCATTATTTATCACTTCATTAACATTCAAACCATTTTTATGAAGTATACCCAATGTACGTATCACTAAGTTTTTATTGACAAATACCTTCCGTAAATCATCAATATTTTCAGTAACATAAGTAGTGAAATCGTAGTTATCATGCAACTCATGAGTTAAATGTCTGATTGGAGCGAGTAGGAAGTGAGAAAGATTAAAGGAACAATTTGTATTAAGCGTTTCGATAATCAGTGTTTTATGAGTGTCTAATTTTTTTATTTCTTGTGAATGGTTTGAAGCGGAATCTTGGACAGCTTCTAGGGCAAAAGTGTATGCCAATAATTTATCTTTAGAACTAGGTGAAATCTTTAAAACGTTTTTTTGGTTTATTTCTACTGAATATCGATTTAAAAAACCATAGTCAGGGTGCGTGATACCTATTCCTTTATCACCATCAGTTATGTATGTAGATTTAATTGTTAATGAATTTAGGAAGATAAAAGTTTGTTCTCCTAAAATGTGAAGTTCGGAATTTATTAAATCTTGAATAGTGATTTTATTTTGTTTCTGTCTAACATAAGTACTTGATAAGAAAAGCCAATAATTCTTAATTCTGATTGCAAAATAAAGTTCTGCGTTCATTAATTCTGCGAAATTTTCTTTGTCATTCAGTACAGTATTAGTTATTTTCCATGTTTGCTTTTCGGTAGATTTAATTTCAATAGCCAATCTTCTATCATCTTTAGTGATAAAAAGAACATCTGTAGTAACCGTATTAGTAAGCCTAGAAAATCCTTCTTCGAAAGCTACAATATCTTTAAGATTACCAAGTAAGTGACACATCAATAAGAACTCAAATTCTGCCTCTTTTCCTTCAATTCGTTTAGTACGGTCAATTGCATTTAAGCTAAGCATATTTGCTACTTGCTCTAAATCTTGCTCTGATATAAATGGTTTCATACTGTGGTATGCTTTAATTTTTTCCATGGGTGTTGAAGTCATCAATCAATTGCTCCTTTTACTTTTTATTGTTAATTACTATTTTAATCTAAGTAATAAGAGAAAGCAGTATTACATTTTTGATAGTAGTAGAATTATTAAAATTAGACTTACAGCAAAGTGACTTAGTTACGTCTATTGGAATCTAACGACAATTGTTACGATAACGAGATGTACGAATAATGAACTTACAATTATTATATTTAACGACCGTTTGATGTAACAAATTGTTCGAAATGAAGAAGCTTGATTTGATAGGATTCCGAAGTTACAAAAAACTATTACATTTAAAGTTACATAAAAGGTTTATATTAACTAAAGCAGATGGTAGAGTAAATGTAACACTAAATGTATTCGGAGGAATAATAATGAATAACACACAGGTTATTGCCTATGCTCGAGTATCAACAGAGCAACAGGAACTAGCAAGACAATTAGATGCATTAGAAAAGCATGGTTACGATAAGTTGATTCAAGAGAAGTACACGGGCACTAAGAAAGACCGAGAAGGCTTGAACAAGCTACTTGATGTAGTACGAACAGGCGATACGGTAGTAGTGGAATCAATCAGTCGTTTAGGAAGGAACACTATTGATATTCTGACAATTATCGAAGGCTTAGACAAAAAGGGAATCAACTTTGTTTCACTAAAAGAAAACATAGATTCTAATACACCTACAGGAAAAGCCATGCTAGGAATGATTGCAGTAATTAGTCAGTTAGAGCGTGATTTAATTGCTCAACGTACTAAAGAAGGATTACAAGCTGTGAAGGCTAGAGGTGTAAAGCTAGGTAGACCGTCAGTTGATTCAGATAAGATTAAAACAGCTTTGAAAATGTACGATAGTGGAGAGTACAGTGTGAAAGAAATCATTGCTACTGTGGGTATTTCACAAGGCAAGCTATACAAAGAGATTAACAAGCGTAAAGAAAAGCAGTTAAAGGAAGCTACACAGGGTAATAAGTAATTATCTGTAGTGAAAAAGGTTGATTAATAGGGCTTTTCTGCGTGTTCATTTACAACAGATAGCCCCTTAAAATATAGATTTTAATGAGCTGTCGTGAAGATGTTAGAAGGCTTGTTCGGTGTAATAGGATAGCCGTTACAAGCCGTGATAGGTCGAGTTGAAACATTGGTCAATGAAGGTCAGAAACGTCACACAGAGCCATTTGACAAGTATTGAGAATTTTGCTTATCAAAGTTAGGTGTACCCCCGTACTTTCCGATATTTTAGTTATTCCTAAGTGAGAACAAGCACGACCTACTACACGCACACCAAAAGGGGATTTACAGATATCATAATTTCAACAGCATATGAAGGGTTTGAAAAGTTATGGGAACTTAAGTGGTTAGATATAATCATAAAGTAGAACTTTTCAAATAGTCAGTTATATTTGACAAATTAGGTATTTTTATGTAATGTTTGGTTGTGCATTCAATTGGGAATGTTAGTTGGAAGTTTCAACGCAAGCGATTCAGCGAGCATTTGAAGAAGAATACTGACTACTATTGTCATAGATTTATCAATCATTTGTTCTGATACGCTAATCAATTCGTAAACAACTCCTATAGTCACTGACGGATATACATCCACAGTATGATTATAACACTTATTCAGTTTGATGAGATGCCCAGGCTAAGGAGTCAGCTATTTAGACGTTATTACTTAGTCTGCAATTTTTGTATGCTAGAGAGCAGTCTTTTTAATTGGCAAGTTAAGCTCTCTAGCTCTTCAAACTAAAATTTAACTAAGGACTAATATATAATGACAATAGATTTTGAAAAATATAAACCTAAAGCATATTTACATTTAGATAAAAGAGTTAATTTTAAGCGTGTTTATCCACAAATTAGTAATCCAAACTTTGTGGAAAAATATGCTTTTTATCCTTTTATTCATTTTAAAATGGATTTAAAAAAATATACTATTAAATCTGATTACTCTAATAGCGAAGCTAGAATAGCTCAAAATCAAAAAGATTATAAGTATAGAAAGCCAAAAGAAAGATTAATATTCTATGCTTCACATATGGATAGTTATATATATAAATATTATGGAGAGAAGTTAAATAAGTGTTATACAAAGTATGTTAAGAATGTAATAGATATCGATAATGAAGTGTTAGCTTATCGTGATAATAAAAAAGGAAAAAATAATATCCATTTTGCTAAGGAAGTATTTAAAAAAATAATAGAGCAAGAAAAAGCATTAATTATTATGATGGATTTTACATCATTCTTTGATAATCTTAATCATAAAGTGTTGAAGCAAAATCTAAAAAGGGTCTTGGACGTAGATGAGTTGCCTACATATTGGTATAAGTTATATAAGTCTTTAACGAAGTATTGTTATGTAGATAAGAAAAAACTAGACTCTTTTTTAGAAGAGCAGTATGGAGAAGGTTATAAAGATAAAATTAAGAATAGAGAAATCACTAGGTATATGTCACCTGAAGAATTTAGAGAACAAAAGAAAAATCCTGGTTTTATTGAATTTAATCCAGGTAAGGATAAAGGAGTTCCACAAGGTTCTGGCATGAGTTCCGTATTATCAAATATCTTTATGATTGAAGCAGATGAGAGAATAAAGAAACTAGTCACTACTTATAGTGGGATGTATAGAAGATATTGTGATGATATTGTAATAGTCATACCTTTAGAAGATAATATAGATAAAATTGCTTTACGAAATACTGTAGAAGAAAATATACTTTCTATTATTGGTGAATATGAAGGGCTAGTGGTCCAAAAAGAAAAGACAGAAATCTACGAATATAACAATAATCAAATTTATCTTTTTAATGAAGTGCAACAAGAAGATGTGCCAAGAGTAAGTAAATTTGATTATTTAGGGTTTTCCTTTGATGGGAAGAAGATTCAATTACGTGAAAAAAGTGTATTTAAATATTATAGTCGAGTCTATAAAAAAATTAGAATAGTAAATAAGTATTCTGCGAAGTATAATAAAAAAGTTTATAGAAAATCTTTGTATCAAATATATACTCATATGGGTAGGGATTACAAGGGCTATGGTAACTTTATTAGCTATGCTGAAAAAGCACATAGTGAAATGTCAGAATTACCTATAGAGTCATTGATATATAATCAAATCAAACGACACTGGTATAAAGTGCAAAAAAGACTAATAAAATATGATTTTAAGTAATAAGAAAGAAAAGGAAAGAGAATTTCTAAGCTTTTTATTAAATCAGTCTTTAAATAAACATTTATAGTACTATAATATTAGAAAAATGCCTTCGACCAAAGTTCGTTGTTGAGAAAATCGTTCAAATAACCGCATATTGCTACATGTAAAGAGGGCTTTTAGACTCTCTTTTTTGTTGCGTAAAATCATTATTTTCAAGAAGTAAGTCACATGTGTGATTTAGATATTAATAAGGGATATACTTCTGTGTTTTCGATATACAAAAAGAACTTTTATGTATGTGAAGCCATGTACATTTCTACAGTGTGTGGTTGTGGTTTATATATGATTATAAAATAAAACTAATAACATTAAGAAAACTAGATGGGTATACAGTCTTTTTCCTAAAGAACTATAAATGTGTTAAAAAGTGGATACCTATTTTAAAAGGTGTATAATAGAGAAGGAAATATTTTTCTTTATCAAGTTGGAGAAATAAATTATAATTTTTTTCTATTAATCTAAAAGATTCAAATTAGAAAGTGTGAATTAAGAGATGGAAATAAATTATTTAAATAGGTTTTTTACTAAAAGAAATCTATTTGCTACATTACAAGAAAAGGACTTTCAAAACTGTTCTTTTATTGAGGAAGTATCAGAGAACTATAAAGCATTAAGTTTAAAGTATCGAAATGAATTTTTTTATAAGAACACTATTTTTAATAAAATTGTTCTTGGTAAATATAGTCTATCTACTACAGTGGCATACAGTGAAGTAAATATTGTAAAGTCTAAAGCTGATTATATAATAATAAATAATTTAAAGGCAACAGTTTATGAAATTAAGACTGAATTAGATAATTTAGAAAGATTAGTATATCAATTAACAGATTACTCCAAAGTATTTAATGAGATATTTGTTGTTACATCAGAAAATCTTTATTATCCCGTTTATAAAGTTTTAAAAGAAGCTAATTTAGACGTAGGGATAATAGTATTAACTAAAAGGGATAGATTAAGTGTTAGGAAAAATTCTGTAAATAATGTATGTAATTTGAATCATGAGGCTTTATTTAAACTTCTTAGAAAGTATGAATATGAAGAAATTTTAAAATTAAAGTTTGGGGAAGTACCTAATGTTAAACCGGTTGAATATTTCAAAGCGTCTCTAAATTGGTTTAAAGCATTGGATATTCTTGAAGCTCAGCGTCTAGTTTTTAAAAGTATTTCTGACAGAAAAAAAATAAAAAATAGTGTTTTATTAAAGCAAGTACCATTTGAACTTAGATGGTTAGTTTACAATGAATGCAATAATGATAGTGAAGTTGAAAATGTATTATGTAAATTAAGGGGCGATTAGATGTATTATCCGTTGATTAGAGGTAGGCAATATGATTTATTGGCATTAAGGGAACTAATAACGAGAGATTTATTAAGCAAGAGAATTATACCTATAATTGAACCTATAAAAATTAGTCCGACTTTGGTTTCTACTATTAAATGTTTTGAGGAAAGAGAGAAAAAAATAATAGTAGTTACAAATCCAAAAGTAGGGGCTATGAAAGAAGAATTATCTGTTGAAAAGATTTATATCCAATATAGAGAAATGATTAATAGCAATGCAGTAATTATCGGGCATCACATGAATAAACAGTCTGAAACTCAAATTGGAGCGAATTTAGATGAATTTAAAATAACTTTAGGGGACATAGCGATAATTCACAGTGATAGAAATTTAATTGATTTGTATAAACAGATTTATAAAGATAATGGCTTACTTCATTCTCCATGTATTAATGTAGTACCACAAGACAGTTCGTATCGCAGGAGATTAAATGGAGAAAAATTAGTTATATTAGAAGATAAATTTAATAAATTAAGTAGAAATGCTGATTATGCAGATTGTGAGCATGAGTTTTTCTCTGAAGAACATCTCTATTTTAGTGTAGATGGCTATATTGGATATTCTGATTATTCAATTGTAGGTGCAGATTATAATGAGGCTGGATTTGCTCCTTATGCTGTAGCTATTCATATTGTATTTCCAAATGATGAAAACGCTTTGGAAATTATGCATTTTGTATCTGATTCAAATGAAGATACAAGTGACCCAGCAGGTAAATTCTCTGAAGCATTAGGAAAAATGATTACCTGGTTAGATGAACGGAACTTTAATGAGATTATGTCTACTTATGCGATAAGTGTATTTAGGCAACATTATGAAGATGGAACTTATCCAGGTTTACCGACTTTGAAAAAATTATCAATTATGCATCATCTTGAGTTAGTAGGTAAAATTTTAGACAGAGTAGAGGAGAACACAAAAGGATGAAATGCTGTGAAAAATGCTTTATGCATGGGGTTATTAAAGATACAATCCGTAGCTTAAGCAATAAAGCATGCTGTGATTTTTGTGGTTCTCAAAATGTTTTTGTGTATGATATCAGCAATGATTCAGGGTTGGATGTAAAATTTAGTGGAATATTTAATGTATTTAGAAAAAGAGATGAACTACCTGAAGATTATCCTTCGGGTAAATTATTTTTAATTAAGGATGTCTTTGCTAATCAATATAATGTATTCTCTGATGTATTTCCAAAGGAAAGAGTAGTCGATTTTTTGGAAGAACTTTTAAAGAGTAATTTCCCTGATAAAGTAGAATTGTTAAGAGAAACTGTGGGTGTATCAGAATATACTTCAAGTAGCTTTTTAAATAGTAGTTCATTATTAAAAGAATTTACTTGGGAAGAATTTATAACGTACATACGTTGTAATAATAGATTTCATTCAAGACATATTAATTTTGATGTTTTTAAGGAATATATTGAAGGGCTAACTAGAACTATTAAAGAAAACTCAATATTTTATAGAGCTAGGATAAGTAATAATGAAGAATTAATTAAAAAAAAGATGTACGCTCCTCCAGCGTATTTAGCAAGTGCTGGTAGAGCTAATTCAGAGGGAATAAGTCACCTTTATTTAGCTAAGGATATAGAGACTGTAATAAAAGAAATTCGTCCAAAAACAAAAGATAAAATATATATTGGTAATTTTAGATTAAAACATGATATTAAGGTGGTAGATTTTCGAAAGCTAAAAACAATTAGTATTTTTGATTTTGAAGATAATCCTGCTAAATATATAGTCAATTATGATAATTTTCGAAAACTGAGCGAAGAAATTTCAAAACCAATTAAAACAGGGGATAGCATATTAGATTATCTACCAACGCAGTTTTTTGTAGATTTGATTAAATCAATTAATGATTTTGACATGAGAGAGGAGGATATTCGTTTCTCAGGGATTGAATTTAAAAGTACATTAAGTACCACGGGACACAATCTAATGGTTTTTTCCCAGAATTGCTTTGAATGTATTGAAATTAGTAAGACAGAGATTAACGCAGTTTCATATAATCATGAAGTTCAACCATTGGAAGATTGATATAACTGGATTCTCTTCAGGTATAGAGTTTATAATGAGTGAGGAAGATACTTTCGGTCTTAGAACGTAATTTGACCGAATCCCTATTACGAAATGAATACGTCTCAAACACTTGGTGTGCCTAGTATAAGTAGTGAAAACTATAGTGTAAACTAAGCCGTCGGTCGGGGGTTCGAATCCCTCCTGGGACGTCATACAAAGCCTTACAGCCACATGATCTGACCCAAAAAAGTTAGACATATTTAGTTAAGCAACTGCTAAGACCTGAGTTCGGTACTCCACCGGGCTTAGGTCTTTTAATTTTTCTTTCATTCGTTTGTGATTGTAATAGTGAATATAGTCTTTGAGTTCCTGTTTAAAATGTGCCATGGATTCAAATTCTTGTAGATACAGGAGTTCAGATTTTAATAAGCCAAAGAAATTTTCGTTGACTGCGTTGTCCAAACAATTACCCTGACGGGACATACTCTGCGTAATACCATGTTGCTTTAATGTTTGTTGATACTTTTTCATTTGATAATGCCAACCTTGATCTTAATGAAGAATAACTTGATCACTTGATTCGAGGCGCTCCAATGCTTGTTCTAACATATTATGGACTAGTTTATACACTGGACGCTTCATTACCGTGTATGCAATGATTTCGCCATTACATAGATCAAGGACGGGTGATAAATAGCGTTTCTCACCAAATAGATGGAACTCTGTCACGTCTGTTACCCATTTCTCGTTCATTTTTTCCGCTGTAAAATCGCGTTGTAATATGTTTGGGGCAATTTTTCCGACGTTACCTTTATACGAACGATATTTCTTCATGCGGACTTCGCACTTTATGCCAATGGCATTCATCAAGCAGTTAATCGTTTTCGGATCATGATGAATACCAAATTTTTTTAGTTCTTTGGTGATCCGACGATAACCATAACGTCCCTTATGTTCATGATAAATGGACTGAATTGCGACTTTCACATCAGCGTATTTATCATGACGATTCAAACGCTTTTCCCAGTAATAATACGTACTACGTGGAATATCAGCGACTTTGATTAATTCCACTACTTCATAGATTTCCTTTAGTTCATAAATTACTTGCGCTTTGATTTGATTGGTAATTTTTCTTGCATTTGAACTAAAGTATTCAACTTTTTTAAGTACGCATTCTCCATTTCTAATTGTTTGATTCGTGCTTCTAACGCCTCAACAGATCCTTCAGCTGGTGTTGATTTCGTTGTTCATTTTGTCTCTTTTTTCATAGATAGATGCCCCTTTTTCTTAGAAACAAGAGCATCATAACCACCAACTTCAAACTTCAACTTCCAATTCCGAATCATGCCAGGAGATGAAATATTGAATAGTGCAGCTGTGTCTCTCGAAGATGTACCTGTCTCGTTCATATAATTAAGTACATTCATTTTATAGTCAGCTGAATAGTTTGTATAGGACTTTAAGAAAGTCTCTACGCCATTTTTTTGATAACGGCGAACCCATTCACTGACAATCTGAGCTGTCACACCGATATCATTCGCAATTTCGATCAAAGTTTCATTTCCATTTAAATATCGTTGAACTGCTTGAATACGTTGTTCAACACTTACTTTTGTCATAAAAAAACCCCCGTAAAAGTTAGATTAATGTCTAACTTTTACGGGGCAGTTCACACAACGGTTGTAAGGCTTTTTGTTTTAATTCAAATTGTTTAATTTATAAATGGTGCCCAAAGTGTGAACAAGGTCCGTGATATGTTTCATATAAATGCCATAGATATTCATTGTTTTCCTAATTTTAACATCCCAAGTGAGTTTGAACTTTCAGGTGCTCACCTTCATAAGTAGCAGAATTCTAGGTAAATCGGTTTTTTTTTTCTTCTAACGCTCCCATCATTGATTTATTGAAGTTGGTCGATCATTGAAGGTATTTGTTATTGTGGATTTAAACAAATGTATAAATATGAAAATAGTATTAGAAATTCCTTCATTATCCATGTATATTTGTGAAGAAGGGAGATTGAAAAAAATGAAAAAAATTCTTATTATACCACTTACATTGCTACTAAGTATTTTGTTAATAGCTTGTAACCAGAGTGATGAAAGTGGTAAGAAAACAGATGGTGCTGATAAAGCATCCGAAGACCCATTAAAAGTTGATAAAGGTCTTTTAAATGTTGAAGTCACAATACCAGCTACATTATACATGGGGCAAGACGTAGATACTATTATTTCTGAGGCAAAAAATAGTGGAATTAAGGACGTCATTAAGAATGATGATGGTTCTTTAACTTATAAAATGTCAAAATCCAAGCACAAAGAAATGATGAAGGATTTAAAAGAAAGAATTGTAAAAAGTGTAGAAGAACTTAAAACAAGCGAAGATTTTGCTTCTATAAATGATGTAGCTTATAACAAATTATTTTCTGAGTTTACACTCACAGTAAATAAAGAAAAGTATGAGGGGAGTTTCGATGCATTAGCGTCTTTTGGGCTAGCTTTAGCAGGTATGTACTATCAATTATTTAACGGTGCGGACGTAGAAGATTATAATGTCACAATAAATTTTAAAGATGAATCAAATGGAAAAGTATTTGATACTATGGTTTATCCAGAGGCTTTAAATGAAAATGCCAACAAGTAAGTTGAAGAGCACCTAATGGGTGTTTATTCTATTTTAAACTTAAGAGTATAGTGAAATCTCACTATATTATGTATATTTATGTATTGGAGCGATTTTAATGAAAAGAACATTTATTTATCTATTTATGTTCTGTCTGTTTTTAGCTGGGTGTGGAAGTAATCCTACAAGTAACTCATTAGCAAATGAAACAAGTAAAGATAAAATAGACGAAAAGATTGAAGAAGAATCAAAGGAAGAACAAAAAAATGAAGAATTCGAACTTAAACAAATTGGTGAAACTTTTAAATTAGAAGATTGGGAAGTTACTTTGGAGTCGTTTGAATTTAACAAGACTATTATAAGAGAATCGGTTTCAACTGAAGCTAATGAAGGAAACAAGTTTTTAATACTGAATTTTAACGTTATTAACAATGGAACAGAAGCTGATCAGTTAATGAAACCAAGGAATGGAGCGTCTATAAAAGCTGTTTTTAACGACAAATATGATTATGAAATTTCTTTAACTTTAATGGATGGTGATTTACATCACGAAAATGTGCGCCCTTTATCAACTGCTAAAGGGTTTGTTGCTATCGAAATGCCGGATAATGTAGTGGAGGCTTCAGAAAGTATAAGTATCTTCATGGAGAAAGAAGAAGATAAAGTCCAAATAAATATACGATAATTTATTAAAGCATCCTTTAATTAAAAATAGGATGCTTTTTATTATCTCGAAAAGATGTGGGATAATGGCAACAATTAGAATAGCAATTCAATGCGGATACATCAGCTGTGGATAGGGCCAGGGTCACCTTACTTATAAACCCGAATTTAGTAAAATTTGTTATAAAAGTGTAAGGCGGTTACTTTACAATAAAGATATATTATTTCTATTTATGGAATATTATAAGTAGTCAAGTATGGGAGAATTGATTTAGATGAATAACGATAATGTTTTTACTTGGGGAAGTGCTGAGAATCCTACGATAGTTTTTTTACATGGTTTAGGGAGTGCAGCATTAGCCTTTAAAGAAATGAGTAAGTAGTTTGATGGGTGTTGTAAATCTATTCGTGAATATAAAGTAGTTATTTTTAACAACTACAATTTTGATTCTCTGATAAGCTGTAGTAACGATCATTCTTTCTTTTGTATTGCTTTAAACATTAATATAATTCCTAAAATACATAAACTCCCTGATAATAGAGTAAGGACTATTTTCCATCCTTCACTGACAATTTGGAAATATTTTAGATATAAAGCGACTCCATATATGCACAATAATATACCCCAAATCGTTCTTAACATTTTCATAGAATTCTCATTCCTTCTTCTACAAGGTTTTAAATATTTCTGTATAGCGATTGTAACACAATATATGTTAATCTGGTGTGGAAATGGAAATTTAGTGACATTGAGACCCCATAAGATAGAAGAAAAAGCTTGAAATAGAAGTCCTATATTACTGGTTTTCTAGAATTCATTATTATTTGATAAATAAGATATTGTGTCAGAAGTAAGTTTCAATAGTAGGCGAATCCTTTAAAGAGGCTACCTCCATGAAGTTTGTGTAAAATATCAAAAAATTGTAAAATAATACATAATTAAATATGCAAAATATTCAATTATTAGGAGGTGGAGTGTGTGGATGAAAAGAAGTACGGGAAATGGCAAGTTTTAGCTATCATATTGATGATAGCATTATTAGTTGCAGCGTTTGTTTTATTTTTCTCAGGTCATTACATGGTCGGATTTGTACTATTTGGAGTTTTCATGCTGCTTTTGAATTTTGTGAGTAGTTGGAAAGCCCTTAATAATTCAGAATATGTTTATTTAAAAAATCATAAAAATAATGTGAAATGGTAATTTAAATGGGTCCCTCATAAGATATTGTTCAGCCAAAATTTTCCGGCTGAACTTTTTTATGTAAATTTAATCTATCAGTAACTAAGGTAAAACCTTGAGCCAATGTAAGACAGAAATCCCCTATACCAAAAGGACTGGCGTGTATGAACTTCATCATACACGTTAGTCGAATAAGGAATCTATGTTAAAATACTGCGTTAATGGCAATTTCCTACCTTCCTTATCCCATTTATGGTATTCATCAAAAACTACCATCACATTATGATTTGCACGTACCTCTATTAAATACTTGACAGCCATAAAACTACGCCAATAATCAAACATTATACTCGTTAAACCTCCCTGATAACTAAATTTTCCAAACTCATCCAAGGAATGATTGCCGTATTTGGTTTTAAATATTTCTATCATTTTTGATTCTATTTCAGTAATTTTATTAAATTCAACGCTATTCAATAAATATTTCTTTGCTAAATAATCACACATTCCTTCTTCAAACCATATACTGTCCTCTCTCTCATCATCGAACTCATCAATGAATAAATTTGAATGATGGGCTAATTCATGTCCTAATATCGTTAATAAATGATTTTCTGACATATTTTCATAAAACTCTTTAATACTTGGATGATCATTCTCATGACCTTCTAACTGGCTAACTAATAATTTCCTCCAACCTGATAAGTCAGGAGAAATATAAATCGTATCCTTGTTTGTAAAGGCAGGTATAGGAATTTGGGAAAATATAGTTGTAGCTAATTCTTCGGATGTCCAACCTATACCTTTTGGTAAATCCCTCAAAGCATAATTTTGTTATAATGCGTATTGGAATTTTAATAAATTTTGCGTAAGTCTCTCGATGATCCCCTGAAATTTTGAGAAATCCTCTTCGTTTTCAAAAGCATATAAATGTTTCATTAAATCTCCCCTCTTTTCTAATTCTTTTATTGAGCTAACTGCTTAGGTCTAGTAACCATTAAATGGTTCTATATTTACAAGTATTGGATTTAAGTGAGGATTCATATAGCGAGATGGAAAAAAACGCTTGAGAAAAATGCTTAAGCGGTTCTTTTTCATTCAAATCAATCATGTTTATATTGCCATCAATCATGAAAATAACAAATTTTATTGACAGTTAAGATAGAAAATTGCACACCTAATTTAGCTAACAAGGACACCTAAGTATAGAGGAGCAGTTTGTATGAAAGGAATGAATAACCGTAGAATTCTCGAGTTATAGTGTGTATGTAAATAAATGAAAGGAGAAAAGAAAAATGGAAAAAGACTTAAGAAAAAAAGAACTGAGTGCAAATGAATTCGATTTAGAAGTAGAATTATTAGATTTGGATGAAGTGTCAGCGATTCCAGAAACAACAGCAAGCAGTGGCTCAACAAGTTGTTCAGCTTCATCAACATGTGGTTCAACATCATGCTGTGGTTCTTGTTAATAATTCACTTGGACAAATTTAAGTTTTTATTGTAGAAACCAAATAATCATTATTTATAGGAGGAACTAAAGATGAAAAAAGAGATGACTACTCAAACAGTAAATGCAAAAGAATTTGATTTAGAAGTGGAATTATTAGATTTGGATGAAGTGTCAGCGATCCCAGAAACGACAGCAAGCAGTGGCTCAACAAGTTGTTCGGCATCATCAACATGTGGTTCAACATCATGCTGTGGTTCTTGTTAATAAATGTTTGGAAGAGGTAGAGTCGGTTTCGAAAAATAGTATAAACAATTAATTACTATTTATGGGGAGGAACAAGGGATGAAAAAAGAGATGCATACGCAGGAAGTAACTACAAAAGAATTTGATTTAGAAGTGGAATTACTAGATTTAGACGAGGTGTCTGCGATTCCAGAAACAACAGCAAGCAGTGGCTCTACAAGTTGTTCAGCATCATCTACATGCGGCTCAACATCATGCTGTGGTTCTTGTTAATGACTTAAAAAATGGAGCGGTTGAAACAACATATTGTGACAACCGCCCAATTCTCTTTATTTGAAGATGCTCAACCATGAAGAATTGAACAAATGAATTTTTAGAATCAAACATTGTCTTGTTAAAGAAAAAATACATAAGGGTGTGTTGCCATGTATCAAACCTGTATTTATAACTATGACAGTTCATTAGAACAATCATTGCTATTACTTATTGATGAGTTGTGGGATAAACATCAATATTTTGTGTCAAAAGGCTGGGAGGGGGGACCTCATATTCAGTTGATTACAAAAAATAAAATTTCACAATCTGAATATGACACTTTGAAAAAAAGAGTGCGCCAGCTAATCGAAGAACAGCCATTGGATAAATCATATATTGATCAAGTGAAGAAAAAATATGAGCAAAGCTCCCGATTGCTATCAAATTTAGAAAATAAGAAAAATGAACGAGCTATTCGAGAACACGGGGAAATGGACATATATCCTTATAATTTGCCTGTTCATAATGAACGATTAACGAATTTATATATGAACGAACGATTCAGACATTACCCATTGCTATTGGATACTCGAAACTATATAGAAGCACAGAACATTAGCGTTGAGGAGCTGTTTCCCCTTATTTTTTCGAGAATTTCAGATGTCTATCATGAAAAGAATAATAATAAAGGTTATTTTTCGTTTGTCTCGCATGTTCAGGGCTTCTTTGAGCTTTCTGCCAAGCAAGAGAAACCATATACCGAAAAGCTATTTGAGACATTTTATTTAGAAAGACAATCAGGTTTAGAAGCTGCAGAGAAAGCACATTCTCCAATAATCAATAGATGGTTTAACTATTTTACAGAGTTCTATGGAAGTTGTTTAAGTCAGGTGGATGAATTGTTAGACGATCACTATAAAGCGGAATTGACTCGTACTATTGAGGAATTAGAGAAGAATTTTAAAAATGAATTTCATAGGAATTTTGTTGCCTATTCAAAGGAAAATAACTTTATGGAAAATCCTGAGGCAACGGCTTATAGATTTACCGTAAATCTGCTGTATTTACTATTACCTTACTTTAATATAAGTGCTTTGAAGAAGCAAAAGTATATTTATATGGCTTACAGAATTGTGGAAAGTAAAAAAGGGATGACTTGGAGGGAGGAGTTAGGACTTGACTATAATCGTTACTCAAAATCCATTTAGTATTTATCGAGGAACCAATACTTCTGATCAGTGGTACTTTGAAATGAGAGAAAAAGCGAAGGAAATTCAGTCTGCTAAAGAAGCGATTGACAATGTTCATGCAAAAGTTGAAAGAGAGAAAGAAATGGTAGTCAGTCAAATTGAAGAAGAGTTCTCTCTACAAAAGGATCCGAAGCTATTGAATCTGAAACGGGATGTTCATAATTTGCGTAGCATTCGTTTAAGGAAATACTCAGGGCCAATTTTATTGAATCGACTAGTAGAGCTTTTAGATCAATTAGAGTTGTATCAAGAAGCACTGCAACAAAGGTACGAGGAAGCTGTATTGAAGTCAAGAGAGATTCTGCAACGAGAAATAGCAGATGAGCAGCTGCAAAAGACCGTTTTATTTTTTAATCAAACTATTTATAAGAACATTGAAAAATATTTATCCAAACCTGTCCAAACACATAATAAAAAAGAAAAAAAGTTGGACAATTTTATTATCAACTTGTTAATGCGCAGCTCTATGAAGACTAGTCCGTTTTCTTATCTTACGCAAACAGGCTCTTCTGGTAATCGATTTTTAATCAAAAAGAAGGCGAATATCGAATTAAACCATGCGCTACTTTTTAGAATATTTTTGGAAGTTATTCGTACGAACAATGATACATTAGAAAAAATTCCAGTCCATATTTCTAAATTTGGGCAAAGGAATTCTAAAATCTTTTTTGTCACGCAAGAGAATGTACCGCAATCTAAGAAAATATATGAAACAAGAGATAAGCTGGTTGAGATGGGGATTGCGGAAGAAGTAATTCAATTTCTAAAGAAAAAACAAGGGCAAACGATGTATTATAAAGAATTTGCTCAATTTCTAAGTGAACATGATCTTTATTCGGGGCATGAGTTGGATGTATTTAAAAAGCTTGTTACCACGAAAATTGTAGTACAAAAAATTTCAGTAAATGCTAAAAGAAATCTTGTAGAAGAAATGATTTCCTATTTAAAAGACCATGATATTTGCGAAGAGCTATCACGCCAGCTGCAATTCATTAATGAATTGCAAAAGGAATTCGAGCAGGCAGATACAAATGGGCGGTTAGTTCTTTGGAAAAAGATTGAGGATATTATTAAAAATTTGAGTGAAACTATTCCGAATTTTGGTACGGAGATTCTATATGAAGATATCTTGTTTGATGCTCAAAGTAATAAGAGCAGCCTTAAAGATATTGACAATAAATTTTCTAATCATTTTTTTGAAGAAATTACGGCATTTTTACTGTTGTTTGATGTGAATATTCGTGTGCAATACGAAGTTGCTGCGCTTTATAAAAAAATATATGGGCACTCGGAGATAAGTTTATCTGACAGCAATTTATTAAACAATGTATTCTTCGAAAAATTGAGATACTTCTTCCCTTATTTCCAAGACATGGATTACCGCTATGATGACGCGATTGCACCTGAAGTAAAGATTTTGGATGATCTTAGAGACGAATTTAAAGCATTCTTTTCCCAATACTTAGATGAAAATCAAGATGTAGAAATAGATTTTCAGGAACTAATCAAGCCCTTCTCTAAAAAAATTCCTACGTATATTAAATACGGCAATGAATTTAGTATGACATTCTTTTATCAGCTTTTTCAGGAGAAAGTAATTTTAAACGATATTTATGACGGTCAGGAGAAATTTTTATCCAGGTTTAAAGACTTCTTTGAGGATTTGAATAATGATTCACAGTATCAAGAATATATAGGGAAAAATTATTATGATAAAAATTATTATGAAGTGACAGAGCTGTTTGGATTTAATGGCGGTATTCATGATAGAAATTATAAACAAAAATTAAATTTAGAGTTTGGAAATCAGAGATTCCATGATGTTGGTTATCCTCATATATCAGATTTTTCGGTTAAATACGATGAGAAAACGAAAAAATTGAAAGTGCTCGACCATCAGAAAAATGAAGCAAGGGTCGCCTATAAATCGTCATTAGTGCCAGTGTTTCTACCAGGTGTTTTATCTGTATTGCTACTTCTGTTTCAAAGCGGAAGAATTAACTTTGATATAAATTACTTTTTGAAAAAAAGAAGTGATATGCCAAGAATTAGTTTTGAAAATATTGTGATGTACAGAAAGAAGTGGAATATCAAACACGAGGATATTGAGCGTATAAGCAAGGATGCGGCAAATGAAGTAGAGCTGTATTCATTAATAAATAACTATTTTCAAGACAGGGATTTACCTGAAACTTTCTTTTTAAAGAAATACCGTATGGGTGAAGAAATTTCTGCCATGAAGCCATTGTTTATTGATATTACAGTTCCCATATTATTCAAACATTTTATGAATGAAATTACTAATGAAGAAAGTGAAGATCCTACGTTCTTTATTGAAGAGGTGTTACCTGAATTTAAAAATGAGCTTAGGGAATATGTTGTGGAATATACGATTGACAATTAGGAGGGTGAACGATGCAGAATTTTAATGTAAAGGTAGAAAAACTAACAAAGAATTACGGAAAAAAGGCTGTTCTAAAAGGAATAGATTTTATTGCTGAAAAAGGTGAAATTATTGGTGTTATCGGTAAAAATGGAGCTGGGAAATCAACATTCTTAGAAATTTTAATGACCATTAAAGATTTTAATGACGGGAAGGTTGTTGTCTTTGGTAATAATTTAAAAGAAATTGATCAAGCACAGCTTGGAAAAATTAAAAGCAATATATCCGCAGTATTGCAACCTACACAGTTTTATAAAAAATTAAAAGTAAAAGAATTACTAGATCTTTTTAGATCCTATTATGGTAGCAAAGTAGATCTGAATGAAATTATTGAGGAGTTTGAATTGCAGGAGCATTTAAATACATTCTTCGATAATTTATCTGGGGGTTGGAAGCAAAAGGTGAGTCTAGCAATCGCTTTTTCTTCTAAACCACGTTTGATTATTTTGGATGAACCGACTACCGGACTGGACCCTCATATGCGAAACATATTATGGGAAAGTATTACAGGATATATTAAGAAAAATGACAGTACAGTCATTTTATCGACTCATTATATGGATGAAATCGAACTCTATTGTGATAAAGTTCTTTTCATTAATGAGGGTGTAACCGAAGTATTCGATACGCCAGAAAATATTCTGAAATCCGGTCATAAATCTATTAATAGCTTTTATCTCGATAAGATTGCCAAATAAGGGGGAGCAAATATGTTATTAACACAAATTAAATATGACTTAAAAATGTTCTTTAGAGAGTTATTTTATTTAGTCTTTACGGTTGTTGTACCGCCTGTCACATATATTTTAATGGGACAAATGTTCAGTAATGCAACCTATAACGGAGGAATGAACTATGTTCAAATGTATACACCTTCGTTTATTGTCCTCATTAGTTTTTCAGTCGTATTTTTTGCCTTTGGTTTTGATCAGGTAATGAATCGTGCAGCTGGTATTGAAAAAAGACTTTTCATTACGCCGATCACTGATAAAATTCTTCTCATGTCCAGTATTGCTAAGTCATTTATTATAGCTACAGCAGGCTTTTTCTTAATCACTTTGATTGGCTTACTAGTTTATGATTTGCAGCTTTCAATTGTTAATTTTTTGATGTCATATGTAAGCTTATTACTAATTAATGCGGTGATGTTGGTTTATTCTCACGCAATTTATTCAAACTTTAAGGAAGTAAAAACAGCACTTATTTTGTCTATTGTATTGTTCCAAATTGTTATGTTTACTGGGGGCTTCTCTGTTCCGGTGGAAAGTCTTCCGAATTTTGTGAAGTATGTATCTTATGTAAACCCATTCTATCATTTAAATAATATTTATATCTCAATTTGGAATCAGACATTTGAACTCAATCAAGATATGCTGATTTCCATCGGGTACACATCGGCCCTTCTGATTATTTCATTAGTTGTCATTAAGTTCAACAATAAGAAGGAGTGAGTAATATGCTAATAAAGGCTCGAAGAAATATTCGATATCACTATAATGAACCCGACCTATTTATATATGGATCAAACGAATTAATAAAATTAAAACTAAGTATTTCAGAATATGATGAAATCACTTCCCTGATTAGTAAGGCCTATCAGGGAAGTGAAGAAACAGCACTTTTTGAAGAGTTTAACCGCTACACAAAACTCATTCAATTTCTTATAGAAAAACATGTTTTTTATTTAATTGATCCAAAAGTTTATGATCTTCACAAAAACAGTCTCTATTTGCCGTGGGTTGAAGAGCAATGTCTATCAGTAGAAAAAGGTCTGAGAGACATTGAGGGAATTTGTGTGAACATTCCCACATCTTATTTTGGTGCAATTTATCTCAGTGAATTATTGGCAGAAAATCATATTCAACATGAAATTGTAGAAGTAGAAAATATTGAAGTTTTGGCAGACGGGAAAATCGCTTCACATTATTATATTGGGAAAAAAGAAGATAAAATATGGGTTTCCACAAGAAATCATCCGAATTTTGAGGCTGTGTCAGCTGAGGATATTTCAGAGAAGCTTCTAGCAGGTTTCCTTTATTATGGAGCCATTATATCTATCATTGGGAAAGAGGCCCCTGTATTCAGTATTAATTCCCTCATGGAAGTTGAAAGGAAATTGGCATTTGATGGAATTAAAAAAGTGGATTATCAAATTTCAGTAAGAACGCCTCAAGATGCTATCAAGAATTATAATTCACTCGAAACTTTTGTAAAAAAATATGATTCAAAGATAGTATCTTTTAATAAAAATAGAGCGTATTTTACTTACAACCAATCACCGTTACAGATTATTACTGTACAAACAGAAGACGATGAAAATTACTTCTTTGCAGATATTTCTTATGAAAGGCTCGCACAGTTTCTCTCAGAGGCAGCATTTATCGAAATATTAAAAAATAGTTATTCAAAGGATCTTCTATTGAAGCAGCAGGGAAAAGTCATCTATAGTACCCAACATCATAAAACAGGGAAACTGTACAGATTAGATCTGAATGAGCTGGAGGAATCAGAACTTATTAGTAGTTTAATGAATCAAGAAAAGTTATCTACCAATTTCTACCTCCAGGCATGTAGTAGAGGGGGGTATTACTTGTATGCTGTAAATGATAAATCGGAGGCATTCATTTTTCAGCTCCCTGTAAAAACAGCAGCTCAGTTGATAACAGTTTTACTGACTTGGATTAGTATGCATATGAATGATGTATCTATTAAGGAATCATTCTTCCAATCCGTAGATTTAAATGAGCTCCATCTAAAAGAAGTCAGTTCTGTAAATTGGGACAACTCTAATCAAGAAAATTTAGTAAATGGTCAGCAGACTACTGTAGGGAAAATACTCAATGATCATGGTTTTGAATATGAACTTTTGGAGGTGGAGTGATGACCATACAAACAAACATTGCTACGATTCTGACAAACCAAAAGTATATTTTTATTCATTCATCAAAGAATGATTCATTCTTTTGCCTAGATTGCTTTAAGGAGCGAACAAAAGAACTGAAAAGCTATCAACAATATTTTGGTTGGCAAGAAGACCAGCCAAATCGATTAGAATCAGAAATAATTGATACACTTGTGCAAAAGCTCCAAACAAATAGCGAACCGTTCCTCTATGAAATAAACCGAGATACATTGGAAATCCAAGCGAAAGCAACCTTCAAGCGAGGAGATTGTCAGTGTAATGTAGATACGGGTTCAAATCGACCTCAGGAATTGGATACTCTATTCAATGCAAAAGATAATCGACAATTGAGCTTTGAACAAGTAAGAGAAAAGATTGAAAGAAATAAAAAATTAATCTATGCGCATCCATCGTCGATTGTAAATGCATTGGCTCGCTCCGGCGATTCTTATGGAACACCAATGGTTCAGACAGAAGTATTGTATAAGGGAATATCAATGCTTTCCTATGGTCGGACAGGGACGTATGAAAAGTCAAAATATATTTCTATTTTGGAATCATTGGAGCGCTATGCCACAGCGTTTCCTTATAAAAAGCAACAAAGGGCAATGCGGGAAAAAGATTCTGAAGTGATTGATCTCACACTGAGTGAAGTGATGGCACAATGCAATTATGGCAATCCAGAAAATTATTCGGAAGATCAGCCACTGAATTATGAAAAAGTTTGGGCATTGCATAGTGAAAGAGATGTTCTAATTCCCGAGCAGCTAATTTATTACAACTCTCATGTTGTTTCTAATGAAAAAAGATATATTTACGAAAGCTCTAATGGCAGTGCTCTCGGTTCAACAGAAGCAGAGGCCAGCCTACACGCGATGCTAGAGCTGATTGAACGCGATGCTTTTTTAGCTACTTGGTATGGACAGATTCCACCTGTCAGAATTGATGAATCTAGCATTCATTCTAAAAAAATTCAGGCTTATTTGGACTCTTTAAAGCAAAAAAACATCCGTGTACATTTGTTTGATATATCGATGGAAGTGAAAATTCCGACAATCTGGGTTTTATTAGAAAAAGAGGAGCCTAAGGAAAATGAAATGGCCTTCTACACGGCTGCGGCGGCTTCCTTTGACTTGGAAGAGTCAATCGAGCGAGCGTTGATTGAAGCTACAACTGCGATTACTGTTTTTACAAATGTCTTCAATAATAAGGAATATCAGACAAGGAAACGACAATTGTTGGACAATCCTCAATCGGTGCACAAGTTGGAAGACCACTTGCTACTTTACTCAAACAAGGAGATGAAATATGCATTTTCGTTTGCATTGAATACGGAAATGGTGTCTTCCTACGAGCAATTGGAGGCAGGATATACAATATATCAAGGGAAATTTTCCGAGGTTGTTCGAACGCTTGAAGGCCAATTGGTCGATATATCTGGTAAAGCGTATCGGGCTATGACAGAAAATCCGAATTTATTTTCTGCAGGATTTGTAAATGTGAAATATATAGTGCCTGGCATGCTGACGATGACTTTTGGGCATCAAAATAGACGAGTTGTCAGTCAACGAATTGAAAAGGCTATTCAGTTTAAGAAGACAGGGAAGCTAGATAAAGACTGGATAGAGAAAACACCCCATCCATTTCCATAATTGAACGGGAGGGAATAAGGATGATTGATCAACAATATTTAGATCGATTCGGAGAGGATCGCTATAAGCAATCATTGTCTGTTGCACATGTTGATGAAGAACCACTGTTTAATAATCATTTAGATGTGATTGACATGAAATTTTTGAAGGAGCTTGGTAAAAGTGATGGCTGGAGTTCCATTATTTACGATCTCTATTATTATTTAGAGATGATTCAGCGGATAGATTTTTTCAGCAAATACTATTTCCATTCTTTTTCTCCCAAAGCTAGAAATATAGATAGTCTTAAATTGGTATTTGTTCATAAAACGCATATGTTTGTATACAAAGCATTAACAGACAAAGTTTATGTATATCACCAAGAATATTTTAAAGGATTGAATGCTGAAAGAGACTATCTCGTCATCGTAAATGACAATCGTCAGCTCCAAAAATATTATGGTGAGTTTTCTTTAATGCTAAGTTTATTGAATACAGGTCATTATCTTTATAATCTTGACTATGTTTTAAATGGTCATCAAATTCGTCACCGTAAACTAACAACAGCATCGCTTGAAAAGCCTGTTGAATTTGTCACAATTCCGCTTGTATTGGAAATAGCTTTAGACCAAGAATATCATTTGAGTACAACAGATATAAAAGCGCAACCGGAGACAGAATTTTTCAGGAGAAGAGTATCGGAGCAAAATATTAAAGGCGATGCAGTAGTTAAAAAGTTGATGTCAGCTAATACACACCATCGAATACTGCAGGAGTTCCAAGCAGCTGTGCAGGACTATCCTGGAATAGGCTTGTGGACGTTTATAGATAATATTACTGATGTCAAAAGTGGCTTTTATCGGATTGGAGAAACGTGTGAATTTATTCAACCGAAAGGTAAACTTATGTATACGAAGATGTTGCAAGAATATCAAGATTTCACTAATTTGGAAGGCATGTATTATTGGCTATTTTTTACCTTTGAGAAATCAGGTCAGGATTATGATGATATTTTTTTAAGGATGGGTCATTTTGCACAGCATTTATCTATTATTGCTGCGAAGTATGGATTGGCTGCTCGAGGGATTAAAAATTATAATGACAAAATAATAAAAGAAAAATTCAAACTAGAGAACAATGAACAACTTGGCTACTCGTTAAATCTTTTTAAGAGCTGGAACACAAGTCACAGTATATTTCTAAAATAAAGGAGGACCTTATGTGGGTATCTAAACATTTATTCATTCATGATTATGTCTTAATTGAAGAATTTTTAAAAGAGTGTTTGTTGCCATATTTAGATAGAGAAAAAGTTCGATATTTTTTCATTCGTTATTGGGATGGTGGTCCCCATATCCGATTGAGATACCAAACAGCACAAGACGCAGCAGAAAAAATTGAAAAAGAATTGGAGCACTTATTGGAGAGCTTTCATCTAAAGCATAGTAGTCACTCATTTCAAGCTATTTCCTATGATGAGGCGATCATTCAGACAGAAGGCATTGTACCAACTGCTCCGTATCCGAACTTTTCAATTCAGGCGATCGAGTATGTACCAGAGCTAAACCGTTATGGGGGGGAGGCAGCAATGGCGTTGTCTGAAGAACTATTTGTCCACTCTTCAAAATTTGCTGGACAAATTATTCAAAAGCTTAATCGAACTCAGCGTTATGTGTTAGCCATTGACCTCATGTATAACTGTACAAAAATTGCTCAAGAATTAGGATATATTGAGAAGCATGAGACAATGTTTCATGCGTATCGTGAAATATGGACTCAATTTTCTCAAAATAAGACCCCAGAGCAAATATATAAAGTGATTAACAACAGAATCGATCAATTGAAAAATGGAGAACTTGCCATTGAATTCTATCAGCCCTATCTTAAGGTTTTTAAATCTATGCTTGCTCAAATAAAGTTATGTCAAACGACAATGGAGCCAAAGTACGCCTTTTATATTGTCATTTCTCATCTTCATATGTTGAATAATCGATTAGGGGTATCTCCGGAATATGAATTCATTTTTTCAGATGCTTTTCTTAAAGCTGGGTGATTTCTTAAAAAGGAGGAAATGAATGTGTGGAACTTTAAAGGAGAGAGGAATATAGAGAAAAAATTCATTGATTATCATATGATGTCAATCAATGAACCTGAATTTACCAATACTCAAGTATATGCGCATAGACCGAGAGAGTTGCAGAAAAATGGCAATTATCCGTTAATTGATTTAGATTATACGATTGACGATAATAATATATTTGAAAAAACTTTAGGGACGAGATATTCGGCAAGGGAACCATTCAAGACGAATGTGAAAGTCGATAAAAAGGTAATGGCACAATTTACTCAATTGGCCATGATTGGTGGTGAAAAAGAAAACCGTACATACCCTTCTGGGGGGGCACAGTACTATGTTAATATTTATTTTTTATTCAACGAGCAATTGGTAGACGTTGATTTGATAGAGCAGGGGAATATTATGCTGCTGAATAGTGATACTCAAAAATTATTAGTTAAACAATACGTGCCGTGGGATGAAATGAGTAAAGCGTTTATCCAAAAGTATTTGGCAAATACCGCTCAGTTCGCAGTTGCTTTGAGCTGTGATATGTCAGGAATCTCAGGAAAGTATACAGATATCTCCTATAAATTGGTTCAACAGGAGGCCGGACATATTGGACAAAATATTCAGTTGGTAGCGAATTACTTAGGGTTGGAAAGTGTACCATTGGGCGGTTTTTATGATATTGAGTTATCAAAACTTTTGAGTGATAACCAAACATCCTTGTATGCATTTCTTATAGGATAGAAAGGAGTGGAGGTTGAATATGTATTGCTTAAAATTGAAATATCAAGTAAAAAAAATGAACGATTTCTTTATGATCCAGGATTGTATAACATTAGAAACAGTCATGGCCTTTAAAGTTAAAGATATCGAGTTTAATAGATTAAAAGAGATTATTTATCATGGAATCGATGAAACAGTGGACTGCTCAGAAAATAAGCTTGGAAATCAGCTTTTGGAAAAGGACCCTACATTGTTTATCTCCTATGAAAAACAAAAATCCAGAGATCTATTGAATCTAGTGAGAAGCTATACAGAATTTTTTACCCCTTATTTCATTTCTACAGAAGCTATTGTAGAGTACTTGATTTTTGCAGAAAAAATTATTGATACAGGGAAAATCTTTAACATTCAAGTCATGTTAGAAGATAAATTCCCAAATGTTCAAGAGTTTCTGGAAAAATCACCGTTTGTACAAACGATCTATGATGAAAACCCACAGGACAATATTGATTTGCTAATTGGAACACAAAAGAAAATCGCAGAAATCAATCAAGTTGAATCTTTTGCAAAGTATATACTGGCATTGAGCTGTCAGGAAAATAGTTTAGAGATTGGTCCATTAATCAATACAACGAAGTTTGAAATTCCTAAGTTTTCAACAGAAGGTGAGCTGAATGCAGCCATCATGCATCATGAAGAGTTGTTGATGTGTTTCTTCTTGGAAAGAATTCTATTTATTCAGTTATTTAATTTATATAATAAAATGCGACAAAATGAGTTTTTCCCCACTAGAAACAAAGTCTGTATTAATCGAATGGATCTTCAAGGATATAGTGAAGCGGTTACGCTGTATCCCAAATATTTGGTTGAGTTTGTCGTATGAAAAATTTCATAATTGTAAGGAAAATACTCGTAACTGTGTATTTTCCTCTTTTTTTTTTGCATATATGTAATCAGAGTAGTAAGTTACTAAATATTAAAAAAAATGATAGAAGAGCAAGATATACTATTATTGTAAAGAAAAACAAGGAGGGGATAAAAATGGAAATACTGCTAAAGGGATTTAGGGAAGACGTGTTGGCAGAATATATGGTTAGGAAATTAAAAGAAAGACAAGAACTGACCAGAATTCAAGAATTGAAGTGTAAATTGGGTATTGAAGTCTGCCTCATTAATCTTGGGAAGGCCGTTCCTGTATACTTGACAGCATTTTTACTGCATTCAGTTTGGCTAACATTTATTTTTCACAGTGCTTATTTATTAGTACGGGTCTATGCTAGAGGTATTCATGCTCAAAAAAGCAGTACCTGCACGTTGATAAGCATTTTCCTTTTCGGAATACTACCGATCATCATACGAGATATTTCAATATCAGAATCGATGTTTTGGATAGGTATTCTAGCTGTATATATCTGTCTTTATAAATATGCCCCTCAAGATACAGAAAAGAACCGTGTTAATGATAAAGCGTTGAGAGTAAAACTGAGAAACAGAGCCATTATTGGCTATTCGATTTGTGTAGCAGTAATGGTTAGTACAAGCTCACAACTAGTCATCAATCAAGTATTTTTTGGAAGTCTACTAGCTGTATGCTGTATTCTTCCATTAACATATAAATTATTGAAAAAATAAGGGAGGAAGAAGAAAATGAAGAAAATTCAAAATATGTTTGCAGAAGGTCTAACAAAACTGTTTGTTGCAGTAGGCGGGTTAAGTGTTCATAATTTCTGTGTATTGTATTCATTTGAACCAACAATTCCAGAAGAACTCAAAAAGTAAATTATATGTGAAATACTAGGTTTTCGCTAAAAATTCTAAATTTTGCTAATTTGGTTTTCTATAGTATAATATTCATACTAGATTCCTATAGAGAGATGAGGATTAGCGTGTGATTCTATTAGCTATAGTTCAAGTCGCCATTCAGTGTATTTTAGTAGCTTTTGTCATAGGGAAACGTTTTATTCGAAAGGAAAATATTATTGCAGTTATACTGTTTAGTCTAATAATGGGCGGGCTATATCCGTATCTAGATATTTTTGGTTCGCTCTTAATATTTGCGTTTGTTCTTGGTATGTTTAAGTATACATATCTAAAGTGGATACCTGCACTGTACTACGCATCAACAATAATGATTGGTATGATCCTCATTGATCATATAACAACTTTCATTTTGGGAAAAGTTTTAGATATTGATACAATCTCCTCAGCAACAAACGAACTCATTTTTTCAGCCGTATTACTACATCAATTTATCACACTCATCATTGGTATTATATTTATAAATCTTTGGAAAAAAATTACTTTCAGAGTTTTTGAGAAGGATGCAGAAGATAGGATTACAAAACGAATTTTAGCTTTCTTGGGTCTTTTTACATATACAATTTATTTTACAATGATTGTTTATGTACGATTAACAGGAAATCAAAATACGCTAGTATTGATGAATACGCTGTACTTATTTATTTATTTCGTCATTTTTGCTGTCAGTTTGTCGTTCCTAGTATATACCTTCAGAAAGCAGTTAGAGATGAGGGAGAAGGAAATAGAGCTAAACAGTATACAAATGTACACGGAACAGCTGGAAAAAAACTATTATGAAATGCGAACTTTTCGCCATGATTACATCAATATCCTATCTTCTATGTCCGAATATATTAACAATCGTGATATGAATGCTTTAGAGAGCTATTTTAATGATAATATTATGCGTGTCAGTCAAGAGATTCGTGATAATGATTTTAAAATGAGAGGATTGTCTGAAATTAAAATTCCAGAAGTAAAAGGTTTGGTTTCCTCCAAACTGATTACAGCACAAGAAAAGGGGATAGATGTGGTTTTTGAATGCCCTAACGAAATTCATTATTTGAATATGGACAGTGTACTATTGTGCCGCTGTATTGGAATTATTTTAGACAATGCCATTGAAGCAGCTGAAGAGGTGGAGAAGGGTATCATACGAGTGGGGTTTGTTGAGCTCGAACAATCCGTGTCCTTTGTAGTTTGGAATACGTTTAGTGATACCGGACATAAACTTTTTCAATATTTCGAAAAAGGATTCTCGACAAAAGGTGAAAATCGAGGGCTGGGGCTGAACAGCCTGAAGAAGATGGTTGATCAAGAAAATATGACACAGTTGGATACAGTTATCGAGGATGGTTTTTTTAAGCAGGAAATTGTAATTTTAAAGTGAGGGATTGAGATGATTGATGTTTTTATCTGCGAAGATCAAAAGGAACAAAGAGAGAAGATAGCCAAATATGTTTCAAATTATATAATGATTGAAAATCTGGATATGCAACTGGTCCTAACAACCGCGGATCCAGAAGAATTATTACACTATATAAATGAGAGTAAACGATCTGGTTTATATTTTCTTGATATTGACCTGAATCATGAGATGAATGGTATCACACTTGGCGCGGAAATCAGAAAAGTGGATCCAATAGGCGATATTGTTTTTGTCACAACGCACTCAGAACTTACTTATTTAAATTTCATTTATAAAGTAGCAGCGATGGATTTTATTATTAAAGATGATGTTGATTCAATACAAAGTAAGGTTATTAGCTGTTTAAAGGTGACAAATGAAAGAAAGCAAGTGACGAATAAGACATCCAATAAAAAATTCGTTCAAAGAATTGCAGATAAAATTATTAGTGTTAATTTTGATGAAATTATGTTTTTTGAATCCTCTCCATTACATAAAGTTGTTTTACATTTGGATAATCGTCAAGTGGAGTTTTACGGGAAACTGAAAGACGTAGAAAAAGAGTATGAAAGTTTCATTCGTTGCCATAATTCCTTTGTAGTAAATATCGACAATATTCAGGAAGTGGATTTTAAAAAGAAAGAAATATTAATGAAAAACGGAGAAATTTGTTATGGGTCGGCACGAATGATTAAGGCTGTACAGAAAAAATTAGAAATGAATGTTATCGAATAAAAGTATGTTTATTAAAAATGGATGAATTTAACGGAAATAGAAAAGGTAGAATCATTACTTAAAATATCCGGTAAATGCTAGTTAATAAACTAACATTTACCGGATATTTTTATGCCAACATTTGTGTTAATTAGTAATGATTATACGAATTGTCTATTATGATGCCTAACAACTTGACAGAAGTCTAAATGGGGAGTACTATACATTGGTCGCGAAAAAAGCTATCGTGGCGTAACATTATTTTAAATGCAATGCAATACTTATAATATAAGTTAATAGACATCAAGATTAAATTCAATAAGTACAAGGTAGGTGCAAGAAATGAGAAATTTATTAAGTAAAAAAGACGACCTATTGAATAACTTTTTTGGAATATATGTAGTAGCTGTTTTAATGTTATGGATTAAAACATACATCTCTCAACAAACACAATTTGACCTAGGTGTAGAAGGAGTAATTCAACAATTCCTTTTACTATTAAATCCACTTGGCTCAGCCATGCTATTTTTAGGATTTTCATTTATCTTTAGAGGAAAACGAAAATATACATCACTTGTTGTAGTGTACACGCTGATGTCCATTCTTTTGTATGCTAATATTGTTTATTACCGATTTTTTAGTGATTTCATTACATTGCCAACACTTTCTCAAACGCAGAACTTTGGTGATTTAGGTGGTAGTGTTCTTTCTTTATTAAAACCATATGATATCTTGTTCTTCGTTGATGTATTCGTAATGTTCTACCTACGATTCTCAAAAAGAATTCAAAAAGATACAAAACGTTTTGGCTATAAAAAGGCAATGGCGATCATTACATGTGCATTAGCTATTTCAATTCTTAATTTAGGGTTAGCTGAGGCTAATCGTCCACAGCTATTAACAAGAGGTTTTGATAGAAACTATATTGTGAAATATTTAGGAATGTATAACTATACGATCTATGATACAGTAGAAACGATGAAAGCATCTTCACAAAGAGCTTTAGCGGATAGTAGTGATATTACAGAAGTGATTAACTATACTAAAGCCAACTACGCAAAGCCTAATGCTGATTATTTTGGTAAAGCAAAAGGAATGAACGTGATCTATTTACATTTAGAATCATTCCAAAACTTTCTTATCGACTATCAATTAAACGGTGAAGAAGTTACACCATTTCTAAACTCATTAGCAAAAGATAAAAATACATTGTATTTTGATAATTTCTTCCATCAAACTGGACAAGGTAAAACGTCCGATGCAGAATTTATGCTAGAAAATTCTTTATTTGGGTTACCGCAAGGTTCTGCTTATATTACAAAAGCACAAAATACGTACCAGGCAGCTCCTAGTATTTTAAAAGATTATGGTTATACATCGGCTGTATTCCATGGCAATAACGGAAGCTTCTGGAACAGAAACGTGATTTATAAATCCTTTGGTTTTGATAAATTCTATGATGCTAGTTATTATAATACGGGGACTTCAGGTGACATGGCTGAGTATGGATTATTAGATAAACCATTCTTTGAACAATCGCAAAATCTTTTAAGTTCTTTACCACAACCGTTTTATACAAAATTAATTACGGTTGGGAATCACTACCCATATAAAATGAATCAAGACTTAGTAACAATCGATAAAGCAAATACAGGCGATGCAAGTGTTGATAATTATTTCCAAACTGCTCGTTATGCAGATGAAGCAATCGAACAAGTTTTCCAACAATTAAAAGAATCAGGTTTATATGATCATTCGATGATTGTTCTATATGGCGACCATTATGGTATTTCAGATAATCATAACGCAGCCATGAGTCAAGTAATTGGAAAAGATATTACACCATATGAAAGTGCTAATTTACAACGCGTTCCATTATTCATCCATGTTCCGGGTATGGAGGGTGGTACTAACCATACGTATGGTGGGCAAACAGACCTTCTTCCAACGTTATTACATTTACTAGGAATTGATACGCAACAATTTGTTCAATTTGGATCTGACCTATTGTCAGAAGAGCACCATGAAATTGTGCCATTTAGAAATGGCGATTTTGTCAGCCCAAAAATCTATTCAGTGAATGAAAAATTTTATGATAATGAAACAGGTTTACCACTAGATGATAGTCAATTAGAGTCTGCGAAAACAATTAAGAATGAAGTAGATCTTAAATTGCAACTATCTGATAAAGTCGTGAATGGTGACTTATTGAGATTCTATAAGCCAACAGGGTATACGCCAGTTGATCCATCTCAATATAATTACTCCAAAGAAGACGATGTAGAATCGAATTAATGGTAATCCTTTGCTAGGCAGGTTAAGAAAATGAGTAAGGTATCAAGGAGAGTATGTTTGAGTGCTCAGGATACCTTACCATTAGCTTGACCTGTTTTTTTATACCTGATGATTCAGCACGAAGTAAAATAATTAAGGTAAACCTTACAGCCACTACGGTTGTAAGGCTTTTTATTTTTTTGTAGGAAAGATGCTGTGAGTTTAATGCAACTAGCGAGTATTAGCAATAATAACGCGAAAATTGTGAGAAAATGGAGGAAAACTATTCATATATGAAGAAGTAATAAAGGGCTATTATTTTATTTTCAAGAGGGGGATTTTTTTGCAATTATTGTTTAAATATAATTGGGTGGTAAGAGAAGATTGGTTCCGTTGGTGTGAAGAGTTGAGTGAAGAAGAACTTTTAGAAAATAGAACAGGTGGTATGGGTAATATACTACATACACTCTTCCACATAGTGGATGTAGAGTGGAGTTGGATACGTGTGCTACAAGGTAAAGATGATTTTCAGGAGAATTTTGATGACTATAAAAGCCTTGAAAAAGTTCGGAAATTAACAGATGAGTTTCATTTAGAAGTAGCAAGCTTTGTAAACAAATGGGATGCTAGTATGGAAGAGCGTTTACTTCATCTTCCATTAGAGGATGGAACAATCGAGACGCATACATGGGGTGAAATCGTTCGCCATATTATTGCACATGAAATTCACCATATAGGACAATTATCAATTTGGGCTAGGGAGATTGGGAAAAAGCCAGTTTCTGCAAACCTAATTAGACGAGGTCTTCCCTCAGCATTCGTGGATTCGGTAGATGCACTTCAAGCAGACCCAAAATAAAAAGCCACTCAGATGAGAGGCAATTGTCTTTGAATGGCTGAATAGATCAGTGATAAACCTCTCTCTTTAGGGTGAGGTTTATTTTTATGCAATTCGTTCCGTATTCTTTACAGAATGGGTGCCAAAATATAATCTAATAAATACTATCTTTTCATCTTACGAATATATGCTAATTGTCCAATATGGTAGGCATTATGAGTGGTGGCATTGGAGATGATAGCCCACCATTCGGCCTTCACTGGAAAACCATTTACATCAGATAGTAGTTGCTCCTCTTCAAGAAGTTCCTGCCACTGAAGTAGCGTTTTTAACAATTTATCCTTTAGCTCCAAGAAAGTGACCTCATCTCTAAGAAGAAAGGTATCATCATTGCTTTTAACTTGTGGAATGGCTTGGACATGATTTTCCTTATATCTGATTTGCCAAGTTTCATTCCAATAAATGAGATGTTGGACAATTTCAGCGATACTATGACTGGATTCATCGGGTTTCCAAAATGCAACTTCCTCAGAAAGTCCTTCAACTACTTCATGAAATGACATATACCAGCTACGATCATTTGCATTTGCTAGAAGTTGATCTAACAAAATAGTCTTAGCATCCATCATTCACGTTCCATCTCCTTCCTAGTATACTTCTTACTAGTTTATCATGTTAATGACTGGCCTGAAAACAATACATCAATACGAGCTATATCTGTACAAAACATTCGCATAAAAGACTTTAGATTACGATAGGCGAATTGTTATAATAAAAAATGCACCTATGACACAGATAAAAAAGGATTTGGAGGAAAAAATGGATAAAGAGCAAATTATAGTGAAAGCTATTTGTGTATTTAGAAAAGCAGATGCAATACTTGTCTGTGAAGGCTTTGATGAAGTAAAGGGGACATTTTATTATCGACCAATAGGCGGAAAAATTGAATTTGGTGAAACGAGTTCGAAAGCGGTAAGGCGAGAAATATTGGAAGAAATCGAAGCGAATATTACTAACTTAAAGCATGTAGGTACAATCGAGAATATATTTACATATAATGGTGATAATGGGCATGAAATAGTGTTTGTCCATGAAGCAGAATTTATTGACATGTCCTTTTATGAAAAAGCTTCTTTTTGGGGGCTAGAAGATAATGGCATACGCTTTAAATTGCTGTGGAAGCCCATTAGTGACTTTTCAAATAATAAATGTAATTTAGTTCCGGATGGATTATTTGAATTGCTCTAGGTTTTACGTAATGACTATAAGTATCGTATGAAAACTAAGTTTAATGGGGTGAGGACATGAGTAAAACTAGGCTATTTGTGATATTTTTATTATTTGCATTTGTAGGCTTATTTGTAGCCGGTTTTTATTCTATTAATCATGTACAAGTTGAAAGCACCTATCTACTTGAAGAACAAAATATTGTCGAAAAGAACGGCCAATATTATTTGTTAATTGATGACCGAGAGCTGATTTTATCAAAGAACTTTTACGAAAAAATACAATTAGAAAAGTATAATGAATATAAAATTAATTATGTATATAATCGTTTAATCAATAACGATGGTGAAGTGGTGAAGCTTAAAAGATATGGTGAACAGCCATGGGGAAAATAACAAAGCGCTATGAATGTTCAGCGTTAATTTTCATTGATAGTGGTTCACGACATTAAGATAGATCTGCAATTAATCTACCGACACCTCTAAACAACCAAAAAATTAATCTGAATGGCAATAAAATCAGCTCTGGTATCCAACAAAGCACATCTAGAAGTAATTCTAATAGGGAGTACTTATTATGTTCTTTGCTTTTTCTCGTTTTTCTTTTCTTACTTTGCCACCATTCAATCATAAAACAAACCCCGTTTCCCAAAATTCAGTCGAATCATATAACTTTTATTAAATAAATTTACGTTCAAGATTGGATTTAGTTTCATTTTTTGTAGCGTTTCATTATTTTAAAATAGCCAGTTACTCATGACTTTTCGAGTAACTGGCTATTTATTTAATCCATGGGATTAAGGAGATTATAATGGTATATAAAGTTTAATAATATGATTATGATTGTTCATAGCTGCTAGATCATCCCATTGTTCGATATCAAATGGTCGCGGGGTTACATAGTTATGGTCTTCCAACCAATCATTCATAGCCATATAGGTATTATCGATATTTTCCTCAGGTCCTTGGTGCTTAAATACTAAAAATCCACCGTTAGGAATGGTATGTGTAATCATAGCGTTTGGTACAAATGAAAAATCACTTACTTCCACTGCTACGATATGTGTATAAGGGGTGTCAGGTGTCCATTCTTCTTCATCATATACTTGGATAAGAAAAATGCTATTATCTATCCTATTTTTGATGAAAGGAAGTTGAATTAAAACTTGTTCTCGTAAATTTTTTACAATGTTTAATTGAATGTCCTCGTTTAGACTGGCCTTAGTAGAAAATCCTATGAAATTCATCCTTTGTTTATGGACCTTTTCAACATCTTTTAATAACATTTACTCACTAACCTTTCTGCTTTAGAATATCCTAGCAAAAGCTTGTTGGTATATGGTCAAATATTCCATAGACAATTAATCTAGCACTTTCCTTTTTGTCATAATGAGTATAATCCCCCATGTTAAATATAGAATACAAGCCATTATAATGCTAACCAATAATACCGATATAGAGGTCGGTGCCCACACCTTAATAAAGGTCCAATTTAAACCGCCAAGTAATACTTCTGGTGCCATAAAAATCGCTGTTATCAGGATGGCAACGAGTAATGAATGGACCATTAATAAAATTATTTTCTTGTTAGTTAGCTTAGTCAATTGGCGTCTTTTTTTATAAATATTGGTGGCCGTTTTGATTAAAAGATAGCAAAGGATTAGACAGATTCCTATTATAATGATACTTATTATCGTGACGATTTTATCTAGCTTTTGATAGCTATTAGCATGTTGGGGAGCTGTTGTTTTACCTTCCCACAAATCCATGATTCCTTGGCCGATAGCAGTTGTCGAGCTTGTATTCATATTGGCTAAAATTGCAACCCCTATTTGCTCATCAGGCTGCATCATGAAATACGATGTAAACGTCGGATTTTCTCCAGCATGGTAAATGTAGGGCTTGTTTTCATTGTCAACCACTGCCCAACCAGTAGCATAAAAAGTATTTGTATCAAAAGGTTCTACAGAGTGGTCAGGGGTATGGGATTCTTTAATGGTGTTAGCGTCAATCGAATAAATGTCACTATTGCCTAACTGTAATTTCAACCATTTTGCAATATCATTTGCGTTACTGATGATATAGCCAGCAGGGATATTTCCTCGGTAGATAGGGGCTGTAAAAGGTCGCTCTTTCATAAGCCCTATTTTATAACCCGAAGCCATATGAGGGGATTCTACTTGATGAATTCCTACAAACGATTCATACATACCGATAGGTTCTAAAATTTTATGTTTGACGTATTGATCATAGGGCATTTTGGATACTTGTTCAATGAGTAGTCCTAACACATCGTAATTAATCGTTGCATATTCAAAAGAGCTTCCTGGTTTTCGATTTAATGTTTGATGTAGTAATGTTTTGACCGTTTGTTCAAGGGCGTTTTTGTCAGTGCTTTCTGGAATTTGAACTATGGAATTAGAAGGAATCCCACTTGTATGCGACAGTAATTGCTGAATCGTTATAACTTCTTTTTTTCCATTATAGGTTAACGTTAGCCATGGGATATATGTTTGAATATCATCTGAACGTTTCAGTACTCCCTTTTTTTCCAATTGGAGAATGGCAAGGCCAGTAAAGGCTTTAGATGTCGAGCCTAGCTCAAAAAGAGTATCTGAAGTGACGGGTGTCTTTGACTTCGTATCTGCATACCCAAATCCTTTTTGATAAACGGTTACCCCCTTATCAACAATAATTACTGAAAGGCCAGGGATTTTACTAAGAGCTTGTTGTTCCTCAATAAAGTGTTCAATTTTACGGATTTTTTCTTTGGATGTTGCATGTGCGAATTGTGGTAACATCGTACAAAATACTAGCATTACAGCAATCATCACAGATTTTTTAATAAATAATGTCATGCTCATTTCTCCTTAACATATAAATTGCTTGTTACAACAAGGATTACTATATCAAGCAATTTATGGTCAAACTATCGATTAACATGACTATTCCATAGAATACATGACAATTTTGTCATATAAGAGAAAAGGGCTACTCCTATAGTAAATAGGAGAGCCCTAATAATATTATTTTGTTTGTTCTGGAAGTAAGTCATTCCCGTGAATGATTAATTTCGATGCCGAAATCAGAATGTCTCTATTTGCCAAATAATAGGGATCTAAAATTTTATAAAAGGCTTCCCATTGGGCAGCAGCCTTTTCATCTTCACCTTTTTGATCTAAGGCATTTGCTTCCTCATAGAGCTGTTTTAATTTTGTGTAATCCGATTCGCTAATGTCAAATTCGATATCTGACATATATTCTTCAAAGGAAACTGGCTTATAATATGAATTAATGACTTCGTAGAATTGATCCCATAGCTTGATGGAAAGCTCTTCGTTTTTATCTTTATCAGCTTTTTGAGCCTCCTCATAAATCGCCTTTAGCTTTACGAGATCCTCTTTTGTTATGTCTAAATCCATATCAGTCATATACTGCTCAAACGTTAGTGGAGGATATAGCTCTTGGAAGTATGCCTCTAAAATAGTAAAGATTTTATCTATTTTTTCTTGTGCCTCATCTGATTTATCTTCTTTAGTGAATTTTACCCAATCATCATAAAGTGCTTTAAGCTGTTCTTTATCTTGTTTTTTGATGACGATGTTTTGCTCAGCAAAAGCAGCTTCATTAATGAATTCTTCAAAAGGCTCAGGCTGCCAATTTGCCAATTCATAAGGTCTTGTAATTTTATTCATGGCCTCATAAACTCGGTCCATTTCTTCATAATTCTCTTCTTTTTCTGCTTTTTTCATGTCAGTGAAGAGCTTTTCTAATTGAACTAATTCTTCTTTTGTGACTTCTTTAGGTAAGCTTTTTTTATACACATCAAAAGTATAGAAATCTGAGTAATCTTCTACAATACTTCCTTCAACAGCGATTTCCTGTCCTTCTACTAGCTTCAATTGTTCGATTTGCTTGTCAGAGAATTTGTGTAAGCCAATAAAATAATTTTTGCCGTCAGCTCCTTTAATAGAAAGGCCATCGCCATCAAAGTACTTAATGGTACCTTTTATCTTTTGTTCTACTTGTATAGTGACTTGTTTAGTTGTATCCACTGATGTTGCACCAGCTTGAAGCGGGGTCATTACGGCCATTCCTAGTGTTAATGCGGAAGCTAAAATCCAAGTTTTCTTAAAAGGTTTTTTCATTTTTATCCATTCTCCTTTAGGTTAACTTCTGTTACCAATTATTAGACGTTTTACCAAAGGAAAAAGTTTTATCTTCTTTAAGAAAAATTTAAAAAGAATATGGTGGTGGTTTCTAAGGCAAAAAAGGCATCCCTTTTTAAGGGAATGCCTTTTTTATAATGAAATAAGGGTAAGCCATTGATTCTCATTACTCGGTCAAGCGATAGCACTACAACCATCGTGTGTGAACTTCTCGAAAGGCATCCCTTATTTATATTTCATCCTGGAAATAAATTTTATAAAATTTTCGATTTGTTGCCTCATCATAGCCAACTTCAATCAGCTCGTCTATTTGATCGATATGCTGAATATTGACTTGAATTTCAATATTGGAATCAAGCTTTATTTTGCGTTTATATTTCTTTTCAGCTTTTTCTAGTGCGCTGTCAGAAATAACGGTTTCATAAGGTTTGACTGAATTGACGAGGATATCCTTTTGGGTAGCATCCGCTTGCTTAAATACAGTGTCAATATAATGGTCAACTTGAAATTCCTCTTCATTTCTAAAATAATCTAACGTTTTATTTAAAAAGCCTAGCTTCTCTGTGTTCGAGTAATTCTCTTCTTTTAAAATATACTTCTTGCATTCATTAAGCGCTAAATCAGTTTTATGGTAATGCTCATCTGCTGCTTTAATTTTTAAAAATCGTTCCTGCCAATAGACAATATCCTCTTTTCGCTTCGTCTTTATAAATACAGCAGGGGGTTGCTCTTGTCCCATATCTACGATGATCGCCATATTATTAATTTTTTTCACATTAATGCCATCCACACCATGAATGATCATTTTATTATTGTCATTTTTGACATCTAAAAACATTTCTTTTTCATCAATTTTAACAATGGCAATGACCTTTTTAACCTCATTTAATAGAAAACAATTTTCAAACAAGCCAATAAATAGCTCTCCGCTTTTAATATTTGGGTGCTGGGATACACTATGTAAGTGCTTCGCCATATTTTGAGATTGTTCAAGAAAGCTACTGTCCTGCTCAAATATTTTTTGGGAATAGGCAAAAACTTCATTCAGCTCTATATCTGTTTCATGGAAAAATTCATATTGCTGCTCCAGCTCTATTTTACTAAATGCAAGCTGTGTAAAGGCAGCCTCTAGCATGAGCTCCGGCTGTGTAAATTCCTCTTCTCCTAAAAGAAGTGTCGACTCGCTCAAAAAATGGATACTATAGTGTGCTAATTTACTTTCATTAACTTCTAGCATATATGTCACCTTCTAATTTTTCATAGTAGCTAGTATACCATATCTTATTTTATAGATTTCAATGATTCGGATAAATAAAAGGGGATATAAAGGGCTGAGGAAAGCCCATGAATTTAATCATTAAGCTAAAAACACGCCTCAATGCGAGCACTTTGTCATGGAAAGATGTTGACGTTTAGAAGTTTAAAATAGGACTGCTTAGATAATGATAAAAACATGTAGTAATTCTATGTTCGATTGTATTAAAGAGGGTGATCATTATGTGGGAAAGGATAATATCCTACATACCACATTGGCAAGTTTTTATGCAGGGTTTTTTAGCATTCATTATTCCATTTTTGATTTTCAAATTATTTAATGGTTTAATACTTGAAAAAAAGAAGAATGGCAAGATCGATATGAAGGAATACACGAACCAAAAGGAAGCAGATCAGCCATTTAGTCAAGAAACAGTCGACCCGCTAACAGGTGATTTTAACAAAGATTTTGAACGAATAAAAAAAGAAATTGGGCATAATTGGGATGCCCACTTTAGAGAGTTTCACATAGGAAATACTGATATTCGTGCGGCCATCGTTTTTCTGGAAGGACTGGCAGATAAAATGCAAATCGAAGAGCATATTTTGACTTCGATTATGGAGCGTTTTTCGGACATATCCGCCTCTGATTTAACAGAAAAAGGAAATATACAGAACCTCATGAAAAATAATATACCTATCGGTGATGTCCTAGAAGAATCAACGATGCAAGGAACAATAAGTAAAGTACTAACAGGATATACAGCTTTATTTGTAGATGGTATGCCTAATGCTTTATTACTTTGTACGATAAATGGCAAGACGCGAAATATTGAAGAGCCTATTTCAGAAGCGGTAGTTAGAGGGCCAAGAGTAGGCTTTACAGAAAGATTAAGTGACAATACAGCTCTTCTAAGACAGCAAGGTGAAAATCAGCAATTATCTATCATTCAGATGGCGGTAGGGGAGAGGGTAAAAAAGGAGCTAGTCATTGCCTATATGGATGAGATAGTAGATCCAGAGTTGGTGGAGGAGGTAAAAAAACGGATACAAACAATCGATCTTGATAACCTATTAGAATCGGGCTATATAGAGCAATTAATTGAAGATAATTTTCTGAGCCCCTTTACACAAGTGCAGAACACGGAGCGTCCTGATCGCGTGTATGGGGCATTAATGGAGGGGCGAGTTGCCATTATATTAGATGGCACACCATTTGCTTTAATTGTACCAGTTACCATTAATATGCTACTACAATCGCCGGAAGATTATTATGAACGATGGTTTGCTAGTTCGCTTATCCGTCTTCTACGATACTTAGCAGCTGGGATTACTCTTTTTGGTCCATCCATGTATATTGCTTTTGTGTCGTTCCATCAGGGATTAATCCCAACTAAGCTAGCACTGTCCATGATGTCCACAAGGGAAGGAGTTCCATTTCCTGCGTTAATCGAGGCGCTTATTATGGAGGTAGCAATCGAAATTTTACGAGAAGCTGGACTTCGCTTGCCCAAACCGATAGGTCCTACAATGGGGATCGTCGGAGGTCTTGTTATTGGAGAAGCCGCCGTCCAAGCTGGAATTGTAAGTCCGATTATGGTGATCGTCGTTGCTTTAACCGCTATTTCATCCTTTGCCATCCCTCAATATAACGCTGGGATTACATTACGAATGCTCCGATTTGTGGCCATGTTTTTCGCTGCAATATTTGGTCTTTACGGGGTCATTTTATTTTTCCTGTTCCTGTGCAGTCATTTAGTGAAGCTGAAGAGTTTTGGTGTTCCTTATGTTAGTCCAACTGTCCCATATAGAGCAGGGGATTGGAAAGATTTTATGGTACGTATGCCATTAATGATGATGAAACGCCGACCAAAATTATTACAGCCAAAAGATTCTGTTCGTAAAGGGGAAATACGAGGAAAGGAAAATAGTAGCCATGATCACCAGTCCAAAAGATAAAATTACGACGTCCCAAACAATAGTCATTATTATTAATTATATTCTTGCAACTGGCATTCTCACCTTGCCTCGTGCCTCGGTAGAGAAGGTGAAAACACCAGATGTATGGATTAGTGTTTTTTTAGGCGGTCTTGTCGCCATGATTGCAGGTGTGATTATCGTCAAGCTAAGTCAACAATATCCAGATAAGACATTTTATCAATACAATCAAGATATTGTTGGGAAATGGCTAGGCTGGTTGATTAGCGCGCTTGTCATTACTTATTTCTTTACGATTTCTGCATTTGAGGTTCGAATCATGGCTGAAGTAACCTCCCTCTTTTTATTGGAGGGAACACCCACATGGGCTATTATTTTGCCTTTTTTATGGGTGGGGCTCTATTTGGTGAGTGGTGGGATTAATTCAATCGGTCGTTTATTCGAAATTATATTTCCCATTACCTTTGTGATTTTTTTACTTGTCGCTTTTTTAAGCTTAGGAATCTTTGAAATCGATCATCTTCGACCTGTTTTAGGGATGGGAGTCGTTCCGATATTGAAAGGAATCAAAACGGCGACTTTAGCGTTTCTAGGCCCTGAGATTATGCTACTCTTAGTGGCATTTATGTACCCATCTGATAAAAAGAAAGCAGTCAAAGTCGTCTTAGTGGGCATAGCGATTCCATTACTTTTTTATGTTATTACAGTTGTAATGGTGATAGGCGCTCTTTCCATCGAAGGGGTCATGACAAGAACATGGCCAACAATCGAACTCATGCGGAGTTTTGAAATTCCAGGATTAATTTTTGAGCGCTTCGAATCATTTTTACTTGTTATATGGATTATGCAAATCTTTGCTACCTTCACCATTACCTATTATGCTGCCGCTCTAGGATTATCTCAGCTTTTTAAGAAAAGCATGCACCCTTTTCTATATGGGTTATTACCGATTATTTATATTATCGCGATGACACCTAAAAATATTAATGACTTGTTTAAGTTTGGCGATAAAATCGGTCATGCTGCGTTATTTTTATTTGGTGTACTACCCATAACCTTACTCCTTATATCAAAACTGAAAGGCGATAAAACATGATGAGACTCTATCAATATTTGCGTATTTCTCTTATGGTAATGGTATCTCTCCTACTTACTGGCTGCTGGAGTAGTAAAGAGATTGAGGATTTAGGATTGATTGTTGGTACCTCATTAGATTTAGCAACAGGAGAGGCTACCACTGAGGAACAAACAGAGGCTAAATATGCTAATAGAACATTGCTTACCGTTACGAATCAATTGGTCACTTCTGAGACAACTGTTACTGGAATGAAAGATGGAACATTACGAGAAAAGGCATATAAAAATGTTTCTGAAACAGGGGATGTTGTTTTACCTACTTTACGAAATATGCTATTAAAGTCAGACAAACATTCATTTGCGGAGCATTCCAAGGTCACCATTATTGGCGATGAACTTGCTAGCACCATTAACCTGCAACAATTGTTGGACTTTTTTCTAAGAGAGCTCGAAATACGACCAAGCGGACTTCTTCTTATTGCTCAGGGGCGGGCAAGTGATACACTTGAAACGAATGAGCCAACGAAAATCCCTGCCTTTCAATTAGTTGAGATGATGGAGGGGCATGAAAGAACAACTAAAATTTTGCCACCTATGACCATTGCGAAATTAGAAGGAAAATTATATTCGGATTCAAGCTTTTTATTACAAAACGTTATTTCAGAAGATGGAGAAGTAAAATTTGTAGGCGCTGCTGTCATTGATGGGAAAACTAAAAAGCTTCGAGGTTTTCTGAATGAAAGTGACTTAGAGGGTATTTCATGGATCACAGGGAAAGGTGAAGGAGGTTTAGTAAAGAGTTTTGATGAAGACTCGAGCTCACCTATCGTTTATGAAATCATGTCTATGAAAAGTAAGATTGTACCAAAAGTAGAGGGTGACCATATTTCTTTTACAGTAAAAATTCAATCTGAAGGAAGAATTGCTGAACATTGGGTACTGTCAGATAAAGCATTTAATAATAAATTTTTAAAAAAAGCAGAGAAAACAATCGAGCAAGAAATTGAACGATTAGTCATGAAAACGTCGGAAAAGCTTCAACAGGAATATCAAACAGATGTTTCAGGATTCGGCAATAAAATAAGAATTAAGTATCCGAAAGAATGGGAAAAGATAAAAAAAGATTGGGATGAGATATTTAGTGAGGTACCTATAAAATGTGAAGTGAACGTAACCATCAAGGATTATGGAACGTCGGGTGATTAATACGTTAATCACCTTTTTTTTATTTATTCCTATATACTGGAATTAGGGAATGGGGATGATGGAATGCAATATATGATTCAACCAGTTGCTACAGTTAGCAATAGCCGGAAAACAATAAAAGATGATCATTGGGGAGAAATTATTTCAACCATTGAACTCTCAGAAAATTTGCATGAAGAGTCGTTGAAAGGATTAGAAGATTTTTCTCATATAGAGATCATTTTTTATTTTGATCAGGTTTCAGACGAACAAATTCAGTATGAAGCAAGGCATCCAAGAAATAATCAAAACTATCCAAAGGTCGGCATTTTCGCACAAAGAGGGAAAAATAGACCTAATAAAATAGGCATTACGATGGTTGAATTGGTAGAGGTCAAACAGAGGACTTTGATTGTAAAAGGACTTGATGCCATTGATGGGACGCCTATTATAGACATGAAGCCAGTGATGAAAGAATTCCTACCGAAAGGAGTTATTAAACAGCCAGCATGGTCAACGGATATAATGAAAGCATATTGGGAATGAATGTAACTAATGTGATATTAGCTTATTTTCGATTCAGATGCCTAATTCGATAGGCTAAAGGGGGAGTGGTCTGTTCCCCCTATTAAATAACTCCCTCTTGATATAAAATACTGATGGCATGAGTGCGATTTTTGGCCTGTAACTTTTTGATGGCGGATTTTACGTATTGATTGATCGTTAATTCACTTAAATTCATAAAATCGGCCATTTCCTTCGTACTATCTCCTAAAGCAATTTGTCTCATGACCTCTAATTCTCTCTTACTAAGTATACTTCCCTTTTTATGGTCTCTAGCTTGAATGATGAGCTGACCAATCACATTGCCAAAGGCTGTAAAGTCATCTAGTAGCTTTTCAGTTATTTTATCCATATCTATTTGTGTACTGCAAATATAACCAAACACATAATGTCCAATAAAGATAGGAACAATTAAAAAAGCGTTGTTTTGAGAGGAGATGGAATATTTAATACTAATGTTTTTTAAATAGTCCATGCCCGTACAAAATTTAGCTTTTTTCTCAACGATAGCTGAATAAATAATAGGGAAGCTTCGTATTTCCTCACGAATTTCTCCGATATGACTGCCACCTTCTTCATTTAAAAAAATAATACCTTCAGCGACAAAGCCTATCGGTGAATACCTTAATAAATAAGCATCCTTAATCGGAAAAGAATCTAGATATACCTGCAAAATGTGAATCAACAACTCTTCGTGATTGGAATAGTTTTGCACAGTGTCGAAACGTTTTTGAATGGTATAGAGATTGGACATGACCTATCCCCTTTTTTAAGTATATACTACGCTTAAAATAAGGAATTTTCAATATTTTCTGTAAGTTGTAGCATTTATGTTAAGAAAAGCTATTTTTTTCTTAATGTTCACTTGAGAATTTATTAGATGAGGGGGAATGATGTGAAAAATCAACCAATTAAAGAGGTAGATGCAGTTATTCTAGGCGCAGGATTTGCAGGCTTATATATGTTACATCAATTAAAGAGTAAAGGATTTTCAACGATCGTCTATGAAACTGGTGATGGTGTAGGAGGCGTTTGGTATTGGAATCGATATCCTGGTGCTAGATGTGACATTGAAAGTATTTATTATAATTATACTTTCTCTAAAGAATTATATGAAGAATGGACGTGGACATCTAGATTTCCTGAGCAAGAAGAAATATTACGGTATTTAAACTATGTGGCAGATCGTTTAAAATTACGATCCAATATTCAATTCAACACACGCGTCAAGGCTGCACATTTTGATGAGGAACAGCATAAATGGCTGGTTCATCTAAATGATGGGCATCAAGTTTTAGCGAAGTATTTTATTACAGGGATAGGCTGCCTTTCTGCAGCGAATGTTCCTAAGTTTCAAGGGTTAGATCAGTTTAGTGGAAAATGGTACCATACCGGGCATTGGCCACATGAAAAGGTAGATTTCACAGGCAAAAGAGTAGGGATTATTGGAACGGGCTCCAGTGGTATTCAAGCCATTCCGGTAATTGCTAAAGAAGCCAAGCATTTAACCGTCTTTCAACGAACACCACAGTATACAATTCCTGCTCGTAATCATCTGTATGATGAAGACTTTATACGAGAGACTAAGGGGAATTTCAAAAATCTAAAGCATGCAATGAGGAATTCTGTTTCAGGCACCCCTTTTGCCTATAACCACCCATCTGCCATTGAGGATAGTGATCATCATAGACAGGAAGTTTTTGAGGAAGCATGGGCACAGGGTGGTTTTGCCTTTGCATCGACTTACAAGGATTTATTAACAAATGAACAGTCGAATGAAAAGGCGGCAGCATTTATTCGTTCTAAAATACGCGAAACTGTTCAAGATCCGACCGTTGCAGAGAAGTTATGTCCCAAGTATATGTATGGTACAAAAAGACAAGTTTTAGATAGCGATTATTTTGAAACCTATAACAGAGATAATGTTTTATTGGTGGATGTAAAGGAATCGCCCATCTTAGAGATTACTGAAACAGGGGTCCAAACAGCTAGCTATCATTTCGAGTTAGATATTATCATATTTGCAACGGGCTATGACGGCATGACGGGTCCCTTATTTAAAATAGATATTCGTGGAAGGAATGGCGTGACATTAAAAGACAAATGGGAAAATGGTGCATCTGTTCAAACCTATCTTGGACTAGCTACAGCCAGCTTTCCAAATCTATTTATGATTACAGGTCCAGAAAGTCCTTCTGTCCTTGTAAATATGCCAATCGCTATAGAGCAACATGTAGAATGGATAGCACAATGCATCGATTATTTACGTGAACATGATATCGATGTCATGGAGACAAATGCGGAGGCAGAGCAGGCATGGAGTAAACATTGTCGAGAGATTGCGAATGAAACATTATATGTAAAAGGCGATTCGTGGTATACAGGCTCAAATATTGCAGGGAAACCACGTAGCTTCTTAATCTATCTAGGTGGCTTCGATTATTACACAAAACGCTGTCAGGAAGTTGCCCAAAATAATTATGAAGGCTTTCAGCTATTAAAATTAAAATCTATATCATAGTGTCTGAGGAAGGAGCATAAATAATATGGAGCAGCAAGTAGTGATTATTACTGGTGCGGGAAGCGGAATAGGTAGAGAAACAGCTAAACTACTAGCGACAAAAAACAAGGCATTAATATTAGTAGATTTTGATGAAAGGAGTGGTCAGGACACTTTAAAAGCTGTGAAAGAGCATCAGCAGCAGGCCATTTTTGTCCAAGCAGATGTTTCCAACAGTCAAGATGTAAGGAAGTATGTGGATGCTGCCAAGCAGGCTTTTGGTCGAATTGATGCTTTCATTAACAATGCGGGCATTTTAAGTCCACCCACATTGTTAGGTGATTTAGATGAGGAGATGTTTGATCGTGTAATCTCGGTCAATCTGAAAGGGGCATTTTTAGGTTTAAAGTATGTGCTAAAAGAGATGGAACAACAACAATCAGGTGTCATCGTGAATACCGCCTCAGCTGCTGGAATACAAGGGCAGCCCTATATGGGAGGCTATTCGGCAAGCAAGCATGGTGTCATCGGGCTAACTAAAACGGCTGCTATAGAATATGGACCTAGCGGCGTCCGCGTAAATGCTATATGCCCCGGTGGTGTTAGGACCAACATGACAAAGGGACTTGAAACAGGCCCTGAGGAGAATGGGCCTCTAAGAAGATTAGCAAACCCTACTGAAATCGCAAATGTAATCGCTTTCTTAATTTCGCAGGAGTCTTCCTATATGAATGGTGCAGTTGTGACAATTGATGGCGGACTTACATCATAAAGAATTGATAAAAGAGAGGATGAAGCTTAATGGAACATCGTATTGATCCGGAACTAAAAGAATTATTAGCTGTTTTTCCACCTTTAGACTTAGACAATGTACAAGCTACAAGAGATGGGATGGCGGCTGTAGCTGTACCAGCAACAATAGACGAGCAGATTATAGTTACTAATAAAATGATTCAAGGACCTGAAGAGGGTGTTGCACTGCGCATTAGAATCTACCAGCCAAAAGACCAAAGTGAAATTTACCCAGCATTGGTGTGGATTCATGGAGGTGGCTATGTTTTAGGAGCTCCAGAGGGCGATGATTTGCTTTGTCAGCGCTTCGTTACAGATGCAAAGTGCGTCGTTGTATCAGTAGACTACAGACTTGCACCTGAGTATCCTTACCCAGTACCACTCGAAGATTGTTATACTGCGTTAAAATGGGTGGCAGATCATGCAGATGCACTAAGGATTGATAATCAACGTATAGGGATAGCCGGGGCAAGTGCTGGGGGTGGGCTAACCGCTGCTCTTGCATTGCTAGCACGTGATCGCAATTATCCAAAGCTTAGCTTCCAAATGCCTTTATATCCAATGATAGATGATCGGAATAATACACCATCCGCCTTAGAAATTACTGGTCATATGATCTGGAACCATTCCCTTAATCAAAAGGGATGGGAAATGTATTTAAATGGAGAAAACGGTAGTGACAATGTGCCACCATACGCTGCTGCTGCAAGAGCCGATGACTTAACGGGGCTTCCCTTTACTTACACATGTGTTGGTCAGCTAGATCCGTTCCGTGATGAAACGTTACAATATGTAACGAAGCTCTGTCAGGCAGGTGTCGATGTTGAGTTTCATTTATATCCAGGATGCTATCATGGCTTTGAAAGCTTAGTGCCAACTGCCACGGTTAGCCTAAGAACTGTTACAGAATATGTAGAAGCCGCTAAATATGTTTTAAATCGAACAGTGTCAGTTCCTTTATAAATATTGACGAAAATCTCGATACCTTGTTAGTTTAGGGCTTCGGGATTTTTTTGCTGAATGCGAGAAATAGTTTGTAATTCCTCTTTTTAGGATAGACTTTTATTAAGTGAAAGGAGGAGGTTTCAAATTGCTACAGTTTGATTCAAAAATAGTTGGAAAAGAGATAGGCTATGGTTATTTGCGAGATCATATTATTGATCGCGGTTTTACAATTGGTGGGAATTGGGAGTATCATAAAGGGAGCTTTGACGCGGTACTATGGAGAGGTGGCGGCGAAACGATCTATTTGCGCGTGCCCTTTATCGTAACAGTTGGGGAATTAGATAATGAAGATGCCCAAATTCGATTTCAAAAGCCGTTTGTCATTAAACATGTTGCTAACGTTGGTTTAGATTATGATGAAGGCTCTTTACTGGATGCTACAGGAGCTAGTCAGTTCCAGACGCCGCTTGATAAGGATGGGCATATTCATGATAAAAGTAGATGGATACAGGCGGGTGAACAAGTTGTAGAAGAAAAAGTATTGCCTTTTTTTATCAACTAATTAGATAAATATGTATATTCTTTCGAGAAATCGTATGTCTTTTATCCTTGGATTTTTGGGAACTTATAATCAAAAATAGAAAATAGAATTGTCGTAAGAATTTACCAACCTTATAATAGTGTTAGCATACACTACTATAAGAGGTGAGTTTATGGATAAAATAACAATAGATGATTTTTATTATTCCTATCAAAAATTACGACAAGAACGACTCATCCATCGAAAAGAAGCTTATCTTAAAGTACTAGAGCACACAAAAACATTTGGTGAAATAATTATGTTTGAAAGTATAAAAATAAGTAAAAGAGACGTCTAGGGCCGACGTCTTTTTCTTTTTTCAAAAAAGGAGGAGACAAGATGAAGCGAATGATTCCCATTTTGCTGCTAGCCATTTTTATGTGTGCGGCCTGTACTTCTACCAAGGAGAAGAATGAGAGGATGGTAAAACAAGAAGAACCCTCAAAAGTCATTCCAAACGTTGAAATAATAGCGAAGCAATTACGAACACCTTGGTCGATTGAAAAAAGCGATACAGCAGTATATGTAACAGAAAGACCAGGCAATATTGTGAAGATCATGGAAGGTGAAGTTGCAAGACAACAGGTCCTATTAAAGAAGGAATTATCGACAGCTCCTGAAGCTGGCCTCCTAGGATTTGTGTTAGCTCCTGATTTTACGACAACCCATATTGCTTATGCTTACTATACGTATGAAGAGGGATCAGCACAATTTAATCGGGTTGTAACATTAACGCTAATCGATAATAAGTGGCAGGAAACAGATCTCTTAATTGATCGAATACAGAGCGGTACATATCATCATGGCGGACGTTTAAAAATAGGTCCCGATAGGAAATTGTATGTTACTGTCGGAGATGCCACTCAGCCATCTTTAGCACAGGATTTAGATGCATTGGAAGGAAAGATTTTACGACTCAATTTGGACGGTTCCATACCGAATGATAATCCTTTTCCTCGTTCTTATGTGTATAGCTATGGGCATCGAAATCCGCAGGGATTAGCATGGGCAACGGATGGTACGATGTACGCAAGCGAACATGGCAATGCGACCAATGACGAAATCAACATGATTGAAAAAGGGAAGAATTATGGTTGGCCACTTATGGAGGGAACAGACAAACAGCAACATATGGTCACGCCACTATTTACCTCAGGCTCGACGAAAACGTGGGCGCCATCTGGTATTACTGTAGTAGATGATCATTTATATGCTGCAGCACTAAGGGGGACTGCGGTGCTAACATTTGATGTAAACATGAAAAAACAAGATATGCTACTATCGGAATTTGGAAGAATACGAGATGTTTTTATGGATGGTAGCTACTTATACTTTATTAGTAATAATACGGATGGACGCGGCAATCCTCAACCCGATGACGATAAACTATACAGAATACCGTTATGATATAATATTTGTGAAAACATGGAATGGCATGATGAATGGAGAGGACTAAATATGGCTAATTATTTTAAAATCGCAGTAGCAATTGATTTCTCAGAACAATCATTGAAGGCTTTAGAAAGAGCGAGTCAAGTAGCAATGCAACACAATGCTACTTTGCAATTAGTGAATGTGATTGATACAAAATCTTTTGGAGCGGTGTCAGCATATGATTTAAAATATGCGGAAGAATTGAAGAAAGAAAACAAGAGCAAAATGGAAAGCTTAGAAAAGCAAGTGGTTCAGACAGGTGTTCAAAGTGTAGAATCTGTAGTAGAAACGGGTTCGCCAAAGGGGATCTTGACACAGCTTACGAATGTTGATTTGATCGTATGTGGGGCAACCGGGTTAAATCGAATGGAAAAAATGATGCTAGGGTCTGTAGCAGAAAAAGTAGTACGTCATGCTCATTGTGATGTATTAATCGTTCGATAATTTTACGGAAATCTTCGTCATATTTATATGGATAAAGACAAAACAAACCTGCTTGTAGATAGATGACAAGCAGGTTTGTTTATTATTCGATTGTTTGTGCGTTATCTACAATGCTTTGAGGAATATCAATTGTTTTAAGATGATTGAAATCAGTATAAGTAACGACTGATTTTGTATTCATTAACAATTCATCGCCTTCTACTGCCATTTTTAAATCAAAATTCATATCCATTTTTTTCGTATCGAAAGTCTCTTTATCAATGTGTAGCACATAGTTGATTTTTTCGATTGTTAATTGATCCATAGGGTTTTCTTCTAATCCCATGTCCTCTATTGATTTATTAATCTCAGAATCAATTAGCTCTTTAAATTTATCACCTTTTGCTTCTAATGTAAGGACATATTCTTTATCGGTTTGTTCAAATGTAAAATCATTAATAAACTTTTTAAGTTGTTCTAACTGTTCTTTAGCGTCAGCAGAAGCAGCCGTTTGATCTAAAATAGCATCAAAGTTCTCATCAGGAAGCTTTAACCAGCTGTCTGTAGTCACATCTTTCATGAAAAGGCCAGCGTCTTTTTTCATATACATTTCAATAGGCATGTCCGTTGTTTCTTGGCCTTCACTCATCATATCTGGCATCGACATAGAGCCTGATAAATGCATTGCTAGTGGGTCGACGATAATGTCCATTTCCATTTTAGAGTTAATAGAGAACTCCATCGCCTCTTCACCAGATCCAACCTTCGTTACCTGTGTCATATCCATATTGGCACTAGCACTTTTAATGTCAGACTGACGATCCACTGCCTTGTCATACACTTGTTCTAAAGTGAGGTTGCTAGTTTTAGTTGTGTCTTTCGTAGGTGTGGCACTTGAATTACAAGCAGCAAGCGTCAATGCTAGTGTTCCAACTGCTAGTACTTTAAAAATCTTCTTCATTACTTTCATCTCCTATTCTTGGTAAAAAACACTATCTACTAATATACGCCCAAGAAAAGGAAAAGTTTCGTTATTCTATAAAATGTATCTAAATACTTAGTAAAAAAACAATAATCTTGCAATAATGACCAGAAAGAAGCATGAAAATTAATAAAAAAGCTGTCACCAACCAATCGTTTAATACGAAAGTAGGTGACAGCTTTTTGAGGAGCTTTTCAATAAGCTCGAAAATATCTACATGTAATTGCTTAGTAACCCCAGATCATGGCGAACAATGTACCAATGATTGTTACAACACCTACGAATACTGAATATAAAATCGTTGTATATAACGTTTTCTTATCTTCAGATTCACCGATGTGCATGAATAACACTAACTGTACAGTTGCTTGTGCAAGGGCAGTGACAAGTAAAATAGCAAATGCCACTTTATAACTCATATCAAAGGTTACAACGGCTAAAGCGACAAGTGTCAGTAATAGTGAGAAGCCGAAGCCCATGACATGTTGTTTTGGGAATAATTCCTTCATCAGCTAATCAGTCCTTTCAAATAGACGAAGCTGAAGATGAAAATCCAAACAACGTCTAGGAAATGCCAGTACAATGAGAAGATAAACGCTTTGTTCGCTGTTTGTGGATTTAAACCACGTTTAGCTACTTGGATAATGATAGCTAGGCCCCAGAAGAAACCAAATGTTACGTGGGCACCGTGTGTTCCAAGTAATGTCATTAATGATGACAGGAATGCGCTTGTTTGAATTGTCGCACCTTCATGTACATAAGTGATGAACTCATCAATCTCAATAGCTAAGAAACCTAAGCCGAGTAAAAGGGTAATGATGAAGAAAGTCATCATTGCCTTTTTACGACCAATACGCATTGCATGAACACCCAGACCAATTGTGAAACTACTTGTTAATAATAAGAATGTTTCCCATAAAACTGGTGTTAACTCAAAGATTTCAGCACCATTCGGGCCACTACCTGTCCGTGTGTGAAGTGTGAAATACACAGTAAACAATGTGGCAAATAACACGATCTCGGCGCCAAGGAAAATCCAGAAACCAAAGATTTTTAGGCGATTTTCCTCTGTACTATATTCTAATGGAAGTGAAGAATCGATTTTCATATTATTTATCACCTCTCAAGCTTTTCTCAGTTGCCATGACTTCCTCAACTGAAATATAACGACCATGGTCTTTTTCGAAAGAACGATGGATCATGAAGCCAAATACACCAAGCATACTAATGATGGCTGGCACCCATAGATTGAATACAGCGAAGAATGCTGCAAGGAAGAAGAATCCACTCATCCAGAAAGGTGTGCCTGTATTATTTGGCATGTGAATTTTTTCAATTTTACCTGCTGTAATATCGCGACCTTCTTTTTTCGCGAACCAGAACTCATCTAAGCGAGTAACAGTTGGAACAACTGCAAAGTTGTATTCTGGTACTGGAGAATGAGTAGCCCATTCAAGTGTACGACCTTCCCATACATCTGCCTTTTCATTACGAGGCATATGTTTCCAGCTGTAGTAGATATTGTAAACGATCAGCGCAAAGCCGACTGCAAGTCCTAAAGCACCAACGAATGATAACATGTTCAATGGTCCATAGCCTGTTGATTCTGAGTAAGTGTACATACGACGAGCATAACCATCTAAACCTAAAATGAATAGTGGGAAGAATGTTACGTTGAAGCTGATTGCAATGAACCAGAACGCAGTTTTCCCTAATTTTTCATTTAAACGGAAACCGAACATTTTTGGCCACCAGTAGTGGTAACCTGCAAGTACACCGAATACTGTACCTGGAATTAAAACGTAGTGGAAGTGGGCAACTAAGAACATCGTATTATGATATTGATAGTCAGCACTTGCCATCGCTAGCATTACCCCTGTAACCCCACCAATTGTGAAGATTGGAATAAAGCCAAGAGCATAAAGCATCGGTGTTGTAAATTGAATTTTCCCGTTCCTCATCGTCAGTAGCCAGTTAAATATTTTAACACCGGTTGGAACGGCGATTGCCATTGTTGTAATAGAGAATACGCTGTTTACCATTACCCCGTGACCCATTGTATAGAAGTGGTGGGCCCAAACTACGAATGATAGTAAAGAAATGACAACCATACTCATAACCATTGATTTATAGCCGTACAAGTTTTTACGCGCAAATGTTGCAATGATTTCTGAGAAAATACCGAAAGCAGGTAGAATAACGATATAAACTTCAGGATGTCCCCAAACCCAGAATAGGTTGGCCCAAAGCATATCCATACCGCCGTCTTGCATTGCAAAGAATTTAGTACCGAATTGACGGTCTAACATCATAAGAGCAAGCGCTACAGTTAATACTGGGAATGCGAATACAATAATTACGTTTGTAATTAAAATCGACCAAGTAAACATTGGCATTTTCATTAATTTCATACCAGGTGCACGCATTTTAATAATAGTCGTGATGAAGTTAACACCTGTCATTAATGTACCAATACCTGATAATTGAAGTGCTAAAGAATAATAGTTATTCCCTACAGTCGGACTGAAATCCGTACTGGCAAGAGGGAAGTAGGCTGTCCAACCAGCGTCTGGTGAACCACCGATAATGAATGATAAGTTTAATAAACCAGCACCTGCTGCGAATAGCCAAAAGCTGACAGCATTTAAACGTGGGAAAGCAACGTCACGTGCACCAATTTGAAGTGGGATGACAATGTTCATTAAACCAATAACAAATGGCATCGCCATAAATAAAATCATTAATAAACCGTGTGTTGTGAAAATTTCATTATAATGTTGTGCATCAAGAAGCCCGTTATCCGGAACAGCTGTTTGTGCACGCATTAATAGTGCATCGATACCACCGCGGAATAGCATTAATAATGCTACAGCGATATACATAATCCCGATTTTTTTATGGTCAACAGTTGATAGCCAGTTTTTGTAGAAATAGCCCCATTTTTTGAAATAAGTAAGGCCAGCTACGATAACGACTGCTCCAACTACGATACTAATAGCTGCCGCTAAAATCATCGGTTCTTGCATTGGATGGAATAATTCTTCCATACTCATTGGATGCGCTCCTTTCAAAATTAAAAATTAATATTCTACTCGTTCAAAGTTAAATGTAAATTAATGACCTGAATGTTCATTATTCATATCTTCTTCAGACATGTCACCATGGTCCATGTCACCCATTTTCATGTTTTTACCATGTTCCATTGGGGCAGGGCTGAATTCTAAGTGTGTAGATGAGAAGCTTTGGCGACCAACATGCTCAGCCTTTAATAGCTCATCAAATTTTTCTTCTGTTAATGGTTTTTCTTTTGCTTTAACATCAGCAACCCATTTATCGAAGTCTTCTTGTGTCATAGATTGTGCTTCAAATTCCATTTCTGCAAATCCACGTCCATTGAAGTTAGAGTTACGTCCCATGAATGAACCCACTTCATCTGCTGCAAGGTGGATAGTTGTTAACATATCACTCATGGCATATTTTTGACCTGCTAATTGAGGAATCCAGAAACTTGTAATCGGACCGAATGAGTATAATTTAAACTCAATTGGACGATCCACTGGAAGATTGACATAGTTAACTGTTTCAACACCTTCTTCAGGGTAACTAAAATGCCATTTCCAGTTTGATGATGATGCATAAATTACTAAAGGTTCTTTATCGTCATATCCTGCTGGCTGAGCCTCTACAGTAGATGTTGTTCTTACAGTTACAACAGCCAAGAATGCAACAATAATAATAGGAATTACTGTCCATGTGATTTCTAGAAGATGGCTACCCTCTTCATGAGGTGGCTCATAATCTGCAGATGCTTTTGACGCACGATATTTAGTTAGCATAAAGGCTAAAAGCACATACACGACTAGTAATATAAAGGCCATTGTAATAATGGATAAAATAATTGTGTTTGATAATGTTTCTGCATTTGGTCCTTTAGGATTGAACACTGTTAATGGCTCACATCCAGCAAGTAGTGCAAGGGCACCCAATGCTACAAACATTAAACTTAATTTTTTCTTCATGTTTGACTCCTTTCTATAGAACGGCTATTCATAAAATTCATGTGTTTTTTGTCAGTTCACATTTATAAATAGTGGATACTGAGGTCACCTCTTTTATCTTGGCGTACCAATCAACAACTTAAGAATTTACAATGGCATGGTTCAATATGAAACATAAATCTTGAAGTTGATTGGTCTAATGCAAGCGTTAGCAAAATCAATGATTTGTGCAATCGTTTCACATACGTACATGTCTATAACGATTGTCACAGCTTGTCGTTGTTTGCACATTGGATTATACGCCCTGTTTTTAAGAAAAAACATAATTTTGTTATGAAAATGATAGTAAAGATACATTGAATTTGAACATTTTTTGAACAAAAAACGTTATTTTAGTATTGGTATTTTAAGGTTTTGTTTATTAAACACTGTGGAAACGTTGAAAATACTGCATTCTTCATGTTTACCTAAGTAAATAGTTTTTTTTATGAAAAATTGCATTTCACATTTTGGACGCTGTTTTGTAATAAAATCCGTATCCCATCGGACATAATAATATATTTCATTTGCCTTTTTTCTATAAAAGGAGTAGAAGAAGACTCATTGTGTGGAAACATTAGGATGAACTATCAATGAAAGGAATGATTGAAAAGGGAATAAATGGGGAGTGTTATTAATTATGTTAATATAACAAATAGTTTTCTTGATTATACATAAATTTACATATTTATATTCTATTTGAAAAACAAAAAGCAAACTAAGTAAATTCTTAGTTTGCTAAAATGGTAGAAATTTTTTATGTTTGTGAGAAAGATACGTAACGAATCAGCATTTTTTAGTCAGTCACCAAGCTTGAGCCATTTGGCTACTTGCCCATAGATTGTATTTTGTAGTTTGGGGGCTTTATTATTCATTTTTAAAGAAAAATATAATGTCTTCATGAAGTTTAATGTACAAGTGCGCCCACTAAAAAAGCTATCATTATAACCGTGCGTCATTAAATGCATTTCAAACTTATCAAAGGCTTGTTCAACAAATTCGATCAAAGCTTCCTCCGAGTAGTTTTGTTGTAATAAAGCATCTACTATGTTGATTAATCGCTCTTCTTCATCATTGACATAGACAGTGCCTTTCCACGTGACAAGCTTAAGTGCATGTAAAATGGATGGAGCATATTGCAAATCGAATTTTGGGTGTTTAATAGTCATGGAGGCTAAATCAGCCCCATGTGAAATGCTATGAGCCCATCCTTTATCCTTTACGTAACCTCTTGTATCTTGTTCTAATAATAGATAACGTCCAATTTTTTTAAAGAACGGCTGCAACTCCTCATCTTTTAAAACAAGCATCTCGGCATCCTTTGCAAGTATACCTGCAATAAGCAGTGCAGAGAATGATCTAGTAAAGACACTGTCTGTTGGTGCTTGTCCGATATGTACATATAAAAATTCCTCACTTGTTGCTGTCTCAAATAATAATTGTAATTGTTGTGTGCTTAATAAATTATCACTCAGTAAATCAACAAACGTACGATAAATTAAATGATCACGCAATTCAGCATCAGTTGAGCCAATGTGCGTTAACATCTCCTGTAAGAGCCATTCTCCGTTGTCCTTCATCACTGACTGACGTTCATGCAGTGTCATAGTAGAAAAAGATTGTAGTGTTTCTTTTACATTCATATTTATGTGCCTCCATCATAAGGTTTGTTCTATTATTATAGCTCCTTTTTCAAGCAAATCGACCAATTTGCAATCCTGATGCAGGACGGAAAGACACTTACTATTTGAATCGACAATACAAACACTTTAATGTTTGTGGCTGTTATAATATTATTTCCAGAAACTATAGAAAGTTGTTATGATAGAAACGCAATAAAATGGAAAGGCTTAAATAAGAGTAACAAAAAAAGACATACGATGAAGTATGTCTATCTCTACCTATATTATGGCTGCAGATTTTATACCGATTGGCCATTCAATCAGTGAATGCTGGTTTGTCTTCAGCTCAACGAGAATATTGGTATTTTTTATAGCATCAATAAGCCATTCGCTGTAATGACGATTCGGCTCAGGATGTTGTAAAATTTGATGCATATCTTTTTTGTCCACATGTAACAGCTTGTCATTACATTCGATGTTTACTTTTTGAGGAATAATGGAAAGAGTTTCATTTTGATGCCCAAGTGCAATAGAACCAGGAATTGTTCCAAGAATACGTAAAAGATAAGTGCTAGCTTCTTGCGTATACACATCAATTTTTGTACGTGTTAAAAATTCAAATTCGATCGGATTATCTTGAATAGGTCCGTCCGCTGTAGAAAATGAAATGACTTTAATCGATAATGCCTCGAATGCAGGTGAGATACAATGGTCAAATTCAGTGATTGTATCTAGTAATTGCATGTATTCCACTCCTTATTAAGAACTTGATTTTCTGTATGCAGATAACTAGGAATAGTCTGCGAATTGTAATAAATTTTAGACTATTCTAATTATAATACATTTTATTACAAAATATGAATGTAAAAGCAATTATTTTTTGTAAAAAATAAGAAAATTGTGGATTTTTTAGTAAATAATCGAAATGAAAAATAGAACAGAGGAGGTGAGGGAATTGACAAAACGTAAGCGTCATGTTATTAAACATGACAATATTATTGTTTTTCCAGGCGCTGTCCAAACATTAATACGTGAAGGGCATATGTTTGCTGAAAATTATCAATACGAGAAAGCTGTTGCAAGTTTTGAAAAGGCCTTTATATATGAAACGGGTGATGAATTTGCGCTTAGCGCCTATGCCTTTGCTTTATACGAATTAAAGGATTATGACAAGGCAAAAGGAGTTTGTGAACAGCTTTTTACAATGGGGACAACAATGTATGTGGAAGTCATGGAATTGTATATTACAATTTGCATGCAGTTGAAGGAATATCATCAAGTAGAGACGTTGATCACGACCCTCCTAGAGGAAAGTGTACTGCCAAGTGATCAAGTGGAGAAATTTGAACGATTAAAAAGTCTTAATAGAGAAGTATCCAAAAATCTTGAAAAAAAAGAAAATGCGCAACGGTTTATAGAAGAGCGGGAGTATGAGCTTGAAAAATTTAGTGCACTAGCTGCGAATGAGCAATCTATCAAATTACATCGTCTGATGGATACCAATGTAAGACAGTTAAAAACGGCATTGCAAGCAATTATTGAAAGTACAACCGTCCATCCTTTTGTCCAAAGCTTGGCTTTAATCCTATTAGTTGAACAGGAAGTTTCAATTGATATTACGGTTTCAAAATTGGGGCATTCAAAAACGATAAACCCCGCACAACTATCTTTACCTAATCAATTACCACAATATGGTGAAATAAAAAATATAGTTGAAAGTAAGTTGACACAAGACCCAACGACGTTGGAAATGGTACAATACTTAATGGCGAAACATGCCATTGTCACATTTCCCTTTGAATGGCATCCATTTGAGGCGGAAGATGTTGCCTATAGTTATATAGATTTTGTATCATCAATGCTAGGGAATGTGAAAGAAATGGACTATGAAATCGTAGACTTTTTACAAATGTTAGAAAAGCTAACAGAACTACATTAGGTATGAAAAAAGTTGAAACTATACACATCTATGTTATACTAAAATGGTTGTCAAAATCGTAGTTACGAATGAATTGTCTAACATCCTAAACTTGATTATTTATTTGGAGGTATTTATACATGTCAGCAAAATGGGAAAAACAAGAAGGTAATATCGGTACTCTTACAATTGAAGTACCAGCTGCAGAAGTAGATGCAGCAATGGACCAAGCGTTCAAAAAAGTTGTAAAACAAATTAACGTACCAGGTTTCCGTAAAGGTAAAATGCCTCGTAAAATGTTCGAACAACGTTTCGGTATCGAATCTTTATACCAAGATGCATTAGAAATTATCGTTCCTGATTCTTATGCAAAGGCAATCGATGAAGCTGGAATTATGCCAGTTGATTACCCAGAAATCTCTGGTACAGAAAACTTTGTACATGGTCAAGATTTCTCATTCACTGCACAAGTAACAGTTAAACCAGAACCAAAACTTGGTGACTACAAAGGTCTAGAAGTAGCTAAACTTCCAGTTGAAGTAACTGATGAAGAAGTAGACGCTCAAATTCAAGACCAATTAGCTCGTAAAGCTGAACTTGAAATTAAAGAAGACGAAGCAATCGTTGAAGGCGATACAGCAGTAATCGATTTCGAAGGTTTCGTTGGTGAAGAAGCTTTTGAAGGTGGTAAAGGTGAAGACTATCCACTAGAAATCGGTTCTGGTTCTTTCATTCCTGGTTTTGAAGAGCAATTAACAGGTGTGAAAGCTGGCGAATCTAAAGATGTAGTTGTTACATTCCCAGAAGAATACCATGCTGCTGAATTAGCAGGCAAAGAAGCTACTTTCAAAGTAACAGTGAAAGAAGTTAAAACAAAAGTTCTTCCTGAATTAAATGATGAATTCGCAAAAGAATTAGATTCAGAAGTAGAAAGCGTAGAAGCTTTACGCGCTAAAATTAAAGAACAAACAGAAGCACAAAAAGTAGCAGAATCTGATGCATCTCTTCGTGATGAGCTAGTAGAAAAAGCTTCTGAAAATGCTGAGTTTGAAGTACCAGCAGGAATGATTAACTCTGAAACTGATCGTATGTTGCAAGAGTTTGGTCAACGTCTACAAACACAAGGTATGAACTTAGATCTATACTACCAATTCTCTGGCCAATCTGAAGAAGATTTACGTGGTCAAATGAAAGAAGAAGCAGAAAGCCGTGTACGTGTATCTTTAACACTAGAAGCGATTGCTGAAGCTGAAAAAATTGAAGCAACTGAAGCTGATATTGAAGCAGAATTAGAAAAAATGGCTGCTCAATTCAACATGACAAAAGAGCAAATTACAGGTGCTTTAGGTGGTACAGCAGTACTTGAAAACGACATCAAAATCCAAAAAACAGTTGAATTTTTAGTAGAAAACGCTAAAATTACTGAATAAGATTTTGTGTAATTAGATAGCTAAAAAAAACAAGGTACGGCATTAAACCGTGCCTTGTTTTATCACATCAACTAAAAATCAGTCCCCTTAAAGTTTAGTACGACTCACTTTACACTTCACTTATACATAGTATTGTTTTTATTTTTACACGATGCTCATTTTACTTCATTCTGTAAGATCATAATAAAGACATTAACAATCAACATTTCTTCGAATGAAAAAAGCCTTGGTAGATGAATGTAGTAGATTTATAAATAAAAAGCTATGTAGCTGATCAAGATATCAGTAGTTGATGACAGCTTGAATCTTATATGTCAGTAGTGAAGAACCGAGACCTTAGAAACGAAAGGTCGCGCAAATGGGTTCCTGAAAAATATGCTGCAGACGGCGAATGAAGTAAACAACATGATGTTATAATCTACTTGCATGAATGCGAAGGCATAAATGATGCAGACAATTTATTTGATAAAGGTTCAATAATCTTGTAAGATTGTTGCTTGAATAGGGGTGAAACATATTGTTCAAATTTAATGATGAAAAAGGCAATTTAAAATGCTCATTCTGTGGAAAACCACAAGAACAAGTGCGTAAATTAGTAGCAGGTCCTGGTGTGTATATTTGTGATGAGTGTATTGAGCTTTGTTCAGAAATCGTTGTAGAGGAACTAGGTGTAGAAGAGGAAATCGAATTCCAAGATATCCCGAAACCAAAAGAGATTCTAACGATTTTAGATGAGTATGTAATTGGACAAGAGCGTGCTAAAAAAGCATTAGCAGTTGCGGTTTATAATCACTATAAACGCATCAATACAAACAGTAAAATTGATGATGTTGAACTGGCAAAATCGAACATTGTGTTAATCGGCCCGACTGGTAGCGGTAAAACATTATTAGCTCAAACGTTAGCACGTATATTAAATGTTCCATTCGCGATTGCGGATGCTACTTCATTAACTGAAGCAGGATATGTGGGTGAGGACGTTGAAAATATTTTATTAAAGCTAATCCAATCAGCAGATTATGATATCGAACGCGCTGAAAAAGGTATTATCTATATTGATGAAATCGATAAAGTTGCACGTAAGTCAGAAAACCCATCCATTACACGCGATGTTTCTGGCGAAGGTGTTCAGCAGGCACTTCTAAAGATTTTAGAAGGAACTGTTGCAAGTGTTCCACCACAAGGTGGCCGAAAACATCCTCATCAAGAGTTTTTACAAATCGATACAACCAATATTTTATTCATTGTTGGTGGAGCATTTGATGGCATTGAATCCATCATTAAACGTCGCCAAGGTGAAAAAATAATTGGATTTGGTTCAGATCCGAATATAGTGGACGTAGATGAAGGTTCTATCATGTCTAAGCTGATTCCTGAGGATTTACTGAAATTTGGTCTAATTCCAGAGTTCATTGGTCGATTACCAGTACTTGCTAGCCTAGAGCAATTAAATGAAGCTGCACTAGTACAAATTTTGACAGAGCCTAAAAATGCGTTAGCTAAGCAATATCAGAAAATGCTTGAACTAGACGGTGTTGAGCTTGAGTTTGATGAAGGTGCACTTGCGGAAATTGCGAAGGAAGCAATTGAGCGTAAAACAGGTGCACGTGGTCTTCGTTCAATAATTGAGTCAACGATGCTTGATGTAATGTACGAACTGCCTTCACGTGAAGACGTAAAAAAATGTATCATTACTGCAAAAACAATTACGGATAAAGAAAAACCGAAATTGCTTCTTGAAGATGGCACTGAACTCGATGAAGGTAGCGACACAAAAACTTCAGCATAGCGTATAGATTTGGCTGTCTACCGTTATGAGATAAAGAGTAATTAGCTGACTTCGATTGTGCAATGTTCGCACATATCGACAGTCAGCTTTTTATTCATTCTTACATATTGGCCAACTGACTTGTAGAAATTTTTGGCTCGTTTCAATAACTAGTGTGAATCAGTTTTTTAAACACATACTAGTAGCGCGGGAATTGAACATGAAAATTTTGACGGAGGTGAATACCCGCATGGTAACTATACAAAAAACAACAAATGTACCATTATTACCTTTACGTGGACTTTTAGTATTCCCATCGATGGTGTTACATATTGATGTGGGTAGAAATCGTTCTGTAGCAGCGCTAGAACAGGCAATGTTAGAGGACCAGATGATTTTATTGGTAACACAAAAGGAAATGCACGATGAACAGCCAGAAGAACAAGATTTATACGCGATTGGTACAATGGCTTATGTCAAACAAATGTTAAAATTACCAAATGGCACATTGCGAATTTTAGTTGAGGGAGTCGCGCGTGCATCTTGGAAAAACTATCGTGCCTTAGAAAATTTTACATTTGTTGATATCGACGTAAAAGAGGATTTGTTAGGTAAGGATGTAGAAACGCAAGCTTTAATGCGTACACTATTAACGTATTTTGAAAAATATGCTAAATCCTCTAATAAAATAACAGCCGAGACCATCAACACTGTAGCAGATATTGAGGAACCAGGAAGATTAGCAGACATTATTGCATCACATTTACCATTTAAAATTGCAGATAAGCAAGAAGTGTTGGAAATGCTGAATGTGAAGAAACGACTAGATCACTTAATTATTCGTTTGCACGATGAACAAGAAGTACTCGATCTGGAAAAGAAGATCAATTCAAAAGTGAAGCAATCGATGGAGCGTACGCAAAAAGAATATTATTTACGTGAACAGATGAAGGCTATCCAAACCGAGCTTGGCGACCGTGAAGGAAAAACGGGTGAAGTAGCAGAGTTACGTAAATCAATTGATGCGTCAGGGATGCCTGAGTCAACAAAAGAAGTGGCACTGAAGGAATTAGATAGATATGAAAAAATTCCAGGTGCTAGTGCTGAAAGTGGCGTTATCCGAAATTACATCGATTGGCTCATTTCATTACCTTGGACAAAAGCAACTGAGGATCGCATGAATATTGATCATGCTGAGAACATTTTGAATCGGGATCATGATGGATTAGAAAAAGTTAAAGAACGGGTTCTTGAATATTTAGCTGTCCGTCAGCTGAAAAATTCACTTCGTGGACCGATACTTTGCTTAGCGGGACCTCCAGGTGTGGGGAAAACATCATTAGCTCGCTCTATCGCGGAAAGCTTAGACCGCAAATTTATTCGTATTTCATTAGGTGGGGTTCGTGATGAATCTGAAATTCGTGGGCACCGTCGTACGTATGTAGGAGCTATGCCAGGTCGTATTATCCAAGGAATGAAAAAGGCTGGTACCATTAATCCGGTATTTTTATTAGATGAAATTGATAAAATGTCTAATGACTTTAGAGGAGATCCTGCTGCAGCGATGCTAGAAGTTTTAGATCCTGCGCAAAACAATACATTTAGTGATCACTATATTGAGGAAACATATGATTTATCAAATGTCCTATTTATTGCCACTGCCAATGATTTGAGTAGCATCCCAGGACCATTGTTAGACCGTATGGAAGTAATTTCTATAGCAGGCTATACAGAAATTGAAAAAGCGCAGATTACGAATAATCATTTAATTCCGAAGCAATTGAAAGAACATGGTTTGAAAAAGTCACAAGTTATTATTAAGGATGAAGCCGTAATTGATATTATCCGTTATTATACACGTGAGGCTGGAGTACGTGGTTTAGAACGTCAAATTGCTACGCTTTGTCGTAAAATTGCCAAGATAATTGTCTCGGGTGAGAAAAAACGGGTAACGGTTAACTCGAAATCAATCCAAGAATTGCTTGGTAAACATCGTTTCCGTTACGGACAGGCTGAAAAGGAAAATCAAGTAGGTGTTGCAACTGGTCTTGCTTACACAACAGTTGGTGGCGACACATTACAAATTGAAGTATCCTTAACACCTGGAAAAGGGAAATTGCAACTAACAGGTAAGCTGGGAGATGTCATGAAAGAATCAGCTCAAACAGCCTTATCCTATGTTCGAACAAAAATGGAGAAACTTCAAGTAGATCCAGAATATTTTGATACACATGATATCCATATTCACGTTCCAGAAGGTGCTGTCCCTAAAGACGGGCCATCTGCAGGTATTACAATGGCGACAGCTATTGTCTCTGCAATTCTAAACCGACCGATTCGCAGAGAAGTGGGGATGACAGGTGAGATCACATTACGTGGTCGAGTACTACCAATTGGTGGTTTGAAAGAAAAAACATTAAGTGCTCACCGTGCAGGATTAACAACTATTATTTGTCCACAGGATAATGAACGCGATATAGAAGATATTCCTGACAGTGTCCGTGAGCAACTTACATTTAAACTAGTGTCATCGGCAGATGAAGTATTAGCCTATGCACTGGACGGAGGTATTTAGAAAAATGAAAGTCCATAATGTCGAAATGGTCATTAGTGCGGTAAGACCAGACCAATATCCAGAAGATGGACTGCCAGAATTTGCATTAGCTGGTCGTTCAAATGTAGGGAAATCTTCCTTCATTAATCGAATGATCGGACGTAAAGCTTTAGCGCGTATTTCGTCTAAACCTGGTAAAACACAAACCCTGAACTTTTATAAAATTGAAGAACAATTATTTTTTGTAGATGTTCCGGGCTATGGTTATGCAAAGGTTTCGAAATCAGAGCGTGAAGCGTGGGGAAAAATGATTGAGCGTTACTTTACAGGGCGTCAAGAATTAAAAGCAGTTGTACAAATTATTGATTTGCGTCATCCTCCAACAGCGGATGATCGCATGATGTATGATTTTTTAAAGCATTATAATATTCCTTGCATTGTGATTGCAACGAAGGCAGATAAAATTCCAAAAGGTAAATGGGATAAGCATAAAAAAATTGTCAAAGAGACATTGGAGATGGAAAAAAATGATCCACTTATTGTCTTTTCTTCAGAAACAGGCCTTGGTTTTGAAGAGGCTTGGCGTACTATCGAAAATAGAATGTAAAAAAAAGCATCTATTGGTTCTAATGAATTAGGACTGTAGATGCTTTTTATTTTTACTAATGAAGTATGGAGAAACTTGGAGAATATGCTTGAGAAATAAAAAAATTTGCCGATAAGGTAGATAGGAGGTGGACTGTATGGATATAGCGGCTTTATCGATAGCAATGAATCAAGCGACACTTATGCAAAACGTATCCTTGGCTGTAACAAAACAAGCGATGGATATGCAGCAGCAAAACACAGAACAATTAGTTGAAATGTTAGATGCTCCACATCCGACAGCTGGACATACAATTGATGTTCAGGTCTGAGCAGGCAAGGTAGCTTTAATTGAAAGCTACCTTTACTTTTAAAGTTATCGGTTAAGATAGAAATTGTAACTTTTTGAATGAGAAAAACTACCAATAATACGATATACTATTCATGACTAAAATTTAGCAAGGAGGCAGAATTTTTGAAAAAGATATCATACATACTATCGATTATGTTACTGATGGTTCTAGTTTTTTCCTTTAACCAAACAGCTAAGGCTGCCCAATTAGTAACTGGTACCTTTGTTGATGTAACATATTCAGAATATACCAAGCCAGATGGCACGATAGAAAAGCAACTGAGTAAAGTGACATTGCAAAATGATCGAGGCCGTTCTGTAACCTACAATATTAGTAAGAACACACGCTTATTTATTAATAATACGTCCACAACTATAGAAGGTTTTAAAATGGGCATGGAAGTGGAAGCTGACATTTCTTTAAGAAGTGTTGTGGAACTACGAGGTAAATCTAATTTACCAACAGAAACGAATGTTCCATCAACTGGAGGCAACAGTACCACAATTGCTGGTGTCGTAACAAGTATCGATCCTAATGGATTATTTATTATGGTTAAGCCAGATGTTGGTGCAGAGACTACTTACTATATTAATAAAGAAACCGTTTATCAAAAAAGCTCATCTGCAACGGATATCAGTGCACTATATGTTGGAGATCGAATTAAATTGAGCTTGAAAAATAAAAATACTTCTATTGTTACAAAAATAGCAATAAGTGAAACGGGTACGCTTGTAGAAAACCTATATAAAGGGGAAATACAAGCAGTTAATCCTAATGCCAATAAATTAACTGTCAAAAACCAGCATGCTTTTGTTAACTGGCAATTTGGCTCTCAAATAACTGCAGACCTTTCAACAATGCCTTTTACTTCCAAGGTACCGATATATGTGGGAAATACTAAGGTAGAGAAAGGTCAACTGAAAAATTATATTGGTAGTGAAGCTTACTACGCGACTGTAAAACAATTTGGGAAAGAAGTTATTGAGAAAATTGTAGTATTGAAAAATAATGAACGAACTTATTATGAACCAATGCTATCTGTTGATACAGATTACAAACTGTTAAAACTTAAAACAGCAGGCTCAATGTATTTCCATAATGGAACTATTTTAATTCGTAATGGGCGTTTAATTGAACCGACGGGGCTTATGGCTTATGGTACAGCATTTGTAATTACAGATGGTGCTGCTCGTGATCACTATGCACAAGTAGTGCAAGTGACGAGTGATAGCTTTATGTCTCCAAACTTAGCTGGTCATGAATTATATTATGGACGATTATCTCAAGCTGATGGATACCTTATTGAAATTGACGATGCTATGAAAATAGAATCCAATGTTTTCAAGAAAACAGATCGTACAGTTCTGTCGGTTAGTAATTCAACAAAGGCAAAGGTAGATGACGGAAGTAGAACATATAATGTCATGCCTGATATTGAACTTTATTTATCTGAAGGGGATTATGGTTACTTCTATGTGAAGGATGGTCATGTACAGGCCCTTCATATGTTAGATAATGCCAAACCCGTTGCACCATTAATGCTTACAGGGAAGTTACAATCTGTGAAATCTACGTATCCTGCTGTTATAAACGTCAAGAGTGTTAGTCAATGGCAAAATGGCCATTGGTATGAAGCAGGTGAGATGATTAATATGAATATTGATCAAGCGACACTGATAAAAGCAGGTAAAGTGATTCAGGCATCTGATTTACAGCCATCGGATCGTTTAGTTGTACTATCGGATCGATTTGTAAAGGGACATTTTATTTTAGTAGATTAATGTCAATAACAAACTAAAATCTGCGAGTCTAATGCGAATAGTATTAGCAAAAAGGCGATGTATTCATAATCTAAAAAAGGAATCTTCGCTTCGGCTTATGGGCTAAATTGTCAATACTTTCGAAAGATAAGCAGATTTTTGCTTTAGAAATTTTTAAAGCTAGCATCATGATTCACTTTATGTACAGTGAAAGAGAGGATAAGCGCATGCCAAAAAATTGGTCAAAATTAGTGTTAGTCATTCTGGCTATTTTTGTAATTAATTCGATTACACCATTCCATGCATCAGCTGCTTCATTAGAAACAACAGGTGCCGTGAAAAATGAATATACATATGAGGAAGCGGTATTTCTTTCAGGATCACCCGTCATTTTCAAAGGAACAAGTAAAGATATTAAAATTACACAAAAAGAATCGAAGGGCAAATTAACTGAAACGTATAGTATGAAGTTAACTGGCAACAATGGCGCAACATTAACAAGAAACATTGCCTACGAGTCAGATGTTGTGGATTATGCAAGTATTGGTCAAAAAACTTCTAATGGAGAGGTTAAGAAATATACTGAAAAAATTACAATCGGATCGATTACTTATTCTTTAGTCGATTATCAATTTTCCCAAGGAACTGTTACAGATAATCGGGCAGCTTCTGATTATTACTCGGGAAATGTAATTTCAAGAAAGACCTATGCCTATGAAACTGGCAAAGGGAAAAATGCGGTTCAAAACACCATAACGATTGAAACTGATAGCAGACATGCAGGCTATGAAAACTTTTGGGGAGCAACTGAAACACAAATCACAGAGTCTGTATATTCATTCAGTGATGGTAAGACAAGCCATGTAAAAAATCGCGTATCTACTAGTAAATCACGTATCCTGAATTACGAGGAGAACCTAGGTACTTTAGGTAGCTTCGAAGGTGGCTATGCCGTTGTCAGTGAAAAGGACGTTATATCGGAGTACACTTATAATTTAGCTTCTGGACAAAAAGGTACACTGGATTTAGATACAGAATATATGCCAACTATTGAACGTCTTATTATTCCTAAATTTCGGGACTTAACAAATCATTATGCGAAAGAAGCAATTGAGAAACTGTATTCTCTAGGTATTTATTCAGATTCAAGTAATTTCTTCTCTCCTAAAACACCAATGAAACGCATTGATTTTACTACAGCCATTGGTAAAGCGGTTGACCTACGCGTGTTTGAAGAAAAGAAATCAAGAAAAGCTCCTACTACAAGTGTCTTTAAGGATTTAAAACGATCTACTAAAGACTATTTCTATATTGAATCAGCTTTAAATAAAGGGATCATTAAAGGGGTTTCAGCGGATTACTTCATGCCTGATGGTGCTATCACAAGAGCACAGGCGGCAACTATCTTTGTTCGTGCCTTAGGCCTGGAAAATAGAGCGCCGAATCCTGGCTTTTTAACGAAATTTACGGATGACAACCAAATTCCAAACTATGCAAGAGATGGTATCTATATTGCCAATGAGCTTGGATTGATGATTGGCGATTCTGCTGGACGTTTTAATCCAAATAAACCACTGTCTCGAGCAGAAGCTTCCGTTGTTCTAGAACGTTTCTTGAAATATTTAGAAGATGACTTGAAACAAAATTATCGTGATGACATATTGTTCTTTAACTAAAGAAAGGACTGAACAACCATGACATATGTAAAAAAAGCATTGCTTACTATGCTGTGCTTCATGCTGCTTTTGATGACAGCAACACCTGTTGTTACGCAAGCAGCTACAACAATTAGAGATGTTCCGACGAATAGTAGTAATTACAAAGCCATTTCTTGGGCGGTTGACAATGAATTGATGTCTTTGAACAATGCCAATAACTTTTTACCGAGTGAGCAAGTGACAGATCGAGAGCTTGTCCTCATGTTTGCGAAGCTAGATCGTAACTATCCATTATCTTATATTGATAGTGTGGCTTATAACTTTTATAGTGATTTTTATTTACCGTTTAATGGAACACATGTAAATGCCAATCGATCAAAAGCGATTACTCGTGGTCAATTTGCACAAATTTATGCCGCTTTTAAAGGATTGGATTTAGATGAACCACAAGCTGTTCAATATTTATATTCAAACAATTTATCGACAAGTAGTTCAGGTAAAAAAACATTTGCAAGCTTTAATCCATCAACAAAATTAACGCGTGGTGATGTAGCGACATTATTATATAGAGCAGTCCAAAATGGTAACTTTGCCGTACAAGGATTAACGCGAAGTGCAGCTGGTCGTGATAATGATAGTATTACATTACCTCCAGGATTCATGGGCTCCAATAGTGCGGATTTTGAAGAACCAAAGGATAACTCCAATGATTTTACTGGACCTGATTATGTAAATAATGCATTGCAAAGCATTGTAGTGGAAAAACCAGATTTAATTGCGAATGAAGTGGATTCAACACTTGTGACTGTATCTTTAAAGGCTTGTAATGGAGACCCTATTGCGGATGATAAATCTTATACATTCCGTGTGACGTCAACTTACGGTACGATTATCGATACTTCCGGCGAAGCGGTTAGAACCGTCCAATCTGATGGTTCGACTGTATCAGCTATTGTTGTAGCGCCAAAATTAACAAAATCTGCTCGTGATACCATTTCCTTTGAATTGGTTAATAACACAGATCCAGCAATGAAGTGTCTTGTGGGGCAAAAATTAAAAGCAGAGGTGCGTTATTCACCACAACCTGAATTGCGTATAGATTACCAAGTCTATGATCCTACTAATACAGATGATGATAATGGGAATGTGACACCACCGTATATTCCATATGAGAAGTTGCCAGAGTTCTTCACACAAAACATAATTGATGTGTATTCACCAATTCCATTGAAGTATGATGGGGATAAAAAGCTATTTAGTATTGGGCAGCAAACTAATGTAACAGACGCCTTGGGCAATGTTCAAAATGTTTATTTACGTTACGGAGGCTCAGACCCTAGATATCCAGCACTAGGGTATGAAAATGCTATTTTACAATTTGAAAACTACAATATTTCTGTTTACCTTTTTGAGGAACTGTTAAATCGTCGTTTAGATAATTCTGTCACATCGCCAGCTAAAACTGAAATTATGTATATGATTTCTGAAGATGGCCGTCCGATTTATCGTGTTCAAGGGATTGATGATGAAATCGCCTCTCAGGTAGAAAACATTAATCCAGTTGGAGCTATCATCCAGCTTATGAACCATATGCCAGAAGAAAAAAAATTGACACTTGAACATTATGATAGTGTCATGAAAATTTATTCTATTTTTACAAACTTAAGTAACTATGATCGTACGGTGTTATTAAAATATCAAGGCGGGAAGCTACTTGGACAAGTAGAGGCTTATAAAAAACGAGTAGAGGCATTGAAAGAAAGTGCTGATGCTGCCTCTAGACCATCGGGCAAGGATCGCTATACAAAAGTCATGGTGACGTTAGTTCGTCCTGGTGGAGAACCAGTTACGGATTATCAAGGAACAGTCAAAATCAAGTATGATGGAGTGGAAAAAACAGCTTCATTTATTACGAATACTTCAGATCCATTAAACAATACAGGCAGTCCAGGTACAGCTGTTGCATACTTTGACTCTATCATCTATGGCAAATCCAAAGTAGAAGCAACCCTTGTCAATCCGATAGACCCTCGTTATGCAACGATTTTGAAGGGTTTAAAAGATAAAACAGTAACCAAAGATATTTTTACTAATCCGTACTTCAGTAAAAATTCATGTTCATTAGCAACAGAAGTTGCTTATGTAGTGGATTATTCTTCTTCTATGAAGGCTGTTGATCCAACTAATTATCGTGGCAAGAAAATGATTGAATTTATCAATCAATTGAAGGCGAAAAATAACATCGTCATCGAAACAAACACAAAGTCAACAATTCTTGGTGAGGGTACAACAGATGCTGTATTGAAGAAAGACCTTTATAAAGCGTCTAAAGAGAAAGGTGCTACGGATATTTTTGCAGGTATTGATATTGCATTAACGAAATTCTCAAACGATACAAAAACGGCTAAAGCTATTGTGGTTGTATCTGATGGGAAAACAAGTAAATCAAAAATGACAAAAGTGATCAATGAAGCGAAAAAGCAAGGTGTGAAAATATACACAGTAAGTATGGGCAAGAAATCACAAATAAATGATGCTACTTTAATGCAAGTGTCTACAGAAACTGGCGGAGCTTATTATCACGCGCTTGATAATTTACAATTGCATCAGGTGTTCCAAAAGTTAATTGATGCGATTTTATGTAAAACTCCGGCATCAAGCTGTATCAACCCGGATGATTTATTTGAAGATGCAAATGTATCATTACGAAAAGGCTATCTTACAATGAGTGCTCGTATTGATGGTAATTGTCCAAACGTTGCGAGAATTAATGTACGTTATAAATCGATTAGTGGTGATGTACAATTCGAGTTGCTAAAACGTAGTGATCATGTGTTTATGTTAACGAAAACAGTACAAACTATGCAGGACTTTAAAGTTAATAATGAAATTGATTTGATCGCATATGATAAAGATGGAAATATTATTTCAATGAAAACTATTTCTATAACAAATTAATGATGAAAACTGCCTCCTATTGCGGGGCAGTTTTTTAATTTGAAACAAAACGTATAATTTGTTACACTTAGTTTATAATAATTCTAATGTAGATGACGAAATGCAGTTCTTCATGACATGTTCACAAATTATAGATGAACTATTGTCGAACTGTGCTATAATGAAATTTGTGAATTAGAACGTGTGAGGTGTTATTCATGCATACCATCGTAGTAGGCTTGAATTATAAAACAGCGCCTGTTGAAATAAGAGAGAAGTTATCATTCATTGAGAGTGAACTACCTCAGGCAATGGAAGCGCTGCAAAAGCAGAAAAGTATTTTAGAAAACGTTATTGTTTCGACATGTAACCGTACAGAAATTTATGCTGTTGTGGATCAATTGCATACTGGACGTCATTTTGTGAAACAATTTTTAGCTGATTGGTTTGACTTGCCTGTGGAGACATTTTCTTCGTATTTAACAATTCGTGAAGAGGATGAGGCAGTCGAACATTTATTTAAAGTGACAGCTGGGATCGATTCAATGGTTCTAGGTGAAACGCAAATTTTAGGGCAAGTAAAAAAAAGCTTTTTAAGTGGACAAGAGATTGGCACGACAGGAACGGTTTACAATCAACTATTTAAACAAGCGGTAACATTTGCAAAGCGAGCACATAATGAAACAGCTATCGGCGAGAATGCGGTATCAGTTTCTTATGCAGCAGTAGAATTAGCAAAGAAAATTTTTGGCTCTTTACAACGCAAGCATGTAGCTATTCTAGGTGCAGGGAAAATGGGGGAGCTTGCGATTGAAAACCTCTACGGCAGTGGAGTAGGAAAAGTAACAGTAATTAACCGTACGTTTGAAAAGGCGGAAAGTCTAGCTGCAAAATTCCATGGTCAAGCTAAATCAATGAAGGAATTACAGTGCTCCTTATTAGAAGCAGATATTTTAATTACATCGACTGGTGCAACTGATTATGTCATTGATTATGAGCTCATGCAATTCGTGGAACGTTTACGTAAAGGGAAACCATTATTTATGGTAGATATCGCTGTTCCTCGTGATATCGATCCACGTGTTGGCGATTTACCAAATGTTTTCTTATATGATATTGATGATTTACAAGGTATTGTCGAAGCCAATTTAGCGGAACGCGAACGTGCTGCTGCTGATATTACGGATATGATTGGGCATGAAGTGCTCCAATTTAAAGATTGGGTGTCTACGCTTGGTGTCGTACCTGTGATTTCTGCATTACGGAAAAAAGCAAATCGTATTCAAGAAGAGACCATGACTAGTATCGAGAATAAAATGCCAGATTTAACGGAACGTGAACGTAAAATTTTAAGTAAACATACAAAATCAATTATTAATCAATTGTTAAAAGAGCCAATCTTACAAGCTAAAGAAATGGCTAATTCACCAAAAGCAAATGAACAGTTACGTTTATTCCAACAAATTTTTGGTATAGAAGAAGCTGTGGAAGCTGAAGTTCAAGAGATGACGAAGCAAGAGCTTGAGCGTAAAGAACGCGCACAGGCAACTCAAACTTCTGCTGAACCAAAGTATTCTTTCTAAATAATCTAATGCGTTTTGTACACTGAAGTTGTACGAAGTGGTGTTGCGCTATTGGATTCTCTACTGATATTACATGAGGCGTTTTCGTATCTGTATGGTAAACTTAGGATACGAAAACGTTTTTTGTTTTCTTATTTATAGCTTTACAATTTCACTACAAAGAAGGGATGTCTATTGGCTGATTTGACCATGACAAGGCTATATGAGGTGATGATCGTCTTGTATGCGATCAGTCTAGTTTTTTACTTTACTGATTATTTTTATAAGCAAGTACGAGCAAGGCGCATTGCTTTCTGGCTTGTTTCATTTGTATGGATGATTCAAAGTGCCATTATTATTTTAACGTTTGTGGAAACAAAACGCTTTCCGATCTTATCATTGTCAGAGGGGATTCTATTTTACTCCTGGTTACTTGTGACGTTATCCATTATCCTGCATTGCATTGCAAGAGTAGACTTACCGGTATTTATTATAAATATATTAGGATTTTTGTTTGCTAGTATATTTACATTTATGCCTAAACGTCCTACGGGAACTGTCGGAGATACATTAATTTCGGAAATGCTTTTTATTCATATATCATTTGCGATATTGTCATATGCAGCATTCACATTAACATTTGTGTTTGCCATTTTATATCTAGTTTTATATCGATTACTGAAGAAGAAAAAGTGGTCGCATCTTTGGACAAGACTACCATCTTTACAGCAAACGAGCAACTGGATGAATGTATCATTCTTTATTGGAATCCCAATGCTATTTATAAGTTTAATATTAGGGTTTGAATGGGCATTATTAACATTAGAGAGTCTTTCGATTTTCGATGCGAAGATCATAGGATCCTTCATTATTTTAATTTTGTATTGCTTTATCTTATATGTGAATCGCAAAAGCAAGCTGATAGGTACAACTTATGCATGGGTACATATTTATGCCTATCTATTAGTTGTTGTGAACTTCTTCTTAGGAAGTAGTTTATCGCGATTCCATTTATGGTATTAGAGGAAAGGTTGGAGACTGTTGAGAAAAATTATTGTAGGTTCTAGGAGAAGTAAGCTAGCACTAACGCAAACAAATTGGTTCATTAATGAATTAAAGGCTGCTGGTGCTCCATTTGAATTTGAAGTAAAAGAAATCGTGACAAAAGGTGATCAAATTTTAGATGTACAGCTTTCAAAGGTAGGGGGAAAAGGATTGTTCGTTAAAGAAATTGAACAAGCCCTTTACGATAAAGAGATTGATTTTGCTGTCCATTCTATGAAAGATATGCCTGCTGTATTGCCGGAAGGTTTAGTAATTGGCTGTATTCCTCCACGTGAAGATGCACGTGACGCTTTTATTTCGAAGGGACATGTTAAATTTGCTGATCTTCCTGCAGGAGCTGTAGTCGGGACAAGTTCTTTACGTCGTAGTGCACAGCTACTAACAGTACGTCCGGATCTTGAAATTAAATGGATTAGAGGAAACGTTGATACACGTTTAGCTAAGCTTGAGACCGAAGAATACGACGCGATTATTTTAGCAGCAGCCGGTTTAAAACGACTTGGTTGGAGTGAAGATGTTGTCACTGAATTTTTATCAGTAGAAGATTGTTTGCCAGCCGTAGCACAAGGTTCTCTTGGTATTGAATGCCGTGGAGATGATACTGAGCTATTAGCCGAGTTAGCTAAATTAACAGACCAATTAACATGGCAAGAGGCACATGCTGAACGAGCATTCTTGGCGGCCATGGATGGCGGGTGCCAAGTACCAATCGCTGGCTATGCTACATCAAATGGGGATGAAATTACTTTAACTGGTCTTGTTGCTGCACCTGATGCATCAGTTGTATATAAAGAAACAGTAGTTGGTTCAGACGCACAAAAAATAGGGGAAGAGCTGGCTACTATTTTAACGAAACAAGGAGCTTTCGATTTAATTCAACGTGTGAAGGCAGAGCAAGATGCAAAATGATTTACCTTTAAGAGGTAAAACGGTACTTTTAACAGGTACATCTAAAACAACAGCTATTGTAGATGATATTGCAGCTTTAGGTGGCCATGCAGTAATTGCCCCATTAATTGAAACATGCGAACGTATGGACAACGATGATGCAAAACTGTTGAATAGTGCGCTTCAATTTGACTGGGTTATCTTTACGAGTCAAAATGCTGTAGATGCCTTTGCTAATAAGATGGAGCGGCATCAATTAAGTGCCAAAAATTTTCAAGCGAAAATTGCTTCCATTGGGACAAAAACAACTACAGCGTTAGAAAATCTAGGATTTCAAGTGAGCTTTATGCCTTCCGTATTTAGTGCTGATATTTTCGTCAAGGAATTTCCAAGTATAGCTGGCGACCATCCAAGTTGTCTGTTTATTCGTGGAGAAAAGGCGAAAAGTACATTGAAGGATGGACTGCCCTTTAATTTGAAAGAATGGACAGTTTATGAAACGGTAGAACGACATGATCAAATATCAGCTATTATTAATTGCATCCATCACAATGAGGACGTCACAGTGATTTTTGCTAGTCCTTCAGCTGTTGATGTATATGCAAAAAGTGTAGCAGTACATGTTGGATGGCAAGCAACTAGGGTTGCAGCCATCGGCCATATTACGGAAGCAGCTCTTGAACAATACGGTGCAACTGTGGATATTATGCCAAGTGTATATACAATGCAAGCAGTCATCGAAGAATTAATGAAAGTAGGGGACAAATCATGACAAAACTACAATTTCAAAGACATCGTCGTTTGCGTGCCAATGCAACGATGCGATCAATGGTAAAAGAAACATACTTACATAAAGAGGACCTGATTTATCCTATTTTTGTAATAGAGGGCGAAAATATTAAAAATGAAGTACTATCTATGCCTGGTGTTTTTCAATTTTCATTAGATAAGCTAGAAGCAGAAATTGATGAGGTTGTTGCATTAGGAATCCCAGCTGTAATTTTATTTGGTTTACCGGCTGAAAAAGATGCTGTTGGAACTGGTGCATTCCATGATCATGGTATTGTCCAAGAGGCGACTCGCTTAATTAAAACGCGTCATCCTGAGCTTTTAGTCATTGCGGATACATGCTTATGTGAGTTTACGGATCATGGTCATTGTGGCTTAATTGAAGGCGATCAAATTTTAAATGACCCTTCCTTAGATGTTTTAGCTCGTACAGCAGTATCACAAGCAAAGGCAGGCGCAGATATAATTGCTCCATCTAATATGATGGATGGTTTTGTTGCAGCCATTCGTGCTGGTCTTGATGAAGCGGGCTTTGAGCATATTCCAATCATGTCATATGCTGTGAAATATGCGTCAAGTTACTATGGCCCATTCCGTGACGCGGCAGATGGTGCTCCACAATTTGGTGATCGTAAATCCTATCAAATGGACCCATCAAACCGTTTAGAGGCATTCCGTGAGGCAGAATCTGATATCGAAGAGGGTGCGGATTTCTTAATTGTTAAGCCAGCCCTAAGTTATTTAGATATTATTCGAGATATGAAAAATAATTATCCATTACCACTTGTTGCGTATAATGTCTCAGGGGAGTATGCGATGATTAAAGCAGCTGCTATTAATGGGTGGATTGAAGAGAAAAAAGTTGTGCTTGAAACATTATTAGGCATGAAACGTGCAGGTTCTGATTTAATTATTACGTATCATGCAAAAGATGTTGCACGTTGGTTGGAGGAGAAATAAATGACACGTTCTTACGAAAAATCAAAGCAAGCCTATGCTGAAGCTGTTCAGTTAATGCCAGGTGGTGTCAACAGCCCCGTTCGTGCATTCAAATCAGTAAATATGGACCCAATTTTCATGGAATCAGGCCATGGGGCTATCATTAAAGATATTGATGGTAATGAATATATAGATTATGTATTATCTTGGGGCCCACTCATTTTAGGACATACACATCCAGAGGTTGTCAAAGCAATTGCTGAAACTGCAGCAAAAGGCTCTTCCTTTGGTGCACCAAGCTATACAGAAAATCGTTTAGCTCAATTAGTGTTAGATCGTCTTCCAGGCATGGAAATGATTCGCTTCGTTTCTTCGGGAACAGAAGCTACTATGTCTGCATTACGTGTAGCACGCGGTGTTACAGGTCGTGATAAGATTTTAAAATTTGAAGGCTCTTATCATGGCCATGGTGATTCATTATTAATTAAAGCAGGATCTGGAGTTGCTACATTGGGTCTTCCTGATAGCCCTGGCGTACCTGCAGATATCGCTCGTAATACGTTAACTGTAGCCTATAATGATTTAGAAGGCGCTAAAGCTGTTTTCGAAAAATTTGGCGCAGAGTTAGCAGCAGTTATTGTAGAGCCAGTTGCAGGGAATATGGGTGTTGTACCACCACAATCAGGTTTCTTAGAGGGCTTACGCGAATTAACAACTTCACATGGTGCGTTATTAATCTTTGATGAGGTTATGACGGGCTTCCGTGTTGATTATGGTTGTGCACAAGGTTACTTCGGAGTTACACCTGATATTACGACGTTAGGGAAAGTAATTGGCGGAGGCCTTCCAGTGGGTGCGTTTGCTGGTACTAAAAAAATTATGGAGCAAGTAGCACCAGCTGGACCAATTTATCAAGCAGGTACACTTTCAGGGAATCCATTAGCTATGACAGCGGGCTATGAAACGCTATCACGTTTAGATCACAGTACTTATGAATACTTTAAACAACTAGGCGATCAGCTAGAGGCTGGTTTCCGTGAAGCGGCGACGAAGTACAAAATTCCTCACACTGTTAATCGTGCAGGTTCTATGATTGGCTTCTTCTTTACGAATGAAGAGGTCATTGATTTTGCAACTGCTAAATCATCGGATTTAGCCTTATTTGCTGAATACTTCCGTTTGATGGCTGAGGAAGGAATTTTCCTACCACCGTCTCAGTTTGAAGGGTTGTTTATCTCTACTGCACATACAGAGGAGCATATCGCAAAAACGGTTGATGCCTTCCATAAAGTATTTGCACAATTAGCTAAGTAATTGATAGGGCATGCTAGAAAAAAATCTAGCATGCCCTTTTGTATACATAAGTTAGAAGTCATTGTAGTACTTGAGCAATAAAAGAACAAAAGAGAAAATATAGCATATATTAACTAGTAAGGACAATCATCTATACTGGATGAAGGACCTGCTTTTGTCAAAATTATATCTTTCAGCATAGCCAAAATGTGGACGATATCGTTTATAATATAGCTATTCATAAAAGAAAGTAGTGAATTGATATGGCAACAGGCACACATACGGTCGAAGTACCCGTAGGAATTGAACATGTATGGGATTTCGTCAGTGATATGGAGAAATGGGCAAAGCTAGTCCCAGGTTATAACGCACATGAAATGATTGATGACAAACATTCAACATGGACTTTTAAAGGAAATGTGGGAGTTCTGAAAAAAACAGTTGAAGTAGAAATTATTATTTTAGAGTGGGTATCCCCGTCCAAAGTGACATTTGAACTTAAAGGTCTTTCGGATAATTTCACAGGAAATGGCTATTTCCTTGCAGAAAGCATGGATGCTGAAAACACAAAAATGACAGGCTTCTTAGAGGTTATTGCTGGTGGATTAGCTGGACCTGTTTTAAACCCAATTTTCAAACCGATTGTACCAAAGGCAACGCAAATGTTAACAGATCGTGTAGCAAATAAAATCAAATTAGTACATGTTTAATGGATGTAAGTACATTCATAAAAATGGCATGCTAGAAGTAATGTTCTAGCATGCCATTTTTATATGAATTTCCTCTTTTTTTATACGGTTGAATAGGAAGCTTTCTAGCATACTATCCCCTCATAAGTCATATGATGCAAAGGGAGGGATTATTATCGAACACAAAACTTGGAATATGAGTGAAACATTTTGTTTTCCTGGGTACGGCTGCCCAACAGAAATAGCAGCTGTGCAAATTAAGCCACAGTGGCAGGCAATGCAGTTAGAGGATTCACTTCGACTAGTAGGCATCTATCATATCACCGCACATGTACGCTTCGATTTTCAAAATATGCAAGCTTTTACAGGCGATGAAGAATTAATTTCAATTGATGCCCTAGATGTCCAAGGAGATACAGGTTATTTTGAGTATGCCGTGCCATTACATGTCGATTTACCAAAGGAATCAAACCTTAAGGATATAATGGTCAAAGATATTCGCCCAAGCTTGACGAATCAGAAATGTCAGCTTGAATGGACAGTCACAAGCATCTTTAACGAATACGAGCCAGTTGTTGAAAATGACCATGTATTAGAAGATCAGTCCTTTACTGCCAGTGCCTATGAACATGAAGAGATACTTACTGTGCCAGAAGAAAGCATGCAAGTGAAAAAACAAACTACCGCAGTAGTAGCAGCTTCACACCAAGTGAAGACTCCAACAGTTGACCAAAAAACAAGTTTGAGAGAATCCTCAAGTCATATTGTTGTACGTGAGTCCAGCACTTGGCATGAAGTGCCTTCCATGATTTGGGATCTAACTGAAGAATATACACCGCTTAAAGTTCGTGTATCAAATGATGTCTTTCAAAAGTAAATAGCTGAGAAGTAGCAAGAGTAATAAGAAAATTAAATCACCGGATGTTGGAACAATAATGACACGGATAAATTGAAAACCACAAATCGGCACGATAATCGTTCTACAGTAAAAACGAACTTGCCTTATCCAAGGTGGTAAAAGCCAGGGGTTATACTTGCGTCGACGCATTTGAATATTCACTTCCTTTTCTATTTACTTTACTCTTATTAAAAGATGACTAAATCACTTGAAAAATTACACGTTTCTGCGGTACAATAAGGAAAATCAAATACAGATGCTATGATAGGGAAGAGTAAATTATGTTACATTTTCAGAGAGGAAACGGTAGCTGAGAAGTTTCTATTTGTACTTAATTGAAGGTAGCCCTTGAGCAGCTTTAGTGAACTAACAGTAGTTAAAGCCGGTTAAACACCGTTACCGAATTAAGAGCCAGTAGATAAGGCTGAGAAATGTATTCGATGATCATTTCCTTAACCGCTGCTGGAATTAAAGGTGGTACCGCGAACTAAAACTCCTTCGTCCTTTTAGACGAGAGGAGTTTTTTTTATTTGGTGAAGTGATTGCTTTATCAATAGTCTTCAAATATTAGGAGGAGTCAATATGACAGAAAACATTTCAATGCCAACTAAATATGACCCACAGTCCATTGAAGCCGGTCGCTACGAATGGTGGTTGCAAGGGAAATTTTTTGAGGCACAGCCAGAAAGTGGGAAAGAACCTTATTCAATCGTTATTCCACCACCGAACGTAACAGGTAAATTGCACCTTGGTCATGCATGGGATACAACTTTACAAGATATCCTCATTCGTATGAAACGTATGCAAGGATATGATGCACTTTGGTTACCAGGTATGGACCATGCAGGTATTGCTACACAGGCAAAAGTAGAAGCAAAGCTACGTGAGGATAATATTACACGTTATGATTTAGGACGTGAAAAATTCCTCGAGAAAACATGGGAATGGAAAGAAGAATATGCTGGGCATATCCGTGATCAATGGGCAAAGCTTGGCCTTGGATTAGACTACACACGTGAGCGTTTCACACTTGATAAAGGTCTTTCGGAGGCAGTTAATACAGTTTTTGTTCAATTATATGAAAAAGGCCTAATCTATCGTGGTGAACGCATTATTAACTGGGATCCAGCTGCTAAAACAGCATTGTCTGATATCGAGGTTATTTACCAAGATGTGCAAGGTGCCTTCTATCATATGAAATATCCTTTAGCTGATGGCTCAGGATATGTAGAAGTTGCGACAACACGTCCTGAAACGATGCTTGGTGACTCTGGCGTAGCTGTTCACCCGAAAGATGAACGTTATCAGCATTTAATTGGTAAAACGGTTATTTTACCGATTGTAGGTCGGGAAATTCCGATTGTAGCAGATGACTATGTTGATATGGAATTTGGAACAGGGGTTGTAAAAATGACACCTGCCCATGATCCAAATGACTTTGAAGTTGGTAATCGTCACAATCTTGAGCGTATCCTCGTGATGAATGAAGATGGCACAATGAACGAACTTGCTGGCAAATACAACGGTATGGATCGTTTTGAATGTCGTAAGCAAATTGTTGCTGATTTACAAGAAGCGGGTGTGTTAATACGCATTGAAGAACATATGCATTCAGTAGGGCATTCTGAACGTTCTGGTGCTGTTGTAGAGCCCTATCTTTCAGCACAATGGTTCGTTAAAATGCAACCACTTGCAGATTCTTCATTAGAGCTTCAAAAAGACCAAGAAGGTAAAGTGAACTTTGTTCCGGCTCGTTTTGAAAATACTTATTCTCGCTGGATGGAGAATATTCGTGATTGGTGTATTTCTCGCCAATTATGGTGGGGCCATCAAATCCCGGCTTGGTACCATAATGAAACAGGTGAAATTTACGTAGGAAAAGAAGCACCGGCTGATGCAGACAATTGGACACAAGATGAGGATGTACTAGATACATGGTTCTCTTCAGCGCTATGGCCGTTTTCTACAATGGGCTGGCCAGACGAGGCAAATGAAGAATATAAACGTTACTACCCAACAAATACACTCGTAACAGGCTATGATATTATTTTCTTCTGGGTATCTCGAATGATTTTCCAAGGTCTTGAATTTACAGAGCAACGTCCGTTCAAAGATGTGTTAATTCATGGTTTAGTTCGTGATGGTGAAGGGCGTAAAATGAGTAAGTCACTTGGCAATGGTGTAGATCCAATGGATGTTATTGAGCAATACGGTGCAGACTCATTACGCTACTTCTTAGCAACAGGTTCATCACCTGGTCAAGATTTACGTTATACTACTGAGAAGGTAGAGGCTGTATGGAATTTCTCTAATAAGATTTGGAATGCATCCCGTTTTGCCCTTATGAATATGGATGGAATGACATATGATGAAATCGACTTAACAGGTGAAAAATCGGTTGCTGACAAATGGATTTTAACACGCTTAAATGAGACGATTGAACGTGTAACATCTTTGGCAGAGCGCTATGAATTTGGTGAGGTTGGTCGCGAACTTTATAATTTCATTTGGGATGATTTCTGTTCTTGGTATATTGAAATGGCAAAATTACCATTATACGGTGAGGATGAAACTGCTAAAAAGACAACTCGTTCTATTTTAGCGTACGTACTCGATCAAACGATGCGTCTATTGCATCCATTTATGCCATTCATTACAGAGGAAATCTGGCAACACTTACCTCATGATGGTGAATCGATTACAGTGGCTGCATGGCCAACAGTACGCACGGATCTTCATTTTGCTGACGAAGCAGATAATATGAAGCTCCTAATGGATATTATACGTTCAGTACGTAATATTCGTGCGGAAGTAAACACGCCAATGAGCAAAAAAGTACCGTTATTTATCTCTGCGAAAGATGCTGCAACAGTGGCAGTACTTGAAGCGAATAAAGCCTATTTAGAGAAATTCTGTAACCCAGATACGTTAACAATTGGTGAAGGCTTAGAGGCACCTGGTCAATCGATGACAGCAGTTATTACAGGTGCTCAAGTTTTCCTACCGCTTGTTGGGCTTATTAACTTAGAGGAAGAAATCGCTCGTCTTGAAAAAGAGTTAGAGAAATGGGCAAAAGAAGTGAAGTTAGTGACAGGTAAGCTTTCAAATGAAAAGTTCGTATCGAAAGCACCTGAGGCATTAGTAAATGTAGAACGTGAAAAATTAGCGGATTATGAAAATAAGCACGCGGTTGTATTAAAACGTTTAGAGGAATTAAAAAATATGTAATAGTAGAGCAATGGATGACGATAAAGTTATCCATTGCTTTTTTTATGTAGAGAAAAAGTTATGCATTGAAATGGGTAAATATATGTAGTGCCATTTAGAATAATTAGTCTAATAGGTTAGGTGAATTATTATTATAGTAGGAAACAAAACCTAACGCAATATTATGTTGACGGAAAAGAAATGGTCTTTAATGGAATCGCTATACCAAAGCAATGGCTTTTTTTCGGGTTTATGGTATGAATGGAGATGTGAAATGACAGGTAATATGACAACCTATATTACGAAAGTCAATAAAGCATGTGATGACTTAGATTTTGTTAGTGCAAGGGTATTGATTGAAACAAATCTATTGAAATTATCAGATGCGAAATATTATCGTTTATTAAACACAAGTGCGCGTGTGCTTATTAAACATGTATTAGCAAATAGGCAAACTCAACAGGAATGTACAAAATTCTCACGGGCAGATATGTTAACCATCAATAAAATAAATGAGTATTGCTCAAATTTTGATATTTCAATGTTGAAAAGAACATTAAAAAACTCCTTTGAATTAGTACAACGTCCAGATGTTATGCCTTTATTAAACAATGATGCAAAAATCATTTTGGACAATATGGGTGCATTGCTAGGGGCTCACCAAGTACATAACAAAAATACTTATCAAACACGCAGTGGCTAGCTGTGTGTTTTTTCTATTGTTTTGTAATTAATCTATGTTATTAAACGTTACTTGTACTAAAATAGAGATATTGCAGTAAGAGGGAGTGTTTCTTTTGTTTAACACAATGAACGAATGTACGGAATTTATTTTTACACTAAAAGCCGTTGATCATAAACGTGCACCGCTTGTACTAATGAAAGAAGTACTAGCACATTTAGAGAATCCTCACAATAAACTACGCGTAATTCATGTGGCTGGTTCAAATGGGAAAGGTTCTACAGTGAATGCCCTTAGAGAAATGCTACAGCACACTGGGCACCAAGTAGGGGCATTTACTTCCCCACATTTAGAGCGAGTCAATGAACGAATGACTATTAATGGTGAGCCGATTACGGATGAACAATTTTTATACTATTTCAATAAACTAGCTAAGATTATAGAAGAACAATATAATGGTGATTTTCCAAGCTTTTTTGAAGTAGTCACACTCATAATGTTTCAGTTTTTTGCCGATCAGGAAATGGATATTGCGCTTATTGAAACGGGGCTTGGAGGGCGTTTAGATGCGACCAATGTCGTGACGCCACTACTTGCCATTATTACAACCATTTCACTTGAGCATACGGCCTTTTTAGGTGATACATTTGCCAAGATTGCCTCTGAAAAGGCAGGCATCATAAAAAGGGGTGTTCCAGTTGTTATAGGGGTTAGCAATGAAGAAGCATTAGCTGTTATTAAAGAAACGGCGGATGCACAGCAGGCACCATGCTTCATTTTAGGACAAGATTTTACTGTTTCAGATATATTACAAGGTACAGACGTTCAGCAATTCACCTATGAAAAAGGAAATATTGTGATGACTGATATAGCTTTAAAAATGGCAGGTCCCCATCAAATCAACAATGCAAGTCTGGCCATTACAGCAATCCTTGCATTACGTGAAGGGGCAGCTATTACTATATCAGACTCATCCATTCGGTATGGACTTCGATATGCACATTGGGCTGGCCGCTTCGAACAATGGCCTCAAAAAATTGTTTTAGATGGCGCCCATAATTCTGAAGGGACGGCTGCACTTATCCAAACACTCAAAAATGTATTTCCAAAAAGCCATTATCGTTTTGTGTATGCAGCATTAGCAGATAAGGATCATGCCAATAGCATTGCACTAATGGATGATGTTGCAACGTCGATTGCTTTTACACAAATCAATCTGCCTAATGCAATGCCTGCTGAAGACTTAGTCGTGTTATCAACAAATGCCGATAAATCGTACTATGAGGATTGGCTGGAATCGGTACAAACTGTACTACGTGAAAGAGCTGAAGAGGATATTGTGGTTATTACAGGCTCTTTATACTTCATTGCGGGTGTTCGCCAGTGGCTACAGGAGGAAGGACGATGATACCAGGATTTGATCATTATAAAAAGAAGTGGGCTGTCCACAGTGATGATGTCATAAAACCTGGTCTTGTGGCGATGGAGGAGGCTTTGCTATTAGCTGGAAACCCTCAGCAAGCCCTACATGTCGTACACTTGGCTGGCACAAATGGGAAGGGCTCCACATTAACCTTCCTTGAGGCTATCGCCAAAGAGCATGAATTACGTGTGGGCAAATTTATGTCACCCTGTATAGTCGATGTGCACGACCAAATTCAAATAGATGGTCAACCTATTACCGAGGCTGATATGGATGCTGTTTTTCGTCAAATGCATGCGGCTGGATTAAGCGGGAAACTAACTGATTTTGAACTTTTGACTGTAGTAGCATTTTTATATTTTGTGAATAAAGAAGTTGATATTTCTTTAATTGAAGCGGGTATGGGAGGATTATTGGATAGTACAAATGTAGTAACACCCATCGTATCCATTATCCCAAGCATCGCTCTAGAGCATACAAAATTTCTAGGCGATACAATCGACAGTATTGCGCGTCATAAAGCAGGTATTATTAAACAAAATCGTCCTGTCATTATCGGTAATTTGCCAGAAGATGCGAAACGTGTTGTTTATGAAGAGGCATCTCATAAAAAAGCTGCAGTTTTAGAAATAGGTAATCATTTTTCATTACACTCATTTGCTGAAGGAGACTGTTATAGAAATGACGAACAACATGTCCAATTCTCTCATCTAACCCGTTCAATGAAAGGGGCTCATCAGGGCGATAACATGGCACTTGCTATTACAGCATTCCTAGAAGTAGCAGCATTTCTTAATGTGTCTGTGAATCCAACTGCAATTCAGAAAGCTGTGAAACAAGCCGCCATTTTAGGTCGTTTTGAAGAAATCATACCATTTGTGATTGTCGATGGGGCGCATAACCCGGCAAGTGCTGAAAAATTAGTAGAAACGATTAAGGGTGAGTTTCCTGGGGAACGAATCACATTTGTTGTGGGTATATTAGCAGACAAAGACGTTCAACAAATTCTTCGACTGTTAGAGCAAGTTAGTGATGAATTTTATTTCGTTGATTTTGATAATCCACGAGCGATGGCTGCGCAAAATTTGCTGGAGCTTTCCAAAGCGACATCTAAAAATATCTTAGTGGATTATGCACAATTTTTACAGGTGCAATCAGACAACAAACAAAGAACGATCGTATCGGGCTCATTATATTTATTAACAGCAGTAAGAAATAGCTTGAAAATATGAAATGACTAGGACTCCTATTTGGAAGTCCTAGTTTTTTTATGAATGTATGCCGTTTTTGTTATGAATCAAATCTCAATAAATTCGCATTTACACTTCTAATTCTACATATACTTTTATATATTGAAATCTCGTTTTTATTGAAACGTGTACGGATAGGTGGAAGGATGAGGTGATAGATGGATGAAAATTGTAAGTCATGTAATGAAAAAACAAATATTTCGGGCAATGATTATTGGTGGATTTGTAGGTTTGTTAGGTGTTGCCATTTTTTTAGGTGTTTTACAAGCCAGTACCCAGTTACCGATAAAGAATAATGGCAGTGATGTGGCCACTAATCAATCACAATCAGAAACCATTCCTACTGCCGGTGAGAACACTAGTACATCAAATGCACCTATGTTTTATGCTAGTCAAGCAGGCGTGTATTCAAACTATGAGAGTGCAAGTGCATTTGTTGCCGAATACCCTGCATTAAAAGAGAGCGCAATTGTTGAGGTTGATGGCAAGTTTTATGTTTGGACAAGCATGGAGATTGAAGAAAGTCAGCTTAAATTTTTACAGGAACCCGCAACCTTTAAAAAAGCATTTAGTGTCAGTGGTGATAGCTGTAAGGAGCCAACCCTTGCGGAGGTGACAACTGCATTAGCAGACAAAAATGCTACAAAATTAAATTTTAAGGAGAAAGGGAAGGATTCAACTTTACCTGAGGATTGGCAGACAATTGGAGCAGCTGCTTCTACTATTTCCAACGATGTCAGCGTCATCCGTTTGCAAGTTTTTGCTCATTATCAGGCTAAAAATACATGTCTTCAAGTGAAATTTTAAAAGTAAAAGATAGTAAAATCATTATTATCTTGATTTTTAGAAAATTTTCAAATTGAACATTCTTCGGTATCATGAGGATAAGGAAGGATGGTCGGATCATATCATGTTAAAAACAAACCATAAACTTATACTTGCCTCTGCTTCACCAAGACGAAAGGAATTGCTGGGTATGCTAGCACTTCCGTTTGAGGTTCTGGCAAGTGAAGTTGAAGAAACAAGTGTACAAGCCAGTTCAATGCAGGAATATGTAAAAGGAGTAGCTCTCTTAAAAACACGGGATGTAGCGAAAAAAGCAACCAATGCAACAATCATTGGTGCTGATACAATCGTAGTCGACAATGATGAGCTGCTACATAAACCAAAATCTCGGGAGGAAGCTATTGCCCATTTATTACGGTTATCTAATCGCGAACATGTTGTGATGACAGCGGTCGCTATTATTGAACCTAGTGGGAAAGAAAACATCTTTGTGGAAGAAACCACGGTTGTTTTTCATTCTCTATCCAAGGAATTGATAGAAGCCTATGTCGATTCTGGAGACCCTTTCGACAAAGCAGGAGGTTATGGTATCCAGACGATAGGCACACTTTTAGTGAAACGAATTGAAGGAGATTACAACAATGTTGTAGGCTTACCACTTGCAGCGTTGTTTTCGCAATTGGTAAACCTACAAATTGTCCAATTTGCGAAGGAGTGAGCATTTTTGCTAGATAAGGCTTTGCCTACGTTGATGTTACGTGATGTTCATTTGGAAGATCGCCCTCGTGAAAGACTGATACGACAAGGGGCGGAAAGTCTATCCAATCAAGAGCTACTTGCTATTTTATTGAGGACAGGCACAAAAGAAGAATCGGTTCTTGTCCTCGCGAATCGAGTATTAACTGTTTTTGAACGTCTCCATCATTTAAAACACGCAACCATTGAAGAAATGGTCGCTATTAAAGGGATCGGTGAGGTGAAGGCTATTCAAATATTAGCCGCCATTGAACTTGGCCGACGATTGGCTCAAAAGCAGAATGATGAGAAATTTACTATTCGTTCTCCACAAGATGCTGCTGCTTATTTAATGCCTGATATGACTTCACTTAATCAGGAACATTTTGTTGTTCTTTTTTTAAATATTAAAAACCAAATTATTCACAGACAAACGATTTTCATAGGTAGTTTAAATGCCTCCATCGTGCACCCTAGGGAAATTTTTCGAGAGGCCGTGAAGCGATCTGCTGCATCAATTATTTGTGCACACAATCATCCTAGTGGAGTACCAACTCCTAGTGCGGAGGACATTGATGTCACAAAGCGAATTGAAGAGGCTGGTTATATTATGGGGATTGAATTAATTGATCATGTAATTATCGGCGATCATCAATTTATCAGTTTGAAGGAAAAAGGATATTTTTAACTCTGCAAGAAATTTGCAGAGTTTTTTTATCTTGAGCAGATGTCTTAGAGAAGCATTACGAACAAACTCGAAATATTTTAGCGCTATGACATTAGTGGCATATTCCTAAAATTTTTGTATTTTTTTGTGGTTTAATGGCGAACCTTTTTCGATTCAAATCGTTAATGTATTCTAGAAACTGATATTATCTTCACAAAAATTGGTAGCCTGATACACATTGTCTTATGTGAATAAAAATTATATGCTAATCTATACGTACTATTTTTAGTTTAAGAGGGAATTAAAATAGTATCTTTTCTGTGAGATAAAGTATGTGACACTACAAATTCTTGCGCTTTTCCGTTATAATGAACGGTATGAATTTTATCTTGATTCAGGAAAGACTCCCATCGAAATTGGTGGTGAGCTAAATAAGTGTGTATTTTTTTCAAGGTGTGAAACACTAACTGATGAAGATAAAAACTTTGACGGAGTGCTATGGGTTTTGAGGAGGAGTCAATTGTATTTTTATACAATTCAATTTCCTGTACATGACTGTCAAAGATAATGGATGTCAACGAAAGTATGGCTTAAATAGAAAGGGAGTACACAATTTGTTTGGACTAGGAAGCAAAGATGTCGGGATTGACCTCGGCACAGCGAATACATTAGTGTTTATTAAAGGAAAGGGAATCGTTTTACGCGAACCTTCAGTAGTAGCAAAAAATACGAAAACAGGAGATATCGTTGCCGTTGGTAATGATGCTAAAAATATGATTGGTCGTACACCTGGCTCAATCGTAGCAATTCGCCCAATGAAAGATGGCGTTATCGCTGATTTCGATATTACAACAGCAATGATTCAGTACTATTTAAGAGAAGCCTCTAAAAATTCTGGCGGCAATTGGAAAAAACCGAATGTTATGATTTGCGTGCCTTATGGTATTACTTCAGTGGAACAACGTGCGGTTATTGATGCTGCTCGACAAGCGGGCGCAAAAGAGGCTTTCACAATCGAAGAGCCATTTGCAGCGGCGATCGGATCAAATTTACCAGTTTGGGATCCAACAGGGTCAATGGTAGTTGACATCGGTGGTGGTACAACAGAAGTAGCTGTTATTTCTCTAGGCGGTATTGTAACAAGTGAGTCCGTACGTGTTGGTGGGGATGCTATGGATCAATCTATCATTTCATATATCCGTAAAACGTATAATTTAACAATCGGTGAACGTACTGCAGAAGCAGTAAAAATGGAAATTGGTACGGCATTAGCTGAAGGACCAGAAGAAAAGATGGAAATTAGAGGTCGTGACCTTCTAACAGGTTTACCAAAAACAATTGAAATCTCTTCACAAGAAATTTCTGAGTCATTACGCGAAGCAGTTTCATCAATTATTGATGGCGTTCGAAAAACATTAGAACAGACACCTCCCGAATTATCTGCGGACGTTATGGAGCGCGGTATCGTATTAACTGGCGGTGGCGCACTATTAACGAACTTAGATAAAGTGATTAGTAAAGAAACAAATATGCCAGTATTTATCGCAGAAGATCCTTTAGACTGTGTTGCAATTGGTACGGGTAAAGCTTTAGATCATATGGACTTAATTCGTCAACAACAGGTTAAAGGGTAAGGAGGTTTAGGCAATGCCACATTTTTTTTTCAATAAGAAAGTAATTTTGCTGCTCGTAGGCATGGTTTTTCTTGTGGCATTGATTAGCTTCTCATTACGTGATCGGACGAATGCTACTTTACCAGAGCAAATTATTAAAGATACTGTCGGCGTCGCACAATCACTTGTTGCGAAGCCGGCGAATTATGTTAATGGTATTTTTAATAGTATTGACTCCCTCTTAAACACGTACGAAGAAAATAAACGTTTAAAAGCACGCCTAGAAGATTTTGCAGTTGTACAAGCTGAGGCTACGGATTTAAAATCAGAGAATGCAAAGCTTCGTGAGCTTTTGGATAAAGCTGAAAGCTTAAAGGCATATAATCCTATTCAAGCAACAGTGATTGCTAGAAATCCTGACCAATGGGAAGAGAAAATCATTTTAGACAAAGGATCTTCTCATGGAGTTCAAAAAAACATGGCAGTTATGACGGCGAAGGGGCTAGTTGGGAAAATTACACTAGTTACGCCTTTCACTTCTGAGGTAGAGCTTTTAAATACAAATAATCCTAACTATCGTGTTTCTGCAATGGTGTTAGGTGAAAAAGAAGCATACGGTTTAATCGAGGGCTTTGATGAAGAACGTAATGAACTCATTATGAAGCGAATCGATTCTAGTTTGAAGGTTAAAGAAGGCGAGCAGGTAGTTTCTTCAGGACTCGGAGGTATTTTCCCTAAAGGTGTCCCTATCGGAGAAATTACAGAGGTTAGTACAGATGATCATGGCTTAACAAAAATGGCGTATGTCAGACCATCTGCTGATTTTTCGATTTTAGAGCATGTTGTTATTGCCAAACGTACATCTACAGTCATTGATGGTTCAGATGGCAGCTCAACGAACGAAGATTTAACAAACCCGCAAGATACGAATGAAGAGGAGGCGGAATGATGGTTCGTTTTCTCATTCCTTCTGTAGCGGTTTTACTATTCTTACTAGAACCAGAGTTTGCGATGCTTTCTCCAATTGAAATTAAGGGAGAAGTGTATTTTCTAGTACCGCGTTTTTTAATCTTATATCTCATTTTTATCTCCATCTATTACAGCCGTCAACGCGCGGTAATGTATGGACTTTTTTTTGGTGTCTTGTATGATGTGTTTTACATTGATATTATTGGATTATATTCAGTTCTATATCCACTTATATGTTTTTTAGCAGGGTCTATCGTGAAAGTTATACATCAGCACTTAGTCGTAACAACAACTATTTCAGTTGTGTTAGTAGCCATTTTAGAATTTATACTCTATCAATTTTTCTTCTTGATCGATTTCACAGCAATACCTTTAGCGGATTTCTTACGTTCACGACTATTGCCAACAATCATTGCAAATGCTTTATTTTTAATGATTCTTGGTTGGGCCTTCAAGTATCTAATTAATGCGCGTGTCTTACAGAGAGCACGTGAGGTTTCTTAACAAAGAACAACGTGAGGTGAGGCATTCATGAAAAAACAATTAGTTAATATGAAGGGAACGAAGGACGGATTTGTACTGCGTCTTGACGACCAATGTGCTTATAGCGATTTGGTAGAAGAATTAAAGAAAAAAGTGTTAGAAGGCGGTATCGATGGTAAAGTAGATGTACAATTATACTTAGGCTATCGATACTGTACTGATGAACAGATCGATGAACTTATTCATATTGTGCAGGAAACAGAGCAACTCATTGTAGCGAATGTACAAAGCGAAGTACTGACTGTCCATGAAAGCAACCAGAAAATGATTGAAAGTCAACAGGATACATATTTAGGTGTGGTCAGATCAGGGCAGATTCTACGTTCATCAGGGGACATTATCATTGTAGGAAATGTCAATCCAAACGGTCGGGTTGAGGCTGGTGGTAATGTGTATGTCTTAGGTAAACTAAAAGGGATAGTACATGCTGGTGTGCAGGGCAATAAAGAGGCTATCATTGCCGCCTCTCGATTTGAGGCTACACATATTATGATTGCTGATCAGGTGGAAGCAATGTCAGATGAGCATGTGAAAGAAATCGATCAAGCAGAAATGACTTGTGCATTTATTGGTTACGATGGACGCATTACGTACGATCAAATTCACGCCTTAAAAAATATTCGACCATTGTTAAATGTGTCTAAGGGAGGAAGCTAGTGTGGGAGAAGCGATCGTCATAACTTCGGGTAAAGGTGGTGTCGGAAAAACAACGACATCGGCTAACCTTGGGACTGCATTGGCTCTACAAGGTAAAAAAGTATGTTTAGTTGATACAGATATTGGCCTGCGTAATTTAGATGTTATTTTGGGCCTAGAAAATCGTATTATTTATGATCTAGTCGATGTAGTGGAAGGGCGCTGTAAAATACATCAGGCATTGATTAAAGATAAGCGCGTGGATGATAAACTATTTTTATTACCTGCTGCTCAAACGACAGATAAAAATGCTGTTACCCCTGAGCAAATGAAGAGCTTAATAGAGGAATTAAAAAGAGACTATGATTATGTATTAATAGATTGTCCTGCAGGTATTGAACAAGGCTATAGAAATGCCGTTGCAGGTGCAGATCATGCGATTGTTGTCACAACACCTGAAATTTCTGCTGTTCGAGATGCAGATCGAATTATTGGTTTATTAGAACAGGAAGACATAACTGCTCCGAAGCTCATCATCAACCGTATTCGACAACATATGATGAAGAGCGGCGACACTTTGGATGTGAATGAAATTACAACTCATTTGTCTATTGATCTATTAGGAATTATTGTTGATAGTGAAGGTGTTATTTCATCCTCCAATAAAGGAGAACCAATCGTTATGGACCCTTCTAATAAAGCATCTTTGGGCTATCGAAATATTGCTCGTCGTATTTTGGGTGAGTCGGTTCCATTAATGGCTATTCAAGATGAGCAAAGAGGTATGTTTTCAAAACTTAAATCATTATTTTCAAGATAATTTAAAACCTTTTCGTGCATTTGTGCGAGAAGGCTTTTTTGTGCATGTTTGGACATGCAATCACATATAGTGTGGAAAAAAGGATGAGGGCTTGTTTAAAAAATGGAAATGGTTTTTCACAATACTACTTGTGGCAGCAACTATGCTTGTAATTCGTTTAGAAGATCAGGGTGTAGTTGATACGCCTGTTCGAAAGATGGTCACAACTTCGGCAGATTTAACGTACTTAAGTGAGCTGGGGCAAAGTTGGTTTGATAAAGAAAATGAGACCATTACAGTTTCTAGTGATGTGGGGCAAGCAGACCTTTTAACTTTTGCTAATGCCCAGGTTTTTAAAGAGGGATATTTATTGCAGTATGATGTTGGCTTACCAGTTTATGCTGGACAGAACGGTTTAGTCGTGTTCACGGGCCATACAAAATATACTGGTAAGACCATGACCATTAGCTATGATGATGGTACAACTGTCTCCTATGGCATGCTAGATAGTTTAGCGCAGCTACCTTATACATCCATACAGGCAAATGATTTGATTGGTATGAAAGAAGCTGGGCAACTTTATCTTTCCATTGAAAAGGGAGATGCTCATTACGATTTAGAGCAAATTGTACAATGGTTGGAAACGATGGAGACCCATGAAGATTAAATTACATCTTCTCTGTATTCCTCTCGTATTTGTCATGATTTTTAGTGGACAACTTGCTTATTACGCTATTATTTTTTTCTCGCTAATGTGGCATGAAGCAGGTCACTTATTAGCAGCCCTACTGTGCGGCGTAAGAGTGAAATCATGTGTTATTGCACCTTACGGGGGGGAAATTCAATTTGAAAATCCAGCGGTTGTGCAAGCATCGTCACTCCTGTGGATTGCATTAGGAGGACCAATCGCTACTATTTTAGGGATTGGCCTCACTTTTTTTATGCCCGAACTAATCGCAGGTAAGCTAATAAGCGTTCAACTTGTGCTATTATTTGTGAATATGATCCCTATCCTACCATTAGATGGTGGCAGGATATTGTTAGCGTGGTTATTTTTATATAATCCAAAAGCTCGAGTGGTGGAATTGTATTATTGGCTGTCGTTCATGGTTGCCACGACGTTATTTCTGATAACTTTAAATTTCTTACCCCAATCTATTTTTTTAGCAATCATTTGTTTATTCATTTGGCTTCAAGTTTTAAAAGAATGGCGTTATCGAAAATATCGTATAGCTTTTGAAAAATATGTTATGAATAGATTGACTTAAATAAAGCCATGTGGTAATATTTTAATGTTATTGTTTGTAGCACCCGTGCTACTACAACCGCTCTGAGAAGGTATAAGTATCTTGCTATAAGATCACCTTTATAAACAGGCGAGTCTGAGTCTAAGAGGAGGTGCAGTAAAATGTACGCAATTATTGAAACTGGTGGTAAACAAATCAAAGTAGAAGCTGGTCAAGAAATCTACATTGAAAAATTAGGCGTAGAAGCTGACGAGGTTGTAACTTTTGATAAAGTTTTATTCGTAGGTGGCGAAAACGTTAAAGTTGGTGCTCCATTCGTAGATGGTGCTACTGTAACAGCGAAAGTTGTTAAAGAAGGCCGTGCGAAAAAAATCGTTGTTTTCAAATTGAAAGCTAAAAAGAACTACCGTCGTAAACAAGGTCACCGTCAACCTTACACAAAATTAGTTGTTGAAGCAATCAACGCTTAATAGTGAGGTGTAGCGAATGATACAAGTTACGATTCATCACGATGAAAATAGACATGTGTCAGCATTCGAATTTTCAGGACATGCTGGGTACGATGAATCTGGGAAAGATTTAGTATGTGCGGGAGCATCTACCATTGCCATTGGTACGGTAAATGCTATTTATGCATTACTACAAATCCAGCCAGAAGTCGAACAAGCTGCTGAAGGTGGAGGCTATCTTAAGGTAGATCTACCATCAGATATAGAGCCTGAAGTAGATGCAAAACTACAGTTAATTGTTCAAGTAATGACTGCCCAAGTGTATTCTATGGTGCAGAATTACGGACAATACATCCAAATCAACTACAACCAAGTAGGAGGTGGAACTCGATGAAATTATTATTAGCATTAGACCTTCAACTTTTCGCATCGAAAAAGGGTGTAGGTTCTACTAAAAACGGACGTGACTCTGAGTCTAAACGACTTGGTGCAAAACGTGCTGATGGCCAATTCGTAACTGGTGGTTCAATTCTTTACCGTCAACGCGGTACAAAAATTTACCCAGGTACAAACGTAGGTCGTGGTGGTGACGATACACTATTTGCTAAAGTGGACGGCGTTGTTAAATTCGAACGTTTAGGTCGCGATCGCAAACAAGTATCTGTATACCCAGCACCACAAGAAGCTTAATCTTTTAAAAGATATCATAAAGCGGAGGACTGCATTTATTGCAGTCCTTTTTTTGGCTAAATTTCAGCCACTTTCAACAGATGGCTTTTAATCAAACCTGTAGCAACAGCAGGTACGTGATGAAATATAGGCGGTTTTCATTTGTTTAGTAGCGTCAAAAGCCACTGAAATAAAGAAATTCTGACTATGGTCGCCATGTCCTGTAGCAACGACTAACCAACTTCTCGTTGGCCCAAAATAGAGCGATTTCAGACGCAATTATGCCTGGGCATAATTGAATAAAGAATTAAGGGAAAAATACAGCAAAACTTGTTATACTAGTAAAGATAACTTTATTGGAGTGAATGGGATGAACAATCAATCACTAACCATTAGTGAAGTATTACGTTTTGCAAATCATGATTTTGTGAATCAATTGCAATTGATTCGCATGAATTTAGATTTAGGTAGAGTTGATGAATCAAAGGAACTTATTCAGCATTTTTCAGAACAGTTAAGAGTGTTTTCTATCCTCAATCGACTACAATTACCACAAACAATCGAATGGCTCCAAACAGCAGGATGGCGTTTCCCTTCCTTAGCTTGGAAAATAAACGGCGACATAAAAAAGCCCGTGACCAATAAGATTGATCAGGAAATTGTAGATTACTTAAACAAAACAGTTATGCATGTTTATGATACATTAGATCCATTTACAGAGCAGATCCTCACGCTTGATGTACGTGTTGACGATCATACATTTGCCGTGACATTCACGCTAAATGGGCTATGGAGTGCTGATGCATTCACCGAAAAAGGTTTGAAACAATTCGACATTCAAACAATTGAGCAGACAAATACACGCTGGCAATATGTCTTGAGTGCAAATAGGGAGTGAACTAAATGTTTGTCGATCACGTAAAGATTTATGTTAAAGGTGGCGACGGCGGAGATGGCATGGTTGCCTTTCGTCGAGAAAAATATGTACCGAACGGTGGTCCAGCTGGTGGAGATGGTGGACATGGCGGTAATGTCGTATTTGAAGTAGAGGAAGGCTTACGTACGTTAATGGATTTCCGCTATAAACGCCATTTTAAAGCACCGCGTGGCGAGCATGGTATGAGTAAAGGCATGCACGGTAAAAATGCGGAAGATTTAATTGTTAAAGTTCCACCAGGTACAGTGGTTATGAATGAAGAAACAAATGCCGTTATTGCTGACTTAGTCGAGCATGGGCAAAGAGCCGTTATTGCGAAAGCAGGACGTGGTGGACGTGGGAATTCTCGCTTTGCTACACCTGCCAACCCAGCGCCAGAACTTTCTGAAAAAGGTGAGCCAGGACAAGAATTAAATGTTATATTAGAGTTAAAAGTTTTAGCAGATGTAGGGTTAGTTGGTTTCCCAAGTGTTGGCAAATCAACACTTTTATCGGTTGTTTCTGCTGCTAAGCCAAAAATTGGTGCTTATCATTTCACGACAATTGTACCGAATTTAGGCATGATTGAAACGGATGATCACCGAAGCTTTGCAATGGCAGATTTACCAGGGCTAATTGAAGGAGCTCATGAAGGGGTAGGATTAGGCCACCAATTTTTACGACATATTGAACGTACACGCGTTATCGTCCATGTGATTGATATGTCAGGAATGGAAGGTCGCGATCCTTATGAAGATTATTTAACAATTAATGATGAGCTAAAACAATATAATCTTCGTTTAACAGAGCGTCCACAAATTATTGTGGCCAATAAAATGGATATGCCTGATGCAGAGGAAAACTTAACAGCATTCCGCCAAAAGGTAGGAGAAGACGTTCAAATTTTCCCAATTTCTGCTGTTTCACGTCAAGGGTTAAAAGAGCTGTTGTTTGCTATTGCGGATCTATTAGAAGTAACGTCTGAATTCCCACTGTATGATGAAGTAGAGGAACAATCAGACGCAACGGTTATGTACAAGCATGAGGCAAAAGGTGAAGATTTCGAAATCACTCGTGACGATGACGGTACATTTATTATTAGTGGCTATGCTATTGAGCGCTTATTTAAAATGACGGACTTTAGCCGTGAAGATGGTATACGTCGTTTTGCTCGTCAATTGCGTGCAATGGGTGTGGACGAGGCTCTACGTGAACGTGGAGCACAGGATGGCGATACAGTTCGCCTACAAGAGTTTGAATTTGAATTTGTCGATTAAGACATGAGTTTTAGGGGGAAGCGTATGAAGAATGTTGCGAATCAGCGATATTATTTAGTTCGTGAGGATGTTTTAACGGATGCAATGCAAAAAACTTTGGAGGCGAAACACTTATTATCAAGTGGTTCAGTATCTTCCATATGGGATGCGGTAAAGCAGGTGGATTTATCGCGAAGTGCGTTTTACAAATATCGTGATGCGGTTTTTCCTTTTCATTCAATCGTGCAGGAACGCATTTTAACAGTCTTTTTACAGCTTCAAGATAGAAAAGGAACACTTGCTAAGCTTCTAGAAACTGTGACAATTACACATTGTAACGTATTGACGATTCATCAAACAATCCCTATTCAGGGGCGTGCCAATGTTACATTATCACTAGATGTAACAAGTATGACATGTGATCTTGATGACCTAATTCAGCAATTAAAACGGTTAGATTTTGTTGAGTCAGCGGAAGTCATTAGTTCTGGTGCTTTATAATCATAGTAAGGTGTTCGATCCTTTAATTTTTGACAAAAATGACAATTATCGTGTTTAATAATCCATATGCTCTTGAAGCACTGGAGTAATAATACGATACCAAAGCTCAAATAAGGAGCTGTCCCTCAGTGATACATCAATCGCTAGGGACTGCTCCTTATTCCATAAAGGAGGTTTTTGCAATGACAAAGCAACAATGGGAAAATCGAATCGCATATTTAGGACCGGAAGCATCATTTACATACTTAGCAACAAAGGCTACTTTTCCAAATGAGTGGCTTGTACCTTGTGCAACGATTCCTGAATGCATTGAGGCAGTAGCAGAGGGAAAGGTAGATTTAGCCGTTGTACCATTAGAAAATGCCTTAGAAGGTTCAGTTACGCTTACACTTGATTACTTATTCCATGAAGCATCACTATATGTAACAGGTGAATTATTACTGAAAATACAGCAGCATTTAATGGTCAATAAAGCGCAAATGGATAATTGGCAGTCTATCGAAGGGGTCTATTCCCATCCACATGCTCTAGCGCAATGCCATAAATATTTATTTTATCGTTTCAGTCATGTGCCCCTTCAACAAACAACTTCAACAGCAGCTGCCGCTAAATATGTATCCGAAAACCCAGAGCAATGTATAGCAGCGGTTGGAAATGCAGCTGCCGCAGAAAAATATGGCCTTGAAATAGTAGAGTCCGATATCCATGATTTCCATTTTAACCATACTCGTTTCTTTGTTCTGTCTAAGAAAAATCAACGTTTGCCACAAGAATTATCCGAGGGGCAAGCGAAAACAACTTTAATGATTACATTGCCAACTGACCGTTCAGGGGCATTACATCAAGTGCTTTCTGTCTTTGCATGGCGTCAACTGAATTTAAGTAAAATCGAATCGCGTCCATTAAAGACAGGACTAGGTGATTATTTCTTCATGATAGATGTGCTAGCGGATGAAAAAGTACCAATGATGCGCGGTGCAATGGAAGAACTTGCTGCACTAGGTTGCAAAGTAAAGTCATTAGGTACATACTTTACGTATCTTACATCTGACGAAGCATAATAGCTCTAAGGGGGAAATATAATGCGTGGGATCATTTTATTTGATGGTATCTGTAACTTTTGTGATAGCACCGTTCAATTTATTATCAAACATGATCAAGCAGGTTATTTTCAATTTGCGTCATTACAAAGTGATGTCGGTCAAGCATTACTCCGACAGTTTAATATATCCGAAAAAATAGATAGTGTGATCCTCATTGAAGATGGGAAAGTATATGTTGAGTCGACGGCAGCTTTAAAAATAGCCAAAAATTTGGAGAAGGTTTGGCCTTGCTATTATCTGTTCATTCTGGTACCCCCAATTATTCGCAATTTGTTATATAGACGGTTTGCGAAGCACCGCTATCGTTTATTTGGCACCAAAAAGGAATGCCTTTTACCTACCCCCTCACAAAGACAACGATTTCTCTCCTAATAGATTGGGGGAGTGGAACGAGTCATCATCGAATGAAATAATAAAGCACAGTATGAGAAAATACTGTGCTTTTTTTATTGGTCTGTCACCAAATAGCCCTTTTTGTGTAAGGCTTGTTCAATTAATGTTAATACTTCCACAGAGGGGGCTGTAATGACATGAAGATGAATGCCTCCTGTTAGTGCAGATAAATAATTAGCATGAGTGGCATTAACTCGTTCAATAAATTGTTTTACCTCATGACGGTTTGACACCATGATAGAGGCCGTTAGTTCGCCATAAATAGGATGTTCAACCATAACATTTTTGACGGTTCCCCCACAATCTACAATCGTCATTAGCTCATCTTCTGTTTGCTCAGATGTGTGTATGCATGGTAATGTGCGTTCAACAGTTTGCTGTAATTGCTCCTGATGCATATAAAGATAACCCTGACTCGTAGCGATAATAGGTTCGTTTCTCGCCTTCAATAAAGTCATATCATTGACAATAACTTGCCTAGAAACATTGGCGAATTTAGCTAAGTCTGTCCCTGTTATAGGTGCTTTACTTTTTTGTAATTGCGCTAATAGCTGCAGTCGGCGTTCCTCGCCTAACATTTTTTTCATAAGAGATCACCTCTGCCCGTAATAATGGAAACAGTATTCCCTATAGGTTAGTGTACCATGAAGCATTTCTAACTTGTTGAAATTTTTGTATCCAAATGGAACATTGAACATATGATACGTAGAGAGGAAGGGAGGAAAAAATTGCGTATTCATATTGTTCAAAAGGGAGACACATTGTGGAAGATTGCGAAAGAGTACGGCATTTCGTTTGAAGATTTGAAGCGGCTCAATGTCCATCTTGCCAACCCAGATTATATTGTCCCGGGCATGGAAATTATTTTGCCTGAAAAAATAAACAAAGAGCCACATAGAGAGTCACATAAAGAAATGCCAAAAAAGGAATCACAGATGCATAAGGAAACACCTAAGGAAGTTCCGAAAAAAGAGGTACAGAGGCCAATGCCTCCACCACCACCAATTGTACCGCCAGCTCCAATGCCAATGCCAGAGCCACAAATGATTCCAATACCTATACCAATGCCTATGCCAATGCAGATGCCACAACAACCGATGTGGGTTCCACAGCCTGTAGAAATGAATTGGCACCAACAATTAGTCATGCCACAAATAGAGCAAACAGTCACAACACCACCACCAGTACAAATACAACCAGCGCCACCACCGCCACCACCACCTGTAGCGAAGCCAATGCCACATCCAATGCCACAGCCAGCACCACCGCCAATGCATATCATGCCACATATGCCTGCTGTACCACATTGCTCAAGCTGCCATCAACCAATTTATCATCATCAAATGTGGTGGCCAATGCCAATGCAGCCACAGGCCGAGCAGTATATGATGCCGCAGCAGCCGATGTCCTTTGAGATGCCAGAAAATAAAGTGGGCGGGATGGAAGACTTCTTGGAGTCCACATCACCATTTTTCCACACGCCTAATCAACAAATGCAGCCACAATTTAATATGATGCCTGAAATGAGCATGGGCAAATCATGTGGCTGTGATGCACAACCTTGTGGCTGTCAATCACAACCGATGCCGATGCCAATGCCTGCATGGCAAATGGATCCATGTCATTGTCCACCACCACCATGCCCAACGCATTGTCCACCGCCGTGCCCGTCATCAGTAGGACCTTGGATGTCACCGCATTATTTCCCAGGCGGGATGACGCCTTATCGATGGTGAAAAAGCGTATATTGTCGAAGAGGTAAAATCAAATATTTGGAAATATAGATATCGATCGAATACTTATTTTGTCAAACGAGCAAAACAACTAGAGATTGCAGAGAAGGTAAGAACAATTCATCGCCAGCTAGGTCGAATTGAACCTAACCTTATCCTACCATTAGTCCGGAGTGATGATGAGCAGCTCATAGTGCAAGAATGGCAAGAAGGAAGCCATGGTGCCAATTTTGCTCATAAAAAGGATCGGAAGGAATCTCTTCAACTACTAATAGCTTTACATGACACATATAAAAAAATCGCTTGGCAACGCTTGCCTGGCTTGCATACCTATTCACAACTTTTAAAATGGCAAATGCGTCATATGCGTTTTAAAAGCAGAAGAAATGAGTTTCGGGCTTTCTTAACGAAAGAAGAAATCGACCAAATTTTGCATTATAGTGATAAATCGCTGCAGTTAATTGCCCTAGAGGATGTAGCTGAAAAAGAAATTACACTATTGCACGGGGATGTTGTACATCATAATTTTTTATGGTGCACGGACGGACAATTGCGTTTAATTGATTTTGATTTGGCGCATCTTGGAGAAGCCGATGACGAATATATTTTATGGTTGCATCGGGTACTACCTGCAGTCGATTATGATTTAGCTAAAGTCTTTGCGGAGTTACCAGAGCTGAAACGACTTGATAAAAGAAAGCTTCATCGTTTAAAATATCCGAATGAACTGTTGCGAGAATGGCTTTTTGCTGTGGATTTGCCACTTGATCAGCAACTAGTATTTTTAGATTATTTAGTACCATTTACTAAACGAGCCCTCACCTATTGGCCAAAACTGTGGTACGATATTGATAGATTTGTGAAGAAATGACCGTCATTTGGCGGTCATTTTTGTCTTGAACAGCGTTTTGGATACTACTTTCTGTCGAGCATTCGTTCGCTATATGCTATAATCGAAGACGATGATTGTGAGGGAATATAGATGTATGATTATTTAAAAGGACTAATTACTCGTATTACACCAGAATATATTGTGCTAGAACAACAGGGGATTGGCTGGCAATTGAATACACCCAATCCGTTTGCATTTCGAACATCAGCGCTTGAACAACAAATTTATGTTCATTTACATGTACGAGAGGACGCACAAATGCTTTACGGTTTCCCGAATCTAGATCAACGTGAGCTGTTTCGTAAGTTAATTTTAGTATCTGGAATAGGTCCAAAGGGGGCACTAGCTATTTTAGCGACTGGCAACCCACAGCAGGTTATCAGTGCGATTGAACGGGAAGATGAAGCGTTTTTAGTGAAGTTCCCTGGAGTAGGTAAAAAAACCGCACGTCAGATGATATTAGATTTAAAAGGGAAGCTAGGCTCTTTATTAGAGACAATTGAACTGCCGAGTACAGAAGATGAACTGCCATTGTTTGGCGTTAATGCTTATAAACACGAATTAGAAGAAGCGATACTTGCTTTAATGGCACTTGGTTATTCTGAAAAGGAGCTCGAAAAAATTCGCCCGCAGCTTGAGGATAACGACAAGCTTGAAACGACAGATGCCTTTATGAAACAAGCGTTACAACTATTATTAAAATTAAAATAAGGAAAGGAGGGAAGAGGCATGTCTGAACGTATGATGGCTAGTGAGGCAAGTGGCTATGATGAACAGTTTGAATTATCTTTACGCCCACAAAGGTTAGCCCAATACATAGGGCAGCATAAAGTAAAGGAAAATTTACAAATTTTCATTGAGGCAGCAAAACTTCGGCAGGAAAGTTTAGATCATGTGTTGTTATATGGACCACCAGGGCTTGGTAAAACGACATTGGCTGCTGTTATAGCAAATGAGATGAGTGTCAATGTGCGCATGACAAGTGGTCCTGCAATTGAACGTCCAGGAGATTTAGCTGCGATTTTAAGCTCACTAGAGCCTGGCGATGTTTTATTTATTGATGAGATTCATCGACTACCTCGTGCCATTGAAGAAGTGTTATATCCAGCAATGGAGGACTTCTGTTTAGATATTGTGGTGGGAAAAGGTCCTGAAGCACGTTCTGTACGACTTGACTTACCTCCCTTTACCCTTGTAGGTGCTACCACAAGAGCTGGCGCCTTATCAGCCCCTCTGAGAGATCGCTTTGGTGTATTATTACGCTTAGAGTACTATGATGATATTTCTCTTGCTGAAATTGTTGCTCGGAGTGCCCATTTATTTGAGGTAGAAATTGAGCAAATAGCAGCAATGGAAATGGCGAGACGTTCTCGTGGTACACCTCGAATTGCCAATCGCCTATTGAAACGAGTACGAGATTATGCACAGGTGCTTGGAGATGGTATGATAACGGAGGGTCTTGCAAAGCAAGCTTTAGAGCTGTTACAAGTGGATCCAAGAGGGCTTGATCATATTGACCATAAACTTGTCACGAACATGATTGAGCGCTTTCGAGGAGGTCCTGTAGGCTTAGATACGCTTGCGGCATCAATTGGTGAGGAACGGGTGACGATAGAAGATGTATATGAACCCTATCTCATGCAAATTGGGCTTATTCAACGCACACCACGAGGAAGAGTGGCGACACATTTAGCCTACGAACATTTTGGATATGAGTATCCCCAACAAACATAAAGAAGGAAGTTTTTTTCATGCGTGTAGAAGATTTTGATTTTGAATTACCAGAGGAGCTTATTGCCCAAACACCATTAGTAGATCGTACAGCTAGTCGATTAATGGTTGTGACACCTGGCTCAATTGAAGTTGAGCATCACCATTTTGCACATGTCTTAGATGAGCTACGTGCGGGAGATTGTCTTGTGTTAAATGATACAAGGGTCTTACCGGCTCGCTTAATGGGTGTAAAAGAGGAGACAGGCGCCCATATTGAGGTATTATTACTGAAGCAATTGGCAGGTTCAGACGAGTGGGAAACCCTTGTAAAACCAGCAAAACGCGTAAAAGTAGGGACAGTTATCACATTTGGAGATGGGTTGCTAACAGCTACTTGTACAGGTGAGCTTGACCATGGTGGACGAACATTTGAATTTCATTACGATGGAATCTTTTATGAAATATTAGAGCAGCTTGGTGAAATGCCATTACCGCCTTATATTCGAGAAAAATTAGAAGACAAAGATCGCTATCAAACGGTCTATGCGAAAGAACGTGGCTCAGCTGCTGCTCCAACGGCGGGTCTACATTTTACAGAAGAATTATTAGAACAAGTAAAGGCAAAAGGGGTAGAGGTTGTCTTTATTACTCTTCATGTCGGACTTGGTACATTCCGTCCTGTTAGTGTGGATTCCATTGAAAACCATGAAATGCATGCCGAATTTTATAGTGTGACGGACGAAGCGGCAGACACGATTAATCGTGTAAAGCGTAATGGCGGTAAGGTAATAGCTGTTGGGACAACCTCCACACGTACATTAGAGACAATTGGCTCTAAATATGGTGGTGAGGTACGACCAGAGCAAGGTTGGACATCTATTTTCATCTATCCAGGCTATACGTTTTCTGTGGTGGATGGTTTAATTACAAACTTCCATTTGCCAAAGTCAACACTTGTTATGCTAGTGAGTACGCTAGCCACTAGAGAAACTATTTTAAGTGCCTATCAGCAAGCTGTAGAAGAAAAATATCGCTTCTTTAGTTTTGGTGATGCTATGTTTATTCGACCAAAAGAATAAAAAAGAAATAATCGGAGTACTGTTTTTACTTCAGATCAGAGAGGGTTTTTATTTTTATGACACAACCAGCAATTCGCTATGAATTACTTCATACATGTAAACAAACAGGAGCACGTCTTGGTATCGTGCATACACCACATGGCTCTTTTGAAACGCCAGCATTTATGCCAGTTGGGACACAAGCAACGGTTAAAACAATGTCTCCTGAGGAATTAAAAGAAATGAATGCCGGTATTATCTTATCTAACACGTATCATTTATGGCTTCGTCCAGGCAATGATATCGTCAAGGAAGCAGGCGGACTGCATAAATTTATGAACTGGGATCGACCAATTTTAACAGATTCAGGCGGTTTCCAAGTATTCTCGCTAAGTCAGTTCCGTAAAATTGAAGAGGAAGGCGTTCATTTCCGTAATCATCTTAATGGGGATAAATTATTCCTAAGTCCAGAAAAAGCGATGGAAATTCAAAATGACTTAGGCTCGGATATCATGATGGCCTTCGATGAATGTCCACCGTATCCTGCAACACATGAATATATGCTGCAATCAGTAGATCGTACAACACGTTGGGCAAAAAGATGCAAAGAAGCTCATAATCGTCCGGAAGAACAAGGGTTATTCGGAATTATTCAAGGCGGTGAGTACGAGGATCTACGCCGTCGTTCTGCAGAAGCATTAGTCGAGTTAGATTTCCCAGGCTACGCTATAGGCGGATTATCTGTTGGAGAACCGAAAGATATTATGAACCGTGTTCTTGAGTTCACAACACCGTTAATGCCAGCAAATAAACCTCGATATTTAATGGGAGTAGGTTCACCAGATTCATTAATCGATGGTGCCATTCGTGGTGTTGATATGTTTGACTGTGTTCTGCCAACACGTATTGCGCGTAATGGTACACTGATGACATCAGAAGGTCGTTTAGTCGTTAAGAATGCAAAATATGCTCGTGATTTTGGGCCAATTGATCCGAACTGTGATTGCTATACATGTAAAAACTATTCACGTGCTTATATTCGTCACTTGATTCGCACAGAAGAGACATTCGGTATTCGTTTAACGTCTTATCATAATTTACATTTCCTATTAAAGCTAATGGAACAAGTACGTGAGGCAATTCGTCAAGATCGTCTTGGTGATTTCCGAGAAGAGTTTTTCGAGAAATATGGCTTTAATGGACCAGATGCGAAAAACTTTTAACCAATTACTTTTGTAAGGATAATAAAGTGGACGAGTTTTTCATAAAAAAGGGCATTAGAAATCCTCTAATGTCCTAAATGAATAGCCATAGTATGGCAATATCATTCAAAACTTTGTAAAAAGTGAATATTTCTAGCAAAATATTGTCAATCATAGAAAAAATATTAGTAAATGAGAAAATTTTTGGGCTTGTCCATCGCTTTTTAATGGTGGAATAGTCTATACTAAAAAAGTGAGATTTGGAAAGGGGGCAAGAAGTATTATGGATCAATTATTAGGCTTAGCACCAATATTATTAATGTTCGTTGCTATGTGGTTTATCTTAATCCGTCCAGCTAAAAAAAGACAGCAGGAAACACAAAATATGCAAGGTAGTTTGCAACGTGGAGATAAAGTCATTACAATCGGTGGCATGCATGGTGTCATTGATGCAATTGAGGACACTTCAGTAACATTAAAGATCGCTGATAATGTACGTGTGAAATTTGACCGACAAGCAATCGGCCGAGTTGAGAAGGACATGTAATCATTAAAAGGAAAAAGGCTTACAATAGGCAATAGCTATATTGTAAGCCTTTTCTTATGATGTTGAAGCAGAATGGATAACTTCCTACTGCTTCTTATTTCAGTGTATTTATCTTATGAATTAAGTCGGCACCTGAATCATTGCCATTTACAATGATTCTACTCAGTGCAAATAATCCATCACCCTTTTTAACATATTTATTTTGAATGACAAAGCCCATTTTAAAACCAGCCTCCTGTGCTAATTTAATGGTGGCGGCAGATTGAATACCATATGGATAGCTAATGGCGATGGGCTCATAGCCTAATTTTTCTTTAATTATGTTTCTGGAGTGAATAAAATCATCTTTGACCCTTGCTTCGTACTGCTCTTGACTTTCTAATTGTCCATTCAAATAGCTTGGACCGTAAATGGCCCCATTTTGTCTGCCATATTTTGAAGGTAATTTATAATGCGAGTCCCAAGTATGGCTTTGGATCGTTATATAATCTTGCATTTCTTTTAATTGTTCCCAATTCATTTTAGCAATTTCATGTGGATAGGCAATACCCTTACTTGTATCGACTATTCGGCTTGCAATAACAAAGATTTCTGCATGTAGGTCATATTTTTTCAAAATCGGATAAGCCATTTCGTAATTGCTGAGATAGCCATCATCAAAAGTAATCAATACAGGCTTTTCAGGTAATTTGATTTGGCTTGTTAAGTAATCGTGTAATTCTTTGACCGAAATCGCCTGATACCCTTCTTCCTTAAGTGCTCTCATCTGTTTATCAAAATTAGTGGGTGAAATAACCGTATTATTGTTTATATTGTCCGCTAAATGGTGGTACATAAGAACGGGTATAGTCTGTTCTTCGTATCCATAAGTAAGGAATGGATACGTGAACAGAACGATATAAACAACAACGAAAGCAATAATTTTCCTAATCATTTTCTCACCTTATTTGCTGTTTATAGTTTAAAGTATGTCGTTCTTTATATTTTGTACGAACAACTAAAGACTATTCCTTGAATAAAATCATTTTTCAGCAATATGACACCATCATTCTGTATAAAAAACAAAAATAAGGTCACCTTGATAGTATGGGGGTGTATGCTAATGGAAGAATATTTCCATATTATTTTTAGAACCTGTTTTTTATATGTGTTTATTATCATCGTCTTTCGATTGATGGGTAAACGAGAAGTGGGTGAGCTATCTGTCATCGATTTAGTTGTATTTGTTTTAATTGCAGAAGTGGCTGCCTTTGCATTAGATGATTATAAAAATCCTCTTTTTAATGCTATTCTACCCATTATTATTTTGCTTTGTATACAAATATTAAGTGCTTATTTATCGTTGAAATTCAAGGGAATCCGCGACCTAGTTGACGGTGATCCAGCATTACTAGTAAAAGACGGTGTGATTTTAGAGAGTGAAATGCGGAAACACCGTTATAATTTAGATGATTTATGTCAGCAATTACGAGAAAGTGGTATCGCCTCTGTCTCCGATGTTGCATTTGCCTATTTAGAACCTTCGGGCAATCTTTCCGTTTACAAAAAAGATGAAAAACCATTTGTTTATCCATTGATTATTGACGGAGATATTCAAGAAAGACATTTATTAACGATGCATAAAGATGTGGAATGGTTGAAGAATGAACTAGCTAAAAATAATATTACAGATAGTGAGACAGTGTTTTTTTGTATTTGGGAAGACGAGCGACTGTATATCCAATTAAAAGAAAGCTAAACTTTCTTTGCTAATTTACGGATATAGCGGAAATCCGTTATACGTAATTGATTGGTAAATAATAAACTCGTAAATAGTAAAAATAATGTGACACAGCTATTTAAAATAAATGGTAGTGATAGTAATGGCATAAGGAAGTACTGGGCGATACAAACGGCAATAAAGCAACTATAAGGTACGACAAACATTCTAAAGCCTGCTCGTAAGTTTTTCCGTTGTCTAACAGTTGCTATATGCAAGAAAGACGTCATTAAAACGCCAAAGCCAATAGCTACCACAGCCCCTTTTTCTTGAATACCGGGCTGAGAGGCAAGTACAAACATAACAAATAATTTTCCTAGGCCACCATAGATAGAGTTCATCATCGCAGCCCGAGCTTCGCCAATCGCCTGAAGGATGGAGTGTAAAGGGCTTTGAATATAATAAAAATAAAAAATGGGGGCTAAAATTTTTACGTAACCACGATTTTCTTCTAAATGGAAAAGCTTCATAGCCAATTCATCACCATGTACAAAGAAATATGTAGCGGCAAAACAGCCCACTAAAGAAGATAATCGTAAGGAAACCGAAATCCGCTCCTGTAGCAAAGAAGTGTGCTGACGAGCGACGGCATCACTGACCGCTGGAATAAGAACAATCGATAAAGCTGTTGACACAAACGCAGGAAATAGCAGTAATGGCACTAACACACCTGAGATGACACCGTATAGAATGGTAGCTGCAGATGCCGTTAAGCCTGCCACTGTTAAAGCTTTCAAAAAGATGATTGGTTCTAAAAACCAAGTGAAAGAACCAAAAAGCTTACTGCCTGCGGAAGGTAGTGCTATACGGAGCATTGGCGATGAAGGATACCCTTCGATTTTTGTTTTGCGCGGAATTAGTTTCTTTTTTGAAATTATATAGTGCAGCCATAAATAGAGGAATGCTACTACCTCTGCAGCAAGCGTAATACCCATTGCAGCAGCTGCCGTCACAGCAGCATTATTATAGTTAGCCACATATGGAAGCATTAGTGTAATAAAGCTAATACGCACCACTTGTTCAATCATTTGTGACCAGGCGGTCGGTGTAATTTTAGCGATTCCCTGTAAATAAGCGCGTAATAAACCAGATCCTACTGATACTGGTACGGCAATGAGTGCAATCCATAAGGTGAAAGTTGTATGTTCATTATGTAAGAGTGTCGTAGAAATATATGGTATAGTAAGTGCAACGAGTGGCATAAAAACGATCATGCCAATAAATGACCAAAGAATAGCAGTACGCATGACGCCAAATATGCTTTCGCGTTTATTTTTTGCTAGTAATTCTGCCACAATTTTAGCTACAGCAATAGGTAGTCCAAGTTGAATGAGTGAGATGAAGAAAATAAAAGCTGGATAGACGGTCATATAAATGCCGACTGCCTCTTCACCAGCAATTCGCATAAATTGCATTCTATAAAAGAAGCCAAAAAGTTTAGATAAAAAAATGACAAACATTAAAAATAAAGTACCCCGTACAAAAGAACTCATGCCATCCGTCCCTTCTCAAGCCGCAAAAATTCATTTACACTATTTGTATGCAAGCATGTCTTACGTTACGACTTTGATTGGAGATGATTCAAAATGAGTATGCAATATGAGCAACTATTTGAAAAAATTCGTCCTGCAATTGATAGTAAGATAGCAGAGTTCAAGTATTTTCATTATGATGCTATAACGGCAGAAGAGCTTTGGCGGTACTGTGTTGAAAAAAAATGGCGGAAAAAGAAAGTAGATCAACTACGCTTATATGAGGTGATTGCGACCATATTCTCGGTATCACCATCTGATATCGTCTCATTTAATCAAGTAGAGTTTTTACAAAGTGATAATTGGTTTGAAGAACTGAATACAGAAGAATTACAATTACTGCTTGGTCCAGTCAGAACATAAATGACGATGTGTCAAATTTTGCAAGAATTCAAAGAAACCTATATGTGTTGAATTGACACCAAGCGCAACCTGTTTCATAATAAGTGTGTTGCGCTTTTTTTATTTTGAAAAACTGTTTACTTACATAAACCGCCCATGCGATGTTACTTGCATTAGGAAGGTTAGTACCTAATAATACAAAGATAAACTTGCGCGTTATGAACGAATGAAATAAGTGAAGCTACCTTTTTGAGACACAGGTAACATGATTCTAAGAAAAAGGAGGATTAATCGTTTCAAAAGGTATTGCTAGTTACTTGTTTGGCGTGTAAGGACAACCCTTACACCATTTCGAGGAGGATTTTCAATGAAACTAAAAAGTCGTATAGTTGCATTCCTATTAATTCTTGTGCTTTTGGTAGCAGGAATTAGTACGACTGTAAACGGCGTCTTAAAGGACATTAAGCTTGGTCTTGACTTACAAGGCGGGTTTGAGGTTCTTTACGAGGTAAATGAATTAAAAGAAGGACAAAAAATCACGCCGGAAGTTGTGGCTGCTACGGCAACAGCCCTTGGTAACCGTGTCAATGCGATTGGTGTTAGTGAACCAAGCATTCAGGTTGAGGGAGAAAACCGTATCCGTGTGCAATTAGCTGGTGTTGAAGATCAGGAATCTGCACGTAAGTTACTATCTACTTCTGCGAATTTAACATTCCGTGATGTGGATGATAATTTATTGTTAGATGGGAATGATTTAGCGGAAAATGGAGCTAGTGCTTCCTTTGACCAGCAAAATCGCCCAATCGTATCTTTAAAATTAAAAGATGCGAAAAAATTTGCAGATGTAACAAGTAAAATTGCTGCGAAACCTGTAGGACAAAATTTATTAGTTGTATGGTTAGACTTTGAAGAGGGTGTTGATTCCTATAAAGCGGAATCACAAAAAGCGAAACCTCGCTATTCATCAGCAGCAACAGTTAGTCAAACGTTAAATACTACAGACGTTATGATAAGTGGTAATTTCTCTGTTGATGAAACAAAAAATTTATCAGGAATTTTAAATGCAGGGGCACTACCTGTTAAGCTTGATGAAATTTACTCCACTTCTGTTGGTGCTCAGTTTGGTGATGAGGCACTGAAAAGTACCATTTTTGCAGGTATTGTCGGCGTAGTAATTATTTTCTTATTCATGTTATTTTACTATCGTTTACCAGGCTTTATTTCCATCATTACACTTGTTGTATTCACTTTCTTAGTCTTGGTTGTATTTGATTGGATAAACGCCGTATTAACGCTTCCAGGTATTGCTGCTATTGTACTCGGTATAGGGATGGCTGTGGACGCCAACATTCTAGCAGCAGAACGTATACGAGAAGAGCTTCGAGTAGGGTATTCTGCTAAACAGGCGTTCCAAATTGGGTCTAAACAATCTTTATCAGCGATTGTCGATGCACAGTTGACGACTCTATTAGCAGCGGGCATTCTATTTTACTTCGGGACAAGCTCTGTCAAAGGATTCGCAACTACATTAATTATTAGTATTTTATTGAGCTTCTTAACAGCAGTTTGGGGTTCTCGCGTTCTATTAGGAGTCCTTGTTAACAGTGGCTATTTCAATAATCCAGCATGGTATGGTATTGCCAAATCAAAACAACATAGTTTAGATGAAAACATTGGCACATTAGATTTATCAACGAAATTTGATCGTTTCGATTTTGTTCACAACCGTAAGAAATTTTATACATTCTCTTTAGCCATTTTAGTGGCTGGGATAGTGGTTATGGGTATTTTCCGTCTAAACCTTGGTATTGATTTCTCTAGTGGTACACGTATTCAAATTGAAGCAGAACAAACGTTAACACAAGAAGAAGTAGCAAAATTCGTTGATAGCATTGGTTTCCCTTCGGAGGATATTGTCCTTTCAGGAGAAAAGAGTACATCTGCAGTTGTACGTTATAAATCCGATTTATCACAAGCAGATATTTTAAAATTCCAAAAAGAAACAACTGATAAATATGGTCATAAACCTACTGTAAGTACGGTATCGCCAACAGTTGGTAAGGAATTGGTGAAAAATGCTATTAAAGCATTGGCACTTTCAGCACTAGGAATCATCATTTATGTAGCAATTCGTTTTGAATGGCGAATGGGCATTGGTGCAATTGTTTCATTATTGCATGATGTATTCTTAATCGTTGCCGTCTTTAGCTTCATGCGTTTAGAGGTAGATATTACATTTATTGCGGCTGTGTTAACCATTGTTGGTTACTCCATTAATGATACGATTGTTACCTTTGACCGTATGCGTGAAAACTTAGATCGTTATGATACAATTAATGACCGTGAAGTATTGGCGAACATTGTAAATAAATCATTACGCCAAACAATGGGACGTTCTGTTAATACAGTCCTAACAGTTATTATTGTTGTTATAGCTTTATTAATTTTTGGTGCACCATCTATTCAAAACTTCTCGATCGCGTTATTGATTGGTTTAATTACAGGTATGTATTCTTCCATCTGTATCGCAGCTCAAATCTGGTATTCATTAAAAATTCGTGAAATGAAAAAATCAGATGGGCAGCTACACAAGAAAGAGAAAAAACAATGGGGTACAGACGAACCTACTGTATAATTTAAATGGGCAGGGGTAGAAAACAAATTGTTTTCTATACCCTGCTTTTATGATGCAAAAAAATCTGCTGGCTTTCTAAAAAGCAGCAGATTTTCTTTCTTATATTTTAAATTGTTGAAGTAATGTTTGTAGCTGCTGGGCATGTTGACTTAACTCCTCAGCGACCGCGTTCACTTGCTGCATTGTTGCGACTTGTTCATCAACAGACTCACCAATTATTTGTGAATTGCTGGCTGATTGATTTGATACACTAGCTATTTCCGTGACAGAGGCTGCAACCTGTTCAGCACTGGCGGAAATTTCCTCAGATGTAGCAGATATTTCTTCAATTTGCTCTGTAAATGCAGTCACGGCTGATGTGATGGAGTAGAAAGCATCCCCTGCCTCGTGAATTTTATTTACGCCATCTTTTACAGACGCTAGTCCATGATCGACGGCAACTGCAACATTGCGTGTATCTGTCAGAATTTCTTTTGTAATGGCAACTATTTGATTGGCAGACTGATTAGATTCCTCAGCAAGTTTACGTACTTCATCAGCTACTACTGCAAAGCCCTTACCGTGTTCCCCAGCTCTTGCCGCTTCAATTGCCGCATTTAATGCCAGTAAATTTGTTTGTTCTGAAATGGCTGTGATAACGGTTGTAATTTGTCCAATTTCTTCTGATTGTTTACTTAACTTTTCGGTTAATGTAGCAATTTCAGAGGTAGCGACAGAAATGATAGACATTTGTTCTTTCGCTATGGAAATAGTTGTTCCTCCTGTTTGTGCGAGCTCAGTCATACTTTCTGCATTGGAATGAAGGCTTTGTGTCGCTTCTGCAATGCGTTGGACACCGGCTGCTGTTTCATCCATTGCTACAGCACTTTGCTGTGAAGCACTAGCGGATGAAACGATATGTGTTGAGTTTTCTTGAATTCGTTGGGCAATATCATCAGAAGTCGCCGTCACTTCCTCCGTGCTAGCAGATAGCTCTTCAGAGACAGCTGATAGGTGGGAGGCACTATCTTGGATGTTTGACATTAATCCTGTTAGATTGTGCTTTAACGTATTGACAGCCACGGCTAGTGTACCAATTTCATCTTTTGATTGGTGAGTCAGCTCATCAATCGTTAAATCTCCTTGTGCTAATGTATCAGCCGCTCCAATAGCCTGACGCAATGGCTGGACAATCGACCTTTTAACAAAAAACATAAAGTATACGCCAATAACGACACTAGCCAATAGTAGCGTGATGGAAATAATAATTGCTCGTGCAACCGTTTGATTCACTTCAGCATCAACCTTTTGAAGCTGTTCATTATGATACTCTAACATTTCCTTCGTCAATTGGAAGATTTCCTTATTATCTTTTGTCACATCATTATTTATGTAAGAGAGTGCTAAATCTACATTTCCATTATTGAAGGCTTGGACCGCCTCTTCGGAATGAGTAAGTAAAGCTTTTTGTAGTACTGTGATTTGCTGCATGATATTTTTTGTGTAATCAGAACGAACAAGCGTAGAAAGTTCATTCACCGATTCTGGTAATAGCTTTTCATAGCGCTCTAAATTAGCTTTAGCTGTCTCATCCTTTTGATTTAAAATATAGGAACGTAAAAATAAACCTTGCGATGCGAGTTCTTGCTGAATTTTCACTGTTAATTGCATTTGAACTATACGATGTTGCAGCACTTCTTCTAGATCATTTTGCGTAGCTTTAAATTGAAGAAAGCTCACAATGCTTGAAATGAAGAGTAAACATGTTAATGAAATGAAGCCCAGATTTAGTTTTTTACGAACGGACATAGACGTTCCTACCTTCTTTTGTTATATAGAAAAAATAAATGTTCTGAAATTACTATAACTTGATATTTTTACAAGGTCAATACTCAGAAAATTTTCAATAGCAGGAGTAGTATTTCCTTTTTAAGGAATTTCAAAAGGGTTATATACCTATATAAAAAGCTTGTGAAATCCATGTCAACCACTTGATTCTTCAAAATTGATTGACAATTGTATTTGTTTGTCATAGAATTAAGGCTAACTTTTTGTTCGGTCAAGGTAGAAGGCTACGGGAGCGTGGTCAGCCTAAGAACAGATGAGCTGAGTTTAGATGAGAATAGCTGAGAAATTGTTGAATAAGAGTAGTAGCATAGGTGTGCAATATAGAGAGTCAGTGGCTGGTGAGAACTGATTTGTAGCTTATGTGAATGGACTTATGAGAGTCGCCTTTAAAAAAGCGAACGTGAATCCCCACGTTATAGGGAATGCTTGAACGATATATGGCTATAGCTATCTAACTGATTAGCTATGGACGTAGCAGGAGCAGGCATTAAAGTGAGAGCAATATGCTCTAATATGAGGTGGCAACGCGGTCATGATCGTCCTCTGCAATTAGGAATAATCCTTTTTGCAGGGGATTTTTTTATTTTCATTCAACAGTGCAATTTTTCTTCATTCGACTAGACATTAGCTAAAGGAAATCTTTGGAGAAGGAGATTGAAAGCTATGCAAACAATGAGTTCAAGAACAAAAATGAAAACCATCAATGGCGATTCTTTAACACCGATTTTAATTTTTAGACGTTTACAAGGTAAGCATAAATTTCTGCTGGAAAGTTCAGCCCAGCATGAGGGTGCGGGAAGGTTTTCCTTTATCGGTGCGAATCCAAGAAAAACATATAAAGGTGTCGGGCAAGAAATTCAGGAGTATTCCTATCAAACAGGAAAAACCTATGTCCATAAAGGTGAGCTCTTTGCTCTACTGAAAAGACTCATGCCACGCATTTCCCATACGACTGAATTTCCGTTCTCTGGTGGTGCCGTTGGTTATATAGGTCATGGAGGAACATCGATGCTGCCAACCGATGAAAAGGATCTCCCAGATGTTCATTTTCATGTCTATGAAACAATCATTATGTTTGACCATGTAACGGATGAAGTGACACTGATTCATACAAATATAGATGTGGAAAAACAAGAGCCTGACTTGGAGGATTTAGCCCAACAGTTGTTACAGGGGCATGCAAGTGAAGAAGCAACTTACATCTATCAAACGCTTGATACTTCTACACAGGATCAATTTACAAATGCTCTACAAAACATTCAACGTAATTTACAAGGGGAAATGACAAGAGTCGTATTACCGAAGCGCTATATGGCAAAGTTTCAAGGAGACGCTTTTTCGTTATATAGACAGCTCCGTAAAAAAAAGCCAGCTGCCTATATGTATTATGTAGAATTTGAAGATTATGTAGTTTTAGGAACATCTCCTGAAAGTCTAATACGAGTGACAGGAGAACGAGTAATTGCAACCCCGACAGAGGGAACATACCCACGAGGAGGAACGAAAAGCGACGACTTAGAAAATGAACGAAAACTATGTAATCATCTAGAGATTAGAAAATCACATGCCCTCCTTGTGAGCGCAGTGCAGAAAGAGCTACAGTCAGTTTGTTTTCGGGATTCCCTTCAGGTGATTGATGCTATGCGTATTGAGAGATCGAAGCAAGCTTTACACATGACTTCTAGAATAGAGGGACGTCTGTTGCCAATGCTTCATGCCCTTGATGTATTAGCAGCAATGCTACCACCATATTCAACTACAGGGATACCTGAGGAACAGGAAACCTATTATTTGGAAAAATGGCATCATAATGCGGGTATTTTTGGCGGAGCTCTCGGCTTCATTGGTTTTAATGGGCAGTTGGATTTTGCTTTAGCTGGGCAATCCATTGTGGTGAAACAGACAATGATGCATTTGCAATCGACCATTGCGGTTACAAAATATACGGACGTATTAAGAGTTTTACAGCAGGTGGAAGAGGAAGAACGAGTATATTTACAGTTATTGGCGAATAATGGAGGGCAAAACGAATGAAGCATTTACAGCGGAAAGTGTTGCAAGGAGAGCATTTAATGTATGAAGAAATGCTGGAGGTGGCGCAATGGATATTTCAGGATGACACCCCTAAAGATGAAATCGCAAGCTTTTTAACAGCCCTATCTATAAAGGGGGAGACGGCTCATGAAGTAGCGGCATTAGCAACAACTATGCGGTCATTTGCCCGTGATGTCCCGGTAAAAGAAGGGGATTACATGGATAATTGCGGTACTGGTGGTGATGGTCTTCATACATTTAATATCAGTACTGCCTCTGCATTCGTGCTAGCGGGAGCTGGTGTTAAAATCGCCAAGCATGGAAATCGTAAAATTTCGTCTTCCTCTGGCAGCTCGGACGTTTTAGAGGCATTAGGTATTCATACAGATATGACAATTCCACAAACGGTAGATTTATTGGAGAAAGAAGGCATTGCTTTTTTATATGCACCGAATATCCATCCTAAACTAAGAAGGATTGGGGAGGTGCGACGTGCACTAGGTCGACCAACCATCTTTAATCTAGTTGGCCCTTTAACAAATCCTGTAACCCTTTCAACACAATTTACAGGCATTAATCGTCCCCATTTTGTCATGGAGTATGCTTCTGTTCTACAAATGCTAGGACGGGAGCGTGCCATTGTAGTATCAGGTCCTCAAGGGCTAGACGAAGCTTCCTTAGCAGGGCAAAATACATTGGTTTTACTAGATAAAGGAGATTTGATTCCATTCTCATTGACCGCAGAGGATGTCGGTCTTCGCTCGGCACCATTAGAGGCCATTCGTGGTGGCAATGCTGATGAAAATGCGGTAATAATGAAAAAATTATTGGCTGGGGAGCAGAGTGCCTACTTAAATACGGTATTGTTAAATGCCGGAATTGGATTATTCGGTTATGGTCAGGCAGAAACGATTAAAGAGGGTGTGGCTATGGCGAAAGACAGTATTAGCAGTGGGCGAGCCCTACAAAAATTAGCAAGGGTTGTAGCTTATAGTGAGCAATTAAAAGGAGTGAAGGTTGGACAATGAATATTCTTCAAAAAATACTTCAGCAAAAGAGGATAGAGGTAGGAGCATTATTAGAGCAGCCTGATCCTTTAGCGAATTTTTCAGAACAGCAACGCCCTTCGTTATTCCAATCATTACGGCAAGCAAACACATTGCAAGTGATTGCTGAAATGAAACGTGCTTCACCTTCCAAAGGGTTAATTGCTGGTGGGGCAGACCCAGTTGCCCAAGCAAAAGTTTATGCTCAGGCAGGAGCAGCAGCTATTTCTGTATTAACGGACAAGGAATTTTTTAAAGGTTCCTTTGAAGATTTAGCTGCAGTTGCTCGTACTGTGGATACGCCACTTCTTTGTAAAGATTTTATGGTGGATCGAGTGCAAATTCGATTTGCGAAGGCAGCAGGCGCATCAATAATTTTATTGATCGTGGCAGCATTAACGGATGAAGCTTTACGTGATTTATATAGCTACGCAACGAGCTTAGGCTTAGAGGTTTTAGTGGAAGTGCATGATAGTGAGGAGCTCGAACGTGCCCTTGCAGTCGATGCGAAATTGATTGGCGTTAATAATCGAGATTTACGCACTTTTGAAGTCAATTTACAGCGAACAAAGGAGATTGCAGAAGCCTTTCCGTTTGATGAGGAACATCTATTAATTAGTGAAAGTGGTATTTGGTCGCAGGACGATGCGAAACAAGTGGCGGCTATGGGCGCTAGTGGCGTTCTTGTTGGAGAAGCATTAATGCGGAGCGGAGATGTAGGGCTAGCACTCAGACGTTTACAAGTTCAAACCGAGGAGACGTCAGTATGACAAAAGTTAAAATTTGTGGATTACAAGAATTAGAACATATCCAAACAGCAATTCATGCTGGTGCAGATGCTGTGGGCTTTGTTTTTGCACCAAGTAAACGTCGTGTATCCATTGAACAAGCACAGCTGTTAGCAAAGCAAGTGCCACAAGGTATTTTGAAAATTGGTGTCTTTGTCAATCCAACTCCTGCTGAATTACAGGAAGCAGTTGAGCGAGTGCCTTTAGATTACGTGCAATACCATGGAGAGGAAACAGCAGCATTCATTGCTGAACAAGGTTATCCGGCTATAAAAGCATTATCTATACGGACAAAAGAGGATGTGCAAGCCGCTGCTAATTATCAGGTGGACTATTATTTATTCGATGCCCCTGGGACTGATTTTAAGGGTGGAAGTGGTCGAACTTTTGACTGGACTTTACTTGATGAAGTGGGAATTCCACGAGAAAGATTAATACTTGCTGGTGGATTGAAGGCGGAGAATATTGAAGGAGCCATTACAGATGTAGACCCTCACATGGTGGATGTATCCAGTGGTGTAGAAACAAATGGCATAAAGGATCATAAAAAAATACGGACATTTTTACAAATGGCAAAGAGGGGGCATAGATAATGACAGTTTCGATAGCCAATAGTGTACCAACAAAGGATGGGCGGTTCGGCCAATTTGGTGGGCGGTTTGTACCTGAAACATTAATGACAGCCTTGCTAGAATTAGAGACTGCTTATGAGGAAGCAATAAAAGATGCAGCGTTTACAGAGGAGCTATCCTATTATTTAAAGGACTATGTGGGACGTGAAACCCCGCTTTATTTCGCAGAAAATTTAACAAAGAAGCTTGGTGGAGCGAAAATCTATTTAAAGCGTGAAGATTTAAATCATACAGGTGCTCATAAAATTAATAACGCGATCGGCCAGGCCCTCCTTGCCAAACGAATGGGGAAAAAGAAAATTGTTGCGGAGACAGGAGCTGGGCAACATGGAGTAGCAACGGCTACCGCTTGTGCCTTATTAAATCTTGAATGTGTAGTTTTTATGGGCGCTGAAGACATCAAACGTCAGCAGTTAAATGTTTTTCGTATGGAGCTACTTGGAACGAAGGTTCAGTCGGTGGAAAGCGGGTCAAAAACTTTAAAGGATGCTGTAAATGCTGCTTTGCGCTACTGGGTAACAAATGTGGAGGATACGCATTATATTTTAGGCTCTGCGTTAGGCCCACACCCATTTCCAAAAATTGTCCGGGACTTTCAGCGTATTATCGGGGTAGAAACAAGGACACAAATTTTGCAAAAGGAAGGTCGTTTACCAGATGCAGTTGTAGCTTGTATTGGTGGAGGTAGTAATGCAATTGGCATGTTTCATCCATTCGTTGACGATGAATCAGTTGCCTTATATGGTGTAGAGGCAGCAGGAAGTGGTCTTGAAACGGGGCGGCATGCTGCAGCCATTGCAGGTGGACAATTGGGTGTATTACATGGTGCTTACATGTATTTATTACAAGATGAAAATGGCTTTGTTCAAGAAGCACACTCTATTTCAGCAGGATTAGACTATCCAGGAAAAGGGCCGGAACATTGTTATTTACATGAGATGGGTCGAGCGCAATTTGACTCTATCACAGATGCTGAAGCATTAGAAGGCTTACAATTATTAAGTCGAACAGAGGGCATACTTCCCGCACTGGAAAGTTCCCACGCTATTGCTTATACAGCAAAGCTTGCTAAAACTATGCCGAATGACAGCATTATTGTGGTGTGCTTATCTGGCCGAGGGGATAAAGATGTACACACGGTTCGTGCGGCACTAGGGGGGGATCTGAAATGACGACTTTACAACAGGCGATTGACCAGACAAAGCTTGCAGGACATAAGGCTTTTATACCGTATATGATGGCAGGCGATGGGGGATTAGAAACAGTCAAGCCAACGATCTTAAAGCTACAGCAGCTGGGTGTAACAGCTATTGAAGTAGGCATTCCCTTTACAGACCCTGTTGCAGATGGTCCAACAATTGAACGGGCTGGAGAACGAGCATTAGTAGCGGGTGTAACGTTGAGGAAAGTATTACAAGCTCTCGCTTCATTTAAAGAGGAAATAACTGTCCCATTAGTCATCATGACTTATTTTAATCCCGTATTAGCATATGGCTTGGAGGCTTTTGCTCAAGCTTGTGTAGCTGGAGGAGTCAAAGGAATAATCGTACCCGATGTGCCATTAGAGGAAAGTGGGATTTTACGAGAGGCCTTAAATCCACATAGCATTGATGTCATCCAGCTTGTATCATTAACAAGTCCTCCTGAACGCATTACTCGTATTGCTGCTGCAAGCCAAGGATTTGTTTACGCAGTCACTGTAAATGGAATTACAGGGGAACGATCCAATTTTGCTACTAATTTAGAACAACATTTTGCAAGCTTGCGTCAGGCAAGTCCAATCCCAGTACTAGCGGGATTTGGCATTTCAACGCCAGAGCAAGTGAAAAGTATGGGAATGTTGGGAGATGGGGTCATCGTTGGAAGTGCCGTTGTGACAGCCTTACATGAAGGCAGGATGGAAGCAATAGAAGCATTAATAGCCGCTTCAAAAGGCATTTATGAAAAGTCTACTCTTTACTAGAGTGGGCTTTTTTGCGGTGTAGTGGATAGCGTGGGGGGGGAGTGATGGATAGCATGCTGAAACAGAGACATAGCCTTACTTGGATAAAACTATCAATCTTACGGATAGTGCGTATCGTGTAGAATTTCGGTATAATAGCTTTCGTAAGGAAGTGAGAAGATGATTCTATCGAAAAAAAGATGGCAAGTGGAGCGCCCAGACGTAAATCTTGTAAAAGCATTACAAAATGACCTACAACTTTCTGCGATTGCAGCAAAAATTTTAGCAGCGCGAGGCTGTGAAACAACAGCTGATGCAGAAAGCTTATTAAATATGACAGAAGCGAATGTCCATGACCCTTTTCTCATGCACGGTATGACGGAAGCGGTGGCACGAATTGAGCAAGCTCTTGATAATGGAGAGAAAATTTTAGTCTACGGCGATTATGATGCCGATGGTGTGACAAGTACGACGGTCATGCTAAATGTTCTATTAAATCTTGGTGCTGATGTATCGTTTAAAATACCGAATCGTTTTATTCATGGTTATGGGCCACATGAGGCTCTTTTCAGGGAAGCATATGAGGAGGGTGTGCAGTTAATTATCACTGTGGATAATGGGATTTCGGGGATTGAACCTATTCGTGTAGCGAAGGAGCTTGGGCTGGATGTCATTGTGACCGATCACCATGAACCAGGGGAGGAATTACCACCAGCAGATATCATTTTACATCCACGTATACCTGAAGGGCATTATCCTTTTGGAGAGCTTGCTGGTGTAGGTGTAGCTTTTAAGCTTGCACATGCTCTATACGGAGAACTACCAACTCATTTATTAGAATATGTTGCGATTGGCACGGTGGCTGATTTGGTGCCATTAGTGGATGAAAATCGTTATCTCGTTAAACGAGGGATAGAGGAAATGCGTCGTTCTCTTAGTCCATGGGTACAAGCCATGTGTGATATTGCGAGTACGGAGCAAGCAAAAATTAATGAGGAAACGATTGGCTTTTATTTTGGTCCACGCTTTAATGCAGTGGGGCGTCTCGGTGATGCATCGCCAGGTGTCGAATTATTAATGGCAGAGGATAGCGCAAAGGCAACAGCATTGGCCAAACAGCTAAATGCCTGCAATACCGAGCGTAAGGATATTGTCAAAAGTATAACGGATGAAGCCATTGCCCTAATTGAAGCAGAGAAGAAAATTAGCGATTCTTTAGTCCTTGTTGTAGCAGGAGAAGGCTGGAATGCAGGGGTTGTAGGAATCGTTGCTTCACGTCTTGTTGAACAATATTATCGTCCGACGATTGTCCTTTCACTTGACCCTGATAAAGGCACAGCAAAAGGCTCTGCACGCAGTATTGAAGGCTTCCATTTATATAATGAATTGGCCAAAAATCGTGATATTTTACCTCATTTTGGAGGCCATCCGATGGCAGCGGGGATGACTTTATCAATTGAGCATGTGGATGAACTACGGTCACGCTTGGATACACAGGCAAGAGCATGTTTAACAGAAGAGCAGTTAACACCTGTGGTACACATTGATATCCCTCTAAGCCTAGATGAAATTTCTGCAGATGCTATTGAAGAAATATCAACACTTGGCCCGTATGGTACCGATTTTCCGAAGCCAGTTTATGTGCTTGAGGATGTTGAAATATCTTCGATGCGAAAAATTGGAGCAGCTGAGAACCATATAAAAATGGAATTAACGAATGGCTATGACAAATTAGATAGTGTTGGTTTCCATAAGGGCCATTTACATGATGAATTAACGTATGGCATAAAAGTGTCCTTTATTGGTGATTTGCAAATTAACGAGTGGCAGGGTCGTAAAAAAGCTCAATTTATGATTGAAGATGTTCAAACCACTGAATGGCAGCTTTTTGATATTCGTGGTATTCGTCAAACGGCTCGCTGGCTCAATACAGTGCCAAAGGAAGAGGCGACATTTATAGCCTTTCGTCCAACAACAATGACCTATTATCAATCGTTAATTGATGTTCCTATAATAGTCGTTGATCCAACTCTTTCAAACATCGGACAAAGTGAATATATTGTTCTTTTAGATTTGCCTGAAAACATTCAAAAGCTAGAAGAGGTTTTACAGAAAACAGCCCCTTCACGCATCTATGCGCATTTTTATATGCCAGATTCACAATACTTTAATGTTTTACCTACCCGAGAGCAATTTGCATGGTATTATAAATTCTTGAAAAATCGACCAGCATTTCCACTTGATATGCATGTAGCGGACATAGCTAAGCATACTGGATGGCCATTAGAAACATTAAAATTTATGACACAGGTGTTTTTTGAGCTTGATTTTGTTAAAATGGAGAGTGGACTGACGACTGTCAACGTGGATGCTCCAAAACAAGCATTGACCGAGGCACCGTCGTACAAACAACGTTCAGAACAGATTGAAATGGAGCAAATGCTTGTCTATGCTCCTTATATAGAATTAAAACAATGGTTTGATGAACGAATACATGACTAGACGAATACGTTTCGTAGGAGGAGCAATAAAATGGATTTAAAGCAATACGTTACAACGGTTGAAAACTGGCCGAAAGAGGGTATTACATTCAGAGATATAACTACAATTATGGATCATGGACCGGCATACAAATATGCAACAGATCAAATTGTAGAATATGCAAAAGAACTAGGTGCAGAAATTGTAGTGGGTCCTGAAGCACGTGGTTTTATTATTGGGTGCCCAGTTGCCTATGCCCTTGAAATCGGCTTTGCACCTGTTCGCAAACCGGGTAAATTACCACGCGAGGTTATTAGTGCAGACTATGGTCTTGAATATGGCAAAGATACATTAACTATGCATAATGATGCGATTAAGCCTGGTCAAAAGGTACTAATCTGTGATGATTTACTAGCAACAGGCGGTACGGTAGAAGCCACTGTTCGTCTAGTGGAACAATTAGGTGGTCAAGTAGTGGGTTGTGCCTTCTTAATTGAACTTTTAGAATTAAATGGTCGTGACAAGCTGGGCGACTTAAATATTAAAACTCTTATTCAATATTAAGAGCATTGAAAAAAAGCGCCATCACATGGGCGCTTTTTTATTGTTCGTCGTAGGACTGAATGATCTTTTGCATTGTTCGCAAAGTATCATAGAAATCAGCATATTTTTCGACACCAATATCATCAACGATTTTATCTTGAATCGTTTTCCAAATGGGTGCAGCCTCATGCAGCTTCTCTAACCCTTTTTCAGTGAGCATTATATTTTTAGTGCGAGCGTCATGGGGATCACGCTTTAACTCGACGTAGCCATATTGCTTTAATAGATTGATATTACGTGTCACGGTCGTTTGGTCAAGCAATAAAATTTCACCTAAACGACTAATGGAAACAGCTTGTTGGAGGTCGATATGTGCCAGCATAGAATATTGAGTCACTTTTAAACCGGTAGGCTGAAGTAATTTATCATATAACTGCGTCACGACCCTTGTTTTTTTTCGAAGGTTTGCACAAACACATATTTGTGTGTAATCGATAGTATTCTGTTGATTTTTCATGGTCAGTACTCCTTTGAGGGATTCTACTAATTTTAAGTATACACCTAAGCGCTAAAAAATACTTATTGACAGCTATCTAATGGAATGGTTACTATCATTATACATGTATATACATATAAATGAACGAATATACTCTAAAGCATGTATATACATGCTTTTAGAGTGACTTTGACAAGAAAAGTAGGTGGAATAATGAAGCGGATTCATTACAGTTGGTTTATTTTAGTGGTCACGTTTTTCTCCATTATTGTTGCTGGAATTACAATGTCATCATCTGGTGTGTTTATTGATCCTTTAGAAAGGGAGTTTCAATGGGATCGATCGACGATTGCGCTAGCATTTGCCGTCAGCTTATTTTTATATGGCATCTCTGGACCATTTATGGCAGCTTTGCTTGAAGTGATAGGTTTAAAAAAGATGATGATAAGTGCTATGTCTACATTAGTGTTAGGAATGTCTTTAACATTTTTCATGAATCAATCATGGCAATTAATCATTATTTGGGGTGGAATCATTGGTCTCGGCGCAAGCCTCTTTTTAACGGTGCTCAGTCCTTATGTAGCCAATCATTGGTTCGTCAAAAGAAGAGGGCTGGCAGTAGGGATTTTAACGGCTAGTACAGCCACGGGTCAGCTTATTTTATTGCCAGTGCTTGCTATTATCATTGACCACTATTCATGGAGATGGGCAATCGGCTTTATTCTACTTTTGAGTATAGTGATGTTAATCATAATTGCTATTTTTATCAAAAACAAACCGCAGGATTTGGGCTTAACGCCTTATGGACAGGATGAGATATTTGAAAATCCCCATGTGCAGCTCAAGAAAAATCCAATTAGTATGGCCTTCAATGGCTTATTAGAAGCGGTTAAAGTCAAAACTTTTTGGCTGTTAGCAGGGAGCTTTTTCATTTGCGGTCTTTCAACGAGTGGTTTAATCGGTACTCATTTTGTCTCTTATTGCATTAGCTTTGGTATTCCATTAGTAACCGCTGCATCGCTCCTTTCTTTTATGGGTGTATTTAATTTACTAGGTACTACTGCATCTGGTTGGCTATCAGATCGCTTTGATAATCGTTGGTTATTATTTTGGTATTATCTGTTAAGAGGAGCTTCCCTCCTGTTACTCCCATATGCTTTGGCACAGGGCTCCTTTGTTTTATTAACTATTTTTACTATCTTTTATGGCCTTGATTGGATTGCAACAGTGCCACCTACGATTAGTATTGCCCGACAAACTTTTGGCGTACAAAAGAGTAGTATTATTTACGGATGGATTTTTGCCTCTCATCAAGCGGGAGCGGCAGTCGCTGCATATGGTGGTGGGTTGATTTATAAATTTTTCAATTCCTATACATGGGCTTTTTTTCTTGCAGGGGCTTTTTGTGCATTGGCGAGCCTATTCGTTATCATAGTCAAAAAACAAACTTCTAAGCAAGCACAAACGAACTAAACGTGAAAAGTTGAACCTCCGTATGAAAGGTTCAACTTTTTTTTGACAAAACTCAAACAAAAGTTTATAATGTAAACAAATATAATAAAAGGTGATGCTATGAATGAAAGAGAACAGGCGGTGCTTGCTTTAATTCGCCAAAATCCGTTTATGTCTCAGCAAGAGATGGCGGATGCCATGAATTTATCTCGTCCCGTACTTGCTAATTTAGTGTCTAGTTTAACAAAGGAAGGAAAAATAGTAGGTCGAGCTTATATTTTACCCGAGGCAAATGAAATTATTTGTATCGGTGGAGCTAACTTAGACCGAAAATTCCACGTGAAGGGCAATGTTCAATTTGGAACTTCTAACCCTGCTAGTTCTTCCTTTAGTGTAGGTGGTGTCGGTCGAAACATTGCTGAAAATTTAGGCCGATTAAACCATCAAGTGACATTGCTCACAACAGCTGGTAAAGATGCGGATTGGCAAGTGATCCAAGATGCTTCAGAATCGTTTATGAATCTACGATATGTGGAGCAGTTACCAGAAGCTTCAACTGGTTCTTATACGGCCATTATGGATGAGCAAGGCGAGCTAGCACTAGCTGTAGCCAATATGGAAGTATATGACTTATTATTGCCTAACTTGTTAAAAAAGCATGAAACGATGCTTGTGAACGCTGGCTGCTTTATTTTGGACTTAAATTGTCCGAAAGAAACGGTGGCTTATATCCAGCAAGTAGCTATTGCTCGTGAAATTCCACTGGTTATTGTGCCAGTATCCTCGCCTAAAATGAATCGACTACCTGAAACATTACAAGGCGTAACATGGTTTATTTGTAACACGGATGAAGCAGAAACAATTGTAGGACATACAATTGAAAACGTGAGTCATTATGAAAAAGCATTACAACAGCTCCTACAATTAGGTGCTGAACATGTAATTATCACAGCTGGCAGTAAGGGCGTATATGCGGCTTCAACAACAATTGCGCCTAGTCATTTTGCTGCCAAAGTAATTGATAAGATTGAAGATGTGACAGGTGCAGGAGATGCCTTTGTCAGTGCTGTTATTCACGGCTGGCTGACAGGACAATCCTTTGCGACATGTCTTGATGCAGGGTTAACCAATGCAAAAAATACCTTAGCATCTCCTTATACAGTGAGACCTGAATTATCTGTAGATTTGTTAAAAAGTGAAATGGAGGAATAACAACATGAAAGAATTCATCGTATTATCAGAAGAAGTAAAAGCAGGACAAGCAAAGGGCTTACCAATCGTGGCTTTAGAATCAACGATTATTTCACACGGGATGCCATACCCACAAAACGTACAAACTGCTCGCGAGGTTGAGCAAATTATTCGCGATAATGGTGCGGTACCTGCAACAATTGCATTAATTGATGGGAAAATTAAAATTGGTTTATCAGATGAAGAGCTTGAAATGTTCGGTAATGCACAAGGTGTTGCTAAAGCTTCACGCCGTGACCTAGGCTACTTACTTGCTACAAAAAAACTAGGAGCGACAACAGTTGCAGCTACAATGATCTGTGCAGAGCTAGCAGGTATTGAAATCTTTGTAACAGGTGGTATTGGTGGCGTTCACCGTGGTGCTGAAACGACAATGGATGTCTCTGCTGACTTAGAAGAATTAGCACAAACAAATGTTGCTGTCATTTGTGCTGGTGCAAAATCTATTTTAGATATCGGCCTTACATTAGAATATCTTGAAACAAAAGGTGTACCTGTAGTTGGTTATGGTACGGATGAATTACCAGCATTCTACACACGTCAAAGTGGATTCGATGTAAACTTCCAGCTTGATACACCACAAGAAATTGCAGAAATGCTAAGTGCGAAGTGGGCATTAGGTTTAAAAGGTGGAGCTGTTATTGCTAACCCAATCCCTGAAGCTGAAGCTTTAGAGCATGCGTTTATTACGAATATAATTGAAAAAGCTTTAGCTGAAGCTGAAGAAAATGGTATTCAAGGTAAAAACGTGACACCATTCTTACTAGGTAAAGTAAAAGAATTAACAGAAGGTAAAAGCCTTGATGCCAACATTGCATTAGTGAAAAACAATGCAGTAGTGGGCGCGAAAATTGCTGTAGCTTTCAATCAATTACACTAATTCTCTTGTCGAAACAAAGACTCTTTGTGACATAACGTCGCAGAGGGTCTTTTTTATTAAAAAGAAGAATATTTTTTCCATTTTTAATGCTGTTCACGAGATTAACTAAACTAAATGACACAGTCTCTTTACAATAGGCTACAAAATTTTATACAATTAAGTTTATATCTAATCTGAAAAATTTGACGAGCAAGGTGGACATGTTATGGCGAAAGAGCAAATTTTGACTCCTGAGGACGTTTTTGAGTTAGTCAAATCCTACATGAATGATGAAAATGTCGCATTCGTGAAAAAAGCATATGAATTAGCAAGGGATGCCCATATTGAGCAATTCCGTAGCTCTGGTGAACCGTATATTATTCACCCAGTACAAGTAGCGGGTATTCTAGCTGAATTACAAATGGACCCAGAAACTGTAGCGGCAGGTTTTTTACATGATGTTGTCGAAGATACAGATTTTACGCGGGATGATTTGGTACGGGAATTTGGCGAAGAAGTAGCAGTACTCGTGGACGGAGTTACAAAATTAGGGAAAATTAAGTATTTATCAAAAGAGGCGCAGCAAGCAGAAAATCATCGAAAAATGTTTGTAGCCATGGCGCAGGACATCCGTGTCATTTTAATAAAGCTAGCAGACCGTCTTCACAATATGCGTACGCTAAAGCATTTGCCTGCCGAAAAGCAGAGACGTATTTCGAAAGAAACTTTAGAAATTTTTGCACCGCTTGCACATCGTCTTGGAATATCGACTGTCAAATGGGAGCTTGAAGATACAGCACTTCGCTATTTAAACCCACAGCAATATTATCGTATTGTCAGTTTGATGAAGAAAAAGCGAGATGAGCGTGAGGCATATCTAGACAATGTCATGGCTGAAATGAAATCACAGCTGAATGAAGTTGAAATTGATGCAGATGTATATGGACGTCCAAAGCATATTTACAGTATTTATCGAAAAATGGTGCTACAAAAGAAACAGTTTAATGAAATTTATGATTTGTTAGCCATTCGTGTATTGGTCGATAGTATTAAAGATTGCTATGCCGTATTAGGGATTGTGCATACGTTGTGGAAGCCAATGCCAGGACGTTTTAAAGATTATATTGCTATGCCAAAACAAAATCTATATCAATCCTTACACACAACTGTTATTGGTCCGTATGGAGATCCATTAGAGGTACAGATTCGTACAAAGGAAATGCATAAGATTGCTGAGTACGGGATTGCGGCACACTGGGCGTATAAAGAGGGTAGGAAGGTTGACCATCAAAAGCAAAATGTCGACCAAAAATTAACATGGTTCCGTGAAATATTAGAATTCCAAAATGAGTCTTCCAACGCGGAAGAGTTTATGGAATCCTTAAAATTTGATCTGTTTTCAGATATGGTGTACGTCTTTACCCCTGAAGGTGACGTCATTGAATTACCTGCTGGTTCAGTCCCGATTGATTTCGCCTATCGTGTCCATTCTGAGGTCGGAAATCGTACAATAGGGGCGAAAATTAATGGCAAAATGGTGCCGCTTGATACACCGCTGAAAACGGGCGACATCATTGAAATTTTAACATCTAAGCAATCCTTTGGACCAAGCCGAGATTGGCTGAAAATAGCACAATCCTCACAGGCAAAAAATAAAATAAAGCAATTTTTCAAACGTCATTTACGTGAGGAAAATATTGTCAAAGGTAAAGAGATGATTGAAAAAGAAATCCGTGCACAGGATTTCGATTTAAAGGAAACAATGTCAGCTGAAAATCTAAAACGAGTATGCGATAAGTTTAATTATACGAATGAAGAGGACTTATATGCAGCTGTTGGTGTGAGCGGAATAACGGCACAACAAGTTGTGAATCGTTTAGCTGAAAAACGCCGAAAAGAGCGTGAACAGGAAGAAGCCTTAGAAAAAATCGAACAAAAAATGAAAAATCTGATCCCACAAAAACGTACGGAATCAGGTGTCATTGTGAAGGGCATTGATAATATGCTCATTCGACTTTCGCGCTGCTGTACGCCTGTTCCAGGAGATGACATTGTTGGCTTTATTACAAAGGGTCGTGGTGTATCCGTGCATCGTGCAGACTGTCCTAATATTCAAATTGAGGATGAGCAGGAGCGTTTAATTGAAGTCGAGTGGGAGCATGGTGTCATCCCTGAGAAAAAAGAATACCCAGTGGATATTGAGGTTTCTGCTTTTGATCGACCTGGTATTTTAAATGAGATTATGCAAATTGTTAGTGAAACTAAAACAAATATTTTAGCGGTAAGTGGCCGTGCTGATCGTGATAAAATGGCCACAATTCATTTAACAATCTCTATTTCGAATATTTCGCATTTGCATAAGGTTGTGGAGCGAATTAAACAAACACCTGATATTTATTCGGTGCAACGAGTTATCAATTAAGCAATAGTTAGAATTGGGGTTATTGACGTATGAAGGTAGTATTACAGCGTAGTAAAACAGCTTCTGTAACAGTTGACGGAACTGTTACAGGAGCCATCGATAGTGGCTATGTTCTTCTAGTTGGTATTACACATGAAGATACGCAGGAAGATGTCGAATACTTAGCGAAAAAAGTAGCCAATTTACGCCTTTGGGAAGATGCTGATGGAAAAATGAATCATTCTATTTTGGAGCAAGGTGGCGCTATTTTATCCGTCTCGCAATTTACGTTATATGGGGATGCAAAAAAAGGGAATCGTCCAAGTTTCACAAGTGCTGCAAGACCAGAAGTAGCAGAGCCGCTGTGGGAAGCTTTTAATCAAGCATTACGGGAACACGGTTTACATGTGGAGACAGGCATTTTTGGTGCAATGATGGATGTTGCACTCATTAATGATGGGCCAGTAACAATACTTCTAGAGTCAAAATAAATGGTACATTTCCTATCATTCCTTCATATACTTAAGAGTATGGTTAGTTTTATAGGAGGGAGTGTCAAGAACATGGCGCAGATAGGAAGTATATCCAATCCATATTTATACGAAACTCTTAAAATGATGGTTGGTCAGGCTATTGTAGTGCAAACAGAAAAAAATATTCAACAAGGTATTTTATTATCAATATTACCTGACCATATTATTTTAGAGATTAGTCGTACACCATTCTTCATACAGTTGGAGGAAATTGTGTGGGTTACATTGGAAACAACCAAAAAATGAGTATGTGTGAACCTTCGATGATGGAAGGTTCTTTTTTTATATATTTACGTTATAATGAATGAACTTAATTATTAGAATATTTGATTTATTAGAGAGGTTGAAAATTATGCAAACAATAGCAATTTTAGGTTCTTTGTTTTTTTGGAATAATATAAAGGAGCATTTCGCAGTATTTCCTCACGTACAATTTATTCATTTTCCATATACGCATCCTGAACAGTGTGTGGATTTTATTGAAGAAGCCGCATCTCAATCGGATATTGTATTATTTGCTGGCTCCATTCCCTATTACTATTGCTACGAAAAAATAAAGGCATTATCTATACAAGCGACATATCTCCCTTTTGATGAATTGACTTTAGCCCTTTCGCTATTATCCCTACACCATCATGAACGAGTAGGATTGAGCGAATTATCGATAGATTTGCCTAAAATGAATAGCTTTTATCAAGTGATGAAGGAGGCAGGAATTGCATCTACAGATGTGTATGTAAAAGATTATGCATGGGTCCATGAAAAACCTGAAAAAATAGCAAATTTAAATATGGCTGATTATGTTCATTATCATAAGGAGTTATACGAAGCTGGAAAGACTAAAGTAGCTCTTACTAGCCTTCATGCTGTTTTTATAGAGCTTGAACAATTAGGGATACCTGCGAAGTATATGGTTGAAAGCAAACAAACGTTTGCAGCGGCGGTTACTAGAGCCTTAGATGCGTATCATCATCAATTATTGGCGTCCTCGCAAATTGCCGTTGTCTCCATTCATTGCCAAGAAAATTTATCACACCTTCATCCAGTATTTCTAAGTACTTTAGAAACATTAAGCGATCGTTTGCATGCAAAGGTCATGCCAGCACAGCAGGAGCCTTATTTAATTATTTCAACAAGAGGGGTAATTGAAAAGCTTGAACCTTCTTATTTACGTTCCCTAAAAGAACAGTATGAACAGCAATTTGGTACTATTTTCAGAGTGGGTGTTGGCTATGGCTATTCTTTACATGAGGCGGAGGCACATTCATCACAGGCTTTGTTTTTTACAACCAAATATAGCGAGACTTCTACGGTAATGTGCTTGGTGGATGAACAGAATCGATTATATGGACCATTATTTGAAAATAATAATAAAGTAGCTTTAAGTAGCAATAATAAACATATTTTAGAGATTGCTGAAAAAGTGAAAATGAGTGCTAAAAATATTAACGTTATGAAGCAATTCATGTTGGTAACCAATAATCGTCCTTTTTCCGCTGCTGAATTAGCAGACTATATGAATCTGTCACGTAGATCTGCTGAGCGCATTATTAATCGTTTAATTGAACAGAACTATTTTACGTTTGCAGGGGAGGAGCACCCTTATCATCAGGGCCGTCCTAGGAAGCTTTATAAGGCAACGACAAAATGGGAAATCTGAAATAATAGAAAATTAATACTTTACAATAAATTTGAACTAATGTATATTTATTTTCAATTAACGACATATAGCGACAAAGTAGGAAGGGGGCTTTGATAGAGTTTGCTAGTGTCAAAATCTATCAATAGGTTGGTGATATTTTGGAAAATGAACAGCGTGTAAAAAAGAAGAGTTGGCTGAAAGTACCTCATACATATACGATTATTTTTGCTATTATTTTTCTAGCAGGTATTGCAAGCTATATTATTCCAGCAGGTGAGTTTGACCGAGTAGAAGATCCAGAAGGACGTATGCTCGTTGTGGATGGAAGCTATCATCATATTGACAGTAATCCAGTTTCCATTTTTGAAATGTTTACAGCAGTACCGATGGGCCTTGAAAAAGGTGCTCAAATTATCTTCTATATTTTCTTAGTTAGTGGTGTATTTGGTATTATTCGTTCGACAGGTGCTATCGAAGCTGGTGTTTATAAAGGTGTGAAAGCATTAGAGGGTAGAGAAAAGCTCTTAATTCCACTATCTATGATTCTATTCTCTGTTGGTGGTTTTACAATGGGGATGGCGGAAGAAACGATTATTTTCGTACCAATTGGCGTAGCAATCGCTCGTGCTATGGGCTTTGATGCGGTAACAGGAACTGCCATGATTACACTAGGAGCAGCTAGTGGATTTTTTGGGGGGATGCTTAATCCCTTTACGGTTGGCGTTGCTCAATCATTAGCAGATGTACCTTTATTCTCAGGGATTGGTTTCCGTGCAGTTGTCTATATTTTTGTATTAAGTTTTGCTATCTTCTATGTGTCTCGCTATGCTTTTAAGGTGAAAAAGAACCCGCAGGCAAGTGTGATTTATGAAATTGAACAACAGGCTAAATCCAATGTATCTGCGATTGACATTCCTTCATTAACAGGAAAACATAAGCTAGTATTTATTGTAATGGCATGTGGCATTGGATTTAATATTTATGGTGTTTTTAATTGGGATTGGTTTTTAACACAATTAACGGCTTCATTTTTAATTATGGGCTTACTTGCAGGTCTAATTGGCGGTTTAAAACCTGGCACTATTTTCGACTCCTTTATTGATGGGGCAAAGGCTGTAACATTCGGTGCTCTCATCGTAGGTTTTGCACGTGCTATTACAGTCGTTTTAGAGCAAGGGAAAATCATAGATACAATTGTTTATGCAGCATCAGAGACAATCGGACATTTACCGCATGCTATTAGTGCAATCGGTATGCTGTTTATTCAAGCCCTTTTAAATTTATTTATTTCATCTGGTAGTGGACAGGCGGCAGCAACCATGCCAATTATGATTCCGATTACTGATTTATTAGGATTAGAACGACAAGTAGCAGTCTTAGCATTCCAGTACGGAGATTCATTAACAAACTCCATTATTCCTACTTCATCTGCATTAATGGCGTATTTAGCCGTAGCAGGTATTCCATATGAAAAGTGGATTAAATTCATTTGGAAGATGATTCTTGGCTGGGCATTGATTGCATGTGTAGCATTAATAGCTGCAGTAGCATTAGGTATTTCTTAAAACATGAAAAGAGCTGTGGAAAATGATGATCATTCCACAGCTTTTTTGTATTATTCTTCATTCGCATTAAAGTAATTTAAGATGCCTTGATAAATACCAAGAGTAGCCTGTTCACGGAATTTAGCCGTGGTGATGGCCCGCTCTTCACTAGCATTACTTAAGTAACCCAGCTCAATAAGCACGGCTCTTTGTCGATTCTCACGTAGTACTAAATAGTTGCCTTGTTGGGTTCCACGATCTCTCAAATCAATTTTACTCGAAAGTCCATCATGTATTGCCTCCGCAAGCCCTTTTTGATTACTATTCATATAATAGGATGTGAAGCCGTTAATAGAGCTATCATCGGTAGCGTCATAATGAAGACTAATAAAAGCGTCTGCCTCATACTGGTGGGCAATCGAGACACGCTTCCGCAATGCCACATATTCGTCAGACTCTCTTGTCATAACAACATTGGCACCCGCTGCACTTAGCTTAGAAGCAAGGAGAGTAGCTGTTTTCAAAGTAATCCCTTTTTCTTCTGTTCCACGTTGACCTGTTGTTCCATGGTCATTGCCTCCATGCCCAGCATCTACAACAATGGTTAATCCATTTAATGTTCCCTTTTTACGAGGCTCTTGTTGATCCTTTTGTGGGATAGAAGTTTTATTGGAGCTCGTAGTAACAACCCAATTCGCAACAAACGCTGTTTCTTTGTCTAGTTGAATTTCGTAAAAATCATTTTTTACGCCGACAATAGGATAGGTTTTACCAGCGTTTACTCGCTCCACAACTTCAGCAGCAGTTGACGCATCAGTTCGTAAGTTTGTCCCATTATAAATAATAGTAACGGATTCTAAATCTTTTGAAGAGGACGATTTAGATGTGCTCTTTACTTTATTTGAAAAAGTACCGTAAAAACTATAAACCCATCCAGCTTTTTTATCATTATACTGAATTTGTACCCAATTGTGCTCATGTGCAAGGACCTTGTAAGCCTTTCCCTTTGTCACTGTGCCAATTTTTTTGGCATTCAAATCAGGTTTTTTACGAACATTCAATGCATCCACCAATATCGTAAAAGTAGTATCTTTATTAACAGGTGTAGTAGTTGTAGATACTTCTACAGAATCCTCTTTTGGCTCTTTTTCTTTTTTAGGACTGTCGTTAATTGTCACATAATCCTTAGAAACCCAACCAGATAGTCCATTCCAATCAATTTTTGCCCATTCATTATTTTCCTCAAGGAGGTTTGCTTGATTGCCCGTAGAAAGCTGTCCAAGAACAGCTGAAGAAATATCTGGATCAGTGCGAATATTTAAACGGTCAACCTGTGAAATAACAGTTTTATCAATGGTTTTTTGAGTGCTTGTAGAGGTAGTTAACCAGGATGCTACCCAGCCTTCATAGCTACCTGCTTTTACCTGTATCCAATCACCTTCACGAGCGATTGAAGTTAAAGGATCACCTTCATCTAAAGTCGTAATAATTGGATAAGACAATCCAGGACCCTCACGTAAATGAAGAATCGTACCAGATACTTTTAGATCACTCGTATCAGCGGAAGCATATTGAATAAAGTTCTTATTTGGAATCGCAATTGTTACTATTAGTACGAAGATGATAATACTATGTAAAATTTTTGTCCTCATCAGATTCCTCCTATTCCTTGTGCTATTTTACCATGCTTTTGTATTAAAATTCGTGGTAAAAAGGTAATGGAATTTGTTATTTTCGTTACTCTCTTATGAAAAATACAAAAATAGTTGACATTGGGTTAGCTAGTGACTAACATAAAGGGTAATCGAAAAATGATTAATCGCTTATGACCAAGCAAGTAGCGTGTACCTCTATTGGAACAGAGAAGGAAAGACTTAGGCTGCAATCTTTCCTACAAAAATGTATAACGTGAATAACACTTGAGAGGCTTTTTTCTGAAAAGCAGTGCTTAGTAGGAAAAAACGGAATCGGCCGTTATCCGATTACGAGGAGGACACATGTAAAAATTTGTGTCAACTAGGGTGGAACCGCGGAAGCTTATATAGCTCTCGTCCCTTGCATAGGCAAGGTGACGGGAGCTTTTTTGTGTTGTCAAAAACATGGAATGCTAGTAGTGAGGCACCTTACTTAATATGAGGATGTCCGCCACTTACGTTGGAGGAGGGTCAGATGGAACCTCGCTCAACATAAGTAGAACCCACTTAGTCTCGATGAAAATGGCTCAATCATAGGCAATCAATATAGGAGGGAATTACATGAGTTTTAAAGTGCCAAGAGGGACACAAGATATTTTGCCAGGTCAATCTGAAAAATGGCAGAAGGTTGAAGCGATTATTCGTGATATTTGTCGCGTCTATCGCTACAACGAAATTCGCACACCGATTTTCGAGCAGACTGATTTATTTGCACGTGGTGTAGGGGAAACAACGGATGTTGTTCAAAAAGAAATGTATACATTTGAGGATCGTGGCGGTCGCTCACTAACACTACGTCCTGAAAATACAGCTGGTGTTGTACGTGCATATGTGGAACATAAAATGTTTGGCGCTCCAGATCAACCTGTTAAGCTCTCATATCTAGGGCCTATGTTCCGCTATGAGCGTCAACAAGCTGGTCGCTATCGCCAATTTGTTCAATTTGGTGTAGAGGCAATTGGTTCAGCAGATCCTGCAATTGATGCAGAAGTCATTGCACTTGCAATGGATGTCTATGAATCAGCGGGCTTAAAGGATTTAAAATTAGTGATCAATTCACTAGGTGATAAAGAAACACGTGATACGCACCGTACAGCTTTATTACAACATTTTGAGCCAAATATTCATGAATTTTGCTCAGATTGCCAAAATCGTTTACAAAAGAACCCATTGCGTATTTTAGATTGTAAGGTGGATCGTGAGCACCCACTAATGAAAACAGCTCCTGCATTAACAGAGTTCCTTACAGAGGAATCGGCTGCTTATTTTGCTCAAGTGAAATCATATTTAGATACTCTTGGCATTACGTATGAGGTTGATCCCAACCTTGTAAGAGGACTGGATTATTACAACCATACGACCTTCGAAATTATGTCAACGGCATCTGGCTTCGGAGCTATTACAACACTTTGTGGTGGTGGACGATACAATGGTCTAGTGCAAGAAATAGGCGGTCCAGATGTTCCTGGTATTGGTTTCGCTTTAAGTATTGAACGTTTGTTATTAGCGCTTGAAGCAGAAGGTGTTGAATTAGATACGGCTTCTGGATTAGACGTTTATATTATTGCCATGGGCGATGATGCAAAGCAAAAGGCGGTAGAGTTAACTAGTACTTTCCGTGCAAAGGGCCTTGCAACAGAGATGGATTATTTAGATCGTAAAATGAAAGCCCAAATGAAATCAGCCGACCGTCTAGGGGCCAAGTATACAATTGTCCTTGGTGAAACAGAGCTTGAAGAGCAAGCAGCTGCCGTAAAGCATATGGAATCTGGTGAGCAGCACAAGGTTGCATTTTCAGAGTTAGTCAATCATTTATCACAACAATCCTAAACAAAGATATGGCATTTCTCGTTAAATGCTACATAAATTGAATATATTTTGGAGGAATTTAACAATGGCTACAAGAACACATGCTAGTAACGAGCTTTCAGAAACGTTACAAGGCGAAAAAGTCGTATTAAAAGGATGGGTACAGCGTCGTCGTGACCTAGGTGGATTAATTTTCATTGATTTACGTGACCGTACAGGGATTACACAAGTAGTCTTTAGTCCAGACGTTGCAGAAGCGCATGCATTGGCGGATAAAGTGCGTAGTGAGTACGTAATTGAAATAGAAGGAACAGTTATTCTACGTACAGAGGACCAAATCAACCCGAATGTACCAAATGGTAAAATCGAGGTGGAGGCGACGAATTTAGTCGTCATTAATACAGCAAAAACTACACCATTCCAAATTGAAGATCGCACTGACGTATCAGAAGATCTACGTTTAAAATACCGTTATCTTGACCTACGTCGTCCAGTTATGTTCGATACGTTCAAAATGCGTTCGGACGTTACGCGTACAATCCGTAACTTCTTACAAAACGAAGGCTTTTTAGAGGTTGAAACTCCGATTTTAACAAAATCAACGCCAGAGGGTGCTCGTGACTATTTAGTACCATCACGTGTCCATGAAGGTGAATTTTATGCTTTACCTCAATCACCTCAGCTATTTAAACAATTATTAATGGTTGCTGGCTTTGAGAAGTATTTCCAAATTGCACGTTGCTTCCGTGATGAAGACTTACGTGCTGACCGTCAACCTGAGTTTACACAGGTGGACATTGAAACAAGCTTCTTAACACAAGAAGAAGTTTTAGAAATGAACGAGCGATTAATCCAAGCAGTCATGAAAGAAGTAAAAGGGATTGATATTCCTGCACCATTCCAACGTATGAAGTATCAGGAAGCAATGGATCGTTATGGTTCTGATAAACCAGATGTACGCTTTGGATTAGAATTAGTAGCTTTAAATGAAGTTTTTGAAGGCTGTGGTTTCAAAGTGTTTGCTGATACTGTGGCACAAGGAAAACAAGTTAAAAGTATCAATATTAAAGGTGCAGCTGACAAATACTCTCGCAAAGACATGGATGAACTAACTAAGTTCGTTGGTATTTACGGCGCTAAAGGACTTGCCTGGTTAAAGGTAACAGAGGAAGGCTTAAATGGCCCAATCGCAAAATTCTTCGATGAGGCGTTAGCGGCAGCATTAATCGAACGAATGGATGCAGAAGTTGGCGATATTCTAGTATTCGTTGCGGATAAAGCATCTGTTGTAGCGGCTTCTTTAGGGGCACTTCGTTCGAAATTAGGTCAAGACTTAGAATTAATCGACGAATCACAATTTGCATTCCTATGGATTACAGACTGGCCATTATTTGAATACTCTGAGGAGGACGGTCGTTATTATGCAGCTCACCATCCATTTACACGTCCGTTTGACGAGGATATTCCGCTAATGGATACAGATCCAGCAGCTGTTCGTGCACAGGCATATGATATCGTATTAAACGGCTATGAGCTTGGTGGTGGTTCACTACGTATTTATGAACGTGACCTACAAGAAAAAATGTTTGAATTACTTGGTTTTTCTAAAGAAGAAGCTCAAGCCCAATTCGGCTTCTTATTAGAAGCATTTGAATATGGCGTGCCACCACATGCTGGACTTGCATTTGGTCTTGATCGCTTTGTGATGCTATTAGCAGGCCGTCACAATTTACGTGATACAATTGCATTCCCGAAAACAGCAAGTGCAAGCTGCTTAATGACAGAAGCACCAAGTGAAGTATCCGCTGAGCAACTTAGCGAATTAAGCTTGGCAATTAAACCTTTTAGAAAATAATTTATAATGCAAAATACCTGGATTTCCTAGCAAAAATTGTTGGGAATCTAGGTATTTTTTGCGTTTTCTCAAGAAATTATAGATTATTAGATAAAATCGTTTGAATTATCAGAAAAGTGGTGCTATGATAACTGTAATACGAATCCTGATGTGTTTGTCTAACTGCTAATTCTACTTCACAGTTTTGACCGAACACTATCGAATCGGGAGCCTTCATTTTGTGGTCGCAAACATGCCCCTAGCGGAGCGGGACGTTTAAAGCTGCAAAGCAGGCACCCCCCTGCAAATTGCGGGTTCAAAACGAATGTTTCTTGGCATTACGGCACAATTGGGATTCGTCCTATACATAGGATTGAAAAGGAGCTTATAAAAAAGCTCCTTTTTTATGTGCAAATGTATATATACCAACCCCTCACGTATCTTAGCTTTTTTATCCAGAACTATTTCAAGGGACAAAACAGTGTATGAAAAATTTAGAAAATAGAAAAAATAGCTTTTTATTTTTGGAAAATGAGCATATAATTGGTATAGACAACTATACCTTATAAGAAATGGTGAAAATTCCTCGAAGCTTTAAAAATTTAGCTGGAGGTGAAATTTTGAAGGATACGCTATTAATCTCCCATGTCACAATGATTAATCCTGAAGGGAAACCATTTGAGGGTGATCTCTTTATTCAGGACGGGGAAATTGCTCAAATAGGCTGTAACTTAAATATCGAGGCAGCTCACTATATAGATGGTACAGATCAGGATTGGTTTCTGCTCCCAGGTTATATTGATATGCATATTCATGGATCAGCAGGCCATGATACGATGGATGCTACTCAACAGTCTTTACATGCGATGGCTAGCTCTTTAGTGCAAGAAGGTGTTACAAGTTTTCTGGCTACGACAATGACGCAATCCATCAGTAAAATTGAAAGCGCTTTATTGAATGTAGCGGAATTCCAACGTCATGAAGGAGAAGCCAATGTATTGGGTATACATGTGGAAGGTCCATTTGTTTCAAAAATTCGCGCTGGTGCTCAGCCAGTAGCTTACATGATTAGTCCTACGATTGAGCAATTTGCCCATTGGCAAAATATTAGTAACCATCAAATAAGACAAATCACGATAGCACCAGAAATAGAGGGTGGCTTTCCATTTCTTGAAGCACTAAGAGACTTTCAGGTCATTCCATCTATTGGTCACTCTGACGCTTCAATAGATGAAGTCCATAAAGCAGTAGCTTTAGGAGTAAATCAGGCCACTCATTTATATAATCAAATGCGGCCTTTTCATCATCGTGACCCTGGTGTTGTCGGTGGGGCTTTACTAGATGAAAAGATTAAAGTTGAACTCATTGTCGATTTTGTGCATAGTCATCCTCAATCAGTCATGTTGGCTTATCGTTTGAAAGGTGCAAAGGGCATTATTCTTATTACGGATGCGATGCGCGCGAAAGGATTACAGTATGGCGAATATGATTTAGGCGGGCAAACAGTGTCTGTGAGTGAAAAAGGTGCTCATTTAGCAAATGGTGCATTAGCTGGCAGTATTTTAACGATGGAACAGGCAGTAAAAAATATGAAGGCTGTTACAAATTGTTCACTTCAAGAAATAGTCGCCATGTCCTCTACAAATGCTGCGGAGCAGTTAAGGTTGTCCAAGAAGGGGCGAATCAAAGAAGGTTTTGATGCAGATTTTGTATTGCTTGATCAAAAATTAAATGTGCAAAAAACTATTTGTCGAGGTAAAGTTGTATTTGAGAAATCATAAATGAGGCGATAAGGAAGGTGCAAGAATTGTTAGAGAAAAATTCTCATATACCTATCTATATACAAATAGAAGAGATTATTAAACAACGAATTTATTTAGAAGAATACAAAATTGGAGAAACAATACCTTCAGAACGAGAGCTTTCTGCACAGTTTGATGTTAGTAGAATGACTGTTCGTCAATCCATTACCAATCTAGTGAATAGCGGTTTGCTATATCGTGAAAAAGGAAGAGGTACTTATGTTGCCAATCCAAAATTAGAGCAACCGTTAAAAGGCTTAACAAGTTTTACTGAGGATATGCGAGCAAGAGGAATGGAACCGAGTAGTAAAGTATTACGTTTTGAAAAAATTATACCGCCAGTGGATATTGCAAGGGATTTAATGATGGAGCCCGGAGAAGAAGTGTTTTTTGTCGTGCGAATAAGAAATGCTGATTCCAAGCCAATGGCGATTGAAAAAACGTATATACCTGTGAAAGTATATCCAGAGTTGGATGAGAAGCAAATAATGGGCTCGTTATATGCATTAATCGAAGCAAAATTCCATCAGAAAATTGGTAATGCCGTCCAACAAATGGAAGCAGCGATTGTGTCGAAAGAGGATGGAAAGTTTTTGCAAATTAATCAAACAGCGCCTGTTTTAATTATTAAACGTACGAGTTATCTATCTGACGGTCGGCCATTTGAGCTTGTACGTAGTACGTATCGTGCGGATCGTTACAAATTTATAAGTGAAATAAAAAGGTGATTATATGGATGCATATTTTTCTGAAATTGAAAAGCTGATCCAGGTTGTGAAGGAGCAGGAGTCTGCTTGTATAAAGGAAGCGGCACAAATTATTGTGCAACGCCTTCAAAAAGGTGGGATTATCCAATTATTCGGTTGTGGTCATTCACAGCTATTAGCACAGGAGGCATTTTATCGTGCGGGTGGTTTAGTACCTGTACGTCCGATTTTTATTGAACCTCTAGCATTACATGCAGGAGCTATAGCCTCTTCTATTAACGAAAAGGACCCAGCAATTATTGAACAACATAAAGAGCAATTTGACTTTCGTGAAAATGATATTTGTATTGTGATTTCAACTTCTGGTAGAAATGCAGCACCGATTGATGCAGCTTTATTAGCCAAACATGCAAACGTATTTGTCCTATCTCTCCAATCACTTGATTATAGGGAGCAGGCAACACGTCATCATTGTGGACTACGACTGGAAGAAGTGGTAGATCTCGTTATTAACACTCATATACCTATTGGTGATGGAGTTCTACATGCACATGCTCAAAACATGCAATATGCACCTGCATCGACAGTGATCGGTTCGCTGCTATTGAATGCTTTATTCAGCGAAGTTATTGAGGAAATTGCCAAGACTTCAACCGAGCTGCCCATTTTTGTTAGCAATAATGTAGACTCCGATTGGTCACATAATGAGATAATGATTGCCAATTATCAAGATCGAATAGATTTTACATGAAAATGGAGGCATTATGAATGAAGAAAATATATAAAATTACTACACCCGAAGGAATACATGCAAGACCCGCTGCATTACTAGTCACTGCGGTTACACCATTCGAAAGTGATATTACCTTAACTTTTCAAGAGAAGGCCGTAAATTTAAAGTCTATTATGGGTGTTATGTCATTAGGGGTTAAACCAGGAAGTGTAGTGGAAATATCAGCGGATGGACCAGATGTTGAAAAAGTATTTCAAACTATAACAGATATTATGGTATCCAAGGAAATAGGGGAAATGCTTTAAGGATTCTAGCAGTGGTTGATTTACAAACCACTGCAATTGAATCTCCTTTAACAGATTTTTAGCTATTTAATTATAAGAATATTCAGTTCTAAAAGGGGTGGTTATATGGACATTCGTATCGTCTCACCGAACGATTATGGGCAGATCCATCAATTACGAGATTATTGTTTTCCAAATAAATACACTGGGCCACGTAGAGAGGATTTTCACTATTGGATTGAGCATAGTGCAACACTAGGTGCCTATGATGCCAAAAAGGTAGTGGGGCAGCTATTAATTCTACCACTCAATATGACCGTGCATGGTATTAGCTACAAGATGGGAGGCATAGGGTTTGTCGCTACCTATCCTGAGTATCGTCAGCAGGGAATTATAAAAAAATTGATGACAGAAGCTCTACAAAATATGCGTGAAAATGGACAAATCATTTCTGTGTTAGCACCATTTTCTGTGTCCTTCTATCGTCATTTCGGATGGGAGTTGTTCTTTGAGAAATTATATTACACAATACCACAATCGATGTTCCCTTCATTTGGGAAGCAATTAGATGTCGTCAAACGGATGAGCTTTGAATGGCCAGACTCCGAGCTTTTCGAAAAGATCAAGGAATTTCATCAGGCAATGGCTATTGCTCAAAATGGTGGTATGATTCGTGATGATGCATGGTGGAAAAGAATTGAAAGAAGGAACCCTGATAGTCATTTTGCTGCCTATTTTAACGAGGGTCATTTAGAGGGATATATCCGTTATACGATCCAGCAGGGTACGTTTGACATTCAAGATTTTATCGTAGCAAATTATTCAGCAGAACAAGCTATGTGGCGTTACATGACATCTCATGCAGCGAGTGTCAGTAGTATGAAAGGGGTTACTTCCAATCATAGGCCATTTGGCTTTTATTTCGAAGAGCCACAATTTAAAAAGGAAGTTAAACAGGATGTGATGGTCAGAGTAGTAGATGCTCATGCATTTATGAAGCAATATCCATGGAAGGATATTCCAGAAACATTGTATGTCTGTATTGAAGATAAGTATTGTCCTTGGAATGAACAGATCTATCAAATAAATAAAAGTGGCCATGTCTCAATAATTGAGACAAATTCGATCAGTGACATGCATATGTTAACATTACCTATTAATCTTTTTTCTGCAATGATGGTTGGCTATCTGTCAGTAAAAGATGCTGTTATATATGCCAATCAACCTATAGAAGAGAAGATTATCCAGCAATGGCAGTGGGCATTACCTACTGAAAAACCAGCGTTTTATGAGTATTTTTAAGGAATGAATAGTCAGGAAAATTAAAATTTTTTTGAATTCTTTTGTGGACTATACCAGTTAAGTAGAATCGTTTATTTTTCTATAAAAGTGCAATAGCCCAATTTTGTAAACACTTTCATAAGGAGAAAATTACTGTAAAAAATATATTGTGGTATATACCAATAGGTGCTATTCTCAGATTAAGTAAGCGATTACACTGTTGGAAAATGAAAAAAAGGAGTGTTTGAAATGAAAAATATTATGTTAGTGTGTGTAGCTGGTATGAGTACTAGTTTATTAGTATCCAAGATGCAAAAAGCTGCACAGGAGCAAAATATTGAGGCAGATATTTATGCAATTGCAGAAGGCGAGGTTGAAAAAGTACTAGCGACTAAAAAAGCTGATGTGCTGTTATTAGGTCCTCAAGTACGCTATTTAAAGGGCTCATTTGAAACAAAATTCAAGGACATGGATTTCCCAATCGATGTTATTAATATGGCAGATTACGGCATGATGAATGGCGAAAAAGTCTTACAGCAAGCATTACAATTAATAGGTTAAAGGAGGCTCAAGGGGGATGGAAGAAACTGCATTAATGGAATCCATTATGGGGCTTATCGTTCATAGTGGACATACAAAAAGTGAATGCATGGAAGCTCTACAATTGGCAAAAAAGGGACAGATAGACGCAGCAAAGGAAAAAATTAAATTAGCGAATGAGGCATTAATCGAAGCACACCATTCTCAAACAGGTTTATTATCGCAGGAAGCAAGGGGAGAAAAAGTCGAAGTATCGATGTTATTAATTCATGCGCAAGATCATTTAATGAACGCTATTACATTTCGTGATCTAGCGCAGGAAATGATCGAATTATATGAACGAATCAAAGGGGAGTAACATCAAATTTTGATGTCACAATAAAAAGCAAAGGGAGTGTATGAGAATGTTCCGTTTTTTAGAAGAAAAATTTGTACCGGTTGCTGCTAAGGTTGGGAATCAGCGTCATTTAGTTGCCATTCGTGATGGATTTATTACGATCATGCCTTTGACGATTGTAGGATCACTGGCTGTACTTATTAATAATTTGCCTATCAAATTTTATCAAAATGCACTCGATGCCATTTGGAAACATGAGACATGGACACAGTTTGGAGGCAATGTCTGGGGCGCAACATTTGGAATCATCTCACTATTATTAGCGTTTTCCGTTGCCTACCATTTGACAAAAAGTTATGACAAGGATGCATTATCCGGAGGGGTTATCGGACTTGCCGGTTATATGACATTTGGTACGTTTGGGGAAGGTGGTTTAACGGGATTAACGACAGGTACGGGAGGAATATTTGTTGCCCTCATAACGGCCTTAATTTCCGCGGAGCTGTTCTCACGATTATCTGGCAACTCTAAACTATTGATTAAAATGCCTGCAGGTGTACCATCGGCTGTATCCAAATCTTTTGCTGCTTTACTGCCTGCAATTATTACGATTGGATTATTTGCATTAGTTCGGACGATCATTTCGGCTGGCTTTGATGTACCAGATATTATTGGATCGTTTTATTCATCAATTCAAGAGCCTTTTATGGGCTTAACAAATACATGGGTAGCTGGTCTTATTTTAGCTTTCATTCCTACGTTTTTATGGTCATTTGGTATACATGGCGCAAATATTATCGAGCCATTTATGCAATCCATTAATCTTCAAGCAATCGATGCGAATGTTGCAGCTATTTCTGCTGGCAAAGTAGCACCGTATATTATTAATAAACCGTTCTTTGATGCATTTATTAATATGGGTGGTTCAGGTACAACGATTGCCTTAATTATTGCCATCTTCATTATTGCTCGTAAAAACAAACAGTACAATACAGTAGGTAAGCTATCAGCTGCTCCTGGATTATTTAATATTAACGAGCCATTATTATTTGGTTTACCAATTGTATTAAATCCAGTTTTATTTGTACCATTTATTTTAACACCAATGGTCAATGTGACGATTGCATTCTTTGCAACAAAATGGGGGTTTGTGCCTGCAGCAACAATTGCGGTCCCATGGACGACACCACCGATTATTAATGGTTTCTTAGTAACACAATCTTGGCGTGGAGCAGTATTGAGTATCGTATTAATCTTAGTAGCTATATGCATTTACCTGCCATTCCTGTCTATGGCAAATCGCATGGCGAAGCAAAACGAGCAAAAAGCTGCTTTAGCGGCACAGAATGAACAATCAACTGTAGCCCAATCAGAAGGTCAAAAGGTAGAAGTATAAGCGTTTACTAACGGAGGGTTTGAAGTGAAGAGATTAGGTATTTCGCTGTATCCACAGCATAGTACATTAGACGAAATGAAGCGCTATGTTCAGCTAGCTCATGACAACGGTTTTGATCGTATTTTTACATGTTTGATGTCATTAAAGCAGGAAGAAGAACGGCAGAAATTACAGCAAATTAATCAATTCGCACAGCAGTTAGGGTTTGACATCTCTGCCGATATTGCGCCAGCCGTTTTTCAAGAGCTAAATTTAACCTATAGAGATATAGGGTATTTGAAAGAGCATTATCATTTGGCAGCATTACGTTTAGACATGGGTTTCTCAGGTCAGGAAGAAGCATTCATGTCACTTGATGAAAGTAATCTAAAAATTGAATTAAATATAAGCAATGGTACGAAATATGTAGACAACATTTTATCCTACCGTCCAAATAAAGAAAATATTATCGGCTGTCATAATTTTTATCCAAGACAATTTACAGGCTTATCTCGTCAGCATTTTTTACAAACCTCTCGACAGTTTAAAGCAAACAATATTCGAACGGCTGCAATGATTTCCTCACAGTATGGAAAGTTTGGACCATGGGAAGTAACGGAACAAGGTTTACCAACATTGGAGGAGCACCGTCACCTTTCTATTACGGTGCAAGCAAAAGATTTATGGCACACGGGGTTAATCGATGATTGCATCATTGGTAATATGTATGCATCGGAGGAAGAAATACGAGCTTTAGGACAATTAAATCGCCATAAGCTTGAATTAAAACTTGTTCAGTCAGCTGACACGAGTATTTTAGAGGAAACAATCCTTTATAAGGAACCACATTTTAATCGAGGGGATGTATCTGAATATGTGATTCGGAGTACACAATCTCGCGTGAAATATAAAAATGGGGACTTTCCTGTACATGATACACGACCATTAAAGGTGGGCGATGTCACGATCGATAATAATTTGGATGTTCGTTATAAAGGAGAGCTACAAATTGTACGAAAGGAAATCCCGAATGCTGGGTCAAGTAATGTTGTTGCAAGTGTTGTGGAAGAAGAACAGTTTTTACTAGCACACATTCAACCGTGGTCGTCATTTGGGTTTACGAAATGAAAATAAGAGAGGAAGGGATTGAGTCATCAATCTCTTTTTCTTTATGAGAAAGGATATGGTGTTATGTATGTTTTAGCCATTGATGGTGGTGGCACAAAAACGGCGGCGGTTATTTGTGATGAAAAAGGTCAATGTTTTGCCCAAATCGAAACGACTCGCAGTAACCCTACAGCTATGGATCAACCATATTTCGAAGCAACTATCCATTCAATCATGCAAAGCTTGCAGCAACAAAACCATCAAATAGTGGCAGAGATTACTAGCTGCTTTGCGGGTATGGCGGGTGTCAAGGAGCTTCAAGCCGAGAGCATTGTGGAATCTATATTGCGGCAATATGTATGTAGCTCCGCGTCCATTACAGTCGATAATGATGCGTTGATCGCTCTTTATGCGGGTACACTTGGAAAGGCAGGAATTGTGCAAATCGCGGGGACAGGCGCTATAACGATGGGATATGATAAGCAGCAGCATTTTCATCGAGTAGGTGGCTGGGGGTATCTTTTTGATGATGAAGGAAGCGGCTATGATTTAGGCGTCCAGCTACTAAAGGCTGTGCTACAAAGCTATGATGGCAGAGCACCAAGTACTATATTGACAGAAGCTGTGCTGAAACATTTCTCTGTAGAACATGTGCCACAATTAATCGCCTCTGTTTATGGAGAAGAGCATCCACGCACAATTATCGCGCCATTGAGTGCCTATATTGTTGCAGCGGCTGAGGATGGTGATCTAGTAGCTAAGAGAATTATTGAAGAAGCCTGTAAAAACTATTTTAAGGCCATTAAAGCATGTTATTTACGAATGGTGTGGGGGCAGGAAGAAGTGCCTGTCGTCCTATGTGGGGGCGTGTTTACGAATGAAAATTATTTTGTTCCAAGGCTTCAAGCGATGGCAAGGGAGGAAACATTACCGTTCCGTTTTAAGACCCCTGTATTACCCCCAATAGGAGGAGCTGTTATTGCGGCACTTCAACAAATGAACGTCCAATTTAGTAGTTCTTTTGTAGAGACCTTTCAAAAAAATTATGTATAATGAAGCATAGAGCAATTGAATCGATTCAATTGCTCTATTTTTTTCTTTATAATTTTCACTTGATGAATAACATGATAAAATGTAATATAGGTTTTGATTTTATCTTAGTATTTAACTAGGTTTACTAATAAAATTTCATAGATGGAGAGTGTCAGGATGTTACATCAATTTTCACGTAACGAGCTCGCTATAGGAACAGAGGGTCTCGAAAAATTAAAAAATACAACGGTTGCTATTCTTGGTGTAGGTGGCGTCGGTTCATTTGCTGCTGAAGCATGTGCACGAAGTGGTATCGGCCGAATTATATTAGTCGATAAGGATAATGTAGATATTACTAATGTGAACAGACAATTAGTGGCGTATCTATCTACAGTTGGACAATCTAAATCAGCTATTATGAAAGAGCGCATTGCAGATATTAATCCTGACTGTGAAGTCATTGATATGCATATGTTTTATACGGAAGAAACGTATGAAGAATTTTTTGCACAAGGCATTGATTATGTAATCGATGCAAGTGATACAGTCATGTATAAAATTCATATTATGAAGGAATGCTTAAAGCGTAATATTCCTATTATTGCTAGTATGGGTGCAGCGAATAAGATGGACCCTACTCGCTTCCAAATAGCAGATATTTCTAAAACACATACAGATCCACTAGCAAAAATTATTCGTACAAAGTTACGTAAAGAAGGCATTCATAAAGGTGTGACGGTTGTGTTTTCAGATGAAAGTCCGATTGTTGTACGTCCAGATGTTGTTGAACATGTAGGGAAGCCGGATGCTGCAATTCGTAAAGCGAAGATGCCGCCTTCTTCCAATGCCTTTGTGCCATCAGTAGCTGGATTAATTGCAGCAAGCTGGGTTGTTAATACGATTTTAAAAGATGTGAAAATCACACGCGTACAAGGTTATTAGTCTATAGGATTTCACAAAACAGCATAATGAATCAAATTCATAGAAGTAGCCGCCTTTATTGTTTGTAGGGGGGCTACTTTTTCTATGTTACAATAAGACCGTTATAAAAAGGAGGCGTATACAGATGGATAAAATTTATCAAATGGAGTATAGAGGTTTAAACCTTTTCGATGAAATAAGCACTGTCGAGTTAGCTATAGATGAAGAAAAGCAAACGATACATATTTATGATATTGGACAGGTTGTAAGCCCCATTTTTAATTTTGATGTATCTGCCTATGAATTGTCAGATGGCTTTTATAAAATGGCCGATATTTTGCGGCATAAGAACATATTAACGAATCAACAAGCTGATAGCGACCTAACATTAAGTGAATGGTTAATAAAAAACAATGCTTATTTTTATATCCCTAATAAGCGTATTAAAAAATATGTCCAGGGAAGCATTGTGGAAATTGTTGATCGAACTATGGAACAAGCGTTATTTGACGATTATGTACAAAGGGTATAATTTTACCAAAATAGTTCTTCTTATGTGCATAAAATGCTATTAATTCACGAAATTGTCTTATTTTTTTCATGTCTCCACTACTCTAATTGGTTTATTGCTATAATTTGAATAATTCCAATAGATAATCGATCAGTTTGTTTGGGATGCTTTGAGCTAATCAAAAATAGCCATTAAGTGCGGAATCAACAAATGACAAATGGGAGAGTGGGAAAATGGAAATTCAAATTATTCGAGATCATTTAGATATTGTCAAGCTTCAAGAGAAAATGAATGCCATTGTATTTGATTACTTAGACACATCTGATAATTATCCGAAAGCGATGCGAGAATTAAATCCTTTATATATACAAGTAACAACTTTTTATAAGGAATATATCGATCATCGGGCAGGGGAGATTCCTAGTGCAAATACGTATTGGCATTTGTTTATCGACTGTAGTGCCAAGTTATGTTATTTTTTAGCGGCTTCAACGTTCTATTCATCTAATGCTTTACAAAAGACGCCAGACAAAATCGAGAAGTTATTACATATTGCTGCTACTTCTTTACCTAGTATCGATCAAGAGGAAAATGAGCAATTATTAACAGATATTTTTGCCCTCATGTCTGAAGTCGTAGAGGATAAAGAAAAAGTGACTACGTTGCGCAATGAAGTGCTTGTACAAAAGGGTGATGTGAAGCAATGTCTTCAACAGTTTAAATTATTTGTTGATCATGAAATGAATGTCTAGACAGTGGAAGACACTCTATTGTCTGAAAATAGACTATACAAATAGGAATCTACGTGAACTTTTGTAATTATTTCTAGTTTTTCAACCGTGGTAAGTGTTGGAAAGTGGATGTATTTGCCCATTAAAGTTTCGTGGGTTCTTTTTTTATGGTATCGCTAAAAAAAGCAAAGTCTCTTCTAATGGTAGAAGTAATGACTTTGCTCTAGGAAAACTACTTTATATTTTGATGAAAAGATTTAAGTTTTTCATAGATACTAGCCATACGTTTTTCCTCACCAGCAATAACGGGTTTATAAAACTCGGTTCCTACCAGCTCATCAGGTAAGTATTGCTGATCTACCCAGCCGCCAAAAGTCCCGATTGGTGTGTTATGAGGATATTGATATCCAACATGACCTAAATCTGTTGCCCCAGCGTAGTGAGCATCACGCAAATGATGAGGTATATCACCCGTTTTACCATCATGAATCGCCTTTATCGCGTCATCGATTGCCAGGATAGCTGAATTAGATTTTGATGCTAAACACATTTCAATAACTGCACTTGCAAGTGGGATGCGTGCCTCTGGTAATCCAAGACGTTCTGCTGCCTGTATCGCGGCGAGCATATGAGAACCCACCTCAGGGTTGGCAAGGCCAATATCTTCATACGCCATGACAAGTAAACGTCTGCTGACAGCCACTAAATCACCCGTTTCTAATAAATGTGCTAAATAATATAGCGCGGCATTCGTATCACTGCCACGGACAGACTTCTGCAAGGCAGAAAGTAAATTATAAAAATGTGAGCCCTTTTTATCACCATAAACACCAATTCGACTAATTAAGTGATCAATAATATGGTCGGCTGCAATCGTTTGCCCCTCTACTTCATCACTTGCGTAGTAAATGGATTCAAGTAACGTTAATGCCTTTCGGGCATCTCCGTTAGCTGCCTCTGCAATATGCTCAATTTGTGAAGGTGTTAAGACAAAATGATATTTACCTAAACCTCGTTTTTCATCTGCAAGTGCTTTTTCTACAAGCTCCATTAGATTTTCCTTCGTTAATCGTTTAAGTTGATAAATCTCACCACAGCGAGAACGAATCGCTGGATTGACATCGTGGTAAGGATTTTCTGTTGTTGCACCGATTAAGACAATCGAGCCATTTTCCACATGTGGTAGCAAAGTGTCTTGCTGTAATTTATTGAAGCGATGAATTTCATCTAAAAAAAGTAGAACTTTTCCTGAGATTCTAGCTTCTTGGACAATATCTTCCACATCTTTTTTGCCAGCTCGTGTCGCGTTGAGTGCAAAGAAAGGGAGCTGAGAGCTTCCTGCAATTGCATTTGCAATAGAGGTTTTGCCGATGCCGGGTTCTCCGTAGAGCAACATGGAAGGGACATGTTCATTTTGAATCATTTTATATAGAGCTGTGTTTGGACCAATAAAATCTTGATGACCTACAATTTCATCAAGTGTTAAAGGACGCATTCGAAAAGCAAGTGGTTCATTGTGCAAAATAAATCCCCCTTTCAGTCGTTGTCATTTTTTATTTATCCATTTTTTTGCACTTAAATTCAGCGCTACTAGTGGATCGTTGAACAATGTTGAATCGCATTATTTAGTATATCATATCCTTCTAGGTGTATTTCCGAGTTCATCAAGAGGAGATTATGATATACTGTTGGTAGTAATTTTGACTAGACTAATTGAGGGTGATAAAATGAAAATTTCAACAAAGGGCCGTTACGGGCTTACGATTATGATTGAATTAGCAAAGCATTACGGAGAGGGTCCTATCCCTTTACGTAAAATTGCTGCCGAAAAGGAGCTTTCAGAGGCGTATTTAGAGCAATTAGTGTCACCGCTTCGTAATTCAGGCTTAGTAAAAAGTGTACGTGGCGCTTATGGTGGTTATATGCTAGCAAATCCACCGAGCGAAATTTCTGCAGCCCATGTTATTAGTGTACTAGAAGGGCCAATTCAACCAGTAGAGGGTATTGAAAACGAGGAAGCACCACAACGTGAGTTATGGTTGCGCATTCGTGACGCAGTAAAAAATGTGTTAGATACAACAACAATTGAAGATTTAGCACAATACACAGAAGAAAATGTAGCGGAAGGCTATATGTTCTATATTTAAAATGTTTAAGCTAAAGCGCTGCTCCCCATACGTATCATAGTTGAGTTGAAAAATAAACGGTGAAATCAAACACTTAGCTGTTTGTATTGAATTTCATGCTGAATGTTTTTCATAAAATTATGATAAATAATGTGGGTTCCAGCGTTTTTTATTAAAAAGGAGTTTTCAACATGAATTCATATATCTATCTCGATCATGCTGCCACATCACCGATGAATGGCCAAGTTATAGAAGCGATGACGTCTGCTATGCAACACGTATTTGGCAACGCATCCAGTATCCATGGGGCAGGTCGAGAGGCGCGCAAATATCTTGATGATGCTCGCGACATTTTAGCCAAGTCTATTGGTGCTCATGCGGGAGAAATAATCTTTACAAGTGGTGGTACTGAAGCTGATAATACGGCCATTCTGGGGACTGTCTATGCACGAGCTAAAGAGGGAAAGCACATCATTACAACACAAGTAGAGCATCATGCGGTGTTACATACATGTGAGAAACTTGAACGAGATGGCTTTGATGTGACTTATTTACCCGTGGATAAGGCAGGGCGTGTAGCTGTAGAGGATGTCCAAAAAGCACTTCGTGATGATACGATTTTAGTGACAATTATGTATGGGAACAATGAAGTGGGTACTATTCAGCCTATTGCAGAAATTGGTGAGCTATTACAAGGACATCAAGCTACCTTCCATACAGATGCCGTTCAAGCATATGGTTTAGAACAAATTGATGTGGCTCAATTAAAAGTAGATTTATTGAGTGTGTCCGCTCATAAAATTAATGGGCCTAAAGGAGTTGGGTTCCTTTTCCAAAAGGCTGGAACACCTTTAGCTACTTATGCATTAGGCGGTGCACAAGAAAAAAAACGTCGTGCAGGAACTGAAAATATACCAGCAATTATTGGCTTTGCGACGGCTATACAAGTTGCAAATAAGTTGCGTGAAGAAAAGCGTTCACTATACAATCACTTTAAGCAAATTATGCTGGATGTATTTTCACAGGAAAAATTAGCGTTCCATGTTAATGGTGATGAAGAGCAGTCATTGCCACATGTTTTAAATATTAGCTTTGAGGGCATGGAAGTAGAATCATTTTTAGTGAATCTTGATATGGCAGGAATCTGTGTATCTAGTGGTTCTGCATGTACCGCTGGGTCGATTGATCCATCACATGTGTTAGTAGCGATGTTTGGGCAAGGTACAGAGGAATTACGAAACTCGATCCGATTTAGCTTTGGTCAGGATTTAACGGAAAAAGATATACGTGACGCAGCTGAAAAAACAGCACAAATCGTGAAAAAACTAGCTAAAAGATAATTTGTGAAGAACATGTTAGGTTTCTACAATTTATGAAGCATTAACTGTAAATAGATAAAAGAAAAGGTGACCACAATGAAAGAAACACGTGACCCCTCTCAAATTCGCGTTGTTGTCGGCATGTCTGGTGGGGTAGATTCGTCGGTGGCTGCGTATTTGTTAAAACAACAAGGGTATGAAGTAATCGGGATCTTTATGAAAAACTGGGATGATACTGACGAAAATGGTGTTTGTACAGCAACAGAAGATTATGATGATGTCATAAAAGTATGTAATCAAATCGGCATCCCCTATTATGCTGTGAATTTTGAGAAGCAATACTGGGATAAAGTTTTCACATACTTTTTAGAAGAATATAAAGCAGGACGTACACCAAATCCTGATGTAATGTGCAACAAAGAGATTAAATTTAAAGCGTTTTTAGAGCATGCGATGAGCCTTGGCGCTGATTATTTAGCAACAGGTCATTATGCACGTATCGATCGTAGCGGTGATGGAGAAGTGCAAATGTTACGCGGTGTGGATAATAACAAAGACCAAACATACTTTTTAAATCAACTATCACAGGAGCAATTGGCTCATGTGATGTTCCCGATTGGCGATATTGAGAAAAAAGAAGTACGTAAAATTGCTGAAGAAGCAGGATTGGCAACAGCGAAGAAAAAAGATTCTACAGGGATTTGTTTCATTGGGGAACGTAATTTCAAAGAATTTTTAAGTCAATTTTTACCAGCTCAACCAGGCAATATGGAAACAATGGATGGCGTTGTCATGGGAAAACATGACGGTTTAATGTATTATACACTTGGGCAACGACATGGTCTTGGTATTGGTGGAGATGGTGAGCCGTGGTTTGTGTTAGGGAAAGACTTAGAGCGTAATGTTCTACTTGTTGGACAAGGTTTTGACAATGAGCATTTATATTCTACTTCATTATCTGCTGTAAAAATGAACTATACTTCGACAAAAAAATTGCCTGGGAAATTTTCTTGTACGGCGAAATTCCGTTATCGTCAAACGGATACACCAGTAGAAGTTGAAATATTAGCAGATGGACGTACTCATATTACATTTGCAGAGCCTGTCCGTGCTATCACTCCAGGACAAGCAGTTGTTCTCTATGATGGAGAAGAATGTATTGGTGGCGGAACGATTGATGAAGTCTTTAAAAGTAATGAAAAACTAACATATGTTGGATAACTTGCGCTAAGACTGCTTTTATTGCCGTATGGCTTCATGGAAGCAGTCTTTCGCTACATAGAGGTGAAGAAATAATGAATTATAATGAACAGGGCATTCAAGCATTTCAAGATAAGCGTTATGAAGAGGCTGCACAACTATTTACAAAGGCGATAGAAGCTGAGCCAGAAAATGCTATTGGTTATGTAAACTTCGGCAATTTATTAGCAGTCTTAGAGGATACAGAACGTGCAGAGCGTTTTTTCCAAAAGGCTATTACGGTAGATGAGACAGCAGCTACAGCTTATTATGGCTTAGCAAACCTTTATTACAATGCGGAACGCTATGCTGAGGCTGTAAAGCTTTATGAACAAGCACTTAAGCATCATATCGAAGGCGCAGATGTGTACTATATGATGGGGAAATGTTTTGAGCGTATGGAGAATCCAAAATTAGCATTGCCTTATTTACAAAGAGCCGTGGAAATTGCTCCCGAAGATACACAGATTCGATTAGCCTATGCAATTGTACTATGTGCATTAGAGATGTTTGAGCAAGGGAAGAAGGAACTGGATCTTTTAATTGAACAGGACTGGAACAATGCAGATGCCCACTATAATTTAGGTGTACTGTATGCAGTGTCTACAGAGCAAACAGAGGATGCGATGTATCATTTAAAACAGGCCTTTACCTTACAGCCAGAATACGATCAAGCTCGTTATATTTATGATATGATTGCTCAGCGATTTAACTAATAGATAAAAGCAGCAAGTGTGATTGGATGAACTTGCTGCTTTTTTATGCAGTTCTATAGTAGGGTGTCGATGTATTGTGGATCAAATTTTTATGATCATTCGATATTTTTTATAAAAATTATCCCATCCTCTTTTATTTTCAGGTTAAATTTGTTAGTGTATGTCATGCAGGAAAGGAATAGGTGACACGATGAATAAAGTATTTATGGCACTATTACTTGTAACAGCGCTTGCGGCAATTGAAGGAACGATTGTTAGTACAGCTATTCCAAGTATAACGGCAGATTTGTTAGGCGTAGACTTAATAAGCTGGATTTATTCCGCTTATTTATTAGCCTCTGCTATCGCTGCGATTATTTTTGGTAAGCTAGCCGATTTATTTGGGCGTAAACGGATGATTATTACGGGTATTATTATTTTTTTATTAGGTTCCATGTTATGTGGGTTAGCACAGTCAATGGAACAATTAATTGTCTTTCGTGCGATCCAAGGGATAGGTGCAGGCTCGATTTTACCAATTACATTAACGATGGTTGGTGAACTATTTACGACTGAAAAAGCACGTGCTAAAGGACAAAGCTATTTAAGCATGGTATGGGGCGTATCAGGCGTAGTTGGACCACTATTTGGAGGTTTTATTGTTGACCAAGTATCATGGCACTTTATCTTTTTCATTAATGTACCATTTGGTTTAGCTTCTATTTATCTAATTGTTAAACATTACAAAGAACAGCTTGAAGCAGTGAAGCGGAAAATTGATTATTTAGGTGCTGGCCTATTTACGGTCGGAATGGTTTCGCTCTTATATGTCATTATCGAAAACAGTAAGACACAAGCATGGTTATCGAGTCAATCGCTCATTATGTATGCCGTTGCAGCTGTATTTTTAGGCGTTTTTATTTGGGTGGAGCTACGTGCAGAAGAGCCAATTATTCCGTTAACATTGTTTAAAAATGGTCGTCTTATGGTGATTAATTCACTCACATTAAGTACGATGTCAATTGTCATTGGTGTGACGGTCTATATTCCGATATATGCGCAAAGTGTTCTTGGAAAAAATGCCACGCAAGCTGGCCTACTTCTAACTCCCATGTCCATTTTCTGGACGATGAATTCCATTGCAGCTGGCTATTTAATCGGACGTTTAACGAATAAACGAATTATCCAAATGGGGACGATTTTATTAGTTACGGGAACGATTATGCTGGCTAGACTATCTTCAGGCTCTAGTGATTTAAGCGTGTATCTTGGCTCTTCATTAATCGGGCTTGGTATGGGCTTTATAATGCCAATGTTGATGATTTCCATTCAAAAGGTGGCTAATCCGAAGCAACTTGGTATTTCAATTGGCCTCAATTCCTTCACCAATACATTTAGTCAAGCGGTAGGTGCAGCGCTATTTGGTATGGTTTTTAACCTTGCGACGAGTGAAAAAATGGCTTCATTAGGCAAAGGAGAAATTCAGCTTAATGGTGAGTTTGCAAAAGGTGGCTTTAGTCTAGAAGAAATAAGCTTTTTAAAGGGAACCATTGCGAATGGTGTAAGCTATGTATATATAACAACTTTAGTATTTGCCATTTGTGCCCTTATTTTATCTTTCTTTATTGTGACGAAATCCAAAGAAAAGGCTTGATTATGAATGAAAATCCACTTTGCTTCCAAGCAAGGTGGATTTTTTTGTTCAAGAGGATTTAATCATTATGATTCAGGTTTGGAAGTTGTGCAAAATATTTAGCTAGCTGTGATATAGGTGTACTATCTAATAAAGTGGGCTCGGCCTCATTTTCCTTTAATATATTAATCTCTTTATTGAGTCGCTCCATTTTTCGATCTAACTCAGCAGCTTGTAGTGCGGCTTCTTTTAATTCAACACGAATATGTTCTGGCACTTCTTTATTATATTTATAATAAATTTTATGTTCCAGGCTGGCCCAAAAGTCCATCGCAATGGTCCTGATTTGAATCTCTGTATAGACCTTCTCCATATGATCTGACATGAAAATAGGGATTTTTATAATAAGGTGTAAGCTTTGATAGCCATTGTCTTTAGGACTAGCAATATAGTCCTTCACCTGTACAACCTCAATGTCATGCTGTGCCTGCAACATGGCACTAACTTTATAAATATCCTCGACAAATGAACAAGTAATGCGAGCACCTGCAATGTCACGAATGTTTTCGCGTACGTCTTCCATCGTAGGAGGAAGTTCCTTTTTTAACATCTTTGTTAAAATGCTTTTTGGTGACTTTACGCGTGTTGAAATATGCTCAATGGGATTATATTCATGAATAAGCTTAAATTCTTCTTGCAAAATATTAATTTTAGTTTCCACTTCCTGTAAAGCAAATTTATAAGCTAAAAAGAAGCGTGTTAACTCAGTTTGAAATGATTTTAAAGAGTTTACTTCGAGTTCGGTTTTCATATTTAAAAAATCCTTTCCCTTATGTCTGTCGATACTTAATTATGTTCCACTTCTCATTCTATGTAGAATAGTCCTTCATCTCAATAAAATAGCAGCCAAAGAATTGGCATGGTTTAAATGTTAGGATAGTTTTTCATAAGGATAAAACCTTTCTACATCATATATAACTCACATAAGAGGTAAAAGGTTTCAAAAAGGCTAAAATGGATTGTAAAAGGTGAAGGAGGGGGAGTATTGTTGCAAACAAAGGGGAGAAAACTACCCCTTTGTGTTAACTAATAATTTCAGCATTTAAGTTATACCGTTTATTAAACTCATCCACAAATATTTGTAAGTCAATAGAGGTTCCTATATAGGGCTCTGTTTCTTGATCGCGTAGGAAACCACAAGTTGCCTTTAACGATTTAGAAAACTCTAGTAGCATTTGTTCATTATCAAGTTGAACATGAATTGCAAGAGAATGATCTTTTTTATTTACTTTGAAATACTTGCCATCAATGATACGTTCTAAATTCGTTTCTTGAAATGGAAAAACATAATCTTTATAAATGAGGTTCACATAATCCCGCCTTTTTTACAATATTTCACGACATCTGTATAGGGCAACTCTCCTCCAAAAATAGAGAGAGCACTCCCGATTGTGATATGAAGCTTTCCGTTGGCTAATTGTTTAAACTTTTCTAAGTCTTCTATTGAACGAATGCCTCCTGCATAAGTGGTTGGGATGGAGGTCCAGGCTGCAAGATCACGTACCAAACTTTCCTGCATCCCCCCTTTTTTTCCTTCCACATCGACTGCGTGAATTAACAGTTCATCACAATAATTTTCAATATCTTGAATAGAGGCCGCATTGACTTCGAAGTGACTAAATTTTGTCCATTTATCCGTCATGACAAACCACTTACCATTTCGCATTTTGCAGCTGAGATCAATGACAAGATGTTCTTTACCGATCAATTTGTTTAAATGTTGTAAACGTTCTAAATCGAGTTTGCCATCATGAAAGATATAGGAAGTGACAATCACATGTGAGGCACCAGCATCAATATATTTTTGGGCATTTGCAGCAGTAATGCCACCACCGACTTGTAACCCTTGTGGAAATGTAGCTAAAGCAGCTAGGGCAGCATCTTCATTTCCCTGACCAAGCATGATGACGTGTCCACCTGTTAAGTGATCCTGTGCAAACATTTGTGCATAGTAGCTAGAATCATAACTAGAAATAAAATTCTCAACGACTGTTTGATTGGTAGTACCTAAAGTACTCCCGACAATTTGTTTTACTTTGCCTTCATGTAAATCGATGCAAGGTCTAAATTCCAATAACTTCACGATCCTTCCGTGCCACTAATTCTTATTTATCATAGCATGGAAATATAGATAAAAGCTGAGAATTGTCATTTGTCGAAATAATGTAAAAATAATAAAGAGGAAATATTTTTATCAACGATATTTCGAAAGGTCTATGGTAAAATAAAAAGATTGAAAACAATTAGAAAGGGCGGACCGAATATGACAGATCATCTCGATTTATTTGAACTCAATAAATTTTTTATTCTCGGACGTCCGATTGTCTCTATTTTTCATAACACACAAAATATGTATTCCATTATACGAGTAAAAATTCAAGAGACAAACTTACAGTATGAAGATAAAGAAATTATTGTTGTTGGCTATTTTCCACCGTTACAAATGGATGAGCAATACCGTTTTACAGGTATATTAAAACAGCATCCTAAATATGGTGCACAATTCCAAATCGAGACATTTACAAAAGAGGTACCCGCTACTGAACAAGGAATTATTCATTATTTATCTAGTGACTTATTTGTAGGAATCGGGAAAAAAACGGCTGAAACCATTGTTGAAAAACTAGGTGCTAATGCATTACGTCTTATATTAGAAGATCCGAGTGCACTGGATGCTGTTCCACGTTTATCATCTGAAAAAAAAGAAGTGATCCATCGCACGATTGAGCAAAATCTTGGTTTAGAACGGGTAATGATCCAGCTAAATGAATGGGGCTTTGGTCCACAGCTTGGAATGAAAATATATCAAACCTACCGAACTGAAGCCATTGAATTACTAACCGAAAACCCATATCGCTTGATAGAAGATGTGGAAGGGGTAGGGTTCTTACGAGCAGATGAGCTTGGTGCCAAATTAGGCATTACCGGAAAACATCCTGATCGTGTTAAAGCAGCGATTTTCCATATTTTAAATACGGCTGCACTATCTGACGGGCATGTTTATCTAGATGCGGAGCATGTTCTACCACTTGTAAAGGAAATGCTTGAACAAAGCCAACGTCAGGAAATTCCGTTTGAAGACATCTCAAAAGCATGTATCGAGCTACGAGAAGAAGGCAAAATTTGTGGGGAAGAAACAAGATTATATTTACCCTCTCTTTATTTTTCAGAGGTTGGAATTGCCTCCAAAATATTGACGCTTGTTGAACGAAATAGCAAGGCTGAACATTTTAGCAAAGATGAGATTCGTAAAGCGATTGGTGAAACTGAGGAACTACTCCAAGTGACTTATGCTGAAACACAAGCAAATGCCATTGAACAGGCTTTAAATTCAGCCGTAATGATTTTAACAGGTGGCCCTGGTACGGGTAAAACGACTGTTGTACGTGGGGTTGTTGAAGTTTATGCGAAGCTTCATGGCTTATCATTAAATCCAAAAGAGTATGCTCAAAAAGAGGAGCCTTTTCCTATTATCCTTTGTGCACCTACTGGTCGAGCTGCTAAGCGCTTAGCTGAATCGACTGAACTACCAGCTATGACTATTCATCGTTTACTCGGCTTTACTGGTCAAGAAAAAGAAGAAGAGACTGAACGAGAGGTCACAGGTAAGCTTATTATTGTAGATGAAATGTCAATGGTGGATACGTGGCTTGCTCATCAATTATTAAAAGCTTTACATGAGGATGTACAGGTTGTCTTTGTAGGGGACCAGGACCAATTACCGCCTGTAGGACCAGGACAGGTGTTAAAGGATTTATTAGCATCCAAGCAGCTTCCAACGGTGGAATTGACAGATGTTTACCGACAAGCAGAGGGCTCTACAATTATTGAACTAGCCCATCAAATCAAAAAAGGAACCATTCCGAAAGATTTAACATCGAAAACTACTGATCGCTCGTTTATTAAATCATCCGTCAATCAGGTTGGAAATGTTGTGACACAGGTAGTAAAAAGTGCTGTTGCTAAGGGGCAAGAAATTCGTAATATACAAGTATTAGCTCCGATGTATAAAGGTCCTGCTGGCATTGATAATTTAAATAAAATGATTCAAGAGCTTATTAATCCTAATGATACAGGGACAAGAAAGGAACTTGTCTTTGGGGACGTAACATATCGAATAAAGGATAAAGTTCTGCAGCTCGTTAATCAACCTGAAAGTAATGTTTTTAATGGTGATATGGGAGAAGTCATTAGTATTATTAAGGCAAAAGAGACAGTAGAAAAACAAGATTTACTGATTGTCTCCTTTGATGGCATTGAAGTGACCTATCAACGAAGTGACCTCAATCAATTAACCCTAGCTTATTGTTGCTCCATTCATAAATCTCAAGGTTCAGAGTTTCAAACCGTCATTATGCCTGTTGTCAAAGGGTATTCAAAAATGCTGCGGCGTAATCTTTTATACACAGGGATTACAAGAGCGAAAAACTTTTTGATTTTATGTGGGGAACCAGATGTCCTGGCAGAGGGCTTGCAGCGCACAGACGATTTACAGCGTTTTACTTCGTTGCGCGCTCGATTAAATCCAATGGATGTCGAAGAAGTCATTGTTGAAGTCGAGGCAGTTCTAGTAAAACAAGAGATTGTGCAAGAAGCGGCTATCGAGGACCATAAATTAACAGTAGAAACAGCTCCTTATATTCATCCAATGATTGGTATGGATGATGTCTCCCCCTATGATTTTTTGGAAAAGTAAAGATTGTACCCGATTAGATTTGTTGCTAATCGGGGTTTTCTAATTAACAGTATCGTCACCTAATATTTTGACATTTCATATACTACATAAGTACAAAACATAGGAAATGTTTAGGAGTGACAACATGCCAATAATGACAGGACAGCAGTATATGGAACGTATCGATGCTTTAAACACGTATATTTCGATTGATGGGGAAGTTGTGACGGGCAAGGTGTCAGAACATCCTGCATTTAAGGGAATCATTCAAAGTCAAGCAAAGCTCTTTGATTTACAACATCAAGAAGCATATCTTGAAAAAATGACATATGAATCGCCAACTAGCAAAGAGAGAGTCGGCATGTCGTTCCTTCAAGTCATGAGTCCTGAGGATCTAGTAAAAAGACGTATGGCCGCAAGAGAATGGGCTTTACAAACAAACGGTTTGATGGGAAGAAGTCCTGACTACATGAATACGACATTGATGGCTTTGGCATCAGCATCGAACTTTTTGAAAGATAAGCCAAATTGTTTTCCAGACCATTTGCTGAAGTTTTATGAATATGCCCGTGAAAATGATATTTCCATGACACATACCTTTATAGAGCCGCAAGTAAACCGCAAGCGTTATTACTATGAGGATGAAGAAGTAACAATAGCTGCTAAAATTGTTGCAAAAACGGGCGAGGGCTTAGTCATTAAAGGAGCTAGATTACTAGCCACACAGGGAGGAATAACGGATGAACTTCTTGTTCTATCAACAAATGGCTATGATGAAGGAAAAGGTTTTGGCTTTTCTATACCGAGTAACACAAAGGGCTTAAAGTTTTTATGTCGGCAATCTTTTGTCGGAGGGGATTCTAAGTTTGATCATCCTTTAAGTGCACGCTTTGAAGAAATGGATGCAATTGTTGTTTTTGATGATGTAGTTGTTCCGTGGGAGCGTGTATTTTATTATGAAAATGTTGAAGTAGCCAATCAATTTATGAATGTTAGTGGCTTCCAAGCGTATACATTGCATCATGTGCTGTCACGTCAAATTGCTAAGACCGAATTCGTCCTAGGGATTGTACAAACGATTGTGGATACCATAAATATCGGGGATTACCAGCATGTCCATCAAAAAGTGGTAGATGTCATCGTAGCATTAGAAACGATGAAAGCACTGCAATTAAAATCAGAGATTGAGGCACAAAGGGATTCCTTTGGCTTTATAAGACCAGACCTATCGACATTACAGGTTGCTATTCATATTTTTCCGAAAGTATATCCTGCCTTTACAGATATCATCCAGTTACTTGGAGCAAGTGGATTAATGTCCATCCCGAGTGCAAAAGCTTTTGCAACGGATAATGGAGATCTTGATCATTATCTGCAATCATTTCAAGATAAAGGGGAGGAACGAGTTAAAAAGTTCCGTTTAGCTTGGGATTTAACGATGAGCAATTTTGGCACAAGGCAAACTCTATATGAACGATTTTTCTTTGGCGATCCTGTTCGTCTGTCAAGCCTACTCTATCAATCGTATAAGCGCGATCATTTAGTACAAAGAGTAGAAGACTTTTTGAAAAATGATTGATTAAAAGTTTGACAGTTGTGAAACTATCCGTTATTATGTACAGGAATAAAAAAATAAGACTCCCTTCGTTAGGTGAGGCTCCTATGTGGAGATACGCTACTACCCAAAAATGTCGAGAGACGCCAATGGGTCAACAGAAATCATCGAAATAAGGTGTTTTTTAACGTAGCTGGATAATTTCCTATGCCGCATAGTGCTAAAACTCAACGTTTGAAGGTAACAAAAATGCAAAGTTTTTTTGCTATTTTTTGATATGTGTATTCAACACGCCTTCATTCGTAGAAGGCGTGTTTTTGTTATGAAAGGAAGGTGATGAGAAATGGATAGTAGTCCTGAACCGAGTAAGCATGGGGTAGATAGTCAGCATTTATGGAGACAGCCGTCGTTTCTTATCGCCGGCACCGACAGAAGGTTTTAAACAATGACCTTTTGTTACTTTTTATAATAAAACACGAGGTGAAGTAACATGATTAAAATTCACTATTTCAATCACAATAGCAAAACAGTTCAACACGATTTCAAAATGAATGATTTAAGACTTCCCATTCATAGCGAGGATTTATTATGGGTGGATTTATATGCGTATAGTCATAATGAATTAAATAATATAGCAGATGTATTTGGCTTTCATCCACTAGCAGTGGAAGATTGCTTACATGAAGGCTCACGCCCGAAAATGGATAGTTATGGGGATTATAAATTTTTCGTTTTCCATGCACCTATCTACAATGAAAAAAGTAACAATGAAATTACAACGGTCGAGTTAAATATTTTTATGGGACCCAATTATATTGTTACCGTCCATAAACAAAAATTACAATGGCTTGGCCATATAGAAAAAGTTTGTTTAAATAGTGCGAAATATTTAGAAAAAGGCACTGATTTTTTATTGCATACGATCATTGATGGAATTACAGACGAGTATTTCCCTGTATTAGAGCGAATTCGGGCACGGATTGATGAGCTAGAAGAAGAAGTTTATGATTATCAACCGAAAGTAGTTACAGAAGAATTCCTTTCATTAAAACGAACAATTATTTTAATTCGTCAGGCTATCATGCCGCAACGAAGAATTTTTTCTACAATTAATGGACAATGGAAATTTGATATACAAGAGGAAAATATCCCTTTCTATAAGGATTTAAATGATCATCTTGAACGGATTGTCGACTCCACTGAAACGTATCGAGACTTAGTTAATAGCACATTAGATACGTATTACTCGATTATTAGTGGCAAGTCTATTGAAAAGCTGAACTTATTAACCGTTATTTCTACAATTATGTTGCCTTTAACTGTTATTACTAGCTTCTTTGGCATGAATGTACCATTACCTTATCAAGATTCACCTATGACAACGATTGCACTGAGTGCCTTTTTAGTGTTATTTACTTGGGGAATGTGGGCATACTTCAGAAGAATGATTGCTTAGTTATGATTTGTCGTATTAGTGCCAATTGACAGGTGAATAGATTTTTCTTATAATTTCGTTAGAAAAAGTAAACACGACGATGGAAAAAGTACGTAATTGCACGTGTAGAAGAAAAGGATTTCTTGGCTGAAAAAATCCTCACAGTGCAAATACCGAAAGCTACTCCGGAGTGCAGTTAATCCCTGCCGTTCACTGACGTTACAAGTGCTAAAGAGGTAAGTAAGAATTTTTACTTACAACTAGGGTGGTACCGCGAGACAGATGATAAGTCCTCGTCCCTTTTTGGGGATGAGGGCTTTTTTATTTTCATTTAGTAAAATAATTCCATTTATAGTTGTTGGTACCAATGTTTGTTTGCAGAGAATAGATGGGGCGTCAAGGTCTGATTCATATCGTGATTTTACAATATAAACTAGGAGGAATTTATCCAATGAAAGCAGTAGATATTCGTCAAATGTATTTGGAATTTTTTAAAGAAAAGGGGCATCACCATGAACCGTCTGCGCCTCTAGTGCCAATCAATGATCCATCCCTACTTTGGATTAACTCAGGTGTTGCTACACTTAAACCGTATTTTGACGGTCGTGTTATTCCTGACAATCCTCGAATTACAAATGCACAAAAATCAATTCGTACTAACGATATTGAAAATGTAGGTAAAACGGCGCGTCACCATACTTTCTTTGAAATGCTAGGAAACTTTTCTATTGGGGATTACTTCAAAAAAGAAGCTATTCATTATGCTTGGGAATTTTTAACGGATAAAAAGTGGATGGGCTTTGATCCTGAATTACTATCTATCACAATCCATCCTGAAGATCAGGAAGCGTATGATGTTTGGCATCAAGAAATTGGTATTCCTGAAGAACGTTTAATTCGTTTAGAGGGGAACTTTTGGGATATTGGAGAAGGTCCATCTGGTCCAAACTCAGAGATTTTCTATGACCGCGGCGTAGAATATGGCTCTGACGAAAATGACCCAGAAATGTATCCAGGCGGGGAAAATGAACGTTATCTAGAAATTTGGAACCTAGTGTTCTCTCAATTCAACCATAATCCTGATGGAACGTATACACCACTACCAAAGCAAAATATTGATACTGGTATGGGACTAGAACGTATTGTTTCCGTGGTTCAAAATGTACCAACGAATTTCGATACGGATTTATTCATGCCTATCATTGAAAAAATTGAGGAATTTGCCAACCGTAAATACAAACGCCCAAGTGAAGTAGATTTAAATGAAATCTTCGGCTCTGAAGAAGATATAAATACGCCATTTAAAGTTGTTGCAGACCACATTCGTACGGTAGCGTTTGCTATTGGTGACGGTGCCCTTCCTTCAAACGAAGGCCGTGGCTATGTATTACGCCGCTTACTACGTCGTGCTGTACGCTATGCAAAACAAATTGGTATTGAGAAACCATTTATGTTTGAATTGGTCCCAACAGTGGGCAAAATCATGGAAGGCTTCTATCCAGAGGTAACGGAAAAAAGTGAATTTATTCAACGCGTTATTAAGAATGAAGAAATTCGTTTCCATGAAACATTAGATGGTGGTCTTGCAATCTTTAATGAAGTAGCAGAATCACAAAAAGCGGCTGGTCATGATTTTATCCCAGGAGCAGATGCTTTCCGTTTATATGATACTTACGGTTTCCCAATCGAGTTAACGGAAGAATATGCAGAAGAAGTAGGAATGAAAGTCGATCATGAAGGCTTCGAAACGGCGATGGAGGAACAACGTGAACGTGCGCGTGCGGCTCGTCAAGATGTTGACTCTATGCAAGTACAAAATGAAGTATTAGCAAACTTAACGGTTGCCAGTGAATTTGTTGGCTTTGACACATTAGTAGCTAATACTGAAATTGCTGCAATGATTGTGAATGGTCAAGTAGAAAAAGTAGCATCTGAAGGCCAAGAAGCTTTAGTTATTTTAGCTCAAACACCATTCTATGCTGAAATGGGTGGTCAAATTGCCGATAGCGGTATCATTTCTAATGATAGCTTCACTGCTGTAGTAAAGGATGTTCAAAAGGCACCAAATGGTCAGCCGCTCCATACAGTAGTTGTTGAATCAGGTGAAATGCATGTGGAAGATGCTGTCCAAGCAATTGTTAATCGTGATGATCGCAATTTAATTATTAAAAACCATACAGCGACACATATTATGCAACGTGCGTTAAAAGATGTATTAGGTGATCATGTCAACCAAGCTGGATCATATGTAGGCCCTGATCGTTTACGCTTTGACTTCTCTCACTTTGGTCAAGTGACTAAAGAGGAATTACAGCAAATTGAACGTATTGTAAATGAAAAAGTGTGGGATGATATAGAGGTCGTTATTGAAGAAATGGCTATCGATAAAGCGAAAGAAATGGGTGCAATGGCGTTATTCGGCGAAAAATATGGCGATGTTGTACGTGTCGTTTCAATCGGAGACTATTCCATCGAGCTATGCGGTGGTATCCATGTAAAACGCTCTTCTGAAATTGGTTTCTTTAAAATTGTTTCAGAAGGTGGAATTGGTGCGGGTACTCGTCGTATTGAAGCAGTTACAGGTAAAGTGGCTTATGAAGTAGTCAAAGAAGAAGAAGCTCTTTTAAATGATGCGGCAGCATTGTTAAAAGCAAATCCTAAAGATATCGTAACAAAAGTACAAGCCTTACAAGGTGACTACAAAGAATTACAACGTGACAATGAAGCATTATCTCAAAAAATTGCCAATGCTCAGGCTGGGGCAATTGTTGATGCAGCACAAACAATTGGAGATGTCACAGTTCTTTCTACAAAGGTAGAAGCAAAAGACAATAACCAACTGCGTCAGATGATGGATGATTTGAAGGTGAAAATGCCAAAGGCTGTTATCGTTCTTGGAGCAGTGGATGGTGATAAGGTTATGCTATGTGCTGGAGTATCCAAAGAATTAGTTGGTGGCAATTACCATGCTGGAAATATCGTGAAAATGGTTGCAGAAGCTTGTGGTGGTAAAGGTGGCGGTCGTCCTGATATGGCGATGGCAGGAGCAAAAGAAGCTTCAAAACTTGATGAAGCACTACTTTCTGTGTATGATTATGTTAAATCCATTTAATTAATTCACCAAAACATGTTATAATAAAGAGAAATTGGAGATGAGCTTGTTCGCACATCTCCTTATTTCTGAAAGCGAGGTGCTGGTCATGAGTTCATTTGATCAAACGATGAAATTTAATTTTCCAGAAGAATCAATGGAACAGGAAGTCAAGCAGGTAATGTTGAAAGTTCATTCTTCATTAGAGGAAAAGGGATATAACCCTATCAATCAGATTGTTGGTTACTTACTTTCTGGTGATCCGGCGTATATTCCTCGCCATCAGGATGCTCGTAATTTAATTCGCAAGCTTGAGCGTGACGAAATTCTAGAAGAGCTTGTTAAATTTTATATCAAAAAGAATAACGAGGATTAGAAATGAGAATTATGGGATTAGACGTTGGGTCGAAAACCGTTGGCGTTGCTGTCAGTGACGCACTTGGCTGGACTGCCCAAGGTATTGAAACCGTAAAAATTGATGAGGCTAATGGCGAGTTCGGTATCGATCGTATCGCTGAGCTAGTAAAGGAATATGCAATAACAGAATTTGTTGTAGGCTTCCCGAAAAACATGAATAATACGGTTGGACCGCGTGGAGAGGCTTCTGAAAACTATAAAACGTTATTGGAAGAAACGTTCTCACTACCGGTTAAATTATGGGATGAACGTTTAACAACGATGGCAGCAGAACGTATGCTAATCGAAGCAGATGTGAGTCGCAAAAAGCGCAAGCAAGTCATTGATAAAATGGCAGCTGTGATGATTTTACAAGGCTATTTAGATAGCAAAAATTAATTGAAGAGGTGACTATACATGGCAAACGAGCATAACCATGAAGAAGAATTACACGTTCAACACATTACAGTGATTGATGAAAACGGAAATGAACAGCTTTGTGAAGTGATTCACGTACATGAATCTCCAGAGTTTGGAAAATCATACGTATTTTACTCAATGGTAGGCGCAGAAGAGGATGAAGATGGCTCAGTTGAAATTTTCGTTTCTTCATTCGTACCGTCTGATAACGGTGAAGATGGTGAACTAACACCTATCGAAACGGAAGCAGAATGGGATATGGTAGAAGACGTATTAAACGCTTTAGAAGATGAAGACGAAGAATAAGAATAATCTTCTTTCTTAAAGCTTGGAACAAGGATCGCAGCTTGCAGTCCTTGTTCCTTTTTTATTGAAAGTATGTAAATATCCGAATAATGGTGAGAATCTGCTCGAAGATATTTAGTACGTGTAGAAGTAACTACTTAGTATATGACATTATACTGTCAGAAGGAGATAATCGAATGAATGAAGAAACACAAGAATTTATGATAATTGATGAAAATGGAAAGGAACAACGTTGCCATGTGGTCTTTACATTTGATGCAGAGGATAAATCCTATGTGCTATTCTCTTTGTTGGATGCCAATGGTGAAGAAATTCCAGGAGATCTATCAGCGATGACTTTCGATTATGACGATAACAATGGCGAAATGACCAATCTACAGCCTGTCGAAACGGATGCTGAATGGGAAATGATTAATGAGGTGGTATTAACACTTCTAGATGAATTTGAAGAAGATCCGCAGCTTATTACCGTGACAAATGAAGATGGAACGGATCAAGTTTGTGAGGTAATTCATACTTTTGCATCCGAGCAATTTGGTAAATCGTATGTATTATATGTGCCTGCAACAGATGAGCCAATGGATGAGCGTGAAATTTTCGCGGCTCAATATCTGGCTGGAAATGACGGTTCCATCGAAGAGCTATTACCAATAGAAACAGATGAAGAATGGGTGTACGTTGAAGATATATTAAACGAACTATAAGAACGCTGAGTGGTTAGGAGCCACTCGGAGTTTTTTAGTTTTAGTAAAGAATCTTTCCATCAAGTTTAAACATTTCTATTACAATAATCGAACATCTTAGAAGAGCAATAATTACAGTCTGATAGTATTGTAAAGTAATGATATTAAAGCTATTTCACAAAGCTTTTAGCAAGACAATCTGCTGGCAAAAATAGCTGGCAGATTTTTTTATTTATGCAAATTCTCCTGAATTGTCGATTTCTGTTTGTCGTGATAGTTGATTTCTAGTATGATATTGGATAGTGATAGGGGGGAAACCCGTGGATAACGGTACTAAAAAACAAGAAATGTTTTCAAAAATGCAAGAAAAAAAATCAGAGGTAAAAATCGTGAGAAAAATCGTTGCCATTGTGGCAATTGTTTTTGTCCTCGTTATAGGGATTGTCGGTTTATTTGGGTACAATTATGTTAAGGGTGCTTTAAAACCACTGGATCCTGACGCGACAAAAGCAATTGCAGTAGAAGTACCAATCGGTTCTAGCTTGAGTTCAATTTCTACATTATTAGAGAAAAAAGGTGTTATTAAAGATGCGCGTGTTTTTAAATACTATGCAAAATTTAAAAACGAATCTCAATTCCAAGCAGGGAATTACGATTTAACGCAAGCGATGACATTTGATGAACTTATCGAAAGCTTAAAAACAGGGAAGGTATACCGAAAACCTGTCTTTACAATGACGATTCCTGAAGGCTTAACAATTGAGCAAATTGGGAAAGTTATTGAAAAGAAAACGCCATATACACAAAAGGAATTTATGGATTTAGTAACAAGTGACACATTTGTTCAACAAATGATGGCCAACTACCCTGAGCTAGTAACGGATGCAGTGTTAGCTGACAATATTCGCTATGATTTAGAAGGCTATTTATATCCAGCTACTTACTCGTACTATGAGGAGAAACCATCTCTAGAAGCGATTGTTGAAGAAATGATAGGGGCTATGAACAATGTGGTGAAAAATTACAGTGATGTTTTAGTGGAAAAACAAATGTCCGTTCACCAACTGTTAACATTTGCATCATTATTGGAAGAAGAAGCTACGGCTCAAACAGATCGAGAGACAATAGCAAGTGTCTTCTATAATCGTATTGATGAAGGGATGCCACTACAAACAGACCCAACTGTTTTATACGCGCTTGGTGATCATAAAGATCGTGTGCTGTATGAAGACCTAGAAGTAGATAATGCCTATAATACTTACAAAAATAAAGGCTTACCACCAGGCCCAATTGCGGGTGCTGGAAAGACTTCTATTGAGGCGACATTAAACCCTAGTCAAACAGATTATTTCTATTTCTTAGCAGATAAAGAGGGTGTCAACCACTTCTCGAAAACATATGATGAACATTTACAGAAAGTAGCAAAATATTTACGAAAAGAAGAATAAGCGTTAGCAAAGAGTAAATGGCATAGAGCAAACATAGGGAATAGAAGGAAAGAAAAATAGCTTTCCTTCTATTTTCATGCTATTATAAAGTGTGATTTTTGATCAATCCGTTTATTCGGGACAAATATGCGTGGTGGCAATTGTTTGAGCATGTCAAAAACAATTGCTCATTTTTGTATGGCAAAGTACCAAGACATCACGTTTGGTCTTTTTCTTTTTGTTGATAAATGATGAAGTACGGACAACGGCTACATGCGCACGTTGCCTTTTAATTGAGGGTGGAACAATGGAATTATCAGATGCATATATACAATCATTTATACAGCCACGTAATGAATTGCTTTTAGAAATGGAAGCATACGCGGAGGAGAATCATGTACCGATTATGCAACTTGCAGGTATTGATGCTTTAAATCAATTGTTGCGCATTCAAAATCCGCAAAAAATTTTAGAAATTGGCACGGCAATTGGTTATTCTGCTATTCGCATGGCAGAAGCTTTACCAAATGTCCATATCGTTACGATTGAACGCGATATAGAGCGTGTGACAAAAGCTAAAGCCTATATTGAACGGTCAACCGTATCTGATCGAATTAAGGTCATTGAAGGCGACGCTTTAGAGGTAGAAGATAAGGCCATTGACACAGAGTTCGATGCAGTATTTATCGATGCCGCAAAGGGACAATATCAGCGCTTCTTTGAAAAGTACGCGCCTCTCGTAAAATCAGGCGGAGTCTTGTATATCGACAATATGTATATGCATGGCTTGTCAGATCTAGATTTGAAGGATGTCCCACGTCGAAAACGTACAATGATCCGCAATTTAAAAAACTTCACAGAATGGATAATGCAGCACCCAGATTACACTAGTGCTTTTTTACCAGTAGGTGACGGTTTATTACTATGTTTGAAGAGGTGACTACTATGAAAAAACCAGAATTGCTTGTGACACCACAATCATTAGAACATATTAAAGCACTTTTAGACGCTGGAGCGGATGCTTTTGTTATTGGTGAACAACAATTTGGTCTACGTCTAGCAGGAGAATTCTCAGTAGATGAGGTGGAAGAGGCAACGAAGCTCATTCACGCGGCAGGTAAAAAAGTTTATGTTGCAGTGAATGGCCTTTTCCATAATGAAAAACTGGAGGCGCTTGCCGACTATTTAAAAGAAATGCAACGTATCGGTGTGGATCGTTTAATTTATGGCGACCCAGCAGTATTAATTATTCGTCGTGAGCAAGGCGTAACAATTCCATTGCATTGGAATCCTGAGACGACTGCAACAAACTGGTTTACGGCTAATTATTGGGGAAAACGCGGCGCGACTCGTGCAGTGTTAGCACGTGAGCTTTCTCTTGATGAGGTTTTAGAAATTAAAGAAAGTGCAGAATTAGAAATTGAAGTACAAGTACATGGTATGACTTGTATGTTCCAATCAAAACGCCCGCTTCTTGGCCATTATTTCTTATATCAAGATAAAGTGATGGAAATTGAAAATCGTAAAGATAATCGTAACATGTTCCTACATGATGATGAGCGCAATAATAAATATCCAATTTACGAAGATGTAAACGGTACACATATTTTTAGTCCTAATGACATGTGTGTTATTGATGAACTTGGCGAATTATTCGAAGGTGGCATCGATGCCTTAAAAATTGAGGGTGTGCTACAAACTCCAGAATATGTGGTAACTGTGACGGAGGCCTATCGCAAAGCCATCGATGCATATTTTGACTTATCCGAAGAAGCATATGATGACATAAAAGATGAATTATTAGCAAAAATTGAAGATATTCAACCAGCCATTAGACCATTAGATACAGGCTTTATCTTCAAGGAAACTGTTTACTAAGAGGGGGCAATAACATGGCATTAGCGTTAGAACAAAATGACAAAATCCGTGACATTGTCGACGGTAAACGTGTCATTACAAAAAAACCAGAGCTACTTGCCCCAGCGGGTAGCTTAGAAAAATTAAAAGTAGCCGTGCATTACGGAGCGGATGCTGTATTTATTGGGGGACGAGAGTTTGGTCTACGTTCCAATGCAGATAATTTCTCTATAGATGAAATGCGTGAAGGGGTAGAGTTTGCTAATCAATATGGTGCGAAAATTTATGTAACGACAAATATATTTGCACATAATGAAAATATGGCAGGCTTGGAGCGATATTTAAAAGATATTGAGTCGGCAGGTGTGACAGGTATTATCGTTGCAGACCCACTAATTATCGAAACATGTCGTACAGCTGCCCCTAAACTTGAAATTCATCTTTCTACACAGCAGTCATTGTCCAACTGGAAGGCAGTGCAGTACTGGAAGGAAGAGGGCTTACATCGTGTTGTATTAGCACGTGAGGTAGGCGGAGAAGAAATGAAAATGATGAAGGAAAAAGTCGATATTGAAATCGAGGCTTTCGTTCATGGCGCCATGTGTATTGCTTATTCTGGCCGTTGCGTTCTATCTAACCATATGACTGCTCGTGACTCTAACCGTGGCGGTTGCTGCCAATCATGCCGTTGGGATTACGATTTATATGAATTAGAAGATGGGGAAGAAAAAGCACTGTTTGATGATAATCACGCATCCTTTGCTATGAGTCCAAAAGATTTAAAATTAATCGAAGCGATTCCACATATGATCGAGCTTGGTATCGATTCTTTAAAAGTAGAAGGGCGTATGAAATCGATTCACTATGTGGCAACCGTTGTATCCGTATACCGCAAAGTTATCGATGCTTACTGTGCTGATCCTGATAATTTTAAAATTAAACGTGAATGGCTAGAGGAGCTAGATAAATGTGCAAACCGTGATACAGCTGAAGCATTCTTCCATGATGCACCTGGCTCAGAGGAGCAAATGTTTGGTATTCATGGCCGAAAAACAACATATGAATTTGCTGGTTTAATTTTAGAACATGATCCAGAAACAAAAATGGTTACGATGCAGCAACGAAATTATTTTAAACCTGGTGACGAAGTAGAGTTCTTTGGCCCAGAAATCGAGAATTTCCGTCTGACAATGGGAGAAATTTGGGATGAAGATGGCAATAGCCTAGATGCAGCACGTCATCCATTACAAATTGTTAAATTTAAATGTGACACACCATTAATGCCGCATAACATGATGCGAAAGGAGAATAACTAATGGAAGTGAAGCGTCCTGTTGTTATCGGTATCGCTGGTGGCTCATGCTCAGGTAAAACGAGTGTGACGCGCGCCATCTATGATGTTTTCCGAGAGCATTCAGTTGTTGTTATTGAACAAGACTTTTATTATAAAGATCAAAGTCATTTAACATTTGAAGAGCGATTAGGAACAAACTACGATCATCCGTTAGCATTCGATAATGATTTATTAATACAGCACATCAAGAAACTTTTAGTGCGGCAACCAATCGAGAAGCCAGTTTATGATTATGTGCAGCATACTAGAGCAGCAGAAGTGATCCATGTTGAGCCGGTAGATGTTATTATTCTAGAAGGAATTCTCGTGCTAGAAGATGCTGATCTGCGTGATTTAATGGATATTAAATTATTTGTAGATACCGATTCTGATTTACGAATTATTCGTCGTATTATGCGCGATATTAAAGAACGTGGACGTACAACAGATTCAGTTATCGATCAATACTTATCAGCGGTTCGACCAATGCATAATTTATTTATTGAACCTACAAAACGTTATGCTGATATCATTATTCCTGAAGGTGGGGATAATGAGGTAGCAATTGATTTAATGGTAACGAAAATTAAAACTATTCTTGAAACCGACAACGTATTGTAATAAGATAGAGTGGTATTGACAATATTTACATGCATATTTAAAAAAAGCATGCATACTATTAGGTCAAAGCGTAATTTGAAAAACGTTTAAAAATAATAAAATTCGATTAAATGCACCTACCAAGCATTTAGTCGAGTTTTATGTTTTTATATTGAAGAAACAAGGAGTGAAGGACTTTGGCAAATGAAAAACAGTACCCTATGACAGCTGAGGGAAAACGTAAATTAGAAGAAGAATTAGTGAAATTAGAAACTGAAACACGTAAAGAAATCGTTGAACGTATAAAAATAGCTCGTGATTTTGGTGATCTTTCTGAGAATGCTGAGTATGATTCAGCAAAAGAAGAACAAGCCTTTTTAGAAGGTCGTATTTCAACTTTAAAATCAATGATTCGCAATGCAGTGATTATTTCTGAGGATGAAACAGATAACAGTGTGGTATCACTTGGGAAAACGGTTACATTTGTAGAAATTATTAATGGTAAACCATCAACTGATGAAGAATCTTATACAATTGTAGGTTCGGCTGAGGCAGACCCAATGGAATTCCGTATTTCAAACGAATCACCAATTGCGAAAGGCTTACTTGGCCGCGCTGAAGGCGAAGAAGTAGCTGTTCAAACACCTGGTGGCGAAATGAAAGTTAAGATTGTTTCAATTAAATAATATGTAAGTGGACAAGCAGCTGGTCTTTCTAATTCAGGGAGGCTAGCTGCTTTTATATTTCAGGCTGAAATGCCACGAAATAAATTAATGAGTATAATTGTTTTGCAAGTGCTGTCGAACTTGATAGAATATTTGCTAGAGAGGGGGAGGAAATATGAGTGAACGACAAACTCGTAGTAGTCGTCATTTGCAGCCATCTCGTAATAAAAAGCTAGATAAACTATTGAATGTTTTAATTGGTGTAGTAGTTGTACTAATTATTATCACAGCAACTTATGTGTTTAAATGGCAAGATGATGCAGAACAAACAGTGAAAGATGAACCGGCTCAAGAGGAAAAAGACGACAACAAAGAAGTGGATAAAGAGCCTGTGAAAGAGGATGAAAAGGATCTGGCAGTAGAAGAAGATCAAGCTTCAGAGGAAGAGGATGGATCACACCCTGAAGAAAATCAGCAGGAACAAGGTGTGCCAGAAGAATCAACTTCAGATAATCCAAACGTAGAGAAAGTTATCACAAATAAAAATTGGCAGCCAACACCTACAACTCAAACGGGACAGCATGTGTCTTCCTACGACTCTTCATCCATAGACTGGTCTGAAAAAGTAGCAACTGTTACAGGTGTAACGGGTATTAATCAAGATAATTTGATTATTTGGCGTATGCAAAATAACGGTGGTCCTAATTCTTCAATTGCCACAGTTTCAACAAAAGATAAATCACAGATGTACCGTGTCAGTATGGAATGGGTGGATAATGAAGGATGGTTGCCTGTAAAGCTTGAGCAGCTGAATACATTAGAAGGCGCCTATTGACGAAAATCACTCTTTTGATTATTTTTAATAGAGTTGATAAAGAAGGGAAGTAACATTACATGAAAATTGCAGTAATTGGCGCAATGGAACAGGAAGTAGAATTACTACGAGCATCTTTAAGCAATGCACAAAGTACAACAATAGCAGGTAGTGAGTATACAACAGGAACATATGAAGGCAAGGAAGTCGTGTTATTAAAAAGTGGTATTGGTAAAGTCAATTCGGCTATGTCCACTACCATTCTTTTGCATGAGTTTAAGCCCGATGTTGTGATTAATACAGGTTCTGCAGGTGGTTACGACGAAGCCCTTGAGGTGGGAGCTGTAGTCATTTCGGATGAAGTCCGTCACCATGATGTGGATGTCACAATTTTTGGTTATGAAATTGGACAAATGGCTGGTATGCCAGCAGCTTATAAATCAGATGAACGATTAATGAAAGTAGCTGAGGAAGCTGTTAAGGCAGTTGGAGAGCATCAATACGGTATTGGTTTAATTTGCTCAGGGGATGCATTTATGAATGATCCTGTGCGTGTAGAAGCAGTTCGTCATCATTTCCCTCAAATGAAAGCAGTGGAAATGGAAGCGGCTGCGGTTGCGCAAGTTTGTTATCAATTTGCTACACCTTTTGTAGTAATTCGTGCTTTATCAGATATTGCAGGTAAAGAGTCAAACATTAGCTTTGATGAGTTTTTACCAGTTGCTGCAAAACACTCGACACAAGTTGTCTTACAAGCGATCGCCTCACTATAATACACAAAACGGTCAAAATGGGTAGTTTCTAATGTGAGAAAAATCACAGTGAATAAATAGTATAAATGCTACACTAGCTGTAATAAATCTCTTCATATTAGAATGGGAGGCATTCATGATGCTATTATTAACAGTAGGTGTAGTGATTATCACTACTTTAATAGGTACATTGATTACGGCAGAATTATCAGAATCAGCACATTCATAAAATGTAAAAAGTTCCTTTGCGACATAGCAATGTCGCAAAGGGCTTTTTTTATGCCATAAAATCGGCACATTCTCCGCCAAAGATACATTGAATTTTCCTAGTGAACATTTTACAATATATTACTCAATTGACTTTTGGTCTCGTTTGTATAATTGATAGAGTTTAATGAGTGCCCGTTTTTCAATCCGAGATACATAACTTCGAGAAATATTTAAACGAGCTGCAATTTCCTTTTGTGTGAGGGCATCTTGTTGATTTAATCCATAGCGAAGTGTCACAATTTCTAGTTCTCGTTCATCAAGCATATGCAAGTAATGATATAGCTGTGCCACATGTTCTTTATGTTCGATTTTCTCGGTTGCACTTTCTTCATCACATTGAAGTAAATCTCGAATTTGAAGCGCATTGCCATCTTTATCTGTTCCGATGGGCTCAAATAAAGAGACGTCCTTCTGCACTTTTTTCTGTGTGCGTAGATGCATTAAAATTTCATTTTCAATACATCGAGCTGCATATGTGGCAAGTCTTGTTTTTTTGTCCGGGGTATAGCTTTCTACTGCTTTCATTAGCCCGATCGTCCCGATGGAAATATAATCATCTAGTTGTTCATGTTTTGGATGGAATTTTTTTACGACGTGCGCGACGAGCCTCATATTGCGTTCTATTAGGTCCAGGCGTGCTTGCTCGTCGCCACCTAAAAATCGTTCAATACAAGCAGCTTCCTCTTCTTTTGAAAAGGGTTTATGGAATGTTTGCCCCTTTAAATAGCCAAGTAACGCTGGGATCTCAAGCCATAACTGCAACATTGATGTAAAAATTCCGCTCATTGAATGATTTCATCCTTTCCCCATTTTTCGACAGTATATGTTTCAAAGCTGTGGGAAATGAAAAAAGTGCAACAGCAATTGTGCTGTTACACTTTTTTTAACGTAAATGTACTAATCATGAGGAAAGCTAAAATTGGAAAAAGGAAAAGATAAAAGGCCGGATGGAACGTAGTCGCTACAAAATACGTTAAAGTTAAGAACGTACCAGCAGCTGTAATAGGTAAACCTGTGAAATAGCCATTTGCTTCACTAATATTAAAGCGGGCTAATCGCATCGCACCACAAACGATAAACAGGACGGCCATCATCATGCCGACAAAACCAAAATCAACTAGAACAACTTCGTACATTAATAATGCAGGCGCCACGCCAAATGATATAATATCACTCATAGAATCTAATTGTTTACCTAACTCAGACACTTGTCCGAGTGCTCTAGCTACCTTACCATCATAGCGATCAAGTAGAGCTGCAATAAAGATAAACAAGACACTATAGCTATAGTATTCATGTAAAGTGGCCATTATAGCCGCGCCTCCAAAGGACATATTACTAATTGTAATGAAGTTAGCTGCGTGCGATTTCATTTTCTTAACCGTGGTATCCACCAACTTGTGATAAAAAAACAAGGGGGATCACTCCTTTGCACTTAAGATATTGTACCATTATACTTCGAATGCGAAAAAATTGACAGTCTAAATTAATGGATAGGGGTTTTTACTAATGAAAGAAAAACTATATCAACGCTTGATAGAACTAACGAATGGTAAGCAATCCTCCAACCTTTTGCAAGCTATTGCGAAAGCTAAGTGGAGTAAACGTATAATTCCAAGCTACATGAAGTTATACGATATAAACCTTGAAGAAGTTTCAAAAAAACAACAACAATTTGCAAGTTTACATGATTTTTTTACAAGAGAGCTTTTAGAAGAAGCACGACCAATTGAAAAAAATCCGATGGTGTATGTAAGTCCTGTAGATGCCAAGGTAGAATCCTTTGGAAGGATTGAATGGGATATGACTTTTCTTGTAAAGGGTAAGCCATATGCACTTGAGGATTTACTTGGTCATTCGGAGCGAGCAGCCAACTATGTAGACGGCCATTTTATTGTCTTTTATTTAAGTCCTGCTGATTATCACCGTATTCACAGCCCGATTGATGGGGAAGTACTAAGACAGTATACGCTTGGTCAGAAATCTTATCCTGTGAATCAAATAGGTCTTACATACGGTAAAAAGCCAATTTCCCATAATTACCGTTTAGTGACAGAGTTGAAAACTGCACATAATCAGCAAGTAGCGTTTATAAAAGTGGGTGCGACCTTCGTGAATTCAATTGTGCTCACGAATAGAACAATACACTGGTATAAAGGGCAGGAAGTCGGTTATTTCTCATTTGGTTCAACAGTTGTGATGCTGTTTGAAAAGGATTCAATTGAGTTTACTGAAAATGTTGTTCAGGGCAACCCAATTCGAATGGGTGAAGCCTTTGCAAATATGCTATAATGGTCGAATAATACGTTAAGATTAGGGGTCGCTATTTTGTATAATTTTTTATTACCAAACGAATTTGTGACGAATATTTTCGAAATTACACCTGAAAAACTACAAGAATTAGGTATTAGAGGGATCATTACCGATTTAGATAATACCCTTGTGGAGTGGGATCGTGAGGATGCAACAGAGGAATTGATTATCTGGCTGCGCATCATGAAGGAATCCGGTATTCGTGTTATTATTGCGTCTAATAACAAGGAGGCACGTGTTAAACGCTTCGCAGAGCCTTTAGGTATTCCATATATTCATAAGGCAAAAAAGCCATTGCGAAATGCTTTTTATAATGCCCTTATTCAATTAGGCTTGCGTCCTAATGAAGTAGTCATGGTAGGCGATCAGCTTCTTACAGATGTAATGGGTGCGAATCGCTTAGGCTTGCATACAGTGCTAGTAAAACCTGTTGCACAGTCTGATGGCCTTGTAACAAAACTGAATCGATTCATTGAACGTCGAGTGTTTAATGATTTGAAACGAAAAGGAATTATAACTTGGGAGGAACAAGAATGATTGAAATGCCAAATTGTATTGGCTGTGGTACAACAATTCAAACAGAAGATAAAACAGCAGTTGGGTATGCACCCCCATCATCACTAGAAAAGGATGCGGTCATTTGCCAACGTTGCTTCCGTTTGAAAAATTACAATGAAATTCAACCAGTGTCATTAACTGATGACGACTTTTTACGCATTTTAAATGGCCTTGGTACACAGCAAGGCTTAATCGTAAAAATTGTTGATATTTTTGATTTTAATGGGAGCTGGCTACCTGGCCTACACCGTTTTGTAGGGAAGAATCCTGTGCTTTTGATTGCGAATAAAGCTGATTTATTACCGAAATCGGTTAAACCGAAAAAAGTTATCAATTGGTTAAAACGCGAAGCAAAAGCGTTAGGACTTCAGCCTGTTGATGTGCTGTTAGTAAGTGCCCATAAAGGTAAGGGAATGGCCGAAGCAATGGAAGCCATTGATGAATATCGACAAGGGCAAAATGTTTATGTTGTGGGTTGTACCAATGTAGGAAAATCCACATTCATTAACCGCATTATTAAGCAGGCAACAGGAGAGGGTGAGGTTATTACTACATCCCATTTCCCAGGTACTACATTAGATATGATTGAAATTCCATTGGATGATGGAAGTGCATTATATGATACGCCTGGTATTATTAATCACCATCAAATGGCCCATCATATTGATTCAAGTGAATTAAAATACATTATGCCAAAAAAAGAAATCAAGCCTAAAGTCTACCAACAAAATGCGGGACAAACCTTATTTATTGGGGCATTGGCGAGATTTGATTTTATTCAAGGAGACCGTTCTGCCTTTACCATCCATGTGGCAAATGATTTACCGATTCACCGAACAAAGCTTGAGAAGGCAGATATGCTGTATGCAGAACATAAGGGAGAACTTTTGGCACCACCGACTGAAGAGTTTATTGACCAACTTCCACCTTTAGTTCGCCATGAGTTTTCCATCAAAGAAGCCAAAACAGATGTTGTATTTTCTGGGCTAGGTTGGATTACTGTACAGCATGCAAATGTCGTAGTAGCAGCATACGCGCCTAAAGGTGTACAAGTTTCAATACGTCCATCACTTATATAGAAGGTGAAGGATGAAGGAGAGAAGAGGGACTAGGAAATGAAGAAGTGGTTTGCAGTTATTGGTGATCCGATCGAACATTCAAAATCACCAGCCATGCACAATGCTTGGTTTGAGGAAATGTCCATAGATGCGACATATATTCCAATACATGTATCTTCTGAGCAATTAGAGTCAGCAGTTGCTGGCTTGAAAACTTTAGGGGCAAGTGGCTGGAATGTAACAATTCCTCATAAAACAGCAATCATTCCCTATTTAGATGAGCTAGATGAGTTGGCGCAAAAAATGGGAGCAGTGAATACAGTTGTACGAACAACAAACGGAAAGCTGAAAGGCTTTAATACAGATGGTGTCGGCTTTGTGCGTTCACTAGAAGAAGCAGTAGGTTCATCACATAAAGACAAGCCTGTATTACTTGTTGGTGCAGGCGGCGCTGCCCGAGGTATAGCATTTGCTATGCAGCAGCAAGGCTATAATGATTTGACCATTACCAATCGTACAGTAGCCAATGCCCAAGCTATTGTGGATGAAATGGGTATTGGCCGTGCCATTTCATTAAAGGAAGCGGAAGAGACATTGGCTGAATTCAGCATCATTGTGCAAATGACTTCGGCAGGTCTTGCTACGGGCAATTTTTCAATGCCATTTTCCTTAAATCGTCTTGAGAAAGGAGCAATTGTTGCGGATATTGTGTATAATCCATTAATGACGCCTTTTTTACAAGCGGCTGAGGAAAAAGGGGCAACAATTGTGACAGGTTTAGGGATGTTTGTGCATCAAGGAGCCATATCTTTTGAGCACTGGTTGGGCAACTATCCAAATACAAATTCAATGATTGCGCAGCTAAAGGCGCAATTAGGAGGAAACTAATTTTTATGTTAACAGGTAAACAAAAACGTTTTTTACGTGCAGAAGCACACCATTTATCACCAATTTTCCAAGTGGGAAAAGGTGGCGTAAATGATGAAATGACTAAGCAAATTCGTGAGGCATTAGAAGTACGTGAGCTAATTAAAGTGCGTATTTTAGATAATTGTGAAGAGGATAAACATGAAGTGGCAGAAGCACTTGCAAAAGGTGCACATGCAGAGCTTGTCCAATTAATCGGCCTTACAGTTGTTTTATATAAAGAATCACGCAATCAAAAAAAGATTGTATTACCAAAAGCAACGAAATAAGGTGAGACGATGAAAAGGGTCGGTTTACTAGGAGGTACGTTTAATCCTCCACATATGGGGCATTTATTAATGGCAAATGAGGTATTTCATGCATTGCAACTCGATGAAATACGCTTTATGCCGAATGCCATACCGCCACATAAGCATGCACGGTATGATGCCAGTAATGTGGAACGACTTGAAATGGTGGAGCTTGCAATTCGCCCATTTCCTTATTTTTCGGTAGAGTCGTATGAGGTAGACAAGGGTGGCGTATCCTATTCCTATGAGACACTTTCGGCATTATGTAGAAAGGAACCTTCTGTAAAATTCTACTTTATTATCGGTGGCGATATGATTGATTCGCTACATACATGGCATTGTATAGATGACTTAGTAGAGCTTGTCCAATTTGTTGGTGTCAAGCGTCCAGGAACGGCAGCCACTACAGAGTACCCTATATGCATGGTGGAGGTGCCTCAAATCGATTTATCGTCCACGCTGATTCGTGAACGCCTAGCGACTGGAGGAACGGTGACACTTTTACTACCAGAAGCGGTAGAGTCGTTCATACGAGAGGAAGGTCTTTATGGAACGCGAACAGTATTTAGCGGCGATTAAGCCCAGAATGCCGGAAAAACGTTATATTCATACAATCGGTGTTATGGAAACGGCCATCGATCTTGCACGAATGTACGGCGAGGATGAGAAAAAGGCTGAAACAGCTGCAATCCTTCATGATATTGCTAAATATGCAGAAATAGAATGGATGGAGCAAATCGTCCGAACGGAAAAGTTAGATGAACGTCTCATTGGCTGGGGCAGTGAACTACTTCATGGCCCAGTTGGTGCATATATTGCAGAAAGTGAATTCCGCATCAAAGATGATGAGCTGTTGAATGCTATTCGTTTCCATACGACAGGACGACCTAATATGAGTCGTTTAGAAAAAATTATTTTTGTCGCAGATATGATTGAACCAAATCGCCAATTTGCTGGTGTGGATCGTCTGCGCAAAAAGGCGCAAAAAAATTTGGATAAGGCCATGAGTGCATGTGTCCGTCATACATTGGCATTTTTAATCGACACAAGGCAGCCTATTTATCCGTTATCAATAGAATGTTATAACGATATGATGAACAGAGAGGATAGTGAAGGATGACTTCAACTTTATTACAAGCAGCTTACAAAGCGATCGACGACAAACATGGTGAGGATATTGTCGTTTTAAATATGCAAGGAATTTCTCTTTTAGCAGATTACTTTATCATTGCCCATGGTAACTCAGATCGTCAGGTGCAAGCAATTGCACGCGAATTACAGGATGTAGCCGAAAAAGATGGCTATGAAATTCGCCGTGTCGAAGGTTTTGATGGAGCTCGTTGGGTTCTAGTAGACCTAGGAGATGTAGTAGCACACGTATTCCATAAAGATGAGCGTGCTTATTATAATTTAGAGCGTCTATGGGGCGATGCACCACAATTAGACATGCCAGAGGCCTAAGTGAGTAGTTACGAACGCTTCGCCCATGTCTATGATGAGCTACAAACTGATATTCCTTACAATCTCTATGTAGATTGGGTTGTACAGCATGCACCTAGCGGCCAATACAAAAAGCTATTAGATATTGGTTGTGGAACTGGTGTGCTTAGCTTGTTATTTGCACAGGCTGGCTACAAAGTCAGCGGCGTTGATTTATCAGAAGAGATGCTTTCCATTGCGACTGAGCGTTTTACTGATGCAGGATACGAGGCTCCATTTTATTGTATGTCCATGGACGAACTCGATGGCTTTGAGGAAGTCGATGTGGTCACAATTGCCATTGATTCTCTGAATTATGTTGTAGAGGAGCAAGCAGTCTATACGACATTAGAACGGATCTATAAAGCACTACGAGATGGGGGCCAGCTATTTTTTGATGTCCATTCACTATTTAAAATGACAGAAATCTTTTTAGATGGTCCATTTACGTATGACGATGGAGACATTAGTTATGTATGGCATACAGAGCCCGGAGACTTTGAGCATTCCATTATCCATCAAATGACCTTTTATGTGCGTGATGCTACGAGTGATTTATATGAACGCTTTGATGAGGAACATATTCAACGCACGTTTCCTATCGACCAATATATGACTTGGCTTCACGACATCGGCTTTAGTGATCTGGAAGTAACATCAGATTTTACAGACGAAGCACCCGAATATGAAAGCGAACGCATTTTCATCCGTGCGGTAAAGTAAATATGGGAAAGTACCACACTGCCGATTGGTAGTGTGGATTTTTTTTGTGAAGCTGGTGGAGAGAGCATTGAGGGTGATGGATAAAACAGCGAAAGTGACGGATAGAACAGCGAGAGTGACGGATAAAGCGAAAGCGATGGATAAAGTAGTCAAAGTGACGGATAGAATCACAAAAGTGACGGATAGCACAGCAAGAGTGACGGATAGCACAGCAAGAGTGACGGATAGAATCGCAAAAGTGATGGATAGAGCATCGAGGGTGAAGGATAAAAGCGAAAGCGATGGATAAAGTAGTCAAAGTGGCGGATAGAATCGCGAAAGTGACGGATAGCGCAACAAAAGTGACGGATAAAACAGCGAGGGTGAAGGATAAAGTAGTCAAAGTGACGGATAGAACCGCAAAAGTGGCGGATAGAACCACAAAAATAACCAATCGAGCGATCAAATGAGAGCTTTCCGTCCCTGCTTTCAGGTTTGCAATTCAGGTTTGTTAGTGTATGATGAGGGTACCTCCATATGATGACCTTTTGCATTGAAAGGATGGTACTATGTTGCAATCTTTATGGCAAAAGTACAAAAAAGGTATGCTAATCCCTGGCGTACTAGTAATCAGTGGACTATTTTTTTACTTCTATTTTTCGAGTTCTGACTCTTCACTTCCCCAAGAAGAGCTCATCGAAACCATCCAACCTATTGAAGAAATAAATCAAGTGGTATCTACTGTGGAAGAGGCGGTCCAACAGCAGATATTTGTTGATATAAAGGGTGCTGTTATGTATCCGGGCGTTTATGAGCTTCAGCCAGATAATCGTATTATCGATGCCATTCAGCTTGCAGGTGGTTATATTGAGAATGCGGATACGCAACTTGTTAATCATGCGCAAAAAGTTCAGGACGAAATGGTCATTTATATTCCCATCAAGGGTGAGCATCTTGTAGATGCATCTACAAATCTGCTCATTTCACCTATAGAGAGCGAGAATAAGGATCAAAAAATTAATATCAATATCGCTGATACGGAGACTCTTGCCACATTACCAGGAATTGGCCCCTCAAAAGCTCAAAGTATTCTTAGTTATCGGGAGGAAAACGGACACTTTCAAACTATTGATGACTTAAGAAATGTTAGTGGTATTGGTGAGAAAACATTTGAGAAATTAAAGGATTCTATTACAGTTAAGTAAAGCTAATAGCATATGACATATTGACGCCCCTTTTCCAAAAGGGCTACACTATAGTAGAAAAGCAACGTGATCGAAAAACTTGTAAGGCAAAATTTTGGAGGTAGTCATATGGAGCGAATTACTTGGGATCAATTTTTTATGGCTCAAAGCCATTTACTCGCATTGCGTAGTACATGTACAAGACTAGCGGTAGGAGCGACTGTTGTCCGCGATAAGAGGATTATAGCAGGGGGATATAATGGGTCCATTACGGGTGATGAGCATTGTATCGAAAAAGGCTGCTATGTGGTGGACAACCATTGTGTGCGTACGGTGCATGCTGAAATGAATGCGTTACTACAATGTGCTAAATACGGCACACCAACAAAAGGTGCAGATTTATATGTGACTCATTTCCCATGTCTCCCCTGTACAAAATCTATTATTCAAGCAGGCATTGAGCGTGTTTGTTATGCAACTGATTATAAAAATAATCCATATGCTCAAGAATTATTTGAAAAAGCAGGTGTGACAGTCGTCCATGTACCATTTGATGAACGGAAAATCGATTTTTTACGAGATGAAAAACTAGCCTTGTATACAGAGATGCTTCATGAACTTCGCGAGAACGGATTGCCAGCAGAAAAATTGCTTCCGTATGAACAGAAGGTGAGTGCACTATTTGGTATAAAGCTTTAAGGCATAAATGGATTTATATAGCTCTCGCTGTACTTGTCGCTTCCTTAGCTGCTCACAAGTCGGCATGGCTACTCGTATTAGTACTTCTTTTAGCCCTGTGGCTCATCTTAAAGGGTGAGTCACGTTTCTTAGTGATAATTGTGTTAATAGGTGGCTTATTATCGCATATTTTTTTTGTGACAATTCAATTAATAGCACCTACCCCACTGCCATCCTCTTTCCCTTTAACTTGGTCAAACGACTATAAAATAAGCGGCCAAAAGCTCCGTGGATTTGCTACAACTACAAATGGTCAAAAGTTATATGTAGTATATACATTTTCCTCAGAACAAGAAAAAGTTAATTATGAACATACATCTATAGCAGGAATGACGTATCTTGCGAAAGGTGAGTTTGTGACTCCTTCTCCATCAGCCCATGATTACGCCTTTTCTATGTCAACTTATTTAACGAGTAAGGGGGCAACTGGTATCGTTGAAATCACTAGTTGGACCTTTATGGAGAAGCGCAGTTCCCCCACCATATTTCTCGCTAAACTGAGACAACAGATGAAAAGACATATAGAAATGACATTTCCCCAAACACTAGTAGCGGAGGCTCAAGCCCTTCTCATTGGAGAGCAGGATCAAATGGATGATGAGCTACAACGAGCCTATCAAAAGCTAGGAATCACTCATTTATTTGCAATCTCTGGTTTACATGTAGCACTGATGTCATGGTTATTTTTTGAAGGCTTGCTACGCATACGTATTCGCAAAGAGATGGCGACTGTGGCCTTGCTCATTTTACTACCGATCTACGGGGTCATTGCGGGGGGTGCTCCGTCTGTATGGCGAGCAGTCTCAGTCGTAGAATTAATGATGTTGCTCCGTTATTTGAAATGGGAGCTGTCAATCGATGACGCACTTGCTATCAGCTTTACAGGGTTTGTTTTACTTGAACCGGGAGTAATCTTTCAAATTGGTTTCCAACTGTCCTATTTAGCAGCGGCTAGTCTAGTTTATTCTAGTTTTATTTTTACCCAGACTAGCAATTGGATATCCCGTTCTTTTTTCGTCACATTCGTCTGTCAGCTACTCGTCTATCCTTTATTACTTCATCATTTTTATGAACTTTCCATTTCCTCGTTTTTTGTCAATATTATCTTCGTTCCTTTGTTTTCCTTCGTTATTTTACCTTTTAATATGGTAGCGTTAGTTCTTACGTATATTTCCTTACCATTAGCAAACCTTTTATTTGCAGGCTACGAGCCTCTGCGAAATGGGCTAACGAATGTCATTTTTTCAATACAAGCACTGCCTTTTCAATTATGGTCACCAGGTAAACCATCCATCTGGCTTTGTTGTTTAGCGATGCTAAGCGTTCTCGCGTGTTTCTATTTCTTAGAAACAAAACGTTTTGGGCATGCGATTGTTGTTTTAGTCATCCCAGCGATCTGGATTCATGTTTACCCAATGCTTTATAGTGACACAAAGATAACGTTTTTAAATGTAGGGCAGGGTGATTGCATTGTGATTGAATTGCCATTTAGGGAGGCTGTATATGTCATTGATGCTGGTGGCCTTTTACGCTTTGAACAAGAGCAATGGAAGAAGCCAAATAAAGTTTACGAGGTGGGGAAACAAGTGGTAGTCCCATTTCTGAAAGGGAAAGGAATACGAACCATTGATATTTTTATTGTTTCGCATGCAGACGCTGATCATGTGGAAGGAGCCGAGGAGATTTTACAAGAGATTGGGATGAAAGAAATTCACGTTACACCTGGTTCGTTGGGACAGCCTATTATGAGAGATTTGTTAAGGGAAGCCCAAAAGCAAAACGTTCCTATAAAAGAAAAGATGAAGGGCACTTCATGGCAGAAAGGCGAGACTAGCTTTTCTTATTTATGGCCTCAGGATACCTATTACGAGGGTAATGATGACTCCCTTGTTTTATACATGCGTCAGAAGGCGTTTACAGCGTTATTTACAGGTGATTTAGAGAAATATGGCGAACAACAGCTTATGATGCATTATGGACCTCTAATAGCTAATATAACCCTTCTGAAGGCTGGTCATCATGGCAGTAAAACATCTAGTATCGAATCATTTGTAGAGCTCGTACAACCTCAATTCACCGTTTTCAGTGCTGGGCTTCAAAATCGTTATGGTCATCCACATGAAGAGGTAGTTGAGCGATTTGTCAATCGGAATTTAGCTACTTGGACAACGGGGGTGGATGGCACAATCGAAGTACGTATTCAGGGTAATCGTTGGACAGTCACAGCAAAAGAAAAAGACCTTGTCCAATGATCAAGGTCTTTTTCCTTCGTATTTAAGTCTGATTACTGTGATACGAACTCTACTATTGTCGCGATAATAAACATTAGTGTGAAAACGCCAAATGATACACCGAAACCAACACCTGAATCGATTGCATCGTTACGTCGACATTGTATGTTTTTTCCTTCAAATGGATTCATTGTTATCCCTCCAATTCTGTTATTTATTATAAGACAACATGTACATAAAAGCTATATCGAAAAGGAGAATTCCCCGGCTGGCAAGGAATCGACACAATTCGGTCAAACTCACTACAGGACACCTAAGATAGCTTGGTGATTGCTCGACAGAGCCGTAATCTTGGATTGGCTTACCAAATGAACGCCATATAAGTATGGTATCTATCAAGGTTGTAGCCTGCTCAATCCAGATAAAATCATGTATACTTATAGTATTGCTAGATGGAGGGAAAATTATGATTTCAACGGTTTGGAAAACAATAAAAAAAGGTGAGCTGGCACCAGTATATCTACTAGTTGGTGAAGAAAGCTATTTTATAGATGAAACCATTAAGCGTATAAAAGAAGCAATGGGACCAGAAGACGAGCTGGAAATGAGTACTTTTGATTTAGATGAAGTGCCTGTTGATGCTGTTATGGATGAAGCGGATACCATTCCCTTTTTCTCTGCGCAAAAGCTCATTATTGCCAAAAATGCTTCATTTTTAAAGGCGACAGAGAAAGGCAAAGAAAAGATTGACCATGATGTGAAACGACTGGAGACATGGTTGTCCAACCCTTCTGATTTTTCCGTAACCGTTTTTATTGCTCCATATGAAAAGTTAGATGAGCGTAAAAAAGTGACAAAAATGATGAAAGAGCATGCATTACTGGTCGAAGCAGAAACACCTAAAGAGCAGGATTTAGCTGTTTGGATTCAAAGTAATGTTAAGGCACAGGGCAATAGCATTACACAGGATGCGATCGAGCTTCTTGTGACGATGGTTGGGGCGAACATGCTTCAATTACAAATGGAAATAGACAAGCTTACCCTTTATCTTGGTGAAGGCGGAGAAATTACGGTATCGCTAGTGGAGGATTTAGTGGCAAAAACATTGGAGCAGGACGCCTTTAAAATGCTCAACGCCTATTTGGCCAATGATTCGGTCAGCGCTTTGTCGATTTATCATGATTTATTGCGACAAAAGCAAGAGCCGATTATGCTTGTTGGACTACTAGCATCCAATGTTCGCACGATGTCGAATGTTTTTTATTTATTGAAAAAAGGGTACCATCCGCAGCAAATCGCCAAAAATTTAAAAATACATCCGTATCGTGTCAAATTAATGACGGAGCAACGTAATCGTCCGTCAGAAGAAAGCTTACTGAGAGCATTATATCAACTAGCGGAGGTCGATTTACAGTTGAAATCAACAGGTGGTAATCGCGAACGATATTTGGAGCTCTTTTTACTTCGTCAACTTTAATACAAAAGCTGTCCAATAGCGGACAGCTTTTATGTTTTCGATAAAAATTAAAAAGACCAGCTACTCTTAATAGAGTATCTGATCCTTTAAACAATTACGCTTTTTTAGCAAGGCGAGACTTTTTACGAGCCGCCGCGTTTTTGTGGATAAGTCCTTTTGAAGCTGCTTTATCTAATGATTTGAAAGCTGCTTGTAAAAGTTCTTGTTTGTTTTCAGCATTGTCAGCAACAGCGTTTTCAGCTTTTTTCACTGTAGTACGCATAGCAGATTTAGCTTGAGAATTAGCAATGTTAGCTTTTTCGTTAACTTTTACGCGTTTAATCGCAGATTTAATGTTTGGCATATATTTCACCTCCTAAATTAGGTACGAGATGATATCTTCTCATTGATTTCTTGTGTCAATACAACAAAAATCATTTTAACAAACGCTTGGCTAAATTGCAATAGATAAATGCAAAGAATATTTACTTGACAGTTTGAACAAACTACTGCTTGAGGTGATTTGTATGCAAAATTTTAACTGGTATCGGACAGATTTAATCGATGAATCTGAAGAGGTAGTTGTCCATCAGACGAAAGAGCAAAAAGAAAAGCTTAAACAATCGAGTGGCGTTCAAATTGAGGACCGAACAGCCGGACGAGTGAAAATTACGGATGTGCTAGTGGATGGAGAGGGTGAGAAGCAAATTGGCAAAAAAGAAGGCCAATATATTACCCTTTCTGTTCCGACACTGACATTAGAAGATCAGGACGGATTTATACAGCTGGAGCAAGAATTGCTAGAGAATTTTAAAAAATTACATGAATCGCTCTCCTGGCAAGAGGACGATAAAATTTTAATTATTGGTTTGGGTAATCGCACGATTACACCTGATGCGATTGGTCCGTATCTGATTGATCATTTGCATAGTTTAGATGTGATTGATGATAAATTTGTTATGTATGCCCCAGGTGTCACTGGACAAACGGGCTATGAAACGGGAGAGTTTGTAGCCGCAATTGCTGAGCGATTAAAGCCAAAATTAGTCATTGTCGTTGATGCGCTTGCGACAAGAGCTAGTAATCGACTTTGCAAAACCATTCAATTAACGAATACAGGTATACATCCAGGGTCAGGTGTAGGGAATCAAAGGCAAGAAATCTCCTATGAAATGCTTGGCATTCCTGTAACAGCCATTGGTATACCGACAGTGGTAGATGCGCCTGTTTTAATTGCTGATGCGGTAGAAGTTATGCTGCGATCAATAGCGGCTCGCGTAGCTGAACGTAGTAATCCTTCATCGAAGCTATCATTATCCTCATGGCAGCCAAATATCGACAAAGAGCTAGATATGTCATTGGTAGAACCTATTTTCGGGGAATGGGCAACATGGACGAGAGAGGAACGTCAGCAATTGTTTGAAGAAACTTTTGCAGCCTCACATAGACAATTGATGGTAACGCCTAAAGAAGCGGATTACTGGATTGATCGTTACGCAAATTTAGTCGCTTCAATGCTGATGAACTGGGCCAGTGATTTATAAAAATTAGCTAACATTATGCATAAATCAGGAAAAATTTTTACGTTCTAAATGACACCCCCCCTCCATACGATATGGGGAGGAGGGTGTGACTTTGCTAAAAAAACTACAATGGTCATTTGGTATATTATTGTTCTTTTTCGTATTACCTGTCATTGCTGGGCAACTTCCGTTCAACAAGCAAGCATCGACTCCGATTAAACAACCTGAAGATAAACAAGTCGTGTTTGCCGCTACTAATCTAGAAGAACAGAATGTACTTGAACAAACGAAAGAGCCTGAACCAGATTTAGATCCGTTTAAGGTGTTAGTATTATTTACGCATACGCATGAAGCATACGAACCGATGGTGAAAGCTGTGAGTGGTAAGGTAGCGACTTCTCATGAAACGGTCAACATTATGAGCTTGAAGGATAAGATTGTGAATCATTTTAATGTCAATGGTTTAAAGACGGATATTCTTGATGTAGATACTATGAAGGAATTACAAGCACAGGGGAAGGGCTATCATCAATCCTATGATGTGATAAGACCTTTTCTTAGTAAACATTTAGAAACCAATAATTATGATTTAATACTAGATTTACATCGTGATTCCTTAAAACATGATCTTACAACGATCTCATATAATGGGGAAAACTATGCGAAAATCGCTATCGTCGTTGGGGCAGAGCATGCTAATTACCGCTGGAACACAGCTTATGCAGAGAGTTTATCTTCCACATTGAATGCCATCGTTCCGAAAATATCAAAAGGTGTTATTTCCAAAAGTGGAGATGGTGTCGATGGGAGATATAATCAAGATTTAGCAAAGCAAATGATGATTATTGAAATCGGTGGGATTGGCAATACAGAAGAAGAGGTAAATCGAACGATTGCGGTAATCGGGAAAGCCATATCAAAGGCATTTGTTAATGATTCAAAAAAATAAACATAGTAATCAAAAAGTGAGTCTCCTATAGGCTCGCTTTTTGATATTTTATTATAATAAAAATTTCCAGAAAAAAATCTAATTATTGGGCTTTCCATTGCTCAATTCTTGCCTTATAATTTTCAAGTTGGCTCACGATTTTATAATGAATGAAGGCATATGCTAACAGGGTGAAAGAGCTTTTGTAGTATCTACCATTTATGGTAATGCCTTTTTAGAAATACATATGTAGAGAATGAATTTTATAAGAGACTAGAAAAGTAATGACATTCAATATTTCTCTAAAACTTTTATCGTTTCTCAAACGTCAAACATATAAGTGAACAAACTAATCATTTGAGAGGGGATGGTTTTCAATCAAGGTTTCACAATACTTGACAATAGGTTTTATAGATTATTGAAGGAAGGAATAGTATGTCAGGCAAGTCATTAAATCATCGTTACATTCCTGGACTAGACGGGATTCGAGCATTAGCTGTATTAGCAGTTATTGCTTATCATTTTAACTTCAGTTGGGCTAGAGGTGGCTTTTTAGGAGTTGATATCTTTTTTGTGCTATCAGGCTATTTAATCACCTCTACCATGTTACCTTTAAAGGGCAACCAATTAACAGTCAGTCTAAAGAAATTTTGGATTGGACGATTTAGACGGTTACTACCGGCTGCCTACGTTATGATTATTACATCATTTGTTTGGGCAATGCTCTTTCATAAAGAGCTCCTTCATACATTACGTGGAGATGCACTGTCTTCTATTTTCTATTCAAGTAATTGGTGGTTCATTTTTCATAAACTTTCTTATTTTGATAGTTTCGGTTCTCCATCACCCTTAAAAAATTTATGGTCATTAGCCATTGAAGAACAATTTTATGTTATTTGGCCATTACTTTTAATGATAGGACTGTATGTTGTAAAAAAACAAAGTAAACTAGCAAAGATTGTTTTTATTGGAGCTATTTGCTCGGCCCTATTAATGGCAATACTTTACCAGCCAGGTGCTGATCCGAGTCGTGTATATTATGGAACGGACACACGCTGTTTTGAATTATTAATTGGCTGCTGGTTAGCGCTTATTTGGCCAATGAAAAGACTATCATCACAAAAATTATCAATAAACCATATGAAGAAATTAAATAGTATTAGCTTTATTTCGTTTACTATTTTTCTTGTCAGCATTATGTATGTGGATGAATTTCAAACATTCCTTTATAGAGGCGGAATGTTCCTATTTTGCTTGAATGCAGCCGTATTAATTGCTTGTGTTTGTCATCCAGTTAGTATTTTAGGAAGAATACTTGCGTGGAAACCACTATGTTGGATTGGCTCACGATCCTACGGTATTTATCTTTGGCACTACCCCGTCATGGTATTAGGCACACCTATTCATGAAATTGGAAACCCCTCCTATTGGCGAATTGCGCTTCAGTTAGTACTCATCGTGACGATTGCAGAATGCTCCTATCGCTTTATTGAAATGCCGATCCGTAAAGAAGGATTCTGGGCATATTATCGGAAATATTTCGTATTCAATAAAAAGAAATGGGGAAGCCTCACATTTTCAAGAAAAGTATCTACTGTCATGGCTCCACTTTTCCTTCTTGTATTTTTCACAGGGATTACAGGGGTCGTGGGAGAAGGCCAGCAAAGTTCAAAGGATTCGTATCCAACTGCCATTAAAATTAATGGTGATGAACCTACTGCTAATCCAATAAAAGAACCGGACAAAACAACTGACAATCCTTCACCTAGTAAGGAAGAAGAAGTTGATGTTCCAGATATAGAAACACCAAAGCCAGAAGAAAACGAAACAAATGTTGTGCCTGAGAAAGAGGATGCTTATCAAAACATACTAGCAATTGGTGATTCTGTTATGATCGATATAGCAACGAGCTTACATAAGGTTTTTCCGAACATTACAATTGATGGGAAGATAGGTCGTCAAGTTTCACAAGCTGTCAAGCTAGGACCAAATTATGCGAGTTTTAATCAATCTAATAATGCGATAATAATCCAATTAGGGACAAATGGCTATTTTACGAATGACCAAATAGATACACTTCTTGCTGCATTTGCTCATGCAGATATTTATTTAGTAAATACACGTGTGCCTCGTTCATGGGAAGGGAAAGTGAATGCGTCTTTACTCCAAAAGTCAGAGGAACATGAAAATATTACACTCATTGACTGGCATGCGGCAGCCCTTAATCATCCAGAATACTTCGCTCCAGATGGTGTTCATTTAGAGAAAAAGGGTGTAGAGGTTTTAACAAATCTTATTCAACAATCCATCAACAAATAAATGAATAAAAAAAGTCAGTATATACAGCTTTTGTCTGTGTAGCTGACTTTTTTTATTTCGTAGAATATAATATTTTTTTCAATCAATTCTTATTGAGGAGTCCAATCCCACTGTATTTATATACTTAAAACTATGAAATTTAATTGCGGTAGCGAACATCGAAAGTATTGATATTATAGGCTTTCTAGTCTAGTTGCTGTTGTACTTTGAGTAGCGTTCATAGTATAATTCATTATAGTTTAATTAGGAGTGGAAAAGATGAACCGAGAAGCACGTTTAAAACGACAAGAGAATATACGGAATTTCTCTATTATTGCACATATTGACCACGGGAAATCAACGCTTGCAGACCGTCTTTTAGAGCAAACAAAATCATTAACATCCCGTGAAATGAAAGCACAGCTCCTCGACTCAATGGATTTAGAGCGTGAGCGAGGCATTACGATTAAATTAAATGCAGTTCAATTAAAGTACGAAGCAAAAAACGGTGAAGTATATACATTTCATTTAATCGACACACCAGGACATGTCGATTTCACATATGAGGTTTCCCGTAGTTTAGCTGCTTGTGAGGGCGCCATTTTAGTAGTGGATGCTGCACAAGGTATTGAAGCGCAAACACTGGCAAATGTTTATTTAGCTCTTGATAATGATCTAGAAATATTACCTGTTATTAATAAAATTGATTTACCAGCAGCAGATCCTGAACGCGTACGTCAAGAAGTGGAGGATGTCATCGGGTTAGATGCATCTGAAGCAGTATTAGCTTCTGCTAAGGCAGGAATTGGGATTGAGGATATTTTAGAGCAAATCGTTGAAAAGGTACCAGCACCAACAGGTGATCCAGATGCACCTCTACAAGCCTTAATCTTTGACTCAATTTATGATGCCTATAAAGGTGTTATCATCTCCATTCGTGTTATCAATGGAACTGTAAAGCCTGGAGATAAAATCCGCATGATGGCAACAGGAGCGGAATTCGAAGTTATTGAAGTTGGGGTACATACACCAAAAGTTGTGCCACAATCTGAATTAACGGTTGGGGATGTAGGCTATTTAACAGCATCTATTAAAAATGTAGGGGACACACGAGTAGGGGATACAGTAACCTATGCAAACCGTCCAGCTACTGAGCCACTAGCAGGGTACCGTCGCTTAAATCCAATGGTATACTGTGGTTTATACCCAATCGATACAGCCAAATACAATGATTTACGTGAAGCTTTAGAAAAATTAGAGTTAAATGACTCGGCTCTACAGTATGAGCCTGAGACATCTCAAGCACTTGGTTTTGGTTTCCGTTGTGGATTCTTAGGATTACTACATATGGAGATTATTCAGGAGCGAATTGAGCGTGAATTTAATATTGACCTAATTACAACTGCGCCTTCGGTAATTTACGAAGTCCATATGACAGATGGCTCTTCCATCAAAGTAGATAATCCTTCCTTTATGCCAGATCCACAAAAAATTGATCGTGTAGAGGAGCCCTATGTAAAAGCTACAATTATGGTGCCAAATGATTATGTAGGAGCGGTCATGGAGCTATGTCAAATGAAGCGCGGTAATTTCATGACAATGGATTATATTGATACAACTCGTGTAAGTATTATTTATGAAATGCCTTTATCAGAAATCGTGTACGATTTCTTTGATTATTTGAAATCAAATACAAAAGGCTATGCATCATTTGACTACGAATTAATCGGTTACAAGCAATCAAAATTAGTGAAAATGGATATTTTACTAAATGCTGAGCAAGTCGATGCACTAAGCTTTATCGTACACCGTGATTTTGCCTACGATCGTGGTAAAATTATCGTTGAAAAATTAAAAGAATTAATCCCACGTCAACAATTTGAAGTTCCAATTCAAGCAGCAGTTGGCCAAAAAATTGTGGCACGTTCAACAATTAAAGCTATCCGTAAAAATGTGTTAGCGAAATGTTACGGTGGGGATATCTCACGTAAACGCAAGCTTCTTGATAAACAAAAAGAAGGTAAAAAACGTATGAAACAAGTAGGTTCAGTCGAAGTCCCACAAGAGGCATTCATGGCTGTACTGAAGATGGATGATACGAAGTAAGGTTGATGTAACAGTGTTTATAGGGGTTTTAAACAATTGATTTTATATCAATTTGGTGGGGTTCCCCACCAATTCCCCACCATAAAAAAATAAGTTAGAAATACTTCTCTTATATATCTTGAGCAAATGAGTCAAAGATGTTAGCAGCATCTCTAGCCATTTTCTCAGTGAGGTGGACATAGCGATCTTCTGTTACGGCAGCTCGACTATGTCCTAATCTTTTTTGTACTGTTTTAACAGGTGTACCGTTTTCTATTAAAGTTGTAGCATGTGTGTGGCGTAGGGAATGAAAGTTAAAACTAATATTTAACTTTTCGCTTATTTTTCTAGTATTATATTTAATTTCACTTGGCGTACAATGTTCGCCGTTTTCTTTTTTACATACATAATCATGTTCAGGATCCTGTAGATAAAACTCACCGTATTTTAAACGATTTTCTAATTGTGCTTTTTTAATACGTTTAAGCATTTCTGCGAGTGTATTACCAAATGGAATTGTTCGATAACCAGCCTTTGATTTTGGAGGTCTAGGTTGCCATTGTGCTTTCCCATTCTCATCTTTAATGGCAACTAATTGTTGTTCAACCTCCAATGTCATTTCTTCAAAGTTTATGTGTTTCCATTCGAGTCCACAAACTTCTCCTACCCGCAACCCACAATGTAACCCAATATGAAATGGTAAATAAAAAGGGTGTTCTTCATCTAAAGAACTATTAATAAGCCTTAGATTTTCTTTAGTTTGTATCTTTAATTCCTCACGAGTTGGTTTCCGTTTCTTATCTTTCATTAACTCAACATAATGCATTGGGTTTTCTTTAATGTATTTGTAGGGGTATACTGCATGATTCAATGCTTTGCTTAAGATACCTATGATTATACTTAATGTTTGCCGAGCGTAACCTTCACGTGTTTTTAAATTAATGAATTGCTGCAACACATGTGGAGTCAGTGATTTAACTTTATACTTTCCTAAGTATGGTGTAATATGATTGCAAATAGTTGATTCATAGTTATAGTACGTATTTGGTTCTAATTCGAGTTCAACATATTCCTTCATCCAGAAATCTAAATAATCATGTAATGTAATTTCTTGGGGTTTAAAAACAGTGCCTGCATTTTCATATTCTAAAATCTTTCTTCTTAAAATTGCCTCTGCTTCGGCTTTAGTATTGGCTCCTTCAGCTGTTGCTGAATACTCTGGGCGAATACGTTTGCCATCCACAATGCCCATATCAAAGTAGTAATACCACGTGTTCCCACGCTTGCGAACTCCGCCTTTCATAAAACAATCTCCTCTCATACGTTAGTGTTTTTTTCGCTAATCTCACATAGTAATCACCACCTTTGAGTACATATGTTCTGTTTTGGGGTAAAAAATATATAAAGTTAATTCATGAGCCATAAGTTAAAATTGGTGTATCAAGCCATTCAAACAATTCAATGACGCCCAAGGGTTCAAAGCAAACTGTGAAATTATAGATATATACACATAATCCGTATTTACTCTTGTACCATTCCAGAGCAGCATCTAAAAACTCCTCTGTAACATTGAGGAAATCAGCAAGTTCGTAGCGATTTACTATGTGTAATTTATGTGCTTCTATTATTTTTGAAATGGGAATAAGTCTTTCATATGCCCAGGACCTTGCTCTTAACTCTTGCTTACGGTTTTCAATGCTGGTTAGATCGAGAATATCACCAGTTGTTGTGTGGTAATGCCCGACCTCCTCAGCAAGCACGCAGTATTTTTCTAGTAGGGTGGGTAGCAATTTATTTATCCATATAACGTTATCGCTATATAAACCTTTGTTGATGGAAGATTGATAACAGGAAAGAAATTTATCGCATTGCAGCCAAGGTTTTACGAGGGTTGTACAAATCTGAAGATGAAGGCGAGCAAAAATGGGCGAAGATGTGTGAACGATTAAATGTTCATAAAAACAGTTTGTCATTTTTAATGTCGCTGGTACCAGGTGATCGAGAAGAATTTGATAAACATAAATATTTATTCAATGTTGCGAATGGCATCGTAGATTTGAAAACAGGTAAGTTGCACCCACATGATCGTGAGCTCGGCCTAACAAAAATAACAAATATCACATTTGATGAATCAGCTAAATGCCCTGAATGGTTAAGTTTCTTAGAGCAAATATTCCAGGGTGACAAAGAGTTGATTGAGTATATGCAACGTTTAATCGGTTACAGCTTAACAGGTGAAATAAGCGAACAAATCATGGTCTTCCTGATTGGAGGGGGTAGTAATGGTAAATCAACGTTTATTAATACTGTTAAGGACCTCATGGGCGAATACGGCAAACAAGCTAAATCGGACACGTTTATTAAGAAAAAGGAAACTGGCGCGAACAATGACATTGCCAGATTGGTCGGCAGCCGTTTTGTATCAGCGATTGAATCGGAAGATGGAGAACAATTGTCGGAGGCTTTCGTAAAGCAAATTACAGGTGGGGAGCCAGTGTTAGCACGCTTCTTAAGACAAGAATATTTTGAGTTCATTCTTGAATTTAAAGTGTTCTTTACAACTAACCATAAACCTGTAATCAAAGGTGTGGACGAAGGTATTTGGCGACGTATTCGATTAATTCCATTTAACCTACAACTGCCAAAAGAAAAGTGTGATAAAAACTTCTTGAAAAGTTGTCGCTCGAAATGCCGGGCATCCTGAATTGGGCCATCGAAGGTTGCTTGAAGTGGCAGCAGAAGGGGTTGAATGAACCGAGGATCGTGATGAAAGCTACAGGTGATTATAAAGATGAAATGGACATCCTTGGGCCGTTTATGTTTGAACGCTGTCATAAACAGGTTAACGCGAAAATTGAAGCAAAAGAATTGTATGAAGTTTATTCAAATTGGTGCTACAAGAATGGCGAACACCAACTCAAAAATCGAGCGTTTTATAGAATTTTAGAATCACAAGGATTCAAGAGAGAACGGGGAGCTCAAAATAAATATTTCATTTATGGGGTTACTTTCATAGAACGAAAAGATACTGTAATTCAGCAAAAGTTATTGGAAAATGACGAAATGGACGAAAAAGTTACGAAAAGTAACACTTTTAAAATCACTTAGAAATCCTTATGTATCAATGGTTTGAAGGTTGTTTTTATTGTTAATAATTACTTTTGTTATTTGTTTTGGATATTAATAAAAAATTAAAAAATAAAAAAATATATATATAAGGGCTGAAACTCCGTAACAGGTAATAAAAATAACAAAAATCCTCAAACCCTTGGGGCTCTGAGGTTCGTTAGGGTTATTTTTAGTAACACTTCGGTAATTTATAGTTATTTTCAGTAACAATTTGATAACGGATTTTTAACTTTCGTTAATTGCGAGGTGATAGATTGCAAGTTTTAAAATTTCTATCAATCATTTGGAAATCAGGAGCAACGATTTATCTGAAAGAAGATGATGTTCATATAGATCATGGTGATAATATTCCAGCAGATGCAATAAAGGTTGGAGAAACCATTTTTGAAGATGTAAAAGAGTGGCTTAAATCATGGGAAGGTGCCAACGGTATTGACCAAACAATGCAAAATATGGTACATGAAGCCTGTGGATGGCAGCACAATCCGAAATTGAATGAGTGGGTATGCGCGGACGTTGATTCATTGATGTTGTTCATGGAGTGGCAAGAAACGTTAGCTAAGAACGGATGGAATGACATTTATACAGACTATCGACAATTTGAAAATGAAGCTTCGAATGTCATGAAGAAAAAGTGTATGAACGTGCTGTTTTATATTCTAATCAAAATAAGTGATTTACAGCCGTTTTAAGACGTTTTAGAGGACGGATGATAAATATATCCAACTTCGAAATAGAACGTATGTACGGTGCTGATATTAGGTGAAAATAAGGAGGTTAAGAGAATGAGAGAGATTAAGTTTCGGGCTTGGGATAAAGAATTTAAACGGTTCAGTGAAAATGCTCTAAATCATACGATTGCTGATATTAATTTCCACACTGATTATGAGTGGATGCAATACACAGGCTTAAAAGACAAGAACGGCAAGGAGATTTATGAAGGCGATATTGTTTTACTCAAAAATGAATTTGCTACTTGGAAAGGTACTGTAATTTTCGATGAAGGTGCATTTAAACTTTCAATAAATCAATCATATGGTAATTCAAAAAATCACTTCAGTAAAACAGATGAAATTAATGACATGGGTGCGAGAATCCAACTAAATAATATTTATGTAGTTGTTGCCAACATTTACGAAAATCCTGAATTGCTAGGTGATTCGCAATGATTCATTACGCTTACACCGATTCAGAGCTAAACAAAATCATGAAAACCATGACGATTGTAGTTGATACTCGCGAACAAGTAAATGGCCATATACTTGAATATTTACGAAGCAAGGATGTACCAATCAAATTGAAGAAGCTAGACACTGGCGATTACACAGCGATGTTACCGAAAAATGAAGAGCTTGGCATCATGCGAGATATTTATTTAAACAGTGGAGTTGAACGAAAAGCGAGTGTTGATGATATTGTGGGCAACTTAGGTAAGGACGAGCGTACACGCTTTGAAAATGAATTAATTCGAGCGCAAAATATGCCTTTCACAAGCCTTCTTGAAGATCCAGAAGGCTATAAAAAAATTCTAAACGGAACTTATAGAAGTAAATACGATCCACTTGCTTTGCTTGGCTCGTTAAATACTTTCAAGGCTCGTTACGGCTTCGAAATTGTCTACTTAGATAATAAGTTTAGTGGAAATTGGATATATCATTATTTCTATTACCAAATGAAGAACTATCTAAAGAGAGGGGCGTTCTAACCATCATGAACATGTGGAATGGGAACGCGGATTAATGATAAAAAAATACATTTCTTAGCTAGCTAATAATCTAAAATAATTTAAAATATATCCTAGGTAATTCAATTAAAGGGATTTGGAGGATATAATGGTTAGTTTATTTATTTTACAAGGTTTATCACTTTCAGGCGCTGACAAGTATTTATTAGAAGCAGGTTATATAGAAGAAGAAACTATCGAGAAAAATAGTCTTGAATGCGACATTATCATAACTTATGTTTATGTACTTTACGATAAAGAAGGCAAAGTTATAGATCGAATTGGCTACGTTGAATATTGTTTTATCGATGAAGTTGGTGATCAAGATGCATTTAAAGTTGAATGGATAAGATTATAAAACTAAAAGTGTAGCAAGGAATGACTATAGCTCACTTTTAAGAAATAAACAAACAAGGTAGGTGCTGCACATGCCTACGTTATCGCGTAGTGATATACAGACAATCGAAAGATATTGGATTGAGCTGGAGTAAAATAGAAAGAAATTAAAATATCGTGAATGGGAGCTGTTGCATCCACATAATGAAGGTGGGGAAATGGTTGGGGGTCGTAGTAATACGATTTCTGACACGACAGCCAAGAAGGCAATGCTTCTAACCAATGACGATTATTACCAAAACTTAAAACGCATCATCAAGACTGTGGAAGACCTATACAATGAGTTAGACGATGATATGCGTTACTGGGATACAGATGGCTGTTATGAATGGGAGGATATAGCTGACAAGTTATATATTTCTCGTCATAAGGTATTGCGTAAACGTAACATCTTAATAGATAAAACAGCGGAAAGAATTGGATGGGTATAAAAGTGAACTTCTTAACACTAGGGAAGTTCGCAAAAAAACAGTGTAAATTGATATTATCAAGTTTTATCAAAAGCGTACAAAAATACGCTAACAAAAATAAGCATTACAAAATAAACACGCTCGCTTGTACGTGTATTTCGGAAACAAGTATATTAGACTACATTTCTAAATGAGAGGTAGTCTTTTAGTATTCTTTTATGTATAATTTAGTAGTTATTTACATAAAAGGAGAAACGATTTATGAGTACTCAGGTTCCAATAAGTATTTCTGCTTGGTGGCTATTAATAATTCCGATTTTATTATTTCTCTTAATTGGAATAATTGTATTAATAGTCAACCAATTAGCAAACACTAAGCAGAGAAAAATAAGTGGAGAGGATAGTGAAAACAAAAAATGTGATGATAAAACCCTAACGAGTTGGATAGAAAAAAAGGATTTATTATACTGGCTTTTAATTATTTGCTTAGGAACAATTAGTCTTTTTACTTTTAGATATAAAGATGCAACAGAGGTAATTAGTCATTGGGGATTTGCTGGAACTATTGTCTCAATTATTTTGGCCGTGGTAGCTATAGGGTTCACTTTGTTTCAAACACTATCTAGTAATCTTTCAAGTGAAAAAATTGCTGTATCTGCAGATAAAATAGAAAAAGCTACAATTGACTTAGATTCTGAAAGATTAACTGAATCAAGTAAAATAATGAATGAAGCTGCGGATTTCTTAAAAGAGAAATTATCGTATTTTGAGGACAAACTAAACTCAATTAATTCAACTCAGGAACAAATAAGCAAGTTAGCTCAATCTGGATTTGAAAGGATGTATTCTAGTAATACATCTGAAGGGGATAGTATTGATATTATTGAATTAGATTCGTTTGTAAATAAATTTTTACCCAAATCTCCGTACCTAATTGTTTTATTCACGTATACAATTTTTAAGTTACAGCAATATAATCAAGCTGTAACTAATGAAGTAAAAAGGGATATTTCGAAAAAATTAACTATGAGTCGGAATAATGATGAGTTTTTTAGAGGTACAATGTACGCTTCCATGGGAGTTGTTCATACAATTATGAGAGACTTAGGGGTTTTAAGTAAATTTGAAGAAATTCCACAGAAGGATAAGGAAATTATAATTAATAAATGTAATGAACTCGGAAAGAGTTTTAAGAGTTTTAAGCAATTTAATGATTTATCAATAATTGATGAATATATTATAAGTTTAACTGAGAAGAAATAAGAGAAAAACTAAAATAAGTTGAGAGTTAATGATAACTAATCCACGCTTTTTTTCATTGTCTTTTTATTATGCTTGAGAGGATCTTGTAAATGTGTGTCAGAAACAAGCAATTGGATATAGGCCAATATGAAAGCTTAATATTAGATAATTGGGCATTTGCTGGTACAATTGTTTCGATAATTTTAGCTGTAATTGCTATCTTGTATACATTTGACCAAAGTTCAACTACGGTAGCATCTACTAAGAAACTAGAAGAATCTGCAAATAGAGTGGAAGTAACAACAAAAGAGTTGAAAAACAATAACGTTAAAATGGTTGTTTCAGAACTAGAAGAAAAATTAAGTAACATTCTCTCAAAAATGCAAAACGAAATTACAAATGAATTTCGTGCTTTTTCTTTATTTTCAGAGCAAAAGGTAGATAACTCTCCAGTAGACATTAATCTAAATATGAGTGATGAAGATTGGAAAAAATATGTACATAAAAATATTACTAAAGACCTTACATTTGAAGGTTTATTTATAAGTTATGCATATTATTTATTTATCCATAAAAAAAATTACAATTTCCAATCTACCGTAGAGTGGTTTGAAAACATGGGGATGGATAAATCGGGATCAGAAATTGGGAATTATATCGTACAAGGCCGATTTATGTTGTTAAAGTCATTTAATATTATAAACTATGAGCCTGTAATTTCAGAAGATATTAATGTTGCAAAGGTAAGCGATATTAACAATACACTAAAAAAAGAAATTGATATTATTTTTAATGGTCAAGATAATAATGAATCAATCAAACATGCAATAGAAGCGTTAAATAAAACATTTGCTAGAAATTAAATGGGAAGTTTTGAAGTCACACCATCTAATGGGGTGTGGCTTTTTATTATGATTATATTCCTAGAAGTGACATTTTAATCCCTTTAAACTAAGATGATAGTACAAAGGAGGTGTGGTTGATTTGTCAAATATCATTCAAAAGTATAATAAAGATTTATTTTACACTAGTAAAATCATGAAAAAGTATAAGGATGAAAAGTCCTTAGAAAAATTAAGTGTAGAAGAATTAAATATAATGATTCGCACAACTGAGTATGGAATACAACAACTGCTTGGACATAAAAGTTTATTTACGTCATCATTTAGTACTCTGATTGCTTTGGCAATAGTTTTGTTTACTTTTGAAAATGAAAGAATGCTGACATTATTGGGTGTTGCTGGATATGTATTTATCTTATCCATTTATTATTTTTTATCAAACAGGCAAATTAATAAATTAGATGCATACTTAAGTACACTTAGATATGTAGAAGCGAACAAGTAATACATAATAGTCGCACTCATTATGAGTTGCGGCTTATTATTATCTTTATATTTCTTATAATGACAATCCATTCCATTTATCCTATGATATAGGTAGATGGGAGGTGCCAAAAGTACATGGGTATGCAATCTGGTTTTTACAATGTTGTTCAAGAAGGCGTATACGTATCAGAATTTAATGAGATAGTATGGGAATACAAAGTAATCAAAAAAGATTTTGAAGAGCATCTTTTTTTAATGGCCAGAGATTTTATCTCTGAACGTCGAGTGCCAGATTATCCAATAAATTCAATTGAAGATGTAAGAGAAGCTTTAGAATTTCTTTCAAACAGGTAAATAAAAAATGGTAACCAAGTCACATTCATTTAGAGTGTGGCTTTTTATTATGCCTTGAGAGATGGTATTTGAAATCTACAACGAAACTTTTCACCTCCAATTCCGTAGAAATAATTGGAAATAAAAAATGAGTTGTGGGTGAATAGATAATGAGAGATTTTTTAAAGGAAATTATTAAAGAAGTTAAAAGGCAACTAACAAATGAACAACCATCAATAGAGAACATTTTAGATGGAACAATAATAGATTGGTTCATACCTATTTTCGATTTCATACTGTTCCCAGAAGTCTATCTTTTCTTAGCTTCTTCATTAATGTGGAAAATGATTTCTTCATTACTACTGGCAGGTATGATTATTATTATTGCTTTGTTTATAGAAAAAGTTATAGAGAAAAAGACTAGTAAAGAAAAGGTTGAAGAATTGGATGAAAAATTAGCATGGTTCATACTCGCTCCAAGTCTGTTCTATGGAGTAAAAGGGTTAGCATATGGTTTTCTTTTATTCAAACCAATGTTATAGCTATAAGCTATCTCATATCGAGATGGCTTTTTATTATACAATTAACTAAGAATTGTGGAGGGATGAATTATGCAAGTTTGTGAATGTATGAATGACTCGTCTCATGTATTTAAAGGTAGACATTTAGATGGTGTGATGGTGTGTCTTGTCCTATTTGTGGAGGACCTGTCTTACCTAAGCCTTACGATGAGAGGAAGGATAGTAACCTTCCGTATTACAGGGACTTAAAGAAACAATCGTCAAAACGAAAGTCTGCAATCACTATTGATTTGAATTTCGATGACAAATCTAAATTAAAGCTACGAGCAATAGCCAAGCATGTAGGTGCATTGGCTGATGAGTTGGATGCGATTGATAATGCAGATATTGAAAAGCAAAAAGAATTTACAGTATCAATTGGTACTTTAAATAATAAAAACGCTGAGGATATTGCAAATGGTTTGAAGCGTTTATCAACACGATTACAAGGTATTGAATAACATGGAACCAATCATTGTTAAGTGCAACAAGTCATGCGGTCACAGGTTCAATGTCCAACACTTCAAGCTAGACAAACTAAATAACAAAGTCCAAAAGACATACTTCAACTGCCCTAACTGTGGACGTGAGTATGTCTGTTTTTATACAGATGAATCAACACGTAAGCTACAGGCAAAGATGCGTGAGCTACACCGCAAGATGAAGTGGGCTGATGCTCATAAGCTAGACCAACTAAAGCAGGACGAGGCACAGCTTAAGGACACCATAGCACAGGACATGGCGAGGGTGAAGCAAGAGGTAGAGCAGCATGAACAGTAAACCTCTACGACCATGCAACAAACCCGGATGTCCAAACCTAACGCGTAATTGAAATATGGATTATCATGGTCTGGATATTAACTCACCAAACTCGGTTGTCCCCAACTCAGCTATCTACAACTCCGATTATAAGATTTGTTATCTTATTTACAACGTTACTGATTATACAGTTCCAGATAACGAGTTCATCACGCAAGTTACCGAGCAAGAATATAAAGACTTCATAGATTCACTAGAACCTATACAACCAGTAATTTCTGATTCGGAAAAAATCGCTCAACTAGAAGAAATAATACAAACACTTATTTTAGAGAAAGAGGGGCTATTATATGAATCAAGTTATCATTGATTTCCTAGTATATCGTATTACTTCTGGAGCATTGGCGTATAAAGAATGCATTATCAAACGACCTGATTTAAAAGAAGGAATAGATGTATCACTTCAAGCGAAAAAATCCGAGCATTTAATAAACGATATCGAAAACAAGTAGACGCAACATAAGCTAGCGTTATGCATTAATCTTAACCATTAACATTTTGAAGAACTATTAACATTCCTCAATATTTAATTTATATATATATGCATATAGTTAAAGTGGGGAAATAAGTTATCTATTGTTGACGGATCGCCGTATGCGATGAAAGTTGCCTGTACGGTGAAGGCTCGTTATAAAACCGAGATAAAATGGTATAAGACGAGAATAGCGTACCATCAACACCGAATGTAACAATAATGCCTGGATTTGAGAGTGGACATGCACGTTCTATGTCCATAAATAGTGTTACTGTTTATTATTTAGAAGCAATAATATTTGAAAACTCAGGAGGGACCGTTACATTTAGAAATCCAACATCTTCGAATTCATCAGTAGTAACAGTATCTTTAGAAAATGGTGCTGCAATAAAGATAAATAAGGTATCAACTGGAAGTTCAGTAATAACAGTAGATTATATTGATAGTAAGGGTGTTACAGGTATGTATGTAATAAATGTTGACAACTAATTATTAAACCTCACCATTTGGTGGTGAATCTTTTTTAAAGCCTTCCACAGATAATTGTGGAGGGCTATTTTTATACAACAAGACCTAAGCAATGCACTGTGCCGAACAGTGCTATTTTTATTTGTGAGGTGTTGACATGGATCAACGAATAGAAAGATTAGAGAGTGATATGACCGATGTGAAAACACGTCTTGCCGTAGCTGAATCAAATATCAAGGAAATTCGAGAGGATTTAGGCGGGATTAAAGACAATACAACATGGATATTGAGATTGTTAATTGGCGGTCTTGCAAGTGCAGTATTGGCTTTTATTAGTAAAGGAGGATTGATGTAATATGAAAATCAACTGGAAAGTACGTCTACAACATAAGCAATTTTGGGTATCATTAATCGCATTATTACTAGTGCTCGCTAATCAAACAGCGGGCATTTTTAATGTCGATATTACGATTTACAATGCACAAATCACAGCCATTTCAGAGACTGTATTAAGCATATTAGGTTTGCTTGGTATTATTATCGACCCGACTACCAAAGGTACCTCAGACAGTGAGCAAGCATTGAATTATAACAAACCAAAGGGTGAAAAATAATGATGCACATCAGACGAAATTTAGTGTTAGCAGCCATTGCTATTAAAGTAACAGGAGGACGAAAAAACGCTCGTAGAAAAGTATGTATTCATGAAACTGATAATACCAAAAAAGGTAGTGGAGCAGACAACCACGCTCGACTACAAGCTAATGGTAATAATCGTCAAGCTAGTTGGCATTGGTCTGTGGACGACAGAGAAGCAATTCAATCTTTTACACATGATTATCAATGTTGGGCGGCAGGTAGTACACAGGGACAATGAGGCTATCCATATAGAAATGTGTGTAAATAGTGATGGCGATTATGTAAGGACTGTACAAAATACAGCAGCATTAGTTGCAAAAATTCTTAAAGATGAAAGTTTAACAATTAATGATGTGGTACAGCACAACTTTTACAGCGGAAAAAATTGTCCTAGTAAGATGCGTTCCACAAGCGCACCTATTCCGTGGAGCAGTTTTTTACAAATGGTTAAAGCAAATATGCAACCTTCACCCCCGAATAATATTGAAAAGGATGATGACACAATGAAATTTACAAATGAAACAACTAAAGCTGCTGTACGTGACTACATTAAACAATCTGTGGATAAAAAGAAAATTGATAAGTCATGGCTTGATAAATTCGACCAAGGTACAATGACAAGTGGTGACTTTGAAGGATTAAAAATTATAATCTCCCAACGATAAAGCAAATGCCTGTTACCTTAATTGGTAAGGGTTTTTTATTTTGGTTATCAGAAATTCAATGTAATGTCAACAGATATTCAAGTACAAATTGTTATTTAAAGATTACAAAATGAATGGTTACTATATTACGATTAACATCAAATTATATGTAGTGAAAACGTTGATAATGTAACTTTAGTATCATTTTCTTATATAAGAACCGCCAAAATGTGGCGTACTTAATGGCGTGATGTGGCGGTCTTTGTAAATTTAGTGTAAATTTAACGCCAAAAAATGGCGTGATTCAACAATTGAAATGAAAAAGTTTCCAATGATAGGATAATAATAACTCGAGGGTGTGCTTACTATAGTAATCAGCTTATTAACAGAATATTAAATTCGATTAATTTATGGAGGGTAAATATATTGAAAAAGTTTATTATTAGTCTAATATCTACATTTTTATTATGCGCAACGATTTTACCAAGCATATCTTTTGCACAAGAAACAAATGAAGGATCTGGAAATGAAAATTATGAATATCCCGAAGGATTAGATAATACCCTTCCTATTGATAACATTGGTGATGGTGAGGAAGCAGTACAACAATTTTGGGTAGGTGCTATATTCAGAGTGGTTTTACAAGCTGGGAAATATATTTCAACAATGAATAGAACAGGTAAGGTAATAAAAACTGCTAGAAATGTTGTAGCTACAGAAGCTCATATTTTTTCAAAAAAGCATCTTGATGGAGGTATACTGAGATTAGGAAAAGATAGACAGCAAATTGTAGACAGAGGGATTGATATAATATCAAAAAATGACGACAACGGAAAGTTGAAACAAGGGCATAATCAAATTTGGACAAATATCAATAACCAGCCAGCTGAGGTAAGATGCTTTGTGAGTAAGGATGGTCAAATAGAAAGTTTTGATATTTTCTTTCGTGCTGTAAGTACGCCTAAACCAGGTGCTAATTTGATTATTGATTAAGAGGCGAGGATGAAAAATTTCATGAAAAAATTACATTCGAACGGACATTCACTTATACAAAATGAAAATACACTATCTTTCGTAAGTTTTTCTGAACAAGAGGATAAAACTTACTATTATCAATATAATGGTGAAAATCTAAAGGAAATATCAAAAAAAACGTATGTGGAAAGTAAATTTGGTGATAAATGGGATGATATATCAAGTCAATTGGAGGAGTCAAATTATTCATACATCGAAAGTATAGCGAATTGTTGGATAAATGAAGAAGGAAAAAGAAAATTAATTAGTCTTAGTGAATACTATATTAATGCATTTGGGGAAAATTGGGAGCATGAATATGGTATTAATATCATACCTCACAATATTTTTTCTGATGTTACTAATTTTATGACATGTGCTATAAGAAATGAAACTATTTGCCTTCTGTGGCCTCATAATATCATATTGCACTTCAATGAGGATGATAAGCTTGTTCAATATATTTTGTTGGAAACCTCTGACTATTATGATACATTGTATAAAATTTGTTCAGATGGACAAGCAGTCTGGGGCGTATCTCCCACTTTGAATTCTGTTGTAAAATATAAATTTCCGAGTTTTGAAATAGAAAAAATCTACCGTTATATGCCTGATGAAGAACTCCCACGAAAGTCAGAAGGTATAAGTAATGAAATCAATGTAATTTATTGTGAAAATGAGCTAACAGGTTTAAATTACCCAGAATATATTTCTTATATCGATGAGAAATTATATATTTGTGATATGGAAAATAAACGAATTGTAACGTTTAATCCAAACAGTGGAAAAATTGAACAATATATCGCTCTGAATTCTAAACCGTTTGAGTTTTTAAAATATAAAAATCAATTTGTTATTCAAACAGACACAGGAATATATTTAATGAATAAGAATGAAAAGAAGGATTTTTCCGACTAGAGATTTCTAAAAAAAGCCCAGGTACTCATTAATGAACTGAACCCCGAATAGTGGACACTTTAAAAAGTGACCCTATTCGGGGTTTTTTGTTCATTTCACAAAAAAATCTCGTTATACTAAATATACGAAATTAAGAACGGGAGAAATTAGCATGAGTAAAATCATTTTTAACGAACATCAGATACGACAAATAGAAGCGAATCGATTTGTAGCATCTGTATCAGATCGTTCTATTCAATATACAGCGGAATATAAAATCTTTGCGGTCAAAGAAAATCTAGCTGGTAAGGGACCTGTACAAATCTTTAAAGAAAACGGGTTTGATTTAGAAGTGATTGGTGTGGAAAAAGCAAGGTCATCGATTAAACGCTGGAGAGCATCTTTTAAAACTCATGGAGAACAAGCATTTTCAGAGGAAAGACGCGGAAAAGGAGGTTCTGGTCGACCAAAAAAAGAACACATGTCAGCTGAAAAGAAATTAGAAAAAGCAGAGGCACGTATTCGTTTACTTGAAGCTGAATTAACACTGTTAAAAAAGCTAGACGAGATGGAAAGGCAGGCAAAGAAACGGCTATTTTAATACCAAGGGAAAAGTATCAAGCAATTAATGATACCGTTCGGCTGTATCAGTTGAAAAATATGACACGTTATTTATGTGATTTGGCAAATGTAAGCCCCAGTGGTTATTATAAATGGCTCCAAAATAGTGAGAAACAAGCGATGCGAGAAGAAGCAGATTTTCAGGACTACGTCCTACTAAAAACGATTTATGATGCGTCAAAAGGAAAAGTTGGTTATCGGGGTCTTTACATGGCACTAGAAGAACTACTTGAAATCCCGATGAATCATAAAAAAATTCTACGATTAATGCGTAAATTCAATCTATATTCGAAAGTAAGACGTGCAAACCCTTATCGAAATCTTGCCAAAGCTACAGAAATCCATCGTCAAGTACCTAATCATCTAAATCGTAATTTTCATCAAACAGAGCCAGGCAAAGTGTTTTTAACAGATATTACGTATTTACAATATCGTGGCGGACAAACAGCGTATCTATCGTGTATAAAGGATGTTGCAACACGAGAAATCGTTGCATATGAGGTATCGACAAATTTACGCATGGAGTTTGTTTATCGTACGCTAAAAAAATTAGAAGAGCATATCAATGACAATTTACATCCTGAAGCGATGATTCATTCAGATCAAGGTTTCCATTATACACACCCAGCATTTCAAAAATGCGTCAAAGAAATGGGATTACTTCAGTCAATGTCTCGCCGAGGAAACTGCCTAGATAATTCGCCAATGGAGTCATTCTTTGGGCATTTTAAAGATGAAATAGAATATAAAGAAGCTGGAAGCTTATCAGAATTAAAATATATGATAGATGATTATATGGAGCACTACAACAATACAAGAAAGCAATGGACGTTAAAAAAAATGACTCCGGCAGCATACCGAAGTCATTTAATCGCTGTTTAATGTAGCAAATGGTCTTTTATTAAACTGTCTACTTTATAGGGTTCAGTTCATAATGTGAGTACCTAGTCTTTTTTTATTTAATATTCTCTTACTTCAAATGAAGCAATTTTATCATGAACAATATATTCCGTTACTTTTTTATAAGGAGATATTGTTTTAGAAAATTTGAATGTGGATGGACCTTGTGCACTATCAAACCAAATTAAGTAGTTGTTTAAAACGGTATTTGTAACATCATATTCTTTTGTTATGCCGTTCACCAATGTGATACTTAGAATAGCATTTGAAGATTCATTACTTGTTTTTTTAACAATTACTGTACTAGTTGCCGCAATATCAGTGCCTTCAATTTTCGCAGTAATAATTGCTTCACCTTCATGAAGGGCCGTAACATTACCACCCTGATCTACGGTAGCAATTGATTCATCACTAGATGACCAGATTACTTTTGCTGTATCAGGTGAAACTGTTGCTATTAACTTATCTTGACTACCTTCCAAAAGTTCTAATGAAATTCTATCTAATGAAATAGATTCACTAGAGTCTATGTTAGTTAAATCTCCATCTATATCTATAGCATCTAGATCATATCGTATAGAATTGTCAGTCCCAACTTTTGACGTTTTATCATCCGCATAAATAGAAACGGAATGTTGCATATCAGTTAATCCAGTTTTTTCATATACTAATGCCATCTTAGTATCAACACCAGTTTGATTAAAACGTTCAATAACTCCATCTATTTCTATTACAATATTAGATGAGCGGTACACAGAACTTTTAAGTCCTATAAGTCTAATCTTCGTACCAGTAAAGTTAAATTTAATTCCATTTAATTCGTTATTAAATGGATGCTTTAAAGAAAAAGATGTATATCCCGAGTTATAATATAGATCGTTTTGAGTTTTGTATACATCACCTAGATACTTAATTTTAAGATTCGAATCATCATATCGCTTCCAACCGATTTCAGGTTTTAAAAGCCTACTCCCAACTACCGCACTGTTTTCAGGAGTATTATTTAAATTAGTAACACCCTCTTCATAATCAACTACCTCTGCTGCCGATGCACTTTCAACATTAAAGCTAACTAGTACTAGCAGCATTAACGCTAAATAAATCAAACTTTTCTTAAAAAAATTTACCACTTATGTATCCTCCTTTAAATTAACAAGACTATTATAAATAGCCTATAAAAACAACTTTAACCAATATGACACTTAAATACCATAATAAAAATCTTTTTATTTAAAAAAGCCACTCGTTTGAGTGACTTAAAATCATTATTTTACAATCTCACCTTTATATAATTTCCAGTTATAATTTACTTCTTTATCTCCACGCGCGCCAACCTCACCTTTTAATGTGATTGAATCGCCTTTTTTCAGTCCTGTTTTAACCGACGGATCAGTCATCTCTACGATAATTACATAAGGTACTAAATCAGCATTTTCATTCCCTAAAGTAATCCAATCAGCACCATTATATGCATCGGTTTTCCCCATAACAATAATGCTATCCTTGATTGTTTCTAAATCAGTAATTACTCCAGTCCATGTTACCATTGCACCTTCAACAGTTGAACGATAAACATCAGAACGTTCAGAAGCACTTAATCCATAAAATGCATCAGCGAATTTCATAAAATCATTTGATTTAAAAGCTTCAATTGTAGCATTTTGAGCTTCTGATGGACTAGTTTCGTTTACTTCTGTTTGAGCAGTAACAGGTTCCTCTTTGACTTCCTTTTCTTCAGTAGATGGTGTTTCTTCTTTTGGTTTTGCCTCTTCCTCACCACAAGCAGCAAGTAAAAATGCTGACAATACTCCAATGTAAAATAATTTCTTCATAATAAAAACCTCCCTTGATATTACCATTTTAGGAAATTACGCAAAGAAAGTATACAAAAAAACAGACAACCATAGTAGTTATCTGTTTAAAATCAAAAAATTACATTTGATACACTAACAAGTCACCAATTCTAACTTTTCCACCATTTGTAATACCTAATCCCACACTAAATATTGGACTTCCAGATACAAAGAAACCATGTGATTTATAACCAAGAATTCTATTATCACCTAATGCGAAAGATGACGTACCACTTCCTACTACTTTTTGGTACTCATTGTTAATCGTAAGGGTATAATCGAGCATAAAAGTTGCATCTAACCCCCAACCATTACGTCCTGTATAAATTCCTTCTTCTGGATTTCCCCATTCACCCTCATTTGCATCTCCACTCATGTGAATAAAACTTTTATAGGAACTATTTAAACCATTAAGTCGAATAACCAATCGGTGGTCTTTTCCTTCTGCTGCTAGTTCGCCTGAGGCAATGATTTTTATCATCCCTGGCCTATCAATAGGGCAAATAATTTCATTTGTATTATCAAAAACTAATTGTTTTATTAACTCCATGTTAATTCCTCCTTACCATATTTAGTATTATTTTTTGCATATATTTGTTTATTTATTCGTAACAAATTTTGTTCAAAATATCATTTAATGTTTCATATATAACTGGCAAGGTGATAGAAGAATAGAGATATACAATAAACCAAACTTAAAAAAACTTCGGTTTAAGCTTGGAAGAAACTATCCACAAAGTCCCTGATAAAAAGACACGTTAAATAATAAAGGCTATGTATTAATTCAGATGTCTCCGTTATTTTTGGAGATACTTAGAACTATTGGTAAGGCTATTTAATTTTTACAGTAAATTAATGAAAAATATTGTATGTGAAATGTAACATAAATACCTTATTTTAGAAATGGAAGTGTATAATATTTTTATATTAATTCTAGTGAGGTGCAATATAAATTATGGATGATAACGATTATAGAAACAATTCAGAGGAAGTAATAAAAAACATTAGTGGAATAGCAGAAGAAATAATTCGAAATACGAATAGCGAAAAAGTTACAGAAAACGATACTATTTCAACTTCTGAGTACATGGCTAGTCTAAATGAAGCACTTAAGTCTGTTGATAAAGAAATTCAAGAGTGTAAATCTTTTGAAGAAAAATCTGATTTACACAAACAAAGAGAAGACATTTTAAATAGGATGAGAGAAGAAAAAGAGAACCAACGTAATTATCAAGCCAATAGAGAGGAAAATGAAAGAAAACATATTAAGTATATTTTTGGTTTTGTTGGTGCGATAGCATTAGGTGTTGGCAGTGTTGCTTTAAAAACTTTATTAGAAGATAAAAAATCATAAATTAACTCCACCCTTGATGGGTGGTTTTTTAATAGTTGTTAAAAATCATTTAATAAGGTATCAGACCACCAATTCCATTATTCTATCCATATATTAATACTAATTAATAAGATTAGAGGTGACAATAGATGGAAGAGAATGAGAAATGTTCTTGTTGTGGTAATCCATATAAACCCTATAAACCGTATAAGCCATACAAGCCTTATAAACCGTATAAATATTGTATACCCACAATACCTGAATACCTGAATACCTGAATACCTGAATATACTAGGATGACAATTTTATTACCAACACCACCAGGGGTAGAACCTTTACCACTTAGCATTTCTTTTGATATAGATACTCGTTTAGATTTTGAAAGAACTCAAAACACTATAATAATGTTAATTAGTTTTTGGGAGCAACACTATGAAGAAAAGGCTGTTTCTGGGACTTCGCAGTGGGCATTATGTGCAGAAAAGTATGCAGAGAAGGAAATTACACCAATATGGATAGATAAAGAAAAGGGTTATCTTATAGATAATGGAGAAAAAGCACTCAACTTTTTGATGGATACACTTACAGAGTTCTTTAGGGAAAATGGTACAGGTAAGATAAGGACAGCAAAAATATTTTACCTAGACCCGGCTTTAAATTCTACAATGTGCAGTAGCAATGGATATAGTGAATTTTGTGTACCGCTGGATGTTGCAATTAATCCTGAAGCGCTGGAAAATGTTTTAATAAGTAATCTAAATTTAACTGGATCTTTATTCCACGCATGGACGCATCGAATGGGATATAGACATCCTGTGAATGTGTATACAACCTATTTCAGCGCAGAAGCAGCCATGTGTCTTATGCGTGGTTTTCAAGACAAAGTGACAAGCGAACCTGATTCAGTCTATACTCAATACTTTGACTGTACAGTATGTCATTCTAAATATTTTCCGACTTTATGTTAGATATGAAAAAGACCACTCCGAAATGGGTGGTCTTAAATTTTCCCCCATCATATCCCCACCAGTCGTAGAAAATAAAGCTCGATAAATGAAAATATCCATGAATAAAATTAAATGAAAAAACTACCGACAAACCCTTACATATCATAGTATTGTCGGCTCTATAGAAGTATAAAAAGATACGCATGAATACAGCATTTCTATAGGAAGCATTCATGGCTGTACTGAAGATGGATGACACGAATTAATATTGATATAGCAGCGTTGGATAAAACAAGTGCTTTTATATCAGTAAGGGGGTTTACCACTATAAAATATTTAAGCAATTCTTATAGAGCTTGAGTGAATGAGTAAGAGATGTATGTAAAATCTTTGTCCACTTTCTTACTGAGGTGGACAGCAATCTGTTATGGTAGCTTGCTATGTCAATGTCTGTTGCTATTAGTAGGTTCCTTTGACTAATTAATAAAAATTAATTACTAATGTAAAAAAAGACCACTTCAAATGAGCGGTCTAAATAGATAAACGTTAAATAGTCTTAGATTATAATGAAGTGGACTTACCTTTTTTCTCATTCATAATAAGGTCTTCTTTATCTGGGTGAGGGAGTTCATCCTTACCCCTATTAGGTTCTTTAATTTTTCCTAGGTCTGCTCCACTAGAAAATGATTGTTTTGTTGGCTCATCTGTTGCAAATTCTGTATTTTTTTTATCTCTTTTCATTTTTGACACCTCCTACAGATATTATTTAACTGATCCGATTAAATATCCCTCGTTTATTTCAATTTAATCGATAAATATTTAAAATGACCTCCCTTTGGTGGTCATTTGATTACTTTTTTCTGAAAATACTTTCATTATGTGTTATAAAACAAATTACGAAAAAAAACGCACATAGCCAATAATTTTCTTGAAAATCCATATCAAACTTTTAATAATAAAATAGAAAAAAATAATATTAACTATAAAACCCATACCTAAAAAACTGAAACCCTTATTAGCATATATATGTAACCAATCAAATGGAAATCCGTAGATACCTATTAAATTTTCTAAATTATCATTATAATTTTCCCTTTTTCCAATAATAAAAGGCAAACAAATAACTAAAATAATACTTAAAAATATGATCCATAAATTCGCCTTTTTGTCATTATCCACTTTCATTCTCCTCATGATGTTATATCTGTATTTAAAAAAACTAAAAAACTGACTTTATTCGCAAATATGTTGTTGGTAATACTGCATTGGCATTAACAAAAGCTAGGGAACTCATTTTTAAGAATTTAACATAACATAAATTGGAAATGTGAATTATTCTGTTTCCCGTTAGAACGCTACTATTTATTTTAAAATAGAAAATTTTGTAAAAAACTAAGGCTATAAAGTATTTATTAACTCAGTTTATTATTCCAATGGGTAAATTTAGTTCATAGTTGATTTGTTGACAGCCTTGTTAAGCCGTCAGTAAATCCTATAAAGTGCTACTCAATCTGTACTTTCTATTGTTGTTTAACTTACAAAATTTGTAATTCGCTTTATTACAAACATAATTTCATGCGTCGAAGTATTTTTGCAAATGTATTATCGGATGAGTTTTGGAGGTTTAGATTTCTAAAATTTAATGAAACACCATTTATGAAAATTATCAGCTATTTGTAAAGGATGCTTCAAATATGAAAAGGCGGTTAGCATGGTCTAAATGGTTAAAGAATATACTAGATGTAATGTAAAGGGTAGAAAAGGGGATGGGGATTATTGGATTATTAAATATTATTATGAGCGCTTTTGGGATTACTATGATAACTTTATTTCTTTTTCTTTGGTCACTTGATGAAGACAAATGGAGTTTAATGGGTATTTCCTCTTACATAATTCCTGCCATATTAATTTATTTTGTTGTTTTTGTGTATGTGTAGAAATTAGATAATTCTAGCAGTGAACTTCATGTATAGTAAATGAATATGAATACTTTTTATCAGGAGGTCGCAGAAGGTCGAAAAATCTATGGACAAGTATACTTATACAAAGATAAAATATTCATTTTCTTTATGTAGAAAATTCAAAAGTAGTAATCCTAGCGCTAGAGTGATTGCTTCAAAATTTATTACTAGTATGGAAGTGAAGATGAATGGCATTCATAAAAGATAGATCATTTAGTGCCTCGAAAACAAGTATGGAGTTTAAGATAGTGGAAACGGGTTCTGTTTCTAGTACAATTAATATTAGTTTTAATTGTGGTAATAATCATTTGGGTTATACATTTTTCGTTTTAAGAAGTGACCTGATGATGTTACATACGTTAATTCTAAGAAATTGGGATGAATTTTTAGAAGCAGGAGTATGGGATTCAACGGATCCTTCCTTTTCGTTGTCTATCTCGGCAAACAAAAGTGAGTTGATTGAAGAACAAATTTACCAATTCCAATGTTGGATAGATGCTGGTGAATATATGTCAAGTAGATCTACTCGTTCTGGGATTGGAATTACCATTTATCAAGATCGAAAAACGATTGAAGATTTTGCATTACAGATAAAGCATGAACTAAATTAGGTTATTATATGTGATTGATTTAACGCATGTGCCTGCAGATGGGCAGATCATGGAATTTCCTAGATATGCAGAAGATTTACTTAAAAATTCGCTGGAACAGTTCCAGCATACGCAAAACCTGAATACAACCCCTAAGCTCCATTTGCTTCTGCGTGAATTACTCGATACTGGTTTTAACGAAAGCTATTTCTCATCGCTGTTTAAGAAGGAAACAGGGTGGAGCTTTGCTGAGTATGTGAATCAAATTCGGGTAGACCAAGCAAAGCTTCTACTACTAGGAGCAAATGACAAATTGCAGGATATTGCGTTGAAAACAGGATTCGCTGACGGTTCATATTTGGGGAAAACCTTTACTAAATATGTTCATCTTTCACCTAGTAGTTTTCGTAAGAGGAGGCATTCTCATCGTATAGTTAGTATACAATTTCATGGGGCATTGGTAGCATTGGGCATTCAACCCCTTGCTACTACACGGAAGTTGCTTCAATCTTCTAAGCTATTGCATAAACGATTACCGACCATTGTGGAAATAGAGTCCTTTGATCTACTCGAAGAGATACGCCAGCTCGAACCAGAGTTAATTGTGGCACCAACTTATTTTTATAACTATCCTGATATAATGAAAACACTCGAACAAATTGCCCCTGTTTTAACAATTCCTTGGGGGCAGTTGGACAAGCTGGAAGAGGTAAGACTGCTTGGAACACTACAAGGGCGTACACAACAGGCTGAAGAGTGGATTAATAATATATTCTTTTTATTCCAACATGCCGAGGAAACTGGTGATGGTGCTGTAGAATGTGCCGTCTTAATAGAAGAAAAGAAAATTGATGAGATTTTTGGCTGGCATAATATGAGTGGCATTAAGGAAAATACGGTTTATGTTATCAATGGAACAGTTCAGTATGCATCAAAAGGAATGTCTATCTATATGGAGGGGGTACCTTCTCATGCAAATGAACCCGAGAATGGCATAAACCCTGCTTTTGCCATAGCAAAAATTATTGATAGCATTCCAAGCTTTATTGATTCAACAGGGAATAAAGGTAATGTATTATGTACCGTCGTTCAAGTTGATATCGGAGAGAAAGCATTTGGTGTCAACGCAAGTAAGGGTACATTACGATTGACTATCCGAGCTCTATATGAGGAAGAAATGGGTAAACTTCAGCATAAATTGGAAAATGTAGCACAAGCAGAAGCAGAAAAATATGGGCTGAAAATTCGTTTTGAATATCAGGATGAATTCCCTGAAACGGCTAACCACGAAGAGAGCTCCGATAAAATACGTCAGGTTTGTGCAGAGAAAAATATACCAATGCTCGAGTTAAAGGAGGCTTTCCGTGCTTCAGAGGATTTTGGTCATTATACAAAACTGACAAAAGGCTCTTACTGCTAAATAGGGAATGGAGAGGATTATCCAAACATCCATACCTTTGAATATGATTTTAAAGATGACCTGATCGTAACAGGAGTTGAATTGTTTAAAGGGCTTGCTGAGCTATAGACATAGATGAATAAGAAAACCAAAAGGAATCACCGTAAAGCGGGTGATTCCTTTTGGTGTCGCCTGCAATTTATTGAAACAATAAAAAGAATTTAGCCAATAAAAAGATAGGGACCCCTACAATTATTACGCCTGCCAAGAAATAACAAAATAGCATAAATACATCGAAAATCGCACCGGCTAAATCATCAATGAATTTTAACATTTCATTTCCCTCCAAACATAATAAGTATAGGCACTTACAAATTGCGAAAAGAGAAAAGCCTCAACGTCACTGTTGAAGCTATTAAATCTTACATATTTTTTACTATTTCACTATTAAAAACTAAATCTGTATAAACAATACTAACATTCATCGGAAAGTATAACAAATATTTAGGACTGCTCACATAGATGGATCACTCAACATCAAAGATTTAATCTCGGCTTGCCTTATCAAAATCATATTGTAAAGTCTTTTTTAAATAGTAATGTTTAAAATCTCTTCCTACTTGATCGAGGGTCCCATAAATTTCATAATCATGATTTTCATAAAAAGTTAACGCTTGAAAGCTTAAGGTGTCAACCTTAATGAAATCGCACTTATTCTCTAAAGCAATTTCCTCAATAGCTGCTAACAATTTTGAACCATATCCTTGACCACGAAATTTTTCATCGACCATTAATGTGTGTATTTCTAACCAGTTCCAGCAAACCTCCCCTAATATGCCACCGAAAATTTGACTGTCTTGATCCGTTAGAAATAAATTAATTTCCTTATAGCGCCCTTGTAGGTCTTTTGGAAAGTGTTCTACATTATATTCATAAAGCATGTGATTAACATAAGATTTATTTTTTGCATCTAATTGTTGTGTGATTTGTAAGGACATCTTTTACTCCTTTAGTTGAAATGGAAAATCGCGTTTCCAAATCATATGATGATTATTTGTTCCCCAAAAATGTTCAAGAACATAGTTTGGCTGTCCGAATTTTCTCTGCCAAACTAGTTGTGCTTGTTTATAGCCACTGTCTAAACAAAAGCTAGGGATGTTTTTCATTTCTAACGTTGTTAGCATTTTCTTCACAAGTCTCGTTCCAATCCCACAACCTTGGTAGTTTGGATGAACATAAACGGTCCCGATTTCTGGACAATTTGACAGGTCTTCCATAATCGTTTTTTGAATGAATTCATTTGACTCACCATACTCGATGGTGCCAATGATTTCTTCTGTTTCGCCATCCTCAGCCAGCCAGAAAAATCTTTTTTGGCCCTGACTTTCAAAGTCAGCAGCTAAGTATTGTTTTTTCGTTGTCCATTCATGTTGTTGATCGTCCACCAGTTCGGCAATACCTTCTTTAGCGAAAGTATCCTGAATGACATGTAAAAAGAATTGATGTAGTACAGGAGTATCTGCTGGCTCAGGGCGTCTGATGATTATATTTCTCAAAAGAGATTTCTCCTTTTACTGTTTTTAATAGATCTGATGTATGTTTTTAGTATGGTGACGGCTTGGATAAAAGTCATAAGATTACAGACGGATATACGAAATAATTATGGCTGTGCACTTTAAAATTATAACATGTTCTCCTTCATTGGGTAATGATGGGGTATGATAAAATGCAAAGCAGTAAGGAGGGAACTACCTATGAATGAAGTATTTAAGGACATTGATGAAATAATAGAGAACATGCGTAGTTTTATTTCAGAGATTCAACAACAAGAGCCATCATTTTATGCCATATACCCAATGATTTTTCACCAGCCACTAGAAGAAGATGGTAGTCAATTAATGGGTAGCCATTGGCAATTACCGGATGAATATATCTACTTTTTGAAACATTATGTCGTGGAAGGAATTACATGGAATACAGGTGACTATATAAACCTACAAATATACGGGGCTACGGATTTAGTGCGAGGACAGGATGGTTACAATTATAATCCAGTCACAGAAGAAATCATTTCTGATTGGCCACAACATTATGTAGTCATCGCTACGGATGAGGGAGATCCATATTGTATAGATGTATCGAGAGGGGATACGGCCATTTTCACTGCCTATCATGGCACAGGTAGTTGGGATTTTGAAATGGCTTACGATCATCTCGTAGCGTTTCTTCAGAGTGTTCTTGTACCACCTAATTTAGAGGAGGAGCAGTTGGAAGATCATTCTTACAATTACTATGAGATGTATATTACCGGCAATGGAAAGGATAAGCTTAAAACTTTATTACTGCTTAAAAAGAGACTGTCCTGTGATTATTCAACAGCTAAAAAATCTTTAGAGCAGTTGCCGTTATTAATTTATAGAGGTATCGAAGCGGGTGCAGTTCAATTAGAAAAAGAACTACAACAGATTGGCGCAGATTATCAAAAAAAGAAAATAAGCTTATCAGAATTTTTAACATGAGAGATTTGGCAAATTTCATTACATGAAATAAAAACACGACGGTTTGATTTAATGAAACATGAAAATACCATCAAATCAGCCAACAGATGAGAAATGATTCGCAAGGGGATGTAGAATTTTTGATTAGTTCTCAGACAACTAGCAAAGGAAATCGAGAGCATCTGTAAGTTATCTAAATAAACTTCATTCTTTTGCACGAAGTAAAATGCCTTGTCTGACTAGTATAGTAGAGTTAACTACAAGCAAGGGGTGGATTTGAATGAAAATTACGAGGGTTAAACTAGTTGTTCATGATGTACAAAAGATGCAGCAATTTTATTGTGAGCAAATGGGATTTGCATTGGTCAAAGGTACAGAGGATTATTTTACAATAGCTGTTGGGGATAGTGAGATGACTTTCGAGAAAATCTCTTCTCAAATCCAAAAACAGTATCATTTTGCTTTAAACATTCCAAGTAATTTATTTCAACAAGCAAAGGATTGGGCGAATTTACGAGTCGGCCTACTTTTTTCGGAAGGTCAGGATGAAGTTTATTTTCAATTTTTAAAGGCCTATTCATGTTATTTTTATGATCCAGAGGGCAATATAGTGGAGTTTATTTCTAGACAGGAAGTGAATCCAAAGCTCAATACAACGACTTTTTCAATCGATCAAGTGTTACATATTGGTGAAATTAATTTAACAACAGATGATATTTTCGCAGTAGCAGGAGAGTTAAATGAATATGGTATAAAGCATATTAATAACAAAAATATTCAACAAGATTCCCTGAATTTTTTAGGCAACTATGAAGATGGAGCCAATATTTTAGTAGGACCTAGTGATCGTCTATGGTATTTTTCAGATAAGATTGCGCAGGTCAGTCCAATATGTATTGAAATAAATGACACTCTCCAATTAATAATGGATGAAAAAGGTCATCTAACTGTCGTTAAATTATAGTACCTTGAATTTTGATTAAATTGTATGTAATTCTGATAGTCAGGACGGGTTATTATCTGTATGTGATCAGTGAAACAATTCTAACGATGATGGCGTGTTATTTCTGATGGCATCTATCAAACCTTTCATTGTCAGCAGGAAAATATAAAGTGGGTTCAATTATTTTGTGCTAAAGGGAAGCAATCATTTTATCAGAAGCTTTGGTTTAAGAAACGTGACGCAAAAATGCCCCTGGAATGATGCTGTTTAATCGTTAATCCATAAAGGAGCTAGAAAGAATAGTGAAAGTAAAATCTCTTAAAATATATGAATATGGAAATCCAAAAGAGGTAATAAGGGTTGAAAATAAAACCATTACACCTCCTATTCCACAGGCAATTCTTGTGCGTATGCTAGCAAGGCCGATCAATCCATCTGATCTTATACCAATATGGGGGAAATATGCTCATCGAATCACTTTACCAACAGTACCTGGCTATGAGGGCGTTGGAATTGTTGAAGCTGTCGGATCGCTTGTTTCGCCCAAGCTTCTTGGTCAGCGAGTGCTACCTCTACGGGGAGAGGGGACTTGGCAGGAAATGGTGAAAACCCAAGCTGAATTTGCTGTAGCTATCCCTACTGACATGGATAATTTTACTGCAGCACAAATGTATATTAATCCTCTTACAGCTTTAGTAACTTGTACAGAGGTTCTAAAATTACGATCGAGTGATGTTTTATTAGTGAACGCTTGTGGCTCAGCTATCGGACATATTTATGCGCAATTTGCGAAATTATTAGGTTTCCAGCTAATTGCGGTTACAAGAAATGGTCGGCATACGGAGGCCTTACAGCAACTTGGTGCCAACTATGTCATTGATACATCCTACATGCCCCTGAATGAGACGGTGATGGCATTAACAAATGGGCGAGGTGCAGATGCTGCCATTGATTCCATAGGAGGAGATGCTGGCAATCAACTTGCATTTTGTGTGAAACCTGGTGGGGAATTTTTAGCTATTGGCCTTTTATCAGGAGTACAGGTGGATTGGGCAAACATTGTGAAGGAAGCAAATGTCCAGGCAAGGATGTTTCATTTACGACACTGGCAACTTCAGTCGACAACAGAAAAATGGCAACAATTTATGCAACATCTAATCAACCTCGTACATAATGGGTTATTAACAATGATGAACGTAAATGCGTACTTTCCTTTATTAGACATTCACAAGGCAATAGACGCCGTTGAATTTAGCCATACTAATAAAGGGAAGGTTTTTTTAACAACCTAATAAAAGGAGAACACATGAACAACACTAGGCGAACTGCTGAATTTTAAGCTAGTTTTGTTAGTGTGTTTTTTATTGGAGAGAATTTATTGCGTGAGGAAATGGCTTAACAGGAGCTCATTTCTTATCAGGGGGAACTAAAAGGAATGCTCCATTATCAAGTGAAGTTCTGATTAAAAGTGTTCAGGCTAGTTTTGTGGTATAATTTTTTGGAATATAAAGGCTTGAAGGAGTGAGGTCAATGTTAAAAACAGAGGTATTTGAACAATTAAAAACAGCAATGAAAGAAAAAGATATTTTGGCAAAGGGTGTATTATCTCTTTTAAAATCGGCTTTAGATTTGGCTGAAAAAGAAAAGGGAGAGGCTTTAACAGCTGAAGAAGAAATGGCCATTGTAAATCGAGAGGTCAAACAAACAAATCAGGCTTTAGAGGGTGCTCAAAAGGCTGAACGAGCAGATTTAATTGAGAAAGAAGAAGCTAAATTAGTACTCTTGAAATCATTCTTACCAAAGCAATTATCGGAAGAAGAGATTGCTAAAAAATTAGTAGCCGCTGGTGTTGAAAAAGGAATGAATATGGGAGAGGCTATGAAAATTGCTAAACCATTACTTTCTGGTCAAGCTGAAGGTGCAGTGATTTCAAAAGTTGTGAAAAGTATTATTGCTTAATCTTCTACCTTCTTGGTAGAAGATTTTTTTGTTCTACTAAAAAACCGCTACACCTTCTTCAGGCATAGCGGTTATGTTTATTTATAATTTAAATTTCTGGATGATATGGCGAAGTTCTTGTGCCATCTCAGCTAAGTTATTTGAGGATGCAGTAATTTCTTCAATACTTGCAGATTGCTCCTCGGAGGCAGCTGCTACGTTTTGAATATTGCCTGATGATTGTACAGCTACGACTCCCACTTGCTCAACAGAAACAGCAATACTGCTAACTCCTTCGTTGATATTGGCCATAATGTTATTCACATGATCCATTTCCTTCGTCAGGTCTGTGATATGGGCATAAATATCAGCAAATGCTTCACCTGAGGCATTGAAGGTTGTAGAGCTTTCAGCAAGATTGCTACTGCTAATCGCCATTGATTTTACGGCTTGTGCAGATTCCTCTTTAATCGTTTCAATACGTGTACGAATACTATTTGTTGCATCTAATGATTGGTCTGCTAGTTTACGTACTTCCTCTGCAACGACCGCAAAGCCCTTCCCATGTTCACCTGCACGAGCTGCCTCAATCGAAGCATTTAATGCAAGTAAATTGGTTTGATCAGTAATCTGTGTAATTAATGTTACAATATCTCCAATTTCATTCGTGTACGTACTTAAGCGTTCCACAACAGTTGCAGATTCTTGAATAGCTTGAGATGTAACAGCCATTTTTTCAGTGGCATCTTTAATCGTAGTATTGCCTTTTTCTGAAATAGCTGACGCATCGAATGCCTTTTCAGTCACATCCGTAACGCTTGTAACAACCTCAGACATTTTGCCTGAGATGGATGTAATATGACTTTCGACTTCTTCAATCGAATAGGTTTGTTTTTCTGAACCGGCCGCAACTTCTTGCATAGAAGAAGTAATTTGCTGTATGGATGCACTTGTTTGCTCAGAGCTTGCCGTTAATTCCTCAGACATGGCAGCCACTTGCTCAGCATTTTGAGCAATTTGCTTAATCAATATACGTAGATCCTCTGTCATATTCTCAATGCCAGATGAAAGTTGAGCGATCTCATTGGAGCCCTTTATTTGAAGCGGTTCAACTGCTAATTCTCCCTGTGCAACTTGTCCTACATACTGAGTCATTTTTTTGATTGGTCTCGTAATGCCTACGCTAATGAAGTAAGCAACGATAATGCCTAAAATCACAAAAATAACCGTCATAATAATACAAAGCCAAAGTGTTTCTGTTTGAAGTTTAGAGATAAAGGAAGCGTCCATATCTAAACCAAAAATAATATCTGTATCTTTGAATGGGATGAATATAGATTTATGGATACCATACTCATCTTTATAAATATCACTTGTTTGAATCGTTCCAGTGTTTATAGCTTCACGCATTTCTACACTAAATTCATAATCTTGTTGATGATTGTCCGTATCACTTAAAGCAACGATATGCTCTTTCCCATTTGCATTAGAAAGCACATAGGCATTTTCAATATCGTATTTTTTAACTGTTGCATTCAATTGATCTAATAATTTTTTATATTTATCAGGACTACCATTATCCGCAGCCTTGACATCATTTTTATCGATATTTTCAAATATAGTGCTCGATGTTATTTCTAATGTTGATTCAAATTGTTTAATAACAAAATTGTCGATAATGCGGTATGAAACAGCAAACATGACAATGCTAAATATCAACGAAATAATGGCTATCGGAATAGTAAAGCTAGCAATATATTTATAGAGTAAGGAACTCTTAAATTTATTGACGATACGCAATTTGAGACGCCTCCAATACTTGAAGCTTTTTCTGTAAGAATTGAATCATATTAGGGATATGCTCAGTCTCCGTATAAGGTGAAATGGAGAAGAACTTTGCCGCAGCCACTGGTACAAGTTGTGTTGTATCATTTGTAACAACTGTGCAAACTCGAGTTGTATCACCAAAGAATACTTCGTCTCGACCTTCTCCGATAATCTCAAATAAAGAAGCATTGATGGCATTAATACGTTCAATTTGATCTTGTGAATAGTGACCAGCCTGTTCTGCTTGCCAGTTCAAGCCATCTGGGTATAAACGGAAGGCAGTGACTGGACCAATATTCATTTCATTGACAACCTGTAGGCTTGGTATTTTAGCAGCTAATTGTGCACGGAATGCTAAATTCACGCGTACATAATTGGCTAGTATTTGTTGATAGCCTTCCTTACCGAATGCTTGTAAAGCAGCCAAAATGGCAATAGAGCTACCCATGCGAGAGCATTCTAACGTATAACCTGTATGATAGGAGCCATAGCCACGATTACCAACATAAGGTGTGTCAAAGTCCTCAATATCTAATAGCTGTAAGCTTTTTCCGTCTTTAATTAAGAATAAGCTAGTTAAATAAGGGGTTTGTCCAAGCTTTTGGAAATCAAAGCAAAGGCTATCTGCAATTGCTAGATGCTGCATACGTTCATGGATTTGTGACAGACCTTGTAATACATCCTCTTCGAATTGAAGAGGGTTTTTTTTGAAATCATAATCATTGAAAAATGCATAAAAACCACCTAAAGCTGAGTCAGCGTGAATATGTACTGGTTGTAGGTTGTACTTTTGCTCAAGGCTAGTTGTAACTTCTTTTACAGCCTTTACATCATCAATGCCAAATTGATCTGTTGCCCCTGTAGTTGCTACGACATAGACAGGAATACCGCCTTTTTCAATGACCTCAGTCATGCGTGCACGTAAGTCTTCTACATCCATGGAGTGATCTTTGCCTGCTTTTACGCGTACTAGATGTTTACTGCCAATTCCTACTGCTTCAATAGATTTTAAAAGACTATAATGCGCGTTTTCTGAAGCAAAACAATATAAATTATTAGGAATACCATCTTCTTTAGCGTGTGGGAATTGCTTTGCAATAGCTAGACGTAATCCACTGAAAACAGCCCCTTGTCCACCCCATGTAGTATAGCCGAAGCTTTTTGTGTAATCATAGCCTACTAATTTAGACATCATAGCTACTACCTTTACCTCACACTCAGCAGCAGCAGGTCCATAAACATCCCATAAGTTATTGCCATTCAGAAGGGCATTTGTAAACTGACCTAATACGCCAGGAATGCTGGCCATTGGCAAAACATTTGTGACAAAGTTACGTGTATGGTAGGGATGCCCTTGCATTAATTCTGTTAATTCTTCTACCACTTGATCGAGGCCAACGCCAGTTGTCGGTACTTGATGGTCCTGCATAAGCTCTTGATAAAAATTAGCAGAGCGGTCTTTCATTGGACCTAGTGTCGTCTTATTTGGATCCTTTAACTTATCTAATGAAGAAACAATTTTCTCTAATAAGGATAAAAAATTCTCTCTTTGTTGAATATTTCCATCTTCGCTCTGGAATAATTGTTGGATTTTTTGCATCATCATCATCCTTCGTAGTTCATATTTCCTCTATTTTCAATTAAATAAAAATAGGTCCTTATACTAAAAGTATAATAGCATATTTTAGCAGAGATGGTGATTATATTTTACTGAAAAAATATATATTAACATTTCCGAAAAATCTAACATTTAGGAATTTCGTTGTTTAACTTTGTAATAAGGGAATATAGGATGTGTAAAATTTGTAAAAGTGGAATGGTAGGAGAGTAAATAATATAAAATACTATAATGTTAATATTATAGTGAATGAACATGATATTGCTGCTTCATGACTATTGTTGACTAAGGAATCTGTCCTATAGTAGGCGCAGACTCCTAAGTATTTTTTTATTAATCGTTTTTGATGGTTAAAAGTTCATTAATCGTTACAAATGTGAAACCTTCGTCCATTAATGTCTGTAAAATCTCCTCTATGGCCATTAATTCATTACCCGTAGAATCATACATAGGATGCATTAAAATAATGGAACCTGGTCGAATGTTTTCTTTTACATACCTCACTTTTTCATCAGCCTGTGTGAAAAACGTATCAGGTTCTAAGTTCCATGTAATCGTCTCTCGCTTATGTTTATTTAAATAATAGGGGAATCCAATTAGTTTTTTGCCGTATGGTGGTCTTACTACGATTGATTCCGTATAGCCAATATCGGCTATTAAGTCATCGGTTTTTTCGATTTCATGTTTAATAAAGGCAGGACTTTTTAATACCATACGCTTGTGTGAATACGTATGATTTCCAATTTGATGACCAGCCTCAGCAATTTTTCTCGCCTCCTTAGGCTGTCCTTCGAGATCCTTTCCGATTAGAAAAAACGTTGCTTTCACTTGATAATCGTCTAGTAACGACAAGATAGCATCGGTATTTTTAGTTGGTCCATCATCAAATGTCAACGCAACAACTTTGTCATTTGTCTCAACATGAGAGGTTATGTTTCCAAACAATTGATAATTGCGGGCATTCATTAGTTTATAGGCTGAAAATGCTAAAGCGAGTATTATTACGATGACAATTCCACTATTGGCAAGCTTACGTTTCATTGATATCTCTCCTTCTGATATGAATTTGCGTAGCTGAATTAATTGTTTTAAATGTATGTGATCACGTATTCTTTTTCAACGACATTTTTTGTTTGAATAACAAAAAAGTAACCATACTATATCGGAGGTGAAGACATGTATAAATTACTATCACATAACGATTTAGATGGCGTAGGCTGTGGGATTCTAGCCAAGCTAGCGTTTAACGATCAGGTGAAAATACGATATAACTCTGTTACAGCACTTGACCGCGAAATCGAGTTCTTTTTGGAAAATGAACAGTCCAAATCTTTTTTATTTATTACAGATCTTTCTCCGAATGAGGGGAACGAAAAAAGAATTGATGATTACTTTCAGGCTACTGGGAATGTGCAGCTTTTAGACCATCACCAAACAGCCCTCCACCTCAATCAGTACGAGTGGGGTAAGGTTGTACTGGAAGATGAACAAGGCCTTTTAACGTCTGCCACATCTTTATTTTATCAATATCTTGTCATGCATGGACTATTAGAAAAAACAGATGTTCTTACAGAGTTTGTGGAGTTAGTGCGACAGTATGATACATGGGAATGGGAAAGGAACGGAAATTATCAGGCGCAACGATTGAATGCACTCTTTTTTTTAGTGTCTATAGAAGAATTCGAAGAGAAAATGCTGGATCGTTTAAATGGTCAGTCTCATTTCCACTTTGATGAATTCGAAAAGAAAATTTTAAGCATGGAAGAGGAGAAAATAGAACGTTATATTCGCCGAAAAAAACGTGAGCTAATTCAAACAAATTTAGGTGACTTCTATGGTGGGGTTGTTTATGCGGAATCTTATCATTCTGAACTTGGCAATGAATTAGGAAAAGAAAACGTGCATCTTGATTATATTGCCATGATTAACATGGGGAGTAAAAGGGTTTCCTTCCGTACGATACATGATCATATTAATGTGGCGGCCATCGCAGCCTTGTTTGGTGGAGGAGGGCATCAAAAAGCAGCTGGGTGCTCATTAACAGTGGAGGCATACAAGCAATTTGTGCTAGAAACTTTCCACTTAGAGCCCATTCCTGAGGACGCAAAAAGAAATCGCTATAACCTTAAGGGCACCACCTTTGGAACCTTCTATAAAAATCACCACGATGAATTATTTCTTCTCTATTCAAATAATGAAATGGATTGGATTATTGAAATAAATAAAATTCCGCTTGAGCAAACCTTTATGAGCTTTAAAGATGCCGAATGGTATGTAAAGCGATATTACCAGGCTTGGCTAGTAAGGGATGATCTATTCGTGGACTATTTAATGCAAGAAGTAAATAAGGCTCGTCATCTAAAATAAAGGGATTGAATAATTCCTTTAAATACATATTGATTTTGTCCAACCTTCTTTCTATTCAGGTTATATAATGCTTCTTTCCTAACTACAATAAATCATAACTATTTATAAAAAAGAGGTGTACTTGTTGTCCGATGATATCTTTCGAGTTGTAGATTTAAATAAGGAAAATCGAGGACGCAAAAAATGGGGAATTGTTGTTGTATTCTTATTAGTCTTAGTAGTTAGTAGTTCTTCTTTGCTGTACTGGCTATGGGATAGGGAAGTGGATTTTGAAGCTTATAAAACAGAGGTAGGGGAAACAGCTAACAATAGTCTTGGGCGTTTAACGTTAAATGAAGTGATCATGGATGACAATCAAATTTTATTGAATGCAACCTTCGAGCCTGTTAAAGAGTTTAAGCCAGATCATCAGGTGTTTTTCTTTCCTCAAATACTTGTTAATGGTAAAGATTATATGGTTCGTAATGGAGGTCAGTCTATTGCCAAATCTGCAAATGTTTATACCATTTATAATAGCATCAAAATGGATGATTTCCCGACAGATGAAATTTTAGAATTGGACATTCGTTATAAAGATTGGAATGTAGAAACACGCATTGAAAAGCCGTGGGAATTTCAAGTAGAGGCATCACAAGAGCAATTACAAGAAGATCGACATGTTTTTTCAATCGATAAAAAAGTCAAACATATTGATCAGCAAGAGTTAATGATTGATCGTGTAGTTTCCACTCCTATCTCAACTACCATTTATTTTCATTCGGAGAAAAGTATCGTCAATGAGGCTCTGCTCTTTAAAATTCAGTCTAAAGGTGGGCAGTCATGGACTTTTGAAACACCCTATCCTTTAAATAAAGAAGGGACAAAGTGGGGAAGCCGTGTGGATGGACTATACTTATCTGAGAAAAATTATACGTTAGTTCCTGTCGATAAGGATGGGAGTAGACTTGATTCCACCATTAAAATAAAAAAAGATTAACGATGCATGAAAATTTACAAACTCTTAATTTGAAAGAATCACCTTTCCATGTATGATGAAAAAAAGATATGGAAAGTAGGTGAGAGTTTGCGAACGCTATGGGAGATTTTTTATGTTTCATTAAAGTTAGGTTGTACGTCGTTTGGGGGACCAACAGCTCATTTAGGTTATTTTCAACAAGAATACGTGCAAAAACGTAAATGGCTATCTGCCCAAGATTATAGTCAGCTTGTTATATTGAGTCAATTTTTACCAGGACCTGCATCTAGTCAGGTGGGTATGGGAATTGGTTTATTAAGGGGTGGTTTATTAGGGAGTGTACTTTCATTCCTGGGCTTTACACTACCCTCTGTGTTGTTATTGATGGTATTTGCCTATTTTTCCATGTATACAGAGTTAAAAATGGATTGGATACATGGTTTGAAGTTAGTAGCTGTGGCAATTGTGGCACAAGCAATATTTGATATGAGTAAAAAATTACTATCGACAAAATTACATGGGTTGATCGCTATAATGGCGCTTATCATCGTGCTATTATGGGTCCATCCGCTGGCACAAATAACAGCCATTTTACTAGCTGCTTGTATCGGCTTTCAACGAATAAAAAAAAGTAACGAGAGCAATGCACCTTTAGCGATTCATATGCCTATTTCTAAATCCACTGGTATTGCTTTATTAAGCCTTTTCTTAATATTGCTCTTTGGGTTACCGATAATGAGTACTTTATGGAATCATGAATGGGTAACGATGCTTGAGAAGTTTTATCTAGCAGGGGCACTGGTATTTGGTGGAGGTCATGTAGTCTTACCCTTATTAGAGGCACAGTTTGTTCAAAGTGGACAAATGAGTACAGCGGACTTTTTAGCAGGCTATGGTATGACACAGGCAGTTCCAGGGCCATTATTTACATTTGCAGCTTATATTGGGATGGCTATTGCTGGTGTGCCAGGAGCGATTATAGCCATTTTGGCAATTTTCCTACCAGCATTTTTGTTAGTAATAGGGGCCCTCCCTTTTTGGTTCAGCTTGAGCCGTAATATCCGACTAAAGGGAGCTATGTCAGGAGCCAATGCAGCAGTCGTCGGAATTTTGGTCGCTGCCTTTATCCATCCAATTGTGACACAAACTATTCAAAACGGATTAGATATTGTCTTTGTCGCTGTATTCTTATGGTGTTTGATGCGCTGGAAGATGCCACCATACTTATTGGTGCTTTTAGGTATAGTAGTCGGTATTGTTTGTTATACATGAATTGAACTAGTAGGCTAGAGGAATTTCTTTGGCATACTAGTTTTTAGTTTGTAGAAAAAATAATGGGGAAAAAATATGTGTAAACCCACTAGATGGTTTCATAGCGTTCCTTCTATTGATTCGTTATAATGTAGAAATGGAAAAGACTTAACGAGAAAGAAGGGAAAGCTATGGCACGAGGTGTTTACATTCATATTCCTTTCTGTCATCAAATCTGTAATTATTGTGATTTCAATAAATTTTACTTTAAAAATCAACCAGTGGATGAATATATAGAAGCACTTGGGAAAGAAATGGAGCTTGCAACAAAAAAAAATCCCGAAAGCTTTCGTCATATCGAAACCATTTTCTTGGGTGGAGGTACACCAACAGCATTATCGCCACAGCAATTGGACAAACTTCTAACATTAATTCGTACGTATATTCCAATGAATAGTGTGACAGAATTTACATCAGAGGCGAATCCAGATGAATTGTCTGTGGAGAAATTGCAAGTTTTGTTTGAGGGCGGTGTCAATCGACTAAGTATGGGCGTGCAATCCTTCGATCAGGAACTGTTACAAAAAATCGGACGGACACATAGTAACGAGCATGTGTATGAAACAATTGCAATGGCTAAAGAAATCGGCTTCCAACATATTAGTATTGATTTAATGTATGGATTGCCAGGCCAAACAATGGTCCAATGGAAGGACTCTTTAGAAAAAGCATTAGCCCTTGATTTACCTCATTTCTCTGCTTATTCCCTTATTGTGGAGCCAAAAACGATTTTTTATAATCAGTATGCAAAAGGAAAGCTCCTTTTACCAACAGAGGATTTGGAAGCGGATATGTACGATGTTTTAATGCAGCAAATGGAATTGCATGGTCTTCAACAATACGAAATTAGTAATTTTGCAAAGCCTGGTTATCACTCGGAGCATAATAAAATCTACTGGGATAACGATGAATATGCTGGCTTTGGTGCTGGTGCCCATGGATATCTAGCAGGTGTACGTTATTCCAATCACGGACCATTAAAAAAATATATGGAAACTGTCTTCGCAGGGGAACTTCCAATTGTCCATGAGCATGAAGTATCACAGGCTGAAAAAAGAGAAGAGCAAATGTTTTTAGGACTGCGTAAAACTGAGGGAGTTAAGCACAAAATATATGTAGAGAAGTTGAAGGTACCGATCGTAGCTCATTATGATTCTGTCCTGAAAGAGCTAGTATCAAAAGGACTTTTAGAACATGATGATGTGGGTGTTCGCCTCACAAGAAAAGGGCGTTTTGTGGGTAACGAGGTGTTTCAACAATTTTTGCTAGAAGAATGAGCGATATCGTTGACATAAATTGTGGGATTTGATAATTTAATAATAGTATTAGCACTCCTCTTAGTTGAGTGCTAACAGAGGTGATAATCATGCTAACAAATCGGCAGTTACAGATTTTGCAAGTAATTATAGATGACTTTATTTTATCTGCACAGCCGGTAGGTTCTCGCCAAATCTCCAAAAAACAAGGGATTACATTTAGTCCAGCCACAATTCGAAATGAAATGGCGGATTTAGAGGAATTAGGCTATTTAGAAAAAACGCATACTTCCTCTGGTCGAGTGCCTTCGGAAAAGGGTTACAGATTTTATGTAGATCATTTGTTGAGTCCTCAAGGTATTAACTCGAGAGACATACAACAGATCCAATCGATTTTCAATGATCGACTTGTAGAAGTAGAGCATATTATCCGAAAGTCAGCCAATATTCTATCAGAGCTGACATCTTACACTTCCATACTATTAGGACCTGATGTTCAAAGACATCGTGTCAAAAGATTTTCGATTGTACCACTTTCTAGTGATACAGCAGTAGCAATTATCGTGACGAATAATGGACATGTTGAAAATCGCTTATTTAATTTACCACCTGATTTTACCGCTTCTGATTTAGAAAAAATGGTCAATATCTTGAATGATCGCCTAATAGGTGTGTCATTAGAAGAGCTCCATAAAAGCCTTGAAGCTGAAGTGTTGGCAGTTTTACAGCAACATGTTCGATCAGCGGATGATTTTATTCATGCACTCGTAACAGCGACCATGCAAAATCCAGAAAGTAAGATTTTCTATGGTGGTAAAACGAATATGTTTAATCAGCCTGAGTTTCATGATTTAAATAAAGTCCGCATGATATTGGACTTAATGGAAACGACCAGCCAAGTGCAGTCATTATTCCATCCAAATGAATCAGGCATTCATATTCGAATAGGCTCTGAAAATAAACAGCTAGAAATGGAAAATTGCAGTGTCATTACCACTACTTATTCTATTGGTGATGATCAACAGGGAGCCATTGCTATTATTGGCCCAACACGCATGGATTATAAGCGTGTGGTGGCATTATTAGACGTAATACGCTTGGACTTAACACAAGCATTTTTGAAGAATCGTAGTGAGTGATTATGAGGAGGATTCAAGTGACGGAAACAACTGAAAACAAAGAATTAGTACAAGATGATGTACAAGCTGAAACGACAGCAGAGGAAGTAGAACGCACAGAGGTTCAAGAAGAAGTTGAATTATCAGTGGAAGAACAATATGAGGCGAAACTTGCTGCATTACAAGCAAAGCTAGATGACGAGGAAAACCGACACCTACGTTTACGTGCAGATTTCGATAATATGCGTCGTCGTCAACAACTAGATCGTGAGGCTGCTGAAAAGTACCGAGCGCAAAGCTTATTATCGGATTTACTGCCAGTCCTTGATAATTTTGAGCGTGCATTACAGGTGGAGACAACTTCTGAAGAGACTGCATCTATTATTAAAGGAATTGAAATGGTGTATCGCTCGTTGCTAGACGCAACAGAAAAAGAAGGTCTGCAAGTGATTAAAGCAGAAGGTGAGCAATTTGATCCAAATATTCACCAAGCTGTTATGCAGGAACAGGATAGTGAAAAAGAGACGGGTGTAGTCTTACGCGAGCTACAAAAAGGATATATCTTAAAAGATCGTGTTTTACGCCCAACAATGGTATCTGTGAACGAATAGTCTTAGCACTATTTAGTCAATTAAAATTAGTGAAAAAACGCATCCCTTGCGTCGAATTAATAGGAGGAAATTTTAATGAGCAAAATTATTGGTATTGACTTAGGAACAACAAACTCTTGCGTTTCTGTACTTGAAGGTGGCGAACCAAAAGTAATTCCAAATCCAGAAGGTAATCGTACAACACCATCTGTTGTTGCATTTAAAAATGGCGAACGCCAAGTTGGTGAAGTAGCAAAACGTCAATCAGTAACAAACCCGAACACAATCATCTCTATTAAATCAAAAATGGGTACAGCTGAAAAAGTAACGGTGGAAGACAATAATTACACTCCACAAGAAGTATCTGCTATGATTCTTCAATACTTAAAAGGTTATGCAGAAGATTACTTAGGTGAAAAAGTTACGAAAGCAGTAATTACAGTTCCTGCTTACTTTAACGATGCACAACGCCAAGCAACAAAAGATGCTGGTAAAATTGCTGGTCTTGAAGTTGAGCGTATCATCAATGAACCAACAGCTGCAGCACTAGCTTATGGTTTAGATAAACAAGATCAAGATCAAAAAGTATTAGTATTTGACCTTGGTGGCGGTACATTTGACGTATCGATCCTTGAGTTAGGTGATGGTGTCTTTGAAGTATTAGCAACTGCTGGTGATAACAAACTAGGTGGGGATGACTTCGATGACGCAATTATCGAGTATCTAGTGGCTGAATTCAAAAAAGAAAACGGCATTGATTTATCAAAAGATAAAATGGCCATGCAACGTTTAAAAGATGCTGCTGAAAAAGCGAAAAAAGACTTATCTGGTGTAACATCAACACAAATCTCTTTACCATTCATTACAGCTGGTGAAGCAGGTCCATTGCACTTAGAGATTTCTTTAACACGTGCGAAGTTCGATGAAATTACTTTACCATTAGTAAATCGTACAGTAGGTCCAGTACGCCAAGCATTATCTGATGCAGGTCTTTCAACTTCAGAACTTGACCAAGTTATTCTAGTTGGTGGTTCTACTCGTATTCCTGCTGTACAGGAAGCAGTACGTAAAGAAACTAACAAAGAACCTCACCGTGGTGTAAACCCAGACGAAGTTGTAGCAATGGGTGCTGCAGTTCAAGGTGGCGTTTTAACAGGTGATGTGAAAGACGTTGTATTACTTGACGTAACACCACTTTCACTTGGTATTGAAACAATGGGTGGCGTGTTCACGAAATTAATTGACCGTAACACTACAATCCCAACATCTAAATCACAAGTATTCTCTACAGCAGCTGACAACCAACCAGCAGTAGATATTCACGTACTACAAGGTGAACGCTCAATGGCTGCGGACAACAAAACATTAGGTCGCTTCCAATTAGCAGATATTCCACCAGCACCACGTGGTGTACCTCAAATCGAAGTAACTTTCGATATTGATAAAAATGGTATTGTATCTGTAAAAGCGAAAGACCTTGGTACAAATAAAGAGCAAACAATTGTAATCCAATCTGATTCAGGTTTATCAGAGGCAGAAATTGAACGCATGGTAAAAGATGCAGAGGCTAATGCTGACGCAGATGCTAAACGTAAAGAAGAGGCAGATCTTCGCAACGAAGCTGACCAATTAGTATTCCAAGTGGATAAAACAATTACTGACCTAGGTGAGCAAATTACAGAAGACGAGAAAAAATCTGTAGAAGATGCTCGTGATGAATTGAAAAAAGCACTTGAAGCTGGCGAATTAGAAGGAATTAAAGCAGCTAAAGAAAAATTAGAAGGTGTTTTACAGCCATTAGTTATGAAAGTTTATGAACAAGCGGCAGCAGCTGCTCAAGCAGCACAAGGCGGAGAAGCAGACGCTGATGCTGGTGAAAAAGATGATGGTGTTGTAGACGCTGATTTCGAAGAAGTAAAAGACGATAAATAAGAATTAAACGCACAGTAAAGTGAAAAAGCCAAAGACCGCTTGCGGCTTTGGCTTTTGTCATGATGTAAGGTTATCTTCCTAGTAAAGGTACCAATTAAGAAATACTTGCATATGTTAACACCGGTAGGAAGTAAAGACCTCAAATTTATACAGACGAATACTCAAAAAATAAGGCAGTTTTATCGACTGCATGTTACAATAGATTTTATGCAAACAGAGCGGAGTGTGAATCATGGAGAAACGCGATTATTACGAGGTGCTTGGCCTAACAAAATCGGCAACAAAAGATGAAATCAAAAAAGCATACCGTAAACTATCAAAGCAATATCACCCTGACCTTAATAAAGAGCCGGGTGCAGATGAAAAATTCAAAGAAATCGCTGAAGCATATGAAGTATTAAGTGATGATCAGAAAAAAGCACGCTACGACCAATTTGGTCATGAGGATCCAAATGCTGGATTTGGTGGTGGCTTTGGAGGCGGCGGCTTTGGCGGCTTCGAGGATATTTTCAGTTCATTCTTTGGCGGTGGTGGACGTCGTCAGGACCCAAATGCTCCACGCAAAGGTGACGACCTGCAATATCGCATGAATATTAAATTTGAAGAAGCTATTTTTGGGAAAGAAACAGAAATTGAAATTCCTAAAGATGAAACGTGTGAAACTTGTCATGGCTCAGGAGCAAAGCCTGGTACACAACCTGAAACATGTTCTACATGTAATGGTGCTGGTCAAATCAACCAAGCAGTGGATACACCATTTGGTCGTATGATGAACCGTCGTTCTTGTACAACTTGTCATGGGACAGGGAAGATCATTAAAGAAAAATGTTCAACTTGTCGTGGAGAAGGAAAAGTTCAAAAACGTAAGAAAATTAAAGTGTCCATTCCAGCTGGTGTCGATGATGGTCAACAAATTCGTGTATCTGGTCAAGGTGAGCCAGGTATAAACGGTGGACCAGCAGGGGATTTATATATTATGTTCCGTGTTCAAGGTCATAATGATTTCGAACGTGATGGGGATGATATTTATTTCGAGTTGAAATTGACATTCCCACAGGCAGCACTTGGAGATGAAATTGAAGTACCAACTGTTCACGGTAAAGTAAAACTACGCATTCCAGCTGGAACACAGTCAGGTGCTCAATTCCGTTTAAAAGATAAAGGTGTAAAAAATGTTCATGGCTATGGTACGGGGAACCAGTATGTAACCGTGAAGGTGATGACGCCAGAGAAATTAACGGAAAAACAAAAGCAATTATTACGAGAATTTGCAGAAATTAGTGGCGATATCCCTGAAGAGCAAGGAAGTTCACTATTCGATAAAATTAAGAAAAAATTCCAAGGTGAATAATTAGAGGAGCTGAAGAGCTACGTGAAGTGGTCAGAATTATCCATTCATACAAAAAATGAAGCGGTAGAAGCAATTTCGAATATTTTGCATGAAGCAGGAGCAAGTGGTGTTGTTATTGAAGATTCTGCAGAGTTTGCGAAGCCACGTGAAGATCAATTTGGTGAAATTTATGCGCTAAATGAAGAGGATTTCCCGAAGGATGGCGTCATTGTAAAAGCTTATTTATCGGAGTCTAGTTTTTTAAATGAAACAGTCGAGGAAATTAAAGCAGCCATTACAAATCTAACGAACTTTAACATTGATATTGGTGAAAATGTAGTATCCATTGTTGAGGTTAATGAGGAAGATTGGGCAACTGCATGGAAGCAATACTACCATCCTGTCAAAATTTCTGAACGCTTTACCATTGTCCCAACATGGGAGCAATATACGCCTGTCTCAACAGATGAATTAATTATTGAATTAGATCCAGGTATGGCATTTGGTACTGGAACACATCCAACTACAGTGATGTGTCTACAAGGTCTTGAAAAGGTCATCAAAGAAGGCGATACGGTTGTTGATATTGGAACAGGGTCAGGCGTATTGTCTATCGGAGCGGCACTACTTGGGGCTAAAAATGTGCATGCTCTTGATCTAGATGAGGTCGCAGTTCGCTCTGCACAAGAAAATGTTGCCTTAAATAAAGTAGAGGACAAAGTAGCTGTTTTCCACGGTAACCTATTAGATACGGTTAAAGAACCCGCAGATGTGGTTGTCGCAAATATTTTGGCAGAAATCATTATGTCCTTCACTGACGATGCATTTACAATTGTGAAACCAGGTGGATTATATGTCACTTCAGGCATTATCGGTGCCAAACGCGATGATGTTAAAGTAGCTCTGGAAGCTTCAGGCTTTATAATTGAAGAAGTATTATTAATGGAAGATTGGGTAGCGATTATTGCCCGTCGACCACTATAACTTGATGGAGGAAGCGCCAAATCGTAAGCCATGTGCTGGCGATTTGGCGCTTTCATTTCTTGCTAGAAAGGATTGTGAAGCATATGCAACGATATTTTATTGAAACAGCCATAGAGAATGCACGGATAAGTGGAGAAGATGCACGGCATATTGAGCGAGTGATGCGCATGAAACAAGGCGATCAGATCGTTGTTGTTGCACAAAATATTGCTCATATTTGTACGATTACAGGATTTGAAGGTGATGAGGTAGTGGTTGACGCTACTGGTGAAACTATCCCTTCATCAGAGCTACCTATTCAAATAACAGTAGCTTGTGGCTTACCAAAGGGCGATAAGCTAGAGCTGATTACACAAAAAGCGACAGAGCTTGGTATGTTTGCCTTACAGCCATTTGAAGCGGAACGCTCGATTGTGAAATGGGACAAGAAGAAAGGGGCTAAAAAGCAAGAAAGATTGCAAAAAATTGCAAAAGAGGCGGCGGAACAAGCCCATCGTACACATATTCCAGCAGTGTATGAACCTGTTACATTTAAACAATTGTTACATGAAATAGACCAATTTGATGCTGTTTTTATCGCAGACGAAGAGGATGCAAAAGCTGAGAAACGCACACGATTTGCGGACAAGCTTAGACTTGTGCAAGATCAAAAATTAACATCAATGCTTATTATTTTTGGTCCAGAGGGTGGCATTTCCCGTAAAGAGTCAGAGGCCTTGTTACAAGCAGGTGCTCAAACCATGTCGTTGGGACCAAGAATTTTACGTGCAGAAACAGCACCACTGTATGCGTTGTCTGCCATCTCATATGAATTTGAATAAATGCCATGTTAATGATGAGTAATAGGAAAGCCACCTAATTTAGGTGGTTTTTTTGAGTTCCTTTTTGAAAAGGAGTCAGTCAGATTTATAATTCAGGCTCAAAAGTTCCAAATAAAATATGGAAGAGAACAAGTTCAATGTCCATACATAGTTTTTATTGCTACATATTCTAGCGATAGGAGAGCTCACTAAAACTATAAATTGAAAAGAGGTAATTTTTTTGAGTGAACAATTTGATAGTCAGATTCAACCTTGTCCAGTAACATCAACTGAACAAATCCCATTAACGAATGATTTTACGCAACTAATAGCTACACCCGTAACAGCGCCAACTATTAAAATTCCAGTAGTATTGGCAGAGCCAACTTTACAAATCGTTGTAGAGTCAGATATTACACTAACTCCGGCAGCAACTGAGATCAAACGAGTGAAAAAACATGTCTTTCTCAATCAAGTGAAACTGGTACCAGTTAACTTTGCACGAATTGCTGGCACAGACTATTTCAGAGTAACAAGAGCTAAATTATTTGTAGCAGGCCATATTCGTAAAAATATCGAATATGCTTCATCAGCATGTAGTGGGGCACTTCGTGACAGAATTGCTGACGTTCCATTTTCTGGGTTTACAGATCTTACTTTCCCACAAACAATTGGGGGCTCTACACCAATCTTAGGAATTTCCGAGTTTGCGGAAGCGAACTTCCTTAATGAAGCGACTCAAATGGATGCTCGTCTTGATAAGGCTTTCTTCCAAAATCTTGTGAAATACAATGAACAACCATTTGGTGAATTAGTAGCAGCGAACTTCTTTGAACTTGATTTTTCACCAATAATGGCAGCCCCAGAATGTACATTTAGCACATTACGTGAAAAAATCGTATTAGAATTAACTGTAAAAGTACTGCAAGTTCAACAAATTCGTTTGGGAGCTGGAAGTAGCGTAGTAACTCCTGTTCTTCCAGGACTTACACCACCAGTTTCACCACCAGGTAATCCTACTCCTCCCTCTGAATTTTGTTAATCTCAAATATTGAGTAAAGTCATAACAAGGCACTGATCAAAATTCATCATTTTAGTGGGCAGTTGACAGTTCGGGTTTTATTCGGACTATTAACTGCCTTTTTACATCCAAAAACGTATGGACCATGCAAAACGTCTCAAGCAGAGACTTCTGTGACAAATAGAGAAATCAAGCATACTATAAATTGTAATTAGTATGGCAATCTTACCATTAAAAACGAATGGATATAAATGTACCTAATATTGTTTGGGAGTGAACGAATGAATACTCCATGGATTAACTTTAGAGAGATGAGAGAAGTATCCTCTAAGCAAAATAAATATTTGGATTGGGCGTATCAGACAAAAGATAACGAATCTCCAGGAGATGGAGAGGAAAGCAATCCTCGACTTAGTGAAATAGAAGATGAATCACCTACAACGGATTCTATAGCTATCCATCAGGACATACCTAGTCCAACAGAAACAACCTTTGAACCTCCACTAGGTAACGATAAGAATCCTTTGGAGGACCATGTAGCGTCCGATCAAGACTTAGTATTAGCTGAAGGAGAAATCGAATATTTCCTACATAGTGTTCATAACCTTGAAGAGAAAATAGCTTTAACAGAGCGATCGGATGCCAATGAAGACCTACCTATTTCAGCAGAGACGAATATGGAGGGAGAAATCGCACCTTCGCCAAATATTGAAACTGGTGCTATAGAGGAATCGATTTTAACAAAACATGTACTCGTACCTACAGAAACGAATAGGGAGGACGTTGAAGAATTCCCATCTGATTATGATGAATCCCGTGTGGAAGAACATGATTTAGCAACTCACTCAGATGCTGAATCTACAGTAGAAAATAAAAGGCACTTTGAGGATACTGCGGATACGGAGAAAAACAATCCCATTCCAAAATCGTTGTATGGAGAGATATACTCTATCACTAAAAAATGCCCGTTTTCTACGTATGTAGAGATTAATAATTTTCTTCATGCTCCTATTTATGGTGAACATGTTCAAAATACTACATTCGAATTTCTGGATAAAAACGATCATCTAACTCCACAATTTGAAACAAAGCTTTTCCATACGACAGCAGATTATCCTGACCATCCTGAATGTCGTTTAGTTCGCTCAGACATTAATCAATTGATTTCAATCATGAAAACTGATACGGATGATAAAAATAAAATGAAGCCTCATCTTTTTCAATCAGTGGTCACTCCCGTACATTACTCACCATCAATCGAAAAAGGGGAAGCCAGCACTTACGCACCTAATTTAATACATATTCGAGCACCTGTTGTAGTTGGGGAATATAAAATTGAACTATGTCTTGAAGAGATTATGGCATTTGAAAAAGGGATTGTAGGGATGAAAGAAATCTCGAATAAGGTAATGATTACCAACTGTAGATTTATACCTATTCGTTTATCCCAATCATTAGGGAATGGAACATGTACAGCAATAAAGGGAAAGTTATTGATAGAAGGCTATATACAGCAGAATATTGAATATACATCATTGGATACACAAAATGAGTCAATAACTCATGCCAATCGATTATGTCAGAATATAGTATTAGAATTAATTATCCATATGTTACAAGTACAAAAAATCCGAGTTCTATATGACAGTCCACGCCTTGGGCAATAATAGAAGTTTTTTCACTCAGCATAAAAGTTCCTTTTCTAATATATACGTCTATATATAGTTTGGATTACTACATATTCTAGCGATAGGAGAGCTCTCTAAAACTAAAAATGAAAAGAGGAAATTTTTTTGAGTGAACAATTTGAAAATCCAAATTTACCTTGTCCTGTAGCATCAACAGAACAAATACCATTAACGAATGAATTTACACCAGTAATCACTACACCGGTTACGGCACCAACTATAAAAGTTCCCGTTGTACTGGCAGAACCAACATTGCAAATCGTTGTAGAGTCAGATATTACACTTACTCCAGCAGCAACTGAAATCAAACGAGTGAAAAAAAACGTATTCTTAAATCAAGTAAAACTAGTACCAGTTAGCTTTGCACGTATTGATGGTACTGACTTCTTTAGAGTAACTAGAGCTAAATTATTTGTAGCAGGACATATTCGCAAAAATATCGAATATGCTTCATCAGCATGTAGTGGGGCACTTCGTGATAGAATTGCTGATGTTCCATTTTCTGGGTTTACAGATCTTACTTTCCCACAAACAATTGGAGGTTCAACACCTATCTTAGGAATTTCCGAGTTTGCGGAAGCGAACTTCCTTAATGAAGCGACTCAAATGGATGCTCGTCTTGATAAGGCTTTCTTCCAAAATCTTGTGAAATACAATGAACAACCATTTGGTGAATTAGTAGCAGCGAACTTCTTTGAACTTGATTTTTCACCGATTATGGCAGCGCCAGAAGGTACGTTCAGTACTTTACGTGAAAAAATCGTATTAGAATTAACTGTGAAAGTATTGCAAGTTCAACAAATCAGATTAGGCGTTGGAAGTAGTGTCATAACACCAGTTCTTTTTGGGCTCACGCCTCCTACTAGCCCTTAATAATTGCTAGCTACCTTAAAAATTCAAATGAACCAATAAAATGGGTTGCCTTTATTACCAGGCAACCCATTTATTATTTATTATTTAACTGTCTCTAAAACACGTACAAATTGTCCTTGTGAATGTGGGTAGCCTGCTTGTGTAATTTTCACCTTTACAAGCTGTCCGATGAGACTTTCAGGACCCTCAAACACTACTTTTAAGTAATTATCTGTATAACCCGTTAAAAGGCCTTCCTCTTCACTGCCATCATGTACAAATTCTTCAGGAATAACTTCTAGCACTTGATCTTCAAAGCGAGAAGCATACTCTTTAGCAAGTTGATCATTTAAGGAGATGAGTCGGTGTACACGCTCATTTTTTATGTCTTCATCAATTTGATCTTCCATACGTGCAGCAGGAGTTCCTGTACGTGGAGAGAACGGGAAAACATGTAGTTCAGAGAATTTATGATCGCGAATAAAGTTGTATGTGTCCATAAATTCTTCTTCTGTCTCACCAGGGAAACCGACAATTACATCAGATGTAACAGCTAAATCAGGTAAGGCTTCATGTAATTTCGTTAAACGTTCGCCGAAAAATTCCATTGTATATTTACGACGCATACGTTTTAACACCGTATCTGATCCAGATTGAATTGGAATGTGTAAGTGATTCACGACAATTTTAGATTCACGTAATACGTCAATTACTTCATCAGTCAATTGGCTAGCCTCAATAGACGAAATACGGAGACGCTTTAATCCTTTTACATTGGCTTCTAAATCACGTAATAATTGGGCAAGGTTATAATCCTTTAAATCTTGACCATAACCACCCGTGTGAATACCTGTCAAAACTATTTCAAGATAGCCTGCATCTACTAATTGCTGTGCTTGATGTAATACTTCTTGTGGATCACGAGAACGCATTAAGCCGCGTGCCCACGGAATAATACAAAACGTACAGAAGTTATTACAGCCCTCCTGTATTTTTAAGGAAGCACGTGTGCGGTCTGTAAATGCTGGTACATCTAATTCCTCATACACGCGATTTTTCATAATGTTACGTACAGCATTAATTGGCTGACGCTCAGCACGATATTGGTCAATATAACCAAGTAATTTTGTGCGGTCCTGCGTACCAACAACAATATCGACCCCAGGAATCGCCATAATTTCTGCTGGCGAGGTTTGTGCGTAGCAACCTGTTACACATATTACTGCATCTGGATTTTGACGAATTGCTCGACGAATCACCTGACGTGATTTCTTATCTCCAGTATTAGTAACTGTACATGTATTAATGACATAAACGTCCGCTTGTTGATCAAATTCAGTGCGATCATAGCCTTCATCTTTAAATAGTTGCCAAATGGCTTCTGTTTCGTAGTGGTTTACTTTACAACCTAGAGTATGGAAACTCACGATTTTTGATCGCTCGTTACTCATAATTTATATCATCCTTTCAACTTCACATTACCTTGTGTTTCTTCACATTTAAATTATTTTGTAGTGTACTTATTTTAGATACGTGATTTATGATAACATAATCCTTTTAAAATCAATACTTTAAAGATTTTTTTGTGAATGTTTTTGTCCTCTTTTTTAGGGGACTAATTGTTTTACTAGTGGGTAAACTATACGGAAATGAAAGCAGTTCAAGGATACCATTGCTTGAATAGAACTTCATGTATCTATGAACAAAAGCTAATTTCACAAGAACAACACCAGTAATCATTTAAATAGAAAGAAATTAGACGGCAACGTGAAAAAATGGTATGATTCGAAGAGGTACGTACATCTTGATTAAAGAAGGAGCGTTAAAAAATGGAACAAAATTTTGCGCGTATGATCGATCATACATTATTAAAGGCTGAGGCAACAAAGGAACAAATTGAAAAACTATGTGCAGAAGCGAAGCAATTTAATTTTGCCTCTGTATGTGTAAATCCTACTTGGGTAAAACAAAGTAGCGAATTATTACAAGGTTCAGACGTGTTGGTTTGTACGGTTATTGGATTCCCTCTTGGAGCCAATACTCCAGCTGTGAAAGCTTTTGAAGTAAAAGATGCAATTGCGAACGGTGCAAATGAGGTAGATATGGTCATTAATATTGGTGCATTAAAAGATAAAAATTATGATCTTGTACAAGCTGACATTGCTGCAGTTGTGGAAGCAGCTAAAGGTAGTGCACTTGTAAAAGTCATCATTGAATCATGTTTATTAACAGATGAAGAAAAAGTAAAAGCATGTGAGCTTGCTGTGGCAGCTGGTGCTGATTATGTTAAAACATCTACTGGCTTTTCAACTGGTGGCGCAACTGCAGTAGATATTGCCCTAATGCGTAAAACAGTAGGTCCTGATCTTGGTGTTAAAGCTTCAGGTGGTGTTCGTAGCTTAGAGGATATGAAAAGCATGGTGGAAGCAGGAGCAACTCGTATTGGTGCAAGCTCTGGCGTAGCCATCATGAACGGATTAATCGCAGATTCTAATTATTAATTATTAATTATTTCTTTCAGTATATATAAGCTACTAGCTCAGTAAGAAGCTAGTGGCTTTTTTTCATATAGAATAATACCTTCAACGATCACATATACTCCACTGACGATTTTGAATACAGAAAGGAGGATGTCATGTTTACACAATATAAGTATTGGAAGCCTTATATTAGTCCCTTTGATCCCTGCAAACCCATCGAAGTAAAATATTATGCTACACCACCACAATTATATATGGGTTTTCAGCCACCTGGACTTCCCCAATTCCAAACTCCAAGAGAGGCACTTATGGCAGGAACACTATGGCCACAATTATTTAGTCCCTATCCATTTCCAACTAAAAGGAGGGATGAAGCATGACTAAAAAGATGCCGCCTGAATTTTATACCCTACTTGAAGAAATTCAGGCAATTGATTTCGTCATCGTTGAGTTAAATCTCTATTTAGACACACATCCACATGATTATGCAGCCATTCAACAATTTAATGAAAACACTGAAAAAAGTATGAAACTCAAAGTCAACTTTGAACAAAAATTTGGTCCATTAATGAATTTTGGAAGAAGTTATTCAGATTATCCTTTTAATTGGGTTGATACCCCATGGCCGTGGCAAGTATAACATATAATTAGGAGGAATTTATTCTTGTGGTATTATGAAAAAAAACTTCAATACCCGGTAAAGGTTAGTACTTGTAATCCTATGCTTGCAAAATTTTTAATTGAGCAATATGGGGGTGCTGATGGGGAATTAGCAGCAGCACTTCGTTATATGAATCAACGTTATACGATTCCTGACAAAGTGGTTGGTTTATTAACGGATATAGCGACTGAGGAATTTTCACATTTAGAAATGATTGCTACGATGATTTACAAGCTGACAAAGGATGCTACGCCAGAAATGCTAAAAGAAGCGGGATTAGGAGATCATTATGTAAATCATGACAGAGCTTTATTTTATCAAAATGCCTCTGGTGTGCCATTTACAGCAACTTATATTCAGGCAAAAGGGGACCCAATAGCAGATTTATATGAAGATATTGCCGCAGAGGAAAAGGCACGTGCCACCTATCAATGGATTATTGATTTATCTGATGATACCGATTTAAATGACAGTTTGAAGTTTTTACGTGAACGTGAAATTGTCCATTCCCAACGTTTTAGAGAGGCGGTAGAAATTTTAAAAGATGATAGAGATCAACAGAAAATCTTCTAAGAAAAAGTGGCTGGCTGTATCAAGGGGTCTTGAAACAGCCTTTTTGTTGTTATTGTATGTTTGAAAAATAAGCGAGATCTTTTCGATGGCCAATCATCACTAAAATATCTTCCTGTTCCATATTTTGCTCAGGGGAGGGGGAAATAATGATTTCTCCTTCTCGAACAATGGCAATAACACTTACGTTATATTTCGCACGCAAATCTAAATCTCGCAGATTTTGCCCAGCCATTTTTGAAGGGATCATAATTTCTTCTATACTATATTCCTTAGACAATTCGATATAATTCAGCATATTCGGAGACAATAGCTGATTTGCCACGCGCTCTCCCATATCTCGCTCAGGATAAATAATCCAATCAGCACCTACTTTATCTAAAACTTGACCATGTCTTTTACCGAGGGCCTTAGCAATAACTTTTTTTATCCCTAGTTCTTTTAATAAAGATACTGTTAAAATACTTGACTGCATATCGTTACCTATAGCCACTATAACGCAATCAAAATTTCCTATACCAATAGAGGTTAAAGCTTTTTCTTCAGTTGTATCAGCTACTACAGCGTGGGTAACATAGGGCTCTGCATCCTCCACTCTTTCTTCATTAATATCAATTCCTAAAATTTCTTGTCCAGCTTCATGTAATCTGCGGGCAACACTTGTGCCGAACCTTCCTAGGCCAATAACTGCATATTGTTTAATAGCCATAGCTATAGCACTCTCCTCTAATTTTGTTATCCAATCATAATATTACCTTTAGGATGTCGAAAGGCTTCTGTTTTTCGTCGTTTTGTAATAGCGAAAGCAATGGTTAATGGACCTAGTCTTCCGGCAAACATCGTTAAAATAATGAGAATTCTACCAGTAGGGGATAACTCAGGTGTCAACCCCATCGAAAGACCGACAGTACCAAATGCAGAGGTTGCTTCAAATAAATACATCATGAAACTATGACGTTGTTCAGTAATGCTAAGAATGATTGTCACAACAACAACGATAAGTACGCCACACATTGTGACAGTCAAAGCCTTTAAGATAGTCTCAGTGACAATTCTACGTTTAAATAAAACAACATCTTCTTTCCCCCTGATTTGTGACCACATTGTAGCAACTAATACTGCGAAAGTTGTTATTTTTATTCCACCTGCAGTGGAACCAGATCCAGCTCCAATAAACATTAAGAGAATTATTAAAAATAATGTGGAATGTGTTAAGTCACCAATAGCAAGTGTATTGGAACCTGCTGTTCTTGGTGTAACAGCTTGGTAAAAAGAACCTAATACTTTGCCCCATTCAGTTAATGGACCGAGTGTTTTATCATTTCCAAATTCAAACACAAATATCAAAATTGTAGCGCTAACCGTTAAAAAAATTGTAAACGCTAATACAATTTTCGTATGGACGGATAGTCTTTTAGTAAATCGATATTCATATAGTTCATTCATGACAATAAATCCCAAGCCTCCAAGTGTAATGAGAGCGCAAATTGTTAAAACGACGAATGGGTCATCTACATAAGCTGTCATTCCGTTAAATCCGCCCATTAAATCAAAGCCTGCGTTATTGAAATTAGAAATTGCATGGAAAAAACCAAAATAAACAGCTTTTCCTATTGGCATATCAAAAGAAAAACGAATAGATAAAATAAGACCACCAATCATTTCAATCAATGCTGTAAAGAGCAGTATTCTCTTTACTAATTTTACAAGGCCGGCAATGGATATATTATTAAATGCTTCCTTAAGCAAAAGTCTTTCTTTTAAAGATATTTTTTTCCCAAGTAGTAAAAATAACAAGGTTGCAAATGTCATGAATCCTAAACCACCAATTTGGATTAAGAATAAAATGACTACTTCTCCGAAAACTGAAAATGTATCACCTGTATCGACAACAATTAATCCCGTTACACAAGTTGCTGATGTAGCGGTGAACAATGCATCTAAAAACGAAAGTCCCTTTCCATCTTCTGTAGAAAGAGGTATCGTTAAAAGAAAAGTCCCGATGATAATAATAAGTGCAAAGCCAAGTACAAGAATTTTGGGAGGATTTAATGTGTTTCTAAAAGTGTTCATCTTGTTCTCCTCTATAGATGTAAAATAACTTGATTTTAAAAATGCATAAAAAAAGACCAACTAAAAAAGCATGTAAAGGATAGTAGAAAACATGCTAATAATGGTGGTCGAATAGGACCTCCTTCGCTTTAGCCGACGAAGTTAGCTGACGGGTAGGATGGCGAAAGAGTTTCTCATCCTTTCTGTATTTCAGAATTAACCCCAATATATTGGGTCCTCCGTTTTCAATGTTTGAGATTTGGCCATTATTAAATTGAATGTGATTATTCTACGCCCATATTCTATTTTCTGTAAACCCCTATATTAATAGAAAAATGCAATTTTTTTTTTATTGTGAGCAAAATTTGATCATCTAATTCCAATTAGAAATAAAACCAAAAATTCACTTGATATTTTCGCACACTTTCTATTGACCATTATTAGACAATACGATATAATTTTTTAGTACACAACAGAAGGTTATTTGCCTAATTGTGTATTGACGTGTGTTCGGAGGGAGGGAAAGAGAGATGTCAAAAACTGTCGTTCGCAAAAACGAATCGCTTGAAGATGCTCTTCGCCGCTTCAAACGTACTGTATCAAAAAGTGGTACAATTCAAGAAGTTAGAAAGCGCGAGTTCTACGAAAAACCTAGCGTTAAACGTAAAAAGAAATCAGAAGCTGCACGTAAACGTAAGTGGTAATTTAATTTCCCATTAAAAATCCCTACGTTCATAACACGCAATCGTATGATTCACTGAGCAGACAAAGATATACCTGGAATTAATTACAGCTGTAATTAATTTCAGGTATTTTACATTGCTCGTTTTACGTACATATGAAAAAGCCGGATGGATATCATGTAGATTCATTCGGCTTTTTTGTGTAATACTACGTAGTATAAGCAACATGTACATATCGCTGAAATAATTTTTTAGATTTGTGAAACTTTTTACATGTTCGACCGTATATACAGAGGAGAAGCATGTTAGAAGGGAGGGAAAAAGGTGCGAAAACGGAGAATCCTTAGTTACTTACTAGTGATATGGATGACTTTTTTGTTAGCGTTTCCATTAACTTCGGCTTTTGCAAGCAGTAAGGTCTACCACGTTCCTATTCATAATGAAGTGGAGCGAGGGCTTCACGCATTTTTACAACGAGCTTTTAATGAGGCTAAAGAAAACAATGCGAAAGCGATTATCTTAGATATACATACGCCTGGCGGATTTGTAAATGCAGCAAGTGATATCGCCATGCTTATGGATGCAACGGATATACGGACGATTGCTTTTATTAATAAGGATGCCCATTCAGCAGGTGCTTTTTTAGCCTTACATGCGGATGAAATCTACATGGTACCCAATGGAACAATCGGTGCAGCAGCTGTTATCGATTCAGCAGGTAATGCGGCCGATTTGAAAGCCAATAGTGCATGGCTTGCTCAAATGTCGGCAGCAGCGGAGACATCAGGTCGAGATCCTAAGTATGCTTTAGCAATGGCTGATTCGAGTTATGAATTGCCGGAATACCGTGCGGAAGGAAAAAATCTATTAACGCTTTCAGCATCGGAGGCATTTAAGGTCCAATACTCAGAGGGTACCGTGAAAAATTTTCAGGAACTTTTAGAGAAAATAGACTTACAAGAAAGTGATGTCGTTCCAATCGAACCAACATTCTCTGAGAAATTGGCTCGTTTTATTACAAATCCAATTATTGTTCCAATTTTATTATCCATTGCAAGTCTAGGTCTTGTAATGGAACTCTATTCGCCAGGATTTGGAGTTCCAGGTATAATGGGATTATCAGCACTTGGTTTATTTTTCTTTGGACATATGGTTGCAGGCTTTGCTGGCTATGAATCCTTATTGTTATTAATTATTGGTTTAGCACTTGTAGTTGCAGAGTTTTTTGTTCCTGGTGGAATTGTCGGTATTTTAGGTGGTGTTCTCATAATACTAAGTTTATTACTGGCAGGTGCAAATATTATGCAAATGATAATAGCAATTCTCATTGCGCTTGTAATAGCGATTATAGGAATGGTGATTCTGATGAAATTTTTCGGGAAAAAACTGCATGTCTTAAACAGGCTGGTGTTAATGGATGCAACTACGACAGAAGAGGGCTATGTATCCAACGTCAATCGCACAGAATTGTTAGGAAAAGTAGGGACTACACTTACTCCTTTACGTCCATCGGGTACAATGGTTCTTGGCAGTGAACGCATTGATGTTGTATCAGAGGGCGGCTATGTCGATGCAAATAAACATGTAGAAATTATTAAAGTTGAAGGCTCACGCATTGTCGTGAGACAAACAGAAAAAGAGATGGAGGAATAGAAAATGGGTTTTGATTTAGCATTAATTGGTCCTATCGCTGGACTGGTTATTTTATTCATTGTACTAGCGGTATTCTTTACCTTTGTACCAGTAGCACTATGGATTTCTGCACTGGCTGCAGGCGTCCGTGTTAGCATTTTCACATTAATTGGGATGCGTTTACGTCGTGTAATTCCGTCTCGAATCGTAAATCCGTTGATTAAAGCACATAAAGCAGGTTTACCTGTTACGATTAACCAGCTTGAAAGTCACTATTTAGCTGGTGGTAATGTAGACCGAGTTGTCAATGCATTAATTGCTGCTCACCGCGCGAATATTGAATTATCATTTGAGCGCTGTGCCGCGATTGATTTAGCTGGGCGAGATGTATTAGAGGCAGTTCAAATGTCTGTAAACCCAAAAGTTATTGAAACACCATTTATTTCAGGTGTAGCGATGAACGGGATTGAGGTAAAGGCTAAAGCCCGTATTACGGTACGTGCCAACATCGAGCGTTTAGTCGGTGGTGCTGGTGAAGAAACTGTTATTGCCCGTGTAGGGGAAGGGATTGTTTCTACAATTGGTTCGGCAACTAGCCATACAGAAGTATTAGAAAATCCGGATATGATTTCACAAACAGTTTTATCAAAAGGTTTGGATTCAGGAACAGCCTTTGAAATCTTATCCATTGATATTGCTGATGTAGATATCGGTAAAAACATTGGTGCAGAATTACAAATTGAACAAGCGCAAGCAGATAAAAACATTGCCCAAGCGAAGGCCGAAGAGCGTCGTGCAATGGCTGTAGCGAATGAGCAAGAAATGATTGCCCGTGTTCAAGAGATGAAAGCGAAAGTTGTAGAAGCTGAAGCAGAAGTACCTCAAGCGATGGCGGAAGCATTACGCTCAGGTAATCTTGGTATTATGGATTACATGAACTATCGTAACATTCAAGCTGATACGGCTATGCGTGATTCCATTTCAAAAGTAAGCAACGATAAACCTGAAACAAACGAACCAAATGTTTAATAACGGAAAGGAGCGGAACTAACATATGGAACAATTAATTATTTTTGCAATAATTGCCATAGTCAGCTCTATTTTCGGAAAATCAAAAAATAAGAAACCACAAAAACCGATGCCTCCTTTTAATAATAAGGATACACGTGTAGAGTCACCTGTTTTGGAAGAAACTCCGCAACGTCATCAAAAACCGCAAAGTTTTGAAGATTTTGCTCGAGAATTTATTGGGGATTGGATTCCAGAAAATGAAAAGGTTCAAGACACTAAAAAAAATGTTGAGGAACAAGTGAAGAAGGAAGTACCAAGCTATGTTGCGCCACCTGTCATTCCAGCTGATGTGCCACACCGCTCGTCTACTCGAGAGCGAAAAGGACGATTAGCAGCTGGGAAGGAAGAAGTGAAAGCAACTGGGACTCATTCTCCTTTTCAAGTTCCACAATCTAAAACGGCTCTCATGCAGGCTGTGGTAATGGCTGAAATATTAGGTCCTCCAAAAGCAAAAAGAAAATAACTAGCATGTCCTCCTTTTTCGATGCATATATTGCCGAAGAAGGAGGCATTTTTTTTATGAAAAAATTATTTCAATTAACGCCACTACTTGAATTGTCCGAATTTGAATCATTAAAAATCATTGGACCTTATCGTTTTATTCATGCAGATGCAACGACATGTTCGTTTGCTTATGCAGATTATCATATTACTGTTACTGCGGATCTGGTGAAGATTCATGCACTAAAAGAAGAAATGCTTCATCTTTCTGTTGAAAATTTACAAGAGATTCATATGAAAATGACAAAGAATATGGGTGTGAGCTAAAATGTGGAATAATCGGCCAATCATTATACGTATAAAGCGCCATGAAAATGTTCATCCTTTTATTCAAGCATTGCACGCACAACATGTTCCATTAAAGCGTGTTGTCTTTAGAGAACAAGAGGTTTCATTTGAAACAACGATGCATCATTTACCAAAAATTCGCCGTATACGAAGAGGCTTTCGTTTGAAAATGGCTGTTTTTTATGCGGATGAGCTGCAAGTTTTCCGAGCTCAGGTTTGGACTTTGATTGGTTTGGCTTTAATGATTGCCATCCCAATAATTGGTGCGCAAGTGATTTGGAAAGTAGACATTGAAGCCGCGACACCTGAATTGGAGCAGCGCTTAGGTAAAACCTTTCATGATACATTTCAAATAGAAACACCACTTTCTAAAAAAAATTTACCTTCTAATACTGTTATACGCCAAAAGCTACTAGAACAGCATCGAGAACTTTCTTGGGTGCATATTGAAAAAAATGGAGGACGCGTGGTACTAAGACCACAGGAGTCACCTAAACAAACGAAGCAGACAAATGAAAAATTGGCATCGCAATTAGTAGCAACGAAAAGCGGTATTATTACTCACTTTGATATCCAAAATGGGGAGCGGAAAATTTCAGTAAATGATACAGCTTATGAGGGGGATGTTCTTGTTAGTGGTGTGATTGAAAGTGGAACAAATCATGTCTTTGTTGGCGCAAAGGGCGAGGTTTATGCAGACTATTGGCTAGAATGTACTTTTAAAATTCCTACAAAAATTACAATGGAAACCTTGCAACAAAAGCAATGGCGAGTATTGGTGAAAGGTATTCATCAAGAAAAAGTTGATTATGTGCAAAAAAAGGATTTACCGAATTGGCTAGACCCTTATGTGTCAATTGTGGAGGAACAGCAAACGAAAACGATGCAGGTGGAGCTTGATGAATCGAAAATTGAGACTTTACTCATCCCACTCCTGCATGAAAAAGTAATACGTTCGTTACCTGCTAAATCCATCATCAAAAAAGAAAACCTTTTACAGGCAAAGTGGGGTAATGGTACAGTTGAAGGGAAAGTTCTATTTTTAGTCAATGAAAACATTGCAAGTCCAATACATGGCCTACAAGGAGAATGATTATGTCAGAACAGTTAACTGTATTACAAGTGGATAATCCAAACGAAGCGGTTATGCTACTCGGAATTTCCGATGCAAATATGAAGCTGGTTGAGGAAGCACTTAATGTTCATATCATTACCCGTGGTGAACAAATTCAACTTGCGGGTGAAGAAAGTGCTAAGGAACAGGCAACATATCTGCTGCATGCATTATTGAAGGTCATTCGCAAAGGTATTAATATTGATCAACGTGATGTATCTACAGCTATTGAAATGACTCAAAAAGGTACCATTGAATATTTCGCAGAACTTTATGATGAAGAAATAGCACGCACGACAAAAGGTAAACCAATTCGTGCAAAAACAATTGGTCAACGAGAATACATACAAGCAATCCGTCATAAAGACGTTGTTTTTGGTATAGGTCCAGCCGGTACTGGGAAAACGTATTTAGCGGTAGTCATGGCAACGCAGGCACTTAAAAATGGGCATGTCAAGCGCATTATTTTAACTCGTCCCGCTGTTGAAGCAGGAGAGTCTCTAGGCTTCCTTCCTGGTGATTTAAAGGAAAAGGTAGATCCTTATTTAAGACCTCTCTATGACGCCTTAAACGACATCTACGGGTCTGAACAGACCCAACGATTGATTGAACGAGGAACGATTGAAATTGCTCCATTGGCTTATATGCGTGGCCGTACATTAGATGATGCTTTCGTTATTTTAGATGAAGCACAAAATACATCTCATCAACAAATGAAAATGTTTTTAACACGATTAGGCTTCGGGTCGAAAATGGTAATTACAGGTGATAAAACACAAATCGATTTGCCTAAAAATACGGAGTCTGGCTTAATTGTAGCAGAACGTACATTAAAATATGTAAAATCAATCCATTTCCAAGTGCTAGAACAGGGGGATGTTGTCCGTCACCCAATAGTAGCCAAAATCATCCAAGCCTACGAAGAACAGCAACTTTAGAATGGCAAAGCCTTTCTAAAGTCTGCCCCGAAAGCGAAGCGACAGGGGCAACAGGGTTAAACAAGTCTGCCCTGTAAATGTGAATGATTAAAATATGGAAAAAAATGTGACAGCTATACGAATTTGTATAGCTGTTTTTTGCTTTCTTATACATTTTTCGAGAAAAATGTATGTTGAATTGGTATGATAGAAGGTAGATAGAGGAGGTGCCAGATGGAGAAACAACTTCGAAAATTTACAGAGCTTATCGGTTTTCGCTATTTTATTATCATCATTCTCATTTTAACAGGATGCCTACAATTTGGATTGATGTATGGCAATGTTAAAGGAGTTACATATGATTTCAAACCTTTACAGTTAGCCCCTGAAACCGTACGATCTACTAAAACAATAGAAGATACCTACAAGACACAGCAAGAGCGGGAAAAAGCCGCAACTGCAGTAGGCCCGGTCTATCAATTTTCGGAGGATGTCGCCAAGCAAAGAGCAGCGATTGTCACATCGTTATTTGATTATGTACTTGAGGTAAAAAAGGATGTGGCAAATAGTAAGGAACCTATTGCAATTGCCGATCAAGTAGGGCAGCTTCGCAAAAAATTTGAATCGCTTGATGAAGATCAAATGCCACTCATCTTCACGGATTCACAGCTAGAAGGACTTTTAGTGCAGAGCGATGAGGATTTAAATAGAACAAGTATCCAATTATCCAAAACCGTAGAGGAATACTTACAAAAATCCATTCGACCTGAAAATGTCTTTGTTGCTCAAAATGACTTTGAGACGAAAATTCGAGGACAAAGAGGGTATCCAGATAAAATATTCAATACGGTTGTTTTAATTGGCCGTACAAGCATCATTGAAAATGAAACCGTTAACGAAGAGCAAACGAAAATAAGAAAAGAACAAGCGAAGGAAAGTGTAGAGCCTACAAGAATTTTACAAGGTCAAATTATTGTGCAGGAAGGCCAGATTATTGATAAAGAGGCATTTCGACAATTAGAGCTTTTAGGGATGATTAGTAATCAAGCTTCCTTAAAACCAATTGCAGGACTCATAATTTTAACACTGCTCCAAATGGTGTTTATGTATATTTTATTCGAGCGTTGGGAGGCTAACGAACGAAAAAAACGAAATGCATTATTGGTAACAGTGATTGTTTATAGTTTGTCCATCTTGCTAATGAAATTTATTAGCTTAGTTTCTGGCGGATTTGATGTGACCATTGCCTTCCTTTTCCCAACAGCATTGGCTACGATGCTTGTCCGTCTATTGGCAGATGATAAAGCAGCAGTGCTTGTTACAGTTATGACTGCTGCTTCGGCTGGCGTTATTTTTCAAGAAGGCTATTCATCCGTTATGCAAATGGAAATTACGCTTTATATCATTTTCGGAGGGTTTGCAAGTTTATTCTTTTTGCGTAGTGTTGAGAAGCGGTCCCATATTTTACAGGCAGTTGCGGTTATTTCTCTTGTAAATATGGCTTTTATCGCCTTCTATTTATTAATGACACAATCATCCTATGGTTTACCAGAATTAGTGTTTTACTTTGTAGCGGCTATGTTATCTGCATTGCTTTCTGGTGCGTTGACAATGGGTCTTTTACCATTCTTTGAGTCAGCATTTAGTTTATTATCGTCATTACGTTTAATTGAGCTATCCAATCCAAATCATCCATTATTAAAAAAATTACTAATGGAAGCACCAGGAACATATCATCATAGTGTGATGGTCGCAAACTTAGCTGAAGCTGCCTGTGAAGAAATAGGAGCAGATGGGTTACTAGCTCGTGTAGGGTGCTACTATCATGATATCGGAAAAACAAAGAGACCAGCTTTCTTCATTGAAAATCAGATGTCAGGCATTAATCCGCACGATTCTTTGCCTCCTGAAACAAGTGCAGAAATTATCATTGCTCATACAACTGACGGTGCAGACATGTTAAGACGCTATAAAATGCCTCAGGAAATTATTGATATTGCGTTGCAGCATCATGGGACAAGTTTGTTAAAATTTTTCTTGTTTAAAGCGAAAGAGCAAGGGAAATCCTTTGATGAGGCTACGTTTAGATATCCTGGCCCAAAACCGCAAACGAAGGAAGCAGCGGTTATAAGTGTGGCAGATAGTGTAGAGGCAGCAGTACGTTCAATGAAAGAGCCGAATGCTGAGAAAATTCATAAGCTAGTACGAGCTATTATTGACGATCGAGTACAAGATAACCAGTTTGATGAATGCGATATTTCAATAAAAGAGTTAAAATGTATTGAGAGAGTACTTTGCGAAACGTTGAACGGGATTTTCCATTCACGTATTGAATATCCAAAGGCAGATAAGTAGGAGGATCTATGATTTTAACAATTGATTTTACAGATGAAACAAATGAAGTGGCGGCACAACATATAGAGCTTGTAGAAAAGCTTTTGCAACATGCAGCGAGTGTAGAAAACATCGAGCCAGAAACAGAGGTTTCTGTGACGTTTGTCACAAATGACACGATTCAAGATATAAATCGCGAGTATCGCGGGAAAGATCAACCAACCGATGTCATTTCCTTTGCATTGGAGGAACTAGGTGAAGGTGAAATGACTGTAACTTTTGAAGGAATGCCCCGTATACTAGGCGATATTATTATTTCGACAGATCGTGCAAAAGAGCAAGCTGAGGAATACACTCACTCCTTTGAAAGAGAATTGGGTTTTTTAGCTGTCCATGGCTTTTTACATTTACTCGGTTATGACCATATGGAGCCTGAAGAGGAAAAAGTGATGTTTACAAAACAAGATGAAATATTACAAACTTTTGGTTTAGGACGAGATTAAATGGATTTGCGTAAATACTTGCGATCATTTGGCTATGCGTTTGAAGGCATTATAACTGCAAGTAAAGAACAAAATTTAAGATCACATATTGTGAGTGCAGTCATTGTCATACTGGCTGGTTATTTTACAGGTTTGTCTCGAACGGAATGGTATATTGTGCTACTATTAATAGCACTTATGTTTGCATTGGAAATGATTAATACAGCTATTGAAAGAGTAGTGGATTTGGCATCGCCGAACCTTCACCCACTCGCCAAGCAGGCAAAAGATATCGCAGCAGGTGCTGTGCTTGTATTTGCGCTATTCAGTGCTATAATCGGATTACTTATCTTCTTACCAAAATGGTTGTAATCGAAGTGAGTATCTGATATGAAAAATTAACTGTATTATACTAACGTGAGGGAGAAATATGATAGATGACAATTGATATGCATGCATTACTAGAGGAATCTAAAAAAGCGCGTGAAAAAGCATATGTTCCATACTCAAAATTTAAAGTAGGAGCAGCTCTTTTAACGAAGGCCGGAGAAGTTATTCACGGTTGTAATATTGAAAATGCAGGCTATAGTATGACGAATTGTGCTGAGCGTACAGCATTTTTTAAGGCTGTGTCAGAAGGTACTTATGAATTCGAGGCTATTGCTATTGTTGCAGATACAGAAGGCCCATGCGCACCATGTGGAGCATGTCGTCAGGTGATGATGGAATTTTGCGCACCGACGATGCCTGTTTATTTAACGAATTTAAAAGGTGATGTTACGGTAACGTCAGTGGGCGAATTATTACCGTTTGCATTTACAACGGAGGATTTAGAGAATGCTGGAAACTAGAAGTGGCTATAAGTCAGGCTTTATCTCTATTATTGGTCGTCCCAATGTTGGTAAATCGACATTTTTGAATCGTGTCATTGGCCAAAAAATTGCGATCATGAGTGATAAACCACAAACAACACGAAATAAAGTACAAGGTGTACTGACATCAACAGATAGCCAAATGATTTTTATTGATACTCCAGGTATCCATAAGCCAAAACATAAACTTGGTGATTTTATGTTAAAAGTTGCCAAAAATACATTGCGTGAAGTGGACGTGATTTTATTCATGGTGAATGCTGAGCAGAAGCTTGGCAAAGGCGATGAATTTATACTAGAAATGTTGGCGGGAAATTCGACGCCAGTATTCCTTGTTATTAATAAAATCGATCAGATTCATCCAGATGAATTACTTGGAATTATCGAAAGCTATAAGGAACGCTATGAATTTGCTGAAATTATTCCTATCTCAGCGTTACAAGGCAATAACGTAGAAAGCTTATTGGACACGTTGTCGAAATATTTACCAGATGGGCCACAATATTACCCAGCTGACCAAGTAACGGATCATCCAGAGCGTTTCATCATTTCTGAGCTTATTCGTGAAAAAGTATTACATTTAACGCGCGAAGAAATTCCACATTCCATTGCGGTTGTTATTGATAAAATCCGTCGAGATGAGGAAAACAATGATAAAATTCATGTCTCAGCCACTATAATGGTTGAACGTGATTCTCAAAAAGGTATTGTCATTGGTAAACGTGGTGCCCTATTAAAAGAAGTAGGGACACGTGCACGAAAGGATATCGAAATGCTATTAGGTTCTAAAGTCTATTTAGAACTATGGGTAAAAGTCCAAAAAGATTGGCGTAATAAATCAACACATTTACGTGATTTCGGCTTCCGTGACGATGAGTATTAAGATGCTTTGCTGACTAGGGTAACACCGTCAAAAAACTAAGGTCTACAGCATTGGCGGTGTGAATGCCCTCGGTCATATAGATTTTACTTTGAGCTGTCCAAAATATTTTGGAGAGCTCTATTTTCATGGACAGTTTATAGGAAAGGAGGGGGACTATGCTTCATAAATGGGAAGGAATTGTTTTAAAAGTACGCGCTTATGGTGAATCTAATAAAATTGTTACGTTGCTTACGCGGGAGGCAGGGAAGGTAGCAACCATGGCAAGAGGTGCGAAAAAGCCTTCTAGTAGATTAGCGTCAGTCACACAGCCTTTTACATATGGCATGTTTATGGTACAACACCATACTGGTATGGGGACATTGCAACAAGGGGAGCATTTGAATTCAATGCGCCATATTCGTGAGGATATCATAGCTACTGCCTATGCTAGCTATATTATGGAACTTGTGGAGCGGGTCGTAGAAGAGGGAAAACCAGAGCCTTTCGCCTTTGATGTCCTGCTGCAAGCGCTCCAAGCGATAGAGGATGGCTATGATCCTGAATCCATCACACTCTTTGCTGAATGGAAGATGCTACCCTATACAGGAGTCCAGCCTATATTACACGCCTGTGCCGCATGTGGGGCTGTAGATGGGGAATTTGCTTTTTCCTTTGCACAAGGTGGTTTTTTATGCCATCGTTGTTATCAGCATGATCCCTATATTATTCGCCTAACGCCGACACAACTTAAGCTTATTCGTATGTTCTATACAGTTCCCATCGATCAAATCGGGAAAATTGAATTAAAAAAGGAAACGAAATATTTTATAAAAAAAATTATAACAACAATCTATGAAGAACAAACCGGAATTCGTTTTAAGACGAGAAAGTTCATCGAGCAGTTAGAGAGAACCCCTGAATTACAAATACGCACTGTGAACGAAGAAAAGCCAGAAGAACCTTAACTGAACTGCCCCGTAAAAGTTAGACATCAATCTAACTTTTACGGGGGTTTTTTTATGGCAAAAGTAAGTGTTGAACAACGTATTCAATCAGTTCAACGATATTTAAATGGAAATGAAACCATGCTTGAAATTGCGAAAGATATCGGTGTGACAGCAGAGGTTGTCAGTGAATGGGTTCGCCGTTATCAAAAAAATGGCGTAGAGACTTTCTTAACGTCCTATACAAACTATTCAGCTGACTATAAAATGAATGTACTTAATTATATGAACGAGACAGGTACATCTTCGAGAGACACTGCTGCACTATTCAATATTTCATCTCCTGGCATGATTCGGAAATGGAAGTTGAAGTTTGAAGTTGGTGGTTATGATGCTCTTGTTTCTAAGAAAAAGGGGCATCCATCTATGAAAAAAGAGACAAAAAGAACAACGAAATCAACACCAGCTGAAGGATCTGTTGAGGCGTTAGAAGCACGAATTAAACAATTAGAAATGGAGAATGCGTACTTAAAAAAGTTGAATACTTTAGTTCAAATGCAAGAAAAATTACCAATCAAATCAAAGCGTAAGTAATTTATGAACTAAAGGAAATCTATGAAGTAGTGGAATTAATCAAAGTCGCTGATATTCCACGTAGTACGTATTGTTACTGGAAAAAGCGTTTGAATCGTCATGATAAATACGCTGATGTGAAAATCGCAATTCAGTCCATTTATCATGAACATAAGGGACGTTATGGTTGTGTCGGATCACCAAAGAACTAAAAAAATCGGTATTCATCACGATCCAAAAACGATTAACTGCTTGATGAATGCCATTGGCATAAAGTGTGAAGTCCGCATGAAGAAATATCGTTCGTATAAAGGTAACGTCGGAAAAATTGTCCCAAACATATTACAACGAGATTTTACAGCGGAAAAAATGAACGAGAAATGGGTAACAGACGTGACAGAGTTCCATCTATTTGGTGAGAAACGCTATTTATCACCCGTCCTTGATCTATGTAATGGCGAAATCATTGCATACACGATAATGAAGCGTCCAGTGTATAAACTAGTCCATAATATGTTAGAACAAGCATTGGAGCGCCTCAAATCAAGTGATCAAATTATTCTTCATTCAGATCAAGGTTGGCATTATCAAATGAAAAAGTATCAACAAACATTAAAGCAACATGGTATTACGCAGAGTATGTACCGTAAGGGTAATTGTTTGGACAACGCAGTCATCGAAAATTTCTTTGGCTTATTAAAATCTGAACTCCTGTATCTACAAGAATTTGAATCTATGGCACATTTTGAACAGGAGCTCAATGACTATATTCACTACTACAATCACAAACGAATGAAAGAAAAATTAAAAGACCTAAGCCCGGTGGAGTACCGAACTCAGGTCTTAGCAGTTGCTTAACTAAATATGTCTAACTTTTTTGGGTCAGATCATAACATTCCTCTGGCTTTTTTTATGATCTAATTCCCATTTATATTTTTACATGTACTAAAATTTTTAGGAAGTCCTCTGAATCATCTGAAAATCCAGTTATCACTAATTTTCCTGCCCCTTCAGCTAAGGGATGAATTATGATAGCCTCTGACATATCCTCATTTTCATCCCATGTGAGTAGGTTCAGTATTACCATAAATGTCCATCATATAATCCTGCTAAATTGACTAGCAATAACAAAATGTTACTGTGCTGATGCTATTGCTAGTTAGAATAAACGCTGAGACCTCAACCATATACCCCAAATAATAGTATGTAAAATTTTCTAGCATGAATGATATGGACTTTGTGAAATGGATAGCTAAAATACCTAATTTATATAGAAATTTTATTAAGGATAATAGAGGGAACTATAACCTTTGTATGATGTAATTGGTAATGTGACCTCAAAGTCTTGAACCTCCTGGTGTTCCTATTAAATTGTGTTGTAAATGAATAAAATTTCAATTTTTACAAAATAAAATTTTTACATGAATTTAGTTTTTTATATTAAATATTAAATTTATAAATTTTATTTATGAGTCTATATAACTTAATTTTTCGTTTTATTGTTTTTCTAAAAATGAATTATTGTGAGAATAGTCTTGTGTTTTTATGTAGTTTTCAATGTATAAATAGTAGAAACTAATCACTCGAGTCCCATATACTAGTTGAAAAGGTATTTTAACCTATGATATTGTAAGTGATATAGATATTCTTATTTATATTTTTTTAATATAATTTAGTCGTTTAATCCCCTGTCGAAATAAATGTACTTAATATAGATCTGACATGCCTATGAAATAGAAAACAAGCCTCTATCAGCAAAGCGTATTTTTATACGTTTATCAGAATAACGCAGTCCTATGGAAGAAGGAGGGAGTCACATAGTGCTTAGTACATAGCGTATGTGGCAAAAATATGCTACGAAAAGTAACCTTAAGTATTCGTGAAGTTGAAGCGGATGATATTTTAGCGGAAGATATCTTTTCAGATTATCGTTTATTAGCTAAGAAGGATTTAGTTTTAACGGAGCGAATTATTGCTTTACTTAAACTTCGAAAAGTAGATGAATTATCTGTCTATCTACCATCGGATTCAGTTCGAATTGTCCATGATTTAAGTGCTCAGCGAACGAGAGAATACGAGGATTTATTTTCACCACTAATGGAGGAAAAAGATCCAATCGATGACTATAAAGAAACCGTCCATCAACTTTTTATGACAACTCTAGAGAATGTTGTCCATGAATTGCGTTATGGTCAAATTTTAAAAAGCATACAAGATACCGCTTATGTTCGCGGTGTTTTTGAAAAAATTTTAGAAGAAAAACATCGCTATGAGTTACTTATGCGTTTAAAGGAATGGGATGAGTATTCTTTTGTCCATTCATTTGATGTATTTGTATTAGGAACCATTTTTGCTAGATATTTGGGGTTAACAGATATCGAAACATTAGCAAGAGGTTATTTGTTCCATGATATTGGGAAGGTCTTTATCCCCCAAGAAATTTTAAATTTAAAGCGTAAGCTCTCAGAAGATGAGTTTGAAATTGTTAAAACACACACAACAAAGGGCTATGAGCTGCTTATCGAAAATGAAGAGGAAGATATCGCCTATTTAGCGCGAGACCATCATGAGCGCTTTGCTGGGAAAGGTTATCCTAATCAGCTTTGTGCGGATGATATGAGTGAAGGAGTACAGTTGCTACAAATTATTGATGTGTATTCTGCGATGACGTCTAAGCGAGTTTATCACGATGGTTATGGAGCAACGGATGCGTTAGCTGTTTTATACAAGGACCGGCATTTATATAACGAAAAATTCATGCATAAATTTGTAGAATGTTTAGGCATCTATCCCGTTAACTCTGTTGTGATGCTATCTGATAATCGTAGTGCACAAGTAGAGCTTGTTTACGATTTATTTCCTACATTGCCCAAGGTGAAATTACTAGATGAGCAAACATCAATGAACCTACCCTTGAACTATAGTGTTAAAATAGCCAAAATGATTGATTATCGTGCAAATAGCTTTGAAGAGATTTTTAACCTATTCGTGGAGCAATTAATCAGATGTGATGAAAATAATCTAAGAATGCATTTTAGTAAATTAATAGATCATTTACACCCGAAAGAAATTGTCCTAAGAATATTTTTACCAGCTTTTCGCATATTACGTCTGTTAACGAGAGAAATACAAACGGATATGACGAAATATAGAAATTCTATTACTATTTTAAAGAAATTATTAGAAGAACAATTAAACGTTCTGTATATGGATTATCAGCATGAAAAAACGACCATTCTAGTTGTGGAAACAACCCTTCGTGAAAACTTCTTCATTAAGCTTGTGCAAAGCATTCTGTATATTGATAAAATTGTGCCTTTCTTCATTAATCCAGGTGATGATCAACGTATTACACAGCTAATGGGGCATTGTGATGTCAATGTCGCTTATTTTATTGAAGATGAACAAACCGTTGAAAAGCGAGTTCGTCCAATGCGAGAAGGGGCCTTTCTCTATTATTCATTAGCCGATATAGAGGAATTACTTGTTAGCTTAATAGGTATGAGTGTGAAAAAGTTTTCATTTGAGGAAAAAATGCAAGAGCGTTTATTTTCAACTTACAAAGCATAAGAAGAGGGAGTTGCCAGTAATGGCGACCCCCCTCTTTATTTTAACTATTAAAATTGAAGATGTTTTTCAATATAGGCTTTAACTTCTGAAATTGGCATACGAACTTGTGTCATAGAATCGCGGTGACGTACTGTCACTTGGCCATCTTCTTTTGAGTCAAAATCGTATGTGATACAGAATGGTGTACCGATTTCATCTTGGCGACGGTAACGTTTACCGATTGATTGTGATTCATCAAAATCAACAGGGAACGCTTTGCGAAGTTCAGCCCAAACGTCTGTAGCTTCATCAGATAATTTTTTAGAAAGAGGTAGAACAGCGGCTTTAAATGGTGCAATTGCTGGGTGGAAACGTAAAACAGTACGTTTATCGTCACCTTCCAACTCCTCTTCATCATAGGCATCGCATAGGAATGCTAATGTCACACGGTCAGCCCCTAAAGATGGTTCGATACAATAAGGAATATAACGTTCATTTGAAACAGGATCAATATAAGTGAAATCTTCACCTGAATGCTCCATATGTTGTTTCAAATCATAATCTGTACGGTCAGCGATACCCCAAAGCTCTCCCCAGCCAAATGGGAATTTAAATTCGATATCCGTTGTCGCGTTAGAGTAGTGAGACAGCTCATCATCCTCGTGATCGCGAAGACGCATAGAATCTTCTTTCATGCCTAGGTTTAATAACCAATTTTTACAGAATTCTTTCCAATAAGAGTGCCATTCAAGATCCTCGCCTGGCTTACAGAAGAATTCAAGTTCCATTTGTTCGAATTCACGTGTACGGAAAGTAAAGTTACCTGGTGTAATTTCGTTTCGGAAAGATTTACCAACTTGTGCAATACCAAAAGGAGTACGTTTACGCATAGAGCGTTGAACATTTTTAAAGTTTACGAAAATACCTTGTGCTGTTTCTGGACGTAAGAAAATCTCGTTTGTAGAAGACTCTGTTACACCTTGGAATGTTTTAAACATTAGGTTGAATTGGCGAATATCTGTGAAATCATCTTTTCCACAATCAGGGCAAACTACATCGTATTTAATCATTGTTTCTTTCATTTGATCAAATGTCATACCATCAACAATGATTTCATCACCTTTTGCTAACGCTGCGTCTTCAATGATTTTATCAGCGCGATGGCGAGCCTTACATGATTTACAGTCGATCATTGGATCATTAAAGTTCCCAACGTGACCAGAAGCCACCCAAGCTTTTGGGTTCATTAAGATGGCAGCATCGATACCAACATTGTGCTCTGATTCCTGAACGAATTTTTGCCACCAAGCTTTTTTAATATTGTTTTTTAATTCAACACCAAGTGGACCGTAATCCCAAGTGTTTGCTAGACCACCGTAGATTTCTGAGCCTGGGAAGACAAAGCCTCGGTGTTTTGCTAATGATACAATTGTTTCCATTGATTTGTTAGCCATAAAATAGCCTCCTTCAAAATTTTTCACCTTTTTAGCGGTAAAACGCTAAAGCTTTTCATTCAGTGTTGACTAAATGAAAATAGCACCCGTCTCCGGGCACAATGTATGCCCAGGGACGAGTGCTAATACCCGCGGTTCCACCCTGATTGTTTTAAACAAAACGTTTAAAACCTCTTTTCAAAAAGTTAGCTCAAGGAGTGCCTTTTCTCTGTTGCTATGTAGACTTTCACCATCTTCTACTCGCTCTTGAATGGAACAGATACTTTTTTCCCATCATCGCCTGTATAACGCAATTTGCTCGAAAATATAAATAGAGCCAGCGTATGTGTCAACATTGTAGCACGTAATTCATTGATTCGCAATCATTTTTAAACTGTATAGAGAACATATGATGTTCAGAAGGCCATAAACCAGTTTTGACGGTCAACAGCCTCGTCACACGAGGGGACTGTGAATTTTAGCTAAATATTGTTTGGGGCTTTTTCTAGTCCTCCCAAAAAGCTGTCCCATACGGTCAATAATGACTGAAGGACAGTTTTTTAGATAAGCGGACATTTATTTTTTTAATGAAATCTCAAATTTGGCGTCTACTTCTCCTGCAAATACAACTCTACCGTTTTCTGGTAATAAGACTTCGTTTATACCACTAACGACAGTATAGTTCACGCAATTACCTGCTTGGTCGTATACAGCAAAGGAGCCATTGGACGGCATTTTAACTGTCATGATTTTTTCTTTTGCATTTGTTGGTACTGAAAACCATTTAGCATGGCCGTCCGCTTGGATCGTTGTGACAGATTGTTTGCCGGGGTAGAGCGGTTTTACAAGCTCCTCGTGACCGTATAAACCTCCTGCTACTGTAAAATATTCCACTCCATTTTTCTTGAAAAATTCAATTTCCATAGTATCTCGACCAGCCATGCCAGGGATTTGTAGCTGGTTAACTGCTTGGTTTGCTCCAATAATTTTATTAGTTAACAAATAGCCTGGAACATCTTTAATCGTATCAATTGTTACAGTTGGTGCAGAATTAGTGTAGAGCATCGATGAATATTTTTCATTCATCAAATAATATTTTTCCCCTTCACGTTTCTCCCATACGGAAGCTATGTCTTTCGTTAAGATATTGGCTTCTAGCTTTTCAGCTTTATACTCTGAGACAGCTGTTTGGGGAAGACCCGGTACATTAAAATACAAGCTGGACCATAAATAGGTGTGTCCATTTTTCTCCTCTATGAACTTTATCTTTTCTGTCCCTTCCTTGTTCACAAATGAACCATCTGCTGTATATGAATACGTTTGGATAGGGTTATTAGGAACCGTAAGCATAGATACAGACAATTCACCATGAGAATTAATTTCTACCTTCATTAACGCACTTGAAATACCACCATAAATACCTGCATGCTGCGATAACTCCTGTGGCATTTTAGCCTTTATAGGCACGCCATGGGACTTTTTCGGCTTCTGTTCATGAATAATCCCTTTTTCCTGAAGTGCACTAAGCAGAATTTCATTAGCTAACAGTTGATCTAATAAGCTTTGACCTCCTGAGGAGACAACAGCCGCAGCCATGTTGTATTCCGGAAGTACAACTAATGAAGAATGATAAGATAATGTATCTCCACCTTTCGTAAGTGCCTTGATGCCATATTCACTGAATGGGAACAAGCGTACACTATCCCAGCCTAGCCCGTAAGCGACGAAAGATGGATCAGCTTCCTCAGGCCACATGCCTCTTTTATACTCATCTTGTGCCATGGCTTCTACTGATTCACGAGTAAGAATATCACTCACCTGTCCTGTGAATATTTGTGAGAATTTAACGAGATCTTCAGCTGTGGAGTATATGCCGCCCGTAGCAATAATGTTAGTATTTTCTGCAGGTAGTTGTCCGTTAAAGGCAGGGGAGTAGATCCCCGCTAGTTTTGAAGAATCCACTAGATTCTTCGGTGTTTTCGTATGGCTCATTTCTAGAGGCTCTGTCAAATACTTGCTGATAAATGCGGTGAAGCTCATACCACTTACTCGTTCTATTAGAATTTCAGCTAACGTAAAACCATCGTTACAGTAAACCGAAAATGCTCCCGGATCAGCCTTTAAGTTTTGAGTGGCTAAATGCTCTAGCAAAGAATCATATGCATATGAATCGTTATCGTCATATAAAAAGGTATTTAGCGACGAAGTTCCTAGCAGGCCAGAGGAATGATTCAGGAGCATACGAGGTGTAATTTGTTTGTAACGGTCGTCTTTCATCTTAAAATCAGGTATATAGTTCACTACGGGCAAATCCAACTCTACCTTACCTTCGTCGACAAGCTTCATAACAGCCGCTGTGAGCATCATTTTGCTCGTAGAACCTATACCGTACATTGTATTAGCAGTAAACGGTCTATTGCCATTTAAATCGTTTTTGCCAGCATGCCCTGAAATGACAATTTCTCCATCATCGATGAGTGCGTATTGCAAACTTGTAGCGCCGTACGTTTCAGTTAGGAGCTTAGCTTTTTCTATGCCTACTTCTTTGGTCGCCTCAAATGTAAGACTACCACTGTTATTGACGGCAGTTGTGGCCATTGTAGACGTGGGGGCTAGTATAGTTAGCATGAGGATTACAAGGATTGATGTTTTAGTGCCCATCCTCATTTTCATTGCCTTTCTCATTATCATTTAAATCTTCTCCTTTCATTAGCTGTTAATGGGACCTCTTAACGGGTCCTAAGGAAAGCTTATACAACGGAGATGTACTGCCAGTGACGATAGTATGAACAGAGTATGAACAAGTGAAAAAATGTTACAGTCGACAATGTGAATTTCGGAAGAGGTGCTTTTATATCAGCTTAGATGCAAAGTGGAGGAGGTTTTTTCAATACATTTAATTTATTCGTTTAAAATACGACCTGTTTTTACGATACCTTTTTATTTTGTATGATGTTACTCCAATGAAGCAATGATAGTCATTTGAACTATTATGGAGAACCAAAAAATACTACTTCTCCTCAGCAAGAATCCTTGCATGAGAGCCGTAGTATAAAGAATATTGGCTTGGACAATTTGAAGTGTTCAACAACCGGCCGTAAAGGCTTTTGATAATTGATTTTAGAACTTCCAGAGGAATACGAATAGTGTTAATAGCATGATTGATGATGCTCGTTTATAAGCGATTCAACAAGTCGTGTAGCCTTCATGACAAAAATACAAATTAAAGAAATTACCCTTAATCTAAAATCCTCTACACATATCCGCCATAACTTAATACAGATTACTGCTATTATATGCAGTATGTTGTATAATTGAAATACTGCTTTAATTATGCAAAGCATTATTATAACACCTTTTGTATAGAATTAGTGTAATACTTTGCATACCTATCATTCTATAGTATATAATAATTGAGCATAAGTATAACACTATTAGATTTGAGGCGGTGAGTCCAATCGAACTCAATAAACGTCAGGAAAACATTTTACAAATTGTGAAAGAAAACGGCCCTATTACTGGGGAACATATTGCAGAACGTCTCAATCTGACTAGAGCGACTTTAAGACCAGATTTAGCGATCCTTACGATGGCGGGATTTTTAGATGCAAGACCACGAGTTGGTTATTTCTATTCAGGGAAAAAGGCATCCGTTACATTGATGGATAGTATTCACAATTTAAAAGTAAAGGATTTTCATTCAGGCCCTGTAGTTGTCCCAGAAACAATGACGGTTTATGATGCAATTTGCTTTATGTTTTCAGAAGATGTTGGTACACTCTTTGTCGTAGATAAGAATGAGTTTTTGACAGGCGTACTATCTCGCAAAGATTTACTGCGTACAAGTATTGGCACGCAGGATTTAAATAAAATTCCTGTACATATAATTATGACACGTATGCCTAATATTTCGTACTGTGAAAGATCAGATTCTTTGGTTGTTGCCGCGAACAAGCTCATTGAACGAGAAGTTGATTCGCTACCAGTAGTTGAACCACAAGAGGGTGGTTTGACGATTATAGGCCGTCTTACAAAAACAACGATTACACGAGCTTTCTTATCTCTTGCGCAAAATGACTAAATTTGAAGGAGAGCTGCATGAAAAGACTACGCGTATTTGTTGTATCTGACTCTGTTGGTGAAACTGGCGACCAAGTTGCAAAAGCAGTAATTAGCCAGTTTCGACCCGGTCTAGAGAATACTGTTATCCGACGATTTCCACATATTCAATCGGAGGAGCTTATTCGTAAGATTGTTTTCCTTGCAGCACAACAACAAGCATTTATTGTTTACACACTTGTTCGTCAAGAAATGCGAAAGCTATTACGTGATTTATGTGAACAGGAAAAGATACATGCAGTCGATATAATAGGTCCTGCATTACAATCAATGGCAACCTTTATGGAAGAAAATCCATTGGAGACACCTGGAATTGTTCATATGCTTGACGATGATTATTTTAAAAAAATTGAAGCCATTGAATTTGCAGTAAAATATGATGATGGTCGTGATCCCCGTGGATTATTACAAGCTGATATCGTGTTGGTAGGCGTATCCCGAACATCTAAAACGCCCCTTTCACAATATTTAGCACATAAAAAGTATAAGGTGGCGAATGTTCCTTTAGTTCCTGAAGTAGAACCACCTGAAGAGCTATTACAGTTGGACCCTAAAAAATGTTTTGGGTTAATCATCTCTCCTGAGAAGTTAAATTCTATAAGGAAAGAAAGATTAATGTCTCTCGGATTAAATGATGATGCCATCTATGCGCAACATAATCGTATTTTAGAAGAGATTCAACATTTTGAAAAGATTGTCGGCAAAATAGGCTGTCGAGTAATAGATGTGACTAATAAAGCTGTGGAAGAGACAGCAAATACTATCATAGAACATATTTTGACTTGCAAATAAATTGTACGAAAATAAACCACCTCGGTGATAGAGGCGGTTTTTTTGAGTGGATTTTGAAATTAGTATAGATAAAAACTAATTTTTGTTTTATAATAATAAAATTGTGGTAAAAATATTTATAAGAGAAAAATCCTAATTTTTTGTCGAGAAATAAAGGAATTTTAAAACGAATAGCGAATTGTGTTTCTAGAACGTAATTATTAAAGATGGTGATGATGGATTTGGCAGGGAAGATTCCAGAGGAAGTAATTGAACAGATTCGTACACAATCGGATATCGTTGATGTTATTAGTGAATACATGCAGCTGACCAAGCGTGGGCGAAATTGGTTTGGCCTCTGTCCATTCCATGGAGAACAAACACCGTCTTTCTCTGTATCAACGGACAAGCAAATATTCCATTGCTTTGGATGTGGTGCAGGGGGAAATGCCATTACTTTTGTAATGGACATTGAAGGCATATCTTTTCCTGATGCAGTTGTGAAACTTGGAGAACGAGCTGGCATACATTTAGATGTTGAGCCAAGTTTTCCCGGGGGAACAAAAAAGATTTCTAAAGCGGAAGAAAGGATGAAAGAAGCACACGCTTTTACAGCAGATTTTTTCCACCATCTACTGTTAAATACAGAGGATGGCGAAGAACCTTTAAATTATTTGCTAGAAAGAGGATTTACAAGGGAGCTTATAGAATCTAATAACATCGGTTGGTCTCTCCCAAGCTTTGACGCCCTAACCATATTGCTTGAAAGAAAAGGTTATAACTTACAAGAAATGGCGGAAAGTGGGCTAATTATTAAGCGAGAGGGAGAAGAACGTTATTTTGATCGTTTTAGAGGAAGGATCATGTTCCCGATTCGAGATGAGAATGGTAAAATTATTGCCTTCTCAGGACGAATACTTTCATCAACGGGTGAGGAAGCGAAATATTTAAATAGTCCAGAATCACCAATATTTCAGAAAAGTGAAGTGCTCTATAACCTAGATAAAGCACGAACTTCTATCAGAAAAAATCGTCAAGTAGTATTGATGGAAGGTTTTATGGATGTGTTAGCAGCTAACTCTGTAGGTGTTATGAATGCCGTAGCAACAATGGGTACCTCGCTAACAAATCAGCATATCACAAAGCTTAAGCGCTTAGTTGAGCAAATTACGATTTGCTATGATGGTGATAATGCTGGATTTGATGCAGCGAAAAGAGCGGCGCAGCTTTTGCATACGGAGCGCATGAAAGTTGATATTGCTGTTTTACCAGAAAAATTGGACCCTGATGAATATATTCGCACGTTAGGCGGACAAGCATTTAAGGAACAAATTTTGGAAAACCCTCATGCGTATATTGCTTTTATGATGATGCATGCTAGACGAAATAAGAACTTTCAATTTGAAAATGATACGCTTCAATATATACAAGAAGTCCTTGAACAGCTCATAGGTAGATCGTCGCCAGTTGAACGAGATTTGTATATACGACAGCTATCAAATGAAACAAATATTTCGGAAGAAGCCATTTATGCCCAATTCCGAAAGCTGGAGGCGAATCAGGTACGTTCTGCAAAACCAGAAATGCCGACACAAACGCCTTCAATGCCAGTCACGCAACAACAAAAGCCTATGGATGCTGCTGAACGTGCCGAACGTTTATTACTGGCTCATATGCTTCATAATATAGATGTAGTGGACAGGGTATTACGGAGTGAGCAAAAAGAGCCATTTGTTCGAGATGCTTATATGGCTGTTTTTGTTCGCTTAGTAGGATTTTATGAGGAATATGGTCATCCTGATTATCAACGCTTTATGGAGATTTTGGATGACGCTGAATTACGGAAAATTGTTATGGAAGCGGCTTTAGTCGAGCGAGATCCTGATCAAGCAGAGGCAGAGGTTGTGGACTCAATCCGTCAGCTTCAAAAATATAGAATTGAGCAAGAAATTTATCAAAAGATGCATGAGTCAAAGGAAGCGGAGAAGATGCATGAGTATGCACGTGCACTTGAAATCGCCCAACAGATTATTCATTTAAGAAAATCGTTATCGGCGATTTAACCCGATTCGGTTGTTTAGAAGGAGGAAGGTTTATGGCGGACAAGTCAGAACGTTCAAAAGAGATAGAAGTAGAAATTACATTAGATGATGCAAAAAAATTCCTACAAGAAAAAGCAAAAACAGAGGGTGAAATTTCTATGAAAGAAATTTCAGAGAAACTAACACCTTATGAATTGGAAAATGAAGAAATTTTCCATTTTGCTGAGGATCTTGAAAAGCATAAAGACATTCAAATCATTGGAAAAGAAGAATTTGAAGAAGAAAGTCTAATGAAAGAAGAAGCGAACGAAGAGACTTTCGACTTAAATGATTTGAGTGTACCACCAGGTGTTAAAATCAATGACCCTGTGCGTATGTATTTAAAGGAAATCGGTCGAGTTGATTTACTATCTGCAGAGCAAGAAATCGCACTTGCTGAGCGTATTGAGCAAGGTGATGAAGAAGCACGTAAACGTCTTGCAGAAGCAAACTTACGTCTGGTAGTATCTATCGCTAAACGTTATGTAGGTCGTGGAATGCTATTCCTTGATTTAATTCAAGAGGGGAATATGGGTCTTATTAAGGCCGTTGAGAAATTTGATTACCGTAAAGGGTTTAAATTCTCTACGTACGCAACATGGTGGATTCGTCAGGCTATTACGCGTGCCATTGCAGACCAAGCACGTACAATTCGGATTCCGGTTCATATGGTCGAAACCATTAATAAATTAATACGTGTACAACGTCAACTTTTACAAGATCTTGGCCGAGAACCTTCTCCAGAAGAAATTGGCGAAGAAATGGATTTAACGCCAGAAAAAGTACGCGAAATTTTAAAAATTGCACAAGAACCAGTATCTCTTGAAACACCGATAGGAGAAGAAGATGATTCCCATTTAGGAGACTTTATCGAGGATTCTGAAGCACAATCTCCATCTGACCATGCAGCTTATGAATTGTTAAAAGAACAGCTAGAAGATGTCCTTGATACATTAACAGACCGTGAAGAAAACGTACTTCGTTTACGTTTTGGTTTAGATGATGGTCGTACAAGAACTTTAGAAGAGGTAGGTAAGGTTTTTGGCGTAACACGTGAACGTATTCGTCAAATTGAAGCGAAGGCTCTAAGAAAATTACGCCACCCTTCTCGTAGTAAGCGTCTAAAAGACTTCTTAGAATAATTTAAATAGGTGGAGCTATCCTACTAGTGTGAAAATACCTAGTTGGATCGCTCCTTTTTTATACCATTGAAAAGGTAAATAGCCCCGTTATTCCCCAATCTTGTTTCAGCTAATAATAGATAATTAGAATGAAGGGAATGAGAGATTTGCGACTTTATACAGATGTATTTCCGAAGGCTGTGAGATAAAATTGTAATGCAACCATTATTAAGCAATGTTTGGAGTTAACATGATGACGAATCCCCGGAAAAAAATTATTCTAAATGAAATTTTGTTTTGGAAGCAAAATAAGCTATTACCAGAGCACTATTGTGACTTTTTAGCAGCTCTTTATACAGAGGGGGCTGATATAGAGGAGTTAGAACCGGTTCAAGATCCTAAACAAGCAATCTTGCCATCTGAAAAAAGAAAGATGCTTCTTTTGGTAGCAAGTCTATGTATCGCTATAATAGCTGTTTTGGCTATCTATTTTACAATAAAAGCATTAACACTGATTTTAACCGTTGTCGTAGGTATAGGTGCATGCATATTATTTATCGCTGCGTTCCAAATGGCGCAAAAAAAACATCTATTAGCTCCTATATTTCATTTACTTGCCGCCATCCTATTATTTAGTATATCTATCCGTGTGTGCACTACATATTTTAGTGGAGATAATATCGTTTTATTTTGCTTGATTGCAGCCAATTGTCTTATTTGGCTTTGGTCAGGTATTAAAATGAAGCTACTCTATTTCACAGTCTCCGGTGTTTTAGGATTACTAGCACTGATTGGCTATTATATCATAAACTTATTGTAATTTTTTGACCCTTATAAATGATCTGCACACTTTATATCATGTGTGCGGATTTTTTATTTTTTTGGTATATGAATGTATGCAAAGGGTATGATAACAGTATGAAAAAAAGTTGTGAAATTGCCCAAAATTTGGTTTGGCAAGACATATTTTATCCAATAGATACAGAAATGTCGAATTTGTTACAAACAAAGGACAACTTAGCGAATAGGGCTTTTCGTTTCTTTGTTAATGAAGTACAATATTAGATGTTGACTGATTCTATATTATAATAGAAGTAGACTTAAAATGAGGAGGGGAAACTTATGAAAAACAATCCAGTCGTTCCTTACATCTTAATTCTGGCATTTGGTATTGGTCTTATTTTCTTCATGTCTTTACAAGGTGCAGATAACAAGAAAGAAATTGCTGCTGAACATGAGGGCGGTGGCGAAACTACTGAAACTACAGACGCAAATGATGATGGTGCAGCTCTAGTACAATCTTGTATTGGTTGTCACGGTGGTGATTTAACTGGTAGTATGGGTCCAAACCTACATGGCTTAGATGAAGCCCATATCGTTGAAGTTTTAACAAAGGGTATCGAAGGTACTCCAATGCAACCAAACATGAAAACTGAAGCAGAAGCAAAAGCTATTGCTGAATACATTTCTACTTTAGAATAGTATGACTGACAAGTAGCTGTACTGAAATAGTACAGCTACTTTTTAAATGTAAAGAATCATGAAATGGGGTTGTCCACATGAATACTGTGAGACAACTCCATTTGTTTTTTTTCACGACATCATCCATACTAGTAATGGACTCTATTTAAGGTAGGCGGTATAAAATGAACGCACAAAAACTTTCGAAACGATTAGAAATGGTAGCAAAATTTGTTCCCACAGGAGCGGTAGTAGCGGATATAGGTAGTGACCATGCCTATCTGCCTTGCTATTTAATTCATCAAGGAGTAGCTTCTTCAGCGATAGCAGGAGAAGTAGTAGCAGGCCCTTATGAATCAGCAGTGGGACAAGTACAAAAAGAAGGATTAAACAAAGAAATTACGGTACGTCTAGCAGATGGCTTAGCAGCAATAGAATTGAATGACCATGTCGATACAGTAACGATTGCTGGAATGGGCGGTCCCTTAATTGTCTCTATTTTAGAGAAGCATCCTGAAAAGCTGCAAGGAGTCACACGTCTCATATTACAACCGAATATTCATGCCAAGGTAATCCGTGAGTGGGCTTTAGCACATAATTGGGCTATTCTCGATGAAGAAATTTTAGAGGAAGATGATAAAATCTATGAAATTCTTGTGTTGCAAAGAGCACAAATGGAGCTTTCGCCAACAGAGATTTTATTTGGTCCTAAATTAAGTACCCGTAAAGCACCGGCATTTATAAAAAAATGGACGCGGGAAAAAGAAAATTGGCAACGTGTGTTACAATCCATAAAAGATGCAGAACAAACACCTGAAATTGAAGAAAAACGTGCAGAGTTATTGGCTCTTATTCAATTAGTAGAAGGAGTTTTGTAAAATGAAGTCGGTAAATGGTCAAGAAATTATTCAAGTATTTGAATCATGGTCGCCTAAAAAACTAGCTTGCATGGAGAATGATCCAATCGGTTTAGCGATTGGTACACTCAATAAACCTGTTAGCAAAGTATTAGTCACTTTAGATGTCAATGAAGCTGTTGCGAATGAGGCCATTGAAAAAGGATGTGAGCTGATCATTGCACATCATCCTCCAATTTTTAGACGTCTAGCGAATATTCGTACAGACGATCCAGCAGGGCGCTTATATGAAAAGCTCATTAAACATGATATCGCTGTTTATGCGGCGCATACAAATTTAGATGTAGCTGAAGGTGGAGTTAATGATTTATTAGCAGATGCGCTTCAACTACAGGACCGTACAATACTAGAAGAAACGTACTCCGAACATCTTTTAAAGCTTGCTGTTTTTATCCCGTCTGCAAATGCTGAGGATTTACGCGAGACGCTAGCAAAGGCTGGAGCAGGGCGCATTGGAGAATATGAAGCATGTAGTTATACAACTGCTGGTGAAGGACGTTTCCGTGCGTTAGCAGGTGCCAAGCCATTTGTTGGGTCAGTTGGTGAATTACATGTTGAAGAGGAAGTAAAGGTAGAAGTCGTATTTCCTGAATCAATGAAAAACCGTGTTTTAAAGGCAATGCTTACTAGTCATCCGTATGAAGAGCCAGCCTATGATGTCATTCGTCTTGAACAGCAAACGAATAAAATGGGATTAGGGCGTGTAGGTCACTTAGCTAAGGAAATGACCTTGCAACAATTCGCAGAGTTCGTGAAGCAGCAGTTACAGGTTCCAGCGGTTCGTGTCGTAGGTGATTTACAGTCGAAGATTAAGAAGGTTGCGCTTGTTGGTGGAGATGGTAATAAGTATATTTATGCAGCGAAACGTGCAGGAGCAGATGTTTTTTTAACGGGTGATATGTACTTCCATACAGCACAGGATGCTCAAGCGATGGATCTGCAAATTGTAGATCCTGGTCATCATGTAGAAAAAGTGATGATTGCAGGAGTAGCGGAGAAAATGACAAAGCTATGTGCGGATAAAAAATATGTGGTTGAATTTGTACAATCGACCATCCATACAGAACCATTTTTATTTGTTTAAGCGAGGGGAATAGATGTGGCTAATGAAAGACCTGCTGGTAATAAGGCTGGTAAACTGTGGATTATAATCGGTTTATTCATCGCTGTTTTTGGTATAGGGATGACGGTTATGACGAATATGATGAATGAAAAGAAAATTGATGCCATGACCGTACAATGTGAAGACGATGGGGGTCAAGCTATTATATCAAAGGAAAAAAACTTCCTTTCCACGAGTTATTCATTTGAATGTAAACAATAATATAAGGATGAACATTACTAGGTAGTGTTCATCCTTTTTGTATGCCAAGAATAGAGGGATAATGATAAAATGAGCATGAAATCAATTAGCAGAAATGGAGAGATATATCTTGTTTATTCGTTTAACTAAAGATCAGCAAGAAATGATAGTGGCTGATATTCAGCGATTTTTCTACACGCATCGTGATGAAGACATTAGTGAATTTGAAGCAGAGCGTGTGTTAGATTTTATCAAGGAAAATATCGCCCCCTATATTTATAACGCAGCAGTATCTGACGCAAAATATGTAGTGGAAAGACAATTTACCTCCATGGAAGAAGAATTAGACGCACTGGAGCAGCCCATTAAATTAAAGTAAGCTAGTTAAAAAAGCTACAAATTTAAATAATTGACAGAAAATAAAAAAATATGGTAATTTAATCTTGAATTAAAGATTGTTTAATTCAAAATATTCATAGCGACTACATAGAGGCCATGAATAAAGCTGTATGTATCTGACCAAAATGGTTACGAGTGTTGTTCGCGTACATGGAATGACGATGATTTCACAAAATGAATGGGAAAACGAGGAGGGTCATATGTTAAAAATCGGTATTATTTTAGGAAGTACGCGAGAAGGTCGTGTTAGTCCACAAGTGGGAGCGTGGGTAAAGGAAGTCGCAGAAAAACGCCGTGATGCGGAGTATGAAATAATTGATATCGCTGATTTTAAATTACCGTTTCTTGGAGAGCCAGGGGGAGATACTTCTGGAGTAGCGACATGGTCCGAGAAAGTAGCTGCATGTGACGGCTTTGTCTTTATTGTAGCAGAGTATAACCATTCAATTACAGGTGCACTAAAAAATGCATTAGACTTTTTACGAGTAGAATGGAACAATAAAGCTGCGGGTATCGTTTCCTATGGTTCAGTTGGAGGAGCACGTGCTGCGGAGCATTTACGAGGGATTCTTGGAGAATTACTAGTTGCCGATGTTCGAGTTCATCCAGCTTTATCATTATTTACTGATTTTGAAAACGGCTCAGTCTTTAAGCCAAAAGAGGTGCAGGCAGATTCAGTTCATCAAATGTTAGATCAGCTTATTCCTTGGTCAACAGCTTTGAAAACAATTCGATCATAATATTATGACACTAGGCATATTAAAGTGCTTATTTTCTTCTTAAAAGCAAATATATAGACAGCCGCTTTCAGCTATATTCACAGCATGGAAGCGGTTGTTTTTGTTGGAATCACTCCCATTAATGTTCGATTTCTTCAATAACCTTTTCTTTTAAATCAGCATCCATAGAGGATAGTTTGACCGTATTTGAGAGTCGTTCCTTTAATTCCTTATCTGTTAAAATGCCACGCTCTTTTAGAATTTGTACGAGTAGATTCAAGGTCATAATATTTTTAATTTCTGCTGCTTTTGCATCCATTTAAAACCCTCCAAAAATATAGAATTACTACCCCTTAAGTGTACTCCTTTTTAAAAATCATGACACAAAAAGGACAAAACATAGCAAATTTATTTCGTGTTCCGGAATATGTGAGGGAAATTAAGCAATGTCAGAAATGGTCTATTTCATAGTAATTATAAAACAGTGATAGAAAACGGTGAATATTGTATTTGCAGAGCTCATACCTTCCTAACAGGGGGGATTTCATTGTGAAACGGATAGGAGTCGTTACAGGATTAATGCTGGTCATTATCGCGATCATCATCCTGTTTAATAAATATGTAGATGGTAAGCCTTTAGAAGCCAATATCGAGAAAGGACCAATAATTACGAAAGAAGAGTTGAGTTTATCACTATTAAAAGATAAGCTCCTTGAAAAATACGTCGGTATAGATGTTAAAACAACTGCGGAAAAGGAATTGGTCATCCAAATTGTAGGGGGAGAAGAGTATGTTCAGTCGGTTAAAACAGATATGGAAGCTATTGCAAAAAGCGCTATAAAAACTTCTGCCTTAAAGGATTACCCGATTTTCTTTGAAAGATGGGAATTTACGTCATTGCTGGATGGAAATAAAGCGATGGGGAATGATATTAATCTATTAATTGAAGATTTAATTAAAGGGCTACAATCATTTGATGTATACGAATATTTAATACTAGAAAATCGAACAACCATTACGATTCAAACAACTATAAAAGGTGACAATGCGGAGGCACTTCAACTAGCGACTAAGATGGAAGGTGCAGTAAAAAAAATTGTCCAAACAAATGTGAGTCAAAGCGATTCCTATGTCATTCATATATTAAATGGGGAGCGAGAAAAAATTAATTGAAAAGGCATCGAGACTTTAAATCTAGATGCCTTCTTTTTTGCTATGTAAGTTCTTAATGTGAAACTAAATTCATGACTCATTTACTTACTCAAGGCAAATAAAGCTTGATAGAGTGTTGCGAGGAGTGCCACAAAGTGCATGTCGTCAGCTTGGAAAAGTTTAAACATTAGCCCCGTCCGTATGAGCTCGGTCTCTATTGGGCTTGCACTGGCAATTTTCTCATCATTACAATATAAATAGACGGTAGCAGTAAAATCCTTTTCAAAACGGAATGCCAAATTGTCCATAGTAAAGGTGTACGAGGATTCTAATAATTGAACTGTTTTTCGGACAATTGGTATGGTGCTACCATCAGGCATAACAAGCTGATGACTGACCCCTTTTGTTAACAGAGTAGATTGTACTTGAAAAAGGGGGGCACCTAAAGTTGTTCGTGTTTCATAACGATAGGGTAAAGTTTGCTGTGCCGCAACTAATAATACGGCATTTAAAACTTTACCAGTAGAAGAACGCTCTACTTTCTGAAGCACACACACTGTTTCGTTGTTTTCATTTATAATAGGAATATCAGAAAAGCTTTTAAAGGCCTTTGGATAGTGAAGTGTAAATGTTGCCATAAAGAAACCTCCATTCATTATGTATACGAGTATGTCATTCCAGAGGTTTCACAAAATTACAGGAGGATAAAGTTTTGAGCTATTGTTTTCGACCCATTACACAAGAACAAGCTGAGGATATAGCTTATAACTGGCATTATGAGGGTGACTATTCTTTCTATGATATGGAGGCTGACCAGGAGGATTTACAAGCATTTCTCAATCCGTATACAAGAGGAAATATTTTTGCAGTCTTAAAAAAACAAGAACTAGCTGCTTATTTTAGTATTATGACGGTTGCTGACCAAACGATGGAGATTGGCTTAGGCATGAAACCTAGTCTTACAGGAAAAGGCCTAGGCTATGATTTTTTAAAAAATGCTATTGATTTTGTCTTGGCAAACTATCCATGCGAAATGATTACCTTATCGGTTGCCACATTTAATCTACGTGCAATCAAGCTATATCGCAAGGTAGGATTTAAAGACGCTCATACTTATATGCAAGCAACAAATGGTGGTGTCTATGAATTTCTAAAAATGGACTATATAAAAGGCTACTAAGGAGAGACAAGTATCTCGCTTTTAGTAGCCTTTTTAACTATTTAAGGTTGTGCGATTTGACCTGAGAGAGCACGTTTTTCCTGCTCTGTATCAAATTCCTTCTCCATTTTTGAAACAACTACCGTCGCCACACCATTACCAATAAGATTTGTAACAGCTCGAGCTTCGGACATAAAGCGGTCAACCCCGATTAGTATTGCAATTCCTTCTACGGGAATCATCGGAAATGCTGCTAATGTGGCAGCAAGTGTAATAAACCCAGAGCCTGTGACACCCGCAGCCCCCTTAGATGTAAGCATTAGAATGGCTAGTAATGTGATTTGATGCCAAATATCTAAATCAACACCGTAAGCTTGGGCAATAAATATAGCTGCCATCGATAAGTATATGGATGTTCCATCTAAGTTAAAGGAATAACCTGTTGGTATAACTAGCCCCACAACTTGCTTAGAACAGCCGTAGTTTTCTAATTTACGCATCATGGAAGGCAATGCTGATTCAGATGAAGATGTACCAATAACGATGAAAATTTCATCTTTAATGTATTTAATAAATTTAAAAATACTAAAACCGAAGTAATGTGAAATGAATCCGATGATGACAACGATAAAAATAAACATTGTAATATAGACGGAGAGCATTAAAAATCCTAAGTTGCCTAGAGATTTAAGTCCAAAGTTGCCGATTGTATAACTCATGGCACCAAATGCGCCAATAGGAGAAATTTTCATTACCATATTAACGATTTTAAAGAAGATATCCGCAACTTGTTCAAAAAATTTAATAACTGGCTTAGCTGGTTCCCCAATCGCCGCCGCTGCTAATCCAAATAATACAGCTGAGAATAAGACAGGTAGTAATTCACCATTTGCGAGAGCACCCACAACATTATCAGGGATAATTTGCATAATAAATGCACCCAAACCGTGTTCTGCCGCCGCTGCATTTGTATATTGAGAGACATCTGCTCCGTTCGCGGCTTCTGTATTAAAGCCTTTACCTGGTTGTACAATATTGACAACGATAAGACCTATCGCCAAGGCAAATGTTGAAACAATTTCAAAATAGATTAAAGCTTTTCCACCGATTTTCCCAACCTTTTTGACATCACCCATACTACCAATACCAATTACAACCGTTAAGAAGATAATGGGTGCTATTAACATTTTAATTAGTTTAATAAATATATCCGCTAATATTTTTAGCTTTGCTCCGAACTCTGGGAACGTTGCACCTACTATAATCCCTAGTACAATAGCAATCAATACTTGTACTGTTAAGTTTTTAAAATTTATACGCATATATAGTTCTCCCCCTACAACATCTATGAAGATTGTGTGAACGTTTTCATGTCGTTATCATAGCTGAAATTTTCCGACAATAGTTTTTATGACCGTAATGTTTCTATTGTTCATTTTGTTCATTTTTCAATGAAAGGGTTGGTAAATGCAGTAATAGCAATGGTTTCAGGCTGTTTTATAGTAGTTTTGAATTTTGGTAATCTATTATAATACAAAAGAAAAGATACTTACGATATGTAAGGATCTATCATTAATGACCAAAAGTATTATGGTGCAACAATTTTTTGAATCTCAGTTAGAATCTCATCATTTTGTGTTTGGGTTTTATAAAAATCATAGACAGGGGAGAGCTGCTCCTTAAAGCGCTGTCTTTCCTTAAGACTCATTGTAGTAACATCAAAATCATCTTGCTGTTTAAGCTTTAACATATCTTGTTCATTCATACGGGCAGCCTGTTCAAACTGCCAATCTGTTGTTTCCTTCATAGCCTCCGCCAATTGATGTTGAATTTTCGCTGGTAAGGAATCCCAAAAGCTTTCATTCATTAATACCGCATAGCCTAAAATACCATGCTGTGTGATGGTCATATGTTTTTGAACTTTGTAGAAACCTTTTGAGTAAATATTAGAGGCTGTATTTTCCTGTGCATCAATGGCGTGTTTCTCTAGATCTGTATAAACCTCACTAAATGAAATCGGAATTGGCGTTGCTTTCAAAACTTCAAATTGTTTTTCCAATGTTTTACTAGGCATTGTGCGAATGCGTAAACCCTGTAAATCTTCAAATGTATGAATAGGGTGATCAACAGAGGTTAGATGCTTAAAGCCGTTGTACCAAAAGCCCAGTCCTTTAATATGAATAGGTTCTAGCTCGTTTAATAATTGATCACCGATCGTTCCTGTCAGAACTTCTTGTACCTCTTTATTTGTATTAAACAGGAAGGGTAAATCAAGAACTTGCCAATTCGGCACATATGTTGTCATCTTAGAAAAGGTCGGGATAATCATTTCGACTTCTCCCTTTTGCAAAGCCTGAAACTCATTTTCATCATTAAATAAAGAGGAATTGGAGTATACATGCACTTTGACTTTGCCTTTCGTCTTTTCTTCTACTAATTCAGCAAATTTATTGGCAGCCTGTCCTTTTGGTGTATTTTCAGCTACTACATGACTTAGATGGATGGTAATTTGTGTGTCTAACCCCTTTTGCTCATCATCGTATGGAAGCGGCTTTGCGAAAAGCAAACCTTGCTGAACACTAATGGTGATCACTAAAAAGAAGACAGTTACAATCGTTCCAATAATAAATTTTTTCATTGAATACACCCAATTTATTCGTATTTTCTATTGTTTTTGTTATTCTAACATATGGAGTAAGCTAAAATATAGTAGGGGGGAGGCGATTATCTTGAAATTTCAGAAGTTATCGATGCAAAGAAAAATTATGTCGCTGACTTTTTTTATACTCATGCTTTCCTTTAGTATTGGTGGTACTTTTTTGTTGGGGTATGTGATGAATGAACAAAAGAGCAAGCTTAGTGACCAAGCATTACTAGTAGCCAAAACAGTCGCGCAGCTTCCTGAAATCAAAACCTATATTGCCCACGAAAACATTGAAATGGCCATACAACATATTAACCCTGTAGTGGAAGAAATCCGAGATATAAATGGTGCTCAATATATAGTGGTTTTGGATATGAAAAGACAGAAGTATTCTCACCCCAATAAAGCGGAACTGGGTAGCATTTCGCAATCTGCCGATTTAAATGCTGCTTTTTCCGAACATTACTATACGTCAATCGCGCATGGGGAGCATGGCAACATGGTTCGAGCGTTTGTACCAATCATGAACAATCAAGGACAACAAATAGGTGTTACGGTCGTTGGATATAGTGTTTTGACGGTGGCGGAATTACTGCAATCGATGCAAACGGAGCTGATCATTACTTTACTATTATCTTTAATCTTTAGCGTATGGGGTGCGCGAACATTAGGGCTTCATATGAAAAAGCAAATGTTTGGATTAGAGCCCCATGAAATTGCCAAAATGTATGTAGAACGAACGGAAACCTTTAATGCGATGCATGAGGGGATTATTGCGATCGATAATGATTTGACCATTACCATTTTTAATGAGAAGGCCTGCGAAATACTTGGGGTTGACGAAAAACCACCTAATTTGATTGGTCAGAAAATTTTTCACGTCTTACCGGATACAAGACTACCTGAAATTTTGGAACTTGATCAGCCTCTATTTAACCGAGAGTTGTATATAAATGATCATAGTATAATGAGTAATCGCATTCCCATACAGGTTAATGGAGAAACTGTTGGAGCAGTGGCCATGTTTAAAGATCGTACAGAAGTGAAAAAGCTTGCTGAAGAACTGACAGGGGTACGAGCATTTGTCCAGGCGCTTCGTGTTCAAACACATGAGCATAAAAATAAACTGCATACGATAGCTGGACTTTTACAACTTGGACATCATGATCAGGCTTTATCCTACTTAACGCAAGTAAAGAAAGAACACGATGAAATTACTAACTTTTTAAATGAACGTATTAAAAATGAAAATATATCAGGGCTATTACTTAGTAAAATTTCCTATGCTAAAGAACAAGGAATCCGACTGGAAATTGACCGTGAAAGTCGCTTAACATCTTTTCCACCAAATTTAGATCATCATGATTTCGTCATTCTATTTGGGAATTTAATAGAAAATGCTTTTGATGCATTAAGGGATACACAGGAGGAGGAAAAGGTTATTCATGTTTCTGTCGATGAAGACGAGGATGTCTTAGCCATTCTTGTCACGGATAACGGTGTTGGCATGACAGATGAGATCAAGAGCCATATTTTTGACAATGGCTATTCTACAAAAGAGAAAAAATACAGAGGAATAGGACTATTTTTAATAAAAGAGATTGTTGAAAAAGGACAAGGTGATATTGAAGTCATCAGTGAACCAAATAAAGGGACTAGTTTTTTACTAACATTTTACTATGCATAAGCATTAATTTTGGAATGGAGGGCTGATAATGGTACAAATCAAAGTATTATTAATTGAGGATGATCCAATGGTGCGTGAGGTGAATCGTCAATTTATTGAAAAGGTAGATCACTTTCAGGTGATTGGACAAGCATCTAATGGTTTAGATGGAGTGATGCAAATTCGTCAACATCAGCCTGACTTAGTATTTATGGATATTTTTATGCCGGAGCAAGATGGCATCACTAGTTTACATAAAATTCGCGAGCTGGACTTACCAGTAGATGTTATCACTGTCACGGCAGCGAATGATATGGACACGGTGAAACAAGTATTGCATCTAGGTGTTTTTGATTATATTATGAAGCCTTTTTCGTTTGAACGTGTCAAAGGGACACTTGAAAATTATTTACGCTTTAAAAAACAAACGCAAACGGAACGCGAGCTGACACAAGGTGAATTGGATCAGCTATTCCATTATCGTGATGGACAAAGCCCTTTGGAACAGTCTGCCTTATTACAAACAGAAAAAAACCTTCCGAAAGGCTTTAACCGTACAACGCTGGAAAAAGTGGTGCACTTTTTGCAATCGGTAGATGGTGCATCGGCAGAAGAAGTTGCAAGTGGCGTTGGTATTGCTCGTGTGACAGCTAGAAGATATTTAGATTATTTAGAGAAACAAGAGAAAATTACGATGGATGTCCATTATGGTGGAATTGGTCGTCCGATAAACTATTATTTTAGTAAATAAAGAAAAAAATCCTGTTTGTCATCATGACAAGCAGGATTTTTTTTTAGTAATCAATGGGGCATAATTTTATCGACAGGTGTAGGTGTTTTAATCTTCGGTAGAATTTTATCTAATGTTACTGTACGTTTGATAACGTGTGTGGATGGATCATTTTCATCAAATTGATCCAAGAAGGCAATGACCTCTTTGACAATAGGTGTTGGTGTTGAAGCACCTGCTGTCACAGCAACTTTATCAATACCTTTTAACCAATCTATTTTAAGCTCTGAAACATCCGCGATACGATAGGAAGGAGTCCCAGCGATCTCAACAGAAACTTGCGTTAAACGATTGGAGTTATTCGATTTAGGGTCACCTACTACAATCAATAGTTCCGCTTCTCCTGCCTGCTTAGCAACAGCTTCTTGACGGACTTGAGTAGCTAAACAAATCTCTTTGTGTACCTCAATATGAGGGAATTTTTCTTTTAAACTATCCATTAAATGGGCGACATCCCATTGGCTCATTGTCGTTTGATTTGTGACAAGCAATTTATCGTTCGTTAAGTTTAACGCATCAATATCATTGGAAGATTGAACTAAATGGACATGATCAGGTGCAACGCCAATGGCACCCTCAGGTTCCGGATGTCCTTTTTTCCCAATATAAATAATATCATAGCCTTCTGCAGATTTTTCACGAATTAAATCGTGAGTAACAGTTACATCAGGACATGTAGCATCAATGGACACTAGGCCTTTACGCTTCGCAATTTCACGAATTTCAGGTGAGACACCATGTGCTGTGAAAATCACAGTACCAGATTCAACTTGTTCGATAATTTCTAAGCGATTATCGCCGTCTAAAGTGATGATACCATCTTCTTCGAACGCGTCTGTGACATGTTTATTATGGACAATCATTCCTAGAATGTAGATAGGTCTTGGTAATGTTTTATCAAGTGCGGCGTTTCGTGCGATGACCATCGCATCAACAACACCGTAGCAATAGCCACGTGGATTAATTTTTAATACTTGCATGGTTGTGACTCCTTTCAAGCTTTACCTATCTACATTATAACGGACAGGGGCGGCGAATACAAAGAAACGTTCATTTACATTGGTGGCTGGAAAATACGTGGTTTAGATGGAATTGGTTCAGGAGGCGAAAATGATGCGGATGTACTTTGCCTTGCCGATCGCTTAGTTCCTGTAGCAGCCTTGCTTTCACTGCCTGCACGATCAGCGCCAGCCGCTCCGCCTCCCGTCGAAGGTAGTCCTTGGAATCCTTTATATAATTTTAATAAGGACGGTATATTTTTAACCATTGGCATCGCCTGTTGAATATAAGGGGTATAAGTTTTAGCGGAATTAAATAAACTATTTGCTTGTTGTAAGAATGAACCGATTTTAGATGCTTCTTGCACAGGTGGCATCGGCATTTGTCCTCCAAAGGAACCTATTCCATTTGCCATTGGAAAGCCGCCTGGAATTCGTGGTTGAGCAGGGAAGCCTCCAGGCGGGAAAAAGGACTGCGGTGACATCTGTGGTGGTGTTGGCATGGGCATTCTCATGCCACCGGGATACATAGGGTATGGATAAGGTGGTCGAAATACCATAATGATCTCCTTTCTACTTGTTTTTCATTGATGACATACCTGATTATAGCTATGATATGCAGAGGCTAATGGGAGGGTGCGATAATTTATAAGGCGAATTCATCAATGAAAGAGCAGAAGTGCAACTATGCCTTCTGCTACGATCCTCTTATCTTATTCATCTTCATGATAGCGAAGCATACGATAACCGACCCGCACATGTGTCTGTATCAGTTTAGGCTGTGCTGGATCAGCTTCTATTTTTTTTCGAAGTGTCGCCATAAACACCCGTAAACTTGGAATATCTGATTGTAGAGCATTGTGCCAGATTTCCTTTAAAATAAAATTATGCGTTAGAACTTTCCCAACATGCTTGGATAAAACAACTAAAAGTTTATATTCAATAGGCGTGACATGTATTTCTTTGCCATTTACTAATACTGTTTGATCTACATAATTAATTTGAAGATAACCATTGGTAAAAGTTGAATTTTCCTGTTCTGGTGGATGTTCATAGGCTGCTCTCCTTAAAGCAACACGAATTCTTGCTAATAATTCTTCCACACTGAATGGCTTCGTGACATAATCATCTGCACCTGCATCCAGGGCGTTAATCTTATCATATTCTTCCCCGCGGGCACTGACGACAATAATGGGCGTTTGAGTCCAGCTTCTAATTTTTGTAATAAGCTCTACACCATCTATGTCCGGTAGTCCTAAATCCAAAATATAAACATCTGGTTTCATGGTAATAGCCTTTTGAAGTGCACGATTCCCATCTTGGGCAATGTCGAATTCATACTGCTGGGTAGCTAATGTCATTTTTATTAAATTAGCAATGGCCACATCATCTTCTACTACTAGAATTCGTTTATTCATCAAATTTTTTACTCCTTTTTCAGTGAAAAGTTAAAAATTGTTCCTTGAGGTTTATTATCTGCAACAGTGATGTGACTACCATGTAATTTTAAAATTGTTTGACACAGGGCTAAGCCTAAACCGAGCCCACGTCTACTATCACTGCGTTGTACCTTGCCAGTCGTAAACGGCTCAAACAAGCTACTCTTTAAGGAATCATCAATTCCTGGTCCATTATCTGAAATACTGAAATTTACTAAACCATCACATTCCTTCACCAAAATAGTAATGTCACTACCTGGGGGTGTGTAGGTCAATGCATTATCGATGATATTGATGAAAACCTGTATGATCAATCTAGCATCCATTAGGCTTAATAAAAATTCTGGTTCTATTTGATAGGATATTGTATGCGAGCTATTTTGGTGAACAACATGGGAAAGAGCCTCTTGAATAATATCTTCTACTAATTCTAATTGCATTTCTAAAGCAAATTGTCCATCCTCTAGCTTAGAAACCGCTAGTAGGTTTTCAACCATTTGTACAAGCCATTTCGAATTATTATAAATATCCTCATACAATTTATTTTTTTCACTATCGGGTATTAGAGGTGCGTTGTTTAGTAAGATATCCGCATTTCCAGAAATAGCAGTGAGCGGTGTTCGAAGGTCATGAGACACTGCCCGTAAAAGGTTAGCTCGCATCTGTTCCATTTCAGCTTCTCGCGCAACTTCTTCGTGGAGCTTCTGTAAATACCATTTATCCATTGCGAATGAAAAATCATTAATGATGGCATGCAAAATATTGCGTTCAAATGCAGGAAGTGGCAATAGTTTAGACAGTGCAATACCTATAACCCCTTTCACATTTCCATTAGAAATAACGGGTATATAGTAAGCATTCACTTCAGGAAATATATCTGTGGATACACCAGCTACATGCTTATTATTCGTCACCCAGCTCACAACGCCATGCTCATTTGGGTTATTAAAAAGCGTAGCTATTTTTTGATTTTCAATTGTAGAAATTTTCTCCGTACGAAAAAAAGTAGATTTCCCAATTACCTGATTGTCTATTTCAAAAAATTGCACTGGTTTTTCTACTAATTTGACAATTTGAGTCATGCCTTCCGTAATAATTTCCTCAATAGACTTTGCGTGTTGCAGTCTACGATTTGTTTCAAGTAGTACTTCCATTCGATAAGATTTTCGTATAGCTATAATCGTTTGCGCCTTGATCTTTTTCGTTAAGCTACTAGTAATTACGCCAGAGAGAAACATGATAAAAAAAGTCATAGGATAGTCACGATGATACGCATCAAATGAAAACCGTGGCTCTGTAAAAAAATAATTAAAAAGTAAAACAGCAACGATGGAACTAATAATGCTCATTATCCATCCTGATGACCAAATAGCAAGAATGAGAACACCTAGAATATAAATGGTTATGATATTAGGCTCGCTAATATCAATTGAATACAAATATAGGCCGACTATGGATATTACGCTAAATACGATAAACATTTTAAATAGATCCAGCCATTCAAATGCTAGTTTATTTTTGATATTAGGAAAGTAGAATTGTTCATTTTCTTGATCGGGCACTATGTGTATAGATAAATTCGGCACATATTCGTTCAGGCGATCACTAATTTTCGTGTTTGGCTGCCACCATTTTTTTCTCATACTTGATCGACCGATGACAAGTTTAGTAACACCACTAATTTGAGCATAGTTGGCAAGGGCGGCAGCTACGTCATCTTCTTGAACAATGACAACATGGCCGCCAAGCTGTTCTACTAGTTTGATATGTTGTTGTAGGCGTTCAGAATCAGCATGATTTCTTTCATGCGCCTGCATGTTTTGAACATAAAGAGCTGTAAATTTGCCATGCAATGCTTGAGCAAGTCTTGCAGTAGTCCGAATCACCTTTGCATTTGTAGGAGAACTACTGATACCTACGAGTAAGTGTTCTTCGATTTGTACATAGTTTCTGACAGATTCATTACTGTTTAATTGTTGATAGTTGATGGTATCGGCTGTTCGCCGTAATGCGATTTCACGTAGCGATACTAAATTTTGCTTACGGAAAAATGAATGCAAAGCTTTCTCTGCCTGTTGTTTACCATATACCTTCCCATTTTGCAGACGTTGAATTAATTCGTCTGGTTCAATGTCGACAACCTTTATTTGCGCGGCTTGATCGATTATATAATCAGGGATACGCTCCCGCACTTTAATCTCAGTGATTTCTTCCACTAAATCATGAAGACTTTCAATATGTTGAATATTTACAGTTGTAAAAACATGAATCCCTTTAGCAAGTAGTTCTTCTACATCTCCAAAACGTTTCTTATGCCGCATGGTTGGCACATTAGAATGGGCCAATTCATCGATCAGAACAATTTCTGGTTGGCGCTGCAACACGGCATCTATATCTAATTCCTGAAATGTTTTTCCCTTATAGGTTATTTTCTTTGTAGGAATTTGCTCAAGTCCTTCTAGTAATGCTAACGTTTCTGGACGAGGATGCGGTTCCACATAGCCAACCACTACATCTTTACCAAGTTTTTGTGCCTGATGTGCCGCATCTAACATGGCATAAGTTTTACCTACCCCTGCAGCATAGCCGAGAAAGATTTTTAATTTCCCTATAGATTGTTCCTCCTGTTGAAGCCTCGCAAGTAACATCTCTGGAGTGGGACGTATATTTTCCATCCTCTTTCACCTCATTTGTATTATAGCGTTAACTTCCATTAAGAAAGTGTAAAGATTTTGCTTCTTTATCCTTTCTTAATAGAAAAAAGGATTTCCTAACACTACATTAATTTCAAAGTCAGTATGATGAGAGCATCCTTAAGGAGAAGGGGTGTTACGATTGATGGATTTTTTTATGATGGGTTTACTGATCATAAGCTTTGCATGTGTTTTGGCGTTAACAGTATGGTGCTACAAACTAGTAGAAAAGTAACGAGGAGGAAGTCAATTTGTGGATTTTTATTGGAGTAGTACTAGTATTTCTTTTTGGTTATTTAGGGCATGCATTACTGTACCCAGAAAATTATTAAAGGCAGGGAGGACACACTATGTGGCAAATAGCCATCGTATTGATGATTTATTTACCGCTCGTTATCTTAACGGGACATTATTTATATCGGGTTACATTACAACAAAAAACATGGCTTGATCCTCTATTAGATAAAGTAGACGCAGCAATTTATAAAGTTTGCGGCATTAAACGAGCTAATATGACGGGCAAAGAATATGTACTTTCATTAATTATTTCAAATGCCATGATGGTGTTTGTGGGATATATCATACTACGCATTCAAGCATTACTATTTTTAAATCCAAATAATATCAACAATATGGAAGCTACCCTTTCGTTTAACACGATTATTTCATTTATAACGAATACAAATCTTCAGCATTATAGTGGTGAATCTGGACTCAGCTATTTATCACAGATGCTAGTCATTACTTTTATGATGTTTACATCAGCAGCTACTGGCTATGCAGCTTGTATGGCTTTCTGTCGTAGGTTAGTGGCTAAAACAGATACAATAGGGAATTTTTTTGTCGATTTTGTTCGTGTTATTACTCGTATTTTAATGCCTTTTTCCATTGTTGTGGCTCTTATTTTAGTTTCTCAAGGATCACCACAAACCTTAAATGGCAATCAAACCGTACAAACAATTGAGGGCAAATTACAAGATATTGCACTTGGACCGATTGCTTCTCTTGAATCTATTAAACATGTAGGGACAAATGGTGGCGGTTTTAACGGAGCGAATTCAACAACACCTTTTGAAAATCCAACCGTTCTTTCCAATATAGTAGAGATGTTATCTATGATGCTATTGCCAGGGGCATGTGTTGTCGCGTTTAGTCTGATGGTTGTCTCTAGAAAAAAGAACACTATTTTTGGCAAACAAGGGCTGGCTATTTTTACAGCGATGAGTATATTGTTCCTCGTAGGATTAGTGACTGTGTACATAGCAGAGAAGGCTGGTAATCCATTCATTAGTGAACTCGGCATTACACAGGAGCTTGGAAGTATGGAAGGAAAAGAAATGCGCTTTGGGGTAGCACAATCAGCATTATTTACGACTGTTACGACTGCATTTACTACTGGGTCCGTTAACAATATGCATGATACATTAACGCCACTTGGTGGCCTCGTACCTATGTTTAATATGATGCTCAATGTTGTGTTCGGAGGTAAAGGCGTTGGGCTGATGAACATGATGATGTATGTTTTGCTGACCATTTTCATTGCCTGTTTAATGATTGGTCGATCTCCACAGTTTTTAGGTAAAAAAATTGAAGAAAAAGAAATGAAATTAATTGCTCTTTGTATTCTAATTCATCCTGCTATTATTTTGCTATTTTCAGCGCTTGCGGTTGCAACACCATCTGGGATAGCTGGAATAACGAATCCTGGGGCACATGGATTATCACAAGTTCTCTATGAATTCGCCTCTGCCTCAGCTAACAATGGCTCTGGCTTCGAAGGGTTAGCGGATAATTCAACTTTTTGGAATGTAACAACAGGACTGGCTATGTTCTTTGGTCGTTATGTAACCATCATCATGCAATTAGCTATTGCCTCTTTACTTGCTAATAAAGTAAGGCATAACGATTCACTAGGAACATTAAAAACAGATACGACTACCTTTACTTTTTTACTCGTTGCTATCGTGTTGATGATTGGTGCGCTGACATTTTTACCAGCTTTAGCACTTGGTCCGATTACAGAGCATTTACAACTTTATTCTTAATGAGGAGAGACACATATGGAAACAGCAAGAAATAGTTTGATGACTGGTGACATACTAAAAAGAGCGTTAATAGATGCTTTTAAGAAATTCAGCCCCATATATATGCTGAAAAATCCTGTTATGTTTGTCGTAGAGGTAGGATTTTTGTTTGTGTTACTATTAGTTCTTTTTCCAAATATGTTTGGTAACGATGGTGGAGAACATGCACGATTATATAATGGGATTGTAGCGATTATACTCTTTGTTACGATTCTATTTGCAAATTTTGCAGAGTCGATTGCAGAAGGAAGAGGGAAAGCACAGGTTCAAACTTTAAAAAAAACAAAGACAGTGACACAGGCACGTGTTTTGCTTAATGATGGCTCTGAAATTTTTAAACTGGCACATGAATTAAAAAAAGGCGACATCGTGTTAGTTCAAGCGGGAGAGATCATTCCTAATGATGGTGAAGTTATTGACGGAATTGCTACTGTAGATGAATCCGCAATTACAGGTGAATCTGCTCCTGTAGTGAAGGAACGTGGGGGAGATTTTTCGTCAGTTACCGGAGGGACGACGGTTACAAGTGATTGGCTGATAATTGAAATTACGTCCATGCCAGGTGAATCATTTCTAGATAAAATGATAACGCTTATTGAAGGAGCTAGCCGAAAGAAAACACCAAATGAAATAGCGCTCAATACGCTTCTCGTAAGTTTAACGATTATCTTTCTATTAGTTGTAGTGTCACTCTATCCAATGACAATATATTTACATGTGCCGATTTCTATCGCAACATTAATTGCCCTGACAGTTTGTTTAATACCAACGACGATTGGTGGTTTATTGTCAGCGATCGGTATTGCAGGAATGGATAGAGTAACGCAATTTAATGTTATAGCGATGTCTGGTAGAGCGGTAGAGGCATGTGGAGATGTGGATACATTAATCTTAGATAAAACTGGAACGATCACGTATGGAAATCGCATGGCGGCTGAGTTTTTACCAGTAAAAGGGGTGGAAAGTAAGGATTTAATTCGAGCTGCATGGCTTAGTTCTCTAACCGATGATACACCAGAGGGGAAGTCTATTTTATCATTGGCCTGCGAATTAGGGGTAAATACGGACGGTGAAGAAACAATTATTAAGTCAAGTGAGCATATTCCATTTACCGCACAGACACGAATGAGTGGTTTAGATTCAGTGGATGGCACTAAAGTTCGAAAGGGAGCTTCTGATACGATAAAAAAAGAATGTATGAAAGCAGGACATAGTATTCCTAGCAATTTGGATCAATTGGTTCAACAAGTGTCTTCTGTTGGAGGGACACCACTGTTAGTAGCGTTAAACGATAAAATTTTAGGGGTCATTTATTTAAAGGATGTCGTCAAGGCTGGATTGAAGGAACGCTTTGATCAACTTCGTGCAATGGGCATTAAAACGATTATGTGTACGGGTGATAATCCACTTACTGCAGCAGCAATCGCAAAGGAAGCGGGAGTAGATAGCTTTATTGCAGAAAGTAAGCCAGAAGATAAAATTCAAGTGATTAAAGACGAGCAGGCACAAGGTAAAGTTGTAGCGATGACTGGTGATGGTACGAATGATGCGCCAGCACTGGCACAGGCGAATGTAGGGCTTGCCATGAATTCAGGTACAAATGCAGCAAAGGAAGCTGCGAATATGGTTGATTTAGATTCAAATCCAACTAAAATTATTGAAGTTGTCGAAATTGGCAAGCAGTTGCTAATGACTCGCGGTGCTTTAACTACATTTAGTATTGCAAACGATATAGCAAAATATTTTGCTATTATTCCAGCTATGCTAATGGTTGCTGTACCTGAGATGAAAGCATTAAATATTATGAATCTCAATTCACCTACTAGTGCCATTATTTCTGCCTTAATTTTTAATGCGGTCATTATTCCATTGCTTATTCCAATCGCCATGAGAGGCGTTAAGTATAAGCCAATGAGTGCCGCAAAATTATTAAATAAAAACTTACTTGTGTATGGTGTCGGTGGAATAATAGCCCCGTTTATTGGCATTAAAATCATTGATCTACTAGTAGGACCATTATTTCGTATAGTTGGATTATAGGGAGGAAGCTATATGCGGAAAATTTTTGAGAGCTCTAAGCAGGCATTACTTATGACAATAGCCATGTTCATTGTATGTGGTTTAATATACCCGTTCGCCGTGACAGCCTTAGCCCAAGGGGTATTTCATCAACAAGCAAATGGTAGTTTACTAGAATTGGACGGTCAAGCGGTTGGTTCTGAATTAATCGGTCAAAATTTTACTGCGTCAGAATATTTCTGGGGGCGTGTTTCATCTGTAAACTATAATGTTTATACGAAAGAGGATACGCTACCAGATGACAATGGCCAAGTGAACTACAGTGGTGTTAGCTCAGGTACATTTAACTATGCACCAACCAATCCAGAATTGAGAAAACGGATAGAGGCGGATATCGAGAAGTTTCTACTTGCAAATCCATCCGTACATCGACAAGATATACCTTCTGATTTAATGACTGCCTCAGGCTCAGGATTGGACCCACATATTAGTGTGAAGGCGGCACAAATACAAGTGGATCGAATTGCCCAAGCAAGTGGGCTTTCAAAGGAAGAAATTAATAAAATTATAGAGGCCAATATAGAAAAACGGACATTAGGCGTATTTGGAGAAGATAAGGTGAACTTCCTTATGGCGAATCTAGAAATTAGGGGAGAAATGGATAAAGCTAAAGATTAAAAAAACAGGTAGAGGGCTTCTCTACCTGTCACTCTATATATTAAGCTTGTGAATTTACAAGGATTTTAATATGGTTTTTCTCTTTCATTAATGCCTCGAAGCCCTCTGTTACGACTTCCTCAAGAGCAATACGTTTCGTCACAAGTTTATCAGCAGGGAAGTAGCCTTGCTTCATTAATTCCATCACCGCTGGGAAAATATCGCGATAAGCAATAATTCCTTTAACAGAACGCTCTGTTAGTACGATATTGTTTGGCAGAATAGAGGCGTCAGTTTCCCAAATAGAAACAATAATTGTTTCACCTTCAAATGTTGTAGAATCTATCGCTTGCTGTAATACGACTGGAACACCTGTTACTTCAAATGCTACATCAACGCCACCATTCGTTAATTCATGTAGACGAGCTACTGCATCTTCATCTTTAGGATTAATAACAGCTGTAGCACCAAGTTCTAATGCTTTAGCGGCACGCTCTGCTGAAAGCTCTACTGCATATATTTCGGACGCGCCTGCTGCACGTAACGCTTCAATAACAAGGAGCCCGATTGGACCTGTTCCAAAGACCGCTGCCTTATCGCCTGCTTTTAATTTGCTTTGGCGTACTGCATGAAGGGCTACCGCCGCTGGTTCGACCAATGCGCCTTGCTCGTAGGAAAGTCCTTCTGGCATTTTGTGAACCAATTTTTCGTCTACCATTGTATATTCAGAGAATCCTCCTCCACCGCCTGAAAGACCGTGGAAACCTAAATGCTTACAAATATTGTACTTACCTTTTTTACAGGCAGCACATCCGCCACAAGATAGAATCGGTTCAACTACGACAGGATCTCCCACTTTTACGGATGTTACAGCATCACCAATTTCAACTACTTCGCCTGAGAATTCATGTCCCATTACAATTGGTGCGATATCTTTACTTACATAGTGAGGTTGCTCTACAGGAATAAAGATTGGACCAGCTGCGTATTCATGTAAATCACTTCCACAAATTCCTGTCCAATGTACTTTAATTTTTACTTTTCCAGGTGCAATGACTGGTTCTTCAATATTTTCTACACGGATGTCTTTTGCTTTATACCATCTTGCTGCTTTCATAATCTATCAACCTCCTATAATATGTTACAGCCTCATCATAACATGTGGGAATAATGCTAATCATTAGCTCCCTATAAATTGACATAAAATTTACATATACCCAGCTTTTTCGAGTCTTGATACAGCGCTTTTTTGATTGCATATTCTTCGTATTTCAAGTACCTTTGATAAGGGCTTTGTTACGGTGATCATAAAACGATAAAATTATGTTTATGCTTGTAAGAATAGGATGTAAATATACCTTAAAGTTCGAATCATGGTACAATGAAAAAAGATGTTAGGAGGAACGAATGATGTCAAAATATACTGATTATAATTTTCAGCCATTTTTGCAGGACGCCATTGCAGAACTTGGCTTTACAGAACCGACACCAATTCAAAAAGAAATTATTCCATTATTACTAAAAGGGAAGAGTGCCATTGGACAGGCACATACAGGAACAGGGAAAACACATAGTTTTTTAATTCCGATTGTTCAACGTATCGATGTAGAGAAACAGGAAGTACAGGCCGTTATTACTTCTCCTACACGTGAGCTTGCACAGCAAATTTATGATGCATTAAGTCAATTAATAGAAGGAACTGCCATACAGGCAAAACTTTTTATTGGGGGTACGGACAAACAACGCTCTATTGATAAGTTGAAAACGCAACCTCAAATTGTTGTTGGAACACCTGGCCGTATTCGTGACCTTGTTTCAGCACAAGCGTTATTTGTGCATACGGCACCAATTCTAGTTGTTGATGAAGCAGATTTAGCTTTCGATATGGGCTTTATTGAGGAAATTGATGGATTTGCTTCCCAAATGCCAGAGAAACTTGAAATGTTCGTATTTTCAGCAACAATCCCAGAAAAGCTACAGCCTTTTTTGAAAAAATATATGGACGCACCTGTCCATGTTCACATGAATGATAAACGACCTGTGGCAGAGGGCATTGATTTTATGCTTGTACCAGTTCGTTCTAAATCACGAAATAAACGTTTATTAGAAGTCATCGAAGGCATCAATCCATTTTTGGCTGTTATTTTTACTAACACACGTAAAACGGCTGAGCATGTTGCTGGTTATTTAAATGAACATGGTATCCGTTGTGGACAAATCCATGGTGATTTAAGCCCACGTGACCGTAAGAAAATGATGAAGCAAGTTCGTGATCTCGAATATCAATATATTGTTGCTACAGATTTGGCGGCACGTGGAATTGATATTCAAGGAGTTTCTCATGTCATTAACTATGAAATTCCTGAGGACTTAGAATTCTTTATTCACCGTGTTGGACGTACAGCTCGTGCAGGTAATAAAGGAACAGCGATTACATTATTTGAGCCATCTGAAGAGGATGCAGTAGTGCGTGTGGAAAAAATGGGTATTCCATTTGTACAAATGGACGTTAAAGATGGAGAATGGTCCGAGTTAAAAGAGCGTCATGCCCGTAAAAATCGTGTTAAACAAGAGAATGAAATAGATGTAAAAGCGAAGGCATTGGTCCGTAAACCTAAAAAGGTGAAACCAGGCTATAAGCGTAATATGAAATGGGAAATGGAAAAAATTAAAAAACGTGAACGTCGTTTAAAAGCGAGAGGAAAAAAATAAGGGGGCTTTTTACATGCTACTTGGCTCACACGTTTCGATGAGTGGGAAAGAAATGTTACTTGGCTCTAGTAAAGAGGCATTATCGTACGGAGCTAATACATTTATGATCTATACAGGAGCGCCGCAAAACACACGTCGGAAAGCGATTGCCGATTTGAACATTATGAATGGACTGCTTCATATGAAAGAGCATGGCATGACTAATATTGTCGTTCATGCTCCCTATATCATCAATATTGGCAATACGGAAAAACCAGAAACTTTTCGTCTTGGGGTAGATTTTTTACAGTCGGAAATTGAACGAACAGCAGCATTAGAGGCAACACAAATTGTCTTGCATCCTGGTGCACATGTGGGTTCTGGGGCAGATGCAGGGATTGCCAAAATTATTGAAGGCTTAAATGAAGTATTGTCGCAAGAATATCCCGTCCAAATTGCATTAGAAACAATGGCAGGGAAAGGAACAGAATGTGGCCGTTCCTTCGAAGAGTTAGCAAAAATCATAGACGGTGTCACTCATAACGAACGTCTTTCTGTATGTTTTGATACTTGTCATACACATGATGCTGGTTATAACATTGTCGAGGATTTCGATGGTGTTCTCAACGAATTTGATAAATTAATAGGTGTTGATCGTATCAAAGTTCTGCACATTAATGATTCAAAAAATGTGCGAGGCGCTGCTAAAGACCGTCACGAAAATATCGGTTTTGGTCACATTGGTTTTGATGCCTTGAACTACGTGGTCCACCATCCACAATTAATGGCGATTCCTAAAATTTTAGAAACACCATTCGTACCACTTGCTAGTGATGCCAAATCAAAATCAGCTCCATACCAAGCTGAAATTGATATGTTGCGAAGCAGTACATTTAAGCCTGAGCTTATCGAGGCTTTAAAAGGCTAACAAAGAAGCCCAACATCTAGCCACAGTGCTGATGTTGGGCCTTATTACGTTATTTTGTAAAAAGTGCGATTAGCTGACGAGAGCGCTTTCTTCCTAAAACAGCCTCCACTTCAACTAAAATATCTTTAGGAATGCCTAAGAAAAGCCAGGAGAATGAGAATTGCTCCAAATAAGGCCGAAGTTTTTTTACTTCAGAAGTTGTAATATCAAAGCCCTCTTCACGAGCAATCGCGACAATTTCCTTATCCGTGCTTTGTGCCAATTGCTGTAAAAATTGAATACTCAAAGTCAATCCTCCTTTATAATATGGTTGATCAAATGATTTAAATAGTCGCCATTTTCTCATTCAAAAAGTAGCTATCTTCTTTTCTTTACAAAAACTGCACTTTCCTATATACTTACAACTTGTAAATCGTAATGATTTTGAATTAGAAAGAAGCGATCATGCATGAAAACAACATTAATTGACATTGAAAATGTGTCATTTCAATATGACTATACACAAGTTTTAAAAAATATTTCCTTTCGTGTAGAAGAGGGCGATTTTTTAGCGCTACTCGGCCCAAACGGTTCGGGTAAATCAACATTATTAAAAATCCTTTTAGGTTTATTAAAGCCTCTTTCAGGAGAAATAAAGCTTTTTGGTGAACCAAGTGCAACTTTTAAACATCGAGAATGGATCGGTTATGTTTCGCAAAAATCCAATGCCTTTAATTCAGGGTTTCCAGCAACCGTGCAAGAGGTCGTGAAAAGTGGATTAACGAAAAAATTAGGGCTTTTTAAAAGACCAGGACGAGAAGCTAAAGGAAAAGTTCGAGAAGCATTAAAGGCAGTTGGTATGGATGCATTTGAACATCGTAATATTGGTGAACTATCAGGTGGACAACAACAACGAGTTTTTATTGCGAGAGCTTTAGTCAGTGATCCCAAATTACTTATTTTAGATGAACCGACTGTTGGTATTGATCACGAGAACGTGCAGTCATTTTATGATATGCTGGCGAAATTAAATCGGGAACAGGGAATTACAATGATTCTTGTCACACATGATGTCGATACCGTATCTAATCGCATTAGCCATGTGGCTTGTTTAAATCAAACCATTCACTTCCATGGCTACAAAAATGAATTTGATAATATTTCTCAGGGTGCGCTAGATGCTTGGTATGGCCATTCTGTAAGAAAGATTCATTAGAAGGAGAAGGCACAATGATTGAAGCAATTTTACATTATGAATTTTTACAAAATGCCTTTTTCTCTGGATTATTAATAGGCATACTTGCCCCTCTATTAGGCGTGTTTATTGTAGTAAGAAGGTTATCGCTAATTGCGGATGCTTTGTCACATGTCACACTTGCTGGAATAGCAGGGAGCTTATATATTAGCCAATCTGTGACCGCCTTCGCTTTGCTCAACCCTATTTATCTAGGAATTTTAGCATCTGTTAGTGGTTCTATATTAATTGAGCGTCTAAGACGTTTATATAAGCACTATGAGGAGCTAGCTATACCGATCATTATGTCAGGCGGCATAGGCATAAGCGCTATCTTTATATCGCTTGCCAGCGGCTTTAGCACAGATTTAATGAGTTATCTGTTTGGCTCAGTATCTGCCGTATCACGCCAGGATCTATGGGTGGTGATTGGAATTGCTGGGGTAGTTATCCTCTTTTTGTTTTTATTTTTTAAGGAATTATTCGTTCTATCCTTTGATGAAGAATATGCAAAAGCAAGCGGCCTTCCAGCACGTTGGGTGCATTTATTGTTTATGATTGTGACGGCTCTTGTCATTGCTGCAAGTATGCGCATTGTAGGAATTTTACTTGTATCATCATTAATGACGTTACCTGTTGCAGCTGCAATGCGATTGGCAAAGGGCTTTAAGCAAACTATCTTTTATGCTATTGTTTTTGGAGAAACGGCAGTATTAATCGGCCTGATTAGTGCGTTTTATTTAGATTTAGCGCCAGGAGGTACGATTGTTGTCACTTCGATTTTAATATTGCTACTTGTGATCCTTGGAAAGAAAGTAGCATTTAAAATGGCTGCGAAGCAAGGGGAGGTAGCACAATGAATGTTTCAAGAGCGTGGGAAATTTTAAAAGAAAATGGTTATAAAAAAACGGATAAGCGGGAGTTAATATTAGATATGTTTGCTGCAACAGATAAATATCTAACAGCCCGTGATTTATTGGATGTTTTAAAAAAAGATTTTCCGGGGATGAGCTTTGATACCATTTATCGTAACCTTGCTACATTTGTGAAGCTAGGGATTTTAGAGGAAACAGAGCTATCTGGAGAACGTAATTTCCGAATGCACTGTGAATCTGCACATCATCACCATCATTTTATTTGTATGGATTGTGGCAATGTTAAAGAGCTCAACCTTTGTCCGATGGAAATGCTAGGAGAAAAGCTTCCCGACTATGAAATTGAAAATCATAAGTTTGAAATATATGGGAAATGCCCGGATTGTAAGCATGAAACTCTGTCACATTAAAAAATGGACAGAGTTTTTTTTATGTAAGGCTCTGTTAAAGAATAATGTTGAAAATTAATAACTTTTAAAAGCTTGGCGGTAAATCTAAGCATAGAGGGATAAGTAATGAACAAGTCTGTGTTCTTGTCGCTAGAGACCGAACTAAAGCGACCGTTTCAAAAGTAGCGTGTTTGGGGCGTGTGGTGAAAACAAAGGTTGATGGTATGATAGGCTCTAAATTATCGCCTAATAATGTACTTATTACAGATGCTTGGAGAGCCTATAAAACTTATGCAAATGAAAAAAGAATAGAGCATTATCGCATTAAATTAGACGATGAAAATTACGTTATTAAAGGTTTGTACCATATTCAAAAGTTAACGGACTTCATTCGCGTGTAAAGCATTGGATAAATCGTTTTAAAGGCGTAGCTACTAAATACCTTGATAATTACCTTGCTTGGTTCTTATATATAGATAGTCATAGTAACGAAAGTACAAAACACAATATCAAAGAATTTCTATTGACATCATTTATTTTTGAAATGACTGAAACCTATCGAAGCTTGCAGATATCGAAATTCAATGTGTAATATTTAATTAATTCTTAGGCAATTTACTTGAACAACTAAACAGCAGGGAGTTTATGAAAATGAGTATGGCAACTTATATTGGATTAAATTTTACAGTAAAACTAAATGAATATTATACAGAGGATGAGGTTGAAATAGATTATGTTTTCTCTAAAGAAAAAAATCGTAATGTAGTTAAGCAGAAGCATTTTACTACGCCCTATATTTATGAAGTATCTGAAAAAGGTCATCCTATTTGGGAGATGAATGAATATCAAAAGACTTATTCACCACACAACTACGAAAAATCCAAAATAACTTTTCTTTATTTATGTCACTTACTAAAAGGATTGCTTCCACAAGGCGATTTTTGTGAAGTTTTTATTTGTTGGTTAGGTGAAGAAGATGAAAAACGTGAGGATGAGTTGAAAATTAATTTAAATGACCTACAAATTGAAGCAATTGATATATATGAAAAATGCTTTATTCGAATAGAAAACTAAAGGCTCAACTCAAAATGAGCATAGCACTTTTTCTTATTAAACTTATTAAAGTAAGTAGTGTTAGTTGAATAAGAATGAGAAACCTCAACAAATCAGGTTCCCATAATAATTTTTAAAAAATCAACAATTAAATTTAACAGAGCCTTATGTAAAAGAAAGGGTAGTTCCAAATAGGATGTACCCTCTCTATTTTTATTAAGCTACTGCTACTTTACGAATCGCAACAATTTGATTGCAGTCTACAATTAAAGGAGAAGTAGCAGCCGCACCTGCTTCAAGGAAGTAAGCACAGCAATTGCGTGGATCGAAAGAAATGAAAGTCACACCTAAGAAGCTAATACCTCCAGATAAAAAGATATCTAGTCTAGTCGCAAGCTCTAATTTCCGTAATTGCTGACAAATACAGCCTCTACAGTTACTGCTCATTCTTGGTGTACATTTTTCTTCTTTACGTGGACAACATTTCTCTTCTTTTTTTGGACATTTACAGCCTTGCCAGTTCATCTGTGTTGTATATCGTCTATCTTCCATCGTCCAGACCTCCCTTCCTCTATTTTCGTAAGGGTATCCTTACAGTAATAATCTATGTTTGGTAAATAGATTGAGGCTGGTAATCTGTCCGATAGTCCGCTTAAAAATCTATATTTTTCTCAAAAGAATAGGCTATGTGCAAAGCCCTAAAAGAAAAATTTGCTATAAAAATTTTATAATGATAGTTGTATGGGGATAGATTATCATCGACAAACAAAAAAAGACGAGTCATTACAGAAACGTAAATCATCGTCATTTTTTATAAGATTATTGATGTTTTTGTTGGAAATCGACCATAAAGTCTCTTAAAGCTTCACAAGCCTCTAATGGCACAGCATTATATGTTGAAGCACGACAGCCGCCTACAGAACGATGGCCATTTAGCCCTACAAAGCCAGCTGCTTTTGCTTCCGCTAGGAATAGTTTTTCAAGTTCCTCATCGGCAACGCGGAATGTAATGTTCATAAGTGAACGGCTTTCTGGAGTTGCATGCCCCTTATAGAATCCATTGCTATTGTCAATAGCATCATAAATAATTTTAGCCTTTAATTCATTGTGCTTCTCAACTGCAGCGACTCCACCATTAGATTCTACCCATTTCAACACTTCACCTAGCATATAGATACCAAATGTAGGTGGTGTATTATATAAAGAATTACTATCAGCATGTGTTGTATATTTAAGCATTGTAGGGATATTTTTATTCGCTTTTTCAAGAAGATCTTTGCGAATAATGACAACTGTTACACCTGAAGGACCTAGGTTTTTTTGAGCACCTGCATAGATGAGTCCAAATTTTTGAATATCAATTGGTTTTGAAAGAATATCACTAGACATATCGGCCACTAAAGGTACATTTCCTGTATTTGGATAATCCTTCCACTGTGTACCGTAAATAGTATTATTAGAAGTGATGTGCACATAGGCATCATCCTCATTAAATTGAATGTCTGCTAGGGCAGGAATATGGCGGTATTGGTTCTCTTTTGTACTAGCAGCTTCCACAGGTGTACCGAAAAACTTTGCTTCCTTGAATGCCTTCTCAGACCAAGAGCCTGATAATACATAACTTGCTTTTTGATCAGTAGATAGGAAGTTCATTGGCACCATTGTAAATTGCAGGCTAGCCCCCCCTTGTAAAAATAAGACCTCGTAATTTTCTGGTATCGCATATAGCTTTTTCAATAAGGCGATAGCTTCGTTATGTACTTCGTCAAAAATGGCACTACGATGGCTCATTTCCATAATCGACATACCTGAGTCACGGAAGTCTACTAATTGTTGTTGAGCTTTTTCTAATACTTCTTGGGGCAGTGCAGATGGACCTGCGTTGAAATTGTATGCACGTTGTGTCAAAGTGGGTACACTCCTTGTTTGATTAATAAGTGAAATTTTTATCCAGTGGCTATAAACTGCTGAATATACATTGTCCTGATCGAGCTTTAATCGTCTAAGAGACATCATTAGCTATAGGACCATTAAAGCGGGATAACAGAACTTTACTGGATTATAACTTAATTTTCAAGAGAAAAAATAAAATTCTTAATATTTGAGCAGAATAGCGACAACCTCGCAACAAAATGTACACAATTAGCAGGAGTTTTTAATTCAAATACGAACGAAAAGTACAGTTTTATCAGGAATAAAGTTGGAATTTTCGTAATTGAAATAAATTTCATCCGTTACAATCCATTTAATGTTCGGATTTTAGTAGCTGCGGAAAAGGGCATGCTCGTGGAGATATGGAACGGCTAGAATATAAAATATAACGTTTATTTATGCAGACGATGAATCAATATGTACGATAGGATTTTAAATAAACCCATTTTAAAGTGAGCTTTTGTATAATAAATAAAGAATAGAAAAGGGGTGTTCACGATGTTTACAGTAGAAGAAGCTTGTTTAGTAGTCGTTGACGTGCAAGGAAAGCTAGCAACAATTGTTGATGAGAGTGAAGCAACGATTGCAAACATTGCTAAGCTGATACAAGCAATGCAAGCACTGGAAGTACCTATTTTATGGCTAGAACAAAATCCGAGTCGTTTAGGCGGTACAGCACTTGATATAGCACAACATCTTCAAGGACAAGCAATTGCTAAAATGGCTTTTAGTGCATGTGAGGAAGAGGAATTTGTGAAAGCGATGAAGGAAAGTGGACGTTCTCAATTTATTGTCACTGGTATTGAAACGCATATTTGTGTTTACCAAACAGCTATACAACTAAAGGAACAAGGATTTGAAGTTGAGGTAGTGGTAGATGCTGTTTCATCTCGAACAAAAGCAAATAAGGAAGTCGGATTAGCTAAGATGAGTGCCCTTGGTATTTATCCAACTAGTATGGAGATGATTTTATATGAGCTTTTGCAACGAGCAGACCATGAACATTTTAAAACAATTTTACAGCTTGTGAAGTAATAGACATAAATGACCCCATTGGTCCGTGTTCAAAAAAATAGTAATAACAATTTTTGCTTTAAATAGGAAATTACCAAAAAATATAGCTTTTATAGAATAAATCCGGGATGCCTGATGGGTCTATAGACCTTTTTTGGGCATCTTTTTTTATAAAGAATATTTAAAGTATGACTCTACTCATATAAAAGCTTAGCCTTTCTAATTATTGTATACTATAATATAAAATCGGGATTTCATAATAGAAAAATAACTATTAATGAGGAAGATGACGATGATAAAAAATTTTAAATGGTTTTTGTTAATAGTTAGTGTTGTTTTTCTTTTAATATGCTGTACAGAAAAAGAGGTAGCGTTACAAAAAGTGCCTGCTACTTCACCGACGGAACAATTTGTCATCGAAGATTTAATGAATGGAAAAGGTTTATTACGCACAGATATAGATACCCAAAAGGATGTGTTTTTATCTGAATCGGTTGGTTTATGGCTTGCCTATCTAGTAGAAAAAGATGATCAGGCACGTTTTGATGAACAAGTCGATGTCTTGAAATCGTATTTTTTGTCAAACGACTTTATTGTTTGGCGATTAGATGGTACTAAAAAAGCTTCTGTCAATGCACTGATTGATGATTTACGTATCATCCGTGTTTTACTGGATGCCAGTGAGAAATGGCATGATTCAGATTATGAACAATTGGGTAAACAAATTGGAGATAATTTGATTCAGTATGGGATGAATCAAGAACTGTTTGTCGATTATGTCGATGTTAATAGCCATGATAAAGCAACAGCTTTAACCATGAGCTATATTATGCCATCTGCTTTTTATGAAATGGAGCAGCATGGTCTATTATCCCAGCAACAAGTTCAACATCAGTTAGACATTTTACAAAATGCCCCAATAGCTGAGGCAGGATTTTTCCCAAAATATTTTGACCTTGCCACTAAAAGCTATGTGTTCGACGAGGAATTGCACATGATCGATCAATTATATACGGCCTATCATCTTGCTTCGATGGATGGGGACACAATGCCATTTAAAAACTGGCTATTAAACCTTTTGAAGAGAGACGGTAAACTCTATGGTCGTTACAGTGCCCAAACGAATCAACCGACCGTTAACTTTGAATCGCCAGCTGTTTATGCCATGGCAGCAAGATATATGCTGGCATTAAACGAACAGCAATTAGCTCAGCAATTCATGGAAAAGATGACAGCTCTAAAAGATCCTTCATCAGGCTATGTCGATAAACATACAAAGTCAACGCATAGTTTTGATAATTTACTACCACTATTAGCAGAAAGGGAGGTAGAAAATGCGTACCACAATAAATAGAAATAAAGCTATTTTGGGTTATGGAATATTACTTATTTTATTGTTACAATTACCAGCTTATTTTTTACTCCGTCAGGATGCTGAAGGCTTATTATTGTACTCCTTTTTAATGATTCTCATCGTACTTACACTTTGGAGAGGGACAGTATTTGGTCTTGTGAGTAGCCTCGTCTTTATTTTTATTACAGGCTCGACATTACTATATACAGGAATAGCAGGAGCTGTAATTTTTCTAAATCCTACTTTTTCCATGCAAATGTTTTTCGCCTACGGGATTCTACTATTGATCCTCATTCTTTGTGCTGGAAAGGTGCATGAATTAATGAGTGAACAGGGAAACTATTTAAAAAAACTGCAAGAGGATGTTAGAAATTATGTAGCCATTGATGTGGAAACAGGATTTGATAATGAAACGAGAATGCGTATAAGCGTCAATGAAGAAATGCGTAGGGCAGACCGACATAAACATACTTTTGTTTTTATGGTTTTAAAGCTTGAAAATTATGATAAATTCCAAAAGCTGTATGGTGCAAAAGAGGTACAGCATTTATGGCAACAGCTTTCCCAACGAATTCAACAAACGGTCAGACAAACGGATAAAAAGTTTCGGTTTCGTGAAAATCATATAGGGTTGTTGCTAATCGATACAACAGACCAGCATATGGAAGTCATTTATGACAAACTAGATCAAGCATTAAAAAATCATCAATTGGTCAATGGCAAATGGGTCACACTCAATTATAAAACAAGCTTTATGACCTATCGACCATTGATGGAAACAACATTTGATGAGCTTTTAACAGAATTGGAAAGAGAGATGAAAACAAGTGCGCTCTAAATACAACTTATGGTTCGCCATTGGAATGCTTTGTTTTTATACTTTCATATCAAGTGAGACAGCATTTGCTGCACAAGATGACAAAGACATAGCATTAATCTTTGTCACAAGTACTCAGCAACCAAATCGTGATGTTATAGCATTGCAAGAGATGCTTCAAGTATATACGTCCGTGGATGTTTTAGCGATTGAAGAAATAGAAGAGCAGATGCTGCAACGTTATAAACGGATTGTTATTTTTAACGCGTATCCAACAGTTATTCCTGAGAAGGCTTTAGCTGCTGTGAATCATTTTCAAGGTTCTGCGATTTTGATTGGTGAAAATGCTCTTCAATTCAGCCCATTTGCTAAATGGCAGCAAGGTCAAATAATTGAGCTCCGAACAATTGGGGAAGAAAGTTTAGACAACCCTGTAAGATGGAAAAGTGTATTACCATCTGCTGATTTCGAAGTCTTGAAAAGAGCCTCCTCAATGAATGAATCCTATCCTTTTGTTGTTAAAAAGAACAATTGGTCGTATATCGGAGATTTTGTGAATAGAGGAACCTTACAATATCAATGGCCTACCCTCATGGGCGATTTATTGCAATTACCCAAGCCTCAGTCACATCCAGCTTTTATTGTTGTATCAGATATTAATATGAAAACAGATGTGGGAAAGTTAGAAAAGGTAGTGAAGGCATTCACTAAAAATAGGGTGCCGATTGCACTTGAAGTAACACCTATATTAATGGATGAATATGAAAAAAATATATATTACTTACATGATAATAAAAAATTATTAAGTTATTTGCAAAAGCTACAAAATGAAGGTTATCCATTTATCCTTTCTTCCACTACTTCACCTGAAAATAATCTTGATTATTTAGCATTACGGAATATTTATCCATCTATAAGCCGTGATGAGAATAGCTTATTTAAAGGGAGTATCCCGGAAGATAGTCCATCATTATATATCACAAAAATGGACAACCGCACCATCTATCCAATGACAGTAGGGATCATTCCTGATACAGACAGCAATCCTTTATATACTGTCAAACGAAAAATAGACTTACTATTACAGGTTCCTAGTTCCATTATCGGTATTCAATATCCTGCTTATGTAAATTCTTCTTATGCTCAAGAACTTGTTGATGTGCTAAAAAGACATCCGCAAATAGAACTCATGAATTTCCGACAAACAAACCAACAAGTAAAGTCAGAGAATGTTTCCATCGTCCAACATAAAGATGGTGAACAGACCATTGACTTATCTTTTTCTAAAAAAGAGCGTTTAAAAATTTCATTTGATGAACGGCCATTCGAATTAATTTTATGGATCCTTGTCTTTGTTGTATCCTTGTTTGTTACATTATTTTTTATAAGTACCTTACGATTACGAATTACATTGCGTAAGAGATTATTTGAGGAGAGGAAGACAAATGGCTAATCTATTATTTTTTATTTCACTTTTCCTCATTTGGATTATGCTGCTCTACCACATGTTTTTAATGGAGGGGGGCTATTTACATTTCCGTTCATTTGAAAAACCAATCGATGAGTGGTCTAAAAAAATGACTCATGTACCCTCTGTCAGTGTTTTTATACCAGCTCATAATGAAGCACTCGTAATTGAGCAGACTTTACGGGCTATGTCTCGTTTGTATTATCCTAAAGATAAATTAGAGGTGATTGTCATTAATGATAATTCCTCTGATGAAACTGGTGATATTGCCAAGCAGTATGCTGAAAAATTTCCATTTATTCGAGTGATTGAAACCGTGGAGCCTAACAAAGGGAAGGGCAAATCTTCGGCATTAAACTCTGCGTTAGCTGATTCTACAGGGGACATTGTAGTGGTCTATGATGCAGATAATACACCTGAAAAAATGGCAGTTTGGTACTTAGTAATGGGTCTCATAAATGACCCAAAAGCTGCGGCCACTGTAGGGAAGTTTCGCGTCATTAATGCGACTGAAACTTGGTTGACAAGGTTTATTAATATAGAAACGATTTGCTTCCAGTGGATGGCTCAGGGTGGTCGTTGGAAATGGTTTAAGGTAGCAACCATTCCTGGTACTAATTTTGCCATTCGCCGTACAGTTTTAGAGCAGTTAGGTGGATGGGATGTAAAAGCATTAGCAGAGGACACAGAGCTGACTATCCGTGTTTATAACTTAGGCTATCATATTCGATTTTTCCCAAAGGCTATTACTTGGGAGCAGGAGCCCGAGACATTAAAAGTTTGGTGGAAACAACGAACAAGATGGGCAAGGGGCAATCAATATGTAGTTCTGAAGTTTTTAAGTCAATTTTTCACCTTAAAAAGAAAAAGTATTATATTTGATTTATTTTACTTCTTCTTTACGTATTTCTTATTTTTCTTTGGCGTTATTTTATCCAATGCTTTATTTATTATTAATTTATTTTATGACATTGGTTTGACCGTTGGCGATATTGCCCTTGTTTTATGGGTTTTAGCCTTTTTACTATTCTTAGGAGAAGTAATGATTACCTTAAGTATTGAAAAAACTGAAATGAATAGAAAGAATTTCTTATATGTCATTCTTATGTATTTTACGTATTCCCAAATGTGGATTGTACTAGTCGTATGGTCATTATTTTTAGAAATAAAGCGCATGTTTACTGGGCAAGAAGTGCAATGGTATAAAACAGAACGATTTTCAAAGCAAACAGATAAAGGAGCGGAATAATGAGAGCCAAATTTTTCTCTATACTTTTATTTTTTATAGGCTTTTTATGTATTACAAATGACGCTGTTGCGGCTACCATTACCGTAGATGATAAAACAATGGCGATAGAAGGCAATCAAAAGCAAAACAAGCCTTTATTATCACAGCCAATTGAATTACAGGGTCCATCCTCATCAAGAGATTTTTATTATAATCTAGTAGATGATGTGAAACAAAATGGCCAGCAGGCTACTTTTCAAATTCAACATTCAGAGCTACTTATAGCACCATCCTCGTTTACCGTGAAAGTGGATGATGTAGCGGTCAAAACGGTGCCATTGAAAGCAGATTTACTTAAGCAAACGATTGTCGTTAATCTTCCAAAAGAGGCTTTATTAAAAGGGACTCACAAGATTACTGCAAGTTTTTATGGAATTCTAAAAGAAGGTATTTGTGTGCCACCTGGTAATGCCGGTAATTGGTTACGTATCGATATACTATCTTCCATGTCAGCTTTTAGCGAGGAGAGCCAAGCATGGGCATTAACTAGTTATCCAACTGCATTTTTGAGTTATGAGGGATATGCAACAACAGTTATTTTACCAAAGCAAGCTTCTGAAGCAACTTTAAACAGTGGATACCAGCTCTCTGCTTATTTATCAGAGCATGGTGATACAAATGTTCAGATTAAACGTGAAGATGCGGTCAATCAAGTGTCTGGGCCTATTGTTATCTTAGGCGCACAAAAGGAATTTAGTACAAGCTTATTCAAAAATGTATTAGATAAAATCAATGTTAGTGACGACACCATGACATTATCTATGCAGGAATTACTTAATACAGATTCAAATGAACGGGTACCTATTTTGGCTGTGACTTCAACGAATGGGAAAGCGATTGAGGAACGATTATCCTTTTTAACAGAATCTAGATTATCCGGGCAATTAATAGGAAATACATTAGCCATTAAAGATTTACCGAAAATAGACAGTACTTCAGATTCAACCATTTCCTTTCAGCAGTTTGGCTTTGAAAACCAAACCTTGTCTAGCCAATTAACTATGACCCCACATTATTATGTGTCCTTGCCACAATTAGAGGCCAATAAGGAAGCGGTCATGCGATTAGTGTTAAAGAAATCAGCTAGTATACCAGACAATCATGATGATGATCGAAAACTTGAATTGATTGCCTATATCAATAATGTCCCACATTCGGTAGATTTACGAAAGCTAAAGCAAACTACTACAGATATGTATGAGGCTTTACTACCTATTCAAACTAATGTTCTTAATCAACAATCTATGACAGATATTCAATTTGAAGTAACAGGCTTTCAATTAGAGGACCCATGTGAAACAACGAATGAACGTTATTGGTTATATATAGATAGTGCTAGTTCTTTATCGATCACTAAAGATGCCACTGAACCAACCTTTACTTTACGTGATTTTCCGAATTCCTTTCATGATCATACATTAATGGTGATTCCTAATAATGAAAGCATGGATGATGTAAAGATGCTATCTATGTATAAGGCATTAATGATGAATGGCAAAATGGCCAATATCACACTTATGCAGGACAAAGATGTCACCGAAGAAGCTTTACAAAAGCATGCGGTCATTTTTATGGGAGACATGAAGCAGCTGAAATGGCTATCCAAAAATGCTAGCCAAATTCCAAATTCTTCTGAACAACTAATTCAACAAGGCTTTTTACCTGAGGCAATTGGTCAATATGCTTATATGACTAAAAACTTTTGGCAGAACACTCAGCCATTATTATGGATACAATCGTTTGAGAATGCCTCTATTAAAGGAGACTTTTATGCACACTTGAAAGAGACTGATTCACAAGCAGGTGCAGCAATTGAAACAAAAGAGGGGCAATTTGTCGTAGCAGTAGATCAAAACGTTAATAATACTGATGTGAAAACAGATAAAAAAGGTGAAATTTCATTGGTCCTAATTGCCGAATTTATAGGATTAATAATTGTCATTGCAGTGATCCTATATGTCATCCTTCGCAAAAGAAAGAAAAATCAAGTGCAACAATAAAAGCAAAGTCGCGTTAAGCGTAGGCAAGCTCATTGAATGTTGAGTTTGCCGTTTGCCTACAGTCTTTTTTTACAATGTGGTAACTTATATTGAGATTGACAGTGGTTTACCGAATATTGGAAATGAAAGAGAAGAAAAAATGACAAAATCCATCGAGAATGAACTTCTCGATGGATTTTGCTTTTTTATGCCGGCATATCAGTTGGTGTTGGTTTTGCATAGCCTTCTTTATAAGTTTCATCAATGATTTGGCGAATTTCTTTTAGACTCTTGCCATCCTGATGCATTTTAGCCGATTGTACAGCAATTTCTAAGCAGACTAAACAACGAGTACCGTGATCATCCCAGACGATGGATCCATCCTCACGTTTTTCCTGAATAAAGCAGTTTAAATTACTTTTATGACCAGAAGATTCGCCACATCCACAATAACATGGCATCCATTCAAGAATTTCTGTAGATTGTCCAGCAACTTGATAAACCAAGCGAATATTTTCTTGTTTACCCTCTAAAAACGTTGGAAGAACATTTGCTGAAGCTGTTTCTTCCTGAATATCGCCTGAAGCATGACTATCCCCTTCATGGGAAGTTTCACCTTCTGTAGCTACATGATCATTTTCAACATTTTTCTTATTTTCTCCACACGCACTTAATAACATTAACGCTAAAACAATAAAAATAGAAACCGTTTTCTTCAACAATAGCGCCTCCTACATGTTTACAATACTTCCATTATAACATCGCTCTCATAAACATTTACATGGAGCCTAGTTGAAAATCAATGAAATATATCTAAACCGCGTGTTTTGTTCATAAAATGTTCTATTTTCTCGCTCAGTAACTTTTTTAAGAAAAAGCCAAAGAGGATAAAGACGAACCAGAAACCAATTAAGAAGATGAGATCTACCCATACAGTTGACCAGATAATGCCTCCAACCGCCTCACGCATCATTTCAATGGCATACGTAAAAGGCAAAAATGGGTTAATGATTTGGAAGAACTTTGGCAATAATTCCACAGGATATGTCCCACCAGAGCCCGCAATTTGTAAAACAAGCATCACAATCGCTAAAGCTTTTCCAACATTTCCAAAGACCGAGACTAACGTATACACAACGGTTACAAATACTAAGCTAATCAAAAGTCCAAACAAGATAAAGTAAGCGGGCGCCTGAATAGAACCGTCAACTAAAAAGGTATCACCGATCGTAATGATGAGGGTTTGTATAATAGAAAAAGTTGCAAACGTTAGTAAGCGGCCAAAATAGATTTCACGGATACTATAAGGTGAATTTTCATGAAGATTTACGGATAATAGTGAAATTAATAATAAACAACCGACCCAAATGGATAGCACTGTGTAAAATGGTGTCATCGCTGTTCCGTAGTTGGCGATAGGGAAAATTCGATCTTCCTTTAGTTTAATGGGCTCTTCAAAGAAATCACGCTCGGCATTGACATCATTCTTTAATAATTGCACAATCTCTGAAATATCCGCTTCATTTTCTAAAGTTCGAAGTTTATTCGCTAGGTCCTTGATTTTTGTACTTAAAGTAGGGAACTCGCTTTGGATTTTCTGGAGAGCATTATTAGCCGTACCTAACGTATTTTTTGCCTGTGTCAATTTATCTGTTGCCTGAGGTATGAATTGTTTTACATCCGTCAACATGGCAGAAGCACTTGTTAATGTACTTTTAGCACTAGACAATGTTGAGCGAATTTGTGGCTCCAATTTATCGTTATAGTAGACCAAGAATTTTTGTAAATTAGCGGTAGCATTTTGTGCGATGTTTTGAATCGCTGTAATATCTTGTTGAATGACGTTTTTATCAATGGGCTGTAATTGTTCAATTTTTGTAAGGATATCTGCATGTAATGTATTTAATTGTTGCAAGTCTTTTAGAGCGTTTAAAGTTGAATCGGTAAAGGTCGGATTATTTTGCAGGGCATCACGTATAGCTGTAAGCTGTTCAATGATTTGTTCATTATCTTGGGCATTACTTTGCTGTAAAGATGCTATGATACGATCTAAGGAATCCTGCAACTGATTTCGGGTTAAAGTATCTGCTTGAATCAACTTCTGTAGCGCCTCAAGTGTTTGAATACTATGCGTTATGTTTTCTTTGGACGTCGACAATTGATTTTTTAATGCTTCTTTTGTTTGGGTGATAGAGGCTGAATCAAGATCAATGCTGTTGAGTTTATTCATAATATCTGTGAAGTGCTGCGCAATATTTTGGACAGTTTGTACATCCTTTTTAATAAGGGGAGATAGCTCATTAAACAGAGCATCTGCTTCATTCACAAGAGTTAGACCTTTTTGAATAGTAGTCAAACCATTTGTTGTTAATTGTTCTACTTGTGGAATTTGTGTGATCGCACGATTGAGTAATTGATCGGCATCCTTCCCTTGGCTAGAAGCCTGTGCTAAAAATGAATTGATATCAGGTAAATGCTGCTCTATAGTAAAGACATAGTTTTCAAATTTTCGAAAGTCAGGAATTTCACGTTCCATTTCAAGCCCAATAGTATTAAAAATGGAGAATAGCGTCCCGTTGACCGTTGATACAAATTCACTAGAAACCTGCTGGGTAAGGACACTTGCTCCTTTACTTGTTATTTTAGGGGCAATCGGATTCTTTTTTTCATTTACATAATAATAAATATGCGCTTTAGTTGGTTGCTCTGTCAGAATGGAGGTGAGCTTTTGCGAAAAGTCATTGGGAATAACGATCATGGCAAAATAATCTCCATTTTTCAAATGCTCCATGGCTTGCTGTTCGTTTTCAAGCTCCCAAGTAAAGCTTTCATTCGTTTTTAAATTCTCGATTACTTCATTTCCAACATTAATTGCTTCATTTCGAACGGTGGTTCCAGTATCCTCGTTGACAATAGCGATTTTCATATTGGATGTGTGGGCGTATGGGTCCATAGAGGCATAGATATTAAGCCAGGCGTAAAGTGAAGGAAGAAAAATCAATCCGCCCACAATGATAGCTACTACCCAGTTTGTGACAATGTTCCGGATATCCTTCGTATAAATTTGAAATACATGCTGAAACGAGTTTTTCATATAATCACCCCACGTTCAAATTTTGCATGAACTCTCAATATGTATGTTCCCAAATATACTTAAAATTATGTTATAAATGTGAAATATCTTTTTTTAAAGGCGAATTAGTTTACTAGGTTTTCAAAACAATTTATAATCAATCCGGATACACTAAAATTAGGATTTTAGTGTAAAAAAGGAGGTCACTATTCTAGTGAAAAAATTATTAATTATTGGTTCCGTTATTGTTGTATTATTTGCAGCAATTATTGTGCTTACCAATGTCTCAAACAAAAGTAAACTAGAGAGCGCAAACAACCCTTATGGCGATAAAAAGCTGAAACAAGAAACAATTGATCAATTAGATGACAAAAGCTATCAAAACATTATGTTACCAGATGAATTAGAGGCAAAGATTAAAGCAGGTGAACCTGTGAATGCGTATTTCTTCAGCCCGATTTGTGTACACTGTCAAGCATTTACACCTGAATTAATGCCAATTGCAGATGAACTGGGTGTCGACATTGCTCAATTGAATGTCTATGAATATGAAGATTTATGGGAGAAATATCATATTGAAGCAACACCAACGTTTATCCGTTTTGAAGATGGAAAAGAAGTGAACCGTTTTGTAGGGGCACTAAAAGAAGAGGACTTACGCAACTTCTTAAATACGGTAGTGTTAAAAAAATAATACTAAGGAGACTGTATCAACATTTTGATCAGTCTCTTTTTATGTTGTAGTGTATACTAAAAAGACTGAATAGCTATACACTGGAGGGATTTTTAAATGTCAATGGATGATTTTTTTTACAATGGCGAGCTAATGAAATGCTATGAAGCTGCAAAAATGGTGACAAATGAAGAGGAACTAGCCCTTGCGCAAAAATATATAATATTATTAGAAGAGTATGATTTCGCTCATTATCCAAAGCCGACTCTTTATGGAGAAATACAACATGCAGAACGTGCGGACGAAAGCTATCCAGAATCCGATGCGGTTGTAGGAATACGTGCGATCAAAGATGAAGAAGCATTTGCAATGAATATAAAGCAATTAGAAGAGGTAGCAAAGACAGGAACAGGTAATGAAAAAGCCCAATCCTTCTTTACTCAAGGAGAGCTGTTTTTATTCGCCCATCAATACAATGAAAGTGTCCATTGCTTTCAACAAGCCGTTAAGGAAAATCCAAATAAGGCCGTCTACTGGGGAATGACGGGCCAGACAATGCATCGCTTTGGCTGGATGCCTTTTGATGCGCTTGGTTATTTGGAGCAGGCGATCAATTTAGATCCAACTAACCCTCGTTGGAAATGGAATAAGGCATTAGTTCTTATTCAATTAGCCAAGGATTTGCAAATGGCACCGTTTATGGCGAATGCTGCAATCGCTTTGGAAGAGGCAGTAGTTTCCTGTGGTGAACATCAACGATCATTGAAAGATGCTATTCAAAATACGTTGGATACTATGGATAGCTATGTTTTCTCGTAATTCATTCAGGATGTCTTCCTTTACAAAGGGAGACATCCTTTTGTGAAATGTCTATAGAGAGGGCTTCGTTGCCATATTTCACAATCATGGTATGATAAGATAGAAAAAAATGATTTGTAGATATAAAGGACGGATTTTTTATGGCACAAGAAGTGGCAAATAAGTTTATTGAAAACGTATGTAATCATTTAGTTCGCAATATGAATATTACTAAGGTAGAAGAACATTTTAAAGAAACTATAGCAATGCAACGAAATTCAGCAACTTCGGCTGTTGATTTCTGGGATATGCTAATGATTAATATGCTCTACTTTACTGAGAATGAACAGGCATGGGAACAAGAATTCCTGAACATGCTAAACGCTAAAAAATGGGTAAAGCCCTCAACTTTAGAAGAGGAATTATTGATGCATCAGATGCGTATCCGACAACAAGTAGCAGAGCAAATGGATACTGTAAAGGAATTGTTCCATCAACAATATGAGACAGAAGGCATGACAGAGGAAGCGATCATCTACGACTATGCATATAGCTCTGCGGGGCATTCTATGCGTATGGATTTATTAACGGTTCTGGTGTCCACACCTGAGCAATCACAAATACTTTTTGACGCAGATCCACTAGAGACCATTCGTGTTGTCAATGGGTATATTGCTTACCATACAGATGGATTAATCAATAAAACAAAATTACTATAGCTTTGTTACAAAGATTGACTGTGAAAGGAATTTGAAGACATGAATACACCATTTACTTTTAAACATACACCACCTACTAATATGGACACTACAAAAAAATACCCTGCTATTTTTTTATTGCATGGTATGGGAAGTAATGAAGACGACTTACCACAATTAGTACAGGACTTTCAAGAACAATGTCATATATTTAGTTTGCGTGGACCCATTACACAAAAACCAGGTTATGCTTTCTTCACTATTCAAGAGGTAGGGCAACCGGATCGTGCTATCTTCGATAAAGTATTAGTGGCTTTACAACGATTTATATTAGAGGCAATTGACGAATATCAAGTTGATCCCCATAAAGTATTTTTATTAGGCTTTAGCCAGGGAGCCGTACTAGCACAATCACTGGCCTTTGTAATGGGGAATTTAGTGACGGGCATTGTCGCATTAAGCGGCTATACACCTAAATTTGTAACAGAGGAATATTCTATTCGCTCTGTTGAACATTTACAAGCCTTTATTTCTCATGGTGATTATGATTATGTTATTCCATCACAATGGGGAATGGAAAGCAAAGAGGTTTTTGAACAATTTGGGGCTACTGTGACATTTAAGCAATATCCAGATGGACATGGGGTAACACCAGATAATATGCGTGATTTAGTGGCATTTTTGGCCCAGCAACTTCAGGGAGATCTTTAATAATAGAAGCCGAGGCAAAATTCGCCTCGGCTTTTTACTTTTCTTGAATAGTAATGATAAGAATCGAGCAAGAAGGTTCAAATTCATGTCAGTCGGTGGTATCATAGAAGATGTTGTGAATGAGCGTACTTTACTAGATAAAAACATGTACTTTATGTGAACTTAGAGACAGAACAGAACTAAAAGGGGTAAAATAATAATTTGATGTGCTAGATGCAAATTTTGTCGCTTTCTATCGATTGTGGCGTGCAGAAATTATGGAGAAAAGGAATTAAGATGAATGGAACAAAATCTGAACTCGGAGCATAAACCGCAATCCTCCGGAACAACACGAGGGAAATCGTCTCGCTCTACTATTTTAGCGCAAACAGTCAAAACAGGAATTATCAAATCTAATTTAATACCAATGTGGGCTGGTTTAACGCTAGGGATGTACAAAAATAAAATGACGTTCATAGACAATATACCAGAAATGATTTTTTCAACAGTTGGTTCTGCCCTTGTCATTGGAGCAGCAGGGGCCTTTAATAATGTGTATGACCGTGATATCGATGCGATTATGCCTCGTACACAAAGCAGACCGACCGTCACTGGGGAAATGTCAGCAAAATCGACTCTATCATTAGCGATAGCTATGTTAATTATCGGATTAGCCGTCTTGGCGCTTGCGTCACCATTAGCAGCGGCATTTGGTTTACTAGGAGTATTTTTATATGTAGTCCCTTACACAATGTGGACAAAACGTCGTACGATTTATAATACAGAAATTGGTAGTATAAGTGGTGCAGTACCGCCATTAATTGGCTGGTCTGCCGTATCGACAGATATTACACATCCTGCAATACTTGGTTTATTTTTTGTGATGGTTATTTGGCAAATGCCGCATTTTTATGCCATTGCAATCCGCAAACGTGTAGATTATGAAGCGGCAAGTGTGCCAATGCTTCCTGTTGTTAAAGGTATGCGCCGTACGTATTATCAAACAAATTTCTATTTAATTTTATTAATTCTATCAAGCTTTTTATTTGGTTCCTTAAGTGTGGGAATTATGCTTGTCGCATTACTATTAAGTATTGCATGGCTAGTAATGAGTATATATGGCTATCATAGTAATAAAGATCAAGTGAAGTGGGCTACTAAAATGTTTGTTTTCTCACTATTCCATATGACCATATTATTCACAACAGTTATTGTGTACTCTTTAGTAGGTGTTATCTTCAAGTTATATTAATAGAAAAACCAACAAGTTAATCGTTACTTGTTGGTTTTTTATGTTCGACTGAGAATATTTGACGACTTGGCCATTCGAATGCGTGTAATTGTCCACCAAATACAGCACCACCATCAATACCGATAATATTGTTTTCACCAAAGTAGACACTGTAATCAGTTGGGTTATGGTGAAGTCTATACGTAGGTGTATGTCCAAAGATAACGGTTTTATCTCCTTGATAGCCTGCATGAAATTCTTCTCGGATCCATAGTAATTGCATGGGGTCTGTTTCTGACATCGCAACGCCTGGTATAACTCCACCATGTACAAATATAGCATCCTCTAATTCAATGTATGTTTCGAAGTTTTCAATTAATTGTAAATGCTCTTCTAGCTTTGGCAACGTTTTAATAAAGCTAGGCAATGTATGGCTAGCAATAGCATCCTCGAAATCGTTCAGCTGGTAGCCGTAGCTTGCTAATGTTGCATCCCCCCCACAAAGTCCTACCCAATGGTTCCATGGTTTAGCAAGGCCAGAACGGCATGCATTGAGCATGATGGCTTCATGGTTGCCGAGGAGAACTCGTGCTCCTTTTCCTTGTAATTCGCTCACTAAATTTAACACACCGCTTGAAGCTGGACCTCTGTCGATGTAATCACCGAGTAAAAAAAGTTGATCTTCATCTGGATTATAGTTTGCTTTTAGTAATAGTTCTTCAAAAAGCGCTAATTCTCCGTGTATATCACTTATTGCTAGAATTCGATTCATTTATGCGCATCCTTTCCAATATCACAGCGGTTACTATTAAGTATAGAAAATATTTCTGCAAATTTCGACTTTCCTAACTTCAACTATCTATCCTTTATAGAAATTTCACAGAATCCATTCTCTTTATCATATGACAAGTAATTTCTTTTCTTTATATATTTGTCTAGAGTGTGTTGATGTAAGTGGGGGAGGAGGGCAAACAACTAACAACAGTAGAAGCAGGAATACTGCTTCTACCATTAGGAGGAGGTCTAGTAGATGGCGGAGGGTTACATCTGTAGCTTTTTCCATGCTTGTTTAGCTACTTGTTCATCAAATGTTGAGATTAGACGAAAATTGTTGTCGTCTAAAATACGGAAATGAAGGCTAATGATATTTTGCTGAAGTCGGAACCCTCCATGCTCATGTATATTTTTCCACCATATGTATCCACCCATTGTTTTATCTTTAGGCTGCAATGTTCCATTATTCGCAATCAAATCCACCACCTCTAATGGTTCACCGCCTAGCTCGTGTTGCAAAATAGTACTGTCACGACACAAAGTACAGACGGCAACAGTAGTTGTCCATCCCGCTAGAATACGCCCCTTTTCAATTTGGACAAGTGTTTTTTTAGATAATCCAAGTAAATCACTCATTTGATCCTGGGTAAAAGCTTTTTCAGTACGGATTAATTTCAGTTTTTCTGAAATGAGTGTGATTAATTGTTCACGATTCATTCTAAACACCCCTTTTTTTCAGATCATTAAGTCCCATTATACATGAAAGTTAAGAAGCATGTTTTTGTTTTAGCTGGGAAGGGAGGTGAAAAGAAAACAGACTGTCCAAAATGAACAGTCTGTGAGAGGTTAAATTTCATATTTTTTCGTATCAGAAATGACACGGAAATGGATGCCTTTTATTTGGGCACTTACTTTATGACGGAGTGTGTCAATATCGACTAGCTCATCTTTACTTTGAACGCACTCAGCGATTTGTTGTAATAACTTTGTAAAAGCTTCTTTAAATAAAGCGCGCATATTATCGAAATCTAGGCTACGGAAACTGCCATCTATATCAAATGCTTCTACAGAATTTAACTGCTTAGAGGCACCTGCAAAACGATCGTCGTACACTGTGTAGTTTTCATCTGTTACGACGATAATATATAATACTTCGCCTGTAATTGTTTTTAATTCAATATTTGTTTTATGTTTTTTTACGTCGGAAATAATGTGTATACCATCTGAATGATATAGTTTAAATAATGTCATGTGTATAGCCCCCTGAAACTAGAATCATATTCCTACTCTCATTATAGCTTGAAATGGCTAATAATGGAATAACGAAAATGGTTTCAAAATAATAAGGTTAGGGCTGTACCTTTGTAATGAGGGACGCCGGTGCACTAATTCGTAGAGGTCGAACCTCGATATAATGTATCTGATGTCCTTGTTGTTCATAAATACTGAAGACATAGGAGCCAAGCTCAATATTTGCGGATGCTTTTATCCCATTATTCACGGATAAGAACCAACCACCTAATGTTTCCACTTCCTCGGCTTCTAATGTTATATTTAGTAAATTTTCTACATCTTCAACAAGCATCTTTGCATTTAATATATAATGGTTTTCTGTGATTTTTCGAATATCTGCAATTTCATCATCGTCAAATTCATCACGAATTTCACCAACAATTTCTTCTAAAATATCTTCAACGGTTACGAGACCTGATGTCCCACCATATTCATCCATTAAAATGGCCATATGAATACGTTCTTTTTGCATTCGTACAAGTAATTCTTGAACAGGGATAGTTTCAATAACACGAATAACTGGATTAATGAAATCTTCGATGACTAATGTCTCGTCTGTAAGCTTCTCAAGTAAACCGTGTGTAAACAATTCCTTTGCATTGATAAACCCTAAAATATTATCGCGGTCGCCATCATAAATAGGGTAACGCGTATATTTTTCAGCGGCAAAATGATGGATGATAGTTGTAAACGAGTCATTTCGTTCAATCCCTACAATTTCTGTTCGAGGAACCATGATTTCACGAGCAATACGTTCGTCAAACTCAAAGACGTTATTTACATATTTAAGCTCTGTTTTATTGATTTCACCACTTTTAAAGCTTTCAGACAGTAATAGTCGCAGTTCTTCCTCCGTATGAGAAAGCTCATGCTCACTTGCAGGCTTCATACCGAAAAAACCAATCAAAACGCGTGCAGAGCCGTTCAAGAACCAAATAAATGGGTACATGATTTTGTAGAAGAACATAATCGGCTTTGCGAAAAGTAGAGTAATCGTTTCCGCTTTTTGAATAGCTGCTGTTTTTGGGGCTAGTTCGCCGACAACAACATGTAAGAATGTAGCGATAGCAAAGGCTGTACCAATGGTAAAGATCGTCATATATTTATCTGAAATTCCGATCATTTCGAATAGTGGGTGTAGCATAAATTCAAAAGTTTTTTCACCAACCATACCGATACCAAGAGCTGTTACTGTAATCCCTAATTGACAGGCAGATAAATATTCATCTAAATGACTGACCACTTGCTTAGCAGCAATGGCTTTTGTATTTCCCTCTGCAATAAGTTGATCAAGTCTTGAGGAACGAACCTTTACAATCGCAAACTCTGTTGCCACGAAAAAACCTGTTAAAGCTAATAAAATGGTAAAAATCGATAAGTTTATTATGGTATCCAAATAGTCGTTCTGTAAAAACAGAACGTCACCTCCTAATTATGAATAAGTAAAAGTAAGGATTGCATTAATGCAATACTTTCAGGCGAAACATTCTTTTTAATAGTTTCAATTTTTTTATCATCTTGCTGGTTCATTTGTTCTAGTAGAGAAGCTACATCATGCTCTAAATCTTGCATTTTTAAACGAAGCATTTGTACATCAATTTCTTCATAGGGAGTGATGTTTAATTCATGTTGGATTTCAACGAGTGAAAGCCCTTGTTGTTTGCGCTGTTCAATGAATTGAAGTCGTTCAATCATGAAGGGATCATAGTAGCGATAATTTGTTGCAGAACGTTCTGCTACCAACAAGCCTATGTTTGTATAATAATCGATTGTTCGTTTTGTAATGCCAGTTTTTTCAGCAAGCTCGCCAATTTTTAATTTCTCTGTCCCAATGCAAACACCTCCAAACCATCACGTTGTACTTTGATTATAACGTGATGGTTTTATTTTATTCAAATAAAAGCACCTAATATTTCAAAATTGTAAGACTTATTATAAAAAAACGATTCTGCCAGTTATCATGGCAGAATCGTTTTTAATGCGTTGACAGTAAATAGGTATCATATAGGTGATGGAGTGCTTCTTCACCATTTTTTTGTAAGAGATTTTCATTATTAAAAATAACGATCGTTGTAGTTTGAGAGCTATCAATTTTATCATCAATTATTTTGCATGTAACGTCTACAATGCCTGACTCAGCAAGCTTTTCTTTCAACTCATCATCCCATGGCTGATCAGAAAATAGTGGGGGTTGCCAAGTGCCTCTCACATGTAGCTCATTTTTTTCCGGGTCATAATCCCAGCGTATGTCACGTAAAATAGTTTTAAATAGGTCATTAACCGTGAAAGATGTATCTTTATAGTTAATGTCTATAGCGCGTATAGCATGTACATCTCGACTTACTGCACTAGCCGCGGAGTTTGCCGCTGTGTTGATGCCAGAAGCTGCATCTTTAATTTCTGATAATCGATCACCACAGCCGGTCAGTAGTGCGCAGATGCAAGTCATACAAGCTAATTTTGTCATCCATTTCACAAGTAGTCCCTCCAGTCTAGCATGTTGTTACTACTATCTTATCGAAAAGAAAAATATGAAGAAAGGGCATGAAAGCGGTAGATTGTGACGGTTTTGCAACGATGCGACCTCCACTCGATTGTTCGTCATTTGGGAGTATAGAAGTATGAAAATTTGGTGAAAAACAAGTAGAAAGGGAGCGGTTTGTGATGAAAATTAATGATGAAATTCTTGATCGTTTAGGAACTTATTTTGTTTATCATGCCGTCTACGATAATTATGGCATTACCTTTGAAAACTTTGTGGAGCGTTGGATACGAGGAATTCTGGAAGTATAGTGAAAATAAGCAGGTCTATCGTCAAACGAACTTGTTTGAACGGCTTCTGCTCCAAGCCTTACCATCCGCTGGTGGCAAATAAAAGAGTCGTGTTCTTTATCTGAACACGACTCTCCTGTATATTATTTGAAATGATTGGTGATAAATTGATTGGCTTCTTGCCAGTTATATACCCTTACAACATTGTCAGGGACAGCAAGACGGTTATAAGGCGTATCAAATAACACGACAGGTATTTTTAGCTCCTCTGCCAGCATAACCGCATTATCGTGCTTATCCTCAAAGAAAGCCTCTACATGATGCTTTTTAGCAACTGCTAATTTATCATGGCTACCTAAAAGTTCGATATGATCATAGGGGATAGCCTGAGTTTTAAACCAATTCATTGTAATGTCTGCTACATTTTCGCCTCGTGCCGAAATATAGTAGAGCTCATAAGAATTTTGCCAAGCAGTTAGAATGCTTTTTGCATCTTTTGCCACTTCCGACACTTCGTACATATAAGGCTCGTTTTCTTTAAACCAAGTGTTAAAGGCACTACGATCAACAGGGTGCGGAAAGGCTGATAAAAAATCATACTCACAAACATCATCAAGCGTAATATTTACGTTATATTGTTTATTAATATGTGGGATGAGTGTACTTGGACATGTTACAGTCCCATCAATATCAATACCAAAGCGGGGCTTTTTCATGCTAGTACCTCCTTAGGCATTCGCTTTTTGTGCTTCTTCTGCTGCGCGCTTTTCTTCCATCTCTGCCGCTAATTTATCAATTTCTTTTTTCAACTCTTCAACCATTGTTTCTTCAGGGACTTTACGAACAGTTTTCCCCTTCATGAATAACAAGCCCTCACCTCGTGCACCAGCAATACCTATATCTGCTTCACGTGCTTCACCAGGACCGTTTACCGCACAGCCTAATACTGCTACTTTTAAAGGTACCTTCAATTTAGAAATATATTCTTCTACTTCATTCGCAATGGAAATTAAATCAATCTCAATGCGTCCACATGTTGGACAAGAGATCAGTGTTGCCATATTTGAAGCTAGACCAAAGGATTTTAATAGTTCACGTGCTACTTTTATTTCCTCAACAGGGTCTGCTGAAAGTGAAATACGTAATGTATTACCAATTCCTTTTGATAGGATGGCTCCAAGTCCAGCCGCAGATTTTACAGTACCAGCAAACAGTGTACCTGATTCTGTAATACCTAAATGTAGCGGATAATTAAAAGCCTTAGCTGCTTTTTCATAGGCTTCAATAGCAAGATTTACGTCAGATGCCTTCATCGATACAATAATATCGTGGAAGTCCAAGTCTTCTAAAATTTTAATATGGTGAAGAGCAGACTCAACCATACCATCAGCAGTTGGATAACCGTATTTTTCTAAAATATGACGCTCTAGTGAACCAGCATTTACACCAATACGAATTGGAATACCTTTTGCTTTAGCTGCATTCACGACAGCCTCCACTTTTTCTTTACGACCAATATTACCTGGGTTAATACGTACTTTATCGATACCATTTTCAATGGCTTTTAATGCTAATCTATAGTCAAAATGAATATCAGCTACTAATGGAATATGGATACGTTTTTTGATTTCGGCAATTGCATCTGCAGCACGCTCATCTGGAACTGCAACACGAACTATTTGACAGCCTGCTTCTTCAAGTCGAAGAATTTCTGCCACTGTTGCATCTACATCATGTGTTTTTGTTGTACACATACTTTGAATGAATAATTCATTACTACCACCAATTGTTAAGTTACCGACACGTACAGGACGTGTATTTGTACGGTGACAAATTTCACTCATTAACTTTCTCTCCTTTTCGGGCCACTATTTTCAGCCGTCACTGTCATTTATTTTAGCAGTGTAAGAAAATAAGGACAAGGAAGAAACGCTAACTTTTCATTTTCCGCATTTGTTTTCGAATTCAAACGTAAGAGGAAGCTTAATATTGCCACCGGGAATCAATTCCTGTAATTGTAAGTGTGGGTTTAAGTTGTAAAATAATTGTAAACGTTCTGGGAATGTCATAGGAACTTTTGCAGGGTGTAAGGCAAATAAACTATGAATGGTATCTCCTTCAATAGTTTGTACGGTGATATAATTTGGCTCACGTTGCTGTTCACATTGGCCATTAGTACTTTTGGTTTGTAAACCAGCAAGGGGGATCGAACCCTCAGTTAAATCTACTTTTACGACAAAAGCGATGACGATAATGATAGCTGTTAAGATGAATGCCCGCAAAAAAATCCCTCCTTTTCTACACTATATTTAGAAGAGGTGGGATTCATGCACATTATTTTGAAATTGGTTGTTTTGGATATTTTGTAAAGGCCACAATTAATAGAACGATCGTCAATAATAAAGAAAAAACAGAGATAATCGTACTGTTAATCGGTAAATATTCTGCTAGCATCGACAATAATGTTGCCCACGTAATGGCAAACGTTGTTGTCCGCCAAATATGACGGTATTCACCACGACGTTTCATCACTTTTAAGATAAATAAACCGGCTAAGGCATAGAGAGCAATTTGTGCAAAAATCAGCATGGTTGTAAAGACAAAAAGCATTAAGAACGTAAACGGATATAAGAGCCATTTAATGCCATCTATGTATTCAGTTAAACCATTTAAACTGTTCATATCAATCGTATCAACAGACATACCCGCTGCAAATCTACCTAAAGAGAATACAGTTAGAAGGGTAATGAGTAGAAAAGTATATTGAATAACTTTTCCAATAGGTAGTAAACGATAGGCTGCTAGTTTTTTTGGATGAATGAGACTATCGATAAATAGCTGTGAGTGTTTCATACTATATCTCCTCCAAACAATATATTAACATGTTCAAAGAGCATAGGGTATGAAAGAAGTATGAATGAAGGGAGACTTGATGATAAAATGTTAACATTATGTAAAGAAATTAAAGGATTTCTTTACTTTTTGTTTGTAATCAATTAAAGATTAGAAATAGAGTAGTAGAGACGTAGGAATTGGAGCGAAAACAATTGACAATAGATTGGCAAAGCATACTCTTTCAGTTTTTAGGTGGGTTAGGAGTCTTTTTATTTTCCATTAAATTTATGGGTGATGGGCTTCAAAAATCAGCGGATGATCGATTACGCGAATGGTTAAATCGCTTTACAACTAACCCTATCATGGGAGTTTTAGTAGGCATATTTGTAACAATTTGCATTCAGTCAAGCTCTGCAACGACAGTCATTACTGTTGGGTTAGTGAGTGCCGGATTTTTAACGTTACGTCAAGCAATCGGCGTAATTATGGGAGCAAATATTGGTACAACCATTACAGCATTCATTATTGGTATTAATATTGGTATCTATTTTTATCCCTTATTAGCAATCGGGGCAGGCTGTTTATTTTTCTTAAAAAAAGCAACATATCAACATATTGGTCAAATTATATTTGGCTTTGGTGGCTTATTTTTAGGGCTAGAGCTAATGAGTGCAAGTATGCAGTCACTACATCAACTGGCAGATTTTGCATCTCTAACGCTTCATTTAAGTAATCAACCCATTTTAGGTATATTTTTAGGTACCGTTTTTACCTTGCTTGTACAAAGCTCTACGGCCACAGTTGGTGTGCTTCAAGGCTTATATGCTGAGCATTTGATCGGATTGAACAATGCCTTACCGATTTTATTTGGTGAAAATATTGGTACGACGATTACGGCGGTATTAGCGTCACTGGGCGCTTCTATTTATGCAAAACGGGCAGCCGCTGCACATGTACTTTTTAATGTGATCGGTACAATTATTTTCATGATTTTTTTCACCCCATTTATGCAATATGTTCAATGGGTCAGTGGTTTATTTCATTTAGAGCCTCGTATGCAAATTGCAATTGCTCACGGCTCATTTAATGTATTTAATATGATGATTCAACTTCCCTTTATTGCAGGATTGGCAGCATTAGTTACGAAATTGATACCAGGACATGATGGGCATATCAATGTCACAACTAAGCATTTAGATCCTTCTTTTATTGATTCCTCCCCAGCGATAGCACTTGGCCAAGCCAAAGAGGAAGTATTACGAATGGGTGAGCATGCTTTACGAGGCTTAGAAGAAACATTTCTATATATGAAATCAGGGGAAGCCGAACATATTCCTACAGTTTTACAATTAGAGGCCGGCCTTAATCATCTAGATAATGAAATTACCGATTATTTAGTAATGGTGTCTAAGCAGCCCTTATCTCGTGCAGACTCAGTCAGACATCATACATTATTAACAAATGTGCGAGACTTCGAACGTATTGGTGATCACTTTGAGAATATATTAGAGCTTTTACAATACAAGGATCATCATGAAGTGAGCTTAAGTAAATCGGCACGCCAAGATTTAATTGGCATGTTTAGTTTAGCTATAGAGGCTGTCCGTAAAAGCATAGAGGCTTTAGATACGGCGAGCTTAAGTTTAGCTCAAGAGGTGACAGAGCTTGAAAGCTTGATAGACGATATGGAGGATAAACTTCGTCAGAAACATATTGCACGTTTGAATACGAATGAATGTAGTGGAGCGGCAGGGATTGTCTATATGGACATTGTAAGTAATCTGGAACGTATTGGTGACCATGCGGTTAATATTGCAGATTCAATTTTAGGTATTCGCCATTAACAAAGTGAAACCTTTCACTTTGTTTGTCCGTATGAAAGTCAATGTACGAAAAAGGAGAGAAACTTTATGGAAGTTGTTGGCTGGATTTTAGTAATAGCCTGCTTTATTATTTCATTTGTTGGTTTAGTCTATCCGATTATACCAGGTGTCTTATTTTTAGTCGGAGGATTCCTGCTATATGGCTTATTTTTCTCCTTCGCTGAGTTAAGCTGGTGGTTCTGGGTAATTGAACTATTATTTGTAGTGCTGTTATTTGGTGCGGACACATTGGCCAATGCATTTGGCATTAAAAAGTTTGGCGGCTCCAATGCCGGAATGTGGGGAAGTACTATTGGATTATTAATCGGCCCATTTGTCATCCCTGTGGCTGGGATTTTACTTGGTCCATTTTTAGGGGCAGTTATCGCTGAATTAATTGTAGAGAAGCGAACATTTAGTGAGGCTGTGAAAAGTGGTATTGGCTCATTAGTAGGCTTTTTAACTTCTACTATTGCAAAGGCTGTCATTCAAATCGTGATGATCATTGTATTTTTTATCGCGATTTAATGTTTACATGTGAGGTTTAATGAATGGCACAACCGGGTAAGATAGTAAACGTATTGGTTTTTCAGTCAAAAGGCTGAAATCTTCTAAATGAAGTATTTTTCATTGAATGGTTTGACCAATTTTGATAATCTATTGATGTACTAAATATTTCTTATTTTAGGGAGGAACTTAACAATGGCTTACGAATTACCACAATTAACTTACGCTTACGACGCATTAGAACCACATATCGATGCAAAAACAATGGAAATTCACCATTCTAAACACCACAATACTTATGTAACAAACTTAAACGCAGCAGTAGAAGGCACTGAATTTGCAGAAAAAGACATTAACGACTTAATCGCAAACCTTGATGCTCTTCCAGCTGATAAACAAACTGCTGTACGCAACAACGGTGGCGGACATGCTAACCATACACTATTCTGGGAAGTAATCGCTCCAGGCGGTTCTAATACTCCAGTTGGCGAAGTTGCAAAAGCAATTGATGCGAAATTCGGTTCTTTTGATGCGTTCAAAGAAGAATTTGCAAAAGCTGCTACAACTCGCTTCGGTTCAGGTTGGGCATGGTTAATCGTGGATGGTGACTCAGTTGCTGTTACTTCTACTCCTAACCAAGACTCTCCAGTAATGGAAGGTAAAAAACCAATTCTAGGCTTAGATGTTTGGGAGCACGCATACTACTTAAACTACCAAAACCGTCGTCCAGATTACATCGGCGGATTCTGGAACGTAGTAAACTGGGATGTAGTTGAAGCTAAATTCCAAGCTGCTAAATAATGATTGAATAGAGATGGCTATGCTAAGGTGAGAAATCACTAAGGCATAGCCTTTTTTTATTAGATAAAAGTGCAAAAGAAATGGATAGAACAAAAAGGGCAACCTTTCCACTTTAGATGCCGTCAAATAAATGATGTTTTCCGTAATAATTGTCAAGTGCATGCTTTCCTGTCAAACCTACGAATGGTATACTAAGTATCGTGTATTGAAATGAAAAAATATAAGGAGGGGAATACATATGCGCAAAGCACCAGGGAAAAATCGCGCAGCGAGTGTTAAAGCAAAACATCACTCTAATTTAACATTTCGTATGAATATCCTTTTCTTTGCAATATTTATCGTATTTTCAATGTTGATTTTTAGACTAGGTTATATGCAAATCGTGAAAGGGGAAGAGTATGTACGACTTTTAGAGAGTACAGAAGAAGTTCCTGTCAATACGAGTGTGCCTAGGGGTAGAATGTATGATCGTTACGGTCGTATTTTAGTAGATAATCACCCGGAAAATGCGATTACGTATACGAAAATGCAAACGACTACAACAGATGAAATGCTAAATATAGCTGAAAAGCTGGCACAATTAATTGAACAACCAACGAAACGCGTCACGTTGCGTGATAAACAAGATTTTTGGATTATTAAAAATCATGACGCAGCCTACGACAAAGTGACAAAGGCAGAAGAAGCTGAAATTCGAGCAAAAGAAAATATTACGACAAGTCAAATCAATGCAGAGGTTGATAAACTAGTACGTGAACGCATTACGAATGAAGAACTTTTGCAATTGTCAGAGAAGGATTTAGAAGTATTAGCAATCTTTAGAGAGATGACATCTGGTTATAATTTATCACCTCAAATTATAAAAAGTGAAAATGTCTCTGCAGAAGAATTTGCACGTGTCTCCGAGCGTTTAACGGAACTGCCAGGAGTTAACACAACGACAGATTGGAAACGCGTAAAATTATCTTCTCTATCCATTCTTGGCCGTACAACTGTCCCAACAAAAGGGATACCAAAAGAGAAGCTGAATTATTATTTAGCCCGTGATTATTCACGAAATGATCGAGTAGGGGAAAGTTATATTGAGGCGCAATATGAAGAGCTACTACAAGGTCAAAAAACAGTTGTCAAAAATATTACCAATAAAAAAGGGCAGGTAGTCGATACTATTACAACTTATGAAGGTGAGCCTGGTAAAGATTTAATTTTATCACTGGATAGTGAGCTACAGGCTGAAACGGAAAAAATTGTAGAAGAAGAACTGCTTAATTTAAAAGCTCTTCCTGGATCGTATTTATTAGATCGTGCCTTTTTAATTATGATGGACCCTAATACAGGGGATGTACTATCTATGGTCGGTAAGAAAATAGAAAAGAATCCTGAAACAGGGAAAAGTGAAATTGTTGATTACGGATACGGAACATTTACGACAGCTTATGAGGCAGGTTCATCTGTTAAGGCAGCAACAGTTCTTACGGGGTACAATCAAGACGTTATCTCGATGGGCACTTCTATGGGAGATGAACCGATTAAATTAGCAGGTACGGATTTTAAAAGTTCGATTTTTAACCGTAGTGGCTATGTTCCAATGAATGATTTAATGGCGCTGGAACGCTCTTCTAACTCCTATATGTTTAAAATTGCACTATTGATTAATAGAACACCTTACAGCTATGGGATGCCATTACGTTTAAAGGATGATACATTCCCGAGAATGCGTAATAATTATGCGCAATTTGGGCTTGGTGTGAAAACAGGCATTGATTTGCCGAATGAATTTGGTGGGGTACGTGGTCCATCAGGTCCAACGATGGGTGGTAAAACACTAGACTTAGCGATTGGTCAGTATGACACTTATACTCCTTTACAATTAGCACAATATATTTCAACAATTGCTAATGGTGGCTACCGTATTCAGCCACATGTTGTGAAAGAAGTTCGTGATCCATCACAGGATGGCAAGCAACTAGGACAATTAGTGACTGAAATAGGACCAACTATTCTTAATCAAATAGATAATCCTAAAGAAGAGATTGACTATGTTAAACAAGGGCTACGTCGTGTATATACTGGATCATATGGTACAGCTCGTGGACAATTTTCAAATGCTCCATTTACTGCAGCAGGGAAAACAGGTACTGCAGAGGTAGTTTATTATGGTCCATTGCGCGAACACTTTGGTACAAATACGATTAACTTAACACATGTTGGCTTTGCGCCATATGAAAACCCTGAAATTGCTTATGCAGTTGTTATTCCTTGGGCAACAACTAATATGAATCAACATTTAGTCAATAACAACCTTATTGCTAGACGCTCTCTAGATAAGTACTTCGAATTAAAAGCAAAATATGAGGCTGAAAAAGTAACAGATAGTAAAGTGAATCAGCCAATTTTACCAGCTATTACAGAGGAAAAAATTGGTGAGGATGAGCAAGAATAAGAAAACCGCTAGGCATTGGGATGCCTAGCGGTTATTTTTTTATGGACACAGATAACTGGCGGATGGCTAATTCAAATTGCTCTCTTGGTTTTACGCCATACAGCTCTAAATTATGATAGAAATAAGAAGCTACCATAAAATCAATCGCCTCTTGAAGTGTAAATTCTCGATGTTCCATGATTAGTGATAGATAGGTTTTAAAATAATCGGCATTTTGTACGTTTGCATGTTTCATGACAAAGGTCAAACTCCTCATTCATTACGCCTTACCAATATAATGTCCATATCTTCTCGTTGAAAATCTGTGACATCCTCTGAAGGCTTTATCTTTCCCTTCTGTAGAAAGGGGGTATACCTAGCTTATATGTTGGTACAAAAACTTTTACTGAATCAAGATAAAGTAATTCCTGACACAATTGATTATTATAGCATCTTTCAAATAAGAATCAAATTCTAACCTCTCTACACTCAGAAGGTCGCTTCCCTCAAACATAGAAGTGTATGGATTGATCGCTTTCATTGGATGTGGGTGCAGATGTAAGTAGGAAAAAATGCAAAATGTGGGCACAGCTATGACAAAGCGAAGATTAATTGTAAATGCGTCTTTACAATCGTTTACAAAGCATTACATTCCTTTACATCTCTTTTACGAACCGTTTATACGACTTCAACAATCAGTCATTATAGTAAAGATTGTAAGACAAATAACTATAAAACAGTTCATGACGGAGGCAAATGAGATGAAAAAGTGGAAGTACTTAACGATGACAGCAGTAATGGGTTCTGCATTAATGCTAGGTGCATGTGGTAGCGATTCTGCACAAAATGGAAACAATACTGAAACGAACGCACCAGCTAGTTCAGGACAAGAAGCTGCTGATGAAAAGCTACAAGGCTCTGTAGCTGGAGATGGCTCATCAACAGTTGCACCAATTATTGAGGCAGTTGTTGAAGAGTATGCAGGCGCACAACCAGATGTCAAAGTATCAGTGGGGGTTTCTGGTACAGGTGGTGGTTTTGAAAAATTCATCGCAGGTGAAACAGACTTTTCAAATGCATCTCGTAATATAAAAGATGAAGAGAAAGCGAAACTAGGAGAAGCTGGTATTGATTATACCGAGCTAGCTCTAGCATATGATGGTTTATCAGTAGTCGTGAATCCAGAAAATGATTGGGCGAAAGATTTAACAGTAGAACAATTACAAAAGATTTGGATTGAAGATGGGAAAGAGAAAAAATGGTCTGACATTGATCCATCTTGGCCAGATGAGAAAATCGTTTACTATTCACCAGGTACTGATTCAGGCACATACGATTACTTTGATGAAATCATTTTAGATGGAGCGGATCTAGTAAGCTCAGCAACACTATCAGAGGATGATAATATGCTAGTTCAAGGTGTATCAGGTGACAAAAACGCTATCGGATTCTTCGGTTATGCTTACTATCTAGAAAATAAAGATAAATTAAACATTGTCAAAGTAAATGGTGTAGAGCCAAATAATGAAACAATTGAAGCAGGCGAATATACGCCACTTTCACGCCCATTATTCACATATGTGAAAAATAGTGCTATGAAAGATAATGAAGCGGCATATGATTTCATTAAATTTACATTAGAAAACGCAGGTGATATGGCTGAAGCTGTTGGCTATGTTCGTTTACCTGAAGAAAAATATACTGAAGGCTTAAAAACTTTAGAAGGCTTAAAATAAGTAGACATGCATAGAGGGAAAGAGATGTATGCTCTTTCCCTCCCTTATTTGAAAGGAGCTCCCAATGGTTTCTCAAAAGGAAAATAAGACATCATCTGTGCAGCAATTAATTGCAAATTCGCGCAATCATAAAACTAAGAAAATAGTGGAAAAAGCAATGCCAGCTCTATTATTTTCTGCAGCAATTATCTCTATTTTAACGACATTTGGCATTGTTTTCACCCTTATTTTTGAAACGTTTGAATTCTTTAAACGTGTGTCGATAACGGATTTCCTGTTTGGAACGAAGTGGTTACCGTTTTCAGGGAATGAACCGTTGTTTGGGATTTTGCCGTTAATCGCTGGTACATTAAAAGTGACACTTATTGCAGTTGTAGTAGCCGTACCATTTGGAATTGCTTCAGCTATCTATTTAAGTGAATATGCAAGTGAAAAAACAAGACGTACCGTGAAACCTATTTTAGAAGTTTTAGCGGGTGTACCGACGATCGTTTACGGCTTCTTTGCTTTAACGTTTGTCACACCTTTATTACAAGAAATTGTGCCTGGACTTAAATTATTTAATGCACTGAGCCCAGGGATTGTTGTAGGGATTATGATTTTACCAATGATCACTTCTCTATCTGAGGATGCCATGTCATCGGTACCCAATAGTATGCGCGAAGGGGCTTTAGCTCTAGGTGCAACAAAATTTGAGGTAGCGATTAAAGTAGTACTACCTGCTGCACTTTCCGGCATTATCGCATCTATAGTATTAGCTATTTCCCGGGCAATTGGAGAAACGATGATTGTTTCGCTTGCAGGCGGATCAACACCGAAATTTGATCTCAATGTTACGGATTCTATCCAAACAATGACAGCATACATCGTACAAGTTTCAACAGGTGATGCAGGTTATGGAACAACTATTTACTACTCAATCTATTCTGTTGGATTTACACTATTCATCTTTACGCTAGTAATGAATTTACTTGCACACTATATTTCGAAACGCTTCAGGGAGGTTTACTAGATGCGCTATATGGATGACACAGTCGTCATGAAACGAATGACAAAGCGTATTACATTCAATAAAGTTTGGAAAACCTTATTTTTCTTAGCTACTACGTTTGCGCTTGTTACCTTAGCTATTTTGCTTTACCGCATTGTGACACAAGGAATTGATTATTTAAATATTGATTTCTTAATGAATTTTGCATCACGTTTTGCAGATAAAGCAGGTGTCAAAGCGGCCCTAATAGGTTCACTGTGGTTAATGGCAGTTGTAGCGCCAGTATCCATTATTTTAGGTGTAGGTACGGCAATCTATTTAGAGGAATATGCCAAGAAAAATAGAATTAACGACTTTATTCGTATGAATATCTCAAATCTAGCAGGTGTACCTTCCATCGTTTTTGGATTACTAGGTTTAACTATTTTTGTACGCATGATGGGACTAGGCAAAAGTGTTTTAGCTGCTGGCTTAACAATGAGTTTATTAATTTTACCTGTCATTATTGTAGCGGCACAGGAGGCCATTCGTGCAGTACCCAATGAACAACGTGAAGCTTCATATGGGATGGGCGCAACAAAATGGCAAACAATTTTACGAGTGGTTCTTCCAGCCGCTATTCCTGGTATTTTGACAGGAAGTATTTTGGCTATGTCCCGTGCCATTGGGGAGACAGCGCCACTTGTTGTCATCGGAATTCCAGTTATTTTACAATTTTTACCGAATGGTTTACTAAGCCAATTCACAGCCCTACCGATGCAAATCTATGATTGGGCAAAACGTCCGCAAGAAGCATTTCAGTATGTGGCCGCAGCTGGTATTTTAGTGCTTATGACTGTTCTTCTATTGATGAACTCTATTGCCATCTTTATTCGAAATAAATTCCAAAAACGTTATTAATGAGGTGACCTTATGGTACTGGATTTTAAAGAGGAAAAAACAATTGTCAAATTGAATCAAGCGACGACGAAATCTTCCGCTGATATAGCGAAAAATATTGTTTATGATACACGTAACTTGAATTTATGGTACGGTGATCATCAAGGCCTAAAAGATATTAATTTAAGTATTTATGAAAATGAAGTGACGGCAATTATCGGGCCTTCTGGCTGTGGTAAATCTACGTATTTAAAAACATTAAACAGAATGGTAGAGCTTGTTCCTAGCGTTCGTACATCTGGTGAAATTTTATACCGTGAGCGTAATATTTTAAATAAAAACTATACGGTAGAGGAATTAAGAACACGCGTAGGAATGGTGTTCCAAAAGCCAAATCCGTTCCCAAAATCTATTTATGATAATATTGCGTACGGACCAAGAATTCATGGCATTAAAAATAAAAAGATTTTAGATGAAATAGTTGAAAAGTCTCTGAGAGGGGCTGCCATTTGGGATGAGGTCAAAGATCGTTTAAATCAAAATGCCTACGGTTTATCTGGTGGTCAGCAACAGCGTATTTGTATTGCAAGATGCTTAGCGATTGAACCAGATGTCATTCTAATGGATGAGCCAACATCTGCATTAGACCCTATTTCTACACTAAAAGTGGAAGAGCTTGTGCAAGAGTTGAAAAAAGACTATTCCATTATCATTGTGACCCATAATATGCAGCAAGCTGCACGTATCTCTGATCGTACAGCGTTCTTCCTGAGTGGAGAAGTTGTAGAATACGATAAAACAGATATCATCTTCCAAACACCATCAGATCAACGTACGGAAGATTATATTTCAGGACGTTTCGGCTAAGGAGGAGCAATCGATGGTAGTACGTGAACGTTTTGAACAGGAGTTAAAAGAAGTTCAGGGGCAATTTATGGCACTTGCCAATAGCAGTATTTTCGCCTTAAAAACGTCCTTTGAGGCGTTAGTGGAACAGAATTTAGAAAAAGCTTTGAAAATACTTGAAGACGATTTAATCATAAACCGGCTTGAAGAAGAAATAAATGACCATGTAATCCTTATGATTGCTAAACAACAACCTGTAGCAACCGATTTACGTCGTCTCATGGTCCTTGTGAAAGCAGCAGCAGATATGGAAAGAGTGGGCGATTATGCGGTGAATATCGCCAAAGAAGCGATTCGAATTGGAAAAGAACCGATTGTGTTCCCTATGACAAATCTACAAACGATGTGCAATAAAACTGTAGAAATGCTAGAGAGCATCATGAAGGCCTTTACAGAGGAAGATACTGTTCGTGCTAAAGAAATCGCTGAACTAGATGATTATGTGGATGATTTATATGGAGCTACGGTTACACTCTTGCTACGTGCAGGCGTTGAAGACCCCGCACATATTTCTCAAATTACTCATCTAACATTTATTTGCCGATATTTAGAGCGTTCTGCCGATCATGCTACTAATATCGCTGAACACCTTTTTTACTTAGTGAAAGGCAAGCATTATGAATTAAATAATTAGGAAGAAGAGCTACTTGCTAGCTCTTCTTTTCTTTTGAAAAAAATGATTAGCAGCAGCAACATTGTGTTTTTATGTGGCGTCTATATAGCGAGTGTTTTGTATTGTCAAAAAAATTTTTTGGTTATACTATAGACAATATCCAAAAAAATGTGGTGCTTAGGAGGTGCTGCTTCGTGAAAGACCCGATAGAATCACTCATAGAAAAATTCGATCAAGATTTGTCACTAGAACAACGTAATTATTTACGATTTCTCTATGAAAACTTACATCTTGAGGAATTAAGCAATAGGGAACAACATTATTTTATCGACTATTTTTTTAAGAGTGAACCATTACGAAATATGGCAGCATTTGCACTAGAATTGGCAGACATTCTGCATGAAATTCGGGAAAATATTCCTGCTATTGAGAAGGCTGAGAGAATGGCTAATGGTAAGGAGCAGCGTTTGTATTACGAACGGAAATGGTCAGAGCTGAGACGTCAAAAGCTTAAACAGCAAACAACAAAGAATGGCAATATTTTTTATGTACCCTTTCATGACTATAAACAGGATCCTGGGCCCATGATTATTTGTTTAGAGCAGACGACTGGGATGGAAGCTTATTCTGAGCTGTGTAAAAGCATGATATTACCGTTATTTATGGATGCCCATCGCGAAAATCGCGATTTATATATTATCCCTTATGGTCAGCAAATCGATGTTCACTATCGCTTTGAAAATGGTCATTTAAATTTAACGGATTTTAAGAGCTTTATTGAATATAAAGCTAAAGGCGAAGCTGAGCTTTTACCTGTTCTACAGTTTGTCAGATCATTACTGCATGAAAATCAACTTGGCTCTGAAGCGGAAGTCATTATATTTACAGAGGGCACTCCTATAGATGGACAGCATCTTGTCAGTAAGCAAGCAAAAGCGATGCTAGAGGAAATGAAACGAAAATACCTTGCTGAGTTTTCTGTCATTGCAATGCATGAAGATAATTTTAATAAACAACAATTTTGGTTTGCCAATAAGGCTTTTTTTGCGGATGATGCAATACAATAACAGAAAGGGGCTAACCTTTACGGAAGGTCAGCTCCTTTTTATTGGAGATACATAGGTATTAAAAGGAGACATACATGGATTCATTACATTGGATTTTACCTAAATTTACAGTCCCTACTTGGATGGATGTTTTAATAGCAATCATTATTTGTATAGTTGGCTGGCTGATTCAACGATTCATCATAAAAAAAATAATTAATCGTCTGGTCATCTTTTTAAGAAATCGTCAACGAAATTTCCAAGCAAATGTGCTTGCACAATTTAGTAAAGCCATTGGCTATGCATTTATGACGGCAGTCATTGTGCTAAGCTTATCTTATTTAATAGAAGTTCCTTTATTTACGCATAAATCAACGAAAAATTTTATACTGTCTATTATGGTGTTTTTTGCTTTTAAGGGCGTATATGATGTTTTAAATTTCTATACAAAGCAGCCACTTCAATTAACAAGTGAAGAGGACCAAAATGTACTATTACCTTTTTTCCTACGAATTGGTAAAGTACTCATTATGATTTTTGCCATGTTTACAATTGCCTCATTTTGGAACTTTAATTTGAATGGCTTTTTAACAGGGATTGGCTTAACAGGAGTAGCGATTGCTTTTGGGATTCGCGATACATTAGCCCATGTGTTTGGCGGTATGTCCGTGGCGCTTGACAATCCCTTTCAAATTGGGGATTGGATTGCGACCGAAGATCAAAAAATTGAAGGAACCATTGAGGATATTAATCTTCGCAGTACGTTAATTCAAACAGGGGATAAAGGGCTTGTCTATGTGCCGAACTCTTATTTGGTTAATCGTCCTATTTACAACTTATCGAGACGAGAAAAGCGTAAATGCGAACAATTTTTATATGTAGCTGCTACCAATGAAGAAGACATATTACGCAGTGCCTTAACGGCTATTCATAAGGAAATTTATTTACATGCTAACACAGAGAAAGACATGATCCATGTTTATATCGATGAATTTCATCATGATAGTTATCGTGTGCTTATTCGTTTCTTCGTCGCTACAAATGATACAGCCGTCATGCTAGAAGTACGCCAGGAAATCTTCTTTGCCATCCGCCAAATCGTGGAGGAGCTATCCATTACTTTAGCATCCCCAGATGAGGATGAGGAACCAAGAAGGAAAAAATAAATTGAATTGTAAGATAGTTTGCATTACAATATAATCTAGCAATCAGCGCTGATGAAGAGTAGTAGCTATTAGTATTTGTCATAGAGAGCTAGTGGTTGGTGGAAACTAGTACAAATAAATGGTGAATGGACTTCGGAGCTCTAATCCAGAATGGCAGTATGGATTAGCGTATGCCTACGTTATAAGGCTTAGAGAGGGTCTACTTAGTAGACCAATGAAGGTGGCACCACGGCTTTTCCGTCCTTTTGTGATGGAAAGGCCTTTTTATATGCATTTGGTGTAGAAGAGCAGAGCATAGAGAAGGAGAGAAGAGAATGACAGTTGAGCTTAGAAAGTATGCCATGAAAGTATTACAGGGAGATATGATGACCCCTATTTCTGTCTATCAATCATTGAGAGGGCAGCATAAAATGTTGTTCGAATCGTCAGCCAAGCATGAGGAAAGTGGACGTTACTCCTTTATTGCAGTGGATCCAGTGGCTGAATTAAAAGGAAATAATGATGCGTATACCTTTCTTAAAGGGGAGGAAAAGGAAAAATCGAATGGGAATGTGCTCGATTATTTAAAGCAAGTGATGCCATTCCATGAAGAAACTTATCCATTCCACTTTTTTGGAGGCGCCATTGGTTTCTTTGGATATGAAACAGCTTTTTATACAGAAGAAATAGGAGAATATTTACAGGATGAATTAGCCATGCCGGATGTTCATGTTTTGTTCTATGATACATTTATTGTATTTGATCATGTGACACAGGAACTTACATTGGCTTCAATAGATTTATTTAAAGAAGGGCGTTCCTTAGAGGAAATGGAAGAGGCTATTTCAACGACGGAGCGGCAGCTTTATATGGGGACAACATTTGATGCCATGAAGGTAGATAGTCTTGATTTTAAGCCAATGATATCAAAGGAGCAATTTGTCACATTAGTGGAGCGTGCAAAGCAGCATATATTAAAAGGGGATATTTTCCAAATTGTGCTATCACAGCGCTTCTCAGCCTCGTTTACAGGCTCACCTTTTGCGCTATATCGGCAATTACGCACATCCAATCCCTCTCCATATATGTTCTACATGGATTATGGATCCTATATTATTTTAGGAACATCACCAGAAAGCCTTGTAAAGGTTAAAAATCGGCAGGTGACGACAAATCCAATCGCAGGCACCAAGCCTCGTGGTGAGACAATGGAGCAGGATGAAGCCATTGCAAATGCCCTATTGGAGGATGAAAAAGAAGTGGCGGAACATCGTATGCTAGTGGATTTAGGCCGCAATGATCTTGGCCGAATTGCAAAAGTGGGTTCTGTAAAGCTGAAGAAATTCATGAATATTGAACGCTATAAATATGTCATGCATATTGTGTCTGAGGTAGTAGCGGACCTACGAGATGATCTCCATGTTTTGGATGTCCTTCGTGCTTGTTTACCTGCGGGTACAGTGTCAGGAGCACCAAAGATTCGTGCGATGCAGCTTATAAATGGATTAGAGCCTGTAAAGCGTGGCGTCTATGCGGGAGCTGTTGGTTATATATCTACGACAGGCGATATGGATTTAGCCCTTGCTATTCGTACCATGATCATTAAAGATGAGAAAGCTCATGTACAGGCAGGAGCGGGTATTGTTCACGATTCGGTCCCATTATCTGAATATGAAGAAACACTTAATAAAGCTCGAGCACTATTGGAGGTAAAAAAATGATTTTAATAATTGATAATTATGATTCTTTTACCTACAATCTATTTCAACAAATAAGTATGCTTGGGAAAAACGTTAAAGTCGTGAGGAATGATGCAATTACAATAGAAGAAATTCAAAAAATGTCACCAGAAGCTATTGTTTTATCTCCCGGTCCAGGAACACCAGCCGAAGCAGGTATCACGGTTAATGTGATCGAGGAGCTATATCAAAAATTTCCTATATTAGGAATTTGTCTTGGACATCAATCCATTGGGTTCGCATTTGGAGCAAACATCGTGCAGGCTCAAACGATCATGCATGGCAAGCTGTCACCTCTACAATATGAACAAACAGGTTTATTTGCACAATTAGATGGAGATATTCAAGTAATGCGCTATCATTCTCTAGTTATTGAAGAACCTTCATTACACAGTGATTTTAACATTATCGCAACAGCGAGTGATGACGGAGAGATTATGGCTATCCAACACAAAAAATATCCTCTTTACGGTCTGCAATTTCATCCTGAATCAATCGGCACGAAAGAAGGAAGTAGGATGATGCAAGCCTTCTTTGAAAGTATTGCTTAAATAAAAAGGCTGTCGCCTCCTTAATTTGGATGTGGCGACAGCTTTTCTTTATTGCTTTTTACCTGTAATTAACTTCGCAATTTCCTCTAAAGACATGGAGGAATTGACTTCGTAGGACCCAATTTGCAAGCTTCGTGCATATTTTGCGTTTGCGAGTAGTAACTCCATTTCTACGCTGTTAGAAATAATGCCACCATCCTCTAGCTTTTGGGCCACAATATACGGTGTAATCCCACTATATATTTGCAATGTCATTGTTGTATCATCCGCATTGGTATCTTCTTTAACAGACGGTTCTGAAGAATCAGCAGTAGTAGTTTCTTCAGTAGTATGTACTTGTTTTTTTAACGCAGCAATTTCTTGATTAGCCTGATTGAGCTTATTTTGCAATTCTTCAACCTGCTGCTGATTGGAAGAATCTTTTTCAGGGAGCCCAATGTTCACATCGAAGCGGCTTGCAAGAGCAAGTATGGCACCGACTAGGAAAATGGCTACGCCAAATGAGCGGATGGAAGACTTGTTCATAAATTAACGACCCCCATTTGCAATCACTTGACGAACTTGTTCTTCTGTTAAATTTGAACGGATACTAATATCTCCTACAGAAAGTCCTTGTTTATTCAATTCCAGCACCTGACTTACGATAATTTGATGAATCGGCTTTGCTTGTGATGGATTAGGCGTTACTTTTGAAGCTTGTGCGGCTTGTTGGACAGCTTGCATAACTTGTTGAACTTTAGGGTTTTGTATGCTAGGACTAGGTGTTGATTTTGATTTTACTTGAAACTCTGGTTCTAATAGTAGCTCTTCCTCTACAATTTTTAAACGGCGCTTTAAATTATTCGTTTCTTGGAATATGGAGATAGATAATTCTTCGACATCCTTCTCGACTTTTTTCGAGCTATTTTTGAAAAAGAACGATACTATAATCAAAAGAATCCCGAAACTCATTAGTATGATGGATAAATCCAATAGCTTCACCTCGTGTAGTATGTAATTATAAGATATTTTACCATATGCAAACTTAATATGAAATGAAGGTAGATTTTTTTTCAGTTTGTGTTATAATAGGTTAGTCGTATAAATCATGCTCAAATTTAAATTCTTGATATAGAGTGGGAGGGTTAATGATGCGCGTAAACATTACTTTAGCTTGCACAGATTGCGGCGAACGTAACTACATTTCTAAAAAGAACAAGCGTAACAATCCAGAGCGTCTTGAACTTAAAAAATATTGCTCTCGCGAGAAGAAATACACTCTTCACCGTGAAACTAAGTAATCGCTCATTAAGCCAAAACCACAAGTGGTTTTGGCTTTCTACATTTTATGAATGATTGAAGTTTTACTATATAGGAGGTAGCCTGCATGGATAAAACAACATTACGGAACAAGGTACGAGAAACACTTGCGATAATGAATGATGAAGTTTATCGCAGACAATCTAAAGCTGTAGTGCAAAGAGTGCTACAGGAACCATATATAATAGAAGCAAATACGATCGGCATTACCATTTCAAATCAGCCAGAAGTCGACACCATTCTTTTAATTGAAGAACTATGGCAGCTTGGGAAAAAGGTCGCTGTGCCAAAGTGCCACCCCAAAACAAGAGAAATGACATTTTACGCCATTGAATCATTTGCTCAGCTCGAAACAGTATATATGCATTTGCGTGAGCCTATTCCTGAACGATGTGAGTTAGTTGACGCAAATGAGATGGATATCATCTTAGTACCAGGGGTTGTTTTTGATCGGTTAGGCTATCGAATAGGGTATGGCGGTGGTTATTATGATCGCTATGTATTAAACTATAAAAAGGGTAAATTGATGTCATTACTTTTTGACGAGCAGATCGTTAATCGTGTTCCTACTGAAGAACATGATTGCCCTGTAGACATCATAGTGACACCGACAGAACGTATTGACTGTCTAGCACATCGAGGAGCGAACGAAAATGGATAAAATGTTAGATATTTATGAACTCTTGAAAACGTATGGTACTTTTATTTATACAAGGGACCCTATTGGTGATTTGATGTTAATGGAGGATGAAATAAAAGAGCTCTATAAAGCGAATGTACTAGACATAAAAGATTACCAAATGGCATTATTACTAATTCGACAAGAAACAACAAGACTTCGTATAGAAGAGAATAAAAAGTAATGTTTGAAATATAATGTAATGGGGTATTGTAAAATTAATGTAACATGTATGTAATATTCTTAAAAACAGTGGATTTCCGCTGTTTTTATGTTTTTACGAAACTTTTTACAATGTAAAACGTATATATAGATATCTGGTGCATATACGAGCGATGAGAGTAAAATTTCCAAAAGATATGTGTTGATTATCTGTAAAAAATGGATTAAGATATATTTTGTTTCCGTAACAAAATGTAAAAAATTATTATTTTTTTGTAAGGAAGTAGGGAGGATGTTAGGAATGAGATCAATAAAGTGGCCTAAACATTCATTTATGATACTAGCAATTATAGCAACTTGGATCAAAACGGTCATTGTTTACCACACGAGCTTTGAGATGAAAATTGAAAATGCAATGCAACAATTTATTTTGTTTATTAACCCATTAAGTTTCTTGCTATTTACGTATGGTTTAGCACTTTTCTTTAAATCACCAAAGGCTAGAAATCGTTATTTAATTACAGTCAGCATTATTTTATCAATAGTCCTTTATGGAAATGTAGCGTTCTATCGTTTCTATAATGACTTTATTACACTACCTGTATTATTCCAAACAAGTAACTTTAGTGACTTAGGAACTTCTGTAGCTGCCATAATAGAGCCATGGGATGTATTGTATTTTGTTGATGTACTTATTTTAATCTTAGCGAATAAATTTATACCAAAAATGAAAAATTCGTTTAAAGTTAATGTGGAATTCCGCCGTGCATTTTTTGTGCTGGCAATCGCTATGTCATTCTTAAACTTAGGTTTAGCTGAAACAGAGCGTCCACAATTATTAACACGTAGTTTTGACCGCGAATTACTTGTAAAAAATATTGGTACGTACAATTACCATTTGTATGATATTTATATTCAAACAAAATCCTCTGCCCAACGTGCGTTAGCGGACGGTAGTGAATTAGTTGAAGTAAACAACTATGTTCGCTCTAATCAGGCAGCAGTCAACCCAGAAATGTTTGGGAAATATAAAGGCCGCAACTTAATTGTTGTGTCTATGGAGTCTTTACAAAACTTTGTCATTAACAATGACATGAATGGTCATGAAGTTACGCCATTCTTAAACTCTTTAACAAAAGATAAAGATACGTATTATTTCAGTAACTTCTATCACCAAACAGGTCTAGGAAAAACATCTGACTCTGAGTTTATCGTAGAAAATTCACTATTTGGTTTAGGACGTGGAGCAGTATTCTTCACACATGGTGGAAATACGTATAACTCAATGGCAGAGCGCCTTGGGGAAAATGGATACTTTACAAATGTCATGCACCCGAATAATAAATCATTCTGGAACCGTGACATTATGTATCAATCTTTAAAAATCAATAAGTTCTATGATATCGATTCTTATACAGTAGAAGAAGGGCAAGCTGTGAACTGGGGAATGAAAGATACGCCATTCTTAGAGCAATCTGCAGCATTAATGAAAGATATGCCACAACCATTCTACTCAAGACTTATTACGTTAACGAATCACTATCCATTTACATTGGATCCGGAAGATATTATGATTCCTGAATATGATTCAAACTCAGGTACATTAAATCGTTACTTCCAAACAGTACGCTATATGGATGAAGCTTTAAAAGATTTCTTCCAACAACTGAAAGATCAAGGTGTTTATGATAATTCTATTATCGTTATGTATGGTGACCACTACGGTATTTCAGAAAACCATAATAAAGCGATGGCACAGTATTTAGGAAAAGAACAAATTACACCATTTGATAATGCATTGCTACAGGAAGTACCTTTATTCATCCATATCCCAGGATCTGACGATGGTAAAGAGATGACTGAAATGGCAGGACAAATGGATTTACGTCCAACAATTTTACACCTACTTGGCATTGAAACGTCAAAAGATATGCAAATGGGTGCGGATTTATTCTCTCCAGAACATGAAAACTTTGTAGTGTTCCGTGACGGACGCTTTATCACAGATAAATATGTGTATGCGGGAGAGGCTTGCTATGATAAATCAACTGGCGAAGAAATAGATGGGGAGCCATGTCAGCCATACGCTGATCGTGCAACAATGGAGCTCGAAAATTCTGACGCCATCATCAATGGAGACCTTCTTCGTTTCTATGATGAAAAGACAGGTAATTTAAAACAAGAATCCGTTAAGTAAACAAAGAGAGATCTCGCCATGAGATCTCTCTTTTACTTTGAGCAATTGACAAATTTGTTGAAGTGATTATAATTAGTGTAAATATCTGCATAACGAAGATTTGTTTTTCACATTTCGGAGTATAAGAGTTAAAGGCATGGAAAAGAACAAGTAACTTTAATAAAAACTGACAGAGAGTAGCCGGTCGTTGAGAGGCGCAAGGGATATTAAAGTGAATACATCTTGGAGCTGCGTACCGAAATTTTAGTAGGCTACGACGGGTTTGCATCCGTAATCATTGCAATAGTATTGCTGCGGCTGTACTAATGGAGGAGTGCTATTTGAGTAGCTCTCGAAAAAAGGTGGTACCACGTTCATTAACGTCCTTAGGATTTATTCCTAAGGGCGTTTTTTTTGCATCTGAACGTCTAGTGCCAAATTGGGCGACAGTAATCCTGTCAAGAACTCTTATAGATCTTGCAATATTAACTTTTTAATATTACAAGGAGATGTTTTGTATGTTTTTAACACCAAAGGAGCAGTTAGCCATTATTAAAAAGGGGACTGACAAAATTGTTGATGAACCCGAGCTACTAAAAAAATTGGAGCACTCATTTCAAGAGCAAAAGCCCTTAACGATTAAATTGGGGCTCGATCCATCTGCACCAGATATTCATTTAGGCCATGCAGTCGTATTGCGAAAAATTAAACAGCTGCAGGACCTAGGGCATCATGCAGTCATTGTCATTGGTGATTTTACGGGCCGTATTGGCGATCCTACCGGGAAATCTAAGGGACGTGTAGCGTTAAGTGATGAATTGGTGAAGGAAAATGCCAAAACGTATTGTGAGCAAATTTTTAAAGTGTTGGACGAGGAAAAAATGACTGTTCGTTTCAATAGTGAATGGTTAGCAAAATTAACGTTTGAAGAAGTCATCCAGCTGGCTGCTACTACATCTGTTGCCCGTATTTTGGAGCGTGAAGACTTCCAAAAGCGGTACCATCACCAAATACCAATTGGCCTACATGAATTTTTCTACCCTCTCATGCAGGCGTATGATTCTGTAGAATTAAAGGCTGATATTGAATTAGGGGGAACCGATCAAACGTTTAATATTCTCATGGGACGCACCTTACAAAGGCATAGAGGGCTAGAAAAACAAATTGCTATTTTTATGCCATTACTTGAAGGATTAGATGGTATTGAAAAAATGAGTAAAAGCTTGGGGAATTATATTGGTGTCCATGAAGCGCCTGAAGTTATGTTTAAAAAAATTATGGAACTACCAGATTCGCTCATTATCAAATATTTTGAATTAGCGACAGATGAGCATCCACTTCAAGTGCAAGCCGTTCAAGAAAGGCTACAAAACGGAGAGAACCCACGTGATATAAAACTACAATTAGCAGAAATAGTGACAGCTTTATATCATGGTCATGCAGCTACGATGGATGCAAAATCTTATTTTGAAGCTGCTTTCCAGAAGAAGATGATTCCTGCTAACATTCCTGTATTGCTACTTGAAATTGATAAAGAAAGAATAGAGGATATCATTCCACAATTAATTTCTATCCAATTTATTCAAAGTAAAAGTGATTTTATAAGGCTCATTAAACAAAATGGGGTTTCATTAAATGGAGAAAAAATTGCTGTGGATGATCTATCTCAAGTATTAATGAATGAGGATGTCCTGCAAATTGGTAAGAAGAGATTTCTAAAATTGAATAAGTAAAATGGGATGATGTCCAAGAAAAAAGAGCAATCTCACATAGAGACTGCTCTTTTTTCTGTCTAAATTTTAGTGTAATTTTGGTGGATACCCGCCATGAACGATTGTCATAATGACAAACCATCCAAAGACGACAGCACTTAATAAGTTGAAAACAACGCTTAAAAGGTTCTTTTCTTTAATTGCTTGGAATGTACCATATACAGCAAAAATTGAAACTAGACCAAAAATAACCATTAATAAGTTCATTAAAAATAGACACTCCTTTCGACATCAGAAAATGAATGTCGTAAACAATATTCCTCCTTAATTGTAATCGTTCTACCTGTTTTTGTCGAGAACTAATATAGTGCAAACTATGAACATTTATCGTCAAATTGTGGCAAAGCCTGTATAATAGAGAAATGAGGTGATATCTATGATGAACGTACGTAGTTTTTCTCTTGGTCCAGTCCAAACGAATTGCTATATCGTATCGAATAAAGACAAAGAATGTATCGTATTTGATCCAGGTGAAGAAGCGGAGCGTCTTATTAAAACAATCCGTAGCAATGGTTTAAAACCGTTAGCCATTTTTTTAACGCATGCACATTTTGACCATATTGGTGCAGTGGATGCCGTACGGGAAGCATTTAATGTACCTGTATGGATTCATGAAAAAGAGGTTAGCTGGCTAGGAGATCCAGAAAAGAATGGCTCTAGTAAATATGCTGCATTACCAGACTATAGGGTAGCTGCACCAGATCAAGACACGATCATTAAAAAAGAGCAACAATTTGAAATGAGCAACTTTGTGTTTCAAGCTGTATTTACACCAGGACATTCACCTGGTAGCATTTCCTATGTATTTGAAAATGATGGCTTTGCGATTGTGGGAGACACATTATTTGAACAAGGTGTAGGGCGGACGGATTTAATTGGTGGGTCCACCAAAATATTATTAGCATCTATTCATGACAAATTATTAACATTACCTGAGGATACAATCATCTATCCGGGTCATGGAAATTATACAACTGTCAGTGCAGAAATGGAAACAAACCCGTTTTTAAATGGATTTTAAAATAAAAAAAGCGTATCTCGTTGATGAGATACGCTTTTTTAGTTGTATTAATGACCGCCACCAGGTACGTGAATGAATGTTGTATAGTACGTGAAGCCAGCGAAGAATACAGTTAAATATGCTCCGAAAATGTACATGTACATACGTTCTGAAAGGTTTAAGAAGCCTAATAATAAGAATAAACCTGTATTACCTAAGAATAATAGCGATACCTCGTTCATACCACCAAGGTAGAACATAACGGCAAAAATACCTGTCCAGAATGCCATAACTTTATACATATTATCCATGAAATTTCCCCTCCTTTTGCCCACGACACAATAATCTCTTACTCATTATAAATGATAGGAAAGGTGTCTGTAAACTGGAACTTCTCCGTCTTTGTGACAAACGAATGGATTTTTTAACTAGCTATCGATTTCTGTCACGTTTATTTCATATTTACATAAATCGCAATTATGTATCATACTCTCAATTTGCACAAATTCATTGCTTGAAAATAATGCATCTAACTGCCCTTTTAAATAGGATTCATGTAATGAGCAGACAATATCCGAATATGTTGTAAGTTGCTCTTGGAATGGACAATTAAAAATGGAGAATATCACCTTTTTGCCACGCTCTGTTTGTTGAATTTGTGGAACATAGCCAATTAATGCGGCATTGTCAGTTAATAGTTGAAGCTTCTCGTCGAAGGAAAGGGAATTATTGATTGTCAATTCAGCGTTTATATTTTGTTTCATTTGCTGATAACCATCTTGATAGCTAATTTCCTGACATTTTTCTAAGACAGATGGTCCAAGCTCTTCCACTAATTGAATCGTCCATTTCAGTAAACGATCTTCGTCGCGTCTTGGGAAAGTTAATGATACACCTTTTTCTGAAGCCTTATACACCCGGCCAGGTCGACCACCTTTACCCGTTTTCACATAGTCTGCGGAAATAATATTAATTTCTGAAAGCTTTGTTAAATGAAGTCGAGCAACATTTGGATGGATGCCAAACTGATCAGCAATATGTTGGACGGTCACTGTTTTTTTCTCTTGCAATATGTACTCATAAATAGAGTATCTTGTTTCATCAGCTAAAGTGCTGGTAATTTTCAATGGATGGATCATATGCTTCACCTCATTAGTTTTTTATAAAATTATGTTCGTCTACCAAGTGTTAGGAAAATAATCATGTTCATTCTATTATATTCCATTATTGAAAAAGATACAGTTCATTTCAGCATAAATATTAATTTTTTCATGTATTTATCTTCTGTTTTAGTGGGAAATTGCACTTTATCCACATTTTTATAGCAAAAAACATGAATGATAGGAAATTTTATAACAAATTTTTATTTTCAGAAAAGGGCTTTCTTCGTAGGAAGATCCTATTTATACTAGGAAATAACGAATACGCGGTCATATTCGAATGAACTAGAAGAGGGGTGCATATATGCAGAATTTTGAAATAGTCGTTGAACAAAAATGTGAGCAACTTTTACTAAAAGCCTATCATTTTGGGGCAACCGATTTATTATTGGTGCCAAGCAATATAAATTATCGGATCTATTTTCGGAAATATGACAAGCTTCTTCATGCGGGTGAACTACCAAACGATCTGGCGGAACGGATGATATCCTATTATAAGTTTCTGGCGCAATTAGATATAAGTGAGAGACGTAAACCTCAAAGCGGCTCATTCCAAAAGGCGATGGAGCAACAGTCATATGCCTTTCGAGTATCTACACTGCCTTCCGTATTTTTAAAAGAAAGCCTCATTATCCGCTTACTTCTCCAAAATCATTCTTTTCCACTAACTTCCTTATGTTTTTTTAAAAGCTCAGCCTACAAATTAATGGAACTAGTACAGAATCGTCAGGGCCTTTTGTTTTTTACAGGGGCGACAGGATCTGGTAAGTCCACTTCACTTTATTCTTTAATCCATTATTGTTCTACCGAATTAAATAGGCATGTAATTTCCTTGGAAGACCCAGTAGAAAATAACCAAGCCAATTTACTTCAAATTCAAGTGAATGAACGAGCAGGCGTTACATACGCTACGGGGTTAAAAGCAATTTTGCGACATTCACCTGATGTGATCATGATTGGGGAAATTCGAGATAAAGAAACAGCAAAAATTGCCATCGAGGCAAGCTTGACGGGCCATTTAGTTGTTTCAACCATCCACGCGAAGGATTCGATTAGCTGTCTTTACCGTTTAATGGACTTAGGGGTGTCGATAGATGAGCTTCAGCAAACGATCATTGGTATTGTTGCCCAAGTCCTTTTTCATTCATCAGCCTTACAGGATGATCGTCGTGCGTTGTACGAAATTTTATCGGATATTCATCTCAATCAGGCCATTACCGCTATTTTAAATAAGGGGAATTTTCAGCTACCATACGAATTAACCATAAAGGGACAAAAAGAATTAGTGGAGAGCCATTATGCAGTTACAAACATACATCGCTAAATTTCAATTATATTACAACAGAGCTACAAAATGGCGTGTAAAAGAGCAAGCGCAATTTATTCAACGTTTATCTGTATTAATGCAGGAGGGCTACTTATTTCCACAGGCTATCTCGATGCTACTCCCTCATCATATAGATGTTCATGAGGAAATTCAGCAACAAATTGATGAAAAACTTAGACAAGGAGAAGGCGTAACAAGCATTTTAGAAACATTGCAGTTAGCTAAACATCATTTAGTAGCCATCAAAGTGGCAGAAAACAATGGGCATTTGCTTGAAGTATTAAAAGGTGTGGCAAAGCAAATGATTGTCGGTGAGCAGACGAAGAAAAAGTTAATTAAATTGCTTGTATATCCTGTCATGCTAATTTTATTTTTATTGTTGCTATTCTTTGTATTTCGAACAATTTTCTTACCTAATATTGAACAAATGGTATCAAGTCGCTCGATTGAAGGTGAGAAGACAAGTGTGGCGCTATCTAAACTATTACTGCATGTCCCCGATTTTGTGATGGTAACAGCTTTGATTGTAATAGTCAGTTTATTGGTTTTACACCTCTATCTCAAACGCCAGCCCATTCCCGTACGACTATCAATACTATTAAAAATTCCACTTTTTCAAATCTATATCCGACTCTCATGGACAAGGCAATTTGCTGCCTATTTAGGGAGTTTACTACAGAGTGGGTTTTCATTGCAGGCTAGTCTTCAAATTTTAGAAGAACAATCCTTTCAACCTTTTCTACAGCATCTGTCTCTGCGTATTAAAGAAAGGGTCATCTTTGGAGAGTCATTGACTCAAGCCGTTCAAATGGTGTCTATTTTTCATAAGGATTTTGCTACCTTTGTAGAACATGGAGAACAAAGTGGCTACTTAGGGAAGGAACTTACATTATATAGCGAACTATTACTGGAAAAACAGGAGCAACTATTGCAGAAGGTGCTCGCTTTCATCCAACCAAGCTTCTTTATTGTAATTGCTATATGTATTTTAGCGGCCTATGTCAGTTTACTATTACCAATTTATCATATGATTGAATTAGTTTTGGAGGACTAAGATGAAACATATTAAACAACAAAATGGTTTTACTTTAATCGAAATGCTCATTGTTTTGTTAATCATTTCTATTCTTATTTTAATTACAATTCCAAATGTTACGAAGCACTTCGCTACGATTGATGAGAAGGGCTGTGCTGCCTATATTAATATGGTACAGGGGCAAGTAGAAGCCTATAGAGTGGATTTTATGGCATATCCAACTTTAGAGGATTTAGTAAAAGAAGGCTATTTGAAAGAAAATGAAACAACTTGTCCTAATAAAGAAGAAATAGTTATTACGACTAAGGGAGAGGTACGGTTAGCAAATGTCGGTGCAGGTACGAATGGCTAATGAGAGAGCGACAAAATGAATTGGGCTTTACGATCCTCGAAATGCTAATAGTTTTATTTCTTGTTATGAGTTTAACAGCCATTGTTAGCAAATTCTCTTTACAATTAGCGGAGTCAAAGGAATTAGAGCGTTTTTTTACTCAAATTCAACTAGACATTCAGTATATTCAAACCTATAGCATGAACCAGCGACAATATATCGCGATTAAATTCGAAAGCTCTACAAGGCGCTACGTTATTCAAAAAGATGCTTTTTCCAATCTATATGAACGTCCATTCCCTAAAGGAGTCGAATTTTTGCCTGATGAGAGCTCTATTTATACGATTGTTTATAATGTTAATGGCAATGTCAGGTCAGCTGGCACCATCGCGTTTCAAACGCCACAGGGAAAGAAAAAGGTAATCATTACATTAGGGCGAGGGAGAGCGAGAATTGAATGAGTCAGGCTATTCTTTTGTTGAAACGATTTTGGCAATGGGCATCTTGATGTTACTTTGCAGCTCCTTATTGCCTATTACCTATACGATGAAAACGAATCTTATGAATAAAAAAATGGAAATGATTGCAGCTGAAACGGCGTATGAGGGCCTGAAATTATTTCAAGCTGTACAACAAACTGAGGGCACAAGAATTATTGAACAGGTTGAGTATCAATGGATGTTTAATGGTGAAGAAATTTGTGTTCGTTTTCACAATATACTTAAGCCACGCCAAAAATGTATTCCCCTTACAGGAAATGTCGATGAATAATGAGAAGGGCTATACCTTACTAGAAGCAATGTTTCAATTAATGGTGTTTGTGCTTATTTCTCATCTTTTTGTCCTAATTATGCTGTGGTATGCTGAAATGACCTCAACTATGCAAACGGATGAACAGTCGAAATGGGAGCAGTTTGTGTATGATTTAAATAAAGGGCTAAAGGATATTTTAACGTTCTCCGTGCGGGATGATCACAAAAGAATCACTTTCCAGACCACAGAATCTGTCCATTATATTGATTGCTATCGTAATACCATTCGTGAACAAGTAAATGGAGGACATGTTCCCATGCTAAATGGCATCAATAAATGTCAGTTCACTTATAGCGGAAATGTGCTGACGGTAGCGGTGGAAATGCCTAGTGGTATGCAAAAGGAGAGAACCTTCTATGTGCCAATTATTGAAAAATGACAGTGGGGCTATTTTTTTAATCGCAATTGCATTATTATTTCTTGTAACTACTTTTCTTCTTGCGTATTGTATGTCATATGAAATGCAATTTCAAACATATGATGGGCTCGAAAAATTGAATGTTCAAGCTACGATAAATTTATTGGGACAAATTTTGTCAGACAGTGTAGAATCGTAGTTATAAGAAGGTGATTCGAATTGCGAAAAATATATTTAGTTGGTTTTATGGGTAGTGGAAAGAGTGCTTTAGGAAGACGTTTAAGCTTTTTATTAAAGATGCCATATTATGATATGGATCATGAAATAGTGAGACAGCAAGGAATGTCCATCCCGCAGATTTTTGAAAAGTACGGAGAGGCCCATTTTCGAAAAATAGAAACAGAATTTTTGAAAAGTTTCCGCGATGAGGCTTGTATCATTTCTACGGGCGGTGGAGTTGCGATGAATGCTGAAAATCGAAAAATTATGAGACGTAGTGGCTTAGTATTTTTTTTAGATGCTTCGTTTGAAGATATTTATAAACGAATTCAGCATGATCCTAACAGACCAATCGTACAAAGCTCAACAAAAGAAGAGCTAGAAAGTCTGTATCATTACAGAAGAAAGTTTTATCGTGATGCAGGGCATATTCAGGTCCTGACAGAGGGCAGAACCATTCGTCAAATTTTAGAGTATTTAGTGTTCCAAGTAAAAAGGCTTAAAAGCGAACGATGAGAGATACGAATCCTGCTAATGTTCGTATTTTATTATCTTTTAAAAAATGATTGCCTTTTCAATGCATTTAATGTTAGGATATAGACAAATAAGTAACTAAATGTTCATTGAATACTAAATAGTACCAAGATGTATCTTGGGCGGATGATTATACGGGGAGAGAGCGTAATTAAACGCCACCGAAGGAGCAAGTAGCAATGGCTATGAATCTCTCAGGTAAAAGGACTCGTATAAGACGCAACTCTGGAGAGAGCTGTAGTATAACAATAGCAGCCACCAAAGGGGAAAGCCGACTAATTGGCAGTATCAACCATGCGAGTTAGTCTGGTGTAACTTTCAGGTGCAAGGACAGAGAATCCCGAAAAGGGGTTCGTCTGTCTTTTTTTATGTCTTTAGGTACTCCGTGAAGCTTTTTACTTTGCTAAGTCATGATTGTACCCATACAAAAAGCAGACGAACTACTACCAGTAAAAATGTAACTAACAATAAGGGGGCAAAAAAGAATGACGAATGAATTAAAACGTACACCTCTATTTGAAGAATATGCGAAATACGGTGCTAAGACGGTTGATTTCGGTGGATGGGAATTACCAGTTCAATTCTCCTCTATTAAAGATGAACATGATGCAGTACGTAATCGTGCGGGATTATTTGATGTATCCCATATGGGTGAAATTTTAGTAACCGGTCCCGATGCATTAGATTTTTTACAAAATCTTTTATCCAATGATGTTTCAAAAATAGCTACTGGCCAGGCACAATACACAGCAATGTGCTATGAGGACGGCGGTGTTGTCGATGATTTACTAACGTATAAGCTAGCTGATGACCACTATTTATTATGCGTGAATGCAGCAAATATCGAAAAAGACTATGATTGGATGCTGGAAAATCAACATCAATATGATGTGACGATTGACAATCAATCGGAAGCCTATGCACAAATTGCCCTACAAGGACCTTTAGCAGAGGAGGTTCTTCAATCCCTAACTTCAACTGATGTAAGTGCCATTAAATTTTTCCGATTCCAAGGGAATGTAGAAGTTGCAGGACATAAGGTGTTAGTTTCTCGTAGTGGATACACAGGAGAAGATGGCTTCGAATTATATGGAGCACCAGAAGATATTAAAGCGCTATGGGGTAAAATTTTAGATGCTGGTCAAGACAAAGGTGTTGTTCCTGCAGGTCTAGGATGTCGAGATACACTACGTTTTGAAGCGGGTCTGCCACTTTACGGTCAAGAATTATCAGCAACCATTTCTCCTCTTGAAGCAGGTATTGGCTTTGCTGTGAAATTAAATAAAGAAGATTTTATTGGTCATGATGCATTAGTAGCTCAGAAGGAAAATGGTCTTCCACGCAAACTAGTTGGCATTGAAATGATCGATAAAGGGATTCCACGCCATGGCTATAAAGTGTTTAAAGATGGTCAGGAAATTGGTGAAGTTACAACAGGAACACAGCTTCCTTCTTCAAAACGTAATGTTGGTCACGCGTTAATTGACAGTCAATTCGCAACTATCGGAAATGAATTAGAAATTGAAATCCGTGGTAAGCAACTAAAAGTGATTACAGTTGAAACACCGTTTTACAAGCGTTCAAAATAATAGCTGAAAAGAGGGACCTACATTTATGAAACATCGTTATTTACCAATGACGGAGCAAGATCAAAAAGAAATGTTAGACGTAATCGGTGTATCCTCAGTTGATGAATTATTCGAGGATATTCCAGAGAAAGTACGTTTTAAAGGCCTTTATGACATCAAGGCAGCAAAATCGGAATCTGCTTTATTAAAAGAGTTATCGGCACTTGCTGCTAAAAACAAAGACACAAATGCGAATGCATCGTTTTTAGGTGCAGGCGTTTATAACCACTACAAGCCCGTGATCGTGGATCATGTTATTTCTCGCTCAGAGTTTTATACAGCTTATACACCCTATCAACCTGAAATTTCACAAGGTGAGCTTCAAGCTATTTTTGAATTCCAAACTATGATTGCAGAGCTTACTGGTATGGATCTTGCCAACTCTTCTATGTATGACGGTGGTACAGCATTGGCTGAAGCAGGAATGTTGGCAGCTGGACATACACGTCGTAAGAAAATTTTAGTATCTGAAACGGTACACCCAGAATATCGTGATGTTGTGGCTACATATGCCTATGGTCAATCTATTGAAATCGTAACAATTCCACATAAAGATGGTGTGACTGATATTGCAGCTTTAAAAGAGCTAATTGACGACAATACGGCAGCAGTTATTGCTCAATATCCAAACTTCTTTGGTCAAGTTGAGGATATTCAAGTAATTGGTGATATAGCACATGAAGCAAAAAGCTTATTCGTAGTATCGTCTAACCCACTTGCCCTAGGTATTTTAACTCCTCCAGGTAAACTAGGAGCTGATATTTGTGTAGGTGATGCACAAGTTTTCGGTATCTCTGAAGCATTTGGTGGTCCACACTGTGGTTTCTTTGCAGTGACAACTAAATTAATGCGTAAGGTGCCAGGTCGTCTTGTTGGTGAAACAGTAGATGGTGAAGGACGTCGTGGTTATGTATTAACACTACAAGCACGTGAACAACATATCCGTCGCGATAAAGCAACTTCTAATATCTGTTCGAACCAAGCACTTCTTGCACTTGCAGCTTCTGTAGCGATGACAGCTCTAGGGAAACAAGGTATTCGCGAAATGGCTACACAAAATATTGCGAAAACACGTTATGCAAAAAATGCCTTTGAAGCAGCAGGCTTTACAGTAGCATTCCAAGGTGCACATTTTAATGAAATCGTAGTGAAAACAAATAAATGTGTGAAGGAAATCAATAAAGGCTTAATTGAAAAAGGTATTATTGGTGGATATCCTTTAGGTCAAAATTATGACTCTCTTAAAAATCATGTGCTAATTGCAGTGACTGAATTACGCACAAAAGAAGAAATTGATGCACTAGTTGCAGAAATGGGGGCTCTTCATGCATAACGAAAATCAAACACTCATTTTTGAAATTTCAAAAGAAGGTCGCGTTGGCTATAGTTTAGAAGCGCTTGATGTACCTGAAGTAGATCTAACAGATATATTACCTGCTAATTTAGTACGTACAGAGGCAGCAGAATTACCTGAAGTATCTGAGCTTGATATCATGCGTCACTACACAGCACTTTCTCGTAGAAATCATGGTGTAGACTCTGGCTTCTACCCACTTGGCTCATGTACGATGAAATATAATCCAAAAATTAATGAAGCGGTAGCTCGTCTTTCTGGCTTTGCCAATGTGCACCCACTACAAGATGAGTCAACAGCACAAGGTGCCATGGAGCTTCTTTATGATCTTCAAACGTCATTAGTAGAAATTACTGGTATGGATGAAGTGACATTACAGCCAGCAGCAGGGGCACATGGAGAGTGGACAGCATTAATGATGATCCGCGCTTTCCATGAAGCAAATGGAGAAGGTCACCGTAACAAAGTTATCGTTCCCGACTCTGCTCACGGAACTAACCCAGCTTCAGCAACAGTAGCAGGCTTTGAAACAATTACAGTTAAATCAGATGAAACTGGTTTAGTTGATATTGAAGACCTTCGAAAAGTCGTAGGTCCTGACACTGCTGCCTTAATGTTAACAAACCCGAATACACTTGGTTTATTTGAAGAAAACATCATCGAAATGGCGGAGCTTATCCACTCTGTTGGCGGTAAAGTGTACTATGATGGTGCCAACTTAAATGCCGTTATGAGTAAAGCACGTCCTGGCGATATGGGCTTTGACTGTGTACATTTAAATCTGCATAAAACATTTACAGGTCCACACGGTGGTGGTGGTCCAGGTTCAGGTCCAGTAGGCGTAAAGGCAGATTTAATTCCATTCCTACCAAAGCCAGTACTTGTAAGAACGGAAGAAGGAGCATACCATTTCGATTACAACCGTCCACAATCTATCGGACGAGTAAAACCATACTATGGTAACTTTGGTATCAATGTGCGTGCTTATACGTACATCCGTACAATGGGTCCAGATGGCCTAAAAGCTGTCACAGAATATGCTGTATTAAACGCCAACTATATGATGCGTCGTTTAGAGCCATTCTACGATCTTCCATATAACCGTCATTGTAAACATGAATTTGTTTTATCTGGTCATCGCCAAAAGAAATTGGGCGTTCGTACACTAGATATCGCAAAACGTCTGTTAGACTTTGGCTATCATCCACCAACAACATACTTCCCATTAAATGTGGAAGAGGCGTTAATGATTGAGCCAACAGAAACAGAATCTAAAGAAACATTAGATGCATTCTGCGATGTGATGATTCAAATTGCGAAGGAAGCGGAGGAAAATCCATCCATCGTTCAAGAAGCACCACATACTACAGTCGTTTCTCGCCTAGACGAAACACGTGCGGCTCGTACACCTGTACTACGTTATCAAAAAGCTTAAAATTGACAAACCGCTCACTTTTTTAGTGGGCGGTTTTTATATGAGTTTTTTGTTATAATTTCCCTTAGATGGTTTGTGGAAGGAGGGATTCAAATGCAAACAACATCAGCGGAATTGAGTTTACCAATAAATAATCTATTAAATAATACATACAGCATCAAACGGCTCCTTGCAACGAGTAAATTATCATTTGTTTATATAGCCGAATACATAAGCACTGGAGAAGAAATTATTATAAAAGAGTTTTTCCCTTTAGAGATTGCTTTACGAGATTTGGATAACAAATCAGTAATCAATCGTTTACCTTCTACAAAGGAAAAATTTCAGGAATTAAAGGAGAGATTTCTAAGTGAAGCTTGCATGCTCCAGCAATTGAACCATCAACATATTGTTAAATATCGACATCATTTTTTTGAAAATGGTTCCATTTATATAGTCACAGATTATTATGAAGGGGTTTTATTAGAGCAATATATACAACGATTTTCATTGAGTGAGAGACATCTTCTCTATCAAGATATATTTTTACCCTTAATAGATGCGATTACTTATTTACATAATAAGGGGATCATACATCGCGATATTAAACCTAGTAATATTATGATTGATGCCAAGGGACAGCCCCATTTATTAGATTTTGGATCTGCCGTGTACTATAAAACCGTAACAAAATATCCGATATTTACTAGTCCAGGCTATTCTCCCCTTGAACAGTATTCCATGAAAGGAGAACAAGGAATCTATACCGATATTTATAGCTTGATGGCAACCTTATACTATGCATTAACGAATAAAATACCAGTAGATGTTTCACAGAGGTTAATTGAGGATAAAATTGCGAATGTGAGAAAATATAATCCGAAAGTAAGTATTTTTATGTCATTCACTATTATGTGGGGGCTGCAAATAGAAACTAAAAAAAGGTGTTCCTCCCTAAAATTTATTAAAAATATGATTGCTATTGAATTAAAGTTCAAATGCAAAAAGAACTATTTTGAGATTTTTGATTCCAAATGACCAAATTTACTATTCGCTTCATACTATTTATCCATTTTTACTATATTGAGTATTTATCATAAAACAGCTTATGGCCTAAGGTAAAACGGACCATAAGTTGTTTTTTTTATAAAAAAATATTAAAAAAGCCATAAATTGTATAAAAATATCATATTTATTGCCATGTAATATTTTTACTAAAGATACTTATAAATGTTTTTCGTGACAATATATTCTATAGAAAATATTGACATTGATTTTAGATATTGTATAGTTACCAATGTGATACATTAATCATTAGTAAAGTTTGTAAGAAAGATGCATAAAGTTGGATAGAGATTCTTATAAATTAATTTCAATTTCACTACATAGCTTTGTGTAAGGTTGGTATATTTTAACTACTTTGTTTTATTATTCTATATTACTATGTGTAGAACAGTGATAATTAGTTCATAAAACAATAGTATTTGATGTGGTTTTGCAATATCCAACCCTGTACTCATTATGCTCGTATGTTCTAATTACTTACTAATGCTTATGCCTACTCGAATTCGTTTTAAAAGGAGGGATGGCTGTAGAATTATACAGCCAAATGAATGGAGATTATTAATCAAACAAACCGAACTATGCTCTTTGAAGAAATAAATCCTGAGAAATTGGATTTAATTACGCTCGTTGGAGATGTCAAAGGAATTGATAGTCTAAGTGATGAAAAAATTAAAGAAATTAATCAAAGTCTTCTTGTAAAAAGTTTCGATGAATTTTTAGATAAGTTTTCTCCCACGGTTTACTCATTTTACAATGCCGCAAATCAAAAAGTCATGTATACCTTAAAAAAGCCAGAAGGAATTCAAGATGATTGTATTTCTGAAATAGCAATTGACCAAAATAATGATTTTTTAAAAATGCTATTTACGCTCATTGATACAAAAAGAAGTCAAGGAATTGCCAATGTAGATTTTAAATTTGAAAATTTACTTGATATGATCTCTCCTAAAAAAGTCATGGATGACATTCGTCAAGTACGTAAAGAGATTCATTACCTGTATGGTGAATATGACAAGCTAGATGAAGGCGACCCTAAGAAATTAGATACAGGTGACAAGCTTAATCTTATGTTTGAAGTAGCTAGTAGAAACTATAACAATGTGATGGCGATGTTACCGTTAGCAATTGAGGATATTAAAACAAGATTATTATTGGGTGCTAGTCAAGATGAGGGAGAATCTGAAAAGTTACAAATAGGTACTCTTTCAATTGGTGACAATGGTGAATTGAAAATCATTGAGGCACCACAAACAAATAGTGCAGAATTAATGGTCATTGAGGAAAATAGTAATTATGGCTTAAGTACTGTATTTGAGGAAGATTACGAAGCAATAACTGAATCACCATCTTCTTATGTGAAAGATTTAGTCGTCAGAACATTCTCGCCGCTTCCAGCAATTAAAGCTGAATTTGATGTAGAAACAGAAGTTCAAAACTACAATACATATCTTGAATTCTATAAGGATGCAAAGGATGAATTTGTCAAAACGGTTAAACCTTTAGTTGAAAAATTATTAGGGATCAAAATGTATTTTGATCAATATGCAACTAAAAACAAGGGTATGCAACCTTCATTAATCGTCACTAACACTAAGTTAGATATGCTGGTAAAAAGTAATAACTTACCGAGATTACGTACTTACTTAAACACTGTGAACTCGAAAAATGACTTTACAGATACGGTATGGTATGGAATTGTACCAGCCCTTGAACTTGAAGCATCTGGAAAAATGAAAGTAAGTCGATCTAGATTCAAAGGAAACGATAAAGTGACCAAGCAAGAGGGTAACACGATGGAATCACTATCCATTCTCTTGGACACTATAAAAGATTACAAGGTGCAAATTTTCTTTAACTTTATGGCTGAAGAAGAAACAACCTTCAATGGGATTGCAACAGCTGGTATTGATCGTCTTATCGATAAATGCTCTGTACTAGTTAGAAAGGATTATAGTGAGTTTGCTATACCATGTTTACCAAACTTTACGATTATTCCTAAAGATAAATCAGGAGTCGTTATTGATACACGTATGCATACTACTGAAAATGGAGCACGTTTATCAAAAGAGAAAGAAGATATCTTAAAGCTATGGATTGAAGGCGTTTATGTGGATGCTAGTTATGTTGCAGCAGGTATCGTATCTGCCTACCAATGTCCAGAGTATTTAAAGGAATCATTTAAAAATGTTAAACGAAATTATCCGGGAGTTCGATTCGATATTGAAGCGGGAGATAATTCACTAAGAGCAGTAACAACTATGGCAAAAGAGATTTCCGGTTTTACGAATAATATTAAGGATGCTATTAATAGCAGAAGCTTTGGTTTTGTATTCTCTTCTGAAAATGCTCAACTACAGGATAAAGATATTAGACGTATTACTGTCTATAAAGCAAGAAGTCTTGCGATGGAAGAAGATGGGTTTGATTCAATCTACAAAACTCAAGTTAGTACGTATATTGAAAGAATCCTTCGTTTCCAATCAGGGGACTTTAAACATGAAAATATTGTTCGTTTCTTTAGTAATAATCCAAGCAGTCAAAAAAGTAAGTGGCTCAATGATAAAGGCCATGTAAACTCTATTATCCATGATGGAGACGATATCGGCTACATCATTGATGAGAAAACAAGTCTTTGTCAGATTGATCTTGTGTTTAATGGGAATGTCAAAAATCTTGAAGTCACGATTACTAAAGGGACAAGCGCTGTTAAAGCCTAACAATTTATTTATTTCAATCATTAAAAATTTACGTAGGATGTTTAAGATTTATTAAATAATAAATCTTTTAACATAAATATGAATCGACTAACATCATCCAGATGAAAAATTACATATTTCACAATGCTTGTTTTAACACGTTGCTCTGTGAAATGAGATAGCTATGCTTAAACTTAATTCATCAGAGAAGATGGGAGTCATTCAACACAAATTAGGAGGAACTAAAAATGGGTTTTGTATTAAAAGTAGAAGGATCAGAAGCAATTGAATTAGGGTTAGAAAGCATTATGACTGTCGAGTATGAGACAGATACCCCAAACGATTCTAATGCTCGCTCTACAGATGTTGGAGCAACTTTAAAGGTAAAAGGTAAAATTTTAACTGCTACTGATGGTGATAATTCTGATGATACGATGAAATTAGGATTATGGTCATTAGTACCTGCTGAAAAAGCAGATTGTTACCGTAAAGTAACGCTTGAGGTTATCTCAGCGGATCAAGTAGTAAGAAAAATTCACTTCCCAAATGCTTTTGTTGTGGATTACACAGAAAGATATGGTGATACAGAAGGTATTGGTGAATTCTACTTATTCATTAAGCAAAAGAAAGACAAAACAGACTTGGCAAAAATCGAGGGTGGCTACGCTGTCTAAGGTTGTAGCTTGATAAAACTCTTCTAATTATCTAAGGAACTTATTTAGTTCCTTAGATAATTTTTAATAATCCTAAATTGGGGTTGAAAAGATGAAAACACATTATGAAATTTTAGGTGTTAGTAGAAATGCCACACAAGATCAAATAAAGCTCGCTTATCGGAAGCTATCCAAAAAGCACCATCCTGATGTAAGCGGGGGAAACAAAGAATCAGAAGAAATTTTCTTAAAAGCTACAGAAGCCTATAAAGTACTGAAAGATCCGGCATTGAGAGAGCCATATGATGCTAGTCTCGATGATCCAGGTACAGGCTGGCAATCGAAGCAAACGGATGAAAGACATTCTAATGGACATCAATCTGCAGACAAAAAACCAGATTTTAATATAAATAATATTGAAAAAAACTTTGAACACTTTTTTGGCTTCAATCCGAAAACAAAAGAAATGTCCTCAACTCTACATAAAAATGCGAAGAAAAATCCCCTTGACACAACGGATTTATTTGAGCGCTTTTTTAATAAATAATCAAATGGTAAAAAGTGAGGAAGTGTGATTACATGTATGATCAATATCCAACTGAAGCTTACAGTGAAAATGCAAGAAAAAAAATGCTTATAAAAATTATCGATATCATTATTGTCACCATTGCCTTCTTTTTCATTTTATATGTTTTTGTTATGAATCAGGAGGTTCTTTTAAAATTTGTTATTGGCACAGTAATGGTCATTCTTGCTATTATTTATGGTTCTCTCAAATACGAGGCGAAAGCAATTACTCAAACTATGACAAATAAGGACATTTCTAAGCTTGTTCTCCTTAATGAAAGTGGGATTGAAGTGGATGAATGGGAGCTTGGTGATCAAATTTCATTACTTATAGGAAAAAGCTCAGCTGAATATAAGGCAGATATTGATTTAAGTGGAACAGAATATGAATCTCTTGTTAATTATGAACATGCGGTCCTCAACTGTGTAGCTGGTATTTGGTATGTAGAGGATATTGATTCTGTTAATGGGGTAGGTTTAAAAAAGGCGCATAAGCGGGTGAAAAATAGATTAAAACAAGAGATTCCATACCCACTAGGTAATGGAGATACGATATACATAGCAAATACGCGAATTTTGGTGAAATAGAGAAAAATTCGTAACATAGATGGGGGATTTTGGAATGAGTTTAATTAGATGTACAAATGGTCATATGTTTAGTTCAAGGAGACATCGTAATATTTGCCCGTACTGTAATGTCATGGTGGAGCAGGAGCAAAGACAAAATAGCCCATCCACACCTGTCGCTGAAGCAGATGATAAAACATTGCCTTATTTAGGAGAAATGGATGGAATTGATCCTGTTACAGGATGGTTGGTTTGTATTGAAGGTCCACAAATGGGGAGAGATTATCGGATCTTATCGGAAAAGAATTTTATCGGTAGAGCAGAAGACATGCATATTCGAATTGCTGGAGACAATTCCATCTCTAAGCGTAATCATGCAGTCATTGTATATGATCCTAAAAAACGTAACTTTTACTTGCTACCCGGAGATGCATCAGGACTAGCTTATCTAAATAATGAAGCGGTTTATACACCAACTGAATTAGCAGCCTATGATGTTATTCAGTTAGGGAGAAGTATGTTTTTATTTATTCCACTTTGTGGCGTCCACTTTGAATGGGAAAACAATCAAAGTGAGGAATGATGACGAATGGACCATAAGCTAGTACCTTACATAATTGCATTAATTTTTATTGTTGTACTTATTTTTTTACTCATCATACGAGGTATCCTTGCTCAAAAAATGGAAAAAGGGAAAATTTACATTGGAAATGGTCAAACGATAGGAAGGCGGGATGAACAGGATGATTATTTCTCTACCGCTGAGACGGCACATGGCACAATGGCGGTGCTTGCAGATGGGATTAGTGGGTTAGCCAATGGTCGCATGGCTAGTACGATCGCAGTGACCACATTTATAGAAGAATTTAAAAAGCTTGGTAGCCTCAATCAGCTACAAGATTTTTTAAAGAAAGCAGCTTTGGCGAGTAATCATATGATCGTAGAAAACTTGAATGGCTCCAATGGAGGAACAACATTAGTCACCGCCATTATTGATAATGATGGCTACTTACATTGGGGTGCGGTAGGTGATAGTGTTATCACGATTTTTAGAAACGGTGAATTTTTAGCGATTAACCAAAAACATATTTTTGAATCGGTATTAACTGAACGTTATATTGCGGGTGAAATATCGCAACTTGAAGTGCAGGAAAATCCTTTGAAAAAGCGATTAATAAATTATTTGGGATATGAAGGCTTTAAAAATCTAGATACAGGAAATAATCCTATTCAACTACATAAAGGAGACAAGGTTTGCCTATTTAGTGATGGAATCTATGATGCTTTAACAGAGGTTGAAATGGAAAAAATCCTCTCTCAGCAAGCTCCACCCTATGATTTAGCACAAAACATTATAAAAGCCGTTGAACAAAAACGCCTAAAGAATCAAGACAATGCGACCATCTTGATTTTGGAAAAAATATGGTGACGGGGGAATAGAGAAGGAGGAGACTTATGAGAAAGGAAAATTGTGACTTTAAAACTAGTTTTCTATCTGAAGCTGGGTCCTTTCTGCAGAATAAAGACTACTTTGCGTATACAGAACTCGATGATGTTGCTTGTTGGGTAGCCATAAAGGGCTTAGATGCGGATCAGGAAATTAGCAGTGCCGAGCTTGCAGTAAAGGCTATTTTGGAACGTTTTATGGAAAAACCAACTATGTCGAGAAGAAGTATAAAAAAATATCTCAAGCATGCACAGAATATACTTCAAGCTCAAAGTTTACGTGTAAGATTGAAGGCTAGTGTTGTCATAGTTGTTTCGGATTATTCAAAGATGATTGTGGCAGTAGCGGGAAATTCACGACTTTATCATTTCCGTAATGGCACATTAACCTACAAAAGCACGGACCAAAGTTTAGCACAGGAAATTGTGAACAATCGAAATCGATCCTTAGATATTAGCCAGCATGAAGAGAGAGGGAATTTGCTAAATTATCTTGGTAAGCCAAATGATTTTCAACCATTCGTGTCTAAGAAAATGAAGCTCATGGATGGGGATGCCTTATTACTTTGTACGGCAGGATTCTGGGAAGATGTTAGTGAGATTGAGATGGCCGATGCACTTGAAGGTGCAAAGGATTCAGAACAATATACCGATTTATTGGAAGAAATTTTGTTAAGTAGACAAAGAAAAGTGGTAGAAAACTATACGGTTGCTGCAGTATTTGTTAATAAAGTTTATCAGGAAACAAATAAAAACAAGAAAAAGTATATAAAAATGATTGCTGCTGCATTAGTAGTAGCGTTGGTTGTAGGTGGTAGCACCATTTTTTATCAAGCAAAACAAGCTAAAAAAATTGCTGAGCTATCAGTAGAAATGAAGGATCATGAAAAGAGTGGCAATCAATATTTTCAGGATGGAAATTATGATGAAGCACTCCTTGCATATAGTGAGGGCCGAAATGCGGCAAAGAAATTGAAAGATCCTATACATAGAAATTTACTAGCTAGAAAATTAAGAGTGACACAACTCATTATCAATGGTGATCAATCAGCGGAAACTGGAAAATTTGCTGAGGCGTTGGAACACTATGAAAAAGCAAAAAAAGAGGGAAAAATCATTAATGGATTCGGTAAGGGAGAGGTAGTGCAAAGAATTGAAAATATGGATTCCATCGTTGAGATTGTTGACGCCATCAAGGATGCTGATTTTCGCTTTGAGGCTGAGGATTACAATGGTGCCTTAGCCATCTACCAAAAGGCTAGAAAAAAAGCACTGGCTATTTCTTTTACTGGCGAGCCACAGATTAAAACAAAAATAGAGGACACAGAGGAAAAAATAAAAGAATTAGAAAAGGCCCAAAAAGAATTAAAGGCAGAAGGATTAGAAAAGAATGGCGATCAGAGCTATGCCCGTCAGGAATACGCAAAAGCAATAGAATCCTATACGCTTGCTCAAGAGATTTATCAGGAAACAGAATTATTGGCAAAGGTTTTAGGGCTAGAGAGAAAAATTATGAATGTAAATGATAAATTGAATCCTATTCCACAAGGACAAGCACCGGAAAATGCTATCCCGAACGAGGCAGACTTACCGATTGATGAAGTACCTGATGCCAGTTAGCAATCCAATTCTGGGTTTATGAAAGAAGGAAAGTAAATTGTTAAAAGAGCTCATGTTCGAACGTTTACGAAAAATAGAAGATTTAGAGCAACGTCAATTACTAAAGGATATTGTAAGTGGTGTCTTTGTAAATCTTATCGACTATCAAGAGGATATGAACCGCAAGCTTGAGGAGCGTATTTTCAATGAGATGGATGATATAGAAAATAAATACGATATCTATGCAACACTGCTTCCTAGGGAGGATGTCGATCCCATCCATGACTGTTTATTTCCAATATGTCCAACAGATGTAGAGGAGAAAAAAATTTACACGGATAAGCTTCTTGGGTCCATTAAAAAGCATGAACCGGCAATGCTCATGACTATATTTTTAGCGTGTAATTCGGATGTGATTCAACATTTACTTGCACAGCCAAGAATATTTAGAGGAAGTTTAAAGACGTCTGAGGGTCAGGTTGAGATTCAAGTTGGCTTGATAAAGAATAATCTTTATGTAAAGGAAATCGAAAAGCTGTACTCTATTTTTCAAATAAATGGCCTTCCTTGGAAAACGATTAATCATCCATTTGTTCATAAATTTCTGGATGTCATCGTTGTAGACTGTCCGCCGTTACATGAAGATGTGGAAATAGAAGAAGTGACGATTGATTTAGAGGAATATGAGCAATACAAACGATTGAACATGGTGCCGCTTTGGAATATTCAACCCCATGTGGTGAAGAATAGTGGTTTTCCATTCCCGGCTATAGATAGAGTCAATTTTGAGCATGTCTTATCATTACGAAAAACGGGTAATCAACATGGCTATGTCATTGATACAGAAGAGGAAAATGTTAGGTATGTAAAACGTTCAGACCATGAACTGACAATTGTTTCGCCACTAGAGCAATCGGGAGAATGGCGATTATTAAAAATTGCTAAAGTAGAGCAGGAGCATATTGGCAAATTAAATTTTGCGCTAGTTTCAAATAGTCGTAATGACTATTTTATGCACAAGCTTTCTTATAAAAATAATCAAAACGTTTCTACAAAAGGAGAAATTATTCGGCTGATAAATTCCTTTGAGGCAGCAGATATGCTTGAACTAGTGAAAATTGATGTTTTCGAGGAACACGAACCAATAGGGAGTCGTAACCTTATTCAACCATTTTTAATGGATAGACAAGAAGGAAGCAATTATAAAAAAACAATGCTATTGCAATTCATATCTAAACAAGATAGAGACTTTATTGCGAATGATGTATTAAGCTTCCTGATTGCTGAAATACAAAGACATTTTATGGAATATAAATGTGTGGGTAAATGGCTATGAATTATATTTGGGATTTACTAATTAAAACAGAAGATGAAGGCTTTCAAACCAAGGATATTTACTTTCACCTAGCTCAAATTTATTCACCGTATATGGAGCTTAGTCCACAGCTATTAAATTCACAGGTAGTAGAGCAGCATGTTGAAGTAAATCCTTATTATCGTTATTTTCAAATCTTTAAAGACCTGTTTCATCCTGATCATACATCAGATAAAGAGTTTAGAGACTGCCTATTAGATATAACCTTACACTTTTTAGCTGAGATTGATCGCATGCAAGGTATGAATAAAAAAGAATTTTATATTCGCTTTATCCTGAGGGATATTCAGGCAAATGTATTTGGAAAACGGGTTCGCGATCATATCAAGCTTTTTTCTAAAAAGGAACAAGAAATTGTGGCATTAAACATGCTTAGACTCTATCAAACAGGCGAAGAAATATACCTGATCAAAGACACGCTGAAAAATATTTTTAAAAATTGTTTCATTTATGTTAAGTCCGAGGAAAAAGTTGAGTTACTTCTTTACATTCAGCAAAAAAAGACAGAAAAAAATAGTAAAAAGGTTGAGCTCATTCAAGAGATTTTTCTGCCAGTTGGCTACCATATAGAAGTTTATTGGCAATACCATTTTGGCATTATAGGATTAGAAGAGACCATGATGCTAGATCGAATAGCTCTTTATTAAAGAGAGCAAGGGAGGGCTATAGGTGACGACCAAATACTCGTATAAATTGAATTTGAATAAGCGTTATTCAGAAAAAAAATATATGACCTATACACGTGTAGAGCTAATGGAAATGACAACCTTTCAGCTTAGAAATATTTGTTATAAGGAAAAGCTCATAACAGGTTTAATTAATACGCTGACAAGGGACGAATTAATTGAAAAGATTTTAAGATATCGTGGGGCTGAGGAACATCTTCTCATAAAAGAGAACCAAGATGGGGGCTTTGAAAGAGTAGAAGAGGCTTTGCAAAAATATTTAAAGACGCCGCTTTCTGATAATGGGGATATTAAAATCCCCGCCAAAATGAATGTCTATAAAGGTATGAAAATAGATAAACCTGATCAATATTTAGTTGAAACAGGTGGGTTTCTAGTGGAATCCAATGTATTACTTGTGAATGAGCAGCTAGAGTTATGTGGAATTTTAAATATTGTAAAGGATGATGAAAGACCACAAAGTTATTATTTAACTGCCGATCAAGCACTTGGCATACGTGAGACAAAAAATAAAAACTATAGCTTTATCTTTTTACGGAAGCAAGATTCCGAGTATATGTATAAAACGTACTATCAGGAAATCCCGCTACCACCAACAAATTTACATTACTACAAAGTACCGATACCAGATTTAGAGATGAAGCAATTAGAGTCGACAAATGCTATCCTTGCGATTGATTTTGGTACAACAAATACAACAGCCGGTGTTTTTTTGGATAGTGATTATGTCGCATCTCCTTGTAGCCATGACCTTTTAAACAAGAGGATTGAACTTAATAGCATTAATTTTGTACAATTCCCAGACGCACTTCATCAAAACGAATGGATTGAAGTAGTGCCCACAGTGCTTTCAGTAGCAGATTGCTCGAACACAGAGCATGTCAGCTATCATTTTGGCTATGAAGCACTTAAAGTGATGAAAAAAAATAGTTATACCTCCTTGGCTACTAAATTTCAGGGAATCAAGCGTTGGGTTAGTAATTATGCAAAATTAGAAGAAGTGATGGATGCGAATGGCAATACAGCACTTGTCCCGCGTAGTCAAATCATAAGAGAATTTTTACTTTATATCATACGTATGGCTGAGCACCAATTTAAGTGTCGATTTAAACATTTGCATATTTCAAGTCCTGTCAAGCTGAAAACTCAATTTTTAGATATGTTTCAGGCCATATTACCTGAATATCAAATTGAAACAGAGCATGCTCTTGATGAAGGGATGTCCGTTTTATATAACACAATCGCCAATCAAATTGAGAATCAAAGCTTTATGGATAGTAAGGAATACAAAGCACTTGTTATTGATTGTGGTGGGGGAACGACAGACCTCTCTTCCTGTAAGTTTCGCATAGAGGACGGCCACATTTCCTACAAAATTGATATTCATACAACCTATGAAAATGGTGATACTAATTTTGGAGGTAATAATATTACATATCGCATCTTCCAATTTATGAAAATAGTTTTTGCGAACTATTATAGCCGAGGGAAAAATGCGTATGACATTGATGCGTTAATTGATATCCCCGGAAAAGATATTTACCGATATGTAGATGATTATGGCGTAGAGGCCGTCTATATGCATTTCGAAAAAGCATTTGAGGATGCGGAATCTATCATTCCTACACGCTTTAAGGAATATGAAAATCGGACACGTGATGAGTATCTAAGAGTTCGCAATAATCATTATTTTTTATGGGAAATGGCAGAGGAAATGAAGAAGGAATTTTTCCGCAAAACGGGTATTTTGAGAAGCCGCTTTTATTCCGAAAGCGATACACAGCAGGATAGTGATTTGAATATTACAACAGTAGATCGCTGGTGCTTATCACTATTAGAACATCATCAATTTAAAGATGTTTACGATTATCCAAATGTTTTTTTCAATATTAAAGAAATCAATCATCTTATAAAAGCAGATATTTACGATATTGTACGCGAATTTTTAGAGGAGTTTTATGAAAGTGGCATGCTTGGTGAATATTCCATTATTAAGCTGACTGGACAATCCTGTAAAATTGATGCCTTCCGAGAGGCTTTAAAAGAATTTGTGCCAGGCCGTAGCATTGAGTTTAGGCAAAAGGCTGAAAATGTAGGGAAAGTGCCAGAATTAAAGCTTGCCTGCTTAAGAGGAGCATTGCGTTACTTAAATGCGAAAAAAATTGGCATGATTGAAACTACCGTTACGAATAATGCTCCTATAGTACCTTATTCTGTTAGTGCATTTACACATAACCGGCAAGAAAAACTTCTTATCAGTAGCTTAGAACGGTTGAATCAAATTCATGGAACTATTTCACGCCCATGGGGAGTCACAGAGGTCGAATTCTTCCTAACTGGAAGTGATCATCAGACAACCCAAAAGTACACCTATTTCAATAGGCAGGAAAATTTTGTACCCGTGCTTTATGAGAGTATTGTGTCGTTCTATTCCAATAAAATTCCACAGGACGAAACAGATTCCATTACCAATGGTGAAGTGAAATTTTTCGTCTTCGCAGGAGAGGATCATTGGGGCTTCCATGTAGTACCAGTGGCTAGGAAAGAGGAGCAGCTGTTTATTGGCAGCAAGGAATTCTTTGCCTTTGAAACGGATCTATCAGAGTTAGATTTCTTTGATGGTTTAAAGTAAGTAGGCATCTGCTAAAAAATAAAAGGGGAGAATAACAGATGTTTACAAATCAATATCCACATTTTCAAAAAGGAAGAATTTTAAAGCTGGAAATGCTAGAGAACCTGCGGGATTTCCCGAGAGAGTTTTTAGATCTATACTTCGAGGAATACTCGAACGGCATTATAGCAGGTTGTCATATTCATGTAACAGATACAAGCATTATCCTAACCAAGGGCATCCTGAAACATAATAAAAGACTCTATATGCTACATAGTAGCTATGAGCTGCCTTATGAGGCAACGGGAAATGAAACGATAGTAAAGGTGCGTTTTGCTGAAGAAGTAAATCATTTGGATTTCACGCAATTTACAACGACTATTGTTCTTGATAACTCCATGTATCTTGCCCCCAATGAATTGGAAATAGTGCGTTTTAAATTAAAGGTGGGAGCAAAACTGCGATCAGAGCCTATTGATTTTTCGGATTATACCACTGAATACAATACCGTTAACTATCTTCACTGTGAATATGCTGGAGTACAAAGAAGTACCTATCATCCTAAGGTTTTACAATGTTTTGCAAAGGAATTATTAAAAAATCGTCCAACCAATACTTATGACATAACATTTGCCTTAGCGTGTTTAAATGAAGAACGAGTACAGCGAGATGTCATTGAAATGTACATAAGTAATCGGTTAGAACTAGAGTTTCAACCATTTTCCAATAGTCAAATTCACAAATATTTATACCGTATATTAGGTGAAGCCAAGAATGGTGGTCGTGGAACTGGGGCTAGTCCAATGCCTAGTCCAGGTCGACCAAAGCGAATGATCGTTGATTAGTTGAAAAGTAGTTGATGAAAATACGTTGAAGAAGCGGAAGGTGAGTGGGATGAAATTTTTAGATGAAAAGATTATTGCATTAAGAAATGAAATGAGAGATCAGGAACGACATGAGTTAGCCCAGCAGCAAGCGGCATTACAAGTGGAACAGGAGCCTGAACAAGACGAACAGGAAGATCTACAAGAAGTCGATATTTACCAACATGTTATCACCATTGATGATGAAGAAGTACAAGTAATGGAGCAGTCATTATTGGATGGCAAAATGAAAATACGAATGCCAAAGCTTTTTTCTATTATGTCTGCTGAACTAGCGTCCTTAAAGTACCCATCTGAGCGTAGACCAAACCTAATTTATACAGATACCTCCTCATCAATCAATCTTGCCTTCAATTTGACACCACATCGATTAAACGAGGAGGGAGTCGCTGGATTTCAAGAAAATATGATGGACATCCTTGAACAAGCTCAGCCGTCAGCAGATTGGCTAGATACAGAGGTTCTGACGATCGATGGCAAAACAGTAGGCTTTTTAGAGGTCATTACACCTGCCATTGATGGGGAGATTTTTAATTTAATGTTCTTTGCCTCCGTAGAAGGGCGAGCACTTATTGGCACCTTCAATTGTATGGAGGATGATCTTGACACTTGGCGCCCTATCGCGAGAGCCATGATGGAATCCTTACAATTCGCTTCAAGTGAAGAGAAAGGAGGGGCAGTTCTATGAGTGGTGCAGTGACGACTTATCATCATATAAAAATATCGCCATTTGAGCTTGTCAGCATTCAAGAGCTCAGCCTTACCAAAAAAATGAACGAACATGCTAGGTTACGTTTTACTGGAATTGTGCCTGAAGAGGCGAGAGATACATATGTCGAAATGACCGAGGCACGATCTGCGATTGAAGTAAACCAGCTTAACCACCTCGGTGTTCCTTCTCCATTATTTAAAGGTGTTATTTTAAATGTGAAGGTTAGCTCGGTGCGTGGCATCTATTATATCGAAGTCGAAGCGGCTTCTAGTACCCATCAGCTAGATATTAAAAAGAAAAATCGCTCCTATCAGGATAAGGAAATGACCTATAAGGCATTATTCAAACTGTTAAATCCTTTTTACCCGGGTCTAGACATTATTGATGAAGCTACAAAGGGTGCTAAATTAGAAAAGTTTACCCTTCAATATTACGAGACTGATTGGGAATTTTTAAAAAGACTAGCCTCTCGTTTTAATACGGGGCTCGTGCCTGCTTCTACCTTTGACAAGCCAAAGTTCCATTTTGGTGTTCCAGCTGGAAGTGCCAAAGGAAAGCTAGAAGATTATCATTACACGACCAGGAAAAAAATAGCAGACTATCTACTATATACAGAGAATGGTAATGAAGGAATGGGTGAGCATGACTTCCTTTACTATGAGGTGGAAAGTGACAAGGTACTTCAGATAGGAGACCACGTTACATTTAATAAGCAAACACTTTATATATATGAAGCATATACAACTATGAAGGATGGCTTGCTGAAACATTACTATACACTGTCAACGAAAAATGGCATGAAAAAAAGTGAGCTATTTAACACGGATATTTCCGGCTTGTCCTTAGAAGGAAAAGTGTTAGAAGTCGCAAAGGATCATATTAAGGTACATTTAGCCATTGATGACAAGCAGGATAAGGGAAAGGCACATTGGTTCCTTTACTCAACGGGCTATACAGCTGAGGGACATAGTGGCTGGTATTGTATGCCGGAAATCAATGATTTTGTCCACATCTATTTTCCTTCTCACCGTGAGGAAGAGGGGATTGCTAGTACCTCAATACGAAAAAACTTGGATACAACGGCCACTAATAAACTAGACGATCCTTCGACGAAATATTATCGGACAGCCTTTGGTAAAGAGATTAAATTAAGTCCAACAGAAATTCTCATTACCGCACAGGATGGCGATATTTTTATTCGTTTAAATGAAGCAAACGGTATCGAAATTTATAGCAAAAAAGAGATTAAGCTAATATCTGAGGCAGATATTACGGTGAATGCTAGCAAAAAAATCCTTATGTCTGCAGAGGAAGAAATTTCATTACAATGTAAAGAAAGTAAAATTACTATGAATGGCAGTGTGCAAATTTTTGGAAAAGAAGTAAAAGCCAATTAAAGATGAACAAAAGAGAAAGAAGGAGTCACAAATGCAGGCACAGGAAATTCTACAGCATTTTTATGACACAGAAGTAGAAAAAAGAAGATTGAACTATCTTTTGCTACTCGAGGATTTTTTCCAAGCCTCCAAAGACAAGCTAGCCGAGGAATTTAGGTCGTCCTTTCAAAAGGTATGTCAGCAACTAGCCCAGCAGCAATCGCTTCACCAGAAAGGACCAATTGCCCATATTACATTTTCGATGCTACGCACAGAGCTATTGGAGAGAAATCCGCACTATTTAGTAGAGGCTACGGACGACGAATGGTTTTTTGACCTACAACCTCTTTTAACTACCTATGATGCTAGCTGGGTGCATCATTATTTAGAGCAATACATCCAAGAGCTAAGTTTGTATAGTAAAACCTTTATGGGGGCAATTACGCAAGCAGATATTGATCGCATTAGACTTCAGGACGCCAGCCATTTTCATCAATATTTAATCAGTCTTGCTAGATATGCGCTTCCAGACATCATCAGATGCCCAGAGTATTTAGCACTGGAGCGGGATGTAGCTGTCGAAATCCGTATTGGTGAGTTTATGGATATGAACGAAGTAGTTTATAGCGAGGACTTTTCATCGAAGGATAGTGATGAAATAAAAGCTTGGTTAGAAGAAAAGCTAGAGGATGCATATCCATATGAGGTATTTAATCAATTACGCTTAGCTGACGGAACGTATGAGGGCTTGGATATGCGCTATGCCTTTTTTCAGAAAACCCATTTAACCAACTGTCAAATGCGTGAATGTCTGTTGATAGGCGCCAATTTTCGGGAAAGTCAGCTAATGGACACAGATTTGAGCTTCAGCGCCATTCATGAGGCGGATTTTAGCAATAGTCAGTTACAGGGAGCCAATCTTCAACAGGTACAGGGAGCGAGTGGCTTGCTAGATCGCCAGAAATGGGCATCACCAGGCTATTTACCACTTCGTTTTACAAATGCGAATTTAGAAGGCGCTAATTTTGAGCTAGCAAATTTACGAGGGGCCAGCTTTATGGGAGCAAATGTAAGGAATACGAATTTTGCAGGGGCCAATTTAGAAAAGGCCATGTTTTCTAAGGAGGCTCAGCCATATTTAAAGCTAGATCCATTCCAGTCAGCAAGTGTCATTTGGAAGTAGACATGGTGAAAAAGGAGAAGAGAAATGAACTATTTTATTCTATCTCAGGATGAACGCATCTCAAATGCTGTTGAGCCTGTTGGTATAGCCCAAGTAATAAAAAAAGAGCTACTAACAATTGAAAGAATGGAGGAATTAGAGGAGCTCGAACGCCAATTTCCTGTATTAGAGAAAGGCGAGATGGTGTATACAGATTTGATTGAAAAGCCAATCATGCTCTTTTCTGATGCGGTTAAACAATTAGTGGAAAAATACGAACCACAAATGCCATTCAAAGCGGTTGTTCTCATGGATATGCCTAAAGTAATGCAAACATTATATTGGCTAGTTATTCCTCCAAAAGTTCCTTGTCTCTCTGCTCAAACTGAATTTCATCTGGATGGAACATTAAAAAAGCTAGTAATAGACGAGCATTTAGCAGCCCCTTATCCGATCTTTCAAATTGAGGGAATTAAAGAAAACTATATAGTAGTTAATATTGAATTAGCAGAGAGCATTCTGCGCAGAGATTTTAGGGGAATACGATTACGGAAAATACAAACTGAAGGAAGATGGAACGATATTCTGGCAGTAGGAAAATAGTTTGAAAAGGGCAAGAAGCGAAAAGGAAATAATTATTTTCTAATCATCGTCAACGATGTTTAGTAAAAGTTACAACAGCTTACGTATAGAAAGGATGGTTTTTCGATGTCAGAAGAATTGCAGACAAAGGGTGGCGACCAACGGAGCTATGTGGTAGCTGGTGCCAAATTATCCTGCTCACAAGGTGATCAAACAAGTATATTAAAAATGCCAGTCAGCCATGGGGTTTATACGAAAAATAAGGCACAGATGAATACGATGGATTATAAGCCTCATGACAATATTCAACCATTTGGCTTATGCCAAACATTAGCAAATCCAATAGTTGCGGCAGCCACTGCTGACAATAATGGTGTTTTAAAGCCAATGCCCTGTACACCTGTCATCACAATGCCCTGGATTAATGGCAAGAATGATCAATTAATTGAAAATCATCCAGCGTTAATTAGTCAATCTATTAATATGTGTATGTATTGTGGAACGATAAAAGTAGAAGATGATGGACAAGAATAATCCATTGTCCCTTGAGGAAAGAAGGGAATTCATGTGAACACATACGAGGAAGTAATCGGATACGGTGAGCTTGAACTCGTATCCCCCTATGAAGTCCAGACGTTGCATCATCTTATGTTGACCCAAACAGTGAATGACCACGCAAGGTTAACTATAAAGGGATTCATCCCTGCTGAAAAGAAAGACAGTTGCATGCAACATGCTAGTACGTCAGATCGAATAGAGCTATTTCAAAAAAATAAAGGGCAACGAATACGCACACTTTTTAAAGGACAGGTTACAGAAATGGCTGTACGTATGGTAAGGGGTGTATATCAAATTGAGCTAGAGGCTGTATCATCGACGTTCACGCTAGACTGTAAACAAAAATACCGATCCTTTCAGCATAGTAAAATGACTTATCAGGCACTGTTAAAAAAGGTTTTAAAAGACTATTCAGGTGCAGATGTCATTGATACTGTGTCGAAGGCTACTCCTCTCAAGCAGTTTATATTACAATATAAAGAGACGGATTGGCAATTTTTACAACGTATGGCGTCCCATTTTCGGACAGTGCTAATCCCTGCAGTGGATGCGGATAAGCCGAAGTTCTGGTTTGGGCTACCTGAAGGACGAATGGAAAAGCTATCAGTGGCAAATTATGAAATTTTAAAGGATCGCTCTAAGTTTTTACATAGTAAGCATAATGACATCGATCAGCCAATAGAGGAGCGGGATACCGTCGCCTATGTGATCGAGTCTAAAAAGACCTTGAAGCTAGGTGATCGTGTGCAGCTCCAAGGTAAGGAGCTGGTGGTAGCCAAATCCATCGCCCACATGAAGCAAGGCATTCTTACCTATGAATATCATTTGCTGTTCAAAAAAGGCATACGTCAAGACAGACGAAGTATTCCGTTTCTACCAGGTACTGCTATTGAAGGAAAGGTGTTAGAGGTCAAAAAGGATCAGGTACGACTCCATCTCAGCATGGATGAGGCGCAAAAAAAGGAAGAAGCTACCTGGTTCCCATTGGCTACGCCATATACAGCAGAAGGACATAGTGGTTTTTACAGTCTGCCAGAGGAGGGCGATCATGTTCATCTTACCTTCCCGACACATCGAGAGGAAGCTGCGATTGTTCGCCACAGTGTACGAAAAGGTGGCGAGGCCAACCCAAAAACGGCTGATCCGAAAACGTCCTATTGGGGTACGCCAAAAGGGAAGGACATGAAGCTAGATCCACAATCCGTGACATTTACGGCCAAGGAGGGAGCTGTTTTTCTGCAGCTTCATCAGGACAGCGGCATCACTGTGCATAGTAAGCCCTCCCTGCTAGTCAAAGCGAATGACACGATCACCTTCGCAGGGAAGCGAATGTCCATGAGTGCAGCAGAATCCATGCGATTCACCTGCGGCTCCAGTAGTATAGTGTTTGACGGCATTACGGATATCCAGGGACAGGCGGTCACGATGGAAGGGTCCATCAAAGCCCCTGTGTCAGTTGCTTCACAGGAAGAGGAAGCAGACCTCGATTCCGCCCTAGACATGATGGGGATGATCCCTGTTGGTGGGGGTGATGCCTAATGGGTCTATTAGGATTAGCAGGAAGCTTACTGGGGATGATTCCGAAAGTAGGCTCCCCAAGTGGCAAGAAAAAAGGAAAGAGCGGAGGATCGAAAGGAAAGAGCTCCAAGAAATCCTCCAAAAAGAAAAGCTCCACCAAGAAAAAACAAAAAAAATCGAGTAAAAAGAAGAAAAAGAAGAAAAAAAAGAAGAAGAAAAAGTGGGGGAAATTCTTTACCAAGGCCCGGAAGCTAAAAAATAGTTTATCCAAGAGTAAATTGGTGAAACGGGCGAAGAAGGCCATTAAAAAAGCGATTCTGACCACGAAAAAGGTTGTGAAAAAAGCAAAGGCAACTGTGACAAAAGCCAAGCAACAGGTAAAGGCCGCTGTCAAACAAACGAAGCAGGTAGTGAAGGAAAAGGTACTACCAGTCGTGAAAAAAGCTGCACAAGCAACGACCAAGGCAGTGAAAAATGCTGTAAAACCTAAAAATCTGTTGAATACGCTACAAGTAGGATTAGATCTTGTAGGGTTAATCCCAGGTGTCGGTGAAATAGCGGATGGCGTGAATGGCATTATTTATCTGGCCAGAGGTGACAAAGTCAATGCGGCCCTTTCCTTTGGCGCGATGATTCCGTTTGTGGGCTGGGCGGCGACAGGTGGAAAATTTGTGAAAAAAGGTGCCGGGGTAGTTAAGAGTGTCACTGAAGGTGTTCAAAAAGCGCTGAAAGGTCCAGTAGGAAGTGTAGTAGACAAAGTCAAAAAGCAAGTAGTGAACGTGAAAACCCAGATACAATCCAAAGTAGCCGAAGTCAAACAGCAACTGCGTCAGATGGTGCGACCACCACAGCAGCAGAAGTTTGCATTAGCAGGTGGAGACGTTAGATACATAGAGGATACAGGAACAGTTGGAAGAAACACACCAACTCCAAGTCCGAAGCCGTCTAATACCCAACCATCACAAAATGGCTCGAATAAAAAGCCTGCTGAGGATAAGGGTACGGATAAATATGATAAATCTGGTAATTACACTGGAGGACGAAGTAAAGAAGAGCTAGATAAACTTGCAGATGATCCAGCTCATGCGGGTTCTAAAAGACCAGACGATATAAATCAAGGATTACTTGAACAAAAAATTGGGTTGGGGTTAGAAGAAAAAGGTAAATTGAAAGGGCCAATAACCAGAGATCCATCTGGTAAATCAGAATTTTTCGATGCAGATGGGCAGGCATGGGATGTAAAATCATTTAATTCTAATTTCAAACCTAAAAAAGGAGGATATACATTGCAAAAATCTATGAAAAGTATAAAAGATTCACTAGCAGAAAATGAAAATGTGATATTGGATACCACAAACATGAGTGAAGCACATAGAGCAGAACTTTTGAGTGAAATTTCAAAGGAAGGATTAAAGGATAATATAATTTTATGGCCATAGAGGAGGGAAAGATGGATATATATATACAATTAAAGAAATACACAGATTATTCACTAGGATTATCAAATGAAAAATCTAAGCTTTTTTATGAGGATACCTCCTTAAATAATATAATATTTACAAATTACGATTTAAATAATAGTAGCTTTTTAGAAGTGAATTTTATTGAATGTGATTTTTCGCAAGTTTACATGAGCGGAGCTTCTTTATGCGGAAGTACTTTTGAAGAATGTATTTTCAAAGATAATGTTTACAAAAAAGGGAATTCCGATCATGCTATATTTAAAAATTCAAATTTTGAAGGAATTGATGCTTTTAGAACTAGTTTTTATGAATGCACTTTCTCTGAATTGACTATAATTGACTCAGATATGCGAAATTGTTCTTTTAGTGATGCGACTTTTTCAAATGTAATATTTAAAAATGTGAATTTTGATAGTTCGAGCTTTAACTCATCAGTATTTAAAAATGTTAAGTTTATTGATTGTTCTTTTGAAAAACTAAGATTTAATGATGCAATTGGAATTGAAAGCGTGGATTTTGAGAATACAAACATTATAATAGATGGTGAAACTAAAAGATATCTAGGGAATGAAATTAAAAACTACTTTTAATAATATCCTTATTTCCATTTTACCACTTATCAAAAATCTTGATTAAATTGAGAACATTTTTATTCGGATTTTTGGAAACCAATATTGATAAGAAATGAACTAGCGAAATAGAAAATTTGCTAGTTCATTTTATTACTCATCTAATATTTATGGTGTTAATTACTTCATGGCTGGAGTAAGTTAAATTGAATGAATGATAAAATGGTGGTAGTTGGAAAATTCAATTGCCAAGATTTCTTTTGTGGTTATGTTTATATAGTTTTAGGATACGGCTAAAGGTGGCACACCAAAAGGTTTTGAAACCAAGTTAAAACAGCAAATGATATTAGAAAAAAGCCAATGAAGGAAAAATTAAAGGATGCAAGAAACTATCATGATAGACTTGGAAAAGAAAAAGCGTTAGAAATATTATCTAATCCCGATTCGGTTTATGTTGCAAGTAATAATTCACAGAACCTAATTTATATAAGGGAGAACTATATTATTTAATAAGGAAGATTTGAATTTTATAGGAGCGGTAATAAAGTTAAACGAACCAATAATAGTAAAAATGGAAAAAATGGATAAAAACTTATTGGAAGAGAGAGATGGGAACACCAAAATAAGTGAGGAAAGGGATTTCAAATGTAATTTATCAGATTTTGCCGAGTACTATATTGAAGAGGATATTTTACTATCCTATTCTGAAAAATGGGACAGAGCAAACCTCTCCATTGAAATAAAGATAATCTCAGACTTTTCTGTTGTCTTACAGAATAATGAGATGATGTGAATTTTGATTTATAAGGCCAGTAACCATTTATTACCTGATGTAATTTACCAAGTCGATACAAATGAAAATATTGAATCGAACTTATGTATAAAGCTAGGTAGATTTTTTGAATTAATTGAGAAAATCGATAATGATGATGATTTAACTCAACATGAAGAATTAGAATTAAAAAAAGCATTTTTAGAAATTTACGAAGAAGTATTGCCCTATAATGAACTAAGTTTGTTGCGTTAAAAGACACTATATTAAATGTAGTTGACTATTTGTGAAATTAAAAAAATTACCAATATACGCTATAATATTGGGCGGGCTATAAGTCCTTGAATTTGAATTAATAACTCATGAAGGCTAGGCCATCAAGGAGTGCTATTTTAACAATTAAGCAATAAGAGCGAGAATAGGCGAGATGACATTTTACTTACAAGGACCACTTATGGATGGCATTAGCAACAAACACACGAGATTAAACAAGCTAAAGGGTTTAAACGTTACACTTGCCAAGTAGTATAAAAGATGTCATACTGTCGATTAAAAATAACTTATAAAACTTTCAAATATATTAATAAACTTAGAAATTTATAAACTTAAAGCACTTGATTGTCTATAACAGGCGACAAGTGCTTTTTTTGCATGTTTAAATACGGATTACGATTATTTAATTAATGTACTAAGTATTAAATTGTATACAAGTACTTGCATACAAGGGGAAGAACAGGCAATGGAAATAGAGGTTTCAATAGATAAGTTTGTTATAGATTATAAGGATGTACCATATTCGATATTTTTACGTGTTTATATGGTCGGAGTGCAGAAATATAAAGTGAAAATGAAGATTTATAGTGGAACATACAGCTATGAACTACACATGCGGAAAAGTGACGATGTATACATTCATATGTATTTTAAAAACTTTAGAGAAATAGAAGGTCACTTACATACCCTAAGAATTGAGACAAGGCCATAGCATTACTCACATTTCAGAGAAATAATAGAGATGATAGGAATACGAGCAAGCCGAGTAGAATTTGTGAGCTGTGATGTAGCGTATGATATACAAACAGGCTTGGAAAATATAGTGGTGATACCGATAGACGTACGGAGGAATATGACACACTTTGATACAACGCGATATTTTGGTAGAAGCGACCAGGTAAAAGGAATGGTTACTGTAGGATTTATGATAAAAGACTAGAGTTAGCAAAGGTGTAATCCACCTATACTCAGAAAGAAATGTATGCTTGAGTTGTAAAAATGTCCTAAAATCATTTAGTAGTGATTATAAAAATATTGAATTATATATCTATGAAGCCAAAGAAAATATGTATAAATTAAAAAATGGTAAAGTTATGGAAGATTAATAAAATGATAGGTGATAATAGTGGAAAAGAATTTTATAGTACAGTATGAGTTAGAATTTCCAAATGAATATACAAGCGATCTAGTTAAGCAAGTAGGTGAAATTATGGAAATACCAACCAATTTAGCAAGAGAAACGAAGTTTGAAAATATTCAAGATTTTGAATCCGAATCAGAGATTATTCGCATAATGACAAAACCGGAAAACCCTAGTAATTTCATTTTAGTGAAATTTAGTAAAGTAGATTGGTACTATGCAATTGTAATAAGATGTAATCAAAGCGTACACGAAAAAATTAAGCATGTATTGATGGAATTAAATGAAAACATTATTGAAGAGTATGGGGATTCTCCTTATGATTCAATTGAGAATGTTTTTTCAAGTAGAGATAACCTATTGTTAAAATATGCAGAAAGATTCAATATACCTATATAAAAATTTTGAAAGTAATCAATTTTAGATTTAATTAAGAATTACTCACAGACCTCCATTCCGCCCTAGACATGATGGGGATGATCCCTGTTGGTGGGGTGATGCCTAATGGGTCTATTAGGATTAGCAGGAAGCTTACTGGGGATGATTCCGAAAGTAGGCTCCCCAAGTGGAGCGAAAAAAGGAAAGAGCGGAGGATCGAAAGGGAAGAGCTCCAAGAAATCCTCCAAAAAGAAAAGCTCCACCAAGAAAAAACAAAAGAAATCGAGTAAAAAGAAAAAAGAAGAAGAAAAAGAAGAAGAAAAAGTGGGGGAAATTCTTTACCAAGGCCCGTAAGCTCTATAATAAAGTAAGTAAAAGTAAAATAGCGAAGCAATTTAAAAAAGTAGTAAAAAGTGCTGTATTAGCAACTAAAAAAGCTTATAAACAAACTGTAAGTAAAACCAAGGAAGTTTATAAACAAACTGCAGCGAAAACAAAAGAGGTCTACCAGCAAACAAAACAAATCGTAAAAGAAGTTAAACAAACAACGAAGGAAATAGCCATTAAAACGAAATCAACTGCCAAAACGGTTGCGAAGGAAATCAAAAATCCAGTTGTTAAGTCATTCAATAGCTTCAAGGAAATTGGTAAAGATTTCAAAAATGGTTTAGATACTAGAAAAGATAAAGCACTTAACTCCCCATATGATTTTGCAAATTATCTTACACTAGGTGCAGTAGATGGCATTTGGTCAGGTGCAAAAAGTAGAAAAGATAAGATGTTCAATTCACCATCTGATTTTTTAAATTATGCAACATCAGGCTTGACGGACATGGTAAAAGGTTCGGTGAACCCGAAAGACCCACTATCGAAAGAGCATTGGTTAGATAGCTTTGGCGTAGCCACGTCAGTGTTGGGAGTTAAAGGGGTGTCTAGTACAAAACCGAATGGTGGATCTTCATACAAACCTTCAAATACTATTCCTAATAATAACTTACAAAACAGTGCGAATTATGGAAATAGATTTCCGACAAAGCAAATTAACCCTGTCGAAGACCAACATATTATTGATAAAGTGGCAGAAGCGAGGGGACAATTATCTAAGAAATATAAAGAACAAGGTAATTTCGCATACGCAAAAGTGGAGATATCAGGAATTGATAAAACAGATTTCTATGCCCACAGTGGAATTCATGATGCCTCTAAAAAAATCCCTGGAACAGATAAATTTTCATTTAAAACAGACAATCCAATATTTCAAGCTACTGAAGCACCTAATAAAGCGGGACAAAGTTTTTTAAGAGATGTAGATACTGAATATAAAATTTTAAATGATTTAGCAGATAAAATTGGAACTAATTATGAGGTTAAAGGGTCAATAAGGTTATTTACTGAAAAAGATACATGTGATAGCTGTAATTTAATAATCAAACAATTTGATGAAAAATATCTAAATATTACAATTGAAGTAATTCATAATAATGACAATAGCATATTGCCAAAATAATCAGGAGGGTTCTTATGGTCTATAGTTATGAAGAATATGAAGAATATATTTTAGAAGATTATAATGATTTAATAGAGGAAAAAATGAGTAAAGGGGAGGCGATTGCTAGAACATTAAATGAATATGATATGTTAGCAAAAAAAAGTGAAACAGATAAAGCTATGTTTTGTATAATAATATCAGAAATAATAATAACTCATGAAAAAGTTTTATATTCTTTTATGAATTATATTGAACAATTAATAAATGAACTAGATTTTAACGTAATCAAACAAGAAAATAGTTTAACAATTGAACAATTAAATAGATTAATTTACCGGAAAGATTTTGTTTTACAAGAACTGAAAAAAAAGCCGTTAACTTATTATCAAAGAGTTTGTTGGTATTATAACGAACTAAACGAAGAAGTACGGAAATTTATTGACAATTATATAAAAAAAAGTGAAAATGTAGAATCTATTATTTCAGGTGTGTTACAACGATTTAATAGGGACTGTAAAAACACTAATAGTGAAAAATTTATTATTTATACAACATTAGCAGAAACTTTATATAATCTTGAATTAACAAATGTACTTGATATTAATGAGATTAAACATGAATTGGAAAAATTTAGTGCTGAAGATATAACTGATGAACAACTTACAGAAGAAGAACAAGACGAATTATCTGAACGAATAAATCTCATTTTAACTAGGTTAAACTCCTAAAGTTATTATTATTGGTAAGCTCTAGCCCTTAAACCATACGGTTTAGGGCTTTTATTTTAATTGAAAATAGGTAAAACAACAGTTTAAACCTTTCGAAAGCCCCTTAAATTGAAAATAGTTTATCCAAGAGTAAATTGGTGAAACGGGCGAAGAAGGCCATTAAAAAAGCGATTCTGACCACGAAAAAGGTTGTGAAAAAAGCAAAGGCGGCTGTGACAAAAGCCAAGCAACAGGTAAAGGCCGCTGTCAAACAAACGAAGCAGGTAGTGAAGGAAAAGGTACTACCAGTCGTGAAAAAAGCTGCGCAAGCAACGACCAAAGCAGTGAAAAATGCTGTAAAACCTAAAAATCTGTTGAATACGCTACAAGTAGGATTAGATCTTGTAGGGTTAATCCCAGGTGTCGGTGAAATAGCGGATGGCGTGAATGGCATTATTTATCTGGCCAGAGGTGCCAAAGTCAATGCGGCCCTTTCCTTTGGCGCGATGATTCCGTTTGTGGGCTGGGCGGCGACAGGTGGAAAATTTGTGAAAAAAGGTGCCGGGGTAGTTAAGAGTGTCACTGAAGGTGTTCAAAAAGCGCTGAAAGGTCCAGTAGGAAGTGTAGTAGACAAAGTCAAAAAGCAAGTAGTGAACGTGAAAACCCAGATACAATCCAAAGTAGCCGAAGTCAAACAGCAACTGCGTCAGATGCTACAATCACAGCAGGATGAATTTTCATTTGCAGGTATAAACGTTATAAACATAGAGGATACAGGAACAGTTGGAAGAAACACAACAACTCCAAGTCCGAAGCCGTCTAATACCCAACCATCACAAAATGGCTCGAATAAAAAGCCTACTGAGGATAAGGGTACTGTTGAAAATAGTTTATCTAATCGGACAATAGAGAGTTTATAGGATAAAACTCAAAATGTTAGAGGCGATATTTACAGAGAAATAGAAAAAATAAGTAATTCCGATGATTTCAAAAATCTCTCAAAAACACAGAAAAAAACAATATCAAGCTAGTCAGCTGTGATGCGTACAATAATTTGTTATCAAAGAGTTGAGTTCGGTTTAGACACTAGTAAAGATCTTCTTTCGAAACGAATTAAAAGAGTTACATTATGATTACATATCATTTTTTCAAAAATATGTATTAAAGTAATTTTTTAGGTATAATGTTTATAAAGAAGTTAAAGGAGTGGCATACATATGAATCTAGGTAATTACTTAGTTTATAATCCACGTACTGGGTGGATGTTAAAAAATAACCAGGAGATGTATGGTTGGTTAACCAAAATACGTAACCAACTTACCATTTTAAGTTATGGAAATAATTTAGATAATCATGCTATTCAACATCTCATTGATAAATATTTATCCCCTGTAGAACAGGAATACAGTAGTAAAGTTATGGAAGTTAAATATGATACATATGACACTGACATTAGTAAAGAATTGGATGGACACTATTACACTGAAACGTATTTTGTGAATGAAAAGCAATTAAATGAGTTTGAGAAAGAATTAGACAAACTTCCAGGAAAACATATTCGATGTCAGTTCGGTGTACGTGCACATTTCGACGTAAATTTAAATGGCAATAATTTTTCTACTCGGTTTTATAAGACATTAGACTGTTCGTCTGTATATCGAGAAAAAATCGAAGGTCGTTATTTATATTTTATCGATACAGAATCCATTGATAATGAATTAATTAGAGATAAAATAAACATTCTACCTGATAAATTACAGTCTTGTTCACTACCTATAAATTTTACAAACTCGCAAAAGGAATTATATATAAAACATTGGATTTCTCAAATTCTTGAATATTGATTTAGAAATTTTTTTCATAAAAAAACTGAACAATAAGCCACTCGGTTAGGAAGTCCCTAATAAGTAGCCTATTTTTCAGTTTTATATTCTAATAAATATAATTAATTTCCCCACTTTTTAGGTAAACTATTGTGGTTCAACTGAATTTGACCATGATGCCATTCAAAATTATCTGCTTTAGTATGCCAATGCCACGTTGTTGTATTTCTTGAGGGATTTATGTTTACATGCCCTTTCAATACTGGATTACCATTTGGACCAAGTACTTCAAATATATGTTCTCCTTGATTAACAGTACTTCCTGACTTTTTAGCTCCAACAAAATCAGTATATCCATAATCTTTGGCAGCTTTCTCTGCCGCGTCCTGCATTTGTGGGACGACTTTTTGTTTTACTTGATCTCCGATGCGTTTTTCAATTTCTTCACCCATTTTTTCTTCAATTGCTGCTTTAACATAAGCTCTTAAAAAGAATGTTACAAGACGTGCTTTAGGTGGTTCAATCGAATTTTCAATACTGGAATAATCATTATCTAACAGGGACTCATCGTTCTCTATTTGTGACTCGTCGTCCTCCAGTGTATATTGCAAATCAGTTGTATGTAAATTTTCTTGATAAATAGGTTCATCTTTATCAGTAGCATACGCTAAATTCGATATTGGTAATACCAGCTGAATCAAGAGTGTTAAAACTAATAACGATGAAAAATGTTTAAAAAATTTCTTTATAACCTTCTCCTTTTTTTATCATTTTTTAGTAACAAACCCCATTTTACCATAATATAGCATTTTTTCGAAATAATATTAAAATATAATATTCGTAATAAATTTAATTAAGTTAAAAATGATATGCACTTTTTTCAGTATTTGTATTCGGGTAAATAAATAACTAAAAGAAAAAGCACCAATGATAGGTGCAGAAGGCCAAGAACTTCTAAATTTAATCTCAAATGTGATCAATGTATGTATAGAGTGTTTGAAAAATCTAAAGTTTCTTATGGGTATATGAAATGGAAGAGTATAATTATTTTCGTGTGATGGTCAATTGTGACTGGAATGAACATAGAGGTTTTGAAGTAAAACAAGAAGAAGTAAAGTTATTGATTGGTGAAATACTAAATTTTTGTACTGAAAATGGACCTGAAACAATGGGTTTAATAGAAAAATATATAGATAATGAGTGGTATATGGAGTTTTGAATTTTATTCATTAAAAATTAGTGATGAGAGTCGTGCAAGTCCCGTTAGATTAGCAGACTTAAAAATACATAGAATAAGAAAGTGGTTAGTGGAGAGTGGAAATAGAGTAAATAGAATGTGGATGAACTTTATAAGAATTCACTATTTGTTAGGCGAAAACTACTCTTTGCTTATTTAGAAAACCAGCAGAAATAGAAAAATGAAGTTTTGTCATTCTATGAATGGCGTTGCCAACATGAGAAAAGCTAGCCATTCTCTAATAAAACTTATCATTCTTTAATATTTTCTAAAATTAAGGTGTGTATACAGATAGTCTAGGAAATTAGTGTTATAGCGTTATATTAAACTGATCAATTATAATTAGATATCACCATAATAGACCTTTTTTGAGTAGTTTATTAATAACCCTTGACTGGCTATTCTCCTTTCAAGTTTTTTCTTAATGGAATTGTGGTAAAAAATCTAATATTTGATTCTAAAACCATAAGGTCTGGACTGGGAGCATCGAGAAGTTGCTAGTGAAATAGTGGTATACCGTAAAAAGTTATTAGCTACTTTATAGTATGCTAGGTAGAGAAGGGGGACATGTAATCCTATGGTAGAAGTAAAGTTGAGAGAACGATTGTTTGCCACTTTATATGGTGGGATCATTGGTGATTTGATGGGCGTACCTGTCGAGTTTAAGAAGCGGGGGACTTTCCATGTAGAGGATGTGATAGGGTATGGTACTTACAATCAACCACCTGGCACCTGGTCAGATGATACTTCTTTAACGCTATGTTTAGTCGAAAACATGATTGAAAAAGGCGATACACGAAGCTTAATGGATAAGTTTGTACGATATATGGAGCAAGGCTATCTGACACCTTTTGGGGAAATGTTTGATATTGGCATTACTACTGCTGACGCTGTGTCTAGCTATAAAAAGGGAGTTTTGCCTGAGCATTGTGGGAAAACGGGCGAGTTTGATAATGGTAACGGTACGCTGATGAGGATTGCGCCTTTAGTATTTGTATTGATAAATGAAGGTGATTTCAAGAAAAGAAAAGCGTTGGTCCAGCAATATACAAAGATCACACATGGACATCCACGTTCAATGGTAGGGTCTATCATTTATATTGAGTTATTATTAAGCTTATACCGAAACAATTCGCTTGAGTTTGCACTAAATGAGGTATTTAACTTGCTGCAAAATAATTTACAGCATGAATTGTATACAGAGTTAAACGCCTACAGTAGAATTTTTGATGAGAACTTTTTAAGTATCTCTGAAGATGAAATTAAATCAAGCGGTTATATTGTCCACTCACTTGAGGCAGCTATATGGAGTGTTGGTCATGCATCTACCTTTAAAGAAGCTATTTTAAAGGCAGTCAATTTGGGAGAAGATACGGATACAATAGCGGCAATAACGGGAGCTTTAGCAGGTATGTGTCATCAAATGAACGGAATTCCAGAAGATTGGTTGAACGCAATAGTAAAAAAACAAGAGATTGATGATTTAATCGAAGCTTTTTATGAGTTTTGTTTTGCAAAGGTATGAAAAATCTTCATAAAGGAGGTGACAAAATGTCTCCTTTACATAATATTTTTACTGCCAATCCTCCCGCTAACGAGCATGAAATTTTGCTAATAGAACAGACCATGGCTATTCATCTTCCACAAGAATATAAAAATGTCCTGAAAGAGTCCAATGGTTTTTCATTTACGAATGGTGTTTTCATATATGGTACCGAGGAAATAATGGAAAGAAATGAGACTTGGGAAGTGAAGGAATATGCAAAAGGCTATGTTGCCATAGGGGATGATGGAGGCGGAATGGTCTTTTTAATGGCGTTAGAGAAAGAAGCCTGTCAGGTTTTTGTTGTAGATGTTGGCGATATGAATCCGCAGCATGCTATATTGGTCTCTTCCCATTTAAACAAGTGGCTACAAGAGGGTTTTTTGGATTGAAAAAGTAAAAAATGTAGAAGCTTGTTCCTACCATTAGGAGCAAGCTTTTTCTATGTCAATCTATGGAGAACTAAGCAATTTCATTACATATTCTATTATATTATTGTATTTTTTAGAAAATTATGTTGAATAATAGGTGAATGATGGTATAATCAATTTATAGTTACAAATATGGTTAATAATTCCTTATAATAGAGGTTTTATTGGATAATAATAGTAACTGCAAAAACTAATGAAATGGAGCGATTTTATGATTAACATGGTTCAATATTTAGAGCAAAATCCGTCGTTGGTAACATTGTTAAAAGAAAAGAAAGCTTCTCTTGTTGGTGTAACAGAACTTGAACAAAAGGCAATTTTGGATTCGTTTGATGAAGATGTATGTTTAGAAAGCACAATTTGGTATTAAATTTTAATTATAAAAAGTGGTTTTGGCTTGCTGTAAGTACATATTTGGTAATTGGGCTTTATTTACTAAATGTTACATACAGCAAGCCTGTTTTAAGTATGGATGTTCAGAATGAGGATGGACAATGGATTTTAATAGAGCCATATTATAAGGAATGGGCTGAAAAACATAAAATAAAAAAAGGCGATATTATTTTAGAAGTTGATGGAAAACAGATTGATAGTCTTCGTGATTTAAAGTACGAACCTGTAATTCGTGCAGCTAGAGAATTGAAAATAATGAAAGATAATGGGGCTGTTATAAACCTAAATATTAAGTTATATGATATACCTGAACAATTTTTTTATGTTTTAATAGTTCCTTTTTGTTACTTCTTTCTTACATTATTTATCACTTTATATTTATATTATAAACAAAAAAATACAATTCTCTTAAATTTATTGATTCTTTTTATCTTAACTGTTTCCTTAGCTTATGTTAGTAGTGGAGCATCCGCTAGGTTAAATCTATTAGGAATAATAATCAATCGAAGCAGCATGCTACTTTGTTTAGTTATACTATTACACTTTTTGAAAATATATTTTGATTTTATGGATTTAAAATGGTTGTTTACTAAAAAAATTAATTTGTTTTATACTATTCCAATCGCAGGTGTGGTACTAAGTGTCTTTAGCAATCTGTATCCATCTACTCATTTTGAAAATTCGTTCATTGTTTTAAGCCTTTTTTTCTTTTTATTGCTGGTGATTCTAGGAATAATAATACTAGGATACATCAAATATAAAACGCCACAATTAAAAATATTGTTAAGTAGTATTATCATTCCATTTTTGCCGTTTTTATTTCTTTATGCACTACCTGAAATACTATTTCATAAACAATTACTAGAAGCTGATATATGTTCTTTATTTTTAATGCTCATTCCTTTAAGCTTCTTATTCACTCAACTCACAGAACGTATATTTGATATGGAGTACTTTATATCGCGTATACGCTATTATTTTAATTTCTCATTTGCCTTTACTATTTGGCTTTTGGGTGGATTGTATTTATTGACGGATTTATCAATTACACGTATGACGGAGCTGTTCTTTTTTACGTTTCTCTCCTTAATGGCGTTGTTTTACATTAAGGAGCGGGTTGATTATCGTAAGCGAAAGATTTTGTTTTCTACAAAAGGTGACTATATCCACCGCTTATATACTACCGTCGATAGTATAGGGAGAGTTGTGAAGATTGAGGATTTATTGGAGAAGTTTGTCCAGGAAGTGGTGCTCCAGCTTGAAATGGAAAGTGTTTATGTTCTCACGTATGATTTTCAAACACATCAAGTTACATTAACGAACAAATCCAAGGAATACAATCAACATCAAATTGATGAGGTTTTACTTGAACAATTAGGTTTAGGGGATATTAAAAAAACAGATCATTTCTATATAGCCTTTATTCATCAGGATACAAGTTATAAACGAATTCTTGTTGTGGATCATAATAAATCTATTTATTTGAAGGATGAGGAATTGCTATGGCTGGAATTGTTACTGTTATATTTAAATAACTTTATAGAAAATACTAAAATGGTCGAGGACCTATTAGATCAGTTAAAGCATATGAAAGAGGCAGATAATCGGCAGCTGCCCTGGCTTAATAAATTACTTTGGCTTCGTTTTGAGGAGGAGAAGTATCAGTTAGCCCAAGAGCTTCATGATACGATTTTACAGGAGCAGCTTCATATCGCAAGAGAAATGGATGTCCTGATGCACATGAAGGATTCAGAAAATTTTTCAACTAAACTTGGGAAGCTTCATGAGCATATGATTACCTCCTTAAATGATTTACGAGGATACTGTGAAAATTTAAAGCCTCCTTTATTAGATACATTGGGCTTAAATGCTGCACTTGAGAAGCTTATTCAAAAAGTTCAAAAACGGGCAAATTTCGAATTGCTTTATACAATTGATCGTCTTTATTTAGAGGATGAACGTTTAAATTTAATGATCTATCGTTTGTTTCAAGAATTATTAAACAATGCATTAAAGCATTCCTATGCCAATGCAGTTACCATCCATTTACAAAGCACGGAAGAAGGCTTTGAGGTTTTGTATAGCGATGATGGTGTGGGGTGTAATTTAGATGATATTATACTGACAGAATCCATGGGCATTCAAGGTATGCAAGAGAGGGTTCAGGCGTTTAATGGAAAGTTCGCATTACATAGCAAAGTAGGAGAGGGAATGATGATTCGTATTCGCGTAAGTGAAACTCAGTATCCATATCCTTATGCGTATAGTACGCTGAACCGACCAACTTACATGATTCGAGGATAGCCCGATGAAGCAGAATACGCTATATGCCTACAATTTTCACCTTTTAATCTCTTCATAATTTTTATGAAAGTGGATTAGAAGGCTTTTGTTTTTTGAGTATGAAATAATATCAAAATATTATTATTGTAGAGATAAGAATACAGGAGAATATACACTTTTTTGAATTCTTTTCCCTGAATAAAGGAAATCAGGGAGATGTGGCCGATATAATTCAATAGAAGGATTGAGGAGGTCAACCGATTTGAATAAAAAATTATTTTTAACAGCAGCAGCAATACCCGTAGCACTTATTGTACCAACTGTTGCAAGTGCAGCGGAGACGGTGACGGTCACGGGGCAAAATATTGTAAATGAAACATTAACGGTTCATCAATTACCCAATAATGCCATAGTCAATGCCTACCAATGGTATTATCTAGAAAAGGTAGCTAGTGAAGATGGTTCAAAAACGTCTACGAATAAACCGATTGCAGGTGCTACTTCTGCTTCGTTAAAGGTGCCAGTAGAAGCAGCGGGTAAAACCATTTTTGTGGAGGCTACTACAACTGATGGAAAAAAATATCAAAGTGAGCCAAGAACCATTAATCAATTGGATCTTGCGATTACAACGCCGACTTTAGAGGGCTTTTCGACTTCAGATTTTGTTGCACCTGGCGAAACGGTGAAAGTAGCGGGTGTTACTGTAACGGATAAGGCAGGAGCGAAATTAACAAGCGGTCAAATTACATATAGTTATCAATGGTTTTATCAACTAGGCGAGGGTGAAAATTCCTTCACTATTATTGAGGGAGCTTCAGGTAGCACTTATACTATTCCGAAAGATGCCATAGAAAAGGGAATCAAAGATATTATTGTTAAGGTAAAAGCTCAGGTAGGCACTTCTTTTGTGGAATCGCCACGTTCTGAAGTGATTTCTATATCCAAAGAACCAACAGATACATTATCAAATGATATTAAAAATTTATTAGTGAATGATAACAAATACAATGTTTCTGATATAAAGTCGTTTGAGGAAAAAATTAAGGCATTAGAAAGTAAATATCAAGCATTGTCAGAGCCTGCTAAAGGGAATGTATCAAATTATGCTGTTCTCAAGCGAGCACTTGCAGATGTGGACCTTATCAATAAGTTAAATGAAAAAGTGGACAAGGTAGGGGGAATTAGCGACAAAGATTTGCCTGCCTATATAAAGGAAATTGAAGCGGCCTACGATAAGTTCGATTTATTACAACGTAGCTTAGATGTCAATGATGCTTTATATACGAGCATTAAAAACCTTTTAAATGAGCCCAATGATCTTGAGGAAATAAAAGAAGTCAGAAGACTTAATTTGGCAATCGTTAATTTACTTTCTTATTCGAATGGCATTTCACAGTATGTTCCTTCTGATAAGGATTCCTTACAAGGGGTCGTGAATACGATTGAGGCAGATATTGCTAAATTATCACAAAATTATCGTGGGGCTGTTCAAAACCTAACGATTCTCAATGAGGCTAAAGCCGATATTAAAAAAGTGGAGCAATTTATTAAATCATTTGATAAATTATCCTCCAATAATACGCCAAATAAGCAGGTAACGGTTGCCAAGTCTATTCGTTCTACCTATGAAAAATTAACGTATAAACAATTAAAATTAGTGCCAGACAAGTATGGTCAGCTTTTAACGGCAGCTGAAAGTGCGGAAGAAAGTCAAATTGCTACATTAAACAATGATATCGATAGCTATATTGGGGATGATATTTATCCAATCAATCCATCTGCTAGTTCTTGGCAAAGTCATGTCAACAATGTGGCTCGCATGGTAAAAGAATATAAGAGCTTAACAAAAGCATCGGCAGCCCAAATAGAGGGGTATGACAGCCTTGTTACTTTACAAAAGGATTTAAAAACGGCTGAAAAAGTGATTAAAGATATGGATGCTTATCAAAAACTAACGGGCATCAGTGGTGTAACTGAAAGCAAACTGAATTCGAGCTATACGAATACATTAAAAGCTTATAATAAATTGACATCTTTACAGCAATCGCTTGTCTATAATGCTCAAGAGTTTTTACTCAATACGCCAAAAGTTTCTGTTGATGGAAAAGTACCGGCTGATAAGGCTGCAGCAGAGGCTTTGAAAGCAGATATTGCTAAATTTGCGGATGTCACTAAATTTACATTCAATCAATTAGAAAAAGCAGTTGATACGGCAGCACAATCCTATAAAAAGCTGTCATCTGGTGCAAGAAAGTATGTCACTAATAATTATTTACTAACTGCTGCTCAGAAGGACATTACAGGTGTCAAATCATTCTATAAAAAAATTCAAACCGCTAAAGAAGAAACAGATGCGGCGAAACAAGCTAAAAAAATAGAGTCTGTGCAAAAAGCGTATGCTAAATTACCTGCTAATCAACAGCATTTAGCAAAAGAGCAATACGAAGCACTGTTAAAGAATCAAATTATTGATGAAAATGCACCAAATATAAAGCAACTGAATGATGAAATAGCTACTATTGTTTCAAATGATCAGTATTTAGTGTCGATTGATAAAATTAATACTCTGTCTAAGCAATACAGTAGCCTAAGCTCAAGTGATAAAAAGCTGATTACGAATTATGATATTTTAAAAGCGGCAATCGCAGATGTGAAAAAAGCAGAGTCCTTTATGAAGACCTATGAAAAATCATTTAACACTAACCCAAGCACTGTCATCAAGGCATTTGAAAAACTTACATCTAAGCAAGTGAGCCTTATTCCTTCAGATATCCAAAGATGGGTTAGCGAAAAGCAACAAGGTCAACAGCAAACGAATGAACAGGCTTTGACATTAATTGAATCGATCAATTCACTCCTTGTCAATGGTGAGTATATAGCTGGTCTAGAGGATAAAGTAAAAGATATTCGTACTAAGTATGATGCCTTGAGCGCTCAAGATAAAAAGATTGTCAAAAACTATTCGAAGCTTACACAGGCCGAAAGTGATTTGAAGAAGGTTGCCGACGTCCATGCATTGTACAAGGCAGATGGTGATGAGGCGGCTCAAAAAGCTTGGCAATCCGCTTATGGGAAGCTTTCCAAAAAATTAGAATTACTTTATAAAAACATGTATCCACAGGATATTAAATGAGGTAAGCCCCGAGAAACTCGGGGTTTTTCTGTATAGATTTTTTATTTGTCTAGTAAATTGGTTGTCCGCTATACTATGAACAGAAGAGAAAAGAAATTTTTTACATAACTATTGCAGTTTCACAAAGAAGGTAGGAACAAAAAGATGTATAAAATAGGTGTTGTGGGTCCTGTCAAATCCGTCCAAAGAATTATTGCTTTAGCCAGAGAGATTGAACAGGATATGGAATTTATTCCATATATTTATACGATAGCGACAGAGACAAAGCATCTTGTGGAGACCTATGATCAAGATGTGGATTTCTGGCTGTTTTCTGGCTATATCCCCTATAAGATAGCGAGCCAAACAAACGTTTCACAGGATAAATTGGCTCATATCATTTTTTCGGAGGCGGCTATTTATAGAGGATTTTTAGAGCAATCCTATCGGCAAAAGAAGTTTATTGAAAATGTTAGTATCGATATTATACCTTCTCCCTCACAAATGGCTTCAGAGGGTCTAGCGGAGATCCAAAAGAATGTCAATCATATGTATTTAAAGGAATTTGATGTAGCCATTGATCCAAAAGAGTTATTTGATTTTCACTATATACTTTGGCAGGAGGGAAAGATCGATTTTGCCATCACTTGTTATCCATCTGTCGATGAAGAGCTGAAAGATCGAGGAGTTCCCTCCTATTGGGTATCTCCCACAAAAACAGAAATTTACCATACAGTTCAGCTATTTACGGAAAAAATTAAAACATCCTACTATAAAGAAACTCAAATTGGTGCAGTAATGCTTGAAATCAAGGATTTTGATTCGTTAAAGGAGCGTATGAAGCAAGGGTATCGCATCCAATATTTAGAGCTACGTACTAAGGAACATCTACTTCAACTTTGTGAACAAATTGACGGTTCCCTCATTGAAGAGGGGAATGGAAAATATACAATTTTTAGTACAAGGGGTGCGATTGAAGGGAAAATTAAATTTCTACAGGAAAAAATGTATCAATTATCCATCGAAATGGAAGCAAAAGTAACTGCAGGTATTGGTTTTGCACAAACCGTATTCAATGCAGAACTACATGCTCATCGAGGGCTAAGGCAGACCAAGGAAAATGAGGCCATCGATATCGTTATGATTCAGGATGACGGTACGATTATTGAGTCGGTCGGAAATATGGAAGAGTTGTCTTATTCTTACCGAGCAGAAGATCCCGATATTTTAGAAAAGCTAAAAAAAGGTAATATTAGTATTAAAACGTATATGAAAATCCATGCGCTTGTGCAGAAAATGCGCTGGAAGCATTTTACGACAAAGGATTTAGCAACACAGCTTCAAATGAGTGAAAGAAATGCACAGCGTATTGTTGCGGATTTATGTAGTGTAGATTTAGCAAGAATTTGTGGCGAAGAATTACAGCATTTGCGTGGTAGACCAATCAAAATGTATCAGCTTGTCTAGAAACTAAAAAAATGTTCCAAACCAATGTGTGGTTTGGGACATTTTTTTTTCTAAAATTTTAGGATCGATAAAACAAAGACCAGTCCACAAGTTGTGCGCTTTTTTGAGCCGATCATTCATAGCTAGAGAAGCGACTATCTATTAGAAATTTTCAAAAAAATATTGTTTTTTTGGAGTACTTTGATTATTATACGAATATATAACGAAAATGTCGGTATATAAAAGGGGTTTTGATTTTACTAGATTTGCAAGGGGGCAAGAATCTTAAAGAACAACTGTAGCGGTGATGCAATCACTGCCATAAAGAGAAGGTTTTTGATCATGGGAGGGATATAAATGACAACAAATGAAGTAACGAAAAAATCTAGAAATGTTATCCTTGCGCTATTATTTTTAGGCTGGTCTTTAGGGAACTTAGATCGCTATATTATGAACTACGCAGTCGTTTCAATTACAGGCGATTTGCAACTGGATGCATCTTCGACGGGTATTATTTTAAGCGCTTTCTTTTTAGGCTATGCCATTATGCAAATACCAGGAGGCTGGCTAGCTGATAAATTTGGCGCAAAACGAATCTTGCTAATGGCTGTCATCATGTGGTCAATATTTACCGGACTTACGGCTATTGCCTGGTCTTTAACAGCGATGATTGTTATTCGTTTCTTATTCGGCATCGGAGAAGGTGGATTTCAACCATCTAGCTCTAAGATTATTGCCACGATTTTCCCGAAAGAAGAAAGAGGCAGAGCGATGTCAATTATGCTGACTTCTGGTGGGATTGTTTCGCTAATTGTACCGCTGTTGGCCGCTTATTTATTAGGAACGATTGGCTGGCGTATGATGTTTATCATTATCGGGGCTATTGGAGCGATTATTGCTTATTTATATTGGAAATACATTCAGCTCCCGAAAGCTGAAACAGTAGATGCTGCTGAGACAGGTAGTCCGGCTGTTAAGGTAAGCTTTAAAGAACTACTGAAAACACCGCTCATGTGGAATTTGATTATTGCTTATTTCTGTATTTATGCGGTGAACTGGGGATTAGTATCGTGGATTCCAACCTACCTTCAAAAAAATCGTGGACTAGACTTAATGTCCATTGGTTGGGCACAAACAATTCCTGCTATTACAACGATTATTGGGGTGTATGGTAGCGGATATATTATCGATAAGCTTCCAAGAGGAATGGAAAAGGTGTTAGGCTCTATTTCCTGTGCAGTCATCGGTCTTTTATTGTATTTAATGTTTACAGCGAAAACGGTGACATTATTTATTGGCTATCAAACAGTTGTTTCTATCTTTATTGCGTTTGTCATTACGCTACTACCCGTAATTGTTCTAAAGAAATTGCCTTCGTCTATAACAGGCTCAGCTATGGGGATCGCGAATACAGGCGGACAGCTAGCGGGGTTTGTTACACCTATGGCTATTGGTTTTATGGTCGATGCCTTTAATGGTTCGTTTGATGCAGCCTTTTGGATGTTAATTGGATTCGCGCTCATTTGTATTGTGTCGCTTGTAACGTTAAACGACCAAAAAGGAGCATTATTGAAAGCATAATGAATAAATTGGAGGGACAATAATGAGTTTTCAAGAAAAAATTTCTACATTTATTGAGGCAAAGAAGGATGCTAGTGTGGCATTAAGCGATGCAATTTGGGCTGTACCGGAGCTTCATTTTCAAGAAAAACGATCCATGCAATATATGAAAGAGGCACTCGAAAACGAGGGGTTTCAAACTGAGGTTGGCTTAGCTGGGCTTGATACTGCGCTTGTTGGAACTTTTGGGTCAGGAAAGCCAGTCATCGCCTTTTTAGGGGAATACGATGCACTACCAGGCTTGAGCCAAAAGGGCGGTGTTACCACTCATGAGCCTCTTGAGAATGGGGGAAGTGGTCATGGCTGTGGCCATAATTTATTAGGAACAGGAGCATTTGCAGCAGCTGTTGCCGTAAAAGATTATTTAGAGCAACATCCACAATCCGCAACCATCCGTTTTTACGGTTGCCCTGCAGAAGAAAATGGATCTGGTAAAGCTTATATGGCGAAAGCTGGCTTATTCGATGATGTAGATATCGCCATTTCTTGGCATCCTGGTACGTTTTCAACGGTGATGACTTGTAGCTCTCTAGCAAACTATGCTGTTACATTTAAGTTTACAGGTAAAAGTGCACATGCTGCAGCTGCTCCTCATCTGGGAAGAAGTGCATTAGATGCTGTTGAGCTGATGAACGTTGGGGTAAACTACTTACGAGAGCATATTATTCCAGAAGCAAGAGTGCATTATGCTATTACAAACTCTGGTGGAACATCTCCGAATGTTGTTCAACCATATGCTGAGGTTACCTATTTAGTGCGAGCACCTAAAAAGCAACAAGTGCAAGAAATCTATCAGCGCGTTGAACAAATAGCGAAGGGTGCAACGCTCATGACAGGTACTTCCCTAGAAATCGATTTTGAAGGTGCTGCCTCTAATTTAATAACGAATAAGACACTTTATGATGCCATGTATCAACAAATACTTGAAATTGGCATGCCAGACTATACAATAGAGGATGAACAGTATGCTCAGGCTATTTTCAATACGTTTTCTCCTGAAGTACAAGCCTCTTCATTAGTTGGTCTACATAAAGGTGATGTTCAACAATTACAAGGAAAAGTTATTGCTGATCATATTCCTCGAATGCTCCCTGAATTTATCATGGGTGGCTCTACTGATGTGGGAGATGTTAGCTGGAATGTGCCAACTGTTCAATGTACGACAGTATGTATGGCATTAGGAACGCCACTGCATACATGGCAAGTTGTTTCTCAAGGTGTCACACCAATCGCCCATAAAGGTATGCTACAAGCTGCTAAAATTATGGCGTGTACAGCTATTGAGTTATTGGGTAATCCAATACTGATTGAGGAAGCTAAAAAGGAATGGCAAGAACGTCTTGATGGGGAGACGTATGAATCGTTAATTCCGGAGGGGACAATGTCTCCAAAGCTATAAAAGGATAGCAAAAATATGGATAGAGTCTTCATAGGAGAACTATGAAGACTCTGTTTTTGCACATTTTGAAAGGAGTCCACAGTAATGTCAACACAACCTAGTCACGATCAGCTTGTGGCACAATCGGTCACACAGTTTCGCTCTGCCGCAAAAGAAGGACGGTGCGCTAACTATATCCCTGCATTAGCTAAAAAAGACCCAAATCAATTAGCTATAGCCATTATTGGCACTGAAGGGCATGAAATTAAAGCTGGTGATACGACGGAGTTATTTACGCTTCAAAGTGTTTCCAAAGTAATCACCTTTATACTGGCCTGTATGGATCGAGGATTGCCCTATGTATTAGAGAGGGTTGATGTTGAGCCAACAGGGGATACATTCAACTCTATTATTCGCTTAGAAAGTCATCAGCCAGGAAAGCCCTTTAATCCAATGATTAATGCTGGGGCGATTACTGTCTCCTCTATGATGATTGGTCATTCACCACAGGAGAAGATTGACAAAATCCTGCAATTTTTAGAGCAAATCATAGGTAAGCAATTAAGTGTCAACGAGGAAGTGTTTCAATCTGAGTGGCAGACAGCTAACCGTAATCGAGCACTAGCCTACTATTTAATGGATTCTGGTTTCTTAGACTGCCCAGTAGAAGCGGCTCTTGAGGTTTACTTAAAGCAATGTGCGATTGAAGTCAATGTATCCGATTTAGCGATGATTGGTTTAGTTATCGCTAATGATGGCTATCATCCGCTATTAAAGAAACAGTTATTTCCTAAACAAGTGGCAAAATTAGCAAAGGCTTTAATGGTAACATGCGGTATGTACAATGCTTCAGGAAAATTTGCGGCATTTATTGGACTTCCTGCTAAAAGTGGTGTTTCTGGTGCCATTCTTACTGCTGTCCCAGGCCATGCAGGGTTAGATTCACCATTCCCTGCTGGCTGTGGCATAGGTATTTATGGACCAGCCATCGATCCTATCGGGAATAGTGTCGCAGGTGTCCAATTACTGAAACATTTAGCGACAGAATGGGATATGACCATTTTTTAACGAGTAGAAGATGACTTCAGAGTGAGCTCTGAAGTCATCTTTTTTTCATTTTATATAGAATGAATAGGACAATAAACCAAATAGGGGTTAGGAGAAGAGCTGTACGTGTTGCCTCAGAAATAAACATCACAATTAATAGGAAAGCAAAAAACGCAAGCACTACGTAGTTAATAAAAGGTGTCAGCGGTGCTTTGAAGCTTGAGGCTTCATGTAGGGCACGATTTTTCCGTTTATAGATGATGTGAGAAATGATGATAATACTCCACACCCATATGAAGCAAATCGCACTAATAGTCGTTACGATACTAAAGGCATTCTCTGGCATTAGCTTACTTAACAGTGCCCCTACAGATACAACAATTGCAGAAATGACTAGTGCGTTACTTGGAACACTATTTTTATTGAGCTTAGCAAAAGCAGGTGATGCTTGTTTATTTTTACCAAGATTAAAGAGCATGCGACTTGTTGAAAATAAACCACTATTACCAGCAGAAGCGGCTGAAGTGAGCACAACAAAATTAATAATACCTGCAGCAATTGGAATGCCCGCTAACGTAAATACTTGGACAAATGGACTGCTTGCGGCAGACATTTCATACCATGGATTGATACATAGGATGACAAACAGTGCCCCTACATAAAAGAGTAGAATTCGAAATGGTATTTTATTGATAGCAGAAGGAATGTTTTTTTGTGGGTCTGCAGTCTCGGCTGCTGATACCCCTACTAATTCCACACCGACGAAAGCGAAAACAACCATCTGGAAGGCCATTAAAAAGCCATATACTCCATTTGGAAACAGGCCGCCGTGGACCCAAAGATTATCTACTGAAACCGTCCCAGAGCTTGTTTGAAAGCCTGTCACTAACATCATAAGTCCAAGGATAATGAGCGCCACAATGGTAATCACTTTAATGATAGCAAACCAAAATTCTAACTCCCCAAATAGTTTGACCGTCAATAAATTCAGTAGTAGTAATACTACTAAACAACCAATAGCTGGAACCCACTGAGGGATATCAAACCAATATTGTGTATAAACCCCTACAGCGATAATATCCGCCATCGCTGTCATGATCCAACAGAACCAGTAGGTCCAGCCTGTTACATACCCTGCCCATGGCCCTATATATTCGGAGGCAAAATCCGTAAATGATGTATATCCTGAATTCGATAATAATAGTTCGCCTAATGCACGCATAACAAAAAAGAGTGCCGTTCCGACAATTAAATAGGCAAGGATGATCGAAGGCCCTGCTAATGCAATGGCTTTCCCAGAGCCTAGAAATAAACCGGTTCCTATTGTCCCACCAATGGCAATAAGCTGTACATGGCGATTTTTTAATTCACGTTTTAATTGTTGCTGTTCCACGTTAATCCCCCCAAAGATGCATAAAAAATGACTGAAAAAATAAAAAAAGAGACTAGTTGTGACACTAGTCTCGGAAAAACGTCAGAATAACAAATACCATTTGATCACGGATGGTTCATGAAATCATTCGTAACCATCGTATGGCATCGCTTAAAAAAGCTGTTATTACTCCTCTGTCCTTTTGCCTGAGATAGTGAACCCTTCGGCGACGCAAATTGCGCTCTCTCCAGAACTGCTCCTGCTATAGTTTGATCCATAGCATTCATAGCTTATTAATTTTTTAACATAAATATTATTTTAAGATATTATATATCCTAGCAGTGCTTTTACAAATATTCAACTAGAAATTTATATTATTTTCAGAAAAATAGAAGAATGTAGTGAATAAATGAAAATTACTAACGATAATTAGTATTTTTGGACATACAAAGATTTCCGTAGTATGCGCAAATGGGTAAATACGAAAGGTTTATGTGAAGAAATGGAGTGGGACAAGTGAGGGGAGAGAGGATCACTATAGTATGAAAGAGTGTACGAAATAGCCACTTAAAATTTTGCAATAGATATAATATAGTAGAAACTCTGAATTTTTTGTATAAAAAGAAGCCGTCTCCTAGTTCTTTGAGACGACTTTTTTTAGGGAAATATTAATATTTTTTGGCTTTTATTTTACCTGTCCAAGTTTTGAAACCGCCTTGAAGTTGGTAAATTTGGTTGTACCCACGTTTTTTAAGAAATAGTGCAGCACGTGAGCTACGGCCTGTATTTTGACAGTATAAATATACTGGTAAATCTGGGCGAATTTCTTTATAACGTTGACGTAATGTTGTGGAAGGAACATTTCGTGCGCCAAGAATGTGACCAGCATCAAATTCTTTTTGTTCACGAACATCGATTAGCTGCGCTTTACGATAGCCTTCAATAAATTGTTCTTGTGTTAAGTTGGTTACAGCTTTTTTGAGTCTTAGTGCATTAATACCGATGTATGCAATTACGACTACTAAAACGACACCGATTGTGATAAGTATGTCCAAGATTTTCTTACCCCTTTCTATCTTCTTTATTATTATAAAAGATGCGCTAGCGATAGTCCAATGAGTTTGATAAAATTAACTAGATTGTGGCGAATTCGTCGATATCGTTTGCAAAGCCACAACTTGAACTGTAACGTAATCTTCGTTAAGGTTGAACCGCAGGTGGGGCCTGAGGTATTTTTATAAATTGTAGGAGATGAACATATGACAACTTGGTATTTTTTAAATTCAGGGAAATGTAGTCCTTCTTTTAATATGGCACTAGATGAAGCATTACTTGATTGGCATAGTGAGGGGTTAATTCCACCAGTCATTCGTTTTTATGAGTGGGAACCGGCAACATTATCAATCGGTTATTTTCAGCAAGCCAAAAAAGATATAAATTTAGATGCTGTACGTGAGCAAGGCTTAGGTTTTGTACGTCGACCAACTGGTGGACGAGCTGTGCTGCATGAGCATGAGCTCACATATAGTGTCATCGTAACAGAAAGCTATCCAAATATGCCAGAGTCAGTGACAGAGGCGTACCGTGTGCTAAGTGAAGGCATCTTGCAAGGTTTCCATAACTTAGGGATGGATGCCTATTTTAGTGTCCCTGATACAGAGGAGAAAAGAGCAGACTTAAAGAGTCCGAAAAGTGCAGTATGCTTTGATGCTCCAAGCTGGTATGAGCTGGTAGTTGAAGGGAAAAAAATAGCGGGAAGTGCGCAAACACGTCAAAAAGGTGTTATATTGCAGCATGGTGCCATTTTATTAGATTTAGATCAGGAGAAGTTATTATCGGTCTTTAATTTTTCGAGTGAAGAAGCGAAGGATCGTATGCGCAGAAAATTACCAGAGAAAGCAGTAGCGATTAACAGTCTTGTGGATGAACCTGTGACAGTTGAACAATGTGTGACTGCTTTTCGAGATGGTTTTGCAAAATCGTTGCAAATTGAATTAAAACCATTTACACTTTCTGAGGAGCAGTTAGAATATGTCCGTGCATTAGAAGAAAAAAAATATGCATCTGATGAGTGGAACTTCAAAAAGTAAAAAATGGTATAAAAAAAATATTTTTAAGCGTTAAATCCTTGCTATTACAAGTAGTTACGATTCTATTGAAAAAAGCAAGAGTTGAATTGAAAGTCTATATATAGTATCTTTTTTAAAGACATATACACAATATGTAGTGTTTAACAACACATGATATTGTGTATTTATTTTGTAAGGGAGGCAAAACGATGGTACTCACAAATCATCAACCCGATGTAAACAATCAATTTGAACAGTTAAACAAAGATATCGAACAATTCCTGCAGGTACACCCTGTAACGCCTGATATGCACATCACGCACAAAGGTGTATCAAGACTTGTCATGATCGATCGCTACTCGTTTAAAGACACAGAAAAGAAAACACTAAAAGCCGGTGACTTTGTTGTTTTAACGGTAAAAGCTGATCCAAAGTTCCCTGCACGTGGTTTAGGGACAATTCAAAAGCTGGACATGACTACAAAAACAGCTGATATTTTGATTGAGGAAGATTATCGTAGCGTTTTAGACGATCCACAGGAGCAAGAAACGGGTGTGATTACGCGTTCAATTGACGTGCTAGAGAAGCCTCTTGAGATTTTTTATGAACAAATCGCTAAACGAAATGCAACAGGACTGGCGGTTGTTGAAAAAACACCAGAAAAACGCCAAGAATGGTTTGAAAAATTTTATGAGCAATTAGTGTCCTTAAAGTTCATTCCTGCAGGACGAGTAATATACGGAGCAGGATCTGAAACAGATGTAACATTCTTTAACTGTTACGTAATGCCTTTTGTTGCGGATTCACGTGAAGGTATTAGTGATCACCGTAAACAAGTAATGGAAATTATGAGCCGTGGTGGTGGAGTAGGAACAAATGGTTCCACATTACGTCCTCGCAACACATTGGCACGTGGAGTAAACGGTAAATCGTCAGGTTCTGTTTCTTGGTTAGATGATATTGCTAAATTAACACATCTTGTAGAGCAAGGTGGCTCACGTCGTGGAGCACAAATGATTATGCTTGCCGATTGGCATCCAGATATTGTGGAGTTTATTATTTCGAAAATGCAAAACCCACGTATCCTTCGTTACCTAATTGAAAATACAACGGATGAAACAATCATTCGTCTAGCTAAAGAGAAATTAAACTTCAAGCCACTTTCTATGCAGGAAGAAGCTATGTATCAAGGCATTGTAAACTATAAAAGCATTGAAGGTTTAGGTGGATTTGATACAGCCATTATTCGTGAGGCTGAAAATAAATTACGTGATGGTGGCACATATACTGTGCATAACTCAGAGTTTTTAACAGGTGCAAACATCTCCGTAACATTAACAAAAGAATTTATGGAAGCTGTTGAAAACGATGCTGATTTCGAACTGCGTTTCCCAGCGGTTGAAGAATACTCGAAAGAAGAAATGCATGCTTACAACACAGAATGGCATCATGTTGGTGACGTTCGTGAATGGGAGAAAATGGGCTATAAAATCCGCACATATCGCACGATCAAAGCGAAAGAATTGTGGAATTTAATTAACGTATGTGCAACATACTCTGCAGAGCCAGGAATTTTCTTTATCGACAATGCGAATGATATGACGAATGCAAAGGCATATGGTCAAAGCGTTGTTGCAACTAACCCATGTGGGGAACAGCCACTTGCGCCATACTCAGTGTGTAACTTGGCAGCGGTAAACCTTGCACAATTTGCGAATAAAGACAATCAAACTGTAGATTACGAAGCACTACGTGAAACGGTTCGTGTTGGTGTTCGTATGCAGGATAATGTTATTGATGCAACTCCATACTTCTTAGAGGAAAACCGTGTACAAGCACTTGGTGAGCGTCGTGTTGGTCTAGGCGTAATGGGCCTAGCTGATTTACTCATTTATTGTGAGAAAGAATACGGTTCTGAAGCAGGTAATGCTTTAGTCGATGAAATCTTTAAAACAATTGCTGAAACCGCGTATGAGGCGTCTACAGAGCTTGCTAAAGAGCGTGGAAGCTTCCCATTCTTAGTAGGTGCTACTGACGAAGAAACAGCTCGTTTACGTAAAGCTTTCACAGAAACAGGCTTCATGCAAAAAATGCCTGCTCACATCAAGGAGCAAATTTTAGCAACAGGTATCCGTAACTCCCATTTATTAACGGTTGCCCCAACAGGTTCAACAGGAACAATGGTAGGCGTAGCAACAGGTCTTGAGCCATATTTCTCCTTCACTTACTACCGTTCTGGCCGTCTAGGTAAGTTCATTGAAGTGAAAGCTGAAATTGTAAAAGAATATTTAGATCGTCATCCAGAGGCTAGTGAGCAAGAGCTTCCAGAATGGTTTGTAACGGCAATGGAGCTAAAACCAGAGGCACATGCGGATGTACAATGTATTATTCAAAAATGGATTGATTCATCGATCTCTAAAACAGTAAACGCGCCAAAAGGCTATACTGTACAACAAGTTGAAAAAGTATATGAGAGACTATATAAAGGTGGCGCTAAAGGTGGTACGGTCTATGTGGATGGTAGCCGTGATTCACAGGTACTTACGCTAAAAGCCGAAGAAAATGATATGGATCAACTATCATTTGAGGAAGAATTAGTAGAAGAACATACAACACGTCCAGTCGTATTAGTTGATACGATTCAAGCACTAGAGTCCACGACGGTAATTGGCTCGGACGTAGGAAATACATGTCCAGTATGTCGTAAAGGAACAGTCGAAGAAATGGGCGGCTGTAATACTTGTACAAACTGTGGCGCACAGTTAAAATGCGGCCTGTAAATTTTATGTTCTTGTTGCTTTGAATAAAAGAATGAAAACGGTAATAAATTTTGATTAAAAGTAACCTCTTCGGTATTATGGCCGTAAGAGGTTATTTTTTTATATTTTTCTGAAAATTATAGGTCTGATATGACTCCAGTAGAATCAAAACTTATTCGACTAAATGTTCATCATCTATTGTGAGGATATTGAAGAATGGGTTTTGGACAAAGTTCTGGTGCCGATTAGTATTGTACTTAAAGGAAGAGTGGAATACTTTTATAACAATGTTTCTGGTGAAAGGCTGATTATGTTGGAATATATATCCTTATGGTAAAATCTCCATTAAAGCAAGAAAGAATCATTACCAATCAAACATTTATATATATAGGAGTCGCATCAGGAAAGTGTGGATTTACAACAATAATTATAATAATTTCCAATTAAGGGCTGGGAACATCCTCATTACAATTTATGTCTATATTGAAAAGGGAGGTAGAATAATGTGGTTACTATTCGGACTTATTGCTATAGTAACAACTTTTATAAATCTTTATTTGTATACAACAGGTAAAGATTATAAACTAGCGATGGCAATGGGGTTATCATTTACAGCATTGACACTTTGTTCGGAATATAGTTTTGTATCTAGCTGGGTACAAGTAGAAGATTGGGCAGCTTTAGAGGATGTAGTACCAGGTATGGAAAGGGCATTATGGTTTTTGACAATTGTTTCTATCTTACTAAATATAGTACCTATACTATTAGAGCTAAAAAATAAAAAATAAAAAATAAAAAATAAAAAATAATACTGATTCGGGTTCATACGGATAAATGGTAAGCAAAATTAAGTTCTCAAAAACGCTTTGGGAACTTCATTCATTTTAACCCAGCTTTATTTCTTCAAAGAAGCGGATAGATATTTTATATTTAACATGCAAATTTGAAGGAGTATACGCCAATTTGTGGAATTAAAATAATGTCCGGTCAATTGTAATAAAGTTTGACGACAACACCTATTTTGTAAAGTACTAGCTAATGACATTTGATTTTAAGGCTTGTTTATTTAGGGTTCTCATACATCCAGCTAGATAAAAAAATGGTGAAAGGGGATAAAGTAATGAGTGTAGTAATTTTTAATGGAGAGCGTTCTGAAGAAAGTGTTTTATTTGAAAAGTTGTTATTTTCCCAGAGTAATAAAGTGAGTTTTTCTAGTGTTGAAAATGCTAAACAGTTCATCAAGCAAAGAGCAACTGTGAATAATCAGCCTTATGTCATTGGGGATGATGTTCAATTTTTAAGTGTTAAGGATGAACAAACTTTTGAGGATATGCAAGTTTTTACATTAAATGATCAAAAGTCCTCGAAGCAAAAAGTGATTCTCTATATTCATGGTGGTGCTTGGACGAATCAACCGTTAAATTTACACTGGCTGTTCATGGATAAAATAGCACAAGCATTACAGGCAAAAGTTATCGCTCCGATATATCCAAAAGTACCTCATTTTAATCATAAGGACACGTACCAAAAAATACTTCATCTCTATAATAGGATTTTAGAGTCGGTTGAAAGCTCCAATCAATTAACGATTATAGGAGATTCTGCAGGAGGTAATATAGCACTTGGTTTGGCCCAGCTTTTAAAGCAAAACCATTTGCCACAGCCACAAGATATTATTTTACTATCGGCTTGTGTTGACCTAAGTCTAGAAAATCCTCTTATCCCTGAATATGAAGAAAAGGACCCTATGCTAGCTAGTGAAGGAATGAGCGTCATCACAAAGATATGGGCAGCTGATAAGGATCTAAAGGACCCATTGATTAGTCCAATTTATGGTGATTTTCAAGGTCTAGCGAGTATTACTCATTTTATTGGCACCCATGAAAGTTTATATCCAGATGCAGTAAAGTTTGATGAACAACTAAGCGAGCAAGGGATTGATATTACAACCTTTGTTTATCCTAAAATGAACCATGTATTTGTTGTCATGCCCATCCCCGAAGCACTAGACGCTCAACAGAAAATTATAAATATTATTCATAGTAAAGTGTTGAAATAGAAAGGGTTACACTAAATAAATAGTGTGGAGATCCCAAGTGTGTTTTGATTTTTCAAAACACGCTTTTTTTATTTCCTGTTTTAATAAACGGATTTTTACGCTAAGCCCCTCACATCTCATTGTTTAAACGAAAATCAAATTGTAAAGCTAGCTTGACATAATAAAAGATGTAAAGTAAACTTTACTTATTACTAAATGTACAGTTTACTTTACATTTAATGAGGAGGCATTATGAAAAACAGAATTCGTGAATTGCGGAAATCGAAAAAGATTACGCAGGAGGATTTGTCTAATGTAGTGGGTGTCTCACGACAATCAATTATTGCAATTGAATCGGGAAAATTCAATCCATCATTAGAGCTTGCCTACAATATTTCAAAAGCGTTCAACTGCACGATTGAGGAAGTTTTTATTTTCGAAGAGGAGGGAATGACATAATGGAATTTTCTATAGGGGGTATTCTTGGACTGTACGGCGGGATGATTTTTGGCATCCTTGGCTGGTGGTTCGGAAGGAAAAAAGCGAAGAAAAATAGAGGCTTAGATGAAGTACACGACCATATTTGGCAAAAGGCGAAATCTTATTCCTGGTATTTGACGTTAGCAGCAATTTATATTTTCTTTTCTTTAGTAGTGTTTGGGATTAAATTAAGCACTGCCATGGTTTTAGCTGTACTTTTATTTGTACACTTAGGGAGCTGGGCGATCATTGGGCTCATTTTGACTATCAACATGTACAGACCAATACCTTTTAAGCCTTCTTATGTGAAGTTAGGTATATGCATCAATGTCGCATCACTACTTATTTTTACCATTATCTCGATCCTAACAAATAATTGGCTGTTTTTATTATTCAGTATTCTGCCTAGTATGATGGGGATATTTACTGCCCTTACAGTCAATAGGAAAGTTTCCAAGTAAGTTTAGTTGTACGTTTCATCCCTTTGGATAGGTTTATCGAGCTGCGATTATGGCATTTAAACGAAAAATGCAAGGCTAGCATCTATATAAAAAAGGCAGTTCCAACAACTTACGTTGGGACTGCCTTTTCCTTAATCATGATTTAATGTTGCTGCTATTTCTGGCTGTTGCTCTACTTGAAGTAGCATATTAAAGGATGCAATGGCAACTTCCACTTGATCATCCTTTGGTTCGCGAGTCGTTAGCAATTGAAGCCATAGACCAGGATAGCCAAGGAATCGTAATACAGGGATATTACGGCAAGCATTTGTTGCCTGTAATACTTCAAATGATATTCCTAGTACTACTGGAATTAATAAAATACGATCTAAAATACGTAGCCATAGCGGGTCAGTTGGCACAAAGAAATATAAGAACATGCCGACAAAGACTGTGAAAAGAATAAAGCTACTACCACAACGATAGTGTAGACGTGATTGTGCTTGGACGTTTTCAACTGTAACGTCTAAACCAGCTTCATAGCAGTTGATGACTTTATGCTCGGCTCCATGGTACTGAAATACTCGTTTGATGAGAGGCGTTAACGAGATAAAATATAAATATGTGAGCAGTAATAGTAGTTTAATACCGCTTTCAAGTAAAATTTGGCCCGTTTTTCCTTCAATCCATTTAGAGAAAAAATCAGCTATAAAAACTGGAATTAGTGTAAAGGCAAATTTTCCAAATAAAAAGGAAAGAATACCTACTACAGCAACGCCAAGTATCATTTGAAGTTTGGATCCTTCTTCTTTATTATCTTCTTCTTCACCAGGTACTACATCATAACGATCCCCTGCAAATTGCATATGACGAGAACCTAAGCCTGCTGATTCAATCAACGCGACAACGCCTCGAACAAATGGGATTTTTTTAAGCTTTTGTAAAATAGGCTTTTGTACTTTTTTAAAATGATAATAATCAATGGAATCATCGTTACGACGAATGGCTGTAACTGTATGATCCTTTCCTCCGAACATCACACCTTCTAATTGTGCTTGTCCCCCGTATACAGGTGAATTGCTCAAGGCTAACACCACTCTCTTTATATATTTCAACTGTACCATTGTACTAAATTTAGTCAAAAACCTCTACAGTTACGCATAGTAAATTTTCTATATGGCTACACTAATCGTACATTTTAGGAAATGATTAGTGGGCAAGGGAGGAAATATTGTGAAAATAGGGACAATAACGTCACTTGTAAATGCGCTTGTTTTAGCATTGTGCTTAAAAGGTTTGCATTATTTTAATCTTATTAAATGGCATCCGATTGGTTTTTATAAAAAATGGGGATGGTTTGAAGAAAGCTCTAAATTATTTCACTGGACCTTCTTTATATTTCTTCTATTCATCATCGGATTGTTTGTATATATGACTATGCGCTATGTCTATGTCATTCCGGCGGTCTTTTCTTCGCTACTGCTAGGGCTTTTTGTAACGATTTTATTAGAATGGATTGCATTAGATTTACCATTACAACTTTCTTCCTTTAAAAAGCTTTCGATCCCATTCATTGTTGTCGTGGTTTGCCTTTTACGTTTCTTGTTAGAAACAGCCAATTTTCATCAGAGGGAGCATACGGCGCAAAAAGTAAATTAGTTGCTGTATGCGCCGTGTATGATAAAATAAATGGCAAGTACATAGAAAGAGGCGAATAGAAGCGTGAAGTTATTATGTTTGAATGGACCCAACTTAAATCGACTTGGAAAAAGAGAGCCACATATTTATGGACATGAAACATTGGATGATGTTCAACAAAATGTTCAAAATCTTGCGGCTTCTTTAGGTGCCACAGTTGAATTTCGTCAATCCAATCACGAAGGGGTACTTGTGGATTGGGTGCATGAAGCAGAAGACGAAAAATATGATGGCATCATCTTTAATCCTGGTGCATATACCCATACAAGCATCGCGTTACACGATGCTATTGCAGGAATTTCTGTGCCAGTAATCGAAGTACATATTTCCAATATCCATAAACGTGAGGCTTTCCGTCATCATTCCTATCTTGCTCCGGCCTGCCTTGGTCAAATTTGTGGACTAGGTACGAAAGGCTATGAACTGGCACTACGTACATTTATCGAGAGGGAGAATTGATTATGTTGAAATTACAAAAGCTACGTAAAGCACTTCAAGAACAAAACATCGATGGTATTTTAGTTACGAATGGGTATAACCGCCGCTATATGACTGGTTTTACAGGGACAGCAGGCGTAGCAATTGTGTCTCAAAATGATGCTGTGTTTATTACAGATTTCCGATATACAGAACAAGCTGCCGCGCAAATTCAGGACTTCCGAATTGTTAAGCATGAAGCAACAATTATTGAAGAAATTGCTACACAAGTAAAGAATATGGGCATCAAATTACTGGGCTTTGAGAGAGATACTGTAAGCTATGGCACATATGAACTGTATAAATCGAATATTCAAGCTGATTTAGTGCCGATTTCTGGGCTAATTGAAAAAATTCGCTTGATTAAGACGGAACAAGAGATTAATATTATTAAGGCTGCGTGTGAAATTGCAGATCACGCATTTACACATATTTTAGGCTTCATCAAGCCTGGTAAAACAGAGCTTGAGGTTTCGAATGAATTAGAATTTTTCATGCGTAAACAAGGAGCGACTCAGTCTTCGTTTGACATAATTGTTGCGTCTGGTCTTCGTTCAGCATTACCACATGGCGTGGCAACGGATAAAGTGATTGAAAAAGGCGACTTTGTTACATTAGACTTTGGTGCGCTATACAATGGCTATATTTCGGATATTACGCGTACTGTGGCTGTTGGAGAACCATCTGAAAAATTAGTAGATATGTACAATGCAGTCCTTGCTTCTCAGCTGTTAGCACTTGAAAAAGTGGGTCCTGGATTAACAGGTATTCAAGCGGACGCTATTGCACGTGACTACTTAAAAGAAAAAGGATATGGCGAAGCATTCGGTCATTCTTTAGGACATGGTATCGGTCTTGAAGTACATGAAGGCCCTGGCTTATCGATGCGTTCTGATGCAGTGCTAGAGCCAGGTATGGCCGTGACGATTGAACCGGGTGTTTATTTACCAGGTATCGGTGGTGTCCGTATTGAGGATGATATTTTAATCACTGAGACTGGGAATGAATTACTCACACATTCGTCAAAAGAACTCATTATTTTATAAACTTTGGAGGAACACAAATGATTTCAGTAAACGATTTCCGTACAGGTCTAACAATTGTTGTTGATGGCCAATTATACCGCGTGTTAGATTTCCAACACGTTAAACCAGGTAAAGGTGCTGCTTTCGTACGTTCTAAATTACGTAACCTACGTAACGGCTCAGTGAATGAAAAAACATTCCGTGCTGGTGAAAAAGTAGAAAAAGCACAAATCGATAACCGCAAAATGCAATATCTATATGCACAAGGTGACGACCATGTATTCATGGACCTAGAATCATACGAGCAAACTGAACTAGCTTCAGCAGCAATCGAGTATGAATTAAAATTCCTAAAAGAAAACATGGAAGTTCATATTCAATCTTACCAAGGTGAAATGCTAGGTGTTGAATTACCAAACACGGTTCAATTAGAAGTAACTGAAACAGAACCAGGCATTAAAGGTGACACAGCTTCAGGTGGTACGAAACCTGCTACTCTTCAAACAGGTCTTATTGTACAAGTACCATTCTTCGTAAACCAAGGTGATGTACTAATCATTAACACAGAAGAAGGCTCTTACGTTTCTCGTGCTTAATTATTAATGATCATTAACCTACTCTTTTTTATTAAAAGGGTAGGTTTTTATTTTTTTCTTATACATTTCTTGTGAAACGATCGGGACATTGTGATAATGGATAGAGAAACTGTCTCTTTTTTTCTTGTCTCCCTCCAAGTTTCTATCATCAGATAGATGGTCATTATTGGGAGAAATGTCTACAATAATCGTAAGGAGTGAGAGTTATGCTACAAACAATACTAGATAGTCAACAACCAATCATTCAAGCACCTATGGCAGGTGTCACATCACCTAAATTCGTTGCAGCTTGTACCGAGGCAGGATTATTAGGCTCTATAGGTGCAGGTTACTTAGATGGTGAACAAACAAAGCAATTTATTCAGGAAGTGAAAAAGCTAACGACAAAACCTTTTGCGGTCAATCTATTCGTACAAGAGGAGCCGCAAATTGATATCGAGGTTTTACAAAAGGCCCGCATGGCACTCCAACCTTTTTATGATGAGCTTGGACTATCGCCTGTACAAAGCGTTGTATCCAAGGAAGTTTTTGCTGGACAAGTCCAAGCGGTTATTGAGGAGAATGTAAAGATCTGCTCATTTACATTCGGTATTCCTTCAGCGGAGGTGCTCCAACAGTTAAAGGAACATGGGGTATATACAATTGGTACAGCTACTACATTAGCGGAAGCTCAGCTAGTTGAACAGGCTGGCATGGATGCGGTGGTCCTACAAGGCGGAGAAGCGGGTGGTCATCGAGGTTCCTTTACAGCACCACTTCAATTGATTCCTTTATATGACCTACTGCAGCAGGTAGCGGGGAACATAGCTATTCCTATTATCGCAGCGGGAGGTCTCGTGACGAAGGAGGATATTCAGAAGGCTTTAGAGAGCGGTGCACAGGCAGTGCAGGTTGGGACGGTTTTACTGGTGGCAGAAGAATGTGAAATTTCTCCGCTTTATAAAAATGCGGTGCTGGCATCAAAAGAACAGGAAACAACCATTACACTCGCATTTACGGGTAAACCAGCAAGGGGTCTAGCAAATGATTTTACTAGACGTATGAAGGATGCGACAGTTGCACCCTATCCGTTGCAAAATTATTTAACGACAACTATTCGTAAGGAAAGTGCTGAACAGGGCAATGCCGAATATTTATCGATGTGGATGGGCGAAAATAGCCATCTTGTTCAGCAAACTGGTACGGTCAAAAGTATCGTAGATAAATGGCTATAAAATTTTTACATAGAAGAGATCTCTATACAACTGTATAGAGGTCTTTTTTTTTGTAGAGCGACATATATTGCTGTACACGAGGGGGCGTAGGAATGGAATTACAAGACGTATTAAGAGTTGCTGGAGTGGGACTAGTAGTTGCGCTTCTTCATGTTTTCTTCGATCAAACAGGGAAGAAGGAATTTTCATTTTTCCTATTTTTTATTGCCTACTTATATATGACAGCAGAACTACTCCGATTTTTACGTCTATTTTTTACCGAAATTCTCACATTCTTTCAATGGCTGACATCATCCGGGTAGGGTAAATGGAAATTGTTATCGTTGCTGTTGTCATGCTGCTTTTATTATTGCTGATAAAAGAAGTCATACAGCCACTCCACGCGCTAATAAGTGTGATGTTTTCGTTTTTGCTTTTTGGAATGCTGTTCTCGACACTTTTATTGCCCTTCGTCAAGCAACTTTTAGAAACGCTTGCGTTTTTGCCTTATGCAAAGGCTATTTTAATTAGTGCAAGTATGTTCTATGTCGGGCAATGGGTGTCATTGCTGCTTGTAGAACATAACTATAGGGTGCTCGGGAACATTGTTTTTGCGGCGGTAAAGATTGTTATTTTATTGTATTGGTTCAAAGAATTTTTGGCTGTTTTACAGGAGGTGTCGGCCATTTTACAAAGGCTAAACTAAGGAGCGGAGCCATTGCAGGAGCAAATACTATCGTTTTTAATCGACCCATTCTTTCTCTTGCTCAAGATGACACTGTTGCTTTGTAGTTATGTCATCATGATTTTAATCATCAACATGATATTACCAGAATTTGAAAAAGGGACAAGAATCCTCTTTTTTCTAATTGTGTTAGCTACGATAGGACCAGTTGTTGTTAAATCTTTTACATTAATTGATGAAATTGCACAAGGACTAGCCCATTTATTTACGGCGTTTTATCCTATTTTGACCTCAAGCTTTATGTTATCTAGTAGTATTACAGCCATTGCATCCTGGCAGCCTTTTTTGCTGTTTTTTGTACAAGTTCTCACAATTATTAGTAGTAAGTGGCTTATTCCTGGTGTTTTGTTAGCCATTGTTTTTGATGTATGTAGTGTGATTGTCAAGGAAATATCTTTTACACGGATCGCGGATTTGATTCGCTTTACCATTATGAGTATCGTTTCTGCCTCTGTTATTTGCTACGTCTTATTGATGACTGCAGGAGGAGTGGCAGCGTTTAGCGTCAATGCAGCTGTAGCTGAGCCAGTCAAAAAATTAATTGAAGAAAATATTCCGGTGGTTGGTTCGTTTATAGTTGATAGCTTTTCAATGTTTCAGCATATGACACAATTTACATCCTCCCTTACTAGCATTAGTGCCTTTATCGCAGTTATTACCGTATCGTTTATTCCAACTGTTCAACTTGTTGTCAGTGCCTATTCTTTAAAAATGCTTGCGGCTATTTTAGAACCAATTGCCTTTGATGATATTTGTAGACTACTAGATCAAATTAGTAAATCCCTATTTACCTTATGTGCAGTATCATTTTTGATTGCTTTTTCATTTATGTTCTCTTGTTTTTTCCTCATTGTGTTCGTACAAGTTATGGCAGGGGGGAGATAGATTGATTCTTTTATTGGCATTGCTCTTTGTTTGTCAGATATTTGTGTTTCTAACGGATGATAAGGAAATAATTTCACTCACAAAACTGGTCATCACGTTAGTATTTTTGCAATTGCTATTAAAGATTCCATTTATCAATTCATAGGAAGAAACAAGCGTACATACACTTGAAAAAGAGAAGATGAAAGGAGGCAATGTACAAGTGATGTGGAAAAGACACGAAAAAAAACAACGTCATTAATGGTTTTAATACTGGTAGCTGCCTCCGTTGGTATTTTCATCATTTTGCCTATGTATCAAACGAATTCAACGAACGACAAAGGTTCACCGCTCACGAATGAAGAAAAACTTGAGCAAACACTGAAAGCAATGCAAGGTGTTGGGGAGGTTAAAGTCTATTTTTATTATGGAGAGATGACAGATGACCAAGATGCCAATAAACTATTCAGCCAATATTTTCGAGGGACTGAGCAAGGCGCGAAAAACGTAACAGGAATGCTAGTTGTTTCAGAAGGTGCATCCGATATCTTTGTGAAAAATGAAATTCGTGCAGTCGTCAGTCAAGTGATGCAGTTGCCGATTCATCGAATTATTATCGTTCCAATGGAAAATAAGGAGGAAAAGTAAATGCGCGTACGTAGAAGAACAGTTTGGTTTATGACATTATTAAGTTTAGTAGCAGTCATTTCAGTGTATTATTTGGTTGATCCAGCAAAACAGTTCAATGGTCTTACTATTTTTACGGATGATACATTACAACAAACAGCTGTAAGTGGTGTTACAGATCAAAAAGCAACGAATGATGTGACACAAGAAGTTTCTTCACCGAGTCATTTATTTGAAGAAATGCGTATGCAAGTTAGTGATGAGAGAAGCCAACTTCGTGAGCAGTTAACACAAAAAATTGCTTCAGAAGAATCTTCCGCTGACGAAAAAAATGAGGCATTCAATGAAATGGATGGTCTTATTAAACGAGAATCAGCAGAAGCAATGCTTGAAATGCTCATTAAATCATTAGGCTATTCTGATGCATTTGTTCGTGCTGAAGGAGAAAAAGTTTCTGTTACAGTCATGGCTGAAGAATTATCAAAATCCCAAGCAAATGAAATTATATATTTAGTAAGAACAGAGATGGAAGGCGCAAATGATGTACAAGTAAAGTTCAGCGCGAATAATTATTAAAAATATAGAAAATAATAAATTTTTAGTTTATTTAAAAAGAGTTGTTATATATCAGCGTTATGAAAAGGCTTTCGCTTAGTAAAGGAAAGCCTTTTATTTTGTTCATATTTACTTAATTTTCATTTAACTATTTCAAATTGATTCGAAAAAATATAAAATAGTTATTGTAGTAGATTTTATTTCATAAGGAGAGTTAGAAATGTTCAAAATTCAAGAAATTCGCGAAATTATTAAATTAGTAGATTCTTCTTCAATTGACGAGTTTGTGTATGAGGTAGATGGCGCAAAAGTTAAGTTAAAAAAGAATAATATTGTTGTTACAGAAACTGTAGCACCTAAAAAAGAAGTAGTAGCACCTGTTGTACAACAATCTGCACCAGCAGAAGCTCCAGTAGCAGCACCAGCTAAAGTGGAAGAAGCACCTACTGCAGCGGCGCCAGCGATTAACGACCCATCGCTACATAAAATTGTATCTCCAATGGTCGGTACCTTCTATCAATCACCAAACCCAGATTCACCAGCTTACGTAAAAGCAGGCGACAAAGTAGGGAACGAAACAATTGTATGTATCGTAGAAGCAATGAAATTATTCAACGAAATTGAAGCAGAAGTGCAAGGGGAAATCGTTGAAGTACTTGTGAAAGATGGCGAATTAGTAGAATACGGCCAACCATTATTCCTTGTAAAAGCTCAGTAAGGAGTGCAAATCATGAAAAAAGTTTTAATTGCAAACCGCGGCGAAATCGCTGTGCGTATCATTCGTGCTTGTAAAGAGTTAGGCATTCAGTCAGTTGCTGTGTACTCTGAGGCAGATGCAGACGCATTACATGTGAAATTAGCAGACGAAGCCTACTGTATTGGACCAAAGCTATCAAAAGATTCTTATCTTAGCTTCCCAGCTCTACTTAGTGTAGCTGAAAAAACAGGTGCTGACGGTATCCACCCAGGCTATGGCTTTGTATCGGAGAACGCTGATTTTGCAGAAGCTTGTGAAAACGCTGGCATTAAATTTATCGGTCCATCATCTGATTCCATTAAAATTATGGGTATCAAGGACGTAGCACGTACAACAATGGAAGCAGCAGGAGTTCCACTTGTTCCGGGTACTGGTATTGTGCCAGATATCGAAACAGGTAAAGAATGGGCTGCTAAAATTGGCTATCCTGTAATCATCAAAGCCACTGCTGGTGGCGGTGGTAAAGGGATTCGCGTAGCACGTACAGAAGAAGATCTTGTCAAAGGTATTGATATTACGCAAAAAGAGGCTGCTGCTGCATTCGGTAACCCTGGCGTATATTTAGAGAAATTCATCGAGTACTTCCGTCACTGTGAAATCCAAATTTTAGCGGATGGCTATGGTAACGTCGTGCATTTAGGCGAGCGTGACTGTACTGTTCAACGTCGTATGCAGAAGTTAGTAGAGGAAGCTCCATCTCCAGCTCTTTCTTCTGAACGCCGTGCTGAAATGGGTGCAGCTGCCGTAAAAGCAGCCCAAGCCTGTGACTATGAAGGTGCTGGAACAATTGAGTTCATTTATGACTATCAAGAGGACAAGTTCTACTTCATGGAAATGAATACGCGTATCCAAGTAGAGCACCCAGTAACAGAAATGATTTCTGGTGTAGATCTTGTACAACAACAATTAAAAATTGCATCTGGTGAAAAACTACCTTTCACTCAAGATGATATTCAATTAAATGGTTGGGCTATTGAATGCCGTATTAACGCAGAAAATGCCTATAAAAACTTCATGCCTTCAGCAGGAACTGTGGATACGTATGTAACGCCAGGTGGCTATGGTGTACGTATTGATTCTGCTGTCTATGCAGGTTATACAATTCCACCATACTATGATTCAATGGTGGCAAAACTTATTGTTCATGCCGATACACGTGAAGAGGCGATTGCGAAAATGAATCGCGCGCTAGGTGAATTTGAAGTATCTGGTCCTGGAATCAATACAACGATTCCATTCCACCAAGCATTGATGAACAATGACGTTTTCAAATCAGCACAATTCAATACGAAGTTCCTTGAAGAGAATGATGTATTGGGTGTTGCAGAAAAAGTGAAGTAAGCGTTCGCTATTTGAAATGCCTCTAACTTTTATAGTTAGAGGTTTTTTGTTTATCTAGAAAAGATCAGCGTACAAGGGACTTTGATTTAGAAGATATGACAGAAGCTATACAGCTACCAAGCTTTGATGGTACGTTTAAAGAGGAAGATACGATACTCTTTACTCCACCAAAGCTAATGATTGATGTAGCTGAATGACATGAGGCTAAGAAGGGTGTAGAAATTAAAAGTGCTTTGTAAATAGTGAAAGGGCAAATGCGTCTGTAGGGGTTCGTAAAGCGACAATCAGTGAATATATATAAACTTTTAAACGTTTAGTAGATGTTTGTTCAAGTGGATTATTCTCCCACATTTGATTGTGAGAACATAGCAAAAGGACTTGATTGTAATGAGGTTGAATCATACTCACAAGCCCTTAGTATGGTAACTATTGTTTTGAATGTCGAATGGTTGATCATAGTTCCTATTTTAGTTTTTCCAAAACCTTATCAATATCATTCCACACATAGACGTATTCTTCTAACACTTTTCCACCAATATTAATTTGCACCGTCTTCACATATTCCGCTCCGTAATATTCATAGAAAAAACGTGTTTTATTTTCTGCTAATACTTCTACAAATATTGACTGATACCCACTCTGTTTAAAATACATAAATAACTCTTTCAATAAAAGTTTTCCAATCCTTTTGCCTTGATATTCTTCTAGTAGGTAAATAGAGGTTAAGTCACTTGAATTACGTTCAACGTTTTTTTCTCTAGTTGAAGCAACTGCAAAGCCAACAGTTTCTCCAATTTCATTTTCAGCGACAAGAACATAATTATCTTCTCTGATGATATTTCTTTCCCATAATTTTTCTCGTTGTTCATAGGATAATTTATCTAAAAAACTATCAGGAACAATATTTTTATAGGTTGTCCTCCAACTGTCAACATGAACCTTTCCAATACCTTGTGCATCTTGAATTGTTGCTGTTCTAATTTTCATCTTCATTCCCCCATCATATTTCTATCTTTTCCTTTACTAACAGAAAATTCTTTTTATTTAAAAACATAGCATATTAGAGTAAGAGTTGGTAGTTAAATGGAGATTGCAAAATCTTGTAGAAGTGTTCAAAGCGACTGTAGCGCCTATGAGCGTTCTTATGATTGATTTGAAAGCATAAAAAGGACTAGCATATATGAGATTCATCATTCACATAAATCCTACTCCTAATAAACTAAGCGCAACAACTATTCCATTCCACCAAGCATTCATGAACAATGACGTCTTCAAATCAGCACAATTCAATACGAAGTTCCTTGAAGAGAACGAAGTATTGGGTGTAGCAGAAAAAGTGAAGTAAGCGGTCGTTATTTGAAAAGCCTCTAACTTTTTTTTGCAGTTAGAGGTTTTTTGTTTATACCATTGTATAATTTGGGTAGAGCAGTTGAGGAGGGGGATCAAGATGCCTGTATATAATAAGCTAGTAAGAGATAATATATTAGAAATAATGGATGCGAAAGGTGTAACTTATCGTGCGCGTACTCTAGAACCAATTGAGCTTTTAACGGAAGTGAAAGCAAAAATGCTCGAGGAAGCTAGGGAGTTTCATGAAGCTACTACTGTACAAGATGAGGTTGAGGAATTAGTAGATATTTTAGAGCTAGTATATACAGCAATTTGTGCACTAGGTGTGAGCTATGAAGAGCTTGAGGCATTCCGTAATCAGAAGAAAATGGAGCGCGGAGGCTTTGACAAGGGGATTTATTTAATAAATGTTGAAGATCAATAATAATCATTTCATGAAGCTTCTTTATAAATTAAAACGGCTTTCGACAGCCAAACCTTCCTTTTTATAGTATAATATATGTAAGTACAGCATTTGTTTGTGATGTGTAAGGGAAAGGATGATATTTGTATGGCAGAGAAAGTAGGACAATCTTTCGTACAACCAACACCTTCTGGAAAAGAAGAGCTTGGAAAAATTGAAGTAGCGGCAGAGGTTATCGAGGTTGTGGCAGGGATCGCAGTAAATGAGGTCGAAGGCATTGCTGCAACACGTGGTAATATTGCGACAGGTGTCGTGGAACGTTTCGGTAAAAAGGTACACAATAAAGGGATTAAATCAGGTGTAACAGAAACGGGTGAAATCGCTATTGATGTATTTTGCTCTGTGAAATATGGATATGCCATTCCTAAGGTAGCGAAGGAAGTACAAACACAGATACGCCAAGCTATTTTTAATATGACAGCACTCGAAACTGCAGAAGTAAATGTGCATATTACAGCGATTCATTTCGAAAAAGAAGAAACTGTAGTACATGAATAAAACTAAAAGGATTGCCCGTAGATGACATATCTGTGGGCAATCCTTTTTAAATTTGGAAATTCATTCATAATATTATATTGTATCGCTGTTCGTTTATAATTCAATATGCTTTGGTTTTCTCCAGAATAACGCAAGGATGACACCAATTACTAAAACAATTGTGGCAAAGTAATATGGATAGTTCAAATTAATATCGAACAATATTCCGCCTAAAATAGGACCGAAAATATTACCAAGGCTTGTAAACATAGAGTTCATACCACCCACAAACCCTTGCTCATTGCCAGCAATCTTAGATAAATAAGAAGTGACTGCTGGACGAATTAAATCGAAACCAACAAAAATAAAGAATGTGACAAATAAGATGGCAAAATAATGATTCACGATAGTCATAGCAAAAGTTAAGACCGCTGAGAGGATCAGCGAATAGCGAATGACATTAATTTCCCCCATTTTCTTTGTCAGCCAATCAAATAGTAATAATTGTGCCAATGCACCTACAATTCCACTACCTGTAATGATAATGGCGATATCTGATGGCGTAAAGGCGAATTTATGGTCGACGAATAAACTAAATAATGATTCGAATGCAGCTAAGCCAAATGATAGGACGAAAATAAGAATAAATGGAATGAAATAAAGCGGGCTAAATACTCGCTTGGCACTCCCTAAAATTGATGTTGGTGTATCTTCCTTATCTCCAGCACGTGTTGGTTCTTTTAATAATACCAATGAAAAGATTGCTGCTATAAGGCCAAGGACACCGGCCGCATAGAAAGGTACACGTGTACCATATTCGGCTAGAAATCCTCCAATTCCAGGACCAATTATAAAGCCTGTACTAATTGCAGCGCTCATATAGCCAAGGGCTTTCGGGCGTTGAGATAGTGTTGTAATATCGGCAATATAAGCAGTGACGGCTGGCATAATGAAGGCCGCACTCACGCCACCTAACATTCGAGAAATAAAGAGGACTTCAATGGAACGTCCCAATCCAAATAAAAACTCAGAAAGTCCAAAAATAAAAAGCCCTGCAACAATCATGACTTTGCGGCCAATATTATCGACTAGCTTACCTGCAATAGGTGACACGATCAGTTGCGTAATAGCAAAGGCTGCCACCATATAACCAACGACAGAGCCTGAAATATGAAGCTCATTCATGATGGTTGGTAAAACTGGAATGACTAAACCAATACCTAAAAAGGCAATGAATAGATTCGATAGTAAAATTGCTAATGTTATATTTTGCTTCTTGCTCATAATGTTCTCCTTTTATTCGTTCACGATACATGAAATTGACATTCTACTAGAATATTTCCATGTATTACGATAAACCCTATAGTAACTATAGGGTCAAAAGATTTGTTTTCAATTTGATGATTTTTTATCAGTTTGGAAATTAATGTGGACAGTTATACATAAGAGATTGTATCTTTATTGTATTTTTCGAATCTTTAATTCAACAATGAATTTCTTTTCATGCTCTAAAGTAAGGGTTGCGGGCATATACAGTTCATAAACTTGAGATTCAAAAGCTTCTGACTGAGCCATGACATAATTTCTTAATTTTTCATAAAAAGAAAAGTAGGTATCCGGATGGTAGATAAATGCAATACAGACAAATGTACCAGCAGGTATAATGGTTTGTTCAATATTCGACGATAGCTTCGAAAATACTCGCTCTGTTAATAGCGGGGTGAAAATGGCGTCATAAATAATTGCATTCACATTTTCATAGGGAGCGAGCGGATATATACAACCATAGCGACTATTTAATACACTGCCTTCCTTCTCAATAATTTTTGTAAGTGTTGCGTAATATGTATTGGTACTAGAAGTTGGAGTTAATTTGGTAGTTGTCACTTGTAAAATGGGCATGGCTTCCTCTACTTGTATATATACCTCACCAAAGAAGGGGATATCGATTTGTTCCTGTAATTGCTTTTTGGTTTTTAATAACGTGTTTTTTACTTCATTCAAGCGTGAAATTTTAGTATCAATTCTTTGCTCTTGCTGAGCAAAAAAGTCAAGTAGTTCTTCAGACGTTAATTTGAGCGCTTTCTTTATATCCTCTAACGAAATGCCAATATATTTAAGTGATTTAATGATATCTAAATAGAAAATTTGACTGTCTTTATAATAGCGATAATTGGTATAAGTATCGGTATAAGCAGGCTTAAATAAATCGATCTGATCATAATAACGTAACGTTTGAACGGATAGATTGGACAGTTTGGCAACCTCACCGATTGTATAATAATGTTCCTTCATAATGGCCTCCACTAGTAGTAGCTAAAGAAGTTTCGGATGGCATCAAAGCGAATTTTATGCTTGCACTCTTCGCAATAAAATAGGTGAGCTTCACGTTCTTTCATTTGTTTGTATTGTGCTTCACCTTCTTGGAGCTTGAATGGTTTTTTACAGCTCGTGCAAATAGCTTCATATTGCATTGTGAACACCTCTGTAGATTCTTTCAATTTTCTTTATTATAACATTTTGTGAATTAAACAAGCATTTTGGAATGCTCGAGACGAATTGTTAGATGCGCAAAAAGTTTCTTGAAAAAGGTTTCAGATTATTGAAAACTTGCTTGAAATCGTGTTTCTCAGGCGATTTTATGCTATTATAAACCTTAATGCCACTTAAGAAGGAGAGCTTTACATGAAACGACATGAAGCACGCGAAAAAGCGTTGCAAGTTTTGTTTCAGCTAGACAATACAGATTTAACAGTTGAAGAAGCAATGGGTCATATTAAAGGCCAACCGACAAATGCCTTCTACGAAAAAATTGTTACTGGAACAGCTGAACATTTGGAGGAAATTGATGCTACATTAGAACAGCATCTTGAAAAGTGGTCACTTGCCCGTTTACCCAAAATTGAGAGAACTGTTTTACGCCTAGCTGTATACGAACTGTTATACATGCCAGAAACACCAAAAAGAGTAGTACTAAACGAAGCAATCGAGTTATGTAAAACATTTGGCGATGATAGTTCATCTAAATTCGTCAATGGTGTACTTTCTAAATTTACAGAACAAGAATAATGTGTTGAATTGGAAGGAGTAACGAAGGTTTATGTCAAGTGCAATTATTAATGGTAAAGAGATTGGTCAAGAAATTCGTAATGCTGTAGCAGAGCGTGTAATTCGTTTAAAAGAACAAGGGTTAACACCTGGTTTAGCGGTTGTGTTAGTTGGGGACAACCAAGCTTCAGCTACATATGTGAGAAATAAACAAAAATCTTGTGAAGCAATTGGTATGTATTCGGAACTGATTAAATTACCTGAAGAAACGACGCAAGAGGAATTATTAACACAAATTCAACTATTAAATCAACGTGAAGATATTCACGGTATTTTAGTACAATTACCACTTCCAAAACATATTGATGAGGATAAAGTCATTGCGACAATTGCTGTCGAGAAGGATGTTGATGGCTTCTCACCTGTCAGTGTTGGGAAAATGATGCTTGGCCAAGAAACATTTTTACCTTGTACTCCTTTTGGCGTAATGAAGCTTCTTGAGTATTCAGGAATTGAGATTGCAGGAAAACATGCTGTAATCGTAGGACGCAGTCATATTGTAGGTAAGCCAATGGGGCAACTACTATTGCAAAAAGATGCTACGGTAACGTATACTCATTCCAAAACGCCAGATTTACCTTCATTTACAAAACAAGCGGATATATTAATTGCTGCTGTTGGACGTGCAAACTTTATTACAAAAGAGCATGTGAAAGAAGGGGCTGTTGTAATTGATGTTGGCATTAATCGTGATGACAACAATAAATTATGCGGCGACGTAAACTTTGCTGAAGTAGATGGTATAGCGTCTCATATCACACCTGTACCAGGGGGTGTTGGACCGATGACCATCACAATGTTACTATTCAACACTGTGCAAGCAGCTGAAAATAAGCTTGCTAATTAATAGCCTTTTTATGAAGTCATCTCAATATCATGTTGAGATGACTTTTTTTATGGATTGATTCCAGAACTTTTATGCTAATTTTGACGTCTAATGTAACGTTTGGGACATACATACTTAGTAGGAGGTTTTTATGGAAAATATCGATATTGTGTTAATTGTGAAGCATATCATTATTGGTCTTGTCCAAGGGTTTACAGAACCAATTCCGGTATCGTCAAGTGGACATGTGATGATTGCCAGCGAAATACTAGGGCTTGGTGAACAAGGGTTTACGTTCGCCATTCTAACCAATACAGCATCGTTACTTGCTATTGTTTATATTTATCGTGAGGATATAGTACGATTGATTTCCCATTTTTTCTTGTACTTGAAAACACGTGAGAAGCGCTACAATGCTGATTTTCGTTTTGCCTTGTATATCATTATAGGTTCTATTCCAGCGGGCGTTTTAGGAGTATTATTAAGTGATGTTATTGCAGACAATGTGAGTATGACGACAATTGCGCTCATGTTGTTTGTTACGGGTGCGGCTTTATGGTTGATTCGTAATATGCGTGGGAAGAAAAAAGATGCCGATTTAAGTGCGAAGGATGCCATTATTGTCGGGTTAGGGCAAGCAGTCGCTCTCACACCAGGTATTAGCCGATCAGGTGCGACGATTATTTCAGCTATTGCAGTAGGTATGAGACAGGATACAGCTTTACGTTTCTCCTTTATGCTTTATATTCCAGTAAGCTTAGGTGGGGTCGTATTAGGAATAACTGATTTTTTAGATGAGCCTAATAAAGGTGCGTTAGCGCTTCCTTATGCAGCCACTTTTCTAGCTACACTTATTATGACGTACTTTGCCATGCGTTGGTTTATGGGCATAATGAAAAGTGGTAAACTTAGCTATTTTACGTACTACTGTTTTATTGTAGGAACATTATTATTATTATTTTATTAAAATGTAAAGTCTCATAACAACTGTTGTTATGGGACCTTGTTTTGTTATTCATTGAATAGTCAATTTCTATTAGTTAGAACGTGTTGGAATATGTTATAGTTATTTTTTGATAGAAAAAAGACAGGCATTTTTTCTAGCGAAACTGCATTTAAACGCGTCAACACCAGTAAAAAATGTTATGATAGGTGTAGTTTTTGTAAAAAACTTGATCTTAGTAAAGGAGCCGAAAACATGTCCTCTGCTTCTTATTTAACTGTAAAAGCATTAACAAAATATATTAAACGAAAATTCGATGCGGACCCTCACCTACGCGAAGTGTATGTGAAAGGTGAGCTATCAAATGTAAAAATTCATCAATCTGGCCATATTTACTTTACATTAAAGGATGATGGGGCAAGAATTGCTGCCACGATGTTTAAAACGGCTGCCACGAAATTAGCATTTGAACCAAAAGAAGGTATGCAAGTATTTATCCGTGGTGATGTAAACGTTTACGAAGGCTACGGGACTTATCAGCTATATGTCCAAGAAATGCAACCGGATGGTATAGGTAGTCTATTTGTTGCCTTTAATCAATTAAAAGAGCAATTACAAAAAGAAGGGCTTTTTAAATTAGAATGGAAACAATCGATTCCAAAGTTTCCTGAAAAAATAGGTGTGCTAACATCAACGACAGGAGCAGCGATTCGAGATATTTGTACGACTTTAAAGAGACGTTACCCTCTAGCTGAAATTCTGATTTACCCTACACTTGTACAAGGAGCACAGGCGGCACCAAATATTGTACAAAACATTCAACGTGCCAATCAAGAGGCAACTTGTCAAGTGTTGATTGTTGGACGCGGGGGAGGCTCGATCGAGGATTTATGGGCATTCAATGAAGAAATAGTGGCGAGAGCTATTTTTGACAGTAGAATTCCTATTATTAGCGCAGTTGGTCATGAAACAGATACGACAATTGCCGATTATGTTTCTGATTTACGTGCACCTACACCAACAGCCGCCGCTGAGATGGCAGTCCCAGATCAAGCGGAGCTATTCCAACGGGTACTTTCCCAAAAATCTCAAATTCATCAAATGGTTAGGTCGCAACTTATGGCTGAACGACAGCGTCTTAATAAGCTCCAACAGTCTTATCCACTGTCAATGCCAGAAAGACTATATCGACCGTTTACTGAAAGATTGGCACAGCTCGAGTCAGGATTGCAAACAGCCATGCAAGTAGATTTGATGAAGAAAAGTGCTCAGCTTCAGCAATTACATAGTACGGTGGCACAACATTCACCAAAAAAAGCACTTGCCTTCCATCAACGGGAGCTAGAAGCGCGCATGCAACAATTAACACGTGCTACAACGTATTATGTAGCGAAGCAGCAACAACAATTTGAGGCAACTATTCGAACATTAGAAGCATTAAATCCATTATCCATTTTAACAAGAGGATTTACAGTCGCTTATAAAGATCAACAGATGATTAAATCATCCACTGACGTGCAGAAGCAGGATCATCTGACATTGACTTTCCATGATGGGAAGGTTGTGGCTGAAGTGAAGGATATTTTGCCAAAGAATGAGGGGGAATCGTTGTGACAGAAAAACAACAAACTTTCGCAGAAGCTATGACGGCATTGGAAGAAATAGTTCGCCAGCTAGAACAAGGCGATGTACCATTGGAAAATGCGATTGATTTATACAAGCAAGGAATGGAGCTATCAAAGTTTTGCCATAGTAAACTGCAGCATGCTGAAGAGCAGCTAGTATCTATTGTCCAAGAGACAGGTGAAACAACAGCATTTGATCCACTAAAGGGAGAGAATTAGGAAATGAATGAGCCATTAAAGTACTTTATCGAAAGCAACATACCACAAATCGAAGAAACGATGTTTGCACTTGTTTCAAAAATTGATGCTCCAGTAGATTTAAAGGACTCCATGCTATATTCATTAAAGGCAGGCGGTAAACGCATTCGACCACTTTTTGTATTAGCTGTCCTGGAGCTTTATCAAAAAAAATTACAGGATGGTTTAATTGTAGGATCTGTCATTGAAATCATTCATACGTATTCGTTAATCCATGATGACTTACCAAGCATGGATAATGATGATTTTAGAAGAGGCAAGCCAACAAACCACAAAGTTTATGGAGAAGCACTTGCAACACTGGCGGGAGATGCATTAAACACATTGGCGTTTGGTATTTTAGCCCGTATGGAAGTAACGGCTGAAAAGCGGATCGAGCTTGTTCAATTGTTAAGCGTTGCCGCAGGTGCTGAGGGCATGGTTGGTGGTCAAGTACTGGATATGGAAGGTGAGCAGCGTCAGCTTGATTTAACTGAACTGGAGCAAGTCCATGTTAATAAAACCGGTGCTTTATTAAGATTTAGTATTGAAGCGGGAGCCGTATTAGCAGACGCATCTAAACAAGACCGTGCTACATTGAAGGAATATGCCCATCACATCGGCCTAGCTTTCCAAATCCAAGACGATATTTTAGATATCGAAGGAACAACAGAGGAACTAGGAAAAACGGCTGGGAAAGATGTAGCTAGTGATAAGAGTACTTACCCAGCACTTTTAACGCTAAATGGAGCGAAAGAAAAGCTTGCTGAGCATTATCAACATGCTATTAATGCACTCGATCAATTACCAATAGATGCTAGCTTATTACGAGACTTTGCGGCATATATTGTTCATCGTAAAAACTGAGAGAAAATCAAGGCATTGAAGGAAAAGAATATGCTAGAATAGGTGGGAACGTTTACAAATTGTAAACAATGAAGTGCTCGTACTTTTAGCATATTGATAACACTGCTATAATAGTGAAAACAAATGCGGTGAATATTTTATTGAAAAGGTGTGTGAGAAAGGTGGATTTAAATAAAATAACTAGTCCATCCTTTTTAAAAAACTTAAATAAGAAGGAGCTTGAGCAGGTAGCGCAAGAAATTCGTACCTTCTTAATCGAAAAATGTTCTGTCACAGGTGGACATATCGGCCCGAATTTAGGAGTAGTCGAGCTTACGATCATGTTGCATAAAATGTTTGACAGTCCAAAAGATAAGTTTTTGTGGGATGTTGGCCACCAAGCTTACGTGCATAAAATTTTAACAGGTCGTGCGAGTCAATTTGACACACTACGTCAGTTCAAAGGGCTTTGTGGATTTCCAAAGCGCGTGGAGAGTGAACATGATGAATGGGAAACAGGTCATAGCTCGACTTCCTTATCAGCAGCCATGGGTATGGCAGCAGCACGTGATATTAAAAAAGAACATAACTATGTAATTCCTATTATTGGGGATGGCGCTTTAACTGGCGGTATGGCGCTTGAAGCGTTAAATCATATCGGTCATGCGAAAACGAATATGATTGTTATCCTAAATGATAATGAAATGTCCATTGCTCCAAACGTTGGTGCGCTTCACAGTGTTTTAGGTCGTTTGCGTACTGCCAAGGAGTATTCAAAAGCCAAAGAAGAGCTAGAATCACTTATTAATAAAATTCCGGTATTAGGTGGGAAGCTTGCTTCTACCGCGGAACGACTTAAGGACAGCTTAAAATATTTAGTGGTGTCAGGTGTCTTTTTTGAGGAATTAGGCTTTAAATATCTTGGTCCTATTGATGGTCATGATTTTGAAGCATTGGAAATGACATTATCCCATGCAAAAAAAGTGAAGGGGCCAGTCCTTGTTCACGTAATTACGAAAAAAGGAAAGGGCTATAAACCTGCTGAAGACGATACGATCGGTAATTGGCATGGAACAGGTCCTTATAAAATTGAAAATGGTGCCTTTGTGAAGTCAGAGACTAAAGGACCAGCATGGAGTAGTTTAATTGCAGAAACTGTTCGTAAAATTGCTCATGAAGATGAGCGAGTCGTGACGATCACACCTGCTATGCCTGTCGGGTCAAAATTACAGGGTATTCAACAAGACTTTCCAAATCGTTTCTTCGATGTGGGGATTGCCGAGCAACATGCAGCAACAATGGCAGCGGGTTTAGCTACACAAAATATGAAGCCGTTTTTAGCGATTTATTCAACATTCCTACAACGTGCTTATGACCAAGTGTTGCATGATATTGCGCGTCCTAATTTAAATGTCTTTATCGGTATTGATCGTGCTGGTTTAGTTGGGGCAGATGGTGAAACGCATCAGGGCGTATTTGATATCGCTTTCCTACGTCATATTCCAAATATGACGATTATGATGCCTAAGGATGAAAATGAAGGGCAACATATGGTTAAAACAGCTATTGAGTACGATGGTGGTCCAATTGCACTACGTTACCCACGTGGTAATGGGATTGGCGTTCCACTAGATGATGAGCTTGTCGCATTACCAATTGGTAGCTGGGAAGTTTTACGAGAAGGAAAAGATGGTTCCATTTTGACATTTGGCACAACGATTCCGATGGCCATGCAAGCAGCAGATATGTTAGCGCAGCAAGGGATTGATATCGAGGTGGTCAATGCACGCTTTATCAAACCAATGGATGAGGATATGCTACACCGAATTTTATCCAATCATAAACCGATATTAACCATCGAAGAAGCTGTCCTAAAAGGCGGATTTGGTAGCGGAGTATTAGAATTTGCTCACGACCATGGCTATCTCAATGCAATTGTTGATCGAATGGGTATTCCAGATCAATATATCGAACATGGTAACGTTGATCAACTGCTCGAAGAAATTCATATGACAGCAGAGGATGCAGCAGCACGTATGCAAGTATTACTTCAACAAAAACAGCAAGTAGGTTTAAATAAATAATGACAAAACAACCAAAAGAACGAGTGGATATTTTACTTGTAGAGCGTGGATTATGTGAAACAAGAGAAAAAGCAAAACGTTCCATTATGGCGGGACTTGTTTTTTCAAATGAAATACGAATCGATAAAGCAGGAGAAAAAATTGCTATCGATGCGCCTCTACAAGTAAAAGGTTCCGATTTAAAATATGTTAGTCGTGGTGGTCTGAAGCTAGAAAAGGCCCTACAAATTTTTGATATGTCTGTAGAAGGGAAGCTAATGCTTGACATTGGCTCCTCTACAGGTGGGTTTACAGATTGTGCATTGCAACATGGCGCAAGACATGGCTATGCACTGGATGTGGGATCCAATCAATTAGCGTGGAAAATTCGGTCAGATGAACGTGTTACCGTCATGGAAAAAACTAATTTCCGTTATACTACGGCAGCAGATTTATCTGAAGGTTTACCTGATTTTGCTACAATAGATGTTAGTTTTATTTCTTTATCATTAATTTTACCGGTGTTAAAAACAGTATTGCTACCAGGTGGCGATGTGATGGCATTGGTGAAACCGCAGTTTGAGGCGGGAAAAGATAAAGTTGGAAAAAAAGGTATCGTTCGTGATAAAAAAGTCCATCTCGAAGTATTAGAAAAAACAGCGGCAATGGCCACAGAAATTGGATTTGTTGTAAAGGATGCTTCTTATTCCCCGATAACAGGTGGGGAAGGAAATATTGAATTTTTATTCCATTTAGTGAATCCTATTGGAGAAGAAGACATTCCTGCATATACAGCTTTTAATGCACTCGTTGAAGAAGCGCATAATTCTTTAAAATAACACGTGCTCGCTTATAGAGCCGTGTTTTTTCTTGTGCTTTTTTGTTGAAAATGGTAGTGTGATTATACACATATTTAATTATTTATTAGAGGTGGCTACGATGAATAAAGGACAAAGACATATACGAATTCGGGATATTATTGCGAATCATGAAATTGAAACACAAGATGATTTAGTCGATTTCCTAAAAGATGCAGGCTATAATGTGACACAAGCTACGGTATCAAGAGATATTAAAGAACTACATTTGGTGAAAGTACCATTACAGGACGGTCGCTATAAGTATAGCTTACCCGCTGATCAACGATTTAACCCAGTGCAAAAATTACATCGCGCATTAGCGGATGCCTTTATAAGCATTGATGGAGCATCGCATTTTTTAGTGATGAAAGCTCTTCCAGGTAATGCGAATGCGATTGCATCCTTACTAGACCATTTAGATTGGCCAGAAATTTTAGGTACAATTTCTGGAGACGATACCATTTTAATTATTTGTCGAAATGAAAATGAGCGGGAAAATACTAAAAATCGCTTACTAGACATGCTTTAAAAAATGGGGAAATGGATTCAGAGGTGACAATTTGTGTTAAGAGAGCTTAGTATTCGAAACTTTGCTATCATTGAGGATTTGACTGTGAGTTTTTCAGAAGGTTTGACTGTACTAACGGGGGAAACTGGTGCTGGTAAATCTATTATCATTGATGCTGTTCATTTACTTGCTGGTGGACGGGGAAATACTGAATTTATTCGTCATGGGGCAAGAAAGGCTGAATTAGGTGGCTTATTTCAAATTTCGAATTCCACGCATCCTGTGCTGAAAAAATTAGAAGAAGCAGGCATTGAGATTGAAGAAGAGACAGTTATTTTACGTCGTGATTTAAATGATTCTGGGAAAAGTATTTGCCGTGTAAATGGTAAACTTGTGCCATTATCAGTACTGAGAGAAATTGGTGGGAGTCTCATTGATATTCATGGCCAACATGAAAACCAAGAGCTGATGGATGAAAAACAGCATATCAATTTACTCGACCAGTTTGCAGAAGAGCAGCTGCTACCTATTCAAAAAACATACAGCGAACAATATGAAGAATATCGATTGCTGAAAAAGGACTTAGCCTCGATTTCCATCGATGAACAATTAATGGCACAACGCATTGATTTGTATCAATTCCAAATAAAAGAGCTAGAAGAAGCCAATTTAAGGCTAGGTGAGGAAGATGAACTTCTTGATGAACGCCGTCGTCTCATGAATTATAATAAAATTTTTGAACGTTCTAGTGCTGCCTATGAGGCCATTCAGGGAGAATCAAAAGGTCTTGATTGGATTGGGAATGCAATGGGTGCTTTGGATGATGCAGCAACAGTTGACGAGCAATTTAAAGAAGCTTCTGAGGCAGTGACATCGGCTTTTTATGCGCTACAAGATGCGGCTTATCAGGTCAAAAATGTATTAGATGAATTGGAGTTTGATCCAGCGCGTTTAAATGAGGTAGAACAACGATTAGCACTATTCCAAAATTTAAAACGCAAATATGGTTCGACTGTGGAGGACATTTTAGCGTATTTTGAAAAAATAAAAATAGAGTTAAATGAACTGCTAAATCGCGATGAAATTTTGCAGGTGAAAGAACGAAGAGTGCTTGAAATGGAATCGGTTCTTAATGAGCTTGCTACAGAACTTTCAATTGTGCGTAAAGCTGCTGCCCAACAGTTAAGTGAAGCCATTATGGCAGAGTTACGGGAATTACATATGGAAAAAGCTAAATTTATTGTCAATTTTGAAGAATTACCATATTTCGATGCAAATGGAAAAGATCAAATTATTTTTTATATTTCTACCAATGTTGGAGAACCGCCAAAGTCCTTACCGAAAATTGCCTCGGGAGGAGAATTATCACGAATGATGCTGGCGCTGAAAACTATTTTCTCTTCTTCTAATGGTATCACATCCATCATTTTTGATGAAGTGGACACAGGAGTTAGTGGAAGAGTGGCACAAGCCATTGCAGAAAAAATTGCTGCGGTATCCATTAATTCTCAAGTGCTATGTATTTCACATTTACCTCAAGTAGCTGCGATGGCTGATCATCATTACTTCATTAAGAAAGAAGTCGAGCATGATCGAACATTTACGTCTTTATCAGAAATTGATCAAAAGGCACGAATTGAAGAAGTCAGCCGTATGATGTCTGGAACAGAAATTACGGCTTTAACACTACAGCATGCAACGGAGTTATTAACAATGGCAGAAGAGCGTAAAAAACAAATGCGTTAACCATATACCAGAAACAGTTAAACCTGTTTCTGGTTTTTTTCTTTTTGCACAAATATTTACCGCTTATAAGAACGCCACAACAACACATAGTAAAAAGACAAAAATGAAAAGGAGGTGTCGTATGAATCGTCGTTGGCGTCAATTAGTCATTTTGCCTATGCTCATCTTTTTGTTAGTGATGCCTATACAAGCTTTAGCCGCCAAAAAGCTTATACCGATGGGTGAAGCCATTGGAATCCAACTTCAATTATCACATGTGTTCGTAGCGCATGATGTACTGTTAGCTTCCAATCAGTGGATGAAAGGTGGCGCAGTGATTGAAAAAATTAATGATATACCTGTAAAATCGCTGGCAGACGCCAAACAAGCTATGGCTAAAGAAGGCCAACAGAAATGGACGATCAATAATGACGGAAAACAAGTTACACTCGAATTACAAAATCAAGAAGCAGAGCATATCATATCCTTCTTAAAAGATGAAACAGATGGAGTAGGAACACTGACTTATATTGATCCAGAGACAAAAAACTATGGTGCACTAGGTCATCAAATTGTTGATTCAACCCTACAAGAGGCCCCTGTATTTAGAGCTGGCTCCATTTTTTTAGCTTCAATTCAACAAATCCGTAAAAGTACGCCTGGCCAACCAGGTTACAAAATTTCCTCCATTGAAAAACATCAGGAACGACTGGGTAGTATAGATAAAAATACTGTTTATGGAATTTTTGGCCGTTGGGAAGAAGGCTATCCACAAAGATTACCCAAAGCGATTGAAATTATGCATGAAAAAGATATAAAAACGGGGAAAGCGGAAATATATACAGCCATTGAAGGCCGAAAAGTCGAAACTTTTTCCATTGAAATAACAAAAGTTGAAAATGAACGACTTGAATTTATAGTTTCTGACGAAAAGCTCATTGAAAAAACGGGTGGAATTTTGCAAGGAATGAGTGGCAGTCCTATCATTCAAGACGGTCGATTTGTCGGTGCTGTAACACATATGTTTGTGGAGGAGCCGAAAAAGGGAGCAGCTCTAACAGTAGCTGAAATGTTAAGAAAGTCTTCTTAAAAAGTGGGATGGCATTTGGTAAAAATCCGCATTTTCCGCAGGCAGAACAGGTGCCCGCTGGAAACTTGCGGGTTTTTATCTTTATGTTAAAAACACTTTGAATTCAACAAGTATTTCTAATAATAACCGAAAGGAGTCATGATATTTAAAAAAACTGTAGTTTTATCTTATTTTTTTATCTAAAATAGGTAATAAGAGTGTTTCGACAGTTTGCCAATATTTAGCACAACTTGTCGATATTAAAAGAAAGTATCGGACTACATACTCATTTTTGGAAATGAAAAAGGTTTTTAAACAAAAATGTCGAAAATTCCACAGTGTGCCAAAAACGGCATTTAGGGGTTAGGTTAACGCTTTGGAGTGTTCAAAGCAAGTCCAGAAGGAGGAATTGAAATGACAAAGGTAAAAGTAGCGATTGCAGATGATAATCGTGAGTTATTAAAAACAATGGAGCAATATTTCCAGGGGCATGCCGAAATAGAAATTATTGCTACGGCTTCAAACGGAAAAGTTTGTCTACAAATGCTTGAGGAATTTACACCTGATGTTTTACTTCTAGATATAATCATGCCTCATCTTGACGGTTTAGCTGTTTTAGAATCGATGTATCAAAATGAGAAAATGTCATCAGTCCAAGTAATTATGTTAACTGCTTTTGGCCAAGAAGATGTCATGAAGCAGGCTGTAGATTTAGGGGCATCTTATTTCATGCTAAAGCCATTTGAATTTGATCAATTAGTGCAGAAGATTTTACATTGTGCTGGACAGAAGGCGACACTTCCTAAAAAGACAAGCGTTTTACAACCTACCGTCCCTCAAAAATTAAATCAGCATCAATTAGACAGCACGATTACAGCTATCATTAAAGAAATTGGTGTACCTGCACATATTAAAGGGTATTCCTATTTGCGTGAAGCCATTCAAATGGTATTTGAGGATATTGAATTATTAGGATCTGTGACAAAGATTTTATATCCAGAAATCGCGAAAAAATTCAATACGACACCATCACGCGTTGAACGCGCAATTCGTCATGCTATCGAAGTTGCATGGAATCGTGGTAATTATGAATCCATTTCGTCGATGTTTGGCTACACGGTGCATCACTTGAAATCCAAGCCGACAAATAGTGAATTCATTGCTATGATTGCAGACAAAATCCGCATCGACATGATGGCTAGCTAAACTTAAAATTTTTAGCAATAAACGATAGAAAAACTGATATAGCAATTATACCTCGAGTTTTTATAACGCCATTTTTAGACAGTGTGACCACTGTTTAGAAAGGCGTATTTTTTTGATGGGTATCTATTATCTTATGAGCGATGATACTGATGAAAACGAGTACTGCATGGTAATAAAATTAGAAGCAGGTGATCAAAATGAAAAGTGTCAACTTTCAATTAGATGGAATGGACTCATTAGAAATTACACAACTAGAGGAACATTTATTTGAAGTCCGACTCGTATTAGACGGTAAAATAAGTATGCAATATATGAGTAAGGAGGAATTGGGACAGCTTGGTGCGACCTTTCAAATTGGAAATATAAAGAGCTATCTTGAATAAAGAGCCTTAATATCCGATAATTTTATAGTTCTAAAGAACCTTTATTATTTAATTTTTATGACGATCCTATCCTATAATATATAGAGTAGGAATACTGTTTGTTCAAATTATCCTAATAGAATAACCTTCTATTTAAGGGTAATTTTATTAAGAAACTTAAATGATAAACATTTTTTTAGTATTATACGCCTATTTATATTTATTGTAAATAAAAAATAGTTGGATGTTTTAATGATTAAGTAGTACTATTTTCTTTCTCGTTAGTGACAATGGTCTCTAAACAAATGTAAGTGGATTGTATATACTTACATATAGAGGGAAGGAGGAGGTAGCTTGATTCTAGTTCGAAATGAAAACTTCGAAATTTCTGAAGAGAATGGCAAGGTATTTATGCTTACTTTTAGTGCCGGATTTCCATTAAAAGAATTTGATAGCATACTACGTAGTCATCCGCGACTTAAATTATCTAATTTTTCAATTTTAAAAAATGTGCTGTCAACTCAAAACACAAGTCCAGTAGAAATTGGACGCTGGCTTCCAAATATAGAAGCTGAAATTGCCCGTGATAAAATGTCAGCCTCTATTTTTATCTATGAAACAAACGAATATATGGCAAATCATAAAGAAAAGCTAACACAGCAAGTACAAGAAACACTTGCGGAAAATGAAATAGTGCATGGAATATTAGATTTTGATATTTCGAAGGCTGAACCAGGAAAAGCATTTTTAATTGCACAGGGGCAACCACCTATAGCAGGCACGGATGCACAAATTACATACTTACCTAAACCGGAGCGAAAACCGGTTATTCGTGATGATGGAAAAGCGGATTACTTTGATATGAATTTTATCTCAGAAATTTCAGAAGGCTCATGGCTAGGTGAAAAGATTCCTGCTACATTAGGTAAACCAGGGAAAAATGTGCTAGGTGAGGTAGTGGCTGCCGCACCAGGACGAGATTTTCCTATTCGATATGATACAAAATCAGCATATGAAGTGGAAGAGGACGGGAAAATTGTGATCCGCTCGAAAATTGCTGGTGTTCTAGATGATGTGAAAGGTATGATTGGTGTAAACAGACACCTACCTATTAACGGTGATGTGGGTGTTGAAACAGGAAATCTAGAATTTAATGGTTCTCTTAGTATTAAAGGAACAGTAACAAATGGCTATACGGTTATTGCAACTGGCGATATTTCTATTGATGGTGCTGAAGGTGTAAGCGGTGCCAAACTAATTAAATCCATTGAAGGCGATGTTTATATTCGCGGTGGCATTTTTGGTCTAGGCTCAACAGTTGTGGAAGCGGGTGGCAATATTTTTGTCAAACATGTTAACGAAGCAAATTTATTTGCGGCGGATAGTATCCATATAGGCTTCTATGCATTAGGTTCACAACTTTCCGCTCATTCTATTTTCGTGGACGAACGAAAAGGTAAAATTATTGGAGGACGTGCCGTAGCTAAAAATACGATTGTCACTGCCATATCAGGTAACCGATTGGAACGTCGAACGGATTTGATTATTGAAAGTGTCAATAAACAAGAGAATAATTCGATGATGCAGGAAAAAGCTGTTCAGCTTAAAGAGTTACAATCAGAAATTGCAGCCCATGAGTCCAAAATGAAAAGCTTATTACCATTCCTCAATCAAATGTCTAAAGAACAAACCGCGTCTTTTGAAGAGACCAAGCAGGCTTTAACAAAATTAAAGGCAGAAGCTGTTACATTAGATCGTGAAATTAAACTGATAATGGACGAAATGCGTCATATTGGAAAAGAAGAGATTATTGTCACAAAGGAAGCGCATCCGGGAACATATATTCAAATTGGTAAAAAATCATCTTTATTAAGCAAAATGACCAATGGGAAATTTCTGCTAGAGTTTGGTGAGTTAAATGTCTAATTCGTCCTATATTCCAGTGTTTGCACATCGAGGGGCTTCGGCCTATGCGCTTGAAAATACCTTTAAAGCTTTCGAAAAGGCATTGGAGTTGGGGGCTGATGGCATTGAGTTAGACATTCAATTTTCAAAAGAGGGATGTCCAATTGTGTACCATGATCCACAATTGTCAAGATTAGTAGGTATCAATAAACTGGTGAGTGATTGTACGATGGAAGAGTTATTGCGTTTTAAACTCGGAAAGCCTTGGAGGCGTCTTTTTTCATCGGCTAAAATGCCAGCATTTGATGCAGTTTTAGCATGGGCTAAAACAAATAAGCTCCCTTTAAATATTGAATTAAAATCAACCATTCTAGACAATCAAAATGGGCTAAAAGATTTTCTTCAAGGGCTCTCATTACCAACAGGAAGCCACTTCTCATCATTCCATTATGAATTACTGGAAATGGTGAAAAAACATAGGCCCGAATTTGAAACTGCTCTTATAGCCACGAAAAAATTAAAATGGGATTTGTTAGCTGATTACAAAGCGGCTGATACTGTTCATATGCATAAACGGTACTACAAGCCAAGATATTTAGAGGCATGCGTTACAAGCGGCAAAGCCTGTCGTTTTTATGCCATTGATGGTAATGAACCGTTCTTAACGAATCCGCACCATGCTGTGTTAGGTTGGATTACGGATTATCCTGATAAAGTCATCACTACACAGCAGCGAGTATAAAAATAGCTATCCAGTAAGTCCATGTGACTTATTTGGATAGCTATTTTTATTTTTTTTGGAAGCGAGGTGCTACTTTTCCATTTTTGCGGTCACGATGTAGTAAAAACCCTGCGAAAAAGCCGAAGCCTATCACAAAGAAAATAACACCCACTACAAATTGTAGCCATAAAAATGGGAAAGGCGAAAGAAGCTTTCCAAATAATGTATCACGCATAAATTTAATGCCGCCTGCAGCCATAAGACCAGGAATAAGCATTACAATAAATGCAGCTAAACGGGCCATGTATACCCCTCCTTATTCCTATGATTAATTGTACCTGTGGATGGGGGAATGTCAAGAAAGGGGAGGAATCAATATAATATTTATTCCTCAAAGCTAGGCAGGGCATAAAGTGGTTTTTGTTACTGAATGTTTAGAAAATTCTTACTTAAATAAGAATGTGTAATAATAGTTGCGAAATTGTGAATTTGTCAGTATTGTAAAAATAAGTGGAGCAATATTATCCATTACTAAACAATTTTTTTCTTCCTGTATAAGGGTCTAAACACCTACTGTAAAATGGGGCTCAGTTTTTTGCTGAGAAGAGGACAATAAGGGAAAGAATTGTTAGATAAAACTTGATTGGGACGGGCATTTGGGGATGCGCTTTCCAAAGCAAAGGGGCGAGTTTCATGGAAATCTTCAAGTATATGGAAAAGTATGATTATGAACAATTGGTATTTTGCCAAGATGAAGCATCAGGGTTAAAAGCGGTTATCGCTATCCATGACACAACACTTGGACCAGCATTAGGCGGTGCACGTATGTGGACATATGCTTCAGAGGAAAATGCAGTGGAAGACGCATTGCGTTTAGCACGAGGCATGACTTACAAAAATGCGGCAGCTGGTTTAAACCTTGGCGGTGGAAAAACGGTCATTATCGGTGACCCATTTAAAGATAAAAATGAAGAAATGTTCCGTGCATTAGGTCGTTTCATCCAAGGCTTAAATGGCCGTTATATTACTGCAGAAGACGTAGGTACAACGGTAACAGATATGGATTTAATCCATGAGGAAACAGATTATGTAACAGGAATTTCACCTGCATTCGGTTCATCAGGGAACCCATCTCCAGTAACGGCGTATGGTGTTTATCGCGGTATGAAAGCGGCTGCAAAAGAAGCATTCGGTTCAGAATCATTAGAGGGATTAAAAATTTCTGTACAAGGTCTAGGAAATGTAGCTTACAAGCTTTGTGAGTATTTACATAATGAAGGGGCAAAACTTGTTGTAACAGATATCAATCAGGCAGCAATTGATCGAGTTGTAAATGACTTTGACGCAATTGCAGTAGCTCCAGATGAAATCTACGCGCAAGAAGTTGATATTTTCTCACCTTGTGCTTTAGGTGCAATATTAAATGATGAAACAATTCCACAACTAAAAGCAAAAGTAATTGCTGGATCTGCTAATAACCAGTTAAAAGATTCACGTCATGGTGATTACCTACATGAATTAGGGATTGTCTATGCACCAGACTATGTGATTAATGCTGGTGGCGTTATTAACGTTGCGGATGAATTATATGGCTATAATCGTGAACGTGCTCTGAAACGCGTTGACGGTATTTATGATAGTATTGAAAAGATCTTTGCTATTTCAAAACGAGATGGCATTCCAACATATGTGGCAGCGAATCGTTTAGCTGAAGAACGCATTGCGCGTGTTGCGAAATCTCGCAGCCAATTCTTAAAAAATGAAAAAAATATTTTACACGGTCGCTAATATACAAGGTTTGAAAATTTGGAGAAGTCGCATTGTCGACTTCTTCTAATTTTACCAACAAATAAGAGCATCGTTGTAGTAAAGCTAAAGTTCTTCTTAAGCAAGGATAGACCGTAAGCTAATTGATAGGGTGCTTGTTTAATAGATAGAATACTTTAGCACTTTTCTCAAAAGGGGGAATAAACATGGCTCAAAATTATGATGTTGTCATTTTAGGTGGAGGTACAGGCGGTTACGTTGCGGCCATCCGAGCTGCACAACTAGGCTTGAAAACAGCTATTGTAGAGCGGGAGCGTTTAGGCGGAACATGCTTGCATAAAGGTTGTATTCCAAGTAAAGCCTTACTTCGAAGTGCAGAAGTATATCGAATGGCTAATAAAACAGCTAGTGAATATGGTGTCGATATTGAAGGTGTAACACTGCAATTTGACAAAGTTCAAGCTAGGAAACAAGCAATCGTTGAGCAATTAAGCCAAGGTGTGAATACACTGATGAAAAAAGGTAAAATAGATGTTTATCATGGTACAGGACGAATTTTAGGTCCCTCTATTTTCTCACCAATGCCAGGAACGATCTCGGTAGAAATGTCTAATGGGGAAGAAAATGAAATGCTTGTACCGACGAATGTTGTCATTGCAACTGGCTCAAAGCCGCGAGGTATGGCTGGATTAACAGTTGATGGTCAATATGTGATGAATTCAGATCATGCGTTGGAGCTTGATCATTTACCGAAATCATTGTTAATCGTTGGCGGTGGTGTCATTGGTATTGAGTGGGCATCTATGCTTTGCGATTTTGGCGTAAATGTAACAGTGGTAGAATACGGACCAACTATCTTACCTGCAGAAGATGCAGATATCGTAAAAGAAGTAACAAAGCAGCTTGAAAAGCGTGGAGTTCGCATTGTGACAAATGCCCGTTTAGAGGCAGATACATTCAAAATAGAAAATGATAACGTTTTCATTTCTGCCAAAGTGAATGATCAGGAAGAAATCTTTGACGCTGATAAACTTTTACTTTGTGTAGGACGTGAAGCCAACACGCAAGATATTGGTTTGGAAAATACAGAAATCGAAGTGGAAAATGGCTTCATTAAAGTGAATGATTCTTATCAAACGAAGGAATCACATATGTATGCCATTGGAGATGTGATTGGTGGCTTACAGTTAGCACATGTTGCTTCTCATGAAGGACTGTCAGCGATCGAGCATATTGCGACAGGTAAAACCGAGCATTTAAATGATCTGAACGTACCAAAATGCGTTTATTCATATCCGGAAGTTGCTAGCATCGGTTTAACAGAGGTTGCTGCCAAAGAGCGAGGCTTTTCATTAAAGATTGGTAAATTCCCGTTCAAGGCAATTGGTAAGGCATTGGTAAATGGAGAAGCAGAAGGTTTTGTAAAAATTATTGCTGATGAAGAAACAGATGATATTTTGGGTATTCATATGGTAGGGCCGCACGTGACAGATTTAATTGGAGAAGCATCTTTAGCTAAATTATTGGATGCAACGCCATGGGAAATTAGTCAGGCAATCCATCCACATCCTTCATTAAATGAGGTATTAGTGGAATCAGCTTTAGCAGTTGATGGTCGTGCTATCCATTTTTAAATTTTTCTGAATTTCATAACTAACGTATCCAAATGTGGGGATATAGGATAAGATAGTTATTTCTCTATAATACGAAAGGGGTGTTCGTATGCAAGATGTTCAAATCAAACATGAAGATTTAGGTTTGTCAAATGAAGATGTACTTGCTATGTTCGAAACAATGTTAATGGCCAGAAGATTAGATGAGCGTATGTGGTTATTAAACCGTTCTGGTAAAATTCCGTTTGTTATTTCTTGTCAAGGTCAGGAGGCAGCACAAGTTGGGGCAGCCTTTGCACTAAATAAAGATAAAGATTATATTGCACCATATTATCGTGATATGGGTGTTGTTTTACACTTTGGTATGACACCAAGAGAGCTGATGTTATCTGCATTTGCAAAAGCGGAAGATCCAAACTCTGGTGGACGTCAAATGCCAGGGCATTTTGGTCAAAAGAAAAATCGTATTTTAACAGGATCTTCGCCTGTAACAACGCAGGTGCCGCACGCAGTTGGCGTAGCACTTGCAGGACGTCTACAAAAAGAGGATTTTGTTTCTTTCGTGACACTTGGTGAAGGTTCTTCTAACCAAGGAGATTTCCATGAAGGGGCAAACTTCGCAGGTGTTCATAAATTGCCAGTTATTATCATGGTAGAAAACAATCAATATGCGATCTCTGTACCCGTTGAACGCCAGTTAGGCTGCGCGAAGGTTTCTGATCGTGGAATTGGCTACGGTATGCCAGGTGTCACGGTTGATGGGAAATGCCCATTACAAGTTTACAAAGTGGTAAAAGAAGCAGCGGACCGTGCACGTAATGGAGAAGGCCCAAGCTTAATCGAAACAGTCACATATCGTTTAACAGCCCACTCTTCGGATGATGATGATCGTCAATATCGTACGGCTGAAGATATAGCAGAAGGTAAGGCAAAAGATCCGATTGTGTTATTCGAAAAGTATTTAACAGATGCTGGCGTCATGACTGAAAAAGTACGTACTGAAATTGAAGAACGTGTGATGGCAGAAGTGAATGAAGCGACTGATTATGCAGAAGCGGCTCCATATGCACAACCAGAGGATGCCATGAAATATGTTTATGCACCAGTGGACGGAGGTGACATGTAATGGCAGTTATGTCTTATATTGATGCGATTACATTAGCAATGAAAGAAGAAATGGAACGTGATGAGCGAGTTTTCATTTTAGGAGAAGATGTTGGCCGTAAGGGCGGTGTATTCAAAGCGACTAATGGTCTGTACGATCAATTCGGTGAGTACCGTGTACTAGATACGCCACTTGCAGAAAGTGCTATTGCAGGAGTTGGTATTGGGGCAGCGATGTATGGTATGCGTCCGATCGCAGAAATGCAATTTGCTGATTTCATTATGCCAGCTGTCAACCAAATCGTCTCTGAGGCAGCTAAAATCCGTTACCGTTCTAATAATGATTGGACTTGTCCAATGGTAATCCGTGCACCTTTTGGTGGAGGAATTCATGGGGCACTTTATCATTCTCAATCCGTTGAAGCCCTTTTTGCGGGTACACCTGGTTTAAAAATAGTTATACCATCAACTCCGTATGATGCTAAAGGATTGCTGAAAGCAGCTATTCGTGATGAAGATCCAGTATTGTTCTTTGAACATAAACGTGCTTATCGATTAATTAAGGGTGAGGTACCGCTAGACGATTACACGTTACCAATCGGCAAGGCTGATGTGAAGCGTGAAGGGGATGATGTGACGGTCATTACCTATGGTTTAGCTGTACACTTTGCGCTACAAGCGGCAGAGCGTCTAGCTGCAGATGGTATTTCTGCGCATATACTTGACCTACGCACAGTTTATCCACTTGATAAGGAAGCAATAATTGAGGCAGCAAGTAAGACAGGAAAAGTATTACTTGTTACGGAGGATAATAAAGAAGGTAGTATCATGAGTGAAGTTGCCGCAATTATAGCGGAGCATTGTTTATTTGAGCTTGATGCACCAATTCAACGTCTAGCAGGACCTGATGTGCCAGCAATGCCATATGCACCAACTATGGAGAAATACTTTATGATTAATCCTGATAAAGTTGAACGTGCGATGCGAGAGCTTGCGGCATTTTAACATACCAAGCAAGGCTGATTGAAAAAATGAAAGCCTCAGACGGAAGAACAGATTTTGACTTAGCCGTTTGAAAGTCAAAATCTGTCTATTTGCCTATCTTCGTTTATTAATTTAGCGCTGCATCAGGTACAATGTCGCCTAGGCTTAATTGATGGGAGGAATAAATGATGGCGGTTCAAAATATTACTATGCCACAGCTCGGCGAAAGTGTAACAGAAGGTACAATTGAAAAATGGCTTGTGAAGCCTGGCGATACAGTAAAAAAATATGATTCTTTAGCAGAAGTTGTGACAGATAAAGTAAATGCGGAAATTCCATCGTCGTTTGAAGGGGTTATTACGGAGCTAATTGCACAAGAAGGTCAAACATTACCAGTTGGTGCAGTCGTATGCTCGATTGAAATTGCAGGGGATAGTGAATTACCACCTCCACCTCCTGAGAAAAAATCTGCTGTAAGCACAGCGATTTTAAATGCAGGTGTTCAAAAGAAACAAGAGGCATCACAATCAGTTTCTACTCCTCCTTTAGCCGCTCCAAAAGAAGCGCGTAAGGACAAAGTGCGTTACTCACCTGCTGTCCTACGACTTGCACAGGAGCATGATATTGCACTCGAGCAAGTTACGGGAACGGGCGAGGGTGGTCGCATTACAAGAAAAGACTTGTTACAACTAATTGAAACGGGCGATATCCCAACTGCAACTAGTGCGGCACCTACGCCAGCAACGAGTCAAGCACCATTTGAACAGCCAGCTCCTGCACAAGCTCAGCATGCAGAAAAACCTGCCGCACCGGTACAACCTATTCAGCCAGGAGATATTGAAATTCCAGTGACGAAGGTCCGTCGTGCCATTGCTAATAATATGGTAAGAAGTGTTCATGAGGCTCCACATGCTTGGATGATGATGGAAGTAGACGTGACAGATTTAGTTGCTTATCGAGATAGCCTAAAAGGTGAATTTAAGCAAAAAGAAGGCTTTAACCTTACATATTTTGCCTTCTTTGTAAAAGCAGTGGCTCAAGCCTTGAAAGAATTCCCAATGATGAATTCGATGTGGGCTGAGGATAAAATTATTCAAAAGCATGACATCAATATTTCGATTGCAGTAGCGACGGATGATGCATTATTCGTGCCTGTTATAAAACACGCGGATGAAAAATCCATTAAAGGAATTGCTAGAGAAATTCATGAGCTTGCTAACAAGGTTAGAACTGGAAAATTAGCCATGGATGATATTAAAGGTGGTACATTTACCGTAAATAATACGGGAGCATTTGGCTCTATTCAATCAATGGGTATCATTAATTATCCACAAGCTGCTATCCTTCAAGTGGAAAGTATTGTCAAAAAACCAGTCGTTTTACCTGGTGGAATGTTTGCCGCTCGTGATATTGTGAATTTATGTTTATCATTAGATCATCGTGTGTTGGATGGACTAGTATGTGGTAAATTCCTAAATAGAGTAAAAGAAATACTCGAAAATACAAATAAATCTTCGACGTCAGTCTACTGATGACTTGTCGGAAACCTGCTGTATAAGGGTTTCCGATTTTTTTTATGCTTTCCGAGTCGCAATTTGTCATGTAGAATAACAAATAGAAACTACTAAGGGGGGAAGCTGATTAAGCGTCCGCATGTCAAACAACATGAAAAATATTGAATTTGAAAAGCCGGCCTATTCCGACTGGCAAGATGCAGCAATCAAAGCTTTAAAGGGGAAACCATTTGAGTCTCTATTCACGAAAACAAATGAGGGTGTTACACTACAGCCCATGTACACACAAGAAAGTTTAGTAGCTAAGCTTGGTGATGAGCTTGATCGACAAGTTGCCACAATTCGTTCCCTACAAAATAGTCAAGCATTTCAAGTAGCTCAGCAAATTCATGCTGATACGAGTGAAGCGTTTTTTGCACAGCTTGATGACAGTTTAGCTCGAGGTAATGAAGTTATTACCATTGATAGTCGTGTTAATTTTGACTGGACAGAAGATGTATTGGTCAAATTAGCATCATATTTCTCAGAATATTCATTTAAAATTACTATTAAAGATACAAAAGACCCATTATTAACAGTGTTTGACAAAATTGCTTTGGATCAACGAGAAGCTGTGAAAGGTTTCATCGTTTCGAACGAACCAATCTCTTTATATGCTTTTCCGAGCGTGCGCTCAGTCGGCGCTAACACAGTCCTTTATCACAATGAAGGTGCCAACGCCGTTCAAGAATTGGCCTATGGACTTGCATTAGCAGCAAAATTTGTAGAACAGGAAGAAAGCTTTGAAGCATTTTCAAAGAAATTTTTTGTATCCTTTGCTGTTGATACGCAATTCTTTACAGAAATTGCAAAACTCCGTGCTTTTAAAGTACTTTGGAAAGCGTTCTCATCTGCCTATGATGTTACAGAAAGTGTAAAAATTCCAACTGTTGCTGAAACATCTTTAAGAAGCTTCTCTAAATTGGATGTTTATGTGAATTTATTACGATCTTCTAATGAAGCGCTTTCTGGGTTAATCGGTGGTGCTGATCTCTTTACGGTTCATCCACATGATGCGTTAACAAAGCCTACAGAACAATCAATACGTATTGCTCGTAACGTGTCATTAATTTTAAAAGAAGAAACAAATGTCTTAAAAGTAATAGACCCTGCAGGTGGCTCTTACTTTATCGAGTCGTTAACGGCAGACTTTGTCAAAGAGGCATGGGCGTTATTCTTAGAAATAGAGGCAGCTGGCGGCATTGATGAATACACTGCATCTGGCAAGCTCGCTGAAGAATTAGAGAAATCGTATCAATCTCGTAATCATGCTGCACAAACACGTAAGCAATCATTGATTGGAACGAATATTTATGCCAACCCAGCTGATGCACTTGAATGTGAGACGAATCCGTTATTTGCTAGCATTAAACGAAGTGCTATTCCATTTGAAAAGCTGCGTGCAGAAATGACGGCAGCTGATGTGAAAACGGGTATTTTAGCATTAGGTACATTAAAAAGCTCCAAGCCAAGAGCAGATTTTATTGCTGGTTTCTTAAATACGGTAGGTCTTGTTCCTGAAAAAAGTGAACCGGCGGCAACTGTTGAAGAGGCAATAGCTTGGCTAAAGGCAACAGAGGCTAAATATGTTGTCATTGCAGGTAATGATGAGGATACAAAGGAATTTGTCCATGCCATTTTAGCAGACAAACCAGCAGGTGTACTTGTGGATGTGGCTGGGAAATTTAAAGACGAAGAAGAAGCTTGGTTAGCAAATGGCTTAAACGGCTTTATTTTCGCAGGACAGAACATCATTGAAAAATTACAGTCAGTGTTCGCGAGCATAAAGGAGGTCCAACGATGAGTAAGCCAAATTTTAATGCAATTGAAATAGAAAAAGTTTTATCAGCTAATGCACCTCAAGCGTCTGATGATAAGTTTATGACAAATGAAGGTATTGAAATTAAAGATATTTATACAAAAGAAGATATCAAGGATGCTAAACATTTAAATGATGTAGCTGGTATTGCACCTAATACACGCGGACCATACCCTACCATGTATGTGGCTCGTCCTTGGACTGTTCGTCAATATGCTGGTTTCTCAACAGCCGAAGAATCCAATGCCTTTTACAAGCGAAATCTGGCAATGGGACAAAAGGGTTTATCTGTAGCGTTTGACCTAGCAACTCACCGAGGCTATGACTCTGATCATCCACGTGTTACAGGGGATGTAGGAAAAGCAGGCGTAGCGATTGACTCTGTTGAGGATATGAAAATTCTTTTCGATCAAATCCCGTTAGATCAAATGTCCGTTTCTATGACAATGAATGGTGCCGTACTACCAGTTCTTGCTTTCTATATTGTAGCAGCAGAGGAACAAGGCGTAACACCAGAAAAATTAGCAGGGACGATTCAAAATGATATTTTAAAGGAATATATGGTGCGTAATACATACATTTACCCACCAGCTATGTCGATGAAAATCATTGCAGATATTTTTGAATATACAGCAAAGTATATGCCGAAATTTAACTCAATTTCGATTTCTGGTTACCATATTCAAGAAGCGGGAGCAACAAATGATATTGAGCTTGCCTATACGTTAGCAGATGGTTTGGAGTATGTGCGTACAGGACTAAAAGCAGGCATTGATATCGATGCATTTGCACCACGTCTATCGTTCTTCTGGGCCATTGGCATGAACTATTATATGGAAGTGGCTAAAATGCGCGCAGCACGTCGTATTTGGGCACAGATGATGTCAACGTTTAATCCGAAAAATCCGAAAACATTAGCTTTGCGTACCCACTCGCAAACATCTGGGTGGTCATTAACAGAGCAAGATCCGTTTAATAATGTAGCACGTACGTTAATCGAAGCAAATGCGTCATCAATGGGACATACACAATCACTGCATACGAATGCACTAGATGAAGCCATTGCACTTCCAACGGATTTCTCTGCACGTATCGCACGTAATACGCAGTTATTTTTGCAAGAGGAAACAGCAATGACGAAAGTAATTGATCCATGGGGTGGTTCGTACTACGTGGAGAAATTAACAGAAGAAATTACTAAATCGGCATGGGCATTAATTGAAGAGATTGAAGCGCTTGGCGGTATGGCGAAAGCAATTGAAACAGGCCTTCCTAAAATGAAAGTTGAAGAGGCAGCTGCTAAACGTCAAGCGAAAATTGACTCCAAGACAGAGACGATTGTTGGTGTAAATAAATATCGTCTGACGAAAGAAGAGCCAATTGACATTCTAGATATTGATAATACCCTAGTGCGACAAAAACAAATAGAGCGTTTAGAAGCGATGAAAGCCGCACGTGATGAGGCTGAGGTTCAAAAACATTTAGCTCGTTTAACGAAAGCGGCGCAAGATGGCGAAGAAAATTTACTAGCTATAGCAGTTGATGCGGCTCGTGCACGTGCCTCTTTAGGAGAAATTTCGGATGCAATTGAAGCCGTTTCCGGACGACATAAAGCTGTCATTCGTTCTATTTCAGGTGTCTACTCTGCCAACTTCTCTGATGAGGAGCAAATTTCAGAAGTGAAGCAAATGACAGAAGAATTCCTTGAAAACGAAGGCCGTCGTCCACGTATTTTAGTAGCTAAAATGGGACAAGATGGACATGACCGTGGAGCTAAGGTTGTCGCAACAGGCTATGCTGATTTAGGCTTTGACGTAGATATTTCTCCATTATTTATGACACCTGCTGAGGCAGCACAAATGGCTGTTGAAAATGATGTTCATGTCATCGGTGTCTCTTCGTTAGCAGCGGGTCATAAAACATTAGTGCCTGAATTGATTGCGGAGTTAGAAAAATTAGGACGTGAGGATATTATCATCATTGTGGGTGGTGTTATACCTGCTCAAGACTATGATTTCCTTTATAATGCTGGGGCAGTAGCTATCTTTGGACCAGGTACCGTGATTCCTGTATCCGCACAGAAAATCATTGAGGAAATCTACAAACGTTTAGGCTATGAGGAAGTGTCTGAATAATGGACAACAACAAAGGAATGGAAGAAAGTGCGCTATTTGTGATGGACGGAGTCGAGGCGACTCACGACGGTATGCACTATGGTACACCTAAAAAATTCCGAAAGAAAAAAGCCGACATTGTTAATATTAGAGAGCTTGCACAACAAGTACGTGCAGGCTCTCGCACACATTTGTCAAAAGCCATTACCCTCATTGAAAGCTCGAATGCCACTCATAAAGTCCAAGCGCAGGAGCTTTTACAGGAGCTTTTACCGCATACAGGAAAGAGTATTCGAATCGGGATTACGGGTGTTCCAGGAGCGGGGAAGAGCTCGTTCATTGAGGCTTTCGGAACAATGCTTTGTGACATGGGAAAACGAGTAGCAGTCCTTGCGATTGACCCAAGCTCTTCTTTATCAGGGGGGAGTATTTTAGGGGATAAAACGCGCATGGAGGAGCTCGTCAAGAAGCCTACTGCTTTTGTACGCCCTTCACCATCCGCTGGTACCCTTGGGGGTGTTCATAAAAAGACACGTGAAACGATGTTAGTTTGTGAAGCAGCAGGCTATGATGTCATTCTCATTGAAACAGTGGGTGTGGGACAAAGTGAAACCTATGTCCGAGGCATGGTGGATTTCTTCTTGCTTTTAGTTTTAACTGGAGCAGGAGATGAATTGCAGGGCATGAAAAAGGGCATTATGGAGTTAGCAGACGCCATTGTTGTGCATAAGGCGGATGGTGATAATGTGCGGCTTGCCAAGAAAACTGTCGCAGAGTATAAACAGATTCTGCATTTTTTACAGCCTGCTACACCAGGCTGGATGTCAACTGCAATGCCAGTTAGTTCATTGGAAAAACGGGGTCTCGATAAGGTTTGGGGAACCATAGAAGAATTTAAACAAATTGTTGAATCAAACAGTTATTGGGCTACTCGACGTCAAAAACAAACAAAAGAGTGGTTCCAATCCATGATTACTGATCATTTAATAGATATGTTCTATGAGAATCCACAACGTAAAGCACAGGTACAGCTTCTGGAACGTCAAATTTTAAGTGGCCAACTAACGGTTACACAAGGTGTAGATCGTTTATTTAACGAGGAACAGGAAGATCAGTAAACTAGTTTCTTTATAAGCTTAGAAAATTCAACTGACATGTATGAGCAAGTGGGTGCACAAATTCGTTGCAAACTGCTATGATAAGAGATGTATGTGCGTCAAATACCTACTATAAAAAGCTGAATTGACGCGATTTGAAAGGAGCTATCGCTATATGAATATGGATTACGATTTATTTATGCAGGAAATTTTAAAAACAGCTCGTGCTGAAATTGAAACGGCTGGCTACGAACAGCTAAAAACACCAGAGGCTGTTGAGGAGGCGTTTGCTCGTCCAGGTACAACATTAGTTATGGTGAACTCAGTGTGTGGTTGTGCGGGTGGTATTGCTCGTCCAGCAGCAGCACAATGTGTACATTACGATAAACGCCCAGATCACTTAGTAACAGTATTTGCAGGACAAGATAAAGAAGCGACTGCAGCGGCTCGTTACCTTTTTGGGGAAGATCACCTACCATCATCACCATCATTTATTCTATTAAAAGATGGACAAGTTGTCGCTGAAGTGGGGCGCTATGAAATTGAAGGGCATGACCCGATGTCAGTTGTGACAAACTTACAAGCAAACTTTGAAGAATATTGTGACGAGCTGTAAGTCAATTTTTGCATAAGAGCAATCCTTTATAACTTAAGTAGAAAAGCCTCATAGAAAGTTTATCTATGCAGGCTTCCTACTTAATTATCATGTATAGATAGTTCAGCATTACCATTAAAATTTTTGTAATATTGGCTAAATAATTAGCGATATTCACTGAAGAGTACTAAAAGATAGGAGGCAGTCGGCCTGAAGAAGTTTTCAATCGGCTATCGAACTTTAAAAACAGCAATTGGTGCAGCACTTGCGATTGCCATTGCTCAATATTTTAATTTAGCCTCGTATGCCTCTGCTGGTATTCTAACGATATTATGTGTACAGCCAACGAAGAAAAAATCCATTCATGCAGCCTATACACGATTAGTTGCTAGTATAGTGGCCATGTTTTTTGCCTTTGTAAGCTTTGAGCTTTTTTCCTACCAGCCACTAACACTAGCAGGTATGCTATTGCTTTTTATCCCAACGATTGTGTCCTTAAGAGTTGCAGACGGATTTATTTCTAGTGTCGTAATTATTATGCATATTTACGCCGCTAAAAGTTTTTCGATGGAGCTTGTTTATAATGAATTGGCGTTAATGGCAATCGGCTATGGAACCGGTATAGCCATCAATATGTATATGCCAGATATTCAAAAGGAATTAAATTACTACAGAGTTAAAATTGAGGAACTATATAGCAAAATATTTTTAGAAATTGCTAGCTATTTACGACAAGGGGATACGTTATGGGATGGGCATGAGATCATTGAAGCTATTCGAACATTAAATGATGCAAAGTCCTTGGCATTTAAAGATGTTGAAAACCATTTTACGAGACGTAAAAATGATTACTATATGTATTTCGATATGCGAGAAAAACAGCTAGAAATTATCGAAAGGGTATTACCGAAAATTACAACTTTACCTGTTATAGTACAAGAGGCTGAAATTGTGGCAGATTTTCTACAAGACCTCGGGGGACATATTCATTCTGGAAATACAGCGAGTCATTATCGGGAAAAGCTAGAGCAGGTGAAACATGATTTCTCTCAGCTACCATTGCCGCAAAATCATGAGCAATTTATCGCTCAAGCCGCACTCTATCAGTTTATTGAGGAAATGGACAGGTATTTAGAAATAAAGCAGTCATTTAAAGGTTTAAAGGTAAAAAAAGAGCGCCCACAGTAGTGTGGACGCTATGGCCTTGCCTTAAACTAGCATTGATAAGCCGAATGCTAGAGATGAGATTAGCATGATTGCGACCATAGTATAAACAACGATTTTTTGAAACTTTTTATTACTCATATGCTCGTTCGCTCCTTCTTTTCTTATAAATAGTTTATCAAATCTGAAAAATTTCTCAAGTAGTAGAGTTTTGACAAAAAAGTCTGTAAAATAGAGTATGTACCATAACAGAAGGAGATGTCACCATGGAGAAAGTAGATCATATTGGGATTGCGGTGCGCGATCTTGATGAACGCATTACATATTATACAGAAACTTTAGGTTTAAAGTTGTTGAAAGTGGAAGAAGTAGATTCACAACAAGTTCGTGTTGCCTTTATCGACGCAGGCAACGTGAAATTGGAGCTATTAGAACCAATGAGTGAAAAAAGTGCCATTCATGGATTTATTGAAAAACGTGGAGAAGGTATTCACCATATTGCTTTTGGTGTGACAGGAATTCGTGAGCGTATGGTGGAGCTTCGTGAAAAAGGTGTACGTCTTTTATCGGAAGAGCCAGGACCTGGTGCTGGAGGTGCAGAGGTTGCGTTCATGCATCCTAAATCTTCGTTCGGGGTGTTATATGAATTATGTGATAAAAGTGGAAAAGGGGATAAGTGATTAATATGGATATGTTCGACAAAATCAATGACTTGTATGATCGTAAGACGGTAATTGAACTTGGTGGTGGCTATGAGCGCATCGAAAAACAGCATGAAAAAGGGAAATTAACAGCTCGTGAACGTATTGATTTGTTACTAGATGAAGGCACATTTTTTGAAATCAATCCATTTATTACTCACCGTACAGTAGACTTCGGAATGGAAAAAATGGAAGGCCCTGGTGATGGTGTTGTAACTGGTTTCGGTAAAATTAACGGACGTCCAGTATACTTATTCTCTCAAGACTTTACAGTGTTTGGTGGCGCACTAGGTGAAATGCATGCGAAAAAAATGGCAACAGTTATGGACCTCGCTGCGAAAAATGGCACACCATTTATCGGTATTAACGATTCAGGTGGCGCACGTATCCAAGAGGGTGTTCTTTCATTAGATGGCTATGGTCATATTTTCTACCGAAATGCGATTTACTCGGGCGTTATTCCGCAAATCTCCGTAATAATGGGGCCATGTGCTGGAGGAGCTGTCTATTCTCCTGCAATCACAGACTTTATCTTAATGGTAGATAAAACATCTCAAATGTTTATAACAGGACCTAAAGTGATCGAAACTGTAACAGGTGAAAAAATCTCTGCTGAAGATTTAGGTGGTTCGAAAGTAAATAATGCAGTAAGTGGTAATGCTCATTTCCGTGCACCATCTGAAGAAGAGGCAATTCAAGAAATTAAAAAACTATTAAGCTATCTACCACAAAATAATAAAGAAAAAGCACCTCGTCAAGATCGACCAGAGGGGGATGACTACCGTCCAGAAATCGTAGATACTGTACCGATTGAAACAACACGTCCTTATGATGTACGTAAAGTCGTTGAACAAGTAGTGGATGAAGGTTCATTCATGGAAGTTCATGCAGAATTTGCGAAAAACGTTGTAGTTGGCTTTGCACGTATTGCTGGTGAGTCAGTTGGTCTTGTTTGTAACCAACCAAAAGTACTTGCTGGAGGATTAGATATAGACTCTTCCGATAAAGCAGCTCGTTTTATCCGTACTTGTGATGCTTACAATATTCCAATCATTACATTTGAAGATGTATCTGGTTTCTTCCCAGGTGTTAAACAAGAACATGGTGGCATCATTCGTCATGGCGCGAAAATTCTTTATGCTTATTCCGAAGCAACTGTACCAAAAATTACAGTGATTTTACGTAAAGCTTATGGAGGCGCTTACGTTGCCCTAAACTCTAAATCAATCGGTGCAGACCTTGTATTTGCTTGGCCAAACGCTGAGATTGCAGTTATGGGAGCTGCCGGAGCTGCAAACATCATTTTTGCCCGTGAAATTGCAAAATCAGATGATCCAGAAGCAACACGTGCGGCAAAAATTGAAGAATATAAAGAGAAATTCGCCAATCCATACGTTGCTGCATCTCGTGGTATGGTGGACGATGTTATTGATCCAAGAGATACACGCATTAAACTGATTCAAGGACTTGATATGCTATCTAATAAACAGGAAACGCGTCCTGAGAAAAAACATGGTAATATTCCATTATAAAAAGTCCAAGCCTAGTAGCTATGAACTGAACCCTATAAAGTAGACAGTTTAATAAAAGACCATTTGCTACATTAAACAGCGATTAAATGACTTCGGTATGCTGCCGGAGTCATTTTTTTTAACGTCCATTGCTTTCTTGTATTGTTGTAGTGCTCCATATAATCATCTATCATATATTTTAATTCTGATAAGCTTCCAGCTTCTTTATATTCTATTTCATCTTTAAAATGCCCAAAGAATGACTCCATTGGCGAATTATCTAGGCAGTTTCCTCGGCGAGACATTGACTGAAGTAATCCCATTTCTTTGACGCATTTTTGAAATGCTGGGTGTGTATAATGGAAACCTTGATCTGAATGAATCATCGCTTCAGGATGTAAATTGTCATTGATATGCTCTTCTAATTTTTTTAGCGTACGATAAACAAACTCCATGCGTAAATTTGTCGATACCTCATATGCAACGATTTCTCGTGTTGCAACATCCTTTATACACGATAGATACGCTGTTTGTCCGCCACGATATTGTAAATACGTAATATCTGTTAAAAACACTTTGCCTGGCTCTGTTTGATGAAAATTACGATTTAGATGATTAGGTACTTGACGATGGATTTCTGTAGCTTTGGCAAGATTTCGATAAGGGTTTGCACGTCTTACTTTCGAATATAGATTGAATTTACGCATTAATCGTAGAATTTTTTTATGATTCATCGGGATTTCAAGTAGTTCTTCTAGTGCCATGTAAAGACCCCGATAACCAACTTTTCCTTTTGACGCATCATAAATCGTTTTTAGTAGGACGTAGTCCTGAAAATCTGCTTCTTCTCGCATCGCTTGTTTCTCACTATTTTGGAGCCATTTATAATAACCACTGGGGCTTACATTTGCCAAATCACATAAATAACGTGTCATATTTTTCAACTGATACAGCCGAACGGTATCATTAATTGCTTGATACTTTTCCCTTGGTATTAAAATAGCCGTTTCTTTGCCTGCCTTTCCATCTCGTCTAGCTTTTTTAACAGTGTTAATTCAGCTTCAAGTAAACGAATACGTGCCTCTGCTTTTTCTAATTTCTTTTCAGCTGACATGTGTTCTTTTTTTGGTCGACCAGAACCTCCTTTTCCGCGTCTTTCCTCTGAAAATGCTTGTTCTCCATGAGTTTTAAAAGATGCTCTCCAGCGTTTAATCGATGACCTTGCTTTTTCCACACCAATCACTTCTAAATCAAACCCGTTTTCTTTAAAGATTTGTACAGGTCCCTTACCAGCTAGATTTTCTTTGACCGCAAAGATTTTATATTCCGCTGTATATTGAATAGAACGATCTGATACAGATGCTACAAATCGATTCGCTTCTATTTGTCGTATCTGATGTTCGTTAAAAATGATTTTACTCATGCTAATTTCTCCCGTTCTTAATTTCGTATATTTAGTATAACGAGATTTTTTTGTGAAATGAACAAAAAACCCCGAATAGGGTCACTTTTTAAAGTGTCCACTATTCGGGGTTCAGTTCAGCTATACAGTTACTAGGCTTTTTATTCCCAAAAATTAGTATGTGATATTATCAATGAAAATTGAAACATTTTTCCTTGTCATCCGTACTGATATATAAGGAGTTGATATGAATGGAATGGAAGCAATTACAAAAAGAGCAGGAAAAGATTCATACACAACTAAGAAAAGCGGCAAGGCTAAACGAGCAGGGACAGTTAATTGACAAGCAGATTGAGCATACACAACAGGAAATAGACAAACATTTTAGTACACTCAATCAAATTCGGTCCAAACTACATAAATTAGAGGGTTTCTCATTTATGAATATGATTCGTACTTGGACGGGGCAACAAGATGAATTACGGGCTGAAAAAATTGATAAAGCAGCCGTGCTTGAATTAAAAATTAAAGAAGTGAAGAAAATACAGACGGATTTAAGCGAAGATAAAGTTCAAATAACTCAGAAATTAGCTCATATCAATACAATAGCCTTACAAGATGAGCTTCGAGAAATTCACGCAAAACAGAAGGTCTATTTACAAATCCATAATCCTGCACAGGCAGAGAGATTGGAGCATTTAGCTCAGGAAAAAATGCACACGAAGCAACTCATTACTGAAATTCAAGAAGCAGAAGGAGCAGGGGAGGTAGCTCTGACAAAGTTGGGGCAAGCAGCTGCGTCACTTCATTCGGCCAACGAATATTCGACTTGGGATACTTTCTTTGGTGGTGGAGTAATCGCTACACACTTAAAGCATGGTGCACTTGATCAATCAGAAAATTACATACATAGTGCCCAAATTGCGTTGCAACGTTTTTACAATGAGTTATTAGATGTTCATGAGATGTCTACAAAGACACTACAAGTCGAAACAGATGGTTTTGTTAAATTTGCGGACTACTTCTTCGATGATCTTTTTTCAGCTTGGTCGGTCCATTCCAAAATTTCAACCGCAAGAGAACAGGTTTCACGTGTCCAAGATGATGTACATAATACAATTTGGCGCTTACAGGATAAACATAATAAAGCAGCGAACTATTTACAAACAATCGAACAAGAACAAGGGGCCATTTTCAATGCGTAAGTTCAGTCTGAGATTAATTTCTCAGACTTTTTATATGGGTAGTATTGTTGAATGATTTCAACTCTTCTGACGTTGTGCTAAAATAATACTTATACTATAACGTGGAAAATCACGTAAACTAAGGGAGTTTTACAACATGACAAGTCGTTTAGTGGAAGAGTTTTTTGAGCTCGTTCAAATTGATTCAGAAACAAAATATGAACAAGAAATCGCACCAATTTTAGTCGATAAGTTATCAGCACTTGGATTTACAGTAGTCCAAGATGACGCCCATACACGTAACGGACATGGTGCAGGCAATATTATTGCCACATTAAAAGGCACATTAGATGTAGAGCCGATCTATTTTACTTCTCATATGGATACAGTTGTTCCTGGTAAAGGCATAAAGCCATCATTACGCGAAGACGGTTATATTGTATCGGATGGCACAACGATTTTAGGTGCGGACGATAAGGCTGGACTTGCAGCACTACTAGAAATGGTAAAACGCTTAAAAGAGCAAAATATTGCTCACGGAGATATTGAGTTTATTATTACTGCTGGTGAAGAAAGCGGTCTTGTTGGTGCCAAAGAATTGGACCCTTCTATTATTAAAGCAAAATATGGCTTTGCTGTGGATAGTGATGGCAAAGTTGGAGGCATTGTGACAGCAGCACCGTTCCAAGCGAAAATTTTCGCGAAGATTATCGGCAAAACTGCGCATGCTGGAGTTGCGCCTGAAAAAGGAATTTCAGCTATTACAGTTGCATCAAAATGTATTGCACAGATGAAGCTAGGTCGATTAGATGAAGAAACAACAGCCAATATTGGTCGCTTTGAGGGTGGACAGGCGACAAATATTGTTTGCGACGAAGTTACTATTCTAGCTGAAGCGCGTTCGATTGATAAAACAAAATTAGATGCTCAAACAAAGCATATGCAAGAGACATTTGAACAAGTAGCTGCTTCATTAGGGGCACGAGCTGAAGTTGAAGTGAAGCTTATGTATCCAGGTTTCCGTGTAACCGAATCAGACAAAGTCGTTCAAGTGGCAATGGCAGCGGCACGCCAAATTGATCGTACACCTACATTAGGTATTTCAGGTGGTGGGTCCGATGCAAATGTGATTGCAGGCTTTGGTATCCCAACAGTTAATTTATCAGTTGGGTATGAGGATATTCATACGACGAATGAAAAAATACCCGTTGAAGAATTAGAAAAATTAGCAGATTTACTAGTTGAGATCGTCAAAGAATCTGCGAAAAAATAATAGTCGAATTTGAAGGGTGTGACCATATGGAAAGTGTAAAAGCAGTAGTTTTTGCTTGTGGTACAGAGGAATATGCAGTGCCTGTAGAGCAAGCGATTTCAATTGAAAAATTAGAGCAGGTAACACCTATTCCTCATTTACCTAACTATCTTTTAGGTTTTACAAGAATTCGTGGGGAACTTGTGCCTGTTCTAGATTTTGAACGAATATTATATAATCGCACTTCCAATACAGCAACTGCTCGGGTGATTGTATTGAATACAGATGTTGTTAACTATGGGTTGCTTGTTACGGAAGCTCGTGAAATTCTTGATTTAGATGAGTCTATACTTCAACAGCTAGGACTTGTGAATTATAGTAAAACTCGCTATTTTACAGCTGTGGCTAATCTTGAAAACCGAATGATTACGTATGTTGACCCAAAAATACTCGTCAATTCATTAGAGGGTATTCGTGAAATTATCAATTATTTACACAAAATGCTTGAAAATGAAAAAGAAAACGTAGAGGCTTAGGCTTCTACGTTTTTCTTATGTTCAAATAGTATGTAATGTTGGGACAAGGCGAAGGCGACGTATGAACAGATTCCAAGACTACACAGCTATAAAAAGAAGCCCTTCCTGCAAAAACGGAAGGGCTTTGTCGCCTTCTTAAGAAAGACGACCACTGTAGTCTTCAAATTTAAATTCACGAATAATTTTAATACCTTCTTCATCATTGTAAGAAACGATAGAAGGCAGGTTAACACCGTTAAACATATGGTTTTTTACCATTGAATAATGGGCCATATCCGTAAATACAAGACGATCTCCTGGTTTTAATGGCTGTTCAAATGAATAATCACCAATAACATCACCAGCAAGACATGTTAATCCACCTAAGCGATATGTGTGGGCAAATTCATTAGCTTGACCAGAACCAATAATCATTGGACGGTAGGGCATTTCAAGTACATCAGGCATATGACATGTTGCCGACGTATCTAAAATTGCAAGATCCATCCCATTTTCTTGAATATCAAGCACAGTAGCTACTAAATAACCAGTATTAAGTGCTACTGCTTCACCTGGCTCTAAATACACAAGCAGGTTATATTTTTCTTGCACATAATTAATGATGTTCACAAGCTTCTCTACATCATAATCTTCACGTGTAATATGGTGACCACCACCGAAATTCAACCATTTCATTTGATGTAATACATCACCAAATTTTTCTTCCACTACTTCAATAATACGCTCTAGCGTATCCGAGTTTTGTTCACACATTGCATGGAAGTGTAAGCCATCAATGCCGTCAAGTTGGGATTTATCGAAGTTAGCCAAAGTCGTTCCAAGACGGGAATTCGTATAGCAAGGATCGTAAAGAGCTGTTTCAATTTCAGAGTACTCAGGATTCACACGAATACCACATTCAATTGTTTTACCAGTAGATTTTACTTTATCCTTGAACTGAGCCCATTGGTTAAATGAGTTAAATACGACGTGATCCACATAGCCTAGAAGCTCGTCCATTTCATGCTCAATATAAGCAGGTGCATAAACGTGTACTTCTTTGCCCATTTTTTCATAGCCAAGACGTGCCTCATGCAGGGAGCTGGCTGTAATGCCTGCTAAATATTCCCCTACTAGAGGGAAAGTTGAATGCATAGAGAACCCTTTAAGGGCTAGTAAAATGCGGCAGCCTGTACGATCTTGAATTGATTTTAAAAGCTCAAGATTTTTTGTTAATAATCGCTCATCCACTACATAAGAAGGGGATGGAACTTTTGAAAAATCAATTGGTTTCATCGGCTTAATTCCTTTGCATCTAAATCAAGGTCTAGTAACTCTGGGTTATGGCTTTCTTGCCATGGTAGACCCCATTTATTTAATGCATCCATGAATGGATCTGGATTGAAATCTTCTACATTCCAAACACCTGGTTTACGCCATTCGCCGTTCATCACAAGCATTGCACCAATCATAGCTGGCACGCCAGTTGTGTAAGAAATTGCTTGTGAGCCCACTTCGTTATAGCATTCTTCGTGGTCACATACGTTGTACACATAATACGTTTTTTCTTTGCCATCTTTTAGACCGCGAATGATACAACCGATATTTGTTTTACCTTTTGTACGTGGTCCTAGAGAAGCTGGATCTGGTAATACCGCTGTCAGGAAGTGGATTGGTTGAATCATTTTACCTTCAAATTCGATCGGCTCGATTGATGTCATACCAACGTTTTCTAATACTTTTAAGTGTGTTAAGTATTTTTCAGAGAACGTCATCCAGAAGCGGATTTGTTTTAAACCTTTAATATTTTTCGCTAGTGATTCAAGTTCTTCATGGTATAGAAGGTAAATATCTTTTGGTCCAATTTCTGGTAAGTTATACACTTCTTTTTTCTCAAGTGGTGCCGTTTCAACCCACTCGCCTTCTTTCCAGTAACGACCATTCGCAGTAATTTCACGAATGTTAATTTCTGGGTTGAAGTTTGTTGCGAAATGATAACCATGATCTCCTGCGTTTGCATCCACGATATCGATATAGTGGATTTCATCAAATTCATGTTTTTGCGCATGAGCAGTGAAAACGCCTGTTACACCTGGGTCAAAACCGCTACCAAGTAATGCAGTTAAGCCAGCTTTTTCAAACTTCTCTTTATAAGCCCATTGCCATTTATATTCAAATTTTGCCGTTTCAGGTGGCTCGTAGTTTGCAGTATCCACATAGTGCACACCTGTCGCTAAGCAAGCATCCATAATCGTTAAGTCCTGATAAGGTAGGGCAACGTTAATCACTACATCTGGTCCGAAAGCTTTAATAAGCTCAATAACCTCTTCTGTATTATCTGCGTCTACCTGTGCAGTATGAATTTTTGTTTTTCCGCCGTCTAGTTTTTCTTTTAGAGCGTCACATTTTGAAACAGTTCTACTTGCGATACAAATTTCCTCAAATACGTCCGAATTTTGAACACACTTGTGTACCACAACACTGGCAACTCCGCCAGCTCCGATAATCAATGCTTTACCCAATTGTCTACCCCCAAGTTCATAAAAGTATTGTCAAACAAGCTGATTATACAGAAATTTGATATAGTACTCAATCATTGTTTTAAAATTTTCTACAAAAAATTTAATTTTTCTACATCAATTAGACGTAATCAGAAGAAAATAGCTTGGAAAACATGAAAAAATCCCTTTTCTACAAAGGTAGCAAGGGACATCATTGCTTGAAACATTAGAACATCATTTCACTCTTTTTATTTTAAAAATCGACTGGATATTTGTTGCTTTTCATCTCCCCATACATAAAAGAAAATCACAAGTAATGTACTTAAAAATCCCATCACTAGTGCATACGTACTGAGGGCTACATGTACTTGGCTTTGCACGGCATAAATGAATATAGCTCCTATTGTTAGCAAATTTCCAGTAATAAGCGATACAAAATGAAAACGTTTATTTATTGTAAGCCCCCCTTTGTAGATGAATGATTGAATGCCTCAAAATAAAGTTAGTCCACTTCAATTATCGCATAATTCAGAACTTTTATCCAATACTTTTATTTATAGGAAAAATTAAAGATGCTTTTTTAATACATCTTTTTATAGTATGATGAGAAAATAAAGGGAAAATTCATAGATTATTACAAGAAAGGGGGAGAAGATGAATCGTGAAATTACGAAATTCATTAACTTTTCAACTTGGAACGATTATCGCTGGTATTTTAGTAGTCATGTTAGGGATTACATCGTTCGCTACATACATAACTGCTTACAATAAACTTTATGATGCTGCTGGTGTGGAGGCATATGGGTGTGCCAATATTACAACTGGTTTAATTGCTCCTGAACTAATGGACAAGGCCATGCGTGGCGACCAGGCAGCTCAGGAACGGATTGGGAATGACTTAAACTGGACAACCGGACACAAAGATATTTTTCAAACTCAATATATTCTGTCCCTTGACGGTACATTGTTAGCGCTGGACGACCATTTAGCCGAGAAAGGATTTGCCCCTGGGGATTCTTTCTATTTGGATCAAGAGGCGATTGATAGGTTGTTACAAGATAAGCATCCAACTTACTCTCAGCCCTATACGTATGCTGACATGGATCGCTTATCGGGCTATGCGCCCATTTTCAAAGACCACGATTCAAGTAAAGAAATCATTGCCATCAGTGTGATCGATTTTGACGCCAATATTGTCAAAGAGCGTACATGGGATGTTGTGCGAAGTGGGATATTAATTAGTATTTTCCCTATGCTGATTGCTTCAATTATTACAGGGTTTTTAATCCGTCGAAAAGTGAAGCCAATTAGTGTTCTCATTCAACAGGCCAAAGAAATTGCGAATGGCAATTTAGCAGTAGCTGAAACAAAAGTAAATAGCAAAGATGAGGTGGAGGATTTAGCGAAGACATTAAATCGTATGACCGCTAGCCTGCAAAGTATGATCATGACCATGCGTTCTACTTCTAATACACTTGCTAATAATGCAGATGAAACCGCTTGCACCTTAAACGAAATGACAAATACCATTCAAGAGGTCGCTCATAATATCGAAGAGGTAACAAGCACTGTGACGGCAGGCATGCATCATGCTGAAAATGCTACCGAAGTGCTTACCTCCTTAGCAGATGACTTGCAGGTAATCCAGTACAATGCTACGGATAGTGCTAATAATGCACGAGAAACAATGAAACTAGCAACAGAGGGAGAAAGGCTAGCCAAAGACATAAATAATGATATGGCATCGATTCAAAGTGGATCAGATGAAGTGAAGCATACTGTTGAAAACTTAGTTACGTCTGCTGCTAAAATACAGGCAATTACAACATCTATTGCTGGTATTGCATCACAAACAAATTTATTAGCACTGAATGCTTCTATCGAAGCGGCTAGAGCAGGAGAGCAAGGAAAAGGCTTTGCGATTGTTGCTGAGGAAGTGCGAAAGCTAGCAGAGCAGTCCAATGCAGAAGTATTACAAGTTGAACAGCTTATTAAGGATATGATGAAACATGTTCAACAAGTAATGTCGTCAACGAATGATAATACGCAATATATTGAAAAAGGAACAGAGACTGTCGGTTTAACAGCACAATCGTTGGGAAATATTTCAAACGCTGTAGCGAAGACCGTTGAGGAAATTATAAGTATTTCTCATGCAGTGACTGCTGAAAATGAAAAGTCAGCTCGAATTGTCCAGATGATACAACAATTAACTGAATCCATTAGAGACATCGAAGGAGCCATGAATAGAATTACTTTAGCAGCTCAGCAAACAACAGCAAGTATTGATGAGGTTGCACAAGGTTCGAATGAAACGACCCATATGGCACATACACTAGAGCAACACGTAAAAGCATTTAAATTAAAAGAATTGTAGAAAAATTAGAATAAGTTAGCTTTTGCTTGCGTGTCTAAGATGGTACACTATCAATAAGATTTTTCTTTTGGTGAAGGTGAGGATTTAGTGGTGGTAAAACAAATGGATGAGCAAGTACAGCAAATGAATGACTTATTTTTAAGTGGTCAAGTAAAAGAGAGTTATCGGCTAGCAAAGGAGATACTTGCCAACCAGACAAATTTAGAAGGTGAGACCCATCAGCTTATTCAGCAACATGTTGCATTACTCGAGGCAAATGGATATGCCAATATGCCCGAAACGACTGATGAAAAAGTCATACAAAGTGCCGAGCGTACAGATGGCTCGTACCCAGAGCGAGATGTTCTTACAGCCTATATCGGTACTCAAGATGATGAACAGTTTGGGAAGGTAATTGACGAATTATTAGCCGGACCCATTGAAGCACAGGCAAACGCGTATTATACGATGGCTGAATACTACGTTCTTACTAAAGAACAGGACAAAGCAATGGTACAATTTGCGGAGGCAATCAAATTACAGCCTAACAAGGGTCTCTATTGGGGTGCTTTTGCTCAATTTTTAAATCGTCATGAGGGGAGCCCTTATTTAGCACTTAGACTCATTGAGGAAGCCATACAGCTGGATGGTATGAATCCTCGCTGGCACTTTATTCAAGGGAATATTTTTTTACAGCTTGTAGCTGCTACGAAAAATTTAAGCTATTTACCTGCTTTAGAAGAGGCTTGGGAAAGAGCTAAAAAACGCTGTTCTACCAAGCAAATTACCTTGAAAATGGATCTCGTGAAATCAAATGATATGTTAAGACAATGGAAAAAACAAATGCTATAAATCTAGAAAAGAGATGTTCAAACTATTAATAATTATTTACTTTTGAGTATATTTATGCTATTATGAATGTATAAACGGACGTATGAAGCTTATCGATGACATGAAAGAAGTGTTTTTTTGAGTTTATATGTAGCGTATGTATTAGTGGGACTTGCCATTGCCATGCCTGTAGGTGCAATTACAGTCGAAATGACAAAGCAAGGACTCAAAAATGGTTTTCTGCACGGCTGGGCTGTAGGGCTTGGTGGCATGACCATTGACATCGTATTAGTTTTTGCCTTGTATATGGGATTAGCCTCCATTTTGGCTATGCCTATGGTACAGCTTCCGATGTGGATCATTGGAGCGGGCTTTTTATTCTTGTTAGGCTATGACTCTATTAAGAATGCCGATCATGATATTACATTGGCAGGAGAAAAAGTAACCAAGTCCTTTTTTGCCTCTTATTTTAATGGATTATTGGTAGCGATCTCCCCTGGTAACCTTGTTTTTTGGGTCAATGTATTCGGCGTGGTTCTAGCTAAATCTTATGGACAAGGGGAGCAATCAAGCTTTTTAATTATTGCTGCAGGCGTTCTGAGTGGAATTTTACTCCACGATCTTGGTTTACTAACCATTGTCTCAGTTACGCGTAAAGCCATGAATCGTAAAATGATTAAAACATTTACGATTGTCGCAGGATTCTTGTTAATTGGCTTTGCTGGATATTTTATATATGAATTTATACAAGCAATTAAAATTTATATATGAAAAGTGCGATCACTCAGATCGCACTTTTTTTATGATGGTGAAACGACTGTTGACTGCTCTTGGAGACAGGCCAAAATTTCTTCTGCTACTTGATGTGCTAAGGTAAGCTCTGACGTAAAGCCCACACAAGAACAATTCATTTCACCTAATATATAGCAATCTGCTCCAGCTTCATCCGTATCTAACATAAAATCAGCTGTCCAGATTAGTGGTAAGTCATAACCCCCTAATAGGCTCGTTACTTGAGGGAGTTGCGATAAAAAGTTTTCGACCAGCTCTTGCCAATCCTTTGGTGAATCATAGCGATATTGTGCACCTGAGAATAATGTTGCACTAAAGGCATCCTCAGTATTAGCAGGTTTTTTATGTACCACGTGAACAGGGTGATTGCGCAACATCAATAAGCGAACTTCACCTTCTGTAATACGAGGAAGAAAACGCATATCGATCAACATACCATTCAGTCCAGTAATATAGGGCTCACAGAATGTCATAAAGTCTCCAAGCGACCAATATTCAACATGATTATCTTTCGCTTCCGTACATTTAATTTGTGCATCTAGTGGAACTTCAGTCATTCCTTCAGCTAGAGGTTCTACTAATTTTACACGCCAAATACCTTCACCTGTAGAACCACGATTTTGCTTCAGAACACGTTCTGTTAATGCTAGTGAAGTAGGAAATTGCGCTTTAAATGCCTCAATCGTATAATAGGCGAACGTATCATCAGGTACTAAATTAGTAGCAATCAGCTTGGATAATACATCTTTAGAGCCATAGCTAATCATCGCATCGGGATGTGGCATGCCCATTACGCCGACTTGGCAAAGTTCTCGGAGCATCGCAAAATATTCTTCTTCATGTTGTAAATTGCCAGGGTTTATACGTGATACATAGGCAGCACCATGTTCCTTCACGTAGTCAAAAATTTGCTGTTTTTTTGCATTATCAAAAAAAAGCACCTCTGCATCTTGTCCACGTTGCTTTAAAGCTTCCACCATCGGCATTGTATCTGGACGATAGCCATCTGGTCCTTTATCTGTGCCACCCTCAACCTCGAAAAAAATAACTTTTTTATTCATCAATAATACCTCCTTTTTTGTTTGTCATTTATTTTCAGTATAGTAGACAAACAAGGAGAAAAGATATATGAAATATGTAAATTTTATGTATAAATTTATATAAACCAATATTTAATATAGGAGGTATTAACTACATGAAATTAGAAAAATCAGATATTTGGGTGTTTAAGCCTGTTTCTTCTGAAACACTGTGAGATATAGAATCATTAGAAGAATGAGCAAAGTGCCAATAAATTGATAACCTCCAAAGCTTATTTTTAACCACCATACACTTGTGATGACGGCCATTAATGGTTCTAAACTACCTAACAAGCTTGACTCCTTTGGGGATAAATAATGCAAGCTAGCAATATAAAACCAAAAAGCTAGCATGGTGCCGAATATAATAATAAAAAGAAAATAGGCAATCGTAGAAAATGTCCAGTCTGATACATCAATAGCCCATGGTGGATGGAAAAAACTCATAACGATTCCCCCAATGATCATGGACCAACCTACAACAAGTAAGGAATGAAATTGCTGGAGAAGTGGAACTGCATATAGTGTATAAAAGGCAACTGAAAGTCCTGATACTACACCCCAGAAGACCGCCATAAAAGGAACTGACAGTGTTGAAAAGGACCCATTTGTTAATAATAAAAAGGTTCCCACAAGCGTAAGTGTAACAGCAATACTATCCTGTTTTGTCAGCGGGCTTTGCTTAGATAAGAAGTAATACGCCATAATGAACAACGGTGCTAAATATTGTAGAAGCGTGGCTACTGCTGAATTTCCAATAGAAATAGACATCATATACGTATATTGGACAGCAAGCATGCCGAGTAAACTAAATAGAAGTTGTCTCATTGCATTTTGTTTTGTCCGCCACATTACAAATATTGACCCTTGTCGATGGGTTATTTTATATATTCCTATGAGTAATAGACCAGACAAAAGTAGACGACTAGAAACTAGCCATTCTACAGCTATTTGCTCCTGCTGAAACAGTCTTTGGGCTACGGTTCCACCGATTCCCCAAAAACTTGCCCCGAGGATAACTAGTAAAAAACCGAGGGACCGATTTTTTGGGATGATTTGATTCATGGATGAACATCTCCTAAACTATCAATATAAAGTGATTATAAGCGATCCATAAACCAATAAATATCGTGTTAACATGTTAAAAATATCAATATATTGAGGTGATGAGAATGCCTTTAACACATATAAAAGTTGCGAAAGATTTACAAGAGCTAACATTGCATGGATCGAAAGAATTTCCAGTTGCCTTGTATGAAACAACAATGAGCATGGATAGTATGGATTTTCTACCGCTTCATTGGCATAAAGAAATTCAATTTGTATATCTCAAAAGTGGACGTGCTAAGTATCGGATAGGAGCGAATGTTATAGTTTTAGAGGAGGGGGAAGGGCTATTCATCAACGCCTCACAATTACATGAGGCAAAGCCATTTCAAATGGAGCAGGCTATTGTTTACTGTATAAATGTAGATCCTATAATCATCGGTGGACATGAAGGCAGTATTTTTATAACTAATTATGTTCTACCTTATTTAACGAATCAGCGACTGCCATACGTCAAGCTTACAAAGGAGCTATCACAAAAAGTGGCATGTATGGCTGATATTTTGCGAGAGCAAGATGCCTTTTATCAACTAAAAGTATGGAGAGAGCTGCTATACATTTGGGAATTGATGTTAACCCAATCTTTGCTAACTGAAGAGATTATAGACCCCTCGGTCATTGTGCAACAAGAACGGGCTAAAGTGATGCTGAATTTTTTACATACGCACTATCAGCAAAAAATAACGTTAGAGGATTTAGCGAAGCATGTGTATGTAAGTAGGGCTGAGTGTAGTCGTTATTTTAAGAAAATAATTGGATGGACACCATTTACTTATTTATTACAATATCGACTGCGCAAAAGTATTGAATTATTGAGGGATGACGAGCAAACCGTCACGATTATAGCTGCCAATACAGGCTTTAGTACAGTCAGCTATTATATTGAGAAGTTTAAAGAATATACAGGCTATTCACCACATGTTTATCGCAAGAAATTCCTGCAAAATATTAAATTGTGAAAAAATCTTGAACGTAAATGGAAAAAATATGATTATTTATGCCTGTAATCTATACATGATTCACCATTTACAATAAAGTGAAATTAATAGTATGTGGGGGGCGTTAGAATGATGGTTTTAAGGAAAAAGCAGCATATATGGCTAGCCTTTTTATTCATCGTGTTAGTCAGCAATTATACGCTTTATAATACGGGGCTTGGTTCTTCCATCTTGCCAATTGAAACAAATGGAGTTGTCCTAGGTTCCCTTATTGATTTAGTAGTCATCATACCTGTATTATGGATGCTTTATAAAGGGAAGTTTTCATTAAAGCAAGCCATTTTATTAGCCGCAATTGGCTGTCTTGCCGCACGTTTTATCATTCCGATAGAGCATCTTCAGCCTTTTGTCGCAGTCACGTGGGCAGGCTTTGCCATTGAAGGCATGATGATCGTATTGGAAATTTTTCTCATTGCTACCCTTGTACGCTATTTGCCAAGGGTTCTTGCCGATGTACGCGCCAGTTCATTACCAGATTTATTTTCATTTTCAAAAGCTGTGGAAAAACAAATACCGCAGCATCCTGTCATTCAAATGGTTTGTTCCGATTTACTTGTCCTTTATTATGGATTTGCTAGCTGGAAGCGACAAGAACGACCCGGTTTCACTTTGCATAAAAATTCAAGCTATATCGCTGTTCAACTGATGATTATCCACGGTATTGTGATTGAAACAATTGGCATTCACTGGTGGCTACATGAGAAGTCTATGATCCTTTCCATTATTTTGCTCATTTTTAATGTGTATTCAGTCATCTTTTTTATCGCAGATATGCAGGCAGTTCGATTAAATCCTGTATACGTAACAGACGAGACAATATATATTTCGCTAGGTTTAATGAAGCGTACAGAAATCGACTTTAATAAAATTGAAGAGATCGTAGAGGATAAGGTACAGTTAGAAGGAAAATTATCAAAGGATACGATAGATTTCGTGGCACGTGATTTTGGTGAAGCTTATCCGCACGTTATTTTAAAAATGAAAGAGCCAGTGGAAGTGACCTTTATGTTAGGCATTAAAAAAAGCTATCATCAAGTAGCGATTAAAGTTGATCAGTCACAAGAATTTAAACAAATGCTTCAACTAAAAATGTCAAAGCATTTTGCCTAAATATATGTATCGCCAACGTTTTGAATAAAAACGTTGGCTTTTTTTATTTAATCAAGGTCTGCGATTGCTTGTAAAATATCATCGCGGATGGCTTCCCAAAATTGCAGTTGAACCGAGTCGCAATACGTATAAAGCTCTTTATGCTGAATGTGATCGTATAGTGCGGCAATGTCTTCTTGATGGAAGGATAGTCGATGGTTTAGATTCGCTCGTTCTTCCTCCAAACAAAATAATTTATAGATATCAGCCAGGCGCTCCAGTTTGGCTAGTTTCTTGGTCATCGCCTCATATTGTTTTTGATGAAAACGTCCTACTGCAGAGGTCATCGAAATTTTTGCACGATGTTCCGACTGAAGACTACGACACTCCTCCTGGCGAATAGCTACACGATACCAAAATTCATAGCGAGTCGGTAATTCTCTTAGTTCATAGGTAAGCAATGATTTTAAAATTGTATGCACTTGTTCATATGTATCAATGCTTTTCTCTGCGTCTTTAAAAATCCCAAACATACAACCACCCCCATATAGTGTAATACTACACAGCTAGATAAAACTCCTTTCATTTAAGAAGTATCTCCTACTTTATTTTATGAAAAAACATATTAAGTTGGTGCATTCCTTGAAAGGTCTAACTTTTCAAGGAGCTATGACAAGATTTTGTTATTTTTGTACAAGTTTCTGAGAAATTAAAGAATAGGCATTTACAAAAAGAAAATAAATGTGTTAACTTTTAAAGTGTCTTAGGTTAACTTAAAAAGAGGGGGAGGTTAACAATGCAACATTTTTGGGTTGTCGGTACTGATACAGATGTTGGTAAGACGATTGTCACCACATTGTTGATGTGTCAATTGCAAAGGCTGGGGTTGAAAATTACACCTTTTAAGCCTGTGCAAACAGGAGAGGTATACGACAATTTGCATAGCTATTATGCTGATACGGCTATGTATGAGAAGTATTCCTTGCAAGCTTTAAATAAAGAGCATATGAATGGCTATTCGTTTAAGGAAGCCGCATCGCCTCATTTTGCTGCTCAACTGGAGGGACAGCAAATTGATGTAGAAAATCTTTTACAGCGTATTCAATGCTTACAAGAATCCTACGATGTCGTTATAGCTGAGGGAGCAGGTGGATTGTTTGTGCCTTTAGATGTTCAACAAAGCATCACACTGCTCGATGTCATTGTGAGTAGCAAATTGCCAGTAGTGCTTGTTACTAGGACATCCCTTGGGACCATCAATCACACCTTGTTAACGATGGAGGCATTGCAATCACGCCAGATTGATGTTCTTGGCATTGTTTTTAATGGTGACACGGGCAGTATGATGGAACAGGACAATATAAAAACGATTTTACAGTATCACCCTTTGCCCTATGCGGTTATTCCACGTCTTCAGGACATTTCACAGCTAGTGAATATCAACATTACACACACAACATTATTTGAAAGGCTTTATGGAAATGATACGAGAAATAACTGACTTACAAGCTAGAGATTTACAGCATATTTGGCATCCGTGCTCGCAAATGAAAGATTACGAAGCATTTCCGCCAATCGTCATAAAAAAAGGACAAGGTGTGTGGCTTTATGATGAGCATGATAAACGCTATTTGGACGCAGTTTCCTCATGGTGGGTAAATTTATTTGGACATGCCAATCCGCGGATCAGTCAAGCCTTAAGTCATCAAGCCTTTACGTTGGAGCATACGATTTTTGCTAATTTTACACATGAGCCGGCTATTCGGTTAGCTGAAAAACTAGTCGCTTTAGCACCACCTGGTTTACATAAAGTGTTTCTTGCGGATAACGGCTCTTCTGCCGTTGAAGTGGCATTGAAGATGAGCTTTCAATACCATATGCAAACTGGAAAACAAACAAAGACTAGATTTCTAGCGTTTACAGATGCGTATCATGGTGAAACCATTGGTGCTTTATCTGTAGGAGGGGTAGGACTGTACAATGAAGTATTTGAGCCACTTTTATTGGATACTGTACGTGCCCAGGGGCCGGATTGTTTCCGTTGCCCGTTTCAGAAAGTACCAGAAAGCTGTGACGCACCATGCAGTCAATTCGTAGAAGAACAGCTCAAGGTGCATCATGAGGAAATCGCGGCAGTTATTATAGAACCACTTATTCAGGCAGCAGCAGGGATGAAAATGTATCCACCCATTTATTTAAAACGGCTTCGAGCATTATGCTCACAATACGATGTTCATCTAATTGCTGATGAAATAGCTGTTGGATTCGGTCGTACAGGGACAATGTTTGCCTGTGAGCAGGCGAATATCACACCTGATTTTATGTGTTTATCCAAAGGCATAACAGGCGGCTATTTACCATTATCCGCTGTCCTCACAAGTAATGAAGTGTATAACGCATTTTATGATGAATATGGGACAATGAAAGCATTTTTACATTCTCATAGCTACTCTGGTAATACATTGGCATGTCGTGTGGCGCTGGAAGTATTAACAATATTTGAAGAAGAGCAAATAATGGACATGATTCAACGCAAGGGGCAACAAATGCGAGAGCTAGCAATGGCAGCATTTGATGATATGCCTTATGTGGGTGAGTACAGACAAGTTGGTTTAGTGGGGGCTATAGAACTTGTTGCAGACCGTCAGACGAAGGAGCCATTTGCCAGTGAAGAACGAATTGGTTACCAAATTTATCAACAAGCACTAGTAAAAGGTCTACTCATACGACCTCTTGGCAATATTTTGTATTTTATGCCACCTTATATCATTTCAAATGAAGAAATGACGTTCATGATGAATACAACGAAAGAAACGATTGAACAATTTTTCAAAGATAGGGGGGAGGAGGTTGATTAAACGTTATTCTACATTAGCATTAGTCATGATTGCCATGTTCGCTGCATTAACGGCGATCGGGGCGTTTATTAAAATTCCATTACCGATTGTCCCGTTTACTTTACAAATTGTTTTCGTTTTTTTAGCAGGATGTTTACTAGGTAGTCGCAATGGATTATATAGTCAGCTTGTTTATATCGGTGTTGGCTTAGTAGGGCTACCTGTTTTTACTCAGGGCGGAGGCATTACTTATGTATTACAGCCCACATTTGGCTATCTTATTGGCTTTGCTATTGCCGCCTATGTGATTGGAATGATTGTTGAGAGAATTGAAAAGCCAACGAAAAAGCATTTTATTGGGGCGACCATTTTGGGGCTTTTCATTGTATATGCTATAGCTGTTCCATATTTATATATAGCTTTAAACTTCTGGTTAGATTTGAAAACAAGCTGGTCACATGTTTTTGTTGTTGGCTTTGTAAGCAGTATCATTGCTGATTTTGGCTTAGCTATTTCAGCCGGCTTATTAGCAGAGAAATTGTATAAAGTATTTCATTCAGCTAGAAGAGAAAGTATTTCTCAAGGGGAAGGGGAGACGATGATATGAATTTTTTACAGGTAGCACAGGAAGTAATTGATGGCAAAATCATTAGCAATGAGGAGGCACTTGCTATTTTAAATAGTAAGGATGATGAGCTATTACAATTGATGGATGGTGCCTTTGCTATTCGTCGGCATTATTATGGTAAAAAAGTAAAGCTGAATATGATTATGAATGCTAAAAGCGGCTACTGCCCAGAGGATTGTGGCTATTGTTCTCAATCCTCTAAATCAACAGCACCTATTGAAAAATATCCTTTTATTACGAAAGAGGAAATCTTGGCTGGTGCGAAACGAGCATTTGACAATAAGATTGGAACGTATTGTATTGTGGCAAGTGGTCGTGGGCCGACAAGGAAGGACGTCAATGTCGTAAGCGAGGCAGTTGCTGAAATTAAAGAAAAATATGGCTTGAAGGTTTGTGCCTGTCTTGGCTTGCTAAAAGAAGAACAGGCACAGCAATTAAAGGAGGCGGGGGTGGATCGCTACAACCATAATTTAAATACCTCTGAGCGTCACCATTCCTTCATTACGACTTCACATACGTATGAGGATCGTGTCAATACGGTAGAGATTGTTAAAAAACATGGTATCTCCCCTTGCTCGGGCGCCATTATTGGGATGAAGGAAACTCGGGAGGATGTCGTCAATATTGCGCGTGCCCTCCATCAATTAGATGCAGATTCGATTCCTGTTAACTTTTTAAATGCGATTGACGGCACAAAGCTGGAAGGGACAAGGGACTTAAATCCACGTTATTGTTTAAAGGTCTTGGCATTATTCCGTTACATCAATCCAACAAAGGAAATTCGAATTTCGGGTGGCCGTGAAATCAATCTCGGCTCTCTACAGCCACTGGGCCTTTATGCAGCGAATAGTATATTTGTTGGGGATTATTTAACAACTGCAGGCCAGGAAGCTAATAGTGATTATCGTATGTTGGAGGATTTAGGCTTTGAGATTGAATTAACGCAAAAGCAAGAGGCAGCATTTTGTTAGGGCTTTAGAAATAAAATCTACTAAAGAGAACCGTGCACTCGTACGGTTTTTTGCTTAAGATGGATACAGTTGTAATGATGATAGATCAATAGAAAGAATCTACGGATAAAAGCCGTAATGCAATGGATAGTGAGTGAAAAATGACGGATAAACCTAACATCTCAAACCGGTTTTATACCTAAAAAATAAAGAAATTCACAAATTGTTCAATGAAAGCGGTTTGAAATTGAACAGTTTGTGAAGACCTTCACATAAAGCTTTCTTTTTCATAAATTCAGCGTAAAATAAGAATCAAGTAAGGAATTGTTGTAAAACAGTTGACGAGTAGTCTCACAAATTTTAGTGATTGTTATAGTACAAAAAATAAGAGAAGGGAGCTTTTTACATGTGGGTTATTACAGTATTTGATAAAAAGGATGTTCGAATTTTTGAGTATGCAAACAAAAATGAGGCAACAGAGGCTTTGGCGAAATTCAAAAAAAATGCGGTTTTAACATATACAAAATAAAAGTTCTTTTTTCTACAGCCCTCGACAGTTGAGGGCTGTTTTTTTAATGAACAACAATTGAAAAGGCACTATACACAAGTAATAAAGCCATGATGATATTAAACAATTGTCGATGCTGCTGCAATACCTTTTGGAAAACAGACCCACATAATGCCCAACTAAATGTACTAATGATCCCAATGAAGCCTAAAAAGAGGGAGAATAGTAGATAGCTTATGTAGGAAGAATTATAAGGAAGGATGTAGGTAGCAACTACGGTAATCCCAAATAGTATTCCTTTTGGATTGATAAATTGTAAGAAGGTTCCTATAAAAAATAAGTTCCGTCTTTCTTCTACGTTGTTGCTTTCCTCCTGTTCTTTGCTTGTCACAATTTTAAAGGCTAAGTATAGCATATAGCCAACACCAAAAATGGTTAAGGGTAATTTAATGGTCGGTAAAATATTTAGCATGACGATGTTGAAAAAGCTGCTCAGAGCAATAATGATAAAAAATCCAATTCCCACACCAAAACAGAAGGGCAACGTTTTTGATAAGCCATACTGTTTGGCAAATACCATGGCCATAAAGTTGTTAGGGCCAGGAGTGAAGCTTGTAATCGTGATAAAAACTAAAAAGGAAAATATAGGCAAGGACCATCACCACTTTCAATTTGTATGTTATAATGTCCGAAACAGACATTATAACGTTGTTTGTTTTATTATACATAACGTGCGTTATATTGTATATATTTAAAAGGAGATTAAATATGGATGATATTCAACTGATTTTTGCTCGAAATTTAAAGGCTATTCGTGAGAGAGAGAAATTAAGCCTAGAGAAGGTATCGCAACTAAGCGGGGTTAGTAAAGCCATGATTGGACAAATAGAAAGAGGGGAGTCGAGCCCAACATTAACTACCATTTGGAAAATAGCTAATGGGTTAAAAGTTTCTTTCACAGAGCTTATTCATCAACCGCAAGCAGAGATAGAGCTCATCTTAGGCAATGACATTCATGCATTAGAGGAAGATAACGGGAAATATATCGTCTACCCTCATTTTCCTTTTCAAAAGGATAGCCGCTTTGAAATTTATAGTATCGAGATAAAGGAGAATGGAACATTACACGCTGAGGCACATAGAGAAGGAACGGAGGAATATTTAACCGTTTTTGATGGGGAATTAATCATTCGAATACAAAGTAAGGACTATCGATTAGCAAGCGGTGATGCCATCCGTTTTAAAGCTGATCGCCCCCACACATATATCAACCCTGGGAAGACTTTAACACGTCTCAGCATGACCATATACTATCCACATTAATAAACCGTATAAACGCCTTCAAAGCGTTTATACGGTTTCATTTTTTTACAGTATACTTGCTAAACGTTTAATACCCTCGCGGATTACTTCAGGTGTTGCATTTGTATAGTTTAAGCGCATTGTATTCACGTTCGTTTTCGATGTATAGAATGGATCACCCGGCACGAAGGCAACCTTTTGTTCCATCGCTTTATGGAATACATCAAGGGCTGACGTACCATCCTTCATTGTTGCCCAAATGAACATGCCTCCCTCAGGTCGTGTGTACTCAACATGGGCAGGGAAAAACTCTTGCATCGCATCTAGCATCGCTTCTGATTGATTTTTATATAAGCTAATTATTTTATTAACATGCTCCGTGTAATCATTACTTGCTAAATAATCATAGATAACATATTGCGAGAAAATATTCGTATGAAGATCAGAAGCTTGCTTAGCTGTTTCGATATGCTGTAAAAGCTCTTTATTTTTTGTAATGATAAAACCAAGACGCATGCCAGGTGTGACCGTCTTAGAGAAAGAACCTAGTAAAATACTATTTTCTAATTTACCAGCGCCGATATAAGGAAGTGGCTCGCCTTGGAAACGTAGCTCCCCATAAGGATCATCCTCAATTAAAGCAACATCATACTTGGCAACCAATTCGTATATTTGCTCACGCTTTTCTTTCGAGTATGTGAGACCCGTTGGATTTTGGAAGTTTGGAACTGTGTAAATAAATTTTACATTTGGTTGTTGTAGGGCTTGCTCTAATTCTTCCAGATTAAGACCATCGTTTTCTAGTGTTACCCCATGAAAGGTTGGTTCAGCTAATGTAAAGGCTTGAATAGCCCCTAAGTAACCAGGCTCTTCGATAATAATGCCATCGCCCTTATTAATAAGTACTTTACCAATTAATTCAAGTGCTTGCTGTGAACCTGTTGTAATAAAGACGTCGTCAGCATGGATATCAAGCCCGTAGACACGTTGATACTTCGCAGCAATGTACTCACGTAATGGTGCATAACCTTGAGTTGAAGAATATTGAAATAGACGGCTACCATTTTTTGTGATAGCTTGATCTACTGATGCTCTTAATGCATCAATTGGGAAAGAGATTGGGTTTGGAAGCCCACCTGCAAAGGAAATGACATCCTCTGCATCTGTCACTTTCAAAATATTTCGAATAAATGAGGATGGAGTATTTAAGATTCTTTCAGAATATTGCATAATGATCGGTCCTTTTTTTCTGATTTTTTAAAAATTATATCATTGTCATCGGTTGCATACAATATTATCATTGTATGCAAGACAATTAAACTATTGTATGCAAATTAATAGAAAGAAGGCGCTTTGCGAATGCCTATTAATTCATTTGATGCGTATCCTATGAGTTGGAAGCCAGATATTAGTAATAGCACGGCTCCATTATATATAGCCATTGCACAACAGCTAGAGCTAGACATTAAAGAAGGAAGGCTAACGCCAGGAACAAAATTGCCACCGCAACGCGAATTAGCAGATTTTTTAGATGTGAATTTAAGCACGATTACACGTGCATTTAAGCTCTGTGGACAAAAGGGATTAATATATGCCTCGATTGGTAGTGGCACATTTGTTTCAACGGATGCAGCTAGCAATAAAATTTTATTACCATCAAACCGTACGACACCGATCATTGAAATGGGCTCCGTACTACCAGATAACTTTGTCAATGAGGACATTACTCGTTATATAAAAAAAATGGTAGGTGAACCTAGCTTTCCTAAACTATTTCAATATGGGCGACCTGAGGGTAACGCTTGGCAAAATGAGGCCGTGCTCAAGCTCTTCGAATTGGTAAATTTTCAAACAGATCAGCCCATTTTGCTTGGAGCTGGTGGACAAAATGCCATTGTTGGAACACTTGCGGCATTATTCCAGCCAGGCGATCGAATTGGGACAGATCCTATTACTTACGCTGGGGTGAAAACTGCTGCCAATATGCTAGGTATTCAGCTTGTCGCTATACAACAATGCCAGGGTGAGATGACAAAAGAAGGACTGCTGTATGCTTGTAAAAATGAACATATTAAAGGCATTTATGTCATCCCTGATTTTCATAATCCAACTACACATACGATGTCGGTAGAAACAAGAAAAATGATCGCAGAAGTAGCAAGACAGAGAAATTTGCTTGTCATTGAGGATGCAATTTATAGCTTTCTTAAGGAAAATCCATATGCTCCGATTGCTTCCTATGCACCAGAAAAAGTGATCTATATTGCTAGTCTGTCGAAAACAATCTCACCAGGGCTGCGACTATCCTTTATCGTCACACCTCCTGCATTTCGTAAAAAAATAATGGAAACTCTCTATAATATCAATATATCAGTCTCTCCAATTATGCTAGAGCTTGCAGCAAGATTGATACATGAAGGAGTTGCTCAAACCATATTGGAAAAACATCGAGCATATGCAAAACAACAAAATGCACTTGTTAATCATTATTTAGCAGAGTATCACATTTTAGGTGACGAGGAATGTATTTTCAGATGGCTCCTATTGCCAGACAAATTTACAGGCGTACAATTTGAATTGTTGGCCTCAAAAGCGGGTGTACAGGTCTATGCTGCAGAACGCTTCGCAGTCGGCAATGCAAAGCCAGTGAATGCTGTGCGTATGGCTATAGCAGCTCCAGAGTATCAGTTGGAGCAAGCATTAATCATCTTAAAGGATATTCTCGAAAGTAATGGTGACTATACATTTGTTGATTAATCGTCTTTAAGTCATACGAAGAGGTATAGAGATATTAATGAAGAGTGCGTGATTCTTAGGTGGGCAAGTCTATTGCAATTGTAGGAAACCTAAAATGTTAAGTGCGCTAGGCATTACATAACTATGACTATCCATGAGGAAAAACATAAAAGTCCGTAGACAAACTCTTAAAATGTTAAGTTTGTCTACAGACTCGTTTATGTATTGACAGTCAAACTTATAAATCTAGCCTATAATAATATTCATGAGTTGTCATGTCCCCTGTAAAAGTGTTTAATTTCCTAGTAAACGTAAACCCATAAGATGTATATAATTTTTTCGATTTGCTCATACATAAAGAAACTTATTAAAACCTCATCATTATAAGGGGACATAGGATGCATATTTGAAGAATACACAGATTCCGTTAAAGATACAGCATTACTACATATAAATTCTTCGTACAATGTAAGTTGCCATTTTTATTACTTGTTAACTCACAAACCTCCATATAATTTTTTTGGTGATTTCACTAATTGAACTTACCATGCTAACTCCTTCTATATTCAAATTTGTTTAGGTGAGACAAAAATATTTTTTGTTCGTATTCATACATATCTCTTTTAATGTTTTAAAAAATAGGAGGAGTAACAGAAAATAATACAACTGCCACTGTATTAGAATTATTTTCCCATTTATGCTTCAAATTTGCTGGTATTTTCACACTATCACCAACTTCTAAAAGATATTCTTCCTCACCCAAATAAATTTTTATGCTTCCTTCTATAATAACTGCTATTTCCTCGCCTCTATGATCCAAAAGTTTCTCTGAAGAAGACGTATAGGGTGGAACGGTCAAAATGGCTGACGCCAAATTACCTGTGAAATCGGGTGATAATAACTCATAGGACAAGTTATCTACAATCATTTTCTTACGTTTATTGGATCTCACTATTAAAGCCTCAGTGTTTGTTTCTTCCATAAAAAAGCTAAATGTTGGAACATCTAAAGTTTTTGCTAAGACTTTTAATGTTTGAATGGATGGATTCGCTAGACCCCGTTCAATTTGGCTTAACATGGAAGGGGTAATGCCAGCTAAAGCTGCTAATTCTCTATTAGTCAAATCCTTCATTTTTCTGTATTTCTCAACTTTCTTCCCAATATCAATATTCTCCATTTTGAAACTCCTATCGTATGAATTAAAAATTATTTAACATTATTAAATTTTATTTAACGGAAACAGCAAATGTGTTAAACTTTATTAAATATTATTTAATTATATTTTATAACTAGAACTACTACAAGAAAAATGGGGGAATCAGCTAGATGATGAAAAAAGATAAACAAATATGGAAAGAACAATATCCAATATTCGATAAGCTTACAGTAATGGAGGAAGTATTTTGGATAAATCCGAATATGGAGATTTTCCAATCAGGAATTAAAAAATCCCCTCTGAACGAAGCGGATGTAAGGGATGCGGAGGAAAGGTTGGTACGCTTCGCTCCATATATAGCGAAGGTTTTTCCTGAAACGGAAGGAACAGCGGGAATGATTGAATCTCCTCTAGTGGATGTTCCTGCCATGAAGCAATCATTACAGAATACTTTTCAGCAGCCAATTTTAGGTGATTTATTACTGAAATGTGATAGTCATCTTCCTATTTCTGGATCTATCAAAGCTAGAGGGGGGATTTATGAAATTCTCAAACATGCAGAGAATTTGGCTATTCAACATAATTTGTTAACGGTCGATGATGATTATTCAATTTTGGCTAGTGAGAAGTTCCGATCTTTCTTCTCACACTATTCTATTGCAGTAGGCTCAACTGGGAATCTAGGACTGAGTATTGGTATTATAAGCTCAAAATTAGGCTTTAATGTGACGGTTCACATGTCAGCAGATGCTAAGCAATGGAAAAAGGACTTGCTCAGAAATAGTCATGTCACTGTTATTGAATATGAAGCTGATTATAGTAAAGCAGTAGAAGAAGGTCGAATTCAGGCAGAAAAGGACCCAACATGCTATTTTGTGGATGATGAAAATTCACATGATTTATTTTTAGGCTATGCAGTAGCTGCGTCACGCTTAAAAAAACAATTAGATGATCTGAATATAATGATAGATAAACACCATCCTTTAATGGTTTACCTTCCATGCGGTGTAGGTGGCGGTCCAGGGGGGATAGCTTTTGGCTTGAAGCTATTGTTTGAAGATAATGTTCACTGTTTCTTTGCTGAACCTACTCACTCTCCTTGTATGCTACTCGGTTTAATGACAGGACTGCATGATCAGGTTTCTGTGCAAGAGATTGGCATTGATAATGTAACAGAGGCAGATGGACTTGCTGTAGGAAGACCCTCTGGATTTGTTGGTAAGACTATAAAACCTTTTTTAAGTGGTAATTTTACTGTTAGCGATGAACAATTGTATAGGTTACTTAAGGACCTTGTCGATACTGAAGGCATTTATTTAGAACCATCAGCACTAGCTGGTATGTTAGGACCAATAAAATTATATAAAGAGGGCACTGATTATTTAAGCAAGCTTCATTTAACAGAACAATTAATGAAAAACAGTACACATATTATTTGGGGAACTGGGGGGAGCATGGTTCCGGAAGATATCATGAATCAATATTATCAAAAAGGTTTGAAGTTGGCGCTAGAAAACAAAATTGATGGATCAGACATAGTTTCTCGATAAAAAAAGTGCTGGGCCTTTTCTATATAAATAAGCAATTTTTTGCAACTGAACATGGCGATCGCTATGTCCAGTTGCTTTTTTTAGATTTATTTGGACAAGAGTCGGTAGATTGTTGTCCTGTTTTGATGATAGCGCTGGCTGAACAGGTACATGTATCTATAAATTCTGAAATTTTAGAAAAAATAAATAACTGTATTGACAACTTTGCCCAAAATCAATATGATTAAAAAAATAAAACATTTACTTTATTTTTGTTTTATTTTAAAGTAAATACTTCAAAAAAGGGTGGGTAAAATAATGAAAATCTTGATAGGCGAAATTGCACATGAGACAAACACGTTTGCTAATGAGAAAACAACTGTTGAGTCGTTTAAGGAATGGGAATGGATGCATGGCGACGAGATCCTACAGAAACATCGTAAAGTAAGAGATTACTTAGGTGGAATGATGGAACGTGCTGAAGAAACAGGAGTAGAAATAATTCCTTTATTTTCAGCATTTGCCATGCCTTCTGGAGTTATAACAAAAGAAACCTACAACGTGCTTCTTCAGGAGTTAACGAATTCAATTAAAGCTGTGAAAGAGTATGATGCCATTTGTCTTGCACTTCATGGTGCTGGTGTCGCGGAAGACGTTGATGATCTTGAAGGCGGTATATTATCCGCTATTAGAGAAGTTGTCGGGTATAAAATTCCTGTTGTCGTCACGCTAGACCTACACGGAAATATAACGGATCAGATGGTTCAAGAAGCAGATGTCCTATTGGGCGTTAATTTTTACCCACATGTTGATTGTTTTGAAAGAGGAATCGAGGCAATCGATATTACCCGAAAAATTCTTTCAGGTGAGCTTCAACCAAAAATGAGCCTAAAAAAACTCCCACTTATGATTCCTACATCTACTACAAATTTACCACCAGCAAAAAATATCAATGAACTGTGCTGGGCACATGAAGTAAATGAAAAAATTATTGATTGCACATTCTTTCATGGCTTTCCTTACACGAATATACCTGAAGTTGGAGTTTCGGTGGTGACCGTCACTAATAATGATCAGGAGCTTGCAGATCAAACTGCAGAAGAAATCGCTTTGGAGATTTGGAATACAAAAGAGATGTTTTTTCCAGACATTATTAATCCAGATGAAGGAATTAAAAGAGCACTAAAAATAGAAGGAAAGCCAATTGTCATTAACGAAACTTCAGACAATCCTGGAGGGGGTACGCCAGGTGATGGAACTCATCTACTTTCAGCCATGATAGAGGCAAATCTTGAAAATGCTTGTTTCAGTTTTATTTATGACCCGGAAGTAGTGAATATCGCTCATAATAGTGGAGTAGGAGCAACAATCGATGTATTACTAGGTGGCAAAACAGATGATTTACATGGAAAACCGCTCAAGGTAACTGCTTATGTTAAAACTCTAGCAGATGGCCGATTTATCCAGTCTTCTCAAATGGGAAAAGGTGCAAAAGTAAATTATGGTAAGTCTGCAAGATTAGTAGTTGGCGATATTGATATTGTTGTTTGTTCTAAAAGGTCGCAAACACTGGATGAACAAATCTTTTTATTACACGGGATTGATATTAGGTCATACAAAATTGTCGCTTTAAAATCAAGTCAGCATTTCCGTGCCGGATTTGAACCCTTAGCCCATACAATCATTACCGTTGACTCACCTGGGTTATCAAGTTTTAACCTGTTTTCTTTTGAACATTCAAGACTTGCAAAAGAAGTTTATCCTTTTAAAAAAGATGTTGAATTTTTACAGAAAGATAAAGTTAAGTAAAGGGGAGGATGAAGGTGAAAAAGAAAACCAGCGGAATTAAATTAATCGTTATGGTAATGATCATGGTTATTTTAGCAGGCTGTACCCCAGATTCAAATGAACAAAGTTCTGGAAATGGCGATAGCAAATCAAAGAATACATTAGTCATCTCTTCTGTTCGTGAGCCGGATACAATTGATGTCCATAAAACAACTTGGGTTGATAATTCAACTGCTAATATTTATGACACATTGTTAAAAAGAGACCTGGAGGGAAATATAATACCTGGTCTTGCTGAAAAATATGATATTTCAGATGACGGTAAGATTTGGACTTTTTATTTAGATGAAAATGTCACGTTCCATTCTGGGGAACCGCTTACTGCTGAAGCGGTTAAAAAGTCATTTGAAAGGTTCCTAGAGTATTCTGCCGTCAAGTTTTTAGCTGGACCAGTGGACAAAATGGAAGCTGATGGGCAAAAATTAATGATTTATTTCACAGAGCCTTTTGCACCTTTTGCCAGTGGATTAACTACCGCCTATTTAGCACCGATGGATCCTAAGGCACTTGATGATTACGGTGAGGATTTTGGAAAAAATCCTTCAGCTTCAGGAATATTTAAATTTGAGGAAAGAGTACGTGGATCTTCTATTACTTATATGAAAAATGAGGATTATAATTGGGGCCCACCATTTGTAGACAATAAGGGCGCACCTGGTTTTGATAAATATGAATTCCGATTCATTACGGATGACGATACGAGGGTACTAGAATTTAAAAAAGGTACCACGCAAATTATGACTAATGTGCCCCCGAATTATATTAAAGACCTTGAAACAACAGAGGGTGTGAAAATTGATCGTATGTTCGAACAAGGCATAACTTACTTAGGCTTCAATAATAAAAAACCAATGTTCCAAGACAAACGTGTTAGGCAAGCTATCGCACTTGGTATCAATCGGGATCCACTCGTAGAATTTGCTTTGGAAGGTTATGCAAAACCACTTTTTGGTCCACTGCCTCAAAGCATCCCTGGATATAGTGAGAAAGTTGAAGGAGAGGCAGCACAAAAATACACGCAAAATGTGGAAAAAGCTAAATCGTTACTCGAAGAAGCTGGGTGGAAGGATACAAATGGAGATGGCATTGTAGAGAAGGACGGAAAGCCTTTCTCATTTGAAATATGGTTATCTGATGAACCAGTTATGCAAAGAATTGTTCAAATTCTTCAAGGCCAATTAAAAGAGATTGGTATTGTAGTTAATATTTCTGTTCAAGAGCCAGCATCCATTAGTGCAAACACACCAAAGGGATTACATGATGCCATTCTAAATACGTACGGATGGTCAGATCCAGATATCTTATATATGCTTTTTGGAAAAGGAAGTTCATTAAGAATGCATTACGAACCTGAAGAATTACACAATTTACTCACTAAAGCACGTCAAACGATGGATATGGAAGAGCGGATGAAGATTTATGAGGAGGCACAGCAATTTCTTGTGGAAGAGTCTCCTTGGGTTCCGTTATTTGTACGTGAAAATGTAACCGCTTACCGTGACATTAATGGATTTAAACAAAATCCTTACTCACAATCAATTATTTTCAATGATATCACTTCGAAATAAAAATTAACCTGTAAAGTTAGGGACCGCTCATCGCTAACTGCCTTATTAAAAGGGGGGATTAAAACTTGTCTAAATATATTTTGAATCGAACTCTTTCAATGGTTATTACTCTAATTGGTGTATCAATTTTAGTCTTTTTAATGATGCATCTCATACCGGGTGATCCCGTAACTTATATTCTAGGAGACTTTGCTTCAGAAGAGGCCATAGTGGAAATGAAAAAGACTTTAGGGTTAGATCAACCGCTTTTTATTCAATACATTGATTACATTAAAAATGTGTTGCAAGGGAACTTAGGGACTTCCTATATTACGGGTTTGACAGTGGGTGAAGAGATTGTGGCTCGCTTTCCAATTACAGTACAACTAGCACTTTATAGTTTAATCATTGGAGCCGTCATTGGAATTTTAATGGGTATTTTAGCAGCAGTGAAACAAAACACAATCTTTGACCAACTAGCTATGGTGATTTCCTTAATAGGAATATCTGCACCAGGTTTTTGGATAGCATTATTCTTAATTTGGATGTTTTCCTACCAATTCAATATTTTCCCTATTTCTGGATATCAAGGGTTTTACTCGTTAATTTTGCCATCTATAACGCTGGGTTTAGGCTCAGCTGGCAATATAGCAAGAATGACGAGGTCTAGCATGCTTGAAGTTATTAAACAAGATTTTATGAGAACGGCTCAAGCTAAAGGACTTGCCATGATTCCTATGATTTTTAAGCATGCCCTCCAAAATGCGATGATCCCAGTTATTACTTTAATTGGTCTACAGTTTGGTTTTCTATTAGCAGGTGCAGTAGTCATAGAAACGGTATTTGCACTACCGGGGTTAGGGAGTTTTTCTATTGAAGCCATTACTAAAAGGGATTTGCCAACAGTACAAGGGTTAGTTCTATTTATGGCATTTCTTTTTATTATAACTAATATGATCGTGGATCTCGTTTACAGTCTAATAGATCCTCGTATTAAGTATTAGAAAGGGAGGCAAGTATTTTGAGTAGTTCAGCTCCTAAACTTACAGATTCAGAAACTAAATTCAATCCGCCTCACAATAAAGATTCTGAAGCAAAGTCTAAAACTTACTGGTCAGTCGTGGGGAAAAGAATAATAACTAACAAAAGTGCTGTTAGTGGGGCCTTTATCTTATTGTTCTTCGTATCAATTTCCTTACTTGCTCCTTGGATAGCTCCACATCCAGTTGACGTAATGAATTTCGAACAAAGGTTTTTACCTCCAGGAGGACAATATTTTTTAGGGACAGATGATTTTGGGAGGGATATATTTTCAAGAATATTATATGGTGGTCGGGTTTCCTTAATGATGGGGCTTGTTGCAGTGCTAATCGCAGGTGTTATCGGTGTCATTTTAGGAGTGATAGCAGGCTATTATCGTAAATTTGATATTTATATTATGCAGGTTATGGATATTTTACTGGCTTTTCCTTCACTCCTTCTTGCCATCGCTATTATTGCTGTACTTGGGGTCGGATTAACGAACGCGATGATCGCAGTCGCAATTTCGGCAATACCTTCGTATGTAAGGGTAGTTCGAGGATCGGTTTTATCAATAAGAGAAAAAGAATATATAGAGGCAGTTAAGGCCCTTGGAGTTTCAGATTTTAAAATTATTGTAAAGCACGTATTTCCAAACGTCTTATCACCCGTAATTGTTTTATCCAGCTTACAATTTGGAACTAGTATTCTAGTAGCTGCAGCGTTAAGTTTCTTGGGGCTCGGTGCTCAGCCTCCAACTCCTGAATGGGGTTCGATGGCTTACGTCGGGAAAGCTTTTTTAGGGCAGGCTTGGTGGATGTCCCTTTTCCCAGGTATGGCCATTATGTTAGTCGTCCTTGGTTTTAATCTGCTAGGTGATGGATTACGTGACGCATTAGATCCAAGGCAAAAATAACTGCTTGGGAGTGAAAAATATGGGAATAAAAGATGAAGCGCTTCTGAGAGTGGAAGACCTTTCTATTAAATTTAAAACGGGGAAGAAAGATTTTGTCAATGCAGTGAGTCAGGTGAACTTTACTATTAATAAAGGTGAAACACTTGCTTTGGTAGGAGAATCTGGATGTGGAAAAAGCGTTACGTCCCTTTCCATCATGAGATTAATAGCAAATGGTGTTGGTGAAATTGAAGGGAAAATTCTTTTTAAAGATATGGATTTTAATCAAATATCTGAAAAGAAAATGCGTTCGATTCGAGGGAAAGACGTTTCAATGATATTTCAGGAGCCTATGACATCCTTAAATCCTGTTCATAGAATTGGCAGGCAAATTAGTGAGGTTCTTAAGCTTCATACAGATGCCTCAGGAGATGAGTTAAAAAAGCAAACGGTAGATATATTAAAAAAGGTTGGAATTCCACGTCCGGAAAAAATTGTTAACGAATATCCCCATCAACTTTCTGGCGGAATGAGACAAAGGATCATGATTGCAATGGCGATGGCGTGTAATCCTAGCCTATTAATTGCTGATGAGCCGACAACAGCATTAGATGTAACTATACAAGCCCAGATTTTAGATTTAATGAATGATCTCAAAACTAACTACGATACAGCCATATTATTAATCACGCATGATTTAGGTGTTGTAGCAGAAATGGCTGATCGGGTTATGGTGATGTATTATGGACAAATTGTTGAAGAAGCCCATGTGAAAACGATCTATAAAAATCCACAACATCCTTATACTATTGGTCTATTAAATTCTATTCCTAGTCTTGAAGATGAACAGGATAAGCTGAAACCAATCGAAGGCAATGTACCTAATATCGGAGAAGTAACGAAAGGATGTCCTTTCTTTTCTCGGTGCACCAAAGCTCATTTAAAATGTTTTGAAAGCAACCCACCTCTCATAAAAACGAATAACGAACACTCTGTTAGATGTTGGCTATATAGTAAGGAGGAGGCATTCGCATGAGTGAAGTATTGCTAGAAGTTCAAAATCTAAAAACCTATTTTCCAATCAATAAACGTTTTTTTTCAAAAAATAAAGACTATGTTAAAGCTGTTGATGGCGTTACTTTCAAGCTATTTAAAGGAGAAACATTAGGAATTGTTGGAGAAAGCGGCTGTGGCAAGTCTACAACTGGTAGAAGTATTTTAAAATTAATTGAACCAACAAGTGGTAACATCCTATTTGAAGGCAAAGATGTTCTAAGCTTGAGCAAGCAGGAATTGAGAAAGCTCAGGAAACAAATGCAAATTGTTTTTCAAGATCCATTTGCTTCTTTAAATCCTCGTCTACGAATATCTTCTATTTTAGAAGAAGCACTATTAACACATGGAATAGGGGCGACTAAAAAAGAAAGAAGACAGAAAGTAATAGAGATTTTGCAAATGGTGGGGTTAGGTGCTTTTCATGCAGATCGTTATCCTCATGAATTTAGTGGAGGGCAAAGACAAAGAATTGGTATCGCCCGAGCAATCGCGGTTGGACCGTCACTTATCGTAGCAGATGAGCCAGTTTCTGCCCTAGATGTATCTGTACAGGCACAAATACTTAACCTTTTTCAAAGCCTCCAAAAAGAATTAGGACTAACTTATATTTTTATTGCTCATGATTTAAGTGTTGTAAAACACATTAGTGACAGAATTGGGGTCATGTATCTAGGGAGAATGGTAGAGTTTGCCGATAAAAATCAATTGTTTGCTGAACCGCTTCACCCATATACAAAATCCCTTATGTCTTCTGTTCCAGTCCCAAATCCTGAAAGTGAAAAAAAAGACCGGATCATTTTAACTGGTGATGTTCCAAATCCGGTAAATCCTCCTCTTGGTTGTACTTTCCATCCGCGGTGCTTCGCGTGTATAGAGGTTTGTAGGACAAAAAAACCTCGAAACATAGAAGTTAAACCGGGACATTTTGTAGCTTGTCACTTGTTTGAACCAGAAAGAACGGAAGTAAGAGACCAAAAGTAATTTTATATAAAAAGGAAGGTATTACTAAATGGATATAAATAAAATTTCGTTACAAAGAATTAAATTACCCTTAAAATCTTCGTTTGAAACTAGCTTCGGTAAAGTGACTGAAAAGGATATTATCATCGTTAAGGTTCATGGTGGAGATAAAGTTGGCTTTGCTGAAAGTGTCGCGATGCCTTTTCCTATATACAATGAAGAGACTACAGGTACAGTATGGCACATGCTTGAAACTTACTTGATTCCAAAGCTATTAGAAAATGAAATTAAAGAGCCCAAAGATTTCTCAGAATTGTTTTCCTATATACGTAGAAATAACATGGCAAAGGCAGCACTTGAAATGGCCATTTGGGATTTATATAGCAAGCAAAAAGGGCAAACGCTATCTACTACACTAGGAGGTAAACGATCAGAGATTGAAGTGGGCGTAAGTATTGGAATTGAAAATAACATAGAAACTCTATTAAACAAGGTGGCAGGCTTTTTAGAGGATGGCTACAAAAAGATTAAAGTGAAAATAAAACCTGGTTGGGACATTAAACCTTTAGAGGCTATTCGGAAAAAGTTTGGAGAACAAATTCCACTAATGGCTGATGCTAATTCTTGCTACAGTTTGAATGATTTACAACTATTACAAGAATTAGATCAGTTTAATTTAATGATGGTTGAACAGCCGTTAGCTCATGACGACATTATAGATCACGCAAAATTACAAAACTTATTAACAACACCTATCTGTCTAGATGAAAGTATTCATTCATTAGAAGATGCAAGAAAGGCAATTGAAATTAATGCATGTAAAATTATTAATATTAAGGTTGGTCGTGTAGGAGGGCTATTCGAAGCAATTCGAATGCATAATCTGTGTGAGGAAAAAAATATCCCAGTTTGGTGTGGTGGAATGCTTGAAGCTGGTATAGGTAGGGTTCATAACATCGCAATCGCTTCATTAAGTAACTTTAGTATTCCGGGTGATACATCTGCTTCAAGTCGTTATTTTGATAAAGATATCATTTTACCAGAAGTAAAGCTTTCAAAGGCTGGCACTATTATTGTTCCAGAACAACCTGGAATTGGTTTTGAGGTTAATCAGGAATTCATTAATCAACTTACAGTGACCCAGAAAGAGTTTATTAGAGATAAAATAAAGTTCTACTAAATGATTTTTAAGTTGATTTTATTTCATGGTGTCTGGAGGGATTTACCAATGGTTTTCACACAGCCAATCATCTATAAAAGTATTATAAGTTTAAAGGAAATACAAGATGTAGTTAGTTTTCAAGAGGATATCTGGGATAAAGATGTAGTAACGCCTCTTCCGCAGCTTGTTGCTGCAACTCACAATGGTGGAAACATCGTTGGAGCGTTTAAAGAAGGTGAATTAATTGGGTTTTCATACGGTTTTTCGGGCTTTAAGAATGGGAAAAAATATTTAATTTCTCATATGACTGGCGTCCATAGTAAGTACCGTAATTATGGGATAGGCTTACAGCTAAAACTTAAGCAAAGGGAGTGGGCAGTGGAATACGGCTATCAAAAAATTGTATGGACTTTTGATCCTTTAGAAGCCAAAAATGCATACTTTAATCTTAATAAGCTAGGAGCTTATTCTCAAACGTACTTTCCTTCTTATTATGGTGAAATGAGCGATAAACTGAATAAAGGTCTACCTTCTGATCGTTTTTTAGTAGAATGGGATATTTGTTCGAGCCGAGTAGCGAATGCACTTACCGGTGTACTCAAAAAGGATACATTGGTTAATCACTATAAGTCTCTGCTGTCATATAGTGATAGTAGAAATATCCCATATCCCAATGAGAGAGAATCGATTAAGAATGAAGACGGATATTTAATACCTGTTCCAGCTAATTTTCAGATTTTGAAACAAGAGGATTTTGAAGCGGCGAAGGCTTGGAGGTATAAGTTGAGAGATGCAGTAAATGATGCTTTCTCAAAAGGTTTTGTAGTAACTGGAGTGTTAAAAAAAAATTTAGCCAACATCCATTTTTATGTTATTGAAAATAAATCCATGGAGCCCCTATATGATTGAACAAATCAATAATTGGGTTGATGAGAATAAAGAGTTAATAAAATCAACATATCATCATTTTCATTGTAATGCCGAAATTAGTTGGAAAGAAAAAGAGACAACGGATTACTTATGTAAGCAATTCGAATATTTGAAAATACCTTTTGAGAGGTTTGAGGAGCATACCGGAGTTGTTGGATATTGGGGAAATGAAAAACTTGGTCCAACCATTGGAATTAGAGCAGACATTGATGCGTTATGGCAGCTGGTCGACGGTGAATGGAAAGCCAATCATTCCTGTGGTCATGATGCTCATATGACAATGGTTCTTCATACTATTTCTTGTCTAAAGAAATTAGGTTTTCAACCAAGGGGGCTTATTAAAATTATTTTTCAGCCAGCTGAGGAATCCGGTTTAGGAGCTAAGGCTCTAATTGATAGAGGCGTTATGGATGATGTTGATTGTTTACTAGGGATACATGTACGTCCCATTCAAGAATTAAAATTTGGCCAAGCATCTCCTGCCATCTATCATGGCGCGACAACACTATTGAAAGGGAAGATCCATGGAATTCAAGCTCATGGTTCACGACCAAATCTAGGAATAAATGCTGTTGATTCACTTGGAGCCATTATTCAGGCTGTTAACTCAGTTAAAACAGATCCGACATTATCCTCATCTGTCAAAATAACCATGGTTCAGGCCGGTGGAAACAATATTAATATCATTCCCGATTATGCTGAATTTGGCATTGATGTCCGTGCACAACAGAACTATGTTATGGAAGATTTACTTAAAAAGGTAGAAAATGCGGTTCTTTCTTCGGGCTCAGCAAATGGGGCAATAGTTGAAATAGAGACACTAGCATCGATGATTGCTGCGGAACCTAGTTCACAACTTGAGGAACTAGTGGGAGAAGCTATTATTGAAGCTCTAGGGAATGACGCAATCGCTGCTCCAGTCATTACTCCTGGAGGGGAAGATTTCCATTTTTATAAAAAGTATTTTCCTCATATTAAAGCTACAATGATTGGACTTGGAACCGATTTACAACCTGGACTGCACCATCCTCATATGAATTTTAACTTAGATGCTTTGCAAAATGGTGTAAAAATTCTTGCTATGACTACCATTAAATTATTTAAACCATAGTATTAGTGAAAATTAGTAGAAGAGACTAGATTAGAATATTGCGAAAATATTTTTCTGAAGAATTGCAATAGTGAAATATCTATTATTAATAAGGAGTGATAAAAGATGTTAAGAACTACAGTGCCAGAAGATATTTATAACTTTGAATGGCCAAGCAATCCTGTCATTTCTCCTGATGGACAACAGGTAGTTTATGAAAGAACCATAGCTGTGAAAGAAAATAATTACGAAACACATTTATATTTAAGCGATGTAGAAGGAAAAACACGAAGAGTTTTAACATCCTCAGGCACAAGGAACGTCAATCCTATCTGGTCACCCGATGGAAAAACCATAGCATTTATCTCGGACCGTGCTTACGGAATGCAGGCATGGCTGTTATCTCTCGATGGTGGAGAGGCCCGGTGTCTGACAAAGTTTCGTCAAGGAATTAGCTCAATAGTATGGGCTCCTAACGGTAAAACGATATATGGATTGGTACCTGTAATTGTACATTCGGAACTAGAAACCTTTCATGAAAATGCAACAATTCATGAAGCAAAGAGTGAGAAGGAACAAGAGGATAAGTTATGGAGAGATGGGGCTAAACGCTATCATCATCTATATTACAAAAATGATGGAACTGGGTTTCATAAACCGTACAAACGTCAAATTGTTGCTATTCATATAGATACTGGAACATTCGTTTTGATAACAAAAGGAATAAATGAAGTTCATCAGCCTGACGTGTCACCAGATGGAGAATATATCGTGTTCAGTTCAAACGCAGAAAATGAAAATTTTCTTTTTGGAGGAAAGGTTTATCGAGTTTCTTCTTCCGGAGGAGATGCGGAGTTGCTATACAGTGATACGGAAGCAAGCTCACCTTCTTACTCACCTGATGGAAAGTGGATAGCGTTTTTTTGCAACCATGCAGAACAGAAGGAATTATTAGTCATACCTTCAGAGGGAGGGGATGTTAGCTCTTTAAGCAAAAAATATCAAGACACCCTCCTTGATATGACTTTTACAGATATGCGTAATCTCAGATATGCACTTCGCCCTCAATGGTCTAATAATAGTAGGTATATTTATGCGCTTAGTACCCATGAAGGAAGAAATGAAATTGTTAGATTCTCGAATGATAAAAATGACGATCATCCGGTAATTATTGCTGGTGGAGACCGTACTATTTTTCATTTTTCATTTGATGGAGAAGAGACGATTAGTATGGCCTATTCGACAGTCAATCATCCTGGGAGGATATCAGCCATTAGAATTGATGAAACGAATACAGCCGACTGTAATTATCGGTATCCAACAGAAGCTTTTCCTCAATTACATGTACCCATTTTCCCTGAAACTGAAGTTCGTCTGGATGACTGCAACGACAAGTTATTATCCGAACTCATCGTAGTTGAACCTGAGGTTTTTTCCTATAAATCTGTTGATAACTGGTATATGCAAGGTTTTATTTTAAAACCCGCTAACTTTGATCCTGATAAAAAATATCCTGTTCTATTAGATATTCATGGAGGACCACATTCTGCTTATGGTTTCACATATTTTCATCAATTGCAATTATTCGCTGCGCGAGGTTATGCAGTTATCTATACGAACCCACGAGGAAGCTCAGGATTCGGTGTAGAATTTACCAATGCTGTACATGGTGATTATGGTGGAAAGGATATGAATGATATTTTGAACGGACTGGACTTTGCCTTACAAAAAAATCGATATCTTGATAAAAATAGGGTAGCCGTTAATGGAATTAGCTATGGTGGATTCATGGTAAATTGGCTCATCTCTCACACCGATAGATTTTTTGCAGCAGTTTCTGAAGGCTGTATTTCGAATTGGATTTCCATGTATGGCACAAGCGATATAGCACCATATTTTATTGATCAGGAGTTTCTTGGAAAGACAGATTTGGAGAATCTTTGGAAATTCTCTCCTCTTGCCTATGTAGATAATGTAAAAACGCCACTTCTACTTCTACACAATGAAGATGATTTACGATGTCCAATAGAGCAGGCAGAACAGTTTTATTCCCATATTAAGCGTCGAGGAGGAGAAGTAGAACTGGTTCGTATTCCACAATCAAGTCATGGGCTCCTCCAATACGGCAAACCCGAATTAAGAATAGCTAGGTTGAATTCAATGCTCGATTTTATAAACAGACATTTACCTGTAGAAAATTTTTCGAACTTGATAACGACTGAGAATCAATAATGTGAGGATAATAGTTAGATCATCGATTCGATCTACATTATTATATACAACTACTCTAAAGGAGGAAAAGAAATGAAAGTAGATGTGAATTTAAAAGCATTTGAAGAGGCTGGTCAAAAGATAACGGAAAAACATAAGATTCCTGGTACTGCTGTTGCAATTGCTGAAGCTGGGGAGATTCTTTACCATAAAGGATTTGGCTTCCGTAATGTAGCCGATGGACTACCTGTAACTGAAAATACAGTTTTTGGTATTGGTTCGATAACAAAATCATTTACTTGTGTGGCTATTATGCAACTGCAGGAAGTCGGTAAATTGAATGTGCATGATCCTGTTAGTAAATACTTGCCTGAATTCAACGTTAAAAATAAAGAGGCTATCAAAGATATCACTATTCATCACTTTATGACTCACACAGCAGGATTGCCTCCAATGTCTTCGTTATTTTATGCAATGAAAAGGTCACTAGATCTTGACCCAACTGTAAAAAATTATCCAGGTTTAAATATTAATGTTGAAGATCACGGACCAATTGACACTTATGAGCAACTTATGCAGTTTATTGATGAACAAGATATTGAATTATTGGGTGCACCTGGTACACATTTTAGTTATTCCAATGAATCATATGCCTTATTAGGAACAATCATCGAACGAATCAGTGGAAAAAGTTATGAACAATATATATATGATCATATCCTCACACCTTGTGGTATGGAAAACAGCTATTTCACAATTGAGGAGTACGCTGATTATGAAAATATCACCACTTGCTATACAGAGGACAAAAGCGATGGAACAAAACACGTTTTGGCTGCACCAATTTGGTGGGAATCTACTTCAATGCGAGCAGCAGGCTTTTTGAAATCTACAGCTAGAGACATGTTATTGTATGCAGAAATTTTCCGTAATGCTGGTGTAGTAGATGGTAAGCAAATATTATCAGAAGAAAGTGTAAAAGAAATGACTAAACCCCATATTCAATTACAACCTGGAAGATTCTATGGGTACGGTTTTATGATTACTCCCGATTATTTTGGCACTACTCTTATTGAACATGGCGGAGGGCTCAAGGGAATTTCAGCTCAATTAAGTATTTTACCTGAAAAAGGGGTTACAGGTGTTGTATTAACTAACTTGGCAGGTGTACCTGCTGCCCGAATTATGCAACTTGTATTTAATGCTTTGAGTGAAAGGGAGGTAGACGCCAATCACCTTACCTTTGAAGAATATGATATTTCAGAAGAACGACTTCAACAGTATCAAGGAGAATATCAATCGAATGAAGGGACGAAAGTGTGCATTAAAATCAAGGAAGGAAACCCAGTTCTACTCTCACAAAATGTAGAGATACCAATAACTTTTGTGAGCGATAACATGTTTATAGCATATTTTAATGACTTTACAGAAATAGCTGAGATACTAGTGGATGATAATAGTGAAGCATACGGAATATCATATCATTTTAGACAATTCCCTAAAGTTTCCGTAAATATACCACTTAACTAGTGAGTTCCAAGGTTTTCATATTGAACTCCTTATGTAGAAATTTGAGAGGATGTTGATGATGGGATTACAGGAGAGTTTGGAAAAAATTATACAAGAAGCTACTGGGACATTCGGGGTTTATGTGAAACATCTGGAATCTGGAGAGACTGCTGCAATAAATGAGAATCGTTTATTTCAAGCTGCAAGTGTTTTTAAGATTCCTATTTTGGCCACTTTATATCGTGATGTTCAAATGGGGAAGGTCGAACTAAAAGAACATATTAGGTTGGAAGAAGAGGATTTAGTCAATGGATCAGGTATATTTAAGGAGTTAATTCCTGGAATCGACGTTACGATAAAAAATTTAGCGACTATGATGATAATTGTTAGTGATAATGTGGGAACAGATAAGTTATTGAGTATTTTAGGGAAAGAAAATGTAAATCAATATATGAAAGAAATTGGACTAAGCAATACTTACATTCGTCTCAGCTGCTGGGAGCTTCTTTGCTCTTGTGTGGGATTACCTCCACAAAAATTCTCAATGGACACTTATAATGACATTAACCGTCGATTTAAAAATGGTGAAATTGATCATCATTCAATTGTATTTAAAGAAAGTCATGCAAACAATGTAACAACCGCAGCTGATATGGCACTTTTATTAGAAAAAATGGCAAATAAGCAATTAATCTCTGAAAAAGCTTGTCATGATATGTTTGAAATCCTTGCCAAGCAACAATTTCGAAGTAGAATACCTTATTTATTACCTCAAAATACTGTTGTTGCTCATAAAACTGGCACCATTGCAAGTGTTGTCAATGATTCAGGGATAGTCCAGCTACCTGATAATAAAGGTAATTTTATCATTTCAGTATTTTCTATAGGAAATAATACTGAAGCAGAAGGTGCTAGTATCATATCTAAATTATCGAGAGTTGCTTATAATCATTTTCTTAATAAAGTAACCGTTTAGCTTTTAAACCAAAAGGCTATTAATAATTTATCAAATATAATCGGTTATGAAAAAATATACAACTAAAACATAACTCATAGCTAAATGGTATGATGATGTTACAACTAGTAAGTTATTTTCTTGTTGAAAATCAATTAATGTTGGGGTATTCACACTAAATATATTTATAGTGAATGCCCTAGAATCTAAGGTTGAAAGGTTACACGGGTTAGGGATATGCTAAAAATATGAAACTGAAATTATACATAAAACTCACAATAAAGGTTCGTGTAATTACCAAATTACCTACGTAATAGATTGAATGTTTGTACTATAGTAATTGTTCATTGGATACATTACACCGACAGATAAAAGTATAAAACTTGGAGCTCATTATCTCTAATTAATTTAGTGGTTTTTTAAATATAAAAGTGATGCATACTGAATAATAAAATGGGAGTTTTTTTAGTCATCAACCATTTACTGAACCTGTATTAAATAAGTTACATACCTAGATTAACTCATTGGAAGGGCTGGCTGTATGGATAATTATAATGAAAGAATTAGAAAACAATTTAATGAACTAACAAAAAGACAGAAATTAGTTGCAAAATATATTGTTGACTTTCCGAAAGAGGTTGCATTTCAAACATCGAAGCAGCTAGGTATTGCAAGTGAAACAAGCGATACAACGGTGATTAGGTTATCATATGCTCTTGGGTATTCTGGATTTAGCGAATTGCAAAAAGAAATTCAAGCTACTTTATTAGAAGATTCTTCACCCATTTCAGATCCAATTGAAGGGCTTCGATCTACGTCCAAGTCTTTAAAAGATACAAATTTAATTCAACATGTAATCGAGAAAGATACTTCGTATATACGTGCAACGTTAGAACAAATAGATTACACCCAGTATAAAAAAGCTATAGATCTTTTAATTAGTTCTGAAAAAAGAATCGTCATAGGCTTCCGTTCCTCATATGGTCCTGCTAACTGGCTATCGTTTAGTCTCAATGTTGTTGTAGGAAATACTTTTTTATATCGTGGAGAAATAGAGGATTCTAATTATTTATTATCCTTAATCGATGAAAAGACATTATTGGTGGCTATTTCTTTTCCTCGATATTCAAAAGAAACGAATGCATTTGTCAAAGCAGCAAAGAAAAAAGGGGCACAAGTGATAGGCATAACAGACGATGAATTGTCGCCATTAGGGCTTCTTTCGGACATTTTGTTTAAGGTGGTTGCTCCTTCTCCTATTTCTCTAAAAGGTGCTACACCAACCTTTGCACTACTTAATCTACTAATAACAGGAATAGCAGCTTCTGATGAAATAAAGGTTCAAAAGCGGATGGAAGATTACGACCAAACAAGTGATGATTTCTCACCATTTACTAATCAGTAATAAGGGAGCTCATCTGTCACTTGATTTCCGAGAGTATACATCAAAAGAACCTTTTTATTTTATTGTGAAACCTATAAAAACATGCTTTGCTTAGACGGTAGATTAAGTGTGAAAGGACTCATATATGATAAAATATAGCTAACATTAAAATCAACGTGAGGTGAACGAAATTGCATAAAGGAAGAATCATTTTACATATTGACCTTAATTGCTTTTATGCCTCAGTGGAACAAATTTACGATCCCTCATTAAAGGGAAAACCTATAGCCATTGCAGGTAATCCAAAAGAACGTAGAGGGATTGTTATTACGTGTAGCTATGAAGCTAGAAAAAGTGGTGTATATACAACCATGAATGTCGGTGAGGCCAGAAGAAAATGCCCAGAGTTAATTGTGCTACCTCCAAATTTTGAACGATATAGAGCTGCTTCAAAATCTTTTTTTGGATTACTGAAAGAGTATAGTGAAATACTTCAACCCGTTTCTATAGATGAAGGATATATACAATTGCCTATAATCGAAGGACAAAATGTATTAGAACATGTACATGGTATACAAGATAGAATTTGGAACGAACTACAATTGCCTTGTTCAATCGGCATTGCACCCAATAAGTTTTTAGCAAAAATGGCCAGTGAAATGAGAAAGCCGATGGGCATTACAATATTACGTAAACGTGATGTCCCTTCAGTTTTGTGGCCATTGAATGTTAAAGAGATGCATGGAATCGGGAAAAGCACAGCAGAAAAACTGAAAGAGTTAGGTATACAAACGATTGGAGAATTAGCTGCGGCTGATGAATACACATTAAAACAGAAGTTTGGCATCAATGGACTTCGCTTGAAACAGAAGGCCAATGGCGAGGATGACCGACCTGTTGATCCAGAAGCAATATATGATACGAAGAGTGTAGGGAATTCGACAACATTATCTCATGATACGACTGACCGAGATGAATTATATAAAATAATGACAACTCTTTCTGAAAAGGTAGCAGAAAGATTAAAGGCTAAAAAGCTCGCAGGAGTGACTGTGAGTATTATCATCCGTACAGCTTCTTGGGAAACGTATACACGGAGTAAATCAGTCAATAACGCCATATTTTCAAAAGAGGATATAGTTGAACAGGCGTGGAATCTGTTTAATAAAAACTGGAATGAGGAGCCTGTTCGATTATTGGGTGTGACTATTTCCAATGTAAGTGACATTAAAGAGATGACTCAGCAGCTAACTTTTTTTGATTTTGAAGATCATATTAAAGACGAACCCATTATTAAATTGGTAGATCAAATTGAACAGAAATTTGGAAAAGGTGTCATTTTAAGAGGTTCTGATATTGTAAAACCAGCAGGGAAGCATCAAGCAAACACGAGTTTTAGTAAGGACTTTTGGGATGATCATTTGTAAATGATTCCATTTTGACAGGTTTGAGGCAATTAATTTCCGTATCGAGAAAGACATACGTTAACAATTGCCCAGGAAATACAAAAAACCAGACATTCAATCAATCTCAAACAAGCTTTTGAGAAGCTAAACAGTAAAGAAAGTAGGTGCATGAATCCATTATGCAATATAAAGAGTATGGCCATTTCGACGGTCCAGTGATGATGTTTCTTCATGGGGGTGGTGTTGGGGGATGGATGTGGGAACAACAAATTCAGCACTTCTCCAAGTATCACTGTGTAGTGCCTGAGCTTGTGTCCGATCATTCATTTTCTATTGAGCAATGTGCACAACATCTCGTACAGCTCTTAGAGGAAAAGGCGAATGGCAAGCAGGTAATTGTTATTGGCTTTTCATTAGGTGCTCAAATTGCCATACAAATGTTAAGCATAAAGCCTAGTTTAATCCACTTTTCGATTATTAATAGTGCTCTTGTTATCCCTTCACCTACTACAGCATGGATGATTCGGCCGTTTCTCCGACTATCATTCCCGCTTATCAAAAATAAAACCTTCGCAAAGCTTCAAGCGAAAACCTTATACATCGATGATCGCTATTTTGACCGCTATTATCATGATAGCACTAAGATAACATACGATGCATTAATTCAGGTTTTACAAGAAAATATGACGTTTTCAATCCCACGAAATTTCCACAATGCACAGGGGCATATTTTAATTACTGTTGGCAATCAAGAGAAAAAAATAATGAAAAAATCTGCACAAAAGCTTGTACAAAGCCATCCAAATGCAAAAGGAATCATGTTAAACAACATAGGGCATGGAGTATCATTAGCCCAGCCTGCATTTTTTAATCGTTTTGTAGAGAATTGGATCAAGGAAGGACAATTGCCAGTGGGCACAGTCATTCAATAGAAAAACTCCATTATGAGTAACGTAACAATACTCGTAATAGAGTTGAAGTTTTAAGAAATATAGTGAGGATATAAATCCTTGTGCTGCAAAATCCATTCCTTCATGTCAATTATCATTTCTTCATAGCTAGGGACCGTAAAGGAAAAATCGTTTCTAGTATTAATTAAAGTTTTATTAACATTAATAAGCTGATGTGGAGTAATCTTTATTGTATGGTCCATAAAGTGCTTATTCAATAACTGAAGCAGATCGTATTTGGATATAGGCGATGTATTGACAAGATGATAGAGTCCAGTTAATTCTTCATGTGCTGCTTGCTCCATGGCTTTCGCTAGGGTGAGGGTTGTGACCCCCGTCCAAATAGCACCAGTATAGCCGTGAATCGGACCTTTTTGGTGCATAAACCAATTGAAAAGCCCAATTCCATCCATTTTCAAATCAGGGCCAATAATTGAATTACGGAATGTTAAATGTTTGGTATGATCAATTTCGCCTAAACCCTTTGTACGGTCATAAAAGGTAGTTCCGTCCTTTACACTATTTTCATAATAGGGTGCGTTTTCACCTGAAAATACACAATCGGTACTCATATGAATAAGCTTCGTCTGGCGATTTTCAAGGAGAGATACGATAGCATGTGGTAAATAACTATTCAAGAAAATACTCTTCTCAGGATTTTCCTCACATTCTTTATTTAACATACCGATACAATTAATGACAATATCATACTGATGGTCTTGAAGAAGTGAACGTAAAAAGTTCAAATCTGTAATATCACCAGTAATATTATTTCCATATGCGAAAGCAGTTCTCGTATACGTTGTCACATCATATCCTTGCTCCCGTAAGTAGATGGATATGGTATGACCCGCCATGCCAGAAGCGCCGAGCACTAAAAATTTCATGGTGTTCCTCCAGTCCAAAGCAGAAGCTCTTCTTGAATGAGAGATAAGGTTAGTAATTTTTCTTTAATAGCCATCACGTTTAACATTTGTGTATTATTGGAATTATATTCATCCGATAAGGTAATTTTAGGAGAGCCTTCATCCAGGTATTTTCCATAATTCAAATCTCGATTATCTGCTGGGATTCGATAAAAATTACCTAAATCTATGGCTTTTGCTGCTTCCTCCTTTGTACATAATACTTCATACCGTTTCTCCCCATGCCGTGTGCCAATAATGTGAATCGCATTGTTCACTTGGAAAATTTCAAGGAGAGCTTGTGCCAAATTCTCGATCGTAGCAGCGGGTGATTTTTGCACCATAATATCGCCATTTTGCGCATGCGAGAATGCATATAACACCAATTCGACTGCTTCCTCAAGGCTCATCATAAAACGAGTCATAGTTGGATCGGTAATAGTTAAAGGTTTACCAGCTTTTATTTGTTCGATGAAAAGTGGTATGACTGAGCCTCTTGAAGCCATTACATTCCCGTATCGTGTGCCGCAAATCAATGTTTGCTTTGGGTCGACCATCCGTGATTTAGCAATAAATGTTTTCTCCATCATCGCCTTGGATATCCCCATCGCATTGACAGGGTATGCCGCTTTATCTGTTGATAGACAAATAATCTTTTTAACGCCAGCTTGAATCGCCGCAGTTAAAACATTATCTGTTCCTAAGATATTTGTTTTAACAGCCTCTAAAGGGAAAAATTCACAAGAGGGAACTTGCTTGAGGGCCGCAGCATGGAACACATAATCTACGTTATACATCGCAGGGTGAAGGCTTTGTAAATCACGTACATCCCCGATATAAAATTTAATTTTAGAGTTTTGATAAAGCTTTCGCATATCATCTTGCTTTTTTTCATCCCTTGAAAAAATCCGTATTTCCTTAATATCGGTATTTAAAAATCGATTTAGTACCGCATTACCAAAAGATCCTGTTCCTCCAGTAATCAGTAAAGTTTTATCTTTAAACATTGTCTGTCTTGTTACACCTCCCACATGCTTAGGTCCGTTCATGATGTTATTTCAATCCTCTTTCATGCAAATCGCATTCTGAGTTTTCTCGTGGATAGTTGTACCAATAAGCGTATTCATGGGTATATTTACTGGTTGGATTTTTGTCCATGAGCGCACAATTAAAATCCCAATCTCCTGCAATATCCTTACGTATAGTAAATTTCGCATCCCCGATAAAGCTTCTTCGTATGATTTTAAATTGTCCCGGCAAGGAATAACGATTTGATTCATCTTTAATAAACGCATAGCCATTCTTAATGATCATGTTGTAATAGTAAATATCAAATTCACCATCCACCTGTGCTAATACATTGCGGATGGCAGGTAAATAGTGGTCATCACTATCGATGATGGCAATATAATCACCTGTTGCTTCAGCGATGCATCGGTTATAGGCAACGCTTGCACCTAGATTCGTTGGATGAACGATGATTTTTAACGCTGTACAGTTTTTTTGATAGTCCTGTAAAATGGCTAACGTCTTGTCGGTGGAGCCGTCATCTACAACGATAATTTCATAGGCATATTCTTTAGGAATACTTTCAAGCATTGTTAGGATCCATTCTTCGCTATTATAAGTAGGTGATAAAAAGCTTATTTTCATTTTATCCCTCCATCCTGATTAAGTAGTTTAGTTCTTCATGTTTACTGAACAGATTCTTTATTACAATATGCGTGGATAGAGGGCTATTGTAGGCAATTGCTTGCTATCATAAGTTTTTTAAGAGAGTAATTTTATGGATTGCCTTTATTTTTGCTAGAGAACTATGGGGATGGTTGTGACATTTTACTAAGTTATACACGTTTGACAGGTGTGGGCATAAACTAGGAAAGAGCGCTTTTTAAGAAAGAGGGATTCGATGACAAAAAGGATCGCATTTATTTGTAGCGTGGAATCAGCTAAACTTTCCGATGCACACATTTTCAAAGATCTATGTCTTGTGCCTATTTTACTAGGGGAGTATTTAGGCTATGAAGTTAGTATAGTGACGACAGAGATGAATGAAACCCTTCTGCAACAATCTTTTCCGGCTGTTAAATTTGAGCAGGTTCCAATTGGGATTGATTATGTTGCCAATATGAATGCTTATTTAGTGAAGCATGCCAAGAACATTGATCTTGTATTTGCTATAGGACCATACCCATCCTATCTTTCCATTCTTCAAACATATAAGCAGTTTAATCCTAATGGCAAAGTTTATATGAAGTTAGATGTTAATCGATTTTGGTTAAGTCGATTAAAAACCTATCCATACTTTCTAGAATTGCTACAGCTTTGTGATCTTCTGACCTCCGAATGTGTATCGATTCAAACTGACATTCGAGAGTTTTCACAATTAGATGTTCAACATATCCCAAATGGCTTTTATGAGTATTTTCACACAGAGCCCGTGCAATTTCATGAGAAAGAAAATAGAATTCTATCAGTGGGCCGATTAGATGCACCAGAGAAGCAGACCATTTTTACAATAAAAGCCTTTCTAGCAGCACAGCTGACAGACTGGGAGCTTCGTTTGGTAGGACCTATGTCTGAATCGTTTCAGCAGGAAATAAAACAATTACTGGACAGTCATCCTTATCCTGCGCAAGTCACAATGGTAGGGCCAATCTCAGACAAGATGCAGCTAGAGGAGGAGTATCGCAAGGCAAAAATCTTTTGCTTAACATCCACAGTTGAATGCTTTGCACATGTTTTTGCAGAGGCTGCTAAAAACGGTTGTTATATTGTGACAACCGATGTGGACGGGGCTGCTGATATTACCCAACAACAACGCTTTGGCCGTATTCATCCAACACATGATTGGGAAAGTATTGCTCGGACGTTGCAGCAAGTCGCACATCAGGAAGCATTGTTAGAAAATACTTGTCTTCAGCTACAAGCCGATGCGCGGAAGGAATTAAACTGGCAGCATATCGTGAAAGATGTCGCTGCATACTTAAATGAAAAAAAGTAGAACTTCTCTCGATGGAGAGGAGTATTCTTTTCTTTGTGCCATTTTTTCCTATATAATGAAACTAGCTTTATAATGGTAGAAACAATCATGGGAAGACACAAGGGGAGACAAGAATGGAAATATTGCAAGCATCGATGAACGAACTAGAAGAGTTAACAAAGCTATTTGATGAATATCGTCAGTTTTATGGTATTGAATCGGACGTAAGTAGCGCTAAGGCATTTTTACAATTACGATTGGCCCTCAAAGAGTCGGTCATTTTTATGGCGCAAGTAGACGGCAAGATGGTTGGATTTACACAATTATATCCAACGTTTTCTTCCATAGCGTTACAGCGTGCCTATATTTTGAACGATATTTATGTCACGGAAGATGCTAGGGGCCTAGGGGTGGGCAAGGCATTGATGGAAAAAGTTTTTCAATATTGTGAGCAACAGTATGCTCGTTATGTGACACTGCAAACAGCAGCAGATAATGTGAATGCGCGTAAGCTGTATGAAAAGCTTCATATGAAGCAAGATGAATACTGTAATTATGTCAAATATTTTATGTAATAAGCATTTTAGTTTAGAATAAAGATGCTTATATGTATAAAAATCCCCTAGATATTCCGTTATCTAGGGGATTTTATTGATATTATTTAATTTCTAACGTATATGGCTGTGTACTTGCTTGGCCATAATATTCACTAACTTCAATATAGTATTTACCTGCATCCAGTTCGATTGTACCTACCTCAGCATCTCCAGCTCCGTAAAGATCTAAAGTTTTGACTGTTTTTCCGTTTGCATCTATCACTCGAATCACACCATCTAGTGCTTTTTCTGTTTGAAGTGAGAAGAAGATATCACGTTTTTGGACGTTGTTAAATTCAAAGTAATCCTTATCACCAAATGGTATACCCGCATTTAAATATTGAGTAGCTATCCATTTGTCGTCTTCTTTCTTAAGGGCTAATGGTTTGGTTGGTACACCATTCACTAATTGGGAATCTGCATCTTCGTCTGTTCGTTTATGGTCGAACATCGTCAATGTGTAGGGCTGAATGGACAATTGGCCAAGCCCTGTGCTATTGACTTGAATAAAGTAACCTCGATCCTTTTTAGCCTTAAAGGATGTATTTACGTCTGTCGTTCCTACCATGCCAAGGAGTATCTCAAGAATATTATCGCTCAGTCCAAATGGAATGGCGGTCTCCATTTCTTTAGGGTCAATTTTCATATTGCCATTTGTATCTTCAATAATCGATCCTGCAAATTTCAAGTCCTTCTGTAACTCTTTTGGCAATTGATTTAATTGTTCATTGGTAAATGGAACAGAGGAAATTAATAAACTCATAACTTCATCATTACCGTTTTGCTTATAATAATAGTAATCCTCATCGTCTTGGTAAATTAGATGATCTTTATAAGTTGTACCTGGTTGAATTTTTAGAGCTTTTGCTTCTTCATAATTATCAGGATTATAATCTTTTGGAATATCACCGATTTTACTTGTTTTCAACGTATATGGCTCAATAGAACGTTCCCCAGCATTTACAACGGCTACTACATATGTTTTGTCCTTTTTCAATGCCATCACTTTTGCATCGTTTTCATTACCGGCTGAGCCAAGAAGCAATGAAAGTAAGCCCAAATCATTGGTTAAGGACGAAACAGGAATTAGTTCATTTGCTTTTTCATCGTATTCAAAGACAGTACCTGCAGGCATTTGGCCAGCACCTTTGTTAAAGCTAAAACTATAAAGGGCATCTTCCTTTGTTTTAAATAAGAAGTAGTCCTCATCATATTCTGTTTGGAAATAAGCTTTTTGATCCTCACCAATGTTGAAGCGAATAGCTTGCTTAATAATCGGATCAACATTTTCTAAATTGTCCGTTGTAAAGGAATTCATGAGCATACTCATCATGCCTTCAATTTCATTTCGCTTTTTTGTTGTACTTGGCGTTATTGGTAATTGGTCGAGAGAGATGTTTTCGTCGTACATGGCTTCCTCTAAAGGTAGTCCATCCTCATCGGGTGGAAGTGTAACAACCTCACCTTTTAATGTGTATGGAATCATAGACTCACTGACTGTTTCCTCTTTTTCAATGCCACCACTGAAAAACATCTCCATTGAAAACTCGCTATTACTTTCATTAGATACACTTAAAATGTATTCTTGATCTGGAACAGCATCGATAATCATGCTAACGGCTTCACCTTTAGCTGCACCGTAGGAACTTTGAATAGGGAAGGCTTCCTCTTCTTCAATTTCCTCTTTTTTAGCTTGCTTTATCTCTTCTGGTGGGATCGGATTGAAATCCTCTTTTAAGTAAAGATCCATAGAGGCAGTAACACCTGGAATTCCAGATAAATCAAACTTCAATGTTGTTGGTTTTGTTACTGAAAACGTAAAATAATCTTGATCCTTTTGTTGATCTTTGGACAGTAGGGTATAGTTTTTACCTGCCGTATTATATGGGAATTTTTTAATAGGCTGCATTGAAGACTTATTTAAAGCATCAATTGGCAAATTCGAGTTTTTCGCAGTTTGTGCTGTAAAGATATAAGTAGATTTCCCTTTTAAGCTATAACTACCATTATGATCTTTCACACCAATTAACAGCGTTCCTTTTTGGTCTGCTTTAAAAAGGTGACCTTCTTTTTTTCCTACACGAACATCATTAACTTTAATAGGCTCTACTTCACCTTGTTCATTAGTAGGGTAAAAGTATAAATCGAAGGCATAGTCGTATTGATCAGCGCCTTTTAATGTTAGCTGAGCATACTCATTTGCCTCTAGCTCAACCTTGTACCATTTTTTCTCGTCTTGCTGTTCGAAAACACCTTGTTCAATATTTAATGTATTTTTAGCAAGAACTTTGGCATTTTTGATACGCTCTTCTTTAGATTCAGAATAATGTTTAGGTAATTTATTTAAATCGAACTGTAAGGCTTTCACTGGATCGACAAGCCCATGACCATAAGTAAGATCATAACCCTTTTTACCTAAATCTTGTGCTGTTATTTCAAGAATTGCTTCAATTTCATGTGGCTTTAAATTCGGATGCTTTGATTTAAGTAGGGACACGATGCCTGCCACTACGGGAGATGCCATGGAAGTACCACTAAACTTAACAAAAGATGATCCTTTTTTGTCATCGTGTACAGTACTGTAGATGTCTTCGCCAGGAGCCACGACATCGACAGAGGGACCATAATTGGAATAGCTTGATAGCTTATTACGATCATTCGTGGAACCAACACTAATTACACCTTCATAGGAAGCAGGGAAGGAATATTCATCCGTCGACTCATTACCAGCCGCTGCGACAATCGTAATGCCACTATCAATAGCTTTTTGAACAGCATCCTGCATAAGTGGTGATTCACCATAGCCTCCTAAACTCATATTAATGACATCAACACCTTGCTCAATGGCGTACAGAATACCTTGTGCAATGATAAAATCATTTGCTCCTTCTTTTCCGTTAAAGACATCAATAGGTAGTAGCTTCGCTTGTGGATTAATTCCATGTCCACCAATGCCATTGTCTTTAGCTGCGGCAATAATCCCAGCAACATGTGTTCCATGATCACCTGGATAAGATGTATTTGCCGGTGCAGCTGCATTATAAGGTGTGAGTACTTGAGATTTTAGATCGGGATGTTTAAAATCAACACCAGAATCGATGACAGCTACTGTTACGTCATGTTCCCCAGCTAATGCTAGAGCCTGATCCATTTGCAAGAGGCTTAGATGATACATATCTTGTTTCTTTGGGTCAGTTTCTTTGTTGAAAGAATGATAGACATAACTAGGGGATACACTTGAAATCCCTTGCTGCTTTAAATAGTAAGAGACGGCTTTTTCTATGGATACACCTTTGTTAAGTTGAATCACATCATAGCCTAATGAAGGAATGGAGCGGATGACCTTAGATCCGATTTTTTTATGTACGTTTTTATCAAGGCCAGAATGCTTGATAATAATCGTATCCTTACTCATCCATTTGTCTTCATTTGTAAGATTCTTACCTGCATGTTGTGAATTGCTTGCTAATACGTTCTTCGCACTTTGTTGTGGTGTCTCCTCAGCAAAAGCTGAAGCGACAGGAACCATTAATGCAGCGGATGCTGCGACAGCGACTGATTTTTTAAACCAACTTTTCAATTGTATCTCTCCTTGATGTTCTATAATATGTCTCGACTATACTAATACGGTTAAACGTTAGAAAAGTTTCGCAAATGAGGAAAATTTTTCTCTGCGATTTAAAAACGAACTGTCCGTTACTTTTTATGGATGATACCATTACGCCTCTACATATAGCTGTTCGATCAATTGCAGTAAGTCATGCTTAGAGCGAGGAATTGAAATATTTTCGTGCCATAATTTCTTTTTTTGTAGAGCCAAAGCCATGTCAAATACCCATGGTCGTTCAAGATGTGCCCGTTTTAGCAATTCTTCTTCATAAAATAAGGCGACAGGGTCACCATTATAAATAATTTTTCCTGCCTCCATGACCATAATTTGATCGGCCCATTCATAGGCAAGGGCAATGTCGTGAGTCGCAAGGATAATCGTTTTTTCATGGTCTTCTACTTTGGCTAAGTATTGAAAAACTTGTGTAGCGTAATAGCTATCAAGACCCGCTGTTGGTTCATCTAATAAAAGGACAGTCGGTTCCATCGCTAATACACCTGCCATGGCCACACGCTTTTTCTGCCCTACGCTTAAAAAGTGGATGGGTTTATCTAGTAGCTCTGTCACTTCAGTTTGTGCAACAGCCCATGCTATTTTTTCTTCAATTTTTTCCGTAGGCCATCCTAGATTCATTGGACCATAGGCTATATCTTGCTTAACAGTTCCTGAAAAAAGCTGATTATCAGCATCTTGAAAGACGATTCCAACCTGTTGGCGAAGAGCCTTTAATGCCTTTCTATTATATTGAAGTTTTTCTCCATCAAATGAAATGGTCCCAGCTGTTGGTTTCAAAATACCATTAAGGTGCTGAAATAAAGTGGATTTTCCTGCTCCATTATGACCGAGTATAGCGATTTTTTTCCCTTTTGGAATGTTTAATGTAATATCTGTCAAAGCCTTCGTACCATCTGCATAGGCATATGACAGGTTGTTTAGTTTAAAATAAAATGCTGTCATGAGAAGTACCCTCCGTATACGATGAGGAATAAAAAAATAGCCGTTATACCAAGCCAGTTTTTTTTGCTATAGGCGCCCGTTTCATGCCAATAAACCGTTTCACCACCACGCGCCAGCATGGCATGATTAAGCTCTCGACTGCGCTGAAACATTTCAATAAACAACGCGGCAATTAGCATAGACACTGAACGTAACCATTGCATGGGTGAGTGGTAGCCAAGCCGGGCTTGCTGGGCCAAATGAATTTTTTGCATGCTTTCTAAAAAAATAAAAATAAAACGATAGGTGAGTTCTACTAGCTCAACTAATAAAGTAGGTAGCCGCCATTGTCGAAGCACATAACAAATTCCTTGTACAGATGTCGTTAAAACTAAAAAATATAAGCAACTTATACTGCCAAGTACAATAAAGAATAGTTGCTGGGCGGTAGCGATACTGGCTCTCCCAATAAAAATTGTCCAGTTCATATACGTAAATGCCCCCATATGGGCTGGTAATGTATGCGCTGCTGGAGCTATCGAAATGATGATTGATAAGAGACTTGTGAATAAGAAAAAACCAGGTAGTAATAATAGCTTCGCATAATAGTTTAGTGGAATTTTCGCGCCCCAAATGATAAAAGCACTCATTACAAAAAATGTAATGAGTGAAAGTCGTTCATCTCTCATAATAAGCGTGAATAAAAGTAGTCCTAATGAAAATATCATTTTTTCTAGCGGATGAACGAACGCTAGCTTATTGAGATACGCATACTTATCAATGAGTAACATAATCCTTAACCTTCTTTATGCTTGCCACGCATATAGCCAATAAAGTAGCCGATAAAACCAGCACCAATAGCTGCTTGTAGCACGAATAATAAGCTTTCAATTTCACCACTAGGTGGTTCCCACAAACTATCAAACCATGGCTCATATTCTGCATTGATCTCCCCAATGGCTGCTTCTGCTTCACCGTCGGCTCCTCCAAATTCTGCTCCTTTTTGGACGAAAAGAGGGATAATCGCCAATAGTACGACGATTGCTAAAAGTAATAAATTTCGTTTCATATTAGTGCGCCTCCTTTGTAGAGAAAACACGTAAAGATTTTAATTCGCTAATATTATATTTTTTCAAGAAGTTCATGACAATAACTGTTAATATTCCTTCACTCACAGCTAATGGGATTTGTGTTAAGGCAAAAATACTTGCGAACTTTGTAAAGGAAGCCATAAAGCCTCCAACTTCAGATGGGAAGGCTAGTGCTAATTGAATGGAAGTCACCACATATGTACCTAAATCCCCAAGCATGGCCGCAAAGAAAACAGCTAATGAAAACGATAACCCCAATTGTTTTGCCCCTTTAAATACAAAGTAGGCGATAAACGGTCCTACAATAGCCATCGAAAATGCATTAGCCCCTAATGTTGTGATCCCACCATGAGCTAAAAGTAAAGATTGAAATAATAAAACAATTGTCCCGATGACACTCATGGCTAACGGTCCAAATAATACTGTTCCGAGACCTACTCCTGTTGGATGTGAGCAGCTCCCTGTAACTGAAGGGATTTTTAAGGCTGATAGGACAAAGGCAAACGCACCGGACAGCCCCAGAATCATTTTTGTTTCAGGGTTTTCATCAATTGTTTTACGAATAGAGCGCAATCCTAAAATAATAAATGGGATGGAGATTACCCACCAAAAAATAGCCCATTCGATTGGTAAAAAACCTTCCATGATATGCATGGCGAAGGCACGCTTTGGCACCATTAAAAAAGCCAATAGAAAATAACTAAGTTTCCACCAAGACAGCTTCAATTTTTTTCCTCCAAACTGTAAATAGATTTTTAGAATGTAGCGTGCGTAATAAAAAAGCACTTTTCCGTTGTTGGAAAAGTGCATAGCTAAAAAAGCAAATAACATTTTCATCTGCTAAGCCGCACACCTATCCTCGTAGGCTGAAACGATCACTTATGTTCGGCAGGTCTCCTGGCTCTAGTTCAACACTTTATAGGTCTTCCCATCCATTGGACAGTGACATTTTCTATAAAGCTCCCTATTACAGTGGCGGGACCGCGCCGGACTTAAACCGGCTTCCCTTTTAAGCAAAATGACGAGCATTTTACACCGAAAAATAGTAAGTTGTGAGATTTCACGACAAAGTGTATCACGAATTTCCATAATTATGCTATACTTTTTTTATAAAAAATTAAAAATAGAATATCAATGTCGAAAATTCTGATAACTAACGTTTTTTAGGATTAAAGAAGGCAAATTCAAATTTTTAATAGCTTTCACCCCTCCTATGAAATTGATAAATTTGTCATGATTTTTTAAAGAAATATTGAAATTTTAAAATAATAAGATATGATTAAGACAGTTTTCTATTATGTATACGATTAAAAATTTCATATAAAACGTCGATAAGTGCTCGAAGAACTCGAGATAATAGGGAAATTGGTGAAAGTCCAATACAGCCCCCGCTACTGTAATAGCTGATGAAATCGCAATGCCACCTGTGCAAACTAGGGAAGGTGCGACAGTAAAATGAAGCTTAAGTCAGGAAACCTGCTTATCAGATTGTGCATGCAAACTTTTCGGAGGGAGAAGTTGAAGCAAAAGCGAGGATCTGTCTTTCAATCTATTCGTTTTTATTTGGCTTCTACAAACCTTTACTCTTCGGCAGAGTAAAGGTTTTTTCTTTTTTCCAAAAGCAAATGAGGGGAGATATAAGATGACAACGTGGAATTTAGAGGGGATGAAAACACATCTCTTTATTTGCAATGGCAGTAGCTGTATGAACAAGGATGGGGAGGAAATTACCCAAGCTATACGAGATGAAATACAGCGTAACGCACTAGATAAAGAAATACATACGACAAGAACGCGCTGTAATGGACGATGCAAGGATGCTTGTGTTGTGATTGCTTACCCTCAGGGGAATTGGTATCGTGTACCGTCAACGGAGCATGCTAGAACACTTGTACAGGATTTGCATCATGAATCCTTATATAACGATCATGTTTTTACACTTCGAGAAGGGACATTACAGCGAACAGCGCAAACAACAGCCATTAAAGGGATTGAAAAGGTGAAAGAGGGGTAAAAACATGGCGCAAAAAGGGAAAATTTTCGTAGTAGGCTTTGGACCTGGAGACTTTAAGCATATTACGACACGTGCAGTAGAGGCTTTACAACAAAGTGACATGATCATAGGCTATAAAACCTATGTTGAACTGATTCAAGATTTAGTCAGCGCAAAATCCATTGTCAGTACAGGTATGACAGAGGAAGTGTCACGTGCTCAGGAGGCCGTTCGTCAAGCAGAGGCAGGAAGTATTGTTTCGGTCATTTCGAGTGGAGATGCAGGCGTTTATGGTATGGCGGGATTGGTGTATGAAGTATTAATTGAGCTAGGCTGGACAGAGGCAACTGGTATTGAAGTGGAGATTGTCCCAGGTATTTCAGCTATCAATTCATGTGCTAGTTTACTTGGTGCACCCATTATGCATGATGCTTGTACCATTAGTTTGAGTGACCATCTCACTCCGTGGAATTTAATTGCGAAGCGTGTGGAAGCCGCAGCTATGGCCGATTTTGTTATTGCTTTATACAATCCTAAAAGTGGTCGCCGTACAAGACAAATTGTCGAAGCGCAACGAATTCTTTTAGAATATCGTTCTCCTGACACACCAGTAGGGCTTGTAAAAAGTGCCTATCGAGAACGTCAGGAAGTGACGATGACGACATTGGCAGAAATGCTGGAACATGATATTGGTATGCTGACAACAGTTATTATCGGAAACTCATCTACGTTCTTCTATGATAATAAAATGATTACACCGCGAGGCTACCAACGTAAATATACACTTGGTGAGGAAAAACAGCCATTACGTCCACATCAACGCTTACGGGAAGAAAATGAGCCATGGGCGATGAATCAAGAGACAGGAACAGCACGAAATGACTTTGCGGCAGACCCTAATGCAGGGAGAATGAATAAACCCAGTATAGCCGTTATGCCAAAGCCGAAAAAAACAGCACTTGAAATGGCTACAGCGGCACTTGCAATGGTAAAGGGAACAAGTGCTATCAAGGTTACTCCAAAGCTTGTACAACAAAAAATAGAATCCATTTTTGAATTAGCAGTGAGCCCTGGCGTGGCTAATAAATTTTTCACACCACAGCAAATGATGACGTTAGCAGAGGTAGTAGGAGAAGAAGGATCAATGGAATATACACCAGATCATCAAATCCATTTAAAAATACCTACAACAACGCCTGAACGTATCACTGAGAAATTACAGGAAGTAGGCTTTTTATTAGCACCAATTGGTGATGTGTTATCGTTGAAGGCTTGTGATTTTTGCTACGGTGAAAAAGCAGATTCCATTCCATATGCGGAGGAAATTCAAGAAAAGCTTGGCGGTATGTCATTACCGAAAACATTAAATATTGGCTTCAATGGCTGTGGAATGGCTTGTTATCGAGCCGTGTTTGATGATATTGGGATTGTCTATCGCAAAAGTAAATTTGATGTCTTTATTGGAGCGAAACCAGTCGGACGTACGGCTCATGCAGCACAGCCTGTTGTAGAAGGTTTGGAGCCTGATCAATTAATCCCTTTAATTACAGATATTATTGAAGAATATAAAGCCAATGCGCATCCAAACGAGCGTCTATTTAAATACTTCAAGCGGGTGAAAAAGATATTGCATTTTACGTATCAAGATATGTCTTCCAAAATAAAAATAGAGCCAGCTCCGTGCGGCGACTAGTGAGGAGAAAAGAGATGAAAGCTATATTATTTGTTGGCCATGGGAGCCGTTTAGCAGCAGGAAATGATGAGGTGCGTACATTTATCGAGCAAATGAAATCTCGCATTGATGAACAATATTTAGTGGAAACATGCTTCCTTGAATTTGCTTCTCCTAACATCGAAGAAGGTATTACAAACTGTGTGAAAAAGGGTGCTTCAGAGGTACATGTCATCCCGATTATTTTACTTCATGCAGGTCATTCTAAGCTACATATTCCGGCAGAAATCGAGCATGCTCGTGAGCATTATCCGAATATCACATTCACATATGGTCAAACAATTGGCATTCATGAAGAAATATTTGCGATATTACAGGATCGTTTAGTTGAAATTGGATTTGATACTGAACAAGAACAGGAAGACACAGCCATTTTATTAATTGCTCGAGGAGGTAGTGATCCTTATGCAAATGGAGATTTCTATAAAATTACACGATTACTATGGGAAAAACTACCTGTTAAATACGTAGAAAGTGCCTTTATGGGCGTAACGGACCCACGTGTTGAAGAAGGCATTGAACGCTGTGTCAAACTAGGTGCTAAAAAAATTATTATGCTTCCTTACTTTTTATTCACGGGTATTTTAATGGAGCGTATGCATGTTATGTGTGAGAAATACAATGAGCAATTTCCAGCATGTGAGATTCAAATTGCCAACTACTTTGGCTACCATGAACGTTTACAAAATGTTCTATTAGAACGTATTGAGCAAGCGGTGAATGGTACATCAACAGGTATGAAAGATCTTGAAGAATATCGGGCTTACGCTGCTATTCATGGGCATGCACATCATCATCACCATCATGATCACGACCATGATCACCACCACGACCACGGCCATGATCATGGACACGATCACCATCACCATCATCATCATGAAGAGGAGCCAGTAAAATGATTTTCATGTTAGCAGGGACGAGTGATGCAAGGAATCTAGGCCTTGAACTGCAAAGGACGGGACATGCTGTAACTGCCACCGTTGTGACGGAATCGGCAGCCTCTAGTCTTGCTGACGCTGGCTTACCTCATTTAATAGGGCGACTTACAGCGGAAGAAATGGCGACTATTATATCGGAACAAGGCTTTCAATTGGTGGTAGATGCCTCTCATCCATTTGCAGAAGAGGCATCGAAAAATGCCATGGCAGCAGCTGAAAAAGCGCAAGTTCCTTATATTCGCTATGAACGTGCTCATGAACATTATGTACACCCACTTATAACAGTCGTGAAGGATTATGAGGAAGCAGCTCAGTTAGCAGCAGAAAAGCGTGGTGTTATTATGCTGACAACAGGTAGTAAAACGCTTGCTACATTTACGAAAGTCTTACAAGGCTTAGAAAATACAAGAGTCATTGCTCGTATGCTCCCACGACTTGACAATATGGAAAAATGTGAGGCGCTCGGTGTGGCACAGCGAGATATTGTAGCCATTCAAGGCCCATTTTCAAAGGAATTAAATGAAGCATTATTCCGTCAATATGGAGTGACCTTAATGATTACCAAAGAAAGTGGCAAAGTCGGCTCAGTAGACGAGAAGCTAGAGGCAGCCCTTGCTTGTTCTATAGAAACAATTCTTATTGCAAGACCCAATATTAAATATGGCCAGCAATATTCCACTTTTGAAGAAGTGTTACAGGCTGTACAACATACACTTTAGGAGGCAATAACAATGGATTTTAAAACAGATTTCAAACCATTAACAGTAGACCCAGATAAAATTTACGATTACAGTTTCTCGATTATCGCGGAGGAAATGGGGGAGCATGACTTTTCAGAAGATGAATGGAAGGTTGTGCGCCGTATTATCCATGCATCTGCTGACTTTGAGCTAGGTCGTAGCGTTATTATTACACCAGGAGCACTTGAAGCAGGTGTTAAGTCTATTCTGGCAGGGCGTCATGTAATTGCGGATGTGCAAATGATTGAAAGTGGCTCTGGTAAAAAACGTTTCCAAAAACATGGTGGCGATTTACATTGCTATATTGCGGATGAGGATGTATCTGTAGAAGCGAAAAAGCAAAATACAACGCGTGCCATTATATCGATGCAAAAAGCCTCAAAATTGCATGAGGGCGGTATTTATGCCATTGGTAATGCCCCAACTGCATTACTAGAATTGATTCGTTTAATTAAGGAAGGCTTAGCAAAACCAGATTTAATTATTGGTATGCCTGTAGGTTTCGTGTCTGCGGCTGAATCGAAAGAAGAGCTGCTAAAACTTGAAGGTATTCCGTACATTACAAATGTTGGTCGGAAAGGCGGTAGTACAGTGACGGTTGCCGCATTAAATGCCATTTCACTTTTAGCGGATGAACAGGCGAAAAAATAATGGAGCGGAAGCCAAAAAAGGATCCTAAGGACATGCGTCACGGTTATACAACAGGAGCCTGTGCAACTGCAGTAACAAAGGCCGCTTTACTCGCCCTTATTACAAATGAAGAGCAAGAAACAAGCACGATTCATTTGCCAATAGGTAGGGATGCGACCTTTACCATTGAAAAATGCCTATTTGAAAACAATGCCGTCAGCTGTGAAACGATTAAAGATGCTGGTGATGACCCAGATGCCACACATCAGGCACTCATCGTCGGTACTGTGAGCTGGGCAGAGACACCTGGTATTCATTTAGATGGTGGGATTGGAGTCGGGCGTGTCACAAAGCCCGGCTTACCAGTGCCTGTTGGAGAGGCAGCCATTAACCCTGTCCCACGGAAAATGATTCACAGCACTGTTCAAGGAGTATTGGACGAATTTCAAATTACACGAGGGGTTAACGTAGTGATTTCCGTCCCTAAGGGTGAGGAGATTGCGAAAAAAACGTTAAATGGTCGTCTTGGTATACTTGGAGGCATCTCGATTTTAGGCACAAGGGGAACCGTCGTGCCTTTTTCAAGTTCTGCGTATATGGCTAGTATTGTACAGGCCATTAGCGTCGCTAAAGAGGCTGGCTGTGAGCATTTAGTAGTGACAACAGGTGGTCGCAGTGAAAAATTTGGGATGAAGCAATATCCCGATTTACCTGAAGAAGCTTTTGTTGAAATGGGTGATTTTGTTGGCTTTACTTTAAAGCATTGTAAGCGACTTGGTATTAAACAAGTGTCCCTTGTCGGGATGATGGGGAAATTTTCAAAGGTGGCACAAGGGGTAATGATGGTGCATTCCAAAAGTGCTCCGATTGATTTTAACTTTTTAGCACAACTTGCAGAAGATGTAGGGGCAGATGCAGACACAATAGCCGAAATACGAGAGGCCAACACAGCGTCGCAAGTAGGTGAAATTATGATGGAAAAGGGATATGAATCATTTTTCCATCGTTTGTGTGAGGCCTGCTGCTATTCCTCCATTCATCATATAAAGGGCGGTTTAACGCTTTCCACATCGATTTATTCGATGCAGGGACAATTATTAGGAAGGGCTGATGACATTGCATCGATCGATGAAATTAATTGGGATCGGGGATAACGGATTAGCAAGCTTATTCCCACAATACCGCCAGTGGATTGAAGACTGCGAGGTACTTGTAGGTGGTGAGCGCGTGCTTGATTTTTTCCCGCATTTTACAGGGGAAAAAATTATGATCAAAGGAGGTCTTTCAGCACTTGTTGAGAGATTGTCAGAGGAAACAAGAAATACGATTATTCTCGCATCAGGAGATCCATTGTTTTACGGCGTTGGGGGCTATTTAGCGAAAAAGCTAGATTTGGAGGTTTATCCATATATGAGCTCCGTACAGCTAGCCTTCGCGAAAATGGGAGAAAGCTGGCAGGATGCTTATGTTACAAGTATTCATGGACGACCTATGAAAGGCTTGGCACAGCGCATCGATGGGAAAAAGAAAATAGCTCTGTTAACAGATGCTGAAAATAGCCCAAATGCGCTCGCACGTTATTTAAAGCATTTTGGTATGACCGAATATCGTGCATTTGTAGCCGAAAATCTACAGGGTGAAGATGAAAAATGTGATTGGTATTCGCTAGATGAAATGGAGAATGCACATTTTTCCCCTTTAAACGTAGTTATTTTACAACAAACTGTTGAACCAAAACGCTACACACTCGGTATTGATGATGAAGAGTTTTCACAACGAAAACCAGATAAAGGACTCATTACTAAGAAAGAAATTCGTGTCTTAAGCTTACAGGCGATGCAACTTCAACAGGATAGTGTTATTTGGGATATTGGTACATGTACAGGATCTATGGCCATTGAAGCGGGGAAGCTTGCACCTGAGGGGGAAGTATACGCCGTTGAAAAAAATGCACCTGATTTAGAGAACTGTCTACACAATCAGCAAAAATTCCGTGTGGATATAACAGCAATTCATAGTAAAGCTCCAGAGGGACTCGATCATTTCCCAGACCCTGATGCCATTTTTATCGGTGGTACTGGTGGTGAAATGGTCGAATTACTACAATTGTGCTGTAATCGCTTAAAACCAAATGGTCGAATTGTTTTAAATGCTGCGACAATTGAAAATTTATATAAAGCAGTGGAAGCGTTTAAGGCTTGTGATTTTGCGGTTGATATTTTACAGGCACAGCTTGCGCGTAGCAAACCGATCTTAGATATGACACGCTTTGTGCCATTAAATCCAATATATATTATTTCGGCTTATCGAAAGGAAGAAAATCATGACTAATTTAGGTGTTTTATATGGCTTGGGCGTAGGTCCTGGCGATCCAGAATTAATTACAGTGAAGGCGTTTCGTGTGATTCAAGAGTCACCTGTTATTGCCTATCCAAAAAAACTTAGAGGCAGTAAGAGCTATGCCCATCGTATTGTAGATGTTTATATTAATCCAGAGGAAAAAGATATGCTTGGTCTTGTATTTCCTATGACGAAGGACGAAGCTGTCCTTGAGCGTGAATGGACAAAGTCAGTCGAGCTTGTATATGAAAAATTACAGGAGGGTAAGGATGTAGCCTTCGTTACAGAAGGTGATCCGTTATTATATAGTACGTTTATCCATATGATGAAGTTAATGCAGGACATGCATCCAGATGTAGAAATTCGTACGGTTCCGGGGATATCCTCATTTAATGGCTCCGCTTCTCGACTTGGTATTGCATTAGCTGATGGTGATGACCGTGTCGCGATCATTCCTGCCTATGATGATTATGAGGCAATGCGTGAAGCTATTGAAAGTCATGATGCTGTGGTCTTTATTAAAGTAGCAAAAGTAATTGATTTAATGCTACAGGTACTACGTGATTTAGATTTACTAGATAAAGCATCTGTTGTGACAAAGGTAACATCTGACGAAGAAGTAATTTGGGATGTACGCGAGTTGGATGGTGTCGATTTAGAATATTTAACATTAATGGTGGTGCGTAAATAATGAAGAAGATCTATATAGTAGGCGCGGGTCCCGGTGATCCAGATTTAATTACAGTTAAAGGCTTACATATGTTACAAACAGCAGATGTTGTTATGTATACAGATTCATTAGTGAGTGAAGATCTCATTGCGAAAGCTCGACCAGATGCGGAAATTATTCGTACCGCTGGTATGCATTTAGAGGAAATGGTCGCTGTGATGGCTGATCGGGTCCATGGTGGGAAAATAGTAGCTCGCATGCATACAGGTGATCCGGCCATGTATGGAGCGATTATGGAACAAGTAGCACTCTTAAAAAAGCAAGGCATTGGCTACGAAGTTATTCCAGGGGTTAGCTCTGTTTTTGCATCAGCAGCGGCAATTGGGGCTGAGCTAACGATTCCTGATTTAACACAAACTTTAATTTTAACTCGTGCTGAAGGGCGCACCCCTGTACCAGAATTTGAAAAATTACGTGATTTAGCAAGCCATCATTGTACAATTGCTCTATTCTTAAGTGCGACGCTCACAAAGAAAATTGTCAAAGAACTACAAAGTGCTGGCTGGGCTGATGACACACCCGTAGCGGTGATTCAACGTGCTTCTTGGCCAGATCAAAAAATTGTTCGTACGACATTAATCGAATTAGATGAAGCGATGCGCGTGAATGGCATTCGTAAGCATGCAATGATTCTAGCAGGCTGGGCGCTAGACCCTGATATTCATGATAAGGATCAATATCGCTCGAAATTATATGATGCAACCTTTACACACGGCTTTAGAAAAGGTGTGAAGACAAGTGATTGAGTTACAAGAGGGGATATTACCAGAAGTTGATCAGCGCCATGCATATGCGGTTGTAGCGATTACAAAGCATGGTGTTCAAATAGGACGTCGACTCCAACAAACGTTTGCAGCAAGTGATTTGTATTATATGAGTAAATTTGAACAGGGCGATGAGGAGGAAAAGCATATTCAACTGTTTACTGGAACAGTGCGTTTGCTTTTGCCGACTCTATTTAAACAATACAAAGGTTTGATTTTAATTATTTCTTTAGGTGCAGTTGTCCGAATGATCGCACCCATTTTAAAGGATAAAAAGACTGATCCGGGTGTTGTAGTTATTGATGATCGAGGCGAAAACGTAATAAGTGTCTTGTCAGGACATCTTGGCGGTGCCAATGAACTAACACATGAGGTAGCGGCAGCTCTTGGTGCCAACCCTATTATTACAACAGCCTCCGATGTGCAAAAGACTATTCCAGTCGATCTATTTGGTGCACGTTTTGGCTGGGTTTGGGATAGTGCCGATAAATTAACGCCTGTCAGTGCTTCTGTCGTCAATGAGGAACATGTGGCTATTGTACAGGAAACTGGTGAGCGAGATTGGTGGATGCGTGATACACCAATGCCAGAGCAAATTAAAATTTATCCATCTACACGGACGGCCATAGAGGCTAAACCTCATGCAACATTATTAATAACGGACCGTATAATCGAACGAGAAGAAGAGGTTTTGCTTGAAAATGGTGTCATTTATCGACCAAAATCAATTATCCTAGGCATGGGCTGTAATCGTGGTACATCTATTGAGGAGATTGAACAAGTCATTGATGAAACCTTGGCAGAGCTTAAGCTTTCGAAAAAAAGTGTGAAGGCACTTTGTACAATTGATCTGAAGAAAGATGAGCAATGCTTCCTGGATATTACAAAAAAATATGATTGGGAGTTCGTTACCTACTCACCGACAGAATTAAACGAAATTGAATTCCCATCACCTTCAGAAACAGTCTTTAAATATACAGGGGCATATGGTGTCAGTGAACCTGCAGCTATGCGTTATGCTCAAGTCAAATCACTCATCTTAGAAAAGAAAAAATCAGGTAATGCTACGATTTCAGTTGCTAGATACCTATTTTAAGGAGGAAGTCCATGCAAACAAATCGCTTTGTACTAGCTGGGACAGGCAGTGGTGTAGGTAAAACTACTTTTACTATTGGACTGATGAAGGCTCTACAAAATAAAGGGAAAGTCGTGCAGGGCTTTAAATGTGGACCTGATTATATCGATCCAACCTATCATACAGCCGTAACAGGTAGAGTATCACGCAATATTGATAGTTGGATGTTCTCGCATGAAGCAGTATGTGATATTGTAGCTCGCGCCAGTAGGGATGCAGACGTCTCTATTATCGAGGGTGTCATGGGCTTTTATGATGGTAAAAGTCCATTATCAGATGCTGGCTCTGCCGCTGATATTAGTGTAGTAACAGAAAGTCCAGTTATTTTAATCGTGAATTGTGCAAGTATGGCTAGAAGTGTTGCGGCAGTTGTCAAAGGATTTCAATTATTATCAGATAAACCAAATATCGTGGGTGTAATAGCAAATCAAGTTGGTAGTGTTGGCCATTATGAAATTGCCAAGGCTGCTATTGAACAAGAATGTGGGATTCCTGTAATCGGCTACTTAAAGCGCGAGGAAGGGATTGATATTCCAAGTCGTCATTTAGGATTAGTCCCTGCTATTGAAAGAGGAGAGCTTCATTCATTTTTTGACAAGCTAGGAGACCTAATGGCTGAGACGATTGACATAGAGCAATTACTCCGCATAACAAAGGCACCTGTACTTCAGGAAACAGGCAAATTATTTACAGAGGAGCCTACACAAAATATTTGTCTCGCTGTAGCAAAAGATGCGGCATTTAATTTTTATTATGAAGAAAATTTGGCGTTATTACGGGCGAAAGGTGCGACATTACAATTTTTCTCACCACTCGACAATGAGCCAGTACCAGCAGAGGCGGATGGGTTATATATAGGGGGTGGCTTTCCTGAAGAATTTGCGCAGACACTTGCGGCAAATACGATTGCCAAACAATCTATACGGGAAGCCATCAACAAAGGTCTACCGACATTGGCTGAATGTGGGGGCTTTATGTATTTAACAGAAGCTATTACAGATAGCCATGGGGAGCGTTATGGCATGATAGGTGTAATCCCAGGGGAAGTAGCGATGCAAAAAAAACTAGCAGCGCTTGGCTATCGTGAAATTTTTGGTACGGCAGGTAATTTCTTAATCGGTTCAGAGGAACAGGCGAAGGGACATGAATTCCACTATTCAAAATACAGTGGCTCCCATCACACACCGGCCTACGAAACGATTGGACGCTTTGGCAAAAAGCAAGAAGGCTATCAAGTAGGGAATTTGGTGGCTGGTTATACGCATTTTCATTTTGTATCAAACCCAAAGCTAGTTGACAATTGGTTAACAGCTTGCAAGAAGGTGAAGAATAATGACTAATTATTTTCCTATTCATATGAATCTAGAATATAAAACGGTTGTAATCGTAGGGGGTGGTCACGTAGCTACACAAAAGGTGGCATCCCTTTTACCAGTGAAGGCGAATGTCGTCATTGTTAGTCCGGCCTTACATGAAGATTTACAGCCACTAGCCGAATTGGGGCAAATTACCTGGAAACGAAAAGAGTTTGAACCACGTGATTTGGATGATGCAATCCTTATTATTGCTGCCACAAATGTGACGGCAGTTAACGAAGCCGTGCAAGAGGCGGCACAGCATTGGCAATTAATGAATCGAACAGATAGACAAAGTGAAAGTGATTTTATTACCCCCGCGACAGTTCGTCGTGGTCCTTTCGTGTTAACTGTCTCGACATCAGGAGCAAGTCCCGGGCTAGCTCGTAAAATTAAAGCAGAGTTAGAGGATCAATTTGATGATGCCTATGAGGATTACGTATGCTTTTTGCAGCAAGCTCGTTTAATGGTTGCTGCCAAGTTTGATAAAGGCCCACAAAGACGTGCGGCGTTACAGGCGTTGCTAGAGCCAAACATCCTTGAATGGACACGTCAAGGTGAGATGGATAGACGTGAAGCTTATTTACAACAACTATTGATGGGAGAAAAGCAATGAAGGATGGAATAGTTTATATCGTTGGCGCAGGACCTGGAGATCCAAAGCTCATTACGGTCTATGGTCTGGAATGTATCCAAAAGGCTGATATTATTGCGTATGACCGTCTTGTGAATCCAGCATTGCTAGACTTCGCAAAAAAGGAAGCGGAGCTCGTTTATTGTGGGAAATTACCAGGAAAGCACCACCTCATTCAGGATGAAATTAATGCATTACTTGTGGAGAAGGCGCAGCAAGGAAAAATTGTCACACGTCTTAAAGGTGGCGATCCCTTTGTCTTTGGCCGTGGTGCAGAAGAGGCTGAAATCTTAAAAAATCATGGCATTGCCTATGAAATTGTGCCAGGTATAACAGCAGGGATTGCGGCTCCTGCTTATGCGGGGATTCCTGTGACACATAGAGACTTTGCCACTAGCTTTGCCCTCGTCACGGGGCATGGCCGAGAAGAAAAAGGACAGGATTTTTTGAATTGGCCAGCATTAGCTACTGGAATTGATACTGTCGCTTTTTATATGAGCGTTGGCAATATTGCCTACATAGCTCGAAAACTTATCGACAATGGACGTAAAGCCACAACACCTGTAGCGGTTATTGAATGGGGAACGACTGCTCAACAACGAACTATAACAGGAAAACTAGATGAAATTGCGCACATTATTGAACGGGAAGGATATCATAATCCTTCCATGATTGTAGTTGGTGATGTCGTCAATGTACGTGAAAAAATTCAATGGTTTGAAGAGCAGGGACTTGCTTTCTCATAATCATCACATTGGGAGAGCAGAAGGAGGAAGCAATATGACAATTATCGAAGCACTAAAAAAGCGTCGAGCTATTCGAAATTACACAACGCAGCTAGTAGAAAAAGAGAAAATTGAGCAAATTTTACAAGCAGCTACATTTGCCCCTAATGACAGAATGAGAGAGCCTTGGCATTTCTACGTCATTCAAGGTGAAGCAATGGAGCGTTATGAGGCAATGGCGAGTGCTTATTTACAGGAACGCTTCCCAACAAAGCCGAATTTAGTGGAAAGCTCATTAAAGGTTGTACAAACAACCCCTGTCGCAATAGTTGTGACAGCAGATGTTGTGGAGGGTGATACCGATGCGACAGAGGACAATGTTTTTGCTGTTTGCAGTGCCATTATGTCCATGTGGCTAACAGCCGAGGAGCTAGGTCTTGGCTTTGTTTGGCGTACACGTGGTGTTGGGCTTGTTCATGATCCGCGCATGCATTCGTTTATCGGTGCAAGTGAAGCACAGAAAGTGGTAGGGACGATTTTTATCGGTTACCCAGAAGAACAAGAGCTTAACGACAAGAAGCGTACACCATTTGAAGAAAAAACAACTTGGCTGTAAGGAGGCTAACAGCATGGCAAGAAAAGGCTTGTTTTTAGTATATACAGGTGAAGGAAAGGGCAAGACGACAGCATCTCTAGGTGTTACTTTACGTGCGGTTGGTCGTGGGTTAAATGTGCGCTATATGCAATTTATTAAATCACCTGAGCGTACGTACGGAGAGCAAATTGCCTTGCGTAAGCTAGGAGTGGAAATGGAACAAATGGGCATTGGCTTCACTTGGACCAAAACACCTGAGGAGCATCGTGCAGCCTTAGCAAAGGCATGGAAAAAAACGAAGGCTGCTCTACAGGATGACAGTATTGATTTATTAGTGCTAGATGAGCTAAACAATGCATTAGCTATAAGTAAGTTTCCAATTGATGATGTTCTTCCACTGGCAGAAGTTATCGAAGCAATTCAGCAACGTCCATCGACTATGCATTTAGTGGTGACAGGCAGAAGTGCCAATCCTGCGTTGCTAGCAATGGCTGATTTAGTTTCTACAATTGACGCTACTAAGCATTATTATGATGAAGGTATTCCAGCTGTGAAGGGGCTTGAATTTTAAAGCACCTTCACCTTCAGGGTGGATGAATTACTCTGAGTTAGGTGAGCAACGCATGTTGGATAAGTGTGATTACTACCAGAGCGAAGGCAAATAATCGTGTCTCGTGGAACAGAAATATGACAGCGTGACACCAATAATGACGGAGGAAAAATGATTATGCCAGCAAAATCGATCATGATTCAAGGAACAGCTTCCGATGTTGGAAAAAGTATGATTTGTACGGCGTTGTGTCGTATATTTTCGGATGATGGCTTTAAAGTTGTCCCCTTTAAATCGCAAAATATGGCGCTTAATTCATTTGTAACAAAAGACGGTGGGGAAATTGGTCGTGCACAAGGAGTACAGGCTGAAGCTGCTCGTGTTGTTGCGACAACTGATATGAACCCTATTTTGCTCAAGCCAAAGCAAGATATGATGTCTGAGGTCATCGTCCATGGAAAGCATTTTTTAAATATGGATGCCAAAACATATCGCAATAATTTTGTCCAGGAAGCGATGCCCATTGTCGAAAAATCAGTTCGTACGCTTCAAAATACATATGATGTCATTGTCTTAGAGGGAGCAGGAAGCCCAGCAGAGATTAACTTAAAGGATCGTGATATTGCAAATATGCGAATGGCACATTTAGCAGATGCAGCGGTTGTCCTTGTTGCCGATATTGATCGAGGTGGGGTTTTTGCCTCGATTGTTGGTACTCTGGCATTGCTAGATGATGCGGAGCGGGCACGAGTGAAAGGGCTAATTATTAATAAATTTAGAGGTATGCGTGAGTTATTGGATGATGGTTTGGCATGGGTGGAGCAAGAAACAGGCATTCCAGTGCTAGGTGTTGTCCCTTATTTAGAGGTCAATATTGAAGCGGAAGATTCACTCGCTTTATCATCATTACGCTTTAAAAAGCCAAAACCAGGGGAATTTGCTGTGGATGTGGCGATGATTCGTTTACCACGTATTTCAAACTTCACAGATGTCGATCCATTTTTTGATGAGCCTGAAGTGGGGGTTCGATTAATTGGAAAAGTACATGAACTCGGTACGCCAGATTTGCTCATACTTCCAGGAACGAAAAGCACAATGGATGATTTAGCCTGGTTAAAGGCAAATGGCTTCGATCAAGCTATTGCCCGATTAAGGGAGCATGGCACTAAAATAATTGGAATTTGTGGTGGTTTTCAAATGCTTGGTGAGACGCTATTAGATCCAGATGCAGTGGAGGGCAATGGTGAATCTGCTTATGGTCTTGGTTTATTGCCAATGGAAACTATTTTTGTAGGCAATAAAAAAACGGTACAAATGACTGGCACAAGAGGACAGGATCTATTGACGGGTTATGAAATTCATCTAGGACGAACAAAAATTTTACGTGATGAGGTTACACCTTTTTTACAGCTTGAGGATGGTCGAGAGGATGGCGCTATTAGTCAAGATGAACAGGTGATTGGCACGTATTTCCATGGTTTATTCCATAATCGTACGTATACCCGTCAGCTTATCAATGACATCCGTGTAAAAAAAGGATTAGCTGCCTTACCTCGTGAGGTAAAAAGTGATGCTGAACGAAGAGAAGATGCTTACAATATGTTAGCTAGTCACGTACGAGCAAATCTTGATATGAAAAAAATATATGAATTATTATCAATAGAGGTATCTGTATGACGAGAAAAGGACCATTAGCCATTAATTTCGAAGCATTATGGCAAGAAGGTATGAAAGACTGGCATGGGCATATGCCTGAGCGAATGTTGAATGATCAGCTAGAAGAGCAATTTTGGGCTCAATCTGTTGCTCGAAAAAATATGGGGCAAACGGATCCGTATGCTACACGCATTTTTCAGGAGCTTCAAAAAAGTATTGAACCCCAACATTCTGTATTAGAAATTGGACCTGGTTGGGGAAATTACACCTTTCCTTTAGCAGATAGAGTAAACAAGCTCACATGTGTGGATAGCTCCCAAAGTATGTTGCAGTACTTACAGCAGTGTATGCCTCATCAGGAGCACGTTTCCTATGTCCATGCAAAATGGGAGCGTTTAGAAAAAGATGAGATTGAGCCACATGATATCGTTTTAGGCGTCAATTGTTTTTACCGTATGTATGAAATTAAAGCTGCTTTAGCACATATGAATCGACTCGCGACGAAACGGGCCATTATAGGGATGACGACTGGGCCCATTCAGCCACACTATGAACGATTATATGAAAAGTACGGCTATACGATCAAATTCCCCCGAAGAGATTATATAGAGTTTTTAAATCTACTATACGAAATGGATATTTACGCTGATTGTCAAATCATTCCTTTGGAACGCGTCTATGCTTATGAAAGCTATGAACAGCTAGTGACGACTCAAAGTAAAAAAATATTAAATACAGATATCCAACAAGAACACATTGAGGAATCGCTGCAACCTTTTATTGAAGAAAAAGATGGACGCTATTATTATCGTCATGATTTTCATGCAGCCCTTGTTTCTTGGCAACCAAAATAAACGACAAAACCTTTGGAGAAAGCTTTTACCAAAGGTTTTTCTTATGAGGCCCAATAAGGTACAATAAAATGATAAAACATGAAGTGAGGTGGCATTTGTGCAACTACATTTTTTAGGAACAGGCGCAGGCATGCCTTCCAAAGAACGAAATACGAGTGCCCTGATGGTAAAGCTATTAGACGAAATAAGCGAAATGTGGCTTTTTGATTGTGGAGAGGCGACTCAACATCAAATTTTACACACGTCGTTAAAGCCGCGGAAGGTGTCAAAAATTTTTATTACGCATCTGCATGGTGATCATATTTTCGGATTGCCTGGCTTTTTAAGCTCCCGTTCGTTTCAAGGTGGAGATGAACCATTAACGATCTTCGGTCCAGCAGGCTTACAGCAATGGATTGAACAAACTTTTTCTTTATCAAAGACTCATTTAACATATCCTTTGCACTTTGTAGAAGTTCAAGAAGGGATTGTATATGAGGATGATTGTTTTACGGTATATGCGAAGGAATTGCGCCATGTTGTTCCATGCTACGGATATCGTATTGAACAAAAGGATTTACCTGGAGAATTATTAATCGAGAAAGCCAAGGACTTAGGTGTTCCCAAGGGACCTCTTTTAGGACAATTGAAAAGAGGGCATGATGTCGTGCTTGATAACGGCGATGTCATACAAGCGAAAGATGTTGTTGCACCAGCCAAAAAAGGCTTTACACTGACCATTTTAGGCGACACAAAATATTGTGAGGAAGCTGTTCAGCTATCAATGGGTGCTGACATCATTGTCCATGAAGCTACGTTTGACGGCACAACTACGGATTTAGCAGCCAATTATGGTCATGCAACCAATGTGGAGGCAGCCAAGGTGGCACAGCAAGCAGGGGCCCAATATTTACTACTAAATCATTTAAGTGCTCGCTTTCTTCCACAAGATTTACCGCCATTTTTGGCAGAGGCTCAGGAAACTTTCCCGCAAACGTTTCTAACTTCCGATCAAGCGATTTATAGTTGGCAAAACAATACATTGCTTTAATATTGGAAAACATCTATTAATTGGAATGACAGCTAATAGATGTTTTTTATTTTTTATGCTATACATTTATAGTATCTAAAAGGAAAAATATAGTACGATAAATCACTTATTTCCCGTATAATTGAAAAAAGGGGTGTGGTTAAAATGAATCAGCAAAAGATGCCGCCAGCACTATTAAGACTAATCGTTATCTTCCCAAATGTGCTGAGCTATTTATTACTATTCGGTCTCATCATGTTTGTCATAACAAATTATGAAACTTTGAAAGCAACAAATAATCTAACTGTCTGGATTATTTTTATTGTCGTCTTGGCACCAGCTGCTACATATACGACTTTTAGTATTGTGAGAAAGATTAGGGCTGGACATATGTAAGAACATATACGTGTTACTTGTAGAAAATTAGTTCTACAGGTAACGCGTTTTTTTGACAAGGAGAAGAAAGTCGTCTGTATTGTTGTTAGTATCATAGGAGTTTGTCTTGTCTTTCTTATTAGAAAACAAGAACGCTTCATAGCACTAGCTTTCAGTGACGCATAAAAATAGCTTTTCCAGGGAAACTAAGAGAGGAAAGCTTTTATAAAAAAGAGAGGTGCTTTTTGTGAATCCAATAAATTGTGATTTTTCACCAATGAAAGAAACATTAAAAGATGAGCTTCTCCAAGTGAGTATGTCATTACAGCAAAGTGTTCAACAGATGGATACAGATACAAATTGTCTCCTTGGCAATTTCGAAAAAATTAAAGAAAAATTTGTGGCAATAGAAATGAAAGCAGCCACGTTTTATTTAAATTGTTATCTTTCCCCGTTTACTGAAAAGTATCCAGAACTATCGCATAGTGTACAAAATATGTCGCTGAGAAGACATGGTGGTTTAATTGTGATCCAGCGGGAAGACGCTTTGGAGAATCTAGTCCAGCCTGGTATTCATATAGGTGCGGACTTAACTCATTCATTAGTAGAATCTATTTTTTTCCCGGGCAATCCTCTTCACGATGGGGCTGTATTAGTCAATCATAATCAAATTGAATCGGCTGCCAATGTATTACCATTGTCCGAGCGCTATACAGGTGAAAAGAAATTAGGCACAAGACATCGTGCAGCATTGGGATTGAGTGAGGTTAGTGATGCACTTGTTATGGTCGTATCAGAAGAGACAGGGAGAATATCTTTTGCTTTTAAAGGCAATTTATATCCTATTACCACACACGGCATTATATAGGGATATTCCCTATTTATTTAATATCTCAAATTCGAGATATTTTCCTTGCTACTTTATCACTTGCGTGGTAAAGTGATAACAGAAGGGAGGATAAAGTCGTGAAAAATCATACATTAGGTACTTTAACCTGGATTCGCATGATGCGCTTTACAGCCCAAAGTAATCAATTATCCAATGAATTTTTAAAACGTTTTGATTTAACAACTGCACAATTTGATGTGCTGATCCAAATAAAAACCTATGCACCTATTACACAATGTCAACTAGCAGAGAAAGTAACGGTCACACAAGGTGGAATGTCTCGCATGCTAGCAAGATTGGAAAAAGAGGGACTGATTGAGCGTAAGCAAAATTGGAAGACGAAGGCGATTTCGTTGACGGCAAAAGGGGAGCAAATGATTGATGCAGCAACACCTAGTCAGCTTCACTTCCAATCCTCATTTTTTGAAGATGTATTAACAGATGAAGAAATGAAAACTTTATATAAAGTCATGACAAAGCTGGAAAAGCATAGTCAGGAAAAAAAATTGCCACAAGCGTAATTTTTTTTACGCTATCACTTGCTTAGTCAAGTGATTTCGAGGAGGAGCAGCCAAATGAACAAATTAAGTGGGCACCATCATATTTCCATGCTAACGAAAAATGGAAGACAAAATAATCATTTTTACACAAAAATTTTAGGGTTACGACGTGTGAAGAAAACTGTAAATCAAGACTCCCCATCTATGTATCATTTGTTTTATGGGGACTTAACAGGTTCAGCGGGAACAGAATTAACATTTTTTGAGATGCCTGTTGCTGGCCGCACAGTGCGAGGAACTAATGCGATAACACGTATTGGTCTACTTGTACCAAGCTATGAGAGTTTACATTATTGGAAAGGTCGCTTTCAAGAGCTTGAGGTTGAACATAGTGACATCACCACATATGCAGGGAAAGATGCCTTGTTTTTTGAAGATCATGAAGGGTTGAGAATGGTGTTATTAAATCATCATGGTCAGGAAACGCCAACTCAATGGCAACCATGGGAAGGCAATGAAATCCCTGAAGAGCATCGCATTTTAGGAATGGGTACAGTTGAAATTACGGTGCGTTATTTACAACGGACTGTGAATTTACTACAAGATTTATTTCACTATACCGTTGTTGCAGAAAATGACCAAGGGACAGTCCTGCAATCGATAGAGGGAGAAGTACTTGGAGAGATTCTTGTTAAAGAATTAGAAGGACCAAGCGAAAAGCCAGGTAAAGGTAGTATTCACCATCTTGCTATACGTGTAGCAACGGTGGAGGAGCTTCAAGAATGGGATACAAAAATTAAAGAACTAGGGTTGACTAGTACAGGTGTCGTCGATCGTTATTATTTCCAAAGTCTTTATTTTAGAGATCGTAACGGAATTCTATTTGAAATGGCGACAGATGGCCCAGGGTTTACGGTGGATTCTACAGTAGATGAACTAGGAAAAGAGCTAGATCTTCCGCCATTTTTAGAGGAAAAACGAGCAGAAATTGAAGCGATTTTAGAGCCGCTTGAATAAGGAGAGATAATTCATAATGGAAAAATATCGTATTGATCAATCACAAGGACTTGAATTTGGGCTGTATTCTTTAGGAGACCATATTCCCAACCCACTAACAGGAGAACGAATTTCTGCGCAGCAACGACTACAAGAACTAGTTGAAGCTAGCCAATTAGCAGAGCAAGCGGGTATTGATGTATTTGGAGTAGGCGAAAGTCATCAATCGTATTTTACAACGCAGGCACATACAGTCGTGTTGGGCGCCATAGCACAAGCAACATCAAAAATTAAGCTGTCAAGCTCTGCTACTGTACTGAGTGTCTCCGATCCTGTACGTGTATATGAGGATTTTGCAACTATTGATTTATTATCCGATGGTCGCGCAGAAATTGTGGCAGGTCGCGGTTCTCGAGTAGGTGCCTACCATTTACTCGGTGTAGATTTACATGACTATGAAGAACTTTTTGAAGAGAAATTAGAGCTACTCATGAAAATCAATGCAGAGGAGCTTGTAACATGGGAAGGACAGTTCCGTGCTCCACTTCATCACGCTCAAATTTTACCACAGCCCAAAAATGGCTCCTTACCAATTTGGCGTGCTGTTGGAGGTCCACCTGCAAGTGCCATCAAGGCAGGATATATGGGAATTCCCATGATGCTAACGACTCTTGGTGGGCCGGCTACAAACTTTAAGCCATCAGTTGATGCATATCGAGAAGCGGCAGAGCGACAAGGCTTTGATCCAAATGAATTGCCGGTTGCCACAACAAGCCTGTTTTATGTAGCCGATACAACAAAAGAGGCATTGCAAGGGATGTATCCACATTTAAATGGTGGTTTCCAAGCGATTCGTGGGGGAGGCTATCCAAAGCAGCAATTTGCACAAGCAACAGATACACGGGATGCGTTAATGGTCGGAAGCAAGGAGCAAATTATTGAGAAATTACTTTATCAATATGAGCTTTATGGTATGCAACGATTTATGGCTCAAATTGATTTTGGAGGCGTGCCATTCGATAAAATTATGAAAAATATTGAAATGATCGGTAATGATATTATTCCTGCAATGAAAAAATATACAGCAAAATAAGGAGCGAACAGTCATGAAAATTGTCGCACTTGCCGGTTCTATTATCGGCTCAAAAACAAGAACAGCTATGCATAAATTTGTCGAAATGGTCCAAAAAAAATACCCGGAGCATGAAGTGACACTTCTGGATCTCGCTGACTATCAACTAATTTTTAGTGATGGACGTAATTATTTTGACTATGAGGGCGATACAAAATATGTGACAGAAACCATCATGGCTGCGGATGCTATTGTTATTGGTACGCCAACATTTCAGGCATCCATTCCAGCAACATTGAAAAATATCTTTGACTTATTACCAGTCAATGCCTTTCGCGACAAAGTGGTCAGTGTTGTTGTCACAGCAGGTACGTCGAAGCACTACTTAATGGTGGAGCAGCAATTAAAGCCAATTCTTGCTTACATGAAGGCCCATATTGTGCCAACCTATGTATTTATAGAAGAAAAAGACTTTTTACGCAAAGAAATTGTCAATGATGATGTTCTTTTCCGTCTAGAACGGTTAGCAGAGGATACTGTAATGGTAACAGACGCATTTGCAGAAATTCGTGCGAAAAAAGATGCTGAATACGATTTTTAAAGATTAATAGAAACGCTGTGTAGCAATAGGGCACAGCGTTTCTTTTTATTGTACATGCTAGCAGTTGGCCCATTTAAACCAGCGTGCATGCCCATCTGGTCGTTCCATTGTACGAATCGGCTCGATGGTGCCAAGATGCATAAAATCTTGATGTAGCTGTTTGTCAAATAGATTATTATAGCAATGATAAAGAGGTCGCACCATGCTTATCTCCTTTAACTGCTCCATTAATTCATGCCGTAATGGTAATGGCAGTTGATTGGCGACATGTGTATGATAAACGACTAACATTGCCTCTTGCTCAATTGTTTGACTAAGCTCTTTGATCAATTGGATTGCATCACCTTTTATTAACTGAATATCTAATTGACCAAAGATAGGGAGAGCTTCATTCAACAACAATCGACGTTCATGGTGTTCAGGCCAGATTAAAGCTTGCAGCCATAGACTTTCTTCCTTTTGCCGGAGATCAATAGGATTTAAATCGATGCCAATTCTTTGACAAACAACAGGTGGCTTAGACACAGTCACAGGAAGTGTTTCCCCACGGTTTTCTGAGGATATGGTGCATCCATTGTCCGTATTGTAAATGGATAATTGATGATTGTAACAATAATTGTAGTGATCCATACCAAGCTGAAGTCCAGCACTTGCTCCTATTTCTATGAAGGCTAATGGTCGTTGATGCTTGTGATAAATGTCAGTCATCATAGGATAGAGATAGGCACAACGTCGAATTTCATTGGTTTGGACAAGTTTTTCTTGAAACAATGACTTTAATTGTGCTTTATGCGCCATTACAAATGCCTTAAAGACAGGGTAAACCCCTTGAATGGGAATTGGAGTTGCCGTAAAAGACGCGTAATACTTAGCTAAAGGATCTTTCAAGGAACCCAATAAATATTGCACAGCCGCCAACAATAAATTGGGTGCGGGTTGATTGGGTGGAATCATGGAGGCAATCTCTAATAGCTCCTCATCCACAGCAATACTATTAGCTAAATGTTCATACAGGGGGCTAGAGTCTACACATTCCTGTTCGGCAAATATTCGAAATTGACGACTTAATGTAGCATAAGACATGTATATCTCTCCTTTTGCATCATCTATTTAATAGTCAGTCTATTATTATTGTATAATTTAGTAAATTAAATATATGTAATGAACTTAATCAAAAATAGTAATCAAGGAGGAGAAAACATGGAGTATAAATGGTTACAGTCCTTTATTGTAGCTGCTCAAACTTGTAATTTTCGAACAGCGGCACAACAACTTCATCTTTCACAGCCAAGTATCACCGTTCACATTCAACAGTTAGAAGAATTTTTGCATGTTCAATTGTTTAAGCGTGAAAGAAACCGTGTCCAATTAACTGAAGCCGGGAAGCTATTTCAAATAGAGGCACAGCAAATGGTCCTCCAGTGGGAGCAAAGTATTGAACGTATTCGTTTAGTGAGTAAAGGCATTCACGAAAAGGTTATTATCGCTATGACCCCTTTAATGGTGGAAACCATTTTACCGCATGTTTTGTATCAATTTATCAATGATCACCCTGCATTGGAAATTTCGATTTTAGTGGAGGATTCAGCTAAAATTGAAGATTTAGTTCATCAGCATCAAGCCCATATAGGTATCTCCTTATTACCGACCCGCTATCGACATTGGCATCAAGAGCTGCTTATTGAAAGCCCGTTAGAATTAGTGATTCCATTAGATGCTTATGATGATGAAACAGGGGCTTACATCGATTATGAAGAGCTATTTCAAACATATACATTATTTACGCATCATCACCCAACTATTTGGAATGAGCTTTTACATAATTTAAGAGAAAACTATATTTTAACGAGGCAAGTATCAATTTCCCAATCCTATGTCGTAAAAAGACTAATCAAAGACGGGTTAGGGATGTCTTTTCTACCTCGTATGATCGTAAGAAAAGAACGTATGGAGGGACGTTTTAATATTGTACCGTTTGAAGGCTTTTCATTGCCAAATGTACCCGTATACTTGTTCTATAAAGAGTCGACAAATGTTCCAAATGACTTACTAGAGTTGTTACTAACTAGAAATTATTTATAATTCACACGATGTTCAAAAATGAGGGGAATCTGAGTGAAATGTTTGTAAGGGTTTTCATAGACAGTGTCCCATTATGGTATGATAGATGATAGTTTGTAAGGGGGAATAAACATGGTATTTTCTCTTTTTAAAAAGAAGAAAGATTCACAACCATTAAAAAATAGAGTTGAGTTTTGCATCACGAATTTATCGTTAGGTGCGGCAGAAGCATATGATGTCTTACTAGAACGTGAAGATATTGAGATGGAGGAATCGGGTTGTACATCGCATTGTGAAATCTGTGAGCAAGGTATTTTTGCTATTGTGAACGGAGAAATCGTCACTGCGGATGATGCGGAGGCATTAGTACAGGCTATTGATGAAGAAATCAAACAAAATCCACTGTTCTAATTAAAAAACAGCTTGTGAACGCACAAGCTGTTTTGTTATGGAAAGAGGATTACCAACCACGAACATATTGTACGGGTGGTTGCAGTTCTTCGCTTAATTCTTTAGCTGCATGGAGGGGCCAGTACGGCTCACGGAGTAAAACACGAGCTAAGAAAATTAAATCTGCACGATTATTTTGCAAAATTTCTTCGGCTTGAATGGCTGTTGTAATAAGGCCCACTGCACCAGTAGGGATATCAGCCCCATGTTTGATGGCTTCAGCATGAGAAACTTGGTAACCTGGAAAAACATTGATAGCAGCAGGGACAACGCCACCTGTTGATACATCTACTAGGTCTACTCCTTGTGACTTCATCCAGCGGCTAAAGACGATGAAATCTTCCATTGTAGTGCCATCCTCTGCGTAATCTTCTGCAGAAACACGTACCAATAATGGCCCATCCCAAACACTGCGAATAGCATCGATGATTTGGCGCAATATACGATAGCGATTTTCCTGTGAGCCACCATATTGATCTTCACGTTTGTTCGTAGCAGGCGATAAAAACTCACTGATTAAATAGCCATGTGCTCCATGAATTTCTAGTACGTCAAAGCCTGCCTTTGCCGCACGAATAGCCGCTTGTTTAAACGCTTCAATCACATGATGAATGTCCTCTTCAGACATGGCTGTTGGTGTTTGATAGTCTGAACTAAAGGCAATTGCTGATGGGGCAAAAATTTCGCCATCTATTGCTGCTTTACGTCCAGCATGACCAAGCTGGATGCCTGTTTTAGCCCCATATGCTTTCATGCCCTCTACTAATTGACGTAAGCCTTCAATATGCGCGTCATCCCAAATGCCTAAATCCTTGTTGGAGATACGACCTTCTGGTACAACACCCGTAGCTTCTAAAATGATTAATCCTACTTGCCCAGCTGCCCGTGTCGCATAATGGACTTGATGGAAAGGTGTGACCATACCATCATCCTCGGCTGAATACATACACATTGGTGCCATGACAACACGGTTTTTTAAGGAAATCGATTGTAATTGATAAGGTTCGAATAATTTACTCAAAATAAAGCCCCCTAATTCCTAGTGATAAACTTTATTTTGCACCTAATGTTATCCATTTGCAAGTGAACGAGATCGTGCTTCTGCTTCTTTAATACAAGCTTCAATCGCCTCATTAAATTGATATTGCTCTAGCGCTTGAATCCCCGCCTCAGTTGTCCCGCCAGGGCTTGTTACTTTTTTGCGTAGGACATCCGGCTCATCTACGGATTGCTTGAGCATTTCAGCAGTACCAGCAAGTGTTTGTGTCATCAACAATCGTACTGTATCTTTGGATAGACCTACCTCTGTTCCTACACGCTCGAACGCTTCCATTAAATAATAAATATAAGCAGGACCACTACCTGAAAGGGCTGTGACTGCATGTAATTGATCCTCTTCTACTTCAATAACGGAGCCAACAGCCTCTAATAACTGGAGAAAAAGAATACGCTGTGCAGTAGATACTTCGTTATTAAATGCAATGCCGCTTGCGGACATACCGATAGTGGCAGACGTGTTAGGCATCACTCGTGCGACTGGACGGCTCCCTAAAAGTTCAGTAATCGTCCCTATCCCAATACCTGCTAGAATGGACAGAATCGCAGACTGTGCTGTGATTTTTGGTTTTAACTCACGCATTGCTGCAATTGCGTCTTTTGGCTTCATCGCCAAAATGATTAGATCTGCCTGACGAAAAATGGCCTGATCAAACATGCAGTGAATGCCATATGTTTCTTGTAAAAAATGTAGACGTTCTTTGTCAGAGCGATTGGTGACGTAAATTTCCTGTGGTGAAAATACCTTTTGCTTTATCCACCCTTGAATCAATGCCTCTGCCATTGACCCCGCACCGATAAATAAAATTTTTTTCATGAATAAAACCTCCAGTTCAAAATAAAAAAGCGCTCTCGTCCTTATTTAGAAGGACGAAAACGCTTTTGTTTCCGCGGTACCACCTTTGTTTGCCAATGTTGGCACAACTCTTAGCCCTTTTATCGCAAGGGATACGGTTATGTTTGCATAACTGCTCAGAAATAGGTTCGGTAATGGGAGTGGGTGATGTTACTCTCAGCAAATGTAACACTCTCTAACACCTTCACCAATTACGTACTCGGCTTCTTCAACGCACATTAATAATTAGATTATTCAAAATTATAGTGATGGATAAGCAACCTGTCAACAGGAAGATGACGAAAACAGAAAAAACTTGTAAAATAGAATGAATCAGTATTCACTAGCGAGTAAAAAGGGGGAGACAACTTTGTCTATATACAAAATCGAAATACCAACACCCTATGAAGTAGGAGATGTCAATGCATTTATTGTGAAAGGTGATGCACTTAGCATTTTTGATGTTGGACCAAAAACGGTAGAAGCCTATGATGCTCTGAAATGGGGGATTCGCGCCGCAGGCTACGATATGCGAGATATTGAACAAGTTGTGCTCACCCATCATCACCCTGATCATGCGGGATGGGTCGATGCATTTCCACATGCTGAAATTTTAGGTCATGCCTATAATGATAAGTGGCTTCGTCATGACGAGGAGTTTTTACGTTATCACGAGCAATTTTACAGTGAACGTTTATTTGAACATGGGGTACCACAAGAGTATATTGCTAAAAGTGTACATGTTCGTCGCGAATTAGAGTTTGTAGGTGAACGTCCATTGACACAAATTTTGACGGATGGAGATGAAGTACCTGGGCATCCAGGATTAAAGGCAATTGAAACATTAGGGCATGCACAAAGCCATTTTATTTTTTGGGATGAACAAACACATCATGTGATTGGCGGAGATTTATTACTTGAAAAAATAACGCCGAACCCTTTAATTGAGCCACCATTAGATCATTCATTGGGACGCACAAAATCATTATTACAATATAATGAATCGCTAGAAATTTTACGCCAATTGCCTGTCAAAATGATGTATACAGGACATGGGGCTGAACTACAAGACATTCCGATCTTAATTGATAAACGACTAGAAAGACAGCATCAGCAATCTATGAAAGTTTGTGAATTACTAGGGGAAGATCAATTAACGGTTGTGCAAGTGACGAAACGATTGTATCCAGCTATCTTCCAGCATATGCTTGGTTTAACACTGTCCAAAACGTTGGGGCATTTAGATTATTTAGAGGCAAATAATTATATTACTTCAACGAAGACAGAAGAAGGCATCTATTTATTTAAAAGAAAGTAGGACTATATATGAATAGTAAGACGATCTTTGTGACAGGGGCAACAAGTGGTGTAGGCTTAAAAATAACGGAGTTACTAGTAGCGCAAGGTCATACCGTTTATGCCACAGGCCGCAATGCTGTAGCTTTAAAAGTTTTAGAACGTTTGGGAGCCAAAGTCATTCAAGCTGATTTAACCCATTTACATACACTCGACGCTGTTTGTGCCCAGCTTCCACCCATTGATGTCGCCATCCTATCAGCTGGTGTTGGAAAATTTGCTGAGGCTCCAAAGTTAATGGATGAGGATATTGCACAAATGATTGAAGTGAATATTAGTGTACCTATTTACCTTGCGAAACGGTTAGCTTCCAAGATGATGGAGCAAAATCAAGGGCATTTGATTTTTATTGGGTCTCAGGCTGGCAAGGTCGCCACTCCGAAAGCAAGTGTTTATGCAGCAACCAAACATGCGATTGTAGGATTTACAAATGGACTACGGATGGAGCTTGCGCCATATCATGTAAAAGTAACGGCTATTCACCCGGGTCCGGTTGATACACCATTTTTAGACAAGGCCAATGATCAAAGTGGCTATCGCGAATCTTTAGGTAGATTTTTATTATCAGCTGATGAAGTGGCACAGGCGACAATTAAAACAATTGAGCGCCCAGTTCGAGAGGTCAACCTCCCCAAAATCATGGGGCTATCAAGTAAACTGTATGCACTGGCACCTGCAACCATTGAGTTGTTAGGGAAATCATTTTTCCATAAAAAATAATGAACATCTAACTGTAAGCATGTACTTTTCATGTCTACAGTTTTTTCATACTGGCTAAGAAAAGGGGGGTATTATGTATACAATTGGACAAGTGGCAAAATTTTTAGGCATTTCTAGAGATACGATCAAATATTATGAGGAAAAGGAATTGGTTAAGCCTCAACAAAATAGTGAGAATGGCTATAGAACATACAATCAATTGGATATATATAATTTAACAACCGTCAATTTTTATCGAGAATTGGATTTTGAAATTAAACGAATACAAGAAGTAAGAAAAGGCATGAGTATTGAGGGAATCCAACTCCTATTAGAGGAGAAAGAACAACAGGTGTTAGAGGAGATAGCCTATAAAAACCTACTGTTAAAAAAACTCCAAAATGCACAAGAGGATTGCCAAAAAATTCAACAATACTTAGGTACCTTTACGATAAAAGAAATGAAACCACTAGCCATGTTAGGCGTAATAGACCATTATACAGCTTATGAAGAATATGACGCACTTAAAGAAAATACAGACAGTTTAAAAAAAGCGGTTATCCTGACATCGTTAAGAAGAGTAATACAGTTTAATGAACAAGGCATGCAGGAAGATAAATTTATGATTGTGCGAAAGCTAGAAGAAAACGAGAAAGCGTTACAAGAGCAAGTTTTATATCATCCTACCTGTTTATATACTGTCATTGAAGATGGAAGATGGTCGACGGGTGGCAAAAATACAGACGACCAAGTGGAAGCAACAATTCGAAGAGTAGCCAAAGAAAATGGCTATGAACTTTTAGGTCTCGTTTATATTAACTTATTACTAGCTACTTTCGAGGGAGGACTAGAACGAATATTTTTAGAAATATATGTTCCCATAAAATAGAGTGATAGATGGAAATATGTATTGACCTGTGAGCAACCCCCAGGTTTAAGCTGAAAGTATTCAGAACGAAACGGGGGATTTATTATATGAACAAAAAAAAGAAGCTAAAAAGACCAGTAGCGAGTTTCATTATCCTGACTAATATCATCTTTTTGCCACTTTTTTGCCTTGTAGGAGCCGTTAAAATGTTAGGCTTTCCAACATGGGTATTCGATATAGTACGCTGTCTATCTGCATGGTCATCGACTTTTGCCTTTGCCATACTATTTTCAAAAATTTATCCAGGGCAGCATTTTTTACATTTCGTGAAACAAAAATTTAAAAATCAACTTCGATTTTCTGTCATTCTTTCTGTTCTGCTTATTCAAGCCACCATCTTTATGATCATCTTACTTGTTGTTATGAAGAATACTAAAGCTGATGCTATTTTGACTATTTCCTCCTGGGGAATGCTTAGTTATTATTTCTTTAAAAATCTATTATCAGGACCTATAGGAGAAGAATTAGGGTGGAGAGGCTTTGCGTTGCTTGAGCTCCAAAAGAAATATGGGTCATTACAATCTGCAATCATCATAGGATTTTGGTGGGGAATTTGGCATTTACCTATTTGGTTCACAACAGGTTTTACAGGGCTGGAGCTACTAAAATACATCATATTCTTTATGCTTTCCATCATTTCTACGACCATTATTATGACAGCCTTCTATACAATTAATCAAAATTTAATCATTCCTATAATGATCCATCAATTCTTCAATTTTTTTATAGGCATTATAAACGAGAATTTAATTATTTTAATGATGTATAACGCTATCCTGTATTCAATAGTAGCCTTTCTACTTATACTGATGAATCCAAAGAAGGTTTGGTCTAATAAACCTAGCCAATGACATCATAAAGTCAATGTGGTGATTTCCACACTACCGCGGGGGTGAGCGCTTCTCGCTTGTAAACAATGAATCAATTGGCTCCCAAAGACCGATTAAGATGAAAATGGATAGTTCGTTTATTTATCCATTAGTAGTGTCACAAGAATCCAGTTTATACATTGGATTCTTTTTTGTTGTAATTTATACAGTATACATTTATGTCTATAGTGAAAAAGCGTTTTTTCGAGTATCTATCATTGATTTCCTTGAGAGTAATGTGTGGGTAAACGGAATTTTTATAAGAAAAATAAAAGACTATTAATTTATAAAAATACACTTGTTTTTATTTTTATAACATGATACTATTCGTGTATAAACTTTTAATTGAATGTATAAACATACATATCTGTAGAGCAATGGAGGCGCATTTTTTATGGCAAATAAAAAGGTTGTACTAGCATATTCAGGTGGACTTGATACTTCGGTAGCAATTCCATGGTTAAAAGAACAAGGTTGGGACGTTATCGCAGTATGTCTTGACGTTGGTGAAGGGAAAGATCTGGAGTTTGTAAAAAACAAAGCTCTACAAGTAGGAGCGATTGAATCTTATATGGTGGATGCAAAGGATGAATTTGCTGAAAACTATGCATTAATTTCATTACAAGCACACACATGGTATGAACAAAAGTATCCATTAGTGTCAGCTCTTTCTCGTCCATTAATCTCGAAAAAATTGGTTGAGATTGCGAACCAAGTAGGTGCGGATGCTGTAGCTCATGGTTGCACAGGTAAAGGAAATGACCAAGTTCGTTTTGAAGTTTCTATTAAAGCATTAAATCCTGATCTAGAGGTATTAGCACCAGTGCGTGAGTGGGGCTGGAGCCGTGATGAGGAAATTGAATATGCGATGAAACATAATGTACCTATTCCTGCAACATTAGATTCTCCATTTTCAATTGACCAAAACTTATGGGGTCGTGCAAATGAAGCGGGCATTATGGAAGATCCATGGGTATCTCCACCAGAAGAAGCTTATGGCTTAACGGTTTCAGTAGAAAACGCACCAAATGAAGCAGAGTATGTGGAAATCGAATTCGTGGCTGGTAAACCAATTGCTTTAAACGGAAAAGAAATGAAGCTTGCTGATTTAATTCAGGAATTAAACGCAGTTGCAGGTGCACATGGCATTGGACGTATCGATCACGTTGAAAATCGTTTAGTAGGTATTAAATCTCGTGAGGTTTATGAAATTCCTGGTGCTAAGGTGTTGTTAACGGCTCATAAGGAGCTTGAAGATTTAACACTTGTCAAAGAATTAGCCCACTTCAAGCCAGTTATTGAGAAAAAACTATCTGAATTAATTTATGATGGTCTATGGTTCTCTCCATTACGTGATGCACTTGAGGCATTCCTTGCCCAATCACAGCAATATGTGAATGGTACAGTGCGTGTGAAATTATTCAAAGGGCATGCCATTGTAGAAGGACGTAAATCACCAAATTCACTATACAATGAAAAATTAGCCACATATTCGAAGGAAGATCAATTCAACCACGCTTCCGCTGTTGGCTTTATCGAACTATGGGGTCTACCGACTGTAGTGAACTCAGCTGTTAATAAAAAGTAATCGTAATAAGCAGGGTGGGGTGAGGCATTTGTGCTTGACCTACACCTTTTGAAAAGTAATAAAGGAAAAGGTGAGCTGACATGACAAAACTTTGGGGTGGACGTTTCCAAAAATCAGCAGAAGCATGGGTAGATGAATTCGGTGCATCCATTGGCTTTGATCAACAACTTGTGCTAGAGGATCTTGAAGGTAGTGTTGCACATGTCACAATGCTTGGCGCAACAGGGATTTTACCAACAGCTGATGTAGAGGCCATACTTAGTGGTCTTGCCCAACTGAAAGAAAAGGCAATAGCAGGTGAGCTTGAATTTAGCATTGCTAATGAAGATATACACTTAAATTTAGAAAAGATGCTCATTGATTTAATTGGTCCTGTTGGTGGCAAACTACATACAGGACGTAGCCGTAATGACCAAGTTGCGACGGATATGCATCTCTTTTTGAAAAAGCGTGTCCAGGAAACGATTGATTTAATTGCTATATTCCAACAAACTTTATTAGTCCAAGCCGAGGAGCATATTGAAAAGATTGCACCGGGCTATACACATTTACAACGAGCTCAGCCAATTTCTTTTGCCCATCATTTAATGGCCTATTTTTGGATGCTAGAGCGTGATAAGCAACGCTTCACAGAATCCATGAAACGCATTGATATTTTGCCATTAGGGGCAGGAGCGATGGCAGGGACAACATTCCCAATAGACCGTTTAAAATCAGCAGAATTACTAGGATTTAATGATGTTTATGCCAACTCGATGGATGCTGTAAGTGACCGTGACTTTATTGTAGAATTTTTAAGCAATGCATCCTTGTTAATGGCTCATTTATCGCGCTTTGCTGAGGAAATTATTTTATGGTCTACAGATGAATTTAAATTTATCGAATTGGATGATGCCTTTTCAACAGGTTCTTCCATTATGCCACAAAAGAAAAATCCTGATATGGCTGAGCTCATTCGAGGCAAAACAGGGCGTGTTTATGGAAATCTAATGGGCTTGTTAACGGTTTTAAAGGGAACACCATTAACGTACAACAAAGATATGCAAGAAGATAAAGAAGGCATGTTTGATACAGTGCATACGATTCTTGGTTCTCTGAAAATCTTTGAAGGTATGGTTCGTACGATGACTGTCAATAAGGAACGTTTACAGCAAGCTGTTCATGCTGACTTCTCGAACGCAACAGAGCTAGCTGATTACCTTGCTACAAAAGGTATGCCTTTCCGTGAGGCACATGAGGTGACAGGTAAACTTGTGTTCACATGTATTCAAAAAGGCATTTACTTATTAGATTTACCATTGGATGAGATGAAGCGTGAAAGCGAGCTAATTGATTCGGATATTTATGATGTATTAGCGCCAGAAGCAGCTGTCCGACGCCGTCACTCCCTTGGGGGAACTGGCTTTGACCAAGTCAAAATTCAAATTGAAAAAGCCCAAGCTTGTCTAGTTGTCCAACATTAATTTTGCGTGCATGTCCTCGTGACTTTTGCATAGATATTCATTAAAGCTGTCCTGTGAGGCGCTATGAAAACCTTATCCTTTTTCAACAAAGCCAGAGGGTGACGTGAAAAAGAGTACCTTACATACGTGAAGGACAATCCCCAATTCTGGAGACGCGGAATTGGGGTTTTTGTATGAAAACGTGGTAAGAGGACAAAATGCTTGAGCGTTTTTTAAAAGACTTGATACAATTAAGCAATAGATTACAGCAGAAGATGCTACAAGGATGGTCGTATCCAAAGCTTTAGTAGATATAGAATCGTTTACGTAAAATGATTATTGAATTTTCGAATGGTGGTGTCTATGCACGATCAGGACTTAATAATTGTCGCTTCTCAGCAATTGTACATGGTGTAACACCACAAGACCAACATAGATATTCAACGTGGCTTGCATACTGGATGAACAAAAATGGTAGAGGGATTTTTATAAGAAATGATTGTACGCCAAAGAAAAGATTATCATCATGCATAAACAAATGGGCAATGGTTCATAATAAGAGCGGAAACACTTATTAATCTAACCTGATGGGGAGGATGCAGAATGAGTAATAGTCAAACACCCAAAGACCAAGAATCTCAGGAAAGTCCGCCACAGCTGTGGATGGTTGAAGCTTCTTAAAGCTTAAGCCTAAAGGTGAAGCAGAGTTCTGTTTCACTGTAGATTAAGGTGAAGCGTAAACCATTCCAGTAAAAAATCAAATAGAAGCAATAAGTGTCCATGGATCCAGAATTTTTCTGGATCCTTTTTTATGCTGCTTTTTAATGGGGGAGGTGGAGAAACTACAATAATACCTACATTTGACAATGAAAACAATCTGTACTACTCTATATAGAACAGATTCTATTTGATGTCCATTAGCCTATCAATTAATGGAATAGCTGTGCGATTGCTCTAAAGAGCGAAATTATTCCAGTGAATTTTAAAACAATGGAAGTAGGGGTATTATGCTAATAAATAGTAGGCATTTTTGGCACCACCATTTCACCTTTGGAAAAGGGCATTTTTTATTCCAATACATACGATCCATCCTTGTAAGTTAAGAACAATAAGGCATTGGTGGGATAGTCAATTTTGCAAAATGGTGTTACATGACAATCAGTAGGGCAGTATGGCCAATTTTATTAGTAAGTTTCACATAGAGAGGGAGATTAAATTGAAAAAATTGTTTGTGTTATGCTGTACGCTTTTACTTTTAGCTGGCTGTGGGCAAAAGGAAGAGATTGTAGAAAATAAAGAGACCAAAGGGGAAAGTGCCATGAGCGAACAGTTTATTGGAAAATGGGAAGGCAATATTGAAACACCGAATGGACAGCTACCCATCATTGTTGATTTACAGAAAAATAGTGGTACTCTATCCGTGCCAGCACAGGGCATATCTAATTTCCCGTTGAAGAGTGTGAACTATACAGGTGATCAGGTAAGCGTTTCCATTCATTTAAACGGCTCAGTAATTGCTATTAATGGTACTTTCAAAAATGAACAAATAGAAGCTACATTTCAACAAAATGGTGGGACCTTCCCACTTATCTTACAAGCATATAAAGAGGAACCAGTAACTTATGAAACAGTAAAGATTCCCGTTCAGCAAGGTGACCTCATAGTGGCTCTTCAAAAAGCCAATGCGACATCTCCATCACCCGTCGCAGTTATTATCGCTGGCTCTGGACCGACAGATAAGGATGGTAATTCAGTTTTAGCTGGTAAAAATAATAGTTTAAAAATGATGGCTGAAGGCTTGGCTCAGGAGGGAATCACAACTGTACGCTATGATAAACGGGGTATTGGGGATAATCAAGCACTCTTGACGAAAGAAGAAGATGTGACGTTTGACCAATTTGTTGAAGATGCAGTGCAAATCATCCAATCATTGCAGGCTAATAAAGCCTATACAAGTGTTCATGTCATTGGACATAGTGAAGGCTCATTAATTGGTTTATTAGCGGCTCAAAAAACAGGAGTAGCATCCTTTGTTTCGATTGCAGGTGCTGGACGTCCAATGGATGAAGTATTAGTGGAGCAATTAAAAAGTCAGCTAGCGCCAAATTTATTCAAAGAATCAAAGGACATTTTGACAGCTCTAAAGCAAGGAAAGCAAGTGGAAAATATTTCGCCCGAATTACAAGCAGTCTTCCGTCCTTCTGTACAGCCCTTCCTTATTTCCGTGTTAAAGTATAATCCAGCCACAGAGCTTGGAAAAGTAAAGAGTCCTGTACTACTTGTGCAAGGAACGACTGATTTACAAGTGAAGGAAGTCGATGCAGAGGCATTGAAGAAAGGTAACCCTGATGCAACGCTACTTTATATGGAAGGGATGAACCATGTGTTGAAAAAGGCACCAGAAGACTATGCCGCAAATTTAGCAACGTATGCAGACCCAACACTTCCACTACATGAGGATTTACTACCAGCGATTCAACAATTTATTTATGGAAAGTAGGCTGAGTCACTGTGGGTGTTTTTGTATATTTAATCATCATGCTTCCATTTCTCATCTTTGCCCTTGTATTATCACAGGGGAAAGGAACTTTTTTAATTGCTGGCTTTAACACAATGTCACAAGACGAAAAAGATACGTATGACGAAATAGCACTTGCAAAATTTATGGGGAAGATGATGTATGGCTACTGTTTTTGTGTACTTTTATGGGTGCTAAATGAACTATTTCACACACAGTGGTTATTTATTGTCGGTCTTGTTCTTTTTGTAGTGCTTACGATTTTTTTAATGATCTATATGAACACAGGCAATCGATTCAAAAAATAAACAATACAAAGAAGGACTTGATCGCAACAATGACAAGTCCTTTTTTTGTGAGAATCATTATCATTTATCAAGAATTCTGTTAAACTAGAGCCATGTCAATGGTTAAACTAGAAGGAGTGCTTGAGCTAAATGAAATTAAGCGACCATATACTTTTGTGGAATCACGCGTACATTAAAATCATGGATATACGTTTTACAATGATGGAACAAGGAGAAGCATTCGGCCCTTATCCATTGCCTACGAATGCCTTTCTGTATACAAAAAGAGGCGATGCTCAAATATGGGTCGATAAAAATAGGCATTTGGTACAATCCTTTCATGCTTTTCATGCAGGCAAAGGGGTCTGTATACAGATTGTAGCAGAGAAGGAATTTGAGTATTTTCTGATTTTCTATAAAACCACTCTACCGTTACCAAATCGACAAGAAATTGTAGCTTTGTTGGAAAACGACAATCCGTTTCAATACCAGTATGCTTTCGCACCAGCTAATCCACTTACTCTGCTTGATAAAGTGGAGCAAATGAATACGGTTTGGCTACAACCCAATGAAAAAGAGCTGAAACGTTTACATATAAAAGCATTGTTTTATCAATATATTTATGAATTACTACGACAAATGCATGCCCAGGGAATTCACCCTATAAAGCCAGATATAGTTACAGAAGCAGTTCGTTATATAGAGGAACATTATCAGAGGCCATTGACACTTGAAAAGCTGGCTCAGGAATTATCTTGTAGTGTAGGTTATTTATCTAAGTTATTTAAAGAAAAAATGCATACTAGCCCGATTCATTATTTGGGTGTAATACGTATAAATAAAGCAGCAAAATTGCTAGTACAAACAGATGCGACATTGCAGGACATTGCGGATCATGTTGGTTATCCAGATGGCTATTCATTAAGTCGAAGCTTTAAACGACATAAGGGCATTTCTCCAGCTCAATTTAAAAGAGCGTGGAAACAAAAAAGCCAAGATGAAGAATTGCCACTTTGGAGAAGAAGATATGCTATTCTCCCCAATCATATCGAATGGTATATTGATGATGAAATTGAAAATCATTATCAACGAAAGGGAGCAAGCGAAATGTCGAAGTTTAAAAACATGAAGGTAACGGCCATGACGTTGTTTATGTGTCTATCATTATTATTAGCTGCATGCTCAAATGCAACAACTACAAATGGAGCCACACCAGCTGCCAATCAAGAAACAAAGGCGAATAGTGGACAAGAAGTGATGCAGGAAGGGAAAACAAGAATTGTTTCTACGCCAAGAGGTGATGTTGAAATTCCAGCACAGCCACAGCGTGTAGCGGCTGATCAATATATGGGACAACTATTAAAGCTAGGCATTATTCCAATCGGGGTTCGTGAAGGAATGTTAACGGAAGGGTGGATAGAAAAATCTGGTATTCCGCAAGAAACACTCGATAAAATTGAGAATTTAGGTAATTTTCCAATGAACCCGGAAAAACTCATTATGTTAGAGCCAGATTTAATTATTGGATCAATTGAAAAAAATATTGAACAATACGAAAAAATAGGAACGACAGTTTTTATCCCGTATTGGGAAGAACTTTCAACGGCAGGGCCTTTGGAAAAATTCAGAAGAATTGCTGAAGTATTTGGTAAAGAGCAAGAAGCGGAGGAATGGATAAAAGGATATGAACGCAAGGTAGAAGATGCTCGAGAACAAATAGAAGGTATCATTAAGGAAGGCGAAACGGTGTCAATTGTGCAATTAAGCCCTACAGGTTTGTTTGTGTTAGCTGCTGAGGGTGGGAATTATGGTAGTAATACCATTTATCAGATGTTGAAATTACCTCCTACAGAACAAGCATTAAATATGAAAGAAGGCTTTGAAAATATTTCGTTAGAGGTGCTGCCCGAGTATTTAGGTGATCATGTATTTGTCTATGTGAATTCGCAAGAAGATGCGGAGGAGATATTGAATAGCCCTATTTGGCAAGGAGCCCCTGCTGTGAAAAATGGCAATGTCTATATGTATGGTGAATTCGATGATGAATTCGTCATGGAGGATCCATATTCTTTAGATCTTCAGCTAGAGAAAGTTGTCAACGTTTTATTAGAGAAGAAACAGTGACCAACATAACCTGAACTTGTTTTAGCATAAACATAAACCCTCCTCGGTGGCTTGTTTTAGAGGAGGGTCTATGCTGCGATTGGTCCTAATGACAATAATTTATGCATGTTGTATGACTATTTTATATATATTAATAGCATAGAATTTATGAAATGAAGTAGAGCCTATTAAGCATGGTTCTACTTTTTATCAATATTTAAAAAACTGAATATTTAGGAAATTAAAAATTTAATGTCGCGAATATGCTCGAAAAAGGGCTAATTTTCTTCTTTTCTGTAAAAATAGAATTTTTAGAATAATAAGTATTATTATAGAGGACATTAAAAAATTAATAGGTAAGGAGAATTATTTAATATGTCTCAAATGTTAGCACTGACGATAGTACTTGCTATTCTTTACATCGGAGATATTGTCGCAACAAGAACAAAGGCTTGGATTCCATCTGTGTTCGTCTGTGCGGTATTATTTTTAATTGGCTATTGGACGTTTTTCCCGAAAGATATTGTTAGTATTGCCGGGATCGGTCCAGTAGTTGCCACGATGTTAATGTATTTATTAATTACCAATATGGGGACACTTCTGTCACTCAAGGAATTGAAAAACCAGTGGAAGGCAATTGTCATTTCATTGGCCGGTATTGTAGGAATTATTGCTATTTTATTTACTATTGGCGCCATGATTTTTGATTTGAAAACAATGATTGTGGCAGTTCCACCATTAGTTGGAGGAGTTGTGGCTGCATTAGTCATGTCAGAAGGTGCCTCGGCAGCTGGCTTAGAGGATTTAGCAGTTTTTGCAATTGTTATTTATGTCATTCAAGGATTTGCAGGCTATCCGATTACTTCAATTGTATTAAAACGTGAAGCAAAACGTTTATTAAAAGAACACCAACAAGGTAAGCTACATACGATTTCACAAGTGCAGGAAGAAGAAAACGCTGCTACTGAACAGCCTAAATTATTGAGGAAGATACCTGCAAATTATAATACAGAATATTTTAAATTTTTCCGTTTAGCGCTTGTTGGTTTATTGGCCTACGGTACATCGACCGTATTAGCTCCAATTGTGACAGTTAATGCACTAGTACTGTGCTTAGTATTTGGTGTACTCGCTTCAACAATTGGTTTTTTAGAAAAACAACCGTTACAAAAAGCAAATGGCTTTGGCTTTGCCATTATGGGCTTAATGCTCTTTATATTCGACGGCTTAAAACAGGCAACCCCTGAAATGCTAATGCGCATTATTGTGCCGTTAGTTGTTTCGATTGTCCTAGCTGTAGTCGGCATGTATATTTTCTCGTTCATCGCAGGGAAAATATTAAAAGTTAGCCCGAACTTAGCGTTTGCAGTTTCCTTAACAGCGCTATATGGTTTCCCCGCAGATTATATTTTAACGAATGAAGTGGTGAAATCATCGACGACGGATGAAAAAGAGCGTGAAATGCTGCTCAGTCGTATGCTGCCACCTATGCTTGTTGGAGGCTTCATTAGTGTAACCATAACATCGGTTATTTTAGCGGGTATTTTCGTCAATTGGTTATAAAAAAGGAGAGAGTAATCATGACTACTATTAAACCTATCATTGCTGATCTTAACAGCGAGCTTGTGGCAATTCGTCAAAAATTACATAGTGAGCCTGAGCTTTCGTGGGAGGAATATGAAACAACGAATTATGTAGCAGCTTATTTAGATAAGCTAGGTATTCCTTATAGACGAACAGAACCCACAGGTATTATTGCTGAATTAAAAGGGAACAAGGAAGGAAAAACAGTTGCCCTACGAGCGGATATGGATGCCTTATCCGTTTATGAAATTCGAGAGGATATTCCATATCGATCTAAAACAAATGGAAAGATGCATGCATGTGGTCATGATGCCCATACAGCCATGCTATTAATTGCCGCTAAAACTTTACATGCAGTCCGTGACGAAATAGAAGGGACAGTTCGATTTATTTTCCAGCCTGCTGAAGAAGTTGCTACAGGGGCAAAAGCAATGGTTGAGCAGGGCGCTATGGAAGATGTAGATAATGCATTCGGTATTCATATTTGGTCACAAATAGACACAGGAAAAATCCAGTGCAATAAAGGACCTGCGTTTGCCTCTGCCGATATTTTTAAAGTAACTTTCAAAGGTCAGGGTGGTCATGCTGCAGCTCCACATGATGCTATCGATGCAGTGATGATTGCTTCGACCTTTGCGTTGAATGTTCAAACGGTTGTATCGCGTACGGTGAATCCACTTCGCCCAGCTGTCTTAACCATTGGTAAAATGGATGTCGGTACCCGTTTCAATGTAATTGCCGAAGACGCTATTTTGGAAGGAACTGTGCGTTGCTTCGATCAAGACGTTCGTACGCATATGGAAGCACAAATTCGCCATTATGCTGATCAAGTTGCAACACTCTATGGTGGAACAGCTGAGGTTATTTATGAATACGGTACTCAAGCCGTCAACAACGATACAGCTAGTGCCGACTTAGTTGAACGTTTAGCAATTGAGCATTTTGGTACTGAAGCTTATCATTTAGACGACCCAACGATGGGTGGCGAGGATTTCAGCTTTTATTTAGATGAAGTGCCAGGCTGTTTTGCATTAGTAGGTTCTGGAAATACAGAAAAAGATACACGCTGGGCACATCATAATGGCCATTTCGATATTGACGAAGATGGTTTGCGCATTGGAACAGAATTATATGTGCAATATGCGTTAACTTGGCTACAAGAAAATAAATAATATGAAAACGTAAGCGGTTATTTTCGTCGTTGTATAATTCCATCCTAGCTGGTCATAATAAAAAAGATTTCACTTATGAAATCTATAATGATGAGGAGGATGAAAAATGAGTAGGTTCGAACAATTAGACCCCAAATCTCAAAAAATCCACCGCAACTGGTCAAGGATTAAGCGATCAAAATCGCAAGTAAACGGGGAAACGGAGATCACTCTTCATAACCGTCTCTTGCGAAGCGAAGCAAAGGCCCGTCAGTTTTAATCATGCTAGAAAAGTAAGTGTCATCAAGCCCAGAAATTTTCTGGGCTTTTCTTTTTGTGTAAAATTTAATGTATGATAATACTGAAAAGGAATTGAATAAAAAGGGGAGTGAAGCCAACTATGAACAATCTTATTCCTACTTATTTACAGCATGTCACAACAAGGATTCAACAGCCAGAAGGGGTCGAATCACAATTACAGCTTTGCTCTACTTCAAATAATACGCAATTTGAAATTTGGTATTATGGTGATTTATTAGCCTTAGAAGGGGAGGTTTTACCATTCATTTCAGGTTCGACTGCTAATATAGTTGCCAAGGACCCTTTAACAGCAGAGGAAATTTTGCTTTTTGATGCGACTCTACACGGTTATAATGCGTTGTTTTGTGATGACTATACAGAAGAACAACGCGGCAACCGTCCTCTGCAGCTATATAATATGCCCGCCACTGAGGTTATCTTATCATTTTTTTATAACATTGATTATGATGAAGAAGTGGATGACTATGAGGTCGATGAACAAGGAAATGTACAGTTAATGAATGGTGAAACAACAGATTGGGAGACGGTAAAAAGAAATGGCTATGATGCATTTGCTTTTTATTACAAAAAAGAGGATGGAACATTATTAGCATTTGCCCAGGAAGAATTAGCTTAGCGTGAAAGGAATTAAATTCAATGCAACTATTTGTTTTTTCTCAAGATTTAGCGAATCAAATTCACTCTTATGAGTCCATAAATGCGTATTATCAAAAAATCATGAAAACGGCAGTTCCCACGAATATAGGCTTTATCTATATTGAGCCAAATGGTGTGGTAGGCATGCATGAAGCACCTGTACCACAATTATTGATTGTTATTCAGGGTGAAGGCTGGGTTTGTGGTGAGGATGGAAAAAGAGTCGATATTGCAACAGGAGATGGCGTTCTTTGGCAACAAGGACAAGCACATGAATCTGGCAGTACAACAGGATTAACAGCGCTTGTTATTCAGGCCGAACAAATTAATCTTACATAAAGAAAACATGTGGTAGCGTACTGGGCAAATAGCGGAATGCATAAGACTGAAAAATGTATGCCAATTCCTGCTCTGATGAGAATAGTCCAATAAGACCCTCAAAAATAGGTGACGAGAAGCCGGCTTTGAATAGTAATTTCTTGTACGAAAGTAATGTCATTTTCTTGCATCTGACGTATAATAGATGTCAACACTTTTCACCTGCAATTCCAATTTTTATCTTTATTGTAAAGCACAATTAGATAGGGGGAAGACTTCATGCAAGTAGTTGAAAAAGCATTTGGCTATATTACAAGAGAGCATGGGGAGCAAATTCAAGTTCTCGTATTTGAACAAAATACAGTAGGGGCAGGTATTCAAGTTCCTAAAGGTACGATTGAACAAGGGGAAACACCGTTAGAGGCCGTAAAGCGGGAGATGCTGGAGGAGACAGGCCTAACAACACTTGTTGTTCAAGGGCTCATTGCACAGGATTACTTTAACCATCCATCAGGTGTTTTACAGAAACGTTATTTTTATCATTTAACTACCTCCGATGAAACAATGGAAACCTGGCAACATTATCCTACTGGGTTGAATGAAGCAGATTTACTTTTTTCTTTTTACTGGATATCAGCTGAGCAGGATACTTTGTTAGCAAAGGGGCATGGCGATTATTTATATCGCCTATTGGCTAAGGTGAAAAATTGAGCGTACAGAAAAACCGCGTCATTAATGGCGCGGTTTTAATGTTTATTCGATTAAGCCTTTGCAGCGACCTCTAAAGCCTGTGCGAAATCGTCTATTAAATCATCTACATGCTCGAGTCCTACAGAAAAACGTAAAAGTCCGTCTGTGATCCCACGTTTGGCACGTTCCTCAGGCTCCATAGCGGCATGGCTCATCTTTGCCGGATAGGAAAGAATGGATTCTACACCACCAAGTGAGACAGCGAAAACTGGGATTTTCATTGCCTCGACTAATGCTTTTGCGGAGGTATAGCTTGGTAAGCGGAAAGATAAAACTGCTCCAGAACTTGTACTTTGACGCTGATGGATGTCATGACCTGGATGTGAGGATAGTCCAGGGTAATAGACTTGTTCTACCAGTGTATGAGTTGCTAAAAACTCAGCAATTTTTTGAGCAGATTGTGTAGAACGGCTAAAACGGACATCTGTCGTTTTAATGTTTTGCAAGAGTGTAAATGAATCCTGTACACCCAAAATATTGCCAAATGAATTTTGGATAAAGTATAAGTCCTGTCCTAGCTTTTCATCAGCTGTGACTGTTAATCCTGCAATAATATCAGAATGCCCCGATAAAAACTTCGTCGCACTATGAATAACGACATCAACACCTAGTTCTAACGGACGTTGATGTAATGGCGTCATAAATGTATTATCCAAAAATGTGAGACATCGGTGTTGTTTCGCCAGCTCTACCACACCACGAATATCGGTAATGCCTAACGTTGGATTAGATGGTGTTTCCATATAAAGCAGTTTTGTAGCCGGCGTTATTGCAGCTTCCACGGCTGCTAAATCCGTGAAATCTACAAAAGTGTGGGAAATCCCAAAGCGTGGTAATACCTTTGTCACAAAACGATATGTTCCACCATAAACATCTTCAGTCATGACGATATGGTCGCCCTGTGATAACAGCATTAAAGCGGCTGAAACCGCAGCAATCCCTGAAGAAAAGGCATGGGCACGAACTCCACCTTCAAGCTCTGCTATCGCTTTTTCTAGAGCATCACGCGTAGGGTTACCGGAACGCGCATAATCATATTCGCCAAACTCATCTATACTCTCTTGGTGGAAAGTAGAGGAAAGGTACATAGGAACATTAACTGCCCCTTTTTTATTTGAGTAGCCATCACGAACACCCGCATGAATGAGGCTAGTTTCTATATGTTGCTTCATCATTATGCCTCTTTTCTTAGGATATCAAATACTTGTTGTAAGTCTGCAATTAAATCTTCTGCTTCCTCAATACCAACTGAGAAGCGTAGTAAACGATCACAAACGCCACGTTCAACTCGTTCTTCATAAGGCATATCTGCATGTGTTTGAGTAGCTGGATATGTAATAAAGCTTTCCACACCCCCAAGACTTTCAGCAAAAGTGATTAACTTTAAGTTACGAAGGAATGGGTCAATCCATTCTGGTTTTTGTAAACGAAATGACAGCATACCACCTTTTCCTGTATAAAGGACATCTGTAACTAGTGCCTCTTCCTCTAAGTAAGCAGCAATAGCTTTGGCATTGGCATCATGTTGCTTTAAGCGAAGGTGCATTGTTTTTAAGCCACGAATAAGTAACCAAGAATCCATAGCACCAAGCACCATGCCACTACCATTATGAATAAAGCCAATGCGTTCAGCTAATTCTGTGCCTTTAGCTACTACGATCCCAGCTAAGACATCATTATGTCCGCCAATATATTTTGTTGCGGAGTGAAGCACAATGTCTGCTCCCAAATCAATAGGACGTTGGAAGTATGGTGTATAGAATGTATTATCTACAATTAACAAAGCACCGTGTTTATGTGCAAGCTCAGCATACACTTGTAAATCAAATTCCTGCATAAGCGGATTCGTTGGTGTTTCGATGAATAATGCACGTGTATTTTCATTTATTAATGCTTCTACCTGCTCCACTGATTCGAATTTTGAATAAACAGGCTTAATATTATATGTCTCTTGGAAGAAGTTAAATAGTCTATATGTACCGCCGTATAAATCATCTGGCACCACTAATTCATCGCCTGGTTTAAATATAGATAATACTAATTGGATGGCAGCCATCCCAGAGCTACAGGCAAAGCCCATATCGCCACCCTCTAAATCAGCAAAGCCTGCTTCTAAAAGAGCACGGGTTGGATTTTTTGTACGTGTGTAGTCAAAGCCTGTAGATTCCCCGATCCCAGCATGTTTATAAGCCGTTGATAAATGAATAGGTGGACTAACCGCTCCCGTTGTTGGGTCACTTAAATTACCTAGTTGTACAAGTTTTGTTTCAATGCTTCTGTTTAATGTCATGACGTCACTCTTTTCTCCAATATTATGTAAAGCGGGACTATTCGCTTTTCATTTAATAGTAGTAATCTCAATAATTGTTACCAATTTAACATGGATATTCAAGAAGAACAAGGGTGATTTCAGAAAATTAGCTAGATTATTTTATGTTAATCACGTAGGAATAGTAGGTTATAAAGGGGGATGGATCATTTCTATGTCTGACAATGCGGCTTCCCTGGGAAGTAAGTTCATTAATCGTTGAGGGAGCAGTGTGGATTTGAAGAAAAGCCATTGGAAGTATTTTTCTGCTAATGAAAAAAAATCTGCCTCATTGAAATGAGACAGATTCGAAGTAGCGATAGATATTAGGCTTGTTCCTTTTTTAATAAATCGCGGATTTCTTTTAGAAGCTCTTCCTTGGCATCCAGCTCAGGAGTGGGTTCTTCCACGACTGCTTCTTCCTTTTTATTGGTAAGCTTCGTCATAATTCGTAAAGCCATAAAAATTGCAAACGCAATAATTAAAAAATCAATAATTGATTGTAAAAATACGCCTAATTTGATTTGGGCGTCACCTGAGCCGTAGACAAAGCTTGCTGTTAAATCAATACCACCTGTTAACACACCAACTAATGGCATAATGATATTTTCAACTAAGGAGGTTACAATTTTACCGAAAGCACCACCAATGACAACTGCTACTGCTAAATCGATAATATTGCCTTTCATCGCAAATTCTTTAAAGTCTTTCCACAAAATAAAATTCCTCCCTATTATGATCCATAAAATTAATCAATTTGTATTTTACTATATTTTTCCCAAGTCTTTCAACTGCTTTCGTAGTGGAAATGATGTCCTATGCTGCTAGGTTGTATGACTTAAAAAATTTCGCAACTTATTTCGGAAAATTTGGTAATATGGAAGTAGACTACTAGATTAGGTGTGACTTATGGCTAAAAAAAAGAATAACAAACCGATGTTATCACCCGCGACAAAATTGGGTATGATAGCATTATTGATTCCAATTGCAATAACTGTATACGTCCTTACTTTTTTTGCTTGGAAGGAGCTTCAAACCTTACCGATTTTTGAAAAGCTTGCTCAGGAAAAGGCGATAGAAGAAATTCAGGAGCATTTTGATATAAGCATTCCTGAAAAATTTATTCCTGTATACATAGCGGCGGAGGAGAAGTATGGCGTACCTTGGACCTTACTTGCTGCACATCATCGCATTGAGACTCGTTTTTCGACAGTGAAAACGATGGTATCGTCAGCAGGTGCAGAGGGGCATATGCAATTTATGCCTTGCACATTTGTTGGCTGGAAGCATCCCACTTGCTCAGGTTTAGGGAAGGGCGATATATCCAAGACTGAACTAATGAGCCCGCAGACCATTGCGAAATACGGGGGATATGGAGTTGATGCAAATGGCGATGGGGTTGCTGATCCATATGACATAGAGGATGCAGTTTTTAGTGCAGCTAATTACTTGTCGAAATATGGTGCTGCACAAGGTGAAATTAAAAAGGCAGTTTTTCAATATAATCACAGTGAGGAATATGTGGAAGATGTGTTGTCTTACTATCAATTGTACAACGCTTATCACGATGAGTTAAAAGCAGCAGTTCTTTTACATCAAGAAAAATAAAGAGCCATCACATTGGATGGCTCTTCATCGCATATTTAAGTTGCTTTACGCATACCTTTGAGAATAAGGCTTACGATAAATATCAGCACGATAGCACCGATTAACGCAGGGAATACGTAGAAATCACTAACTCTCCAGCCCCAGTTCCCTAAAACCATACTACCGATCCAAGAACCGACAATCCCCGCAATAATATTTCCAATGATACCACCAGGTACATCCTTACCTAAAATTACGCCTGCTAACCATCCAAGAATCCCTCCGATGATTAAATACCAAATGAAACTAATCATATTTCTCATCTCCTTAAAGTTAAGATATAATGGCGATTACTTAGTTATACCCTGAATGAAGCAGATTAAACGTTGCCATCTTTTTTTGTAATAATTACATGATTTTATCCGGCTGTCTTTAACCTTGCAGCTCTTTCACCATGTCAATTGATCGTTAGCTGGAGTGACAGCCAAATCATCTGCATAAATTGTTGTGAAAATGCCTACATTACATATAACAGCTTTTATATGATACATACACCGATTATCGCTTACTTCTATAGTATGTTTGCGCATTCAAATCGTACCTAAAATACATTCATCTACTTTCGAAAGAAATGAATGAGCCTTTTCTAAAATTATTTGCAAAAACAGCCTATTCATTCGTAAAAATTTTTTTGATTCATCACCTCAATCGCCCATGCATAAATTTATTTAGCACATTGCTAATAGGTAGTCTTTTTAAATGGGTAATTTTCCATTATTTGAATAGTTTGAAAAATGAACTAAAAAAGAATATAATGTGAAAAAGGAGCGTGTTATATATGAATATGGCTGTAATGAAACGATTAAATCGTCAAGGTTTACTAATTGCGGGCTTGCATTTGTTAGTTTTATTAAATCTAGCAGCGGATTTCCTCTACGCATCGTAACCAATTTAATAGAAAGGTGAATGAAATGTTTGTCCCATTTTAAAAACAACCGTGTAGGCATTGTTAGTTAACTGCTCACGGTTGTTTTTATTTTGATTAAAGGAATTATTCTATTACATGTCTAATACTTAGTACTTAAAAGGGAGGGATTAAATGACAACAAGATGGGATCAACCGTTTGGTCATTTGGAACGGCCATTTGCGTGGTTGGATTTTGATGCACTTGATAAAAATATTCAAATTGTACAGGGTGCATGTGGGGGAAAACCAATTCGTCTAGCAACAAAATCGATTCGTTCAGTTGAGGTGCTTCGCTATATTCAACATCAGCTTGTGAATGTAGTAGGGTTTATGACTTTTACAGCAGCAGAGACAATTTTTTTACTACAGCAGCAGTTTGATGATGTATTACTGGGCTATCCAGTGATGGAAGAGACGGCTATACGTCAATTATTACACTTTGTTCAAGAGGGGAAAACCGTTACGTTTATGGTTGATCGACAGGAACATATCCAACTATTAGCGAAGTTAGGGAATGAAATGGGTGTGCGTGTCCCAATTTGCATCGATATTAATGTATCAAATGATTTCAAATTATTGTACTTTGGTACGAAACGTTCATCATTATATTCCCTTGAGACGTTAACTCCATTTTTGCAAGCCATAAAAAATAATCCTTCTATTGAAGTAGTAGGGGCCATGGGCTATGAGGCGCAAATCGCTGGTGTTGGTAATCGTCCAGCGAATGTATTAAAGGGTAGAGTAATAGAAGCCATGCAAGCACAGGCGAAAAAGCAGGTCACTCAATTTCGCCGATTAGCTATCGCTCATATTAAAGCCTATTTTCCAAATTTACGTTTTGTTAATGGAGGAGGCTCAGGTAGTATGACTTACACAACTCAGCAGAAAGAAGTGACTGAAATTACGGTTGGTTCTGCGTTTTATGCCCCTGCTCTGTTCGATCAATTTACCCATTTGCAGCTTGAAAAAGCAGCCGGATTCGCCTTACGTGTCACGAGACAGCCTGAAAAAAATATCGTTGTTTGTCATGGAGGGGGATATACAGCTTCTGGTGCGATCGGTAGTGATCGGTTACCTGTATTCTATGAACCTACCAATTTTGCATATCTTAGCTTAGAAGGGGCAGGAGAGGTGCAAACGCCGATTAAGGTCAAAGGGAAAAACATTGAAATTGGCGATACCATTTATTTTCGACATGCCAAGGCTGGGGAGCTTTGTGAACGATTCCAATTATTACATGGTGTTCGAGGGGACAAGTATGTAGGATCTTATACAACATACAGGGGGGATGGACAATGTTTTCTATAGAAAAATGGAAGAATGGAGAAAAATGGACTAACTGGGCTGGGAATGTTATTTCCTATCCAAGTGAAATGTATTTACCGCATTCCATTGAAGAAGTTTCAATGATTGTTAAACATGCACGCGAATCTGCAAAGACGATTCGTGTTACAGGTGCAGCACACTCGTTTAGCGCTGTGGCAATGCCGGAGCATATAGCTATTTCCTTACATAATATGCGCGGGTTAATCGCTGTGAATGAGGAAAAGCAGGAGGCTACATTATGGGCTGGAACCTATTTATATGAAATTGGACCAATGCTAGCAAAGCATGGATTTGCATTAATTAATATGGGAGATATTCAGGAGCAAACTATTGCAGGTGCCGTATCAACGGGGACTCATGGCACAGGTGTTACACTTGGTTCCTTATCCTCAGCCGTGATGTCGTGGGGATTTGTAGATGGGACGGGAACTTATCAGGAGCATCGACGAGGATTGGATGATTTGTCTGAAGCACTTCATGTAGCGCTAGGAATGCTCGGTATTCTTGTTAAAGTAACGATTAAAGTCATGCCATTATATGGTCTGCATTATGTGGGGGCAAGAGATACTTTAGCTAATGGACTCACCGGGTTTGCGGAGGATATCCAACAACATCGTCATGTGGAATGGTTTTATTTCCCTGGTAGTGAGACAATTCAAGTAAAGCGAATGAATGTTGTGGCTCCTGTCTATCAAAGCGAATGGAATAAGAAAATAGAGAACCTCAAGTTACAAATTGTAGAAAATGGTGCTTTTTTTGCGATGTCTGAGCTGTGTAAGTGGAAACCAGCTTTAAGTGGTGCCATGAGTAAAATAGCAGCGGCTAATGTGGTGGAAAGTGAAAAAATAGGTATAAGCTATGAAATTTATCCTTCACCTCGTAGTGTGAAGTTCCAGGAAAGTGAATATGCCATCCCATTATCTCAATTTGAAGCTTGTCTAGAGGAAATTCATGCAACCTTTAAAAAGGGTGTTTTTAATGTTCATTTTCCATTAGAATGTCGAACAACTGCAGGGGAAGCAGGTTTTTTAAGCCCTACACAGGGGCGTGAATCAGCCTTTATCGCCTTCCATATGTATAAAGGAATGTCAGAGGAGCCCTATTTTAAATGGGTGCATACGTTAATGCAGAAATATGAAGGTCGTCCACATTGGGGCAAACAACATCATTTAACCGCTCAAAAGGTTTATGAATTATATCCTGAAATTGAAAAATTTTTAAACATTCGACACCAATATGATCCCGATCATGTGTTTTTTACAGGATATTTAAAAAAATTATTTCTATTGTAAGCGCTATCTCCTTTTCCGCCCTTTCCAACTCTTTGTTCATATTTAGAAAATTATTGTTCTATATTTTTGAAAAATTAAAATATGAACGAAATGTCAAAATTTTTATCAAAGCGAGATAAAACTGATGCTTAATCAGCATGTAAACGATTTCAATTTTGATAGATTTTTTTAATTGTTTAAACAATTCAAAAAATAGTGTTGACGAGACCTTTTTTTCGTACTATGATAACAACAATTTAACACGTTCGTTACAGCAATAGTACTCTAGAATGCTGTTATCTATAAACAAAAAATAAATAGACAGAAGATTTTGATTTTGTATATAGCAACGAACATAGTATGGAAAGCAATAAATGAGGGGCGTTTAAAATGAGAAGTGACATGATAAAAGTAGGCGTAGATCGAGCGCCACATCGAAGTCTTTTATATGCAACAGGCAAAGTAAAAGCAAAAGATTTAGGCAAGCCATTTATTGGGGTTTGTAACTCTTATATCGACATAATACCAGGTCACGTTCATTTACGTACGTTCGCTGATGTTGTAAAAGAAGCCATTATTGAAGCGGGTGGTATTCCATTCGAATTTAATACAATTGGGGTCGATGATGGTATTGCAATGGGGCATATTGGTATGCGCTATTCATTACCAAGTCGTGAAATTATAGCAGACTCAGCTGAGACGGTTATTAATGCACACTGGTTTGATGGCGTATTTTATATTCCAAACTGTGACAAAATTACACCAGGTATGCTTATGGCAGCAGTTCGTACCAACGTACCATCAATTTTTGTGTCTGGTGGTCCAATGGAGGCCGGTACATCTGCATCAGGCAAACAGCTTTCATTAACGTCTGTTTTTGAAGGTGTCGGTGCTCATAAATCTGGAAATATGTCTGCCGAAGAGCTATTAGATATTGAAAATAATGCTTGTCCGACTTGCGGTTCCTGCTCAGGGATGTTTACCGCAAACTCTATGAACTGTTTAATGGAAATGCTAGGTGTTGCTTTACCAGGTAATGGAACAATCGTAGCTACTTCTGAAGAGCGTCATAAGCTCATTAAAGAAGCGGCGAAACAATTAATTCGTATGGTAAAGGAAGATATTAAGCCACGCGATATTATTACAAAAGAGGCAATTGACGATGCTTTTGCATTAGATATGGCTATGGGTGGATCTACTAACACGGTTCTACATACATTAGCCATTGCCAATGAAGCGGAAATAGATTACAACATTGAGGATATTAATAAAGTTGCAGAACGAGTACCTTATTTAGCAAAAATCATGCCTGCTTCCGATATTTCAATGGATGATATTAATAAAGCTGGTGGCGTTAGTGCCATTATTAATGAATTGGTGTCTATTCCAGGTGCTATACATCCTAATCGTCCAACAGTGGCAGGAGTGACAATGGGTGAGTTAGTTAAAGATCATCACATTACGAATAATCAAGTCATTCGAACGAAAGAAAATCCATATAGTGCTGTAGGTGGTTTATCGGTGTTATTCGGTAACATCGCACCAGAAGGCTCCGTGATTAAAGTCGGCGCAGTAGATCCTTCCATCCAAGTATTCAAAGGTCAAGCCATCGTTTTTGATTCACAGGAGGCAGCACAAGAAAATATTGATAATGGAATAGTGAAAGAGGGCCATGTCGTCGTCATTCGCTATGAAGGTCCTAAAGGTGGCCCAGGAATGCCGGAAATGCTGGCACCAACATCTGCGATTCAAGGTCGTGGCCTTGGTACAAAGGTGGCTTTAATCACAGATGGTCGTTTCTCAGGGGCATCACGCGGTATTTCAATCGGACATATTTCACCAGAAGCTGCTGAGGGTGGTCCAATTGCTTTAGTAGAAGACGGAGATATGATTGAAATTGATCTACCAAATCGTACGATTAATTTACAAGTTTCAGAGGAAGTTTTAGCTGAACGTCGAGCAAAATTACCAGTCTTTGAGCCTAAAATCAAACGAGGTTGGCTCGCAAGATACTCAAAATTAGTGACGAACGCTTCCACTGGTGGCGTTATGAAGATTTAAAACTAGATAAATGAAAACGTTGATGAGGTTAAAGGTTCTAGAGCCTTGTATCTACCAGAGAGCCGGTCGTGCTGGAAGCCGGCGATACAACTAGATCCGACATCCCCTCGGAGTGAGCTATTAAACGTGTTTACACCATTAGATAGCTTCGGGCATAGTCGAAAGTGCTCGTTATTAATGAATAAATGTTTTATGACACCCTATTGGATGCGGTATATTCCGCATGGGTGCACATAAATGCTGTCATTTATTCGCGAGGTAGCAATTATTTGCTATAAAAAAGGGTGGTACCATGGAAAGTCTTTTTCATCCCTACGTAAGGTAGTTCTTTGCGTGTGGAGAAAAAGGCTTTTTATTATTTTCATAATGGAATGAGCTAACTCTCCTTCTTCAGGAGAGCATAGACTAACCAGCTAGTGACACTTCATTAATCTACAACACTGATGTGTGAGTTTGAAAGAAATAAAGGAGGCATATTGATGAGTGCGAATGTTTCAATTAATGAAAAAGAACAATTAGCAACAACTGCAACAGTTGAGCAAACCTATCAAGCAAAGGACGGGGCCGATGTACTAGTGCAGGCATTGCACGATCAGGGCGTTGAAATCATCTTTGGCTATCCAGGTGGTGCTGTATTACCAATTTATGATGCGATGTATAAAAATCCAATCCGTCATATTTTAACAAGACATGAGCAGGGTGCTATCCATGCGGCGGAAGGCTATGCGCGTGTTTCAGGGAAAACAGGTGTTGTCATTGCTACAAGTGGCCCAGGCGCAACAAATCTTGTTACAGGGATAGCCGATGCCATGATTGATTCCATACCTTTAGTGGTATTCACTGGTCAGGTTGCTACTTCTGTTATTGGCACAGATGCTTTCCAAGAAGCTGATATTATGGGTATTACTACACCCATTACCAAGCATAATTATCAAGTACAAGATGTAAATGACATCCCACGTATTGTCAAAGAAGCTTTCCATATTGCCAGCACAGGTCGTAAGGGGCCAGTTGTCGTTGACTTTCCAAAGGACGTTTCACAAATGCTGTTTGATGTAGAAAATCCGCCTCAAGCACCGGATGAAATTTATTTACCAGGCTATCAACCAACCTATAAGCCTAACTACTTACAAATCCAAAAGGCGATACAAGCAATTTCTTTAGCAAAAAATCCAGTCATCTTAGCTGGTGCAGGTGTTCTTTTTGCAGACGCACGTGAAGAATTAACGACATTCGCTGAAAAATATCGTATCCCTGTAACGAATACTTTACTAGGCTTAGGCTCCATCCACGGTGAACATGAATTATTCCTAGGGATGGCCGGCATGCACGGTACGGCAACAGCGAACACAGCAATAACAAAGGCAGATTTATTACTTAATATTGGTGCTCGATTTGACGATCGCTTAACAGGTAATTTAGCTACATTTGCACCAAATGCGACTATTGTTCATATCGATATTGATCCTGCTGAAATTGGTAAAAACGTACCGACAGATATTCCGATTGTGGCAGATGCAAAAGAAGCGTTGAAAGCGATACTGAAAAAGGATTTCGATGGTCCTGATACAACGGATTGGCTAGCCTATTTAAGAAATCACGCCAATGAATTTCCATTATGGTATTGCAAGAATGATCATGATCAGGAAATCTTACCACAAGAGGCATTGCGATTAGTTCATAAAATTACAGAGGGTGATGCCATTGTGACAACAGATGTTGGGCAGCATCAAATGTGGACAGCGCAATACTATCATTTAAATAACGATCATGCCTGGGTAACGTCTGGTGGACTTGGTACGATGGGCTTCGGCTTCCCAGCCGCAATTGGTGCCCAATTTGCGAAGCCAGACAAAAAAGTTATTTCGATTGTAGGAGATGCAGGGTTTCAAATGACTGCACAGGAGCTGTCCATTCTACAGGAATTTAACTTACCAGTAAAAATAGTGATTTTGAATAATAGCTGTTTAGGAATGGTTCGCCAATGGCAAGAAACATTCTATGAAGAGCGCTATTCATCCTCACTTATGCCAATCCAACCGGATTTTGTTAAATTGGCGGATGCGTATAGCATTAAAGGCTATCGCATTAACACAATTGATGAAGCGGAAGCTATTTTCCGAGAGGCATTACTTTCTGATGAGCCTGTGTTAATCGATTGTCGTGTGAAACAGCTTGAATGTGTATACCCAATGGTAGCACCAGGCAAAGGCCTACATGAAATGATTGGGGTGAAAAAGAATTGAAACGAGTAATTACCGTAACTGTGATTAACCAAAGTGGTGTGTTAAACCGATTAACAGGTTTACTTATGAAACGTCAGTTTAATATTGAATCCATTACAGTTGGTCATACAGAGCAACCGAATTTTTCAAAAATGACCTTTGTTGTCAATGTAGAGGATGAAGGCAAAATTGAACAACTGGTGAAGCAATTATCCAAACAAATTGATGTATTAAAGGTCAATGATATTACTGATAAATCAATTGTCCTGCGAGAACTAGCACTAGTAAAGGTTATTTCACCACCAAATTTACGCTTGGAAATGAATTCGATTGTCGAACCGTTCCGCGCTCAAATAATTGACACAGCTAAAAATGTAGTGACGTATCAAGTCGTAGGACACCCAGACAAAATAGATGCCTTTATTGAACTCATTCGACCATATGGTATTAAAGAACTTACACGTACAGGAGCAACTGCCTCAGTTCGTGAAACACAAAAGATCTCGAATCCGCAGCTCTCTATTTTAAAATAGTTTGCCTATAAAATTGATAGCTTTAGATGTGATAGATGTGAGTACTACCAAAATGTCATGCATCTAGAGCTGTGAAAATAAACCAAATTCTAGGAGGAAACAACAATGGCTACAATGTACTATGAACAAAATATTAACGAGGAAGTATTAAAAGGAAAGAAAATCGCTATTATCGGATACGGCTCACAAGGTCATGCACATGCATTAAACCTAAAAGAATCAGGCTTTGACGTAGTAGTAGGGGTTCGCCCAGGTGGATCTTTTGATGCTGCTAAAGCAGATGGTGTTGACGTAAAAACAGTGGCTGAAGCAGCACAAGAAGCAGATGTAATCCAAATTCTACTACCAGATGAGCGACAAAAAGCTGTGTATGAAGCAGAAATTGCTCCACATTTACAAGCAGGGAAAGCGCTAATGTTTGCACACGGCTTCAATATTCACTTTGGGCAAATTACACCACCAGCAGATGTAGACGTATTTTTAGTAGCGCCAAAAGGACCAGGGCATTTAGTTCGTCGTCAATTCCAAGAAGGTGCTGGTGTACCAGGTTTATTTGCTATCCATCAAGATGCAACGGGCCAAGCAAAAGATTTAGCACTTGCTTACGGTAAAGGCATTGGTGCCGCACGTGGTGGCCTTCTTGAAACAACATTTAAAGAAGAAACAGAGACAGATTTATTTGGCGAGCAAGCAGTACTTTGTGGGGGCGCAACGCAGCTAGTAAAAGCAGGATTTGAAACGTTAGTGGAAGCAGGCTACCAACCAGAATTAGCATACTTCGAAACACTACATGAGTTAAAGCTAATTGTTGATCTAATGTTTGAAGGTGGAATGGCAACAATGCGTTACTCCGTATCAGATACAGCTGAGTGGGGAGATTATGTGGCAGGACCACGCATCATCGATGAGTCTGTAAAAGCTCGTATGAAAGACGTGTTAACGGATATCCAAGATGGTACGTTTGCTCGCCGTTGGATTCAAGAAAATGAAAATGGTCGTCCTGAATATACAAAGTTCAAAGAGGCAGGTGCGAACCATCAAATCGAAGAAGTAGGCGCAAAACTACGTGAGATGATGCCATTCATCAACGAAGGTAAAGAAAAAGTGGTAAGAGAAGTGGCGACAAGTGCGAAAAATTGATATTTTCGATACTACGCTTCGCGATGGTGAACAATCTGCTGGTATCAATTTAAATACAGCAGAGAAAATAGAAATTGCTAAACAGTTAGAGCGCCTTGGTGTGACAATTATTGAAGCAGGGTTTCCTGCTTCGTCACCCGGTGACTTTGATGCAGTCCATCGCATTGCTGAAACAGTAAAAAATTCAGTCGTAACGGGCCTTGCTCGTTGTATCCAAAAGGATATTGATACGACATGGGAAGCTATTAAAGTAGCTCAACAACCACATATTCATATTTTTCTAGCTACTTCACCCATCCATATGGAATACAAGCTGAAAAAATCACCAGAACAAGTCATCGAGCAAGCGGTTGAAGCGGTTAAATATGCGAAAAAATACTTTCCCCTTGTACAATGGTCTGCTGAGGATGCATTCCGTTCAGATCGTGAATTTTTAGTACGAATTATGAATGAAGTGGTTGCCGCTGGGGCCACAACGATTAACGTCCCTGATACAGTTGGCTATGCCTCCCCTTACGAATATGGTGCATTATTTAAGTATTTGCTGGAAAACGTAAAAGGCGCTGATAAAGTCAAATTTTCTGCCCATTGTCATGACGACCTAGGAATGGCAACAGCCAACACATTGGCGGCAATTGAAAATGGTGCTGCACAAGTGGAGGGAACAATTAATGGCATTGGAGAGCGAGCAGGCAATGTAGCGTTAGAAGAAATTGCCGTAGCCCTTCATATACGTAAGGATTTTTATCAGGTAGAGACAGGGATACAGCTGCAAGAGATTAAACGTACGTCCCAATTAGTCAGTAAATTGACAAACGTCGTGATTCAGCCAAACAAAGCGATTGTTGGGAAAAATGCATTTGCACACGAATCTGGTATTCATCAGGATGGTGTGTTAAAAAATCCAGAAACTTATGAAATTATTTCACCTGCACTGATCGGTGAAGGTGAAATACCTTTAGTTCTTGGAAAACATTCTGGTCGAGCAGCCTTCCGTGATCGAGCTGAAACAATGGGCTTTGATCTATCAGATGAAAAGTTGAATAAGGCGTTTTTGGAATTCAAAAAATTGGCGGATCGTAAAAAGGAAATTACAGAGGAAGATTTACTGACTCTTCTTACGGAACAGCAAATTCAGTTAGAGGATGTGCCACTATTTGAATTGAAAATGGTTCAAGTGCAATATGGTACAGAAAATATTCCGACGGCCACAGCCATTGTGCTAACACCAGAGGGATTAGAGAAAACAGTAGTTGCCACTGGTTCTGGGTCAGTAGAAGCCATTTTTAACACGCTAGAGCAGCTAGTACCAAGTGCTGTTCATGTGATTGATTACCGTGTGACATCAGTGGGGAAAGGCCGTGATGCACTTGGTGAAGCTGTTATAAATATTCGTTATGATCATGTATCGACGACTGGCCGCAACTCCTCTCAGGATGTTTTGGAAGCATCGGCGAAAGCTTATTTAAATGCTATTAACCGTCATTTAATAAAAGAAAGTCTTCGTGCACATCCAGTTTAATTAATCGTCCAGTTTTACAAGTAGTGAAATGTGTGAGGTACCATTCACAAGTCGGATGCAATAATCATGGCGTATAAGGTTAATCAAGAAAATTGAATACGCTCATCACTCATATATTTGGTGAGCGTCTTTACAAAATTAGCGAATGCGCTATATAAAGAAGGGTGTTTTGATGATGGAGAAAAAAATTACAGTACTTCCTGGTGACGGAATTGGGCCAGAGGTTGTTGCTTCTGCTGTGCGTGTATTACAAGTGATTGGTAAAAGATTTAATCATACTTTCCATTTAGGGTATGGAACAATCGGGGGCGCTGCCATCGACCAACACAATAATCCACTACCAGATGAAACAATTGAGATGTGTGAGAATAGTGATGCGGTTCTACTGGGAGCTGTTGGAGGGCCAAAGTGGGATCAGAATCCACCTGAATTACGCCCTGAAAAGGGATTATTGCGAATTCGCAAACACTTTGATTTATTTGCTAATCTACGTCCTGTAAAGGCGTTCCCGAGTTTACTAGATGCTTCACCATTGAAGCGTGAAGTAGCTGAAAACGTTGATTTAATGATAGTTCGTGAACTAACAGGTGGCGTATACTTCGGGGAACCACGTATGCGTACTGAAAATGGCGCAATTGATACAACTGTTTACTCGAAAGCAGAAGTAGAGCGTATCGTTGAAAATGCCTTTGAGCTAGCACGTTTACGTGGAGGCAAGTTATGCTCTGTTGACAAGGCGAATGTTCTTGAAACAAGTCGTTTATGGCGAGAAGTCGTAGAAGCAAAGAAAAAAGAATATCCAGATGTTTTGGTGGAACATAACCTAGTAGATTCTGTAGCGATGAAACTGATTACAAATCCTGGACACTATGATGTAGTAGTTACAGAAAACATGTTCGGGGATATTTTAAGTGATGAAGCATCTGTTATTACGGGTTCTTTAGGTGTATTACCGTCGGCATCTATTCGTGGAGATAATTTTGGCCTATATGAGCCAGTACACGGGTCAGCACCTGAGATTGCAGGGCAAGGAGTGGCAAATCCTGCAGCAACCATTCTTTCTGTAGCGATGATGCTTCAATACTCGTTTGGCTTAAAGGAAGAAGCAGCAGAAATTGAACGTGCCGTAAGTGCGGTATTTGATGATGGTTATTTTACAGCAGATCTTGCCCGTGATGGCAGTAGAGTTTTATCAACAAATGAATGGACAGACAAGGTTATTAATGAAATTGATACTAGTTTTGTTTCACAAAGCATTATGACAACATATATCTAAAGAAATAGGTGAAGACAATGGGTAAAAATATAATTGAAAAGATTTGGGATAAACATGTTGTTTATCAGGAAGAGGGCAAACCGGACCTGTTATATATTGATCTTCATTTAATTCATGAAGTAACTTCTCCGCAAGCTTTTGAAGGACTTCGGATGACTGGACGTCAAGTACGTCGCCCAGATTTAAGCTTTGCAACAATGGATCATAATGTTCCAACAAAAAATTTACCAACCATCCATGATCCGATTGCACGTAACCAAATTGAAACTTTAGCCAAAAATGCTGAGGAGTTTGGTGTTGAGCTTGCAGGTATGGGCCATCCTGATCAAGGAATTGTCCATGTTATTGGACCAGAGCTAGGGCTTACACAGCCTGGCAAAACGATTGTCTGTGGTGACTCACATACATCCACACATGGTGCATTTGGAGCGATTGCCTTTGGTATTGGAACTTCTGAGGTAGAGCATGTATTATCGACGCAAACATTATGGCAAAATAAGCCAAAGACAATGGAAATTCGTGTTGAAGGGGAGCTATCAGTCGGAGTAGCCGCTAAAGATATTATTTTAGCGATTATTGCAAAATTCGGAATTGGAGTCGGCACAGGATATATTGTGGAATTTACTGGAGAAGCTATCCACAAACTGTCCATGGAAGAACGGATGACGATTTGTAATATGTCGATTGAAGCTGGTGCCAAGGCAGGGCTTATTTCCCCTGATCAAACAACGGTAGACTATATTCGTGGTCGTAAATATGCCCCACAAGGTGAACAATTTGAGGAAGCAGCTAACTATTGGTTAAGCCTAGCTTCTGATGAGGATGCTACTTACGATACAGTTCGTATTATTCATGCGGAAGAAATCGAGCCTATCATTACATGGGGAACCAATCCATCGATGGGTACAGGAGTTTCTGGCCACGTCCCAACACGAGCAGATTATAAAGATGAATCCGATAAGGCAGCACTTCAAAAAGCTCTTGATTATATGGGCTTAGAGGAAGGGCAACCATTAACGTCCATTGATATCCAGCATGTCTTTATTGGCTCCTGTACAAACTCGCGTATTAGTGATTTACGTGCAGCTGCTGATGTTATTAAAGGAAGAAAGGTACATGGCGATGTTACAGCAATCGTTGTTCCAGGCTCTCATACTACGAAAAAACAAGCAGAGGCAGAAGGTTTAGATAAAATCTTTATAGACGCCGGCTTCGAATGGCGAGAGTCAGGTTGCTCCATGTGTTTAGCGATGAATGATGATGTAGTCCCAGCTGGTGAACGCTGTGCCTCCACATCCAACCGCAACTTTGAAGGGCGTCAGGGAGCTGGTTCTCGTACACATTTAGTATCTCCACCAATGGCAGCTGCAGCCGCAATTGCAGGGCATTTTGTAGATGTACGTGAATTTGTAAAGGAAACTGTGTAAAGCTTGTTTTTACACGGAAGGGATGTTGAAAATGGAACCAATTAATATCGTAAAGAGTGTTATTACACCACTGGATCGTAAAAATGTGGATACAGACCAAATTATTTCAAAAGAGTTTTTAAAGCGTATTGAGCGCACAGGCTTTGGACAGTATTTATTTTATCACTGGCGCTTTGATGCAGACGGCAATGAAATAAAAGACTTTGTATTAAATAAACCAGAATTTAAAGAGTCAAAGATTCTAGTGGCACAGGATAATTTCGGCTGTGGTTCTTCTCGAGAGCACGCACCATGGGCCATATTGGATTATGGATTTAATGTCGTCATTGCGCCTTCCTTTGCAGATATTTTCCATAATAACTGCTTTAAAAATGGGATTCTTCCTATTAAGCTAACAGAAGCAGAATGTGATGAAATTCTAGCGAAGGGCAAAGCAAATCCATATTCAGTGGAAGTGAATCTTGCAGCACAAACGGTATCAAATGATGATGGAACAGTCTATCATTTCACAATTGATCCGTACTACAAGGAAACATTGCTAAATGGTTGGGATGAGATTGCCTTAACTTTTAAATACGAAGAACATATCGCTACTTATGAAGAGAAGCGAGTAGCCTATTAATATATTATTGGAGACTGAAGACAAACTGAGAGTTGTCTTCAGTTTTTTTGCGTTAGCAAATAACCATACTAATAATTATGGATAGAATGTGAATAGAAGTAAGTTTGACAAGAATATTCTGAATATAAACATTGTGAATAAATGGTATTTTTTGATAATGTGGAAGTAGCAAGTTATTTGAAAGGAGAATAGATTATGATTACTTATTCAGTTTCCTGTATTTTTTGCAAAAAGACGTTTGAGGTTGTGGAAGGGACAAGGAAATATACCTTGTATAAAAGAAATATGAAAGGAAAATTCTCCTGCGAAGATTGTGATAGTAAAATTGAACGTGAGGCTAGAAAAGGATTATTAGGAAAACTTTAAAAAGGCTATTAAAACACCCTGTCCTTGACCTTTTTTCTCCATTAAAATAGAGCTTAGAAGAAAGGTAGGGACATTAATGATTACAGTTATAGGAAGTTTGAATATGGATTTAGTTGTACAAATGAATGCTTTTCCAAAGCAAGGAGAAACCATTCTTGGCCATGCATTTCAAACAGTTCCAGGAGGAAAAGGGGCAAATCAGTCAGTTGCGGCTGCTCGACTTGGGAGTGACGTGGCGATGATTGGCTGTGTCGGTCAGGATAGCTTTGGTGAAACATTATGTGCAGGTTTACAGCAAGAGCAAGTAAACACAGATGCCATTGTTCATAGTGCTACAGCTCCAACAGGTATTGCTAATATACTTATTTACAATCAAGATAATCGAATTGTAGTGGTGCCTGGCGCAAACTATGAATTAGCACCTACACATATTGAGGCATCCAAAGAGTTGATACAAAAAAGCCAAATGGTGATCATTCAACTGGAAATTCCAAAAGAGACAACAGCATATGCCATTCAACTATGTAAAGAGGCGGGAGTGCCAATATTATTAAATCCTGCACCAGCGGCAAATTTTGATAAACAGTGGATGAAGGATATCGCCTATTTAACGCCAAATGAAACAGAATGTGCAGAAATTTTTAACGAGCCCATCGATCAGCTGCTAGAAAAGTATCCTAATAAGCTCATTATAACGCTAGGAAGTGATGGTGCGCGTTATTTTGATGGTATATTTCCCGTTCATATACCAGGCTATATGACGACTGCTGTGGATACAACTGGTGCAGGTGATACCTTTAACGGTGCACTAGCTTATGCCTTAGTAGAGGGTCAATCATTAGATGAGGCAGTGTACTTTGCTAATCTTGCTGCCTCATTGTCTGTTGAAAAATTTAGTGCACAGGGAGGCATGCCTACACTTGGGGAAGTTTACGCGCGTATGGCAGGCACCGGGGAATAGTATTCCAAAAAGAACAGGTAGATCTAAATAGCTATAATAAAGGTTATTTACGCTGGCGATTTTAGTAAAATTCATAAAATTGGCTATTTCTTTTAGTCTGAATTGTGAATGAAATGTGAAATGACATTACAACGGTATAAGGATGAATTCCTATTTGTCGTATAAATGCATAAGTATATTGTCCTCTTTTCGTTGATCTATATATTAGTAAAGCATTAGTATCATTTATAATGGTCTTATAGATGCATACGAAAAGAGGTTTTGAGGATGACGAACATTGACCATACGCCAATCGAATATACAACCTCAGCGAATAATATATTGCCACAATTTGTTGATCAACTTCGACAATTGTACGGTATTATTGTCCAAAATACATATGTGAAAGATACAGCTAAACATTTAAATCGTATTATTCAAGATGCTAATAACCAAACGATGATTTTAATCGTCGGTAAACAACGAGTAGGCAAAACGACACTAGTCAACGGACTCCTCGGACGTGAGGTTTTATCTGTAAATGATCAACATCCGACAGGTGTCAATACATTTATTCGATATGGCGAACAAGAAGAGATTAAAGCCTATTTTTTAGATGGCGTTGTAGCCATATTTGATCTTAGTAAATTAGAACTACTAACAACAGGTGATACATTTGCTTCGCAGATTTTACGTGAACATTTAGATTACTTGGAAGTATATTTAAAAAATGATTTATTAAAATCTGTGACAATCATTGACTCGGTTTCCTTAGAAGCTGGGGGAGGTGAAATGGCCTATTTCTCTGAAGCACTGATGAACCGTGTAGATGAGATTTTCTGGGTTTTACGTGCCGGCTCTAGGGCGATTGATGCTGAGCTTTTATTAATGGATACGTTAAAGCATAAAGGAGTGGAGCCTTTATGTGTCATCAATGGTATTGATGCTGATGAGCATGCAGACGCATTTATTACTGCTGAACAACAGCGTATTGGCCATTTGATGAGTGATTTTATAGCTATTTCCGCAACGAATGCACTGGCAGCCAAGCAAACGGACAACCTTGAGCTTTGGCAGAAAAGTCAATATGACCATTTAATAGCTCACATACATCGTGTGGCTGAAAATAGTGAAAAAAAAACCTATGCCATTTTAATTCGCTTCTTGCAATGGCTTGAACGGTTCCGCTTCGAATTAACTGTTATTCCACGACGTGACCCATTTCAGTCTGCTGTTGAGAATATTGAAAAATACGCAGGTGATACCCAATTTGAGTTTTCTCGCTATCAGCGTGACTTAGCGATAGTTAAGGAATATGAGCAAGAATATGAGCAGGTGGCCAATACATTTACACATGTTCAAACCCTTTATCAGCTCTTACAAACTATCTCGCAGCATGATTATTTACAAGATGAGAAGGTAGAAAAATTTACTGAAATCGCTGTATATTATCAACAAATGTTACGGGAGTATCGTTCTATGCACAGTGAGTATTCACGAGAATATGAACGCCTAGATGCACAGCATAAAAAGATTCATGGTAAAGGGCTTATGAAGGCTATCTTCGGTCAGCATACCCAAAATGAATTTTTCAAAGAGCGTGTGCAAAAATTAAATGAGCAGCAAGTGGTTTGTGTAGCTCAATACGACAATGTACTGCAAGCAGAAACGTCCATGTTGCAAGCAGTTCGAGACATTCAACCTTATTTAGTCAATTTAGTAAAGGAACGTATGAGTCGTATTGAACAAAAAGTGCAGGAATTAAATCAACAACGTGCGAAAGAGAAGCGACAATTAAAGCGCTATGCTGAAAAATTAAATGAATTTTCATGTTTAATTGAAGCACAGGGCTATATTAAGGAACATCTTCAACCTTTCTTAATGCAGGAACAAATGCCACTGAAAGCAAAGGACCTAGAAATGCTTGAAGAAACGGTGCAGGCTATTTTGAACATCGATCTTTCGAGGAATGGTTTATTGGCACGTAGTCAAATGAATAATAAAATGGAGAGTATTGCTATACCTTTTGAGGTGGAGGAAATGTATCCACAGCAATGCTTAACGTTACAAGAAGAAGATGTGAAATCGAATGATATTCCAGAGATACCAAATAAACTAGCCATACAATATGCAGAATAAACTTTACAAAACGTTCTAAAAGAATGAATCTTTTAGGGCGTTTTTTTATGGAATGAAACATATCATTCCATTTGTACGTATAAATGGTAAGGAGGGGTAAAAATGATTGAAATTAAAGGACGTTACACGGAGGCTAAAATTTATGCTGAAACAGCATTGCCATCAGCGATCGATCAAATTCAAGAATTGACGAATCAGGCGTTTATGTCAGGTACAAAGGTACGTATTATGCCTGATTATCATGCAGGGAAAGGCTGTGTTATTTGCACGACCATTCACCTACAGGAGCAGGTTGTGCCAAATTTGGTCGGTGTGGATGTGGGCTGTGGTGTATTTGTAGCGCAATTAGATGTAACGAAGGTAGATTATGAGAAACTCGATACTGTCATTCGAACGTATGTACCGAGCGGTCAAGAGGTTCATAAGGAACTATCGCCTGACCGACAATTTTTAGCGTTCGAAGGTAAACAGTTCAAAGCAAGTGGCTTTAAGGATGAGTATACGAATCTATCGTTAGGGACACTTGGTGGAGGCAATCATTTTATTGAATTGGCTAAAGATGAGGAAAATCAGTTCTATTTACTAATTCATACTGGTTCACGTTATGTGGGGGCAAAAGTAGCAAACTGGCATCAAAAAAGAGCCTATGACAATTTACGTCAGCAAGATTTGACTGAAAAAATAGAGGGCTTTAAACAACAAGGGCGAGAAAAGGAAATCCAAGCGATGATTCAAGCCTATAAAGAGAAACACCCTGTGGTTCCGAAAGAGTTAGCCTATCTGGAGGGCGAACATTTCCATGACTATATTCATGATATGAAAATCGCGCAGCAATTTGCGCAGATGAATCGTTGGACGATTGCTGAAACCATTGCAAAACATATGAATTGGCAGTTGATAGATACATTTGATACGATTCATAACTATATTGAGACAGAGACAATGACGCTACGTAAGGGAGCCGTCCGTGCCAATAAAGGAGAGAAGCTTGTCATTCCTATGAATATGCGCGATGGATCACTTATTTGTATAGGGAAAGGCAATGCTGATTGGAATAATTCAGCCCCACATGGTGCAGGACGTATGTACTCACGCCGTGCCGCTAAAAAAGCGTTGAATATGGAAGATTTTAAAGAGACAATGGAGGGAATCTGGACAACATCAGTCAATGAAGAAACATTAGACGAGGCACCAATGGCCTATAAGCCTATGGTAGAAATTACATCTGCTATTGGAGAAACAGTGGATATTATTAAGATGATTAAGCCTGTCTACAATTTCAAAGCGAGTGAAGCGGTAAAGCCTTATGAGAGAAAGTGACCCCCTAACTCCCTATAATCAATAGGTATGTATGGTATAATATAGCTTTACAACAATGAAATGGGTGGTTTTTTGGTTTCTTCAAAAGATGTGGCAAAGCATGCTGGTGTATCTCAAACAACCGTGTCAAGAGTGTTGAATACACCAGAGCTAGTAAAGCCAAAAACAGTTGAAAAAGTGATGAAAGCGATTGAGGACTTAAACTATATTCCAAATGATATAGCTAGATCGCTTGTTCAGAAAAAGACAGGCATTATAACATTAATATCAGGTCCTTTACACAATCCTTTTTTTGTTGATACGACGACCGCTATCGTTAATTATGTCAACGCCCGTGGCTATAAAGTTAACGTTTATTTTGGTACAGAAGATAATTTACACTCGATTTACAATGCAGTTTTAGAAACGAAGGCAGATGCCATTATATTATCTTCGATGCTCTATCAAGATGATTTATTTTTTACATTAGAAAAACTAGGAATTCCATTTATTATGTTTAATCGTAAGCATCAAGAAAATAGACATTTTGTAGAAATAGATAATGTGCAAGCAGGATATCTAGCAGCTAATCATATTTTATCATTAGGGCATCAATCACTGTGCTGGATTGGTGGTCCACATCAAATGAGTACTTTTTTTGGTCGCTACCATGGGTTTGAAAAGGCACTAAAGGATCATGAAATAGAAGCTAAATCTGTACCTACATTTTTTACCAATACGAATAAGGAAGATATCGAAAAGGCTTTTGAGGAACTATTAAAACTGGACAGAAGACCTACAGCAATTTGTGCAGCAACAGATGCCATCGCTATAGAAATTTTGAACCTTTGTTTAGAAAGAGGCTTTCAGGTTCCTAGGGATTTCAATGTGATCGGCATTGATAATGTGGAGCTTAGTAAACATCATTCCATTGCTTTGACAACAGTAGGGATTACATCAGAAGAAAACTTAGGATTTTTAGCGATTGAAAAATTATTTGAGGTTATGGAGAAAAAAAATACTTGCATCCAGCAAACAGAGTCTGTTAAACTTTTCCCAAGAAATACAACGTGTAAAAATGAACTGATTTAACGTCAGTTTATTTTTTGCACCGAAATGGTTACGTATTCATTTCTTTATTTTCAGAAATGAATACGTAACCATAAATGAAAGGAGTGAGATAAGTCTTGAAAAGGGGCTTATGGATTCATGGAGAATGGAAGATGACTGCAGAGTATATGGAGGTTCAAGCCCCGCATTCACAAGAGGTGATTGCCCATTTTGCAATGGCCACTGAACAAGATATACATGAGGCCATTGCAAGTGCACAAGTAGCTGCGAAGAGCATGGCTGCGTTAACGGCTTTTCAACGAGCAGAAATTTTGGAGCATTTATCGACACTCTTTTTGGAAAATCGAGAAGAGGCAGCTAATATTATTTCACTAGAATCAGCAAAACCGCTCAAGTATGCCTATGCTGAAATTGATCGCACCATTGAAACCTATAAATTTGCCGCAGAGGAGGCTAAACGATTATCTGGCGAAATGATTCCGATGGACGCTTCTAAAAATGGGGAAGGGCGTTTTGCCTATACCATTCGAGAGCCAATCGGCGTAATTGCAGCAATTACACCGTTTAATTTCCCACAAAATTTAGTTGCGCATAAAGTAGGTCCTGCTTTAGCGGCAGGTAATACGATTGTGTTAAAGCCAGCTACTCAAACGGCTCTATCCGCTCATTTTCTAGCAAAACTATTGGCACAAACCAATTTACCGGCGGGAGCTTTTAATCTAGTGACTGGGCAGGGGGAATTAGTAGGAGATGTATTTTTAGCACATCCTCATGTGAAAATGATAACGTTTACGGGAAGTCCTGCTGTAGGGATTTCGCTACGAAATCGTGCAGGTTTAAAAAAGGTAACGTTAGAATTAGGGTCGAATGCAGGAGTGATTGTTGACGAAGGCGTTCAACTTGATCAGATTATGGACCGAATAATTATGGGGGCATTTTCAAATCAAGGTCAGGTATGCATTTCATTGCAGCGAATATATGTAATGGAAAGTATCGTAAATGAGTTTTTAGACAAGCTCAGCGCTAAAGTGGCACAGCTAGTCATTGGTGATCCTCTTGATGAAACAACGGATATAGCCATGATGATTTCAGCAACAGAACAAGAACGAGCCCATGAGTGGATTGAAGAAGCAGTTGCTGAAGGGGCTAAAATCATTGCTGGTGGTTATATTGACAATCAGGTTTTATTGCCAACTGTTTTATCGAACGTATCTTCACAAAGTAAGGTATCCTGTGAAGAAATTTTTGCGCCAGTTGTTATCGTGAATTCAGTATCTACTATAGAGAAGGCAATAGAAGCTATTAACGATTCTCATTATGGACTACAGGCAGGTATTTTTACACCATCAATTGAGACGGCTTTTAAAGCTTCCAAAGCATTACAGGTAGGGGGCGTCCTTATTAATGATGTGCCAACTTATCGTGTAGATCATATGCCATATGGTGGCGTGAAGGAAAGTGGTACAGGCCGTGAAGGCATTAAATATGCAATGGAAGAAATGACAGAAATGAAGCTCATTATTTGGAATAACCAATAATCACGAATGGAGATGGGAAACATGAAAATGATCAAACAACACCCAAAATTGTATGTAATGGACAACGGTACGATGCGAATGGATAAGAATTATATGATTGCCATGCACAATCCAGCAACAATCGATCATCCAAATCAACCAAATGAATTTGTAGAATTCCCCGTTTATACAGTACTTATTGATCATCCAGAGGGCAAAATTTTATTTGATACGGCGTGTAATCCAAACGCTATGGGACCCGATGGACGTTGGGGAGAATTTACACAAAAAGCGTTCCCTATTAATATGCCAGAAGAATGCTATTTACATCATCGATTAGAAGAATTAAATGTTCGTCCTGAGGATATCAAATATGTTGTAGCATCCCACTTGCATCTCGACCATGCAGGCTGCTTAGAATTATTTACGAATGCGACGATCATTGTACAAGAAGATGAGTTTAACGGCACATTACAAACGTATGCAAGAAATGTTAAAGACGGTGCCTACATTTGGGGCGACATTGATATGTGGATTAAAAATAATTTACAATGGCGCCTTATTAAACGTGGTGAAGATCATGTGAAGCTTGCAGAAGGCATTCAAGTATTAAACTTTGGTAGTGGCCATGCGTGGGGTATGCTCGGTCTGCACATTAATATGCCAGACACAGGTGGAATTATTTTAGCGTCAGATGCCATCTATACGGCGGAAAGCTTTGGCCCACCTGTTAAGCCACCGGGCATTATTTATGATTCGGTTGGCTATAATTCTACAGTTGAACGCATTCGCCGACTTGCCAATGAAACGAATTCTCAGGTTTGGTTTGGTCATGACCCTGTCCAATTTAAATCATTTAGAAAATCGACAGAAGGATATTATGAATAGATAGGAGTAGAGAAGCCATGCATAAATTAACCTTTACGCCTGTAAGCTATACAGGTTGGGGATGTTTAAATCAGCTTCTGCCTGAAGTAGAAAGATTTAAAGCTACAAATATTTTAATTGTCACAGACCCATTTTTAAAGGAATTAGGGCTAGCAGATAAAGTCCAGCAGCCCTTGCGTTCAAAAGGATATGCAACGACCATTTATACAGATATTGCCCCAGAGCCCCCACTTGCTATTGGAGAAAAGCTAGTTGATTTTACTAGAAAACATCAATTTGATTTGGTCATCGGTTTAGGTGGAGGAAGTGCTCTTGATTTAGCTAAGCTTGCTGCTGTTTTAGCCGTACATGATGGGAAAGTAGCGGATTATTTAAATTTAACAGGCACAAAAGCACTTGAACAAAAAGGATTACCTAAAATTTTAATACCAACTACATCTGGAACAGGCTCAGAAGTGACAAATATCTCAGTCCTGTCCCTCGACACAACAAAAGACGTTGTGACACACGACTACTTATTGGCGGACAGTGCGATTGTAGACCCAGAGCTAACGATTTCATTACCACCAAAGGTAACAGCTGCAACGGGGGTTGATGCTTTAACACATGCCATTGAGGCATATGTTTCAGTCAATGCCAATGAAGTAACGGATGCACTTGCACTACAAGCTATTCGCCTAATTAGTGGCTCTATTCGTACGGCTGTGCTGGAAGGGGAGAATAAGCAGGCACGTTCAGATATGAGCTATGGTAGTTATTTAGCTGGTTTGGCATTTTTCAATGCAGGAGTAGCCGGTGTTCATGCTTTAGCTTATCCTTTAGGAGGTCAATTTCATATAGCCCATGGCGATTCCAATGCCGTACTATTACCATATGTCATGGGGTATATTCGTCAAAGCTGTGAAAAACGAATGAAAGATATTTTAGATGCCATGGGTTTATCATCTGCCTACTTATCGCAAGAAGAGGCTTCCTATAAATGTGTGGATGCATTACAACAGCTCGTTCAAGATGTAAAAATTCCTTCCACGTTAAAGGGATTTAATATACCAGAAGAAGCCCTAGGACAATTAACTGACGATGCAACAAAGCAAACAAGAATTTTAGCTCGAAGTCCGATGCCATTAGAACGAGAAGATATTTATGCTATTTATCGGGCTGCATTCGATGGAGAAGTCCGAGAGCCAGCTGAATCATAAAGAAGAAAAGAGAAACGTTGATTGTTGACGTTTTTCTTATAAAAAATAGCTATAGTTTTATAGTATATTTAAAGCCTAAAAATCAGGCTACGAAGCTTCTTTGATGAAACTTCGTAGCCTTTGTCATGGGTTAGCTAATTTAGTAAGTATGTTATGCTTCTGCATCAGGCGTAAATGTACGCGTAGCTAATTCTGCATCTAGCATAAAGATAGCGTTGGAGTCGTTTTCGATACGTTCGATTTTACGAATTAATGTATCAAATGTAGATTCTTCCTCTACTTGCTCATCGATGAACCATTTTAAAAAGGCCATTGTCGCATGCTCACGTTCATCTAAAGCGATATCTGATAAATTATATATACGGCGCGTCACTTCTTTTTCATGAGAAAGAGCTGTTTTAAAGGCATCTAAAATCGATTCAAAATGATTGCCTGGGCTTTCAAAGCCTTGAATTGTTGCACGGTAGCCCATATCACTTAAGAAGTTGTAAAATTTCATCGCATGGAAGCGTTCTTCTTCGGCTTGTACTAAAAAGAAGTTAGCGAAACCATCGTAATCCTGGTCTGTGCAATAAGCCGCCATTGCCATGTAAGCATGAGCCGAGTAAAATTCAAAATTCATTTGTTCGTTAAGTGCTGTGTGTAGTTTTTCAGATAACATAAAAGTTTTCCTCCTTTTGCAGTAAATGCCTTCTTCACTAGTATACAATGTTAGAGGTTCTTCATACAAAAATTTTAAATTTCATGGAAATATGTGCAAAACTTAATTGATATTCGTTCTCAATTAGAAAATTTACACTTCTTTATTTTTCGATACAACGGCAGGAAAGGCTATTGTGTCGTTTGTAAAGTCAAGTATTAGTCGGGGGAATTGGATAGGGCGACCTAGCGAGGTTACAATGACATGAAAATTTATTTAGCATGGCGCTGTTAATAAAATAAAATGTTACATATAAAATAGAAAATCGCCTCGACATAGGTCGTGGCGATTTTTTTTAAATCATTATTGTGCTTGAGTTTTTTGGTTTTTGACCCCAATTAAGTAACCACCTAGGGCAATTGCTACTAGGACAATCCAGAAAATAGCTTTCCAAATTGTAGAATGTGGGAACTCATGTGGAATAATGCCTAATTTTTCATGTGCTAATGTTAACACAGCTAATTTCACACCAACCCAACCAACGATTAGGAAGGCAGCCGTTTCTAGTGAAGGGAATTTATCAAGAACTTTCACGAACCAACGAGCCGCGAATCGCATCATGATAACCCCGATAAGACCACCTAAGAACATAACGGCGAACTGTCCTGCATTAATACCACCAATATCAAAATCACCGATATGTGGTAATGTTACAGCAATAGCAACCGCAGCTAGAATAGAATCTACCGCGAACGCGATATCAGCAAGTTCTACTTTTACAACCGTCATCCAGAAGCCGGATTGCTTTTTCGGCTCTTGGATCTCATCGGAGCTTTGCGATGCTTTCCGTGAATCATAAATATGCTTAATAGACATAAACAATAGATAAGCTGCACCTATTGCTTGAATTTGCCAGAAATTAACGAGTGTTGTAATAAGGAATAATGCGGCGAAGCGGAAAACAAATGCCCCCACTAATCCATATAACAAAGCTTTTTGTTGTTGTGCTTTTGGTAAATGCTTAACCATAACTGCCATTACCACTGCGTTGTCAGCTGCCAACAATCCTTCTAATACAATTAATACGACGAGTACCCATGCGTATTCTAAAATAATTGCCTCCAAATTTGTTTCCTCCTTTAATTATTGAACAGAAATGAATGGTTGCTTCTAACATATTCTTCCCAATTTTAAGCAAAAGAAAAAGACCCCTGCCTAAAAAATAGGCAAAGGTCTTGCTAAGCAATTTACTGTTCGTTGCACAGAAATTATTCTGTGAGACAATTTATGCCATCACACCCGATGGTACGAAACCATGTAATGACGAATGTGAATCAGATGCTTCGATCGCATCCGCTAGCTACTCCCCTTTGACAATAAAGTCAAAAGCTATTCAATTCTTACACCAATCATAGCATGCGAAAAACTGAAAGTAAATAAAAATATACTGCTATGGAGAAAAAATACTTTTCCGTTACGTTTGGACAAATGGTACTATTAAAAGATAGGCGAAATTTTTACAACTTAGAAAGGAGACAAACATGTATAGAAAATTTTTTTCCTATTATAAGCCGCATAAACGATTGTTTGTCATCGATTTTTCAAGTGCAATCATTGTAGCCATTTTAGAGCTCGCCTTTCCATTAGCCGTTCAGTGGTTTATTGATGAGCTATTACCAACAGGCGATTGGGGAATGATTGTAAAAATAAGTGTATTATTGCTGCTAGTGTACGCAATAAGTACGTTTTTAAACTTTATCGTGAACTATTTAGGGCATAAATTGGGGATTAATATTGAGACAGATATGCGTCAGGAATTATTTACGCATGTACAAAGGCAATCATTCCGATTCTTTGATAATACGAAAACAGGTCATATCATGAGCCGTATTACCAATGATTTATTTGATATTGGGGAATTTGCCCATCATGGACCTGAGGACTTATTCATTGCCATTATGACCTTTGTTGGGGCCTTTGCTATTATGTTTAATGTGAACCCAACACTCGCTTTAATTGCAGCGATCATGGTGCCATTTTTAACATGGCTTGTGACATTTAGTAATATAAAAATGAATAATGCTTGGAAAACGATGTATGGCAAAATTGCTGATGTTAACGGACGTGTAGAGGATAGTGTGTCCGGAGTCCGTGTTGTGAAATCTTTTACAAATGAAGATTTTGAAATCAAACGCTTTAAGGAGCAGAATGGATTTTTCCGTACGGCTAAATTATATGCCTATAAAATAATGGCAGGAACCCACTCGAGTATTTACATGATGACACGCCTCCTTACATTAATGGTGTTAGTAGTCGGCGCTTGGCTAAGCTTTAATGGAAAATTATCTTACGGGGAGCTAGTGAGCTTTGTTTTATATACAAATGTACTCATTAAACCAATTGATAAGATTAGTGCTTTATTAGAGCTTTATCCGAAGGGGATGGCTGGTTTTAAGAGATTCCGTGAACTAATTGAGCAGGAACCAGAAATTCAAGATCATGAGAATGCGAAGGTCATTAACCATTTAGATGGTAATATTTCCTTCAATAATGTTCACTTTAATTACGATACTTCGAAACAGGTTTTAAAAGATATTTCATTCGATGTAAAGGCTGGACAAACTATTGCTTTTGTTGGCCCTTCAGGTGCCGGTAAAACGACCATTTGTTCGTTAATTCCTCGCTTCTATGAGGTTTCAAAAGGTGCTATTTCGATTGACGGTATCGATATTCGCAATATGACCCAGGCTTCCTTACGATCTCAAATTGGTATCGTACAGCAGGATGTCTTCTTATTTACAGGGACAATTCGTGAAAACATTGCCTATGGAAAGCTAAACGCCAGTGAAGAAGAAATTCGTGAAGCAGCGAAAAAGGCCCATTTAGAGGCATTCATCGCTGAGCTACCTGATGGTTATGATACGCAAATTGGGGAACGAGGCTTGAAATTATCCGGTGGACAAAAACAACGATTAGCCATTGCGCGTATGTTCTTAAAAAACCCACCAATTTTAATTTTAGATGAAGCGACCTCTGCATTAGATACCGAAACAGAGATGATTATTCAGCAATCTTTATCAGAGCTAGCTGAAAACCGTACTACGTTAGTTATTGCCCATCGCCTGGCAACTATTAGAAACGCAGATCGGGTAATGGTCGTGACGCCAAAAGGTATTGAGGAAGATGGTACTTATGATGAGTTAGTGGCTCACAATGGTATCTTTGCGAAGCTCCATCACATTCAATTCCGTAAGGGACAAAACGAACAAAGCATACAAAATGATTATGTAGAGCTGACGTAACCGTATGTCGGCCCGATTATTAAAAGGCAGAAATGTGTGAGAGCATTTCTGTCTTTTCCTATTTTTATATATTTATCGCAAAGGATAAGGACTAATAGGACAAGGAATTTTAGAAGAGGGGAGGAATTATTAGTAGTGAATAGACAATGACAGATTAATAGATGGAGGTTAAGACATGGACAGCCACAAAAGTATTGGACTAACCAAAACAGTTGGTTATCAAGTAGGGGTTAGAAAAACGTTTCCAATCTCGCAAGAGCAAGCATGGTCACTTATTACAGCGGAGGAAGGTTTGAATGCATGGTTAGGAGGAGGGGGAAATATAATCCTTAAACCTGGTCATCAGTATCGTACAACGGTGGGAACCGGAGAAATTCGGATCGTCAAACCACTTTTGCAACTCCGTCTTACTTGGAAAAAAGAGGAGTGGCAACGACCTTCTACCATACAAATTCGAATCCTATCCAAAGAAAATAATAAAACGACCATTAGTTTTCATCAGGAACATCTTGCTAATCAGCAAATAAGAGAAGAAATGAAGCGATATTGGGAATCGAGGTTAGCATCTATCGAAGAGAGCATACAAAAGATGTAGCCAAAAATAACTAGCATCTCCTCAATATGTGAGGGGATGCTAGTTATTTTCTTGGTCTTTTTTGTCTACGCTATGAGCATCAGCTGAACGGGTTGCATCCTGAGGAGCAAGTGCTTTATTGCGCTCCGTGTAACCTTTTGGTGATAGACGAAAAATAGATTTTTTGATGGTAGACCAGTTTAAATCTGTTGCAAGGTTCATGTAAGAGTAGCCGTAAATACGGATATTGCATAAGTAAAGAAGTGTCAAATATAAAGAAACAAAGAAGCCAAATAATCCGAAAAAGGCACTAGCTAGGATAAAGGCCACACGTAATATGCTGACGGATGTCACTAGGGATTGATTGACCAAGGTAAATGAAGCGATGGTAGAGATGGCGATAACAACAATCATTTCAGGACTTGTTACACCTGCTCGAATTGCAGCATCTCCAATAATGATTCCACCTACAACACTGATGGTTCCCCCAATTACTGAAGGAAGCCGTAACCCTGCTTCACGGAACAATTCAAACATCAAAAGCATTAGTAGCATTTCAAGTGAAGAAGGGAGGGGTAATCCAGCTTTGGCCTGTACAACGGTTGCCAGTAACTGTAATGGCAATTGATTTTGATGGTAGGTTGTTAAGGCAAGCCAAAAGGCTGGCAGTAGTAATCCTATAAGAATACCGAGTATCCGTAGTACTCGTTCTACAGAACTAAAAATGACCGGATATTCATTATCTTCCGCAGATTTCAATAATAAGAAGAGATTCACAGGCGTGATAATACAATAAGCGACACCATCTACGAAAATAACAAAGCGGCCCCTTGCTAATGCTTGAACGGCATAATCGGGTCGCCCTGTATAATCGAACTTTGGAAATAATTTAGAATTTTTATTCACACGTTCCATCAATAAATCGCCACTAAAAACGATATCTGTATCGACCGCAGCTAGCTGTTTCTTAATACCATGTAGAATGTCCATATCCACAATATCTTCAAAGTACAGAATCGCCACTGTTGTTTTTGAGCGTTTTCCGAGCTCCACCTTTTCGACGCAAAATGAATTGGTCGGTAATCGTTTGCGAATTAAAGCGATATTGACGCGGATATCTTCAATAAAGTTATCCCGTGGCCCTTTAATAAGAACCTCCATACGCGTTTCTTCCGGCTTACGATTAGGTTTTTTAGCGATATTGCTTGCATATAACAGATGATCTTGCTCAAAATACATCAACAGGAAGCCACTATAAACGGATGAAATAAGCTGTTCCTTATCTTGGATTTTTTGAAGGCTTGGAACATGGAGATGCCTCGCTATATTTTCCTCAAAAGAAACGTCATCCAAATGATCATACAAATACTGGGTCCGCTGAATAATGACACCATTCAACATTTGCTGATCAATCATGGCATCACATGTGATAAATTGTACCTTTTGTTCATTAAAGCTATATTCCTGAAATTGTATATCTGCAGATTTTTGAAATAGTTTTTTTATTGTATTTAAATCTATCTCTAACTCATGCTCCTGTTGAGACATTATGATTCACCACTTTTCATGTCTTGTTTTTCAGTTTTCCCCTTTTTAGAAGAATTATCCGATAAGTAAGCAACGACAATGAAAAAAATTGATAAAGCAAACAAGAAAATAAACGTAGCACTTAAAATATAATGTCCCTTTACTTTTAAAAATAAGCTTTCATTTAACATAATTAACGGTAAACAAATGATGAAGAAGGGTGGAGCGAGCATTTGCCAAATACGCTTTGGATCGCCAGTCATTTTTAATAAGTCTGCCACAATATATAAGAGGAAACTTACACGAATGAAAGTCCCTGTTAACCATTGGTAAATAGAGAAGAAGTCTAAATGCTCAATATAGCGTCCGATGGTCACTAATCCCCATTCTTCATAAGCAGGATAACGTTGTTTCGATGCTTCACTTGGTCCGAATTCAGTAATGGCTCCAATTAATGGACCTAATGTAAGGCCAATTAAGATAGCCAGTATAATAGTGAAATGGTACCAACGAAGACGTTCTTTAAATTGGTGCTGCAAAAATAATAGTAATAATAGCTCTATAAATCCTGAAGCAGGAAAAATCATACCATGTATGATAGGCTGAAAACCATGTTCAAAAAAGGGGCGCAATAAACTATAATCTTTTACTTGTATATTGGTAAAGGCGACAAAAAAACCAAGGATTACAACTCCAAATAATACAAAGACATTGACAATAACAATTGTTTGTAAGCTAGTTGTCACAAGTAAAATGCAAAGAATAGTATAAACAAACAATAATATAAGGACAGGTGTTTGAGGTAAAAATGTGCTATTTACCCATTGTAATGTTTCCACCATTGTAAATGCTGCGATAATCAATAGAAAAATGGCGACAATATAGATGATGGTAGTAGAAGCGACTTTTCCTATTTTTTCGCTGAGCCAGTCTCGAATGGGTTCCTGTTTAGATTTTTTTTGGATGTAAACTAATAAAAATAACCAAAAGAAAATAACACCCCCAGCAAATAGTACAGATAGCCAGCCATCTCTTTTGGCGGCATCTAGCAGTGGAGGAATAATAGTTACATGATTTTTTAAGCCAATAACGGTCATTGATAGGAAGATTACATGTAAAATACTGATGGATCCTACACTTTTCATGATGAAAACCCTCTAACATTGATTGATACATATTAGCTTAGACAAAAAACAGTAGCTTTATAAGCAGAAAATGGGTTCTTCTCCATGAAAAAAACGAGGTATTTGATGATGTAATCGTCAAATACCTCGTTAAGTCCTATATAATTAATGGATGTATTTTGCGCTCACAAGATCATCCTTTAAGATGTCTGTTGGGATTTCAAATTCCACAACGCCCATAAAGCCTGGTGCCACTTCATATTTATCAAAGGAAATCACAAGCTTACCTTTATCTGAAATGTAGAACTGCTGATCAGGTTGAATGGCTGTAAATTCCTCCATCAAATCTTCATCGGCCATGCCAGCACCCTTCACCCAATAAACTTTATCCTGATTGGATTCAGCGATTTGCGTACGCATTTGTTCCTTAATATTTTCACTAATAGCTTCAATATAATTTTTATCTTTAAAAAGCATAGGTAAAGTAATTAAAATTTCGTTTTCTTTGTCAATCGTATCGTATTCCATCACAGTGGAAGAAGAGCCGACAGTATTTACCACATAACGACCAATCGATAAAATTTGGTCATTATCAGTTTTAATTTCAAAGCCACTATCAACGCCTAAATGACCACCACTACCACTGGCTTTTAAATCACCCACTTCAGTGATAAATTCATCGTAAAGAGCTTTCCCTTCTGCACGATATTTTTCATTTAATGTATTGGCAAGATCTTGATTGTCTAAATTTTCAATAGCAGGTACTTTAATATTGGCATCAAAATTATCTTCTGCCACCTCATATTCTGTCCAAGTTAATACTTTGACAACACTTCCTACAACAGGTATGTCTGAAAGTGTTCGAGCCATTGCTGGACTCACATTTAAACTAGCAGTAAATAGCATAGCTGCAGCTGCCGAGCCAAGCAACCATTGAGGAGTACGGTTTTTTTTCTTTTTTCGACCTTGCTTTAATGCTCGTTCTACCACCAAATCTAATTCCTTAGGAATGGAAACATCTGTATATTGTTTTTCTAAATTTTTTAATTTTTTATCCATGTGCAGTTTCTCCCTTCACATCTTCCAATTGTATTTTCAATAGTTTTAATGCTTTATAAAGACGCGATTTGGCTGTACTTAACTTAATATCGAGGATGTTCGCAACGTCTGCGAGCTTTAAATCCTCGAAATAATGGAGAATCACAACCTCTCGATACATTTGCGGTAGCTCATCTAACGCATGCTCTAAATCGACGTTTTCATAGACATCCTCTTGAGCGGGGGTTAAATATTGCAAAGTATCATCATCAGTTACTTGTAAGCGTTTATGCTTTCGTAAAAAATCAATGGCTGTACGAACGACTATTTTATAAAACCAGCTTTTCATATAATCAACATTTTCAAGTCGATCTAATGACAGCATGGCTTTTTGAACACTGTCCTGTACAACATCTAGTGCGTCCTGTTCATTTTTTGTATAGCTATACGCGAGCAAATAAAAACGCTCTTTTTGTTCACGAATGAATTGGACAAACACCTCTTCATGTTGAAATGCATTTCTTGTTTTCATGTCCAAAGAAGCTCCTTTTTTAACATTGTCAAATTGTATACATGTACTAGACGTACGAAATGAGGGAAAAAGTTGAAAGCCATTAAAAAAACTTACCCCAATATGAGATAAGTTTTAGCCTTCTATATTGTTGGCATACGTCAGCATAACAGATGATTATGAGAAATAGTCATATGTATTTTTCAAGAGTAATAGAATGGTCACAACGATAAATAACTTACGTACATAACCGCTGCCACGTTTAATCGCAAATTTGGAGCCCACAATGGCCCCAGCAATTTGCGCAAGCCCCATTGGTAAACCATAGGCATAATTAATTTGCCCTAAGTATATAAACATAAGAAGGGCTGCAACATTACTACCGAAATTTAAAAATTTCGCATTACCTGCAGATTGTAAAAAATCAAAACCGACCATGAGAAAGGCAAATAATAAAAATGAACCTGTACCAGGACCTAAAAAACCATCATAAAAACCAATGCCAGTAATTACTACTACAAAAAATAAATAACGTTTTGGTGTTAACTTTTTAAAGGTAGTGATGCTTCCCCAATCCTTTTTAAAGATCGTATAGATAGCTACGGCAGCCAGCATAAACAGCATGAGCGGCTTCAGGACACTAGGATCCATTAAGTGGACAACCCAAGCTCCAAGCATTGATCCGAAAAAGACAAATGGAAATAGCTTATAGACCGCTTTAATATCAAGCTTGCCAGAGCGATAAAATGTCAAAGTACTTGTAAGTGATCCCATTGTACCTGCTAATTTATTGGTTGCTACAGCGCTAGAAGGTGGGAGACCTACAAACATAAGGGCTGGTAAAGAAATAAGTCCACCGCCGCCAACAACTGAATCAATGAATGCGGCTAAAAAACCAAAAACGATAAGAATGACTAAAATATTTAAATCTAAATCAAATGGCACAACAGGTCATCTCTTTTCTATCATAATAATCTGATAGTAGCGAACTGAGGTTGGGCTGTAAATACTCTTTCTATAATTTTGCGGAGCTTGTATAATGAGTTTTCGTAAAATTTCTACAATAATCAAATATTTTCTACTTGGAGTTAGAAATTTGATGTATTATGTAAATGGTGGTGTTTTTACGTAAAGGGGACGTGATGACATGAGTTTAGCAAATCATATACGTGTATTTCTCTGTGTCGTGTTTATGGGGATGCTTGTTGGATATGTCTTTAATGCTAAAAAAGATATAACAGATCATGAGTATATTGATATTGTCAAAGAAGGTTATTTGGAAAATTTTTCTGATGTCACGGTTCGTAATGCATTTAACTATGCATTCTTTGAACCATATTGGCGATATTATCAAGCGAAAACAGGGGAGCAAGTTGTAGAATTATCAGGTGATATTACGTTTCAAGATGAAAAAGGACATGCTATTTTACAATTCGTCGTTGACGAACAAACAACGCAATTTTCCCTTCGTGCGATGAAATTTAATGAAAAAGTTCTAAATGCTGAACAAAAACAGAAACTCGTCGGCATGGTCTATCAAACATGGGAAATGAAACAACTAGCTTATGAGTAAGGTTTTTTGCTTTGTAAATAAGCAGAACTATATTACAGTTAAAAGGGGGAGCTTACAGACAGAGAGGATGTTTTGAATGAAGTTAAGTATTTTAGATCAAATGCCTATACCAAAAGGTCATTCGGCAGAGGAAGCCTTCCAACGTACAGAACAACTAGCTTTATTAGGGGAAGAACTCGGTTATCATCGTATGTGGCTAGCTGAACACCATAATAGTCAGTCGCTGGCAAGTTCAGCTCCCGAAGTAACCGCTGCTTTTTTAGCTGCGAAAACGAAGCGACTTCGCATTGGGACGGGTGGCGTCATGATGATGCATTATTCACCATATAAGATTGCAGAGGTTTTTAAAACATTGTCAGGATTAGCACCTCATCGAATTGATTTCGGAGTGGGGAGAGCGCCAGGTGGTGATCATGCCTCTATTTATGCGCTTGCAGAAGGAAGAAGACAACGCTTCACTGAGCAATATGATAAGCTTGAAATTATTTTAAAGCTGATGAATAATCAAAAAACGGGTGAACATGTCTATGATCAAGTCGTTGCGGCACCGGTTCATATTACATTACCTGAGGCGTGGCTACTAGGTTCAAGTGGTCAAAGTGCGATGCAGGCAGGACAGCTAGGTGTTGGTTATTCCTATGCCCAATTTTTCACAGGCAATATGTCGAAGGATATTTTTGATGCCTATAAAGCCTATTTTACGCCTTCTTATTATATGGAAAAACCACAAATCATTGTGACCTATGCGGCGACGGTGGCTCCTACTTTAGAGGAAGCGGAATACTTGGCAAAACCAATCGATATTTCTCGTCTTCAGCTGATGAAGGGGCAAATTATTCAAACTATATCACCCGAAGAAGCAAAGGATTATCCATTAACAGAAATGGATAAAATGACAATCGCCAATAATCGCAAAGCAAATCTTGTCGGCACACCAAAGGATATTGCCGCATTTTTAGTGAAAGAACAAGAACACTATGGCTTTGATGAAGTCATGCTGAACTGTAATCAATATGAATTAGCAAGTCGTTTAAATACCTATAAATTCCTAGCGAAGGAATTATTATAGAACAAAATCACCTCGTTGTTACGCTTCGAGGTGATTTTTATTGGGCTTGACTGCTTTTTACCATACATAAAATAGAAAAACCCGGAAATAAATTTCCGGGTTCGATTACCACTTACATTAAATACTCCATGACACACTGCCTCGCTTCCGCATAGAATCTTAAGATATTCCTAAGAACTGTACTTTACTCAGCTTTGATGGTCCTTTTGAGTTATCGATCAATCGCACTCATCGGGTTAACCCTCCTAGTCATAGGATTTGAAGTGAAATCTTTAATAGTATAGACCACGACATATTTTTTATACATTGTTGAGAAATTTTTTTAAACAATAAAAAAAAACTCCATTTTGATACAGATTCTTCAAAAGGAGTTTCTTTAGTTATAAGTCGCTTAAACGCGGCCAGAGCCACTAACAAACGCTTGATCTTGATAATACATATTTTTTACTAAAACGTTAGGGCCAAGGCATTTAACAGCTGGACAATGACAATTGAGTGATTTAGCCAGATCAGTTGCCATCCATTTATCAAACACAGCTGGAAGCTTGTCATGTACAATGTTACCTAGAGCTGGTGTATCACCGAAATCAGTAACGATGACATCGCCCGTAAAAATGTTGATATTCAAACGTGAACGGCCATCTGGGTCATTACGCATTGTGACATTTTTCGCTGTACGAAGACGTTGAAGTAATCGTCGATCTTCCTCATTCGTACTGCAAGGGTAAAATGGAAGTGTTCCGAATAACATCCATGTATTGTCATCACGAATATCTAGTAGATGATGGATCGCTTCACGTGTTTCCTCTAGTGAAAGGGATGTCAGGGCACTAGCAAAATCTGATGGGTACATAGGATGCACCTCATGACGTGCACATTTCATTTCATGGATGATTTGGTTATGAATATGATCTAAGTATGGTAAAGTTTTTTTGTTTAGCATGGTTTCGGCTGAAACCATGACACCGTGTTCCGCAAGCATTTTTGAGTTATCAATCATACGTTGGAACAGAGCTGCACGTTGGTCATAGGTAGGCTTGCGCTCCATCATGGCAAAGCCTGTTTCAACGAATTCATCGATAGTACCCCAGTTATGTGAAATATGCAAAACATCTAAATACGGGGCAATTAATAAGTATCGTGCCGGCTCCAATGTTAAATTAGAGTTAATTTGTGTGCGTACACCTCGTTCATGAGCATATTTCAAAAGTGGCAACACATAATTTTGTACCGACTTTTTACTCATCATCGGTTCTCCACCTGTAATACTAAGTGTTTTTAAATGAGGTATTTCGTCTAAGCGACGTAAAATTAAATCTATTGGCAATGCCTCAGGGTCTTTATTTTGTAATGTATAGCCGACTGCACAGTGTGCACAACGCATATTACAAAGGTTAGTTGTTGTAAATTCAATATTGGATAGAGTCATTTGTCCATGTTGTTCAACATCTAAATACGCTTCCCATGGATCAAAGATAGGCGTTATTTTTTGTAAGGTCGTCATCTTTCGTACATCTTCCTTTCTAGCATTCTATTGTCTCATATTCATCGATAATTTCAAATATGAAATTACTGAAAGGGCTATTTTAGGATTAGATGAACATTTTTTTACCCAATAAAGGAAAATGCTCGCAAATCCAATAACACTGAAATGGATGAAGATAAAGCGCCTACAAGTCCTACTATTCTGAAAAAGGTGGTTTTACTGTTATTTTTCTAAAAAAACGTTATCATGGATAGAGAAAATAGCACAATGCATCATAGAAAGTAGGTACGGACATGACGAAATATGAAATATTATTATTTGACGTGGATGATACGTTACTAGATTTTGATTTGGCTGAAAATGCTGCACTTGACCGCATGTTTAAAGAAGAAAACATAGTAGTTACTTCCGAGATGATTGCACGTTACAAAGAAATTAATGAGTCGATGTGGCGAGCTTTTGAGCGTGGAGAAGTAACGAAAAATACATTACATAATACCCGTTTTTCGATTGCTTTAAAGGAATTTGGCATAGAAGTTGATGGGACCTATTTTGAATCACTTTTCCAAAAATATTTACGTGAGGCCCACCATTATGTTGAGGGTGCTTATGAGGTAATCGCTCAGCTAGCCAATCATTATCATTTATATGTCGTATCGAATGGGGTAACCGTTACACAAAATAAACGTCTTGTGGATGCGAATTTAGCGCAATATTTTAAAGGCATTTTTATTTCGGAGCAAACAGGCTATCAAAAGCCTATGCCCGACTTTTTCGATTATGTGTTTGAACGAATTGATAATTTTGATAAAGAAAAAGCGTTAATTATTGGCGATTCTTTGACATCCGATATAAAGGGTGGTTTACAGTCCGGTATCGATACTTGTTGGTTTAATATCCGCAATGTTGAAAACACAAGTGGCATTGAACCGCATTATGAAATTAAAAAATTGCAGGACTTACATGACTTACTGAATCAAAAAGTAGCACTATAAGTAATCATCAGGCACCTTCTTTGTTTTTTAGACAGAGAGGTGCTTTCTTTTTGCTCAGTACAGGTCATGCAGGTATAAAAAACCGAGGAAAGGGCAAAACCATTTATGAGACTAGTTTCCATGAAAGGGGAAATATTCGATGAATACGGTTTTAACAGCCAATAAACGCCAAAAAGGACGTCAATCCTCATTAACACAACTTCGACAAAACGGTGCCATCCCAGGTGTTGTCTATGGCTTTCAAATGGAATCAACAGCCATTACATTAGACGCAAGAGTATTTGCTAAATTACTTGCAGCGCATGGTACAAAAAGTGTTTTTCAATTAGATGTTGATGGAAAGCGTATTAATGCTGTTTTATCAGAAGTTCAGCGCTGTGCTTTAAAGGGGAATATTAAACATGTTGATTTTAAATCGATCAATATGTCAGAAGAGCTGGAAGTAGAAATTCCAGTAACCGTAATCGGTGATGCCATCGGAGTAGCAGATGGAGGCTTCCTCTTACAACCTAATCGTGAGGTTCGTATTAAAGTGAAGCCAACAGAAATTCCCGAAACAATCGAAATCGATGTCACGAATGTAGCAATTGGGACGTCCCTATACGTAGGAGATATACGTCAACAATTTTCATTTGAAATTTTACAAGAAGATGACTATACACTGGTGACGATTACACCGCCATCTGCTGAAAATGTTCAAGAAGACGACACTGTGGACGACACGCCTGAAGTGATTGAAGCGACAGGGCAAAATACGTCTGAGCCAGAAGCATAGCGTGAAACAAGGAGCCATTTCCCAACATGGCTCCTTGTTATTTCCCTAAAAAAAGACAATGCATTCTTTGCATTGTCATAAAGCTTAAATGACGGCGCTTTTCACGCCCGTCCATCTCATAAATAATTTTTCGTTATAAGTTAAGGCAAATTGTACAATTGGTCCAAGTCCAAAGGCCATAATCACCGTACCAATGCCGATAGGACCGCCAAGTAAGAAGCCGAGTACAGCGACCGTAACTTCCATGGTTGTACGGGAACGTGTGACGCTCCAGCCAAGTTTATGAACCATCATTAGCATTAAGGTATCACGAGGACCAATTCCTAAATTAGCCACCATATACATACCGCAGCCCCAGCCTAGTAATACTAACCCTGTTAGGTAAGAAACAAGTTGCATCCAAAAGCCATCGATATCAGGTAGCCAATAATTAAAAATATCAATGAAGATGCCAGCTAAAAACATATCGATAAAAGTTCCTGGCAATGGGAATTTTTTTGTTATTAGCATATCAAACGCTAAAATAGCCAGTCCTAAAATGATGGACCATGAACCGATTGTTAGCCCGAGTGTTTTGGTTAAGCCAATATGTAAAACATCCCAAGAGCCTACGCCAAAAAGCTGCCCTTTAATGGTTAATGTGATGCCAAAAGATAGCACGATAATGCCTGTTATGAAAAATAAACAGCGCGTAAAAAAAGCTTGTTTCATTTTTTAACCCTCATTCATCCGTAAATTCCTGTTGTCCATCCAATTATTATAACAAGAGATTTTCAATTTGTCCGAAGTTTGTCATTTCACATTTTTCAAAAAAAACAGTTTAGCTTTAGGTGGAGAGGGCAAAATATAGGTATAGAAGAAAGGATGAGATGAAATGACTTCTGTACGCGAAGAAATTTTAGAAGTTTTGAACCGTGAAAAAATTGGAACAATGGCTACTGTAGAAAACGGGAAACCTTATTCGCGCTATATGACGTTCCAGCATGAGGATTTTGTGTTATATACTGTGACAAATAAGCATTCTGAGAAAATGGAGGAGCTCCGTCAAAATCCATATACCCATATTTTATATGGCTATGAAAATGGAGGCTTTGGTGATTCCTATGTGGAGATAGAGGGCAAGCTCACGGAAGTACACGAAGAAGGAATCAAAAATAAAATTGCAGAAATTTTCACGAATATTTTTATTGGCAATCAGGATGAAATGGTGACCTTAAAAATTGAACCTATTCGTATGCGTTTGATGAATAAAAAAGGACAACCACCAAAAGAGCTAGAATTTTCGAGCGACCATTAAACAATGGTCGTTTTTTACTGACTTGACGATTAATAGTTGCAATGATAGACAACTTTCAGGCATGATAGTTCTTAAAAGAAAAAGGAGTATAGGCTATGACAACAAAATTACAACAATTAACGCAAAATATTTTATCATCTCAAGGTAAATTAGAGGCAGATTTTATTCTTAAAAATGCACAAGTTGCCGATGTCTTTACATTAACGTGGAAGAAAGCGGACATTGTTGTGAAGAATGGCATGATTGTGGCACTGGATACTAACAACAGATTTCATGCAAAAGTGGTAGAGGATGCAGCGGGGAGCTACGTCATTCCTGGATTAATAGATGGCCATATACATATTGAATCTTCGATGCTAACACCGGGGGAATTTAGTCGTGTCTTAATTCCTCATGGTATTACAACCGTGATTACAGATCCACATGAGATCGCAAACGTAGCAGGAGCAGAAGGAATCCAATTTATGCTGGAAGATGCACAAAAAGCTGATATGGATATTTTTGTAATGCTTCCTTCAAGTGTACCAGGGACACAGTTTGAAAACGCTGGCGCAACATTAACAGCCCAAGATTTGGAGCCATTTCTGCACCATGAACAAGTTCTTGGCTTAGCGGAGGTTATGGATTTCCCAGCCGTGTTAAATGGAGAAGAGGGAATGCTTCAAAAAATTTTATTATCAAAGGAAGCAAATCTAGTTATTGATGGGCATTGTGCGGGCTTACAAAGTGAGCAAATTACAGGCTATCGGGCTGCAGGTATTCAGACGGATCATGAATGTGTGACAGCCGAAGAAGCCATTGACCGTGTAGAGCAGGGGATGTATGTCCTTATTCGAGAGGGATCAGCAGCGAAAAATTTACGTGATTTATTACCGGCCGTTCAGCCACACACTGCACGTCGCTTTGGTTTTTGTACGGATGATAAATATGTGGATGAGCTGATTGATGAAGGTAGCATCAATTACGATGTTGCGATGGCAATAGAGGAGGGGATGACACCATTGCAGGCAATCCAGCTAGCAACCGTGAACACAGCAGAATGCTATCGTTTATTTGATCGAGGGGTACTGGCACCAGGCTATAAAGCTGATTTTGTGTGTATAGATGATTTATCGACGATGCAGGCAAAAGCAGTTTGGAAGAATGGTCATAAAGTTGCTGAAAATGGCAACATGCTGACAAATCGTCAGGAGACAATAGTTCCTGCCCATATTCATCACTCTGTTCATTTACCAAGCATCACAAAGGATAGACTACAATTATCATTCACCAAGGGAACGAAGGCGAATGTAATGGAAATTGTGCCGAATCAGCTAATTACCAATCATTTAGTCATAGATGTACCTGTGAAAGACGGCGTATTTGTCCCATCGGTAGAGGAAGATTTACTGAAATTAGCGGTTATCGAACGCCATCATCAATTGCATACGACAGGCTTAGGCATAGTGAAGGGATTTGGGTTACAAAAAGGCGCAGTAGCTACTACAGTAGCCCATGATTCACATAATGCTCTTGTTGTAGGCACAAATGATGAGGATATGGTTCTGGCACTTTCCCGCATTCAGGAAATCCAAGGTGGCTTCGTTATTGTAGCAGACGGTGAAATTCTCGCAGAGATGCCTTTAACAATTGGGGGCTTAATGACAGATGTACCAGCACAGCAGGCGAAGGAACAGCTAGCTGGCTTACACGGTGCTTTACAGAAGCTCAACCCAACTTTAGATTTTCATTTTCTACTGACATTCTCTTTTGTAGCATTACCAGTAATTCCTGCTTTAAAATTAACAGATACAGGGTTATTTGATGTAACAACCTTCCAGCATATAGCAGTGGAAGCATAGAAAAAAACGACCTAGTTGCGGAGAGCGATTAGGTCGTTTTTTTGCTTAAAATTGTCTAGTAACAAAGGTGAATGATTAGTATCGGAAGAAGAGTCCTTAATGATAGACTGTTTATAGATACTTTGAGATAGACAGATGTACCATTTTGATCGGACACTAGTGTATCTAAAGGGCACTTTACAAACAGAGAGGAAGCAGGACATGAGAAGTAGAAAAGGCTTAGTCATTAGTTTATCGGTGATAGCTGTAATGTGGATTCTACATACAACATCTAAAAATTTCATGGTCGATCCGACATTTTCGACATTTCTTTCGAACAAGGAAATAGAACTTCCGAATGAAAAATTATGGATTGTCATGATCCAACTACATATCGCTTTAGCCATTATTGCTTTAATTACTGGGCCATTAGGTCTTTCGAGAGCGATGAGAATGAAAAACCCTCATCTACACCGCTGGAATGGTCGAATCTACGTAATGGTGATTGTATTTAATATACTTCCAGGATATTATGTAGCTCTCTACGCAAATGGGGGTATATGGAGTACGATTGGTTTTCTCATTTTAAATACACTCTGGTTGCTTACGACGATAAACGGTTATCGCTTTATAAGAAAAGGACAAGTTCATCGTCATCGGAGCTGGATGCTAAGAAGCTTTTTCTTAACGTTTGCCAATCTAACTATTTACATACTTGTGACGATATTTCAATATGTAGCGGGTCTTTCATATGGATTTTCGTATTCGTTAGGAGCGTGGTTAGCCTTTATGATTAATTTAGTATTGGCAGAGATTGTGATTAGAAAATCGACCATTTAACGTCGTTTCAAAAACGATTTTAGAAATTATCGTGAAAAGGGAGAATATATGAAAAAATGGATTTTATTTTTTTTGATTATAGCTGCTGTGATGATCGTTTTAACGACGAATGATACAGAAACAAAACAGGATAGGACAATATTTGTAGACAGCAATGGAAATGATTCCAATAATGGTACAAAATTAAGCCCATACCGAACACTAAAAAAGGCGGCATTAGAAGCGGAAGCAGGGACAACCGTATTGATACGGAAAGGCATTTATAAGGAAAAGCTTTCTGTTATACATAGTGGTACAAAATTAAACCCCGTTATTTTCAAGGCGTATGAAAATGAAGAAGTTATTCTTAGTGGAGAGTCGATGGAAAATACTGACGATGATGCAACTCTTGTAACGATAAAGAATAAAAATTACATTACCATTAGTGGATTCACTATCCAGGATTTAACGACGGAACAACAAGATGAAACAGTGATGGGAATCTATGTAACAGGCTCCAGTAGCCATATTACCGTAGCGAATAATCATGTGAAAAGAATAAAAACCTTTGCCGAGGATGGAAATGGCCATGGTATCGCTGTCTATGGAACAGGTTCAATGAGAGATATAAATATTGTAGGTAATAAAGTGGAAGATTTAATAGTAGGAGCAAGTGAATCGATGGTCCTGAATGGAAACATTGATGGATTTACAATAGAAAATAATGTAGTTCGTCGAAGCAATAATATCGGAATTGATCTGATTGGGTTTGAAGGAATTTCAAATGATAAAAAATTGGACTATGTACGAAACGGTGTTGTAAAAAATAATCAAGTTTATGAAATTTCCTCCTATGGTAATCCAGCATATGGCGAGAATTATTCTGCTGGGGGGATATATGTCGATGGTGGAAAGAATATAACGATTGAGAACAATACTCTTTATAAGAATGATATCGGAATTGAAGTAACATCTGAACATGCAAATAAGTATGCAGATAATATAAAAGTACTAAATAATACAGTATATAATAATTTTTTCACAGGAATATCGATTGGTGGGTATGATGAAGAAAGAGGAGGGACGAAAAATTCGATTATCTCACACAATATTATTTACCGTAATGATACGATGGAATTAAATGGAGGACAGCTTTTATTACAGTATGATACTCAAAATAATGTAATCGAAAAAAATATACTAACAGCTGGATCATCTCGAATATTTATAGCTAACTATTTTACTAGTAATAAAAATAATAAATTGGCGAGGAATGTGTTTCATCAAGAAAAAGGGGAGGATGGTATTTGGATATGGAAGGATACCGAATATGATTCGTTTAAAAAGTTTAAAATCGCTTCTAATAGTGATGCGACATCTAGTTATCTAGATCCTCAATATAAAAACATGGACAAATTTGATTTTAGACTTGAAAAAGATTCACCTGCAGAACATATAGTGAAGTAAAAAATACGAAGGCTAAGGCTAAAAAGATGCTTGAGTTGTCAATAAAATCATCTTTGGGTAATTCGTAGATGCTCGTCAAACTTTTTTCACTACTTACGGAGGTTAGTGATTATGAAAATAATGAAGAAAACAGCCAAGTTTGTGGGAATATTGCTAGCTATATTGGTTTTGATCATAGGGTTTGGTTATGCTTTTCTTGAGATTAATCCATTTGGCAATAAACCAGGTAAGCCAGTTGCCGATATTGAACGTAAGGTTGAAATTTGGGGAGAAGAAGTTGCAGGTAATCATTCTGGAAGCAAGCTAGACGATATGAATATTAAAGGCAATCCTAATAGACTGCTGGCTACATTTAAATTTATCGGCAATATTGTAGGAGAAGACTATCAAAATAATGAGGCTGCCATTGATACGTTTACATATGTCCATGAAATAGAGGGAGGCTATGAAAAGTCTACCTATGAGGATGAGCCATATTTGATTCCATATACGGTGTCAAACAGTGATAGTGCGGTCATTGTGATTCCAGGTGGTGGCTATGGCTTTAAGGAAATGGATGGCGGCACTACTGAAGGAAAAGATATCGCTGAATCATTAAATAAGGCAGGTATCAACGCGTTCGTTCTACACTATCGTTCCAATCCCTATGAATGGCCCATTCCCCAATTAGATGTGCAGCGTGCTGTCCGTTATCTACGTTATCATGCAAATGATTATGGTATACATCCTAATAAAATTGGATTGATAGGCTTTAGTGCAGGTGGTTTTCAAACAGGAAGTTTTATTAATCTCATTCAGGGAGAAAAACGGCTTCCAAAAAATTATCAGCTTGATGCTATCGATGCAGTTGATGACCAAGTAGCATCTGCAGCTATGATTTACCCTGCATTGACGTACCGCTATAATATCCCAATGCTCTTTGCATCTTTTGATGATAAAGTGGTTAGAGATCCAGAAGAACGAGAAGAGCTTTTGCTTAAGACTGATTTATCCAAGCATTTCAGAACGGCTCATATCCCTCAATTTATTGCTTATGGAACAAAGGATTCAGCAGTTGGGGTAAAAGGACCTCAGGAATATATTCAGTCCGCACGAAATGCAGATGCGGATGTCACTGTGATTGTAGCAGAAGGTCAGAATCATGGCTTTAAGCAGCAATACTATATGCGTGAGTATCTTGAATGGGTAAAGAAAATTTTTGATTCTGTATAATGTGGAGGTCTAATCATGAAGAATCATTCAAGAGGATAGCCATTTATCCCATTAAAAAAATCCTTTTTCTGAAATTTTTCATGATGTATTTCCCATGCTAGTCACTTCTCTATAATCGATTTTTTCGATTCATTTTATCGAAATAATCATCTTTATCGATTTGTGAAATCATAATAAGATATAACTATTCGGGAATAATACTAGAAAACTTTAAGGAAGAAGGGATCACCAACATGTCAATAGCCGTTATTTATGGTGGAAATCGTCCGAATGGCAATGCAGAAACGTTAACAAAATTAGTCACTCAAGATTTAAAAGTTGAAGAAATTTATCTAAAGGATTATTCAATTCTACCTATAATAGATAAACGCCATACAGAGGAGGGTTTTTCTACAGTCAATGATGATTATAATTCCATCATTGAACGTATACTTCCGCATGATATTCTACTATTTTCTACACCTATTTATTGGTATAGCATGACAGGGCCGATGAAAAACTTTATTGATCGTTGGTCACAAACTTTAAGAGATTCAAATTACCCCAATTTCAAGGACAATATGTCTTCTAAAAAAGCGTATGTCATTGCAGTTGGTGGTGATATGCCCTATATAAAAGGGCTACCAATGATCCAGCAGTTTCAACACATCTTTGACTTTATGGGGACATCATTTGAAGGATATATTTTAGGAGAAGGAAATAAACCAGGAGATATAGTTCAAGATTTAAAAGCGATGTCAGCAGCCGAATGTCTTAGAAAAGAACTGCAATAGCATGAGATTAAAAAAGGATTTGGACGATAAAGTTTCCAAATCCTTTTCTGTTTAATGGACCTCGTTTGGTTGAAAAGTTATTTATTTTTGCTAAGCTAGTGTAAACTGGATTTACTATCGATAAATGTGAATGATTCATAAAAATATATCGAAAAAGTTGTTTAAGAGGGGTGCGGAAATGGATATAAAGCAGCTTCAAACATTTTTAACAGCAGCAGACACATTAAGCTTTACACAAACGGCACAGCGCCTAGACTACGCTCAATCAAGTATTACTGCGCAAATTAAAACATTGGAACAAGAGTTAGGGGTTATACTTTTTGAGAGGCTTGGGAAGCGGATCATTTTAACAGAGGAAGGCAAGCGTTTCCAACAATATGCTGAAAAAATGTTAGAGCTAGATCGTGAAATGAAAAAGGCGATGTCCAATGAACAAGAACAAGTAGTGTTAAAAGTAGGGGCACAGGAAAGTCAATGTGTTTATCGACTTCCAAGCATTTTGCAGCAATTTCAACAGGCGCATCCCCATGTGAAAATTATATTTAAGCCTGTGCATACGACTGACATTGCCAAGGAGTTATTGCAATCAGGTAAGTTAGATGTGGCCTTTATTACAGATACATATCAGGAAACAGCGATGCTACATCGAGAACGTTTACTCGAAGAACAGCTTATTTTTGTGAGTGCCTCGAAAGCTAGAAGAGAGCCTCTCGTCGCTTCTCATCTTTCAACAGAAACCATGCTACTAACGGAAACGGGGTGCTCCTATCGCAATCATTTAGAAGCACAGCTACAGCAGGAAAATATTTTGCCTCTACAAATGATAGAGTTTGCGAGCATAGAAGCGATTAAGCAATGTGTGATGGCTGGTTTAGGTATTACATTTTTACCGAGAATGGTCGTAGAAAAGGAATTAGCAAATGGACAATTAGAGGAAATTCACTCGACAATCAACTTAGCACCAATCTTTACAGACATTGCTTGGCATAAAGATAAACATATGCAGCCTTGCCTTCTAGATTTTATTGCCATAGCCAAGGAGCAATATAAAATTTTTGGTGCTCAAAAAAGAGCCTGAACGAATCAGACTCTTTTGTGTACTATTGTTGTTTTAGTGTACCAGAATAATTGGTGCCTTCACTACGCTCTGCACGGCAATCCACTTCTGTAACTTTCAGCGCATTATTTGTTAATCGCTCTAGCTCAACGACACAACGATTGCCGTTAGAGGACTTATTCATTAATGCCTTATTCGAACTTGTTATCGTGGCAGTTCCGTTGACTTTCCCTGTAGCTGTCCCATCATTCGCAGTTAAAGCAATGGAAAAGCTATTGCTTGTGGCGTTTGAAATGATAGCATCTCGACGGTTAAAGTCATTTGTTCCTTTACCCCATTTATAATAATACGTATAAACCCCTTCCCAAGCACTCTTGCTAGGTGTAGTTTGTTGCATTGATTTATCGAGCTGATTTTGGGCATTTTTAGCACGAGTGTTTAACGATAATTTGTTGGCATTGTCTTGAATGGCTTGTGCATCCCCTGAAATTTCATAAAAATTTCGTTCATCCATGCGATACAGCATTGTCACAACCTGTGCTCGTGTCATATTGTTGGTCACACCATAAAACTTTTGTAAATTACGGTCTTCATACTGTGGGTTTTGCCCAGAAGAAATATAGTAATCAAGTAAAAATTGAATAGATGAATCTAATCCTTTTTTTCCACTGGCTAAATGAGTAATAGCCTGTGCCACGACACCACGCTTCACGGTAGCAGCTCGTAGCCGATTATCGAAATAGCCGTTTAAAGGGACACCATAGCTAGCAAGCTGGTTATAAAATTCATCCGACCAGATGGCAGAAGGGGTCTGTTTTTTTAATTCATCGATGGGAGATTCAAGCTCGTAAAAGATAGCTAAAAGTTTAGCTAATTGCTGTTCGGTAATAGTAGCATTCGGTTTAAATGTACCATCAGCAAAACCATTCACAATATCATATTCTTCTGCCCATAAGATAGCTTCATAGGCATAATGATCCTCTGACACATCTTTAAAACCAGCAGCTTGTACATTGCTTGCACTGCCTACGATAAGAATGGAAAATAATAATATACCTATTAATTTTTTCATTTGTCATCTTCATCCTTTCCTGCTCGATATGTTAATAGTTTGCAGGAAATGGATAAAAACTGCAAATTTTTCTTAATAAAAAAATAATCGCTACCCTCTACAGGGGAAGCGATTATTTAGTGTTATTTATTGGGCAGTATAGCCACCATCCACCGTTAATGTGTTGCCTGTCATAAATGTTGAATCATCGCAGGCCATGAATAAAACGGCTTTTGCCATTTCCTCTGGTTGACCTAAACGTTGCATGGGTGTTACTTGACGTAATGGCTCTTTGCTTTCTTCAGGAATAATCGGTGTATCAATAAAACCAGGGCAAAGGGCATTGACACGGATGCCGCGCGTAGCAAACTCTAGTGCTAGTGAACGTGTTAAGTTGATAACGCCACCTTTCGCTGCATTATAGGCTGCAGACCCTGGTGAACCAACCCATCCATACATGGAGGCAGTATTGACAATTGTCCCGCCTTGCGCTTTTAGCATTTCCTTAATGGCAGCCTGTGCCATTAAAAATACACCATCTAAATCTACATTCACTGTTTGACGCCATTCTGCATAAGGTAACTCCTCAGTTGGCGTTACTCGTCCAATTCCTGCATTATTAAATAGAACATCGACTTTGCCAAATGTCTCTAGTGTTGTTTGATAAATAGCGGCCACTTCATTTTCATCTGTTACATTCGCTTTAATAAAGAGAGCCTCTGCTCCGCCTGCCTGCAGTTGGGCTGCAAATGCTTGGCCTTTTTCTTCATTAAGATCTACAAGTACTACTTTAGCACCTTCTGCTACAAATAATTCAGCAGTTGCTGCACCAATTCCTGAAGCACCACCTGTAATAATTGCGACTTTATCTTGTAATTTCCCCATATATGACACTCCCATAAAAGTAAATTTTCTTGCACACTGTGTCAATCACGGTGTACTTTTATTGTAAAACTCTATAAAACAGAAACAATCATTAATGTTATGGCAAGTGTCTAACTAGTAGACATATCTATATAAAATGTCTAAAAGGGAGGAAGAAATAGTGACAAAATGGACACAAAGACAGGAAAGAACCCGTCGTCATTTTTATAGCACTTTAGTTGATTTAATTAAAAAAAAAGGATTTCAGGCAATTACAGTAAAGGATATTGTAGAACAAGCAGGCTATAATCGTAGTACTTTTTATGTGCATTTTCAGGATAAAGTTGAGCTAGCAGAAAATTTGCTAGAGCAGATGTTGAATGGACTAGAACAAGCAGTGGGGGAACCATATTTATTTGGTGAAAGAGTGTACACAACGAAGCTCAAAGCTCCTTCATTTAATATTATTCATTACATGTATCAGAATCGTACATTTTTTGAGCTATTAAATTTTGAAGATACGATTCCTGGATTGCATACGCGCATGCCTTTGACGATTACTAAAATTTATCAAGAGCAATTTAACTTTGAGACCATAAACAATCAACCAGTGAATATGGATATGTTCAAACATTATACCTCTTACGGCTTCTACGGATTAATGATGCAATGGATTGCAACCGGCTATGAAAAATCAGAAGAAGCTTTAATAAAAGACGTCATTGAATTGACTCGGACGCATATTTATGCATTTGAATATATAGGAAAACCGCTAGCAATCAACGATTGACCGTATTTAATATCACTATTTTATAAAAAATCTCTAATCATAGCATTAGAGATTTTTTTGTTTGGGCGAAAGTAAATTTTCCTCTAGAAAAAAATTTTTTTAAAGAAATTTTCATAAAGTAGTTGAATTATTTTTGTTTTAAGCATATATTTTTCCTAAGGGAAACAAAATATCTCTAAAGAAAGAAGAGTGCGTGAATGAAAGAGTTAGGTGAATTCAAGCTGACGATTCTTCCAATGGTTGTTTTATTACTTCTTACGATTCTTTGGAAACTTACAGAGTCTGTAGGAGCAGGCATAATATTAATCCTTTTCTGGATGAGCTGGCGCCAGTTTATTCGGAAAATTATATAAATAAAGTGGCAGTATGAGAAAGAGCGATGCATGTAATGATGCAAGTCTGACAAGGCGGGCGTAGCCGAAAGATTTAATAAGGCATGTCCGCCACCCCCTTTATAGGTGCAGCATGACCGCTTTTTTTCAAGCAATGACTAATAAAATGAAAGTAGAGGTAAGTCAATGAAACAATGGTTAGGTGTATTCGTACTATCACTCTCACTTCTGTTATTCGGTTGTTCAACTGAAGCAGATGGAGAAAAAAAAGGAATTGTTGTCGCCACAACAGGACAAATTGCAGATGCTATAAAAGAAATTAGTGGCGATCATTTACAAGTATCAGCATTAATGGGACCAGGGGTTGACCCCCATTTATACAAGGCTACCCAAAGCGATTTATCGAAATTGGATAAGGCCGAAGTTATTTTTTACAATGGTTTACATTTAGAAGGACAGATGCTCGACATTTTTGAACAAATGGCAAAAGATAAAACCGTGTTAGCTGTTGGGGAAACATTAGATACTAAGCAATTACTTGCTAGTGATAGTGATGCCATGCTACATGATCCTCATATATGGTTCGATATTGAACTTTGGAAGGGAGTTGTCCAAGCAATCAGTTTGCAACTCCAAGAAGAATACCCAGAATTCAAAGAGGATTTTCAACAGAATGAAATGTCTTACTTAAAAAAGCTAGATGATTTACAAAGCTATGCAAAAAAACGTGTCGAAGAAATTCCAGAGCCGCAAAGGATTTTAGTAACTGCCCATGATGCTTTTAATTATTTCGGTCGAAGTCAAGGCTTTGAAGTGCGTGGCTTACAAGGCTTAAGTACAGATTCAGAGTATGGAGTCAAAGACGTTCAGGAAATGGTTGATTTCTTAGTCGCTCATAAAATCAAGGCAATTTTTATCGAGTCTAGTGTATCTGATAAAGCGATGAAGGCGGTTATAGAAGGGGCTAAAGAAAAGGGACATGACATTGTGATCGGTGGAGAACTATTTTCGGATGCAATGGGTGCGGAAGGCACAACAGAAGGTACGTATATAGGGATGTATCAATATAACATCGACACAATTGTCGATGCATTAAAGTAGGTGGATAAAATGGATGCATTAACAGTGGAAAATCTTTCAGTAGCTTATGATAAGAAAACAGTATTGGAAAATGCCTGTGTGACGGTTCCTAAAGGTCATCTAGCTGCGATTATCGGGCCAAATGGTGCCGGAAAATCAACGTTTTTAAAGGCTATATTAAACCAACTTCCAAATAAAGTTGGAAAAGTAGAAATTTTAGGAAAAATCTTTGAGCCAAAAAGTTTAGTAGTTGGGTATGTACCACAGCGAAATGCCGTTGATTGGGATTTCCCGACAAATGCTCTCGATGTTGTGTTAATGGGGAGATATGGTCATACAGGTTTATTTAAAAGACCGACGAAACAGGATAAACTAGTCGCTCGGCAAGCATTAGCAAGTGTAGGGATGCTGGACTTTGCAGAGCGTTCTATAGGTCAGCTTTCGGGTGGACAGCAGCAGCGTGTATTCCTAGCAAGAGCTTTAGCACAAAATGCAGATATTTATTTCTTAGATGAACCATTTGCTGGGGTCGATGCTGCAACAGAAAAAACGATCATTGATATTTTAAAAGAATTAAAGGCTCAGGGAAAAAGTATTTTTGTCGTGCATCACGACCTTCAAACGGTAAAAGAATATTTTGATTATACAATTCTATTAAACAAAACGATATTAGCATCAGGTGCAACAGAAGAAGTTTTTACACCAGAACAATTGCAAAAAACATATGGTGGTAAACTATTCATGATGCAGCATGCGTAGGGAGGGATCAGGATGATAAGTGGTAACTTATTGTGGGTACTTAGTGGCACTATGTTACTCGGTATAGCTGCAGGCATAACAGGTACCTTCTCCTTCTTGCAAAAACAAAGCTTAGTGGGCGATGCTGCGGCACATGCAGCATTACCAGGCATCGCGCTTGCATTCCTCCTTACAGGACAAAAGGAATTACCAATTTTGATGCTCGGAGCGGGTATTACATCTGCTTTATCTGTGTATTGTATACAATGGATTGTGTCTTTTTCAAAGTTGAAGGCGGATGCGGCTATTGGGTTAGTACTGACCGTATTTTTTGGCATCGGTGTTGTGTTTTTAACTGTTGTTAACAGAAGTCCAATTGGAAACCAGAGTGGTCTTAATAACTTTATTTTTGGTAAAGCCGCAACGATGACAAAGGCTGATTTAATGTGGCTGTTCATCAGTGCAGCCGTAATTATTTTAGTTAGTCTGTTCTTTTATAAGGAATGGAAATTACTCATCTTTGATCCTGTTTATGCAAAAGGGATTGGCTTACCGATTGAGGCTTTAAAGGCTACGCTAACCGTATTAATTGTCATGACGATTGTTACAGGTATCCAAGCTGTAGGTGTAATATTAATGTCAGCTTTATTAATTATCCCTGCTGCAAGCGCCAAATTATGGACGAAAAAACTGAGTACGATGCTCCTGTTGAGTGCAGCGATTGGAGGTATTTCAGGTGTTACAGGTACTTTTATTAGCGCGATTCGAACAGGATTATCAACTGGTCCAATTATCGTTCTAGTGGCGGCTGGTATATTCTTTATCTCCTATTTTATAAGTCCTGCTGGTCAAATTAATCAATATCGTAGAAAAATGCAATTTCGAAAGCAGGGTGATATAGGATGATAGAGTTTTGGGTTGTATTAACTGGCTTATTAGTGGGTGTAACATGTGGGATTGCAGGCGTTTTTCTTATTTTGCGTAAAATGTCTATGATAGCCGATGCCATTAGCCATACTGTCCTCTTTGGTATTGTGATGGCCTATATCATTACCCAATCATTGAATGGCTTTTGGATGCTAATAGGTGCAGCAGTTGCGGGTATTTTAACTGCTTATCTCGTACAATTATTACATTCTTCTGGTATTCAAGAAGATGCAGCGATAGGGGTGGTATTTACATCCTTATTCGCGGCGGGTGTCCTGCTCATTACATTATTTGCAAGTAATGTCCATTTGGATGTAGAGCATGTTTTAATGGGAGAAATTGCTTTCGTTCCATGGGATCGATGGACGGTTTTAGGTCTAGCCATGCCTAAGGCTGTATGGATGCTTTTACTCGTATTAGTCATCAATATTGTATTTTTGCTACTATTCTTTAAGGAAATGAAGCTTGCAACCTTTGACCCTGTCTATGCCGCAACAATTGGTATACCCGTAGTCTTTCTCCACTATGGATTTATGACCTCGATTTCATTTACAACGGTTGCAGCATTTGATAGCGTAGGAGCCATTTTAGTCGTTGCCATGCTAATTGGACCAGCCGCAACTTCTTATTTAATTAGTAAGACGATTAAGCAAATGTTTATCTACAGTATGCTCTTTGGTGCTGGTGCTTCTGTCATTGGCTATTATTTAGCGAAGCTATGGGATACCTCTATAGCAGGGATGATGGCCACAACTGTAGGCTTATTATTTATCATTACATTAATTAGTCAAAAAATAATCGAGCGCAGAAGAAAAGCGCTTGTGCATAAACTAGAACTATCATAATAAAAAACATCGTTTGATACTTTCATCAAACGGTGTTTTTTGCTTGAATAATTCAAACTTTTGGATGAGTATTTTTTATAGGAAAAATAGTATACTCTTTAAAAAAGATTGAATTGGGTGGAATGGCATAGAAGCTAGTAATATTTTTTTATATCGCTATGTACGAATATTTAAAATTTTGTTACGATAGGTTTTATGACATTGTAAGATCAACGAGGAGAACAGCATGTGGCGAAATCGAAATGTATGGATTATTTTATTAGGTGAATTTGTCGTAGGTCTAGGCTTGTGGGCTGGTATTATTGGAAATCTCGCCTTTATGCAAGAGGTAGTACCTTCAGACTTTCACAAATCATTAATTATTTCTTGTGGGATTTTAGCGGGCTTGGTCGTAGGGCCTATGGCTGGTCGCATTATTGATCAATCGAAGAAAAAAACAGTTGTACAAATGGCAAGTATTGGGCGAATCGTGAGTGTTTTATTTATGTTTATCGCACTTTATACCAATTCGGTCGTATGGATGATTTTATTTTTAATTACATTGCAAATAGCAGCTGCCTTTTATATGCCTGCACTGCAATCGATTATTCCAATGATTGCAAAGGAGCAAGATTTAATTACGCTAAATGCTTGGCAAATGAATGCTAGAACTATTTCTAGAATCATCGGCACGGCCGCAGCAGGATTTATGCTAAGCTTTTTTGATTTAAAGTGGTTATATATCATTTCATTCATCGTTTATATCGTCATGTTTGTGATTACTAGCTTATTACAACTAGATGAAACGACAAATGAAACAGTAACGAATAAAGAAAAAGGAAACTTTAAAGAGGTATTACCGATGGTAAAAGAGCATCCAATGGTTCTAATGACTTTGGTTCTTATGTTAATTCCAACGTTATTTTTAGGCTCTTTTAATTTAGTCATTATGAAAATTTCGGAAATGCATCAATCTACAACGATTTCAGGTTTGTTGTATACAGTGGAGGGGATTGGCTTTATGCTAGGTGCTGCAGGCTTAAAAATAATTGCTGATCGAGTACAAATGGGTACGCTCCTCTTTACATTGGCATTTATTATTGGATCTATGGAGCTCTTGCTGTTACTAGCAGATATCAAACTTTTTGCTTTAGTAGCTTTTGGGGTATTTGGCTTTACAGTAGGCTGTTTCTTCCCAACTACTATGGTTATTTTTCAGAAACAGGTTCCTAAACAATTCCATGGGCGTTTTTTCTCTTTCCGAAATATGATCGATTCGGTGGTCTTTCAGGTCGTGCTGTTGTCTACAGGTATGATGCTAGATTTAATTGGCTTAAGTGGAATGGGGCTTGTGTTCGGCATTATTAGTTTAAGCTTAACGACGACATTTTTATTGTATTCTAAGAAGAAGAAAGTCGTTATGCATGCCCTCTAGTCCTATTGAAAGAACATGTTTTTAAAACATGTTCTTTTTTTGTGCTTAAATAATGGTTTTCTTCGTAACATTAAGTACTTGACAATGGTAAAATAAAGAATTAAGATTCAACTATTCAATAAATTAATTGAATAGTTGAAAGGTGGGACTCGAAATTGCATGAACGACATTTAAAGGACTTGTTATATCAAGAGTTCGCTAGAATTGGCAAAAGTTTATCCAGTCCTAAACGATTAGAAATACTTGATATTCTCTCTCAAGGTCCAAAGTCTGTTGATGCATTAGCTAAAAGTACAGATATGTCCGTAGCTAATGTGTCTCAGCATTTAAAGACACTTTTTAATGCCAGATTAGTAAAGTTTTCAAAGGAAGGTAATTTTGTTATTTACGAATTGGCAGATGAAGTGATTGCTAAATTCTTAACAACATTACATGCACTATCTGAAAAGCAATTGATTCAGGTTCAACAAATAAAAGAAGAATTTTTTAATGAGCATCTTGGCATAGAGGGGGTATCGCTTTCGGATCTCGTAACACGGATGGATAAGGGAGAAGTGCTATTACTCGATGTTCGACCAAAAGAAGAATTTGAACAAGCACATATTCCAGGAGCCGTTTCTATGCCTATCGAAGAGTTAGAGGATCAATTAGCTACAATACCAACTCATGTTGATATTGTAGCTTACTGTAGAGGGCCTTATTGCTTAATGTCAGCCGAAGCTGTAAAAATGTTGAAGGAAAAAGGGATCAAGGCTTTCCGGCTAGAAGAGGGTGTTTTAGATTGGCAGAGGTTGGCTGGAGAATAACGTAGTGCTAGCTGGAATGAAATATAGGGGCAAATAAAATCTTGTGCAAACTAGAAAGAGGGGGTAAAGAATGTCTGGAAAAGTGGAAGTCACGATAGAATCATATATAGAGTCACCAGAAAAACTAAAAAGCTTATACAGGCGTGTATTAATCGTAGTGAGCCTATCTCAAATATTTGGGGGAGCAGGGCTGGCAGCTGGTATTACAGTAGGTGCTTTATTAGCTCAACAAATGCTTGGAACTGATGCTTATGCAGGAGTACCATCCGCATTATTTACGTTAGGGTCAGCTGGTGCAGCTTTCATTGTTGGTAAATTATCACAACGTTATGGCCGTCGAACAGGATTATCTACTGGCTTTATTGTTGGAGGGCTAGGAGCCATTGGAGTCGTCATGGCTGCGATATTTAATAGTGTTAGTATGCTGTTTATCTCTCTATTAATCTATGGAGCTGGAACTGCAACCAATTTACAGGCACGATACGCAGGTACAGACTTAGCGAATGACAAACAACGTGCGACAGCTATTAGTACGACTATGCTTATGACAACATTCGGCGCAGTTTTAGGTCCCAATTTAGTAGAATTGATGGGAAAAGTGGCGCTATCGATTGGTATTCCCGCGCTTGCTGGTCCTTTTCTATTATCTGCTGCTGCTTTTATAGTAGCAGGACTTGTTCTATTTGTGATGCTGCGTCCTGATCCCTTAGAAATTGCTAAAGGAATAGAGGCACATAAGCAAAAATATGCTCAGGAACATCAAGTACAGTCCACACATCCAATAGGGAATAAACGTGGCCTGGCAGTAGGGGCAACCGTGATGGTTTTAACACAAATTGTTATGGTAGCGATTATGACGATGACACCCATACATATGAAACATCATGGACATGGTTTATCGGAAGTAGGCATTGTTATTGGATTTCATGTAGGTGCTATGTATCTGCCATCGCTTGTAACAGGTATTCTTGTTGATAAAGTTGGACGAACAGCCATGAGTATTGCCGCCGGTGTTACGTTGCTACTAGCGGGTTTATTAGCGGCATTCGCTCCAAGCGATTCGATGATTTTATTAATAGTAGCACTTTCTTTACTAGGGTTAGGCTGGAACTTCGGTTTAATTAGTGGTACCGCACAAATCGTTGATGCGACCGAGCCGTCTACACGAGCCAAAACACAAGGGAAAATGGATGTTTTTGTAGCATTGGCAGGGGCGTCTGGTGGTGCTCTTTCAGGGATGGTCGTAGCGAATGCTAGTTATGCGGCATTGTCCTTAGCAGGAGGGCTATTGTCGTTACTGCTCATTCCCGTAGTGATTTGGTCTAGAAGAGCAGTTTAATATAATGGGAGAAGGAGACTGGAACTAAACTAGTCCTCCTTACGCCTAGTGGAAAAAAATCTTACCCTTTCATTTGTGGGGTAAGATTTTTCTATCGGAACTATTTTGATTGTTTTGCGTCAGTATGTAAAATCGTTAGAAAGCAAAGAGTAGGTACACAGTGTGGATTTAATAACAAATAAATTAATAATGATTGCCTTGTTTATTTTAATCATTCATGCCATTGAAACGCTTGCCTATGCGGTACGTTTATCTGGAGCGCGTGTCAGGTTACTAGCATCTGCTTTAGCTCTTTTTAATGTAATGGTCATGGTTTCACGGCTCGCTAATATGATGCAACAGCCATTTACGGGTAGTTTGGTCGATACTGCACCTGTGGACGATGCCTTGACACATGTAGAACAGCAGTTTCGAATCATTATTGGAGCGGCATCTCTTGGTACACTCATAGGTATCTTACTCATCCCAACTTTCGTAGCCATTTTTTCAAGAGCTATCGTCCATTTGGCTGAGGAAAGGGGCTCCATCCCAGCATTAATGAAAAAGGGTTTTACGTATGAATATGTAAGACGTGGCTTGAAGCATATTCATACGCCCCGATTTACCTATTTAAAAGATATTGGATTACGAGATATCCCTCTACAATTATTTATTACGAATATAGTCATTACGGCAATCTATACTATCGGCGTTTTATCTGCTTTGTATGCAACTTTATTAGTACCGGAATTAAAAACAACTGCCGTTATGGCATCTGGTTTAATTAATGGCATAGCGACCATTCTGTTAATTTTATTCATTGATCCAAAAATCTCCATTCTAGCCGATGATGTAATTAATAAAAGGGGAAGCTATTTAGATTTAAAAAAAGCCTCGGTCATGATGATGTTTTCAAGATTTTTAGGGACGATTGTGGCACAGTTATTATTCATTCCTGGAGCGCATTATGTGGCATGGTTTGCCAAGCTAATTGCCTAATTGAAGTTGAGAGCATGTATAGGCAAAAAGGAAAGATCTAAGTCCGGTATGTTGCGAACTTAGATCTTTTGTGCTGAACGTAGGGCTCTTTACTACTTTTTAAAATATGTAGGATCAAGCTGGAGAATAATTGTATTTTTATCATAGAAATCAGGCGATTTAAACTTTTCTTCATAGGTAAATCCGGGTTGATTGTTAATAAAGGCTAACCAATCCATTTCAATTTCATGTACTCCTTTTCCGTATACTTCTTCTATTTTATTTGCCAAGTCCTTCTTATCGTATATGTTTTCAAATTTTTCGAGTCCATAGGTATCAATTAAATATTTAACAAATGAAGCTGCGTGAGTATAGCTCATCCATCTAAGTGTATTCAACTCATTTAGATTTGTAAGATTTGGGCGGAAATAGGCATCGTCTTGATATGGATCTATTAATTTGCTAATGGGAATTAATTTATCTGAATCCATAAAATACTTCATATACTTTTCGATATCATATTCACTTTTACTAAATTGTTCGTCCATATAGACCGCATAACCCTCTTGTGTAAAATAACCATGATCAGTATCAAAATTGCCCCCATAACCAAGTAAGGAATGTGTCATTTCATGAACAAGTGGATAAAAACCTTCTTGACTGATAGCTAATTCTATTCTCGATGCAAAACCCCATGATTCAGTGTCTTCCCCATTTAGAAATATTGTTATTTGCTCAGATGGAACATATGATGTATGGATGGATTGCATAATATCATCATAAGCCTTTAGGATTTCATCTTTTATCGTATCCACAGTTTCTTTCGGAGCCTCGATGTTATTCATAATTTTAAAGGTAAGTTTACCATCTGCTGTTACCACGATATTTTCATCCATTTTTTCTTCTTGTAGTTGCTCTTTAGGAACTACATTCTCCTGAGAGCAGGCTGCTAATAAGCATATAATAAAGATAAGGGAAAAGCCTCTAATTTTAAACATATGACCTCCAGAAAAATCAGTATTTTCTAATAATACGAGCCGAAAAACCAAAAGTTTCATTTTATGTAAAAATAAAAGGAATTAGAGAAGGGTGTTCTTTTTCTTAATGGAAGTTTTTCTCTTAGAAAGGAGAGTCATGTAGGCGAGAAGTGAAGTTCATTTATAGTATAATAGGGTTGACTTTTATATTGGAAAAGAGGGAACGGATGTATGACGACTATACTTGTTGCTGACGATGATGCGAATATTCGCGAGCTTGTATGCCTGTTTCTGCGCAAGGAAGGATTCGCAACAGTGGAAGCCGAAGATGGTAAGGCAGCATTATCCATCTATCACTCAACACCTGTTGATCTTGTAGTGCTTGATATTATGATGCCAACGATGGATGGTTGGACTTTATGTAAGGAGCTACGGAGAGCAAATGCTGAAATCCCATTACTTATGCTGACGGCAAGAGGTGAAACATGGGAAAAAGTCAAGGGCTTTGAGCTCGGTACAGATGATTATTTGACCAAACCATTCGATCCTTTAGAATTGACGGTACGTGTAAAGGCTTTATTAAAGCGCTACAGGATTGGCTACTCGCAGACCATTAAGCTCGGTGCTATTACCCTTGACCGTCAGACCTATAAAGTTATGACAAGAACGGATTCGATTACGTTGCCACTGAAAGAGTTCGAATTATTATATAAGCTAGCCGAAACGCCTGGACAGGTTTATACACGTGAACAGCTGATCGATCAAATCTGGGGAATAGATTATGCTGGCGATAATCGAACAATTGATGTACATATAAAGCGCTTGCGTGAACGCTTCGCGATGATAGCTGATTTTCATATTGAGACGATACGAGGTCTTGGGTATAGGTTAGAGGTTGATGAATGATTAAATCTTTATATACACGTGTAGTGTTGACATTTCTTGTTGCGGTCATTGGGGGGACAGTCGTTTCCTTCTTCGTAGCCACATGGCTATTTAAAGATAAATTGAATGAGTACTTACAAATCCCCTTGCTGAATTTTGGACAGGACATTGTCTTAATTTTTGACACAATGCCTTTTCAGGAGGCAGACAATTTACTTAGCCAAATGAATCAACTGAAATCGTATGATGTCTATGTTTATGATGAAGCAGGGAAGTTGAAGGCTTATGGAGATGCTCCAAGCGATAAATTAGTTGACGTGACTAAGACGCAAGTTCGAGACGTGTTGGATGGTAAAGTTGTGCAAGTGAATCCGAACGTTTCTTCAGGACTTGTCGGTATGCCTTTAACAACTGACAAAGGAACCAAAGCGATGTTTATCGAACCAAAAGCTGTCTCCTCTGCCTCTTTTGCGCTCACGGTAATTTTAAATTTTTCCACATATGCGCTAGTTATAGGCAGTGTAGTATTTCTAATAGCGGCTATGTTTTTAGTGAGACCGATTAAAAAATTAACAAAAGCCACGAGACATATAGCAGGTGGAGATTTTAATGTCGAGCTCAACATTAAACAATCAGGAGAATTAGGTGTTTTGGCCAGAAGCTTTGAAGAAATGGCTTACGATTTGCAGCAATTAGAGCAAATGAGGAAAGAGTTTGTCTCGAACGTATCCCATGAGGTTCAGTCACCCCTTACCTCAATATCTGGCTATGCTCTGGCACTAAAGCAGGTAGACTTAACGGATGAGGAAAAAAACCGTTATCTTGATATTATTATGGCTGAAGCTCAACGAATGTCTAAAATGAGTGATAGTCTATTAAAACTAAGTTTACTTGAATCTAAGGCACCGCCGATGCAGCCTGTGTCGTTGAGCCTAGATGAACAAATTAGACGTGTAATCGTCGCAATCCAGCCACAATGGATGGCTAAAAACATCCATTTTAACCTCCAGTTGCAGTCGATGTATGTCATGGCAGATTACGACCAATTAAATCAGGTATGGACAAATCTTCTTACGAATAGTATTAAATTTTCAAAGGATGGCGACACGATAAAGATCAGCATGTCACAAGAGGCTCATCATGTGTTAGTTCGCATAACAGATACGGGCATTGGCATTTCTCAAGAGGATCAGAAGCGGGTATTCGAGCGATTTTTTAAGGCGGATCGTTCCCACAGTCCAAAATATGAGGGAAGTGGGATGGGACTTGCTATTGTGAAACAAATCGTTTCCTTGCATAAAGGGGACGTTCGGGTGGAGAGTGAGCTTGGACAAGGAACGACATTTATTGTTACATTGCCAATCACAGCCCTTTAAAAGATAAATGTTAGGATTCCTATGTAGCTATTCACATAGGATATCGTAACATTTTTTTATTGTTCATATTGTGTTCATATTACCGTCATTGGGAAGACATCTTCGTCCTTTACACTGTTGTTAACGGCTCATAAGGTAGCTGTTAACAACAGTGTAAAGGAGGCAGGCACGAGTAAAGGTGAACCCCCTCGTGCGTCAAACATGAAAAAATTTACTAGAATCTTATTGAAATCGATAGCGATTATAGGTGCAATAGGATTGCTACTACTCGCTATTGTTTTTACAGTTAACATTATTTGCAACAAAATAGAACAAGGTAAAATAGAACCCTATGGTCAGCTCGTTGCTGTTAATGGAGAAAATATGAATATTACTATTCAAGGGAAGGGGACAGAAACCATTGTCTTACTACCAGGCTTCGGAACAGCAGCTCCAACGCTTGATTTTCAGCCACTGATTGAGGAACTAGCTCCACACTATAAGGTAGTTTCTGTAGAGCCTTTTGGCTATGGGCTAAGCGATGATACTAAGAAAGAGCGCAGCACAGAGAATATAGTTAGTGAGATTCATGAAGCGCTACAGACATTAAAAATTGACAAGTATATGTTAATGGGACATTCGATAGCAGGGATCTATGGACTCGATTATGTCAATAAATATCAGGATGAGGTAACTGCATTTATCGGAATTGATAGCAGTGTCCCTACTCAGGGTGGTATGGATACGGAGTTCCCAATTAAGTCGTTACAGTTTCTAAAAAAATCAGGCATTGCTCGAGTAGCTCTAAAATTATCGGGAACTGATCCATATGCTGGATTACCTTATGACGATGAAACAAAAGAGCAAATTAGGATGATTACCCTTAAAAACTTTTATAATACGAGTACTTCCAATGAACTAAAGGGGATATATCAAAAATTTAAAGAAGCAGAAAACCTTACATTCCCTAAAGATTTACCTCTATTGTTATTTGTTCAGGCGAACAACAATGATGGAATTGAGAAAAACTGGATACCACTCCATGAAGAGCAAGTCAAAAATTCAGTGCATGGCAAAGTCATTATAATGGATGGAGATCATTACTTACACCATACAAAATCACGAGAAATTGCTGAAAACTTGAAGATATTTATGGAAAATTGATATTTATAGCATCTTACCTCTTAGTTATTAGAGGTAAGATTTTTTATTACATGCTTTTTTTGTAATCCATACTTCGATAAATGTTGAATTACTTCCTGTTTATAATCGATATAAAGTGATTAAATCAGGTAAGGAGAAATTTGTATGAAAAACTATCAATTTATTGCACTATTAGTAGTTACGACCTTTTTAATGGGTTCATCTTTTGCCATCGTAAAACTAGGACTACCCTATTCATCCCCATTATTATTGGCTGCATTGCGTTTTATATTGGCAGGGATCATTATGACTATCGTTGTTAGGTTCTTTAAAAGACCACATCCAACCACAAAGGAAGGGTGGTTCAAGTTATTGATGATTGGAGTCTTTCAAACGGCTGGAGTGATGGGGTGTATTTTTCTAAGTCTACGTACCATTTCAGCAAGTGAGTCTTCTATATTAACATTCACAAACCCATTACTAGTTGTCATATTTGCCACTATTTTTACCAAAGTACGTTACAGGTTCCATCAATGGATAGGTGTTTTGCTCGGTTTAATCGGCGTGATCATCACAATGGGTACCCAAGTTGAATGGAAGATAGGTATTCTATTTGGATTTTTATCTGCTGTTTTTTGGGCCATTGCAACATTATTAGCCAAAAAATGGGGTCTATTATTTGATACTTGGGTTTTATCAGCCTACCAAATGCTGTTTGGGGGCTTCCTTCTTTTCCTTGCGAGTACCTTGTTAGAGCAACCATTTTTCATTGTCAATCAACAATCATTATTGATTTTAATATGGCTTAGTATCTTTTCTTCCATCATTCAATTTGCTGGCTGGTACTATCTACTTCAAAATAGCGATCCTGGAAAAACAAGTGCCTATCTGTTTTTAGCGCCCTTTTTCGGAGTTTTAACGGGATGGCTGTTATTAGATGAGCCATTACAACCATCTTTAATGATAGGAGGGCTATTCATACTGGTCGGAATTTATTTAGTAAATCGCACTTTTAGTAGAGGAAAAGACTTGAGGTAATAGCGACCTACCTCAAGTCTAGTTACTCTTTATAGCTCTATTTGAAATACCTCTTTCAATCCAATTTTACCTTTCTCCGTCACCTGAATGGCGCGAATAGAAGGGACACGAGTAAGCCAGCCAAGCTGGAATAAATGATTGAATAGCTCACTACCAAGAGCACCAGCCAAATGATAACGCCGTTCGCTCCAATCTAAACAGGCATGTGAGAAGGATCTTCTTTTCTTTTTTAATGCAGGTAAATCGATACCAAATGATGTGAAAAATAATGTGCCTTCATCTGTTAAAACAAACTGCTTTTCTTCTAATTTTAAATAGCCCGCTCGCATCATCGATTCTGTCAAATGAACACCTAATTTACCAGCCAGATGGTCATAGCAAGTTCGAGCCTCCTGCAACAATTTTATTTGGCTAGATTGTTTTAAAGATCGTATTTCAGGAGGAGGTGAAATGGCTAGGAAGGATTCAAGAAATTGAGCAATTTCCTCGTCTGCTAATTGAAAATAGCGGTGTCTACCCTGTTTTTCCACCTTTATTAGTTTTCCTTCTACTAATTTAGCTAGATGGAAGCTAGCTGTTTGAGGTTTAATAGCAGCCATATAGGCTAATTCACTAGCCGTATGGAAACGACCGTCCATCATACTAGCGAGTATTGTAGCTCTTGAAGTTTCGCCGAGGAGCGCTGCGACTTCAGCCATATTTGGATTAATTCCCATTTGTCACAATCCTTTCGTTTGCTATATTTTGATTTTAGTCAAAGTCATTATCGTTTACAATAAAAGTTATAGAGGGGGAGAAATAAATGGAAACATATTATGCAGTGATCTTTACATCACAAAGAACCGAACATGATGGGGAGGGCTATGGTAAGATGGCCGAAATAATAGATGCTTTAGCCAAGCAACAGCCTGGCTTCCTACGTGTTGAAAGTGTAAGGGATGAGGACGGAAAGGGCATTACCGTATCCTATTGGGAATCACTAGAGGCTATTCAAGCTTGGAAAGCTAATGCCAAGCATTTAACGGCCCAGCAATTAGGAAAAGAGAAATGGTACACACATTATCAAGTTGAAATTTGCCAAGTCATGAAAGAGTATTCTTTTTAATATTAAAATTAGGTAAACGAAGGAGGCAGATTTTGATGACAATTGCTGAAGAATGGCAGGAGCTTAGAAATAATTTTAATCCTTCTCAACCAATAACGGTTAACCGGATGCATATTTTTAAAGATCAATTAAAGAATGAGCCACAAACGCAAGAAACATTGAGAATACTAGTCGAGGTATATTGTTTACTAAGGATGTATCCAGAGGCGTATCGACTATTTACAGCTATTATGAATAATAAAGATAAAAAAGATCGAAAAAAATTAGGAACGCTACAAACCTACATAAATCAACCAAATTCAGTGGTTCCGTTGATGCCACAAAAGATAAGAGATCAACGGACTATCCAAACGTTCATCCCTACGTTTAAATATTTACCAAATCCAATAGAGGCGAAAATTTTTGAAACAGATGACATCGTTGAATGCGATTGTTGTCAACAGGAAGTGGATGTCTATTATACAGGTGGTATTTACGCGATAGAGGATGTTGATTATCTTTGTCCTTCTTGTATTCATAGTGGAGAAGCTGCCCGAAAATATGATGGTTCCTACCAGCAAGATTTAATTCATGATGAAAAGATTACAAATCCTACATTAGCAGAGGAAGTGCTATATCGAACGCCAGGTTATGTGAGCTGGCAAGGGAATAATTGGGTAGCCCATTGTTCAGATTACTGTGCATTTATTGGCTATGTTGGTTGGAGTGATATGGTGGAGCTAGGCATAGACGATAAGTTTGACAATTATACGGGCTTTTCGCTAGAAGAGCTTTCTGCCTCCTTAATGAATAATGGGCATCATCAGGGGTATTTATTTCAATGCCTGGAATGTGACAGCTATGTGCTTTATTCAGATTTTAGCTAATGGTTGTTTGGTAAAGGAGGTAGTAAAGTGGAACAATTTCTTCAACGGTACATGTATTCTTGGCGCTTAAACGGCTGGCTTGTTCACGATATTTTTTTAGAGGTTATCTTTGGACTGGGATTGTTCCTGCTATTATTTATAGCTATTAAACGGAAGCGTCTTATTATTTCTATCAGCTTGCTCGTCATTTATATAGTAGTAAGTAATGCACTAATGATAGTTTTCGGTTTAGCAGGACGAGGCTTTCCGATCAAATCGGACTCCTCTATTTATACAGATGAATCACAAAAAATTGCTGTCCAAATGGTGCAGGGCTCTGAAAATAATGGAACATCCAATGGCATTACACACTTGATTTCACATTATCTTATTGTAGCTGTGAATTTGGAGACAGGTGAAAAGCAATGGACAAAATCGGCTTCTTATAAAGAAACGCTTATTGGAAACTTTATGGGTGGCTTACTTATTCACCATCGAGATGGTGAGTATGGGCAATTGTCACTTTTAGATATAGAAACGGGAAAAGAAATTCTTTCTGAAAAGGAATTTCGCCAGCAGCACCAGCCATTAATAGATATTTTAAGCAATGGTGCGCAACAGATGGTAGCTTTACAACACGAACTTTATTTAGAAGGTGTCGATGGTCATTTTTATCATTATGATGGTAAGACTTTAAACAAAGATGATAAAGCCCAAAATTATATAGCTGCTCGTTTCTTTATTGAGTCGGATTTGCCAGGTTATTTTGCTACGCATCAGCATCCCTTAGATAATTATGAGGAGATTCAAGATTTTAGTCACCAGGTGTTGTCAGAGACTGCTATACGAACCTATCAAAATTTAGAGCCAAAAGTGATGGATGTAGATTTAGCCAACGGCACTGCCCTCCTTTCATATCGAAGGACTCAGCGAGAGAGTGCAGATCATCTGCTCGTGCTGTACGATATGAAAAAGCATCAATTACTATGGGAAGAGAAGATTGGTGCCATTAATTCCTATCAACAGCAGCCTAAAGTACGAACAGTGGAGAAGGGCTATATCATCCAAACAGGGGATCAGCTTATAGTCCTAGATAAACATTCAAGGGATAGGGTTGTTCAATATCACCTACGTTGGAATCGACCAATTGATGAAATGTAAATGACAGTGTGATGAAATAACTTGTGGCAAAAAATGATTTAGCTCAGGAAAGCATTATTTGCTTCTAATAAAAAAGAGTATAATTTAATAGGAAGAAACTCTGTAAAATAAGGATGGAGTAAGCTAATGAATGAGCAAATAATAGATTGGATTATTCGCTTTCAAAGGGATAAAGATATCGAAGCTCTCGCGCATTTAAAAGACTATTGCTTTGCGATGATTGAACCTTTGATTGAGGAATTTACAGAGAAGCATGGTGAAGAGGCGGGACAGTTATTACGTTTAAAATGGGATAAACGATTTTATTTTATTTTTACAAAATATCAGGTGAATGTAGGGCTCCCATTAGATACTTTTGTCCAAAATACGTATCGTTTTTATTTCATGCAAGTATTAAAAAAGGCTGGCTATTAGTGATCCGTTAAATTCGGTGAATGCTTGAAAAAAATAACAGGAAAAATAAAATCCCTTGATTTGTGTATGTATAAACAAATCAAGGGATGATTTTTTATTGATAAAGTATATCTTCTGCTAGGTGAGTAAACACTTCACCAATAATTGTATCTGCATCGTATACGGAGGAGCCCGTATTTTCTTCAGGTTGAGCAAAAGGAATATGTGCTAAAACATTAGTTTGCAATAATTCGGCTAGTTGCTCAGCGCCACCTTGTCCAAAAAGATAGTTTTTTTGACCATCTGTCCCTTCAAAATAGGCCATATTTTCAACGACACCAAGTATGGTGTGCTTGGTATGTTGAGCCATTAAACCTGCTCGGGAAGCAACGTGAGATGCAACAAGATGCGGTGTTGTGACAATCACTTCCTGTGCTTGAGGAATCATCGCCGCCATATCAATTGCCACATCACCTGTACCTGGTGGCAAATCGATGAGAAGATAATCTAATTCTCCCCAATGGGTGTTGACCAGGAAATTTCGAATCCATTTGTTGAGCATAGGTCCACGCCACATGACAGGCTGGTTGTCATTTGTAAAAAAGCCCATCGACATGATTTTGACGCCATGAACCATCACGGGAATAGCAGTTTGGTCCAGCATGGTCGGTTTTTGGTCAACATTCATCATCGTTGGTATACTGAAGCCGTAAATATCTGCATCTAAAATACCGACACGTTTCCCAAGACGGGCAAGAGCAACAGCTAGGTTGATCGTTACGGTAGACTTACCAACACCACCTTTACCACTAGTTACTGCAATAAATCGAACACCTGAATGGGGCAATAGCATTTTTGGCATCCCTTTATCTGTCACATTTTTCGCTTGTAGAGAGGCGGTTAAGGTGCGACGTTCCTCTTCAGTCATTGCCCCAAAGCTAATGATAACAGGGGAGACACCAATCGCTTTTAATGCCCCCTCCACCTCCTGCTGAATTTTTGCTTTTAAAGGGCAGCCAGGAATAGTCAAAATGATATCAAGCGATACTTGTGTACCATTGATTTGAATATTACGCACCATATTTAAGTCTATAATACTTTGGTGAAGCTCTGGATCTTCTACCTGTTTCAAGGCGTTTAGTATATTTTCTTTCGTTAACATGTAGGCACCACCTAATCTTTTAAGCCTTTACCAAGTCCTTTTAAGAAATGGACACCGAAATTGACTGCACGATTAACATCTGGATCATTTAACATTTTAACTAGCTTAAAAGCACTCACTTTTTCATCAGTTTCTAGAGCTTTGTTCGCTTCGTCTACTCCAGCATTTAAGCCTTCAATAAGTTTTGTTGTTGTTTCAGGATTTAGCTCTGTCAAGGCTCCTGCAACACCCATCAAATTATTAATGATATTCGTCACAGGCTTTCGTGTTAATTGTCCAAGTGCTATATGAGCAACATCTTCTTTCGCTTCAAGTAACTTAGTAGCGGCTTCTAATGCACCAATATCATTTAATTCTGCCATAATTGTAAATACTTGCTGAACTGCTTCTTCATGATCAGAAAGTAGTTGTTTTAGATTATCTAATTTTTGTTCTTTTAGTTGTTCTTCCGTAAATTGTTGCTTTTTTATGCTTGTAATCGGTACAGCCATGCTCTCACTCTCTTTCGTTAGTAGTTGTTAAGTGAACGTAGCCAGGACGATTCCATTTCCGTTGTACCTCGACGCCATTTTGAGGATGACGCTTTTTATAGCGTGGGTTTGTTCGAGGAAGTGGTGATTTTCCTTTTGCTTTTAGCACTTCTACTCGAACTTTCGTTTGTTTATAGGCAGGTGTTGACGTATTCACATCTGCGGCTGGACCCGTTAGGAAATTAATTGCGGAATCCTTGCTAACAGAGTTCATTGGTAAGAATAGCTCGTTACCTTGTACGCGATCTGTAACAAGAGCATTTAGCTTTAATGCACCATATGGCGATACTAAACGGAGTAGGGCACCATCCTCGATGCCTCGTTCTTTCGCTAGTTCGGGTGATACTTCTACAAAAATCTCAGGAACTTTTGATTGAATACCCTTTGATTTATTCGTTAAGTTGCCTTCATGGAAGTGTTCAAGCATACGACCGTTATTAATATGACAATCATACTGTGCCTCAAATTCAACTGGTTCCTTCCAGTCATTTAATGCAAAGCGTGCCTTTTTATCAGGGAAGTTAAATCCATCCTCATATAGTAAAGGAGTATCTTTCCCATCATGACTACCCCAGCAGAAGCTACCCCAGCCCTCTAAAACATCATAGTTGGCTTGCGAGAAAAGGGGAGATAGGCTAGCCATTTCGTCGAAGATGTCGCTTGGGTGATTGTAATGCCAGTCAGCACCAAGACGATGAGCAACTGCTTGTAGAATTTCCCAATCTGCCTTCGACTCACCAAGTGTCGGCAAAACCTGATATAGACGTTGAACGCGACGCTCTGTATTAGTGAATGTACCATCTTTTTCAAGGGAAGGAGCAGCTGGTAAAATTACATCCGCATATTGTGCCGTGCGTGATAGGAAACAATCTTGGACCACAAAGAAGTCTAATTGGGATAGCACCTCATCCACATGGTTCGCATTGCAGTCAACAAGCGCCATATCTTCACCTACTAAATACATCGCCTTCATTTTACCTTCCATAATCGCATCTAACATTTGCATATTATTACGACCTGGCTGTGGTTGAATGTTGACACCATATGCTTTTTCGAATTTAGCACGGGCTTCATCATCTGTTACTTTTTGATAGCCCGGCAATAGATTTGGTAGTGTACCCATATCACATGCGCCTTGAACATTATTATGACCGCGAAGAGGGTAAGCACCTGCACCTGGACGACGGTAGTTACCAGTTGCTAAAAGTAAATTAGAAATGGCAGCCGATGTATAAGATCCACCTGTATTTTGTGTGACGCCCATACCCCAAAGAACGCAAGTGCCGTCTGCGTCACGAATCATTTCTGCCACCTGAATGATGGTTTCTTTTGAAATTCCAGTCATTTCTTGTGCATAGTCAAGTGTATATTTTTCAAGAACTTGTTTGAAATCGTCCAAGTGTAGGACATTTTCCTGAATGAAGGCTTCATCATGCCATCCTTGATCCATCATATATTTGGTTACAGCCATTAACCATACTTGGTCAGTACCTTGCTTCGGACGCATAAATATATCTGAACGCTCAGCCATTTCATGTTTACGTATATCAGCAACAATCAGCTTTTGACCATGTAATTTATGGGCACGTTTGACACGAGTAGCCAAAACGGGATGACCCTCAGCCGGATTAGCCCCAATAATAATGACAAGACCTGCCTTGGCAATATCTTTAATTGTTCCTGCATCGCCACCCATACCTACAGTGCGCAATAAACCGTCCGTCGCTGGTGATTGGCAATAGCGAGAGCAATTATCAACATCATTTGTCTTAAACAATTGACGTGCCATTTTTTGAATTAAGTAATTTTCTTCGTTTGTAATTTTAGATGATGAGATAAAGCCAACAGAGCCAGGGCCATATTGTTGTTGAATGCCCCCCAGTTTAGTGGCAATTAAATCAAGTGCTTCCTCCCAAGAAGATTCCACAAAGGCATCAGCTTTACGGATTAATGGCTTTGTTATACGTTCTTCAGAGTTGATAAAGTCCCAACCGAATTTCCCTTTGACACAAGTAGAAATTGCATTTACAGGACCATCGGAAGGTTGTACTTTTAAAATTTTGCGATCTTTTGTCCACACTTCGAACGAGCAGCCTACACCGCAGAAGGTACAAACTGTTTTTGTCTTTTTCGTCCGTTTACTACGCATCGCTGCTTCCACCTCAGAAACAGCAAAGATACCACTATAGCCGGGCTCTACTTCTTTTATCAAACTGATCATTGGATCTAGCATATCCTGTTTAAGACCAGTCATAAATCCAGCCTCTCCCAGCATGGATTTTTCCATTAACGCATTACATGGGCAAACGGTTACACATTGACCGCAGCTGACACAGGAAGAATCATTAATCGCAACGCCAGTATCCCAAATTACGCGAGGTCTTTCTGCCTCCCAATCCAAAGATAGCGTTTCATTCACCTGTAAACTTTGACAAACCTCCACACATTGTCCACATGCGATACATTGGTTTGGATCATATCGGTAAAATGGGTGTGACATGTCCACTTCATGTGGCTCCACTTTTGGTTTGTATGGATATTTTTGATGCTCGATTTCCATTAACTCAGCTGTGTTGTGTAAAGTACAATTGCCGTTGTTATTATCACAAACTGTACAGTACAATAAATGATTTTCAAGAAGTCGATCCATCGCTTCCGTTTGTGCCGCCTTTGCTTTGTCAGAAGTTAATAATATATTCATGCCATCAACTGCCTTCGTTGAGCATGACCGAACTAATTGGCCGTTCACCTCAACGATACATGTATCACAAGTCTCGATTGGATCAACGGTAGGTACATGACAAATTTGTGGATGTGGGATGTCATGTTGATTAATGGTATCAAGGATTGTAGCTCCTTCTTTTACATCGTACGTTACGCCATTAATATGAATTTGAGTCAAGGTAACTTCCTCCTTTTACACTATGAGACTACTCGTACAACCTGTTACGGCTTAAGACAAAAGGGAATTACATTGCGAGTTTTTATTAATGATGAAAAGATTGTCTTGTTATCATTGTAATTCCCAAATGGCCTTGAAGCTACCTCAAAATAGGGTAATTGCTAGAACATAACAAGTTATCCATGTCCCGGATTAAAAAATAAAAAAATCCACCATGAAATGGCACGTCTAAGACATGCTAATACATTCATGGTGGATAAAATTCTTAGCAGGACTTGCTAAAAACTCAATCAGCTTTTATTTTTGGGTCATAATAGAATTCAAATATTCATAAACACTATGCGATTTCTAAGTAGATGCGACATAGGGATCAAAATACATAAATTCCATTTGTGCTATTATTATAGCCCTTTGCCGCAAAAGGAACAATATAAATCATAAATATTTTTACATGAGAATGATTATCAAAAACATTTTCCCTTTTATTTTTTTAAAAGTTACTATATGATTAACAAACTGTAAGGGTGACCCCCATAGTGATTGCCTAAAAAAGTATAATGATGATGGGAGAATCATTACGATGTCTAAAAAAGTTCATGAATTTAACGATATGATTCGTAAATTACGAAAAGAAGTTTTTGGTAAAGGACCAGAACGTATTCATACGGTCTTTGTTGAAAATATGGCTGTCTCCACTTTATACGGGAATATCACCCCAACTGAAAAATTCATTGCGGGTTCACCCGAAGGATTGAAAATGGTTCATGCCGCAAGGACGAGCATGATTCAAGATTTATATGCACAATCGCCACCTGAGGGCATGGAAGAATTAATGGGCAGTAAATTACTCCATTTATTTTCAGATATTAAAATTGAAGAGGATTTTGCGATTTCCGTCTTTGTTTTTGAAAAGCATATAAGTGAATAAAGGAGGATGCCTTATGGAGAGAGCCGTTACGAGGAAGATTGTGCGGGTTCAGGGGCAGCAAGTGAAGGAAATAGATGATTTAATTGTCTCAGAATATGCTGTGACCGTGAAAATTAATCAACAAGAATTTGTCACGATGGTTTGTACGCCAGAATATGTCGAGGATATGGTCATCGGTTATTTAGCGTCTGAACGGGTGATCCGTAATTACAAGGATATTGAGAATATTTGGCATCAAGAACAAGAAGGCTTTGTGCACATTAAAACCAAGCATGTCAATCCTTACTATCAGCAAACGCAAAACAAACGCTATATAACGTCTTGCTGTGGAATGAGTCGACAAGGCTTTGTTTTCACAAACGATGCTTTAGTAGCAAAAAAAATGGAAGATATTCATGTCCAAATTACGACTGAAGATTGCTTTCGTTTAATGCACGCCATGCAGGAGACGGCTGATATATTTAAAAAAACAGGTGGTGTGCATAATGCAGCGCTATGCGATGTCAATGGCATTGTTTTAAGTCGCATGGATATTGGTCGCCATAATGCTTTAGATAAAATTTACGGCTATTGTTTACGTCAAAATATAAGTATGCACGATAAAATTATTGTTTTTAGTGGACGGATATCATCAGAAATATTACTAAAGGTATCTAAAATAGGCTGTGAAATAGTATTGTCTAAATCGGCACCAACCGAATTAGCCTTGCAATTGGCTGAGCAGCTTGGCATTACGACCGTAGGCTTTATTCGACAACAAACATTGAATATTTATACACATCCAGAACGCATCATCATGCCAGCACAGAATGTACGGAAAGAAGGAGATTAAATGACGGATCTACAAGACCAACTACGCAGACCGTTAAGAGATTTAAGAATATCCGTGACAGATCGCTGTAATTTTCGCTGTCGTTATTGTATGCCAGCAGAAGTATTTGGTCCAGATTATGCATTTTTACCGTCTGATAAAATATTAAACTTCGATGAGATTGAAAGATTAGTCAAAATCTTCGTCTCATTAGGTGTTAAAAAAGTTCGTATTACAGGTGGAGAGCCTTTATTACGCCGTGATTTAACGGAATTAATTGCCCGAATTCATCGCCTAGAAGGTGTAGAGGATATCGCCTTAACAACAAATGGCACTTTATTAAAAAAATATGCACAGCCATTGGCACAAGCAGGCTTATCCCGAGTTTCAATCAGTTTAGATTCACTAAACGACGAGCGTTTTTTTGAGATGAATGGACATCGAGGGAAGGTGTCAACGGTGTTAGAGGGTATTGAAAAGGCAGCGGAAGCAGGTTTACAAGTAAAAATTAATATGGTTGTTCAAAAAGGGAAAAATGACCAGGATGTTTTAGAAATGGCACGATTTTTTAAAGAAAAACAACATATTTTACGCTTTATTGAGTATATGGATGTTGGGAATTCGAATGGGTGGCGCATGGATGATGTATTGGCTAAAAAAGACATCATTGAGCAAATCCATCAGCATTCACCGCTGCAACCGATTGCTCCTAATTATCACGGGGAAGTGGCGACACGTTACCAATACAAGGATAATAAGGGGGAGATTGGTATTATATCATCCGTCACAGATTCCTTTTGCACTTCTTGCTCACGTGCCCGCCTCTCAGCAGAGGGCAAATTATATACTTGTTTATTTGCTACAGAAGGTACGGATTTAAGAGAGCTATTAAGATCAGGACAAGATGATACAGCAATTATTAATTGTATAAAAAATGTCTGGACAAAAAGAAATGATCGCTATTCAGACGAGCGGAACGAACAGACGATGGCAAGCAGGAAAAAGGCTAAAGTTGAAATGTCTCATATGGGGGGGTAAACATGAAAAACAGAAAAAAATCGGCAAGATGCCGAATTTTTTCTGTTTATTTATGCGTAAAGGCACCGCTTTTTCCGCCTGTTTTTTCTACAAGATAGGTTTCTTTAATGACCATCGTTTTATCAACCGCCTTACACATGTCGTAAAAAGTGAGGGCAGCGATGGACACAGCTGTAAGGGCCTCCATTTCGACACCAGTTTTTCCATTGCATTTGACAGTAGCTTGAATGTGTAGCTCATAACCAAGATCCGTTTTCTGATAATCAAATTGCAGATCCGTGCCCTGTAGCATAATAGGGTGGCACATTGGGATGATATCTGCCGTTTTTTTAGCGCCCATAATACCTGCAATTTGAGCGACTTGTGTAGGGTCACCTTTCTTGATACCCCCTTGCTGGATGGCCTGATAGACCTCATTGGATAATGTAATGGTACTGCGTGCTATGGCTGAACGCGTTGTTATTTCTTTTTCAGATATGTCGACCATTTTGGGACGACCTGCTTCGTTCCAGTGGGTAAAATTATTCATTGTTAGACTCCTTTGTAACTGTTTGTAGCCAATCATGATGAGCATTGATATTAATAAATGTTGGACAGTTCTCATTAAAAGGAACATAACTAACACGAAGCTGATCTAAAAGCACTTTCATACTCCGTTTGTTTTGTTCCATCAATTGTTTTGCTAAGGGTAGGGCAGTGCGTCGATATAAGGCTGCTAATGGCTGGTAGCGTGAATTTTGTTTTGGAACAATCGCATCATAAGAATCATTGATATTGCCTAGCATCTCTTCAACAAAAGGTGCATTCATATAGGGCATATCACTAGCGACGACAAAAAACCATTCTACCTCAGGAAAAGCTGTCAGTATATGATGCAGGGCAAAAAGTGGCCCTTGATGGGGCTGCTGTTCTATGATCCATTGTACATTCTCAGGACCAAAACTTGGTTGCAGGCTAGCGTTTGTAGCGATCACCAAAGGATGTAGCTGATTTCCTTGGAGAGCGTTGAGGCTATGCTTATATAAAGGCAGCCCCTCAAACGTCTCAAACATTTTCGGTTGACCATACCGAGAGGATTGACCACCAGCTAAGATAACACCTGCAACGTTCATAGACGATTCAATTCTCCAACAAAATGTTGTACGGTCGGTAAAATAAGCTTGGTCATGGCCAATGTCACAGCATTAGTAGAACCCGGTAAAACATAAATAGCCGTTTGATGGCGGCTGCCAGCTGTGGCCCGACTAAACATAGCTTTTGGACCAATTTCCTCATAGCTTAACGTTCGAAATAATTCTCCGAACCCCATCATTTCTTTTTCAAAAAGAGGGGAAATGGTGTCGTAGGTTTGGTCTCTTGGTGTAAAACCAGTTCCGCCAGTGACGATAATGACATTGATGTTGGCATGATTGCACCATTGATGAATAAGTTCTGAGATTTCAAGCGGTTCATCCTTTGCTATTTGGTAGTCAACTACTTCAAAAGCAGCCTCTTGAAGTAAAGAAAGAATGCGCTGACCCGCTAAATCATCTGCCTTTGTCCGTGTATCACTCACAGTTAAAATGGCCGCATGGATGGGTTGTTGATGATGTGTAGGATGCAAGGTAGAATGACCTCCTTTTCTTGCGTTATTGGAGTTTTTCACAAAAAAGGCTCCATTCGTGAAGTGAGGAACGAACACGAAATAGAGAAAAATTTTCTGAGTAAGTTTCACTTTATTATAATGCTATCGACGAAAAGGTCAAACGAAAATTCATAGAAGGAAAGGCAAAATGCTCATGAATAATAGATATTCGAGACAACAATTATTTAGCCCTATTGGACAAACAGGGCAGCAGGCAATGAAACAAAAACATGTCCTCATCATAGGGGTTGGCGCCCTAGGGAGTGCTAGTGCAGAAGCACTCGTGCGTGCAGGTGTTGGGAGATTGACGCTGATTGATCGAGATTATGTGGAATGGAGTAATTTGCAACGACAACAATTATATACGGAGCAAGACGCACAAGAGAAATTGCCGAAAGTGATCGCAGCGAAAAATCGACTGCAACAAATTAATGCAGAGGTGGCCATTCAGGTTGCTATTATGGATGCCTGTACAGAATCATTGCTACCGTTGCTAGACGATATAGATGTCATGGTAGATGCCACTGATAATTTCGATGTCCGCTTTTTGATGAACGATCTAGCACAACAGCATCGTATTCCATGGGTGTACGGTTCCTGTGTAAGTAGTTATGGGGCTATCTATACGATTGTGCCAGGGAAAACACCATGTTTACGATGTTTGTTAAAGGTAATGCCTCAAACAGGGATGACCTGTGATACAGTAGGAATTATTAGCCCTACTGTCCAAATAGTAGCGGCATATCAAGTAGCAGAGGTGTTAAAACTGCTAGTGGGCGATGAAAAGGCCTTACGAAAAAGCTATTTGACGTTTGATGTTTGGCAAAATCAACAATATGAAATTAACGTAGATAAAATGCGTCAGGATGATTGTCCAACCTGTGGTCACCATCCTACGTATCCATCTTTAGCTTATGAAAATCAAACAAAACTAGAGGTGCTTTGTGGTCGTGATGCGGTACAAATCCGACCGCCAAATCCGACTCACTACAATTTAGAACAGTTGGCAGACCAACTTCGTACCTATGGTGATATTCAAATTAATCCTTATTTGCTATCTTGCCAAACAGAAGATTATCGCATTGTTATTTTTCAGGATGGGCGTGTAGTGATTCATGGAATTCAGGAGATCCAACAAGCAAAAACCATCTACTATCGTTTATTAGGATAAAGGAGTGTGCCAAATGTTAGAAAAGAGACAACCAATTCCAGTGTCAGAAGCTGTACATCGTGTAATGGATTATGCTTTTCAAGCCAAAAAGGAGTTTGTGCCATTATCACAGGCATATGGACGCTTTATTGCGGAGGATATTGTCGCCGATCATGACGTACCAGCCTTTGATCGATCCCCTTATGATGGCTATGCCATTCGTTCTATCGATAGTCAAGAAGCATCATCAGCACAGCCAGCCATATTTCAAGTCGTTGGAGAAATTGGTGCTGGCTTTGTTTACGAGGATGAGGTTGGATTTGGCCAAGCAGTACGCATTATGACGGGGGCGCCAATACCAAAAGGATGCGATGCAGTTGTAATGCTAGAATTAACCCAGACATTCGTGGAACATCAGCAAACATTTATGTCGATTAAACGGGCGTTTACAGCAGGCACTAATATTTCTTATAAAGGTGAAGATGTACAGCAGCATACTGTTCTAATTGAAAGAGGACAATATATTAACCCCGGTGTCATGGCCTTACTAGCTACCTTCGGCTATGCGCAAGTGCCTGTCTTTCGTAAATTAGTGGTAGGTGTCATTGCCACTGGCAGTGAGTTACTAGAGCCAGAGGAATCTTTACAGCCAGGAAAAATTCGAAATAGCAATGCTTATATGATCATGGCACAAATTGAACGTACAGGTGCAGAAGTTCGATACTTTGGCAAATTTAGCGATGATCTTGATTTATGTATTCGTATCGTTGAAAAAGCATTACAGGAAGTCGATATTTTACTGACAACGGGAGGCGTTTCCGTTGGAGATTATGATTATTTACCGGCTATCTATCAAGCTATTGACGCTAAGGTATTATTTAATAAGGTGGCGATGCGTCCAGGAAGTGTAACAACAGTTGCTGCTAGAAATGATCAATTATTATTTGGACTTTCCGGTAATCCTTCAGCATGCTATGTGGGCTTTGAGCTATTTGTACGCCCTATTATTCGCACAGCATTTGGCAATCAACAGCCACATGTCCGCAGAGAGCAAGCTATTTTAGGGGCAGATTTTACAAAGCCCAATCCATTTACTCGCTTTGTAAGAGCTCGTGCATATTATGAAAATGGTCAGCTAGTAGCTGTGCCATCTGGTTTTGATAAATCGAGTGCCGTTTCGTCTTTAGCGTCAGCTAATGCATTTATTGTCTTACCTGGTGGCTCCCGTGGCTATGAAAAAGACATGCAGGTAGCAGTTTTATTGCTAGAAGATTTGCGAGGAAGTGAGTGGCCTTGGAACACCATCGAAAAATCATACAGATAGTTGGCTATCAAAATAGCGGAAAAACGACTTTGATGGAGCAATTAATCAAGCAAGCCACGTCAGAAGGGCTACGAGTTGGGACCATTAAACATCACGGGCATGGTGGAGCACCGGTAGAAAATTCTTCGAAGGATAGTAGTAGACACGAACAGGCAGGTGCTCGTGTTTCAGCAGTAGAAGGGGAAGGTACTTTACGGTTAAGTATTCACCAACATAGCTGGCAGCTTGCTGATATACTTGCGATTTATGCTAACTTTTCAATGGATATTATTTTGATTGAAGGATATAAAAGAGAAGATTACCCAAAAGTCGTATTACTACGAACAGCACAGGACTATCTGTTACTACAACAAATGTCTAATATCCTTTGTGTAATTTATTGGCCGAGCTATCCAATTGATCAAAACCTAAGGATTCCAAGCTTTTCTATTAATGAAGAAACAGAATATATGGAATTTTTGTTGAATGAAATGAGGGAAAAACTATGACGACAGCCATGTTTGAAATTATTCATAAGCCGATTGATGTGGAGGAGGTACGGCACAAAGTACTTAGTCGAAATGCTGGAGCGATTACGCTGTTCATCGGAACTGTACGTGAAATCACACAAGGTAAGAAAACATTGTACTTGGAATATCAAGCATACCCAGCTATGGCAATTAAAATGTTTGAGCAAATTGCACAGGAACTAAAGCTGCAATGGCCAGAAGCAGAAATAGCGATTACACATCGTGTAGGGCGATTGGATATTACGGATATTGCCGTAGTCATTGCGGTATCATCCCCACATCGAAAAGTAGCCTATTTGGCAAATGAATATGCAATTGACCGCATTAAACAGATTGTGCCCATTTGGAAAAAAGAACATTGGGAAGATGGTACACAATGGATCGGGGATCAATTAGAAAATGTCCCGTATTCTGAAGGAAAACCCGCGATTGATGAGGAGGGAAAATTGTGATTAATATCTTATTATTTGCTCATTTACAAGAAGCGGTTGGTGCGTCAACACTATCAGTAGAACTGTCAGACGTGACGGTTGCTCAAGTAAAAGAATGGATGGAACAGCATTATCCTCAATTGACATTGCAGCAAATGATGACAGCCATTAATGAGGAATTTGCAATGGATACAACCATTGTTAGATCAGGTGACACAATCGCTTTTATTCCACCTATTAGTGGGGGATGACGAAAAAGAGGTGGCTGTTTAAACCAGCTACCTCTTTTATACTTTTAGAATATGAATGCTAAGAAGCATTAGGAAAGAAATAGCGATCATGCACAAAACCCATGTCCAGGCAAGGGTCATGTTCCCCGAATCAATGGCCATATAAATAGCCAATGGCGTTGTTTGGGTTTTTCCTGGAATATTACCCGCAAACATTAATGTGGCCCCAAACTCACCTAATGCACGAGTGAAGCTCAAAATTCCTCCTGAAACAAGAGCCTTTAATGCAAGTGGAATGGATACGAACATAAAGACTTGCCATTCGTTAGCCCCATCCACACGTGCTGCATGCTCAATATCGCAATCAATCGAAGAAAAGCCCGTTTTCGCCGATTGATACATTAAGGGAAAGGCAACGATGGTAGAGGCAATGACGGCTGCCCACCATGTAAACATGACAGGCTGATCAAAAAGCCAAATAATTAGATTTCCTAATAAACTATTCTTGCCAAATATAACGATGAGCAGGAAACCTACTACAGTTGGAGGTAATACTAAGGGCATCAGCAAAACCGTTTCCAGTAATAGCTTCCCCTTAAAATGATGGGTCGCCATCCATTTGCCCATTAAAATACCTGCCAATATAGCAATGATACCAGCAACAAAGGCAATTTCTATCGAAAGCCTAAGAGGAGACCAAAAATCGGTACCCATCCTTTATTGTGCTCCTTTAAACCCATACTTTTTAAAGACTTCCATTGCTTCATCACTTTGTAAGAAATGATAAAAATCTTCAGCCTCTTGTACATGCTTACTATTTTTAATGACACCAACAGGATAGATAATTGGTGTGTGTATTTGATCATCTGCAGTTGCAACGACTTCGACCTTATCTGATACAAGCGCATCTGTTTTATAAACAATTCCTGCATCTACATTTTCTGTTTCACTATAAGTAAGGACTTGGCGTACGTCTTTTGTATACACTACCTTGGATTCAAGTGACTCCCACAATTGCATATTTTTTAACGTTTCCACACCGTATTGCCCCGCAGGCACTGTTTCAGGTGTACCCAATGCAATTTTTCCTGCTTGTTTTAAATCTTTAAAGGATTGGATTTGTTTGTCATTTTTTTTAGGAACGATTAATACTAATTCATTTGCTAAAAGATCCACCCCCTGATTAGGATCAATCATCTCTTTTTCTACAAGCGCATCGAATTTATCTTCGGCTGCCGAAAAGAAAAGATCTGCAGGAGCACCCTGTAAAATTTGTTGCTGTAATGCGCCAGAACCTCCAAAGTTATAGAGAATTTTAATTGTATCGTGTTCTTTTTCATAAGCTGTTTTTAGTTCTTCTAGGGCATCTTGTAAACTAGCAGCCGCAGAAATGGTTAATTCAATTGGCACTTTTACTTGCGGATCTTTTTCTTCGTTTCCACAAGCAGCTAATAGACCAACTAGAATGAGTATGGATGCAAAGAAACTATAAAATTTTTTCACTTTATTTTTCTCCTTTTATAACTCGTTATAACAAGACATAACTAATTATAATAAGTTATAAGTGAAAAAGAAACCTGTAATTGGTAGGAAATTTCAAGATGTTCACACGTAAATAAATAAGTTACCATGTAAGAAGAGGCTTATAGGAGGAGAATGATATGTCACAAGAACAATCCTATACAATTGAAGAGGTTGCACAATTATTAAAGGTTTCGAAATTAACGGTCTATGATTTAGTGAAAAAAGGAGATTTGCCTGTTTTCCGAGTAGGACGCCAAATGAGGGTGGACCGTGCTGATTTACAGGGCTATATACAAAAACGTAAGACAGGTAATGCCGCATCGACGCCAGTAGTAGCTAGGCAAACAAAAAAACTTCCAAAAATGATTATTAGTGGACAAGATGTAGTGTTAGATGTATTAGCAAAATACATGGAAAAAAGACAGTCTAGTAAAGTATTGAGATCTCATGAAGGTAGTTTTAATGGTATCATGGCGATGTATAACGGGGAATGCGATATAGCCAGTTTACATATGTTTGATGGGGACACAGGAGACTACAATACACCCTATGTAAAAAAGATTTTTGTGAGCCATCCTTTTTTGCTCATTAATGTAGTGTCCCGTAGAGCAGGTTTCTATGTTCAGCAAGGAAATCCTCTCCAACTAGAATCCTTTAAAGACTTTAAGACCAAGTCATTTACGCTCATCAATCGTGAGAAAGGATCGGGTGCACGTACTTTATTGGATGAGCAATTGCGCATTCATCACATAGCTCCGTCTATGATTGATGGGTATGACAAAGAAGAAATGAGCCATCTCGATGTCGCATCGGCTGTAGCAAATGGGCATGCAGATGTTGGCATAGGGGTTGAGAAAATTGCTAAACTAGTAAACGTTGATTTTATTCCTGTTATTAGAGAGCGCTATGATATTGTGCTGTTAAAAACACCTGACAATCAACAATTAATTGATACGGTGAAGGAGATTTTGACTTCAGCAGATTTCCAATCTGAAGTGGCTGCATTAGGAGATTATGATGTTTCTCAAATGGGTCAGGTCATCTATGAAACACTGTAACTCAAATTATCGTTTGTATTTCTAGCATAAATGGTTTACAATTTTACTTGGAAATTTTATGGTCGTTGTGTTTTCTGTACATTGCAGAACGTCTATGAAATTTCAAATGAAGATTTGGTGAGATGGATAATTTAGTAGGTAAAACTGCTAGGATATTAGCCCACCATAAAATAGTTGGCGTCAAAGATGCGCAACTATTTTATGGTGGGCTTTTTGCTGTAAACAAAAGGAGTTGGATCAGATGACGTGGACAGTGTTACACATTATTGGCATTATTGCCTATGCAATTAGCGGCGCATTTGTCGCCTTACAGGCCAAATACTCTTTTATTGGTATATTTGTACTTGGCCTAACAACCTCTTATGGTGGGTCCATTATTCGCAACGTTATACTTGATATACCTGTGTCCGATATATGGGAGCGACAATCCTTTCTAGTCGTTTTAGTGACGCTGACAACTATTTTATTTGTGAAAAGAAATTGGATACATCACTGGAACCGCTGGGGCTATTTCTTTGATTCAATTGGTCTTGCTTCTTTCGCAATACAGGGTGGATTATTAGCCAAAAGCCTAGATCACGATCTAGGGATCATTATTATAGCGTCCATGTTTACGGGTGTTGGCGGTGGCATGATTCGGGACTTATTGGCTGGTAGAACGCCTCTTGCATTAAGAGAAGAGATTCATGCCGTCTTAACATTTGTCTGTGGGCTTTGTATTTGGGCAGGGTGGAGCAGTCCGCTTGAATTATCAGTTATCGTTATTTTCATTGTGGTCATTCGAATGTTATCTGTGAATAATAAATTGAAGTTTCCTTTGAAATTTTTGCATTAACCCAAATTCTCTTGTGGACTTTAAATGAAAGAATATTTGCTGTATCTAGTACAAATGGTTTTAAGAAGGGAAATTTAAACGTTTAATTTATGATGTTGTTTTTCATCATAAAGGATATTCCTCTGCTGGTGTTGGATTGGTAATAGATCTTAGTAATCGAACATTCTAATATTTGTTCAATAAACATTCATGTTTATAACTATCAACATAGTATAATTTTGTTTTAAAAGGAATTCTAAATGGGTAGAATCCTTTTTTTTTGTGATTTTTTAAAGTGTTAACAAGACTCTATGGAAATACTCGTAGACTAAGAATAATTAGTGTTAAATATAACTGAATTGGTATTTTTTATAAATTTTGGTGGGTAATTTATTGACTATTTATTCCATGGTGTTTAATATTATAAATGGAAAATAGCTTTATTTTTACAAGTTAATATCCTTTATTGTAATTTTAAGGAATTATCACTCTGAGGTTATGAATAAAATTTTGGGGGCGTGATATGTGATAGAAATTTGTTTAATTAAAGTACCTGTACATATTTCAAATTATTCTGAACTAATGAATTTTGTATGTACAAGAAAAGCAAGAAGAATAGAAGCTTACTTAAATAAAATAGATGCATATAGGTCCTTACTATCCGAATTGTTGATGAAATATTTATTGATGAAGTATTTGAAATGTCATCCTTCCGACATAAATATCCAAACGAATACATATGGGAAGCCATATTGTATCAATGGGGATTATGAATTTAACATTTCTCATTCAGGTGAATGGGTTATAGGTATCATTGGCAATTGTGATGTAGGAATTGATATTGAAGAAATGAAAGATAATTACGAAGATGAAATAATTAAAAATTATTTTTCGAGTATAGAATACGCTTCGTACAATCAAACACCAACTGAAATGAAAAAAGAACGTTTTTATGACTTATGGACTTTGAAGGAAGCTTTTGTGAAAAATATTGGACTAGGTTTAAGCATTCCTTTAGATTCTTTCAGCATTGAGACTAGTCATAATGAAATTTCAATTGTACAAGATATTAGTCCGTATCCTTATTATTTCAAGCAATATAACTTGATTAATGGTTATAAAATTTCCGTATGTAGTAAAGTGAATGTATTTCCATCAGAGCAACAACTAAAGATAAAAGAGTTTTCGGCCTTAGAAAAAATTTTTTTGAATAATCTAATATTAGAGGAGGATAAATATTATGAGTAAATTAATACCTCAAGTTTTAAATCTTCTTAAAAATAAGGAACTAACAAAAGACGCAGCGAAGCAAATCATTGAATCGGTGAATGAAATTAAAAGTGAGTCTAAACCGAAAGTTGATAAAAAAATTGCCATAATCGGCATTTCTGCAGAATTACCCGGTGCTAAAAATTTTGATGAATTTTGGAATGTTTTAAGCAATGAACAGGACAAAATAACAGAATTAAGTGATAGTAGGAGATCGTTGTGTGAGGGGTTCCTTGTTAATAATATGGAAAAACTTAAAATTTCAAAAGAGAAGCCGTTTTGGGATGCAGCGTGGCTAGATGAAGTTGATAAATTTGATGCTGGATTTTTTAATATTTCAGCTGCTGAAGCAAAAGTAATGGATCCACAACAGCGTAGATTTCTTCAAATCGCATACCAATGTTTTGAAGATGCTGGATACGCAGGGAGTCGAATAAAAAATTCAAATACCGGTGTTTACATTTCAGCAGCTATGACCAATTACTCTGAAGGATTGGCTGAATTCACACCATTAAGTGTTCCAGGAAATATTCCTGCTTTTACGGCTTCAAGAATTTCTTATATTTTTAATTTAAAAGGACCGTCTTATGTTGTGAATGCTACCTGTGCCTCCTCCATGTTGGCAATTCATGAGGCCTGTGTGGGTTTAATGAATAATGATTGTGAAACGGCATTAGTCGGCGGTGTTAATATTTTCCCTTATCCAATAAATAGTGAAAAACTGTTTATGAATGCTGCGGGTATTATGTCTGAGCAACAAAAGTGTAAACCTTTTGACGACTCAGCTAGTGGGATAGGAAGAGGAGAAGGGGCAGTAGCCCTGTTATTAAAACCTTTAGATCAAGCAATAGAAGATAATGATAATATCCACGCTGTTATAATTGCCTCTAAGGTAAATAATGATGGGACTTCAGCGGGTATTACGGCGCCAAATCCTAAAGCACATGCGGATTTATTAGCTGAAACATGGGATTTAGCGGGCATTAAGCCTGAGCAAATTGACTACATTGAAGCGCATGGCACAGGTACTCATTTAGGTGATCCTATTGAAATAAAAGGCATTCAAGAAGCAGTTGAACGAAGTAATAACGATAAACAATTCTTACCAATTGGTTCTGTGAAGGGAAATATTGGCCATTTACTTGATGGAGCTGCAGGTTTATCGGGTGTAATCAAAGCGCTACATGTAATAAAAAAAGGAGTAGTTCCACCTACAATAAATTTAGTTGAACCAAATACACATATTGATTTTGTAAATTCGCCAGTTTTTATTCCGACAGTACCATTTAACATTAAAGAGAATAAAAAAGAAAATGAACCTATTATAGCTGGTGTAAGTTGCTTTGGCTTTAATGGTACAAATGTTCATTTACTATTAGAGGGAGCTCCAACGAAGGCTGAAATTCATAACAAAGATCATAAAAGAAAAGCATATGTCATTCCTTTTTCAGCAAAATCTGAATTATCTTTGCGAGGTACGATTGAACATTTCTCTAATTTATCTGAGGATACGATTAATCTAAGTAATTTAGCATATACGATGTGTACAGGTAGGGAGCATCATGAAATAAGATTAGCTATTATAGCTGAGACAATGGACGATCTAATAGGTGCCTGTAAAAATTTAGTCAATCTTGATATGACTAATTGGGAAAAAATTATTGATATGACAACCGATGACGATAACACTATCAAAAAATTAGCAGAAAATTTTATTACAGGTGAAAAATGTAGTTGGCATAAACAATTTCAGGATGAGAATAATCACAAAATTTCTTTACCTACATACTACTTTGATGAAAAATCTTATTGGTTACAGAGTGATGCTAGCGTAAAAGCTATAGAGGTAAAAGGAAAAACAGCTCTTGAAGAAATCATTAGTTTAGCAGAAATAATCTTAGAAACTGAGAATATTAAGCAAACGGATAGTTTTATTTCAGTAGGTGGAAACTCTCTTTCAGGACTACAATTTATTACCCGTTTGAAAAAACAATTTAATAGAGACTTTGTCTTAGATGATGTATTTCTTACATTTGAACAACTAAGTAAACAAGTAAACAATGAACATTCAGAATCGACAGAAGTCATACCTCAAATTAGTGTAGAAAACCATGAATTTCCATTATCATATGGTCAAAACAGATTGAGCATTATAGAACAATTAACAGACCAAAAAATGGTTTACAATACTCCATTTATTTTTAAAGTTAACGGGTTAGTTGACATTGAGAGGTTACGCCAAACATTTGATGTACTTTCACAAAGACATGAATCTTTAAGAACAGTATTTGTAAAGCATGAGGATGGAAATAAACAGAAAATACTGCAAAAACCAAACTATTTATTTGAATACAAAGATTTCAGTATAGAAGATAACGCAGAAGCAAAAGCAATGGATCAACTAAATCGTTGGAAAGAAACTCCGTATGATTTAGAAGCGGGACCACTTTTAAGAGTATTTGTGTATAAAACAGAAAAAAATAAAAGTCTGTTTGCTTTAATGATGCACCATATTATTGTAGATGGCTGGTCATTATCACTATTATCGGATGAACTTTTCACTTTGTACAATAGTAGTAATAATGAAACCTTGCCGGAAATAGAAAATACGTATGTAGATTTTGCTGCATGGCAACGTGAAAATATAGAAGGTGGTAGGTTTAAACAACATGAAGATTACTGGCTTGATACATTAAGAGGAAGTCTACCTATTACAGAAATAACGGGCGATAAATTAAGACCAAGCACTTTCCGATATACTGGAAGGCTTACAAGATTTGATATTAGTGCTAGCTTAGCAGATAAATTAAGAGCTTTTGCAAATACAAATGAAAGTACATTATACATGGTTTTAGTGTCGAGTGTATTTAAACTAATTAATCAGATGACTGGTGATACAGATATGGTGATCGGTACACCTGTATCTGGAAGAGTAAATGAAGAACTGGAAAAAATCATTGGTTTATTTACGAATACTATCCCATTAAGGGTTAATTACGAAGAACATGATAATTTCCTTACTTTATTAAGAAATGTTAAGACCATGTTATTGGATAGCTTTAAACACCAAGAATATCCTTTCGATTTATTAGTGGAGAAGTTAGATTTACCTCGGGATACTAGTCGTTCACCTTTATTTAATATAAACGTGGCACTTCAAAATTTTAAATTTAAAAATACGACGTCAGCTTTTGATGAAGCAGAATTAACACCTATTCTTTCTGAACACAAAACTAGTAAATGGGATCTTGAATTCGAATTTGTTGAATTACCAAATGGAGAGCTATTCTGTAATCTTGAGTATTACGACGGTGTCTATTCATCTAGATTTATTGATTCATTAATTGAAACGTATTTAAAAATACTAGATATGATTTTACATGAGCATGAATTAACTAATATTGATGTAGAAAAAAGTAAAAGTGCTATAAATGGTCAATTTGTCGAGGATGGCAAAAACTTTTTAACTACTATATTAATGATGGCAGAAAAGAACCCACAAAAAACAGCATTGAAAGATAGCGCAGGTTCATTAACATATCAAGAGTTAGTAGATAGAAGTAAATCAATAGCAGAAAAATTGTTGAACAGCAACAGTGAAGTTAAAAATGCTGTCATTATTTCTGACAATAATAGAACGGCTATTTTAGGTATTTTATCTTGTTTAATGAGTAATGTCACATTTATACCTGTATCACCTAAAAACCCAAGAGCTAGAATTGAATCTATTATCAAACAAAGTCAAGCTAACTTTATTATTTCGGAAAAGAAATTCTATTCCTTGTGTAATAGGCTGTTATTTGAAAATAAGAATATTCAAACGGTTATGGTGTTAGGAGAAACAGATTTAGATCAGTGTGCTGTTGTTGATTCAAGTGATTTAATGAACGAATCATTGTGGAACTATTTTGCAGAAGGACAGAAAACAGAAATAGAGGCTAGTGGTTGGAATAGTAGTTATACAGGTGAAGCTTTCAGTGCCTTAGAAATGCAGGAGTATGCGGAAAACGCAGTAAACAAAATAAGAAAGTATTTACCTCAAGATTCAAATGTATTAGAGCTTGGCTGTGGCTCAGGTTTGACAACATTTGCACTTGCTCCATATACAAAAACGTATACAGCTATGGATTTATCTTCCTCTATTATCGAGAGGAATAAACAGATTGCTCAGAAATCTAACTTTAGCAATATTAAATTTGACATTTCGAAGGCTCATGCCTTTAAGAAGTTTGAAACAGCATTAGATGCAGTTGTCATTAATAGTGTTATTCATTGTTTCCCAAGCTATGGCTATTTAAAGGTAGTCCTTCAAAAAGCTATTGACTCTTTAAAAGAGGGCGGAATAATTTTCTTGGGGGATTTATTAAATATTGATACAAAAGATGAATTTGTCTCTTCTTTACAAGCATTTAAAGAAGAAAATATGGATAAGAATACTAAATTAGATTGGGATACAGATTTATTTATTAATGAAGAAATTTTAAAAGAGCTTCTCAGTGATGTAGGAGCAGATATACAAATTGAATGTTCGGAGAAGACATACACTGTAAGCAATGAGCTCAATCAATTTAGATTTGATGCTGTGATCATTGTTAAAGATAAGGGCGAAAAATATAAACGAAGCAGCTCTAAAAATATGCTAAGTGAAGGTATTCATCTAGATAAGCATGTGGAAATTGAGTTAAATTCTTTTGCTAAAACTTCCCCTGCATATATTCTCTTTACATCTGGAAGTACTGGAAAGCCAAAAGGTGTAGTTGTTTCAGGTAAAAATCTTAATAATTATTTAAACTGGGCTACTGCATACTATTCACCTACTGGAAAATCGTTAGATATGCCATTTTTCACTTCCATATCTGTCGATTTAACAATTACTTCAATGTTTATTCCATTGATAACGGGCGGAAAAATCATTTGCTGTGAAGGGGAAATCGATCAGGCTTTTGAAAGTGTAGCCAAGATAAAAGAAACCATAACGATAAAGGGTACACCTAAACAGATCCAATATTTAATTGAGGATGAGAGATTTGCACCAAATGTAGAATGCTTCATTCTAGGGGGAGAAGCTTTAGATATAACTTTATGTAAAACGTTGAGAGATCAATTCCCTCATGCTCGTATCATTAATGAATATGGGCCAACTGAGGCTACTGTTGGAACGATTTATCATGAAGTAACAGAGGAAGATTTACACTCAGATTATATTCATGCGCCAATCGGATTACCGATTTATAACACGTCTGTTTACATTTTGAATAATCAGAATCAGCTAGTCCCTTCATACGGGGTTGGAGAAATCGTATTAAGTGGTGAGAGTGTTGCCCTAGGCTATTTGGGAGAGCCTAATTTAACTAGAAATAAGTTTATAGCTAACCATATTAATCATTTACAATCAGGATATTTATATAAGACAGGGGATTTAGGACAAGTATTGCCGAACGGTAAAATTGTTTGTTATGGACGGAAAGATAATATGGTTAAAATTCGAGGCCACAGAGTGGAACTCGAAGAAATCGAAAGATATTTGCGAGAAATTCCAAGTATTAAAGATGCCGTAGTTAAACTATATAAAAATGAAGATGGTGAACAGCTTTGTGCTTACTTAGTCAGTCAACAAGAGATTAATCAAAGGGATTTTGAAAAACATCTTTTACGATATTTACCAGAATCATTAATTCCAACGTATTATCAAAAAATAGAACAAATTCCAATGTCTAATAGTGGAAAAGTAGATAGACTTTCACTGCCAAGTCCTGAATTATACGACGATAGAATAGTTCAGATAGATGATATTAGTAGTTTGACAGAGATTGAAAGAGAATTGCTGTCCATACTAAAAGGGATTTTAAGTGACCGTCAATTTAACATTGATTCTGATTTCTTTAAAATTGGAGGGGACTCCATCAAGGCATTAAAGTTTATCTCAAAGGCAAAGGAAAAAAATATTAATTTGAAAATTGACCATATCTTTAATTGTAGAAGTATTCGAAAAATAGCTATGAACACTACTAAAGAAATGGACATTCAAAAAGAATGGCAGGAATTAAGTTCTAAGGAGATTCCACTTGCTCCAATGCAAAGATGGTTCTTCCAACAAACATTTAAACATGCCCACTATTGGAACTTATTAATGTCAGTAGAACTGCCTAAGAAAGTGGATATAGCTGCTTTAGAAAAGTCTTTCCAATCAATTATTTCGGTTAATGAGAGCTTGATGACATGGTTCGATGTGAACGAGAGCAAACCAAAGGCTTTTGTTGAACCAAGCTTAGTAAACACATTTAAGCTCATTGTGAAGGATCTAAAATTAACACCTCCGGGTAGGCTAAAAGAGGAAATTGAGAACATTCAATTCCAATTACAAAATAACTTTAATTTTGGAAAGGTATTACCAATAGGAGCAGTAGTGTTCCTAACAGCTAAGAAGCCTATTTTGACATTCTTTATTCATCATCTAGTTGTTGATGGAGTTTCATGGAGGGTTTTATTAGAGGAATTAGAAAATAATTATTTAGCTATAGTAAATGGCGAAGATAAAATCAGCTTCCCTATGACGCAGTTTTCTGATTGGATAGGAGAATTATATAAAAAAGAATTACACACGAATCATTCTTATTGGGAAAATATAGATGTGGAAAATGTACATCCATTATGCATTCAGCCTGTCAGAAAAGATTATCTATTTAAGGATCGATATCATGTAACCAAAACTCTGAGTGAGGAAAGTACAAAGCAATTTTTAAATGCTAGAGAACATTCAGAAATTTATAAACCTGATGTTTTGATTGCAGTAACATTTGCTCAAGCGTTTAGTCAACTATTCGGTCAACAAGATGTGTTATTTAACTTTGAAGGGCATGGACGAAATAGTCGCCAATCAGCGTTAGATCTTAGTAGAACAATAGGTTGGTTTACTACGATGTATCCACTACAGGTGACAATTAATACGCTAGAAGAAATGCTTTACACAGTTGGACAATCATTGAGCGAAATAGGCAGTGGATTGGACTTTATGATAGCAAGATGGATCAAAGAAAATAACAACATTACGCATATTCAACCATCCATATTGGTCAATTATTTAGGGGATTTTGATAACGATATTAGTACTTCTACAAATAGTAAAAATGGAGGGGACGGGGTGCTACAATACTCCTCAAATCTTCCTCAGGCTCCTGCTATTCATCCTGATAATGAGCTTTCTAATATTTTGGAAATAAACATCTTTATTTTGGATGGAAAACTTAATCTAAGCTTAGAGGTAGATACACAAGTTATTAGTAATGAAAAAGCTCAACTTCTCTTATCAAAATTTGAAGAAGCTTTGGTTGAATGTAGTGGAAATGCAAAGGAGCCCCAAAATACATGATAACTTCTTTTAGCAAACAAACAAACAGAGGATTTACAATCTTTTTAATGGTTGTAGCTACTCACTTTATATCTTTATTAGGTTCTTCTGTTGCAAGGTTTGGGCTTGGTGTCTGGGCTTACCAAAGTACAGGTCAAGTATCTAGTTTTGCGGTCGTTTTAGTTGCAGGATTTCTTCCAGCGATTGTGTTATCGCCTTTTATAGGAATATGGATAGATAGGAAAGGTCCACGATTATTAATATTATTAGGAGATATTATTGGACTAATTATTTCTTCAATAATTTTCTCCTCCCTTTTATTAGGGAATATAAGTATGGTTCATGTAATTGCAGGTGCTATATCGCTTTCGATAGTTAGCTCAATGCAAACGCCAGCATTACAAACATTAGCACCTAATCTAGTGCCTAAAGAAATGTTATCAAGAGCAAATGGTGTATTTTCTATGGCATCATCGACTAGTGATGTTCTGGGTCCTGTAATTGGTGGTGTAATAATGGGGTTTGGAAGTATTGTCTATATCATTGGTGCAGAGCTAGTTACTTATTGTATTGCTATTCCTATTCTCTTAATACTTTGGACAAAATTAACTGTAAAAGTGAACAATGACAATGAAGATAGCCATGAAAATAACTCCATTTTAGGTGATCTAAAATATGGTTTCAATTATTTAATCGAGCATAAATCTCTTCTAACTTTAGTGCTATTATTCACGGTTTTAAATTTTGCACTAGGGTTCAATCAAGTAGTTGGACAGCCATATATATTGAGCTTTGGAACTGTTGAACAATTTGGCTTACTAAGCTCTATATATGGCGGAGGAATGGTATTAGGCGGGGTACTAATGTCATTCATCAAGCTGAAGAAGCACATAATATGGTTAGTACTGATTTCCAATTTTGGTATCGGTGTATTTATAACGCTAACAGGGTTATTCAATAATATGCTGCTAATTGCAGTTTTTTGGGGTGGTTTAGGGTTATTACTGCCAGTGGTTAATACAGGTACACTCACTTTAATTCAACTCCATACAGAACCCAAATTATTAGGAAGAGTTTTTTCAATTGCTAGAACATTCGCTTGGATTTCATTACCCCTCGCTTATATTCTAGGAGGAATACTTGCTGATAAATTAGTTGCCTCAAACGTAAATATTATCCCTTATTTAGGTAGTGGAGAACGAGGAGTGTATGGGACGCTACTCTTACTAGCTGGAGGCTTAATTATAGTAACTGTGGCAATTTTCGCTCAACTAAAATACATTAAAGAATTGGATAGGAGAGAAGAAAATGATGTACAGCACAATGTCTAAAAAAATATTAAGTTTAGTAGAAGAAAATAAATTAGATACAAATTTAGCATTAAATTTACTAGATGAAATAGAAAAAGAAACAAGTGAACCACTCGCAGTTGTTGGTATGTCTTTAAGATTTCCCAATGTCTCCAATCTGGATGATTTATGGACAGGTCTTATAAATAAAAAGGATTTTGTGACTGAATTTTCAAAAGAGCGTTTTGAATTGATTGTTAATTCTAATCCTAAATTACATGAATTGTATAGCCATTTGAAAAATAATATAACAAATGATCCAAGATCTTATGGCTCATGGCTATCTAGCATTGAACAGTTTGATCCTGAACAATTCGGATTGAATGAACATGAAGCTCAATTTATGGGGCCAGCAGAGCGTCTGTTTTTACAGGTGGCATTAGAGTCCTTATACATGGCAGGTTACAAGGAAAATCATCTAAAGGATTCAAATACTGGCGTATTTATAGCACACACACCTCATCCTGCATTTGATTATTTAAATTTATTTGAAGAAAAAGATGAACGAGCTTTTATTTCAAACATACCTGCTAATCTGGGCTATCATTTATCATATGCATTTGATCTTAAAGGCCCAGTTATGACCATTAATACGAGTTGTTCGTCTTCTTTAGCTGCTGTTCATGTTGCTAAAAATGCGCTTAAGCAGGGGGATTGTAACTTAGCAGTAGTTGCGGGAGTGAATTTGAATTTATTTCCGTATTGGGAAGAGGAAGCACCTGATTATGTTGTAAGGAGCACAAAATATAGATGTTCACCATTCGATGAAAGTGCAGATGGGATTATCGGAGGTGAAGGTGTTGCTGCTATTGTTGTAAAGAGATTATCTGATGCTATAAAGGACAACAATCACATTCATGCTGTGTTAAAGGGTTCGAGTATAAGTAGTGATGGTGCATCAAATGGAATGCAAGTCCCTAATCCTGACGCACAATCTAAAGCAATAATGGATGCTCTGGACGATGCAAAGTTATCATTTAATGATATTGATTTTGTTGAGGCACATGGCGCAGGGACTCAAGTAGGTGATTTACTCGAAGTAGAGGGGCTTAAAAAGGCCTATCTACAAAAATCAACTAAGACAACGGAATGTCAATTAGGCTCAATTAAGTCGAATTTTGGCCATATGGGTGATGCAGCAGGTATTGCAGGATTAATAAAAGCTGTACTATCCATAGAAAAAAGAACAGTTCCTGGTCTTAATCATTTTGCAGCAGAAAATCCTAAAATAAACTTCAAAGAAACGCCGTTCAAAGTTAGCTCAGAAAATAAAACGTTTGATGAACATAAAATTTTAAGCGCAGGTGTGAATTCTATTGGCATAAGTGGTACGAATGTTCATGTCATACTGGAGGAGTATCGACACAATAAACAGGAGCAATTAACTGAAAAATTGACACCATTGTTTATTTCAAGTAAAACTCGTAGAGCGCTTTGGGATCAAATAAAAACCTTAGCTATTCATCTTAAAAATAATGAAAATTACAGTATTCAAGATTTAGCCTATACATTCAATAATAGAAGAAGCCATGAGCAGTCTAGAGTATGTATTTTTGCAAGCAATTGTCATGAACTACTTCGAAAAGTCGAAAGATTATTAAATGTAAGAACATTTGAAAAGGTACCGAGGAATTTTTATACACAAGGTATATTTTTAGCTGATGAACATGAAACGAAAGTTGATAGTATTAAAAATTTAGATGAATTTACCGCTACATCTCCAGCAGATAAAGCACTTATTAAGCGATATCTAGAAGGTAACAATATTATGGAGGAGTGTCGCGAATTATTTAAAGATGGGAAGTTACTACCGTTACCAGTCAGTATTTTTAATACAAAAAGAATATGGCCATCTAGTAAAGAGACATTCCGAAATCAGACGAAAGACCTGTTCTTTGAGAAAAAATGGTTACATTATCCTCATGATAATGAGACTACACATGAAGCATTAAAAGAAGGAACGACTTGGCTATACTTTATGAATAAAGATGATGAAAATATAGTTGCACTAAAGAATAGAATGACTGCTTTAGGTATAAAAATAATTGAAGTACTTGAAGCAGATAAATTTGTGCAATATACACCTGAACAATATGGTATTGACATCAATTCTGAAAAAGATATGTATAAGCTGTTTGAAAATATAGGTCTGGAAGAATTAAGAAATTTAAAAGGGATTATCCACTCTTACACATTTAAGCATTTAGATGAAACAATGGAATCAAAAGAAAATATGGAAAAATCCCAAGAAGAAGGTATTTTCTCACTATTCAATATAACAAAAATGTTATTAGAGTTTGAGGTGACACATCCAATTCAATTAAATGTCATATCATCATTAACTGAGCAAGTTAAGAACAATGAAAAAATAATTCCTGCTAGGGTAACAACCTTTGGCTTAGCGAAAGTTATCTCGCAGGAACAACCGACTATTTCATCCTACTCTATCGATCATGATTTGGACGGAAGCTCTCAAGACATTGCTTCCCAATTATTAAGAGAGTTACAACAAGATAAAGATCATAGACCAGAATTAGTGGCATTTAGACAATCAAAAAGATATACAAAAGTTATTGAAAGACAAAGCGATGACTTTAATGGCAATGAAATTATAGTAAGAGAGAATGGAAATTATGTTATTGCCGGTGGTACAGGATATTTAGGTGTTCAATTAGGAAAGTTTTTAAGTGAAAAGCAAAACGTCAATATCATTTTATTGGCTAGAAATTTATTACCAGACCGAATGGAATGGGAAAAAATTATTGAGAATAATCAAGAAGAAGATGACATGTTGATTTATAAGCTGACGTCAATTATGGAAATTGAAAGTCGAGGTTCTACAGTTACAATCATGGAGTGTGATGTGACTGAGGAACACGCTGTTAAAGAAACGTTTGCGAAAATTAGACAAGATTTCGGTGAAATCAATGGTGCGTTTATGTTGGTCAAACAACTTTACCATCTATGGATAAAAGAGTTAAAGCTTAGTCAATTCAAAAAAGGCATTCATAACAGAGTAATCGGCACCTATTTAGTAGAAAAGGAATTAAATCCAGAACCATTAGATTTCTTTATACTATTTTCTTCAATCTCTTCTTTAATGGGAACGAAATCTGCAAGTGAATGCTGCGCTGTGAATCAATATTTAGACTCAATGGCTGGGTATTTGAATCAAAAAGGAATAAAAGGTAAAACGATGAACTTTACGTTAATACTAGATAATAAAAAAGATTTTGGAAGTGATACGGCCATACCTCCGATTGATTTTGTAGATTTCCAAAATTCATTGAACTTATTCTTCAATAAGGGCTATGAATGGAGTCTAATTTCACGTTTTGATTTAGAGCAAGTCCATTATCTTAAACCAGTCATTAAAATCCCATTTGGTGAGAGTTTCTGGAGCGAAGTAGAGCACTTTAATCATTCAAAAAATAATCAAAACGAAAGTATTTCAATGGAAGAAGAAGTAGTGAAAAGTGAGTTTACACTATCTGAAATTGAAGCAAGTATACGTGAAATTTGGAAAACAGTTTTAGGCATTTCAACTATTAAAGAAATTGATAATTTCTTTAGTTTAGGAGGAAGTTCTTTAAGTGCTCTAAGATTTGTTCATTTATTTAAAAATAAATTCATTGGTTTAAAATTTGAAATCTCTGATTTATATAGCAATCCTACATTCCAAGACCAAATTGTATACTGTGATCATTTTTATAACGCTAAAGATGAATTAAGCGATATTCTAGATGCATTTGAAAGTGATGATATTTCATCAGAAGAGGCACTGTCTCTATTATTGAATAAGCATTGAGTTGAAAGGGAAATGACTATTAACATTTGGAGGGATATCGTTTGAACACTGCAATTGTATTTCCGGGTCAAGGTTCACAATATGATTCTATGGGACAAGAATTATGCGAGAATTACCAAATAGCTCGCGATTTGTATAATGAGGCTAGCGATATTTTGGGCTACGATTTATTGAAAGCTTGTGAAAACAAAAATGGAGAGCTTCGTAATACGGTAATAGTTCAGCCTGCAATTCTAGTTTATAGTATTGCCTGCTGGGAGATATTTAAAAAGAATAATGATGTAAAACAACTCTATTTAACTGGACATAGTCTAGGTGAACTGTCGGCAGTAGTTGCTGCCGACGGAATCCCTTTTGCAAAGTCCGTTGAATTAGTAAAGCTTCGTGCAACTGCTATGAGTGAATGTACTCAAGAAGGCGGTATGGTTGTTTGCTTTGGACTTAGTGGAGAAGAAGTGGAGGAAGTATGTCAAAGATTAGATACTGACAATAATCATGTAACTGTTGCAAACTTTAATTCGACAAATCAAATTGTGCTAAGTGGTCATAAAAGCGCATTGGAGCAGGCATCCATTGAGTTACAGAAAAAGGGAGCCGTTACAAAGATACTACCTGTTAGTGTTCCAGCTCATAGTAGACTCATGAAGCCTGCAGAAATAAGATTTAAAGCAGCTCTACAGCAAACAAAGATGAATGATTGTCAATATCCTATATTTTCCTGCGCTACAGGTCAACTATACAGTAGGGCTGACGAAATAGCAGATCAATTAAGTAAACAACTTACCGAAAGTGTTAGATGGCCAAAAGTTATGAACGTTCTCATTAATAAAGATGTTGACACATTTATTGAGATGGGTCCTAAAACAATTCTAACGGATATTATGAAGATGGAATATCCTGATTATCGAGCGATACCGGTTAACGAGAAAAATGGCATCCATTCTATTTTAAATAATCTTAATGAGAATATGTTAAAAGTAGAAGAGACTATCCACTTTTTACAAGCCTGTTTAAGAGTTATCATTGGGACACCTTTTAAAGCGAAAATCGATAAGCAAGACTTTGAAAGAGAAATCCATTCTCCTTATCAGCTCATTAAACAGGAATTGAAAGAGATGAAAGAGAGCAAACAAATTACAGTAGATTCTCATAGAGTGGCAAGTTTATCTCAACAATTTTTCTCTATTTTAACGCATAAAGGATTCCATAAAAATGAAACATTAGAAATTTTAAAGTTATCAATCGCAAATCCGAATTTATATTCTAAATATCTAAAAATTAATAGTTTTAAATAATTTGTTAGATTGGGGTAATAGAATGTCAAATTTCTATGAAAGTTTTTTTAGTGAAGAAATTGATTACTATGACGGACAAAGCTTATGGTTCAATCAAAAAAAATACAGTTTAAAACAATTGACTCATAAATCGTTTAAATTAGCAACCGCTATGCAAGAGAAGGGGATTAAACCGGGCTGTGAACAAAAGGTTTTGATTGTTCTTAGGAGGTCACCTGCTCTTCTTGTTGCACATTTATCAACATTTATTGCTGGTGGGGTTATTGTTTGTATTGATCCAGAAACACCAAGGGACAGAATCGACAACATCATTGACGATATCAAACCTAGCATAATCATTACCCATCCAGATATTTATAAGGCAAATGCTTTTCAAGATCAGATCACTTTTAAGCTTGATGATGTTCTTCAGCATTTTAATCTGGATCATAAGGATATTAACATAAATATTCATTTTTCTTTGAAATCAGCTGCTTATATTGTTTTTACATCAGGTACTACAGGCAAACCTAAGGGTGTAGTCGTTGAATGGAATTCTTTAAATCGCTTAATCGATTGGCATACAAAAACGTTTGATGTGACAAAAGATTCAATAGTATCTTTAACCTCTTCACCTGGATTTGACGCTTCCATTTGGGAGATTTGGGGTGCAATAGCTTCCAGAGCGTCTATATATATGACGACAATAGATGAAAGACTTAATCCAGAGCTTCTAAAAAATACTTGGATAAAGCACCAAGTAACGCATTCATTTGTATCTACCCCTATTGCTGAGCGACTAATGGAACTGGACTGGGATAATAGTCACGTAGCTTTAAAATATCTTTTAGTAGGGGGAGATAAACTAACAAAATACCCTTCAAAAGATTTACCTTTTCATGTGGTTAACAATTATGGACCAAGTGAAGGGACTGTTGTAAGTACTTCTGGGATTGTAGAGAGAGCAGATGGCAAGGTGAAAAAGCTACCTCATATTGGTTCCGCTTTACCTTATGTAAAGTGTTTTATTTTAGATCGAAATTTACAAATCATTCATGAGGTAGATAGAAGAGGAACACTATGGATATCTGGTGATGGATTAGCGCGAGAGTATATTAATTTGCCGCATGAGACAAATGAAAAATTTAAACAGTTAGAAATTGACGGTGAAAATGTAAGAGTCTACAACACTGGAGATGTCGTAAGTAGAGATGTTCAAGGGAATTTTAATTTCCATGGTAGAGAAGATTTTCAATTAAGCATTAATGGAGTGAGAATTGAATTAGGGGATATTGAAAGTACTCTTCAAAAACATAATAGAGTAAGTCAAGCTATAGCACTACCATTACATATAGCTTCAAATACGCTATTGACAGCATCCATTGTCTTAGAAGAGGAATCATCGATTTCAGAACTTGAACTATTTAGCTATTTGAAAGAGAAGCTGCCTAAAAATATGATACCCGTTCAACTTATTTTTCATAAACATTTACCGTTGACTAGAAACGGGAAAATAGATCGTGAATTGTTGAACAAACAGCATATAGAATATTTCAATAGTAAACAATTACTTGAATCTTCATCTAATATAAGTGAATCTTTGCAAAAGATTATTGATATTTTTTCTTCAACCTTAAACTTAAAATGCTCATCACAAACAGATTTATTTGAAGTTGGAGGAAATTCCTTAGACGCAGCACAAATTGCTATGAATGTTTCAAAAGCATTTAATGTTGATTGTTTACCATGGCAAGTACAGCAGCAGAGAAAACCATGTAATTTATTGGATATTCTTTCTACTTTACCAGCCTTATCATCAAATAATGAACCTACTATGTTTAATCAAAACGAGTGGTTTCCTGCAACGAGTATGCAGAAAGGTCTTTGGTATTTGTGGAAAACAAATGAAGGAAATCCATTTTATAATGTAGGCGCTACTTTTCAGATTAACGGTCTTTTTGATGAACATAAGTTTTATAGTGCCTTTGTCAATATCATAAAGAAAAATGCCGCCTTTTTTGTGAATTTTAGAGAAAATACCTCCTATGGAATTGAACAAAAAATTAGAAATATAGATGAAATAGTAGAGCATCTGGATCATCACATACAAATCTTACAGGTGAAAAATATGGAGGAGGCGCGCACACTTGCAAAGACAATTTATAATCAACCTTTCCAGTTAGAGAGCGATTTATTGTTTAGAGGGGCAATCATTCATACAGAGAATGCAGGAGCTGTTTTTGTACTTGTATCTCATCATATTGTATGTGATGGCTTATCTTTAAAAAATATACTGCAAAATATAGCTAAAGTTTATAATGAGGAAATTACTATAGATGACATAAAATCAAGTAGTTCTGAAAATTTATATAAGAATATCAATAAATTGGTTAAAAAATCACAGGATCAAAATTTGAAGGATTTTTGGTTTGAGCAATCTAAGGCATTTAAACTTGCTCAACTACCTATTCAAGAGAAATCCGAAGAATATATAAGAATTGGAAAGATTTTAGAGATTGAAAGCCATAAAGGGCTAGGTAAAAAAATTGATCAATTTTCACAGGAAATGAAATTGAGTCAGTTTACAATATTACTAACTGCTTGGGCACTAAATTTAGCAAAATATTGCATGCAAGATACAATAACGATAGGAATTCCTTATCATGGCAGAACAAATGAAAGTTTAAATGATGTTGGAATGTTTGTTAATTTAGTTCCTTTAACGCTTTCATTAAATAAAAAGGCCTCTTTTAAAGAGCTCCTGCTTGAAATTAGTAACACTGTTCATGAAAATATTGCTCATGGAGATTTCTCAATTGTTGACATTGCGGCTAACATTGATAAAAGAGAGTATCTTGATGTAGTAAATAATACATTCAGTCTTAAAGTGAATCTTGAAATGGATTTAAAGAATATCAACACAAGCTTTATCGAGCAAGATACTGGTGGATCAAGATTCCCTTTAAGTTGTTTCTTCAATGTGGAAAATGGAGAAGTAAAAGGACATATAGAATATTCATTTGCCCATTTTACAGAAGTAGAGATTCAATTGTTGGCGAAGAATTATTTGAGTTTACTTGCCTCATTAATAAATGAACCAGATCAATTATGGGGTACTGCATTTACTAAAGGTTCCATTATATCCTCCAATGATAATGGGGAACTATTACAAAAGGCTAAGCCACTCCACTGTCAATTTGAAGAGGCAGCGAAAAAATATAAGGATTATATTGCCATTCAAGAGCTGGATAGAGCATTAACATATGAACAACTCAATCAAGAAGCAGAAAAATATTCTTCATTACTGCTATCAATGGGTATTGAAAAAGGCGATTACGTGCCTATGTATATGGACAGAGGAATAGATGCCATTGCAGTAATACTAGGTGTTCTGAAAGCAGGCGCAGTATATGTTCCTTTAGATACGGAGCATCCTATAGCAAGAACACAGAAATTATTAGAGCGATTAAATCCAAAGGTTTTAATGGTAAATACAATAGATGAAATACCATATGGAGAATGGGAAATTGTAAATACTCTAGAAAAAAATATAGTTAAAAATAATGTAAAAGTAATGGGACCTATCTCTGTCGATGATCCAGCATATCTTATGTTTACTTCTGGCTCGACGGGTGAGCCGAAAGGTGTAGTATGTCCACATTTAGGGGCTTCTTTACGCATCGAATGGCAAAAAAAACAAAATAAGCTTAAACCTGGTAATAAAACGTTATTTAAAACGCCATATACATTTGATGTATCTGTTTGGGAAATATTTTATACCCTTTGTACAGGTGCTACGTTAATTGTTGCTCCTAAAGACTTGCATCGTGATCCTTTAGGTTTACTGAAATTTATTTGTGATGAGTCAATTGATTTGTGTCATTTTGTCCCTTCTGTGTTGCAATTAATGCTTAATGAAATGGACTCTCAAAAAGATTACAAATTGCCATTAAAGTATCTTCATTTAAGTGGGGAAGCACTACCAGCTCCATTAGCTAAAAAAATAAATGAGTTGTTACCACAAGTCAAAGCATTCAATTTATATGGTCCAACTGAGGCAGGAATTGAAGTTACGGTTCAACAGGTAACAAAAGATCATTATAATATTGGTTTTCCATTACCGTATGTAGAAATGGAAGTGGTCGATGAAGCCGGGCTACCAGTTCCAAAAGGTTTTCCAGGTGAATTAATGATTGGAGGACCTTCTTTAGCAAAAGGTTATTTCAAGAATGAAATCGAAACGGACAAAGTTTTTGTAAAGCGAAATGGAAAAACCTTTTACAAGTCTGGTGATTTGGTAAAAATTTCAACGAATGGCAGTTTAGATTTTCTAGGTAGGAAAGATTCACAAGTTAAGGTAAATGGTGTAAGGATTGAGATAGAAGAAATTGAAGCTTGTGTTATACAGCAATCACAAGTTAACGATGCAGCAGTCGTATTAGGGCATGATCAAAATAACAAACCATGCTTAGTCTGCTTCTACACTTTAAATGTGAAAGATAGTCTAAGCAGAAATGATTTGAAAAAAGCTGTTTCTAAAGACTTACCAGTAACGTATATCCCATCGATGTTCGTTGAGTTAGAAAAATTACCATTAACATCTAGCGGAAAAAGAGACAGAAAACTACTTAGCTTAGAAGCTTCACAATACCTTGCAGACGGTGCTCAAAATACATTTAGGGAGCCAACGACCGAACTGGAAAAATCAATTGTAGAGGTTTGGGCTGAAGTGCTAAAGGTTAACGAAATAGGTATCGATGATAACTTTTTTGAAATCGGTGGAGATTCCATTAAATCACTTCAAATAGTATCTAAATTGCGTACCAATGGTATTGACATTACTCCGAAAGACTTTTTGAAGCACCCTACGGTATCAGAGATGTCTCTCATACTTAAATAATGTGGAAGGAGGTTAGCATAGAATGGTACAAAATGAAAAAAAACTCCCGTTAACACCATTGCAATTGGTTATGTTAATGGAAACATTAAAAGACCCAGCGTCAGAAGCGTATTGGCAAATTCTGTCTTATGAAATTCCTAACTCATTTACATTCAAAGAGATTCAAGAAGCTTGGTTAAATACTGCCAGAGCCAATCCAGCATTAAGAACAAAATTTGAGTGGGAGCAAGAGATAGAACCAATCCAAATTATTCAAAGCAATGTAGAAGAAATTAATGTATTAGAGGTTAATTATTTATGGATTCAAGATGAATTTATGAATATAGAGAATTGGTTTAAAAGTGAGATTGGTAGGCTACAGCGAACGTTGCTAAATAAGACACAACAATTTTACCTTATTCAAAACTGGAAACCTTCTAAAAATCTATTAGTATGGGTGCATCATCATATTATTATGGATGGTTGGTCAATTGCTCAGACACTTGAAGATTTCTTTAAGCTTTTAAATAAGGATGTCACTTCATTAGCAATTCGTCCAGATATCGAACCATATTTACATTATATTAATGATCCAATGTATCAAAAAGGGCTGGAAAAATATTGGGGAAATGTGTTAAGTGATTTAGCTGAAGCAGAAACATTAGCGATAGAAAAATCACAACATAGGGGTCAAAAACCATTATTTAAGTATTTGGATAAAGAGTTAAGTAAGAGAGCGGCAGAAAATCTTCATGCCTATAGCATTAAGAACAGAGTGACTACTTCAAGCATCGCTTTAACAATATGGGGCGTGTTAATTAATCGATATCAACATACGAATAAGCTATACGTAGGTTCGACTTTTGCATTAAGACCGTATCAATTAATAGAGTCGAGTGATATGAATGGGATGCTCATAAACACATTACCAGTCAAAATAGGTATAGAAGATGAACTAACGTTAAAAGAAGTATGCCTCCAGACAATGGATCATCTGCAAGATGTATCTGAAAATAGCGGAATTCCGTATTCTAAATTATTACAGCTTGGTGGTGTATCTGGAAATACAGAAATCTTTAAAACCTCTGTCATTTTCCAAAATTTCAAGGGAAGCTTAAATAATAAAAAGAATGGTGATTTGGTTCACCAGTATGGAACAAGCTCTGATCCTTTATCAGTAACATTTGATATTACACAAGGCTCCATATGCTTACGATTAGGTTGGGATCAACAACGTTATGAGCAAACAGAGCTTCTGAGACTTCTAGATTCTCTTGAGTATATATTTGAAAATATAGATAACTATAATAATATGTTGGTTAAAAATATTAACTTAACACAAATCGAAGAGCTATATTTAAAAAATGTTTTAACAACAGATGTTTCTGCAACGTCTGAAAATTTTTCGATTCAATCTATTTTAGGAGACTACAGGGAAGATTCTTTAGCCATTTCAGATGGACAAAGAAATTTAAGTTATCAAGATGTGAAAAGATATATCAATATTGTGGCTAATGAACTACTCAAAGAAGGGGTACAGAGTGGGGATACTGTTGCATTGGTAGGAAAAAAATGTATTGAAACAGCAATCGGTATTTTTGCTGCTTGGACAATAGGCGCTGCATGGTGTGCTATTGATACGAGTATACCTGAAGCAAGAACTAAACGTATATTAGAGATATTGCAGCCTAAAACATTATTATTCCTAGATAACATTCCAACGATTATTGAACGTAGTACGGATGAGAAAGAAATAATAAGTGAGGCCTACAAGTTTAACTCGGGAGATGTGGCTTATTATATTTCTACTTCTGGTAGTACAGGAGAACCTAAAATTGTTTCATTAAAAGCAGAAGGGTTGTCACAAATCATACAAAGCTGGAAACAATTTTATCACCTTGATAGTGAACAGTATGTTCTTCAACTAGGGAGTTGGACATCGGATGTTTTTTTAGGTGATTTGCTGAAGGCATGGTCAACGAATGGATATTTGTTTGTTTGCGAGGAAGAAAAAAGAATTGATATGGCCTATTTAGCAGAAATGGCAGCTAAATATAATGTTTCATTTTTAGAGTCAACACCTGTTTTAGTAAGGGAATTTATCCACTTTTTAAATGAAGAAAATAGGGTCTTAAAAGATTTAAAAACAATCGTAGTAGGTGCTGATACGTTCAGACTTGAAGAAAAGAATGAAATATGTGACATGCTTTGGGAAGGCGTCAATTTTTATAATGGTTATGGTCTAAGTGAATGTACAATTGAGTCTCTAGTTTATATGTGTAATAACAATCAGGATAGTTCTAACTCAGGACTTTGTCCAATAGGTAAACCATTACCGGGAACAATGCTGAGAATTGTTGATAAAACAGGTAATTCTGTAGCTCCTGGCATGATAGGTGAATTACACATTGGAGGGAAACAAATAACAAAAGGCTATGTAACCGAGGAGGGTTTAGTTACCTCCACTTGTTATACTCTGGATGGTGTTAGCTACTTCCGGACAGGTGATCTAGTAAGATTAAATGCTAATGGAGTGATAGAATTTTATGGACGCAGTGATCAGCAAGTAAAAATTCGAGGCTATCGATTAGAATTAGGAGAAGTAGAGAACGCGTTATTATCACTTCAACCTGGTATGGAATGCTTTGTTAGCTGTCTTCCAAGTAATAACGGTGAAAATACTTTAATTGCCTTTATCAGTGGGACAGACCAAAGTATTGAGACAATTAATAGTAGGATTTCTAAGATACTTCCGGATTTTGCTATTCCGAATGTAATCGTTCCATTAGAAAAGCTACCTCGCAATACGAATGGCAAGATTGATAGAGTGTCGCTAAGGAAACAAGCTGAAGAATTACTGAATCAATTAACCACTACGTCGACTATCTCAATGTCAGGCGATATGGTTGATAGGGTAAGAGAGACATGGGAAGTAGTTTTAGGAAAAAAAGTACAGTTGAATCGGAGTCTATTCGATCAAGGTGGCCACTCTTTAATTGTACTGAAATTATATAACTTACTTCGAAAAGTGTTACCTTCATATGAGTTTGTAGTTGGTGATCTTTTCCGATATCCAACTATCAATCGGTTTGTAGAAGAAATTACAGCTAGAAAAGAGGCAGAGCCTATTGCAGAAAGTACTATTCCATCTTACAGCAAAATTGAAGTACTTGAAAAAGTGAAACAAGGCGAGCTTACAGTAGAGGAAGCTATGAAAATAATAGGTGGTCATAGATTGTGAAGATGAAACAAGAAAAAGGATATTTAGTATATAACCCAAGTCCACATGCAAAATTAAAATTGCTATGTTTTCATCATGCTGGAGGTTCAGCACTTTCAATGGTTCCTTTAGTGAGAGATTTACCTGAAGATGTAGAAGTATGTTTGTTTGAATTACCTGGTAGAGGAATGACAAATGATTTACCCTTCCTATCAACATTTTGTGAGGCAAAAGAATATCTATTTAAAACGGTATTTCATTATATTGATCGCCCAGCTGTTTTATTTGGTCATAGTTTGGGAGGACTATTTGTCTATGCTTTATCAAGTTTACTGGATGAGAAAAGTCAATATATTAAAAAATTAATTATTTCAGCTGCTAGGTCCCCCATAACTGTAGCTAATCATGCGACGTATCCTGAAGCTCCGTTTACGAGGCGAACGAGGGAAAGTATTATAGCAGATATTAGAAGGCTAGGTGGAGTGCCAAATGAGCTTGAGTCTGACTCGAGACTATTCAATTCAATAGTGGATGTTACAGGCAGAGATTTTCATTTGCTTGATACATTTAAATTCGATGATAAAGCATTGGTCAACTATCCAATGGAACTTTGGTTAGGTACACAAGATTCAGCAGTTCCTGATGGGGAAGTTAAACTGTGGGAGAAAATGGCGCTCAATGACTATAAATGTAGGTATTTTAATGGTGGTCATTTTTACTTGAGTGAGAATGAGGAGCCTGCTAAAGAATTGAGACAGGAACTCATGAATATTTATACCAACATCAAAGGAGGGGTGATTCATGCAAACTAAACTTAAACCAGGTGAAAGAAGACATTATAGGGAAATTGAACTTTGGAAAGATATTACCAAAGAGCAATGGGATGATTGGCATTGGCAATTAACGAACACTATTAAAACTTTAGATGATTTAAAGAAAGTTGTAAACTTAACTGAGGAAGAAGAAGAAGGAGTCAAAATTTCTCTACAAACGATTCCTTTAAATATAACTCCTTATTATGCATCTTTAATGAATCCTGATGATGTACGATGTCCAATACGTATGCAGTCAGTGCCATTATCTGCTGAAATTATGAAGAGTCATTATGATCTAGAGGATCCATTGGATGAAGATGAAGATTCCCCTGTACCAGGTATAACTCATAGGTATCCTGATAGAGTATTGTTCCTAGTTACCAACCAATGCTCCATGTATTGTCGATATTGTACAAGAAGAAGATTTTCTGGGCAGGTGGGGATGGCAGTACCTAAAAAGCAGCTTGATAGAGCTATTGATTATATTAGGAATAATGAAGAAATTAGAGACGTTTTATTGTCTGGCGGAGATGCTTTATTAATTAACGATAAAATTCTTGAATATATTTTAAGCAGTTTAAGAGATATACCGCATGTTGAAATAATTCGGATTGGTACTAGAGCACCAGTGGTATTTCCTCAAAGAATAACGACTGAGTTGTGTTCGATTCTAAAAAAATATCATCCTGTATGGCTAAATACACACTTTAATACGTCGATCGAGTTAACTGATGAGGCGAAAGAAGCCTGCGAGAAGTTAGTCAATGCGGGGGTTCCAGTGGGGAACCAGTCTGTTATTCTGACAGGGATAAATGATAGTGTGCCAATAATGAAAAAATTAGTACATGATTTAGTGAAAATCAGAGTTAGACCATACTATATTTATCAGTGTGACCTGTCTGAGGGGATTAGCCATTTTAGAGCGCCTATTTCTAAAGGATTGGAAATAATTGAATCTTTAAGAGGACATACTTCTGGTTATGCTGTGCCCACATTCGTGGTAGATGCACCAAACGGAGGTGGGAAGATAGCGTTACAGCCAAATTATATACTTTCCCAGAGTCCTGAGAAAGTAGTTTTAAGAAATTATGAAGGCGTTATTTCTTCTTATCCAGAGATAAAGCACTATGAATCAGGTACAGCCGATAGTTATTTTTCTGAAGTTTATGATTTAAAATCATATGACTCAACAGGCGTTTCAAAGCTTTTAGAGACTGAACCTTCGAAAAGCTTAGTACCTACAAATCTTCGACGGTATAAATTAAGAGAAAGATATAAAGAAGAGGGAGTGGAGACATTAAAGGATAAAAGAGAGAATAGAGATGTTTTAAAACAAAAGAAAATGTTACAAGCACAGAAAACAAATAAATGTTAGATAGGGGAATCGTGATGGTAAGCTTTTATGGTAGTTTATCTACAGAATTATATGATATAGATAAATATATTGGTAAATCATTTGGAGATGTAGAGTATTATTCAAAAAGGTTAGAAGGTGTAAAGGGAAAGATATTAGAGCCTGCCGTTGGTAATGGTCGTATCCTAATACCTTTATTGCATAAAGGACTAAATATTGAAGGTTTTGATCTTTCTGATGACATGTTACAATTATGCAAAAAAAATTGTGCAGAAAGTGAGCTTACACCAAATCTATATTCATTAAATATGTGCAATTTTTCTTTGGAACAAAAATATGAGGCGATTATTATTCCGACTGGTTCATTCCTATTATTACATCAAAGAGAAGATTCTTTAAAAGCCTTAAAGTGTTTTTATGATCATTTAGAGGATGGAGGCCGTTTAATAGTAGACACTTTCCTTCCTGATTCGTTTGAGAAGGGGTATGTTTCAACTAGAGTATTTAAGAATCAAGACGGTGACTCTATAACATTGGAAGAAGTATTGGTAGATGTGGATTACATTAATCAATTTACGATTACTCACAATAAATATCAGAAATGGGAAAACACTAAACTAATTGATACTGAGTTAGAGATCTTCCCGTTAAAGTGGTATGGAGTAGAAGAGTTTAGAGGAATTTTACAAGATATTGGATTTAAGGATGTAACGATTTCTTCAGATTATGAGTATAATAAATATCCAACAAATGGTTCACAGGTATTTACGTATGAAGCAATAAAAGAATAGCACTTAATAATGATAAACCCGCAATAAAAGGTGTTTGTTATTCAAGTCCTTAAAAGTTCGATTGGTAAACGATTTGTTTACCAATCGAACTTTTTCCTTTTTTGTTGAAAGTAGTATGGGACACGTTTTCAGTAGGGCAAGGGCAAAAGAATACGGTGAGTCAAGTTTTGAGGTAAATCACATCAATTAACTGCACAAGATGACAGAAGGAAAAAGGCTAGATTCACAACAGACAACTGCATTTGATTCGACAGAGGATGGGAAAATAAAAGAACCTATACATTTAAAATAGGCGCCCTTATAAAACTAAGAGACGCCTAAAACATTTGCGGTAAAAATTCTTTCATGAAGCGTTGATTTTTCCGTAACCATATTTTTAATATCATCCGATGTGTTAATAATCGATGCCGCTTATTGGGCCTTGTCTTCGCTTCAATTAAGCTTTGTAGTAGAATACAAGTTTCCGTGGCAAAGGCTTGGGGCTCTACGAGAACATCAAGCTTATAGTCGATGAGCTGTGCTGCCTGAACCTTTGCAAGTAGTTGAGCAAATTGTGTGTTCATCGCCGCATAATTTTCTGCTAATTCTAGGTCGATCAGGGTAGAGAGTGCATGTTCAATCTCAAGTTCTAATTCTTGTAGTAGCTCATTGGATGGCTGTGTCATTCCTATCACCTCTTTTACACGGCAAAATAACCAATGGTGGCAAATAGTATGCCAAACAGCAGGGTACTAGCGATATAGCTTATTACTTGCCCCCATTTTCGCTGTTCAATTAACTGTAATGATTCAAATCCAAAAGTCGAAAATGTTGTATAAGCTCCTAAAAAACCAATGCCAATCAGCTGCCATAACCAATCACTGAGATGGAGGGCAAAAACAAGACCGAGTGCAAAGGAACCTGTACAATTGATAATAAAAGTTGCCCACGGATACGGATGGGCCAATAGTTTGCCTAAATAAAACCTTAAAATGGCGCCAAAAAATCCACCAATCCCGACAAGAATCATGCCAGTCGCCCCCTTGCAAGACGAATACCCAACCAGGCGCATATTAAACCGCCTACAACACTTATGACAACATAGAGAACTGCTAGGAGCCACTCATTTTGTTGAACGAGTAATAATGTCTCTAAGGAAAATGTTGAATAAGTAGTAAAGGCTCCGCAAAAACCAGTGCCAATCCCAAGTACAACGGGTGTGCGCTTTGTAAAAGTAGTGAAAAGCCATGCTAGGCAAAAGCAGCCAAGTAAATTTATACATAATGTTGTGGATGGAAAACCTTCCGAGTTTGGAATGGCAAGGCTCAGGCCATATCGGCAAATGGCTCCAACAATGCCGCCAATCCCTACAATGAAAAATGATTTCAACGTAAAGACCCCTTACTTAAATGACTATTATTAAAAAGTGTATCACGAGAAGAAAATTTTAGGAATATTCGATAGTGGGAAATTCAATAAATGACCGAATATGTCCCTAGAAGATGTTTAACTATTTATATAGTTGATAGATCGTACTATAGAAGGGGTGAATGATTATGCTGTAACGATATAATATATAAATATAGTATATAAACATAGTTTTTTTCGGTAGGTTTGAGAAAATTTGGAGTCTAGTTGCTAGCTAAAAAAGAGGTACAGGCAATACATGCAAAAATCACCGCTTACGGGTTATCCGTAAACGGCTAAACCAGTAACGGAAAACCCGCCACTACTAATTAATAAATAACTAAATAATAAATAACTAAAAAATAATAATGATGATATATAGACAGCTAGAAAGAAAAAGAAGAATGCTACTTTCTTAAAAGATCGCTGAGCTCGTAGCAAAATTTTTCTCACGCCAGTTCATTTCAGTCTTTAGGTTAATGTAAGCTATCAAAAAATAATGTAATGTTAAAAGCAATAAATGACGAACATGCTTTCCTTTTGGGTCTTTGGTATAAAATTGTATTTTAGTGCTTTAAAGCGCTAACTATTTCCCTGAAAATGATAAAAAATAACTGGGGAATAGTTGACAATTATTTCTATAGTGTGATAATCTTCAAGAACACTATAACAAATAAACCAAAGGAGGGCATGACAATGTTAATTTCATCAGTATCATATTCAATCACAGCTACATACATTGTCCATGCCTAACGCTTATTTAAGATTGCACATAAAGGTATGGATTTGTTCCTGCCTTTTATAAGAGACACATGCTCTTTGGAGGGGTATGTGTCTTTTTTGGTGCCTAAAAAGGTTATAGTGAAAACCAAAAAAGGAGTGTATGTTTATGCGAAACACTGTACGACGAATGATTTTCAAAAAGGAATTTCTAGAAAGTGGGTAGCCATGCTACAACAGTACGGAAGAAAGAAGGTTATCATGTATGTTTGATGTTTTAAGTAAATTAGGCTGGTTCTTCAAACGATATTGGAAACAATATACAGTCGCGATTGTGCTATTGATGATTGCCAGTGGGTTAGAGGTTGTCCCTCCGTACTTACTGGGCTCAATTATTGATATATTGACTGCAGGGGAAATGACGCCAGCTATTTTAACAAAGTATGTGTTTATTTTTGTCGGGATTATTATTGGGGGTTATCTGCTAAATTTTGTGTGGCAATTCCGACTATTTGAAGGGGCTATTAACCTTGAAAAAATTTTACGTCGTAATTTGATGCAGCATTTTTTACGAATGACTCCAACCTTTTATGAAAAAAATCGCACCGGGGACTTAATGGCTCGGGCAACAAATGACTTAAATGCCGTTTCTACGACTGCGGGATTTGGGATTATGACGTTGATTGACTCAACGATTTATATGGGTTTTATCATTTTTGCAATGGGCTATATGATTTCTTGGAAGCTAACACTCTTTGCTATGCTACCCGTTCCTATTATGGCCATCCTCATTCAATATTTAGGAAAGATTGTTCATGAACGTTATATGAAGGCTCAGGATTCTTTTGGAGAATTAAACGACAGTGTTCTTGAATCAGTCGCAGGTGTGCGAGTAGTGCGTGCCTATGTGCAGGAAAAAAAGGATGAGGCTAATTTTGCGGATATGAGTGAAATCGTTTATGAGAAAAATATTCATACGGCTAAAATTAACGCTTTATTTGGCCCGATTACTAAAGTGGGCACAGGAATCAGCTATGTTGTTGCGCTCGGATATGGTGCTCATTTAGTGGCAACGGAGGCCATGACAGTAGGGCAACTTGTTACCTTTAATGTTTATTTAGGATTAGCGGTTTGGCCAATATTTGCCATTGGAGAGCTGATCAATGTCATGCAACAAGGGAATGCATCACTCGATCGTGTACAGGAAACGTTAAACTATGAGGCGGATGTTCAAAATATTCCGAATCCCCAAATGATTGCGACACCTAAAGCGATTGGTTTTGATGATTTAACATTCCAATATCCAATGAGCCAAGTGAAAAATCTACAACAAGTTTCATTGTCATTGAAAAAAGGTCAAACACTTGGAATTGTTGGAAAGACAGGTGCGGGGAAAACAACCTTCCTCCGTCAATTATTACGTGAATATCCAATCGGTCAGGGACAGCTTTCTATTGACGGTATTGACATTACGGCTCAAACGAAGGAGCAGATTCTAGATTGGATTGGCTATGTACCACAAGACCATGTGTTATTCTCACGGACTATTCGTGAAAATATATTATTTGGGAAAGAAGATGCGACCCAGGCAGAATTGCAGCAGGCGATACGTGCGGCGTATTTTGAAAAGGATTTAGAAAATCTATCAATGGGTCTTGAAACGCTTGTAGGTGAAAAAGGTGTATCTCTTTCGGGCGGTCAAAAGCAACGTGTATCCATTGCTCGCGCATTAATTAAAGATCCTGAAATTTTAATGCTAGATGATTCACTGTCAGCTGTTGACGCAAAGACAGAAGCTAGAATTATTGAAAATATTCAGCGAGAGCGTGATGGGAAAACAACGATTATTACCACGCACCGATTATCGGGTATTCAACATGCTGATATTATTATCGTGTTGGATGATGGGCAAGTTGTAGAGCAAGGAACACATGAGGAACTTCTTTCACGACAAGGATGGTACAAGGAGCAATTTGACCGTCAGCAGCTAGAAGGAGGTGCCTCATGAGTACGAGTCAACGTTTAATGCGCTATGCAATGTATTTTAAAAAGCCTATTTTTCTAGGCTTATTCTTCTTAACAATCGCCGTTTTTACGGAGCTTGTTGGGCCATTTATTGCTAAACATATTATTGATAATTACATGACGATTGGTCATATTGAAATCAAACCGATTACGTGGTTATTAATTGTTTATTTACTATTAGCTATTGCTACAGCGATATTACGCTATTTTATGTATATTTACTTACAAATTGGTGCGAATCGGGTTGTTCAAAAATTACGTAAAGATGTGTTTGAACATATTCAAACATTACCGATCCAGTACTTTGATAATTTACCAGCGGGCAAAATTGTTGCGCGTGTTACAAATGATACAGAGGCGGTTCGGAATTTATATGTACAGGTGCTCTCCAATTTTGTGACGAGCTTTATATCCATCTTTGGAGTTTATATAGCACTCTTTATTTTAAATTGGAAAATGGCAATGCTTGCTTTAACGATGATTCCTATTGTGTATTTATGGATGATTTTGTATCGAAAATTTGCTTCCAAATATAATGATGTGATCCGTACGAAAATTGCCGATATTAATGCCATGATTAATGAATCTATTCAAGGGATGACCATTATTCAAGCATTCCGACGTGAGCAACAAATGACGAAGGAATTTGATGATATGAATAATGAGCATTACGCTTACGAGCGAAAGCTTTTAGTTCTTGATTCAGCCACATCCTTTAACCTGGTGAATACTTTAAGGATGATTATGTTTACAGTCTTTATTGTCTATTTTGGTACACAATCCTATACAGCCACTGAAGTGATTTCAGCGGGTACATTATATGCGTTTGTCGATTATTTAACAAAGCTATTTAATCCTATTACGAATATCGTGAACCAATTTTCTCAGCTTGAACGTTCTCTTATTGCTGGGAAACGTGTGTTTGAGGTGCTAGATACAGATGGTGAGCCTGTATCAGAAAAAAGTTTACCAAGATATAAGGGCAATGTGCTTTTCGAGGATGTTTCATTTGCCTATAAGGACAATGAATACGTACTTAAGAACCTTTCATTCAAGGCCCATCAAGGTGAAACCATCGCCTTAGTTGGTCATACAGGCTCCGGGAAAAGTTCGATTATGAACTTACTATTCCGCTTTTATGATCCATCAAAAGGGAAAATAACCATTGATGGTGTTGATATTACATCTGTCCCTCGTCAAACAATGCGGGAGCATATGGGAATTGTGCTTCAAGACCCGTATTTATTCACGGGAACCATTGCCTCCAATGTGAGCTTAAATAACCCAAACATTTCTCCAGAAAAGATTAAGGCTTCCTTAAATGCTGTTGGAGGAGAACGTGTTTTAGCGAATTTACCAAATGGCTATGATGAGCCTGTAATCGAGAAGGGAAGTACATTATCTTCAGGACAACGTCAGCTCATTTCCTTTGCAAGAGCTCTTGCCTTCGATCCAGCCATTTTAATACTGGATGAAGCAACGTCCAATATTGATACAGAGACAGAAGAGATTATTCAGCATGCCATGGATGTCCTGAAAAAAGGACGAACAACGTTTATTATTGCCCACCGACTTTCTACGATTAAAAACGCAGATCGAATCCTAGTGTTAGATCGAGGGGAAATTGTCGAGAATGGCACACATGATGAATTGCTTGATCTTGGTGGAATTTATGAAAAAATGTATCAAATGCAAGCCAATTCCTTACAATAATTTAGATAATAAAATAACACGGGTCAGACCGCAGATAAGAGCCATTGAGAATACTAATGATCTCACCCAAAAAAGTTAGACATATTTAGTTAAGCAACTGCTAAGACCTGAGTTCGGTACTCCACCGGGCTTAGGTCTTTTAATTTTTCTTTCATTCGTTTGTGATTGTAGTAGTGAATATAGTCATTGAGCTCCTGTTCAAAATGTGCCATAGATTCAAATTCTTGTAGATACAGGAGTTCAGATTTTAATAAGCCAAAGAAATTTTCGATGACTGCGTTGTCCAAACAATTACCCTTACGGGACATACTCTGCGTAATACCATGTTGCTTTAATGTTTGTTGATACTTTTTCATTTGATAATGCCAACCTTGATCTGAATGAAGAATAACTTGATCACTTGATTCAAGGCGCTCCAATGCTTGTTCTAACATATTATGGACTAGTTTATACACTGGACGCTTCATAACCGAGTATGCAATGATTTCGCCATTACATAGATCAAGGACGGGTGATAAATAGCGTTTCTCACCAAATAGATGGAACTCTGTCACGTCTGTTACCCATTTCTCGTTCATTTTTTCCGCTGTAAAATCGCGTTGTAATATGTTTGGGGCAATTTTTCCGACGTTACCTTTATACGAACGATATTTCTTCATGCGGACTTCACACTTTATGCCAATGGCATTCATCAAGCAGTTAATCGTTTTCGGATCATGATGAATACCAAATTTTTTTAGTTCTTTGGTGATCCGACGATAACCATAACGTCCCTTATGTTCATGATAAATGGACTGAATTGCGACTTTCACATCAGCGTATTTATCATGACGATTCAAACGCTTTTCCCAGTAATAATACGTACTACGTGGAATATCAGCGACTTTGATTAATTCCACTACTTCATAGATTTCCTTTAGTTCATAAATTACTTGCGCTTTGATTTGATTGGTAATTTTTCTTGCATTTGAACTAAAGTATTCAACTTTTTTAAGTACGCATTCTCCATTTCTAATTGTTTGATTCGTGCTTCTAACGCCTCAACAGATCCTTCAGCTGGTGTTGATTTCGTTGTTCTTTTTGTCTCTTTTTTCATAGATAGATGCCCCTTTTTCTTAGAAACAAGAGCATCATAACCACCAACTTCAAACTTCAACTTCCAATTCCGAATCATGCCAGGAGATGAAATATTGAATAGTGCAGCTGTGTCTCTCGAAGATGTACCTGTCTCGTTCATATAATTAAGTACATTCATTTTATAGTCAGCTGAATAGTTTGTATAGGACTTTAAGAAAGTCTCTACGCCATTTTTTTGATAACGGCGAACCCATTCACTGACAATCTGAGCTGTCACACCGATATCATTCGCAATTCCGATCAAAGTTTCATTTCCATTTAAATATCGTTGAACTGCTTGAATACGTTGTTCAACACTTACTTTTGTCATAAAAAAACCCCCGTAAAAGTTAGATTAATGTCTAACTTTTACGGGGCAGTTCATTCCTTCTGGACGCTCTCGAGGTGACTAGTACTTTTCTTCATGAATTTTACTGCTCTTGATGGATTGTCATGGAAATGAAAAAAGACTATAGGCAACTCAAAAGTTTTAGAGTTGATCTATAGTCTAATCCCACTTCTACTAAATTAGGGCATTTTATTTATTTCACATATTTAAAGACATTGACAAAGAATAACAGTACGGAAAGGGCTACAGCAATGCCGCCACCTGAAACGAATAGCTCAAATAACCACCGTGGCACATCTAGATAGACCATCATCATTCCAACTAATAGGAATGGAAGACCAATATTATAAAGCCAGAACTGTGCTTTAGCGAGACCTGTTTCCGCAGCATCTTTATAAGTTGAATAAATTAAACCAATGAATCCAGTAGTCAGCCAACCTACCACACCAATATGAGCATGTGTCGCTTTCCATTGAAGTTGAACAGTATAATGCATAAACAGTCCAAAAGCAAAAACAATCAATAAATAGAAGACTGAGAGCTTTATCCATTTAGCACCCATTTTCAACAACTCCTTTCCTGAAAGTGAATTTAGCTAGCTGCTACAGTATATTCGTGTCAAATAAAAATGATGCTTGTATGTATTTGAAAATATATGTCTTTTGTTGTTTTTTCTAACAGAAATAGAATGGGAGCTGTGACGGAAGTAAAATAGTTTAAATATAAATAGTTTAATGTTAAACTATTTTTTGAATAGATTAGAAGGAGATGTGTATGAATGGGTAAATTAGATAACAAAGTAGTCATTATTACTGGTGGTGCAGGTGGTATTGGCAGTGGTATGGCTAAAGCAATGGCAAAGGAAGGAGCCATTGTCACGATTGTTGACTTAAATGCAGAAGCAGGCGAAGCCATGGAGAAAGATTTACAACAAATTTCTCCAAAGTCTATGTTCTTGCAAGCGAATTTAATGGAACGAGATCAATTACCAAAAATTATCGATACAGTTGTAGAAAAATACGGTAAACTAGATGTGCTAGTTAATAACGCTCATGCTGCGAAACAAGTTACAATAGAAGAAACAACACAAGCGGATCTTGACTTATCATTTGGAACAGGTTTCTATCCGACATTTTATTTAATGCAGGCTTCATTACCACATTTAAAAGAAACACAAGGTAATATTATTAACTTTGCATCTGGAGCAGGTATCCAAGGCCATGAGACACAGGCAGCCTATGCTGCAGCTAAGGAAGCAATCCGAGGCATTTCTCGTGTTGCTGCAAATGAATGGGGCAGATATGGCATTAACGTCAATATCATTAGCCCACTTGCAGATTCACCAGGTGTACAAGCATGGGCAAAAGCACAGCCAGAGTATTATGAAGCAGTGAGAAATAAAATTCCACTAGGTCGTTTTGGTCATATTGAGCAGGATATCGGACGAGTAGCTGTCTTCTTAGCTTCCGACGATTCGCAATACATTACAGGTCAAACGATTATGGTAGATGGTGGTTCATTAATGCTTCATTAATGCTAGGCGTTTGAGGAGGATTTTTTTGAAACAGACAAGTATTTTTAAACTGATTCATATGATTGAACAGGTGAATAACGCCAATATTATACGTTTTACAAAAGCGTTTCCTTATCCATTAGGAATTTCACCAATTTTAGTATTAAATGAGCTGCATGTTAAAGGCCCTCAAAAACAGGCAGAATTAGCTGAAACCATTGGCTATACAAAAGGTGCAATGACAAGCATTGCTGAAAAATTAGTCAAGCTTGGATTAGCTGAAAGACTGTATGATCCATCTGATCGCCGTACCATTCGCCTGGACATTACTGATGAGGGAAAAGTAGCCCTATCAAAGGCTCAATCTATAGGGAAAGAAGTCTTTGTACAACTTTTTGAAGTATTAGATGATACAGAAATTGCCCAATATTTACAGATTCAAGAGAAGCTAGTACAGGGCATTCAAAATAAAAATGAATAACTAAAATTTATTTTATGTAAGAAGATGACCTATCCAAATCAACTCACCTCGATCAATTTTTTAGAGGTGGGTTGATTTTTTATTGTATATTTGTTGATTAACTAACAAGAAGGAATGAAAGCATAGCCTCAAGACTAGTCAAATACCATAAACAGGAAAGCGAGCTAGAGGTACATCTGATCATCTACTAAATGTTGTTGTATCTTTGCAGAAAAAATATGTGCATCAATTTGTAAAATAGTTGAATTTATTGAAAATTGTCCGCCTTCATTTTATAATACAATTACGGTTCTATTATAGAGACATATGAGGTGTAAGATGACATTAAAAACATTAGATAACTCATTAGAGGTTCTAAAATATTTTAATAAAGAAAATCCTACATGGGGTGTTCGAGAATTAGCGAAAGAAATGAACATTAGCCATTCTATTATTTATAGGATTTTAGCTACATTTGAAAATCAGGGCTTTCTAATTCAACACCCTGAGACAAAGAAGTATGAACTTGGGCTTCGTTTTCTAGAGTACGGTCAGATGGTAAAGGATAAATTAAACCTTTCTGATTTTGTATTACCCATTATGAAAAATCTGGCTGAAGCCATTAAGGAATCCGTATTTCTAACATGGCTAGATGGCACAGATGGCGTGACAGTAGAGATTGCAGAGAGTTCTCAAACTATTAAGTTTTCTGTGTCAATTGGCACACGCACCCCATTACATATCGGGGCATCATGTAAAACAATCATGGCTTTTCTTCCAGAGGAGAAGAAAAAAGAGATTATGGACCATGGCATGAAAAAAGTAACCCCAGAAACGATTACAGACCCTGATCAAATGTTAGCCGATTTGGAGAAAATTCAACAGCAAGGCTGGTGCTTTACTACGGGAGAATATTCTCACTCGGTATTTGGGGTAGGGGTCCCTCTTTTTAATAGCAAAAAAGAAGTGATTGCTTCTCTAACCATTGCGGGTCCAATTTATCGTAAACCAACAGAGGAGAAGCTACCTGAAATGATTAACGTTCTTCAGTACGGCGCGATGAATATTCAACGATATTTCGATCAATATAGCTTTAAATTGTACCAAGAATAAGGATGTAAAAAAGCCCGAGATAGTTAATGACTATCTGGGGCCTTTGTTTTGGTTAGCTCAATGAATTCCTTGATGCTGGTTACCGCGCTATCCATTTCTTCGAATGTATTAAAATAATGAGGTGAAAAGCGAGCCATTTTACGAATATGATTGCGCTCCATGATAGTATTAGCCATAAAAGTACCAGCTTCTATAATAATGCCTCGATCTGCTAAAAAATTAGTAACATCATCTGGAGCAAGTCCCTCAATATTAAAGGGTGTAACCGATAATCGATATTCGCTATTTTGTGGGCCATAGAGGACAATGCCTGGAATCGTTTTAAGCTGCTCGATTAAATACTTCGTCAGCTGTTGAACACGCTCATATATTGGCTGCATACCAATCGCATTTGCGTAATCGATGGCCGCCCCTAACCCTAATATACTTGGAATGACAGGACAGCCTGGCTCAAAACGTTTAGCTGTCTCTACGAATGAGTAATCGTTGTTTTCATAATTCCAGTTCGTGCTACCCCAGCCGATCATGATAGGGGTAATGGTTGGAATCAAGGCTTGTCGCACATATAAAAGACCAGAGCCTTCTGGACCACGTAGCCACTTTCGCCCACTAGCGACTAAAAAATCACAGCCTAGCTCTTCCACATGGATAGGGAGTAAACCGACTGTTTGATTGGCATTAATGAACGTAAGCACGTTGTATTGTTGAGCAAGCTGACAGATTTCCCTTGCTGGCTGAAGGGCACCTGCAGCGTTTGACATATGGGCAAAGGCTATTAATCTTGTACGAGGCGTTATGAGCTGTTCAAGCTCTTGTAAGTCCACTATATAGTCCGCATTGGTTTTCAAAACTTTTAAGTGAACTCCTCGTTGCTGAAGGGCAAGCCAAGGTACATAATTACTTAACATTTCTGTATCAAGTATGATCACCTCATCATCTGATTGCCAATCTATGCCACCTGAAATATAATTAATAGCCATTGAACCATTTGGTACAAAGGCAATTTCCTCTTTTTTGGCACCGATAAATAAAGCCGTTTTTTCCCGAATTTGCTCTACCTGTTCATACGTTTCTTTACGAAAAGAAGGTAAATAAGGGCCGATACTCGCCTGTTTTTGAAGATAACTTATCATAACATTCACTACAGGCTGAGGCATGGCCGAAGCGGCAGCTGTATTCAAATATATATATTGCTCTAGCAGGGGCATATCCTTTTGAATGGTCATCATATCCATCATTGCATTCACCAGCCTTATAAAATGATTAATTCTTTTGAAAAGGTCATTAAATTCTCGTAACCATTATTCGTAACTATGAGATTATCCTCGATCCGAACCCCGGCAACATCCTGTATATAAATTCCGGGCTCCACAGTAAATGCCATGCCTTCTTCTAACACAAGTGAGTTACGTTGCATTAAGTAAGGTTCTTCGTGAGCGCTCAAACCAATGCCATGACCAAGTCGATGTGTGAAATAGTCACCATAACCACCATCGCGAATAATTTCTCTTGCAATGCTATCTAGGCTTTGGGCAGTCGTCCCTGGCTTAATAGCTTCTATCGCTGCTTCATTGGCTTGTTTAACAAGGCTATAAATGTTTTGTAACGTTGGAGATACATCTCCTAAAGCTACTGTTCTAGTCATATCAGCCACATAGCCCTTATAAATAGCACCAAAATCAATGACAATGAATTCGCCTGCTTCTATTTTTTTAGTGCTTGCTCTGCCATGTGGGAGTGCACCACGATAACCTGAAGCAACAATAGTGCCAAATGGTGTTCCTTCTGAACCACGACGTCTCATTTCATATTCCAATTGAGCTGCTACTTCCATTTCGGTCACACCCACTTGTATCGTCGGTAAAGTAGCTGCAAGACTTTCCTCGACAATTTGTACAGCCTGTCGCATGTAGGCTAGTTCTTGCAGATCTTTTTTCATGCGTAATTCGCGAATGGACTCGCCAATATCAGATAAGTTTTCATATGTAAGCATTTCAATCGATTTCTGTTCATGGACACGCATAGTGTCAAATTCTACACCAATGGTCTGCAATGTTCCCATTTCCTTTTTTAGTCGCTGAATCGCCAGTGTAGGCCCTTCCTCATCAGAATAGGATAAAATAACGCCACCATTGCTAAGATCAACTTTATTCAGTTCTACTTGTGGCAAAATAAAATATAAATCATTATTAGCCGTTATAACAGCAAATGTTAGACGTTCACTTTGCTTTAGATGAAGACCAGTAAAATAATGCATATTTGGCCCTGGTACCAAAATAGCTATATCCATATGCTGCTGCATACGGGAAACTAACTTCTCTCTTCTTGTTTGAAACATAGGGTGATTCCTCCTAAAGGTAAGCAATAATAAGTTGGTAAAACGTTTCTAATATAGAGACGTTGTATCTTAAAAATAGTATAAATCAACAATAATGAATTTTCAATTTATTAAAGCGGAGAAACATACAATAGTAAAGGAAATGAAATAACAAATGTGGGAATAGTTTGGGGTAAATAAAGTAAATACTAGTGTACGTCTTTTTTTCGTCTAATATGCATATAAGTAGACTAGATAAACTTTTTTCCAACTTAATACGTCAAAAAGAGGGGCAAAATTGTTAAGCAAGAGAGGACTAACGTATGGAAAAAAACATGAAACGCTCTAAAGAGAAAAAGAGCAAGAAAAAATTATGGCTGTGGATCGTTGGTAGCCTACTAACTATTTTTTTAATTTTTATAGGAACTGCCTACTTTACCATCCAAAAAACAATGAACAAAATAAATACACCACTTTTACAAACAACAGATGCAGCACAGCTAGAAGAAAAAACAGTGATTAAAAAAGAACCTTTCTCGGTTCTGATGCTAGGTGTAGATGAACGAAAAGATGATAGTGGACGTTCTGATACGATGATTGTGATTACTGTGAATCCGGAAAAGCAAACAATGAAAATGCTTAGTATTCCCCGTGATACTCGTACAGAAATTGTCGGTCATGATACCGTTGATAAAATAAATCATGCCTACGCTTTTGGTGGTGTTCCAATGGCTGTAGATACGGTAGAAAATTTTCTAAATATACCGATTGATTACTATGTGTTTATTAATATGGAGGGCTTTTTACAAATTATAGATACGCTTGGTGGCGTGACAATTAACAATGATATGGATTTAACCTATGACGAATATCATTACCCAAAAGGAGAAATCACATTAGATGGTAATGAAGCACTTATTTTTTCCCGTATTCGTTATGAAGATCCACGAGGAGATTTTGGACGTCAAATTCGACAGCGACAAATTATTGAAGCGGTTATGAAAAAGGCCTCAACTCCGGCTACATTATTAAAGGCAACAGATATGCTGACGGTTTTAGGCGATAACGTTCGCATGAATTTCTCAGTAAAAGAGCTTATTCAGCTTCAAGGTATTTATAAGAAAATGGATAAGGGTATTGAGCAATTATCATTTGAACAAGGTGATGGTGAAAGGATTAACCGCATTTGGTACTACATTCCGAACGAGGAAGAGCTTCAAAAAATACAAGCCGATCTAAAAAACCATTTACAAAGCAAGTAAGCTTTTGCTTACAACAAGTATAATATATATGTAAAATTTTTGGCCATGAAGGGAGGGAGATGAATGAATGGGAGGACCCAGGTCCTTAGGTATACAGCTCTTAATCATTGCATGCAAAGCTATGTACCTAAACGCAAAACGCGAAGAAATCCAGTCCGTTCAACTATTAGAGGCCTACAAATATTATGTTTAAAATTATTTATGTAGTGCATAAAAAATCATTCATGTAGGGTGCATGCCTAGTTGAATGATTTTTTTTGACATGAATCATTTATCTATATTTCTTGAAATATCTGAAAATTCGATGTATACTGATATTAGAAATGGTTCAAAGGAGTGATTGTGATGATTATAGGCACAATTTTATTAGCAATTGCATTACCAGTTGGTATCGTATTAGCAGTAGATTTATTGAACGAGCAGCAACAGGTTGCTCCACAATCTAACCATTCTTAATTGGCAAATAAACAGAATCAGATATTTCTAGACAATGCTACATAGTAGCCTTGTCTATTTTTTATGGCGAATGAAACAATTTGTGTGATTCATTCGTCAATGAAGTATAGAAAATGTTATACTATTAAAAAAACAGTATCGGGGAATGAACATGCAAGAGGAAAAAACAACAAGCTTTAAAAAAGAATTATTATCCTACATCAAAATTATTGTCATTACAGCAATTGTCGTGTTTGGCTGTAAGCAATTTTTATTTGCCCCCATTAAAGTACAGGGGGCATCGATGTACCCAACCTACCATGATAAAGATGTGATAATTGTAAGTAAAACAAGTAAAATCGAGCGTTTTGATCAAATTGTTTTCCAATCACCTGTAGAAGATGAACTATATATTAAACGTGTCATCGGTGTACCAGGTGATAAGGTGGAAATGAAAGATGATGTATTGTATGTGAATGGCAAAGCCTACAAAGAAGATTACGTCAATCGTGAAACAGATGATCCTAACCAATTACGCATTACTGAAAACTTTACATTAGAGCAATTAGTGAATGAAAAAGAGGTGCCAAAGGGCATGTATTTTGTGCTTGGGGACAATCGCCTAAAAAGTAGTGATAGTCGCCATTATGGTTTAATTTCAGAGGATGCTGTTTATGGCGAGTCGAAATTAATCGTCTATCCATTTAAGCATTTTCACGTTGGCTCAAAATAAGAAATGATTAAGAGGCTACTTTAATAGTGGCCTCTTTCTCTTTATGGGATGGTACATCTTTACATATTTTATAAGAGGGATAATAAACACAAATCATTGAATTTTCAACGGTTTCTTTAATAGGGGTTTGATTACTTCTTATGTGAGAACTGAGAGCTGGTTCTTCGATTGTGAGCTCTTCGGCTACTAATTCAACACCATAAAATAGTAATAAAAAATAGCATACAAATCCTACTATTCGCAAACAATCACCTCGTAAAATAGTTATTGTATGTTATTATGTATGGTCAAATTCATCAAAATATAAGCAGAAAATCGAAATTTTCTCTCGAGTAAACGAAATTTTTATGAAATGAACTCTATGAAAAAAAGGTATTGTCAATAAATTTTTCATGTGCTACTATAGCTAAAGTAAATATTTGAACTGTATAACCTCAATAATATGGATTGAGGGTCTCTACCAGGAACCATAAAATCCTGACTACAAAACTTTGTTTCATTTTTGTAGTCAGGATTTTTTTATTTTGATGCAGCCCATGATGTTGATATAGAAATGTCTGCTGAATCAAGCTCATGCAGCCTCAAACATATATTACAGATTATGCAGTAGAGCTTATGTGGCAAGTTCTTCTGCAAAATCTGGACAGGAGTATCATGGCTGATGAAAAATCTCCTATAAAAGTGAAAATGTAACGAAAGGGAGATTTCAATGAATTGGAGAGTTTATATTCTTGCGGTGACTACCTTTGCAGTAGGTTTAGTTGAATTAATCGTAGGTGGAATCCTACCAAATATTGCAAAGGATTTGAATGTTTCTTTAGCAACAGCAGGGCAATTAATCACTATTTTTGCACTTGTTTATGCGATTTCAGCGCCTGTTCTACTATCTTTGACAGCGAAGGTAGAACGAAAACGCTTATTCCTTATATCCTTATTTATTTTTACATTAGGTAATTTAATGACCTTCTTTAGTACAACGTTCACCGTTGTCCTAATTGCCCGAATTTTTACAGCGATGAGTACAGCATTAGTCATCGTTCTATCATTAACGATTACAACGAGAATTGTAGAGCCTAGACACCGTGCGAAAGCATTGGGGCTTGTTTTTATGGGCGTAAGTTCTGCACTTGTTATCGGTGTGCCAATGGGGATTTTTATTACGGAAGCTTTCGGTTGGAGAGCCGTATTTTTAGGCATTAGTATTCTTTCAACAATCTCAATGGTTTTAATAGCTTTGTTATTAGACAAAATGCCAATCGGGGAAGTCGTACCACTGAAGAAGCAAATGAAGTCATTGGCGAATTTAAAAATCCTTACAGCGCAATTAACGACTTTGTTTATGCTAGCAGGTCATTATATGCTCTACGCATATTTAACACCCTTTTTAGTAGAAGCCTTTGATATGAATGCTTCATGGATTAGTATTTGTTACTTAATCTTTGGTATTGCCTCTGTGAGCGGTAATGCTGTAGGTGGTTGGGTGAGCGATAAAATCGGGACAAGTAAAGCCCTTATTTTAATCGTCTCTACATTTGCGCTTGTCTTGTTTAGTATCCCTTATACAGTCATTGCCTTACCGGTCTTTTTACTGTTTACCGTTTTATGGGGAGCATTGAGCTGGGCTTTAACACCGCCATTACAAAATTATTTAATTCAAGCAGATCCTCAATCATCCGATATACAGCAAAGCTTAAATACCGCTGCGCTTCAAATCGGGATTTCCATCGGCTCAGCGCTGGGTGGTGCCGTATTTGCCTTTACTGGTTCTGTCATGCATTTAGCAAGTTTCGGAACTCTATTAGTTCTCTGTGCTTTAGGATGTGCTATCTTCTCCATTAAAAGAGCGCCTGTCTCACATGAGCATTCTGCGGATTATTCATCAGCGCAGCATCACTCATAATAAATGGTGAAATTATCCAAAAGTGATCCTGCTATAGCAGGATAATAGCAGCCTGATAGCGAATGTAAGGATAGAGGAGGTTGGTAATAGATGCAAGTAGATTTAACCGATTTTCAAAATGTCAAAGTCATCGCGACGATTGATCAAACTTTTTATAGAAATGTAGGTGCTATCATATTATATGAAGAGGATTCACACACATTATCTGTACGAAAATTGACTCGGAAAACAGTGGATCATTTTATACCAACAGACGAACTCGAACACTTTACATTTGCCTCTCATGCAGATGCCATAAAGTTCACGCACAAGCTTACGCGCATGAGTGCCTTGGATTACTTATTAGTGGCCCATAAAGAGAGACCCATACAATCATAACTGCCTTTATAAGCATTGGGAAAATAAAACATTCCCAGTGCTTTTTTTTGTCTAAGTGAATCTATTTGAGTTTTCTCTATAAAAATTAATTTCTCACTAGTTTATTATCATACTCTAGTTAACTATGGAATAGATTGTTGTAGTTAATGAATTTCACACAGACTGATGAAGTTTGAGATTTTATGGTGCCTATTATTTTCCAGAAAATAGTATGTGACCTTTAAATCTTGTGAATGGAAGGAGAACCCTATGACTGAATATCATCAACAATCGTCTACTGAAGTCATGAAGATATTGAACGTCACCACAGAAGGCTTGACCGATGGGGATGTTCAAAAGAGGCAACAAGTCTATGGCTATAACGTATTAGAGGAAGGTAAAAAGACTAGTACATGGGCTGTTTTTATGGGCCAATTCAAAGATTTATTAGTCATTATTTTATTGGTCGCTGCCTTCGTTTCCTTTCTACTTGGAGAGGTAGAAAGTACAATTGTCATCATGATTGTTGTTTTTCTAAATGCTATTTTAGGCACGGTACAGCATGTTAAAGCTGAACAATCTTTAGACAATCTGAAGGCGCTAACCTCGCCGATTGCCAAAGTAATGCGTAATAATCAGCTTATGGAAATTCCTTCTGAGGAAATTGTGGTGGGGGATCTTCTTATGTTAGAGGCTGGCGATTACATCAATGCAGATGGCAGACTATTGGAAAGTCATAATTTGCATATCAATGAAAGTTCTCTTACTGGAGAATCAATTGCCGTTGCCAAAAGTACTGACCCTATTCGAAAAAACAATGTTACGATTGCCGATAAGAAAAATATGGTGTATTCAGGTAGCTTCGTGACCAATGGACGAGGCATTGTAATGGTTACAGCTATCGGGATGCAGACTGAAATCGGGAAAATTGCTAATTTACTCGATACGGCTAAGGAAAAGAAAACACCTTTACAAATTAGCCTGGATCAATTTGGTGAAAAATTAGCATTAGGTATTACAATCATTTGCTTAGCCATTTTTACAATTGATCTTATTCGTGGACGAGCATTAGTAGAATCCTTTATGTTTGCCGTATCTCTAGCTGTCGCAGCTATTCCTGAGGCTTTGAGTTCCATCGTTACAATCGTCTTAGCATTCGGTACACAAAAGATGGCGAAGGAAAATGCCATTATCCGTAAGCTTTATGCGGTAGAAAGCTTAGGAAGTGTATCTGTAATTTGTTCTGATAAAACGGGTACTTTAACAGAAAATAAAATGGTTGTACAGGAAGTTTTTGTCGATCAGAAAAAAATTCCTCATGATTGGCTAAACCCAACAAATTCAGTGGAAAAAGAACTGATGGTAAAGGCACTTTTATGTAGTGATGCTGTCGAGCGTGAGCACAAGGAAATTGGTGATCCGACAGAAATAGCGCTTGTGAAATTAGGAAAGCATTACGGCTTAGATGAATTGATGATTCGCGAGCAATATCCAAGACTAGCTGAAATTCCATTTGATTCGGCACGAAAGCTTATGAGTACTGTAAATAAAATAGATAAACAGCCTGTTATGATTACTAAAGGAGCATTAGATGTTCTCTTGCCTAAAGTGACTAGAATAAAAACGGCAACAGGCATTTTTGAGATGACAGCTCAGCATCGCCAAAAAATCGAAGCGGTCAATCATGATTTTTCGAGGAATGGTTTACGGGTGATAGCCATTGCCTACAAAGATGTTTTACCGCAGCAAACAATTGATACAAGAGTAGAAAGAGATTTAATATTTGTCGGCTTAGTGGCTATGATGGACCCACCAAGAAAAGAGTCCAAAGAAGCTGTAGAAAATTGTATTAAGGCAGGCATTAAGCCAGTTATGATTACAGGTGACCATAAAATTACAGCTACAGCGATTGCCCAACAAATTGGGATTTTAAAAAATCCAGATGAAGCCATTGAAGGACATGCTCTCGAAAAATTCACAGATCAAGAGCTACAGGAAAAAGTTGATGATTATTCTGTGTATGCGCGTGTTACACCTGCTCAAAAGATTCGTATCGTCAAAGCGTGGCAGGATAAGGGTCATGTTGTCGCGATGACAGGGGATGGCGTCAATGATGGGCCGGCACTAAAACAAGCAGATATCGGGGTGGCAATGGGAGTGACTGGGACGGAGGTCGCAAAAGATGCCTCATCCATGATTTTAACAGATGATAATTTTTCTACGATTGTCAAGGCGATCGCCAATGGTCGGAGCATCTATACAAATATTAAAAATGCCATTTTGTTCTTATTATCAGGGAATGCAGGAGCTATATTTGTAGTGCTATATGCTACAGTACTCGGCTTACCAGTTCCTTTTGCACCCGTTCATCTATTATTCATCAACCTATTAACAGATAGTCTTCCAGCAATCGCAATCGGATTAGAGCCGAATAATAAGAAAACGATGAAGGACAAGCCTAGAAATGTTCATACCCCTCTATTAAATAAATCATTTACGACACAGGTGGTGCTAGAAGGAATTTTAATTGCCATCTCTACCATCATTGCTTTTCAAATTGGATTATCAACTGGCGATACATTAACGGCAAGTACAATGGCGTTTACAACACTTTGTTTATCAAGATTAGTGCATGGCTTTAACTCCAGAGCTAAACAATCGATCTTTACGATTGGTGTCTTTTCGAATAAATATGCATGGATTGCATTTTTAATCGGTGTCCTAAGCTTGCACATTGTATTGTTTATGCCAATGCTAACAACGGTCTTTGAAGTGGCTCCATTAACAATTGCCCAATTAGGCTTTATTTATAGTCTATCCGTGTTACCGTTCCTCGTAAATCAATGGTATAAGCTCCTGTTTGTAAGAAGTCGATAGAAGATGATTGAATGTTAAAACCACCTACATATAACGAGTAGGTGGTTTTGCTATTGTTTAATATTTAAAATGTACAAAAAACACACTATTAAAAGTAGATTTAATAATGTGCAACGTAATGAATGATTTCGTTCAGCCAACATTTTTATTGGGCTGGTGCTAGAAGCCAGCCTTTAATTTTACTCAGTTCGATCAACTTAGACCCAAGTATAGCATAGCGCATATGGAGTTCACCATATTTGGCAAGATGCTTTTTCTTTACTGACAATTCCAATGCTTGGCTTACAGCAAGTAAAGAGGAAGCAATATTCATAGATAAAATGGCACTAATTTCACTATCATTAATGATGGATTTTCCACGTATATCCGTCATTTTCATTTTACTGTATGACATAGTTGTAGTGGGGGCAAGAACACCATTTTCCTTTAATAATAATGTCAGCTGTTTATTTTCCTCTTTTAAACATTGAATGAATTCCAAAATCATAATCTTTAATTTTTTATCTCGGGTATGGTTAAAAAAGGCATGGCTTGAAGCAATATAGCTTTGATTGACACCGAGCTGCGACCAAAGCCTAAACATCTCCTTAAATTGTAATGATGCTAGTTTGTCATTTATCATCGTTATTGTGACACTTCCTAACTCCTAGTATTTATCTAAGATTAGGATGGAACAGTTTATGACATTCTATTCATCTTTTACAATAAAAGTTTAATACAAGGGGTATTTTAATAATACGTGCCATACGCATACATATGTGGGGAAGGGTAATGGTATGGATATGGATAAGGGTATGGGTTTGGGTATGGACATGGTTTCATGGATGGCTTCTTTTGCTTGCATGAAGAATTATCAGTTGCCGATTCCACTCGATTACAGCCTTTTGGTGGCCCAATATAAGTAGATGGAACAATGGGTGCAATGGTTTTCTTCCATTGTTCCTCATCTAAACAATAGGTATGCGCCATAATATTGGCAGGTGTAAATTTCAATATATCGGAGCCTAAAATAACCTCTGGTGTTGGAGCGTCAAAGATAGCAAGCAAATGGGTGTTATCCTCTGTGGCAACCTCATAATGCCACCAGCCCTGTGGGATATTAGCTACTTGCCCAGGCTTAATCGGGTAGTTTTGAAGTTTTTTTGTAAAGGGATTTAAAAGGGAAACCGTTGCTGCACCAGAAATACAATAGACAAGCTCAGCTGCATTTTGGTGATAGTGTGGCTCAATGACATTATCTTTGCTTAAAAAAATATCCAGTAAAGATGTATTTTCTAATGTATTTAATTGTTCTACGCCAAGGATATTAATGTAATTTCGTGCATCTTTTTTAAAAAGCGTACTTTTGTTGACATCAAAGGTAAACTCTGCAGAAGGCGATGTATAATCGACATTTGTGTTAATACTTACATCCTTTCTCACTAAAATTGTGATATTCATCATCATCACAGATTATGATTGAAATGTTTATAGACTTATACAAATGCCTAGCGTTTGTCTAGAACTCTTAGCAAGCATATGCTAGAGGAATTGTATTAAATTACCACTGCTATTAAAGAACGTATGTGCGTATAATAAAAAGAACGTATGTTTTGTTTTGAGGGCGGCGTGGAAATCTTAGCAAAGCAGTCATGACTTTCAACGTTTTAGTTTTCTCGCAAGCGTCCCCCGTAACTGAACTGAAAGGGTGAGATAAGATGAATAAAGATCGAGGAGCTATGAAATGGACATCGATGATGCTTCCAGAGCATTTACTGCTTTTGAAAAAGTGGAAGCAAGAGGTGCAGACAGAACCGCCACGGGAACGTGCAGAATGGGAACTGGAGGAATTACAGCAAACCATCACACGTGCATTAGCAGAACGTAACTATATTATGTTAACTATTTGGGAAGAGGCTAATTTTGTTCAATATGGTGGCATTATTAAAGAGATGAATGAGATGGAACTTCTGCTAGAAACGATTACAACAACGAAACATATCGCATTGAAATATATTTATGCTGGCTATATAGAGGTGGATGGCAATAGCGGTATTGAATGCACAATCGAGTGAGTGAATTTAGTGCCTAATAATGAATGGTACGAATGACAGCGGATAACAAAGTCACTCATTTGAACATCTAAAATGAGTGACTGTCTCCTTATAGGTGCAATTGCATCACTATTTGCTCACCAATTGGTCCCATTCGTCTTTCACCATTATCTTCAAAACCTACGTTGAGATACAAATTCTGCGCAGCGATATTTTTGTGATTTACCACTAACACTACTTCGTTAAATTCTTTAAATTCATGCTTGACAAAGTCAGCCAGTAAAAGCATTGCTTTTTTTGCATAACCCTTACCTTGCTGTTTATGATCCATAGATAAAGCGGTAAGTAACATCGCCTGTGGATTGCTAGAATATTCCTGTACTCTTTCAGTTGTATGAAGTACGAAAAAACCAACAGGTATTTTATTACTTAAAATCACAATAGGGTACTGTCCCACTTTTTCGATAGTAATCTCTTTTGGTAAGGCAGTAAATTGGTGCTGTTCTACGGGCAATTCAAACTCATTTAACTGGTCTGCATAGTCTTCTGAAAAATGTACTAATTCAATGTTAATTGTGTCTTGCATAAACAAGCCTCCTTTTTTATTATTGTATACATAGAACAAATGTTCGTCAAGAAGGCTTGTTTAATAATCAGGCAAGCTGGCGTTCTTTTACTTTATAAATTACCAAAAAATAAAATAAAAGAAATACTCACAATTAAAATCAGTGTTAAAGCCATTGTCACAATGCCTCTCAGCAAGGTCGCTAAATTTCTGACATCTTTCATTCCTACAACACTTAGGTAGAAGCATACGATTGACAATAGCATTGTCAGTGTCAATGGGTGAAGATGGACATAGGTGACAAAAAAGTCTTTTAAGGAACCGGACAGAAAAAATAATAGGATGCAACCTAAAGATAAAATAAAGGACCAAAAATTTAAATTAATGCCCATTTGTTTTCCTCCTCTCTACTAAAACGATAGTTCTAGAAAATCTATAATAGAGTAAAAGGATGCAAAAAGAGGCCACTTGGATGAAAGTGACCCCTAGAACCAATAAAGGAGTGTCATGTAAAGTAGAAAGAACTTTACAATACTATTATTATGTTAAGTTATCATTTGGAGATAGTTATCTATCTTCAATGGCGTAAGAAATATATTTTTATTATCTCATAACAGGTTAGAATTGGGTGAAGGGGAAATAAAAAAGGCTTTAAGCTTTTTCATCATTAGAAATAAACAGAAGCTAAAGCCTTCATATGACCATTAGCAAATGAAGCTTGCACCAACAATATTGAGAAGAATGAATAGGACAACGATGAGCACGAAAGTTGAACTGTTACCACTGCCATCATTTCCGCCACAAATAATTATTGAAATTGCCTACATTTCCACAGTATCCCACAAAGGTTTCCATATCAATTGTATGTATAAGATTCAAATGGAGGAGCGATCATCATCTAAGTAACTAATATTAAATGGTGCCATCAAAAAAACATCCTACACGGATGTTTTTAATATAACGGCTGCCGCGTTTGACAAGGCGGAAAACCATTGACATCTTGAATCATATGAAAATCATACTGCTTTAAAGCAAATTGACTTTGATACAAATATTCGAGGACAAGAAGCTTCCCACCTGAAACGCCACAAAGAACACCAGATGTTCCTTGCCCATTCGTCAATGAAACACCGACCGGTTGCCCGATTAAATAGTAAATTTTATGTTGCCAAGGCACTATGCCACTCCCTTCAATCTAATTATATGAATGTAATGGTCAAAGGTGCATAGGGGAATGCCTAAGGTGGGATCACTTTAAAGTGGACTATTAATTACACCATTAAAATATTGGTTTATATGCTATAATATGGATATAAAAAGGCGTGAATGAAGGGGTGATAATTGCGTGAGGAAATATATGATGTTTGCATAGCAATGGCTATGGCAAAAAAATATTGAGCATAGCCGTTGCTTTTCCTAAAAAAATCTACACATTTAGGAGTGCAACATGAGCTATAAAAAAGCAAAGCATATTTTACCTGAAGAGTTGTTAGCGGCCATTCAGGAATATATGGATGGCGAATATATTTATATCCCGCGGAAAGAACAACATAAAGCTGGGGATCTCGTACCACTATAAAAGCTGAATTGGATTTGAGAAATGCCAATATTTATAATGTTTTTTTATCTGGAATGGTTAGAGAAACGCTAGCTGAAAAATATTATTTATCCCTAAAGAGCATCCAGAGAATCATTTTAAATGAAAAAAGAAAAGCAGCAAATCAACAGTCATTGCGTTTTTAAATCGCGATGGCTTTTTTTCTTTTATGAAGGAATATTGAGGTTTTATCAAAATTAATAATCAGCTATATTACAGGTATAACAAGAATTACCAAATGGGAGAGAGCGATGAATTTTACTGAATTATTGGGCATGTCATTTCCGACCATCCAAACAGAACAAATTCGATTAAGAAAATTAAAACGAGACGATGCGCCATCATTATACAATTATTATTCTAATGAAAACATCTATCGTTATTTGGATTGGAATGGTCCAGAATCCATTGAAAGAAGTATTGAGGTCATTCATATTTGGAATGAGGGCTTTGAAAAGGGGTGGATAATTCGTTTTGCTATTGCTGATAAAATGTCAGATGAGGTGATAGGCACTATATTTTTAAGTGAATTTGAGGGTAAACGGGCTGAAATAGGTTATGAGTTATCAGAAAAATATTGGCATAAGGGTATTATGTCAGAAGCTATGAATGAAGTATTGGCAATTGGATTTAATCAGTTAGGGTTAGTGAGGATACAAGCCATTGTTGCTGAAGAAAACATAGCATCAAGGAAGTTATTAACGAAATTCAATTTTAAAGAAGAGGGCTATTTAAGACAATATGAATGTCATAGTGTGACTGGCGAATGTAGAGATATGTTGATTTATTCTTTACTACGGAAGGGATAACAACGTAGAGAAAGCCGATAGGAGAGAATTATGATCGCCAAAAACCACGATGTAAAGCTGGGATAGCGTTGTACAAAAACATCTTGGGGGCGATGTTAAAGTTGCTATCCCGCAATTAATGTATGTTGTTGTAGTTATGAACATAACCACTGTCAATAAATTGAAAAGTAAATGAAATAAAGAGGCAAAGTTGAATCGTTAACATCTTTTTTGAACCATCTATAAAAAATTGAAAAGAAAAATTAAAAAAACTCAGCATACAATTACGTGTTGCCTGAGTTTTCTTTACGTAGCTACGAATTGGTGGATTTTCCGCCATCCACATGTAAAACCTGTCCCATTACATGTCTAGAATCATCTGATGCTAAATAAACGAATGTCGGGGCCACTTCAAAGGGCTGTGCCATTCGGTTAAAAAGATTCCCTCCGTGCAATGCGTTTTCGTCAGAGGAAAAACTGGAGGGGATTAATGGTGTCCAAATTCGACCGGGGCAATTGCATTGACGCGAATCTGCTTTTTAGCCATGCTCTTTGCTAAAGAAGGAGTCCAGCCGACGACAGCTGCTTTTGTGGCAGAGTAATCGATTAATAAAGGCTCACCAGCATAAGCTACTACAGATGCGGTACCAATTATGTAGCTACCAGCCTGTAAATAAGGGAGGGCCGCTCTTGTCGTATAAAAATGTGAATAAATATTAAGCTTAAACGTTTCATCGAATTGTTCATCTGTAATGTCAGTCAGGTCATTTTGTTGAAACTGAATGCCAACATGGTTACATAATATATCTAAGCGTCCAAACGTATGAATGGTTTCATAAACAATATTTGCACAATGTTTTTTTTCACGGAGATCCCCAGGAAGGAGTAAACATTTTTCTCCTAGTTCCTCAATTCTATTTTTAGTTCGAGTAGCGTCCTATGCTCATCTAAATAAGCAATTGCTACGTCGGCCTCCTCTTTCCGCAAAGGCAATCGCAGCAGCTGCACCCATCCCACTATCACCCCCAGTAATAAGGGCTACTTTCCCTTTTAATTTTCCACTACCTTTATAATGAGGGTTTTCAATGATAGGCTTCGGCACCATTAAGCTTTCGAGCCCTGGTTGACGAAGCTGCCTTTGTTCAGGTTGGGTAAGAGGTACTTCTTTATATTGCGTAATCTTTCCATAGACAGGATATTGAGGGTATGGATCTTCTTTTTTACTGTCCTCAAACCATTTTTGATAAAAACGAATTTGTTCCATTAAATCTTGGTTATTTTGAGCTGGCCCGTCACTTGGATTGTTAATAACCAATCCCTCCTTTTCAACATATACTATGATTGATTACCTTCGTATGTTAAAGCAAGAAAAAGACCATCATCGCAGGGGGATGGTTAGAATGGAGATAGAATTTTTCCCAGAAGTGACACGGTTACTAGAAAATAACGTATATTAATTAAACATTCATTATTTAAATTACAGCTGGTTTACACAGAGTATTGGTGTTAGACCCCCATATTATTGGCATCCCATTTACGAACCTTATTATCCATTAGGATAAAGGAGTCTATGAGCTCACGTTTTGATCGAGCTCATTTTTATTTTGTTATAAATGAGGAATTAGACATAATAGCATCGATGGCACAAGAGTGTAGGGGGATCAATATAATAAGTATGCGATTGTTGAATCTTGATGTTTAGGAGTGACACTAGGAAATGTTCATGACCGCTGTATGGGTAACGTTCATTTTTGGCAGTTTTTCATATATAATGTTGAAATATCCTCATGATGTTTTAAAGGTGAGCCCCTTTTCAAGAGGATTTGCGGAAAGCCCATTATTAAAAATCTACATCCAGTTGGTAGGGTGGGTATTTGTATTACTGATTATTGGTGTTTGGACCGATGTCTTCATTCAATGGCAGATTCTATAAAGTTTTTAAAAGATGAAAAATGCAGAATATTATTCCAATTTGGTGATTTTTTGCTTATTATTAAATTGGAGGTGGTTAGTAGATGTATAGTAATACTGCAAATATGATAAAACAAACAACAAATCTTATAAATTCATTGAATAAATTAAAACAAAATCTGACCTTTGTAAAATCATATGTCACTAGCGATAAAATATTGGCTATCTATTTTTTAAGTAATGCATATAGTGACTTTAATTTATTCAAAACTATTTATCTATCTGTAACACCTGGCGATCAAAAAATTGATGAATTCTTACAAGAGTTTGAAAAATTCTTTGTAGAAGTAAATAAATACTTACAGTTTATTTCTGAAGATAGTATGGAGGATCAACTGCATAAAGAAATAATGCTTTCGATTAATGAAACAGAAATGTACTTATTAAATTTATTAGATATTTATAGATAAATGTTTAGACATTCCTATGAAGGAGTGTCTTTTTATTACTAATACAGTATAACCAAGCTGAAAAATCGTATTAAAGAAGCTAGGATAAAATTGCAAACATTGCAAATATTTTATTTTTCAGAATTCGCCACCACAGAATCTTTGTACAGGGCCAAAGAGAAAGCTTTTAGCTAGTGGTGAATTATGTCCAACTAAAAAGCCGGATCTCGATAACTTGATTTAAAACATTAAGGGTGAGTGCAATAAAATCATTTGGAATGATGATTCACAAATAGTTGAGATGAATGTACGGAAGTTTTATTCAGAGCAGTCTAGAGCAGAGGTGACGATTAAATGAAAAATACATTTTGTTTACTGGTGATGCTCATGAAACGGTTAAGTTTGATTTTACAGCAAAGCATATTGAAATCTTTGTTACACTTTGGAAACTAGGGCTTTTAATCAACAAGATAGCTCAAAGGTTTTTAATCAGTAACGCTAATGTAGCTTTAATTGTTATGGACCTTGTGTTGGCGGGACGGATTGGGCCAAGAGCTGGTGGGTTGTTAGGTAAGAAGAAGGTGGTAGTTAAAAGAAAATGTTCAGCAAGGAAGGAGGAATCTTGCTGAACATTATTTTAAATATGATGATAATATTTTACTGAAGGTTGGATTATTTATTAATTAATGAAATCTTGAGGAACGCATTCACGAACACCAGAATTTCTTAATGAGTTAAATAAAGCTGCACTAATTCTTAATAAAACATTGTTATCAGTGCCATTTTCTAAATCATAGATGACAAAATAAGAATTATCGACTGTAAAAATACATTTTCGTTCTAATTTAAATCCAGGTGGTACAGGAGGAAGGTTAAAACGTGGTACAACTACAGGTGTATCTCCTTCCTCTCTGATAAAATTGAAAGTTTGCTGGTCAATCTCATAGATATTAACTGGATCAATCTCCACACCTTTTTCTGGAATTGTAATTTCATCTTCAACTAATAGGAAAAAGCGCTCGTTTCGAAAATTAAAAAGACTTCTCGCTCCAATTTCAAATGATGCCAATTTATATTCACCTCCTCTTCTATACAATATTTTATTCATATCGAATACAGTTGTTTGGACCAAAAGGAAGGTGGAGTGAAGAATAGTTTCTGGACTGAAGTCATTAAAAGATAATAGTAAAGGTGAGATTGGTTTATTAATTTCAAATATGCATGGAGATTGACTGAACAATATGAAAAAATGTGCAATAAAAAGATCAGCTAACAATAAAGTTAACTGTTCAATGGGCTCTTTAAAAGTGTTTTACTTGGTAATTTTCTTCAGAAGTATCTACAACAGCTGATTTTTTCTTATTCTCATTACCAACAACATGACCTTCTATATATACTTCATTGTCGCATATTCACCTGAAGAACTAACTTCATTTATTGTAACATTGATATTGTTTTCCTTTTTAAAATGCTCAACTGTAACTTGTATTGCTTTTTCTTTTGTATCTGACCATGCTTTTTCACTAAATTCCTTATTCATACCTTGGTCGATAAGGAAAAAGCCGCTAGAGCTAAAGCGATAATTGTAGTACCACCAAAAATAGATAAATATTTAATTAGTTTGTCATTCATAAAAAATTCTTCCTTAAATCATGTTTTCTAATAGTTTTTTAACAATAGTAATCCTATAACACGATTTTAGTTTTAACAATTAAATTTGGGTTACATGAAACTTATAGTAAGTATTAAGATCAATAAATGTACACGAGTGTTACTGAAAACTTTGAGGAAATGATTCATATTTAAAACACTCAGCATTACAGCTTGTGAGCCGATGATGAATAAAAGATCAGTCCAAAATAGAAAAGCCGCAGCGTTTGCAGACGCTAGAGCTCGAATTGGATTATGCCCTTTGATGGTGTGTTCACGAAGATTTACTTCAGTGGATTGAGAATTATCGTTGGATGGTGGAAACAATCGAGGAAGCAAGGCAGCCAGTAGCCTAAATCGATAACAACAGCTATATTCGAACTAAAATAGCTATGTATGGTATTGAAGCTACACTACCAAAGGTAAGTGGTGGGACGAGTGATCCAGTGTTTACAGAGGTACAACGACGTGTTTATTCGCTAAATTATCGGATTAAGGAATACGAGCAAAAGATTGCAGAGGTGCAAAAACGTATTTTGTTAGTACAAGGTGACAGAGAGGTTGAAGTGCTTCATAGATTGCTAGACGGGGATAGAATGAGGGTAATTGGTAAACATATGGGGTTATCTAGTACAACAATATTTAGGGTCAGAAAACAACATATTGAAACAAATGTTGAAGTAGCCGAAAGGCTGCTTCTTTTTAGTTTTTATAAAAGACTTGATCCTTAAACTAATAGCGCAGGTTTGTTCTATAACCAAAATAGGTTTATATCCAATTTTATATTTCTTTTTAACATATTCTAAAAATAATAGTGGGGTGAAACTCTCAGCTTATGGACTTATCACAAAGAATTACCAGTTGAATTTTTTAACGATTTTCTTTTTAGGGTTAGTAATGTTAATTTGGGGAATTAGAGAATTTCAACAAGAGCGAAAAGTTTATGGTTGGCTACTAATTGCGATATTTTTATTTTCAGTATTTGTGTCAATTCAGAGTTTCATATTGCTCTAAATATGGCTTGGTTTTTATGTGAACTTCGTCCACTTACCTTTTAGTCAAACTAACTGAGCAACAAAGTGCGCGGATACGCACTATAAATAAAAACACAATTCGCTTTACAAATATAACGTGGTGCAGCTCTACCACGAGTCGCAAATGAGCTAACTCGACAAAAACAATAGCAAAGCTTTCATCTTAGGATGGAGGCTTTTTCTTTTGCTTTGAAAACTACATCAACAGCCAAAACGCTATGAGTAGAGAGGGCGGAGTTTGGTGTGGTTTTAAGAGCAAAAAGGTATTACATATATTTCATTCTCAGGTTTAAGACTGGTTGGGAGGTGGAGATTGAAAAGAAATTATAAATTATTGTTGCAAACAAAGGGTATTGAAAAATATTTTAAACCCTATTCTAAACTTGATATTTATGATAGTGATACTATGAAGTCTCACTTACAAGTGAAATGGAAAGAATTTAGACAAAATACATAAATCTTGCTATCACTTTCAGGGTGGTAGCATTTTTTGTTGGAGGTGGTGATGTATGAGATATGAGAAAGCAGTTTATCTTTAATTAAAAAAAGCCACTATTACTGTGGCAAAATAAAAAAATACTTTTTAATATTGATCTCTATCTTTTAGTAATCACATATCCAAGCTTTCCCTACCCAGTAACACTGAGCAGCAGATGCAGTAGGGGCTGTAGAAGCAGCAGCAGCTCCGAAAAGTGCAGCAACTAATAAAATCATACCTAATTTCTTTTTCATTTTACTATCACCTCCTTATTTAATTATATTCTGCGAATTGGAAAAATATTACCTGGTTATATATTAAAATCTATTTTTTTATATTAAGTAGACTCTGAGAAAGAATGTAACTAGTTTTAGGTGGTTTAAAAACAAATGATGGAGGTGGGGTATATGAGAGATGGCTAGAGCAAGAGATACAAATCGAGCAATTGCAAAAATGTTTGGTGTTCCAGAAAAAACAATTGGTTCATGGAAATCAAAGGATAATTGGAATGAGAAACTTAATGGAGTACTCCAATCAGAAGAACGGAGTACTCCGAATAAAGCAGGAGCTCCGAAAGGTAATGTATGGGGATGGATGACGAAGATGCGAAGAAAGTTGCTCAAACTGGCATCTTTGAATTGATGGGGTGAAGATGATGACATTAAATATCTAACAAAAGATGTTAATGATCAAATGATCGAGAAACACCTGAATCGCTTAGAAGCGAACATCATGCGTATAGCCAAAAGCGTGAACTTCAGTGATGAATCGTTTGCAGGTAATTCTACAGGTGTGGCAATGAAGTATAAGCTTATGCGGCTCGAGAACAATTGCAAAACAATGGAGCGAAAGTTCATTACTGCTCTTGATCCTAAAGAAGTTGATGAGTCATGAATCAACAGGAAATCAATCAAATCTTAGATGAACTGGGAGCTAAAGCAGAGAGGGATATTGAAGTTGTATTTGCAAGAAGTTTAAAGTCTATTCTCGCTCATATGTTAGAGGGGCATCGTAAGTTTGGTAAGAACGGCCAAGCTACCTGGATTGACGTTAACAAGTACAATCGCTTTAATCAAGAGATGAAGTTAATTGCTCAACAGTTAAATGCTGTTTATAAAGAAGTTATTAAGCTCATACAAGCGTCACTGGAGCGTCTTTACATCGAGAGATACTTATTGATAGCTTACCTCTTACAACAGTCTACTGGCGAGGAAATGGTTATACAGACATGGCAATACGAATTGAGCAAGCTATGGGATGAACGAGGAAGAAAGCTATCCTTGTTGCTCGTACAGAGGGTGGTCGAGTTAGATCACAAGTAGATTTGGCTATTGAGGAACAGGCTAGCAAGACAGCACTGCTAACCAAGGTGTGGATGTCATCACTTGATACTACAGTTCGCAAGTCTCATAGATAGCTAGACGGGCAAAGAGCTGATAAAGACGGCTATTATCATTATGGCAAGTGGAAATCAAAAGCTCCACGGCTTTGGGGCATAGCATCGATGGATATTCAGTGTCGCTGCCATACAATTTTACATAATCAATGGCAAACTCCCTGAGTACAGACGAGGCAGAGATTACATGGATGATACTTACCAAAAGAAATTAGCTACTCTAATTGAAGCTTACATGTCTGCTTAAGGATTGACCTACAAACAAGCTTTAAATAAGGCTTACAAAGAGGTGAAACCGCCTAGGGTCACAGTGCCATTCATAAGCTTTGAGGAATGGAGACAACAGTTTAGTGGTGAAGGGTGAGTGAATAAACAAGTGTGCTTTAAGTTTTCTGAAAATTATGGGAGGATATAAAAAATGTGAACAATGTTTAATTTTAAATGAATTGCTTCTATAATAAAAAGAGTGCGCGCTGTATTTAATTGGAAGGAGCAACGAAATGATTGCAGATCAACAATTAGTTATAAACAATCTTGAAGAAAAAATAAGAATATTCACTCACACAGTTAATTGAAAGCTTATCAATGAAGAGGACTTCATTTTTACGAATACAGAAATACCCACGGATACATTTAATATACTTTTGCCGAAATCTTCACAGATAAAAAATGAATTTAACATTAGAAGTAGCATCGAAAGTATGACTCTTAAAGAATATCCCTTTAGTACGTGGATTGACTCTCGGTATTTGAACGCAAGCTGGCAAGACCTGATGGAAGAATATGACCTAAAAGAAGCAGAACGTAATGTAATGATGAAACTTGAAAATACTCTTAATATAGGTCAAAGAATTTCCCATCAACTTATGATTACTAGTGTGAAAAATAATGAAGATCTTTTAAAATATATAGAGGTATTTAAGAGCTTATTTGAAGGTACACCAGAAGAAGAGGCACTAAAAAGTTATTTTAACGAGTTTTCACTAAAAAAATTAGGTTCAGAAGTTCAAATGTTTATTGGTTGTATAGACGAAATGGCTGTAACTACCGGTTTATTAATAGAAAGCAAAGATAGTTATGGTATTTATGATGTGATGACAAAAGAAACATCTAGAGGTAAAGGACATGGCAGTGAAATGTTTCAAATTCTTCTAAATCAAACAAAGGATAAACAAAAACCGGTTGTATTACAGGCTTCCAATGATGGGAAAAATATTTATAAGCGATTTGGTTTTATAGAAATCGGAGAAATGGTTGTTTTTGAATAAATAGTTTTCTTGTTAAGCAAAAGGGCACTTTTATGCAACAAAGATTTTAAATTTCTTCATTTTATAATAGGGTAATTTGGACAATCTTACATTTCAAAAACATGCTTTGTAGATTTGTTATCTTATTAAGTTTATACGGTTAATCTAATCCAAGTTTTTTACAAATTTATCGTATGTGAAGTTAATGATAAATTTGTGATTAAGCCATTCATTTTGAGTGGCTTTTTTTTATTTTTGTCTTTTTTCTCGTAGACGCTATAAAGAACGGGCACAAAAATATTTTCGAACAATTTAGTCAATCGAATAACTAAATTGGGCAAGAAGGAAAACATGAGACCCAATCCATTTAACCTAAAAACTTTTATACCTTAAGATATTCAGATGCTTGTAGGAGAAGGTAATCCTAATCCAGAGCCCGCTTGAACCTACATCGGAGCCAGCACCAGGAGGAAACGGTCAAGGGGCTATGTTGACACTTGAATCGGTTCAATATTTTTAAACACAGAAACCAACAGAAAAGGATGATGGCACAATGAATTCACTAACGATACAACTAAAGCAAACAAGCAGTAGATAAAAAATTTTGATAAGTCACACCTAGATAAATTTGACACTGGCACATTAACAGGTGGAGATTTTGAAGGTTTGAAGATCAGCATTGTACAGCATAGTGCTTAACATTACGGGCCCGTTACCTTAATTGGTAATGGGCTTTAATTATTAAAAAATATTTAATTCTAGAAAGTCATCAGTTTCCATAAAACCAAACTTCTTATACACTGGTCTACCCATTTTTGAAGCCCCAAGCCAGATTTGTGAAATACCTGAAATCTTAGCTTCATCAACTAATTTAGTTAACAGCTTTGTTGCGATTCCTTGCCCACGATAATTTTCATTAGTATACATATTTGTGATATAAGCCTTTTTTCCAGTCTTATTGGTGTAACAAGGTGGAAATTCATAAAAAATTACTGCACCACAAGCTATAATTTCTTCATTATCTTCCACTAGCCATTGAATTAAAGTACCATCACTTAGTTTATTTTTAAAGAAAACAAATAGTTCTCTATCAATATCTATATTAGGTTCTATCCCCTCATCAACTAATTGCTTTTTTCTTAACTCGACCAATTTATCAATATCATCGACATTTGCTTTACGATATTTCAACTTCTCACAACTCCTTTATAAAATTATAACTGACCAGCTCTATAGCATAATTAATTCTAATCATTTTCGTTCTTATTAAACTAAACTGCATTAAGTTATTTACTAACCTGCACCGTTACTTTAATAAAACAACTCCCTAGTAAAGAAAACTCATAGTAAAAATACAAAAGCAAAAAGAATAAGACTTATTTATCTCACCTCCTACCCAAATTATACCATTGTCTATAGCGGAAAATAACACCTTCTTTCACTAACCTGCTCCGTCAGTTGAAGAAGAATCCGTTCCTCAACTCTTGAGGTTTGATTCTGTGCTTTTTTTACTTCTATAAATTAACACTCGTAAAAATACGAACGTTTGTTATGTAATTACACAAACGAATGTTCTTATCGAGGGGATGGAGTTGTATGTCGAATCCTGAGCAACGGCGACTATTTCATGAATTTTTAATTCTAGAAATGGCAGTTCAATCATTGCAAAGTGATTTCTCAGTAATAGAAAATTTAAAAATGAGTAAAGGTTATTTACCAATCCTCGATAAGTTATTCAAAGACATAGGCCAAGATTATTACGTTTCAAAAAGGTTGTTGGCAAAAGAGAAAATAAGATTATTCAAAGTAGAAAAGATTGACGAGTATTTTAGTGATGTGTATGTAGCTACAGCAGAATTCCTCCTTCCAAATGCAATACAATAAAATTGTATCAATACTGGGTAGGTGTTGTTAGTATAGAATTCAACTGGTGCCCAAATAAATATAAAAGTAGATAAATAGAGAGAAAGATTTAGTGAGCCTGTAGGATAGGGTTCTATAGAAATGTATCAAAACTAGAAAATCTATAAACAGCTTTCTAAGCCGTTGGCAGGGTAATAAATATATAAAGAAATTAAAATATTTAGTCATTCAGGAAAACTAAGTGACTATTATTATCGTTTTCTAGTTATCTGTCCATTTATTTTTCTGTACCCCAAGTACCCCAGTAAAAAATCTTCTGTACCCCATTTGTACCCCACATAAGAATACAATTAACGGCATATAAATAAAGGTAGTTCAAAAATAAAATTTTCAGAACGTTGATTTAATGATAGTTCACTAACTTAAAATACTAGTAAATAAAACTAAATCTTAAGAAATTCTTCAGGTTCTACTAAGAAAATATTTAAGTTTATAGTATATACTTATAAAAAAAGGAAATTCACGAAACCATTTGAAGTTTTAAAACGTATTGGTAGTTGTAGAAAGAATATTGGAGTAGGTGAAGAAGTGGCACATACGATTTACATAGTATTAACTAAAACAGGGACATTATTATCGAAAGCGATAGGTATGTATACTGGTAAAGAGATGAATCATGCGTCAATCGCATTTGATGAGAGGCTATACGAAATGTTTAGCTTTGGACGTAGGCAATTAAACAATCCTTTAAGTGGTGGCTTTTTGCGAGAGGATGCGGAAAGAGGGCTATTTGAGTCAGCGGATTGTGTCATTTATCGTTGTAGAATTTCTCATTATCAATATTTAGAAATGGCTAAAATCGTGCGTTATATGTATTGGAATCGAGATCGTTATAAATACAACTTTATCGGGCTTTTTGGCGTGATGATGCAAAAGGAGGTAAGAAGAGAACGCGCTTATTTTTGTTCCCAGTTTGTAGCGACGCTATTAAAGGTGGGAGGTTTAAAGATTTATCAAAATCCAGCATTAATGACGCCTCACTGCCTAGGACAATTACCATATTTAGAGCAAGTATTTGTAGGGAAGCTGGCAGATTATTTACATGTTGTGCGTGAGCCAGCTATGATGTATGGCTAACCTATTCCGATTGATAGAACGTATAAATTTAAATGGCAGAATAGAAGGCTATTCAGGCAATCTTTTTGGAATCCAGAAGATGGCCTGATTTTTTTGCGTTAGTAATATTTTCCTCATGTAGAATGAAAATAAACCTAGTTGCACGATAAGTGAAAATGAGTCCTAATGCTGTTAATGAGCTACCATAAAATTGGTATCATAATGAATAGGTTAGTAGAGTCGATAGCGACAATTGCAAGGAGGAAACGTAAATGAGTGAAGAGGTTATGGCGGTAGGCTGGGATGCGATTGATGAAGCTGTATCACAGGTACATGGGGAGCAGGAGCCAAAGCATTACGGCACCATGATTCCTTATTCATTAGGTGGACAAGACCCTTTGGATGGTATAAGTGCCTATAAAAGTGAAACTCCAGTTCCCCATTGGCATTTTGTCACATATGGGTTCTCGGAACTATATGAAAAAGAGCTTGAAAATAAAGACTATAGTGGTTATGGATTTGAATTGACGTTTCGCTTAGTGCGCTCCGAAGAGGAGGATGAACCACCAGCGTGGGCGTTGAATCTATTACAGAATATGGGTAGATATGTTTTTAATAGTGGGAATGTTTTTAGAGCGGGTGATTATTTAGATGCAAATGGTCCGATCTGTCTGGATGCTGATACGCAATTAACAGCGCTAGCCTTTACGCATGATCCTGAGCTTGCTGAAATGGATACGCCGAATGGCAAGGTGGAGTTTATCCAAATGGTCGGCATTACAGAGGATGAACTAGAAGCAATGCAGACATGGAAAACTCTTGGTGTACTACAGGCTGGTATTAACCAAATTCCAAGCTATATAACGGACTTAACACGCCCCTCACTATTACAAAGCCCTGAGATTGTAGAGGCGGTAGAGCGAGGAATGATGGAAGATGGTTCAAGTACAGGCTTTTTATTTGTCGATCAGCTGGCTTGGCAGGTAGGGAAAAAGGGCTGGTTTAACAAACAATCCCATGTTATTCAATTAGGGGCGAAGCAGGCCGATGTCATCGGCAAATTATTACGTGGGCGAATAGTAAAGGAAAGAAATCTTAGCTTAGTCGGTCAAGATTTAACTATAGTATTTAAACCAGATCATCAAGTGGGTTATCAGGAAAATGAACAGGAAATTACCATTACATTGAACAAAGAGGCAGCTGAGGAGTTAAGTCAAAATTTAGTGCCGCAAGAAAAGCGGTTTGCCCTATCTTCATTAGAAGGTATAAGTTTCCAAATTATGAAAACACATATAAAGAATCAAGAAGGAGCGGTTGTGAAAACAATCGGATAAGGTAATCTCTCGCTAAATATTTTTTGGCGAGAGATTTTTCTCTAAGAAAGGATGGAGCAGATGCAGCAGTCTATACAATATTTTTTAGCGGATGTGTGGGATCAACTTACCAAAGTCTATCAGCAAGAAAGTAAACGTCTTGATGGTATTCAACATCAAAGCCGACTACAAGCAGGTATCTTTAACTATTTAAAAATCACATGGAAAAAAGGCAAAAGTCAATACGGGACTATTTGTATAGATGTCTATGAACCATTTAGCTGGAGTGATAGTGCTTATAAGGTGGATGCAGGGACATACATACAGGAAATTATAGAACAAAACTATGTGGAGGATCTTTTTTCGGCTTTATGTACGAAGATGGAGCAAATGTTTCAGGCACAGTCATATGGTCCTCGATTTTTTGATTATCATTTTCAGGTGTTGCTTGAATTTGAGTATGGTGAGACGATGTGGGCATTTCAAAAGGAGCTGCTTAATGTTCAGAAGCTAGCGTTCATGAAACAGGAATTAGCGTCTTTTATGGAAACGAAAGTTATGGCAGAGCTTCCTGTGCTTCCAAGCGACAATGATGAGTTTTTCTTAGCACAGCATTTAGTCAATCCACATTTTTTCCAACAAACAGCAGAGGAGATCGAACCGATTATTCGTCAGCTACAGGAAAAACATCTGGCGAATAAAGAGCGTTTAAATCAGTGGAGCTATTATTTTACAAATGCTTTTAAACATTGGGCAGAAGACCACTTTTTAAAGAGCTATTTTGAGCAAACAGATGATTACACCAATGAGTGGTTACTTAAAAACGAAGACATAGAACCTTCTATGGAGCAGGAAAAGCTAGATTTCTTTCTCTATGTGGCGGTCAAAATCGGTTATAAAGAACCAGCTACTCGTTTACAATACCTTACTCTAGCTAAAGAGCTTGGCTCACAGCAGGCAACAGAGTATTTACGAAATGGGAGTGGTCGTTTTGAAAGTAAGTGCAAAAGTGCTTTTATTGAGGGGAGAGCAAATGATATTTTGCAAACGATTGATATACAAATAAAAAAGGAAGAGGAAGCGGCTTATCGTGAAGCGCTTCATTATATCATTCATCTTTTACAGGAAGGCTTTCCGAAGGGCTATAAAATGACTTTAAAGACGAAAGTGAAAAATTTCCTTCCGCTTAAAAAGCTAGCCAAATCGAAGCTTCATCAGTTTTTTGCTAATTGCCTAGCTTATCCTAGCCTTTTTCCTTTATTAGCAGACTATGCTCAGGTGGCAATGAAGGAATATGCATGGTACCAGGATGTAGAGCCAAGTGAAAAATCAGCCATGCCTGGAACCTATGCGGTTTTGGGCTTAGGGCTATATAGTAAGGATTATTTTCCGCTTGTGCAAAGCTACATGACCCTGGTCGATTCTGAGCATCAGTCTGTACAGGATTCCTATGGGGAGGCTTTTATTGAAGCTCACGGCTTATCGGTAGAGCTTATTCCTGTGTTTGTAGGCATTCTTCTTGGTGCTAATGAATCAGCAAAGCCGCTAAAAGGGATTGAAAATATGGAAGTAGAACTACTAAAGGCACTTGTTCAGGAGTTAGAAACGAAAGAAAGCTATGAGCGTGAATTTCTTTTGTACCGAATATTTGGCGGTGCTAAGAAGCTTGCACAGCGTATAAAACAAGAAACCTCAGAAAGGAAGGAAGTGCTAGAAAAATTACAACAATGGGTCAATTAGGAGGGGAAGCCAAATGGAATGGGCAGAGGTTAGCAAATCTAAAAATCTGGAGACGGTGCGAAAAGCTGTGAGCAAGCTGGATGTAAATGAACGCGATGCGCGAGGAAGAACACCGTTAATGCTTTTCATCACAAATCGAATGTCAATGGAAGGGATTGAGCTTCTGCTTGCGCAAAATATAGACTTGGAGGTACGAGATAAGCTGGGTGATACAGCACTTAAAAAAGCCGTGAAATTTAAGCGAAAAGAAGTTATTTCATTACTCCTTGCTAGAGGCATTTCTTTACAGGCTACAGAAGGAATGACAGCCACTGCCTGGTATGCCGCAAGAGCGCAAAGCGAAATAGCCGATTTATTGTTGGATACACCAGGCGCCATCAGATTGACCTTGAATTCGGAAGAACAGCGACAAGTGGATACCATCCTTTATGAAGAAAATCTCGAGAAGATGTGTCAACAAATTAGCAAGGTTTCCTCGTCTATTATTTTGCATGCCATTGTCAATCATTACAACTGGGATGATGGGCCAGAGCCGATGCTAGAGGCATTAAACAATCCAGTATGTGCGGTGATAACCTTTATGGACATGTTTGAGTTAATGGAGGGTGATTATTGGCTCGCGCAAACAGAAGAGGAACTGGATGGCTTGCCTTGGAAGCAGCAGTGGAGAGAGATGGCGGAGAAACTACAGGTCAAGTTAGAACTTTAGTAGGAGGAAATTTTTAATGGATCAAAAGGCAAAGAAAATTTTAATGCAAACATTTTGGCAATCTGGTAGATGGAGAGATGGGGAGTATACGTATACAGAGGAGGATTTTCAGTATGCGAAAAGGATGGGCTTGATGTTTGATCGTTTAACGATTTCCCATGATGAATGTATACAAAGACTGCGACAGCTTCATGATGACAGGCTAACTAAGGATCTTGTGGTGAAGGCTTTTTTGCACAGCCTCTCGACCCGTAAAGTATATTTACGGAGTGCGTTATCAAGCTGGGCTCTTACTGCACAACTACCGATCCATACGTATCATGAGCGACCTGAAGAGTTAGTATCCTACAGTGCCTGTGGCTATTGTAATGAACATAAAATAATGTCGAATGAAAACTATATAAACGAAGATCTAAATGTCCTTAATTTTGAACGAGTGAAGTGGGGAGGTGTTCGCTTAAACTGGCTAGTGTATTGTTTGCTCGATCTTGAATGTTTAATACAAGAACAAGAGTCATTAATCGTTTGTGAGGCAGATATAGAGATTTTCAAACAGATGCTAGAGGCTATAAAGTCCTGTAAAGATATGGATGCTGCTAGACAATTAGAAAAGCGTTGGAAGGATGTTTTCAAGTCCAATCAATATGAGCGAGATGCCGTTATGGAAATATGGGGGTATGCTCGCCTACTAGAATCGACAAACGATTATCGCAAGGAACGCGGGCGGGGAACTGATTTTATGTCTATGGCAACTTGGAGAGGTCAGGACGGCTATTCAGAAGAAAAAGTGAATTTCTACTTTGGCTCTTATTTATAAAAAGAAGCTTTTTTGCAATGAATATAGAATGGTTCGTGCAATGGCGTCAGCAGAGCTGTAATACCTTTTACATATGACTCAAAAGTTCACGTCATTACAATTAAAGAGGGGCTATATGAAAAAAATCAAAATTATTTTGTCTTTACTTATAATCGTCATCGCTATTGGCTTTTTGATTGCAAAGTAAGACGAAGGATACTCTGCAACAGACGTATTTAGAGAACGCTAATTTTACTGTTGAAAATCCATCTATAACCATTCATACCGTAGATACAGACAAAGAAGATATATATACCCGAATTAAAATTCCAGAAGAAACGCAAAAAAGGATTTTACAAGCTTTTCAGAATGCAAAATTTGATAAAGCAACTATAAATCCAGTTGATTACGATTACCGAATCACCATTTCATTAAATACAGGTTATACTATGTACCTTGTTTCAGAAAAAAGGTCATTGACCGTTAATAGGACGGAAGAAAATTATACCATGGTAAACGATAACGATTTTTTTAGCATATTAGAAAAGGTAACTAAATAAAGAGTCCACCATTTACTATTGTAAAGTGAGATTCTAAAAGCTTTGTGATTCTGTTTTTATACAAGTCCTAAAACAGCGCCACTACAGGAAGCGTATGTGTTTCTTACGTTATTATTGTCTGCAATTGGTGTCACTAGTTTATTTTGTGCAGCAAAACACTGCATTGTTTTTTAATACTCATTACGCAGTCTTTTTATTAAACGTATTATTTTAGCCATCTACTGTTGTTATTACGAATTCAATATTGCATCTCTCTATAAAGGGAGATTTAAAAGCAAAACAACAACCTAAATTTTAAAAAAAGGTGAGAACATGAGAAGAAGTTTAATTTCTAATCTATTACTTTTGTTTGGCACGTTTATTTTACTAGGGGCTTTCGCTTATCGGTTATTGATTACTTCTGATATACCCGTTTCATATGCAATAGATGAAGCCGTTACTCTACATGTACTCATATTTATTTCTACAATGTTATATATTTGTGGCTCAATGATTATCTCTCGAAATACCATTCGATACACTGTAATAGCTGTATTAACGGTATTTATGGTGCTGAATATTTATCTTTTCAATACGGATGCTGAATATTTTGATGCCTCATATGCTCAAATAGCCATAGTCTTTATTCTGCATCCATTATTAGTTATTTTAATAAATGTTTTAGTGCAATTAAGAACAAGCCAACGCATTAAGACCGTTTTTGAGGATAAAACAGCTACAAGGTCGTATAAGGCTGCTGAATAAGCCCAAAATTAAATAGTGAATGACCGATAACAAACGCCATTTACTTGAGATAAAAAAATCTAGAAGTCCTGGCTATAAACACAATGAAAGGATTCAAATACGTAAATGTATTGAATCCTTTCAACAGTTTAGACAAAGAAAAAGCTGAATAGAGCTAATAAGATGGTCATAATAATGATAGGGGCAATCAGTTTCATATGTCGTTTCCGTTCTAAAACAACAATCGCTACATATTCACGAATCATGGCATTAGGCCAATAGTAAAAGGCCGTTTTCGAACCAATGCCCTGACTGTTTAAGCCAGCAAGTCTGGCATAAATTCCTGCACGAAATAAGTGGAAATTATTGGTTGTAAAGATACTGTTATATGCCTCGCCTTGTTTAATATCGTCCATTATTTGTTTCGAAAATAACATGTTTTGATACGTATTGACAGAACGATTTTCTTGTAGCGTATGCTCAATGGGAATCCCCTTTTCAATCGCATACCTTTGCATGGCTTCTGCTTCAGGTAGATTCTCATCAGATCCTTGACCACCAGACAAGATGATCGTTGGAGGGGTACTTACTGCAGCTTGTCTATGATAGAAATCGATCGCTTTTTGAATGCGGCTAGCTAACAGGGGCGGTACCTTATCATTAATTAAGCCACTTCCCAGTACAATGATAAAATCTTGATTATACTTGGGACGATTAAATTGATAGAGAAAATAAGCTGATAAGAAATTAGATAAATGGATAAAGAAATAAAATGTAATAAGGGATACCCCTGCAAATATCGGTTGGAGATGGCTTGAAAACAAGCTAGCTGGATTGATTATCGGTAACAGCATAAATAATAAAATGCCAATGGCTACTAGCAAGGTTAATGAATTAGCCAAGCGTCTACCTTCCCGTTTCATTAAAACTCTAGCATTTAAAAATAGGCCAAACATTAAAGCAATAATTGCAAAGGGAATAAGGAGAAAAAGGGCAATTAGTGGAATAACGACAGCCATTCTTAAAAAGTAAAGATCCGATGAAAAGGAAACAATGAAGCAGAATAACAGAAATGAACAGACAAACATATTAAATAGTAGTCCGTTAATCATCTTTCTTGGGTCTTTCCAATAAGAAAATAGAAAAATGAACAATAAAATTAGTGGAATAATGCCAAAATACATAAAAAATACACCTCTAGTGATGTTGTGGATGGTATCTTTCTATTATAAGGAATTATTAGCTGAAATCAACTAACTTCCAGCATGAGGAATGCCTTAGACCTTCAATGAAGGAATGGCATAGCATTGATTTCTAGTAAAGTATATCCACAACAAACGATTCTTGCTCTCGCTCTGTTTGTTCAAGTATCACGAAGGTAAAGTATTTCTGTTATACTATCAAACAGATAGAGGTGATGAACATGTATATTGTGACGATAGAAGGTCTACCCTATGATTGGCTCGGCTCATTGCAAGAACTACATGCCCATGTCTTTGATGGTGCTAAGCTAACGGTTGAAAAGCTAGCCAAGAAAGAGGGCCTCCTTTGCCTCTTGGCGGTGGAGGATGCAAATGTCATTGGCTTTAAACTAGGATATCCACATCCAGATGGTGTATTTTATAGTTGGTTGGGTGGTGTTCATGTCACGAAGCGAGGTCAGGGGATTGCTAGCCAATTAATGAAAAAACAGCATGAACATATTAAAACACTAGGCTTTGACAAAGTTCGTACATATGGCAGAAATACATTCAAAACCATGCTCATCACCAATCTCAAGCATGGTTTTGATATTGCTTCCACATTTGTGGATGAAATGGGAAGACATAAAATCATTTTTGAAAAATCGATAGATTGAGGAGTTCAACATGAAAGCATATTTAGCAAATGGATTATTTTCTTTAGGGGATCGTTTAGTAAATGAACAACTAGCCGCAGCAATTCGTGAAGCAGTACCAGGCATTGCCTTATATGTTCCGCAGGAGAATGATGCTATCAATGATAAATCAGCTTATGCGGATAGTTTAGCGATTGCTCAGGCAGACTTAGAAATGCTACAAAATAGTGATGTATTAATTGCTGTATTAGATGGGGTTGAGATTGATTCTGGTGTAGCCGCTGAAATTGGGGCGTTTTCTATGCTGAATCGTCCTATTATTGGTGTACTGACAGATGTTCGTCAACAAGGGCGAGACAATATGCAAAAAATAGAGGCATTGGTACGAGATGGGCTGGAGAATCAATTTGTCTACCGTAATTTATTTGTAATTGGCTTAATTAAACGTAATGGGGTTATTACAGCTTCTATTGAAGAGGCTGTGGAAGCTATTCAAAAATTGTAATACGAGGTGGAAAAACGATGCTATTAGCAACATCCGATGTGGTGGCAGGAAAAGAAGTGGTTGAAACATTAGGTTTAGTGAAGGGGAATTCTGTACAGTCAAGAAACATTGGGCGTGATATGATGGCTGGACTTCGAAATATTGTGGGCGGAGAGATGAAAGAGTATGCTGAAATGCTAGTGCGCTCCCGTGAAATTGCCACACAGGCAATGGAGGAAGAGGCCAAACAACTAGGCGCAGATGCAGTGGTTGGCGTACGCTATGCAACGTCTTCCGTGATGGATGGCACATCAGAAGTATTAGTATATGGCACTGCTGTCAGATTAAAATAAATAGTAAGAGGACTTTAATCGAATGGATTAAAGTCCTTTTTTATTCCGCATTTCTGTCATTTAATGTGAAAATTTTGTTATTTATGTCAAAAATTCAACCTATTTCGTTTAATGAAGTTTTCGGATAGAAGGCGTATAGTACCAATTATACCAATTAACTAGAAATTTTATGGTGAAATAGGCTAAATATGTAAAGGTTATTTAAAGTTTGGCGTGAAAGAAAGAGTGGGATATATGTTGGATTCACTTGCTTAGTCAAGGAGCTCATATAGAAGAAATGGATCCTCTTAAGCTTAGAGTAGAGCTGATTGAGATCATTCTGTCTATGCAGCAAAATTATCGTTGTATGGAATATAAGTAGATAAAACAAAAAAGAGGAATCGGACTGCGATTTCTCTTTTTCTTGTTTTGTGCCTACCTGTTAAAGGTATCGATTCTGTTGTCATAAGTAACCTCAAATTGTACGTACCCGTTTTCATTTTCATCTGAAAAAGTCAAAGCCTTTGGTTTACAACCTGATAAGAACAACATACAAGGTGAAATAGTAAAAAGTTTACTCCTTATCTTATACATCCTTCAAATGGTATTTGAACGTATATCATGGACATGAAACATCATTAGCATGGAGTGGTGTCTATGTTTATTTTATTGAAAAAGCTGTTCAATGAATGACGTATCGAAATCACTAGTAAGCTTGTAATCCTTCATGTAATTTTCTTCATATAAATAAACGAATAAATGCTCGGCATCATCTAAACGTAAGCCAACTTCTCGGTCGCCATTAATCGCTAAAGTGATCCAATAAGCCTCTTTAAAATTAGATTTAGTAAACCATACCTTTTTTAATGGTTGCTCGTTTAATTGCTGCATGATTTGATTCATTTCAGCTTCATCTGTTATCGTTATTGTTTTTTCATCTGAGGCACGAATAATTTCAATCGACTTAATTGCCTCTACATCAAGACGTTCCGTAACCTCCTTTGAAAAATCCGTGTCACGCGTTAACAGCATTGTAGAGATATACAGAATAAGTAGAGGTAGTAAAATGCCTAGAAGTATTTTATATCTTTTTTTCATGCTCTTCTCCTTAAATTCTAAAAATTCGCACATATGTATTCTTATCCACGCTATAATTGAGCATATACTGAAATGATAAAGGAAGGCAATAAAATGACACATAATCATGCAGAAAAAGAACTTTTTTACCCAGACGGAACGATCATGTATCAAGGTGGTGTCAAAAAAAATGATTTCGGCCACGATATTTATGACGGCAAGGGCATATTATTTGACCAAGATGGTGAACGATTATTCGAGGGTGAATTCGTCAATCATATGAAACAAGGAAATGGCATTATGTATTTAAAAGGGCAGCTTATTTATCAGGGCGAATTTATTCAAAATAAAAAACAAGGTCATGGCATTTTATATAAGGACGGTGCCATTCATTATGAAGGTCATTTCCGGAATGATTTAATGGATGGTTACGGCATTTTATATTATGAAGAGGATCTTATTGCCCCTTATCAAGCTTTGCGCGAACGATATCCCCATTTAAATCAGCCTCAATACGAGGGTGATTTTGTTCATGGCATGAAAAAGGGCAAAGGCAAACAATACTATCCAAATGGTTTTTTACAATACGAGGGTGATTTTATTTGGCATCATATGCAGGGGGCAGGGAAGCTCTATTATCCTACTGAATCACCGACAGCCGAGGAGCTTTCCATTGGTGTGACAGCGCTCCGATATGATGGCTACTTTTTTGAAGATACGAAGCATGGTAAAGGGAAAATCTATTCTCGGCAAGGGGTTCTAGAAGCGGAGGGGCAATTTAAAGAGGATGCGATGACCGGACAAGGGGTACTTTATTATGCAAATGGACAAGCCTCTTATATAGGAGAGCTCGTGCATGGCAAAAAGCATGGACGTGGGGACTTTTATAATGAAAAAGGAAAGATCATTTACAGTGGCGAATTTATCGATGATGAACGGCTGCGGATTACACCTGAAATCGAGCAGGAGATAGAGAAACTACAAATGCAGCTAAATAGCCTTGTAGGTCTACCAAATGCCAAAAAGGAACTACATAATTTAATCAATTTTATTAAAATTCAAAGTTTGCGGGTGGATCATGGCTTAACAAGTTTTCCTATTACCTATCATCTTGTTTTCTCTGGTAATCCGGGCACAGGTAAAACAACAGTTGCACGTATTATTGGTCAAATTTATAAGCATCTGGGTGTCCTATCAAGCGGTCATTTTGTGGAAACAGATCGTGCAGGGCTTGTGGCAGGATATGTGGGACAAACAGCGTTAAAGGTTCAAGAAGTGGTCCATAAAGCAAAAGGAGGTGTTCTTTTTATTGATGAAGCCTATTCCTTGATCAATGATAAACAAGATGCGTTTGGCAAGGAAGCCATTGATAGTTTATTAAAAGCTATGGAAGATTTACGAGATGACTTAGTAATCATCGTTGCCGGTTATACAGAGCTTATGGAGGAATTTTTACAATCCAACCCAGGCTTTAAATCACGTTTTAATCATTTTGTACAATTTGATAATTTTAGTACACAGGAACTCTATGAGATTTTTGCTATGCTTTGTCATAATAATGACTATCAATATGGTGAATCCTTTGCACATCATATGAAAAGGCAGCTAGATCAAATACCAATTGAAAGCATCACTAACTTCTCGAACGGTCGTTATATTCGAAACTTGTTTGAAAAACTGGTAACCATTCAATCAAACCGACTAATTCAACAGGCATCGATAACAAAAGAACAGCTGATGACATTTGAGGAGCATGATATCTTATTGGGCATGGCAGAAAATTTATTTGATAATACTTTTTAAAGATAGTATGGTTGTACGTCTGCTCTAGAGCAAGTCGGCTAGCGGATAATCAAATTAAAAGCCTTAGCTAGTGTAAAGTGTGATGAGCAAAAGCAAACAAATATTCATAGTCACTTATACTAAACACCCAATGGGAGGGAAAAGAAAATGGATGTGAAGACACTTTTATTGCAACAATGGACAAGCTGCTTAGATCAAGAAGACTGGTTTCCACCGCTTGAAAAAGTGCTAGAGGATATTACGCTTGAACAGGCGACTTGGAAACCAACTAAGGGGACAACGAATTCCATTTGGGAAATAGTTTGTCATTTACTTTTCTATAAAAAGCGACTTCTCGTGCGATATCTTGATGAAACAGAGAATGAACCGCAGGCAGAAAATAATGATGCTACTTTCCGTTTACCAACTTTGACGTTGCAAAATTGGAAGGAAACGAAAGAGGAATATTTATATGTACACCGCGAACTTGAAAAAATACTAGCAAAATCAGCACAAGAGGATTTAGATAGAGAGGTCCGTGGAGAACGAACATTAGTGCTTGAGCTGAAAAGTATAGCCATGCATGACGCCTATCATATTGGGCAAATCGTCTTTCTAAGTAAAATGCAGGATGTTTGGCCAGGGCAACACGACTGTTAAAAAGGATTCTGTAGAGAATAGGAATGTCCAAATCGGATGTTCCTATATTTTATACCAGAGCAATAACAATGCCGAAAAAAAGGGGGAAATGAATGAAAAAGCTCATAGCTATTATGCTAGTATGTGCTATCTTACCACGTGTAATCACCATCAACTTTACAGTGAATAATCATATCAATGTTCATCATAAAGGAGAGAAAAGTTGAAGAATTAAAAATAAGGTGGTAATATAAGACAAAACATACGCCATCGTATTTTTAAGGAGAATGATCATGCAAGTAACGAGAGATGATTGGATAAAAGCAGGCCTACAACAATTAGGGGAAGACGGCATACATAAAGTACGTATCGAGGCACTAGCTCGATCCTTAAACATTAGTAAAGGTAGCTTTTATCATTATTTTCGTGATCATCAAGAACTATTAGATGCCATCCTTGATTATTGGGAAACACATGCGACAAAAGCCATTATTGAAAGTATAGAGCAGGAAGGGGCTACTTTAGAGCAGCTCTTACGCATAAGCTTTCATAAAGATAAAAAAATAGAAATGGGTATCTATGCTTGGTCTAAGTATGATGCGCATGTCGCTACTCGAATTGTTCAAATTGAAGAACAACGAATTGACTGTGTCGCCAAGCTTTATCAAAAAAAAGGGATGGATGGAGAACAATCAATCGATCGAGCAAGGCTAGCTTATTTAACCTATGTTGGCTGGATGACTCGATATGAAGCCAACCCCCATTTTGATTTAGAGAAAATGGTGAAGCTGCTGTTATAGAAATTTATATGTCTCTAAGAGGGTGAAACAAATCTCTAGGGACCCTATTTATCCCCTAAACATACGGTGGCGTATGTTATTGATGGAAAAGGAGGAACTGATTATGTTTATTTTATCATTAGTTTCAGTGTGTCTATTATGGTTGATTAGTATCATTCATGTGTATTGGGCATTCGGTGGGCAATGGGGGACTGGAGCAGTTATACCCATTAAAGATGGCAGTCAACAAAAAGTTTTCAGTCCTAGGAAATGGGGGACATTCTGTGTGGCTTTGCTACTTCTATCAGCGAGTGTTATCATTCTTGTCCAAGGGGGTTATATGACAGCTTTACCTGCCTCTACCTATTCTAAAGTAGGATGTATCGCCTGTGCCATTGTTTTTAGTATACGAGCAATGGGCGATTTTAAATATGTTGGGTTTTTTAAAACAATCAAGCATTCTCAATTTGCTAGAAATGATACGAAGCTATACAGCCCCTTATGTTTGTTTTTGGGCTTAGTCTATATCATGTTATTGCTTTAAAAGAATGAATCCTCTAACATGATGAGAGTAAGCTAATGAATAGGGGGAACCAATTAATGCAGCAAATGATTTACTTACTTCGTCATGGCGAGACTGAATATAATACGCAGGGAAGATATCAAGGACAACTAGATTCGCCACTAACGGAGCTTGGTCGTGAGCAAGTGCAACAAAATGCTCGAATGCTGAAAACCTTCATTGATCATGCTCATGATTGGAAAATTATATCAAGCCCACTCGGAAGAGCCGTGGAGAGCACAGAAATACTTTGTGAAACGATCGGCTACAATTACAATAAGGTGGAGTTTGATCGACGATTAACAGAAGTGGCAGTTGGGCAATGGGCTGGTTTAAAAATGTCAGACATTCAGCAAACGTGGCCAGATTTATTGACGAACACAGATGCTTTTAATTGGTATTTCCATGCGCCAGATGGGGAAAGTTATGAAGCAGTAGTGAGCAGACTGTCCTCTTGGCTTAAAGAAATCCAACATCATCCAAAGGTGATCGTTGTCTCACACGGTCTAACGGGTCGTATTTTACGGGGGATTTATGCAGGGCTTCATAAAGAAGATGCACTTAAATTAGAGGTTTCTCAAGATGTGTTTTTTAAATTAGCTAATCAAGAAGTGACAAGAATTTGTTCTAATTTCGAAGATATCTATTAACGGGTTAAAGCGTATGGAGCCTTACCTTCTTTGCTTTTATTCAAACTTAAGGAATATTCAAAATTGCCGCCTATTATAATTGTGTAGGAGGCGTTTTTTTATGAAAAAATGGGTCTTATTTTGCTGTTTGGTTATCGTGATTTTCGTTTTATATGATACAAACAAAACACAAGAGTTTGCACATCTTGAGCTGCCGTCCTTACATAGTCAAAATGCTTTGCTACTTAATGAACAGGGCGACGTATTATATGAAAAAAATGCGGATGCCATCATATATCCTGCTTCATTAACAAAAATTATGACCGCTATTGTAGCAATTGAAATGACGGATGATTTACAAATGCAAACGATCGTCAAACCTCAAACAATCGCCAAATATACTGCTCAAAATGCCTCTATGGCAGGCTTTCATGCAGGAGATTTTGTCACGATTGAAGATTTGTTATACGGCACATTGCTAGCATCAGGTGCAGATGCAACGGCTACACTGGCTGAAGCCATTGCTGGCAGCGAGGATGAATTCGTCACTTACATGAACAATAAGGCACAGGAACTTGGCATGGACGCTACGCATTTTATCAATACAAGCGGCCTACATGATGAGGCACATGTATCAAGCTTACAGGATATGAGTAAGCTTCTCCGTTATGCATTAGAAAACCCGACCTTTTATCAAATTTTTACTTCGAAAGCTTACACGACACATGTTCCAACAGAATTGCTAATAGCAAATTCATTATTTACGAGAATGCCTAGCATGGATGGAACTATTTTGGGTGGAAAAACGGGATATACGCCAGAAGCAGGGTTATGTCTAGCATCATTAATGGAAAAAGATGGACGTAAATTTCTATTCATTACGACAAATGCTCCAGGTTATGCTTGGACACCACCCCCACATATCGAAGATGCTTTGACAGCCTACGATGCTCTTTAATAGGGCTTAACTCACGAATGATTGGCTATTTATGTTAAGCTATACTTGTTTGCAAGGAATGGAAGAAATTATCTAGCAGTGACCAAATGCCATGGAGGTAGAGTCGTAGTGAACCAACACCCATTTAAAATCATCCCATATGATCCCACATATGCGGAACAAACAGTGGTGATGTGGCGAGACAGCAAGAAACAGGCTATTGGGCAGGAAGAGCGGCATAGCATGGAAAGCCACATTTATTTTTTAAACCATATATTACTTGAAGAATTTCAAATCGATTTAGCGTTCATGGATAATCAAGTAATCGGAATGATTGCTTATAATGAGAAGGAGATTAGTCAGCTATATATTCATATTGATTATCAAGGATTAGGAGTAGGCCAAACATTATTAGACCATGTAAAAAAACAATCAAGTGGAAGATTAACGCTATTTACGTTCGAAGTAAATAAAAACGCACAGCGGTTTTATGAAAAGAATGGATTTACCATCATTGGAAAAGGACATGAAAATGAAGAGAATTTACCAGATATTCAATATGAATGGATAGATAAATGAATATTTAGCAGTTCAAAACTTTGTTGAAAAGGAGATTATCCATTTGTCACAAGGACTTATTCACCATATAGAAATAAATGTTTCTAATCTGAAAAACACCATACATTTTTGGGGATGGTTTTTAGAGGAATTAGGTTATCAACCTTATCAGGAATGGGAAAGTGGTCGGAGCTGGAAAATAGACGACACCTATATTGTTTTTGTCCAAACGAACGAAAAGTTTATGGATATCACCTATCATCGAAGTCGTGTAGGTTTAAATCATTTGGCATTCCACGCAAATTCGAGGCAACAGGTTGATGGTATAACAAAGCAATTAGAAGAAAAGGGCGTTCCTATTCTTTATGCTAATAAGCATCCATTTGGAGGGGGAGAAGAGCATTACGCTGTTTATTTTGAGGACCCTGATAGAATAAAGGTTGAATTAGTAGCACCGTAATTGTTGTGCGCAAGACAGGCGATCGTTTGTTCGAATTGTTAAAGCGCAACTATAATAGGCAATCACTATCCTTTATCGAAGCAACACACATGGTACTGAAATCAACTTGATTGATGACTAGTTTTATAGAAAATAGGGTAGTAGTACTGTATCCATGCCTTTCTAAAAAACATGAATTTGGAATCTGGTTGATTATAACTATTTTCTGGTATAGACGATTCCTCTATAATTAAAGTTAAATCTTAGCAATTTACAGACATGGAAAGACATCAAGGGCGGTGTAGAATAATGAAAAAATTTTTACCTTATGTTTATGCTTTTTGCTTGACGTTTTTACTAGGCTTAATGGTGGGGCAGCTGTCAGCAAGTGCTGAAGGATCAGTGAAGATTCAAAAGATCAATAAAGATGCGGTTATTTACGAGGAGCCATCCACAAATAGCGCGGAAATCGGTGAAGTTGCGAAAGGGAGCTTCCTCAAAGTGACACAAGCAAGTAAAGGGTGGACACATATTCAAACGCCAGAGCTGGCAGGCTATGTAACATCTGACGTTTTAGTGAAGGTAAAGTCGGAGGGCTACTTAGTTATTCAGAAGGGTGGCACAACTTTATTTACGGCACCAAGTCAAAATGCTCAGCATATTGGTCAACTATATGAAGGACGCATGGTCTATGTCTATGGCACAGCACCTGGTGGTTGGTCTTTCGTCCAATATGGAGAGGATATAGGCTATGTAGCAACAATTGCACTAAAGAAACCTGTACCAATAAAGAAACAAATTAATGCTCCAAACGGTGCTGAGTTACGCTTGACGGCTAGTCCAAATGGAGAAGTTCTAGGAACAATTGCTAATAAGATGACTGTGCAGCATTACATAACGCTGGCTGGCTGGGCTTATGTAGAAGCGGGCGAACAAAAAGGGTATGTCAAAGCTTCTGAATTAGCCAATATCCAGCTTACTAATAATAAAGTTTATAATAAAGGGGTGTCAGCACCAAAGGGTTCAAAAAAACGAGTAGCTTTAACCTTTGATGATGGACCAGATGCCAAAGTAACACCACAAATTTTAGCTACATTACAAAAATACGATGCAAAGGCAACATTTTTTATGGTAGGGAAAAATGTTTCAAAAAATGCTACAATCGTCAAGCAAATCTATGACGCTGGGCATGAAATTGGCAATCATACATCCAACCATAAAAAATTAACTGCATTATCCATCGCTGGTGTCAAACAAGAAGTAAATGGCACAAGCAATGCCATCTATGCAGCAATTGGTCAGTATCCGACTGTTTTCCGTCCACCATATGGGGCGACAAATGATCAAGTTCGTTCGGTAATGACAATTCCATCGATCTTATGGTCAATTGATACGCTTGATTGGAAGCATCATAATCCAGATAAAATTTTAGCGTATGTGAAAGCATCTGTAAAAGACGGCAGTATTATTTTAATGCATGATATCCATCAAACGACTGCCAATGGTTTAGATAATGTCCTTCTCTACTTACAAAAGCAAGGCTATGAATTTGTTACGGTTAGTGAGATTTTACAATAATATACGACCTAAAATCTAAGTCTGATATTTTGCTGACTTAGATTTTTTTCGATGAAATCCTTTCTGTGAACCTTGTATACAATAGGGGCGACGCGCAGCTAGTTATTTCAGCTGTAATAACTTTTAGAGTCGAGTTTACGTGAAGTGGAATAATCATAGAAAAAGCCGTACTAGTCTTTTAGAGACCAAAGTACGGCTTGTTTTTATTTAAATAAATTAATAGTTGTAATAATAATAGGAATACCAAACACGTCAATTAAAAAGGCGCCTACAATTGGTACAACGAGAAAGGCTTTTTTAGAAGGACCAAAGCGTTGGACAACGGCTGACATATTGGCCATGGCATTCGGTGTTGCTCCTAGACCATGTCCTGCGAAACCAGCAACCATCACGGCCGCATCATAGTTTTTGCCGAGTAATTTAAACAAGACGAAAGTGCTAAATACAACAATAAAGAATACTTGCGCAAAGACGATGATAAATAATGGAAGCGCTAAATCTGCAATTTCCCATAATTTAATACTCATTAGAGCCATTGAAAGGAAAACACCTAATGTTACATCTCCAATTAATGAGATACTCTTCATATTGATTGCTTCTGGTTTAAATTTATCCATAATATTTCGGACTAGGACAGCTACAAACATAGCTCCTACATAGCCTGGCAGAACGAAGCCTGTCGCTTCTGAGAATAATGTTCCAACATAGGTACCCACAGCCATACAGAAAGTAATTAATAAGACTTGTGTAAAGAATGAATCAGATGTAATTTGTTCATGTTTATTTTCATATTCGATTTCTTCAGCTTCTTGTTCATTGGGTGTTAAATTGTATTTACCAACTAAATATTTAACGATTGGCCCACCAATTAAACCACCAGCTACTAAACCACAAGTTGCAGCCGCAGCACCGATTGTCATTGCTGAGGAAATACCCAAATCTTCTAATGTTTGTCCAAATGCTGCTGCAGCACCATGGCCGCCTTCCATGGACACGGCACCGGCCATCATACCGATCAGAGGATGAATCCCCATCAGTGACGCAAGAGAAACTCCAATAACATTTTGCATGAGGGCAAGGAAGCCACATGCTAGCCAATAAATAATAAGTAATTTTCCGCCCAGCTTAACTAGCTTAAAGCTTGCTCCTAAGCCGATAGTTGTGAAAAACGTAATCATAAATAAACTTTGTAATGATGTATCCAGTGATATTTCTAAAGTTCCTGTAGTCTTTAAAATGGTCGCAAGTGCAGCAAACAGCAAGCCACCGACCACTGGTGCTGGAATACAAAAACGTTTTAAGAATCCAATTTTATTAATGAGAAAGCCACCTAATGCAAAGAGTGCAACGGCTAGAAACACCGTTGTAATTTGATTAATTTCGATCATGAACCTTGCCCCCCAAGTAAGTTGTTTAGTGCTTCATAGACAAAATAAGCACCTAATTTTACCGTACGTCCGTTTTCGTCTAATGACGGATTAACCTCACAAATATCAAAAGAGTGTGTATGTGGATGCGAAGTTACCTTTTGAAGAATTGTACGCACAGTTGTCGGTTCAAGTCCAAACGGTGAAGGTGCACTTACGCCTGGTGCCGATGCTGCATTTAATACATCCATACATAATGTTAAAAGCACATAATCGTGTTGATCCATATAATTTTGTAAATCATCCAATAATGGTTGAAGATTGACCGATGATGTCATGTCATCTTCTACTACATACTTCACTTGTAGCTCATCCGCTTTTTCGAACAGCTCTTTTGTATTGCCATAGCGTTGTATGCCAACAACAAAATAATCGACATATGGGTCTTGCTCTAAAATTTGACGGAACATTGTACCCGAAGAAGGCTGCTCGTCATATGGTCGTAAATCAAAATGAGCATCGATATTGATAATGCCGATTTTCGCTTCCTTTGGTAATGCCGCACGAACACCTAAATAATGACCATACAGTGTTTCGTGACCACCACCGAGCACGACACATTGTAATTTCTTTTGTAGGAGGGTGCTAACAACATCACCAAGCTCTCGCTGTGCCTCCTCTAGGGCGTGATTGAGACAAATAATGTTCCCTACATCAATGATTTGTTGCTCCTTCTCAAACGTCCACGGTAAACTAGATAATCCTTCACGTAGTGCGTTTGGTCCACTTGCTGCTCCTACTCGACCTTGATTTCGACGTACACCCTCATCGCAAATAAAGCCAATCATTGCAGCACTTTTCTTATCTGAAGCGCTTACATCATTAATCGCGATTCGTTTTACTTGTTGATGTAAACGGAAACTGCTTTTATTGGTTGTTGAGTCTATACGGCCTTTCCATTGTTTTTGATCTGTCATTGTGTACATAATCTTATCATCCCCATTGCAAATATTATTGTAGAAAAAATATTGTTGTAATTCATTATATATTCACATAATTATATTTACTAATATATAATTAATATTAATCTATAGCTTTAAACTATAAATGAGGGAGGATCACCGTATTGGATATTAAACAATTACAATATTTTATTGCTGTTTCAGAGCATATGAATTTCTCAAAAGCCGCAGAAAGACTGCATATTTCGCAGCCTTCCTTAAGCAATGCCATCAAAAAATTAGAACATGAGATTGGCACTCCCTTGTTAGACAGAAATACTAGAAATCTGCAGTTAACGGAAGCTGGTGAGGTGCTATTTGAACGTGCAAAAGTTATTGTGAAAAATATGGAAGTGTTAAAAATAGAAATGGATGAAGTCGTTGTACATGGCACGAGTGAAATCACCATTGGTGTGATGGAATCAATCAAGCATTGGCTTCCTAAAGTAATTGCTAACTATAAAAAAGACTATCCGCAAATGATGATCCATTTAGTAGATATTTTAGGCAGTAAACGTGTAAAAAAATCCTTGAAAAGCTATAAAACCCATTTAATTATTACCAATCAGCTAATGGATGATCCTGAGCTTGAAGTTAAGACCTTATATGAGGAACGTTTAGTAGCTGTTTTACCCCTCCATCATCCGTTAGCAAAGAAAGAGACTTTATCGATTTCAGACATTAGTGCAGAGCCTTTTATTATAAGTACAGAGGGGTTTCAAACAAGACGTGATATTTTGAATACTTTTGAACAAGCAGGGAAGAGCATTGATATTCAATTTGAAATTGAACGTTTTGAAACGGCTGTATCTCTTGTAAGAGAAAATTTAGGGATAACCATCTTACCAGAAAACTATTTACAAGGTCCGACAGCTAAAACCATTGTTAAAAAGGAAATTGAAGGAGCGAATCTATGTCGGAATGTTTATTTGGTGTACTTAAAAAATCGCCATTTACCATTTGCTATCCGTCAATTACTGAAAGATGTGCTGCAATTTTTCGAAACGAAACCAATGTAAACTAATCCAATTGCTATATACATGAAATTTTCCTTTTAATTAGAAAATTCATGAAATGGAATTGATTTACTAGAAAAATAGCGGTAACATTTAATGTAAGAATAAAAATGAACAATCATTCATTTTTTTCGGAGTTCAAGCAAAGGGGGTTTCTTCCAATGAATTTTTCCTATAGTGAAAAAGTTGTGAAGTTACAGGACAAGCTGACGAATTTTATGGAGCAATACATCTACCCGAATGAGGCCGTTTATGCTGCACAAATCGAGGCGATGGAGGATCGTTGGGGAGCGATTCCGCCCATTATGGATGAGCTAAAGCAGAAAGCGCAGGAAGCAGGCTTATGGAATTTATTTCTACCAGATAGTGAATACGGAGCGGGTTTAACAAATCTAGAATACGCTCCATTATGTGAAATTATGGGACGTTCACTTTTGGCACCAGAAGTGTTTAATTGTAATGCACCTGATACAGGTAATATGGAGGTACTAGTTCGCTATGGTTCCACACAGCAAAAGAAGCAATGGCTTGAACCGTTATTACGAGGGGAAATACGATCTTGCTTTGCGATGACTGAACCTGCAGTCGCGTCGAGTGATGCTACGAATATTGAGGCAAGTATTGAACGAGATGGCGATGAATATATTTTAAATGGTCATAAATGGTGGACAACTGGTGCTGGCGACCCGCGCTGTAAAGTAGCTATTTTCATGGGCAAACATAAAGATTCAACGGCGCCTATTCATGAGCAACAATCTATGATTCTTGTACCAATGGATACGCCAGGAGTAAAAGTGGAGCGCATGTTAACGGCTTTTGGCTATGATCATGCACCAGAGGGACATGGAGAGGTTATCTTTACGAATGTACGCGTACCTGTAGACAATATTTTATGGGGAGAGGGAAAAGGCTTTGCCATTGCCCAAGGTCGCTTAGGCCCAGGAAGAATTCATCATTGTATGCGTCTTATTGGCGCAGCTGAACGAGCATTAGAGGAAATGTGTGTACGGGTACAGGAGCGTCATGCGTTTCATCGACCTCTAGCAGATCAAGGTGTGATGCGTGAACGTATTGCCGAGTCACGTATTGATATTGAGCAAGCAAGACTTTTAACATTAAAGGCTGCTTATATGATGGACACGGTTGGCAATAAAGAGGCAAAAGCAGAAATTGCAATGATTAAGGTAGTTGCGCCAAATATGGCACTGAGAGTTATAGACAGAGCGATTCAAGCATTTGGAGCTGCTGGTGTAGGGCCTGATACAACACTTGCTGCACAGTGGGCAAATTCTCGAACATTGCGTTTAGCAGATGGGCCAGATGAAGTACATCGTAATACAGTTGCCAAGCTGGAATTAAAAAAGCATGCGAAAAAACATAAGGAGCTGGTGAAATGACTGTAATGGAGTTATTTAGCTTACAGGGGAAAACAGCCATTGTGACAGGTGGGGGACGTGGACTCGGAGCACAAATTGCCCAAGGCTTTGCCGAGGCTGGAGCCAATGTTGTCTTATGCTCGCGAAAAGTGGAGGCATGTGAGGAGGTTGCTACAGCTCTTGAAAAATTAGGGGTTCAAACATTAGCGTTAGCCTGTGATGTGACAAAACCAGAGAATATTGCCAATGTTGTGGCGCAAACGATGACTACGTTCGGTAAAATTGATATTTTAGTCAATAACAGTGGGGCCTCATGGGGAACACCTGCTATCGATATGCCGTATGAAGCATGGCAAAAAGTATTTGATGTCAATGTGAATGGAACATTCCTAATGAGCCAAGCCGTCGGCAAAATCATGTTAGAGCAGAAAAGCGGGAAAATTATTAATATTGCTTCTATCGCAGGGCTTGGTGGTACACTACCTGCATTTATGGATACCATTGCCTATAATGCCAGCAAAGGGGCTGTTATAACATTAACGAAGGATTTAGCCGTCAAATGGGGACCTCATGGTGTCCATGTCAATGCCATTGCCCCTGGGTTTTTTCCAACCAAAATGTCCAATGTATTAATTGAACGTGGTCAAGATTATTTGATGGGCGCTACACCATTAAAACGACTTGGCTCCGAAAATGATTTAAAGGGTGTGGCGTTATTTCTAGCATCGGCAGCATCAGATTATGTGACAGGTGATGTCATTGTTGTTGATGGGGGCATGAGCTCCATTATTTAAAGGAGGGATAAGATGGATACAATGCAAGTAAGGGCAAGTGAACGACTAGATGTAGTCAAATTGCGCGCATTTTTAGAAAGCCATTTTTCTGAACTACCGCAGGGGCAATTGGAAATTTCACAATTTAGTGCTGGTCATTCCAATTTAACATATTGCTTGAAAATAGCTGAGTTTGAAGTGGTCCTTCGTAGACCGCCACTTGGCCCAGTTGCTAAGAAGGCCCATGATATGAAGAGAGAGTTTACCATTTTATCGGCCTTGCATCCATTTTTACCTGTGGTTCCAAAACCTTATGTTTATGTGGAGGACCTAGACATTATTGGCAGTGATTTCTTTTTAATGGAGCGAAAAAAAGGCATCGTCCTCGATACCTATTTTCCAAAAGGAATAAAACCGACGGAGGAACTGGCCCGTCAGCTGTCTGAAAAGATGGTTGACTCATTAGTAGCACTCCATGCAATTCCTTATGAGGACACGCCGTTACAGGACATGGTGAAGCCTGACGGATTTATGGAACGACAGGTACATGGTTGGATCGAGCGCTATGATAAGGCTAAAACAGCCGAGTATGCTGAAGTAAAAGCTCTAACAGATTGGTTAAAAAAACATATTCCTCATAATGAGGAGGCAACCATTATTCACTATGACTATAAATTGAATAATGCTATGTTTTCTGAGGACTACTCCGAAATGATTGGTTTATTTGATTGGGAAATGACCACAGTAGGGGATCCACTTGCTGATGTAGGTGTCGCAATGAGTTACTGGCTGCAAGCGGATGATCCAAAAATGCTATTACATGCACTAGGCGACCCACCTGTTACGGTATTGCCAGGATTTTATACCCGTCAGCAATTTATGGAACGCTATGCTGAAAAAAGTGGGCGAGATATTTCAGACATTCAATATTACTGTACATTTGCCTATTTCAAATTAGCAGTCATTTGTCAGCAAATCTATTATCGTTATGCCAAAGGGCAAACCCAGGATGATCGCTTTGCTCAAATGGATAAAATGGTCGCTGCCTTAATAAAACAAGCTTCAGCTTCTATTTAACCGTTTAAAAAACAGTTACTTTTCATTGAAGTAGCTGTTTTTTTATAATCCTATAACAGATTATCCGACATTATATAATAGTATTATTTAATGCCACTCGCACAAAGATTATTCAAATGACTCAACTACCACACGTAAAAGAATTAAGAGAGATGGAATGTATGTTCTTATTTTATCATAGATTCTATCTTTTTGCTAAAACTGAAAACAATAACGATTTATTGTTTTTCGATAAAAAAATATTGACTTAAGATGTGATGGGTATTATTATAGCTATAGGAAATCAGACGATATGCTTGGAAATGGATCACATACAATAGACAAATTATATGGAGGAAACGATGATGAAGAAATATTTATTAGCAACAATACCTATGATGATAGGTGTTTTATGTTTATTTATAAAAGGAATTATTGGTGATGAGGTACTAGCAAACGGAGTAATTGTGGAGAAGAACTTCTTTTTAATCCCATTGAGCTATTTATTTTTCTTTAGTGGCATACTAACATTGATCTTTTTTTCTATGCTAAAAAAACAAAATATCGCAAAATAACGCAAAAAACAGGCTTTTCATAGAAGCCTGTTTTTTTGTTAAGACCATGTTTGATCGAGCTTGTCACTGTAATAATGAATAGCTTTTTTGTAATCTTTAATGCCCTGATGGTTGGTTGTGATGACTAAAGTATTCAATAATGTTTCCATAGATTTTGCATGTTCACCAAGATTATAAAGTGTCATGGCATAAAAAACCTTTACATGCTCGGCTTCAGGAAATTCGTGTATAGCTTGTTCCAATGTCCGTTTTGCTTGTTCGTACAGCCCCAATGTCCGATACGTGCTCCCTAAACCTAGATAGGCATCCACTAGAATAGCTGGCTCCAATCCTAATTGAATGGCTTTTTCATAGTGGGGAACAGCTTCTTTTTCTTGTCCTAAAGAATCGTAGGTCCAGGCACATTGAAATTGATAGTAAGCATTTCCAGGTTCTTCTTTGACCAATGCCACCATTAATTGGTTGGCTTCCTTAAGCTGGCCACTTTCTCTTAATATTAGAACTTGCTCTAATTGTTTATCCATTGATTAAACCCCTTGTTTGTAATGTTTCGCATCATATGGTAACCATTCAAAAAAATTTCTTACAGCTGCTAGAAAGATTCTTATTGAGTTGAAATACCTTCAAACGTTCTAATAAACTTTCTTTCATTTCCTCCCACCCTTTTTTAGATGCTTCCCTTATTATATAATCAATAATTTGCTAGAAACCAGTAGTAATGGTATTGTTTGTGTAAAAGTAAATCCATGAGGTGAATAGAATGCTAGAGCGTTCGATGGAAAAGACACGGGAATGCAAAGAGGAAAGGGAGTGATAGATTAATAAGAAAAGAGGATAAAAAATGACAAGAGACCAAAAGATTATTTGTGACGGATTTGAATTGCACTATTGTATAAAGGGACAAGGTGAGCCTATTTTAGTCGTAGGAAGCAGTGTGTATTACCCGCGATTGTTCTCAGAAAACCTTTCCCAGCATTTTAAGCTTATTTTTTTAGATCATCGTGGATTTGTGAAGCCTCCTCGTCCTTTAAAACAAGAGGATTATACTTTAGAGAAAATTGTCGACGATATTGAACAAGCTCGACGATTGTTAAAGGTGGAACATTTCATTATTTTAGGGCACTCAGGGCATGCATTTATGGCGATGGCGTATGCTAACACATACCCTCAGCATGTTCGGAAGGTGATTCTATTAAATACAGCTACAACAAATAGCCAAGAAAGACAACAGCAAAGTCTGTCCTTTTTTGATGCGAATGCCAGTGTCGCGCGAAAAAAACAATTTGAACAAGAGATTGCTTTCTTAGCGCAAGATTTAAAGAAGGAACCTGAACGACGTTTTGTTCATATGTGTATTCGTATGGGTGCACATAGTTTCTATGATTATTCGTTTAATGCTACAGCTATGTGGGAAGGCGTTTATACGAATATGGAAGTCATAGATTATCTGTGGGGGAGAGCTTTCGCTGAGCAGGATCTTTTACCACTAACTCGATCTTTCCCTAAACCAGTTTTTGTTGGACTAGGTAGGTATGATTTTTTAGTTGCCCCTGTTTCATTATGGGCGGCAGCAGAGGATGCTTCTCAGGTTAAGAAAGTTATATTTGAAAAAAGTGGTCATAACCCTATGTTTGAAGAGCCAGAGTCATTTGATGAACAGCTCATTAATTGGATAAACGAAGGATAATTTTATAAAAATTAGAGCAGTAGTTGGTAACATGTATATGTTATCATACTGCTCTTTTTTTCATAAAGAAATAGGAAGGGGGTAGCCGTTAACGGTGAAAAACTTTCGCCCTATGGTTAGATAGGGGAGTCCGATCATTCGTTGTACACATGCTGATCACCAGAAATCTAAGTAGGTGGAAGATCATTATTAAACACCTACAACAGGCTACTTTCAAAAGAGAAGAGCCCATGCACTAGCTTGCCGTATTAGTTTTGCTTATAGCATTCACTTGCTGGCAGTCAATAATAACGGGTCTAGCCATGTCATCGATTTGAAGGAAATAGGCACAGCAGCTATGTGGATCGAGATAGATAAAGTAAATACCGCAAAAACAATGGCCATCAGAAAGATAGACATCTACTAATGTCCCTGGGTCAAAACATTCTAACTGACTACAAATACAGCCTTCACATTGTTTTTTATCTTTATTTCTTACGTGGCTCTCAGACTGTTTATTCCCATCCTGAGAACTATTATAATACTTGATGCGATATGAATCTTCTTCTGCCATATCATCCGTGCCATAATAGTAACCTGTGCAATAGTTCTTCGAGTCACAATAGCATTTAGAAAATTTATGATAATTATTTAAATTTCTATCCAATCGTGTTAAATATCGATTTTCATCCATTTTTGAAACGCTCCTTTATGGTTTGAATGTTAATTTTAGCGCTAGTCTTCTATTTCTAATCTATGTAAAGGAGCTTTCTTGAGTTGGTATTCTGTCCATCTACTTGTCATATAAAAGAAAAAGCTAGACTCCTAAATAGAGTCTAGTCTTTTGAATGAGTTACATAATCTTCTTTCAGTAATCCATATATTTCTAAATCAACAACGCCTTTGCCGGACCATGATGTTGCTTGTCGTAATAAACCTTCTTTTATAAAGCCATTCTTTAGTAGTACTTTTTTCGAGGGCTCATTTAATGGCATGACTTCAGCTTGAATTCGATTCACCTGAACCTCCTCTAATAAATAGTTCACGACCATTTCAACGGCCTTCGTAGCAATGCCCTTTCCCCAAAAATCTTCCGCTAAGTAATATCCAATTGTCACCATATTTACTTTTTGATTAAAGTCCATAGCCTCAATAATACCCACTAATTTCTCGCTTTGGGACGCTTCAAAAATACCCCATTTTATTCTACTTTTCTTCTTAAAGTCTCTTTCAAAATGCTCAATCATTTTTTGTACGGTTTGATAGTTGTGTTTTGGGATAATACCACAAAACTCGAAAACCTTTGTATTATCATAAATGGCAAACAACTCTTCTACATGAGATACTTCTATTTTCCTTAATAGTAGACTAGTCGTATGTAGCAGAGGAAATTGAGTAAAAACCTTTTCAATCATCATTTTTTGGCTTCCTTTCTTAACCTTTAATGGGAACGTAAATTTTCATTTTCATATTATGTGGATAGATAGATTGCATAACATCTGTTATTTCAAAATCAGGACCCCTATCTCTTTCGTAATTAGAGTTAGGCAACCATACCCCGTAAATGTAACGTCTTGTATTCTGTATACCTTCTGCACTACTATTCAAGATAAATTCAGCATATTGACCAGCAGGTAATTCTACATGGATAAACCCTTGCTCAACACGCTCCTCAAATACTTGGACTTCCTCTCCCACAACAAAAGAAAACTCACCATCCTCCTGAAAGTTTGTAGAGATTCCATAGGCCATATTAGGTGCTACTTTTTGTGTAATACGTTCATAATAGTGCTCGCGACCAAAATCATGATAAAAGCCTGAAATTTCAGCATAATACCTCTCATCTTGTAATGATGTTTGATAGGGATAGCCGGTGATTAACTTTTTTCCTACATGTACGATTGTTGGCTTTGGCATAGGGAGTTCACCATTCATTTTATAATCCAAAAAGTTTATTTTGTTTTGTAATGGTATAGAATTTGCACTCTTTCGGTACTTAGCCGGTGATAGCCCAAAGTATTGAACAAATGCCCTTGTAAAAGCTTCTTGAGAACCGTATTGAAAGTTAATCGCCACTTCAAGTATAGCTTGAGAGGTTGTTATTAATAGAACGGCCGCTTCAGAAAGCCTTCTATTACGAATATACTGCTGTACGGAAAATCCAGTTATCGCCTGAAACAGTCGCTGAAAATGGAAGGCTGAACAGTAAGATTGCGAAGAAATATCTGTGATCGACATTTTTTCTTGTAAGTTATCCTCTATATATTCTATAGCGTTTTGTATTCTTTCAAAATAATTCATACGATCATCCTTTCTTATTCTCATCGTACCGTTTACATGGAAATATTTTTTGATAATTTATGCTAATTTGTACATTATAGTGGACTGAAAACGAAATCAATAGAAATATTGAAATGAATGACAAATATAGGTATAATTTATTTAAATTTACAAGAAAGCGAGTGATCCATTATGATAGTCAGCTCTAATTTTCCATTAAATAATATGAAGGTGTGGAAGAATTAAAAGGGATTTTTCTTCCGCAAATAATCGGAGGAGACAATATGTATAGTAATTATGGACCGTTATGTACGGAACTTTATGATTTAACAAAACCAGTAGGATATTCTATTGGTGGGGATATTGAATATTATAAGGAACGTTTACAGGGACTTACAGGTAAGGTGCTTGAGGCGGGTGTCGGCTCAGGGCGTTTCTATATTCCTTTCATGGAGAGTGGTTTTGATGTAGAAGGGATTGACAATTCTTCAGAAATGCTGGCGTCTTGTCGTAAACGATGTCACGATAGAGGACTTACACCAGTTCTTTATGAAGGCGATGTTTGTCATTTTACAGTAGATCAACAATATGACGCTATCATCATGCCGGCGGGATCTTTCTGTTTAATAGAAAATTATCAAGATGCCGTGTCAACTTTAACAAATATGTATCATCACCTTGCTCCAGGCGGACGCATTCTATTAGATTTAATCATACCGACAGACTGGAAAACTGGTGAAATTACTACAAGTTATCATGCAACCTCCGAAGATGAAGGAATCTCGATTGAGAGGAAATCGATTGCGATCAACTGGATGGAGCAGTATACTTTATCGGTTTTAAAATATGAAAAATGGCAGCGTGGTACATTGATGGATACAGAGCTACAAAGATTTTTATTACGCTGGTACGGTCTAGAGGAATTTAAACTGCTTTTACAAAGTATAGGCTTTTCGGATATCACATGCTCTGCTAATTACACATTTCAGCAACAGCCTGATGAAGATTCATCATTTATTACATTCGAAGCTTCACGTTAATTAGCAATGACCAGCACACTCAAGGAGTGTCTGGTCATTTTTGATTGTTTAATCTACTTTTAATTTTCTAGCTGTACCAATACCTTTTGTTTTCACATTCACCTCAATTTGCACCGGTAGATTAGGGTAAAGCGTGGCCCAATCTTTTTTGATACGTTTCCATGCTTGGTGGTCTTCACGATGAAGTACCTCACTAAACTTTAAAATATCAGCTTGATAGGTTTTTTGAATCGTGTGCAGTGTTTGTTCTAAATTTTCTTGAACTAATTTACTTGTTTCTTTATTAATAATATCAATCGTTTCTGGCTTTGTTATATCCACTGGACAACTTATTTCCGCTATATTTTGTTCAAGATCAACCTGAATATGGATGGAGGGTTTGTCATTTTTTATGCTGCCAGTAACTTTTGTAGAGGAATTTAAAACTTCTGCTGATATTTTCCCCTTTTCCGAACAAGGCACTTTTTGAACGGTCCCTTTTATATGGTTGTGTAAGAAATTGTAGTATTTGCTTTCTTCCTCTGTTAAGAAGCCTATAAGCTTATAGTTTTTAAAAACAGCAAGTCCACTGTATTTTAAATTGGCGGGGCTATCCATTTTTTCTATATTGGAGCTATTTTTCCCGGCATCTGCATCTCCAAGTATTTGAATGGAGGGCAGAACAGCACTATGATCAATACTCCCTAAAGACACGATTAAATCGTCTAAAATCACTGATTCAGTTGTTCCCAATACATCCTCAGAGTCCTTTAAGGATTTTAACATTTTACTGGCAGGAATATCTTCTAATGGTGTTAAAATACTTAAAATATCTTGCGCTGTTGATTCATGAGCAACAATAATATTAAAATCGCTTCTTCCCTCAGGATCTCTTTGAAATAAATCTAATATACTATTCATACCATATTCAGCCATCTCTTCACCAATAATAATAACTTGAGCATGTGCATAATAAGGTTTCCTTGGCGTCAGTGTTGTTAATTTTCGGATAGCTTCAAATAAGGTTCTCCCTTTTGCGTGATAGGTAAAAACAGGGACTTGAAAGCTTGTTGAATTTTTCGGCGCAATTTGACTCGGGTTAACAATTTGAACAGAAATTTCTATGAATTCGTCCGTTTTATCGACTCCAACAGCTGTGACAATGGCTAATTCATTTAACTCCCGCTTATTCCAACACCCAGTTAACAACAAAACGACTAAAAGTAGGAGAAAAAATGACACCGCGTGTTTAATGATTGGCACCTCCTCTAGGAAAAGGGCAAAGACATTTCCGATACTAATTAGGATAAGCAAATAATAGGGAAACTAAACAAGAAGAGATGCAAGGGTGAAATTTTTTAGAGGACATTCAAGTTCATATATAGAAAAAGTATAGCAATCATTTTAAAAAGGAGGAAAAAGAGATGCAATCATTATTACATGGAGTAGAGGCCATTTTTATCCCAATAAAAGACCCTCAATTATCAGCCAAATGGTATGAGGAAAAGCTTGGATTTAAGCTTTTATATATAGAAGAAGACGCAGCGGTCATGAAAATAGCGGAACGTTCGGCTACGGTTGTATGCTTAGTAAAAACGGAAAATCATCAACCATTGTATTTTCCAGATAATCATTTTGGGTAGGGAAATACTACAATTTTCTTTCTTCATCAATTGAAGAGACCTACCAATCACTAGTAGAGCAGCAAGTGAACGTAAATCCTATGGGAGGGGAAGGGCAAACAAGATTTTTCACCTTTTATGATCTAGATGGAAATCCTTTAGGGGTTTGCCAATCATAAGTGGGTCACTGTTATAAACAGTGACCCTAGTAACAAATCTAGGAGGTGTAAGGCTAATTAGCTTTACACTACTATTATATACATAATTCTTATATTGAAATAGTTAATTGCCTGGGAAATAGATAGAAAATTAAGAATTGTTTTAAAAGGAATGGATTATATCTTATTTTTTAACCATGTGCATATAATGGATCGTTTCAAAAGCTGATAGATAATCTGTTCGATGCTGGAAATAAAGCTGTTGAATTGTAGATGGAGATAGATGTTCATAAATAAGTAGATCTGATTGAGCTAACATCTTCTCCATTTCTTCATAACGATAGCACGATTTCATGGGTTCACCACCAGCGGCCGCCATATTCACCATATGATCTACTCTGTTAGAGATGCCCTTTTCACTAAATAACGATTCATCAGCATAGTCCAAGACAAGGGAACTACCTGCTGGAACTAGCGCAAACAGATGGTCTAATAAGCTAGCCAGTTCTTCTTTCGTTAAATAATAGGAGACACCTAAGAGACTAAAAAATGTTTTCTTATACTGAAAGCCTTGATCCAAAAGAGGTTGACTATGAAATTGCTTCGTAAAATCCATCGCTACAAAATGTAAATTATTGATGCGGCTGAGTGACGCTTCTTGTAATTTTTGTTTTTTGAATGCTTGTGTGGTTGGGAAATCAACCTCAAATATTTCTAATACACGTTCTAAATGGGGGTGTCGATAAGCGAATGTATCCAAACCAGCACCCAAAATAACATATTGCTCAACGCCGAGCTGTATTTCGTTTTGTAAGACTCTTTCACAGTATGCGGCACGTGCCAAGGGAGTCGGCGCTAGTTGAACTTGCGTAATCCATTTTAATAATTTTCTCGAATTGCCTTTATATTTTTCGGCAATTTCCTTATTGAAAAATTCAATACCTTGCACCATATTGTCTTCAATGCTCTGAAATTCATCCTTAGAGATTAATTCCTGTGCTAGATAATCATCAAATATTTTCGGCGCATCAAATTGACTATGGTGGGCTCTGCTAAAGGCGGCTATTAATGAAGTTATACTAGATTCCTGCTTCTTCATCCGAACACTCCTTACAATAAAAAATAGGATTCCCCTGGCCAGGAGAATCCTATTATATAAGAAAATATTTTAATTGTAAATTATAGCATAAATAACTTTTTTTGTCAAGTTTTTATCTATAGTTAGCAATTTGAATGGTGATTTTTTAAATGGTAGAATAATATCTAATTAGGTATTACTTGTAAGTGGAGGTGGGCGCTGTGAAAATATGGAAATTACTCATTTTACTTGTACTGATGTTTGAATTTGCCCTAATTGGTAGCGACAATATCTCTACAAAGTCATCGGATGAATTTGATTCAAGTAAACGAAAAGATTCCCAGCTACAGGAAAGAGTATTGGCAAGGACAAGCACTCAGGAAATGGACATGCTTCATAGACTTCCACTGAATTATCTAAATGCTACAACTGCAAATGGTGAATTTCATAAATCTTTTTACAGCAATCATTCTCCACAAGAATTTGATATTCACTATGATATAAAGAATAAGGGGACACAACCATTTAGCTTAAAAATTTATAATGCAGATGCCAAACTATGGGCTCAAAAAACCGTAAATGCAGGAGCAAAATATTCAACGATACTAGAAAAGGGTAGCTATACAATGTCAGAAGGGGTGTATAGCATTTCCATCATTACAGTTGATGGGGCAGAGGGTGTATTTGATTTTGCCATTCAAGTAATCGATTAAAATATTTTTAAATTTTATGTAACTTATTGCAACATCAACCGTCTACCTCATTAGTAGAATACAAAAAACTAAAGCAAGCTAGTAACATTCACTTTTCACAAAAAGACCAGGATTCACTTATTTCGTGACTTCCTGGTCTTTTTGTGCGGGTAATCCTATTTTTTACGAAAAAATAGGCCAAATAATGAAACCTTTTAGCTGTTTATTCGTATTCATAAATGAATCTAAAGCTAAGCAATATTAATTAGTAAGATTCACTTTCACTTAAAAGGCTAGAACTTACATAATTTATGTAGGTATCTAGTTTTTTTTGTTAGTTTCCTACTTGCAAAATAAATAGGACATGAGTAACTCCTATGCTCGAAAAAACATAAATTCCTACCAAAAATTGAATGGAAAATATTTTAACTTGTTCCACGCCTCAACTTAGCGTAGTATTAATACGAATCAAAACTAAGTAAATTAGTAAGATTCACTTTCACAATAAAACCAGGCGCTCTTCTATGAGGAGCATCTGGTTTTTTGTTTTATCTGAGATTTTCAGAGAATTAATTTATGGGACAATCTAGCCCTCTATTACCACTACTCAGTATTTGGCAGGCATCATGCAGCTGTAGCGATGCTGCCCCATTAAATATGAAGCAACGAAATGTGCTAATGTAATAGATATAATCACACGTATAAACGCTTATTTTTTCTCTGCCACTATCATTAAAAACATAGGTCTTCGTAGTTCATCTTGCATACCTGGAATAGTTTGTATCATTTCCTCAGATGGCATAGGTTCCTTCACAGCACGTATTGTAAATCCCACCTGTATTAGATCATTCATATAAGTGGATAATGTACGGTGATATTTAATGACATTTTCGGTAAGGAAGGTTGTTTCGCGCATGCCTTCTGTTTGATAATGGTCCACTGGCCAATGCAGTCGGTTTCCTTGTTCATCATTGTACCAATCCTGTTCATGGCGGGATGTGAAAATAGGGTGCTCCACTGAAAATACGAACGATCCGCCAGGTTTTAAATAGGTATAAACCTTTTTGCATAGTGCTTCAAAGTTTTGTAAATAGTGAATAGCTAAGGAACTTAATACAACATCAAATTGAGAAGCGGAAAATTGAATGTCCTCAATCGGTATTTGCAAATAGGAAATAAAAGGATCATCCGTTTTTTCCTGAGCTTTTTCCAGCATTTTTTCAGATATATCCACACCAATCACTGATTTTGCCTGTTGTGCGCGCGCATATCGACAATGCCACCCGAAACCACATCCTAAATCAAGCACATGTTTATTTTTCAAATCAGGTAAAAGTGTTTTTAATACATGCCACTCTCCTGCGGCGTCCAGCCCTTGAACAGAACGTGGCATTTTTTCGTAAGCAGAAAAGAATTGCATATCATCATATTTATTTTGCTTCATCGTTTAAACATCTCCTATAATTAAGCTAGCCTCCTACATATCCTTGGTGATCTAGGAGGCTAGCTATCTTCTTCTAACCATGGTTTTCACCCCTATAATAGCTTTTCAAAACCATTCAAGAATACATAAAAAGTAAAGTACAAAAAGAGTAATCCTGAAATAAACGAAACTATTTGCATAAGCCTTTTCCCATTATTTTACCACCGATGCTACTTAAATATGAAAGGATTAGCCCCCAAAGGATTGAAACGGTGATAAATCCGAAGAAGAAGGGAGGTAAGCTTTTAGTTGCTGAATGTCCAATAGTTGTACCACCTACTATACTTCCACCAACCGTTGGGAATCAACGATTGCAGTCGTTGCTGAAACTACTAGCCAAACACCAGTAAAAAATAAGCCCATAATGATTTCTTTTCAATCGCTGCTCCATGACTCTAATTTTTTGCATGCAAACGTATCTCGGAAAGCTTGGAAGGTTAAAGGGCCAAGCATGATAGTACCGCCAATCCATAAAATGAATTGGAATATTGTACTAGATTGTACTAGAAAGGCTATTCCCAAAACCTATAGTACAGCGTACACCATGTCACCAACAGCACAACCTAAAGAAAAGATAAATGCAGGGTAAAAGCCTTTTGTCAGCCCTGTTCGAATTAAACTTAAATTTCCTGTTTCTAGTTCAAAAGCCAATTAAAAAAACAAAAATAAAAAGTTGTTGGGCTTTCATTTGTCATCTCACCCATCATAGAATTTTTTTATTCAAAAAAGGTTAGATAACTGTTAGTATTCGTTCAAGCAAATAGGGGGAATCGTTTTGTTAAAAACAGTACAAATTATTTTATCAATAATAGGCATCACGCTTTCCATTTACGGATTTATGACACATGATTATCGGCTAAACTTTTTAATGATCCTTTTTCTAGGTTTATTTATGTTAACATTAGGAATTAATGAATTTCGGAGAGAGAGAAAATTATATGGTTGGTTTTTAGTCGGGGTATTTATATTTTCGATCTATGTGTCCATTCAAAGCTTCGTATTCGTATAAAAAGTTGAATTTCGCACTTGATAATAGTCGTGGGATTTTTTTACAATTAAAAACATGTTGCAATTATGGATGTTTTATTTTAGTATTTTAATATTGTGTAAAAAATATAATATTTTTTCTTCTTATCAAGAGAGATGGAGGGACTGGCCCGATGAAATCTCGGCAGCGGAACTATTAAGTTACTGTGCCAAATCCAGCAAGCAATGTTCTTGATAGATAAGAGGAGCGTTTTAACTATAAGGGCTCTTCTTGTTATTTCAAGATGAGGCCTTTTTTATGGTGAAAAAATAAAAAATAGGGCTGATTTTTAATTTTTGGAGGTAGACAATGAAGAAAGAGAATCCATGGGCGCTAATCCCATTTGTTATTTTTATGATTTTATTTATTGGTTCAGGGATTATAATGGGTGATTTTTATGCCTTTCCTGTCATTGTAGCCATCAGCATTTCGGGTGCTGTAGCTCTAGCGATGAATCGAAAAGAATCGTTTTCCCGAAAGGTTGATATTTTTTGCCAAGGTGCCGGAAATTTAAATGTCATGCTGATGGTTATTATTTTTCTATTAGCAGGGGCATTTTCAGAGGTAGCGAAGGGAATGGGGGCTGTAGATTCCACTGTTAACTTTGCTTTATCGGTTATACCGCAAAACCTGGTTGTCGTAGGCTTATTCATCATTGCCTGTTTCATCTCTCTATCCATGGGCACATCAGTGGGGACGATTGTTGCGCTGGCGCCAATTGGAGTTGGAATAAGCGATCTTACGGAGCTACCTATTGCTTTAGTGATGGCAGCGGTTGTAGGCGGTTCGATGTTTGGTGATAATTTATCTTTTATTTCAGATACTACTATTACTGCAGTTCGTTCACAAGGCGCGCAAATGAAGGACAAATTTAAGGTCAATTTTTGGATTGTATTGCCGGCAGCTATTATCACAAGTATTATTTTAGGGTTTATGACATCCGGGGGGACAGCCCAAGTAGAGCATCTAAGCTATAATTGGATAAAAATTATTCCCTATGTTTTAGTTATTATTTTAGCGTTATCTGGAATGAATGTTTTCCTCGTTCTTGCATTAGGGATTGTTCTCGCCGGTGCTGTTGGCTTAGCAGATGGCAGCTATCACATAATGAGCCTTATACAAAAGATTGGTGAAGGAATGGAAGGGATGTATGAAATCGCCTTTCTGGCTATATTAATAGCTGGAATGGTGGAAGTTATTAAATTTAATGGGGGAATTGACTTTTTACTCCGTCTTGTAACGCGCAGGATTAAATCGCAGAAGGGTGCTGAATTTGGTATAGCTGGTCTTGTGGGTCTAACTAATTTATCTACGGCCAATAATACAATTGCTATTCTAATTGCCGGGCCACTTGCCAAAAATATTGCTGACCAGTATGAGATTGAGCCGAGAAAGTCTGCAAGTATTTTAGATATTTTCTCTTGTACAGTCCAAGGTCTTCTCCCATACGGAGCCCAATTTCTTGTAGCCGCAAGCGTAGCCAAAATTTCGCCAGTGAGTATCTTGCCGTACTCTTTCTACCCAATTCTTATTGGTATTTGTGGTATGATAGCGATATTCATTGGGTACCCGAAAAAAAAGAAAGCCTAAACTTTTACTACTGAAAATTAAACATGAACGACGAAAGTAGCTCAATCTAAATAAAGATCAGCAAGCTGGTTATTTCAGACTGTAGACAAAAGCCATCGAGTAGTTTGATATGCTCCCTATTAGGTAGACAGATTAAAAAATAAAATCTGTTTATCTAAAGGGAGCATTTTTTTGTGGTGAAGTTAATATCCACTCCAGATTGGAACGAAGGGCGAGGGTGCAGTTCGACCCCGCCCATGGAAAGCTGGAAATCAATCAACGGCTTTACTTTATTTTAAAGTTAATAAATTTCAATAAGAATCAGACAATAAACACTAATGGTATTAGGTAAAAAAATAATAGTAGAAAAATAGGGGAGTAGTCTACTTTTAGGAGATAGGGGGATAGTTCATTGCCCCTTACAGTCGAAAATAAAAGAGCCCAGTTGCTCTATTAATTGGAGCCTGGGCTTTGCTTAAGTATTTGGAACGAGGTGTTACTTTCTTGCCTGAATTAAAGTAAACCAATCGTTGTCGTTGAACTTGCCAGAAACATTGTATATGGGCTGATAGAAGCCTTTTGTATCATACATATAGGAAAGCTCAATCGATTCAATTTCAATTTGGTCTCCTTTTTTTATAATTAGGTCTTCCTCCTGTACGAGTGCGTTATACTTTATTTGAGGAAAATCGCCTTCCTTTATTCGTTCATATATTTCTGTAGGAGACTGTATGTTTACCTCTCGTATAAATTGATTTTCATGAAGACTGTAGGTTAATGAATAAATGTGACCGTCCGGTTTCAGGCCAAGACTGACATCTCCAGTCCAGTAATCTTTAGTTACATCAGGACGGTCTGGTAAGGTCCATTCAAATTCACCATTCTCCTGTACAGTAAATTCTGCATCTTGAGGTAGTATAGAAAGTTCATCCATCAATGACTTCGCCTTTTCTTCTTGCTCTACAGCTGAAATTTGCTCCGGTGTATAATTATTCTCGGTTAACCACCATTGTCCCTCTGAATTATTTGTAACCAATGTATACGCGACCCCATTTTTATCTTCCACTAGCGTTTCGTCATTGTCCTTGACATCAGATACATTCATCTCTGATAATCCTAGTTTCTGTTGTAATAGGTCTTTTACGTCATCCTCTTGAATGATTTTCTTATAGACAGGAGCAACGATTGGTGCTGCGCTTAATTCCAATGATGTGGATACATGAACATCTGACATTTTTGATTTTGTATAAGCGTTAATTGCTAGGTGACCAAACTCCTGCTGGGCGTAGACAATGTTCATAACGATAAAGATTAAGCCCATCAATAGAGGTATGGCAAGGTTTCCAATCAGACTTTTTACCTTTACCTTTTTGTTATGGGCCATAGAAGCGATAAGTTTGTATAATTGGTAGCCAATAATACCGCCAAGTGAGTTATTGATTAAATCATCAAGCTCAAAAATCCCTGCTCCTGAAAGTGCCTGATACGTTTCGATGGAGGCTGTTGCACCTACAACTACTAGGAGAAGCCACTTAAACTCTTTACATTTAGCCATAAGTAAAGGTAAAAACATTCCTAATGGCACAAACATCAATATATTAAAAAGACAATTTTGAAGATCACGTAAAGAGTATTTTTTCCACGCGTCTATATAACCACTGAATGGCTGAAGGTTCAACTGCATGAAATGTGAAGTGCCACGACCAATTACTGTCAGCTCCAAAACAAAGACAATATATCCGATAAAAATTGCGCCAAGCAGAAGCTTCTTTACAGGAATTTGTTTTTGGTGATCGGATCGTCGTCTTTGATAATAAAAGAAATAAAGTCCAATTAGTAAAAATTCAAGGCCAATAATTATGATGACGGGCAGCATCAAAATTTTGATGTTGCTCATGATTTCAGTAATTCCCAAGGTGTGATGCTCCTTTTTCTGATGATGATTTTCAAATGCTATACGTAATGTCGACCTTCATTATTGTAAATGGAAATTATTAATAATTAGAGAGAATATTTATGAAGATTTCTTAAGAAAAGGGAAAGCCCAAGCACGCAATTATTTTGTGCTTGGGCAGTTAGCTTGTTCGTATAATTAGATAATAAATTGGATTGTTCATAAGGATTTAGTATAGTTTTATAAAAAAGTTTGATCATTTAAAACAAAGTTCGATAATTTATATTAAAGTTTGATTAAACATCCTGTGTTGATATGCAGGATGTTTTTGTTCAACAAACGGGCCAGATTGTTGAATAACATTCTTTAACAAAAAAGGTTCCAAACGACGCTTTGGGAAGATTTTTTGGGTTTGAAGAAAGTAGTAGTTTCTGGCGAGAAAAGGGAAATGCAGATTTATATCGAAAAATTAGAATAGAACGTCCAAATAATTTCAAAGGAGATATTTACCTTGAGAATGAAAGCTGGATTTTTTATTTTATTCTTTATACTTTTAGTTTCTGGTTGTAATAGTGGACAAACATCACAAGATATCTATATGTATACAGACGATAACCCTCCACCTTATATTAAAACATTAGACGATATAATAGATACAAATGGTAAGTTAGAAAATAAAGAGCGATTTGATGAATTTTTCAACAGTGTACAACAAGAGAGAGACGATAGTATCAGAGTGGTTAAATATACAACAGAGGGTGACCCAATAATTTATGGTTATGAATTTGAAAATGAAGTTATAAACGTAACAATTGATACAAGAAGAGATGGATATGGTCAAGGTAAAATAATTCATAAAACTTGTACTTCAATTATAGTGAATGAAGATAAAGAAAAAACAAGCTATGAACTTGATGGTTGTACTCCATCAATAGGAGACAACATAATTTTAACTATTGAATAAAGTATACAAAACAAACCTACATAACGTTCCCAAATGCAAGCTTGGTAACATTTCAAACAGCGACAAACACTGTTAAATCGGTGTTTGTCGCTGTTTTTTGTTGATGGAGGACGCTTTGGGTCCGTTTTTTATTCAACTAACGGAGGGAGTTTATCCAACAAGGATTTACGCTTTTTTTGTTGAATAATTTACTAAAGAGCAGGATTGTTGATGTTCTTTTTTTATCCAAAATATCCAGTAAATCTTAGAAATCCATTGTGAAATGTTATTATAAAAGTATCTATAATGAACCTTTCGGAACCTACTATATCAATCCCAACGAAAACGTACCACAAAATGTAGGATTATACTCAAATAAAAATAGTGGAGGAAATAATCTATGAACTATCAAGTGAATGATAAACTATTAAAAATCTTAAAAAAAGTTTATAACAAAAAGAGATATGAAAAAGACGAAAAAGGTTATTATCGTGAAATTGATAATGGAGATGTCTGGGATAATGAAAGAGCTGTTTATATTTTTTCAACAAATAATTTAAAAGATGAGGAAAAGACATATTTGGAAGAAAGTTTTTATCCATTAAATGAGATTGAACATTTTACTCACGATAAAGTGATCGATGAATTTAAGATATTAACCAAAAATTTCAATGTAACGATGGATAAAGCACTTCAAGCTTATGTAGCAGGTATGAAAAGTTTTCCAAGGGGAAGACAACCAATATTAAGCTATCTTTATGCCAATCAGTGTAAAAATCATTCCTACCTAAGCGATACAGAGTACTGCCAAAAATGCAGTGTTAAAAAAGAAAAATACTTAAATGTGGGAGAAGGGTTATTCAGTCATTATTATGGTGGTTCTTGGAATGAAGGTATTGAATTGATGCTGATAGAATTAAGAGAGTTTTCACAGCTAGAGGTTCCAACCCCAACAGAAGAAGATATAGCAATATTTAGAAAGTTAATAGATATAATCAGAAATGCCCCGCAAGGAGAAACGCCAGGAAAGTTAGAACAACGAATTAAATCGGAAAAAGTATTTCCTAAGTTCAGTAAATATAGTGTTCGTGGGCAGCTATTATCCTTGGCGGAATTTGGAATAATGCCAAATGATTTGTATCCGCCAATGGTTGATAGATTCGTAGATACCGTTGAAAAAATGAAACTTTATGAGAAGGCAAAAGGCTCCCCACGTTCCGATATTATTCTTCCACTAGCTGCATGGCGTGGAGAGTATGCAATTGATGAAGAACGTTTAGAGAAATTTTTCGGAAAGTATAGTAAATAAAGTATAAGTCAATGTTATTCCACAATCGGGCGCATTTCTTTAGTAAGGAGGAATGCGTCTTTCTTCATTTAAGGGCCCGTTTGTTGAATAACATCGTCAAGGAAATTCAGGGGAATTATGTTAAGATTTAGGTTATATTGTGAATTAATGTACTTAAACTAACGAAGCAGGTTAGTTTAAAATTTAAATGTAGATGAATCAATTTCATATCTCTGAGCCCTTTGGGCTCTAAGTTTAAAACGACAAAAAAATAGGGTACCTCCCCAAATCCTGTATAATGAGAGTTACGACACACACATTAACAGACTGGAGAGATATCCCCTATGTCCATTATACGACAAGAAAGCCTGTTTGACATGCAAGTTTTATCGATTTGGAACCTACTCAACGTTTTAATTCGGTTTTATCCGGTATTGACATTCATCCAATCCTAGATGTTGTGATGAAAAGGTCGGTTGATCGGCTTTCCCAACTACAACTTTCTGTAGCATAATTAGCTATTTATACGTTTTTTTAAGAAATCATCGAAATTCTGTTTCTTTATGATTTTTTAAAAGTGCGTATTATGAAATTGATTCTACTACATAATATAAAATTATATTTTTAAGGAGAACAAGATGAAAATAGAACGTATGTTAACCATTATTGTGATGTTACTTAATAGAAATCGTGTAACAGCAAATGAATTGGCTGAGAAATTTGAAGTGTCGGTCCGGACTATTTACCGAGATATTGAAACAATCAATCTAGCTGGTATTCCCATCATTTCCCATTCCGGAAACAATGGTGGATTCAGCATTTATGAGAGTTATAAATTAAATCATCAAGTACTAACTCTTAATAACCTGTCCTCCCTTCTTTCTGTTCTCAAGGATATTAATTTCACAGTTGACGACATTGAGTTAGAATCATCCATAGAAAAACTACAAAATATCATTCCTGAAAACAAGGTAGATTATCTAAAGCTGCATATGGAACAAATCATCATTGATTTACATCCTTATGGAGACTCTCCAAATCAAAAAGCATTAGTTAAGACGCTAAGGAAAGCTATCACACAGACTAATTTACTGACTATTGACTACAGAAATTATGATAATATCGTCAGCAAAAGACAAGTTGAGCCTATGTCGCTCATATTTAAAAATTATACTTGGTATTTATTTGCTTATTGTCTTTTAAAAGAAGACTTCAGAATATTTAGAGTTTCCCGTATAAGTGATTTTCACATTGAAAATCACTCATTTGAACGTCGAGAAAAATCCTATCACGAGATTATGGCATTATTAAATGAACAAACAACAATGACAACAATTGTCTTAAAAGTTTCCCCTCAAATGAAGTCTCGTGTGAAGGATGTTTTTAATAAAGAAGATATTGCGGTGTTAGAAACAGGTGAACTTCTTGTTACAGCTACATTCCCCGAAAAAGAATGGTTGTTCTCTCTCATATTTAGTTTTGGAGAGCATATAGAGGTCTTAGCTCCAAAAGAAATGCGCAAAAAAATTGCTTCCAAACTCAGATTGATGGCTGACAAATATCATTAAGTGAGTTTCTCAAAGCTGACAGACCGTTGTCAAACGTCCATGATAATATTTTCATTGTAAGATACTTTTATTTTAATTAGGAGGATGTTAAATGACAAACAATTATGAATTTCCAACACCAACACTTATCTCGGGTAACGGTGTGGAGCTAGAGGTTTTTGAAGCTGGACAAAAAAATGGGGGGCAACCTATCGTTCTCTGCCACGGATGGCCAGAGCATGCCTTTTCTTGGAGACATCAAGTGACTCCTCTTGTAGAAGCAGGTTATCACGTTATTATTCCTAATCAACGAGGGTATGGAAAGTCTTCTTGTCCAAAAGAAGTCACAAAATATGATATTGAACATTTAACGGGTGATCTTGTTGCTCTTTTGGATCACTACCAATACAAAGATGCCATTTTTATGGGCCATGATTGGGGCGCAAGTGTTGTTTGGAGTATGGCTTTGCTGCATCCAGAACGTGTTAATAAAATGATTAACTTATGCTTGCCCTACCAAGTTCGAGGAGAGAGACCTTGGATTGATTTTATGGAAGAAGCTTTTGGCGATGATTACTATTTTGTTCACTTTAACAAACAACCAGGTGTTGCAGATGCTGTATTAGACGAAAATGCAGCCCAATTTCTTCGTAACTTATATCGAAAGAATGTTCCATCACAAGGCTCTGTTGAAGGAATGGAAATGATTAATCTAGCTAAAGCAACCCAGCCGTTAGGTGAACCTGTTATGAGCGATGATGATCTTTCTGTTTATATCACAGCCTTCAATAAGACAGGTTTCACTCCAAGCATCAATTGGTACAGAAATTTAAATCGTAATTGGGATTTATTGGGTGACGTATCTCCTATTCTTCATCAGCCAACATTGATGATTTATGGTGAGAAAGATATTATTCCGCCGCTTCCAAATATAAAAGATTTTGTACCTAATATAGACATTAAGAGTTTAAACACTGGTCATTGGATTCAAGAAGAAAGACCTGAAGAGCTTAATCAAATGATTTTAGAATGGCTGGAAAAATGAGTGAAGTGCTATTTTTTAGTAATCAAACAGAATTTATTGATTGGTTGGATATTCATCACCAAACAGCTAGTGAAATTTGGGTAGTTTTTGTTAAGAAAAAGACCAATAAAGCAAGTCTCACTTGGTCCGAATCAGTAGATTGTGCACTGTCATTTGGTTGGATTGATGGGATACGAAAAACAGTTGATGAAGATTGCTATAAAATTCGCTTTACTCCACGTAAGCCTAATAGCCTCTGGAGTAAAGTTAATGTGCAAAAGGTGCATAAACTGATAGAACACAATCAAATGAGGCCTGAGGGATTGACTGTTTTCAATCAAAGAAATGATCAAACAGGTTATTCTTCCGTTCATAGGAACGTTACTTTAACGAAAGAATATGAGGATGAAATTAGAAAACATCCAAGTTCTTGGAAATTTTTTAATCAGCTTCCACCTTCGTACAGAAGAGATTCTATTTGGTGGGTAATGAGTGCTAAAAAAGAAGAAACTCGGCTAAGAAGATTGAATCGATTAATTGTTTCATGGGACAAGGGAGAAATATTAAGACCCTAGATTTTCATTTTGCTTCATTGTCGCAAAGAGAGTATGTAAGGGGTTATGCATTTCGCTAATCAATCAAAAAAAGAAACGCCGTTAAATGTCAAGCCCGTTAGAATAGACACTGAATAAAATCCTTAAAAGGCATGAACCCTAAAGTCTAACAGAAAACATGTCTTTTAGTTTCCTTTGAGGCATATCTGTATTGTACTTAATTTGACAATTCAATTGAATAAAGCAAACAAAGAAGAATAACAGATGAATGTAAAGAACCTAACTAATGAAAACAAAGATTATACGATCGGATTAAGACATCATTTTCACCAGTACCTTGGAACTGGATTAATCGCAATGTTATAAGACAATAAAGACCATCCAATAATTGGGTCAAGAACGGACATTGATGCACTACCAGTCAAAAAAGACACTGGATTACCTTTTGCCTCGAAATATAAGAAAAAGTCATTGTTTAATTAATGATTCATTGTTACTCACCAATCGGGCGCGATTGTGGAGCAACACAGGTAGAAAATAATCAAACTTTTTTATAAAACCTAACTTAAAACTGCTAAAAAAGAATCCCTTTTGATCAATCTTTTTTCAAAAGGGATTCTTCTTATTTAACGTAAAATAAGGGATTCGCGAGGCATTTTTGCTCAAACTTTATTTCAAAGCAACATTTAGATCACTTTTTAATGTATAAATAAAAATACAATAATAGGGATTATTAATGAGGGCAGAAGATTTAAGGTATTGCATTTTTTTATGCCTAAAATACTTAAACCGGATGCTAATATCAATATACCTCCTATAATCGTCAATTCATTTAGAAGATCATTATTGATGGAATTCTCCATTAAACTAGCTATTAAATAAATGGAACCTTGCCATAGAAATAATACAATACCTGCAACAGCTATCCCAATACCAAATGTAGTGGCTAAAACAATCGAAGTAATTCCATCCAATATGCCGTTCGTGAGCAGATATGTATAATCTTGCTTTAATGCAGCCTCTATAGGACCTAGTATAGATAATGACCCAATACAAAATAATAAAATTGCAGTCGATAATCCTTCAGCTAAATTCCCCTTAGAGTATTTATTCACTAAAGCATTAAATTTTGATTCTAAATTAAGTTTTTGACCTAATAATCCGCCTATAGCTAGACTGACAATAAAAAGTACCGGATATTTACTGGAGGGTAAATGTTGAACTAGAGCATTTATTCCTAATCCCATCGCTGCTAATCCCATGGCCTGCATGAGGATTTGATGGTATTCATCTTTTATCCCATTTTTAAAAATACTTCCAATGATGCTTCCGACTATAATCATCATTGTATTAAATATCGTTCCTAGCATAATTCATTCTCCTTAAAAAATTGTCCTTACGTAAAAAAATAAACCCTCCGGTAAGGGGAGGGTCAATACTCTATTGGTATTTGTATTTCTGTCAAATAATCTTCTTTACTTCCTGAAATGTAATGGTCAATTATGGTTCTTTCAATGGAATCTCCAATCACTTGGAAACCTTGATCTTTAATAAAATTCAGTAAGGATTTATAATGTGCGGGAGAATGATTATGATTGCCGTTAAAATAAATACAGGCATATTTTCCTTCAGGAAGCGTGGCCAATAAAGGACTTTGCCTATCCTCCTCCTCGACTAAAATAAATATCGAATTGTATTCATGAAACTGGTTATTTAATAGATGGTGAATACTTACGGTTAGGCCAACGCCTCCAATAAATATAGAAGAATTCATATTCGACAAATTTTCTAATTGTCGCAGAGAAACTTCCAGTTGAGGCTCGGAACTGATTTTTTCCATTAATCGCACGATTCTTCGCTCTTGTTTTTCCATTATGAATGGGACTCCCAATGCCTTTATCTCTCGTGCCACTTTAATATCCTTAATTCGATCTTGGAACCTGCGATTAATTCGTTCCAGTTCTTGAATCTTTTCTTCGGTTAATCGTTTCTGTTCCTCTAAGAGATGCAAAAAGTCATCGATATCCCTGTGATCTAAGTGTCCTTTAATTTCCTTTAATGAAAAACCTAATTCCTTCAAATAATTTATAGTATTTAATTGCTCAAATTGTTCTGTTGAATAGTATCTATAGCCGTTGTTTTTATCTGTGTGCATAGGCTTTAATAAATCAATTTCATCATAATATCGAAGGGTTTTTATAGTTGTTTTATGGAGCTTAGCCATTTCTCCAATTGAAAATCTATTCTTCATGTATATCTTCCTTTAAAAAACGTCCTATTATCATTATAGTACTTGATTTTGTCCATGAGCCCAATAATAATTAGATATTTTACGAGAGCATCGATATGCTGACAAAAAAGAAGCCATTATTTCGGCTAGGGTATGAATCGCCGAATTAAGAGAGGGGACATACGTGAATGTATTTTACAAATTGCCCAGATGTTTAAAAGAACCGTAGTTGGATGAGATGCAGTGTCCAATTACGGTTCTATCTGTTAATGGTATAAAATGATTGTCACTAGCATGAATCAAAAGTTTTAGGTGATACTATTCATTGCTTAATTTTTATCTTTCATGGTCCAATCATTGTGTATGATGTCTTGAAGAACATTTTTTAGTTGTATAAATTGCTGCTCTGAAATATTCGATTGTTGCATGACTTGACGCGATACCTCAGGTAGCTTGCGACGAACATCATTGCCTACCTCTGTTAAATAGATTTGCATTTGTCGTTCATCATCTTTGGAACGCTCACGACAAATATAACCCTTTGCCTCTAATTTTTTCAGCAATGGTGTTAAGGTACCTGAATCCAAAAATAAACGTTGTCCTAATTCTTTCACCGTTATTTGTTCGTTTTCCTCCAACGCTAAAATGGTGATATAGCCTGTATAAGTTAAATCATATGGCTTCAATAATGATGTATAGTGTTTAATGATTTCCTTGGATGTGGCATACAAAAGAAAGCATAGTTGATTATCTAAATGATTAGGCATAAAAATCCCCTCTTTATGTTCTTCTATTAACATTTATATTAAAAATAAAGTTCCTACTTGTCAAACGCAATTAAATTGTGTACAATTCAATTTGTAAAAATTAAATTGTGCGCAATTTAAAATAAAGGATATAGAAAAGGAGTTTTCGATTTGAAAGAATTATACTCAACGACTATGATTAATGAGGGTGGCCGTAGTGGCACATCCTATGCAGAGGATCAATCCCTATCTTTAAAAATTGCACCACCAGGCTCAAAATTAGACCATGTGACAAATCCAGAGCAATTATTTGCTGCGGGGTATAGTGCCTGCTTTAATAGTGCATTAGATTTGATTAAACGCCAAAAAAAGCTTAAACATGCATCAACTATTCAAGTTACCGTTAAGTTAATGGAGCAAGCTACTTTTGACTATGTACTTGCTGTAAATATCGAAGGACATATTGAAGGAGTAACGCTGGAAGAGGCACAGCAATTATTAGAGCTAACACATACGGTATGTCCTTATTCAAAAGCGACAATGGGAAATATTGATGTAACAATTAAAGCAGTTTAAATTTTTTGAAAAAGAGGGAAATCATATGTTATCAACTTCAACATTAAAACAAATTATGCAGGAGCGTAAATCTGTTCGTAAATATAATGCGAATACTAAAATATCTCGTGAATCCATTATGCAGCTACTACAAGACGCTATTTCAGCGCCTTCTTCGAGCAATATGCAGCCATGGCGATTTATCGTCATTGATGATAAGGAAATCCAAAAGAATATTAATTTCTTTTCATTTAATCAAGAGCAGATCGAAACAGCCTCTGCTATTATTGCTGTCATTGGAGATATGGAGATGTATGTAAACGCTGAGGAAATCTATGCAAAAAATGTGGAGTTAGGCTATATGCCAGAAGAAATTGCGAAAAAACTGGCACAGGACGCATTAACAATGTATGGGTCAGCTTCGACAAAAACATTAGAGAACATCGTCCACTTTGATGCTGGCCTAGTAACGATGCAAATTATGTTATTAGCGAAAGAAATGGGTTATGATACAGTTCCGATGGGTGGGTTTGATAAAGCTAAGTTTGCGGAGTACATGGAATTACCTGCAAATGAAATACCTATTTTATTATTAGCAATTGGTGAAGCGGCGGCACCTGCTTACGGTTCTTCACGTCTTCCAATTGATCGCCTTGTAAGGTTTAATCAATAATTTTTAGGCAGTTCGCTCATTGCGGGATAAATAATTAAGCAAAAACAAAGCACAGTCGCTAGGAGGCTGTGCTTTGTTTTGGTATTGGTGCTTTTTTGATTTAATTATTTTTCTTGTGGAAGAATTCCTTTGCCATTGCTATACGTTCACTTGGCAAGGTACGATTAAGCTCTTCCTCTAACCATGCAATTGTTTTACCTCGTAAATAGTTCCGCATTTGCTCTTCAGCTTCTAACATCACTATATTAATGGTGCAATTGGATGTACCTGATGCACAGGAATCACAATTTTCAGTTTGGTTGGCAAAATTTGCTTTGATGTTCTTACAGTGAAATATGGGACTTTCACCCTCTACAGCTTTTACAACGTCCCAAAAAGAAATATCTTCAGGCTTTTTACTAAGCTTATATCCTCCTTTAACACCAGATACTGAACTGACAATCCCGGCTTTAGATAGCTTACCTAATACTTTTGATAAATAGGTTTCTGATAGCCCTTGAAATTCTGATAAATCCTTTATTCCAATACTTTCCTCTGGTGGTACATCTATTAAATAGACAAGGCTGTGTAATGCGTACTCTACCATGACACTATATTTCATTTATTCACCTACTTCTAATCCCTTTAGAAAACTTACATGTATCTTGTATATTATCATACCTCAAAAATACTTCATCTAAATTAAATCAATTTGACAAAAATTAAAAACAGGCATATATTAAAGACAAATATAATCAACGATTAAATTAATCGACGATTATATTTGTCTTTAATTTTGTATGGGGGAGGCAGTATAATCAGTAAATTTAATCGGAACAAATGGTTTTCCATTTCTTCATGCCCAAGGAATAGCATGATGGAATAAGAATGAATTTTACTAAACTATCATCAAGGAATTTAATTGAATCGGAGGAATGTAACGTGGAACAACGTATAGATTATTATAATATTGCACCTGATGCTATGCAGATAATGATGGAAATGGAGAAATACACGAAAAAGAATGGTATCGATAGAAAGCTTCGTGAGCTCATTAAAATCCGTGCTTCACAAATAAATGGATGTGCCTTCTGTCTGAACATGCATACCGCTGATGCCAAAAAAATGGGGGAGACTGAACAGCGTCTATTTTGTCTAAGTGCTTGGAGAGAATGTACATTCTATTCAGAAGAAGAAAAGGTCGCTTTAGAGTTAACCGAACACATTACTTTAGTGTCTGAAATGCGTGTACCTGATGATTTATATAAACGAGTTCGTAATTATTATACAGAGAAAGAATATGTAGATTTAGTAATTCTAATTAACCAAATCAACAGCTGGAATAGAATCTCGATTGCTATGGGCAACTTCGCAGAATAATATAAAGGATTTGCTCAAAATGAATCAATAGTAGGTAGAAATGTTGATAAACCAGCATTTCTACTTTTTTATTTAATTGAAAATCAGCCTTCACGATATGATCTAATGAATGGATGATCCATTCTTTTTCCACGTCACATGTTTGCGTTGAGCAAATGGTGAACTCCAAAGCCGTTTCATCTCCAACGTTACTTTCGCTTCTTTTATTCCATATTTTTCTGTAATTTCACCTTTAATCCCTGTATCATCTTACAAATTAAAATGAATGTTAAAATTTTATTTTTCCATTTTTTTGTTTCCAAAAATTTAATCTTGCTAAAAAGCAAACGTTTGTTCTAATATGTATACAAACAAGTGTTCTTACATATGATAAGTGAAGGGAAATCTATTCGTAAATTTGGATAAATTCAGGTTGCCTGAAGCTGTTACTAAAAGGCACAGTTGTAGGAATGGAAATGAAAGGTACATCAAATCAAATTTTGAGAGATAGTGGAGGAAACTACGATGAGAGAGCAACTGATTAAAGCTATGCAACGCAATCAATTAGTGGACATTATGTATATAGCCAAAAATGGTTCCGTAACAAAAAGACGTGTAAGAGTCATTAAAATTGTTGGCGATTCATTTCAAGCATTTTGTTTTACGAGGCAAGCAAAGCGTTCCTTTATCATCAGAAATGTTCTCGCGGTTACTCCTGTTTTCCGAAAAGAGCGTGAGGTTGTATGAACTATGAGGAAATGCCGAATAGACCTATTATGTGTATAGATATGAAGTGCTTTTATGCCAGCTGTATCGCCATGCTACATGGAATCGATATTTTAGAAACACCTGTCGCTGTAGTAGCCAATTTCGATCAACCAGGCAGTGTAGTCCTTGCTGCCTCACCATTGATGAAGGAAAAATATAAAATCAAGACCGGTAGTCGTCGTTTCGAAATTCCTAAACATCCCGATATCCAATTATTTGAACCTAAAATGTCCTTTTTTATACAGATGTCCATGACGATTACTAAGCTCATCGCTAATTATGTTCCTGTAGACGCCATACATGTTTACAGTGTAGATGAAAGCTTTGTCGATTTAACAGGTACTGAAAAGCTTTGGGGATCGCCTGAACAAGCGGCTCGAGAAATACAGGCCGCTATTTTGGATCAATATAATGTACCAAGTGCTGTTGGCTTAGGTCCCAATATGCTAATGGCTAAATTGGCATTGGACCTTGAAGCAAAGAAAACGGGTTTTGCTCAATGGACGTACGGTGATATACCGAAAAAGCTTTGGCCAGTCAGACCCTTGTCCGAAATGTGGGGAATCGGCAAACAGATGGAAGCCAACCTAAATAAGATGGGGATTCAAACAGTTGGTGGGTTAGCCAATGCAGATTTGAATGATTTAGAAGAGCAATTTGGTGTTATGGGCAATCAGCTATATCATCATGCATGGGGAATCGATCTATCAAAGCTAGGGGAACCGTTAATTACTAATGGAGCATTAAGTTTTGGAAAGGGTCAAATGTTAATGAGAGATTATCATACACGAAAAGATTTATCGGTAGTGCTTTTAGAAATGTGTGAGGATGTCATGAAGCGAGCGAGAGATGCTGGTTTTGTTGGTCGTACAATTAGCTTGGGTCTTTCATATAGTCGGAATGCGATGACCAAAGGGTTTCATCGATCTAGAACGATTGATACACCAACAAATGAAACACTTGTCATGTATAAAACGTGCATAGAATTGCTGGATGAACACTTTGCGGGAGAGCCGGCAAGGCAGTTATCGGTAAGGATATCTAATCTTGAGAGAGAGCATAGTATCCAATTGGATTTATTTGATGAAAGAAAACCACAACGGCAGCTCATCGGACCTACGATGGATGCCATACGCAACAGGTTTGGAGCAACAGCCTTGTTACGAGCGGTTTCGTTTACTGGGGCAGGGACAGCCATCAAGCGTGATCGCTTAGTTGGTGGTCATTTGGCATAGGAGTGATTGGATGATAAAAGACAGAGGTAATATAAAATGGGCATCTATGATGATGCCGGAGCATTTGGACCTGCTAAGGGAATGCAAAGAAGTCTATACAGCGCAGCCAAGAGAGCTGACAGAATGGGAACTGGAAGAGTTACAGCAAACAATCGATATAGCCTATCATCAGCAGCAAGATCTTCAATTAAATGTTTGGAACGATGGAAAAATCATGCATTGGACGGGAATCATCCATGCCATTAACCTATCTACAAACGAACTGTTACTTGAAACACTACTGACAACGAGACGTGTTCCAATCCATCATATTCAATCAGCTCAACTAGAAGCTGATTATTATGATTAAAGCTGAACAACGCCAGCTATTACACAAGTATTTATTGTTGGAATTAGCTGTAAAATCAGTACAGCATGATTACCGATTTGCTGAACAATTTAAAATGAAAATCGCGTTTGTACCTTTAATGGATGCATTATTAAAAGATTTACGCCAAGAATATTTTGATCTCAAAAGGCAGCTTAACCAGCAACATATACGAGTGGTAGGTTGGCATCGTGTGGACGAATATTTTAGCGATGTCCAAATTGCAACGGCAGGTAATGATGTAGTCCTCCGCTATGCTAACCAGGCATTGAAAACACAGGTGGAAAAGCTCGTCATCCGTTATCTCGATAAATGATTGGTTCAAAATGAGTCATAAGTTACAATATACTAAAAGGGATATTTTGGAGGAGGATAACTGTGAGCATTTCTATTTGTACAGCTACTAGCAATGATTATTATGCCGTGAATAGCCTTGTGAGAGAAGGGCATGAAGAGCATGTTAGGGAAGAACCAGCCATTTTTAAAAGCGTTGAATCGGTTATGCCTGAATCTTATTTTAAAGACTTGCTTGAAGATCAAACAGTCCTATTTTTATCGCCAAGAACGATGAATTAGTCGTAGAATTTGCAATAATTAGCATTGAACATTCGCCTTCATTTCAATCTTTAGTACGACGTAAATATGGCTATATTCATGATTTTGGTGTGAGAAAGGCTCTACAAAAGCAAGGTGTTGGAGGATTATTATTTACAGGTTGTAAGGAATGGGCAAAAGCAGGGGGAGCTACATCTATAGAATTAAATGTTTGGGAGTTTAATGCCAATGCCATTGCATTTTATGAGCATCTAGGAATGAAGGGGATAAGTAGAAAAATGAGCATGAATATTTGAAGCTACGGCAAAAAAAGATAAAACCAGGTGCTCAACTGAGAACCTGGTTTTTATTCTTCATTGTATTGCTTCATCAGTTCCTGTAGCTTACTTTTAATTTGTTCCCGTACTATTGGGGGATGTTTGACATTGGCCTCCATACCTAAGCCTAGAAAAAAATGGACTAACCATGGTGTAAAGGAAGAGTTCACTTTTGCGAGTATCGACCCGTATCCATTTTCACGAAGCTCCATCCACTGAGATAACCATAGTTCTGATTGACAACGTCTTACTCCTTCTGGTGTTAACTCTACCTCAAGATCTAACATATGTACTTCATCCGCTGGCACGATCCATGACTTAATGTGCTCATTTGTCATGTCCAATTTCAGGCTTTGATCTTCAGCTAAAGAAAAATCTTTCACTCGATCTATGCGAAAAACTCGATAATCCTCAGCTAGGAAGCAATAAGCCTGGCAGTACCATAGCCCGTTCATCGTATAGATTCCAAGAGGCTGAATCGTTCTATTTTTAGTAGTGGCCGCTTCATACAAGATGGTGACAACCTGCTGTTCAAGTGCAGCCTCCAGTAATCCCTTTAAAAAGGGCACTTCTAATTCATGAGGAGGCACCCAAAATAAAAGACGTTGCTGCATACTTTCAATCTTTTGCTTGAGCTCACCTGATAAATAGTAGAAAAATTTATCCAATGCAGTATTTACTTCATTTTTGAAGGGGAGAGCTTTGTAATTATGTAATGATTGGCAAGCAAAGAACAATGCAATTGCCTCATGCTCGGTAAAGCTAATAGGTGGTAGCACTTTTTCACGCAAAACACGATAACCACCATTAGGCCCAACTTCGGAATAAAGCGGTACACCTAGTTCGCTCAGTTCCATTAAATCACGAATCATTGTTCGGCGTGAAACACCACATTCATCAGCCATCTCCTGAATGGTAAACTTTTTACGTTCGTTGACCTTCATCATGAGCTGAATAAGTCTTTGCGCCTTGTGCATCAAAGCTCCTCCTTAAAAACAAAATTAATAGTGACAGTAGTTGTCACCATTATCCCGTATAGTAAAACTTGAAGTCAATGTTTATGAATTTTTAATAAAAAGTACATTGACCACGTCATAAAGAGCATAAAAGGAGAAAAAAATGGCACAAGACAAACACAACTTTGAAGTGGAAGTTATGTTAGCGAAAAGGGGGATGGGTCATGGCTGACACATTTGAGGGTAAATATACAACAGATTTCTTCCATCAATTTATCAATATCGTACAGGCTGAATACTCTGCCTTTGATTCACATAAGTTCATGAATTTAATCCATGATGACGATTGGGAAATGAAAAAATTCAAACAGCGTATTAGGCATATCAGTACTTCATTACGGGCAACCTTGCCGACATCCTACTGTGAGGCATTATCAATATTGATAAAAATTGCACCTACATGTAAGGGAGTGGAGTATTTATTTTTGCCTGATTTTGTAGAAGTATATGGACTAGATGATTGGCAGGCTTCCATTCATGGATTAGAGGTGTTTACGGAATTCTCCAGCGCAGAGTTCGCTGTTCGGCCTTTTATTTTAAAAGATCCTCAGAAGATGATGGCTCAAATGTTAGAGTGGGCGAGCCATGCTAATCCTCATATTAGACGATTAGCTAGTGAGGGGTGTCGCCCTAGGTTACCTTGGGCATCGGCATTGGAAATATACAAATTGGACCCGTCACCAATCTTACCGATATTGAACCTGCTCAAACAGGATCCATCTGTCTATGTACAGAAAAGTGTCGCCAATAATTTAAATGATATTGCCAAGGATCATCCCGAACTAGTGAAACGACTTGCTCATGAATGGCACGGAGAGAGCTCAATCACAGATTGGATTATTAAGCATGGATGTCGAGGTTTATTGCGAAAAGGAGATGCTGAGGTGCTTTTCTTGTTCGGCTTTGACATCTCTCCAGATGTAACAATCCATGAGTTAGCGCTAGGAAAAGTTAGGTTGGCGATTGGACAAACCCTTGATTTTGCATTTACGGTTCAAACTAATTCTACAGCACCACAGAAGCTTCGAATCGAATATGCGATAGATTTTGTTAAAGCAAATGGAGCAACTTCAAGAAAGCTATTCAAAATTACGGAACGCACCTTCGAAAAAGAGAGTCACCGATACACACGAAATCACCATTTTAAAGATTTAACAACCCGAAAGCATTATCCAGGTCAACATAAGCTAGCGGTAATAATAAATGGAAAAGAGCTAGCTACAACAGAGTTTTGCGTTGAACGCTAAAGTAAGCATACAGATTGGATGAGCGATTTTAATGAAAGTACTGGAGAGAAATATAGGGGCTAATAAACCACTAAAGGGTCACTGAGATGGGAGTGACCCCATTTCACTAGGGATTATTTAAAATATTGCGGTTTTTCCACCTTAATGGAGGCTACTTCTCCGCAGTCTTTACAAAAGTTAAAAATAAACGGGGAGCCAACTGAAAAGACAGAATCAATAGGCCTAACATTACCTTGATTAAAATCGCCACCAACTTGTCCAATCGTAAAAGAATCACTACCACAGGACTTGCAAACTAACTTTTTATCTTCCACGCCATCACCTCGTTATGTAATATATGTAAATTGTATCATAAAAAGGAGAATGTGACATTCAAACTCCTATTTCAACATGATTCGCGACTTTATATCGACATATTTTAGAGGATTTACTTGAAATTTGAAAAATGGTTTTATAGTAACATAGGGTGTATAAAGGTGGAGGAGGTTTTATATGCCTAATTTATTGCTAATCCTTTTTTTATTAAACCTATCTATATTTCTTTTACATGAAATGGATGCAATAAGGCGCTCGGAGTGGCGATTATTTATCGTATTAAAGGATATGGAAGATTCAAAGGCTTATCAAGTATTCACAGGGATTCATCTTTTTCTTTATGTCATTATACTTTCCTTACTATTCAGCACCTATCAAACCATAACGTTTTGGGTTCTCGATATATTCTTTATCACACATACAATCCTACACTTATTATTTGAAAGACATCCTCGAAATGGATTTAAAAACTCGTTTTCAAGAGCTATCATTTATCCGATGGGAATTCTTGCAGCCATCCACTTATTCTTTTTAATAAATGTTTAAAATAAGACGATTCTTTGGTACAAAGGAAAAATGAAAAGCCCTATACTATACGAATGTATAAGGCTTTTCGGCATGAACTAAAATCTAGAAAGTCTGTGTTAATTCCGAATTTACAAACCGTTGGGCAGCAATGATAGTACCAGAAGCTGTGCGTCCATAAACGCTATATATTCCACCATTTTGATTGGGAACGATTTCAACTTCATACTGAGGCGAGCTTCCAACACCTGGCGTTACAAAAGTAGAACCATTGGCAACTGCCGCAAAAGGAGTAGTGGACAATAATTGTCTTGAACCGTTTAGTCTAAAAACTCTTACTACCCCAGTTAGTAAACCTCCAGTGAGATTAAGAACTTTGACACGAACACTACTTGCATTAGCTGGTTGATTTCCTGTGTTTTCAATAGGACCAGTAGTTAAAGGCATGTATTCACCTCCTTGCAACTAAAAAATATATAATCTGCAGATTACCTTGATATAATATGTAGCTCCTTGTTACACTCTCTAGTTGTATTCATCATCTACCTTTGATTAAAAAATAGATGGGTAGATTAGTAGAAGATTTATCGACTAATGAAGAGGGAATAGAGATAGAAAAAAGCTGATCAGATATTATAAACTGCCCTGTAAAGGTTAGATAGATGTCTAACCTTCACGGGGCAGTTCAATTACTCTAATCAGCTTCTATTTTTAGCTTTTTTCCGTGTCAACTTTTTTACTTCTAAGTAGCAATGCTATAAATATAAAACTCGCTACCCAAAAGGAAAAGAATAAATTTTCGAGCAAAGCCCAATTATCATTTATGAAATAGTCCCAAATCATAGTGATTAAAAATAATGTTACAAGGAAAGCGAAATACAATAATTTTGCTAATGTGGTCAACCGAAACACCTCTTATGTAAGTTATAATGGTGTACTACTCATCACTCTAAGGAGGCTGCGACGGTCAACTAGCGCCACAGCCTTAAATAGTGCGTGCGATACACTCCAACATAGTGTGTGTCATTTATAAATACTTATACATGAAGTTATTGAGATAGGCGTTCATCGAACAAGCCTAGTACTAGGAGCTCTTTATATTTGTAACCATTCAATTAAATAGTGATCCAGCATTTAAAGAAAAGAAGCCACAGCGATCGAAATCACTGTAGCTCTTTAAGTAGTGAGACACTACGCCATTTTATATTGGCTGTTTATTGTCAAATTATACGTAAAATTTATATAAAAGACCATTTGTTAGATAAAACGGCAAAATCCATTTATTATGTATGGATTTTTGCCGTTTTTTAATGTGTTACCACTTTTTTGAAGTAACCATTTAAAATAAATTTAAATTATTTGCAACCTTTTGTGACCTATATACGAGGGTAGGTTGAAAGGTGGGAAGAGATGGAACTTGAAACAATATATATCACCTATATGAATGATATATATCGCTATTTATATTCACTTACGAAAAATCATAGTGCAGCGGAGGATTTGCTTCAGGACACATTTACAAAAGCGCATATTACCCTTCTTGGTCAAGAAATTCAAGACATCAAACCTTGGCTTTTTAAAGTAGCTTACTATACATATATCGACAGTACACGAAAAGAGAAGCGGTATGTAACTTCCGACAATATTGATCAAATGCATTCCAATACACCAGAGCAAATCATCGTTGAACAAGATGCTTTTTTGAAATTAATCAACCTACTTGAACAAATTAAACCAATCGAAAAGCAAATTATTTTGTTATGTGATGTACATGATTGTACAAATGAGCAAGCTGCAAACATCTTGCAATTAAACGTGAATACGGTGAAAAGTCATTTAGCGCGAGGTCGCAAAAAAATGCGCACACTAATAACAAGGGAGGAATAAAGGTGGATTCTTATCAACAATTATTACAGCAAGCAAAGAAAAGTGAAAAAGGGGATGCACCTTCAACAAATGTTATAAAAAAAGCCATTGCATCATCCAAGTGGAAGCTGATTGTAACAACGCTGACGATTGCCCTTTTAATTGTCCCCACTTGTTATATGCTAACTTTTTTGTACTATGCCTTTGGCACAAAGTCTACAACCTTAATGGATGTGACAAGTCAGACTCTTTATGTAACGGAACCGAATACGACATTGGAGGAACTTGAATTTGATATGGAATTCTCGCTCTTTTCAATGGGATTATCATTTGAGCAATACAAGCAGATCGGTGACGAGGTCTATCCAGTGAAGCATTATGATACACGCTTTATGTTAAATAATTTAGTGGGAAAGAAGATTACTTCAAAACTGGAAAAATCGTATCCAAAATATCCAACAGAAACGAATCAATGGCTAGTACATCCTAATAATCGAGGAGAATTTAATACAATTGAGGAGCAAAGGAAATTAAAAGGATTACCCAATGAAACCGTTGTAGAAGCATATCTTTCTTTCAATGATTTATATACAGTAGATCAAGTTATTCAGCAAATGCCAAATGTAGATGTCACATGGGCAGCCATTTATACAGGAGTAGAAGACACCATGCTAAGTGCAAATGGGAATGTTGTATCGCCTATTGGCTATCCTGTACAACCAGATCAAACAAATTGGTCCCCATTTAAAGGTGCTACTTCTCATGAACAAACGTTTTTATCCATCTTAAATTTTCTAGTTGATTATGAGGAAACGGCTACTGCTGTTTCCGCTCATAAAAATCTGGACCTAAAAGAGAGAATCCATTATTTAAAACAGCATGATATGAAAACATATGGGGTTGTCGTTACAGGACCTAAAGCTGAGGTTGAACAGCTACAAAGTTTAACAATGATGAAGCATATGAAACTAGGGGAGGTTAAATTATGGAATTGGGTACGTTAAAGCAAACCATTTTCAATGTTTTTGGCTGGGCTAGTGTTAGCATTGGCCTCTGGACACTTATCATGGTTAATAGTTGGATTATCATTGGCTATGGTGCTCCATTTACTAGTAAGAATTTCATTACCTTGACAATCATTTTTGGATTCATTGCGATCCTTTCGAGACCCAGTCGTTCTCTAGGCAAGTGGGGAATCTTTATTGGTGGCTATCTTATTTTGTTTATGACGGTTCTATTTTTTGTTGGTTGGACTATTACCCCATTTCCTTAAGACAAGCAAGCATGGCATAACCTATGCGTTGTAAGTCTTTTGAAATATAATTTGTATAGGTAATAAAGTATAGATATGAGTTTTCTATAAGGCGACAGTTGGGATGTCATGTCAGTCTTTGTAATCAAAAATAGCAAAAGTAATTGTCAGAAAATATCAATATATTCTATAATGAGTAAAAAAATAGAGAATAAGAGGTGGACTTATGGGTAAACCAGTAGATTACAATCTATATCCGGGTTATCAAAACACACAAGATTCTAGACTAGATGAAAGAAAAGAAGAATATATAGAAGTATTAGAAAAAGCAAAAATAGATGGGTATATACTTGAGTTTGAAAAATCCTCTGAATTACCCCAATAACTATGTTTAAATCTCAATCTAATACAAGGAAGCCAGGCGCTCTGCGGAGTACCTGGTTTTTTACATTTTTAAGCTTTATTTGCCAAGCCATTATAAATAGCGGCTCCTAGACTATGTGCTTGTTCATATTTCATACATATTGTTTTTAATGATGATGACCTAGGTCTAGCTCATAATGGACTTAATGTAAAAGTTACTATAATCTACTAATTAATGCTGATATGGAAAGGATGGTAAAAATGAGTAAAAATATTATTGTATTTGGAGCAAGTCAGGGGTTAGGCGACGCTTTTGTAAAAGGCTTACCTGCCAAGGGGGATACTGTATGGGTAGTTTCACGTACACAACCTAAAAGCTTAGAAATCAATGATGGCGTAAATCGTCAATGGCTTTCTATTGATTTGTCTAGCCAACAACAAATACCGTCATTAAAAGAACAATTAAAAGATATCGCTATAGATGTATTAATTTATAATGTTGGGGTTTGGGAAAAGCGTGGCTTCGAGGATGATTATTCATTTGATAGAGATGAAGTCGAGGATATTTCAAATTTAATCAATATCAATCTAACGTCCACTATTACATATATTCAGGCACTTTTACCGAATTTAAGACAAGCGAAAAATGGAAAGGTTATTTTAATTGGTTCAACGGCAGGGTTAGACCATACAAACAATGCACAGGTTTCATTTGTCACATCTAAATTCGGTTTACGAGGCATTACAAATGCTTTACGTGAACATTTAAGAGAAGACAGAATTTCTGTCACTTGCATTAATCCTGGGGAGCTAGCAGCAGAAGTCCCTTATGAGGAAGGAGCCGAAAAGGCCATCCAATTATATGAAGGTACACGTATCCCTGTCCAAGATATTGTAGCTATTGTGCAATGTGTGGTTAATTTATCACCCGCTTCATGTGTCAAGGAAATTAATGTCCCTGCCATAACGGATGTAAATGCTTGATATTCCTAGAGCTAATGAACTGTTAAGGTTTGAATTAAAAAGGGCCACAAAGAGGAATGTGACCCTTTACACAATGAATGGTATTAGTAGTTATGAACATTAGAGGCGAACAATATCATCAGAGAAGTGTTGGATGGTTTTACTATTTGAACATAAGCTTGCATCGATAATAATTAAACTGAATGCTGATTTAGAGCCATAACCATAACCATTACCCTAATCCCCTTCGCCCAATCTCTAATTGTTCATGAATAGAGGGTCATATGAAAATGTGAAAATATTGTTATGGTTGGGGGAAGGGGGAATAGATGTTTAGTCAGATGATTTGGGATGGATAAATGGCTCTAATAGGGCTATCTATCATTATGATTTGTTCCTATATAGGACAAATGAGTAATGGGAGATTAGTATAAAACTGAAGCGCCGACAATAATTAATAGAATAAATAGAACAACAACTAGAACGAATGTTGAACCGTAACCGCCGCCGTTATTGCCTCCGTAATAACTCATAAAGTATCCCTCCTTTCTCTCTATATGTATAGTATGTATCGTTATAGGAAGTTTAAAGGTATTTATCCAGACCTATAGAGCTATAAAAAAGAAATTTTATTGTGACAAACTGAGACAAATTGATTGGGTATGGAAAATTGATTGAAAGATATTGATTACATCTGGAGTAGCGGAGCATAGGGAAAGAGCTTGAGCAGTTGAATCATTTGCTAGATGGGGTAAGCGATAGTTGAAAGAAAAAAATCAATAGAAAAGGATTGATTTAGCCTTTTAATGAAAAAAGTAACCAAAAAGAAATTCATCTTAGTGGCTACTTGAAAGTTTATGTAAAATGCCCCGTCTTGCCTTTAATAGAAGAATACGACATAAAGAAGGACAGACAACTCTGTCTCCTGAAACAAAAGCTATCGAGAAGAAGCAATTCTCGATGGCTTTTATCAGTTTTGCTCCCTCTTTACTTTGTGAACGCCTAAATTGGATTGATAAACAAAATCGTTAACATTTTAGTAGTGTATGGTCAAAGAATTGAGTGATACCCCCAAATCCATTCATTTATCACACAACACAAGCTCCTCAAATCAAAACTTTTCAGGCTTGGCTACCTTGAATGATGCCACTTCACCACAATTTTTACAAAATGACAAAATAAGTGGGGAGCCCGAAGCCATAAAAGAGCCTATAGGTCTGACATTACTATCAGTGGATAATTTCCCATGACCAAGTTGACCGGTTGCAAAAGAATCTTTCCCGCAAGCCTTGCAGACTAATTTTCTGTTATCCATCTAATCACCTCTCGATGCAGTATATGTAAATTGTAGCATAAAAAACTACAACAACCTTTAGTTATAAGAGGAGATCCATACGAAGAAAGTTAAGGGTAAAAATAATATATTGAAATAAATGTTGGAGTGACCGAAGACTGCTTCTTTAGGAAATGATTTTTTCCTGCAAACAACTCTTTTATATCCCTTCCACTTATGTAGGCTTAGGCAAAAAGGTTGCTGTAGACCTACTCGGGGTAGGGCTGTTATTATAAAAAAGTACGTAAGTGGGAGGTAATGAATTGGAAGAAGAAAAATACAATAATCTTAAATTAGGTGAACGTGGTGCCATTATAAGTATTATTGCTTATATAATTTTGTCCGTAATAAAAGTTGGAATTGGCTACATGAGTAACTCAGAAGCTTTAAAGGCGGATGGGCTAAATAATACGACTGATATTATTGCCTCGATTGCTGTACTTATAGGCCTTAAGCTTTCACAAAAACCTGCCGATCATGATCATCGATATGGTCATTGGAAAAGTGAAACCATTGCCTCTATGGTAGCTTCGTTTATTATGATGGCAGTAGGTATTCAAGTATTATTTGGTGCATGTACTTCCATTTTTCAAGGTGGAAAAGAATCACCTGACATTTTCGCAGCGTATGTAGGCCTTGGATCAGCATTGGTCATGTATTTTGTATATCGTTATAATAAAAAATTGGCTGAAAAGATAAATAGTAAAGCCGTTATGGCCGCTGCCAAAGACAACTTATCAGATGCCTGGGTAAGTATTGGAACAGCAGTAGGGATATTTGGATCACAATTACATATGCCATGGTTAGACACAGTAACAGCTATTATTGTAGGTTTTTTAATTTGTAAAACCGCTTGGGATATTTTCAAAGAAGCTTCTCATGAACTATCTGACGGATTTGATGAAGAAATCCTTCAAAACTATAAAAATATTATTTTAAAGTTAGACGGTGTTATTGGGATTAAAGAAATTAGAGGCAGAAATTATGGCAATAACGAAGTGATCGATGTTGTCATTCTAGTCAATGCAAATTTAGATATTACAGAGGCTCATGATGTAGCTTGTCATGTTGAAGATAAAATGATTCATGAGCAGGGCGTATATGAAGTTCATGTTCATGTGGAGCCCAATGAGGAAAAACTATAAAAAAGATTAGGAACTCAATGAATTTGAGTCCTAATCTTTTTTTACTTTGTCAAAAGCTTTTCTCTATTTGTCCATATGTAAGTCATTTCTTTCGAGGGAATGAATGAATTTGTTTAAATTTATTAGAAATTATTAGTATAATAAACTTACTTTGGAAAATTGATTATAGTGGGAGGATGTCTTCATGCCAATTCATATAGACATAGGAAACAGAAAAGGGGCTAGAAAGGTTAGTGAAATCCCTGAGGAGGTGCTAACGTTATTGAATGAAGGAGAAATAGAGAGTGTTAATTTAACTGAATGGTTGGGGATCAATCATATTACGTTAGTAAAACATGTTTTACCTAAAGTAGGGTTATCTCATCAATTAGAAAATATAGTAGAAGAAATGTTAAAACAGAATGCTGAATCGGGAATGAAAGCTATTCGTTTAACTGGCGAACTATTGAATACAGCTATAGAGGAAGAAAATGACCAAATGAAAGAAGAAATTATTAAAAAATTTGCGACGCATCCTTCAGATAGTGTTCGCTGTTGGGCAGCGTTTATGAATAAAAATGGAAGCACCTCTTTGAAAGAAAAATTAGCTTATATTTATCCATTTGCTGGCGATCATCATTTTGGAGTTCGAGAAATTTCCTGGATGTCTATTAGAGAGGATATAGCGCAACACCTTGATGAAAGTATTGAGTTGCTAACCGAATGGGCAAAAGAAGAGGATGAAAAAATACGGAGATTTTCCATGGAAGTTATTCGTCCTCGTGGTGTTTGGGCCAAGCATATCGAAGATTTAAAACAGAACCCTAGTAAAGCCCTTCCTATTTTAAATCAACTGAAATCAGATCCATCAAAGTATGTACAGGATTCTGTAGGGAATTGGTTAAATGATGCCAGTAAAACTCAACCTGATTTCGTCATGATGCTTTGTGAAAAATGGAGTAAAGAATCTGATACAAAAGAAACATCAAAAATTATAAAGAAAGCTAAAAGAACAATAATGAAAATATAGCTCATACAAAAGCAACAGGTTCTTTTCTTGATGTGAACTTGTTGAATAGGTGGGTAGGGGAAGGAAAGTACCTTAAACTTTCTGATTACATGCTGTTATTTTGTTTCTTCCCCGATTCCATTCCTGCCTCAAAAATAAAGATGAGCATAAGAAAGAAAATAACTATTTTTATTGTGAAGGTTTCTGTCCAAAAGCCCAAATAATACATGAACACCATAATAATAGATAAAAGTGTTTTAATAATCTTTAGGGTCATTATGATACCTCCTAATAGTCGGATTACCTTATAATAAAAGGCGAAATGCTTTTTTCATAAAACAAAAAGTAGCCAAAAGGAAATAAATTTCAATGGCTACTTGTAACGTAAAATGAATATTTTTAAATGCTAGGCTGTTTTGAGTAGTTTTCAATCATTGCTTGGTCATATCATTTAACCGTTAACCCGAGTAGTGAAGCAAAACCGATAGCTTGTTCAGAAGATACTTCACACCCATTCAAACTTTCGAGAGATACTTGAAGTCTTTTAAAGGTACACGTACTAATATCTATCCCCTTTAAAGAGGTTTCAGTAAAATCTACCTCATTAATATCACATTCATGGAATGCCACTTTATTGAGTAAGCAATCAAAATAATTCGCTCCTTGTAGGTTGGTGTTATCGAATACTACTTGTTTTAAACGAGCCTCAGGAAAATTGCTTAAGGTTGCCATACAATTTTCAAAAAAAACGTTTCCAAGATTAGCCTCGGAAAAATTCACACCTAATAATTTACAGTTTTTAAAAACCACTCTATGTATAAGGCTTTCCTTTAAGTTTAAATTAGATAAATCGCAATTTTCGAAAATGACATCCGTTACATCCATTTTTTTAAAGGAAGAATTGATGAATGTGACATTTTTAAAAATAACTTTAGATACGATTAATCTCTCAACAGCCTCCTTATCAATGACTGTATCTGCGATCATGCAATTTGATAAAAAAGGTTCTTCCTCGTAAAAAATATCTTGAAAATTGGCTTTTTCTAAATCAGTAGGTATTTTTGGCGATGTAAGTTGGAAATTATGTGACATATAAGCACACCCTTCGAAAGTAGTTAGCACCTATCTTATAGAAAAAGAAATAAAATAAAAAGTCTTTCATATTAAGGGAAAGTGTGTGCAAATCTAAATTTCTATCCCATTACTGGATTGAGGTGTTCATTCCAATGATATTGTGAAGTAGGGAAAGAGGCTTAGGCTTAGCAATGGCCACCATACAAAAAACATTTGTTGCGGAATCATTGTCTTCAGTAGAAGAACATTCTATAGCATATGACAAATACCTATTTGATGTTCCACTGAGTAAGCATACGTGTTTCAGTCGTACTGAAAGTCAATGAGTAGGTTCCCAACAGTTCATGAATGGAGGGTATCGGTATCATTTATTTAGAAATTTCAAATAAATGAATGACCAAAACCACATAAAATGGTAAAGTATAGAAAAAGTGATTGGGGGAATTGTCATATGGAAAAATTGAACAGGGTTGAACTACAGCATTTCACAAGTGAATATAAGGAAGAGTTAAACTCTTTTGTCCTTACAGAGGAACAAAAACAATTCTCTGCGCTTCCAAGCAATTTTGAGGAAATCAATGAAGGACAGTATCGTATTGTCATTTTAAGTGATCATACACCTGTTGGTTTTTTTCTATTGAATTCAAATGAAAGAGTAAAGAAATACTCTACTAATTCGAACGCTTTGTTAATATCGGCACTATCCATTAATCATGCTGAACAAGGAAAAGGTTACGCCAAACAGGGAATGACATTACTAGCTGAGTTTGTTCAATCAGAATTCCCTCATTGTGATGAGCTTGTCTTAGTTGTAGATAAAGATAATATACCAGCGCAAAAGTTATATTTAAAGGTAGGATTTGAAGATACGAATAAGCGATTAATAGGTCGAATTGGCGAAGAAATTATTATGAGCCAATTAATAAAATAATTCGCGACACAAGTACATAACGACCTACTTTTATGTATGGGGACGGCCATGTACGGCTGTACGACGATGTTCAGTAGCAGAAACAGTAAATTGAAAACCAATGATGAAGTAGCCAAGTAGCTGCTTCTTTTTAATTATGGCTAGATGAAATTTAATAAGCGGAGGTGATGATCTAAGATGCGAGAAAGTGTCAATCATTTTATGAATGATCCGTGGTGGCTGATTTCAAAAAGTATGTCAGAATCATTAAATGAAGAGTTAAAGAAAGAACTTTCACCACAACATATTCTTTATGGGAAAGAGGCAATTGCGGTGGCTAGAAGAGAAGATAATGATGATGTGATTTTTTGGATTGAAAAGATGAATAAATACGCAGTCGTTCATTTAACCTATTCGATAGAAACTTCAAGCGAATACCCTATTACATCATTATATACACGGAGAGAGTTAGAAGAATACTGTAAGAGTGTTTCAAAGCTTTATTAAATTATTAGAGATGAAATTCTAATTTTATACTATTTACAATTATGGTAATATAAAGGGGGTTTATTCGATGAGTTATAAAAATACCTTTATTAAAATTTCAGAGGATTCGGAAGTTACTTCGGCTGTTACCCCTGTCCCAAGAAACAATAAGCCTACTATAGCTTCAATTGAATTTGATTTAATTAGACATAACCCATACAAATACACTGAGGAAGACGTGCAATTCCAAACGTATTTGATTAAAAATCAAATTGACTCAGATTCATTAGATGAAATCAGAAAAAATTTTTTCCAAAAGTCTAAAGTGTGTTTTAGAGCCTCACCTTTAGTAAAGAAATACGGATGGGGAATTCACTATGACGATGAAGGGAAACTTGCACTATATGATGTTAATAGTGAAGAGTATGAGCAATTTCTCCATTCGGGCCAAATCACTTTAATAAATGGTATGCGTTCTAAACGAAGGGAAAATAACACTCATGAATAAAGTTACTCAAGAAGAACTAGATACGAATTTTTAAATGTATTTTAGGAGGGGAAAAAATTGTTATATATAGCTCTATTAATTGGCATCGTAGTTATTATAATAGCCGATAAGCTTACTCCAGCTTTTAAATTATCAAGCATTTGGGGATTAATTAGTCAAATTTTTGCTGCACTTGTCATCATAATGTTTGGTAGTCTTGAGGTGAATTATATTAATCTTAGTAGCCATATCGAATTAGGGTATTTGGCGATTCCTTTTACTTTATTATTTCTTGTAGGCTTTACAAATGTTATGAATATAGAACGCGGACAAAATCCTTTACTATTACTATTGCCATTGGTCTCTTTAGTTTGCTTCTCCATGGCAGCCTTCTTTATGGGCCATTCATTTGTTTTAATTATTGGGATTTCTACTTGTTTAGCGATTATGCTTATTCTGCTATATAGCTATTTCACAGGTAACCTATTTATAGGACACACGCTTACTACATCAATAGGTTTTATCATAGCGGTACTTTCAATATCGCTCATTAAACATTTTATTGTATTCATGTATATTCCGATATTTACGTTAGCACTACCATTCACTTTATATTATTTTATTCAAAATAAATTTACGAATGTCCAAGCCATTACAATTAGCACTTTAACAGCTGTACTATTTGGTGTATTCATATTCATCGTCCCTACTCATCTATTATGGTATCCCGTTGTCGGGATAACAATTATTTTGGTCATCATGCAATCTTCACGTAAATTTCGTATCATTTGGTAATATCGTTCGACTTCACTAATATGGGTATGGATGCTTTTTTTACAGAATATAGGTTCTTAAATGTTTTAATTTTGCATTTGTAACCATATAATACCATAAGCGCTATTATTAGTGTGAGTGGGGGTGAGGTAAATGAATAGGAAGGCACAAACTAATTTTATTGATTTAGTAAAAAATACGATGAGTAATAACGGACAATCTATTGAAGAACGACTTGAAGAAAAGCACAAAGGCTTTGAAAAAGGTTGGAAAATGGATGAAAATGAAGTTGTGTTTTGGGTCAGTCCTACATTAAGACTTAGTGATTATACAGGAAGCATAATGAACGAATTTAGATTCAATCTATTTTTTGACGAAGAAAGTGAAAAGTTTATAGTATCTGGTAACAATGTTAAGTCACGAAGTTTATTATAAATAATTAATTACCAAGTCACATCCAACAATAGATGTGGCTTTTTAATATGTAAGAATTTAAAATTTAAAAGAGAGTGTAAGGTTCATCAATCATTTTATAAATTATCTAAATCGAATATGTACCTATTCAATTATGCTATTTTATGGTGAAAAGGAGAGTTATTATGAAAAGTGGGTTCGAATTTAAAGATTTCCCTAAATTAGAAACAGAACGTTTCATTTTAAGAAAAGGCACAGTGGATGATCGTAATGATCTTTTTGAGCTTTATGCTAATGAAAATGTGGTTAAGTATCTTCCATTAAATTTATTTAAATCAGTTGAAGACGCAATGGTTGAAATCAATTGGTATGAAAAAATTTTTAAGGAACAAATCGGTTTAAGATGGGTAATCGAAGAAGCCAAATCGAAAAAAGTGATTGGAACATGTGGCTATTTGAATTATGAAAAAGAACATAACCGTATAGAAATTGGTTATGATTTGAACCCTGCTTATTGGCGGCAGGGTATCATGCAAGAGACTTTAGGCAAGATTATTCATTTTGCCTTTAGATCGATGGCAATAAATAAAATAGAAGCGAAAGTTGAACCTGAAAATAAAGCATCCATCAGATTGCTGGAAAAATTAAATTTTTGCCAAGAGGGTGTTTTAAGACAACATGAATTTGAAAAAGGGAAATATGTTGATCTGGTCCTCTTTTCAATGTTGAAAAGTGAATATATCGCGCTAAATGAGGAGTCACGCTTGTAATGAGCAGTGGCTTTTAATAATTAATAAAATTTCTTAGAAGATTTTTTCTAAATGCTGAAGTTAGATTTTTTTTATTCAGGTGGTAATGTATATGTTTTTAGGTGTGTGTGATGAATCAATTTAATTTCAGGTCCGTAAGAAATTTCATAGGTCATACGGTCTTTTCCTATGGGGATATTATGTCCGCCGTCGGTAGGTTCAATTTCAAATGTGATTTCCAATATAAAACCACGAAAACCATTTACTCTTCTTGTTTCAATCACGTCAATTTTCCATGGGGTGACATGAGGTGAAAACTCCTTAGATATCTTTGGATAATAAAAATTAGTCAAATCTTTTTCAATATAAGGAGCAAGCATATTCATAAGCATATCCTGTAACCTTAGTTCTTCAGAGTCCTCGGTTGATTTAGCGGAAGAATGTTGAAATGAAGGAGTAAGAACAAGGGATAGTATAAAAACAATTAATACCTTTCTCATATTGTTGTCAAGACACCTCTTTACGATTTTATCTATTTGTATTGTTACCATTCCTAAATGGGATATGTATACAAATTATTTAACTTGTACTTGCGAATCGGGGTAGTTGAAGAAGATATTATGTATGTAAATGAACTGTTGGATATAAATAGTAAAATTTTAATGTGGAGGTTAAAATGATTGATTATTTTGAACGAAAATTAAGATTTAAAGATATGGAAATATGGGATATTCGATTGGGGAAAGATATTTATAGAATGTTTATAGTAGATGAAAACCGAGCTTCTGAAATAAAGGATCTGAACTTGCCTCCTCATGCAAGGGTATTTGAAGAGGATGTAAGAGAGAATCTAATCACGGTGAAGGTATACTCCGAAAAACAAGTAAAAAAAGAACATGTAGAGTTAATCAATCAATTTGCTAAACAATTAACGGATCATGTTGCATTAGCTCATTGTGATATCCATCTTACGTTTTATATGGGGAAGATAAATGATGATATTTTTGAAAAAATTCCCTTAAAGCAATTGCTACATTTCAACCAGGACTAATGCGTGGTGGAAATCAACGGTAAAAGAAAAAAGACTGTAGGCAAACTCAAAATGCATTGAGTTTGCCTAAAGCCTGTCAGGATCTTCAAATTGAAGATTCTTTTGCTATTTCTTTGCTTGATTTTTTGTATGTTGTTTGGTTGTTTCTTAACAAGCTATCTTTATCTAATATGGTTGGCAAGCAAATACCAATAATAATTGTTACGATACCTGCTATTTGCAAAGTTGTAACCGTTTCGCTTAATAAGATAATGGATACCATCACTGCGATTGGTAATTCAACAGCACTTAAAATGGATGACATCCCTAATCCAACTTTAGGAACGGCAATAGTGAATAAGAACACAGGTATAATCATACCAAATAATCCTAATGCCAATCCGTAAACCCAAAGTCCTTCGTTAAACAAAGTCCCATTCCAAATAATTTCTGGAGATTGAAAAACCGCCGTAATCATAAAGGCAAAGAACGAAACAAATACTAAACGGTTAGATGTGGACATACTGGCAGTAGCTTTTCCATTCACATATAAAAATAAGGAATAGCAAAGGGCAGCTGCTAGCCCCCATAACCATCCCTGCATAGGGATTTGGGATAAATCAACATCAATGATGCCAGCAGCCGGAATAGTACCAGCTACCAATATGATTAAAGAGATTAATTCAATTCTACTTGGAAATTGTCGTTTTGTAATACAAGAAATCAACATACCAATCCATGTAAACTGAAACAGTAGTACAACTGCCAACGAAGCGGGCAAGAAGTTTAAAGAATGACCATATAAAATGTTTGTTAATCCAGTTAAAATACCTGCGAATATAAGAATTTTAACACCTTTAAAGCTCAATTTGGATCTGTTTGTAACTAAGAAGATACATACCGCTATACAAAAGCCTATAAAAAACTGACTTGTCACGGCCTCAGAGACAGAAAACCCACTACGCATGGCCAGTTTTATAATAGTTGAAACGATACCAAAACTACTAGCTGCGATAATGACTAGTAGGGGATAAAGATACATCTTCATTTATCCACTTCCCTCCTAAAACGTTTATATAAATTGAATTTGGTTATGATTTTGAGATTTAGAAAAAAAATCATAATCTCCAATATAAATCACAGATTGCTATTTTACAATCTTTTTTTTCGATAATCATGGCTGATGAAAAAGAATTTTTCAGTGGAGGAAAGGAGATTTTTAGAAATAGTAAAATGGCCAAAACCATATGTATCAAGGCTTTGGCTTATCATAGTAACTAAAATAATTTTCAAAGGGGAGTATCGGATTTGCTAGCAAGAGAAAATGAATAGTATTGACACTTCGAAGCTTTTTTTATACAATTGTCCTAATTTTATAAGCAAACGCTCACAAGTTCGTGAGTGGCGGAATTTTGTAGAGTTTTCACTCTGTTTCATTCGCTCGTCGTCTATTTATAGACGACGAGATTTTTTATTTTTTGGAGGGATTTTTTGAACAAGTTGAAGTTTTCTTTAGTGGTTTTATTAGGTGCCTGTAGCTATGGGATCCTATCTTCCATTCTGAAAGTTGGATTTTCAAATGGCTATACTTTTCCTGAACTTTTAGGGGGACAATATGTTTTCGGTTGGTTTGGACTATTATTACTCGTTCTTACTTTTTCTCGTCATAAAGTATCCTTAAAAAATATAGTATCACTGTTAGCGGTTGGGACAACGATGAGTTTAACGAGTATTTTTTACGGTTTTTCTGTAAAAGAACTGCCAGCCTCTATTGCGATTGTGCTGTTATTTCAATTCACATGGATGGGTGTTCTCATTGAAGCGATTGCTAATAAAACTTTCCCAAGTCGCGAAAAGGTTTTGTCGATCATTATCTTATTTGTAGGAACGATGTTCGCTGGGGGTATTTTTGAAGGGTTAAGACAACAATTATCTATGAAAGGAATACTCTTTGGACTACTAGCAGCTATAACTTTTTCTTTATATATATTTGCAAGTGGACGTGTTTCTACCGAAGTTCCGATTTATTCAAAAAGCTTTCTTATGACAACGAGTGCAACACTTTTTGTTTGCATAATGTTCCCCCCAACATACTTGATGGATGGTACATTGCAGGCTGGTTTATGGAAATATGCGCTAATCCTAGGTTTCTTTGGTGTCGTTATACCAGTTATTTGTTTTTCTATTGGTATTCCAAAAGTAGGGACGGGTTTAGGAACAATTTTAGGAGCTGTCGAGCTTCCAACAGCCGTTATCGCTTCAATTACGCTTGTACATGAGGTCGTGTCTCCTCTGCAATGGCTAGGAATTGTATGTATTTTATTGGGAATTTTCATACCTCAAATGTTAAATGTACGAAAAGAGAGGCAAATAGCCCGTTTTGGTCATGAAACTACGGAATTTTAGATTGCAATCTAAATATAAAACGTAGTTTGCCTAAATAGAAGCTTTCATCTTTGGATGAAGGCTTTTTTATATGGTAAGAAAGAAGAACGTATTGTTTTAATGGTAATTAATGATGGAAATAACTATATAATTATAAAAAGGAGGATGGATATTATATATGTATCTAAAAAAATAGGATTAGTGAGTTGGATTGTTACCATTTTATATTTTGTGATAGAGCCGATTTTTATTATGACTTCACTTGTACCTTATAATATGATGCAACAAGCTATGAGTGATTTAGGAGTGACTACATGTGGGAAATATACTTACGTAATTGCGCCACATGAAATTTGTTCGCCGTATCATTTTTGGATGAATGTATTGTTTATTATAAATGGTTTATCATTTTCAGTTGGCATATTATATCTATCCCAATACTTAGAAAAGAATTTAATCAATAAATTAGCAACAGTATGTATTCTTATTTTTGCACTAGGAAATAGTGTTTCTGGTGTTATACCAGCAGATGTTCATTTATTTTGGCATTCGATTTTAGCTCAAATAGGCATGATGACTGTTTTAATTGGAATGGGGATCTATGCAAAATCATTGGTTAAAGGTAAAAAGTGGACTTATTCAAACTTAACAGTACTTATAGCTTTACTTATCCTTATCGGTCTTTTATTTTTCCTTCCTTTGCCAGCAGGTTTATTACAAAGACTTTATTATGGTGTAATTTTCGTGTGGGGGATGGGACTAACAATTTTATTACGCTCATCAGAAATAAAACCAGGTACTCAATGACTTGAGCCTGGTAATTTTTTTATCTAAACGTAACAAGAGACTCTTGTGAAGAGAATATAAGAACGTTACATAGCAATAAAAAAAGCTGCTTAATCTGACTAGAGATTAAACAGCACATGGATATTGTAAATATAAAACATAAAAAGGAAAAAGTCAACAAATCATCGGAAAATATAGCATCAAGCACAATGATAAAGCAAATAACTCTTTCGGAATTTACTTATATAGTTTCTTCTTTAAAAATCACCTTATAACAGATGACGATACTGATTTGGCTTTAAGTTCTCCTTGAATTAAAGCAACGCCAATCCCATACACAATCGAAATAGCTAAAGGTACAAGTGTGAAAGCATAATCAACAAAGAAACCACCTAAGATAAGGGCCGAAAAACAGGTTCCTAAAGTAACGAATAAATAGGCTTTACTTTTATAAATCCATATGTATGGAAGAAAATGAGAGCCTGCAAGTAAACCAATTGTGAAGGGAAGGTATTCAGGTATTTTCATATACACGATGATAAATACAGGTATATAAAAAGCTTGAGGAGCTGCCACTATTCCTCCTAAAACTCCTAGAGGATTGTCTGTAGAATTTAAACTGACGCCGAGAATTTTACCAATGAACATGCCAATAGGGAAAATAGCGCCCAAACCAAATATCCAAATTAAACGGACAGCCTCTATTGGAAGAACAAAATACATGAGGGTGAAAATTAAAAAGACTAGGACGCCAGATAGTAGAATGGGGAATCCTTTTTTCGTTTCAGCTATAAGCTCATTTTGTAAATTTACAAGAGTTTTACTCATAAATGTACCACCTTTCATAAAATGGGGAGAAGATATTATAGTATAACAGTTCATTATTGTATTTACCTTAATTATCTCAAAAATGGTATTTTTTTCTGATTATTTAGCGGGGGATATAGGGAAAAGGCAATGGAGGGAAAACGTAAAAAATCATTCAAATGAAGGGGTAGCCAGCATCGCATTCGTCAGTTGTTCTTCCATCACATTCTTTTGAAAACGAAACGTTCATAATCACAATATGAAGCATTTGGATATGTTATGATCAAATTTGTGAAAAATGTTTACGAACGGTCAGTATGTTAAATGAATTAGGGGGACAGATGATGGATAATCAATATTTCGTAGGTTGGGGTACATTAGCATTAATCAATGCTGGATTGGCGCAAGGGAAGAATAGAAGAGGGTTAAATTGGTTCTTACTTTCTCTTATATTAGGTCCAATCGCCACACTAATTTTGTTATTTGTTGAAAAGAGACCGTAATACACCTTCAGCATCGAGAATTCGCCAATGAAGGTTAAAAATTTTTCACCTTGTGGTGATTCTATTGATTTCAACTAGAAATAAAACTACTATGTTTTACGGGGAAATAAGTATAGAAATATTGTTGACGGATCGCCGTATGCGATGAAAGTCGCCTGTACGGTGAAGGCTCGTTATAAAGCATCTGAATGTATAAGACGAGAATAGCATTTTAGTAGGGCTAGATAAAACTTCTGTAAGTGGAACTAGTGCTAATTCAGTTACATTTGAAGTAGGAGAAGACATTTATCTTTCTCATAGTCTAATTAAAGTTATCGATGGATCTAATATGATTAGCCATTTTGATGACGACTCTCAAGATCTCATTACTTCTGCAATATGGAATGACACCGATAAATCTATCGTAGTTTTACTGGACAACAATGCAAGCATTGGTCAAAAAATTACATTTACAAAGGGCAATAAACAAAATTTATCTGGTAATAAAATGACAAGAGACATTATTGCAACATTCAACGGAGTTAATTGGGAATAAGAATGGACCTCACCTTATTAGGTGGGGTTTTTCTTTCATAAAATTTAAATGTCGTACAGAAAAGGTGAGGTTGATGATAAAAATTCAATTTTGGTAAAGGTTAAAAATTCTTTACCTTCTGAAAATCCTATACAACTACTTTTGATCCAAGTTAAATAAGTTTTTTTAATGTGGCCTCACCTATAATAATTAGGTGGGCTTTATTTTACCTCAGTTAGGCAACCTTAGTTATGTTGTTTATGGTATTAAGAAGGTTGAGTACGATTTTAAAGGTAAAGAGTTCTTTACCTTGTTGAAATTCTATTGAATATATTTAGAAATAAAACTACTATGTTTACGGGGAAATAAGTATAGAAGTATAGTTGACGGATCGCCGTATGCGATGAAAGTCGCCTGTACGGTGAAGGCTCGTTATAAAGCATCTAAATGTATAAGACGAGAATAGCGTGCCAGGTGCACCTTTAGTTACTTTGGGAACAACAAATAATAAAGATGGCTTTTCTGTATTATTTTCAGAAACAGTCCATATGCAATTGGCAGGATGGTCTGGCTTAATGGTACAAGAAGAATTTCGTCCTGATGAGACAGTTCCATACAATAACTTTGATTTTAAAGTGGACATCCATTCAACTACTGGTGAAATTAGCCTCCTATTTGGTGTTCAACAAGTAAATAGTACAATAAGCATATATAAAGCAATTTACAATGAAGTTTCTGAAACATGGAGTTTGGTAGAAATTACAGCTCCATAATTAATTTAGATGAACCTCAGCTGATGGGGTTATTTCTTACAGCAATAGTCTAAACGTTGCGGTGAAAACTCTTTTCAATCATCAAACGGTTTCTTCATTGAAATTATATGTAGCGAACTTGTTGTGTAATCTCCTTGGATTATTAGCGTGTAAAAAGCAGCTTGCATGCAAGCTGCTTTTACTTCAATAATTTCTATTGGAACAAAACGATACTGAATTCTCTTACTAGAAAACTAATTTTTATTTAATTTCTTTCCATAAAGACAAAGCGTTTATCCAATTTGGATCTCCATAGCCTTGATAGCTTTGAACCGCTTCATAATTCTTACCTTGATACTCTACCTTATCACCTTTTTTGTATGCCTTGAATGGACTCCATTGCTCATAAGAAGTACTTTGCTCTTTAGTTGTTACAGTTAAAATGGAACTTTTAATAGATTCATTCCCAGCTACATCTACAGCAGTTACTGCATATATATAGGAAGTATTTGATTGAAGATTCATATCCATAAATGATGTGATTGTTGAAGTCCCAACAGCAGTCATTTGTTCTTTTGTTGTCCCTCTATATATAACATAATGGTCAACGCCTACATTATCCTCTGAAGCACCCCACATTAAGTCGACACTTGAAGAAGTGATTCCCATTGTATGTAGTGAAGTTGGTTGAGTAGGCGATTCTGTATCTGGAGCAGCATGCAATGTTTCTACAACTAGATATTCACTTACTGTAGAAACATTCCCAGCTGCATCTACTGCCTTTACTGAGTAAGTATATTTTGTATTGGAATTCAAATTTTTATCTGTGAATGTCGTTCCTGGAACAGTTGCAACTACTTTGCTATCACGTAATACTTGATATTCTTTCACACCTACATTATCTGTAGAAGGGTTCCATTTTAGCTCGGCACTAGTAGAAGTAACTTTTGTTGTATGTAATCCATTTGGCTGAGTTGGGGCTTCCGTATCTACATTGCCACCATTATTCACCAAATTTACATCAATCACATTATAGAACGCATTTGAAGTGTCAGCGACATCCCAAACGGCTAGGATCACGTGATAGCCACTACGATCTGTTGGCACATTAATAGTATGAGTTAAATTAGTCGATGCAGCAGAGCCATTATGTGCTACAGTTCCAATTGGCTCAAGATCAGCGCGGGTTAATGGTTTATTAGGATTCCAATCATGTTTAGTAATATAATAGTGCCATTTGCTTGTTAAATGTGGTGCAGTATACTTCCATGTAAACGTATTGGGACCTCCCGTAATTGTATTCTTAAACCAGCGATCTGTCGTTTGTTGATCAAGGATACCACCAAAAAGACCTCCTGCAGATGCAATTTTTCCATCCATCGGTCCACTTTGCGGAAATCCTTTAGGCGCCTCTAGGCTCTGTGGTTCATACATTATGCTTCCACACATTAAGTTAAGTGCCCCATAATTTTGAGTACATAAGGCTGCACGGCTAGCTGGTTTTTCAACAAATCCATGTGCATATGCATTTGGAGCTGTCGAAATCCCTATGATTCCGGCTGCTAATAGGGCAGCACTCAGACCTTTTTTGCTTAATTTTGTAAATTTAGTGTTCATCATCCATCGTCTCCTTATTTTGAAATTGTATTGCGACTAGTATGATAGCAATAGATTAATAATTATTCAAACTACGGATAAATAATACAATAGTTTTATTTTACAAAAAAACATTTTTGTAATAATGTAGGTATAAAGTGCTTGTTTAGCTGAAAATGTTATTTTAATAAGCTAATTTCTATTAAAAAAAGCTATAAATTCTAATAAAATATTTAAATTTGTCTATTTTCGTACTAATTGATATTATTCCGAACTATACAGCCGATTGGGCTTGGAAAGCTCATTAGACATGTCAATAAAGGACAGACTAAGTTTCGCCCCGTAGTAACAAACCAATAGCATCCCAAGAAGTGGAAGAAGTGGCGCAATCACCGCAAAAAGTTGTATTTGGACTATAAAGAAAACCCATTTATGAGGTTACAGGGTAGAAGCAATAAGTTGAATAGGGGATATTAACTTGGGTGGTCATTAACTTTAGATGGCTTATTGCATGGATACGCAGCGTATATTTATGATGAAGATAGTGTTGATAGCTGGGTGACGGAAGTAACCCAATGTTTGGGCTCCCCAAGGGAAAATATTTAATTCGAATGCCTAAGTCTTTTCAAATGATATACCCTAATCAATTATCAAGGTCGTTGAGGATTATCAACTTTTTGTTAAGCAAATTCAACATGCAAGTCAAGGGATTTTAAAATATTTAGGTTTGACCCTACAAAAGAAGCAGAAGTCTGGAGAGAATTTCCTAATAAAGACGGCTTTGATACATATAGTACGGATTATCATTTTATCAGTGCTTTACAGGGTACTGATGAATTAGATTGGATTCGAATAGGAGAGGCATCCTTTGTACTTGCAAACGACTATGGAGATTAGAAAAATCGGATTATTCAAAATGTTTTTCAAAGCCCGTTGTAGAATTAGCTGTCAGAATAACAATGCCCCATATAGACATATAAAATGAAAATCACAAGTGCAATTGCAAAAAATCTGTGAGTTCGGCTGTATTTATGTTGGAGACATTCAATAATGAAACAATGAAAATAGTGATTTTGAAGGTTTGAAAACTATCCCACTTAATCGTTTCATAAGCGTAATGATTTTTATTAACATCTGAAAAATTCCCAACTACAGTGTTAAAAAATGCCCAGCAATCAATTAATTTTGAGCCAGGGCATTTTTTAATGAACATATGTTAACGCTATCATTTTAGAAGATAACTACAATTTATCTACTTATTATAATGTCATTGACCAATTTCCATCGGCTGATATATCAAAGAAATAAATTTAGCTATTGTAACTATCATTACAGCTCTGGTGAATTCTCCCCGAATTATGTATATTTGTGTATAAGGAGGGATTAGATGAAAAGAATTCTTCACCTAATAATCATTTCATTAGTTGGAATATATTTCTTGTATGGTTTATCTAGCACATTTTTAAACACCAAAGGATATAATGGTGCGGACATTATAATTTCAGCTATTGTATTGGTACTTGTTGCTCTATTTGGGGGATTTTTAATTCTACTTTATGGAAGAACCTATAGTGCTGAAGCTATAAAAGCACGCAAACAAAGAGAAGCTAATAGAAAGAGAGAACAATTTGATGCAGAGAGTAAAGTACTTGGTTCAAGAGCTCGACAACAACTTTTCAATGCAGATTTATGTATTAAAGTAAAACATACAGCTGGTTTACCAATTGCTGAAGGTGCTGAAATCTTTGTGTACAGATGCACAGATAAAGTCATTTTTGAAAGGGGTCAAGACACAATCGAGTTAGATATAAATAAAGTTACCGATATTCTAATAAAAACAGATGTTGAGATTCAAAAAAGTTGGGTAAGTAGTGCTGGAGGAGCTATAGCGGGGGATAATGTTTTTGGTTCGTTAGGTGCTATAATTGGTGGACGAGCAAAAGAAAAAACGAGCACTGTCATAGAAAAGTATTTAATTTTTGCTTATGAAAAGAATGATGGACAAAAATATATATCTTTGGAAGTTACTAATGAACCTAATGCAAACTTATTTAATTCAAATTATTACAATCTCTCCAATAACGAAAGAAGATTTACGAGTCTTTAGAGTGCCAAAATTGGTGCTCTTTTTTGTATTGGAAATTAGCTTTGAATAGTATAGAAAAGAATTGTAAATGCGGCTACAGATCAACAAAGACCAAGACAGCTAAATGATATGCCGTCGTGGTCTTAATTATAAAAAATTTCTTCTATATGTATTGTAAGAAATGATTTATAGATATCCATATTAATATTTCCTTTTTGTAATCAATCCAAATTCATAAATAGCTTCTAGCTTGCCATTATTAAATTCTAAACTTACCATAGAATTTTCTTCTACACCGTTTTTTCCTCTATAATTAAGTTTATTTTCATCTTTGTGCAATGCACCATATCCTACGATTTCTTTTACGGTATCTTCACTCATACCAATTTTGAGCTTTTGAAACATTTCGGGCGTAATGGTTGAAACTTGTTTTGTCGGTTTTACCTCTTCTGAAAAGATCATTTCTATCGATTGTCCGATTATCAATAACCCTATTATACTAATCAAAATTAAGGCGATTTTTTTAGGCCATTTTGATGGAGCTACCTCTCTATAATAATAGGTTTTGTTTTCTGACTCTCTGACTTTTTCTGAATGATTATATTCTAAATAAGTTTCTTTTTCTATTATTGTATAATCTTCTGAAACTGCACCACAATATTCACATACGTATATATCTATATTTTCTTTGTAGAATTTTTTATATGAATTTGCAGCTAAACAGTTAGGGCAATTTTTCATAAATCCCTCTCCTTAACTTTTGATGAGCCATTTACCATTTTAAGCAATCTTATTATGTGCGTACATAACGAAAAAGTATAGGTATTCACTAATTTTGCCTTCTAAATATACTAGTTTTTAACCTCTCAATCTCTTCTTCTAATTACTATTTTAGGAAACTCAGCATGAATTGTATAGTTGTAAATTGAGAATAAAAAATTAGACTAGTAAGGTGGGAGAAAACTGATGAATATTTTTGATCTCGTTGTTGCCATAGTTGGTGAGGATCCAGTGACATTACCGAAGGCTAGTGGAGGTACAAGTGATCAAGTGTATACAGAAGTACAACATCGTGTATATTCGCTAAATTATCGTATTAAGGAATATGAGCAAAAGATTGCGGAGGTGCATAACCGCATTCCATTTGTAGAAGGGGATAGAGAGGTTGAAGTCCTCCATAGATTACTAGATGGGAATAGCATGCGTTCAATTGGAAAGCAAATGAGATTATCTAGTATGACAATTTTTAGAGTAAGGAAGTATATTTTGAGTCAGATGATGAAGTAGCCGAAAGGTTACTTCTTTTTTGTTATTTTTAAAAGTATTGTTTCTTCAACTGAAGGAGCAATTTAGTTGAACAAGGGTAGATGGTAAATTATGATAAGAATAGAAATAAAGTAGGGGGATTTCTAATGTATACAGACAATAAAAAAGTTTTGAAATTAGTGGAATTTGATAAAAATGATGTCTTAGGCTTAGTAGAACTTTCTACATCAGTTGGCTGGGATTATGATGAACAGGAAATTAGAACTATTTTGTCATCTGGTAAAATATACGGACATAAAAATGCTGTGGGGAAAATTGTTTCGAGTGCTGCAATAATACCTTATGATACTGATTTAGCTTCAATAGGTATGGTTATTGTTAATGAAGAATATAGAGGTTTAGGCTTAGGGAAGAATGCTACTCAGAAGTGTATAGACAGTGTTTCTCAAAATACCTCTATAATGTTAATTTCAACAGATAATGGAAAACCTTTATATGAAAATTTGGGTTTTATTACTGTCGATTCTGTACATAAGTATTTAAGCGATAATTATATTCCAACTAGATTGTTTAATAATCTTCAAGAAATTACTCTAGAGAGCTACCAAGAGAAAGACATTAATGAAATTATTGAATTAGATTCAGCTGCATTTGGAGATAAGAGGGGGAATTTGCTTCTTAACAGGATAAATCAATCCAAACAATGTTTAGTTGTTAGAAATCTAAAGGGGAAGATTATTGGATTTGGAATATCTATATTAGGTCCAGAAAATCTATTAATAGGACCTATTGTAGCACCAAATTCACAAACAGCTGCTTTAATAATAGATGGGTTAGTTATTAATCATCAAGGAAAGATAAGGATTGATGTGTCATCCAGTAATGACGAGTTAATGTTCTTCTTGGAGAAAAGTGGATTTATTAAAGTTAGTAATCCTCCAATTATGATAAAGAACTCTATTAAAATGCCATATAGGAATAAAGAGTTGTTTGCTATTGCTGCACAAATTTTTGGTTAGGGATACCAACATCCGTATTCAACTAACAGAAGCTTTTAATAAAGTTGTTAATGTAACGTTTGGAACAAATATAACAAAAGGAACAAATGTAAAACATGTAGCATGTTTTGTGATAGGAAAAATATGATGTAAACTCGGAGGGAGGTCGGCGCGAGGTGGGGATGTATGAGATATGGCTAGACCAAGAAATCCGAAACGTGATGAAGCATTTCAAATGTGGCTTGAAAGCAAAGGGCAAATGCTCCTGAAGGATATTGCAGAGCAGTTAGAATTATCCGATTCGCAAATTCGAAAGTGGAAAAACTAAGATAAATGGGATGATCAATTGAAAGGTAACGTTACCAAATCCAATGGTAACGTTACTAAACGTAGTAGGGGTGCTCCTGTAGGCAACAACAATGCAAAGGGTTATGGTGCACCTAAGCAAAATAAGAATGCTGTTACACACGGTTTCTTTCAAAAGTTCCTGCCCGAAGTAACACTTGAAATCATGGAAGCCATGAACGAACGTTCTCCAGCTGATTTAATCTGGGATCAAATACAGATTCAGTATGCTGCAATCATAAGGGCACAACGAATCATGCACGTTACAGATAAAGGTGAAATGATTAAGGAGCTCAAAAAGGCAAAGTACGAATACTATCCACGTTCTAAGGAAGAAGGTGGTGGTGTGGAGCAAGCTACAATCGAAGAAGAATACAACTTGCAATTCGCAGGGGAACGACAGGCGCAACTACTCACTGCTCAATCGAGAGCAGTTGGGGAGTTGCGTTCTTCTATTCGTCAGTTTGTTTAGAGGGCAGATCAGGATGACGAGCTCAGGATTAAACTTGAGCAGATGCAGTTGAACATTGATAAGACTAAAGCTGAAATGGAAAAGCTTGATGAAAAAAGTGAAGGAACTATGGAAATTGTCATCAAGAGAAAGTGAGAAGGGATGATTTCCTATTCGACTGGAGTTGCAAAACTCAACTTTTAGTCGGTGGGTATGGTTCTTCTAAATCATATCGTGTGGCACTCAAAATACTTTTAAAGTTGTTAGAAGAAAAACGTACAGCTCTTGTCGTCCGTGAAGTTTACGATACGCATAGAGAAAGTATGTTTTCTTTGTTTACAGAGATCATAGAAGACTTAGGGTTATCTGGCTACATGCTTTATTACGCATGGTTGTAGATCATGAGAATAAGTGTGGTATGGGCTGGATGATTATGATGTTGCCAGTGTGAAAGGGGTCAATTCAAAATAAGGAAGTGGTACAGTGAACGAATACATTGCTTATATCGATGAGAAAGGCGTTACACCTCTTTTACTCGATAAGCTAATTTCAGAAACAAAAGCAGAACGTAACAAATGATTACTCTACTACAATTGGTATAAAGCTGAACTATTAGCAGTGCCAATTTTAACACGTAAACCAACCGATTATGCGCAAGGTAATGACCATGTAGTTCGTGTTGACGACAAGGTGAACAATACTCTTAATAATCCTTTAGATGCTGAAATAATAGATACAAAGGTTGGCCACATGTTCGGTAATCCAATTTCATACGTAGTAAACAAGCAAGTTCAAAGTCTCTCTATGTTTCAGTTGATGATAAAGAGGTTATTTAAGCAATTCCTTTCAATCGTAACGCTTGGCATTGCGGAGACGGCGGAGGCAGTAATGATCCTAACACTTTAAAGAAAGGTAATCGTATTTCTATTGAGGTAGAAATTTGCTACAGCAAAAGTGGTGGTGTTCGTAATGGAGTTGCAGAAGAAAATGCAGTTCAGGCATTTCAACATTATTGAAACAGTATGGCTGGGTATTGAGCGAGTGAAGAAGTACCAGGATTGGTCAGGGAATATTGTTCACATCGAATATTAAGTGAAGAACGGTGGGATAGTTTCTTGAAACGAATTGAAAATGCTATGAATGAGAAAAATGATTTAATTGAAAAGGATGATGATACTATGAAATTTACTAACAAAACACTTAAAGCTGCAGTTCGTGACTATCTCAAACAAGCAGTGTACAAAAAGCTGATTGATAAATCACATCTTGCATGTTAAATAGTTGTTGAAATTATATTCAAGTTCTTATATATTAAAAGAGACTGAAGGGTATCTTTTTGGAGGTTTAAATGAAAAAAGGTGAATTAACTAGGCGCAATATTATTCGAAAATCTTCTGCGATTTTTAACAAAAAAGGTTACATGACAACAACGATGAGTGACATTATTCAGGAAACAAATATTCAAAAAGGGGGGATATATCGACACTTTAAGGATAAAGAGCAGTTGATGGTTGAGTCTTTTCATTTTTCAACTGAAATCATGCAGGAGCATTTAAAGATGAGTGTTTCAATACACGAACATGCAACAGATAAATTAATCGCATTTGTGGAGGCTTTTCTACAATTAAGTTCAGGAAAACCCATAGTAGGTGGATGTCCTATTTTTAACGCAGCTATAGAAATGGATGATTTAGAAGGGAGTACATTACTGCCATCGATCAAAGAAGCTATGGATATGTTGATAATGTGGATAATGAATATTATAGAGGATGGAATTAAGCATCAGGAGTTGAAGCAGTCAGTGCAGCCGTACGACACTGCGATTTATATTGTGTCAACACTTGAAGGCGGACTCGTCTTAGATAGATTAAAGAATGATGGACAATTAACAGAGATCATAATAAATAATTTGAGGCAATATATCGCAATGATTGCTAACTAGCGGCATTAAAGCCGTCTTTTTTATAATCAAAAAGAGACCGTTCGGTATCTTGTGTGGAGGTGTTTTTATGAAATATTTCTTATTCGTTGCTTTCATAACAATTATTTTCTCTCTAAGGAGATATATCATTCTTCATATTTTTACACCGAAAATGAAAGAGTGTAAAAAATACCCGAATTCGACTTATGAAAACATTGAAATAGAACTCGGCATTGGGACAGTTCGAGGATGGCTTATTAAAAGTGAGCAGGCAAGAGGTTGTTTTCTACTGATTCACGGGTGGAGCTCTAATAAATCAGACATGTTGCGGTATGTCGATCCCTTATTAGCTAACGGTTATGACGTAATAATTGTGGATGTTATTGGTCATGGGGAAAGTGAGTCAAAACAAAAACAAGTAAGTATTGCATCGTTTGTTCAAAGTATAACATCAACGATAGATTATGTATGGACGAGACCAGATATTAATAGTAATGCGATCTACGTTTTAGGACATTCAATGGGGGGGATTGCTGCAAGTATTGTGAATTCTACAGATTTTAGGTTACAAGCACTTATTACCGATTCAATGCCTACATCATTAAAAAGTATTAGCAAATCAATGGCAGAGAAAGTAAAAATACCGTATATTCCTTTTGGCTGGCTATTTGTCAGTTGGTTTTTATTACGGGGAGGTGTTTTTTTAAAAGCAAGAAGAGAATGGTGTTTAGAAAATATATTAAAAACACAACAGTCCCCAGCTCTAGCCATACACTCAATTAAGGACAAAAAAGTGCCTATTTCAAATGTGGATGTCCTAATAAAAGGTAGTAATTTTAAACAAGTAATTAAAGTTGTAACAAAAGGTCACCATAATTGTGTGAAAGATGAATTTTTTTGGGATAATGTTTTTCATTTTATAACAAGTAATGAGGGGGAAATAATAGATGAAGTATATTGATACACTTGTGATTGGTGCAGGCCCAGGAGGATACGTGGCGGCTATCCGTGCTTCTCAAATGAAGCAAAACGTAACAATTGTAGAGCGAGAGTATTTAGGAGGAGTTTGCTCAAATGTCGGCTGTATCCCATCAAAAGTACTGATTTCAGTAGGTCACCGTTTTGAGCAAGCAAAGCATTCAGATGATATGGGTGTTGTTGCACAAGGAATAAAACTTGACTGGACAAAAGTGCAAGAATTCAAAAAAGGCGTAGTTTCTAAATTAGTAGGTGGTGTTGAAAGTCTATTAAAAGGCAACAAAATTGATATCGTGAAAGGTGAAGCATCCTTCATAGATGCAAACACTGTACGTGTCATCGACGGCGACAACTCACAAACTTACACATTCAAAAATGCAGTCCTTGCGACAGGTTCTCGACCAGTTGAAATTCCAACATTCAAATTCACTGAACGCGTAATCAACTCAACTGGTGCACTTTCTTTACTAGAAGTACCACAAAAATTAGTTGTTATTGGTGGTGGTTATATCGGTACTGAGCTAGGATCTGCTTACGCTAACTTAGGTTCTCAAGTAACAATCATTGAAGGGGGCAAAGACATCTTAGCTGGTTTTGAAAAGCAAATGACACAAGTTGTGAAAAAAGGCTTAAAGAAAAAAGGCGTGGAAGTTATTGTTGGCGCATCAGCTAAAGGCGTGGAAGAAAATGAAAACGGCGTAGTTGTAACGTATGAAGCTGGTGGAGAAGAAAAAACAGTTGAAGCGAACTATGTATTAGTCACTGTAGGCCGTCGTCCAAATACAGATGAAATGGGTCTTGAAGCAGTAGGCATCAAATTCGCAGAACGAGGTTTATTAAAAGTTGACAAACAATGCCGTACTTCAGTACCCAATATTTATGCAATTGGCGATATCATATCTGGCCCACAACTTGCGCATAAAGCTTCTTATGAAGGTAAAGTAGCTGCAGAAGCAATTGCTGGCGAAAAGTCAATCGTAGATTACTTAGCAATCCCGGCTGTCTGCTTTACGGATCCAGAACTTGCAACTGTTGGCTACAATGAAAAGCAAGCAAAAGCAGAAGGTATCGAGGTGAAAGTAGCAAAATTCCCATTTGCTGCAAACGGCCGCACATTAACTTTAAACACAGCAGAAGGTTTTGTGAAGCTTGTTGTACGCAAAAAAGATGAGGTATTAATCGGTGCTCAAATCGTAGGTGATGGTGCATCTGATATGATTGCTGAGATGGGTCTTGCAATCGAAACGGGCATGACTGCTAAAGATATATCTTTAACACTTCACGCTCACCCAACTTTAGGTGAGATTACAAGGGAAGCTGCTGAGGTAATTATAGGGAGGCCAACTCATATTATGAAAGCATAATTTTGCTTTAATAGAAAGTTTGATCAAAGATACTAATCTTCCTGCTAAATGAACAAAAAGAAAAAGTTAGTAAAAGTTTATCCTTTGAGAATGAATTGTATCAACACTGGTAGATGTTGTCATTATAATAAAAAGAATATAAAAATCACTCTCATTAAGAGAAGTGATTTTTATATTTTTAGCACCTGCCCAGCATCTTTGATTTTTTAATGTTTGTTCCCGAGTGTACCCCAATTAAGCAGTGAACAACTGGTAAAAAAGGAAACCAACATTTTTTAAAAATATTTTTTTGATCTAATTTTAAATCTTCGTAGAAATACATATTTTAACTTCTTCTAATCAATAGAGCAAAAACCACAGCAAATCAACATTTTTACGCTATAATGTAGGACGAGGTGAAGAAAATGTTTGTGAGTGAAAAACAGATTGAGATTCGATATGCAGAGACAGACCAAAATCTACCATGCGAACTACATCATTTGGATGGAAAAAAGAATAAAACGTTGATATATAAGGGAGGGGAGGGGTCACAGTAAAAGCGAACCACAAAAAGTACCCCAATTTGATGAGAAATCGCTATTAACTTTTATTTTATCCATTTGCAAACTGGTTCATTAGATCGATAGATTTAATTTCGTCTTTTTCAAATGAATGTACATATACTTTTAATATAGTATTTGGGTTATCTCCAAGTATTTTTGCCACTGTAACAAGTGTTTCCCCACGTGCCAGTAAAATGGAAGCAACTGTATGTCTTAATCCATGTGGAGAAATTCTTCTTAAGTTATATTTAGTACAAATCATGTCTAATGCATCTTCAACATAAGTTAATCCTATTGGATTACAACCTTGTCGTGAAATGAAAACAAAATCCTCGTCTTTATGGCATGCTGTTTTCCCATTTCTTCTTTATACACCAGGCTTTATAAATTTTTAACTGCGAATATAATTCATTATTCATACTTACTTTTCGATAACCGTTATCGCTTTTTGGCGGACCAAGACCTGTTCTTGTTCTAGCTTTGTTTATCGTAATAGATTTTGCTTTAAAATCAAGGTCATTCCATGTTATTCCCATCATTTCGCCTTTCCGCATTCCTGTCATTGCTAAAGTAAGAATAGCAGTATATCTAGTAGTAGGATCGTTATCTTTCACGCATGATAGAAAAGTTTTTAATTCTTCCTCAGTATAAAAATTTGCTTTATCCCCAGTAGGTGCGGCGCTAAAATCCATCTTCGTAAAACAATCTTTCGGCTGGATTTCTTCCTCGACAGCATATGAAACAGCTGACTTAAAAACTCTAAATATCTCCTGTATGGTTGCACGTTTTAACTTATAAGAAACCAATTTATCAATTAATTCCCTTTGAAGAGTCATTTTTGTGGGTTTTTGTAACTTGTGATTGCCGATAGGTGGTTTTATATGATTGTTATATGACTCTTGATAATGTATATACGTACCAGGACGCCATACACTTTTCTTCATATCAAGCAAAGTCACAAAATCAAGTATCAAAGCAAGCTTCTCCTGAAACATCCTGAAATGCTTTGTTAAAAAATGGGACCTGAAATCCAACATGCTTTACCAAAACACATGGATGCTGATCGCATTGCTCGAATCGCTTTAACAGCAGTTCGAACATAACTCCTAAATTACTAGACTGCGACCAATTCAGTCTTCTAGCTGCACTTATGCAATCTGCTCAATTAGGAGTGGAGCCAAACACAGGGCTAGGACAAGCCTATCTAATCCCATACGGCAAACAAGTTCAGTTCCTATTAGGTTATAAAGGCTTAATCGATTTAGCAGTACGTAGTGGGCAATACAAGGCAATTTATGCATATGAAGTTTTCCAAGAAGATGAATTTTCTTACTCAAACGGATTACACAAAGATCTTGTTCATGTTCCGTCTCAAAACCCACAGGGTGAACCAATCGGTTACTACGCTGTATACCACTTGAAAAATGGTGGATACGACTTTGTTTACTGGACAAGAGAACGTGTTGAAAAGCATGCTCACAAGTTCTCACAAGCAGTTCAGAAAGGTTGGACAAGCCCTTGGAAAACCAATTATGACGCGATGGCTAAGAAAACTGTACTGAAAGAAGTATTGAAATATGCTCCTAAGTCAATCTAGGTTGATGAAACGATTAAAACAGAGGTTTCCGAGGATATGAGCGATGTTATCGATGTTACGGATTACTCAGTTATTGAAGATGAACTAACTCAAGAGGAATTGATCATTGAACAGTAACGTACCCCACAAAGTCCTTCTGCCTGCTTGGATATTTCAACAGGCGAAGGATAACGATGAAATCAGACGCTTGGTACTGGAATACATGACTAGGTATCCAAACTATAGAGTTATCAAAGTTAGTGGTAGTTTTGCGGTTTGTGAGAAGTTAGAGAGCTTTTTATAGAAGCTCTCCATACTACATTACTTTTCTAACTTTTCAGCAATTCTTAATAGAATTTCAGTTTGTTCTTTTTGGATATTAATGATTTTAAGCACGAACCAGACTATAAATACTATTGGTACAAGATAGAAAACTAATAAAAAGAAAATAGGTATAATTCCAAATAATATTTCCATAACTGTATAAAAACCTCCTTGCTGGATTATTGTACCACGAGTAATTGAATATTGGAGGTCAATTTTAGGCTAGTAATTTAAGATTAAAAATTTAAAAATTTCAAATATTGACCGTAGGAGGGCAAACCTATGTTAACAGGGCAAATTAAAGTTACGAAAGAGGATTTACTTCAGTGGATTGAGAATTATCGTTGGATGGTTGAAACAATTGAGGAAGCAAAGCAGCCGGTAGCGAAGATGAATAACAATAGCTACATTGGAGCTAAAACAGCTATGTATGGCCTTGAAGCAACATTACCAAAGGCAAGTGGTGGAACTAGTGATCCAGTGTTTACAGAAGTACAACGTCGTGTATATTCGCTGAATTTTCGAATTAAGCAATATGAGCAAAAGATAGCAGAAGTGCAGAAACACATTCCATTTGTAGAAGGCGATAGAGAGGTTGAAGTCCTTCATAGATTGCTAGATGGGGATAGCATACGTGCAATTGGCAAGCATATGGGGTTATCTAGCACGACAATTTTTAGAGTAAGAAATAATATTTTGAGTCAGATGATGAAGTAGCCGAAAGGCTGCTTCTTTTTAAAACATTTATTCAACAATCGGGCCATATTATTGAATAACAATTTTTAAAGATATATTACCAAACGACGCTTTGGTAACTTTATTTGCTTAATTAGACTTGGCTCTTTATTCTTAATAAAGGTTGAACAAGTAACAAGAGGGGCGATAAATAGTGAGGATTCAAGAAGTAGAAGGTTATTTGAAAGGAAAAATAAATGTTGATACAGATTCAGTATCGTCAATTTGGACAACATTTAAAGAATTTTGTGAGGAAGATATTGTAGGAGAAGATGAAAAGGAAATTTTATTCGAATGTGGTACTTACCGTAAAGAAATGTTTCATTTTTCGTTTGTACGCCAGTTTACTGAATACGAAGATGATGAATATTTAGGAATGAGCCAGCTTCATTGCAAACTATTATTTACTCCTATTGATGAATTTAAAAAATTACAAGTTACAGAATGGTCAATGGATTTTGAAAGCTTAGATGAATTTTTTAGACATATAGAAAATCTTAAAGTATTTAAAAATATAGTTAATTTAAAACCTAAAACAGTTCAAATTTATCAAGATGAATGTTAAGAAGTTGAGCTGTATATCTGTACATCCAATAACGAAATAACGTTCCCAAATAAAAGTTTGGGTAGACACAAAAGCCAAGAAACGCTGTAAAACAAACGTTACTTGGCTTTTTCATTGGATATTGTTTATACATTTTTATACAAAGGTATATAAAGAGAGTTTACAATAAGACTTTTCAAAATTTTGCAGAAAACATTGTAAGGATGTTATATGAATAAAAACCTGTATATGGAGACTTTCTAAATCTGTATTCTTCTCAATCCTATATTACAATTGCTGGTGGTTTAGGTGAAACGATCTTCAACAATCGGGCGCGATTGAGTAACAAAAGGAACAGATGTAACAAAAGGAACAAATGAAAACATGTATCATGTTTTGTGAAAGAAAAAATATGATGTAAGCTAGGAAGTAGGTCGGCCCGGTAAGGCTTTCCTATATTGGTATTTATAAAAACCAAAATATTAGAGAAAGACCGACCGACGACCGACCTGCGCTGAACAAACTTGTTCGGAGCATGACAGACATGGCCAGCCCATATTTTTTTAAGAGATTAGGTATCTTAATTAATATAAAAGGCTAAAAATGCCTGCAAGTTGAAAGAAATAAATATCGAATGTTATACTTGTCCAAGCAATACTTTAATTATATGGTTAATAAACTATAATCTGGTATTTAAACCAAAAGTGGGAGAGAAGCAAGTGAAACTAACTATGAAATATATCATTCTTTACGTAAATGATTTTGAAAAAACGATGAGTTTTTACAAAGACATTCTAGGTTTGCAAATCAAAATGCAACAAGATACATATGTTGAATTCGACACTGGTGTAACAACTCTATCGATTAATACGCGTAAATCTGTCAAAGAAGAAATAGGTTTAGATGTACCTGAATTAACTTCGTCAACTCAAACTTTTGAAATCGCATTTGTTGTTGAAGATGTGTCTGCAACAATCGAGAAACTCCGTGAACAGGGTGTACCAATCATAAAGGAACCAGCTACAAAACCATGGGGACAAACAGTTGCATATGTAGCAGATCCAGATGGACATTTTATTGAAATTTGCACATTGGTTGAATGATAAGGAAGTTTGTTTAAAATAAATTATTCTTTTTAATAACGACTTGAACTGCCACGTAAAAGTTAGACATCAATCTAACTTTTATGGGGGCTTTTTTCATTCTTTTAACAGAAAGACCGAGATAGCATAAATACCCTTGTTCATATAACAAACTTTTATTTTATAATTTAATAAAGTTTAGATATAGTATCAATAATAAAATAAAGGATCATAAGTCCTATCCCAATTGCTAGAGCCTTACCTGAAGATTTTTCTTTTTGCACATCATTTTGAACTTCGTTTCGTACTCTCTCTGACACTTCTCTCGTTTTTCTCGTTGAAGTATCTTCAAAGATTGTATTACAATATTCACATTTTACAAATACTAAACCATCTCTATATACTTTCTTAAAAGGGTTACTGGCTAAACAATTAGGGCATTTATTCATCAATTTCCACCTCAATTTATCTATCTACTATTTACCATTTTAGGGAATTTGATATGTTTTGTATATATAAATCGATTATCAATTAACTGGAAAGGTTTTCACTGTCTCTGTAGAACTATTTGTAAAGGGGTGTGGATTAAAAATTACGATATAATAGTACCAGTAAAATTTTTATTAAACGTGAACCTGACCATGTACCAATTATAGGTTTATCAAGCTACATCTAACACATGAAGTACATGAAGCACTAAAAGATGATGTGGCTCTAAACCTTTTAAAGGAACAGGGTTACAACGTAATTAGAATGGTCCACAGAGATGAGAATATTATAGCTGTCAATTTCAAAGAAAGATTTTAAAGGTTATCAAATACGATAGCCTTTTTTTATTTCCAGCAATTTTACCTTGCTAAAAAGCGAATATATGTTCTGGTAAATACAAACAAATGCTCTGTTAAGGGAGAGGTTAAAATGGCAGCTAAAACAAAAACACCTACAAAAAAAAAGAGTCAAAACAACCTGAGCGAGATGAATTTGATTTAGAGGAAATCGCAAACTCCCTAACTGAAGCTATGCAGGGTAATCAGACAAAGGTATTCACCATTTATAAGCAGGAAGATTCGCTATCAGGGACCGTCTCAAAAATAAATGGATGCAAACACTAAATTAATCCATATTAAAGATAAGTACATGAATATTCACAAAGTGCATTTCTTAGATATCCTAAAAATTTTAGATATCGATTAATAATGGAGAGTGATTTGTATGTTACATGATCGTGGGAATTAGAGGAGATAGAGCAAACTGTACAGCGAGCGTTTAAATTGCAGAAATTAGGTAAATTAACGCTGTAGGACCACTATAAACTACATGACCATGTAGGGCTGGTAACTGGCATTGATACGTACAAAAAAGAGTTATTATTAGATACAGATTTATCGATAAAACGAATTACATATGATCTAATTCAAAAAAAAGCATCATTCGTAGACGATGATTAAGCCTGAAGAACGGAGAGATGTACATCAATTTATCCTTTTGGAGATGGCAGTAAAGTCTTTACAAATACTACGATAAACTAGGGAATCTTAAGATGTCCAAGGTCTATATCGAAATAGTTGATGTCCTTTTAAAAGTTATAAGGCCTGATTACTACAATAAAAAGCGCATGTTGACTAAACAAAGAATCGAAATAGTTAGGTGGATCATATAGATCAATATTTTAGCGACGTTGTGGTGAAGAATCCTGGAGAAGATGTAGTACTACGGTACGCAAAACAAGCGCTAAAAACACAAGTTGAAAATTTAATTTTTAACTACTTAAAGGAGATTAAACAATAGTTCAGTACAAAGACTAATTAATTTTCAATCAAGCATAACCCTGTTCTAAGCAAGGGCGGGGTTAAAATATTATTTTTGAAATAGGTTCTTCTTTACATTAAAAATTATAAAATCTAACTTCCAATTCCTTTTTGAACTAAAGCCTCCGTTATTGAATAATAATGTTTATTCATTACTCATTTTAAATAACTCACTTATTGAACTCTTGCACCTGTTACTTTAAGTACATTTATTCAAACTTATCCCTTTTTCGCCTTCTTTCGTATAGGAACACACCTAATATAAGAAGCTATTATCCTCCAAATCAAATCTAAATATTAATTAATAAAAAAAATCATCTCTATTCATTGAGATGATTCATAACACTTTCGAGAGTTTTATTCTTTAACTCGTTTTCCATTGCGGTTTGTACACTTTCAAAGGTTACATTCAGTGTATGTTGAATTTTTTTACCTACATGGCAATCAGGATTAGGGTTATTGTGTATAGGAAACAACTCTTTTTCTAGATGAACGGCTTTATAAATATCAAATAAAGTGATGTCACTAGGGTCTCGAGTTAAGGAAGAACCTGGTACGCCAACTTTAGAAGTCAGAATTCCAGCTTTTTTTAAGTCACTACTAATTCGTCTTATGACAACAGGGTTTGTATTTACACTGCTGGCAATCTTTTCAGATGATAATGTTGAGTCTGTAGAAATTAACGATAATACATGGATCGCTACAGAAAGACGTATATTTATCATGCAAATCACCCCTCATGTAATAATATTAGTTACATATATTTATTTGTCAATTAGATAATATCCAAATAATTATTTAAAAAGATTATTACTGAAAAAAGATTATTGACATTCGTATAAGGTGTAACTATAATCGTTACAGAAGGGTGTAACAATTATTGTTACAACTTAATAACCTTTTGTATTTAATAAAACTATTACTATGCTTTGGAAGAAAGGGAGTATTACAAAATGACAACAGTATTATATATCACAGCACATCCACATGATGAATCAAAATCTTACAGTATGGCGACAGGAAAAGCGTTTATTGATACGTATAAAGAAGTTAATCCTAACGATCAAGTAGTTCACATTGATTTATATAAAGAAAATATCCCTCAAATTGATGCAGATGTTTTTAGTGGGTGGGGAAAGCTTAGATCAGGGTCAAGCTTCGAGGATCTATCAGAGCAAGAGAAATTAAAAGTAACTCGCCTTGGTGAAATAAACGAACAGTTTATTACGGCTGACAAGTTTGTCTTTGTTACGCCATTCTGGAACTTTTCATATCCTCCCGTTATGAAAGCTTACTTGGATGCAGTTTCTGTAGCAGGTAAATCTTTTAGATATACAGAAAACGGACAGCCAGTAGGGTTGCTAACAGACAAAAAAGCATTGCACATACAGGCACGAGGTGGTTTTTACTCTGAAGGTCCAGCTGCAGAACTTGAAATGGGTCATCGTCATCTCCAAGTAATGATGAATTTCTTTGGTGTTCCTTCTTTAGAAGGACTCTTCGTTGAGGGACATAATAAAGTGCCTGAAAGAGCACTAGAAATTAAAGAAGATGCTATTGCTCGTGCAAAAGATTTAGCTAAAACTTTCTAAAATTATCAGGGAATAACTATTTAAATTAGGGGGATTAACATGAAAATCGGTATTATTGGAGCAAATGGTAAAGCAGGAAGTTTTATTCTTAAAGAAGCCTTTAGTCGTGGACATGAAGTAACAGCTATTGTTCGTAATGCTGCTAAAGTATCTCATGAACAAGTGGCAATATTAGAGAAAAATGTATTTGATTTAAAAAAGGAAGACCTTAATCAATTTGATGTAGTGGTAAATGCCTTTAAGGCTCCCAATGGACAAGAACAACAACATGTGGAAGCTGGTAGAGTTTTAATTAATGCATTACAAGATGCTCCTGAAACTAGATTAATTGTAGTAGGCGGTGCAGGAAGTTTGTATGTAGATGAATCTCAAACAATGAAAAAATTTGAATCACCAGGTTTTCCAGAAGCCTATTACCCAACTGCAAAATATATGGGCGAAAACCTAGAGGATCTTCGAAATACTAGTAGTGTTCATTGGACTTATATTAGCCCAGGTGGTGTTTTTGACCCAGAAGGTGAGAAAAAAGGTTCTTACCAAAAAGGAAAAGATCAAATTATCTTAAACTCAACAGGTGAAAGCTACATTAGCTATGCAGACTATGCTCTTGCAATACTTGATGAAATAGAAAATCAACAACATAAAAATGAGCGTTTCGCTGTAGTGGGAGAACGCTAAGTACAAAAAAATATTATTCTTTTGAAAGGAGCTTTTAGTATGAGTGATAAAGAAATTTCTCTTGTATATGTATGGGATGCATATTGTGGTTGGTGTTATGGCTTTTCGAAAAGTATTCGTACTTTGCACGAAAAGTACCCAGAATTACCATTAACAATTATTTCCGGCGGTTTATTTGTAGGAGATAGAAGTCTTCCTATAAATGAATACCCTCACATTCCTGAAGCAAATAAGCGCATAAGTCAGCTTACTGATGTAGTGTATGGTGAAGCTTACCAAGAACTTCTAGCAAACGGAACTTTTGTTATGGACTCTGAGGTTGCAGCCATTGGGTTTTCTGCATTAAGATCTATTGCACTTGAACGTGCAGTGTATTTTGCTTCATCCATGCAACACGCTTTTTATTACGAGGGAAAAAGCCTTAGTGCTGAAGAAACTTATAGGGAGATAGCTATTGCTCATAATCTTAATCCTGATTTAGTTATTGAACGGATGAAGGAAAAAGATACTATAAGCGATGCTTATGCTGACTTTACAAAGGTTCATCAACTTAACGTTAATAGTTATCCTACACTTTTATTGAAAAAAGGTGATGAATACATCAGCTTAGGCGGGGGTGCTATGACTGCTGAAAAGCTTGAAACTCAATTGAAAGAAATTTTAGAAAAATAAAAATAAGGTTTCGGTTTATTCAAGAATTTAATTGATATTCAATAAAAACATCCTCTATGTAATATACAAGATAGAGGATGTTTTATTTAGTATTATTAATGGGTTCTTTATATGTCTCCCATGTACTTTCCTCAACAACCTGTCCCGATTGTTGCATAAACGCCATTTAAAATAAATGTATAATGTCTAGTGAAGATGAGGATGTATGGATAGCTGATGGGATAAAGATTTCAAAGGTACAGAAAATTTTCAATGATTTGTGGAAGAAATAATTTGTTTTCTATAGAAATACATAAAAATATTTAACATTGCACCTGCTCATTACTTTGATACTAAAATGATGGTACACCAGAAAGTACCCCACTTAAAAGTGTTTATATGAGTTTATATGAAATGTATTTCATTTTAGAAAAATCCAAATTTATTTTAGTTATTCAAGAATAACTTCCATTTATTTTTCAACTCTCTTATTTCCGTAGAGCAAAAACCCCACCAAATCAACATTTTTACGCTATAATGTAGGACGAGGTGAAGAAAATGTTTGTGAGTGAAAAACAGATTGAGATTCGATATGCAGAGACAGACCAAATGGGCGTTGTCTATCATGCAAACTACATCATTTGGATGGAAATTGGGCGTACGCAGCTTGTAAGTGATGCGGGTTTTAAGTATGCGGCATTAGAAGAAGATGGTTATGTGTCGCCGGTTATGGATTTATCGATTTCCTATAAGGCTGCGATGCATTATGGGCAGGTGGCAACGGTTCGCACTTGGGTAGAAAAGCATGACCGGTTACGAACAACTTACGGCTATGAAATTTTACATGAGGATGGTACGGTGGCGGCCACTGCACAGTCTGTACATATTTTAGCTCATAAGGATACATTGCGTCCGGTATCGTTAAGTAAAGTGGATCCTGCTTGGGATGCAAAATATAAAGAAATTGCCGTTGTGGCAAAATAGGAGAGCCATAAATGGAAATGTTTTTAGCGTTAGGCGCGGTTTTGGCCTGTATTGGTGTTATTTTAGGTGCTTTTGGGGCGCATGCTCTAAAGGATAAATTTGCATCGCCTCATTATGCAGCCATTTGGGAAACAGCTGTGCAATATCAGATGTACCATGCATTAGCGATTATCGGGTTGGGTATTCTTTCGAATGAGGCGCTTTTAGGAAGTTCTAGCCTGCTTTCATGGGCAGGATATTTAATGTTTACAGGGATTGTTTTCTTCTCTGGTAGCCTGTATGTCCTTGCAGTGACAGGTGTGAAAAAACTTGGGGCGATTACACCCATAGGCGGAATGCTATTTATTGTCGCTTGGGTACTTGTAGCGATTGCGGCATTCTCATAAAAGTAAACGAGACAGTTCTCATAGGAGCTGCTCGTTTTTTTATGCGTGAATAAAGAAAAGTGAAACAATTTGTCTGATTATGCGTATTACATATTGTTTATAGATGATAAAATAAGCTAAACATCAATGTGAAGGTGGGAAATTAAATGGGTTTATTAAAAGCGGGAATTGGCGCATTATCTGGCGTTTTAGAGGATCAATGGCGTGAATATTTCTATTGTGAGTCATTATCGGCCGATGTGCTGGTGACTAAAGGTGTGAAGCGCACGTCCAAACGTGGGTCAAATAAAGGGAATGACAATATTATTAGTAATGGTTCTATTATTGCGATAAATGAAGGGCAATGTATGATGATTGTTGAGCAGGGGAAGGTCGTAGAGTTTTCTTCAGAATCAGGCGAGTATGTTTATGATACGTCAACTGAACCTTCCATTATGTATGGCTCAGACCTGTCTCAGGGGATTATGGAGACTTTCAAGCAAATTGGCAAACGTTTTACATTTGGTGGAGAGCCTGCAAAAGATCAGCGAGTGTATTATTTTAATAAGAAAGAAATTGTAGGTAATAAATATGGAACGCCTGCACCTGTCCCTTTCCGTGTAATTGATCGCAATATTGGCTTAGATATTGATATTGCCATTCGTTGTCACGGGGAATATTCTTATAAAATTATAGACCCCCTATTATTCTATACAAATGTTTGTGGCAATGTAGAGCGTGAATACACTCGGGGCTCGATTGATAGCCAGTTAAAATCAGAATTAATGACAGCGCTACAACCGGCGTTTGCACAAATTTCAGCAAGCGGCGTTCGTTATAGTGAAATACCTGCCCATACAGTTGCATTAGCAGATGCTCTTAACAAAGTATTATCAGAGAAATGGCTTGCGACACGAGGATTAGCGGTTGTGTCATTTGGCATTAGTACACTAAAAGCGTCTGAAGAAGATGAGGCAATGATTAAACAATTACAACGCAATGCTGTGATGCGTGATCCTGGGATGGCTGCGGCTCATTTAACGGGGGCACAGGCAGATGCGATGATTGCGGCTGCCAACAATGATGCGGGTGCAATGTCAGGATTTATGGGCATGAACATGGCTGCACAAGCTGGTGGCGTTAATGCTAGTCAGCTTTATCAATTGAATGAACAAAATAAGCAAGCTCAAATGGCCCAAGCGGCTATGCAAAATCAAACAGCAAATGAAGCAAATGCGTGGACATGTACATGTGGTCATGAAAATACTGGGAAATTCTGTTCAAATTGTGGGACATCAAAACCAGTTGAAGAAGGTTGGTCATGTGCATGTGGAGCGGTAAATAAAGGAAAATTCTGTAGTGAATGTGGGGCAAAAAAACCTACAGGAGCGTTAGTATATGCATGTGATAAATGCGGATGGGCGCCAGAAGACCCTACTAATCCGCCAAAATTCTGCCCTGAATGTGGCGATGTGTTTGATGAAAACGACGTGAAGTAAGGAGAGGATGATTCATGTCAACGCAAGAAGTTGAGAATGTCAAACAAGTAAAGCTTGATTTTGATGCGGAATGTCCTTCATGTAGTGCATCAATTGAATTTAATCCTGCGACAGGTAAGCTTTCTTGCCCTTATTGTGGCTTTGAGTCAGAAATAGCTACCCCAGAGCAAGAAGAAGAAAAAGCTGCTCAAGAAATGGATTTTTTCACAGCGGAGGAACGAGGCAATTTCAATTGGGGTGTGGAGAAAAAAACAGTGATCTGTGAAGCCTGTGCGGCGGAAACGATATACGATGCACTACAGGTGGCTGACAGTTGTCCTTACTGTGGTTCCCATCAAGTCATGGAAGCAAGTGCTGAAAACACACTAGCCCCAAATGGTGTATGCGCTTTTGAAGTAACAGATAAGCAAGCTGGGGAACATTTTCAAAAGTGGATAAAAGGTAGATTGTTTACACCGAAAGCTGCCAAAATTAGTGCTCGGCCGGATGCCTTTAAAGGGGTCTATCTTCCATACTGGACATTTGATACGAAAACAAGCTCCAGATATTCTGCCAGATATGGACGACATCGCACCGTTACAGATAAAGATGGTAAAACACATACAGAAACAGATTGGTATTCAACAAGTGGCTTTTATCAGGAATTTATCGACGATCATTTAATAAGTGCAACTACTCGCTATGATCAGAATATGATGCGAAAAATCGAGCCTTTTAATCTTTTAAACAATAAGGCCTATAAACCAGAGTATGTATCGGGCTTTTTGTCTGAACGATATAGCATTGGCTTACAGGATGGCTGGAATCATGCCAAGAGGGATATCCATGATCATCTTCAAGCGCAGATCACTTCAAAAATTCGTTGGGAAAATAGCGCGGATGTCGTATCGAATTTACGTTTTTCGACCAATCATGATGATATTACATACAAATATTTAATGTTACCGATTTGGTTGTCGTCCTTCCGTTATAAAGAGAAAATTTATCGCTTTATGGTCAATGGGCAAACGGGTCGAGTAGGTGGGGATGCTCCAATATCACCACTACGTGTAACGATAGCTGTTATCTTATCATTACTAGTGATAGCTGTCATTTGGTATTTCTTCATGTCTGAATAACGATGAGCAGTATTCCATCAGGGGCTTAGTTGACCATTTGGAATACTGCTTTTTTCATAAAATTGTCCATTAATGCTAGGTAATTGACTACTTTATGAATCATTATCATCCTTTATCCCAGCCGCTAGGGAAGCTCATAGCATAAATTATAATGAATAGTAAAAAGAGCGAACAGCCTTGAATAAATAACATGTTAGGTAGAACGAAAGCATACAATGACAAGATGGCGTAAAAAAGTAACCTATCCCATTAGAAATGATGGGAAATTATAAGGTTGACAACGAAGATGATGAGAAAATTTCAGACAGATACGCCAGAAATGTTAATAAGTGAAGTTGCGATTTTACAATAAAAAACTTATTATACAGTCAGAGAGCATTTTTTTAGCTATTAAAAGACTATGAAATGTTATTTTTGAATAACAAATAAAAGGTTATTCATAATGGAGGTTTCGAAGATGGACGCAATTGAAGTGTTAACGAATTTAGATCAAATACATGGGTATTATCAGCCGATATTTAGCGCAGACGCGCATACGGTGATAGCCTACGAAATTTCCGGACATCTACAAATTGAAGGTCAGCAAATTAATTTAGAGGATTTCGTTAATAATGAAGATATTCCAGAAGAATATCGAATAGATATGGAACATAAAATTTTGCATGCAGCACTAGCCCAAATTGGGGAAATTGCATCAGATATTGATATATACATTCCTAGTAACCCCAATTTATTGATGCAAGATTTTGGTGAAAGTCATTTTAATATCATCCAACAATATATTGGAGAAGAAGATTTAAACCGCATTGTATTTGTCGTATCTGAGCATCGATTTTTAGGAGATATTAATAAACTGCACCATGCACTGAGGTATTTTACGACATTTGGGGTAAAAATCGCTGTTCAGGAAGTAGGAGCTGAAAGTCATTTAGAGCATATTGCGTTATTGGCGCCCCATATTTTAAAAGTGAATACACGTGATTTAAATTATGATTCTTGGTCTGCTCAATCCGATATGATTTCTGCTATTGGCAGTCTTGCCTATAAAATAGGTGCGAATCTATTATTCGAAGATATTGAAACGGTTTATCAGCTACAATTTGCTTGGAAAAACGGAGGACGCTATTATCAAGGTCCTTATTTAGCCAATCCTGCAATGAATCTTGTCGATAAAGAGGTATTAAAGGAACGCTTTAAAAAAGAATGTCAGCAATTTATTACGTCTGAAAAGAAAATGCTAGAGGCACAATTTTTGCAGCTAAAGAAATTAAGAGAAGAATTAGAGGCGATTGTACACCGTGTGAAACCAACGAGTGATAATACCTCACAATTAGAGCATTTAGCTGAATTACTGGATAACTATTCTTTCAGACTATATATTTGTAATGAGGATGGCTTCCAATTAACGCCGAACGTCATGAGAATAGAGGGAAATTGGGAGTTGCAGCCACGTGCCATCAACAAAAATTGGAGCTGGCGCCCATACTTCTTACAAACGATTATTAAAATGCGAAACGATCAAAGTGGCGAAATCTCTGAGCTTTATCGTGATATTGAAACAGGCGAAATTACAAGAACCTTTTCAATTGCTATCAACGAACATGAATACTTGTTTGTTGACCTTTCCTATGACTATCTTTACGAACACAATATTTTTAGATAGGCTTTGAAATGCTGATATAACAAGGGTTGTGGGGTATAACTTATGAATGTACCCCACTTTGTACCCCAAATTTGATGTTTATCATGATTTATTCAATTTTAATTAAAGAAGAAAGAATTTGTGTTGCCTTTAATTCCTCATCCGCGAGGGAATGTGTATATACCCTCATCACCATTTCAGGAGTATCCCCAATGATTTTTGCAACTGTAGTTACAGCGGTTCCCTCTGCAATAAGAATACTTACAAATGTATGGCGAAGAATATGTGCTGAGAAACGTTCAAAATCATGTTTCTTCTTTAAAGCATTAAACATTTTAGATATATAATTACTGCTAATTGGTTCTAGGTTAGCAGTAATAAATAAATAATCATCTTCTTTTAATTCAACGTTGTAAATTTTTTTCATTTCAATACACCATATTTTACAAGAGAACCCCACCGAATGGTGAGGTCATAAAAAAATTTTACGGAAACGTTATTGTATTTGAATAAGGGCTCTCTACTCCATTTACAACTTGTGTTACGCACCAAGATGAACCAGAAACAAATTGAGGATTTTGATGGGTTATTATTCCATCGTTATTTGGGAAAGGAAAATAATAAGAAAATACAATATTTCCGTTGATAACTTGATACACTTTAAAATTTGCATTTGGTTCCAAGTATATAGTAATTGACGTTGACGTAAAATCAGAGGTGATGCTTGGTGCTGGTGGTGTTAAGCTATTCTCGTTTTATACCTTGTCTATATCAAGGTTTTATAACGAGCCTTCACCGTGCAGGCGACTTTCATCGCACACGGCGATCCGTCAGCGATAAAAATAAGAAACTTATTTCCCCGACGTTATTATATGTCAATTTAGGTCAGGTAAATACTGACGAATGTTAATGGTCTTGTTAATACGACAAAAGTGAATAGAAAAAAAGCCGCAGCTTCATCATACGCTACAGCTTTCAAAAAAAATAAAGGGTCACTCGGGATAGTAGTGACCCTAAGTAACAATTCGAGAGGTTTCAAGTTAAACTAGTTTAGCTTAACACTACTATTTATATGCTTAGTTAACTTAGGTTCTATAGTTTATTGCCTTTGGAATAGAAAAAGAGCGACTATAATATAGCTCTAAAAAACTCATAAAATCCCATGTTCATTGGGATTGCCCAAATAATGAAACCCAACAGGGCAATAGGACCAAGCAAAAAGTTGTAAACCTTCTTTGGCAAAATGCTGCCCAATAGGATTTTATAAATCATTGCACATCCTATCATTACAACTGGCAGTAAGATCAGTGGTGGTATAAAAAACCACAGACTTCCCACAATTGATATATCTGTAAATATGTCCATTAAATTACCTCGTTATGTATTTTATGTAAATTATAACATAGAAAAAGCCGCAGCGTTCGCACACGCTACAGCTCGAATTGGCTGGTTTATGATCTTTGAACAAATTCTCAAAAATTTAGCTTTAGAAGGAGTTTCTTGTATATGCTATTATTCAACAACGGTTTAAGGAGCTAAGTATTGAATGGATCACTTTTTTACACTTAATTTTTGGGAAATGACTCTTAGAACATTATTTTCTTTTTTTACACTACTTATTTTGGCACGAATCCTTGGAAAAAAACAACTTGGCCAACTTATTATTGTTACACATAACAAGGAGTTAATAATAAAGGAGATGATTATAAAATAATGAAAAATATGATCTATATAGTAGGGTTGTCTATTTAAAGTTTAGATATAGTATCAATTATAAAATAAAGGATCATAAGTCCTATCCCAATGCTCTTGTACCCCACTTGAATTACTTTAATAACCCCTTATTACAAACATTGATTTAAAAATAATTATTAGAATTACTTTAACTACACCATTCTTCAAAATTAAAGAAGCTTAATTAAAAACCTGACGTTTATGAACACAATATTTTTAGGTAAGTCTAGAAATGCTTAACTAGCAAGGAATGTGGGGGATACGTATGATTGTACCCCACAATTGACGTAAGGATTTATTCTATTTTAATTAATAAAGAGTGTGCTTGAGTTGCTTTCAATACATTCGTTAATTTAAAAACCCAACTACAAAAAAGTTTGTAGTTGGGTTTTCGTAACATGATATTTATACTTGTACAACAGTTTAATAGCTACTTAATTTCTATACATTAACTCGGTATACGTATCACCATATGGGGTTGCAGTTTCAGTAATATACGTGTTGATAATTGTACCAATAGGATTTCTTACTACATTTTTTACTTTGTGGTAAATAACATCTTTTCTAACACCAACACGGATATATTTAGTAGGGTACTGCGATTCATAAGTCCTTGTAGACGTAAAACTATGTGAAAATGAAATACCGAACGTTGATGAACCTTGTGCAAAGGAGCCGTTTATACTCCAAGTGATTCCACCAGCGATGGATACACTTTTCACTTTATCCCAACCTGGTGTAGCGGGGTGATAACCAATAAATGCACGTGAAACAGTGTATTTTTCAAGTGTTGTCTGAGTTGTTTGATTACATGTAGCACATAAAGGTTGTATGCTGTTATTCAGATAAGATTGGTAATCTTCTTCTGATTCAAACAAAATCATGCCACCGTCTTCTGTTGGTACGCTATACCTAGCATCTGTCACAAATTCTAAATCTTCAAAGGGTAGTAATTCTGAATCACTCTCGGCTGCATGGACTAAAAGGCTACTGCAACTAAAAACTAAAAATAACACAAAGCTAAAGAACAACGAACTAAGTAACTTATTTCCAGTAATTGCTGTCATCTTTTAACAACCTCCCCTGTATTTGTAATTCAATTTCCATTATATACTAAGTGGCAATGTTTGTATATACTAGTTTAGGTTATTGTATAATATGTAAGTATTGACCAAAATTATTAAATTTTATAAAAAGGTGGAAAAAGAGTCGTGAAAAAGAGGTTAACATTTTGTGCTTTACTTGGATTATTGTTAATGCAAACGGCTTGCAGCTATAAAGTGGATGTAAACTATGAAGAGAACAATCCCGAAATTGTTCTTTCAGAAAATACAAATTTAGAAAATTTAAGAGTACTAGAACTGGATGCTAATCATGAAGAAGGTAAGAAGGTTCTTAACATATTTGGAGAAGAGTTAAAGGATGGAATTTATGCTTACGATGAAAATGAACATAAAACATATATTTTAATAAACTCAACTACAAAGAATTACTCTGATTACTCTTTTAAATATAATAAGGAAAAGAAAATTTTAACTTTTACCTATACAACTACAGAAGGAAGTAGCACAAATAACAAAAAGCTATTTCTTTTAGAAAGTAACAAGAAGAATCCCTATGAGGAAATCAAACTTCTTAATAATGGGAATGAGGATGGTTTCATAGGTGTGTATACACGATAAACAATAATTTATAAATGTTTTACGTGGTGGTCGAATCATAGGGGCGGCCGTTCTTCAAAAAAATGGTCGACGATTCTACAAATGGTAGCAGGATAACCGATGACCATGGGGGTACGAGAGAAAGAAAAATGCATCATTTTGCGCTTTAGTAGCTGAGAATGACAAAGAGGGGAACACTGAAACATCGAGCTTGGAATTCTCTCACTCATAAAATGTAGGCTTCTATAAAACCAGTAAGGCACAGAAAGATGTGTTTTACTGGTTTTATTCTATTTGTGAAAAATACTTATGATAAGAACCTTGTCACTTCCAATTTAAAAGAAAATTTTACAGGTTTTGAACGTTAAGAAGAATCACTCCGTCTAATGGAGGAAGGAGGCGAAAAGGATGGAATTTGAATTAGAGCAGCCTGCTATGCGGGGGGATCATGAAGTGATACTTTCCCTTATTGAAATGGGTGAGGATATTTTTTACATATATTAAAAATGAGCAAGATGCTATGGGCGTGATGCTATTTTAATGGTGATATTTCCGCGGCGGAGCAAAGTGTATCAGTAAAGATGAATAAGGATAATCAAGGTGAATTTTTAATGTTCTCTGATGCAATAAAAGAAGATGGTACGCTGTTAGAGTTCAAAGGTATTCCGATTTCACGAGATGAGCAATACGTAGTGGAAACGACACAATTTGAAGATTATAATGGAAAGGCAAAAATATATTTAAACTATTATGTCAATCCTATTGGGAAAAATATTGAATTGAATATTCCTTTGCAATAAAGTAAAGATGTTCAAAAAGGCTCTTCTTTTTGGGCATCCTTTTTTCATTATTTCATCATCAATGAAAAACCTCCATAATTTCTATTAATGATCAAAGCTGCCTAGAACCATAAAGTCGACAATAACGCCGCTTACTGGATTTTCAGACCCCAATACACTAATGCCTAATACCGTCACACCACTAATATTTGTCACATTAGCAGAGACATATTTTGCAGCAATATTTTTCTCTCTCATTTGTACTCTAGGTCTTAAATTAATCGAAGCATTTGTAGAGTAAACGCTTGATACTGCGAAATCAATAGTTGATAACAAAGGATTGCCATTCGCTAATGCATTGTCTGTAACATACAAGGTAGCGATACCATTTGCGTCTGATGTAGCTTGTCCATAAATAATGCGCTTTTCTTTTTTTGGAATCAACTCACCAGCTTTAAACACATGTAATAATGTTGGTGCGAGTTTAATAATTTCAATGCTCATCGTCATTCTCCTTCGTTCAATATTTTAGTATCCATCGTAATCAAATGAATGATGCAATGTTATTCTATGAACTTTTTATTTGTTTATTACTTTATTAAAGTATAAGAAAAATTAATGTGATTTCTCCTTTAAGAAATTTAAGGGTCACTTGGGGATGTAGTGACCCTCGAACATAAAATAATGGGAATTACTAAGTTATTACGTTTGTGTAACTAATTCTACCGCTTCTATTACTAAAGGCGTACCGGCAGTGAGTGTACCCGTAACGTCGTTAAAGGTTAACTCTGTTGCAGAAACTGTATAGGAGCCACCTTCCTGTAATACCCCATTAATATAGAAATTATAGTAGCCATTATTGACTACTGGGAAAGCAGTAGCGGCATTTCCACTATCATTTAAAAAGGCAGTTGCAGCAATAGTCGTGCCATCTGTGACAGCTAAATTTGCTGCTAAAATATTAAAGAATTTAGTGGAAGTTCCTGTAACATTTACATGGATATTTATAATTGAAAGTGCCATTTTTTCACCTCCCTTCAAAAAAATAATCTTTAGTGAGAAAATCAGATTTACGAAGTTGTTATACAAGTCCAAAAGTAGATTGTTATCACACTAGAAAATGAAAGTTTTCAAGAAAATGCAACTTACTTTATTTCCTCTAATATTATATGAATTGAATATGGAGGATGGTTTGGCAATATGTCTATTAAAGAAAATTTGATATAGGATGAAGGGAGAGTGGCAGATGCTCGAACAACACTACATTAACGTATTGATGGCAAGACATTCTTAGTAAGGAAATAAATACAATTCATGTGGAAATTAATTATGAAATGGAATAGTATGAGGGAAAATACTTGCTTTATCACTTAAGCAAGTCATGGATAATGATGAAATCAGTCGCTTAGTGTTGCTAGCGAAGACTAAACTTGTCATTTCTTGCGCTTACCCGGGAAATTATTTTTTATTTCCAAGCGATATGCTTTTTGTAAGGGCAAGATCATGTAAAGAAAGAACAGCATGCTAAAAGGAAATAGACATATTCGTCTATTTCCTGTTCCATAGCTTTTAACCTTGCTTTATGTTTGGTTTTTGGAATCGAATGATACTGCTCATAGCGGCACATTCTACAAGAGCAATGCACTTTACCTTTGCTCAATGTACCCCGTACAGGCATGTATTCATTTTCCCGTAACATAATATTCTGTAAAATAGCCCATTTCTTTTGAATCATTCGCTCTCTTTGATGGCGAATATAGGCCCTTGATCGATTTTTCATTCATATCAGCTCCCTTGAGAAACCCAAGCTTGCAGAGAGGTCAAGGGATGTATCGGCACTCCTTACAAGCTTGGTATGTCGCTGATAGTCCACATAAATCTTTTCATCTTATCAGTCCTTTTTACGAAAAGCCGCAGCATCATCGCACGTTACTTCTCAAAATAGTTTATGGTGGAGCTCATTCAACACAACGTACTTTCAGTCCTTATTAATGTACCATTTTTGGTTATAAAAGAGTATTTTCTTTTCCAGATGAAGAATATAAGACAATCTTAGTCGCGAGACCAGAAAGTGAATTACAATAACCATGGTGATTTTGAAGAGTTAAAATGAGAGGATATGGCTCCCAAAGCGGAAAGATTAATTGCCGTTATTTTACATTTTTTAAGAGCTCAATAAATGTATAAAATATTTCCTAATTTGCTGCGGATAAAGACTTCTAAGTGTCTTGAAACTGCAATACATAATAATTAGAAAAAATTTCAAATTTTGATTCGTTCAGGTCGATATTTAATGAGATAATATTCCTTATAAGGGTGGTGTTTGGCAGTGGGAATGAATAGATAGTGTCACTTCGATTTCATTTTCACAACATTCACTCTTGTGTCAAGTCACTGTTACAGAAATAAAAATGGTTTCATTTAAAGGGGAGATAATGTATGGGCGAAAAAGAGAACTCTTTAGAAGAAAAAAGTAAGGAGGCTATAAAATTTTCAATTGTAATACCCGCGCATAATGAAGAACAGTACATTGGGAAATGCATAGAATCCATCTTAAAAGCTTCTAAACCATTTGAAAATCAAGTTGAAATCATTGTTATATTAAATCGATGTACGGATAAAACGGAGGAAATTGCAAGATCGTATAATTGTATCGTATTAAAGAATGACGACAAGAACCTTTCTAAGATAAGGAACACTGGTGTTGAAATAGCGAGAGGTGAAATCATCGTTACGATTGATGCAGATACACTGATGAATGATCATGTGTTGTCAAAGGCAGAGGAGTATTTAAGCTCAGGAAAGTATATTGGCGGCGGAGTTACAGGAAAGTTTGAAAGAATGTCCTTAGGAATTTTTGTTTCAGCTTTGTTACTAATTGGCCCATTATTCTTTAAATATGGAGCTATTTCTGTGGGGATCTTTTGGTGTTATAAAAAGGACTTTAAATTGATTAATGGTTTTAATGAAGAAATGCTTATGGCAGAAGATGCAGATTTCGCTAAACGATTAAAAGTGTTGGGCAAAAAGAGTGGGAAAAAATTTGGGACCATTCAAAATGGAATGATCACTTCAAGTAGGAAATTTGATAAAAATGGAGATTGGATATTACTTAAACGTCCATCAATCATCCTAGCCTATCTGAAAGGAACTGACCGAAAATATGCGGATGAAGCCTATTATGAAAATCAAGATAGATAAAGAATGGTCTTAAGCTAGATTTCAAGTATGAGAGATAAGAATAAAGAAACCATTGTGCCGTTAATCCTCATTCGATTAACGCTTTTTTTTACGTTTGTATTGATCGATAGTGATATACCTTCACTAATAGAGGGAAAAAATGAGGGGATGTAGAATTCAACAGTAAATGTAAAGCTTTATGAAAGGAGAATGTAAGTTGACTACACCTAATAATACGCCCATTAAAAACAGAATCGGTGCTGTGTTTATCCCAGTTCGTAACTTAGAGAAGGCAATAGAATGGTACAGAAAAATAGTGGGTTTGGAAGGGGGAGAAGAGCATTTTGGACATTTATTCGTGGCACCTATGGAAGGAACGGCAGGATTAATTTTAGATGCTATGCCAAAGTGGAGAAAAGAGGATGGTGATATTGCCACCTATCAAGTCCCATCCATTCAGCTTGTAACGGATGATCTCCAAGCTTCTTATCAATTTATGAAGGAGCATCATGTTGAACTTGTGACAGAAATACAGGATGATTTTTATTTTGTGTTCAAAGATCTAGATGGGAATGTATTAATGATTTGTAAAAACACTTAGCACTTTATATAGGCAGCTATTTTTCTGGATAAAACCAATCGTACTGAATAGTAAAGGGAGGAAGGTAGTACTATGAAAACAACTGAAAATTTTACAGATAAGGCTGAAATATATGCGCAATATCGTCCTAGTTACCCTAATGAATATATTGATTACTTGCTTTCAGCTAACCAACTTAAAGGAGAACAGATAGTGGCCGATATTGGTTCGGGTACGGGGATATTGAGCCGTCAGCTGCTGGAAAAAGGTATGAATGTTATAGGAGTAGAGCCAAATGACGACATGAGAAAGATGGCTGAGGAGTCATTAAGCATACATTCTCGTTTTAAATCAATAAAAGGAACTGCCGAAAACACTACTTTAAAAGGTAATAGCGTTGATTTAGTAACAGTTGCACAGGCATTTCATTGGTTTGATAAAAAAGCATTTAAAATTGAATGCCAACGAATAGTAAGGCAAAAGGCTAATGTTGCTCTTGTGTGGAATAGCAGAGATTTAACTAGTCCGATTATTCAAGAGAATGCAGAAATTTGCCAAAGGACATGTTCAAATTTCAAAGGATTTAGCGGTGGAATGGAAGAAACCCAAGACGTTTTTAATAGCTTTTTTAAGGATGGAAAGTATGAGTTTAAAAAGTATCAAAATGATTTAGTATTTGATTATAAAGGTTTCTTGGGAAGGAATTTATCAGCATCGTATGCTCCCAAAAAACATGAAAAAAAATATAAAGAATTCGTTTACTTACTGTCGGAGTTATTCGAAAAATACAGTAACAATGGAAAAATGGTTCTCCAAAATATAACGCGAAGCTATTTAGGTAATGTCTAAAAGAGTTGCTAAAATCAACCTAACCAGAAATGATTTTCATTTTTTTGATAGTCATAAAAACCCCAATATTCAACTTTATAAAGTGAATATTGGGGGTAATTCCACATGAATTACTTATTTTTTTCATTTTGAATACGACTGAAATCTACTTCCTCAGCGAACTCTTCTCGGTTTTCACGCTCTCTGTTAGCATTTTGATTTTGATTCTGTTGTTTTTTGTTGTCTTGTGTTTTATTATTCTTATGTTTATTATTACCCATGATCTTCTCACCTCCACCATTAGTGTGGGTGAAAGATGTTTTTTTATCCGCATAAAGTACAAATTGTGATGCTTCATAAGGTATGGATTGAGTAACATCCACTCGATTGTCAAAAATGAAAAAAGTAGCCATGGTATATTGAATTGAAGCAACATAAATTTAAAACAAAAAGACAGAGTTTAATCCACAAGCTCTGTAGATTAAATCTGCCTATTTGTTTTAATGACAACAATCTTAGAGAAAGCAGTATTACTCTAAAAAGAGCTTCTCCAGACAGTCATTGAACTTTTTTACACGGATGTAAGAGTAGTTCTACTGTGCGTTTTACCAGATAGAAACTCGATCCTCTGGAGCTATATACATGCCATCTCCAGGTTTAATTCCATAGGTATCATAGAATTCCTGGAAATTTACAATCGTGCGGTTTACTCGAACTTTATTGGCTGAATGTACATCGTTTTTGCTCAGCATTGCCGCAAATTCTTTTGTAGTAGTGGATTTCCACATTTCTGCATTACTTTCGAAATATGCTTTATAGTCTGGATTACTCATTTGGGATACAACTTGCAGTGAAGCTGCCATTCCACCTAAATCAGCGCCATTCTCGCTCAATGTAAGCTGACCATCATTGAAAACACCAGGGATAATCTCTATAGCATTATAAAACTCAATCAGTTTCTGGTTTTTCTCTTCGAACTTTTTAAAGTCCTCTTCTGTCCACCAGTTATTTGCATTGCCATTTTCGTCGTATGCAGATCCGTTGTTATCAAATGCATGGCTGATTTCATGGCCAATAATCATGCCAATGGCACCATAATTTTCTTCAGGTTTAGCATTTATATCATAGAAAGGCGCTTGAAGAATACCAGCAGGGAACGTAATTTCATTATTAAGAGCGTTGTAAAAAGCATTTACCGTATATACGCTCGTTACCCATTGCGTTCTATCTACCGGTTTATCTAGCTTGGCTTTCGTGTTATCAATATAAGCTTTCGTTACTGTGAAGGTATTAGAGAATAGCGAACCACCTTCGTCATATGTTTTGATCGCTACTTTGTCTAATGTCGTATCCCATTTGTCTGGATAACCAATTTTAACAATCATCGTATCCAGTTTTTTAATGGCTTTAGCTTTTGTTGTTTCTGACATCCAATCAAGAGATTTGATTCTTTCCTCATACGTAGCAATTAACTGATCTACCATTTGTTCAACATCTTTTTTAGCTTTTGGAGAAAAATGTTGTTCGGCATACATTTGCTCCAAATAGCCGCTCATTGTACTAGTTGTCTTAGCTACTGCGATTTCTTGATCTGTTTTTTCCCCTGTAACTCCGTATAATGTTGCCGCAAACTCATTAGCAGCATCTCCGAATTCATCTGACAACAGACCGCCAGTTGCCATAAGAAGTTGTACTTTAGAGTAGGCTTTAAGCACATTAAGATTAGTGTCAGTTAAGAGCTCTGCGCCTTTTTGTGCCAGCTTCACATCAAATACGATTACTTTATCTGCACTGTCAACTTTCATCGACTTCAAAACTTGTTTCATATCTACGGTTTTGAACATGTTATCGAATTGTTCGATTGAATATGGATTATAGTATTTAGTAACGTCGCCTTGTTCATGAGGATCAAGCGATACGGAAGCTAAGGCTTTTTCCATTTCGTAAATTTTCTCGGCGAATGCTATTGCAGCAGACTCTTCCTCACCTGACACGACTAAAAGCTTAGTCATATATTGAATATAGGCCTTTTTCGCATTAGCGTCTTCGCTTACAAAACTGTTCTTATCTAAACCAGTAGCTAATCCAGTGAAATACAGAGCATTTTTACTGCTGTTCTTCGCATCATTCATGATGGCAAAGCTAAATAGTGAGCTTAGACCCAATTCTTTCTCTAGGGTAAGATCTGCTTGCACAAGATCATCAAGGGTTTTAGCATCATCAATTGCCTTTACATATTTTTGAATAGGCTCAATCCCTTGTTTATTTCTATTGCTTGTATCCAATGCCGTCGAATAGAAGTCGGCAATTTTCTGTTCTTTCGTTCCTTCTGCAAATTGTTTGCCAGAAAGCTCAGTAATTATTTTTTCTATTTTATCTGTATTCTGTTTTTGAAGCTCAGGAAAACCACCGCCCATGATTTCTCCTACTGGAATTGTCGATCTATTTAACCATTTTTTATTGATTGCTTCATAAAAATCGTCATGTAAGTGGGAGCCTTTAAGTGTCCATATTCTGGCGATCAGATTTTGGAACTCATCAATTGTAATAGGGTCATTTGCGCCTAACTTGCCGTCAGGGTTGCCCGTCAGTACGCCTGCTTTTGTCAGATTATCGATATCTTTTTTAGCCCAAGTAGGTACATCAGTGTACTTAACTCCAAATGTGCCACTGCGAAGATCATTGCCAACAGGCTCTGGCAATTCGCCGAACGCTCTGCTCAACATAACTAAGGCTTCAACTTTCTTGGCTGGCTCATTTTCTCGTAAATCCTTGTTTTTTGAGCCTTGTATAATCGCCTCTTTATTTAGTCCTGATTGATATGCATCTGCTGCTACCAACAAGGTTTTAACAATCTCTCCTCTTGTCGCTGGTGGGGACTTTTCATCGGCATACACCGCTACACTTACTGATAGGACCATTATAATGGCCATGAGTAAGGATAAAAACTTCTTTTTCATCTTCGTGCTCCTTCATAGTGAATTTGTATAAATAAAGGTAATTGGGTAGATTTTAGAATTTCTACCATTTTTACATTGTAGTTGATTTTTTTTAGTTTGAAAATATGTTAGGAGCTATTTCGCTTCAAGAGAGCATTATCTAGCTAATTTTGCGCAAATAGAGCGGAGAAATAAATTGTTAAGGTTTTATTTTATACGAATAGTAATAAATCTATGCTCAGTTGAAGGTTTCATGTACTGCTAAATGATAGGATAGTATAACTGTGTTTGTTTTACCAAAGAAGTATGACGGAGAAATTTGCTTGAAAAAAACCATTTGACGTTTCGTACTATTTTTCGTATTATATGGAGGAAAAGAATGCCCGGACTTAAACGGGAGAGGTTCATAGCTGATACCCTCTATAAAAAACTATGGAAACATGACACTATGCCATGTCCATATTGGACGTGGCTTTTTTATGTTTAGACGTATGTTTGAATAGACGAATGGGTGAAGCCTCTCTTGAAAAGTGTTGGGAAACATTTAACAAGGAGGTTTTTTTATGTCTGGTCGAAGCCATGAAGAAGGACTGCAGGATTTAACATTATTAGGTAATCAAGGGACGAAATATTCATTTGAGTATGCCCCTGAGGTATTGGAGGCAGTGGATAATCTTCATTCCAATCGGGATTATTTCGTCAAGTTTAATTGTCCTGAGTTCACTAGTTTATGCCCGCTTACCAATCAGCCTGATTTTGCAACGATGTACATTTCGTACATTCCGGACAAAAAAATTGTTGAAAGTAAATCACTAAAGTTGTACTTATTCAGCTTTAGAAATCACGGTGATTTCCATGAGGATTGCGTTAATATCATTATGAATGACTTAATTGCATTACTAGACCCACGATATATCGAGGTTTGGGGGAAATTTACTCCACGTGGGGGGATTTCAATTGATCCGTGGTGTAACTATGGGATGCCAGGAACTAAATACGAGGAAATCGCAAGTTATCGTTTAATGAACCACGATCTTAATCCGGAAAAAATTGATAATCGATAAATGAGGAATTGGTAAGTTCAATTAAAAAGAGGTTTTTAGCTACCCTCTTAAAAAAACTAAGGGGAAGGCAGCACTTTTTCTTAGAGTGCTGTTTTTTCAATCAAAGGGAGTTTTTATGGATGAAGCAGGAAAAAGCAATTGTTGTATTTAGTGGAGGTCAAGACAGTACAACTTGTTTGTTCTGGGCAAAAGAACGTTTTGCAGAGATTGAGGCAGTCACTTTTGATTATGGTCAAAGGCATCGTCTAGAAATTGATTGTGCGAAGCTGATAGCAGAGGAGCTCGGTATCAAGCACCACATTCTTGATATGTCTCTCCTAAATCAGCTCGCTCCGAATGCATTAACACGGCAAGACATTAAGGTGGAAGACGGTAAAAATGGGGAGCTTCCATCGACGTTTGTACCTGGACGGAATCTTCTTTTTCTTTCATTCGCGGGCGTTTTAGCGAGCCAGGTAGGAGCTAAGCATATCATAACTGGTGTATGCGAAACAGATTTTAGCGGATATCCGGATTGCCGAGACGTTTTTATTAAGTCTTTGAATGTAACGTTAAATTTATCGATGGATGATTCCTTTGTGATTGATACGCCGCTGATGTGGCTAGATAAGGCACAGACATGGGAGCTTGCTGATCAGTTTGGGGCACTTGAATTTGTTCGGGAGAGAACATTGACTTGCTATAACGGTGTAATAGCAGATGGTTGTGGGGAATGCCCAGCCTGTAAACTGCGAAAAAAAGGGCTTGATGATTATTTAAGCAATAGGAAGGAGTTTTAGGCATGTTAGATTTTAAAATTGTCGATAAGCTCCAAAAAATGGGTGAAGATATTCAAAGCAATCAATTGAACTATCATGCTAAGCGTGTGCTTGTAAGTAAAGAATTTACCTTCGATGCTGCTCATCATTTACATCAATATGAGGGGAAATGTAAAAATTTACACGGTCATACGTATCGTGTCGTATTGGGACTGAGCGGATATACAGATGAACGTGGCTTGATGATTGATTTTGGCGATATCAAAAAAATATGGAAACAAAAAATCGACATTCATTTGGATCATCGTTATTTAAACGAAACGCTTCCACCTATGAATACGACAGCAGAAAATATCGTTGTTTGGATATACGAAAAATTGGTAGAGGCCTTGCATGAAGAACAAAGAGAAAACGGTGCGTGCGTAGAGTTTATCAGGCTTTATGAAACTCCGACAAGTTATGCAGAAGCAAGACGGGAGTGGATGGAGGTTGAGTAAGGTACCTGTTATCGAGATTTTTGGACCTACAATTCAAGGTGAGGGAATGGTAGTTGGCCAAAAGACCATGTTTGTAAGAACGGCGGGCTGTGATTATTCCTGTTCTTGGTGTGATTCTGCATTTACTTGGGACGGGAGCGGAAAACATCTTATCGTTCAAATGACAGCGGGAGAGATTTGGTCTGAGTTGAAGCGCCTTGGAGGGCATGGCTTTTCATTTGTTACGATTTCAGGTGGCAATCCAGCCCTTTATCCCAATTTAGAAGCGCTTATTGCCATTTTAAAAGAAAACGGTATAAAGATCGGAGTGGAAACACAGGGCAGTAGGTGGCAAAACTGGATGTATGACATTGATGAATTGACAATTTCACCAAAGCCACCTAGTTCAGGAATGACCATTGACCATTCGGTGCTCGCTGATATTTTAGACAAACTTAAAAGGGGAAATAGGAATCACAATATTTCACTCAAAATAGTCGTTTTTAATCAAGAGGATTATGATTTTGCCAAACAAATTCATCATCGATTTCCAAGGATTCCTTTTTATCTGCAAGTTGGAAATGATGATCTCACAACGATTGACAATTCACGATTAATAAACGATTTATTAGAAAAATATCATGCATTGATTGGTAGAGTGATGAAAGATGATGAATTAAAAGATGTCAAAGTATTGCCACAGCTACATGCCCTTGTATGGGGAAATAAAAGAGGTGTATAGTGTGCCATTACAAAATGTCTATACATTTATTGGAGGAGTAGTAGGTTGAGAATTTTATTTTACTTATTATCGATTGTCATCGCTAATGTAGTAACGGCGGCATTTGCGCCATTGCAGTTTGGGATGTTTATTGTTCCCATGGGGACGCTTTTAATTGGGGCGACCTTTATTTTTCGCGACCTTGTGCAAAATAAATATGGACGAGCAAAGACGTATATATTTATTATAGCAGCTTTAATTTTATCAGCAGTCGTGTCATTCATACTGGGGGATACACTTTTAATTGTGGTAGCATCGGCTGTCTCATTTGTTGTCGCTGAAACAGCTGATACTGAAATCTATACTCGACTGAAATTACCAATGGCTTGGCGAGTGTTATACAGTGGAATCGTTGGAGGGTTTCTAGATTCCGCAATTTTCGTTGTCATTGGTTTGAGTCCACTTGGAGCCAATATATTACCTTGGGAAGCAGTACCAGCCGCTATTTTAGGACAAATTATTGTGAAGACGATTATACAAATGTTCGGTGCCTTAATTCTCGGTCAAGTGGGAGCAATAAAAGAAAAACGTCTTATTTCAGGCTAATTCTTTGTAGTAGAGGGCTACTCGCTTCTTATGGGAAAAGTGAGTAGCCTTATTGAGTAATAGTTATATGACATTGATTTTTCCATTTTTATGCCAAATCCAGCTCGAGTATGCTAAGCTTTTCTTTATAGATAGAAAAGATAGGGGGATTTTTGGTTTTGAATAAATATAATAGTGGAGATATTATTTTTAGTTTATTTTCAATTTTAGGACTGTTGTTTTACATAATTCCGATTGTTTTTATCATTTGGTTTGCTATTAGTACGACTAAGCAACTTAAAAGACAAACAAAATTATTAGAAGAAATTAAAGAAAGTATAAAAAAATAACAAGATACTATCAAGGGACTTGAAGTCGAAATCACTGCAAGTCCTTTAGTTATGCTTGTCAACATGTAGTAAAGGGTATTGTCCTAAAAACTATAACAAAAAACAGGTACTCTAAGGAGACCTGTATTTTTTAAGAATGGTAATCGCTATGAACTAGGGGATGGAATAAAGGGTTTAGTCACATTAGTGTTCATAGCGATTTCCCCCTTACAAAACACATCATTTACTTATTTTGTAAATTATATACCATGTAACTGTAAAAAGAGAAAAGATTATTATGGCTGTACATAGAGAATCGCTCTCCGTTTTTATTTAGTACTAACATGGTAACTATGCATACCGCACTTAAAGGTAGTTTGTTGAAAAATTGTAGAGGTTGACATGATATTCTATGGATGAACACGCATATTAACAAAAAACTAGGTACTCCAAAAAGAGAGCACCTAGTTTTAATTATGAAAAAAGGAAGGGTCACTTGGGATGGAGTAACCCTAGTAACAATTCGGAGGTGTAAGGCTAATTTAGCTTTACACTATTAATTATATGTTAGGTTCGCTATCGTTAAATAGTTAATTGCCTGAAAGATCATAAAAAGAAACTCCTGAATAGTTTCAGTTATAAATTGAAAATATACGGATAGAAATGGTAACATGGAAATAACTTTAGGTAGAGGGGGAGAAGGCTTATGAAAAAAAGATCTATACGTTTTTTAAGCATGGGCATTGGATTCTCCACAGCTGTTTTTTTCTAGAATAGTTGATTAAGGGATAAGTCTGTCCTTTTTTAGAAAAAAACAAAAAACCTAAAGGAGATTCAACATGAAATCAAAACTAGTGCGTAAAAATCCAATGCAGGCACCTAAACCTGTCGGGAAATATAGTCATGTCACAATTATTCCAAAAGATGCGACAATGTATGCTTTTTCAGGTCAAATTGGTTTGGGCCAAGATGATCAATTACCACAGACATTATGGGAACAAATTATAAATACCTTTCAACATATTGAAACAATTTTAGCTTCAGAGGGAATGGATGCCACTCACATTGTAAAGGTCAATATTTGGGCTACGGAGGAAATAGATTGGGATCATTTCTACGAGCAATGGGAATGTATGTTTGGAGAATCCTATCCATCCATGACCATAGCCTACGTATCGGCACTAGGTTTACCAGAAATTAAAATAGAGCTTGAAATTTGGGCGGCTAAATAATTTGATGCTTCGTTAATATCGTTGATCACCTTAAACGTTTATTTTTACGAGGATGATTGGAACGAAGGGCGGTCCCGTTTGCGGAAAGTGTCCACCAGTAGTGACATTCACTTGCTTAACTTTATCATTGTACAATTTAAAGACGACAATATCAGTTGAATATTGTCGTCTTTTTTCGTCCATTGCCACCACTATCGGAACATTTTTTTTAATTGCTTCATTTCATAATTTAAATCGTCAATTTGTTTTTGCAGTTTATCAATATCATTATTTTTACTTTCGTTTTCCTTTAACTCATCTTCCAAAGCAAGACCTGCTGCAATGGTCGCTAGTGCATCACCTAGTGTTGTGATGGCTCCCGCAATAACAGCCAGCTTAGCTGCTTGACTCACTGATTCAGTTCCTTCACTACTCCGATAGCCTTTGTTAGTTTTCATAAAATCCTCCCTGCAAAAAAGGGTATTACTTACATAGTATGCATGCTGTAAGAGACAGGTGCAGAGCAACAAAGGTGAATAGCAGCCAAAAAAGGTCACTTATTGAAAAATAAGTGACCAAATAAAATGGGGATGTGTATCTTGCTGAAGATATGAGCAAAGATGGAAAGCGAGTAGGGTACATTACCAATATATGACGTTTCACTTTAGGTTGATAGGTATATATCCTTGGCTAAGAATCTTTTCTTTTTCTTAGGGGAGGGACTGTCCAATAGGTCCCCATTCGCCACAGCCACTCCATTGGTCCGAAGCGGAAATAGTGTAGCCAGAGCTTACTACAAATCAATTGGAAAACATAAATACCTAGACAAATCCATAGTGACTCGATGAATCGAAGTTGCCCGATTAGTTGGAATGTATGACCAATGATTAAAATGAGTGCTGTCTGCCCTAAATAATTCGTTAAAGCCATGCGTCCATAAGCCTTTAATGGTGATAATAGTTGTTGGAATAGTGCACTTTGTAGACATAGGATAATGGCTCCCATGTAAAACGCTGAAACAAACGGACTAAACTGTAATCCAATTAACGCAAATTGCTCCATATTCGTAATATGCTCTTCTAGCTGAATTTTGGATAATTGATCGATATTCACATTGGCTGTAGGGACATACTGCCATTGATACAACCAGCTACCTATGCTAACAAGGAACATGACAATTGTCGCTAGCAGAATTTTCTTTCGATGTAGTGGGATATTTTCAAATAGGCGATATTGGCCAGCAGCTAAACCTAGTAAAATTAGTGGGAAGGGCATGACGATTTTCATTCCAAAATAAGCTGTAAGGGCTAATAGGATGAGCCCAATTAACAAATTAATTTCTTTCCGCACTTTATAAAAAGGTAAAGCTAAAAAGCCAAAGATGGCATAGACAGTTAAAGCTTCTCCTGGTTGAAAAAAGAAATGAATAATACCCATTAGTAATAAGATCAGAAGTCTGCGACTAAATAAAACATAGGCTCTATCGTTTCTAGCCATTGCACGGGAAAGAAAAAGATAAAATCCGATCCCGAATAAAAATGAAAATATAATGAAAAATTTACCTTCTATAAAAAGTGTAAGAAATTGACTATAGGCAATATCACTAGCTAATTGGGGTGGTGCAATCCACATCAATGCAGGGATATTTACTAAAATAATACCAATTAAGGCAAATCCTCTTAAGTAATCTAATGTATCAATACGTTTGTTGTTGTCGGTTGGTTGCAACGTTATCTCCTCCTTACAACCAAGTATAAAGACATTTCCTAAAAATTAGTAACGATGAAGGTTACGTGAATCTTACAAAATCGTCATATAGGAATTAGCTGTCCAGAGGGTATGTCGCTAATATGGTTTGCGCATGTTTCCGCAAAAGCTGAATTAATTCAGGCGGCTCTTGGACAATCGCATCCGGACCTAGGCGATAAAAAAAGGAGCTAATAAAGTGAATCTCTCCTTGATCAATCATCATATCGATATAGCCAGTTCCATTGCTATTAGTAACCAATACCTTCTCAAAGTTTGGCTCACTTCTGCACTGTCTTACACCTTCTCTAGTTAATTCAACATGTAAGCGTATAGGCTGCTGAGGTTCATGGGGACTCTCTAGCCATTGTTGTAAATGAACAGTTGTCTCATAGCCTTTATCGCTTACATGCATTGAATGAATGCGATCGACTCGAAATAGAAGGGTTTTTTCTGTTTGTAAATGAATGGCAGGCATATACCATAAGCCGTCATGCGCATACACCCCAATGGGATGGACATGCTTAGTTGTGATGCCTGATTTTGATTCATATTGAATGTCTAATTGTGAATGGTTAATAATCGCTTCTAATACATCTGATAATAGTGGTGTAGATATAGCGCGTTTAGGGTTCCAAAAGGCTATATAGGATTGCAAACTACCTACCTTTTTTTGAGCCTCCTTCTGCAAGGATTCGTATAGTTTTTGTGACACGGACTTCATTTCCGTATTAAAAGGTAAATCACGATAATAGTGCAACGATTGGAACGCAAAGAAAATAGCGACCGCTTCTTCCTCTGTAAATAAAATAGGGGGAAGGATTGTACTTGAAAGCACTGTATATCCACCATTTCTTCCTTGCTCCGCATAAATTGGTAGCCCCATATCACTTAAATCTAACAGATAGCGATGTACAGTTCGTACCGAAATGTTGAAGGCATCGGCAATTTCCTGGGCTGTAAATTGCTTTTTAGCGCTGACAAATAACAAAATATCAATTAATCGTTTAGCCTTGGACATATTTTTTCACCTTTTTAATTAAACATGTCAATAGTTGTCATGTTTTATGTTTAGTATAGACGTTGTACAAAAGATTTTCAAAAGAAGAGGAGCTGACATAATGTCACGAGAAATAGTGGTATTTATCGGAATAAGTTTAGATGGGTTTATAGCGAAAGAAAATGATGACTTACAGTGGCTGGAAGAAACAGAGGGAGAAGGGGATAATGGCTATACGGATATGTATCAAACAATTGATACCGTTATAATGGGAAAACGAACATATGATTATATCATGGAACATAATGATACATTCCCATACCCTGATAAGAAATGTTATGTGTTCAGCAAATCTCAAACGGGAAAAGTTGAGCATGTGGAGTTTGTTCAAGGGGATTTGGTGGCATTTACTAAGAATTTAAAACAACAACCAGGCACAAAAATTTGGATGGTCGGTGGTGCTGATATATTGGATGCTTTTTTACAGGAGCAGTTGGTTGATGAATGGATCATCACCATTACCCCACATTTATTAGGGGCAGGTATTCCATTATTTAAACAGCCCCGACCTTTTGAAGATTTAAAACTGCTTGAGATAAAGCGATACGGTCAAATGGTTCAAATGCATTACAAGGTGAAGAAAGAAGCGTAAGATACTATGGATTAAAAGGAAAGGATAGATGATGAAAATCTATCCTTTTTTTCATGGGATCATTTATATAAATGTAAGACATCTTATATAGTCATTCACCTTTCGTTAAACCGACAAGACAAAGGAGCGGTAAATATCACCCATAATTCCTTGCATTTGATGGACACCTGAATCCGTGTTAGACATTACAACAAAGCCTTTTTCTAAATAGGGGTAAGCAACTAGCATGCACTGATAGCCAACACCCCAGCCTAAAGTGGAAATTTCAACTTGTTCACCTTGGCCATCAAGAAATACGCCAAGCCCTACAGATTCATTACAACCTTGTGCATGCATGAGTTCATGCATGGTAGGAGCTGTCAGACCTAGTTTTCCTTTTCCTTTAAATGTTTGCATCATATCGATTAACAACTTAGCCAAATCCGAGGGTGTCGTCCAAATGCCACATGCTGCATCATAAGGATACAACGGGTGGCTTGGTATCGTTCTAGTACCATCCTTATGATGCCCACTTGCTGTATGAGCTATTGGGAGTGAAGATGAAAAAAAGCTGTGATGCATAGCTAATGGTTGAAAAATTAGGTCGTCCATGAGAGAAGAAAAGGGCGTGTTTGTGACTTCCTCAATTAGCAATTGAATGATGCAATAGCCTGCATCAGAATAATGAAATTTTTGATTGGGTTCAAGTGTGCTTACGATTGGACTCTGACAATAAGGCGTTGCACCTTGTAATAAATCCTTCATTGATGGCCATTGAGCCAAAGAATGTAGGGGAGAAAAGCTATCTGCTGGATCAACAATACCAGATTGATGACTTAATAAGCTTCGTACTGTCACTTTTTTTGCCCGCGTATACTCACTCTCTGGCAACTTCCAAGAGAGAAGATTACGATTAATATCCTCATCTAAGTCGATTTTTCCTTGCTCTGCTAGCTTTAGCACTAAAATGCTTGTCAATAATTTACTAATCGAACAGGCATTAAAAATGGTTTCCTCATTTACATAATCCATTGACCCAATTTCTAACACTCCAAGGCACTCAGTTCTTTGAATCTCTCCATGTTTAATAAAAGCAAGACTAAGCCCTGTAATTTGTTTCTGCACCATACGGTCATAAATTGTCAGCATATAATATAGACTCCTAGTTTTTCTTGTATGATAACATGAGGAAGGAATGTATGTTCTTATCTATAGTGAACGTACATGAACAATCATAGAGGGACTTTGTGCATGATATTCATGTTTCTGCCATGTACCATATAGGTGTATCAATTCAAAGCCATTTTGCTGTAATAGTCTCATCATTTCCAGTGGGTATGTATAGCGCAGTAAAATGGAATCCTCGTAGGTTTTTCCACCTTGTTGATGGACGGCATGGCACGTTAAAATTTGCGTGACAGGGTTATATTCCTCACGATGGAAGGTGATTCGTTGTTTACCATTGCTAGTGACCGTTTGTTCCTCATATTCATCAATGACTGAAAGCTCATTTAAAATAGCATTTCTTGTATCGAAGAGAAACTCGCCACCTGGCTGTAAATGCTTTTTAACAGATTGCAATAAGGCGTTTTGACTGTCATTCGTTAAAAAATGTTGAAATGAATTGCCTGTCATATACATAAATTTTGTGGTGATAGGCAGTTGTAGCTGTGTACAATCTTGTACGATAAATTGTACTTCTACATTTTGTTTTTGTGCTTTTTCGATAGCATGCTGAATCATTCCTTCATGAAGGTCAATCCCAAAGACAGGAATTCCATGAGTAGCTAATGGAATAGCAATCCGGCCAGTGCCACAGGCTAATTCAATAATGGGGTCTTTTTTCGTACCAAGATAGCGTTGAATATAGTGATGGTCGTCTTGATAGTTGGCATAGAGAGCGTCATAATCGGATGGATTATTATAAGTCTGTAAATTATTTTCGAAATTGTATGGCTTCATCTTGTCCTCCTATTTTCTATTATTTAAATCATTGTATAATAAAGGTAAAATTTCTACAAAGATACACGAGAGGTGATGCTACAATGGCAATGGAATTTCCGCAAAAAATACATATTATTGGCTCTGTTGGTAGTGGGAAAACAACATTAGCACGATCATTATCCAAAACTCTTCAGCTTCCTTTTCATGAATTAGACAATGTCGTTTGGATTCGCAAACCATCGGGGGATATGAGAAGGACGGAGCAAGAAAGGCAGGAATATCTACAAAGTATTATCCAAACGGATGGGTGGATTATTGAAGGAATTCATCAAGAGGAATGGGTGACACAAAGCTTCCAGCAAGCGGATTGTATCATCTTTTTGGATACGCCTTATAAAATTCGTACTGCTCGAATTATTAAGAGATTTTTTAAACAAAAAATAGGGATTGAAAAAGCCCATTATGAGCCAACCTTTTCGATTTTTTTTAAAATGTTTCGATGGAATAAACGTTTTGAGAAGGTGGGGAAGCCTAAATTTTTTAGCAATCAGGAAGACATAGTAGGTAAACTAGTAGTCGTTCGGCATAAAAAGGATGTAGAAAATTATTTTCGTCAGTTCCAACCAATAAAAAGCGTATCCCGCTGAATGGATACGCTTCTTGTTTAGGCATTTTTCTTTGTGCGTGTTGTACGCTTTCTTGTCGTAGGCTTTTTCGTTTTATCTAAGGATGCCTGTAGCGCTGTCATTAAATCTGTGACATTGTCAGGAACTGGTCGTTGCTGATCGCTCGTGGCTACCATATTGGTTGCTCTCTTCTCTTCGATTAATTCCAGCAATGCATTCCGGTAGTCATCAGTATATTTCTCTGGGTTAAATGTGGTTGTTAATTGGTCGACAAGCATTAGAGCTGTCTCTAATTCCTTTGGTACAACGTCTTGCTCGCTTGGAATATTCGGGACATCACCAACACTTCTTACTTCATCAGGATAATGAATGGTCTCCATCACGAGGGCATTTTGATACACTCGCACGACCGCAAGCTGTTCTTTTGAACGAATAATGATTTTAGCAATGCCAATTTTACCTGATTGCTCTAACGTTTTGCGCAATAACGAATAGGCTTTAGCACCAGTAGAATCAGGGGATAGGAAATAGGTGCGTTCAAAATATATCGGATCGATTTCCGTTAATTGTACAAAATCGATAATTTCTACGGCTTTCTCTTCATTTTCTTTTCGTAGGTTCTCTAAATCATCTTGATCCAGTACGACAAATTTATTTTTTGTATATTCATATGCTTTTACAATATCCTCATCTTTTACTTCTTGATTGCAGCCTTCGCAAACCTTTTTATAGCTAATTGGTGTATGGCATTCCTTATGGAGCTGTCGCAGTTTAATATCTTTGTTTTCCGTAGCGGCATGAAGCTTTACTGGGATATTGACAAGTCCAAAGGAAATGCTTCCTTTCCATACTGTATGCATATAATTGTCACCTCGTTTTTCTTACTATGATATATTTTGCAGTTTTTTATGTATCGTAAATCGAAATCGTCAAACACTGTAGATAAAAAGCAAGGTAGGTATTGTGTCATGAAACCAATGCTTTTAACAGAAACAAATGACATTCCATTAGGGGATGAGTGGCTTTATGAAACGAAATATGATGGCTTTCGATGCCTCTTACTATGGGATGAACAACCGATGCTTATTAGTAGAAATGGACGCAATTTAAATCATTCTTTTCCTGAAATTATAGAGTATTGTCACCAAATATATGCCTCTGTAAAAGCATTTTTACCACTCACCTTTGATGGGGAGCTAGTGTATTTAAACAATTCATATAAAAGTGAATTTTCAGTTGTTCAACAAAGAGGGAGAATGCAAAATCAAGATGTCATTGCCAAACATGCACAAGCTTTTCCGATGCGGCTTCTAGTGTTTGATGTGTTAACGTTGAAAGGGGAATCATTCAGCAATCGTTATTTAAAAACTCGTAAAGAGCAATTGACGAGGCTAGCGGCAAAGGTAAAGCTTCCAAATGTAGATTATGAAGACAGAAGTGCCATACAAATTGTGCAGGCTAGTGAGGAAAGTAAGATTTTATGGCAGGCGATCAAGGTCTACAATGGGGAAGGAATGGTTGCAAAGAAGAGAACAAGTAAATGGCTAGATAACACACGTTCAAGCCATTGGTTGAAAATTAAAAACTGGCGTTATGTGACGGTCATTGTGACGCAATATGATCATAGTAATGGTTATTTTCAAGGCTCGATTTATGATGAAGGACATTTACGAGAGGTCGTTACATTTAAACATGGCATGAAGGAGGAAGAGCATCAAACACTCGTTGCTTTTTTCCAAGCTCAAGGGCAACGTAAGAAAGAATTATGGACGCTAGCGCCCTCTATTTGTGTGGATATTGCCTGCATAGATTTTGATGGTAGTAAGCTCCGCGAGCCAAAATTTCATGCCTTTCGATTGGAATTATCACCATATAGTTGTCAATGGCAGCATATGCAGCGTCAACTGTTTCCTATTCCTGAAACAGTTCCCATTACACATCCCGACAAACCTGTATGGCCAGAAATAGGTGTGACAAAGGATCATTATTTATCGTATCTACAAAGTGTTTCGCCATACTTGTTGCCATTTCTTCAAGATCGACCATTAACAGTAATACGCTATCCACATGGTGTACCAGGGGAAAGCTTTTATCAAAAGAGTAGACCAGATAAACTACCTAACTTTGTTGCCACTGCGATGATGGATGAGATTGATTATATTGTCTGTAATAATCTTGAAACATTGTTATGGCTCGGCAATCAATTGGCATTAGAATTGCACATTCCATTTCAAACGCGACAAACCATGTATCCGACAGAGATTGTCTTTGATTTAGATCCCCCTTCAACGGACCATTTTTCTTTGGCGATTGCAGGTGCTCTAGATTTAAAAGAAATTATTGATTACTTTCAGCTACAATCATTTGTCAAAACTTCGGGCGGGAAAGGCTTACAGCTCTATATCCCGTTACCTGCAAACAAATTTACCTATGAGGAAGTTCGTGTCTTTACTGAATTTGTTTGTCGTTTTTTATGCCAGCAAAAGCCACATCTATATACGATTGAGCGCTTGAAAAAGAATCGTCATAATAAATTATATTTAGACTATGTGCAGCATGCTGAAGGCAAGACAATTATTGCCCCATACTCCACTCGTGGAAATGAATTAGGCTTAGTCGCAACGCCACTCCATTGGGAAGAGGTTAATGACGACTTAAAACCTTATTACTTTTCGATTCCTGCTGTTATGGAGCGGATGAAGAAAATCAGTAATCCCTTTAAATACTTTCGAGAAGTAGGAGAACAACAGGATTTTCAAGTGGTTTTAGAGCGTTTAAAAGAATAAATTCTCTATATTGAAAGCGACTTTTCATCCATATAAAAAAGGAGATGCCTGAGACATCTCCTTTTACGATTAAAGTGGTACCTGTGCTTTCACTTTTTCTAAATAATCCAATATTCCCATCGATGACACAATGGTATCGAAAGGGATGGTTTGATAGACAGGGTGATTTGGCGGTATATCATTTGCTTGTAAATAGCTAAATAAAAGCTCTTTTAAGCGAGCATCCAAATAGTGAACTTGTTCCTGGAACTGGCTGGATGCTGCTTGTGCTTTACGGCCTTCTTCTAAGAAAAGAGGTGTCCAATAGCGTACTTGACGGTATGCCTCTGGTGGATTTTTATAAGCCCCATAATGACCAAAATATAATTCACTCGCCTGTAGCTTTTCGTACAATTGAATGGAGTTCTCCATCGTTTCAGGATTGTACTGGTTTGGGGAAGTGGAAGGTATGATTAAATCTATTGCTTCACCGTCCATTTCTGGGTAACGTACACCCGTTGTATCCCCCACAAAAAGGCCGTTAGTAGCGGAATAAAGCATAGAAACATGATGCTTGGCATGACCTTCTGTATGATAAAACGTTAAATGATGTTGTCCTAAAGGGAGTTGTTGTTCATGGCTTACTTCAATAATTCGTGCTGCATCAATGGGCACAATCGGATCAAAAAGACGGTCAAATTCGGTCCCATAAACGCCTTTCGCGCTGGAAATAAGCCTGCTCGGATCAATCATATGTGCCGATCCTCTTGGGTGAACGACTAATTTTGCATGAGGACAGTTTTGTAAAAATAATCCTGCACCACCAGCATGGTCCAAATGAATATGTGTCACAATGACATAATGAATATCCTCTAAAGCAATATTTAATTCCTTCAATCCTTCCATAATGTATGGAACGGATGGACTAGCAGACGTTTCGATTAAGGTTATTTTTTCATCAATTAATAGATAGGAGCTTGTTCGCTGTTCCCTATTTAAATCATGTGTATCAATACAATAAAAATTTGCGGCGATTTGTTGGACTCTACTCAAATGAATTTCCCCCTTTAATTTCGAAAAATGTGAAACATATGCTCTAAAAGTAAAATTTTAGCTACAAAAAGTAGTAGTTATACTATATAATAATAGAAAATTAAACTGAATGTCCATTCATTTTTAGGGGGAGCGTTATGAAGAACAAAATTCGTTATGATACAAGGAAGGTGCACCGAGTTAATTTGGCAATAATATCGATTTTAGCCATTCTAATTTGTGGACCTATGATCCTATCAAAAGGAATACTATTTTTATTTGTCGGACTAGCTGTCATCGCTTTAGCGGTGTGTAATTATTTCTTGCCGATTAAAACTTATGTGAAGGGATTTATCTTTGGTCTTATTCCATCAAGCGTAGTGTTTACATTATTTTTACTAGATAGTTTTTCATTGAATAAACATTATATTTTGCTGTGCACAATTGCTATTATTGCCCTTTATTTTAAGAAGGAATTAATCGTGTTTTTTGGAATACTGACTAATATTAGTTTTATCATTTTATATTTGGTCAACTCATCATCTTTGTTAGGTCCGTTTGACGACATCATTGTTTTCGTCACACTTCTAGCGATTATGAACGGCGTCATTATTGCTTTTTATTTATTAGCTAAATGGGGCAATGAGCTAATTAAACATGCAGAAATTCAGCAAAATGAAGTCCAAGCTTCCTTCAATCAATTACAAAATACATTTCGGGAAATAGAGAAAAGTAGCCAGGCATTGGACGAGCATGTGACACAATTCCAACAAACAATGCAAAGTATTTCAAGCTCTAGTAAACAAATATTGGTAGCGACTGAGGATATTTCTGCAAGTATTCAGCAAGAGGCTTCTAGCTTGCATATGATTCATGGCACTATGAGTGATTCTGTTCATTTTGTAAATGAAACTTTGACGATTTCAAAGGACACAGTGGTGAAATCTACTGAACTTCAACAAGAGGTTTTAGCAGGATGGGCTAAAATGCAAGACGCAATGGCTCAAATGGGCGTGATGAGTCATGCGATGAGTTCAACCGCAGAAACTGTCAACGAGCTTCAAAATAGTTTACAAACAGTGGATAGCTTGTTGCAGGGTATCACACATATTGCACAGCAGACAAATTTATTGGCACTAAATGCAGCGATTGAAGCAGCTAGGGCTGGGGAGCATGGGAAGGGGTTTGCTATTGTAGCGGAAGAAGTGCGAAAGCTAGCAGAGGAAAGTGCAGCCATTACAGTCAGTATTACGAATGTGACGAAAACCTTATTTGAGAAATCGACGGAGGCTCATCAACGTTCTGATGATGGTGAAAAAGCATTGCAGCACGGGGAACAGCTTTTACAGGATGTCAGTCATTTCTTTAATATTTTAAAGGATTCATTTACGCAAACGAATACAGATTTGACGAGAGGCATGCACGAATTAAGCAGTGCCATCTCACAGTTTGAGGCAATTCAAATGCAAATTGAAAGGCTGAATAAAATGACAGAGCAAAATGCCTCATCAACAGGTGATATATTGCTTTCTGTGGAGGACGAAAATCAGCTCTTAGTGAAGATGTCGGATACGACAAATCGCATTCAGACTTTAAGTCATACATTAAAATCATTGGTTATGGCAAAGATTTGAGGCAAATATTGAAATTGAAATAATTGGTAGGGTAAAATAACAGTATGATTAAACATCTTAGATCGAGGGTATAGTGTTGTTATTCATCTGAGATATCCGAATGACAAATTAAACTCATATGCATTGGTAGCGTGTTCTCTATAATGCTGACCAATTTAAAGGTGAAGTTGAAAGGGAGGAAGGATACCATGAATATTCGTAGTTTACAGAGTGCAGATTATTATACGTTATCGCCAGTGATTAATGAGTGGTGGGGCGGAAGGAATATGTCAGATAAACTGCCTAAATTATTTTTCGATCACTTTACGAACACAAGCCTCATTATGGAAAAGGATGGCGAGATTATTGGTTTTCTTGTCGGCTTTTTATCGCAATCCAACACAAATGAAGCGTTCATTCATTTTGTAGGGGTTCACCCTGATTACAGAAAACAGAATATTGCAAAAAGGTTGTATGATGTATTTTTCCATGTGGTGAAACAGTATCATCGTAATATCGTTAAGTGTGTGACATCACCTATAAACGAAGTGTCCATTGCCTTTCACACAAATATGGGGTTCAGAATGGAGAAAGGTGACAAGGTGATGGATAATATGTCAATCCATAGTGGTTATGGCGGCGAAAATCAAGACCGTGTGTTATTTTATAAAATTCTACAGTAATTTACGGTACTGAACTTGCATATAGTCCCGAATAAGGGGGCTATAAATGTTTATCAAAAAACTATTTACCTTATGGTTTCTTCTTGCCATCATCGTTTGTGGTGGCTTTTTCTTTTTTGCAAATATACCTATTCAATATGCGGAGAAATCAAATGTTTCTCTATCGCAACCTACTAACGATGAACTAATAGATTATATGCAGCACTACCAATTTCTAATGAGTGATATTGCTATGGCCCTGCAAAAAGAATCTTATATCTTTTATGTAGATTATGGTGTACTGCCGAATAGAAAAATAGAGCTCCTTGTGTCAACACCTGAAAAGATAGATCAGTTGTCCAAACAAAAAATAGAGGAAATGATGCTTGAATGTATTCAAAAAAATGATTTAAATCCAATATCGTTTCAAATGACAATTAAAAATCTTTATGATCCTGTGACCATGAACTCGACCAGACTTAGCTATAATGATGTTATGGCTCATTTATTTGAAGCGATGACTGCACAACAAGTTGGTTCCTTTAGCATCGATTACACGATTTCATCAGAAATTGTCCACATCATCATCAATTTAACAGAAGAGAAAGATGATGTGATACAAAAGAAAGCTCGACAAGTAGCCGAAGATATCATCAAGCTTCATCAGCTTGATGTACAGCAATTCCATATAGAAATACAAAATAAAATGTTTGCGTACGATAAATGAATAAAGAAATGCCAGATTTCGAGCGCTCATTTTTAAATGCTGAGCAGACCATTATGGTTTTGCTCTTTTTTTGTAGAAAGAAAAGGGAAAAAGAATGAGTAAATATCTTTTTATTAAGTAATTGCGCCCGATTGTTGAAATCAAGTCGGTGATTTGTCTTTTGCATGTTAAAGTAAAGCACCTGTTCGTTAAACAATTACTGTATTATCTTTCTTCTTTAATGTCCCTATCCAAATATCTCCTTTGTCGAGACTATATTGCAGGAAACCCCCAAATTCATTTTCAAATTTTATGGTTTCATAGGCTTTTCCCTTAATTTTTGACATTTCTTTTTCAGTTAAACCTCCTTCTTCTAACCATTCATTCAATTCGTTTTCATCGTAATAATCAGTCTCAATGTGCAAATCCCATTGGAATTCTTCTAACTTATCCCTCAAGGAATGAAATTTATTGAAAGGGAATTCCTTTTTTTCTTCCCTTATTTTGAAGGCTTTATTATAGCAATCAAAACAATCTCTATATGCAACGACTATCTGTGAATTGATAAAATTAGGGTCATAAAGCCAGATTTTTAAATAAAATGCTTCATTTTCATCCATCATTTTTTGATGCCACTCCAAGTAAACTTCAATCATTGCATCAAGTAAAAGTTGATTATACCAATTGGGAGGGTTTTTTCGTACCCATGCATAAAAGGGATGAATCCATAATTTTTCGTATTCTCTATGGTAATTCCTTAAATAGTGAATATCTAAATTTATTGCGTTTTGCTTCCATCTTTCAATTTTTCTCTTCTGTCTTTTCCAACCTCGTATTTTCTTCTTTTTTGAGTAATAGAACAGTTGTACACTTCCTTTGGTAGCTTATATAACTCAATAATACTTTAACTTCTTGTTGAACTAAAACCTACTTCTTTAGTTTAATTGAAAATCTTAACAGTTTCTTTCCTCCATAACGATTCCTTTAAATGTGTTACTCAAGAAAATGGCCTGATTGTAGAATAAGAAAAGATCCTGCATATCAAATTGATTACTTGTTTTTTATAGCATTCTTAATTAATGAAATTCTGAGGAATACATTCACGAACACCAGAATTTCTCAATGAGTTAAATAAAAATGATTAATAGAAATATTCTTAAGAGTCGGTTTCAGTATGACTACTAAAGAAAGATACGTTGAATATATGATTTGACTATTTATTAACGAATGGTCATCTTGAATGAAAGGTCGAAAGAATCTAACTGATTTGTACACAGATACTAGTGATCGATGAAAAGTGTTTTTTATATTAATAAATGTTTTTTTGTAATAGTTATAGTGAAATCCCTTCATATTCTGTATATTTGTGTATGAGGAGGAGATTTAATGGCTAGAAAATGGATGTTACCATTACTTTTATTACTAGGTGCTTTAATGGCTGCATGTAGTGAGGATCAAAAAAAAGCTGGGGACGTGGAAGTAACCATTCCCGCTTTATTTTTCGAAGGACAGGACATTGATTCTGTTATTTCTAAGGCAAAAAATAGTGGGATTAAAGAAATCATTAAAAATGATGATGGTTCTTTAACTTATAAAATGGCTAAACCAGAGCACGAAGAAATGATGAAAGGCTTAAAAGAAGGTATTTTAGCAAATGTAGACGAGATTAAAGCTAGTGATGATTTCAAATCTGTCAAAGATATTACATATAACAAATCCTTTTCAGAATTCACTGTATCTGTAAACAAAAAAGAGTTTGAAAGTAGTCTTGATACAATGGCATCAGTCGGGCTTGCTTTAACGGGTATGTACTATCAATTATTTAATGGTGCAGACGTGGAGAATTACAAAGTGACAGTAATTTTTAATGACGAATCAAGTGGAGAAGTGATTAATACCATGGTTTATCCAGATGTTTTAAACGAGAAGAAATAATGAAAGTACACCTGCATAAATGTTCTTTCATATTGTTGACGAAAGCCGTTGAGAAGTTCATTCTCGATGGCTTTTGTCATTTAAAATTTATTTGATCGTCGTACAAAATGCAAATTCTCAAAAATTTAGCATAAGAAGATGTTTCATGTCCATTCTAATAGTCAACAGAGATTTAAGGAGTTGAATAAAGTATGGACCATTTTTTTTATTAAATTTTTGGGAAATGACACTTAGAACCATATTATCCTTTTTAGCACTACTGATATTGGCCAGAATCCTTGGGAAGAAACAACTTGGTCAACTCACTTTTTTTCATTATATAACAGGGATTTCCATTGGTTCTATTGCATCTCAAATCGCTGCAGTCGCCGAAACACCCTTTTTAGATGGACTAATATCGTTAATATGGTGGTGTTTTTTAACATTTATAATAACCATCATTACATTAAAATCTAAAAAAGCACGTGTACTCTTTGATGATAAACCGACTATTGTCATTCAAAATGGTCTAATTTTAGAATCTGCTTTAAAGAAAAACCGTTTGCATATGGACGAACTAACAATGATGTTAAGGGAGCAAGCTGTTTTTTCTGTACAAGACATACAATTTGCAATACTTGAAACAGATGGCAAGCTTAGTGTTTTACACAAAACACCAGTTCAATCAGCTACAAAGCAAGATGTTAAAGCAGACGTTACACCTCCAATATATTTGCCAACAGAGGTCATCTCAGATGGTCAACTTATTGTCGAAAATTTGGTGGAACTTGAATTAACAGAAGACTGGCTTAATAGGAAGTTGAAAAAGCAAAATGTCCAGAACATAAAAGATGTGTATTTTGCACAAGTTCAAACAAATGGATCATTATATATCAGTCTTAAAGAAAAAAATAATCAATCAATTCCTTAACATTCTGTATCACTGTATGTATTCACTCTATACCAACAGTTAAAAGTCATATCCTAACATTGAAAATGATCGTTTGAGGTGTGTTCGCCTGAGGATATAAAGAGGATTTTAGTATGCATTACACGTGATGGTTCTAGTCATAGAGCATGTATAGATTTAAAGTATTGAGCCATCTCTAAAAAGAAGAGATGGCTTAAGGTTTTTTTGAGTGAGCAAAATCAAAGAAAAATGTTACTGAATGTTGGATTTTTTATTAATTAATGAAGTCTTGTGGAACACATTCACGAACGCCCGAATTTCTTAATGAGTTAAATAAAGCTGCGCTGATTCTTAAAATAACATTGTTATCAGTACCATTTTCTAAATCATAGATGACAAAATAAGAATTATCGACTGTAAAAATACATTTTCGTTCTAATGTAAATCCAGGTGGTACAGGAGGAAGATTAAAACGTGGTACAACTACAGGTGTATCGCCTTCATCTCTGATAAAATTGAAAGTTTGTTGGTCAATCTCATAGATATTAACTGGATCAATCTCCACACCTTGATCTGGAATTGTAATTTCATCTTCAACTAATAGGAAAAAGCGTTCATTTCTAAAGTTGAAAAGACTTCTCGCTCCAATTTCAAATGATGCCATTTTATATTCACCTCCTTTTCTAATTAATATTTTATTCATATCGAATACAGATGATTGGACAATTAGTAAGGTGGAGTGAAGATATAGTAAAAATTATTACTTCAATACTTATAATTAGCCATGTTGTATCTGGACCGAAGTCAATTCTATAGGGCACTTTTGAGTAAAGAAACTAAAAAAGGTCACTTGGGATATAAGTGACCATTAGTAAAAAGATTCGGATGTGTAAGGCTAAATTAGCTTCACATTACTATTAATATGTCAAGATAGCTGTATATTTATAGTGAATTGCCGTGAAATAAATTTAAAAATAAAAAAAGCTGTAGCATCACACGCTACAGTAAACTAATGAACAATATGAGTAAAGAAACTAAAAAAGGGTCACTGAGTGTGAGTGACCCTAAGTAACAATTCAGGAGGTTCTTGTTAAACTTGTTTAGCTTAACACTACTATTTATATGCTTAAATAATATGGGTTTTATAGTTAATTGCCTTTGGAATAGAAAAAGAGCGGTTAAAATATACCTCTAAAAAACTCATAAAATCCCATATTGATTGGGATAGCCTAAATAAAGAATCCTAGCAGGGCAATTGGACCAAGTAAAAAATTATAAAACTTCTTAGGCAAAATATTTCCCAATAGAATTTTATAAATTACTGCACATCCTATCATTACAACAGGTAGCAATAACATCGGTGGAATGAAATATAGCAGATATCTACCAAGTGATAATCCTGTAAACATGTCCATTTATTTACCTTATTATGTATTTCGTGTAAATTATAACATGAAAAAGCCGCAGCGTTTGCATACGCTACAGCTCGAATTGGTATATGCCCTTTGAATAATGGCTTAGTCATTAGCATTATAACACAACTTAGGAGGGCAAACCTATGTTAAAAAAAGAACAATAACGATTACACCAGATGCATTAGATTCAATGATTACAGAATACATGGTTAACGCCATCAAAGAAATGTGATCAGAAATGGTTATAGGGGCAAAAACGGCATAGTATGGTATTGAGGCTACACTACCAAAGGCAGCAGGTGGCGTAGGCGATCCGATTATGCAAGAGGCTATTAGACGTTCGAAAAATATAAAGCATGTTGCAGAGTATGAGAAGAAGCTATTAGAGGTACAAATGCTTATTGAACGAGTTACTGGCGACAGAGAGGTTCAAGTACTGAATTGGATGTTAGACGGCGATTCGCAACGTTGGATAGGCCAACATATGGCTTTATCAGCAACGAGTATTAAACGAATTAAGGATAACATTGTAAAACAGATGATTGCTTGATTTGGGGCCATGTGCTCCATGAAAGATTTTGTACAGGCGGGTGAAGTAACGGAAACCATTGAAACTTGGTCATTTACGATGAACTACTAAGCAAATGAAATTGTCATTAATATAATTATTGGAGGAAAAATAATCCAATTAAGAGTGTGTGAATAATAAATAGGCATATATGAAAGAAATGCTACAGCACACATGCAAGAAAGCTTGTACATGGTGCCGTAGCATGGAAAAATTATCTACTGTCTTGCTTTACTTCTTCAATAAATACCCTGAGGTTTTCAGCGATTTCTTTTGATTGAGTATGGTGTAAATAATGTGTTCCTTCAAATGTCATCACTTTTCCATGTATAGAATCTTTTACTTGCTCTTCATGTAGTGTTGACCATCCTTCAATCGCTGCACTATTCGGTTGTAAAAAGAAAATAACAGGCAGGTTTTTTGGGAATGTTAAATTTTCAGCTGCTTTAAAATTAGGAGATCTATTTTCTATTTCATTCACAATAGTTGGATTTCTAAAGTTTTTGTAAGAAAGAATTCTCATTTGTTCTTTTGTTTCATCATCAACTGGTAGTGCAGCATATGGGTCAGCACTTAGTTTCATTATCAATCTGCCTAGACCTGATTCTTTGAGTAGTGTAATTACAGAATTAGGTATCGGAGATTCAACAACCTTATCACCATATTGCCTTGGTACACTGCTATCGATCCCGGCAAATGCACTCACTTCGTTTTCATATTTATTCACATAATCTAGTGCGTAAATGCCCGAAATGGAGTGACCCATTAGAATATAGCGGTCAATTTTAAGAATCTGTAAGGCTTCGTGGATTTCACTTACAATATTTTCTGTGCTCCGTTCTTTTTCGGTTATATCACTTAATCCATAACCGAAAGGCTCAATCACTACAACTTTGTAAAATGGCGATAACTCTTCTACTAGCGGCTTAAAATCAAGTGCTGGTGTTCCTGTTCCCAAACCTGGCAGTAGCACGACTGTTTCTGCGCCTTGTCCTTCAATCAAAACATTCATATTTTTCCCATCTACTGTTACAGACTGACCATAAGGTTTTATTTTTGCTGCTTCTAATTTGCTACTGATCTTATCAATCACAAAAACAATGGCTATAAAAACGACAATTATTATAACTATTGCTGCTAAAATTTTAAGTAAAATGATAAGTAATTTTTTCATCTTATTAGCTGGTTTTTTTTCTGTTGTTGTGTCCAATTCCATTTTTTCACCTCTCGTATTTTCACGCATTTCGTCTCCTATCGTTTTGGGCTACCTTTAAGTGCCCTAAGGAAAGCCTAACCGACGAAGATGAACTCACAGTGACGACAAAATGAACTGAGTATGAACAAGTGAAAGATATTGTGTAGTAACTTTTTTGGTAAAAGTTACCGAAATCAAAACGGTGAGGAAGATTTAATTTTATCTAAATAGAAATTATTGTAAGTCGTGAAAAAGGGAATGAATAAAAGCACAGAAGGTGACATAAAAAAATATTAATTTTTCCTTCTATATAAAATGGTAGCTGTCCAAAACTGGGGCACTTTTTTTAGAAAAATCTACATGTACATCAAAAAGTGTCCCAATTAATTACACTTAGTTAGATAGGTAGTACATAAAATTATTTGCCTTGAATTCCTAGTACTCACGAAATAGGGGATACATATGAAATTGATCGCCTGAATGAAATAGGGCATGTGAAAGCTCATGTCAAAAATTTTGCCATTGTTGCTGTGGCGATTGGTTTTTATTAAGGAAAATATAATATCGACCATCAATAAATAAGGCTTGACTCTTATCTGACCAATAAAAAATTTCAAGCCCATTCTAAAGGCTATTTCTTCAAAATTCAGTAGGACAGGGTCCATAATGTCCAAACGAGTGTAAAGCTGTTGGACATAATCTTCAAGGTGAGTATAGTGGAAGTGAATCAACCTCTAATAAGAAATTAAGAACGTAAGTTTTGTTTGAGAGTACAATAAAACCCCACTTTTGGGAAGTGGGGTTACTTGGAGATTAATGATTGAATAAAAGGTATTTGGCAATTGTTGCAATTAAAGTCTCTTGGTTGTTGGCGAAAGCCTTGAACTCAGCATCGACTTTTTTTCAGGTTGTCATATAGGAATTCGACTACTTGATGTTTCTAAAAAAACTTCTCTGTGTCTTCAATTTTAGAAATAAGGTTAGGTATATCTCTAAATGAAAGATTATTTAGACAACTTTTTAAGAAGTACGTAGTCTCATTATTATTTTTATTAAATCGGGAACCTAATCGGGCGTTAATGAAACCAGTCTCTTTAAGAATAGGGTTTTCATCCAAAAATTTTGCTATTTCGTTTGATTTAACTGTATATAGTTTTATATCTTCCTTTTGATTAACATACTGACCAACTAAATACCCCACAATTGTAGAACCCTGTGTTACAACCGAAGAAATAAAGAAATCACTTAATGGATTACCTTTTTCAACTGAGTATTCTTCAGATGTTAACTTTAGTAATTTTATGTAAGAGTCTGGATTGGGTAATACAATCGTGACTCCCTCAAATTCTTCAAATTTCCCTAGTGAGTCAATTTCATCCTGAGTGAAGTAAACTTTTTTCTCTTCTTTTGTAACATCTTCTATGCTAGTAACAGCAATCTCTTGAGAAGATCGTGATGTATCTATATTAAATTTTTCACTAATTACTTCAGATATTGCCTCTTGAATACTCTTCACTATTAAAGGGCGAGAGGTGTTAATAAACTGTTGAGTTACCTTAAATTTAAACCGTTCTTTAATAACAAATTTGATAAAATCATCATTTGGGGATTCAAAAATTTCTTTTATTACAGATTTAAATGATTGAAAATATATTAACGATTCAGCGAGGATTTTTACTGTTTCTTCATCATATAAATTTTTAGAAAACTTAATCAGATTTTCAAAATCTTCTTCATTATGATTTATAATATTGAAGATAAAAAAGGGCTTAGAATCCATTATATTTGAGTTATTTAAATCAGTAAAAAAGTGATACTCAATTCCATTTGTTAGGATACCTAATTTCACACTAGGGAATGTGCTGAAATATCTACTTAATTGTGGGGCGCTTTTATTAATTTTCATATTGATCGATTTTGCCTCAATAAAAATTCGAGGTTGCCCATTGATTGAAATAGCATAGTCCACTTTTTCATTTTTTTTATGAAAATCAGCTGTGAATTCTGGAGTGACTTCTTGGGGGCTATAGGTATCGTAACCTAACCCTTTAAGTAATGGTAAAACAAGAAATTGTTTTGTAGATTCTTCGTTTTTAATTAGTTCACTATTTTCTGATATCACGTTGTTTAATAATTCTATAGTTTCTTTTAGATTCATTTGAACACTCTCTCCCTTTGTGTTGAAATAATACAAGTCGCAAACTTCGGAATAAAAATTTCTCATTGGATTAAATCCATTTTTTATATCAGTAGTCAATAATTTTTGCGTAAATATACCTATAATGATGACAAAAAAATAATATAACATAATTAAGTAATTTTCCTAATAAGGGTGCTATAACAGGACATGTTTATGTCATGTCCTGTTAATAGAATGTTCAATTAGCTTTTAAAGCTCAGCTTTATCTTTCAATATCTCTCACAACTTACCTAGCTCTCAAATATTTTTAATAATTTTACTAAATATTTGTAAATGAAATGGAGTATTGATTATTATCTTCCACATGCCATATTGAATTAGCCTAAAATTTTTTTCTTTTCTTCTAAAAATTCTTCTTCAGTTAAAATCCCTTTATCTCGTAAATTCGCAATTTTTTCTAAGTCACTATATGGATCTGCTGAGGTTGATAATTTCTTTTTATCATTAGTCATACGAGGGTTATCTTTGCTATCTTGCATTTGTTTTTGCACAACATCTATAAACTTGTTTAAACGATCATCATTTAAAATATCATCAAATGTTGCACGTAAAGCAGGAGTGAGGATTGTCAATTCTTTTTGAGCAATACCATCAGAGGCAAGTAAAACTCCTTCCATATATTTATAGTTAAATGGTGTATATAATTGGAGATTACCAATTTTTGTAACAAAAACCACTCGCATATTTGTTGCTATCAAAAGACCTTTTTTTTCTAAATTTCCAAAATCGTATTCAGCTGGTAAAGAGGAGAGTACAATTTCATTGGCCAATTGCACAGTGTTTTCGAAATAATCGATTGCTGGCTTATAAAAGGTGTACTTCATCCCTCTATATAAACTAGTCCCCACATATTTCTCTCGCTGTTGGATATCCTCTTGTTTTGTACGTTCTTTTGCATCTATAACAGCTTGTCTTTCTGGAGTATTTTCAAATGTCCCCATTATTTTTTTGAAAAAGCTCATTTTGTCACCTCGTATTTATTTTCCTGAAATGATTAGGTAAAAGAATAGTATATAAACATAAATAAGTAAATTTCCCAATAGTGGTGCTATTAAAAGACATGTTTATAACATGTCCTTTTCATAGTTATTATTATGTTACTTTTAGTTTTAATTAAAAATCGATTATTTGTTTCTCTCCAAATAACGATTACAATTCCCCTTTATCCTTCAAAATTCCCACAGCTTACGTAGTTTTTCTAAGTCCTCTTCTTTGATTTCGGTAGCTCCTTGTACCATTTTTCAAGAGTAGGATTGTTTGCGAAAGCCTGGAACTCTGCTTCGTCATTTTCGGTTTGGGTTTCGTCTGTAGAATTTGGTTCTAGGTAACCAGCCTTAACTATTAACTCTTTATAGTCCTAATTGTATGCTTTTGATAAAAGTTTCAGTGTTTCAGGGGTAGGGTTTACATGTTTTCCTGAACGTCTATTAAATCCTTTTTCGATAGTGTCTAAGTATGTATGACTAATACCAATACGTTTACTGGCGTTTCGTAAAGACTCACTACCTCTTAATTCATTCAGTAATTCACCTAGTGTGTTTTCATGTAATCACCACCTGTAATACATACTTTACAATACTTTAAATAATTTATGTATTTAATTTAACTAAAATAAATGTTAATCATTGTTGACAATTAAGTAAACCTTGTATTACACCAAGTGCACAGTAGGTGTTATTCTTGGTTAACAAACTAAGGGATATAAGGATGAAAACAGGGATGTCAGTTTCAGAACTGGCTCGAAGATCTGGTACAACACGTCAAACGATTACAAATAGTGAACTTCATGGACAAAAACCTGGTATTAAATTAGCTTTACAGATTGCTCAAACTTTAAATAAGGTTGCAAAAGATATTTTTTTGTTGGTGATTTTGTTATGCATGGTTTACGTTGGGGCGTTATTTAAAATTACCTTCTAACAATTCAAAATCCACAAACAATATGAGGAGAGTGCCGTAAAAAGAAGTCATCTATACAGGTGAATTATTTGGGGTAGAGTGGAAAATCAAAGAAGATAACATCATCATGATCGTGGATTTTTCAGCGATTTAAAGAGTACCCAAGAGCTTAGTAAACGATACTGGAGTGAGGAATATAATACTTGGGTTTCATTTGTACATGCCTTTCAATGCTGTGGCAGCTACTAACGACTTCGCTACAGCCAAATACAAGGGCGTACAAGGTAACAATATCACGTTTGTCATTCAGGCTAATGTACCCTATCAATGGCTGATAAAGCATGTGTCATCGGGTCACTGTAAGTCAAAATTGAAGATGACAAAAAGCAGGGACGCGAAGTGAAACGTGGATCTCGAAAAGGTAAGAAAAGTTAAAAATTAGATAATTATGCTAGATAGCTATAGAGTAATCTCTTCTTATTATGTATATTTGTGTATAAGGAGGGGTATTATGAAAAGAATTTTAATACTTATATTCACTGTAGTTATAACACTGAATATATCTACTACAGCTTTCGCAATCGACGTATTTTACCAAAATAAAAAAGTGGAAATGGACGTGCAACCAAAAGTTGTTAATGGTAGTACATTAGTTCCGATACGTGCTATCAATACCGCTTTAAAAGGCGAAACAAAATGGAATCAATCAAAACAACAGGTGGAAATTGTTAAAGATGGCCATAAAATAATTTTAGAAATTGGGAAAAATAGTGCATTAGTTGATGCTAAGGTTGTAAACTTAATCACGCCTGCACAAGTAATATCGAATCGTACTTATGTGCCTTTACGCTTTATATCTGAATATTTTGGGCACGATGTTATATGGGATAGTGCCACCCAGAGCATTTTAATCGATACAGATATAGCTATAATTGACAAACAAGCAAACATTTCAACTCAGTTTGATACTATCATAGATATAAATAGTATTGATTTCGGAAAAATTTATGAAGTCAATGGAACAGGAAAATATTCTGATTATAAAAAGTTAATTGGTTATCCATATGAAAATCATTATTCTATTTACTATACTGGAAACTCTTCTTCTTATAGTGTTACCTATGAAGATTTAAAGCCGAAAGATTTGAAAGAGAAAATCAGTTGGATATACGATGGGAAAACTTATACTCATACAAGAAGTCAACTATATAGTTTTTTCTCAGATATTACTACGCTAGAGCGTTTGTTGGGGCAGAATGACGGTATAATAAATCAAAATTGGTTAGCAAAAACATTCGGTGAAACATACCAGGATTGGTTTACCCAAGGTTTATATTCACAAGAAGCCACTAGAATAGTTGATAGATATCTAGAAGTTAAAGAAGGTATTAATATTATGGATAGAGATCCATTTAATGATATAGATTTAGAAAACATAGAACCCAATGAATGGATTTCATTGAAAGAGTTTCATATGAATTCAGAGGGAATGGATTTCTCTGCACATGCAAAACGAGTAGGGGATAAAACCGTTTTAATAATGGCTTTCTCAATAATTAGCCCTCTTACTGGCACTGTTGAAAAAGTAATATACGAAGTTCCAGATATGCCCATAGATTATCTGGATAATGAAAAAGATATTGAAACTACTTTTAACGGAATACGATTTAAAATTTTTAATGGAGATACTTACATTAATCGAGAAGATTTAAAAAATAAAGGCATTTTATAATTTGCAACTCAAGAACACCAAAACAGTGATTTTATGGTGTTCTTTTTATTTATGCCAAAAAGAGGTGAGATCATGGCAACAATTCACACTGCGATACTAATTGAAGATCGTTTGAGTCAACCTATTAGGGCTATGCACAAAAGCTTGCATTAGCTGAATCAGCAGAGGCATAACAACAAGAAAAAATAGAAAATTAATTAGCTATTGCAGATAAAGAGGTAATATAATGAATGTTGTGGCGGGAGGCTGTACAAACATTATTCGATAACGAAAACAAGTAGTCGTAGCATTATGCATTAATCTAAACCATTAACATTTTTGAAGAACTATTAACATTCATCAGTATATTTTCATAGATTTATTTATATAATTAGTAGTGGGGAAATAAGTACTATATTTACTGCTGACGGATCGCCGTATGCGATGAAAGTCGCCCGTGCGGTGAAGGCTCGTTATAAAACATAGAGACAGAGAAGGATAAGGCGAGAATAGCAATGTAGCTCCACAAATAACAAGTATTTATATCTATAAGGATATTAACAATTTGTACACTAAGGCAGAAATAAAGTTTTCACAGCCTGTTCAAGATTCGACTGTAGTGGCAGGGGAATTTCAATTTGGAGATATTTCAAGCCAATATTTTATGGGTTCTTCATTTAATACTTTACGCCCAAACCTACCATCTACACCAGAACAAATAAATGATGAGTTTATTACTGTAGAGTTTACACCAAAAACTACAGTGGCTACAGTAAAATACACTAAGGGATCCTTAAAAGGTGTAAATGGTGTAGAGGTTGAATCACAATCTGTGACACCAGTGGTAGAATAAGGTGAAATATCAACAGAATATTGAACAAGAATGGTTAATTGATGAACAAGAAAATTCATTAAATATTGTCGTTACTACTAAAGTAGGTAGTTCACACCTAGTAGAACTGTTAGCTCATTTTGCAGCTGAATATGGAACAAGTAATAAGGATATCTATGTCCAAGTATCTGAAGTGCAATTTTCTAAAGACAATGAGGTAACTGCAGGTAAATGGAAGAAGGAAATATCCCAGCATGTTTTTATACTGGATGCTTTGAAAACCAAAGACCTGCCAATCTTTAGTCGCAATCATTTAAAAGAAGGATTTACTGTTCATTCAATTCAAGAGTTAACACCACAAGAGGTTGATTTTATTCGAAAAGGTGAAAATGTTTGGTTTCCAACTAGATACCATCCACTTTGTTATGAAACAATAGCAGATAATAGCTTGATTTTACGCCGACATAATGAGTTAATAGGCTGGTGTGTTGTGTTACCATCTACCAATCAATTGCTGATGTATGATAATCTTTTTGTTAAAGAAAGATATCAATCATTGGGAAGAAGCTTATCATTGTTTTGGCACGCTATATCGATACAATTAAAGAGAACACAAATGAAGTATCTTACATTTGTAGTAGATGGAGAAAATGAAAAGATGTTAAAAGTCTTGCAAAATAAAGTTCATGTTCCACTAGTTGACCATCAAAAAGTGACTGTGTTTAAATTAATGAAGACTGTTTAATAGTGGACATAAACCGTTGTAATAAAATTAATTTTTGTTAAGGATGCGTCAGATTGACGTGTCCTTTTTATGCCTTTCACATTCATCTGTGGAGGGCTATTTTTATACAACAAGACCTAAAGCAATGCACTGTGCCGAGTTGTGCTAAAAACTAATTATAAGTGTAATTACGGAAAGCTTGAAAAAATGTTAAGATTAAAGGATAGATTAGGAGGGAAATAAAGTGATTTCTTTAAAACCTATGAACCACGAAGAGTTCAAACAATATATTAGTTATGCAATTGAAGACTATGCAAAAGACAAAATTGCTTCCGGAAATTGGAGTGAAGATGAAGCGATTGACTTGTCGAGGGAATCATTTGAACGACTACTACCCAATGGTGAGAAGACCGAAAATAATCATTTATCGTCTATCTTTCATGACGATATTTTAGTTGGAATGATTTGGATTTCGCAAAAAACCCCTAATGAAGGTTTTATTTATGATTTTGTGATTTTTGAACAATATCAAGGGCAAGGGTATGGCAAGAAAGCAATGAAAGAAGCTGAAATTATTGCTAAACAGTTAGGTATGAATAAAATTGGTTTAAACGTTTTTGGTCATAATAAAATAGCTCGTGGGTTATATGAAAAAATGGGTTATGAAATTACGAATATAACAATGGCTAAAACAATTTGATAATGTAAGTAAATGCCCGTTATCTAAATTGGTAATGGGCATTTTTATGTTTTTATTTACTGCCTATCTTACTTCTTTATGTAAAACCAGAAAATCTTTAAGTGACCAAATGAAGAAAAGTAATGGTAAACCAGTGATGAATAAAAATCCTAAAATGAATGAAACCATAGGGATTTCTCCGCTATCAGTTGCCATAACACCGATAAAAAGCCCTAATGGACTAGTCGCACTTAAAATCAAGAAATTGGTCACGCAGGTAAATTTGTAATACTTTAAGGTGGATTCTTTAGGTTCTTTTTTTCTGAAAAAGAAGTAAAAGATAATTTGATAAAGATAAAAAATGGGTATACATAATAGTCCAAACGATGCGAACGTCATTTAAAAATCACCTCAATATCAATTTTGGGAATTTCGCATAGAATGTTGAGCTATAATATCTTAACAATGTATTGCTCTATTTCATATATGTAATTATTTCCACAAAAAATACTTCTCAAAATATAAACACTCGTACTATAAAAAGCAAACGAAAGTTCTTATTGAGAGGATGGAGTTGTATGTTGAATCCTGAGCAAAGGCGACTATTTCATAAATCTTTAATTCTAAAAATGGCAGTTCAATCATTAGTGACGTTCATATAGCTATAGCTGGTAATGATGTGGTACTCAGATATGCTAATATGGCTTTGAAAACTCAGGTTGGAAAATTATTAATCAGTCATTTGAATAATCAACAGGCAATCGAGTGACTAGTATTAATGATTTTTAATTTTCAATTATAAATGGGTTAATAATAATCCATAAGTAAAAGTTACTGTAAATAAAATTTTTTCTTCTATTTAATAAAATAGTTCCTGTCCAACCTTTTTTTATTATCATTTATCTGGGTACCTTTTTTTAAAAAAACTACGAGTACCCCAAAAAGTGCCCTAGTTAAAATACACTTAGTTAGATAGGTATAGAAACCCTTTTAAAAACAAACCCTTTTTATTATGCACATCAAAAAATTAAAAACATCAGGATAGCAACCAAGGTCATAAGTTATGCTTATAGTTATTTTTTTATAAAACCTTTGATTATCAAGGGTTGGGGAGGGGCTATGCTTTTTCAGCCTCTGTGCTTGTGCTAAAATTCTGTCTTGTTTTTTCTCTACGTACACCAGTATGATCATAAAATTTGTAACGGAAGGCATATTTCTTTTTCTTATTTGTATCATAATACCAATAAATATTTTCCTTTTTAGTACTATTAAGTTTCTTTCTAACCATATTGTCCACTTCCTATCTAACTGACCCGGACAGGTACATAAATTAGAGTTTAAGGACAATTAGAACATCACTCCTTTCACAGTAACTATTAAGCAGATAAGCCATATTAAACTCACTTATGAACTGTCCTCATCTCATATTTAAAAATGACATATTATGCAACCTCTGCATATTATGATTATTGTTATATTGTGTTAATCTTCTATAAGCAAAATCGTACTCTACGTTAAAGATTTGCATTACTTGAATAATTGTTTGTGCTGTATGATTATGTATCAACAATTCCTCCATTTCATCAGCCGTTATGATGTTATTAAGTAAATAAATCTGATCTGTTTCAGCAACTAGCTTACGAATTTCAGCATCAGTTTTAGCATCCACATTCCATAACGGATTAAATTGTATCTCCCATTGGCTAAATTATATTGGGATTTAATTAAAATGAATTTGAGAACAGTTGACCAAGTGCCATTATTATGGCGTGAAGATGTACAAGCATTACTCGATAACGAAGTTAAGAAAACGCAGCATAAGCTAGCGTTATTTTTTATAAATTAATCTAAACCATTAACATTTTTGTAGAACTATTAACATTCCTCAATATTTTTTCTTTGATTTATGCATATAATTAAAAGTAGGGGAAATAAGTTATAATATCTACTTCTGACGGATCGCCGTATGCGATGAAAGTCGCTCGTACGGTGAAGGCTCGTTATAAAACTTAGAGATAGAGAAGGATAAGACGAGAATAGTACAGTTTTAAACTCTGCCAAAAACACAAGTGGGTCAGTAATTGCTGTGATATTGAGTGGAACAGATATCCCATTACCTAACGATCAACAGTTAAATAATGTGAATGTAAATGGAGGAAGTACTACTTTTACAGTTCAACAATCAGGAACTTATGAACTTGAGTATCATGTTTATCTCACGACACCTTTATTGGTAAATTCTAGAATAATGTTAAATGGCACTGAACTGCCAGATAGTGTGATAGTACCAGTAACAGCTATGGATCATTTAACTAAAAAAGCTACAGTAAACTTAAACGCTGGTGATACTTTAAGTTTGCAATTATATAATCTTTTGGGTGTAGCTATTTTAACTCCTGGTGATCCGACTAAGGTTACTTCATTGAGTATTACAAAGAAATAAATTTTACAAAGGACGCTCATATTGAGTGTCTTTTGTTTTGCCTTCCACAACTATCTGTGGAGGGCTTTTATATTGGGAAAAGGGAAGTGTTCATATGGAAAAATGGATTGCTGTAGTAAGTGGAACAATAGGCACTATCATTTCATATTCAGTGGATGGTCTAGGAATGGCAGTTACTGTTTTGATTGGAATTATGGCTATTGATTACCTTACAGGAATTATGGGTGGTATCGTTAATCAAAATTTAAACAGTCGTACAGGCTTCAACGGTATCATTCGAAAAATTTATTACTTAATGCTAGTTGGCTCAGTTTACTTATTATCCGTTGTAATTCCTGGCATCGAGTATGCAGGGGATGGGGCAGCTATTGCATTTTGTGTACTAGAATTCATTTCAATTACAGAAAACGGAACAAAGATGGGCTTGCCAATGCCTGACTTCATTAAAAATATTTTAGCAATCGTGAAGGATAAAACAGGAGAGGGTGAGGTTAGATGAGCTACGTATTTAAACAGACTTTTTTACCTTCAAACAAGTATTCATTAAAGGCTCCATATACCATGGCACCACAGTTCATTACCGTACACAATACAGCCAATGATGCAATAGCAGAAAATGAAATTTCGTATATGATTGGCAATAATAAGATTATATTCAACAAGCAGTCGATAAGGGTTTGATTGATAAATCTTGGTTAGTTAAATTCGAAAATGGTACTATAACGAGTGGTGATTTTGAAGGCTTGATAATTATTATTGCACAGCGTAGTAATTAAAATGTAAAGACCAAGATAGCTTAATTGATACGCTCCCTATTAGGTAGACAGATGAAAAAATAAAATCTGTTTATCTAAGGGGAGTATTTTTTATGGGGCGAAGCAAACATCCACTCGAGTTGAAACTACATATCCTTCAATTGTTCGAAGAAGGTCACTATTCTATCAATGAATTGTGTGAAAGGTTTTCAATAGATCGTCAAACTTTTCATAGATGGAAAATGAAATTTGAGGCAGGTGGACGTGAAGGATTACAAGAAGCCACTTCATGTAAGTTCTATTCAAAAGAGTTAAAATTAGCGGCTGTGGAGGACTACATTCAACGAAATTATTCACAGATGGAGGTGTTGGCGAAATACGAGATTAGCAGTACCTCCGTTTTAAAAAGCTGGGTAAAAAAGTATACTAGTCATAGTGAAATAAAAGATTCAGGTAAAGGAATGAGTCAAGCTATGACAGAAGGAAGAAAGACAACTTTTGAAGAACGTATTGAGATTGTCGAGTACTGTTTGAAGCACCAGAAAAAATTATCAGTTGGCAGCGCACACCTATGGTGTTTCGTATCAACAGGTATATCAACGGACGAAGAAATTTGAAACGAACGGTGAAGAGGGATTACGTGATCGTCGTGGTCTCACAAAAGATGAAGTCGAATTAACCGTTGAGGAGAAATTGAAATTAGAGATTCAACGTATTGAACGTGAAAATGAACGTTTACGTGTAGAAAATTTATTTTAAAAAAAGTTAGAGGAAATCGAAAGGAGGCGTCGCTAAGCCAAGTACGTCTACAGCAATGCTATTTAGCGATTCAAGAATTACATAGAAAGAACTTTCGATTCTTTTACTATGTGAAATAGCTGATGTTTCGCGTTCAGCTTACTATAAGTGGCTAAGTCGCAAGCCTTCTAACAGAGAAGTTGAAAATGAAGCAATTTTAAAGGACATTCATCTCCTTTACCAACAAGTAGATGGTATTTACGGCTATCGTCGTACAACGTTGACCATCAATCGTCAGCGAAAAGAAAATAATCAAACGATGGTTAACGAAAAGCGTATTTATCGTTTAATGCAGATTAGTGGATTGAAGTCTGTTATTCGTAGAAAGCGCAAGCCTTATCGTAAATCCCCAGCACATCATGTGGCGGAGAACGGATTAAATCGAGCATTTACATCGAAAAAGCCAAATGAAAAATGGTGTACAGATGTCACAGAGTTTAAGTATGGAAATGGGAAAAAAGCTTATTTAAGTGCAATTATCGATTTATATGATGGTTCAATTGTGAGTTATGTGTTCGGTCATTCGAATAATAATTCCCTTGTTTTCAAAACAATAAAATCAGCTATTCAATCATTACAATCAGGCGAACAGTCATTAATACATAGTGATCGAGGTTTTCAATATACATCGAAGGAATTTAAGCGAATTGTGGAAACTGCCAATATGACACAGAGTATGTCCCGTATTGGTCGATGTATTGATAACGGACCAATTGAATCATTTTGGGGCACATTGAAGTGTGAGAAGTACTATTTAGATAAGTACAATTCATATGAAGAGTTAAAACTAGCGATTGATGATTATATTCATTTTTATAATTACTATCGTTATCAGAAACGATTAAGCGGCTTGAGTCCGTTAGAATTTAGGACTCAAGCCGCTTAATACATTTTTATTATTTCCACTGTCTACTTGACGGGGGGCAGTTCATAATTGCTTTCTTGGTCTATATTTATTTTTATTCTTCTACATTATTTTCAATTAACTGATACGCCTGTAAAAGTTAAGGAATCAGGATCCCTGATAACCATTGAAACAAAAACATCCCCTTTTTTATATTTAACTGCATGGTATGCAATTCCGTCTAATTCGGAATCTCCTTCCTTTTTAATTTTCCACCCATTCTTCATTATAATAAGTTTATAATCGATTGGGATTCTTTTACCAGAAATTCTATCCCATGTTATTATATATGAACTTACTGAACCAATTTTGCCTTTAGATTTTATCTCCACATCTTTTGGTACTGGAAAACCATATAAGAATTCTTCTTTTTCATATCTTGAGTCTATAATATTGGTATATATATAAAATGTTCCTACAGCTACTACTAATGCAAGTGCAACGACAATTGCTATTTTTTTCATCACAGTGAACATTCCAAACGAGAGAAAATCTGTTTCGGTTGGGGCTTTGTTTTGGACTTCGTTTCGTATACTCCCTGATAATTCTCTAGATTCTCTAGTTTTTCTCGTTGAAGTATCTTCAAAAATCGTATTACAAAATTCACATTTCACAAATACTAAACCATCTCTATATACTTTCTTAAAAGGATTACTGGCTAAACAATTAGGACAATTATTCATTTTTATTCACCTCAATATATCTAACTACTATTTCCATTTTAGGTAATTAGATATGTTTTGTACATAGAAATAAAAGTGGGTCATCGATTTTATTGAAGGGAATTAACCTAAAATGTAGAAACATCTATAAAAAGGGGTGAAGATTATGAGCTATGAAGTAATAGTGCCAGTGAAATTTTTATTCAAACGTAAGCCTGATAATGTACCAATTATAGGTTTATCAAGCCTGCATTTAACTCACGAAGAACATGAAGCACTAACAGATGATGTAGCTCTATACCTTTTAAAATAACAGGGTTACAACGTAATCAGAATGGTCCATAGAGATGAGAATATTATAGCTGTAAATTTCAAAGAAAGATTTTAAAGGTTATCAAATACGATAGCATTTTTTATTTCCAGAAATTTTATCTTGTCAAAATACAAACGAATGTTCTTATTGAGGGGATGGAGTTGTATGTTGAATCCTGAACAACGGCGACTATTTCATAAATTTTTAATTCTAGAAATGGCAGTTCAATCATTACAACGTGATTTCTCAGTAATTGAAAATTTGAAAATGAGTAAAGTTTATTTACCCATCCTCGAAAAATTACTAAAAGACATAACCCAAGATTATTACCATTCAAAAAGATTATTGGTAAAAGACAAAATAAGGTTAGTAAGGATAGAGAAGATTGACGAGTATTTTAGTGATGTCCAAATTGCAACAGCTGGTAATGATGTTGTACTCAGGTATGCTAATATGGCTCTTAAAACACAAGTAGAAAAAACAAGTAGAAAAATTATTAATCAGTCATTAAAATAAAAATCACGCTTTAAAATGAAAATCAGTACCTGGTAAAATTTATAGGTATTATTCTCGGAAGAGTCTACACATCACGCTAAGTAATAGAGAAATAAAAATAAAAAGTGTTGAATTAAAAAAGAATTTCTCCAAATGTATTTACGCTCTTGTTAGTTATTTGTAATAATAAAATTGTATCGATATTGTGGGATGTTGTCAGTACATAAAAAAATGCCACAGGATGTGGCAAAGAAATAATATTAACTTTAAGCACTTTAAATTTTTTCTTCTATATTATATAAAAAAGTACTGACCACACTTTTTTACATTTTCATTTTACTAACTGGGGTACCTTTTTTTAAAAAAACTACGAGTACCCCAGCAAGTGCCCCACAAAGTGCCCCAGTTAAATACATTTAAATACACTTAGTTAGAAAGGTATAGAAACACTCATAAAAACAAAACCTTGATATTATGCACATCAAAAAAATAAAAACATCAGGATAGCAACCAAGGTCATAAGTTATGCTTATCAAAAAAGATAATATTAATGTAATTTACTTATGAATATAAATGCGTTATCATGGGTATTGGAGAAAAGATGCTACACTTTTATAAAGCCTTTTCAAAAAGATATATTTAGGGGGATCCGCAAATGGCACAAGGTAATTTACACAACAGCCGCGCATCATTCGAAGTAAATGGTAAAACTTACAATTACTATGATTTAGCTGCGATTGAAAAAGCTGGCGTTGCAAAAGTTTCAAACCTTCCTTACTCAATTAAAGTTTTATTAGAATCTGTTTTACGTCAATATGATGCATATGTAATTAAAGAAGAGCACGTAAACGAATTAGCAAAATGGGGCAATGGTGCTGATCCAGAAGCAGAAGTACCATTCAAGCCTTCTCGCGTTGTATTACAAGACTTTACTGGTGTACCAGTAGTTGTTGACCTTGCATCTCTTCGTTCAGCAATGAAGGAAATGGGCGGCGACCCAAGCAAAATCAACCCTGCTATTCCAGTTGACCTTGTAATTGACCACTCAGTACAAGTTGACAAATACGGTAATGCATCTGCACTACAAGCAAACATGGACCTAGAGTTTGAACGTAACGCTGAGCGTTATAACTTCTTAAAATGGGCTCAAACTGCTTACAATAACTTCCGTGCTGTACCACCAGCAACAGGTATCGTTCACCAAGTAAACTTAGAGTACTTAGCTCCAGTTGTACACGTAAACGAAAATGCTGATGGCACATTCGAAACATTCCCAGATTCAGTAGTAGGTACTGACTCTCATACAACTATGATCAACGGAATTGGCGTTCTTGGATGGGGCGTAGGTGGTATCGAAGCTGAAGCAGGTATGCTTGGTCAACCTTCATACTTCCCAATTCCAGAAGTTATCGGTGTTAAATTAGTGGGCGACCTTCCAAACGGAACTACTGCTACTGACTTAGCATTAAAAGTAACACAAGTATTACGTCAACGTGGCGTAGTTGGTAAATTCGTTGAGTTCTTCGGACCTGGCGTATCTAAATTACCACTAGCTGACCGTGCGACAATCTCAAACATGGCTCCTGAATATGGTGCTACATGTGGTTACTTCGCAATTGACGAAGAATCATTAAACTACATGCGTTTAACTGGTCGTGACGAAGAGCACATCGCGGTTGTAGAATCTTACTTAAAGTCTAACCACATGTTCTTCGATCCAACTTTAGAGCCAGTTTACACTGATGTATTAGAAGTAAACTTAGCTGAAATCGAACCAAACCTTTCTGGTCCAAAACGTCCACAAGACTTAATTCCACTATCTCAAATGCGTTCTCGTTACAAAGAAGCAGTAGTGGCACCACAAGGTACACAAGGTTTCGGTTTAACAGAAGATGAATTCGCAAAAACATCTGTAGCAAAATTCGCTGAAGGCGATGTAGAAATTCCAACAGGTGCTGTTGCAATCGCTGCGATCACTTCTTGTACAAATACATCTAATCCATACGTATTAATTGCTGCGGGCTTAGTAGCGAAAAAAGCTGTAGAAAAAGGTCTAACAGTACCTAAATGGGTTAAAACTTCTTTAGCACCAGGTTCTAAAGTTGTAACTGGTTACCTTGAAGATTCAGGTTTACAAACTTACCTTGACCAAATCGGTTTCAACACTGTAGGTTACGGTTGTACAACATGTATCGGTAACTCAGGTCCATTATTACCTGAAATCGAAGATGCAATTAAAGAAAATGACTTATTCGTAACATCAGTTCTTTCTGGTAACCGTAACTTCGAAGGTCGTGTACACCCACTTGTAAAAGCTAACTACTTAGCTTCTCCACCACTTGTTGTTGCTTATGCACTTGCTGGTACAGTGGATGTTGACCTACAAAAAGATTCATTTGGTAAAGACAAAGATGGCAACGAAGTATTCTTCGCTGATATCTGGCCTTCAACTGAAGAAGTTAACGCAGTATTAGGTACTGTAGTTAACCGTGAATTATTCCAAAAAGAATACGAAACTGTATTCACAGCGAACGAAAAATGGAATGCAATTGAAACATCAACTGAGTCTCTATATACATTTGATGATAAATCAACTTACATCCAAAACCCACCATTCTTCCAAGGTCTTGCAAAAGAGCCAGAAGCTATCAAAGGCTTAGACGGCTTACGCATTATGGCGAAGTTCGGTGACTCAATCACAACTGACCATATTTCTCCAGCTGGTGCCATCGGTAAAGATACACCTGCAGGTAAATATTTAATTGAAAACGGTGTTGCTATCCGTGACTTCAACTCTTACGGTTCTCGTCGTGGTAACCACGAAGTAATGATGCGTGGTACATTTGCAAACATCCGTATCCGTAACCAAGTTGCTCCAGGTACAGAAGGTGGATTCACTACTTACTGGCCAACAGGCGACGTAGAGTACATCTATGACGCATGTATGAAATACCAAGAGCAAGGTACTGGCTTAGTCGTACTTGCTGGTAACGACTACGGTATGGGTTCTTCTCGTGACTGGGCTGCGAAAGGTACATTCCTACTTGGCGTGAAAACTGTTATCGCACAATCTTACGAGCGTATCCACCGTTCTAACTTAGTAATGATGGGTGTTCTTCCACTTCAATTCATGCCAGGTGAATCTGCTGAAACTCTAGGCTTAACTGGTAAAGAAGAAATCTCTGTAAACATTACTGATAACGTGAAACCACGTGAAATCTTAACAGTAACTGCTAAATCTGAAGACGGCACAGTTAAAACTTTCCAAGCTTTAGCTCGTTTCGACTCAGAAGTAGAAGTAGACTACTACCGTCATGGTGGTATCCTACAAATGGTTCTACGCGCAAAAGCTGCTGAGTAATCATAACATTCACAAGCCGATCTCTTAGGAGGTCGGCTTTTTTGTTTGCTCATGAAATCCTTATGAAGTCATGGAGAGAAAAGGAGAGAACAGCCAAAGTGACGGATAAAACGGAGAAAGTGACGGATAGCGGGGCAAAAGTGACGGATAAAGCCCTAAATGTGACAGAGAGAAAAACCAATAAGCTTGAAAATTTCCAAATACATAGCATTTTCCCAAATGTTTATATAAAATTAAAGGGTAAGCCTTTAAATTTTTACATAAATGGGGGAAGAGTTATCATGACAAAGAAAAAAAGTAAGTTTTTTATGGCGGCAACTTCGGCGGTGGCCATTACGGCGGTTGCTGTTGTACCTGCATCGGCAGCTAGTCCATTTAAAGATGTAAGTGAAGATTATGCACATTATAAAAGTATTTCAACATTATATGCAGCTGATATAATTAATGGTTTTCCGGATGGAACATTTAAACCAACACAGGATGTAACACGCGGACAAGCAGTGAAGATGATTGCGGTGGCTTTCGATCTTACAACAACGGATGTAGAAAATCCGAATTTCAAGGATGTCGATTCAACTAGTCCATACTATAAGGCGATTGTTACATTGGTTAATTTAGGTGTTGTAAATGGCTATGAGGATGATACTTTCAGACCTGATGAGACGATTACGCGTGGACAGATGGCGGTTATGGTGGCACAGGCAACAGGCTTAACAGCAGAAGGAAAAAGTCCATTTACGGATGTACCTCAAACTAGTCCATTTGCAGATGCTGTAACGGCATTGCATGAAGCAGGAATTGCGAAGGGCGTGACGGCAACAGAATTCGGGGTGGATAAAAATGTAACGCGTGGTCAGTTAGCGACATTTATTGTTAACGCCTTAGGCTTAGAACAGCCTTCAACTGGGGAAGATAAGGAGCCGGTAACGGAAGAAAAGCCTGAAGCAAACGATCATGCTTTACTAGAAGAAGTGTTCACGAAAGCATTAGCTAAGCAAAAAGAATTAAAAAGCATGAAGGCTACAATGACAATGTCGCAGTCAGTAGAAGCAAAAGATGGTCAGGAAACCATGAAAATGGATTCTAAAGGCAATATGAAGATGGAGATTGTTACAGAACCGATGCAATTCTTTGCAGATGGTACGATGTCATTAACAGAGCCAACAAGCGGTGAAGCGATTAATTTGCCAATTAAAATGTATATGACGGCTAAAGATGGTATGTATATGTATGAGGCAGAGCAGAAGGCTTGGGTAAAATTCCCGAAACAATTATTTGAAGATGTTCTCAGTCAAACAGGCATGCAGCCAGATGCAGCGGAACAATTAGAGATGCTTCAATCATTTGCTGAGGATTTCACTTTAAAGGAAACAGCAGACCGTTATGAATTAACCTTGAAAGGTTCTGGTGATAAATTCACAGAGTTGGTGAAGCAGCAAATTGGTGCCATGGATTTAGGAATGGATGCTGATTTGGATGGACAATTAGGCAATATGTCTTTTGATAGCCTTACTTACAAATTAGTGATTAATAAAAAGACATTTAATGTTGAAGAGATTGCTATGGATATGTCATTAAGCATGAAAGTAGAAGGCAATACGATTAAAACAAAACAGCAAATGAGTATCAAATATCATGATTTCAATGCAGTGACGACAATTACAATTCCAAAAGATGTGCTAGACAATGCGAAGGAAATCGATTTAAGCACACCTGAAACAGTGCCACCAGTAAGCAAATAATAGTGAATTTAAAAGTAGGTTACGCCAAATACATGGCGTAGCCTACTTTTTTATCAATTAATGAAAACCCATTAGGTCTTTTACTCTTGCTGTATTGGTGGTAGATGTCAGTGTTTCTAGTAAGCGAAAGGCTACATCAAAGGCTGTTCCTGGGTTGGAGGAAGTAATAATATGATCTGTTTGCACAATTCGCTCGTTGACAATAATCGCACCGTAGCTTTCTAACTGTGCTAATCGTTTACTAGTTGGATGGTTATAGGTTGTTGCCTGACGATTGTGGAGTATACCACTATGTCCCAATATTAAGGAAGCTACACAGATCGTTGCAATTGGCTTTTGCTGTTCATGAAAATGCCGGACAACCGTTTGAAATTCCTCGCTAAAGGCATCCTCATAAAAGCCCGCTTCCTCAAAGCCACCTGGGATAGCCAAAGCCTCAAAGTCTGCTAAATCAATGTTATGGAGTAATTTTTCAGGAGCGACCTTAAAATTCCATGTGCATTGAAGCTGTGTATGTAATCCTACAGTGACAACCTCTGTTGATCCATCACCCTCCCATTTATTCCAACCTAGTACATCTGTAAAAACACTTGCTTCCACAGCCTCAAAGCCATTTGCTAAAAGTAACATTATTTTTTTCATTTGTTTCTGCCTCCTTTATGCTTTTATTGTAATCAAAGAAGCCAACCAAAAACAGAAGCTGTATAATGTATTTTAGATAAATCTCCTTATTAAAACAGGAATTATACGAAAAGAACTTGATTAAGAAAGGTGATTAATGGTGGATCAAATTGATACTCAAATTTTACAGCAGTTACAGCAGAATGCCAAAATCTCGATGAAGGAATTAGCCGCTACCGTTCATTTATCTTCTCCTGCAGTAATTGAACGCGTCAAAAAACTCGAGGAACAGGGTGTGATTGAAGGATATCACGCTAAAGTGAACATCAAAAAAATGGAGCGTACCATTCAGGCAATTATTTTATTTAAATCCATCGATTGTAAAAGCCTATCTGCTTTTTGTAATAGCCACCCGGATGTTCTTGAATGTTATCGTGTAGCAGGGGAAATCAGCTATATTGTTAAACTGGCAACCTATTCAGTAGAAACATTAGAGCAATTTATTGATGCGACCATGCCCTATGGTACACCCTCCACGAATATCGTATTATCTTCAAATGAAAAAAAGGTGATCACGCCATTTACGGGTCTTAACGATAATATGTAAGCTTCATGAGACATCGGCTGTTTTGAAAGGGTGATTGAGTGGAAGTGCCCTATAGCGAGACGATTGGCAAAGCAGTATCGACTAACAATTTTCAATAAGGGAGTCTGTTTTAAATAGCAGGCTCTTTTTTGTTTGTAGCCAAGCTTTTCTTCTTTGCTGGATTCAGTTACAATAGTTGTAATAATTTTCTAGTGAAAGGTTTGATGAGTTGATATTTGCTCTATTGGACAATGCGACTGCTTTTTTCCTAAGCCTGCCACTCCTACTCATTTATTTGAAAAGTAAGCCACAGGAAGAATCCACTTGGCGTTGGTCGATGCCATTATGGATTTTCAATTACTTAGGCATTCGATATTTTGTTTCGTTTGGAGAATTGTTTTGGGTAGTCCTATGTTGGCAGTTACTATTTTTGTGGCCCTTAAGTATTGCAATGTATATTCATTTATTCAATAAAGAAAAGAATTGGGCTTTTTACATAGGTTTGAAGAAGAAATATGTACTTATTGTAGGGTCCTTCATGGTTCTATTCGGTGGTACTCTAGTCTATTCACTATTTCAGGCAAATCACCAGGTTATTGCTTTTCATCGACAGGTAATGGCGGAGATTGAGTCAAATCCAGATCGTCAGGATTATTTGATGCACCACACAATTGCGCCTTCCACACTTCTGGGTGTAGCAGATGATATAGCTGAGGTTCGCAAGGGGAAAATAGTTGCTTCCACATTACCTTGGCGTAGCAAGGTAATAGTGCACATGGACAATTGGCAAAAGGAATTTACATATGTCCGTTTTTACGATGGTTGGAAGTTAGATGGGCTCTACAGTGAGAACATAACAATAATGAACAAAGGGGAGTCTGACAATTGATACAGAATATATTGATAGCAGGGGATTTAAAGGATAAGCTAAGCGCAATAAAACAAGGTCAAACAGCATGGGAACAAGTGAATCAAGAACAGCTTTTACAGTCTATGCTAGCCCATATCGGCTCTACTGACAGTGAACTAAGAGATACTTATATTTATAGTAGCTTCTATGAATGGATACTAGAAAAAAATCTGCTGGATCATCGTTGCTTGACTAAGCTATGGCATTATTGTTTGGATCATTTATTACTGAATGGTATTGAGGAAGAGGAATCAGATGGGGTCTTTACTCGTTCCTTTACGACTTTATTAGTAGCGCTTATATTAGCAAGAGATTTAAAGGATAACTTTTTATCGCAGGACAGCATAGAGGAAGGTCAAACAAAGTTACTGGCCTATGTAAAAGCTGAAATGGATGTAAGGGGCTTTGTACCTGGCAAGGGATGGGCGCATAGTGTGGCACATGTATCAGATGCGATGGATGAACTTGTGAAAAATCCTAAAATAAAGAAAACTGCCTATGATGATATGTTACATGCCTTATGGTCCATGTATTTACAGCCTCATTATATCTTTATCCATGATGAGGATGAAAGGCTGTTAGTGCCCATTTTTGCGATGTTGGAGCGAGGATTAGCACAAAATGAAGTCGTCCAATTAATACAGCAAATGCCAGCAACCTTATCGACATTAAAAGACCAATTGGATGAAGCGAATTTTTATATTATAAGGTTTAATTGTAAAACATTGCTAAAGAGCTTTTTTATTCAAACGAATCACCAAGCTCAATATGCATCTTTACATCAAAGCATTGTCACTTGTCTAAATGAAATTAATTAAGATTGTCCACCGTTGACAGACAATTGGTAATTTGATAAGATGAGTGACAATAAAAGCATACAAATTCGTTGATGAGAAAAAGTAATGTTTCATTTTGTTCTACAGAGAGCCGACATTTGGTGGAAGTCGGTGTGCAGGTGTTACATGAAAATCCTCTCTGAGAAGGTTGGCTGAAAATAGTAAGCTAACTCGGGTGTCTACCGTTAAAAAGAACACGTATGATAGTACGTTGCTGAGTGCTATTGACTAAGATGTCAATAGAATTAGGGTGGTATTCGCGGTTAACCCCGTCCCTTTCCTTGGGACGGGGTTTTTTGTATGCCTTTTATACAAAATAATATTGTATAGGAGGAAATAAAATGAAAGCAGAACAAAAGAAGGAAACGACGCTTGAACGAGAAACTCGGATACGGGCATTGTGGGAGCAAGAGGGAACGTTTTTAACTTCCGTCACAAATCGAGCTGGACAGCAACCCTTTGTATTTTATGAGGGACCACCAACAGCAAATGGTTTACCACATGTCGGGCATGCCTTTGGTAGAACGATTAAAGATGTAGTGGCCCGCTTTAAAACCATGCAAGGGTATTTAGTTGAACGAAAAGCAGGCTGGGATACACATGGTTTACCTGTAGAACTAGGTGTAGAAAAGGCATTAGGTATATCAGGGAAGCAGGAGATTGAGAATTATGGAGTGGAGCGTTTTATTCAAGCGTGTAAAAATAGTGTTTTTACCTACGAACAGAAATGGCGTTCCTTTACAGAGCAGCTTGGCTATTGGCTGGATATGGATGATCCATATCTCACATTAAGTAATGACTATATAGAATCAGTGTGGCATATTTTAAGCCGTGTTCATAAGGAACAACTTTTATATAAAGGGCATCGAGTTTCACCATATTGCCCGAGTTGTCAAACATCCTTAAGCTCACATGAAGTAGCACAGGGCTATAAGGATGTGAAAGATTTATCTGTCACAGCCATGTTTAAGCTTGCTGATCGTGATGAATACTTCTTAGGCTGGACAACAACACCATGGACATTACCTGCTAATGTGGCATTGGCGATGAATCCATCTCTACAATATGTACGAGTAAAGCAAGGGGATCAAGTGTTTATTCTAGCCAAATCATTGGTATCAAAGGTTTTCACTGAAGCTGTGGAAATTTTAAGTGAGCATACTGGGCAGGAATTTGCTGGTGTGTCGTATCAACCATTATTTTCATATGTAACTGTTCATCCAGGTCATGTTGTCGTGATGGCTGATTATGTCACTGAGAATAGCGGTACAGGGATTGTGCATATTGCTCCAGCGTATGGGGAGGACGATTATAAAACAGTTCAACAGCATGGCTTGTCCTTTGTCAATGTAGTGGATCTGAAAGGCTGTTACACAGAAGAGGTGCCAGAGCTAGTCGGACGCTTTGTGAAAGATTGTGATGTGGACATTATAAAAATGCTTGCGAAAAAGGAGCTCTTATTTAGTAAAGAAAAATATGAGCATAGCTACCCGCATTGCTGGCGATGTGATTCTCCATTATTGTACTATGCAACGGACAGCTGGTTTATCAAAATGACCGCTTTAAAAGAGCAGTTATTACAAAACAATCAGCAAGTGACTTGGTATCCTAATCATATTAAGGACGGTCGATTTGGCCATTTTCTAGAAAATATAGTGGATTGGAATATAAGCCGTAACCGCTATTGGGGTACACCGTTGAATGTCTGGATTTGTCAGGATTGCGGGCATGAGGAGGCTCCCAACAGTATCGCAACGTTAAGAAAATTAGCCAAGGGAGATGTCGAACAACAAATCGAGCTTCATAAACCATTTATTGATGAAATTGTTTGTATTTGTCCTACTTGTCAAGGGGATATGACGCGTACACCAGAGGTAATTGATGTATGGTTTGACAGCGGCTCAATGCCTTTTGCTCAGCAACATTATCCTTTCGAAGATGTTAAAACTTTTCACAATCAGTTTCCAGCAGATGTTGTAATTGAGGGGATCGACCAAACTCGAGGTTTTTTCTATAGCTTATTAGCGGTATCGACGTTATTCACAGGAAAGCCAGCTTATAAACAGGTGTTATCATTAGGGCATGTGTTAGATGAACATGGACAAAAGATGTCAAAAAGTAAAGGCAATGCTTTAGAGCCTGTAGAGCTAATAGAGCAATATGGAGCAGATGCATTACGTTGGGCGTTTTTAGTTGATAGCTCGCCTTGGAATCCAAAGCGTTTTTCCAAAAAGATTGTGGTTGATGCTAAATCAAAGCTAGTGGATACATTGGAAAATACCTTTAAGTTTTATCAGCTCTATGCCAACATTGATGAATTTACGTATGATGCTACAAATACTGGTACACGAACATCTTTAGATCAGTGGATATTGTCCCGACTGCATCATACAATCCAGCTTGTGACAACTGCTATGGATGAATATCAATTTACACATGCAACTAGGGAAATTGCACAATTAATGGAAGAGCTAAGTAATTGGTACATTCGTCGATCCCGTGCCAGATTTTGGGCACATGGGCTGACTGCGGATAAACGGGGCGCATTTAGTACCCTTTATGAGGTTTTAACGAACATTTGCCGATTACTTGCACCATTCACACCCTTTATCACAGAGGATATTTACCGACAATTAACAGGCAAGAGTGTGCATATAGAAGACTATCCAATCTACGACGAAAAACTAGTGAATCACCAGCTTGAACAAGAAATGGCTACGGTTTTAACAGTTGTAGAGCTTGGCAGGAGTATTCGTAATAGTCAGGGGATGAAGGTTAAACAGCCCTTAAGTGAGCTTATTGTTGCCATATCTGGAGAGCTGACAGATTATCAAGCCTATAGCGAGCTAATTCAAGAGGAATTAAACATGAAAGTTTGCAAATGGACACATGATTTCTCTGCATATGAAAGCATCCAATATAAGCTTAATTTTAAAACAGCTGGTGCAGCATTTGGTTCAAAGGTCAATCAAGTAAAGTCGTATATGATGACGTTAACGGATCAAGAGAAAGAACAGCTACAGCGAAATGCGGAATTACCAATCATGTTAGAAGGGCAGCAGCTAAACTTGTTATCAAGCCATGTCATAGCTGAAGCGATTGTGAAAGACCACTATATTTTAGCTGAAGATAGCACTTGCCGTGTATTGATGAATGTTCAACTAACCGAGAGTTTGCTACAAGAGGGGCAAATGCGAGAATTAATTCGGTTCATCCAAGATTCTCGTAAAAAGTGGCAGCTGTCTGTTGAACAATATATATCGATTGCCTTTCGCGGTAGTGAAGAGGTACTTTCCATCATTCAGCAGCATGAAGCGTTATTACAAGCCAATGTATTAGTCAAATCCATACATTATGGTGAAGAACGGACAGAGGGGAGATCGGCAGAAACAGAGCTATTTGATGAAAAGCTCATGGTTTTTGTCTCCTTATAAAAGAAATGCTCAGGAGAAATCCTGAGCATTTTCTATGTAGGTTACAGGAAGCCAAAAGCGAGATAACAAGCTGTTGCCCAAATAAAAATGGCTGAGCATTTATTAAAAATACTCATCAGATTACCAGAGCTATCGAGCTTTTGGAAAGAGGCTCCGGTTAAAGTAAGGCCGAAAAACCATAGCCAAGAAATGAGGACACATGCCGTAGTGAAGATGATTTGCTCTGTACCACTATATTTTAAGGCACTTGTGCCAATGACCCCAATCGTATCTAATATGGCATGTGGATTCAGAAGTGACACAGAAAGTGCGAAAAGAATTTGTTTTTTTACGGGAAGTGCTTCACTCGGATCGGCAGTTGCTGGACTAGAGCGCCAAATCGTATAGCCCATATAAAGTAAGAACAATATACCAATCGACATCAAGGTAATACGTAACCAGTCAAATTGTAGGACGATTAATGATAGACCAAAAACCGCCAGTAAAATTAACATTGTGTCGCAAATAGCAGCTGTCACACTTGCTGGCAGAGCGCGCCATATAGTTGGCTGTGTAGCACCTTGTGAAAAAACAAAAACATTTTGTACACCTAATGGCAAAATAAGACCGAATGCTAAAATGATGCCATGAAAAAATGCTTCCAACGATTAATCCCTCCTTTCTTTATTCATTTTAGCTATGGTATAACTAAAAGAAAACGACCAATTGGATGGTTTTTTATCCACCCAATTTTAAATGGAAGGTGATGACCATGAGCTGGCAGCCAAATAGACAAAGTGACAGCACATTACAGCAACAAATTGTTCAATGGGTAACAGCACAAGTCGAAAGAGGTGATTGGGCAGCAGGGACCAAACTACCTACTCAAAGACAGTTGGCCATGCAATTTGGCGTGAATCGCAGTACAGTTCAACAGGCTTTAGAGGAACTAAAGGCGATGGGCGTCCTTGAAGCAACGGTAGGCTCAGGAGTTTATGTCACAAGCAATTCCTGGCATGCTCTCCTTCAACAAACACAGCCAAACTGGCAAAACTATATTGAAACGAGCCTGCATAAGCCAAATTACCATACGATCCAATTAATTAACGAATATGAGCAGCGAGATGATGTGATTCGATTAGGAACAGGAGAACTAGCACCGAGTCTGTTACCAACAGAGGAAATGGAAGCTTCCCTAAGGGAGCTTTCATTGCAGCCCAAAACATTAGGCTACTCATCCCCACAGGGCAATGACGAACTCCGGGCAGCTATTTGTGATTATGTAAAGAAACGAGGGATTGAAGCGGAGCCTCAGAACGTTTGTATTGTCTCTGGCGCACTACAAGCTTTACAGCTAATTGCCGTTGGTTTATTAGAGCAAGGGTCCTTCGTCTTTCAGGAACCAACCTCCTATTTGAATTCTGTTCATCCTTTTCAATCGGTTGGAATGCAAATGATTGGGATACAACGTGATGAACAGCTTGCTCAGACGCTGTCTCAAAGGAAGCGAAAAAAACAAGCCGTGTTTTATGCCATTCCTACCTTGCATAATCCAACTAACTATGTATGGACATCTTTGGAAAAAAAGCAGCTCTATGAGGTTTGCCAAGCAGAACGCATTCCTATAATTGAGGATGATGTTTACCATGAATTGCTTTTTGAGGACTCATTACCACCGATAAAGGCAATGGATAGTAGTGGACAGGTTCTTTATATTGGTAGTGTCTCGAAAACCTTAAGCCCTGGATTACGCATTGGGTGGCTAATTGGACCAACGACAGTTATTGAACGATTAGCGGATATAAAAATGCAAACAGACTATGGCTCCAGTGCTATTTCACAAGAAATTGTGCTGCATTGGCTACGGTCAGGAAAATATGAAAAACATTTAATACGTTTACGTCAACAATTACAGAATCGTGCTGATTTTACAGAACGAATTTTACAGGAAAAATTTAGAGGGGTGGCTGACTGGCATAAGCCAAAGGGAGGCTTTTACATTTGGCTTAAGTTCCACAAGCCTGTTATCGATAAGGATTTCTTTCTCAAGCTATTACAGCGTCGTGTTTTAATTAACCCAGGCTATATTTATGATCTTCAGGATCAGCATCATATTCGATTATCCTATGCCTATGCAACCTACGAGGAATTGGAGGAAGGCTTAGAAATTTTGCGTGAATGTGTGATGGAGGCTACGGATATTTTGTAACGCACGTACATGATGGCTGCACAGTTTGCAAAAAGTAAGAGTTGAATTCAAAATCAGTGAAACGAAATAATAGGTGAAAACCGTCCCTGAAAGTAAAGTGCATAATCCAAGCTGTATACCCATACATTTTAGAGAATCATAGCATTTTAGTTCGATTTCTAACATAAAGAGGTGAATAATTGGAAAATATGTCGTCAGGTTATTTTCAGGTGCCTCAGCCTATGCGTAGTGATGGGGCAGGAGGCATAGATAAAGGGCCACGCGATATTATGCGAGATTTAGAAAATCCTGATATGCTGGTGCCGCCGACAACAGATGCAGGTTTGATTCCAAACCTACGATTTTCATTTTCAGACACGCATATGACCTTGAATCAAGGGGGCTGGTCGCGCGAAATTACGGTCCGTGAATTACCAATTGCGACAACAATGGCAGGTGTTAATATGAGTTTGACACCGGGGGGCGTACGTGAGCTACACTGGCATCAGCAGGCAGAGTGGTCTTATATGCTATTGGGGCACGCGCGTATTACGGCAGTCGATCAAAATGGCTGTAACTTTATTGCGGATGTAGGTCCAGGGGATTTGTGGTATTTTCCACCAGGAATTCCTCATTCCATACAGGGATTAGCGGGTGGCTGTGAATTTTTATTAGTCTTTGATGATGGGAATTTCTCTGATCTCAATACACTTTCAATTTCTGATTGGTTTGCTCATACGCCAAAGGAAGTGCTGTCAGCGAACTTTGGTGTACCGATTAGTGCCTTTGACGATATTCCGAGTGAACAGGTGTATATTTATCAAGACAATGTTCCTGGATCGATTGACTCGCAAAAAATTCAATCTCCCTATGGTAAGGTGCCACAAACCTTTAAGCACCGTTTACTAGCTCAGCCACCCTTGAAAACACCAGGTGGCAGTGTCCGTATTGTTGATTCGACCAATTTCCCAATCTCTAAAAATATTGCGGCAGCATTAGTGGAAATTGAGCCTGGGGCAATGCGGGAGCTGCATTGGCATCCGAATAATGATGAATGGCAATATTATCTACAAGGAAAAGGGCGTATGACGGTATTCACTGGGGATGGAACTGCACGAACATTCGATTATCGTGCAGGAGATGTCGGCTATGTGCCGTTTGCGACCGGTCACTATATTGAAAATACGGGTACGGAGCCATTATGGTTTTTAGAAATGTTTAAAAGTGACCGTTTCCAGGACGTCTCTTTAAATCAATGGATGGCGCTAACACCAATCGAACTGGTACAAAGCAATCTACACGTTGGTCCGGAGCTAATACAAGCGCTAAGAAAAGAAAAGTGGCCTGTGGTGAAATATCCTGGATTTTCCTATTATCCGAAATGAAAAACGCAGGTGAAGTAATTCTCACCTGCGTTTTATATTAATATTGATATTTGCTACGTGTCATGAGCAATATAGCGATGGCTGGAACGGTACAAATTAACATAGCTGCAAAGGACAAACCAGGCGATATTTCGTATAAATAGCCTCCCAAAAATGTCAGGATGGCTGTGCTTAACCCCATCGCTAATGCAGAATATATACCCTGTGCGTTTGGAATTTGCTCCTTTGGTAGGGTTTGCGTTAGATAACGAATAAAAGCAAAATGTGCCAGAGCAAAGGAGAACGCATGCAAAGTTTGAGAGGCAATAAATACCCAAACATTTGGGAATATAAATATTAGTAACCAACGAAGAGAAGACCCGCTAGCTGCTAACAGTAATAAAGAAGAAGAACGCCATTTCGTAAATAATGTATCGGCCTTCATAAAGTATAAAATTTCACAAATAACCGCGATGTTAATAATCATGCCCATATAAAATGGATCTACATGTAAGTCTTCCAAGTATATATAACCGTAGCTATAATAGGAGGCATGTGCACCTTGCAATAAAATAACAATGAATAAGACAATAGGGAAGCCTTTAATATTCCATAGTGTTTTCATGGACAATGATTTTGCACGTTGCTCTTTTGTCGGAACAAGTAGCAATTCCTTTGGTGTAGCGAATAGCTGCATAAGCAACATGCCAATTAAACCAATGATCATGCTCCAAAAGATAATGTTTTTACCGAATACTCCTGTTAGCATACTAATAATTAATACGGCAATAACAAAGCCAAAGGAACCATAGGAGCGGCTTTTACCATAATGAATGTTGCCATATTGGACAAGCGTTGCGGCACTACTTTCTACAGCTGGTAACAGTGCTGGGTAAAAAATACTAAATAAAATAGTTACAACTAATAATGCACTAAAGCCTGAACTAGGTATGTACAGCAGTGCTGTCAGAAGAGCACCGACTGCTAAAATGGTAATGAGTCGTTTATTATTTACATATTTAGCAAGCGTAGGGAAGAAGAAAAGATTAGACGTGGCACGGGCGAGTAACCCACAGCCCATTACAACGCTTGCCTGCGACACAGTCAGATGTTTAGCATCCACAAGCCACCCTGTCCAGTAGGGTAAGAATATGCCCCAAGTAATAAAAAATGTAAAGAAATTTTGAGAAAGCCATCGTTGATTATTCATAAATTTACCGTACCTCCATTTAACTATGTTGAATAATAGCACGTTCATCGCTACAATAATGTGAGATATCTCATATTTTTCAGAGGAGAGAGTAAAAAATGCATATTCTAACAGCAGAAAATCGCACCCATTATCTCGAAAAATATCCGATCCATGACTTTTTCTCATTTGATATTGATCCCTATTTAGAAGTTTGTGAATTTGATAAAGGAGAATGGATTTTCCAGGAAGGCTCCTTTCCAGAAACATTGTATTACATGATTGAAGGCAAGGCGAAGCTTTATATGACGCATAAGAATGGCAAGGTTTCGCTTATCGAATATTTAGAGGGGCCTTTATTTATGGGAGAAATTGAATTGTTAAATGAGGCAAGATATACGAAGGGAATTCAAACAGTAACGAAGACAATTTGTTACTCCATTACTCAGTCATGTAAGGAAAAGTTACTTGCTGATGTATTATTTTTACGCCGACTTTGCGTATTTTTAGGGGAAAAGGCAACAAAAATGACCTCCAAATATACACAAAATCAGGCATATCCTTTTGAAAGTCGTTTAGCAGCATTTATTCAATTATCGGCTGATCAGGGTGTCTATAAGGAAAAACATACAGAAATCTGTGAGTATTTAGGGGTTTCCTATCGCCATTTATTATATGTATTGGCTCAGTTTTGTGAGGAGAAAATTTTAGAGAAACGCAAGACTGGCTACCATATTATTGATGAAAAACGCCTCGCACAATTGGCTCAGGAGATTCAGTAGTTGGGGAATTAAAATTAGGAGGAGCATGATCTAGACTCGATAATACTGTTCTTCAGACTTCAAGTTAAGAAGTCATGGCTAGATTTGTTGTATTCGCTTTTTTTTATGAGCCAGCGAGCAATTTCCTTACCGCTATTATAAAAGTCGACTTCATTAACCCTGTTTTTTTGGATGGATTTGTCTAAGGTGTCTTCCGAAACGTCAAAAGGTAGAACACCGATACATAAATGTTTGTTTGGTGAAAAACTTTCAAGCGGTTTCCTTACAGTTTGAATCGCTTCACTGTTGTGATCCACAGAATTTTGTGTCATATGGAATGCAAGTAGTTCTCCTTGTGCCGTTGTTGTGCTTAATGAGTAACCAGTACTTTTCATTCAACATGCCCCCTTTTGTCGTTACATTTATTGTACAAGACTGGTTCGAAAAATAGCCGTCATTTACAAGGCTTTAACGAAAACTTAAAGGTTCATGGAATATTTAGTAATTTGTAACCGTATTCATACCATCATTGGATAAAAATCATAGAAAACTGATATATATTCTTTCAAAAAAACTCATACTCAAACTATTGTGAATTTTTCTAACACGAAGTATTATTGTAGTTAGATTTAACGTGAAGGTATTCACAAAGTCGCGTAATCGTGAGGAGGAATTTTAATGAGTGCAATTCGAGTAGGTATTGTTGGTTATGGAAATTTAGGTCGTGGTGTGGAGTATGCTATATCACAAAATCCAGATATGGAAGTAGTAGCGGTGTTCACACGTCGAGACCCTTCAACAGTAAACGTAGCTAGCAATGCGAGCGTATATTTAGTAGAGGACGCTGAAAAATTCCAAAATGACATTGATGTTATGATTTTATGTGGGGGCTCAGCAACAGATTTACCAGAGCAAGGTCCACATTTTGCTCAATGGTTTAATACAATTGATAGCTTCGATACACATGCGAAAATTCCTGAATTTTTCGATGCGGTTGATGCAGCAGCTCAAAAGTCTGGCAAAGTATCTGTCATCTCAGTTGGTTGGGATCCAGGTTTATTCTCATTAAATCGTCTATTAGGTGAATCTGTATTACCAGTTGGTACAACGTATACTTTCTGGGGAGATGGTCTAAGTCAAGGTCACTCGGATGCAGTTCGTCGTATTGAAGGCGTTAAAAATGCTGTGCAATACACTTTACCAATTAAAGAAGCAGTAGATCGTGTACGTAACGGTGAAAATCCAGAGCTAACAACACGTGAGAAACATGCTCGTGAATGCTGGGTTGTACTAGAAGACGGCGCAGATGCGGCAAAAGTAGAACAAGAAATTGTGACAATGCCTAACTACTTCGATGAATATAATACAACTGTAAACTTCATTTCTGAAGAAGAATTTACAGCAAACCACACAGGTATGCCACATGGTGGTTTTGTGATCCGCAGTGGTGATAGTGGTGCAAACGATAAACAAATTCTTGAATTCTCATTAAAATTAGAAAGTAATCCAAACTTCACGTCTAGTGTTTTAGTCGCTTATGCACGTGCAGCACACCGTCTAAGCCAAGCTGGTGATAAAGGGGCGAAAACAGTATTTGATATCCCATTCAGTCTGCTTTCACCAAAATCAGCTGCTGAATTACGTAAAGAATTACTATAATCATAGAACAAAAGCCCGATTATCATTATTTGATAGTCGGGTTTTTTATTTATTTCCATCAAAGCTATAAAAATATGGTAAACTGTCAATAATTTAATAATCTGAATTTTTGTAACCTTACACAAACGGAGGTTATCGTTTCCATGACAGATATTATCATACAATCCAAATGTATAGCACCAAATCCATCCAAGCATTGTATTAATCGAGCGTCACTGATGAGAACATTAAAAAAAAGTCATCAGCATACATGCACACTTATTCATAGTGGGGCAGGGTATGGCAAGACGACCACCCTCACTCAATTTCTGTACCACGAATCTCGACGATTTTCCTGGTACAGTATTTCTGATGAAGATGATACGATTTTACCCTTTTTGACGCATCTTTTTTTCAGTGTACAACGAATTGTGCCTAATTTTGGTCAGACATTTGATACATGGGACCAATTATCTCGCTTTCCGAAAATGGAGGAGCTCAATCGCTGGTATAAGCTGTTTGTCAATTGCTTATGTAACATGGATGAGCCGCTCCTAATTGTTATAGATGACTATCATCTCGTCGATCATGTATTTCACATAAATTATTTAATGGAGAAAATCATTGAGTTTGCGCCGCCAACTGTTCATTTCATTATCGCCTCTAGAACATTACCTAATTGGGATATTACGAGGAAATTAAAGCTACAAAAAAGATTACTTGTTATCACAGAGAAGGAGCTAGCATTTTCAAACGAGGAGATTGCTGTATTTTTTGAAGAATATGTAGATGTGCATTTATCAAGCTCTGAAGTCGCAAAGATTTTGGAAATGACAGAAGGTTGGGCTATTAGCATTTCTTTACTAGCAGAGCAATGGCATCATGCTCCCTTAGATCATTGGCTAACCATCCCGACAAATGATCTCTTCCGCTATTTGTCGGAAGAAGTTTATAGTACGATGACATTCACTGAACAAGAGGTCATCTTAAAATTGGCGATTTTTCCAAACTTTTCAGCAAAATTATTAGAGGATTTTTATGGCTCTGAACTTGCACAAATGTTGAATCCATTCACGCAACGCCACGTATTTATTCAGCCCGCTACAACAGATGGCATTTATCGATTCCACGTGTTGTTTAGTCGTTTTTTAGAAATAAAATGGCAACAGTATCCGCATCAATATAATGACCTTCATCAACAAGCAGCGTTGTTTTATGTGGATCAACATAATGTTCAAGCTGCCCTTTATCATGCCTTTAAAACGAATGATCCCAATTTTTGCGGAGAGCTCTTACAGCTCCATGCAGAGCCATTAATTCGAGCTGGTCAATTCGAATGGTTGTTAGAAAAAATCAATCGCTTTACCATACAAGAAAAAACAAAGTTTTATAAATTATATTATTTTGAGGGAGAATGCCATCGCTACCGTGCTTTTTATGAAAAAGCTAAGCAATCCTATGAGAAATGTGCAACCATTGCACAGCGGCAGCGGGATGATGTTTATGTGACAAAAGCACAAGCAGGATTAGCCCATATCTATTTAGACACAATTCAGCCAGCATTGGCAGAACCTCATTTAGAAAAAGCTTTAGAGCTCGCCAAATATACTCCCTTACCGAAGACAGAATTAGTAGAGCTCCAACGTCAATACGCTGAAAATTTAGTAAACTTAGGGAAGGCAAAGGGGGCACAATTATTTATCGATAATGTGGCTTTACCAGAGGATGTTGTACAACGCGCCAATGTCGATGTACGTGTCTTACTGCGCACAGGGCAGTTGCAAGAGGCAAAAGAATTATTAGGAAAACGGCTTGAATTACCACCTCAGCTCGTCGCAACTCATCGTGAAAGTGAATTGTTAGCAGCTTTTGTCTATACATTGTTAGGGGAAGGAAAGGATGCTTGGTATGCGGCCCAGCACGGTATTCAGAGAGGTTTACGCGAAAAGTCTGTCTTCATTGAGGCTGTTGGCTATATTCGAAAAGCACATGCTTTGTTATTAATGGAGTACCCAGATTATCAAGGGGCTTGTCATGCCTATGAAAAAGCATTGACATTAATGAATACGATTAACATCTCACGGGTTAAGGCAGAACCATATATGGGACTGGCCATCGTCAAACATATGCTAGGGGATATGGAAGCTGCTAAGAAATATTTAGCGCTTGGCTTACAGGAAACGGAACAGGTCCAAGATGCTTGGATGACGGCGCTAATTCTCCTAGCAGAGGTGAAAATCAATGTTTCCCAGCATGAAACGGCACAGGCGAAGGAGTTGTTAATAAAAGCCCAGCAACTGTTTCAAGAATGTGGTGATCGTAATGGGCTGATGCATGTTTTATTTTATCAATCCGTGATTGCCTTTCAAGAGAAGTCAATCGAACAATTTCAATCTTCATTTCAACAGTTCGCCCAATTGTGCATGACAAATGGCTATCATTATTTTCTGCAAAAGAAAATGATCCTTGGCCCAAGCAATCAAATGATTTTTTATGAGCTATTACAATACAGTCAACAATGCGGTAGTGAAGAGCATGCAGCCATCGTTGGGCTGCGACAATTTTTACAGGCGGAAGATAGTATGAGCTACTCGCATGACGAAATTCAGCTCCAACTTTTCGGGAGCGTAAGCCTAATAAGGGGACAACGAAAGCTTGAAGATAAAGAGTGGCAGCGTGATAAGGCAAAGGAGTTATTCGTGTATTTGTATTGTCATCGTCATCGCTTTACACCGAAGGAAGAAATTGCACAAGCATTATGGCCTGAACGGAGCGTTGAGTCCTTGGATCGGGATTTTAAAGTGGTTTTGAATACCTTACTAAAAGTACTGGAACCACAACGACATGCCAGACAGGATAGCCTTTTTATTCAGCGGAAAAATAATATGTATCAGTTACAGCATATCTCTTTTCTTCAAATTGACGTAGAACGCTTTCATTATTACTTCCATTTAGGCATGGAGGAATTTGATCCAGAGCTGTCCAATGAATGGCTACAATTAGCTCTAGCGAGTTATACGGACGCATTATATGCGGAAAAAAAACAACTAGACTGGCTGACACAGGATCGCGAAAAACTACAGTATTTATATATTGAGGTACTTGAACGCCTAGCTCAAAACGCTACAAGACAGCAACAGTATAAAAAGACTATTGGCTACGCAGAGAGGATGGTTCGAGAGGACCCGTTATGGGAGGAAGGGTATCGTCTGCTCATGTATAGTCATTACCAACTTCAAAACCGTTCACTAGCCTTGAAATGGTATGAAAAATGCGTCCAACAATTACAGCAGGAATTGAACACTACTCCAATGGAATCAACAATGGCTGTTTATGATTTGATTATGGGGTAGAGAATGTTGGCAAAAAAAGCTTACTCAGTGTGGGGGACTCATGATTCAAATGTGAAAGAAAACTTTATTTTAGACCATATATTCGGAGGTACAACAATGCCATTTTGTCAGACTAGTAAAGCGAATATTTACTATGAAATAATCGGAACAGGAATACCTATTATTATGCTACACGGTTTTACGCCTGATCATCGGTTAATGAAGGGGTGTATGGAGCCGGTTTTTTTAGAGCAAGAGGGGTGGAAACGTATCTATTTTGACCTTCCTGGGATGGGTAAGACTACGAACTATTCATCGATTCAAAACTCAGATGAAATGTTAGAAGTGGTCAATGAATTTATACAAGCACTGATTCCCGATGAACCCTACTTGCTGGTGGGTGAATCTTATGGGGGCTATTTAGCGCGTGGAATTATGCGAAAGTCAGCTGAGCGGCTTTTAGGGGCTGCCTTTATTTGTCCTCTTATTATTCCAGAGAAGGAGCAACGTAAGAAATTACAGTATGCAGTCGGGAGTATCGAAAGAATAGCTCCAAAATATAAAAGACAAAAATGTTGTACTTTCAACGTTTTTGTCTTCTTTTTTTATCGGTTTGAATTTAGAACGTGGCGCTCGTCGTGTACCTCAGTTCTCAAAACGCTAATTTCAACATTTTTCTATAAAAGACTCTTTCTACTTTTGAAAGGGTCTTTTTGCATGAATAAAGTAGTCATTATAAAAAGTAATCTTTGGAGTTGTCCGAAGATTACTTAATACAATTTCTGGAAGGATATCTCTGGATTATTTTCGACTAAATGGTGGGTGGCAGAAGCGATATCCCTTTCTTGTAATTGTACGGCAAAGCGTGTGAAATTTTACTGATTGTAAAATTTCACACGCTTTTTAATTTAGAGGTGAGTTTTGACCTGCCGTTGCGCTATGCTTCACTTTCGGGACAGAAAAATACTCTGCACTTTTCGTGCAGATAAAAACCTGTTTTGTCCCTGCCGTTACGCTATGCTTCACCTTCGGGACAGAAAAATACTCTGCACTTTTCGTTAAAACCCGTTTTGTCCCTGCCGTTGCGTTTCACTTCACTTTCGGGACAGAAAAATGATCCGTTCCTCTTGGCCGGATCATTTTTTGTAACTAATTTGTAACTGGTCTTTTATATAGTGAGGTCATAGCAACGAAAGCGCTTTCTTTGGAGAGAATTTTGAAGGGGGATATGGGATGAGGAAGCATTGGTTTTGGTTTCTTTTAGTGATGGTAGCTGTGTTGTTGGTGGCTTGTAGCGAAAAAGATACGAAGGAAGAGGCTGCGGATGCAGATACTACTGATGGTGAGACGAAGGCTGTTACGGCGGAAGGGGAAACGATTAGGATTGGGGTGCTTGCTTCGTTAACAGGGGCACTTGAGTCTTATGGAAAACAAACGCAGCGTGGATTTGATTTAGGGATAGAGTATGCCACTGGGGGTACGATGGAGGTCAATGGGAAAAAAATTGAGATTATTTATGAGGATACGGAGACGAAGCCTGAGGTGGCTGTACAAAAGGCCACAAAGCTATTAGAGGATGATCAGGTTGATTTTCTAGTAGGTTCGTCAAGCTCTGGTGATACGTTGGCTGTCCTTCCACTTGCAGAGGAGTATGAAAAAATTATGGTCGTGGAGCCTGCGGTAGCAGATAGTATTACAGGGTCAGAATTTAATGAATATATTTTCCGTACAGGACGTAATTCATCACAGGATGCGTATGCTGCGGCGGCAGCTATTGCGGGAGATGGTGTGAAGATTGCAACGTTTGCGCCAGATTATTCATTTGGCTGGGACGGTGTGAATGCATTTAAGACAGCTGCAGAGAAGTTGGGAGCAGAAATTGTGCTAGAGGAGTATGCAGATCCAGCCGCAACAGACTTTACGTCGAATCTGCAAAAGGTGATGGATGCTAAGCCAGATTATTTATTTGTCGTATGGGCAGGGGCAAATTCTCCTTGGAATCAAATTGCTGATCTTAAAATTCAAGAAAAAGGCATTAAAATTTCTACGGGTGCGCCTGATATTATTGCGCTTCAATTTATGAATCCATTAGTTGGTATGGAAGGCTTCTCCGTGTACTATCATACGTTACCTCAAAATGATGTGAATAAATGGTTAGTGGAGGAGCATCAAAAACGTTTCAATGAGGTACCGGATTTATTTACACCTGGAGGTATGTCCGCAGCTATTTCGATTGTAGAGGCATTGAAGAAATCGGATGGGGATGCCGATGCCAATAAGCTAATTGATGTGATGGAAGGCATGTCATTTGAGACACCGAAAGGCACGATGACCTTCCGTGAAGAGGATCACCAAGCCCTTCAATCTATGTATTCCATTCGATTAGAAAATCAAGAAGGTGTGGATTACCCAGTACCAGTCCTTATTCGTGAGCTGAGTCCTGAGGAAACAGCCCCACCTGTTATGAATTAGCATATGGGAGGCAGAAATTCTGTCTCTCTACATAACTAGTAGAAGGGAAGGGAGTAGAGATGGAGCCTATATTACACACTGATAATTTAACAATCCGTTTTGGTGGGCATACAGCGGTGGATGGTGTCAATTTTCAAATGCCTGAAAAGCATCTGAAGTCCATTATTGGACCGAATGGTGCGGGTAAAACAACATTCTTTAATTTAATTAGTGGTGAATTAAAGCCAACTGCGGGTGATGTTTATTTTAAGGGGCAATCATTGGCACAAAAGTCGGCCATTGAAAGAACACGTATGGGTTTAGGTCGATCCTTTCAAATTACGAATGTTTTTCCAAACTTAACGGTTTTCGAAAATATTCGTTTAGCTGTGCAGTCCAAGGAGAAAATCCGTTATCAGCTATTTCGGCACTATAAAAGCTATAAGGCGATCACTGAAAAAGCAGAAGAGCTATTAGCACTTGTGTTACTAGATAATAAACGCGACGCCCTTACAACGATGCTTTCACATGGGGAGAAAAGGAAGCTTGAGATTGCTATGCTGCTTGCGTTAGATACGGAAATTCTGTTACTGGATGAACCAACTGCTGGCATGTCTTTAGAGGAAGTACCAACCATTTTAGAAGTGATTCGCACAATAAAACAGCAAGGAAATAAGACCATTTTGCTTATTGAACACAAAATGGATATGATTTTAGATTTATCGGATTCGATAATGGTGTTGTTTAATGGTCAATTATTAGCAGATGGATCACCTGAGGAAATCATGAATAATGACACCGTACAACATGCATATTTGGGGGGATTGTACGATGAACACCTTACTGACACTAAATGAGGTTCATACGCATATCGGACAATATCACATCTTACAGGGCGTAAATTTTGAAGCGAAGGAGGGGCAGGTGACAGTATTGCTAGGTCGGAATGGTGCAGGTAAAACGACAACGCTGAAAACGATTATGGGCTTAACACCTGCCACAAAGGGAGAAATCGCCTTTCGCTCCCACTCTATTAAAAAAAGTCCTACTTACAAGGTGGCCAAATTAGGGATAGGCTATGTTCCAGAAAATCAAGGGATTTTTGCTGATTTATCGGTAGAGGAGAATATGAAGGTAGCGATGCGTAAGGAGGATACAGCGACGGTAGAGCGACAGCAATATGTGCTTGAGCTTTTTCCAGACTTAAAGAAGTTTTGGAAGAAGGCTGGCGGCCATTTATCAGGTGGCCAAAAGCAAATGCTGTCAATGGCAAGAGCTTTTATCAATGATAGTCCGTTAATTTTGATTGATGAACCGTCGAAAGGGCTAGCACCAATAGTCGTTGAAAAGGTGATGGAAGCCATTGTGGAAATGAAAAAGAAAACGTCCATTGTTCTTGTGGAACAAAACTTTATGATGGCTAGCCGAATCGGTGATACTTATACATTAATTGATGATGGCAGAACTGTACATTCAGGCAATATGCAGGAACTTATTGATAATGAAGAACTAAAACGCAAGTATTTGGGCATTGGATAAAGGGGGTGACCATCAATGGAGCTGTTTGTCAATTTAATCATTAATGGCTTGGCAACAGGCATGCTGATATTTTTACTAGCGGCAGGCTTGACGTTAATTTTCGGCTTAATGGATGTGTTAAATTTCGCGCATGGTGGGTTATTCGTTTGGGGGGCTTATGCGGGAATCTTCACCTATATGTATACGGAAAGTTTCATCGTAGGGATTATTGGTGCTATTTTAACGGGGGCATTGCTAGGATTTATCACAGAAAAATTAATTATCACACCTGTTTACAGCAATCATATTCAGCAAATTTTAATAACGTTAGGATTGATGCTTGTTTTGCAGGAGCTAATTAAAGTAGTCTTTGGCCCGAATGGTGTTGCCGTGAAAACACCAAGTTATTTAGCTGGTAGCTGGGAAATTGGTGACGTTATTATCATCAAATATCGGTTATTTATTATTGTCATTGGATTTGTGATTTTTGGGATTTTCCAATATATGCTGAAGCGCACGAAGATTGGTTTAATTGTTCAGGCAGGCGTTCAAGACAAGGAAATGGCGCAGGCTCTTGGTATTCATATTAAACGTGTGTTTTTATATGTTTTCATGATTGGTGCGGCACTTGCAGCACTAAGTGGCATGTTGATGGCTCCCTATTCAGGCGTAATCTATGCAGAAATGGGTATGGAATACGCTATTTTAGGCTTTATTGTGGTAGTCATTGGTGGAATGGGCAGTTTTTCCGGCTCCTTGCTGGCGGCTATTTTAGTAGGACTAGCAGGTAGCTTTATGGCTTATTATGTGCCCGTCCTATCACTTGCAGTCAATATGATATTAATGGCAATTGTATTAATCTTTCGCCCTCAAGGACTGTTTGCATTGCGAAAGGAGCGAACATCATGAAGCCAAAAATTGCCTTACGCCATATCGCATTTTTCCTATTATTTGGGATATTTTTCATCCTTCCTTTTGTTAATGATTCAAGGACATTACTTATTTTATTAACGCAAATTTTCATTTTTGGGATACTAGCAATGAGCTATGATATTTTACTAGGTTATACAGGAATCGTGTCGTTTGGGCATGCCATGTTTTTTGGTATTGGTGCCTATACAACAGCGGTTATGCTCAAGCAGATGGAAAATACTATGGTTATTTTTGTCCTCTCCATCGTGATTGGCATGCTGTTAGCAGGACTCATTAGCTTCTTAGTAGGGCTACTGACACTTCGTTTGAAAAGTCATTTCTTTGCTATGCTGACATTAGCCTTTTCAGGGTTATTTCTAGTACTAGCTGAAAAATGGCGCACGGTTACTTACGGCAATGATGGCTTTACATTTCGAGCACCAGATATGTTTAGAGATCGTATGACGTTCTATTTTTTTGTACTCGGGAGCCTAGTTTTAATCTTTTTAGCCCTTTATCGCTTCGTTAATTCTCCGACAGGTCGAATTTTAATTGCTGTTCGTGAAAATGAACAACGGACGAAATCATTAGGCTTCAACACCTTGCATTATAAAGTCATTGCTTCAGTTGTGGCAGGCATTGTTGCGAGCTTCGCAGGTTCTTTATATGCCGTATCCCTACGCTTCGTTAATACAAGTGTAATGACGATGGATATTACACTCGATGCTTTATTAATGACCATTATTGGTGGTGTCGGCACTTTAGTGGGACCATTATTAGGGTCAGCAGTCATTGAATATGCTCAGCACACATTATCTGGATTGGCACGAGATTATCCTATTTTTGAACGTTGGATTATTTTCTTTGGCATTCTTTATATTTTAGCGGTGATCTTTTTCCCAAAGGGCCTTATTGGTACACTTCGCTTGCTCATATGGAAATGGCGAGGAAAAGTAAAGAACAGAAAAACACAGGTTGCCTTGCCGCAGGAAAAGGAGCGATTTGAATGACAGTAGGGATTGTCAGTACAGGTATTTATCTACCACAAAACAGAATGTCATCCAATGAAATTGCGGATCTTTCCAATATTCCAGAGGATATTATCCGTCAAAAAATGGGCATTCATGAAAAACCGATTCCTGGAGAGCATGATCATACCGTGCAAATGGGGATATGGGCAGCACAGGATGCCCTTAAAAAAGCACATATAGAGCCGAAAGATATTGATGTTGTTATTTATATGGGAGAGGAGCATAAGGAATATCCTTTATGGACAGCCTCCATCAAAATGCAGGAAGAGCTTGGTGCAGTCAATGCGTGGGCATTTGATGTGCAATTACGTTGTGGCACGACCATTATGGCGCTGAAGGTCGCAAAAAGCTTAATGGCCTCAGACGACACGATCAACACAATTCTCATCGCTGGTGGTTATCGCAATGTTGATTTTATCAATTATAGCAATCCACGAACACGCTTTATGTATAATTTGGCAGCTGGTGGAGGCGCTATGCTGTTACAAAAAAACTATCCAAAAAACCAGCTTTTAGAGGCGGATATCATGACAGATGGCACCTTTTCTGAGGATGTCGTCGTTCCTGTTGGTGGCACGAAAACACCATTAACACCCTCTCATTTAACAGAACATTTATATCAGTTGGATGTTCTAGATCCGATTGGCATGAAAGAACGGTTAGAACAGAAATCTTTAAGCAACTTTTTGAAGGTCATTCGTAGCTCTTTATTGAAAAGTGGATATAGGGAAGAGCAGTTACATTATTTAGCGATGCTGCATATGAAAAGATCCGCCCATGACTATATTTTAACGGAGCTTGGTCTGCAGCCCGAGCAATCTATTTATTTACAAGAATATGGGCATATTGGTCAGATTGATCAAATATTGTCCTTACAGCTTGCCTTAGAACAAAATCGAATACAAGCTGGCGATATTGTTACATTGGTTAGTGCAGGCATTGGCTATGTATGGGGGGCTATTACAATACGTTGGGGATAAGGGGGAAGTGCAATGTTAAAAACGGTTCAGTTAGCAAATGGGGAAACGATTGCCTATCGAAAACGTTCGGGTGGAGGGCATCCTTTAGTGCTGGTTCATGGGAATATGACCTCCTCTAAGCATTGGGACTTACTAATGGATGCTTTAGATGAAAAATTTACGATTTATGCGATTGATTTACGAGGTTTTGGTGGATCTTCCTACCATCAGCCTATTTCGTCCATCAGAGATTTTAGTGGGGATGTCAAATTATTTGTGGATGCTTTGCAATTACAAACCTTTGATATGATTGGCTGGTCAACGGGTGGAGCAGTCTGTCTACAGTTTGCCGCCAATTATCCAGGCTATTGTCAACGACTGATTTTACTAGCATCTGCTTCCACACGTGGCTATCCATTTTACACGGATTTAGGAACGGGCAATCCTGCCTCATTTAAGAGAGCGTATAGCTATGAAGAGGTACTTGTGGATACATCGAAAACGAAGCTTATACAGGGCTTCTATCATACGAAAAATAGAGAAGGCTTACAGTCACTGTGGAATTCTTTAATTTATACCCATCACCAGCCGAGCAAGGAAAAATATGAAGAATATGTTGAGGATATGCTGACACAGCGAAATTTAGCGGAAGTTTATCATGCACTGAATACTTTTAATATAAGTGTAGTTGATCATGAGGTGGCTAAAGGGACACACGAAGCCCTACTTCTTACTATTCCCATTTTAGTATTAAGAGGAGATCGTGATTTAGTCATTACGGAAAAAATGAATGCAGAATTGCTTCAGGATCTGGGCAAGCAGGCTCAATTTGTGGGCTTAAAAGATTGTGGGCACTCTCCATTAGTGGATGATGTCGCACAGCTGACAGCTGAAATTGAAACCTTTTTAGAAATTGGAGGGAGAAATTATGCGCTTAAACAATAAAGTCGCCATTATTACAGGTGCCGCCAATGGTATTGGCTATGCGGCTGCTGAGCGTTTTATCGAAGAAGGGGCAGTGGTTTTTATTGCTGACTATGATAACGATGAGGGGAATGCTGTAGCACAACATTTAGGTGAAAAGGCGACATTTATACAAGTGGATGTAGCGAATCGGGAGAGCGTAAAACAATTAGTGGCAACCGTCATTGAGCAAGTAGGATGTATCGATATTCTAGTGAATAATGCAGGGATTACAAGAGACGCCATGCTAACTAAGATGACGGAGGATCAATTTCAACAAGTGTTAGATGTCAATTTGACAGGTGTTTTTCACTGTACACAGGAAGTCATTCCCCATATGGTTGCGGCTGAGAGCGGCAAAATTATTAATACATCCTCTGTAAGTGGTGTCTATGGCAATGTTGGTCAAACGAATTATGCAGCCACAAAAGCGGCGATTGTAGGAATGACTAAAACATGGGCAAAGGAATTAGGGCGGAAAGGGATTAATGTCAATGCGGTTGCTCCTGGCTTTACAGAAACCGATATGGTAAAGAAAATGCCTGAAAATATCCTTGCTCAAATGCGATCGATCGTCCCATTGCAGCGTTTAGGCACACCTCGCGATATTGCTAATGCTTACTTGTTTTTAGCATCTGATGAAGCCTCCTACGTCCATGGTCATACGCTTCATGTGGATGGCGCCATTATGATGTGACGGGAGGTTTTCTACATGTTTGTTGAGCACGAGTGGATTTTAAAGCGAGCTGCATTAACACCTCACCACATTGCATTGATTAATCTAGCTACAGCAGAGCAATGGACGTATCAGCAATTAAGTGAGGAAATCAGTAAATGGTGTCAATTTTTCCAGGGTCAGCAGCTATTGAAGGGAAGTAGAGTCGCAGTTTTTGCCAAAAATCATATTCAACTTTTTGCTGTTCTCTTTGCCTGTGGGCTGCGCGGACTTATTTATGTGCCGTTAAATTGGCGTTTGAGTAAGGAGGAACTAGCCCAAATTTTGGAGGATGCTACCCCTTCAATCCTCTTGTTTGAAGAGGAGGATACTTGTCCAATCGTGTTAGACAAAATGTTTTCGCTGCATAGTATCCAGCAACAGAAAAAAGGGAGCGTTAATAAGCAAACTATGGAAGTAGATGATCCCTGGCTCATGATTTATACAGGGGGGACAACAGGTCGGCCAAAGGGGGTCGTGTTATCCTTTGAGTCAGTCAATTGGAATGCCATGAATACAATTATTAGCTGGGGTTTGCACGACAAAGATCGTACTTTAAATTATATGCCCATGTTTCATACAGGTGGCTTAAATGCGCTTTGTATCCCCTTACTGATGGCTGGTGGGACTGTTATTATTGGTGATAAATTCGAAGCGGAGGCAGCACTGCGAGCTACAAACCAATATGAAACAACAATCTCACTTTTTGTCCCAACGATGTATCAAGCAATGATTGCCTCGAAATATTTTCAGGAAAATCAATTTCCTTCGATGAAAGTATTTTTATCAGGTGGTGCCCCATGTCCTCATCCAATTTACGATGCATTTTATAGGAAAGGGTTATTTTTTAAAGAGGGCTACGGCTTGACGGAGGCAGGACCTAATAACTTTTTCATTGCTCGCGAGGATGCCTATGCCAAAAAAGGAGCCGTTGGGAAAAGCATGCAATTCATTGAAGCTAAAATCATCAAACCGACTGGACATAATTGTGCACCTCGTGAAGTGGGGGAGCTATTAGTAAAAGGCAAGCATATGTTTCGTTTCTATTGGAATAACAAGGAGGAAACGGCCAGTATTATGCAAGATGGTTGGTTAAAAACGGGCGATCTAGCTATGATGGATGAGGATGGCGATTTCTTTATTGTTGGACGTAGAAAAGAAATGATCATCTCTGGTGGTGAAAATGTTTATCCTCAGGAAGTCGAACAGTGTATATTACAGCATCCTGATGTACAGGAGGTTGCCGTAATTGGCATAGCAGACGACTATTGGGGAGAGGTCGTGACAGCTTTCATTGTCTGTCACAATCAAGTAGCGACCATTTTAGATGAACTCCACGACCTGTGTCATCAACAGCTAGGTAGGTTTAAAATCCCTAAACAAATCCTTTTCTTAGAGGAATTACCGAAAACAAGCGTCGGTAAAATCGATAAAAAGGCTTTGCATATGCTTGTAGATGCTACGCCATGTGAATAAAAGTGCTCGTGTTTCTATTATCGGAATCGACAGAGCCATCAAAAATAGCGTCATTACAAGGAGAACCTATTATTTTTATTCAACATGCACAATTCTTTAGCGTTGGAACATTTTAAGTTTGGGAAAAGCTCCAATAAAAATTGACTTTGCATATAACCTTCGTCTCATGTAATAGGCGAAGGTTATTGCGCTTTTAAGACTGGTAATCGTGCAAGAACCTCTGTTTATCGTTGTTTAGTTCTTGTTACCGCTTATTTTTTCACATCTCTTCCCATCAGACCAACATATCAGTAAAATAGAGTAGGTTAGGGGGATTGTCTTGTGAAAGATCAACGCTTTAAAATTGCGCATCGAGAGGCGCTTATTGGAATTGGATTAGTCCTTGTCAACTTTGCGATTTGGTTTGGCTTTGCTTATGGACTAGGTGCAGGGGATCCCGCAAATTATTCGTATGTTTTGGGTTTTCCTGCTTGGTTTTTCTATAGCTGTATCGCAGGGACAGGCTTTATGATCCTGCTCATCTGGATCGTTATGAAGCTCTTCTTTAAAGAGGTTCCATTTGAAGATGAGGGGGAGGAGCGCTAATGCATTGGCAAGTTGTATTTCCATTGCTATTATTTTTAATTATTATTTTTGGAATTGGTTTGTGGGCCAATAAACATGTCCGCTCTTCTAACTCGTTTCTACAGGAGTATTTCCTTGGTGGTCGAGAAATGGGTGGATTTATCCTAGCGATGACAATGATAGCTACATATGGTAGTGCGAGTAGCTTTATCGGAGGGCCAGGAGTAGCTTATACGAAAGGGCTGGGCTGGGTGCTACTTGCCATGGCACAGCTACCTGCTGGCTATTTTGTCCTGATGATTTTAGGGAAAAAATTTGCGATTATTGCTCGTCGTTACCAAGCTATTACGCTTATCGACTTTTTACGAGAACGCTATAAAAGCCATGTCATTGTCATTCTGTCTGCTATTAGTATTATTGTCTTTTTATTTTCAGCGATGATGGCGCAGTGGGTAGGAGGAGCCCGTTTAATTGAGTCTTTAACAGGCTTACATTATACGGCGGCACTGTTTATATTTGCGATTTCAGTTTTAGTGTATGTTATTATTGGTGGCTTCCGAGCAGTTGCTTTAACGGATACTGTACAGGGCTCCATCATGGTTATCGGAACTGTCATTTTATTAATCGGTACTATTATTGCAGGTGGAGGCATCGATAAAATTATGACCTCGCTGGTCGCAGAGAATCCCAATTTCGTATCTCCATTTGGAGCAGAAGGGGATTTAACACCTCTGTATGTTTCAACATTTTGGATATTAATTGGTGTGGGGGTGGTCGGTCTTCCGCAAATCGCCGTGCGTGCGATGAGTTATAAGGATTCTAAAAGTATGCACTTAGCGATCATTATAGGCACGATTGCCATCGGGACGATCATGTTTGGGATGCATCTAATTGGTGTGTTAGCACGACCTGTCCTACCGGGCATCGATATTGGTGATAAAGTCATGCCACTCTTAACATTGAAGGTACTGCCGCCATTTTTAGCAGGGATTGTCTTAGCAGCACCAATGGCCGCTACCATGTCTACTGTCAATGCACTGCTCATGCTAGTAAGCTCAACGGTTGTCAAAGACATCTATTTAAATTACATGAAGCCAAAGGCAAGCGATGCAGAGATTAAGCGTGCCAGTTTTATAGTAACAACGGTCATTGGCTTAGCGGTTGTCCTCTTTGCACTCCATCCACCTGATTTATTAGTGTGGTTAAATTTATTTGCATTTGGTGGACTTGAGGCAGTCTTTATTTGGACGGTAGTTCTCGGATTATACTGGAGGAAAGCAAATAAATATGGCGCCATTTCGTCAATGATTTCAGGTATGGCTTTGTATATTTTCATTGACCGGTTCTATCCGACCGCTTTCGGTATGCATACCGTTACGATTCCTATTATAGCTTCCTTCATTATTTTTGTAATCGTCAGTCTTGCTACTAGTCATAAATTTAAGGACGAGCATTTCCTCATATAATGTAAAACAACGCCGCAGATTTTTGACTGTGGCGTTGTTTTTATTTAATGAATCATATAATCGTAGGCATTTTTTGCAAGGAGCGTCATCGTCACAATGATAAAAAGCGTACGGACAAAGCCGCTTCCTTTTTGAATGGCCATACGAGAGCCAAGCATAGCCCCACCAATTTGAGCAACCCCCATAACTAAACCATATACATAATGGATTTGACCTAAGTAAGCAAACATACAAACACCTGCCACATTACTTGCTAAATTTAAAAATTTCGCATTTCCTGCCGCCTTTAAAAAATCAAAGCCAACAAGCAAGAAGCTAAAGATTAAAAAAGAGCCCGTTCCAGGACCAAGAAACCCGTCATAAAACCCAATAGCAAATAATAGCATCATAAATAAAAATAAGTGCGTTTTAGATAGATTTTTAACCGTTGAGACAGCGCCCCAATCCTTTTTAAAGATCGTATATATCCCAACAGCCGCCAGCATGATAAGCATTAATGGTTTTAATAGGGCTGGGTTAATTAAATGAACAGTCCAAGCACCACATAATGATCCAATGAAGGCGAGAGGGAAATATTTCAGGACAGATCGAATTTCAAGCTGACCAGAACGGTAAAAGGAAATGGACGATGTGAGTGAGCCCATCGTGCCAGCTAATTTATTGGTTGCTACTGCAGCGGCGGGATTTAAGCCAACAAACAATAAGGCTGGTAAGGAAATTAAACCACCACCTCCAACGACAGAATCGATAAATGCTGCCAAAAATCCAAAGGAAATCAATAGTATTAAAATATGTACATCCACATCAAAAACCATGCTTACACCTCTTCTTTATTAGTTACTACTGAAATAGTAACTAATTTATTCGATGCTGTAAAGCCTAATTTTTTCATTGGCAAATGTTCACAACAGTAGCCTATAATAAAAATATGGAGGGATGATATGAATGAATTAATCGCCCAATTAAAAGAACTGGGATTGACAGAATATGAGGCAAAGGCCTATACAGCACTCGTACAAAATAGTCATGTCAGTGCCTACCAAGTTAGCAAAAACTCTGGGATACCAAGAGCTAGAATCTATGACATATTAAATGGTCTTGTTGAGAAGGGATTCGTACTGAAAGAGGAAACGGCGGATCAAACGACTTATTCTTCCATTCCTGTCGAGATGTTTTTGCAGCAAGTTCAACAGCGCTGGCAATCGAATTTTACGTCGATTAGTGATCAATTAGAAAAACTAGAAACGAAAGAACAAGAAACGGAACCTAAAGTGTTAATGCTAAAAGGGAAGCAGACAATCATCAATTATTGTCAAACCTTATTAAAAAAAGCAGAGACAAAAGTCATCCTATCGATGTGGGAAGATATGTACGATGCCTTACGCGAGGATATCGAAGGGGTATCACAGCATGTGGAGGTGCATGGCATTACCTTATATGTCGGGGAGCATCTGGCATCTATCGATCAGCACAGAGCCACACACTATACGAGAAAGACTTCTACACCCCATTGGTTTATTTTATCGGTTGATGGACAAGAAATGATTTATGGTCACTCGCCGTCAAACCAGGAAACCGCTTTTATAACGAATGATCCTGTGCATATTTATTTATTAGAGGATTATGTTTGGCATGATGTTCTTATCAATCGACTAGTGAAGCGTGATGATAAAGAGCTTGAGGACTGGATTGCTAAAGAACGTAAAGCATTTTTCTTAGAGTAGCTATAAGGGAAGGGGAGCATCTTGAAAAAATGGATGTTGCCAGTATTGTTTTATGTATTATGGATTGGCGGATGTGATTCTGCACCGCTGCTAGTTCCACCTAAGATTCAGGAGCTAACCATCGTTCCTGACCATATCCAACAGCATATTATAGCTCAAGAAAGAATTCAGTTATTGTATGAAGATGACATGACGTACTATCTTGTCATGTTTTCGAAAGGAAATGTGCTAGCAAGTGTGGCAGCAAATGAAGATCGGTTAGTCATTCATTTCAAGGAAGGAAGCGAGCAAAAGAAAGAAGCTCAACCGTATGTCTATGCCATCAATAAAAACCCGGAGCTGACGATTATTGAGCTATATATTAACGGCAAAAGCATGGCGATAGATCGCATGACTATGATGTAATAAAAAAACCGAAATCCCTAAAAAAGAGATTTCGGTTTTTGTTGATATTAATAAAATACTTTATCTACATTGTATTTGGAGCGGAACGTATTAATCGCATATGTTTCATAAATTTCACGTTCCATAGGATCTTCTACTTCATAGACTTCAATTTTGAAGACCTCGTCACGATAGTTTTTCAACGGAGATACATTGTCTTCAAAATGTTTTTTAATGCGTTGACGAATTTTACGTGCTTTGCCGACAAATAATAGCTCATTCTTTTCATTATAGAATAAGAAAATGCCGCCTTTATCACGTGTGATTTTGTGGAAGTCGATGAAACCAAAGTATGGTGTAATTGGGACATCACCTGGTTTTACATCTTGTTCGCGTTGGCGAATGACTACATCTGGTTTTGGAAATTCAATATTAATCAAAGTATTCACGTTCCTCTCTATTACTAAAGATATATGGTAACATAATAGCGGCATGTTTACCATAAAATTTCATGTAGAATAACCATATACAGCAAGCTTAGTGTTTATCAAATGATTGGAGAACATGCATAGGAATAACAAAATATTCTATGAATTATTGATATTCTAACTAGTCCATGTTACAATTCAAGATAATTAAATAATCTTATCAAGAGAAGCAGAGGGATTTGGCCCGATGACGCTTCAGCAACCTCTAACAAATGTTAGAAAGGTGCTAATTCCAGCAAAGGTTTTTCCTTTGAGAGATAAGAGTGAACGTGAAAAAAATCCTTCTCATTCTATCTCATATGGAATGTGGAGGATTTTTTAATTTTTAGAAAAAGGAGCAAAAAAAGAGAGGGGAACGCAAGATGCCAATTAATATTCCGAAAAATTTACCTGCTGGAGAACATTTACGTGAGGAAAAAATCTTCGTAATGGAAGAGGACCGTGCGAGAACACAGCAAATACGTCCATTAAATATATTAATCTTAAATTTGATGCCTGAAAAAGAAAAAACTGAGCTACAATTACTACGATTACTAGGAAATACACCATTACAGGTGAATATTACTTTTTTAAACACAGCTACTCATGAATCTAAAAATGTCAGTAAGTCTCATTTACAATTATTCTACACAACGTTTAACCAAATTCGTCATCGACGCTATGATGGTATGATCATTACGGGTGCGCCAGTAGAAAAAATGCCATTTGAAGAGGTTAACTATTGGCAGGAAATTGCTGAAATTATGGATTGGTCAAAAAAGAATGTGACATCCGTGCTACATATATGTTGGGGGGCACAGGCTGCTTTATATCATCATTATGGGATTGGAAAGGTCGAGCTTTCTGCTAAATGCTCCGGCGTTTATTCTCATGTGATTACTGATTTAACAGTAGATTTAGTACGAGGCTTTAGTGATTTATTTACAGCCCCTCATTCTCGCTATACATCTGTCTCGATTGACGAGGTTCGCAATCATCCAGACTTACGCTTATTATCCTATTCAGAGGATGCAGGTGTATTTATCGTGCAATCCAAAGATAATAAAAACATTATGATTACTGGTCATTTAGAATATGATGCGACAACATTAGCCGATGAATACAGTCGCGATGTTGCCAAGGGCATCCATATAGACGTTCCAGTAAACTACTTCCCAAATGATGATCCAGCAAAGGCACCGATGAATACATGGCGTGCCCATACGCATTTATTGTTCTCCAACTGGTTGAACTACTACGTATACCAAGAGACACCATATGAATGGGATTTTGTGGACGAAATTGAATATCATATTTAAATAACACTAAAAAGTCTAATTTCTTCGCTAAGCAGCTTGAAGGAATTAGACTTTGTTATTCTAGATTTTTCTTGTCAGAACTCGTTTTATCTGGTGGCGCCTGGTCGTCCTGTTTGGATGTAGCGTTGCCCGCTTCAGGCTGAGTCACTTGGCTGGAATTCGACATAGCAGATTTATCTTGATTGTCTTTAGTAGAGACTGGATTATCTGTTTTTTCCTGATTGGAAACTGTATTATCTGGTTTCGCCTGATTGTCTTGAGTGCTATCTGTATTAGCATCGTTAGTCTGATTATCTTGATTGGAATCCATAGTAGCAGGTTTAGCTTGATTCTCCTGATGGGAATCCTTATTATCAGGTATCGCCTGATTCTCCTGATTGGAATTCATATTATCAGGTTTCGTCTGATTCTCCTGATTGGAATCCATATTATCAGGTTTCGTCTGATTGCCTTGATTAGAATCCGCATGACCCATTTCAGTCGAATTACCTTGTGATTTTCGGTTACGAATAACAGCTACAATGAGTAGAAGTATGGGTAATAATATGGTGCAAACAAATGCATAAATTGGCCAAATCTCATCATTATAAATGTTGGAATGGACGATGTCTGGGTGAACAATTTGCGAAAGTCCGACCATAATAATACCCATTGGTAGGATAAGTGGACGGTGATCCTTCAATTTCATAATTTGTGCAATCCCGACAACAGTTGTATAGAAGTACATAAACGTTCGAATAAAAATGGATACGATCCACATAAAAGCCATGATAATTTCAATGCGCTGTAAAAAATTTCCGATAGAGATTCTTTGTGCTAGGGCATAACTAGGGAAAGTTCGCGAAGCCGTGTTGGCTGGCCCTAATACTAAAATAGATAGAGTAATCAATGTTACTAGAACAAATCCACCGAGAAGCATGCCTATGTAAAATCCTTTCTTTGAGGATTGCTGGACATTGACACTAGCAGGGTAAATCATTAATAACATAACTAACGAAAAAGAAAAGACACTTACAAAGCGGATGATACTATATAAGATGGATGTTTTGGATGCTTCCATAATCGGTTGTATATTTTCAAACTTAATTTGTGGGGTGATACTTACAACAAAGAAAATAAAAATTAAGACAAACATAGGGAAAAGTATTTCTGCTGAACGAGCAAAGTTTTCTATCCCTAAATAGGTAGCATACATAATTATAATAATAAACAACAAGGCAAATGCCATAGTAGGCGTCTCTGGCATTACCTCTGTTTTCATAAAAGCACCAATAAAATACAGTAATTCTCCTCCCGCAAATAGGGTAAGAGAAAGGAAGCCCACCACTGTGATTTTTCCAAAAAAGCGACCGAGAAGTTTTTCATTTGCTTCAATAAAATTCAGTGTCGGTGTTTGGTCCCCTAACGTCACAAATAATTTCACAACAAGCAAACTAAGGACAACACCAATACTTGCAGCAATCCACGCATCTTGCTTACTAGAGCTTGCAATACTTGAAGGGATGATTAAGATGGCAGTACCGATAGAAAGGAGGAATGTGATAATTGTAAATTGTCTTGAACTAATTACTTCTTTTTCCATATAAGTGTCCTCCAATTCATGACGATGTGTCTACTATTTTGTGAGTGAAACGATAAAATCTTTAATTGGTGTAAAAATAAAGGTTATAAAATCTAGAGGACTCGGGATATTTATTTTGAGAGCAATGCCCATATTAAGCGCTGTTCCAATTAGTAATAGGATTGAAAAAACAAGAATGGTTTTGGTCTCTTGTTGCTTTTTGAGTTTCGGGATATATAGTATCGCAATAATGATTGAAATGATTAAGATGGCTATTGCTAGTACCAATCCACTATCCCTCCTTTGGCTTTTTTAATAATGAGTTTTGCATTGTGCCTAAACCTTGTGTTGTCACTTTTACATGAACATGGATTGGTAGATCAGGAAAGATATTTGGCCAATCGTTTTTGATTTTTTTCCATTGTTTAGCATCTGCACGATGTAGGGCATCACCATAGCCTAAAACATCCACTTGGTATTGCTGTTGAATTTTTTCTAATGTTTTTTCAATACGTTCATCGATGCCCTGTGCTGTTTTTTTATTGATATAATCCACCGTTTTATTTTTCGTTAGATTGATATCACATTCGACCTCTCCTACATTTTGTTCCACATTTATTTGGACATCAATTTGCGGTTTCCCATTCTTAAATGATCCCTTTACTTTTGTGGAGGATTTCGTAATCTCAGTTGAGAGTGTACCTTGCTTTGGACAGGTGACGATTTCAATCGTACTTTGTATTTTGTCACTGAGAAAACTAATACTTTTACTTTCTCCCTCTGAAAGTAAACCAATGTATTGATCTCCTTTAAAGATGGCCAATCCTGCATATTTTAACAACACAGGTGTTTTAACACGTTGGACGTTTGTTTGATCGGCCCCTAACCGTTTATCCCCATGAACTTCAATCGCAGAAATCAAAGCCCCATTGTCCTTTTCACTGAGCCTTGTGACCAATTCGTCTATATTAATAGCAATAGTAGAGCCCCAAACTTTTTCAGAAACTTTGAGGGAGTTTAAGATTTTATTAGCAGGAACTTTTTCGATAGGTGTGAGAACATTTAACACTTCCTTAGCTGTAGCCTCATAAGACATGATGACATCGAAATCCTTTCTAAACTCATGGTCTCGTGCAATTAAATCTAATGAATCACTGATTCCATCTTTAGCGAGATCTTCACCTAAAACGACTACCTGTAGATGGGCAAAATATGGCTTCCGTGCAGCAATGGTAGTCATTTTGCGGATGGCCTCAAAAATTGTTTCCCCTCTAGAATGATAGCTGACAACAGGGGAGCGCTGAGTGGAAGCTTGTCGCATGGAAACCTCACTAGGATCAACTATTTGAACGGTAATCTCATACTCATCATCTACTTTGTCTATACCAAGCGCTACAACAATGGCTAATTCATTTAATTCACGCTTACTCCAGCAACCACTTAACAGTAAAGTGAGGATGCATAGTAAGCAGATTACTTTTACTTTTGCCATATTTTATTCCTCATTTGTTCAGTAGTTTTATTTCCGACCTGTTCTTGGGACATATTTATGCCCTCTAACAACGTTTTTCTGATTGACTAAACGTGGACGTGTTAATAAACGTCTACGAGGAAGCAATAAAAATGCATCTTTTTGATCCTGTAAAATTAAAGGAGCAAACGGGCTTAAATACGGTACACCAAATGAACGAATGCTGCATAAATGAAGAATAATGATAATAATGCCAAACATAACTCCAAAAAGACCAAACATAGCAGCTAAGATCATTAATGGAAAGCGCAGTACACGAATCGTATTGGACAAACCATAAGCAGGGAATAAAAAACTACAAATGGCCGTTAATGCCACTATTATAACCATTACAGCCGAGACAACACCGGCATCTACCGCTGCCTGGCCAATTACCAGCGTACCTACGATGGACACAGCTGGACCGATTGTTCGCGGCATTCGAAGCCCTGCCTCTCGTAGTATCTCAAAGGCAAGCTCCATAATAAGTGCTTCCACTACGGCAGGGAAGGGCACGCCTTCTCGTTGTGAGGCGATACTAATTAGCATGGCCGTCGGTAGCATTTCTTGATGAAACGTCGTAATCGCAACATAGAGAGATGGTGCTACCAATGCCAAACTAATACCAAAGAAACGTAAAATACGAATGAGGGAACTAATCATCCAATGTTGATAGTAGTCTTCTGCTGATTGCAAAAAGGAAGTAAATAATGCAGGCACCACTAATACAAAGGGGGTACCATCTACTAGAATCGCCACTTTCCCATCTAATAATTCACCAGCAATAACATCTGGCCGTTCTGAGTTGTAAATGGTTGGAAACATGGTATTTTTAGAATCTTGAATAAAATCCTCAATATAGCCACTTTCTAAAATGCCATCGATATTAATGCGATCTAACCGCGCTAACACCTCCGCAACAATTTTGTCACTGGCGATACCATGTATATACATCACGGCGACATCTGTTTGTGTCACTTCACCGATGACTCGAGACTTAATCCAAAGATTTGGACTTTTTATTTTTCGTCGAATGAGCGCGGTATTCGTACGCAAAGTTTCAGTAAAGGACTCTCGAGGTCCTCTAATAACGGATTCGGTTGAGGGCTCTGTGACAGCTCTATCCTTTGCACTTTTCGTACTTGTTACAATGCCTTCAGCAAAGCCGTCTAATAAAATGACGGTTTCACCATTAAGGATGGCATAATACAATGATGTGAAATTTTCGATATTCATCACATCACCAACAGTTAAATAGGAACTTCGCACATATTGATTAATGGTAGTAATTTCAATTTCTTGTTCTTCCTCAATATTCGCCATTAATTTATCAATCACTGAATCCGAAATCATCGTTTTATCGGATAAGCCATCAATGGAAATAATGGCCAGTCGATGGGGTTCAGCTTCACCAATGGTAATTTCTCGTATAATGATGTCATTGCTATGACCGAGAGTGTTTTGAATGACTTTTATATTTTTGGCAAGGGAAGTATTTAATAAATCGTCCGTTGTAAGGGATGGGGAGGGATCGATCTTGTTTGATATGGACATGGGTTTTCCTCCTCAAATGGATGTTCACTATATATAGAATGGACAACTTTGTGCGGAGATAAACGAAAAAAGGAATGAAATTCTAGCTACTATTTTTCAAATAAAAAAACAGTATTTCCTTTCAGAGACTGAAAGGAAAATACTGCTTTATGTACGATACTCGTATTGTAATTCATCTAAACTAGCATCCACGTCCACATGTAGATTGTGATCGTTAAAGAACCATAAATCTTTTTCATCGATGTAATAGGTTACGCCATCAATGACTGCTTCTGCTCCAATGCCGATGGGCTCTTCTCGCGTCATGCCTAGTGAAAAGCCTTCGTGAAAAGGACTTGAGCCACCATAGCGTGCATAAAAGCGAATAGTATCGCCAGGTTCTACTTCCATCTCTTGTTTGAACCATTGTAGGGCTTCATCTGTCAGTGCAATTTTCATAGCGAATGCTCCTCTCTTCTTACAGCCATTTTACCTTTGGCTCGGTGCCATTTTTAATACGTACAATATTGGCACGATGACGATAAATAATAAAGGTAAATAAAAAGGCTACCAAGATGCTTAATGCAAAGTCACCTGTAACAAAATAATAAACGATTGAATAGATAAGTGCTACTAAAGCGGCTATCATAGATGTTAAGCTGACGATTTTTGTGATTTTCAATGTCACAAGAAAGGCAATTAGGAGCAAGACAAACAATGGCCATGAATAGCCTAATAAAACACCTGCTGATGTGGCAACGGCTTTTCCACCACGGAAATTGGCGAAGATTGGAAACATATGACCAATCACTGCAACAAGACCTAGGATTAAGGAATGGATAGAACTGTCTGAGAATATTGGAAGTGCAGCTAGTAAGACAGCGGCAGTCCCTTTTAGAACATCCATCACAGTCACAACAATACCAGCTTTTTTTCCTAATGTTCGGAACGTATTGGTTGCTCCAAGATTACCGCTTCCATGTTCTCGGATATCGGTATTATAAAAAATTTTACCTATCCATAGCCCTGAAGGTATAGAGCCGATTAGATAAGCACATAAAATAATAAGTCCATTGATCATAGTTGGACTCCTTTCATTCATAGTCCATCACTTGGTACTAATAGTTTGTAACAAGTATTTTACACTTTTTCTTGCTAATCTACAATGTTATGAAGGAGATTTCGTAAGGAGTCTTGAATTCAATACAAAAGAAACTAAAGTAAGTTAGAGATAGGCTTTTAGGCATGATTGATGAAAGAACGAAAAAATTCTTTATCAAAATATAGGCAAAAAGGCAATTTTGTCATTCGTTCATTCCTTTGGTAGAATAGAAGTCTAACTTTATTCATTTACATGACATTGACGCATCAACTATATTGCAACTAAATAAGCTACGATGCGTCAGGTGTTTACGGATACTAGTGGTAGTCTGTCTTGCTTAAATTCCAATTTTAAGCAACTGTTGAAGATGTTTACTATTTAAAGTGTATATTAAAACTGTGAGCAATTTTTAAAAATTTAATGGGACCTGTCGCTAACTATTGACAGGAAATGCTATTATTATTAGGATGAGAACATAAATAGAACAAGTGTTTGTTTTTTGGAGGGGAATTTTTTTGACGAATAAACAGTCACCTAGCGTCTATAATGATGACGCTATACAAGTATTAGAAGGATTAGAAGCGGTGCGCAAACGACCAGGCATGTATATCGGTTCCACAGATGGCCGTGGACTTCATCACCTTGTGTATGAAATCGTTGATAATGCGGTGGATGAAGCATTGGCTGGCTTTGGATCTCATATTATTGTCAAGATTCACAAAGACCAGAGTATTAGCGTACGCGACTTTGGCCGTGGAATGCCAACTGGTATGCATAAGATGGGTAAACCTACTCCTGAAATTATTTTTACTGTCCTTCATGCAGGTGGTAAGTTTGGACAAGGCGGTTATAAAACGAGCGGCGGCTTGCACGGTGTAGGTTCTTCTGTCGTGAATGCGCTATCCACATTTTTAGAAGTAACCATCCATCGTGATGGTAAAAAATATCGCCAGCGCTTCGAGCATGGTGGACATCCAGTGACAACACTTGAAGAAATTGGTCAAACGAAGCAGACAGGTACGCTTGTTCATTTCCTACCTGATGAAACGATTTTCTCTGTTACAAAATATAATTATGATACGTTAGCAGAACGTTTAAGGGAGTCAGCTTTTTTATTAAAGGGCTTAAAAATTGAATTAATTGATGAGCGCGAGGAAGGTAAAAATGATATGTTCTTTTATGAGAACGGCATTGAAGCTTTCGTTGCTTATTTGAATGAAGAGAAAGATGTTCTTCATCCTGTGAAATATGTGGAAGGTATTCAAGATGATATTGAAGTAGAGTTCGCCTTCCAATATAACGATGGTTATTCTGAAACGATTTTGTCGTTTGTTAATAATGTACGGACACGAGATGGCGGTACCCATGAAACAGGTGCAAAAGCAGCTCTGACGCGTGTTTTTAATGAATACGCAAGAAAAATTGGTTTATTAAAGGATAAGGATAAAAACTTGGAAGGAACGGATATTCGAGAGGGCTTAGCAGCTATCGTATCTGTCCGTATTCCTGAGCACTTATTACAATTTGAAGGACAAACAAAGGGCAAGCTTGGTACAAGTGAGGCCCGTTCAGCAGTAGATAGTGTGGTGTCTGAGCAAATTTTGTATGTGCTAGAGGAAAATGCTGAATTGTCGGCATCTCTTGTGCGTAAAGCGATTCGTGCGCAGCAAGTACGTGAAGCGGCTCGTAAAGCTCGTGAGGATGCGCGAAATGGTAAGAAAAACAAAAAGGGTAGTACGATTCTGTCAGGGAAATTAACGCCTGCACAGTCACGTAATGCGGCGAGAAATGAATTATATTTAGTCGAAGGTGATTCAGCGGGTGGTTCTGCAAAACAAGGTCGCGATCGTACATTCCAGGCAATATTACCACTGCGCGGGAAAGTTATTAACACGGAAAAAGCCAAGCTTCAGGATATTATGAAAAACGAAGAAATTTCAACGATTATTCATGCGATTGGTGCAGGTGTTGGAACAGATTTTGCTGTTGAGGATTCAGCCTACAATAAAGTAGTCATTATGACCGATGCTGATACAGATGGCGCTCATATTCAAGTATTGCTATTAACGTTCTTCTACCGTTATATGCGTCCGCTCATCGAGGCTGGTAAAGTCTTTATTGCATTACCGCCACTTTATAAAGTTTCTAAAGGGACTGGCAAAAAAGAAGTGATTGAATATGCTTGGACAGAAAATGATTTACAAAAGGCCATCAAACAAGTTGGAAAGGGTTACATATTACAGCGCTATAAAGGTCTTGGTGAGATGAATGCAGACCAGCTATGGGATACAACAATGAACCCTGACACACGTACATTAATTCGTGTCACAATCGAGGATGGTGCACGTGCAGAGAGACGTGTCACGACGTTAATGGGCGATAAGGTAGAGCCACGTCGTAAATGGATCGAAGCCAATGTAGACTTCGGTATGGAGGATGATGCTAACATTTTAGAAAATGAATTCATCCAACAAGAGGAGGGCCAAGCATGAGTAGCACAGAAAAGTTTCAAGATTTACCTTTAGAAGAAGTAATGGGTGACCGTTTTGGTCGCTATAGTAAATATATTATTCAAGACCGCGCGTTGCCAGATGCACGTGACGGTCTTAAACCTGTACAGCGTCGAATTTTATATGCGATGTTTACAGAAGGTAATACACACGAAAAACCTTTCCGTAAATCGGCTAAAACAGTCGGTAATGTAATCGGTAATTACCATCCACACGGAGATAGCTCTGTCTATGAGGCAATGGTACGTATGAGTCAGGATTGGAAAGCTCGTCATATGCTCATTGAAATGCATGGGAATAACGGTTCAGTTGATGGAGATCCGCCAGCTGCCATGCGTTATACTGAGGCAAGACTATCTGCGATTGCGGGTGAAATGTTACGAGATATCGGGAAGAAAACGGTTGAATTCGTACCAAACTTCGATGATCAGGATATGGAGCCAACTGTTTTACCAGCACGTTTCCCTAATTTACTAGTAAACGGCTCTACAGGGATATCTGCGGGTTATGCAACTGATATTCCACCTCATGCACTAGATGAAGTGCTAGATGCTGTATTGATGCGCTTAGACAAGCCTACTGCAACAGTGGATGAATTGATGACGGTACTCAAAGGTCCAGATTTCCCAACAGGCGGTATTATTCAAGGTGTGGACGGCATTAAAAAGGCATATGAAACAGGGCGTGGTAAAATTATTGTCCGTGCGCAGGCTGTGGTGGAACCTATTAAGGGTGGCAAAGAGCAAATCGTTGTTACCGAATTACCATACGACGTGAATAAAGCGAATCTTGTAAAAAAAATTGATGAGCAGCGTGTAGATAAACGCCTTGAAGGGATTGCTGAAATTCGTGATGAATCTGACCGTACAGGGTTACGTGTCGTAATCGAGCTGAAAAAGGATGTTCCTGGACAAGGGATTTTACAGTACTTATTTAAAACAACAGATTTACAAGTAGCTTACAATTTTAATATGATTGCGATTCATAATCGTCGCCCAACGATGATGACATTGCCATTATTATTGGACGCCTATATTACTCACCAAAAAGAAGTGGTCACAAATCGTTCTATATATGATTTACAAAAGGCAAAGGATCGTTCCCATATCGTAGATGGCTTAATTAAAGCATTGTCTATTTTAGATGAAGTCATTGCGACAATTCGTTCTTCAAATGATAAGAAGGATGCCAAGCTCAATTTACAAGCAAAGTTCGATTTTACCGAGGTACAAGCAGAGGCGATTGTGAGCCTGCAATTATATCGTTTAACGAATACCGATATTACAGAGCTCCGCCAAGAACAGGATGATTTAAATAAATTGATTGCCAAGCTAGAAGGAATTTTACAAAGCGAGGCCAAGCTTGTACGTGTCATTAAACAGGAATTACTAGATATTAAAAAACGCTTCACAGAGCCGCGTCGCTCGAGAATTGAACAAGAAATAGAAGAAATTAAAATTACATTAGATGTCCTTGTTCCAAGCGAAGAGGTTGTGGTGACTGTCACGAAAGATGGCTATATTAAACGTACTTCTACACGATCCCATGCCGCTTCCAATGGTCAAGATTTTGCGATGAAGGATTCCGATTACTTATTGTATGAAGCAAACTTAAATACGCAGCATCATCTATTGTTATTTACAAATAGAGGGAATTATATTTATCAGCCAGTTCACGAATTACCTGATATTCGTTGGAAGGACCTTGGTCAGCATATTTCTAGTATTGTGCCAACAAGTGAAGATGAATCAATTATTGCAGTCTATGGCTTTGAAACATTTGAACAACCAAATACGTATATTTTAACTGCTACGAAAGATGGACAAATTAAACGTTCACCGCTCGCAGATTATGCAGTGACGCGTTACTCGAAGCCGATTAAAACAATGAATGTTAAAGCGGGCGATGCAATGATTTATGCATCGTTTATGACGGATGATGTGGAATTGCTCTTAACAACTGATACGGCGTATGCTATTCGATTCCCTATTGAGGAATTACCAGTTACTGGTGTGAAAACAGGCGGCGTTAAAGGGATTACGTTAAAAGATGGAGAAGCTTTAGTAGGGGTCAATGTTCTACAGCCAGATGAAACACAATATGTCGTTATTGTGACGCAACGAGGGGCTGTCAAGAAAATGAATGTCGCAGAGGTAGAAGTAGCAGGTCGTGCCAAACGTGGTCTTAAAGTCCTGACAGAATTAAAAGCAAATCCTCACCGAATTGTCGCTGTGATTCAAGCGACAAACGATGAGCAGGTTGTGATTGAAACTGAAAAAGGCGTCCAAGAGTTTATTGATGTTCAAGCATTGACACGTGCTGATCGTCATTCTAATGGTTCATTTAAAGTGGATATTGCAACAGATGGAGCCATTTCCCATGTCTTAACGGCCAAAAAAGAACAAAAACCAAGCTAAAATCATGCCCAGTCTCTATATTGTAGAGCTGGGCTATTTGTTGGAGTGGAACAACTATCCAAAAATAGCATCTTGTCATTTTAGATCAACTATGGGTATAATAATCATCGAAAAGTTCATAGCGAAAGAATGTAGGGGGGCTAGTTATGGCTAGCTGAGATTGTGTCCGATAGACACTGACCCTTTGAACCTGATTTGGCTCGTACCAGCGTAGGGAACATCTATTCAAAAAAGCAAAAGTTTTGGAGATTGATTGCAATACGTCTGGGAGGAATCCTAGGCGTTTTTTTGTTTTTCAATCAATATCTTACCAACCGTATATTACGCTTTCTTCTGGTGACAACATTCATTCTTGAACGCTTTCATATTACAAACTGGGAGGACCTAGCATGAAAAAATGGTTATTTATTTTAATAGCGGCACTAATGACGTTAGTAGGCTGTAGCGACAAGGAGGACAAGCAAGCTGCTGATACAAAGAAAAAGGTGTCAGTGGTTCTCGATTGGACACCGAATACGAATCATACAGGATTGTATGTTGCGAAAAAGCTTGGTTATTTTGAAGAACAGGGCTTAGATGTTGATATTATTATGCCAGGAGAGGCAGGAGCCGATCAGCTCGTAGCTTCCGGTAAGGCAGAATTTGGCGTGAGCTATCAGGAGGGCATTACACAGGCTCGTGTTCAGGATGTGCCACTTGTCTCAATAGCAGCCATCATCCAGCATAATACATCTGGATTTGCTTCTGTAGAATCAAAGGGTATTACATCTCCAAAGGACTTTGAAGGAAAAACGTATGGTGGCTGGGGGGCGCCACTCGAACAAGCAGTATTACAATCATTAATGCAAAAAGAAAACGCTGATATTAATAAATTAGATATTGTCAATGCAGGAGATTTAGATTTCTTCACAATGATGAAAAAAGACATCGACTTTGCTTGGATTTATTATGCTTGGACAGGAATTGAGGCAGAGCTTCGTGGGGAAAAGATTAATATGCTGTATTTAACGGACTACAGTGATCAGTTAGATTACTATACACCTGTTTTAGCAACTAATGAAAAAATGCTTCAAAACAATCCAGACATCGTCAAAGCTTTTGTTGCGGCTGCATCGAAGGGCTATGAATATGCAATCGAGCATCCGAATGAAGCTGCCGATATTTTACTAGAAGAAGCCCCAGACTTAGATAAGGAATTAGTGCATAAAAGCCAAGAGTGGTTGGCTGATAAGTATCAGGATGACGCTAAACAATGGGGTGAGCAAAAGCTTTCTGTATGGGAAAACTATGCTAAATGGATGTCGAGCAACAAAGTATTAGAGGGCGAATTTGATGCTAAACAAGCGTTTACGAATGAGTTCTTACCGAAAAAGGAGGCCAAATAACATGGCAAATTCATTAATCAGTGTCCAAATTATTCCGAAGACAGAGAAGTATGAGGATGTCATTCCTTATGTAGATGCGGCCATTGCAGTTATTAATGCATCTGGTGTGAAATATGAGGTTCATCCACTTGAAACAACGATGGAGGGTGAGCTTACAACTCTCCTTCAAATCATTGAAAAAATGAATATTAAGATGGTCGAGCTAGGAGCCATTAATGTCATTACACAAGTAAAAATTTTATATCAACCAAATGGAATTACAATGGCTACATTAACGGAGAAATATCAGTCATGAAACGGGCATTACAAAAGGGAAGGACGATAATTTTTATCGCCTTCCTCTTATTCATATGGGAGCTTGTTGTGCATATCGCTGATGTTCCTCCATGGCTCCTTCCAGCACCGAGCATAATTGTAGTAGAAGGCATTCAATCGTATCAGACGTTCCTGCCACATGCTCTGGCTACTGTGCAATTAGCTTTACTAGGACTTGCTATTGGAGTTGGCTGTGGTCTAACAGTGGCAATTGTTTTGCATCGTTTTACTTTCATTCGGTCGTTATTTTACCCGATTCTCATTATGTCGCAAAACATACCTATTCTTGTGTTAGCACCGCTGCTTATTATTTGGTTTGGCTTTGGCTTATTACCAAAGCTCATCATTATTTGTCTAGTGTGCTTTTTCCCTATTGTCATAGCGACAATGGACGGTTTTCGTCAAACAGCACCCGAGTTAAAGCATTACTTTGAAATGATTGGTGCAACGAAGGCCCAAACGTTTTGGAAACTAGAATGGCCACATGCCTACCCAGCTATTTTCTCAGGTGTAAAAATTGCTACAACTTATAGCGTAATGGGGGCAGTCATTGCGGAGTGGCTTGGTGCGAAAAAGGGAATTGGTGTATACATGACCTTAGCACAATCCTCCTTCCGTACAGATCGAGTGTTTGTCGCAATTTTTGCGATTGTCTTGTTAAGCTTATTGTTATTTAGTAGTATTCGTTTGCTTGAAAAATTAATGGTAAAGGGGAGAAGTTATCATGCTCAGCATTCAAAACATCGCTAAGTCCTTTAACAGTCTACATGTTCTTGATAATATTTCCTTTGATGTCAAGAATGGTGAGTTTGTGGCCATTGTAGGTCCATCCGGCAGTGGTAAAAGTACCCTTTTTCAATTAATTGGTGGGGTCTCTTCGGTTGATCAAGGGGTGATTTTATTAAATGGAGAGGATATCCTGCAAAAAAGAGGAACAATTGGCTATATGCCACAGCAGCCTTGTCTACTGCCTTGGCGTACTATTTTAGAGAATGTAACTATAGTTGAGGAACTGCAGCAAAAGCCTAATGTTGAACGTGCAAAGGGGTGGCTAGAAAAGGTAGGACTTGCTTCCTTTAGCCATGCTTATCCAAACCAGCTATCTGGAGGGATGCAACAACGTGTATCCTTCATCCGTGCCATTGTCAGTGATAAACCTATTTTATGTCTAGATGAACCATTTTCTGCGCTCGATGAATTTACAAGACTGGAAATGCAGGCATGGCTACTGTCCATTTGGGAAGAACATCGAAAATCCATCTTATTTGTCACACATAGTATTGAGGAGGCACTCTTTTTAGCGGATCGTATACTTGTTTTATCGAAACGACCTGCAACGGTGAAAAAAGAAATCATTGTCCCGTTTGAGCGTCCTCGCAAAGAAGAAATTCGTCATTCGGCCACATTCACAGCCTTGAAGCAACAATTATTCATGTATTTACAGGAAGAAAAGGGTGATTTGCATGTTGATTGATGCCCATATTCATTTAGATCAGTATAAGGACGTGGAAATACCTTCTTTATTGGAAGAAGTAGAGGCATTAATTGCGGTAAGTATGCAGCTGTCCTCCTGTCAAAAGACGTTGAATTTAGCGAAGGTCTATCCCAAAGTGAAGGCAGCTTTTGGTTTCCATCCCGAGCAACCTTTACCGAGTGAAATAGAAGAGAAGGCTTTATTTGATTGGATTCGCTCGCATAGTGATGAGATGATAGCAGTCGGCGAGGTCGGTTTACCCTATTATTTAAGGCAAGAACAAGCTTTGGATGTTCGTCCGTATGAGGCTTTATTGGAACGATTTATCGTATTGGCGAAAGAGTTGGACAAACCGATTGTATTGCATGCTGTGTATGAGGATGCTACCGTTGTGTGCGAATTACTAGAAAAGCATCAGCTTCGTCAGGCACATTTCCATTGGTTTAAAGGGGACGAGGCAGTTGTGAAACGCATGATTCAGCAAGGTTATTTTATCTCCGTTACGCCTGATGCATTGTATGAAGAGGAAATTCAACAGTTAATTCAAATCTACCCGATTGAATTAATGATGGTTGAAACAGATGGTCCATGGCCGTTTGAAGGTCCATTTACAAATAAACCTACGTCTCCGTGGATGATGCATTCGACGATTGAGGTGATTGCAGCCATCAAGGGATTGTCTATACAAGAAGCGGCTCAAATTATCACTCAAAATACGACAAACTTTTATCGACTTTAAACTAATTTTGTAAATGACACTTGTGTTTTCTACAATAATAAAAGCAGTATAGGATACAAACTAATTATCCGTATACTGCTTTTTATGTTTAGTAAAATCATGCTTCAATTTCTCTGTCTTTGTTTTGGTGGTGCGTTCATGTGTACTGAAGGAATTGGATTGGCGATTTTTCTCTACATCCTTGCCAACAGTTCTTTTTATTTGCATTCGCTTCTTTTTCGCCCTAGATTGAGCCATTTTCATTCCCTCCTTTTAACAATTATAGTAACGAAAATGAAAGAAAAAGTAAAACCTCGTAAGCAAGAACTTACGAGGTTTATGACATAGATTTAGTGAGATACGTCCTGTACAGAAATACCTGTGTTTGCTTTAACGTCAACTTCACGATATTTTGCATCATCAGTTTCTTTAGAAAGTAATGTGCCGATGAAACCACCAAGGAAACCAAGCGGTACAGAGATTAGGGCAGGGTTCGTTAACATAATTAACGGATCACCCACGAAAATCGCCTTGCCTTCAACTGGATTCCATACGTTTGGTGACATAGCTACTAATACTAAAGCAGAGATTAAACCTGTTAACATCGCTGTAACAGCACCAGCTGTATTAAAGCGTTTCCAATAGATTGTGTAAATAATAACTGGAAGGTTAGCAGAGCCTGCAATACAGAATGCTAAAGATACTAAGAACGCAACGTTTAAAGTTTGTGCACCAAGTGCTAATAAAATGGAAATTATAGCGATTGTAATCGAACCGATACGTGCTGCAAGAACTTGCTCTTTTTCAGTAATTTTACCCTTTTTAATGATTTGCCCATAAATATCATGTGATAGGGCAGAGGCACCTGAAAGTACAAGACCTGCTACTACCGCTAAAATTGTTGCGAATGCTACCGCACAAACGAATGAGAATAGAATGTCGCCACCTAGTGCTTCTGCAAGAAGTGGGGCAGCCATATTACCAGCAGCGTTAGCCGCAATAATATCTTCTTTTCCAACGAATGCTGCTGCACCGAAACCTAAGAAAATTGTTAAAACGTAGAAGATACCTACAATCCAAGTAGCCCAAATAACAGATGAACGAGCCGTTTTTGCATCCTTTACAGTGAAGAAACGCATTAAAATATGTGGAAGACCCGCAGTACCTAATACTAATGCAATTAACATGGAAATTGTGTCAAGTCCATTTGTATATTTTAGACCTGGGTTTAAATAAGCAGCGCCACTATCTGTCGCTGTAGACATTTCTTTGAACATTGTTGCAATACTGAAGCCAAACTCTTTTAATACTAAGAATGAGATAATAACTGTACCTAGCATTAAAAGACAAGCTTTAATAATTTGAACCCATGAAGTCGCTGTCATACCACCGAATAATACGTAGGTTGTCATCATGAAACCTACGATCAATACAGCTACCCAGTAGTCGATACCTAAAAGTAATTGAATAAGTGCTCCTGCACCAACTAGTTGTGCAATCATGTAGAATAAAACAATTGTAATCGTGCTTAAAGCAGCTGTTCCACGTACTTTTGAGTTATTGAAACGAGCTGTAATCATGTCAGCTAAAGTGAATTTCCCAAGGTTACGTAATGGCTCAGCAACGATGTATAATACCACTAAGTAAGCTACTAAATAACCAATAGAGAAGAAGAATCCGTCAAATCCAAATAATGCTACTGCACCTGCAATCCCTAAGAAAGAGGCTGCTGATAAATAGTCACCTGCGATAGCTAGTCCATTTTGCCAGCCTGTTAAGCCCCCGCCAGCTGTATAGAAGTCACTTGCAGAAGATGTACGTTTAGATGCCCACCATGTGATAACTAATGTTAAACCAACAATGGCTACGAAGAAGAATATGGCTGTAAAACTCATTCCGTTATTCATCGGCGGCCACCTCCGTTCTCATATTCTGCGATAATCGCTTTTGCTTCTCTGTCGAAGTTGTTTGCTTTAGCTACATATAAATGACATAACCCCCATGTCATGATGAATAGCCCTGCGGAATAAATCCACACCCAAGTAATTTCCCCAAATGCCTTTTGGTGTAGAATTGTTGTGTACGATGTCAGAATTGGTAACAACATGTAGGCCAATAAAAATATGGCAGTCATAGACCAAAGAAAAGAGTTCTTTCTGCGTACAAGAGACTTAAACGATTCTTGGTTTGCAATTGCATCATAGTCAATCACGACACCTTTTTTTGCTTGATTGTTCGCCATTAACATTCCCCATTTTGTGTATATTTTTTCTGCCTTAAGACTTGATTTTGCTAGTTTAGTGAATTCACATTCTCATTTTATGAAAGAGTTCACAAAATTGCAATACATTTCAGAAAAATTATGTAAAAAAAATTTTTCTGAAAATAGTCCTGAAAGAGAAAAAAACCTCCGAAACCAAGAACATCTAGGGTTTTAGAATATTCAGATAAATAAATGAAGCAAAGAGAAATCTAGATTCTTGACAAAAAAAGAATGATAAATCCACAAAAATGCCTTGGTTTTTTATCCATATTTAAACACTATTGCCTTAGTGAAAATTGGTTTTTTTCTGTATTTTGGAAGTCAAATAATATTGTTCGATAAGTAATTTGCTAGTTGTTGAATAACAAAAAAGGCGAAAAACTCGACCGAAAATCGAATTTTTTGCCTATTTTTTTGTATATTTTGAATTTCAATTCATTATGCATACAGTGTATAAAAATTAGTGAGAAATATCAGATACAGAAACACCAGTATTCGCTTTTACACGAATTTCTTTATAAATACGTTCAGCCTCTTCAGTTGGTACTTTACTAGATGACAGGACCGATCCCAAATAACCTGCAATAAAGCCTAATGGAATGGTAATAATGGCTGGAACAGCTAGTGGTACAAGTGGTTTACCAACAAAAATAGCTGCACCTTCAACAGGACTCCATACATTTGGTCCCATCGCTCCTAAGATCAAACAAGAAATTAACCCTGTTAGCATCGCTGCTACAGCACCAGTAGAGTTGAACTTCTTCCAATAGATCGTATAAAGAATGACAGGTAAATTCGCGGATGCACCAATACAAAACGCAAATGACACTAGGAACGAAACATTTAAGCTTTGTGCAAACAGCGCTAAAACAATGGAGACAATTGCAATTGAGATAGAGCCTGTCCGTGCTGCTACTACCTGTTGCTTTTCCGTTAATTTTCCATCTTTAATAATTTCTCCATATATATCGTGTGAAATCGCTGATGCACCCGTTAAAACTAAGCCAGAAACAACCGCTAAAATTGTCGCAAAGGCTACAGCACCGATAAAGGCCATTAACACATCTCCACCTAAATAATGTGCCAGCAGTGGGGCAGCTGTGTTACCAGCCTTACTTTCAGCTAAAATTTGATCTAAACCTACAAAATTTAACGCACCGAAGCCTAAAAATATTGTTAATGAGAAGAAGATAGCTGTAATCCAAGTTGTCCATGATATAGACGAGCGAGCCGTTTTGGCATCTTTTACAGTAAAGAAGCGCATTAAAATATGTGGTAAACCTGATGTTCCTAAAACTAAGGCCATCATCATCGATACGGAATCAATCGTGCTTGTGTATTTAATTCCTGGTACAAGGAATTCCTCCCCATGATCGACGGCAATGGTGTCAAACATTTTCATTAGAGAGAAATCAAATTTCACTAATACTAATGTAGCTAATAAGCCTGTCCCGAATAATAGTAAACTAGCTTTTATAATTTGTACCCACGAAGTTGCTGTCATGCCACCGAATAATACGTAGGTAGTCATCATTACACCGACAATTAACACGGCAATCCAATATTCAATGCCGAATAGTAGTTTTATCAATGCACCTGCACCTACAAGCTGTGCAATCATATACAGAATGACAATAATAATCGTACCTGATGCCGCCACGCCACGAATTCGTTTTTCATTAAAACGAGCCGTTAACATGTCAGCAAGTGTATAGCGGCCTAAATTACGCATAGGCTCAGCGATGATATATAGAAGAACTAAGTTGGCTACAACATAGCCCACAGAGAAAAAGAAACCATCAAAGCCAGTTAAAGCAATCGCACCAGACACCCCAAGAAAGGCTGCAGCTGATAAATAATCACCAGCAATCGCAAAGCCATTTTGCCACCCCTTTAATCCGCCGCCAGCTGTATAAAAATCAGCTGCTGAGGAAGTACGCTTGGCTGCAATATAGGTAACAACAAGTGTTAAACCAACAATAGCTAAAAAGAAACCTACGGATACAATGTTCATTTAGTTACCACCTTTCGCATGATACTCGGCGAGCACAGCAGCTGCAGCTTTATCGAATGAAGCAGCTTTTTTTACATATACTGTACAGAGCACGATGGTCATCACAAATAATCCAGCCGAGTAAACCCAAACTCCAGTAATATTTCCGAAGATTTTTTGTTGTAGTACAGGCTGGAATGCAAGGATCGGAAGCAAAATATAAAGAATAAGAAACACTGCTGTAATCGAGAAAAGAAAGGTGTTTTTCCTTTTCACAAAGCTATTGAATGATTCCATTGCCTCAATTGCATGATAATCAACGCGTTGTGCTTGTTTTTCACTAGAAACATTCGCCATTATTATTCCCCCTAAAGTTATATATTTCTGTTTTAAACGACATATTTCTTTTTCGTTCGCCGTTATATTCACTTATTTTATGGGGGATATTCTTATAATGCAATACTAATTTTTGAGTTTTTATAATTTTTAGTTATTTCATTTTTATGGGAATAACATAGAAATATTAAGGGTTTACTAGAAAAATATTGTATGAAAGAGAGTGTTTATTTCTATTGATATAATATTCTTAAAATAGATTACTGCTAATAAAAATGACTGTGGGAGAAAATAATCACTTAAAAGAGAATTTTCTGTATTTTATTATTCTGCTATTAATATCCAGTGTTGATTAATAGTGTGGAATCGTTTGTTATATAACAATGGAATTTTTCTTTGGGAAATAAAGAAAATGATAAAAAAAAGCTTTGAAAATTTTTAAAAAAGGAGAGCCATTTGGGAAAAGTAGAGTGATGTAATGCCAAAAATAGTTAATGTTCACAACTTACACAAAATGCAACGCTTGGATAAGCTCATTATCTTGTATTTGGAATCTAGAATGCATAAAATAAGGTGAAGAAATGAAGGGAAGTGTGCAAAATAAATGAAAAAGAAAAGCATGCTGCTAGTTTTAGTACTAGCATTCAGTAGCATTTTAGCTGCTTGCGGAAGTTACAAGTTTGAGCCATCTCTAAATATTGAGGTTCAAGATTTTAATGTAACCAATCAAAAAAATGAACAAGTGAGCCTTGATAATTTAAAGGGCAAGCCTTGGTTGGCCATGTTTATTTTTACAAACTGTACGACAATCTGTCCGCCTATGACATTTAATATGACAGAAGTACAGCAGGCCTTACAGGATGAAGGTCTTGAGGATTATCAAATTGTTGCATTTAGTGTAGATCCGGAAGTGGATAAGCCAGACGTATTAACAAACTACTTAAAAACGTATAACGTTGTAGATGAAAGTAAATGGCAGCTATTAACAGGCTATCAGCAGAAATTTATCGAGCAATTTGCACGTAAATCATTCAATTCATTAGTCAAGAATGATCCTAACTCAGACCAAGTCATACATATGTCGAGCTATTATTTAGTGAATGCAGACGGCACAGTTGTAAAAGACTATGATGGCGCGACAAACGTACCAGTTGAAACAATCGTTGGAGATATGAAGGCTCTTATTAAGGAAAGCAAGTAACTCAAGTAACACAGAGGTCCATGTGACTTCTGTGTTTTTTTGTTGTATAGAGACGAGCTTCGAAAATTGATTCGTCTCGATTTACTTTCTCAATATTGCACGGAATAGCCCTGTATTATATTGTTGTATTCATAACGGTTCAATAACTTAAACTATTCAACTAATTAAAGGAGGTATTCACTTAATGACTAAAGAGGAACAGCTACACATCATTAAAGAAAATTTTATGAACTGTCAAAAGGTATTATTGGCAATTGGTGATGAAACACGTCAATCTATTTTACTTGTTCTAATGGCAACAGATTGTCAAACAGGCTTGCGTGTTGGGGAAATCACAGAGCAAACACATCTTTCTAGACCTGCTGTGTCACACCACCTTAAAATTTTACGAGATGCTGGCGTTATTTTAATGCGTAAAGAAGGGACAAAAAATTTTTATTATATAGATATACGTACGAGATTAGGTTTACTAAAAACACTTGTTACAGATATTGAATCGTTGTTAAAGGAATATTATTGAAACGACTGGTATCAGACATGAATTGGAGGAATCAACAATGAAAGCAATGGTAATTGATAAATATGGCGCTGCTCCCATGCGTTTAGCAGAAGTGCCTACACCTAATATTGGTGAATATGAAATTCTAGCAGAAATTCGTGCGGCCAGTATTAATCCGATCGATTTTAAAATACGAGATGGGAAAGTAAAACTATTAATTAAGTATGAAATGCCTCTAATCCTCGGAAATGATTTTTCAGGAGTTGTGGTAAGGGTTGGTACAAAGGTAAGTCGATTTAAAGTAGGAGATGAAATATATGCACGGCCACGTAAAAGCAAAATTGGCACCTTTGCCGAATTTATTGCAATTCATGAGGATGACATAGCGTTAAAGCCTAAAAATTTAAGTTTTGAGGAAGCTGCGTCCATCCCACTCGTTGGCTTAACTTCATACCAAGCATTGCATGACATCATGCAATTACAAACAGGACAAAAAGTATTGATTCATGCAGGGTCTGGTGGTGTCGGTACTTTTGCTATTCAATTAGCTAAATTAATGGGGGCAACTGTGGCAACGACTGCTAGTGAAGCTGGGGCAAATCTAGTAACAACGCTCGGTGCTGATGAAGTAATCAACTATAAGACAGAAAAGTTTGAGGAGCTATTAGAAAATTATGATGCAGTTTTCGACACACTCGGAGGGACGTCACTCGAAAAATCCTTTGAGATAATTAAACGTGGAGGAAAAATCGTTTCAGTTTCAGGCTTACCGAATGCACGCTTTGCGAAAGAGCATGGCTCAGGTTTTTTTAAAAGATTATTGTTTTCAGCAGCAAGTTATAAACTGACTGCACTTGAAAAGAAGCATGATGCTCACTATTCATTTTTATTTATGAAGCCAAGTGGTGAGCAATTACGTATAATTGCGGACTATATTGAATCGGGTAAAATCAAACCTGTCATAGATAGAATTTTTTCATTTGAAGAAGCTCAACAAGCAATGGAATATGCCGAGTCTGGAAGGGCTAAGGGGAAAATCATAGTCAAAATCAAGTAATGGACTAAGCGATTCAGGTTGTTATCCCATGTTGGCAAAGCAAATGCTCACTTATAAATTTCTTTTTATATGGAAAATTTTGCTGTAAAATAAGTTCTAGGTCGATTTAGAAAAAAAGGATGATTTAATGAAGAAAGCAGTGAAAATAGCCTCCTAAAACCAGCCAAAATTTTAGGAGGCGTGAAAAAATGAAATTTTATTTGATAGACCGCGAGAATTGGCAACGAAAAGAGTATTTTGAACACTATTTGCAACAACAAACATCATTCAGTATAACGAATGATATTAATATTACTATTTTGATGGAGAATTTAAAGAAAAAGAATTTGAAACTATATCCTGCGTTTATTTTTATGATTACTAAAATAGTCAATGCACATCAAGAATTCAGAACTAACTTTAACGCAGAAGGGCAGTTAGGGTATTGGGAGGAAATGTTGCCTTCATACACAATTTTTGATAAACAGTCATGCACATTTTCTTGCGTTTGGACATCTAATTTCACTACATTTACTGAATTCTACACGCAATATGAGCAAGATATAGAAACATATAATGGTACAGATCGAATGTTTCCCAAAATGCCTATACCAGAAAATAATATTCCTATCTCCATGATACCATGGTGTTCTTTCACCGGATTTAATTTGAACATTCATAATGGTGGAGATTATCTATTACCGATTATAACGGGTGCTCAATATGCTTCTATAAATGGGGAGTATCGCTTACCAATTTCGCTACAGTTTCATCATGCAGTTTGTGATGGTTATCATGCAGGGATTTTTATGAATGAGCTGCAAAAACTTGCTGATAATAGTGCAGAATGGCTATAGTTTTTATAAAAGGAGCTGTGATTGCAGCTTCTTTTTTGGGGACATAACAGTTTATTTGTAATTAGAAGGTGGAAGCGTCCGTCATAGCTGAAGACACCAATGTTATGTTTTTGAAACCACCGTTTTATTTATAACAGTCTAGTAACTAGAGAGGCTTTCTATTCAAATGAAATTTATAGTAAACTAACCAAAAGCGAGGAGAGAAATTATGATGAAACAACTAATCGTCGGTGACACATTGCATGAATTGACCGCTACACGTCGTATTTTGGAACGTTTGCCTGAGGAGCATCTGTCATGGAAACCTCACGAGAAGTCGATGACGCTCGGTGGGCTAGCCACACATTTGATTAATATACTGAACTGGCAAATTGCTATACTTCAATACTCAGAGTTTGATCTCTTAACCGTACCGCTAAGAAGAGAACCTTTAGAAAAACAATCGGATATTCTAAATGAGTTTGACGGAAACGTTGACAAGCTGGAACAAATGCTTGCCGAATGTGACGAAAATATGCTAGGTCAAGAATGGATATTGCGTCAAGGTGACCATATCATTCGCCGTGAGCCACGTGCACTCGCATTCCGTACCTTCGGATTAAGCCATATGGTCCACCACCGAGGGCAACTCGGAGTATACTTGCGCCTTCTCGATATTCCCGTCCCTGGCATGTACGGTCCCTCTGCTGACGAACAAACCTCATGAGCGAAGGTTCTTCATTCGAAAAGGGTAGAAACATAGTTTGAAGGCTCATATTTTAGCAAATGTCTGCCACCTTACATGAAAATGCTTAGTATAAAAGGAGCGACCAAAGCTAATTGTCTTATAAAGGACAAGGCGTTTTGGACGTTTCTTTTATTTTGATGAAATTGTATTAATCCTAAGTGGATGGTAAAAAAAATTTTAAATTGGATGGTGATAAAAAATTAAAATCCTTTATCATTGAAAGGCGGATGATCAAACATCCATATAGCGACATTACATATTAATGAGAAATCAAATTATTAATAAAGTAATAGCTATGAAGAAAAATGGCTGAAAGAGTTGATATAAGATGACAACGGGATTGATCATTACGATAGTGATTGGATCTATTATTAAATTGTTAATGAGCCCACCAAGTATAGCTGTGGCATGGGTAGTAAATAAATTTGAGCTTCACAAAGAACTGGACTCAAAGGAAGTTACGGTTACGTTTAATGGATATAATTTAGAAGAGGGAGAAAAAATAAGATTTATAGATTTTTTTAATAAAGCTATCTTTTTGAAAAAATATTATATATTTCCGGGCAATGAAAAATTATTTTTACAACCTGAGACGAGTGTTACACCCTTTGTCATCAACTTAAAAAGTGGCAAAAAAGATGTGGATTTCTTAATTTTTCCCTACGATGATCATGTGGATGTAGTCAAGAAGCGTAAAGAGAAAGTGATTTCATATAGCCTTAGTTCAGAAAATCTACAAAAGTTCACTATATAAACAGCTAATTAAATTTTTGAAAAGTAGGGATTCGGTCCAAACTGCGGTTTCAGTGTAGAATCCCTCTTCTATACGAACTCTGATTTCTCAACTCATTTGTATAGTAATTTACTATTTCTTTTTGCAGGAATTACAAAACAACCAAAAGATACAGGTACAAGACAATATCTTTCAGTTTTTATGCAAAAGTTCTTACAATAAATCGTCTTTTTTTATTGCATTCTTACATATTCCTTATGTATAGCGGATAGGTAGCGCTAAGGTAGAATAAAAAGCTGTTTTTTTGAAAAAAACCCAATTTCTCTGTATAAATTAGAGAAATTGAGCTTTGCTTTTATTATCGCTTTGAATTTGTTTGAATAGTAAACTTAGAGACATTTTCCTCCATTGTATTAGCTAACTTTGCTAATTCTTCACTAGAATGGGCAACTTCATAAATGGAGTTTGTTTGATTCTGTAAATATGCGGCTGCTTCTTCCGTACCAGCTGCATTTTCTTCCGATATAGCAGATAAGTTTTGTAGAATATCTATTACTTCGTCCTTTTTTTCACCCATATTATTGCCTAAGTTATATAAATCCTCAATTACCGTTTTTATTTTTTCAATAGAAACTGCAACATCTTCGAATTTACCATTTGTAGTTTCAACACTTTTTGTTTGCGAATTGACAAGATTATTCACTTCTTGCATTGTTTGAACTGCTTGTCCAGTTTTTCCTGTTAAATCTCCTATCACTGTGGCAATTTCCTTAGTGAATTGATTGGATTGTTCTGCCAATTTCCGTATTTCGTCCGCAACCACCGCAAATCCTTTTCCTGCTTCACCAGCTCTAGACGCCTCAATAGCCGCGTTTAGGGCTAGTAAATTCGTCTGTTCAGCAATAGTTCTTATCATCTGACTTGCATTTTGAATTTTCCCAGAGCTTTCGTTAGTCGTGAGAATGATAGTATAAATTTCATTTGCTGCCATATTATTTTCTTCTGTTGTAGCAACAAGTTCCTTTAATATGAGTAAACTCTCATCTTTTATATTGCTTACTTCATCGACAAATTTATTTAGATTTTCTAAATGACCTTGATTATTTTCAATTAGTACTCCAAGCTCTCCAATACTTGTAGTCCCATATTCGGTATCTTTTGCCTGTTCCACTGCACCCTTAGCGATGTCTTCAACAGTGGATGATAAATCCTTCGAAGACTCTAAAGAAATACTAGTAGCATCTTTAAGTTCTTCAGAAGATGCAGTTACCTTTTTTGAAGTTAGACTGATTTCATTAAGTAAATCAACAAAATTATTCTGCATCTCATTTAATGCATGTGTAAGCTTGCCTACTTCATCATTTCTACTTGTATATTTTAAATTGATTAACTCAGTGAATTCTCCTTTTCCCATTTCATTGCATTTATCAACTGCTAACAACAAAGGCTTAAACATTTTATTTAAAATAATAATCATTAGTAAAATGATTATTAAACAGCCAACACTAACTGTAATAATTTCCTTGAATAAAATTTCATTCGTGACCTTTGTGATATCGCCCTCAAAAATGCCAACATCCATAGAACCGTAAAGCTTATTATCTTTGTAAATGGGTACCATTATATCGAACGTCCAACTTTTCTGAACATCCGCATAAAATCTACTCGTCATAGTTTTCCCATTTTTTGCTCCATCTACTGAGTAGGGGTCATCTTCATAGTTTTTACCTATTTTCTCTTGATCACTATGAGCAATTGCCGTAACGTTTTTATCAATGACTACTGCATAAGCTATCCCACTTTGCTTAGCCTTGTTTTCAACAAAATTTTGCAATTCCACTGTAGGATTAGATGTAGAAAGTAAAATATACTCCGCTTGACGTGCAATTTCATCGACTTGCTGGATACTCTTTTCTAATAGCGCATCTGAAACATTTTCTTTAACTGTACTAATATTCAAATAGGAACTAATGCTGATAACCGAAATAAACAGTAAAAGTGTAAATCCGATAATGCGATTTTTTAAACTTCCTTTTCTGACCTTACCATCCCAATTGATTTAGAAATAAATACTTGATCAGAAACAGCCTTTATAGAACACATACCGCAATGCATCTGCATTGCAATGTCTTACCAAGATTCCATCTCAACAATTCAAATTGGTTACAACAAATTATTACACTATGCTTCCGAAAATGAATGGACACCAACGTCTTCAATCCTGGAGTGGTGTCATGGTGTGGATTTTACTGAATTAGATTTGTTAATGTCAGTTACTCAAATTGTAAGGAGAGGAGTATGAGACAGGGAAGAGTTGATAGTAAGCGTTGTAGAGTTAAAAGGTAGCTATCCTAATATAGGATTGAAACAAAGTAAAAAAATTAAAACATCCATGTTGTTAGAACAATTTAATTTGCTTCAAACGTTAAGTACTAATTCTAATTCAACAAAGGCTCAGGAAGTACTAAAGACTGTTTACCAGGTATTTTAGAGGAACTTAAAGGTATGGCCAATGGGCTAGAGATGGAGTTAGACCTTATCGTGAAGTTTTATAGCGGATATGATGTTTCTTTTCCACCGATGGGATGTACTACATCATTACATACAGTTGTCTATTCGCCAAAAGATTTATCCCTGATAATTGGTGTAGGAGAGAATTGTGCACCAATTATGGTTTCGTTAAAGGATTATTTGGACGAGACTTTAACTCTTCCTGCTGTTATTAAAGGAAAAATTAATATAAACGGATTTCTTTGGATTTCTTATTTCAGCATTAGCAGTAGGTGCCATTTTGAATGTTAGAGATATTATAGAAGAAAGAAAACTTAGTTGATTGATGAATATTAATAATACTTTTAATTGCTGACGGGAGCACCAATACATAATCATTGGGCATGTATTGGTGCATTTAATTTATTGCATTCAGTTTACATAAGATATTTAATTGTAACTAATATTAGTGTACGCATTGTTACTATTAATTTTCTAGGGTGCATGTTTAAGGCAACTATTCCTATTTAGTAGTAGCTAAGATACTCTACTTACTTCAATATATCGATACATGCCATTTAGCATTACAGGATGATCTTTTTCTATTTTTATCCGATGTTTGTTTTGATTAATGAGCTCTTCAAAATTCCTACCAATATCGGTTCCTAACAAGCTGATAAATGGGCGTAATAGCTTTTTTGTGAATGTGATTTTTTGATTTTTAGGAGCAAATTTATCAAAAACTAGAATTTTTCCATCCTTTTTTAAAACTCTGATCATCTCTCCAAAACACTTACTCCCATCAGGAACGACCGAAAGAATTAAGCTAGCTACAATATAGTCAAAGGTTTCATCTTCAAACGTCATTTTTTGAGCATCCATTTCTAAAAAATGAATTGTAGAGTTCTTGAATTTATTTTTAGCTTTATTTAGCATGTCAGGAGAATAATCAATGGCTGTAATATCATATTTAGCGTAATCAATTAATTCTAAATCCGCTCCAGTACCAATGCCCACATACAATATTTTTTGTTTGTTTTTAAAAGGTACTTCTTGAAAAATCCTCTTTCTAGTTTTTAAAAAAATACCTGTGTTAAAAAATTTATCGTAGAAGGAAGAGCCCAGTTTGTAAATTATCTTGTTCCATGTATTATTCAATTTGTCATCCCATCTTTCAACAGTAAAATTAAAGCATATAAACTCTTAAAAACCTGTAAAGCCTCCAAAAATAGGTGTAACCCATGCAATAATTTTCGTCATCATGTCAAAATATAATAAAACGCCCATTAAAATCATAATCCATCCGCCAATGATCTTAAATTGATGGCTTCTTCTTTGGAAAAAACGCAATTTGCCTATAAATAGCGACATCAATAGAAATGGAATTGAAAAACCAAGTACATAAATGAGCATGTATATTAAGCCTTTATCAGGGTTTGATAGCCCTAAAGCCATTACACCAGCTAATATAGGACCCGTACAAGGTGTCCAGCCGGCAGCGAATCCTATCCCTATTAAAATCGAACCTATGTAACCACTTGGTCGGTTTTTAAACTGGTATTTCTTTTCAGAGAGTAGAAAATCTAACTTTAGGATGCCAACGCTTATTAGCCCAAAGAATACCATAATGATGGCACCGATTTGTCTCAATAAATCTTTATATTGGATAAAGAATGTCCCTATAAACGAAGTGGAGAGACCAAGAGCTAGAAAAATCATAGAAAAACCAAATAAGAATAAAAGTGTGTTTTTTATTGCATGTCTACTTAAAATCCCTTTGTTTTCTTTTAATTCATTTAACGATACACCTGTTATATATGAAAGAAACGCGGGATATAACGGTAATGAGCAAGGGGATAGAAAAGATAATAATCCTGCTCCGAAGACTAGTAATAAATTAATCTCATTTTGCAAAGATCACTCCACCTCTCGTTTGGCTCTGGACATAGCTATCATGCTAATAGTTATGAGCGTAAAGGCCGTTAATGCAAGGAAGGGGATCGTTACAAACCCAAACCAATTAATATATTGGATATTACATGGTACACCACTTACACATGGTTTAAATCCCCCAAATCCAGGGATTTTCTGTTCAAGATAGTGTATAAGAGATATACAGCCTCCAATAATGGAAAGAGGTAAAACAAATTTTCTCGCGGTTACATCACGTTGAAACATCGCAATTCCCAAAATAAAAACAAGCGGATACATGAAGATCCTTTGATACCAACACTTTTCACAAGGGATAAACTCTCTAATTTCACTAAAGTATAAGCTACCAAAAGTAGCAACTAATGAGACTAGCCAAGCAAAGTAAAGTAGATAAATGTCTTTAGAATTTCCTTTTATCACTTTATTCATTTGGAGCACTCAATTCTTCTTTGATGATTTTTTGAATTTCTGCATAATCAAATGGATCACTAATTTTTGTATCGCCAATGATAATCGTTGGTGTAACCCCGACTCCGTGCTTTTTATATAAAGTAGTATCTGTTTCCACTTGTGGCATTGTCTGTTCTTGTTCCAAGTCCTGTGTTAATTTTTCAGGTGAAATGGATGGCATAGTGCTGGTAAGCTCTAATAACTTTTCTGTTGTTACCCATAATTCATCATGCTTTGCTGTTTCTGGTTGGGAGGAGAAGAGCGTTTTATGGAAATCCCAATACACATTTGGGTCTTGTTGATAAACAGATTCGGCTGCCAAAGCAGCTAAAATAGATTCTTGCCCATGGAATGGAACATTAACGTAGGCAAAATTCACATCTCCACTTGTAATATATTCATCTACTAATTTAGGAAAGACGGTATCTCCCCAAGCCTTACATGCCGGACATTTGAAATCACCGAATTCAACTATTGTTACTGGAGCATTTGATTCCCCTAAAAGTGGTTGACCTTCTATAGACGGTGGCCCAGTAGGAGCTTTCTCTGGAACAGGATCATTCTTTTGATTTAATACAACAATCCAAGCTACGAATACAAAAACAAGTAGCGTTAGGATAACAGCGATTTTTGCGCCTTTATTTTTCATGTTACATAACCTCATTTTTTTGTTTTTTGAATATTTGATAGTATGTTGTGCTAGCCTCTTAATCACTTATTAGATGTTAAAATCCTAGTTGATGTATCCGCTTTCACTTAACGGTTTAATGCATTAATAAGAGTGTTTTTAACATTCACACCTCCAATAAACTGATTATTAAAAAATTTTGACAGACATATTAGTAAGTGCTAATATGATGGACACACATATTAGTGATATCGAATATGATAATAACAAAACATATTAGCAAAGTCTAATATGAATTGGAGGAGATTTTGTGACAGATAATTCTTTAGATATAAAAATTAAATTAATTCATGGATTTTCCAATAAAGTAAGACTTCAAATATTAGATTGTATTAAAGAGAAGGAAAAGACCGTTTCTCAAATTGTTGAAGAACTAAAGGGCAATCAGTCTAACATTTCACAACATTTAGCCTGTTTAAAAGGCTGTGGCATAATTGTTGGCCGAAATGAAGGGAAGTATTGCTACTATAGTTTGAGAAATGAGCGTATTCGCGAACTTCTTGAAATGTTTGATACAGTTTTAGAAGATGTTTACTCTGATGTTGCATGCTGTGCAAATCATTTAGATTAGAGGGATTGATATGGCCGATAAATGCTGTAGTTCAAATAGTCATAATGATAATGATAAGCAGATAGAAGAGAGTTGCTGTGAGTCAAATCAAAATGTTAATGATGAGCAGATAGATAAAAGTTGCTGTGAGTCAAATCAAAATGTTAATGATGAGCAAATAGGTAAGAGTTGCTGCTCTTCCACATCATCAACAACATCAACATTAAAAACTACTAATAACAGTAACAACTCAAGCTGTAGTGAAGAATCGAGACAGACATCTATTTCACTTGAAGATATTTCAGCAAATCATAGTAACTCAAACCAAATAGAACTTGTTCATTGTCAAATGTCGTATCGGATTTTCGGAATGGATTGTGCAGCATGTGCGAAAACCATAGAGAAAGGGTTAGTTACTCTCCCAGATATTCGTACAGTTCAAGTGAATTTCAGTACTGCAAAAATGCAGGTAAGAGCGGATAATTCAGAAGCATTATTGCCTATTGAACGTACTGTAAAAAAACTAGGATTTAAGGCAGAACCCATCCTACAAAATAATCATTTAAAAACGTATGATGTAGGTGGCATGGATTGTAGTAGCTGTGCGAAAAGTATTGAAAAGCATTTAATGAGTATACCAACAGTTTCAAATGTAAACGTCAACTTTTCTACTGGAAAAATGAAAGTTGAACACGATGGAACTTCAGATGAAATTATTTCTGAAGTCTCAAAAATTGGATTTAAAGCTACTCTTGTAGAAAATAAATCCTCAAACACAAAACAAAAGCAATCGAAAACTGAAAACAACGTCATCATCTTTTCAGGAGTTTTAATAGTATTAGGGTTTATTGGATCATATACAGCTCTTCCTGAATGGCTAATTAATCTTTTTTATGGGATTGCACTAATTATTAGTGGATATAAACCAGTACGAAGTGCATTTTATGCAGTTAAGAGCCGAGCGCTCGATATGAATGTTCTAATGTCTGGTGCAGCAATAGGTGCAATGGTGATAGGAGAATGGCTTGAAGGCGCGACGGTTGTTTGGTTGTTTGCTATTGGCACTTACCTACAAACAAAATCAATCGAACGCACTCGAGATTCAATCTCAAATTTAATGGACTTAGCTCCACCAAAAGCTTGGGTTAAAGTAGGTACAGCAATTGAAAAGAAACCTGTTGAAGAAATTATACTTGGCCAAATCATTGTTATTAAACCAGGAGAAAAAATCCCATTAGATGGTGAAATACTAATGGGAGAGTCAAGTATTAATCAAGCACCTATAACGGGTGAATCTATTCCAGTAGATAAACAAATTGGAGATATTGTTTATGCGGGTACAATTAATGAACATGGTACATTGGAAGTAAAAGTAACAAAACTAGTTGCAGATACTACTATCGCTAAAATAATTCATCTGGTAGAGGAAGCACAAGAGAAAAAAGCACCGACAGAAGCATTTGTTGATAAATTTGCAAGCATCTATACACCTATAGTATTTATCTCTGCATTAGCATTGATTATTATTCCACCCATACTTGGCTTTGGAACAGCCGGCGAGTGGTTTTATAAAGGTCTTGAGTTATTGGTCGTTGCTTGTCCATGCGCATTAGTTATATCAACACCAGTCGCCATAGTTTCAGCTATTGGGAACGCAGCTAAAAATGGCGTTCTTATCAAAGGCGGGACATTTCTTGAGATTGCCGGCAAGATCGATGCCGTTGCATTTGATAAAACAGGAACATTAACAGAAGGCAAACCTACTGTATCGGATGTTCAAGTGGAAGAGATAGCTGAAGTAGAATTTCTATCACTAGCACTAACGTTAGAAGAATATTCCACGCATCCTATTGCTAAAGCCATTACAAATTATGTAGTGGACCACAATATTGAGAAAAAAATCGGGACAGATTTCAAAAATATTGTCGGGAAGGGTGTTCAAGCAAAAATTGGGGATACAATTTATTATGCAGGAAATGTGAAGCTTTTCGAGGAGCTTGGTGTTTCTTTAAATAAATTAATCCAACGTATCCATGAAATGCAAGATCACGGGAAAACAGTGGTTATTATTGGTACAGAAAAAGAGATATTAGGTTTAGTTTCAGTATCAGATATGATTCGATCGTCAACGGTTTCAACTTTAAATTTAGTGATGCAACAAGGTGTTAATCAAACTGTCATGTTAACGGGAGATAATGATGGAGCTGCTAAAATGATTGCTGCAGAAGCCAATGTTGGTCGTTACTTCGCTAATTTATTACCAGAAGATAAAGTGAATGCCATTCAAAGGCTCCAAAATGAAGGCTACACAGTCGCTATGGTAGGAGACGGTATAAATGATGCCCCAGCTCTTGCAACTGCACATTTGGGCATTGCAATGGGGGGCGCAGGTACTGATACAGCCTTGGAAACGGCAGATATTGTATTAATGGCTGATAACCTTGATAAGTTACCACATACAATCAAACTCAGTAAAAAAGCTTTAATGATTATAAAACAAAATATTATCTTTTCAATTATCATTAAGGTTATTGCGCTAATGTTGATATTCCCTGGATGGCTAACGCTATGGCTTGCCGTATTAAGTGACACTGGGGCCGCGTTGATTGTTATTTTAAATTCACTTCGATTACTAAAAACTAAGTAATATAAAGACACCAAAGAATTTACTTTGGTGTCTTTATCATGTTGGCAAACGAAAATCCAGAAATACCTGATTGACCAATATTGAGTTGAAGTATGCCTTCGCCCAATCTATAGACTAAATAATTGGAGTAGGAAATAGAAGGAACAGTTAATTATCGCTTATAGAAATTCACGGTGAAACACCAAGCCTCATTCTTCGATTCATAAAGAAATGCAAGCTGCTCTCAACATCTCCACCCATAAACAAAAATATCCAGAAGTAAAAATCGAATAGATGGAAGTCAAACTTAACTCGATCCATTAGTTTTGGGTCGAGTTTTTATTATGACTATTTTAACGAATGTTAAATTTAAAAAAGTATACAAATAAAACAATAAAAATATAATTTTAATCAATGTAATTTTATCGCTAATCAATAAATTTTGTGGTAAATTTATTATGTTATTAAATAAGTGAGGTGCTTCAAATGAATGTTAAACGAGGTTCAACGACTTTCTTAAAGGTAATTATTTTTCTCGCTGGGATTGCAATTCTCGCTTTATGTATATTTTTAGTGCCCCATATAGCTAATTTCGCATCAAGCTTGTATCCAAATTTTTCTCCAATGACATCTCTTATTTTCATCGTAATGTATGGAGCGGCTATGCCTTTTTTCTTTGCTCTCTATCAGGCTATTAAGCTTTTAAAGTATATTGACGAGGACATTACTTTCTCTGAGTTATCTGTAAAGTCATTAAAGAACATCAAGTGTTGCGCGATTATAATCAGCGGGCTGTATGCTTTAGGTATGCCAATCTTTCATTTTATAGCAAGAAAAGTTGACCCTCCTATTGGTATAATGGTGCTCATCATTATTTTCGCTTCGTTGATGATTGCTGTTTTTGCTTCTATCCTCCAACGGCTTCTACAGGAAGCCATTCTTATAAAATCAGAAAATGATTGGACCGTTTGAGGTGGATATATAGCAATTATTATGAGTATTGATATGATGTGAGCAAAATGAAAAATGAACTTAACGGAGCTTTCCAAAAAAGGTTGGAAAGAATATGAAAATCTTTCTATTGTAAAAAATGGGGAAGCAAAAGCGGTTCGCATTAGAAGCAAGACTTTGGGTTGCCAGCCACTTGATATTTTGGCGTACAAAGGTGAAGAAGACAATTAATAAAGGGAATAGGTTTTGGAACAGTCATTTTTCAGCAATCGGACGCATTTCTATAGTGAGGAAAGCGTCTTTCTTTGATCATCTAAATGGCCAAATAGTGTCGAACAATAGTCGTTGACTAAACCTATTCCTTTGGATAAAATACTTTATTAATCAATACGAAATGTACATATGGCTATGATGATAAGAAAACTTCGGTAGGTGGGGAGGGGGAATAATGCTGGGGCGGGATCTCCCATTAATGCGAACAGGTAGGATCACCATAATCGAAGAGTTTGATGTAGTTGTTTATTATTCTAAAAAAATCAAGGATTGGGGCAAATCAAATGAACCCTTTGTTTTTAGATATTCCTTTACAATTAGAAGCAGAAAGGTTAATTCTTCGTGCACCGCTTCTAACTGGAGACGGAGAAATGGTGAACCAGGCCATTAAAGATTCCTTTACTGAATTAAAAGAATGGTTGTCACTTTTCCAACAACTCCCTACAGTTGAAGAAACAGAAATCTTGTTAAGGGATGCTCATATAAATTTTTTAAAAAGAGAAAGCTTTCGTTTTCTTATTTTTGATAAAAGTGGCGGCAAGGACCTTATTGGAACTGCGAGCCTTCATGGGATTGACTGGAGTATTCCTAAATGTGAAATAGGATACTGGATTAATACCAAATATAGCGGTAATGGCTATATGACGGAAGCGGTAAAGGAGTTAGTGAACTTCGGATTAAATCACCTCGAATGTAAGAGAATTGAAATAAGATGTGATTCAACAAACTTTAAAAGTCGTTTTATTCCGGAAAAGCTTGGTTTTATGTTGGAAGGTATATTAAGGAATGAAGATCTATCCGCAGATGGCAGCAAGCTGACTGACACTTGTATTTATTCCAAAATAAATTAAATTGGTGAATTGTATCGAAAAATATCATTTGCAATTTAAATGGGGTATGAAGAAAATTTATATTGACAAAATATTTTTTTGCTGTAAAATGAAAAACAATTCAAAAATATTTGTATAGAACAAAGGCTATGAAAAGAAATAGTATCAATTATTTTTACGAACAGAAAGTTACCGGTTGATGAGAGGTGCATGTAAAACGATTGAGAATTCATCTTGGAGCTGTGTACCGAAAAGATCATTCTAAGTAGGCTACACCGGTAAGCACCCGTAATCATGTGCGAGAGTATCGTCAAATGACCGTACTTCTTAAGGTAAGTAATGTGAATTGCTTATAAATTAAAGGTGGTAACACGAGTTGAATCGTCCTTTTGGTTAATCCAAAAGGGCGTTTTTTTTTATTCCTTTTTTGAGCAAAGTATTTGAAAATCTAAACGTAATAGGAGTTAGACATTATGAAAGACAATCATCAAGATTCACAGCTAAAGCGCGGATTAAGTACACGTCATATGCAATTAATTGCACTTGGCGGATCCATTGGAGTCGGTTTATTTTATGGCTCTAGTTCAACCATCCAAATGGCTGGGCCATCTATTTTACTAGCTTATTTAATTGGCGGATTAGTTATTTTCACAATTATGCGTGCATTAGGCGAAATGGCAGTAGAGGAACCTGTTTCAGGCTCGTTCAGTACGTACGCGAATAAATATTTAGGGCGCTTTGCTGGATTCTTATCGGGTTGGACGTATTGGTTCATGTGGATTGTCGTTGGTATGGCAGAATTAACAGTAGTCGGAGTATACATTAACTACTGGTTCCCTGATATTCCACAATGGGTAACTGCCCTTGTAGTACTCGTTATAATGACTCTTGTAAACTTAGCAAATGTAAAAGCCTACGGAGAATTCGAATTTTGGTTTGCGATGATTAAAGTTGTTGCGATTATCGGTATGATCGTTCTAGGGTTAGCCATTATTTTCTTCGGTGTTGGCAACCAAGGTGAAGCAATTGGCTTCGATAATTTATGGGCACACGGTGGCTTCATGCCTAACGGTTTCCATGGTATTTTAATGTCACTTGTATTAGTTATGTTCTCATTCGGTGGGGTTGAATTAGTTGGTATTTCTGCAGGAGAAGCAAAAAATCCTAGCAAGTCAATTCCTTCAGCTATTAACAACATCGTTTGGCGTATATTAATTTTCTATATTGGTGCATTAGGTGTAATGATGATTATTTATCCTTGGAACGAAGTTGGTTCAGAGGGTAGCCCGTTTGTTCAAATTTTCGATTACGTTGGCATTCCTGCTGCGGCTCACATTATTAACTTTGTTGTCATTACAGCAGCAATGTCTGCATTTAATAGTGGTCTATACGGTTCAGGACGTATGCTACATAACTTATCGGTACAAAAGAATGGTCCAACCTATTTCAAAACAGTAAGCAAAAACGGTAGTCCACGTAGAGGGATTTTATTTTCTTCAGCGGTGTTATTAATGGCGGTTGTCTTAAACTATATAGTACCTGAAAAAGTGTTCATCTATATTTCTGCTGTTGCGACTGTTGCAGTCATAACAAGCTGGATGATTATATTATTAGCACAATTGAAATTTAGAAAGTCAAAAACGAAAGGGGAAGTAGCCGAGCTGAAATTCAAAATTCCGCTTTATCCACTTTCTACGTATATTGCCATTGCATTCTTATTAATGGTGATTGTGTTAATGGCGTTTATTCCAGACATGCGTATTGCGCTATATGTCGCACCAGTTTGGTTTTTAATCTTATTTGTTGGATACAGTATAAATGTGAAAAAATAGTTAAATCATTTTATTTAACCGATATTTTCTTCAATGGGACGTAAAACGATTGGATACAACTATCTCAAAATTAATCATTTGTATGCTCTAGAAAACGTGAATGTCCCAAAAAGAAATCAAAGTCCAAGAAATGCTGTTAAACCAACATTTCTTGGACTTTTTCTATGAAAAAAGTTAAACTTTGGAGGAACATCGCGGCAATAAAACGTATAACGAAATTAAGTTTTGATATATATCGTATTATGAAATAATGCTTTAATAAAGGAGCTGTATAAAATGGATGAACAAAAAGATACAGAAATAACACGCCCTTCAAAAGCAGAAAACATTCTATCTCAGATCAATAGTAAAACGAAGCTAGGCGACCTACGAAAAATCGCGAAGGACATTAAAAAAGACCATGAACTAGCTATGGAACTTTGGTCAACCGAAAAGTTTTTGCCTAGACTATTAGCTATTTTAATTATGGACAAAAAATGTCTTTCACATGATGTGCTAAATAAGCTTGATAAGGATATGCAAACTCACACTTTTGATGAGCGAAATAACTTAATGGATTGGTTAATGGCGAATCAGCTCACCAAAGACAAGAAGAAAATGGAGTTGATGGAGTCATGGGAGAATAGTGCTTCAACTCTTCAAAGGCGAGCATTCTGGTATTATCAAGGGCGATTGAGATGGACTGGGCAAATACCCCCTGATAACACTGCACACCTGCTATCTGCATTAGAAGCTAATATTATGCAGGAAGAACCGGAAGTGCAGTGGGCTATGAATTTCACCGCAGGATGGATAGGTGTTTATGATGAAAAGAATCGTGAACGTTGTATTAGACTTGGGGAGAAAACGGGTCTTTACAAAGATGAAAAAGTAGCAAAAGGATGTACGCCCAGCTATTTGCCAGAGTTCATTACAATTGAAGTGAACAAACGACAAAATAATTAGTTACCGCTAAAAAATAAATTAGGCTTTCATGCAAAACAATGAGGCGCTTTTCTGAAATAAGGAAAGCGTCTTTATGATATTAATGATTCCATTCCTGCTCCTCCTTATATTCAATCCATTTCGCCTCTGGAAAAGTTTTCTTGAAATAATTTATTTTTTGATTCTGAATGCTCCTAGCCTATAACCAAAATATTAGCTAATTAAACCTCCGCCAGACTTTCATGTGGACTGCGACTAATCTTATATAAACCATTTTTCTTGAAAACACTATTCATTTCCATATTTTACACTCTATTAATATTTGTAGCAGTCATGTAAACTACGTCTATTGGTAAAAATTTAATAGAAGAAAGTAGAGGCAACCACCAATGAAAGCACTTTATGTTTTTTTATCTTCCCTTGTATTTTTTGGATTTATTTGTGTTTCACCAGCAGCCGCAGCAGAAAAACCCATTGATTTATATTTTTTGGATGATGTTGATTACGATCATTGGGCATACGAAGAATTGGAACGTTTCCTGTATGCAGATATTATAGACGGATATGTGGAAACAGAATCGTTTGAGGAAGATGGGGAGAAATATGATTATACATACGTCTCTATAAAACCAAAAAATTCGATTACTCGTGCTGAATTCACGAAAATTTTAGTGAATTCAATGAATTTACGTGCAGGTGAAACAGTTAAATCATTCCCTGATGTAAAACCAGCGAAATGGTATTACGAGTATGTGAAGGTTGCTAGCAGCCAAGGCATAATCAATGGTAAACCAGACGGCACTTTCCGACCGAATGATAAGATTACACGTAACGAAATGGCAGTCATGATTTACCGTGCATTTGAGTCAACGCTTGATTTTTCAGCAACAGGAAAAGTATTCCCGGATGTACCAAAGGGGAATTTTGCCTATGAAGCGGTTATGAAAACGGCAGCTTTAGGAATTATCAAAGGGTATGGAAATATCTTCAAACCTTACAATGATGCCACTCGCGCTGAAGCTATCGTGATGATTGACCGTGCCTTACATTTAGTGCCAGGAACAGATGAAGATCCAGCTGCAAGCATTCAAACAGTGGATCGTTACATTAAAGACGAGATGAAGTTTACTGAACAACAAGACGTAGAAGCATTAAAAGCCCTTTATCATGAAACGACAATGGGTTACCAACTAGCTTATTCACTTGATAGTATGGATATGGCAGGTATGATTGAAGAAGATGCAGATACTAAATTCACGATGGAACAGATTGGTGAACATGTGATCAATGCAGTTTCTGTAACTAATCATTTTGCTGAAGTTCGCATTGATAACCTAGTATATAAAATATCTATGACAGCTCCAGATATGTCTTTTAACATGAACATTGACTTATCAGGTACTGCTTATCTTAAGAAAAATGATGATGGTAAATGGAAAATTTATAACGTTGTTCTTGATGAAGATGACTCTGACCAAGATTGGAAAGAAACATTAGAAACTGAGATCAACTAAGAACAAAAAGCGGAAGGGATTTATTATCTCAAATCCGCTTTTTTTCATAAAGTAAATAAGTGATTTTTACCTTTAAAAGTTTTACACCAAAATTATAGGTTTGAAATAAAGTCAATTTACTTATAAAAAAGACGAACCGGAATTTCTGATTTCGGTTTTTATTGTGGATTAAGATCCAGTATTGGCTCTAATTGTACGACTTTCCTCTGAAGAATCCTCATCATAGAATTCATTAGGTTATAATATAGTATAGATTTTTCGAATGGAGCGATGGATATGAATGGAGCGCAAAAAGCGTTTTTTGAGGAAAAGGAACGTTCACTTGGCGTTCGTCTAAATGATGTGCAGATGCAGGCAGTGCTGCAAACGAATGGTCCGTTGCTACTATTGGCATCGCCTGGTTCAGGAAAAACGACGACGATTATTATGCGTATTGGATATATGATTGAGGAGCTTGGTGTGAAGCCTTCTCGCATAAAGGCTGTTACGTTTAGCAAGGCATCGGCAGGTGATATGAAGGCACGTTTTGCAAAGTTTTTCCCGCATTTGCCACCGGTTGATTTTTCGACGATTCATAGTTTAGCTTTTCAAGTTGTGCGGCAGACACTTGAACGTCAGGGCATTTCGTACGGCATTATTGAAGAATCGGACAAGCCGGGTGTTGTTTCTAAAAAACGAGTGCTTCGCGAGATTTTTGAACAATTAAATGACACAAAAATTACTGAAGATCAGCTAGACGAGCTTCTGACGTACATAACGTTTATCAAAAATAAAATGCTGCCAGAACAGGAATGGGATATTGCAAACGTAAAGGTGCCAAGAAAAGTACAGATTTTACAACGTTATGAGGAATATAAGCGCACAGGTAGTGACCATTTGTTAATTGATTTTGACGATATGCTATTAATGGCAAATGAAATTTTCATGAAAAACCGAGAAGTGCTAGCACAATACCAACGTCGCTATGATTATTATTTTACGGATGAGAGTCAGGATACATCGCCCGTCCAGCATGAGATTATCGCGAAGCTTGTCGCAGTGCATCAAAATTTATGCGTCGTCGCGGATGAGGATCAGGCCATTTATAGCTGGCGCGGTGCAGACCCAGACTATTTGTTGGATTTCCAAAAGGTATTTCCGGAGGCGCAAGTTTTACTGATGACACAAAACTATCGCTCATCTGCATCGATTGTAGAGCCAGCCAATATGTTCATTCAGCGTAATAAAAAACGTTATAACAAACAAATGTTTACGGAAAACCCTGCAGCAGAGCCAATCTCATTTAAGATTCTAGAGAATTACCATTTACAGGCCAAATATTTAGTGGATCAGTTGAAAAATCTGTCTAAGCGTGGCTCAACGGCTATTTTATATCGAAATAATACGTCAGCCATTCCACTTATGGACGCGATTGACAGAGTAGGTTTGCCTTTCTATATGAAAGATTCCACCATTCGCTTTTTTACGCATTGGGTCGTGGAGGATATTATGAACTTCATGCGTCTAGCGTACAATACAAAAAACATCACTGTCTTTGAAAAAATTTACAGAAAAATGAATGCTTATATTACACCAGCACAATTGAAGGCACTACAAAGGGTGCCGGAGGAATGCTGTGTATTCACACAGTTGTTAGAGCATGTTGAGTTAAAGGATTATCAGCCAGAATATATTAAGCGAATTCGCAAAACGTATGAAAGCATTCAATTTGATAAAACGACGCCAACCGCCATGCTAGAGCATATCCGTTATGACTTTGGTTATGAGCGTACTTTAAAGAAAATGAGTGAGACTCTCGGCTTTAATTATGAAAATTTACTAGATATTGTAGATGTACTTGGTTTAATTGCGCGCCATACGCAGACGATGACCGAATTTGCAGGTCGTTTGAAGCAGCTTGAACATTTAGCACGCTCGTCTCACATAAAAAAAGATTTGAATGCCATTACACTGACAACATTGCACAGTTCAAAAGGCTTAGAATTTGACCGTGTGTATTTGATTGACTTAATTGAAGGGATTTTACCTAGTGAGCAGGAAGAAGAAATAGAAGAAGAAACGCGACTCTTTTATGTAGGTATCACGCGAGCGATTCGCCATTTGGAATTAATTTCGTATAGCAAGCGCTTTAAAACAAGTGTGGTGCCATCGATTTTCATGAAGGAGTTAAAACAAATCGTTTCACCGCAGGAAGTACCAAAGAAAGCGCAGAAAAGCCCGAGGAAAGCACTGAAGCAATATTATAATGAGCGGACAATTACAACCGAGTCAGCGTTAATCGTTGGCTCGAAAGTAATGCATGTGATTTTTGGAGAAGGTGAAATAGTAGCTGTTACAAGTAGCACGATTGAATTGTCATTTACAACAGGAAATAAGAAGTTTGTGACGGATACATGTTTACAGCAAGGCTATCTAGAAATGATGGAAGAGTAAATGTAGCGTATTCTGGAGTTTTCTAAATGTACAGGCACCCGCTCGGTCAGTTCCACATTGAAGTTGGTAAAAACAAAGCCAGAAAAGACTGTTGTTGGTTATCGCGTTAAAAGATGATATTATCTGTTTTCGATAGGTTAGATACATGTGGTGCTTGTAATTAATGAATAGAATATCTAGTTGCTGTGAAGAAATGAATGGTTCTTTGTTTAGTGATCATGATAGAAAGTAAATGTCATGTTTTAAAATTTAAATAACATCCTTTTTGTGGGATATTTTTTCTTACTTAATATGAGAGCTAATTAGAATAAGTGTAATTCCTGTAAATAGGCAAATGATTCTCATGACAGGAATTTTATCAGCGAGTCCAAATAAGGCAATGGCAGTCGTTACGATTAAAACTGTTGGACCAACCAAAGCAAGCAGTGTATTAATATAAAATGCTTTTTCTAAACTATTCAACTTTAGCATTAACAACCCAGCACTTACTTCAATACTTCCAGATAAAACCCGTAAAATAACCATAGCAAGAAGAGATTTATCAATAATTGTCATCATCCTATCTTTATCAATAATTTCGTTTATTCGAACATTCCATCATTCAGACAGAATCAACATAGGCTTTTGTTTTATAGAAATATTAACATCAATATATGTAGGGCTCATATCAAATATTCTTGTTATATAATGCTTTATAGTATTGAGTTAATAAGTGATTTTATAGGTAATCGAATCAGTTTGATATATCTATTTTTCTGGTTAAATAGATTTTTAGTTGAGTAAGTCATAGACACACATAATTATCCCACTACCATACTTTGCGAATTCTTCATTTTAAGTGAGGGGAGACCATTTACTAGAATTTATTTCTACTATTAGTTCTTGGTATGAAATGTTTAGCATTTGAGCTACGCTGGAAGTGATATATATTCAGGAAACTGATAAGAATAATGAATCATTTTAGAATGAGAATTGAAAAAGATTATTTTTTGCTAGATACAAATGGATATCAAACTAAACCTAACAATGGAGGTATTCATTAAATGTATATTGTGCCTATCGGTTTTTTTATAATTTTCCTTATTACAACAGCCACGGGACTACTTTTCATATTTAAGCTGAAAAAGAAAAGTAAATATTTACATTGCTAATGGAACAATTGCTGTAGGGACAGGGATTTTTTCGTTAATAGCCTGCATTATTTTCTTTTTTTTTAAGCGAATCATAAGCCATTCTGTTTCTTGAATTTACGGAGCTGAGGATGGTTAAGTAAATAAGAACAAAGTAAAAGCGGTCCTCCACAGATTAGATTGTGGAAGGCCGCTTTTTTAGCATTAATACAGCACCATTTATTGTTGATTAAGTGTCTGATTCGTTTAACTCATAAATCTATTTAGCTTACGCAGCTTGACGCAATGATTTCATAATTAAGCTCACGATGAAAACTAGTAAAATTGCTCCAATGAGAGCAGGGAAGATGTAGAAATCAGAAATTTTAGGACCCCAACTACCTAGCAGCGTACCACCAATCCATGCACCAATAATACCTGCAATAATATTACCAATAATGCCACCTGGGATATCTTTTCCCAAAATTATTCCTGCAAGCCAACCGATAAGCCCGCCAATTATTAAAAACCAAATGAAACTCATACTGTACATCTCCTATCTTGTATTATAAATATTTCGCTATAGTGTTATATAACCTTTATTAATCCTCTTCAAACTATTTTGAGAAAAAATTATTAAAAGTGGAAATTTAAACGAAGATAGAGAACACTATTCTATCTATATGACAATGTGATCGATGGTCAGAAATAAGTAAAAAAAGTTTGTCTGTTATGATTTCTTTTTCCATTCTTGGCTCATCATCAATAAACTAAGGTAGCATGTATGGCTATTTTAAATAGAAAAACTTGAGTGCAGAGAAATTAAAAGGATTTAACACGGGACAATACCGGATTCAATCCTTCATAGCTGTTTAACTTAATGAAATGGGGGTGTCATTTCAAAAGAAAAGGCGCCCATTTTTCATTTAAGGTTCAGTAGGGAAAGTAGTTAACATCTACATTTATTCTAGAGCATTTTTTATGGGCTTTTGAAGAACGTCTATAATGGCTGCGATGATAGCTGTTATTAAAATCCCTATTAGACCAAGTGCAATCGGACCTGCTGCATCGTCACCCGTGAACATAGCAAAAAACCTTAAGTAAACTAGTAGAATCAAAATGAAGAAAATAACTGTGAAAGCACATTTTTTTATAGCCTTCAAGGATTTAAGAGATAACTCAGAAAAGGCATTGTTTAGATGGATATAACTTAATAGTTTATATGCTTGAAACAACGCAACAGAAAACGTAATGCATACTCCGTAGGCACATAGTAATAATGGATATATCGAGTAATCTCCGGGACGCACTTTCGCATCTCGTATAGCTGCTTGAGGTAACCAATATACACACACAGCAAGTACCGCAATTCCAATAAGAAAAGCAACGATTTTTAAGAAAAAAGTTGAACTTAGTTTAACATTCATTTGAAGCACCTCATTGATTTAATGATAATATGATATTAGCTTATTTATTATCGTTTATCAATATGTTTATTTTGTTTTTCGTTATATTATTGTTGTTATTCAATTTTTTCTTGTTTTAACAAGCGATAGAAAAATCACGAACTTGATACGAGGTCTATAATTAGACATTTTCTTGGATAATCTATCTTTAGGGGTATTTTTAAATGGCGTAAATAAAATAAGGAATATGAGCATCATATTAATTGGAGTAGAGGCTCTTGTTTTTGTTTGATTCAATAAAATTCATTTTTTGAATTTGCATGATTAATATCTATTGAAATAAGCTTATTACTGATAATGAGTGTTAATGGACTTAGCTATATTTTATTGAATGGTACTGGAAATCCCAAAAGATAAAAATTTCCCTAGATGAAAGCCCACTGTATAAGTTAGTGGACGGAAAAAAATAAAGAGCTTCAAGAAAAATGGTGTCGATAGCTACGGAAAACATTCTAAAAATATTTAAGAAAAATGGTTGACACTGACGCTACTAGTTGATACTATGTAGTTGTAATAAGTAATACTTAATAGCTTGATTACTCAAAAGCTGTTTTGAATAAATTCACCCAAGTACTAAGTTATACTGAATATAAGTCAGACAAAGTAGAGGAGGTTCTAAATATGGAAAATTTAACAGAAATGCTGAAGGGTTCGCTGGAAGGCTGCGTACTGGAAATCATCAGCCGCCATGAAACCTACGGATACGAAATTACTCGACGCTTGAATGACTTAGGTTTTACCGAAGTCGTAGAAGGGACGGTATACACCATCCTTGTGCGTTTAGAAAAGAAAAATCTGGTAAGTATTGAAAAGAAACCGTCAGATATGGGACCGCCCCGCAAGTTTTACTCACTTAATGAGGCTGGACGTGAAGAACTTAAGTTGTTTTGGGAAAAATGGGATTTTATATCTTCGAAAATCAATGTCCTGAAGTCAATCTAGTTTCATATGATATTCCGTCCAATAATTTTGAAGTATCTTTTTATGCTTAATAAAAAAGGAGGAAAATAACATGATAGAAATGTTAAAAAAATTGATTGGTGATAAAAAAGAGTACAAGATGATGATGGCACGGGTTGAGGAACTTCCGGATGACTACCAATTTGTATTTAAAAAAATTCAAAACTACATGTGGAATTTCGCATCGGGCAATGGGATGGATATGCTGCACATGCAGTATGAATTGATCGATTTGTTTGAAGCTGGTGCAGCGGAAGGCAGACAAGTGCTGGAAATCACAGGTGAAGACGTGGCGTCCTTTGCTGATGAACTAGTAGCAAACGCTAAAACCTATATCGCCAAGTATCGTGAAGATTTGAATCAGAGCATTTTGAATCGATTAGGAAAAAAATAAATAGAACCGATGATTCGGACTGAATAGCTAATTACAATTGTTAATTACCGCCTTCGCTATTCAGTTTTACTTTTAATTAAGTACTAAGTTATACAGATTATCAGTTATACTAAGTAGTGAAGTAAATGAAAACGGTAAAGAGATTTTTATAAGGGAGGAATTAAGTATGACTAATGAAGTGATTTCTGTAAAAGGGTTAAAAAAATCTTTTAAAGAAAAGGAAGTCTTAAAGGGGGTGGATTTTGAGGTGCATCGTGGCGAAATTTTCGCACTTCTAGGCTCAAATGGAGCAGGCAAGACGACGATAGTCAACATCCTCTCAACGCTGATGAAGCCTGATGGTGGCAAAGTAGGTATTTGCGGTCATGATGTCCAGCGTCAACCGGATTATGTCCGTCAGAGCATCAGCCTGACAGGGCAGTTCGCCGCTTTAGACGGCATGCTAACGGGGCGGGAAAACCTGATGCTGGTTGCCAAGTTGCGAGGCATTTCCAATCCTTCACAAATCGCAGACAATCTGATAGCAAAATTCTGCCTGACCGATGCGGCAAACCGCCGGGCAGACAAATACTCTGGGGGGATGAAGCGCAGGCTAGACATCGCCATGAGCATAATTGGGAGGCCAGAAGTCATTTTTTTAGACGAACCAACAACAGGGCTTGACCCCGAAGCTCGTATTGAAGTCTGGGAAACTGTTAAGGAGCTTGCTGGTGGTGGCACGACCATCTTCCTAACGACACAGTACCTGGAGGAAGCCGAACAAATGGCCGATCGTATTGCCATCCTACATGACGGAAAAATCATTACAACTGGTACTCTAAGCGAACTCAAAGAGATGTTCCCGCCAGCGAAAGTAGAGTACATTGAAAAGCAACCGACACTGGAGGAAATCTTCCTCGGAATCATAGGCAAAAAGGAGGGAATATAAATGACAAGCAAAACATGGGTATTATTAGGACGATTAATGCGTAACATCATGCGCAGCCCGGATACTATAATTACAGTGGCGATTACGCCGATTATGATGATGCTTCTGTTTGTCTACGTATTTGGCGGCGCCATAGAAACAGGTACGGATAACTACGTCAATTATTTATTGCCAGGAATCTTGCTGATGGCTATCGCATCCGGCGGCGCTTACACTTCCGCACGGATGTTTACGGATATAAAGAACGGGCTGATGGCGCGTTTTATGACCATGCCCATCAAGCGCTCGTCTGTATTGTGGGCTCACGTATTGACCTCGCTTGTTTCTAATGCCATAACGATTGTTGTGGTTTTCCTCGTCGCGCTCTTAATGGGCTTCCGTTCCAGCGCTGAAATTCTGGATTGGCTTGCAGTGGCTGGGATACTGGGGTTGTTTACGCTAGCTCTGTCATGGTTGGCCATTATTCCGGGATTGGCAGCACGGACTATGGAGGGGGCGACAGCTTACTCATACCCTCTGGTTTTCTTACCGTTTATCAGTTCAGCCTTTGTTCCCACCGAAACAATGCCAAAATTTGTCCGTGCGTTTGCTGAAAACCAGCCCGTTACCTCAATCGTGAATGCGATTCGTGCCCTCTTATATGAAGGGTCTGTTGGCAACGATATCTGGCTTGCTCTTTCCTGGTGCGTCGGCATCATGGTTATCGCTTACATTTTCGCTATTAAACAATTTAAGCGCCAGTTAAGTTAGGGAGATAATGAAAAAATAAAGCAGTAGCGTCTTTAATATCATTGCTTAAGAATTGGTTATCGGTGTACGGATACAGTAAAGACAGCTAACGATCCCATGTACATTTCTAAAAAATATTAAAAAAATAACGATACAAGGTGAAGGAGAAGTTTCATAAGATTTTTTTAGTGAGATCTTTTATTGTTGAGGAACGTTTTCGTTAAATTGGATATTATTGTTGAAATCTTAGAATAAGATTGTGATTTTTCTCACTTAAACTAACAGGGAAGGTTAGTTGAATAAGGGCGAATCCAAGTTTGTATAAGACTAAGATGTTTAAGGTGCTAGATTATAAAAGGCAACTGTAAAGTGCGTTTAAAACACAAGCTATATAGATAAAAACCGAGATGGCTTCTTTGTCATCTTGGCCCTATGCTACGTTATAATGAATGAACAATACGGTCTCGAAACATAGTACTTCGACCAAAATATGCAATAGAAAAAAGGCACTTTCTTTAACCTCTTATTCTAAATGTTATGGAGCTTGTAGGATTGAATATATCACAAATAAATTCAACAAAGCGGTATGTTTACGGAACATACCGCTTTGTTGATTGTGTTACGTTCGACTATTCAAATACTTGAACAAAACTATTGAGAGAAGCGACCTCTTGTGTCTCATTCATCACTTCTATATAGGACTTTATTAAAGCTTGAATGGAAAGTGGTGCTATCTCAAATTCATCAGCGATGGCATTTGCATAATCACGTTCCCACCCACCATCTTGCAAATAATCAGCTTCAACGATAACAGACTTTTTCAACTGAAAATTCGCTGTTTCCGCAATAGCTAAACTTTGACTTTTACTCCACACATTCTGAATGTTCCCTCCGTTTTCAATAAAGGCTGAATAAAGCGCTAAAATGGAAACTGCACAAAAATGACTACGCTGCTGTAAGCTCGTATACGCCATATCCCATTCTGCAAAACATAGCTTCACACCTAATTGCTTCGCTCGTTGAAAATACTGAAGTAGCTGTTCCATTGATTTGAAATACCAAGAACTATGGGACAACACGACCACATCAATGTCCTCTAAAAGATTAAACGTTAAAAAATCTGTCTCTAAATGAAACGAGATTCGCCTCCCTAATGGCGATGACTGAATTTGCGCATGTGCTTGTGCAAGGGTTAACGGTGCACCGTAATCACTTGCTGCGATATCAAGTGCAAGTACATGTCCAGTGTCACCAACAATGTCTGCCAACACTACCGTTGTATCCCCTTGACCGCAGCCAATTTCAAGAACACGCATGCCTCCTTGAATGTCAAACGCCTCGACTAACGCGAAACGATGACGTAATTGTATCTGTTGAATTTCATTTTCTTTATATAAATTATATTTTTGACAAAATGATTTTACTTGGTCTTGCATGTAGACTCCTCCTTGGGTAACGTAGCGTTGCCGAACGCTATGTAAAGGATTGAGGCTTAGCTACATTTACCCTCACATCGTTTTAACTTGTTAATGATGTATTCTCTTAAAGTCAGCATCAATTCATTTCCCCTCTCGATTATCATTCCAGATATTATAAGATAAAACTATGAATTTGTCAGTTAGAGGAAATTTCAATTCCTACTTTCCCATTTTGTCCAAAATTGTCAGTCGTCATTACGGAAAAGGGCGCAATTGTTGAGGTAGCAGATTTAAATTCAAGATACTTTAGCTCATTAAAGGTTTTTAAGATATACATAATCATTCAAAATAATGTGCCCAAATGAAAATTTGGAAAGAGACCGAAAACAAAAAAATGTGGTTAAACCAACATTTGCATTAGAGGACCAGAATGTGTTGTGTAGTCACTTTTAAATTAAGTAAGTTATTTATGTTAAAATATATGGTAATTGCAATTTTTTTCTTAATTTTTAAAATTGTGCAAAAGAGAGGGATGATTAGAAAATGGATGATTTTGTGGAATTATGGGATGTGTATGATATAAATCGTATTAAAACAAAACGTATGTGGGTTCGTGGTGAAAAACCTCGACCTGGTGATTGGCATTTAGTTATTCATGTTTGTATTTTTAATTCAAGTGGAGAAATGCTCATTCAACAAAGGCAGCCCTTCAAAGAGGGATGGCCAAATATGTGGGACCTTACTGTGGGAGGGAGCGCGATAGCTGGGGATACAAGTCAAATTGCAGCACAAAGAGAATTGTATGAAGAAATAGGTTTACAATTAGATCTTCAGCAAATACGTCCTCATTTAACCATTAACTTTGAGAACGGTTTTGACGATATATATCTAATCGAAGAAAATGTGCAGTTACATAAGCTCACTTTACAGTATGAGGAAGTACAAAATGTGAAATGGGCAAGCAAGCAAGAAATTTTGACTATGATAAAAAAAGGAGAGTTTATTCCTTATTATGAAAGCCTTATTCAATTACTCTTTGATAGCCGAAAGCAACGAGGCACTATTCGAGTGTAGTTAATCTCCAACAATCACAAAAAGGTAATTTACGTGTTGTTTTTTTTAAAAACTTTGAAGAAACTTTAACTCAGGATATAGATGAACTAGATATCTTTTTTTGAAACTATAGAAGAAGCAATTAAGAATGGATGGTAGTCAATGACTACGTTATTGAAAGGTTGTCAAAGCCATTTACACGCTAATATTGCATTTGAATTGAGCAGCAAAATACTGGACTTAAAAGTAAACTTAATACTTTAAAGAAAGACTGTTTTCGTAAAGATTGTTGTTAGCCAACTATGATGCAGTTAAATGCAAGAAGGATTTAGAATATTGTTTCGATATGGACGTAAAAAATGGGGGAAGTAATATGTTTATAGTTAAAACAGTTATTTTATGGATTATTATATCAACTATCATTAATGCCTATTTAATGACATTACCCATACCTGTTTTACGAAAAAGAAATTATCCGGCTAACTATCTTATTCTACAAAACAACCGAATAGATTTTCAAAACAATACGGAATGTGCAGCATTTTCAACAGCGTATGTATTGCGCCATTTTGGTATGGAGGAAGAGGGTGAAGCGTTATATACGCAATTTCCTAGTAAAACAAGGGCAGGCACTGTATATTCAAAGGGAATTCGTAAAGTATTAAGAAGAAAGGGCTTTCAAACAAACTATTATAAAGGAAATATAAATACATTAAAGTATGAAGTTAGTAAAGGTACTCCCGTAATTGTTTTTATAAAAGTACAGAAAAATCGTAATAATTTGCATTTTGTCCCTGTTGTAGGTTATGACAAGAAAAATATTTACCTTTCAGAATCATTAAGGCATCTAGTGAATTGTGATGATGCTAACAATAGCTATAATCGAAAAGTTCCAATTAATGAATTTAAGAAACTTTGGAATATAAAGAGAATTCATATGCCTCTTTATAGCAATACTTACATAACCGTGGATGCCACATAAAGCTACTATTGAATGAGAGGGTCCAGTCAGAAAAATGCGGATTTACAACGTTAAAACGGCGCTTGGGGTGCATTTTTGTTCAACTAACAGGGGCTTTAATTAAAGAAAATAGTCAAAATCAGGAGCAACAATCTATACGAAAACAGCCAAATAAAATAACTTTTTACAAATCTAAACAAAAAAATGTTCCCAAATGAAAGTTTGAGGACCTGAAAAATAATCTTCTACAATCGGGCGCTTTCTGAAATTAGGAAAGCGTCTTTCTTCATGGAAAGGGCAAGATTGAGGGATAACAATCCTTAAAAAATGTTCCCTAACGACGCTTGTGCAAAAATAATATAGTTGATTAAAATCCTTATTCCACGAGAGGAGCAGGTTAGTGGAAGCAATAGTAATTAGGTTTAACTGGGGAAAATTGTCGAGGATATAAAAAAAGACACCAAAGTGTCTTATGTTTTTTAAAGATACCTATAAATTGAAATGTAATTCCTTCACAATATGCTTATCATGGGAGCGAGGTATTTTATCGGTGAGTGTATACAAACCATGTAATGCTCGCTGTTAATAATACTGACGAAATCAAAGCTGTAAGAACGCTATATGTTTGCCAAATAAGTATCGTTGACCAATCGAAAGCAAAGCACAGTATACCCAGGGCAATCGTAGCGATCAGGAAAATAACTGTTACGATTGATCTCTTTTTTGTCATTAGATGTCGCTCATTTGTTTTCCTTCTGCGTAATCCTAAGAGAAATAGCAAAACAGCCAATAGGCAAAGAATAATTGTGATAGACGACAAAATGATATCCAAATACTGTGTGCCGCTTATTTCATAGGACTGAGCTAGACTGCCGTCTAATATATCTTTAACTTTTAGTACCAGGTTTATATTGGTATTTGCGCCGTTGCTCAGTAAACAGACGGCTGTTCGTTCATTTAGCAGTATAAGTACTTCGGTTCTGAAATTTGGATTGCCCCCTGTGTGTTCTATAATCGTTTGGTCGGCGTTTACCAACCAGCCTGCCGCATAATACATATCGTTGACAGACGAAACAGACATATCACCCCTATGTGATTTTTCAATAACCCTGTGAAATATTTCAGGTATGTTCTGCACGATACCCATTTGTATGCCCATCCAACGCGCCATATCTTTTGTATTAGAAATGATGTAGCCTGCGGGTTTATTCCCAGCATAATCTGGAGCCTTAAATGGAGTTGTCATAAAAAAGGAAGAACGATAGCCCTGTGCCAACTGTCCAGTAGCTTGAGCATCTTTTTTATAAACATACGTCTGGTGAAGACCTAACGGCTGAAATACCTGTTCCTCCATAAAGTCTTCATAGCTTTGTCGTGACACGATCTCAATAACCAAACCCAATACGTCATAATTAACGGTTCCATAGTTATACTGTTCACCGGGAGGGAACTCCAATTCAGCATCTACGAGCATTTCCACAGTCTTCTGCAACATATCTGGTGTATTGCCTTGTGGAATATTTTGAATATGTCTACTATTTGTTAGACCACTTGTATGGTGAAGAAAGTTATTTAGTGTAAGGCTTTGCATTTCAACAGGTTTCCCTTGATACTTTAACGTAAACCAAGGTAAATATTTTTGGATAGGGTCAGTCATTGAGAGCAGCCCTTGCTCTTCCAACAGCATAATACCCATACCGGTAAAAGCTTTACTGACCGAGGCTAACTCATAGAGTGTATTTTCACTTGCAGACAACCCCTTTTCACGATCTGCATACCCTGAAGAAAAGTAGAACACTTCATCATCTGCAAGTATTGAGATTGACATTCCCGGCACACCTGATATACGAGAGGCATCATCTAGCAACGCTTGTATTGCCGCAGATTTCGAATCTGACAACGCATAACTTGGTGTTGGGAATCCTGAGAGTAATATAAATAACGTTAATACAAAAATAATAATCTTTTTCATACACCCTCCTTTTTGAAAAGTTGTAAGGAAATAAAATCAATAAGCAATTATTACAACTACTAAACTAAATTTTAATTTAACTTTCTATTCATCTATATAATATCAAGTAATTGTGAAGAGTTACACTTAACGAACAGATATGTTAGTTCTATAAGCAACGATCTTCAAGACAATTGGGCTATTTTCACGTAGAGTTGAATTACAGTTGTGACGAAAAACCTCCTTGAAACCGAATAGGAGAGCAACATTTCAAATAATGTTCCTTGTTATAATTCTCTATGTAATATAACTATGTTTGAACAAGGAGATGGAAGCATGAGTAAGTTAACAGGCAAAATCGCTTTAGTTACAGGATCAAGTCGAGGAATTGGCCGCAGTATTGCATTGCGTCTGGCACAAGAGGGGGCCTTTGTTGTCGTTCATTACGGGAAAAGACGTAATGAGGCAGAAGCAGTTGTTCACCAGATCAAACAAAGCGGAGGAAATGCTTGCGCGATTGGTGCTGACCTTAGTACTCTAGATGGTATTCAAGATTTATTTACTACTTTGGATGATACAATTCGGGAGTATATGGGCGGTAGTGGATTCGATATTCTTGTCAACAATGCTGGAATTGGTCAAATTATCAGTTTAGATGAGACGACGGAAGAATCATTTGACGAGGTAATGAACATTAATGTTAAAGCACCACTTTTTGTTACTCAGCAAGCTTTGCCACGTTTAAAAGAAGGAGGGCGTATTATTAATATTTCATCCTTTGTGACACGTGCAGCTTCGCCAAGTGTCTTCACGTACAGTATGTCCAAAGGTGCTATCGACACATTTACACGTCTTCTAGCCAAGGAACTAGGGAGCAGTAATATTACGGTAAACGCCATCCAGCCTGGAATTATTAATACAGAAATGAATGCTGATACTTTGGGAAACCTGGAAGGACAAAAATATGCGGCTGGTCTTTCAATTTTCAACAGATGGGGAGAACCCGAGGATGTGGCAGATATTGCCGCCTTTCTTGCTTCCTCAGACAGCCGTTGGGTAACAGGTCAATTGCTCGATGCGAGTGGAGGATCTCATCTATAGAATAGTTTAAGCAGTTACTGAGGAATGAACTCTGTATTGGGCAGGGCTCATTCCTTTTAATTTTCCTTTCAATCGTTTGTTAGTGTAAATAGTAAATTCTCCAATTCTGAAGTGAAATGTTCCATACTTTCAGAGTTTAATACTCGTGCTTTTCTGAAATAACGAAAGCGTCTTTATAGTGGAATGAGATGTATTGAGATAACCGGGTAGAGAAGTTCATTCATTTGCCTGCCTGAATATAACGATAAAAAAGGATATTTGATTTTTCTTGAATGAACTAAATCTAATACTGTTGTAGGCTGTTACGTGGGTGTAATGAACATATACTTAGGTTGAAAGGAGGTATTTATTTGTGACACAAACATCTAGAGCGATTCCTAGTGCCGCAGTCCGCGGAACGGCATCTGGTGTATTTTTTATGGCGTTTTTTGGTACTCTGTGGGCGTACACGGGAATTATGGGATTGCAAGGCTGGGGAGTTCCATTATTGTTAGTTACTGCTGTTGCCATAGGTATAGCGCTGTTCATCGGCGGTTTTTCATTAATACGAGCATCGAGAGAATTGACGAATCAGGTTTCAAAAACAGACTTAAGGCATGGGAAGCGTACGTCGTTTTGGTTTAACATTATTTTTGCAGCAGAGGGTTTGGCTATAGCCATCACAATTGCTGTCAGTAATGCTACTCGTCACCCTGAACTTATACCTGTCATAATAGCTCTTATTGTCGGTGTCCATTTTTTTCCATTGGCACCTCTTTTTCAAGTCAGACTCTACTATTTTACCGGCGCACTCCTTTGTTTACTTGCTATTATGACATGGCTATTTGTACCTGGAACAGTCACACTGGGGGGACATCAAATCAATGCATTTATGTCTGTAGTGGGCTTTGGCTCTGCCTTGATCTTGTGGGGAACTGGTCTTGCAATATGGCTAATGGGCAGAAGATTGCTAGGTATCGTCCCAAAATAAGTGAGATGGAACTTTACACCGGAAAAGTAAAATATGTATTCAGCTAATAGTATGCATTACTTTAACAATCAAAAGACAAATCAGCGTCTTGATAATCAGTAATCGGGAACTTTTCCGTAATACGGAAAGCTTCTTTATTACTGAAAAGGAGTAAATTGGTGAATAACACATATAAATGAGGGTTGGATATTTATGCTTCCCCAAATAGAAAAACCCCTCACATCTAATTAAGGGGTCTCTCGAATATTAATTCAAAATAAGCTGCGGAACCATATCCTTTAGTTGAAGGAGCAAAAATTTGAACAAATCTCCATCCTTCAGATGCGTATTGGTGAATTATATTTTGATAATCTTCTTTTGGTTTACTACCCCAAGCATTTAGTTCCACTTTAACGAAATGGTATTCGTACATTATGATCACCTCTAGAAATAGTTGACTTAATTAATATACGAAGAAAGTAGAAGATAGTTTCATAATTAGATTTTTAATTGGAATAAACGACCAAAGCCAATATTGAGTTTTGAATATTGAGTTGGAGATAAACCCACCACTGTTTATTCAACAATCAGGCGCTTTTCGTAATAAGGAAAGCGTCTTTATTCATGGCAATGGCCAGATTGTGGAGCATCTTGTTAAGTGATTTGGATTTTTTTGTTAAAGTATAGTTGAGTTTGTGAAGAATTGTTTTTAAACTAAAGGAACAGATAGTTCAACAAGAGTTTACGTATCAAAAAGCTAGAAAGAGACTGAAAGGGAGTATTACTAATGAATAATAACTTTATTGAAAACATTCAATCGCTTTATTCCGACCTTTCCATTGAAGACATTTATCCTAATGAAATTGGACAGAATAATGATGTGTTAATTGTAAACAAATCTTTGGTTTTTAGGTTTCCAAAATATAAAATTGGAATCAATCAATTAATAAGAGAGACGGAAATTTTAAAATACATTAAAGGTACCATTTCAACTCCTATTCCGAATCCAATTTATCAATCTTTTGAAGAGTTAGAACCAGGTAAGGTCTTCACCGGATATCATCTAATAGATGGTGTTCCTTTGTGGAAGGAAAGTTTAATAGGTGTGAAGCGTGTTGATTTAGTTAAAGGGTTGGCAAAACAACTTGTTTCTTTTCTTGTAGAACTTCATTCTATATCAGGAGAAAAAGCAAGTCGAGATTTGAAACTAAAGGTTCGTAATCCTCATGAAGAGATGTATAACTTGTATAATAAGATTCGAAATAAATTATTTCCTTTTATGAGAAAAGACGCTCAACAGGAAATCTCACAATCTTTTGAAACGTTTTTAAACGGGAAGGCATTCTCCAATTTAGATATAACGCTTATACACGGAGATTTCGGTGCATCTAACATTTTGTGGGATCCAGAAACAAGTATGATTTCTGGGATAATAGACTTTGGTGGTTCGGGTTTAGGAGATCCAGCGTATGACTTTGCTGGAATACTTTCTAGCTATGGTGAGGATTTTTTTGATATGTGTATTAACCTATATCCTAATGGTCAGGAAATTTCTGAACGAGTTAAATTTTATAAAAGTACATTTGCTTTACAAGAAGCATTGCACGGGATTGAAAATGGAGATAGACAGGCTTTTGAAGCTGGAATTAAAGATTATAAATAGTTTTCTTGTACAATTAATGTGGAATCAGTTCAATTAATATAAGGCATTATCACTAAGAGCCCAATTGTTGATAATTAAAAACAGAGTAAATAGATAAAGTTTTATGTAAAAACAATTTCTACTATTCTGAAATATATGGTATAGTATGGGCATAACTGAATATAGTGTAAGAAATGGTGCCAGATGAAAGTCTGGCTTAAAAGGGAAGTCGGTGCAAATCCGACGCTGTCCCGCAACTGTAATTCGGAGCAAATCACAAATGCCACTGGGAAACCGGGAAGGCTGTGAGGCGTGTTGATGAGAAGCCAGGAGACCTGCCAATTTCTAGTACACACCAAATACCTACGTGGAAATAGGTGGTGAATAGTGACCAAAAAGGCACTGTGCGATAACAAGTGATTTTACGAAAATTCTACTTTTTCGTATTGTTTTTGTCTTAATAAATTTACCATGCAGCCATTTTCCGAGAAGGGGAATGGCTTTTTTTCATGCTACTATTCTGTATTCCAGAGCAAAGTCCACTGGTTTTCATATAGAGCCACTGAATCTAGCATGGGATGACACAAATTTGTAAGAGCAAGTAACCATAAACTTATTGATGAAAGGGAGATTAAATATGACTTATACTAGTACACTCATTGGCTATCCATATATCGGAGATGATCGCGAATGGAAGAAGGCGTTAGAAGCATTTTGGCGTCAAGAACGAACGGAAGAGGATTTTCAGGAAACCCTAAAAAGTATTCGGTTATCGCGGATTGAAAAGCAGCTACAATCTGGCATCGATATGGTGACAGTGGGGGATTTCACATTGTACGATAGAATGTTAGATACAGCCTTAATGTTTGGCTTAGTACCCAAGCGCTTTAACTGGCAAGGTGGAAGGGTAGATTTACATACCTACTACAGTGTAGCGAGAGGCAATCATTCAGCAGTAGCTAGTGAAATGACCAAATGGTTTAATACCAACTATCACTACATTGTCCCTGAATATGAAGGGCAACCGCTGCAACTAACTGAAAATAAGGTATTGGCCGACTTTTTAGAGGCAAAAGAAGCGTTCGGTATTATTGCGAAGCCGACACTTATTGGCCCCTATACATTTTATAAGTTAACTAAGGGCTACAATAAATTAACGCAGGTCGAATATTTATTAGCTCTATTACCTCTCTATGCTCAGATTATTCAAGAATTAGTAGATGCAGGTGCCCAGTGGATTCAATTAGAAGAGCCTTCTTTAGTGACGACACTCGACTCAGCAGAACGGAAGCTAGTACAGGAAATCTATGCTCAGTTAGCGACAACCGTTCCAGCAGCAAAACTAATGCTACAAACATATTTTGAAGCATTATGCTCCTATGAAACATTGATTACATTGCCTGTCCAAGGGTTTGGTTTAGATTTCGTACATGGCTATAAAGGGAATATGGAGTCCCTTCGAAAATTTGGTTTCCCTCAGGATAAAGTTTTAGCTATTGGTATTGTTAATGGTCGTGATATATGGCGTTCCAACCTAGCGGAGGCTAACGCCACGATTCAAGCTATTGAAAAGCTTAGCGATGCTAAGGAATTGTGGATTCAACCCTCAAGTAGCCTTCAACATGTGCCAATATCTACTTCACTTGAAAAGAAGCTGGACCCTGTTCTCAAACAAGCACTGGCGTTTGCTGATGAAAAAATCGAAGAGCTTATTGAGCTCACTAAATATAGAAAAAATCAAGACGGAACGCTACGTCATAATTTCTCAGCAAGTATGAAGGCCATTGAAGCACTAAAAAATCATTCAATTCGTCAAAATAAGATTATCCAACAAGCCGCTCAATCCTTATCAACAAAGGATTTTGAGCGACATAATGATTTTAGTCAACGTCAAAAAATACAGCAGCAGGCATTAGGACTACCCCTTTTCCCAACAACGACAATTGGCAGCTTCCCTCAATCTGATGAGGTGAAGAGAAATCGTAATGCTTGGCGAAAGAAACAATTGTCGAATGAAGACTATGAAGCATTTATTGAACTGGAAACAAAACGCTGGATTCACTTGCAGGAGGATCTTGATATAGATGTACTAGTTCATGGAGAATTTGAACGGACAGACATGGTTGAATATTTCGGTGAGAAATTGACGGGCTTTGCCTTTACTGAAAAAGCATGGGTTGTTTCGTATGGCTCTCGCTGTGTGAAGCCTCCAATTATTTATGGAGATGTTGCATGGTCTTCAGCCATTACCGTGAAAGAGTCTGCGTATGCCCAAAGCTTAACGAAGCGCTTTGTAAAAGGGATGCTGACAGGGCCAGTGACCATTTTAAATTGGTCCTTTGTACGCGATGATATTTCTCGAAAAGATGTGGCTTATCAAATTGCATTAGCACTTCGCAGGGAAGTGGAAGCACTAGAAGCGGCTGGCATCTTCATTATTCAAGTGGATGAACCAGCACTCCGTGAAGGGTTACCTCTTCGTAAAGAAGAATGGGGGGCTTACTTAGACTGGGCGGTCAATGCCTTCAAGCTTGCTACATCGAGTGTTAAGGATGAAACACAAATTCATACACATATGTGTTACTGCGAATTTAACGATTTCATAGAACCCATTAGCGCGCTAGATGCAGATGTGATTTCTATTGAAACATCACGTAGCCATGGAGAGCTAATTTCTTCCCTTCAAGTAAAACCTTATACAAAAGGAATCGGATTAGGTGTTTACGATATTCATAGCCCACGTGTGCCGAGTGAAGGCGAAATGTTAGCCATTATGAAAGATAGTTTACAAGTTCTAGACAAACATCAATTTTGGGTTAATCCTGACTGTGGCTTAAAAACAAGGAAAGAGCCAGAAACAATCGCGGCTTTAGCTAATATGGTAGGTGCTACTAAAATATTGCGTCAGGAGGTGAAGGAATCTATATCAAGATAACGAAAACAATATAATAAAAGGAGTTAAAGAAAGATCAGGTCATCTACCTGGTCTTTTTGTATAGAGGTTTTATTATATTCAGAAAATAAAATTGACGTGAACATTTCAGCATGTTATGTTTATTACTAATTTCAAATATTGCATTACAAGTTTGAATGAAAGTATTTTTCATTCAATTAAAAGGAAAATGGGTGTAAATCCCATGCTGTCCCGCAGCTGTAAATGAGGAGTTTTGTTTCGATTACCACTAAGTTCTTTCTTGGGAAGGTGAAGCAAAATGATGAATCATAAGCCAGAATGCCTGCTTGTAAGAAGATTCATTGATGATCTACGAAAGATAGGGAGATGGATGGAAGCTTACGTATTTGTAGGTCTATCTGTCCTTATTCTTGTGGAATAAGGTTTTTTTATGCCTTCTTTCTATTCATTTTGTAGATAGGAACAGGGAATAGAGATAGGAGACAAAAAATGAGATGGACGAAGTATTTACTGCCTTTCCTGCTTGTTTTGACCTTGAGCTTTCTTGCAGGTTGTACAAGCTCAGAAAAGGACAAAGGAAATTCAGCACCAACAGAACAAACAGATGAAAAAATGATTACGATTGGATGGCCATTAGATGTAGGGCCATTAAATCCCCATACATATTTACCAAATCAGATGACTGCTCAAGCCATGGTTTATGAATCTTTAGTGGCGTATAACGATGATGGCACAATTACACCAAAGCTAGCAGAAAGCTGGGACATCTCAGAGGATAAAACTGCTTATACGTTTCATTTACGCAAGGATGTTAACTATTCGGATGGGACTGCCTTTAATGCTGATAATGTGATTCGCAATTTTGATGCAGTATTAGCGAATCGTGACATGCATTCTTGGATGGGTATGGTCAACCATATTAAAGAGGTCGTCAAAGTAGATGAATCAACAATACGTTTGCAATTAGACGAACCATATTACCCTGTGTTAAACGAATTAGCCTTTGTCAGACCTTTCCGTTTTTTAGGGGATAATGGCTTTCCAGACGGTGATGCGACAAATGATTCCATTCAATCAGCTATTGGCACAGGACCATGGGTATTAACAGACTATAAAAAAGATGAATATGCATTATTTAGCCGTAACGAACATTATTGGGGTGAAAAACCTCTCGTAGATAAAATAAAGGTTAAGATCATTCCAGATTCGGAATCCCTTTCGTTAGCCTTTGAAAATGAAGAATTAGATGTCATTTATGGTCGAGGGATTATTAGTTTAGATAACTATACGTACTTAAGAGATAGTGGCAAATATAAAACAGCTACATCTGAGCCGCTGTCTACGAAAGCATTACTGTTCAATACTCAGTCAGGACCGTTAGCTGAGCTAAAGGTTCGACAAGCTATTCAATATGCTATCAATAAAGAACAAATGGTAGACAATATTACACATGGTACAGAAAAAGTGGCAAACACGCTATTCTGGAATGCCATTCCTTATGCCAATATTGATTTAGCGCCCATTATATATAATCCTGAAAAAGCGAAGAAATTGCTAGATGAAGCGGGCTGGACGCTACAGAAGGGTGAAAAAATTCGTTCGAAAAATGGTCAACCCCTTACATTAGATTTAATCTATATTGCTACTGATGCCATTCAAAAACCTATGGCGGAGTTAATGCAAGGCGAGCTAGCAAAAATAGGGGTACAGTTAAATATTGAAGGGGCAGATGTTATGGTTGGTCTGCAAAAATTAATGGATGATCAGGTTGATATTAACTTCTGGCGAACAAATGGACCGCCGACTGATCCACATAGCTTTGCAAATGAATCAGCTACGCCAAATGCTAGTGGTGTATATGAAGCAAAATTAGGCTTACCAAATGCTAAGGAGATCGATACAAACATACATCAATTATTAGTCGGTACCGATGAAGAGGAACGCGTGCAGCTATATACGGATATTTTAACAATGTTCCACGATCAAGCATTATTCTATCCAATATCGTATGAAACAAATAATGTTATTTATCAACCATATATGAAGGATTTTGCACCACGTGCTTCTGAGTATGACATTCCATATGCGCAAATGGATAAAGAAAACTAAGTATGAAAGAGAGAGTGTGTCGAAATAGGGCAACTCTCTTTTTATCATCGGATGAAATAGGAAGTGACGGCATGTACGAATCGACTTGGATGTTTTGTGTAAAAAGAATTCTCACTCTACCATTTGTATTAGTAGGCGTATCTATTCTGACCTTTGTGTTTATTCGTTTCGTACCAATAGAACCGGCAGAGGTCATCCTTCGACTCTCAAGAATTGCCCCAACACCAGAGGCTATACAAGCTTTACGAGAAGAATTAGGGACAGACAAGCCTTTTATCATGCAGTATCTGCTATGGGTAAAAGGCATTTTACAGCTAGACTTTGGGACATCTTTTGTTAGTAAATTACCCGTGGCTCATGAGCTATTTGCTAAACTACCCGCTACCATTGAATTAGCTTTAGTAGCATTTATCCTCATTTTAACTTTTAGTATTCCATTAGGGGTTGTGAGCGCATTATATAAGCATTCCTTTATCGATAAAATCATTCGATTATTTACAGTCCTAAGTGTATCCATTCCAACATTTTGGTTAGGGTTTATCCTACTCTATCTTTTCAGCTTAAAACTTGGCATTTTTCCAACGAATGGAAAAGGTTCGATAGCACATATAGTTTTACCGGCCTTCACCTTAGCTTTACCTACAATCGGATTGTTCTCACAGTTTATCCGCTCTGCCATGATCGAAGAATACGAGCAGCCATATGTAAAATATGCACAGCTTAGAGGCTTGAGAAAATCGGTCATTCTCATTCGACACGTGGGGAGGAATGCTGCTATACCGATATCAACATTGTTTGGGATGACACTCGGAAATTTGCTAGGTGGTGCTGTCATTGTCGAGCAAGTATTTAGTTGGCCTGGACTCGGTCGATATATAATAGAATCCATAACGAATCGTGATTACCCCGTTGTACAATGCTATGTGTTGGTGATTGCTGTCATCTATGTGCTCGCCAATTTAGGCACAGATGTATTGCATCGTTTATTGGATCCTCATCTGATGATGAAGGATAGGAGAGAGTAAAGTGAACTTAGGACGTATACATATGAGAAGATATATTAGTCTCACCTTACTGATTTTTATTGGTTTACTCGGACTGTTTGCCCCACTCATTATGCCTCATGACCCTTTAGCAGTCGATATTTCTAAGAAATTTTTAGCACCCTCATGGGACTATCCATTAGGAACAGACCATTTAGGAAGATGTGTCTTCTCCCGATTGCTTTTAGGGATTCGGTATTCTTTAGGTGCGGCGCTCGTCATACAAATAGTTGCTATTCTAGTAGCGATACTATTGGGCGCATGGGTCTCCTTAAAAAGAGGTATAATAGATGCGCTATTTATTCGGGTATGCGATATTTTATTAGCTTTTCCAACACTTGTACTAGCATTTGGGCTTTTAGGTGTATTAGGACCGAGCTTGAAAAATGTGTTAATTGCACTTAGTTTAACACAGCTTATTTATTATTCGAGGCTAATCCGAGGTTTATTTATTGGCATGAATGAAAAAGATTTTATTCTAGCGGCAAGAATTAGTGGTACTACAGGTGCGAAATTAATTATTCGTCACTATCTCCCTCATGTTTGGCCACCGATTGTAACGATTGTGGCATTAGATATGGGGAAGGTCATTTTAGAGATTGCGGGCTTTTCCTTTATTGGGCTTGGTGTGCAGGCTCCTACCCCTGAATGGGGAATGATGGTAAATGAAGGGAAGCAATATATCCGCCAACATCCTGAATTAATGCTATATCCTGGGCTTGCTATCGTCCTTGTTGTCCTAGTATGTAATGTTTTAGCAAGTAGTTTGAAGAAGCCTGATCAGTAAAGGGGTAGTTATGAAGAAAGTTTTAGAAGTGAAAGACTTATCGGTCAAAGTTGGAGAACAGAATATTTTATCCTCCATTCATTTAACAGCCTATCAAGGCCGAGTGTTAGGAATTATTGGGGAAAGCGGTAGTGGGAAAACGATGCTTTGCCAAGCTATCATGCAAGCCTTGCCGACTAGAGCACAGATCACCAAAGGGCAAATTTTCTACCATCAACAAGATTTATTGAAGGTAACTGCTGCTCAAATGAGAGCTTATCGTGGTAGACATCTTTCCATTATTATGCAAAATCCTTCGACTGCCTTTGACCGTGTTCAAACCATTGAAGGTCATTTTCGTGAATCATTAAAGGCTCATTTTGTTATAACTAAAAATGAAATAAGACAAATTGCTATTGAAAGCATGTCAAAAGTTAATTTACCTAATCCCGAGCGCCTTTTACACTATTATCCATTCCAATTAAGTGGGGGAATGCTACAGCGTGTAATGATTGCTTTGTCACTGGCAATTCAAGCCTCGGTATATATAGCTGATGAACCAACGACAGCTCTTGATACAGTCAATCAAAAGCAGGTATTGACCTTATTTGACCGTATTCGCTTGGAAACACAGGCAGCCATCCTTCTTGTGACACATGATTTAGGCGTTATTGCTGAACTTGCTGATGACGTGGCCGTGATGTATAAGGGGGAAATAATTGAACAAGCGAATGTCTATGATTTTTTTGATGCACCTCAGCATCCTTATACAAAAAAACTATTACAATCCCGAATTATGTTTTAGAGGTGAAAAAATTGAAGCTACTAGAAGTGAGAAATATTGAGAAGAACTATGCACATAGACCGTTCATATTCAAGCGAAGACAGGATGCTCCTGTATTACAGAAAGTATCATTTTCACTTCAGGAGGGGGAATGCTTAGGGATTGTTGGACAAAGTGGCTCAGGAAAAAGCACATTGGGCCGAATTATATTAGGAATGGAAAGGCCAACAGCCGGTGAGATTCTATTTCAAGGGGTTAATCTTTATGATGCCACTAGCCAACAGAAAAAAATGATACGGAGAGATTTACAAGCAGTCTTTCAAAATAGCTATCATTCATTAAATCCAAAGCAGACCATTTTTCAAATTTTAGAGGAACCGTACCTAAATTTCGAGCATTATAGCTCAGCTGAGAGACATTATAAGGTAAAGGAATTACTTGATCATGTAGAGTTAGACAAATCTATTACCGAAAAGTATCCCTCCCAGCTTAGCGGAGGACAACAACAGCGTGTTAACATTGCAAGAGCGCTTGCCTTACACCCAAAATTAATTGTTTTAGATGAAGCCATTAGTAGTTTAGATATGATTTTGCAAAAACATATCATTCAATTACTACAGACACTACAAAAGGATTTGCAACTTGCATACATTTTCATTTCTCATGACCTACAGGCTACACGCTTTATTTCAGATCGCATCCTTGTCATGCAAAATGGTCAGCTAGTAGAGGAAAGTATGAAAGGTGAACCATTTAAGCATTCCGCATCACTTGAGCTATACAACGCGATTTTACCCACTCACCCTCGCGAAAGAATTCACAAGAATACTTTAGAATGAACTGGAATGTCTTTGCGAAGAAAGTCCTTATTAAAATTCTTACATTGTTATTTGGAAAGCTTCGTAAAGGAGCTTTCGAACCCCCATATTTTACCCTCTAGGTTGTATAAGAGAGCGACCGTCCTCTGTTCCATATTATTCGGAAGTTCTTCCTTACTGAAATAAGTGAGGCTTAAGCTCTCACCATCTTTCATTTCCAATACACCCCTTACATGTTTAGCCCTATACAGGTGAATGACTGTATGGATTTCATCGCCATTCGGATAACAGTAGTAATAATCAGGTCCTGAAAAAACACCGATAAAATCAAACTCTGTAGCCACGAGTCCAGTTTCCTCATAAAGTTCACGAGCAGCAACCTGCTCTAATGTTTCGTTTATTTCCATTGAGCCGCCAGGTAATCCCCAATCCAACGTATCTGAACGATGTTGAAAGAGTATCTTCTTATCATCATTAACAACAAGAACTGTCGAACCGACGCTTATAATCGGTCTATTACCGATAAGCTTTCTTAATTCTGTTATATAGCCCATCCCGTCACTCCACGTTTCATCGTTATGCAAAATAATTCGCTTTTTTAAAGTAGACTTCATAAATATAGCTTCATTGGGATTGATTAACAATCTTTTTTTGAGCGAAATAATGCTTAAATATGCAGAATAGTTCGTCAAAAATGAAAAATAGCTTTTTATAATCAGTCTTTTCTGAATTTTACCTATATTGATTGTTTGGAAACCTCTATGTTAAGGTAAAAAGACAAATTGAATATGCTAAATTTTGGTGGTTCAAATGGGTTTGATTCCATTTGATTAAAAGGGAAGTTGGTGTGAGTCCAACACTGTCCCGCAACTGTATGTAGGAGTTCCATAACGTGGCCACTGTTTTGTTCATCAAAACGGGAAGGTGTTATAGGAATGTTGATGATAAGTCAGGAGACCTGCCGCTAAATAAGCATCAATTGACCTACGAGGATAGGGAGGTGTTAGCTACTGTATGGTGATTGTGAATGGATGTAAGTTCACTGTTTTTTGTTCTGTCATACTTTTGTAGATTAACAACTTCTAAAGGGGTAGAAGTTGTTTTTTTGTTGTTCTTTCGAGTTTGAATGGTAACGCTTACAAGAATGATTAAACAAAGGGGTTGTAATTCATGGAGTTAACGTATTCACCAGGTCTTGATGGAGTTATTGCTGCGGAAACAAAACTGTCTTTCTTAGACGTAGTAGGAAGCCAAATTGTTATACGGGGCTATGATTTGATTGAACTATCTCAGCGATATTCCTATTTAGATATTGTCCATTTATTATTGCACGGAAACCTACCAACTACTGAGCAACAAGCTGACTTACAAGATAAATTGAAAGAAAACTATCACGTTCCACAAGAGCTTTTTCAAATTTTCAACTTATTACCAAATGGGACACATGCTATGGACGGCCTTAGAACTGGAATTTCAGCGTTAGCAGGGTATGATCAGCACATCAATGATCGTTCGACTGAAAAGAATGTAACACGAGCATATCGACTTTTAGGCGGAATGCCCAATATCGTTGCGAATAGCTACCGTGTATTAAATGGTCAAGAGGTAGTAGAACCGGATAGTGAGCTTTCATATAGTGCTAATTTTTATTACATGATTACTGGAAGAAAACCAACACCATTAGAAGAGGAAATTTTTGACCAATCACTTGTTTTATATAGTGAACATGAAATGCCGAATTCGACCTTTGCTGCTCGTGTTATTGCCTCCACACAATCCGATCTGTATGGTGCTCTAACTGGTGCTGTCGCATCATTGAAAGGAAATTTGCATGGTGGGGCGAACGAGGCAGTCATGTATATGCTGCTTGAAGCTAAGACAGTGGAAGGCTTTGAAGCGATGCTGAAAAACAAGCTCAAAAATAAAGAGAAAATAATGGGCTTTGGCCATCGTGTCTATATGAAAAAAATGGACCCAAGAGCGCAGATCATGAAAGAAGCTTTGTATAAATTATGCTTGGAGCAAGGGGATGACCGCTTATATCACATGTGTGAAGCTGGTGAAAAAGTGATGGTGGAGGAAAAAGGCTTGTATCCAAATTTAGATTATTATGCTGCGCCAGTGTACTACATGCTGGGCTTACCAATTGAATTATATACGCCTATTTTCTTTGGCTCTCGAACGATTGGTTTATGTGCACATGTGATCGAACAACATGACAATAATCGATTATTTAGACCTCGTGTTCATTATATAGGCGAGCGTCATAACCTTGAAGAATTGTCGGTATAATCAAGTTTTAACAACTCGCCATAGAGCTGATGGACATTCTGACCAATGCCCATCAGCATACTAGTATATCAAATTCATACCTTGAAAGGAAGATATAGATGATTAAAACGAATGAAAAAACGATGACAGACCAGCTTCTTGTTGATATTGCGGATTACGTATTAAACACAAAGATTACGAGCGAAGAAGCTTACGAAACGGCTCGATATGTTTTATTGGATACGTTAGGTTGTGGCATTTTAGCTTTACAATATCCTGAATGTACAAAACTTCTGGGTCCTGTAGTACCAGGTACAGTCGTTCCAAATGGTACTCGTATTCCAGGAACATCCTATGTCCTTGATCCAGTTAAAGGTGCCTTTAATATCGGTTGTATGATCCGTTGGTTGGATTATAACGATACATGGTTGGCGGCAGAATGGGGGCATCCTTCTGATAATCTAGGTGGCATTTTAGCTGTAGCCGATTATTTGAGTCGTGTAGGTGTTGCAGAAGGGCAAGAGCCTCTCCAAATAAAAGACGTTTTAGAAATGATGATACAAGCTCATGAAATACAAGGAATACTTGCACTCGAAAATAGCTTAAATCGTGTTGGCTTAGATCACGTCTTATTTGTCAAAATAGCAACAACAGCTGTAGTAACAAAGGCTTTAGGTGGTACTCATCAAGAAATTGTCAATGCTTTATCAAATGCTTGGATTGATAATTCAAGTTTAAGAACCTATCGACATGCCCCTAATACGGGATCTAGAAAATCATGGGCTGCTGGTGACGCTACAAGCAGGGCGGTACAACTAGCAATGATGGCTGTGAAAGGGGAAATGGGCTATGCAACTGCATTATCTGCACCAGGCTGGGGATTCCAAGATGTGCTCTTTAATAAGCAAGAATTAAAGCTTGCGAGACCACTTGCATCTTATGTTATGGAAAATGTCCTCTTTAAAGTGTCTTACCCTGCAGAATTTCATGCTCAAACGGCTGCAGAATGTGCTGTTCATTTACATCCTGAAGTAAAGAATCGCCTAGCTGAAATTGACCGCATTAACATTACGACGCATGAATCAGCCATACGAATTATCGATAAAGAAGGGCCACTTCACAATCCTGCTGATCGTGATCACTGCCTTCAATATATTACAGCTATTGGTCTTATTTATGGTGACATTACAGCAGATCACTACGAAGATGAGGTGGCTGTAGACCCACGTATTGATGACTTGCGAAATAAAATGGTTGTCGTGGAAAAAAGCCAATATACAATCGACTATTTAGACCCTGATAAACGATCCATTGCGAATGCTGTTCAAGTTTATTACAAAGATGGTACATCATCCGAGCTAATTGAGTGTGAATATCCTTTAGGACATCGTTTCCGCCGTGAGGAAGCATTTCCTCAGATCATTGATAAATTCCAGCAAAACATTAGTACGCATTATTCTCAAAAACAACTCAATACAATAAATGAGGTTTGTGCAAATAAAGAGCTGCTTGAACAAATTGCTGTCCATGAATTTATTAATCTATTTATTTAATTTAGAAGGATTCCGAACGCAATAAAGAGGAGGTTTTTAAAAATGGCGTGGATTGTTCAAGAAGCGAAGACACAAAAACAATTAGCTGAACAATTTAAAGCTCTTATTGCTCGTTCAGCTATTTTGCAAATACCCGGAGCACATGATGCAATGGCAGGTTTAATGGCTAAAAAAGTTGGCTTTGATGCACTGTATCTTTCGGGTGCCGCGTATACAGCGAGTAGAGGCCTGCCAGATTTAGGGATGATTTATTCAAATGAAATAGCTCAGCGTGCTAGTGATATTATTCGGGCTACTAATTTACCTATGCTAGTGGATATTGATACGGGCTTTGGTGGTGTATTAAATGTTGCCCGTACTGCTCGTGAAATGGTAGAGGCAGGGGTCGCTGCCGTACAGCTAGAGGACCAAAATCTTCCTAAAAAATGTGGACATTTAAATGGCAAAACTCTTATTTCAATAGAGGAAATGATACAAAAAATAAAAACGATTAAACAAATAGCCCCTACATTAGTAATTATTGCTCGCACGGATGCAAGGTCTGTTGAAGGCTTAGAGCAGGCTATTCTAAGAGCCAAAGCATATGTTGCTGCTGGGGCAGATGCTATTTTTCCAGAGGCATTACAAACTGACAAGGAGTTTAAACAATTTGCCAATGAGTTAAATGCACCCTTATTAGCCAATATGACTGAATTTGGTCAAACTCCTTATTATACCGCTAAGGAATTTGAAAAAATGGGCTACTCGATGGTCATTTATCCTGTTACGTCTATGAGAGTTGCAGCGAAAGCATACGAGCGTATATTTGAATTAATAAAAAATACTGGAACACAACAAGAAGCAGTTGAGGATATGCAAACAAGAAGCGAATTATATGAAACGATTTCCTACTATCAATTCGAGGATTTAGATCGTGAATTAGCGAAAACCATTTTACCTAAGGAGGAAATAAAGTAGGGGAGCTGAATGGTTTCTCTCCACTTTCTTTCAAGGAGGACTCATATGGATCAACTAGAAGACAAAATGACGATCTTTACACCAGAGGATTTTCATGATGAAGAGGAGCTCATTGCAAAAACTGCTGAGCTCTTCATTAAACAGGATGTCTCACCGAATATTTCATCTATTGAACAGCAACAGTATGAGATCACTCGTCAACTATTTCAAAAAGCAGGTGATCTTGGCTTACTGGCCATTGAAATTCCCGAGGCTTATGGAGGACTCGAGCTCCATAAAACAATTTCCGGTCTTGTAGCAGAGAAAATGGGTTTTGGGGGCTCTTTCAGCGTTTCCTACAATATCCATGCTGGGGTGGGCACATTACCCTATGTCTATTTTGGCAATGAGGAGCAAAAGCTGAGGTACTTACCAAAGCTTGCATCTGGAGAATGGGTTGGTGCCTATGCACTTACAGAGTCCGATGCAGGTTCTGATGCACTGCGCCCCAAAACGAATGCTAGATTAACAGAAGATGGTACAGCATGGATAGTAAACGGAGAAAAGCAATGGATTACGAATGCTCAGCTAGCAGACGTCTTCGTTGTTTTTGCCCAGACGCATAATGGCATGACTGCGTTAATTGTCGAACGCTCCTTTAAAGGGGTATCCGTAGGTCAGGAAGAGGAGAAAATGGGCATTAAAGGCTCTTCAACGGCAACGCTCATTTTAGAAGACGTTATAGTGCCAATCGATCATGTTCTTGGAGAGGTTGGCAAAGGGCATATTGTCGCTATGAACATCTTGAATATGGCACGTCTAAAGCTAGCCTTTTCCAATATAGGAACTGCCAAACAGGCATTTCAATTAGCTGTGAATTACGGAAAGGGACGGAGACAATTTGAACGATCTATCGTTGATTTTACAATGATACAGGAAAAACTTGCTGACATGGCCGTATTGATTTATGGAGCAGAAAGTGCTGCATACCGAACGGCTGGAAAAATGGATGAGGCTATTGCATCAGGAAGTAAGGAAACGATGGTCCAGAAAATATCCGATTTTGCACTCGAATGCGCACTCCATAAAGTACATTGTTCCGAAGCACTTGGAAAAATTGCTGATGAAGCTGTCCAAATACATGGTGGATATGGCTATATGCAAGAATATGATGTGGAACGTTTGTATCGGGACGCAAGAATTAGTCGTATTTTCGAAGGTACAAATGAAATCAATCGCCTCACATTGGCTAAAATGCTGTGGAAAAAAAATGTACAAACAACTGCAATTGCAGATGATTTTATTCACTGTCAACCATTAGAAAAAAATCACCATTATATCCTTCTCTCCAAGCATTTGATGCAACTAGCAATTACAGTCATTACGAATGCACAGATTCAACTCGAGCAGGAGCAAGAATTTATGCGTTTGTTGGCGGATATAGCCACGGAAAGCTATGTCATGGAATCAGCTTGGCTGAGGTCGAAAAAAGCTGTACATGAGCAAACAAAACAATTGATGACAGACATATTATGCCAAGAGGGTTACCGAAAAATAGAAGAAAGTGCGATTACTATAATTACGGCTGCTGAAAGCAGTGAGCAAAAACGAGTAAGCTTGCTAAATAATATTCGACAGTTAAATATTCCACTACAGCAAAATCTATTTATGAAAAAAAGGGCACTTGCGAGAACATTCATTGACAACCCAAAAATGATTAGTTAGGAGGAGCAACATGATGGATACATTGGCAAACGTTACGAAAGAGGGGTCTATTTCTATTATTCATTTAGATCATCCACCTGCAAACACTTTGTCATCAGCCTCTATTGAAAACCTGCGTCGTATTTTCCAAGAGCTAGCGGAGGATGAAGATACAAGTGCCATTATTATTACAGGCACTGGCCGATTTTTTGTCGCTGGGGCTGATATAAAGGAGTTTGTTTCAGCCTTTGGCCAACAGGACAAAGCATTACAAATGGCTCAAGCAGGGCAAGCGCTATGCGATGAAGTAGAAGCCATGAAGAAACCAGTTATTGCGGCCATTAATGGACCGGCCCTTGGAGGAGGACTCGAACTAGCGTTAGGATGTCATTTCCGAATTGCTTCGAATCAAGCCATTCTCGGCTTACCAGAATTAAAGCTTGGGCTACTCCCTACATTCGGGGGGACTCAACGACTTAGCAGAATAACAAATCAAGCAACGGCGCTCCAATTAATTTTAACAAGTAAACAATTGAGTGCAGACGAGGCATTACAGCTCGGTATTATCCAACTCGTAACAGAACCTGAGGGACTTTTGATGACGGCTAAGACTGTTGCGCAGTCTTTTGTTGAGGGTAAAAGTATGACAAGTGTCTCTCGTACAATTGAATGTGTAATTCAAAGCACGAAGGCTAATTTACAACAAGGACTAGAGCTTGAACGAACGCGTTTTGCTGAGCTATTGTTAACAAATGATGCTAAAGAAGGTGTGCAGGCATTTATTGAAAAAAGACAGCCACACTTTAAACATTGTTAAAGGAGGGTTCCAACATGGCAAACGAAGTATTATTTTCGGTCGAAGATGGAGGTGCGGCAATCATTACATTGAATCGCCCTAAAGCTTTAAATTCTCTTTCCACTGACATGCTTAACCCCATTAGAGAAAAATTAAAAGAATGGGAAGCGAATGATGAAATACGTCTTATTCTACTACAAGGGGCAGGGGAGAAGGGATTTTGCGCTGGGGGTGACATCAAAACACTTTATCAAGCACAATCCAGTCAAGATGCATTACAAGGGGCTGAAAACTTTTTCGAAGTAGAATATGAAGTGGATTTGGTGATCTATCATTATCCTAAACCCATTATTGCTTGTCTTGATGGCATTGTCATGGGAGGTGGAGTCGGTTTAACCTATGGAGCAAGCCACCGAATCGTTACAGAGCGTACAAAATGGGCGATGCCGGAAATGAATATTGGCTTTTTTCCAGATGTTGGAGCGGGCTATTTCTTAAACAAAGCGCCAGGTTTTATTGGTTACTACCTAGCATTAACTGCATCCACTATTAAAGCAGCAGACGTCCTTTTTGCTAATGGTGCAGATCATTATATGACGAGTGATAAGCTATTTGATTTCCTTCAAAGTGTAAAACAGACGGACTGGCATTCTAACAATATAAACTCAATCTTAAACCAACTAATAAAGAAATATTCTAGTAAGCCAGCCGCGAACAGTGAACTTGAGAAGCTTCAAACAGTAATAAACCATCATTTTTCAAGAAATACAATAGAGGAAATCATACAATCCCTAGACTATGACCCAAGCGAATTTGCTCGTGACACGAAGCACTTGCTTCTATCGAAATCACCCTCCTCTTTAAAAATTACGTTACAGCAGCTCATTGACGCTCGTGAAAAAACAGTAGAAGAATGCTTTAAGACCGATTTCATTTTGGCAAGGAATTTTTTAAGACATAGGGATTTCTATGAAGGTGTACGCTCCGTCGTCATTGATAAGGATCGAAATCCTCATTATACCTATCAATCATTAGAAGAATTTACCGAAGAGGATAAGAAAAGGTTTTTTCAAGAAAACAGTGTAACATTATAGATTTCGTTTAAAAATCCTGTTAGTAGCAGGATTTTTTTATGGAAGAAATGGGGGACTGCCAGCTACTAGGCAAAAAAACTTTATCAAATGACATCCCCCCATTCAAAACAAGAATACTAGCTTTTGAGCTCTTCATTTTGAGATTGAGTAGAGCGGTGTAGGATGTTATCTAGTATTCTACCAGTAATCGGCATAAAGAGATGGAGGATGAACCCTCCAAAACAAACCGTTATGATTGTGCCAAAGCCAATTGGGCCTTTCACTATTAACGCTAGCACTAAAAACAGGATATAAATAGTCGTTCTTGCAAAAAAGATGCTCCTTTTCGTTAGCTCTTTAATTATTAATGTTAATCGGTCAACAGGAATCGGTGCAAAATTCGTATGTAAATAGGTGGCAGTCCCTAACCCAATCACAACTAAACCAACACCAAAACAAACAACTTGATTATACCAAGCTACAGGTGTTAACTGATTGTGTAACAAAAATAACCACAAATCAATCCCAATTCCCGTAATAAAAGCAGTAATAAAGCCCAAAAATTCGGGCCTTTGTTTAGTTAGTATGGAATTACAGCCTATTAAAATAATGGCCAATATAATTTCCCAGCTACCAACTGTCAGCCCTATATTTTTAGATAGTCCTACTAAAAGAGCATCGAAGGGGGAAGTACCTAGATTGGATCGAATAGTTAAAGAAATGCCCAGCGTTAAGATGAAAATGCCTATGACATAAAAAACATATTTCACTTTTACAACCTCCATTCATATTTTTATTGCATATACAACAAAAATAAGTTACATTCAATATATACTCTTTTTGTTGCATTTGCAACATAAAATCTATAAAGAGTTTTAAAGGAGTGTAATCAATGTCAATCAAATTAGCAAAATGTAGCTTAGGTGATTTAAAAAAACTCCAAGAGGTGAGTATTGAAACATTTAATGATACCTTTAAAGATCAGAATTCACCTGAAAATATGACTGCTTACTTGGAAAAAGCATTTACAGAGTATCGGCTGGAAAAGGAATTATGTAATGAAGCTTCAGAATTCTATTTTATTTATGACAATGATGTCATTGCAGGTTACTTAAAGGTGAATGTCAATGATGCCCAATCTGAACAAATGGGGAACGAGTCCCTTGAAATTGAGCGTATTTATATTCGACAGTCATTTCAAGGAAGAGGTCTTGGCAAATATCTTATGAACAAGGCTATCGAATTAGCTGAAGCCCAAAATAAAAGTAGCATCTGGTTAGGGGTTTGGGATAAAAATGACAATGCTATAGCCTTTTATAAAAAAATAGGCTTTGTTCAAACTGGAGCGCACAGCTTTTACATGGGCGAGGAAGAACAAGTAGATTTAATTATGACAAAAACACTCATTTAAATTTTAAATGGCAGAAACGTTGATATCGCAACATTTCTGCCATTTTTCTATACATACTTAATATTTTTCTGCATGAACATCTAGATGCCATAGCTCGTAAAAATAAAAACATTCAAGCCATAAGAACCATTTCGAAATGGAGCTCTCCCTTCTATTTCTTTGTAATATTTCATCTTTATAACCCGTTAAATATTAATAATCTTTCATAACTGATACAAATAACGACGTATTTTTCTATACTTTTACCTATTTCGATGGTTTATATTGCCATATAGGTCTTTAGACAGTTGAGTCATTTCCAAATTACCTATAATATGTAATTAATATTGAAAACGATAATCATTATCAATTGTAATCAATGTTCTAATTTACTTCTCAGTCTTTCTAATAAGGGAGACTCATTTTTTTAACAACGAGTGATAATGATTATCAATTAATAGTAAAAAGGCTCTGTGAAAGGATTGGTTTATTTCATGCAACAGATTGCTAAACAGATTGCAGAAAATGCAACGTTTCAGGCGTTTATAAATTGTTATATACGAGAGGTGAGAAGCGGGCATTGGGTCAAAAAGGAGGAGTGGATTAAAGAACAACGACTATCAGCACTGATTACAGAGGCACATATATTAGAGCTTGAATTACCAAAACAAAACATACGTTTTGCATTTGGGGTGGAATATAAATCTCTTGTCGGAAGACAGGTAATTGGTACGCCGTGGAAGTATTGTACAAAACAAAAACAATGGCTTGTCGAGGATAAATTATCGATACTTATTACGCTCATTCAGGAACTACATTTGATGGCTAAGAGGGATAGCAGTCTTAATCTTTCTTCCCATTTTGACGAACTCATTCTTCGCATAATTGAAAGCTACCAAACGATGGCCAATTATATTGAAAATAGTTTGGAAGGTGACAAGCAACCTGGGGCTAGCGGTACGTTTATTGAAGCGGAGCAGTCTCTCTTACTTGGTCATTGGCTTCATCCAACACCAAAAAGTAGACAAGGGATGGCAGATTGGCAACAAACCAGTTTTGCTCCAGAGTTACAAGGTTCTTTCCAACTTCACTATTTTCGTGTCGACCGTAAAATGGTACAAGAGTCCTCCGTATTAGAAAAAAGTGCGAGTGATCACATTGTTCAATCGTTAATAACATCACAGCCTAATTTTGTTACGTCCGTGAAGGATTGTTTCATTCCGGTCCACCCCCTACAAGCACAATGGCTTCTACAGCAACAATATGTAAAAAAGGCGATTGCTGAAGGATTCATAAAATACGAGGGTGCGCTAGGAGCTTTTTATACAGCAACCTCTTCAATCAGAACGGTTTATAACTCACAGGAAGAAATGATGTATAAGTTTTCAATTCCTGTCAAAATAACAAATTCATTGAGAGTCAATAGAACTCATGAACTTAAAGCTGGGATTGCTATGGCTCGATTAATGAAAAAAATAGATTTTTTACAAAATCATCCATCCTTTCAGATGATTCATGACCCTGCTTATATGACTGTAGAGTTTCCTAACCAGACGGAATCAGGGTTTGAGGTTATTTTTCGCTCAAACGTATTTCCTAAAGGCCAAGATGAAGGAATCTGCATGATCGCTACGCTTGTGCAAGAGCCCCTGCTAGAAGAAAAATCAAAGCTATGTCAGCTCATCATGAAAATTGCTCAATCCGAACTCCGGTCATTAGAGAGTGTCAGTTTAGATTGGTTTAAAGTTTATTGGACATGTGCGATTGAACCATTATTAAAATTATACGATGAGCATGGGATCGCTCTCGAAGCCCATCAGCAAAACAGTCTATTAAACATCTCTTCTGGTTATCCAACCACATATTATTATCGTGATAACCAAGGTTATTACTTATCAAAAGCCTATAAAGATGTACTTCTTGCAATAGAGCCATCTTTACATGAAACGGAAGAACTGTTTTACGAAGATGCCCTTATACAAGATAGATTTACGTATTATTTATTTATGAATCAACTGTTTCCTGTTATTTCTCGATTTGGAGCGGATCAACTTATTAACGAAAATGTTCTTTTGAAGTGGTCTATAGAACAACTGCACTTATTAGAAAACGAATTGACAGGTTTCGGGAAGGCATTTGTTCGGAACATTTTAAATCAAGAAGAGCTTGCCTTCAAAGCAAACCTTTTAACAAGGTTCCATGATGTAGATGAACTTGAAGCCGAACTAGAACAAGCCGTATATACGAAAATTCCAAACCCATTTGTTCGACAGTATGAGGAGGCAGACTATGCAGCAGCTACAGCCTTTAGCTTCTAAAAGAGGAGAGCTACGTGTAAGGCGACAGCTTGTAGAAGCGATGATCTTTGAGGGACTAATCAACTATGAAGAAACACGTCTGGATCAATGGACTTCAATTTTTACTCTTATTGGACAGACATACACCTTTCGCTGTGAAGGAAGAAGAATGGCATTTGATCGCATCCGAATAAAGGGAGATCATATTTTTCTAATAAGCAAGGATGAGACGATACAGGAGGCAACATTTGAGGAACTAGTCGATGAATTACTGACGAGTCGTCAAGATAAAGTTCGGTTACTGAAAGAACTTCATTTAACGAGTAATCTTTGCGATTGGAATGATAGACATCTCCAAATGCCGATGTCGAGAAGAAATTCGAGCTATGAGGAATTAGAATCGGAAATTATTGAAGGACATCCGTATCATCCTTGTTTTAAATCTAGAACCGGTTTTACGATTGACGACCATATAGACTATGGCCCTGAAGGAAAGCAATCATTCACCCTTCAATGGGTGGCAGTGAGAAGAAGCTATGTACGAATCGCTGTTCTTGAGAAAGAAGAAGATTTCTGGAAAAGAGAGCTAGGGCATTTACTGTGGGACGACCTTCTTAGCAAGCTTGCGAGATTCAATGGCATATTCGAAGACTATACGTTCTTACCTGTTCATCCATGGCAATGGCGTACCATGAAACAGGAGCTTGCTGAATTAATAGAACAAAAGGATTTCATACCTCTAAATGTGAAAGGCGATTACTATAGGGCAACTCAATCAGTGCGAACATTATGGAATTCTTCACATCCACAAAAAGCACAATTAAAATGCTCAATGAATATGGTGAATACCTCTTCATTACGAAAGTTACATGCTCATGCTGTTTGTGCTGCTCCTCATATTTCTGCATGGCTTAAACAGGTACTTCAATCAGATGCCTATTTACAAAAGACTGTTATTGTACTGGAAGAATACGCAGGCATTATTTTTGAACCGCATGCCACAAAGCATAGTAGCAAATTAGAAGGTCAGCTTGGCACCATATGGCGAGAAAGTGTGCGCGTGTATATGAAGGAGGAGGAGGAAGCAGTACCCTTTACGGTACTCATGATGATGGAGTTAGATGGGCGTTCGTTTATTGATGATTGGCTATGCCGATATGGAACGGAGGCGTGGATAAAACGCTTGATTGAAGTGAGTGTTATTCCAATTTGGCACCTACTTGTCGCTCATGGAATTGCAGTGGAGGCCCATGCGCAAAATATGATTTTATTGCATGAAAATGGGTGGCCGACTCGGGTTGTACTGAGAGATTTCCATGACAGTATCGAATATACGGAAGAATTCATAGCAGATAGAAACCTCATTCCCGATTTTGGAATGATACATGACCGATTTAAAGATGCACCTGCCGATGATTATTATTGGATGTCTTCTATAGAGGCTTTACGTGAGTTAGCGATGGATACACTATTCGTGTTTCATTTAAGTGAGCTATCTAATTTGCTAGAAGAGCAATATGGATATGAAGAAATACGCTTTTGGAATCAAATTAAGGACGGCATACAGAAGCACTTTGAACGCTTTCCATCTTTCCATACAAGAAATGAACAGCTTCAGTATACTAGCACACCTATTTATGTTGAATCCTTACTAAAAAAGAAATTGCAAAATAAAGAAGAAGGTAATTTTCGCCATATCGTCAACAATGCGTTGGCACAAGCGAATGAAAAGGGGAAATCGTGATGTTTTATGTCAATGATCAATTTTATACAGTAGAAGATATTGAAAAACAGTTTGATATATATGAACGCTTACCACATCTAAAGGAATGTAACAATCGGAGATTAGCAATTTGTACAGATGATATTTTCCAATATATAGCTCTTTGTTTATACATTCGTGAAAAAAGAGGGTCAGTTGTCCCAATCCATTCAGCGACGCCAAAAGAGGGTGCCATAAGAATCGCTTCGACAGCGGGTAGTCATCTGTTACTGTTCCAATCCATTGATGATTTCATCGAATTATCCAATCTTTCCAATAACCAAGAAGGGGTATTAGTTCAAATGAGCTCTGGTACAACAGGAGCTCCGAAATGCATTGAACGAACGTGGAGCTCAGTGGACGAGGAGATTGAAAGCTATGTTACTACATTACCTGTTGATTCCTTGACAAATTCTATTGTTGCTTGCCCGGTTACTCACTCTTATGGATTTATTTGTGGTGTCCTAGCTTGTATAAGAAGAGGAGCAAAACCGGTTATTATAACGAATAATAATCCTAAATATATGTTGAAAAAGCTAAAAGAATATCCTCAGCACTTACTCTATGGAGCCCCAGCATTACTTTATACATTAAGTCGATTATTACCGATTGATCAACAATTTGATCGTGTGATGACGTCAGGGACTGTGATGCCACATGGCTGGTTAACATCATTAAGAGAGAAATCTAACCAAGTCCTTCAGCAGTATGGATGCTCCGAATCCGGCTGTGTTGCCATTCACCCTAATGTGGAAGATCCGAAAGAAATGGGGTATCCTCTTCCTCATGTGAAGGTGACAGCTGGTGACAAACAAACACCAAGCGAGATTATCATTGAAACATCTGCACAAATTATTTATACGAAAGATCTTGGCTATCTAGAAAATAATATTCTTTCTTTTCTTGCAAGAATCGATGACACGATTAATGTAGCGGGCTTGAATGTGTATCCGCAAGAAGTGGAAAACGTGTTAATGGATGAGCCAAGAATAGTAGAAGCAGTCGTATATAAGAAACAAGACCATTTATCAGGAGAGCGAGTTTGCGCACTCTATGTGTCTGATGAACCGATTGATCATATAGAACTTAGAGAGTGGTGTCGGAAATTTCTTGCTCCACATCAAATTCCGGTGGAGTTCGTGTTTGTTCGTGAAATCGAAAAGCTACCTAATGGAAAAATAAGTAGAAAAAAACTTGGAGGCATACCCGTATGACACGGCAACAACTGATCAAAAGCATCTATGATATTATGGAAAATTCATTAGAGTTGCAGACATTGTCTTCTTTTAATGAAGATGCCCGATTAAATGAGGATTTGTATATGGATTCCATTATGGTCCTTCAACTCATTCTTCATATAGAGTTGGACCTTGGCATTGCCATCCCTGATGAGGTGCTTGTTCCTAAAGATTTCAAAACAGTAGGGACACTAGCAAACTTCTTAGAAAAACAGCAAAAGGTAGAATAATCGGAGGCTAAAAATGATAAAAGTTCATTGTTTTGTAAGCTGTGTTTGTGAGGTTATTAAGAAGACTAAAGGCGTCGATCATAGGCCTTATTATTTTGGGGTATGGGATGCGGATTTCGATGTGCTTGATAATGGTGTGCTTACATACCACTCTGATGAAATTGATCATGATTTCTTTCAAACATGGTATGAAATGCTTTATGGAATCAAGCTTCACAAATGGTATGACGAAAATCAAACAAAACACGAAAATATAAATAAGCTACTAGCGTTATTAGAGCATAAATCTCCCCAGCAACATGTAATGGTGATGTTAGATTTATCAAAGCTTCCAGAGCGAGAGAATAAATTTCATCAAAGTCCATTTCCTCATTATGTGATGCTAGAATCGACAGAAAATGAAGAAGAGTGGTTTATGTATGACCCTGATTTTCGCTGGGAGGGGTTATTACCGAAGGAAAGAATTATAGCTGCCATCCTAGAGCCAACTGTAGGAGGAGGTTATTATTTTGATTCCGAGACGATCATTGCTCCAACTTCTGATACAGTTGAAGCCTATTTTAATACATGTATCAAGCTCCAGCGTAATCCATTGACAGATGCCATTGCTGAAATAATTAATGAGCATACTGCAGAAAAAGACAAAGAAAGTATCTCAAAACTTCCGGCTGCAATAAAACAATTGCCAGTTATAGCGATAAGAAAATATGCATATGAGCATGCATTTGCATATTTTTGGGAAGCCCTTGGCCGTGCTGAGGAAGGCTTTGACACATGGTGTGATGAAATTGAGCGTTTAGTGAAGGGCTATACAACGGTTCAATATCGAGTGATGAAACTTGCGATGACGCATGATTCATTATTAATAGAAGATATTTATGTGAAGCTAGAAGAACAAAATCTACTTGAGTTCAAGATTAAGCAAGGATTACAAGAATGCTTTCAAGCATGGTTAACACTACAACACAAGAAAGAGGTCACATTATGAAACTATCTATTTGTACAATCTCGTTTCGACACCATCTTCATTCAATAGATCAATTAGCTCACTTTGCCAAAGCACAAGGCTTTCATGGTATTGAGCTTTGGGGTGTTCATGCAAAGAACTTAGCAGATGATCTTCATTATGGAGCAGATTGGCTAAGATCCTTCAGTTTGGAAACGAGTATGCTTAGTGATTATTTACCATTAGAGGCACCAGTAGCTGAAATGATGGCTGAAACAGAGAGGTTATCTGCACTTGCAGAGCGCTGGGGAACAAACAAGATTCGTACTTTTGTCGGCAAGCAGGGCAGCTTAGAAACGAGTAAGAAGGAAAGAGAAGAACTTACTTTCAGACTTGAATTGATCTGTGATTATCTCGAGTCAAAAGGACAATACTTGCTTGTTGAAACTCATCCGAATACGTTGACAGATAATCTACCCTCAACCATACAGTTACTCGAAGAAACGAATCACTCAAGCTTACGAGTTAACTTTGACGTTTTACATGTATGGGAATCAGGGATGGACCCAATTATCGCCATGAAGCAACTTCGTCCTTATATTTCACATTTTCACTTGAAAAATATTGCCTCTCGCACACAACTGGATGTTTTTGCTCCACACAATGTCTATGCTGCATCAGGGACTCGAGAAGGGATGGTTCCATTATTTGAAGGGGCCATTGATTACGGTGAATTCCTAGCAGAAATAGATTCAAATGGGGAGATAGATGCTTCATTAGAATGGTTTGGATCAAATGTAAAGAATGTTTTAACAAAGGATATACAGGATATAAAGAAGGCTTTACAGCTAGTGCAAATTTAGTATAAGGCTATAGAGAATCCCAAGAAAAAACATTTGTCACCTTTTCCTTGGGATTTCTTTTTTATATTGCTTTATTATTCTAAGCGATACGTCTGGAAAGCAACTGATTACAAACGATCAGTTTTCAGCTTCCATACTTAGCTACATAGAAATAATTTTGGTCGCCACCGTTTGCTGAAATACCTGGTCATGCTCTACAAACACCATTGTAGGATTAAAGCTCTGGATGAGCTCTTCAATTTGTAGACGGGAATAGATATCTATAAAGTTTAATGGTTCATCCCAAATATATAAATGAGCTTTATCACATAAACTTTTGGCAATAAGTAGTTTTTTCTTTTGCCCACCTGAATAATGAGCAATATCCTTCTCAAATTGAATTCGATCAAAATCCATTTTACGAAGGATGGATTTAAATAATGTTTCATCAATCTCATGCTCTTCAATAAAATCAGATAATGATCCCTTCAAGTGGGAAGTATCCTGCTGAACATAAGATATAATAAGACCTGAGCCTACATGGATAGTACCCGTATGCTGTATGTCGTTTCCATGAATAAGTTTTAAAACACTACTTTTACCGCTTCCGTTTTTTCCATCAAGAACAATACGATCACCCTGTTCAACTTTAAAGCTTAATGGTTGATTAATCATGTGGTCATCATATCGAACAGATACATCGGTCAAAGTTATAAGTTCCTTTGACTGAAATGCCAATGGCTCTAGTTTCAAAGACTCCGTTTTTTCTACATTTTTTAGCAATTTTGATTTTTCATCAATCGCTTTTTGCTGTCTTGATTCAATGTGCTTCGCTCTCTTCATCATCTTAGCTGCCTTATGTCCGACAAAACCTTTATCTAGCTTAGACCCTGAATTCGTCGTCCCATTTTTAGAAGCCTCAACTTGATTGGACCAGCCTGCCGAACGCTTCGAGGAATGTTTTAATCTTTCAATGTCCTTTTGTAGACGATGGTTTGTTGCTTCCTCATGTTCCTGCTGTCTATCAAAATTTAACTTCCATGAAGAATAGTTACCACTTTGAACGTCAATATTGGCTCGATTGATGGAAAGGATATGGTCCACACAGCCATCTAAAAACGTTCTGTCATGCGAAATCAAAATAAATCCTTTTTTCTTCTTTAAATAGTTAGCGACAATTTTTCGTGCATCTGTATCTAGATGGTTAGTCGGTTCATCAATTAATAGAAATTTTCCCTCCGTCAAGAAAAGGGCAGCAAGCAAAACCTTCGTTTGTTCTCCGTTCGATAATGTATAAAAGGGGCGATACATAACCTCAGCATCTACATGTAGATACGATATTTCACGAAGATACTCCCAATCCTCTGCCTGCGGGCAAATCTCCTCAAAAATTTCATACGTATATTTGTTCCGATCTGCAACAGGGTAGGGGAAATAAGTAAAATCTACTGAAGCATTAATTTTCCCACTATACTCATATTTCCCTAATAATAACTGAAAGAATGTTGACTTCCCGCGACCATTTCGACCGATAAATCCTAGTTTCCAATCCGTATCTAATTGAAAGTTAACACCTTCAAAAATAGGATCAAAGCTACCTGGATAGGAAAATGTTAAATTTTGAACTTGTATCATTGACATGATAACTCCTCCTTTGTATAGCAAACCTTTTTTCTTTCTTTTATACAAAGTCGGCATATCCATCTGGAATCCATGTCTCCGCATAAGTAGGATGGATATTAACGACTTATACGGAGATTTACATGTGTAACAATTGTGTCTAAATCGCTCATTTTCCACACTCCTTTTTTAGAATTTTGATGTAACTATGAGAGAATAAAAAAATCCCCCCAATTGTCATTGGAAGGATTAGTCGGTTACAGGTATTGATTAAGGACTTTTTTGCCATAGGAAAATGACGAAAAAAGTATAAACTGATTGATAAAAATGGACAGACTAATCCTATATTTTGTAGTTTGAAGTAATTGATTTCAACTTAAAATATAGTTTAGTTCATCATTGTTCATCCATCAGTCCTCTCATAATTGTATATTCATCGTACCAAATTTTTTCTTGAATTACAAATCAGCCTATTGTTCGTGTAAAAATAGATGGGGCACAACACGAATATAAATGATTTCTCCTATAATTTCGACAATCGTTTGTGTAACGATAATAGCAGCCACTACTGTATGTATTGGATCTGGCAAAGATAGGGCCAAGGGTAGAACAACAAGCGAATTACGTGTTGAACCACTAAATATTAAAGCTCGACCAGATGCAGGATCAAGTTTGAATTGTTTGCCAATAAATTTTGAAATAAATGGCATGATAAGCATAAAGGCCATGTAAACGGGAATGACCTTAACTATCAAATCAATAGATGTCGATAATTTTCCGATTTGTGAAGCGACAACAACAAACAATGTCAATGCCATAAAGGGAACTGGTAGCCATGCAGAAAATTGAATGATTGTATGACCGACTATAGATTTTTTAGCAAGTAGCTGAACAATAATCGCGATGACTAATGGGATGACGATGAGCTTAAAAAATGCCTCTAGGAAAGGGCCCGCTTCAACTATTTCCGCTGCTTCATGTCCAATAAATATCCACAAATAGAAAGGTAGTAATAGCATTTGGGTCATGAAAAGAATAGGTGTTGAAATCAGCATGGCTTTTTCATTTCCACCACCGAGTGCTGTAAAAACAATGACATAATCAATACAAGGTGTCAGTAATACCAAATAGACGCCAAGTAATAAAGGTGGGTGGTTTGGTAAAAACAAAGTTAATAGCCATACAACAATTGGTACCGCTATATAGTTGACCGTTAGCAATGCCCCCAAAAAACGACGAATAGCAAAAGCTTCTTTTAAAGAGCTGAAAGGAATTTGTGAAAACATGCTGTACATTAATAATGCAATAACAAAAGAAAGGGTAATGTCCAAGCGTGTGCCTATATCAGGGGCAAATAACCCTATAGCTCCTGCCAGTAATAAAACGAATACATACAGGGAAATCTGATTTTTTTCTAATGCTTCTCTTGAAATCATTGTGATTTTACTCCTATTTATTAAACCTAGCCGATAAACATTCCTCTATTAGGGTACCATACAATATGAGATTGGAACTATATAGTTCTTGTTATTTTACTTAGTGAAAATTACCATAAGACGGGTAGCCAAAAGGTGGATACACTCCAAACCATACTGAGAGAAAAACATTGTTCCTATAGAATTGCGTGCAAAATCTCCAAATTGTGTTCCTCTGAATGCACCATCCTTTCGCATATTGAAAAATTTATAGACTCCTTAAAACCACCTACTACAAGTGGATACCATTCAACTAATGAGTTATGTTTAGGAGGTGAAGTTGTTTCAGTATATAAAATTAAAATCATCGGCAGGGGGATTGGTTCCCCTTATTGTCTTACATACTTCAAGTTGGTTATCTTTAAAAAACGCCATATATCTAAAACTTAATTATTTTAAACTGTTAATTAACATTTTTAATTTTTAAGTACAAAAAATTAATTTTGGTTATTTAATTTTTAAATTCTTTGGTATATAATCAAATCAACCTAAAGAAAGGAATTTCATTATGGCCTATCAAGTAATCACAAATTGTCCTGTTTGCAGTAACACGTTAAAAATTACCAAGTTGCAGTGCTCTCACTGCCACACTACGATTGAAAATGAATTTGAATTATCGAAACTGGCATCCTTATCAAAGGATCAGCTTCATTTTGTGGAAGTATTTTTAGCGTGTAGAGGGAATATTAAAGATGTTGAAAAAGAACTTGGAATTTCCTACCCAACGGTTCGAGGAAAGCTAACAGATATTATTTCATCCCTTGGATATGAGCAGAAGAAGAAGAAAAATGAAGTAGATAAAAAGAATGTTGTTACTCTGCTAGAAAATGGCGAAATCACAGCAGAAGAAGCCATTAAGCTTTTAAAAGAAGAATAGGAGGAAATGATCATGAAAGAGGAAATTGCACGAGTATTAACGATGGTTCAGGAAGGGAAAATTGATGCAGAAAAAGGCTCTGAACTAATTCAAGTATTGCAAGATAAAGATGACGCGGGAAATAAGCTTTTAGATAAACCAGCTAAATATTTAGATAAAACATTAAAAGTTCGTATTGTTTCAACTGAAAATGATAACGTAACGGTTAATTTACCCATCAAGCTAGTGAAAGTTGTTTTAATGGCTGGACACAGTATCGCAGCTAGTATTCCACAATCTGAAAAATATGTGAAAGATCTAGATATCAGCCTTATAATGGAAGCCATCGAAAATGAATTAGATGGCCAAATCGTTGATATTAAATCGGCAAACGGGGATTCCGTTTCTGTGTTCATTGACTAGTGACCGACTGATGATACATGTTAAAGTGAAAACAAAGGATGTTCGACTTACCATCCCAATCCCATATGCGATGTTAAACATTGTTATTTCCATTTTGTCTTCAACATTATTTCAGCGTAATATAAACAAATGGACAAAAGAATACTTTGAAAGAAAAAAACTGGACTTTACCTTGCCGCCAATAGACAAAAAAACACTCAAGCCCATTGTCCAGGAACTGAAGAATTATAAAGGGATCTTGCTAGTTGATGTCAAAGCACAGGACGGTACAGTGGTAAAAGTTAAACTATAATTTATTGAAATACAACCACTTACATCTAAAATAGTAGGTGGTTTTTTTACTTATTAGCTACGAATAGACAGGTAACACACCTTCAAAAAACCTTGGATTTTCATAGTTTTTTCCAGAAATTTTATTTAAACCACTACCTAAATCGTCCATTTTTTGTACCTTATTGTTTCCTTTAGTGAAATCACCACACTGCATCATAAACTTTTAAAAACATCTTACATCGATGTACCTCCTTATTGTTTCATCACTTTAAAATCTTGATCATAAATAGCTACTGAAAATCATTGTGAAAGGAAAAGGGAGCGTATTAAAATGTATATTAGTTGAAATAACTTCAAAATTGAACTATTCTAAAGGCGGTGATACGAATGGCAAATATACAATCACATGAAGCAATTTTATTGAACTCCATAATTTCTACCGCTGTACAAGATGAATTAAAACAAGAGTTAAAGCGACTAGGCTATACTGACTTAGCCCCAAGCCATTTCATGCTGTTATACATTGTGTACAAAAATGGGGGACGCATACAAATCAAATGTATTTGTGATGCAATGCTCAAACAAAAATCAACCATTACTGAAATGATTATCCGTTTAGTCAAAACTGGTTATCTTGTAAAAGAGGGGCATAGTGAGGACAAACGAGTAATGTATGTCGTTGCAACTAAAAAAGCACTGGATGTCCAGAAATATTTTGAAGAAATCTTTGATCATCTTACAAACAAAATGTTTCATGGATTTAATGAAGAGGAGAAAGCTACTTCTTTTTCTTTACTTCAAAAAGTGTTAGGTAATTTGAGTTAGAGCAGATCTGTTCTAACTTTTATTTCCCCTTGTAGTTCATAATTGAACTATTTGTTTTCTTTTGTCCTCTCAAAATGTTGATTTATGTTGGGCATCAATATAAATAGGTGAAATATTGGAATTATGCACTAATATGTGTATTTCCACTGTGTGCGCTTTACAATACTTAGGTTGATTATACAGAAACGGGAGCCAATGAAAATAAAAGAGATTATGACAGTAAAAATATCCTAAATTTCCACAAACGGTACTCGCATGATATGCAACTGAGGGCTTTGTTAAATGTATAACACGATAATAAAGCCGAAGGGAAATTGTTGGGTTAGGGGCGTCAGAAGATGCTGATTTATGAAACGGAACCCTCAAACATCTATTAAAAAATTGAAGAAATGAGAGATAATAATGAAGGATTATTTAGTGAAAGGTTTAGCATATAACGGACAAGTTCGAGTTATAGCAGCAAGAACAGTCGATACAGTAGGGGAAGCTCAACATCGACACTATACATGGCCGACCGCATCAGCAGCGTTAGGACGTTCAATGACTTTCGGCGTGATGCTTGGTTCTATGTTAAAAAATGAAGACAAATTAACCATTCGTATAAATGGTGGGGGTGATTTAGGTACAATCCTTGTTGACGCTAACGCAAATGGTAAAGTACGAGGCTATGTAACAAACCCGCAAACACATTTCCCCCTAAACAGTATTGGGAAATTAGATGTTAGAAGAGCCGTGGGAACAGATGGCATGGTAACCATTTCAAAAGATATCGGTCTACAACACCCCTTTGTAGGACAGGTACCTATTATTTCAGGGGAATTAGGGGAAGATTTCACATACTATTTAGCACAGTCTGAGCAAATTCCTTCTTCCGTTGGGGTAGGAGTTATCGTTAACCCTGATAATACAATCCAAGCAGCAGGGGGCTTTATTATTCAAGCATTACCTGGCACGGAGGCAGAAATTATTGAAGAAATTGAAAAACGCTTAGAAAGTATTCCATCGATTTCAGCAATGGTACGTGATGGACTAACACCAGAAGAAATCCTAACAATGGTTGTAGGAGAGGGGAATGTAAAAATTCTCGAAACACAAGAAATCCTATTCCAATGCACTTGCTCAAAAGATCGCTCAACGAATGTGCTAGTGAGCTTAGGTAGCGAAGAACTCCAAGATATGATTGATACAGATGGGCAAGCAGAAACACAATGTCATTTCTGTAATGAAACGTATCAATTTGACAAAAATGAATTAGAAGCAATGCTAGAACAAGCCGTTTAATCTTTAAAATAAGTTACTTACTATAAAAATACCTCCTTTGAATGTAATATCCAAAGGAGGTATTTTTTTAGAATAGCTAAAGTTTTGGCATACGGACAAGCATTTTAGATTTTTCATCTAAAATGATAAGACTGAGATCCCTGTATCATTATTTCTGTAAATATAGGTCTATTTTTACTCAGCTTTGCTATGTTACCAATTTTCATACTAGCATTGTTAAGTGGGATGGATCGTATTCGCAAGGCAAACAAAAAATGAACTGACTCCAGTTCCTTTTTTGTTTGTCTAAAATTTTTTGATTTAAGCTTAAACAGGTTCTTTATTAAGAAAAGCATTTTATTATATGATTAGCTAATAGGATTTGAAGGAGTATGATGAGATGGAAGAAAAGAAAATAACATGGTTAGAACTTTTTTATGATTTGATTTTTGTAGCAGCTGTTTCAACTGCCACTAATGTATTACTTCATGTTGAAAAAGGTGAAATTCGCCCAGAGTATTTTTTGAAGTTTGTTTTAATATTTATCCCTATTTGGTGGTCTTGGGTAGGACAAACATTGTTTATTAATCGTTTTGGACAGGATTTTTTACACCAAAGGATTTTTACAATATTCCAGATGCTATTTGTCCTGATTATGACATCTAGCTTATCGGTTAACTTTGATCAATACTATTTGCCATTTCTAATTGGCTATATTGGATTAAGAGCCCTTACTGCGGTCCAATATCTAGTTGTTCACCGTTATGAAGAAGGCAATAGAAAGGACGTTGCTCACTATTTAGGCACACGTTTTTGGATTGGCATAATCATATCCTGTTTTTCTATCTTATTTGATTCATGGATTCGCTATAGCATATTATATATAGGCATTCTGATTGATATCCTTGTACCTTTTTGGGGACGTAAATATTTGGTGAAGGCTCCGACTAATACATCTCATTTATTAGAACGTTTTGCTTCATTGACATTAATCCTTTTCGGAGAATCAGTTGTTAGCACCTTGTATGTGCTACAGCCACAAAAAGGGGATTGGGATTCTATTTTATTTTCAATCATCTCGTTTATTTTAATTGTTTCGATGTGGTGGCAGTATTTCGAAAATGTAGAAAAGAAAGTGGATAAATCAATCGAAACATCTGGTCAGACCATTATTTATGGCCATCTTTTTGTATTAATGTCTTTGAGCATGATTGCCGCTTCCATCAAGCTTCTGTTTCTAAATGAGGTTCGTTATTCATTTGATTTATATTTTATATTCGGCTCTGTATGCCTTTATTTCATGACAACTAGTATAGTTTTTCATCAGTATAGGTTTAAACAAGATCGTTTAACGCTTTATCATTTAACATTATTTATTGGGATCTTAGCCACTTTCTTTATCATTAATTTGATAGTAGAAGTCCCAAACGTTGTCATCATGGGAGAGTTGACGTTGTTTTTTATCATATACGCTAAATTAACAACTACATGAATAAAATGCTATAGAACTAAAAGACATGCTTATTTAAGTACTTAACGAAAGATGTCTAGGAACATCTTTGTTCTTAAAATTTTTAAAAGTAATTCATTTCGTTTTTGACCTCTGCTGAGCTAAAGAAGACGTTAGCCAATTAATTCAATAAGCAAAAGGCTATGAATGATCATCATTCATAGCCTTTTTAATTTTATCGATAATGTAAGCCAAGGCACATGGTATACAATTTTCTAACATCATTTATGGCATCTAATTTACCTAGTGGGCCTCTGACGTCCCGTAGCAAAACCATTCTAGAATCTTCTAACCACTAACAAAATGAAAGCTAAATCAAAGATGACATAAAAATACAATTTATACTGTGACATTAAAAAATACATCGAAATAGTCATAAAGAATACGGCATATATTGAATTTTAATCCTCTAAAATAGAAGTTGGGAAGTGATCGATATAGATATCATTAGTCGAGAATCTAAAAAATAACTCTTCTGTCTGTATTCATAACATAGAAAAAGAGTCTAATAGTTTTTAGTTAAAGGACCTCATGTTAGTATCTGATCTTTTTATAAAGAAGTATTCTCTCAATTGAACAATAATCAGTAAGGAAACACGCCGTTGTACAAGATTATTAGCTCAACTTTTTTAGCGTAAATATGACATAAACCAATAATAAGCCGGATTAAGTAAAGATGTTCTAGTTGATATGCGTCATGGAGAGGGGCTACCATCTTTTTTAATGATTCAATGTAAAAAGTAGACCAGAAAAAATGGCGAATAATGGTGAAATAATACTTCCTCAAAGTGATGTTATTTTACATCAAAAAGAACAATGACTTTTTTTAGATGAGGAGATAGCTATGACATATTTTAATAGTTTGTTGATATTAGGAACAGGACCAACAGCCATTCAATTAGCTGTAAATTTTAAAAGTCATCTTAATAGTAAAGTAGCTATTGCAGGTCGTGAATCTATACGCTCTAAAATTTTCTTTGAAACTATCGTTCAACATCAGCTTGCACTTCAGGTTTCTATTCAAAATACACAACATCAATCTGTTGCAGGAGAATGTACAATTGATGGATTATTTAAAGGATACCATACAATATACGGTAATTGGGATACCGTTGTACTAAGCGTTACTTCAGATTCCTATATTACTGTATTAGAACAAATAGATAACAAAGTCTTGAGGGAAGTTAACTGCTTTATATTAATTTCACCAACGTTCGGCTCAAGTCATTTAATTACCAATTTCCTAAAGAATCTATCTACACATGCAGAAGTCATTAGTTTTTCAACCTATTATGGAGATACTAGATGGTTGGATGACATTCCGTCAAATAAAGTAATGACAACTGGGGTAAAGAAAACACTTTATATTGGTTCAACTAACTCAAAATCAGAACGATTAGATGAATTATGTATATTATTTAATTGTTTGGGAATTCAATTAACAAAATTCACATCTCCACTTGAAGCAGAAACAAGAAATATATCTTTATACGTACATCCTCCCTTATTTATGAATGATTTTTCCTTACAAGTAATATTTGATGAACCAAAGACACCAAAGTATGTGTATAAACTTTATCCTGAAGGTCCCATCACATACACAACAATCCGTCATATGCTAAATTATTGGAAAGAAGTAATGACAGTGGTGAATGATTTCAATATTCAACCTCTAAATCTATTAAAGTTTATGGTAGATGATAATTATTCGTTGCATCCCGCAAGTATAGATAGGAAAGATATAGAAAATTTTAATAACCTTGAGTCTATCCATCAAGAGTATTTGCTCTATATTCGTTATGCATCCTTGTTAATTGATCCATACTCTAAACCAGATCGAGAAGGAAAGTACTATGATTTCTCAGCAGTTCCTCTTAAAAGGATTTTTATTAATCATAATAGAGAATGGGATATTCCTAGAATGCCAAAAGAAGATTACTATCGTGTAAAAATCATTCAGGGTGTTGCAAAAGCCTTGAATTTGAAAAGTCCAACACTAGATTATTTTGTACAAACCTATGAGGCAAAACTGCAACAAGTAGTAGCTTCATCTGAAAATAAAGCATATTCAGATGCCTTCCAAGTAAAATCTTTTTCACAAGACATTGAGTTAATTTGTAAGGAATTAATTTCAAGTAAATACCCAAAATAGTAATAGTTATATTTACATGAATATACGAACCTTCTTAAAAGGTTTAACAATGTTAAATAGAGAATAACTAATATAAACGTTTTGTTAGGAGAGAGGCTATGCATAACTTATCCGGCAAGGTTATTCTCATCACAGGCGCGAGCTCAGGTATTGGACTTGCTACCGCCGAGTTAATGGCGGCTCAGGGCGCTAAAGTAATTATTCATTATCATACAAATGTGAATGGGGCCATGGAGGCTGTCCAACGTATTCATGAAAAGGCTGGAGAGGCGATTGCCATTCAAGCTAATGTTAGAAATAAAGAAGAAGTGAACGCAATGGTTGAACAAGCTATTTCCTCCTTTGGCACAATTGATGTATTAGTGAATAACGCAGGTGGTGGCATCCGCCAAAGTACATTTATGGATATGAGTGAGGAGCTATGGGAGGAAACGTTTCAATTAAATGTCACTAGTGTTCTCCTATGCTCCCAAGCTGTATTAACATATATGATTCCCGTAAAATCCGGAAAAATCATCAATGTCTCTTCAGCGGCTGCACGAATTGGGGGGGCAGGGGAAAGTATCCATTACGCATCTGCAAAAGGGGCCATCAATACAATGACAATTGGCATGTCCAAAGAGCTAATTGACTATGGAATTATTGTGAACGGGGTTGCGCCTGGAATAGTAGAGACACCTTTTCACGATAAATTCGCTCCTGGCGATCATCGTCTTGAGCGGCTGTCTTCTACTGTACCTATTAAACGGGCTGCAACAGCTAGAGAAGTAGCAGAAGTCATTGCCTTCCTTTCTTCTGATGCCGCCAACTATATTCTAGGTGAGATTATAAATGTTAGTGGCGGAAGGTAAATAACATAGTAGCTTATGTAGCAGTGGGTCTTTCATTGTAGAAAAGGTAGGGATGTTGGATGATCGTAGAATTAGATAAGGCAGATTTTAGTAAATGTAGGGAACTGTTAAATGAGCAGCGGCAATTAGAAGCAAAAGCAGTTGTGGAACGTATAAATCCGGGTCGTATTTTTGTAGATAACCGTGATAATCCGTCATCCGGGCTAATTTGGTTAGGTAATAATGATGGATTTATATTTTTTGGAAGTGAGCAAAATGAGGAATTTAACAATGAATTAAACAATTTGATTGACAATATAATTATCCCAGCAGCAAAAAAAGTGCAACTAAAATGGTTTGAAGGCGTTGGCAATCATGAAAAATGGAATCCTATTATTGCAAGCGTTTTTGAACATCGCCATTTAGGGAGCTGGCTTCAAAGAGTTTACACTTTACAGCAGGGTGATTATAAAGGGGACACTGTACCAATAGTGAATCATGAATATGAGCTATGTAAAATCTCTGCTACACTTCTTGACAATAAGGATCATTCAATCCATAACATCGTTTTTTTGCAATCCAAAATAGAAGCATTTTGGTCTTCAACAGATATTTTCCTCAGCAAGGGCATGGGCTATTGTATAATTCATCATAATGAGATTGTGAGTACATGTATTTCAGGCTTTGTTGCTGCAAATGTACATGGCATAGATATCGAAACGATAGAGGCTCACCAAGGAAAAAACTTAGCCCAAACACTCGCACACCATTATGTTCAAGAATGTTTAAAGAATAATTGGATTGCCTATTGGGATTGTATGGATATGAACAAGCCTTCTGTTGCAATTGCAGAAAAAATAGGGTTCAGAAATAGGTTTCATTATACTGGCTATGAATTTTCACTGTAACTTAGATAGAAATGATGAAGATTTTTAACTAGAATCCACTTTCAAAGTGGATTCTTATCATGTTATCGGAATATGAAAAACAGGAATAATTCAATTAAAATAATAGTCAAAGTTCCTAAACCAACAAAAAGTATCTTTTTTTGAATTTCATTTTCGTCCGTACTTATTTTACATACTGAACAGCTTAAAGCTACCCTCGAAGGATTGACCATTGTCATTAACGAAGAACTTACATTTTGCGAACATGCCACTAGAATAGGGGACATTCCTATATGTAGGGCTGTTTCTGTTTGTAATCTAATGAACATCGTATTTGAAGCGGTGTTACTTCCTGTTAAAAAGCCGCCAATTGCACCGATTAAAGGTGAAACAAAAACATAGAACTGACCAAAGGATTGTGCCGCTAGTAAAGAAAGTAACTGAATCATTTTTGCCTCGGACATGATCTCAGAAACAACTACATACAAAAAAGTTGTTATGATAACTGGATAGCATTTTTTGAAAGTCGAAATAATACTTTCACTTATTTCTAAAACTTGTAGTCGATAGAAGAAAATAGTAAAAATACACACGATACATAGAAAAAAGCCAGGAGAATACAAAATGGATAGTTCAAAATTATATTTTTCAATCGTTAATAGGAATGTCCTTGATAAATAATTTTTTAGAGGAATAACCATTCTTGAGATAAATAAAAGGACTATTAACAGTAAATAGGGTGTTATATTTTTAATTGTATTTGATTCTTTTTCTAGTGAAGCCGTCCCATGCGTTGTATTCCTTTTTTTAATCATCAAAAAAATAACGAAGATGACCGTTAAAGATCCAAATAATCCTGCAAGCTCTACACTCACAAATCTATTGCATACCCAAACAGAAGCCCCTAATATTAATCCTACAAATAATACGGTGAATAGCCTTTTCTTCAAAGCTCTAAAGCCTACTCCTATGTAAACTACTAATAGGGCATAATAAATATAAATGGGTAAACACATTAAAGCACTGCCCATCCCCATTTTATCTAAATCTACATTACCTAATGTTGCCCCGATTATTGTTCCCATGGCCAGAGTTCCCCAAGGAATGATACATAAACTAATTAAGGCAATAAGAGATGACTTCATTGGACTAAATCCTAATGCAATAAGTAAAGGAGCTATGACAATGACTGCCAAACCAAAGCCACTAACAGATTCAATTAATGGGGATAGTCCTAATGCTAAAATGAGAATTTGAAAAATCTTGTCATCGGTAGCTTTAGTTATAGAGGAAGCTATTCCATCAATGGCTCCCGCTTTATCCATTAAGTGAAATAAAAGAATACCGAAAAATAATATATAGGCGATAACTGACGTAGTTAGCGAGCTTTTTATGATCGGTTCTGTTAAATCAAATATGCTACTATGAAAGAAAGGGGATAGTGCAATAGCCGCTGTTAAAAAGCAGGCTACTATTCCAGTAAAAATAGAAGACTTTTTCAAAACAAAAATCATAAAAATAATACTAATTAAAGGTAGGATAGCAAGTAAAAATTTTAACAATTAAATCACTCCCTTTGATTTCATGTAATTTTCCTATAGTGTAAATTTTTATTCTATAGTGTATTATTTTACGTTAAAATCCGTAAAAGGGAAGAGTTTTTTGAATTTTAACTCATTTTAATTAAAGAATGGAGAAATACGAATGGAATTTGGAAAACAAGTAAATTTTATTAGAAAAAAAAGAGGCATGAGTTTACAGGAGCTTTCAGCGTTGAGTAAAGTAAGTACATCTATGCTTTCTCAAATTGAACGTGGCGGAAAAAATCCAACAATTACTGTAGCTTGTCAGATTGCGGAGGCTTTAAATACCACTTTATCGGCATTATTAGATTCGCAAGAAACGAGAGAAATAGTTGTGATAAGAAAAGAAAAGAGGCCCGTGTACTTTGATGAAAGCTCTGGTTTTCAGAGACATTTATTGTCTCCATCCTTTCCGTCAAGAGGAATTGAATTTGTCAAAAATGTAATTCCACCCCTTTCAGAATCTGGAATATTCCCAGCCCATAAATCTGGAGTTAAAGAATACATATATGTGGAAAAAGGTAGCTTAAACGTGGAACTATCAAAAGGGGCTTATAAAGAACAATTAAATGAGGGGGATTCATTCTTTTTTGAGGCAAATACGGAGCATAGATTTATCAATGAGACGGATCATGAATGCATTTATTTTTTAGTTATTGATTCAACTCAAAGTAAGAATGGTAGTTGAACTGCCATTTTCAGATGTCTTAATAATAATTGATCCATTAAGGACTGTCAAAAGCAGTCCTTTTATTTATGTCGTTTTTCATTAAAAGCACACACTAGATCATTACTACTAAAATGACAATCTAAAAATACGTAACAAGAAAAATACTTAGAATGGTTAAATAGTTCAGCTATTAAAAAGTAATGAGATTTTATAGTTTTATATTATTTATTTGCTATCCATCCAATAAATAGCAAATTTTTATTCGTACTATTCATACCCTTTAAAATACAAAAAATTGAAAAAATATCCACAAAGCATTATCATAGTATTCTAAAGACTTTCACAATTAAAGGCGAGGAGGATGCCAGTGTTAAAAGCATTAAAAGTAGGTCTAGTAATTGAGCGAGCAAATCGAAGAAATTTAGTTGCACTAATTGCTGTTGTAATGATCGTTTTTGGCTTTATGTTTTATATAAAGGCGCAAGCCGTTGGTAATCAGCTTATTGAGAAAAAGGGTGATTATTATTCAACACAGGCTATATTATCAAAGTTTCAAGTGAAGGATGCTTCGGAAACAGGTGATGGTAGCGACATATTTAAAAATTTGACGAAGCAAAAAAGTAAGATTGCATTGCAAATAGCCACATTAACGATGGACAGACAATCCATGTATTATGAGTCTTCACTTCAGCTTGCTGAATTAAGACAAGAGGCATTCCAATTAGAAGGATACCATGATATCGCAGAATTATTACCCTCTAAATTACAAAATTCGATGGACTATCTTTATTTTAAATGGATGAATGATGCGGGAAGGGATACAATAACCGACTTATTTCAATACATACCTTTCTTATTATTTTTCTTTAGTTACGTAGGCGCGGGCTGGTACATATTTATTAGCTTCCAAACAAGTTCTATTTTGCTAGATGATTTTGAGCATTCTAGTTTAATTCAAGGCTTTCCTGTTCGTTTTGATTCCTATATTTTATCTAAATGTATGATTTCTTTGTTAGCCATCCTAACAAGCTTTTTACTCATTTTTATTTGCGCTAGTCCTTTATGGATCGTACATGGACTTGGTAACCCACTAGATCCTGTAGGAATTTACGTAGGAGATGCTGTATTAATCTCTTCCGTCCAATATATCGCGATGAGCCTTGGCTATATGTTCGTCATCTCCATTTTCGTTATGCTGCTGTCGATTATATTGAATGTATTACTGAAAAATATGTATTTAACATTATTTGTGCATTTTATCTTGTTCTTTTTACCGATGATTTTCCCATCTTTAATTAGTGTATTTCCCTATAATCCTTTCAATTTCATGAACTTCAATGATATTTTACGAGGCGTACCAGTAGATTTAGCACAGCCTGTTGATATTACGATGAATCTAGGATTAATCATATTGTTTATCTGTATTATTTTAATGTTATTCGCTATTAAAACGTTTTTCTCAACAGGAAAAATCAAAAGGGCATAGGGGAGGTATTCATTAGCATGTGGAGTTATTTCAAATTTGAATTCAAACAATTTTTTACGAATAAGAAAAACTTAGCCATCTATTTTTTGCTTGCTTTTGCAACCTTCTTTTATGTGTTTAAAATAGCACCTGCATATAATCCGATTGAACAAGTCGAATATGAAGAAATTGAGGCTCGCTATTTAACACGGCAGGAATTTTTAGATTCGATGGAGGGTCAAAACATATATAGACTACATCCGGCCATCATCTTTGCAATTGATATATTTAAGCAAATTAATCCAATAGATAAAGCGAGATTAGAAGCATTAGATGAGGGGGATCTAAAAAAATATGCAGAGGTAACTCGTGACTGGTACTACTTTACGAATGCGATTACATACAAAAGTGATTCATTCTCCTATAACTCAAAGTATTTTATAAAAAATAATGATTATGCAGAAGATGATGCCTTTTATGCTTATTTAGAGCAGGCAGCCCGTTATGATACGTATGCGAACGCAAATTATGAATTATCAACGGAAATTTTCGAACAGCGGACAGCGCTTCAAACGTTCGAGCGTTTATTAAAGGGATTACTACCTGTTATTTTAATTGTGTGTGTACTACTTTTAGCCATTGATATCGTCACAAAAGATCGACGTCATCCATCCATTATCAAAGGATTCCCTATTAGCGATTGGAAAAAGCTATTGGTGAAAATGGTCGTTGTCCTACTAGGGAGTTTAGTATTATTTGTACCCCTTTTAGCTGGGCTCATTATTATAGGCTTACAATCCGGCTTTGGAAATTTCAATTTACCATCACCCATGTATGCTCCTCATCTCGAATGGCGCCAGGAAGGTAAATTTGAACCGATGACTTTAGGGATGTTTTTAGGACAAACCCTCATCCTGCTTTTAACTTGGTTTATGGTCATCATCAACGTTGTACTATTGTGCAGTATCATATTCCGTAATGAGATGATGAATTTTGCCATCGGCTTACTCCTTATATTTGGCGAGAAGTTTTATTTCAGCCGATATGTTGGTTACTTTTGGGATATTCAAATCTACCCAACTTCTTACATTCAAGTCGGACAAATTGTTTCAAAACAACGAAATTTTTATTATATGAACGATTTTTTAGATTTCAATTTAGGATTACAGTTGCTACTTGTCTTAGCTGTAGTCATCATTTTATTCATGCTGCTTACTGTTATGAATAGACGTTATAAGCTAATTAAATAGGGGGGACACAGGTGATTGATATTCAAAATATTACTGTGCAATTTGCGAAAAAAACAGTGTTAAATGATATTTCAATGACATTTGAGCAAGGAGAAATGATTGGACTTGTTGCACCAAATGGAACAGGAAAATCCACATTTATGAATGTGTTGATGAATTATGTAAAGCCAATGAAAGGGAAAGTAGTATTTAAAGATGGAATAAGCTACTCGAATAAATCAAATGAAGTAAAAATTCATAGTTTTGTGTCGATGATGCCAGACCAAAGTGACTTGTATAATCACTTAAGCGGGCGCGAACATTTAAAAATGTTTGCAACAATGTGGCAATCCGATTTAAAACTGATAGATGAAACCATCGAAATTTTGAATATGGGGCATTATGTAAATAAAAAAACAGGCACGTATTCCCTCGGTATGCGTCAGCGACTATGCTTTGCTATGCAAATAGTTACGGATACGGACATTATGATGATGGACGAGGTGATGAACGGACTTGATCCAAATAATGTAGAAATTATTTCGAAGATATTAGTAGAGAAAAAGGCGGAGGGAAAGGTTATTATTATTGCCTCACATTTACTCGATAATTTAGAGAAATATGCAGATCGAATTTTCTTGTTTAACGAAGGAAAACTAGTGGATACGAATCAAATAATAGAAGGTTTCAGTCAAGCGCATATTAAAACGATTCGCGTGAACAATCTGGAGAGTGCAACTGAAAAACAACTGTCTGAGCTGTTTCCAAACATAAAGCTGCAAACACTTACAAATGGTATAACATTAATTCATTTACCAAGCTCTGAGGCCGCTTTATTAAGTTCACTTACATCTTTTTTAGTGGAGAGAAATGTAGTGGATTTTGCATTCGGAAAAGTGACATTAAATGATTTGTATTCTATGTATTATCATGAGTATAAAAATGTGACCTAGTTTTTTTGAATTTTATGCTAGATGATGTGGGAAGGTGTAATATTTAATTAAAACTAAAGGAAGATTTGAGTGAATGACGATAGATGTTGAACAATATTTAAATAAGACTTTTCCTGGACTCACGTTAACTCCTAGCCTTTATCAGCAATGGGATATTGGCATTCACGTTGAATTCGGGGCTGGATTTTATCAATGGAAAGATAATGGCCGTCTAAATCTAGCAAGGTTTCATTATGTATACCATCAAGCTTTGGCCATTTTTAACGAAATATTTTCGTATTCAGATGAGATTTTACTTGTGACAAATGTTTATCAGCATAAGCCTGCTGAAGGTAAGAAAAAGCGCATAAAAGTTTATGATCGTTATATAAAAAATAAACAATTAAAATACCATTTAAAACAACAAACCTTGCCATATGTATGGGATGATGAGGATGTTTATATTTCACGATTTTCCTTAAAGTGCCGCAAACAAGATATTCACTATGTATTACTCATCAAAGCAGCCTGTAACGAGGATTTTCGCTTGAAGCCCAAATTTGGTACAGGCTATAGTTATCCAGATGTATTTTTTATTAATTTGACGAAAAATGTTATCTTTTTTATTTATGATGATAGAGGTTGTGAGGTCATCGCGACGAATAAAGAAACGATAAAACCTTTAGGACTAAAATTTAGGAACTGGATAGATAATCGCAAATGAGATGACATCGTTGCACATTCTCAATAGAACGAATGGATGCAGGAATTAATCAACATAAGCTTTTATGATTTTGCATCCATTCGTTATGACAAGCAAAGGATAGGAAAAATAATCACTTAGTGTTTTTTACAATGGTTTTCATTCAAAATCATGGAGTTGCTACCCGCAGCTCTTTTTTTATGGAGCAACGCTATCAACATCTTATCGATATACTAGCGAAACGATGTAACCGCTTTGCCTTTGTTGAGAACAGACAATTGATGGAAAATGAAGAATTACGGTTAGCCGCTGTTGATGAGCTATTGGCTCCTATTAAAAGTCAGCTTATCGAAAGAAAGGTTCAAAATGAATGGGTGGCGACGACAACGCTTGGCGAAAATACGGCATTTGTTTATTATTTTCTATTAAATGATACGACTGCTCAATTTTTGAAGGAGCGTACCGACTCACTTTTTGGTTGGATTACGCCAGAATTACCGGAGGATTTAATGTTTTATGACGATGAACAATGTTTATTAGCAGCTTGCTCGCACGAGGGTTTCTTCTGGATGGATGAAAAGGTATGGGACCGTTTTTTATTAAGCTAAAGATGTATGCTTGTTACTTAATATAATGAAAAATAAGGGGGAGTACTTTATGTTATTTATACTGTTGTTTGTTATACCAGTATTAGGAGTTTTATATTTTTTAAATTTTACTACTTTTTTAAAGAAACTAATAAATGGAAAAAATACGTATAATCAAAATGTACTAGGAGCAATTTTAACCTTTATGCTGATCTTTACAATCATGTACTGCTTTGCTGGACTCCATTAATGGTTTAACGAGAAAATACCAAAAGCACGAATACGTAAGCAACTCCTTTAAAAGTAGTTGCTTACGTATTGTTAGTCATTCATAAATATCTCTTCTAATGAAGGTCGATTTGTTTGAATATCAAAAATGTCTGTATCAAATTTACATAAGGAATGCACAATGCTAGCAATATCTGATTCATCACGTATTGCCACAGTAATGTGTTGATTATCCGAATAGTTAATCGTCGTCCAAGCTTCGATTTCTTCGCGAGCATGACGGTACAACGTGTCATTTTTAGGTAAGAGCTTAATAGTTGTTTCAATAGTAGTCTGAAATTGCTTTTGTAATTGATCGATGGTTCCTAGACCTGAAATAATGCCGTTTTTCATAATAGCAATCCGGCTGCATAGCTTTTCCACTTCATTTAAATTATGTGATGTCATAAAAATAGTTTTGTTTTGACTGGCTAATGTTCGTATGAATTTTTGCATCTCTAACGCAGATTCCGGGTCCATCCCCGAAGTAGGCTCATCTAGGAAAATTAAATCTGGATTTCCGACGACAGCCTGTGCGACGCCTAGCTTCTTTTTCATCCCGAACGAGAATTTTTTTGTTTTAACATGTACCGCATTCTTTAAGCCTACCTGCTCTAATAAATCTACACATTGTTGTTTAGTTACCTTGTGCTTTTGTAATTTTGCAAAAAATTGAAGATGTTCCAGAGCAGTATCATTGCCATAAAACTCGGTATAGTCTGGTAGAACACCCACCTTGTGTTTTACACGATCAAGCTGATTGTTAGGTACACCTAAAATTCGAAATTGCCCACTAGTTGGAAGAACAATCCCTGTAAGCATATTAATGAAAGTTGTTTTCCCTGCACCGTTTCTTCCTAAAAAGCCAAAGATTTCTCCCTCCTGTACTTGTAAATCGATGCCCCGTACAACTAAATGCTTGTGATAGGATTTTTTTAAATCCATTGTTTCAATTACGGTCATTACAAATCCCTCCTATGAAGACTAAGTATCGAGACTCCTACCATAATAGCTGCAAATAACAGAACAACGAGCCATCCCCATGTTCCGCCCTCAAGCATATAATGATACGGAGTCATATATTTAATGATTTTTAACCAGAGTTTTTCTGAAAAAAGGCTCCATAAACCGAATGTAGGAATAGCCATACTAATTAGTAATCCAATAAACATGGACATCGATCGCTTAGGAATGAGACATGATAGTAGCACACATAATGATACGATGTACGCTAGCATAACAAATAAGCTACCGAATGTTTTAATATAAAATTCATGAGAAAAGAATGCGATTATACTAAATGACGCTAATAAACAAATAAACCAGTATGAAAAAATTCCTAATAATTTGCCTACAATAATAGAAGATCGAGATGTTTTTGTTACTAGGAACCGAATTGTCCTACTTTCCGTTTCCCTATTAATGGTGTCGTGAAATAAAGAAAAGATAAATAAAAAGCCCATTATATAAATTAGAAATACCAGTCCACTTACATAGCCAGCCTCAGCAAATTTAATGCCAGTAAGGAGACTGCTATTTGTGACAAAATCAGATAAATAATAGGAGACGGCAATAAAAATGCCAATCGTAATAAGTGAAAAGATACTGCGAAATGATTGAATAAACTCCTTTTTCCAAATAGCAATCATAGTGGTTCCTCCATAATAGAAATTTATTTTTAACACTCTTTAGAGTATAAAGGCTGATTTTTACGTAAGCCGAAACGGTAGATGACATGTTAATAAACTTTTATGAACGTTGTTTATGTTCTGTTTATATTCGCTTTGTAGTGGTGACAAACTAGCAGTATTATTCATTGGAAAAAACATGTTAAAATGAATTCCATGTTAGACGGGAAAGGACAGATTTTAAATATGAATTTACAAGATGTGGCCATTTTACTTGTTGATGATGAATCAGCCATTTTAGATATGTTACAAATGGTTTTAATGAAAGAGGGCTTTCGACAAATAGATCGTGCAAGTACTGCTCAAGAAGCGTTAAATGCATGTAATAAGAAGCCATACGACATGATTTTATTGGATGTCATGCTGCCAGATAGGAGTGGCTTTGATATTTGTCCATTTATTAGGGAGACAACAGAGGCCCCGATTTTATTTATTACAGCAAAAAACTCAGACTTAGAAAAATTAACAGGCTTTGCTATGGGCGGGGATGATTATATTACAAAACCATTTAACCCATTAGAAATAGTCGCTCGAATGAAAGCGCAACTACGCCGCGTTAAATTATATGAGGAGGAAAGACCACAGCACATATCTTTAAATACGTTCATTTACGATTTTGGTCGATTCCAGGTGAATGAGCGTGCAGGGGAATTAATGGTGGATGGACAAGTCATTTCTTGTCCCGCTCAGGTCTATCAATTACTACTCTTTTTTTGCAAGCATCCCAATCAAATATTTACGAAAAGTCAGTTATATGAAGCTGTCTGGGGTGATCATAGCTTTGGGGATGATAATACGGTTACCGTACATATTGGCCGTATACGCGAGAGGATAGAAAAGGACCCGAAGGACCCCGAATTGTTATTAACCATTAGAGGACTAGGCTATAAATTAATTCAAAAAGAGGGGATGGTATGAATCGAATTAGTCGTCGACTTGCCTTTACCTTTATTTCACAAATTGTTTTTGTATTAGTGGCTTTAGCAATAGGTACCATCATTTTTTTAGTGTATGTTGGGTTGCAGTTAGAAAGTAAACCTGAAACACAGCATGTATCAAGTAGAAGCAATAGTACATTAAGGCAAACATTTTCAATTGAAAATGGCCATGTGTCGTTAGATGCTAACAAAATTTCTGATATAGAAAAGCGTGAGGAATGGCTACAAATAATCGATGCTCACGGAAATATGTTGGCCTCTTCCAAACTACCATCTGATGTTCCAACGCATTACGAAGCTGGTCAATTAATAGCCTTTTGGCAAAAAAGCATCCCGTTCCCATACGAGCTCATTATTAGCCAGGAGGAGAAGGGTGGACAAACCTATTTTGTTGTAGTTGGTCAAAAACGTCCTGCACGACAGCTAGCAGAAAAACTTCCAATTGAATGGGATGGAAAGCGCCTCTCTCAGCAAGGGGAGCGGCTATTGGAAGAAACTCACGGAACGCTAGCCATTTATTCAGCGAATGGGGAGATCCTCCAACAATACGGGAATGTGGAAAATCCTCAAGCAAAACTTTCACTCGATCATTTACTTGGGGATGAGGCTGATCAGCTTAGAAATAATGGCAGCCAATATATACATTTTGATGCAGAGAAACAGCAAACATGGGTCATTGAAGTACCATCCGCTGCAGTAAAGGTGGAGGAAGGTAAGCATAATACCTATTTAGGAAAAGCATTTCTTCTATATGGAGTAGCCCTTATTCTATTCATCATCGCCACAGCGTTTTGGTACGGTAAACGATTTGGGCAACCCGTTCTCTATATTGTTAACTTTATTCAACGATTGGCAAATGGTAATTATCACGAGCAAGAGGCTAAGAAAAAAGATAGGTCCCTAAATCGTCGTGGCAAGAAGAAGCGGTCCTTCCGTTTATTTCGAGAAATTAATGATTCCTTGAATGATTTGAACCAGCAGCTCACGCAGAACGAAAAGCTTCGCAACCAAATTGAAAAAACTCGCGAAGATTGGATTGTTGGGGTCTCTCATGATTTGAAAACACCTTTATCTTCTATAAATGGTTATGCGCATGTCCTTGAATCAGCCCCCTACAATTGGTCACAAGAAGAGTTTCAACAGATTGGGAAAACATTACGTGAAAAATCAACCTTTATGTCTGAATTAATCGATGATTTAAGCTTAACGTATCGCCTAAAAAACAATGCCTTGCCCATGGTTCGTCAAACGCAAGAAGTAAATGAAGTCATTCGAAGAGCCGTTATTCATTTTATAAATGATCCGCAATTTACTTTTTATAATATTTCATTTCATGCTTCTGAAGAGCCGATATCATACCCTCTTGATATGAAATGGTTTACGCGTATTATTGATAATATGATTTCTAATGCTATTAAGCATAATCCGACAAATACGAGAATTGATATTATTGTGCAGAAGGAAAGTGATCATTACTTCACTGTTCGTATTCAGGATAATGGTATTGGAATGGATTCATCCACGTTAGATCAATTATTTGAACGCTACTATCGTGGTACGAATTCAGAGGAAAACACAAGTGGTTCGGGGTTGGGCATGAGCATCGCTAAACAATTAACACTAGCCCATGGTGGAGAAATAGCTGCTTCTAGTACTCCCGGAGAGGGTACTGTCATTGTATTAAAATTTTATTCATGATGGCAGTCCTGCCTTTTATGTCCTTAAATTTTGGAAATAAAGGGTAGGACTTGTTTTCTGCTTGGATGTAATTTTATTTTATTAAATCCGTCACAACTTGAACAAGTAAGAATAAAAAAGCGATAAGTTGAATCCATGTTGTTGGATGTGGGGAATAGCAGTAAAGTATAAAGAGGAAAGCGCCTGTACAGCTTGACAATGAGATCATTCTTGATAACTCGACTGCTTTTAAATAATGGAGAACAAGCAATAAGCATGCTGATTTATATAGGGCAAAATGTAAATTGTAATAGATACAAAAGGGGAACATCAAATTTGGATGTTCCCCTTTTGTATGCTGAAAATAAATCTATGAGGTAGTAATGAATAAAAAATGGGAAATTTTGATCTAATAACTAATTTTGAGTATTTAGGGAGGGAAGTCCAGTAGCGATTTATTAGAAAAAGTAAGTAAACTTTGGATATAGGGATTGGAAAGAAAATACGTGAATACATAGAATCAAAAGTAAAAAAAAATAAAAACGAACTATTAATAAAATAAACATTTGAAATGTTCGTATTTTAGCCTTCAAAATGCGCTTTCTCCACCGACTGGAGACTGTCCATTTTGAATTAAACACGAATATTTAATGATTATGAAGATGTTTCTAACATTCAGCGATGAAAACAGTAATTTTAACAGAAAGCATTTCAATAAATGATCTGCCTATACATTTAAAGAAATAGTTTCCATTATTGATAAATAAATGTATAATACGAAATGTCAATGGGATAGGTACTAAATAGAAGGAGGCTTATGGTTAGTTGCATTCACTTTATACACCAAGCTTAACTAATAAGAAAGTAAGGAGGACAAAAAGCTTTAGCATACATAATTTAGTCATCGTTGCCTTTATTGGAGGTCTACTTGCCATTACGATCGTTGGATTTATAAATGCCAACGCCCTCAAACTAGAGAAGCATTACATCAGACTACTAATAGTAAGCAGTGTAATTCTCCATACGGCTACTATAATCTTTTATGTTTTCCTTCCTTTTTCCGCAGAAATGGATTTGCTAATCAATCGGTTACTGGCTGGAGTAAGTTATTTTATCTTTTTGGTGATTTTGAAAAGACCTTATAAAGAACATTTAGTATTTGTGGGGGAAACAAAATCCCTGTACTGGATAGGGATTATCTATTGTTTAATTTCCATCTTTATAGATGGTTTTCTTAGAAATAGTGTCCTAGCTAATTAGGGAAGGAATTTATGTGCATGAACAGTGAAAAAGAAAATACACCTATGGCTCTTATTGAACACTATTTTGCGATTGGAAGATACACAAATGTTATTTCCTTAGTGAAACAACGGATGGCTGAAGATATGGAAAATAAGGAATTATGGTATATGCTAGCTGTCAGTCATTATTCCATAGGTCAATATGAAGAAGCACTTGAGCCATTTCTTAAAGCATTTCAGTTAGGGTATGATAAAGGCGTCATTTACTATTTTTTAGGCGGCATCTATATGGCAACGGAACAGTGGCAAAAAGCAGAAGAATCTTTTTTGGAAGCATTACATAATAATCCAAATGATGCGTATGTTTATTCAGCATATGCAATTTTGATGAAAATGACGGGTCATAGAAAAAAAGGCAGTTTATTAGTAGAAAAAGCTCTAGCATTAGATCCTAACAGCACAGCCGTTTTATACCACTATTCACTTACTGAAATGGCTGCAAAAAAGGAAAAGCACAATTCTGCACTAGCACTTTATATGAATTCAGCGGATAGTGAGTTTGCAAAGTTAATTCATCTTGGCTGGAGTGCTGCCTTTAATAATCGATTTAAGGAAGCTAAAGAATATTATCGACAAGCTTTTCTTATAAAACCTGAGGATAAAAGAATTTTATCGAACTTAGAGGAATTGGAAATTAAAACTCACCCGCTTTTGCTTCCTTACCGTATAGTAGAGCGAATAGGCGGTATTGGATTTGTATTCATGATGTGGCTTATACTTTGTCTGCTTCTTGACAAGCTTATTTCCAATGATAACTTTATCAATCACCTACTTCGCTTTTCTATTTTTTTCACACTTTATTATTTTATATCTATTCCCATTGTAAAAGGCTTAAGAAAATGGAAGAGCCCTAAATAAGGAAGAAAAAATTGAAAAGGAGACAACTAAGGAATAATGGAACATATTTATCAACCTAGTATATTAAACGAAAATGAGGATCGAACACGAAGTTATGTTGTAAACAATTTATTTTTCGTCGCTTTTTTTGGTGGAATTTTTGCCATTGTAGCATTAGGTATGCAAAATGCTAAGAGGTTAAAACTTGAAAAAAAAAATATCCTAATACTATCGATTCTTAGTGGTTTACTAATTACAGGAAAACTAATCATAGTTTATGTCATCGGACAAGGAATCCTAGCGATTGATGAAGACTACATAAAGGTTTTTGGACGAATTATTGCAGTGGCTGGATTTTTTATTTTTTTCGCCTTTTTAAATAAGCCCTATAAAGATCATCTAGCTGTTGGTGGACAAACTGAGTCCTTATGGATGCCAGGCTTTCTAGCATGTATTGTTTCTGGATTTATCGAATTTATCGCTATGGCATACCTATTAGCGCTTTAAAAAGGAGCTTTACTACAGAATGATTGAACATAAAAATATTGAAATGAATGAAAACTATGAAGAGGCAACATTTGAAATAATAGAACACTATTTTGAAATAGGGAAATATGCACAAACGATTGAACTTATTCATGAGGTGATAGCTGAACATCTTGAAAACAGTCGACTCTGGTTTATATTAGGCTACAGTTATTATGTTATGGATGATTACAATAGAGCTGAATTGCAATTAAAGGAAGCCCTGCATTTGGGTTACAGTGAAGAATTGGTTTTCCATATTCTTGGATATATTTATATGGAAAAGGAGCGTTGGAAGGAAGCTGAAGAAGCTTTTCTCGAAGCATTACGAGCCAATCCAGATAATGCTGAAAACCATGCTGCTTATGCAGTTCTAATGAAAAAAATGGGGCATCGAAAAAAAGCAAAACAATTAATTACTAAAGCGCGTGAGATGGCTCCTGAAAATAGTTTTGTATTACGTAACTATTTTATATTAGAGGAGATTAATAGCCCTAAAAAACAACGAATCCTTGCATTGGAGCAATATATGAATTCAAGTGATAGTGAATTATCTAAACTATTACACTTGGGAATCCATGCATCCTTTCATAACAAAGAAAAAGAAGCACAAGAATATTTTAGACAGGCTTTTCTACTTAACCCTGAGGATAAAGGATTGTATGAATTATTAGAGGAGTCTGAACTGTCAGGACACCCGCTATTAGCACCTAATCGCCTCGTTGAATATATAGGTGGTACTGCTGTCATTTGGCTAATAGGAGTGGTCATTTACTTTTCATTAATAGGTTCAGGTTTTAATACGGTAGCGGTTCTATTTATAAAATGCTATATTGCATTAGCTCTATATACATGGATATCAATTCCTCTTGTAAAGGGATTAAAAAAATTAAGGGGCTACAAATATGGATAAAATAAAATGGTTACAACAAATGGTAGATCAAAATGCTAATGATCCACAAGGGTATTTATGGCTTGGCAAAGAACTAGCTGATCAGCATCGTTGGCTTGAAGCGGTTCAAACTTATTCTTTAGGTCTTTCTTTTTGCTCGGACGATGAGCTAAGAAATGACATCATTCAGGAATTAACAAAGGCTGGTTTACAAATTCAACACTCTCCAAAGAATGCTAGCTCTGCTGGAATTGACGATGAAGACAAGGCTGAATTAGCTATTGTAGATCATTGTCTAGACACAGTAGCAGAGGTGGAACTGGATAGTCCAGATAACATTCCTGACATACAGTTAAAAGATAGAAAAGTAAAAAACCTTGAACCGAAGTTTAGGGTGATTGATGGGGATGCACCTAAAAAGGCTATAAAAAAAATCGATGAAATAGTGACTTTTGCGGATGTTGCTGGTCTTGAGGATTTAAAGAAAACGATCAACTTACGCATTATTAGTCCATTTTATAACAAGGGATTGTTTGCAAAGTTCCGTAAAAAAGTTGGGGGTGGCGTTCTTCTTTATGGACCACCTGGCTGTGGGAAAACCTATATCGCTAAAGCGACAGCGGGAGAATGTAAGGCGAATTTTTATCCCGTTCATATTACAGATATCTTAGACCCTTATATAGGAGTAAGTGAACAGAATTTAAAAGCTATATTCGATAAGGCTCGCTTCCAAAAGCCTAGCATTATGTTTTTTGATGAAGTAGATACTATTGGCATGAGTCGTTCACAAACGTCCTCCCATGTTCGTGGCATAATCGATACGTTTCTAACCGAGATGGAAGGTGTGGATACAAACAATGATGAGGTTCTGGTGATGGCTGCTACCAATACACCATGGGATGTTGATAGCGCTCTAAAAAGACCTGGTAGATTTGATCGGCTCATCTTTGTAGCGCCACCAGATGAAAAAGCAAGAGAGCAAATTTTTAATTTGAAATTAAAGGGAAGATTTGTTGAAAATGTTGATACAGCCGTATTAGCAGCCAAAACGCCATTTTTCTCAGGTGCTGATATAGCTAATGTAGTGGAATTAGCTACTGAATATGTGCTAGAAGAAATATTACTTTCAGGTAATGAAAGACCCATTACTACCGACGACTTAGTAAGGGCACTACATGAACTTCAGCCTTCTACATTAGATTGGCTTCGTACAGCAAAAAATTATGTTAAATACGCAAATCAATCAGGGTTGTATAATGACGTAGAAAAATATCTTCGAGCACATGCACGGTATATATAAGTAAAAATGGCTATCTCCAAATATTGATAGCCAAACATGAAAAAAACCTTTTAAACATTCAAAGTTTAGAAGGTTTACTTTTTTACATGGTACTTTATATAAATAGGTAGTTACTTTAATTGCATATTTTTGGGCATGAGCATTGCTAAACAACAAACAGTATCCCATGGTGAATAGTACTCCCGGAGAGGGTACTGTAATTGTATTTTTAAATTTTATTCTTGATGGCGTTTAATTAATTCCTCAAGAAAGGAGAAAGAATGCAAAAGCCAACAACTAATATAAGGTCTTATTTTTGTGTATTTGGAGATAATTTTCCACTAGATGAATTCACACAAAAAATAGCAATTACACCAACAGAAACACGTACAAAAGGTGCACACTATACAATTGGAAAAACGCAACACGAAAGTTATACTTCATCGTGGACTTACGAAATAGATGATCAACTAACAAGTGATCCTACTTTACAAATAAATGAACTAATAGATATTTTTACGAGTAAGGTAAACATTATCAATCAATTTAAAAAGAAATATAATTTAAAATGTAAAATAGCGGTTATCCTTGTTTTTCCTGAAACTTCTGGTCTTTTCATAGATCAAAAACTTATTAAATTTGCTTATGACACCAACTCAGAATACGATATTGATATTTATCGTGATGAAATATAAATTGCAAAAAGAAAAAAACCTTTTATTTCGTACTACAAACAGAACTTATAAAAGCAGGTATTAATGACGGAGGTACACATGAAAACACACTATTATTTAGGTTGGTTTAATGATTTTTTTCCAGAGAATCTAGGCAGGGTATTACAGGAGGATATAACTGATAGAAAATCGCTTGCTATGATTAGCTCGAATCCACTTTTGTATGAAGAGGAGGGTGCTACTGAACGCTCATGGCTTGACCAAGCAGGTATTCTATTCGATGACTATCATCTAATTAATTATCACGTACAGAAGGAAGATGCCCAAGCCTTTATTCGAAATGCGTCAGCCATTTTCTTGTTAGGTGGAGATACTCTTAAACAAAATGAGTTTTTAATAGACTATGAATTGTCGGATTTAATCAAAAAAAGCACAGCGGTTGTGATGGGGGCAAGCGCAGGAGCCATCAATATGTCTGCTAAATGGTTATGCTCGAAAAACTTTGGCTATCCAGTTGAAAAAACCTCTATATACGACGGAATTGGTCTTGACAATTTTTCCATCCTGTCGCATTTTGATCTTGAAAATAACATGGAGTTGGTGCAAGATGAGTTGTCTGCTTTATCGGAAGAAATAAATATTTATGCGTCGAACAAGGATTGCGCTGTACGTGTAAAGGGAGGCAACATCGACATTTTAGGCAATGTCTATTTAATGTCCCACACCAAAATCCAGAAATTGGATGAGACGCTCTAGCTATGGTGAAATTATGCAAAGTTAAAGCGTGTTTGGATCAAACTTATGTCCAAAACACGCTCTTTTCTTAATATCAATTTGATCAAACCTTGGCAACAAAAAGTTTAGGCTTTATCATGAAGTGTACTTTTTGTTCGAGATGGGTCTAGAAATTGTGGAGAGTTATAGTAGTACCACATTGATATGATTGGTAATGGTTTGAGGTACCTTCTTTGACTTTAAAATGTGTTTCCACCAAAAATAAAACTTCTCTAAATGCGCAAAAAGCGAAGAATTTAGAGAAGTTTATTCTATCTTGGAATTAAATACTGAAAATTCAGAAAATAATATATATATTGCTCTTTATACAAATATTTTTCCTTCAATGGAAACAACTGCAGCTCCTGCTACTTCAATAACAGCATTCTCCGCATCAGGTGTAATCGTTACATAAAGAATCCCTGGTCTATTGATCGTATGTCCTTGACCAATCATTAATTGATGTCTTTCTTGTTGAGCTAGTATATTCTCAAGATATAAATAACCGCCTAATGCACCGTTTGCCGCACCTGTAACTGGATCTTCATCAATTCCTATATTGGGGCAAAAATCTCTTGTGTAAATATCAAATTGCCCATTTGTGTCAAAGGTAAAGAGGTGAGTGGTTGAAATGTTAAAATCATTGTTCATCTTTTTAAGCTCGTTTAAGTTAGGCTCTGCTTGGTCAATTGCTTGACGGGTCTTCACTGGAACCATAAGATGTGGGACACCTGTATTCGCTATTTTTATTGGATATCTATCATCAATGTCTGTTTCAAGTATACCTACAAGATCCGCAACGACTGCTGGGCTAATGTCGATACTTTTTACTTGAGGACGTACTTGAGTCATAGATACTCGCGTTAATTGATTATTTTCCATCAGCCATTTTACAGGAATTAGGCCTATATTGGATTCAAAGACTATTTTATCGTCCTTATCAATCCAATTATACTTAGTAGCCATTAACCATGCTGTACCTAATGTGGCATGACCGCAAAAATCAACCTCTTTGGTTGGTGTAAAATACCTTATTTTATAATTGGCATTAGCATTCGTTGACGGTAAAAGAAAGGCCGTTTCCGAAAGGTTTAATTCATTCGCTATTTTTTGCATGTCTTCGTCTGTTAAGTTTTCTGCATTCGGTATAACGCCCGCTGGATTCCCTCCAAAAGTTTCTGTTGTGAAAGCATCTACATAATAGAACTCTATCTTTTTAGTCATGGCTATCTCCTCCTTTATTCTAAGATTATTGTATTATGATAGAATTAATAAGTAAAATTCATGTTTTTGATCATCAACATGAGGAAGTTGAATGGAAAGATTAATCGTACATGGGGGTTATATTGTGAACCTGTTGCAAATAGAAATATTCGTCAAAGTAGTCGATATGGGTAACTTCACAAGAGCAGGGGAAATATTGGCGATGACACAATCCGGAATCAGTCATAATATCGCTTCTTTAGAGTCAGAACTCGGTATTACACTTTTGAATAGAGGGAGAAATGGAATCTCATTAACAGATAGTGGAGAACGTATTATAAAACATATGAGAAATATCCTAACAGAAGCCGAAAGCATTAAACAAGAAACCGCTTCAATTTTAGGTATACAAAATGGAAAAATAAATATTGGTAGTTTTTCAAGCTTCTCATCAAAATTGTTGCCTACTATCATATCAAGGTTTAGAGGAGAATTTAAGGGAATTGAAATAAACTTTTATGATGGCAGCTATGATCAAATAACGCGTTGGGTAGAAGAGGGGAAAGTGGATATTGGTTTCACGTCTTTAAGTAACCCCTTGGATCATTTGAAGACAATTCCTATATTAAACGATAGATTGGTCCTCACATTACCAATTCATCATCATCTTGCAATAAATGGACAAGTAAAAGTGGAAGATCTTCAGGGGGAGGCTTTTATTATGCCCAAGCTAGGATGTGAGGTAAGTGTTATGAAATTTTTAAAGGAACAAGAAGTTTCCCCAAACATCCAGTTTAATGTGGAAGGTAATCAAACTATCATTGCAATGGTACGGGAAGGATTAGGCATTACCATCATGCCAGAGCTAGCTTTACCCTATAATTTACAAGGTACCATTGTAAAACCTCTCTTACCCGAACCTTCCCGTGAAATAAGCATTATTACTCGATCAAAGAAGCAATCCCTTCCTGCTGTCAAAGCGTTTATAAAGACAACGATGGATTGTATAGAAGATTTACAGCTTTAATATGAATTTAGAAACGAAGAGGCAGAGAGCATGTTTTGATTCATTTTTTCAAAGCATGCTCTTTATAATTGGTCTCAAATAGAATTTATTTAGTAAAGGACACGCCATAAATAAAAGGTGGCGTAGGATTCCCAGTTTTTCCATGGTATCGATAATTCCGTGATTTCATCTTTCGTCGGCTTTCGATTCATATTTTGTAATAGTTTTATCGAATTAATAAGACCCACATCATCGATTGGAAAGGCTGTCTGGAACCTAAGGCAGCGCATTAAAACATAATTGGCTGTCCAAGGGCCAATTCCTCGTATTTTAATTAAGCTTTTTTCAGCATCTTTAAAATCCATTTTCATTAATTTTTCCTTCGACAATTCTTCACTTGCCATTAATTTCGCAATGCCAATGATATATTCGCTTTTTTTCACCGTCATTTTAATATCTGCAAGGTCTGAGGGTGTTAACTGTGCAATTCTTTCGTACGATGGGAACACCCAATATTTATTACCATTCCATTCGATGAAATCGCCAAATTTTTCTACAAATTGCCTCTTTAAGATGTACGCGAAGGCTAAGTTAATTTGTTGGCCTAAAACTCCCCAGCATAAAGCTTCAAATAAATCAGGAATGCCAATTACTCGTAATCCATAGAAGTTTCGGGCAGGTACTTTAAGTAAAGGATCTGCTTTTGCCATTTCATAAAAGGGTGTTAAATCGTTATGAAGATCAAACCACTCATCCATAAATTTGACAATCTCTTCGCATTTCCACCTCTCAATAGGTTTAGATTCATTTAAGAATTGAACAAGCATTTGTTTATTATTAATGACGTTTATCTGTACTAAGGACCGAATTTCACCGATAGTTATTACTTTTGTAATGCTATCATTCTCTATTTCATACATGCATTCATTCTGTTCTCTTGATAGATAGCCTAGATTGGCATTCATGTTGAACTGTTCAGGTAGGGTAATGACAATACCATTCTTGACTTCATGCCATATCATTTTTTTCATTCTCCTTTACAAAATACATTGATGTCATTTTTACTTTATCACATCATCATCTTTAGTAATTTTGTTATCTTGCTATTACATTCTAAACACCTTATTTTTTTCAATGGATGAGGTTATAGTGTTAGTTATCAAGAATGCTAAATAGGAGGGATAACATGATACAGGACATAAAGGCACGTGTCGAAAACTTAGATTGGGAGTCCATTCAAAATGAATTAGATGAGCAAGGTTTTGCAAAGCTTCCAGCAATTTTAACAAAAGAGGAATGTGAATTTTTCATGGAAATGTATGGGGAGGAAGAGTCCTACAGAACGACAATCAATATGACGAGATATCGCTTTGGAAATGGGGAGTACAAATATTTTTCATATCCATTACCCGACATCCTTCAACATTTAAGAGAGTCTTTTTATGTAGAATTAGCGAAAACAGCTAATCGGTGGCTGAGCTATTTAAAGAAAACGGAGCAGTATCCAGAACAACTTCAAGATTTTTTGAATACCTGTGAGGAATTTAATCAAACGAGACCGACACCTTTACTATTAAAGTACGAAACAGGCGGATTTAATTGTTTGCATCAAGATTTATATGGCGATCTATTTTTTCCGTTTCAAGTAGTGTTTGTATTAAATCAACGTGAGAAAGACTTTTCCGGTGGAGAATCTTTATTAGTAGAACAAATCCCACGTGCCCAAAGCAGGGGACATGTCATTACGTTAGAGCAAGGCAGTGCACTTATTTTTCCAACTAACCACAGACCTGTTCTCGGTAAAAAGGGTTATTATAAAAATACAGTACGGCACGGTGTAAGCACGGTTATTTCGGGAGAACGATATGGCCTTGGAATCATTTTTCACGATTCTAAATAAACATTAAATTTCAATATGTTGCTATTTCATTCTTTGAAATGTCCATTTTGAATGGATAGGGAGTATATTATAAGTTGAGGTGAGAAAATGCCAGATAGAATGGATCACGGCCACAAAGAGAGCTACACTCAAAGTCATTCGAATGATGTAGAACTGATAACAGAAGAGAAATGGCAAGCCATTATAAATAATGATATAACGTACAATAATCAATTTTTTTACGCTGTGAAGTCAACAGGGATATTTTGTAAGCCTTCTTGTAAATCACGCGTTCCGAAAAAAGAAAATGTATGTATATTTCAAAACGCAGAACAAGCTCTCCGTGCAAATTTTCGCCCTTGTAAACGGTGCAAGCCTACAAATGAAAATCTACCTGATAGCGAGTGGGTTAATTTAATTACGGAATATATTGATAAAAATTTCACAGAAAAACTAACGCTAGAATCGTTAGCAAGCATTTGTCATGGAAGTCCGTATCATATGCAGCGAACATTTAAAAAGATTAAGGGCATTACGCCAGTTGAGTATATACAGCAAGTTAGAGTTCACGCAGCTAAAAAGTATTTGATTCAGACAAATAAAGCGATTGGAGATATCGCCATTTGTGTGGGGATGGCTAATACGCCTTATTTTATTACTTTATTTAAAAAGAAAACGGGCCAGACCCCAGCGCAATTTCGTCAAATAAGGAAGATGGAGGAACAGGACAATGGAAAAATTGAATAAACCAACACTTTACTGGTCTTTACTAAAGTTTAAAGATTGGAACTTCTATATAGCGTCAACGTCAAAGGGTCTTGTGTTTATAGGTTCACAGAACAAACCATTTGAGGAATTAGTCGAATGGGCGACGAAACACTTTCCAGGAAGTCCGCTTGTTGAAAATGCTGAAAAACTTGAGCCCTTTGTCGTTGAAATCACTCAGTATCTAGACGGAAGACGGAAATCCTTTACGATCCCATTTGAGTACGTAGGTACACCATTCCAGCAAGCAGTTTGGCAGGCACTTTGTGATATCCCTTATGGGCAGACGAAATCCTATTCTGATATTGCAAATGATATTCATAAACCCGCAGCTGTTCGGGCAGTAGGTGCGGCTATTGGGGCTAATCCAGTATTAATTACGGTGCCATGCCATCGCGTAATTGGAAAGAACGGCTCATTAACTGGCTATCGGGGCGGATTAGAAATGAAGACTCTGCTCCTTAATCTGGAAAAGCGAGCTTCATTACACATTGAGTAATCTAATTATTGCTGTACAACGATTGGAGATGCCTTCATGAGTAGTGAATTATTCTATAAAAATCCAAAAACCATTCTGAATAAAGGGACTGGCTTCCTTTCCGGATATACGCATTCACTTAATCCTTATACAGGCTGTTCATTTGGATGTTCCTATTGCTATGTACGTGAAATGCCAGTATCTCTATTTCGGGAAGGAGAATGGGGAAATTGGGTAGATGTAAAAAATGGAGCTGCACATTTACTAAAAAAAGAAATTCGTCGCGCCAAAGCTAAAGGAAATGTCACCATTTTTATGTCATCAAGTACAGATCCATATCAACCAATAGAGCAAAAGGAAAAGGTGACACGATCTCTACTAGAAGTTATGGTAGAAGATCCACCTGACTTCTTATTAATACAGACTAGAAGCCCACTGGTAAGTCGAGATATCGATTTGCTGCAACAATTGAAGGAAAAAGTTCGAGTAAGTATGACGATTGAAACCGATTCTGAAACGATACGAAAACATTTTACTCCAAAGGCACCTCCAATCCAGGCACGCTTTAAAACATTGGGAAAATTAGCAGCTGCAGGCATACCAACCCAAGTTGCTATAGCTCCCATTTTACCAAGTGGGAACCATTTTCCGTTGAAACTAAAGCCATATGTCGATCGGATCTGTATAGATGACTACTTCATGGGCGATGGTAGTGGCGGTAAACGCACACGAAAACTCGGTATTGAAAAGAAATACGCCCAACTTGGTTTAGAGGAATGGTACGGACCACATGTTCTTAAAAATGTATATAACCGATTTATTGAAGTCTTTCCCGAAAATCAAGTGTATGTGAGCCAGGCTGGGTTTGAGCCTTAAAAAGACTGTATTTGGAACGATGAATAGAGATTTGAAAACCATACCAAATAATCATGCAATTAAAGGTTTTATCAAGGGTGCATTTTTTAATTGGAGTTTTAGCTGTAATAGCGAATTATTTAAGGGGATGATGGATTGATACTATGGGTACTATTAATTAATAAGCACGTAAAGTAAAGATGACATCTGTAAATAAAAAACGTTTGGTAACAACAAGCAGGTATAAATAACTTGCTTGTTGTCTTTTCATTAAATTTAATTTAAGCAGAGTCTACAGCATTTATGGTCTAGTGCATATAAAATTTTGTTGTCCTAAACAAAATTAACTGAGCGTTTACTACACTTATTTTTTTAATGTAAAAAGACAATTAGTTTTGGACATAATGAATGTCTTATAAATGCATGATATATAAGGATTGTTAAATATTAGTGTCCAAAACTAATTGTCTTAAAAATGGACAAATAGTTTTGGACTTCTTGTATTTTGAGACAATTAGTTTTGGACAAATGAAATTTTTCATGAAGAATGGAATCTTTCGATACTACACCTTTTGAAGATAGAAAGAAATATGAAAAACTTGAGCATGGGTTGTGAAGGGAAAGAATACAAAAAAGCAATACAGATAAGTCATAGGACTATTTTGTATTGCTTTTTTTACTTTTGTAAACGTTGAAGAAAAAAATGTAAAAATAAAATTAATTTAATATTGTTGAGTAAGTAAACATTTTATCTTTAAAAGCTTGCCCTCCACCTTCTAAATGTACCATAATCAGTTTCATAATTTTTTCATCACTAATGTATCCTGTCTTTTCAATATATCCTGACTTTCCATCTGAATTTAAAATTATGACCTGTTCAGCATCAGCATTAGTTACAATTGTAGAATTATGTGTGACAACTATAACTTGTCTATGATTTTTTATCTTTCTTAAACTTGCTACTAGAGTGTTATATATATATTGATTATCTAAATTGTCTTCTGGTTGGTCAATAATAAAGGGCGTATAATCCCCTATATATTTACCATATTCCATTATAAAAGTAAGGAGAGCTACTACCTGTTGTCCTAAAGAAAGAGTTTCAATTTCTCTAAAATTAGAGCTAAGCGTCGCTAATGATTGTTTTGAATTAATATTAAATAACAATGTAAAATCATCAATTGATTTTATATAGTTCTCAATGGATTGAACAGTATATTCTTTATTATTTTTAACAATATCATATAATGGTCCAAGCAATCTTCCAGTAGTAACATTGTCTATATTTTCAAAACCATTGGCAATATCCTTTGATGTCAATGGTTCTGTAGCGTATTTTTTTATAGGTTCAATCTTATTAATTCTTGCAAATTGTCTGTTTACCAACATATCTAAGAATTCTAAATATGTAATCTTATTTAGAATAACATCTAGGTAGGTGATTAAATCAATCCATTTTAGCTTAGTTTTCGAAATATACCTATCTAATTTGATATTTGAATTTCTAAAAAGCTCAAAAATATAATTGGATGTTTGATTTTTTAGAGGCGAAAATTTAATTTGTATGATATTACTATAATGATTATTAAATCCTTGAGTTTTTTCAAAAGCATTTTTCTCAATTTTTTCAATAACAGGATATAGTTTTGAGATAGATGTTTTAAGATTTTTCAAAAAATCTTTTTCCTTAGAATTTCTAAGTGTTAAAAGTATCTTACTTAGTTGATCATTACTAATACCAGCATGTATTACTTCCTTTATAAAATTACCTAATTTACGTTGTTGAATTAAATTTATAATATGGTTTATAGAATAATGCTTTTTATATACAGTAGTTAAAATCATTTCGCAATCGTTTATATCTGAAATTTCTATTGCACTTTTTCTATCAGGTATTTCATATAAATCATACCATTCTTTTGATAATTTTTTTTCATCATCTAATGAACTGTTTTTGAAAGCTGTATAGGAAAAAAAATCGTTTCGTGTTATATCATAATGATCATAAACTTGTGGAAGAAATCTAATAACATAATCTTTATTGTATGCTCTAAATACTACATAAATTGTTTCATATAAAGAGATAAATTTTAATTTATTGATAGACTCAGCTTCTTGAGTAAAGATGGTATCCATAATATTTAAAATTGTACTTTTTCCAGTTCCTCTTCCTCCAATAATACAATTAAGATCTTTTGAAAAATCCAGAATGAATAAATCATTTGATTGATTTTTTCTTAAGAAACTATTTTGTACAGGTTTTATAGCTATACCTTTAATAAAAATTGGCGTTGATTCTGGTTTTTCAGTGAAAATACAGAAAGTGTGATTTTGGAGTGCGATCTTTAATGCTTTAAAAGAAATTCTGTTCATTTTAATCCAAGTATTTTTAACACCTATTTCGGAAAGTAAGTGTGAATCACTTTCATGTATAAAACATATTTTCGAACTATCAAATGATTTGCTTGTTTTACTTTTCCAACCATCTACATTTAAGTTGGTAATACCGAGAATTTTGCAAAAATCAGGATTAAATAATTTTTCTTTATATAATTTTGTACCTACACCTTCATATGTATTTATATGAGCGATATAACCAATGCCCTGATTCTCTTTGATTAAATTAAGTATTGTATAGGTATTTTCAATTGTTCCAGATTTTTCATCATGAATTATCTCATTCAAGAAACGCTGTACATTATCATAGCTGCCTTCATCAAATATACCTACAACATGATTGCAATCAGAGCAACTTATTTCAACACCTAAAATTAATTTAATATCGGATATGTTTTTTTTACTTGGTTTAATTTTTTCCTGATAATATTGGTTTAGAGAATATTTTAATTTGTAGAAACCTGAAATTGTATTATGGTCAGTAATAACAGCAACTTCAATGGATTCAGTGTACATTTTATAAGCTATTAACTGATAAGAAAGATATTCTTTAAAACTTTCAAAAGGCAATTTTTTTTCAGTTAGTATCTTTAAATATTCTTCGTCTGAGAATTTTCCCGATTTAAAATCATTCAGATAAATACATTTTTCATTTTCGCTAAAGTATCCTAATTCATAAGCATATTCAATTATTTCCTCTTCAGTTAAATCGTAATAGTACTTATCAGGTGTTTTTAATCGATAATCATATGATGCAGGAGTATGAAAGTGTATTTCAGCTTTTTTTACTTTTCCGAATCTTTTTCGTAGATTTTCAATTTGATTGTAAACATCTAAAACACCTATTGCAGATTTTTTTAACCTTACCAAAAATACCACCTCAAGAATATACTATCATAAAATATATCCTAGCTACTGTGTTAAGCGTTCTTATGTCCTAAGAAGATTTTTAAAGTTAAAGTTTGTGATTTTTGCAGTTTATAAATAATTAAATATAAAAATATTTTATTTTTGAATAAAGTCAAATATTTTAAGAGAACTATGCTTGGTATAAAAGTTTGAATTTTCTAAAATTTGATGGTAATTTTAATTTAGTACAATATTCAATTACATAACAAACTGAAGGGAAGGGGATATCTTGTTTACACCAATTAATAAGAATTTTTCGAAAAAATTCGGAAATAATCGATGGAGCAGTTATAGTATAAAGCTACAACGTGATGTACACCTTTCTAGTAACTTAGAGTATGATAATTGGCTTTCTGTTGAATGTAATCCTTTTATTATTAATTTTTGTGAACAGCCATTTGAGATAAAACAAGTAATAGATGAAAAAATTTATACTTCTATACCAGACATGTGGATTTTATATGCAGATGGTACTGAAGAAATAAGAGAAGTTAAATACGAGAGAGATATTAAGGAAATTCGCGTTCAACGACAGATTAAAACACAACAAATATATTGTAAGGACAAGGGGATTATACATCGCGTTATTACAGATAAAGATATACGTTCTAATCAGAATCTTCTCTCTAATTATAAAACAATTGTAATGATATTAAAAAATCATAGTTCTTATGATTTGGGTATTCACGATTCATTAATAAATCTCATAAATACTAAATCTATTTCGATAGAACAAATAGCAATAAAATTATCAATTCCAGTTAATAAATTATTTCCAAATGTTGCTTTCCTATTGTTTAATGGTACTATTTCTGCAGACTTAAATCGTAATTTTTTTGGCAAAAGGCTGGAGGTATATAAAAATGATTAGAGACGAAGAGTTACTTAAACAGAATCTGCAATTAATGGAAAACTGGCCAACTGTTTTGGAGGATAATGTAAAGCCAGAATACCTTGAATTATATTTAAAACGAAAAGCAGCTGTTCAAGCGTATATTAATACAGATACTTCTTTACTTGCCATTTGTCAAAAATATGGCCTGTATAAGAGTGATTTTTATCGACTTCTAAAACGGTGTTTACTTCTGCATACCGATGGTCGTCCTTTTGGTTTTAGGGCATTAATTCCACATTTCAGAGTTGAAAAGCGAAAACTGACTAAATTTGAAACACTTTTAGAAGAACATCCAAAATTGAGAGAAAGCCTGGAAAAAGATTTTTTAAATAAAAAGAAAAAGGGGGAATTAAGAGAATTTAATATGAGCTTAAGGAAGATACATCAATATTTTATACAAAATTGTATAAAATCAGGAATCGATCTAAATGAATATCCATTAAATACAAAAACAAAAGCTAAAAAATCTGTTGAAAGATATTTACACAAATTAAAGGATTCACATTTTATATCTAGCGCCGCAAAATTCGGGGATGATGCTAATATGAAAGCAAAAAATACTGGTTCTGTTTTAACTGAATCTGAAATGACAAATATCATTCGGCCATTAGAGAGAGTTGAATTTGATGGTCATAAAATTGATGCATCAATTGCACTTATTTATACAACTCCAGAAGGTGATCAAGTTATTGATACAATTAATCGTATTTGGATTTTATCAATTATTGATGTAGCTACAAGAAGTATATTAGGTTATCATTTATGCGTTAATCAGGAATATTCTTCTGATGATGTTTTAATGTGTATACGCAATGCAATTAAACCTTGGGAACCGATGCAATTAACGATTCCTGGTTTAGAATATAAAGAAGATGTAGGATTTCCATCTTATCTAATTCCTGAAATGCAATATGCTATTTGGGATGAGCTATGTTATGACAATGCAAAGGCTAATTTAGCTAATATTGTACAGGAAACCTTAAGAAAATTTGTTGGATGTTCTGTAAATGCAGGTCCAGTTGCTACACCTGTTAGAAGAGCGTTTATTGAAAGATTTTTTAAAACACTTGAATCAAAAGGATACCAAAGATTGATTAACACAACAGGAAGTGGACCAAAAGATCCTAGAAGGCGTAAAAATTCTAACGAAATAGCAACAGATTATGAAATTCACGTAGACCATATACATGAAATAACTGATGTACTTATAGCAGAGTACAATGCTACTCCACACTCTAGTTTAACAGGATTAACCCCTTTACAAATATTGAGACAACGTATTGATAGGGGTATGTTTATTAATATGTTACCAAATGAAAAAAGAGCTGAGTTCTTGTTTTTTACACAAAAAGTGAAAAGAACAGTTAGAGGAAATATAACTAAAGGAATAAGGCCCTATATTTATTATGAAGGTGTTAGATATGTAAATGATTTATTAGTGAACACTTATAGTCTTGTAGGTAAAAAGCTAATATTGGCAGTAAATATTGATGATATTCGCTTTGTAAAAGCTTATTTAGAAGATGGTAGTGAACTTGGCAACTTAACAGCTACTGGTAAATGGGGACTTAGACACCACAGTTTACGAGAAAGAAAAGCCATAAATCGTTTAAAAAATAATGGAGAGATTCATATCAATATAAGTGATGACCCCATTGAAATTTATCATAATTACTTAATGAAAAATTCTTCAAGTAAAAAAATACGTAGTAAACTTGCTGACTTTCAAAGGAATCAAGTAAGTAAAAAAAAGCGATATAAAGCTGATACAACTGATAAAGGTGTTATGTCAGATTCAGTACATAATGACAGTCAGTATAAATCGAGATCAGCCTCTAATAAAAAACAAGAAAAATCATTTGAAAAGTTGAGAAGAACAATACAATTTTAGTAAAGGATGTTGTAAATGAAGATGCATTTTAAAAAGCCTAATATTAATGCTGAAACTCATCCTATCGCTATCGGAGATTATTGTATAGGCACCAATGCTATTAGTAAATTGTATAGCTATGTGACGAAATGGATTCGAAATAGATTACCTGGTGCTATAATTTATGGTTATCCGAGAATAGGGAAGACAGGGGCAGTTCGTTATTTAGTGAGTGTTTTACAGGAAGATTTAGGACCGAATTACCCACTATATCACATAACATGTAAGACAAGAAAAAACCCAAATGAAAATTCTTTTTTTGAGGACATGTTACTAGGTGTAAAACACGATCTAGCATTGGTAGGATCAAAATCAAATGTAAAAAGAAATCGACTAGTTAATTTACTTATCGAAAAAGCAGAACAAGCAAATACAAACAAGGTAATCTTATTCTTGGATGATGCTCAGAATCTTTTTGAAATTGAATATCGATGGTTGATGGATATTTATAATGAGTTGAGCTTAGCCCAGGTACATTTAATTGTATTCTTGGTTGGACAAAGGGAATTACTTAATCAGAGGACTGTTTATCGGGATACCGGAAGATATCAATTAGTTGGGAGATTTATGTCACAAGCCTATGAATTCAAAGGAATTCTGGATATAGAGGATTTAGAAGAACTTTTACTAGGTTATGATAAGTATTCTGAGTATCCAATTGGAAGCTCTTGTAGTTATACACAGTTTTACTTCTCAGATGCGTTTGATAATGGTTTTAGACTAACCTCATTAACATCAACAATTTGGGAGATAATTGAGGAATCAAGAAGAACCCATGGAATAAAAGGAAATTTAGATATTCCAATGCAGTATATTGTTTTATTTATAGAAAATCTCTTTTTACAGTATGGGGAAGAAGAGAAGGACTACGATATTATTCATATTTCATCTGAAACGTTAAAAGAAATATTTGAAAGTACAGGGTATTTAGAATGGGAGATATATGGTCGAACTACTTAAATTTTTTAAGGGGGAATATCTATTAACCTTTGGAACCCAGAGTGGATACAAACAAATGAATCTTTATGGGGAATTGTGGAAAAATTTAAATTTGCAAATGTTATTAATGGAAAAGAGTTTTTTAGGTATTATGCTATTCAATCAAACACTGTTTTTGTAAATCCAGATACACCAAAAGGAACCCTTATTGAGTCATCATATCTATCAAAGGAAAAATTACTAAAAACTTTCCATACAGATTTCGATAAATATATTAAGGATTATATTTCAACAATACCATTGTTAAATTTTAATTTGCCTGCTTTACATACTGATCTATACTTCTGTAAAAAGTGTATAGCCGAAGGTTTTCACAGTATGTATCATCAAACGATTATTATAAAGAATTGTCCTTATCACCCCTCTGAAGTCTTAACGAATAAATGTCCTTTTTGTAAGAGCATCTTCAGAAAATTTAATTTAGGTTATAAAGAAGATGCTTTTTGTTGCAAAAATTGCAAACGAAATATTTTAAAAAATATACAATTTCGTGTAATTTCTACTAAGTGGAAAAATAAGCATGATATTTATGACCCTCTTATTAATAGGTTAGTTAGTCATATTCCAAAGGATAAAAAACTATATTTCATTTTCCCAATTAAGATCAGTGCAAATAATTTAAAAAATATAAATACTACGTTGATACCACAATTATTTGATAATATAACTTTCAAATGTTTCGTGCCTATTTCATATAATAATAATAGTAGTTTTCAGTTACAATATCCTCAAAGAGGACAGACGAAAAGTAGCTATTACTTACGTTCGCTTATTGCTGAAGATCCGGAACAAGATCTTAGATCATTGAGATACCTAAGCGAGCATTTTATAAGGGTGAAATTAAATTTAGAATTATTTAAGCAATCTAAAGCAATTATGAAATCTGTTGAAAGATTTATATTGAAACAGCTAGATAAAAAGACTCGCACTGAAATAAAAAGAGCATACAATAAATATGGGTACAATTCTTCTGAAAACATTACAGGTCCATTTATTGATTGGAAAAATAGATGCTATGAGGATTGGTTGTATAATGCTAAATTAGGTAGAAATTACCCCTCTTTTAACTTCAAGAGGCATGATTATTATTCTCAAATATTCCCTTCATTCAATAATGAAGAAAAATTTCAATCCGATTTACATTATTTTCTTAGAAGAGTCGAATCCTACAGTTTATTAACAAATATTTTTAGTAAATTGTTGTTTAGTTATCTTTATGCAAGTTTCTTAGAACTTAATAATGATTATTCTGAGAATCATATCTTTATTAATCCAAGCGTGTTTATACTTACTGAGGTCGAAAATACAGTAAAAGATATTAAATTTATTTGTAACTATTCGAAAATCCTATAATAATCTTAAGATATAGTATTTTAACGGGAAATACATGTACAAGAAATTCAAGACATGATAATTACAGGTAAGAATTAAGTTCCTGTCTTTCTATCAAACCAAAGGGATAACTAACAGATTGTATTATTAAGGTTGCGTAAAAGAAAATTATTCTAAAGTGAATAGTAAAAGCCATTAAGAGAATGTATCCTTAATGGCTTTTTTTGCAAGGGGCATTCATACTATAAATCTAATCCGCATCATTTGATTTATAAAGCAATTTATTTATACCCATGAGGACATAATGGCCTTAAATGTAATTTTAACTAACTTAAGCAATTTAAAATATCCTCTGCAAGCATTTTAGAGCCTGCAGTTCCCTTTATATATTTCAAATTACCAGTAGATAACCAATCAATTTCTTTCAAATTACTTAAGAGCTTCGTTAATTGAACTGAATCAGGTTGTTGAGATTTCATTGAATAATTATCATTAATTATTTCATTTCCTACAATCGCCAATGCATTTAGACAAGTAATATGTGTCATTCTATATAATTGATTATCATCCCACTGTTCTGGAAACAAATCTTTTATTAAATTGAAATAAAATAAAGCAATATTTAGTTTTCGTTCTTTTGATAGATTTGCTAAAGAAGATTTTTTAGTTAATAATTTTATGATGTTGTACAGATTTTGCAATGTTACATTTTTTTCTTTAGTTCTCCTTCCGATTAATGTTCCTTTACTAAAGAAGGGACTCTCTGGCTTAAGTATTAAGTTTGTAGCTACCCAGCTAATGTCATCATTATCCCTGTTTAAATACCGACTTAGTGAAGTTCCAATACCCTTAGCTTTGGAATTAATTACATCAAATAATTTAATTTCTTCATCCTCATCTAAATAATGAAAGGCCAAAAATGGAACGTTTAGTGTACTATATGTTTCATTTATATATTCACTAATTCCACCCAATCTATGCTGCCCATCCATCAATGTAGCTTTTTTAGTACATATTAATCTCCCAAAATTTCTTCTTTGACCATCATATGCATGAAACTCCCAATTTCCAGAAGCATTTAATAAAATCGGTGTGTAAAGTGCCTCTTCTCCTTGAGAAAGATAATTTGCAAAATCTTTACATCTTTTTTTATCTATAGGGCGTTGATATCCTTTGCCAGAAGGATCGTTATAAAGTTTGGAGTATGAAAAGTTGACTGCAATTTGAGATGAGACAAAGCCCTGGTAAGTAACACGACCGCGCATCTTAGATTGTAATACATTTTCTATTGCTATATTTGAAGGTAAGTTATTATTCATATAAAAACTCCTTAATAAAATTTAATACTCAAACATTATAGTACTTATAAGTACATATATCAATCAAATTTATACTATATGTAACTGTAAGATAGTACAAACCTCACATAGTCTAAATGTGAGGTGATTTTGTGGAAAGTTTAGTCAAATTAATTGGTAGCAATATCAAAGAGATCCGAAAGTTGAAGAAACTTACTCAAGAAGAATTGGCTGAAAAATGTGGTCTCCAAACTTCGTATGTGGCTGGGGTTGAACGAGGAGATAGGAATATTACCATACAGTCCTTAGAAAAGATTATTGAAGGCCTAGAAGAAACGCCAAGTAGTATCGTTAATTTTGATACACTGAATTTTAATAATAAGTATTTTGAAAAAAAAGATTTGATTATGATATTACAAAATCTAGTAGAGGATAGAAATGAAGCTGAAGTTCGGTTAATAATAAATATTGCGAATGAAGTATTTAATACGTATGAAAAAAAAGAGAAATAATCAGGAAATTAATTATATTTGAGACTTCAATAATCCACTCAGTAGAGTGGTTTATTTTTTTATTATTTTAGTTGCGTTTTGCAAGTAATTACGTTATAAATATTTTACAAAGCCTTTAACTTAAAGTGTTATGTTAAGACAAAATAAGTATCTTGAACACCGTTTATTCAACATTTGAGGGCAATGTATATCTATTTTTTTACATTAATACTTGCAAAATACAAATAAATAAGGGGGAATAAGAATGAAAGAAATATTTGATACAATCGTTATTGGGGGAGGGCAGGGTGGACTTGCAACAGGTTACCATTTACAAAAAAGTGGTCTAGAGTTTTTAATATTAGAGGCAAGTAATCAGGTTGGAGGATCTTGGCCAAGTTATTATGACAGTCTAAAATTGTTTTCTCCAGCAAGTGTTTCCTCTTTGCCTGGAATGAAGTTTCCTGGAAATATGAATCGTTATCCAACAAGAGATGAAGTTATTCGATATTTGCAGGAGTATAAAAATAAGTTTCAATTACCTGTTTTAGTTAATCAGAAAGTAGATTTGATCGAGAAAAATAAAATAGGTTTTACTGTTCGAACTGTCTCAGGCGATACATTTCAAGCTCATACCATCATTAATGCTACAGGCTCATTTAATAATCCTTTTATTCCTAACATTCAAGGGAGAGAAATCTTTCAAGGGAAAACACTTCACTCTTCAGAGTATCGAAATACACAGCCCTTTCACAACCAAAGGATAATCGTAATTGGAGGAGGAAATTCGGCTGTGCAGATTGCTATTGAATTATCCGAGGTTAGCAAAACTACTCTTTCAGTACGACAACCAATAAAATTTGTAAAACAACGTTTACTGGGATTGGATATTCATTACTGGCTGAAAATAATTGGTTTTGATACATTTCCTTTTTGGCGTTTTGGAAAAACTGCACCCAGAACAAATGCCGTGAATGATACAAGTGGATATAAAGATCGAATTAGTCAGGGAAATCCGGAACAACGGTTAATGTTTACTTCTTTTTATGAAGATGGAGTTATTTGGCCGGATGGAGAAAGGGAACCTGTAGATACCATTATCTATGCCACAGGATTCAGGCCACATTTACCCTATATGAAATTACTCGGTGCATTAGATGGGCAAGGAATGCCTTTACAAAAGGCAGGTATTAGCATTATCCCTGGATTGTATTTTGTGGGACTAGAAGGACAACGATCATTTGCATCTGCAACTTTAAGAGGGATGGGAAAAGATGCCGAATATGTTGTGAAAAAGTTACTTCACCACATGAAAAGTAGAAACTTTTGAATAGAGAAAACATCTTCAAATAAAGTTAAATGTATTTTAGTTGCATTTTGCAAATAAATAATATATATGTCTATATAGGAGATGATTAAATGGAAAATAAACGTGAACTTTTTCAAGTTTTAACTCAAAAGTTTGCCTTACTAAATAAAACATGTTGTACTGTAGGATCAATTGACATCACACCAATACAGAGCCATATTCTTTATGAGATAGACAAACAAAAAAATCCTTCTATGCAACAAATAGCAGAGGCAATAGGAATGGATATTACTACATTTAGTAGACAGATTCAAACTCTTATTAAGATGAATCTTGTCAAAAAAACTCCTCTAACCTCAGATAAAAGAGTGTACATTTTGTCATTAACGCTGGAGGGTACATTTCTTGCTGCTACAATTGATCAAATGATAAACAATTATTTAAATGAAGTTTTTTCGCATTTGAATGATTTCGAAAAAGAAACTGTTTTACGTTCAATTGAACTCTTAAACAAAGCCATGGCTAAATCAAGCTTTTGTTGTATGCCTTCTTCATAATGTGTTACCAAAGAAATACTAATGGAGAATAATTAAAACATGATCTTTAAAGAGTGCATTTAGTTAATTGAGCGTACTCTAATTTTATGTTTAATGACTAATGGTTATAAGCCAATTAATCATTTTATCTAACTGTTAAATAGTCCAAATAAAGATGTAATTGTATTTTATAAAAAATTGATCATTTAAAACAAAGATAGATCATTGATAATAAAGTTTATTAAAAATCCTGTGTTGATTTACAGGATTTTTTTGTTCAACAAACGGGCCAGGTTGTGGAATAATGAATTACATAAAAACCAACTGGGTTGCGTTGCGAAATCTAATTTCTTTCAAGTTCAGTTATACTCAACTAAAACAACCAGCATATAAGTTATGTGCTGGTTCTTCATTTTATAGGAATAATTTAATAAAAGTGCACTATCTACTTTAATCAAAAACCTAATACTAAATAAATTGATTTTTAAAATCATTTTCCTTCAATTTTTTACACGGGTCTAACAAAATCTTTCTTGTTTATTTTGCCCAATAATAATCTTATTTTCAACAAACCAACCATGTAGAAATAGTAATACTACGTCTACTGGGTTATATGTCTAAGTAGGATTAATTTTAGGAACAAATGATGTATGCACAAGAATAACAATTTGAATAATCGCGTTTAAGGATATATTAATATGTTCTTATAAACTTAAATTCTTTACACGACTTTGTAAACACGGGAAGTTATAAAAAAATAGTGAATATTTTACTGTTATATGGGAGAATATAATTATTCGATTTTATTATTCTCTTTAACTTTTTTAGCAAGATCTCTCAACAATTTTTTAATCTTAATTTTGTCATCAACAGTAGTTATTTTTTTTATTATTTCACTTGGTTTCACCTTTAACCCCGCCTTTAAAAATTATAATTAAAGATATTTATGCTTAATCTTTTTGTTTTAAAACACAACTATTGGAGGATAAGATGCAAAAAGTAATTTTACATTTATCGGATTTACATTATGACAAAAAATATGTCAAAGACTTAAGTATTGTTCTATCTGCATTAAAAGAGGATATTAAAAAACAAGCAAAAAAAATCGATTATATTTTATTCAATGGTGATTTAGTAAATCGGGGAAGTGATAAAGAAAGTTTTAATTTTGTTAAAGAGGGATTTATTTCACCTATTCTAGAATTAACAGGATTAACAGAAAATGAATTTTTTATTGTTCCGGGAAATCACGACGTTGATAGAGATATTATAAACTCATTTGTAGACGGTGATTTGTCTGGAAAGTTTAACGATAGAGATATTCTTAATAAATTTATAGATAGTATTGACCAACAAAAACAATTATTAGTCAGACTTGATAAATTCCATAACTTTAGAGATGAATTGCATAGAAATAATCAATCCACCCATACACAAAATCCGCTTTACTCCACTTATATTCTTAATAAAGATAATAACGAAGATATTAAAATTGGATTAGCATGTTTGAATTCATCTTGGTGTGCATTTGGTGGTGAAGATGACTATGGTAAAATCCTTTTAGGAGAAAGACAAGTTGATAATGCAATTGAAGATTTAAAAGATTGTGATTATAAAATAGCTATGATACATCACCCTCTAGAGTGGTTAAAAGAATTTGATAGAGAGTCTGTATATGATAGGTTAATAACAGGATTTAATATGGTATTAACTGGTCATATTCATTCACAAAATTATAAAGATATAGCTTTTGATAGCCATAATACAATTTTTCTTAAAACCGCATCCTTATTTCAAGGTAGAAATTTAAATGGGTACTCTCTAATTAACCTTGATTTTTCTACAAATGAAGTTGAAGTTTTATTTAGAGAATATTTTGAAGGTGGACGAAGGGTATTTGGGAAGGCAGAGAGAATAGCAGAAGATGGTAAGCGTGTATTTCACTTAGCAAATAAACATGATAATGGGCTACTAAAAAAAAACATTATAATTAGAAAGATATTAAAAGAGAGGGCATTCTCAGACATAAATAATAAGCTTTTATCAGTGGCTTCTGATTCTTTAGCGCCCAAAAATATTAATGAAATATTTGTATTACCTATTTTAACTACTAAACCAGAGAATAGTAACAAAGCCAATGAACAAATTATGAATGAAGAAGACATAGAATTAAACGATATTCTTAATAATGAAGAAAATGTTCTTTTTATTGGTAAAAAAGAAATGGGTAAAACAACTTTAATTAACTATATTTGCAATCACTATTTAAGAAAACATGATAATTATAAAATACCGGTTATTATTGATTTTAATGATATACCAAAAGGGAAAAATGTATTTCAAAAATCAATTCAAAGCTTTTTCATTAATTATGATATTAATGATTTTGAGGTAATTAAAAATTTAGAAAAAGGGAACTTCATTATCTTAATTGATAATTTTAATTTAAAAAATGATAAAAATATTACTAAATTTAAAGAGTTTACCTCATTATTTAATCAGAATCGATTTATTCTTGCCATGAAAGAAGATATTCTACAAACATTAAAAGTAAAAAATTTACCTGACCTAGGTTTTGAATATTTAACATTCTATATAAACGCCTTTAGAAGAGGCCAAATAAGGCAATTAGTGAAAAATTGGTTTTCATTCAAAGAAGTAGATGAGGATCAAATTCTCAACTATGTTTTGACTAGCATGAAACAAATAGGTGTACCTAGAACTCCAATGTTTATTTCTTTAATGCTATGGATATTGGAAAAAGAGGCTAATTTTACACCGGTTAATGAGGCTTCAGTAATCGAGAATTTTATCGAAACGTTACTTGAAAAATTACATCCTGATGAGGGGAAATATGAAACTATCGGTTTTAAAATTAAAATAGACTTTTTAGCATATCTTGCAAAAGAGATGATCAAGGATGATAAGTATTTTATTGAAACCCCTGTTTTTGAGCAACTATTTGTAAGTTATTTCAATAATATTGGATTAGAAATAGACACAAAATTAAAAGAAACATTTTTTGAAAAAGGGATTCTCCTTAAAGTTAGTGATGTCGTCTATTTTAGATTTACTTGTTTTTTTGAATATTTTTTAGCCTATGAAATGAATGAAGATAGTGAATTATACAACTTTATAACAAATGAAAATAACTATTTAGACTTTGCAAATGAAATTATTTATTATACCGGTTTAAATCAAAAGTCTAAAAGTTATGGGGTTTTAAAGCTTATTGAAGGAAGATTGTTAGAAGCTTTTAAAGACTTAGATAAAATTATTGATGTAAGAGAATTATCAAATCTTCCGGTAAAAGAGCTTTTAATAAGCCTTAAGGACAGTGAAAGTGTTACTGAGAAAATTGAATCAATTAAGATAGCAGAGGATGAAAGAGACATAATTTTAGATGATACTTTGGTTACTGATGATTCAACTACTCATGTTAAAGAAAGAAAAAACAGATTTAAAGAGGACTTTATTTACAACCTGATGCTTTATTCAAACGTACTTAAAAATTGTGAGTTAGTTGAAGTGGAACTAAAAATCGATGCACTTAAAATTTCTATAGAGAAATACAGTATTTTAATAGGTTTACTTTATAAAATTTTATATGGATCTGCAGCTGAGGAAATTGAACATGGGAAATCAATTGAAACGGATGAAGATTTTATGAATATGATTACATTGGGAGTACCTTTAGTAATGCAGGCAACTATACTTAAAGATTTAGGTTCACCAAAACTAAAAGTTGTTATATCTAAACTTATTGATAGAGTACAAACTGATTTTGAAAAACTATTACTTATATGCCTTTATGGTGATTTGAGGCTCGAAGGTTATATCCAAAAATTCCAAATTCTATTTAAAAATACACAATCAGTTTTAATTAAAGAAATAATTACAGCAAAATTACTTTATTATCAAGCATTCTTTACAATGCCTAAATTGGAACAGGAACAATTAATAGCACTATTATCAGATATTTTAGTAGAGAAAAGCAATACTAAAAATCAACTCGCAAAAGGTCAAATTAGGCAGGAATTACTTAAACGAAATTTATTATCGAAACATAGAAAAACAATAGAATGATTAAAATGACATGTGATTAAACCAAGCTATTATTATGCATAGAAGAGGAAAATTTCGATACTATTAATTTAAATGGAAATATTTAAATGCCTACGATACAGATAATACTTTAAAACAAGTAGATGAATATCAGTTGATGTTTTGGTATTGGAATGATCAAGTGTAAGAAATTCGACGCACTTGGTTACATTGGAAATAACTAAATTTCATAATTGGCTTATTCAACAATCGGGCGCGCTTGTTGAACAACATAGGAATGAAATAATCAACCTTAGTATTACAAAATAAGACCCCATTTTGATCGATTTTTTTCAAAATGGAGTCGTTTTTATTTATTGAAAAATACTGGTTTGTGAGATTTTTTTGATCAAACAAAATTACAAAGCTACATAAAAAGAAATTTTCAAATTGGGTAAATATCTGTTGCAATTCAAAACAATAAATCATAATATAAGAATATAGTTATATAATGATTATGTCACCTTCTTACGAGGTGATTTTATTTAAACCAATATATAAGAAAACAGTTATATAAGGAGTGCAGATAAATGGAAAACACACTAATTGAAAAACAACTAAAAGCAGCAGCAGATTTAAATCGCATTAAATTACTTGCATGCATGAAAAATGGGGAGGTATGTGTATGTGATTTTGTGGATGTGCTTGGAATATCACAACCAGCTGTTAGTCAACATCTACGAAAATTAAAGGAGGCAGGCATTATTACGGAACGAAAAGTAGGGACTTGGAAACATTACCGTTTAGTAGAAGATCAAACGCCACTGATGAAGGGCATTTTAGAACAAATTCAACCTTTAAAGGGGTGCAATTGTGAAACCGATTGCTGCCATGTAGGGGGATCTGATCATGAGTAATGAGTCTTTAACCAAGCAGCTTTCTTTTTTAGATCGTTACCTTACCCTTTGGATATTCGTTGCGATGGGAATAGGTGTTGTATTAAGTATCACCATGCCTAATGTTGGTGAAGTGTTAGAGTCCATGTCTATTGGCACAACGTCCATACCGATTGCTATAGGGTTAATTATCATGATGTATCCACCATTAGCTAAAGTAAAGTATGAAGAAATGTGGCGCGTGTTTAAGGATTGGAAAGTGCTATTACTATCACTTTTACAAAACTGGTTACTAGGCCCGTTCTTAATGTTCTTTTTAGCTATCATCTTCCTGCACGATTATCCTGAATACATGGCTGGATTGATTATGATTGGTTTAGCTCGCTGTATTGCGATGGTCATTGTGTGGAATGATTTAGCGCGTGGAGATCGTGAATATGTAGCTGGTTTAGTTGCATTTAACTCGATTTTTCAAATTTTAACATATTCTATTTTTGCTTACTTTTTCTTAAATGTATTACCTGGTTGGTTTGGTTTAGAGAATTTCCATGTATCCATTTCTATGTGGGAGATTACAAAGAGCGTTCTAATTTACTTAGGTATACCATTTGCTGCAGGGTTCCTCACACGATGGATAGGAATTAAAGCAAAAGGAAAACAGTGGTATGAAGAAAAGTTCTTACCGAAAATTTCACCACTTACTTTAATTGCACTGCTGTTCACGATTGTGATGATGTTTGCTTTAAAGGGTGAGCAATTAGTAGAACTGCCACTTGATGTAGTGCGAATTGCTATTCCATTATTTATTTACTTTGTGATCATGTTTGCTGTGTCATTCTTCTCTTCCCGTAAAGTTGGGGCATCTTATCCTGTCACAGCAGCTCTTTCTTTTACAGCTGCAAGCAACAACTTCGAGTTAGCAATTGCTGTTGCAGTGGGTGTGTTTGGCCTGCACAGTGGCGTGGCATTTGCCGCTGTTATTGGACCACTAGTGGAAGTGCCGGTCCTCATTGGACTTGTATGGGTTGCCTTACGTTGGCAGAAAAAATACTTTAAAACCATTAAATTATAAGGAGCAATTACTATGACACACACACTTTATTTCTTATGTACGGGAAACTCATGTCGAAGTCAGATGGCTGAAGGATGGGCAAAGAAATTACTACCTACCAATTGGACAGTTAAAAGTGCTGGTATTGAAGCACATGGCGTAAATCCGAATGCTATTAAAGCGATGGCGGAGGTAGGGGTGGATATTTCAAATCATACATCCGATTTAATTGATTTTGAGACATTAAACAATGCCACACTAGTTGTCACGTTATGTGGGGATGCAGCTGATAAATGCCCAATGACACCTCCTCACGTTCGTCGTGAGCATTGGGGATTTGAAGATCCTGCGAAAGCAACAGGTACAGATAAGGAAAAATGGACTGTATTCCAAAATATACGTGACGCAATTGGCAAACGAATTGAACAATTTGTAGCTGAGGAGCTGAAATAAATTGAAAAAAATTCATATCTATGAGCCAGCAATGTGCTGTTCTACAGGCTTATGTGGACCCTCTATAGACCCAGAATTATTGCGAATGTCATTTATTATGAATAATTTAAAGAAAACAAACATAGAAGCTGAAAGATTTAATCTTACAAACGAGCCAAATGCTTTTGTAGAAAACGAAGCAATCAATCAACTATTAGTGTCAGAAGGAATGGATGCCTTGCCTGCAACGTTTGTGGATGGAGAATTACTTTGCAAAGGAATCTATCCAACAAATGAACAATTTTCACAGTGGTCAGGACTTTCAGAAGACGAATTACTACAAAAGCCAAAAGTACGCTTGTCACTAAAAGGAGATGCGTAAGATGGAACGCTTTACAAGAATTCATTTCCCTGACACCCCATTCCTGTTTTTCACGGGGAAAGGGGGCGTTGGGAAAACATCGGTTGCTTGTAGCCTATCAATAGCCATTGCAAAGGAAGGGAAAAAGGTACTTTTAATTAGTACAGACCCCGCATCCAACTTACAAGATATTTTTGGCCAAACGCTTTCTAATAGTCCAACAAAAATTGAAGGCATAGACAATTTATTTGCAATAAATTTGGACCCTGAACAGGCGGCACAGCATTACAAAGAACAAATGGTTGGCCGTACCGTGGAAAACTACCTGAAGTGGTATTACAAAATATGGAGGAACAACTTTCTGGTGCTTGCACAGTAGAAATAGCTGCCTTTAATGAATTTGCATCACTATTGACTAATACTTCAGTGATTGAAAATTTTGACACTGTCGTGTTTGATACAGCACCTACAGGGCATACGTTACGATTATTACAATTGCCTTCTGCATGGTCTACGTTTCTAGATGATAACACGACTGGCACTTCATGTTTAGGTCCTTTAAAAGGGCTAGAACCACAACGTGAAGTCTATAAAGAGGCAGTTGAACGTTTAAAGAATGCTAATCAAACAACGTTAATGCTAGTGACACGCCCAGAAGAAAATCCTTTAAAGGAAGCAGCACGTGCTTCTCACGAATTGTTTGAAATAGGCATTCAAAATCAGACTCTACTAATTAATGGATATATGAGCAATGCCAATTCTAATGATGATATCGAAGAGGCTTTCATTGCGCGTCAAGCTGATGCAATAGCAAAAATTCCTGAAGAACTAAATAAATTTGAGCATTTCTACTTACCTTTTGTACCGTACTCATTATCAAGTATTGAGCGTATGCAAGCATGGACGACTGACCAAGAAGTTATACATGAAGATGAATCAAATGAAGAAACTAAGATTCTTGAGATAGAAGAAATGATTGCAGATTATTTAGAACGTAAACCGAAACTCATTTTTACGATGGGTAAAGGTGGTGTTGGAAAAACAACTGTGGCTTCTTATATTGCATTACGATTAGCAGAAGAGGGTACTCATGTACATTTAACTACAACAGATCCCGCCGCACACCTCGATTGGACATTCGGTGATGACAACGTTAAAAATTTAACGATTAGTCGTATTGATCCAAAAGCAGAAGTGGCAAACTATGAAGCAGAAGTGCTTGCAAAGGCAAGTGAAACGATGAATGAGGAAGGTTTAGCATTTGTGAAAGAGGATTTGGCTTCTCCTTGTACAGAGGAAATAGCTGTATTCAGAGCATTTGCTAACGTTGTAGAAAATCATCAAGATGAAGTCATTATTATTGATACCGCACCAACAGGGCATACGTTGCTTTTACTAGACGCAACAGAAGCTTATCATCGGGAAATAAACCGTTCGCAAGGGGATATTCCTCCAGCTGTTTCTAACCTGTTACCAAGGTTGCGTGATGCTTCTTATACAAGTGTTGCCATTGTAACTCTTCCTGAAGCAACACCTGTTTATGAAGCTTCGCGTTTACAAGAAGATTTACACCGTGCTGGATTATCTGTTGATTGGTGGGTTGTTAATCAGACATTTTCATCTATCTATACAACAAGTCCAACATTAATTCAAAAGCAACAAGCTGAAAAGAAATGGCTAAAAGAAGTTAGATCCATCAGCAATAATCAATTTGTGGCCATTCCATGGGTAAAAACGCCACCGGTTGGAACACAAGGCTTACATGAATTAAAAGGAGAGGAGAGAAAATAAAATGAAAATGAGTCCAGAAGGTAAAAATTATTTAGAACAGGTATTAGCTGATTCAGAGGTTAAAACGCTTCGTTTCTTTGGTATTGCAGGCTGCTGTGGATTTAATTTAGGTGTAGGCTTAGAAGCACCAGCAGAAGAAGATGCAATTCAAACAATTGAAGGTATCGAAGTCGCAATTCATCCTGATATTGCACCGCAATTAACAGATGTTACGATCCATGCAGAAGAAGAGAATGGTGAACTAGGTTTAGTATTAGTTGGATACTCACCGACATCTTGCTAACGAGTGATCTTAAATATACTGTCTGTCGTAGCAATTATTCAATCCATTGAATGGAGGATACAATAATGACAGTAAACCATGCTAGCGTATTAACTAAAGATTATTTTATCGCGTATTTAAAGTTAATTATGAATAGTAGAGAATGCACATTGATACAGGCTAAAGAGTTTGCTTTTGATTTCTTCTTTAAAGGAGATATGGATCATTACGGCACTTCTACATGGTTGCAATTTGAAAAAGCTATAAAAGAAATTGATAAAATCATGTGTAAAATTGAAGTGTGTTAACTATTATCACAAAAGCTTAAATAAATTACGTCTAGCTTACTGCTAGACGTAAAAAATATATTTTACATAAGGGAATGCTTATATATAGAAAAAAGAGGGGAAGTTAACGATGAAAACACTAAAAGTAATCAATCAAAATCAATCTTGTTGTACTCCTGCTCAGGACATTGAAGTCCAAGAGACTGTTAATAATTCCAATAAGAATTTACCGATTGTCATAATTGGTGCAGGTCCTATCGGGTTAGCTACTGCTGCTCATTTAATAGAGCAAAACCAGTCATTTATTTTACTTGAAGCTGGCAATGAAATAGCACACAATATTCGTACTTGGGGGCATGTCACATTATTTTCTCCATGGCGTTATAACATCAATAAAGCTGCTAAATCATTATTAGAGGGGTCTAATTGGGTAGAACCTAACTTAGAAACAATACCTACGGGGCATGAGTTAATTGATCTTTATTTAAAACCTTTGGCAGAGTTAACACAAATAAAACCAAGTATCCGATTGAACTCAAAAGTAGTAGGTATTTCAAGACAATTAAATGATAAAATGAAATCAAAAAATCGATTATATCAGTCCTTTAATATATATGTTGAAAAAGAGGATGACATCGATATTATTGAGGCAAAAGCAGTTATCGATGCAACGGGAACATGGGGGAACCCAAACCCAGCAAATTCTACAGGTGTTTGGCTGAAAAATGAGAAAGTATTAGCAGAACACATTGAGTATGGTATTCCAGATATAAATACAAATCCTAAGAGATATGCAAATAAGAAGGTTGCTGTCATTGGTGGTGGTCATTCAGCGATCAATACCTTATTAGCTTTGGCTGAATTACAAAAAGATAATCCTTCAACAAAGCTTGTGTGGATTATGCGTAAAAGATCTGTAGAAGAAGCCTATGGCGGGGAGGAAAAAGATGCGTTGGCAGCACGTGGCGCACTCGGTATTCGCATCCATGAGTTAGTAGATACAGGAAAGATTGAGGTAGTAACACCTTTCTATATTTCACAAGTGAAAAAAGAAGAGAATATCCATATTGTAGGTACTATTAATGGAGAACAAAAAGTACTTACAGGATTCGATGAACTTATTGTTAATGCAGGAAATCGACCTGATTTTACCATGAACAATGAACTGCGTTTATCTATTGATACAGCAACAGAAAGTGTGCAAGCATTAGCGCCACTAATTGATCCTAATGAGCATAGTTGTGGCACAGTAAGAGCGCATGGTGAAGAAATACTACGCCAACCTGAAAAGGACTTCTATATAGTAGGAGCTAAAAGTTATGGACGTGCACCAACATTTTTAATGGCAACTGGCTACGAACAGGTTCGTTCAATAACAGCTTATTTATCAGGGGATGAAGAAGCGTCGAAACGTGTGGAATTAGAATTACCAGAAACAGGCGTATGTAGTATTAATCTTGTCAATCAATCAAATACATGTTGTTAATAATTTGACTGTTAGCGAAAGCTAGCAGTCCTTTTAAAATATTCAAGGGGGGAAATGGAATGGACAAACTTATTATTCGTAAAATGGAAAATAAGGATTTACAAGAGGTATTAAAGATTTATAAAGAAGGAATCGAAACTGGAATGGCAACCTTTCAAACGGAAGTACCAAGTGAACAAGTGTGGGATGAAGGACATCATTCAACATTGCGTTTTGTAGCAGAATACCACAATATAGTGGTTGGTTGGATTGGCATTTTACCGGTTTCTACACGTGCTGTTTATTCTGGAGTTGGAGAAGTTAGTGTTTATATATCGAGTGATCATAAAGGGAAGGGCATTGCTTCAGAGCTTTTCAAAAAACTAATTGAAGAGAGTGAAAAGGCAGGATTTTGGACACTTCAATCATCTATCTTTGCCATCAATACATCAAGTATTCAATTACATAAAAAAATGGGCTTTAGAATAGTTGGAACTAGAGAAAAAATTGCTCAGTTACATGGGAAATGGCATGATACAGTCTTAATGGAAAGAAGAAAGTAGCTTTGAAATATAGTTTCAATCTTTATAATACTTCGTGTATTTCCATTGAATGAATTAAAACTTTATGAATGACTATATAGAATGATAAGATTTTTATTGATAGGTGGTGAGTATGATATGAAAACTAACGACATCGTAATAAACAAAATAATAAATTGGTTAGTGGCTGAGGATAAATCCCATGAATGGTTTGCTAAACAATTAGGTGTAAGTAAAGCACTTGTAGGATTTATGTTAAAAGGAGATTGTACTCTAAAATCGGAACGCATTGAACAATTTGCTAGGATAATGGGTATTACGACAAAAGAATTGGTTCACACAGATGCAATAATAGAAGACCAATTGACTGTTAATTTGCTAGGTGAATTTTCTAATCGTCGCTCTAAGAGAGAGCTGGATTCTTTATTATTTGCCATCAATGACTATCTTGGATTAAAAGAGCAGGTGAAATGATGGTGGCTTTAGTTGAATAAGACTCATTTATTTGATTGAATTTTTTGTAAAAGTTCCAATACATTTAATTACTCTAAATTAAAGCTTTAATGATTATTAAACTAAACATTATCTTTAATGGGGTTATTGCTTTAGTGTTGTTTTTCCTTGGAGAGCTTACGCTATGACTAGCAGTTTTAAGTGATACCGGAGCTGCATTATATGTAATAAAAGAAAAGCATGCTTTATAACATGCTTTTCTTTTATCAGAGTGCTGTACAGTAAAGTTTAATTACAATATATGTAAAAGTAGTCTAAAACTAATTGTCCCAAAAATTTAAGAAGTCCAAAACTAAAGGTTTAAAATCAAGGAAATTATTTTATTTTTAAGGACAGAAAGAATTTTGAAACTAGAAATTAAATGATAAATACAATATTTCCTCATGTAAAGTTTTGGTGTCCAAAACTATTTGTCTCAAGTGTCCAAAACTATCTGACCTTTTACATTTAATTCCGTCTCACTATTATTAGTATACTTTTCAATGAAACATAACTTCCTATAATTTATATTATGTAAACTAAAATTATTTGGCGAGGAGGAGGGTTTAGATACGTCAACTATCCATAATATCTGTACTTTTCGACTTGTAATTCTGAAGTTCCTTATAATTTTCATGTGAACGATAACTCTCCTTTTTTACGATAATGGGATGATTTTGTACAGATAATAATTATTGTTTAATACGATATCTGGAGGTTTTATACTTGCAACTACACGCAGCCATCGATGAATTTGTATTGTATATTGAGATTGAAAAAAATTACTCGGAAAATACGGTTACGAGTTATGAATACAATTTACAGCTCTTCTTAAGCTTTTTAACGGACCATGGCTGTTCAACCTGTTTAAATGAGATCACCAAGACCCAAGTACGTCGCTTTATCCAATATTTATTAGGATCATTAAAACAAAAACCTCCTATTTGCTTCTTAAAGTAAAGAAAATATTCTTCATTGTACAGTTAATGTTGAAAAGCAAACCCATAATAAATACTTATTTATTAAGTCGATATTATAAGGAGAAATAGGCGTTCCGAAAATTTTATGTGACCCTTTTAGTTTTTGTTTCGACACCTAACTTTTGGGGTGCAGTACCGAATTGCCCGATTGTTGAAGATCGTTTATTCGATATAGAAGAAACCCACGCATTTTGAAAAAAGTTTGATCAAAATGCGTGGGTTTTATTTAAATGCGAAGTTATTTTTATTAAACTATATTACAAATAATCGAACTTTATTATAAATGATCAATCTTTTTTACAAACTACAACTCTTTTTTCTTCCATCATTAGGATATTAATTTATTTAAGAAACAATTTTTATCTCTTTACGAACAAATTCACAAGTCCCATAACCAACGAATTTAAACTTCTGTATATTGTCCAATCTTTCTGAATTTCTCATAGCGATCTTCAATTAATTGTTCGCCATTTAGAGAATTCAATCCTTTTAGTGTGACGCTTATACATTCTTTTATATAGGATGCTTGCTTCGCAACATTGCGGTGTGCACCACCAGTTATTTCAGGGATTATTCCATCAATAACGTCGAGCTCTTTTAAGTCAGGTGCTGTTATACGCATTGCTTCTGCTGCTTGCTTCCCTAGGCTACCATCTCGCCATAAGATCGATGCAGCCCCTTCAGGCGAGATAACCGAATACGTTGAGTTTTCTAACATAAAGACTCGATTAGCTACGCCTAATGCAATGGCACCCCCACTTCCGCCTTCCCCAATAACAATACTAATAACTGGTACTGTTAGAATCGCCATTTCAGCAAGAGTTCTGGCAATGGCTTCACTTGGGCCGCGTTCCTCGGCTGCCTTACCCGGATAAGCTCCTTTTGTATCAATAAAACAAATAATTGGGCGCTTAAATTTCTCAGCTTGCTTCATTAAGCGTAATGCTTTACGATATCCTTCAGGGTGTGGCATACCAAAATTTCGTCGAATATTTTCTTTAGTTGATTTTCCGCGTTGATGTCCAACAATTGTTACGGGCTGTCCTTCAAAGAAAGCAATTCCTCCAAGAATAGCTGCATCATCACCAAATGTACGATCTCCATGTAACTCAATAAAGTCTTCACACATAGCTTCTATATATTGTAAAGTTGTTGGTCGTTCTGGATGTCTAGCAACCTGTACACGATCCCATGGCTTCATATTGGCATAAATAGATTGTTCTAGCTGTGTTAGACGTGTTTCAAGCTTTTCGATTTCGCTTGTCATATCTACATCTGCCTCTGTAGCAATCGTTTTTAATTCATCAATTTTTTCTCGTAATTGTATTACTGGTTCTTCAAAAGCTAAATTTTTAGACATGTTGCACACCGCCTTTTGTATGCATTTTTACAAGCATTACTATTTGATTTCGTAAATCCTTCCGATGGAAAACTGCATCAAGCTGACCATGCTCTAGTAAAAACTCTGATTTTTGGAAATCACTTGGTAATTTTTCTCTTAATGTTTCTTCAATGACACGGCGACCAGCAAAGCCAATCAATGCTTGTGGTTCCGCAATATTAATATCTCCAACAGAAGCAAAGCTTGCTGAAACGCCACCGTAAGTAGGGTGCGTCATGATCGAAATAAATAATAGTCCTTCTTCACTATGACGTTTTAATGCCACACTCGTTTTTACCATTTGCATTAATGATAGAATACCTTCTTGCATGCGCGCTCCACCACTAGCAGTAAAGATAATAACCGGTACACGTAATTCAATAGCTTTTTCAACGGCACGTGTGATTTTTTCTCCTACAACGGAGCCCATTGAGCCCATACGGAAATGAGAATCCATAATGGCTACAACAATTTCTTCTCCATCAAGAGTACCTACGCCAGTCAGTACAGCTTCGCTTAATCCCGTTTGTTGTTTAGCCACTGAAATTTTTTCTACATAATCAGGGAAATTAAGTGGATTACTTGTTTGTAAATGATCATCCATTGAAACAAATGAACCTTCATCTAAGAAATATGCTACGCGCTCCTGTGCAGTCATTTTGAAATGATGGTCGCATTTTGTACACACTTTATGATTTTTTTCTAATTCCTTTGTTAACTGAATGTGACGGCATTCTGGACATTTTGTCATAAGTCCTTCTGGAAATCCCTTTTCCTGTCCGTCCTCTTTCTTTTTACTAAAAAAGCTACGTATTGCCATGTTTGACTCCCCCTTTGTTGTCTAAATGCCTTGTTCAGCATTCATCCACTGTTCGTAAGCTTTAAATGCTTCTTTTTCATAGCCAAGTTGCATCGATTTCAACATAGTTTGAATGATTAATTTTTCTTCTTCTGTTGAGTTTCGATTTAAACGGTCATCGCCATAAACTACTAACTGAAACCAGACTTTTAGTGAAAGACGATTTCCTTACGTGATGATTATTTCTCGTAAAACATCCCGACAATTCATCGTACTTTCTATCTCTAGCTTTACAAAAAAACTGCCCCACACTGGTAGTGCTCGCAGAGTTTCTGTACAACTTATAATGCGAATGGCTTCCTTTTCATGAATTGTCGCGTTAATTCGAAATCCTTTTTGATTTTTCATCTTCTAATATAAACATCGACAATATTTCTACGAGCTGATGCTTTTGTAGAAGCTAGAAACGTACCTTCCCCATGTCTCGTTTCAATAAGACCTAATAACTCTAAACTTCGCAATGCCTCTCTCACAGAGGATCGCCCGACACCTAGACGTCTGAAAGGACTCTTTCGGAAGGTGACGTTTCACCAGCCTGTATTTTTACTATTTTAATAAGTTGTCGTAATTGTTGGACGATATCTAAAAACTCTTTCTTTTGTTTGGTTTTTTTATCCATACGATCAACTCCTCGGTCAATCTATTCGCCTTGGAATAATTATTACTGTCGCTTTCCTTTCGCGCAGATAAACAATGCATCCAAAGGCTTTATCTTCATTCAGTAGGTGTTTGGAAACCTACTAAAAAGAAACAAAATCCACCATTTTCAGATGATGGCGTCTCTTACTGAATGAATTCAAAAGTGGTCTGGCCACTTTTGAATTTGGCTTTATCTTACAAAATAATTATTTGAAAGTAAAGAAAAAACTGCATAAAAATTTATGCAGTTTCTAAAATTCCCTTCAATTTCATATTCTTTTCGTCGTTTGTACATATTTTATTTTCACATGAGGTCTACCAAAGCGCTTTTCAAGCGTTCTCTCAATGTAAAGCAATTCATCATATATCATTTGAAGAAACTCTAAGAACTTTTATGGGATACAGTTCTGGTAGTGAAGCAAATATTACAGTTATTGATTTAAGTGGGATTCCATTTGAAATATTAAGTATTACAGTTTCTTTAGTGTCTCGAATCACGTTTGATTTTGGATATTATTCAAAAAAAGTACTTGGAGTTAATCCAACACCTAAGTTAAAATGTGACCGCCTTCTACATGAAGAACGGTTCCAGTCACGAAACCATTTTGTAGCAAGTATAGTACGCTTTGTGCAACATCTTCAGCTCTTCCTATTCGTTTCACAGGGAGTTTGTTTTCAACTGCATTATAGAAGTTATTACGTGCTTCTTCTGCCATTTTGCTACGGGAAGGTGTATCAATTATTCCAGGTGAAACGATGTTTACTCGGATCGGAGCAAGTTCTAAAGCCAAAGTCTGGCCTAGATTCGAAATAGCCGCATTGACTGCACCTAGAATTGCTGAGCCAACCATAGACTTGTAGGCTACAACCCCAGAGAACAAAGTGATTGAACCGTTTGGTAAAATTTTCGAAGCACCGTATTTCGCTGCATAATATTGTCCCCAGAATTTGTTTTCAAATAGTTTTCGGGCTTGGGCTGTATCCGTTTGGAGGAATGACCCGCCGGATGTTTCTGCCGCGCTTACCACAAGATGATCGAACTGGCCGATCTTTTCAAAGAAAGACTGAACTTGCTGTTCTTGCGTTGTATCTAGAGTATAAGCCGTTGCTCTATCTCCTAGCTGCTCTTTGGCATTCCGTAATTTATCTTCGGAACGGCTGGCAATGATTACTTCTGCCCCATGAGCTATTAGCTGTTTAGCTGATTCCAAACCAATCCCAGAGCTTCCACCGATAATTACAACTTTTTTATCTTTTAACATGTTTTTCTCCCCTTATACGTTTACTTAATAGATTAAAAATTCAATACCTCTTGCAGATGTAAATCAAGTTCAGATACAAACTTTTCAACTTTCGGATTTTTGACTACATCATAACAAGAGAAACTCTTTAAAGGCTTCATTCCGAGAAATTTATGTATACGATGTAAATGACTTAATGCATCTTCTAGGTTGCTCCCTTCAAAAAATTGACTTGGATCGTTAAATGCTTTTTCAGGAGCATTCCAGGTAGTCGAAAACATATATTTCTTTTCAGTCAACAACCCGCCTTTTCCATACTGATCGGCACCCCTAAAAAATAAACCATAAGCATATACTTCATCCATATAGGACTTCAATAAGCCGGGGACACTGAACCAATAGATAGGTGTTTGGTAAATGACAATATCAGCCCATATAAATTTTTGTTGTTCTTCTTCGATTTTATATCCTTTTTGAATAATTGTTGTTTTTACATTGTTTTTTTCACTTAAAAAACTGACCATTTTGTTCATCAATGTTTGGTTTAAATTCCCCTCTGCTGAACTATACTTCTGATGACCGTTAATTATAAGTATATTTTTCATCTTTATCTAGCTCCTTCAATTATATGATTTCTAAAAAAACTGCCTAGCGTGTAGTTGATAACCCTACTGCACTTAAGGTAAAATTCAAATCGTTTGCTTCATCCGGAAGATACTCATGATTATGTCTCAATAGCAAAGCATTGATTTATATAGCAATGAGAGCAAACGGTAGTTTGTTTCGTTGATTTCTTGCAATAATTTTAGTCACCTCCTCAATAAGGGATGAAATTATAAGTACAACGATATTATAAATATAGTAACTTCATTTATGGAAGTAGTGATATTTATTTCATAAAGTTTCTGAAAGTATACTATTGTGATATGATAAGGTGAATTAAACAAAAAAATTTTTCGGGAGGATGTTTCATATGAGTGTTATTGAGCCAGTAATATTAACCAAAGGAGCACCAGATGAGACTTGCCCCATTGCTAAAACGCTCGACGTGATTGGGACTAAATGGACTTTTTTAATTATTCGCGATCTGCTTATAGAAGGAACAATGCGATTCAGTGACCTATTGAAATCAATGAATGGAATTAGCCCGAAAACACTTTCACTCCGTCTTAAGACACTAGAAGATCATGGGATATTGAATAAAAAGGTATTCCCGGAGGTTCCCCCTCGTGTGGAATATACGTTAACAGACAAAGGAAAACAATTGGAAAGTATTTTCATTGAATTAAAGAGATTTGGATTAAATTTATAAAAAATTAAAATAAGTCATTCTTTAAATTTTGGTAAGTTAATTATGAATCATATCAGAGCATTTTTATTTTTAAATCTATTTCTCAGGCTATGAACTAAACAAACTACGCTATCACCGCATATTGATAGTAAAGTAAAGCTATTTTAGCCTTACACCTCCGAATTTTGTTACTTAGGGTCACTCCTATCCCAAGTGACCCTTTTTATTTTTTTCCTTAAAGTGTTCATTAACACTTGTTTAAATTTATTTAAATGAACCTAGGCTGCTTCACTTTTGTCTTTTATTAGATTTTGCAAGATCATAATCAACACCTTTTTTAAATACTTTTTAAAAATTAGAGTATCAAATTTATTACTTGTCGCTACTTTCAATCCTTTAGTAATCTTTTCTGAGTCAATTCAACTATATAAAAAAAGTTATCCATTGGTTCTATATAATGTGTAAAAAGAGTCGAACATACAAATTTGTATGTTCGACTCTTCAAGTATTCCCGTTTTAGAATCTCAATATATATTTTCTTATGAACTTGAATCGTGATTCTTTAACAACAAGCTAAGTTCATCTCTCTTAAAATAATTTTTATGAATATGGGACAAATCTACATTAAACGATAATTAACATTATTTAAACGAATAATCCCCTTTTGAACGATAATTTATAGGAACCATCCAATAACTAGAAAGTTGTGACAAAAGTATTTATATTATGTAAATTAAAATTATTTGACGAGGAGGAGGGCATGGATACGTAAATTACCCATTATAATTGCTTTACAATCTTTAAGGAAGAATTAGCTTTTTTTGTGTTCCAAAACTACCCATAACGCACCCTGATAGATTAATAAGTTTTTAGTTTTGTCCCCATTTATTTTCAAAAATAAGATGTTCTAAAGAACGCCTTTTTTCCCAATTAGCTAACTCTAAAATGGGTTTTTCTGGGTAATTTTCAGTATAACCGATTGATATAAGAGCAATGGGATCGATGTGTGGTGGTATTTCTAAAATGTCTCTAATATCATTCTTTTTATAAAAACTTACCCACCCCATTCCAAGTCCTTCAGCACAAGCAGCTAACCACATATTTTGAATAGCACAAGCTGTTGATAATATATCTGTTTCAGGAATGGAATTTCGTCCTAATACATGGGAACCTCCTCTTGTAGGGTCACATGTAACACAAATAGTTATAGGAGCTTCTTTTAAACCCTCAATTTTTAAATCAAGGAATTTCATTTTTTTCTCCCCATCATAATGAACAGCTAATGCTCTGCTTTCTTTTTCTGCTGCCCAAGCCAATTTTTCTTTAATTTCGTCCGTGGAAATCAAAATAAAGTTCCAAGGTTGCATAAATCCTACTGAAGGTGCATGATGAGCTGCATTTAATATTCTTAGTATAATGTTTTCAGGGATAGGAGTTGATAAAAAACTTCGAATATCTCTCCTATTATAAATAACTTTATAAATAGACTCTCTTTCTTCATTAGAAAACATAAATTTCTCCCCTTTTCTTTACAAAAATATTTATTTTTAATATTAACTAATTTTTCATTATTCTGCCACGTAAGTTGAAGTGAAAATACACCAAAAAGCGTGGTTTGGGTATGTTTGTCCTTAACGTTGTATCCGCATAAATCTGACTCCACCTCTTCTTAATTCGGATTAACATTCGTCAAATCGATTACCACATTTCCTTTCAGTTTCATATATGGATAATGGCATCATTAATAATAGACCGGTTTAAAGACACCCTTTGCAGATTTCACAATTGCCTTTGGCTGCTGAATTGATAGTCGTTCTAATAGCCAACGAAGCTCTTGCTGTGAGAAAGTTCATACTTCAGCGTTTCTTCTACAACATAAACAAAAATACCCTCTAAGATGACCTCTTTGAAAGTGTCTATCTTATAGGGTACTTTTTAAAACGTAAACTTCACCTTTTTTCTAATACTTTTACGCTAACTGCAGCATACGTAAATATTACTTTTTTAATCCTTTTTTCAATGAACCCCCACAATGGATAAGCTACTTCTATGTCTTCTTGTAAACTTATTCCTTAGCGTTCAGATTTAGCCTCTCTGAAGATTATCTCAAGGAAAATTATTAGCAGTTATACTATTGCGAATTTCACGCTTATTTTTCCGGTGAATAGATAGTATTACTATTTCCATCAATAATTAACACCGATTTTCCAGGTATTGTCTTGCCTTGATAGTTAAATTCATCTTCTGAAAAATTTGCGACTACTCTTAATGCTTCACCATATTCAGTCATTTGAACGAGTCTATCATCTGATATAATTTTAAAATCTGTCATTTCTTTCGTTATTGCTTTTTTGCTAAAATATGACCATACCCTTGAATGCCTTACAATTGTTTCTTTATGTTTTTCCCACTCGTGTTTATCTATATGATATAAAGGAGGAACATTATAAAGTATCTCATACAACATTCTATTTGTTATTTCGTCTTTAAATTTTAAGGTTCCCCATCCCCACCAATGAGTTGTGATCACTGAATCGTTGTAAACCAACTTATACAATGGAATCGTGTAGTTTGAATCCAAAAATAACTTCTTGTACTTATCCTTTAGTGGTATTTGTTTAGAAAACATTTCGGGAACTCCACCATTACTCGAATAGTATCTCCCTACGTAATACTCACTTTGTTTGTTTTTTGCCATATCCTCGTCCATCCAAGAAAATGATGGCGTTTCTATTCCATGTGCAAAGGCAATAGATTTGCTAGCAAAATCATTTCCGCCCTCAGTGCCTACTACCATATCCCATTCTTTTTGCAGATACTCCATTCTCTTAATCCTAGCCTGGATATCTTCCTTTTCAGTAGTAATATGTTCTGGCGAATAGTCATCGAAGATTTCTCCAGTGCCATCTGTGTCTAAAAACCATGAGTTAAATGCTAAGCCGGTATTTAAAATCGAAGTTACTCTTTCTTTTACACTAGGCATTGCAAGCGTCGGATTCAACTTTCTACCTGCACCTTGGAATCCTTCAATCTTTTCTCCATTTTTATTTGTTACAGTTGCATTCTCGTAAAGTGAAGCATCCTTAAACTTAGCAGTTTCCCACTTCTCTTTACCTGGTTCATGGATAGAATGATATGAATCATAGGTACCAAATAGAAAGCCGAATTCTTCTGCATCTTTTACTAACTCAGGTTTAATGAATCCTTCCTGCCAATCATCCAAGCCGATCCACATATGTTCTAGCCCAGAATCCTTCATGTCCTTTATCACATCTACAGTATTAGCATCTGCCCACTTCTTTATTGGGTCAACTACATCTCCAAGTATGCTTTTTAATAATCTCTTATTTAGGTCAATTAATTCAACGGGATTTAATTTTTCTATTCCTTTGTTTAACAGCCTCTGAGTATCTTTATCTGTTTCAGTAAATACTTCCGGATTATAGAATTCATTTAGTTGCATTACTGCACTTAAGGATTTTATTATTCTTTTCTTATTGTATTTATCTACATAATCTAAGCTTTTTAAATCTTCAAAAGCTGATGAAAGCTCTGATCCATCCTCAACATTAGTAGTTAATAGCCCCTGAATCCATAATTTCAGTTTTTCGGGAAAAATGTCTCTCAGCTTTGCCCATTTAATATTTTCTTCTGAAATCACAGTTCTGTCCCAAAAATAAGCATGAGGTGCTCCATAAAGCTTTTCGATATTACTATTTTCTTTAGCCTTATCCGCCAAGCTTTTGAAGTCCCCCTGTTCAATTAAATAATTTTTATAGGTTTTTGCAACATCTACTGGATTTTTTTTCGTTAAATATATTCTGAAACCATATTCCTTCTCTTTATTAATAGTTGGAAACTCATGATTAAAAGTAAACTCAATATCGTTTTCTGTATGATAAACAATTTCACTATTATAAGGGTTTTTAATTATATATACTAGTGAATACCCACTTTTATCAACTGCAAAAAATTGCATAGATAAAGCCTCAATTACCTTCATTTTTTCTTCACTTAAGTAATTTTTCCAAATTGAATCATTGCTTGGAATATACTTCCCTTGATTAAATGGGAGCATATATCCGTCACCTTTCACTTTTGGCCATGCAAACATGTTGTCTTCATCCTTGCTGGATTTTATGGTTACATCAACATACTTATCTTTTTTTTCGATATCCACCTTAATTCCCTGTTCTGAATAGGTCCAGCTAATGTTATCTCCACTGTCTTTTAAATTTGAAACTTTCATTTTCCCCAATGGTTCAGATAATTTCTCAGTAATTCCATTGGATTCCACCTCAAGCGCAAGTGTCTCAGGATCCACACTAAAGTTAAAGTCTAAATTATTTATTTGTGGCTTACTCTCTATACCTGTATTAATTTTTTCTTTCTTACATCCCGTAAGAACGCTTGTTAATATTGCAGCAATTAACATGATTGATAGAATTTTTTTCATGTAACACACCTCCATACCAAGTGTAATATCGGTTTGTTACACGAATGTCACAAAAAAAATCTACCTTATTATTTTTTAATTCAAATCCTTAGTAGCAAGCTCCTTATTAGAAATCTCGTCAATCAGATTTTGGTTGACCGTCACATCTTCCCTCATTCAGGGTCAGTTTAACTCAGTGACCCCTTTTATAATTTCTATTCTCAGATAAAGAATAAAGACCCAGTTCCAAAATCCACTTCAATTATTTCCGCTATGAAAAAATATTGATTGCCATTAAATTTAACTTCTGCGTTACAATCCTTGACCCTTATTACCTTTACACCTAACTCTTCTAGCGCTTCTCTGCTGCATCTGTTGGCTTAGATTAGATTATTGTCTGACAATTGGAAGTGCAATTAATTGTTACGATGAATATTTTATTCGTCTTAAGGAGGATCTAGATTAAACGATAATTAGTTTATTTAAACGAATAATTCCCTTTTGAACGAAAAATTATAGGAAGCTTTTAATAATAAGAAAGTAGTGACCAAGGTATTTATATTATGTAAACTAAAATTATTTGGCGTGGAGGAAGGCTTGGATACGAAAAGTTTCCATCTCAGCTGTATATGGACTTCCTGACACCCTCTCGTATATCTTGATTTATTTTCATTTTAGATAAGAACATCCATACACACCAAAAAATTAAGTATAGTCTTACCATAAAAATCCATTAAAATTAGGCGATTTTCACACATTTAAAGTCTATATTATTTAGACAGAATCCAAGACACCTAGTTAATCCTAGGTGTCTTTATTAATTTTATTTTTTGTTCCTGATTACTATTAAACTATTGGATGTTACTTAAATTAATTGACGTTCTTTTTCTTAAATGTCAGATAGTTTCGGACACTTGAGACAAGATCTCATCTTTTTTTTGCACGATCTTACTCCACGCTTTTTATTTGTCCCACACTCTCATTTGCTAGTACTACTATTTTATTACCAAATTAGCTGTTTCACTCGGATGGTTAAGAGGAAAATGATGACCATATGGGACAAAATCAACCTTACCCAGGTGCGAAGGAGCAGAATAGCCTCTGTCATAATTCCCCCAAATAATGCGAAGATTATACTTTGTTACTTCATTGAAATCAGCCTGAACGTTTTTCAAAAGTAAACTATTAAGCTGAACCGTAGTATTTAAAATTCTAGGAGAAGTAAAACTTTTACTTATTTTTTCAATATAATGTTTAGGGATACTCTCCGTATTTTCAAATAAACCATTACTTAATAAATAACGCTCTATCAAATTAGTAGTAGCCAATTTCAATGTCCATTTGTTCATAAATTGAGGAAAATTTATCGAGTTAGCATTTTTTTTAGCAACAGGTGGCTGAAGTAAAGTAATTGTATACTTCTTATCTATGTACTTTTGTATTAATGCTTCCAAAAGAATATACGCACCAAATGAATGGCCAATTAGATGGGCACCATTAGTAGCTTTCTCCAATAACTTTTTCACTACATTCAAATAGATATTTAAAAGATTTTTCTCTCGTTTAAAAGGAGAACGTCCCAAACCTGGAAGGTCCATGATCCATACAGGTCGACCCGTTTTTTCATGAAGCTCTTTCCCTAAAGGAAATAAATCCTCTCCATCACTTAATAAACCATGTAATAAAATAAACGGTTTACCCTCTCCTTGTGATTGGTAAATGGTAGTATTATTACATAATGTTCGTTTAAATAATTGACTGTCCTGACCATTTTTATACATCATGCGATAATCCAGATCAGCTACTACGGCTGGAACAAATTTCATTACATTTGTCTCCTTAAACCAATCTTCTCCCATAATCTTTTTCGCTGAACCATTTGAAAAAGTTCGATTTGTAATAAAGTTCAGCCCATCAGCAGGAATTTGGGTTATTTTGCTTACGCCACTATTCATAAGTGCTTTCATAAATGGCAATGGGGCAGAAATTTTAGGTGCAGTCATATTCATACTTTCTGACATAGCATCTAATAATTCTGAAATATTTTGATCTTGTTCTTTATCTTCAACAAGTGTATATGTTTGTATAGTTGGTTGCTCCAATCTGAAAACCTGCACAATAAACTTTGCTAGTTCATCGTTTGCAATAAGTGGTAATCTATATTCCTTACCTCCAGGAATCACTGGCATGAGCCCTTTTCGCATACTCATCACAAGCAAGCCTAAGCCTCCTGTTTGCTCCGTACTCCCTGTTTTACTACTACCAACTACAGTTGGTGGATTAATTACTGAAAGCGGATAACCTACTGTTGATGCCTGCTGACGGATATAAAGATCTGCTAAAAACTTTGTTTTCTCATATGGATTTTTTATTTTCAAAAAATTGTTTCCTTCTTTAAACACATCTATCGCAATCTTGCTATTTTTATCATCAAAGGGACTCATATAGCCTACTACATGAATAAATTGTTGCAATCCCTTCAATTGATGAATATTTTTAGCGAATTCACTAATATGTTGGGCACCATTCAAAAATACGGAAGCTGCCTCCTTGCTTGTCGCTTGAATATCCATGGGGCCACCTGCGTGAATAATCACATCCGTTTTCAATACCAACTCCTTATCTTCAGCACTTAGACCTAAGTCTATTTTCGTCAAATCACCTTCAATAAAGTGCATAACTCCCTCTTTTAAGATGCCTTTTTCTTGAAAAATGCGTGTTGCTTTACTTTTCGATCTCACTAATAGAAGAATTGTAACATGCTCTTCTTTGGCTAATTCCTTCACTAATTGCTTTCCAATAAAGCCTGTTCCACCTGTTAAAAATACTGTTCTCATATAAATCCTCCTTTTAGTACTATTCAGTACTAATTTGATGTAAAAAAAATGCTTCTTTTATCGAAGCAAGTTAAAAAAATGATCTGCTGTTTTCATGATTACAGTTGCATCCTTCAGTGTCTCTGAAATAAATAGCGCTCCTTCAAGATTTGTAATAAAAAGAGATGCAACCTCGTCAATATTAATTGTCTTTCTAAATTCACCATTCTCTACTCCTTGTTTAAGTAATAGAGAAACTTTCGTTTGTAATCCTATAAAGAAAAGACCTATTTTTTCTTTTACTTTTGTGGCATTTGTAGGGCTTTGAATATAAAGCGTAATAAATGGACAGCTCCCCTTATATTCTCTCGTCTGAACTCCTTGTGATAATTGCTTTAAAAACAGTTGGATACGATCTTCAACTAATAATTGGTTTTGCGATAGTAAATCATCAATTGCAGATTGATACATTTCAATCCAATAATCAACGACCCCTTCTAACAATTCTTCCTTATTAGAGAAGTGATAATACACATTAGACTTTGAAACTTTACTTACACGAACTAATTCATCCATGCTTGTATAAGCAAACCCTTTTTCTAAAAATAATGTTGCAGCTACTTCAATCACACGTTTTTGATTCATTAATTTTACCTTTGTCATAATTAGTACTGTACAGTACTATAATAGGTGTTGCAAGTATTTTTGTTAGTTTAATAAAAAAATTGATCAAAAAAGCTATACTTTAATTGATTTTACTGCTAAAAATTAATCTCATTTTGAACAAAGTTGAACTGAACCCCAAAACTGTTTGGGATTGCTTGCAATTCTTTACTTGGGTTTTAACGCTAGGTTCATATATTTTTGAAATGTAACTACAGAACTATTCTCTAGTGGTCTTTATTATCAGCATAACGAAATAATGAGAAAAATGTTAAGCTCCGAAGAGAGGTTGCTCTTGACGTTATGTAACATACCGAGATTCAATATGTACCCTTGCCCATCTCGATCGCTCTCTCAGCACATAATATTTTACATAATACAGGATGAATACCTCATTGATTTTCTACAACTATAGACTTCAGCTTTTCCTTATACCTACAATATTTGTATGTATTAAATAACTCATATATAATACTATCCGTATTTCGGTTTCACTTTGTCTTCTGTTAGATTTTGCAAGATCATACTCAACTTATTATCGATATTTAAATTTGATGTAGCTACCAACTAATTTGACTAAACCATCCACAAAATAATTTCATGATAATAAAAAGTTGAAAGGAGAAATACTCCATATCAACTTTTTATCCTTTGTTAAGATATAGTATCAAAAAAGGCAGGTCTCTCACCTACCCACTTATGTTGCAACACTTACGGCATACTATCCCCTTTTCTTAGCGTTGAGTGCTTAGAAAAGGGGATGGTATTGTTTATAAAAATGCTTATTGGATTCATTAATTATGTTAGCGCTTATATTCGGGCTGTTCTAAAATAATCGGATTCGGATTGTTAAGTACCCATTGCACTGCCAACTCGCATAGTCTCGCAGGTTCCTCACCTCCATCACCATTGTGAAGCTCTTTCACTAAAATGATAGACTCCTGAAGTTCAGCAGGATGTAATGGGGTACCTAAGCTAATGTAATGGTTCAAACTTTTGAGCATTTTACGAAAATCATTATCCCAGTTGATGCCGCCGTTATCTAAAATTTCGTATGAGACTTTACCAGTAATACGAATAACCTCTCCTTGTACAGTTTGCGCATGTCCTTGCGAAGGAATTAGTAAATCCCAAAGTTCATTATGTTGAGCCTGCCAGCCCTTTGTACATACTGTTATTGGAGACGTACCATCATGCGTTTTTCGCTTCTCTACTGGTGGAACATCAAATAGCTTATAAAGACGGGAAAGTGCCTCATCCGTTTCGTTCAAATATTCTTTATTAAAACCTTCTCTGTGAAATTCAAAGTCTTTCCCAATTCGCTTAATAGAATTTTTCATTTCCGGCGTTACAGCTATACCTGCGCTCAGAAAAATCTCAGATACTTTCACTAGATCAACAATATTTATATTTCTACATACTGCTAAAGCTTTGTCCAAAGGGGTCTCATTCATCATATTTACCGCGCTTATATTTGCTCCTTTAGAAACCAATGTGCGCACCGCATTTGGTTTAAAAAAAGAGGCCGCAGCAAATAAAGGTGTTTCGTTTTGATAATCCAAGGCTTCTATATCTGCATCTAACTCAAGAAGTAATTCAATATTCCCCCGCCAGCTTATTGCTTGATTATGTAAAGCCGATCTTTTGTAATTGTCTCTCGCATTTATATTTGCCCCCTGTTCCACGAGCCAGCGAACCAATTCATCCGGTACATTGAAAAAGCTTAAGGCTGTTGTTTTACTATAACCACCATTTGCATCTAGCTCGCACTTTGTAAATACCTCTTGTAATGCCGTAATATCACCTGCTTCAATTAGTTCATTAAAATTTTTAGGTAACGTTTTTCTCTTCCTTGCCATATGTATTTTCGCTCCTTACATTAGATTTTTGAATATAGTTCATCACTTCATTTACCAAATATATACCAATCTGTATTTTACCATGTTTTAATTTCTTTGCTAAGAGAGTTTGCAGTTAATTAAGAAAAGAGGTTATACTATGCAACTGTTTTGGGAAAATGACTATAAAGAAAATGGATATTACGTTTTTGGTAATCCAAGCATTGAAGTGATCGAGCAAACAAAACAATTACCTCTCAAAATCTTTTTCTTTATGTAGCTACCAACTAATTTGACTAAACTATCCCACAAAATCATTTCATGATAATAAAAAAGTTGATAAGGAGGAATATTCCAAATCAATTTTTTATCCTTTGTAAACTACCCATGAGTTGTTGTTGTATATGGACAAGAACTGTGTGTCCATCCCATTTCTCTCCTTAGTTTTTAAAAGGACTGCTAGCTTTCGCTAACAGTCAAATTTTTAACAACATGAATTGGTTTGATTGGCAAGATTTATACCGCATACACCTGTTTCAGGTAATTCCAATTCCACACGTTTTGACGCTTCTTCATCATCAGATAAATAAGCCGTTATTGAACGAACTTGTTCGTAGCCAGTTGCCATTAAAAATGTTGGTGCGCGTCCATAGCTTTTAGCTCCGACTATATAGAAGTTCTTTTCTGGTTGGCGTAGAATCTCTTCTCCATGCGCTCTTACTGTGCCACAACTATGCACATTTGGATCAATTAATGGCGCTAATGCATGCACACTTTCAGTTGCTGAATCAATCGAAAGGCGTAATTCACTGTTAATTGATAGGTCTGGTCTATTTCCCGCATTTACAATAAGCTCATCAAAACCTGTTAATACTTTTTGTTCTCCGTTTATAATACCTACAATATGAATGTTCTCATCTTTCTTCACCTGTGAGATATAGAAAGGTGTTATTACTTCAACCTTACCAGTATCTACTAATTCGTGAATGTGAACACCGAGTGCGCCACGTGCTGCTAATGCATCTTTTTCTTCGCCACCATAAGCTTCTTCAACAGATTTTTTACGCATAATCCACACTAGCTTTGTTGCAGGATTCTCTTCTTGTAATTCCGCAAGTGCCAATAAGGTATTAATAGCCGAATGGCCACCACCAATAACTGCAATTTTCTTATTGGCATATCGCTTAGTATTCATATTTATGTCTGGGATACCATACTGAATGTGATTTGCTAATGCTTTTTCATTTTGGAGCCATATACCTGTAGAATTTGCTGGGTTGGGATTTCCCCATGTACCCGTCGCATCAATAATAGCTCTCGCCTCAATCACACGGATGTCATTCTCTTGTTCAATATAAATAATAAAGGACTGTTCTACACGATTTTTTGTCTTCATCTTATCATTCAATTGTCGTGAAATCCCTACCACTTTTGAGTTCAACTGAATGTGAGGCTTTATTTGCATTAGATTAGACAATGGTTTTAAATATAGATCAATTAATTCATGTCCTGTCGGTAACGTATCTAAATTAGGTTCTTCCCAATAGGAGGTATCTAATAAAGCCTTAGCAGCTTTATTGATGTTATATCGCCATGGTGAAAATAATGTAACATGCCCCCAAGTATGAATATTGTGCGCTACTTCATGCCCAGCTTCTAATAAAATAAAGGCTTGCTTGTGTTCCACTAAATGAGCAGCTGCAGCTAATCCAATGGGGCCTGCGCCCATTATGACAATCGGTAAATTCTTATTAGGGTTATTAATACTCTCCTGTACTTTAATTTCCTTAGTAGTAGGACAACAAGATTCATTTTGGTTGATTATTTTTAGTGTTTTCATCATTCACTTCTCCACTTTTATCTTTATATAAGCATTTCCTTATATAAAATGTATTTTTTACGTCTAGCAGGTAGCTAGACGTTTAATCTTTGCATGTAATTAACACATTTCAATTTCACATATTATTTGATCATTTTTTCTAGCATTTTCAAATTGCAATCATATCCAAATCCCGAAACGATCCATCTCTCCTTTATAGAAGAAATAAAAAGCAAACTCTTTAGCCTGATTTAATGAGTATCTTGAGTTAATATGTCTAGTATGATTTACTGTCATTTTTAATCCTCCATTCAATGGTCTGAATAATTTCTAACAGACAGTATTACTGGTACAAATTGCTCATTTCGTTTGCCTATTACATCAGGTGCATTTTGAAATACAGTCGATTTTTCTTCGTCTGTACCAGTTGCTTTCGTTTGATCTTCGAACCCCGCATAAGGTAACTACTAGTGTGGTTTTGTTTAATATCTCAAAATCAATTAAATCTGATGTATGATTTAAAGTATCAATTTCTACCTCTGCCATTACTTTAATGGCATTCGTATTTACTCCATGCGCTTCTATGCCTGCACTTTTAACTGTCCATTTTGTAGGTATTAATTTATTTGCCTATCCTTTAGCCACCTGACTACTGTATGAGTTCCAGTACACAAGAAGTAAAGTGTGTGTGTCATAATATAGTTCCCTATTTAATAGTTTTAAAGTATTTTTTCTGCCAACGTAAGGCAACCCATACAAGTCCTATGAGTACAGGTACTTCTACAAGTGGACCAATAACAGCAGCGAATGCTACTCCACTATGCAGGCCAAACACCCCAACTGACACAGCAATCGCTAGTTCAAAGTTGTTACTTGCAGCTGTAAAAGAAAGAGCTGCTGTGACAGGATAAGATGCACCTGCTTTACGAGAAGAGAAGAATGAAACAGCAAACATCACCACAAAGTAAATAAATAATGGGATCGCAATTCGGACCACATCAAGTGGTAGTTCAACTAATTGCTCACCTTTTAAAGCAAACATCATCACAATCGTGAACAACAGTGCAATTAGAGTCAGTGGTGAAATCTTCGGTAAGAACTTTTCCTCATACCATTGTTTACCTTTGGCTTTAATCCCTATCCAACGTGTGAGAAATCCTGCAGCAAAAGGTATACCTAAGAAAATAAGTACGCTCTTTGTAATTTCCCACATTGAAATGGATACATGGAAATTCTCTAAACCAAACCAACCCGGTAATACATTTAAGAAAAAGTATGCAAAGATCGAATACGTCACGATTTGAAAGATGGAGTTAAAGGCAACTAACCCAGCTACATATTCCCTGTCCCCACGCGCTAAATCATTCCACACAATCACCATGGCAATACATCGAGCTAAACCGATCATAATGAGCCCAGCCATGTATTCAGGATAATCGTGCAGAAAGATGATAGCTAAAAAGAACATTAAGAACGGACCGAGTAACCAGTTTTGAAAAAGGGATAGCAAAAGCACTTTCCAATCCTTAAACACTCGCCACATTTCTTCATACTTTACTTTCGCTAATGGTGGGTACATCATAACAATTAACCCTATAGCAATCGGTATGGACGTTGTGCCAATAGACATGGACTCTAATGCTTCACCAATATTGGGCATCGAAATACTTAATAAGACGCCTATTCCCATTGCAACAAATATCCAAAGTGTAAGGTAACGATCTAGAAAAGAAAGTTGTTTGGTTAAAGACTCATTACTCATTATCAGTTCCCCCTACATGGCAGCAATCTGTCCCACAGTTGCACCAATTTAAAGGTTGAATTTGTTCTAAAACACCCTCCATCAGTGGTGTTTGATCCTCTACTAAACGGTAATGTTTCCAAGTCCCTACTTTTCGTTCCGTAATAATGCCTGCCTCCTTCAATTTTCGTAGATGTTGACTAACTGCTGGTTGCGATATTCCTAGCACATCCACAAAATCACATACACATACCTCCCCATTTTTCATGCATGCAAGTAATTTAATACGATTTAAATCAGCTGCTGCTTTTAGTTGTTTTTCAATTAGTGTGTTTTCCATTTATCTGCACTCCTTATATAATCATTTGCTTATATATTGATTTAAATAAATCACCTCGTTAAAGAAAGGTGATTTGATACATATATAACTATATGCTTATATTATGATTTAATGTTTTGAATTGCAACAGATATTTACCCAATTTGAAAATTTCTTTTTCAACCATTTAGATTTCCCCTTTACACCCTTGAATTACCGAAATATCCCATATTAATTATTCCATTAAACTGCACCGTTAGTAAAAAAGCGTCTTCACTTGTTGTAAGTTAAAGGGGAAAGTTTCACAAATAATAAAAAATAGATTATACTGGACTAAATAACATATTCAAAAAGGAGCATTTCCTATGACCGAGAATAATCAAACTGAAGTACCCCAAAAAAAGATCAGCCTGCAAGAGGCAGTGAAACAGCAGCTTGAAAACAAAAAGAACCGTTCCTCTGCTAATCAAGGAAAAATGAATCACGACCTTTCAACAAAAAAAATGAAAAGCCAGCAAACGAAAAAAACAAGCAATACCCGTAGAAAAATGGGTGTCTAATATACGGACAATATCGGAAAGACATATAACAGGAAAAGCTGTTAATATTGTTAAAAAAGGTTGGAAAAAGGGACAATTACCAGAGATATCATTTAAGATATTTTTAACAAATCAGGCACCCTTCCCCACGGTATTAAAGTTAGGCTAACAGATGGACAGGTTGGACGCATACAGGAAATCCACTCTAAATAAAAGAAGTGAAAAAGCATTCAAGGGTAAACTGTTCCCTGTATGCTTTTTCACTTCTTTAATTCTTTTCATTTTATAACTGATGTAGCTATATACCACGGTAGTTTAAGTGCAACACCTCACAAACTCTTCACTATAACCATTTTCGTAAAATAGGTTACTCCATTAATTGGCCCTTTTGTTGAATAAATAACTTTAATAATTTTTATGATTTTATTGTTACTTAACACATTCACCTCATTTCTACAATGAAACTAACTATCGACGTTGAATTGATATGGTGCATTTCCCTGTTTTTCAACCAAAGAAGTTAAAATTTGTCTTATGAGTTTTTATAATGTAAATATATTTCGACTTCAGAAAATTCTTTAATACATTAGATAATTAAAATATTATACCTATTGAATTTTAATAATTTCACTTAATTGGAATATACCTTTTTTTATTTCATCGAGTGAAGCATACCCATAAGAGATTCGTATAAACTGCTACAGGTTTTTTATGACTAAGACAATATAGCTTTTACGAACGATGAGACAATGTACTTATAGAACTCTTCCTCGGTGACGAATTGAGACTGATATTGCTGGTGAATCAGCTCGCTCATCTGAAAGCCGTAGCACGTCGAGAGAAAAGACATGGCGGCAAGGCGCGCATCCTGACTCGGTATGACTTTTTTCCTCTGTAGTCGTTCGAAATATTCAACCAGCAAAGAGTGCAGCTTCACCGGCGGCTCAGCCAGCACTCTGTCTAATTCAGGAAATATTCCTTTTTCGCGTATGCCAATCAAAATAATATCCGTATTTTTATGGAAAAACAAGCGGTACTGCTGGCTTACATTCAGCAGATCAACTTCCGGATTATCGGTCGCTTCCTCCATTAGAAGCTTCTCAAATTGCGGGATATCCGAATGCCTTTCAATGATGGCTTCCAGTATGCCTTGCTTGCTTCCAAAATTCCGGAAAATTGTAGATTCATTGACTGTAGCTTCCGCTGCAATGGCTTTAGTGCTTACTCCCCGATAGCCATTCTTTTTTATGAGCCGTGTCGCGGCTTCGATAATTCTGTCTGAAGTATGCATTGTATTACTCCTTTTGCATATGTTAAATCTTATTATACAACAAGTTATTCATACACAATAGGTTCGGGGGTTCATCATCTTCGTAAACGTTTATTTAAGGTAAATCACTTCTTCTTTCCCAGCGACTTGCTTCCGTAATCTTGACATTATCAGGCACCAATTGCGTGAGCGTTCCTAATTTATCGAACGTAATCCGGATTCGGTCAGAGGGCAACAGCCATTGCTCGGTCTCGATTGCGCAGCAATCCGGTATCGTCCCCATTCCTATAATCGTGCCCGGGAGCGGCGTGAAAACTTTGAGAACCTCCTCCATCACCTTCGCAGGGTGCGCGGAATACTCGGATGTGCTTCCCTTCCAGTGCAGTCTCTCTCCGATTCGTACATCCACATCCAGTGCCAGCGGGTTATCGATTTCATCCGGTGTAACCAGAAATGGTCCTATTCCTTTGCTGTTATCAAAATCTTTGCACCGCGTTGGTCCGGTCAACGCCTGAAAATCTGGCCACTGCACATCGCGAGCAGTACTGTCGTTAAAAATTACATAACCAGCAATACAGTTCCCCTTCCCTGTAACAAAGGCCAGCTCCGGTTCGATATCCAGATAAGAAGAATACGAAGGCCAATGGATTGTAGCCCCATCTCCAATCAATGCATTATGGTTACATTTGTAATAACTGAAGGTTACTTTATTCGGTTCTTGCTGGAATTTTTCCGCAATTTTTTGTATAAACTCTTCTCTTTCCGCTCCTGTGTATTCTCTTTGCAGCAGATTTACGCCAGCGTTTTTCAGATGTCTTGGCGTCAGCCCGAAATCAATAAGTGCAGCCGGTTTCAAAATAGGTGGCAGCAATTTTACTGCTGTAATTGGACAGATTTCATTTTCATTGAATTGATGCAGCTGTCTAACAGCGTATTGCATCAGCTCCTTAGCGGCAGTATGGCTTGCCGGCAAATGTTGTAGATAGCTGTCCATACTTTGTAGACTGTCAACGAATGTCCCCTGCTTTTTCATGATTGCGGCAAAAGACACGACAAATTCCTCGTTAATGACAAGCCCAAAAAAATATTCCTTCGAAGTTTCAGTGTGATAGGTTACCAGTTTCATCTTTGTAGCGCCTCCATCCATGTAGTGTGATGTTGTTCAGTTATTAGCATATTACATTGAGTAAATGCACGCAAGTGCTCGCTTGCTTTTTATTTTCCATTCTCTATAATAAAGATGTAGTCAGTGTGACTAACTCAAAAAAACATATATGCAAAGGAGAATTGTTATGCAGTATAGAAGTATTATCCAAAAACCTCGGGTTAAATTTTTTGAAGTCGCAGATGGCGTCTTTGCTGGTATTTCGCCGTATCGTGGCATTAGTTGGGCCAATGCTGGGTTTATCAACAAAGGTGAAGGCTTGGTGTATGACACGTTCTTTGATCTGTTCCATGCGCAAGAAATGCGAGATGCTTTTAAGGAAGTAAGCAATGGCGGCTCTCCCGCCTATGTAGTGAACTCGCACTATAACAGCGACCATACCTGGGGGAACAAAGTGTTTGAAGAAGCCTGCATTATTATGCACAAGGAAGCGGCCAGGGAGCGTCTTACTGAAAATATTGGCTGGATGGATAACGTCATCAAAAGAGGGAAGAATTCTCCGGAATCGACTCAGGGAGAGCAGTTCTTTGCAGCGGAATTTGAAGGCTTCGACCTGGAGGGCGTAGAATGGGTGCACCCGAATATTGAGATAAAGGACGATATCAACATACGGCTTGGCGATACGGAAGTTATGATTTACAATGTAGCTCCGGCCCACTCTGACAGTGACTTGCTGTTGTGGATGCCAAAAGAAAAAGTGCTGTTCGCTGGCGATGTCGTGTTTAACGGCTGTACGGCATACAGTGAAGAAGGAACCCTCAACTGGATAAAAGTACTTGATCGCATTATTGATGACATTAAACCTGAAATCGTTGTTCCAGGACATGGTGCCATATGTGGCCTGGACTTCGTGAAGGAACAGAGAGACTACCTCTTGAACTTGATAAGCGAGTTCAACAAACATTACAATGACGAGATTGATTCCTTGTCCCTGACTAAGGAAATCGATATTTCTCGCTTCCTTCATTGGATTCAGCCAGAACGTTTGTATGTTACGGTGGATATTCTCTTAAAAAGTAAACGCGGGTTGCCATCCCTTCCAAATTGGAACGAGGTTCCTACCAAACTGGAAGACATGAAAGCTTTTTTATCCGGGAAATATGGCGATCGAATCAAGCCATGGGACCCTATGAGCGTGTGGCAAGAATAGAGTATGCATCCTCCTAAATACGTATGAATATCCATCAGAATAATTTGTGGCTTTAGTAGAAAACTTAATTAGAAAATCTCATAAATCCCATATTCCATGATAAATTAAAAGACTCTCTTCTGAAAATTAGTTCACCAAAAGAGAGTCTTATTAAGCAATATCTAAGTTGTTCAACAATTGCGCCCGTTGTTGAACAACTTTATCTACTAGATGTCCAAATTCTATACATATCTTTACCGTCTACCTCAATCTTATCTCTATGCATTGTAACATTTACATTTGTGTATCCCGCCCATTGTGGTATTAGTTTCGTTAAACAATCAATTACCTTTACATCAGGAGTTGCATAACCAATATTTTCTTTTCTCAAAAAACCGTTGGAGAAATCTTGATATAATGAGTCCGTCCATTCATAAACTTCAAACTGAGAGTCAAAAATCCGTTCATCTTCTTGATATTGTCCGTTAACCCAGTATACTTCCATAATAATGCTCCTCCTAATGAATGTAGCGTTCAATAACAGTAATAAAGACACTTACCTAGTATTCCGTTTTTATTGTATTTGCTAGAATATTTACAATAATTTTTTATATTGTTATATATGCTTCGTATAATAAAGAACAAAAGTATCACACAAAGAATAAGGACTATTGTGAGACTTGTTTGGTGAGGTTCATCAAATATAAGCTCTGCAAGTGTGAAACGAATCTCTAACCATTATGAAGTTTGCGGTCCACATTTTTCGGCCAATTCTTCCTGAATAAATTTTTTCAATTTCCGAATTTCCTTAATGTTGCTACCAACTAACTGAAATATAAGGAAAAATACTCCTTGGCAATTTTTTAACCTTTGTCAAAATATAGTCATAACCACTTAAATTGTTCCCACTTTATGAATAAATTTAATAAATATTGGATAAATCTACATTAACGATAATGAGCATTATTTAAACGAATAACCGCCTTTTTTACGATAAATTATAGGAAGCATTCGATTATGTAGTGAATTTGTTTGATTGGCAAGATTTATATTGCATATACTGTTTAGGGTAACTCCAATTCCACTAGTATTGCCGCTTCTTCCATCATCTGATAAATTGAGCTGTGATTAAACGAACTTGTTCGTAGTCCGTTGACATTAAAAATGTTGGTGCGTGTCCATACTTTTAGCTCCGACGATACATATCACTTAGTCTTCTTATTAATGTATGGGATACCCTATTCAATGTGAATTGCTAATGCTTTTTCATTTTGGAGCCATCCCCCAGTAGAATTTGATTTGGATTTCCCCTTATACCTGTCACATCAAAAACGGCTCTCGCTTCAATAATCAGGAAATCTTAGTAAAAGATGTTTACAAACACCTTAAATATAGCTATACTTACAAAGTAAACATAAAATTCTTAAGGAGGTCGAATGAAATGATCCGTATCGTTAAATTGATGTCATTATTAGCCACAACTAAAGTAAAAATGAAAATCACACATTCGACCAGTTCGGAATGGATCGCTTAAGTTTTTTGTAATTTAGCATACCCATACCGCAGGGAGAAGTGTGCCCCTGCGGTATTTTTGTGCCTTTTTTCACCGTAGGGGGAGTCTCTCTACGGTTTTTTCATTTTTCATGGTAATTTAAGGAGGTGATCATAAATGATATTAAACTTTTTTGCTCTCACGATAACTATTACAAAACGTGAGAACTCTCTTGAGAAAGCACTTCATAATGAAAATGCGAAAAAAATCTTTGAAGAGAACCGAAGAAAAGTAGAAAATTATATTCGTCTTCGTCAATATTAATTTTCTTCATTAAAAAACATGAAAGGTGGGAATTGAAATGATTTATATGATCAAAAGACGTCATGCAGTTTTATGGCTGGAGAAAGACACAACCACCAGATGAAGTAATATAAAGAGACAATATAACTATTTAATTTTATAATTTCCGTGAAACTAACCCGTTCTAATCTAGGACGGGTTGCTTCATGAGGTATTTTGCAATTTTTAAGCGATATGTTACACATAGAACTTGATGTAGTTTTAAAAAAATACTAAACTTAATTCCATTAGTCTGCCCTATCGGCTCCATGTTGTTTATTACTATTTCATTTGTAATAAACAAATTTTCCACATAGTAATTGCTATGCTATTAAAAGATTTATTCGAAAAAATCGAACACTTTTTATTCAATAACGAAGTCAATCGTCATAACTATCAGCTATCTTTATCTGAATAAAACGTCACTGCTGCTACCGTAGTCATATGGATTGACCAGAATTCTTCTGCAATGGTTTTATTGGATTAATTGTTAAACTTCCTTCAATAGGTTTTTTGCTAACACTTTGGATAAGGGTGTTCAGTGATTCTCTCCTTGAACACTGATAGCATTTATTCCCTTTCTGCGCACATAAACTCCATCGACTACAATTTCAACCAGGATTAGGATTACCTGACGAACTTATCCTACGAGCTTCTATTCGCTAGTTTTTTAATATGAGGCCCTACTACTTGGTAGAAGGTGACTGGCAGCCATAAGAGTATGCAAGACATAGAAAACCGCACTTTTCTAGGATAGGTCTACTCATCGGACTGGCGTCAACCGTAAGGATAGGATGCCCATTTTCATATGCCTTTTTTGCTCGAATTGCTAAAAGCGCTGTATAGTAACCTTTTCCTCGGGACAACGGTAGCGTTGAACCTCCCCATAAGCTAGCAAAGGAGGAGTTTTTCTCTAAGTACATCCAAGCAGCACTTACAAGCTGACCATCTTCATAAATTCCATAAAGGTATAGGGATTCAGGATCATTCTGTTTATCTCTCCAAAGTCTTTCTCCCAGCTCAGCATGCGGTACATTCCAGATGGCATCTTCTAGAACAATAATGTCTTGAATGCCTTGTTCATCCGTTATTTCCTTTAAGTCGAAGTGTTGATCATTGTTAAGCAAGGGGTGCTGATTATCTAACTTCATGACCATTAGTGCTTCAGGATCATCTATTGTGAATCCTTCTTGTTTAAGAATATCTTTCAAACTATCAGGCTTGTCGTAGCTATATACTTTCCACTCAAAATCCTGCTCAAAGTTACTAAAATAGTTTAACTCGTTCTTAATAATTTCTCTTACATTGCCTTCGTTTACATTAGATGAGACAATGAACCCATTTTCACCAAACTGTGAAATGTGGCGCACGACATGCCCCGTTTCCTCTCTTATGTAACCTTTTACTTGAGCTTCTTGTCGAAGTTCTTTGTGGAATAGTGATATTAATTCATTTTTATCCATGGGCAACCCTCCAGTATTTATTAATTTTTTTCTATTGAATCATCTTATTCCATTAATTAATCTATTGATTAGTACCAATTATTTCAGAAATAGACGTTCAACTTAATCTTTTTTATCCGTAAAAAAGACAACTTTTCCTTGTTCTACGCTCATCCCTTAAAATAGATTCACCCCGTTAAATATGTTAGCGATTTTCATAATATTCTGCCTCCTTCTTATGATAATTATATAAATTTTATCAGATTTTTCCCAAATATACACTAATAACTAATAAATCACTGTTTTCATACACTATAAAATCCCCCTCAAAAAAAGAAAAAGCGCAATTCTTGCTACAGAATCGAGCCCGTTTGCTTAATGAAGGTTTTGTAAAAAAATAGTAAGAAAGTCAAAAAGTTTGCAACATCTATAGTCCGTGATTACTCACGTCATGACTTTGCAAACTTAATGGATGATGGTCCTTGAACCATACTTTAAACTTATTTTGTTATTCGTGTACCTGCTTTTCCATTTAATGCAGCTACTGCTTGATCGATTGAACAAATGATTGACTCTTTCCCTAATTTTGCAAACTCTATAGCTGCTTGCATTTTAGGTAACATACTACCTGCCGGGAATTGTCCTTCTGCAACATACCGTTCAGCTTCAGCTACGGTAATGTGGCTTAGCTTTTGCTCATTTTCTTTACCGAAATTAATATAGACATTTGGTACATCTGTTAGCATCATGAAAACTTCCGCATTCACTTGTTGTGCTAGCTTTAATCCTGACCGATCTTTGTCAATGACTGCTTCAATACCATGTAATTGACCACTGTCTTCACGATATACTGGTATACCACCACCACCAGAAGAAATAACAATCGTTTCATCAATTAAACGTTTAATTTCATCTATTCCGTGAATCACTTTTGGTTCTGGTGAAGGGACAACGCGTCTATATCCCCGCCCTGCATCTTCTGCCATAGTAAAGCCTTGTTCTTCTAAACGATGTGCTTCTTCTTCTGAGAAAAATACACCTATTGGTTTAGTCGGATTTTTAAAAGCTTGATCATCCCTGTCCACTTCAACCATCGTTAGCAATGTAACCACATTTGTAGTAATGCCACGTTCTTTCATATGGTTTTTTAAAGCTGTTTCCATCATATAACCTATGAAACCTTGTGATTCTGCGTTACAAACATAAATTGGTAGTGGTTCGACTACATTTTTTGCAGCTTCATTTTGGGCAATGATATTCCCCACTTGCGGACCATTACCATGTGTAATGACGATATTATGACCCGCTTCTCGAATTTCTACCATATGGCCTGTTGCCGACACTACATTTTTGAATTGATTATCATAAGTTGCTTCTTGTTTTGGCTGTAAAATGGCATTACCACCTAAAGCAATAACTACACTTTTTCCCATTTCTTTCACTCCTTAGTTAATGACAAGTAGATGCCATATAACGTATCCATTCCAGAAGATGATCCTACTTCTATAAGCCTGTTCATGCTTTCTAAAGATGGATCATGTTGCAATGCTGTAATCTTCGAACTAAATACACCGTCTATAGCACAGGTTAAGAAACGCTTACTGACAATGGTTGTTAAAGGTTCCTTGATAAGTGCTTTTAGTGTTTCTAGATGCTTATGTTCGATAAAATTTTTAATAAAATGTCCGTACAATATGCCGACTAGTATATCATCACCTGTTGGCGTTAAACCATGTCCACGCCCAATAAAATAACGGAATGTCTTGTCAAGATTTTGCGTTGGATCTTGTAATCGATTAATCAAGGATAATACACGTGCTCGTTCAAAATCTGATGATTCATAGGATGTAAAGGAAATGTATTGAAAATTTTCTTTCAATTTATTTATATTTGCATGTTCAAAATCCATATCTAACGGTATTATTTTTACATTAAACACCATTTGGAAGCGATTATGAAAAAGACGATTATTGCGAAACATTAATGTATCGCCTACCTTAATATTGGTCTTTACAGTTTGTCGCGTTTGAGGATCAAGTAAGATCCCAAACGGAAATGTCCCATTTTCATCTGTACCAACAAATATCAATTCGCCATCTTGATCAACCATATTTAAACCTTTTTCAAACATACTGTGCACGGTAAAGGTTTTTTCATCATTCAATAATTGAAGTGCGATTGAACCAACCGCACTTGCTTGTAAAATCATCCTTTAAATCCTAGCTTTTGAGCATATGCTGTGATAGCTTTCTCAAAACATTCGATTGGCGGATGTACTGTACCGGCACCAATTTGTCCGTACCCCGCAATTTTATGGGCAATACCAGTGTTGATAACTGGTGTGATCCCTGTTTCAACAACTTTCCGTGCATCGATACCTAAACATGCGCCTTTAAAGTCCCAAGTTGGGATGACAAAGTTCGGGTTTTCGCTAATACAGATCTCTGTCATTTGATTACTTGTTTCAAGTGCATCATTAAATCCACCCGAACCAACAAAGCGTGTTACTGCAGGTGCTGCAATCATCGCCATACCTCCGACACCGATTGTTTCTGTAATCGCTGAATCACCGATATCTGTGTTTGCATCTTCTGCTGAGTAACCAGTGAAATATAATCCTTGCGGGGTATTCACAGGACCAGTAAACCATTCGTCTCCCATACCAGCAATACGGATACCAAAGTTTTCACCGTTTCGGCACATTGCGGTAACGACTGTACCGTGTTCGATTGTACGTGCAGCATCCATCATCGCTTTGCCAGTTGCCATAGCAATATTTAAGAAAAATTGGTCTGTGTCAGCTAAGAATTGGATTACTTCTGTACGTTGATCTTTTTCAACGTCATCTAATGAAGAAATGATTGGAGATAGTTCTTTTAAAAATGCAAGTGAAGCTGCAATATTACGCTGGTGGAACTCATCACCCATTGCAATAGCTTTAGCAATCAATACGTTGACGTTCAAGCCTCCATCAAGTGTTTTTAGGGCTTTACTTAATACGGGACCTAATACATCTTTCATCCAGTGTAAACGATTGATGACTTGCTCATTATAAGCGCCGAAGCGTAATACGGCACCAATCCCTTCGTTCATTTGACAATACGCTTCGTTACCACTCTCCTTGTTAATAACAACAAGGACTGGCATGTTAGGTGAAGTAATACCACCCATTGGTCCAACTGCATTTACATGGTGACATGGAATGAATTTGATTTGATTGTTTTCAAGTAATTCTCGTGCATTCTTTTCGTCTTCTGCCCATCCTTCAAAAAGGATTGCGCCAACACAGGAACCTTGCATAGGATCTGTCATGTTTTCATATTTAATTGGAGGTCCAGCATGTAATAACACGTACTCTTCTAATTCAGGAATCACAGATTTAGCAGGTACAACATCCGTTAAAAATGGTGCCGCTGCTATGATCTTCTGGATAACGGCTTCGTTCGCTTCATTTATTGTTTTGTATCCCATTAGATTGTACCTCCTTCATAATAGTTTAAGAATTGAAGTACTTTCATTAACTTCTCATCGCCACCAGCAATTGGGCGCCAGTTAAATTGAACACACTCTGAGCCACTGTTTTGAACAGCTTCCGTAAAGCTTTTTAGCCCAATATTGATAACGCTTGGTTTCATATTGATAAAGGACATAATTTTCTCATCCACTACTAAGCTTTCTTCTGTATAGTTAAATTTTTGTACATCAGTAATTGGTTGTTCCACTTTACCGCCTACAAGTTGGATAGCTGTGCGGACCATTTGATCGTTTGTCTTACAAATAATTGCACCACTCTCTTTTAAAATGGCAATTTGTTTATCGTACCCTTGAGTGTCCTGTGCTGTACCTACAACCGTTGCAAGCACTGCAAGTTGACGACCTTGTTGACGTGCACTATCCAAAATACGTTTGATTGTTGGTGCTAGTTCACTAGCCATATCTTCATGACCACCGTTACCGATCACGTTATCAATCATAATGACTGCAGTTGCAGGGTCGTTCATAGATTTTTCAAGCATTTCGATACGTTTTTCAGGGTCAATCATTGGATGTGGTTTACCTTTTGTATAAACATCATCACCTAAATCAATGATTTCATGAGTGTTTGTTTTTAAAACATAGCTTTCGCTTTTCTCTTCAGTCATTGTATCTTTAAAAGCATCTCTCACTAGCATAGCCGCCTCAGATGCCAAAGTACCGCCAGAATAATAACCTTTAATACCAACTTGTGATTCTTTTAATACAACGTTTACATCGGCTGTTGTTGGTTCAAAATTCGGTTTGTCACCATTTGATAATTGGACAGCTACAACTGCTGCTTCTTCAAGTGTGTAAGCATGATAGATATTCTCTTCTTGATACGAAGGTTTGTCACCTAAAAATAGCGTAACAACTGGTTTATCAATATTTCTTAATAAATTTAATACTTTGCGTTGTACTTCCTCTGCAGGTGGTTTGGAGATCACTGTAATTACTTTTACTTTCGGATCTTGATTTAACGCTTTGATGCTATCTAACATCGTGATGGCACCAACTTCCGTCGATAAATCACGTCCACCTGTACCAAGAGCGTTTGTAACACCTTTACCAAAACGGTCAATAATTGTTGTTACTTCTTGGATCCCTGTACCTGATGCCCCAACAATACCGATATCACCTTCGTTTACGTTATTGGTAAAAGCAAGAGGGACGCCGTGAATAAGTGCCGTACCGCAGTCTGGACCCATCACTAATAAACCTTTTTCATGCGCTTTTTGTTTCAGTTTCACTTCGTCTTCTTTTGAAACATTGTCACTAAACATGAACACATGTAAACCTTCGTTCAATGCGTTTTCCGCTTCCATTGCAGCATATTGACCAGGAATTGAAATTAATGCTAAATTTGGATTGTTCGCAAGCTCCATTGCACGTTTCCAGTTATGAGCTTCTTGACCTTTAGACGTATTTTGTGAATCTGAATCACCTTTTAAAGCGATCTCTACTTCTTCTTTCACTTCGTCTACTTTTTCTTCTTGATCTGTATCTACAACGATGACGATATCATTTGGCTTTGCTTTTTCTAATTCATCCGTGCCTAAGCCAGAAGATTTAAAAATGTCTTTGTTCGCTGGTGTTCCCATCATGATCGAAACTTTGTTTACACCATCAATTGCAGACAACTTGTTGGATAAAAGCATTAACACGATGGAGTCTTTATAAGTGTTTTCTTTTATAATTGTGTATAACATGATGATCCTCCAATTTATTATTCTGCAAATCTATTTTTTCCATGATAACGATCGTAATGAACGTCGTCTGACACAAGATAGTTGTAAATGTCGTCTACGATTTCAATACCTTCCTTATCATATTCTTTACTTCTTAATACACCGCGTTCACCTGGATAATAAATTTCTCCATAGCCCTCTGCCGCTGGCTGTGTTTTTAATTCATTGAGCATTGTTGTAATTTGTAGCTTGAAAGCATTCAAATCTGTGAAATAAGCAGGGTTAATGACGATATGAATTTGACCTAAATCGCGTCCTTTAGTTAAGTCTTGATACATAGAAGACACATGTATACCATGTGGGACTCCTAGAAGACTACCTGATAAAATATCTACCATCATCATCAACCCGTATCCTTTTGGACCTGCAATTGGCACGAGTGCATGAACATCTCTTGCATTCGTCGTAGGTGCACCAGTAGCATCCACAGCCCATGTATCTGGGATCGATGCATTTTTACTTCTTGCATCTAAGATTTTGCCCCATGCTTGGACAGTAGTCGCCATATCAAATGTAATGATGCGGTCATCAGCAGACGGTGCACTATAAGCAATTGGGTTTGTCCCAAAATAAGGTTCAGTTCCGCCAAACGGTACGACCATTGGATCTGATTGACACATACTTAGAGCAACCATATCTTGCTCTGCTGCCATTTCAACAAAGTAACCTAATGCACCACTATGTGAGATATTTTTCATACCAACAACGGCAACACCTGATTTTTTAGCCATTTCAATCGCTTTTTCCATCGCTTGTTTTGCTATTTGGTGACCTGGACCATTATCCCCATTAAAGACCGCAGATGCTGGTCCTGTTTGTTCAAATGTATAGTTTGGATTGGTTGTAATACCGCCTTTTGCAATCCGTTCAGAATAGTATTCAACACGTACAGCCCCATGTGAGTGAATACCTCTATAATCAGCGTATGTTAATACGTCTGCAACATCATGTGCCGCTCCTTCATTTAATCCCGCTTTCATAAACTTTTGTTTCATTAGATTAAAAAGTTCTTCTTTAGATACACGCATCTTGTTTACTCCTCATTTAATTAATATTTTGTTTCAGATTCTAAATAATCTAGAATTTTTTTAAGAAATTCTTTTGTAACTAAGATGCCTAATTTATCTTTGGATAGCTATCGGAGATAATATACTCCCTTTTTATAAATCAATATCTCTGTTTGCATCTTTAGAATAAATGTATGAGAATGGTTCATCTAAACCAATTGCATAGGTTGCTTGCGGTACATAAGCGCCCATAAAAATATAATCACCTTTATCAACCGGCATCCATTCATTGTCTAAGTTGTACATGCCTCGCCCACTTAAAACATAAGCGCCGTGTTCTTGAACGTGTGTTTCAATGTAACCATGTGAAGCACCTGGTTTGAATGAAAGAATATGAATGTTCATGTCATATCCAATTTCTTTTGGTAATAAGTCTTGAATTAATACTTCTTTCATACCTTCATATGCCTCTTGTTCGATGTCGTTCACATTACCTGTAACGACTTCTGGTGTATATCCTTTAAGAGGTTGTCCTTTAAGAGGTTGATAACGTTTTTTATATAAGAATAAGCGGCTATCCTCACCGTTATTATTATTTTCAAAAGTTAACTGTAAGTGTGGAGGCACATATAAATACCCACCTTCTGTTAATTCGTATCGCTTACCATCTGCAAACGCATTGATTTTGCCATAAACGACGTATACAAAAGATTGAATACCATCACCAGCGAAACCAGTTTTGTTTCCACCTTGGTTTTTTACAGTTACTAAGTAATCTACAAATCTTGCACCTAAACGCGGGGATCCTAAGATTGTTACGTCACAATCTTTGAAACCAGGTACAACATTATTAACTAGACCATCCGGTGTAATTACCGCATAATTGTCTTTTTTAATGACTGAACGTGTTTCTAATAAACCTTCTCTGTATCCTTGAACTTGATTTATGTAACCCATAAGTATCTGGCTCCTTTTTCATTATTTTTATTCTTTATAATTTTTATTCTTTATATGCTAGTTCATAAAGTACATCACTTAATACTTCAATACCTTTAACAAGGTCTTCTATCTTAGTCTCTTCACTAATGTTGTGACTAATTCCACCAATAGAAGGTACAAACAACATCGCCGTTGGTACATATTGAGCAAAGATTTGTGAGTCATGTCCTGCACCAGATGGCATCACTTTATATTGATTCCCTACATTGCTCTTTGCTGCTTGTTCTATGATTTGAACGATTTTTTTGTCCATCAATGTTGGTGCCTCATCCATCCATAAATGAATGTCGTAAGTCATGCTATTTGCTTCAGCGACTAATCTAATTTTGTCTTCGATTTCTGCTGCAAAATCATTTAATATTTGCTGATCAATATGACGACAGTCTACTGAGAATGTAATTTCACCAGGAACTACATTTACTGTGTTTGGTACAAGTGTGATATGACCGAACGTTAATACAAGTGGTTCCCCTATTTCTCTAGCACGTTTTGTTAAATCTGAGACAATTTCACTATAGGCAACAACTGTATCGCGACGTAATGACATTGGCGTAGTACCAGCGTGGTTTGCTTCCCCTTTTAAGTTGATCGTGAAGCGTTTTTGACCAACAATGCCATTAACAACACCGATTGTTTTGTTTTCTGTCTCTAACACTTTACCTTGTTCAATATGAATTTCAACAAATGCTTTGATGTCATTACGAACGTCAGTAGTTTTACGATAATCGAAGCCTGATTTACGCATCGCGTCTTCGAACTTAATGCCCTCAGCATCTGCAATTGTGTCAACATCCGATTTTTTAGCTAAGTTAAAGAAGTTTTTGCTACCCCAGAATGTGTAAGGGAACCGACTACCTTCTTCTTCTGCAAGGGATAATACTTCTAATGAGCGTAGTGGTTGGCCATGTTTAGCTTTTAAATATTTCACAGCCGCTAGTGCTGCTAAGATACCGAATTGGCCATCTAGATGACCACCTTCCACTACTGTGTCGATATGTGATCCTGTTAAAATGGTTTCTTCCGGATATTTACTGCCAACAAGACGCCCAGTTAAGTTCCCGATATCGTCAAAGCTTGCTTCTAACCCTTCTTCTTTGAATGCTTTTTCCAGTTCTCGAACTGCATCATTCCATTCTTGAGAATATAAAAGTCGTGTAATTCCACCTTGTTCTAAGCCACCAAAACCTGTGAATTTCTTATCTAACGATTCAAAAGTTGATTGAATATCCATACCTCTTTCACTCCTTCCTTCTTCACATTTATTATAGGTCCTACCCCATAACCATTCATTGACACAATAAACAATAATGGATGGTCTTTTTATGCACTTTAGACAAACAAATTTTGATAAGGAGCAACTATCTTGGAGTAAAAAAGAACGTAGCTATCGATTATGGAAAGGGTTTAAGGAGGCTTGTGAGTAAAGTAAATGATCAATTCTATCTTACTAAAAAACAAAAACCACATAGTAAATCTATGTAAAAACTTAGATTTTCCATGTGGTATAGTCCAGATTAAAATGATTAAAAGATAAACAATAGCCCGAGTGTCATGACACATACAAGTAGGAGCAAACCTAAGCTATATCGTATTGTATTGAAAGATATTTGACTCATTCTCAATTTGATTAACGGCTGCTTCTGCATCAAACCCTTTTAATTTAAAGATTATTAAACTAAGTAGAAATAGAAGTACAGGAAGAAAGGCTATGCCACTCACTATTTCGGTTCCAAGTGGTTTGTATGGTTGATCTCACATTGTTGTCACTTCTTTCTAACATAGCTATTCCTAACAGAGTTTAGTTGTGCAAAGGTGAACTTCTTTGTTCAAGCTACTTTAGCCATGCTATCCTTGTTGTAACCATATTTTATAAACAAAGCATCACGTAGAATATTCTGACCTAGGTCAAGCATATGATTCTTCTTTACTATTTCAAAATAAAGAATTTTATATAATAACCTTCAAAAATAGTATACAATCAGAGTGATAGGTTATCCTTGTAGCGTTTTACATACTTATTTTGGATTTATTTAACAAATATAAAGGGGATGACTCTTATGACAACATTAAAAGAAATCATGTCTGTCCAACAATTTTCTGATTTAACATTATTAAATGATGAGGGAGATTTAGAAAGAGAAGTAGAAATGGTCGATATTACAGAAACGCCTGATATTAAAAATTTCACAGCTCCTCATTCATTTATCGTCACTACTGGTATGTGTTATCAACACGACCAATCCGGATTAAAGGATCTCATTCGAGAATTAAATGATATACAAGTTGCTGGAATAGGCGTTAAATTATCACGCTTTTTAGAAAAAATTGATGATGAAGTAATAGAATATGCAAACAAGTTAAAATTCCCCATTATTAGAATCCCTGATAGTTGGAATCTCGGATCCATTACGCACCATATATCATCCTATATCTTGGATGAAGAAACTGAAAAGTTATATTTTGCATTAGATATCCAACAAGAGTTAAATACAATGCTTATGAGAGGTTTGAGCTTGGAAATGATGATTGAACGAATGAGCAGACTCCTTAGAGTCCCTGTGATGCTATTAAATCCTTTTCATCAAATTAAATCGATGAGCCATCACTTCCAAGAACACGCAGAGCAAATTCAGAAAAATCTTAGTTACTTCAAAAGATGTGTTAATTCCAAGCAAATCTCACCTAATAATAAAGCATCTTTCCAAGAAGAACATATTATATTTGAAGTTCCAGCATTTAAATATTTTCCGTATTATTTGATGGTTTCAAATGTTAATACGCTCACTTATCCATTTAGTTTGCTTGCCATAGAACAAGCCGTGAATACACTCAGTCTCGCCATTTATAAAAATAGTAAAATCAAAGAAGCAGAACAACAAGATGTAAACCGATTTTTCGAAACATTGATGTCTGAACATCCAGATAATCTTATTTCAGTCAAACAGCACCCTGAGTTTTTAAAAAAGCACCTTATTCAACCATCCAATTTCTATCAAGTGATCGTTTGTGCGATTGATCAAGAAAGGGATATGGAAAATAATATCTATTTGAATGAGCGCTATCAAATGACTTTTGAATGGCTAACACATAAGTTTACTGACATTGATCCTTCTATCAGTGTTTATAGATCTCCAGGTAATCATCGATTTACGATACTATTACAAACTAAACATCAATATTATTTAGATTACTGCAAATATATCCAAAAAGAGTATCAAAAACTTTTTAATAGCACAATGTCATTCGGTATTGGTAATGAAGTTACTGAATTCTCACAGTTACCACTCTCTTATTTTGAAGCGAATGAAGCTTTTGATCATAAGTCAGAAAGTGGTAAAGTTGAATTTATAGAACTCTATAAATCTAAAAGTGTAGAAGAATTGTTACAACTCATTCCAGCAAATAAATTAAAACCGTTTATCACGTATACACTAGGTTCATTAGCCTATCCAAAAACGACGAAAGAAAAAGAACTAAAATATACATTGAAAATCTATTTGGCGAATCATTGTGATCTGACAAAGACTTCTGAAGATATATTTATTCATCGGAATACGGTAAAATATCGTATAAAAAAATGTGAAGAGATTTTAGGTCAGTCTATCGAATCACCTGATATTTCATTGGATCTACGATTAGCATTATTTGCGTCAGAGAAAGTAAATTTTTAAACTTAAAAATCCCGCTAAAAAGCTGTTATGAATGCTTTTTAGCGGGATTCTTTTTGCCTATTTTACCGGAACACTTGCTTCCCCACCTCAATTATGAGTATGCAAATGTAGTAGCTTCTTCACAGAATTAGCTTCTTCATGGGAAGACCTCTCTGCCTTTGGGCAGTAAAAACAAAACTACCTATCAGCGGAAGATGTACTAAACCTCCATCGATAGGTAGCTTTACTTTATTCATTAGTTAGGGGATTGATTGCTTTCTTCTCTTTCACCATCACGACAAGGAAGAATAAAATCGCTGCTGCTGCAAGAAGTATTGCTGCAATATAGAATGCCAATACTTTCGAACCAGTGATATCACCAATATAACCTGTAAGAGTTGGCGCAATAACTGACGATGTCATTCCAAAGAAGTTAAAGATACCTAGTGCCTTGGCCATGCTGTTGGAAGGTACTGAATCTGTTACATAGGTAATTAAAACTGGATCAATGGCAAGTTTACCTAATAAACCATATAAAACTAATGCTGCATAAAGGACAGATGGGTTAGGTGCAAATACAGTTAAACTAATTGTTACGGCTGCACCAATTAACAAGAAGATAATTAATTTCTGTCGCATATGTGCATTTTTGTCAATATACTTAGAAAATATCAATGCGCCAGGTACTGCTGTGACTGCAACTAAAGCAGCTACATATCCTACCGAACCTTGTTCAAATCCTTTTTCTGCAACAAGGAATGATGGTAACCATGTCACAATCATGTAATAACCATAACATGTTGCAAAATAGACGAAATAAATAACTATTTTTTTGAGCGAGAATAATTCTACGCCTTGAGATACTGTGGCTTGTGTTGTTTGCTTATCTTCAGATGTTTCATTTGTAGCTGTTTTTTTGTCTTGTTTAACAAATAACGCAAATACAAATATTACAGCTACTATGAAGACTGCTATAATATAAAGCATGTTATTCCATTGGATTTCAAGGCCACCTACTAATACAGATGAGCCTACTAGACCAATAACCATCCCTAATGCCGAACCGCTGTTGATGATCGCATTAGAAAAGCTTTTCTTATCTTTTGGCATATATTTAGCTGATAAAGAGAAAGCCGCACCATAGTATGAGCCTGTCGAAAGACCTGCCATTAAAGCGCCTACATAAACTTGAGTGATTGTCGTGCTTGATCCAATGACGAATGCTGCTAATGCAAAAATGATAAACGCAGGGATTAATACTCGTTTTTGTCCAAATTTATCAACGAGTATTCCTGATGGAATTTGCATACCAGTATAGGCAAAGAAATAAATAGAGGCAATAAGTCCTACTTGAGTATCGCTAATATTACCAAGCGATTCTTGAATTTGTGGATATATTGGTGTAAGTATTGTACGATAAATCCAAATAGCTACCCAACCTAAACACAGTGCAAAAATGATTTTTTTGTAATAATTCGGGTCATTCTTAACTGTTTGTCCCATAATATGACACTCCCATTTTTCTTTTTTTTACTTATGTAGTGCTTAATTTAATTTTAGGTTATGAGTACGTAAATAACATTGTTCACTTTTAACAAAAACAGAACCAGCATTGCACATTTTAGACAAAATCCTATGTTTGAATTGTTTATAAAAGTATGACTTATGGCATTCTCATTTGCCGATCCCTACTCAGTGTTTTTGTACCTTTGCAAACTCTCCTCACAGTAAAGAAGGCTCAAATAAACAAAAATAAGCCCGACTACCCTATAGGTAATCGGACTGATCGCAATCTACGTGCAAACACCTTTGCTCAAACCCTAAATTGTAAAATAAAATTTTACTCAGGTGTGACAATTCTTTGTGATCGCACGAAAGATTCCTCCGTAGTAGATAATGCATCTACAAGGAGGAATCTTTTTTACTATGAAAACTAGTTAATCAACAGACGTGATCGTTAACTTAATGATGTTTATGCGCAATAAAGCCGATTGGTGTCGGACCTGCAATCCCTAACATGACGAAATCTCTACTAGAATTATTAGTCATTCCGTGCTTTTCACCCGCACGTGAAACTACAACATCACCAGCTTTAATTTGAACCATTTCACCACATTCTGGATAATAGTCTGCTGTCCCTTCAACAACAACCCAAATATCATCAGCTTTCTCGTGTGAGTGAAGTGGCAAAGTTTGACCTGGGTGCATACACCATATAGCTCCAACAGTATTTGGTGTTTCATAAAAAATATGTTTTGTCGCTTTATCTTCTCTAAACTGTTGAATATCAGGCCAATGGAAAATACGATTTTTTAAATCTTCTCTTGCTAATTGTTTTAATGTCATTGTATTTTCTCCTTGTTTCGAATTTCAAACTATACCCACGTTATTTACCGTTTATCAGAAAATGATTATCTGCGAATAATATTTTGAGGTTTTCCCTCTATGAATGCCATTGTGTTATCAAATGCAATTTTAGCCCGTAATTCCATTGCCTCATTCGTTAGGAAGCCTACATGAGGTGTTAAAATCGCATTTTTGGCTTGTAATAGTTTATAGTCTCCAGGAATAGGCGGTTCCATATCAAATACGTCAATACCCGCTCCTGCAATTCGCCCTTCATTTAATGCATCTGCTAATGCATCATTATCAACAATTGGGCCTCGTGCACAGTTGATTAAAATAGCTGATTCCTTCATTAATTCTAATTTTTCTTTAGAGATTAATCCTTTTGTGCTTGAAAGTAATGGTATATGTAATGACACAATATCAGATTGTGCTAATAACTCATCTAATTCCATGTATTCGATACCCAAAACTTCTGCTGCCGGATTTCTTCTAGATTGGTCTGAAGCTACTATTTTTGCGCCAAATGCTTTAAACAAACGAGCAGTCATCATACCAATCTTACCTGTACCAATCAAACCAACTGTCTTCCCTTTAATTTCACTACCTTGGAATGCTCCTGGGAAATTATCGGCATGGATTTCTTTATCACCCTGAGTGATATGACGATACACATCTAACACTAAACCAATTGTTAATTCAGCAACTGCTTGATTCGCATATCCAGCTGCATTACATACCATAACATCTTGGTTTCTCGCTTGTCCGATACCTACATGATCTACACCTGTAAAGGCTACATTTATTAATTTTAAATTGGCATTTTGATCAATTACTTCTGTAGGATAAGGATTATTAGCAATCATAATTACATCTGCACCTTCACTACGTCTTGCTAATTCTGCACGATCCGTTGTTTTCTCGTTGTAATAAACAAATTCATGACCAGCCTGTTTGATCGGCTCCGCTAATTTTTCAATGATCGAATCTGAGACATTTAATGGTTCTAATAATTTGACTAACATTTCAATCAATTCCTTCCTATTGTTTTTGAATACGTCTGTTGATTAACTAGTTTCCATAGATTTATAGAAGAGAGATACATTTCTTCAAACTGTTATTTCACAGTAAGAAGAGGAAAATTTTTTTTGAACATTTTGCACAAAAAAAGCAGATACTTTCGTTTTCAATCACTTCCTTTTTTATTTTTTATTATGTTAATTGCTTAATTTCATTGTAGGATAGGAGCCTTTAAATAACATTGTTCACTTTAAACAAAAATAGAATCGACATTACATGTTTTTGACTAAAGCTACTATTTAAAATAACTAGAAATACGCTTTATCTAAATTAGGATTACTTTCCCTTTCTGCTCTCTGCACAAAAAATCAGCCCTGGTAATCCTAAGATTATCGGACTGATTCGATCTATATATGGATGCTAAAGTTGCGATAAAATCAATATAACTCTCTTTAACTTTGCCTTTCAAATGAATAAGTTAATATGTAGCCTTGATCAAACCTATTAAGTTTGAATAGTTATTATCTATTGCAAATTCTTCACCTAAGATGGCACATTTGCCGCTGGGCAATAATCTTACTAAGAATACTTTTGTTGATAGCCTTAAGCAAGCTAAATTGACCATAATTCCATGCCCTCCTATTTTTATAACGATGATTCATTATTACATCTCAACTTTTTATATTTTTCTAGCAAGAGATATTAATTATCGAATGCATCCACATTTAGCATAAATATAATTAATAGCTCTTATATCCCTTAATATCCAATTAATTCATATATTTTTAGTAAAATTGACCATAATTATTGCAGATACATTACACAATTAAAAATAACATGTCAGAATCATAGGAAAGTGTTAATCAGTAATATTATTGAAAAATAACTCCTAACCGTTTCGTGATATTCTTACTTTAGTTCAAAAACGATGGCTTTTTGAAAGGGGTAAGGATTAATTGAAGAAAAAAATATTACTACCGATTTTTGCATCTTTTATGTTCTTTACAGGAATAGGTATTCACGATGCGCAAGCAGCTACATATACAGATATAACAAATACAGCAAAAGCATATATTGGGGCTCCTTATAAATATGGAGGTACAGATATTAAGACAGGTGTTGATTGTTCTGCCTATACACAATTAGTATTTTCTAAGTTAGGTATTTCATTAGAACGGACATCAAATGCTCAATATCAACAAGGTACTTCTATTGCTAAAGACAATTTAAAGACTGGCGATCTCGTATTTTTTAATACTTCGGGAAGCGGTGTTTCACACGTTGGCATTTACATAGGTGACAGCAATTTTATTTCGGCTACTACAAGTTCAGGGGTTAAAATTGATAAAATCAATGACCCCTATTATTGGGGATCTCGTTACGTGGGGGCAAAACGTGTTGCGAGCTTCTCTGATTATGGAGAGGTAAAAGATGCTGAAATAGACTTTACTATTTATTCATCACGTGGAGAAGTGGCTCTTAAATTAGCTAAGAAGCTACAATTAGATACTAGTCATACAAATTCAAGTTTTCCTGATGTAAAGCCAGGTTCTAAATATGCAGGTGCTGCTGAAGCCCTTAAAAAAATCGGTGTATTTACTGGTGATGAAAACGGGAAATTCAATCCAGGTTCACCTATTACACGCGGTCAATTATCAAAAGTGTTAGTAGAAGCATTCAACTTAAAACAACAGGGCGCAACAGAAAACTTTGTAGATGTTCCAGGATCACATTGGGCTAACAGCTATGTATCCATTCTTGCATCCAATAAAATTACGGTAGGTAAAGGTGATAATTTATTTGGTGTGAACGATAATGTGACAATCGAACATTTAGATGCATTTATCCAACGATTAACTCAATAACATGAATGGCGTTTCACATAGATGAAACGCCATTTTTTTAAATTTCAAGCTCCCCTTCCCCCGCTCGACTCCATCGCAAAGCCTTCTTAACCGTTTTGTTGCATCATTTTTTTAGAGGGAACAAATAGCGTTAAAATAAATGCGATAATCGCTAAGATGGTCATGAAATAATAGGCATCACTGGAGCCTAAGATGGAAGCTAGTGTACGAACCATTTCAGCCGTAGCATTGGGTGTTTCTACAAGCAAGCTTTTCGCATGACTTGTCGTTTGTGCTGTAAAAATGGTAATGACCACAGCAGCTCCTATCGCACCCGAAATTTGACGCAACGTATTATTAACTGCGGTACCATGTGTGACAAGTGTTTTCGGCAAGGCATTTAAACCTGCTGTGTTCAAAGGCATCGTAATAAAACTCAAACCTATACGTAGGAAAATGGTACGGATCATTAAAAAAGTAAAAGATGTAGTTTCTGATAAATCTGTAACAATCCACATAGAAGGTATGATGAAAATTAAACCAATGATAAACAACGGCTTCGCTCCATAACGGTCATATATTTTTCCTGTAACAGGAGACATAAAGGCATTTACAAGTGCACCAGGTAATAATAATAAACCTGCGTCTAATGCCGTAAATCCTCTCCCATTTTGTAAATAGATTGGTAATAAAATCATATCCGCATACATCATCATTGTGACAATCATATTGATGATGGACGTTAACGTAAATACTTTATTTTGAAATACGGATAAATTTAGAAGCGGATCATTAGATTTTATTTGTCTTAAACAAAATGTCGCAATTGTTACGATCCCTACAGAGATCGTACTGATGACCACCTTATCATCCCAGCCATGGCTACCTGCATTACTAAATCCATATAAAATTAAACCAAAACCAATAGTTGATAATATAACACTCACTACGTCTAATTTTGTTTTGGCTGTTTCTGAGACATTTATCAAGTATTTTACGGCTAATAAAATGGTGATGATCACCAATGGAATAAGGCCGATAAATAACCAGCGCCATGAATAATAATCAATAATAAAGCCTGCTAATGTGGGGGCAATTGCTGGAGCAAAAATCATCGCAAGCCCTATTAACCCCATCATACTGCCTCTTTTTTCAGGTGGGAAAATAAACATGACGATACTCATTAGCAGTGGCATAATAATTCCTGCGCCAACTGCTTGAACCATACGCCCTATTAACAACATAGCGAAGTTCGGTGCCAATGCACAAAAAATCGAACCAATTAATAAAAATAGCATGGAGCTAATAAATAATTGGCGTGTAGAAAAACGTTTCATTAAGTATGCCGTAATGGGAACTAATACTCCGTTCACTAACATAAAGCCAGTAGATAACCACTGTACAGTTGTAGCTGAAACTGAAAATACTTCCATCAAATTACTCAACGCTACATTCAACAATGTTTGATTCAGTGTCGATAAAAAACAGCCTATAATTAAGACGGTTAACAACACTTTTTTATTGATGAATTCCGACATGCTAAAATTCCTCTTTCTACTTGTTTTATTAACACACTGTCAATAAAATAGATAATAACATTTTTATTTTTTGATGCCTATTTACAATTTTTCAAGAAGTGTTAATTAAACAACATATTTATAAAAACTATTAATAAAATAGAATTTAATAGATAAAGGAGAATAACATTGACGTCACAGAAGAAGCAAGATCCCCGAGCTATTCGGTCTAAACGAGTGTTTAAAGAAGCTGTAGTAGAAATTTTAATTGAAGATCCAGACATTACAAAACTAACCGTACAAAAAATAGCCCAGCGTGCTGAGCTAAATCGTGCTACCTTTTATTTGCATTTTATAGATATCAATGATTTATTAAAGCAAGTTGTGTACGATATTTTTGACGACCTGTCGTTGAAAATTTCTCCTACCTTACAAATCGACAATTTAAATAATCAAGAAAAATTAATGACCTTTTTAGATTATTTTTATAAGCATCGAAAAATTTTAGCTGTTCTTTTTGAACATCCTGGCTTCAAAAGAAAATTTCATAGAATGTTAAAAGACATGATTGTGATTAAGCGCGAAAGGGAATGTTTGGATCCGACAGAAGTAACACTATCTATGGATATACTCGCCTCGTCGGTACTAGGCATCATTATGTGGTGGCTCAAAGATGGCATTCATTTTAGTTCAGAGTATATCGCCAATCAAATGATTGCGTTATATCGATAATTTTATTAAAACGATGTTTAAATAAAAAAAACGTTTGATCAATTAAATTGAACTCCAGTGATTACAAATAAAAGTCTTGTTACATCTGCTTAAGTAACAAGACTTTTAAAGTTGTTTTATTTTAGTAAGGGACTTAGCTTAATAAAGATAGCCTAATAAGTCTATTTTGCCATCTTCCCATTTTATATTACCTATTTCTTTAATCATAAGCTCATTAATTTTTTCATGCCCTATTCCATATGTTGATTGATTTTTATGGTCTATTTTTAACCATGTACACTCATTATTGACAGACTTGAATCCTGCATTTACGTATAATTTTTTGTTATCTGCAAACAAGAGTAAAAAATCAACTGACTTTCCTTTACAAAATTCATCTATCTTCGAGAGTAGCAATGAACCTATTCCCTGGGAACGCTGATTTTTTGATACACATAAGTCGATAATGCCAAGAACTCTAATAGGTTTCCCATTTAAATTCATTATTCTATAATCCAAGCCAACCTGACCAACAAGTTCATTTTTGTCATCCGTTGCTATGAATCTAAATTGAGGTAATTGCTTAAAGTAAATCCTTTCTTTTGGATAATCTTCAGTAAAGCATTCTGTTAATAAATATTGTAATTTGGCTCTTAATGAACCATTTATTTCGTAGTCATATATGGTTTCAATCTTCAAATTAATTTCTCCTTAGTTTATTGAGCTTTATGGCAAAAAACCTTCTATTCAATTACTTTTTAAAGTTTTAATTAGAAAACATCACTATCCATCCATGCTCCCCACTAACCTTGGTAGTTAGATTTTTTGTAATTAAGCTTAGAATTCTTTTTTCATCTATCGTAAACTTAGAAGCACCTGTCAAAAAATGAGTGACGAATCAATCAAATTGTATGGTAATCAATTTCCAATGTCAATTTAATTATTATAACTATCATTATATTCCATCAGTTCAGTCAATTAGATTTTTAATCGTCTTAAAACTAAAAAACAGGTGTTGCTAACATAAGCAACACCCGTTTCCCTACTTATTTCACTTCTACTTGTTTTTCAGCATCCTCATTAGGCATCATATGTTCTTGATTTGGTTTAACTCTTTTAATAAAGAATGCAAGAATGAGTGCGATCACCGCAATCAATGTTGAAATAAAGAAGGTGTAATTGATACCATGGAGCATGGCTTCATTCATGATTTGTTGTTTTAGTTCAGCGGCCCCCTGTGTAGATGTCTGTGCATTGGCACTCATATTATTCATGGCACTAGCCGCTATTTCTTCTGCTTTGGCAGTTGTTTTATTGTTCATAACTGTAATCAATACAGCTGATCCAATGGCACCTGAGACTTGCTGAAGAGTATTATTCATTGCTGTTCCGTGTGGATTATTATGCGCTGGTAGCTGATTCAGACCATTTGTCATAACGGGCATCATAACCATCGACATTCCAAACATACGTAATGTATATAGAAGAACAAGTGTCGAATAAGCCGTATCCATACTTATTTTACTAAAGTAATAAGAAGTGACAATCGTGATAATTAATCCAAATACGGCTAAGCTTCTTGCGCCATATTTATCAAAGAGCTTCCCGGTAATTGGCGACATGATCCCCATCACAATTGCACCTGGTAGCATTAATAAACCTGAATCCATTGGTGAAATACCACGAATCGTTTGTACATATATAGGCATTAAAATCATTGCGGAGAACATAGCCACAGCAATGACGATGGAAATTGCCGATGATAAGGCAAACATAGGATATTTGAAAATACGAAACTCAAGCATTGGTTCATCCATACGAAATTGACGAAGGACAAAGGTAATTAAAGCAATCGTTCCGATAATGATTGTTCCATAGACAAGTACATTGTCCCAACCCTTTTCCCCTGCCGAACTAAAGCCGTAAAGCAGTCCGCCGAATCCGATACTCGATAGAATGAGTGATATCACATCAAGCTTAATGGCACGTTGTGGTGTCACATCCTTCAATTTAAAGGCTGCAAAGATTAATGTCAAAATAGCAATTGGTAAAACAATATCAAATAACATTCTCCAGCTATAATGTTCAATGATCCAGCCGGAAAGCGTAGGTCCAATTGCTGGAGCAGTAATCATCACGAGACCAAACATCCCCATCGCTGCGCCTCGTTTTTCAACTGGGAATGCAGTAAGCATAACATTCATTAGTAAAGGCATCATTATGGCTGAGCCTGCAGCTTGAATCATACGTGCCGCTAATAATACACTGAATGCTGGTGCAATACTTGCTAGGAATGTACCTAGTGTAAATAAGGCCATTGCGGTAATAAATAGCTTTTTATCCGTAAAACGTTGAATAAAGAACGCGCTTGCCGGTATTAAAATACCGTTAATCAACATATAGCCTGTGGAAAGCCATTGTACGGCAGTAGCATTTACATCAAATTCCGTCATAATGGCTGGGAGAGCAATGTTTAATAATGTTTCATTTAAAATTGCGACAAATGCCCCAATAAATAAAATGGCAATCATGCCGTATGGCGCTTTTGTCTGGGCAGAAATGGTATTCTCCGACATGTAGTATCAATCCTACTTTCTTTTATCTTTTTCATTTTCTTGAGAATTTCGATTGTCTTTTTAGGTCTGGACTTCTTCGTCAATGAGCTGAGTAGTTTTTTCCTCCCATCTGTTGTAGTGCCTTTGCTGATTTCATAGCAACCACCCCTTTAAAAACTAAGTAATAAAACTGTTGACGAAAGAATAGAGTATATTGTATAATTAGAATAGGGAAAGTACGTGGTAAGTTAATTATACAACGTCTATCTCTATAAATTTACCATAAGCTATTGTTGATTTCAATGTGTTCTACATATATTTTTTGAAAAAAAGTCGATTCTTTGCTTACAGAGAATCGACTTTTTTTATTGCTTATTTCTTGATTAAGCCAACGTTCGTTAATTCGTAAATGGTTGATACAACTTCCTTTAAGTATCGGCGGTCATGAGAAACACTAATAATGGCGCCACCATATTGGGCTAATGCATGACACAGTACTGGCGTTGTCAAAGGACTAAAGTTTCTCGTTGGTTCATCCAAAATTAATAGTTCACAACCGTCCATAATCATCTTTAACAAAAGCAGCTTAGCCTTCTGACCACCGCTTAACTGGCCAATCTTTTGCTGCATTTCATCGCTCGTAAATTTCATGCTCCCTAAATGAGTAAAAGCTTTCGTCATCGCTTCCTTATCACCTGTTTTTTCTAAAAAACGAATAGGTGTTTGATTTGGGTCCAATAAATCCTCGTAATTTTGCGGCATATATCCTATTGTTAATGAAGAACGGTCCTTCAACGTGTCCAATATCTTTTTTAGCAAGGTTGATTTCCCTACCCCATTTTCGCCAATAATCGCAACCTTTTCTGGTCCAATGATCGATAAGTTTATATTTTGGGAAAGCTGTTTGTTTGCTATTTCAAGCGTTTCCAATGATAGCTCTAGAATTTTTTTATGGCGATGTATATGGATAGAGGAATCGAATCGGAATTCGCTTGCCTCCTCTACAGTTGGAATCTCGAAAAAATTCTCTGTAGCTCTGTCCATTCGTTGCTTTTGATTTTTTAATGATTTTACTTTCTTCTGTAATCTCGGGTCCGAGCGAGCTACATTTTGATGCTGATGCTCTGCCTTATTCCAAACATCATGCCACCTTTCCATTTGTTTTTTATAATCGGCTGCTTGCTTCCTCGCTACCTGCTCTTGTTTGAGTAGCTCGTTTTCCCGATGTGCCAGGTATGTTTCATAGGGCTCTCTTGAAAATGTATATTTGGGTATTTGCTTGCGATTGGTAAGCTCCATATGAATAATAGCATTCGCCGTATTTTTAATAAATGTTTCATCATGCGATACAAATATGATAGGAATCGTAGTTTGCTGCATATACGCTTCTAACCAATCTATTGTGCCTATATCTAAATCGTTTGTCGGTTCATCCAGTAACAGAACATCAGGATTCATGGAGAGTAATTTTAAAAAACGATATTTAAATCGTTCCCCTCCTGAGAAATCACTAATCGATTGATCTGAAACTAAGGATTGGATATTAAAATCATCCATGGCCATTAACAGATCCTTATTCCAACTATTATCTAAAAATAATTCAGTGATCGTTAACATTTCTTCCTGTGCCGATAGCTCCTGTGAAAGATAACCTAATAAGTAGCCGTCATTTTGAATTTTCCCTTCAAACGTACAATAATCAGTCATTAATTTTTCGTTATAAATACATTTTAATAATGTACTTTTGCCATTCCCCTCCTCACCTATAATGACAATTTTGTCGCCTTTTTGAATACTTAGCTGGAATTGATCGATCAACGTCCGATTGTCTTTAATCGTTCTAATGGTTAGATTTTGAATTTCAATCATGTGAATGCTCCCTTCATTAATTCTTCCGTAATCATTCCATTTAGTTGTTCATATGCATCACCCCGACATTTGAATAAAAATAAAAAAGATGCCTCTGTTTATAAACAGAAGCATCTTGCTCAATGAAAATAGTTTCCCTATGTATCAACGTATATGGGTATCCAGTTTTTTTATCTGTGACAACCGTTTGATCGTTTATGTTGATTCAACAAATGTTCAAAAACTCGTCCCCGTACATAACATTTTTTGAATGAGCATAAACAGTCATAGAGTAGCAATTTCTAAATATGATAGGTGGAGAATGGCTTCTTGTTTATTTATATTGAAATGATGTTTTCGAATAAATAAACAATGGCTCATCTTTTCACCCTCCGATCAATTTAAGTAACTATACTTTAACATAAAATTCTATTTATTATCAATTCCATTCATTTTACTCTCAGTTTTTAACAATAGATAAATATTCAAATGCTGTAATACCAAAAATACTTTTAAAATGTTTATTTAGATGGGGTAAATCAACAAATCCACATTGTGCAACTCCCGCATAAATATCACCTGTTTGTTCAATAATGGATTTAGCTCGTTCGACTTTACAGTTTAAGAAATATTGATAAGGCGTAATCCCAGTGTGCTTTTTAAAAAGACGAATGAATTGGAATGTTGTCAATTGTAGCTCCTGACAAATATCTTCGATTTTGAGTATATTTTCTACATGTGAATGGATGATCTCTTTCGCTTTTTTAATCATAATACTATCCATTTTCATGGTTAAACTAAAATCTTGCTCCACTAAGCCATCTGATAAATGTAAAAACAACTCATGACATAATGCTGAATTTTCTTCTGTTAAAATTGCTTGTGACAGTTTTAGTATATGGTTCTTTATACTATTGTTATAGATAATAGGTTTGTCAAAGCTAATGATTTCTCTTTTTTGAATAGCCTCTAAAAATAAAGATGGCTCTACGTAAAGCATTACATATTCGAGTCCTTCACGATTATAAGCCATTCCGTCATGTACTTGTTCAGGATTAAAAAGCATAACGCCATTTTGGTGTGAAAGCTGTAAACATCCATCTAGATGATAATGCTGGATACCTTTTAATGTTACCCCGAATGCATATTCCTGATGAGCATGCTTTTTATACTTAAAATCAGTAAAGCTTGCCTTCAATGCTGTAATTCCATCCATTTTTTTATAAGTAAATTGCTGCATTCCTTTCACCTCTATTCAATCCAAATCATGATGGCTGCGTATATTAAACAACAAGCCATGAAAGCATTGACGACTTTTTTATGTTGTTGTAAAAATTGTTTAAAGATAGCTCCAAACAATACCCATAATAAGAAAGCTATTAATACGATGAGGGTAATGGCGAATACACTTACGAATATCGCGATAAATGATTCATAGTATGGTAGCACAAAGCTTGGAATAACTGTCATTGTAAATAATACGACTTTAGGGTTTAAAAATTGCATGAAAAACCCTGATTTGAAGTTTCCTACTTTATTAGTAGCATCACTCGAAATATCCATTTTAACTATTTGATAAGCTAGATAAAGCATATAAGCTGTTCCTAGTATTTGCATAATTAGCAATACTTTTGGGACCAAAGTTGAAAACAATGAATTTAGAAAAGCTGATAATGCTAATAAAATAAAAAACGCAATTGCAGAACCATAAGAAAAATGTAAGCCCTTTTTAATACCGTAATTTTGTGTCGTTGATAAAATAACCACATTTGTCGGTCCTGGTGTAGCCGTAATAATAAAACAGTACAATAAAAAAGATGTAATATCCATGAAGCAAACTTCCTTTCAAGTTTATCTCTTTGAATTATTACATCTATTATTAAAATCATTATAGTACAAAATTGCACATTTACTTTGTCCAATTCCTTGGTTTCCAATCCTCTTCTATCCATTTTTGATTGGGTGCTTCATATGGTGCTGTTGCGATTAATATGTCTTGATGCCATACTGCGGCTTTTGATCGAATCATTTCATCTAGCAATGGTTGTACAAATTCCTCAGGTTTTAAACGGAAAGAGTGAACAGCGAAATCGTAAAACCAACTGCAGCTTAGTAGATAAGGAGTAATTTCTCTACTCTTTAAACCGTTTTTTATCATCAGCGTAAATGAAAAAATTCGCTTACAGGCATGCCAAGCCATTTTTTCAGGAGACTCTATCCATTTTTCAAGTCTTTCTCTTGCTTTGTCTATCATTATGGATGGCTCATCGATAGCCGGGCCATGACCAGGATATGCTTTTTTGATAGAAAGTGTAGCGAGTCGATCTAAACTTTCTATGGAACGTCTTATACTGTTTGTCCCTTCTCTAAATATATTCAGCCATCCCACATCATTATAATGAAATAAATCTCCACAAATTAAAATTTCTTGTTTTGGTTCGTATAATGCAATATGACCCAATGTATGTCCTGGTGTATGTAAAACTTGGAAAGCACTTTGCCCCGTCATTATTTGCTGTTCATCTACTAGTAATTGCTGAACGGTATATTGTTCCACGGGTTGATCTAAAAAATGTGCACCACAGGACTCTAAATCACATTGATTCACCATTTCACCTTCCCAAAGATGTGCAGCAACGGGTATTTCATACTGTTGTTGAAAATAATGATTTCCTCCAACATGATCACTATGATAATGGGTATTAATAATGCCGTTTAATTGTGCTGGTAAAATCCCTGCAGATGTTAAAAGCTGCTCAGTTCGCACAATATCGCTGCCAAATCCAGTATCTACTAAAAAAGATTGATCATCTCTAATAATCATACTATTCGCACTTGGAAATGGACGTTCGAAAAAAAGAATCTCAGTACTTTTCATATACACCTCCACTTTGATTTATAAAATAATACCTGAAAAACTCCCCTTTAATACCTCTTTGTCCAATTGATTTATGCATGTAAATATTGCTGTAATGGCTGTTCGATTTTTTTCATCTCGTTCAAATTGCTCGATTATGACGTCACAACAAATCGTATCCTCGCTAAAAACGGGACGTAAAAATTCGAAATTCATGTTACGAGCTAGCACATTATAGTCTCCCCCGACTTTTGTAGGAAGTGTGGCTGTTAGTAGCCCTTGCACTACAATCCGCCCCTGTTCGTCGGGTGTAATATGATGAACCCCTTCATCTTTAGAAACCTTCGTAAATAATTCTACATCTTCCTTTGTAAATGTCCGTTCAAATGTTATTTTTTCACCTATTTGTAATACCATCATCATCCCCCTTAGCTAAGTAATCAAAAAACTATTATAATCAGAATATTAAAACTTATTAATAGATTACTCAACTATTTTCCCTAGCTTTTCTATAAAAGTAGCCACCTAGCGCGCTGATGGTAGTGCGGAGCTAGGTGGCTAATTAATGTTTTTAACTAGATTTGATTGGAGTATATAAGGAGTGCCTATATCCCTTATATATTCTCGTGGGCAATAAAATATAATAAGTAGTGACTGCCTTGATTTTTTTCATCGGCAGCTAAAGCTAAAAATGAGACTGTTCGAACAGGTAAAGCTTTAAAACAACATTAACGATAGGTGTTGTGAATGTTATAACCTCTTTATTAAAAGTGGGCTTCTAGCATTTTTTCGTAAAAACCTCTGTGAAGCATGGACCTTCCAGCATTAGTGACCTACCTCGTCCCTAATGTCCTCGGCATTACTATCAAGGTTTCCCTATCACCTTCCCTATTTACAGATTTCATTACTTGTGCGAATAATTGTGAATCGATCCACACGTCCATGATTGTCGATAGCTTTGATGGATGTTGGTTATCCATGTTTCTATCATAAATACTTTCTCTACTTTTTTAACCATCCACATTAGTGTTAATTTAACCATCCACTTGTCTATAATTAACAAAAACTCATCTTTTTCCATTTAGGCAATGCAGTGCTTGTGCAAACCTTTTGATTCCTTCATCTATGGACCGTGTATCTTCCCTGGCGTATGTAAAACGGACAAATCCCTTTTGAGAACCCATTGTAGAGCCAGGCACATAGATGACTCCACGTTTAATGGATTCTTCTAATAATTGTGTTTCATTATAATCTTCCATTAGTACTTGGCACCATATATGAATGCCGCCCAGTGGTGTGAAAAATGTCACCTGATCCTTTAAGTACGTATGGAGACTTTGGATAATTGTATCACGGCGTCTTTCCAATTCCTTCACTAAATGTTTTATATGCAAGTTAAAATTGGAGGACTCTAAAAAGTCATTCGCTATCCATTGCGTGAAGCTGGAGTGGCCAAAGTCAATTTGTTGCTTGGCGTCGGATAGTCTTTCAATAACCGATGTAGGACCAATAATCCAGCCAATTCGTAAACCCGAAGCTACAATTTTAGACAAGGAGCTAATGTATAATACATTTCCGTTTTTATCTAATGATTTTAATGTTGGTCTTTTCTCACCTGAAAAGGCTGTTAAGCTATAAGGATCATCTTCTACTACTGGAATGCCTAGCTTGGACGATATTTCTAGAATAGCCTCTCTTTTCTTTATAGCTAATGAAGAGCCTGTTGGATTATGAAAATCTGGGTTTAAAAATATCATTTTAATTCGATGCTTTTTATATAGTGCTTGCAAATCTTCTGGATTAATGCCATCCTTATGAACAGGAAGATAATGGATTTTTAAACCAGCCGATTTAAAAATAGGTAAATTGAAGTTATACGAAGGATCTTCAATCGCAACAGCATCTCCAGGCTTTAACAGACATTGGACAATCAAATGTAACGCCTGTTGAGCTCCAGAAGTAATGAGGATGGAAGATGGCTTTGTATCAATTCCTCTGCTAGTTTTAATATGATTTGTAAGAGTCGTTCGTAGAATCTCACTTCCTTGTGGGTGATCATATCCAAGACTACCAATGAAAGAACGTGTTGCTGTAATCTCTCTTAATGCGCTTTTAGGAAAAAGATCCTCCGATAATTCTCCGGTCGCTAAATTGATGAGTTTGTGTTCCACTGCCTCCTTTCTTATTTTTTGCGTAACTGGTAGATTCGGTAAAAAGGAGCCTGCCTCAATGTAACGATTCCAGCTCGGAATTCGCTTTCTTGTGATTCCCCAAATATCTTTGCTAATGGTTGTACCGCTTCCTCTATTGCGTTCTATGAGTCCCATTGCTTCTAATTCATCATAGGCACTAACAACTGTACTTCTATTGACCTGTAAAGTATTCGCTAAATATCGCTCTGATGGTAATGGTTTATCGGGCGGAAATGTTCCGTCTGCAATCCCTTTTTCAATATATTCTGCGAGTTGTTTATAGATAGCTTTTTTTGCATGTCGATCTGGTTTCCAATTCATCTAATCTCACCTCTATATGGCCTCTTTTATCTAGCTTTGTCTGAAAAGCTAAAAAGTCAATCGTAATATAATGTTAACGATAAATAACCATCCACTTCCTTATTACTTTCGCCATCCACTTTTAATTTTAGTCCCTAGAAATCTATGAAAACCCTTACTTGACGCTTATCCCTCTCGATATTATTATACTAAAATTACTTTCTTAGTTTTAGAACGTTCTGTGTTATCTTGCAAAACGCCTTGTCTTTCAAAGTATGTACCACTATGATAAAAATCAATTGTGAATCAAAATCCATACAAACCTATAATAACCGATAGCCACTCAAAGAATCAGTTAAAGGGGTTTGTTTATGAAAAAAAGTTGGCTCAGATTAATTGGTCTTTTCACTATTGTCACTATGTTAACCGGTTGTGACCCGCTTTTAGTATTAGATCCAAAAGGTCCTCAAGCTCAAGTACAAGCCAAAGATATTATGCTATCGATAGGGATTATGTCCTTTATCGTACTAGTCGTTTTTGTGATTTTAGCTTATATGTTAATGAAATTTCGTGCTTCCAAGCAAAGTCCCGACTATAAGCCTCCCCATATTAAAGGGAGCACAATGGTTGAAGTAATTTGTGTAGGTATCCCTGTGTTAATTGTTGCGTACATGTCTATTATTTCAGTTCAAAGTAACTACAAGGTGGAATCGACACCTGAAAAATACAAAGATGAAAAGCCATTGGTCATTTATGCTTCAACATCTAACTGGAAATGGCATTTTAGTTATCCAGAAGAAGATATTGAAACCGTAAATTATGTGTATATTCCTGCAGAGCGCCCAATCGAATTCAAGCTTTATTCGTATGGACCGATTACTAGCTTCTGGATTCCTCAGCTTGGGGGTCAAAAATATGCGATGGCCGATATGGTGAATACCTTGCATTTGGCTGCGGATATGCCCGGAGAGTTTATGGGAAGAAATGCGAACTTTAATGGTAAAGGGTTCGCGGAAAATACGTTTAACGTTACAGCGGTGACTCATGATGAATTTGATGCATGGGTGAAGGAAGTAAAGGAAACAGCAGATTTATTAACAGAGGAAAAATTTAATACGTTATTAGAACCAGGTCATGTGGGACAGTCCACATTCAATGGAACGCATTTAACGTTTCTACCGGCACCCGAGGGTGAACATGGCGGACATCAGCATGGCTCTTCACACATAAAAGATCATGCCTCTCAATAAATCAATCATGAATTTCTCAAACGAAACTAGTTTACGATAAGGTTTATGTCGAAAGGAGACATAGTCAGATGGATTACTTTGAACGTTTTGCTATACCCCATCCAAGCCCAGCTATTTATGCATCTATGGTCGCTATTGGTCTAACGGTTATAGCGATTATTGTAGCATTAACTTATTTTAAAAAGTGGGGTTATCTTTGGCGGGAATGGTTAACAACAGTGGATCATAAACGCATTGGTATTATGTATTTAATTTCAGCCATTCTTATGCTATTCCGTGGTGGTGCGGATGCTATTATGATGCGAGCACAAATGGCAGTACCGGATAATAAATTACTAGATGCCCAGCATTATAATGAAATATTTACGACACATGGAACAGTCATGATTATTTTTATGGCGATGCCATTTATTATGGCCTTTATGAACTATATTGTGCCGCTTCAAATAGGCGCAAGAGACGTGGCCTTTCCACGTTTGAATGCGTTAAGCTTTTGGCTATTTTTCATGGGAGCTATGCTATTAAATATTTCCTTTGTTATTGGCGGTTCACCTGATGCTGGCTGGACGAATTATTTCCCTCTTGCTAGTAATGAATTTAGTCAATCTGTAGGGGTCAACTATTACTTGTTTGCTCTACAAATTTCAGGGTTAGGTACATTAATTACTGGTATTAATATGATTGTTACCATTCTCAAAATGCGAGCTCCGGGAATGACATTAATGAAAATGCCTATGTTTACGTGGTCTTCATTAGTCGCAAACGTTATTATCGTTTTTGCCTTTCCGGTATTAACGGTTGCACTTGTTATGGGAACATTCGACCGCCTATTTGCTACGAACTTCTTCACAACATCTAATGGTGGTATGGATATGCTATGGGCCAATTTCTTCTGGGTTTGGGGACATCCTGAGGTTTATATCCTCATTTTACCTGCCTTTGGGCTGTACAGTGAGATCATTTCTACCTTCTCTGGACGCAATCTCTACGGCTATAAATCGATGGTCGGCTCCATGGTGATTATTTCCTTCCTATCGTTTTTAGTATGGACCCATCATTTCTTTACAATGGGGCAAGGCGCTTTAACAAATAGTATTTTTTCAATAACAACGATGGCTATTGCTGTGCCGACTGGGGTGAAGATATTTAACTGGTTATTCACCTTGTGGAAAGGAAAAATTGTCTTTACAACACCGATGCTTTATTCCATGTTGTTTATCCCTACTTTTACAATAGGTGGCGTAACAGGGGTAATGCTAGGTATGTCAGCAGCTGACTACCAATACCATAATACAATGTTTTTAGTAGCTCACTTCCATATGGTAATTATTCCTGGTGTTGTATTTGCCATGCTAGCAGGATTACATTACTATTGGCCAAAAATGTTTGGCTTTATGTTAAATGAAAAAATCGGCAAAGTGACGGCTTGGATTATTGCGATTAGCACCCTACTTGCCTTTATGCCGATGTTCTTCTCTGGCTTAGATGGACAAGCACGCCGTATGTATACTTACTCAGCATCCACAGGTTTTGGTATGTGGAATATGGTCTCCTTTGTCGGCGCTATTGGTCTTACGATTGGCTTTATGTTAATTGTCTACAACGTTTATTACAGCATTCGTTATGCACCAAGAAACATTGGCTCAGATCCATGGGACGCACGTACACTAGAATGGGCTACACCAAGTCCTGTGCCGTACTATAATTTTGCAAAAGTACCCCATGTCATTTCAACTGAAGCTTTATGGGATGCAAAATATCGTCAGCATGATTTGTTCCCAGAAAAATACGAAAACATTCATATGCCAAATAACAGCGGTATACCATTTATTTTAGGCTGTATATTCTTTGCTTGGGGCTTCTCATTTGTATTTGGTATGTGGATTCCAACGATTGTTACAACTATCGGCATTTTTATTTGTATGGCTCACCGTTCATTGGAAAAAGACCCTGGACATTATATACCTGTCGAAAAAGTGAAAGAAACGGAATCAAAATTGCGAGGTAGTCAATCATGAAAATCGATCAATCACTTCCTTTAGAATATAGTACACAGCAAAATCAATTGAATATACTAGGCTTTTGGGTATTTATCGGCGCTGAAATCATGCTTTTTGGAACGCTGTTCGCAGCTTATTTTGTGCTAGTGGATCGCACGGGTACAGGTCCTACTGGCGCAGACATTTTTGAAATAACACCTGTTTTATTTGAAACATTTATTCTTCTAACAAGTAGCTTTACCATTGGTTTGGGCATACATGCTATGCGCAAAGGCTATATGAAAGCGATGATTACATTCTATATTTTGACGCTACTACTAGGTGTAGCATTTATTGGGTTTGAAGTTTATGAGTTTATTCATTATGTGCATGTTGGTGCAGGCTTACAAACTAGCGCCTTTACAGCTACCCTATTGACAACATTAGGAACGCATGGTGCCCATGTCACATTTGGTGTGTTCTGGGGCATATTTATTGTCTACCAAATAATAACGCGTGGATTAACGCCTGAAACAGCCAATAAATCTTTCATCTTCTCCTTATACTGGCACTTTTTAGATGTGGTTTGGATTTTTATCTTCAGTTTCATTTACTTGAAAGGAATGGTGTGATATGAGTGATTTATTCCCACTAAAACAGGTGATGGGATTTGCCTTGTCGATTATCCTTACCATCATTGCAGCATGTGTCTACTTTTTTCAAATCTCAATGCCTATTACAATGACGATACTTTTAGTCACAGCATTTATTCAGGCAGGCTTGCAGTTAGTTGTCTTTATGCACGCTGGTGAAACCAATGATAAACCAGCCATCTATACAAATATTTATTATGGGCTAGTCATTGCGCTCGTTACCATTTTCGGAACATTATTATGTATGATTTGGGGGTATATTTAAATAGAGAAAAATCGTCCTTTACTTGTATAAAGTAAGGACGATTTTTTGTGGAAGTACACTTATAGAGTATGACTTTCTTTATCCATACTTATGGGGTTGTATACGTTAATGACAGCATTAAATGTACTTTTTCATCTGAGTGGTTGATATACGTGTGAAGTTCTTCACCCTTGAATTTAATGACATCCCATTGGTTTAACTGATGGGTCTTCTCGCCGACCTTTAGCTCCAATTGCCCATTCAACACCAGCACAATTTCCTCGGAGCCTTCTAAGTGACACTCACTGTATTCACTATTAGGTTCAAGTCGACCTCTATACAACTCAGTTCCATTTGTTTTGAATAAAGGTTCGACAAACCAGTCGTTATTATGGCCAGCAAATTGATATTCTGAGCCAAAACGATGGACCTCTACATTTTCTTCAAAGGATAATAAAGAAACTAATGGAATATGAAGCCCTCTACATATTTTCCAAAGGATATTAACCGTTGGATTGGTTTCCCCTCGTTCAATTTTCCCTAATGTTAGTTTACTGACATTACTAATACTTGCAAGCTCTTCGAGACTCATCCTTTTGTTTTTTCGAATCTCTCTTAAGTTCATACCTACCTGACTAGATAAATCCATATTCTCCTCCAGCAATAGTTTGCACCCCTTTCATTGACTTTGTATAAATAGTATATTATAGTATACAAGTCGATTAATTATAGTTTATTTTAAAAACTAAAAGTTAACTATAGTATATCAAATAATAACTAAAAGAGGTGTTTTCAGTGATGGCGAAATCAAAAAACTTTCCGATAATTTGGAGCGTTTTTTCTTTGTTTATACTGTCTATGAATCTACGAGCTTCAATAACATCTATCTCGCCAGTATTGAAAAATATACAAATGGATTTGCAGATGACGAGTGTTGTTGTCAGTTTATTAACGGCACTTCCCGTATTTTGTATGGGGATTTTTGCACCATTGGCAGGCAAGCTAAGTGAAAAATGGGGTATCGAATGGACGATTGGGTTATCCGTTTTATTAATTGGTGTATCAACAGCTTTACGGTTAGTGGCAACTTTTCCTTTATTTTTATTAGTAACCGCTATTCTTAGTGGGATAGGTATTGCCATAACAGGTCCACTGATTTCAGGCTATATCAAAAAGGAATTTCCTAAATATTCTTCTACAATGATCGGTGTATATTCCGCGGGTATGGGAATTGGAGCGTCTTTAAGTGCTGGTTTAGTTGTGCCTGCTATGCATGCTTTTCATCAATCCTGGAACGCAGCTTTAGCGATATGGTCAGTATTCGCTCTTATGGGGATCATAGTTTGGATTCCTATTATTAAAAAATCTAAGCAATCTCAAGAATCCTTAGAGAATTCTACAAGTAAAAAAAGTCGACTACCTTGGGGAAACCGATATGTTTGGCTTCTTATGATCATGTTCGGTTTACAATCTGGCGTTTATTACTCCCTGGCGACATGGCTCGCTCCTAAAGTACAGGATATGGGATATAGTGACGCTTACGCCGCAACAACGGTCACTATTTTTTCAATCATGCAAATGATTTGTAGCTTTATCATTCCCATCTTAATAAATAATAGTTTAAAGAGAAAGCCATGGATGCTACTTTGTGCTTCAAGCTCCTTTATTGGCATTATGATGTTAATTATGGGCGGAATCTCACCTATTTTCTGTGCGATGTTAACGGGCATCGGTGCTGGTGGCTTATTTCCATTAGCAATGATTTTACCTTTAGATGCAACGACTACACCAAAAGAGGCAAGTGAATGGACAGCGATGATTCAATTTGGTGGCTATATCATTAGCGGCATCATTCCAATGCTTGTTGGTGTCATCAAAGATATAACGAATACATTTGACGTTGCCCTTTTCACCTTATTATTTATAATCATCGTTATCATGGGGCTGACGTTAAAGGTTAAAACAAAAACGGAATCAGCTACTATCCGCGTTCTTCCTAGTAGGTGAAGTACGGAATGTTCCAACCGTGTGTCAGACTGTAGACAAACTATTTTTGAGGATTTCAGATGCTAAAATAATTTGTCTCTCGCTTTAAGGAAAATATATCCAAAAATATTTTTAATTAGTAATTTCTATGCTACTATTCACTATAAATGAGGAAGGAAGAGTCTTATGAAAATATCTGTTTACGTTGCAAGTGCATTTAGCAAGGATCATCAAGGCGGAAATAAAGCAGGAGTGGTATTGAATGAAAATACATTGACCACTACTCAAAAAATGGCCATAGCCAAACAACTGGGCTATGCGGAAACCGCATTTATATCAGCATCTGAAATGGCTGATTATAAATTTGAATATTTTACACCAAAAGAAGAGGTTGATTTATGTGGTCATGCCACAATTGGCTCTTTCACAATACTGATGCATTTTAATAAACTTTTCAAGGATCGCTATACGATTGAAACAAACAGCGGTGTTCTTACTATTACGATAAAAGATGACATCATATTCATGGAACAAAACAAACCGAAATTTTATGATGTTATATCTCCAAACGAGTTTATCGACTGTATTGACAGTAAAGCTATAGACAATCAATACCCGATTCAAATTGTCTCCACCGGCTTAAAAGATATTTTAATTCCTATAATAAGTGAAACACAATTACATGCACTGCAACCTAATTTTGAAAAGATTAAAGAAATCAGCGAGTATTATCATGTTGTCGGCATGCATGTATATACGTTTAATGACGAACGAATAATATGCAGAAATTTTGCTCCACTATACGATATCAATGAAGAAGCGGCGACTGGAACTTCAAACGGTGCATTAGCTTGCTACCTTTATGAACAGCACCATTTGCAAAAAGAAGTCTATGTATTTGAACAAGGTTATTCTTTACACTCGCCTTCCGAAATATTAGTGAAATTAGCAACTAATAGCAAGAATGAAATAGAAAAAGTTTATGTTGGCGGCAAAGGCTATTACTGTGAAACTAAGTCTTTAAATATAGAAAAAGGTTAAGAATATCATTTCTCAACCTTAGACTGTAGATTTTCTACGTTTTAATTCCAAACATAGTATTTAATTGAACAAGATGTTTGTCTTCTGTCTGAACACGGTTTAGGAATATACCTAAACCGTGTTTTCATGCATTCACCACCTATGGTTATTACTTGCTTGTAAAATCTATCGTAAACGTTATTTTTCCATTTGATAGTGTGGATTCCGTTACAAAGTCTAGCTGTTCGGCAATACTTTTCACTGTAGCGAGACCAAGCCCTGTTCCAGAGAAATGCTTATTTCGAGAGCTTTCACCTACATAGAACGGTTGCCATATTTTAGAAATATCTTGTAGCGTTGTATGATTACTTATTTCGAATATGCCCGAAGTAAAGGAAATCTGTATTTCCATGTCTGATGTATATTTTAGTGCATTGCTCACCAAATTTTCTACAATATAATAGACCTTTTCCTTCTCACTATTGAGCATAAATTCAGTTACGTCCGATTGAAGAAAAATCTGTTTTTCCCCCTGCAAAGGCTGATAGCTTTGGATGATTTCTTGTAGTAGCTGGTAAAAGTCAAAACGTGATAGGTTCAAAGCATTTTCTTCTGTTCGGGCATAATAAAGCATATCTGTAATGATTTTCTCCATACGATCCACTTGCTGATGTATAACTGTTAAATAGGTACCATCATCCAACCCATCTTCAATCCCACTTGAGTATACATTGATTAGAGCGAGAGGCGTTTTCAACTCATGTGTTAAGCCGATCATAAATTGTTTTAAATCTAGATTCCGTTGTGTTAATAATTGCTGCGCTGATTCAAGCGTCGTACTCATTTTATTAATGCTCTTTGCTAACTCTTCGATTTCATCACCTGTTTGAATGGTAGCTTGTTGAAAATTCAGTTCCCCAATCTCCTTTGCAACTTGTTGCAATTCATGCAATGGATTGGTTATTTTCCGAGATAGTAGCGCCGTGACCATTATAATAATTAAAATGCTTACAATTAGAAAGGCTAAATTAAAACGATTAATAAAATAGGCTATATCTGTAAAATGGGCCATAGAGGCTCCAATCATGACAAGCTGATCCCCTTCTTTCGCATAATGCACAATAAAGCTGGACTTTTGTTTCCCCTGATCATAGAGCTTACCTACAATTTTATCCTCCGAGATAGTTTGTAGTACTTCCTCGGAGACCCAAAATTTATTTAAGGCTATGTGCTCTCTCGCCAGTTGAAGTCTTAAATTATCATTCAGGTCATTGATGGAGTCCTCCAATGGGACTGCTACAATCGTGACATCAAATTGTCGCTTCACCAATTCTACATCCTCTAAAACTTGATAAGTTTCAAAGGCTTCTGATACTTTTTTATTCAGCTGATATAGATAATATTTAGGGAGGAAAAACTGGCTTACAACAAGGGATATCGAAAATGTAAGAATAACTACTAAAGTAATATAAATGGTTAGTTTTGTGCCGATTTTTTGTTTCATTCGCTTGTACTATATCCAATACCTCTGTGTGTTTGGATAATGTTCTCTCCTATTTTTTCTCGCAATCGTCGAATATGTGTGTCCACTGTTCGTGGATCTCCCATATAGTCCAGTCCCCACACTAAATCTAGTAATTGATCTCTCGTCAAAATTTGTCTCCGATTTTGACTAAAAATTCGTAACAGCTCGAATTCCGTTTTCGTTAACTCTATTTCTGTCCCTGCTCGCCAAACACGTTTACTTGTAACATCGAAGGACACATCATGCAGTTGTTGAATAGCTTCAATTTGCAGTAATTTTTTTGCCCTCATTATTAGTACCTTAGGATAAAAGGGTTTATTGACATAATCGTCAGCCCCATCTGCTAACGCCTTAAATTCATCTTCACCTGTGTCCCTTGCTGTAAGCATTAAGACCTTAATCTTTTGTGTTCTTTTCATTTCACGACAAACCATCATCCCATCTACTTTAGGCATCATCCAATCTAAAATGGCCAAATCAATTCTTTCTTGATAAAAAACGGTAAGTGCTTCCTCTCCATTTGTTGCAGTAAAAACCGTGAACCCTTCTCTTTGAAAATAGTTTTGTAAAATCTTTAACATATCTACTTCATCATCTGCAATGAGAATATTCATGTATGAAACTCCTAATCATCATATTTTTCCAGATTATATTGCTCGATAATAGCAATTAATTTTTCGGGATATAAAGGATCTGTCGAGTAATTGCTTTTTTTCAAGGCATAGGCAGCCTCTTGATAGGTTGAAGCAGCCAGAACCTCTTGGTATTGTTGTGCATTCCAACTGGTACCCTCTAATAATAGCTGACGATGGTCCTTTAATGCACTTTTCCAATCAGGGTAAGCTCTAAATTCTGCTTCAGTTGTAAAGCTTTTATTTTGTTCATATTCAACTGTCGGCATTTTAATAGACTTTCCATGATATCTACCTTTAATCCCAAACAGGTTATTTGCATTAACCGCTAATTCACTTTTACCGTAATTCGACTCCAATATAGCCTGTGCAATAATTACACTAGGCAATATCTCTTGATCTTGCTTATTTAACGCAACGGCTATTGGTGCAATTTCATCAATAAATTCAACTTCGTCTTGATGACCTTGTCCAAATAGCTTGGCCATATAAAGGGCTAAAATAACGGTAAGTAATAGAATACTGATTTTTTTCATTGTGTTTTACCTCATTTCCATTTAACTGATGGTTGTATCGTAAAACAGCAATGTTACAGTTATTTGACAAAACATTAAAAGTTGTAAAAATAGCCCGTACTTTTTAAGGTACAGGCTTGCGCATTGTTTGTTTCAACCTCTTCCCATTAACAATGCGAAGTTAAAGGGAACATGAAATTCCCTTGCAGAATCGCCTTTTTTGAAAGAACAAATAAAGCGTCGTCATCATTAGGTTGGATGGTCGCGGTCATGCCATTCAAGGTAAACTCCGGCGTGAAATAAAACACCACTTTTTGGGTAGAATCTTTCACAATATTGGCCAACAACTCCTCTATATGAATGGGCTGTAAGGAGATGATATCAAAAATATTTAACACCCCCTCCTCTTCCTCCATGAACACTATTGTTTCTAATTCTTCTAAATAGTAAATGGCATGCGGGAAAACTAACGTACAATAAAACATTAATAAACTTTCATTTTGCTCAACAGCGATCATACTTGAATGGATATATCGATTTTTTGCATAATCCTCAAGGAGTGCTAAATCTTGCTCAACTGTCAGCTGTTGGACGCTGGTCTGCTGTCGTTGAATAGGACTTGCTGTAAGGTCTAAGCTGAATTCACTTTCATGTATACGAGTAAAGCCAAACTTCGGATAAAAATCTAGTACCGTTTCGTTGGCAAAGAGATACATGAAATCACAGGCTCCTTCGTACTCTTTCATGATATGCAGCATCAGCTGCTTTGCCAAGCCTTGATGACGATAATGTTCATCGGTCATCACCGTACCAATCTGAATCCCATTTAATTGCTCGCCGTTTATGCGAATCGACATTTTATAAACAGAAGCATTCGCAATGACTTTTCCTTCTTGAACAAATGAATAAGGAATATATTGGTCGTTCCAATACCCTTCGTTATACCAATCTCGAAAATCCAACCCAAACGTTTTTATCGCTAAATCATTAAAGCTTTCCTTTAATCGATCATCATGACGATAATCGCTAACTAATTTGTACTTTTCCATGTTTATTCCCTCCGATTTTATCTATTCATACATCATTATTATTGGAATGATCACCTCCTAAAAACAGAAAAAGACTCTATGAGGAAACCTCATAAAGTCTTTGCTTATATACAGAAAACAACGTTAACCACTTTAGTGGCTACGATAGTATCTGTTTATATGGATCAGACAAAATTATGCTTCTCTACGTTATCGCAAAAGGGCAATACTAAATAGACCTATCATGTTTCAAACATGATAGAATAGCCCTTTTATTAAATTCATGGGAATTTAATTTGCGATAATAAGTTTTAGCATAAATGTCTAATCTCCCTTCTGTTTTTAAGAATACACTAATCTTACCACTTTCTGTTAAATGTTGTCTAGAGATTTACTGACAATGTTTAGACTGAAAAAGCATGAAATAAGTATAGAATATCCTTCAAATGTTAAATCTATAATCGAAGTTAACTATGAAGGGAGCCTACAATTCAGCATGAAATTTAAACTACCTTTCAATAAAAATCAACCACACTCCTTCGAAGAGGCACCAAAAGAAAAAGAAAGTCTTGTAAGGATCGCCCCGACAACTGATCATTTTATTCAGTCGATTCGAAACGCGACGAATAACGCAGCAGATTTAATCATTAAGGCAATCCCACCGAATGTTACCCTTATTTATATAGATAATTTAGTCGATGATCAGACATTGAACAATGACATTATCGCAAATTTGCTAAATAATCCTCAAGAAACACTAGAAGCCATTGAGGTAACTCTTTCTATCCCCGAAATTGTAACATCCAATCTACTACAGGAAACAGTAGAATCGATGGTCAATGGATCTGTCGTTATTCATATAGACGGCTGCTCCCAAGTTCTTATTGGCAATATAGCTACTCGAGAATCCAGATCATTATCGGCACCAGAAAATGAATCACAAGTAATTGGGACACAGGTTGGGTTTAATGAAAGTTTAACTACCAATATTTCTTTGATCCGTCGCTACATAGTAAGTCCTGATCTTTGTAATGAAAAACTAAAAATCGGCACGCGTACCAATACCTCGGTCTCACTACTATATATGAATGGCATTGCTAATGAGCAAATGGTCAATACAATGCGCCAACGAATTACGAATCTGTATATTGATGAGCTACTTGATAGCGCCGTTTTAGCAGAAATGATTGATGATAATTCATTGTCAGTATTCCCCCAGATGCTGCTGACGGAAAGGCCAGATAGATTTTGTGATGCGATATTAGATGGCAAAATGGGTGTTTTAGTGGATGGTAGCTCGATGGCCATCATTTGCCCGCAAGCATTTACTGAGTTTTTTCAAAGCCAGGAAGATCAAAACTTACGATGGCAAATTGCTACCTTTCTTCGTTTATTACGACTTACTGCCTTCTTTTTATCCGTCTATTTAACACCTTTTTACGTGGCGGCTTTAACTTTTCATTATGAAGTCATTCCGCAAGCCTTTTTAGTGCCATTAAGTGAGTCTAGAGCATTGGTTCCTTTCCCACCTATATTCGAGGCATTATTATTAGAGTTTATTATTGAATTACTCCGAGAAGCTGGAGCAAGGCTACCAACTAAAATTGGACAAACTATTGGTATCGTTGGCGGTATCGTAATCGGAACAGCAGCTGTGCAGGCAGGTATTACGAGTAATATTTTATTAATTATCATTGCTTTAAGTGCACTGGCATCCTTCACTTCACCGAGCTATATGATGGGCAATGTCATTCGTTTGATTCGTTTCCCAATCATTATCCTTGCAGGCTTTTGGGGTTTTTATGGCATCATGCTAGCTTTTTGCTTTATTCTTATTCATCTTTTACGTCAATCAAGCTTGGGTGCTCCGTATATGTCTCCTTTCTATCCACCAAGATTGAAAGAAATGAGGGATAGTATTATTAGAATGCCTATTCCATATACAGCGAAAAGACCTGCGTTAACAAGACCAAAGGATAAAAATAAATTCGAGCCTGAGCCAATAAAACCGCAAAAAGGTTGAACTGAAGGTGAAATAAATGAATAATCCTATACAACTTAACCCGAAAGAGATGATTAACGCTTATTTGCTCTTTTTTGTCGTGCACGGCGCTCAAATTGGGGTCGGCATACAGGGATTTCAACGTATTATCTATCAAGATGCAAGGCAGGATGCATGGATTTCAGTTCTTATAGCAGGTATTGCTACACATATCGTCACATTTTGTATGATTAAAACATTAGAGATTTACGGCTCCAATGATCTATATGGTATTCAACAAGATATTTTCGGAAAATGGATTGGCAATTTTTTAAATGCTTTGTATGTCACTTATTGCACCGTCGCCTTTTTTTCTGTTTTGCGTAATTACATTGAAGTGATCCACGCATGGATTTTCCCTAGTATTGGAACATGGTTTCTGTCAGCTACTTTATTAATCATTATTATTTATGCCTTTACAGGTGGGCTTCGAGTCATAGTCGGTGTATCTTTTTTCAGCATCATACTATCCCTATGGATTTTACCGATGCTAGCCTTTCCAATGAAGTATGCCTCTGCGGAAAGTTTATTTCCAATTTTTGAAAACGATATTCGTTCCATTTTAAAGGGTGCCCATTCCATGACCTTTACCATTATCGGCTTCGAAATCTTAAATGTTATTTATCCCTTTGTAAAGGACAAAAAAAATATCCGCAAGCCTGTTCATTTAGGGTTGTTGTTTACAACATTGATTTATGTTGTAGTCATGATGGTGTCCATTGCTTATTACAGTGAGGGAAAATTACTAAAAACAATTTGGGCAACATTAACATTGTTTAGTTTTATTAGCTTCCCTTTTATAGAGCGCTTTGAATTTATAGCCGTTTGTTTTTGGATGCTCATTATTATACCGAATCTATGTCTATATTTATGGGCTGCTTATCGCGGGGTCATTCGATTAGTTAAAATACGCGCCACGACATTTGTTTGGATATTTTCCATCATCGTTTTCATTTTCACAATGATCATTCAAACCCGTACAGAAATCAATACGATTAACACCGTATTTGGCAATATAGCATTTTACGTTATTTTTATTTACCCTATTTTGTTATGGATCTTGGCTATATTAAAAAAGAAGTTTTCATCAAAGAAGGTGCCCAAAAATGAACAAGCTTAGATGCTCTTTTATTGTTTTTCTGTCATTGATTTTTTTATATGGGTGTGCTCAAACGAATGTATTGGATAAAGTAGGATTAACCACACTAGTTGGCTACGATGTAGGAACAGAAAGCAAAATAGCTGCGACAGCCGTTATTCGTGAAGTCAATCCAGAGTTCCAAAGCAAAGTGGAAGTTTTGACGACAGAAAATGAAACGAGTAAAGGAAATCGTATGGAAGCAAACAGGAAGCTTTCTAAAAAAATAATGGTCGGTCAAATGAGGGTTATTTTGTTTGGTGAAGAATTAGCAAAAGAAGATTTACGTTATTATATTGATACTAGTCTAGAAAATGCAAGCGTCAGCAACGGTATTTATATGGCCGTAGTGGAAGGTAAAGCAGCACCATTTCTGAATTACGAATACAAAAATATTGAGGATATTGGTCAGCATGTATTCAGGTTAATCGAGCAAAATGTGAAACAGGAATATATGATTTCAGCGACACTTCATCAGATTGCTCATGATTATTATTCCATTGGACGAGATTTAGCTATGCCTACCATCAAAAGAGATGGTGAGTTTGTGGAGCTAAGTGGCGTGGCTCTCTTTAAAGGTGGCAAAATGGTTAGTACGCTTCCAGCAAAAGATAGCTTTTATGTAAAAATTGTCAGAGATACGTTTAAAGTAGGTTTATATGAAACCATTTTGGAGAAAGAAGATATTCCACCTCAATTACTCCATAAACCTGCGGATAAAATAACTGTTGCTTTTGATGCCATCCACTCTAATAGAGAGATGAAATTAATTGATGCAAAAACTCCTGAGTTCGATTTAAACATTAAAATCAAATCAAGGGTATTAGAAGTATTTCCAGATATTAATCAAGGTGACCGAGAAAGCGTGGCAGCCCTTGAAAAAGCCATCGAAAAAAAATTGTCGAAGGAAATAGCAAGAGTCATTGCTCATAGTCAGGATGTGGAATCCGATATTTTTGGCTTTGGTGAGAAATATAGAAGCGTTGTGAGACATTCCAATTTAACAAAAGACAAATGGCATGAAATGTATAAAGATATGAAAGTAAATGTGAATGTTGATTTTGTGGTCTTAAGAGACGGTGTTTTTGAATAAGCTATTGCCCATCATGGCCTGTCATAATGGTTATAAAATGATGGAAGAACATGTCATAGTGTATATCAAATGCAATACGATGTTTTTTTTCTCCGTTATTTACATTTTCAAATGGTCGTGTTTCAGCAATGCTCTGCCCTCTAGCAGGTCCATCTAATTTCTCAATGACCGTTACAGGGTAATATTCATAAATGAACATCTCAGGATAAATCGTTGCCATTAGCGTTAACGCATCATGGACGGGGCTACCTAGTAGTGACGGGTCCCGTTCCTGATAAAATTTTGTATAGTATTCCATTAGAGGTTTGAGGATTTTTGTCTTGCCAAATGAGTCTATATAATCAACCATCCCAGGCGTAACAATAGCCTTCTGTGTAGCATTCAATGGAATAATTGTGACATTTTTTGCATAGGTGAGCACAATATTTGCCGCAAATGGGTCCCCATGAAAGTTTGCTTCTGCTACGGTCGTAACATTACCTGGCACCCAAAAAGCCCCACCCATAATATAAAATTCCTTCACATGTTGCATGAGCTGATTATAAAGAATAAACATGGTCGCTAGTGATGTAAGACGCCCAATATTAACAATGATTAGCTCATCATCCTTATATTTCTCGATAATTCGAACGATTTCCAAAAAGTTTTCAATTTTTATTTCATGATCTTCGTTCGGAATAATGGGACCAAGCCCATGCTCTCCATGTATTTCTGGATAAAATGTTGGCTGTTCGCCAGTTAGAGGAATCTCTGCTCCTAAAATAACGGGAATTCCCTCGGGAAAATCAAATAATTTCATGACATAATAAATATTAGATACAGCATCTTTTCTTGAGACATTTCCATAATCAGCAATTAACCCAACGATTTCGATTTCTTTGTGTAATCTTGCATAAATCAATGCTATCGTATCGTCGATGCCAATGTCTCCGAATAATAACACCTTTTTCTTCAAACAAAAGCCTCCCTGTTACTGCCAATTTACCTATTCTTATTGTACGGTTACTCGGTCAAAGACGACACTGATTGTTTACTTTTTTGGAAAAATTAGTACATAAAAAACCCATTTGCAATTGGCAAATGGGCTTCGAAACGAATACTTTAACGATTATGTTCAAGGAACTGATAAACCGCCATCATTTCTTGCTTATTTAACTCTCTAATACGATTGAAAATAGGAATTTGCGCCACTGCTTCCAAGTGGTTTCCTTCCGTTACAACATCACTGACGATACCCGTTAGCCATGTATGTACGTCAATGTCTTCGATAATTGCCTTTTGGCCCTCATCATTAATACCAGTTGCACCACAGCTAACGCATGGAACCGTTAATTTATAGACACCGTCATGTAGTCCATCCTCCGTTAGAACCTTTTTCCCCTTACAGAATGGACATGGATGACTCCCTTTCACTTTATTGATTTGCGTCACTATTTTTTTATAGCCGAAAGCTTCATAAACATACGTCAGTTTTTTATATTTACCATTCGTAAAATATTGATCAATGATGGTGTCTCTCGTTTCATAAATATTCGGGAAATCACAAATTGTTACTTGGTTTTTACGGCTGATGGCAGCAATATTATCTTTGATTTTATCCCAGAATGGTAATGTGTTTTGCAGAACAATCTCGTAGCCAACAAAGCTGGCAAGCTCTAATTCCAGCATTTTCAGCGATACTTGCGCTTCTCTTGGCAGTAATGAAACATCCTGTATCAATGACATATCACTGCCTACAATGGCTTTAATTTTGTCAAGCTGTGGTAAATCGCCTACTAGTTTGATGACCTCATCAATCGGTTGACGGATTATTTCTCGAATATCCGTGTCACCAAAGCGTAATTTCTTTTGGTGATTAAGGACAGAGCCATGACAAATTGGGCAAGGGACCATCTCTCTTGTTTCCTTCATTTGCTCTTTAATGATGGATTTAGAGATGACCATATAACGGCCAATAATAAAATTAAAGCCTTCCCATTTTTTCGAGGATTTTGTTGCTTTATCGTAAAATGATTTGTCCCAATAACCATATAAAAATGTATGCTTTTCATCTTCAGTCATATCATTATAGCTCTTACTGATGTCTTGACCCAGTTCATTTTTGATCTCTTCAAAAAGGAATGCTAATTTTGAATGTTGGTAGTATTTAAGAACATCCATCACCTCTGGATACAATAAACCGTCCCAGAATGGCACATTTTTATGTTGAATGACTAAATCAAAATCGAACTCTTCAATCTGTAATCGACCCGAACAGCTAGGACAATGATTTTCTTGGCTAAAGAAATCAAAGCTTCTCGTATCCTTATTCGTCGGATGGGCAGCCACAATATGATTGATGAGACCACCTATTTCATATAGAAAACTATATTGGCTGTATAAATGTCTTTCAAGATCAATCGCAATGACAGGCGCAATCTTATTCGATTCATATTCACCGTAAATTAGACGGGCCATTGATGAAAGGCTTTTTAAGATGCCACCTTTGTATATATTTTCGGCATGTTTAAAATAGCGAATAGGATTGTCTTGTAAGTAATGAATACCCTTTTTCGATGCTAATGTAGATGTGATTTTTAGGTCGGTGGTGCTTTTCGTATGGTGCGATTGTTTAAAATATGCTTCATGATCCACTACATCAAGATGTGTCACTGGCCCCTGCTGTCTTTTACCAAAGTCTACAATATAATCAGAGCTTTCAAGCATGTAGGCATTATGCTCAATCATGACAATGGTGATTGAATCATCTTTCAGAATATCCCTAATACTATCAATAAATTGGTTTAAAATATTTTGTGATAATCCTTTAGAAGGCTCATCAAAAATAAACAGTGTATGAGGATTTCTCGTATTGGCGAACAGCTCTGACACTAAATGCACACATTGGAATTCACCGGTTGATAGAGTTTGTGTTTTTCTTTCCAGCGTTAAATAGCCTAGACCAAGTTTGATGAGCAAGCTTAAACGTTTATGAGCAATATCTTCCTTTGGGAGTTCCTCGATAATATCTTCAATCGAGCGTTGAAAAATATCATCGATTTCCTCACTATATTTGGTCAATTTCTTTTTAATATCAAGAAATGTCGCAACAGTGGATCGGCTTGTAATCGATTGATTTCGATCTTGCCCAACCATCACTAATTTATCTTTTGGATAGCGCTTTACAAAATCCATTGCAATACACTCATTAACTAGTGTTGATTTTCCACAGCCAGACTCTCCTGTGAAAGTGACAAGTTGATTTTGTGGAATTTCTATCTCGTCTATCTGGATATTGCGGCAATGTAGGTCACGGAATTGATAGAAGGTCTTTGGTTTTAGCTGACTACGTTCCCAATAGATAGCCTGTGGTCGAGGAGATTCCTCTACGATTTTTCCTCCGTATTTTCCACTCCCTGGTCCAAAGAATTGATGCTTATCTGCTGTATCTAAAACCGTATCCGAATGATCAATGAGCCAAATTTGATTTTTAGAGCCAAGTCGTTGAATTTGCTCTAAAATTTTCAAGAGTGTATCATGGTCAAGACCTACGGAGATTTCATCAACAATAATTACCGTATTTTCGCTTGTTGCCATAAACTCAGCTAAATACAGCCTTGTTAATTCTCCACCTGATAATGTGCCCATAATACGATTTAATGTTAAATAGCCAATATTCATCTGGATAATATTTTGAAGAATATGTTGTTTCTCTTCACTAATCTTTAATTCCGCTGATAAGGAATAGATCGTTTCGACACTTAATTGATGGATATCCGAAATACTATATTGTCCACCTCTTACTGTTAGATGGTGCTGTTCTACTTCCTCGCTATAGCGCTTCCCCTGACATTTTTTACATTCAACATTTTTCGTCGTCCCACGCCCTTTACACGTCGGACACCAGCCTAGTGCATTATTGAAGGAGAAAACTTCTGGAGATAAATGAAACTCTTCCGCTAATCGATCACGTATTTCCTTAAATACACCTGTATGCGTACCGATTGTTGAACGTGGATTCGTAGATATGGATGATTTCCCTAGAAAAAGAACTAATGGCATATCCTCCATTTTAATGGCACTAAAATTCGTTTCCATAATCGCTGGAAACAAATATTGATATTCAGCTTTAGGTAATAAAGAAACAAGACGTTTTTTGGATTCTTCCCCTATTGTTTGACAAAAAGTAGTTTTCCCTGACCCAGACAAGCCTGCAATGCCAAGGGATAGATCTTCGGGTAAGACGACATTTAAACGGTTAATATTGTTGGCAATAAGTTGATTAATCTTCATTCTGTTTTCCTTCCGTGTTTACTATTTTTCAAAAGGACACTATATTTACCTATGAAGAGCAACCTTCAGAAAATGAAAGAACACAATTCATTTTCTGAAGGAATTGCGCTCTTTTTCATAAAGGTTGATTCAATTACTAGGCTAATACTTTTTCAAGCTGACTACCCATGTTAGTCCAAGCGTATTTAGCTCCTTCAATTGCTCCTTGACGAGCTTTTGTTTCTTCACTAAATCCACCTTGATCGAGATGTAACTGAGTTGTCCCATCAGATGCTTGCGTTAATGTCCATGTTACGGTTGTTGTTTCACCCGCACTTGTCCAAGTGTAAGATAGTTTGTGTGGCTCTTCAATTTCAAGTACCTCACAATCGACAATACCATCCCACCATTCATTTGGCTCAGCTCGGAACTGGAATTTATGGCCAACAATCGGCTGAAAATCATTGCTCCAAATCCATTTTGCAAGTGTGTCCGAATCAGTTAAGGCATGCCATACTTGCTCGATGGAACTTGTAAATTTAAAATCTAATGCTACATCTGGTTTCATTTGTCTTCCCCCAATAATAAATGTAATTTTGAAATTCTTGCTTTCCAAAAATCTTCGTATATCGATATCCAATCTTGTATTTCTTTCAATGGAGCCGCATTTAGCCTATATCTTGTTTCCCTACCCTCTTTTCGAGCGATCACAAGACCTGCGTCTTTCAGGATAGTTAAATGTTTTGACACGGCAGTACGTCCCATATCAAAGTGAGCCGTTAATTCGTGAAGCGGTAACTCATCTGCCTTAGCTAATAAATTAATCAATTGGCGTCTTGTAGGGTCAGCAATGGCTACATACACGTCACGCTCTTGATGATTGTTATTCAAAACCACCACCCTTTCTATTAGGACACTAAATGGTGTCCTAATTATAAGACACCGTTTAGTGTCTAGTCAATTATTATTTTGGACATTTTGCTTTGGGTTTTATACTTATAAATACAAAAAACACAAAGGTGAGCTCCTTTGTGCTTGTATTTATGATGATTGTCTATGGATATTCTGCTTTAGACAAGCCATAGAACAGGCATCCATCTATGTTTTTAGGTTATTTTTAAGCAAGTTCTAATGGTAAAAATGCATATTCCCCATCTCGAATAATAGAACATGTACGAACCTTGATGGGATATTGGAAAAGAGGTCCATCAATCACTGTTGTATGGAATTCTCCCCCTTCTCCACAAGGGTCGATATTACGTTCTTCCAGTTCTTTAATATAATCAGGAGTAAGTACTCGTCCTAAATCCTCTTCTGTCATGCCTAATAACAGATTAACTGTCACCACCATCGTAACAAACCCTAAGCGAATAAACTCATCAACAGCATCCCGATGATTCATCTCCCATAACGGCATGCCAAGCTTTAATCCAGCTTTTTTCGTCACCTCATCATGCCAGCAGCCGTGTGCAGGCATATCTAAATCGCCCGTAACTAACACCTCTGCCCCTAGATTTTTCGCATTTTTTAAAAGTTCGATAAATACATGTTCATAATCCGTCCAACTTGCCCCAGCCGTATAGACTGGCAATCCAATAGAATCGGCTTGAGCCTGTATAAGCTCAGGTGGCATACCGTGTGATCGAGAACGTTTCCCTTCCTCCTCCAGCATGACAATCAGACCTATCGCTCGTCCCACCTGTGATGCTTTATATAAAGCTAATACACTATCCTTTCCCCCACTAAATGAAGCGATGAATGGATGATTTTTCGCATTATTTTTCCAGCCAGTTGTTTCTGTCATTTCTATATCTCCTTTTACTGTCCATGAAGATCAATCCTTCTTGCACTCTTATTAGATAGTCGCTAATAAATTGGCTTCTTTCACCTAGGTTATTGATTATTTTACATGATAGAGATGTAGGATATCACCCCTTTATTTTATCACAAGCATGCTAAGAATCTGGATATTTATGTTAAGGTATAGGTAACGGTTGATGGAAAAAGGAGGAATGTTATGAGTGATTATGTAAAAGCACTAAGACAACAGGTTGGGACAATGCCTCTTATTTTGGTAGGTTCAACGGTCATTGTCTTGAATGACAAGAAACAAATTCTTCTCCAGCTACGCTCAGATATAAAAATGTGGGGTTTACCTGGAGGAGCGATGGAGCCTGGTGAAAGTTTAGAGGATACCGCTAGACGTGAACTGTTTGAGGAAACTGGCCTACATACTTCCCAACTTCGTTTGATAACGATGCTATCTGGTCAGCAGGATTATTTTCACTATCCAAATGGAGATGAAGTTTATGGGGTAACGGCCGTCTTTATGGCAGATCAAATAGATGGACAGCTTGCAATGGTTGATGGTGAGAGTTTACAGCTAGCCTATTTTTCTTTAGATGCGTTGCCATCTAATACCGTCAAGAAAGCAATAGATATTATCGATACCTATTTATTAAAGGAAAGCTTCATTAATAAGATGATAGGTCGTGACTTCGTTGAACGGTTTTAAAGCAATGTTATTTGATTTAGATAACACCTTACTTAATAGAGATGAGGCAGTTGATAGATTGTTTTTCAAGCTAGTAAAAATGTGTTACAGGGATGTCGATCATACGTTAGAAAATGAAATGCGACAACAATTTAAAGTATATGATGGAAAATACTTTGGTCAGCATGATAAAACCGATGTTATCGCATCATTTTTTGATGAATTTCCGCCGCAAAACGGCATGCCGAACCATGCTATTCAAGACTTTTGGAATCTTCACTTCCCTCAATGTTTTGCTGTTCATCCGGATACGATAACGTTCATTCATCGTATAAAGCAGCAAGTGAAAGTGGGCATAATTACAAATGGCTCTGTAGAAAGACAAAAAGCTAAAATAGCCTACACAAATTTAGATCGCTGTTTTGATACGGTCATTATTTCTGAGGAAGTGGAATTTAGTAAACCAGATAAGCGTATCTTTGAAGTGGCCTTAAAAAGACTTGATGTCAATCCAGAGGAAACTCTTTTTGTTGGGGATGACTTAGAAAAGGATATTGATGGGTGCCAACAGGCCCATATAAAGGGCGTCTGGTTTAATCCAGACATGCGCAAAAATGACACTGCTATCCAGCCATATGCTGAGATTCATACGTTGGAGCGTTTGGGAAGCTATTTCAAATAAAAGAACAAAACCCCTGAGTTTTCGCTCAGGGGTTCGTGTACGTATTATTAATATGCTTGGGCAAACCAAACGGTATGTTTTGCTTCATTTCCACAGCAAATACAAGTCGTTTTTGTTGTTGGTGGATTGAATGGAATATTACGAGTCGTGTATTTCGTTTCTTCCTTCACTTTTTCCTCGCACACATCTTCCCCACACCACCCAGCAAGTATCCAACCTGGAATAGTGCCGTTTTCCTTAGCTATTACAATGTGCTGCTGTAACTGTGGCAGTGTATCAATTGTTGAATGAGTATGTGCCTCTCTGAATCGACGAGCCTTCTCAAGTAAACGTGTTTGCATCGTCGTTAATTCTTCCTCAATGGCTGCCACAATAGTTGATAATTCAATCGTCTGTTTGTCATCCTCATCACGTGCTTTCAGTAAAGCTTGATTATTTTCAAGATCACGTGGGCCTAATTCAATACGAACAGGCACTCCTTTTAGCTCCCATTCATTAAACTTAAATCCTGGCGATTGGTCTGAATCATCCAGTCGTACGCGAATCCCCTTCGCTTTTAATGCCGCAAAAATCGCATCCAGCTGCTCCATAATTTGGGGATTCTTTTTCCAAGGTCCTACTGGAATTAAGACCACTTGAGTTGGAGCAATTCGTGGAGGTAAAACTAATCCTTGCTCATCCCCGTGCACCATAATGACAGAACCAATTAAACGTGTGGATGTCCCCCAAGATGTTGTGTGTACATATTCGTGTTGATTGGCTTTATTTAAATATTTTATGTTAAAGGCTTCTGCAAATTTTGTTCCTAAATAATGAGACGTACCTGCTTGCACAGCCTTCCCATTTTTCATCATTGCCTCAATCGAATACGTATCGACTGCTCCTGCAAAACGTTCTGATGGCGTTTTTTGTCCATCATAAACTGGAATTGCTAGAACTTGTTCCACCACTTCTTTATAAATCTCAAGCATTTGCATCGTTTCTTTACGTGCATCTTCCTCATCCACATGAGCCGTATGCCCTTCCTGCCAAAGGAATTCTGAGGTACGAATGAAAGGCAATGTTTTCTTTTCCCAACGGAAGACATTGGCCCATTGATTAATGAGAACTGGTAGGTCACGGTAGCTTTTAATCCAATTTGAATAAAGATGACCAATCATTGTTTCAGATGTGGGACGAAGTGCTAAGCGTTCTTCTAATTTTTCACCTGCTGCTTCTGTCACCCAAGGAAGCTCAGGTGAGAACCCTTCAATATGATCCTTTTCCTTTTGGAAGAAGGATTCAGGAATTAGCATAGGAAAATAGGCGTTTCGATGGCCTGTATCTTTAAAACGACAATCCATTGCCTCCTGGATATGCTCCCAAATTTCGTAGCCATCTGGTTTAAAGGCGATGCAACCACGAACTGGCGTATAATCCATTAAATCTGCTTTTTGAATGGTTTCGATATACCATTTTGAAAAATCCTCTAGTTGTTTTGACATTGTGCTTACCTCCATTTTTTGTAAGTATTCTATTTGATGAATAAAAAAAGCACAAAGCTGTCCTTGTATAAAGGACGTCTTTGTGCTGGACCCGACGTGGTACCACCTTGAATTTAGCTTTAAGCTAATGCTTAAAACCCTCTAGCGTTTAGTAACGAAAACGACTCGGTTATGTTTTTCATAACTTCTCCGTGGTAGGTGTTCAGTAAAGAAGCGGTGATATAGCTCTCAGCAAATGCTATATTTTCTGTTTCACTATTCTTACTTACTTGGTCACATCATCAAATTGTAATTTATATTATCTCTCACTTTAGCAAAATCATTCATAAATAGCAATTAATAACTGGAACTATTAGTGAACGACTGGACGATTAAATTTGTAAAATCCTCTACAGAAAGAGGCTTACTAAAATAATAGCCTTGAACATACTCACAGCCATGCTCACGAAGTACGTTTAATTCAGCTTCTTCCTCGACACCTTCCGCAACTACTTGTAGGTTGAGCGCATGAGCTAAAGAAATCATGGCGGAAATCATCGCAATACCTGATTTTTCAGGTACGATATCACGAACGAAAGCACGATCAATTTTAAGTACATCCACAGGGAATTTTTTTAAGTAATTTAAAGATGAATAGCCTGTCCCAAAATCATCTAATGAAATCGTAATTCCAAGCGCGCGCAATTGATTAATCGTATTAATTAAATCTTCTGTATAATCTAGCATGCTCATTTCTGTAATTTCAATTTCTAATAAATGTGGGTCAATGCCTGTTCCCGCAATGACTCCCTTCACCATATCTACAAAGCCTGAAGTACTTATATGAATCGGTGAAATATTAACAGCTACTCGCAATCTGAGATTATGTGATTCATTCCAAAGTTTAGCTTGTGCACAGGCTTTACCTAGCACCCATACACCAATATCATTAATTAGTCCACATTCTTCAGCAAATGGAATAAACCGATCTGGCGGGATATGCCCCAATTCGGGATCATACCAGCGCAATAATGCTTCCATACCAATAATTGTGTCTGTTTTTAAGTCAATTTTAGGCTGGTAATGTAATTCTAAAAGATCCTTTTTTAAAGCTTGATGTAATTTTGTTTCTAGTAAAAGCCATTTATCGTTCGCTTCATCCATATTGTCACGGTAGAGGCGATATTGATTTCCTCGCGTAGATTTAGCAGCATACATCGCAATATCAGCATTTTTCAGTAATTCTTCTACAGTGTTTGCGTGATCTGGGAAAATACTAATGCCTATACTAATACTTGCATAAAATTCATAGTTATCTACTACAAAGCTTTCATTAAAGACACTAATAATTTCCTTGGCCATTTCCTCTATACGATTGACATCATTTAAAATCATGACAAATTCATCACTATTGTGACGATAGAAAGAATTAGAGGTATAATCAATATTCCGTAAACGATTGGACATTTCCACTAAAAACATATCACCGATAATATGGCCAAGCCCATCGTTTATGTGTTTAAAACGATTCACATCAATGAAAAATAACGCAAACTTTTCTCCTGTACGTCGAGATTGATGGAATTCATTTTCTAAACGCTGTTCTAATTTACGACGATTTGGTAGCCCTGTTAATTCATCGTGATAGGCTATGTGGGTAATTTTTTTAATATCCTTTTGCGCTGTAATATCGACGCGTATTGCGATATACTGATAAGGCTTTCCCCGCTCATCGAGGAATGGGAAAATAGTAGTCTTCACCCAATATAAACTGCCATCTTTTGCACGATTGCAAACCTCGCCATTCCACATCTCACCATTACCGATTGTTCTCCACATCTCTCTAAAGAAAGATTTAGGATGATAGCCTGAGTTCAGTAAACGGTGATCTTGGCCTACTAATTCTTCACGCGTATACTTCGAAATTTTACAAAAATGATCATTAACAAAAGTAATTTTTCCGGTACGATCTGTAATTGCCACAATAATGGAACTATTCATAGCGGAAAAAATATCTTGCAATTCTTTAAGACTGTAGTTCATTTGATTACTACTCGGCGTGACATTCATCATTTTCATTCTCCATTCATTAAAATATGAAGGGTTTGGTACTTTTGCTTTATTTTACAGCGAGGTATAAAGTTGTGGTATATCGCCCTTTTTTCTGTAATTATATTATAGTCTTAGAAAAGCAGTTAATTCAACCCAAATATGAAATCATTCAAGTCAAGGTTGGGATAGTTTTTGATATAAAATACAAATATTAGTTATTATTAACACTCTAAAATGTCTAATCTTAAGATTTTTGAATACTTTTGTACTATTGATAGTATTTTCCTTAGGCTATTTCTCCATTAAATACAAAATACTAATAACTTATAAATTTATCACATTGTAAAAATGATCAAACAAAATGCCTTACTGTCACTCATAAGCAGCAGTAAGGCATTTTAATAGCTAGGAGACCCCATATTCTATTGATCCTCCAGATGTTTTAGCATGCTCATTATAAGCATTTAACTGCTCTTGTGATAAATTTAAAATATAATAGTGAAAATTGATGGGCTCTAATCCATGCTCCTCACACATATGTCGATAATATTCATAGCCTTCTCGATAATCAGTCATCTTTATTTCTCCCTTTCACTTGAACTACTTTTCCTTGTACGTATAATATCGTTACATCTCTACTTTATAAATCAACGAATTTTCCGAAATCTTTTTTTAGAAAGATGAAAGCCCAGTCCATTTTACTTAGTATGGCTGGGCTTTTCATAAAATATTCGCGTCGGCTTCCGTCATCTCCATATTCTTTTAAATCCCTAATTGTTTTGCTTGCATATTATAAGCGGAAAGTTGCTTCTGGGATAACTGTAATACATAATAGCGGAAAGAAATTGGTTCTAATCCATAACGCTCACACATTTCACAATAAAATTCATATCCATCTCGATACTTTGACATTAAAAATTCCTCCTTAGTCGAATCTGTTTTATAACAGTTGTTTTTATTTTTATTTAATATATAACAGATTATGATGGACGTCAAGTGCTTATGACAGAAAAAATCATAAACGCTTGCATCGCTTTGCAAGCGTTTATAAACGCCCAAAATATGGAGTTTTTGGTATTCAATGGAAAATAAATTTTAGAACGGAGGGAAATACACAATATGAAGAACATCCTAGCAGGAATTATTTTAATAGTAGGTTGGGGAATGATAGCCAATACCCCTGTATTTGCAGCGCCTCTAGCAAAGCCAGCAGTAGAGAATAGGCCAATCGAAGTTGTTGTCAATGGTGAATTTATCAAGCTGGATATACATCCACTAATGGACCGCCATCATCTTTTCGTTCCCATCCGTGCCCTTGCATCACTTGGACTTTCCTATAGTTTTAATGCTAAAACTAAAATGACAACCGTGCAAAATAAAAATGGCGATTACTTAAAAATCACTGCCAATAGCCATTCCGCCTCTAACAATGGACAAGATGTACAAATGGAGGTGCCTGCGCAAAATCGCGAAGGCCGTATCCTTGTTCCTCTCAGATTTGTCTCTGAATCTTTGGGATACGACATATATTTTGAACCCATTCGTCAATTCGTTTTCATTAATGCCAAAGACTATTCGTTTGATTCGTCTATATGGGAGCAGGAGGATCTTCAAGCAGCGCGCAAAGCTGCTATTGCTCTACCTATTAAGGCTGATTTTAAAACACTAGGCACATTTGATGGACATCGCTTACACAGTTATACCTTTCCTATCGGTCGAGCAGATGTATATTATTTACTCGATGGTATATTTACATTTGTGGAAATTAAAAAAGGTCAGGCCATTGCCATTGGACAGCTTTTCCGTGAGCGAAGAGTGACATCTATAGCCGCAGGGAATATTTCACCCGATATGAGTTTAGATACTGATCCCATCATGGAACCCTATAACTATGGAAATGTGCTTTTTACTGAGTATGAGGACGGTACAGCTAAAGCTATTTACACTGACAAGACCGGACATTTTTTAGAAAAGAAAATGAAGATGGACATTTATTCAGACCTTATACAAAAGCTTCCTGATCAATGATCAATCGCAAAAAACAACCCATCTATCTGTTGAATGGATAGATGGGTTTTCAAATTAATTTGATGCCTGTTGCCAGCTATTTTTTATTTCCTGAATTTGCAGGATATGACGTTGCTCATGGAGATAAATTTGCTCAATCCATTGATCTAGTGGACATTCACCAAGAGCTGGATGCTTCATAGTGCGCTTTGCTAAAGCATCAGCGTCCTCAAGGGTTTCTAAAAACCCAAGAAATTCTTCTCTTGTTGTTGCTAGCAATTCCACCATCTTTTGAACATGGAAAGGATCTTCCGAAGGCTCCACTATGCTTGGCGCTTGAAATTTTCGTGTACGGTCTAACAACAGCTGCATATCCTTTCGTTCAGGAGACGATTGTTCCTGTGATTGTAAGCCCCATGTAACAGCCTTCTTTGTAGCTTCCTCTACTAAAATCAAATGATGACAAATTTGTGCTATACTCCAATTTTGTGCATCTGGCTTGTCATTAAATTCGGTATCACTTAAATGATTAATTTCCTGAAGTAATTGCTCTCTTGTGGCATCAAATTGATCCTTTGCAAGTATAATCATACGCTACCCCCTTCATTCGTTATACCTTTATATTCGACAGAGATAGGTGAAAATCATCTTTCATGCACCATATTAAATGGATTGTTTTCTAAAACCTGCTGTAACTGTTCATCCTCAATATGTGTATAAATTTGAGTGGTTGCTACACTTGAATGCCCTAAAATATGCTGTAAGCTCCTAATATCAGCACCAGCCTTATACATCATTGTTGCCGAAGTATGGCGCAGCTTATGTGGTGTAAGTCGCTCCTTTTGAAGACCTGATTGCTGATTAATACGCTTCACGATTTTAGCAACAGTTTGCCGTGTAAAACGTGTTCCCTTTTGGGAGACAAAAAGAGGCTCATCTCCGTTTCCTTTATATGGTGTTTTCCCACTATTCTCATAGTCTGCTAGTGCCTGCATGCAGCTATCATTCAAGTAAACAGTACGCTCCTTATTGCCCTTCCCGACAACGGTTAAATGACGTCCTTGTATAGAGGTAATATTAAGCTGGCATAGCTCTGTCACACGAATTCCTAAGTTTAAGAAAAACATCATCATACAATAATTTCTTGGCGATGCCTGATTAGCAGGTATGCCATCTATAAATTGTGTAGCTTCTTGAAAATTCATATAGATGGGTCTTTTTCGACCAATTTTCGGTGTTTCTAATTCCTCTGCTGGGTTTTCCTCAATTAGTCGCCGTTTCCCTTTTAAGTATTTGAAAAAGGATTTTAATGTCGCAACCTTCCGTGCCCTTGAAGCTGCAGAATTTCCACGCTGTACCTCACAATACTCCATAAAGTAATAAAGGTCCTCCAGTGTAATATCTCGAATTTCTTCTATTGTAATGGTGGCAATATCAATGACTGCTAAATTTTCTATATCCAGATCCTCCTGGACAGCTGTATGGAAACGGAAAAATAAAGTCAAATCATATTCGTATTCTTTTCTTGTGCGCTGGGACTTTCCTTTGATGGTTGTTAAATATACAAGAAAGTCCTTCATGATTTTTGGTTGTTTTGATTTTTGCATCACAATCACCTCTATTTGCTCTATTTTACCATAAAAAACGTTCCCAAATATAAATTTGGGAACTTTATTGAAAAAACAAGCTACTTTTCTATACTAAAGAAACATATGTTCGATATATACAAATAAAAAAAGATCCCCTTTTTATATAGAGGACCTTCTACTAAATAAGAAAAGAATTGTGACAGTTTTTGGTTTTTAGGTATAAAGTTGACGTTCGATGAATATTAAAATCTAGTATACTTCTATTGCTTTGTGAGGCGACTCGAAAAACAGAAAGGTGGGTAACTACCCATGTCGATTCGTCTCACAACACGCATGGTATTATTTGGAAAAATTGATTATTTTACAAAAACCGAGTATTTCTGATCAGCTTGTTTTGTAAGAGACCAGTTCGTCGATAACATTTGCTGTAGTTTTGTGACCGTTTCCTCATCACACATCAAATGTTGGATACCAGTTTCTAAAAGTTGGTAATCTATCCCTTCTTCTAGGTTAAAGCGCAGGTGCAATAAACGTTGGATGCCAGGCAATGTTACATACTTGATTCGATAATGGCCATGTAACGCATCTAAGAACTCTTGTTCGCCATCCTGGAAAAGTGCCATTGTTTCACTAAATTCATAGTTTGGTACTTGTTCCTGCCAAGCTGATACATCCCCCGCCCGTAAAGCACGTAAGATCTCCTCGTCTGAAAAATTTAATTTAGAAAGTTTATCAAGTTCATAAGCTTGCATTAGATTAATGATTGTCATGAATGTTAGCTCCTTTTATGTATTTACTCACAGTGTACCATGTTTTTATTACTACTCAAATTCGGAGGGATCCATATGATGAATTTATATGATTCTAGTCTGTTTTTCGATGAAATGTTTGATGGCAATCAACCGAAGCCCCATTATCGATCTTTTCATCATAAGCTATCCATTTTTTCGCAGGAGCAACTCGAAGAGAAATATCGTCAAGCCCAAGCAAGCTTTCTCAGACAAGGAATTACTTTTACGGTCTATGGTGCACAAGATGGAACCGAAAGGACCATGCCCTTTGATTGCGTCCCTATCATTATTCCTCAAACACAATGGGCAATTATTGAGGAAGGTGTCAAACAACGTGTGGAAGCACTGAATTTATTTTTACAGGATGTGTATGCTGAACAAAAAATCATCCGTGATGGTTATATCCCTAGACAGCTGGTAGAAAAGAATCCATATTTCTCGCCAATCATGCTGAGACTTAAGGTTCCAATTGCTAATCATATATTTTTAGCAGGTATTGATTTAATACGGGATGAAAAAGGTGACTATTTCGTGCTGGAAGACAATTTACGGAACCCTTCTGGTATTTCTTATGTGTTTGAAAACCGTGACGTCATGAAGGAAGTGTATCCAGAATTTTTTTCCAAGCATACCATTTTATCACTTGATAAGCAGATGGCTAACATGAAAAAAGCACTGCTTGCCCACCGCCCATCTACTATGGAAGAAGGGCGAGAACCAAAAGCTGTGCTACTAACAGCAGGAATGTACAACTCTGCCTATTATGATCACTTATTTTTAGCTCAGCATTTAAGTATTCAACTGGTGGAAGGCCGCGATTTAGTCGTACAGGATTTAAAGGTTTATATGAAAACAATCTATGGTTTACAGCAAATTGATATTATCTATCGCCGTATCGATGATGATTTTTTAGATCCGGTTGCATTCCGTGAGGACTCTTTATTGGGTGTCCCTCATTTAATGGCAGTTTACCAAGCAGGCAATGTGGCCATTTTAAATGCTGTTGGCAATGGCGTGGCAGATGATAAAGCGATGTATGCCTATGTCCCTGAAATGATTCGTTATTACCTACAGGAAGAGCCAATATTACCGAATGTGAAAACCTATCATTTAGAAGATGAGCAACAGCGAGCGTGGGTACTGGAGCATATTCAGGAGCTAGTCATAAAAAATGTGAGTGCATCCGGGGGCTATGATATGCTGATTGGTCCCCATGCAAGTGAGGATGAAATTACTTTATTTAAGGACAAAATTATGATGCATCCATGTCAATATATTGCCCAGCCAACTATCAAGTTGTCTAGAGCGCCATCCTTTCAAAATGGACGATTCTATCCTTGCCATGTGGATTTACGTGTGTATGCCATGAAGGGTGAGGATTGTTATGTATTGCCAGGTGGATTATCACGAGTGGCCTTACAAGAAGGTTCACTTGTGGTCAATTCATCACAGGGTGGTGGTGCTAAGGACACATGGATCTTAAAGGAGGAGTTGAAGCATGCTGAGTCGAGTAGCCGACGCGTTATTTTGGATGGCACGGTATAGTGAACGCACACAAACCAATACACATATATTACAGGTACAGCTGTTGAATATGTTGGAGCAATCTGGGCAAGAACATGATTATATTGATCATTGGGAGGCTGTATTAAATATTTGTGCCTCAAAGGAGGAGTATTTAGCCAATTATACAGCTATACGTGTTAACCCATTAATTGATTATCTTCTGTTTTCTGAGACAAACGGCAACTCTCTCCATACTACATTACGCGCCATTCGAGAAAATGCCCGAGTTACGAGAGATCGTATACCTGCGGAGCTATGGGAAATACAAAATGCCTTTTATTTAACTAAGCAACAGGACATACTAACAATGGATCGGCCTATCCCATTAATTGATCTTCAAGCTTTTTTACAGGAAGTTCGGAAGACGTTGTGGATGGTGACTGGATTAATTGAGGGCACGATGGATCGGGATCTCCCCTTTTATTTCATGCAGATTGGGAAATGGCTGGAAAGAGCTGAAAAAACAATGCGGATGACGTTAATTATTCTCGAACAACAGAAAATAACAGGACCATCCCTTCATGAAATGGATGGTACAATTCTATTGGAGCTTGCTGCCGCAAAGGAAACATTTTTGCAGAAGCACCGCCAAACCAATCTCTTAATGGTCATACGATATTTATTGCAGGATGAACATTTTCCTTGCTCGATCATGTTTTGTCTGAAAAAATTAAAAGAAGCTCTCAAGTCCATCGAGCATGATCCTTTGTCGTCAAGATGTTTAACGCTTCATTCGACCATCAAAAGCTTCGTCCTAGCAATCGATCATCATGATTTTTGGTCAATGAGCGTTGAGGAAGCCATCACAATAATGGAGGAAAGATTGAGTCAATGGATTGCCTTTAGCGAAACATTCTCGACAATCTATCATTTATATGAACCCAGCATACAACCTTGAAAGGAATCCATCACAGCTCCCTTTCAACAGGCAAGTCAGTAAGCAGAAGGAAGCGGACACAATGAAATTTGAAATTCAACATACAAATATTTTTCAGTATGAGTCTGAAGTCGATCAAAGCTTAAATACGATTCGTTTAAAGCCGCGGAGTGATGAGCGTCAACGCTTGTTATCCTATCGAATTGCAATTACTCCATCCTCTCTTACCCGTGAGCATACGGATATTTGGGGAAATACAGTAGGTTCATTTTATATTCCTGAGCAGCATCAAGTACTAGAAATTCATACATCGTCGATTGTCAGTATCCAGCGTGCGCCATTTATTCACCGCATTCAATATTCGCCCGAAATGCAGACTATTTTTCACTCACAGCTATTTTATGAACATTATCTTCCCTATTTAAAAACAACTCATTTTACGTATATGACAGAACAACAGCTGGAGGAAGTTTTTCATGCAATTGGCCATGCTGAAAATCCTGTGCTCTTTTCGCTTAATTTAATGCAATACTTATACTCTAGCTTTGAATATGATCCTTCAGCAACAGATGTGGGTACAACAGCCAGTGAGGCATTTGCCCTAAAACGCGGCGTATGCCAGGATTTCACTCATGTTATGCTAGGTGTATTGCGCTCTAAAGGAATTCCAGCACGTTATGTTAGTGGGTATTTATATGTCGATGAAAATTCAGCTCTCGTCGGCGATATTGCAACACATGCTTGGGTAGAAGTAATGATACCTGGTATTGGCTGGATTGGTCTTGATCCTACAAATAATGTGGAAGTATTAGAAAACCATATTATTTTGTGTATTGGTCGAGATTATAGTGATATAAGCCCTGTTGAAGGGGTTTATTCAGGAGGCAAGCATGATTTAACCGTAAAAGTAAGTGTCAAAGCATTGAATCACTTATAAGAAATAATGACATGTGCAGGAATGGTGACATACGCAATTGCTGCACATTTTTTTATTCAAAGCGCTGTTGTCTTTCTGTTAGTACCCATTTGCGAACATAGCCCATTTCTTGCTGAATATGTTCCAGCGTCTTCTCTTCCTGAAACGCCCTTTGCATAACGGTATAACGTAAATCGGTAGCTCTGACGTTTTTTCCAATATCTTTAGACATCGTTTGAAAAATACGTTCTACTGTCTTCGTCGTAATCGGCTTTGTCATGCTTGCCTCACTCACCCACACCCATTCCTCTACCTTTTTGTCATGCATGGATTCTGTTTCTTCCTTATAATGTCCTAGCATGTCCATAAGTAAGGGCGAACACTTTACCTCACGGCGTCCGTTCCGATTGGCAATAAAAAGAGTTGATTTTTCCCTTTGGAAATGCGACCATTTCATACGTACAAGCTCTGCTGGCTTACAACCTGTTTCCATCAAAACTTGAACAATACAACCATTCCGCCTCGCCAGCCATGCATGCTCTGCTGTTTTTGCATATTGAAAATAAGTTGGCCAAACATTAGTCATTTGCCCGATTTGCTTATTTGTAAGTACTTGTAACGCCTCTTTTTGCCTTTTTCTCGGCTGTAAAATATGTTGATAATCAAAGGGCTCCATCCATTCTCGTAAGAAAATAAAGTCTACAAAGCCGCGCATTGTTGCTATTTTATGATTAAACGTATTGATATTGCTATAGGTTTCCTTTATATCGTGACAATAAATTTGTAATAACTCTTGAAATTGGTGATCAACATACAAGTAATTTTTTTCATGGGCGAAGGATAAAAAATGCTGCCCGTCCATATTGTACTGCTTCATCGTTGCTGCACTTTTCTTTAATGACTGCAACAGCAAAATATATCTGTTCCACGCGTCCTTGAGTGTGATCATTCGATCCCTCCTTGTTTGCTGAGCGGTAATTATCTTCATTTTACTATATATTCGGTGCGTATGTTCTTATTTTTAATATTAACTTATAGTGTCGGATAATCTGTAGTCAAGGTTCATACCCGCTCCCATCCTTCAAATGCTTCTTGCATAATTAAGAAACAAATGTTCGACTTTTAGTTTCTCATACCTTTTGCTTTCTTACAATAGTAAATTGCGTTCCTTTGTTGTAGAACAATGCTATTATTCCACCTATTTTTGTATAACAACGCAATTTTATATGAAAATTCGTATAATTTCGTGTTTATCGTTCCTTGTACTATATAATAAAGGTATAAACAAATTAGGGGGTTCTCTAAAATGCAAGTAAAGACGACTAGACTGGAAGCAGAAGATGCAAAAATTATTTATCAAGAAACTGCTGGGCTAGCAATTATTACGATCCATCGACCACAAGCGAAAAATGCATTAACCGCAAATATGTGGGACCAATTAGCAAAAATTGCCCTACAAGTATTAGATAATCCTAAAAATAAAGTCCTTATTCTACGCGGCTCTGGACAAAATTTCACTGCTGGCTCTGACATTAAAGAATTTAATGCCATCTCTCTCGACAAGGCTGAGGAGGCGTTTATACATATGGAAAAGACCATTTCCACTATTGAGCGTTTGCCGATTCCTACAATTGGTGTGATTAATGGGCCTGCCATGGGGGCTGGGTTGGAATTAGCGTTAGCCTGCGACATCCGTATTGGCTCCGATAAAGCCAAACTCGGCATTCCTGTTGGTAAATTGGGGATCACCTTAAATAATAAATTTGCACAGCGTTTAGTACAGCTTGTCGGCCCTGCTACAACCAAGGATTTAGTATTCACAGGAAGAATGTTTAAAGCAGAGGAAGCTTACAAGCTTGGGATGCTCAATTATCTTGTAGCAGAAAAGGATTTAAATAAATACATGATCCGCATGGGTAAGCTTGTGGCGGGGATGTCTCCTGAATCCTTACTGGCAGTAAAGCAATCTGTCCAAGAATGCCTGGATAGTGTTCCAGCCTTATGGCAAGGCTCCACGCCATTTGTCGGCAATGATTTTGCAGAGGGTTGCCGAGCATTTGTTGAAAAACGCCAGCCACTGTTTACGCGTCAACCTAAATAAAAAACAGGTACTCTTCTCGCCCTATCGCGACGGGAGTACCTGTTTTTTATGACTTTCTCTTCTGTATTCCGGATTTAGCATGAACATGGATAGCATCCAATTCATAGCCAAAATGCTCATAAAACTCTGTCTGAACTGCATGTTGTAAGTTATATAATCGTTCTGCCAACGGATAATCGATCGTTAGCCTTACCTGTAGGGACAATATAGCTTGGACATGTTCACCTAGCACGAATTGGACTTGCTCCACCTTTTGCACAAAATCTTGCTGTTGACAGCAATACGTAAGTAGTTGGACATACACATGATGACTAATCTCAATATACTCCCGTTGAAAATCAGGACGAACAATGGTTGTTTCCCCTATCTTTTCACGTTTTGTTGAAAAAATCTCCATTCCCTTTAGCACCAGTCGCTTAAAGAAGTTTTGCTCAACTTGTCGATAAGGGATTGGCATGACATGCTTCCCTTGCGTTTGACGAATAAAACGAGCTTTTTGAATGTCCTTAAAGGAACGAACATCTTCCACAGCATAATAATGCTCGATAGCCCCTAGCTCCAGCTGCTTTGCAATACTGTTTGTCATTTTCGTTGACGTCCCTATAAGTAAAATAGATTCCACTCGGTGGGTCGCTAGCGCTTTCTTGACGGCATCACGATGCTCTTGATCCGTAAAAATGGCACGCCTAACAGCGGTAATTGTATTTTTTTCAAATTTGGCAGAAACTCCTGCGACTCTCACGCCATTGACAATGAGTAATCCATCATCGATAATCGCCTGTACGCCAATTTTATGGGCAAAAGATAGAGCACTAGTGCTTTTTCCTGTGCCACTCGGTCCACTTAACGAATATACCTTCAAAGCCCTCCCCCCCCTTATGCTAATGATAGCAGGTAGATCCATCGATTCGCACCTTAATTCTCACTGAAAAGCTATATAGTAAGTATAATACAACTTCTAGATTTACGGAATTTACAGTAGGTTTCCCCAACATTAGGCAATCCATTTTCGCTAGCCTATGCGCACATCCTCTACATTATATAAATATTTTCTTTTTTCAGAATATCTGCCCCTTTCTGTGCTTTAGTATGATAAAATGTGAACTACTATTCTGTTATACAACTACAAGGAGTGTACTAGTCTTGAAAATCGTACCATCTAAAAAAATGTCTTTATTTACACCAGCAATTTTCGGAGATTTGAAAAATTTTGCGAGAGAGCAGCAATCAAAGGGCATGACCCTGATTGACTTAAGCTTAGGAAGCCCAGACCTTCCCCCACATGCCAAAATTCGTGAACATCTATCTTATCGAGCAGGTTTAGCTGAATCGTATGGCTATACACTTACAGGCACACAGCGTTTTTATGAGGCAGTTAGTCGCTACTATAAGCGCCGTAGCCATGTTGATTTAGATCCCGCTACTGAAATCATTCAAACGATTGGCTCTCAAGAAGGCTTAGTGCATCTTCCAATGGCCTTTTGTGATCCAGGAGACATCGTGCTATCGACAAACCCAGCTTACGTTGCGTATGACGCAGGCATTCACTTAGCTGGTGCAACACCCTATTTCATGCCTCAAACAGCTGACAACAACTATCTTCCAGACTTAGACGCTGTTCCAGAAGATATTGCCCAAAAAGCAAAGCTATTAATTTTAAACTTACCAGGAAACCCAGTACCAGCGATGCCATCCTTAGCATATTTTGAAAAAGTGATTGCCTTTGCTAAAAAATATAACATCATCGTTCTGCATGATGCAGCCTATTCTGAGTTTTATTTTACAGGCGATGGACCAATTAGTTTCCTTGCTACCCCAGGTGCGAAAGAAGTAGGAATGGAAATTAACTCCCTTTCCAAAAGCTTTAGTTTGGCAGGAACACGTATTGCCTATATCGCAGGAAATGCTGAAATGATCTCGATCATAAAGCAATTAAAATCAAATTTAGATTTCGGTATTTTTGAGCCTATTCAGGATGCAGCTGTTGTTGCCCTCGATCATGCTGAAGAAATTACGGCAAGCTTACGTGCAACCTTCTCTGAGCGTCATCAAACACTGATGAATGGCTTACAGGCACTAGGTTGGGACGCAGCACCTTCCAACGGTGGTATGTTTGTTTGGGCAAAATATCCATATGATATGGACTGCACAGAACTTGCCTTTAAATTGATCGAGCAGGTTGGCATTGTGACCGTTCCAGGTACTGTATTTGGAACCGCAGGGCAAGGTTATTTGCGCTTAGCACTCGTGCAGCCAGCGGAAATCCTTCAGGAAGCAGTCGATCGTTTAGCGCAAGTTCAAGTACTACAAGAAAACTAACATAGAAAACCCTTCTAACAACAAGCTAGAAGGGTTTTATTAATTAAATCCAAACATCATTTTCAGCAGTAAGGACAGATTTTTCCTCACCCGTATTCACTACCCCTGCAGGCTCTACAAGCAAAATTTTACACTCGGCAGCGGCGTAAGGTTTGTGTTCAACTTGGCGTGGTACAACAAACATTTCCCCCTCCTTTAATCTAACTTCTCCATCACGGAATTCGATGACAAGCTCCCCTTCAATAACAATAAACACTTCATCTGTATCATCATGTTTATGCCAAACAAAATCTCCTCTTACTTTAACAAGTTTGAATTGATATTCATTCATTTCAGCAATTACCTTTGGTGACCAGTGCTCTTGGAATTTCGCTAATTTTTCTTGAAAATTAATTGGTATGTATGTCATTCCCTTTTCCCCCATCCTTCATCTCGTATTAAAAATACAGCTACTGTCAAGCGGCAGTAGCTGTATCTTCTTATACATCATATTTTTGGTGAACGTCGTCCTCGTACCGGTTATAGCGCTGTTTAAATAGCTTGAATAGATGAGTCACAAGCACTTTAAAGATTGCGTATCCTGGAATCCCCAAAATGACACCCGGTACACCAAATAACGAACCTGCCGTTAATAATACAAAGATAATTGTAATCGGGTGAATACTGAGCGATTTCCCCATAATTTGTGGAGAAATGAATTTTCCCTCGATTAACTGCACGATTGTCCATACAATCGCTAGCTTAATCAGCATCAATGGCGATGTGACAAGAGCAATAATAACGGCTGGTGTGATGGCAATAACAGGACCTAAATAAGGCACCACACTTGTAATCATCGCAAGGAAGCCGAGCAATAAAGCATATTTCATACCAATAATTAAGAAGCCAATCGTTACCATTGCACCAATACACATTGATACTAAAATTTGCCCTTGTATGTAAGAACTAATTTGCTTGTCCATATCATGGAAAATTTCAGTCACTTCTTTACGCATACGCGGTGGGCAAACTTTCAGCATAAATTTCGGTAACTTTTCGCCCTCTTTCAGTAAATAAAACAGAATGAATGGTACGGTTACAAGCGATAGAACAATGCCTGTTAACGTTGATAGGAAGCCCGTAATACCGGATGCGACACCTTGTGCTATATTTGCAGCTGTATCCTTCACAGTTTTCACCATATCTGTAGTGAAGTTTTTAACCACTTCATTGTAGTCAAAATTAATTTTATCTAAATAATCGTTAAAACGTGAATGATTAAAGAATGCAACAAATTTTTCCGTAAACTTCATAAAATACTCTGGGAATTCCTGTACAAGGTTCGTGAATTGGTCACGTAAAAACGGATAAACCAACACAACAAGCAGTGTAATGACACCAATGACCGCAATGTAGAGTATTAAAATACCCCAAATTCTCGGGATACGCCATCTAACCAAGATCGCCAACAATGGACGTAATAAATAGTAGCCAATGACGGCTAGTACCCCTGGTAAAATGACTACTTCAAATAATACTTGAAGCGGAGTAAAGATAAAGGAAACTTGATTAAACATAAAAATAACACATGCAACTAATAATAAAATAACCAGCGTAAATAATAGGTTTCTGCCACCTAAGAAACGAATAAACTTGGTTGCTAACAGGTTTGAACGTTCTTTTGGTCTTTCTTTTTCCATATATCCACCCCAATCAAAAAGCTCTACCTTTATATTACAGGATAATGTTGGATTTTGCTAAATATCACTCCAGTGAAATGCCTAAAAAATCACTTAAAAAGGCCTTATTTTGTTCCACATCTATCACGATTGAATCGCCGGCATGACTAAAGTTTTGGAATTGATAGCTACCTTCAATTGGAATCGTTGCTTTTTCAATGTTCACCTTGCCCTTAGATAACAATTTCAGCACTTGTTGCATTTCTTCAGCAGAAGAATAATCGGTTGTAATATAGCCTTGTGCTGCCCCTACAAATTTTGGTAAATGCAATACATTCGCAGGTGTTAACAGTTCATTTTTTAAAGCCTCGATAACCTTTTGCTGACGTGCTACACGACCGAAATCACCTTCCGCATCATGACGGAATCGTGCATAGCCTAGTAACTCCTGTCCATTTAAGTGATGAACACCTTGCTTTAACTCTACCCCAATATTTTCAGACATATCCTTCTCAACGTCCATCTCAACACCATTAGGCGCTAAAATATCCACCAACGATTCAAAGTTTTTAAAATCGATAAGCGCATAATGGTGAATCGGTAAGCCGAACATATTTGTTAGTGTATCCTTCAGTAGCTGTACCCCATCTAAGTAGTACGCTGTATTAAGCTTATAGGATTGATAGCCCGGGATTTCCGCATAAATATCACGCATAAAGGATACGAGCTTAATATCATTGTTTGATTTATTCCAAGATAATACCATCATCGTATCTGTTCGAGATTTCTCCTCGCCACGTGTATCGACACCAAGGATTAAGTAATTTTCGATATCGCCTTTTAATGTATCGCCAGAAAAATCCTCCTGCTCAACTTGTGTTTGATTGGCAAGCTTGAGGCCACTGCGGTACTGCATGATAGAATAACCTGCCACAACCAAGACACAGAGTATTAATAATGTAAAAATTGCTCTCCCTTTACGAAGCTTTCGTTTTGTAGGACGTTGTGAGCGTCTAGTATAATCTTGCTCTTCCATAATGACTAACTCCTCTATTTTTTTATAGTTAATGTAACGATTGATTAGCCGGAAAGTTTCATTTGGCTGATAGAGGAAGTCCCATCTTCATCTATCTTATTGTTATTTTACACCCAAATGCTCAGTTTTTTCGCCAAACAATGCTATAATATTTTCACAAAAGAAAGGATGATGTACATGATAGAAAAAGCTACATTTGCTGGCGGTTGTTTTTGGTGCATGGTTAAGCCATTCGTCGAGTGGGATGGTATACATAAAGTAACATCTGGTTATATGGGCGGCCATTTAGAAAACCCAACATACGTGGATGTTAAGAAAGGGACTTCTGGCCATTTAGAAGTCGTCGAAATTGAATTCGATCCAGCCATTTTTAGCTATGAACAACTACTAGACATTTATTGGATGCAAATCGATCCCACTGATGCTTTTGGGCAGTTTCATGACCGTGGAGAGTCCTATTCAACAGCCATCTTTACTTACACGGATGAACAAAAGCAAATCGCCGAGGCATCTAAAGAAAAGCTTGCCACTAGTGGACGCTTCGATAAACCTATTGTAACCAAAATTCGCGATGCTGAACGCTTCTATCCAGCGGAAGACTATCACCAAGATTACTATAAAAAAGAAGCTGATCACTATAAGCAAGACCGTGCTGTTTCCGGCCGTGATGAGTTTCTAACTAAGCATTGGGATAAATAAACAAAGGGAGGTGCCTCAATTTTTCATTGAGACACCTCTCTTTTTTGTAAAAACACATGCTTAATTTTAGATGGGTGTTTCTAAAAATGATTGTAGTGCCTCAAAGAAACGCTTGCCGTATTTATCAAATTTCACTTCACCGATGCCGCTAATGTGGCGTAAATCATCCAGTACTGCGGGCTTCTTGTCACATAAATCACGTAATGTTTTATCTGAGAATACTACAAATGGTGGAACTTTCTCTTCATCTGCAATTTCTTTTCGCAACACACGTAAATGTTCAAATAAAGGATCATTATCAACCAGTTTTTTAACCGTTACAGCTTCCTTCCGCATGACCTGTCGTTGCCCAAGTAGAACTTCTTTGCCATCGGCTGACACATAAATAGTCGGATACGTGCCGTGCTTAACTGCCAATAAGCCTTCGGCAATTAGAAACTCAATAAAGTTCGAGACATCTTTAGACGAATAATGCCCTTTCAAAATGCCATAGGTCGATAAACGTGCAAATCCAAATTCATTCATTTTTTGATTTTTGGAGCCGATAAGTACTTGAGCCACCATCGTCTTGCCAAATTTTTGGCCCATCCGTACAACACAAGCGAGTACCTTCTGTGCATCCTCCGTTACATTCATCACAGTACGGCCATCATTACAATTATTGCAGCGACCACAAGGCTCCTCTTGTACTTCACCAAAATAGGCTAAAATTGCATTTTGTAGGCAGCCCTCTGTATGGCAATAATCGACCATTGTTTGGAGCTTCGCTAATTCCTGTGGTATTCGTGCTTCATCTTGCGATTGGTCAATAAGAAAACGTTGAGTTTGAACATCTCCGGAGGCATACAGTAGGATACAAGCACTTGGAAGACCATCTCGACCAGCTCGCCCTGCTTCTTGATAATAGCTCTCCATGTTGCGAGGCATTTGATAGTGCAGCACAAAGCGCACATTACTTTTATCGATTCCCATACCAAAGGCGTTGGTAGCCACCATAATACGTGCCTCATCTTTTAAAAAACGCTCCTGCTCAGCCATCCGTAGATCCTCTGATAACCCAGCATGGTATTTGGCTACCGCTTCACCCGACCGACTTAGCATGTCATAAATCGCGTCTACCGCTTTTCGTGTGGCGGCGTAAATAATACCGACTTCCTGTTTATTTTTCTGCAAGTAATTTTTAATATAACGTTCTTTATTTTCACCAATTAACACCGAAAGGGCCAAATTATCACGTGTAAAGCCTGTCATCACTGTTGCATCTTCATCAATGGTTAAAATTTTCCGAATATCCTCACAAACAGCAGGTGTCGCAGTGGCGGTAAGCGCTAAAACAGTTGGCTTCTGCTGCCACAGTGTGAAAAGCTTTTGAATGGAACGATAACTTGGTCGAAAATCATGACCCCATTGAGAAATACAGTGTGCTTCATCCACCGCAATTAATGGCACGGATAAATAGGACAATGCTTGAAGGAAGGAAGCAATTTCAAGTCTTTCAGGTGCGATATACAGTAGTTTTAAATAACCAGCACTAGCTAGCTGCATCGTTTCATTCACTTCTTGTGCTGTTAATGTACTATTTATATAGGCAGCAGGAATATTGGCTGCTCGTAAAGCTTCCACCTGATCTTGCATTAAAGAAATAAGAGGCGATATAACGATTGTGAGCCCCTCAAGCATTAACGCTGGAATCTGATAACAAATAGACTTCCCTCCACCTGTTGGCATCACACAAAGGCTCGATTGTCCATGTAAAGTTTGTTCAATAATTTGGGCTTGTCCTTGCCGGAAGGCTTCATAGCCAAAATGATGCTGTAGCATTTGTCTTGCTTGCTCCATGCAAAGTTCACTCCTCAGTAGTAAGACGAAGTAGCTTGTACTCGCCCTGTTCATTTTTCATAATTTCATAAAGCATGATGGAATGGGCAAGTGCCTCCTGACCAGTTGCGTTGGTCAATACATACTCCGTTTTAGCTTGTACCTGTAGATGCTGATCCACTATACGAATATCTTGAATGTCCGTATTCGAGAAATGAATCTTCGCGTGTTTGGAGGCATAGTAGGCAACCATACCTGCCAAAGTGTCTTGCAAATCTTCTGATCCAACAATCGGCTCCATAACACTTGCATCTTGAATAGTGACAGCGCCTTTTAAATGCTTATGGAATGTATCTAAAAAAAGATTGATTTCATCTATATTATACGCAAATATATTTTCACCATATTGGTCGATGGCTTGCTGTACGGCTTCTTGATCACCCTGTTCAATATAAGGATATAAATTTTTTGATTGCGATAGGCGTACACTCGCCTTCATGCCTTCCTTTAACCACTTCTGCATAAACGGTTGAATTTCCTTTATCGGCAATATGTATGGTTGTGCTTCACCTTGCTGCTGCCGGTTAAAATAAAGACCGACAATTGCTCCGTTTTCCGCCTCCATCACGGGGCTTCCCAAAGGTAGCTTTTCATCTGTATCAATATAATAAGCAGCAATTTTATCATCGTATTTTTGAATCGTATAAGGTAAGCCATTCACATAAACTGATAGCTGATCGAGCTCCCCCTCATACATTTTAGGTACTTTTACATTCGCTTTATAGGTCACCTGCAAAAGTGCAACATTATGTGCCGTTGACATAAAATGAACATTAGTTGCCACTAGCTTATCCGGACCAATTTGCACAAGGGCAGTTGGCTTTGAGGCCACTAGTGCGCCATTTGTTAAAATATAAAGCTCATCATCCTTTTGCTGAATAATAATGCCTGCACCAACTCCATGCTCACCTATCACTTTGACCTCAGGCACTATCTTTTCTTCTTGCTTGGCCACTGTTTTTGTTGGCATCTCTGCTTTTTCTGCTTGAAACCAGCCTGCACCTATTTGACTGTCACAACTTGTCATTAGTATTGTAGCCGCTCCTAAAACGAGCATCTTTTTATACATACCTTCACCAAAACTTTCTTTTCAACTATCTCTCTTGTCTATCATAATCAAGGTCTTAGGATGTTTCAAGTTTACATAATATTATTATTTGAATTTATCTAGTAGTAAAATAGAGCAATCGCTTTAGTTCTATTTCATTCTACCTATTAAAATTTATGGATTCTCTGATTTGCTGTGAAAATGGATGGATTTTAGGCCTTCAAAATATTTTTGACAAAAAAAAGACATGCGTTTTGAATGGCATGCCTTCTTGAATTAATTTTTTCGCAGTAGCCCTGTTGTCGCGATTATTCCTAGCATTAATGCTAGAAAGATCACATACGTCCATGTATGGTTACCTGTCATGTCATAGCAAACGCCAATCAAAACAGGAATGATTGCACTTAGCATAAAGCCACCTGAAAATACCATCGATGACCAGCTGTTGGCTTCCTGATCATTTCTAGCTTCATCAAGCGGTAACAGCAGGCCGATCGGAAATAGCCCACTTAGAACAATGCCGATTATCAATACGGCCAACCACAAATAAATACCTGATAAAAGCCATAATAATGTAAAGCCTATCAGCCCTAAACAGCCTAATGCCACTGCCCATGCTAATCGATTAGTCCATTTCTCCATAAGCATCGGCACAGCAATATTCCCAATCATTTGTACAATAGACATAAACGTCAGCATCATACTCGCATCCTTAAGCGTCATTCCTTTGTCCTGTAAAAGAGGTGTAAGCCACGACATCATAGAGAAAAACAGTGAGGTTTGTAAGCCAAAATACAATAAAATTGACCAAGCGCGCCCAGTTACCCAAGGATTACGCGCCGGTTCATTTTTAGCTAATTCTTCACCATCTGCTCCTTGTTCTTTCGGAATTGCCCAGCTCCATAGAATAAGGGCGACCATAGCAAGTAAGGCCCACATGCCCAGTGCAACTGTCCACTGATTATCAAAATATTGATAAAAGCTCACTGTTAATGCTGCACTTAATGTCGCACCAATGCCGATGCCAAATGAATAAATACCAATAACAATTGTAAAGCGTTGAGGGAATTTTTTCTTAATAAATGCATTTAATATAGGCCCAATCATCGCAATAGCCAAGCCTGCCGCAAAACTAGTGACAACTAATAAAAGATAGCTTTCTTGGAAAAAGCGTAGCCCATTTGCGAAGATGAGTATAACCATTAACAGCACGATTGCTAATTTTGTTCCAAGCTTACGCTGAAATGGTACAGCAATCGAAGCAAATAAACCCATGCAAAAAACTGGGATAGATGTGAGAAAGCTCATACTCGTATTGGAAACCTGTAAGTTTGTCATGAGGACATTATAGAGTGGCCCAATTCCCGTTACTGCGGGTCTCATATTAAGTGCTACAAAGAATATACTTATTACGACTAAAATCAGTGAAACAGTCCATTGTTTTTTACCCATTTGATTTAATCCCCTCTGCTGCCAGTCAATGGAAGAATTTTCTTTTATTATTCTATCCTTTTACCATGTATTCTATAAATGGTCAATGCTTTCAATATGCGACCGTTCACTACATATTTTCTGGCGACTCAATGCCCAATAAAGCTAATGACTCTTTTAACACTATCGCCACACAATGACAAAGCGCTAGACGTGAAGCTTGCTGGGCATCATCGGTTAATATTTTTTGATGAGCGTAATATTTATTTAATAAACGTGCTAGCTGTAAAGCATATTTTGCGATAATGGATGGATCTGCCTGATTAAAAGCGGTGTCCACAACCTTCGGAAATTGTTCCAATAATAAAATGATTGGCCAAGCATGCTGCCCTAATGGAGCAAATGTCTTTATGTGAGAGGGCACATCGCCTTTTGCCAAGATAGAGCAAATACGAGCATAGGTATACTGTACATAAGGCCCTGTTTCCCCTTCGAAATTCATCATTTGCTCGATGGAGAATTCAATATCGTTTAAACGATGATATTTTAGGTCATTAAAGATAACCGCTCCAACTCCTACTTGCTGCGCTACTCTCTCTTTCTGCTGTAAATAAGGGTTTTTGTCTTCTATATTGCGCTTAGCTGTGGCAATCGCCTCGGCTAGCACATCCGCTAATAACACCACTTTACCTTTACGTGTGGACATTTTCTTACCATCTTTAAGCATCATCCCAAACGGTACATGCTGTAAATCTTTTGCCCAACTATACCCCATCTTTTCAATCACCTGAAATAATTGTTTAAAATGGAGCGTTTGTTCATTGCCAACTACATAGAAAATTTTGTTCGGTTGATACTGTTGCTGTCGGTAAAAGGCAGCCGCTAAATCACGAGTTGCATAAAGCGTGGCGCCATCTGTTTTTGTTATTAAACAAGGAGGCATTCCCTCTATCTCTACTACAAAAGCACCCTCTGATTCGATTAGGAGTCCTTTGCTTTGTAGCTCTGTCACAACCTCTGTCATTTTATCATTGTAAAAGGCTTCTCCTGTATATTCATCAAAATTGATACCTAGCAGCTGATAAATAGCCTGAAATTCATCTAACGATACATCGCGGAACCATTGCCACAATGCTAACGCCTCTGAATCACCATCCTCTAATGCTTTAAATGCGGCGCGAGCCATTTCATTTAATGTAGGATCTTGTTCGGCCATCGTATGAAATTTAACATAAATCTTTAATAATTCCTCAATAGGAGATGCTGTAATGGCTTCCTTATCACCCCAATTTTGATACGCAACGATAAGCTTGCCAAATTGGGTGCCCCAGTCCCCTAAATGATTAATACGAATAGCCTGGTAACCATTTTTAACTGCAATATTTGCCAAGGCATTCCCAATGACGGTTGAACGTAAATGCCCCATAGAGAACGGTTTAGCAATATTGGGCGAAGAAAAGTCGAGGACGACACTTCCCATTTCATTTTGATTCGTACCAAAATTTTGTTGTTCCTGCATAATAAGGCCCAACACTTGTTGCGTTACTGTTGCTTGATTTAAAAAGATGTTGACATAGCCACCAACGGATTGCACCTGATGGATCATCTCATTTTGCAATTGGTTCGCTATTTCCGCAGCAATTTGTTGAGGTGGCTTCTTCCATATTTTAGCCAAGGTGAAGCATGGAAATGCCACATCGCCAACTTCTAAACTTTTTGGTTTTTCTAGCAATTGTTCCACGTCTTGAGCTGTTAGCTGTTGCTTTAAAATTTCAGCAATACTGTTTGCAATTTGTTTATTCATGTATATCCTCCTCCATTTTCAATAAAAAAAGCCCCCGCCTCTATAATTAGAGACGAGAGCATAGTAATCCCGTGGTACCACTCTAGTTGCCATTCATAATGACCACTTTCCATTGTTAACGAGGTGACGCCCCGCTATTCTCTACTAGTAGTTCGAGAACCTTCTCCAAAGTGCGCTTCATTCATGGTTTCTGTATTAGGCTCACACCATCCCTAACTCGCTTTCCAGTTGTCCCATCAATTACTCTCTTTATCATCGAATTTTTCTATGATTTTGACATATTCTACAGGAGTCCTTTCTTGACGTCAATAATTTTTTGTATAAAATTAATCATTGACATATCGAGATAATTCGATATATCATCGAGACATGGAACCTATTGAAATTTTTAAAGCGTTATCAAACGAGACAAGGCTAAACATCTTACAGTGGTTGAAGGAACCTGAGAAGCATTTTCCAAAAGTGAGTATTGAAGGAGGCGTTTGTGTAGGGGATATTCAGGAAAAAGCAAAAACTTCTCAATCGACCGTTTCTCACTATTTAACTATGATGCAAAAAGCTGGTCTCCTTGAATCTTTTCGTCATGGTCAATGGACGTATTACAAATTAAAAGAAGAAACTGTCCAAGAAATTGCAATGTTTTTAGTATCAGAAACCCAAAATGATTAAGTGGGTTTCTATTCAATCATTATATCGAATATTCACGATAAATAGATATAGGGTCCGATATTACATCTAATATATCGATAATTCTCGATATATAAATATAAGGAGGTATCAATATACAATGGTTCATGAAGAACAAACGCTTAGTAAAAAGCATAAGATTTTAGCATTTACGCTTATTTTGCTTACTTTCGTCATGGGGACAAGTGAATTTGTAATTGTAGGGCTATTAACTGAGGTTTCTACATCTATAGGGATCTCGATTGCTACAGCAGGCACATTGGTTTCTGGATTCGCCATTGCCTATGCAATAGGCACCCCCATTGTAACAGGCTTTGTCAGTAGATTTCCGAAATATCCACTTATGTTAGTATTAATTGCCATTTTCATCCTTGGAAATATAATTAGTGCTTTATCTAGCACTTATGTTGTGCTAATGGGCTCTAGAATTACGACCGCTGTTGTCAGTGGTGTTTTAACAGCTCTATCTATGTCCATTGCTAATACGGTCATTCCAAAAGAAAAAAGATCCACTATCATTGCTTCGATATTTGCCGGCTTTACCATTGCCAATGTCATGGGTGTACCATTAGGAACAATGATAGGACAATGGAGTAATTGGCATATGACATTCTGGTTAACTGCCTTCTTAGGGGGCGTTGCATTTATCATAAGCATGTTTGTGTTACCTAAACGTTTAAGTGGTGAGAATGGATCGCTATCCGATCAATTGTCCTTATTAAAGCATCCTAAAGTTATACTTGCATTTTTAATTCCTATTTTCACCATTGCTGGAACATACACAATCTATACATTTATTACGCCTATTTTAGAAAATAAACTTGGTGTTCCGACAAAATACATAGCCATTGTCCTTCTGATCTATGGTTTCTTTTCTATTTTTAGTAATGTTTTAGCAGGTAAAATTGCACAGAGAAACGGATTAAGTAAATTACGTTATATTTTTATCATTCAAGCATTCATCTTATTTTCCTTTTATTTTACAATGTCCTCCCTTTGGCTAGGAATTTTAAGTATCCTGTTAATGGCTGTTATACTTTATGCCGTAAACGCGACAATTCAGCTATATTTCATGGATTTAGCAGAAGAGTATTCTCCATCAGCCAAAGATTTTGCTTCCTCATTAACGCCAGTAGCCGTCAATGTGGGGATAGCATTAGGCGCTGCCATAGGAGGCTTTGTCATTAATTCAGGGAGTCTAGAATATCTTGCCTGGGCAGCAGCAACGTTGGCACTGATTGCATCTGCATTCACCTTCATGAGTTACAGACGGCATTCAAACGATCCACATTAAAAAAAACGCTCCTCATTTAGAGGAACGTTCTTTTTCTATATAATGAATGACATCTGCCATGATGGCATACATCTCTTTTAACTTCAGTTGCTTATTGTCTTTCACTTTTTTAGCTACTTTTTCAGTAACAATTTCTTGATCAATTAAGCTTTCCCAGCTTGTTCCAGTCGATTCATCGATAAGCACATCTGCCAAATATTGCGCCAGCTCATCTCGCGTAATAGCTTCATCACCCGTGCTATATACCTTATTTATGACAATCTCCAGCTTATCTTTCTTATCGGCTGTACTCTCTCCGCCGGCACGAATCATACTTTCTTTAAACATTTTAGCAAACTTAATTTTCGTTGCTTTACTGTCGACCTTTAAATCATTATCATAACCGCCCACTACAAGTCCATAGTTAATTAACGATTGAATGGCTTCATCATACCATTCGCCCTGATAAGGATAGTCCACAGAAAATGAATCGATATAGGCACCTTGTTTATCCAACTGCTCTCTTAACGTAGCAATTAATTTTTTATCCTTGCTCATTTCTCTAAAAGTAACATCTTGTTGAAGAGCCAGTGCTGCCGCTGTCCCTGCCGCTTCCCCAGTCACCATACCGGTTGGAACAATACGGGCACTTCCCGCTGCTAAAGATGAATAACCTGCAGATCGTCCTACAACAAGTAAACCATCGATATCCTTTGGTACTAGAGATCGGAAAGGAATCGCATATTGCTTTGGTGCAGAAATAACATAGCCATAATCATGGGGTGTTTGAGCCTGCACATCTACAGGATAAGAAGCAATCCCAATGCTATCCCAATGATCTCGGTTTTGCCAAATATCGGACATTGGTAATTGATATTCCGCCCAGATATGTCTTGTTTCTCGTACATAAAGCTCTTCTGGGAAGCTGACAATTTCTGCTTTTTCAAATCCAGGGAAGTTTTCCTGTAAATATTTAAGTACATGCAATGTTTCTTTTTTACCAGCAGCAATGGCCGCCTGCTTCGAATGATCATTTAAGCCATCAATACCAAAAATTTGTAAGGCATTAATAAAATATTCATCATCCACTCGCGCTAAATTTAACCCTCTTAATCTTGTACCTTCTTGTAAAGGTGTATATTCATCATGAAGCTTGGTAAAGCCCCACATAACGGTATGATTCAAGTTAGCCCCGCCAAATACATCTGACTTCGCCGCTTTTTTTACTTGATCCCAATCAACATTTTTCAAGTGAAGCATTAATGTTACAGCCATGCGTTTATCCTTTATCCCTATATCTTCACCACCAACGAAGAAAGGAACTTTAGACATCGTAGCAAAATCCGCATCCTGTGTAGCATCTATGAATGATTTTCCTTTAACGACATATGTACCGTATTCATTTTTTAGCTCAACAGACGTTAGTTGCTGTTGTTGAAGATTCGCTTTGACAACTTCCGTTTGCACCGACAATGTTAAATTGGGTTCCTCATCAATCAGCTTTTTAAACGCTGCTTTAGCTCCGACGATACCAAAAGCATCATTGCCTCTCACTAGCTCATGCCATTCTTTAAAAATACCTTCACTGATGGAGTTATTATGACCATCACGTGGAATATCTAGAAAATTCAACATCCCATATGTAAATAATCCACCCAATTCTTCACGTTTTTCTACCAATAATGTTTTAGCCCCATTACGTGCTGAAGCAACCGCAGCAGCGACACCCTCAGGCTCACCACCAATGACAATTACATCATATTCAGACTCTATATTGTTAATTGGTACTGGCTTTTTATACTCATCCACTAATTTATTGTATGCCATAGAGTTTGTTATTTCTTTGATAAAATAGTAGCTTCCAAACCCAAGTAAAACTACTAAGATAGCAGTGGCTGTCCACAATAAGCCTTTACCCATAATATACCTCCGATAGTTAATATTTCCAATAACATGTTTATTTTATCATCATTTCTGCCACTTGAAAGAGCTGAATGTCCTATTGATTTTTTGCCTACGACCATAAGGCATATCATTTTCTACAGTATTTTTCTATGAAATTATCGTGTATTCCATCACATAAAGAATCGGGATATTTTTCCTATTTGCAGACAAGGTTTGTTTCATCACTTATAGTAAGCAGTCAAAACGGGGATGTGCTTGCGGGCACAAGTAGATAATCAGGATACATTGTTCCTGATAAAAAAACAGTCAGAATCATTTTAATCTATATTTTTGTCGACAAGCAACTAAAAACCCTTTGGTAAATGATGTGAATTTACTATTCTTTTTCAAAAATAGTTAAATACACTACTAAGTAGACGCATCAACTTCAAATAAAGTTACAGGAGAAAAGATATTTATCGATAACCTTAATGAGCTAGTTTTATCCGTCACCCTACCATTTTACTTCTATTTTTTATTTTACTATGGTATATTTTCTATTAGGAAATCATTTCCAACTATCCAAACAATGGTCTTTAGGATCAATAAATGAGGTGCTTGTATGGATCGATTTGAAGTTTCTTTTAAAAATAAAGCAGTGCGAATCTGGTTTTACACGGTATTCCCCGCCTTTATATTAGCTATTATTTCTATTATTATTTTGCCCAATGAGCAAAATAAATATGTTTCATTAGGTTTGTCACTAGTTGTAATCATATATTATATTTGGTTTATTTTTTATATTAAAAAGCAACGCAAATAATAGAACATGTAAGTGCCGGAAAGTAAAATCAAACAAATGGCCATGCCCCCATTCCAATCATAACAAACCTAGTAAGCAAAAATTGACTAGCTCAGGATCCGTACACTACAGAACCTAAACCAGCCAACTGTATCATGAATACGCAAACTTTAAGGGTGTAATACCTCATGATTATGCCCCTTTACGTCTACCCTGTAATTTCCAAAAGTTTTTTTTCTATCATCTGAGCTTAAATTCCCAAATCTATTATAACCAAAAATATAGATGCCGTTATCATTTATTTTCCAGTTATATGAATTGCCTATCGTATCAAAACCATAATAAAACCCTGGCTTGCCTAAATAATCAGTAACCCATTGGCCATTTGTTCGTGTTGCAGATTTTAAATTACTCGTTTCATGAGCATTTACAATACCACGCTCATATCTCGTTAGATAATAGACATTATTCTCATAAGGTTTTACAGCTTTAATCGGTGCTTTTTCTACGGCTACTCTTGAAATGGATTGTCCATCCACATAATATAAAATAAATTCTCTTGTAGTGTTATAGGCGTAGTCCATATAAAAATTGCCCATATCTGTTTTAATCCAAATATCCCCTAATTTGATGATATTTTTATCCTCAACAAATTCCTTATAAACAAATGGTTCAAAATCAGAAAAATAATTGCTATAGAATAATTGACCCTTCTCTTGGATCACTGCCATAAAACGATCGCTATAGACAATTGATTTCCCCTGAAATAGCCATTCACAAATGCGGACAAGTTTAAGATTTTCAAGCTCCGCTGCCTTTACATCCCTAATCATAATCAAACTATAAGGTTGTAGGTTTTCATTTTTTAAATAAACTACTTTCTTATCAAAAGCCTCCCCTATATATCTTAAAGGAATATAGGTAGAATTATGATGAAGGTTAGCCGCAACGTCCATTTGAATCGAGTGGCCATTCACATCAATAGCCTTGTTTCCGATTTTCAAGGTTATGATTTTATCAGAATTTTTAATAGTTATAGTATTGTTTTTAGCATTGAAATCGACTTTTGCGCCAAACCCTTCAGAAATAAAGCGAAGTGGCACTAAGGTTCTTCCATCTTTGATAAGTGGCTGTACTGCAGAAACCATATTACCATTGACAAATGCCTTTGAGCTTTCAGGCGACATAATGATACTGTTATGAAGATCATTGTCTGTAATATCATGATAATGTTCACTAAGATTTGCTGCCTGCGCTGTTTGACTAAATGGCAACATCCATAAACAAATGACTACTGTTATGATAATTTTTATCCTCATTTTATACTCCCCTACATGATTTGCTTATTTTAGGTATGCATAGACGTCTGCATTTTCCAATATAAGCTAAATTATACACTTTTCTATTGAGAGTTGCCCAGTGAATTACATTTTGTAATTGATAGATTTTTTTGTTTTATAATAAAATTAGTAGTTTGAAGAAAGGATGTTAAAATGCGAGGTATTTCTTTCGAGATTAATAATGAGTATGGCAAGTTTTTATCTGATATTTTTTCAAATATCATTGATCCTTCTTGGTATTGGTCAATAGGTCCTGGAGAGTCTTACAAAATAGAAAAAGGAACACTTGGTTCAGATTTATTCCCCCACAGTGTTAGTTTAAATGGTCCATCATTCTTAGAATATATTTCAACTAAAGAATATTATTTAATATTTACGGATCTAAAGGCTTTTCCTAATATGGAAGAGGTAGTAGAAATTAAAAGTTATGACGATTTTTTAAAGAGCACTTGTGAACTTGCACTTTTAATTATAGATTCATGCTATGTCTCAATTTTTTCAAAAGATGAGTCAATTACTCATAAACTTTTCGAACGTGCAAAAAGTTTTCATTACACTAATATTAACTATATCACTATCGAAAATGATACACGTACCAGTTTGACAGTATGGGGATAACTAATTGATTACTAAAAAAACTATGTTGCCAAAAATCACAACTGATATTATCCCCTTTAGGTAGACAATGTTAAAAAAACTACAGTACGCTGTAGATAACATTATACTTAAAGGGGATTTTTCGATGTCGAGAAAGAATAATACGTATCCAACTGAGTTGAAATTAGAAGTAGTACAGGCTTATTTGGCGGGAGAAGAAAGTATGCAAAAGATTGCGGAAAAATACGAGATTCGTAATGTTTCACAAGTGAAGGTATGGGTGAGAGAGTTTAAAGAAGTAGAGTCGATTGACGCGTTTAACCGTCTTCCATCTGCTGGATCGGGGGCGAAAGGCATAAAAAATCCGTTAAAAGGCAAACGGATTCACTTCAAAGATATGGAAGAAGAACGTGACTACTACAAGGCAAGAATCACTGTTACGATCGACGGAAGATACATAACATCTACATGAAATCCTATAACAATTCCAACCTCCGATAAACCATGACCATGAGGTTTCATATGTACTGGTGTCATCCTCATTATAGCAACCATTACAATCTGAGTAAGAACCATAACCGTTGCACCGACTGTAAGACCTCTTTTATTTAGAGCATTTTTATTTAAGGATTCTGTCTTATTTCCAAGCTCATTTTCTTGTCTGTTTGCTTCTATCATTGTTGCAATTTTTAATGGATCAGGACGTAACAAAATAAAAGCACTAACCCTGCCAAAAAGCGATAGACGATAATATAAACGGTCCCGCAAGGGGAGGAATCCCAATTAACAGTGCAAATCTACCCATATTTTCTACTAAATTCGGACCTAATACAGCGTCAAGTGTTGTTGTTTAGTAATCTTTTTATAAATAGAAATAAGATATGTTACTGTGGGACTTTTAAGTAGTCTCTTAGCTGTTGATCTAAGTATATCTCTGCTAGCACTCGGTGTACTGAACGCCAAAAAGGGCATTTTTTAAAACTCATAAATAAAACCAGATACTCATAAAAAATTTTATGAGCCCCTGGTTATTTTAATGAGAATTCCCCTATTTGCTTTATATAAAAGCTTTTTTAATGTCACTTGACGTTAAATAATCAACTAGCGAAATACTCTTTAATTTTATTGTTGCTTTGAAAATTCCACCAAATCCTGTGACATTGTACCAATTTCATCTGCCGAGGCATTCAATTGTTCTGTAAGAGCCGCCTGCATTTGCGCAAGCTCACTAATTTTATCCATATAGTCAATAATTGTATCAATAGAGACCTTTATTTGCATTAAACTTGATTCAATATTACCTGTTGCCTTAGCCGAATTAACTGCTAATTTTCTTACCTCTTCAGCTACTACACCAAAACCTTTTCCTTGTTCTCCTGCACGTGCCGCTTCTATTGCAGCATTTAACCCTAGTAAATTTGTCTGATCTGCTATCTCTCGAATAAAATGTGATATAATCTGTGTTTCATCTGCTACCCCTTTCGCATCATTGGCAGCTTCTGTTGTTTTTTCCTGTGTGTTCGCCAGTTCCTGTGCCTGCATAGTAATAGAATTAATGCCATCAACCATTTGATTAATAGAAGCTGATAATTCCTCCATACGTGTCATAGTTTCTTGCACATTTTGCTCTTTCATTTTTTCATGTGTAATATCTCGAATAGTTCCTGCCACTCGCAAAGGAGCTCCCTCACTATTACGAAGCGTTGTACCATTTGCATGAAACCAGCGATATTCACCTGATTTTAATTGAAGGCGATAATCTACTTGAAATGGCGTACGCCCAGAAAAATCTAATAAATGTGCACTAAACGCATCTAATGCAAGCTGCTTGTCCTCTGGATGCAAGCGATCACTCCAAGAGCTCATAATATTTGGAAAATCGTGTTCATCCTTGAAGCCTAATGTTCTTCGAAATTGTTCACTCCACCAAAAGGAATTTTGTGGATTTAATGGATCACCTTGATCTACAATCATATCCCATGGCGCTTCTACTAGAGCTTTATTGATTAAATCATAACGTGTTACATATCCCTGTAATTTTTCCAAGTTTATTTTTTTATCATGAATATTCATCATCAAACCAATTATTTGATACTGATCATTTTCAAGATGAGAAGCAATTCCTGTAGTCTGTATCCAGCGCTCTTGACCGTCACGGCAGCATATCAAATGCTCCATATTAAAACGAGTTTGTGTTTCTAAACTCTCCTCTAGCATCTCTTTAAAATCAGAACGATGCGCCACTGTAATTACCTTCAAAAAATCTTGAAAACTGTCTTTAATAGCATAACTATTGAATCCTAAGAGCTCTTTTAATTCTGTCGAAGCTGTAAAAACATTGTTTGGATCATCCAAGCGTCCGTTCAATACTTGTAATTCCCAAAGACCAATTTCATTACTTTCCAATACATTACCCAATTTTTTCTGCAATTGATCTTCAGATTCTTTCCGAAGCCTATTTACTTGATTTAAATTATGTACTAACTGTTTTAATTCCTCATCATTTGTTGAAGCTAAAGTATACTCATAATCATATTGACCCTGTTTAGCCATTTGCAATTGAGCCTCACTCAACTTAATAAGATCGCCAATTGTTATGTTCCGTTCTTTTTTTAAAAACATGCTTAGTTCCCCTTCGATATTGTATAGATTACATGACTAATTCAAGAATCATTAGTTATAAAACTAGAATCATATTTCGTGTTTTTCTCATTATAACCGAAAAAATAGTTAAAAAGCACTCGAAAAATAATATATTATTTAGATGCACTATATACCTTATAACGGCTACCTCATTTACTTTAAGAACTATATATTTTTTTAAATCTGTATCCAAATACTCAAATCACTAGTGAATCCCCAGGAATTATATGATAAAAAGAGATTCTTTGATTACTCATATCGGGCTATCCAACGCGAAACAAAGGAATCTTTTTAAATACATAATAAATCAATGCTATATTCATAAATTTTAATTGAATTTGTCATTGAAGGTTTATTAAAAGAATAGAATTAGGGTGTTCTCGAAATTCGATTATATACTTGTTGAAAAAAATTAATATAGAGATAAAAATCTGTAGATACAAGTATTAAAGTGCGTTATTTTAATGGTAATAATAGTAAATTAAGCATTTTACTGTTAGCGAACAAATGTTAGCAAAGGGCAAATTTTTCAAGGGAAAACGAATAGCTAGCCCTCTAAACTGCGGAACCCCCTACTATTGAGAGGGGTATTATTTTGAGCCAATCACCAACAGAATTTTTCATTCGTAACTTCGAACATGGAGATATGCCTTTACTTGGTGAGTTGTACCAATCAGTAACAGCAAAAGACAACGCGATGTTTTGGTGGGTCGGGGACGAAGATAATTGGAGTAACGTTTATTGCGCATTTGAAGATGGGAAAATGGTCGCTAAGGGGCAAGTTAGCATCATTAACGTTGTTCCTCCTGGTCGTTCAAAAGAGAACAATCACTCTATATATATTAATCTGAAAACCATTTATGAAAGAGAACAGGACACTACTCTGCTTGACAAAGTCTATCAATATCTTTTAACAAGAGCAAAGCAATTAAAGGTAACTTTACCTCAAGAATATGGAACAATACTTTGTGTTGGTAACGATTCGAAAGAAACAGCAAACAATCAGTTTTTTTATCCAAAAAGGATATCTCCCTCTGAATAGTTTGTATAGCATGAATCGAGATTTGACTGAACCGGTTCTTGTGTTAAAACTTCAGGAGGAGTTTCAATTCTCACACTGGAGCATGGAGACATCTAGCGAGGAAAGAGATTACCTTGATATTGAAGCTGAAATTTGGCCAGATGCTCCACTTGGTCTTAATAGGTTGTCTGAATACAAAAATAACAAGCTATGGACATCCATGGTCATACGTCAAATAGACACTATTATTGGCGGACTAACGACATGGTAGGAAGAAGACTACGGTGTAATTGAGGACGTTTTTGTCCGTGAACCATGGAGAAAGCGTGGAATTGCAAAGTTTACGCTTGCACAGGCTTTGAAATATCTTAAGTCTCATAAGCTACAATAAGCTACTCTCATGGTACTAACGACAAATAAATCAGCTTTATCTCTATACGAATCGGTTGGCTTTTATACGGATAAAGAAGAGATAAGATACTTCACAAAACTCAATTAGGTAACAAAAAGAGGGGTGGGCTGCCCCTTGAACTGACCTCTTCGGGTTAGACAAAACAAAAAAGCATCTTCAATTGAATTTAGGGTAATGTATCCTAATATCAATTGGAGGTGCTTATTTTTATGGGAACGAGAGTGAGTTATCCGCAAGAAGTAAAATTAAAAGCAGTTGAAATGAAGTTACAAGGTATTCCTACAAAGATGATATTAATGCGATGTGATGTTTTTTAGCTCACTAGTAACGGACAGAAGCCAATTCATTAAACCAAACCTGATGTGCGTATTGAGCTATTTCCTACTATGCTTCTTTACGAAGGCAAGCGTTTTCTCAGGTGTTTGTTCAGCGTGTGTTCAATGCGGTGCTTACCTACAGACTGAAAACTCGCACCATCATATTGAGTAAATTGATGGTCTGTTTCACCGTTGATTTAGCGAGTCTTTTACTTCTATGATATTATCTCGAATATCATTGGTTAGCCCAGTTACTTTGTCATCCAATTTTTGTTTGGAGATTACAGAATAGTAAATTCCCACAGCATCGTTTTGGAACCTTTCGTTAAAGTACGTTATTCTATAATCTGGTCCTTTAGATGAAGAAAGACGCATTCATTAATAAAGAAATGCGCCTGCTTCTTGAAGTTTTGTTCACCATATAAACTTTTGCAGAATACAAAGCCGTTAGGATTTCTCTCCAATTTTACGCAGGATCACATTAGCTGCTTCTACTGCACCACCAGCTTTCCTAAAGCTTTCTGACAGTTTCTGCGCTTCTTCCTGGTATACTCGATTTGTAAGCACTTCAGCTACCGCTGTTGCTAAATACTTTGGAGTTTTTCTATTAAGTTTTAATCCTGCACCGAGCTGGGCAACTCGGTCAGCTACCATTCTTTGTTCGCTATGTTGCGGAAATAAAACCATTGGAACTCCAAAATATAGGCTTTCATTCGTACTATTCATCCCGCAGTGGGTAATAAATACATCTGCTTTCTGTAATACCGAGATCTGATCCACAGCGTTTTTCACTATGAAATTTTCTGGTACGCTATCAAGAGACGAAATCTCAGTTTTTTCTCCGACTGACATCACAACATCATAGTCTGTCTTCCCAAATGCTTTGAGACAGTTTTGGTAAAAATCCTGATTCTGATTTAGTATAGTCCCAAGAGAGATGTAGATTACTTTTCTAACCCTTTTATCATTCTGTATCGGTATAGACTGCTTTATGGATGGTCCAACAAAGGCATAGCGCTCAGAAAAGGTATCCGCCATTGGCTGAAATTCTTTCGAAGTGTAAACAATGGTGTCCGTTTCATTATCATTTTGAACTAACGATACAAAATTCTCTACTTGATAACCATGATCATTTAATAGTTTGATTTTTCTGTTAATCCTTCGCATGCCTAGAATCATTCTCCAGACTTCCATGAAACTCCGCTTCATTAGTTTTGCTGTATACTGATTAAAGGCAAACGAAGTAGTCGAACAAATATATGGAATTCCTAGTTTCTCAGCAAATAATTTTCCCCAAATACATAAAGAGTCAGATACAATGCAGTCTGGCTGAATATCCCTTAATTCTTTACACACCTTTTTATCCAAAGCAATCGTTATATCCGCTGCCATTTCAATTAATGCTGCAAAATCTTTGCCAACCTTACGGTCCAATTCTATATGTGTAACTTTAGGTAAGAATTCATCACAAGCCATAAAAAAAGCACCCGTGTCTTCTATTTTGTCCTGAAATTCTAAAAAGGAATAATACCAAACTTGATGACCTTTCTTTATTAATTCGGTTACTACCGGAATAGTGGGGTTGGTGTGACCATGTGCGGGTAACGAAAAAAAGATGATTTTACTCATTCAATCTCATCCTTCGATTCCGCATTTCGAATCATCTCTGCAAATTCTAGGAATCCGTCACTTTTTAAGACAGCGATTCCTTTTGTCGCATCCTCTCCCAAAACAACCAGTTTATCACCTGCATGAATCTGATACATTTCACGTGCATGTTTTGGAATTACAATCTGTCCGCGTTCTCCTACCTTCACAACACCAAAGAACTGCTTCCCTTTAGGACTGATCCGGTTTGCTTCTTCTTCATTCATATTTCGGGATAATTGATCTATGGTTACTTGAAAAATATCACCGAGCATTTTGAATTTGTGAATATCTGGTATAGCCTCCCCGTTTTCCCACTTCGCTATGGTCTGCCGTGATACGTTTACCTTTTCAGCCAATTGTTCTTGACTTAGTTTATGCCTTTTACGCAAAACACGAATATTCATACCAATCATGTTTTTCATCTCCTTTTATTTTTATAATATAGAGGATTTAAGGATATATCTATCAACAGTTCTTAACATTTCTTGTTAAATATTGTGGCAAATATCCATACGCAATAGAAAGATATCAAATCCATATTTGATGCTTATTCCATGACCTGACCCGTTTGTGGTACAAAAAAATCCTGCTTATCAACACAGAATTTTTACTTATTATTAACGTCGTGACTTTATTTCGAATCTACATCTAATTGCCTTTTAATTGAGTAAACAGTGTTCCTAGAAAGACCTGTTTCTTGGTGAATATTCATTACTACACATTTCGTGTTAATAAATGTTTCCCTGTGGCAAAAATTATCTGAAAGTTCATTTATCTTTCTATCCGCTAACTCGTTTGATCCGTTATCTGCTGAACGAACAAAAAAATGGTTGATATAATCACAAAAAGAACTCTTATTCCAAAAATTACTTTGCATGCATTACGTCACACACATTGCACCATCTTATTAAATCAAGGAATGAGTGTAAAAGTAATTTCTGAAAGACTGTGGAATACACCTGATATGATTTATAAAGTATACGGACATGTTTTAAAAGAAATGGAAACGGAATCCTTAGCTTTATTCAGTAACAGCTTACAGGTAGCTGGGGCAAGAACTGGGGCTATTCAATAAAACAATTGCCAATAAACCTTGCTGTCATAATGTTTATAGACTATGGAACATATTTCATGATATACTAGTGCCATTGTGAAAAAAGGAGGAACTTGCATGATTCAAGTTAGTAATGTAGGTCTTCGCTATGGCGATCGTAAACTATTTGAAGACGTAAATATAAAATTCACACCAGGTAACTGCTATGGTTTAATTGGCGCAAACGGTGCTGGTAAATCAACATTCTTAAAAATTCTTTCTGGTGAAATTGAAGCACAAGAAGGTAACGTATCAATGGGCAAGGACGAACGTTTATCCGTCCTTAAACAAAATCATTTTGAATACGATGATTATACAGTGCTTGACACTGTAATTATGGGGAATAAACGCCTCTATGACGTAAAAACAGAAAAAGATGCTATCTATGCAAAGGAAGATTTCTCAGATGAGGATGGTATGCGTGCCGCTGAGCTAGAAGGTGAATTTGCAGAGCTAAACGGTTGGGAAGCTGAGTCAGAAGCAGCGACATTATTAAACGGTTTAGGTATCTCAGATGACCTTCACTACATGCTAATGGGTGATCTTGAAGGTTCAGATAAAGTAAAAGTATTACTTTCGCAGGCCCTATTTGGTCAGCCTGATGTACTGTTACTCGATGAGCCTACCAACCACCTTGACTTAAAAGCTATCCAATGGTTAGAAGAGTTCTTAATTAACTTTGAAAACACAGTCATTGTTGTATCCCATGACCGTCACTTCTTAAACAAAGTATGTACACATATTGCTGATTTGGACTTCTCTAAAATCCAATTATATGTGGGTAACTATGATTTCTGGTATGAATCTTCTCAACTAGCTCAAAAAATGGCTCAAGACCAAAATTCTAAAAAAGAAGAAAAAATCAAAGAATTACAAGCGTTTATCGCACGATTCTCTGCGAATGCTTCTAAATCGAAGCAAGCGACATCTCGTAAAAAAATGCTGGATAAAATCGAGTTAGATGACATTAAACCATCAAGCCGTAAATATCCATTCATCAACTTCCAAATTGGTCGTGATATCGGGAATGATGTATTAACAGTTGAAGGTCTAACTGCAAATCATGAAGGCGAATCACTATTCAAAGATATTCGTTTCTCGATGAACAAAGATGATAAAATCGTTTTACTTGGTAGCCCACTTGCTAAAACGGCGCTTCTTGATATCTTAATGGAAGATAAAGAAGCAGATGCTGGTACATTTAAATGGGGTGTAACTACTTCTCAAAGCTACTTCGAAAACGATCATGACAAGTACTTCGAAGGCACAGAAAAATCATTAGTAGAATGGTTACGTCAATATTCTCCTGATGATGAAACAGAAAGCTTCCTACGTGGTTTCCTAGGACGCATGCTGTTCTCAGGTGAAGAAGTGAAAAAATCACCTTCTGTTTTATCAGGAGGCGAAAAAGTTCGTTGTATGTTATCAAAAATGATGCTTGCAACAGCGAACGTAATTTTACTAGATGAACCAACAAACCACCTTGACCTTGAATCTATTCAAGCATTGAACGAAGGCTTAATTCGTTTCAAAGGGGCTATGATTTTCACATCTCATGACCATCAGTTCATTCAAACAATTGCTAACCGTGTGATTGAAATCCGTGAAGACGGTTCAATTTTAGATAAGCAATTAACATATGATGAATTCTTAGAGTGGAAAGATCGCGAAGGTTTAAACTAATTTCAATAAAAATCCTCTACCGAATGTTTGCGTAGAGGATTTTTTGCATTTACTTGTCATACCATTTCCTAGCATTTTGATAGAGAATTTTATCCGCAGCCTGTTCATCAAAAAGCTCTTGAATCAATTCAACATCCTCAAATTCAAAAGGTCGATTTGCTCGTGTCGATGGCAAATCTGTTCCAAACATTAATGCATCTGGATGAATGCTATAGATGGTTTGCAAAGCATTTTTCACATTCAATTCTACCCGACCAAAACCAGTCGCTTTCACACGTACACCCTTTTCTACAAGCTTTAGCAAATGTGGTAATCCTTCCTCCGATAAGCCTAGATGGTCAATTGAAATGGCTGGTAATGCTTCCATCGTGGAAACAACCTCAGGTAAATATTTGGCATCTAAATAAAGTTCACTATGCCACCCCGCCAGCTCATACACTCTTCTTGCAAAGTATCGAGTTTAGACAAATCCTCTGAACCACCTCGTTGAATATTGAAGCGCAAGGCCCTTACTCCATTTTTATGTAAATGAAGGATTTCATCATCTGTCACTGTATACGGTAATTGCGTCACCCCACAAAAAGAGGGACCTAGTTGTTTCAAAGCCTTCAGTAAATAATTTTGATCAAATCCTTGAAAGGAACCGGAAACAATGGCGCCCCCCTCTATATTGAAAAGAGCTGTTTCCTTTTGATAGTCCTCTACTATATAGCTCGGTGGTGTGTATCCTTGATTTTCTATAACCGGAAAATCAAAATCAATAATATGAAAATGTGCATCAAAAATCCTCATTATCCATCCTCCCTTCTTTTTAACATATCATAGAAAGTACATAAGCGAAAATATTGATTATCAGCGTAATCTCATAAGTAGAACTTATCATAGATGTATAGGTCATTTAATAAAGACAATAAAAAATGGTATGAAACATTCATTTCATACCATTGTGTACTATTATTCCTCAAACTTTTTAAAAGCCAACACAGCATTATGACCGCCAAAGCCAAAACCGTTAGACAAAGCAATGTTGACGGTTTGATGAAGCGCCTCGTTTGGAACATAATTCAAATCACACTCTGGATCTGGCGTTTCGTAATTGATCGTTGGTGGAATGATACCTTCCATAATACTTTTTAAAGTAATGATGGCCTCGATTCCGCCAGCTGCACCAAAAAGATGGCCTGTCATCGACTTCGTGGAGCTCACTTTTAATTGATAGGCATGCTCACCAAATACACTTTTAATAGCCTTTGTTTCGGATTTGTCTCCCTCTGGTGTACTAGTACCATGCGCATTGATATAATCGACAGCCGTCACATCAATGTCCCCCATGTTTAAGGCTAGTTTCATCGCATTAGCTGCCCCAGTAAAATCAGGCGCTGTAATATGGAAAGCATCAGTCGTCACCCCATAGCCTACGATTTCTCCAAGAATCGTAGCGCCCCTTTGCTTAGCATGTTCATATTCCTCTAGGAACACAACCCCTGCTCCCTCTGACATGACGAAGCCGTCACGATGGCTATCGAATGGTCGGCTAGCTTGTTCTGGCACATCGTTCCTAGTAGACATCGCCTTCATACGGGAAAATCCAGCAAAGCTCAGCGGATTTATCGGTGCCTCAGCCCCACCAGCTAAAATTCCATCTGCATAGCCATGGCGTATATTTAAAAACGCTTCACCAATTGCTTGGTTACCCGTTGCACAAGCGGAAACTGGTGAGAAGCTTGGCCCTTTAAAGCCTGTTTTAATCGCGATAATCCCTGCGGCCATATTGCTAATCATCATCGGCACCATAAACGGTGACACCTTCCTTGGTCCATTATCGAGCATGGCTTGATGATTCGCTAAAATCGTCTCAATTCCCCCAATACCTGAGCCAATATAAACACCTAGTCGTTCCTTATCAACTTGCTCCATATTTATGTTTGCTTGCTCCAAAGCCTGCTGAGATGCAGCCAGTGCATATTGAACAAAAAGATCATATTTACTTAATTCCTTTTTATCCATATATTGAGTAGCATCAAAGTCAGCAATAGAACCAGCAATTTGTGTATGAATGCCGCTGAATTCCTCCGCTTCTAACTTTGTAATACCTGATTTACCTTCTTTAATGTTCTCCCACAAGGCTGATACTGTTTGACCTAGTGGTGAGATAACACCATATCCTGTGACAACTACTCTACGTACCATATATTCCTCTCCTTTTTCGTTTACTTTAACAGTTTCTTTAATTGCTCCAGCATTTTGTGAAAGAAATCTTCCCCTAAAACCCGTTTGTATTGCAAAGCACCCTTCGTACTCGAAATAAGAAGGATGGCTAATGCCTCTAAATCCATTGTCGACTGAAGTGATCCATGGTTCTTAGCATCTTGTAGTAATTCCACCAAGACATCTACCTCCATTTGGCTAAGCTGTTGAACTTTTTCTTGCATCGAAGGTGACAATTCTTGATAATCCGCCTGTAACGCAGTGATCGGGCAAACACCATTTTGTTCTAGAAATTTAATCCGTCGCAAAATAAAGGCGAAAGGTTTTTCCTCAGCTGCTACTGTAGATTCCTTAATTACTGTATAAGCCTCCCCTAATCCTTTTTGAATTCTTTCGCAAACTGCGACCCCTAAGTCTTCCTTCTTTTCAAAATGATAATGAATGCTCGCTTTTGTTACACCAAGCTCTTTCGCTAAATGGTCATAACTAAATGATGTGAAACCTTTTTCTTGAATATTCTTCAATGTTAATTCAATGATTTGTGATTTTCTATTTGTCATGGCTATATACTAACTTACTAGTAGGTAAGTGTCAAATAAAAATACAGCAGATAGATTATTTATCTGCTGAAATTATAGTCTATTTCATTTCTTGTGTTGGTCCCATAACACCCGGTACTGATAAACCAGCTTGACGAAGTAGAACTGTCATTTGACCGCGATGATGCGTTTGATGATCAATTAATGCACGTAATAAAGCGCCCTTTGGTATTGGCCCTGTAAAGCCATTTACCACTTCTAGTAAATCTTCATTTGAAAGCTTTGCTGCTTCCTCTTTTATACCATTTACAACTTTCTCATATGCTTGTACAATTTCTACAGCTGTCGTTGGTACAGGGTCTTCTTGACGAATCATCGGAACCTTTAAGCCTGCTAAATAACTAAAATATCCAGCCGCTCCAACTAAATGCCAACCAAGCCAGCCAAGTGTACTATGTCCCTCTACGATACTTTGATCCAACTTATCGTCAGTTACTGCCTGTAATACTTTCAGTGTTCCCTCTGCAGCCATCGTCCATTCCTGTAAAAAATCATCCGCTTGTCTATACATAACCATGCCCCCCATTTTTTAACTACAATTCTATCTTAGTTAATTTTTTTCATAGTTACAAGTTTCTAGCTTTTAGTTTACATAATATTATTACTGGTATACTAGCTATGATTCGTATAATGCGCTACATTCACGTATAATTAATATAAAGTAGCGAAGGAGTGTGCCAATGAAACATTCTATTTTCGTACTTGCTCTTGCATTGTTATTGGCAGGGTGCCATGAAGAAATGAAAAAAGAACCTGTGCACCCAGCTGTTCAAGATCAAGTGTCACTACTCACCTATTTCCCACCTGATGGCTCTGTCGCATATTTTCAAGGAGAGGGGAATGAATTTGCCAGCTTTACTCTACAAACTACCTATATCGATACGCAACATATTGCTCAAGTGGAAGATAATGGTGGTGTGACTCTATTAAAAATTTATCGCATGACAGATTCAAAGATTGAGCTAGTCTATCGTGAACCTGTAGACAGTAACCCAAGATTGCCTAGTACAACTGAGGTTGCAGCTTACCCTGTGCTAGAAACGATACTACAGCAACCGATACAAGTAGGAACAAGCTTTCAAGGCTGGACCATTCAATCAACAACTGCTCAAGTCGATACAGGAACAAAAGTCTATACAAATGTCATCCAACTTACACGCACTGAAGATCAATTCATAACGACCAAGTATTTTGCACAAGGGGTTGGCCTCATCAAAATCGAAGATACGATGGAGTCTGATCAAGAGCAGCCATTTGTCGTGACTTCCACCTTACAAAAAATAGAATAGTATGATGATGATAGGCGTCCTGCTTGGGCGCCTATTATGTAGCAAAAGGAGGCATCATCCTATGAGTGACCTACATAAGTCTGCTAACGAGCAGGAAGAATTAACAGAAGAAGAATTTATCGAGCTTGTGTTAACAGAGCAACAAAAAGCATTAGCTCAAGAGCAAGAAGAACGTCTTTATGGCAATAAAACAAAAAAGCCCAAGCCATTCGTACGCTGGATTGTATGGAGTATGGCATTCGTACTGTTTTTCAATACATTCGCGCTTATTTTTCAAATTTATTCTATTCCGGCTATCGAATTTATCAAAGTATCAACCAAGCTATCAGCACAAGAGGATATACAAACTTATAAAAAAGCTATCGTGGAAATTTCGACAGGTTCCAGCAAAGGCACGGGTTTCGCCATCTCACCAGACGGTCTCATTGTCACCAATGCCCATGTAGTAGAGCAAGCACCGACATTATCCGTTGTATTTCCTGATGAGGGAGTAATGGAAGCAACACTAATTGAGAGCTATCCGGATATTGATTTAGCCTTATTGCAAGTTCAAGCAGATCAGCTTCCCTATCTTCCACTAGCAGCTGATCCAACCTTCCCTGAAAATGAGCATATCTATTTTATCGGTAACCCCCTTTCCTTTACTGGAATAGCTAATGAGGGAACTTTGCTGGAATCCATTCAATTAGACGATTGGCAAGTACCAGTAATAATGCTGAAAGCCCCGGTTTACCGTGGCAATAGTGGCAGTCCCGTCATTGATCAACAGGGTGAAGTCATCGGGATTATCTTTGCCACGATGAAATATGAACCTATAGGACGAGTTGGCCTATTTGTCCCAGTCCAACAACTCCACCATATTTTAGAACAATCCAACAAAAAATGAACCTGTAAAGTGCAGGTTCATTTTTGTTGGTGTTGAAGTTATTCTGGGTTTACATAATAATATTATTTATCTTTACTTTCCTGTTTCACAAACTGAGCAATGGCCGATTTCACAGGTATTTTACTAACGACCTCATCACTAACCTCAGCAACTTTTTGGAGAGCATGCAAAAGATTATCATCCCCTGTCCAATGCTTTTCCAATACTTCCGGCCCTAATTTATTAATAATCGTATTCACCACAAACGTCGCCAACACGATATCATCCAAATAACCCCCAAACCCTAATATTCCCTCAGGCATCAGATCCAACGGAAACACAAAATACGCAATCGACGCACCGATCAACGCCCGACTTTTCTTATCCACCCCTGCATCTGTTAAGGTTTTAACCAATAGATGAAATAAATCAGGCACAAACATTAAATACGGTGTAAATTTACTATTCTTGCCCTTCTTCGACCCAAGAAAACCAACTAATTTTGTACGTAACTTCTGATAAAAATCCTGCTGTTCCTGATCATTCGGTAATTTCATTAAATCTTCCATCAATAAATCAACCTCCAATAGTAAGTACCTTTGTGTGCTATTTTGTGGCGCTAATTAGTTACCTTTTGAGGTGCTTTTTAGCACATTTTGCGGTCTATTCGCCACTCTTCAAATCCTATACGAATCTTAGTGCGCTATTCAGCACTTTGCGGGCTATCCGGCTCTTTTTCGGGTCTATCCGTCTCTTTGCTGGTTCTATCCGTCTCTCTCGCCGCGCTATCCATCACTTTGCTAGTTCTATCCGTTTCTTTCACCGCGCTATACGCCACTTTGCTCGATATCCGTCACTCTTGCGCTTCTATCCGTCTCTTTCACTGCGCTATCCGTCTCTTTGCTCGATATCTACCACTTTTGCGAGCTATCCGTCACTCTCGCCGCACTATCTGTCTCTTTGCTAGTTATCCATCGCTCTTGCGCTTCTATCCAGCACTTCCACCGCGCTATTAACTTTGCCAACAGCACTACTTTATATTTATCCAATTTTAAGATTTATAATCATTGAACATTGCGATGATATAAAAAAAGACATCCTATTTGCATAGGATGCCTGGGTTTAACGAAAGTAATTTTAATTTCTGAGAATTAAAGTTTAGTTACGTTAGCAGCTTGTGGTCCGCGGTTGCCATCTACAACTTCGAATTCCACTTTTTGACCTTCGTCAAGTGTTTTGAAACCTTCGCCTTGGATAGCTGAGAAGTGTACGAATACGTCGTTTTCACCTTCAACTTCGATGAATCCAAAACCTTTTTCTGAGTTAAACCATTTTACTGTACCTTGTTTCATTTAAGAAAACCTCCAAAAAATAAAAGTGAACAATATGTAATTTCTTCAGCGATTGAAAAAAATTCACATATTACAAAGAGTACCGTACTAACGCGATCACTTTTTGTAATATGTGAATTCATGTTTCCGGTGAAGCAATTAAATTGTTAACCTAAGTATAACCAGCATTCATAATTTTGTCAAATAAAGAAAATTGTTTTTTTACTTTATTTCAAAAATATTTTACTTTTCTTCCATTTTACATGCAATAATTCCATGATATACTTGTGCGTCATCATCACATGCCTCACAGAAGAAACTTTCATCCTCTGACCAAAAGGCCCAATATTGCCCTTCTTTTACTGCTTCATTATCATATGTTGAGCGAAAGAGTGCTAGTTTATGCTGTAAAGCCAGCTCAAACTGCTCCTTTGCTTCAAATGTATCGTGTGTTTGAATAAAAGCTTCCCAGCCCTCAAATTTCCACCAAGGCTCATAGTCCGCTTTCATGTAAATAATTGTATACATATTTGCCCATTCCTTGCTGTCATAAGATATTTTCATTTTAGCAAACACACCTGAAATGTCTATTAAAACAACCTGAATTATGCTATTATTACCTTATTATACATAATTTTTGGAGGTTTTTATATGTTTTCAAGCATTCGACCTAAAGCTGAGCTAGAAGAACTACTAAAGCGTGGGACTGATTTACGTGCAACAGGCCGATTCCATCAAACATTGGCATTTAACCATTTCAATTCGCAAGATGAAGAGCATTTAAAGACGCTCTATGAAAAGCTAAAAGATATTACCCCTTCTATGAATGCCATTTTTCACCATTATTTAAGTGAGATATCCCCTACCTCTCAATTAACCATTAGTGAAGAAAATATTAATCAATATTTAACTCAATTTTTCCTAGCAACACGTGATGACGAGTATGTGGATGAAACCGTCAAATTTTTCAATTTATTTCGCAAGCATCAATATGAGCCTGGTAAATTAATTGTCGTTTTCAATCAATTTGCCTTCTATATTACTACTTATATTTTACATAACTTTGGGATGAAGCCTAATAAAGCCTTCCAATTTATGAAATCATTCCAATCTGCTGTCAATGTCGATCAGGAGCTATTGGTAGAAGTTTTGACGGAGCGCATCATTGAGAATGTTGTTGGTGAAGTATCATCCTTGATGGATGTCAATGCCAAAATCATGTATATGAAAGATTTAGTATTTAGTTTAGACAAGCAAAATGAGGAAATCCAGTCCTCTACAGCTGCGACTGAAGAAATAGCCGCTTCTATAAATGAAGTAGCCCGTATGTCCTCTCATATATCAGAAAAAACAACTGAATCTGTTGACCATGCGACACAGGGTAAAAATGCAATTGAGCATGCATTATCTGAAATTTTCAAAACGGAAGAAACGTTTACTTCGATTGTAGAATCTTTTACAGAACTGCAAAAACGGGTAAATGATATTGAACAAGTTGTGACATTGATCAACCAAATTGCGGACCAAACTAATTTACTAGCACTAAATGCCTCCATTGAAGCTGCACGCGCGGGTGAACATGGTAAAGGCTTTGCGGTCGTAGCACAGGAAGTACGAAAACTTGCGGAAAGCACGGTCTCAGCTTTAAGCGAAGTCTCTACAAATGTTCACCATTTAAAGAGCTATTCCAATGACGTTTCCGACTCGATAACAGAAACAACAGCCATCATAAAAGAAGCAACCGTTGAGGCGAAAGAATCGTTACCATTATTGAATGCTATTGTTCATGCGATTGAAGGTATTAACTTGGATGTGACCAATACGGCAGCGATTTCCCAGCAACAGGCAGCGGCTATCGATGAAGTCTCCTCTAGAATGATTGAAATTTCCAACTTGCAGGAAGATATTCGAGACTATAGTCATAATACATCAAGTGATATTCACCTTTTAGGGAAAGAAATCAATCGTTTCCGAAATGATATTATTGCCAATAATAATGTCCAGCTTTCATCCATTGCCCTATTACAGCTATCTAAAGCTGATCATATTTTATGGAAGTGGCGCATTTATAATATGTTCCTTGGCCTAGAACATGTTGAGCCAAACGATGTCTCTTCCCATAGAGAATGTCGACTTGGCAAATGGTACACAGCTTCTCGCACGGTGGAACGCTTCGGCCATTTACAGGATTATCATGATTTAGACAATTATCATTTACTTGTTCACGAATCCGCGAAGCGCGCGGCGGCTGCCTTTAAAGCTGGCAATATCGCACAAGCAGATAGCCATCTAAAAGAAGTAGATGAAGCGTCTACTCAAGTTCTTTATAATATTAATAACTTAATCGCCTATTTAGAAAAAGAAAGAGTTATGCAATAAAGAGAGCGGCTCGTCCCCTCTCTCTAATGGTAGGAGGTATTTCCTTGAACAAACGAGCAAGTATTAAATTTTTTGGTGACGTCTACGGGACAGGCTACCGATTCTTTATTAAACAAAAGGCCATTGAATTAGGGCTAAAAGGGTATTGCAGATTGAATGCTGCTGAGCAAATTGAGGTTGAAGTCGAAGGAGCTGAAAAAGCGCTGAATGAATTCCTTCTTTTTGTCCAAAAAGGTGTAAGTCCCCAAGCCGATTCCAACTCATTTTCTTTAGAGCTGTATGATGATTTAAAAGGATATGTACGAATGGAGTCAGACATTGTTTAGTCTGGCTCTTCTTTTTACAAAGTAGTAAGGCCATAGTAAGACACTACAAGATGCCTTACTGGTTAATGATTTATGTTCTGTTTAAGTAATTTATTATTGGCTATTGCGACTTCTATTAAACCAATCATACATGTTGCTAAAAATAATATAGACCAATTGATTTTTCCATATAATACACATGTATAGATAACGTCAAGCACACAGTATAAAAGTATGATGCTAGCAATAATTATTCCTTTATTATTCTTCATCATTCCACCACTTTCTTTTTTACAAGTTACTAATTTCTAATAAGCTGACTTTATTATACAGTAATTATCTTATTTTGTATTATTAAACATTTTTCCGCAATCAGCACAGAAAAAAAAATATCCGTACATCCGTACATAAAGTTTTTTCAAAAAACAAGCCATCCACGTTTATTTTCAAATCAAACAGCACATAAACCTAAGCATGAGTAATTTGAATCTATACGCTATAATGTTCACAAATCTCTTAAAAATAAGTGGACATAAATAATGAACGACTTATTGCTAGGTATTCTAGGTAATATCATTGAGAAAATTTGCGTTTCGCAGTAAAATTTATGTAAGGTTTCATTTTTCATTGAAACTTTATGTCGATTATTTCGTATAAGAAGATAGACATATTGAAATGCAAGGAGGAAGAAACAATGCTTAGTGTTGGACAGTTTTTTTCTAGACATACTGCTAGCTTCGTTATTTCGTTAACAACTGTTTCTATCGCAGCAATTGCAGCAAATCCTGGATTCTTCCTTGGTGGTTTACTGTTTGCTGGTTCATATGCGACGAGTACAGCGTTGCTGAAACATAGACAAAAAAAGAAAGTCATGCAAATAGCAGGTATCACAAAAGAAGAATTCAAACACATTGAAACACAATTATCAACCGCTAATAAGCAAATTCAAACATTAAGTCAAAACTATTTACGTGTACGTTCTGTATCGGCTTTTAAACAACTACTTGAGATGACGCGCATTTCAAAAAATATCGTCAAAGTTGTAAAGACGGATCCACGTAAGTTTTATAATGTTGAACCCTTTTTCTATGCGCATTTACCTTCAGCAGTGGAATTAACGGATAAGTATACAATGCTTTCTAGGCAGCCCGTGAAGGATAAAGAAATTCAATTGACGTTATCAAAAACGCGTGAAACACTTACCGATTTAAATGATACGATTCAAATTGATTTAAAGGATGCGCTAGCTAATGATATTGACCACCTACAAATGGAGATTGAATTCGCAAATCGTTCTAATCTTAGACGTAGAGAACAATTGGACTGGCGAGGCGATGATAAATGACGGCAAATGAACATGCTTTCCAATTAAATACCATTCCCGGTCTTTCTCCATTAGTACAATCTTATTTAGAAACAACTCCACAAACTGAGGCGATGGCGACGTACGAAACGCTATCGCCTCTTGCGCAAAGTCGAGCCTTACTATATGCTAGCCAACTTGATTTAACTGATTTTGAATCTTTGCTGTCCTTAGGGCAAGATTCACAGCGTTCCCTATCCCAGTTTGCAGATCGGATGTTAGCGCAGGTAAAGCAAAAAGACGTGACAAAAATCGGCCAAATGCTCGATTCCTTAATGCATACTTTAGATCGTGTAGACCCGACAGCTTTAGAGCCGAAAAAGCAAACCTTTTTCAATAAGATATTTGGTAGTAAAACAGAGCCTACTGTGAAACAAACGCTAACAGAATTTGAGCGTATTAGTATTCAGGTGGAACGTATTGGGGTCCAATTGGAACGTGCTCAGCTCCAACTAATTCGAGATGTAGAAAATTTAGAAGCGCTTTATACACATAATCGAGGATTTTTCGAGGAACTAGCTACTGCCATTGCAGCTGGTCAAATGAAAAAACAGCAAGCCATTGAAGTTGAGCTTCCTACAAAAATAACAAGTGTCCAAGCAAATAAACAGCCACTTGCTATACAACAGCTAAATGATTTCGCTGCGCAAATTGAGAGGTTGGATCAACGCATTTATGATTTACAGGTTTCTCAACAAGTAGCCCTTCAAACGGCACCACAAATTCGTATGATACAGCAAGCGAACCAAACATTAGCTGAAAAAATTGAATTTTCCATTGTCACACTAATTCCTTTATGGAAAAATCAATTGGCGATGATGCTTTCCATGCATATGGATCATCACTATGCACAGCTTGAGGAACGATTAACACAGACACAGGATCGTTTTGCAAGGCCATCATTTGAACAGCAAGTATCGAAATTCAAGGAAACACAGCATGAGCTACAAACAGCTATAAAAGATGTCTTCGCCCTACATACGGCGACTGAACAAGAAAAACAACAGTTGCAAGATGCGACAGATATAAGAGGCTATCAGAGAGACTAATGAAAAAAAGGGTGGCTCAGTAAATGATCTGAACCACCCTGTCTTTTTTTAGGCAAAATAATCTTTATAGTAGCCACCGACGTTGCCAGTGTTATCGATGATAAAAATGAACTCTTCTGTTTCATTTTTCACTTCATATTCTTTTCCAACTGTTAATACGTTTGATACTAAGTATTTTGATGCATTGGTATGTTTGCAAGTCACTGTTCGTAATGTTGGCGCATCTTTCCATTTTAAATGTAACATATTCTCTCTACCTCTCTTTACTAGCATAAAGCTAATGTCTAATGCTTATTTTATAATATTTTTAGGCTTTTGTGGAGAAAAAAGAAATACAATACCTAATCTATCCAAAATAATTTTACATTTGAGGTGTTATGATGAGCTTTGGCGGTGTACCGCAATGGTTTTTTATTATTGCAATAGCATTTGTAATCTGCTTTGTCCTTTATGCAGAGTGGAATTCTAGAAAGTAAGTGAGTCCCTCTATTAGGACTCACTTTTTCATTTGTTGCTACTACTTTAATGTTCGTTTTAAAAACTCTTTCGTTCGATCATGTTGAGGGTTTATTAATACTTGTGATGGTGGGCCCTCTTCGACAATAACACCTTTATCCATAAAGACTACGCGATCTGCTACCTCTTTGGCAAATTCCATCTCATGCGTCACAATAAGCATCGTATTGCCTGCATCCGCCAATTGTCGCATGACTTTGAGTACCTCCCCTACCATCTCAGGGTCTAGTGCTGATGTAGGTTCATCAAAAAGCATCACTTCTGGATTCATGGATAATGCTCGGGCAATGGCTACGCGTTGTTTTTGCCCTCCTGAAAGCTGTCGAGGCTTTGCGTTCACATATTGATCCATCCCGACGATTTTTAAATATTTAAGCGCTGTTTCCTCCGCTTCCTTTTTCGAACGTTTTAAAACTTTTATTTGACCCACTGTACAATTATTTAAAACATTGTGGTTGTTAAATAAATTGAATTGCTGGAATACCATGCCTAGATGTGTTCGATATTCTTGGATATTGTGTTTTTCGTCTAGGATGTCCTCCCCTTGATAAATAATTTGCCCACCACTTGGTGTTTCTAATAAATTAATACAACGAAGTAAAGTGGATTTACCAGAACCAGAGGAACCAATTAAACAAACGACTTCCCCTTTTTCCACTTGAAAATTAACATCCTTTAACACTTGGTTACGTCCAAATGATTTACTTAAATGCTCAATTTTAATGACTGCCATTTGTGCGTCCCCCTAAATTGCTTCTTTTTGTTCTTTTTGATAAGCATCTGGTCCATCTAATCGTTTTTCAACATATAGCAGAATACGTGATGCAGTAAATGTCATGATGAAGTAAAGAATACAAGCTACAAAGAATGATTCAAAATAACGGAAGTTGTTACCAGAGATTGATTTTGTTTGGAAGAATAATTCTGTTACTCCAATAACGTTTAATACGGCTGTATCTTTAATATTCATAATTAATTGGTTGCCTGTCGCAGGTAGTACGTTACGCGCTACTTGTGGTAAAACTACGTGAAGCATGATCTGGAAGTGATTCATACCGATAGCCGATGCTGCCTCATATTGACCATTATCAATTGATACAATACCACCGCGAACAATTTCTGCCATATAGGCACCTGTATTAAGAGAAACGACTAAAATCCCTGCTGTAATAAAGTGCATGTCTATGCCAAATGCAATATCTAATCCATAGTAGACAACCATAGCCTGTACAATCATTGGTGTACCACGGAAAAATTCAACATAGCATGTGAGTATAAAATTAATAAGCTTTAAGCCATAAAATTTCACACCTTTTTTACGAACTGGAATCGTATGCATAATTCCGATGAAAAATCCGATAAATGCACCAATAATTGTACTTATAGTCGAAATTAGTAACGTATAATACGCACCTCGTAAAAACATTTGCCAGTTGTTTTCAATAATTGAAAGTATCCATTCAAGACTCATGATGTTCCTCCTAACAATGTCATGTTGCTTGCTATCTTTTTCGTGCCCTAGCTCTTTCTACTAGTCTATGTTTTATTTCGCTAGGACATTATCATTATGTAGAGAGGTTCTCATTTTAATAATGATGAAATGATAGTGCACGGACTAGTCAATAGTCCGTGCCATTTTTTTATTGTGCTGCTGGTTGCTGAGAAATAGCTTCTTCCATAATCGCTTGGCGATCATCTTCAGAAATTCCTTTTAGAATTTCATTGATTTTATCAAGATTCGCATCTTCTTTACGTAAGCCTACAGCAATTGACGTATTTGAAAGATCTGTATCGAAGCCCTCTTCAAATGCTACGTATGTGAATTTATCGTTGGCAGCAGCTGCGGAAATACCTTCTGGACGTTCTGCAACATAGCCATCAATTTTGCCTGCCTCTAAAGCTACACGCATAGCTGGGAAGCTTTCCATTGCTGTTTGTTTATTAACATCTTTGATTTGGTCTATCACATTGTAGTTGGATGTATTAAGTTGTGATGTAATTTTTGCTCCAGAGAAATCTTGAATGGATTTGACCCCTTCATATTTGCTGCCTTTTTTAATAACCATAACAAAATCAGAAGTATAGTAGTTTTCTGTAAAATCAATTGTTTTCTTACGTTCTTCTGTTGGCGACATGCCTGCGATAATTGCATCAATTTTATTTGATTGTAGCGCTGGTACTAAGCCGTCCCATTCCATTTTAACGATCACTAATTCTTTGCCTAAGCCTTCAGCGATTTTTTTCGCCATTTGTACATCATAGCCGCCTGCATATTCTGCATTATCTGCAATTTTCACCGCACCATTTGCATCATTTTGCTGTGTCCAGTTGAATGGTGGGTAGCCAGCCTCCATTCCAATTCGGAATTCACCGCCGCCGTCTTCCTTATCTGCGCCAGCTTCTCCTGAACTGCCTTCTTTTTTGTCGCTAGTGCCACATGCAGCTAGCACAATTGCCGTCATGATAGAGATCATTACTAACAGCCATTTTCTTTTCATGAAAAACTCCCCTTTTCTGTAAAAAAATAAGACAACTGTACGAAAAAAGACCTAAGTTTTGTGAACTTAGGTCTTACCTTTTATGACAGTTGCCCAAATCCTCACTATAATTCCATGTTTCCGAGATAGCACAACCTAGTAAACCTGGAATTGAATTCACTAGGACAGTCCTGCACTTATTCACTGCAGACCCAGCATAAAAGTACGAGCTCCTTTTATACTTCGGCGATATTTCCTTCTTCATTGCGTCTTTGTTTGCTTGTACTCAACAATGAACTAATAAATACCGCGCCTCTACCTCACTGTTATAGGTTAGTGAGGTTTGTTTATTTAATTGATATTTAGATACTACTATAAAACTAGTATGTACGTCAAGAGAGTTTTAGCATTTTTCTGACTAATGACAATATTAGGGTATTATGCTTGACCTATCCATTGTTAATCTATGTATTTTTGTCAATATATCCGCCGGAAAACCACAAATTTTTACTATCAATGGTTTTTATACTAAGAAAATAGTTTCGTATTTTCAAAATCACTAAAGACTTTAGTGATACAGAAAACCAAGAAAAAAACCCTGTAAAACAAAGTTTACAGGGTTTAAAGGATTTATGAATTTAATAATAAATCTTCAGGATTTTCGATTAATTCTTTAACTGTTTTTAAGAATCCTACAGAATCTTTTCCATCGATGATACGGTGATCATAAGAAAGTGCTACGTACATCATTGGACGGATTTGAACTTCACCATTTACTGCAACTGGACGGTTAACAATTGAGTGCATACCTAAAATACCAGCTTGAGTACCGTTCATAATTGGTGTTGACATTAATGAACCGAATACACCACCGTTTGTGATTGTGAATGATCCACCAGCCATGTCATTTAAGCCTAGTTTTTTCTCACGAGCTTTAGTCGCTAAGCTAGCGATATCTTTTTCGATTTCTGCGAAGTTTTTGCTGTTTGCATCGCGTACAACTGGTACTACTAAACCTTCTTCAGTTGATACTGCAATACCGATATCAAAGAAGTTATTTAAATGTAATTCATCGCCAACGATTTGAGCGTTTACGTATGGGTATTTTTTCAGTGCTGCAACAACAGCTTTTGTGAAGAATGACATGAAACCAAGTTTGATGTCGTTTGCTTTAACAAACTCTTCTTGTTTACGTTTACGAAGTGCCATGATGTTTGTCATGTCAATTTCGTTGAATGTTGTTAACATTGCTGTTGATTGTTTAACTTCTAATAAACGTTTTGCAATTGTTTGACGACGACGGCTCATTTTTTCAATTGTTACACGGTCAGAATTAGCAGCTGGTGTGAATACAACTGGGCCACCTGTAGTTGCTACTGGTGCTGGTGCTGGTACTGCTGGTGCTGTACCATGTGCTGACACATCTTGTACACGAACACGGCCTTGTGGATCTACTGGAGATACCGCTGCAAGGTCGATGCCTTTTTCACGTGCAAGTCGACGTGCCGCTGGAGATGCGATAACACGCTCACCAGAAGTTTCTTCTACTACAGGAGCTGCTGCAACTGGTGCTGTAGGAGCCGCTTGTGGCGCTGCTGGAGCTGGAGCTGCTTCAGCTGGAGCCGCCGTTGCTGGTGCAGCTGCTGCGCCTTCGCCTGCTTCTACGATAGCAATAACTTGACCAACTAGTACAGTATCGCCTTCTTCAGCTAAAATTTGTGTTAATACACCTGCTTCTTCAGAAATGATTTCAGCGTTTACTTTATCTGTTTCAAGTTCAACGATGAATTCACCTTTTTCAACGCGATCGCCCACTTTTTTTACCCACTGTGCGATACTACCTTCTGTAATCGATTCTGCTAATTCAGGGACTTTAATTTCAGCCACTTTCATTTCCTCCTTTGATTAACGTGCATGACGCACATAAAAGGGCTACTGCTTATGGGCAAGTAGCCCAGCTATCAATATTTATATGTTATTATTTAACCTTTACTGGCTCAGCAACTGCTTCTTCAATAAGTGATGATTGAGCTGCTTTATGAGAATCTGCATCCCCTTCAGAAGTTGAGCTCATTGCAGGACGACCTACATAGCGAAGCTTTTTACCTTCTGCAAGTTCATATAATGTTTCTAGTGCATAATTCCATGAGCCTTGGTTTTTAGGTTCTTCTTGTACCCATACGATTTCTTTTGCATTAGGATACTTAGCAATAATACCAGCAACTTGCTCTTTTGGGAATGGGTAAAGTTGTTCTACACGAACAATGTGTACGTGATCGAAACCTTCTCCATCTTTCACGCGATCTGCTAAATCGATCATCACTTTACCAGTACCTAATACGATACGCTCTACAGCTTCTGTTTTTGTACCTAAGCCAGGTTGTTCAATCACTTCTTGGAATGAACCATCTGCTAATTGCTCAGCATTAGCTGCTGCTAATGGGTGACGCAATAATGATTTTGGTGATACAACCACAAGTGGACGTACACCTTCAGTACCTAATAACGCTGCTTGACGGCGCAATAAGTGGTAGTAGTTACCTGCATTTGAACAGTTTGCTACAAACCAGTTATTTTCTGCTGACATTTGTAAATAACGTTCCATACGGCTTGAAGAGTGCTCTGGACCTTGGCCTTCATAACCATGTGGTAATAGAATCACCATGCCAGATTTTTGACCCCATTTAGAGCGTGCCCCTGAAATGAAGTTATCAAACATTACCTGTGCCATATTCGCGAAGTCACCAAATTGTGCTTCCCAAACTGTTAATACATGGCCGTTTTCTAAGTTATAACCATATTCAAAGCCAACTACCCCTGCTTCAGTCAGTGGTGAGTTGTGCACTGAAAAGGATGCACTTGCACCAGAAATATGATGAAGTGGTGTAAAGACATTACCATTGTTTTTATCGTGAAGCACTAAGTGACGTTGTGAGAAAGTACCACGTTGTGCGTCTTGACCTGTGAAACGTACTGGTGTGCCATCTTGGATAATAGTTGCATAAGCTAAAGTTTCCGCATGACCCCAGTCGATTTTCGCAGATGCAAATGCATCACGACGTTTTTCTAAAATTTTGCCAAGCTTTTTCTGTGGCTCGAAGTTTTCTTCAAACACTAGAAGCTCTTCGTTAATTTTACCTAAACGTTCTGCTCCAACTGCTGTATCAATTTGTGGGAATTCAATTTTTAATTCTTCTGGCATTTCTAATTGATGATGCTCATCTTTTGAAGCCATTTCTTTTACATGATCATAAGCCGCTTGCATTTCTGCATAAATAGCTGTATCTAATGCAGCTACATCTTCAGTTGATACAAGACCTTCTGTTACAAGTGCTGCACCATATAATGAACGTACAGTTTCGTGTTTAGATACTAATTTATAAGTTTCTGGGTTTGTAACCGTTGGATCATCAGTTTCGTTATGACCATGACGGCGGTAACCAACTAAATCAACGACAATATCTTTACCGAATTTTTGGCGGTAGTTAGCTGCAAAGCGACCAACTTGTGCCACTGCTTCTGGGCTATCTGCATTCACATGTACTACTGGTACTTCATACCCTTTTGCTGGGTCAGAAGAGTAAACAGAAGAACGAGAATCATATTGTTCAGTCGTGAAACCGATCATATTGTTCGCGATAATGTGAATAGTACCACCTGTTGTAAATCCTTCAGTTTTAGCGAAGTTTAATACTTCAGTTACGATACCTTGACCTGGGAATGCTGCATCACCATGCACAAGAATTCCTAAGCCTTTTGTGCGATCATGAATCGCTTGACCTGGTTTTGAAGTGTCATCTTGCGTTGCACGTGTAGCACCTAGAACTACTGGATTGCCTACTTCTAAGTGTGATGGGTTGTATGCAAGCTTTACATTCATACCTGAATCACGGTTATAAGAAGCACCCATATGGTATTTCACATCACCTGTCCACCCTTTTGTAATTTCAAGGCGACCATTTTCTGGCATAAATAAATCATTTGATACATGTGCAAAGTCAGAGAACATCATGTCATAAGGTTTATTTAAAATATGTGTTAAAACATTTAAGCGACCACGGTGTGCCATACCAATACGTACTTTTTCAACACTTAGCGCTTCTGCAGTTTTAATGATTTCATCAAATAGTACAATTTGCGTATCTAAGCCCTCACCAGAGAAACGCTTTTGTCCTACAAATGTTTTATGGATAAATTTCTCGAAATTTTCAACACGCGTTAAACGATCTAATAAGGCTTTCTTTTCATCAGAAGAAAGTGCTTGTTGGAAAGAGCCAGATTCAATTTGTGCTTGAATCCAATTACGTTCTTCTGTAGCTACTACATGTTCATATTCAAACGCTACTTTATTTGTATAAATAGCTTTTAAATAGTCAATTGCATCCTTACCATTTTTCACGTTTGCTGGCACATCTTTGAAGAAGATTGCTGCAGGAATTTCAGCTAAATCTGCAGCGCTTAAGTTGAACGCGCTTTCTTCAATTTGAGCTGTTTGTAGTTCACGGTTTTTCAGAGGATAAATATCTGCTGCTAAATGACCGCGTGAACGGATTGCATCGGCTAATTTCACAGCGGCTAACACTTTTTTGTAATCGCCAGCAGGAGCCGCTGCTGTATGACTAGCTACAGCTACTTCACCTTCTACTACTACTGGTGCACCAAATTGTTGGAATAAAGAAACTAACTCCGGTTCTACTTCTTCAGGAGACTGTAAGAATAAGTCGTATTGCTCCATCACATATCCTAAGTTAGGACCAGAGAAAGCTGACCATGGAGAACTTACAGTTGTAACGTTGTTCGACATGAAAAATGACCTCCAAATTTTGCCTTTCGGCAGTTCCATTAATTAAATTGCAATTAATTATATAATATTTAGCCGTTCTTTAAAAGAATGTTTTACACTACTTTTCCATATTTTAAAGAACGTTTTTTCCATCTCAATCTTACTACTCTTCACAAAAAATACAACTCTTTTTAGCAAATTAAGCAATTTTTTTCGCAAAGGATAGAATAATGAAATAAAGCGTGCATTTTTCTTAATATTTTAGCGGGATCTTTAATGAGAAAACGGTTCCAATATTAACCTCACTCTTGACTTCTACCGTCGCATTATATTTTTCAAGCAACATCTTCGAAATACTTAATCCTAAGCCAGTTCCACCAATTTGACGGTTTCTTGCCTCATCCACTCGATAAAAACGATCAAAGATAAAAGGAATATTGTCTTTTGCTATTCCTATACCATTATCAGCAATTTCTAAACATGCATAATTTCCAGCAACTGAAATAGAAATTTGTATCTTAGGAATTTTTTCACAATAACGAATTGCATTTTCTATTATATTACGAATGATTTGACTTAGTGCATTTTCAGTTATAAATAAAGGACCCATTTCATCATTTTTCGACAGCAAAATTCGCGCTTTTGGGTGTACAAGCCTCATTTCATCGATAACAGCCTCAATCACAGATTGTGCATTTGCCTCACTCATCTCATCTTTTTCCTCACGTCTTGCAAGCTCTAATAACTCCTCAATCATTTTACGCATGCGAGCGATTTCTGTTAAGGAAGTATCGATTGACTCCTCTAAAATAGCTGGATCATTTTTGCCCCATCTTTTTAGCAGAGAAAGATGACCTTCGATAGCTTGGATTGGCGTACGAAGCTCATGAGAAGCATCAGCCACAAATTGTTGCTGCTGTGTAAAAGAAATTTGCAGCTCATTCATCATGGTATTGTACATTTTCAACAAATCACCAATCTCATCGTGTGATGTGTAGGTTAGCTGTATAGGCTCATTAAAGCCTTGATCCATCACCATTTTCATGGAAGCACGTAATTCACGCAATGGCTTCATTAAATAATTGGCTAGATAATACCCAATAGAGCCTGATAACACCAATGCCCCAAGACCTGCGATGAGCATAGCTGTTAATAAATAATGCATAAGCGATTGAAAACCGTTGAGCGGATGGACAACTTGGACATACCCTTGAAAAAAGCCTAGTCGTATTGGTTCATTCATGACCAGTACATCCTGCTTATCAATGGTCGTCTCAAAAATCTCCTGCATGGAGTTAAGAGGTGCAGCAGCTGAAGTATTATTGATACGCAAAATATCCACGCCGTCCGCATTAAACATTCTAACAGTTTCATCTCGATCGACAATCGATTTGAGCAAACCAGTATTTTGTTGAATTTGTTGAATCGTAATATCCGGTCCCTGTGATTGTAAAAATGAAATAATATCCCTGCTAGTCCGTTCAACCTTGCTTTCCTCATCATTTAAAAGCCATGTATGGAGAGAAATATAAACAACCACGCAAATAATCGTATAGCTTAAAAAAATCACACTACTCGATGTGAGCATCCATTTTTTCTGTAAAGATTGACGACGGAGATACATCAGTAACTTGTTCATTCCCGCATCACATACCCAACCCCTCGAACCGTTTCAATATAGGCATTCGTATCACCTGGGAGCTTCGTCCGTAAATGACGTATATACACATCTACCACATTGGTCTCTATATCTGTATCGTAGCCCCATACAGATGTTAGAATATGCTCGCGTGTACAAACTCTATTTTTGTGTTCGATTAATAGTTTCAGTAAATCATATTCTGTCTTTGTGAGGTCAAGTTTATTCCCTTGCACGAAAACTTCATAGGCTGCGATATCTATCTCAATATCACGTAAACTCAAAAATTCACTATTTGCTGGCTCTTGTGTTGTTGCACGACGTAAAATCGTTCGAATTCTTGCTAATAGTTCTTCGATCGCAAATGGCTTGACGATGTAGTCATCTGCTCCAGCATCTAGGCCAGCTACACGATCCATAACAGCGTCTCTTGCCGTTATTAAAATAATAGGTACTTGAGATTGCGTCCTAACTCGCCGACAAATTTCAATACCATTGATGCCCGGTAGCATCACGTCAAGTAATAGCACATCAAATGCTTCAATTGTTGCTAAAGATAGCCCCTCACGCCCTTCAAAGGCAACCGTCACGTCATAGCCTTCATGCTGTAGCTCTAGCTCAACAAAACGTGCAATATGCTTTTCATCTTCCACTACTAATATTTTCTTAGGCACATAATCACCTTCTATTCCGAAATAACGATGCAGGATTTTTATCCCTATACTGTTATAGCATAACATCAAATAAAAAGTCTGTCTCACAAGGAATAACTTGTGGACAGACTTTTTTAATGAGCTTCCGAAATAAAGAGATTATTTTTCCCAGCTTCTTTTGATTTATATAAAGCTTGATCAGCCAAATCCATTAATTCATCCAATGTTTGGGCATGATCTGGATAGTAGGAAATTCCTATTGAAGCAGTTGGTGTGAACTGATGATCCTCAATCATCCAGCCCGCTGCTAATTCATCACGAATGCGACGAATAATATGCATAATTTGACTATGCCTTTTATCAATTTCCCTTGTTAAACCTGTTAGGATGACGAGAAACTCGTCGCCTCCAATTCGAATAACGATATCATGACTTCGAACGGTTTTGCTCAAAGCGTGACCAAAGCTCTGAATAAACGCATCTCCTGTATCATGGCCAAAGCGATCATTGACAGCTTTAAAATCATCACCATCCAAATAAAGCATCGCTACACTTGCATTGTTTTCGTCGGCCTCTGCCAATATTGTCGGAAACTCATTTTGTAAATAACGGCGATTGGGCAGTTGTGTTAAAGAATCATGATAGGCAAGATAAAGCAAATCATTTTCCCTCTCTTTACGATGGGTAATTTCACGGGACACCATCATAATTTGAGAAACTTTTTCTCGATCAGGATCATGGACCACCGTGACATTCCCTTCTGTCCAAATAGGTGTGCCGTCCTTTGCCTTCAGCAAAAGTTCGAACTGGGTATCTGTTTGACCAGTAAAGTTATTTAAAAATGTTTGCCATTCATGCTGGCTTTCTGTATCAATAATGGCACTGTAAAACTGACCTTGTAGCTCCCCATTTTCATAGCCTAAATATATTTCATAGGATGGTGACGTATAAATAATGATTCCATCCTCATTCGTAATAACAATTAAATCATTCGTATTTTCCGTAATGAGACGGAAAGTACGTTCAATATTTTTTAATTCTGTGAACATTCTTTTCTTGTCTGTAATATCATAGTTAATGGTTAAAATTTGTTCAATCTGACCAAATTCATTTTTTAATGGAACAATGGTTGCCTCCACCCAATAATCAGCATGATATTTTGTGCGATAGCACAGCTCTCCCCGCCAGATCTCTCCACTAGCAAGTTTGTCATTGATTAATTGTAAAAAATTTTGTGTTTGGTACCGAGGCTTAAGTAGTGCATAAGACTGCCCAATTAATTCCTCTTCCGTGTAACCTGAAGCTTGTAAAAACATCTCACTCACTTCTGAAATATGGCCTGCACTATCTAAAATAGCTATGGCCGTAGCTGAATTTAATGCCGATTTAAACACTTCAAAGCCATGAGATTTCGACCGTAGTTCGGCCTTTTGCAAGGTGAACTGTGTGAAATCCTGCATAATAAGAAAGATTGCAAAGGAATTGTCCTCCTGCATGACAGGCGATAGTGACAGTAAATACATGCGTTCTTGCTGGTCCAACGTAAGCAATTTCACAAACTTTTCATTCACGTTTTCTCCACTAGCCGCTTGTTGTAAATACAATTTAATTTGCTGCACTTCTTCTTTTGGAACAATCGGTAAATCAATAAACATTTTTTGTTTGACGGCTTCATTATCTAATTGAAAATCTTTCATAAAGCTTGAATTCACTTCATAAATCATACCTTCAGCTGATAATACAACGGTCGAAAAAAAGGCATGGTCGAACATGGACCGCATAAACAAAAATTTATCTTCAATACTACGATCATAGTGAATTTCCTTGGTAATTGCTAAAACATAGTCTTCTTGGTTATAGTGCAATGGGCGTACAGTTGTTTCATATTTACGAACCTCCGACTGCACATATGCATAATCTACATAGTCAACCTGTATATGTTCTGCAATTGCATGATGATAGTTTTTCTGAATGATCGAAAAATTTCGATTTGAGGTAACTGCGGAAAGCATTTTTCCAATTACATCGATCGATAACAGTTCTCGAGCTGCATAGTTTAAGCGAATATATTGAAAATCTTCCTCTACTTTTTTCATAAGAAAAACAAAATCATTGCCAATAAATAATTCATTAAAAAAATCTTCGCTTAAAAGATACTCCATACTGTCACCTCCAGAAAAGGCCATTGCCATCATAATAAAAAACTATGTATATGCTTAATTATACGTAAAAACTAATTCTATTATTATAACATAAAAATAAAAAATTACCTTTCTAGAATTAGATAAATTATATCCTTTTAAGGATATTTTTGATAATTTAGCTATTTAAACATAAAAATATACTACTAAAGTTTCATACAATTGATTAATAATAGATAAAAGTGATATGATTTACTTAATTTTAAATATGTAAAATAAATTGAATATTTCTATTCATTTATCAGAATTTACTGACTATTAAACTAAAAATTTTGTTTTTTACGAGCAAAATGATTGCATGAAACAGCTAGCATGTTATATTATATTTAAAAAACTAGTCTTTTTTCGGTATGGTCGAAATCAGTAAGACAGCGGGAGATTATGGAATATCATAGTTATAACGTCTAGTTCTTTGGGTTTTAATTCCAGTACGAATTTTAGTTTTCTTCTTTATGCTTCAACGGAATTGTTTTAACTACCCTAGTAAAGGAGGCGTTTCGTATGCTTAAACATCGAGACCTGCATGAATGTACAGAGCTTTATGAACTATTATCACACCCTTCTGTATTCCCTTTTGTCCGTCAGAAAGCCACATCCGCTGATGAATACTGGTTTATGACAAAGCAACTGATCGAAGAGGAAGCGAGAGGACTCGCTATCTCGAGGACCATCACTGATGACTGGGGTCAACCAATCGGCACCATTAGTATACACGATGTTGAGGACGGTGCAGGTTTTTTAGGAACGTGGATTGGACTCCCTTACCAAGGAAAAGGCTACAATCAAAAGGCAAAAATGCTTTTTTTGAATGAGTTATTTTTTGATTATAATTTCCATACGGTATTCCTCCGTATTCGTGTTGAAAATATAAAATCACAGCGTGCTGCGTTAAAATTACCCTATATAGTGAGCGCTAATGAAAGTCATCCAACTTTGTTAGCTCAAGTAAATAGTGGTATGGCACAATTTGATCTATTTAAAATTCCAAAAGATTTATTCTACTTAACAACTGCTTATGAAATGCAAGAAGGCGAAGAACAAGCAATGTAAGCCTATTAAAATAAGAGAAGCTATGAGGTGCTGTCATCATCGATATCCCTCATAGCTTTTTTAATGACTTTTATTTTTGATAGTTCAAAATTAATGACGCCATCTCGTCAGGCGTTTTTGGTTTTTGAGTTTTGGACATCGTTTCAACCATTTCCTCTTTACGCCCTGTTAGTGTATAAACAGACTTCATAAAGGATTCCTTTGTTAAAGCTTCTTCCTGTAACACTTCTGCATAGCCCTGCTTTTTAAATAAATTGGCATTTAATATTTGATCACCACGGCTTTTTTGGGCAGATAAAGGCACCAAAAGCATTGGTTTATGAAGTGCTAAAAACTCAAAAATAGAGTTTGATCCCGCTCGAGACACAATGAAGTCTGCTGCATGCATTAAATCAGGCAGCTCCGTCGTCACATATTCAAATTGTTTGTAGCCGGACAATGATTCTAACGACTCATCATAGTTTCCTTTTCCACATAAATGAATCACGTAAAACTGTTTTAACAGCTCTGGTAAATTTTTTCGAAGGGCATCATTCAGAACAACTGAGCCTAAGCTACCACCCATGACAAGTAAAACAGGCTTTAATGTTGTAAAGCCACAGTATGCTAATCCTTTTGCTCTTTCCCCTTTCAACAACTCAGGACGAATGATGGAACCTGTACAAGTTGCTTTGTCACTTGGTAAATGCTTCAGTGTTTCTTCAAAAATGGTAAACACATGAGAGGCAAAAGGTAAAGCTATTTTATTGGCAAGCCCAGGTGTCACATCTGATTCATGGATTACGACTGGAACACCCGCCAGCTTGGCTGCCATGACAACAGGGACAGAAACAAAGCCCCCTTTTGAAAATACGACTTGCGGCTTTACTTTTTTGATAATACGAAAAGCCTGCATCATTCCAGCAAGCACCTTAAATGGATCTGTAAAATTTTTCATCGAAAAGTAACGACGCAATTTACCACTTGCAATGCCATAAAACGGCACATTAGGGAACGTCTCACCAATTAATTCTTTTTCAATACCTTGTTCTGAGCCAATATAGTGGACATCATAACCTAGTTCAAGTAAAGACGGGAGTATCGCTTGGTTTAACGATACATGGCCAGCTGTCCCACCACCGGTTAAAATGATTGTTTGTTGTTTCACATGAATTCTCCTATTCCTTAAAAAACATTGTAGGTAGACTACTTTTTGTGTACAGTGTTCTATTTTACTATATGCCGACGAAAAGATATAGATGAAGCAATAAATTTTCAGCTTTTCTCTCTTTACATATGCTATACTTGTTCATTATGTTAATGAAGGAAGTATCATACATGTATCAAACATCCACTTTGAAAGAAAAATACGCACTACTTTTAAAAATGATCATCCCTATTTTAGTAACCCAAGTAGCTATCTACCTCGTTTCTTTTTTTGATGTGTTAATGTCAAGTCGCTATGGGACGGCGGATTTAGCAGGCGTATCGATTGGTTCCTCCATCTGGATGCCGATTTATACTGGACTTTCTGGCATTCTCCTAGCCATTACACCGATTGTCTCCCAGCTTGTAGGGGCAAAAAAGGAAATGGATGCTAAAAAGGCTGTTCAGCAAGGCATTTATGTAGCCATTACACTGTCCGTCATTATTTTCATTGGACTTTTCTTTGGCATCGATTGGATACTTAGCAAGATGAGCTTAGAAACATCTGTACATAATATAGCAAAGGGCTACATCTATGCGATGTGCGCTGGTCTTTTGCCACTATTTTTATTTTTTGTTATGCGTTGTTTCATTGATGCACTAGGACAAACACGTGTCACAATGATCATTACCTTAATGACAACACCGATAAATATCGTATTAAATTACATCTTTATTTTCGGAAAATTCGGATCACCTGAGCTTGGTGGGATTGGAGCAGGCGTAGCCACAGCCATTACTTACTGGCTGATTTTCTTCATTACAGCTTGGATTATCGCAAAACGAGTGCCTTTCGAACGCTTCCGGATGTTTCACAATTGGCGCAAGCCTTCATGGCTACAATGGAAGGAAATTTTGCTAATTGGTGTACCGATAGGCATTTCACTCTTCGCAGAAACAAGTATCTTTTCGGCCGTCACCATGATGATGAGTAATTTTAGCACAACCATCATCGCAGCCCATCAGATTGCGATTAATTTCACTTCCCTCCTTTATATGGTACCCCTAAGTATTTCAATGGGTGTCACGATATTAGTAGGCTTTGAGATTGGTGCCGGTCGCATGAGGGATGCACGTACGTATAGTTATCTTTGTGTTGGTACTGCCATTGTCTTTAGCTTTATTTCTGCTTGTATACTCTTTATTTTGCGTGAACCTGTTGCGCATATGTATACGACAGATAGCAACGTAATTGAATATGCTGTGCAATTTTTAGTATTTGCCGCTATTTTTCAGCTATCTGATTCTATCCAAGCCCCTGTGCAAGGAGCTTTAAGAGGCTATAAAGATGTGATGATAACATTTATTATGGCTATTATTTCTTACTGGGTAATTGGTTTACCAGTTGGTTATTTGCTTGCGACCCATACAGATTTAGGGCCTTTTGGCTATTGGATCGGACTCGTCGCAGGATTGACTACTGGCGCTGCTACGCTATTGATTCGCTTGCTACTTGTTCAAAAAAGAGTGACTGTTGCATAATAAAAATCGCCTTTTCCATTGTTCTAGGAAAGGCGATTTTTTTAACGTAAAACTCCTGTTCTAATGATTTTTACTTCCACTTTCGGTTTGAGTAATAAAGAGGAGAATTCGGTATGCCAATCTTCCTTAAACATGTTTGGATGATACGCCCGAATATGACGACCAATCCCTAATGTATCAGACTTTTGATTTTGAAGAATCCGCAAGACTTCCTCAAACTCAGCTTGCATGTTTTCCTCTATCATTTGTTGTACGTCTTGAAAAATTTCATCCTTATATAAATGATCGTGCGGAAATTCTTCAACCTCCACATCAATGGTATAACTCATATCTATTGTTCGTAATTCCTCATTGACAGTCCATTTACGCTTCACCTTTAACACATCAACTGTAATTGGATTGACCTTCCCATCATTTTGCCACAGATAGCTCATTCGTGCTGCTTTACTTTTTTTATTCATTAATAGCAGCATCGTTAAGGATTGGGATGGTGTTAAGACAGTGCCGGTAAAGCTTCGTCCCGAAAATATAGCTAAGCCCCCTGCCACCGCATGCTTTTTATCTTCATTAAGTTGAAAATAAGGCAGAGCAATATCAATGGTCTGATCCAAAAGCATAGAACCCACTACTTGCAAATCGATCTTTGGAAAATAGGTATTATCCTCTGAACTTTCGATAAATCGCTGATAATAGCTCCCCGCGCTACCGGCAAGATCTTTTGTCAAATCTACAAACGGTTTAACATCACCATCAGTAAGCGCGATTTTGATAGATATAGGATTTTGAGGGTCCCGAAAATATATATCCAATAGTTCAAAGATGGACTCCCTCGCCGTACGATCGGAAATCAGAATTGTTGATAGCTCCGATAAATCAAGTGTTTGCTCCACTTTTAAATTGGCATTTGTCCGCACTTCACGAGGTGATAACCCTTCAGCCTCGATAATTTCCGTTACTTGAGTCATTGAAGTTGGATAAGCATAATACCCTTTATACGTTCCAACATAACCTTCTATCCCAACAAGCGTCACAACGGAAGAGTTTTTATAAAGTCTTTCATCCCAGCAGCCAGCTAGCAGTAACATCGACAGGACCATCACAATTCCTTTACGAAACACTTTTTCCCCTCCATTTATTCCAACCAATTATGACTATAGGCAATAAAATAGTAAAGAAGATGAATACGTAGTGTAAAGAATTTTTGATAAACTCAATGCTTCGAAAATGTAAGACAAAAAGCGGTAGAATGGCTAGGAAAAGATGATACACAATAATATTTCTTCTCGGATGCTTCTTTTGTTTCATAAAATGAAGCACTCTGAAAGATAGCCCATAAACCATAATAGTAACAATCGACCAGGAAAGCCAAATATAGACGAAAAAAATATCAAGTCGCTTCACAAATGTGACTTCCTGTGATTTTAAAATATACATAATGGGTTCTGGTATGAGATTAATTTCATCTAAAGAGAAAAACATTTGCGTAAAAAGTACCGAGATAAAGTAAAAGACGAATATGACTAGTTGATAGGTCAATAAGGGTCTTCCCTTTACTTGTAAATCTTTTTGTAAAAATGGGCGATAAATAAGGTACATTTCAATACCAAAATAAGCATAGATACTATGAATCAGGCCAGCTACTATTTGTTTTGTATGATTCCATTCAATCGGAAAAAGATTACTCCACGTTAAATCGGGTATGGTTAGCATGAGAAAAATCACAAATAGAAAAATAAGGGGAATGAGTAATACACCAATATTGATGACCGTTTCTGGTCTACTTAGGTTGGCATATAACGAAAGGGCTACTATAATGACAACAACAATCCACTCGGGCGTTTGTGGTAGCACCCACGATGCCAAAACATAGCTCATATAGGCAATAAAGACAACGGTCACTAGTAGCCAATAGATTTGATACACCCAACGAAAGAAACCATTTAAATAGAAATACGAGTAATACCGTTCAAAAAATAGGAGTAGGCCATAATGTATGACACTTGCTATAATAAAAATGAACCATGAGCTATTTCTACTGGAAATAATTAAAGGAGTTTGAAAGGCAATGTAGACAACACCCGTTTGAAAAATAAATAATAGTAAAAAGAACTGCGCCTTTGTCAGGGAAACATTCATGGTGTATCCTCGTTTTTCGTTTGCTCATCTTTTGGTGGTTGAAACGATGTAACTTGCACGGTCGGTTTAATAAACGGCCAGCGTAGAAAAATTTTAAGCACTGCCTTCGGTTGAAAAGGAATGATAGGTGAAAAATAAGGCTGTTTTAAAGACGTTAAATTAATTAAATGAATGAGTAAAATGACAACTCCTACGACAATCCCTAAAAAACCAAACAAAGAGGCTAGTACCATAAACGGAAAACGGATCATGCGAATAGTACTATTTAACTCGACTGACGGGACAACATAGCTGGAAATAGCCGTTAATGCAACAACAATGACCATTAAATTAGAAACTAATCCCGCACTGACGATGGCATCCCCTATGACTAATCCCCCTACGATTCCAATTGTCTGCCCTACAGATTGTGGTAATCGAATGCTAGACTCTCGAATCAATTCCATAATAATCTCTAGAATCAATGCTTCAATTAGCGGTCGATAAGGAATATCATTTACGTCATTTTTCACTTGATTACTTAATTCCAATGGTAGCACTTCAAAATGAAAGCTTATAATGGCAATATAAAAGGCTGGTAAAAAAACGGCAGTTAAAAACGACAGAAGTCGAACAATTTTATAAAAAGAACCGACTACAACTCGACCATTATAATCATCTGGCGTCTGATAGAATGAAAAAAAAGTGACAGGAGCAATAAATGCGGTCGGTGAAATATCCGTCATGACCACAACCTTACCCTCCACTAAATTGGCTACTACACGATCTGGATGCTCGGTATTTAACAATTGCGGAAATGGAGATAACACAGAATCCTCTAGCGCATCACTTAATTGACCAGAGCTATAAAAATAATCAATTTGAAGAGCAGCAATCCGCTTCTCTATCTCTTGTAATGTCTCTGGCTTTATAACCCCATCCATATAAAGATAATACGCCTTTGATTTCGTTTGTTGGCCAATCGAAAATGATTTCACGACCAATGCAGGATTATTAATACGTCTACGTATTAACGCTAAATTGGTATCCACACGCTCAATTAGACCTTCATGAGAGCCACGTAAAATACTTTCGCTACTCGGTTCTTCGAGGTTACGTCGAACTTCATTCACTATAGTAAGCGCCAGCATTTTTCCTGTATCAGGCAATATAACGATGGTTTCTCCCTGACAAACTCGCTCTATCGCAAGGGGTAATGAAAAATTTTCTAATGTCGTAATTAATGTTTCACTCCAAAAAGGCTTTGCTGTATCTAAACGTGCATAAATTGTATCTAAAACTTTTTGAACTTCCTTAGCATCTACAAGAGAAGCGTAAAAGCATAAAATAGCTGTATTGCCTTCATGCCAATCTACCTGTCTGACTGTCAAATCAGAGGAATGGTAGAATGCTTTTTGCAGGCTTTTCATCATATATTCCACTCTATCCATAAAACGCCTCCTCTACTGGAGAGTATAAGCATTTTTCTCTTATTTCAAACAAATTTATAACGGATTCATCTCCATAAAAAGATGCCCAGACGGATTTTAACTAGGCATCTTTTTAATATTTATTTTTGGCTCTACCTGTACTTCCCACTTCTACATTCATTCAATAAAAAAATGCCCTATAAGCCTAGTAGACTTATAAGACATTTTCGTAAACAAGAATCTTATTTTGTAATAAATTGTTGTGTCCAGTAATTACCTGATTTCACGTAACCTACACCAATATGTGTAAATTTACCATTTAAAATGTTAGCACGGTGACCAGGTGAGTCCATCCACGCTTGTACTACTTCTTGTGGAGAACGTTGACCTTGTGCAATGTTTTCTCCTGCACTTTTATAGGCGATTCCTAAAGCTTTCATACGATCAAATGGTGAACCGAATGTTGGACTTGTATGTGAGAAATAGTTATTACTTTGCATATCTTGTGATTTTTCACGAGCTGCCGCCATTAATTTATCATCTGTTTGTAATGGAGATAAACCAGCCTTTGTACGTTCAGCGTTTGTTAATTTTACTACCTCTTGTTCAAATGCATTCACATCTGAAGTTGTTGTTGAAGGTGTAGAGCTAGTTGGTGGTGTTGCTGGCTTTTCGTTTTGTGATGATTGATTATTGTTTGGCGTAGTTGCCGTATTGTTATTATTTGTTGTAGGCGTCTCTTTAGATGGTGTAGATGCCTGCGGGAATTGAATATTCCATTTATGATTGTTAGACCATTTATAATAAACTTTACAGTTTGTTGTTTGCTTTACTGAATTCCCCTCTGTTGTATTTGTAGCAGCAGAAGCTATTTGAATTGGAGCTGCTAAAAGAAATGTTGCACAAATTGCAGTTAGTGTTTTTTTCATGTTTGCAATTCCTCCTTCTATGCCATTAATCGTAAAGGATAATTTTCATTAAATTCTTACCAGCATCTGCTAACTACGCCAATACGGAAATAAATACGCGAAAAATCGGGGTTTTTTTGCTATATTTCTTAGTAGGATTAACCAATCTATGAAATACTTACGTTTGAAAGTGGGTTGACACCCCTATAAATCTAGCAAATATTATCGTAAATTCACCATAAAAGTGAATCCAAAATGTATGCGTTATTCAATGATTCAGTTACTCTAATGATCCTGATTGAAAGCCGCCAGAATTGTGATATCACTAGTTCTAGTGGCTCTTCTCACTATTTATATTACAAATATATTACAGACGCGTTACATTCTCTTTACATAAAAATAAAAAAACCTGCGTAATCCACACATTGTCTAAATTGTGCAATAATCCACAGGTTTACATTTTCTTTATTAAATGCCAATAACAGGAAGAGTTCCTACGTTTTCACCAATAATAACAAGTTTCGCTGGCATTTTTATATATTCGGGTAGCCATTGAACCATGCCATATGCATATTGGAACAGCATTGGATTTTTAATGCCTTCTATCGGCACATACCCTTTCATTCGATAAATTGTTTCAGGTAATGCACGTACCCATTCTTCAAATTGCTCCTGGGTAAACTCCATATCCGTAAATTCTACTAAGCGCGAGCCAAGTTGCATAGAGGCTATCGGCGCTTTCACAATATCAGCTTTATCCATTTGTGTCGTTGCCTTTAAATTCTCTAATAATGACAGTGGTACTCGTCCATTCGTCGTTTGCAAAATAAAGGCATGGGGATTTAAGCTTTGTAGCTCATAGACTACTTGCGCTTGCTCTGCCTCTGTTAAAAGATCCGTTTTATTTGCTAATAATAAGTGTGCATGGCGAATTTGTTCCATAAATAGAGAACGTACTTGTGGTGTCAGCGTATCACGGTGAAGCCATAGCTTTGAATCAGCCACTGTTACAATGCCTTTGACATTAAGCTTATCAGCAAACAATGGTGAATATACCGCATCTAAAGCCTCGACCGGATGGGCAGCACCCGTTGTTTCAATAATTAATACATCAAAATCACTATCTAATAGAAGAGATTGAATTTGTGCCTCTGTTTTTTCAGCACCAGAACAGCAAATACAGCCTTCTAGCATCTCTTTGAGCGGAATATCCTTTTCCACGGCCTGTGAGTCAAATGGTAGCTTGCCCAGTTCATTCATAATAACCGCGGGCTTTAAATTTTTCTCCTTTAGTTGGCGAATCACATCTGTCAGCATCGATGTTTTGCCACTTCCTAAAAAGCCACTAAATAGATATACATCCTTCATTCTCTTCTTCCTCCTATAAAAAAAGCTGTCGCAGATGCCGTGAAGACGACTGTTGCGACAGTTGTAATGTTAGTTTGTAGTTTCCTCTGTCTTATCAGCTGTACCTAAAAGAAGCTCTTTCGCTTTTAACAACTGAGGATCATCAGCTTTCATTTTTGCACGTAAAGCATCCATTAATGCATACGTTGTGTTTCCTGTTAAAACACCTGTCTCTTCAAGATTATTCGCAGCTTGTAATTGTTCTACTGCATGCGCTGTATTGTCATCGAAAAGACCATCTATTTCACCAGGCTCGTACCCTAATACTTGGAGCATCTCCTCTGCCGCCTTCACAGAGTCTGATTGCATACCTGCCTTCATTTCTATAGAAGCATTCAAGTATGGTAATGAGGCATATGTTGGGTAAGCGACCTTGACATCAGGAGTAATCCCTTTTTCATTAATCCAGTTACCTTTCGGCGTTAACCATTTACCTGTAGTAAATTTCAGATTAGAGCCGTCTTTTAACGGAGTCACATTTTGAACTGTGCCTTTACCGAAGGATGTTTCACCGACAACCTTTGCACCAACAGATTCTTTTAAAGCACCAGCTAAAATCTCGGAGGCAGAAGCACTACCACCATCAACTAGAACTGTAATTGGTAGGTTATATTTTTTACCAGCAATCGCATTTGTGACTTCTGGTTCTGTATCCTTTTCTTGTACCTGTACAATGGCCTTGCCTTCTGGAACGAACAGATTAGAAATATCCACTGCAGCCTTTAAGTAGCCACCAGGATTTTGACGTAAATCTAAAACAATCCCCTTCATGCCTTTGCCTTCGTACTCCACGAGGATTTTTTCAAGCTCTTGGGCAGTTTGTTCACTAAACGATGTAATTTGAATATGAGCAATATTGCCATCAAGCATTTCACCATATACAGTTTCTACTGGGATTTCATCACGAACAATTGTCATTTGAATAGGCTCCGTATTGTCGCCACGTTTCACTGATAATTTCACAGGCGTTCCCTTTTCGCCGCGAATTAACGCTACTGCTTCTGTAGCACTGAAACCTTGAATGCTTTTCCCATCAACTGTTAAGATGATATCTTTTGGTAATAAGCCTGCCTTCTCAGCAGGGGAATTTTTAATCGGTGACACAACTGTAATATAACCATTACGTTCTTGAATTTCTGCACCAATTCCTTGGAAGCTTGAAGATAAACCAGAGTTAAATTGGTCTGCTTCTTCCTTCACCATAAAATCAGAGTACGGGTCTCCTAATGCGTCGAACATGCCATTAATAGCACCATCGACAACCTTTTCATCTTCAATATCTTTGTAATAGTTATTTTTCAGTAAATCAAATGCTTCATATAATTTCGTAAATTCCTCACGTTCTACAGGAACTTTCACTTCTACTACTTTCTTATCACCAAATGTTAACGCAAAAATCGTTAAACCGGCAGTAATAAGAATTGTAAAGAACATTAGCATGATGAATTTAAACGGTTTTAATTGTATAAATTGTCCTGCTGGCTTAATTTCAGCAGGTGTTGACTCTTGCTGCTGTTCCGTACTTTCATTTTTCTGTTCATCCATCTTGATTGTCACCACTCTCATATACACTAACTTGTTGTCACACTACTACCATCTTAACAGGTTATACAGAAGACGAAAAGAAAAAGACTGTCGAAATTTTATGACAGACCTTGTCTGATCCTGCTTCCAAGCATCTCGCATCCAAATGCTTATGGACCCATCATTCCCTATAGAAGCTTAAGGTATATAATGGTACTGCCTTCTAATTTTACTCATTTCCTAGTAGCAGTCAACTAAAAATTCAATTGAATCATAGAAATACTATAAAAATATAACGTGCCAGTGACTGAAAAAGTTTCAAATCATGGTAATTTTTTTTACACAGGTTCTTCTAATAGGGTTTGAAGCTTTTTATAAATAGAATGAACCGTTAATCGGTGAAAGGAAATAAGCTGTCCTTTATAGATGACAGAGAAAATCCCATAGGGTGTCGGCGATTTTTCCATCAACTCTTCACGGCTTTGGATTTCGACTAAGTCTACTGAAATATCTAGCTTACTGGCAGCGGCTAAAATGTTCTCCGTTGCGACTTCTACATATGGACATTGAAAAGATCGAAGAATCGTCAAGTTGTGATAGCCTGCTAAACGTTCATGCCAATTTTCAGGAAAATACGGTAACTCTACATCTCCACTAAATGGGTAAACCAATAATTCGAAATCAAAAGGTGCAGTGGCGACTAGTTGGAATTGGTGCTGTAAAAATAAAGCCTTGCTTGGGGTCCACGAAGTATGGTCATTAGTAAGAACCGCTACTCCTTTTTTACCCCGTTGTTTAGCATCATCTATGCACTTTTGCAATAATTGTGTACCGTACCCCTTTCCAACAGCGCTTACCCATAAACAATGAATCATTATATAGCCTTCCGCATGCACAACCCTAGAGGAATATTCTGCGTCAGTATACTCTATAAAGCCCACTTGTTTTTGTTCTTCTAATAACTGTATATAACGTAAGCCCTTTTCAAATTGTTGATTTAGCCATTTATTTTTGCTTTTATAGCCTTCACCTATTTTCTTGCTTCTTAAACAATAACTCCCTATCCCCTCCAACAATTGTCCATCCATTTCAACTATCTCTATATGTGTCAATGGCCGCTCCTCCAATATTTAGTCGTTCAGCTAATTTTACCATTTCTTGTGAATCATTTAAATCGTTCTCCTTTTATCTTCCTCACGCATATGATGCAAGTAATGACAAACATAAGGAGGAAGGATAATGGGGAGAAATAATAAGCCCGATCAAAACAATGATTCCTTGGAAATATATGCAGCTAAGTTATCTTATATTGGCACAGCCATTTCAACACTAGGAGATGGCCTACAGACCATTGCAGCAGGTCTTGCCCTAGAGGCACTCGTTAATGCGAATAAGGATTCTTCTCAAAATAATAATGGTGACAGCCAATCAAACGTTCAAATTGATAATATGCAGAAGCAAATTGATTATTTAATTGGTGAGCTGAAGCACATCAAAAAAATGCTGAAATAACCTTTACATAAAGAGAAATCGCAATAAAAAGTAGTGTTGAAAGAAGGCTCTCAACACTACTGTTTTTTTTCCATTTTTTTGTGAGCCATCTGTACTTCAAGCAATTCTGAAACGGTCACAAAGCGATAGCCCTGTTTTTCAAGCTCTGGTAAAATTTGCTCTAGCGCTTTCACTGTCTGTGCCCGATTCCCTCCACCATCGTGAAACAACACAATATTACCTGCCTTTACTCCTTTTATGACGGTATTCACAATTCGATTAACGCCTGGGCTCTTCCAGTCAAGTGTATCCAAATGCCATGACCACATCACCACTTTATAGCCCTCTTTTGCGATTGCATCTATCATCGCATCTGAGAACTGCCCTTCCACCGGACGGAATAAAGTGGGTTTAAAACCGGTAATACTATAAAGAGTTTCATTCGTTTGATCAATTTCCTTCATCAAATTCGTTACATTTGTTTTTAAAGGATGGGTATACGTATGGTTGGCCAATTCATGCCCTTCATCGTACATTCTCGAAATAAGCTCAGGATTTTTTTCTGCATTTTGTCCAACAATGAAGAATGTGGCTTTTGCTTGATATTTATCCAAAACATCTAGAACATCCGCTGTGTATGTGCGATGTGGGCCATCATCAAATGTGAGTGCGATGATTTTCTCCTCTGTTTGGATTTCCCAAAGTATTTGTCCAGCTTCTTCATAATACTTTCTGCCTTTATTGTCATAAGAACTTGCTTTGACATAGAAAAATGACACCGTAATCAGACAAAGTGGCAGTAAAAACAGTAATAATTTTTTCAAATCTTCACGTCCCCAAAATTTTTTCGTACTTTATTATTTGAGGATTTCGCAAAAAAATGCTTACATTTCGATAAATATTATAAATGCTTTTTCACATGATGCTCTAGGTGATCGAGATAATCCTGAACGAGCCATTTGAGTGTCACCTTTTGCTGTTGACCCATATCACAAGGTCGAGATAATGCCTGTTCTGAGAGGTTTCCCAATACCACCAATATTTTTTTATTTAAGCTCGTCCATAATAATAAGATTTCTTCTATAGGTAATTTTTGATAACCCTGTAGCTCGACCCATTGAACTTGGTCGTATGTAGACACTACATATGGTGAAACGTCGTATTGAATCTTTATAAATCGTTCAAGGTTGATGAGAGCAGAATCGCATAAATGACCTAAGTATTCTTTTTTAGACCATCTATTCGGAGCAGTGCGTTCTGTCATTTCTGTTTCAGTCATAATGTGAAACATTTCGGGGATTTTCAGCAACCAATAACGTAATGATTCAATGATGTTCTGCATAATGATCATCTCCTGTTTGATAAATGGTCACGTAATAATCTACTAACGCTATCACAGCCTGCACTCGTTTATGTTCTTTTTCAATTTTATAGGAAATAAAGAGAATCGTGACATTCAAACTCAATATCGCCAAGGCCACAATTTGGACAAGCGAATGTCCCATCATCAATTGGCTATTCACGGCAGCAGCAATCAACGTAAACACGGACAAAATGACCCCACTTAAAGTGATGAAAATGGGCTTTAAACGCATAATTTCCTCCGCCTGCTGCCTTAACATACGTATGATAAAGCATAGCTCCTGTGTTGTATATTGTTGCTGAAAAATAACAAAATAGGACTGATAAATATCTTGGTGAAGCTTCTTATGGAGAATTTGTTTATGCATTTTTTGTACAAATCGATCACAAAAATCATTATCTAATGCTTCCTCTGGCCGTAACCGCTTTTCATTACATTCTACTATAGCGACCCTCAATCCCCCTCATTCGGTCATAATGATTACTATTATATGAAAGAAAATTAGGGGTGTAGTACGCCTTGAAGCAAGTCTTTATCTATTTTTACGCTAAAAAGGCTATAACACCGTCTATTGAGCAAATTTCTTAATTGCCAAATGCGAACACAAGCTCCATTTCACAAACCATTTCTCCATCAACCGTCGCGATTCCCTTCCCTTTACCGATTGAGCCTTTTACACGTGTAATTTCTACTTCAAGACGTAATTGATCTCCAGGCTTCACTTGTTTTTTAAAACGACATTGATCTATGCCTGCTAGCAATCCCAGTCTTCCCTCATTGCCTTCCTTCGTTAGCATGATGACCGCGCTAACTTGCGCTAATGCTTCCACTATCAGAACACCTGGCATCACAGGATATTGGGGAAAATGACCGTTAAAAAACTCCTCATTGATCGTCACATTTTTAAGACCTACTGCACGTTTTCCTTCCTCCAATTCTTCAATACGATCCACCAAAAGGAATGGATAACGATGTGGTAAAATTTCTTGTATTTGTTGACTAGTTAACATGCGGATACCTCCATTTTTTTAATGATCTCATTCTATCATTAAATACTATTAGTTGGTACTAAAAAATACCCTGAACTATAAAGCGAATCATCCATTCAAGTCGCATATACTATCCGCTTATTATTTTCTGAATATTTTTTCATTCCTTTTTCAATATTTCTTTATCGACAGCTCTATAGTAGCTAGAATATAATATGTCATGCATTCACCCTAGAATGATTAGTTTATTAGAATAGGATGGTAAGCATGTTATCTTTTATCGCAATAGTTCTTTTATTATTTTTAATTCCAGGACCTGCAGTCATTATCACCATTACACAAACGTTAAAAAGTGGTAAAAAGAATGGCATTTATACAGCTTTAGGTATCGGTCTCGGCGACTTAGTCCATACTCTGGCAGCTGTTTTAGGTCTATCTGCTATTTTAATGAAATCTGCCACAGCCTTTGAAGTAGTGAAATATATAGGTGTAGCTTATCTTGTATATTTAGGAATACAAATGCTCGTAACAAAGCCGAAGAAAATTGAACAGCCTACTGTGGAACAAAGCCCAGCAAGTACTTCATTCCGCCAAGGCTTTTTAGCCGAAATATTAAATCCAAAGACGGCATTATTTTTCCTTGCCTTTTTACCTCAATTTATCCAGCATAATGAGACATCTGTTACAGTTCAACTGCTGACACTTGGCATTACATTTGTTGTCATGAGTGCGTTGTATACTATTTTACTAGCTGTTGTAACAAGCTTTATCGGAGAAAAAATGTTTACGAAAACAAGTGGAAGCTCCCGTTGGCTTGAGAAAACGGTTGGCTTTGTCTATATCGGTCTAGGTGTCAGATTAGCCCTACAAACACAAAGCAAATAAATGACGAGAAGAACCCAAATCGGAGTTCTTCTTTTTTTTGGAGGAAAATTGGTGGCAATAGCTAATACATACTAAAAGGAGGTTTTACAATGAATCAGCGACAAGAAAATTTATTTCAACAACTACAGCATTATCGAAGCGAGTTACTACAAATACTAGATCAACTAACAGACGAAACGGCCAATATCATTCCGACTGACTTCCATAATAATATCCGCTGGAATATGGGCCATTTATATCTCGATCAATATTTATGGATAGAGGCTCTAACAAAAGACAAACATAAGGAACTAGACCATTTCACCAACTGGTTTGGATTCGGTACCTCACCTGATCATTTTGATGAAAAAACCCCATCTTTTGAAGCATTAAAAATGTTATTGGCCCAGCAGCCCGAACAGCTAAAGGAACAATATGGTCATCGATTAATGGAAGTATTCCCTCCCATTGAGATGGGCATGCAAACTATAGAACAAGTACTACTGCGAACTATTTTCCATGAGGGCATGCATGTGCAGGCAATCTTAACGATTCATCGGATTCTTAACGAGTCTTAGTCAGAAGCTCTTCAAATTGATCATGAATAAAGCCAATCTTCTACCCATCTTTCATAAAGAAACCATAGGATTTTTATGTAAAATATAACAAGCTTATAGATCAAAATAATCTATAAGCTGTGATGTCTTTTACTGTTTCGGTGTATTCGCTGTTAAAGGATTTGCATTAGCTACTAATTGAACAGGTGTTGTCGTTTGTTGGTAGCTATCCTTCTGTCCTTGGTTTGATTTCCCGTAGCCTTTCATCGCAGCAAACAATGCTGCACCAACTATGCCCCATGTTAAATATTTCACAAAAAAACCTCCTTTCACTCTTAGTATTCGATTTCAAAATCGGTTTATACACTGTAAAAAATTAATAAATAGTAAACTATTATAATCACATTAGAATTTTATGGTAAAATAAGGTCGTGAAAATAAAGGAGGGCAACTACCATGAAAAAAATCTTCACAGGCCTATTATTAACAGCTGTATTATGGACAGCTTCCCCTGCTGACGCAGCAACACTACAACTAAAGATTGACGAGGTTGTCGTGAAAACTGATACAGCACCTGAGGTCAAAAACAATCGAACAATGGTACCTTTGCGTGTAATTAGTGAAAATTTAGGTGCGCAAGTACAATGGAAGGATTCACAAATTATCCTTTCAACGAACCAATCAACCGTTATTTTAACTTTAAACAGTCAGACCGTTATTAAAAACGGTCAAGCGGAACAATTGGATACAACACCATATCTTAAAAATAATCGTACCTTCGTTCCAATCCGTTTTATTGCTGAAACATTCGGCAGTCAAGTCGATTACAAACAAAGTACTGTTAATATTGCGACAAAGCCACTATTCATTAACAATCAAAAAATAAAGGCTCTTCACTATGAATATCACATGACGATGGGTGGAGTTATTCAAGAAGTTAAGGGACATAGCTATCACAACGCTATGTACAAAATTTTTCAGCAAAAAGGAGATAAAGTAGAAGCGCCTAAAGACTATTCTTGGCAATTAAATCTGGACATACCTGGTTCCTATTATAAGCTTGGACAATATGATTTCTTAAACGCTGACAATAAAAGTGTTCAGCAGTTGGATACGTATTCCTTAAACCAAGCATTCCCTGATGAACTATTAAAAGGTTATCCTACGCTTCTTCTCCATGATGTTCATAATGATAGCTGGTATATATTCTCAGATAATAAAATGCAGTCTATTCAACAGCTTATGAATGCCGCAACTAACAACGGATTTAATAAAATTATTAGCAATACCGTTCTTTAAAAAATAACAGTAAACTAAACATATTCTGTATGAAAATGTGCAAAATATTCATATCAACGATTTATGGATGGAGGTTTGCCTCATGCAGAAGTTACTGTCATGTAGTTTGGTATTATTATTACTATTGGCTTTAGCAGCCTGTTCATCGGAAGAAGCGCCGCCAAGCGAAGAAGCTGAAGCTAAAGAACAAACCGTAAATGCACAACCAAAAGAAACCCTAGATTTTTTAGAGAATAACCGAGGTTTAGCCATACATGAATGAATAAATAGAAAAAGCGTGTTTTGAATAGACTCAAAACACGCATTCATCATGAATTATTTTTGGATAATCTGTATAAGGTTGCCACAAGTATCATCCAAGACAGCTATAGTGACGGCCCCCATTTTTGTTGGCGTCATCGTAAATTCTACGCCCTTTTCTAATAATTGCTTGTACTCCTCATGAATATTTGCAACACCAAACATTGTTGCTGGAATACCTTCAGCGAATATTCTCTTTTGATAATCCTTTGCGGCAGGGTGCTCATCCGGCTCTAGTAAAAGCTCAGTTCCACCTTGCTCATCTGGCGATACAAGCGTCAGCCATCTATGCTTTCCTAATGGTTCATCTTCTTTTTTAACAAATCCTAGCTTTTCTGTATAAAATGACAATGCCTTTGCTTGGTCTGTTACAAATATACTGTTCACGATAATGTTCATTTGAATAGCCTCCTCTGTTAGTTGCACAAAATGCTTCACGCCCTATTGTATGATGTTCAAAAAATTACTCTACCCACCCCTTCAATAAATCTTTAAGTGGTTCATTGTTAAACATAACAACTCGATATTTCCCCTTCCGCTTAGATGTGACAAGCCCTGCCCCTTCCAAAACAGCAAGATGTTTAGCAATTGCTTGTCTCGTTATGGAAAGCTCGTACTTCATAAGTAGACGAACCGTTAACTCATATAAGGTCATCTCATTTTGTTCACATAGCTCGTCTATTATAAGCCTCCGAGTCGAGTCTGCAAGTGCTTTAAATATAGCGTCTTTATCCCATTTCATAAATTGATTATAGGCAACTTTTTGGTTGCATGTCAAGTATAAGCAACCTAGTAGTTGCCTATAAGTAAAAACAAAGCAATTTTAAATATATATATTTCTGTAAATATATAATAATAAAAAACACAGCAAGCTTGAGTAGGACACTCACACTTGCTGTGTTTTTATAAGGGTAACACCGTGGAATATTTGATTTCTCGTAAGGATAAATTTGTTTGAATTCTAGAGATACCTAACCTATTTAATTTCCGAATAAATTGATTCAATTCTTGACGATCTCGGATAACGATTTTTAATAAATAATCATAGGCACCTGTTAAACAGTGACATTCCAATATTTCTGTCATCGTTTGTAGGCTTGTTTCCAATTCCTCTATTTCCTTTGCTTGATGGATATCCGTACTCATAAAAACATAGCACAGTAAATCAAATCCTAGTTTTTCCTGATTTAAAATAGCGACTTGCTGATCGATATAGCCTTCGTTTTCCATTCGTTTGACTCTAGTATGAGTCGCTGGTGGCGATAAGCTGACACGTCTCGCCAATTCGGCATTACTAATATGAACCTCTCGCTGTAAAATATCTAAAATTTGAAGATCCGTTCTGTCTAGTTCTTTATTCTTGCTATCCTCCATTGATGTCTCCCCTTTTGATTATTTCCCATGATGTATCCACAGAGCTTCTTTTCCGAACAATATTCCAAAAAAACTCCATATACTTAATTTTATTTCAAATTTAATCAATTTCACAAAATATTATACAGCGAAATCACTGTTAATGCTATGATTCTTAATATACATAAAGTTAAGAGGGGTGTTACGAGCTTTGGTTAAATTGTATATGGGTCTAATGCTTGTCACAAGTTTACTGTGGGGAGGGAATTTTGTAGTTGCCAAGACGCTTGTTGCCCATGCTTCTCCTATGACATTGACAACAGTCAGATGGTTAATTGCCGTCATTGTCCTTGTCCCATTGGTTTGGTGGAAAGAAAAAAAATTAGTTCCCCCCAAACAAGCGATTGTCCCGCTACTTTTAATGGGTGTTACAGGGGTTGCTCTCTTTAATATTTTTCAGTTTCTAGCATTAGAGCTTACGACTTCTACTAATGCAGGGCTTATTTCTACCATGAATACAATATCCATTGCCCTTTTTTCGTTTGTCTTGCTGAAAGAAAAAATAACGAAATGGCAGTTATCGGCAATGGTTTTATCATTGTTTGGGGTAGTTCTCGTTCTTTCAAAAGGAGATTGGCAGCTATTGCTGGATTTTCAATTGAATACAGGCGATTTATGGATGCTGGCAGCTGTGTGCGTTTGGGGTCTATATTCCATATGTAGTAAATGGGCTATGCAAACAGCCTCCCCCTTAATGGCTACTTTGTATGCCGGGGTATTCGGTGTGCTACTGCTCCTACCATTTACGAGTGCAGACTTTACCTTTACGAATGTCAATACATCTTTCATTCTTTCCATGCTATATACCGGCATTATTTCCACCGTTGTTTGTATGGTATTTTGGAATATAGGTGTACAGAAGTTAGGCGCGACCACATCGGGTATTTTTTTAAACTTCAATCCCATTTTCACTGCACTTCTCGCCTATTTATTTATTGGAGAAAATATGTCCTGGCTCCAGGGAATTGGTGGGCTTATCGTCATTATGGGATGCTATCTGTTCACCCATTTTAAAACAAAAGCTCCGCAGGCTATACTATAAAGAAAAGATGCATGGCACACAGACGTGTCATGCATCTTGTTTTACGGGCTTCTTCACAAGAACTACAAAAGAAACAGATGTTCCTTCATGTAGCTTACTCGTAATAGTCAATCCTTGCCTATAATGCTGTTGAAGGCGAAGATGGGTATTCATTAAACCAATGCTTTTGGACGGCTGTTGCGTTGTTTGAAGTAACTGGGACAAACGAAGTTCATCCATGCCAACACCATTGTCCGAAACTGTAATTTCAAGTTGTGATTCACTTTCAAAAATTCGAATATGGATCGTTCCCCCTTCTGTCCGTTTTAAAATACCATGCTGTAGAGCATTTTCAACTAAGGGCTGGATAGTTAATGAGGGGATGAGCACATCGGTAGATGCCTCTAAATCCCATTTAACGTGAATACGATCGCCGAAGCGCTCCTGCTGAATATAAAGATAAGCTTGAATTAATGTAAGTTCATTTTCTAACGGCACAAGTGCTTCAACATTTTGAAAATTATAGGATTCTCTTAAAAAATCGCTGAGTGCCTCTACTAATCTACTTGTTCGTTCACTATCCATTTCACTCAACGTTAAAATGGCATTTAACGTGTTAAAAAGAAAATGAGGCTCAATTTGTGCCTGCAGCCAGGCAGCTTCCATACGATGACGTTCTTGAATGGATCGCTTCACCTTTATTAATGCCGCTACTCGTGAACGTAGCTCTAGTGCATCGACAGGCTTGGTCACATAATCATTCGCACCTGCTAAAAAGCCTTTTTCAAGATCCTGGGGTTGACTACGCGCTGTCAGCAATAATATAGGTAAATCGGTGATGGAGAATTGCTTCCGAATGAGGCGCACTAATTCATACCCTGACATTTTCGGCATCATCACATCTGAAATAACTAAATCCCATTCGTGTGATTGAATACTTACTAGCGCATCTAAGCCACTTGTCACCGTAACAATGTCATATTGTTCATTTGCTAAAATTGTCTCAACTACTCGCAAATTAATAGGCTCATCATCCACTACTAAAATACGTGGATGATTCCACTCCGCACTTTGATCATCCTCCAAGGCTGCTTGTAAACTTGCTGTGCGCTCTGAACTCTTGCTAACGCTCTGTCGTACCTTTTCAAGTGGCACTTGGACATTCGATTCATCTGCTAGGGGCAATGTAAAGGTAAAGGTGGAGCCTTGTCCTACAACGGATTGCACTTCCAATGTTCCTCCATGGAATTCAATGAGCCGCTTACAGATGTTAAGCCCTAGCCCAAACCCTCCCTCTACCATAGTTTTACTGATCGTTCCTTGCTCATATGGTTCAAATATTCGACGCATGGTTTCATCGTCCACACCGATACCTGTATCTGTAATGACGATATTCGCCATCCCATTACGCGTATAACTCGAAATCGTAATCGACCCTTCATTCGTAAATTTCACAGCATTATGCACTAAATTAAAGACTATTTGGATCACACGATTTTCATCAGCTTGCACTCTTTGAAAATCTTCTGGTATTTTCAGGACGAACTGAACAGGCTTTCCCTCAATCATAAAGCGCAGCATATCAAATACACCTACAGCAATAGAATGGATGGATACCATACTTAGTTGTAATTGTTGTGTATCGTCTTTCAAGCGCATGACATCCAGCAAATCATTTAACAACAAAGACATTCGATTCCCTACGGACAGAACAGTTTCTAAATCATTCACACTTTTTGTAGTTAACGTCTTAGCTTCACGATCAAGTACTGCTTTAGACATATTGATAATGCTATGAAGTGGATTACGTAATTCATGAGAGGTAGTTGCCAAAAATTCATCCTTGATTTTATCAATCTCTTGCAGTTTATGAGCAAGCTCCTTCGTATCGGCATGTACCTTTGCATAATCTTTAAACCACAATGTCGCTAAACAGGCAATTGTCACAATCAAATCAAAAGGATAAGAAATGATTTTTATGCCTGTAATCAGCAGTATGACATCCCAAATGATACTATTCACAAAGGCCACTAATCCTAATAAAATAAAAACATTCCTGCGAATATCCTTTATTGATTTTCCAATCATTAAGATTAAAGTAATAACGATCGGAGCTCCTAAAATAACCATATAAAATGCTTGCATGGAAACAAGATAACGTATAGGTAATGTGAAGGCTAATAGGATCGCTACCATGCTGAAAAAAGTGTATACATGTTTATAGAGCTGTAAATGTCGCGGTAGCCAGTGTTCTATACATTGCAGTAATGAATAGCCAATGCCCACCATAGAAAGATGGACTAATATAAAACCCCAATCATAATTTATGGGAAACCAAAATGAAAGAAGTTTATCATCACTTCCTAATAAATAATAAAACATAATACTTACGGTTAAGATCGAAAAGAATAGTAAGCGTTTATCTTTATTTCCAACTAAATAGAGAATAACAGAGTAGATGGCATGCAAGACTAAAACAACTGCCACTAATAGCTGCATTGTGACGGACAATTGTGTCTCCCGATTGATTACATCTTCTTGTCCAAATTTGATAGAACGGACAATTCCCCCATTACGAGGATCTTGAAAGTTGGCTACTTGAATAATCAGTTCGATTTCACTTTCACCATTTGTCTCGAATGAGGCTGTAAACGGTACATTTTTAGCCACCGTTTGCGCTCGATTTTCACCTAGCTCCCCTGATTTCGCAATGAAGCGATCGTTCACATATATTTCTGCGGCACTACGAATACTTGGCACTCTTATACTAAAGGTTTTTGTCTCATCTGGATTAACCAGTATTTTTAGTTGATAAGAGCCATATCCAAATGGGCTTTGCTCCCCTTCCTGAAAAACTTTGTCCCAGCCATCCGGGACTTGTATGTATGTCTGGTTGGAAGAATGATTATCCATCAACCATTGCGATGGATAGAAGGACCATTCGCCATCAAGAGTTAATGCACTTTGTTGAAAATCAAAATTACGGACATCCATCTGCCCTTTCATTGCATATGGTTGATCGGGCTGCGTAAATGATTGAAGCCATAAAATACGAGAACCTGTTAAAAAGACTATAAAGAATATAATGATGACAGCAATTTTTCTATGTTTCATAGTGAATGATCATAACACCTCCTCAATCTAAAAGTAATCCCATAACCTCCTATTCTACCAAGTCTACTTATACAGAATCTGAACAATCTATTTTTCCCCCAAAAAAACAAGACAGTCTAGTGACTATCTTGATTTCCCTTACCTATTATCATTTCTGCGGTGGAATGATGCCTGTAACAAGTAAGATAAAGAATACCAAACCTATTAGTACGAATATAAGTGATGCTATAAAAACAGGACCTGCTTTAAACTGAAATCGGTCTCGCTCCTGGATAATGCCTGTTACGGCTCCAGATTGAGCTGCAAAAAATCTTGACATAGCACCACCACTACTTGTAAAGTAGAGCGTTCCTAATGTAAAGGCAGCCCCTGTGAAAAACATGACTTCTATAAACCTTACAGAAAATACGGAGGCAATCCAATAAGTTAGGGAAAATTCTACAATAAATGCAATAACCATCATTATATAATGTTTTCGGTTCATTCTAAAAACCCCCTTCTTTCTTTATGTACGCATCCATTTGGTAAAAGTTTTATTTTTATAAAAATACTGTATACTTCCATCTCTAACGTGGAACTTCCATTTACATTCAAAGATGATAAGCAAGATTAGGGCGATGAGTGTTATGAGCATCCATATAAAATGCCTTCCTCATCAAGTGGCTTGCCAAACGTGCATGAAGAGGACATGCCTAAAGATGCGTTACATCAACAAGTGTTTGATTATTATGTACCCTCATTAGAAATTACATTATTTAGTAATTGGCGAACTTTGCTTTTCCCAATCAGTGGGTCCCTCATTAGGTTCTATATACTTCCGCCAATACTCCCCGCTTTGCTTATCAAATATAATGATATTACTATCGTTTGGCGAGATTAACTCATACCTGAATTGTTCTTTCTTCGTTTTATCGACTTGTTCGGATGTGAAAGACTGCGATATAAACCATGCACCTAAAAGCAAACAGAATCCTAAAAAAATAATAGAAACAGACAATAAATTTTTATTCATTTGTTCCCCCCATAAGCAATATACACATTTCATTATTTAACAAATTATAACATTAAAGACAATGAAAAGAGTATATACTTTAAAAGACTAAGGAATAAAAGATATATACATTTATGTTCGAGCTCTGATAGGCTCAATGTATATATTCGAAAATGTTATTGTATTGCACAATCTACTATTTCCTTATAAAGAATGTTCCAATTGTGATAATAAGAGGCCATATCATTGGGATTAACAAACATCCGTTGAGCAGATTCATATTTGCCTTCCACATACCCCTCCTCCTGCGCTTCCCGTTTAAAGCAATCTTCTGGGCTTTCTCCAGGTTCAATATGTCCTCCTGGAAAATCCCATCCTCTATGATTGACATCTACCAATAATAATGGATCCTCTTGAAAACAAAAGCCATGTACACTTGTTATTAAATGATCAGGGGGCAGTAAGTTATTTTTTTCCCAAGTTAATTTAACGTTTGATTCTCCCCAATTTACATATGTAGTAGTCAATTTTTCCTCCGAAAATAATCATCTCTCTTACTTATATTTATTTAATAGTTCTTCTGGAATATGACAATAATCATTTGGACATTTTGCTAACCTATCTTGATGTTCTTCTGCACTTCTCACATAATTCGTAAGAGGTAATACTTCAACAACGATCAAATCGTAATCATTTCTTTCCCCAAGAAACGCCTTCGCCTCTAGTAAGTGTTCCGGATTTTCACTATAAACTCCCGTTCTGTATTTCTCGCCAACATCCTGTCCTTGTTTATTCAAACTGTAAGGATCAATAATTTCAAAAAAATACCCCATTAACTCCTGGATGGTTACAACGGAAGGATCAAATCCTGTTTTTACGCATTCGGCATACCCATCATAATCCCCCTCAAGGGTATAACTTGTTCCATTGGCTCTTCCTGCCTCTGTAAACTTAACGCCAGGTAAGTTTTTTATAAAAGCTTGTACTCCCCATAAGCAACCACCTGCAAAATATACTACTTCCATCCTTATTCACCTCTTTGTTTAATGAAACAAATCATACGAACTATCTAATTCCTACGTATATTTTTGTAAGAAATTTCTAAATGTTTATTCCATACTATCATGAAAATCGATGAAATTACAGGCAATCTCTTCTCTAAACACAAAAAGACCAGGATGCTCACCTTACTGGGAGTCCTGGTCTTTTTGTGAAAAGTGAAACTTACTAGTTTGCTTTAGTTTTTGTATCCTACTATTACAGTAGTCGTGTTCACGCTAGAAAAGTTACAGCTAATGTTAAAAATTTTTTATACCTTTTGGATAACCACCTAAACGATTCCTTCAAGGCAAGCGATAAGAATAAATCACAAGACATAGTCAAAAGCATCCAGCATACTTTTAGAATAAGTAGATTCCTACATGCTGCTTGTACATACTCCTCCCCATACATGTATATTTCATAATCCTTTGAATTGCCTATGCAATATGTATAATACCGCTCCATACACCGATACGATTTATCCAGAAAAACAGGGTAAACCTAGGTTCACAAAAACAGGCACTAAAACCCTCCATTTGTCTTGCGTTATATTGTTTGGCCAATGTCATACAGGTAAACGCCACTAATTTTTGGATTGACTTATGAAGTCGCTAATGCTAAATTTACTAAAGCAGTAATTTAGTAAATTACTAAATTCAAATGATAAGGAGTTTTTTTACATGAACATCCCAACACATTTAAAACATAAACCCGTAATTGTTGCCGAAAACTATGCCAATATTGATGGGCGTACAGCTTATCAAACTGATGCTCAAGGGCTTTCTCTCGGTTTAGCACAGTGGAATGACAGAGGAAAGGTGGATATTTCAGCGAAAGTTTGGCGCCATACTGGTGGTAAATGGTCTCGTCAATCAGAAGAACTTCCCCTGCATCGTGTGCTGGACCTTGCTATTTTAGTATGTGAGGCACAACTTCATTTTAAAGATGCCTATCGCTTCGAACATTTATATGATGAAGAAAACCCTGTGATTAAGCGTGTAGGCTTACAGGGAGATGCCATGACTGTGGAAGTTTGCACAGAAAATGAGCAAATCAATGAAGATATTCAACTTTTTCAGCAAGCGTTAAATAATGATGGTGAGCTAATCGGTGAACGACTGCGCACATTGTCACGAATCTTAAAAGAAATGGGTTATTAAAACTCAAGAGGAACCTATTGATGAATGCACAAATGTTACAAGATGATCAACAACTTAAGAAAGCCTTTTTTAATTTTTTAATTCCTGTTATGTTGGCGAATGTCCTGCAATCCGTTGGCCAGGTTTTTGCCATGTTTTTAGTGGGGCGTAATTTAGGTGTCGATGCACTAGCAGCGATTTCAGCCTTTTTCCCATTTTTCTTCTTTTTAATGGCATTTGCCATTGGCATTGGATCAGGTAGCTCCATTTTAGTCGGGCAAACTTTCGGGGCTGGTAATCATGCTAAGATGAAGGAAGTTGTTGGAGTAACGCTCGCCTTCACAACGATTTTATCCATTGTTGTGGCAATCTTTGGCGGCTTTTTTATTGAGTGGATTTTACGTTTTATGCAAACACCAGCTAATATATTAGACATGAGTATTAGCTATGCGCAAATTTTATTCTTCACGTTACCAATTATGTTCTGGTATATGGTGTATACAACCTTTATGCGTGGAGTTGGCGATTCCAAAACACCATTTCTATTTTTAGTTATTAGTGTTGTGTTAAATATCGCCTTCCTTCCCCCATTACTGTTCGGTTGGTTTGGCTTGCCTGCATTTGGCTTAAATGGTGCCGCTTATGCATCCGTTTTATCAAACCTAGTAACAATGATCTTGTTACTGGCATATTTGCATAAAACAAAGCATTTACTGCGTTTAGACAAATCTATTTTACAGCATTTTAAATTGAAGAAAGATATTTTAGCTTCATTGTTAAAGCTAGCGATTCCTTCTAGTATTAGTATGGTCGCTATCTCTGTCGCAGAAATTGCTGTCATTGGCTTTGTCAACGTCTATGGCTCCAATGCGACGGCGGCTTACGGCGTTGTTAATCAGGTCGCTAGCTATGCACAGGTACCTGCGATGAGTATTGCCATTGCTACATCTGTATTTGTCGCACAGGCATTAGGTGCAAATTCTACAGAAATGATTAAAAAAATTCGCCAAATGGGTGTCCGTATCAATTATCTTTTAGGAGGCGCCATTATACTGATCATGTATCTATTTGCTGAGCCAATTTTGGCCTTCTTTATCGATTCACATGATACTGTGCTCATTGCCAAAAATTATTTATATATCGCCTTTTGGAGTTATTTAATTTTTGGGCATACACAAACGGTTTCAGCTACGATGCGTGCAACAGGTGTCGTTTTATGGCCGACAATTTTCTTAGTCATTACGATTTGGGTAGTTGAGGTACCATTAGCGTTCCTACTATCTCACCACACTTCACTAGACTTAAATGGTGTATGGTTAGCCTACCCAATTACCTTCTGTGTACATTTCATTATGCAGTATGCTTACTTCAAGCTAGGCTGGCAAAAACGAACATTAAAAGCTATGCTTAACGATTAAAGAACTGAGGATATGCAAATAACGCATGTCCTTTTTTCGATAAACACAAAATGACCAGGTGCTCGATCGTGAGCCCTGGTCATTTTGTGAAAAGTGAATTTTACTACTTTGCTTCAGTTTTTTTGTATTCTACTAATGGATTAGTCGTATTCCGCTAAAAAAAGTTACATATAAAATAATAAATTTTTTCATTTTCTTCAATTCATTTTCCCTTTGGCTTATAAACAATCAAAACGTATTAAAATACCCTACATTTTTTTATAAAAACACCAGCTTTTGTCCAAGCTACTATTATAAAATAGCTACTTGAGAGTGGAGAAACGATGAAAACAACCTTCAAATTTATAGTAATGATTTTTCTAACAACCCTGCTCGCAGGTTGCTGGGATATTACAGAGCCACAAAGAATGTACTATATCAATGCAGTCGGTGTTGATTACGTTGATGATGAATATGAGGTCTATTTACAAATTATCAATTTTGCTGATGTCGCAAAATCGGTTCAACCTAGTTCAAATGCTGAGCCTGCTGAAATCGGTCGTGCTAAAGGAAGAACCGTAGAAGAGGCTATCTACAAATTGTATCGATCATCTGACCAGCAAATTTTTTGGGGGCATATGAGATATATCATTTTCTCGGAGAGTGCCATGGAAAATGAGCGATTTATCCCCGTTATTGATACGTTTATTCGTTTTCGAGATACAAGGTATCAAATTTGGATGTATTGTACAAAGGATCCAGTGCACGATGTCCTCCTTGTCTCACCAATATTAAAAAATTCACTGTCTTCCTCAAAGCTAAGTAACCCGATTAACCCAACAGAACAGGAAACGTTTGTTGAACCAAAAAATTTACGAGAAATCGTTATTGGATTAAATGAGCCTAACCACGAAGTGACAGTACCTTATGTATCCATTAGGAAAGATTGGCAAACGGACGAGGAAAATGTAGAGGAAACCTATTTTTCAGGTGTCGGCATTTTATCGAAAGACGGCTTAAAAGGATTTGTGAAGGATAATGCTGCCCGAGGTAATCAATGGATGCATAATTACACAAACCGAGGAGAAATCACCTTTAAATTGAGAACAGATGGTAAAGAAGAGTTAACCGTCAGTATTGACAAATTACAAGTCAAAAAAATACCTGTAGTGAACAAAGAGGAAGTTTATTTTGATGTCGAATTAAAACTTCGTGCAACCGTCAATGGCTTTAAAGGAAAAGTTAGCGAAAAAGAACTGAAGAAGCAGATTATTAAGGAAGTGAAAAAGGAAATCCGCGAGACCTATAATGAGGGATTAAAATTAGATGTAGATATTTTTCGATTATCAGAGGTACTTTATCGCGACAAAGTCAAAGTATGGAAAAAGTTGGAGAAAGATGGAAAAATCCCTTTACAAGAGAATACTATTCGCAAAATTTCTATTGATGTTTCGCAAATAAACCCAGGGCGCAAAACGTTTTCTGAAATCATTAAAATTAAAAAAACTGGTTCTTCTGAATAAAAAAACGCTTGGGAGCCAAGCGTTTTTTCTTATAACCGGAATTTTTCTTGGACCATTTTTGCAACATCTTCCGCACTTAAATTTGTGCTCTCTATCTTTATATAATTGGGAAATTGGATTTCGCCATCGACTGAATTCAATCTGTAATTTTCTACAGAGGTTAATAAGTCCTGTTCAGACCAAGTAAGATCCCTTTTTGAAGGTTTATGCTCAAGTCTATTAGATCCTTTATTACGCTGAAGTCTCTCCTCTAAAACAGCCTCAAGTTCTACATAGTACACCATGCCACCTTTGGATTCAAAAAGCTCAGTAACTTGCTTCACATAGTCCCAATCCTCTTGACAATCAAACGCCCAAACATAGGTGAAAATCAATCCATATAAATGACTAGCTGAAACTTCTTCGAATATCTCCTGTCGAAACAAATTGACTAGCCTTTTCCCCTCTTTCGTACCATAGTCAAAAAAATGACTAACCAAATCAATCGTCATATGATTATGAAATAGCTTTAAGCCCGTTATTTTAGCTAATTCCTGCCCGACTGTCATTTTTCCAACAGCTTGAGGACCAAATATAAGAACAAATTTCATTCGTTACCTCCTAGGAAATGCTCCGTCATTTTGAGTATAAAATCATGTTTACAGCTAACAATAGTTGTAAATCATTCTAATCGAGGTGAAAAGTATGGAACATTTCCCACTCATACATACGAACTTTTGGGATGCCGTCATTGCCGTTCCAGTGGTGATGATTCTAACACAGATGATGAAGAGGCTTTGTCATATTAAATCTTTTTGGGTACCCTCCATCGCTTTAGTTATCGGCTTACTCATTTCCATCTTCATCAGCCATCGCCACAATTTGTTAGCGGGTCTATTTATGGGCTGGTTTTATGGCTATGCGGCCATTGGTAGTTATGCTGCGTTGAAAACCTCTTATATTACTTATAAGCAAAAAAAATTAAAAAAACAAAATCGATTTTCCTCTTAATTTTTGTATAAAATACGCACAGTTCAAGTCTCTTAAATTGAAATTAACGCCTCTTCTATTCCTTTCATAATATCAATGGCTCCATTTGATTTATTGGAACAAATCACAACCTTGAAAGAGGATTCTGGATAATATGCTGAGTGGAAGCAGACCCCAGGATCGTACCCCATAACATGATATTTCAGAATAGATGGTTTGCTATTTTTCTTAATCCATACACCATGTCCATAGCCATTATTTCCACTCGTTTCTACATGTACTGTTAGAAGTTGCTGCGTTAAATCTTCATTTAAAAGTTCAAAATTCATCAGGGCACGCCAAAACTTCGCCATATCACCTACTGTGACAAATGCTCCCCCATCAGAACCCCCCTTTACGGGTAATGAGTAAATATTTGTTTTCCATGTACCATCTGGATTGTCGATGTAACCTAAGGCTGTGTTTGACGGCAGAGCATCCAACGAGAAATAGCCTGATTCCGTCATTTTCACTCGATCAAAAATATATTGTTGAATGTAATCTGAAAAAACCAATCCAGATGTTTGCTCGACAATTAATCCTAATAAAATATAGCCAGCATTGTTGTAATGAAATCTATCGCCTACTTTATATTTCATAGGGCGATTTTGAAATAACGGTAAAAAATCACTCAATGTTCGAAGATGATACATTGGATTTTCCACCCATAACTCTTCAAAATCTTCCATTTCTTCCTCATCAAAATAATCTGGTATTCCAGAAGTATGCGTCAATAAATGATGAATCGTTATATCCTGATCAAAATGGTCAAAATGATGGTTAAGATATTCATGTAATCTCGTATCAAACGAAAGTTTCCCTTGTTCTATTAGCTGACAAATAGCTATTGCCGTAAAAATTTTACAACCAGAAGCAATTCCAAATCGAGTTTTTGCCTGGTTTTTGATTTGCTCAGAACGATTAGCATACCCAAAGCTTTGATTGACTAAGACACCCTTCTCTCGATTCTCCACAAGCACGGTCCCTGAAAAATCAACCTTCTGTTGAATGTCCATTATGATGTTATGTAATTTTGTATCCATACAGACTCCCCTGATTTTATTAAATTTTCTAAATAATTACTCTTTCTATTTTAACAATATAGATTGAATGTGTCATGTGAATTTTTTCCAAAATCGAAAGTACTGCCATACAATGGGTACTTCGAGCAATTGTAGCCTTTTTCTTTTTACTCTTTGATTATTTTACAACTAAGACTATTGAACTTTGCCTTAGTCATCTCTTGGTAATATTATTGCCTATCCCCCTTATTTAAAAGAGGAAATCCTATCTGAAAACTTACGTAAAGCTTGATATTTCGGCTGGCTTTTTTATTAACCGAATGAAGGGAAAAATAGAAGAGGTTCAAAATGTTGCGCTTGCTTTATGGGAACCAGACGAATCAATCTCTAGTTTTTTGCATACACAACTCCAAACAACTACGCGTACAGATTTGAACCTAAAATCTCAGCCCTTTTTTCTACCAATTATTCTTATTAAAGAAGGAAAGATTGATTATCATGGGCTACAAAACCTAAACATACGAAAGACTGGTTACATGAACAACTAACGACAACTCATAAAGTAAATATAAAAAATATACTCGTAGCAACCATCGATCAACATGACAATTTGCAGATTTTCCTATATTAAATGAGTCTCATTAAACGACACTAAATAGTGGTCAAAATGATAGTTGCAGAAACGCCATTAGAAAAAGCTCCACCAGTTGTAGTCACTTGCACAGAAAGAAGTGTACAACTATTAATTGAATAGTTCGCATTTGCCTTGGCACAACTATTTGGAGTAGTTATTGAACTTGGTCCTGTCACTGTCGCAATAATCCCCGTTGCAGTTGGGGCAGTGAAACCACCATTCGTGCTTGTAAATACTTGTGCTGAAGCGGTTTGTCCTGCACTAAGTGAATGATCCCGTATATTCAACGTTAAGCTTTGAATAATAGCATTTTCCGGAATTACGATTGAACTTCTCACAAAAGAAGCTGATGAATTGCCTGTTCCTAGAAAATCATTATTACCAACTGATTGATCTGTAGATAAGTATACTTCCATGAGACCCGGACCACTTGGACCCGTAGAGCCAGTAGTGCCCGTTATACCAATAACACCCGTAGTCCCCCTTGCTCCAGTTGCCCCCGTAACGCCTGTGATTCCAGCAATTCCTGTGGCTCCTTGCAGACCTGTCGCTCCCGTGGTTCCTGTTGTACCTTGTAGACCCGTGGCTCCGGTATTTCCTACTAGTCCTTGGAGACCCGTGGCTCCCGTGATTCCTGTTACCCCAGTATTCCCTGTCACTCCTGTGAATCCAGTTGTACCTTGTTGCCCTGTGGCTCCGGTATTTCCTACTGTCCCTTGGAGACCCGTCGCTCCGGTGTTTCCTGTTACTCCAGTATTCCCTGTCACTCCTGTGAATCCAGTTGTACCTTGTTGCCCTGTGGCCCCAGTATTTCCTACTAGTCCTTGAAGTCCCGTGGCTCCGGTGATTCCTGTTACCCCAGTATTCCCTGTCACTCCTGTGAATCCGGTTGTACCTTGTTGCCCTGTGGCTCCGGTATTTCCTATTGTCCCTTGGAGACCCATCGGTCCGGTGATTCCTGTTACTCCAGTATTCCCTGTCACTCCTGTGAATCCAGTTGTACCTTGTTGCCCTGTGGCCCCAGTATTTCCAACTAGTCCTTGAAGTCCCGTGGCTCCGGTATTCCCAACTAGTCCTTGAAGTCCTGTCGCCCCTTTATTTCCTACTAGCCCTTGAGGTCCTGTCACTCCCTGAATGCCTATGGCTCCAGTTTGACCTGTTATCCCTTGAGATCCTGTCGCTCCAGTTGATCCCGTTATCCCTTGTGGTCCCATTGCTCCTGTTATTCCTATTTCTCCTTGGGGTCCTGTTACTCCTGTTATTCCTATTTCTCCTTGGGGTCCTGTCGCTCCTGTTATTCCTTTTTCTCCTTGAGGTCCTGTCGCTCCTGTTATTCCTATTTCTCCTTGGGGTCCCATTGCTCCTGTTATTCCTTTTTCTCCTTGGGGCCCTATTACTCCTGTTATTCCTTTTTCTCCTTGAGGTCCTGTCGCTCCTGTTATTCCTTTTTCTCCTTGAGGTCCTGTCGCTCCTGTTACTCCTGCTAGTCCTTGAGCTCCTGTAGTTCCTGTAGTTCCTGTAGTTCCTGTAGTTCCTGTAGTTCCAGTTCTTCCTGTTGCTCCCTGAGATCCCGTCGCACCGATTAATCCTGCTAGTCCTTGCAGTCCTCTCTCACCAGTTGCTCCTACCAGCCCTTGAGGTCCCATTGCTCCGGTTATTCCTGCCACTCCTTGTGGTCCTGTATCTCCAGTTGCTCCTGCTAGTCCTTGGGCACCTGTCACTCCAGTTGCCCCCGTTATGCCCTGGGGTCCCATTGCCCCTGGCGAACCCTGTGCACCTTGCGGACCTGTTGTACCTGTCGCACCCGTGACACCTGTTGCTCCTGTTACACCTATCGGATCTTGGATGCCAGAAAAATCATATGGATAGCCATTACAACCAAATTCATTACACTTATACTTCATGGGATAGTTACATTTGGAATCACATTTGAAATTATCAAAATTACGGCTGTAACTAAACCTCAAACATTTCACCTCCCATTCTTTTGCATCATATTCGAAAATTTACTATAGGGATAATTAATGCACCTAGTTTATTGACTAATTAGTTAATTAATATACAAATGCTTTTGAATTTGGCCATAACCTAAAAAAACATTGGGCTCTATTGAGAACTCAATGTCTGATTATATTTCAATGTATGTTCGCAAGAAATGGTCCGAGTTTACGCCGGATATACCATTCGATTACGATTAAATTCGGTACCCAACATAACCAAGCAATAACAGCATAATAATACTGAAAATTTTCATCCCCGTATAGGATGGTAAACAGAGGTAACCAGATACGTAAGGTCACTGCCGCAAACGTTAAAGCATAATTTCTTAGCATCCATTTTTGATGAGCTTGAATGTTTCGATGTTTGATTTTTATGAGCGCTTGCAACATTGTCAATAACCAACCTATCGATAATAAACCAAAGCCCAATTGCGAGACCCATCCCCCTGTGGCGTTGAATGCTAAATAAAGACCTGCACTACCGCCGAACAAAATACTGGCACAATATAGTTTCCCCAATATTCGATGACGTTTTACATTGTTCTCTCTTAATTTTGAGGACAAGGTAAAAGGACCAATTATTAACGCTAACACTCCGAAAATAATATGAATATACAGCACGATGAACCACAATGAGTGTAAAGTAGCATTTAGCATAAGCTTTAACTGAACAAAACCTGCTTGCTGTGCATCCAACACAATATATTGAACGATAGAATAGCCCGCTATTAAAAATGCCAAGACACTCATGATCAACCACAATTTCTTCTTAATAGATGCAGCTCCTTTCTTCCCTAATATAGATTATTTATTATTATGTACTAGTTGAAAGCGGTACGCTGCAATGGAGGGCCGGTTAAAAGGCATGCAAATCGCTCCACACCTAGGTATTTTTCTCCTAAACTCGTAATGTGAAATCCTATATTTTTATAAAAAATCACAGCATCTCTATCCGTTTCAGCATAAATGGAAGAAAATGAATGATGATGGTTAATAAATTGTACCATCTCACCCCCAATGCCTTTCCCACGATGCGCTGGTGATACAGCAATATGTTTAATGACACACTGATGTGCATCAACTAATTCAATACCTAGACAGCCAACAAGTTCTTGATCCATGTAATAGCCATATAATTTTCTTGCTGGGGCATGTATATACAAATCATATTCCTGATCCACTTTTGTTTTTGATGTGGCATAGGATAATAAAACTTTCACTGTAGGCTGAATAGGAATAGATTGAATAATTTCCATAGAACTCTTCCTTTCGATTATGGTTATACAGATAGGCCTTGGTTTCATTGTTAAATTACTGACTGGATTTTATTTCTTCAAAACTTTTTTCCACAATACTAAAACGAACATCATTAGAATTAAAATAGTCATTCCAATAAAAATCATTGAAAGTGGATCAACAAGTATAAAATAGCTGTCTCTTATCTGATAGTTGCTACTCATGGAATACCTCTTATTCATAAAGTTAGAAGTTCGTATTTTTGTTTAATCTAAAACCTTCTCAAAACTTAAGATAACTTTATCTTCGTAAATTCTCTCATCAAATTGTATAAAACTAAGCGACGACCAGAAGTTTACTGCATTTTTATTGGTAGAATGAACAGCAATATGAATACATTTTACTTGTTGGCTTCTCATCCGTTCCTCATACAACATGTAAATTTTTTTGGCATATCCTAAACCTTGATATTTTTTGTGTACCGCCAACAAACTTATCCAAGGTTTTTGATGACGAGGGCTTGACATTCCATAATCCAAAATAGCTATAAAGTCATCCCCTTTTTTCACCAAATATCTTTCAATCTGTAATTCTTCTGTTTCTTCATGTATATCTAAAATATCCTCATTCCCAAGAACTTTTTTATCATAGGCAATTAAATTATATTCCTGATTCGAATTCATAATGTCCTTTTCGGTTTCCACAAATTTCATATCATTTTTAAGAAAGGTAAACATTTTTTATTTCTCCTTTTCTTTTGTTAATTTCATAGTACCTCAAATCGGATTTCAATGGCGTTTAATTATGGATTAGAAGTAGACCATTATTATATCGAGGACTCTTTTTTAGCTTACATTAGACGAATACCCCACTCCCTTCAATGACAAATTACATACTATAAATTGAAGAAAGGAGAGGTTTTCATGGGATATTACGGAAACGTAGGAAACGCAGGATATTATGGTAATGTAGGTAATTACGGTTGTTGTTACAGCGGTTATGGGAATGAATATAGCATGGGCTACTGCATGGACCACGGCAAAGGTAATAGTTCAACATTTGTCTTAATCGTTATTCTATTCATTCTACTCATTATCGTTGGCGCAACATTCATGCAAAAAGAAGATTGTTAATTAGTTAGTTGTAAAACAAATAACTATAACTCTTTCTGTCAATAATCCAAGGGTCACACTCAGCTGTGGCCCTTGGTTTTTTAGAAAGAAAAAGAAAAGCAACCGACTAGTATTTAGCAATTAGTCTTGAATAGCTGCCTCTAACGCTACAACCATCATGTCGTTGAATTACTTGTACTTTTTTTAAAGGACAAGATACCTTCATTAATGTTGATTTAATAACATTCTATACTATTCAAAATGCATCTAAAATTGTTTACTTTTTTATTGTGTTAACTAAATATAAGATGTTGGTCGCTTTTTGGTCGCCAAAAGTCGCCTTATTTTTGTTAAAAAACTTAAAGACCATCACGGAGTGGTCTTTGTTGTAATAATTTTTATTTTCCGTTATATTTTAAATCGACATTTCTATTGTGGAATTTCATAATAGTAAAGACTATTATCATCTGTTCGTCCTTTAATAATTGTGCCTGAACTATTATTAATTAAATTTGATACCCAATATCGATATTTTTCACCCTTTTTAAAAATATTTTCAGGCGTCGGGATCAGAAGTTACAACTTACATCTGGTGAAGCTTGGAAACCGATGAAGGATAATGAGGACAACTCGAAAAATCTACTATTCACAAAAACAAACGTCTTTCCCTTACATCCAGATATCAAGAACAACGTGGGCATGTTATCACTCAAGAATCGATTAATATTTATAGCCATTTAACTATGAAAGATAAAGAAAAAGCAACCGACTACTCAACTCCATTTTACAAAAAATGGTCGGTTTTGGTCGATTGCTTTTATTAATGGTATTTAACACACGTTGAAAACGCTGTTATATCAATTAGTCTTGAATAGCTGCCTCTAACGCTACAACCATCATGTCGTTGAAAGTCGTTTGACGTTCTTCTGAAGTTGTTACTTCGCCAGTTAAAATGTGGTCACTTACTGTTAGAACAGAAAGTGCTTTACGCCCGAATTTAGCTGCTAATGTGTACAGAGCTGCTGATTCCATTTCTACGGCTAGTACACCGTATTGTGCTAATTTTTCATTTTGATGCTCATCTGAGTAGAATAAATCTGCTGTGAAGATATTCCCCACTTGTAAGTTAAGTCCAGCATCTTTTCCTGCGTTATACGCTTTTAATAATAGGTCAAAGTCTGCGATTGGTGCGAAGTCGATAGCACCGCCCCAAATGATTTGGTTCATACGTGTATCAGATGTTGCTGCTTGCGCTAAAATCACGTCACGCACTTTCACATCTTTTTGAATTGCACCACAAGTACCTACACGGATTAATTTTTGAACATCATATTCTTGCATTAATTCTGTCGCATAGATTGAAATAGATGGCACACCCATACCAGTTCCTTGTACTGAAATACGTTTGCCTTTATACGTACCTGTATAACCAAACATATTACGTACCTCATTGTAGCAAGTTACATCTTCTAAAAATGTTTCCGCGATGTATTTTGCACGAAGTGGATCTCCTGGAAGTAAAATTGTGTCAGCGATTTCACCTTTTTTTGCATTAATATGAACACTCATACTGCAATCCCTCTTTTCTGTCAGTTATCACTATAAATAATACTGTGTTTCTGTCATTTACGCAATGCTAGACGTCTAGCAACTTAAAAATTATTTATAGTTTTCGTACAATTTATGCCTGTCCCTCATATAACTCCCACAAATGATCAAAAGCTTCAATCGTTAAATTTTCTGTAGCATAAGATTCAATGTAGTTGGATAACTCATTAAAGTCTGCACTTTGCTTTGGAAAATTATGCTCATGAAACATTTCCTCTGCAAACCGTACCTTGGCATCTGACCAGTCGCCGCCTCGAAATGTAAGGACATATAAATAAAAACTTTTTTTCATCACACAATTTCCCCTTTTTTGCATTTACTTTTCGATAGTGTAGCAGAAAAAAAGGTATTCGTCATAATTCCCACTACTAAGATATATTTCCTATTCTCGATTTTAGAACTATTTTCTTGGTCATCCTGACTTTTGTCACAGTTATATCTATCAGAAAAATTTTAATTTTTAGAAAAAATAATAGAAAAATCTAGTAAAATAAGATAAAATTGAAATCGATTACTAAAAAATAGGAAGGTGATGCGATGAAAAAGACTAAAAAAACTCATGATGCAGCAAAAAAACGCCCGACTCTCTTCACTTTTAGCTTTTTTAAAGGAAAGAAAGCTTCAATACAAGAGGAAACCGGGATCAATCCCCCTCCTATGAAAGAAAAACGACAACGTTTTTACCATTTAATTCGGGGCAAAGTGCTTATTATGTTCGCACTTCTTATTGTAATTAACGGTGTTATGGGTATATTGTCTTATGTCAATATACAGAAGCTTCAGCAGGAGATGGAAGATTTCACTAAGAAAAATGTCCTAGAGCAATTAACAGTTAACCAACTTGCGTATGAGATAGCAAGGTTAACGAATTTGGAACAAAGTTACTTAATAACAGGGAATGGCATTTATTCTACCTCCTATCATTTAAAAATTGATACCATTAATAAAAAATTAGCAGTATTAAATGAACAATTTCAGGATCGGCAAGTTGAGCTTGGTCATATGCAGGCCATCGACCAATATTATAAAAATTACCTGGATTATTCAAAAAAAGTAATGACTATGCGTGATGAACTTGGTCTCGAACAGGCTCGTAAGCTCATGATGGGGGCTACTGGAGAAACAATGAAAACGCATATTGATAATAATATTGAATCCATAAATATGGTGATGGATGAGTCGAATAAAGCAAAGTTAGACAAGCTTAATCAGCAAGTCAATCTTTCAATCACTACATTTTTTATTGTATCCATTATCGGCTTTTTAGCGATCGTCATTTTTGGTTTCATGCTCTTTAAATCTTTGAAGCGTAATACACAAGCGATTAATGATTCCATCCTTGATATTGCTCAGGCAGGCGGCGATTTAACAAGACGTGTGAAAGTGCGAAATCGCGATGAATTTTCCACTATTGCCGCTTCTACAAATACATTGATTGAGTCGATTTCCAATTTAATTCGACGTGTAAGCGAACTGGCTGATCATGTATCAAGTAGTAGTCAGGAGCTCATGTCGTTAGCAGATGAAAATGCTCGTACCATTCAAGATATTGCGGATGCAACAGCCGATATTGCAAGCGATAGTGATAATACCATTTCTAGTATGAATAGTGCGCAACAAAAAATGAGCGACCTAGAGCACTCTATGCATCAATTAAATGAACAAGCGAGTGCCGTACATCGTGCCTCTATAGCCATGCAGCAAGCAGCCGATGAAGGAAGCCTTTCTGTGGAGCAATCTTCGCTGGTTATGCAATCAATCGAAGAAACAATGGCTTCCACAACATCAACGGTCGAGGCGTTAGGTCGAAAATCTGCCGACATTACATCGATCATTGGTACCATTACAGCTATTTCCGAGCAAACAAATCTATTAGCTTTAAATGCAGCAATTGAAGCAGCTCGAGCTGGCGAGCATGGTCGGGGCTTTGCCGTGGTAGCGGATGAAGTTCGTAAACTAGCAGAACAATCCCAAAGTGCCGCCAAGGAAGTAACTGCGATAGTGACATCTATTCAGAATGAAGTCACATCGATCATTGCCCAAAACCATGAAGGGGTCACTACTGTCATTCGTGGCGTTGAAGTGACCAATGAAACTAATCAATCCTTGGCCAACATTTTATCGCATACAGAAGAAACTACAACGATTATAGCAGCCATGGTGGATAAAATTGCATCGACACTGGACTTTAGCAACGCAGTAGCAAGCGACTTCATTCACGTCAATGCCTATGCCGAGCAGTCCGCAGCTAACACTGTAACATCCGCCGCCGCTGCCACCCAGGGCTCCGCTTCCATGCAGGAAATCAACGCGGCTGCCACAGAGCTTGCCCAACAAGCAGACAGCCTCCGTAATCTAGTAGGCGCATTTAAAGTTTAAGTTTTATTGCGAATTTCTGAGGAGGATCCTTTCGTTGGAGGATCCCTCTTTTTTTGGCTGGAGGGGGTTCAATTGGGGAGATATGGATTAGCCATAGTCAGGTCGGCTATCCGTCTCTTTGAATTGTCTCCTGCTATGTAGTGTTTTATCCATTCCTCTGAGCGGGCTATCCACCACTTTTCACTTTCTATCCGTCACTTTGAGAGTTTTATCCGTCACTTTGCTATTTTGCACCTTTATATTGGAGAATCCTCTCACTTGATGCGACTTCCCTTCGATTTTAGCATTCTATCCATCGCTCTGAGCGGGCTATCCACCAATTTTCACTTTCTATCCGTCACTTTGAGAGCTTTATCCGTCACTTTGCTATTTTGCACCTTTATATTGGGGAATCCCCTCACTTAATGCGGCTTTCCTTCAACTTTAGAGTCCTATCCATCGCTCTTAGCGGGCTATCCTTCACTTTTCGATGGCTATCCACCACTTTGAGAGTTCTATCCGTCTCTTTTCACTTTCTATCCGTCACTTTGCTATTGCTTGCCATTCATCTGAACTCTCCCTCCCTCTACACCCACCAAAACAAAAAAATCCTAGCAAGATCGCTCTTGCTAGGATTTTTTATTTGAATAATGATAGGAATTGGCCGTAGCCTTCTTTTTCTAGATCTTCTTTTGCTATGAAGCGAAGGGATGCTGAGTTAATGCAGTAGCGTAGGCCTCCTAGTTCGCTTGGGCCGTCTGGGAAGACATGTCCTAAATGGGAGTCTGCTTCTTTACTGCGTACTTCTACTCGGCGCATACCGTGGGTTGTGTCGAAGTGCTCGGTTACTTCTTCTTTTTGGATGGGCTTCGTAAATGCTGGCCATCCACAGCCTGAGTTGTATTTGTCCAATGAGCTGAATAGTGGTTTTCCAGAGACGATATCTACATAGATGCCCTCTTCAAAATGCTCATCGAACTCATTGCGAAACGGTGGTTCTGTGCCATTTTCCTGTGTCACGTAATATTGCATGTCTGTAAGTTCTTTTAAACGTTGTTCTTTATTCATGTTTATTCCCCCAGTGATGCTCTTGATACGCTCGGCGACCGCTTCCAACCGAATAGCGTTCGTAGTGCATTGGATTTTTCTTATAATAATATTGGTGATAGTCCTCAGCCGGGTAAAATGTGCTAGCAGGTAAGATTTTCACCATGATCGGTTTATCAAACTTTCCAGAAGCTTCTAGATCAGCCTTTGAACGCTCTGCTAGTTGACGTTGTTCTTCATTATGATAGTAAATGGCTGTTGTGTAGGATTCGCCGCGATCATAAAACTGTCCACCTGCATCTGTCGGGTCTATTAAGGTCCAATAGATAGACAGTAGTTGCTCATAGCTATAAAGATCATCATCGTATACGATTTGCACGGCTTCGGCATGTCCAGTAGTTTCTGAGCACACTTGCTCATAGGTTGGATTGACAACATGTCCACCTGTATAGCCAGATAGCACCGATTCAATGCCAGGTGTTTCGTCAAATGGCTTGACCATACACCAAAAACAGCCTCCTGCAAATGTTGCATATTGCTTTGCCATTCATTTCACTCCTTATTCACCAGGAACAATAATTTCTAATAAAATTTTGTCATTTGGTAAGTCCAATTCTTTAGCACGGACGCGTGATCCGGATGCTATGTTAATGCGAGATAAATCAATATAGATTTCTGCTTTATTTGGGTTCACGGTAATCCATGAAGGGAATTCCACCGAATCCCGCATAATTTTCATCGTCGTCTCCGGCGGAATATTTAATAGCCCGACATTCATCCCCGTTTGCTTTAAAATAATATTGCCCTTGTCATCTACAATGGGTTCAAAATTCATGGAAATCGGAATTTCCGTGTAAAACACCGTGAGCGTGCTTCGTAATTGAATATCATCGCCGATTGTAAAATCAAGTGGTAAAGGCGAGCCTTTTGCTGCATCCTTTAAATATTTTTTGGAAATCGATTCTAATTCCTTTGTTGTGGTTTGCACCACGAGTACATTTCCTTTGCTTTCACTTTCACCTGCTGAACGCTTGGCAACATCGACTCCATCTACTGGTCTAGTTGCTAAAAAAACGACGAGGAGGATTGCAAAAAGCACTGTGCCTGCTAAGGCGAAAAACGCGACTTTCCATTTATTCATTTTGTCACTCCTCGAAGCCTATTGCCTTGTTAATCTTTTCTTCCATACCACACTGCTCCATTGCCGCTAGTATACGTTCTGTCATTTTTTCATATCCCTTTGCATTGGGGTGGAAAAAATCTGTATGATAGACGAGCTCTTCATTTGAATCAAATAAATCCTCCACCGATACATAGCAAGCATTGGAATCTTCACTCGCTACTTCCTCAATCACATTATTCCATTCTGTGATAATTGTATCGAATTCATTCGCCTCATTGGTCACAATCGAAAACGGATTATAGAAACCAATGAGTAGGATGGGCACTGTCGGATTTTTTGCACGAATGCCTTCAACGATTTTGCTATAGCGCTGCTTATACGTCCGCAATTCTTTATCGAATGCGTCACGCTTTAAATTAAACAAATCCTGTTTAACAACTTTCATGACATCATTGCCACCCATTGTTAAAGAAATGAGCTGCGCTTGTTGCAACTCTTCATCATAATGCCCTTTTTTCACTAATTTTAGTAGCTGATCACTACGTCTACCACGTTTGCCACGATTATCAACATCTACCTCGGAAATCGAGGGCCACGTAAGCAATGAATCTGCTAATCTTCCTACATAACCGTCTTGACTATACTCATCACCGACACCATCTGTTAATGAATCTCCTAGTGCCAGATAATGCAGTTGCTTTGCATTTTCTTCATCAATTTGCGATAAATCCTCTGCTGATGGCTCAAAAAAATGTTCAAAAATTTGCGTCAACATATTCTTGGAGGTTTTTTCCTCTTCTACTGTTTGTTGCTCATCCTGCGTCATATCTTGCTCCGTTTCTGCTTGCTCACCGTCAGGCTCTGCTTGCGGATTCGGCTCATCGATTGATATTGCACAACCACTAAGTACTAAGACGGCCAAACATGACAACATAAATCGCCGAATGTCCATTTGACCACCTTCCATCCCTTTCTGTACCTTCTATTATAGAATAGTTCATACCCTAATGAAAAGTGACTTACTCTCTGTTCTCCATAATTTTGTGTTGTTGCCAAAATTCCTCTTTTCCAAATAGCGAACAAGTATCCAGCTAAAAGGGCCAAAACGAAAAAAGCCACTACATTTACTTATGTAGTAGCTCCTCACTATTATTCTGCAAAATAAATAAATCCGATGGCACCCGATCCAGTATGTGTCGAAATAATTGGAGATGTAAAGGCAATCTCAACGTCATTAAAGCCAGTACCTTCGATTAACTCTTTTAATGGATTCCCCATTGTGATGAGGCCATCTGCATGAGAAATACCGACAGCTTTGACTGTTTTCCCAGCCGTATCAGCTTGGAATTGTTTAAATAAGTAATTCACTACCTGTTTATGGCTACGCACCTTGGAAACGGGATTGTAAACGCCACCCTCTAAATTAGCAATAACTTTGATGTTCAGCAATGAACCGATAAAGCCTGTACCTTTACCAATTCTACCGCCCTTAATTAGATTTTCAAGCGTATCCACAATTACATATAAATGTGTGTTTGCACGTACTTTATCCAGACGAGCTACGATTTCCTCAACTGTTGCTCCAGCATCGCGCATTTTAATAGCCTCACGTAGCTGAATAGCTAAACCGATTGCAATAAAGCGTGAATCAATCACCGTCACATCAGCGTCTGTCATTTGAGCCGCTTGTCGTGCTGACTCTACCGTGCCACTCATACCACCTGTCATATGGATGGAGAGAATTTGATCGCCATCCTTGCCTAGCTCATCATATAATTCCTTAAATTTACCTGGTGCAGGCTGTGAACTTTTCGGCAAATTTTTAGCATTTTTCATCAAGCCTAAAAAGGGTTGTGGCTCTAAATCCACACCATCTATATATGTTTCACCATCAATTTGAATTGTTAATGGCACGATATGTATGCCATGCTGTGCTACTTCTTCTTTTGTTAAATCACAAGTTGAGTCCGTTACTATATGAATTCGTCCCACTTCGACACATCCTTTTACTTCATTAAAATTTATTATATAGACTAATGAATCATTATGTAAACATGACATTTGTCATTAGGCAAAGCCTTGATTTTTTGAAAATGTAAACGCTACCTTTGATACTATAGCGTTTCCTTTATCTCTTGTCTATCAAAGCCCCTAAAAGAATATGACAGCCTTATGACATTTTTGATATGAAATATATGACAAATGTAAATGTTCATGTATAAATTATTGGGGTATAGTAAATACATGAACGAAAGGAGTGTTGTAAATGATTGATTCATTTGACTATAAATCTTGGAAGGAAGAACTGTGGAATGCCATTACACACGGTATTGGTTTTATTGCAAGTATTCCGGCTCTAGTTGTTTTACTGCTTACAGCTGTGCAAACAGGTAATGCTCTACATATTACTACTTTTAGTATTTTTGGCGTCTCTGTCATCATCCTGTTTTTAATGTCCACATTGCTACACAGTATGCCAGAAAAATATAAACACTTTTTCGCTATTTTGGACCATTCGTCCATTTACATTTTAATTGCCGGTACGTATACGCCGTTTTTATTAATTGCGGTGGGTGGCACCCTAGCCATTACTTTATTATGTATTATTTGGTCACTCGCAATATTAGGTGTTCTTTTTAAATGTTTCTTCATTAACCGCTTTGAAGTGCTATCCTTAATTTTTTATATTGGCATGGGCTGGCTCATCATTTTTGCTATTAAGCCTGTTTATTTATACTTAGGATTTTATGGCTTTGCTTTACTACTTGCAGGTGGACTGTTCTATACAATTGGAGCCATCTTTTATGCTTGGCGCTCTCTACCTTATAACCATGCAATCTGGCATCTTTTTGTGCTAGCTGGCTGTGCTTCCATGTACGCTTGTGTGTACTTCTATTTATAAAAAAAGTCGCTCCCTTCATAAGAGGGCACTGAAAAACTTATGTTTTCATAAAAGCGAACCTTTTTCAGATAAAAATAAGGCACTTCTTGTTCAATTTTGAACAGGAAGTGCCTTATTTCTGTCTCACTGGATCTTCTGTTGCCATATCCAAGAAATAGTTGAATGACAGCGCTCTACTAGGTCGACGTCTGATACATCATTAATCGCTTTTAATAAAAAGTACTTAAACATGCGAATTGGAGGAATGGCATTACGTCCATTGTCTAAACAATATTTTGTTTTTAGCTCTTCTAAAATGAATGAAAAATCAACAAGTTCATTGATCTGACGAAGCATATTATCTTTTGGCACAACAATATCGTAGATTGCCATGTATGGACTTAAATTAAGGGTTTCCTGATTTGAAATCATTGGGGCACCACCTACATATTCATTCTTTTATTATAAAGGAAAGTGTGACTAAAATAATAGAATGATACATTGCGTTGTTTGGAGAAGCATCGCTCGACTCCTGCGGGAAAGCGAGACAGACGAGACCCCGCACGAAGCGAAGCGTAGGAGGAGACTCGGCGCTCGCCCGCGGAAAGCGAGCGGAATGCTTCGGAAAACAACAGTAGAGTCACAGTGCCAAATGAAAAAAAAGATATGGACTTTTTCAGTGCCCTTCTTCATAAGGAGCGATTTTTTATGGATTCTCTTAAAAGCTCAATAGCTTCCCTTACTTCTTTTTCATGCTCCTCATTACTCAAATTATTTCTGGCATGAAGTAATACTGGCCTCAAGGATTCAACGGATCGCCCGAATGCATTCATCCATTCATAGCGGGGCACCATCCAAGTATGGAAATGATGAGTCGTATCTTCGTTGTAAAAATAATAAACATATTCAATGCCCAATACTTCCCTTTGAGCTTGTCTAATTATTGTTAAGAGATTGATGTAATCCAGTTTTTCGTCATTATTTAATTCATCGAAGCAATGGATGTGACGCTTTGAAGCTAAAATAACTAATCCCTTGATTGGATAAGCTACATCCTGGTGGGCGTGAAAATAATCCGTTTCAATGATAACACCACCATTGGGCTTGACCTGTCCACTTATGATGGCACAGCTCAAGCAATCAACTTGAGCAATTTCTCCACTCGATAATCGTATGTTGCGCATCAATATCTCCCCTAAATATAGAAATAGCACGGTCTATCAAAACCGTGCTTTTCCCATGTTATTTACGCTCAAAAATTTGATATTGGAAAGTATAGCCTTCTGAAGCTGTTTCGGGCTGTTCAGCAGAAACCTTTACAAACTTCTCCTCATAGCTCGGGAAAAAGGTATCGCCCCGAAATGAATGATTGATTTTTGTAATATATAAGCGATCTGCCATTTCCATTGATAAACGGAAAATTTGCTCACCGCCAATAATCATGATTTCCTCTACATCCCCTGCTATCGCTATTGCTTCTTCTAGGCTCGTCACAGTTTCAGTGCCTTCTGCGTGATAATTTTCATCTCGTGTAATAACAATATTGCGGCGTCCAGGTAGTGGACGACCAATGGATTCAAACGTTTTTCGTCCCATAATCATTGGCTTGCCCATTGTTTTGTTTTTGAAATACTGCAAATCTCCCGGTAAATGCCAAGGCATTCCGTTATTATAACCAATTACATGGTTGTCATCATGTGCCACAATTAAAGAAATCATACTGTCCCTCCAAATACTTTCTTCCCTTTTATTATAAACACAATTCGTTGATTTCACCTCTATTATGAAAGAATTTTCTTTTTCTAAAATTAAATCCTAGTAAAATTATATGAATAGTTTATAATATAAGTAATAAACGTCACGATAAAGGACTGATGAGGATGACTACTTTAAGAAAAGAAGCTGTTCATTATATTCAAGATCAACAAGTTGCTACACCCTACTATCAAGTTACACCACAGGAAGCTCGCGCGATGCGTACGGTTACGCCATGGCAATCACCCCATAAGCCAATATTAGCGGCGATGCAAGATCAACTAATTACCATGCGTGATGGGGCTCAAATTACGCTACGACTTTATATACCTACTCATGATCAACCATTACCTGTTATTGTTTATTATCATGGCGGTGGCTGGGTATATGGTAATTTAGAGTCTGTTGATGCTGGCTGTCAGCTTTTAGCAGACCAAGCGCAAGCAATTGTCGTTTCAGTGGATTATCGTTTGGCTCCTGAATTTCCTTTTCCAACTCCATTGCAGGATGCCTACGATAGCTTAGTATGGGTGCATGACCATATCGAAGCATATGGTGGCGATGCTGCTCGGTTGACCGTGGCTGGGGACAGTGCTGGCGGAAATTTAGCAACGGTCGTGGCCTACTTAGCTGTAACTTCAGGTGGACCATCATTGCAAGCACAAGCACTCATTTATCCTGTTACGAATGTGGATTTTACGACCGTTTCCTATCAGGCTTATGGAGAAAAGTTCGGCCTAGATAAACAGGGCATGCAATGGTTTTCTCAACACTATACAGATGAATCGAACTTTACAAATCCATTGGTGTCTCCCCTACTGCTCGAGGATGTAAGACGTATGCCTAAAACACTCCTCATTGCAGCAGAGGCAGATGTCCTCTTTGATGAAGGTTTAAGTTATGCCCAAAAATTGTCTGACTCTGGAGTACCTGTGGAGCATATAACCATGTCTGGTTTAATTCATAGCTATTTTAGCAAAATGAATTATTTTGAAGAGGCAACAATCGAAACGGTGGCAAAAATTGCTGAATTCCTGAAATAAGTTTGGCTATCCCATCCAAACAGTGCGATAATAAAGCAAAACGTTTTTAAAGGATGACAACATGACACAAATAATTGCACTACAAATAAAACAGCCTTTTGCTGATCAATTAAAAAAAGGCTACCCATTAATTTCAAAAGATGCAGTGGATGCACGACAACTACCTTACGAGCAAGGGACTCTACTTAAGCTGATGGATCACCATAATCGTTTTATTGGTACAGGTTACTACGGTATTCAAAATAAAGGGATTGGCTGGGTCCTGACGACAGATATAAATGAAACCATTGATAAAGCTTTTTTCATTAAAAAATTCAAAAAAGCCATACAGCTACGAGAAGCATTCTTCCAGAATGAACATACAACAGCCTTCCGTGTTTTCAATGGCGAGGGTGATGGTATCGGTGGCCTAACGATCGATTTCTTTAATGGCTACTATATGGTGAGTTGGTATAGCGAGGGTATTTACTCATTGAAAGAAGTCGTTTATGAGGCGCTTGCTGAAACCATCAACTACCAGGCCATTTATGAGAAAAAACGATTCGATAGTAAAGGGCAATATATGGAACAGGATGATTTTGTCATGGGGACTCCTGGCGAATTTCCAATCATGGTTAAGGAAAATGGGATGACCTATGCAGTCCATTTAAATGATGGTGCGATGACTGGGATTTTCCTTGATCAACGGGAAGTACGATTAGCTATTCGTGAGCGCTATGCGAGCACAACAAATATGCTAAATACCTTCTCCTACACAGGGGCATTTTCTGTAGCAGCCTCGCTTGGAGGAGCTACTAAAACAACAAGTGTCGATGTTGCAAAGCGCAGTTTAGCCAAAACGATTGAGCAGTTTAGCGTCAATCAAATTGATTATGAAGCGCAGGATATAAAAGTAATGGACGTTTTTCATTATTTTAAATATGCACAGCGTCACGAATTAAAATTTGACCTTGTTGTATTAGATCCACCAAGCTTTGCCCGCACAAAGCAAATGACGTTCTCAACGGCGAAGGACTATCCAAAATTACTGAAGGATACGATTGCGATTACAGCCAAAAATGGCATTATTGTGGCTTCCACAAACAACGCAAGCTTCGGTATGAAAAAGTTTAAAGGGTTTATCGACCAAGCATTTAAAGAGACTCGTACACGCTATAAAATTGTAGAGGAATACGGTTTACCAAAGGATTTCCGTGTGCCTCGTGAATATCCTGAATTTAATTATTTGAAGGTCGTTTTTATTCAAAAAATGGACTAACTCATCTGGAATCACACTTTGCTGTGGTTCTTTTTTTCTATAAAAAATGGCTTAAGAAGTATGTTCACTTCCTAAGCCACCTCTTTTTTAAAGCTTTTCCACAAACCAATCTCGTATATATTCGAGACGATTAATTCTTAATGTTGGCTTTCCGCTTCTTGACAGTTCATGATTAGCTTCAGGGAACCGGACGAATTTCGTTTCTTTTTTCCGATACTTCAAGGCGATAAATAATTGCTCCGCCTGTTCAATCGGACAACGATAGTCTTTTTCACCATGTAAAATAAGCAATGGTGTTTCAACATTGTCTACATATTTCAATGGTGAATGATGCCATAGCTTCTCTATATTTTCGAGCCCCGCTTGAATTTGCCAGTCTGTAAAGTAATAGCCAATATCACTCACTCCTGCAAAGCTAATCCAGTTTGAAATAGAGCGTTGTGTAACTGCTGCCTTAAAGCGGTTGGTATGCCCAACAATCCAGTTGGTCATAAAGCCACCATAGCTCCCACCTGTTACACCTAGTCGAGTTGGATCAATGAACTCATATTGCTCTAAAGCATAGTCCACTGCAGCCATTAGGTCTTGATAGTCATTGCCACCATAATCACCACGTACTGCATCCACAAACGTTTGTCCGTAGCCATGACTTCCGCGCGGATTTGTATACAGCACCGCAAAGCCTTGAGCAGCCAGGATTTGGAATTCATTAAAATAGGTGTTGCCGTACATCGCATGTGGACCACCATGGATTTCAAGAATAAGAGGATATTTCTTCCCTTTTTCATAGCCCACTGGTTTCATAATCCAGCCATTGACCTTCCAGCCCTCAGCTCCTTCAAACTCAATGCTCTCTGGCACAGCTAACTCTTTCGTCTTTAAAACGTCTTCATTGACTGTCGTCAATCGTTCTTTTTCACCCGTTTTTAAGTTGACGTAATATAAATCGCCCGGATTCGTTGTCGTACTTATCGCGACAACGGCTTGATCATTTTGAGCATCTAATGAAAAACCATAAACGTATTGATCATCGTGAATAGCTGGATAAATTTCACCATCTACATTCCCAAAGTAAATTGCCGCATTGCCGTGATCCGTTACTTGGAAATAGAAACTATGATTATCATTCATCCATTGTACACTTGGTGCTGCTACCCCTTGCAGGAAATCACCGATGACATAGTCACCGACAGGGGCATCAAATTCACTTGTTGCACAGTTTAGCAGATTTTGTTCCATATCATAAATCCATAGCTTCGCTTGTGTGGCATTTTCAAACTCACGTTTTCCTCCAACAAAGGAAAGGAAGCGGCTATTAGGCGACCAGGACGTTTGGTAATAGGAGCCAATCCCCTCTGTTACCTTGCGACTCTGTTTTGTTTCTAAATCGAATAAATAAATATCCGCATTAAACGAAAAATCTAAGTCCTCTGCTTGATCTGCTAAGTACGTAAGATAACTGCCATTTGGCGACCATGTACTCAGATGGAAATCCTCGTTCCCTTCTGTCACTTGCTTTAAGTCACCAGATTTTAAATCGACAATGGCAATGTGAGTATGCTGGTCCATATCTATAAATCCACCCGCATCTGACTTATGTTTCATCTTATCGATTTCGAGTGGCTTGAGTTCTTTTTCTTCTTTCTTGTCATCTTCAGCTTTGTCTAAGATAGTTTCATCTTTACCTAGCAAAACTGAAAAGGCAATTTTCTCTCCACAAGGAGACCAGACAGGCGTTGACGCACCGTTTTTGCAATACGTCACTTGCTTCGCCTCTCCCCCTGTTTTCGACAGTACAAAAATTTGCGGCTTGCCTGATCTTGTCGAAGAAAAAGCAATTTGACTGCCATCTGGCGACCAGACAGGAGAGCTTGTCCGATCGTTACCATATGTCCATTGCTGAGGACGTTTGTCTTTTAAATTTAAATAAAATAAGTTAGATACATAGTCTTTTTTCTTCTCATCAATACGTGTCTCTACATAAACTACCTCAGTCCCATCAGGTGAGAGCTGTGGATCTGCCACTGATTTCAAGTGATAAAGATCTTCTGGTTGAATCCCTTGTTTAGTTGTCATGTTCTTGCTCCTTTGTATTGTCATTTTCTATGCTCTACTACAATATTTCGACACCCTAAGTATTTTTCCTGCTACTCTATTGATTTTTTTACTAGTTCCCAATCAGCATTCATTTTTGTTCTGCGATAAAATTTATAAAAAGGTTCATTGGAACGAGCTTGGTTTTGATAGAGACGAATGATTTGTAGCAAAAAATCCTCAATATGATCAATCCCTACCCTTTTCGCGAAGAGAGTACCCGCCTGTGCCTTCGCCCCCATAGGGATGGCTCCTACATAAACATCAAAGCTCTCATGCTGATAGACTAAACCAATATCATCATATGTAGGATTATAGCAAGCCGATGCACAGCCATTCACATTGACTCGTACTCTTGCAGGCACAGTTATACCGTCCAATGCCTGATAGAGTTGTTCTGTTTGAGGAACTGCCTCCATTTTTTCTCCATCACAAAAATCACATGCCTTCATGGCAATATGAGGTCCTGAGGAAGCAACAAACAGTCCAGCCTCCTGTAAGGCATGGGTCGCTTCTGTCAGTTCACTAGAGGGGATCGATAATAATATGCTATAGGAGGCCGAATATTTAATGGCCCCCTTCTCCCCTACTATTTCAGCTATTTTTTGAAATTGGGCTGGCGTATAATGCTTATTAATAATGCCAGGGCTTACCGCTAATCGTGTATAACCACCTTGCTGATTTAGAGTTTCGAACGTTTTATCTGGTATGTTTTGACGAAATGCATTCATTGTTATCGCTCCTTAAGAAAAAGGAGCTAGCAAAGCGCTAGCTCGAATGTTTTTAAAAGTTGGCTGGGTAGAAGCCCTTGGCTAAAATTTGAATGGCCGCTGCAGCACGTACCCCTTCAGATGCCGCTGAAAGTGGAAGAATGACAAAGCGATCATTTATGACTGCTTCCATTTCCTTCAACGCTGGATCATTTTTTAAGAATTTTATCTTTTGTTCAGCAGTTGTTTCACCATAATCAATGACAACCACCACCTCTGGATTGCGATCTACTGCATCTTCCTTCGATACCGTTGTCCATCCTGACTCCACATCTCCAAAGATATTTTGACCGCCAGCGATTGCTACTAGCTCATTCATAAAGTTTTGACCAGCCGTGAATACGTCTTTATCACCACTGTCAAAGACTAGCACACGTAAATTTTCACTGTCTTTTGGTAATTTTGCTTGAACTTCTTCGACATCTTTTGTCATTTGTTCAATTAATGCTTCACCGCGATCTTCCACTCGGAATATTTCCGCGATATGACGAATATCCGTGAAAATATCCTCTAATGTTGGCTTTGTCATATTGGAAGCCGTATGTAAATACGTATGAATTCCTAATTCCTCAAGCTCCTCTGGTGTTCCAACACCTTTCTCACCAAAGCCACTTTTCCAGCCTGCATACAAGAAATCTGCCTCGGCATCAATGACTTGCTCCTTTGTTGGGTATTGATCTGAAAGAACTGGAACTTTATCGTAGGCTGCTTGAAGCGGCTCGTAGATTTTATCATCTAAATAAGCTGTCCCTACCATGGAATCCTCTAAGCCTAATGCAAGCATAATTTCTGTTACATGCTGATTTAAGCTAATGGCCTTTTTTGGTGCTTCCTTATAGGTTTGGGTAGTTTCATTATTTTCAATGATGACCTCAGTTGTTGTCGCCTCAGACGGTTCAACTTTTTCAGTTTGCTTTGCTGATTCAGGCTTGTCCTTTGCGCCACACGCTCCTAATACAGCGATTAAGGCGATGACCATGACTAGCCATATACTTCTCCATTTTTTCATGTCCTTTTCTCCTTTGTTGTCATAAATATAGAAAGAAATCAGAGACTTCTTTGCTACTAGGATAATTGGAAGGGCATAAAAAAACCCTCTTGTCGCCAAGAGAGTTGCATAGTGAAAAAACGGTATTAGTACCTTTATCACTATCCCCATCCTCGTGGTTCTTAGTTAACATACATATACTGGCAGGTATCCTGGCTTAGGTTCATCATCTATACGCCTTCCCATAGTTAAACTACAGTGGCATGCTGTATAGACTCCCCATTTACAGTTGCGGGACAGCATCGGAATTGCACCGATTTCCCTTTTAAGCAAATGACAAATGCCATTTGCACCAATATGTTCTAATTATGCTATTGATAGACTAGCAGTTCATGCGTTAATTCGCAATCAGTAATAGAATGCAAAAAATATAATCATCATTATATTAGCACTATTTCGACAAAAAGACGAATCATTTTACAAGAAATAATTGTGCTAGTATTCTGATACAATGAGAAGATAGCTACTTATAGAAACGAGGATTTATTATGTACAAGACGATTGGGGTTCTTGCTCATGTTGATGCAGGAAAAACAACCTTTTCTGAGCAAGTGCTTTTTCATACAAATAGTATTCAAGCGCGGGGACGTGTCGATCATCAGGATGCCTATTTAGATAATCATGAGCTTGAGCGCAAACGGGGCATTACGATATTTGCCGAGCAAGGACGCATGACTATTGGCGACGATACATATACGTTGATTGATACACCAGGACATGTCGATTTCTCCCCAGAGATGGAGCGTGCCATCCGTGTCATGGATTATGCCATCATTATTATAAGTGCGGTAGAGGGTATTCAAGGTCATACTGAAACGGTATGGCAGCTTTTACGAAACTATCATGTCCCTACATTCTTTTTTATTAATAAAATAGATCGTGACGGAGCAGATGTAAGGGCTGTGATGACCCAGCTCCATAAAGATTTCTCGGAACATGTATTATTCGTCGATGAACCACTTCAGGAGAATTATGTTTCCAGCACAATCATGGAATGGCTGGCGGAGCGTGATGAAAAGCTCCTGGATGCCTTTTTGAATGAAGCATTGGAGCATGGCCTGTGTATGAAGCACCTACAATCGATGATTAAAAATGAATCCGCCTTCCCCTGCTTTACTGGTTCGGCATTAAAAGATGAAGGCATTCAAGAATTGATTGCTCAACTTCCACTCATAACGGGTACTCACTTCGAGCCGGAAGCACCGTTTCAAGGAGAGGTCTTTAAAATACGACATGATGGCCATCAGCGTTTAACATTCATCAAGGCTTTAACAGGCAAATTACATGTTCGAGATGAATTTACGTTTGGAGACCTTACAGAGAAAGTAACAGAAATTCGTCTTTATAACGGCAGCCGTTTTGAAACTGTTCAGCATGTTGAGGCTGGTGAAATCTTCGCTGTTAAAGGGCTCAGCCAGGCACACATTGGCGATCGCATTGGCAGTAACACGCTATCACAGCCCTATGAGCTTGTCCCTACATTACAGGCAAAAGTTCAATATGAGGGTGAGCAACATATTAAAGAAGTATTAAAGATTTTCCGTCTACTAGAGGCCGAGGAGCCATCATTGCGTGTCGTATGGCAGGAAAAGTTTCAGGAAATCCATGTGCATATAATGGGTGTCATTCAGTTAGAGGTACTGATAGAAGTATTATTGAAGCGCTTTACATTAAACATCTCTTTTGGAGAGCCGCAAATATTATATTTGGAAACAATTGCGACAACCGTTACAGGCTACGGACATTTTGAACCACTTAAGCATTATGCAGAAATTCATTTATTAATGCAGCCAAATGAACGTGGGACTGGCATTACCTTTAGCAATGCCTGCCATGCAGATGATTTATCAGTGGGCAACCAGCGCCTCGTAGAGAAGCATTTGTTTGAACGTGATCATCATGGCTTACTCACAGGCTACGCAGTAACAGATATTCATTTTACGCTTTTAACGGGACGTGGACATAATGAACATACGTCTGGCGGTGATTTCCGAGAAGCCACTTTCCGAGCACTGCGCCAAGGACTGGAACAAGCACAGAACGTCCTGCTTGAGCCGTATTATCGCTTTAAAATGAAGGCTTCCAATGACTTTATTGGCCGTATGATGACCGACATTCAACAGGCTGCTGGCACCTTCGACGACCCTGTACTCACTGAAACAGACGTTGTATTAACAGGACGTGCACCAGTAGCGACCTTCATGAGCTATAGCACGATTTTTGCCGCCTATACAAATGGGAAAGGTGCGCTTACCCTCCAATTTGATGGCTATGATGTGTGTCATCATGCAGAAGAAGTAATATCTCAAATAGGCTATGATAAAAATGCCGACCCTGAATACAGTTCTTCCAGCATTTTTTGTTCAAAAGGTAAAGGCTATTCTGTCCCTTGGCAAGAGGCGCAAGCAGCCATGCATTGTCAGAGCTAAGTTCATGTACTAGCATGGCAAATCTGTTGAACTAGTACTTCAGATGAAGGTAGAATATCCCTACAAAAAATAAAGCAAGCCCTCCGCTTCATGGAGGGCTTGCTTTTATATGGCACCAACAGCTTTCTTTGAAGGCTTGTGCACCGGATAGGCAGGTTCAACCACCACATAACCTTGCGTATTCGTGAAGTCGATAACTACTTTTCCAGGCTGACTTTTTAATATTTGTAGTTGATCAATTAATGTTAATAATAGCTCGTGGCCGTTCCCACGTGGATGCCAATTAAAGTGATAATCATTTAATTCCTGAACGGCTTGAAGAAACTGCGTGTATTCCTGCTGTGCAAATGCAATTAGTTTATCCTGATGAGGAATTTGCTCTAAATCGTTCATATACGTTTCATAAAAACGTATGACAATCGAGCATAGTAAATCATTGACACGTGCAGCGCTTAACACTGGATTGGGCTCCTGTGAAAGACGGTCAAGATTAGGCTTTGCTCGTGTTGAATCAATGCGTGTAATTAAGTGGTACTGCTCCCCATTCACCTCATAAACAATAGGGTTGGTTGGCATATACATCATAAAGCTATTCGTCTTCGTTTTCAGTTGATCCGTTAAATTCGCCTGAGCAAAAAGATGGCCTTCTACCTCCCCATTTTGTATCCAAATAATGTCTTTATTATATAAGATTTGCTCAAAAAAACGATTGTTGCGAATCAGTCTCGTTGCTAATAATTGATCAATTAGTGATTCGACCACCATTCTTGTTTTCGCTTTCTTAGCAATTTCTGTCCGTGACTGCTTACAAATCGTCATATCTACAAAAGGCGTTTCCTGTGTTGTCGTTGCATGAATATTCATCCTATGTGCATCCCCTTTGCGTACATATTTTCAAAACAAAAAGGACTTCCTACTATGTTTGAGGAAATCCTTCGCTTTAATGTGCTTCATCACACAATGCCAAACAAACCCTAAGTAAATGTGAAGGAGTTCTAAAATGAACCCTTTCATGAACTTTGGGCGTATGACGTACTGTGACGAACAGAGCATTCTGTTTTGTCAACATGCCACCTCCTATTCCTCGTAGGTTTATGGTGTGTACTCGTAACTAGGCAGGTATCCTGACTCATGGTCATCGCCACTTTTCCCCTTCCCATCATTTGACAGTGGTTGCTGAAAAGTCGCTCACATTTACAGTTGCGGGACAGTGTCGGATTCACACCGACTTCCCTTTTAAGCAAATTGCACGCAATTTACACCTATTACTACACGCTATTCAGTTGTGGAGGAATGCTGTGTTCTATACATTCCTTACAGACTATTAAAATCAATTGTAAGGTAGTCTATTTCCGATGTCAAATAACATAAAATATTCCAGTTTCTTTATTATTATCTTACGATATTTCAGAATATTCAAACTAATAACTAACTTCACTTAGAAGACTCTAAACAATTATCTACCCGATTGACTGATTCTCCCTACGTATGACAGTGTTGAGTGATGTAACTACAGAGTAATAATTTCACCAGAGTATTGTCTTAATTGTTCAATGGCTAATGTTACGGCTACTTCCTCAGTTTCAATCAAACTCAATCCTATTTTAATAGGACTCCAAAATTCATATCCGCAGTCTTCTTGCCACATATATACTTCTGTTGTAAAAAGACCATCTCTCCGTTTTATAATTTGAACTTTATATTGATTACTTGGAGACATTATTTCCTTTAGCATCTGTTCCATTGTTTCACCATCTTTACAAATATTAATGTGTATATTATAACTATTGTTCTTCAAAAAGAAAAAAAGTTGTGCGTAAGGCCAGAGCAGCATAAAGCACCGATCAGCATAGAGAACTTTTGGGTCACGAACTTTCAACGCAAAAAATCGATCAAGTTTATTTGCTCACTTCTTTCGCTCGCTAAAGTTGCGAGAGAGATTTCAATTAGCGCTTCGATTTCTTTGTAGCTTTGCTTTCTAATAACTACATTGTGTGATTGACTTTCTTCTTAAATAAACTGTTTCAAAAAATTATTTCTACTAGTAAGTAATTAAAAATAATTGTAGAATAATAGCCTATATGTTATTCAAAAGGAGAAATATATTTTGTTAGACATCATCTTCCCACTAATTGGGCTACTCATTTGCACATCTCTCCTAATCTTTTTTATAAAGAATAAACGTAGTCACAAGGATTTTTATGGGGTTATAATTACTGCGTCTTTTTTCAGCGTCCTATGTTTGTTTCTTGTTGTATGGTCAATCGAAGATTTTATTGCTATTCAAACTAAAAATTTTCAAATAGTTACTGGTAAATGTACCGTAAGAAAGTTTGAATCAAACGGAAGAACCGCAATCCACGAACTACTTGTAGACATTAACGGCGAACTTGATTTCACTGGAGATTTTGATAAATTTAGTGATGTTAGACAAGGAACCTACGACTGTACTGTAAAATATATCGAGAAATCTCGCACCTTGTATGACATTCATCCCCTTTCTACTAATGAATAGTTTAATGCCAAATATAAGTAATACGAAAGTTACCATATACTTTTAACTACACCTAACACTATGATTTGTCCTCTAATCACAACAAAAAAAGCCTCGCATATATGCGGGCTTTGGATGTGTTTTGCTTTTGTTTCTATAGGTACCATTAATTCGAGCCTAAAACATACTGCGCTAAAACACTTTGCACTTTATAAATATTGGTCGCCTTATTGAAGTTTTTTTGGATGGGTAATGAACTGCCTGATACCCATATTTTTAGCTCAGCATCTAAATCAAATGTACCAGCCGTTTCTACTGAAAAATGGACAATATTTTTATAGGGAATGGAATGGTATTCCGTTTTCTTGCCAGTCACTCCTTGCTTATCAATGAGGATTAATCGTTTATTCGTAAAAATAAATATGTCTCTAATAATTTTATAGGCATTTTTAATGGTTTCGTTTGGAATTAGTAAATCATTGACCTCCTCCTGTAATTTTTCAAAATTCACCTCGCTTGCATTGCCGATTAATCCATCAAATAAACCCATGCTTTATCCCCTTTCAGCTTTTGTTTGTTTACTATATTATGATGAAAACTGGGCTACGACCCTCGTTTTTGTAATATTTATTCTATAAGGAGGAGGCTCATTGCGAACACACCTATTCATTGTCATGTCCCTATTAGCCATTGTTGTTTTAGGCTGTACGAATGAAGAGCTTGCAGTTGAGAAATTGGCTAAGATCAGCATTTCTAACAGCGTTATATTTGGCTCTGTGCATACTGATTTTATAAAAGGATATGAGGATGAGGATTCTCTCAACCTATTCCATAAAGGAATGACGACAGCAGTGATAAATGAGGGAACTGTCAATATGGCTGCCCCACAATTTGACGTACAAGTAGTGGATACGGTTGGAAACCAATATAGCTTTCATCTTTGGTACATGGATGAACGTAAGGGATACCCATACAATCTATAGCCCCTCTGAGGATTTGACCGCCCCACTCAGATCATTGAAAGAAGAATAAAAAACACTTTCCATTCAGATAAGGAAAGTGTTTTTCGGTTTATTTTCATGTTATTCGTTTTCTAAGGCTTGGAAGAGCATTTGCGCATACTTGTCTGTAAAAGCAAAGCCACCTTCGCATTTACGGCTCTCATCAACAATTTCACCCGATTTCATCACGTAAATGCGATTACACAAATAAGAAACTGCCTTTAAATCATGCGAGATAAATAAAATCGCCATGTTTTTTTCTTTATTTAAAGTCACTAATAAATCGATTATCTCTCGTTGAATCAAGCGGTCTAAGCTCGAAACGATTTCATCACATACTAATAGTTGAGGTTCGACTAAAATCGATCTTAGTATATTAACCCGTTGTCGCTCCCCTCCACTTAGCTCAGAAGGCAGGGCTTCTAAAATATCTGATGGGAGCTTTACCATTTCAAGCATTGTCTGTATTTCGCGGTCCGTGAAGGACTTGTGTGCCACCTGTATGGGCTCGCGTAACAATTCCCTGACGGTCCACACGGGGTTTAAAGCAGCCGTAGCATTTTGAAAAATGATTTGGCAATTTTCATAAAAATACGAGCGATTTTGCTTCGTCATTAATTGCTCTTCAAAAAACAGAGCCCCTTTTTCAGGCTTTTCTAGCTGCATAATTAGTTTGGCCAAAGTACTTTTTCCACTACCGCTTTCTCCCACAAGCCCTACGATTTCACCTTTTCCAACTGTTAGGTTTATATTCTTCAATATTCGCTGTCCTGCTCGATAGCTTTTATTCACCTGATCAACATGAAGCAACAATATCAACGCCTCCTAAAAATGATGAGCGACAAGCCGCTTCGTATATGGATGCTTGGGCTCCTTAAAAATTTCCGATACTTGCCCACTTTCTACAATTTCACCATTTTTCATCACCAGCATGGAATCAGCAATCTTAGCAACCCCTAAATCATGGGTAATGAAGAGAATGGTCGTCCCAAGGCGGGCATGGAGATTTTTTAGCAATTTGATAAATTCTTGTTGATGGAGCATATCTAGAGCAGAGGTCGGTTCGTCTGCCATTAAAACATCGGGTTCATTATAGAAGGCGCAGGCAAGCATGCAGCGTTGTAGCATACCGCCAGAAAGCTCAAATGGATAGCGTTGTAGCACATCCTCCGGTAAGTTTAATTCCTTTAAAATAGCCATGATTTTACTTAAAAATTCCTCTTCCTTATGTCCCACCCTCGAAGCCGTCAACCGATAGAGTTGCGGCTTCATTTTTTGAGTTGGTGAAAAACTATTCGTGGCATCCTGAAAGATGGTAAAGAAATGCTTTTTCCGTAGCTCCACACGCTCCTGTTCAGACATGGCCATGAGGTTTTTTTCATTAAATAAAATCGAGCCTTCCATACTTGCTCGTGCTGGCAGCATCCCAAGCAGAGCTGAAAGGGTCGTACTTTTGCCACTACCACTCTCACCAATGATAGCGGTAATATGCCCTTTAGGCACAGTAAAAGTCAAACCTTGAATAAGGGATTTGCCGGATAAGCGAACAGCTAAATTATCAACCTTAAACATGCGATCGGCTCCCTCCTTGTTTGAAAGTACCTCCAATAACTTGCACACATAAAATCGTTATAAAAATTAACAGCCCAGGGAAAAGTCCCATCCACCAAGCACCTACAAGTAAATCATTTTGAGCTGTGTACAGCATTGTTCCCCATGATGGAGTAGCTGGGGGGACACCAATTCCTAAAAAACTTAAGGAAACTTCGGTAAAAATAGCCCCAGCAAAATTAAAGATGGTCACCACAAATAACGCAGGGATACAATTACGCAATAAATGCCCAAAGAGAATTTTCCACAGCGGCGTGTGGAACATTTTCGCCAACTGCACAAATTCTTGTTCCTTTAACCGGATAAACTCAGAGCGGACGATACGAGCAGTAACAAACCATCCCGTGATCCCCATAATCATCGCCATTCGCCACACACTGCCCTGCATAATTGCCTGTAGAGCTAAGACGATCACTAATGAGGGAATGGTTAAACAGGCCTCGAGAATACGCATCATTACAGCATCAATGACACCGCCGAAATAACCGCTTATGCCCCCATAAATGATGCCAATTATGCTAGATAGCACGACGGACACAGTGGCAATGAGGAGCGTTACCTTTCCTCCGACTAATAAGCGCGAAAGAACATCTCTCCCTAGCTGGTCAGTTCCTAATAAATGAATGGCATTCGGTGCTTGATAAATTTGATTCATATCCATCATATTCGGCTCAAAAGGAGCTAATAATGAAGAAAAAATAGTCGTTGTACAAATGAGAGCTAAAAGCACAAGCCAAAAGATCGGGTACTTCCGCTGTTTTCTCATACAAATCCCCCTCTTCTTAATCGAGGGTTCAAGCCAATCATCAGAATATCAATGACAAATAAACAGATGACCACAACAACGCCGATGATCAATATAGCCCCCATTAAAACGGGAAAATCCTTGAGCATGACGGATTTTACCAAAAGCTGTCCTAATCCTGACCAACCAAATAATGTTTCGACTACAATGGAGCCTCCGAAAAATGATGGGATGGTCACACCGACATAGTTAATATAAGGAATGACAGCATTTCGTAAAATCATAGTTCGAATTTCACGTTCAGATACTCCATTCGCACGTGCCACTTGTACATAGTAGCTATGATTCTCTACTTTTACACTATCCTGCAAAAAACGGGCAAAGATGCCAACATGGGAAATAACGAGGACTGTTAGCGGGAGTGCCATATGATATAAACGATCCACGAACCCTCCATCGCCCCGCACATCATTCATTCCCGAAGACGGAAACCAACCTAATGTTATGGAAAAGACCATAATGAATAATATGCCTAGCCAAAATGGGGGTATCGCGGAGCTAGCAATACTAAAGATAGAAAGTCCACGGTCGAGTAATGAGCCCTCCCTCATGCCAGCCTGTAAGCCAAGCCAAATAGAGGCAATGGTTACAAGGACTAACGTTAAAATAACGAGCTGTAGCGTATTCGGTAAGCGCTCAAGTAAAATCGTCAAGACAGGTCTTCCTTCTTTAGCTGAGTACCCTAAATTACCTTGTAATGCTTCCCCCAACCAAGTCCCATACTGTAAGAATACGGGTTGATCGAGACCAAAGGCTTGTTCAATACGTTCTTTCTCAGCCGTCGTTAATGTTTGGGCATTGCCTCCATAATACGCTGCTGCGGGATTGCCAGGAGCGGTATGCATCATGAAAAAAGAGAGGAAGCTCACGATAATGAGGACAATTGTCCCCATTATCACTCGCTTCCCAAGCCATTTAGCGATCATTCCATTTCCACTCCTCGACATTCCATAAGAAGCCTGCTCCATGGTGACCTAAAATTCGCTCTTTAACACCGCTAATTTGTTTATCGATACCATATACAGCATCCACATAAGCAAAGTAGGCAAACGGTGGGTCTTGAGCTAGCTCCTCCTGCAATGCCATATAGACTCTCTTACGTTGCTCAGGATCGACCGTAGTACGGCCTTCCTCTAGCAATGCGTCTACTTTTGCATTGGCATAGCTGCCGTAATTATAGCCAGCACTCGTGAGACTGGATTCTCCAGAATGGAAAAGGCTGTACGTATGATGGTCCGCATCATATGGACTTCCCCATCCAACCATAAAGGCTTCTGTTTCTTCAATAACAATATTGCTCCAATCCAGTGCAGCCACTTTCACATCTGCCCCAACAGCTTTATAGCCCTCCGCCACATAATTGGCCATATTCACACGCACAGTATCAGTAATGGGCGCGGTAATGGTAAATGTTAATTTTTGGCCATCTTTATAGCGGAAACCGTCATCAGCTAATTGCCAGCCTGCTTGCTCGAGCAGCTCATTTGCTTTTTTTACATCGTAAGTATAATGTTCGATTTTTTCATTCACAAAATTATGTTTTTGTAGTGGCGAATAAGCTTCTGTGCCGTAGCCATGTAAAATACCTTTTACGATGCCAGCACGATCCGTTGCATAGCTAATCGCCTTTCTTAGTGAAACATCCTTCCAAATCGGATACTGCATATTGAATAGAACGCCGCGATAATCGGCGGATTCAACCTCGTACATTTTTAAATGTTCTACTTTTGATAGTTCCTCAACCTGATTTGGATCAAGTAATGCAATATCAACCTCACCAGATTTTAGCTGTAAGGCACGCACATTGCTATCAGGGATAAATTTAAAAATGACTTGTTCAATTGAAGCTTTTGTACCATAAAAAGTAGGAAATGCTTTGAGTGTCAAGCTTGTCCCTTTATCCCATTGTTCAAACATATAAGGACCGGCACCGATTGGTTGTTGATTAAATGGTGCGGTTCTCATTTCCTGTCCTTCGAAGGCATGCTTTGGCAAAATAGGCACAGTTAGTTTGTCTAGCATCGGCGTAAATGGTTCATCTAATTGGAGGGTCATTGTCGTGTCGTCGATTTTTTTCATGCCCGTCACATGGGTAAAATCAGATTTTAAATAGGAGCCGTTTGCATCGTCAAGAATACTTTCAATGGTGAAAATAATATCGTCGACTGTTAAAGCCTGCCCATCATGAAATGTCACATGATCATTCAACACAATTGTATAAGTCATCTGGTCATCTGATATATTAATACTTTTAGCAATATCAAATACAGGTACATTTTGTTCATCAAAACGCATCAAACCTCTAAATAAAAAGGCATCCACATTCGTTTCCTCTAAAAGAGGATTTAAACCTGCAAACTCTGACTCTGAGGCAAAAACAAGCTCATTCGCCTGAGAAGCTGACGAAGCAGTTGACTGTTTCTCCTCGCCTTGACTGGACTCTTTCGAACAGCCTGCAAGACAAAGTATCATTAGAAGTATCCATACTGAAAACTTTTTCAATTCACTATCTCCTTTATCACAGCAGAAATTACAGTAATGCTGTCATATGTTCAAACATACGATTTATTTCCTTGTGAAGTGTTCGTTGCTCTTTGGCGAGCCATCTACAATGAATCGCCTGATCTGTTAGCTTTGTTACGCTTGCCTGAAGAGATTGCTCCTGTTGAATCAAAGCCTGTAAATCTCTCATGTTCATATTTTTCACAAGTGGTGACACAATCCATAAGGAACCGATATAGAGTGCCTTTTCGAGCAAGCCAAGCGCTGCAAAATTCATTTCCTGTGGTTTAAAATGGATGGAATCAAACGCTATAAGTTTATTCTCTACATAAACCTTATATTTAGATTGGTAGTCTTGATAATCAAAGACTTCTCCCCGCATTTCTCGGCCTGGTGCGATAATTTCACCCCAAATTAATGTCGAGCTCTCCTTCATGTGAATAGTTGTATACGCTTGAAACTTGGCTCGTTCAAATGGAATGGTCACTTCAGGAAGCCATTCTAACCGTGCCTCATCAGCAATTTCAACCGTTATAGCCTGGGTACAATGATCACCTGTATGCGAAGGATAGATTTTCAATGCTGATTGTTGCTTAAGTCTTACTCGGCTTTCTGGTGCCAGTTTGACATCGATTTCATTGCGGTCTCCCGCTACCATCCCACCAGAGGATTCCATCAAAAATACTGTGGCAGTTGGATCACTACCTTCATATAATTCACGGCTAGCCTTTAAGGGAGGCTGCTGGTACACATGAACTAGTCGTGTATAGCCCCTCCTAGGCTCAAAGGCCATTTCTAATTTGCCGAAATGATTGATCTTTTGTTGATTAAGCATGGTTGTCAACAGCTTCGGCACCTTCAAGTAGCATATGGTGCTGAATCCATTCAACCACCTTATCTACATTCGTTTGTGAACGAACATCTGCAAAAATATATGGACGGCCACCACGCATTTTTTTCACATCCTGATCCATTATTTCTAGATCAACCCCAACATGAGGCGCCAATGATGTTTTATTGATTAGTAGTAAGTCTGAACGCGTTAGCGCTGGACCGCCTTTACGTGGGATATCCTGTCCTTCTGCCACATCAATTACGTAAATATAGCCATGCACTAGCTCAGGACTAAATGTTGCAGATAAATTATCGCCACCACTTTCAATGAAAATAATATCTAAATCTTGGAAGCGTTTATTTAAATCATCAATCGCTGCAAAATTCATCGATGCATCCTCACGAATAGCTGTATGAGGACAACCACCTGTTTCCACCCCAATAATACGCTCTTCCTCTAAAACACCATTCGTTATTAAATATTGAGCGTCTTCTCTTGTATAAATATCATTTGTGATAACCGCTACATGATAATGCTCATGCATCACACGTGTTAATTGATCTACTAAAGATGTTTTTCCTGACCCAACTGGGCCGCCGATACCAATACGTATTGGTTTCATTGTTATCCTCTCTCTTTCTATGAAATAAATAATCTGGAATATAAAAACTCATGTTTCATGGATGCCAATTCAATCCCTAACGCATTATTCGTTAAATCATCCATCGTTAATGACATCACTGTTTGCGCTGCTTCTTCTACGGAAATCAATAGCTCATTCAATGCTTGGACACCTGTATTCTGACCAAACGGTACTGCACGTACAGCATTTTGTACTAGGCCGCTAATTGATGCATACATAAAGGTCATCACTGCGTGAAAAACATTGACACCTAGCGCCTCGCAATAGATTCCATAAATCACGGCGTAATGTCCCTTCACTTCTTCACGCTCGATTCTCTCCTTCCACTGCGATAAAAAAGGGTATTCCATAAGCGGTGTCACAGTTCGCACAAATTGCTTCCCTACATTGACACTCGCCTCTTTAGATTCCTTAGCAAGCTTCATAGCCCCACAAAGTTCATCGAGCTCTGTAAGACGAGCAATATCTCTGTCTTTTGCTGCATGGAATGCTTCTTGAATAAGAATCGCATCTCCGTGCACTAAATTATGAAATAAATAGCCCTGACAAAATTCGATTAATTGTTCCTTTGTACGAATGAAATCTTCTTGAATATACGTTTCCATACCGTAGGAATGTGTATATGAACCTATTGGGAATGCCGAATCATGAATTTGTAAAAGTTGCAGTATCGATAAATTAGTGAGAGTGTCCACGGTATTTGAATGGCTGCTTGAAACGTCTTTCTGTTGTTTCATAGTGCACCCCTATTTCATCTAATAATGGATTTATCGTATGATCTGCTCGTACGATGATTTCATTGTTTTCAATGAGGCAAGGCGTATGACGATTTCCTAATTCGAAAGCTGATTTTCCCATTTCATGCATGTCTTTGGGCGTAATAACAATGACAGTCTCTAATTTTGTACGAATTGCTATACGAAGGTGATCATCCTCAAATAATAAATCACCATATTTTAATGGTTCATCACCTTCTAGTCGTAAAGCAATGTCTGTACCTTGATCTGTTTCTGTGCGAAGAATTCGTTTGCTTAATTCCTCCCATTCTAGCTCAATCCATTCTGTTGTCTTTTGTTGATGTTCTTCTTCGTGGGCAATATTCCCAATAATTTTTTCGATTAACATATGTTTAGCACCTCATTGTCTTTTTATTGGCTGTTACTCTCACTTTAATTGCTTAGAATAAGAAATATCGTTGAGCCATTGGTAGTACATCTACCGGCTCACATGTTGCTAATTCACCATCAATTTTTACTTCATATGTTTCTGGGTTCACATCAATTTCTGGCGTCTCGTTATTAAGCTTCATATCAGATTTACGAATATTTCGGCAATTCGAAACCGTCCCAATCATTCGTTTTAAGCCTAATTTTTCTGGCAATCCTTCTTCTACCGCAATTTTCGGTAAAAATGTCATACCACAATTTTGAGGACCTTGTCCATAGAAGCCATAAGTCTGCCGCCCTTTCATTGGCTGCGGTGTTGGAATGGATGCATTTGGATCACCTGTAATACCATAAACGGCAATACCAGCTTTGATGACCACTTCTGCCTTTACGCCAAAGAACGCTGGTTCCCATAAAACAATATCGGCTAATTTCCCTTCTTCCAGTGAACCAACTTCATGGCTAATACCATGTGCGATTGCTGGGTTAATATTTAGCTTCGCCATATAGCGCTTGACGCGATAATTATCGTGTTCCTTGCCCTCATCCTGTGGCAAAGGTCCACGTTGCTTTTTCATTTTGTCTGCTGTTTGGAACGTCCGTATCGTCACCTCTCCCACACGACCCATCGCCTGTGAATCCGAAGACATGATGCTCAATATTCCTAAGTCCTGCATAATATCTTCTGCAGCAATCGTTTCAGGTCTGATACGTGAATCTGCGAATGCGACATCTTCTGGCACATCATGCTTTAAGTGATGACATACCATCAGCATATCTAAATGCTCATCAATCGTGTTCGTCGTAAATGGTTTCGTAGGGTTCGTCGAGGCTGGCAAAATATTTGGTAAAGATGCCATTACTAGCTGATCAGGCGCGTGTCCACCACCAGCACCTTCTGTATGGAAAATATGAATAACACGGCCATCGATGGCATTGATTGTATCTTCCACAAATCCTGCTTCATTTAATGTATCGGAGTGCAAGGCTACTTGAATATCGTACTCGTCTGCAACGGTTAAGCTTTGGTCCAGTGCGGAAGGTGTTGCCCCCCAGTCCTCATGAATCTTCAATCCGATGGCACCCGCACGAACTTGCTCGATAATTGGTGCTGGGTCCGAGGCACTACCTTTTGCAAGTAATCCAACATTCATTGGGAAGCCTTCCACAGCCTGTAACATGCGATGTAGATGCCATTCACCAGCAGTTAAGCTTGTCGCCTTTGAACCTGCTGCTGGTCCTGTTCCGCCACCAATAAAAGTTGTTGTGCCTGCTAATAGGGCTGTTTCAACTTGATCGGGACTAATGAAGTGGATATGTGTATCAATGGCACCAGCTGTTGCTATAAGCCCTTCCCCTGCATAAACCTCTGTCCCTACGCCGATAATCATATCCTGATCGACGCCATCCATACTATTCGGATTGCCTGCTTTGCCGATACCAATTATTCGGCCATCTTTAATACCGATATCAGCTTTCACAATACCCGTATAATCGATAATGATGACGTTAGTAATGACTGTATCTAGCACACCTTCATTGCGTGTATTTTTACCATTTTGCCCCATTGAAACACGCAGTGATTTACCACCACCAAAGACACCTTCATCTCCATAGGATGTATAGTCCTTCTCAATTTCGATCCACAAATCCGTATCGGCTAAACGCACTTTGTCGCCAACTGTAGGACCGAACATTTTCGCGTAAGCTTCATGTGTTACCTTCATTTTTCTTCCGCTCCTTTAAAGCCACCTTCAATTGCCTTGTCTAAAATTTCATCTTTATGGTGAGTTGACCCTTCTGTTAGCTTATTTAAGCCAAAGACATGTTGTTTCCCACCAAATTCGACAAGCTCTACTTCTTTTTCTTCCCCAGGTTCAAAGCGAACTGCCGTCCCTGATGGAATATTTAAATGCATACCGATTGCATCTTCACGATTAAATTCTAGAAATCGATTCACTTCGATAAAATGAAAATGTGAACCTACTTGAATTGGACGGTCACCTGTATTGGCTACTAAAACCTTTTTTGTTGCCCTGCCCACATTGATTTCAATCACACCATTTTTTGGTCGAATTTCTCCAGGAATCATCTGCCAACACTCCTTTACTGAATTGGACGGTGAACTGTGACAAGTTTTGTCCCATCTGGGAAGGTACATTCTACCTGTACATCTGAAATCATGTCACCGACACCTTCCATTACGTCCTCTGCTGTCAGAACATGCTTAGCTTCACTCATTAGCTGTGCTACAGTTTTTCCATCTCTAGCACCCTCCATGATGAAACTACTAATAAGGGCAACAGCTTCTGGATAATTTAGCTTTAAACCGCGAGCTTTTCTTTTCAGCGCAAGTTCTCCTGCCACATGGAGGAGTAGTTTTTCTTGTTCTACTGGTGATAGCTTCAAATCAATCTCTCTCTTTCCTATATTCAGAATTATCTTTCAATAATATTTTTCGAAGCATACTTCCTTTCAATTGGATGAGCTTTTTAATACCATTTAGTTTTTTTAGCATTTAATTGTTGTCTTACAAATTATGATTTCGCAAGGGATATGCGAAGAGAAATAGAAATGACTTGTTGACCCGGCGAACGCGGGTTGCAATAGTTGAAGTGAGTAATAGAGGTAACAGCTAGTCCATTATAAGAAACTAAATTAAAAAATTCAACATTTTTATTTATCTGTGAATTTACAAGTTTTATAAATAATTCATAAAAAAAGAGGCTTATTTTACAGAAAATTGGTCAACTGTAAAAAAGCCTCTTATCCTATGGAGTAAAGGAACAATAAAATTATACTAAAAAACTTGTAAATTTATTTGTTTCGAATCATTATTTCAGGGCTATAAACCCTTGAAATTTCCCACGGGCCTCTTAAGCACCGAATTGATTGGTTAATTTTTGTAAACTATCAGCCTGCACACTTAAATCCTGTGTGACGTGATTGACAGCTTGCATGGAGGCAGTTTGCTCATCCATTGACTGCAAAACAGCTTCGGTGTAATTCGATAATCTACCCATTCCATCTGCAATAGTTATGACCGTAGATGCCACTTCATTTGCGCTACTGGAAAGCTGTTCGGCTGTTGCGGAAATGTCTTCAAGCTGGTTATTCATGCGACTTACATGCTGTGTGATCGTCCCGAATGATTTTGTCGCCTCATCAATGACATAAACACCTTGCTGAACATTTTTCAAATCCTCCTCCACCGATGAAGCGACTTGTTTTGTATCATGTTCAATGCCTACTACTAAGTCAACAATTTGCGTAGCAGAATGCTTCGATTGCTCAGCTAATTGTCGGACCTCTTCTGCTACTACTGCAAAGCCTTTACCATGTTCTCCAGCCCGTGCGGCTTCAATGGCAGCATTTAAAGCTAATAGATTGGTTTGATCAGTAATTGCTGTAATCATATCGGTCATCGATTTAATATCTGACATTTTAGTGGATAGTTGCTGCATCAGACTACTTGTTTTGTCAGTTGATGATGAAATAAATTGCATTTGTTCCTTTGCTACATGTAAAATGGCTACCCCGTTTCCGGCAATTTCATTGGCCTCTTTCGCATGACTAAAAACATCCTGTGTAGCAACGGTAATACGTTCAATTCCATCGACAGTTTCTTGCATCGCATGGGCACTTTCACTAGCGGATTGTGCAGCTTGCTTCAAGCCATCTGATGTTTTCTCTATCTGCTGATCTACTTCTTCCACAGCTAGCGTAATTTCACTCGTACTTGCTGATAGTTCTTCAATACTTGTCGATAAATCCGTAGAGCTATTCGCAATTTTTTGTGTCATTGTTCGTAATTGATTTTTCATATCTAAAAAAGATTGTGCTAGCTGAGAGATTTCCCCATTATCATGTACCTCAATGACAACTGTATCCAATTTGCCTGAGGTAATCCCTTGAGCAGCCTCCGTTAACTGTTTAATAGGCTGTATCACTTTAAAATGGACATAGACCGTGTACGAAAGTGTAATGGCAATTCCCAAGATGGTTAAAACGGTTGCAAGCCATTCTAATGTTGTTACATTGGCCAAATCTAAAAATAAAATAATAATCATTAACACATTTAAAGCTGAAAAGCCAAGTAAACTCTTATTTCGTAAACTCATAACAAATTCCCCCAACTAAAATATTACTTCCATACCATTATTATAGTTGAATAATCCTAAAAAACATAAGAAAAAGCCCCTTTTATATGAGTAAAGTTCTAAAAAGCGCATAAAAAAAGACTGTAGACAGCCACAAAGGCATACCTACAGTCCCTATAATTTAATTATTTTAAATTCATGATACTTGAGCCAGCGATACCTGGATGTGTCATTTCATAAGGATCTAAAATTAGGTCCAGTTGTTCTTTTGTTAAAACACCCGCTTCAATACAAAGCTCACGGATTGAACGACCTGTTAGAATCGCTTCACGTGCAAGACGAGCAGCAACTTCATAGCCAATATGAGGGTTCACAGCAGTTAGTACCCCTACACTTTTCTCTACATATTCTTTCATACGTTCTTCATTTGCTTCAATATCTTTTAAGCAGTTTTCTGTAAACGCACGGAAAACATTATTCATAATGCTGATAGATTGAATTAGGTTAAATACTAATACCGGCTCCATAACATTTAACTCTAATTGACCAGCTTCAGAAGCTAATGAAATTGTATGGTCGTTACCAATCACTTGGAAAGCCACTTGATTCAGTACTTCTGGCATCACAGGGTTTACTTTACCTGGCATGATCGAAGAACCTGGTTGGCGAGCTGGTAAAAGGATTTCCCCTAAGCCGGCACGTGGACCAGAAGCCATTAAGCGTAAGTCATTTGCAATTTTCGACATATTGATCATACAAATTTTTAACGCACCAGATACTTCTGTATAAGCATCTGTATTTTGTGTAGCATCAACTAAATGTGTCGCACCCTTTAATGGTAAACCAGAGATTTCTGCAAGATGCTCATCTACAGATTTAATATAATCTGGGAAAGCATTTAAGCCTGTACCTACTGCAGTTGCGCCCATATTTACATCATATAAGTTTGGACGTGTTTGACGAATACGTACAATATCACGGTTGATGACACGGCAATAAGCTTCGAACTCTTGTCCTAAGCGAATTGGCACTGCGTCCTGTAAATGCGTCCGTCCCATTTTAATGACATGTGCAAATTGCTCTGCTTTTTGATGGAAAACGGATTGCATATAGTCCATCGTTTCTAATAATTCATCTATTAAATTTAACACAGCGATATGAATGGCTGTTGGGAAAGCATCGTTTGTTGATTGTGACATATTGACATGACTGTTTGGACTTACTGTATGATAGTCACCTTTTTCTTTCCCTAAAATTTCTAGGGCACGGTTGGCGATGACTTCGTTTGCATTCATATTGATGGATGTACCTGCTCCACCTTGGATTGGGTCTACAAGGAATTCTGCATCCCATTTGCCATCAATTACTTCTTGCGCTGCTCCGACAATTGCCTCACCAATTTCTTTTGATAATAGGTGTACTTCCATATTACTTAACGCAGCTGCTTTCTTCACAATCCCCATAGCCTTAATAAGTGAAGAGTGAATTGTGTAGCCTGTAATCGGGAAGTTTTCCGTTGCACGTAGTGTTTGAATTCCGTAATAAGCCTCTGCTGGTAATACGCGCTCACCTAAAAAATCTTTTTCTATACGTTGTGTTGACATCATTGTCGTCTCCTTTTATGTAATACTCACACTTGATAGTAGCTAATAAAAGTCGTATTGTAAACAGTCATTTTTCTGTAAACGAAAAAAATCCTTCAAAAAAGCAAAGAAATCGCTAAAAACCGAGCACATTTTAATAATGCCCTAGCATTATTAGCGGATAAAGGTTCGATACAAAATAATTAGGCAACTGTATGCGATAGCGTTAAAAATTTCATTGTGAATCAAAAAAACCAATAGAATAAACCGATTAGGTCCATTCTATTGGTTTGTTCATTCTTCTATTATTTATTCGAAGTTACAGTAAAACGGCTATTTTGATGCTGAGGATTTTCAAGCTCATCCAATACTGCCACTGCATAATCTGCGTAGCTTACATAGCTTTCACCAGCTTCATTTACTAATAAATGATCGACTCCTGTTGTATAGTGACCTGTACGTGGACCTTCTGGATCAAAAAATGCAGATGGACTTAAAAATGTCCAATGGATAGCAGATTGTTGTAGGTCTTGTAGATTTTGTCCTTGATTTTGCGCAGTTGCTAGGAACATAGCTGGGAAATCAGGCGTTTCCATTACACGGATTTGTTTTTCAGGGTCTACAAAAAGACTACCTGCCCCTCCCACAACCAATAATTTTGTATCAATGTCTCGGAAAATTTCGATTAAATGACGACCCGCTTTCACATGTAAATCTTCCTGACCAGCTGGTGCGCCAAACGCATTCACTACTGCATCGAAGTCTTTCACGTCATCCTGTGTTAATTGAAACACGTCTTTTTCTATTACGGGGATAGCTGTTGTTACTTTTGCGGCAGAACGAACGATAGCTGTTACCTCATGACCACGTTGCACCGCTTCCTCTACTATTTTTTGTCCTGCTTTACCTGTTGCACCAATGACAGCAATTTTCATTGTATGTTCCTCCTTAATATATAGTTGTAACCATTTTAGTTACAGGTTAGATACAGATAGACCATCTTCGCTTAAGTACGAAGCTGATCTAGCACATCCTGCAAAGTCTGTGCCTGTAGCTGTGCTTCCATTGCCTGCCAAATAGATGTGTACACATCTTCCAAAGTATGTTGGATTTCTCGTCCCACTGCACACGCTGGATTCGGCTCATCATGAATCGCAAAAAGCTGTTCTGGCCCATCGATTGCTTGATAAATTGCTAAAAGTGTTAAATTCTTTGGTTCCACTAAAAGCTCATACCCCGCAACCCCTGAATGTGATAAAAGTAAGCCTGCCTTTTTCAGAACACCAATCATACGTCTTATGACCACTGGATTTGTATTTACACTTCCAGCGATAAAATCGGACGTAAGTAAGCTTTTATCAGATGTTGTAGCAATTAGCGAAAGAATATGGATCGCCACCGAAAATCGACTGTTCACCATATGTATCACCACCTGTTGTAACTATTATAGTTACAGGTAAATAAAAAAGCAAGCACATTGCTTTTCGCTACCTGTTTTTATAGTTCCGTTTCTTGACTTATCTATACATACATTTAGATTTTATTGACATAAATCACTAGTTCCTGCCGTATTTGCCCATTGTCATCATAAAAATCTAAATTATGAAATTCATATTTAAAATGACCTACTGGAAAAGTCACGCTTTCCCCCTGTGCTGCCGCAAGTATACCTGCCACGTCGTGTGATACCATGTGCAATAATTCATCACCCGTGACTGAATCTATAAAGATTACGTTCATAAAAAAACACCTCCTCAGCCATTATAGCTTAGAAGGCGCTTACATTTATAGTCTTTCTTTATAGCCTTTAATACGGATTTCTTCAATCACTTGCATCATGTCGAAAAGTTGTTGCCGGGATAAATTGGAGGTATTAGCGTCCTGCGCTTGTTGCTCGGAAACCTTTTTTCGTTCTAGATGATCGGACTGTTGCTCATTTTCTTCTACTTCCGGAAGGACCATTGTTTTCTTCACAACTTTCACCTCTACCATAAATTTGACCGACTACCCATTCCAAATAATGCTAACAATCCCACAATTACTATAATCAACTTCCTAGCTATCAGTCATCCAACTACTAGCCTATTTAGCAAAACATATAATTTGACCTAGTTATAGTGCCAAAAAAAACAGCAACCAAAATGGCTGCTGTTTATGTTAGACGGCAATCGGAGCCTTAATAGCGGGATGTGGATCATACCCCTCGATTGATAAATCCTCAAGCTCGATATCAAAAATCGATGCTTTATTTGGATTGATGTGTAACGTCGGTAGTTCCTTTGGCTCCCGAGCAAGCTGTTCTTTTACTTGTTCCACATGGTTCGCATAAATATGCGCGTCCCCAATGCTATGAATAAATTCGCCTACCTCTAATCCACACTCATGTGCAATCAAATGTGTTAACAATGCATACGAAGCTATATTAAAAGGACAGCCTAATAAAGTGTCCAAGCTTCTTTGCATGAGCTGACAGCTTAATTTGCCATTAGATACATAAAATTGGAACATGACATGACATGGTGGCAATGCGGCTTTACTGCCCTTCGCACCTGCATTGATAACATCCTCTGGGTTCCACGCATTGACGATAATACGGCGTGAATCTGGATTATGCTTGATTTGATGAATGACATCCTGCAACTGGTCGATACTTTCCCCAGTAGAAGTTGTCCAATGCCGCCATTGCTTGCCATAGACATTGCCAAGCTCTCCGTATTTTTGAGCAAAGTCATCATCTGCTAAGACACGCTCACAAAATGAGGCTAACTCTTGCTGATACAATGTATTAAATGCGTCATCCACTAAACAACGTCGACCAAAATCAGTCATATCTGGTCCTGTATAGTCATCTGATTCAACCCATTTTTTAAATGCCCATTCATCCCAAATATGATTATTATGTTGCAATAGATAACGGATATTCGTATCCCCTTTAATGAACCATAATAATTCGCTCGCGACAAGCTTAAAAGGTACGCGCTTTGTCGTTAAAAGAGGAAATCCTTTACTTAAATCAAAACGCATTTGATAACCAAAGACGCTATATGTACCCGTCCCAGTTCGATCCTCTTTTTTCGTGCCATTTTCTAATATATGTTGTAGTAAATTTAAGTACGCCATTTCTGGATGCGTCATTTTTCTTCAACAGCTCCTTCCAGTTTGCTGTTGACCATTATACCATTTCATCACGTATTTTCGTATGAAGAAATTATTTCATTAGAAGCCAGAATGGGAGGAAGTGTTCTTCAGCTCTCTTGAAATTTCACTCTCTGTTGTGACAAAGAAGGTAGGAAGCAAGATGATATTTAATAAAACAGGTCCAACAATAACTAATAAATCGATGCCAGGACTAAAATAAAGACCGAATGCCGTAATCAAGCCCGAAAGTACAAGGAATACAATTTGTGCAACAATAATCATGATTGGCAATGATTGGTACATATAATTTAGTTTACGGAACTGATGTAAATTGGCTGGATTGTTGATGACTTTCCTTTTTAATCGTCTCGATAAAATAAAACAAGCTAGCAATTGGACTACCATAAAACTAAAATAGATGACCGCGTAAAGGATAAATGGACGTTTCTGAATCGTACCATCAAAATGACCTACTCTTTGGTTCAATAAATCATTCACGGCTCCTTCATAAACATATTGACGTTCACTTAAAAAAGTAAAAGGCTCCATAAAACCGAGCGCTGTCCAATCCTTCGTGTTCACCGTCCAATTCGATAACTTACTCGCTAAAATTTTCAATTGAATCGGATCTTGCTCTCCAAACATCCCTACCAAAATACTATAGGGAATGGCAACTTTTAGCTGCCCATCTTGCTTTTCTTGGAATAAATCCTGAATGTAAAAAGTATAGGAAACATCCGATTTATTCGTATCGTAGCGAGCTTCTTCAATTTCCCAATGACTGGCTAAAGATGCTTGTATGCCATTTCTCATCTCCGTATAGGGTATATCTTTATGTAATCTCTTTGGAATTTTATAAACAAAATGGTTATCGCTACCGATTAGACAAATTTCAACCTCGACTTTATCTTCATGAACCATTTTAGCCTTCGTGGTCAATGGGATCATAATCAAAGCGATTAAGAAAAAAAGAATTAGTGTTAAAACGCCTTTTTTCACGTCACCGTCCCCCTTTTCGTCATAATTATTAAACTTACACTATCATAGCCATGTCCGAAAAAACTATTTCGTCATTCCGAAAACGCAATAGTGGTTTTCCGAAAGCCTCTATTTCGGTATTCCAAATTTATCAATAATTAGCGATAATATATAGGAGTTTATTATCATCTAGCAAACAGAGGTTTCAAAATGAAAAAATGGACATATTGTATTTTTCTTACCTATTTAATGCTCGGCATTTACGTATTAGCGATTGCCATAAAAACACCGTTTATTAGTCTCACCCTTGATACAACAAATGGGCAAGCAGCTATTATGGATAGCTACTACACTTCATGGGCTCATCAAAAAAATATCGAACGGGGTGATATTGTACTAGCTATTGATGGGCAGCCAGCTTTGGAAAATCGCTCTGTGCGATTGTTCTCACTGATTAGAAGTGCTAAACAATTAACTATCCAAAAGACTGATGGGACTATTCAAACAATTGATGTGAAGCATATTGATATGCCAGAAGAATTATATTTGCAAATTCTATTCCCGATCTTTTATTTTCTTTTAGCTTTCGGTGTGGCCATTTATTTATGGCAACGCAATAAAGATAACCCTCCGACATTTTTATTGACTTTATTTTTGTTAACCTGTTCGTTGGCCTATATTAGTACAGGGGCATCGGCAAGGGGCAATCTTATTGGCCAGATTGTGATTGGCCTATGTATTATTTTATGCATGGTGCTATTCATTCATTTTTTACAGCACTTTTTCCGTTACCTTCAAATCAAATGGGCTTATATTGACAGCAAATGGCTTTATTTTTCATCATTGGTCATCCCAGGTTGTTACTTTCTGGAAGGTTTTATACCTTCATTCCGAGAGATTACTCCTCTCCTAAACTTAGGTATATTCGCAATCCTTGTGCTGTACGCTATTTATATTTTATTAACAAGTTATTTGCGCACAAAATTAGCTAAAATTCGGTTGATTGCCATAGCCTTTATCATTCCATTTTTGCCATTCCTGATCTTTTTCGTGACACCTGAAATTTTAGGTAATAAGCCGTTATTACATGCTGATATCGCCGCGTTATTTTTATTATTTATTCCTTTTTCATTTCTGTTCATCCAAGTGAATGAACGATTATTTGATATTGAATACCAATTATCACGATTACGTTATTATTCGACACTGGCGTTTTTCAGTGCCCTTCTACTGACAACAGGTATTGCCCTTTTGTTTATGGGTCAATTATCTGTAGTCCATGTTACAAGTATTTTTTTACTAGTTTTCATGGTGATGATGGCTAGTTTTTATATTAAGGAACGTATTGATTTTAAGTATCGAAAAATTATTTTTTCTTCTACTGGAAATTATGTACATAATTTATATGCCGCCGTGCAACGTATGGGCAAGGCTAAAAATCAACAAGAATTACTGGAACGCTTTAAGTTTGAAATTACTGAAAAATTAGGCACGACAGCCTTTCTTATAAGAACGGTCACAGAGGATACACCAGCTCCCATGCTCGGAAGCTACTACACAAAATTGCTGCTGCATGATGCAGGTGACGAAAAAATAATGTTAGAAATAAAGCATACGCTACAAAAGGAAGAATTATTATGGCTAGAGCTACTCGCACTTTATGTTTCAATGTCTATTAATAATTTACAGCAAATTGAAGATTTAGTACTCGAAGTTCAACATATGAAAAACACCAGTGATACACCGCTTCCTTGGCTTGATAAACTATTATGGAATATTATTGAGAAGGAAAAGAGTATTTTAGCTCAGGAACTACATGATACGATTTTGCAGGAGCAGCTACATTTAGCAAGAGAACTCGATGTCCTTGCTGGCACTCCTATTATTCAAAGGGACACCATTTTGGATATTCGTGAACAGCTCCTGAATGCCACAAAGGATCTACGAGAGTATTGTGAGAATTTAAGTCCACCATTACTCGATACTTTCGGCTTACAAATAGCCCTAAAAAAATTAATACAAAAGGTAAAAATACGGGCTGACTTTTTAGTAAGCTCTCAAATTGAACGAGTGGAATTTCAGGATGCCACGCTCCATCTAGTCGTCTATCGCCTAGTTCAGGAGCTATTAAATAATGCGATTAAACACGCTAATGCTACAGAAGTTTCACTAACTCTACGAGCGATACCTCAAGGCTTTATTCTACAATATGAAGATAATGGAGTAGGCTGTGATATTGAGGATTTAATTCAGTCATCAGCTTCCATGGGCATTAATGGAATTCGTGAGCGTGTCCGTGCCTTTAACGGGGACATCACCATCCAATCTAGACACAATGAAGGTATGCATATTTTTATTCAAATACAAGAGGACGGGGATTCATATGATGAACATACTTATTATAGATGACCATCCTGTCGTTTTAGATGGTACAAAAACATTGTTACAGGATTTAGTCAATGTCCAGATTGAAACAGAGCAGGATAGTGCAGCAGTTTTACTAAGAATGGATACGGAAGCCTTTCAGTTATTTCTCATTGATATTAATATGAAACCGATCAACGGTATCCAACTAGCAGAAATGATCAAGAAAAAACAACCAGAGGCCCTCATTATTCTCTATACAGGCTACGAGCTTGCCGATTATTATGAGCTATTAATTGAGAAAAAGATTGATGGTTTATTATCAAAACTAGCTACAAAAGAGCAAGTCATCCAAACGATTCAAGCAGCTCTACGTGGCGAAATATTACTGGCAGCAGACTTCTTAGATTTTGTCCAGCAACGATCCAATTTGCCGAATACCCAGCAGGAAGTATTACTCAGCGATAAAGAACAGGAAATTTTACAGCTCGTAGCTCAAGGCTGTACAAATAAAGCCATTGCGTCTGCTATCGGTGTGACCCAAAGAACCGTAGAGAATTATTTATCGAAACTATTCGTTAAATTAAACGTTGAATCTCGTGCAGAGGCAGTAATTGTAGCAAAGGAAAAAGCATGGATTAACTAATGCTAGAAGAACATTTCATTACTAATAGATTACAATTGTAAATTTTTTCTTACTAAAAACGGAATTTACTGGATATACAAACAATTCTGTACTATAATAAAGCTAATAATTACATTACTTCATTGCTACGATTAAAAACTTGTATTCAAAGGTAATACAGCTTTTGAATCCGCTTTTTATATGTATTGAAGAAATTGATTGTTGAATTTTTTTGGGAGGGTGTTTACATGACACAAGGGACAGTAAAATGGTTTAACGCAGAAAAAGGTTTTGGCTTCATTGCAGTTGAAGGTGGCAATGATGTATTCGTACATTTCTCAGCTATCCAAACAGATGGCTTCAAAACTTTAGAAGAGGGCCAAAAAGTTGAATTCGGCGTAGAAGAAGGCAACCGCGGACCTCAAGCAACGAATGTAGTGAAAATATAATATTCACCAAACATAGACGAGCAAATGAAAAAAGAGACATCCATTTTGAAGATGTCTCTTTTTTTATGTCCTCGCAGCAAGACTTATGATGGCAATATACAACGGATATCCCCAAAGCATGACCAACAGAATAAGCCCTTGCACAGGTACTGGCATATCTCCTCGATCGGAAATGGGAAACAGGTAGGTAAAAACCATTGTGAAAATCCAGTATACGGTAACCATAGAATCATTGTTGCATAAATCCAGCGGCGATGCCCAAGCCACGTAACGGTGAGCTTATATATAAATATCGTCGCTACGCTAAGGCCTACTAATTGAACAATAAGCAAGAAAAGATCCAAATTGTCAGCTGTCCAGCCTGTAAGTCGTAGTAATCGATAATAATTGAGTTGTAATGTCATACATATAAAGAAAATCCAACCGTACAGCAGACTAACAATATTCAATTTTAGAAAAAAGGACATGGTCATCGATTTTTCCCTTTCATTATATGGCTTCGCTTGAATAAGTTGAAGGCGTCCTTTCTATCTAAATGCGTTGCTCCTTCGGCATCAAATGGCAAATGGTCCCTACGCATAAGAATGCAAGCCTGCAATCACTAGATTAACAAACACCTGATTAAACACGATGATACTGAAGCCAATGATGGCAAGCCAGGCTGTTTTCTCCCCTTCCCAGCCTTTGGATAAGCGGAAATGGAGAAAGGCTGCATAGAATAAAAAAGTAATTAGCGCCCAAACCTCTTTAGGGTCCCATCCCCAATACCGGCTCCAAGCTATTTGTGCCCAAATCATGGCAAATAACAGCCCACCTAATGCAAATAGTGGGAAGCCAATGACAACTGCTCGATAGGAGATTTCATCCATTAATTGTGGCTGAACCCGACTTGTCCATGGCTTTAATGTAGCACTCACCGATTTTCTTGTAGCCAGACGAATGGCAACATATAAGACCGTACCAATCATAAATGCCCAGACAATCGAATTTAACTTTTTAGCATCTATTTTATTTGTTATTTCGATTAAACCAGCAGAATCACCATTTTCTGTGACTGCTCCTTTATTCACGATTAAGGGTTTCATGGAATAGACTGCTTTTTCTGATTGACCTTGAACATTCTCGAATTGTACTTGTAGGTCATCCGCTGTTAGGCTGAAAAAAGTCGAAATGCCGATAAATCCAATTACGACAACTAAGCAATACAAGACAAATTCTAACGAATATGTATGGATGGATCTTTTGGAAACATCCAATGTGCTTAATAAAAATATTAATCCAGTGGCAAAGGATACCGATAGAATCGCACTGGAAAAAGCGACGGTCATCACATGTATCGTTAACCAGTGACTCTGCAAGGAAGGTACGAGTGGTGACACTTCTTTCGCAAAAACGCTTCCATAGCCAAGAATGATTAATGACACAGGAATTGTAAATAAGCCCACAACAAGCTGCTTGTATAAAAAATGGATGATGAGATAACTCCCTGTGAGCATGATGCCAAAGAACGTCATAAATTCATACATATTGCTGACGGGTGCATGCTCTACAGCTACCCATCTCACCACGAAATAAACGAGTTGCAGGACAAAGGCTGCATAAGTAAGAAGTATACCTAGCTTGCCAAACATCTTCCCTTTCGATTTGACGGCAAGCCCTAATGGCACAATCGCAATCAGTAGTAGAATGAAGGCAATAAATAAGGAATTGCTACTAAAGGATAATAAGGTTTCTTGATTCAACTAAATCCCTCCAACGTCTTTTAATACGGAATTTGCTTCCAAATAATAAGAACGCTACAGATGACAAGAAGTGCCATATTTTCCTTTTAATTTTTTTAATTTTTAAAAATTGTTACATTTTTATGGCAATAAAGGAAGAGGAACAAGATAATCGTAAGACATTTGACGATCTCTTGGTTATCTGGAGAAACGGTCATACTCTGACTAACCCCTAAGTAAAAGACATTCATCATTCTATGAAATAGCAACAGGCACAATGGATTGACCTACTTCTCGAATGATTGAAAGCACGATGGATAACACAAAAAGGAGCAACAAATACGCAGGTATTCCAACAGCTGGCATCATATAGGGCTTATATAGTACAACTATAGGTAGATGCCATAAAGACCACCCTACTCCAGTAAGGGTAGCGGTCGACCAAAAGCTATAGCGTTGCCGCAAATATACATGAAAGTTGCCTCGCCAGACGACTACTTCTAGTAAAGCCAAGCCTGTACTAATGGTGAGCCCTATTAGTAATAACATACTCAGTTGAGATGGGGTGATGATGAGAAAAGATGGATGATGCGTCAAGTAAAAATAACTATGTACTAGGAGACCTAACAAAAAAGGGATGAAAATACTGGCTAGGAGCCATGACCATTTAGGCTTTGTGAAGGAAAAAGTTGATAGGATGGGTAGCTTGGTGAAAATCTTTTGAACAATAATCACTGATAGTAGTGGGATGATCATGGTAACAAAAAATGCTCTTCCATGCTCTAGGAAAGTCAGAAAATAATGGGTCAAAACTGTGAGGCTATATATACAAAACATCGTCCTGAGTAGAACATAATTTTTCATTAGTTTCCTCCTCAAAAAACAAACCATATATTTGTTAATATATGGAATTTAATCGTTATTAAATGATGGCATGCCTCTATCTACATCTTACAAAAAATTGGATTATAAGTCTATTTCTTTTTCGTCTCGCATGGGAAAATAAGAGTGCGCACAAATGACATAACGTTATGTTTCACAAGCTGGAGGTTATAATGAAACAAAATATTTATGACAACCCTGAATTTTTCCATCAATACAAGGCATTACGGCAAAGACCATCTAATTATAATCGCTTATTAGAGCAGCCTACCATGAAATCATTACTGCCCTCTTTAACGAATTTAGAAATGCTCGATATTGGCTGTGGCATGGGTGACTTCGCCCAATACTGTATCCAACACCACGCCAAGCATGTGACTGCTTTGGACGTTTCAAGTAATATGCTGTCCATCGCTCAGTCAGAAAATGCACATCCACAAATTGATTATCAGCTTCAAGCAATTGAGGATTATGAAGCATCCGCCAATCGTTTTGATTGTATAACAAGCTCACTTTCGCTTCATTATGTTAAAAATTTTGAGGCAGTCATTAGACAAATTGCCCAAATGCTACGTCCAGACGGCGTTTTTATTTTCTCCGTGGAGCATCCGATTGCTACTGCTCGCCGAACGAAGGAGGGTAATTGGATTTACGATGAACAAGGTAAACGGCTACACTATGCAACGGATAATTACCAAGAAGAAGGCATAAGACAGCAAACATGGCTGGTAGACGGAGTGGTCAAATATCATCGCACTATTGCTACAATCATCAATACATTAATCGACCATGGCTTATCGATCGACAAAATGGTTGAACCTCAGCCAAGCGAGGAAGCTATTCAACGGCTTCCTTCTATTGAAAAGGAACTTCGCCGACCATCCTTTTTATTTGTAAAAGCAAAAAAATAAAGGCAAGCCTCACCCTACTACAGTGGTGAGGCTATTTTTACATAAATAATTTCTGGGTCACCGTCATCCAGATTATTAATAACCCCGCTTTTAACAAACCCTAAGGCTTGAAATACATGTTGCATACTTGTGTTAGATTGATTCGTGGAGGAAAAAACCTTTAACGTTTTGCTTGTTTTTACATATGCATTTATTAAGGCAGAGGCGATTCCCTTTCTTCGAGCTGATGGCTTAACAATGACTAAGGAAATAAAGTCATAGCCAAAAAAGTCCTCAGTAGAAATTAAGAATCCTGTAATATCATCAGCAAAATGGTGAAGAAGACAACGTTCCTCCTCGATGGCTTGCTGAATTTCATCACTTCTGGATGCGTTTCCAATCACCTCTTGATCGATTGCACATAGTGTCTGCAAATGCTCCAACCCTGCCACTTTTATATTGCTCAAATTTCCACATCCTTTATATAATAACTCATTACCTTTAGTTCTTCGCCAAAGCCTGTCGCCTGTTTCCCCTCATCTACAAACCCACATTTTATATAGAGTGCCTGTGCTGATACATTTGGGATATTTACGCCTAGTACTAGCTCATTCATCAATGGAAAATGCTGATGAACAAAGTCTGGTAACATTTGGAGAGCTGCCTTTGCATAGCCTTTGCCCTGCTCATGAAAATCGGTCGAAAATGAGCGAATTAGTAACGCCCGTTCATTCGAGGAATAAGGCTTCACCCCTTCTTTTTCATGTAACACAAAAAAGGTTACTAGCTTGTCTCCATCGAAAGCTAAAACAGCATGTCTACTGTCATCCTCCTTAGCAAGTTCAATGCTATCCTTTGGCGACTTTGTATAGCGAAGCTGCTCCTCTGTAATGGTATATTGCTCTACTAACAATTGAGCCTTGTCCTCATAAAACTTCAATGTCAGAGCCATCAAAACTCCTCCTCGTAGAGAGCTGTAAACTCATATTCCCCCTCAACAAGCTGTTGTAAATATTCATCAAATGAAGAAGCGATGACCTCAAAGCTATCGGGATCATGGACATATCGAACCACTTGCCCCATTTTTCCGCCTTCAGCTGGCGAAAAATCAAGATACAAACAGGATGTTCCTCCATTATTCATGCAATCTGCAAAGCATAATCGTTCGTTTAACGGTACATGCATATTTATCCTTTTATCTATGTCCACATACTCTAAAAAGTCCTGATAACGCTCAAAAATCGTTTCACGCTGATTTTGAGCATCTGCTAGTATTTGCTCAACTGCCTTTAAATAGTACGGATAATCCCCCAAATCGGAACCTAGTACAAGCACACTAATGTTTTCTTGTCCATGCTTACAATGGTAAGTACCGTTGACATCCTGTAGTAGTTCAATGAAGGATTGCGGACTTTGTGGAAATATTTCTAGTAAGCTTTCAATTTGTGCATCTGTGGCACCATTTGCTTTCTGTAATTGTTGTTGCTCCTCTTGCGGTAAATATTGTAGTAAATTCTTAAAATAGGCTGTATGCACGGCTATTCCTTCCTCTCTTGAAAAATATTCCCCTAAATTGGTAGACATGGTACAATTTAAGCACTCAAACTAAAGGAGTTGTGCCTATGAGTGCGAAAATGGCAGTAGACGTTAAAGCTTTGCTATCAATCTAGGGGTTGTAACGATACTTGCAGCCCTTATTAAAGGGAGAATCATAGATGGATCATTATTTAAAAACATTTTTAACCGGTCAATCCATTACATTACAGCAAATGGCCCCCGCTGACTTAGAATCATTTGTAGCCATTGAAAGTGAAACAAAAACTTTACTCCTAGCTAATGATGAAATTCCCTTCCCTCAAACGATGGAGGACCATTCCGCATTCTTTCATTCTATCAGTGGAAAAAAAGATGAATTTTTCTTTGGTATTTATGAAAAAGCGACTCAGCAACTGATTGGTTCCTGTGGTGTTTTTGCTGTTAACTGGCAAAATAGCACTTGCTCTGTGGGCATTTCAATTGGACAGCAATGGCAAGGAAAAGGCTATGGCACGGATGCTATGAAAACACTCATTGAATTCATTTTCCAATACATGGCCATTCAAAAAATCAAACTGCAAGTATTCAGCTTTAATCCTGCAGCTATTCGCTCCTATGAAAAATGCGGCTTCACGAAGGAAGGGCATTTACGAAATGAAATATTCCGCTTCGGCACCTTCCATGACCTCATAGTATTTGGCTTATTACGTTCTGAATGGAACCAAGTCAAATAGTAAATGTCCCCAGGGGAGATACATAAATCGTGTCTTCTTTGGGGTTCTTTCTTTACATCAACTCGACTGGGTTTTAACGAATCCATTCACGTAGCTATCCAACTGCCTCAATCATCGTCCTTTACATGGACCCTCCCATAAGACCATCACTAGCTGTCTATCAGCCCTTTTGCCATACTCGCTCCACTTCTAATAAAGTCAGCTCACGGAAAGATAATCGGTAGATATCAGGCATAGACAGCGTTTGCCAAAATACATAATCATACTGTGAATCAAAGGATTGCATCATCAGCACCATTATATTGCCATGTGTACCAATAACAATGCTGTCATGGGGGTGAGAAAGAATGATAGTTTGTAAGCTCTGTACAGCCCGTGCCATTGCCTGCTGATTGGACTCTCCACCAGCCCATGCAAAACTAGGCTCTTCCCAAACTCGTTGTAGTGCTTCCTGAAAATTTTCTATCGCTCCATTGGCAAGCTGTCGTTCCTTTAGTGCATCCACAATTTGAATTGGTACATCATGATACCTAGCAATACCCTGTACTGTTTGAATGGCTCTTTTATAAGGACTCGAATAGATTGCATCGATGCGTTGATCGTTAAATAAAGATGTCACTCGTTCTACATCCCTAATTCCTTTTAATGATAGTGGACGATGATATTCATCCTCGGAATAATCGGCATGTGCATGTCTCACAAAATATAATTCTGTCATTCTTGTCTCCTCCACTCATCATTCGCTGAATCAAGGTAAATGAAATTACCATGCAAAAATCGCCTGCTATCCACAGTAATTTCCAAATAAACATGCATATCAGAATTGCGCGTTTTATTAAAGCTATTCGTCATTACATCAAACAAGCCAATTCACTTCAAGTTGTTGCTCAAACAATTCTTTTATTGCGTATTCGTGATTACTATATGTAATGGCCTATAATGCATCCAGCGAGACAGCATTTACTCAATTATTTTCAACGTAGTAATAATATTAATTTAAGAAAAGCTGATACGTTTCATATTTTAGTAAAGGTATTCCAACGGATGGTTCCCATGTGAGAGCTCCTCCACTTCACATGCTGCTCGTTTATTTGGAAAAGTAGCGACAACAAAGTTACTCTTTCATACCCCTTCTATTATTCCATTAATTTCAAAAATTCTCAATAATTCTCCACACTCAATGAAATGTCCCCATTTCTAAACAACATTAAAGCTTATTTGATAAAATGTGACAAGATACGAATAACGCCATAAATTGTTGGAAAATTCAATATCAAACAACAACTTTTTTCATAGTATAAATGGTTTAAGCCCACTCTTTTTCTCACTTAATTTTTTCTAAATTGAAACACGAAAACAACCCTAACAGCTCAACAGTTAGGGTTAATATACTTAATTTTTATGAAATAAATGGATATTATAATAAATCCTTTTAACTAAACAGTGAAAAATGTTTGTTTTTCGCATAACAGGATGAAGGTCCCTATCTGTGACTAAATTACGAATTTGAGTTACGATACACAATATGACATTTTTTTTAATATAAGTGATATACAATGAAAAAGTTGAATCGAGGTCATAAGAAATTAATTTTATGAATAAGGATAAAAAATTAGGAGGAAAATATCTTGGTAAACTTATTGCTTAAACAATTCTTGAAGGCGGAAATTGAGATCAAACGTAGAATTATGTATAAAAAAGCAAAGGATCTTGGTTTCACTCATCCGGCTGTAGTAGATTACAGTCAAGAATTGGACGTCCTACTAAATAGATATTTAAAACAAGCACAAGCTTCCTAATCATAACGAGGCATATAATAGAAGAAAGTATAGATATGGGTAAAGCCAGACCTGAATTCTGGCTGGTTTTATCTTTGCATTCGGCTAGCCAACCTCTACATGTATAGATCCCAAAAAAGTAGGCGATGTTTTTGATAAGAAGACATCTGGAGGTTGAATAATGCATGTATTCATCTTAACTTTTATGGTTGTTTCCAAAATATTATTGCCACCCCAACATTCAGTAGACCATACGGCACCCACACTTTGCACACCAACTGAAATAAATACACTATATCAATATCCAAACAACCAATTTCAATCGTTTCGTGATGAGGACGAATTTTATCAGCAGCTTAATCGTACAATTTACGAGGAATATCCCCATGCGTCATGGAATATTCGGCAAAAAATGGCCTTTAGAGATATAGCAGAGGCGACAGAAAATTTTTATTTACAAACCAATAGTAAACAAGAAATAATAGACCTCTCTCAACATACTTTTGTTCATCCCAATCGACAAGTTTATTTTTTAGCATCTTTTCAGCACAATACCGATGAGACCTATCGAAAATTTCTAGTCATCGACGCTGAAACACAAACAGTATTACTTGGTCAATCCCAATTCCAAGAGAGGACCAAGGACCTTTAATTCATTGTATGCATCGCAACTAGATTCTAGTAGTCATTTCAAAAAAATAGAAATTTTTTTAAAAAGCTTGCATTGAATAGTAGATCTATTCAAAGCAAGCTTTCTTTTATAAGCTCTTTAGTTTGATGGCTTCTGTCATTTCCTCTATTAATTGTGATATGGAATATTCAACAGTGGCTTGTTGTCCATGTCTACGGACAGACACATTTTGATGGGCAGTCTCTCGATCCCCGATAACAAGGATATACGGTATTTTATGCAATTGTGCCTCCCGAATCTTTTTACCGAGCTTTTCCTGACGATCGTCAAGTTGCACCCGAATTTGTTCATGTTGTAGGGCTTTTACTACTTGCTTAGCATAGTCTTGATGTGCATCCGCCACTGCAATGACTTGCACTTGTTGCGGTGCAAGCCAAATCGGGAACGCCCCTCCAAAATGCTCAATGAGAATACCTAGGAAACGATCAATGGAACCAAACACCGCACGATGGATGACAACAGGTCGAACTTTTTCATTGTGTTCATTAATGTATGTTAAATCGAATTTCTCAGGTAGCTGGAAATCGAGTTGTACTGTGGCACACTGATGACTTCGTTGGATGGCATCTTTAATATGAATGTCGATTTTCGGCCCGTAAAAAGCCCCATCCCCCTCATTAATCGTATAGTCGATTCCTAAATTTGTCAGCACATTTTCAAGCGCCTCTTCTGCCTGATCCCATAACGACAATTCTCCCATATAGTCATCTGGACGTGTCGATAGTTCTACCGAATATTGGAAACCAAATACATTGTACACCTCATCTATTATTTTTAGAGCCAATGCAATTTCATTTTCAATTTGCTGCGGTGTTGCAAAAATATGTGCATCATCCTGACAAAATGACCTAACGCGTAACAATCCATTCAGCGCACCGCTAAATTCATGGCGATGCACTTGCCCGAATTCTGCCATTCGTATTGGTAAATCTCTGTAAGAATGTAGGCTATTTTTGAAGATGAGCATATGTCCTGGACAGTTCATTGGCTTTAAGGCAAAGCTTTGATCATCCACCTGTGTAAAGTACATATTGTCTTTATAGTGATCCCAATGACCTGACTGTTCCCATAAACGCTGATTCATCATTAGAGGTGTCCGTACTTCTCGATAGTCATATTTTGCTTGTAAATTTCGCAAATAGGATTCCAGCTCATTCCGTAAAATTTGACCATTTGCTAAATAAAAGGGCATTCCCGGCGCTTCCTCTGAAAACATAAACAACGAAAGTTCCTTGCCTAGTTTACGGTGATTTCGCTTTTCTGCTTCGTCTAAAAACACGAAGTATTGTTGAAGTTCTTCTTTTGTTGCAAAGGCAACCCCATAAATACGTTGTAGCATTTGATTGTCGCTATCGCCTCGCCAATACGCACCCGATACATGCATTAATTGGAAGTGTTGTAATTTCCCCGTAGACGGAACATGGGAACCTCGACATAAATCATAAAATTCACCCTGCTCATAAATCGTCACGGTTTCATCAGCGGGAATAGACTCCAACAGTTCCAGCTTTAACGCATCATGAGCAAAAAGCTCCTTAGCTTCATTCCTCGAAACCTCTCGTCGCTTGATTTGTACATTTTCCCGCACAATTTGTTTCATCGTTTTTTCAATTTGTTGTAAATCACTTAGTGCCAGTGTATCCGCAATGTCTATATCATAATAAAAGCCGTTTTCAATCACGGGTCCTACCCCAAACTGTGCATGGGGGTATAGACGTTTGACAGCCTGTGCTAATAAATGGGCCGTTGAATGACGAATAACTTCAATTCCTTCCTTAGAGCTAGCATCATACAATGTAATTTGAGCATCTTCCATAATCGGGCGCGTCAAATCAACGATGGTTCCATTGACACTCCCCGCTACTGCCTTTTTGCGAAGCTCAGGACGAATCGCTTGGGCAATTTCGGTTAGTGTCACGCCTTTTGTAAATGCTTGCTGTTGACCATCTGGAAATTGAATGTGAATAACTTGATTTGACATGTTCTCGACTCCTTTAATTTTTATCAATTTTGCTATGGTGTGTCATAGAAGTCCTAATTGTGACTACAATTTGAAAAACTATGGACCTGCCAAAGACTTGATCCTCATTCAGCTTTTAGAATGGGGACCAAAATAAAAAAACACATATCCGCCCCTACATAGGGACGAGTATGTGTTCATTACCCGTGGTTCCACCCAAATTCCCACTAGTAAATAGACTAGTGGCTCATTGATTTTGCCGTAACGTTGCAAAAGACGGTGCAAGTTTCCAAGCACAGCTCCAAGGTAGTAAGAAGGGATCACAACATTAGGAAGCTTGCAGCGAAGGCCTCCCTCTCTGAAAATGGTTGATCGAATCTCTTGTCCTTATCATGGCTCATTTCATTTTTGCATGAAATTGTTAATTACTATAACGAATTCTGTTTTTTTTGTCAAACCTTGAAATAAAAAAATCGTCCGTTTCAATGACCACGGTTGTTCTGGTCAAAATTCGTAACGCTTACATTTATTTCAACTTACATACATAACGCGTCATACACGATATCCCTATAACATATGAAACAATGAGCCCAAAAGTTCTGTATCGAATTATTATTATCCATTAATGATTCTTTATTTCTAAAGACTCATTTTCAGATAGCCATTGCATATGAATAATTGGCTTAGCATTCCGTTTAAAAAACTTCTCACTTTCTTTTTTCGTAAATGAATAATACCCCTCTTTATTTAACTGCACATCCATTATATTTTGGGATTCCTTTTCCCCTTCAATGGTGATTTGTAAGGGCCCTAAATCATCCTTCTCATCAAGATAATATAAGCGTAATCCTTGATCAGAATTACTATGGTAGATCGCTTTCCAATGCTCACTCTTAGCGATATAATGCACTTCCTGCTCAGGACTCTGACAGGCTGTTAACAGAAGTAGTAAAACAATTGGCACTATCCATTTCTTCATATTTTATTCCCCCTAACAATGCATGGTGACAGTCAATCCTGTTGGTTTTTCTTCAAACACATCTTTGTATTCTGTAAAAATAAAGCTGAGTCCTTGTATGTCATCTGGTAATGGTGGCGTCACTACATATCTATTACTTTCATATCCATCTGAACCACATGCTCCTGTATGGCGGCATTCATAATTCTGGTCTATAAATAACCCTAAATAATGGCGATTTGATCTTTGATGAATATCTTGATAGGAATCTTCCTCATAATCCCAGTCAATCAAAAGCTGTACAACACTTGTATTTTCGTATTGGCGAACATAAGAAATCGTATAGATTCGATCTCCCACTCCCTGCGATTGTAATACCGCAATATATTGACGAAATCCGACTGGCTCGACACGTGATTGATAGTATTTTTCTGATTTAATCACACTGAAAATCATGGTTTAAAATTTGTCATCGAAACCATATTTTTGCGCCCATTCCTTCATCATTTCATCTGTTGGGCTATCTTTTGTATGAGCAGAGAGCTCTTTCCGTTGAAATAAGAGTGCACTTATTTGCTCATCTATTGCCAATCGTTTTTGGTGTATGCTTGGCATTTCGTTCATCTACATCCTCCTCCATCCTACAAGTCCCTCTTCTTTCTATACGTTATTCCCCTCATTTAGTTCCATAATCAGCCTAATTTTACTTTTTAGCACTAATAAAAAAAGCTACCCTATTTGGATAGCTTTTTTCGAGTTAATTGATAACAACTTCATTATGCCAGCTAGTGGAATCTGATAATTGATATGTAATCATATTGGCTGTGACGGCAAGGATGACACCTGCTCTAGATGATCTATGGGAAATATCGGGATTTTCCAATACAAGAACAGCGTACCCTTCACCTCGCCCTTGATCATCGATTGCATTGGGTGCATGAATCTCAAAGGTTGAGTAGGACTGATTTTTTGTTGCATAAAGTAATCGCTCCTCACGATACACACCATTTTCCTTTAGATTATAGCTAACAGGCATCCACCCATCAGACCATTCAACACTGCCAAGGATTTGACGTTTCCTACTAGCAAGTTTGCCGATAGAATACGTAAAATATATTTTCATTATCGCTTGATCTAATTCATTTTTTCCTTCTGAGGTGGCTGTTACTTCAAGCATAATTTCATTCTTCGATAACTTTTTCATTAACACTAAAGCCACAGTGATAACACAGATAAATAGTACTATACCCATTATGATAATTGCCATTAGGTCCCTCCTAGTATCACGATTGCTATTACTATAATATTACCATGATTTAGGAGAAATTAGTGCTTTTCAGCAAACAATCTTAAGAAATGACACAGGCATAAATGATAAGACAAAATTAGCGTATCGTCTGTCTATTGACCTTGTTGAAGTTCCGCAGTTAGGGTAAAAGGTATGCGTAAATATTCATATTGAATCTTCACCTTTTTGATGTCGGCTGCTTTGACTTGAACCGCGTAATGCTGTGGCTGCTTGCCAATTGCTTGTTGATCTATGTATGAACGAGGTAAAACTTTAACTTGCGTTAATTTATGAAATGACATATTGGTATTTCCCTCTAGTTTTGTTTCGACCTCAAATGGTTCAGACTTACTAATGACAAGCTCAGCACTGTCAGGAAGTTTTTCATTAACAAGTAGTTGCGTAAGCTTAATTTCACGTAATCCTTTGTTTTCAATCGCAATGATCTTGACCGCTTCATTGCCCTGCTTACTTGTGTAACTTTGAATGACAAGCGGTGGATTACTCTTAAGATAAATCATAAATGCGGCGCCCACCACAAGCACACTTAGTAATAAGGCAAATACTATTTTTTTCATATGTTCCCTCTCTTTCCACTTTCTCAGTATAACAAAAAACAACCTGACTTTTTAGAAGTCAAGCTGTTTTTGTAGTCGTAATTCATCTCGTATCGCAATGCCATCATTGCCGATAAATGGGATGGAAGGCTTATAGGCTCTTGCCTTTTCCACCGCATTAGGCAAGATTTCGATGAAGTAATATCCCCTTTTTTGATAAAACTTTAGGGCATGTAAATTATCATTCGTTGTAATAAGAGTAATGCTTGTACAACCGTTATCAAAAGCTATTTGTTCTACTGCTTGTACAAGCGCTGAACCGATACCTTTGCCTTCTTGAAGACTATCGAGAGAAATGATTTCACAGTCTTGCTTACGAATAATGTAAGTAACAAGCCCTATCATCTCTTGACGGTCATTGACAAAAGCGAAGCCCTCTAATTGACTACAGTCATAAACGCCACTTGAAATGACCATTTCTGTAGTTCCCCAATGCTCCTTAAAAAAATGAAGCACATTTTGTTGTGGTAATTGTTGAATTTCAATGATTGTCATGTCTGAACTCCTCGTTACATGGATAGATGAAAAACACCAGCAATGGCCTTTTGAATGCCTAAGAAAACTGCCCAGGAAAGAATACCTAGACCAATAGCAAAGACAATATGAATAGAGGATTTCATCGCCATGTAAATAACAAACAGCATGCACATGGTTGCCGGTAAACCTACAATGACACCAACTGTAAAGCGTTGAATATGCTCGCTCGATTCACTTTGCACCGTCAGCCAAATGATACTTAAAATACTCACTAAAGGTAATGCCGCAATAATTCCGCCATAGGAAGGAAATCTTCGTGCCACTTCTGTGACGACACCAATAATTGCTGCCGAGCTAAGAATTTTAAACAATGTATACATTATTTCGCCACCTCACTTAGACGTCGGAATGCCTGTAGGATGGTCTGTTGTTCCTGTTCTGTTAGCTTATTAAGTGCATGCTTGAGCTTCTCTTCATCTAATTCTGAGTTTTTCTTCAGTATTTGTAAGCCCTCTACTGTCAAATGAAGAATAACCTTACGTTGATCGTCACTCGCACGTTCTTTTGTCACCCAGGCATGTCGCTCTAGTTTTTTCACATGCTCTGACGCTGTATTAGGAGAAATATTTAATAACCCTGCAATATCGCGTACTGTTACCTCTTCTTCCTTTTGAATCATCTGTAAAATCCGCACACTTTGGTGAGAAATCACATCTTCATGTGTTGTATGTAGATGATAAAATATCGTAGTAAAATACTCATTTATATTTGTAATCATGTTGGTACCCCTTTTATATATCGTTGAATACGATTATATCGTAAATTACGATACATTTAAAGTACTCCCCATAAAGTTTATATTTTCAGATAGTTTACTAAAGCAAAAATGGCAATTGGAGGCTATGAGAAGAACCAACTTAGAAAGTTTGATGATTCACGTTAACAAAAATATGCTATTTCATTTTCATAAAAATTTAATTTTTTGCGCATCTTGCTAAATATCATCGATTGCTACTTGTAGACATGGATGTTCTACAGTATTATTACTCTATTCTGAATTTAATTGAGGGCAATCTATGTTATACTTTCTGTATTTTTTAGTAGGCGGCACCATCATGGTGTTAGCGCTGTTACTAAGCCCATCCAACTAATTATTTCTCTCAGGTGTCATTACGGCCCTGCCGATTTTGACATTGATTAACATGGGCATGCAAATGAAAAATATGAAAGCATCTACCTTTCATACAGTCCTACAAAACACCGTGCTCGGAGCGATCGGCATGCTGTTATTTACTGTACTGGTCTTCCTCTTAACGAACTGGTTTAAGCCTGGTACTTCGGTAATGAGTGCGCTAGCTGTTTATGCTTTCTGGCAAATATATTTTATCGATGTTCGCCTAACAAGCAAAAGGAGCTATCTTTTGACAGCTCCTTCGCATTATTTACATTAGCCCTATCTGTCATAGACTAACTTTTGATGATTCTCACATAAATACCCTTCTTATTTTTTTAAATCGCATGGGTATTTATTTCTTTTACATTGACGATATACCAAACAGCCAGCTCCTGCTTGATGAATTCCGTTTAATCGTTGAACAGGCGATGACTGAATAAGTTCCTCTAGCACATCATCTATTTCGAATTCTCCATATAAAACGTCTTGATTGAGCATTTATCTATCTACCTCAGTACAATTCGATATTACAAAAACACCACCACAATGCGAGATTGGGTAAAATTGTAGCTGACAACGATCCTGCAGGCTAATTTTTAGCTCCTCATGGACAAAATAAAACTCATCATCATCCCAATAGCCTTTGCTAGCCTGACGGCATTGTTCTAGCTGCCCTCTTGTTTGAAAGGCAACATCGCCTATTAAAATTTTACCATCGGGTGTTAGTTGCTGTAATAATTGTTTGATATACGTAACCTTCTGCTCATCAGTAAAATGATGTAGGGCATACGTACTAACAATCGCATTATATTGATTGTTCATCAGTGTTGTAGGTAGACCATTCGATAAATCCCATTCGAGTAAGTTAGCCTGTGGCATTTTTGCCTGTGCAATAGCCATCATCTTCGAAGAAAAATCAAAGCCATCGATCTTGTGCCCATGCTCATAAAGTTTAGCTGTTAAAACACCTGTCCCAAAGCCAATATCTAATACAGTCGATGCCGGAACTTGCATGACCTCATTAAAAATTTTATTTAAAATGTCTTTATAGCCCGCAAATGGGTATTGCTGATTTTCTTCACTAAGTTGAACGGTTTGGTCATAGCCATCCGCCCAGAGATCAAAACCTTGTTGATTTAATAGCATAGTGCCTCCTAAATTGAATAAATTCTCCAAGCATTGTTTCGTTGACTATTCATTTTCTGTGTCATCACAATTCCTCCTTTATGAACCAATTCATTCAATTATAGCAATCTTTTATCTATCGAACAATTCAGAAAATACATAGGGCAATAAGCAAATATTATACTTTTGTTGAATTTCTCTAAGCTCTTGTTCAGCTGTAGATACTTCTTCCTGTGCTACTAGCTCATGCACATTAACACTCTGTCCGAATACAAAACTTCATACTGAAAATGAAGCTACTGCTACTAATAGTGGTTTTCTCGTAATGTAAACCATTAATAATTTACAAAATATTACATTTTTTCTTTTTTATGATACAATAATTATATTGGGTAGTTAAAAAGGAGGTGGCTAATGCAAGTTACAAATAAAAAGGGGTTATTATGGATTAGCATTATCATGACTTTATTGTCCGTTTTCTTTGTATCTTATGGAACCAACAAATTTGGAGCCCCTTTTCAATTTATAAGTTACATCGGTGAGAATGAGTTATCATCTACATTTTCTTTATTTACCAAAAATGGTATTACATCAATTCAATTTAATATACTTTATTTTTTTATAGATGTTACACTTATTTACTTTCTTCTTTTTTATGTTAGAAAAATAATTGGTTTATTAAAAATAAGCAAACAATCCTAATTTTTCTCTTAAGAAGCTCTGAATTTCAATACCAATGGGCTGTTATATAGATTTATGAGTATAATAAAATTTACATTAATAAACAATTGTACTTTGATGTGAAAACTAAAACATTCTCATTCAGTCTTCCAAAAAATAAAAAATCGCGCATTATCTTCGTGCCTGAATTATTTAAGGTATATTCGATCTCAACTATATAAATTTACATGGTCTTAGATATAACTTCGCTCCATATGCCATCGTTAATGAAGTATGTTTCAAAGGCAATTGAGTCATATGCATGTTTAAATACTTATCACCACTTCACCGGTCATTTGACTATTGAAAAACAAGCGTAACATTTGATAAAATTAAAAAATCAAGATAATTCACTTTTTAGACTAAAAATAAAAAACTTATATAAATCAACAATCCTTAAGGGAGGGATCGAAATGTCCGCATTCACTTGTAATGCATGCTCTAGAACGGCTTCTGAGGTCAAAGAGGTCTAAATTAAGTTATATCCATAACAGAAATTGAATGATCTCTTAGGCCAAATGCTTTTAAAATTAGCCTATAAAACAGGAGAGATTTCAAATGGAAAAACAAACTATTCAGCCGTTCTTAACGGTCGCAAACTATCACTTACTGGAACAGCAATTAAGTAAAATTTTACATGCCCTTACCACAACGCAGGACAAAAGTGTCATTCTTGCAGTACGTGGGCTTGTCGAAACGGAAATTACTACCAAATTAGAGTTATCCACTGAGGAAACACAACTTGTTGAACAGCTTTTCACCGTCACAGATCGTGCGCAGGGCGATGCCTTGTTAGAGCAGTTAAAGCCTTATGTCATACCGTTTAAGCCAGTAACAGCTAGCACCCTCAAATCATTGTTTAAAAAGGAGAAAAAGCTGAAGCTACCTAATTTAGATGAACTTGATTTTCAACAAATTTGTTACCTAGCATGGGATGATGTTGGGACACATCGAAAATACGTTGTCCTCGAACAAGACGACAAACTCCAGGGGATTAAAGGGGTATTTTCCAACAATACTGTTCGCGGTATTTGCGCCATCTGCAATCGTCATTCAGATGTTGGCTTATTTACGACTTCCATTAAAGGGCAAGTCGTTGGTACATTTACTAACCATAGTAATTATATTTGTGCAGATAGCCAAACATGTAATGAGCATGTATCAGATATGAATAGAACGCGCGACTTTTTCCAACGAATAACCCAAAAATAAATGAAATAAGGGCAGAAATGTTGTGTAGGCAACATTTCTGCCTTTTTAATGGCTAGCGCAATTTGACTTTTGTAGTGGCATAGCTTGAGTGAAAAATGACACTATCCCCTTCTCTCCATCCCAGATGTTCAACACCCAAAACAGATAAATGGTATTGCTGAAGATTTCTTTCATGAGTAATAATCGTTACTGTATATTTGATTACCTTTTTGATGACACTATTCCCCTCCCACTGTTTGGAAAAACTTCAGAAATAATTTCAGACACAAAAAATCACCTCCTCTATAAAGGAACTATAGGAGGAAGGTGATTTCAAATCAAACTCATATAAAATTATTAATACTTTAGGTCACATAAAGCTTTATGAAATATCGACACTACGTTTAACGTGACTCTTTTGGTGGCTGGCATACATCACATTTTCGTTGATGTTTATTTTTAAATTTAGTAAATGTTTTTTCAAAGTTACTACCACATGCACATTTAAATAGTAACTTTTGAGAAAACCCGTGATATTCCGTTGATAGCAACTTACTTTCCGAATTGTTCTCAACAAATTCTTTAATTTTACCAATCGTCCAACGTTTATTCATTTTCTTACACCTCCATACTTTCTCGTTCTGCGGAGGCTTTTCTTGGCATCCGTTCAAGGTCTTAATTAACTTAAGCTCCTCATTATAACATGAGCTAGCATACAAAAAAATAGATGGAAGCTATCTTATTCAATGTTCGTATTCGTCAATGTGTTCTTTTTTGGACTAGCTAAAATGATTTAAGTTAGATGGAGTGATGGAAGATACTAAAAGAATTAACGGATTCGAGCCTTACGGAATCCATCAAATATATTGATGGCTACAGATAAAATAAATATGATGATTCCCCCGCTAACTACCCATATTTCAAATTGCTTCGTTGTTGTGGTAAATAATTTACTCATGTGAGTTATAAATTCTTGGTTCATTACATTCGGATTACTTATTATCACAATAAAGACAATCGTTGATAAGAGCTCAAGAATAGCATGAAAGATGGCTATTTTTTTGTCCATTGTCTTTTGAATAATTTGTAATCCGATTGCTGAGGGTTAAAAGCATGAAAGCTGCATGATAATCTCTCAGGTAACCCTTTTAAAATTTTAACATAAATATCCAATTTATTCTGATGTTATTCTATTAAATGGACCTATTCATGAAGAAAGACGCTCGTCATTAAAGAAAAGCGCCCGATTGTTGAAGATCGTTATTGAACTAAAGCCCCCGTTAGTTCAATAAGAAAAAAATATCTATAATTATTAAAGTGGCCCACCTTCAAAACCAATAGGCCATCCATCCTCTTTAAATTTTACTTTATACTGAAACTCAAAGTGACCATCAAAAATAAAAGCTAAACTAAACCCTGAAAATATATAATCGTCAAAATTAACCATCTTTCCAAAATATATTGTGGATAGATAGTAGTTCTTCATTTCTTGATTAGGGAAGAATTTCTGTAAATATTTTAATGCTCGGCTTATATGTAGATGGAGTTCATCGAATATTTTTTCTGCCATTTCGATAATTTCCACATCGGGATTTTCATTATTCCCTTGAATAAAAATCTCCACATCTTCCCATTCTCCGATATTAATACTATAAAACCACCGTTCTTGAATGAGATACTTCTCATTTTGGTATACAGTGGGATTAACTAGGTTTATTTTTTTTACCTCATCTTTAGTTAACGGTTTATCAAGTATAAGCTTTTTATGCAAAATGTTTTTGATATTAGAGACAATATATTTAGATTTGTTTAATTCTAAAGAGTCCATTTTCCACCTCATAAATTATAAAATAAAGTAAATTCCCCCTTAATTATATCATCATCCTTATTCAACTATCCTGCCCCGTTAGCTTAAGTACACTGTTTCACAAACTCAAATCAAGATTAACATAAAATCGTATTTTTAATTTAGAAGCGTTATTCAATTAAGTGGCCCATTTGTTGAACAAAAAAATCCTGCATATCAACACAGGATGTTTAATCATACTTTATTGTAAATGATCAATTTTTGTTTTAAATGAACAAACATTTTTATAAAACTACAATACTATATTATCCGTTACATAAATCCTTATTGTCTGAAAGAAAGATACTTTTGCACAAAAAAGAGGATAGTTAAGGCGAATTTCTTCATGCTCTTCTATCCTTTTTCTTTGTATAAATAAAACGTGGTATATTATAACATCTAACGGTTCTGGTCTTTGTTATTCTGATCATGGTAACGTTTTAGCATGGTCGCCATTTGCTCACGCGTTAAGGTGCCTTTAGGATTCAGGTTTTTGCCATCTCCTTTAATAATCCCCTCTTCAATGACCCATGCCCAATCTTCCTTATGGATTGTGGCTACAGCCATAGTTGAAATCAATTCTGCTTTTCCAGCTAATAATCTTTTGATGTCGGCCAGTTCCTGTTTTAATTGATTATTTTCATTTTTTAATTCTTCATATTGTGTAAATTTTAGTTCCTTTTTATGGTCATTAGCAGCAGTAAACCATGATAATGGTTTATGACCATTTAGGAAATTGAGATCCACACTCCCTTTAATGCCTTGTACTACCCCTTTATCCGTGTATTGCCATACATCACATGCAAAATTGGGCTTTTTCCCTGGACCACTTGCGCCACTGTATCGTGGTATCCATAGAAAATCATAATTTTTAATCGTATCCATCCGATAAGGCTTGTAAAAATGGTGTCCCGTATATAATCCAACTTTTACACCCTTATTTTTTATATAATCAATAAACGCCTGTGTACCTTGCACAATGTTTTCAATACTAGCGCATAAGCTTCTGCTGCATTTTTATAGGTTACATATATATAAACGCCAAAGGGTATTTTGTACTTGGTACTACCTTCAATATTTAGAAGGTATTTTCGATCAATCGTGCTAGTCCCATATTGAATGCGAATGATAGCCAAATCAACATCATTACACGCTTGAGACCAGTCAATATCACCTTGATGGTGCGAGATATCTATTATTTTGCTCATATCAAATCTCCTAACCTTTTTTATTGCCTAAAGGACGTCCTTGAATATATCTCAAAAATCATTCTTAACACTTATTACTACTGTCTCATCGTAATTTTGAAACTACAATTTATCAAGAACATTTGATCAAGGTAAAGAACTTTTAACCATACTGGATATCCTTAGACAATTGCATAAAATTAGCCCTCCACCTTTGATTGTGGAAGACCTTTTTATTTACGATAAAAACGATTAGCTAGTACTATTCACGTGCTTTTCGAACTTTACTTATATGGTCAAAGCATACTCAACTGTTCTAATTCTACAAATATACGATACAGCCTCTTGCCTCTAATTCATCTAACCAGCTCGGGATTTTTAATTCATGATTCCACCTTAAATCTAGTCGATCTAAGCTTTCCATTGCCAATAATGATTCCGGTAATTCCTTTAAATCATTACTTCGTAGATCTAATTCTAGTAGATTTTTCAAATGACCCATCGATGCTGGCAATGTTTTCAATTTATTTTGTCTGAGATTTAACCGCCTTAATTTTATACATGTATGTAATGAATCAGGTACTTCCTGTAATTGATTGTCTTCTAACTCTAAAACCCGTAATAATGCTAGTTCTCCGATTTTTTCAGGCAGACTAGTCATGCTATTTTTTTTCAAATGTAATTCTCTTAAATTCGTTAATCTACACAAACTTTCTGGTAACTCCGTTAATCGATTATTCATTATTCGCAGTTCTACCAGTTTATTTAAATTCCCTATTTCCTCTGGTAGTCCACTCAACAAATTATCACTTAAGTTTAAATATCTTACTTTTGTAAGCTGGCCGATTTCGGGAGGAATCGATTGCAATTGATTATGATGAAAATACAAATAGTCCTCCATATTCACTAAATGACCAATTTCAGGAGGAATGAGGTCAATATGATTATGCCCTGCATCTAACATTCTCAGATTCTTTAAGTTCGTGATTTCTGCTGGCAAATTGTTAATTTTATTGACTGAAATATTCAGTATTTCTATACTCGTCATTTGAAAGATTTCTGTAGGTATTTCCCTCAAATCGTTATCAAATAGATTCAAATCCTTTATTCCCTTTATTTGGGATACATTAAAATCAGGTAAAGTTTTTAAATTCATCTGTGCTAAGTTAATTTTCATGTTCATCTTCTCCATAATTTAATTTTGAAGCTAATGTAAAGAGAGTTTTGGACGATAATAGGATATGTATGGTAAAAACTAAAAAAATTAGGAAGGTGGAAACTTTTTATGATAACATCGAGAAACTCATCAACTATGCAATATTTAATGACTCGTCGATCTTATAAACAAGGTCTCACACAACAAAAACAAAACAACCAAAACAGTAACGACATTAACCGTACTTCTAAAGAGAAACAACAGAGAATCGATAATGTGAATAAAATTATTGAAAGCAGCAAAACCTCTAAACTCACAACTAAACAAATTGACACACTTAAAAATGCGGCTAAGGATGGTTTGTTGGGCTCTAATAGTAATAAATTAGGACCATTAGCGCAACATAATCTCCAAAATATTTTATCAAAATCTAAGTACTTCACCACACAAAAAGCTTATCGAAATTCCATCTAATCGCATAACCATACAAATACCCACCCTCTAAATCTTTTAGAGGGTGTTTTTACATTGGGAAATACTTATATAAAGTGTTGCACAATAGTCCCTTTACTGTTATATGATTCTAATTCTGCATATGCTCCGTTTATAAAAGTGATTTGTGGTGGCACATGCCCACAATCAATGTCATAGATAATAGGAATTTGTAGCTCCTCAGAAAGTTCTTGATATACATCTTCAATTGTATAGTTTCCAACGGATGTATTCGCAGCACTTCTACCAAATAGAATACCTGAACAATTATTAAACCATCCAGCTAATTTCATTTGTACAAGGGATCTGCGTAGATCAGTCGTGGATAATTCGCAGTTTTCCAAGTACCATATAATAGATTCTCCTTGAATATGCGTTTCTTGAAAGCTTTGAACATCACCGAATTTCGTTCCAATCAAATGTCTGATAGTATCTATACATCCACCAAGTAAACGCCCTTGAATTTTCACCCTCTCCACTGATGTAGATTGCCATTTCGTTTTTTCCGTAAAATTAAAAACATAAGGCGAGGGGCTATCGAACTGCCATTCTTTTTGATAGTGGTCTGACGAATGCTGTACGATGGACTCGCCCTTTTTTAAGGATAAAACTGATTGCCACATGGCGGTTGTATCATCAAAATACTCTCCTCTTAAATCTACTAAGTTCGTTCCATGTGCAGTAGCGATACCCGTTGTTAATGTAATTGCCAACAATAATAGACTAACATCTGAGTACCCTAATACCCATTTTGGCTGAATATTGGAGAAATCAATATATTCAAGTATTTCAATAAGGAGCTCTCCACCCCATGGAGGAATAATAATATCGATATCATCATTAGCCATCATGTGATGAAATTCTTCGGCACGCTTAATAGCAGAGGCAGATTTTGCCTTATCCTGAGTCCAAGCAGTTTCTCCACAAATGACTCTAAACCCCTTATTTTCCATACGAATACATGCTGTTTTCAATAAATCATGAAGTTCAACGGGTACACCAGAGGAAGGTGCTGTAACTCCAATGGTCATGTCATCTTTTAAAAATGGATAGTTGATCAAATGAATCACCCCTTAATTTTTTATCATTTTAACACAAATTGTATCCTGTTTTTAAAACATAATTCATATCTTTAGAGCCGTGAGCTGACCTTTTACCGTATAATTACATGTCCACCTACTACCACTCTTGGATTATGTTTATTTATTAAGCCGACTGGCCTCCATCAAACTTCGCATTTGTAAAAGCAGCCATTATATAATAGATCACGTTTATTTCCGCTTTTTTAAATGTTCTCTATATGCTAGCAATCATTTCACTACCAAATGACGCTCCCTGTACAGCCTTATTTCCTCGGTAATCCGTTCATCCGCTGTTATTTCATATGCTGCCATGATTTATATTTCCCTAATCAATTGGGTTACTCGCCTAGGAAATAAGAAAAAAATTTCCCGGGTAAGCGCAGGAACTGACATTATCGATTCATATTACAGCACTAAGCGACTGATTTCAGCAATCTTCTATTTGCATGAAATAAATAGGACCTTTCTTTTGAAAAATTCATATTAAATTTTTCAAAAGAAAGGTTTGATTAGATGAATAGCATCTCTCCTATCTATAACTTTACATATTCTAGATGATAGAAAGGAGGGATTTATAATGGGTACAAACTATGACAAACACGATAATTTATCATTCGCACTAATCGTTGTCCTATTCATACTTTTAATTATTGTCGGCACTAGGCGCTAGCTTTGTTCAACATAAATGTCGGGCAATAATTAATAGTCTCCAAATAGCCTTCCTTCTTCGAGGTAAAATAATCATAACAGCCTTTTTTATGTTTACCATAAAAGGGTCGCCCCGAAAATTGACCCTTTTTTTAATTTTCATTTCTCTTTTTCCTCAGTCCAACAACAATAGGATTTCATACTTCACGCTAGGTTTATGGAAATGAAGTACGGCAAAATTAGAGAATAAAAAAAGACCAGGACTCTAAAAACGAGCCCTGATCCTGTTGCCACTAAGTTCTCAAGTTTATTGTATGATGGTTGGTAGTATGAATAGTAATAGAGAGCAAGCCATTAATACAAGAGTTACTTTTTTGGGTAATGTTTTTTGATTGGGGCCTTCATAAAAGCCTGAGAATTGTAACTTATTACGATACAGAATGAATAAAATTATGTATATTGCTATCCCTGGGAACCAGCCAATATCATGATCCATATTTGTTTGTAAAGTGGAATAAATGAGTTGTACCGCTCCCCACATAAGACATCCAAAAACTATAAAAATAACAATCATTCTTATTAATTCTAAGAATACGCTTCTTGTATACGACCTTTTCCGACTAACATTAATCTCCCTCTATATGCCTTTTCGAATAGTCGAACAAAATGCCGTTGTAGGAATGCAAATTTTAGCCCATTTGTATATACAACGCCCACTACACCAGAATCTTTCATTTCATAAAGAGCTAGTTATATACTAATCAAACTTTATCTACGATCAAATACAAGATTAGCAGCAAGACATGTCAAAACACTTGCCATGAACCATCGTTGAACTTTTAACCACGTAGGACGTGTGCCCAATAATTTAGCAACTCTACTAGCTACCAAAACAATAATGAGATTGACTATAAAACTCACGATGATTTGTGTTAGGCCCAATATTCCTCCCTGAATCAGTAAAGAACCCTTTGCTGGATCTTCAAATTGAGGTAATAGTGATACATACAAAATGGCAATCTTGGGATTTAGCAAATTCGTCATAAGTCCCATTAAAAATAGTTTCCTTGGTGGTTCTATAGAAACTGTCCGAGGTTCAAGTATAGATGTTGCGCCAGGTTTTATCGAATTCCAAGCGAGCCATAATAAATACACGGCTCCTGACCATTTCACCAATTCATATAAAAATGGAACCGTAATGAACAGCACTGTAAGTCCAAACATTGTGGCAATAATGTAAATGATGAAACCTAGCATTATACCTAATAATGATATGAATCCTGCCATCCGTCCTTGTGTAATAGAACGAGAAATGAGATACATCATATTCGGTCCTGGCGAGCAAACCATCCCAAGTGAAACAAGTGCAAAAGCTATCAAAGTACCAAAAGTTACCATACCTATTTTTCTACCTCTCTGATCTAGAAAAAACTTACTGAATGAATTAATTTTAATAACCCAATTTCTTTATCCATAAAATTATTGCCTAAAAGAACTAATGGTATTGTACCCTTTTAATCTACGAAATGAATAAGGAGAAATATCATGGACCGCTAAATTCTTTTCTCGATTGAAATAAGTTAACGAATTATTTTTGCTTTTCCTAAAAGGTACAGATTACTTTTCATTCATCTCTTTTCGCCATATACTTAAATCACTAAAAGGAGGTTAGAAAATGAATCATCGTCCTTTACACCAATGGCAAAAAGAACATCATCATCGAGTAAAAAATTTCCATAAAAATCACGCGTTAGCTTTAGAAAATGGCGAGAATGGTAATGGGCTGTTAGCTAAGTGGGAAAGATTTGTATACAAAAAAGGAAAAGCACTTTTTAAATCTGCTAAATAATTTTACTAGTTACTAGCTGTTCTATTATAGGACAACTCATTTTTCATTTTTAATCTTCTCTTTCTTCAATTTCATCAAAAGGCAGAAACGTTCCTAACACCTCGTTTCTGCCTTTTGTTTTAGTCATTTCTGTTTTTCTTCATTGCCTCAGCTACTGCAGAAGCATATGGATCGTCTTCTTGATAAAGCTCTTTAATAATATTGGCGTAATCCGTACTATTCCGATTTTGACTTAATTTATAGGCAGCCTGAACCTCTTCTACTTTTATTTTAAATCCTTTTATTCCTTTTATTTCTTTTTGTAACATTTCAGGAGATAGCTTTTCCCACAGGACAGGGTTTTCTCGGAATTTCTCATATTTTTCTAGTAATTTTGATAAATCCTGTTCTAATTCCGTACCTTCCATAATACTTGCTTTCCCATAAATATGAACGGCTTGATAATTCCAAGTGGGTACATTTTCTTGTTCATACCAAGAAGAAGAAATATAAGCATGTGGACCATTAAATATAGTTAATAGTTGATCCGTCTCCTCAAAAGTTTTCCATAACGGATTGCCGTAAGCTAAGTGACCTGTTAGGTAATAGTCATCCTGATCTTGATTAAGCAGTAATGGAATATGGGACGCTATGGGCCTCCCCTTACTTATCGCAACAATTGTCGCAAATGAATTCATTTTAATAAATTCTTGTATTTCTTTCATATCTGTTATTTTATAATACTTTGGAATAAACATATAAACCCCTCCTCTTTACAATCATTGTGAAATAAAAAATAACGATCTTCTTAATTTGTTTACAGTTTCCCTTTCACCATGTAATTTGATTATAAAAGGTTGATTGCACCTATTAAAAGAGCCAAATATGTAATTTTGGAAGGAGCCAGTGAAACGTATGATTGAAATTAGCCTCCTATTAAACAATGAAGCGTGTCTAACTTTTAGGGGTCACTTCAAGGATGTTAATTATTCGTATTGCGTTTGAGTTGGTTTTCAATACCAGCTCGATCAATTTGTATCCAGTATTCTACTATTTTTTCATTTTCTATTCTATAAATCGCGCTAGCTATTTCAATAACCGGAAGATTAGTTGGCTGATATCCATCAACCTCTCCAACATGTGTACCAGCTTGTTTCCAACGTACATATACTTTCTGATCTTGTACTATGAATTCTTGTATTTCTAATGAAAAATCGCCATATGCGTCTATCATTTCTTTTACATGTTCAGCATAATCCTTTGGCGTTCTTACAACCGTTATTTCTTCTTCTGAAATAACTTGGTGTGCCAATACTTGGTCTGCCATTAATTCAGTTGCATAATCTGGATTTTTTCCTGAACGTACTTCTTCAAAAAATTTCTTAACAATATGCTCTGGTGTCATTTAAACCCTCCATTGTTATCCATGATGGCGAGGAAACCTACATCCCCCATACATTATCATAATGCAAGAATTACCGAATTGGAATATTATTCTACCAATCCCACTCATAACCACACCAAACTCTCCACTCTCAATCTGTTGCATGTTGGCTGTTTGATGTCGTTATCAAAGCAAAAGAAAATGCCTCCACCCAAAGGTGAAAGCTTAAAAAATGGAGGTAACTTTATACCTCCTGTTTATTAAAAGATACTAGTAATGGACACAAATACTAAAAATAAAAATACCCCAATATAGAGCCAGCCATTAATTTTTCTCTCTTTTTGAAATTCTTTCAATCCTAAAATTAAAAGCAAAACACCTAAGAACAATATCATTAAGAACTTTAACCGATAATCACCTGTGATAATTCCGTAAGTTGAAAATGAGACTACTAGGATTGAAAAAACAATTTGTAAGATTGTTAGCAAAATGACCATCACCTTTTAAATAGTGTACTTTTATTATACAATACAAAAGATGATATGGATATAATTACCACTTATAAACCCTTTAATATTAATTAAGACCTTTACCTCTTTGCAAGCTTCATTGAAAGCTTAAACTATCTCAAGTTTCAAGGTATTTCGATCGACTATGATATATTCACCTGTTGTTTTGTTCATCACTTGAGAGACTTCCTTGGTATGCGATATCTCTAACCAATCATTTTGTATATCCACCAATATTTTTATTTCCACATCACTTTTTCCATATTTCAAACCATTATAGGAAATTTTCGTCATCATACTCACCCCATTTCTATACATTTGACCACTGACTGCTGGTCTGCAGTTGTTCGTTATTGTAATATATATTGCTAGAAACTCGCCCATTATAAAATACTGATAAATCAATATTTAAAAGGGAGTTTAATTCGCTTGCGAACTGATCTCTCTTTAATTTTACTTTTTTACATTTCGCAATCAACAACAGAACCCGTTATTATAAAATACAGACAAGACAAGAAGGTTTGTTTTGGAGAAAAACTTAATATTAGTAGACATTCTATCTCCAAATGGGAACGTGGAGAAAGTTATCCTAGTATTGAATTGTTAATTAAGTTAAGTGACATTTTTGATATTACGCTTGATGAATTAGTAAAGGAGGATCATTCTTAGAAAGAGAAACTCATCAAAGATAGCCAAAAATTAGTCTATCCAAGATGGAAGTTATTTTTTGATATTCTTTTAATCATTGGATTCTTATTCATACTAGCTAAGATATTCATTGTCATAGGAAATAAGTTATTTGATTTAAATATTGTGTTCCTAAAGGATTCTCTATTCTTTCAAATTGCACCATTTTTTATGACGATCATTGGAGCAATTGGTAGCGAATCTCTAGCTAAAAAATACAAATAACTATTTTAGTACTATCGTCATACACAAATCGTATAGGAGAGTCCCTTCAAACTATCTGAAGGGGCTTTATCCAGTATATATCCTCTTCAAATTTGCTCCAGTAGTTTCTGAAATGCTTTAACTATTTTCATGATTAGTTATCACATTTATTAATAGTAAGGTAAAGCTAACCTGATCACACATACCCTAATTAAATCTAATGATCGCTCCTATCCCTAATGGCTTTTTTTATTGTCTCGTCTAACAAAAATATACTTTATGTAGCCCTATAATTGATAGGTTAACACCCCAATCCTTGTCTACCGCTAACATACTATGTATTGTAGAAAGGAGGGATATATTATGGGATACTGTGGAAATGTAGGCGGCATAGAAAATGGTGGCTATTATGGCGGCGGATCTAATAATGGCTCAACATTTGCCCTAATTGTTGTTCTATTTATTCTTTTGATCATTGTCGGCGCAACTTTCTTAAAAAGAGAAAAAGACTGTTAATACAACCAACGAGCTGTAGCGTGTGTACCGCTACAGCTCTTATTTCTAGAACGTCTATCTGAGTTGAACGCTTCTATCACAAAACTTTTGATACATAAATAACACTTAGAACATCCTATTCCCAGATACTAGGCTCTCCTAATTTTTTCTTTCATCTTGACCACTCCCTAAATTAGAAGGTGGTCCTGTAAATTTACAATACAATGGAGACCATATAATTTTTATTTAAAGACAATTAACTAAAAAACACAGAAAAAAAATCATATAAATAATAGTGTTAAGCCATATGGTTTAGCTTCGCGTATCCCATTTTGTACCCTTATTCTAATTGCCCATTATGCCATTTCCTATTATGGAAATGGCTCAATTTTTTAATTTACTTCCCTCCCAAAATCAATTGACCATATCTTGCAATGTGTAGGATGCTTCTATGGAATATTAGAAAATGAAGTTCAGTAGTTGTATCTTTTCACTATTAATATAAGAATAAAATGAAAATCACTCATTATTTTTCAAATGAGTGATTTTGTGTGTATTAATTCTTATCTTCTATCTATTTCATGGCATAAAATAAGAATGTTATCATGTGGGCAGTGGTTTACATGTATACTCAGAATACCCATCCGATTGTATTAGAACTAGTTCAACGTGATTGTAAACTCCGAGTTCGGTGCACCCGCAAATACTACCGTTCCGTTCTTCGGCAGCTTTACTTTGTTATTGCCGCTCACAACAGTAAAATTGACGTATAGTCCTTCCTCATCATACACTGCGAACGAACTTTTTGCTGGTAATGACACTGTCATCGTTTTCCCTGCTGCCGCTTGCGGGATCGTAAACCATTTTGCATGCCCACTTGCTTGTAACTTCACTTTGGATGTTTGATCTGCATCAAGTGATTTTACGTTGGACCCACTTACGTATAACAATCCGCCCATCTCCATATATTCATTACCACCTTCTGTATAGAAACGAGCTTCCGACGTATCACGACCTGCCGATACAGGGATCTGAAGCTGATGCGCAGCCGTGTTTGGACCTGTAATTTTTCTGCCATTCCAATAGCCATCTAGATCTTCATTACGATTAATTTGTGTTGTCAGCATCATTGGTAAGAGATATAGCGCAGAACTATATTTTTCGTTTACGAGATAATACTTAACCCCTTCCCTTTGTGCCCATGCGACAGTCGTTTCCTTCGATAGCATATTGTCTTCTAGTTTCTCGGCTAAATATTGAGTAACCGCTACTTGCCCTAAACCCGGTAACGAAATAAATGAGCTCTCCACTAAATATGTTCGGTCATTCTTTTCTTTAATGAAGTAGAGCTTGGAAGTGCCTGTCTCATGAATGAAGCTTCCATCTGCAGTATAGACATATTTTTCTTCTGAATTACCGGGTAAGAGTAGTTCTCCATTCTTCGTAATTTCTATGTTGAAATGACTGAAACTATTGCCGTAAAAACCCGCTTTCTTTGCTATATCTTCAGGCATCTTGGCCTTGACCGGCTTGCCAAAGGATTTGTTCGGCTTGATATCCTTTATTACGCCTTTTTCTTTAAGCGCAGCGAGCAGTATTTCTGTCGCCATCAGTTGATTTGTAGAGCTACTACCGCCAGATGACAACACAGCCACTGCCATCTTCTGCTCAGGAAGTACGACCAATGAAGCATGTTGTAGTCCTGTATCTCCACCTTTAGCCAAGCCCTTTATCCCGTATTCACTGAATGGATATAGTTTCACACTATCCCAGCCAAGACCATAGTTGATAATATTATCTCCATCTCCTGGCCACATTCCTTTTTTATATTCCTCTTGCTCCATTGCCTTGACTGCCTTATCAGAGAGAATTCCTTTTTCATGTCCCATAAATATTTGTGAAAAACGCACCATATCTTCTGCTGTGGATGAGATTCCTCCCGTTCCAATCACATTCACCGATTCAGCAGGAAGCTGCCCTTCGTATGTTGGAAAATAAAGTCCAGCAAACTTGTCATTTTTCCCTGTGTTCTGCGGTGTTTTCGTATGATTGAGCTTTAAGGGTTCCGTAAACTGCTGATGTATAAATTCGGTAAAGCTCATTCCACTTACTTTTTCCACCATAATCTCAGCCAGTGTAAAGCCGTCGTTGCAGTATACCGAGAATGCACCAGGGTCCGCTTTTAAGCTCTGGTTGGACAATTGTCGCAACAAATTATCATGGGCATACGTATCATTATCATCAAATAAAAAGCTATTACCGTACCCAGTACCTTGCAAGCCGGAGGAGTGGTTCAGCAGCATACGTGGCGTAATGCGTTTGTAACGCTCGTCTTTCATCTGAAAATCAGGAACATAATGAACGACTGGAACATCTAAATCAACTTTTCCTTCGTCGACCAATTTCATCACAGCCGCCGTTGTATAGATTTTACTAACTGAACCAATCCCGTAAAGGGTATTTTTAGTCAGCGGCTGTTTTCCTTCCATATCGTTCTTGCCTGCTTGACCCGACAAAATAACTTTACCATTATCAATTAGCGCATACTGCACACTAGTCGTCTCATAGGACTGCGTGAGTATATTTGCCTTCTCTGCTGCAATTTTTTTCAGTTTATGGTTAGCAACTTCTTGGCTCACTACAACCGTAGTCTGATTGTCAGAAACTGCCATAGCCCCTGTTGGTAGGCTTATCGTTAACGCTAAAGTAGCAGCTAACACCCCGGATAATTTATTTTTCATGAAAAAAATTTCCTCCTTAGTGAAGTAATAGATTTTAAGAAAATATTTCTTAGAAAAAAAGAAATATTTTCTATAAATAGAATATCGTAGTATACTATGTTCGTAAATACAATGATAGACTTATCCCCTTTCAGGCTTAAGACCTATAATTAACGACGTAACTTAAAATGACCAGCATGACTAAATTAGCTTTGCTGGTCATTTCTATTAAGCTATCTACAATATTTATGAGTTGCGCTATTTAAATTATTACTTTGTTTCACCCTCTACTAGCCAAGCTGCTGATTAGGTCGAAACCTTTAAACGTATAAGCTTTAGAAAAAAACGGATATAAATACACCTTCTGTACACACTAATTACAGGAGGTGATTTATAATGGCGAACAACAATCAAAACTTTAACTCAAAAACTCCAAATGCCATGAGCCAGGAATTTGGAAATGAAACTGATGTAAATCAAATTAAACAACAAATCCAACAAGCTGAAGCTAAGAAAATGCAAGCTTCTGGTTCAACGAATTCGATGAGCCAAGAATTCGGAAATGAGACGGATGTTAATGAAATCAGACAGCAAATTCAACAAGCTGAAACTAACAAAAAATTTGCGTCAGGTCGATTTTCAAACGAAAACAATACAAAGTAAATTTACTCATCATCCACAACCGGCAGCCTTTGCCGGTTGTATTTATATTCTTTTTTATAAAGTCCTCCCTCAAAGTTATTGTTCAGTAAGCTTTTTGAAGTATAAAATGAACTCCATATTGTTTTTCTCTACTAAAGAAGCTGAAGAGATTTAAAGTGGCTTTTGTTTTTTATTATGACAAGTTCATTTCTTCTTAATTCCTTTCTTTTAAAACATCTCATCCTAGCTAAAATGATTAAAAGTAATAAGTAACATTCCATTGCATACATTGATATTGGTGCCTCGCACGCACTTTTTATTAGCTGTGGCGTTTATTAAAAGCCGCAGCTTTTTTATCTTTGTAAGACGAAGAACTAGCTAATCCAAATATGCGAAGCAACAAGCAAAACCCGTTAATGGTACATATTAGTAATTATTTTTTATAGAATAAAAATAGGCAAATGTCCCAAGTTAAAGGGTGATCTTGCTCTGTTTGAAACGCTTGTTTTGGATTTACCAGATAAACGGAATTAACTTTTTTGTTTTCAATTTATATACTGTAAATTGTTCTCCATACTTGCTCTGTAAATAATCGTCGGATTTAGGAATATATCCAAATACAAATACTAAAATTAGACCAAGTGGTATAAGTAAACTATAAATATTGTTAGAGATGAGCGCTAAACCTAATACCCAGAGGCAATCCCCTAGATAATTAATATGAATTGCATATTTAAATAATCCTCCAGTATATAGCATTCCTTGATTATCAGGATTGTCTTTAAAAGGCTTTCTTAACAACTCTGAAACGGTGTTTAGCATACTTCCTCCTACAAATAATACCCAACCTAAAATAAGGACAACTACATTTGGATCTTGATTACTAGTAATCATTAAGATTGGGAAGCCTAAATAATAGATCCCAAAAGCCATACTGTTCATAATAGCTTCTTGCCATGCTATGCCTCTAGTCAACCAAATAAACATCATAGCCGTTAATCGTAAAGCTGTAATAATCAAAGCAATAAAAAGCCCTAGTGCAATGCCTGATTTGTCATAAGTAATGAAAAGTAAATAATATGCAATGACCAGATAGATCATTTCAGCAACTACAATCAAGATTTTTTCTTTTATCGTTGGCTGGTTAATGCCATACATTGTATTACACTCCTTCAACTTCTTATTGGATAGGAAAATATACTTCTACAATATTATTTTCCTCCGATGTACTATATGGATTCGTTTGATAAACTTCAAACGGCGCACCATTCAGATTATAGTGATTATCTTTAATCCACATATGTAGCTTTGTATGAATAGACGGTAATTCATCATAAGAGCCAGTAAGCGTTGCCATTGCGCAAAGACCGGGGTTAAACACTTTTGTTTCATGTGTGGCCTCTGCCAAGGGAATTGCTATTTCTACATCATATTTTTCTGGTACATATTCTGCGCTATGAAAAATGGCAAGTGGTTTCGCAATAGGTGCTAAATTTGCAAACAAAGCTCTACTCAATAATTCATTAAAGTGTAATAGAAAATCAGCGGTATTCATTTGTTTTCGTTGAGATAATATATGAAAGGTCAAGTGATTCATAAGTTTAATCTCTATTTTATCTAAGTAACCCATGATATGTTCCGCTTTATTTAAGCGTTGAATATCAAGCTCTAATTTCTTTAATAGCGAACAATAATCAGTTATATGTTTTGTTAATTTTTCTTGCTTGGTTTGCATTTTAGCGTTTAAAAAGTCCGTATCTTCCAAATTTGCTAAAATATCTTTGATTGCTTCAAGCGAAAATAAATAGTTTTTTAATCGCGTAATCAATAGAGCCGTTTTTAATTGGGAAAGATGATAGTAGCGATAGTTATTTTGACTGTCTATGGAAGCAGGCTTTAAAAGCTCAATTTCATCATAGTATCGAAGTGTCTTCAACGTAAGATGTGATATTTTCGAGAATTCACCAATTGAAAGCATAATCATCACCTCCTTTAATCAATTACTTTAAATATAATGTTTCCTGTAAGGGGAAGGTCAATAAAAATAGCTATATTTTATTACTTTCGTAGCTAGCCTTCGATTGTTTTTTTACTGGCTGCTGCGTGAGCTTCAAAAAAATAACCAGGTACTCCATTGAGTGACTGGTTACTTTTGTTTAGAATTTTTGTATAAATAAGCTTCCATCAGATTGAATCTCAGCATAAAATACTTCATCTATCTCTTTTATATGGGCCCTGCTTAATTCATTTTTTAACCAATCTCTACTTTTACCAACTTCTAATAAATTTTTAGGTAATAATTTTCCATCCGTAATTATTTCAATCGGTAAATAAGTGGGTGGCGAAGGATATATGTTTAAGTCACTTTTTTGTGTCCCTTGATATTCAGGCTTTTTGAGAATACTAAGTCTACCATCGGGTTCTAGTATGGCGAAATCAATTTCTGTTATTGAAAAGATTTGATTTTGCCTAATCAGCATCGTTAGGTCATCGATATTCACACCTGTTCTTTTTAATGCTTTTCTGTCTATCTTTCCATGTTTTATAATAATTGTAGGTTGACCATCAAGGATTACTCTAATTTTCCCTGACTTAAGACTTATATAACTAATAATTATAGTAAGTAAACACCAAATTACTAGGCTAAGTAAATCCTTTGTGTAATCTTTTGTACTAAGAATAACCATATTTGCAGCCATGGACCCTATTGTTATTCCTGTTACATAATTAAAAAAAGTTAAATGACTTAATTGTTTTTTTCCTAAAAGACGTGTAAGAGCCAGAAGGACAAAAAAAGTTATAATTGTTTCAATAGCTATTTGTAAGTAGCCTATATCGTTCATTGTTTCACTCCTATCCATAATAGAATGGTCAACTTTTTAAGAAAATACACAAATAGCCCAGGCTCAAAATTAATGCAGTGCCTGGGCTTTAATAATTTTCTACTTGTGCTTGAAGAGCAATATTAACATAGCGTAGTACCACGTCATTTTCTGCTGTAGATAAAAATCTTGATACGCCTTTGTAACACTGCGTCGTCATTAGCCATGTCCATCCTTTTTAGATAGGTGAATTGTTTTATAATGGAACTTATACTCTTTGTAAGCGTATTTAAGTAAATAGATGTAAAATGGAAAATCCCGCTTCCGAAGTTAAAAGAAGGCTTATCTTTCAACCATCGGTGCAGAATAGTTCAACAATCGTATTAATGGTGTGTTTGTTTATGAAGGAGGGCGTCATATGGATAGGTTTTTCATAATACTTATGGTCTTGTTTATCATTATTGCGAATATGATTGCGTTTATAGCGTACAGAAAAAAGAATAATCTTTATGTTTCCGCGTTCATACTATTACTACTAGCAGTCTTCTTTGGTGCAATTGGTGGGACTTTAGCGATAATGGTTATTCGCGATCCTTTTGCGTTGTTTTATGGCATGCAAATAGGGTACTTTTTATTGATCAATAGTGTCATCGTTTTGATGCTCGCCATTTTAGCAACTGTCATTAAAAAATTTAATAGCAATAAAATGTGATTTTACGCTTATTGGACTGTACATTTAAAAAGCCCATTACCAATTGATAACAGGCTTTAGCATCTTTATCGCCATTAGAAACACTCGTGGATGATATCATAACTTCGAATTCAAAGATTGATCTTTATTAAGAATTTAATTAGAGAGTTTGGTTCATTTTCTATCAATGTTGTTCAACAACCTCGCCCGTTTGTTGAAGACTGGGAAGGAGGATTCTTCTGTCGGAAAATGATAAACACAAGTAGCCTCGAATACTTTAAAAGCATTCGAGACTTTAGACTTTACTTTAATTTGATATTTTAAAGGGCAGTAGTAAATCTTCATCTGTATAAGTAGTGAGGTATTCCCCTCCCATGTGCATCTTCGAACAAGTAGCATCCTCACATGTAAAAATAAATGTTTTTTTAGTGGTTTTAACCTCAATCTCCATATTGAATGGAAAATGTCCACCTGTACTTTTGTTTATATAAGGTGCAAGGGCAATGACGTTCGAATATTTCGCTATATGTTGGTAATCCTCGCTCTCAACTGTTAACTGAGCCATTTGATTTAAAAAAATTTGTTCTTCCTCAGTTGGCTCGTACCATAGATCCAAAAAAAGCCATTTCCCGAACATATAAAAATTTACCGATAAACTAACAACAAATATACCTAAAACAATCGTCTTCTTCATCATCCCACTCCATTTATCTTATGTTTTATTGTAAATATACATAAGTTGTATTAAAGTGTAATTTTACACTTTTGATATACTTTGTAAAGTGAGTTTTTAAAAAAGCTCGTTCTTATAGGTAATAGAAGTAATCTATACGAATAGTTTAATGCTGCATTTAATGACTTTAGACTGCGTTCCTCCACAATTTGGCACTAAAAAAACGCGTTCCTAAATAAACGCACCCGATTGTTGAATAAGCTATATATGAACTCGAAATGTATAGTAAATATTTGAATGACACAGTTAAAGATATCTAATTTTAGAAGGAGTATAATTTTAATAGCTCATGGTTTGGAAAACTAGTACTAGCGTCTATTTTAACAAAATATGGTGATTGCCATTTTTTAGTTGCTATTGCTTGTTTGCTAGTAGGAGTATCCCAACTAGGATAAACTCTAATAGCCATTTTTCCCTTTGAATTAACGTTTTTAAGGATCTTTTGTTTTAAAAGAACTTCTTTTGGAAAAACAAATTGGCCAAAATCACCACTATTATTAAAAGTGTTTATTACTAGTAAATCAGTGGCATTATCATATGAGAATGCTTGGTTTTTATTAGCTTCATCCTTTTCCCAAAAGGAAACAAATTGGCCTACCTTGGTAGGTGTTATTTTTGCGACTCTAAATCTAACAGATTTAGAATTCAACTGAAATATCCCAGCCCCGTACTCAGAATTTTGAGTTTCCTCTCGGATGTTTTTTATAATTAATTGATTAGGTTCATAAAGTAATTCATTTACATATGTTAATATTTCATTAAATTCATTCATAGTTTTACTCCTTATCTAATACTACGAATACCAATTTATCACCTGCCTACTTGTTACCGCTATTGCAAAGCTTTATATTAGTCTCTTCATTTTGATTCACTGCACAATTAGTTTCAAGTAAGTAAACCATATCACTACTTATATCTTTCTCTACATTACCAACGCATAAGAGTTATGTCTATTTCTATCAAGATAACGGCTGAGGAAGTCATACTTAAATCCGTTAAAGGAACTGCAGAGATTTCACTTGCTGTGACTTTTTTTGATAAAGTAACCGCCTATCATAGTCAGCTTTGGATACATAATATAAATCTAGGTATTGTTGCTCCTAACATTTACTTAATTACTTGATCACTTTCTGTATAGAAGTTGGTCCTTTTTAGTTCATTTTATTACCTCAAACCCTTAAATATTTTATTAAAAATTGAATGGTAATTATTATTTCATCCATACTAACCTTGCTTTTAATGGCGAAAAACAAGAAAAGGAAGTGTTATTATGGGTATTCTTGGTGGAAATCCAAAAGATGAACCATTGCATTATGGTGAAGTATTTAGTGTCTGGTTAAGTTTAATTGCAGACTATGGTATGATTTCGGGCTATCAAACGTTTTATAATCACGCTGGGGATGAAGATCTTAAAAAAATTATTGAAGATATCATCGAAACATGTAGGGATGAAGTAAAACAATTAGAAAAAATTCTAAAAACGAATGGTGTTGCTTTACCACCTGCTTCACCTGAACGACCTGTAGCAAGAATGGAAGATATCCCTCCTGGTGCTAAATTTAATGATCCAGAAATTAGTGCTGCACTGTCAGTAGACCTAGCTGCTGGATTAGTTGCATGTAGTCAGGCAATGGGCACTTCCACTCGAGAGGATATTGCTTTAATGTATGGCCAATTCCATACTGCAAAAGCTCTTATCGGTGCTAAACTACTGCGTCTCAACAAAAATAAAGGTTGGCTTGTACCACCACCATTGCATGTAGATTACCCTGAAAAATAAAGTCAATTTCCCCGAATCGAGGAATTAAAATGTATGATTACAAAGAAGAATTAATTAACATTATTAAACCTGACATACCAGATCCACAAGCAGCACGTGTCATGCAAGAAATACTAGGTGGTCATTATGGGGAAATGAGAACCATGATGCAATACTTTTTCCAAAGCTCTAATTTTAGAGGCAAAGAAACGCATTAGATCCAACTCGTATCGGTGAAATATTCCAAGGACAAACTCCAAGTAGAAATGGTGGAGATCTAAATGTGACTCCTCCACCTGAAGGATTCCCAGTACCAGTTATGCCAAATGAACACAGCATAGGCCTTAAAGATATGAATAATTAACATCTATATCTAAGCTGTAACGTGCGAGGACGTTGCAGCTTTTTCTCATCTCCGAACATTACTTTGAATCAAAGGCATGTTTTAGATTCCAAACATGAACATTATCTAATGTTTAAAATGCGAAAAATCTTAGCCCTTTTATAAATTAATTTTAACCTTGCAACCAATCCTTTTAAATAAAACATCAATAATGACGATTAAATTTAGTCGATTGTTAGCCTACTCTGCCCTTCACTCTATTTATCACACGAATAAAATACTGCCAATGGAGGTGAAAAACAAAGGCAGTCACAATGTCTTATTTAAAACCCTCAAGCACAATTTTCCCAATAGTTTTTCCATTCTCAAGAATAGCGTGAGCTTTTCTTAAATTATCTGCATTAATTGGATATAGAATTTCAGATATTGTGGTTTTTAAAATATTACTATCAACTAAAATAGCTATTCTATTTAATAATTTATGTTGTTCATTCATATCTTCAGTCTGATACATAGATCGTGTAAACATAAACTCCCACACAAATGTTACGCTTTTATTTTTAAGTAATGTCAAATTAATTGGCTCATCTGTTTCTACAATAGAACAAATTGTTCCTTGTGGAGCGATAGCCTCGGCCATATTGGCCCAATATTCTTGTGTCGAATTCAAACATAGAATATAATCAACTGCTTCAAAACCTATTATTTTAAGCTGCGGAATAAATTCCTCATAGTGATTTATGATATAGTCTGCACCTAGGTCAGTAGCCCAAACACGTGACTCTTGTCTAGAAGCTGTACCTATAACCGTTAGCCCAGCCCATTTAGCTAGTTGGATTGCAATAGAACCTACCCCACCAGCTGCACCAATAATTAAAATTGTTTTATTTTTATTTTCATTTGATAAACTACTAACTTTCATTCTATCAAATATGGCCTCATACGCAGTAATTGAAGTCAATGGTAATGCGGCAGATTCTGCAAAATTTAATGACTTTGGCTTATGACCTACAATCCTCTCATCGACAAGATGAAATTCACTATTACAACCTTGACGTGTTATATCGCCTGCATAATATACCTCATCACCTGGTTTAAACAATGTACATAATGGACCAGACTCTACAACAATGCCTGCCACATCCCACCCTAAAATTTTAGGAGTGTCCTCAAACTTTTCTTTCGGAGTTCTTACTTTATAATCTACTGGATTCACTGAAACTGCCTTTACTTTAATTAATAAATCTCTATCTTTAACACTTGGCTTTGCAATTTGTAAATCTAATAAACTCTCTGGTTGATCAACAGGTAAGTATTGATGTAAACCTACAGCTTTCATTTTTTCCATAATTAAAATTGCTCCTTTTTCCTTCATTTTTTATTTCCTTATGTCAGCTATAATAATACGATGATATATTTAATGTAAGTACGCACATTTTTGTTGTATAGTATCAATTTTTATACTAATTAATCTGGAGGTATTTTAATGACAGATAGTAATCAAATCAACCCTTATTCAGCTTGTCCTGATGCCTATGGATGTCCTGTTGAAGCAACACTTGCGGTAATTGGTGGTAAATGGAAAGGTGTTATTTTATATCACCTTATGTCAGGAACGAAGCGTTTCAATGAATTTAGACGTTTGATGCCCGATATTACTCAAAGAATGTTAACGTTACAACTCCGTGAATTAGAGAAGGATGGTATAATCCATAGAGAAATCTTTAAAGAAGTACCACCCAAAGTAGAATATTCGCTAACTGAATTCGGTCGTACACTTGAACCAATAATAAAACTTATGAGAGATTGGGGAGAGCAGTATAATTTGAAAAAATAATATTTTCTTTGAGTAAAATAAATATGTAAATATATAAAACAACCAGGTCACATCAGACCTGGTTGTTTTATATATTATTATTTAACGTATTGTGTTTTTTTAATAACCGAAATTAATGCTACCCCTACTACACATATAAATCCAATAAATAACAATAAAAATCCTATTGGAATAAGAAAGAATGGTTCTTCTAATGTACCATCAGGTGCTACATTACTCCCTTTCATCATAAAGATTAAAAAACTAAGTACTCCTAATATAATTGGTGTTGATGCAAAAATATATTTTTTCATAACTTTTTTCCTCCATTCTAAATATTTTAATGTAAAAAGTTTTGATTCTTCCACTGCTTCTTCCTACAACTTGCTGTAACAATTATAAACCCGAAATATATTCTAAATCAATCTTTTTTTATTGATAAACAATAAATTTTTATTTCTATTCAACTTATTTTAAATTGACATTTTAATATTCTACCTATAAAATGACCATAACCTCATTGTTAATTTGGAAGGGTGATTTTTTTGTACTATGAAGATTTAATGCAATGGAAAGGTTATTTGTTTTTAGATAATATAGTAGAGCCAGGGACAAACTCTTTAAGAATTTCTATTAATAGAGCTTCCATTAGTTCAAAAGGCGAGGATGTAAGTTTTGATGAAAATACATTTAATGATGTCCATCCTATTGAAATTGATAAGACATTGCCGGTCATACATTTAGAATTCGATACATATGTAGCCTACTCTGTTTTTGACGAATCTTTTCATTTTGTAAATCAAGAAGATAATTTCTTGGGTAACTCAGTACGTCTTTTTACAAAATCAACTTATTTAGATTTCATAAGTAAAGGGACTATAGCTCTCGATATATATTCCTACAAGGAGCTATTCCATTATCAGATTGTGTGTTTAGACCATATAATTGATATTGTTTCATTTGATAAACCTACTATTTTAAGCAGCTAAAGTTTTTAAAACAGTCAACGAGTTTTGTTGACTGCTTTTTTATTTCTATCAAAAAATAAATACATAATTCTATTAAACTCTTCCTCTCTTCATTAAATCTAGTATAAACTCACTATCTATTGCATATTCTATTAAATAGAAAACTAAAGGAGGACATTGTAGTGAGCAATTCAGAAATCGATAATCTCTTAAAAAATAAAACCATTACGTCACTTTCTACATCTCTCCCGAAAAATATCAAAACTATTAAAAACTCAATCGGTAACAGCAATGATATTATTATCCGTGAATTTTTGATTGGTAAACCTATAGAAGTACCAATAGCTATTATTTATACAGATGGTCTTGCTGATAATACCTCGATTACTGACTTTATATTAGAATCTATTATCTCTGATTTTGAGGTAACATCAGATACTACTTCACAAGAAATTGTAGATCGATTAAAAACATATTGCTTAACTGTAGGGAGTATAAAAAATGTTTCAGATTTCCCTTCATTGTTTAACGCTATTTTAAGTGGAGAAACCGTTTTATTATTAGAGGGACTTGCTATAGGCATCTCTACAAGTACAAAAAGCTCTAAAGATAGATCTATCACAGAACCGGTAACAGAAGCTGTTATTAGAGGGCCCAGAGAATCATTTACCGAGACATTACGAACCAATACAGCTTTAATTAGACGCAAAATAAAAAGTCCTAATCTTTGGATAAAAACAAGAGTTATTGGTGAAGTTACCCAAACGGAAATAGCCATTATGTATATAAATGGTATTGCAAATGAAAAAATAGTGAAGGAAGTGCTCAAAAGATTAGATAGAATTGACATAGATGGCATTCTGGAGAGTGGTTATATTGAACAATTAATTCAAGATTCAAAGTTTACTATATTTCCTACTGTTTATAATTCCGAGCGTCCAGATGTTATAGCTGGAGAATTGCTTGAAGGTAAAATTGCTATTTTAGTAGATGGTACACCTTTTGTTTTAATCGTACCTGCTTTATTCACTTCTTTTTTACAATCTGCAGAAGATTATTATCAAAGCGCTTTTGTCAGTTCATTTATTCGACTTATTCGGTTTTTAGGTATCAGCCTTGCCTTGGTTGCCCCTTCTCTCTATATTTCTCTAACGACTTTTCATCAAGAAATGATTCCAACACGCCTACTTATCAGTATATATGCACAGCGAGAAGGTGTTCCTTTCCCTGCATTTGTAGAGGCTTTAATTATGGAAATTGCATTTGAAGTGTTAAGGGAAGCAGGATTAAGGATGCCTAGAATGATTGGATCCGCAATCTCTATAGTCGGAACACTAATCATTGGCCAAGCAGCCGTTGAGGCAGGTATTGTATCAGCAGCAATGGTTATTATTGTTGCTTTGACAGCCATTTGTAGTTTTCTTTTCCCAGCCTATGGTCTATCCAATTCTATCCGTATTTTACGTTTCCCATTAATGGTGTTAGCAGCTATGTTTGGACTGTTTGGAGTTTTTGTAGGAATTATGCTTTTGATTATCCATCTATGTAGTTTGCGTTCTTTTGGTGTTCCATACATGAGCCCATTTGCACCTTTAATACCAAAAGATCAAAAAGATGCGCTCATTATTTTTCCACGACGTTCCTTACTCACACGTCCACGATTGATCAGTCAAATTAATAATGTTAGAGGGCGTAAAAATTAGTAATAATTAACTGTTAAATGAGGTTACATTATGAAGAAAAACTTAATCGTTCTTTCATTGATTTTTCTAATTTTAATTCTTAGTGGTTGTTGGAGTAAACGTGAATTAAATGATTTAGCTCTTGTCGCTGCGCTAGGTATAGACTTTATTGATGGTGAATATGCCATTTCGGTACAAGTAATTGATCCTAGTCAAGTCTCTTTAAAATCGGCTAATGGACAAGCACCAGTAGTTACTTATCATGCCGAAGGAAAAACTGTATTTGAAGCAGTTAGAAAAATATTAGCTTTATCTCCAAGAAAATTATATTTTGCCCATTTACAGCTAGTTGTTGTTGGAGAAGAATTAGCAGACAAAGGTATACGAGATTCTGTTGATTTTCTAGCAAGAGATCAGGAGATTCGAAATGACTTTACTATAATTGTCTCTCAGCAAGCAACTGCAAAGGATGTCTTAAATGTATTAACTCCCATAGAAAAAATACCTGCAAGTAGGATGTTAAATTCTCTTAAAATCACGCAAGATGCATGGGGCTCTACTTTAGAAGTCGATGTTGAAGATTTAGTGACAGATTTAGGAGTAAATGATCAGTATTTTGTTTTATCAGCAATTGAAGTTCTAGGGGATAAAACTTTAGGAATTGACCAAACAAATGTTGAAAGAATTGAAACGCCAGTAAAACTTAAGTTTACGGGCCTCGCCATTTTTAAAGAGGATAAATTATTAGGCTACATCGATGAATATAACAGTAAAAGTTTTAGTTATTTAAACGACAATATTAAATCAACAATTGAAATTATCTCCTGTCCTTCAGATGGAGAGCTAACAACCGAAATTACTCAATCTAAAACGAAAACAAAAGGAATTTTTAAGGACGGCCAACCGACTATAAACATTAACATTGATATTGTTCAAAATGTTGCTGAGGTGAAATGTGATATTGATTTAACAGACATAAAAACGATCGATTGGATTAATAATCAAACTGAAAAACACATTAAAAAAAATACTAATCAAGTGCTGAATATATTTCAAGAAAATTATCAGGCAGATGTACTTGGCTTTGGAGAAGCGATTCATCGTGCTAATCCTACAGAATGGAGAAAAATTAAAGACGACTGGCAAACCATTTATCCTGAGGTAGAAGTAAATGTTAAGGTTAATGTCTATACACGGGGGTTAGGAACTTTGCAAAACTCAAAATTAAAGGAGTAAAATTGACTATGTTTATCACCTTAGGCATATTAATAATTTCAATTGTTATTGTTGTTATTGAACTTCCAAAATTAAAAAAAGGTGGCACTAAATTAATTTGGACATTCTCTATTTTGTTATTCATGGGGACATTCTTAAATATTGCTGTAGTTTTTAATGCTCTAATTATCAGCCCATTGGAGCCTATCATGTATATTTTCCAACCAATCAGTAACTTGCTAAAAGAAACATTGTTAAATAAAAATAACTTATAAGAGGCATTTATATGGAAAAACAGTTGATAAGTTCACGTCAATTCACAATACTTGTTATTTTCTTCACAGTTGGGACAGGAATATTAATTATTCCCGCAAGCCTAGCGCTGGAAGTAAAGCAGGATGCTTGGATTGTAGCCACCATAGGTACAATATTAAGCTTACTTTTAATAAAGCTTTATATCACTTTATCCAATAAAATGATGAATCTTTCTCTTACAGAAGTAACTGAAAAATTTTTGGGGAGCTTTATAGGAAAAATTATATCTTTAGCATTCGTGCTGTTAACACTTCTGTCATCAGGTGAGCTACTATACTTTATTGGGAATTTTTTACAAACAGAAGTGATGCCGGAAACGCCGCCGGTTGTATTTTCTATACTTTTTAGTTTTATTATTCTATTTGCAGCATATCAAGGTATAGAAGTTTTTGCGCGTACTTTAGAAATACTGTTTCCGATTTTCTTGTTTGTTTTTATTATTTTCCTGTTCTTTGTTTCTCCCCAAATAGATATTAAAAATGTACAACCAGTTTTTGAAGTATCCATTCCGCCATTAATATATAGTGTGTTACATTTCATGGGCTTGTTTTCATTTCCATTAATTGTTCTATTAATGATTTTTCCTTCTGCTATTAATAATCTTGAATCTGGGAAAAAGGGCTTTTACATTGGAATAATAGTTGGAGGATTTATTATAACAGCTTTTATAGCTTTATCTATATTAGTATTAGGTGTAACTAATACTACTTTAAGAACATTTCCGAGTTATACATTAGCGCAAAGAGTTTCTGTAGGAAACTTTTTACAACGCGTTGAAATTATTATGGCTTTTATATGGATGGTTACAATATTTGTAAGAGCTTTTATGTATTTTTATGCTTCTTTAATTGGATTAAGTCACATACTTAAACTAAAGGAGCATAGACCGTTAATTCTTCCACTTGGATTGATTTCCATAGCTCTTTCTCAAATTGTTCATGCGAATATCATTCATTCTGATCAATACAACCAGCAGACTTGGCCACTAGCTATAGCCGTTTTTGCTATTTTATTACCATTATTACTGCTATTCGTAGCTAAGTTCAGAAGATTAAAAAACAAAGACGTAGATAGCGATATTAAAAACGTTTAATAACATGATATAGACGATAAGGTAAAATGCATAAAAAAAACCTCTATACAATTGGAGGCTTTTAATAATGATTTTATTTATAGTAATTAATATATCATACTTAAAATGAATCATAATAATGTCCCATCCACTGTCTTTTCTTATAGGAAAATCAGTGGATGGTCAATATCATAAGAGGTTAGCCCCTTCTTGTTATTAAACTACTCATAATTTCATTTATTTTTTAACATAAGTTTTAAAATATTTTTTGCAAACTCTTCAAATGAAGTATTCTTTCCACGCTGGTTATACCACTTTCGAATCGTTTCTACTAACCAAAACGGCACAGAATTTCCATCTATTAAATGATAGTATTGCTCATATCCTTTTTTTAAATGCTCCCATCGATGATCATTACCTTGTAGTGTGTATTCAGAGACATCAATTATTTTTGCCCTTCCATTTTGTAGTAAAATATTTTTCAAATGAATATCACGAGGGTTAAGTCCCTTCTTCCGAACATATTCTCTTGCTTCCTCCACCTCATTTATAACCTGTTTTGGAATGTGAATACCCTGAAGAATGCAGTCAAAGAGCGTTTTTCCTTCTTCGTAGCTTAAAACCAGGTATTCGTTGTATGCAGCAAAACATGTTGAAAAGTAAGGTGATTCTTCTAATACTTGATAAACCGTTGCTTCAACTTTTACTTTGTGTACTTTGTCTTTGGCATATATTTTAAATGCATAAGCCGGCACAGAAAGAGACTGAAAAACAGCTGCATCTGTACCAACACCTATACATTTCAAATCATTAGCTTCACCACATATGGTTACCGGCTCGTTATTTGGATTTGAAAAAACTTTTATTTTAGAAAGAGAACCTATAGCTTTGTCCCAGTCGTTTTCCATATCATTTCTCCCATCATTTGCATTGAAGAAAACTACGCTATCTAATTACTCAATACCGCTTTTAACAATATTCAGTCTACACATTGATCTTTAACTAACACCCGTTAAAGATTAGGCGGTACTATCTTCCTACTTTTTCACCACATTCTAAATATCACACTTAAATCTCAAGTACCTACACTTTCTCTTTAATTTTAAAACGTTGGGAACTAATATAAGTTCCCATATACATTTCTCCTCATGGAAGTATACTGCTTCGTTAGCTGCAGAAGAACCAGTTCTACCCTCTTAGCCCTCCATCAGTAACATTTACCCTAAACCACCTTGATTAAAAACTTTCAAAGTGATTTGATGTGGCTCTATTGTTAGCCTTATTTATTAATATTATCATCAATGTCGGTCTGTCTTTTCCTAATATTTAGGTTTTTATAAATACCAAGAGAGGAAAACCTTATCGCACCATCTTGCCTCCCATTTTACAAGATAAATTTTTGAGTACCTAATCTATAACGAATGTAACATCTATTACTTTTGTAAGAATTATATTGTAGTTATTAATGCTATAATGTTTGTGCATCAGCAAACTGATATTAAAAATACTGAATGAATTTTCAAAAACCCCCATTTATTAACTATAAAGGTTATAATAAAGTATAAAAAATGCTAAATTAAACCTATTTCAAATTTAACTAAAGTGTTTGACTTAAAATATTTTGTAATTAAGGAGAATTATTAATGCAAATTCAAGCCAGTAATACATTAAATTATTTGAAAACAGAGGTAAATAAAAATATAAAAAATGAAAGTCTCTTAGATTTATTTGGAATTAAAAATATACATAAAGACAAAGACGAAAACGAGAAAAATATCAAACCTAAATTTGAAACCAGATATGAAGATGGTTATATACGGACATATCTTGTGAAATCGAATGGACAAAAATTAGTTAGATTACTTGTTAAGGAGGTTAAACAAACCTCAGAAAACATGAAAGAGTCCATAGATTTAGAGGATATGTTGATACAAGAGCTTGAAAAGTTATCTAATCCCAAAAAATATGAACATAATACTTCTATTTTTGAAAAAGAAAAAAATATTTATAAATATAAAACAGGTATTTGAGGACGAACAGTAAAAACCCTGATTAGAATTGATTATTAATTTGCGAGGTTTAAAAATCCTTATTTATTGCTTATTGCCACAATCCAAAGATTGTGGCAATAAATTCATATAAGGCACGAAGCCTCTGCATCACTCCATCATCTGTTTTACAATGTTATCCTTAATGCTAGTTGCTGATAAAGCGTAAGCCTGAAATACAAAAATTAGCGCACCTTCTTGGTACGCACGACGTATAGCCAGCTATCTGAGTTTTTTTCAGATAGCTGGGCTATTTTAAACATGTGGGTTAGATATTTTTCGACCAAGGCATGTAATCTTGTAAGATCTCTGGCTGTTGTTGAATCGATAAATTTGGTAGCTCCGTTAATAGCTTCACAAGGTACCGATAGAAATCAATGCCGTTTGTTTTGGCTGTTTCTGCTAAACTCAAACAGATGGCATTTGCTTTAGCACCGGCTTCACTAACAGAAAAAAGCCAGTTCTTGCGACGAATCGCATTTTCGGCTTGATTATTATCCATCTCAATTCGACCATCGAACAGATGATTTTAGGGTACAATTTGGGGTACGTACTATTCCCTAACACCCCTCTCACCCTTTCATATTACTTATTACTTAACGAACCACAACAAACATTGATATATCAACGTTTCCCTACAAAAAAACACTCGCTATATAAACGAGTGTTTTACGTTTTTTATGACAACCACTTCGGTGGTGTGTTTTTTTCCCAGTAAATATCGCCTAGATTATAGTGTGCCATGAAGTCGTCCTCGACGCTGTGATAGTGGAAGTTGTAATAATAGCCTTCCTGAGGTCTTTTTTCAGTACGTACATGGAAGCGGATGACATCTGATCCTGTATCGTTATTGATTACATTGAAAATTTTCTCACCATAATTACCACTTGGCTTTTCAGAGATGGTTAAAGATGCTAAGGATTGCTCGTCCAAACTAGCGACAGTCATGGCAATCGCCTCCTCCATTTTTGGGAAGATGATGTTGTCAAATTCATGGCTAATTTTAGGACCAATTTTAGTACCAAACTTTATGTATGATTGCTCTCTCGCTGCATCCATAAGCAAGGCATTATAATCAATTTCTTCCTCTTGGATATGAACCTGCTCGTCACTACTATAATCAGGTTCAGCAGCTAGAGCTGTGCTTGTCCCCGATGCAGGACCGATAGATGCACGATTCGAAGGATTTTGATCGAATGCTTCCCATATTTCATGCGTTGGCGTAATTAAACCAAATGTTAAAAACGCAACCATTATGACAATACTTTTTTTAACCCACGTTTTCATTCAGTATCACCTACTCTTTATGTACAAATTGGTAATTCTCCTATTATTATATACGTTCTCGCCATTAAAAGGTTTCATATTTCTATAATTCATTGTACAATATTTATGAATAATGTGTCGGTTTTTTAAAGGAGGTACAAAGCATGAGCATCGTAATGGGTATTGGACTTTTATTAATGTTAGGTTACTTATCATCTTTATGTTTCACGGACTAATTTTTTTATTTTGTAATAAGCACTTTATTAAGCCCTCAGAAGCCTGTTATATGCAGTCTTTTGGGGTTTTTCATTTTTCTTTACAATGCATATTAACGCAAAATAATGTACAAAGTTGGGGCTAATATTATTAATAATTCTTAGCGGCGTGTAAGCAAAATTTTTTAATTTAGTAATACGTATTAACTCAAAGTGGTTATAGAAAACATGAAAGCATTTGTTATGGTGGCGGAGTTAAGAAGCATTTCAGGAGCTTCAATTGAACTAAATCACCTTCAATCCAATATGACTGCAAAAATAAAAAAGATTGAATCACATTATCACCAAGAACTGTTTATCAGAAATTCAAAGGGAGTAAAATTAACAAGATATGGAGAAAAATTATAGCATCAATATAAAAAAATACTTTTTCTTTGGGAAGAAACAGAGAATTAGATGAAAAAGAATGAGGAAAAACTTTGCTCTTTTTAACTGAAGTAATCAATCGAAATTGATAGTACTATACAGATCCAACTCGTTAGCTTCTTCCACATGTGTACTCACCTCTTCACCATCATACAGTACAAAACTCTCGTAATTCTATCAAATTTGAGATGTTATAGACATTAGAAAGACAAATATCGCACCATATTAGGGCGATATGATAAAGCATATATTGCAAATTTGTCAAAGTCTGATGTAAATACAATTTCTACGCCTGGTAATAGTACTCGGTGTAAATTTGGAATAATCATTTTTCAGCTATGTTGTTCAACAAACGCGCCCGATTGTTGAATAACTATTTTTTATTATTAATAGCGTTTTCTCATGTATTTCTATATCAATTTTAGGTAGTATAAATACTAACAATTTTCTCGTTTAATAAATTTTTTTTGCTTTTTTAAACCAATTTTTATTGTGAACGGACTACATTCACGTTTAAAACATTGGATAAATCGTTTTAAAGGTGTTGATTCTAAATACTGTTTCATTGAACTCTTATACAATCCTTCACTTATTAAATAGATATGATTTGTCATTTGGACTATAGGGGTATCTACATTATATTTTGAAAAGACATGATAAAAGAGACATTTCCAAAATCGAAAATGTCTCTTTTCTAAATGTTTGATATTTATATATCACAGACGTTCTTTAGCTACACTTTTATTTTGTTTTGGTAGCTTCAATAATCCATTTAGCTAAGTTGTCTATTTGCCCTTCTACAGCAATCGGGTCTCGAAACCATGACTGACTTTCGTTCCACAAGTATACTTTTCCATCTCGAATTGCAGGTAAGTTACCCCAAATCGGATCAGCCTGCAGTTCCTCTAACGTCGATTTAGTTGTTAAAACCAAATAATCACCTGTATACTCAGGAAGCATTTCTAACGAAAACTCATAAAATGATTCTGCTAGCATGTGTTCTGGCACAGTTGAAGGTGGAGTTGCACCTAATATTTCATACATAATTCGACCGCCACGCCCAGATTTCGGTCCAAATAAGAATACTTTTCCATCGTATTCCTGCATGACAGACACTGTTTCTCCCTCATTAAGTACATGTTGAACTTCTTCACGTAATTTATTTGTGTGACTTTCAAAATTGGTAATCCATTTTTCAGCGACATCCTTTTTATCTAATAAATCACCAAAATAACGTATTTCCTCCTGAATCGTTTCAAAGCTATTGTAAGGCATAGCCACAGTTGGCGCAATCAGCGAATATTTTTCTACTGCTTCTTCTTGATTCAGTTGGGTAATGATTAAATCTGGTTTCAATTGAACCAGTGCTTCTAGCGAATCTCCCACATCTGTCACACCGTCAAGCATCCCTTCTATGTATGGACTATCCATTAAAAAAGAAACAGATGCAACTGGTTGGACGTCAAGTGCCAACACGGTTCCTAAATAGGCAGGTGCCGCTACACGTTGTGGTTGGGCAGGCACTTTCACATCTCCGAGTGCCGTTGTCATTGTTCGCATTTGAATGTTGGCAGGTGCTTCAGACTTACTTTGATTCGATTCAGTTGAGTCACTATTTTCGTTTGCCCCTTCTGATGATGTCCCACATCCCGATGTGACCATAGTTAGACACAATAGCGCCATTGCTAACAGATTTTTCTTTCTAATTGCCATATCATTTCCTCCATCTAGCATTAATTGATAATGAATATCACTATCAATTAAATGATACATTGCTGGATGTGGAGCAACAATGGACAATTTTGTCCAATTCATTGTATCTTTTGAACCTATATCCTGATATTGCTTGCGGTATTCCCCTGGTGTTATACCTGTTTGCTTCTTAAACATACGGTTAAAATAGATAGTGTCAGGATAACCAACATAAGCAGCTACTTCCTGTAGTGTCGCTTCGGTATCACACAGTAACCTTCGCGCTAAGTCTATACGTAAGCGTATCGTATAATCAAGTGGACTGCATCCCATCTGTTCTTTGAATTTCCTCGAAATGTATTGCGGAGTGTAATTCATTTGCTGGGCCAGCTGCTCCATGGAAATCATGCCACAATAATTTTTTGCGATATAGCGGACAACTTGTTCGGTTAGCGATGGGGCATGTACATGCTCCATCCGCTCCTGTAACGCTGCATGTACGAAACGGATGAAATCCCCTTTGGCCTTCAGTCTCATCAATTCGTGGTCATTCTTTAGATTATTCTCTTTGTCTACCTGTTTATTGTTAATTTGTTGCCAGTCTGCAAACATAGATTCTAGCATCTCCAACATAAAAAGTGGTTCGGAGGGGGACACTGCCCAGCTTTTCATAAATGGATTGTCTGTTTGCATCATCATATGAAACTCTCGCATTGCGGAAGCAGGTAAAGAAGCATTATATAAAATCATATAGAGATCAAGAAAATCAGTAGTTTGAACCGTTAGCCGCTGCCCCTTACCAATATGTAGTAAATGAAACCTTTCGGATAGCCACACTTCATCATTTACCCACAGTTCAGCATGTCCATTTGCAACAAACATAAACATGCTTGCTGGTGTTACATAATCATAAATCACATCGCCTCGCCCTATTCGTTTAATTCGAACGTCCAGTACACGAATGACAACTTGATTCCACAATTGAATTTGTTCACCTATATTCATAATAAAACCATGTAACGAATACTATCTACCCAGTCCATTAGATTGCTCCTTCCTATGCTATTACAATTTAATCAGTTATGATAATCATTTTGATTTTCGTTTCAAGTTATGTCAAGAACAGTACATTAAAGTGTTGGATGTAATTTATTATGGTTTCAAAAAAACTTCTACGCCCCTTTATATTTATTTTACCGCAGCAGTAAAATACTGCTCCACCAAGTGTGCTGTCTCTATTTTTCAAAAAATGCACTTACTTATGGTACGGTTCACCACTATTAATGCGAGATTACCTCCTCCACAATCTGGCCCTTTAATTAAAACGAGCGCTAATTCTTGTTACAGAAACGCGCCCGACAAGTGCATCGTCCCTATTTTGCACATACTGGTAAGCCAGTCTGTAGTACTTCTCTTTATTCTGCATCACAAAATCTGCGATGTTTGTTCCTAAATCTGTTTTATTCATCTTTTACAACCTCTCCTTAAGGTAAAAAATTCATTATAAGCGCACTCTATTGATTTTGACGTACTACTAACTTAAAAAGTTTTTCTACCACAAATTAAAATATAACCATTCAAATATTCTTCTTTTACTACGTTACAGATTATTATTTATGAATCTCCAAAGAATAAAAAAGGTAGCAACATTTACTGCTGCTACCTCAATACTTAAGTATATATCAATAACAAAAAGTCGTTCTTCTTCAACTATTCTGCGCCGTTAGTTTAAATGAGAAACTTCATAATCTTACTCTATAAATCAACAATAAAATCCAATTTTATTGAAAACGTTCCTCAACAATCTGGCCCTCACTTTATATTATTTGAATTCAAATGCCTGAACTTCCTTTTATTGTTTTTTTTCCAACTTCTTAATTCAGCAATTGCAATTGTTTTTTTATATAACGACAGATAGAATGGCTCTCACTAATATCAATCCCAGTAGATAAATGTGGTCCCTGTTGTTCAAGTTCTCGTCTTAACATTATTTATTAACCACACAGATTGTAAGTTTTTATTTTATAGTTATTACACCTTCTTTGCTAATTAATTCTAATTTGTTTGAGGCTTCTCCAATCTTTCCTTTTTTTAATTTATCTGTATGTTTTTCTTTCTGATAACCTTCTAAATTTACACTTATGTCGGATGATTCACTGTTCGCTGTAAGCTCTAATGATTTGGGTGTTTCTTTATATGCTATTGTAATATCTCCCTTAACCGAATATATTCAGTTACTGTCATGCCAATCGTGGATTGGAATATTCGATGAAAGTGATACTTTGAAAAATTTGATTGTGCTGCAATATTTTCCAAGGGTAGTGGTTCATGTAGGTTTTCTTCCCCATACAAAATAATTTTCTTAATTATAATTTCATGGTTATACAACGAAGGCACCTCCTTTAAATATAGGATATCAAAGTTCTTCATTCGCTTTTTGATATATCTTGCGAAGTAATCGCTGCATCCTAAAAATCATTAAAAAGAGGTTGATGTAATGTCAGCCTCTTTTTATATCTGCAACAATAGGGTCCTTTAAAAGAAAAAGACGCGTTCTTAAATAATCGCGCCCTATTACGGAAGATTAGCTAATTATATAAATGTCCTTTCAGTAAAGTTACACAGTCCCCAATTAACTCAACTTTTTCTCCTTTTATCTTTAGTTTTATTTCACCCCCGCGCTCTGAATCCTGATATGCTGTAAATTCTTTCTTATTTAAGAGACCACTCCAATATGAAGCTAATGCGCAGTGTGCAGAGCCTGTAACGTAATCTTCGTTAATTCCTATCTTTGGAGCAAAATACCTTGATACAAAGTCATACTTATCTAATCCACGACTAGTAATAATTATACCTGGACCCTCTAGTTCTCGAATTGCATCCAAATTAGGCATTACGTTATGAACCATATCATGGTTTTCCAGTTCTAAAATGTACCGATCTTCTGCCCAAGCAGCATCTTTTATGTGGAAATCAATAACACGTTTTAATTTCTCAGTCACTTCTGTTTGAGTTGATTCTTTTAAATTAAACTTTAGAATTATTTGTTGTTCAAATAGCTCAGTTTGAAGAAGTCCTGATTGAGTATAAAAGTTAATTGTTGACTCTGATGAAGAAAAACCCTCACTCCATAAAATATGAGCAGCTCCTAATGTACCATGCCCACATAAATCAATCTCTTTAGTCGGTGTGAACCATCTAAGTTGATAGTTATTTCCATTTTCCTTTGAAATAAAAGCTGTAATAGGTTGATTGAGTTCTTTTGCTAAGTATTTCATCCACTCTTCTGATCTTTTCTCTCTTAAGAAAACTATTGCTGCAGGATTTCCCTTAAATTTTTCTTTTGTAAAAGCATTGATAAAATAAAATTGGCTATTCATATGCCGTCCCATCCCTAAATTTAATAGCTTCATATTCTTATCTATATTTTAACATAAATATCCATTTTTCTTTAAAGGTATTGTTAAATTAAATGGCCAGTTTGTGGAACAATAAAAAATCCTGCATACCAACACAGGATTTTACTTAAAACTATTTATTAACGTCATGACTTTTTTTCAAATCTACATCCAATTCTAATTGCCTTTTAATTGAGTAAATAGTGTTTCTAGAAAGAAGCAGACTCTCATAAAAGAGCCTGCCTTCCCTGTTTTGTAAAATTAAGCAGCTGTACGTACGTTTGAAGCTTGAGGTCCACGTTGACCTTCCTCCACATCAAAAGTCACTGCTTGACCTTCTTTTAAGGTTTTGTAACCTTCGCCTTGAATCGCTGAGAAATGAACGAATACGTCGTCTCCACCTTCACGTTCGATGAATCCGAAGCCTTTTTTGCCATTAAACCATTTTACATTACCTTTTTCCATTTGTTTTGCCTCCTAGTATGTAAACACACACAATGTAATACTATCCATGCTCTCAGTGATCATCAAGATGAAAAGTTACAAATCCTTTACATCGAACAAAAATAATTCTTTTTAAGAAGAATATTTTTTAAATAAAATGTAAATACATAGAAAAATCCACTGACCGTCTATGTAGATGTAAAAAATTCTTAAAGTATAGAGGTGAGATTGATTGTTTTTTCTTCTAGAAAAAATGACTTAAATAATATATTGTATACCTAAAACAATGAAACCCCTACCTCTCTTTCATCCTTATGGCTCCTTGTCCGTGCCAGTGTGAATCAGGATTGCAAAAATCAGGTGACTATTTTATAAAGTTATTTTTTGAAACTTCAAACCTTCGTAAAAGAAATTTAAATAATAAAAATTGATGAAATTGTAGAACAAAAGAGGTTAATGCTCTAAAGGTGAGTGGGAGAAGTTGAATGTCTTTAAAATGATTTACTTTTAATAATAAACATATTCCCTAAAAATTCAGAATATTTACGCAAAATGTAATACATTATCTTAAATTAACCTTAACAGAAACTTTTTATTTGATTTACAGTAATCCCTTTAATTAATACTAGTTCACTAATCAAAAATTCATGTGCGTTATCTAACATTTTTTTTTCGCTTGAATTAAGTCCTTGTTCTTTCTTCATACGAATTAAATCACGTACAACTTCAGTACATTCTTGTATTTTACCCGTATTTATTTTGTCCGTGTTCACTTTATACCTTTGTTTCCAAGGCAGTAATCTATCTGATTCTCCATGTTGAAAAATGTTTATGATGTGTTTTAATGCAATTATGTCAGTAACAGGGCGTATACTAGAACTCAATATTTTACCTGTAGGAATCATGATTTGCATATTACCGATTAACATTTTTATGACATAATACTGTTGCTTTTCCCCTGAGATTTCCTTTTCTTCTATAGCTTTAATTATACCTACTCCGTGCATTGGATAAACAATGTTATCGCCAATTTCGAACAAATAATCCACCTCCAATATGGTAATCTTCTTAACCTTAACATATAAATTGTTTATTATCAAATTTTTTAATAATATCATAAATATATTTTATTTGTCAAATACTTTTTATTTAAAAATCAGAAAGAGGACTCTGTATCCCTTTAACTGTTAGTTCAAGAAGAATATTATTAAATTCATTTTTCAAACCAAACTACAGTACTTTTTAGCGGAAAATTATCGTATGAGAGGATAGACGACACTCAATTATACGAGGTTAAATAATATAATTACAATAGAACGTACACGTGATGATATTGGTACGCGTACCCCGAAAACTAAAAATAGTTATCGAAGAATTTTGGTGGATAATCTTGTAATTGATCTATTAAAAAAATACCAAGTATGGTGTAAACAAATTTTATTGAAACATGGCAAACTTGACATTCAGTTATTTGTATTTATAAATAAATTCAATAACCTATTGCATGGCCATTCATAAAATATTTAGAGATACGATTTTAAAAGCTGGTTTCCATGTAATGAAAGAGTTAGAAGAACAAGCAGTGGAAGTTTTCAGTAGAAGTTTGGAATGCGGAACTGGGGCTAGCAGTGGGGCTAATTAATGTAAAAGTCCGTGTAAACGTTGATAAATCAATATTTTTGCCATTTATTTAATGTTTCACGGACTAATTTTTTTTATTTTGTAATATGTACCCTACAAAGCCCTCAAAAGCCTGTTATACGCAGTCTTTTGTTGGGGTTTTTCATTTTTCTTTACAATGTATATTAACGCAAAATACATTGGCTCGATATCTGAATGTACTCTTTCTACAAAAGCATCATCTTCAAATATTTTTTTAGAATATTAATAATTTGGAGAGCAAAGCGACAACTAATATAGCTGCATATTTTTCTAGGCTAAATATTTGTAAAGTTCGTAGAAATCACCTACCAAATCAAAAACAAAGTTTTTTGGGAGTGTGAGTACACTCCCGTTGTTTGCGCTTCTCTTTCTTTTACCTTTATCTTTTCATTGTTTTATTTACAATTCTTAAAGCCTTCATTGTAAACCATTTTTAGGAATTGTAAACGTTCTTTACTCTCCAACCTATTTAACAGTCTACGCCATTCTTTAAAGGCATCCCCAGCTGTTGTTAATGTATCAAGAAAGTCTTCATCCAATCCTTCGTTTTTCAAATTTTCTTTGATTATAATAGTCATATCTGAAAATATAAGTGTATCGCCTTCTTCAGCAAATGCAACGTAATTAGGTGTTACACGCATAGCTTGCTTGAACGTTGGTCGTTCCATTGTTGGATGGGGCTTATCAAAACTACATATTAACTGTTCACCTGTTGAGTAGACGTGCACATATATAACGTTATAATCAATTTGATGTTTTTTAGCCTCTTTCTTCTCTTCAGTCATAACTTATACCAACCTATCTTTTACGCATCTTCTAAAGATTTTTAAATAACATTAGCAAGTTCGGCACCAATCTTTTTTGGGGATTTCTCCAGATTCTAGAGCTTTTTTCTCCAAATCCGTTTTCGGTAGAAGATTCTTTTTTTACACATTTTGTCTCACTTCTAAAGTAGTTGTTGAGATATTTACACGTTGTTTTTATATGCCACTTCAAATATTTTACATTAACTCATCTGAAATCTCTAACCTTGTATCATCATTTACAATGTAGTACCAAATACCATCTATTGTCTTTCCCTCACCCTTGATCTCTATTTGCTTTATTATTTGAGCAGCAGATTTATATGCTTTTTGAATATCAATTAGTTGTTCTAGTTTTAAGTTTGTTTGTACATTTTTTTCTAATATTTTTAATATTTTCGGATATTTTACCAATGAAGAAAATTCAGTACCCTTTTCAATAATTTTACTTATCACTTCTCTTTGCCTTGTTTGCCTACCGAAATCTCCAAGAGGATCTTCTTTCCGCATTCGAACATATTTAAGAGCAACATGACCATTTATTTGTTGTTTTCCCTCAGGTATAAACACATCTTCAAGAGTGAAAGCAAATTTATTATTTACTGTCACTCCACCAACCGCATCAACAATATCCCTAAAACCTTCCATATTAACCTTAATGTAATAGTCAATAGGAATATTTAAAAATTGTTCAACAGCCTGGACTGTTCCTTCCACTCCACCATAAGCATAAGCCGCATTTATTTTACTATAAGAATTTTTCATAGGATTATAAACTCTCGTATCACGTGGAATGCTTACCATTGTTGATATTTCTGATTTAGGATTAACAGTAACTACTATCATAGAATCAGAACGACCAACATCATTTGGTCGCTCATCCACCCCTAGTAGTAAAAATGAGAGGGGTTTTAAATTTTCTATATTAGTTTTATTTTGCTGTTGTTTATCATTATCCTTGTCTTTATTCAAAGGTTTATAAATATGGTCAACTGATTGTGCTACAGTTCTATAGATCCCATAACTAACTAAACCAGCAAAAATAATAAATAGAGTTAGCACAAGTATTATTATCTTTCTGATATTCAATTTTTTCTTCTCTTTTAATTTATACATATACTTCACTGTCCTTACTATTTACTTAGTGTAAGTAATCTTTGAAAACATACATCATTAATTATTTTCATTTATTGTTTCTAGAATCAAAGAAGCATAGAATTCAGCACCTTCTGGTTTCAAATGTACTCCATCCTGATAAAAGTAATTTTCTTTTCCTTCACTAGCTGCATACCAATCAATAATAGTTGCGTTTTTAAACTCAGGAGCAACCTCTGAAATCGTATTGTTTACAGTTTCCTCCCATTCTTTAGGGACACGTGTATTTATAAGGTAAATTTGCTTATCGCTAAGTAAGGAAAGTAAATTACGTAATTGGTTTGAAGTAAAGGGGCCATTTGTCCCAAGCTCTATAACAATTTTCCCACCTAATTTCCCTTCTGTTTGTAGCTGTTTAATAGTTTCTTCCCCCTGTATCATTTGACGACCAACTTTTCCATCAACTAAGATTCCTGGAAGTAACTCTTCTAAATAAGGAGCGACACCAACAATGACCGAATCCCCAATAACAGTAACCCCTGTCACATCTTGAGTATTAACATTTTTTGAAACTTCCGTCTTCCCCTCCACTTCCACCTTGTCATGAATCTCCTCAATGTGAGTTGCTTTTACTTCTTCTATGGATTTATTTGTCGGAACGGTTTTATTCATACCATAACTAACAATGCCAATGGAAATGAGCAATAGTGCTAGTACAAGGATTAGTTTCTTTTTACCTTTTGTTTGTTTCTTCTCTTTTAATTTATACATAATACTTTCCTCTCTTAATGTGAATATAATTTAAAAACTCTCCTAAATATTTTCCTTAACTGCTTCTAGTATTATAGAAGCATAGTATTCTGCACCTTTTGGTTTCAAATGCACTCCATCCTCATAAAAATAATTTTCTTTTCCTTCACTAGCTGCATACCAATCGATAATAGTCGTGTTTTGGAACTCAATAGCAACCTCTGAAATCACTTTGTTCACATTATCCTGCCAATCTTTAGGGACACGTGTATTTACAATAAAAACTTGCTTATCATGAAGTGATGAAAGTAAATTACGTAATTGATTTGAATTAAAGGGACCATTTGTTCCCAGCTCAATAATAATCTTTTCGCCTAATCTCCCTTCTGTTTGTAGCTGTTTGATAATTTCTTCCACTTGACTCATTTGACGACTAACTTTTCCATCAATCAAGATTCCCGGAAGTAACTCTTCCAGATAAGGAGCAACACCAACAATAACCGAATCCCCTATGACTGTAATCCCAGCCCCATCCTGATAAACAAAATTTTTTGAAACATTCTTTTCTTCCTTAGTGTCAATTTTTTCCTCTACATAAAGTATTTCCTCTTCATTAGCCGTGGCTTTAGATTCAATTTGGGTGATATACACTCTAAATATAATAAGAAAAAATAAGCTATAAAGAATGCTTGCCAAGTATATCGCACGCATATAATATCTTCTTAAGCGCCATTTGCTACGTGGATTTTCTTTAGAATTTCTTCGCCTAAAGGGTTCCTCTATATACTTGTAAGATAAAGATGCCAAAATAAAGCTAAAAACTAGTTGAATTGTGATGTGTGTAATACTAAATTCTTTGTTGGTTGTATTTGATAAAATAATGATTGGAAAATGCCATAAGTATAAGCTATATGACCTAACCCCTATCCAGCGTAAAGGTTTACATCCCAACATTGTTCCAATAATGCTTGCAGGATGTGCAAGGACCGCAACTAAAATTGCAGTAATAAAACTTAAAAATACAAATCCCCATGGATAAAGTGATTCATTAAATTTGTTGGTACAAACCATTAATATGAGAGTTATTAATAAACTTACTACTCCTATTACGTCTAAAATTAGTCGTGCTTGATATGGAACTTGATCTCTTTGTTTTAATTGTTTACTTGGCCAAATAAAAGCCAGAGTTGCACCAATAAGTAAGCCAAATGCTCTAGTATCAGTACCATAGTAAACTCTACTTGGATCAGTGCCAGGTTCATAAATCCATCCCATTGATATAGCTGATAAAGCTGCAGCTATTAAAATCCATTTGATAAGATCGCTTCTTCGTTTAACTATTGTTAATCCGATAACTAGAAAAAGTGGCCAAATAAAGTAAAATTGTTCTTCTATGGAGAGAGACCACAAATGTCCAATAGGTGAAGGAGGACCGAAACTTTCAAAATAAGAAACTTTGTTAAAAATTAACCACCAATTATTCACATAAAATAAAGCTGATACAAAATGACCCTTTAATGAAAGTAATCTATCTAAATCAAATATTAAAAGCCATGTTCCTACACAGAATAGCATCCATAGCATAGCTGGAAGGAGCCTCCTAAATCTTCGTATCCAGAAATTTAGCAGATTAAATCTTTGTTTCCCTTTCCACTCGTTGATAATTTGATCAGTAATGAGATAACCAGAGATAACAAAAAAAATCCCTACCCCAAGGAGACCTCCTTGTGCCCACTTAAGGTTTAAATGATATGCTATGACTGCAAGAACTGATATAGCTCTAAGACCATCAAGACCTGGCATATAGTGTTTATTTTTTTGATTTTGGATTTTATTCATGTTGTTACTTCAGTCCTTACTCTATTTATTGAAGGTTGAACAGTGGCATCAAAATCCTTTTTGCTCTCATTCAAACGCCACATCTTTAATATAAGGTTTGAATATCGCAGAAGTTTAACATACTTGTAAACAAATTGTCACAACAATAAAAAAGCTAAATTTGATATATGTGAAACTAAAATGGAAGTTTAAAATTTTGTGTTATCATACGAACACACTAAAATTTGTCGTACAAAGAATTTTGTGATGAAATGTATTACATGGATTTAGTTTGCTTTTTATTTATCGAGTTTTTATATTAAAAGCGATGGGACAGTCTTGTTTAAAAAGACTGTCCCATCGCTTTATTTTAAATGTATGATTTTTTTGAGGTGTATTTTTAATTTCTATTTCATGTATATTGCTATACCTTTTAATAAACCTTTATTTGTGGCAATAAATACTATATTTTTTCTTTCAAGTGATTGCTAATGCACCTTTCGGTTTGATTGCGTAGGGTAAAAAAACTATCAAAATGTCGCAAGGATGCCTCTAGTGGACCTTTAGGAAGGCAAGATAATAACCACCCTACCACCAATGCTATTATAACGATTAACATGTCTCCAAATGGTATTTCACCTAGACTAAAATTACCGCCAGCTAGTTGAATACCCCATACCACAACAAACTGAATTGCATACATCGTCAACGCCATACGTCCAACTAAGGCGAAAGGAATCACTAATTTAGAAATTTTTTTGGATATGATACAAACTATTCCAAGAGCAAAAAATGCTGCCCCAAGACCCATCAACGTCTGGAAAGAGGATGCACTATGTGAACTTGTTAAAAGTAGACTGTGCCACATTGGTGGTTCCACATTATATGGCCAGATTGCGTACGGGTCTAGTTCAATACTGTTTACCCCTTGAACACTTATAAGCCAATTTTCAAAGGTTTGACTTAAATCAGGAAGTACAAATTTAGACAACATAATACTAATTATAAGCATAATTGAACCACTACCTGCCAATGAAAGAGCAGTATGTGTACTAGTAAGATCAAGACGACCAATAGCCATTCCTGCCACAAAAACAGAGGAAAGTGCTAAAGCTGACATTGGACCCCCGGCAATATCATACAGAAGAAAAGCTTCAGAAAACAAACTCCCTCCAAGTACCATTACTGGTGGTCCTAACAAGATTAAACAAATTGCTGTTGTAACAAGCACACGAGTCGAACGGTACACCAGAGGTAAAGCAAGTACAAAAAGCGCTGCATAAGCGGGTAATATCACCCCAAACGGTGTATTTAACATAATGAGAGTATACCCAATAAGATCGATAAAAACCGCCCGTGCTAGCATGCGTGACCTAAAAGCAGTTTTTTCTATACCTTTATCCCTCATTCCCTGTGCCATGAGAGAATAAGAAATACCACCACAAAGTACAAATAGTAAAGTTGTATTTCCTGAAACGATTGCTGCATTCTTTTCATTCAAAGCAAAGTGTTGCACATACATTCCTAAGACTGCCAATCCACGCGCAACATCAAGAGCGACCAAACGACCGAGACCACCTGAGCTCCTTTTAGAACCATCAGGAGTTTCATTTTCGATTAACAATAAACATTCCTCCTTTTCCATATTGGGGCTATAACCATAGCCAAATATAACTCTCAATTGTCTCTAAAGATTAATCAATATGTAAACAAAATGTCACAAAACAACTTTGTATTGGCTTTCTTTGAAAGCTTCTTGTATCATCTAGACACTGGATAATACTAAATTTGATATGGGACTATACTTAAATAGATATAAAAAAAGGTGGACATTTACATGGACAAAACTAAAATTCTCATAATAGAAGATGACGAACCAATTGCTGATTTGCTGTCATATGGTTTAATGATGGAAGGTTTTCATACACGCATTGAAGCAACAGGATCTTCTGGGTTAAGTGCAATAGCAATATACAAGCCTAATCTACTTTTACTTGACTGGATGCTTCCCGATTGTAGCGGGTTGGATATTTGTAAACAAGTAACAACCACTTACAATATTCCCATTTTGATGATAACTGCTAAATCTGATATTACCGATAAAGTAATTGGGCTAGAATATGGAGCAGATGACTATATCACAAAGCCGTTTGATTTGCGTGAGGTAGTTGCTAGGATTAGAACAATTTTTAGAAGATTAGATCAAACGAATAGCTTGGAAAAGCAAGAAAAAAGTCAAGATATTAGATTTAAAAATATTTTAATTCTACCAGAAGAAAGGCTGGTAATAAAAGATGATATAAATATAGAGCTTACTCCCAAGGAATATGATTTATTAATGACTCTAATAGGACAAAAGGGTAAAATCTTTACTCGATCAGAGTTGCTCGATTTGGTATGGGGGTATGATTTTGTTGGTGATACACGTACTGTTGATACTCATATTCAGCGTCTTAGAAAAAAACTTGATGCAGGAGACATTATTACCACAGTATTTGGAATTGGCTATAAATTTGAAAAGCAGGTGAAGTAAAGGATGCTAAGAACTATTAAAGCAAAATTTATTTTTGGTTTTTTCGCCATCTTTTTTTTATCTTTTCTAGTACTTAATTACACTGTAAAAGAAGTAACTTGGACTAATAACGAGAAGATTATAACTTCTGATTTAGTTGAGTTAAAAAAAAACAGTAATGTGTATGTTCGCCAATCTTTTTTAATTAATCATTATAAAAATAACAAGCTTTATTTTGGTGAAATGGCAGAAGAAATGGTACACGACTTAAACTTTTCTACAGGTAGTAATGTAAGTGTTTATAGTTTAGATGGTTCGTTATTATATTCTTCTGATAAAAAGTCCTTTTTAGAAAAAATAGATACTGATCTTCAACAAGCTATTAAGGGAAAAACTGCTTATCATATCTCCTACTATCAAAATAAAGCCAAGGTTCTTTTCTCTTACCCTGTTGTAATTGATGGATCAGAGGTTGGAATTTTACGTTTTTCGAAAGATTTTAGCCTTCTTTATAATCAAAGTAAAAGGATTTTAGATATTATTTTTTATATAGCCGTGGTTATTTTTACTGTAGCATTTCTTTTTTCATATATTCTTTCAAGACATATCACTATTCCCCTCGTTGAATTAACACATGCATCTAATCAGGTTAAAAAAGGAAATCTTAATGTTAATATTCATTTTAAAAGAAAAGATGAAATAGGTGAATTGGCAATGAATTTCAATGATATGATCAAACGAATTAATAGTCAAATATCTACAATAGAAAGTGACCGTGATCGTTTAAAAGAGTTAAACAAGAAGGAAAAGCTATTTTTTGACAATATTACTCATGAGCTTAAAACTCCTCTTACTTCCATTCTCGGATATGCAGAAATTATAGAGCAAAAAGGAGAATCTGATAGAAGTTTTTTTAAAAAAGGTATGAAACACATTATTGAGGAAAGTCGGAGACTCCACAATATGGTAGTTAAACTTCTTGAAATATCTAAAGGCACAACGAGAGAATATCCATTCGAAAAAGTAGATACTAGTGAAATTTTAAAAGATGTTTGTGATTCTATGTCGTTTCGAGCTGAACGTTACAAAAAAAGTATAAATAGCGACATTCAAGAGGATTTGTATGTTTATGGTGATGACAATCGAATTCGCCAACTTTTTATTAACCTATTAGATAATGCTATAAAATACAGTTCACCTTTTTCACAAATAAATATTAGTGCAGAACTAGTAAAAGAAAAAATAATTTTAAAATTCATGAATCCTAGTAATCACATTGAACAGGAACAATTCACCAACCTATTTCAACCCTTTTTTTCAATAAATCAAGAAAAAGCAGAGGAAGGAAGTGTAGGATTAGGTCTAAGTATTGCAAAATCTATTGTAGAGGATCATAAAGGGATTATACGTATCTTTAATGAAAATCAAAATACCATAGTATATGTAGAAATGATATACATGAAGGATGAAAATTTATTATGAAGAAAAAACATTGGTTACATTGGTCAGCCGTACTATTTTCCCTTACCTTAATTATGACAGGTTGTAATATAGGAAAGCGTACAGAAACCATTATAATTTCAGACAATTCGGAGCAGCCTCCCATGGATCAGATGAATAAATCTTTTAAAGTTAAATCCATTTATCGTCTTCCACCGGCTAGTAAATTACTTGGTTGGTCTGATAATAAATCAGTCATTGGAATCTTTAAAGAAGAGGGATTATCTCATCTACAACGATTATCTTCCCCATATGAAAAACCTGAAGTTTTGCAGAAAATGAATAACAACATTTTTAACTTATATATGTCACCAGATGGTAAAATGATTGCTCAAACTAGATTGTCATCATATGGTCCTTCATTAAAGCTTATCTCTGTAAAAGATGGAAAAGAAAAAATTGAGATACCACTTAAGTCTAACCAGAATATCTACCTCCAAGATATAGCATGGTCTAACAACAGCAGATTTCTATGTTTTCTTAGCTCTAGCTCAATGATTGATGAACCAACAACTATTGGTGTATTTGATATAGTTTTAAACAGCCTTCAAACATACGAATTAGTTGAACTCAAAGATAAGGGAACTTTCGTAGGGGTAAATATCTCAGATGATGGAAAAAATTTGTTATTTACTATAATTCCGCCATCTAAACCTTCTAATGATAGTAGTCTTATTTTCGTGACGATAAACAGTAATAAAATAGAAACTAAGTACACACATCAAACAAATGGAAGTAAAACTACTTGGTTAAATAATTATCAATTTGTATTCCTTGGTAAAGATGAAACATTATACGAATATGATAGCCGTAATGGTGATCTTGCCATCTTATTAGAAAAAGTAAGTATATATGAATTTTCAAATGATCAAAAGAAAATCGCCTATTCTCTGAGTGATGAAGATAATGTTTATATAGGAAGATTTCAAGGTAAAAATATACTCAATGTAGAAACCATTTATCAAGGGTTAACACCCTATGAACTCTATTGGAGCCTTGATAATCAAAGCTTACTTTTACAAGGTAGAAAAATTTCTCAAATTCTTCAAACAGAAGAACAAGTATTTATTATTGATTTTTAGTTAAATGTATTAAAAATACTAAACCTTTAACTGTAGAAGAATTTAAAGGGTTAATGAATTATTAATACCGAATATACATTTTCAATGATCATCGTATACTCATCAAACTTTTTGCATAACCTATTTTTTGTACAATTAAGGTAAGAAATATGTATGGGAGACTTATTCACACTCAGTATTGTGAAATGATTGGCTATTCTTTATAGTTGAACTTCCACAAAATTTGAAGAAACATTTCTTACATGGTAGTAGGAACAAAACGAGGACAATCAAATAAACAGATTAGAACAATCAATCTTGTTTTGAATTAAAAATTGAAGATGAAAAATAAATTAATTATAAATGTTAAAAAAGGTTCATTTGATTCATGCCAGAGAGAACTAAATGATATCAAATGAACCAAAAAAACAATCAATGTTGGAATCTCGTACTAAGTATTGATATTGCAACATTGTTTTTGGTTTTTCTCATACAATATGATTGTATTTTTCCACTTGCTTATTATCCTTCCTTTGCCCGTTCTGCAAACAACTTTCTTCCTAATCCTGTAATGACACAAATCATTTCCAAAATCTCCTTCCCCTTAGGCATTTTTCGGTAATTTCTAACTGCTATCTTGCAATACACGTCATATAAAATGATATTTTAATTTAAAAATAAAGCCTTTGAAACGGAAGTCCCCTCTTTAGGTTTTATAGTAACTTGTTGTAAAGGATAGCTGTTGCTATCCCTGCTTCTTCTGCGACTGTTTTAAAGCTATGAACGAAGAAATTAAAAAGTTAAAAGAAGAAAAAAGAATCTCATTATTCCATTAGTTGAGATGCAAGAATTGACGGCTATGATCGTCAATTCTTTCATAAGTTTCCGTTCCTAATAAATAAAATTCGATAACATTAATTTTTATCTTCTAGTGTAAATTTAACGATATAAAATCTGCCCCCTAAATGTTAGTTATTGTCTAACAATTGGAGGTCGGTTCATCCTTTCCAATGATTCTACAGAAAGAATAGCGTATTATTTCATTTTAGGGAGTATTTTGTTTTGATAGCTTGATAGCAATGTGGCGGTACCCTAACCTTATAATTGACTTTACTCATCAAAAGTTTCAACTAAATTTTGCATCTCATCAATTAACAACTTTACTGAAATAGAAGCCTTTTTAATTGAGGGTACTGCTAGAGCAATTTCTCTGCTATATTTAGGTTCTAAATTTTTTATGCAAAGGTCATCTGGTAAATGCACTATGGTAAGCTTATGAACGATTGCTATTCCTAGTCCTTCTTGGATCATCTCCAACATTGTATTTATATGGGAAACAGTAAATTCCGCCTTTAACTTGACTTTACTCTTTTTAAATATACTGATAATTGGTAGTTCAAATCCTCCTCTGCATAATATGATTGGTTTATTATCCAAATCATTAATATGAATAAACTCTTTATCGGACAACGGGTGAGTCTTTGATAAAACGACAACCATCTTGTCCGTGGCAATTGGTATAACATCCATCTCTTTTCTGGGAAGGGTGATGAATCCTACATCGATGACTCTAGTAGATAGCCATTTTTCGATTTCATCTAAAGTGCCTTCGTAAATGACAATCTTTAAAGAAGGATATTTTTGTTGAAAAATCTTTATGATTTTAGTCAAAAACTTAGAAGCACTCGAAAAGCTTCCAATTCGTATAGTTCCAACCTCAAATCCCTTTTCCGCAGCTACTTCCTGCTCAATTTTGTCTACATGATTCAACACTTCCTTAATATGGAATAATATACGTTCTCCTACATCTGTTAGAATTAATCCCTTTTTTCGATCCCTCAACAGTATGGTAACTCCTAATTCTGCTTCTAAACTCAATATGGCATGACTAACAGCTGGCTGAGTCATATGTAAAGTATGCGCTGCTTTTGTAAAACTCCCCGTGTCTATTGCTGTAGCTAACACCTGTAATTGTGATATCGTCATCATAAGTAAATACTTATACCTCCTATTAAAATAATTGATTTTATTTATACTATATAAGTATAGTATCATAAATGATGTAATCATACCAAGGAGGCGTTATGTTAAATGAACAACCATATAAAAGTGAAAAACTTTTTTCTTCTTACTTTTCTAGTCATCATATGGGGGATACATTGGCCACTGGCTAAATTTTCCTTAAATTATTCATCTCCCCTATTATTTTCTGGACTGCGATTATTTATAGGGGGACTTATCTTACTTATAATTGCTATTCCAAGATATAAAATGCTTCGTTTTAAAGAAACATGGCCTATTTACTTTGTATCAGCATTCTTCAATATTATTTTATTTTACGGTCTACAAACAGTTGGTTTAAATTACTTACCTGCAGGACTTTTTACATCAATTGTTTATCTCCAACCAGTTTTAATGGGTATATTCTCATGGATTTGGCTTGGGGAATCCATGCATTTTCTTAAATTTGCTGGGTTAATTTTAGGTTTTGCAGGTGTGGGTGTCATTTGTTTAGGAGGATTAGCAGGACATATTTCGATTATCGGCGTTCTTCTTGCTTTATGTACTGCTGTTAGTTGGGCGTTCGGTACAGTGTTTATGAAAAGAACAGCTCAAAAAGTTGATGGAATTTGGCTAACTACACTTCATATTATAATTGGGGGACTGTTCCTACTTGCGTTAGGAACGGGAACGGAAAGTTGGTCTTCTATATCATGGAACATACAGTTTACTCTATCCTTATTATTTATTTCTATATTTGTAATTGCATTTGGTTGGCTTGCTTTCTTTACATTAGTTAGTTCCGGGGAGGCAAGCAAAGTATCAACATATACTTTTTTAATCCCTGTTATCTCTATTTTAGTGAGTTCTTTCTTTCTACATGAAGCAGTTACAATTAATCTTTTCGTAGGAATGATCATAGTCGTACTTAGTATTGTGCTTGTTAATATAAAGCCTAAAGAGAAGACTTCTGTTTCATCAGCATAAATATCATTTTAAGAATATAAAGAGGTATTGCTTTGAAATAAAGTTAACAAAAACAACCTGCACAATCCCTTATTTAATAATAAAAAAGAAGAATCCCTTTTGAAAAAAGATTGATCAAAAGAGATTTTTCTTTAGCAGTTTTAAGTTAGGCTTTTATAAAAAAGTTTGATTATTTTCTACCTGTGTTGCTCCACAATCCGCCGATCCTAATGCCCCTGAAAGTTTAGGAACGATTAAAAATGCAAATTTACGTAAATAGATTGTCTATTGATACACGTTTTATTCATATAGCATATAGTTTTTTCAGCAAAATCTTGAAAAGTATTATTGTAGCTATGTTTATATACCTTTGTATAAAAAACTGTTTAAACAATGTCCATTAGAAAAATCACGAAACGTTGATATACCAGCGTCCGTGACTTTTTAGTGTCGGCCCAAGCTTTGATTTAGGAAACAATTTTAAATTTGCTTTGTAAAAACTACTTAATCTTTTTCCACATGCACTCGCTTCACAAAGAATGATAAAATAAGTCCGATGATTGAAAGGCCAACGATAAAGATGTACGCATGCTTTGTTCCTTCCGCCATTAATTCACCTGGTGTAGCGTTTGGAAATTTCTCCATATGCAATGTTTGGCCATTTACCAATAATGTAATTGCCAACGCTGTTCCGATACCACCAGCAATTTGTTGTAATGTACTCATGACTGCGGCTCCATCACCATATAATTTGCGTGGTAATTGGTTTAATCCATTTGTTTGCGCAGGCATAATAATCATGGAAACACCGATGAAAAAGATGGTATGTGCCAAAATTACTTGCCAAATTGGTGTATCTACAGAAATCGTAAAGACAAAAAGTAAGCTTGAAATAACCGCTAAAAGATACCCAAGTGGCAAAAATTTCTTTGCGCCATATTTATCAAATAACTTTCCTACAAAAGGAGAACAAAAAGCATTCATTGCACTACCAGGTAAAAGAATCATCCCAGCTACTGTGGCACTAAATAGTAAAGATGCTTTAAGATACATTGGTAATAGAATGGCTGATGATAATATGAGGAGCATGCCGCTGAATAATAACAGCGTTCCTAATGTAAACATAGGAAATTTAAACACTCTCAAGTTAATCATTGGTTGTTTCATTTTCATTTGACGAATACTAAATAATATAATGGATACCGCACCTACAATAAAAGGCATATATACCGAAACAGAGTTAAATGATTTCTCCGCAATATTACTTAAACTATACATTAAACCGCCAAATCCAAGCGTGGATAACAGGACAGAAAACAAATCAATCGCAGGTTTTGTAATAGTTGATACGTTATCAATCTGTTTAAGCCCGATAATTACTAAAGCTACATAAAAGATAAGACTAATCCAGAAAATATAAGCCCAATTCAACGAATCAACAATAAGACCAGCTAAAACAGGACCAACTGCAGGTGCTGTTGTAATGACAAGTCCCATTAATCCCATCACAGCTCCACGTTTATAGATCGGAAAAATTAGTAAAATTACATTCATCATTAATGGTAAAATAATTCCCGTTCCAAGAGCTTGAACGATACGACCAACTAGTAAAACTGCAAAACTAGGTGCTGCTGCAGCTAAAATGGTTCCTACAATAGAGAAGATTAACGAACCGACTACTAGTTGTTTTGTTGTAAACCATTGAATGAGTAGTGATGAAACAGGTACGAGAATACCAATTGTTAATAGATAGCCCGTCGTAAGCCACTGGGCAGTCGCTGCTGACACACTAAAATCTGACATAATGTTAGTCAGTGCCATATTCAAGGCCGTCTCACTAAATAGCCCGATAAATGCAGCAAACATCAGTACAAAAGCCATACCTTTAGGGCTACGTACTGGTACAACTTGATTGGATGAAGACATAAATTACTTCCTTTCTTCCCTAGCAATAATTAGACCGGTCTATATAAATTTACGATGAATAAGTCCCTTTTTACTGGGACAGTAGTAAAGGGATCATCTTGTTAACATGATGTAATGGCTCACACGATTTTTTTGTAAAACATAACGTAACGCCCCCTTCAATTAAGGCACTAATTGTTTCACTAATTAAATACGCGCGATCTTCGTTATAGCCACTTATTCTTAATTTATCGTAATAAAGATTTTCCCACATTGTAAAGGTTTCTTCACAAGCCTGTCGTAGATTCTCATTGACAAATACAGTTTCCATCGCGAGCAATCCGAGTGGGACGTTTTTAAATTGTGTTTTGCGTTCTATGTCTCTAAAATGTTCAGCAATATTTCCGATATGATATTGAAATGCTTCGACTGGGTCATCGTAAACGGCTAAATTTTCTTTGATAGCTGTTGAAATCGTCTTTGCAGATAAATTAATCGCTTCAATTGCTAATTGTTCCTTACCATTAGGGAAATGATAATATAACGAACCTTTAGGCGCTCCGCTCTCTTTAAGTATTTCACTTAACCCCGTAGCGTGATAACCTTTCAAATGAAAAAGCAAGGTTGCTGCTTCTAAGATTTTCTCTCGGGATGTTTCTTTACTAGACATATATCTTGCCTCCTTCAAAATTATAACGAACGGTCTAGATAATTGTAAATACATTTTTTTATGTTGTCAATCTAAAATCTTTACTTTTTCACTACGTAAACGATTATCAAAATTTAGAACGCTTAGTTTAAAATGGTTGTCTGTAAATATGGTTCAAAATAGCTTCTTTGTCGTTATGTTCGTATTTTAGATTCTTCCTAAAAAACAGCGCCCCCAACTATTAGCATATAACTAACAATTGGGGGCGCTGATTGATTCCCATATTCTCTTTCCTATTTACTTTGCACTTTATAAACTTTACTATCAGGCTGTCTGTTCATTGCCTGTTGTAAAAATTGAGTTGCGGTAAATAATTTGTCTTCATCAATAGTTGTTTGAATGCCTAAGCGATGTAGGAAATTCACTAAATCATTCGTTGAGACATTGCCGCTTGCACCTGGGGCATAAGGGCACCCACCCAAGCCACCAATAGCACTGTCGTATTTTGTGATTCCGAGTTCAAGAGCAGTAAATATATTGGCTAAAGCGCGGCCATACGTATCATGAAAATGAAGGGCAAACAGATTACTGTCGTATTGCGTGAGCAGCTCTGTTAAAATAGCCTTCACCTGTACAGGGTCTGCTACACCGATTGTATCGCCCAGCGAAATCTCAGAAACGCCCATTTCTATATAGGCATCAATTATTCTCTTGACGGTTTGAATTTTTACCTCGTCCCCAAACGGACTGCCAAATACAGTTGAAATATAGCCTCTTAACGCTATACCTTCACGATTTGCTGCTTCAGCTACAGCCTTTAGGTTATGCAAAGATTGGTCGATGGAAGCATTCAAATTACTTTGATTATGCTCCTCAGAGGCAGAAATAAATAATGCAATTTCATCAACTTTTTGTTGAATGGCCCCTTCTATCCCTTTTAAGTTAGGGACAAGCGCTGCATACGTTATTTTTTCATTACGTGTGATTTTCTCGAACACTTCATGATGATCGGCCAAGGCTGGTATCCATTTTGGACTAACGAACGAGGATACTTCGATATGGCGGACACCTGTTTCACTGATTAAGTTAATCCATTGTACTTTCAAATCAGTAGGAATAAATAAATTCTCATTTTGTAAGCCGTCACGCGGACCAACTTCTCTTATTTCCACTTTTTTTGGTAAAGTCATAAAGATACACTTCCTTTAACTAAATGCCGAATAGCTGCAGCATAATCCAGCTTGATGCGTAGAATACCATGAATTGCACGCCGGCACCTACACCTAAAATACGATTTAATAAACCACCAACCGTTGCGACTGTAAATGTTAAAACTACCCCTAACAATTGTGCCTCGTTATAGGCAAGCAAGAACGCTAATCCTATGAACATGGCTACGATTGCTTCCTGGCTAATATATTTTAATACTAATACGGACGCTTTACGTGCATAATTCATCGCAAACGGATAAGCAATTAAAGCCGCCACACTAATACCGATTAACCCAAAAATGAAAAAATCCCATGAAGACATTAACGTGTGTAGGTTGTTTACCGGATCCACAGTAAAAATCGGTGGTGCATTAAATAAAGGTGATGCTGGTCCAAGTGCTACTGGGCTTAACGGAATACCGAATGCAATTAATGGAATAATAGCTTCAGCGATATATGTCGATTCCGTTACTCCATTCATGACAGTAAGACTCGTTGTTGATTTTTTATAGGCACCTTTTGTGCGAGAGCCTACAATTTCTCCCATTAAAGAAGTCATCCCTACAGGACTAAAGACAAATGTTAAGGAAGAAAGAAACGTTGTAATGCTCGTGAAAATCGTCTGTCTTTTCGATAAAATTTTAAATGGATTCGGAAAATATCCTTTCCATGATTTCGTTTCAGGTGCAAGATTATATTGATTTTGCTTACTGCGCGTTAAATCATTTTTAGCAACAGGAGATGCTGCCATTAGAATATTACTAAACATTGGCCCAATGGCGATCCCTAAAAAGAATGTAATACTTAAATGTTTATCAAGCATTGCAAAGCTAACGCTATCTAGAGCCTTAATGAAAAACGCAAATGGAATAATGATTAAAAGACTTGCCCATTTCCCTTTTGAAAAGAACGCGATTAAAATAGCGGCAAGTGTAAAAATAATGCCTGACGAAGATTTAAAAAAGTCGGCAAATTGACCTAAAAACTGACCTAATAGGACGGCAGTTGGTAAGGCGATAAATGCACCGATGACACCGCCTGAAATCATTTTACGTAGTGCAACATGCGGCATGCCTAAACGGCGTAATGTATTTGCATGGTCGATTAACGGTACAGCCGTTGTGTCACCAGGAATACCTAATAACGCAGTTGGTACAGCATGTGTTAAATGCTTAGCTAACACCCCCGCCATGAAGAATGCGAACACACCTTCAGGAGGCGCTCCCAGTAAAATAACTAGCAATGTAATGGGTACCATAATTGCAGTTTCATCTGTACCTGAGATAAGACCAATGACAGTGAAGATAGCTGCACCTAGAAGAGCAAATAGCAGAGCAATTAAATATATACTCATTTTTTATCCGCTCCCTTCAAGCCTTGTAAGCTAGAAAGAATACCAAATTCCTCGAGCTCTTTTTTTGTCACAGGGTCTTCCTCAATTAAGCGTATTTCCTCATCGATATCAATTTGTAAATCTTCAAACGCTTCCTTTAAAGAATGACTAGATGTTTCATCCTCTACTAAAATACGCTTTGGTTTAAATAGAATGGTATTGATAACGACAACTATTAGAATACCTGCAATTCCTGTTAATAGTGAGTAGGAGTTAATCATTTGAGGGTCTGCAAACTTCGGAAATACCCACTGGCCTAATTGATAGCCCAAAAAGCTGGCTGCAACGCTTAAAATAATTGAAATGATTAACTGATTACCAGAAACCGTGTCACCTAGAATTTCGATAAACTTTTTTTCATCTACATTTTTTTGCTCATTATATGGAGTATTCGCCAAGTTACTCACCTCGCAGAGAATTTGTAATCTCTAAAACACGATCATAACGGAAATCTTTCTCTTCAACTGCCTGCTGCACAACACGGTCAATAATATCGCCTGTTGCTCCAGCCATTACAGCCAAGTTTTTGGCATGCAGACGCATATGACCTGATTGAATACCTTCTGCGGAAAGTGCTCGTAAGCTCGCTAGGTTTTCTACTAATCCTACCGCGGCAATATAGCTGGCTAGTTCCTCTGCAGATTGCACATCCATAATTTTTAGCGCGGCTTTTGCAACAGGATGAGTCTTTGTAGCCCCTCCCACAATACCAACAGCTAACGGTAATTCCAATGTACCAACAAGATTGCCTGCTTTATTCAGCTCCCAAGTCGTTAAAGAACGATATCTGCCAGAACGGGCAGCATAGGCATGAGCGCCTGCCTCAACAGCACGTGTATCGTTACCCGATGCTAATACTGCAGCAGTAATACCATTCATAATTCCTTTATTATGGGTAGCAGCACGGTACGGATCAGAATCTGCAAATTCGTAAGCACTTACAATATTTTTCGCGATCGCTATCCCCCCGAGCATTTCTGTCGAGAATTCACCACGAGCACGAACAATACGCTTATCTGCTAAATTTGAAATTATTCTGAGCACAACTCGTCCATTTGTAATCCGTTCGATTAATGGTGACACAGATTCTGCCATCGTATTTACAGCATTTGCCCCCATCGCATCCTTCGTATCTACGATTAAATGCACAACAACCATTGTTTCTTTTGCTGTGTCGATTAAGTGCACCTCTACATCCTTTACTCCGCCGCCCAGCTTTACTAACGTCGGATCTTTTGCATTACAGTGTTCGATGATTTCATCTTTATGTTCAAAAATTTTCGCCCTTGCTGCATGAGGGTCATCAATATTTAATACTTGAATCTGTCCGCGCATAACTGTTCCTGAGCTGGAAGTAAAAATTCCGCCTAACTCATATGCTGCACGTGCAGCATTACTAGCTGCAGCAATCACAGACGGTTCTTCCGTAGCCATTGGAATAAATACCTCTTTACCATTTACTTTAAAATTGGCTGCTACCCCTAAAGGAATTGAAATGTGTCCAATAACATTTTCAACCATTGCATCTGCAAGCTCTAATGAAATTCCACTGTTTAAAGCTTCAACTTCCTCGTTTGTTAACTTTGATTTTTCAGCGATTAACTTAACTCGCTCTTCCACTGAAAGTAAATAAAATCCTTTAATTCGTGAAGTCATCCCCATACCCCCAAAAATATAAAAAGTGTAATACAATTCAACTAAGTTGAATAGCATTACACCAATTGTAAATTGTCTGAATAGTATTGTAAACAAGAAAATTGTATTTTCGATCATATTTACGTTTAAAAGATAGATTTAATCCTCCACATAAATTGTTAATACTTTTGAGTTTTCCGAAGAGTTGTTAATAAAGATATGTTCTTTTTTTCCTGAAAAATACGCCGAGTCACCTTCTTCTAAATGGTAAAACTTATTATCGTATTTCAAGATGATACTACCTGAAATGATGTAAATGAATTCATCATTTTCGTGTGTATAAAGGGCTAAATTTTCTGCCCCATTATGTACAGTGACAATTGAAGGATTGATATTGCTCATATAGCTCTTATTCGCTAACAGCTCGTATTGATAACCGAGCTGATTCGTTTCAACCGTCTCATTGCGCTCTTTTTTCGAAACAATAGAAATGCCATCAAATTGATCCTGGATAACAAACCAAGCCATAGGCACATCAAATATTTCCGCAATTTTGGACAATGTCACCAGGCTCGGTGTCGCTTTGCCATTTTCTATTTTTGAAATATGACTTTTCGTTAAATTAATCTGCGAAGCTAAATCATCCTGAGACATTTTATTTTTCTTTCGCATCTGCTTTATTTTTACTCCAACTTCTAGTAAGTTCATTCATTCCAGTCCCTTCGATCAGTTAGGCTTTTTACATAACTATACTATATTTTTAAATGTAGGATAGAAAATACGGAAAGTAGCTATTTGAGGTCTTGAAATGATGAGGATGTGTAATGTTGTTCACTACACACCCTTTACTATGTTTTATGAGATAGATTTATTAGCAGTCTGTCCATGCATTGCGCCCTGTTTTGTGAATCAGCTAAACAACGTAAAAGTTTGTAAAAAGAACCCAAAAAGAACGGAGTCATAGCCATGATGAAATATCGGCAATTTTCCTATCTATTAGGCATCTTTACCAAGTACCTCTGCCAAAAGCGGGATAGAGGAAGAGGAGCCTTTTCTAGATACTGCAAGGGAAGCAGCCTTTGAGGCTATATTTAGTGCGGATGTAATGTCTGCTTTTTGAGAAATCATACTAAGGAAATAGCCTAAAAAAGTATCCCCTGCTGCCGTCGTATCCTTCACTTTGACTTTATAGATTTCTTGCTTGTGTTCTTGAATTTTGTCTCTATACACGACGCCATTTGTACCTAAGGTCAACACAATTTTTAAATTACTATTGTTTGATAGTAAATGATCGAGTATTTTGTTAGGTGATGTTTCTCCACTAATGGCTTGTCCCTCGATCTCATTTAGTAGTAAAAAATCAATTTTCGAAAGGTCTAAATCCTTCATCGTATCACTTATTGGAGAAGGATTTAACGCAATGGTTAAACCCTTCCTATATGCCGCATTGATTAGATAATCTAGACTGTTTATTTCGTTTTGAAGAACGAGGAAATCATCCGCATTGAAGTCCTCTAGCACTTGATCAATTTGTTCGACCGTTATTTCTTTATTCGCTCCACCATAAAGGAAGATACAATTCTCACCTGTCGGCGTCACTTGGATAATGGCATGCCCTGTAATTAAACCATCCTCAACTATTCCCTCAACATTAATTCCTTCTGCGGTTAATTTTTGTTTGAGAAATAGACCATCTTTTCCAATTTTACCTGCATGAAACACTTGAGCGCCCGATTTTGAAAGAGCTATGGATTGGTTTAATCCTTTTCCACCGGGATATTGTTCAAAGCTGTCCGAAGATAATGTTTCACCTTCTTTCACAAAGTGAGGTAATGTATAAACCTTATCAATATTTAATGATCCGAAATTCAAAAATTTCATCTACCCACCCCATTCAATTAACTTATCAATAATTCTATTAGACGTTTCTTGAATAATGCATTGTCAATAGTCTTACAAACTGTGGCATTAGGCGTGTGCCCGGCAAATCCATCCGAAATGGCAAGTTTACTACCGTCATTTAAGATTACTTGACCATAGGCAGCAGCTTCTGTCGTACACACATAGCAATAGCATAATTTGTCCTCCACAACGATTTCATTCCATAATACAACACCCATTGCAACGGCATCTGGTAAATCAACAATATGTTCATTACTTCTTTCTAAATTATACGCAAGCAAGGAACGGTTACATTGAACAGAGAACACAGCCTCTTCTTTACCGCTTGCCAGTAATACATCCATATCTTCCTTATTCCATGCTGCTTCGCCTAAACATACATCAAATCCAATGATGGTAGTAGGTATACCAGAATTGAGCATAATACTATAGGCCTCTGCATCTACATACACATTAAATTCAGCAACAGGTGTAGTATTTCCAGGGCCAAAGCCAGAAGTACCCATTGTGTAAATATGCTTGACCTTTTTCATTGTCTCTGGTGCTTTCAATATAGCAAGGGCAATATTTGTAACGGGACCAATCGTTACAATTTCGATTTCACCAGGGTTATTTTCAATCAATTCAAGGATCGCATCGACGGCATGCTTGCTTTCTGGCAAAAGTGTGGGATGTATTAAATGACAATCGCCCATTCCATCTTCACCATGAACATTCACAGCTGTAACTAAATCCCGCATAAGTGGCTTGGCTGCTCCAACATAAAGCGGTGGCTTTTGACCATTCGCGACCTCAATGGTCATTAGTGCATTTTTTGTCGCTAATTCAATCGGGACATTGCCACAAACAGTGGTGATCGCCTCTACTTTTAGATTAGTTGATTTTAATGCCATCATTAAGGCTACTGCATCATCACTTCCAGTATCTGTATCAATAATTAATTTCCTCATAACAAGACCTCCCATTCATATTTGCTCTGATTATATAATTCAATCTATAATGAAAATAGGTCAAATGACCAAAACTAAAAAGATGGTGAACATATGGATTTTCAAGCTATTGTGAATGATGCACCAGCGCATATTAAGAAAGAATTTATTTATAGAAAACATACAAAAGGCAGCCCTATCATTCACCCGCATGAACAAAATAATTATCTTTATATCCTAACTACAGGAACGGCAGAAGTGTATAGACAATCCTATGAGGGAGCGATGCTGTCGCTTTATATTTATGATGCATATAGTTGTTTTGGGGAAATAGAAATTTTTAATGAAAAGATGAAAACACTCGGTGTAATCGCGAAACAAAATTGTGAAACGATAGCTATCCATAAAACAAAGGTGTATGAATGGATGAAAATCGATTTTAATTTTAATGTTTATATCGTGAAACAACTTGCCTCCAAGTTAACATTAAGCTCAGATACTACAGCAAAATTATCATTGCTAACTGTTAAAGACCGTATTTTATTAAGCATACATAATCACTATAAAATCGGTGATTTAGACCATCTTACAAAGCAAATTTTATCAAGCGAGGTCTGTGCCCCTATTAGAAGCCTAAATCGTTCAATCAGTCAGTGCATCAATGAGGGCCTTATACATTATAAAAATAAAAAATTCTCTATTCATTCATTAGAAGAACTAGAAAAACACCTTAATCATTTTTTATAAAGTTTTCGATTTGTTTTCATTTGGCAACAGTAGATTATTCCAGCACATAAAAAAGTCAGTTTCCTGTGCGCTCAGGATACCGACTTTTTTTTGCTTCATCTAATTTGGTCCATTACCTAAGGAAACATGTATTAACCGTCCTTACTACATTCTTAGAGCCTCTTCACCCCTACTAATTCCTGTCGGTTAAATTCCATTTTGTATATATCGGGCTTGGTTGTTTGTAGCAAAAAATCTAAATTGTACGCTTCATGATAGTATCCCATCATCAAGGTCATGACTAATGCGTGAGTTCCTATTACTACTTTTTGCCCCTCATAGGTATTTAATAGCTCTTTTAAAACTTTAACAGCTCTTTTTTGACACTCGTTATTCGATTCTCCACCCTCTAATGCTAAATTGGGGTCCAAGAAGGATTTCTCTAATAGCGGAAATAACTCATTATCAGGTAATCGCTTTTCTTCTGATGAAAAAATTCGCTCTTTTAATTCTTCACAAACGATAACTTCTTGACTCAGTTGTTTAGCTAATGGCTCAACAGTTAAAATGGACCGAGTATATGGACTGGATATTATAGTATCAATTCCCTCACCCCTTAACAAATCAGCTATACTTTGAGCACTTAATTGGCCGTTCACAGTTAACCCTCTTGTTCGGTCAATTCCCTCATACGGAGATTCACCGTGCCTCACCATATAAATAAACGTCGTTTTCCCCTTAACAAATGCCACTAATCACTCACCTCATGTATTATTTAGCAGGAACAATATATTAGAGTAGGTATTTCAATGAAATTCCCAAAAATATATGGTTTATCCTTTTTTATGATCCATTTTATAGAACGAATCTGGATGAAATGAGTTTCAAGAAATGTAATTTAACACCAAATCAATCACCCTGCACTGATAATTCGATAAAGAAAAAAGAGTTGCCTATAAGACTCAAATATTCTCATTCAAAATTAAAGAGCATCATTCTTTTTCAGGAATGATGCTCTTTTAAACCAAATCTACTTATGTTCAAATGTCTTACTAAGTATAATTGACAACTGTTAAATGACGCTCCAACGGCGTGTTTACATATATCCTAGCTTGTTAAGAAGACGGTTCATTATTATTGCCATTTCAGCACGGGATGCAGTTTGATGTGGTTTAAAATCACCTTCATTATCACCTATCATAATACCGTTGGAAATGATTTTTTGCACTGCCTCAGTAGCCCAATTGGATACTTCTTTTGAATCATTGAGAGATATCGAATAGTTTACAGAAGCATTTGAAGGAGTGCTGCTACCATATTCAAGTACTCTCGAAAGGATGACCGCAAGTTCTTCCCTTGAAACATATTCATTCGGTCGGAAACTACCGTCCTCATACCCATTCACAAATCCGGCTTCTATTGCAGAGGAAACCTCCTCTACATACCATTGACCAGAAATATCAGATAATGCTGCAGGATGTGCCGGCTCTGGGATGCCTATTGCCCTGACCAATAGTGCTGCTGTCTCCGCACGCGTTAAGTGGGCATTCGGGTCAAAGATTCCCTGTCCTTTTCCCTCAAAGATAAGCATTGAAGCCAACTTTTCCGCTTCTTTTTTGGCCCAATGTCTTTTCATATCAGTAAAAGTTTGTTGGTTACCAATATTTAAGTACAAGCCATCACTGCTGACGGGAAGCAACGCATAGACTTGGCCTCCGATATTTTCATAACGGACCGGAACATATTTCATTTGCTTAAGCTGCTCGTTCCATACCGTTACAATCGTATCTGGAGGGTTCTCGGAAACGACAATGCGTCTTTCAACCTTACTACCTAATTGTTTGATAGCAATACCGGCTTCGTCTCCAATACTCATAATAATTTCAAATTGAATAGGGCCAGACAATAATTTTGCACCTCGAGATTTTAGATCATTTAATAAATTAACTGGAGCTTCCGTCTCTCCAACGTAAATTGAAAAGTTGATTTTATCGCTATTTTTCCCTACAAATTGGTTCTTTGCAGAAGCAATCAATTCAGAGACAGGCAGTTTCATTATCCCACCAGCCGCTGTTATTTGAAACGCAAACGAAGGATTCAACTTGAGTAATTTGTGTGCCGTTTCTCCGCTCACCTCGAAATATCCCTTTGCTGTCTTCTTATCGAGCTCAATAAAGCCAGATTTCACTTGAGACTGGGTAAGGTTCATTCTTTCCTTTTGATTATTTTGGTCAATGAAATCAATGTGAAATTCCGATTGTAGCTGTTCAGATTCCTTAGTAGGTTCCTTAATTGGTTCTTTAATAGGTTCTTTAATAGGTTCTTTCGGCTCCTCAACATTTGTATTATTCCTTAAAACAATCAAATGAAACTGTCGACTCTCTGATTCCAGCCCTTTTGTTACCGTAGCTGTGAGGGTAACTGTTTGGTTTCCAGATGATGGCTGAGAAACTGAACCGTCAGCAGGATTAATCAGTTCTGCCCGACTAGAAGTCCATGTAATGGAAGAACCATTCTTCCCTGTAACTGGAAGACTCAACCGATTTCGTACGTGCTTTTCGTCATCACCAGCTGTGTAACCAATCGCAAGTAGCTTTATGTCTCGAGCCACTGCCTCTTTATCCATCATATCGGTAGCTAAAATCGTTAGGTTATATCGGATTTTATAAGTTGTCTGATTCGCATCAACCTCTGCCTCTAGCGTTATGGCTGAGTCGCCAGCTGGGTAAGCCGGCCGCTGCACGGCTCCTGTTGTTGCATTAAGTAAGCTGTTGTCCGAAGACGTCCAGCGAATCGGACGCCCTGCATCATCTGCACTTGGTAACCCAACATTTGACTTCACTGCATTGGACGTTTCTCCTATGGCGAACACTGGCTTTGGAGCAGCATAAACGGTTAGCTGGCCTAAGTCTTTTATAACCTCGTAATTGGATAAACGGTTCAATGGATCAAGAAGCTGTGCAGTAATATCATAAACACCTTCAGCGCTATCTTCCCTCGCTAGTGAATCATACTTTGCCGTAATGGAGTCATCGGCAACTGCGCCTGTAAGATTGCCAGTGAATGGAGGATTTGCTTTACCTGCCCAGCGTGATATCGAATCCGATGCAACATGAAGCTCAGCTTTCTTAACTGTTAGCACTCCCTCCTCAATAACAACTTGGTAATTATTCAGCTTGCCTTCGGGATCAGCTAAGGACGGAATGATTGTATACGATCCCACTGGGCTTGATTCGGTTGCTGCTGTCGAATAGGACGCTAGAATTTCATCTCCATTCACAATTCCAGTAATTGAACCACTCAAAGACGGATTGCTTTGTCCATATGCCCGGGATTGATTGGCAACCATGACGGTTAAAGACGCTGGTATTACAGTTAAAGTTCCTGGCGAATAAGTGATTGTGTACTTCGTTGATGCCAAACCACTGGCTGTTATATTATAAATGCCGATTGGGCTTGAAGTAACAGCTGCTGTCGAATACACTGGTTGCCCGATCGAAGCAGCTGTGTCCCATGCCATCAGGCCGTTATAGTTCAGTGTGAAATTGTTATTAGTTGTTCCATATTGTCTAGTAACATTGTTAGGCGTTACAGTAAGCGGGGCTTTGTTGACCGTAAGTGTTGTTGTCTGTTCTGCCGCAGGGTAAGGATACGAAGCTTCTGTCGATACTTTCAATTCATAGCTTCCCGCAGCTTGTCTAAGTGAATAGGAGCCGGAACCAATACCTGCTGAATTGGTTGTAATAAAACCTATGGAACTTCCATTAATGGAGACATTAATTCTCTTTCCTACGATAGGCCCATCAGGTGTTGTCAGCATTGCCGAAATAACTACCGTTTGGCCGTATGTACCATTCAAAGGAGACACTGCGAGCGTAGTTGTATAATCCCTTGGTGATTGTCCGACATAGGTGTTAAAGCCGAAGTCATAATTTGTCCAATTGTTTTCCGTATAGGCTTGTCCCCCTCCATATACGTTGGAAGTATAAACCTTCCAAGCCGTTTGCGGCGTATCGCCGATTGAGGAAGTTAACAGCATCGTATATTGCTGTCCCGCTTGTACCTGCGTAGGCTGATCGAAAAATACGCTCACCCAGCCCCCTGGATTGTAAGGGATATCAATGCTCCTAAATGTCGCAGTTGCCAAAGCAGCTCCGGAAACACTTTCACCATCATAAATACTAAGTGTAAAAACAATACCTGAGCTTCCGTAATCTACCATATACAGATCAATTTTATTCAAATAACCGGACAAGCCTGCCGTAAAGCTTTGACCTTTTCCGTGCGCTCGAAAGATTCCACCCGGGTCCCCCGCTCCGGATGTTTGGTCAAGCGTATCAGCAGCCGATGCAGATCGAAGACCATTAATTGTTTCTGGAATGACTATATCTTCCGCTTGTCCTGTATAGTCAGTTATCATGACATCCGAATCAATAGGTGTCACAACAAAATCATCATCGTTTGTATCATTTGCATTGGCAGACATATCCCCCCAAGATAAACTAAATAATAATAAAATGATGAAGATGTTACTTATTTTTTTCAAATATAAACGCCCTCCTTTACGTTATTTGCCGTTTTTCTCTATGTATCATTATAGAAATACATACATTTTCACTATACTATAGAAAAAAAAAGAGTAATACTGAATAATGTTAATGATTAGCAAATTAACATTCAAAATTAATAGATTTTTGTATAGCATCTAATGTAAAGCGGACTGTCAGTAAAAATCCGTAACTTAAAACCCTAAAATGCTTCATTCACACGACCACTTCAACTACTCTCAAAACAAGAAACCTACGAGAATAGTCATCCGCGAACCTATAAAAAAGGTAGCACCTGAAATTTTTCCTGATGCTACCGACAAATTATCATATTTCTATAGTAGTTTTTCAAGCGGGACTTAGTACAGATTCATATATTTTCTCATGGCAAAAAGCTCTTTTTAATGATTTTTACACATAATTTATTGAAAGTGCTCTATGCACGTCTTTTGTACAACTAGCGATAAGATAGCGCAACGACTGCTCCCCAGCAAAATGCGTTTTGATCATCTCCCTTTTCCAGTTATACGAAATCATTTTATGAAAAACCCCGCGAACTTTTTATTGTTCGCAGGGTTTCTATCGTTATTGCCAAGCTTGCTCCGTACCATTCCACTGTTTAAAAAACTCTTCATCTGCCAATAGGACTTCATATATTGGGTTGAAAAATTGTTTAACAATTCCTTTTTCTAGTATAGGCGTTGACTCCCATGTCAGGTGACGTTGGTCAGACAATTCCTCAAGATAAGCCTGTAATTTACGACCCTCTATGTTTTGTGTTTGTAATACCCTCTCAATATCTTCTACTATTTTTGAAGTCATAGAGGGATATTGGAAAATGTCAAGCAAGGCTTGGGCAACTACAAATTCGACTGAAGAGGTAGAGAGCTCCGCTGGCTTCAAGTCTAGCATCGACGGGAAAGTATAGGTCGTTGGTGCTATTCGATTTTCTATAAAGGTTATTTTAACTTCTATGTATGTAGTGATTGTGTCCAATGTTGCTGGTATTTTTAATTGAATACTCGTATCCGTTATTATACTTTCGATGTCATTTTCTAAAAATTGAACGCCGTCCTCCTGTATTTCGAACGAACAAATTTCTGTAAATGCCTGTTGGACTATGTCGTGTTGATACGCGCTTTTTCGTGCTGTGAGTGTTAGTTCATTCGGTGGCATCCCTACTCCTTCAGCTAATGTAAAGAAGAAAAGATCCCCTTCTATGTAAAATTGATCATAATGGGATGATATTGATAAACGGTAGAGAAGTCTTTCCTGACAATAAAATGCTACTAGTTGCTCAATGCTTACTTTCTTCATTTCTGCTATTTTTGTTAATTGCGTAATTACATCTGCTGTTATTGTATTGATTTTCTCCATAAACTTCCCTCACCTTTTTGATTTTTCAGATTTTTAACTATAGAATTTAGACTTTTACTAAAATTCTTGCTTTTATTATTACTTATTTTACTAGCATAGTAAACGGTAATGTATACCAGCATAATTTTGGCAACAAAAAAACTGCCAGCAACTCATGCGACAGCGTCCAACAATTAGACAAGGGGCAGCCTCGCTCATGCGAAACTACCCCTTTAGTATTTATAGGTAACATTTTCGTAAATTGTAAAAGTCTCAACCCAATCATCTGGGGAATATTATCTTGAAACAATAGTTGTTTCATCACCGCGGTAAAATTCCACTGTGTGCTCTCTAACTTAAGCAACGCAAACCCTACCATCTTTTGCGTCCTTGCAGCCCCAAAGCATGCGCCAGTGTGAATAAGTATCTACAAAAACAAAAAGCAGAATGCCAGATTACTGAAATATGCCACCTAAAATAGCACATCTTTAATTATAGCACTCTACATTAAAAATGTAAAGCACTAATTATAAAATCTCTCAAACACCAACCAAATTATCGTTCAAAAATAAATAGAGTTACCAAATGGAATGTCATTCTTTTCTCGAATAGATTAAGGCACCACCTGATCCCATCATCATTAAATGTTTACCAGAAGGAGAAAATCCACATTTTATAGCACCATCCAAACGCTGTATATCAATAGCTGTAGCATTACTTAAATAGCTATAACGGGGTGTAAATAGATAATCGAGGACTACTGTTGCCCGTGGCCACCATGGGTAAATGACTTCAACCTGCCAGCCATCTAATGTCACATGTATCCCATCCCCCGCTTCCAAGCCAAAAATGGAGGTAGGTTTCTTTGTTAACGGATAGTGAAAGGTTAAGCGGTCCTCACTGACACAGTCCTCCGTCCATTCCGCATCTCGTTCACGATGAAGACAAAGACCCGTTATCGGTTCAGTGATACTATAGCCCGACCCACTTATGAGAATGATATTTTCATCTTGATCCCAACCACAGGCTAGTACACCATTGGCAGAAATTATCGTTTCATGCTCCCACGGACTCGGAGGTTTTGTAGCTTTCAATGATTGTGCTTTGGCTAATAAATCTAGTTCAAAAGGGGTTCTAATTTCGCTATTCGTCATATGGATTTGGAGCCTCCTTATTATTTCCCTATAATTAAATAGAGGCCTGTCTTAAAACAAGCCCCTATACTTCGAGAACACCATAATGAAACTTAGCTGTCACTCGCTCATATTGCTGAAAATGATACTTCGTAAACCATTCTGATCTAAAATGAGCCTTCAGCACTACACGCTTTTTCGCGACCCTCTTCGCTTCTTGCACCCATTCATCGGTTAAAGTAACATGCTCACCCGCTAAGCGCAATGCCTCGAAATTATTGGACTCTTCAATAGTTTCCTCGAACATTGGATCCATATAAACGACATCAAACGCATTCGCTGGCAATGTTTTTAAATAACGAACTGCCTCGGACTGAACGACCTTAATTTGTCGCATACAAGCCGTTAACGGTAGCTCTGTTGTATCATAATTTTGCATTCCCTGCCCGACAATAAAGGCGACATTTGGATTTGCTTCTAGGCCTACAATACGCCCCTTTTCCCCAACAGTATAAGCGGCTAACATCGCATCGGCCGCTAGTCCAAGCGTACAATCTAGCACTGTATCTCCTAGCTGTAGCTGTGCGGCTTCTAAAAATGGCTCTGCCTCACCTCGAGCAATCCGTTTTAAGCGAAATGCTGCAGAATTAGGATGGAAGAAAAACGGCTCCTCTGCCCCAAAAGCATAATAATCATAGCGATTTTTCCCCGCCACTATAATATTTGCCTGAAACGCCTGTGACATCTTCCGAACAGAGCGCTTTTTCCTCGGCTCAAATGCAGCCCCTAATGTTTGACACGCAAAAGCAGCGAGCGCCATCGATTCATCGTCTGGTCTGCCCGCTGTTGTTACAATCGTATTTATTGCTCGCATGTTTGTTCTAACACGCCAGTTAAATGGGAAACAATTTGCTCCACAGGGAAGCCTTCAATTTGTTCACGTGGAATAAAGTAAGCCAATTCTCCATCCTTTAAAATCGCCATGGAAGGTGAGCTTGGTGGTACTTCATCAAAATAACCGCGCATCGCTTCAGTCGCCTCTGGGTCCTGCCCCGCAAACACTGTCACAAGATGATCCGGCTTCACTGCCGCAATCGCCTCACGCGCTGCTGGACGAGCAAGCCCTGCCGCACAGCCACACACCGAGTTAATGACTACTAACGAAGTCCCCTTCGTCTCTGCCATAAATTCATTTACCGCATCAGCCGTCGTCAGCTCCGTAAACCCAGCTCCCACTAGCTCCTCACGCATCGGTTTCACAACCTGCTTCATATATTCATCATAAGCGTTCATGCTTTTACCCTCTTTCATATGTATTCGCAAACCTTATTATAGCAAGGTTTTGTGTGAATGTACAAAGACATGCTTTTTCGATTTTGGTGTAACGAGAGGAGCATATTTAATTATATGAGCCCACCCTCAAACTTTCAGTAAACATCGCAAGGCACAGGGTCAATTTTTTCACTAGTATGTAAGGTTTTCTATTAAGCACCTGAACATTGTATGTTTTTAGTTAATTTTGTAGAATGAATGAAAGGGAGGCGAACTAACTTGGAATTCACAACAGAAAGATTAATGATTAGACCTTTTAAGAATACCGATTTACAGGATGTATTTGCTATTTATAATAATGAAGATACTTGTAAGTTCCTATTACATAATCAATGGACTCATGAAAATATGGAGGAAAAATTCAATAAGAAACTAGCGAATGATTTACTCTCTCAAGAGTCAATGTTAAGTCTGGCAGTTGTCTATAAGAATAAAGTCATTGGTGATTTGTCTGTATGGTATACAGATATGAAAGACACTGTTGAAATTGGATATAGCTTTTCTAATGAAGTGGCTGGGAAAGGTTTGGCAACCGAAGCAGTAAGTAGTTTAGTAGTTCAATTATTTGATGTTTTTAACGTACATCGTCTACAAGCTAAACTGGATGCACGGAATATTGCTTCACAAAAATTATGTGAACGAATAGGCATGAGAAAAGAAGCCCATTTCACACAAGATTTTTGGAATAAAAATGAATGGACCGATAGCATTGTGTACGGCATGTTAGCCTCTGATTTGAAGAAATAGAATTAGTTATTTACTGTGCTAACAGAGGGCTCATACTTTACCCTTTACTATTGTTTAGCCCTCCAGTTAGATACATATTAACAAGCATCCAAATTATCATAAGAGGATGCTTACTAAAAAAGTTTATTCAGCTTTTAGCTTCGAAGTCTTCATCCAATTAACGCTTTACTGAATAGTATAGTGTCATCCCCTAAGCAAATACATTGACCCTCCTCCCTTAACTTTTACTATTTATTTTGTAATCTGAAATAAAGAAAAAGAGTGAAAGCCCTAGTAAAATAATGGGGAGGAAAAAGAGTCCTGCATCATATTTGACGGAATGCTCCATTTTTATGCCAAACAAATAGATGAATAACGTAAATGAAAAACATAATGATAGTGTCCCTGCTAAACTTTTCATTTAAATCCTCCTTATGTCAATCAGATATAATAAAACATGAATAAATCCATGACCCACTTCTAGTTATTTTCGTTTCACAGCCCCTTCGATTTCAGCTATCCACTCTTTTCCACCATAATGACAAAGGTGGTTTCCGTACCTTTCCTATCAAACATCTTCATTCTTTAAGAGATAAATAAAGTTTAAACTAAGCACGGCTCAATCTACGTCAGCTAGATGTATTTCTCACTATAAATTTGGATACAGATTCCACGTATGAGTGGAAAAATCAGACATTGAGTTGTTCATAACAAACGTCCGACATCCGATTTAAGCATGCTATAAAAATTTTTCGCCATACCTGATCGTACCGAAAATTCATTATGTCCCATTTCAATTTCGTGAAAAATATATTTTTTATAGGTGGGCTTGAATTCTTTTAAATGATGGTGACTTGTCTGGCTTCTGGCGTAATTATGTAACTGCCACCTTACGCACATATAGAATCTTGGAGATAAAACGTTGTATCCCAGTTAAGACACCGTTTCATCGCCCCCATTGATTATTTACGGCACATTCTATAGTATACTTATAATCACTTAATATTCCATTATTAGGTTAAATAAAAGCCATATGCTTCCTTTTGGCATTCTTCATCAGCTTGTATTTTAGTGGTTCCCCAAATAGAATATAGTCCCATAAAAAATGAAAGAGGTGGTTAATCATTAGTGAGCATGACTATAAAAAGTATAAAATTTATCCAAAATCAGAAAGATATACGGCTGTGTTTTTATTGGCTACTGTAATGGTTTGGGGAATTTATGATCGGATTACGACAGGGGAGATTGGGGCTCCGTGGTATATAATCATTTCCACTTCTGTATTTAATGCCATCCTTAGAACCTATTATGCAAGAAAAGAAAAAAGGCGAAAAATGAATATGTAATGATGGTCCAAATGGATGTAGTCCCTATCCAAAGCAGGTGCTCGTGCGCTTGCATTTTTTGATCGTCGATTTTTCATACAGCTTACAAATGTATGTTAATCACTTAGTCTCCGTTAAAAATACCCACACCCTTCCTCTTCATAATTCAAAAAATCATCTGTTTCCCTTTGGATCCATTGCAATTTCTCCTTCATGAATTAAACTTTTAATTTTTTTCTGATGTGTCCTATGACATTTATCGCTAATCATCTGGTTAGGCATACATATTATAAATTATCGAAAGGAGGTTTATCATTATGTCTGGATACTATGGTGGTAACGGTGGAGGCTACGGGAATGGTACAGGGTTTGCACTTCTCGTTGTTCTATTCATACTTCTCATAATCGTTGGAGCTGCTTTCCTGTATAATTCATATTAATATCTTTAATAGGGATCAGCCTATTAATCCGTCCCGTGAAAACAATAAATCCTCCAATACTGGTAATAACAATAATCCATACACCTATCTATTTTATGAGTCACTTTCCGGTGACTCTTTTATTTTTTTCTGCCCCACTACTAAACTAAACGCCATGATAAAAGGCCACTCCGACATGGGATGTGGCCTTCGACATAAAATTAATCAAATTGTATAGTCTGTTGCACGATGGATACCTTATAAACGTCTTTCGTATTTATTAATATCGATTTAAAATGTTCTGTTTCCGTAAAGGTATACCATGGTTTCTCGTTGAACCCATTAAAAACTTCTTCTGTAAAAGTTTCTTGTCCAATATTAGTTTTAATTTTATATTCTTCTTCGCGATTTTCGTTAAAGTGGAACTTCACTGTATATTCATAATCCATGAACCAACACCCCCCATCTATCTTTATCATGGGATAAATAGTGTGGAAGTAATCAAAAAAATATAAATGTAATAAAACCCCATGCCATTGAAGGGTTCTTATGTAATCCATAGAAAAAAACCAGGTACTCATTATAAATGAGCGCCTGGTTTTATTATTACCCGATAATGGGTATTGAAAGCATGCAAATATTAAAGTTTTACGATGTTTGCAGCTTGTGGTCCACGTTGACCATCTTCGATTGTGAATTCTACTTTTTGGCCTTCTTCAAGTGATTTGAAACCTTCACCTTGGATAGCTGAGAAGTGTGCGAAAACGTCTTGTCCGCCTTCTACTTCGATGAATCCAAAACCTTTTTCTGAGTTAAACCATTTTACTGTACCTTGTGTCATTTAAATGACCTCCATTAATTGTATTAAATAAAATCTTACATCGTTAAAGAAAAAATTCACATATTGCAAAAAGTATCAAAAAAACACGATTACTCTTTGTAATATGTGAATTCATTGTTTCTTTAGCACCGATTTTATTAATATCATTGTATAATAAAAAATCACATTTGTCTAGTACTAAGTAAAAAAAACCAAAAACAATTATTTGGCTCGTTATATGTTTGCGTGTATTTCTAAAAAAACTCAGGTAATCAAGTCAATTGATTACCTAGAGAAAATTGTTTTTTCATGATTATTTTCCACTTAAACCTTTAGTGATCCTCGAAAACCTCTAGCTGCATAATAAGAATCTGCCCCATTATGATAGAGGAAGATTGTGTCGTAGCGACGATCACAGAAGATAGCCCCGCCCAGTTTACGGATTTTTTCAGGGGTTTGAATCCAGCTTGACGTTTTTAAATCGAATTTACCTAGTTGCTGTAACTCTCGATATTGTTCTTCCGTTAAAAGCTCAATCCCCATTTCTGCTGCCATATCCATTGCGGTCGTTTCGGGTTTATGATTTTTTCTTGCTTCCCATGCCTCTCGGTCATAACAAACACTTCTGCGACCTTTTGGACTTTCTGCCGAACAATCATAAAACATATATTCATCCGAATTTGGATGATAGTGAACGACATCCGGTTCTCCGCCAGTTGCTTCCATTTCATGGAGCGACCACAGTTTGTCTACATTCGCTTCCAGCTTAGCCTGTATATTTGTCCACTGAAGGCCTTCGTGGCGATTCATATTTTTCTCAAATCGAGCTTGCAATGTTTGCAATAGTTCCTCGCGTTGTTCAACTGATAGTTCTTTATTTGTCATTTTAGTTTTCTCCCTCACGCTTAAATGATAGTCCCTCTTCTTCCAATAAAGCTCTCATCATAGGGATTGACGCTGGTCCAATTCCATGAATTTTTAATACATCTTTTTCGGTGTATTTGGATAGTTCATGCAAGGTATCAATCCCCTCGTGAATTAAAGCATTTCTTGCAGGAGAACTCAGTTTTGAAAGGAAACCACTCGTAGGCTTATTTTCTTTATCGCAGGTCGGGCAGCTTGGACAATCTGTGCTTTTGTAAAAACGATGTCCTTTTTCGCAAAACCTTAAACGTTTTTCTGCTTTCACTATCATCCCTCCAACATACATGCTATTAGTTTATAGTATCATAATTCACTTGTCGGAATGATAAGAAGAACTGTATCAAAACTTGTTCGATTTAAAACGTTTGTAATTGATTATCTGTTAAATTTTGTACGCCCATATATTGAACTTTTGGTTCTCCATCCACATATTTAACCACCGCATATCTTTGTATATCTGGCTTTAGCCATACCCGAGCATCCATTGGCCAACTTGCAATGTCCTTCTTAAACATTTCCTCAGAAGTGACCGTCACATCTTTTGTTAAGGAATAATCTAAGCTATTAAATTCAGAGTCAAGAAATGTTACATAATATACATCATTTGATACTTTATAGACATCCTGATAATTACGATGAATGGAATCGAAATAAAAGCCAGTTGGATAGATATAAAACTTACCTAACTCATAGGTTACAATGTCTTGGCTATCTCTCGATGGAAAATTCATACTATCTATAGCAAGTTCAACACCGAATGCTTCTTTATATTTCGCTTGAACGATAGCTCCATCGAAAACCATTTCGCCATTTTCCGAATACTCATGATCAATATTGTACTTCTGGACAACGTCTAACACTAAAGACATAACGATTTGCGGATCATGATGATTAATGCGTCTCATACTACTAAATTCATCTAATGCATCAACAATTTCTTTCTTTTTATCCTTCTCAAGTAATTCATCTTTGCCCACAATATTATTTACACTCGGCGAAAGAGTTGCAAGGGTTTTTCCAACAATAGTGGCTGGACTTGAAGCACCAAAACCGTAATTTTTCTCAGCAAAATTACTAATCAGTATGGGACGTTCTTCTCCATCATATCGTGCAAACTCTTCTTCGAACGTCATTCGATCTGTTTCCTCATCATTTAATGTATAAAATAGATCGCCTTCATTATTATGACCGAAATTACCGGACGCTACTAATTCCATCTCTGATTTTTTGGGGTCCTTTGCGTAAACCCATATGTTGTTATTAGCAATACCTTGACTCATTTGATAGGAAAACATTTTAAGGAAAGTACGACCATCCTTCCCCTTTACTAAAGAAACATTCATGTCACAAGCGGAATATACTAATTTATCAATTTCACTTGAAAAAGATAGCAGCGCATCTTCTCCATTAGCATTTCCCGTCCAAATTTCTTGTATGTAATTATCTTTATTACGATGAGGATAGGCGGATAATGGGTAGTCAATTCCTTTCATGAATGTATAAACCTCGTTAACACCATCATTATCAAAATCGACTAATTCCGCATATAAAACTCCTCTATCATGCTCATTTTCTGCAAAAGTATGCATGTCATATGTATAACCTAATGTTTCAACTGCTTCAGATAGTTTTTCGTATAATTGACGATTGACCACTTGCCTCTCTTGATCGTTTGTTACTATTTTTTCAGCATCCTCAACTTTAGCAGTAGGTGTCTCCTTTACTCCGTTAGAACATCCATACATCAGTACAACTAAAAATAATAATAATAAATAACTTTTTTTCATTTAAAGCTACAACCTTTCAATACCTTAATAATATCTATATCAATTTCCTATATTTACAACTTTATACCAATATTGCTAAGCTGTACCTAATAAAATTTTGATTTTACTTAAACACTTTAAGAAAAAAAGGATGTTTATAAAAAAGAAATTATTATGGTACACAATGTATATCCGTTCCTAGTAGCAAAATAAATTGATGACAATTAAATTCCTTCTGATTCTTCTATATATGTACCGGTTATTTTCGAAAAGTAATGCCCCCCTTGTCATTCAAAAAAATTTGGCGCCATTTGCAAGTTGGTAGTCAGTGTTTGCTAGTTACATGGCGTGATGAAAAAGATACTATATATACTGTTCCGTTTAAACGCAACTTCTTAAAGACAATAAATGAATAAAGGAGCCTGATACATTGACGTTACATACCTCTACTCGTATTAAAATGCCGTTAGGATTTTGGGAGGGGCTCCGTCAATTAGGGATAGCCCCCCACGATGTCATCCGAAAAGCACAATTACCTATCACTTTGATGACTGAACCAACTGTTTCGCTAGCACAATATTACGCGATTTGGCAGGCATATGCCGATCACATTGACGATATGGCTAAAGGAATCATCCAACTGGCAACTAGCTTTGATAGCAATCATTACCCACCAACAGTCTTGGCAGCTTACCATGCTCGTGATTTCCGTGATGCTCTCAAGAGAATGGCACGCTACAAACAATTGTGCCCGCCTGAGAGCCTCCGTATTACTGAGGAGGGAGAGAATTGTACAATCGAGCTGCAATGGTCAGATAGGGAGCAGTCGGGTCCGCCGATGCTTGTTGGCATCACACTGGCATTTCTTCTTGAGCTTGGACGGCGAGGAACGGATAGTCCCTTGACAGCAAAATGCGTTGAATTTTCACATTCAATGGGTGATATACAAACGCTTGAAGCCTATTTCGGTTGTTGTATCCAGATAGGTACAAAATGGAACCGGTTGACGTTACATCGAGAGGATTTAGACCACCCCTTCTCTTCATATAATTTGGAGCTATTAGAGATGCTGACTCCGCTTCTAGATCAATCGTTGAGCGAGCACCAACAAAGCCATACGCTTACCGAGACGGTCAAGTGGATGATGAAACGCAGCTTAATGGGAGGACGCCCAGACATTCAGACGGTTGCCAGCGAGTTAGGGATGAGCGACCGTACTTTACAGCGTCGGCTTTCAGACGAATGTACGAGCTTTAAGCATCTGTTAACTAAAGTAAGACATGAGCAGGCACAGGTATATTTAGCAGACCCCACTCTTGATATTAAAGAGGTTGCCTTCTTAATTGGCTATGAAGATCAAAACTCGTTCTACCGCGCCTTCCGCCTTTGGGAAGGTGATACACCAGCAAATTGGCGTACTAAACATATAGAAAGAAATGTTTAAATTACTATAATAATAAAGGAGAAATAGCGTATGGATATGGGATTGAACAATAAAACAGCTTTAGTTACTGGATCAACGAGAGGTATAGGGAAAGCCATTGCTTTTGAGCTAGCCAAGGAAGGTGTTCATGTACTCATTAATGGGCGAAATTATAATGAGGTAGAACGCATTGTAAATGAAATAAAGTCAGCTTACCCATCTACGTCTCCTCAAAATGCCACAGCCGATCTTGCAGATACCCAGCAAAGAGAAGCTTTATTCGAAAAGTATCCCCATATAGATATACTCGTGAACAATATGGGTATTTATGAAATGATGTCCTATGAAGAAGTTGACGATGAGATATGGGAAAAATACTTCCGTACGAATGTTCTGGCGGCTAATGGTTTATGTAAATTTTACTTACCTACAATGCTAGAAAATGAGTTCGGCCGCATTATTTTTATCGCGAGTGAAGAGGCCATTATGCCTTCTGGGCAAATGCCTCAATATTGTATGACAAAAACGATGCTCCTCTCTTTGTCGAAAAGCCTATCTCAATTAACAAAAGGAACAGAGGTTACCGTCAATACAATTATGCCTGGCCCAACACTTTCTGAGAATGTGTATGCAATCATTGATAGTATGTATACTAATCAAGAGATGAGCTTTACCGAGAAAGAGCACAAATTTATGACTACAAACCTCCCTCAATCGGAAATACAAAGGTTTATCAAACCCATTGAAATCGGGAGAATCACTACCTTTATTTGTAGTCCCTATGCTTCCGCCTTTAAAGGCTCTCCGATTCGTATGGATGGAGGTATGGTACCGACTATCTTTTAATATGTAGAGCTCAAAAACGTATAGCCGATGTCACCACTACGGCGAGTCGAGCTGCCTACCTTATGTGTCGCCGCCCTTTAACTTATGCTATAAAAGCCATCAAGAGTGTGAACTCTCGATGGCTTTGTCAACCGTTTGGCCAGCATATTTCTATACTGTTATTTGCCTTCTATCAATTCATTACTGTACATGAACGGTATATGTTCCGTTCTCATTTTCAAATTTATAAACATATAAATAATACTTTCCAGGCTTTGCATTCAATTTACCGTTTATCATGTTTCCGTCTTCCTGTCCAAAAGACGCATAATTTTGGCTATCTGATTCATGATAAAGCACCCATGTCATGCCAATTTGGTTTTCATTTAAAACAGATATATCTATTTCTTTAGGAGATGTAACATTGAATTCGTATACATCCGTATGATCATCCTCCATTAAACTACCGCTTAGTGGTGTATGAAATGGAAGCATAGTGGCTTCTTCTGGACGATTGTTTGGTTCTATCTCCGTTTTTGTACTATTTTGTACTTGAACGGTATATGTTCCATTTTCATCATCAAACTTATAAACGTATAAATAGTACTTTCCTGGTTTCGCATTGTACTTACCTTTTATTGTCTGTCCATCTTCCTGTCCATACGCTACATAGTTTTCCTTATCAGATTCATGATAAAGCACCCATGTCATGCCAATTTGATTTTCATTTACGACAGAAATATCTATTTCTTCTAGCGATGTAATGTCAAATTGATAGACATTTGTATCGTTTTCTATCAAACTACCTTTTATTGGTTTATTAAATGGAATGGTCATCGCATGTTCTTGCCCTGTTTGTCCTCCTTTCTGTACAGTGGCAGTTGTTTGCCCTTTACTTTCTTGTCCCTTATTATTTTTCACGGTTAACGTCACTTTGTAAGTTCCTTCATTTTCGTATACATGAGTAGGATTTGCTGCTTCACTTGTTGCACCATCACCAAAATCCCAAAGATAAGAAACTATTTCTCCATCCGTATCCTTTGACCCATCACTGTTAAATTGAATTTTTTCATTGATCATGCCAGTATATGGACCATTTACCTGTACAATTGGTGCTTGCGTTTCTCCGTCATCAGTGGAAACACCGTGGAAGACTACATCATACTCGAACTGGTTTGCCGCATTTACACGATAGTTGACAAAGTACGCAGTCATTGTTTTATAGCCGCTCCACTCTTTTTGAGACAGTTGCTCCAGCATTTGGTTTACTTGCTTACTCATCGTTTTCCAATCTTGAGATTCACCCTGTGTTGCACTACCTACATATGTTCCCTCGAGTGTAAACGTATTAAAAAATTGAGACTGGTGTTTCGTCATATTTGCATCTTTCACATGTGCAATATCGACAATTTCTTGCTGTACTTCGTTTAACGCTTTTGGTTCATGCGGCATTAAATAATCCTCTGCTACTTGTGGTACTTCGTATGTTTCTTGGTTATCGATCAATTGCTGCATATACGCTTGATATTCCATATTCAGCTGTGAATCTTTACTTAAAGTGTCACGATAGGCATCATAATTTTTCACATCGTTCGCGCGAATTAAATCTTGAATTCTATCAAACATATCGAATTGATGAGTATACATATAAGACTGTAAAGCAAATGAATAATTGTAAAAATCCCAGGAACCATATGTCGCAAACATTGTTTGTTCAGCTGTATAGCGTTGTGATGGATCATGTGACAATCCACTAATAATGCTCTTACGAGGCACAACGTCATTTGTACGTGTTGACCCTGCAAAAAATTCTGCATTCCCTTCCTGGAACCATGTTAGTCGCTCATTTTGATACATATCACCCGTCCCGAATAGACCAGGCACCTCAAATCTACCTTGTAAAAAGTGCGTATATTCATGACGGAACAGCTCTTCTAAGCTATAAATACTTTGCTCAGGTGTACGTTCATATGTAAAGAATGTTCCAGTCTCTTCAATATAAATACCACCATTATTTGTTTCATATCCGTACAATTGTCGGTTTAATCGGTACTGATCGGGAGAGTTATAAATGACAACGGTTAAGATATCGTCAGCATTACCAGGCTCTAGTGCTTGATCATTCCCGATTACACGATGATATTGTGCCTTTACCTCTTTTGCAGCCCAGTATAATCTTTGAATTTTATCTTCCGTTACTTGATCTCCCGTTTTGAATACAATTGATCCATCATCAAATGTATATGTTTTCGGTAGATACTGTTTTTTTCCTTCTTCACGTACTTTTTGTAAATCAACCGTATTTCCGTTTAAGTCACGTCCACCATAATTTGTCGTAATTTGCTCTACTGCCACAAAATAAGCTTCACTTAAATAGGGATACATATGCATCGCTTGTGTAACGACTTCTAAACCCTTATTCGGATTGCTATGGAACTGCCCTAAACGCCCTGCATAATAAATGCCATTATTAATTAACCAACTATTGCTATCCGTCACATTATGTATTAGGGCAATGTTATTAACTTCCTCTATGAAGCTATCAATCTTCCCATACCACATCGTTGTATTGGCCTCTTTACGAGTGTCATATAAATAAGACTGCAAATCATAATCAATGCCGTGTATTATATCGTAAATAGCTTGTCCTTTTGAATTCTCACTTTCATAGGTAGAAAGATTTTCATTATATTGTTTTAAAATGTTCGTAGCATGTTGAACGGTTTCCACATCACTAGAAGCATTACCTATTAATTTTCCATAGGCAGATACAACTTTATCTTGCTCATCTGTACCAAGTTTAAAGTTTGGATTTTTGGCTATTTCATTTAATGCTGGTAAACACTTATCTTGGAAACTTCTCTCATTTAAATAACCTAGTTCATTATTATAAAACGCTACATAAAAAGCAGAACGTAGTACCTCAACAAATGTTTCGATCCCCTTTGAATCATCCTTCGTAAACGAACTTCCTCTATTACCTAATTCATTGATGATTACTTGCATGCGCTCTTCATTTTGATAAAAAGCTTTTGTGTCATCATTGAATTGGAATAAGTCTGTAATTTGGTACCAACGGATACTGCCAAGCGTATGGATGAGCTCACGATTGCTCATATTATTAAGCTCTGCCATCGAGTACTGCTCCTGCAATTGCTGTGTATCCATCTGTTCCATAATTGGTGCTGGACGTTGTGAAAAATCTCCCATTTCTAAACGTTCTTCATAGGATAATGTTTCTTCAGCCATTGTCGAATGCACCATTTCATCTTTCGACATTTCTATGCCAATGGGTTTCATTTGTAATACATTATACGGCGTTTTTTCTGCTGCCGATGCTTCCGCCTGTAATCCACCTAACGAAATGGCCATTGTACTAACCCCAATTAACAAGTGATTGAATGTAAATTTTTTCTTCATTTTATATCCTCCTATAGTCCTATGTAGTTTTTTTGGCAATATAGTTATTATTTTGTACTATATTACCTATATTAAAATAACATATTATGTAAAAAAATCAACATTAAATGTTATATTTAGGAATATTTCCTTCCATATTTTGAACACTAAGACACATTTAGATCGTTCCCTTATTAAAAAAAGAACCCGAGATGCGGATTCTTTTTAGAAAGGAGCGACCATACAAGGAGTGAGAATACCCCTCTTTTCCTTTTGTCTCACTAGACAAACAAAGAAATTCCCCTCTATTTATGATATTCTTGAAAATAAATAAGCTAGTATAGGGTAAATACCATTTCTCTTCCCTCCCCTCCGCATATTATAGGTTGTAGAAAGGAGGGATTTTCAATGGGATACGGATACAGCGGAAATGTAGGTAATATGAACAACGGCGGTTGTTATTATGGCGGCGACAATGGCGGCAGCTACAACGGTTCAGCTTTTGTATTAATCGTTGTTCTTTTCATTCTTTTAATTATCGTTGGCGCTAGTTTTATGAGTGGTGGATACTAATACATCCCTTTAGCACCTAAAAAAATCCCTTCAATATAATGAAAGGGTCACTTAAACCAGCCTAGTGATCCTTTTGCTTTTCAGAAAGGAGCGATTCGTTTTTTTGCAGCATGATAAACCGAACATCTTTATGAGAATAATAAAAGGGGGCATTGGCTCTGCATTACTAACGATGGGTCTCTTGTTCATCGTAATCACGGTAGACGACAAGCAATTTCTCCAAAATGTAGTAGTAAGAATTATCGGTGTCAGCAGTATTTTTATTGGCACCCACTTATTACATAAACAGTTTCACCCTTATTCATACAAAAAACCAGGCACGCCTAAATAATCGGTGCCTGGTTTAATTTTTTTCATTTATCTAAATCTGTTTTTTATGGTGGGATCGTTACGAAGGTCTATAAAACCAAGTTATCTTATCATATAAATAGTAATGTTAAGCGAAAAGCGTTTAACAAGGCATCTCCTGATTTGTTACTATGGGGTACTCTCCATGAGTGCCCCTCCCATTTTTCGGTCATTGAATAGGCAATTCCATTCCATTCGTTTAACAGTTTTCCATATGATTGGTTGTGAAGCCATGTTAGCTTTTTTAGCAAATGCATTGAATGGTTCTACCACTTTACATACAACAAAAATCGATCGCAATATGGAAAGACTACGACAGAATGATTGGTTTGAGGAAATAGACCAAGGTGATCGGTACCACAGATTTTTTTAACAATCGCCAATCGCCACATCAGAAAATACCTTCAACATAATAAATGAGCCAATCAGATGATGAAGAAAAAAAGAGCGCAAGCCAAATTTATAGATTTTTTACATAAACAATTGAAAAATCGGCCTCTAGGTGGTAGAAATAACTTCCAACAGAACGTATATTCGTGTATAATTTTATTATACTTGCGAATGGAGGAAGAATATGAACGCAATTGATCTACTTGTATTAAATTTCGAGGAGGTGCGTAGACGTAGTATTAAGCTATGGACATCTATCCCTCAAGAAAAGTTACTTTGGAAGCCCGATCATGAGGCAATGTCTTGCATCGAGATGATACGACATGTGCTTGAAAGTGAACATTATTACTACCAGGCAATAAAAAATAAAGGTAGTCTAGCTAATTATGAATCCCCATTTGAAAACCAGCCTTACACCACTGTTGAAGCAGAACTATTATTAGCAGAGCCTTATCGACTTGAATTTATGGAAACGGTTCAATCATTCGCGAATGAGGATTTAACAAGTATTCAAATTGACCGCTCAGATTTAGGATACATAAGAGATTTGGGAGATATGTTGCTGAGGGTTGCCTACCATGAGTCAGTTCATACGGGGCAATTATTGGATTATTTACGATCAGCGAACGTAATGATTCCGAAAATTTGGGATTAATGATGAAAGGTGTATCACTAGTAGATACACCTTTTTTCTAAATGATGGTTAAAATATCCGTTGGTTCCTGTAAAACATAATCTGCCTCTTCATACCCCTTAGTCGTTTTGGCCCCCCACAGGGCAAGGGCAAATTTCACTCCTGCTTGTTTTGCACATTGCAGATCATATATCGAATCCCCAATATAAATAGCGTCTTCAGGGGCTACTTGCAATAATTCCAGACAGGTTATAAGAGGCTCTGGGTGAGGTTTATGTTGCACCGTATCACTGGCACTAATAATTTGCGTGAAATAATTACTTAACTTAAAAGGATCAAACTCATCTGTTACTTCTTGTCTTGTTTTCGATGTAACAATGCCGAGCTGTAATGGTTTACTTGCTAAAGATTGGATGACTGCTTCCATATTGGAAAAGACCGAAACCTCCTGTGAAAAATCAAGTACAGCTGCAGACCATTTTTGATGAACCGTCTCTAGATCATCAACGTTTAGCTGTCGTAATGTGTCCTTCCCTGGAATACCTAAGGCAAACCGTAATTCATCCAAATCATACTCTTTTTCTGTTTCCTCACGCAATGTCCTTTGCAGCGACTGTAAAATCGCTTGTTCTGTATCCAAAATTGTCCCATCTACATCAAAAATAATCGCCTGTAGCATGACCATTCCGCCTTCCCTATACATGATTGCTGTTTACAAACATACATAATTGATGGTACTTGTCCTCATCATAATCTTTCTGACCACGTATATACTTCTCTTTTAAATTATAAAAACAAATGTCAAGATATTCCCTATTATGATGCTGCTTGAAAGGTGTTTTTGCCTCGACTGCCCCCAACGCCTCAAAGTATTTATTCATCTTTTCAAATGTTCTAATTTGATAGCCACGCTTCTTCATTTCAGCAATGACCATTTCCGTATAAATAAACAAGTCGTCTTTAGGATATTCGTATATATAATTAATGAGTATATGCTTATCTTCCTTGGCAAATATACTGTTTAATTCTCGCCATTGAGAAAGTAGCTGCCCTTTTGGTAGGAAGGCTATTAAATCTACATGCCATAATCTCATACTCTCTCCCCTTTCTATTATTCATCCAATCATGTAAAATATTCCATATTAGTAAAACACAAACGGAGGTATATTACTATGGAAATAAAAATTGCCACACTTGATGCCATTCCACAAATAGAGGTGTTATACCAAGAGCTCTTTTTAGAAATGTCCATTCTACAACCTAAATATATCAGACCTACTAAACAAGATGTTAATTTTATTCGTTTTACAATTATCGAGGATGATTCCGATATTTTAATCGCTGAAAAAGATCAAGAAATCGTAGGGTTTTTATTACTAAAGGAAATGACGACCCCTCGTTATACATGCATGGTTGAATACAAATACGCTTTTATTATTGATGTCATTGTTGGAAAGCGATATCAAAGTAAAGGAATCGGAACGGCCCTACTGCTAGAAGCGAAAAAATGGGCTGATACTCGCAAATTGGATTATTTGGAGTTGAACGTTCTGTCTGGAAATAAAGGAGCTATCGCTTTATATGAAAAACTTGGGTTTCAGGATATGAACCATACGATGCGCTTTGAGTTGTAGAGAACTCTCTCTCAAGCAATGAAAAACTTGCACACAGCCCTTCTGATGCATATAATCAAAAAGTCGCCTATACGAAAGGGCGACTTTTTTGATGTTTATTTCGTTTTATGGCATCGGCTCATACATATTTTCGCTCAAAGAACCTATTACCCATTGATTATTTCTCTTCGTGATTAAAATCTGCTGAGAAACGTACTTAGATTGATTAGGTAAACTCTCGCTACGATAGATATACATATTTGTTTCTTTTGGATAATAATAATTATAACTTGTTGTATATGGAGACAAATCTGTATAGGTTACATTTCTCATAATAATTAAATTAATCATTTCATCAGTAAAGTACGGCTGTAAGTATTGTCTTTTTTGAGCAACATTCGACAAATTTTTCACTTTGTTAATCGCTTCATCTAGAAGCTTATAGCCATCTCGATAAAACAGTGGTTGTGCATAAACAACGAACCTATTTTCCTCTGAATAGGAACTAGCCATCCGAGCTTTTTATCCCAATACGTATTTTCGGAGCTGACTTCAGCCAATATCACTTGTCTATATTAATTCACTTTCTTTCAGTAAGTCATAAATAATTGTATCTTTTGTTTTGTGAATTCCTAATTTACCAATTTGTTTTAAAATAAATGGCGCATCAATATCTGTTAATTTTTTGCCATCTAATAAGCGAGCAGTTGAAGCTAATAATGTGCGAACATCAAAAGAAGATGCGAATACTTCTGGAACTCCACGATCAATATTTAATAATTGATAGACTGCCTCCATCGCAGTTCTTACTGAATATTCAGTAGTAAAAACGGTATCTCTTACAGTTTCACTAAAGTTGCCAATGAAGGCTAAATTAGCAGACCCTTCTGGCACAACTAATGGACGATCCCCCATGGCTCTTGGCATGAAATAAGAGGTGATGTAAGGCATATAGCATGGAATCGTGTTACAAGAATTTTGTGCGATGTCTGGAATTTCATCAACCGGTACACCCATATGGTACAACCACTCTTGTGCTATCTCAATACCTGAACATTCGGTAATGCTTTTTTTAATAAAATCACCTGGTTTATTTGATAGTAAACCATAAATCCAAACGACTAATTGGTCTTTTGGTTGATGTTTAAAATGAGGTTGTCGGTTTAACGTATAGCTTAGCATCCAATTAGAATCTGTAGCTGTGACAATACCTCCTGTTACTACTTTGCCTGCATACGGGTCCCTTTTACTAATTTTTTCAATATAAGGAGCCACACGATCGTCTAAAGTCGTTAGAGTGGCGGAAACAAACCAGCTTTCTTTTGGAAGATTATCACAGAACTTTTCTGGTCGTCCAAAGTCAGTATCTTGGGCAGCGATGTTTTTCCACAGTGACCAGCTTCCACCTAATTCTTTATTGACAGGGGCTGGGGTATAATTATCCCCGTATGTTGTACTCTCCGTAATACTACCATTTGTCACAAATACCAATTCATTTTCTGTTAGCTCAATATTCTCTTTCACACCATTTTTTCTTAAAACTAATGTATGAGCTACTTTTTTGTCGCCCACTTTATCGACCAAAACATTCTCTACTACCGTATTATATTGAAAATCAACATCATGACCTTCTAAATATTTTATCATCGGTAGCACTAACGATTCATATTGGTTATATTTTGTAAATTTCAATGCTGATAGATCTGGTAATCCACCAATATGGTGAATGAAACGCATAATATAACGGCGCATTTCCATTGCAGAATGCCATTTTTCAAACGCAAACATAGTGGACCAATACAGCCAAAAGTTCGATTCAAAAAATTCCTCTGAGAAAACATCTGTAATTTTTTTATCCTCTAACTTTTCCTCAGGTGTAAAGAATAATTTAATCATTTCCTCAGATGACTGATCCGATAAAGTAAACTTGCCATCATCTTCAAGTCTTTGACCTCTATCTTTTATTAAACGACATTTTGAATAATTGGGGTCCTCTTTGTTTAACCAATAAAATTCATCTAACACAGAAGCATTGTCTACCTCTAAGGAAGGAATGGAACGGAATAAATCCCATAAGCATTCAAAATGATCTTCCATTTCTCGACCACCGCGAATAATAAATCCTCTCGTCGGATTAAGTATGCCATCAAGACTGCCTCCTGAAATATCTAGCTCTTCCAGAATATGAATGTTCTCACCTTTCATTTGGCCATCACGAATTAAAAAACATGCTGCTGACAGCGAGGCTAGGCCCGAACCAATGAGATAAGCAGATTTTCCATCTACTCCCTCCGGTTTTTTAGGACGTGCGAAAGCTTCATAGTTACCATTGCTGTAATACATATTACCGCCTCCATATTTATTATTCTAATATAGAATAACATGAATTACCACAGAAATGGTAAAACGAGCGAATGATTAACAAAATATTCAAATTCAGAAGAAAGCACTCCATTCGAAGTCCCCTATAATTGGACATAACAATCGTTTGTATTTTTATAAGTGGATGATGAAGTATAAAAAATCACGATCAGCGCCTAGATCAATGCCTTGAAAAGGAAAATAAAATACAATAATTGGATGTAAAAATTGCATAAATATTATATCGAAAAATTATTTGTCACATAAATTTTGATTCTCCATAGCTAAAACTTCCTTTTACGTTTACCAAATTTTTCATTACCTCTTTTAAAATTACCTGTCATTTTCGCTAATAATAATTGAACTTCTATTGTCTGTTGTTCCGCTTCATGGATTTTTGCTAAAAGATGCTCTGCCTCTTTTTCCTTAACCACTTTAATTTGTTTCCCCTCGTAATAAATAGCGACAGTCCCTTTTTTGGTAATTTGATACGTAAATGGCTCCTCGCTTAATCGATTTCGTTTATCAATTCCACTCACTTTGTTCAACTCCCGCCCTCTTTATTGTCCACATCAATAAAATATTTTTCACGTCTTGTTATATACCACATCACCAACATCTGTATGTTTCTACGGTTCTGCAGTAATACTAATAAATATTAGATTAGGTAGTAATGAAAGGGTAAAAGATGATTTTACATTTATTTTTAGTTTTTCTAATTCCTTGGACGATTTGTCTCATGCATCTATACAAAAAAGATAAAATATTGCTTTTTTTAGTGGCTCCATTTTTTAGCGTCGTGGCTTATCTCATGAATGCTCTCGGCTTTTATTTCGATTTTTGGGAGGTGCTACCTTTTCCCCAACAAAAAAGTTTCGCTGCACTACCTTTTGATGTAGGCATATATCCTGTCTTATCCTGCTACTGTATCTATTTCATAAAAAAAGTGAACAAACCTTTTTTGGTTCTTCTATTAATGACTTTGCTCACCACTTTTTTAGAAGGGATATTTGTTTTCTTTGATAGGGTCATCTACCAAAACGGATGGAATATTTATTTTACCTTTTTCTCCTATTTGCTCCCTTATTTATTTTTGTATGGATATTATAGATTTTTACTGAAAATACGCGTTCTCCAATAACTATTTTTATGCTTAAAAAAATAATTTTTCTTCAATATAGTTTTAATTTCTACTGAAGAGGCAATCAACTAGATATACTAAGTGAACTCATCATATATATAGTAGTAGTTAAGCTAAACTAGTTTAACAACCTCCTGATTTGTTACTTAGGGTCACTTCTAACCAAAGTGACCCTTCATATGTTTAATAGGGCTTACATAAGTTATTAGGAAGATTTAGTAAACATAAAATTTACCATATATTGAAAAATTACCCTCCCTATTTTCGTTTTCAAATTATAAAGGAGGAACTGTTCCATGATGAGTATGCTAAATGTGGGAAGCCTAGTCCTTGGATTAATAGCCATATTGTTACCCATTGCTAGTCTTTCAGCTACTTCGAAACAAATCCAACATTATAGATTAACGATAAGCATATTAAGTCTAAGTGCTTGTGCTATTTCGATTAGTTTCCAATTATTTTACAATTTCTATCTTGTGAAGATTGAGGATTGGAGTGCCCTTATGGATATTACAAGAAGTTCCGTACTGGCTGTCCTATTCTTATTAGTAAGTACGATTCTATTAAATATCCTCATTCTTATTTTTAAACGAAATAAAGTATAAAACCGAAACATGTAGTAACTCTGTTATGGGCTACTACGTATTTAGTATGATTTTCCCTCTCGACTTTTCTAACATTCAAATAGTTTTTATAAAAGGAGGTGGGTGCATGTCAAAAATACCCGTTTATATAAAGCTGCTCATTGGGATTGGGATGATTATTATCCTTACCTCACTGTTTCTGTTAAAGGATCATCCCTATTATTTATGGTTAAGATGGACAGGCAATATTTTATTGATCGTCGGGATTGTACGGATTCCTTTTACAAAGGAAACTGATAAAAAACAAGTCAATATTTGATAAATCCGTTAGACTTTCAGGTAAATTTTCACATCAATAAATCCTTTTATTTTTAAGTCATTTCCTTTATTATCAATAAGGGCACCCTAAAATAGAGAGAAAGAGGTGCTGACATGTTTGGTATTATTAATTATGAAATGTTTTTATTAACAGGGATTTTATTAAATCTAGTTCCTGGTGCAGACACAATGTATATTATTGGGCGAAGTATTGCCCAAGGGAAAAGAGCGGGTGTATATTCTGTTTTTGGAATTATTACTGGCTCCCTAATTCATACGTTATTGGTTTCTTTTGGTCTATCACTCATCCTGACAAAATCAATTGTATTATTTACAATCATTAAGGTAATGGGTGTTATATACCTTGCTTATTTAGGGATAAAGATGATACGCGATCAGTCAACGATCGATTTTGAGGCATCTACAGGGACACTAAACTTAAGAAAAATTTATATACAGGGCCTATTTACAAGTTTGACGAATCCAAAGGTTTCCTTATTTTTCATTGCGTTTCTCCCGCAATTTATTGATGTTCACGCATCTGGGCCCATTCCATTCCTCCTTTTAGGCCTTACTTTTACAGCAACTGGACTTGTCTGGTGTTTAGTTGTTGCGTACTTCTCCTCGTATATGACGACAAAATTACGAGGCAATCAAAAGTTTGGACGCCTTCTAAATAAGGCGACAGGAATACTATTTATTTATATGGGCTTCCAATTACTGCAAACAAAAGCTCCACACTAATACAGAATTTCACAACTATGCCCCCCACGAACAGCTCCTTTCATTTTGAAGGGGCTGTTCGACTATAATTTAGACAAATATCAAAAGAAATGATGCACATGAGACAAGAAAATTGAAATTTATAAAGTTTACTTAAAAATTCTGTGTTGATAGGCAGAATCTTTTCTTCTACAATCAGGCTAGATTGTTGAAGAACATTCTTTTAAGAAAAATTTTCAAAGGGAGTGTAAAATTGGACCTATTACTTTGGATAACTATTGGTTTCATAATAATTGGATTTGTAGTTCTCACTTCTATGAAAAAAGGGATGGAAAGTAAGGTCACTTTTATAAAAGCAAATAGGGAAAACGAGGAAAATTCGTTAAAAGCTAATTCCGTCATTTGGTGGATATGGAGTTCCACTGCTTGGGGGATAGTGAGTATGTTTCTTGTTGTTTGGTGTCTTCATAATCATTTTAGATGAACCGCAGCGTAAGATAAGAAAAAGCCATTCTCTCTACAAGCGGAGAGAATGACTTTCCTTCATAAATCGCAATACTACAGATTACAGTTTTGCCCAACGTTCCTCTAACCAGTTCATAAATTGTTCACCTTTGTCGCCTTCATACGCATCAAAGACATCTAAACGCATACGTTTTAGTTTATCCGCAAAGTCTGCCACTGTATGGTCCTTCGGCAAGCTCTTTTTAACACGCAGGAAAATTTTATCTGTTCCTTTGATAATATCAAAACGTGCAGGAGATGGCTTCTCTACGTCCTCGCCAAGCGCCGCAAGTGCTTCATATGCTGCTACCTGCACCTTGTAGACAGTATCATGCTGCATACGATTTATTAATAAATCTATGATATTGTCATGTTGATAAGCCGATAACTTTTCGACTGCATCTAAACGCTCTCGCCAGCTAGATGTATAATTGGCCTGTTTTTTTAATGTTTCATACTGCTCAGGTAATGCTGTTTCAAACTGTTTCAAATAATTGCACCTCTTTTTTTAACTAGAGGAAAAATGATTTCTTTTTCTTCTGCTTCACTTATTATACGTTGTCTTGGTGAAAATAGCGATAATTCGTTAGTAAGGACACATACAGAAAGCTACATTAAGGTGAACCGTATTATAGGGTGCAATCGTTAAACAAGAAATATACTAATCATCTCCCCTAATCGGGCGAGATTCTGTAATAAGGATTAGCGCTCGTTTTCATTTGACCGAGTGCTATCGGACCTTCTGCTTTTTTATTTACCTATCCCCCTATTCTTCTTGTTATTATTAACATAAAGTTATAAAATCAGATGAAAAAGAAGGTCTTTTGATGTTAGAAAAATTAAATGTATTTCTCCAAAAATACATTGCGATCTTGACACCATTAAGTTTAATTTTAGGTGTATTATTAGAAAGCATAGGACAAAGCTTATTATTCCTCGTATCATGGCTATTTGCATTCATGACATTTTCAGGAAGCTTACATATGAAATTTAAAGATGTAAAAATCTTTGTGAAGCATCCCGGACTTATTATCTTCTCCATTATTTTTCTTCACCTATTCATGCCGTTATGGGCGTATTTCTTATCTACTGTTATCTTTGACGACCATTTGTTAACGGTCGGATTTGTTTTAGCGGTTGCACTTCCAACAGGCGTTACAAGTGTTATTTGGATCAATATTTGCAAAGGAAACTTACCGCTAGGCTTATCGATCATTTTAATCGATACGCTACTTTCTCCATTTATTCTCCCTTTCATTCTCTTCTTGGTGTCGGGAGAAAAAATTGAACTAGACGTTCTATCGCTTATACTTAGCTTACTCTTAATGATTGTCTTACCGACGATTGTAGGTATATTGGTAAATGAATGGTCAAAGGGAGAAATACCAAAAAAAATTGGAAAGAAGCTTGCGCCTTTTTCAAAGCTATGTTTATTTGCCGTTATTTTAATTAATAGCAGTGCGATTGCCCCATACTTGAAAGATTTTAATCTACACCTATTATTCGTTATATTATTAGTGTTTCTGCTTGCTGTTTCAGGCTATGTTTTCGCCTTTATCATTGGTCGTTATCTGCTAAAAGACTATTCACATATGGCTACCTTTGTCTATACTGGAGGGATGAGAAATATTGCCGTTGGGGTCATTGTGGCCACAACATACTTCCCAGGTAAAGTAGCAATGCCTGTCGTGTTTGGGATGTTATTTCAACAAGTGCTTGCTTCAATCTTTAGTAAAATGGTGATAAAAAGAACCGCTGTGATGGCTGACAATCAAGTTTCACATTAGGTGGGGTTTTCATGAAAAAAGTCATGATCCCTGTTTTTTCTGTTTATGGGATAGGAGCTATTTTAGTTTTATTGATGCCACTCCTCCTTTATTGTTTTTTATCGTGTATCGAGCTTCATTCGCCAATCTAATGTTTAGGGAGGATGTTATGACTGTTAAAAATAGGAATTTCATTTGTTTCATTAGTGGCTTAGCATTATTTTTAGTAGGAGCCTATAAAATCTTTACCGATCACTTGGAAGCTATGTCCCTACTGGTAGCTTATATAATCTTCGTTTGTGGATTCATAGGGTCTGTTTTTAGTATTGTATCGTTATTTAGAACAGCTCGAAATTAGCGTAGCTACTCAATTGGAATAGCTTCTATGAAATTATAGACTTTTCCTTTATACTGATAAAAATATATGAATAGGATGGTGTGATCTAGATGATGTATGCTCCATTATTTGAACAGGACGTTCCAGCACTTCTTCTTCCTTAACGGTAGAAGCACTTTTTCTCCGTTAAGGACATAGGTAACTATGAAAACGGAGGAAAAAACATGAGAAATAAACTAATCGGCGCCTTCTTTTTATCGCTTGCGGCGAGCATTTGGGGCGCTATGTATGTAGTTGTCAAAGTTGTGGTGGAGGTCGTGCCACCGTTAGAGCTTGTTTGGATTCGTTATGTAATTGCCGTCTTGGCACTTGGTTTGATTGGCATTATAACGAAACAATCTTGGAAAATCGCCAAAAAGGATTGGCTCCTTATTTTTCTTGTCGGTCTCATAGGCAATACGATTTCGATTGTTACTCAAGAAATAGGTACCATGCTTTCCACTGCACAAATGGGTGCAATTATTACGGCTACAACACCTGCTTTTATGGTTGTCTTTGCACGTGTCATTTTGAAGGAAGACATAACCTTAAAAAAATGCTTGTCTATTATCCTAGCAACGATTGGTGTCGGTGTCATTGTAGGCCATGGCGGAATTGATAGTACCCAACAATTAGGTGGACTCTACTTATTGCTCGCTGCCTTAACATGGGCATTGATGTCTGTTCTAGTAAAAAAAGTTCCAAGTCATTACTCTCAAATTGTGGTGACAACCTATTCTTCCTTCATTGCCGTCATCCTATTGACGCCATTTGTCATTCCAAGGTTAAAAGAGATGAATTTATCCATTGTTGTGCAGCCAACAATTTCAGGTGGCTTGCTCTATTTAGGTATTGTTTCAACTGCTGGTGGTTTTTTATTGTGGAATAAAGGGCTTCAACTAATGAATGCTTCTAGTGGGGGCTTATTTTTCTTCTTTCAGCCCGTTGTTGGTACATTTTTAGGCTGGCTCCTTTTAGGGGAGACGATTGGTCTTTCATTTTGGTTGGGCTCGCTTTTCATTTTTAGCGGTGTATTTATGGTCATTCGAGAAGAGTAAAAGAATGTGCGTTTCTATCTTGTATAGAGGCGCACTTTTTTAAATCCAGCTACTGGCGGTTATGCCGTTGTGTGTAGTCATGTTCCTACAGCTCGCCTCATATATTGCAACAGTTTAAAGGAGCTGATGATTTGATTACCCTTTTAGAATCCATAAAGGAACTATCATTTCTAGTTATACTTATTTCTAGTATGGTGTATTGCAGACATCTTAAATTAACAAAATGGAAAAGAAAACTGACGATTGGTGAATGGACAATGTATATCGTTACTTCCACCGCACTTTCTGTTTATGCCGTACTTTATTTTGCTTTTCTATTGGGAACAAAATAGATGAAAAAATAAAATGTTTCAACCTTAAAAACTATATAATTAGGTGGAAGACTTCATTTTAGGAGGGTTATTTTATGTTTCAAACAGTAGAGCATTTTTTACAATCTTGGACATTTGAAGCTACTGCTACGCAAAATTTACTCCACCAGCTTACCGATGAATCGCTTCATCAAGCAATAACGACTGAACATTGGACTTTAGGACGTATCGCTTGGCATACTGTCACAGCTATTCGAATTATTTCCGTCAATACCGATCTAACCTTCGAGGCACCAGCAGAGGATTATCCTGTTCCCACTTCAGCTCAATTGATTGCAGATAGTTATCATCAAGCGAGTAATTCCTTTATTGAAGCAGTAAAAACACAATGGACAGACCAGACCATGAATGAAATGATTGAATTTATTGGTCAATCCATCCCTAACGGCTCTCTTTTATTATTTTTATTGCAACATCAAAGTCATCATCGTGGACAAATGACTGTGCTCATGCGACAAGCCGGCTTACCTGTTCCAGGCATTTACGGTCCTGCCAAAGAGGAATGGGCACAGTTCGGGTTGCAAACCCCCAAAATGTAATTGAAGCTAGACAAACAACATTCAAAGTGAGGTTGCCCATTGAAGGACAACCTCTTTTTTGAGAGCTTATTTAAGAGTAGCTAACCAATTATTTGTGTCTGCAATGGTTGGGTTTGCTAAATAATGGCCACCTTCAATTTGCATTGTTTGACCTGTCATAAATTTTGATTCGTCCGAGGCTAAAAATACCACTGCGTGACCGATATCATCTGCTTCACCATGGTATGGTAGGGCATTAAATTTAGAATAGATCGCTAGCATTTCATCTGGCATATTATTTTTTGCTGCTGGTGTTAAAATGAGACCTGGTGCGACCGCATTACAGCGAATTTTATCTTTCCCATATTGAGTGGCAATGTTTTTAGTCATATTTACCACTCCTGCCTTTGTAGCACCATAGGCTGTTCGGATTTGGTCACTAGCGAATGCAGCCATGGAAGCTGTGTTAATTATGGAGCCCCCACCTGCCTTTTGCATATGTGGAATCGCAAAACGACTTCCAAGTAAAATGGATTTTAAATTCACATTGACTAAACGATCCCATTCATCTAAGTCGATATTCACAACATCTAAATCCTTCTGCAAGTTTGTTAAACCAACATTGTTAAACAATACGGTTAATGTACCGTATTGTTCCACCGTGAAGTTCACTGCCGCTTCAATTGAAGAAGCATCCCCTGCATCAAGGAAAATCGCTGAAGCCTCGTAACCTTCTTTCACTAAAGAATGTGCTGCTTCTTGAGCACCCTCTATATTGAAATCAGCAATAACCACTTTTGCGCCTTCCTTGGCTAATAAGGTTGCTGCTGATAAACCAATTCCTGATGCGCCACCTGTTACTAATGCTACTTTATTTTGTACACGATTCATATTTAATTCCTCCTTATAACAAAAAAGAGCAACCCACTCTTTCTTTTCGGTGAATAGTTTAACATTAAACTATTTATTTTTAAACTAAAAAGACTAGCTCATTGATTACCTGCGCCATCTTTTTTTATGTTATATTTACATATATTACATAAAGAGGTGTTTATATGGAAAATAATAAAATGAATTGTAAAGCATGTGGAAACGATGCCTTTGCCTCAGGACAAATTGGCAGTTTCACGAGTGAAGGAAATATACGGCCGTTCGGTTCAATTATGGCTACTGGATCTCCACTTATTTTAACGTTTTGCACAAAATGTGGGGAAGCTGCATCCATTAAAGTAGCTAAGCCGGAGAAATTTAAGTAAGATAGCGAGTATGCGAAAGATAAATAACGAGGTATATGCCTCCTCGATAGATAGTTAATGGTGGAAGATTGATGGCGTGTGACAATGCAAACACTTCAATCCTCCCCCTTCTATGCAAGAAATAATTAATTATGCTATAATACATTGGAAAACCTCAAAGGGTCAACCAATTCTTGGCTGTAGCGAATAACCTCGCTACAGCTTTTTTATATGATCGTTTACTTATTTATTAACACAACTAAAAAAATAAAACGAGAGCATCCTTTCAAAAGAAGTGAAAATTGCTCCCGTTTTTATGTTTCCTTATTATTTTTCTTCCCCCATTGGTACGGCTTTTTCGACCAATTCCACAGCAAAATAAAGAGATATATGATGACCATCGTAATTATCATCATTGTCACGTTTTCGCCCCATGTAATAGATGCTTGTTTCCTCCATTGATTGATCGTTCTTACGATAAAGTAGGTAATTGGATAAATGAAATAACTTAATTGAGCCCGTTTCATGATTCAAACATTGACGTAAGCTTCAGGATAGTTTTCCAATTACGAACCGTTGCGGGCATCTCGAGCTTGGGCAATTGTTGGCTAAGTTTGGCGTTGCGGATGCTCTTGTGAAATAAAAGATAAACCTCTCTGCCAATGATGACGCAACGCTCTTGATCATTTTCATATGATAAGTACTTATGACGATTTTCTTCTGTTGGGGTAGCAGGTAAAAAGGCAACATGTAGGCTTTCCCCAACTGCTGTGGCACTTGCTTCAGCGATGTCTTGCTGAGAAAATGGGCAATTGTGGACGATATGCTGAAGTTCCTCAGCGGTTCTAATGATGACTGTACTTGTCATTTCAAAATTCATTTGGATTGTTTCATGAATTTGCTTCTGCAAAACTTCCTCTAATTCGGTCGATTCAAAAAGGATATTTCCACTTTGAATATAGGTACGAATGTTTTGCAATCCTAGCGGTATAAGAGCTTCCCTTAAGTCAGCCATTTTTATTTTATTATGTCCACCTACATTAATCCCTCTTAGTAATGCTACGTAGTTCATCCTACACTCCCACCTTTCTCTACTCTCATTATAGCCATAATTATGGAATAATAGGGAAAAACTGCACCTTGGGAGTCCAAGTGCAGTTTAATCCTTATGCTAAACGCTCAATGTCCTTTATTAAACGCTCCACATTTTCTTTTTTTGTCGCCCAGCTTGTACAAAAGCGAACAACTGTATGTGTTTCATCGAATGTTTCCCAAACGGAGAATGAATATTTTTCGCCTAATGTCTTTAGTAAATCATTCGGCAAAATTGGGAATTGCTGATTGGTTTTCGAATCATAGCGTAATGCAAAGCCTTTATTGATAAATGCCTGTTGAATGAGCATGGCCATCTCTACCGCATGTTGGGCAATATCCAAATAAAGATGGTTCTCCAATAATGTTTCAAACTGAAGACCTAGTAATCTACCTTTTGCCAGTAGCCCACCTCTTTGTTTGATCATATAGCGAAAATCTCGTTGATAGGCAGGATTCACGATTACGACCGCTTCGCCAAATAATGCCCCCATTTTTGTACCACCTATATAAAATACATCGCAAAGCTGAGCGATATCTGCTAAAGATAAATCATTATCCTGTGCTACTAAACCATAGCCTAAACGAGCGCCATCTAGAAACAATGGCAATCCACAATCCCTGCAAACTTTACTTAATGCGGTTAATTCAGCTTTACTATATGTTGTTCCATTTTCTGTTGGATGAGATATGTACACTAAGCCCGGCTGTACCATATGTTCATGTGTGCTGTCTTGCCAGTGTGCGTCATAGCATGCTTTAACCTGTGCGGCTGTTAGTTTGCCATCATCACTAGGCAAAGTAAGCACTTTATGACCGGTCGCTTCAATTGCCCCCGTCTCATGGACAGCAATATGGCCTGTAGTTGCAGCAATAACGCCTTGATGAGGACGTAGGATGGAGGCGATTACAGTTGTATTCGTCTGCGTGCCACCAACTAAAAAATGAACGTCTGCCTGCTCAGCCGCTATCGCTTTTTTGATATACGCTCTAGCTTTTTCAGAATGCTCATCCATCCCATAACCTGGTGATTGCTCTTCATTGGTTTCCACTAATTTTTGCAAAATTTGCGGATGGGCACCTTCTGCATAATCATTTTCAAATCGTATCATATCTTTTCCCTCCAAATTCTCTCTGTATCTATCCCTTATTTTACAACCTTATGATGGTAATAATCTATGGTTAGTTAGTCGGAAGGAATTATTTAGCTTTGGAGGCTGCTAACAGAAAGTTGATCCACATTCAACCACAAGGAAAAACTACGGGCATAGATAATAAGAAGTAGTTCAGGACAATCGCTCTCAGCTTAACATATTGCTGTATATTCGCTATGCTCATTCCACCTCTATATCATCATTTTATTCATAATTTCTATTTGTTTAACTGTAAACTAACTGGTATACTTATTGTATCAATGCGCAGTAATGGGGCGAATTTATATCAAATATTGCCCTCACGCATAGTGTACAAGCCGACTTGTTTCACAAATCTCTGCCATCTGAAAATATTGAAAATGGAGAGGATAAGTATGTACAAAGAAGATCGGCTACCACAAAACGCAAAAGAGGGTATTTTATTTTTATTGATTATTTCAGTTATTTCTGTCAATACCATTGCACCCATTATTGTTGGGCTAGAGCGAGGTTTCAGTATAGCTGTATATATGGAGACACTAAAAATTATTCCTATTATGTGGGTCATTGTCATTTTATTAGTGAGAGCTGTTGCGGGTCCCTTAGTTGGAAAAATAATGTCTGTTATAATAGGCCCAACAGATGGGTTCAATGCACGCGTGCTATTGGATACATTATTAAATGTAACGGTATTGTCTATTTTTTTATCAATCATTGGTCCTTGGGTAGGCACCAAGCAAATTAGCTTAGAGCCTTTTCAACAATTTCTTCACATTTGGCCAAGGAATTTTGCTGTGGCCTTTTGGATTGAACTTTTATTAGCACAGCCTATTGCTCGACTTGCGATGAAAAAACTACACCAAAGACAGTCCATTCAAGCACATCAATTATAAATATGAATTTGCCTAATGATATTTGTGTATCATTAGGCTTTTTTAATGCTCTTCCATTCAACTCATTGATCAGTCCCCTGAAGGACCGCATGACGAATCAGGAGTTGTTGAACTATTGTCAGCACAATGATGGTTCTCCTGAATAGTAGTATGTGCATGATGCCCATGTAAATCGTTTGTTGAATGTAGTTCATGTATTTGCTCATTGGATTCGTTAGATTTTTTGCTAACATTACTGATGATGCTGACGACTACGATGATGCCAATAAATATAATAAAAAATTCCATTTTTACCACACCCCCCTCTTCCATTATAAAGATTATAACATTGCGTTGATAAAAAAATGATAGTTCTTAACATATGTAAAATTCCCCATTACCTCTTAAGAGGAAAGGTCGTTTTAGGAACCATTCTGAATGAATGGCTCTCTATTATTTTATGTGACGATTTAGTTCAACTTCTCTGGCTTTCGTCTATTTATGGTGAAATGACGGACAAAAATAATACCACAATCGAATGGATTGTGGTGTGTGAATTATGATTGAGATTTACGTGATGATGATTCGTTCGAACAATGAGTATCGTTTGAATTTTTCTTTTGTTCTTTTGTTAACGCATTATCTTCACGCACATCTAAATCATCTGGACTTAAATCTGTCGCTAATTCCGCCAACTCTGACTGACGTTTATATTGCTTGCCCTTTGTCAAAATGATCACCTCCAAGTAGTATTACATTGCCCTAATTGGTTTGATCTCATTCTTGGAAAGGTATGAAATAATCATTTGTAGCTATGCTAATTGAGGTACTGGCTGGTTCAAAAGATGGTGATATGCCTGTAAATCTTGCTCATATATTTTTTTATAGGTCGCTAGGCTATGTTGCCTTATATAATCAAATTCCTTATCACATACGAAGTGATGTTTACAATTGAGAGCCCAAGCATTTTCCCATGCTGTTTGCTCAAATTGAATATTCATGTCATGTTCTTCCAGCAACATAGATAACAGATGCTCATGAAGATAAATTTCCTGTAAGCTATGTTGTTTTTTCATTGTAAAAATTTCGATAGTACGTGGAAGCGAGGATTGTAATGCTTCACGATCCACCGCATGACCCAGTTCATGTAAGGTCATTGTTTTTACATACACTTCTAGTGATGGTGGATATTGCAACTCATTCTTTGCCTCAATTAAACGTTCAGCATCAAAGCCCACATAATCCCCAATAAAGTTATAACTCATATTTACGCCTGAGTGGTCCTGCTTTATGGTCATCGTCATGCCAACAGCCTGCACAACGGAGTTGATGATTTCATATATTTCTTTCTCTTTAAGTTGTTTTGTCATGAACCGTCCTCATTTCCTCTGCAAACATTCTCATGTAACTATAATAGAAGCGGATTAAATATATACTACAAATCATATAAATTCAACCAATTCATCCTGTACATATAGAGGAAATGCTCAACAAAAAAAGGCGCTTGTAGTAAAAACTACAAACGCCTCGTGTGTGAAGGGTTTTATTTTATTTAACGAAATTAGCGATTATTGTTACTTCGGCGATTTTGGTTACTGTTGGTGTTGGTACTACGCTGTTTGCTGCGAGCCTCGCCGCCTTTGCGACCTATTTCTTCATAAAATTCCTCGCCGTGGTTGTCAGCTGTAGCTTTTCCACCCTTTTGACCAATCTCTTGATAAAATTCATGTCCATGATTTTTAGACGTAGCCTCGCCGCCCTTACGTCCTATTTCTTCATAAAAATCACGATCATGATTTTTGGAGGTAGCTTCTCCGCCTTTACGTCCCGCTTCTTCGACAGTCATGTTTTCATTGTTGTTTCTGTTGCGATTGTTTTGCTTGTTAGCCATTTTCTATTCCTCCTAATTATTTTTTGAGCTATTGACTAGCTCGCTATTTATATTCCCAGCTCTATCCTATCTAAACATCCTTTTTCAAAACAATGATTTTTCTATAGTTGTAGAACCTCTCAATGCTAGCGCTCATCAGGCTTTGAGCAAGCATATAAATTTAGCCATTCCAATATAATACTAATCTATAACATTGTAATTTTTTGAAGGAAGGGTGATGTGAAAATGACGATTTTGACAAAGCCATCTATTGGCTTAACACAATTTACGGACTTCACAATGAAGGGAAGTGCCGCCAAGACGAAGTTTGTGAAAGATATTAAATATCAGGGTGATTATCATCCAATTAAGGATTATTGGAAAGCGTTACGCGAGGGGTTAAAAAAATACCATGAGCATCATTTTAATGACTCCTACCTTCTCGATATTATAGACAATGCCCTCCCTGCTCGGCAGAAAAATTATCAAGAAGCGATTAAAGCTTATTTAAAATTTTTTAAAAACAAAAATGTGCAGTGGTTTGAACCAGGTAAATCTAATTGGGTTTGTGGTGACTTAATCGTGCGTTCAAACCCAGAGCTTGGTTTAATCATCGATGACATCCCCTACCTTATAAAATTATATTTCAAAGGAAAAAATGAACGCATTGATAAGCATAAATGTCGATCTGCCCTGACACTTCTAAAGGATTCCCACTATTCCGTTGAACATCCCGATTCTGTTAAGCATGCCATTTTAAATGTTCAAAAAGGTCGCTTAATTTCTGAGGATGAATCGACCGAGTATCACCAACTAGCTCTTGAAGCGGATGCAGCACAATTTATGTTTATTTGGAATAGGCTTTAAATCCATTCAACTATATTTGAATAGGGTATTTTTTATTCTAATCGCACGGAAAGCATAAGCAGCATCTCCTTCTCCAGACAAACTAGTTCAACCATGACAAAAGGACATTCCATATAGGATAATAAGGGATGGCGTTGAAATTAGATAAAAAGGAAGTGCTTCTATGAATGCAGAAATGGTCATGCAGGAGCTGGAGAAGCTAGGCAAAGAACGTACGAAGAAAATGTATATGTCGAATGGGGCACATGAGCCGGTTTTTGGCGTGGCAACTGGAGCGATGAAGCCGATTGCTAAAAAAATTAAAATCGATCAGGCTTTAGCAGATGAGCTTTATGCTACTGGCAACTATGATGCGATGTACTTTGCGGGTATCATTGCAGATCCAAAAACGATGACGGCGGCTGATTTTGATCGATGGATGGATTCTGCCTATTTTTATATGCTATCTGATTATGTAGTGGCAGTCACTTTAGCGGAATCCCCTATTGCACAAGAGGTAGCAGATGCATGGATTGCAAGTGGTGAGGAACTGAAAATGTCAGCGGGCTGGAGCTGCTATTGCTGGCTTTTAGGAAATCGCAAAGATAGCGAGTTTTCTAAGGGCAAATTAGCGAGGATGCTAGATGTTGTGAATAATACGATTCATACTGCACCCGAACGAACAAAATCTGCGATGAATAATTTTCTTTACACAGTCGCGATTTCCTATGTACCCCTTCACGAGAAGGCAGTGGCAACAGCGCAGGCAGTTGGTCCTGTGGAAATGAAGCGTGACAATAAAAAAAGCACGACATTGAATGCGTATGAAAACATTCAAAAGGAACTCGATCGAGGGAAGCTTGGTTTTAAACGGAAATATGTAAGATGTTAATGAATCATACTAAAAGGCATTGATCCAATATGGATGAGTGCTTTTTTAAATAAAAAAATGGATTATGGATAAATTTATTTTAGAATCTTTACCGCTGTCCTCCATCGCCTCTTACAAAAAATAGAGAAGTTAAAATGAACTAACTTCGTTTAAATCAAGTTGGCACTAATAATTGATCTGTTAGTACCTTCCATTTTGTGTTGTTTTTTAATACTAATTTACTATAAAAACATTCCAAATTTTACTTTTATATAGTATAATAATTACATATTTTGATAATAGGAGGATACATATGAAAAAACTGGTCTTGTTTTTAGCGATGGTTACACTATTCTTCACTACTACCTCGATTGCTGATGCGCATCCAGGGCGTCTCGATAGCAATGGTGGGCATAATTGTTCTGATAAGTCAAAGGCAAAAGGTCTTTGTACAGGCTATCATTATCATAATGGGAATAGCGGCGGTGGTTCTTCCTCAGGTGGTCAAAGCAACTATACGCAGCCTACAACAGCAATACAAGCACCGTCATTGACAAAAGTAGCCGTTTATTTGAATAATGTAAAACAAAGCTATACGCCGAGCGCCTACATGAAAAATGGCACAACATTGGTACCGATGAAACCGATTTTTGAAGCACTTGGTGCAACAGTTTCTTATGATAGTGCTACTAAAAAAGTAACTGCGACGAAGGACAGCAAGAAAATTGTCATCGGCGTAGGTAACAAAACTGCTTATGTAGATGCAAATGGAACGACATCTACCATTAACCTTAGTCACCCTGCTGAAGTTTATCAAGGAACAACAATGGTACCTTTACGTTTTGTAAGTCAAGCTCTTGGCGCAGAGGTAACATTTGATGAAGCCAAATTAACGGTCTATATTACAACAAAATAATGGACAAGCAAAAAGCAGCTTCCCCTGAAGGATGCTGCTTTTTTAGTGTTGATTTAACTCGAACTGATATTTTTTATTAATTTTATTAGCAATTTTCTCTAAAAATGCAGCAACTGTCATATTTTCTACTTCATTTGTATACCATGCCAGTTTAGCACCATAATTTTTCTTATTATAATTTACTTCTAATGGCCAGAAGTTTTTAGTCTTATAAGTATAATCAAATTTGACATATAATTGCTTTCCCTCTGGACACTCCATGACTACGTTATATAACGGATTTTTTCGTTCCTGCTCAAATTTTACTTTTCTTATTTTTGTTAACATCCTAACCCCCGCCTCTCTTCTATTTATTTCGACAAAAGTTCTAAAAATCTAAAAAAAAGATAAAGCACGCTGTTTCAACGAACTTTATCCTTTCTATATTATAGCATAGTTATTTATTATCGACAAATTTATCGTAATATCGTTTGAGCATAGTAGCCATTTGCTCCCGCGTGAGAACGCCTGCTGGATTCATATTTTTACTACCATCTCCTCGGATAATACCTTCTTGAATGGCCCAATCCCATGCTTCTTTGTAAGATGCGCCTACTTCTCGGTCGGATTGTAAACTGGCTTTAGTAGCTAATAAGCTTTTTAAAGCCTCTATTTCCTGCTTCAACTCATTATATTGTGACACGGTTAACTCCTCCTCCAGGCCATTTTTTATATCTTGTTGGAACTGTGCTTCGGTAACACCCATACTCATTAAATAGGCAAACGGATCTTTGTGTGTGGTGCCGCCCAAATTATCGGCAATCCATCGATGGGATTTAATGCCGTTGCCAGTACCATCTAAAATAGTTGGTACCCCTGCTTCTATAGCCATTTTGCGCAATAACCAAATATAAGCCGCATAATCCTTTTTAAATTGTTCCTTATCGGAAGTCCGCGCTAGCTCTACTTGAGCATAGCTATACGGATTCCCTTTTGGTCCACAACCATATTGGACGCGGTTAACGGGTGCTATTTGCACAATGCGTCCACCTCCTCCTACCCAGTGAGAAACGAAGGCATTGGCTTTATTTCTATTCATATAGGCAATTTCATTTTCTAATGCGTTTGGACCTGTGTTTGTGCTGTTACCTGATTCATGTGCTACCACGTATTTGATGGCGGTGAGCGGCTGATTCGGTAAACCTGACATTATTTGCATTTCAATAACATAACTCATTATGCACCACCCTTTCCTATCATTTTTTTGCGAATGACAACCATGTTATTCATTAGTTATGTCGATTTTAGGGGAGAATCAACAACTAGTTATAGTGCGATATTCTAACTATTTGCCATGGTTGACTGATGGGGCTGAATGGGTGACTGCTCTATTTCACCTTTTTTGCTGCTACACATGTCAAGCTAATGACCGTGAATGATTGAAGAGAATAACATTCACTTATTCTAGTAAATGCAAGCTACACCATTTTTTCTAGTTAGTTGTGCTCATGACTATTATTTAAAATGATGAATAAATGATCATTTCACTTCAACAGGTACATTGACAAAGGACAGCTCCATATAGTATTTTGTATCTTCTAAACTGATGGAAGGAGAGAGATAAAATGGTTGTAGAAAATATCATGAATCGATTAACTAGCTTACAAGGTTACACTGCTATTAATAAAATCGACAAAGGTTATTCCTCTGATACCAAATATGTTGTAACAGTTGATGATACACCTTATTTTGTACGGCTATCCGATCTCGCACACCACGACAAAAGGTGGATTGAGTTTACTTTGCTGCAGGACTTAGAGCTACAGGGAGTTCAAACACATAAGGCCATTGAATATATGGTCCTCCCTGACAACGATCTTTCAACGATGGTTATGAGCTATTTAATAGGCACCCCTGCGGATGAAATCATTCCTCACCTTTCGGACACAGAGCAGTTCCATCTCGGTCTTGCGGCTGGGAAAGAATTAAGAAAAATTCATCAGGTGAAAGCTCCAAAAACTGTCCAATGGGAGACGTTACAAAAAGAGAAATTTACCAATTATTTACAATCCTATCAACAGGATTCTTATCAAATTCCGCAAGAAGCTAAATTATTGAGCTTTATCGAAGAACATTGGCCGCTATTAAGACAACGTCCTATTACGCTGCTTCATGATGATTACCATCTTGGTCACATTATTTGTCACCAAAACAGCTTCAATGGGGTTATTGATTTCAATGGCTATGATGCCGGCGATCCCTATCATGATTTTTATAATCTAGCCCTGTTTAGTAGACGGCATAGCGTCCCCTATTGCGTCGGGCAAATAAATGGGTATTTCACACAGCCACCAGATGATCAGTTTTGGCGCCTTTATGCCTTATATGCCGCGATGAATGTCATTGCAACTATTGCTTGGACACGCCAATATGATCCGCAATCGTTTGACGATGCATTAGCCAGAATTCAGCTAATTTTGGAGGATCATGCTTACTTTTCATCTGTGAAGCCTTTATGGTATGCCGAAAATTAGGACGTTTAACCACTTTCGAGCAGCGCTAATATTTTTTGTCGTTCTGCTTCAAAATTAATGGTTGGCTGCTGTGGCCGTTCCTCTTCATGACGATGATGAAACCACTGCGGAATAATCTCTTGACGTCTATTGGCTGGAATGTCCGTCACTTTTATCTTCTTGGCCTGAAAGCGCCTTTGATCTGAAGCAATATCTGCCATGGTCTTTAGTTGTTTATGATGCCAATTTCGCAATATCTTCTCAACATACCGCCAGCGCAATACATTGTGTTCTACAGCTAGCTTCATCGCATGAATGACGATTTCCTCTGAAAAAATGGTAAGCCAGGAATGAATTTTTGCCGTTATATACGCCGACAGTGAGCCAAAGCCTTGTTGTTCGTAAAAGTAGTCGGCTGTATGTGATTGTTGATCATCATCTTTATTTTTTAGTAATTGGTTATTTAGTAATTTATTATTTAGTTGTGTGGGCTTTTCCGTTTGTGGTGCGTCCGTTGACGGATAACCCGTTGACGGACGGGCAGCACGTTTTGATACTTCAAAAACGACAAATTCCACCTTGCTGAATTTCCCATCCTTTGTTCGCTCCTGCACCTTTTGAAGATAACCTGCCAAAATCAGTTCATTGATAATGCTAGCAGTTGCTTCACGTCCGCATTTACTACGTGTCGCTAAATCAGTCAGACAAAAATCCCAATCATCTGGTAATGACAGCATATAGGCAAGTAAACCCTTTGCCTTCCAACTTAATTGATCATCATTTAAAAAGCCCTTGTCCAATACGACAAAATTTTCGTTCTTTACTACTCTGTAGATCATAGCTACCCCTCTCCCCTACAATTAATCTCTGTACTATCTATATAAACGGGCATGCTGTAAAAGGGGACAATTTTTCTAATTCACTAAAATTTGTGGTCGTTTTCAGAGAATGGCCTTCTGCATACATATACAGCAAAAAAGACACTTACCATTTAGTAAGTGCCTCTGCTAGGCTAACTGCCCATTTTGCGGCCTTGTTTATTCGTACAGTTCTTTATAAATAATAACTTTTAATGCAGCTATTTCTTCATCTGATAATTTTCCTTCTACCTGTTGCAATGCTTCTTCCTTTGTCATGGAGCCATCTTGTAATTTCACACGAATATCATTGAGCTCTGTAATGCCAACCTTTTGAATGATTACTTTCGTAGCATCTTCTTTTGATGTAAACGGTAACGTACTACTATCAACCGTTTTCGCCTCTTCCATATAGGCTTTTAACTCCGGATCATTTTCAATCGTATTTTTTATTTCTTCCATTTGTCCACTATTCTCTAATTCTGTTGAAAGTGTATTGACAATTTTTTCGGACGCAAATTTCGTGCCAAAATGTAATACACCATAGCCAACTATACCAATGAGAATAATAAAAACAACTAACCATTTAATGAATCTCAAAATCGCTTCACTCCTTTATCCACGTTCATCATACTATATGGAGTGGGGTATTGAGAAACAATTCTCCCTAGAAATTATGTAAAAAAACCCCATTCAACGATGAGGCTTTTATTTGACGTATTTCAAATACTTGCGGACAAATTCTACAATATAAAGTACTTCTTCATCCGTCATGCCTACAAGATTGCAAACACGTTGCAGTCTAGCGGGTGAAGTTAATTGTTGGCGAACTTGATGGATATACATGTATTTGCATTTACGCGGATTGACCTTATCCCGTATTTGCTTGTATCGAAGATATGCATAGCGTGCAAAGGCATTAAGCATCTCCCGCTCCTGCTCATCACGTTCCTTTTTTCTAGCAGCTTCATCAATTATATCCGTTTCAAACGTCCGTGTACCATCTGTTAATTGCATAGTACCACCTCTCTATTGCAAATGTACTTTTACTTATTAAATGCAACAAAAAAAGCCACACCTAGGGTAGATGTGACACTTTTATTGATTATCTATGTAAAGATTATTAAGAGCGCTTTCTTTTTTGATCTCGTTTCTTCAAAATATAGCGTGTAATCCCAAGAGTGATAACAATTTCATTTATTAATAAAAATTGAAAACCATTGGGTGTTGCGTTTCGCCAATCATAGATGCCCCAAATGATGAGTGTGAAGAGAACAACTGCAAGTGTATATCTAGATGCTTCTGAATAATAATCTTTTTCTTTATCCAAGGTACACATCATCCTTTCAATTGAGCTGGTATGATCACATATAATACGCAAAGATAGCGACAATAATATTTGGTAATGCTAACAATAAAGCATTATTCATCATATGATTGCGTTCGTCCCTATCTTCTTTTGTTGCTGTTGCAAAATTAGCCCGCATTCTATCCCCACTCCCCATCGAACCCGACACTAACAGAGCGAATATTATGAATATTCCACCTACCAATCCAGAAAGTAAATGCGCTTTTTCTGTACCCCATATTAGGATTGAAAATACTACACCTAGGATGGACAATATTGTTCCGATGCCTACATATTTCATTTCCGCCCCCCTTTACTTTAGTATACGATTGAGGCTTCATTTTCGTTTCAATAAATCCAAAATTTTCATATTTACTACATCAACTATATAATATAAAGAGGAATTTGCTTTATTTTGTAAATTATTGTAATGTACGAAGTCGTCTTGTTGTTTTCTACTAAGCCCACTTTGTAGAGGGAGAAAAAATTTCTGTAGTAATAGTTCGCTTATGTATATCGGCTTCTTCCCCATTATTGCTTGCAGCTATTTGTGATAAATGACATAGATTTTACAAAGATTAAGAAAGGTGTAGATACGATTGAAAAAAGAAATTGGTACATTGCTATTGTTAAGTACAGTTATATTTTCAGGATGCCAATCAGATCAAAAAGATGATCCAACAGAAGAACGAATTTCGAAGGAAGCCCACAGCCCAACACATATAGATGCCACATTAATTGGGGCCTCTGACCATAAAGAAGTAAAACTGTATAAGAATGGAGAGAGCGTAAAGCTAGAGATTAATGGGAAGGTGAAGGACTTTAATTGGAACAACCCTGGTGATACAGGAACCGAGCCACAAGTGTTTTACATAGATATGACGGAGGATGGCAAAGAAGAAGCTGTTATCATCATTCAAACTGGCAGAGGAACTGGGCTAGATAATTATGATATTCATATAGTAGATCAGGACTTACAAGAAATAAAGGTCCCTCATTATGAGGAAATTGTTGCTCAACATATTGAGTCAAACGTTGTGAAAAAGGATCATGAAACATTAACGATTACGGGCCAAGCACTGGGCAAGGAATATCACTTGGACTATCATGTCGATCCAGAGCTAGAATTACAGCAGGATGAACTAGGTTTTGGTGGGATAACGATTTACTATTTAGAAAATCAAAAGATAAAATTGACTCTTGCGGCTAGTGTCTTTCCTATAAATGTGGCTGATTTCCACATTACCTATAAATTCGATCATACGAAGAACGAATTTATGGTCGATCAAATAAAAGTAGCACCTATTCAACAATAAATGACAGCCGTATATTTTCAACCTATTATTTATTCGTATAGGATACGCTGCAAACGTTCATAGTAAATATGGTATGAAACTTATACCGAATCATACGACGGAGGGATCAATTTTATGAATAATGTTCGTGAAGGTTTAATCCCAACTATTCTCGGGTCGGCTGTCACAGCGGCAGGATATGCCATGAAGCAAAAGCATGGCTCTAATAAAATGGTGGCCAACACCATTTTTGGCTTTGGTTTAGCTCATATTGTGTTAGGAGCTATTGACCTGGTAGAGCATCGTCGTTAAGAAAAGAAGGGCACTCTATGTGCTCTTCTTTTTTATTTTGAATAATTTCCCACATAATGTTAGCATGATAATATAGTTGACATGAAGGAGAGTTGAATAATGGCCACATTTGAAGATTTTACAGCGCTTGATCTACGAGTTGGTACGGTCTTGGAAGCACAGGAGCTACCAAAAGCACGTGTTCCAGCAATAAAAATGAACATCGATTTTGGTGAAGAGCTCGGTATTAAACAGTCTTCCGCCCAAATTACAAAACGTTATACGCCAGAGGAAATGGTCGGAAAGCAAGTCGTAGCAATTGTTAATTTCCCCCCACGCCGCGTTGCCGGTTTTAAGTCAGAGGTGTTAGTCATTGGTGGAGTGCCAGGTGAGGGAGACGTCATCCTGTTAACACCTGATCAGCATGTACCCAATGGAACAAAAATACATTAAAGAGCCATGCATTATGCAAGAGGCTCTTTTTTGTGAATGGGTATCCATATTTCACTTGTAAAGGTTGGTGATGAAAAATCGGTGCTCGCAAGACTGACAATTTCAGGGCCAGCAACCTGTTCATAGCTGGAAGATGGAAACCACTCAGCATAAATGCGGCCCCACGTCTCCTGAAGTGTTTGCGGGAAAGGTCCGACCACTGTAAAGACAGCCCATGTATTCGCTGGGACAGCAAGTTGGCAAAAGCGCCCAGGGATTGTTGCTGTAGTAGCCACGCCAATATAATGATCGAGTTCTCCCTTTTGCTCCATTCGCCCCTCTGAAAAATTTGTAGAAGCTTGGATGATGCCCTTAGGTTCCACATTAGACAGCTTTTTAAGTTGCTCAATATCTGTGGTTGTTAGGGATTGCGCCAATTTCACAATGTCCGGATTTTCTCCCTGAAAAATAATCGGTACGCGTTTCATCAAACCAACGATGCGAAAGGCTTCCTTTTGCTCGAGTCGGTAATTCATTTCAATTCCTCCTTGGATGGTCAATTGGAAGGTCATCCGTGGAAAAGCTTTGAATGTTTGGCCAGTTTGCCTCGCCTCTGAAGGTGTAATCCCATGTAAGTGCTGAAAGGCTCTTGTAAAAGCATCTGCTGAGCTATAACCATACATAACTGCTATATCGAGGATTCTCAAAGAGGCGTTCGACAATTCAAGAGCGGCCAGTGTCAAACGTCTCCGACGAATGTATTCGGAGAGCGAGATGCCTGCGAGAAAAGAAAACATTCGTTTAAAGTGATACTCAGAACAATACGCTCTACTTGCCACTTCCTTCATATCAATGTCATTGGTCAAATTGGCCTCAATATAGGCAATCGCTTCATTCAGTCGTGTGCATGAATCCACTTGAATAACCTCCCTTTTCACAACAATAGCAAGAATAGAATTGAGTCATCCGATATATTGTGCCCGATTTAGTCGCCATTCAAAAAAATAATCTATCGAACAGGCAGATAACTAACTTTCGAAGTTACTTTCACATACATATAATAGTGTAAAGCTAATTTTAGCCTTACACCTCCTGACTTGATACTTAGGGTCACTGCTCGCACAGTGGCCCTATGAATAAGAAGGATTAAGCATAGCTTGTATTCCATTTTTTGGAGCAAAAAATGTGTTACTGCTTTCCATTTCTGAAAAAACTCCATCCTTTTGGACAAGCTTTTGCTCTATCATAACGTCTTCTATGTAGTAGTTTGATCATCAAGAACGTATAAGAAATGACCAAGAACTAAAATTCTTGGTCATTATTATGTTAGCGGTAGGTTGAATGGCTAGGTTCAAATAAGTCTTCGTCTGAATGACGCACCAGCGAGAAATGGTCAACATTGTAATGACCGTGTAATATGTCATTATGATGTGCGATCATGGCTTCTGGTACTAAATGCTTGGAGCCGTTCGTCGAATGTCCATCAGCGACAACTGTGACATCGAAGCCGTGAACAGTGGCTGATCTGACGGCAGTATCCACACAATGCTCGGTTTTACACCCCATCATTACCAAATGCTTCACGTCATGATCCTTTAAATACTCCAGCAGCCCAGTTTTGTAGAATGCATTGGTAGCGAGTTTGTCAAAAAAGACAGCTGATATTGGAACATGGATTTTTTTATGTACTTGAAAGCCATCTCCCTCTCCACCAGCCACATCTTGATCACGAACAAAAATAATTTGAACATTTTCCTCGATAGCCTTTTTAATTACCTTATTGATGGTCTCTAGTAATTCTTCTTTGCGATAAACAGCTTGTTCCTCCTGATTACCTTCTATCAGTTCTTGCTGTGCATCAATCACAACTAACGCTTGTTTCAAACGCATCTCTCCTTTTTCAGTTACTAACCATACTTTACCATAAAGGAGGACTAATCTTTATTATTTTTTTACCTTAGAAACGGTTATGCCATCCCCAATGGGTAAAAGAATTGACTCCAATTGTGGGTGGTTCGCCACCAGACGATTAAATTTCTTCATGATGGCTGTATATCGTTTTGGTGTCACTTCTGGGTCTGCAACACTACCCGCTGCTAATACATTATCCGTGACAATTAATGCATCAGTATTTGCTAGTTTTATACAATATGCTAAATAATGCTCGTAATTTTCCTTATCCGCGTCAATAAAGAAAAAATCAAAGCGTTTTCCATCAGCTACAAGCTTTTCAAGGCTTTCAAGGGCAGGCCCAGTGAGATAGGTCACTTGTTCAGCAAAGCCTGCATTGGCAAGATTTTGTGCAGCTAACTGTGCATATTTTTCCTCTAATTCTAGTGAGGTTAATGCGCCCTCATCTGCCATTCCTCTCGCTAGACAGATGCCACTATAACCACCTAATGCACCGATTTCTAAAATATCCTGAGCCCCTGTAAGCGATACGAGCATCGTCAATAGCTTTCCTGATGAAGGAGAAACTGAAATGGCTGGCATACCTTGTTCCGTAATGGAAGCTATGACATTCTCAAGAATGGGGTCCTGCTGGGCAAATACCGTATCAATATAGTTATTCACTTTTTTCATGCACAGAATCTCCTTCTTCTATCTGTGAATGATCAACTGCAGTTTCTACTGTTTCGCTTTCATGTATATCAAACAGCTGGCTAAATTCTTGGATCACCATATCAATGGCCTTTAACTCACCTACTAAAATTTGCTGAATGGATTGAAACTCGGGCTTTTCTAATTGCTGTTTAATCGTTGCACGTTTCACATTTAACGTTTCTAAAAAGGCAATGGCTCTCCCTCTTCGGAACGTTTTTGCTCCACGTGATGCCGTTCCCTCCATTCCTCTGTGACGACCACCTCGATGATGACCTTCCTTCATATGCTCTCTAAAACCTGAACCTCTCATTCATTAAACACTCCCTTTGTATACAAACGTATACGTTGATTTAAAGTTATTGTATACAAGTGTATACAATAAGTCAATTAACATATTGCTTTCATCGTTCAACATATACTAGGGATACCGATTACTTTTGAAATGGAGGTACGTGTATTGAAAAGAGTCATAAAATATGTTTTGGCGATTGGCACATTATTGATACTGTCAGGCATATTTTTAATTGGTGCGCAATCTCACTATAATCAGAAGGAAATTAAAATTGCGAGTAAACTTTGTCTTGAAAATGGCGGACATCCTAAAATCATTCGTGATTATTTGGCCCTTAACTACTCCTTTTCATGTCAAAAGGATTGAGGTTTTACATAAGATAGATACTCCAGTCATTTTTAACTATCGTTCGGACAAAAGGCTAGCTGGAAAATATACTTTCCATATATGTATAGAATTATGAAATCCCTCGGTCATAAAAAGATAGAAACGACTATCATTTATATGGAGAAGGTGTTGGAGACAGAACAGCATGCTATTCATGAATGGGAAGCGGAGAATTTTAGTGGTTATATCTAAAAATTTTAGATTTGGTTGTTGTTTGTTTGATTAACTAATTTTTCAATAATTAGAGTAAAAAAAAATAGTTGCTCCTATTTCTACATCTATGGAGGTATTCCCGCAGTTCCATCATAGTATATTGTTATTGTTGCCTGTCTTAAGTTTTGTAATTATTTGTAATTCGTTTGCAAAATATATAGGATTTGAAATTATTTAATTCAAAGGAAATCCACTACTTTCTAAATTAATTTTGTGATTTCCATACACCTGCAAATAACATTTTATAGCATGCACGCAATAAAGAAATATATACAACAAATACATCAATTTAGAATTTTAGAAATTAACAGATTATTTATTTCAAATTAATTCTCTAGTATGGCACAATACTTCAAAATTTTAAATGAACAGCAAAATACAGTCTGATAATAGATAAAGAAGCTTCCCTTAGATGTCTATCTCTAAGTCTGAGAGAAACTTAGGAATCCTTTTACCTAGAATATAACTTACTTCATATGACTATAAGCTATTGCATGATGTGTTCAAATTGTTCAGTACTATTTTGCTCCTTGCAAGGCTATATTCGGTTCCCAGAATTTACTGGTATCACTTAACTAAAATATTGATAAAATGAATTGAATTCTTTCTTTTTCGGAGGCAATATGACTGAAATAATAAAGCAGCCTATAACCATTTCGCTTTCACAACTGGCAAATAATCCCTTTTATACTAGTAGTAATTCTTTCAATTGTAGTATTATTTCAAGCTAGAAATGATAAAGGCTCAACAGCAATATATTTATATATAACGGTTTTATATATATTCATTTATCTACTAGTTGGTTATTTTTACATATCGAATTGATACATTGTTACTGCACAAAATCTTTCAAGTATGCAAAACCACTTTTAAAGAGAGTTTACTAAAAAAACACAACTCCTATTATAGGATTTGGCCCGAATGTGAAAGATCAAAAGCATATTTCTACTTAAACTAAAGCTCTCCTTTAGTTTAAGTAACTTTTTCACATACTTTATTATTTAGCTAAATTAAATAGTTTATATAATAAAAAAACAATACTTTGTTAGCAGCCTTTGAAAAAGAGATCTATCCAGGAGAATTACTTCCTTTCTTTTCATCTTTACTTATTACTTCGGCTGTTAGTATGAACTAGCCTGCTAAATAATCTTATAATTAATTGCCCTAGAATATAAATAATTGAAACAAATACAATGGCGGCATCTCTGCCAAAAGGTTTAAACCAACCTCCATCATCATCTATGAAAAAATAGCCAAATATCAAAGAAATAACGGTCATAATAAAATTCAAGCCAATGAACAAAGGCAATTTAATGTTTCTCGATGAAATACCTACAACAATTATGAACACTAGAAATACCTGAAACAAAAAATCAGCTTGTTGCCTAGCAAGATGACAATTAAATTCGTAAAAATGAAATAAGAAAGGAACTGGAAATAAAGACAAAATACTTTTAATAAACCTCTTCAATTTATATATACTCCCATATTATATTGATAACGAAAACCACCCATAAGTGTAATTTTACACTATCGGACATTTTTTTCAATATGTTGTAGTTTTATTTTTTCCAAGGCTACATATACGGTATATAGGACATTCCTGAAGGTTGAACGTTGCATAATGCCAAGGTACGGTGTACAAAAAGTTTGTCGTTAACAATAAGCTTAAAAAGAAAAGGCATTACCATGAGTATGTCCTGTAAAGGTACACTCGCTGATAATGCACTTATCGAACAAAAATTTTTCATTAAGAACAACCAAATACTAATTATTTGTAGCCTCTTTTTCTTCTTCTTTTATAAATTCTTCTGTGTTGTTTATGTCTTCCGAATTCAAATCTTCTGCTGATAAGGTTGAACTAGTATTATAACTCGCTGTATTAAATCCAAAATTTATAGCATGTTGATAATTTTCTGATGTCCCAAAAAAGATATCAAACCAATTAGGAGTTACATTTTTTACACACTTAACATCTCCCATATCGTAAACTTGGAAAGTACTTCTTAAACGAGCGTCAGGGAATGGTAATCCGGCCTGTGTTGTAATTATTGTTCCAGCAGGAAATTTTGTACCCGATAATGCATTCCCACACACTTTAGGGCGAACTGCAGCAGTACTATACATAACTGGAACAGTACCATGATAAGTCAGACTACCCTGATCGGCTACATATGCGGTAACTGATTGATTTACATATGTTGCTGCTAAAGTACTTTCTGAAAGTATAGATGCTCCTAAAATAAATAACATTCCTAAAATTATAGGAATCTTTTTCATATTTGATTCCTCCTGTAAAGGTTTATTTTTTTTCAATTCCTCCTAAATACTCTCCGTTTTTAGGATTGAAATAGATTTCTGCTCTCTTGCCTGTTTTTTGACCTCCCACCCCCAAAAATACATTTTTCTCATCTCTTATTAGACGGAAATGATAACCATTCAAAAAATTATCATTTCCTGGTTCTAATTTAAATTCAGATATGGCTTTTTTTACAACCTCGTTACTATCTACTTTTATATCTTCATCTTTAATAGGCAGTTGTTCATCACTATCTATTACATCGTAACTTTTCAGTTTCCCCTTTTCGATAACAAATATGATACTTAGTCTTTTGTTAGGTAAGGTAATATACCCTTGCCAATTTCCTTTTTTTCCATCTGAACCATTTATTTTGCCATCATTCACACTATTCATAAAAATAAGTTCCGAATTTTTATCGTATTCTTTTGCTATGTCCATCCCTATGTCATATGCTTCTAATAAAGTTATTTCCTTATTGGGTAGTGATTCAAAAGAATCCACTTTATAAGAACCTTTCTCTAGTTCAGTTGCAAATAGTCTGTCCCTTATTGTTAATGCTCCGATAATTGATAGTAAGATTATTAGTAAAAGACCTGGAATAATTTTATATTTCACGGATACCCACCTTCACTTTTACTACTTTTAATTGCTATAGTATTTAACATATGATGGAAATTACTATATTATACTTAAAGATAGATAATATATTATTAATTTATATATTTTTATTAACAACCTACTAGATTTGAACAAGCTTAGTATAGCCATATAAATTGTAGTTTAAAAAAAGAATGATTATTTATAATAAAGTTGGATTAAAAATTCTGTGGGCATTGTTTTTGTTCTATAATTCAGAACTTTCCATAAAGAAAGACGCTTTCCTTATTTCAGAAAGTACCCGATTTTTTAATAAACTTATCCACTTATATTTAATTCTCAATGATGCAATATTTAGTTGCATAGATTGAATAAAAATGTTATGGATGTTTAATATTGAATGATATGATATTTGTAGATAGGTGGAGAGTAGGATATGAAAACTAACGACATCGTAATAAGCAAAGTAATTAAATGGTTGAAAGCTGAGGATAAATCATATCAATGGCTAGCTGAACAATTAGGAGTAAGTAAATCACTTGTAGGACTTATGTTAAAAGGAGAACGTACTTTAAAATCAGATCGCATTGAACACTTTGCCAAGATAATGGGGATCACGACAAAAGAATTGGTTCATTCAGATACAATAACGGAAGGCCAATTAACTGTTAACTTGCTAGGTGAATTATCTAATCGTCACTCTAAGAGAGAATTGGATTATTTATTGTTTGCCATCAATGATTATCTTGGATTAAAAGAGCAGGTCCAGTAGCTATCGAGATTAGGGGGACATTCAAGTGGCTATCGTTTTTTGGTAAGATGCTAGTTATAACTGACATAATTCATAGTTCTTCAACCAAAATAAAATAAGGATTCTAATTTGAATAGAGACCCTTTTTCTGGTTGTCACACTATGAGTATGATGCTGTAACCCGTCACACTCAACACCCCCTATCCTCGTAGGTTTTTGGTTGAATCGGCTACACTAAGTTGGACATAAAAAATAAGGGCTAGTACACTTAGACTACCAACTTAAAGGAGCGTGCTACTATGTCACGTCAACGTCGAACTTTTACATCTGAATTTAAATTGCAATTAGTAAAACTTTATGAAAATGGAAAATCCCGTGCAGATATTGCCAGAGAGTACGATATAACGCCTTCGGCTTTAGACCGTTGGATTAAAAACCATCAAGAAACCGGTTCATTCGCTGCCAAAGATAATCCCTCTGAAGAAGATAACGAACTAGCTCGATTACGCAAAGAAAATCAACGTTTACTGATGGAGAATGATATTTTAAAGCAAGCAGCGCTGATCATGGGACGAAAATAGATGTGATTCGAAATAACGCTCACAAATATTCAGTATCAGCAATGTGTGACGTCCTTAATATTCCGAAAAGTACGTATTACTATCATGCCGAAGTTTGTGGCAAACGTGCGCTAAAAACTGAAGATAATGAGATTTCCAAAGAGATTGCTCGTATTTTCAAAGAAAGCGGTAATAATTATGGTACGCGTAAAATCAAGAAAGAACTAAGTAAATTACCAGAGCCAAAACACGTATCACGTCGTCGAATTGGTCGTTTAATGAAAGGTCTTGGACTAGTATCAAACTATACAGTAGCACAGTATAAGGTGCATAACTCAACATGTAATGAAGGGCCGATAAAAAATGAATTACAGCGCCAATTTGAGCAAAAAGAGCCGTTGGCTGTCATCGTGAGTGATTTAACATATGTCCGTGTCGGAACAAAATGGCATTATGTATGCTTATTTGTCGACCTTTTCAATCGTGAAATCATTGGCCGTAGTACTGGTGCAAATAAGACAGCAGAGCTGGTTTATCAAGCACTAGTAAGTATTAGAGGTAACTTGAACGACATACAAATGTTTCATACAGACCGAGGAAAAGAGTTTGATAATAAGCTCATTTCAAAAGCCCTAGAAACATTTGGAATCCAGCGATCCCTGAGCATGAAGGGATGCCCTTATGATAACGCCGTGGCTGAGGCGATGTTTAAGGTATTTAAAACCGAATTCGCTAACGGAGCACATTTCTCTACTCTTGAACAGCTCGCTCTTGAACTTGATGATTATGTTCATTGGTTCAATAACATTCGAATTCACAGGACACTAGGCTATTTACCCCAGTGGAATTCAAGCAACAGACCTTATAATTTTTGTGCAGTTTAGTGTTGACATACCAAACAATGCAACTTAAATGCAAAATCTAAACCTATAATTTTAAAAATATAAATAGTAAAGGGCTGCCACAAATAATCAGCTTTCACTGACTTTTTGGACAACCCTACTTTTTTTATTTTAATTGCATTGTTGTAATGCAAGTGCCATCGCTTTCATAAGTAGAAAATGACGATTTTACAGTTTTGCCTTTGTGCTCCATTTTTATGTTATACGTTTGGTCACGAGGTAGCCATAAATCAATAAATCCATTAGCTAGAGTTTTCATGGTTTCGTTCACTAGCACATTACCTTTTGAGTCTTCAATATAGACAGCTATATCCTTATTAGCCAGCTCTCCTTGGCAACCCGTCAAGCTATGGTTAGTACAAGGGTGAGTTTCATTTATGTAAGGAGCTACAGAAACAAAAAATTCGTCTTCTGGCAAAGCATATGCTGACTCAATTCCTTCTTTATCAGTTACAATCAGCTGGTTTGATGTGATTGAAGCAGATTCGTCTTTTGTTTTGTTCCCGCTATATTCATTCACCAACTCCTTAATATTTTGCATCTCCACTTCTTTTCTAGGGTTATCGTCATTAGTACTCTCTCCATTGCAAGCACCTAGGACAATCGTAGTAAGCAAAGTTACAGCAAAAGCTTTTAATTTCATTTTATTCACCTCTAATTTCCTCATTCTTTCTACTTTGTAAAACGCTGACGACTTATACTATAAACTATAAATAAGAAGAAATTGTGCAGAGGAAAAATAGATTAATGACAAACAGATTTTATTTATTTGAGTATTGGAGACTCAAATCCATTCCAATGAAACAAACGTGACAATGTTGCTGATATATGATTGATTTTTAAAAGTTACAGCAAAAAAATTCTGAATATTTAATATTATAATCCTTTCATAGTTTATAAAGAGTATCTCATGATCATTTCCATTCAAACTCCAATGTTTTTAGTTTTGACTCAAATTCAAAGCCCAATTTTTTTGCTAAACGTTTAGATTCAAGGTTTGTTTCCATCGTTGACCATTGGGGTATTAGTCCATTTTTTATACAATCATCTAAATATGCAGAACACACTAAAGTGGCTAATCCTTTATTCATGTGTTTCTCGTCGTATGTTTCAACACTAATTTCATGTTTATTCTCGTGTACACAGCAAGAAAAACATGCACTTACTATTTTATTATCCCTTATGATACAATATCCCAGTCCATGAGTATTAAAGTCTTCAATTGAATACCAAACCTCTTCTACTACTTCAGAAAGAATCCCATCTGGATCGTTCTTAATGACTTCGGTATCAATTTTTTTTATAAGATAATTATCCGGTAAAGGTTTGTATTGCTCTTTTAAAGAAACGAAAGCCTCAGGATTGAATTGATAATACAGCTCATAATCTGGTTCGTATTCTTTATCATCAATAACATTCTCTAATACTTGTTCCCATATCTCATCTTTTATGACTGCAATAAACCAGGTTCCACCACACGATTCATAAGTATCCATTTTTAATTCATTATCAAGAAAATCACGTAAAGAATCAATAAACTGTTGATTAGTCGCATTCCCAATAAAAATACTGCTTATTCCTGTTACATCTATTAGTGCTGTATTGGGTTCTTGCGGATTGTCTACATAAATTGTCCCTCTGTTCATACCATTAATTATGGAATTTAATGTTAAATCATTCTTCTGATCAGGTGTTTGTAGTAACCTTTTTATTTTATAATAGTCTCTTTTATCCAATTTATAAATCATAAAACAGCTCAGCTCCTTTCATAATCTAGATAAAATATTTGTTTGTATTTAAATTCCTATAGTTTTTTTAAGAAAAAAATGCTTTATACAGGCGCTATGAAATGACGTAGCGATGGTACATTTTAACTTGAGTGAATGTCTACTTCTCCCTAGAAAAATCCCCTATGCCTACTGATTTTATTTTTTTATCTGTACTAAAGAAATATAGGGTAAAATCCTTAAATTAAGTCCTTCTAACTCTTTTCATTCTAAAAGTTCGGATGTACTATTTAATATTTATTACCATTTTATAACTTTTTATGAAGTAAAGCTAATAACTGCACGTTTTGATTCACCAATAAATGAGGGAACCTTTTCCAGTATTGATTACTTCGGGGCAGGACTATTCTTTACTATGAATGATGCAAACCCAGAATAAAAAAGACGTCAGGTAGACGCCTTTAATGTTTGATCGATATCCTCAATCAACCTATCCACTTGTTCCTTTGTTATCTTTATGACATATAACTCTGTCTTTTCGATTCCATCTTGAATGGCTAGGTGTTCAGGATATTGATAGTTGTTTGATATCTCTTTGTCCATACAATCACCTCTTCAATGATATATATTCGACATAAAGTATAGCAAACCTTCTATAAAAAGGAAAATTCCCAATACTTTCTCACCCTATAAGCATAAGTTTCCACTATTCCTATTAAAACCCAGTCAATTGAAAGAACCAATTCCTTAACGGGGCTATTACTTATCCAATTTTGCCGTTTTTTTAAGATAGAACACCCCAATAGACATAAGGATAATGCCATATACTTTCACCATCCTGTTTCGAATGGCTGTATCCATCGTTGTATTTAGCAGGGCAAGCCCAAAAAATGTAATGAGCAGGCCAATGAGCGTATGAATGATTCTCATTTTTCTACTCTCCTTTTAATAGGCGATCCCTACTCGACTTTTAACGAATTCCTTACTGAAGATTTGTTGGTAGGCAAAGTAGGCTGTATCGGCTACTGATATTTCACTACCGCCTTCAGGTAAAAAATTGCGCTCCACTCGATAGGTTCCTGTAAATGATCCATCTGGTAAATAGGTTGGACAAACAATCGTCCAATCGACATTGGAAACGCGTAATTGTTCAAAAACGTACTGATGCTCCTTAGCAGCAAACGTAGATTTACGTTTGGATTCCGTTGATTGATATCGAAGAATCGTAGGTGACACTCGACTTTGTAAAATACCCGCAGTGCCAATCGTAATAATTCTCTTTATCTTTTGTTGCTCCATCACCTCAAGTATGAGCGAAGTACTAGTAGATAAAGTATCATTCCCATCTGTATTTAATGCACTTACTACTACATCCACATTCACCATAGCCTGTTCGAGATCTTTCTTATTTAAGACATTTCCCTGAAAGATATGTAAGTTCTTATTGTCTAGCTGTAATTTATGGGGATCACGGACAAATGTCGTTACTTCGAGTTGATCTTTTAACGCGAACTCAACAATTTGTCTTCCCACACGTCCTGTTGCACCCAAAACTAATATTTTCATAGACCTTCACCTCTTCATTCCATTATAACATGCCCCCTCTATGCAAAAGAGACACATGCAATATGTGTCTCCCGCTTTCCTTATTTTGTTTCTAATAGCTGAACATTCACTATAAATGCTCCCATATTCTCTTCTTTGGCCAGCTCATGGATAATCGTTTGAATCTCACTTTCTGTGCTTTTTTCTATTTCATTACCATCGTGTAATTGGATGGTGATGATTTGATGGTTAGGAGAATCTACCAAATAGCCTACCGTACTATCTGGTGAATATCCTGCCTTTCGTACCGCTTGTATGATCTTTTGTGTAAAATTAGTCTCTTGTAATTTTTCACTAAACTCTTCCGCATAGGTCGGAGAAGGAGAGAAACTTACGGCTATTGGTAAAGGCTGTTTTTCTACAATCAGCCATGATATCACTACTATAGCGAACATCAGTAAAAAGAAACCTTGTAGCATTCTCTTCATACACTCGCTCCCTTTCACCTTCATATTAACAGGCAGAAATCTAGTATTACCCCCTAAAAACGGTTAGTTATGTACGACAAAGTTTCCATTTTTCTATTCAAAGGGCAAATTACCAAGAACTCTATTTGTTTTGTTCATAGATTAGATGTGTAAGGGTTGCGCGACCAATACTAAAAATTAACCATAAGGGAGATTAAAAGATGCAAGATTGTAGATTTAATCATTATATGAACTGGGGTCAACAAAAAGAGGAATCGAAAAAATGCTGTGAGAAAAAATGTAAGCATACGTGTAAATGCGAACACAAAGATGAAAAATGCCCTGAGAAAGATTGCTGTTCCAAAAACGAATGTAAAGGCTGTATTTGCCATCAATTAAAATGCCTGCCTATTGGCACACTTGTAGACGTCGTGTTAGTAGGTGGTTTTAGCTTAGCTGATGTCTTTTTCATTAGCCTAGATCCTAAAACATGCTGTGCTACATTCTTAGAAGTAGCAGATGTAGGAGCTTCTCCGATTATCATAGATTGCCAACAAATTATTGTCATACGAAGAAGCACAATTGCTTAAAGAATTCTGGAATTGATATTTTCAGATATATGTAAACAGACTATTTATTTGATCTTCTGCCAGGTTAAATCCTGGCAGAATTTATAGTCTTATTCATTAATAATTACTTTGACAATGGGCTCCAGTTTGCCTCGGTACACATTGCCCAAATAATCCACTTCCACTACGACTGCTCTCGGCTCAAAACGCTGGATACACTCAATCAAACGTTTGGTGTTCATTTTTTTCATACGTTGGAAGAGTTTACGAATATCTGACCGAATGCTCCATTCCCATTGCGGGCAAGAGACCGTAAACGTCGATAAAATAAATGCTACATTTTGTAAAATACCTTCCACTCCCGTAGCTTTTCCATTCACATTACTTAATGCCGTTACTTGATGTGTCATGCTATCAACCTTTCTTCTACGTTCATACTGAAGTTTGTTCTCTTGAAAAAGAGCACTTTGTTATTTATGCTTGTTAGTCAATATTTATGAACGTTACTTTGTTTGTACCCCATAAACTTTTGGATTAAACAAATACTTAGCTGATAGGTATGCTTTAAAGTTTAGCGAGTAAATGCATAATAGAGAACGTAGAGCCAGCTAAAGCAGCCATGAATGATTGCCCATATGATGGAATGATGGACACTCCATGATATTGTGATCGCTAAAACAGAACCAAAGCCTATACCATTCTTGACGACTGTTTTGTGCTCCATTTTCTTCACCTTCTTTACTTTTTTCATCTCCCCATCTTGCCGTCTCACCTTATTCCCCTCCTCTATATCTTTGGTTTATGTAACAGCTAACAAGGGCATCCTGAGAAAAAAGGATGTGTGTTGATGAACGTATTCATAATGGTTACCATCATTGTCATACCTGCTCTCATGGTCTATCTTCAGCAAAAAAGTGATAAAATGCGCCTTGTTTTCAATGCATTAGGTGTCGTGTCTGCCATTCTTTTTGGCTATATTGCCGCTACTTCTATAACGCAGATTATTCTGGAGGATGTGGTCTTTATGACAACGATTCATGCTGTTTTCCTAAATCCCATTTTTCTACTGACAGGCGCGTATCTAGGTTTATTTTTCATTCAATACATGATCGATATCACAATCCATTTTAGGGCTAAGCGTTAACGATATTAATAAAAATCACAATAGACGCGCCATGTCTGTGCTGTTGGATTATAAAAGAAATAAAAATTGCCATTATCCACAATATTCAATTGTGCCTTGGCATCTGAGGCAATTTGGAAGACAAAAGGTGTATCTTCACCAAAATCATAGCCACTTTGACAAAAGGTCGGGTAGCCGCCAATTTTGTGTTGCGGATACATCTCTTCAAGGATGTCTTCAAAATAATTAAGGCCGTCTTCATGCTCCAATCTTAGTATGTCCTCTTCTATTTGTGCAGGAATACCCCCGCCATCCCATACTGGATAATCATTGTGAATATGCTCTACCTGCAGAGGAAAGGCTCGAATACGGTCGTGCTGCCAGTCCCGCTGTACTAGGTTTTCTAAGGTGGTGTAGGCTCTTATTTCAAAATAGATGCTCAAATCATCCTCCATAAGATGATCGAAAATATTCTCATGGACAAATAGAGTTACCAATTGAAACGGCTGTAAAGCTTGAGGTACATAGGGCAAATCATTCAAAAATAATGTAGCGAGCGGTTGAAAATCGGAAGGTCGATCCTCCTCTAGTAAAGACCATCCAACATAGCCAATCCAACTTTCTAAAAGCTCATGGGTTGGACGGAAGCCACCCGTCTGGAATATTGTCGCTTGCTTGGCTAGCTGAGATTGGATATGTTTAATGCTCATGCGCAAGCCCCTGTTGTCGACAGCAGCAATCCGTTATATGATCATTGACCATACCGACAGCCTGCATAAATGAATAACAAATCGTACTACCCACAAATTTAAAGCCGTCCTTCTTCAATTGCTTACTCATCCGATCACTGCGATCTGTTGTCACTGGTACCTCTGCCATAGATGGCCATTCATTTATGATTGGTTGATGATCGACAAACCCCCAAATATATTCAGAAAACGAGTCATATTTTTCTTGTATTTGTAGAAATGCTTTCGCATTCGTCACAACGCTAGCTATTTTTAATTTATTGCGCACAATCCGTGTGTCTTGCTGTAATTCCAAAAGCTTGTCCTCTGAATAAAGGATAATTTTTTTAGCATCGAAATGATCAAATGCCTCTCGATAGCCCTCTCGCTTTTGTAAAATCGTCCACCAGCTAAGTCCTGCCTGTGCCCCCTCTAAACAAAGCATCTCGAATAAATGCTGATCATCATAGACGGGTACTCCCCATTCTTTATCATGGTAATCTACATATAACGGCTGATCTAGCTTGACCCATGAACATCTTTTCACCGTATAACCTCCCACGTTTATGTATTATTTAATGGCCGTAATACATAGCCATCCTTTACTTGTTTTTTCACTTATATATACCGTTTGGAAACCGGTTTGTTTCAATAATTCTTTCATAGCTGCGGGTGTTTGGAAAGCCTCCATATGGTAATTCATTTTGTAGTACTCGGCGATGACAATAAATTTTCCTCCATTTTTCAATACCCTCCATACTTCCCCAACATCATGTTCCAATGATGGCCAAAAATAATGGGTTTGAAAAGCTGTAATGGCATCAAAAAATTGGTCCTCATATGGTATTTGAGACACACTTGCCTCCTTAACAATCATACTGCCACTTGCGACATTCGCTTCATTCATTTTGATGGATTCCTTTACGGCTTGTGCAGAAATATCGATCCCATAAATTATACCATTGGGATTCAATTTCGATAAATTTCTGAGTGTTTTCCCTCCGCCACAGCCAATATCTAACACACGGTCCCCATCATTGATGGCACCTTGCCGGATAAACCAGCTATTCATGCCACGATGAGTGATATTCATGATACGTAGCATCCATGAACCCATCCATCCTTTTGGATTTTTTGCCTGTTCAATTAACGATTGTAATAATGACATATCGGTTCCCCTCTCATCAAAATCGATGTGGATTTTATCCTTTTTTTACATGTATACCCTGTATATAATAATAGAAAGCACATCAACGACAGAAACTCTTACTAGTTTGTACGTGCAAAAATGATTTTTGTTTCGTTTTCGAATGAATAGGATGGAGGGACTTTGAATGATTCAACAAGCAGAGCAACAGGATGCCCTGGCAGCTGCCACATTAGCTTTATTGCTGTGGCCTAGTCATACAGTAGAGGAATTTACTGAAAGCATGACACATTTATTGAAGGATGACCATGCAGTCATTTTCTTAGCCTACGACCATGACAAGGCGATTGGCTTTGCCCAATGTCAGCTGAGAACAGATTATGTAGAGGGTACGGACTCTAGTCCAGTCGGCTATTTAGAAGGATTATTCGTCATGGATAACTATCGACAGCAAGGCTATGCTAGACAGCTTGTAGCACATTGTGAACAATGGGCCAAGCATATGGGATGCTCAGAATTTGCAAGCGATTGTGAATGGGACAATACCGAAAGTTTACAAGTACATTTACAGCTTGGTTTTACGGAAGCGAATCGAATCATTTGTTTTACAAAAAAATTATAAAAAATGTGATAAAAAAATCACAAGTGCTTCGAATCCTGCACTTGTGATTTTTTGCATCTATATATATAGGTTAATTTAAATATGTATGGTTAGAAATATTACGTTCGCGCTCATCGATAATTAAATGGATCAATAATGCAAGCTGTTGTTCTATTCGCATATTGTTTAGATGTAAGATATCAGCAATCGCACTTTTATGCTTCTCTGCTAATTCAATTTCCTCTAACTTTAAAAGAATTTCCTCTTTTGTCAGCCCAAACATCTCTTATCACCCCCACTCCTTTTTTATTATTATTTTAAACAAATTAAACACACTTCACAAATAACATATAATCATCTTATATATGAACCATTTTTACTAATTATAGGCTAATTCACCGAAACTAATCAATCTATTATCTAAAATTTCTTAATATTTTTTTTACATCAATTCCAAACTTTATTATTCAAAAAATAACATTTACAAGAAAATATACCATTTTACTTCTTATTTTTTTGGAAAATTGCAGTAATTGAAAAGAAGTTGTCTATACCATTATAAAAATAATCAGTCAGTTTGTCGAATAATAGAGTTTTCGCTGCCTATTTATCTCATCGTTTTTAACCCAAACATATTACTTTACCCATAAATATAAAGTTGAAACCTTCTGATGCCTACCGCAAAAAAAGTAATTTCAAAATTGAAACTACTTGTCTTAGTTGTATAATCGGTTATTAAATTATTTTTTTAATATCATTTTTCAGCATTTTTATATGGTTCTCATCATTTGTTTGAACCCTCTCTATTTGTGATACTCTTGATGTCGTGTCTTGTTGCCAAGTTGTTGTCTGAACATGCTTTTGCACATATAACTGACTGTTTTCCTGTACCACCGCAGGAGCTTTCACTGCACTTAAATCTGTATCACGTATTTCTAATAAAGATTGATTGGACAAAGCTAAAAATGGGCGTGCTGCTTCGCCTACTTGACAATGTTCAATACGTCCCATTGAACGATCAGACCATATCATCGCATACGTGCTATCCTGACAGTCATTGAAATGGCTGTTGGCTACTTCAAAAATGGCATCGATACATGTAATCCCGTTGCCTTTCATTTGTTCAAACGTACAATGCTGTGTAAACAAACGGGCATTGTTCAAATATACATGTTGCTTTTCCAGCTCTCGAATGTTTGTATGGTGAAGCATAATTTTGGCATGATCATTGCCATAAATACCACCTGATTGCCCAAATTGAATAATCGTTTGATGGAGCTGTAGCCCACTTGCATCCACAATGATATGAAATTGCTGATGGTTTTGGATTTGACATTCGGTCATCGAAACATCAGCTTCATCTACGATGGTCATACCAACAGCCATTCCATTACGTACATGACATTTGCGAAACTCTGCCTTGCTATTCTCTATCAGCATTTGTGCTTTCACATGACGATTAAACTGACAATCGTAGAATTGAGCTTCTGTTTTTTCTCCCAGGTACAGCCCGAGTCCTTGGCCATCTGAAAATATAGAATCAGATACCATTACCTCACTACGGTGGACGATCATATTCGTGTCATGATGATTCTTGATTTCACAGCCATCCATACGTAAAAACGTATCATCAAATAGCTGTATACCAACCCCCTGTCCTTGGTGAATAAGGCAATTGGTGATTGCCAGCTCACTAGACGCCGCTACAATTTGCTCCTTTTCATGACCATGAACTTCACAATCCTCCATGACCATCTTCACATGACGAATCGCAAAAATACCATGTTTCTTCCCTTCGAGCAGCAGACAATTGCTTAATGTCATCTCGCAGTTTTGCGCAATAATTTGAGCTTTCACATGATGCTCAAGTGTTGTATCAACGAGAATAACACTGGAACCATTAGCAACACGTAGACCAAAATGATTGAGCGGTGTAGCAAGCACAGCACAATTTTTCATCAGCAAACTACCATAGCTTACCATAATCTGCGTGCGAATCAATTGCTCCTCAATAATACAATTTTCTAACTGTAAATCTCCTTTTACATAAAGTCCCTGCCCTTGGCGAAAACGTAAATTACGCATATCTACATGGGTCTGGTAGCGAATAAAAACACCACCTTTAATTGTAACATTGCCAACTCCATACAATGTCAGCCGCTTGGAAATATCCAAGCTCTCCTCATAAATACCATCTCGAATTTCTATCATATCCCCAGGCATAGCCTCTTCAATTGCCTGCCCAATGCTTTGGTACCGATGCATAATACTTCTCTTTACTACAAGCGTTGCCATTTACACACTCCTCAGCCTAAAAATGATCGTATCCTATTTATATACCGAACAGGCTTGTGGTTATTCAATTTTGTGTAAAATTACTGGATTATGCATGTATTCGTTTGTGAGGAATGAAGATTTTATGACGGTTCATGGCCGTCCTGACACGCCTCCATGTATACGTATATGAGGTGAATCAAAAAAAAACCAACAAAGGATGATTCCATCTTTGTTGGTTCTTATTACTCTCAATTATTTTTTTCTTTTCACAAAAACAAAGGCAAAAATAGCCGCGAGCACGACTAGGATAGCAATGATCCACACTGTGCTTGAGTTAGATGATGTTGTTTCATCAGTTTGCTGCTCTTCTCTTGGTGTGGCATTCGAAGACTGTACTTCTTTCGTGTCATCTGCTGCTACCTGAGCAGAGCTGATTTGCACATATTGAAGTGTGGCTGTATTGGATGCCGGTGCATCATGGCCGTCTCCATGACCTTCTTCATGATCACCATGTCCTTCTTGATTGTCATCATGTCCATGATGGTGATCTCCAGCTGTCGTAAAAATAGAACGTTCTAGCTGTTGACCTACCCAGCTTTTAGCATCCGTTGATTCTGCAAAAATGCGAGGGTGTCCTGACAGCATATACGTTTTACCGTTGATGATAATGCCCGTTTCATCACCTGTCACGACATCTTCAATAGTGCCAGTTGGACCTTCGGCAAAGCCACCCATTTGAAGAAGCGTATGACCGCCCATATCAACATCTAGGTGTTCCGTTAAGAAGGTAATATACTCCTCTTTCGTCATTGTCGCATCTGGGTTCTCTACTTCAAGTTTATGATGAAAAAGTGCTGTATTTATTTCCTTGTATGTAAGGTCGCCCTCTAAAGAAGAAATGTATTCTTCTTTTTGTGCTGCTTGTGCTAATTCATCCACTGTTGCTCCTTCAAGTCCAAAGAAGCCACCTACCCAGCTTGCAAAATCTTTGCGTGATAAGTTGTCAGTTGGGTTTAAGGCCATATCTTTGCCATTATACCCAAGGAGCCCAATACTATGTAACACCATTATGTCCTTAATAGTTGAAGTTGTTTCAGGGACATCCGTAAATAGTGTACTTTTATCCATCGTATGGGCGTAGGCAGCAGGTGCCATGAATAAAGTACTCATTAGTAATAAAAGTAAATATTTTCTCAAAATGATTCCACCTTCCAATACATTAGTATACAGCGTAAATGTGATGGAAGTTTGAAATTAACGGGTCAAATCGTTACAGTTTAAATCGGCGTATTAAACTATTTAATTGCTCGGCCATCTCTGCTAGATGCTCAGCACTATGTTTAATTTCTTCCATAGAGCTAGCGGACTGTTCAATTGTGGCAGAGGTCTCCTGTATGCCTGCCGCTGACTGCTCAGAAATAGCTGCCATTTCATCTATGGACTTATTAATCGTGACAGTATTGTGAACGACATCATCTAGCCCAGAGGACATCCCCTCAATATTTGTAGCAATGGCCTCAATTGCGTCGGCAATATGATGGAACGTTACATTGGTCGTTGTAATTTGCAATGCCCCTTTCTCCACTTCACTATAGCCCTGCTCAAGAGAAGCGGTCACTCTATTGGAACCATCCTGAATGTTACGGACGATACCTGTAATATCTTCCACAGAATATGACACTTGCTTGGCTAATTTTCGGACCTCATTGGCCACTACGGCAAATCCTTTGCCTTGTTCCCCCGCTCTGGCTGCTTCAATTGCTGCGTTCAATGCTAGTAAATTTGTTTGTGCCGCAATGGTTTGAATGACCGTGACAAGCTTTGAGATTTCTTGTGTTTGCTTGCTTAATCCATCAACCTGATCTACTGCATCCTTCACAATATCTTGAATGGCTCCCATCTGCTTAGTAGAGGAGGACATTAAGTCCCGTCCCTCCCTTGTTAAAACTATAACATCCTGAGAATAGTGCTGAACGTCTTTATTGCTTTGATGAACAGAGGTTACTTTTCCTGCAAAGTCATTCATGGAAGTCGCAACATCTGTCGTGTGGCTGGCTAGCTCATCCGTCCCACTTGCAATTTCTGTCATCGTATGGGCGATTTGGTCTGTCCCCGTCTTTACTTCTGATGTTGATTGCAATAGCTCCTCACTATGGGCCGCTACGTCATTCGATACCGTTTGAATATGCTTCAATAAGCGATTCAAAATATCCGCCATCGTATTGGTTGCCTCCATTAGCTGGCCCACTTCGTCTTTCGATTGAATTTTTAAAGGAGGACCGCTTAAATCCCCATTCGTCATTCGTTGCATTCGCTCCGTTAATGTCATAATAGGTCTTGATATACCGCGGGCACTCAATAGCTCAACAATAATCGCTATGACAAAAATGAGTATACCTACGACGATGCCAATAAGCTGCTTATTCTCCCCAGCAACTATCATGTCAGCGCCTACCTCATTGATCGCTTGCTTGCGTTGCTCTGCTAAACCTTCATAGCCTTCACGAATGGTTGTGGCTGTTGCATCCATTTTTGTGATGTTTTGAATCGCGAGCTCCGCATTACCTTGATCATAAACAGCAAATACTTGTTGTTCAATATAGCGATTCCATTCCTTCGCCATTTCTGCAAGTTTGCTGAAATCTTCAGAGCTTGTCATGGCTAATCGTTGTTTTTCGTTGCTCGCTGCACGCGCTACATTATCTTGAAAAATAGCTTTATACTTTTCATCGCCAGACAATACATAGCCTCTAGCAGCAGCTATTCTTACATCGATGGTTTGCGCTTGTCCGTAATCTGTCGTTAATAGCTGTAATTCTTGCTCAACAATTTGTTCTGTTGCATGGTTACTTTGCTTAATAGCAAAATAGTTGTACACGATATATAACGCCATGATCGTAATAACAATGCTAAAGGAAAAAACAATTCTTCTACTAATCGTTTTGAATGACATGTGCAAAAACCCCTTATTTTCCGAATCTATTCCATAAAAAGTAATCTACCATTTTCAAAGAAAGATTGGTGGCTTTAGGAATTTTTGCTATATTTCCAGAAATAACTTGGTCAATTTTGTGTATTTTATAGCATCTTCCATCATGAGTAATTTGCCCTAATCAATCCCAAGCATGAAACATGACGTCACCAATAGTTTCACTTTTGAAATAGGCAATGTTCTTCCACTCCATTGCAGATAAACTATGCAAGGCTCGGTCTTTTTCCAGTAACGTATTTAGCGTTGCTGCTTCCAAACATTTTCGCATTGGAAAATATTTGTGTAGCTGTGGTCTCGATAAAAAGGCAAAGCTAAGCTCTTCATCCAATTTTGCAAAGGCAATATACGGCATCCAGCGATGGTGAAGAATGGTCACCATTTCCCCATCTATTTCCACTAGTGCTTGCATATAGACAAAATGCGGTCGATCGATAAAATGTCGTACTTTCGCTCGCTGTTCACTTGTTGCTAAATGGTACACCATCGATTGAAACATGCGCACATCTTGTTCGATTAAATGGTCAGCATCAAAACCAGTAATTCCTTTTGTTAATCGCATCCAATCACTCCTTCATGATTGTCACTCTATGGACCTTCTATTTTAACTAGTCCTATTCCTTCCAAATCGTTCAAATTAATTAATTTACTCAAAATAGCAATCGTAAAGTGAATGAGATAAGCAAGATATAATAGAAAGCGGTATTTCTTTGCTATAGATTGGTTGTTTTACTTGGCAAGTAGCTAGATAGGAAATAAATGTATTTATTATGTATAATTAACATACAACAAAAGTGAGGTGAGGATTTGTCAAATCTTCAATTTTTAATGTTGATGTTTATTTTATTGATAGTGATTGTTAGTTTAATTAAAAATAAAAACGCACCCCGGTTTGCTGGGGTGCATCTACATAATTTTAGCCTACTACTTCTTGGTATTCAGGATGCTTTTCAAACTCAGCTTTTGCGAAGGGACATAATGGGATAACTAGTAACTTTTCTTTTTTCGCATAGGCAACAGCCGCTTTAACTAATTGCTGTCCAATATTTTGACCTCTTAGATGCTCGCCTACATGTGTATGATCGAGAATGATTCGACTTTCCCCTACACGAACGAAATGCACCTCTGCCTCACTATTTTCCTCGTTTCCGATATAAAAGGATTGGTTACCTTGTTTAATTTCCATGACATAATGCTCCTTTTAAATTTTGTATTTTAATGCGCCACTTGGACATCGATTGATAACTTCTGATACATGTTTGGCCGCTGCTTCATCTGGTGCGATCCATGGCTTTGCTTTGACATTAAACACCTCTGGCAAGCCCTTTACACATTCAGCCGCATGTTGACACATGTCCTTATCGAAATAAACGGTTATCTCTTCTCCTCTATATTCACGGTACCCCATACCTAACACGTCCCTCATTGTAAGATTATTATTCTATTGGTGTTAATTTTTCTTCAATTTCCTGCCGCCGTTCTTCTAAAAATGGTGGTAAATCTAAATGTGTTCCTAAATCCTCCACAGCCGTATCCACGGTAAAGCCTGGTCCATCTGTCGCTAGTTCAACTATTATGCCGTGTGTTTCTTTCATATAAATACTTGAAAAATAGTATCGATCCGCTTTTTTTATAATAGGAAAACCAAAGTCTTTTATTCGCTGTTCCCATTGCTCAAGCTCTTCCTTATCGTTCACGCGGATAGCTAAATGGTGAACACTACCTCTTCCTGGTTTTTCTTTAGGACCCTCTTGCTCGACAATGATAATCTGTCCTTGCAATTGGTCTTCCTCCACTTGAAAAACAGCTTCAGTTTCAGTTTTTGATCGTTCTTTGTAGCCAAATAATTGTACGATGGTTTTCGCAGCATTCTCTAAAGAGCTTACAGTTAATTCCACTGGGCCCATTCCTAAAATTTGATGAGCCATCTCTACGGATGAATCTTGCCACTTTGTCCATTCTTGTGGAATAGGCTTGTCCTGATTATTTAATAACACTAGACGTAGACCGTCTGGGTCCTCAAAATAGATCGCATCCGTGTCACCATATGTTGTGATCTCGCTGTGCTCCATCTGAAATTCATCCAATCGATTTTCCCAGTACATTAAGCTGTCGAAAGAAGGAATGAGTAAACCAATTCTTGTAATCGCATCAGTGCCGCGATGTGTACGCCCGGCGTGCGCTAATTCAAAAAATGTTAAGCCTGTACCAGGACTACCTGTCAAATCACCGTAAAATAAATGATACATACTGGGATCATCTTGGTTAACTGTCTTTTTCACGCGGCGAAGTCCTAAAATATGATGGTAAAACTGATGATTTTCATGAGCATTTTTCGTAATCATTGAAATATGATGGTGTCCTGTGATCTTTAACATCGAATATTCTCCTATCTGCTATGCTTTTAAAAGAAGACTTGTTCAACTGCGAAAACATGCTTGTGTTTGTCTTAAGAACTATGACGAAATTATTATCTCGAATTAATATATCTCTAATTCGAGATAATAATAACACGATTTTTTATAGGTAGTCAATACCCTTTGATCGTCAGTTCTTCACTTTAAAAATTGCATGATTTCCTGAAGGATTTCATCTTGCTCCCGACCTAATGTCATTAAATGCTTGGAGTTTTCAAAGCCTCTGCTAATCTTCTGCATAGAATGAACTCGCTTATAAATAGTGTCGGCACTATGCTCGTATAAGTCCTCGTCTCTTTTGCCGTAGAAAATAGCAATTGGCATCGTGATCTTCTCAAGCTGTTGCATCGTTTCTTTAATAAATCGCTGAAATCCAATCATCGCGTCCAATGGCATATCGTTAAACGGCTTCATTTCATGTGTAATTTGCTGCTCTGATTTACCCTCGATATGTTTAAAATTATAAGCGTAGTCAATGATTCTTTGTTTTAGCTGTGCTGGTTCCTTATCAATTGGTACCGATAACACAATGATTTGCTCTAGCTTTTCTAATTGGGCAAGCTTTAATGTAAAAATACCACCAATGGATAAGCCAATAACGGAAATTTTTTGATAGCCTTCATTCAGCAAAAATTGGTGCGCCTTCACCACATCTTGCCACCAGTCCTCAACTTTGTACTGTAATAACGGTTCTGGCTTATGACCGTGTCCTCTATAAAGAGGTACATAACAGGTATAGCCCTCTTCGTGGAGCTTCGTCGCCACTTTCTTCATATCTCTTGTATGGCTTGTAAAGGAATGTAAAAGCAATATTGCATGCTCATTCCCTTTCAAGTATATTTCTTTAGCCGGTAAAATAGTTAGCACCCTATCAGAACCTTTCTTCACGTTCATCATAATAGAAGGTAGCCATATTTAAGGCTACCTTCTTGTTGTATTTATAGCATAATCGAATTACATATGCCACTGACCACAGCGACATATAATGCCAAATTTTTATTGCTGTTACGCTCCCACAAATAATACAGCCTGTCCAATCGCAATAAAAAAGGCCTCATGCTGTATAGGACTGTTGTCTTCAATTTCTAGTGTAATGTCAAAATGAGTTTCGCAAAAAGTCGCTTGCCAACGCGCTATCGGCTCCTCATTCCATGTAAAGATCGACCAGTCTTCCATTTCTTTGCTGAGCTTAATTTGCTGCTCTCCATCTGTTATAAGTAAATCAGGAATCATAATTTGCCAGCCATCATAGGCAATCATATAGTCTTTCCCTGTCACTAAATCCTTGCCTCGAAAATGCACGCGACCACGACGAGATACTTTTTTACAAGTAAATAAAGGTTGGCTAGCATGATCATGGACGTCAAAACGAACAAAATAACGAAAATCCATCGTCTTATCGAATGCTTTTTTAAGAGCATTAGAATAAACACGTTGAACCGTTGATGATGTCTCTCCTGATTCATTTAAAATAGAGACCACCTCGGTAGAATCTATTTCCATTGGCTGTTTATATGTATAGGTTTTCAAACGACTCGCTCCTTCAAAACAATTGCTTCCTTTAAACTAACATAAAATATGCGCCCAATTCAAAGAATGTAAACGCCAGATGGTGCGATATCATAAATTTGTCTTACTCAAGCTTACAAGCTTAATGTGCAAATGCTTAGCATCATTTTTTTACATACAAAAAGGAGACTACTTCTTTACTAGTAGCCTCCCACATTTTCTTTATTTATCTAATTTAAATGTAATGTCTCCAACGCCGATTTCTGATTTGATGTCCAGCACAACATCTGCCTTATCATATGCTTCATTGACATAGACACCTTGGCCCTTTGAAATGAGACCCTCGATATTGGATGAACCTATGCCCTTTTCGGTTGTTAATTTGACACCAACCTTTGAAGGTACAATAATCGTCGTTTGACCTACCCCAGTTTCAATATTCGCTTTAAAGCTTTTTTTCCAATCACCGCCTAAATTGACTGTGAGATCACCGACACCCGCTTCTATATCTAGTTTTTCTAGCTGCAGTCCCTGTAAATCAAGATTGGCTAAGGAAGCACCTGTTTCTACCGTCAAATCCATCGGAATATCATCATTTAATTGGATTGCCCATGTGTTTTTAATATTGGAGATGCCCAGCTTCGTCGAGCCTTTATGTTTAATTTCAACTTCTCCTGTATCGCCGCTTACATCATAGGTAACTTGGGGGGCTAGCTTTTTAATATTATAGTCCGCCTTGCCCTCAACCCACTCCTTGGCACCACCAGTTAGATTCATTTCGCCGACACCTAAATCAATATCTACTTCTAGCGTCTTCGCTTTATCCTTTTCTACTAAGATGGTTTCTTCTTGCATTTTGTTTGGCATAAACGAAAAGCACCCCGACAAGACGAATACTGATGTGCCCATCACGACACCTAATCCAACTAATTTTTTCAATTTAATTTCCTCCCGCTATATATTCTACCAATAATTTCATTATATAGGAGTGGATAATAGAAAATACGACCCTGCGTTTGAAATTTATCTAAGACCTGAGACGTAGTAGCTACGATTGGCGTGGAAGATCCTCACCCTCTAGCAATGCTTTTAAATTAGCAAGGGACGCATCATAGCCCTGCATATTGAAGCTAACCGTTGTGCCGTTGTCCTGTTCTGCTAAAGACATCGCGATTACCGTTTCTGGAACTTCCAAGTAAAATGAAAAAATCTCATGTTTTTGGACCTGCTGGATCGTTAACTGCATTGGCAGTGGATCTGCTAGCTGATTATGGTCATTAGGCATTAAAGTAAAGGTCATCATTTCCCCTTCAGCCAGTTTAGGAATGTCCCAAGTAGAGCCTGGCGCATACCATTGTGAAAGGGATTGCTCCTCTGTTATCGCTTGCCACACATTTTCAATTGCCGCCTGAATCCAAATTGAACTACTCATCCGCAACACCCTCATTTCCTATTTTTTCATTATTTTACCGAACTTTCAGAAGAGAAGCTACGATTGGTTGTTCTCGATAAATAAAATGCTCCTACAATGACCATCATTGCTACTATATCCAAGGCCATTTGATGACTTGAAAGAATGGTAACGAGTAAACCGTAGATAGACGGAGCTAAAACAATAAAGAATTGATTGATCGTTAAAGCCGCACTAACAGTCAGTCCCACAGATTGAGGATCAGACTGCTCCGTTACACTGGCTATATATAAGGAATACCAGCCTAGTGCGAAAAAGCCCATTACACCACAAAATAACATCATTATGCTATTAGCATGTAAAACAACAGGCATACAAGCGACCATCACAAATGTGGCAAGCATAACGATTATTAGTAAGTGCTCGCGCTTCTGAGCAAAGTATCGGTCACTCAGCCAAGCAAGACCAATTCTTCCTACCATCCCTCCAAGCAAGACCAAACTCAAATACTTCCCTGCTGCTGTTAAAGAATAGCCGCCTTCCTGATGTAAATAACTCATCAAATGGGCGATGAGGATCATCTGTAAGGACATCATCACAATGCCCACAAAAAAAATCGGATAGAGTGCTCGATTGTCTTTAATAGCCTTCATCTTTTCTTTAAACGGTATTGGTGCTGCTGCCGTATTTTGCTGTTTTGGCTCCTGATACATCAATAAAAATAGTAAACCGCCACCGATTGCTACGAAACCTTGTGCCCCATGCACAGCCGTCAGATGGGAGTGATGATATAAATAGGTAAGAATGAAGGAAGCGAGAGCCCCACCGATTGGAATACCTGTTTGGCGAATTCCGATTGCTAAACCCCGATGCTTGTCTGGAAACCATTTCACGATGGCCGTACTACCTCCCGTTTGAGCACTACCGTACCAAAAGCCAACAACTATTAATACGACTAGCAATGTCGTATAATGATTCACAGGAATTAAGAGGAACGTACAGAGGCCAAGAAAAATAGAGCCCCATCCAATAATTTGTTTTTCTCCCTTTTTATCCATGAGATAGCCAAAGAAAAGCATCGAGAATATCGGTCCAATATTCACGGCAGAAACAATTAATCCTGTTTGGAATGACGTTAAGTGCCATTCCATTTGATAAAAGGAAGCAACTGGCCCCATCCCGTATGTGACAAAGGTGGAAGCTGTTTGCGAAAGCGTAGCCACCAGTAAAATGATCCATTTATAATATGTATGCATATAAACCCTCCAGAGCTATATACCGCACTATTTATACGGTACATTTAGATATCTTGAGTTTACGTTGACAGCTTGCTTACGTAAAATGGAGGAAAATGATAGCGGCTATCAAAAAATTTAATAGGTGTGTGACGAATAACATGAACATTGAAGAAATTGCCATCAAAATTGAGCTTTTAGAAAGGCAAAATTTAAGTAAATCAGCCGAAATCACCAACTATACACAGTCGGCCTTAACTTCGAAGGTAAAGAAGATGGAAAGTGAAATTGGACAGGAAGTCTTTAAACGAACACCTCAGGGCTTAAAGCTAACAGAGGTAGGTGACCACTATTTACAATTTTTAAAGCAGGTTGCCCAACAATATGAGGCTTTTTTACAAACCGTAGGATTCACGCAAGCCCATATTCAATTTGGAACCTCCCATACGACAATTAAAATATATGGTGCGTCTATCATGAATGCGCTACAAACCAGTCATAGTCCTATCGATGTGGATTTCACGGTCGAATCGAGTACATCGTTAAATCACAAAGTCCATCTGGCGGAATTAGACTGTGCATTAACGAGTAATCCAATAAAGCATTATGCCGATTTACACTATGATTTAATGACAACCGAAACATTTGAAGTCATCTCGAGCCCTGCACATGTCATCGATTTTGACAGGCAAACACCTGTGACACTCCTAGTTTTAAGTAAGGGCTGTATGTATTCGAAAGCATTAGCCGAATGGCTTACTCACAAGAAAGTCCCTTTTACAATGAAGGAAATTAAATCCGTAAGTAGTATTCTTGATTTTCTAGAAATCGAGCATACATTGGCAGTGTTAAATACGAAGTTACTGGCACTCTACCCTTGTCCTGACCTGCATTTTTATGAAATGGAGACACTTAACAAGGTCATCGAGACTGTCTTTATTTATAAAAAGGAAAACCATAAGCAGTCTTCTATACTGCAATTAAAGCAAGTAATAGAATCCTTGCTTGAAAGGAATGAGCAGGGTGATCATTAGCTCAGGTTGCTCTTTATGCGAATATTTTAAAAAGCCTATATTATTCACGCAAGCTGCACTATAATAGGTTTGATATTATTAAATACATAGGAGTACATCATGTTTTATTACATCTCATTGTTTTTGGCAGTATTTGCTTTATCTACATCAGCTATTTTTGTTAAGCTTGCGGATGCCCCGCCGGCTATTACGGCTTTTTATCGACTATTTTTTGCGATGCTCGTGCTCCTTCCCTTTTTATTAGCACAAAAGGGACTACGACAAGAGCTAGCTAACCTGTCTAAAAAACAGTGGGGACTGGGCATTCTATCAGGTCTATTTCTGTCCTGTCATTATGTTTTATGGTTCGAATCATTAAACTACACATCCGTGGCCAGTTCAACGGTTATCGTCACGCTACAGCCGTTATTCTCTTTAATAGGTAGCTATTTTTTATTTAAAGAGCGCTTTTCCAAAGGGGCTATTGTTGGCTGTTTGGTAGCGATCATCGGCTGTTTCATTATCGGCTGGCAGGATTTTCAAATTAGTGGACAGGCTCTTTATGGCGATATTCTGGCATTTATCGCAGCAGGCATTATTACAGCCTACTTTTTTATTGGGCAATCTGTACGGAAGGATTTATCACTTATTACCTATTCGATTATCGGATATGGCAGTAGCTCAATCTTCTTAGCCATTTACGCCCTCTTTATGCAGGAATCGTTTTTCGACTATCCCGCGTCCACATGGTGGTCCCTATTAGGACTAGCTGTGATTGCAACCATTTTTGGGCAAACGATCTTTAATTGGCTATTAAAATGGTTAAGTACAACCGTCATCTCTATGAGTATTTTAGGAGAAACAATTGGCACATGTATTTTAGCTTATTTTATTTTAGATGAAATGATTTCCGTTCAACAAGGGATTGGCATAATGGTCATTTTACTAGGACTTGCCCTCTTTTTACTCCAACAACGTAAATCGGCATAATAAAAAACAACGGCAAAAAATGCCGTTGTTTTTTTATGGCTGAGTAAAGCGAAAGGTCGTACCCTCCTTGCTGGATTGTAAAGAGGCTTCCATATTTATTGTTCTAGCAATATCGTGGATAATTTTCAGTCCAAGTCCACTATGTTCGATATCTGAATCAAAGCCGATGCCGTCATCACACATCCATACCTCTCCCTCTTTAATCGTCACCACTAGTTTAGATGCTTGGGCATGCTTTAATGTATTTTGAAAGACATTATCAAATAAACGTTGTAACCATAATTCATTACTTGTCCAAATTACCTCTGCATCTATTGGATGAAAATGGAGTGCAATATTTTGCATGTGGTATAAATAACTCCATTTCTTGATCATCGTTTCTAATAGAAACGCTAGATGAACTTCCTCCTGAACGACAAAGGCATTATCGCTCGTATCAAAAGACTGGTATTGCAATTCATTCGTTAAATTCGCGATATAGTGAATTTGTGCATTTAATGATTCCACCAATTTTGGTTGCTCTTGTAGTTGATCTTCTAAATAAAACAATTGCAAACGTATCGCTGTCAGTGGTGTATGGATATCATGTCTTAATTTTTGAAGCAGCTCTTTTTGGAGCTCCTGCTGTTGAGCTAACTCTAATTCCCGATAAGTCGTGCGCTCAATTAAAAGATTCACCGATTGAATTAATTGCCCTATTTCATCCTCGCTGCTTACCGTTAACGTATCGGGTATCCGTTCATTACTCGCTAGTTCCCGTATTGTTTGATTGAGCATTGTAATTCTAGTCAATAATGAATGGATGGATGTGGAAAATAGTAAGGCAAGAATCCCTAAAGACAGCACAAAGGCAAGCAGCATAACAGGATATGCAAAGGATTCATGGAACGGGATGCCATTATTTTTCGTTTTAAAAGCCTTGTCATATAGTATGGACATGAACACACTAATACCTAATAATACGATGGGCACACTCCCAATCGCTACCAACAAGAGTGTTCTATATTTAGTTTTTAATGTCATTTCTTTATATGGGTATTTAGACGATACCCCTCTCCATATATATTTTGTAAAATAATGCCTGTTGAATCGTCCAGCTTTGTCCGAATCTTTTTCATGTAGACATTGAGAATATTATGGTTGCGATCATCTAACGGCCATAAATAATCAAAAAAGTGGTCCTTTGTTAAAACTCTGTCACGGTTGTCAAATAAATAAAAGAAAATTTTTCGTTCTATGGCCGTCAATGAAATTTCGTTTTGAAGATGGTGATGAAATACTTTACGATGCTCTCCGTCAATGAATAAATGCTGTATTTGCGTAAACGTTCCATATTGTTGCACTAGCATTTTTTGGATTCTTAACAATAGCTCTCGTGGATCAAACGGCTTTGTCAAATAGTCTTCTCCAACTGTTAAACCTTCTAGCTTGCTTTCAATATCACTACGAGCTGATAGAAAAATGATGGGTATATTTAAGCCTAATTGTTTAATGTTTTTGCTTAATTGATAGCCATCCTCTCCTGGTAGCATAATATCCATAATGACTAAATCTACTTCCTGAATGAGCCTCATTATATCTCGGCCATCTGTTTTCCATATGGCTTCATAGCCTTCTCGTTGCATTATCTTTTGAAGTAAATCACCAATCATGGGATCATCTTCTACAATTAAAATTCTAAATCCTTTCATGTTAACGACCTCTCTCATCAGCATTCGTTTTTATAAACTCTATCGCTAGTTGATAGATTTCCTCGGGTTGATAAAGATATATACTATGAGTGCCACTGACCTCTTTCACTTCTGCATGGGTGAATTGCTTCGCGAAGTCTGCGTAATCCTGACGATTTTGCGCTGTATATTTTGAATGTACATTCTCCTTCGCAATAGCATCAACTATTAAAATGGGAATGTCTTGCGGCAATGAAAGCTGTTCTGATTGTAAACTATTTTCATAGACGTGTAACAGCTCATTTTTCATATCTTCATTAAAAAATTGCTTAAAGGACAACGCCTGATAGATTTCCTTTTCCTCCGTCGTTAAAAAGGACATGTTCATAACTTGCGGATTATACACCTGTGAGGGTACTAGGCGGTGTAAACCTACCTTAGTAGCTAGACTCATCCCCTTCACCATCCATCTATCGAAGGTACCCATCTTATGCTTTACATACTGACTAGGCAGGCCAATATCTAGAGCGATAATTCCCTTTACTTCTTCTGGGTATTTTTGTGCCCAGTAAATCGCTTCAAGTCCTGAAATAGAATGAGGGACAAGAATATAGGGTGGCTGAAGCCCACTTGCCAGAAGTGCCTCCCTTGTTTGCATAAGGATGGTATCAATATCTCGTTCATCATGGGCGATCTCACTAAAGCCATAGCCTGCGCGGTCCACTACTGCAATTTGATGGTGCTGCGAAAACTTACTATAAAGCCCCTTTAGCTCATAAACAGGAGCCGCAATGCCTGATCCTGCCATAAAAACATATGTATCCTCCCCATCCCCCTCCTGATAGACATTCATGCGTTGACCATGAACGTTTACCATCATGCCATTATTGTGTAAAATGGCCTCCTCTTTTTGGATTAAACTATAGTGGTATATACTGACTGCTACGATACTGAGCGTTACGATGACCCCCAAATAAATAAACATTTTCTTTATGATTTTTTTCATACGCCTCTCCTCTCCGTTGATACTTGTAAGGATACATGTGAAAAATTAATAACTAATTAATTTTCGAAGAAATGTTTACAAGATGCGTTGAGATGCTTGTCAATGAACAAAAAAAGCTGCCTACATCATGTGGCAGCATTTTTAGAGTCATTCATTTGGATAGGTTTTCTGTAAAAAGACGATAGACTGTTGAATTAGAGCCTTTAAAATATCTTCCTCGACATCAGCCAGTTTATTAATATAAACACAGGCTTTCCCTGTTGTGTGTTTCCCAAATTGCTGTAATAGCTGTTCTCGCTCACTATCACCTGGTGCAAAGTATAAACTAATTTTTGCCTTGCGAGGGGAGAATCCGACAAGTGGAGCATCGCCTTCATGGCCCGTTTGATATTTGTAATGATAATGACCAAACCCAATAATACTAGGACCCCACATTTTTGCCTCATAGCCTGAGACCTCTGTAAAAATGTCCAATAGTCGATAGGCATCTTCCCGCTTTTTTGGATGATCCACACTTTCAATAAATTCAATGACACTTGCATCGGTTTCTTTCGTCTTTAATTCATACATGTGTATCCCTCGCCTTCACAAAATCGGATTGTTCATTCCTATTATTCCCTATTCCGCCTGCTCTAACAAAAGTTTTTGTTGGAGTTGACGATACATCCCTTGTTGTTCCATCAGCTCTTGATGATTGCCTTGTTCAATAATTTCACCCTGTTGTATAACGAGTATTTGGTCTGCATTCTCGATGGTTTTCAAACGATGGGCGATAACAAAGCTTGTGCGACCCTGCATTAAATGCTGTAAACCTTTTTGAATATCGACTTCCGTTTGCGTATCCACACTGGAAGTCGCTTCATCTAAAATTAAAATATCCGCGTTCTCCAAAATGGCACGAGCAATAGCAATGAGCTGTCGTTGTCCCTGACTTAAATTAGCACCACCCGCTTGAACAGGCGTATCGTATTGTGCAGGTAAATATTTTATAAAATGATGGGCATTCGCAATTTTTGCCGCTTCCACAACCTCTTCATCCGTCGCATCCAGCTTTCCAAAGCGAATGTTTTCACGAATAGTGCCAGAGAACAAATAGGTATCCTGTAAAACCACACCTACCCGTTGGCGAATTGTAGACATTTTATACTGTTCAATATGGTGCCCATCAATTAAAATTTCACCCTGATCCACGTCATAAAACCGTGTTAGTAAATTAATAATGGTTGTTTTCCCTGAGCCAGTAGGACCAACAAGAGCTATCGTTTCCCCTGCCTTTGCCTGGAAGTTTATGTTTTGAAGAACTGGCTTCCCTTGCTCATAGCTAAACGATACTTGCTTGAAAACGACGTCGCCTTTTAAGGAAGGTGCCTCAATAGCCTGTGGTCGATCAGCTACCTCTGACGGTTCATCTATTATTTCAAATACACGCTCTGCTCCTGCAATGGCAGACTGAAAGGTGTTTAACAGATTAGATAATTGATTGAGCGGGCGGAAAAATTGCCGTGTATAGGTGACAAATGCAGCGATAATACCAACCGTCACTAAACCTTTTACTGCTAAAAGAGCTCCTGTCCCGATGACTATCGCTAGGCCAAGGTTATTCATAAAGTTATTGATAGGTCCTAATAAACCTGACGTAATCTCTGCGCGTTGTGCGGAGTTTCGCAAGTTTTCATTTTGCTGATGGAACGTGTCGATGGATTGCTGTTCCTTGCCAAAAAGCGTGAGTACCTCTGCACCTGTAATCATTTCCTCAATATAGCCATTCAGCTTACCAAGATCTCGTTGACGAGCCGCATAATTTTTACTGCTGCGTTTGATAATTTGCTTAGTAGTGAAAACAATTAGCGGAATAATGATCAAGGTCACAATCGCTAATGGCCAGCTTAATGTGAACATGGCAATACTAACACCAACGACTGTTAAGATGGACGATACAATTTGCGTCACACTTTGAGCAAGCGCTGTATTTAAATTATCGATATCGTTAGTGACACGACTCATTAAATCCCCGAGCGCACGCTGATCAAAAAATCTTAATGTGAGCGTTTGTAGTTTTTGAAACAGTTCCAGACGCAACGTCCGAATCGTTTTCATCGCCACATGAATCATGACATAGGTTTGCAGCCAGGTCAGAATAGACGCTACCGTAAAAATCACGGCTAATAGGATTCCTAGTCGAATTGTCCCGTCAATATCTTTTTTCATAATGTAATCGTCAATGATATGGCCTATCATATAAGGCCCGGCTAAGCTTAAAAACGTAGAAGCGATGACCAAGATGATGGAAAAATACAGCCCTATTTTTTGCTGTTTGACATAGTGCCAAACTCTTGTCAGTGTTGCCTTTTGATTTTTCGCCTTTTCAGCTGGCCCTCCCATACGAGGTCCACGTCCAAAATTCATTTGCTTTGGTTGGTTTTGACTCATCCTTCTTCACCAGCCTTTTGCTGTGACGCGTAAATTGCTTGGTAATGTACATTGTTTTGAAGTAGCTGTTGATGGGTTCCTTGCCCAACAATCTCGCCATCCTCTAGGACAAGAATGACATCTGCCTGCTGTATCGAGGCAATTTTCGAAGCTACCATCAATGTCGTCGTGTCTTGATAATGGGCGGCAATGGCCTGCTGCACATGTTTTTCTGACGCACTATCAAGGGCTGAGGTCGTGTCATCCAGCACGAGAATAGCTGGCTTTCGAACGAATGCCCGACTTAAAGCCAAGCGTTGCTTTTGCCCACCAGAGAGATTTGTAGCCCCCTGTGACAGCTCATGTGCTAAGCCCTTATCAAGCCGCTCCACAAATTCACTAGCACAGGCAGCGTCCAATGCCTGTTGTATTTCCTCTGCCGTTGCGTGTTCATTACCAAGGCGAATATTTTTTTCAATCGCTCCAGAAAACAATAAGGCCTTTTGTGAGGTAAATCCGATATGGTCCCGTAACGTGGCTAAAGAGTACGTTGAAAGCGGTTTGCCATCCAAGTAAATGGCGCCACCTGTTGGATCGAAAAGGCGAGGTAATAGCTTTACAAGTGTTGATTTACCGCTACCCGTTTTTCCAATGATGCCTACTGTTTGCCCTGGCTTCACAGAAAACGAAATGTTTTTAAGAACATCCTCCGCCGTTTCATAATAACGATAACTCACCTGATCAAATTCAATAGCTCCTTTTATAGCATCTGTCCATGCATGTTCTGCTTCCTTAACGGCAATGTCCTTGTTTAAGACATCCACAATTCGTTCTCCCGAAGGCAATGCACGCGCAATTTGCATCAGCACCATACTAGAAGACATTAAACCATTTAAGATAATGGTTAAGTAGTTAATAAATGCGAGAATAACCCCAACCTTTAATGTCCCTGCCTCGACCTTAATAGCTCCAAGCCAAAGCGCCGCAACTATCCCTAGGTTAACGACGAACATCGTAAATGGCACAAGCACCCCTATAATTTGTTCTGCAGTGATGAAGCGTTTTGTCAGCCCATCATTCAGCTCACCAAATTGGGATACCTGTTGGGTTTCACGGCGAAAGGCTTTAACGACACGGATACCCGCTAAATTTTCCTGTAGCTTCGTATTCACTGCATCAATAGCCTCTTGGACGCGACGATAGAGCAGCCCCGAATACTTCGTGAAAAAATACATAGCCACAATCAAAATCGGCACAATGATAAGAAGTATTGAAAAAAGCTCCCGTGCGGTTACAAAGACGATAATGACTGCCCCGATAAAGAGTAGTGGTCCACGCACAAAAATACGTAGTGTCATCATAAACGCGCGTTGAATACTTTCCACATCACTCGTTAAAATAGTAATTAACTTACCTGTCGTAAAGTCATCCCGCTCCTTAGCTGAATAAGTCATCATTTTCTCATAGAGAGCCTGTCGAACATCCGAAGCAAAATGAATCGCTGCCTTCGAGCTGTAATAAGAGCAGCCAATCCCACCAACAAGCCCAATCACCGCACTTGCTAGCATCCATACAAACATGCTTAGCACATAAGCATGATCCCCATTGGCAATCCCTGTATCAATCATATGCTGCATAATCGTCGGCTGAATTAAATCCATTGTCACCTCCAGCACCATGAGAAGAGGCGCTATTAAGGTGAAAAATTTATAGGGCTCCAAATACTGCCCTAACTGTTTTATTGCCTGCATACATTCGTCTCCGTTCTATTTAAATCCCATTCGTTCCTCATTATAACTGAAAACTATTCCCATTTGGCACTATTTTTTCGAGACTCGTAATATTTGAGATTTAACTAATTGAGGAGATATCGTCGAGCTTATGGCTGACATCCATCCAAATAAAAAACCCCCATGCCTATACAAAGGGCACTGAAAAAGTCCATATCTTTTTTTCATTTGGCACTGTGACTCTACTGTTGTTTTCCGAAGCATTCCGCTCGCTTTCCGCGGGCGAGCGCCGAGTCTCCTCCTACGCTTCGCTTCGTGCGGGGTCTCGTGCGGGGTCTCGTCTGTCTCGCTTTCCCGCAGGAGTCGAGCGATGCTTCTCCAAACAACGCAATGTATCATTCTATTATTTTAGTCACACTTTCCTTTATAATAAAAGAATGAATATGTAGGTGGTGCCCCAATGATTTCAAATCAGGAAACCAATGGACGTAATGCCATTCCTCCAATTCGCATGTTTAAGTACTTATTATTAAAAGCGATGAATGATGTATCAGACGTCGACCTAGTAGAGCGCTCAAAGTATGATATGTCATTCAACTATTTCTTGGATATGGCAACAGAAGATCCAGTGAGACAGAAATAAGGCACTTCCTGTTCAAAATTGAACAAGAAATGCCTTATTTTTATTTGAAAAAGGTTCGCTTTTATGAAAACATAAGTTTTTCAGTGCCCTCGTCTATTCATGGAGGTCGCTTTAAATGATTCTTGTACCGCTCGTTGGATTATTTTCAAGGCAGTCTTTTTGCTCTAAACATACCCTATTGCATGGGACTTATCCGTAGTTTTTCAAAATTTCTTTGGAAAAATTGGTGGGCCAACTGCTCTTTCTCGGGATGAACACCAAGTAAAATAACTGTACTTGGTCCGGCTGATTTGGTCATATGATGAGAACACTCCACTACTTGCTCGCCAAAAAGGCGCACACATTCACCTTGAAGTCCCTTTGATCCGACAGGCCACACTTGCTGAACGATTTCCGCCAGCCATGCCTGATAAACAGGTTGCAACTGCGCCACATCATCAGGCTGTGCTAATAGTTCCTCGCCAACAAGTGGTAAGCCGTATGTGTACCAACTAAGCTGTTCAGGGTTCCATGCTTTTCGCTGTTGTATTTCCCCAAGCATAGTAATTGCTAGACCTGACTGTAATGTTGGCATATTGGATTCCGAACTACCAGCAATAGCTGGACAGGATAGTCCCGTTTCCTCGAACACTTGCTGAATGCCACTTTCATAGCGTGACCATGCCGCATCCCCTGAAAAATTAGCAAGTAGAATTTGAACAGGAAGTGCCTGTGCAGCCAGCTGTTCTAGAAATGTCACACGAGCTGTCATATAGGCTGTCAATTGATCGGATGCCGGCACAATATCTTGTGGCTTTTCCCCGATGGCTGCCGCATTATCCATTGTCGCAATTAATCCGCCCACTTTCATAGCATTTCTCACTAAACTCGACCTGCCTTACGCACAAAAACTTTTGACAGAATGGGCATGACTACCGCGACAATCATTAAATTAATAGCGGTTGCTATGAAAATACTCGCTAAAGCACCCCAGAAAAAGGCAGGACTAATAATAAAATAAAATGGCAGTGGTGCTACGATGCCGTTTAATATGAGGGCAACTGGCCATTTCCATACATGCATGCCTTTTTTATGCATGACCGCAAAAATCCAGACAACGATAAACATTTCTATAGCAATAATGACATGGAGTGGGCCAAGTGGGAAGCCAGCAGTTAATGCGCTAATAAAATGACCAATGAGACCAGCTACCCCAGCTAATAATGGCGATAAAAAGACCACACCTAAAAAGGCAGGTGCTGAATCAAGAGCTGCCGTTGAAATAAAAGCGGGTACTTTAATGGCGGCTCCTACAGCACAAATGGCCGCTACCATAGCCGTTAGTATCCATTTCATTAATTTTTGTCGATCCATTGCATTTCCTCTTTTCCGTTAGTATGTTGACCTTACTTGAGTTGCTCGCCAATCCCGTACCAAATACGCACAACTTGCTCCGCTTCAGCAAATAATGCTTGGTATAGGCGGCCACATGTATCACGTAATAAACGTGCTTGTTTTTCCATCGGTACAACACCGCGGCCCATATCTGTCACAATAAGTGCCAGCGAACAATGTTGGGCAAGGGCTGATAACTTAGTGAGGGCGGATTGTACGACCAGCTCATCTTCCTCAAGGTTTTGTGTCATAAGCCATTTCTCCATATGTTGAATGACTAGGATTTCACAGGCTGGTGCAACATCCGGTAGTTCGCCATCGATAAGTACCACCTCGTGTTGTTCATATAAACGCATTACATAATCGGTTTTTCCGCTATAGGCGCCTCCGATAAAAACATGCATCTAGCTCCCTCCTCCCAAGCCTTTCTAGTAAATGTTAAATTAAATTGATGATCATGTGGCACTTGGTATGACCAAAACGGCTGCTCTATTGGCGCATAGGCAACGAGTAAGGCACGAATCACCCCGCCATGAACGACTAAAACATAGCAATCCTCATTCTTTGGTAAATGGTTGAAGCCTTCTACCACTCTTGCCACAAAATCATCAAAAGCCTCGCCTTGTGGCGGTGGCGAATGAATAGGGTCATCCAACCATGCACGGTAACGAGCATCCTTCTTTAACTCCTCATAGGTTTTCCCCTCAAATTCACCAAAATTGGATTCACGAAACCGTTCATCTGCTTCATAGCTAGCATTCGGAAAATAATGGGCGGCTGTGACTCGACAGCGTTGTAAATCGCTGCCATATACCTTTTCGACACCTGCATCCACTACAGAGAGCTTGGAGATATCAGCTAATGGTGCGTCCGTCCACCCCAAATAACGCTTTTCTAAATTGGCCTTTGTGGGCGCATGCCGCATTAAGCACACAGTAACAATGTCACCCATAGAACAACCTCCACCCCTTCAATCGATGCACCTAGTAGATCACCCGAGACACCGCCAAAATTACGCAATGTAAATTGTCGAAAAATAACGAGCGCAAATGCTAAAACGATCACTAATAGTATTGGTAGCATCGAGAACTTTGTGATGATCAGCACAACCGGCATGACCAATAAAAGAGACAGTAGCATCATTATTTTTAATAATTTCACGTTGATATGCGACTGAAAGAAATAGGCAAGGCCTTTTTCCTTTGAACAGTTAAGTGACATAAAATAAAAGCTCATGCCGACCCTTGTTAAAAAAGGAATGAATACGACCATCCATAGTGCAAATTTATTTTGCACAAAAAGCTCATGTAAAACGACAAATTTCCCAAATAACAAAAAAAGTATTGATAGCACTCCGAAAGCACCAACCCGAGGATCATCTAAAATCTCAAGTCGTTTGTCCCGATCGCGATAAGAAAAATATGCATCTCCCATATCAATAAAGCCATCCAAATGTAAACCGCCTGTCCATAAAGCAAACAGCCCGATAACGATAAAGGCAAGCATGACCTCGCTACTAGCCGTCCATTGTGTAAGGCAGTAAAGAACTCCGGCTACAGTTGTGCCCATCAATGCCCCTAGCCATGGCAAGCAAGCAAACATCCCTGTAATCGTTGACCTTGTTAAAGGTAATTCCTTATGTACGGGCAAAACCGTAAAAAATTGAAATGCCAACAGCAGGCTATGCCAAAAACTTTTCATCGTCTTGCCTTCCTTCTCGATTATTTCCATCTCTTTACGATACCATAATTCATTTCATACGCCTCTTGGGCCGACGCTACGAACCATTGGTGGAGCTGTCCTAATGTTCTTCGATACAGCTCCACCTCTTCGTTCTGATAAGGTGGCTCATCAAACAGCTCATTCGACACCACTAATAATGTCACGTTCTTCGTTTGCAGGGATTGAATGGCCTGTTTAACAGTTCGAAGCTTAGATGCTAAACAGCCAGGCTTCGTTACACAGGGTGCTCCACAATCATAACCTTCATAAAAAGCATTCGTCAGCCAAGTAGTGACGCAATCCCATAGCACTACATCCCCATCCTTGAGTGTCTCAAATACGGGTGCGATGTCATAAGGGGCCTCCACTGTTAACCATTTTATTGGCTGGGCTAGTCGATCAGCTTGATGACGATCAATTCGCTTCTCCATTTCATCATCCAAAGCAATACCAGAAGCTATATATATTAAACGTTTTTCTATATTAGGCTGTGCTTGGAAGTGCTGTATGGCGGCTTGTTCTGCAAAATGAGATTTGCCACTACGCACACCACCAGTAATAAAAATGAGGGGCATTCGTAATACCTCCTATTGTAAATGATGTAGAGTACCAATCTCTTGGATTACCCACTGCTGTCCCTGACGTTCAATCACGGTGACACTTGTCCCATGAATATAAGGAGCTGTCCAAAGCTCACTAATATTGCGTTGTAAAATAGCATTAATCATGCATTTAATAGTCACCGCATGGGAAACGATCAAAATAGGCTCATCACGATGTTGCTCCGCTATTTTTTTCAACGTATACATCGCTCTTTCTGTGACAGCGCCAAAACTTTCCGTATGGGTTGCGATAAATTGCGCAGGGTATTTCGTATACAATTCATAATCAAGCCCATTTGTCATCAAAATGTCCTCAATTCGCTTACCTTGCCAATTCCCTAAAAAAATTTCCCGTAAATTATCCTCATAGTAAACCGGTAATTGGCGATGAGCCGTCAGAATATCCATCGTCTCCTTCGCACGACCACTTGAACTACAATAAGTTGCCGCAAATGGGATTAACTGTAGTTGCTGCTGTAATTTAGCAGCCGCTTCCCTACCATTGTCCGTTAACGGAGAGTCCAACCATCCTTGTAGTCTTTGCTCCTGATTCCATTGTGTTTCCCCATGTCTTACTAGATAAAAAGTTGTCACTTTTCTCTCCCCTTATTTGCGTTAAACCACGCCTGCAGACAATTATGTAAATACGTCATGGCCGCAATATCTTTAATCCCAATACGAAACCATTCGCCCTGTAATCCTTTAAAGTTTTTCGTATGACGCAGGACAACTCCCTGTGCTAAACAATACGTAAAAAAGGCATCCGACTGCTGTTCCTTTGGCAAGGAAAAGCACACGTAATTCGTCACACTATTAGTGACAACACAGCCGTTTTCTTGTAAATAACGATGCAACTGCTCTCTTTGCGTTGTCGCATAGGCAATTGCCTGCTGACTATATTGCTGCTCATCCAAACAGCCTGCACCAATGACCAGTGCAAAGGCATTTAAATTCCAATGGGGCAGCATGTCCTTTAGCTCACTGACAATAGAGGCATGAGCAACTAAATAGCCAAGACGTAAGCCAGGTATTGCGTACATTTTAGTCATCGAACGCACAACGAGGACATGTGAATTTTCCATACTTTCATGCATGAGAGAATTCGCCTCATCGACCCAATCCATAAAGGCTTCATCGATGACAAGCTCACATTTGACAGCACGACCATGCTCTAATAACGCTAGTAAAACTTCCTTTTCTGGCAATACACCTGTTGGATTATTCGGTGTACAAATATAAAGTGCATCCGCTTCCACCATTTCTTGTTTAAGTCGTTCCATTGGCAATGTGTATTGGATAAAGTCCGTCACCAAAATCGGAATAATAATAGCTCCTGCAGCTAGCAATGTTCGCTCATATTCTGAAAAAGTAGGATGGACGACAATGACGCGCTTTTGCGCATAACGTCTCGCAATAACACTAAAGAGCTCTGACGCCCCGTTGCCTAGTAAAACCATATCCTTCGCCACTTGATGAAAAGCAGCAACCTTTGATAGAAAAGGCTCTCCATCTGGATCTGGATAGCGTTGAATGAGCGGGTAAAATGTACGCCAACGTGCCTCGACAAAGGATGGTGGTCCTGCCGCATTGACATTTTCACTAAAATCATATACCTCTTCAGGCATCGTTAAACCTAATTGCTGATAAACATTTTGCGGATTTGCTCCGTGATTAGGTAATAGCATAAATGAACACCTCCACTGCTAACATGACAAGCGTAAAGAGCACCATGGCAATACGCATATGAATAATAGATGCCATTATATGTTCCTTTGTTAACGGAACTAATTTTTCTCCCATAATCGCCCGATGCGAAACAACGCCTTGATAAGTATTTTTCCCACCTAGTTGGACGCCAAGCTGCACTGCTGTTGCGGCCTCTAAATAACCACTATTTGGACTAGGATGCTTTTTAGCGTCTTGCGCCCAACGCTTTAATCGTTGTCCAAATGAGTAACTCGTTTCATTTTTTGTACCTAGCACGATAAGAAAGCCCGTAATACGACTTGGAATAAAATTCAGGACATCATCAAGTTTGGCAGAAAACATGCCAAAATCTTTGTATGTTTCATTTTTATAGCCGACCATGGAATCTAACGTATTGACAGCCTTGTAGCCCCATAAACCGATAGCACCAAATAAAAAGGCATAAAATAGTGGGGCGGTCACTCCATCACTTGTATTTTCTGAAACGGTCTCTACTACACCACGCACAATCTCATCTTCCCCCAGCTTTTCTGTATCACGCCCAACAATCCATGATAACTTGACGCGCGCTTCCGCAAAATCACCTTTTACAAGGGGCTCATAAACTGCCAGTGCCGCCTCCTTTAAGCTACGTTGTGCAAGCCCAATACCTATTAGAAGCCCTTCGACTAAAACACCAAAAATCAAGCTTACCTGATAGCTGAGTAGTAAAATAAGTGTGACCACAAACATCGTTGTCCCTACAACGGCAAGTGCCATCACCATACCACGCAGTTTCCGCCATTTGCCTTGATTCCATAAAGCTGTTTGTGATTGAATCAGCTTGCCAATCCATCGCACAGGATGCGGAAGCTTCGGAGGGTCTCCTACTAAAATATCGAATATAATTCCTATGATACAGGCAATCACTATGGCAATCATAACGCCTTCTCCTCTTTATCCTTTTTGTATTTACGAATAGCCTCACGCATCGTTTCATAGACACCGTAGCCAATGACCTTGCCTAGCATTGTGATAGGACCGGCATATTGATGGTAGTCCCCTTCTTCTGTAGCAGCAATGAGTAAGCTATCAGTGGATGTTCCGGTTGCTTGCGTGCCTGTTGTAGGATCAGTTATACCTTCATCCGCTAACGCCTTCACCTTCGCCTCCGTTGTCGAAATCATAGCCTGAAATAACGCTTCATCAGACAATCTCCCGTTAATAAGCACCCATGTATTAATCGTTCCTGCATGGTATTGCTCCGCACGATGAAAAGCACGTGTAATATCTACGGCATTGCCTAGACCCGCAGTAATCATAATGACTAGATGAATACCTTCATATGTAAAATCACGAATGGTCGCAAATTTGGCTTGGACTGCCGTCATCATCGCCACTGTGTTATCGACTGGAAAATCATGCGCCTGCAAAAAATGCTGTAAATCACGATGTGGCTGTCGATCATCATACGTAATGGGCACAGTCCGATTCATCAGATGAGTAAAATAACCAAAGCCTGGATTATGCATAGCAGAAGATACAACCTTCATAGGTGAAACCGCTTGAAGTGCTACATATTGGTCAGAAATTTGAATATGATCCTTTGAAATTATGGGCATTCAATCGCCTCCTGACGATAAATAGATTATGAACATAAAAAAACAAATTCTTACAAAGAAGAATTTGTACTGTCGATTCTTTATTAAAATTTGAACCTTCTGAACGTTTGTACAGAATAACAACTTCATAATACTCAAATTATTTATTTTCTTTGAAATTGTATCATAAGTTTGCCTGTTGCCACAATTCCATTTTGACGTGTTGTTACTGCTTTTGTTTAAGATTTTTAAAGCGGATTACGGAGCCAATGATGATAAAGACCCAACCAATAGCTATGTAAACTACTTTCATTGTTTTTGTCGATGACGGTAAAATATCCATAATCGTTAAACAGACAAAAAGTATCCCAACAACCGAAAAAAGCATACCAATCGTTAAATTCTTCATGAAAAACCCTCCCAACTATGTACGCCCTCGATTTTACCGTATTCTTAGCAAAAAGAAAACACTAATCCAAGTATGGAACCCTTGGATTAGTGATAATTGTGTCATTAAGCTTTCGCATGGGCAAAAAATTCTTCATATAACGCCTGTAAAATGCGGTTTTCAAATTCCTGAAGTACTCCAAAAACGAGACTTACTTCAGAAGAGCCTTGATTGATCATTTCAATGTTTGCGCCGGTTCTTGAAATCGCTGTAGCAGCACGCGCAGCTAAACCTGTGTTATGGCGCATACCTTCACCAACAATCACGATCATCGAAAAACCATGACGCATTTCTACATATTCAGCATGTAGCTCTTCTTTCACTCGACTAATAATACGCTCTTCATTATCAGGTGATATCTGATTCGAACGCATAATGACTGAAATATCGTCTAAGCCAGAAGGTGTGTGTTCATAAGAAATATTTTCATCTTCTAAAATTTGTAGTAGCTTTCGTCCAAAGCCTACTTCACGATTCATCAAATATTTAGAGACATATAAAGTTGAAAAACCACTGTCTGCCGAGATACCTGTAACGGGACGACCTGTTGCAGGACGACTTGGTACGATACGAGTACCTGGGGCTGATGGATTATTTGTATTTTTTATGTTAACGGGCACCCCAATCTTGTAGACAGGCATTAATGCTTCATCATGGAACACTGAAAAGCCTGCATATGATAATTCGCGCATTTCGCGATACGTAATTTCTTTAATTTCCACTGGATCATTGACAACCTTCGGATTCGCGGAGAACACACAATCCACATCCGTAAAGTTTTCATATAACTCCGCTTCAACAGCTGCTGCTAAAATGGAGCCAGTAATATCAGAGCCTCCGCGGTCAAATGTCCGCAATACGCCCGCTTTAGTGTAACCGAAGAACCCTGGGAACACAATAATTTCTTTTGTGTGTTTTAAAGGGGCTAAATTAGCATACGCTTCGGGTAAAGCAAATGTTCGTTCAGGTAAATCATTGACCACTAATCCATCCTTAGGACTTACATAGCGTGCGGGCATTCCAATTGCATTAAAATAAGCGGCAATAAGCTTGGCGTTATTATCTTCACCTGCTGCTTTAATGCTATCAATGAATAATTCCACGTTTGTTTTGTCACCTTGTACACGTTCACGTAAATCTTCCGCAATCACGTCACAAATGGCATCATCTAACCCTAAACCATCTGCAATTGCTCGAAAACGATCGACTACAATATGCAATTTGTCTTCGGTATCTTCATGTTGTAACGCGGCAGTTGCTAATTGTATTAATAGATCGGTTACTTTTATATCGTCACCAGATCGTTTACCTGGTGCTGAAACGGCAACGATTTTACGTGCCGGATTAGATTTCACAATATTTGCTACTTTTTGAATTTGTTCTGCGTTTGCTACAGATGTTCCACCAAATTTACACACGATCATATCTATCAAATCCTAACTTTTTCAAATTAATTGTATTCCTCCAAAAAACAATTGACTGTACACAGTGTACAAATTATCGATTCCTACGTCAATACAATTTAAAAAATTCGCGCAATTTACTGAGAAATATGGACAATTTTCGTACTGTTTGATTTATTATACGGATTTCGTATGAAATAGTTAAGGTTTTTATGAATTTTTTTTCGTGATATTCACAGATTCGTGAAATTTTCCGTTTTGACTTTCTTCTATATAAAGAGGAAAACGCTTACTCCCCACTATGATATGCACAAACATCCTCGGTGTTTGTGCTAATTTGCAGGCGAAAGGAGGGTTTTGAGTAGGAGGACGAATGCTTCTGGACAGGTTTTTTTCTAGAAAATAGCTACATCACTTTTTTGCCAGTATGTAAAACTTCATGACGAGTATGCTTGAACTGTGGATGACTTTATCCATCTCTCCCTCACATGCAAAAAAACTAGGATCACATGTAATTAGTGAAACCTAGTTTTTCCAAGCTATTTTCGTTTAAATTGCCGTCCAGCCGCCGTCAATGACTAATTCTGCGCCTGTCATAAAGCGTGATTCGTCAGAGGCAAGGAAGACTACTCCATAGGCTACGTCCTCTGGTGAACCAAAGTACGGTAGCTGTGTATAGGTTTTGTAGAAAGGTAAAGCGCCCCCTTCTTCCATCGTTGGCGCTGTCATAGGCGTAACGATGATGCCTGGGTGAACAGAATTTACACGAATATGATCTTTCCCATACTCTACCGCAGCCGATTTAGATAACACCCGAAGTGCTCCTTTTGCTGCTGTATAAGGACTTGTCCCTGCCATTCCCACGATTCCACCAATGGAAGAAATATTGACAATAGATCCGCCACCAGCCTTTTGCATTTCTGGAATCACATATTTCATACCAATGATACAGCCATTTAAGTTAATGTCCATCACTTTATTCCATTCGTCCATTTCCATGTTGGCAATCGTTTTTGGTGATGAAATTCCTGCATTGTTGACTAGTACATCGACTTTACCATATGCCTTCACTGCCTCTGCAATTACTGCTTTCCACTCGTCCTCAGACGTTACATTATGTGAAAGACCAATAATATCTCCACCATTTTCTTTAATTTCTTTCACTAAGTTATTCAATGGCTCGATTTGCACATCTGTTGCAATCACCTTTGCCCCTTCTTGTGCAAATAGCTTTGCCTCAGAAGCTCCCATGCCCATCGCTGCTCCCGTAATAATCGCTACTTTCCCATTTAAACGTCCCATCTATAAAACTCCCTTTCTATTATCAATCCATTTCCTCCGAGCAAATGTCACTAGATGTTTTCAATCCGCTACAGAAGCTAGAGGCTTCATTTTGCTTCAGCAGATGTTTGAACACCCTCTAAAAAGAGCATCACAAGCATACATCCTCCCCCATAGAAAAGGGACATCTCCGTATGTTTGATATAAAATTGCTGAATCAGATAAATGAATAATTCGTGAAAACATTAACAACTAGTTGTATTATCGACACCGTGTCGTTAATATAATTATAACTGTCTGTTCAAAAAGGGCAAACAACATAAGAGCATGAATTGATGTATTGACAACATGTAAGGCTACTATGTTGTGTAAACGATAAATTTAATACAAGGAGCTTAAAAATGTCGAAAAAGATGGACCCTCGTGTCATAAGAACGCGCCAACTATTAAGAGATGCATTAGTGGAGTTAATAGATGAACAAGGCTATGAGAAGATTACTGTGCAAGATATTACTCAACGGGCAACCTTGAACCGTGCCACTTTCTATTTACATTACCGTGACAAATTAGATTTACTGTACCAGAGCTCTCAGGAAATCTTACATGAATTAGTAGGAAGTATTCACCCAACGTTTGAAGAGAAGAGAGATTTTGATTTATTGCCTCATTATGATCAGCCTCATGAGACATTTATGCATTTGTTTGAACAAATTGCGCTGAATAGTAAGCTTTACAAAGTCTACCTCACAGAAAAAGATATCCCTTATTTTTCTGCAGGCTTAAAAAAGATAATTATCGATTTTGTATCAAGTGGTATTCAATTGATGGAGCCTGATGATCAAAAATTAACCGTACCGCGTGAGATGGCTATCCGTTTTTATGCCGCTGCCTTTCTTGAGGTGATCGTCTGGTGGTTAGAAAATGATATGCCCTATACGCCAAAATTTATGGCGACTCAGTTAATGCGTATTACCATTAAAGGACCCTACTTGGATAACCCCTTTCAGCAATCTTAAAAGCTGGCATTTCCTATATGCCAGCTTTATTGGTTCACTACGTATTTTTTTGCCTGTACATGTCTTATGCATTGGATGGAGATTTACAAACAACGGACCATACCTGTTCAAATAATGCTTGATGGTCACTGTTGCTCCATCTTTCAGCAAAATACGGGTTGTGGAAGTACGTAAATGCTGTCATAAGGGGTTATTTTGGCTGTACCTCAGCGGATAGGTTTCTCAAAATTCCAGTTCGTATAAATGACAGCTGCCGTTACTGGCTCTGTAGTCTTATCTTCCGTGAAACCGCCTATTAGATTACCTACTCTAAATGTCGGCTCAAAAAATTGTTCTTCCTTAGGGGGTGCGGTTGGACCATCTATCCCCAATTTCGTCTCATCTGTAACGACTACTTTCATGCCGTTATCCAACGTAAAGCTCAGTCCATCTTCTCCAACTTCTGTGATCACTCCTTCGATATTGACTACTGCACTTGCCGCAGGAGCTGAATGATCCACCATAATTCTATCTGTTAAATCGATTGTTGTGTCATTGTTTACATTGACTAAAGAAGCGACTACCGCTATTACTGCACAGGCAACTAAACTTCCCACACTTATTCGTACTTTTTTCATAAAGACCCTCTTTTCTTTTTGTTGAAATTCCATCATCTCGTTTTCCATCTTTATCTTAAATTCTTCGGAAGCATGAATCTGCTTCATCACGTTTTTATAAGCATTCATCAGACCGTACTCCCTTCTTCTAATATGATTTTCAATTTCATTCGTGCCCGTCTTAGCTTTGAGCCGATCGTGTTGACGTTCATTCCTAATAGATTGGCGATTTCTGCAGTTGTATAGCCTTCATAATAATGTAAATAAACAATGACTCTCTCTTTTGGATTCAGCTCAAAAATTTCCGTAAGCACCATTTGCTCCTCTTTGGCGATAAAGGACATTTCTTCGGTAATTGGTACCGTCTTCTTCACACGGGCAGACTTAAAGTAATCCTTACATTTATTGAAAGTTACTTTGATGAGCCAAGCCTTTAAATGATCTTCATGATCGAAGGGCTTTTTCTGTTTCATAAGAGTCATATAAACCTCTTGGACAATATCCTCCGCCTCAGACATATTTTTTGTCTGATGCACAGCAATACGGATTAAGGTGTCACTATATGTTTGAACAATCTCTTGAACACATAAGCCAGCAAACTTTTTCATATTTCCTATCGAGCCTCCTTCTTTTCATAATACGATTCATCTTTTAAAATTCGTGCAATAGGCCATTTTTTTACTGGTATGAATTATTGGTGACAGTCCAAAACGAAAAAAGAAGGGAAAATAAATCCCCCTCTCCTTAAATTTTCATAACAGATTTCATCACCATCTCAGGAAGGATTTCATAATAAATATCAAATAGATCGACAAAATGTTTGGTATAACCGTTATACTGAATATTAATTTATAATGATATGACAAGAGTTGGAATGATTAGTTACAGGAGAATGATAGATGAAAATAGTAATTGCAGAAAAACCAGATCAGGCTGCCAAGTTAGCTGCTCCCTTTTCTTTTACTAAAAAGACAGGATACTTTGAAGTCAAAGCCAACTCATATTTTCCCAATGGAGCCATTATTACTTGGGCAATTGGGCATTTATGTGAATTAAAAACACCAGAAGAATATGATCCAACATGGAAAAAGTGGAAATTAGAAACATTACCCATTATTCCCGATCGATTTGAATATAAAGTTTCTAAATCTAAGTATAAACAATTTACTATCATAAAAAATCTAGTTAAAAGACCAGACATTCAAGAAATTATAATCGGTGGAGACGCCGGGCGTGAAGGAGAATTAATCATTCGTACCATTTTAAGGGTATGTGGTGTAAACAAACCGATGAAACGATTATGGATATCGTCCTTAACGGAAAACTCGGTCAAAAATGGCTTCTCAAATTTACTGCCCGAAGCGAAAACGAAGGATATTTATTACGAAGCATTAAGTCGTTCCTGCGCAGATTGGTTAATTGGCATGAATACGTCGAGATTATATACGGTCCTACTTAAGAAAAACGGTGTCAAAGATGTCTTTTCCATTGGCAGAGTTCAGACCCCAACCCTTGCGTTAATTGTTCATAGGGAACATGAAATCGCGAATTTCGAATCAGAACCTTTTTGGGAAGTCGAAGCAGTCTTTCATTTCGCAGGTAAAATGCTAAAAGCAAAATGGCATAAAAATAATATGTCAAGAGTATCGGAGGAAAAACAAGCGATAGCCATTGCTAATTTCTGTCTACATAAAAATGTAGAAATAACGAAAATAAATAAAGAGACGAAGGAATACGCACCGCCTCTGTTATTTAATTTGTCCGCGTTACAGGCTACAGCAAATAAGTCTTATAAGTTTTCGCCACAAAAAACTCTTGATATTTTACAAAAGCTTTATGTAAAAGGTTTAGTTTCATACCCAAGATCAGATTCGCAATTTTTAACAAGTGAAGAAGCCAAAACACTACCAACTATATTAAACAATTTGAGCAAAATAGATAAATATAAAAACCTTCTTCCTCCCCCAACAAATTCAATTATGAATAACAAAAGATATGTCAATGAGAAGAAGGTTACGGACCACCATGCGATCATTGTGACAGATCAAATACCTAACCTGGCTAAGCTAAGCATGGAAGAAGAAAAGATTTACGATTTAGTAGCGAGACAAGTCATTGCAGCACATTATAACTATGCCATTTTTGCGTACACAACGATTCATTCGCTTGTCGATAAACGAGCTGAGTTCATTTCGAAGGGGAAGGAGCAAATTGAGGAGGGTTGGCGTAAAGTCATTTATCTATCTAAAGAAAATGCATCTCAAGAGGAAGAAGAAATGCTTCCGCTTCTTCATGAAAATGAGCTCGGGACTGTGGCTCAAGCTACCGTTAAAAAAGGGGCAACACAGCCACCTAATAGATATACAGAAGGTCATTTAATTACATTAATGAAAACAGCCGGTAAACACCTAGATGATGCTGAGTTAGAAAAGGTTTTATCTAAAACGGAAGGATTAGGAACTGAAGCAACACGAGCCGGCATTATTGGTACACTCAAAGACAGAAACTATATTGAAATAAAGAAAAACCAAGTATTTGCTACATCTAAAGGTATGTTATTAATTGAAGCATTAGGTGAAAACAGCCTACTGACATCACCCTCGATGACCGCAAAATGGGAGCAGCGACTATCTGAAATTGGTGAAGGACATGCTTCTCCTCAAGCATTTATGGAGCAAGTAAAAAAGCTCACCTATAAATTGATTACAGATGCGCATGAACGTGAAAAAGTATGGGCATTCGATCAAAAGGAAGTCGACAAAATCAGTGCCAATAATCCTTATCAAAAGAAATATAAAAAAGAAAAAACTGTTGTCGGAAAGTGTATTCTTTGCGATGGCTCTATCCTAGATCATGGTACTTTTTACGGCTGTTCAAACTATAAAACTGCCAACTGTAAATTCTCAGTTTCAAAGAAAATTCTCAGTAAAACCATTTCACAGACAAATGTAAGAAAGCTACTTGCCACTGGTGAAACAGACATGATCAAAGGGTTTAAAAAGGGACAAAAAACCTTCAATGCGCATCTTATTTGGGATGAAAAAGAATATAAGGTACATTTTAAATTCCCTCAATAATTAGGGCATTTTAGGTGGTACACATCAAAGGGCGATACATAGATACCGCCCTTTTGCTCCCACTTCCTCATAAGAAATAGTTTAAAGCATTGCTCCCAGAAGTAATTAACGCTAATAAACCTGCAACCATCACCCATATTGCATATCGGTTTTCTTCTTTCTTTCTCTTCCCTATCCAAAATAATATGAAGCTGATGCATAATAAAACAACCCCTATTATTGCACCTGTAATAATCCCTATCATCATGCCCATTTCCTATAGCCTCCTTATCTTCTCACCAATCTTTCAATCTATTTTCATTGTAGCTGTCAATCATCACTTTTTTCTTTCTCATTCCTTACATATTCATTAAGTATTAAATACTTCTATGTTCAATCGTACACCGCCATCATAAAAACACCTTAATAGGTAAACTATCAAGGTGTGTCTCGTCTTAAAGCCTTCATTATTTTTATAGTTAATCGATCAAAATACAATACCGATAATGATTGCCGATAAAACACTGACTAGTGAAGCGCCATAGAGCAATTTTAATCCAAAGCGCGCAACCACATTGCCTTGCTTTTCATGTAGCCCTTTTACGGCACCTACGATAGTCCCAATGGAGCCAAAGTTTGCAAAGGATATAAGGAATACAGATACAATGGCTGCCGTACGTTCACTAAAGCTATCTTGGATTTTAACGAAGTCCAGCATAGCAACAAATTCATTGGCCACAAGCTTTGTCGCCATAATACTACCCGCATTAACCGCTTCATGCCAAGGTACACCCATAAGAAAGGCAATTGGCGCAAAAACATACCCTAAGATACCTTGGAACGAGATGCCGAATATGCCATTAAACAGACCATTAATAAGGGCAATTAACCCAACGAAGCCTACTAACATAACGCCAACTATAATGGCTACTTTAAAACCATCCATAATGTATTCGCCTAGCATTTCAAAAAATGTTTGCTTTTCGCCTTCTTGCACTTCGATTATATCTTCCTCCGCCTTCACTTCATACGGGTTAATGATAGAGGCGACAATAAAACCACCGAATAAGTTTAATAATAAGGCGGCGACTACATACTTGGGCTCTAGCATCGTCATATAGGAACCAACAATTGACATCGATACAGTTGACATCGCAGAAGCACATAATGTATAGAGACGGTGCTTCGGTAAAAATCCAATTTGGTTTTTCACCGAGATGAATACTTCATTTTGTCCTACTATAGCTGCAGCGACCGCATTATAAGATTCTAGTTTTCCCATTCCATTTATTTTACTTAGTACTAGACCAATATACTTGATAATAAACGGAAGGATTTTATAATGTTGCAATATTCCGATTATTGCGGACATAAAAACAATGGGCATTAACACATACAGGAAAAAAGTATGCGCTCCTTCATTAGCTATCCCACCGAATACAAAATTGGTCCCTTCGTTTGCATACTCTAGTAATTTGGCAAAACTATCAGCAAATCCTTTAATTAATAATTCTCCGATACTTGTTTTAATCAGAAGAAATCCTAGTATAAGCTGGATGACAATCATCACAATGATTGGACGATACTTAATCTTTTTCTTATTATTACTCGCAACCCATGCTAAAAATAAAACTAACAGTAAACCTACTATAGAAATTAAATAATGCATCTATTCCCCTCCGTAACTTTCCACGTGTACCATCAACATTTAACGAATCCTAGCTTGTCCACTGGATCAGCCTAGACGTTTTTCGGGCGTTAAATTAGCTAAATCTACCATAGCAATGGAGCTACCATTTTCAATACCCTCCACTGCTATCCAGACAAAATGACATTCATCACTTTCTTGCTGTCCTTCTACCCATTTACACGGCACTATTCATCGATAATGGTAGTCAAAGCAACGTCCACCATTTCATAAAAGGACTTTTCGCTTTCCTCATGTGTTAAGCATTCATTTGTGAGTAATTGACTCCCTACCGTCAAAATGGATAATGCCTTTACCCCATATTTAGCAGCTAGCGTATAGAGCGCTGTGCTCTCCATTTCTACCCCTAGCACACCGAATTCCATAAACTTGTGAAGCCTGTCTAATGTTTCACGATAAAATTCATCCGAGTTATATATATTGCCTACAAAGACATTTCCTTTTTTACCTTGTGCCTGCTGATACGCCTTCATTAATAAAGAAAAATCTGCTGTAGGCGCATAATTATTGCCTAAGAAAATTTTCTCCGTCAAATTACTGTCTGAGGATACTGCTTGGGCGAGGATGATATCACGGATATTAATTTCCTTTTGCATCGCACCACATGTGCCGATACGAATCATTTGCTTCACGCCATAATCGTTTACCAGTTCAGTACCATAAATACTCATCGACGGATTGCCCATCCCTGTCCCTTGAACAGATATCGGCACACCTTTGTACATCCCCGTGTAGCCATACATCCCTCTTACTTCGTTATAGCAAAATGCATTTTCTAAAAAATGTTCCGCTACAAACCTTGCACGTAAAGGATCACCAGGAAGTAATACCCTTTCAGCTATTTCTCCCTTTTTTGCACTTAAATGCCTACTCATTTCTATTCCTCCAAGTCATAAAATTTATCTACAATCCATTAGGTAACCGTTTTCATTTACCATCAAAAAATACCCATAGCTATTTCCAAACCGACTCCTCTTAAAAGGAATCCGTCCAGAAACTACTATGAGTATAAGATTTTTTTACGATGATCAACTAGACCAGATTATTACGTTGTGTACGGAAAATATTTGACCAAATTACTGAAGTAATTCTTTCCGTATGTTATCTAAATCTCTTTTGGAAGGAATCGTTGAAATAATGACAACTGGCACAGTCTTTAGGTCAACAGGGAAATTACTAATAACAAAATCAATCTGTTGCTGCTGGACCATTTCGTCAGTAAGTCCTTTCAAAATGGACGTATTAATAATCAGTTGATCCCCTATTTCATTTTTTATTAGATTCGCTATATAATGGCGGATTGAAAACTCCTCACCAATGACCAAAAAAGCACTTTTACTTTTATAATTAAGGCCAGAACGAACAAGTAATGTTAATTTTGTTAGATGATAGTCATTATATCGAACAGAAGGATAGATTAATTGCCACTTGTGCAGACACGTCTCCATATCTTGATAAATTTGCTGACACTCATGGTGAACATACGCGGTTAAATTACTTTTTGAAATCATCATCCATTCAGGAATGGCATTATCGATTAAAAGCTTGTCAAGGAACTCATATACTTCCAAAATAAATCGCTCATTCCTATTTAAATTCGGGTAAGCCTCTGCCAATAAAGCTAATAGCTGCTGGCCCATTTGATCTTCTTCTCTATTCTTGTATAATTCGATTTCTTTCTGTGGTGTCATCTCTGACCCTTCATAATAATGATATTGGCTTAGACTAAATAGCGCTTGCAGGAAAAACAATTCATTATTTGGCAATTCCATTGAAAATCTTTCTTCCAGTGTCTTCGCAAGTTTTTTTACGGGCCCATAGAAAATACCTTTTTCCCACAGGTAATGACCGTCATTCATTTTTACGTAGTTCTCTTTTTTTATTCGTTCCAGAACAATTGCTACTAAAAAGGATAATTTCCTTTTGGAATTGATGAAATAAACAATATTTTTTTCATTCTCTATAGTTGTGATTAATTGATGAATAACATCAAAGTCACTATTCGTAAATGGCCACCCCGTAAACTCGTAAGCATCCCCATAAAATTTCCAATAAAAATAGCGGATATTCAATTCATTTCCCTTTACTGCTGGCGTCGAGTATGAAATTCGTAATTGATATGGCTTTAAATCATCATTATTTAATTGCATAATCAATTTCTTCAAAGAGGAAGTGCTCATAAACATGGCTTCCGCAAGCTCCTCCATTGAGCAGTGATCCTCATTTGTAAACAATACATCCATAAGTTGATAAAAGGTTGTTTGCCTGAACATGCTGGCAATCACTTCACTAACCGTTGTACTGCGCCCATCACGTTGTAGAAAAATGCCCTTTCCTCTAGACACTTCAATGGTCATCGTTGATGGCAATTGCGAACTAATCTCCTCCACTAACTTTCGTATCGTTTTATCAGAAATATGTAAACTTTGTTCAACCTCTGCTAAGGTAAACCATCTTTGCTCAGCATCTAGCAAAGTTAATAATTGGCTAGCTAATTTGAATTCCTTATCCATGCCTTCACCCTTCTCTATCATTCACAAAAAAGGACATACATATCGATATGTATATCCCTTTCTCTTTTATTTCATATACGTATTTAATAATTGGTCCATACGAGCATTGAGCTTCTTCAGATCCACTGCTGATACCGGATGATTCACAAGCTGATATTTTTCTTTCAGCTGAATGATTCGACGGACACTGTCATTAATTTGCTGCTCTGAGATTTTTCCGTTCTTTACGGCTGCCTTCAATGCATCTATGGCCGTTGTGACATTGGCGAATTCATGGGCAATTAAAATAATATCATTTCCCGCCTTCACAGAATCTACAGCAGCTTGCCCGATACTAAAATGATTCGTAATGGCTTTCATCGTCATATCGTCGGTCATTACAACCCCATCAAAGCCAAGCTGATTTCTTAATAGCCCAGTAATAATTTCCTTCGACATCGATGAAGGGAATTGTTGATCGATTTTAGGTAATAAAATATGGCCGACCATCACCACATCAACACCCTTATCAATGGCCGCTTTAAATGGAATAAGCTCCAGCTTATTTAAATCGTCAAGACTTTTCGACACTTTAGGAAGCTCTAAGTGAGAATCTACTGATGTATCACCATGACCAGGGAAATGCTTGATGACCGGAATCACCTGCTGACTTTCTAAACCTTGCATGGTCTGAATACCTAATTGACTAACGATATCAGGCTTATTAGAAAACGAACGATCCCCAATAATCGGATTGTTCGGATTGCTGTTCACATCCATGACAGGGGCAAAGTCTAGGTTGAAGCCAAATGCCTTTAATTGTTCCCCTAACAATTTTCCAATCTCATAGGAGAATTGTGGTTGATTGATTTGCCCAATCTTTTGGTTCGTCGGGAAATTTTTTAACGGCCCCGGTAATCTGACTACTTTCCCCCCTTCTTGGTCAGTTCCCAAGAATAGTGGCAGTCGATTAGTCCCATTCGCTGTCATCAAATCATTCATCAGTGAGACCGTTTGCTGTGGTGTTTCAAGATTATTGGCATAAAGAATCAATCCTCCAATCTTGTAATCACGAATCAAACTTTTAGTCTCTTGCTGAAGGGATGTGCCTGAAACACCCGCAAACATCATTTGACCAAGCTTTTCATCCAATGTCATCTGGTTGATCGTCTCTGCTATCTCATCCGTTATTTCTGTATAGACAGAGATGTGATGAACAGCAGGATTGGCCTCATTGTCAGTCGGCTTTGGCAAAATCCACTTTAGTTGATAGTTGGCGTTCACTTGATACACCAAAATAATTTGATCGGTCTTTGTATCCTGATAATAGCGGACCTCATCCGGCTCGCCTAACTTATTTTTAATATCTGCTAAATGAATATTCCTTATATTTGCTTTAAACGAACGGATATCGAAAGCTTTTGTACGTTGAAAGCCAATCGTTATCTCTTGTTGAAGAAAATCTTCGTATTGTGCATTAGCGGTCTCCATTACTTGCTGAGGGTCCCCCCATTGCTGATGAACCGTACGACTATCTGATTCCCCTGCGGTAAATGGCACATCAGGTACTTTCCCTTCTCCCGCTAGGTTGACAATTTCCTGAATGACTACGTCAAGATTTCCGGTATCGCCGCCCTCAGTAGCAGTATCGCTATGCTCTTGGACTGGGGGTGACTCCGAATTTCTAGTCGTTTGTGTGGCTGGTCTCATCTTCATACCGATAAAAAAGAGCAAACCCATTAAAATCAGCACAAGAAATACGAGAAAGCCACGTCTTCTTTTATGCATGAAAAAACCTCCTCAATCCAACCATTAGTAGTAGCATATCATTCTACCAGCTAACGTTATCATATCTAACGAATGAATTCAAAATATGTGAAATCAACAGAAACAACTCTCTCTTTAGAAAATATTATCGTAAGCTAGCAAAAATGCGGAGGAAGATGTTAAAATATTCTCATAAAGGGGGAGGCAAGGTATGGGGAAATTAAGTAAAAGGAATATATTGTGGATTGTACCCATCGGTATTTTAGGGGTGTTTTGGTACTTCTATGGTCCACAAAAGGATATTACAGACAATGAATATATTACATATGTAAAAAACTATTCTTATGAAAATAGTACAAAAACATTAGAAAATGGCTTTGCTGCTGCCTGCGAAAATCCGTATTGGGTTTATTTTGAAACACAGAAAAGACAGGATGTAGTCGAGTTCGAAGGAGATTGCTCCATTGATAATAAAGTTACAAAGGTCAATATGCAATTCCTTGTGGACAATGACAGGACAAAAGTTCAATCAGGTGCGATGTTAGTAGATAGTAAAATGCAGGAAGAAACGGATCGAGACCAGTTTTTACTAGCATTGGTCAAATAATTAGCGAATACCCTCATAATTACAACTATGAGGGTGTTTATCATATATCGGTGGATCTTGCGTCAGAAAACATAATCCAGAATGGGCTAACTATAACAAAAATTTTCAAGTTCATTTCAAATTTATTTTTGTGTATAGATTCTGTCGTTTAAATGGATAGTGGTTATTTGACAACAGTTGTAATAACCATTTTCTCGTTTGTTCATGGGTTTTATATTCTTGAAAAAAATGATGATAGTTTGCTATTTGGCCTTCCAAAAATTCATATTGATTATAGTATTCAAAAAAAGACTTATATAGCATATCAATTTGTCCCTCTGGAATTTGATTTATTACATCGCCTAAAACATAACTTAACGTTCCTGATATGTTCACACAGTAGTAACGAAAATCTTCATAGAAATCTACCACATCAGGTAAATTCAAAAATTCTGTTCGATAATCCTCACATATTTTATTAATATCCTTAGTAGGAAATGGCTTTTTTAATTCATTTTCCAATTCAGCTAGTTTTTTTATTATATTATCCATATTTCGGCCCCTATAAGTGTGTCATTTAACAAATTTATTTTTTAGTCAAAGCACAAACGTTCTTAAGCTTCTTTTGGGAAGGTTCTTGAAATGCTTGCCGCACTAAAGCAGCAATTCGTTAAATAAGTAAATTTGTTTTGCGTAGGATTCCCAATCTTTATTATCAGTATTTATTTCAATTGTAGGAATGATTGAATTTGCTGCTTGACTCCTATACGCTGGTTGTTGTTCTAATAATAATTCACATGCCAATTTCATTTCTTTTGAGGTTTTCCCCTCCCATTCATGAGGATTTCTTCTACATATTATTCTTTGCTCTAAATTCTCTGGTGACACAGTTAATAAAGTACATCTCGCCCGCATTTCAAGTAACTGGGCTTCTAATTCCTTAATTTCATCTGATATTGAATGAGAAAATGCAACCCGATGATTTAAATGAAACCTTTCAAATATAAAGAATAAGCCTTTTGAACGTTGGGTTTGTCCAACTATCCTGCTCCGCTACTTTTAGTAGAAAAAACTCTACTCCATATGGAAGTAAAGCCCCCATAAATCAATTCGCTAATAGATATTTATTAGAAGTTATTAACCATTACATTTAAAAAACTAAACATATTCGGTAATATAAAAATCAAAAATAGCCCTGTAAATGAGAAGGTTATAAATCTTTTCCTATCTATGCCAACTCTTAATTCCCAGAGTCCCAAACAAACTAAATACAAACCTATCAACATACTAACCATTGGTAATAGTACTAAATAAATATTCATTTCATTTTCTCCTTTTTTATATGTAGCTCTTCTAACTGACATAGTCCGTTTACTCTAATACGGTCAAAATGAGTATAAGTTCCAATTATAAGTAAATTATCCATTCAAAAAAAATAAAAACTCCGCCTTATAGAAGAGACGAAGTTTAAATTCATGGTACTACTCTAAATAGCTTTAGAAAGTTCATTTTGCAGGATTATTATTATCCTCCCTGATAACGATAGCTACTGTTACCTCCTACATTATTCCATACAAATATTCATTGTCGAGTTGGGATATCTTAGGTCTATTTGTTTACTAACTAATATCCGTTCCCTTGCCCTATTAAAGTAGTAGTCTAAGAAACATCACTGATTTCGAGGGAGTCTATTTATCACATACCCAAGCTTACAAATCTATTGGCTTGCCGCCTGTCACCCCATATATCTGACCGGTGATATAGCTTCCTTCATCCGAGGCCAGAAGAACATAAACGGGTGCAAGCTCTACTGGCTGTCCCGCACGGCCGAGAGGAGTATTTTGACCAAACTCAGGTATTTCTCCTTCTAATTTCCCGTTATCCAACTGAAGCGGCGTCCAAATCGGGCCAGGTGCGACACCATTGACACGGACACCTTTAGAAGCAAAGTACGAGGACAGGGATACCATAAAGTTGCTTATCGCACCTTTTGTAGCGGCATAATCCATGAGAGATGAGGATGGATCGAAAGATTGAACTGATGTGGTGGTAATAATTGCACTTCCTGGCTTCAGATGCTCTTCAGCAGCTTTGACGGTCTCGAACATGCTGATGATGTTTACTTTGAAAGTGTCTTGCACTTGGTTGATTGTTAGGTCACTTAGAGATGGCTGTGCGATTTGTTGCGCAGCATTTAATACCAGCAGGTCCAATCCACCAAAGGCTTCCACTGTTTTTGTAACAATCTCTGTCGCAGTACCATCTTCCCGTAAATCATATGGTAGCAGTAGTGCTTTTCTGCCTTCTTTTTCAATTAATGTTTTGACTTCGTTGGCATCTTCCTCTTCGCCCGGGAAGAATTGAATGGCCACATTCGCCCCTTCGCGTGCGTAGGCAATAGCAGCGGCACGACCAATCCCAGAATCGCCTCCGGTAATTAAGGCATTGCGCCCTTCCAGACGATTGTATCCTTTATATGATTCTTCTCCACAGTCAGGTTTGGGGCTCATTTCATTCTGTAGCGCTGGAGTGTTCTGTTCTTGATCTGGGAATTTTCCCGTATGATATTTCTTACGTGGGTCGGTTAGATGTGGGTTTGCCATTATCAATCATCTCCTATATTAATTATTTTAAAAACACTTTGTGAGCTTGCACTAATTAAATGCGGTTACATTTTTTGAATACCCTGTGATCATTTACTCTAAACAGCTACAGTCATTTACTCTTTTCCTACAAAAGAAAAAACACCCCATGTAAGCGAGCAAACTAGTCCGATTTTGAAATGGATAGTTCGAACACTTACACTGAGTGTTTTAAGTCCCTCTATATAGTTAGTAGAGGGAAAGATATTTAATATTGTTTTGTATGTTTAACTAGCTGTTCATACTTAAACTTGTAACGCCTCAATCGTTTGGGCTACTTGTTCTTCTGTTAAATTATGACGCACGATGTAGCGGTTGCGCTCATGCTTTGTACATTCAATTGTACAGCCACCTAAATGCTTGGCTTCATTTTCTTCAGATGCGATAATTTGTTTGTTACATTCAGGATTTGCACAGTTAATGTAACGTTCACAAGGCTCTCCGTCATAATGATCCCGACCGATAATCACATGCTCTACTTGATTGATGGGCACCGTTAAGCGCTCATCAAATACATACATTTGTCCGTCCCATAATTGGCCTTTCGCAACAGGGTCTTTTCCGTATGTTGCAACACCGCCATGTAATTGACCGACATCACCAAAGCCTTCACGTTTCATCCAACCTGAAAACTTCTCACAACGAATGCCACCCGTGCAATATGTTAACACATTTTTCCCTTCGAATAACTCGCGGTTCTCACGTACCCATTCCGGTGTATCCCGGAAGTTTTTTACATCTGGTCGAATCGCACCACGAAAATGGCCGACATCGAATTCATATGTGTTACGCACATCTAATACGACTGTATTTTCATCCTGCATTTCTGCAAGGAATTGTTCTGGTGACAGGTAGCGACCTGTTAATTCATGCGGGTTTACGTCTTCTTCTAAGCCTAAGTTTACTAACTCAGGTCGAGGGCGTACGTGCATTTTTTTGAAGGCATGATCATCCGCCGCATCAATTTTGAAGACAATACCTTCAAATAATGGGTCAGCTTGCATGTTTGCCATGTATTGCTCTGTTTGCTCAATCGTACCTGAAACAGTACCGTTAATGCCTTCATTGGCTACTAAAATACGACCTTTTAAACCGATCTCTTTACACATTTCTAAGTGCGTTGCTGAAAACACAGCTGGATCTTCAATCTTTGTGTAATGGTAATATAATAAAACTTGATAATTCATTGTTTTCCACCTATCATTTCAATATTTGCAGGATATTCCTGATAGTGTCTTTTACGACCTATTAACAATAAAGGAAAATCACTTAAAATGCTATCGGTAATTAGACTGAAATAGTTATAAATATTGTTAATAAATTTGTGAATTGGTCAGCGAACCTTTTTATCAAGAAGTGTTATTGCACAATCTAGCCTGCTTCATAAAGAAAAGATGCTTTCTTATTTCAAAGCATCCGATTGGGGTATAACTATTAAATTTGGTGAGGAGTCGAGAAGCCTCATTACTTTCAGTAAGCTAAGGTTATTTACTTTTCTAAATGCTTTATCGCCAACATCGAGTGATCCTGAATGATGCCTGTATCTACAAAGCCAAAGGAAGCATATAATGTTTTAGCTTTGGCATTGCTTGTATGATAAAAGAGAGTTACATACTTCGCTTCCCCATATGGCATCTGTTCAATTTCCATCAACATTTTTTCAAAGGCAAGTTTGCCATATCCTTTCCTTTGATACCTTTTGTCAATCATCATATGCCATATAAAATAGCTCTTCTTTCCGTAATAATCTTCATTTTCAAATGATTCATGATCTAACGTATCATAAATATACATCATAAACCCAACCACAACTTCATCGAGATAAATGGCAACGGGAGTCGCTGGTATCCCGTCTGTATTCAACATATGAGCATCTGCAAAACTTTTGAGATTCGTAGTTTCTAAAAAGTCCTTCTGTTTTTCTTCAACCTCAAGTGCTATGACTTCTTCTATGTTTTCACCGGTTATTTTTCGTAATTCAATCATTCTTATTTCCCCTTCTTTACATTTTCTCTGTTTTCCTAAAGATAAATTGATCATCAGGATTCCAAATATGCAAGTCGTCAGCAACATAACCACGTAGCCATAGTACGCCGGCAATTTTTCTAAGGTAAAATCCTTTAGGAAAATCATCATCATCACGTATTATCTCTGATGCTATTGTGATGGATCCAGAAGGAGCTTGATGTTGTTGTAGAGAATTCCCTAAATCTCCCTCAGCTTGGTCTAAATATTCAAGTCTTACGTAAGGTCCAACCTCAAGTGGACATAATTCCAAACCAAGTTTATTCGCTTGTTTTATAAGCTGAGGCATAGTAGCTCCATCAGGAAAACCAAGATTCCTAACAACCAGTTCAATAGTATTTAGGCTGTACTTTGTTTCAGAAGTAATAAATTGATCATCAGATAATAATTGCTCACCATAATGATTCATCGAGATTGAATGTTCTTGTAACTTTTGAATAAGCTGCCATTTTGTTAGTCCACCAATTTCTATTGATTTAACAATAACAGGGCAATCAGGATAAATGCCCATTTGTATCCCTCCTAACATAATAAAAAAAATAACACACCCTAATTATACATATAATGGAAAATGAATAAAAGCTACCATTGACGTTCAAATCCTTTTCCTCTGCTGTTATAGCTTAAGTATATTTGTTCACGGAATCTTTTATATACAGTCTAATCGGTATGAAGAAAAGCACAGTTCTTGTTGCAGAATTGCGCCCTATTCTTGAATAAGGTACAATCCCTAAATAGAATAGTACCCAATTATAGAATAACAACTTACATTGTTTTCGAGTTGTTCATTAGTATTCCATTAGTTATTAATGCCACTCTACATAATTAAAAACTAAAAAAATGTTTTATTCATTCAATTTAGTGGAATAGATTGAATGTGAACATTCTTAGGAGGGATAAATAATGACAGTCAAATTGACAGTAGAAAACGTAGTACAGGCGAAACAAGAAGTGGAGAAATTAGAAGCGCAAGGATATCTTCGAGATAACATTTACATCTTTGCGCACTATGAAGAACGTGAAGATGATATTAACGAAGCACTCGGGACAGAAGAAGCTGGCATTGGCGAGCAAGGGTTCCTGACTTTTATGAAGAATCTGGTGAATTCCCGTGGAGATGAACTCCGCAATGAGTTAGCTTCTGTCGGATTAAGTGAATCGGAAGCTGCTCAATTCGAAAAAGAACTGGATACAGGTAAATTGGTCATAGTTGCCAATAAGTAAAAACAAACCCGGGAATCCCATCCCGGGTTTGTTTTTCATTTTACACGTCCTCCTCGTATTCCGTGAACTCTGTATTCCAGATAGCCTTTCAACCAAGTCAGTAAAAAAACCATCCTTCTTTATTGTCAATGATCTGCTCGAGGAAATTTTCATCTTCTTCATTAAAGAGTCTTCTTCAACAATATGACCCTTTAAAAGGAAAAAACGCGTTCCTAAATAAACGCGCCCGATCGTATTATAAGGTCAGCCAGAAAATATTTCTGGTTGACCATTTTTTTGTTGAAGATCGTTATTGAACTAAAGCACCCTGTTGAAAAAAGAGCTGCATACGCAACTCAATGATTTTTAACTAATCAATAACATATATTTACCCCTAGAATATATGTCAATTCATGCATTGATTTGTTATTTATAGTTTTCAAGATAGTTTCCTTTTTCAAAAATTTCTTTTGCACTTAGCGCTGTCCATTCCTCTGGGGTTACATTTGGGTGCAAATCAAGATAGGATTTTACCATTTTATAGCCCTCACTGTAACCATAACGATTAGGAAGGCCATTACCTCCCAGAATAATTTCTCCCTTATAATTGTTGTATGGTACTATATTATTCCGCATGTTCTTTCATTAATTTATCAAGTGCTTTACCATAAGCATCTTTGTTTTCCTTACTTAACTCATATAGTGCACTTTTCCAATTTTCCCTATCTACACCTGATAAATGTGGAGTACTTTTTAGTACAGCTTCTTGCATATTCGGTTTATCCTCTTTATTAGCGTCTTTAATAAGCTTTGTTGCTTTTCTTGCATCTGTTACCCCTACTTGTATGTCTTTGTGAATGTCTTTGTATTTATCAGGAACTTTTATATATTCCATATTGTCTAAAATCTTATCCATCTTGATTGCTGTTTCTAAAATATCTTTTTCTTTGTCTTTGTCTTCCATAGCTTTCATCGAGTTTACTATGAATAAATCCTTCATGTATTGAAACTCTACTAATTGTTCACAAATATAATAGGGATACTGTTTCTCTGATATTACTGTTTTCATTGTTGATTTGCTTAACTGCTCAGTCTTAGGAGTAGACTCTTTCATTGCACAAATTGGATAAAGTGATTCCAGCTATTGAAGGCCTCGGGTTTCAAGGTCCAGACTATACTAATAAGGAGATCAGCATACTCTTTTCGGATGAAACGAAAAAGCATGCTCTTTATTTATATACTGCTACTCCAATTGAAATGGCTACCTTTTAAAAAATGAATTGGACCGTTTCTTTGAGCTGCAAAATTTAATAAAACAAAGTGGCGCTCCCATTACCTATGTGGTCGTCGAAGACATGCGGGAACCTGCCGATAGCAGCTCCATTTTGTTCTATATGAAAGATGTACAAAGTACTAACACGAAAGAAGATTTCTTGTTACAGTTAAAAAAAGCTAACCACGGTTTGAAGTGAGGTAAATACTATTTTACAACAGTCCTTTTCAGAAAAAGATATTAACAACCACATACGATTGTTTACTAAATAGACATACTCACGAAATGCATTACCTAAGTTTCTTCTAAGAAGTTACTTGGTAATGCATTTTATCAAACGTTGGTTAGCTTAGTATGTAAGCTAGACTGTCCTTTAAACATAATTATCTAGGCCGGTCCATAAGACTATTTCTTGGGTGGTATTGCTCCACAATATGGCCCTTTAATGAAAACGAGCGCTGATTCTTGTGACAGAATCGCGCCCTTATATGGAAGACTTGATTTCAAGATAATACAATTACAATTTCCATTGTTCCCCTGTTACTTAAAAAGGGGTTGGGGTTGGTTTAAAAAGTTAGCGTAATCTATTTTAAGTGACAAGGTCATCTACCCGTCTGGTAAACGAGACCTATGGCTCCAGAATCAAATGTCTTGTTTTCGATAAGTTTAAGATTGACCTTCTCCTTGAGACCTTGGAATAACGGCAACCCGCTGCCGACCAGGACGGGAGAAACCGTAATTTTATATTCATCAATTAAATCAAGCTGCATAAGGTAGTGTGCGAATCTAGGACTTCCTAGGATGACCATGTCCTTGCCTTGCTCCTGTTTGAGGTTCTTGATCTCTTCCTCGACATCTTCTTTCACCAGTCTGGAATTGTTCCATTCGACTTTCTCCAGCGTCGTGGAAAAAACGATTTTGGCTGTCTTTTCGATCCACTCGGCATGATTCCGTTCGTACTGCGAAGCTGATGGGTTCGAAGGCACAGATGGCCAGTAACTGTGCATCATCTGATAAGTCCCACGTCCCCAAATGACAGTGTCGGCAGTACTCAGAATCTCTTTCGCGTGTTTCTCCAATTCAGAATCGTAGGAAACCCAGCCAATGTCCATTTCACCGTTTGGCCCTTCTACAAAACCGTCAAGCGATGCGTGCAGAAATAGAACAAGTTTTCTCATTTTCAGTTCTCCTTTGTTCATGAGGGATGTCTCATTATACTTTGCAGTTTTCATTAATGTTATGTGCAGAGTCAAGTATAGCACACATAAGAATCAATAATTTCTTCTAGATTGCAAAATTTCTTTATTAAACAATTTGGCCCTATAATAAAAAAACACCCATTTCTACATGAGTGTCTTAATTGAATGAAAGTTCTTAAACGTATATACTGGGACAACGCCTTAATCCTTTAACTGATAGAAAACCTGTTTAATTTTGCCTCAGTGCCAAGTATTGCAGTTTTAAGCTCATTCTCCTGGCTATCTTGTCTCCTTCTGAAATAGAGACTGCGTAAAAAATTCTTGCTGTTCACACGAGCAATCACCTGACTGCGACTTCTCGGCAAATCGCAGCATTGCGCTAAGCAGCTAATCCAATCAGCAATTTCTTGATGTGGAAGTAACTTTTTGTCAATCATCGTATCCACGATATTGACCAACCGCTCATCATCCTCATCACTAAAAATATGTATTCCATTATGTAGCATGCCAGAAATAGCGACAAGAACCTCATGTAACATTGCAATGCTGCTCTCCTCGCACTGCACCAACTCAACAAAAACATCTGCACCGTGAGACGCGCTGTGAGCCCAGCCTCCTACTGAAAGGTAACCTCGCAGATCCTTCTCCTCATTGTAATAACGGAGCATTGCTTGCATTAATTGCTCAATTTCTTCTTGATTTAAAAATGGATTCTGTCTGTGGCGTTGTATAATCAAAGCGATAGGCAAAGCAGAAAACGTCCTTGTAAAGACTGACTGATCATCCTTGCTGCCAATATTATAGAACAAATGGTTCTCATCCGTCAGAACAGGTAAGAGACTACGCAACTCCTCTTCACTGAACCTATTCTCTTCCTTAATCCACATATAAAACATCGGATATATCAAGTTATCCCGCAATTCTGGCTGAGGATCGCCGATATATTGAAGTAACAAAGGTAAGAAATCTTGATGCTGCTCACCTTCGCCTAACTGATACTCATTCTCCTCAATTCTTTGCAAATCCTTCATAAGTTTCATCCTTATTTCGCTCACTTTCCCATCTCCTTTAACATTAATAAAATCTCTTCTATTACAATATCAGGCTCATCATGATGTATATAATGTCCACTACGACTAGCAATCCGGAACTTACTTGACGTTGACAGCCATTGGAATTCTGCTTGTAGACTTTGTTCAATTTCTAATATTTCTTGTGAGGGCCATCCATCTTCATTATTATCGGGTAAACCTCTTGTAATAATTGAGAGAGGAATGTCACTTTGTTTTGAATAATCAACAATTTGCTTATAACTCTGTATTTTATCAATTTTCTCACTATTCAACATAGGATTCTTGAAATATTCCCTATTTCCTGCAAGTAGATTTTCTGGTAGAACCTTTTCATAGGCAAGTTCTTTATATTCCGGTGCAGCGTCAACCAAAACCATACCACAGATGTCCAGCGGATAAAGACTAGTATACAATCTGGCGACCAATCCACCAAAGGAATGGCCTACTAATATATAAGGCTTCTCCACGTCAAGCGCTAGCACCAATGCGGAGAGCTCCTCAACAAGATCACAGCAAGTTCGCGGGACAGCTACGTCTTGACCCCTGCCAATACCCGCCCTGTCATAGGACAAGGTTGACGTTTCATCCGATATTCGGTCTTGGACCTTTTTCCATGTTTCATGGCTATCGCCTAACCCTGCAATAAAGATTACGCTGGGTGTATTTTTACGATATTTATTGAACAGTATACGCCTATCATAGAAATTGATTATCTTTTCATGTTGTATCGTCACTTTTAATCACCTATTTCTACAATATAAAAAAAGGGTCGTTTATGCAACTCAGTAATAATTTGCTAAAGTTCTCCGTTAGTTAAAGTGAGATCTTCACAATCTTATTCTATATTTCAACAATAATAACCATTTTATGTAAAATGTTCCTCAACAATCTGGCCCGTTTGTTGAATAAACAACTTTATTGTTATTTAAAATCTCCATAGAGATTATAATTCGGCTATCTATATCAAAATGAAACAATTCGATAATTAGTATTGGCATAGATGACAGACAAATAATTTTTGGAACAAGGGAGTTGCTTGGCTGTCTTAGGAATAATTCGTTAGCTATCAAAAGTAACAACTCTGAGAAAAATAATAATAGTTTCAAAACAGGAATTTACATTTACTATACTTGTAAAAAATGAGTAAAATTATATTGTAAATAGAATTATGTAACTATTTTTGGGAGGTACATTAATAAAAGGGAAAATTGACAATGACTAATTATAAAAAAATATTTATTTCTGGGCTTACAGCTTTCACAATTCTTAAAAATAGAATAAAGTTACATTTCAATTGAAATGCCTAATTAATTGAAGAAGATCATACGAACATTGTAATCCCTTATATGCCCAAAGCGTCGTTTGGTACGTGTCATAAAAAATGTTATTCAATAATCTGGCCCTTTATAAAAAACACTTTCCTTATTCAAGGAAAGCACCCGATTGTTGAGAGTTGTAGCCTTTTGACATTCTTTATAAACTCTTTATTATCAATTATTGCTACCTCTACAAACCTATTCATCCACATCACAATCCCTACGAAGAATCACCTTCTAAATTGAGTTAGTATTAAAATAATGAAAACTAGCGTCAATCCGATAATACTGATGAAAGATGCCACTTTTATATAACGAATAGCACCATCTGCTATTTGTGGTTCTTCTTTGTACATCCATCGCTTTCCCCATAATAAGCTTTCTTGAGGGTAGAAATAGCTCCAAATTAATACTCCATATAATGGCATCGCTAAAATAATGACTACGATTGTATCAAACATTTTTAGCATCACCCCCAAAAATCGTTACATATCAATCCCTATTTGAAGTATTCATTTGTATTCCATGAAACATCCAATAGATGAACAAACTTTTCTTTCGATTTCTCACTGATTCTAATTTAATTGAAGTTATTGTGGCTGTTCTTTTTTAACAAAGAATAGATAAACGTATCATATGCCTTTTCCTTTTGCACCATATAGTCTCTTAGAATTCCCTCTTGCTGAAACCCTAGCTTTAGCAGTAGCTGATTGGATGCTTCGTTTTCTACATACACGACAGCTCCAATACGTTGTAAATTCATGTGTTCAAAGCCATAGTTGATTACTTGCTGGATTGCTTCTTTTGTGTACCCCTTACGCCAGTAATCTGGATGGATTTCATAGCCGATTTCCGCTCGTTTATGGGGAGCAGACCATAAATGATAGCCAATCGTACCCATGACCTCTCCTGTTTCTTTAAGCTCAATACCCCACCGTATACCTCTTTTTTCCTCGTAGTTTTTGTCAAAATGCTTGATTAACTGTTCAGCCTGTTGTTTTTCTATAAAAGGTTCCTGCCCATAATAGCGTGTGACCTCCTCATTTGAAAGGCAATGAAAAATTGCAGCTACATCAGCCTGCGTCAGTTCTCTTAACTTAAGTCGGTCCGTTTCTAACATTGGAAACATCGGTCTTCCCCCTTCATCATTTCTTATCCTTAACCATCAAGCATAATGGCGTCTTGCTCACTGGTCATGATGTGCTTTCCCATTTCATCTACCTATTGGAGAAAACATATTTATTCCATCTTATGAAATTTCCATTTTCTGTACAAGTTATTTCTCTTAAATTTTAATAGAAATAGCAATTATTACTATATAAAAATTATAAAATAGTTTATAATAGAAAGCTGACTATGCACTCCTACTTAAAGCATATAAAGGTGATTTCAACATGCTATCTTATGAACGTATTCTAATAATGGTCCCGCCGGTTCCCTAGCTACGCTTTCTACTTGTAACGAACAAAGTAGAATTTGCTTGTAGGAGGGCAATATGTTGAAAAAACAGGCAGTACCATCTTTATTGTTAATGATTGTTCTTGTGGCGTTCCCACAAATTAGTGAAACCATTTATACACCATCTCTACCGGACATTGCAGATGCACTTGGTGTATCCAATAGCTCTGTCCAATTAACCTTAAGCATCTATTTTATTGGATTTGCATTAGGTGTTTTTTGCTGGGGATGGATTTCTGATATTATTGGTCGTAGACCTGCCATGTTAGGCGGTTTAGTTTTTTATGGAGTAGGGAGCGCATTATGTTTTTATGCGGACACTATCTCCATTCTAATCATCAGTCGTTTTATTCAAGCATTCGGTGCTGCTACTGGCTCTATTATTACGCAAACCATTTTGCGCGAAAGTGTAACCGGTAATAAACGACATGGTATGTTCGCACAAATTTCCGCAGTCATTGCGTTTACTCCTGCGGTAGGACCTTTAATTGGAGGCTGGGTGGATCAAGCACTCGGCTTTCGGGCAGTATTTTTTGTCCTTGTGGTCATGAGTATAGGGTTGTTCATCTATGCCTATGCCAGACTACCTGAAACAACGCAACCAGCTACTAGGCAAAGAATAGCGATTTGGCCAGTCGTCAAACGCATTTTTGCTTCGCCGACCGTTCTTGTCTATGGTTTGCTCATCGGGGGCATTAACGGTGTGCTATTTAGCTATTATGCGGAGGCACCTTTTATTTTCATTGGTCACTTTCAGATGACGCCTGGACTCTATGGATTTCTTGGCATCATCGTAGCATTGGCCTCGATTTTAGGAGCGATGATCTCTAAGCGACTTATCGCCACGCATCCACCTCAACAAATTATTTATATAGGTTGTTCCGTGATGTTGATGGGCGCTTTCCTTTTAATGATTGTCTGTACTTTACCATTGCCTATTAGTATGCTAGCCATGAGCATCATGGTTACCATTTTTATCTTGCTGTTAGGCTCGGGCATTGCCCTTCCTAATTGTTTAAGTCTAGCATTGGTAGACTTTCAGGACGTCATTGGGACAGCAGGTGCCATCTTTAGTCTCGGCTATTACTTGCTTGTCAGTGTAATCACATCTGGTATGAGTTTGCTTCACAATGAATCCTTGCTGACGATGCCTCTTTATTTCTTGGTGTTAACGATCATGATGTGGTTTAGTGCAAAAAAATATATTCGATAATGGATGCTAGCGGGCATCTTATCTAATTAAACAAAAATGCCACCCTGTTTGCTGAGGGTGGCTTCTTCTTTTATTGAAAATAGTGTTCCACCACTTCCTGTGCGGATTGAAACACTTTATTACTTTGTGTTTTATAAAGGAATTTAGGATTCGTACAGGCTTTCTCCAGACTTTTAGCTTGCTTTAGCTTATCCGTCATTTGCTCAATAATATCCGTATAGCCATCTAGCTGATTTGAAATTTTAGGCAGCATAATAGGTGAGATGTCTAACACAATTGACACCTGATCCTCTGCGTAGCTATTTAAATTGATAAAAAAGCATTGTTCCAAATGCTTAGAATGTTTATCGACATTAATGACCGCCTTTTGAAAATGGGCAACTAGGCCTGTAGAAGTTTGTGTAATGTTAAAGCCTTGCTCTGTCAAATGTTGTTCAATGAGCTGTAAAAACTGATCGACCTCAGCATCTAGTTTCGGCGTGACCGTTGATTGGATTAAATCATCACAATTTTGATAAATTGTATCAATTTCAGTCTGTTTTTCAACAAGTATTTTAAAATTGGACATTGAATACACGCTTCATCTCCCCTTTTTATTAAGGTAGACATTCATGAAGCGTTTTAGTCATAATCATAAAAAATTAACAAACCTAGGGAGGTTCCTATGATAAGAAACTCTGTCAAAGCCATCATCCTCGTGGATGGTGAAATATTGCTGATCAAAAATAAAATTACAGAGGAATATTTTTATATTTGTCCTGGAGGCGGACAGGAGCATGGTGAAACATTTCATGCGACACTTCAACGAGAATGCCTTGAGGAAATTGGTGCTTCTGTCCATATTGGAAAACTTCTTTTTATCCGCGAATATATTGGAAAAAATCATGAGCATGCTGCCTTTGACGCAGATGTTCATCAAGTAGAGTATTATTTTCTATGTCAGCTCCATGAACAATTGCACCAACCCTCTAATCCAGATAGTCACCAAATTGGGACTGAATGGGTCTCAGTGGCAAGGCTCCATGAGTTCCAACTTTATCCGAAAGCATTAATTCCACAACTTCAGCGATATGTGCAAGGGCTAGAAACAACTATTTATTTAGGTGACATCAATTAGCAAAGGCTGCCTATTTTTATAGACAGCCTTCTTCAGCCTCAAATGGTTTTACCATCGTATAATAGCTACTGCCAGGCGGATAATCCTTTATTTCTCCCACCATTTGATAGCCTCTTTCCTCATAAAACGTACGAGCTTGGAACGAATAGGTGCTAAGCAACGCCTTGTTAGCGCCCATTTCCTGTGCAGCTATTTCGGCTTGTGCCAGTAATTTACTGCCCAAGCCTTTTCCTCGATACTCTTCTTGAAACCAAAATTTATGTATTTCCATCCATCCCCAATACACTTCTGCGGTCAAACCCCCAACCCATTGCTGGTGTTGATCAGTAACGATCAAATGGAGAGGACGAACGGCTCCCTTCTGCCTACTTTCTCGATGATGAAGAGAATGCTCGTTATTAAAGCTACGAATTTTTTCACTTAAAAAATTCGCAAAATCATCATGCTGTTCATATAAAATTGAAATATGCGTATCGATATGGGGTTCCTCCTAATCCTGATAACGCTTCAAAAGTTTGTCTTGATGCGCCACGAAAATTTCCTCAAGTGGTATATCATATTGATTGGCAATGACAATAATATTCCCTATAACATCACCTAGCTCTTCCATAAGCTCTTGCTTATTTTCCTCATAGGATTGTGTTATTTCATCAGGTCGATCTCGGCCAATTTCTAATGCTCGTATAGCTCTAGCAACCTCGCCTGTTTCTTCTGCTAAAAAGCCAATTCGTGTAAATATGTTGAGCTCTGACCACCCACGGCTTTCATAGTAGTCCTTCACCCAATGTTGGAACTCATTTAATTCCATTTTTGCTCTTCCTCCATTTCTTTCCTATTCAAATTAAATTATACTATAAAAGAATCTCATCAGATATGGAGGAATCAATAATGAACAGTATCGCAGTATTTTGCGGATCTAGTATCGGCGCTTCAGACGCCTATCGTGAAGGCGCAATTCAACTTGGGAAAGAGCTAGCCAAACGTCAAATTACCCTTATTTATGGTGGGGCAAGCGTTGGCATTATGGCAACAGTAGCCGATACTGTGCTACAAGAAGGTGGAAAAGTTATTGGCGTGATTCCAACCTTGTTAGAGGCGCGTGAAATTGCGCATCAGCAGTTAACAGAACTGATCGTTGTCAATACGATGCATGAACGCAAAAGTAAAATGATGGAACTAGCAGATGGCTTTATTGCCCTACCTGGTGGTCCTGGTACATTAGAGGAATTTTTCGAAGTGTTTACTTGGAATCAAATCGGCCTCATCCAAAAACCTTGTGCCATTTTCAATATTGAACAGTATTTCGATTTATTAATTTCATTTTTTGATCATATGCAACAGGAACAATTTTTAAAAGCACAATTTCGAGAAGCATTAATCGTTGACGCAGATGCGGTAGCGCTTTTAGATAAATGTCAAAGCTTTGTTCCTCCAGCTATAAAAACCTACGAGCTAAGCAAATAATCAGTTGGTAAGGTTAGTCATAGTCATACTCGACTGATCTTACCACCGCTTCTTTTTATCTCGTCGCATCTCGTTTTTTTACCACAAGTACAGCTACCAATACCATGATGAGCTTCACCACAATTATGATTATATACAAGCTAAATGATAATATGGCTGGTAGTAAAACAAGCCACCATGACCAAGCAATAATATCCGTTAGCTTTAATAGGACCAAAACAACAGTTAATACTTCTACAATGCCCATCTCTTCACCACCTTTGTCTGTAGACTATGTACCTACGTATAGGGAAATAATAAAGGTAAATCATACAACAGTAGAAAGTTCAATGTATCCTATTTCTGCAAAAAGTGAGTTTGCACCTTTAATAAAAGCAGAATTTGCTTTTCCAGCCGAAGCTTAAAGATGTTGAATTGTTAACAGACGAATCATTAGCAACCATTATGAAGAGAGGATTTCTCTTTAGAATGGTTTTTTACTTTTTCAGTCATTAGCCACCTTCAAAAAAATAATATGAATAATGCGCAACATGAAATGGCACATTACTTGTAGGAGGTGGACAAATTATGTCGAGAATTATTGGTGTTGAAGAATCATTATCTAATATTGAAGAGGCTTTAAAAGCGAAAGGCTATGAAGTCATCCAGCTTCGCAATGAAGAGGATGCCAAAAAATGTGATGCCTGCATCATTACGGGTCAGGACAGAGACGTCATGGGGATTAGTGACCCAGTTATAGAAGGTCCTGTCATTGATGCGAATGGGCTTTCAGCTAACGACGTCGTTCAACGTGTCGAAAAATATTTTCATTAATCATGAAGTGCTGTCGCGAAAATATGGCGAGCAGCACTTTCTTATTGGTTCTCCTTACATACTTATAATATCTACTTATAATACACCTAATAGTTGTACAAAATAAATAATAGGAACTTTAAAAAGTAGGGAGATATATGAGCCAAAAAAATATCATGCTTGTAATTTTAATGCTTACAACTACACTCCTCATGTCAGGCTGTTGGGATGTAACAGAACCCCAACGGATGTATTATGTGCAAGGTGTTGGTGTTGATTATAAGGATAATGAATATATAGCGTACATCCAACTTATGAACTTTGCCAATGTAGCAAAAACAGAACAATCGAATCCACAAGCTGCACCAACTGAAGTCGGGAAAGCTACAGGAAAAACAATTGAAGAAGCAATCTATAAATTGTATCGTTCAATGGACCAAGAAGTCTTTTGGGGACATATGACCTATCTCCTTTTCTCAGAAAAAGCGATGGAAAGTGAGCATGCTATTCCCATTATCGACACGTTTCTACGCTTTCGAGAAACAAGATATCATATTTGGGTCTATTGTACACAAGACCCCATCGAGGAAGTTTTATTAGTATCTCCTATTCTTGAAAAATCACCGACTGCGACCAAGCTGAGTAATCCTAAAAATACTTCGAGACAAGAATCATTTGTAGAGCCGGTGAACTTGAGACAGCTAGTCATTGGTTTAAATGAGCCGAATCATGAAATGAAGGTCCCATTCATTTCCATCAATCAAGACTGGGAAACAGCCAAGGAATCTCGCACTGAAACTGTTTTTGCAGGTGTCGGTATCCTGTCAAAGAACACCTTTAAAGGCTTTATTAAAGGCAATACAGCACGAGGAATTGAATGGATGAATAATGAAACGAAGCAAGGAGAAATCACGATCAAATTAAACAATACGGAGGAGCGCGACTACTTAACTGTTGATATTAAAAAATTAGATGTCAATGTCAAACCAATTGTTGAAAACAATCAAGTAAAATTTGAAGTGTATTTAAAATTTAACACCATTTTGAATGGCTTTAAAGGAAAAGTGACAGCGAGCCAGGTCAGAAAAAAAGTAGAAAGTGAAGTCAAAAAGGAAATTATGGCTACGTTCCAGGAAGGTTTAAACATGGATGCGGATGTCTATCGATTGTCAGAATATCTCTATCGCGATAATGTAAAGGTATGGAAAAACATACAGAAGGATGGCAAAATCCCTTTAACCAAGGATTCCATTAGTAAAATCGATATTCATATTAACAAAGTAAGCCCTGGGCGAAAATCATTTGAAGAAACAATTACCGAATAATAAAAACGACCACCCCTATTAGGAGTGGTCTCTTGTTTATGATAATACTTGATGAAGCTGATTAAGGACAGCTCCTCTACTTATTCCTCCGTGATAGCATACAACCGTTTCGATATCGAGGTCTAGGTATTTCTGTAAAGACTCCTGAGCTTCCGCTAAATCTAATACAGACGGTTCATGGATACCCGCAATATGGCCTTCTACACTGTATAGGGAGTCACCGGCAATTAATATTTTGCTTTGTGTCAAATAAAGACTGAGATGGCCTGGCGTATGTCCAGGTGTATGGATGATTTGAATGCCTTCGCAAAAAGGCAATTCTTCACCATCACTCAAGGTCACATCCACTCTTCCCTTTGGTGGATTTTCTAAATGCGCATCTTTTAATAATGGTAGCTCCCCTTGAATATACGGTTGCTCCAGTGCATGCGCATATACTCGTATATGCTGTCCACATGTCTGTATTAATTCCGGCAAGCACCCAATATGATCCACATCCTGATGCGTGAGAATGACCGCACTTAGCTGGTCCAAAGAAACACCAACCTGTGCCATCGCCTCTCGCAATTCCTCCATTTGTCCAGGAAAACCTGTGTCTATTAACACAGCCATATCTTGATCCCACAAAAGCGTTGGATGAATAATGAATCCTTGATAGCTCAGTTTCAGTACCTTTACACCTTTTGATATTTCTATAGCATTTGCCCCCTTTGCCAAACATGAAAAGATAATGGTGATCCTCTTTTAGTTTCTGCTTTCAGCCTAAAATTTCCTGCCATCCCTATCATGGACTTAAAATTTTATTGGCTACATATGATTATTTTTTCTCGTTCTCTTAGCATCTTTATAAACAAACAGAGCAACAAGAAGAAAGCTTATACTAACAACACGGAAAATCATCTCTAAACTAATCCATTCAGCTAAAAGCCCTAAGGTGAATGCGCTAATGCCAACTCCAATATCAAAACTAGAAAGAAATGTGGCATTCGCTGCACCACTTTTTGCCTCACTTACTTTTTGAACTGTCCATGTTTGTAAACAAGGCATAACGGTTCCATAGCCCGCTCCGAATAGGATAGCTGCGATAATAAGCATCCCATTATTTGTCGCGTAGGATAACACAATCAATGATAAAAAACCTAGCACTGCTGACACAATGATAATTGACCACGGCCCCGTTTTATCAAACCATTTTCCTGTAAATGGACGTAGTAAAGTGGAAACCATCGCATTGATTAGGAAAAATAAAAAAATTTGATCTAACCCTCTTTGTTCGCCATATAGCACAAGGAAGGTAATAATTGCACCAAAGCCAAGCGTTGTCATAACAGTCAGTAATGCTTGAAACCATACTTCTCGTTCGAAAATCGCTTCTATAAATCGAAATGGCTGCTTCTCATGTTTAACCGGTTCAGCAGAATAAACAAATTGAAGAGCTATCACTGCCAAAAGGCAAAGAATGACGGAAGAATAGATTAATAGTTGGAAAGAAAAAGAATGATAGATTAGGATGCCTAAGCTAGGGGCAATGATAGCTCCCACTGTTGTTGAAATAGAAAAATAGCCTATCCCTTCACCTAATCTTGTTTTTGGAATTAAATCCACCGCCATTGTACTATTCGCAGTTGTTGACACTCCCCATGTTACTCCATGGAAAAACCGTAATAGTAGGAAGAGCCAGATTGTGCTCAAAAAGGGATACATAATTGTAATCATTAATAACATAACCCCCGCACCAATTGCTAAACCTTTTCTATTGTTATCGACTAAATAATAGCCTACAAAAGGTCTAATGATAATAGCCCCTATTGTAAATACTGTAGTAACCAACCCTACCTGAAAAGGAGAAGCATGTATGCTAATTAAATAGGCTGGTAAAATAGGTAGTAACATTTCAAATCCTATAAAAGTTAAAAAGTTACTAATAAATAAAAAAAGAAATGCTGAAGTAAAAATTCTTTGTTTTTGCATGTTAAAATTCCTCGCTTCTAATTAATCTTTTTTAAATTAGAAGCGCTTGGCACACTGAAACATTCCTAAATTGCCTTAACTTTTTAAGCAATCGTCTCACCCTTTCAAAAGCTTTATTTTTAATAATTCTTCTTTAACAACACAAAAAGACGCCAGCTAACCGGCGTCATAACATGTATACAGTATTTAAAAAGAACAATCATAAAGGATCTTCTTTATCTATTAAATACACAGGCAAAAAGCTTTCGGTTGCTGAATTCTATATGAAGTTTTTCTAAAAAAACGACAGACTGGTCCCGTTGAATTGAAATCAGCTAATTGTAAAAATGTTTTAACTTCAATTGCAGCCATTCTGAAAACAGTTTCCATCACTTTTTGCCTCCTCTCGAAATATCAATACAATATAATTTAATACAAAATAATCAAAAAAGCAAATTCAGTTTTCCGCTCTCACATTCTTTTAGGGCTACTTGATACAACCTTATCATGTGAAGTTAGGTGAATTGTCCTTTATCTGTGTACAATATACCCTACCTTACGTGGTGCCACTACGTTTTGCTTTTCAACACTTTTCATACGATCATCTGGCGTTTTTTTCATAGGAGTTATCAAAAGTTCAAACATGGTTAATTGTTTATCCATTTTCATCCCCCTTTATGATTCTTAAAAGGTATTGTACACTCTATTGGCTGCTTATCTTATATATGTTTAATAACTAGATTTTATACTAGAGGAAAAAATAGAGACATCTTTATACCTAGTACTTTCATTTGAATAAGAAAAAGCAACCTGTATCTCGACTGAATAAAAGGAATATACCCGTTCATTACTCTAGTAAGTAAAATAGCGGAAGTAACATGAACCCTACTAGCAAAAGCACTGGAATCAAGGAAACAATTAAAGCCAATATTCTTAGCTTCCCCTTTTGACTAAAAAGAGCAGCTAGAAATGACCACAATATCCCCTATTTCAGAGGTTCCATTCACTACAATGGGGGTAATAAAAGCAAAGACCATGAACAAAGAAAATAATAACAATGAAATCATACTCAAATATTTTCTCAACACAATTACTTCACCCCTCCTGGTTTTTTCTTCCATTATTTTAACATAAAACATTTCATATCTTATGCAACTAAACGGCTCAGAAGTTCAATAAAAAAAGAGCTGCGAATGCAACTCATAAGCTACTACCTTCACTTCAACTGTTTTAAAGCTCTCCTTCTTGAATACCTTTTTATAAAATTCGTGCAGTCTCCCCGTCGATTATTTTAATATGTATAAACGACGAACCGCCTCCTTGAATATGATTGGGCACGTCAGATAAATCAAGTAATTCCTTTATATGAATGAACTTTTTACGATTAGGCTCAATCTTCACATAATAAGGGCCAGCTACATTCATCAGAGACGCGATACGCTGTCCGTTATCCGTTAAATGATCATCTAAAAACTCTAGCTCAAATGACACCGCTTCATTACTTCGATTTTGTAATTCAAGATGACATTCTCCTTGTAATACATCTTTGCTTACTACATCAAATTGGCATTCGCCATTCTCAGTATAAGAAATCGCCATAATGCCACGAGCGAATGTCTCTTGATAGATGGTCATCAGAAGAATGGGTAATAAGGCAAAGGTGATTAGCACTACACCCATTGATAGGAGGTGAAATTTTTTCAGACCCTTGACAAGAAAAATCAAAGCAAGGATAAAGAGAGCTGAACCAAGTAACCCAAGCAGCACATAGCCCTCATCAGTGAGGATTGGGAACGACATAAAGGAAACTCGTGCATTCACCATTTGATAGTTAGGAAATGGGAAAAATAAACACATACAAATTCCTAAAAGGATGATGGACGTAACAAGCGCCCCTTTATTTCTTATCATATTCTCCCTCCTCTAGTAGAAAAGCAAATAGGCGATGCTCCATTTCTACTTTTGCGCACATAATTCTCTAAAATTACATCCACGGCAATGCCATTTTTCTTGTGTTTGTTCGAAATCTTCCAAGTCCACAGGCTCGTTAGAAAAAATATCAGCTTGATACTTTTTCATTTCTAACACACTATACTGAAATGTATGTAAAATATTTTTCATATCGAAATCGGTGAAGCTATATTTCTTCCGTTTTCCGGTTAGTAAATATTCATTATAGACCTCGATTTGCTCAAGTGGCACCCGATATTTTTGCTGGACATAATAGGCATAGAGGGCTAATTGCTGGCGATCATCATCTGACTCGCCCCCCGTCTTCCAGTCCACAATTACCCATTTATCTGTTAGTTCATTAAAGTAATGAAAATCCATTACAACGAACACTTGGATATCATTGATTTTCATTGAGCGAAACTGTTCGGGCTCTCCAATTCGCAAAGAGCCTCTTTGTGACGTAATTTGTTGAAATGTTTCACTCCTCAAAAAATGCTCAAAAACAAGCTTAATTCGTTCTTTATAGTCCTGTACTAGATCGGTAGGAAGTTTGCCAGTATAGTAAATTTCCTGCATCATATAGTATTTATTTGGTTTTTGCCTCCATGATTCAAGATGGCGAGTAGAATCAATAAAAGCCGCATTCAGCTGTCCTCGAGCCCAATGAATCAGCTCCTCTAATGTGGGAGGCTTCCCTGTTTGTAAATAATCATTAATAGCCTGTTCAATAAAACGGTGAACAATTTGCCCAAATAAAATAGGCATGGGTTGAAGTTTTTTTAAACGATACACAAGTTGATGATAAGGCTCCACATTGTAGCTTAGCCACCCGTTATGGGAAAAATAATATTCATAGCCATATTTACGGGCACAGCTTGTTAGCGTTTTATGACGTGATAATGACCATGAAAACGTAGGGTACGGTGTAATTTCAAACACGACAATCGCCTCCTATAGCTGCTGGATAAAATCATAGACAAGCTGTACAATCAGAACAATGGTTACAATACGAAGTAGCAGTTTGACTTGATTTGCGTTCACCTTTCTTGCTAAAACAATACCAATTTGCGCACCAATCGTAGACCCTACCATTAAAATCAATGTCAGTGGCCATTCAATTTTCCCCGTAGCAATATAGGTAATCGCTGCTCCTGAGCACATGGCGAATACCCCTACCCTTGAGAGTCCTACTGCTTTAATATAAGATATTTTCTCATGCGCATATGTATAAAGGGCTAGTGTACTACTGCCAGGCCCAAACATACCATCATAAAAACCAACTCCAAGGAGGATTGGACCATTTTTTCGATTCATAATAAAGAGTTCCTTATCGCCAAAATCTGCCCCACCCATAAAGGACATCATTAACGCAAATCCTAGTAAAATGATGGCAATAAACGTCAATGCTTGACTACTCATAAATGAAGCAAAAAGTCCACCCAATGTTCCACCAATTAGGGATACCAATAAGACCGGTCTCATTTCTGACCATGCTAATTCCTTACGTTTATAAATCGTATAAAAGCTCGAAAATGCACTTACCATATTGGATACTTTATTAGCCCCAATTGCTGAATGGACAGGCACCCCCATTAACATCATCGTTGGCAAGGTGATTAAACCACCGCCACCCACTAACGTTCCAATGACATTCCCAATGATGCCAATGAATAAAAATAACAAGTATTCCATCATATCCTTCTTTCTCTCTCACAAAAGCAATCATTCTATGATACAGTATAACAGATTGTAATTTTGAATGATGATGGAAATGAGGGGCAAGGATGCAGACACAACAAAAAACACCAACACCACGCTTTTGTCACCAGCTGACGGTCATCGTGGCCACCATTTTTTTAGCTGGCTTCACAGCTACACTAATTCAATATCGAAAGCTTCCTGCAACGATTCCCGTTTTACAAAGCTTTACAAGTGACCATGCACAGTTTGGGCCAAAAATTGCTATTTTTTATTTACCATTTATCGCACTCATGCTATTTTTACTTTTACACTATTTAGAGATGAAAGCAGCCTATCCTATGATGAGAAAAAATAAACCGCCGCTGTCCCATAGCCAGCGTCAAAATGGCATCATGACATTTTGTCTCATAAAAAATAGTATTTTACTGTACTTTACTTACTCCCTTTTCAACGACCTTACGATTGCATTGGGACGCGTTCGCATTTTACAACAATGGCATGCATATCTTTTTCTTTTCTTGCTCTGTGGTATTTTCAGTATGGGGATCGTACGAGGCATTTTATTGAATAAAAAGCGTTAAAAAAGACGTATTAAAGAGTTGCTCTTTAATACGTCTTACAAATATGAAACGACTATATAGATTGCATAAATAGAATAAGTTGATCCTCTTGTGTGCAATCCACGGCTACTTTATTGCGTGACTGGTGACCACATTTTGTACATTGATGTACAAGTTGATACCCTTTTTTAGATGAATAATCAATAGTAATAGGTTTCATTAACCCTTTACATGGATTGGCTCTATCACCAGGTACAATATCTAGTTGCTTTGAATATAAACAATGTGGGCAATGATTGCGGAAACTGCCATTGTTTAATGGTGTCACGTCTAACCCACATTGTTCACAATGAAATGCTGTATTTTTAGTTTTTCTACTCAATTGTTCTTCCTCCAAGACGAATTTTTCATCTTTGGAGAAAGGGTTCCGTTTTGTTTTTCTATATAAATAGTATTAGGCTTTGATCATGATTTAACCCATTCACCGTTTTGCTCTACAAAACGATTACTTCTAATTCCACCTTCAAAAGAGCCTATTTCATCTCTTTATCCGAACCACGATTGACTTTAGGAAATTGTATCAATCACTGTAAGACGGATCTCTCCACCTTCCACTAGTCGGTGCTCATTGATCATCACTAACTTAGGCATTCGTCCCCTTATGAACAATTGTAGGAAATCTATTTACCTTCAAATGAACGACTCCTCATAAGTTTCATGTTTTGTTTAGTAAACCAAATAGTTATTCACGATCCAATTCTCTTTCCATTTGTCTAAAATTATGTATTAAACCATACTTTTGTACACCACGCGCTTGTTCGATGCTAGCATCAGCCCATTGGCGAAATAATTCTTGATTTTTTTGACTATGGGCGTATACCGCCTCTACAGCGGGTTGCATCCAAGGCTGTGTCAGCTTGTCGCTTCTCATAGCAGCCGTTCGACCTTCCATCGCTGCAATATAGCATAGGGCATAGCTTGACAATGGCTCCTTGTTAATTTGCTGGGCAGCAGCCTTTGCCGCTCCAAGATTTTTCTCCATAATTGCTTTCGTAAATAGATAATTATATTTGATGGCTGGCTGCTTATAATGGTGGATGATGACATCGATAGCACGAATCTGTTCATCTACCGTCCCATAAGCGGATGCATAGAGAGCCGCAAATATTGGTTCTTTTTGACGGCGCTTCACCCATTTATCTACAAGTTCCATATTGTTTGATCGATATAAAATATGTACATGACGGTAAATAATAGCTACCACGAACACTGCAATTATACCGAGTGAAAAGGATAGCCGAACACCTGATAAAGATAGCACCATAGCCAGCAAAATAATGGCTAAATAAATGACTGTTAATTGAACAATTTTCATAATGCCTCCTACTGCAATTTCCTGCGCATTTTACGTGAAAAGATGAAACCCGCTCCTATAAAGAAGACAAGTGCCATTACTTTCATGATAGGAATGATAAAAAGCTTACTGATGAGGAAAACAACGACTATATAATAGACCACCATTGCCAGTAAAAATAATGTCAGCTTATTCACGAGGCTCCCTACTTTCCTTTAATGCCGCCTCAATCGCAGCAAGCGCTTTTGGTCCCATTCCATGTAAATGAGCTAAAGTGGAAAGGTCAACGTTTTCCAGCTGTTTCAATTGTGTATAGCCTGCTGCCTGTAATGCACGAATTGCAGGTTTGGCTACTCCCTTTGGCCATTCTGTCATGTTTGCACTTCCCTTCAAGAAAAATCTTCTCTGCCCTATTATGCAAGTGACGGCAAAGAAATGCAAATAAGTCAAAAAGATAGAATTTGAAACATGGATAAGCAAGCAGTCATTAAATTAGTCAAACTATGAATACTCCAGCTCGTCATGATGGAGCCCCCGCTAACTCGCTCATTCATCCATCCCATCACATAGCCTGCTAGCCCCGTAGATAGTACAACTAACAAGATGATTGGAAGTGGTAATACCATCCATAACATAGCCCCATGGATACAGCCAAAAACGAGGCTTTGTAGCAAATTTCCGACCTGGAAACCAAATGACTTTGCCAGCCTTTTCAGTAAAAAGCCACGGAACAAAATCTCCTCTGATAAGCCGGTCTGAATCATAGCATACAGAAGAGCGGGTATGACCCCCGCTAAGCCAAGACCAGTAAATTGATTGGACGCTAATATGGAACCATCCATGTAAAAAAAGACGAGAGCGAAATTAGGCACCACTAATACGACAATAGCAAGCATATAAAACATGGCATATTTCCCCTTATCGACAATAACTGGCCTATGAAATCCTAACCATTCGAGGAATAGTTGTTTCTTTTTAGCTGTAAAACTCCACCAAACAAACGGTATGACTGAAAATAACACCACTTGCACAATTGCATTAATCATATTCCCCCCCCTATTCATTACGTTAAGTGTAGAAGAAAGACCTATTAAATTCAATGACAATTTAATGATAATCGTTAAATTATTAATCCTTTAAATTAAGTATTAATCGTTTTACTTTAATTATAATAGGGTAAGATTTCATTATTGTGCTTCGGTTAAATTTAATATATACTCAATTACAGACAAACAAGGTCTTTAATATACGCAATATACATTGGAGGTAATGACTATGAAGACACATTTATTAGAGAAGGCTCGCATTTATGAACAAAGTACTCGTATCTCTGTACCAGCTTATGACACTCTGTTCGCCATGACACAAGCCTATTTCCGAGCTCATTTAGGTGAGCAAGAAACTTCCCTGCTAGTTGTAGGAGCTGGGGGCGGTAATGAGTTGTCCGCATGGGGACCCTCTAATCCAAGCTGGACATTTACAGGTATAGACCCGTCTGAAGAGATGCTGCAAATTGCTCAGTATAAAGCACAGCAATTAGCTATTGAAAGCCGAGTTCAGCTTCTCCAAGGAACCATTGATACCTTGCCCTCCTCTCCATTAACCTATGATGCGGCTAGCTGTATCCTTGTGCTGCATTTTATGGAAGATAGACAGCAAAAACTTAACTTACTGCACAACATTCATGAGCAATTAAAGCCTGGCAAACCTTTTGTCCTTGCTTGTGCCTACGGTGATCGTAATAGTGACGAACTGCAAGATCGCATTAAAATCTGGCAAAGCTTCTTTTTAGAGGCAGGATATAAAAAAGCAAAAGTTGAAGATATGGGACAAGTCATTATGAATATCTCTTTCCTATCCGATCAAGACATTCAAGAATTATTGAAGGAGGCTGGATTTAAGCAGATTACGCGCTTTTTCAGTTCAGGTCTTTTTGCTGGCTGGATGAGTCACGCCTAACCGTAAGACCCCGCCATTTAGCTCAAATGGGGGGTCTTTCAACAGGTGGATTATAGATTTCATACAAATAAAGGCTTATAAAAACTACAGCCCTGTTTTTCACCAATAAATACTGTAATAATAAACATGATCATCTATGGTCATCCCTACTTTTTCATAGAGCTTTTGTGCATTGACATTGTCCCTTGCTGTTTCGAGCATCATGTAACGAGCGTTCTCCTGCTGGCAATAGACGTAGCATTGATCGATTAATGCTTTGGCCACCCCTTGTTTTCTGGCATGCCCAGCCACAAATAAATCATTTAAAATAAACGCCCTTTTCATAGCTACGGATGAAAAGATAGGAAATAACTGCGCAAAGCCTACTGCTTCCCCATCTAAATATGCGAGAAACATAATGGATTGCTCCTTTTCCACACGTTCTTGGATAAACAGCTCGGCTTGTATTAAATCAGTCGGTTGTCCATAAAACTCACGATAGGCATTAAATAACGGGACCACTTCCCCAATTGTTGCCTGTGTCACAGTACAAATATTCATATTCCACTCCCCCATTTCAATTTATTTGTCATTCTAGTATGATGGTAGTAGATTATCTGACATTTCAAAAGAGACAGTATCAAACATTTCAACATGTCGAAGAGGTGCGTTATGGACGATTTCATCTTTTTATTAACCGACAAAGAGGCCAAATATAAACAAATCTATCAGCAAATGAAAACCCTCATTATGGAGGGCACATTGCAAAAAAATGATTCTCTGCCTTCTATTCGGAAGCTGGCAGACACATTGCAGGTGAGCCGCAATACGACCTTAACGGCCTATGATCAGCTTGTAGCTGAGGGGTACATTCGTGGTGAAGGTCGGAAAGGGTATTTTGTGAATGCGCTGGAGCAAGTTTTCTTTCAAGAGCAGCCACAGCCCATTCGATCGAAGCCACTAAAGGATACTACAGCATTCCTTGTAAACTTCAAAGCAGGGGCTGTCGATCAACAGCACTTTCCCATCAAGACGTGGCGTCAAATCGCCAATCAGGTTTTACAGGATTCCACTTGCTATCAATATGGTGAACTGTTTGGAGAACCTATGCTAAAAGAGCAGCTTGCCCAATATTTACTGCAGGCAAGAGGCCTATATACCAATAATGAAAATATCATTATTGGGAGTAGTACACAGCAAATGCTTCTGTATCTTGGGTTTTTATTGAAGGAAAATTTCCCCAGCATATTGCTGGAGGACCCAGGCTATGATGGGGCTCGAGAGGCATTTCAATTACATAACTTTGACATTGAGGCCTTACCTGTTTTCGAAGCAGGTGCACAGCTTGATATTTTAACAACTTGTCGCTCACGGCTATTGTATGTCACACCATCACACCATTTTCCATATGGTGCCTCCATGAACATTCAACAGCGGCAAGCACTAATACGATGGGCTCAAAAAGTGAATGGCTATATTCTTGAGGATGATTATGATGGTGAATTTCGTTATACACAACAGCCATTCCCTGCTCTTGCCTCTATCGATCCCTCTCGGGTCATTTATTTAGGCACATTTTCGAAATCCTTTTTACCAGGCATACGAATAAGCTATATGGTGTTACCAGATGCCCTTATGCAGCCTTATAAAGAAAAATTTGCTCATTTTGAACAAAATGCATCCACCCTACATCAACGCACAATGGCTCATTTTATGGCCCAAGGCGAATGGACCCGCCATATTAAAAGAATGCGCCTAACCTATAAACAAAAAATGCATTGCCTTGTGCAGGAGCTACAACAACAATTTGGGGAGCAAATCACGGTTTTAGGTGAACAATCAGGACTCTATATTTTGGTGAAAATAAAGTCATCCCTCTCGGAACAACAGCTAATCCAACAAGCCGAGTCACACGGGGTAAAAGTTTATCCAACCAGCCCGTTTTTTCTCCATCAAGCCCGTATAGAACCGATGCTACAGCTAGGCTTTAGCACATTAACAATGGAAGAAATTAAATTAGGTGTCCAATTACTTAAAAAAGCATGGTCCTCATAAATAACACCAAGTTCGTACATTGTGTTCAATAAAAAAGGACCATCAAAATGGATGGTCCTACTTCTTCTTTAATTTTATGGTTTCAAAACATTTCTAACAAACAATTGCTTATTTTTGTGTGCGATTACACTGACTGTCGCCAGTAATAGCCCCGAAATCACGAAAACCATTCTAATTCCTACTAAATCTGCAATTACCCCCATAACGAGAGAGCCAATGCCGAAAATTCCAGTTCCGATAGCACCTAATGAGGTATAAACAGTTGACAACTGTTCTTTTGATACACTGGTTTGTATTACAGTTTGTTGAGGAATTTGTTTAATTTGTCCAAAAAGCCCTACACAAAATGATAAAAGTAAGGAAATCATCGGAATGCTATTTATGCTAAATACTATTGTAAATATGAAACTTGCAAAGGAGCCGACAAAAATATAGGTTCCTATTTTCTTTTCTACAACAGAAGAAAATTTTATACAATAAGCACTTCCTAAAATCAGACCTAAAAAGTTGGCTCCATTAATAAAGCCCCACCACTTTTCATCAACGTTCAACGCGTCGTTGACAAACACATATAAAATAGCGGCTATCCAAACTGTTGCAGCGATGGTATCTAAAAATTCTATCCAAGCAATCCTTTTTAAAACTGGCGTATTTGATAAAGTTTGCCAACCCTCTTTCATCTTTTCTAGTTTCCCTTTTGTCTCCGTCGATTCATGGCTGTTTACATTTTCTAAAAGGCTAAGTAATAGACTTGCCAATACAAATAGACATCCAACTAACCAAATCAGTTGCTGAGAGCTCATAATCAGTAATAATGAACTTCCTACGAACCACATACCTGCTTGAATGACCTGCGTAATAGTTTCGGAAATTCCATTAGCTTGAAGTAGCTGTTCAGGTTTAACGTAGTGTGGAGTCAATGTCTGTCTTATTGGATTTGCACATCCATCAAAAAAAGCAATCAACCCTATTATTAAAAAGATAAAATAATAATTAGCTGCTGATAATCCCATTACCAGAAACCCTAGAATAAAGAGTAAAATGGTTTTTGCGATTTGTGACCCAGCAAGTAACCATTTAAGATTTAGTTTCTCCACTAAAAGAGGTGTCAGCATACTGGATATGAACATAGAGGAAGCAATCGTAAATGGCACAAACGATGCTGAAATTGCAGAATCCGTCAACAAAAAAATCGTACTTATAACACTGACTATATATAATACATCGCCTATATTAGCGAGTGATTGACCTAATAGTAATAAAGAAAAATTTCTATTCAATTTCATTTTATATCCCCCGATATTACATTCGAATTTTGGCTTCATCGGGGAATATTAGATTGGACTATTCATTAAACTTTGACTCCTTTCATCTAGCGGATAAATCTGGGGGATATCGATTTATCACAAGTTTTTTATCATCCATACAAATTTAATTGAATTATAGCATTGTTTGTTTTAATATTACACATCCACAGTAAATTATTACCATACCCTAAGTTTATTCCATAACTAATCCTTCTTAAGCTAAGCCGATTCATTGTTCAAAATAAAAAAAAGAGCTGTCTAAACAGCTCTCAGACTATAGACAAACTCGATGAATTTTGAGTTTGTCTATAGTCTTTTTTCTTTTACAATGAAATAAAGTAAAGCCGTTGATTTCCACTACGGGCGGACGCTTTCCGCGGGCGGGGTCAAGCTGCTTCCCTCGCTGCGCTCAGTCCAGGATCTCGACTTTCCCGCTTTTCCCGCAGGAGTCGCCGCCCTTCGTTCCAATCAACTTCTACATGCTCCTTATTCATCTATTGATAAAAAGTAAACTTTTGAGGTGATCAACCATGATGACGTTTATAATATTCCATTGTTCATCTGCAATTGCTTTGTTTGATAGCTTATGATAGTCGTAGGTGATTAAAGCCTTCCATAAAGCCCAACCCCTAGCTCTATTCCCGACTAATAAATCCATTTCTATTCCCCCTTCTATATCCATGTTTGTCTATGTATATAAAGTTACTCCCTTGTTCAAATATGCAGTGTCTTGATGATCATTAAAAGCTGAACTAATGTAAAAATTAGTTCAGCTCCAAAACTGTTTCCACGCGCTTAGAAATAATCAATGAATGTCGGTATGCCTACGGGTAATACGTCCTCTAGTAAGGCAATTTCCTCCGCACGTCCCTGTAACCGTTCAATTTTCTCTAAATACCTTGGGCGTTTATAGCCTAGCAGCATAGTGGCCAAGGTTTGCACCGTTAAATGGACAGCATTATCATTTAATGTCTCGCTCACCTTTTGGACAGACAGCTTACCATCCACCATTTTGATGATGAATGTACCATTATTCCAAGCGACAATCCGATCCGTTACGGCTAGCTGAAGCTCAAAGTTTTGACTGACAAATGGATAGCGTAATAAAAACTCTTTAACATCAACAATTCTCGCCATAAAATAAGGAGAGACCTTTTGAATAATCTCGCTATCCTCTAATAGAAATGCTACAGCTTCATTACCTGTCGTTTTCCCATAGACATTATAAATCATGGAACTATGGGCAGAGACAAAATTCCATAACCCTTTACGTGCTTCTTCCTGTAAATAGACGATTTCATCAATATAATAATTTTCCTCCATAATACGATAAAACATGTAGCCCTGCGCCACATCTCCTTCATCGTAGTAGACGGCAGCCTGAAGGTTAACATCACTGTCAATGAATTTCTCTTCCCAGAAATCCTCCTGAAATTTCTCATTCCATGCAATGCTATTTCGCACCATTACACCATGTGTTTTTTCGGCATATCGGGCGTAGATATCCACAACATCCTGATGTTTCGGATCAACACGCCGAATTTTCCCATTGAGTCCGGAATAATGCGGAAGCTGTGTATCCTTCACCTGAAATTCTACGATATCACTCATAATTTCCCATCCCTTTTTTCGGTAATAAGGAATTGAATATGGGAATAAATAGGATATACATTGTCCCTCGTTGCGCATACTTTGTAGGCTTTCAATAATCAAGCTTTCCATCAAGCCATGGCCCGAATACTCTGGGTAGGTGCCAACTGCTGTAATCCCCCCCATTTCATAAATCTTCCCATGGACATTGACCTCAAAAGGCAAACTTAAAATTTGCGATACTAAATGTGAGCCATCAAACCATCCGATAGCATGTCCCTCATTAAATTGTCTACTTTTTGCATTCACAAAACGACGGTCCTTATGAATAGACATCGACATTTGAAAGACATAATTCAATAAATCAATGGATTGTGCCATTTCATCCAATCGAATTTCTCGCATGACTAAGCCTTTTCGTTGATTCATGATTCCCTCTCCTCATCAAATAACTCACTTAAAATTGTTTGTGGTGCATCTAAAAACCGCTTGGTGACAATGTAATGAATGGAATCCTTATAGCGGATCGTTTCAATTTCTCCATTGTCAAAGCTATAAATCGTTGCATTTGGATAACCGAGTAAAATAGGCGAATGTGTAGCAATAATAAATTGTGCCTCATGCTCAAGGTCCTTCATAATTTTTAACAAGCTTAACTGCCTTGTTGGAGACAATGCTGCCTCAGGCTCATCCAATAAATAAATGGCTTTACCTTTAAAGCGATTCATAAATAAAGCAAGAAAAGACTCCCCATGGGATTGGTGATGTAGAGATTTTCCACCAAAAGCGTTATATCTCCTTGGATCTTCTATCAAATCAATATGACTGGCAAATTGATAAAATGTTTCGGATCGAAGAAAAAAACCATTTGAAATTTTCGGCATCCACGACAAACGGATATATTCACCCAGTGAAGATTCTGCCTTATGTACTTCATACAGATTTTGGCGGCCACCACCTGCCGTATTAAAATCGCACCGATCTGCAATGGCTTCCAGTAATGTTGATTTTCCCGAACCATTTTCCCCAACGAAGAATGTCACATTTGTCGGAAACTCCAACTCCTGTAAATCCTGCAAGCTCGGGATATTAAAAGGATACATTTGTTTATTAGGAATAGTGTTGTGTAGCACTTTACATGATTTTAAATACATTTCATTTCCTCCTTTCTCTTATTATAACGAACAACTCCTCTGCTGAAACGTCATCGCACTACCTCTTTTACGAAAAAGAATTAAGAATAGTCAAACAAATCATAAAGTCATTATTTTTTCAATGAAAGTTCACAGCAGAAATAGGGCAAAATTGAGCGTTCTCAGTCCCACTCAACACCGCCATTGTGTAATAGATATTTCCCGAGAAATAAATAAAAAACATGTCGAAAGTTGCAATTTCATTTCGTAAAATTATGTCATATTTTTGATTTTCATAAAATTATGTGGCAGCACGATTTTCGTATGAATGATATTTTTCAATTGTGAAGAGTGTAATTTCCCAGCAATATTCAAAGGAGTTCTATGATTATGCCCAAAAACATCAGCATTCTTGCAGGCAAGGTCCTTACATGCTGTTTGAGTAACAATTTTTCTCCGTGCACCTATTTCCACCCATAAAAGTTCTATAAACTAGGCTCCCCTCATAAATTGAGTAACAATCAAATGTTAGAAGGTGAAGAACAATGTTTGTTACCCATTATTATGAAAATAAAACGTCCGTCTTAAGCCAATTGCTCGTCAAGCTCCCTGCCATCGAAGAGGATATTCGAATTAAAGGGCGTAAAGCCAAAGTAACGGAAGTGCTTCAAATTGACGACAACCACTATCATGTGAAGATTATTTTTGAAAAAATCCCTAAAAAGCAACCTCTTAAAGATTTAGGAAAGAAAAAGAGATAATCCATAACGTTTATTTCCACCAAATTCGGGAATATTCATACTACTATTGCGAATTATTCTCACCTCATTATTTCTTCAAAGAAATTGGTTGACATTTTAATTGATAACAATTATCATTATCAATAGATTATTTCTTTTCTCCAAATTGCTTATTTCAGAATCCCCCTCTTTTTTGAATAAGCATGTATCAAACGGATATTCTTACATCAGACTAAGAGTATCCGTTTTTATCTGTATATATGGAGGATTTTTACATACTAAAGGAGCTGTTTGACATGGATTATCGTATTGAAAAAGACACTATGGGTGAAATTAAAGTACCTGCTGATAAAATTTGGGGTGCGCAAACACAGCGCAGTAAAGAAAATTTCCAAATTGGTACGGAACATATGCCAATTGAGCTTGTGCAGGCCATGGCTATTTTAAAGAAAAGTGCAGCAATCGCGAACAACAAACTAGATAAGCTTTCAGCTATTAAAGCGAATGCAATCGTACAGGCTGCAGATGAAGTTTTAAATGGACAATGGGACGATCAATTCCCATTAGTTGTTTGGCAAACTGGTAGTGGTACACAATCAAACATGAACGTTAATGAGGTCATTGCACACCGTGCGAACCAACTATTACAGGATGCTGGCGAGGCAGACCGCATTCATCCAAATGATGATGTCAATAAATCACAAAGCTCGAATGATACATTCCCTACTGCATTGCATATTGCGGCAGTTTTAAAAGTGGAAGATTACTTATTACCACGACTTCGTTTATTAAAATCGACTTTGGAAGACAAAGCAGCTCAATTTAAAGATATTATAAAAATTGGCCGTACGCATTTACAGGATGCAACACCTCTTACATTAGGTCAGGAAATTAGTGGCTGGGCAGCCATGCTGGCAAAATCAGAGCACATGATTCTTCAAAATATCGACTATATGAAAGAGCTTGCGATTGGTGGAACAGCGGTTGGTACTGGTATCAATGCTCACCCAGAATTTGGGGATCGTGTTGCAGCGGAAATTAGTGAGCTAACAGGTAAACCATTCACCTCTGCTGCGAATAAATTCCATGCCTTAACAAGCCATGATGAAGCCGTTGTTGCGCATGGTGCTCTTAAAGCTTTAGCGGCTGATTTAATGAAAATTGCTAATGACGTTCGTTGGCTTGCAAGTGGGCCTCGCTCAGGGATTGGTGAAATCACAATTCCAGAAAATGAACCAGGCTCTTCTATCATGCCTGGTAAAGTAAACCCTACCCAAAGTGAAGCGATGACAATGGTAGTTACACAAGTAGTAGGTAATGACGCGACGATTGCTTTCGCAGCATCTCAAGGGAATTTTGAACTAAACGTCTTTAAGCCAGTAATTATTTATAACTTCTTACAATCAACTCGCCTATTAGCAGATACAATGAAATCATTTAATGACCATTGTGCAATTGGCATTGAGCCAAATAAAGAAGTGCTTGATCATAACTTACAAAACTCATTAATGCTTGTAACAGCATTAAATCCATATATCGGCTATGAAAACGCAGCAAAAATTGCGAAAAAAGCTCATAAAGAAGGCACGACGTTAAAAGCAGCAGCTATCGCAAGTGGTCTGCTTACAGAAGAACAATTCGATGAATATGTAGATCCAGCTACAATGATTTATCCGAACGTGAAATGATTTAAGTGTAACAAAATAGGTAAAAGGATTGGGGTTATGTCCCCAATCCTTTTATTTTTCATGAACGTTGATTATGATTTTTCAATATTGATTAGAGAATAAATATATGTATCATATGGCACATTATTTTGATGCATATATTTCTTTAGTAAGCCTTCTTTTTCGAAGCCTACTTTTGTTAATAGCTTGTTAGAAGCATCATTTTCTGTGAAAACGATGGCTCCTATCCGCAATAACGCCATCTCTTGAAAGCCAAACGAAATTACTTGGTCCAATGCCTCTCGTGCATAGCCTTTTCCCCAGCTGTCAGGGAAAAGGGCATAACTGATTTCAGCTTTCTTATGCTCTGTTGACCATTCTTGAAATCCAATAGTACCTATTAGGCCTTCTCTCCCCTTTAGTTCTATCCCCCATTTAATACCTTGTTGTTCCTCATAGTTTTTTGAAAAGCGATTAATGATTTGTTTAACTTGCTCTAAACTAGTTAATGGATTTTGACCGTAATGACGTAATACGTCAGGGTTAGAAAAGCAATTTAAAATAGCTTGTGCGTCATTTTCTGTAATTTCTCGTAATACTAATCGATCCGTATTTAAAGTAGGGAACATGTGGCCACCTCTTTCAAGTATGTTATATCTTCCATATTTTATATGAATAGAGCGAAAATTGCTTCATTTATTTTTTAGTAACACTATTATTTAAGTTTAATTTTTTGAATTTCAGCAACAAATATAGACTCTTCCGTTATTTTCACATATTGATAGGTGGATTCCTTCAAATAGCCTTCTTTGTTTAAATACTCTTTTAGGTCTGACTTTCTCTCAAATATTTTTTCGTTCATCTGTTGCTCGTAATCCTGCTCATCATTTCCTTTAGTAATGGTCATCAAATAAATTTTCGTCATGTCCTTTTCCCCCCTTGGTTCATGCCATATTGATGCTTATCATAAAAAAACCCTGTCAGTGGACAGGGCGTCAGCAACGAAGCTGTTGATATCGTAAAAATATAAGTATTGATGGACGTACGACTAAACTCTTTATGAACATGACCATTTCGTCCAGTATTTTCTTTTGAAATGGCTGAATGGTCATCGGCTTGAAACGACGGGTTGTCCGTTTCTTTTTATTTGGCTTGCTACCGTAATATGTTCACGGTAATAGCCGTTGCTTTGATCGTTTGATGTTGCGGTGGTGTTTTGGGTTCCATATACAATGTTGTGTAATACGCATCCGCAATAACAATCAAGTAAATAATTAAAAGTAATCGTTTTGTTCAATGGCTCAAAAATTTCAGTTCTCCCTTTTCAAATCTAATCTGTTTCTACTAATTCATACGAACAGAGATGAAAAAGGTTTCAACTATTTTTAGGGAGACAAATATGCCTCCCCTTTCCCCCTATACTGCTGCCACCATCATTTTCCCAACGATCGATATCCCAATGATCCTGATCTTTTTCTCTGCTTCTCGGAACGAATGCCAACTCCCTCACCCTTTTCAAACGTTCTTATCTAGTTTATGAAAAGATAAGGGTTTTCGTTCATCGTAAAATAGGCTTAATTTTAAACCCTAAGGCAATCGCCGCTCCGATACAACTGGATAGACAGCCCACGATCAAATAAATGCTTACTGTAGATTCACCAATCAGAACAGAGGCAATGCCTCCAATAACAGGAAATAATGCGACCATATAGCCACTTTTGGCTCCTCCAATCCTTTCGACTAGCTTTAAATAAAATAGCCAGGCCAGAAACGAGGCAATAACTGTTAAATACAGCAATGCCGATAAATAAGTAATGGATGTCGGAATCGTCATTTTTTGTCCTTCCATCCAAACAATTCCACACATGACCACACTACCAACAGCAAAGCCAATCGCATTGGCATAAATCGGGTCAATTTGGCGCTTCGCATTTCTGGCAGAACTAGCATCACCGATTGCTGTCAGTAGCGTTCCTAAAAACGCAATGAGAATCCCTTTGAAATCAGCTAATCCAGAAAAACTATGTAAAGTTGGATAGATTAATACACCCACTCCCATAACGCCTAAAATACCGCCAAGAAGAACACGACGATGTAACGGCTCTTTCAGAAAAATTCGTAAAGCAATAGGCGTTAATATTACTTTTAATGAAAAAATTAACGTGACCATGGCTGCCGAGCTGAGCATCGTCGCGTAATACAAACATAAATAACTGAATGCAAAATTACAAACTCCAAAAACAATGATAAAAGGAATATCCTGCTTTTGTGGTTTCCCCTGTGGTTTCATGAACCATGCAAGTATTAAAAATAATAGAGCTGTTATGACTAAACGATAGGTTAACGATAATTCTAAACTAACGGGGGTCCCTTGTATTTTTACAGCAATAAAGTTAAGACCCCAAACGATTAAACAAAATATATACATAAAATTCGTCATACTGTAAATTCCTTCAACTTCCCTATACCTTCCATCTGCCCATCATGATAGTGTGATAGTATTGTCCATCTGAGAGGCGCTTATCATGTTTTAAAATACCTTCTACCTCAAAGCCACATTTTTGATAGAGCTGAACGGCCTTATCATTGGATTCTAACACTTCTAATGCCATTTTCTGAATACCATTAGCATCTGCCTAGTCGATCGATACTTGCATCAGGGCTTTACCAATGCCATAGCCCCAAAAATCCTTCCTGACACCGACACCAAAAATAACCTTATGGGCAAGCCTTATCAATGTAGAACCCTCACATCTTGAGTATCCTACAAGTTGATCATCAACGACTGCTACTAAACATAGATTTTTAGGGCTTGCTAGGTCATTGGAAATGAGCTGCTCGAATCCTACTCGATCAATGAACCCCTCCCCTTGTGCTCGGTCAAAGTTTTCCGTTTCACCATCTAATTGTAAACGTAAATCTGACAAGGCTTGGGCATCGTCCGGTTCGGCACAACGGACCGTATAGCACAACTCTTTATATTGATAGTTTTTTTTGTTAATCAGCATGCTGGAACTCCGCAACTGGCTGAATTCGTACAAATCGATTGTGCCAGATACATTCATGGTGCTGAATGATTTGTGGTGCTGCAAGAACATCATTAGATAATGTACTGTGGGCATCCTCCACTAAAATATTGTGATGATAGCCATGACTGAAAGCACTACGAATCGTTGTATCAAGGCAAAACTCCGTTTGTGCACCAGCAAATATTAATTGCTCAATATGTTGCTCCTGCAAGTATTGGGCAAGCTCAGTTTGAAAAAAGGCATCCCATGTTGGTTTTTGAATCACCTTATCCTCCGCTTGTTGATGAAGACCATGATATAGCTCCCATCCAGGCTGACCGTAAGCGAAGTCTACATCCTCGGCATCAGTATGCTGAATAAAAATAATAGGTACTTCATTGTGGCGCGCCCATGCAATTAACGAATTAATATTGTTGATGACCATTTCGTCATTCCATAGATTCTGTTGGCTGTCTAAAAAGAAGGCTTCTTGTATATCGATAATGATTAGAGCTTGTTTCATAGGATTCTCCTTTATTTGCGACTTTTTCTTAATTATTGTACTGAATTTTTTATTGGAAGAAAATATAAAAAAAGAAGTACCTAGCGATTTGCTAGATACTTCAACCTCTTTATTTCATTAATTCTTCAACAAACTCAACCGGCACATATGTTTTACCACTCTCTAATAAAGCAGGTGCTACGTCAAATTGGCGAATCGCTTTATTATAGCCATATTCTTTTTGACCACGAGTAATTGTGTAGGAAACAGCACCTTTAGAAATAATTGCACCTTTAGGCGTTACTTCTACTTCAAAGCCAAGCTTTTCTACGATTAATCGTAGAGGAACCATTTTTGTCCCTTCTACTTCATAAAAATCTTTTTGAATAATCTCTTCAATGGCTCCATTATCTGGTGTTGGTTCAGGCGTTGGCACTGGGTCCACTTCAACTGGCTCTTCCTTCTCAATATTATCTAACACGATAACCTTTGAAGGTGGTGTTTGGGCAGGAATACTCATTGTTGCGATTGTATAGAACACTACTAAGTGCTGCTCTTCTAAATCACTAGCTTTTAGCTCTTTGCCAGAAACACTTTCAATTTTTGTATCTTCCCCCACATTTAATTTCAAATAATTGTCAGTATCGATTAAGTTTTTATCGAAGTAATCGACTTCCACACTGCCCATATTATCTTTTTCTACAATAATTACTTCTGGGTTATACTGTGGTGGATAAATAGCAAGCATAGGCTTTTTCGCATAAGAGTAAGCTGACACCTTATCCCCTTTTTGAAGCTTCACTTCTTTCCCCATATTGTCGAATACTAATGAATCTTTATCGACAACCACAATATTCGTCTGTTCACCTTCTACCACCGTATAGTAGGTTGCGTTGTCACGGACATCAACGTTTTCAACTTTTCCAGTTACTTTAACAAAAACTGGCTGAGCTTGTTGCTCGTTAGTTTCTGAAGTATTCACAACAGCCTCAACCTCGCTCGCTGATGCAGTTGGAACGCCCATTGCGCTCCCTACTAATAATGCTGTCATAGCAAATGGTACGACCTTCTTCATTTTCATACAAAAAGCATCTCCTTCATTTCACGAATTCATAGAAGTAGTCGTCCTCATATGAAAAAGGTTACAATATGACCAAATTTTTTTGAAAGCAGTCATTATACAGGTATCACATTCCTTATTAAAATATAAATTTCAATCGGTTTAGGATGCGATGCAAGAAGTATTGATGTTCGCTTTGTTTTGTCCTTAAATCGTGGGCAACATCAGGATGATCGGTAATGACGCCGCTCACATTTTTCTCGATAAAGGTTTGTAACGAACGGTCATCATTCAGCGTCCACACGAATAAATCCATCGGGTTCTGCTTCAGCTCCTCAATAAGCTGCTCTGTTACCCATGACTCCTCTAAGGCAATGAAATCCACACCTTCTTCCATTGGACCGATATTAAGCGCGTAGACAATACCCACTCTTAGATTCGGTACTAATTTTTTTAATTGGGTCATTTTCTGTCCATCTGTAGATTGCACATAATACGAATCCAGGACCTTGTATTTTCGTAGCTTTTCCACTAATTTGGGTAACACATCTTCCGTTTCCTTGCCATGTACCTTTAACTCAATGAGTAACGCAACATCTAAAGCTTTAGCAATTTCGATACAATCCTCTAAAGAGGCAATTTTATCACTATAGCCATTTTGATGAATCGTTAACGTTTTTAATTCACTTAAGGTCATATTAGCAATGACCCCGTTTTTACCTGCCAATCGCCGCAATGTACGGTCATGGAATACGACAAATTCACCATCCACTGTTTGCTGAATATCAATTTCAATGAGGTCTGCACCGGCATTAGCCGCGCTCACTAGCCCGCTAATCGTATTTTCAACATTGCCAGCCACATAGCCTCGATGGGCAATAATTTTTGTATCGGGTGCATAGACACTTTTCTCTAAAGAATTGATATTGATCATACTTAATACTACAAACACAACAAAGCTAATGAGCAGTAAAGGTTTATAACGTCGTTTCCTATGCTTACCCGATTTGTTGATTTTCCCTATAACCGGTGTATTGTAAGTAATGGCAACCATGACTTGTGAAAACATAGCCTGTAATAAACTAAAGAGCACCACAAAGACCATTTCTAAAAAGGCGAGCGTTAACCCCGCTGTCACCAATGCGGCATTTGGTAGCAAGCGTTCCATTAAATAAAGTGGAACCGTGCTAATTACCGTTATACTGAGCATGACGAATAGATGCCCTGTTAAAAGCATGACCAATAAGGCTAAAAGCTCCAATAAACCTCTTTTGGAAAATCGCCAGCTTTGCTTGAATGAACGTAAAATAGAAATGTTTGGCTGGATCGTAAAAATAGGTAACGTTAAAATACTCCGAATGCCGATCATTACTAAAATACTTGCCACTGCGGTATATGCTAACCTACCTGTTCGACTACTCATGATTTCTTCTGTTAAAAAATGTGGAAGTGAGATGGATTGGGTTAAGGTGAGTGGTAGCATGAAAGAAGCGAGTGGCATTAATAGAGCAAGATAGACGATTAAAAATAGTACTTGGACACTAAAAAAATAAACAACCTTACGATTCAGTTGTTGCCATATAGAAAAAAATCGATAGCGCATTCCTCTTTGTTGATGAAAGGCCATTAAAAATAAAAAGCCCATTTCATAATAAACAAATAATAAGAACAACAAGATTAATAGACAAATCATCATAATGACAAAGGGATGGGCCACAAAGCTTTGCCAATTTTGCTCGGTAATATGTGTATATCCTGTTACTCTGAGCATGAGCTTTAACATCGTAGAGCTTACAGGGATCATTAATAAAAACTGAAAGATTCTAATTAATGCGAAAACCTGTACATAGTCAAATCGATATATATAAATATTATAAACAGCCTGTCGCATTACTTGTCCTGCCTTGTGCACATAATCACCCCTGTTACAGTTAAAATCGCTCTCTTCTAACGTATGTTTTGACCGCCACGGCACAGTACTCAAAGCAATAAAATAGCAATATGTTCAAGTATCCTATGCAGCTTGGAGAGAAAAGATTTGTGTATTTATCGTGACGTTCTCCATTTTCTTGAAACTTTTCTCGAAGCTATCCTGTATATAACTAGATACCCCGTAGCGAAAGGAGCGCAAACATGAAATTCGACATTGGCGATATGATTAGTACAACGGTTCTTCTATGCCTGTTTTTAGCTATCTTTTTCGGCATGATTCGTATGATCAAAAAAATGAAAGCAACAATACCTGTGCCTCCTCCACCAACCATGCAACAGCAAGTAGAGGACTTAACAAAACGAGTGACAAGCTTAGAACACCAAGTAAATAATTTTACAAATAGGAAATAACTAAAAAAATCGCTGCAAGGTTACCCTTCAGCGATTTTCATATACAATCTTACCATCTACCACAGTACAAAATACTTCAATGTGAGGTAGTTGCTCTATAGCCACAGTGAAAATATCCTCTTTTAAAATCGTAAAATCGGCTGTATAGCCTTCTGCAATTTTACCACGACTGTGCTGCTGTCCAATGATTTCAGCCGCTCCCCCTGTATACAAATGGACCGCTTCGAAACGAGAAATTTTCTCCTTAGGATTATAGCCATCATGTTTTTCTCCCACATTACATCTTGTGACAGCAGCATAGATTCCGATTAATGGATTCGGTACTTCAATCGGCGCGTCACTACCACCAGCCACCACAAGTCCACGGTCAAGAAGTGACTTTAAAGGATGTAAGCCTTGAGCGCGCTCCTCTCCAAGCTTTAATAGCTCGGCGTCATACTCCCCCTGTACAAATTGCGGCTGCATATCGATAGCAACAGGCAATTCAGCTAGTTTAGTTAATATGCCCTCATCGACCAAGCTACAATGGATTACCCGATCAAGCTGACCAGCCTGTGGTGGATGTGCCGTAAAAACATCTAAAATCAGTTCGATGGCTAAATCTCCGATTGCATGGACGGCGACAGTTTGTCCATATTGACGAGCTAGCTGCACATACTTCGTTAATTGCTCTGTCGTATGAATAAGCATTCCTGTATTGTCTGGATCATCATTGTATGGTTGACGTAGTGCTGCCGTTCTTCCGCCAAAGGCTCCATCAATAAAGATTTTCATGGCACCGAACTCCAAGAAAGGCGAGGAAGTAGTATCCAACTTTTCTACCTCCTTAAATACGGTATGATGCTGCAATAAATGAACTTTGAAAGATTGCTGAGATTCCACTATTTTACGGTAGGCTTGAATGGGTTGGCTTGGCGGTCCGTAATAGCTTAAATCTTCCGAATGACCTCCCACTAAACCATATGCTTGTAATGAGGCAACCGCTTTCACTAAAGCATCCTCTATATATACAGGTGTAATATGGGGCATCTGATTGACCACTAAATATAAAGCCGCATCCTTTAATACGCCCGTGAGCTGACCATCTATTTTTTCAACGATCCCCCCCTCTGGTGAAGGTGTAGCATTGGTAATCCCTGCAAAAGCAAGTGCCTTAGAATTAGCTAAAATTAAATGGTGACAGCTACGCTTGATGATTAAATAGGCTTCACCAAGCGCATCCAGCTCTGCTAAAGTTGGGAAAATGGGCTCTTCAAATTGGTTTTCATTTAATCCAATCGCTATGACCCATTCTTTGGGGGATGCCTTGGACATACGCTCTTGAAGCTTTTCAAGTAACGCCTCTTTACTCGTAATAGCCGATACATCAATATGCTTTAATTTTTCCCCGTAACCAATAATATGTAAATGACTATCTACAAAGCCTGGATACATGACATTGCCTTGTAAATGTCGAGTAGAAGTAGCTAATGGCGACAAGCTCTCCACTGAGCCTGTCGCCACAATTTTCCCATCTTCTTCAAGGACTGCTTCTACTGTTTCACCAACCTGAGCCATCGTGTAAATCTTTCCACCTGTCCATAATGTTGCCAAAACAATTCCCCCTATGTCCTATGCTATTGCTTCAATTAAATGTGCTCTTTCTAAGCGGCGACGGACAATCACACCAATCCATGCCGCCATTACCGCTTTGACAATCCCTACTACTATAAATGGTGCAGTACCACCCAAGAAGGCTGCTGTCCATGTATAATCTGCTACGATTTTTAACCATACCGTACCAAATGATAACGTAATAATCATGCCGATGATATTTGCAATAATCGCTTGGGTAAATGTAATACCAAATTTATCTAAGTATAAGCCCATAATAATCGCTGTGGCAAGGAATCCTACAATATATCCCCCTGTCGGACCAACTAAAATCCCTAGACCTCCAGACATTCCACTAAACACTGGTAAACCAGCTGCTCCTAGTAAAATATATAATAGAACAGATAATGTTCCTAATCTTGTCCCTAAAATAGTCACGACAATGCCGACTGCTAAAGTTTGTCCTGTAATTGGAATTAGAGGTAGTGGAATGGTCACCTGTGCCAAAACAGCAATAATCGCTGCTCCAAATGCCGCTAACACATATTGATATGTACTTCCTTTTTTCAATGTAAAAAGCCTCCCTTTGCTATACGTTAACTAACAATAAAAATAAGTTAACACAAAGATAAAGCAAATGAAAACGCTTGTCAATGTATTTTGGTGTAAAAAAAAGAAATTGCTAGATAACTATCGCAATTTCTCTTCGCTATTATTATTACCATAAAGGTTCATTCATAGAATCCTTGTCTTGTAGCTTAAAGACATATGGCACGACTTGATAAAGAAAAATCAGCACCCCTACTAGAAAGAAAATAAAACCGATGAAGTAGTTATGGAACACATGTTGCAACATAATGAATAGTGGTATCGGCATTGAAAGCATGCCCCCTAATTGCATGGATTTTTTCGTACGATACTGTTTTTGTCCACAATGAGGGCACACAATTTCTCCATTTTTGCGATACAATTTGCGTGCCTCCTTTTCAGACCAGCTCTCCCCGCATTCTATACAAATAGGAAGTCCATATCCTTTTTTTAGTAATACACGCTTGACAATATAAGCAGCACCGATAAAAAAGCCCAACAACAAAATTCCTCGAACATAATCAGAATTGAATATTGTCCACCAGCTCCAGGCATCGGACTGTATAGTTGCTGCTTGGTGACCTGTGGAGCGCTGTTCCTTCTGCTCTGACAAAAGATAACTAAAACTAATGACCAATACAGTAAAGGTTGCTAGTACGACGCGGTACGTCCATTGATTACCTACTTTATGCTTTCCTTTCCGTCTAGCCTTTTCTGCGATTAATTGTTTACGCTTCTCAGAGAATTTTATATCTTGTAGTTCCTTTAATAGCTCTTCTTTAAATTGATTCATGACGTAGCACCTCCCAATCAAAGTCACCGATTGCTGTTGCCAGCTGTTTACGCGCTCGTTGTAGCCTTGTACGAATTGTCGCTTCTGGGCATCGGACAAGCTGTGCAATCTCTACAGTTGTCATCTCCTCAAAATAATACAAAATTAGAACCTCACGATAAGCGACCGATAACGTAAATAACGCCTCTGTCAGCTCTTGTTTGACCGACTTCTCGAGCACTTCCTTCTCTGGTGTAATCGCCGTTGTGCGGCCCGTAATCTTTTCAAATAATGTCAGGCGTTTACTTTTCCAGCTCCGTAAATAATCATGGCTCCGATTGACTGTCATTTTTACTAAATATGTACGCAATGATGCTTGCCGGCGAAACTGCTCCTGCTTTTGATAAAAAGCGATGAACACATCCTGCACAATATCTTCCGCTGTCGCTTTATTCTTCACATATAAATAGGCGACCTTTAGTAAGTAATCCCCATGCTCCTCGATCACTTGTTCAATATCCATCATTGCTCTCACCTACTTTCTATACTACTGACGGACGCTATTGCAAAAGCGATTCATTTTTTCTAAAAAAAATAAAAAATCCGCAACGGCTACTGCCAAGTCGTTGCGGATTTTTTGAATTCATCTATTAAATACCAATTTCTCGCATCGTCGTTGCAACTTTTGCCATTCGATCATTCAAATCTTTACCGATGAATGGTGGTAAACGCAATTCACTGATGATAGAACCATCACTCATAAAGAGAATACGCTCCGTTCGTGCAGCTATTTTCGGATCATGTGTCACAAGCATAACCGTTGTACCTTCTTGATTGATAGAGGCTAGAATATCCATAATTTCCTGAGCAGACGTTGAATTCAATGCGCCTGTTGGTTCATCACCAAAAATCATCGATGGACTACTAATTAAAGCACGGCAAATGCCTGCCCGCTGAAGCTGGCCACCTGAAACCTGCGTAATATCACGCTTTGCTAAGTCTGCAATCCCTACTTTTTTCATGATGCTTTGTGCTTTTTCCGTTAATGCATCCACATTTTTTCGCTGATCACGTACTGCGGGTAATACTATATTATCAAGGATATTTAAGCTTTTAAGAAAGGTTGGCTGTTGAAACACAAAGCCCATTCGCGTTCGGCGGAGCTCGGCTAGCTCCTTGTCATGGAGTGTTGCTACATCAACTCCATCAAAAGAAACCCGACCATGATCAATGCTATCCATACCACTAAGAGCATACAGTAAGGTTGATTTGCCGCAACCTGAGGGACCCATAATAGAAACGAACTCGCCTTCATATAAATCGATGGATACAGCCTTTAAAACCTCATGTCGTTCTGTTCCGACCTGAAATGACTTGACTATTTGTTCACCAGTCACAAGTTTTTTCATGTTCTACTCCTTTATATAATCCATTATTTTTAATTGTCCCGCCTTAACAGTCCCAATAAGCGTTGCTAGAAGTACGACGCATAGGAGGGCTAATGGGCAAAAAACATAGGCAGCTAGTGGATTAATTATAAAATTAAATGAAGCTGCACCAAAGGATGCAATGACCGTGGTCGTCAGAATTTCACCTAATGTGTTGGCGAGCAATGTCCCCACAAAAATAGCCAGTATTAAGACAACAACTGATCGTGCCGCATATTGTATGGAAATATCGACGTTTGTAAAGCCAATCGATTTCAAGATAGCGATGGGAGATCGATCCTTTGCGATCAGCATTTTCATAAACAACAGTGTCACCAGCACACACATAAAGAGAGCTACTATAAGTGCCGCACTCGATACTTGCTTCATAGAGCTGATGGTCGTTCCAAATGTTTGATAAATATATTCATCAATGCCTGAAACCTTGGCAAAATGGAAGCTATCTGTATACTCTGCAACCTTTTTTTCGACTTCCGATTGTTTCGATAGCGAACCATAGAAGACATTCCACATACTTTCTGTGGAATCATCAGAGAATGCTGCCTTCGCTGTTTTTCCACCATTTGTAATATCCGAATAGATGCCACTTACGGTTAGGGTTTTCGTTTCACCTTGGATGATAAGTAAAATGGTATCGCCCACTTTTTTTTGAAGCTCCTCCGCATTAAGAACAGAAAGTGCTATTTCATCCTGAGCTCTCGGCGCACTCCCTTGCGCATATTCTACTGGGAAAACGGTATGGTCGCCCAACTCAATTTTTAGACTTTCTTCCACCCCATTATTTGTAATGGTTGTAAACTTTTTCGTCGTCAAAACCGTATAATCTGTAATATCTTGATCACGCTCTAGCGTTTTGACCACAGTTGTTACATCCTGAACATGTTGACTGCCTTGCGAAATATCGATGCGGATGTCGCTATTGCCAATCCCCATATACGTAATAAAATTTTTGGAGGAAATGGTATGGTATAAATTTTGAGGCACAATGATAATAAAAGTTGCTACTATGAAGACAGTGAGCATTGTGGCATATAAACCTTTACGGGAAAGCACATCCTTCACGCCTAAAAAGAGATTGATTGGAAGGCTTTTATTGGAGCTAATATTTAGCCACTTCCCATGTTTTGCTTTACTTTGTATCACGCCAAATCGGATAGCCTGAACAGCCGAAAGCTTGCGAAACTGTTTCAACATTAATTGTACATAAATTAGGATAGAAGCAAATACTAGCACCAGACCGATAATGGTGAATAGCCAGACCAATGATGTATTGGCTGTATCCCCCATATATAGGCGGATATTGGCTAAAAGAATATCCCTCACCATAAAGGAAAGTATAAAGCCAAGCACACAGCCAATTGCCGCTATTACACCATATTTTGCAAAATACATTTTCTGAATATCTGAAACACGTATACCAATGGCCTTCATTACACCGATTTCACGATAATCCTCTTCCATTTTAGTTAGCAATGTAAAACGGATACACATAAATGCAATGACCACCACGAGTACGCTGATTAATAAAATAACAGCGATCATCAAACCATCCGATATGGCATTTAGCATTTTGAAGAGCGGCCATGTAATCGTTGGTCCGTTCGCTTCTAAATGTGCACGATGATAGTCCTCTTCAAAGCTTCTTAAATCAGCCAAATCTTTCAAACGAAACTCTATTAAATATTCAATAGTGCCGGCTGCCTGAATCGCTGCATAATCCTCTTCACTCACGAGGAATCGCTTGGATGATGCTAACATGGAATTCATTTGCGAATCCCGTAAAAAACCTGCAACCGTAAATGGCTTATTATGGACCATCACTGTATCACCTAGCTTGGCTGTGCCGTCCTTCATATAGCCTACAGGTACATAAATGTCTCCGTTATCCGCTTCAATTACATGGCCATCAAGGTCTAGTAAAAAATCAAACTTCTCACTTTGCGTAGTCAGCCCATTGTCCTGAACATTTTGTGCAAGTGTGTTGCCTGCAATGTTGATCTTGGTACCATCTACATTGAGAAATTCGTTGATCTGAAATTCATCCACCAGCTCATTTCGCTCGGCAAAGTCAATGAGATGCGCTTGATCGATAGTACCCGAATGCATCTGTAGAAAATGTGGTGTTTCCGCTTGCTTTAATAATGTATCAATAGAAGTTGATAAATGAACAATAAGAACGGCCGAAAGCGTAACAAGCATAGCCGCACCTGCTACAAACAGTGTTGTCAAACATGTAATCAGCTTACTATTCGCTATATCATTCCGTACAATTTTGAAATACATAGGTCACCCCTTTGTCAGTTTTAAGACCCTAAGTACAATTATTTCGTCCCGTCTTCCCCTTCATGACCAAACATTTTCATCATGTACAACAAACTACCGCTTTCCACGCCAAGCATTCGCTCCACATTGAAGATAAATGCTGGGACACGAGCAGCCCGCTCTTCATCTGACAACAACACCAAATCATCATCAAAAACGGTATTTGTATATGCGACAATCATCTCCATGCATTCGTATGGGTAGGGTGTATGATAAATCCCTTGTTCAATACCCTCACGGATGATACTCGTCAATAATGGCGGTACATGATTCATGACCACCTGCTGTATTTTTCGATGCATTAATGCATTTTGCGGCTTATGAATATGGTCCATAATTTCCTGACCATTTTCATTCTGCATATTTAATGCCATCACAGCCCTCAATATGCGCTCATTCACTGCAATGCTACTATCCCGTGCCACTGCCCTTGCCCTCGTTAACATCGTTTCCGTATAACGTTCGATGAGGGCATCCATAATATCTTCCTTGGATTTAAAATGATAATAAAGAGTACCGCGTGCAATTCCTACTTTTTCAAGAATATTATTTGTGCTAGTGCCATCAAATCCCTTCTGCGTAAACAGTTCATCTGCTGCATCTAAAATTTCATTTCTGCGTTCTTCTGCCTTTTTCATTTCCCTCATCTTAACAACCCCTTATAATCGACCGACTGACTGTCGAATTATCTTAGCTTTATCGTAGCACAACTATATTCCATATGGCAATATTTTCTACAGTCTTTTTTCAATAAAAAAAGCTACCTCGTTCCAATTAAATACGGATGACCCGCCAAGAAAAAACGACAAAAGCCATCGAGCGTGCTCGACGGCTTTTACCTACAGTCTTTATTCTTCGTTCCTTTTATATTCTAAAATATCCCCTGGCTGACATTCTAACGCCTCACAAATCGCCTCTAACGTTGAAAAGCGAATCGCTTTCGCCTTACCATTTTTCAATATAGAAAGATTCGCCATCGTTATGCCAACCTTCTCTGAAAGTTCTGTTACACTCATTTTCCGTTTTGCCAACATGACATCAATATTGATAATCATCGCCATAGTATTCACCTCAAACCGTTAAATCATTTTCTGATTTGATATCGATGGCATTTTTTAGAAGCTTTTGAAGAACAGCAGCAAAAACTGCAACTACAAAAGAAGCACCAATAATGACCATTCCAATAAGTATAAGACCTGGGGCATCGTCTACTTCCGCAGCATAGTATATCAGTGGCATGCCAACCACGTAAACACTACTAATGACAATTGCACAATATTTAATTTTAATTAAAGCTTTCACTGATAGCTCTGAAAATGCAATGTTTTGATCAATATAGCTTAGCAGCTTGATCGTCGTATATAGAGCAACAAAATAAGCAATTGCCGTTGCATAGACGCCAAGTAATGCAGTAATTGTTAAGACCGGTGAATGCTGAGCTGTATCTAAAGCAACACGTGGCACCACCCATATACATAAGGCAAAAACCGGCAACCCCATTAGAAAAACAGCAATCTTTAAAAAGAGTGTTTCCCGTTTCATATTACGCACCTCTTTTATTTAATATCCTGTTCAATTTACCATATAATTTATCGTTTTTCAATAAATTTTTATCTAATTTCATGGTATTAATAATATCCATTATTTGGTTTATTTTTCTTTTTATTGTGCTATAATCGTTTTTATCATTGTTGAAGGGGGTATTTCAATGAATTACCAAGCTGCAAAAAAAACAATAGAAACAGAGCGTCTCATGCTCCGACTATTCACAGAAGCGGATGCACCTGAAGTAAGTGCATTGTGTAATAATTTTGCTCTATATAAAAGCACGTTAAATTTACCTTATCCCTATACCTTAGACTGTGCATTGTCATGGATTTCCAATCATCAACAAAATTTTGAGCAAGAGCAGCTCTATGAATTTGCCATAACGGACAAACAAAGTGGGCAATTATACGGGGCCATTGGACTGTCGAATCGTCAGCAACACCAAAATGGAGAAATGGCTTATTGGATTGGTGAGCCGTATTGGGGAATTGGCTATGGAACAGAAGCTGCCCGTGCCATCATTGAATTTGCTTTTAAGGAAAAACAGTATCATCGTGTTTATGCGCAGTATTTTCTTTCCAATCCTGCCTCTGGCAAAATCATGGAGAAGTGTGGCATGCAGTATGAGGGAACGTTAAAGGATCATGTTTTTAAAAACGGTACTTTTGAGGATATCATATTTTACGGCATTATTAATCCTTACCGTAGCTTGTAAACGTACATGAAAGAGGCACCTCCTATAAAGTTATGCCTCTTTCTCTTTAAATACCATTTCCCACATCACAATAATGGTTATAGTGTGTAATTTGGTTGCGTCCATTACGCTTCGACTTGTAAAGCGCTTCATCCGCATGTTGGATAAGCTCTTCCACTATCTTTATCTTGCCAAAATCATTAGTACTAACACCAATACTAAATTCCAATTGAACTGTTTCACCATTCACCGTAAGTGACAAAGCCGTTAAGGTTTGATAAAGATTGTCGGCCAATGTTTGCACCGTTTCTCCCTCTTTTACTTGACTGAGGATTATAAACTCATCTCCACCAAAACGTGCGACAATCGATTCAAAGGGTTGAAAATAATCTTGCAATGTTTTGGCGGTATTCGTTAATGCATCGTCTCCAAATAGATGACCATTCATATCATTAATTTCTTTAAAATGGTCTAAATCCACCATCATTAACGCTAATTGCTGATTACCTTCAGCTGCTTTTTCGAGCATCCTCTTTGCATTTTCATCAAAATAGCGTCGATTGTAAATATTCGTCAGCGGATCGAAATAAGCATTTTTTTCAAATTGCTTCTTATGATCGTTATACTCCATTTCAAATAATACATGAGAGTAATTTTCACGTTGAATTTCTAACAAAATATTAATATATTCTTTCTGAACAGCACATAAAACAATTTTATTGCCCTGATCCTCTATAAGCTTCACTAATGAATTATAGATAATTTGAAGCAAAGACAGATCATTGTTTTGCAAAGCATAATGTTTAGTCTTTTGATATAAATCAATAGCTTCACTTACACGTCCCTGTCGTTCACAGAGAATGGCATAGGCATTGAAAACCTCTAATTGTACTTTTGAATAGGGTGGGTTATGAATCGTGGCTAGTAGTTCTTGTAATAGTACATTGGCCTCATCAAACTCATCCAGCCATATAAGTGATACGGCTAGGTTTGTTTTTGGATACATAATTCCTGTATAAGGCTCTTTATGCTGCACTTCAAACGCATTCGAGTAATAAAGACTTTTTAAGGCGAATTCCTTGGCTGTACGATAATTGCCCATCGATATTTCCAAATCGCTTAGATTATTATAAATTTTCCCCAAGCTCTCCACATGTTGAATAGATTCAGCAATTTTTAAGCCCTTTAGCATCAGCTCTTCAGATTTCTTTAAGTGACCAAATGTCCCCCAATAAATCGCGGCTATATTATAATACTGAATGAGGTCAATATCATTGCCATGTTGAAAAGTTAGCTCACGATATTGTTCAAGTACACTAATCGATAGCTGTAAATCACCTGTTTGAAAATAACTGGCACAGCTATAGCGTAATAAAAGGATTGCCTTATCATACATTCCAAGCTTAATGGCACTTTCGATTGCGGCACTACTTATTTCTATATATTCTAAAAAACGATCCGCGTTATATAATTCATTGAGCGTAATCCATAATTCTTCAAATTCTTGTACGTTCATACCGCTCCCCCTTATCTTCAACCTTACTTCTTTAATACTACCTGCATGAATAAAATATTACAATTCTTTGGACTCATTTATTTTTACAAAATTAAGCAATTAATACTAGACAAACAAATTATTGTGTATATTATCCTATGTTTCTAATTTTATATTTTAATGGTAAATTTAACATAGTACTTTCACTATAATTTTCTCGCTAACAAAAAACAAGCCTCTTTCACAGAGACTTGTTAAGATTCTTCTATACCTAATAATTCTTTTAATTTCTTGGCCTTTTCGGAGCTTAATTTGATTTCTCCACTCCCTATCTTTTGGAGGTAAAGTGAACCTCCATAGCCTTTCCATATTTCAATACGCACCCCTTCCACCTGAAGGGAGTAATCAGGGGGCATTCGCATATAGTCAGCCATCTGCCAGGGCATATCCTGCAAGAATTCAGCTACTTCTTGTTCATTTTGCAGATTTAGCTCTACAGTGACATCAGGCTCTAATACCTCCACATCGTTTAATAAGCCATATTTCCTGACAACCCCATTTTCCTCTATGCTACCCGTTTCAGTCGAATGAAGGGTAATATAGTCCCCTTGTTCTACAGGAAAATCGGCTAATACAGGGTACCAGTCAGCTTGCTCATACTTTTCCTCCAGCTGTTCTTCTGTCATATGATCGAAATCTTTTGGAATAATACCCTCGATAAATAAAAAGGCATTTGACTCAACCTTTGCAACGGTTCCCACTAAAGAGGTGCCAGATGTACTAGGAGGGTTCACGATGTTATTTTCCTTTTGAAAGGCCGTCGCCTGTTCAGCAAAATTCATTTGGAAATACCGAATAGCCTCAATATCTGCTACGCCTTTATAGGCATAAAAAGTTGGATATTTTTCCTTATACATCGCGTAGAGCTTCGTTCTAGCTGTATACATTGGCAGGAGAGGTTCCATATAAACATCCACATATTTACTCGGTTCTACACCTCGAAAAAAGGCTTTATTTTTAGGTGATTGCTGTAGCATTTCCATTTGCTCAACGAAGTTTTTCCTCTCCGTCTCAAGTTCATCCTTCGTATAGGTAATTCCTAATGACTCTGCAAAAAAATATGCGGCAACAAGCTTCTCATACGAACGATAAGCCTCTTCTTTATAATATTCCTTGTTTTGATTGGGCCACATCATTTGTGTTATACGCTCAAAATGATCTAGCTGTGTTTCATGAAACCATATAGTCGTCTGGGTCGTTTCCTTCCCTAACAGCTGTACCAATATAAAACCTGCCACACATAGGGTGAGCACGACCGATAAAAGTGTGAATCGATAAGGCTTCTTGTTGGAATTCTTAGAATGTAGCACATGTTGTTTAACACGTTCTTTGCTACTCGTCATATCCCCCGATACTTTCACCAATTCTTTGTGTACTTTATTCATCCTTTAGCACCTCCCATTCGTCCTGTTTTAGATAGGACCTTAATGCCTCTCTTGCCCGTCTCAGCCTTGTTTTCACCGTATTATCTGAAACCCCTAATAATCGGGCAATGTCATGTATTTTCATTTCTTCAAAATAATAAAGAACAATCGGCTCTCGATACAGAAGTGATAGCTTTAATATTGCCGCTCCCACAGAGGATCGCTCCTCCGCCACGACTAGCTCATCACGCTGTTTATTCCACTTCATAGGAAATACTTTTTCTTGTACAAGTAGTTTTTTATAATGCCAGCTTTTTAAATAATCCTTGCTTTGATTAATCGTTAAAGTGGATAAGAAAGCGCGTAGCTGCCCACGTTCCTCATAATTACACTGAGAGAATTTAATAAAAACCTCCTGTACAATATCCTCCGCCGTTTGCCGGTTCTTTACGTAAAAATAAGCGAGACGCAATAAATGCTCTCCATGTTCATCAATGATTTGTTCAAGTATGCCACCCACCTACCCTCTTACACAATAAACGATTCCCAATGAATCTCCGTTTCAAATTTTTTCTAAAAGTGTATTGACCTTGGAGCATACTCCAATGTTAGGATGATTGTAGGAGGTGCTCATATGAAAATTAAACAATTTGCCGAGAAGTTTCAATTATCCACCGATACAGTCCGTTATTACGAAAAAGAAGGACTCTTACATCCACAGAAATTAAACAATGGTTACCGTGTGTATGATGGCACATGTGAACAGACCATGAAATTTATTCTCGTCCTACGCCAGCTCGGCTTTACCTTACAAGAAATCAACTATTTACTGACACTCGAAAAAAAACCTATATCCACAGAGTGTAATGAAGAAACGGTACAACTATTTTCTGCAAAGATTGCCCATATTGAACAGCTCATGCACTTTTATCAGCATGCACGACAATCGCTACAGCTAACTAAAATATTAATGGCTGATGGACAATTTAAAAACAATCAAGAAAAAATTAATTCACTTATTGAAGATATGTACCAAAATTTACAGGAAGGTCGTGGTTACAATGAAACTACGTAAAATTATCTCTCTAGAATATGTCATCGCCTTTATCTTGACGGTCTTTTTCTATGCGCACTTAGATTTTTCATGGCTATCATTTATTTTATTTTTATTGCTGCCTGATATAACTATGGCCGGTTATATAATCAATTTAAAAATGGGTGCCCTTTGCTATAATACGGGGCATAGCTTCTTCATACCCGCTATCCTTCTCGTAATTGGCTATACGCTCTCCATCCCAACACTACTGATGGTTGCCTTGATTTGGCTGGCACATATTTTCTTAGATCGAGCACTCGGTTATGGCTTAAAATATGATGAAGCCTTTACGAAAACACATTTACAGCAGATAGCATAATGAACAAAATGAAGTATTAAAAATAGGAGCTTGGGTATCCACGCTCCTTAAGGGATCTATACATGTTCATTTACTTGAATGTCCTGCCAACCGTTTACATCACATTGGCCATACTCATTTTCACCGACTACAACCACAGTACCGTCAGATTGAAGGCCAAGTGTATGAGCGCATCCCGCCGCAATTGCCACAATATCTCGCCAGCCACTCACTTGACATTGGCCATGCTTATTCGAGCCTGCAGCCATCACCGTCCCGTCAGCCTTAAGCCCAATGGTATGATAACTACCCGCTGCAATTGCCACAATACCTTGCCAGTTCATAACTTCACATTGTTCATGTTTATTCGAGCCTACAGCTATCACCCTGCCATCCCGCTGTAGACCAATTGTATGTAGATAGCCTGCAGAGACTTCCACAATATGACTCCAGTCGTTGACATCGCATTGACGATATCGATTATTCCCCACTGCCACTACCGTTCCATTAGCACGAAGACCGATTGTATGCCAGTCACCTGCCGCGACCGCTACCATATCCCTCCAACCACTTATATTGCATTCCCCCTCCTTATTTTTCCCCACTGCCACCACAGTCCCATCTGCTGTAAGCCCAATGGTATGGCACCAACCCGCAGCCACTGCCACAATATTGCGCCAGTCACTGACATTACACTGATCATGCTTATTCCAGCCGACCGCTACCACCGTTCCATTCACGCGAAGACCAATTGTATGCGTGTTCCCCGTGTTCCTCGCCATATGAACATTACCAGCCCTAACCGCTACAATATCCCGCCAGCCGCTTACCTGACATTGACCATATCGATTATCACCTGTAGCCACCACAGTCCCATCCTCTCTAAGCCCAACCGAATGGCGGCACCCCGCCGTAATCGTATCTTTCGGCCACCTTTTCACCTTTAGCACTGCTTCGTTCGATGCCATAAAATCCATATTTCACCTCCAAGTGTATATGTAATTCGATTGTTTATTATGTAAAATGAATAATCATTGACCCATCATTTGTACGCGTATATTTCTATTATCACTTATCACAAAACATAATCACATTATAAAGAGCTGGAACAATCCATGCGAGTGCTAAACTTATCACTGCAGCCCATTTAGTTTTCCTCATTTTCCTTTTTTAGATAAAAACGTTAACATAAAATAGAAGTAAAGAACCATAAAAAAGGGCAATCACTTGAGCATGACCATGAATAAATGTAATCTACGATAAAACTTCCTTTTAAAAACCTTTTTACTTAAATATTGTAATAGATAACGTAATCGTACTATAAAAAGCAGGATCCTCAACCGAGATCCTGCTTCTAAACTTTTTATATTAATCGTTTTAAAAGTGATTCATAAAGCCCTACCATCAATAATCCAATCAATATCGGAATAAGTGAAGTAAAGCTGAAATAAAAACCGACTTCATCATATCGGCCCGTAAAATGAAATTGTAGCCAAGAAACTTGATAGGTATCGCCTACCCCGTATAAAAAAATAGTAGTAAATAAAAACAATGCAAGACTCTTCAACCCCTGTGCCCTTTTCATAGCATCACCTCATTGAACAAATTCCATTTGTTGTGCATAGCTTACAAGATCCTCAATCGTTAACTCTGGATTTTCGCCAACGATACTATACTGGTAGCCGTTTTCTTGCCAAGCAATCGAGCGGAAATTTTTATCATCCATAACCGTTCCTTTTTGTCCTCGAATATCCATCTCTTTTTCATTTAAGATGGGACCAATTTCACTCATACTCTCATCCGCTTTAAAAATAGTGATGAAAAAAGCTGGCTGCCCATCTAATCCAAAGTCAAAGGAATATTCTGGTCGATCCTCTAATCCTTTAACCATTGAAATTTTATCTATAGAAAGGCCATTTTCTTGCGGAACCATTAAAAACTTTTCTAGTTGTTGCTTTGCTTCGTCCAATGAAATTAATTCTGAAGTATCTTCACCGCTAATTTCTTGGATCGTTACATCCTCTGGTAGATCAAGTATAAATTGTTGATCATCTATTTTTTCATCAACAATTATTTTTGAGTATTCAGTGATTATTTGATTACCTGCATTATCTGACTTCATTTTTAACATCAGCCATGTTTTTTTGTCAATCCATGCTTCTATATCCCCAAATAGTGATTCGGTTTTTTTAGTTTTTGCGACAATTTTATATGTGTCTCTCCCAGCGACCTTCTCTTCGCCTGCTATCTTAATCTCATGAGTATCTTTCACCAAATTAAAAACAAGCTGTACCTCTTCCCTAGGCGATCGTAGCCCGTCAAGTTCGCCTTGTGGATACGCCATTTTAAAAGCTGTATTTTCCGTGACATCATAGCTTATCAGCTCAGAGTCAGTTTTGACCGTGATGACATGTTCATCATTGTCACCTTTCATTTCTATACGTCTATACTTATCCTTGACCCATTCTTTTACCTGAGCTTTGCCACCTAGCTCTCCCATATCTAACGTATATTCGCCATAGTAGGTAAGCGGTTGCTTCGATTCTTGGAGCGTCTGCTCAATAATTTCCTGGGGTGAATACGATGCCTCGGTATTACAGCCTACTAAACTAAATGTCATGACAGAGATTAAGCCTGCTGCTCGGCATGAATTTTTCCAACTCATAGTTCGTCTACTCCTTTATTAGGTGGGAGCCAGCAGACAACAGCTGTTCCAATATTCTCACTAGAAAGCAGCTCTACTGTACCACCATGTTTTTCAATAATTTGTTTCGTAATATTTAAGCCAAGTCCCGTGCCCCGTTCTCCAGCCTTTGATCTTGCATGATCCGCTTGATACATGGGCTCGAATAACTTTACAATGTCCTTTTGTGGCAAGCCCTGCCCGCTATTTTGCACGATCATATACATACCCTCTTGCTTCGTTAGGGCTGGCTTAAGGAAATCAAACCCCCATTGCGGAAAACTTCCAGCTTTAACCGCCGCTAAACCAATAGATGTGCCGATCTCACCATAGCGCCATGCATTGCTCAATAAGTTATCAATCACACGCTGAAGTTGTTTAGGATGCACAGCATACAGCCCATCTACATCACAGAATACATCTAATGTAAAACCTTGTTCCTCACATAACGGTTCATAGTCGGACAAAGCCATCTCAAAAAACTCTTCCCCATCAACGTCTACCAGCTCTAATTCATAGCTCGTTGATTGGAGTAATGTAAACATCAATAAATCTTCTAGCATATGCTTCATTCGATCGGCCTTCGTGATGATGACCTGCTGATATTCTTCTTGCTGCTGTTGTGATAAGTCATTGTTTAGTAAGGATTCCGCATAGGCTTGAATAGCGGTAAGAGGCGTTTTTAAATCGTGGGAGATACTTGCAATCATCATCTCTTTTTGCTGTTGTTCTACTTTTAAGGAAACCCGGGTATTTTCAATTTCATGTTGCATCGCCACAAATGTTTGGGCGAGTGAACCAATCTCATCTTTTCTTGTACTTAAATTGGATTCTATATGCTCACCTTTGGCAAAATTTCGCATTTGATGCATCAGTTCTCGTAATGGTCGATTAAGTTTCCGATTAAGCAACAAAATGACCCCTATATAAATCACTAAAAATAGCAAGATAGAGCCTATAATGACAAGCCATGAACGCTTCTCTACACCTTTTACCCAATCAGTTCTTATTAATTGAATTTCATAGATGCCCAACAAGTCCCCATTGTGATATACTGGCTCCTTGTAGGTAAAGGCGTTGTATGATTGTTGTAAATCATATAAACCTTTAAATATACGCTCTTTCCATACATAGCCTGATTGTAAAGGGTTTGAGGAATATAAGACAAAACCTGACTTGGTGTAAAGTGTAATCGCCAATTGCCCATTGGTCAGCTCTTCTATCTCTTCTAAATTTGCATTTTTTTGATATAGTGCTGGATTGTCAACGATCGCTTTTACCTGATTTAGCTCTGTCCACTTGTCAAAGTATTCCGCAACATTTTTATCTTGATAATAAGCATTTATCCACACATATAGACTATAAGCACCAGATATGGGCAACACCATGACAATAAAAAAAGTGATAAGTAACCAAGATTTAATTTTCATAACGGTTCACCAATAAAACGATAACCCCTGCCCCACACAGTTTGAATAAAATATGGATGTCTCACCGAATCATTAAGCTTCTCTCTTAGTGCCTTTATATGTACTGTGACAGTATGAGTGTCCTCTAAAGTTGCTTGCTGCCAAATATACTGATACAGTTCCTTCTTCGTAAAGGTTTGGCTCGGATTTTTTGCGAGTAGCTTGACAAGAGCAAATTCCTTTTGAGTTAATGCTATTTCTTGCTGGTTAATGCTCACTATTTCTCGTTGCCAATCAATGATTAATCCATTTGCATAGGCAGTTTGCTCTTCTACTTCTTCTTGCTTGTTATAGCGTCTCCAGCGTCTAAGATGCGATGCCACACGAGCCTTTAATTCCTCTAAACTAAACGGTTTTGCGATATAATCATCCGCTCCTTGTAAGCCCTCCACCTTATCCGCTTCTTCCTTACGAGCACTCATCATAAGGATGGGGACATCGCTTTCCCAACGTATATTTTGACAAACCGTGAGACCATCCATTTCTGGTAGCATCCAATCCACCAACACTAAATCAAATGGTTGCTCCTGAAAATCTGCCAGCCCTTCAAGACCCGTAGTGGCCCATGTTACAAGATAGCCCTCTTGCTCCATTGTATCTTTGACAATGCGACCAATAGCTGCATCATCCTCAATCAGTAATAACTTGACCTTCATCCATTCTCCTCCTGCACTAACCTTACTACGGAAAAAACGATTTTCTCCGAACTTTACACTTTCTTTATATTTAACATAGAACGAATCCCCATTTTGCACAAATGATTGGGGTTTTCCATTTCTTCTCTGAGGAATTATCCGTTACTTTGGCCGCGCTATCCGTCTCTTTGCCCTCGCTATCCGTCTCTTTGCTCGTTCTATCCGTCACTCTGCTTGTTCTATCGTTTCCTCCGCGTTTTCCTCTACTCTGCGCAGGGCTATCCGCTACTTTCCTTGCTCTATCCGTCTCTTTGCCCTCGCTATCCGTCTCTCTGCTCGTTCTATCCGTCTCTCTGCTCGTTCTATCCGTCACTCTGCTTGTTCTATCGTTTCCTCCGCGTTTTCCTCTACTCTGCGCAGGGCTATCCGCTACTTTCCTTGCTCTATCCATCTCTTTGCCCTCGCTATCCGTCACTTTTGCCGTTCTATCCGTCACTTTCCTCCCTCTATCCGTCACTCCGCCCCACTTCATCCCAAACAAAAAAAGAATGCACAGTGATTGTGCATTCTTCGGATTGAACTAGAAAAATAAACTTAAAAAATAGTAAATTAATGCTGCCATTACTGCTGAGATTGGCATAGTGATGACCCATGTTGTGACGATTTTACGGGCCATTCCCCATTTAACGCCTTTGACACGGTGTGCTGTTCCTACACCCATGATAGAAGAAGAAATAACATGTGTTGTGGATACTGGTAAGTGAATTAATGTCGCGCCAAAGATAATAGAAGCCGAAGCTAAGTCAGCTGCAACTCCATTCACTGGGCGAATTTTCATGATTTTGCCACCCACTGTTTTGATGATTTTATAACCACCTACAGAGGTACCTAGACCCATTGCTGTTGCTGCTGCAAAACGTACCCAGAAAGGAATATCGTCGCCTGTGTGTAATCCACCTGCGATTAAAGCGAGTGTGATAATACCCATCGCTTTTTGGGCATCGTTCGTTCCGTGTGTAAATGATTGTAAGGCCGCTGTTCCGATTTGCATGGTACGGAAGCCTTTATTTGTACGGTATAAATTCATATCTTTAAAGATGACCTTTAATATGGTCATCATTAGGAAACCAGCGGCGAACGCTAGTAGAGGTGAGAAAATCAGTGCTTGTAAGATTTTTATAAATCCAGCATAGTTTAGAATACTGAATCCAGCTGCTGCAATCGCGGCACCTGCTACAGACCCAATTAATGTATGGGAAGAACTTGATGGAATTCCAAAATACCACGTAAGTAAATTCCATGTAATGGCAGATAATAGAGCTGCTAATATAACAACAGAACCTGTGATATCGCCATCATAGGCATTTAAGGTAAACGGGTCCACAATATCTTTTGTTAAAGCTTTGGCTACCCCAACAAATGTAATAGCTCCGACGAAGTTCATAACCGCAGCCATGTAAACCGCTGTACGTGGTTTTAATGCACGGGTTGATACAGACGTTGCAATAGCGTTCGCTGTATCATGGAAGCCGTTTATAAAGTCGAACACTAATGCGAATATAACGACTAATATGGTAATTAGTAAGATTGTATCCATTTGTTACACTCCATCTTATGCGTTACGCATAATTATTGTTTCAATTGTGTTTGCCACTGTTTGGCAGCTATCAGCAATATCCTCGAATTGCTCATAAATATCCTTGAAAACAATGAGGCGCATTGGATCTTTTTCTTGAATAAATAACTGTTTCATAGAGGAACGGAAGATTTCATCACATTCACGTTCATTATCTTTAATTTGAATCGCATGTTTACGCATCTCTACAAGCTTTTTATTATTTAATAGCTCCATGGCTTGTACCATCTCATCAGTGCTCTTCGCAATATATGTTAGGAATTGACGCATTGGCTCCGTTACTTCTGTTAAATTGTACATATTGAAGTGGGCAATACAGCCTTCCATTCCATCAATTACATCGTCTAATTTATTGGCTAAAGCTAAAATATCTTCTCGCTCGATTGGTGTCATAAATGATTTATTAAGCATTACGATAAGCTCATGAATTAATTTATCACCGCTTGTTTCATAATCTTTCATTGTATCGGCAATTTCTTTTAACGCATCTATATCTTGAATATGGGCATTATGAGCATAATAAATTCCCTCATTCACATTTTTAGCGATTTTTAATAATGACTGAAAAAATGGATCTTGCTTGTTTGAGTTGAACATCTTGTTCCTCCTGTAAAATAAAAATTATCAATTTCTGAATCATCATAACAAAACATTTACACAATTCTACAAAATTTTAAACACTTCTATGTTGATTTTACAAAACTGTAATATAAAATTTGCCACATTTATTTTTAGGCTGGTTTCCAAGTTGAAAACGTTGGAAATCAAATAATAAAAATCACTATTTTTTCTTTAAATATGACCGTTTTTTCTGTTATTTTTATAAAAATACTTGAAATAATCTTTTTTCTCCCTATTTATTTACCACATGAAATGTTAAGGAATTGTAAACGTTATTTACATTCGAAATAAGTATATCCTCTGCTATTTTTTACCTATAGATGTCGAAACATGTCACCTTTCCTATTTGTTATGCTCGTCCTTGTTCCTGCTTATACATAAAAGTAAGGACACCAACCTAAGAGCATTGACTTGAAGGAATTCTGCAATTTTCTGTCAATTGACAAAAAATATTAGCGTGCTATAATACTTTTGGGCTTCACCGCATTGAAGCGAAGAAGTATTTATTAGGAGGTTTCATATGTTTCGAATAGAAGCTAAAAGCAACCCTCGATTTATGGAGGCAAGCTTCGTTATACTTTTAATTATTGCCACAATGTCTTTTAGTATTGGGTATTTAAAAGCAACACCCCATATTCCGATTTTTTTAGTTATTTCTTTTTTACTAGCCTATGGATTACTAAAAAAAGTCCCCTTTCGCGATTTAGAGGGTGGAATGATTGCGGGTGCTAGTGCTGGATTGGGCGCTGTTTTCATCTTTTTCTTTATTGGTATTTTAATTTCGAGCTGGATTATGGGTGGAACAATCCCTACGCTCATCTATTATGGTTTTTTAACTGTTTCACCAAACTTTTTCTTTGCCATTGTTTTTTTAATTTGTAGCATCGTTGGTATTTCTGTTGGTAGTTCGTTAACAACAGTAGCAACTGTCGGTGTGGCATTTATGGGTATCGCAGGTGCCATGGACATTTCATTAACCATAACAGCTGGTGCAATTGTTTCTGGTGCTTTTTTTGGTGATAAAATGTCACCATTATCCGATACAACCAATCTTGCCTCAGGAACAGTCGGTGTAGATTTATTTGAACATATTAAAAATATGGGCTGGACAACAATCCCTGCTTTCCTGATCTCATTCGTACTATACGCTATTTTATCGCCAACAGGCGAAGCAACATCTTTTGACACGGTGGAGCAATTTAAAGAAGGATTATTAACTACAGGACTTATTCATTGGTATACATTATTACCAATTGTCGTCCTCGTTATGATGACTTTTTATAAAGCTCCTGCCGTTATTACATTAGCCGTTGTTTCTATTCTTGGTGTAGGTCTATCTTATACACTAGATCCCCTACCAGCTTCAGACGTCTTCAAAGTTTTATTTGATGGCTATGTCTCTCACTCTGGTAATAAGGAAGTAGATGCCCTACTGACACGCGGGGGCATGAATAGTATGCTAGCTACAATTGCTCTTGTCTTACTGGCCTTAACAATGGGTGGTCTTTTGTTCACACTTGGTATTATACAAAGTATTTTAGCTAAGGTTGAAAGCTTATTTAAAAGTGCTGGTTCCGTTATTACAGGCGCCGCTCTTACCGGCATTGGAGTTAATACATTAATCGGTGAGCAGTATTTATCTATCCTGTTAACAGGTGAAGCATTTAAAGCTCAATTTGCGAAGGTTGGGCTAGCACCTAAAAACTTATCTCGTGTCATGGAGGATGCTGGAACGGTTGTCAATCCACTTGTACCTTGGAGTGTTTGTGGTATTTTCATCACAAGTGTCCTTGGAATTTCCACACTGGATTACCTACCATTCACCTTCTTCTGTTTACTTGGGCCAATTCTAACTGTACTTTTTGGTTGGAGCGGCAAAACATTAACTAAGCTTGAGCAATAATAAAAGGTAGCTGATTGTTGATCAGCTACCTTTTCTATGTTTCAAAAAGTTTCTATTCTACCTTCACTTGTCCCATCATGCCATTATCTTCATGCTCTAGTAAATGACAATGGAACATATAGATACCCTTATCTAGAAACTTCACTGCCAATTTAACTGTTTCATCTGGTTCAATGGACACCGTATCTTTCCAACCCTGTTCATTAAGCGGTGGCGCCTGACCATTAATGGATACAATTTTAAATTGCGTACCGTGTAAATGAAACGGATGAGTCATGCCGCCCATCATATCGGGTTTATTGTAAATTTCCCAAATTTCTGTCACTCCCTGTTGTTGTACAAAATCAATTCTAGTACGATCAAATTGCTTGCCATTAATCGTTACCATCGTCCCCATACCAAATAGCTCTAAACGTTTAGATACAGGTAATTGTTGTTCTTCACTAGTTGTAGAGAATTGATTAAATACATCCTGCATCTTCTGTGGAGTAGTGCGTTCATTTGTGATTGTAAACGGTAACAGGACTACACCTTCTTCATTTATCAATGATAAATCAATGGAAGTACTTAGCTTGGAAAAATCGATGATAATTTCAGCACGTTCACCTGGTGTTAAGGTCAGTTTATTTAGTGGAACAGGGCTATTTAGAAATCCTCCATCTGTGGCGATTTGTTGAAATTCCTCATTCGTACTTAGCATAAAGGTGAAATTCCGGGCATTGGAGCCGTTCACCAATCGAAGGCGAACAGGCTCTCGGCGTACATGGAGCTTCGGATTGAGTGTACCATTAATAAGCAATGTATCACCAATTGTCCCATCATTATTTTTGAACTGTTGATAATTTAATTGTTGTTGATCATCAAATTGGCGGTCCTGAAAAATTAACGGAATATCATTTACGCCATATTGTTGAGGTAATCCTAAACGCTGTGAATTTTCATCCTCCACATAAATGAGCCCAGCTAGTCCTTTATATACCTGCTCAGCCGTTTGTCCTTCTGGATGAGGGTGAAACCACAAAGTAGCTGCTTGCTGGCGGATAGGAAAAGTTAGCTTCTTCGATTGACCAGGCTCTATTTGTTCATGTGGGCCACCATCCCCCTCACCCGGTATTTCTAAACCATGCCAATGGAATGTTGTCTCTTTACTCATTTCATTCGTAGTTGTAAATTGTACAGTTTGTCCCGATTGGATTCGAATCACTGGCCCTAAAAAGGAACCATTATAGCCATAGGTCTCTGTTTGGACACCTTGATAAAACTCTGTTGTCCCTTCTTGTGCCACAATTGAATAGTGAGCTGGATTTTTTCCATCTGGTTCTAGTAATGGAGGTATAGCCAGCTCATTTTCTCCTGTAGAGGGAGCAAGCTGTAAAGGATTTGTATGACTCATATGACCATTTGTCATATCCATTCCTTCATGAGCGTTGTTCATTGATTTAGTCGAAACATGGTCTTCTGTTTTACTAGCACTACACCCGCCTATAAGTACAATCAATACTGTCAGTAATGAAAACCGCATTTTAGATTTCATCTATTTTCCTCCTTTTGTTACGACAAAAGTACTGTAACAAAGAAGTATGGAGAAATAATGAAGAACGTTAAAATCCTGAAAAACCATCGAACAATGGACTTAGCCAAATGATGATTACTGTTAAACCGTCGAAAAATAAAACAATTCCTAGCACAATCATGAAATAGCCACCCACTTTTGTGATCGTTTGACTATATTTTCGTATCCATGCGAGTTTCGTGACAAATTGTGATAGCAGGAAAAACGGTATGGCAAACCCTAAAACATAGGCTACCATATAAAACATGCCCATCCCTGGATGTTGAGAAGCCATCATAAAAACTGCCCCAGTAATCGGACCTGTGCAAGGGGTCCATCCCGCTGCAAAGGCAAGCCCAATGAAAAAGGAGCCTAAATAGCCTGTAGGACGATTTTTAAAGGAAAGACGTTTTTCTTGCATTAAAAACTTCGGAGATAGAGCCCCTATAATCATTAAACCAAAGAGAACAATTAAAATAGCTCCAACTTGTCGCAATACATCTTGGTACTGGAAGAAAAACCATCCGACAACAGATGAGCTATATCCTAAGAAAATAAAAATCACCGAAAATCCAATTAAAAAGAACAGTGTATGCAACATACCCATCGTTCTTAATTTTTTATTGTCACCCTGAAGCTCATCCAGTGACATCCCTGTAATATAAGAAATAAAAGCAGGATAGAGCGGTAAGGTGCATGGCGAAATAAAGTTTAGAAACCCTGCACCAAAGGCTAATAAAAGATTAATATCTGGATTCATTTTGAGCGCTCCTTACATCTTTCATGTTAAGTGATTCCCCAATATGTAATAGTGTCCACTATACCTAATAATAGTAATAATATGCCTGCCACTTTTTGAATAACTCTCCCCATCTTCATGCTTGTTCGTAAAATGAGTCGCTTCGCATCGAACAGATAAATGAAAAGCAGCATGATGAGTAATGGTATAGAAGTGGCAACCCCAAAAATACTAGGTAAGATAAACCCATAGGTTGTGCTAGTTACGATGGGCATTAGCCATACAAAAAATAGGACAAACATGGTCGGACAAAAGGCAATAGAGAAGCTAGCGCCCATTAAAAAGGAGCCTAGTTTGCCCCCTTTCATAACAGGAGGAATAAGCGTCGACAGACGATTTAAAAATTTCAGCTTCAATAAACCTAATAAAACGAGCCCTGTCATCAGCATAATTGGTCCAATGGCCTGACGGAAAATGGGAAAATACAATGTCATTTTAGTTTCAAACGATTGTCCAAATAACCACGCAAAAAGCCCAAGTCCACTAAAAACAACTATTTTACCAAGAATAAAAAACAGTATCTCCTGCCAATTATTTTTCATTTGCAGCGTTTTATTCCCATAAAATGTAATAGCACTCATATTGCCGGTTATTTGGCATGGAGCTAGTGCCCCTATGAGACCTAATAGCAGTGCCATAGCCCATGCTGAATGCTCATAGGCATTTAAAAATTGATTAATCGGCTCACTTAGAAACTGACTAATAGCTGACAAAAAACTATACAATTTAAACACCTTCAATCTGTTCATCATTTCAGCTTTACAAACTAGCCAAAACTAGTATAAAGGTTAAATATGAATAAATGATGCAGAAATCGATTCTCCTGCTTTTAGAAGACGATGATGTGATCAAAGTTTGTCTTTTTGTTGGTAGAGGCATTAATACGAATCTACACATAGAAAGCGGTTCGTTCCGTTTGGGGTACTGCATCCCCTTTTGGATTTTCAATTAGTATGGTGAAAAATTTACGAGTCTTGAAACCTTTTTTCAAACTGTGCGTATGTATAGCTAACAATGTCCGTAGGAGGAATGTAGAATGTCTTTTTTTCATAAAGCACTAGCAAGTTTTGGCATAGGTTCAGCAACAGTTGATACAAGGTTGGAAAAGGATACTTATCGAGCTGGGGAAGTCATGCGAGGGGAAATCATCGTGCGTGGCGGTCAAGTTGAACAACAAGTGGATTCCATCTATTTGTCCATTAATACGACATATGTACGAGAGTCAAATGATCATAAACATACAGAGGTGGCCACTCTACAAAAAGTCAAAGTGACAGAGCCTTTTACACTAGCTGCTAGTGAAGAGAAGGTCATTCCCATTTCGTTGACACTGCCATTTGAAACACCGATTAGTGCAGGCAAAACGCAAGTATGGATTCAAACTGGACTCGATATTAAAAACGCAGTTGACCCAAGTGACAAAGATTATATTCGTGTCGAGCCAACAAGCCTTGCAGCGCAAATACTTGATGCTATAGGTCGATTAGGTTTTCGTTTACGAGAAGCAGAATGTGAGCAAGCCCCAGCTCGCTTCCGTGGGTATTATCCATTTGTACAGGAGTTTGAATTTGTACCAACAGGTTCCTTTAGAGGCCATTTAGATGAACTTGAAATGGTCTTCCTGTCCCAGTCCAATCATTCAGCAGAAATTCTTTTACAAATTGACCGCAAAGTAAGAGGCATTGGGAGCTTCTTCGCAGAGGCTTTAGAGATGGATGAAAGCTACGTTCGAACAACAATTACGCTGCACGATTTACCGACGCTTCCAGAAAAATTCCAAAAAATTATTTCAAAGCATATATAATTTCACTAAAAAGTAGTTGAAGAGCACTTCAACTACTTTAGTTTTTCTTCTAGCTCCTTTTATGAAGGTGAGGTTTTATTGTATGGGAATAAAAGCGGTATTATTTGATTTAGATGGAACTTTGTTAAATAGAGATGAATCTGTAAAATTTTTTATAGAGTCGCAATATGAGCGACTAGGTATGACATTGAATCATATTCCAAAAGAAAGCTATGTGTCTCGTTTTATTCAACTAGATAAGCGAGGATATGTTTGGAAGGATAAAGTCTATCAGCAATTAGTGCAGGAATTTAATATAGTAGCTCTCACTTGGGAGGAGCTTCTTCTAGATTACATCAATGAATTCAAAAATTATTGTGTCGCCTTCCCAAATCTAATTAGCCTATTAGAACAATTGAAAACGGATAAAAATCTTCTAGGAATCATTACGAATGGTTATGGTCATTTTCAAATGGACAATATTAAAGCTTTAGCCATTGAGAAATATTTTGATGTGATTTTAGTTTCTGAATGGGAGAATATTAAAAAGCCTGATCCCCAACTATTTATGAGAGCTTTAGACAAGCTACAGGTTTATCCTCATGACAGCATTTTTTTAGGAGATCACCCTGAAAATGATGTGAAGGGTGCTCAAGCTGTTGGCATGAAAGGTATTTGGAAAAAGGATGCTCAATGGGATCATGTTGAGGCAGATGCCATCATTGATGATTTGTCAGAATTACCTTCCATCATCGACTATTTAAACCACAAACAATAAAATGATAGGCAATGGCCAACGAGAAATAGACTATCGGTGGCTTTTGTTATTTTCGTTCTTCGTTCTATTTCATTAACAACAAAAAAGACTGTAGATAACTCAACATTTTTTGAGTTCATCTACAGCCTGAACAACCCTCTAGATGGTTTTGAGCATAAAGTTATTTTACTGCTTGCTTTACTTTTTCCATTACTTCTTCAGCTGTTGCACATTGTAATGCCTCAGCGGCTAAAGCTTGCATGTCCTTTACAGACAAGCGCTTCAATAAAGAACGTGTTTTCAAAATGGATGTTGCGCTCATTGAAAATTCATCTAAGCCTAAGCCAAGCAATAAAGGTACTGCTAGCTCGTCGCCTGCCATCTCTCCGCACATCCCTACCCATTTCTGTTCTTGATGGGCGGCATGGATAACCATTTGAACCAAGCGTAAAATAGCTGGATTATACGGCTGATATAAATAAGATACTTTTTCATTCATACGATCTGCAGCCATTGTATATTGAATTAAATCATTTGTTCCAATGGAGAAAAAGTCCACTTCCTTGGCAAAAACATCAGCCATCACTGCTGTAGCAGGAATTTCCACCATCATGCCTATTTCAATGTGAGCATTAACATCCTTCCCTGCTGCTACTAGCTGTTCTTGCTCCTCTAATAAAATCGCTTTAGCCTTACGGAACTCTTGAATAGTCGCAATCATTGGGAACATAATTTTTAGGTTGCCATAAACAGATGCTCGCAGTAAAGCGCGTAATTGTGTACGGAATAATTCCTGTTGCTCTAAGCATAGACGAATGGCGCGATGACCAAGGAATGGATTCATTTCTTCCTGTAGTGGTAAATACGGTAAGTGTTTGTCTCCACCAATATCTAGTGTACGAATAACCACAGGCTTACCTTGCATTCCTTCAAGAACCGTCTTATACGCTGTAAATTGCTCTTCCTCAGATGGCAGGTTTTCTCGGCCCATATATAAAAACTCTGTTCGATATAAGCCAATTCCTTCAGCCCCGTGACGCAACACGCCCTCCAAATCGCCTGGAGAGCCGATATTAGCGGCTAGCTCTACATGGACACCGTCTTGAGATACTGTTTGTTCGTTTACTAAAGTAGACCATTCTGCTTGTTGAGTATGATAGCTTTGTGCTTTTTCTTGATAGCTGGCAATCACATCTGCCGTCGGATTGATCAGCACTTGACCTGATAAACCATCCACGATTAACAAATCTCCATCTTGAATAGTCGTCGTTGCTGCTCCAGTTCCGACTACTGCAGGAATCTCTAACGAACGGGCCATAATCGCTGAATGAGAGGTACGGCCTCCAATATCAGTAATAAAGCCAAGAACAAAATTACGATCCAATTGAGCCGTCTCTGAAGGAGTCAAATCATTGGCTACAATAATCACCTGTTCACTAATATTACTTGGGTTTGGAATATGTACACCGAGTAAATGTGCTAAAATGCGGTTTGTCACATCTTTAATATCGGATGCACGTGCACTCATGTATTCATCATCCATACTTTCAAACAATGCCACAAACATTGATGAAACTTCATGTAAGGCAAACTCTGCATTGACCCCTTCGTCAGCTACTTTTTGATGAATAGGCCCAATTAATTCTGGGTCATTTACCACTAATAAATGCGCGTCAAAAATGGCTGCTTCCTCGGCACTGAATTTTTTTAATGTTTGCTGTTTAATCGCCACTAGCTCCTGCTCTGTTTTGGCAAGGGCAGCAGCTAAACGTGACTGCTCCGCCTGAACATCTTGAACCTTTGTTTGGCTAAATGTTAAATCCGGTTGTACAAAACGATACGCTTTAGCAATGGCAATGCCGTCTGAAGCGGCAATACCAGTGAAATGTGTCATTGTGCAAGCCCCATTTCTGTCATTAATGTTGCTAATGCCTCAAATGCTTGCTCTTCATCTTCCCCCTCTACATAAAGTGTAAATTGAGAACCTTGCTTTAATGCTAATCCCATTACGCCAAGAATAGATTTTAAATTTGCTGCTTTTTCTTCCGTACGCACTTCGATAGCGGAAGTGAATGGCGTAGCCTTTGCCACAAGCTGGCTCGCTGGACGTGCATGAATTCCTAAAGGATCGATTACTGTAAATTGTTGTGTTTTCATTATTTATTCTCCTCTACTTGTAAGTCTGTTAAGATGATGACATTTGGATGTTTGGATAAAACACTTGCTGGAATTTCCTCTGTATAATCAGTGGCCAGCACACGTTCTAACACCTCACGCTTAGTTTCTCCCACTGCTAATAACAAAATGCATTTTGCGCGCATAATAGATTGAATCCCCATAGTGAACGCTTGCGTGGGCACTTCATCAATCGAAGAAAAGAAGCGAGCATTGGCTTGACGAGTCGATTCCTCCAATGTCACAAGATGTGTCAAGGATTCAAATGGTGTACCGGGTTCATTGAAACCAATATGGCCATTTTGTCCGATACCAAGCAATTGAAAGTCTAAGGAATGTTGTTGTAATAGGGCTTCATAGCGAGCAGCTTCCTCTATAGGATCAGCTGCTAAGCCATTTGGTAAATAAGATGCCTGAAATGGTTTTTCTTGAAATAAATGCTGATGCATATAATAGGCATAGCTTTGCTCATGATTGGCCTCAAGCCCTACATATTCATCCAAATTAAAGCTGATGCAATTCGAAAAATCAATATCCGTTTTACAGATTTTAGCATACAACGGTTCCATCGTTCCACCAGTAGCTAGCCCGAACGTAGTGGACCCATTATTTTTAGCCTCTGCTATGATGGCTACTGCTCGTGCATATAAATCTTCTTTTGAATCAAATCTTTCTATGTTCACCACATATCCTCCTTTTCCTAAAGCCTTAAAAATGAATGCGCTGACCATATTGATCAATAAGCTCATCATTATTGGTGTTACCTAAGTTACTGCTAGCAAACACTGGTAAGCTGGCGCCTTGTTCATGTAGAACTTCAATGATTTGGGCGAATAGAGCATTTAATAGCGCTGCACCTAACACTGTAGATACAGGTCCATATTGCAACTCATCAACTGTTAAAACCCCATCCCCTAATGGGACATGCGTATTTAGAACGTCATCTACGATATTCTCTAAACGTTTGCCTGAAGGGTGGCGTGATGGCTGATGTTGATAGGCCAATGATTGCAGTGAGATTGTATGCGCACCTGCTTCTTTTGCGTAGATTGCCATATCAATAGGCACTGGATTGTTGGCAGATGTTGAAATAATGATACAAACATCTTTGTCATCAAACTGTAGCTGATCCTTATAGGAGGCTAAAAATGCTTGCTTCTTTTCATTTTGTGAAGATTGCCGTGCTCCTTGATGTAGCATTAAGGATTCAATGTGAATCGGTTTGACAGGGACTAAGCCACCAGCCCTGAAATAACATTCTTGTGCTAATAACATGGAATGGCCTGAACCGAATAACTGGATAATGCCTCCCTGTAAGAGTCGTTTGACGATTAACTGAGCTACATGGTTAATTTGTTCATTTTCTTGTTGTGCCACCATTGTTAAATAGCGATTGACTTGTTGAAAATAGGTATTCATGATCTATCACCTTTTCATTTCAAACGTTTCTTACAAATTGTTCGCATGCATACTGATTTGGCCAGCTTTAATCGTTTGATGTAGCAGTAAATGTTCATCCACAATCACTGCATCCGCATCATATCCTTCTATAAGCTGTCCTTTGTTCGTTAATTTTAATTGCTGGGCAGCATTATAGCTGGACATTTTCACAAGCTCCTCCAATGTACAATTGGTAATCTGACGCATATTTCGTACAGCTTGATCCATTGTTAAAATACTACCCGCCAGTGAACCATTCGATAAATGGGCTCCTGATTCTGTCACATGGACCAATTGACCACCTAAATCATATTCACCGTATGGCATACCCTTCGCTCGCATCGCATCCGTTATTAAAATAATTCCGTCTGCCCCCTTCAAGCGATAAGCCATTTCCACAGCTCCTTCATGCATATGAATAAAATCAACAATCAGTTCAGCCTTTATGGCATCTATTAGCAAAACACCACCGACCACACCAGGATCACGATGATGGAATGGACGCATTTGATTGTATAAATGTGTCCCCTGAGATGCACCTAATTGTACAGCTTCTTGCATTTGCTCAAATGTAGCATCGGAATGACCAATGGATACAATAATTCCGTTTTCAGAAAGGCTTTGGACTGCTGTCATTCCATTAGGTTCTTCAGGTGCTAGCGTAATTTGTTTAATTTTTTGACCACTTAATGCTTGCCATTTTGTCATCACTTCTACATCTGGCAGGACAATATAATCCAGTGGCTGAGCTCCTGCCCGTTGCTTCGATACAAAAGGCCCTTCAATATGAAGGCCAAGTACTTCCGCTTCATCTGACTTTGGCTGGAATTGTGCTACATTGGCGATGGCCCGTTCGATATTGTCAAAGCTTTGTGTCATCGTAGTTGCTAAAAAGCTGGTTGTACCTTCTTTTAATAGTGATTTGGCCATGATATGTAACCCTTCATCGGATGCATCCATTGTATCCATTTTGGCAGACCCGTGAATATGCATATCAATAAATCCTGGCAATAAAAACTTACCTGAACCATCTAATTGTTCAACGCCCTCCACCTCAATATGATGGGCAACCTGAGCAATTTTACCGTCCGTCATCCACACATCCATCTGTTCATCTCGACCACTCGCATTGACCACTGTGATGTTCCGAATTATTAAACTCAAGAAAAACATCTCCTCATCTTGAACAAGGGCTGTTGAAAAGGTATCCATATGCAATATCATTGCCCATGTATTCCTCCGCAAACAGCCCCATGAATTGTTACTTTTTCATTGAAATAATATTGGTAGAGCCTGCTCTTTGGTAACCTGATTTTCCTAGCGTAATCTCTTGCCCCATTAGGCTAGTGAAAACGACAGGAGTAATAATGGAAGGCACTTGTTCCTTTATTTTAGTGATGTCTGCTTTTAATAATGCATCCCCACGTTTAATTGTTTGACCGTCTGACACAAGCATGTCAAAGCCTTCACCATTAAGCGTTACAGTATCCAATCCGACATGAATTAATAATTCTAATCCTGTATCTGATTTTAAACCGATCGCATGCTTCGTAGGGAAAATCATCACCACTTGACCGTCAAACGGTGCATAAACAGTTCCATCTGTCGGACGAATCCCAAAACCAGGACCCATCAGGCCAGCAGAGAATGCTTCATCCGGTACTTCTGATAACGGTAATAAATCTCCCGTCATGGGCATTTCAAAATCATGGAAAGTTGTTGTTGCTTCACTTTTTACTTGTGCTGTCGCTACAGGCAGTTCCGTCGGTAATTGGGCATTAGCTGGTGCTGGGTTGCCTTTTTGCAGACGGTCTTTCATAGCCTCCGCTAAAAACTCAACAGATGTTCCAATAATTACTTGTACATTGGTTTTACTAATACGCATAACACCTCGCGCACCTGTTTGTTTCAATGTTTTTTCATCCACGACGCTAGCATCCTGTACGGACATACGTAAGCGAGTCGTACAGTAATCTACTTGCTGAATATTATCTTTACCACCTAATGCTTCAATTGTGTAGTAGGCACGTAAATCGATATCATCGGAAATAGCTGAATGTGATTCCCCATCTTCTTCATCATCATCTTCACGTCCTGGTGTTTTTAAGTCCAGTTTTTTAATTAAGAAATAGAAGACCACAAAATATATGGCCCCAAAGCCTAAACCTAATGGTAGAAGCAGTAATGGATTATCCGCCAAGCCTAAATTTAGCAAGTAATCAATTAACCCTGCTGAGAATCCAAAGCCATCACGGAACCCAACCACATAGGCAACCGCAAGCGAAATACCTGTAAGGACTGCATGGATACCATAAAGTACTGGTGATAAGAACATGAATGAAAATTCAATCGGCTCCGTAACACCTGTTAAAAAGGCAGTTAAAGCGATAGATACGAACATCCCACCAACGATCGGACGCTTTTCCTTTTTCGCTGTAAAATACATCGCAAGACAAGCCGCTGGTAAACCGAACATCATAATTGGGAAGAATCCAGCTTGGAAATGTCCAGCTGTTGGATCACCTGCTAAGAAACGATTAATATCCCCTTTCACAATTTCTCCCGCCGCATTCGTAAATTCACCGAAGTCGAACCAAATAACCGTATTGATTACATGGTGAAGACCAACTGGTATTAATAGACGGTTGAAGAAACCATACATCCCAACACCAAGTGATCCTGCACCGATCATCCAATTGCCGACAGCATCAATACCGCCCTGAATTGGTCCCCAAACGATCGCTAAAATACTCGCTAAAATCGCCATAGTGATGGACGTGATAATTGGTACAAACCGTCGTCCACCAAAGAATGATAACCATTCTGGAAATTTCACATTATAATATTTGTTATACAGTAAGCCTGCCGTAATACCGGCAATAATACCGCCAAACACACCCATATTTAATTCTTCATTAACCGTCCCTAAAACGGCTACTAGTACGAGGTGTGCAATCGCACCCGCAAGAGCGGCTCCCCCACTGCTATCATGTGCTAACCCCATCGCAATACCAATCGCAAAAATAATAGGTAAATTGCCTAGTATAGCATTTCCAGAAGCGGCCATAATACTAGCAATATACTGAATGGCTTCATTCGGTACTGCTCCAAGCATATCCCCAGAACCTAAACGCAAAAGCAAGGCTGCTGCCGGTAATGTCGCGATTGGAAACATAAGTGACTTACCGATTTTTTGTAAGAAAGCAAACATTCTTTATCCCCCTTTGGTATAGTTGTCTAGACCACTTTTATGAAAAAAAAGCGTTTTCATTAAGTTGCTATTATTATAGGCGCAATTTGAAAAAAAATAAATACTTTTTTAATAATTCATGATATAAAAAAAACCGTACCCCAATAAAGCATTAGGGCACAGTTCTTATTTAAATTATGCAGTAACATCTCGTTTCATAAAGGATGTATAACTAATCACTAGGAAGATTACGGCGTAAATAGCTAATACAGTTAGCGAGAATGGCATTGTCATATCTGGAACCATTAAAATATCTTTTTCATATTGAGTTAAATCTGAATGTGTTAGCCAAATGTATTTTACGATATCGTATCTACTTAAGAACATGACAATCATGCCACCTGTAAATGAAAGGAACATTGTTAAGCCGATTGCTAATGAGCTAGAACGGAACACTGAACCAACTAAAAAGGCAAATAATGTAGACATGACAAAATCACCTCCAGATAGTAGATAATGATAAGCTAAATCACTCCATACTGCCTTTTCAGCCACCTGACCATTGACAATTTCTAATTCCACACCTGAGCCTATACCAAATAATACCAAACCTACAATTGCACTCACGACTACGTTTACAGCCACTAAAAACAAACCGAATAAGAAGGTCGTCAATAGTTTAGACGTTAACACTTTCGCACGGGACATCGGGCGAGTCAACAGCATTTTTATGGTACCTGTTGAAAATTCACTGGAGACAATACTTGCGGCTGTAATCACCGTAAATAAAGTGACAAGTGTTAGCATATTGCTTGTAAAGGACATAAAGCTTGCAAGGCTGTTATCTTTTTGACTCGGCGCATCATGGGCTAAACGGTACTCCGAAATAGCAATTTGCTCTTCAAAAAATGCTTTGTCTTCCTCGGATATATCCTCCTCAGCTAGCATTGCCTTATTATTTTGGATAGACTGCTGCTCTATCTCCTGCCATGATCCCTCATCTGACGATTTACCCTCATAATATTTCATGATGCCACCAGGAACTAGAATGACAAGGACAAGCATAGCGACCATTGCCCACGTCCCTTTTTTATGCCATAATTTCATCCATTCATTTTGAATTAGCTTCAGCAATTTGTCCGCCTCCAGTCATTTCTAAGAATTGATCCTCTAATGTTTTCTGATGTGGCTGTACGGCAAATAGCTGCATACCTGCTTGCACAAGCCCTAACGTCAATGCAGGAACATCTTCTTTCTTCAATTCAATTACATAGCCTTGATTCACTGCCTCAAACTTGTAATCATGTTGTGCCAGATGGGCAGAAACCTGCTCTTGTGGCTGTGCTTCCACATAGTAGAACGACGTACTTTCATTGTGAATTTCACGAATGTCTATCAGTTTCCCATTTTGTATTACGGCTACTCGATCACACATTAATTCAATTTCAGATAATAAGTGACTGGATACAAAAACAGAAACATTATCTTCTGCCGCAATTTTGCGAAGGTACATACGGAATTCCCGAATACCAGCAGGGTCTAAACCATTCGTTGGTTCATCTAATATTAGAAATTTTGGTCGATGTAATAGCGCCTGAGCAAGCCCTAGTCGTTGACGCATACCAAGAGAATACGTTGCAACCTTCTCATGGATACGATTTTCTAGACCCACCTGTTTAACGACTTCCATGATTCGTTCTTTTGTAACATTTTTATGCATCCGTGCAAAATGCAATAAATTTTTATAGCCCGACATAAATTTATACATTTCTGGATTTTCGACAATCACACCGACCTTGCTAATCGCTTCCTCATAATGCTCCTGTAGAGAAAGCCCATCAATGATTACCTTGCCCTCTGTTGGATGCATGAGACCTGTCATCATACGAATTGTCGTTGTTTTCCCTGCTCCATTGGGTCCTAAAAAACCTGTAATTTGTCCTGGATATAAATCAATGTTTAATTGTTGTATTAATTGCTTTCCACGAATGGTCTTCGATAGATTTTGCAATTGAACAATTGGTTCTGTCATATTTATTCACCCTTTCTTTTTTGTTACGGCTAAGCCTTTATCGTTAAAAGCTATTGCGGTCTGTGTCATTAGTAGAAGGACGATAAAAACCTTTCATCCACTCAACCGCATCTTTATTGGTCACATCACGCAATGTCTCTACATCTTCATAAGCTGTGATAGAGCCCGCTTTTAATAAAATTATTTGATCTAAAATAGGTTCAACCTCATATAATTCATGTGTAGACAGCAAAATGGTTTGATTTTCAATGTCCGTAAATTGAATTAAACCTTTAATGAGCTGCTCTCGCACAATAGGATCTAGCCCAGCAAATGGCTCATCCATTAAATAATAAGGAACTTCTCGGCCCAGTGTAGCAGCCATTTTCATACGACCACGATTCCCTTTTGATAATTGACGTAGCTTCGTATTTTTATCCACCTGTAAAAATTCTGCTACGATACAAGCCTTGTCATAGGAAAAGTCTTCAAATTGAGAGGCGTAGTGCTGAAAAAGCTGTTCACCCGTATAATAATCAAAAAACAAATCTGTATCTGGTAAGTAAGCAATTTGGTCCGCACTCCGTCGGGAAATGGGTTGACCATTCAATACTACTTCACCAGTTGAAGATCGTAGTAAGCCCGCTAAAACTTTGAGAAGTGTAGATTTACCACTACCATTTTCCCCAACTAGCCCAATTATCTGTCCAATAGGAAAGGAAAAGGATATATCCTGTAAAATGGGCTTATTCTTATACTGAAAAGAGACATTCGATAGCTGTAACATTCCTTCACCTCACGCTTTATTTTTTAAAACAATGAGCATTTCTTCTTTAGAAAATCCCAATGCCTCGATGGATGTTAAAAAACTTTCGGCTAACTTATTTTTCATATCATCCCGTAACACTTCAATGCGTTCCTCATTGGTCGTAATAAATGTGCCCTGTCCTCGTTTGGTTTCCGTTATATTCATTGCCTCTAACTCCTTATAGACTCGTTGCACCGTGTTAACATTGACACCCGTTTCGACTGCATATTCTCGAACAGAGGGCAGTCGATCCCCGAGCAATATGTGCCCCTTCAAAATGTCCCCGCATATCCGATCGACAAGCTGACTATAAATCGGTTTATCACGTGAAAAATCCATCGTCATCGTAATACCACCTTTTCAAGCCACTTGGATGCCGCTAAAAAGAGCAGCACGATGAGTAATATAGAAGCAACTTCTTCCACAACATAAATAGAGCCTAGCCTCCATTCCATCGTTGTCGCCGCTCTTACTTTGGGTAGAAATGGTTCTAATTTGCTTAACGAAATGGCGCCACGTTGGAAAACCGTTTCATAAAACGGACTCTCCGTTATTCGTACCCAAGCAGATGTTGTTAAGCCAAAAGCCACCATCGTCAACACAATGGAAAAACGCCCAATTACATGCTTCAATTGCAAGTAAAAAGCTAAAAAGAACAACAGTAAAACAAATAGCATAAATTGGAAAATAGTTAATCCAATAACGATTATTACTAAAACAAAAATGATTTGTCCAATATTTGCAATAAACTCTTCTTTTAGATGAAAGAGGGCAAAACTCACAAAGAGCGTATTAAAAAGCGCATACCCTATTAGTGAACAGGCTATCTTTGCTCCAATAAGCTTTGTGATGGAACTAGTGGAATGGAGCCAACTTTCCTTAGCTTTAATATCCAAACGCATACTCGCTAAAAATTGTAAGACGGAATAAAATCCACCTATAAAAAGGACGAGAAGTGTAAAGGCAAATGCAAGCTGATTTTCTTGAGCAAAGAGATCAACAAATTGATGCAATACATAGGGAACGATCCAGGAAAGCATAATGCCCGAAAATATTCCCATCAAAAACCATGAGCGATAAAGTACCCATTCTTTTTTTAAAAGTCCTACAAAACTTTTCATGCTCAGCACCTCGTGTCATAGTGTACTAGTCAGATATTACACTATGACTTCTTGATTTTCAAGTGCCAAATACAAGAAAAAGGAAGATAGAGCCTCATTTGATTAGAATGAAACCTTTAACCTGTATAGCATAGGGACTTCACGCATCAATTTAGTAAAATCACAATACATTGAGAGCACACAAAGACGAAGAAAAGGTGATAGTGGAATGGAAAAAAGGGTGCTATTTGATTTTGACATTGAGTTCACAAATGGAGGGGGCATTCAAGGACAAAAATTCCGCCTTGATATTGAAGGAGATGACATATCTGACGAAGAGTTAGCTCAATATATTGTAGAAGATATGAGGTTGCTAATGGTTGACAAAGTAAGCATTCTTAACAAGAAAATTATTAATGAAAAACATAAACGACAAGATTAGTCCAACTCAGACCTCTTAATGCATTAAAAAAGAAGAGCCCTCTTTAGGACTCTTCTTCACTAAACCATTTTCCCTACTACTTTTACTTTTAATCTTGTTGCGTTTTCTGGATGATAGGCTAATGGCGTTTCTTCCACTTCAACCAATTCAATGGTATCCGCAAGGGCACCTGCTAATACAGCTTGTTTCACTGCTTTATGTTGTGCATCCTTTAGAGATTCCTCTCGAGGTTCTTTGGAATAAATATAAATTTGCTCGTATTGTCCACTAATTTGTGCAATGGATGCTCCAATGGCATTTGCTACACCACCATATTCCGATTTGGCAATCGTTGAAACACCTTGAATTTTTTCTGGCACAATAATACTACCCCCGCCCACTAAAACAAGCGATACATCCTCTGACGATGTTTTCATTTTATCAATGGCCTGTTCTAGTAACGAGGAAATTTCTTCTTGAACGGCTTTAGCAAATGCTTCATCAATATGTGCCACTAAATTTGGATCTCCTACTTCTGCAAGACCTAAACGGACGGCAATATCTGTTGTTGTCATCGTCGACCCACCAAATACTAATGCCTCTTCACTAATTTTATAGCCAACACTATCTGGTCCAACGGTAATTTTATTATCCTTCACTCGAACAATACTACCACCACCTAGTCCGACTGAAATAATGTCAGGCATTCTAAAGTTAGTGCGGATATCCCCTACTTCCACCGCTACTGAAGATTCTCGGGGGAATCCATCTTGTAACACACCAATATCCGAAGTCGTACCGCCTACATCTAATACCATTGTATTTTGAATTTGTGATAAATACGAAGCACCTCGAATACTATTTGTAGGCCCACAAGCTATCGTCAAGATTGGAAATTGCTTCGCATAGTCGATGGACATTAATGTACCGTCATTTTGACAGAGGTACACTTCTACATTAAAAATGCCTTCCGCTTGAAGGGCTTGAATAAAACCCTGTGTTGTCGTCTCAATGACCTTGCATAGAGCTGCGTTTAGAATCGTTGCATTTTCACGCTCAATTAAGCCTACAGAGCCAATTAACGATGAGCAAGAAACCGGGAAATCTTCACCATAGATCGCTTGAATCCAATTACGAACCTGCAATTCTTGATCATTTTTAATAGATGAAAAGACACCTACAATGGCAATTGATTCTACTTGGTCACGCCATTCTTCTAAGAGCTTTGTAATCTCTTCCTGATCAAGCACACTCAATAACTGGCCATCGTATTCATAGCCTCCATGTGCGATCGCATAATTTCCTGATAATTTTTCAATCATATCGGATGGCCAAGCTGTATAAGGTAGCACCGATGCTGTAGCTGGATAACCCAGTCGAATCACACCAACCCTTGCTAGCTTCTTACGTTCAACGATGGCATTTGTACATTGAGTAGTCCCTAGCATGGCATGTGTAATTTTCGTTTTATCAATGTTTGCACCCTGTAATAATTGCTGTAACGATTGTTCGATACCTGTTTTAATATCTAAACTTGTCGGTGACTTCACACTATAAACAAGCTGACTATTATGATCTAAAAGTATGGCATCTGTATTTGTTCCGCCTACGTCAATTCCGATTTTATACATGTTCAGCTACCCCCTTTTTCACCAATTCTTCAATTGGCACGAAATCATAATCATAGCCAAAGTATTTTGGTCCTGCTGTTTCTATCCCTTTTGCTGTGCGCCATTTTTCATGTGATGGTAAACCAATGACACGCACACGTTTACCGTATTTTAAACTTTCTGTCGTCACAGGCAATAGTGTTTCATAATCGACTAAACAAATCAGGTCAGGTGTCATCGCCACAACTTGATCGTTCTTCTCTGCCAGTAAGTTTTCATTTTGGAAATGCACCTTCATTTGATCCTCTTTATAGCCATCAATTCCTTCAAGAAGCATTTTCCCTAAGTTAAAGCCGCCCTTCGTTTCACGAATCACATCAACAATTTTCCCTTGAAATAGCTCGTACCCTGCAATAAGCTTTAAAAGTCTTGCTAGCTTATCGTTTACCTCTTGATCTTTAGAAGCAATAATTTCACCGATTTTTTCAGAAAGTGTCACAATATGATGCACACCACTTTTTTTAATTTGAGCTCCAGTTGTTGGATACAAGCTCACTAAAGAGCTCGCTCCCATCTCAACAGTTGCCGAGCGGGCGATACGCTCTGTCCATTTATTATCAATCGTTTCAAAAATGCCGATATTACCCTTTTCATCTGTGATGGCCATAGGGGTTGCCGAAATACCATCTAGATTAAACGTCACCATTTGCAACTCTGGGAATGCGCGCCCCATACCATCGCAATCAATTAAAGGTAAACCTAGCTGAGCAGCCACCACAATCGGAATCATCGAATTGACCCCACCCGCTTCCATCGGGTATGTACCAGCAATTTTATCCTTCCCTAAATATTGCGCAAGCTTTTGGAAAACTTTTACGAACTCGTCGCCACGAGGAAATTTTTCAACTAAAACCGATGGTGCTCCCATCATAGCTGCGGGAATGAAAAAATCCTCATCCTCAATTTCATCCACGGAATACAACCGAACAGGGCCATTTTTTTCAATAGCAGAAAGTGCCATTAATTTCCCGATATACGGATCTCCGCCACCACCTGTTCCTAAAAATGCTGCACCTATAGCTATATGTTCAATAGCCGCTTGATCTAAATATCTCATCTATGTTCCTCCAATATGACAGTTTTTTGTACGGATACACGATACCCAATATAATAAATAGCAAATGAAATAATAATGCCGATCATCGGTTGATTAGGTAATGTCGGCAATTCAGGAAATAAAGAGAATACGACGGGCATACAGGCAATCACTGCCCCAATTAGCCAAGAAAACACCCCTAAGCGATTAACGCCTTCCACCTCAACCCAGCTATCTTTACGACCTTTATGGATGACCCAATAGGAAGCAATCATGACTCCTGCAACAGGTGGAATCATCGCGGATAGAATCGACATAATCGGTGTGAAGTAATTTAAAATCCCTATGACTGCTAAAATCGTACCAATTGTTCCAGCAACAAAAATTGCGATTCTCTCTTTGTTTTTTGCTACGTCAAATACATTAATTAAGGCAATACCGCCTGAAATCGCATTGACCAAATTGGTTTTCCAAGTAGCTAAAATCAAGCCAACCCCACCGATAAATGGTGTAGCAATATGCAAAAAGACTGCGGTAATGTCACTTGTTTGATAAGCAATTGTTAAAATAGCGCCTACGCCAATCATTAGCACTCCAGCAGGAATAATACCTAACGTAGCAGCCTTGAAAACATCCGAACGTTTTTTGGAAAATTGCGAATAATCACCCGCTATAACTGCCCCTAATGCGAATGAACCAATTGTCACTGCTAAACCATCCATAAAACTCATATTTCCTTGTGGTTGGTAAGCACGTATGAACTCCAGCTGATCCCCTGTTAACGTTTGGACTAAACCATATACGCAAATAATGACTAATAATGGGACAGCAATATAGCTTAATGTACGTAATACTTTGATGCCATAAATAGCAGATACAACCATGACCATACCGCTTATGAACGAAGCTAGAGGAACTGGTATATTCAAGTGATAGATTGCTAGCAAATTCGCTAAGGCAACCCCGCAAACATTAGCCTGAATACCAAACCACCCTAAGCAAGCAATAGCTAGGATAATAGATAAAATAGTACGAGAGCCTTTTTTACCGAACACTTGCCCAGCGACATGGACAGTCGGCTTACCTAAATCACTACTTTGCATTCCTTGTAATATCATAATGAATACGACGATCGCGTAGCCTACAAACGCTACAGCCAATGCCTTCGATAAACTCATACTTGTAATGAGTGCATTTCCTACCAATAAACTAGGAATACATATCATGGCACCAGCCCAAATAATCCCTAAGCTATACCACGATTGAACATTGTTGTCATTTCTCAAGCGACTCCCTCCTTATTCTTGGGTGTGGATTAATGTTTTTAATTATAAAGAAAGCATAAAAGGGAGTCTTTTGCGTAAATAAAAAAAATAATCTGAAATTTTGTTCAAAATAACAAAATTCCAGATTATTCTAATCATTAATTAATCGAAAAAGCATGCAAGCCATATACACATCATAAAATTCAGCGTAAATGGTCACATCTGTGCCAATCAGCTCACTAATTTTTTTGATACGATATTTCACCGTATTTTTATGAATATAAAGTAGTTCCGCACAGCGCTCCACACTTGCATTCGCATCCAATAAAAAGGTAATCAATGTCTGTAATGTATCATGATCATGTAAAATAGGGTCAATGACTGATAAATATTCCTCAATCATTTCTTCCCCCTGCTTACTTATATCAATAGCTCGTTTCATGGAACGAACCTCGGCTGCCGTAAACAATTTTCGCATGGGGTATATCGTGTTGGCTTTATCACCTACCTGATTGACCAACTGATACATTTGACGAACAGCCTTTGTGTTTTTCATTTTTGGAGCATAGACGATTTCTGCAATTTGCCCAGCATAATTGGTAGTTTCATTATATTCGACAGTAATTTCCAACTCATGGTGTTTGTACAAGCAATTCCCGAGTAGCACAATCATACAATGGTCAATACATTGAATGACTCTTGTTTGATAGTATTTAGACAGCTGCTCTTCTAACTCATTTCGAACCTTTTTTTCATCCGCTAAATCATGCATATAAACTAACCACATCATTTGAATAGCAGAAACATCAATATGGAGGAGATTGGCTAATCTTCTCATTTTTTCACTTTCATCATTAATGATTGCTTTGACTAAGGCATATTCGCTGACCTCATCATGCTTGTCTCCCCATAAATTAATTGCGACTTGGACAACCTCACTCACCTTTTCAATTGTCTTGGCAGGTAAATCGGTATTTTCCTTTATAAGGAATAAAAAGAGAGGCTCCCCATTTTTTTGATGCACTCTTTTATAGTCAATCACACATGAGATATCACTTCGTTTTAACTCGAATTTACCTGTTTCACGATAAACTTGTGATTGTGAGCATTCATGCACAGCGTGGACCACATCTAATGATGAATTTCTTGGCCACATGACTTGATTGATAATATCCAAATGACTATTTGTTAACAGAATATTGGCTTTCAAGCGATCTGATAGCATTTTCAATGTAATTTCGACACTTCTTAAATGCTCAGGCAATAAGGATACCTTCTCTAATGTTTCCTTAACGAAGTGGTCATTGACACCCTGATTACTAACAATCGCTTCCATAACTTCATAAATAACCTCATTATAACGGAGAGAATAATCATTCTTTGGCATACAGATGATAATAAACCCTTGAGATTCGGCTAAGGCAAGCACTTCCTCAGGTATATGTGGCAACACAATACCAACATAATATAAGATAAGGCCCAGCTCTCCTAAATCGTGTAAATGCTGAATTGTTTCACATTGCTGTTCCACACTATCTCGAATGGAATAAAAGGAGCTAATCACCAGTTCTTCTGCATACCATTCCTCTTGCACACGATTGATAATTTTCGAATAAAAATCAACATTCGATACTTCTAAAACGGATAAAGAAGAGACCGTGCGATGCAGATTATCTCGACCTGTTAAAACCTCTGCCCCGCGAAAGGAAGGCAATTGCAATAAATCTTTTACCGTTACCCCCATGTTCAACCACCACTACTTTTCTAAATTTTCTATACAACGTCTTGTGAAGAAGAATACCATAATCGCACCTGTCTTTCAAAATATGGTTGTCTTCATATTTCATAAGCTAGCATGTACATGCTAAAATAATAGCTAAGTTTATGAGGTAAGAGAGGGAAAAAGAGGATGTCAAATCTAACAAATAGAGACTCATCGTTTGGCACGACAATCCGAGAAATCTTACAGGCAGATTGCCAAAGCTGTTTTGGGTTATGTTGTACAGCATTAAATATAGTGGCTTCTAGTGATTTTGCCATGGATAAACCAGCAGGCAAGCCATGCTCCAATTTAAAGGAGGACTATAGCTGTCAAATTCATAGCAAGCTAAGAAAAAGTGGCTATAAAGGCTGTACTGTTTTTGATTGCTTAGGGGCCGGTCAGCAAGTTTCCCAAGTGACATTTAAAGGGCAAGATTGGCGCCAATCACGAGAACATGCTGAGAAGATGTTTCAAGTGTTTCCAATTATGGAGCAGCTATATGAAATGATTGCGTATGTAGCTGAAGCTCTCTCCTATCCTGTTGACGATACGCTCCATGAACAGCTCCTCGTTCAATTAGAGCAGCTACAGCAGGCAACGGAGCTTGACGCTAATAGCCTATTGGCGCTGGACATAATTGCTATTCGTATGCCAGTAAACGCACTTCTTTTAAAAACAAGCGAACAAATGCGGCAACAGCTAGTAAAGGGGAAAACTTCTCCCAAATTAAATCAGCGTGGTGCTGATTGGATGGGTAAAAATTTCAAGGGGAAAGATTTGCGAGCTACTGATTTAAGAGGTAGCTATTTAATTGCTGCCAATTTACAAGGAGCCAATTTACAAGGGGTAGATTTCATTGGGGCTGATATGCGTGATACCAATTTACGCGGCGCAGATCTATCGACAAGTTTATTTTTAACACAAATGCAAATCAATGCCGCACAAGGTGACAGCACTACGAAACTACCTTCTTATATTAAACGTCCAGCTCACTGGCAGTAAAAAAGGATGCCTCTCCAAAGAGACATCCCTTTCCGGCCATAAGCGTTTGCTAAAGACACTTAGGCTTGCTTCTTTTTATAAATGATGGTTGCCACGATCAATGCTAGTAATATCGCTTGGCCAATCATCGTTTCTACGGTTGGATAGAAACCAATCATGCTTATGACAGGTAAGCCATCAACAATCGTTGTAGAAATCTTATTAGTTAGCTGCAATGTATGCAGACTGACACCGATAATTTTAAAGGCTAATATATAAATAAGCCATGTCGCTACGGCAAAGAATTTATGAATAGGCATTTTGCCACTTGCCTTAAACAACACAACGGCAAGCACGGCAAGGATAATGAGCGCCACGACAATCCCTAGGATAAATTGAGAAGTCGCCATTTTCGGTGCAATACCCGCATAAAAGACAAGCGTTTCTGCCCCTTCTCGGAAAACGGATAAGAAGCTAATCGCTGCCATCGCAAAAATAGAGCCACTTGAAATGGCATTGCCCATTTGCTTCGAAATATAGCGATTCCAACTGACCACACTCGATTTACTATGCAGCCAGATACCTACACCAATCATCATTGCTGCAGCCAGTAAGCCTACATAGCCTTCCATTAATTCACGATTCGTATCAATTGTAGCCGAATTTAAAATCGTTGACATAAGAACTGCGGCAACAGCTGATAACAGAACGCCCACAAACGCTCCGATATAAATCCATTTACGCATTTTCTTCTGCCCTGATTTATTAAGAAATGACACAAGAGCTAATATAATGAGTAAAGCCTCTAGCCCTTCTCGAAGTAATATTAACGCGGCATCCCAAACTGTATAATCTGAATCACCTTGAATTAACTCAATTTCCGTACGGAAGGTATTTAATTTTTTCGTAATAGCCTCTTGATCGACAGAGGATTTTAATAAATCACTCGCGATGATGGGCATATCACTTTCAATTTTTGTATAGAGGCTACCATTACGAGTTGAGATTTCTATTTCAACTCGTGGCCAAATCGTAATAAATTCTCGAACCTTATTAGAGGCTGCCTTATAATCACCATCATCTACATAGTCCAACGCCTCATCAATATAAGCAATTAATGTAGCTAACGAATAGTCCCCTTCTACCGCTTCAGCCGTTTCTTTACCCGCTACAAAATCTACAATCGTTTGTTGTAAATCTGCAAATTGAGTTTTCATTAATGCGATATCCGGCTCTTCCGCAGAAATAGAGATTCGTAGAAATGCCATCTGTGTTTCGATTTGCCCATACATGGCAATACTTTGCTCACGTACAGGTCGCTCACTTTTATTCCACTTAAGATTAAAATCCTTGTAGGCTTCATCAATAGCCTGAACATCACCACTAGCTAAAGCATTTTCAAAGTCTGCCAAAATTGGCTTCATCTTTTGCCCAAACTCTGCTCGCTGTGCAGCCTCATCCACTGGGTTTTCCAGTTTTTCTAGCGCACGTAGTGCATTCGACAATGCTGACAACGCCTCTAAACGGTCATCCTTTGACTTGGCCTCTGTTGCTTGCGCAAGGATCTCATCAACCTTTGCTTTCGCCTCTTTTTGTTCAGAAGAAACCTTAGCCCAGTCTGTGGCAAACTGTTCAATCGCCTGTTTCGCCTCTGCCTCTTTATCCTGCTTCGTATTCATCAATGCATCACTAATCGCAATATATAAAGGACTATACGATTGCGCAGCTTGCACAGGTAAAGCTAAAGTCAGAACTAAAGCAATCACCATACTACAGCGCGTTAAAAAGTGCTTCACCTAAATAACTCCCCTTTTGTACACCAGGGAAGCAAGCAAACACTGCACTGCCTCGATGGGTAATATACTCATTCATTTTATCCATACGCCCTAAGCTATTTTGTATCGTTGTAAATTGGGCTGGGTCCTTTTGAAATGAAATAAAGATAAGCCCCGCATCATGAGTGCCTGTATTCGACATCACACCTGATGCATAGGAATAGGATCTACGTAAAATACGAGCTCCTGATTTACGGGCTAAATGAACATGTGATGTATCAGGCATAATATAATTCCCTTTATCATCCTTCGCCTCTACATCAAAATCATCAAATTCCTTTGTCTTACCCATCGGTGCCCCACTATCACGGTAACGTCCAAATGTAGCTTCTTGATCTTTTAAAGATGTACGATCCCATGTTTCAAGATGCATTTGCACTTTACGTGCAACTAAATAAGAGCCGCCTTTTAGCCAGCCTTTATCCACCCAAACAACCTTTTTTAAATCCTTTTCATCTGTAATGGATGGATTCACTGTGCCGTCCTTGAATGCAAAAAGATTTCGGGGGGTCCCACCACCTGCTGGAAACGAGTTAAAGCCAGACTGTGACCATTTAATCTCCACTTTCCCAGATGCTGCACGCACTAAATTACGGACCGCATGGAATGCCACCTGCGGATCATCTGCACAAGCCTGAATACACAAATCACCACCTGTATATTCTTTCAGTAGCTGATCCTTTGGGAAATGTGGTAAATCCTTTAACTCCGCTGGCTTTAAATGCTGCATACCAAGCTTATCGAATAAGGAAGCACCCACACCAATAGTAATTGATAAATTGGCAGCATCTAAGCCCTCTGCCTCACCGGTATCACCAGTCGGTACTCTCGTATTCGACGAAATATCAGCCATTAATTCACCATTCATTAAACGTACAACAAGAGGTGTCCATTGCTGGAATAACTCTTGCAATTCCTTCTTCGATGTCACTAACACATTTAAAGAAGCAAAATAAATATTCGTTTGTACAGGTGTTACAATACCTGACTGATGGTTGCCGTAGAAATTGACCTTATTGCTTGCCGTAGTACTGTCAGCCACAGGCTCAAAAACATCATAGCCCATTGCTTTCATTACACCACCTAAACCAGAGGCACCAATGGCAACACCTGCCACCCCAATGCCTGTCAGTTTCAACATATCACGTCTAGAAATTTTTTTATTCATCCATTTTTCTTCATTTGATGCTGTCATTTATGTTCACTCCAAAATGATTCCCATTTGACTTAATGGTTCTCCAAGCTGATTCACCGCTGCCGCAAGCGCTTTTGTGTTGTCCTCTGTTAATTCCTCATAGGATATATAACCACCATCGGCAGTTGCATGCTGTGCTAATAAATCGTCCACCGCTTTGAATTTTTCATCAAGTGCTGTGACTAATTTTGAATCTTTCGCTTCTAATTTTGAACGTAAAATTTCAAAGATTTTTTCAGCACCTTCAATGTTCGCTTTAAAATCATACAGGTCTGTATGGGAGTAAATTTCTTCCTCACCCGTAATTTTAGATGTGGACACTTCATTTAATAAATCAACTGCACCTGTAATCATTAAATCCGGAGTCACTTCAACTGTTTGTACAAGGGCATGTAATTCCTTCGCATCTGCAAGTAGCTGGTCAGCCACAGCCTCATAGCCTTTTGTTGTATTTTCTTCCCATAGCGCATACTCAAGCTTATGATAGCCTGACCATTCTTCTTCGCCTTTTCCTTCTTCCTGTATATCAGCTAAACGACCATCAATACGTGGATCAAGGTCGCCAAAGCTTTCCGCAATTGGTTCAGAACGTTCAAAATACATTCGCGCTGGTGCATAGGCAGCTTTTGCTCCTTCAATATCGCCAGCCTTAACAAGATTCACAAATTTCTCTGTTTCTAGTAAAAATTGATCCATTTGCTCTAAAGCAAATTGTTGATAGTCTGATAGTTCAGAAGATAAATCAACCTCTTGTGCAGCTTTGTCTGTTTGCTCTGTTTCAGGCTTATCTTCTTTTTTTGTATCTTCTGTATTACCACAGCCAGCCATTAGAATGCCTCCTGCTACTAATACTGACAATAATGATTTATTTTTCATACTTCGTACCTACTCCCGATTTTGTTTTATATTGTGATGATAATGATTATCATCCTCTAATGCAAGATAATTTTTTTGAAAAAGAAAAAAACGTCATTTTTAAGTTGTTTTCTAAGAACAACTAGAAAAAAGACGTTTTTTCCACAATATAATGATTCTAATCTACGAAATTTTTGATTGTTTCCATTTTTCATGTTTACCATGTAAGAAATAATAAAGCACAATTGATAATAAAATGACAAAGACCATCGCAAAGAATATGGCTCTGTAGCCCGCAGATGGAACAAATAATCCTAAGAAATAAGGCCCTACACCTAATCCTAAATCATAAAAAATGAAGTAAGTAGATGTCGCAAGTCCTAAACGTTCATTCGGAGTTACTTTAATAGCAATAGCCTGTGCAACAGAGTTGAAGTTACCATAGCCAATACCGATACAAGCAGCAGCAATTAAAAAAGCAATCGTTGTTGACGCTGAACTAAATGCATACATACCAATAGCAAAAATCACCAAACATGGATAAATGATAATATTAGCGCCTCTTGTATCCAGTAATTTTCCTGTAAATGGACGTGTAGCTAAAATGACAATCGCATAGATAATGAAGAAATAACTACCTGCTGATACTAAATCAAGCTCCTTCGCATAAAACGTCATAAAGGACATGACGCCTGAATACGCAAAACCGATGACCAGTGCAACAAAAGCAATCGGTACAGCTCGCAATTCAATGAAGTTTGTCACCTTAAAGCCAGCCTTCGTTGCCGCATCCTTCGCCTTCTTCGGTGCATCTGGCACTGTTACGATAAAATACATGAAAAAGCAAATAATAGCTAAAACTGAATCTACAGCAAAAATCATGCGGTAATCCTCAAACAGCTGCGTTAATAAAATACCGACAAATGGTCCAATAGCTGTGGCCAAAATCGCACTTAAGCTATAATAACCAATTCCTTCACCGCGTCGCTCAGGAGGTAAAATCTGTGCAATAATCGTCCCCGTAGCTGTACTTGCCACCCCAAGGGCAATCCCCTGTACTAAACGATTCAGCATAAGTAAAGGTAAATTCCCTGCTATAAAATAGGACATCGTTGACAGCATAAATAAAAGCAATCCACAAAATAATGTTTTCTTACTGCCCCAATCCCCAATAATACGGCCCGTTCCAAGACGCCCTAATAATGTCCCGATAATAAAAATACTCGATACAAGACCCGCTGTACTTGTAGACGCATTAAAATGCTCCACTGCATAAGCAGCAATCGTAACCATTAATAAATAAAAGATTAACGTAATGGTAAAATTAATGAGTGAGACAATTAAAAAATCCTTTGTCCATAGTTTCTTTCTTGTTGTTCCTTCCACGTTACTCGCTCTCCTATTGATTAATATTCATACAAATTCTTTCAAAAACCTGTGTCGCTACTTCAATATCTCGCTGAGGTACACCTGCCAGTGCATGCTCAAAAAATGGCTTCAAGTGCGCTTTAATCTCCTGCACAAGCTTCTCCCCATGCGCCGATAAATGGACAAGCTTTTCCCGCTTATCCTTGCCCGCCATCGTTTCCACATAGCCAAGCTCCACAAGTTTATGTACAAGCTTCGTCACACTCGGCTTCTCAATAGACATAAAATTCGCGATATCCACAAAGGAATGCGGACCTTTATCCTTTAAAAAACGAAGAACTGCCCACTGTGAGCTATATAACTGATACGGTTCAAGTTGCACATTCAGCTTATTGATAAATGGTCTATACATTAAACGATACTGATTAAAAAACTCCTGCTCACTTGTCACAAGATCACTTCCTCTTTATAATAGTTAGCCTAGCTAACTATATACCTAAAATCTTTATTTGTCTAGTTGGGATTTCTAGTATATAAAATAGCATGGTATTTATGTCACTTTTATTAGTGGGCTGTAATGGAGAAGAGAAAGGATGGACAAGGAGTAGAAAGTGAGCAGGAGTATCCGTCACTTTTCCTTTTCTATCCGTCACTTCTTTCCCTCTATCCGTCACTCTTTGCGATTCCCTCATTTTCGCCTCTCCACCCGCGCCTTCTTCATGCGTATCCATCACTTTTCACTCTCTATCCGTCACTTTTTCCGTTTTATCCGTCACTTTCCTCCCTCTATCCGTCACTCTTGATGTTCCGCTCACTTTGCCTCACCATCTCCCCACAAAAAAACTACAATTCAGTCTGGCTGAATTGTAGTTCGTTTCTATTCCATGATCCAATACTGTCTATGTTTCTTTGTTCTGTCTGCTTTTAATGGGAGCTGCTATAGTAGCTTGTAGGCGACGTTTGGGGAATCGATGGCAAAGAATTCGCGGAAGCTTTTATTGGTGAGCTTTGGACCTACTAATAATCGATAATCTTCGAGGGCTTTTTTCAATGCATCCTGGTCGACCCATTTACAGCGAGGGCAATGCCATTTTTTATAATGGTAGTTCATTGGCTGACCATTCGCACAATGGGGACATAGAACCCCCTTTACCATCTCCTCAAGAGGCACCTTCACCTCTCTTTTTATTGTGCTATGCAGGGACATGAGGTGCATAGCAAATCGAAAGAGATTTTCAGTCTCTACTGGTTGATGCCGGTCGAACCATTTTTGTAAATGTGTACGTAATCCGGTTACATGAAATATTGGCTGTCCATGAAAACCTTCTGATAAAATTCCATTTTTTGTTGCTAGCACGACTGCATGCAAAACAGGCAATTGAAATTTTTCTTGATGTAACAGTTTTTTCATCCATCCTACATGTCGTTCAAGTTGAAGAAATGGGTCAGTCATTCCCTCTACCTTGCCTTCTGAGGTCATCCGTGTCAATTGTGCAAAGGCGGTATCATATGAGAGAACGCCTGTTATATTTTTGATTTCTACAATCAGTAAAAAGTGTCGACATAGAAAAATGGTGTCCATTTGATGAGTAGAGCCGAAGTTATTCATCGTTTGAAAATCATGGAGAAAATAATAGGGGGTAGGTAGGTCTATCTCAAGCCATTCTGCATCCACACGCTGTTCGCCTGCGTGTCCAGCCTTTAAACGTCTTAAGTTTTCATCATAATTCGAGTACTCCCGGTGAGAGTTTGAGAGTCTTCGAACAATGGCTTCTAGTGTCTTCTGTGTTTCCGATGTTCGACGTGCTAATAGAATCATTTATTCACCTCCTGTCTTGATTATATAAAAAAAGAACCTCAACAAATGAGGTTCCTAAAAACTTGCCATATACATTTAGTAAAATAAATCTTTCATTCATTTCAGTAGTTCAAAAGCCTTTGCTTTCGTGCATCCATTTACTCGTGCTATCACTTTTCTATACATTCTTCCGTAATAAATATAAAAAGTAAGGAGCCCCGATAAAGGCAACAATGATACCCGCTGGTACAGTTGCAGTAGCAATGGCAACACGACCAATAGTATCGGACAGCATTAATAGACTTGCGCCAATGAATAATGTCAATGGTAAAAAGAATTGGTAGCGTGGTCCGACAAGCTGTTTGGAAATATGAGGTGCCATCAACCCTATAAAGGCAATACCACCTGTTACAGAAACTGCTGCTGCTGCTAGTGCCACAGCGACGATTAATAAGCGTAACCGTTCGCGCCCGATATTCATCCCAAGACCTACAGCTGTTTGCTCCGTCATCGCCAAGACATTTAGGACATTGGATTTATAGAAAATATACGGAATCCCCACGACAAGCCAAGGCACTAAAGCCCAGAAAAATGGCCAATCCGTACCCCAAACACTACCTGCAAGCCATTGGGCAATAAATTGCACATCACTTCGCTCTGCTGAGGAAATTAATACCATCATTACGCCAGATAAAGCAGAGGCTACCCCTACCCCAATTAAAATCAGTTGGACGGGTTGCACTCCTTTATTGCGTTGATAAGAGAAAAAGTAAATGCAAAGGGCAGTGAAAAGCGCACTACAAAATCCTACAACTGGCAATATATAAGCAAAGTGTGGAAGATCTCCATTTACAAGTAAATAAAAGACTGTAATCCCGACACCTGCTCCTGCATTAATACCAATGATCCCCGGATCTGCTAAATCATTGCGTGTAACCCCTTGTAGGACTGCACCTGCTAAAGCTAATGCCATCCCAGCCGCTGCTAATACCAACATTCTTGGTAAGCGAACTGAGAATAATACGAAGGATTCTTTAAAACTACCATCGCCTAGCAAGGTTGGGAGAATGCGATCAAACGAAACAGAGGCAGGTCCTAAAGAAATGCCTAAAACAAAAATGAATAACGTGACGATAAGCCAAGTAAAAAACCATTTTCGCTGTTTTTTGCGACCTTCTTTAAACAAATTGGCGTCCTCCCTTCCGTACTAATAGTAGGAAGAATGGTAGACCAAGAATCGAAACAATCGCTACAACCGGCGTTTCAAATGGTGCATTAATCATACGTCCTGCAAAATCAGCGGTCACCATAAACCAGCCGCCAATAATTGCGCTCATCGGTAAGACAAAACGATAGTCTGTCCCTACAAATGCGCGAACAATATGCGGAACCATTAAGCCAACAAATGCTAGATTCCCAACAAGAGCTACGGCAGAGCCTGCTAAAATAACGACAGCAAACATCATAATACCTTTAATCAAAGTTGTGTTTTGCCCAACACCTACCGCTACTTCTTCATTTAAACTTAAAATCGTTAATTGACGACTAAAAGCAAATGACAATAGGAGACCAATGACAATGACCGGAACGATCAATAACGCCTGCCATGTCGTGCCAATGAATCCGCCACTTGTCCACATCGAAACATCCTTGGAAATTTGAAATAAAATGCCCGTGCCTTCAGCAACCGCTTGTAATAAAGCAGTAACTGCTGCACCAGCTAAAACAAGTCTCAATGGAGAGAAACCTTTCTTAGTAGAGGCACCGATCCCATAAACGATCATCATACCAATTCCAGCCCCAATAAAGCAGGCTAAAATTAACGTATAATAGGAAAATTTCGGGATAAACGCCATCGTTAAAGCAAGGGCAGCATTTGCCCCTGCTGTTAAACCAAGTAGCCCTGGATCAGCTAATGGATTGCGTGTAACCCCCTGCATAATCGCTCCCGCAACTGCGAGTGCACTGCCAACAAAAATGGCAGCAATGATACGAGGAAATCGAATTTCACGTAAAATCGTGTAATGCTTACCACCACTTTGTCCGACAATTGCTTGATAGACATCTTGAATGCTCGTATTCGCTGCACCTAAGCACAGCGAGATACTAGCCGTGCCGATTAATACGATCAATGCAAGCAATACCTGAAGCCAAAATGGTAACTGTCGAAACTTTGTCATTTGCCTTCGCTACTCTCTACTAATTATTGTAAAAATTTTTCTTCAAAGAACTTTAGTTGATGTTCTAAAGTGATCGGGTCATTGAAATAAAAGGCATTTGCATTCACTTCAAATAAATGACCATTTTTCACTGCTTCTAAATCTTTAAACCATGCTGCATCTGTAAATGAGTTATCTTGGTCTTGGAACATACTGAAAATCACATAATCCCCTGCATAATCCCCTAAAACTTCTTGAGAAATTGCATAGTAGCCAGGCTCTAAAGCTGTTTCTTTAACTTTTTCAGGCATTTTCAAGCCCATTTCTTGATATAAAATCTCTGTTCCACGACCCCAGTTATCGCCATAAATATAAAATTGTTTATTAAAGTTTTCCGCCACTGTTACAGTTGCATCTTCACCGATTTTTTCTTTAATTTTTTTACCTGATTCTGCTGCACGTGCTTTAAAATCTTCTACCCATGCTGTTGCTTCTTTTTCTTTATTGACAACTTTACCGATTTCAATAAATTGTTGTAAATAATCTACTTTCCCATACGTAAATAATACAGTTGGTGCAATTTCTGATAATTTATCAGCATTTTCAATACCATTTAAACCAATGATTAAGTCTGGCTCTAGCTCAAGAATTTTTTCAACATCTGTATTTTCAACAACTACTGCATCTTTAATAGCATCTTCAAAGTTTGGATTTTTTGCTGCCCATGCATCTACACCGACAACATCAACATCAAGCTGTAATAAATCCCCTACAAAAGAAGATAATACGACTACACGTTTAGGGTTTGCCGGTACTTCAATAGGACCTGCTTCTGATTGATAAGTAATTGTCTCAGCTGAAGTTGCTTCTTTCGAGCCTTCATCAGCCTTTTCTGTTTTCTCTTCTTTATTGCCGCACGCCGCAAGTACGAGTACAAGCATCATAAACATTGGTAATAACCACTTCTTCATTGTCTTTCATTCTCCTTTAAACGGTTTGTAATAAGTTATATGTAATGCACATTGGTTTGTTCGTTCGTGGATCTTGACCAATTACAGCATCAATATTAAACACTTTTTTTAATACTTCTGGAACCATGACTTCTTCAGCTGTTCCAAATTTCACAAGCTCTCCTTGTGACAGTGCCACAATATAATCAGAAAAACGTGCAGCTTGATTTAAATCATGGAGGACCATAACAATCGTGCGCCCTTGTTCTTCATTGAGCTTATAAAGTAACTCTAGAACCTCTAATTGATGTGCCATGTCTAAATAGGTTGTCGGCTCATCTAAAAATATAATGTCGGTTTCTTGAGCTAAAGACATTGCAATCCACACTCGTTGACGCTGTCCACCTGATAAAGCATCTACAGATTGTAAGCGGAAGTCTTCTGTTTTTGTCACTTGTAAAGCCCAGTCAATGACCTCTTTATCTTTCTGTGATAAATTGCCAAAGCCCTTTTGATAGGGAAATCGACCGTAGGATACAAGCTCTTCCACTGTTAAACCATGTGCACTTTCTGGGCTTTGCGGTAAAATAGCCAGTTCTTTCGCCAATTCTTTCGTGTTCATCTTGGAAATATTTTGACCATCCAGAATGACCTGTCCACTCTCATGCTTTAAAATACGTGTAATGGCCTTTAATAAGGTAGACTTTCCGCAACCATTTGATCCAATGATCGTTGTGATTTTGCCATCTGGAATTTGCAGCGATAAGTCATGCACAATCGTTTTATTCTCATAACCAACACGAATCGATTCTACTTCTAAACGCAATTCGGACCCTCTCTTTCTTTTTACTTCATTCCATGCTATTATAGGCACTGTTAAAAATGATAATCATTATCACTAAAATTAGTCTAATTTTATGATAAGATTTTGTCAATTACTTTTTTACTATTAATTAAGGATGTGGCAATAAAAATGCAACATGTGTATGATGTGACAATTATTGGCGGAGGCCCTGCTGGCTTGTATAGCGCCTTTTATAGTGGTTTACGAGGATTAAAAACAAAATTAATAGAGAGCCAATCTCAACTTGGTGGAAAAGTATTACTTTATCCTGAAAAGCTTATTTGGGATATAGGAGGTCACCCCCCTATTTTAGGCGAGAAATTTGTTAAACAATTGATCCAGCAAGCTAAAACATTTGACCCTACGATCCTAACAAACACAAAAGTAGATTTTATTGAACAACAAGAAAATCTATTTATTGTACATACAGCAACTGGTGAAAGGCATTATTCAAAAACAGTTCTACTAGCGGTTGGTGGAGGGATTATTAATCCTCAGAAACTAACGCTGGAAGGTGCTGAGAAATATGAAATGTCCAATTTACACTATACCGTTCAATCCTATAAACGTTTTGTAAATAGGGATATCCTTATCTCTGGTGGCGGCAATGCGGCCATTGATTGGGCTGTCGAACTGAGCCCTATCGCTAAAAGTGTGACAGTGGTTTACCGTAAAGAAACATTATCAGCGCATGAGGCAACCGTAAAAGAAGCTATTGATGCTGGCGTCCTTATTGAATGTAATACGACGATTACAAAGCTTTTAGCAAATGACGATAAAACGGCTATTCAATTAGTGAGATGTGAAAACTCAAAAACAAAGGAAAGCTACACTCGTCAAATTGATGAGGTCATCATTAGTCATGGCTATAATTGTGAAGCGTCCCTCACGTTTGATGAAGCGATTTCGATTCCTAAAAAGGATGATTATTATTTTGAAGGCAAAGCAACAGGTGAAACCGTACAGCCTGGTATTTTTGCGGCAGGAGATATTTTATCATTTGAAGGAAAAATTAATTTGCTACTTGGGACATTCCAAGATGCAGCCAATGCGGTCAACTCTATTAAAACTTATTTAGAGCCAACTGCTTATCGCCATGGAATGGTGTCCTCTCATAATGAACTATTTAAAGAGAAAAACCGCTCCATTATCGAAAAGGAACTTGTCCCATCCCATTAATCATAATAGAAACCCTCTTAAGAAAGCATTCTTATGAGGGTTTCTTTCTTTTATCTGAATAAACTTAATAGTGCCCCCATCTGTCTTAACATATTTACGCCATTCGTAATCGTTCCAGCATGACCCATAATTGTATTTAGATGATCTGGCAACCTCCCTCCTATTCTAGGACCTTGAAATTGCTGATTGGGTGGATAGTTAGGTTGCATCGCTCTACCTCGAAATGGAGGACCAAAAGTTCCCATATTGTTTGAAGGATAGACTCCTCTTCTATAATTCGGCTGAAAATGTGGCATTTATACACCTCCTATCTAAAAGCTCTTCCCTAGTATATGTGCGTCTTTTATGAAGGAATTAGACGTATGAAGAAGTATCAAAAATTATCTATTTTTGTCCTATAAAAAATAGGGATTTCTAGCTTTTTACCATATGTAAGGGAACCATACTAGTTTTCTTTTCATACTATATAAAAAAGAAGGTGGTTTTCATTCAAAATTCTAATTATCTCCAATTTTTAGCGAAATTTGGTGTGGGTGGTGCCCATCCTGGGGGCATTAATCTATCAAAGGAAATCATGAAGAATGAGCGTATTCTACCAGCCTCACATATTTTAGATGTTGGCTGTGGAACAGGACAAACAGCTGCCTATTTGGCTTCCCATTATGCAGCCCACGTAACGGGTATCGATATCAATCCCATCATGATAGAAAAGGCGCGTCACCGCATGAAAAAAGCACATGTATCAGTCAATATCATTCAAGGCTCGATTGAGGAAACATCATTACCCAATGAAGCATTTGACTTTGTCCTTGCTGAATCAGTTCTTGCCTTTGTAAATAAACAACGTGCATTGCAAGAGATTTTCCGTTTATTGAAAAAAGGTGGACGCTTAATTGCCATTGAATTTACCGTCCCTATGCTCCTTTCCACACAGCAGGCAGACGACATCCAACAATTTTACGGATTTGATGCGCTCCTCACGAAAAAGGATTGGGTTGCTTTATTCCAAGAGACAGGGTTTCAAGATATTCGCATACAAAAAAACAAGGATATCTTATCCAAGCCAGAATTCCACATTTCTAAGGATATCGAATCCACCTTGTATGATGTCATGGATCAGCATATGAGGATGAACGAAAAATACGATACTATTTTAGATTATCGCATCTATATATGTACAAAATAATCTTTTAGCCAGCATACAAAGCGTTGCTGGTTTTTTGTTATGACACCTGTCATATAGTTTCTTTGACTCGTGTGAATAGGTTTTCCCCTCCTGTTTTTCTTATCATGAATTTAAGAAAAACAAAGAAAGAGTGATAGAACAATGCAAACACAACAAAGGCTTCCCTTTATCGATATGCTAAGAGGCTTCGCTGTCTTAGGAACGCTCGGAACAAATATTTGGATTTTTGCTTATCTCGGTGATTTATCGTATATCACAACGAGTAATTATACTGGTTGGTGGTCTTTCAATGATTTTTTACGAATGTTAGTGCTATTTTTCGTCAATGGAAAGCTCCTAGGATTATTAACGATTATGTTTGGAGTAGGTTTACAGCTAAAATACCAGCAAGCACTTCGTAAAGGAAATGCTTGGCCAGGCATGTATCTATGGACGATTGTCTTTTTAGGGTTGGAGGGACTGCTTCATTACACACTTGTCATGGAATATGATATTTTAATGAGCTACGCCGTTACGGCTTTTATCGTGGCTATTGTAATTAGATTAGGCGACAAAGTGATGACATGGGCTTTCTATCTTTTTGGTAGCTTTCATGTCCTCCTCATTCTCTTTATTTTTGTCATTTCCTTGCTTGCTGGTAGCGTTTCCCTAAATGGTATTGAAACTGTTGCAGCCATCTATGAAAATGGTACATGGCTGGAGCAAGTACAGCATCGCGTAACAAACTTTTTATTTTATCGGACAGAAGCTATTTTTATTATCCCTATGAATGTTTTTTTATTTATTCTTGGCGTCAAGTTCATGCGCAATGAGGTTTTTTCACCAACGAATAAAGGTCATCAGGCTCGGCAAAAGCTGTTTACAATCGGTGTATTCATTGGCATCCCATTAAATTTGCTAATTTTTATTCCAGGGGGGCTTTTTGATTTACCTGTTCGTTATTTATGTGCTCCGATTCTATCGATTGGCTATATTGGAATTTTAGGTAAACTGGTAGAATATAAGAGGCTAGATTGGCTTTGGCAACGATTTGCCAATGTCGGCAAAATGTCATTAAGCTGTTATGTGCTGCAAAATGTGCTGGCGTCTATTATTTTTTACGGCTGGGGACTTGGCTTAGGTGGTCATGTAAATAGCATTCTTATCATAAGTATTTGGATTGCCCTTTCTTGCCTACAGCTAGTCCTAGCAACATTTTGGCAGCAGCAGTTCCATATTGGCCCGATGGAATGGGTACGTAAAAAAACGATTCACGCTCTGACAAAGAATAAGCAACAGAGGATGGTGTAAGCCATAAAAATATATCCCAGAGAACAAGTTAAACATTATTTAATTATCGATGTTGTATCTATAATTGTATTAGTAGCCATGGTGTTATGGTCTCAATCCGCTCTCCCTTTCATAGCTAAATTAGCTATTTTATTCTTGTACCTAGGTGCCTTCTATATGGCTTTATGGAATCGAGATTGGAAGCTACTACTTGCCTCAATTGTAGGCTTCCTTCTTATTACCATCCTTGCTATTTACGAGGACATCTTCATGCTTATTTTCGGATTTACCTTTGCCGATTTATTAGGAAGAGCGAAATCAAAATGGCATATTGCTAGCGGAATTTTAGGGATGGCTGTCATGTTTTTAATCGTTTTCTTGGCGACCACAAATTCCCTAGCACTTGTTGATTCACAGGTACTAGTACCCATGATGATCATTCAATTGGTATTCCCTATCCTCATTTATTTTGTAGAAAAATCGAAAAATCTACAAAACGAATTGACAGATGTTAATACCCAGCTTGTTCAGCAGGAGGAAAGACAGCGCATTGCTAGAGATCTTCATGACACCATTGGTCACACCCTGACGATGATTAAAGTGAAAACAGAATTGACTACTAAACTTATCGACCGGGATCCTTCCAGTGTCAAACAAGAATTAAACGACATATTAGCTACAACGCGTACAGCCCTAAAGCAAGTACGTGAGCTTGTTTCGGATATGAATTTCGTGTCTCTACAAACGGAGCTGCACCACTGCCAGCAGCTATTACAAAGTGCCAATATTAAGACCACCATTCACAATCACTGTCCAAAAATTGTTCTTTCAAGTGTTGAGGAAACAATGCTAGCTTTATGTGTACGTGAGGCTACTACTAATATGCTAAAGCATAGTCATGCTCAGAACTGCCATATGCAAATCCACTGTCGAACTAGACAATATACCATTGCTATTCAAGATGATGGGATTGGTTTGGAACAAAAGGGACTGGGCAATGGCATGAACTCGATGAAAGAAAGAATGCGTGTTCTGCAAGGGGATGCCCTGTTTGAAGACAATACAAAGACAGGCACAAAGGTGATATTGAGCATACCCATTCAAGATGGAAAGGAGCCCCCGTCATGATACGAGTTTTACTAGCAGAGGACCAACAAATGTTACGTGGTGCCTTAACATCCCTTTTGTCATTCGAACCCGATATTGAAGTAATCGCTGAAGTTTCTGATGGTCAAAAAGCATGGGACTACATTCAGCAGGAATTACCCGATGTTTGCCTTGTAGATATTGAAATGCCCCATCTCTCAGGGTTAGAACTTGCAGAAAAAATTAAAGTGGCCAATTTGCCCTGCAAAGTGATGATTGTCACAACGTTTGCACGCCCAGGCTATTTACAAAAAGCAATGGATTGTGAAGTACACGGCTACTTACTGAAAGATGAACCGATTGATTATTTAATCGCTACGATTCGCAAGATTATGCAGGGTGAAAAGGTGGTCAGTAAAGATTTAGCCGCTACTTTATTTATGAAGGAGCAAAATCCTTTAAATGAGCGAGAAATTGCCGTGCTACAACTAGTGAAGGAAGGCTTAACCACTCACGAAATCAGTAAACAATTATTTTTAACTAAAGGTACCATTCGTAATTATTTATCAACGACTATACAGAAACTACAAGTAGAATCAAGACAGCAAGCTGCTCAAATAGCGAGTGATAAAGGCTGGCTATAAATCAAAAAATCTCGCCACCACTGTGACGAGATTTTTTTATAGGAGAACGTATGACTGTTTATTTACCTTGTAGAACTACATTTGTCGCAGTAGCCCAATTATTTAATGGCATTACTGTATAGCTTACACCAGCTTTTAATGTGCCACCATTCGCAATATCAAAGATCCCTACTGCCCCTTTACGTGATGAATATCGATATTGAGCTTGTAATGTGCTGCCATCATTACCACGAAGTTCGACACTTCGGCCAGCTAATAAATCCGATTGGGGATCATTTGTTAATTGTAATTCAAATGATTGACTATCGATAGCATTAGCTGATTGCAATGTAAATGGTGCCTTTTTATTGGCAACAAAGCTCTTTTCATCAATTTCTGCCCATTGAGAATACACTCGGTATGTGACACCTTGTTTTAAAGTTTGACCTGCTGGTAATCTAAATTGAGGTGCTTGTTTACCATCAGCTGCTTGTGTGAAAGGCACATAATTAGCAACAAACCCCTCCCCTTCACTTGTTTTCACTGTCACATAGCGATCACGTAAAGAAGAAATAACATCAAATCGCTTCCCACTTGCATCACGATTTTGACGATCTATGCTAAATGCATGATCTCCACGTCCTCCACGGTAAGCCTCAATGATATTGGCATAATCCACCACACCATCCTCTTGGAATGACTCCAATGTAAAAGTATCATCAGTTACTTGCGTCACATTTCGTACAAGTACTTTTTCATCTGTCCCTTCAAAGACTCTATTACGTTGTTCTTTATAGCTCAATCTGTAGACGAAATCATCTTCCTGGAACGTAACAGGTACAATATATGTACTCGTAGAATCGGTCATTAATCGTGGAACATTGACAATCTCTAAATTTCCATTAAAATTAAAATCTTTTTTAATTGCCTCTAAATTGTTTGGATCAATATCGGCTGCTGCTAAAGGTTGGGTAAATGTAACTTGTAATGTCATTGTGTTGATTGGCTTAACTTTAGTAATTCTCGCCACCTGCTCATTGTTCGCAGCTGCTACTACTTTCTGACCTGCTGCATCTGCATTTAACGGCTCACTAAATGTAACTAGACCTGCTGATAATACCGATAAAGCTAGTGCTGCTGGGACAATACGTTTTCTCAATTTCATCTTACAAACTCCCCTTTTGGTTTAATTTGGTTTACAATATTTATCATAAAGTCCATATCTAAACTGCCAATAAATAAAATATTAAAAAAGAATTAAAAAATAGAGAAATATATTTAAGATTAGAGTTGACGATAGAAAAGAGCCATCGAGAGTGAACTTCTCGACGGCTCTTATTCAGGACGACTATTAGATGAATGACTTTAGGGAGAAATGAGAAATATAGTGCTTTATGCAGAAAAGTGCTTGGAACGAAGAGCGACGACTCCTGTACCGGCTTTATTTGGCTCCTGCGGCAATAAGGATTTCTTCAATCTCCTTAAACCCTTTCTGTTTCGCGTGCTGTAAGGGTGACACATTATTTTTATCTGGAATATTGACGTCAGCACCATAATCAACCAACAGTTGAATGGCCGTTTGCTGTGTCGGATTGCCGTTATTTAATACAATCGCTTCCATTAATGCCGTCCATCCCAAATGATTGACATGATTCACATCGATATTAGTGGTAGTTAATAATTCCTCAATGACATCAATATAGCCGTGCTCAGCTGCAGGAATTAATGCCGTTCCCCCATAGCGATTTACAATTGTAGGATCGGCACCTGCTTGAATCGTTAGCTTTAATATATCCAAATAGCCTTCCGCACCAGCATATAAGAAAGGCGTGTTTTTCATATCATCCTGGATGTTTACATCGGCACCTGCATCGATTAGTAATTTCGCTACTTCCACATCCTGATTATAAGTAGCAATCATTAATGCTGTTCGATTATTTGAGTCCTGCGCATTAATATCTACTTTTTCATTGATAACCCTTTTAAGCGATTCTATATTTCTATTTTCTACCGCTTGAAACAATTGACTAGCCAAATCTGTTGCCACCTCCTCATTTCCATCTTTATTAAGCTTTATGGCCTCCGTATCATTTGGGGCACATCCCTGCAGTAAAAATGATAAAGCGATCGTGACCGCTTGCATTTTTTTCATTTGCCATGCACCTTCCTCACTAGGTAATTTCGTTGTTATATTCTTAGTTTACAAGTCATTGCTAAATTGCCTATTAACCATTTCTTAAAAAAGTCTAAAATTTCAATAAAAAAACCTCGTCAAGACGACGAGGCGTTGATCTTATACATTTAGGCGGTAACCTGCACCCCATACGGTTTCCAAAAACTTGGGCTGTGCAGGATCACGTTCAATTTTTTCACGAAGCTTTCGTATATGCACAGTAACGGTGGAAACATCTGCAGCGGATTCATAGCCCCAGTTTCGCTCATATAATTGTTCTTTACTTAATACTTGATTTGGATGTTTGACAAAAAATACAAGCAAATCGAATTCCTTAGTTGTAAAGGCCACTTCTTCACCATTCACAAATACCTTACGAGCGGATGTATCGATCGTAATACCATGGATAGACAACATATTATTCGTTGGCTGGTTAGACGCTAAACGCTCATATCTTGATAAATGCGCCTTGACCCTTGCCACAAGCTCACTTGGACTAAAGGGCTTGGTAATATAATCATCTGCTCCTAAACCAAGCCCTCGGATTTTATCTATATCCTCTTTTTTTGCCGACACAAATAAGATGGGAATATTGTTCACTGCTCGAATTTGTTTACAAATTTCAAAGCCATTCATTCCTGGAAGCATAATATCTAAAATAATTAAATCATAATCTCCATGAAGTGCCTGCTTCAGCCCCTCATCGCCATTATGTTGTATATCTACCATAAAATCATTAATTTCTAAATAATCACGTTGGAGCTCTGCTATGCTCACTTCATCTTCAATTAATAGTATTTTTTTCATGATCTTTCCTCATTTCCTCATCCTTTTTCAATGAAATGAAAATGCTCGTTCCCTTTGTCAATTCGCTCTTTGCCCAAATATCGCCGCCCATTTCAAGGACGATTTGTTTTGCAATCGCTAACCCAAGACCGCTACCACCTGTTTGCGAATTTCGAGAAGGCTCCGCACGATAAAACCGGTCAAATATATGTGGTAATGCTGTAGGATCAATACCCGCACCATTATCCGTAACTTGAATGATGGCATCATCTACTCGTTCATGCAGGGAAATAATAATTTGCTTATAGGGTTTATCCATATATTTTTCACTATTGCTCAATAAATTAGATAAGACACGTCTTAACTTATCCCTGTCTGCCATAGCAAAAAGCGGTGAGCCTGCTGATATATATTGTAAATGAATATCTCTGGCAATAAAGTCAAAACTAGCATCCTCCACATAATCATGCATATATTGTTGAAGATTCACACTGTCCATTTGGAACGGAACCTTTTTCAAATCCAATTTGGAAAATAAGAATAATTCATCAATTAATACGTCCATATCCTTAGCTTTCGTATAGATCGTCGTTAAATATTTATCCATTTTCTCTTCGGTATTCGCTACACCATCTTTAATACCTTCTACATAGCCAATAATAGAGGTCATCGGTGTTTTTAAATCATGGGAGATATTCGATAAAAGTTCTTTCCGATTCTCTTCATATTGAAGCTGAATTTGTACAGACTCCTTGAGCTTGACTCTCATTTCCTCAAACGATCGATTGAGCTGACCTATTTCATCATTAGAACGAGATGATATTTCAAAATCTAAATCACCCGATTTAATTCGTTGAGCCCCTTCTTTTAAGGCTGTGATAGGGTTAATGATACTTCTAGACACTAAATAATTTAATAAACCAATAATCATTAGAAATAATACAAATAAAATACCTAATAAAATAGGTAATAATTCTCGCGTTATTTCCGCATGTGAACTTACCTCTCTTAAAACAAAGATACTCCCCTCCGTTTTGTCAGGGAAATAAAAATCAAACTTCACATACGTATAAAACGCTTGATTGATCATGATTGTGTCACGTGAATTAATATTGGTCGCCTCAAAACCTGGTAAACTTTGCAGTAATAATTGTTGATGCTCTTGCTGTGTGGCATAAACAATTTGATGGTCTTTCCGCACTACAATCTCAATGGAAGGAGCATTGATCGTTTGTAGCTGTTCAATATCTAAAAGCTGCTGGGGATTATTTTTAGCCAATAATTTCAAATCTAAAAAAGCATTTTCCTCTACTGTTGTTAAAGGCTTTTGGACATATGACTTTTTATAAAAATGCTCAATTGCTTTAACATCACCTGTGATCGCAAAGGCAAAAAGAAAAACAGCTGCAAGTAAAAGCGTGATTGCAATAATAATAACGCCTACATAAGATAGCAAAAACCTCGTTTTAATCGACATCTAAATTCCCCCAATTAGCTGAAACTAATAGCAATGTACCATACAAATCTTAAAACTTTATAAAATCGCGCTGAAAAATCTATAAATAATTTTTAGCATCAACATAGTATTCGGCTTACACCATATGAAATAATCAACACAAAAAAAGATACGACACCTTTTGGTTGTGCCGTATCCATTATCGTTATTTAGTTTCTTCTGCTCTTAGTTTCTTTTTAGTTTGCCATCCTAAAATGAAATATTCAATCAACACCACTGCGATCAATGAGGCACCGAATAATGGCATGATAATCCCTAAAATAATAAGGAAGATGACGAAAGGAAGTGAGATTTTATGTGAAATTTGTGGTGGAGCAGACAGCTCACCTTTTTTCCTACGTAAAATCCAAGTGCGAATTCCCCATACAATTACTGCTAAAAAGGCTAAACATACGAGTAAGTTTAACAGCTTATTTGGCCAGCCAAACAAATGTCCTTCATGTAAAGGAATGCCCCATGTAAAGAACTTCGCCAGCATACCATAATCCTTGTAGTTAACCTGATCAATAAACTTGCCGCTATATTGATCAAAATACATCGTTGCTTCGTCTGTAGGCTTGACATCAAGTCCTGTTACACCTGAATTACTAGCCTTTGCCACTGTATAAACGCCTTCTTCGTTTGACGGATAAATAATCGAATACGGTTTGGCGATATTCATGGCCGTGATTTCTTTTTCAAGATTAGCAATCGTCATTTGGTTGTCGTTTGTATAACGGACAGACCCACCACCGTGATGTTGTGCATGTTCTCCCTCAGATGTTGGAGCCTCTAATTGACGAGTTGCCCACGGAATCTCAGACACATCTGATGTTGGTGGCTTTTGCTGTAATAATGGGTAGCCGAAAGTTGGACTTTCTGACGCTATATTGGCCAGTATTGAACCTTGAAAAGCCGACCATAAAAGCCCTGTAGAAATAAACATCACCATTGGAATAGTAATGATGGTCCCAACAAGCGCATGGTATCTCTTACTTTTTTGTCGTTTATTTTCCGACTTGCGCTTTTTCAATAAATCGCCTTTAAATGTCATATAAAGTCCGGATAGCAATAAAAAGATCGTCCAGCATGCCGCAAGTTCTACTAAATAATTGACAAATGTACCACCAATAAATAGAGAGCTATGGGTATTTCTCATAATATTAGAAAATGTATAATTGGCATCCTGACTACCAACCATTTGATTTTGATCATCTAAAAATACATATTTCTGTTCATTGCCATTTGATAAAGTTAAACGTGTATTATAAGGCTCTTCCAACATAATCACTTTTGTCGTGGAGTATCCTGCAAATGCTGCCTCTGCTTTTTCCACTGCTTCATCAATAGTTAAGACCTCTTCTTTATGGCTATCGCCAAAAAAATAATCATCATATAAACGATTTTCTACATCTGTAAAAAACAAATAGCCGATCCCACTTAATGTGAGAGATAGCAGTAATGGCGTAATACACAGAGCTGCGAAAAAATGCAAACGCCAAAACCTTGAATAAAGCAGATTTTTCATTTTTAATCTCCAATCTATTTGATCAAATACACCTCACCGTAATTGCCGCTGTTGTTAGGCTGCGACCAGATTTTGAAGAGGAGCTTGGCCGGAAAGTTCATCTTCAAAATCTGTGATATCCGCTTGAGGCATTATCTTGATTCAGTAGGCGTTTGAACACTCAATTAGCATGCATCCCCCTATGAAGGAGGAACCTTCTGTATTACAAACATTTGCTGAATGAAGATAAATATCAAATTTATTATATAAAGTAAAAGTGAAATATGAATGAAGTCCTAAAGGCAGTTTTATGACAAACAAATGTATTCCTAGTGGTATTATGCTATTTATCAATAAAAAAATCATAGCCAAACAAGTAATGATACAAATTTGGCTACGAATTAGGGTAAATTTATAAACTCATATTCACAAGGATTTTACATTGGCTACGATCTTTCATTAGTGCTTCAAATCCTTTTTCAACGATATCCTCTAAAGCAATTTGGCTTGTAATCACTGCCTGCCCATCGATTACCTCACGTGCTAGTAATCGAATGACCTCTGGGAAAATATTCACGTAAGCGAATGAACCGCTAATTTTCACTTCAGGTGAAACTACCGCATTCGGATTGAATTCAACTGGTTTTTCCCAAACACTGACGATTTTAAATTCACCACCCGGATGAACAGCACTTACGCCGCTTGAGAAAGTTGCTTGTACACCTGCTGCGTCATATGCAACATCCACACCGCCATTTGTTTTTTCACGAATAAAGGCAACAGCATCTGTGTCGATTGGATTAACGACATAGGTTGCGCCTAGCTCCAATGCTTTTTGGCGTCGTTCATCAGAAACCTCTACTACAAAGATTTCACTTGCTCCTGCTGCTTTCACAGCTTGCAAAATTAATAAGCCAATGGGACCTGCACCAAAAATAGCGGCTGTATCTCCTAGCTTTAATTGACTTTGACGAACAGCATGAACGGCTACGGCTGTAGGTTCAACAAGTGCGCCTAGCTCTAAGCTCATACCTTCAGGGAGATGATAAATATTTTCCTCACGAACAACAGCATATTCTGCAAAACCACCTGAAATCGTATAGCCATATGACTGGCCGCTTTTACATAAGTTTGAATAGCCACGTTTACAGTTCGCACATTTTCCACATGGGATAGGTGGTTCCACTGCCACACGATCTCCCACTTTGGTGTGAGTGACACCCTCTGCGACCTCCACCACTACTCCCGAAAATTCATGTCCTAATATTGGCTGTGTACGGAAGGCATAAGCACCTCCTACATACTCATGTAAATCACTGCCACATATCCCTGCAAATGCGATTTTTACTTTCACCATTCCATTTTTTAGTACAGGTAGTTCGGCTTCCTCTACGCGAATATCTTTCATGCCATAAAATTTTGCTGCTTTCATTGCGATTACCTTCTTTTTTAATAGTTTGTTTGTAGACCATTTAACACGAAATCGACTGCAAGATCTGCAATTTGTTCAGGTGTTAATGGCAATGCGGATCGATTTAAAAATGGATTATTGAGTGAGTACATTAATGTCCCCATGATGAAGTTAAGAGCAATATCAATGGAATCAAAATGAATTGATCGTTGCTCTAAACAAGCTTGTAAAATTGTCCGAAGCTGCTCCCAGGAAGGTAGAAATACGTCCTTCAGCATCTCTAATCGTGGACTATTCATCACAATTTCTTGCTGTAAAATATCAATTAATTCATGCTCATGTATGCGATAAAGGACAAAGTTTCTGCAAAAGCTACGAAGTGCTTCTAGTGAATTATTGACATCATAATGCGCATTCATAAAAGTATGGCGGAGTGGCTCGAATAGTGCATTAAAAACATTTTCTTTGCCACCGAAATGATAGGAAACAAGGGCGAGTGATACATTTGCTTCATCACAAATTTGTCTCACCGTCGTTCCATCGTATCCTCTTGAAGAAAACAATAATTTTGCCGCCTGTAAAATTTGATCTTTTACCTCTTTATTTTTTTCTTTTAGTATTAAATCTTTTTTATCGACAGGTCTCACCTCTTTTTTGAACAAATGTTCAAAACGATTGTTCAATAGAATCTTACGCCTCCTACAAAATGTTGTCAACAAATGCGCAATAAAAAAGGCTACCCCATAAAGAAGTAGCCCTTCAAACTTTCACTATCCAATTAATTCCTTCATCACATTTGCATACGCTGCTAAAATAGATTGCTCATGTGCCGTATCATGCCCAACATATTGTTCAACAAGCTCCTTCAAAGGCTTTGGCTCTTGCATAATTTCAAATTTAAATAAACTTTCATAGTACTCAACAACTTGTGGATTCATGTGGACCACTCCTTTAATAATTTACATAAAAAAGACATCTTTCCCTCATTAGAAAGATGTCTTTTATGACAAATACACGACATAATACGATGTTTGCCATATGGAAAAAAGCTTTCTATTATTCATAGAAGCTACCTTGTTAGCAATCATCATACTATGAGCATGCAGGAGAATTTCTCTAGTCACACTCAACACCCCCTATCCGCGTAGGTTTTTTGGCTGTACTGGATAAAGGCAGGTCTCCTGGCTTATGTTCATCACACCTTTCACCTTCCCATTACAAGGCGTAACAGTGGTCTCTTGAAATGTGCTCCCATTTACAGTTGCGGGACAGCGTCGGATTTTCACCGATCTTCCCTTTTAAACAAACCCAATTCGGTTTGTACCTCTATCCTATTATTCCGTTTTTATTATTATACCATAAGGTTTGTTCGATCTTAATAGATTCAAAAAAACTATAGTTTATTCACCCATTCAGCTATTTCCACCATATTTTTAGCATTGCACACCCTATTTAAAGTGAATATTGCAAAAACTAATTAAATTAGTTAAAATAAAAATAAGATTAGCTTATAGGAGGTATTATAAGAATGAAGGTTTCGACTATTAACACCGTATATCAATTGTCATTTATGCCGAGAATATTTCCTGTTAATTGTTATTTTGTAGAAGAGCAACATGAGCTAACACTGATTGATGCCGCATTACCATATAGTGCAAAAAGTATTATAGATGTAGCTAAAACTATAGGAAAACCAATAACGAAGATCATTATTACCCATGCACATAATGATCATCTAGGAGCGTTAGATACATTAAAAGAAGAAATACCTGATTGTCAGGTGTACATCTCTTCAAGGGATGCCCTCTTATTGGAGGGGAATAAAACTTTGCTTCCTAATGAAAAGGCTGTACCGATTAAGGGAGGGCTTCCTAAAAACATTAAAACGAAACCAGACCTATTACTGGAAGAAGGTGCACGGGTTGGTTCATTAGAAGTGATTGCAACCCCAGGTCACACTCCTGGTTCTATTACTCTTTTCGACACACGCAATAGAAGTTTAATTGCTGGAGACGCCCTTATAACAAGAGGAAAGCTTGTCGTATCAGGTATGATGAATCCATTATTTCCGTTTCCTGCCCTTGCTACATGGGATAAAAGCACAGCACTTGAAAGCGCAAAAAAATTAAGTAAATTAAAGCCAAGCCTACTAGCTGTCGGACATGGAAAGATGTTAATGCAGCCACAGAAGCTTTTGGAAATAGCTATTGCAGAAGCAGAAAGAAGTTTACAAAGACAATAGGAGATGAGGAAATGTCTCGTCGTATGAAATTAGATTTATCTATTATTGTACAAAAGGCAATAGAATTAGTTGATGAACACGGATTAGACCAACTGTCAATTGGGCTATTAGCAGAGAAATTGGAAGTGCGACCGCCTTCCCTATATAACCATCTTGATGGATTACCTGAATTGAAGCAAAAGTTAGCCATTCAAGGCGTCAAGAGCCTGCAAGCATCTATGCTTCAAGCAGCAGCGGGACGCTCAGGCGATGATGCCATCCGTGCAATTAGTAAAGCTTATATTCAATTTGTTCGAGAGCACCCTGGCTTATATGATGCTAGCACTCGCTTTCCAGATGCTAATGATCTAGATTTGCAGCAGGCTCAAGAATCTATCGTACAGCTTGTACTTCGTGTATTAGAAACCTATCATTTGCAAGATGAAATGGCGATTCATATGGTCAGAGGACTACGCAGTATTCTTCATGGATTCACCTCTATTGAACAATTAGGGGGATTCGGGATGCCTCTTGATAGAAATAAAAGCTTTTCCATCTTACTAAACACTTTTATAGAAGGTATTCATGCAGTTATGCTCAATCAGCCTGAAACGTAGATGTTGACACACCACCCTAATTTGTAAATATTTAGTGATTAATCTATAATTAGCTATAAATATAATGGGAGGTAAAACTATGATTATTGCTTTACATCATGTGCAAATTACTATTCCAAAAGGTTCAGAGGAGCAAGGGAAAGATTTTTATTGCGGTGTCTTAGGTCTAAAAGAAATAGAAAAACCCCATTCTCTTAAAGGTAGAGGCGGGTTTTGGTTACAGCTTGGTCACCAAGAGGTACATGTAGGAACAGAGGATGGCTTTGATCGATTGTCGACAAAGGCTCATATTGCGTATCAAGTTGAAGATATTGATTATTGGAAGACGAAACTAGCCAAACATCAAATCGAAATAGTAGAATCTGTACCTATCCCAAGTTATGAGCGTTTTGAATTCCGAGATCCATTTGGTAATCGACTAGAAATCATACAGGCAATTGCCTAAACTGTCCTATTTGAGGGCAGTTTTTTTAAATGAAACCCGCACATATTACAGTTTACTGAAACATTTGTAATATAACTGTAAATTCCTTCGATAAAGCCATTTATAGCAGGCGTTGAGGCACTCCCCACTTCTCCCTGGCAACATTTACCGTCAAGAAGCCCTATATTTTCATGCTACGATTATTTCCAGGCAAGACGATACAGGAGAAATCCTACTAGACGCTTCAGGAGGTAATATACAACATGAATAAACGATTTTTATCTACAACACTTGCATTAACAATTGGATTTAGCTCATTCGGATTAGTCCAAACAGCGATGCAGCCAATTCAAGTAGAGGCAGCTACAACAAATGCACAAAACAACGCTCAGGCAGTTGCCGCTAAAGCCGATCAATTGATTCAAACTGGTAAAAGCTTAATGGGTCAATCGACATATAGCAATACGGTTTACAAGCCTACATATCCTTATAAATTTTCTTGTGCTTCATTTTTAATGTATATCTTCGAGAAAAATGGTGTAGATCTTGGGACGTATAATGAAAACTATATGATACAACAAGGCACATATGTAGCGCGAAACCAATTACAAAAAGGTGATTTACTATTCTTTAAGAGTAAAAAAACAGGCACGGATCCCGATCATGTAGGTATGTATATTGGTAACAATAAAATGATCCACATGGCTGATTCCAAGCAAAATATCGTAATTTCAGATTTAAATAGTAAACCATATTATACTGAAAACTATGTATCCGCACGACGCGTTTTACCTACCCTACTATCTGCCAACCCAGCAACAAAAGGCGATAAAATTGTAGAGAATGCGCTAACGTATAAAAATAAAGCAACGATTAGTTCTTCAACGAATGAATCGAGCCTACGCTTTACAGCTCCAGCATTTGTCGATTTCGTCTATCGTAAAAGCGGTGTGACACTAGGCGCAAAAACGTTAACTGATTTAATGAACCAAGGATCAACAGTAGCACGTGCAAACTTGAAAAAGGGTGATTTAGTATTCTTTAATAGTGTGGCAGGCTCAAAAAATCCTTCAATTGTTGGGATTTATGCTGGTGATCACCGTATTATCATCCCTAATTCCGATGGTGTAATGACGAGAGTTTTATTAGTTGATTACTATAAAGAACACTATATTACAGCTAAGCGGGTTTTCTCTGACACCCCCTCGGTAAGTGCACCTTCAGCGAATACGTCTGCCGATAAGATTATTGCTACAGCTTCAGGTTTAACTAGCAAAGCAAAATTTGGCTATACGTATAATGAGAGTGCACTAACTTTCACAAGTGCGGGATTTACGTACTATGTATTTAACAAGAACGGCATTGATTTAAAGGATAAACTAGCGAGCAAACAGGCTTTAGTTGGTACAAAAGTACTCAAGTCTCAGCTTCAAAAAGGTGATTTATTGTTCTTCTCAACGAATGATGGAGGAGCAAATATTACACAAACAGGTATCTATTTAGGAAATAATCAATATATTAGTATGACTACAAACAATGTTGTCAAACAAAATTTAAGTTCCACTTGGGCGCAAAAGAATTATGTTACAGCTCGACGTGTGATAAAATAACAAAGCTTTAAATGGTAGGGTGTCTCAATATTGGAGACACCCTTTTTAGTTAGGATAGATTTTTAAGATTGTTGGCAAATTCAATCATGGATCTACTCGACATCGGTCCTTTTATGAGAACAATCGTGTCCGCGTCAAGCTTTGGTTTCAATATTTCTAATACACCTGTTACATCTTTAAACGTATGAACCTCTGCTTTAGTTCCATCTTTTTTTGCTTGGTCAGCAATTGCCTCTGCCCTTTTGCCGATCGTAATTAATGTATCTATCTGTCTTTCAGCTACTTTGGAGCCAATTTCCCGATGATATTTTTCTTCAAAATTTCCTAATCGCTTTATATCCCCTAGCACAAGAATAACTTTTTTCTCTTTTCCTACTGTATCTAACACTTTCAAGGCTGCTTCGACAGAAGTCGGATTATTGGTCCACGTATCATCAATAATCGTACTGTCACCTATCCCTTTCGTAAATTCTAAATGTCTCGCCATCTGTTTAAAGGTTCTTAACCCTGCAATGGCTTGACGTATGGAAAGTCCCATTTCGCTACAGGCAGCAATGGCGGCTAACGCATTATATACTTGATGCTCACCGTAACCAGGTACAAACACATTATACTTAGTGTCTGCTACTTCTAGCACGAATTTCATGCCTGTATGAGCAAATTCTATAGCGGAAGCTTTGTAATCAGCCGAATCCTGTAAGCCAAATCTAATAATTTTCCCTTTAAATTTTTGTAATGATATTTTTTCGATATTGGAATCATCTGCATTAATTAGTAGTGTACCATCTGCTCGAATTCCCTCGACTATCTCTGCTTTTGCTTTAATATAACCTTCAAGATTGAGACAGCCATCTAAATGGTGAACACCAATATTTGTAATAATGCCGATAGTTGGTTGATAGATCATGCATTGATGTTTTATATTACCTGTATTCCCTAAGCCTAGTTCAAAAATGGCTGCCTGTGTTTTATCATCAACACCCGTCAAATAGGGCAATGATTGCCTTGGCTCATTTTTACTACTAACAGATGCTTGCACTTGCCAATGTTTACTAGCGATATGTTTTAGCATCTCTTTCGTTGTCGTTTTACCACAGGTTCCTGTCAATGCCACTACCGGAATTTGAAAAAGGCCTCGATAATATTCAATAAATGTCCAGTATGCCTGTGCAACGCTTTTGACGTGTAAAACCGTTGTATTATCTAACGCATTTTTCAACTCAGTAGCCGGTTTATCGGAAATGACAAGGGAGGGCCCCTTTCTATCAATCTCTTGCCAATTGATTTTATCACTTCGACTAACAAACATAAGTGTGTGATTGTGAATTAAATCATGTCGATTATAGTAGATTGCATGCTTCACAGACCATTGATCTGATCCATGGATAATTTTCCCCTGTAGGACGCTTCTAATTTTTTGCACACTAATGGATTGCAAGTATACTACGCCTCCTTTCTTTATCAATCTTGTACAGACCTATTAATTCTCTTGATCAAGAATGCTACATTTCTGATCAATTACTATACGTTATTAGATTGGCATTCTATATGACACAGTTAATATCCTATAAATGAAGAAGTGAGCTAAATTGTGGGAGGTGGCGGTTTAAATTTAAGCTCAGCTGCTAATTTGGAAACCTGTTCACTATACATATCACCCTTTATAAGGACTATCGTATTTTCATCTACAATCTTCTGCAACAATGGATAAACAAGCGTGCTATTTTTATAGGTATAAACAGGAGCGTTAAACCCTAAATTCACAGCATGATCAGCCATGATTCGCGCGTGCTCTCCAATAGTAATGAGCACATCCACACCAATACGGTGAATTAATTCACCCGCCTGCTCATGAATAATATAGCCCCATGAACCCAAATCGGTAATCGTGCCAATAACAGCAATTTTTTTCTTGCCTTCTCCGAGATCATTCAACACTTTTAAGCCTGCCTCTAAGGAAGTTGTAGTAATACTCCATGTATCATCTAAAAGCATGGAATGATTAATGCCCTCAAAGAGCTGTAATTGCTTTTTCAATTGACGGAAAGATTGGAGTTGATTGGCTGCCACCGGAATGGGTACCCCTATTTCATAAGCCGCTGCAATGGCAGCAAGGGCGTTGTACACTTGATGTTGGCCAAACCCTGGTACAAATATGTCATAGATTTTTCTATTATGGTGCAGCTTAAAGTTCATACCCTTTTGATAATATTGGATATGGCTTGCACGAAAATGACAAGAATCATGGATGCCTACCTTCAATACGCGCCCATTAAACTTAGAGATATCTAGTTTTTTAGTATTCATATCCTCACCGTTTATGATGAGGGTCCCTTTTGGCTGAATGATGTCTAGCATTTCTCCCTTCGCCTGAATATAGCCTTCAAGCGTCTTACAATAATTCAAATGATGGGCACCAATATTAGTAATAATCCCAATAGTCGGCTTAAAATATTTTCCTGCATTCGTGACATCCCCCGGTGAGCCAACAGCTGTTTCAAATACAGCTGCCTCAGTGTCATCTTCAATATTCAGTAAATATTGCAATGATGCCGTTCTTGAGTTACTACTTAATGTCGTTGCTGTCACTTGTCGATCAGCAGAAAGAATATGTTTAATCATCTCTTTCGTTGTTGTTTTGCCTGAAGTACCCGTAATCGCAACAATCGGGATATGAAACTGATTGCGATAAAAATGAACAAATCTCCAATATGCCTCATCTACATTCGCAACCTGTATGATGATGATTTGGGTTGGAATGTCATTTGGCCGATATGCTCTGTCGGTCACTATTACAAGAGGAGAAAGTGGCTCAAGACTTTTCCAATTAACAATACGTTTACTTGTAAAAAGGGCTGTATTGGGCTTTTTCACTTGTTTTAATCGATAAGCACCATGCTGTATTAGCATTTCCTCAGACCCTTGCACTAAATAACCCGCCGTAATCATTGCTAAATTTTTCACCGAAAGAGGCTTCATATCTTTTCTCCCTCCTTTCTTTTCTAGTATATGTAACCTCTTAAAAGTTGCTTGGATGTAGACAAGATACACAACTAGAAGAAAACTATTTCGTTGCATATATATAAAGGTGATTAAGTATCTAAGTACCAATAGAAGGAGTGATATACCTGAAAGCGATTGTATTTATCGGTACAAACAAATCCGGGTCTAGTCGTGAAGCAACAAGAGCAGCTGAAAGATTAGGCTATTTCACAATACTTTTCACCAATAATGAAAAACAACTTCAGCAGCGCCGATCTTACCCCGATATTCATAGAATGATACTCATTGATACTTTGAATATCGAGAGAATGAAAGAGGAAATTGATAAACTAGGAAAAACCGGATTAGAGATAAAAAGTATCGTTAGTTTTGTTGATCCATTTGTCCATGTTGCTTCCATGCTATGTGATGAATTTTGTCATAACTATACATCGTCCTCCGCCATTGAAATTATGGAGGATAAAGAAAAGACTAGAAATTATTTAAAAAACCAACCATACTCACCAAAATTTTCACTCATGAAGCCTAATGAACCCATTGCGAAAAATTTAACATTTCCATTAATCGTGAAATCACCAAAGTCAACAGGTTCAAAAGATGTACTATTAGCAACAGATGCCGACCAGCTGAATAACCACCTCAAAGCATTGCGCAGTAAAAACCCCTATGAAACGATTATGATTGAAGAATATTTGGAAGGCCCTCAATATTTAGTGGAGGCGGTCGTATATCAACGTCAATCACATGTCATTGGCATTATTGAGCAGGAAATTACCCAAGGAAAACGGTTTATCATAACAGGCTATGGAGTATTAGTGAAAGCTCCTTTGGATATTCAGGCAGGCATTGAGGAAGTTCTTCAATCCATCGTCAAAGCTTTTGATATTGAAAATGGCGCTCTTCATTTGGAACTCCGCCTGACAAAAAACGGCTGGAAGCTCATTGAGATTAACCCAAGGATTTCTGGAGGTGCTATGAACAATATGCTTCAAGCGGCTCTCGGATTTAGTTTAGTGGAAGAAACACTAAAGCTCCTTCTTGGTGAAGAGCCTAATCTTAAGCCTAGACATAAAAAGTTTGTTTACACAAAATATGTCATTGTGGAAAGCAAAGGAATATTAGAAAAAGTGATTGGCAGAACAAGAGCGACGAATTCAACTGGAGTAGTTGAGGTTTATGTTAAGCCAAGGAAAGGTACTTTATTAACCCCTCCTTTATCAATGGGTCACCGTTATGCCTATGTCATTGCACAAGGTTCAACCCTATCAGAAGCTCGGACTCATGCAACAACTGCCGCCAAAGAAATTAAATTTATTTTAAGAGTATGAAAAAAAATCCCGAATAATTGCCGCTTGCCAGTGGACAGTTACTCGGGTTTTTATATTCATTCAGTTACCTTGAAGTCATTGATTATTCTTCTTTTAATGTTTGGTCCAAATATTTCACCGTTTCAAACATATTCGTTTTACTAGCACCCTTGACGAGAATCGTATCATGAGGTTTGATGAGTTTATCTAGCAGTGCATGCAAGGCATCTTTATTAATAAAATGGTGTACCCTAGCTGGGTCCATACCCATTTCAATCGCTGCATTGCTCATTTCATCTGTCCTAAATCCATAGGTAATGAATTCATCAATGCCTTCCTCGTAAATATACTCGCCAACCTTCCGATATTCTTCTTCCCTCAACACGCCAAGCTCACGCATTTGTCCAATAATCGCCACTTTACGTTTCTTAGCAATATTCGTCAATACATCAATAGCTGCTCGGACTCCTTGTGGATGGGAGTGAACCGTATCATCTATAACCGTAATATCATCGCGCAAGTTATAAATCGTTAAGCGTCTTGGTGGCTTTTTAAAGTTGAGCCCCGCCTGAATATCCAATGGACTAAACCCTAAATAATCTGCTACTGCTACAGCATTAAGGGCATTGTAAACATGATGCTCTCCCAGAATAGGAATATACAATTCTATTTCTTGCCCATGCAGCTTCATTTTAAAGGACATGCCAATATCCTTATACTGAAGATCATATGCTCGGTAATCAGCATCTCTTTTTATACCTACCGTTAGCATTTTCCCTTTAAATTGCTGTGTCTCTAAAAATCTTGAATTATCATCATCTTTATTCAATATTAATAGCCCTTGTTGATCCATCCCATGAATCAATTCAGATTTCGCCTTTGCAACGCCTCTTACATCCCCATCAAAGTTACCTACATGGGCTAAACCAATATTCGTCACAATACTAATATTCGGTTGAATGATGCTACAGTGATTCGTAATAATACCTGGATAGGCCATGCCATACTCTAATACGACAGCCTGATGGGAATCATTAATTTCTTCCTTATGCTTTTTTGTATGCTCTGTCGTATTCCAATAATCCTTTGATTCAAACACATTCCATTGTTTTGATAAAATCGAACCGACAAATGCTTTGGTTGTTGTTTTTCCCGCACTTCCCGTAATCGCAATAATAGGAAGGTTCTTTTTGATCTCCACTGGATTGCTTTTCTGTTGAACAATCTCCTTTTTGACCTCCACTGGATTGCTTTTCTGTTGAACCATTTTCTTTTTTACACGTTTTGGATTTTTTGCAAGATACATCGCATAGCGGATGGAATTAATCACGACATCTAATTCTAAATAAAAAGCAGGAGGACAGCCTGGGCGCCAATTTACCTCATACATCCAAATTTTTTGTTGTTGATCTAAACCGACATCAATGCCAATTTCATCAATGACTTCCCCAAATTTCTCCATTTGTATGTCATCTAGATGATGAGCCAGTGCTAAAGAGAAATGCTCGAGCATTCGCCGAATGTTGTAGGCTTCTTCCTTGAACTCTTGCTCTAAAAATGGATCTAAGTAATTGGTGAATCCGCCATTGTTAATATTCGGGATGATAGAGCCATTTGGAGCAATCCGAGGATAAACAGTCGTCACCACCCATTTACCTTCCCCATTCTTTTGGACATGCAGACGGAAATCATATACTTGGCCTGCCTTTGTAATCGATTGAATATAAGGCTGCATAATAAAAGTACCAGACGCTAGCTGCTCTTTTAACAAAGCATCTAATTGAGGCTTTGAATAGATTGTGTTCGTACTATCCTTTTTAACCTCAAAATTCTTCGGTCCCGCCTTCGTAATAAAATAAATTCCTTTTCCTTTACGTCCATCAATCGGCTTAAAGACAACCCTTTTATAATAATTAATGAACTTATGAAATACATCAGCATCCTTGACAATTTCAGAAGGAATCAAATACTGTTCGAATTCCTTGGCTTCCTTTAATCGCTTCATTACATTCCATTTATTCCCTATCGAATACGTCGTAAAGGGAATTTCTTCTTTTAAGCGATCAATAATCTCCTTGGACACAGATAGCTTCTCGGGACTCCCCGCATTATAAATAACATCTGGAAAAGGCATTGTTTTCTCCTGCCACTGCCCATCCTCATAAACCTTAGCTCGAATGGAACGTTTTGCAAAATCAACACTTTTAGGTGTAAAATAGAAAAACTGTGCCCCTTCTGCCTTTGCAACTGCTGCATACGCATAAGACTTGAGAACTGTCGTTGGATCAAGCCGATGATGCAGCATACCAATAATCGTCATAGCTAAACTTCCTTTCATTAAATTCTCTCTCTATTACATTCACACTTAATCCCTTTCATATAGACAGATGCTCTAGCTCTAGTAGTTTAATATGAGGCTACCATTTAGGCTCTATGATAAATTTCCCTTTTAGCATATCTGGCTTTAATAGTTGTATCGCTGAAATGCCACTAAGTTCAATGGATTTTTCTGTACTCGTTTTTTCTAGCCTCACAACATCTGCAAGGAAATTTGTATCGTTCCCCTCATAGTCAAAGGCGCGCAGCAATGACACCGTGCCACGATATCGATCCTTATCGACATCCTCTATACGGAAAAATTCCGTTTCAAAATTCTTTACCGTATCCATTAACCTTAAATGAGCGCCACTATTGGTAATTAAAAAAAACGGAATCGTATCACTCCCAACTATTTTGACAAGCAGCTGACCGAAATATTTAGAATGAAAATCCATCATAATATCCTGAAGATCCTTCAAATCGCATAAAGCTTCGCATAAAAAATGATTTCTTTTTTTCTCACTATTCAAATTGTAGCCCCCTTTCTAGTCTGAATAAGTATCTTGGTCCCCGTAAGTTGCCCTCTCGTTATAATATGTAGCGATCAATAATATGACGACCTTTTCACAAAGAAACTAAAAAAACCTCTACCATTCGAAATGAATGGTTAGAGGTTCGAAGCATTTCATTATTTGACAAAGCATGCCAGTAGACCTTCTAAATCATATTGTTCCAAGGTATCTATTGTATGATGACCTGTAGCAAAGGGTAATTGCTTGGTGATGGTATTGGGAATAACTACCGTATGAAGCCCTGCTGCCAAAGCTGCACGTGCTCCATTCGGCGAATCCTCCATAGCGATCGCTTCACTAGCACTTACTCCTAACTGTTCAAGCGCCTGCAAATACAGCTCAGGATCAGGCTTAACATTTGTCACCGTATCAGCCGTACAATAACAATCAAAAAACTCGCGTATCCCTAGTGCCTCCACAAACCGATCAATCCATTGACGACTTGAGCTACTAGCAATACCCATTTTTAAACCCGCTTCCTTTGCTTGCTGCAAAAGATTTAAAATACCAGGTCGTATCACTTCCAATTCCATCAGCTCCGCATGCTTTGCTTGAATAGATGTACGAAATGCCTCCACATCCAAACCCATGTGATGATGTGTCACGAGATAAGTATAAGGATTAAAATCTTGAAGATTTGTCCCAAGGCATTTTGCATAAGTCTCTAACGATAATTCCACACCATATGATGCATAAGCATCCTTAAAAACCGTATACCATGCTGTTTCTGTATCAATAATCGTCCCATCAAAATCAAAAATAATAGCCTTCATTAACATCCTCCTCCCCTAAACAGGTAATCTGCTATTCTCGCAGGCTTTCTGGCAAAGTGCCTGCTCTATCCGGCACTTTGACTGCTCTATCCCTCACTTTGCCAGTTCTATCCGGCACTTGACCAGTTCTATCCGGCACTTGGCCCGTTCTATCCGGCACTTTGCCTGCTCTATCCCTCACTTTGCCAGTTCTATCCGGCACTTCGCCTGTTCTATCCGGCACTTGGCCAGTTCTATCCGGCACTTTGCCTGCTCTATCCGTCACTTTACCTGCTCTTTCCCTCTATTCCTGCAGGCTATCACGCTCTTCCACTTTGCTATCGGCCTCTCTGCCATTTCGATCTCCTTGATTCAGCAAAATCACGCCGCCTATTATGAGGGCGATCCCAAGTGCAGAGTAGAGGTTAAACAAATCGTTCCAAATGACAATGCCTACAATCACCGTCAAGGCGGTACCGACACCTGACCAGATGGCATAGGCTAGGCTTAATGGCAAGGTTTTCAAGCATAGGGATAGGCTGTAGAATGATATTCCATAGCCAAGTGCCACCGCTACAGATGGTTCTGGAACAGTAAATCCATCCGATAGCTTCAGCATAGTTGTCGCAAAAACCTCACTAATAATCGAAAGTGTTAAAAATAAATAGCCTTTCATGGCGTTTGCCTCCTAATGACCACCCGCAAGATTGAGCACCACGACACCTACAATAATACAAAGAATCCCTAGTACCTTCTTACGATTGAATATTTCCTTATACAGCACAACCCCTACAATGGCTGTTAGTGCTGTGCCTAACCCTGCCCATATTGCATAGGCGGTGCCAATGGGTATGGTTTTTAAGGTTAAGGCTAAACAATAAAAGGCCGTTCCATAGCCGACCACCACACCGAGAGATGGCCAAATACGGGAGAAGCCTTCGGTGCGCTTGAGCATGGAGCTAGCAAAAACTTCTGCTACAATGGCGATGAATAAAAAACTGAAAACCTTCATTTAAGGAAAACCCTTTCTTGCTACTATGTTTAGATGACGAAAATTAATCTTCATCCTCGACATACTCTAATATATCTCCTGGCTGGCAGCCCAAAGCCTTACAGATGGCATTTAAGGTAGAGAAACGCACGGCTCTTACCTTGCCTGTTTTTAAATTTGAAAGATTGACGATCGACACATCAACCTTCTCTGCAAGCTCACTTAGCTGCATTTTACGATCCGCTAGCATCCGGTCTAAGCGAATAATTATAGTCATATTTTCACTTCCTAAGCTGTTGCATCATATTCATCTTGGAGAAAAGCACCGTAACGGAAAATACGAGCAATGGTCCAAATCACCAAGCCACAAAGTAATAGTGTCCAATTAATGCCTGTGAAATGATAGCTGATCCCTGTAATAAAATCTGTCTTTACCAATAGTGATTCAAGCTTAAATGGTTGCATCATTAGATAGACGATATATGTACGGAATGCATTCACAGTTAAGCTCAAGACTATCACACAATACGCAATTCTTTCTATTTTTTTACTATTATCTAGTGAAAATATGATCCCTTTTGATAAATTATTTAAAATATTCCTTACTTGAACAACCATCAAAAATAAAATAGTTATGTATATTGTAGCAGTTAATACTAATTTCACGACATCTATTTTGGAGTAGTGCATATCTTGAACTGTCTGCTCGGACAGCAGCATTTCCAGCCCCTCAAAATGGATGGAAGCTGTCACACTTGCCTTGGCTAACCAACCATTTACATCATTTTCTGACACAATCATTACGCCAACCAAAATAACTGCCATTAACGCCATGCCCAAAATCATAAGAACTATGATGATTGTAAAAATCATACGAAGCCCCTTTGTCAACAATTGAAATTCTTTACTTTGAATCGTTTTCTCCATTGTCAGCATCCCCTTCCCTCTATTTCATTATACAGTTTCTATTATCTCTATCCATAATAAATTAACGTTTATCATTAAATTATTTATGATAGAAATAAAACCCTCTTGCATACTAATGCTCGAGGGTCCTATCGTTTATTTCAGTAAGCCGGCATTTACTAGATACTCATTGGCTACTTCTGCTGCTAGCTTTCCTTCTACATTCACTTGATAATTCATTTCTCGCATTTCATCATCTGAAATTTGATCAGCCAGTTTATTTAAAGATGTTTCAATCTCTGGATACTTGATCAGTGTTTCTTGCCGTAATAACGGAGCTCCTTGATAAGGGGGGAACAGCGCTTGATCATCCTCTAATACGTGGAGCTTATATTGACGAATTTCACTATCCGTTGAATAAGCATCGAGTAGGTTGATATCTCCCGATTCAATCGCTTGATAGCGTAGCTTAGGCTCCATAGTTGCAATAGAGGGAAACGCAATATCATAGCGCTTTTGAATACCAACATAGCCATCTTCACGATCATTAAATTCTAATGTAAACCCTGCCTTAACAGCTTGTTCTATCGATTTAAGGTCCGAAATAGTTTGGAGCTGATACGTTTCAGCCAAATCCTCCGATACTGCTAACGCATACGTATTGTTATAGTTCATTGGGCTAAGCATAACCATATCAAATTGCTTTAGCATCCCATCTTTCGCCTGCTGATAGACATCTGCCTCACTGTTATTAATGGCTTCCTGCTTTAAAAACTCCGAGATGGCTGTGCCTGTAAATTCTGGGTATACATCAATACTGCCAGACTTCAACGCATTAAATACAAATGAAGTTTTTCCAAGTCCTGGCTTTAATTGCACCGTTAAGTCTGTATCCTGCTCAATTAATAACTTATACATATTGATGAGAATTTCAGGCTCCGCTCCGAGTTTTCCAGCGATAACAATTTCATCTTGGTCTTTGTTATTGAGAAGCGGAAGGCAGATCATCATCAAAGCCGCAATACTGACGATACTTACAGTTATTACTGTTTTTCTGAATGATAGCGATTCAAGCTTTTTCAGTAAAACATCGAAGATCAACGCTAATATCGCAGCGGGCACAGCCCCTAAAATAATGAGTGCGGTATTATTACGATCAATGCCTAGTAAAATAATATCCCCTAAACCACCTGCTCCAATTAAAGCAGCTAATGTGGCTGTTCCAACAATTAACACCATCGCTGTTCGAATACCAGCCATGATGACAGGCAAAGCAAGAGGCAATTCAACCTTCAATAAACGTTTAGGCGTGTTCATGCCCATTGCCAAAGCTGCCTCCTTCAATGAAGGGTCCACTTCCTTAATGCCTGTATAAGTATTTCGGAGAATCGGTAACAGTGCATAGACCACTAAGGCAATGATGGCAGGAACTTTCCCAATCCCGAATAATGGAATTAATAACCCAAGTAACGCTAAAGATGGAATCGTTTGTAGCACGGCACTCATACCAATTATCGTTTCTGCTATTTTCTTTTTATTGGTTAAATAGATACCTAGAGGAATGGCAATAATGATAGCAAAAAATAGAGCTATGAAGGAGATTTGTATGTGTTCGAGTAAGGCTGACAGAAGCTGTCCCTTTCGTTCCTGAAACATTGCTACAAAATTAGTCATGGCCTCGACCTCTTTCCTTGAAATCCTTTGCTACATATTGCAGTATAGTTGTTCGAGTCACCATACCAATCATCTCTCCATCCTCTTCCACGCCAAGAACGCTATGCTCTGTCAGTTTTTCAAGAATCGTTGTGATCGGCTCATTGATAGCAATAGTATCCCCTAGCTCACCAACACTTACGATTGGTTGCATAACCGTCCGAATATCAAACCTATTGTGAACTGGATTTACCCCTATAAATTGTTGGACAAAATCATTCACTGGATTTTCTACAATTTCCTGAGGAGATCCAACTTGAACAATTTCTCCATCTTTCATGACACATAGTCGATCACCTAGCTTCAATGCCTCCTGCATATCATGCGAGACAAAGACGATGGTTTTTTGAATCTTACGCTGCATATCCAATAGATCATCCTGTAACTTCGTACGACTAATGGGATCTAATGCACTGAAAGGTTCATCCATCAAAATAATTTCTGGATCAGCCGCCAATGCCCGAAGAACGCCCACTCTTTGCTGCTCCCCTCCAGATAACTCCTTTGGCTTGCGCTGACGATACTTTTCAGGCTCAAGCCCTACCAATTCCAAAAGCTCTTCTACTCGCTTTTGAATTTTTGTTTTACTCCATTTTTTTAATTCTGGAACAATCGCAATATTCTCTTCAATGGTCATATGCGGAAAAAGAGCAATTTGTTGTAACACATAGCCAATACTCCAGCGTAACTCGTGAATATTATAATCACTAACTCTTTTTCCATTTATCCAAATAGTGCCTTCCGTCAATGGAATTAATCGGTTAATCATCTTCAATAAAGTAGTTTTGCCACATCCACTCGGGCCGATAATAACAAAGAATTCACCTTTTTTAATCTCCACATTGAGGGCTTTGACAGCCACATGGTCGTTACTATACATTTTTGAGACATTATCAAATGTTATCATCTGCCAGCTCCTTATAATTCGCTAATGACATAGTAAATTCATATTCGTCTATATATTTCACAAATAATAGCCCTTCCAAACATCTTTTCGAAAGCTAGTTGGTTACCCTCACCTCCAACTTCTCAGCAATTGGTAACAATGGTCATAAAACCTCTTTAAGATTTATAATAGCATTTTATTCCCAATTGCACATAACTCTACCAATCTACTAAATTGACTGTTAATTCCTCCGTATGAGAAGATAAAAAAAACGGCAATTGGGAGGTAGTGAACTATGAAGAATGTCTTTCAATTTATACCTATTAACAAACTGGCTGATAAGTTTCCCGAAAACTCTTGGTGGGCAAGCCATTACACGGATTTTAGTGAGAACGACCTTGTTGCGTACTATGAGGGAGATTTGAAGCTTCCTTTTCTTGATTTGGATTGGGACATTCCTTTCCCACAGCAAGACAATGTGATCATTATTTTTATTGATGGTCATTTGACGGTAGATCATTTATACAATGCAGAAACGGATGGTGCAATAGGACTGATGGTAATGGGCAATTTGACAGCTAAAAATATAGCTGTAGGTGGTCAGGAAATCTATGTTCACGGACATCTGACAGTAGAGGATATTTTGTGTGGCTCCTATAATCATGGGGAAACGATTGTCAATGGTCATCTTCAGGCAAACGTATTAGTTCAAGACGATGAGTATCGCTTTAACGTTCATGGACAGAAGTCACTGCAATGTATCGTCAACATTTGGCACGGAGATGGCGTTTTTCAGGAACTCCCTATCCGTATACAAGATGTGTTAATTGACGAGGTTTTTTATGATATGGATGACGATGAAGAAGAGATTGAATTTTCATTCGTCACATTGGTGAGTATCCTTAAAGAAGGACGCTCCGCACTGACTAATTTACAGGAAATCCCCCACATCAAGAAGGCAACTCATGTATATTTTACGGACCATCACATCGATGTGGAAAATATACTAAAGCTAACAAAGTGTATTTTGATGACTGGAGACAAGCCTTATTTTGACCTTGAGGAACATGGTGTGCATTTCACTGTTCAGCGAGCGCATATCGATGATGACGGAGACAAGACGAATGATAGCATTTATATGAAAACCTCCCAGTATCATTATTTTATTTGGCTCAATGAAGATCAAACCGTCTCCCTATTGAGAAAATCATTCGATGAAGGAGATGAATGGTGGGACATTACGGATTTACCTCAGGACAATTTAGTGGATATTCAGGATCACTGGATTATGTTATTAACTTGTGTAAATGTCGCTACCCTCTATGTGCCTAAAATCGAGGTACAATATGTAGAACGAATTTTACAACATCCAGAAATTCAAGGGCTTGACGAGGATGACGATGGTTTCTGGGACGGTTCTAAATATTATAGTTTCCGTCAGGCCTATACGGATGAAGATGGTGATTTTATTCATGCTCGTATTGAAATTAGGACGCCTGATGAAGCGTATTATTTTTATTCATTAGAAAATCCATCCTATGTTTCTCGACACTACCAACCACCTAACCATTTTGGTCGCCAAGAGATAGCTTTTTTAAATACTAGACGCTGGGAGGCTTCCGAACAATATTTTGAGAGATTTAAACAATTTATGTCTCAAAATTTTAAGATAGACATTTTAGCGGAATGACATGGAACTATTTAACGTTCGCAACGTTCTATTAATGATACAAGCTATTTATATATACAGTTCTTTATTTCTCTTTCACTCTTTGTCATAATAAGAGATAGCTAATCTTTTAATAGAAGGGAGGGAGATGTGGTCACTACCAACATCAAGCCTACCATGAAATACGTAGTTAATTTTTTAAAAGGACTTATGATTGCTGTCGTTGTTATTTGTATTTCATTTTTTATGGTGACACAGTTGTTTAATACGACAGAAAAAGAAGAGCCTGTCGTCATTGATGATCGCCCGAGTGCGGAAGAATTTATCGGCGAAATCGCTGAAACTGCACGAAATCTTGGTGCCAATAATGACTTATATGCATCCGTGATGATTGCACAAGCTATTCTAGAAAGCGAGAGCGGACAAAGTGGTCTTGGCTCTGCCCCCAACTATAATCTGTTTGGCATGAAAGGCAGCTATCAAAATAATTCCGTAAAACTCGAAACGTCAGAGGATGATGGATCAGGTAATTTGTCGACCATTATGGCTGATTTCCGCAAATACCCTTCCTATGAGGCTTCTATGCAGGACTATGTAAAGCTAATGCGCAATGGTGTTTCGTGGAACAAGGAATTTTATGCAGGTGTTTTCAAAAGTAACACCAAATCCTATTCAGATGCGACAAAGTTTTTAACAGGCTCCTATGCCACTGATTCAAAATATAACGAAAAATTAAATTCACTTATCGCTCAATACGACCTACAACAATATGACAGCCCCGTAAAGAATAAGAAAACGATAACGGTCACGGATGGTGACTCTATAGTAGATATCGCCGAGGTCTATAATGTCAACGTGACTTCTATTAAACAGTGGAATCAGTTGCGGTCAGATCGACTTGAGGCTGGTATGCAATTAAATATTTATCACTATTAGTCGAAAATCTCCATGCTCAAAAATTGTGCGTGGAGATTTTTTGTGCGAAACCATTCTTTTTTTCAAACGTCCTTATGTAAAAATGAGGCAAGGAAAGGATAGGAATATAGTGACTCGTACACAACTGCTCAGCCTGATCATCATCAATCTAGTACTATTGCCAATCATTCAGCTTAGCTATAATTTATTATTTATGACTCAAATAGCTGAAAGTTTGTTTCAAATATTCCTGTTCCCACTATTCATTATTGTCTTGAACCTGTTCCTTTGTTGCTGGCGATTAAAAATATCATTTTATATCCATTGGATCTTTATTTATGTAGGACAAGGTACTGCATTAGCCTGTTATTTCGTGTGGCATTATAGTCAATTAACGCCCTTCCCACATATGCCTCTCGGTGAAGCAGCCTTTGATTTATACATGGTCACTTTTTTAATCGGGTTATGGCAGCTGGTCGCATTATTTATCATCAATATCTGTACGTTTATCGTTTACTTATTTTGGCAAACCATCCAAAATAATGACCATAAAAAAAAGCTTTATAGGATTTGACCTCATAAAGCAAGACAATAAATATGGACTGAAATGATTAGCTGGTGTATGACGGTTTCTATTTCAAACACACGCGTATCCTAACGCCCCTGTATGATTCTTTACTTGAAGCGCGTTTTTTTCCGTACATTGACCCAAAATTCCTCTCGACATATTTTTTGAAATTCTGCTTGTTTATCCTTCAAGCCGGTAATTGACGAGTGCTAATTCTTCTCTTAAAACGAAACGTAATAATTGTTGTTAAACTTGCCCCAACTGTTGCTTTGAAATAAAGTTTGAGCAAAAATACCTCGAAAACCCTTATTTTCTGTTAAATTAAGAAGAATCCCTTTTGAAAAAAGTTTGATCAAAACGGATTCTTCCTCTGTGAAGTATTGTTTCATTTTTATAAAAAAGTTTGAGCATTTTCTGTGATCTAATCTTCAACAAATACCTATCCCTTTCCCTCTCTTAAAACGCAGGTATCGGTTTAGTAGCCTTTTGAAATTTTGAAAATGATGATTTATGAAATTGATTCAGTTAATTTTAAACATAATAAAAAAGCACTCTCTCAAGAATGCTTTATAAGTCGGAATATATTGTGGTATGCCTTTATATCTATCTCAAAATATTGCTGATACCGGTTGATATAAACTTTCTTTAATTAGCTTGATTTTTAGGATGATTTTTACGATGAAGCTCAGTAAGATCTTTTATATAATATAATGAATAGTCATCGTTAATATCCACTTCGAAAAAGTAATAATTTTTAGTTTCTATATCTTTAACTTCTATTTCAAACAAACCCATTCCTCTCAAGTAATCGATTTCTTCAGATTTTAAATTTTCTCTAGCAATGCCATAGTTAGTCTCAATATAGTTTTCCACATAGTTGTATACGATAGCGTTTCGAGATTTAGAATTAAAATAATTGTAATTAACAAACATAACTACTATACAAAATAATAAATTAAAGATAATTATTTTTTTCATTTCCCTCTCCTTCCGCCCTATCAAGTATCAAGACTATATTTATTAATAATTACAATTTTTCAAACTATAAAAATTCGATTTTAGTGTCTTTACCTACCAATTTAACAATAAAGAAAATTTATAATAATACAATTAAATTATTAATTGAAAAACTCACCATCGATATAATTGCAGAGTTAACGTTATAGTTTATATCACGTATAGTACTGTTAGGAGCTAACGTTTGAACTCTTAACATTGTACCTGTGGAAGCGTAGATATATCCAAGTCCAGGTGTCCAGTGATAATCATATGCATAATCTGCATTAGGTTCAAAAAGAGTAAAGTATTTATCAAATTTTACTGCAAGCGGTCTATTATTATCTATTTCAGTCTTATATGAGAAAAAATTATTAAAACTACTTGATGAAGCTGAATATCCTCTTGCAATCGCTTCATTTTCTAGACCTGAACGCACACCATTTACACTCATACCATAGAAAGTGCCTCCACGATTAGCATACATGCTCTTAATAATGCTCCTTTAGTAAATCAACACCACCCACTCCCCATTTGTCCTTTGAGTTTAGTATAGCTGCTTTATTGAAGTCAAAAAGAGAAGCCTATCGATTTGGCTTCTCCGGAAATAAAGAACCTACTTCTGTTAGGGTTGTGGCTAAATCATGGCGATAGAGTGCATGCTGTTTATCTAAGCTATTAATGGTCACTTCATTACCACCAAGTGAAGAATGGACATATAGATTATCGCCCATATATAAAGCGATATGGCCTGGGAAATAGAGCAAATCACCTTTTTGCCTATCCTCTTTTTCTATTTTCACAATAGGAAAGCCCTCTACCATTTTAGCATCCCGAAAAATAGTAACCCCATTTAACATATAGGCCATTGAACATAAACCGGAGCAATCAATGCCTAATGGTGATTTGCCACCCCAGCGATAAGGTGTAGCTAAATAGCTTAGCGCTGTTTGGACTACGTTTTCTCGAAAGGAATGCTCGGTTATTTGAGTTTGAGATGGCTTTTCCTGTAGCCATTTTGTGCGAACATAGCCTATTTTTCCCGACACTAATTGTATAGCAGACCACTCTTCCGGTACGTCCTCTTGCGTAACAACGCCTATACTAGAACCTTTCACAAGAGTCATCAGCTTTGTGCTTTGGATACGAGGCTGCTGTAAAACATCTGCAAAGCTTTGAATAATGATAGGCTGTGCTTCGCTGTGCCATTTAGCAGCCGTTTCTTCATCCAGTAGCAAATCAGCCTTCTGACAATATCCTTTATAACGATAAGCAGTTTGAACATATACCCAATCCTCATGACAGTCTGTCAGAATATCTACTGTCATGCCATAAAGTACCTCATCTATTAATTCAGAAGTTTCATCAGGCTTGGCATGCAAATTGGCAATCATGGCTGTTACGATAGACTTCATTGCTGTTCCTCCTTCTGCTCCATCATATGGTCATAAACAACCTTTGAAAGACGACCAATCAATTGGCGAGCCAGATCATTATCCGTTACATTTGTTATGAAAATACCAATCAGATAATCAAACGAGCTACCGTAGACAATTCCTACATCATGATCGACTGTGTCAAGCCCACCTGTTTTATGGGCCAGTTTTACATCATCCACGAGGTAACGCTTTAAGCCTTCATATACGCGCTGTCTACTTAAAATGTCGATGACCAGCTCATTGTAAGGTGATGCTAGTAAATCCTGTTGATATATTCGTGTAAAAAGATGGGCCATGTCCCGTGCAGACGTAAAGTTGTCAATCCCCATTGCAAGTCGCTCGACATCCATCATTTTTCGCTGTAGCAACGTTTCCTGTAAGCCTATTTGACGGAAATAATCATTTAAAAAATCCATTCCCACTACATCAATTAGGACGTTTGTTGCTGTATTGTCACTCGTTATAATCATCCATACTAGTAGCTCGTAAACTGTGCTTTGCGTCAGACGTTGCTCACTTATTACACTAAAATCTACCCAATCAGTAGGAGTGATTGTTAAGGCTGAATGAAGGGATATGTTGTGTTTCCCGGTATACGCTAAAACAGCTAGAAGAATCGGCACTTTTATAATACTAGCGCTAGAAAATGACTCCTCTAGTTGATGACTAAATAGGAATTGCTCGGTTTTTGGATCTTTAACAAAGAGATGTACCTTATAGGGAGTTTTTTGGATGAGATTTTGGATTTGATTCTCCATTAGACACCTACCTAACAACACGAATTCGGTGATTATCTGCATCCATTGTAATGGTTCTTCCTAAAGGCAGTGACATCGTTGGTAAACAATGTCCACACGTGATCCCTGAAATAATAGGTTTGTTAAAAGGCACTAGAATTTCCTCGAAGATCGTTTGTAGCGATAAACTTTGCTCGGGCTTTTGTGGATTTTCAGGTCCACAATTTGTCCATGCTCCCAATAAGATACCTGCTACGTCATCTAATTTCCCCGCCAGTTTTAATTGCGTTAACATCCGGTCAACTCGTTGCTCACTTTCATCAATATCTTCTAAAAATAGGATTTTTCCTTTTGTATCAATTTCATAGGGTGTACCAAGTGATGCAGTCACTAATGTTAAATTGCCCCCAATAAGTGTACCTGTAGCACTACCAGCTACGAGCTTGGACATTGGTTGGTCTACAGGATTTTCTAAGTCATACTCCTCTACCCCTACCGCCATTATTTGCTGGCAGAAGGATTGCCATGTGTAATCGTCCATCTCCTGCCTAATAAATTCAGTCGATGGCATTGGTGTATGGTACGTAACAAAGCCACTAAGCTGGTTGAAGGCTATATGTAGAGCAGTCACATCACTATAGCCTACAAAGACTTTAGGATTCGCCTTAATTACCTCAAAATCTAAAAGCGGTAAAATTTTCGTAGCCCCATAGCCACCGCGAACACAAAAAATACCGTCAATCGTTGGATCTTGAAACATTCGATGAACATCCGCTGCCCGCTGATCATCAGTGCCTGCTAAATAACCATGTCGCGCGTGACACGTCTCTCCTACAACCACCTTCAACCCAAGCTTTTCAATACTAGCTATAGCTGGCTGTAATCTATCGGGTGGAGTAGCTCCTGAAGCACTTATTAGACCAATTGTGTCACCTTTTTTCAATGCCTTTGGACAAATCATTCATTTACCTCCCGTTTCAATGAAGTACGATAAACCGTTAGCTCTTCTTCATTAGCTAAAATAAAATGGCCATCCTCAATTTCCACAAATGACGGAGGACTGTCCGCATAACGATGTTGTGCTGGATCATATATCTCAACAACTTTCTCTCGCTCCTTATAAGGATTTGGCTCCGGTACAGCTGATAACAAAGCTCTCGTATACGGATGAAGCGGACGGGTGAAAAGCTGTTCTGTTTCAGCTAGCTCGACAATTTTTCCTTGATAAATGACGGCCGTCCGATCCGTGATAAAACGGACAACGGATAGATCATGGGCAATTAATAAAAAGGTTAAATGATTTTTTCGTTGAAGATTAGCTAATAAATTCAACACCTGTGCCCGAATGGATACATCTAAGGCGGATATTGGCTCATCAGCAATAATAAATTCTGGCTCCATCACTAAAGCACGAGCAATGCCAATACGCTGGCGTTGACCACCTGAAAACTCATGAGGAAATCGATTCGAAAATTCCGGAAGTAGACCAACATTTACTAATGCCTTGCGTACCTTTTCTTGCCGTTCCGCTTCATCTTTATATTTTTTGGAAGGGTATAATCCTTCCGCCACTATATAATCAACCTTGGCACGTTCATTGAGCGACGCCATCGGGTCCTGAAAAATCATTTGGATTTTCTGTGTAATTTCCCTATCCCAATCTTTTGGAATTTTCCCATGAATAGTTTTGCCATGATACAAAATTTGTCCTTCGGTGACCTCGTTGATGCGCATAATAGAACGACCAATCGTTGTTTTCCCTGATCCCGATTCACCTACTAAGCCAAATGTTTCGCCTTTAAAAATATGAAAACTGACATCATCAATGGCCGTAAATTTATGCTTCCCCTTACCAAAATCAACGGTTAAATTTTTCACTTCCAGTACTATTTCTTTTTCACTCACTAGCATACTGCCTCCCCTCTGCAAAAAAAGCTTGTAAGGCAGCAGGAGGTTCTACCTTTGGAGCAAGCGGATCTAATAACCATGTTCGTGCATAATGCGTGTCACTAACCTGAAAAAAAGGTGGGCGCTCGATAAAATCGATTTTCAGTGCATATTGATTGCGCGGCGCAAAGGCATCCCCCTTTATTTCCTGAAAAAGATTGGGTGGCGACCCTTTGATCGAATACAACGCTTCTCCCTTAGAGCCGAGCTGCGGCAGGGAGGAAATAAGGGCCCATGTATATGGATGCTTACTATTAAAGAAAATTTCATGAGTTTTCCCAACCTCAATTACATCACCCGCGTACATGACCGCAATACGGTCAGCCACCTTGGCGACCACACCTAAATCATGCGTAATATAGACGATCGTTAAGCCATACTTAAGTTGAAGATTTTTTAATAGCTGTAAAATTTGTGCCTGTATCGTTACATCTAGAGCGGTTGTTGGTTCATCACATATTAAAATATTTGGCTTACAGGCAATCGCAATCGCAATGACAATACGTTGGCGCATACCTCCTGAAAATTCATGAGGATATTGCTTATAGCGTTTTTTCACATCATGTATTCCAACATCTGTAAGTAGTTTTAATGTTTCTTCATAAGCCTCCTTCCCCTTTAAGTCCTGATGCAACACCACACATTCCTCAATTTGCTTACCAATCGTTTTAAGTGGATTTAAAGATGTCATCGGGTCCTGCGTCACCATGGCTATTTCCTTCCCTCGTATATGGAGCCATTCTTGCTCTGTCGTAAATTGTCCTAGATCCTGTGCTTGGTAAATGATTCTGCCCTGCTTAATGCTGCCATTTTTGTCGAGCAAGCCCATAATAGACTTCATTAGCACAGATTTGCCCGAACCAGATTCTCCAACAATCGCTAGACTTTCCCCTTTATATAAATCAAGAGAAATATCTCGAATTGCAGTTAAAACACGACCACGTAATGTGAATTGAATAATTAGATTTTGGATAACTAATAGGCGTGATTTTTTAGATGTCACTGATTTCATCTCCTTATACATGGTTTTTTGGATCTGCTGCATCTGCAAAGGAATTACCAATTATATAAAATGCAATAGTAATGACACTTAACACAATACTCGGGAAAATCAGCTGATATCGTAAGTCTGGCGACATCATGAGCACACGCCCTTCATTGATTAAATTACCTAAGGACGGTTCACTAATTGGTAGCCCTAAGCCAATATACGTTAAAAATACTTCTGCCCCTATAGCAAAGGGAATAGCTAGACTCATACGTAACATAATGACAGAAATTAAATAGGGTAATAGATTTTTTACAATAATACGGTAATCAGGTGTCCCTAAACATTTAGAGGCTAGGTTGTATTCACGGTCCCGCAAAATAACAATTTGATTGCGAATAAACCTAGCCATTTCCACCCACCCCGTTATACACATGGCGATAATAATCGTTGATATACTTGGTCGCAAAATATAAGACATTAAAATGAGTACAATGGTTGTTGGAATATTATCAACAACGTTATACAGCTGTGTAATAGGTACCTCTAGCTTTCGCGAAAAGCCCCATAGTGTACCAACTGTAATCCCAACCACAGCTTCTACTAAGGCGACTACACAGCCAATAAATAAGGATGTCCTTGTCCCCGCCCAAATTCGTGACCATAAATCCTGCCCAATTGAGTTTGTACCAAACCAAAATTCAGCATTGGGGGTAATATTACGTGCCTGCATCCCTGTTTGCTCATCTAGGTAAATTTCCGTTGGTGATTTTTGTGCTGGTAAATACGGCTGAAGGATCGTAAAGCCAACAATAATAAGCACGCCTACTAATAAAAAAACAGCTAGTCTATTTTTCAAAAAGGATTGCCATGTGGAACGCCAATATGAGTAATTAGAATGGCCTGTTTCTTCTGCTTGTCGCGCATCGACTTCCGCAAATTCAAACAATGTTTCCCGTGATTTATTAGAAATATTATGAATTTCATTCGAATACATGCCCATTAACGTACTCCCCCTCCTTTGCCGAGTTTAATCCGAGGATCAACAAGTGCCATGGCAATATCCCCTAAAATAAGTCCGATAATACCAAGGGAGGAGAACACCAGCACTAAGCCTTGAACAATCGTATTATCCTGTCGTTGAATCGCATCAACGAGTAAGCCCCCCATCCCTGGAATGGAATACAAAGATTCGATATAAATGGAGCCTGTAATGGTGAACAAAATGGTTGCAGGTAAATATTGCGCCATTGGGATAAAGGCATTTCGCAAAACGTGCTTGAACATTAATGTTCGTTCCTTTACTCCTTTAGCCCTCGCTAGTTTAATATAGTCCTTGTTCAATTCGTCCACCATATAACGCCTCATCCACATCGCGTAGGAGGCTGTAGGAGCCAACGCCATAGAAGTTAGTGGGAGAATCCATGTAATCGGTCTATACTCATCAAAGAGCATCGGTAATTGAAAGAGATCAGTAATATACATTTGTATCACTAAATAATAAACGGCTGCAGGTACAGCAACGACAAAAACAATATAGCCTGTCCCAAGTCGATCGAGCCAACGCCCCTTACGATAGGCCATCATAATACCTAGCGGCACACCAATTAGGAGTGACAGGACAACGGCCCCTAATCCAAAGAGTAGTGAATACATAATTTTGTCCGCAATAATCGTTGTAACAGGTACATCTGTACGATAGGTCACCGATTTCCCGAGATCCCCTTGTAATAATTTCGTGTAAAAGTTTCCTAGCTGAATAAGCAATGGATCACGTAATCCTAAATTCGTTAAATAAATTTCTTGCTGAGCAGGTGACATTTTATCGGCTGCCGCACCTAAATATCCTTCCTCCGGCATTAATCGTAATAATGAAAAAACAATTGTTATAATAATAAAAAGGGTTAACACAGATTGTAAGAGTCGTTTTCCTATATATTGCAACATCGCGCCATCCTCCCATGTCAAAAAGACTAAAGGAGATGCCGACTGTTCCTTTCGGTATCTCCTTTTTTATCTACGATCCCCTACTACTTTTTAGCATTCGCTAAAGCGTCAGCACGCTCTTGTTCCCACTGAGCAAGCGCTTTCTTAAATTCATCATTACTCATTGGCTTTTCCAATACTTGCTGACCTTTAAATTTCTCGGCAGTTACACCAAATGGTGAATACTGTGCCTCGAAAGGATTTAATTTGGATGCAACATAGCCACTACCTCCAACGGAATATGGAATCACTAAGGCTTCTTCAATTAAAAAGGCCTCTGCCTTCGCAAACAGCTCATACCGTTTTGCCACATCAATCGTTACCTTTGCTTCATCCACAAGGTTTTGATACGTCGTTTTTCCATTGGCTTCTGTGTAACCCTCAGCTAATTCAGGTTTATTATAAGTACCGTCCACTGTAAATGGATCTGTATACGTGGATGGATCTGCATAATCTGGCCCCCAGTTAGCTTCTAAAAGTGCAAATTTCCCAGGACGACGCACCTCAGATAAAAAGCCTGTCGCTGGACCTGCCTCTACAATAATGTCGACATAATCTGTCCCCAGTAATTTTTCAATTTGCTGCTCCACTACTTGGGAACGATTTGCCCAGTCTGGACTACCCGCATTATATGGCAATAACACTTTTACAGGGAATGTAGCTTTACCCGCTAATGCCACTTTTGCTTTTTCTTTGAATTCAAGTGCTAGTTCTTTATTAAAGGAATCCTCATTGGAAATAGTTGCAAATGGCGTTAATTGTGTGTAATCTACCCCTGCAACATCTACAAAGTTTTTGGGGGTAATCGTGTTGCTCAGCAAATCGGCTGGATTATAAGGCTCCACCGTTAACATGGCGGAAACACGGTCCAGTGCATGGAATATTGATTTTCGGAAATCTTTGTTGTTGACGGCGATCTTCCAGTTATCTGGTTCATATTCTGCGTCAAATTGTGGGTTAAAGTTGAGAGCGTAGAAGTAGGTATAGAAGTTATTTTGTGTTTGACGAACTTGAGATTTTTTCTTATCATCCTTAAACCATTCATCAATAATGGAAGTAGGAATACTAGCGGAATCAATTTCTCCACGTAAAAACAGTTCGGGTGCTACCGTTGCAGCTTCTTTATTATATTTATAGCGGATACGATCAATCAGTACTTTGTCTTGATCCCAATACGTATTGTTTTTTACAAGAACACGCTCATTTTGCGGCTCAAATTTATCTAAAATATAAGCGCCATTATAAAGGAAATTTTCACGTGTTGTTCCAAAGTCCGCCCCTTTTTCTGCAATGAACTTACCATTCACTGGGAAGAAACAAACGTAGTTTAACATAGAAAGAAAATAAGGTGTCGAAGCTTCTAAAGTATATTCTACTGTATGTTCATCCAACGCCTTTATGCCTACCTGCTTGAAATCTGTCATTTCACCGTTATAGAATGCCTCTCCATTTTTGACAACTGTCGCAATCCAGGCTGTCGAGGATTCATTTTTGGCATCAAGGACATACTGCAAGCCGTCCACAAAATCCTGTGCAACTACATCCGCATATTCCCTCCCTTCATGTGTCACCCATTTGGCATCATCACGTAACTTGAAGGTCCATACGGTTGCATCTTCATTTGCCGACCATTCTTTCGCTAATCCCGGCTGGACTACCCCGTATTTATCATACTCAATAAGACCATCTACCATATTCGCCGCCACCGCAAACTCATTCGTTTCAGACGTTTTTAAGTAATTTAATGTTTTAATTTCCCCTGAATATACCACACGATATTCTGATGCTTTTTCACCCGATTTTTCATCATTGCAGGCTACACAAAACAATACGACCAAACATACGAAAAGCCACCAATATTTTCTCACATGCATCCCCCTAGTCATCTTTTTATAATGAAAATCCTATTGGAAGGACCGATGTCATGACCTTCAATAGGATTTTTCAAACATAAGCTAGGTCCCTCTATATGGACCCTCTCTCTATATACGAATCCAAAATTACTTATTCCACATGACAACAGCGTGTCCTATTGGCACACACACTCTAAGCAAAAGCTCATCCACACAGTCAAGTTAAAAATTGTAAAATACGTAATACTTCATAAAAATCGTCTGTGACGAATTCTACTGTATTATGTGGTTTAAATGTGGCATTTGGATAAAAGGAATTACGATAGGCACGTGTATGATCTCGATAGATGATTTCTACCATAAAGCGTTCTGGTAATGGTACCTGAATATGTTGACGTGGCACCTTCATCGAGGAAGCTACCAGTCGCTTGGTTTCCATAATCGTTAGCTTCGGGCTGACACTAATAGTTGCATTCCCTATTCCTTCTTTGGTCGCGAAGGTCACAATGTTTTCATTAACGGCATGAATTTCTTCAGTCAAGCCAACATCACCACTGACAAATGAAACAGGAACACCATGTAATGCTGCTGCATACGTATTAATTAAAAATTCACTCGCATACTCACCATTTATTTTGACATCCGCATACGTGCAAAGCGTATGGGATAGCGGATTACGCTCGCTTCCCCCTTTACTGTGATAGCCAATAAAAATCGCACGATCAAAGCTTTGATCGAGACCTGCTACCATGCACATCGGATCGTAGGTCCAGCCACGGATTACCTTACAGTTGATAGGTAAATTCGAAATATCGAGATTGCGTGCTGAATCGTGCGCATCCTTCAATAGTATTTCTGTTGCTCCACCCGCTATCGCCCCTTCAATGGCCGCTTCTACTTCTCGAGTCATTTGTTTTTGAAAAAATTGATAGTCAGGTGCATTTAACTCTGTCTCACTCCACGTAGTTGTACCCGTAATGCCTTCTATATCGGCGCTAATATAAACTTTCATTGATATCGAATCTCCTTTATTTCATGATCACGTATCGTTACCTGAATGGCTCCATAACAGGCTATTTTAGCTTGCACTCGTCTCGCCCACGCCATATTATGGAAATCGTAATGCCACCATTCCTCTCCATAATTACTAAAGCCTACTTGTGTCATACAGTTGTATAATAAACGTCGATGTTGACAAGCCTCTGGATTCTCGTTTAGGTTATGTTCAAAATAACGTGTAGCTGATTTTTCATTCATTTCATCAAAGGCTGAACCGAGATCCAAAGCATTCCCTTGTCTATCAGCAAGTGTTAGATCAATAGCTCCACCTGTTAAATGGGGTGCCAAATGAGCAGCATCTGCCCTTGGCATTGCGACATACTTTTTGGTCGCCTGCCGTAATTCTAGTTCTGTGGCGTGAGGCATAATGCGCGCCAATTGCAGTGAAAAATAGTTAAATAAATACTGTTGAACTTGGAATGGGCGATAGCCGTCATAGAGGAGCAGGCTATACTCCTTCGGTAATAGTGTCAAAGCATGCTGCAAGCGTTCAACTACACCAGCACGTACATAAATGGCTCGTAAACTATTAGGAATCTTTTGCTGATAGTAGATAGGTTCTATAAAAATTCTTTTATATGCAGCAGTAATCTGTATTAGAGGCTCTTGGCTTTCGCTAACAGATGGGCTCTCAGGAGAGTTTCCATTCGAAGCCGTTCCAATCGGTTGAAAGAGGTTTACAATACTAGAACACCTCCGTTTAATTATTAGATAATTCAGTTTTTTAAAATGAATAGTATCATATCTCTCTATTATTGACTAGATAAAAATACAATTATTACAAATTAATGGCTATTTTCTTATAATGATTCATAATCCAGCAAAAAATCGTCGAAAAATCTCCTTTATCCTCTAGTTAAGAATTTATTCATCTCATGACCCACACATGCTAAAAAAATGTGGAATCTTATGTACTTACGCAAAAAAAGGTTATCGAAACATTATCTATGTCTCAATAACCTTTTCGCTATGCCTTTTGAAATGAGTAGGCTTCTACTTGATGTCCGTTGCGACCAATTGTTGTTTGTGCCTGAGCTAGTGAATTGAGAATGGCTTCCTCAGTTGCCTCTGCCGCAGCTACAAATAACTGATTCATAACGGGATGATCCTCACGGAGCTGTATTCTTGTTTCTACAAGCTGTTCAGACATATGCGGGATGTTATGTGCAGTTGTAAAGCCTATCACAATGTCTCCACTGCCATGTGAGTAATGACTACCTGTCCGACCTAAACCTATCCCACAGCGTTTAATGACTCTCTTCAATTGACGACTGCTAAGTGGAGCATCTGTAGCAAGGACTATCATAATCGACCCATCTGTAGGAGCTAGAGTCGAGACACATTGGTTTGCGGGAGCAACATAACGTTCCGCTAAAAATTCCGAATTATGACCAAAATTACTAAGTACCATGCAGCCCACCGTATAGCTAATTTCATTTTTATCGACTTTGACAATACGAGAAGAGGAACCAATTCCCCCTTTATAGCCAAAGCACATCATCCCTTTTCCAGCACCAATGGCTCCTTCCTGTGCTGTATTCGGAGAGGCATTATGAATGGCTTCTACCGCATGCTCAGCTGTTACTGAACATACTCGGATGGAATTTAAATAACTATCATTGCATTCGCCCACAACTAGATTGATGGTGCCAGTCGTATGCCCAATGTCCTGATTCATGTCGAGCATATATCGCAATGTTCCCTGCGTAACTGCTGGTACCCCAAATGTATTCGTGAGCATTATCGGTGATTCGATCACACCTAGCTCATTCACCTGTACGAGTCCGGTTGTTTTGCCGAAGCCATTTAACACATAGCTAGCCGCTGTAACTTTATGCTGAAATAAATTCTCCCCATGCGGTAAAATAGCTGTGACTCCTGTACAGGCGTAACCACCTTCATGATCTAATGACTCATCCAATGTGACATGTCCTACTCGTACCCCTGCAACATCGGTAATACAATTTTTCTGCCCAACCGGTAATGTACCCACTTCAATGCCGAATTGTCTTACCTTTCCCTGCATATTACGTTTCCTCCTGAATCGCCATTGACACAGCTGCCTGTGCATGAATTGCCGTTGTATCAAATACTGGAACATCGATATCCTGCTGTTGTATAAGTAAGCCAATTTCGGTACAGCCAAGAATTACTCCTTGCGCTCCTGCCTGCACAAGGTCATTAATCACTTGGATATAATAGGACTTTGAATTTGGTACAATGCTCCCCAAACATAATTCCTCATAAATGATCCGGTTTACTTCCATACGTGAGTGGTAATCTGGCACAATAACCTCTATTCCATACCCCTCTACCCTCGACTTATAAAATTCCTGTTCCATTGTGTACATAGTTCCAAGGAGCGCTATTTTTTGTAGTCCAGCCTCTTTTATTTGGTTAGCTGTGGCATCTGCAATATGTAAAATAGGGATGGTGATGGCCTCCTCAATAACCGCTACGACCTTATGCATCGTATTTGTACAAATAACGATAAAATCTGCACCTGCCTGTTCAAGTGACTGTGCGGCTTGAGCTAGCACGAAGCCAGCTTTGTCCCATTGTCCCCTCGCTTGAAAATGCTCAATTTGCTGGAAATCAACACTATACAAAATACATGTTGCAGAATGAAGGCCCCCAAGCTTTTGTTTGATCTGTTCATTTAGAAGCTTATAATATTCGGCTGAGGATTCCCAGCTCATCCCACCAATCAATCCGATTGTTTTCATCTTCCAATCTCCCTCCTTTATTCTATTATTATACGCGTTTGCAAAATAAAAATAAGAGAATTTTCGGAATTTACCACTCTTATAGGAAAACTCAAAACTTTATTATAATTTATTATATTAGAAAGGTTGATTTTTCATAAAAAAACAGTGTAGACTAAAGCGTACTGTGAAAGGAGGAATAACTTATGGAATGGATTTCAAATATTGTTGATAGTGGAAATAATATTTTATGGACATATATCCTGATTATCTTATTATTAGCTGCTGGACTATATTTTTCATTTGGTACAAAATTTGTACAAATTCGTCTTTTTCCTGAAATGTTTCGTCTGATTGTCGAAAAAAGGGAGGGAGACTCAGGGGTTTCGCCATTCCAAGCCTTTACGATTAGTGCCGCTTCACGTGTAGGCACTGGGAACATTACAGGTGTTGCCTTAGCCATTGGTGTCGGTGGACCAGGTGCAGTATTTTGGATGTGGATTATTGCTATATTAGGAATGGCAACAGCCTTCATTGAAAGTACTTTAGCACAGGTCTATAAAGTAAAGGATGGCGATACGTTCCGAGGTGGACCTGCCTATTACATGGAAAAAGCGTTAGGTCAAAGAAAACTAGGTATCATTTTTAGTATTCTATTAACACTAAGTTTTGGATTTATATTTAATGCAGTGCAGTCTAACACAATTGCTACTTCGGTTGGGGAAGCATTTGATATAAGTCCAAAGCTCATTGGAGGCTTACTTGTAGCACTAACAGCATTAATTATTTTTGGTGGTGTACAAAGAATTGTCAAGGTAACGCAAGTCCTTGTACCGGTTATGGCCATCTTCTATTTACTTGTAGCCCTTTTTGTTGTGGTGACAAATTTATCAGAAATACCAAATGTTTTTAAATTAATTTTCACACATGCATTTGGTCTACAAGAAGCTGCTGGTGGAGCAATTGGAGTCGCTATTATGCAAGGGGTACGTCGTGGTTTATTTTCAAATGAAGCTGGGATGGGTAGTGTGCCAAATGCTGCGGCGACTGCTAATACCTCACATCCTGCTAAGCAAGGGCTTGTACAAAGCTTAGGTGTCTTTTTCGATACGATTATGATTTGTACAGCAACAGCCTTTATCATTATTTTAGCTGGTTTATATGATAAAGGTGAAAGTAATGGTATTATTTTGACGCAAAATTCCCTAGCTGTACATGTTGGGGATTGGGCTCCTTATTTTATTGCCATTTCCATTATCTTCTTTGCTTTCAGTTCGATCATCGGTAACTATTACTATGGTGAATCTAATATCGAATTTATAAATGCCCATAAGGGTTGGATGATTATGTATCGCATACTAGTACTAGTCATGGTTATGTTCGGCTCTGTAGCACAAGTTCAACTTGTATGGAATTTAGCAGATTTATTTATGGGGCTTATGGCTTTCATCAATATTGCTATCATCATGATTCTTGGTAAAATTGCCTTCCTTGTATTAGATGATTTTACAGGACAACGCAAAGCAGGTAAAAATCCTGTCTTTTATGCCAAATCAATTCCGACATTAAAAAATACTGATTGTTGGGAAGAAGATCGATAAAATAGGAACGCCCCTCCATTGTAATGAATGGAGGGGCGTTTTTTTTAATATTTGAACTGACTAATTAGTTGTTTTAATTCATCTGCCATATGTGCAAGTGCTTGTGCCGAGGCATTGATTTCTTCCATTGATGCTAACTGTTCCTCTGTTGAGGCTGCAACATCTTCAGAAGCGGCAGCATTGCCTTTGGCTGAGAAGGCTAAATCCTCCGTCACCGCTGCTACCTCTTGCACACCAGCAGACATTTGCTCGGAGGCAGAAGAAACCTCTTCCATTTTTGGCGTAATTTCATTCATACTTGTCCTAATTACTTGGAATTTAGTAATGGCTTCATCAGAAATATGTAAACCACTTTGAACATCCTCCGTTACCTTAGCCATAATACTTACAGATTGCTCTGTTTCTTGTTGAATCCCACGTATTAGATCAAATATTTGTTTAGCCGATTCCTGTGATTGCTCGGCTAGCTTACGGACTTCGTCTGCGACAACCGCAAAGCCTTTTCCATGCTCCCCTGCTCTTGCTGCTTCAATAGCGGCATTTAAAGCCAGTAAATTAGTTTGATCCGCAATGCTTGTAATAACATCTAAAATGGATGTAATTTGCTGTGAACGCTCATGTAAGGTTTGAATTTTAGCATTGGAATCAGCAACAGATAAATGAATAGACTGCATTTGATCCTTTGTATTTTGGACAGCTTGTCCGCCCTCATCTGCTTGTAATGTCGCATGCTGTGAAAGGTCCGTCACAGCGGAAGAAATTTCAGCAATATGAAGAATGGCTGTTGAAAGCTCATGTAATGATTCTGCATTTTTATTGGCACTCATAGTCTGACCATCTGCACTTGACGCAACATCTTGAATAGAAATAGCGACTTTTTCGGTTGCTATACTTGTTTGATTCGCATTAGCTGTTAGCTCTTCAGCAGACGATGCCACTTCCTCTGCATTTTGTTCAATTTTTTGAATAAGCGTCCGCAAACTTTCCTGCATATCGTTAAAGGCTTGTCCTAATTGTCCAATTTCATCCTTCGAAGTTATTGTAACAGTCTCTGTCAGATCACCTTTACTGATCGTAACGGCACTATCTTTTAATGCTTTAATTGGTTTAATGACAGCCTTCATCACGAAGTAGAAGATTATAGAACTAATCACGACAGCTGCAAGCAGAACTATGATGGTATGAGTTAAAATCGATGAAGCCGATTCATCAATTTCCTTAGAAAAGATCGTACCTGTAATTTTCCAATTGGTTACCTCATTCGTCGTATAGAACAAAATACGATCATCGCCGTTAAAGACGTATTCATAGGTGCCAGAGGGACTTTCGTACATTTTATCTAGGAAACTTTCTTTTAGCTTGCCACCCGCTTCTAATGTAGGATGTGAAATGACCAGATTGTCTTCCCCAAAAATAGAGGGATACCCATTTTTCCCAATTCGAATGGAATCTGCAATTTTTTGAAGGTTTGTTAACTTAATATCAATAGCAACAACCCCTGACCGGTCCTTGATCTGTTTAGCAACCGTTACAACCATATCACCAGTTCCCGCATCTTTATAAGGGTTAGTAATTAACGTTTCACCTTTTAAAGCAGTCGCTTGTTTATACCAATCTCGATCTAATGGATTATAGTCCGCATCATTCAATTTTGGTACCTGAGAAAACGAACCATCATTTGTTCCAACATAAATACTTAAAACGTCTGGATTAAGCTGTCCATATTGCTTAAACTTCGATTCGATAGAAGCTTGTGATTGCTTAACTTGTTGTGCATCTATTTCACTACTAAACACTTGAATGTCATTCATCTTATCAGTAATAGTTTGATCGATAAGCTTATTTAAAATGCCCACACTTTCATTGGCACTAAATAAGATTTCTTCTTCTATCGAATCTTTAGCTGATAAATAAGATAAACTACCTACAGATATAACAGGGATTAGTAATACTAGTGCAAATAGCGTATAAAGCTTGCCCTTAAAACTGCTAAATATTTTCTTCATATATTATTCTCCTTTTGTTTCTTGAAGTGAAAAATATCACTTGTCAGCCTGATATTTGCTACAACCATTCCCACTCTGTATCTGTTTTACATCTCTCCCATAGCTTTTATCGGATGAAATATTATTTTTCAAACATATTTATGATTTTTCTATTATTCAGTCTTTACAGATAACTATAAATCCCTGTAATTGTCAGGAAGAACAAACTATTAGCCCATCACTTCCTAATCATGACTATATGAAAAATGGCAACTATTGATCCCGATTCTAAAGGAATTTGAACTTGCTGAAATGATTGGAAAGTAAAAATAAAGAGGTTGTCCAATGATCTATTTGACCATTAGACACCTCCTTTATCATGACCTTAATATTTAAATGTTTGTATGGATTCCTGTAGATCTATCGCCATTTTCGCTAAATGGGTGGAAGCTGCCGCTACTTCCTCCATCGCCGCATTTTGCTCTTCCGAAGAAGCGGCAACGCTTTGCACATGACGGCTTGATTTCATAGATACTTCACCTATGTAATTGATCTCTTGGACCAGCTTTTCAATATCTTGATGGATAGTACGAATGGCTGCGGTAACTAATTCCGTTTGTGCTTGTACATCCGTAATGGCATCATCAATTTGTATAAAATTATCTCTTGCCACATTGACCTTATCACGACCTACATGCACCGAATCATTGCTATTGACCATATCTTCTTCAATTATTCTTGTACTGTCAGTAATCTGTGCTACTACTTTTTCAATTTCCACTGCTGCAAGATTCGACTCATCTGCTAGTTTGCGTACTTCCTCAGCGACAACGGCAAACCCTTTCCCATGCTCACCGCTCCGGGCTGCTTCGATGGAGGCATTGATAGCAAGCAAATTGGTCTGTGTCGCAATACTTTTAATGACGTTCACAGCGGCTACAATGGCTGCTGAATTATCATCTAAATCTTGGACGCGCGTATTTAATTCACTCGTGTTGGCTGAAATTTCATCCATCTGTACCGTGGCAACATGGACAGAAGAACGACCTAAACTCGCCATATTTTTCGTTTCGACGGTTGCATCATTAACGTTTTGAATGCTAGTGGAAATATCATTCATTTTCTTCAAAATATGGGCCGATAAATTTCGTACATCGCCTGTTAACGTATCCTGCTCATCAATTCCTTGTGCAATGTCTTGAATTGATTCAGTGACGACTTCCGTTGCCTGTGTAACCTCCAAGCTACTAGCCGTTAGCTGCTCAGAGGTAGCGGCTACTTGCTCAGAGGAATCTCCTACTTGCTTCATCATTTGACGAAGTTTTTCTGACATGCTATTGAATGACTCGGCTAGATGTGCAAATTCGTCCTTTGTTTTGAATTGTAGATGAGCATGTAAATTCCCCTCTGAGAATGTATCCATTTCTCTGACTGTTAGCTGAATGTTTTTAGCAACTCTTCTACCAAATACAGTAGCAATAATGATGCTAATGAGGAGAGAAATTGCCGCCAATATCATTATTTCAATACCACTTCTTTCCCCTTTTTCCTTTGTCGCCTCAATATGTGCTAGCATGTCTTCCTGTTGTGCAGTAGCCATTGTCTTACCAAAGACTACAAGCTTCAAAGAGCCATCCCCTAAAATCGGCAAGGCTACTTGCTGAGCCTGTTCTATTTCGCCACGTTTATAAAGCGGAATAATCTGTCCATCTATCGCCTTTTCCCAATCATCAAGCTGTTGTAAAAATTGCTCAAAATCTTGATTGCGAGCGCCTATTTCTTGGAGGCGATTAATGGATGTATGTAAGGTATTGCGAATTTCATGATGATTGTTCAACATTTCTTCCTTACCATATAATATAAATCCTCGAATAGCTGCATTTGCACGCACTGTTTGGAACGAGATATCTTGATATAGATGGATTAATTCCGTATTGTCTTCGATTTCAGCTAGTGTCTTATTATTATTTGTTAAGAAATACATCGCAATGGCTGTAATCATTAATAAGAAGGCTAGCACTATACCAAAAGCCATTTGTAGTTTACGTTCCACAGTTAATCTCATATGATTCCCTCAATTCTACTGTAATCACCATAGAGTATATCCTATCTAAATCTATTATCCTATAGAATATGTACCTTTCCTCACAAAACATCGCTAAAATTTAACAATAATGCAAACTCCACCTGAAAACTATTGACAATAATATCCACTATTTTGCTAGTTAAAATAGGAAATAATCCATTGAAAGCCATGGAGATAAAACGAAAAGATCGGGACAAGCAGGACCATTTTCATGAAAAGCTCTCTTTTTTCAACATATTCTCGAATACCTGAAGTAAGCATCATGACACTTAATAATAATAAGCTATGCTGAGCCCCATATATTTGCATCGAAATGGTGATGATTAATGGCAGGATGATAGGAAAAAGAAAATCAGCTGAAAGTCGCTTCCCTTTCTGTTTAATTAATTTTGTCGAAGTTGTTTTCGATGTACCTCCTATTAATTTCTTTGCAAGCAGATAAGCTAAACTAAAAAATAAAACGGTATAAATAATAAATAAAAACAACGGCATTCGGCTTTCTTCATTCAACCAACGAAAATAATCTACCACTTCTGCTGTTGGCAGTTGATAATACTGCATCGTTTTTTGGTCCATGAGAAATAATTCTTCATCCTCCACCATTACCTTGACGGCCATTTCCTTTCCATTATCAAAACGTATATATAAATCACTTGTTGGGGTAGGTTGGGCGGGTCGACTGATAGGGACTTTTTTAGTTCGTAAAGCTTGTAGAAGGTGTTCTGTATCTTGTACCTCATAACGGTTAAGGTAGAACACATGCTTTAATGGATATAAATATTGCTCCTTGCCATCACTTCCAGACATATACCATGCCTGTTGGATAGTTTGAAATTGACTATAAGAAAGAGATACTAGTTCGTCTCTTTGCCTCTCATTGTCCAAAAACAGTAAGAAGGTGATGAGGCTAAGCGTCATGCCAAGTAGTAATGTAAGTAAATGTCCAACCCGTTTCATAGCTAAAACTCCTTTAACCTTTACATATATAGTAATTATTGTAATATACGGTTTACCCATCCAATAGGTTTCATCTATACTAAAGGATGGAGGTGGAACGGCAAATGAGCAAGCCAGAATTATACGTTAATGTAGTAGTAGGACCTAATTGTGATTTTGAATCAATGGCCATCCGTGCTGCACTTGAATCCTTTGGTGCAAGGGTAACCCTTCATTTAATTGGTAGACCCAATGATTTGATTGATGTTTTATCAGGCGTTGATCTACATGGCAAGATGGATTATCTAATTTTGAACTTTCACGGAGATGAAGGACGGTTTTGTCTGCCTGAGCTAGGGGAGGATGTTTATGAAGTTAATGAACCAAAGAGTATATACTTTGGTCCATTGGATGTACAAATTTATAGCCGCCTCCAAGGTGTAAAGGTTATTGCAGCAGGCTGTACATTAGGGTGCGAACAGCTCGCAACAGCATTTTTGCAAAGTGGCTGCCACTCCTATTTAGCACCAGATGACTATATCGATGGTAACGCCAATCTTATGTTTCTAATTCGCTTTTTCTATGAGATCATCTCTCATCATAAAAATCAGCAGGAAGCATTTGAACTAGCTCAAGCCATTGATTCGGAGACTGCGATGTACAAGCTTTATTTGTCATAAAAAAGATCGTAGCAACTACTAATTGCTACGATTTCTCTTATTTTTCATGGCTATTTTCAAGCATGGCCTTGTTAAACGCTTGCGACTGTCCTCTCGCTATACTTAACGTTTGCCACTCAGATCCCTTTACTTGCTTCGCGATATAAATCATTTGACCAATATGCTGTGAATAATGAGCCATTTGCCTTTCTATCGCATCAATTACCGCTAGCTTTTCCCCTCTGATTGTAACATGCCCCTGCAAATCGGATTCTTTAATACTCGCCAAAGCATCTAAAAATACTTGCCAGCCCTCTTCCCAAACTGCGAGAATGGCTTCTTTTGTAGACAGACTATTAATAAACTCATCATCCCGATTTCGTGTAGTTTTCTCACCATCTGTCGTTAAAAAATCAGTCCAGCGCGAAATCATATTACCACTAACATGTTTAACAATGACCGCGACACTATTGGATTCTTCATTATATGCCCAGTGCAACTCAGCCCCTTCTAGTTGGGCCAGTGCCCCATCCCCTAGCTCTTTCACATTGTTAAACCTTTTTTGGATGACCTGTAAATATGTTTGTGCAATCGTCATAAGCGAATCCCCATCCCCTCTTTTTTATTATTATAAATGGAAAATCTTACTGTTTACCAGCTAATAGTCGTCATATAATTAAAACCGTCTCAAAAATTCGAGACGGTTGCTAATTATAAATTTTCATCAACATATGTTTCAATATCAGAAGCTATTGTATCAATTGGTACATCTTCAATATTTTCAGCGAAGCCATTATACATTTTAACGATTGTTCCATCTTTATCGACTAGGAAAAATTGATTACCATGGATAACTTGATCACTATTAGGATCGTTTTTCACTAAAATTTTCGTATTTTTAACCGCAAACTGTTCAATATATTTTTGTGAATAACCTGTAAGAAGATTCCATTTAGAATCATCTGGCACATTATATTTACTAATATAGTTGGCTAATACTTCTGGCGTATCAACATCTGGATCTACGGAAAAGGCGACGATATTATAATCCTCTACTCCTTTTTTCTGTAGCTTTTCTTGGACTTGTGCCATATTCAAGGACATTGGTGGGCAAATCGATACACAATTCGTGAAAATATACATACCAATCCATGGCTTGCCTTTTAAACTTTCAAGTGAAACCGTCTCTCCACGTTGATTGACATGTTCAAAATCAGGTATTTCCAAACTATAATCTGCTTTAAATTTGGAATTCCCACAGGCACCTAGAACAGTCGCACAGGCTAAAAGCAATAATAGCCCAATTAGTTTATGTTTCATGTTAACACTCTCCCTAACCTACACTACCCTCATCCTAACTTAGGCTGTAAGCGTTGACAAGAACTTCTAGGTGACAGCTTTCGTACATATTTGTGAAATTAATTTCATTTTAAGGAAACAAGTGCCTCATGTATCGCATCTAGCTTTACCTCGACACGGTGTAATAAATAAAAGGACACTATTATCGGGAAACCGATATCTGAAATCATGCTTAACCACTGTTCCATCGTTATGCCCCCTTTCACTTAGGTAAAAATGGCCTTTGCATTTTTCTTAGCAAAGACCATTTTTGCATTATTCTGTTGCTACATCAAATTCTATTACTTTTCGTTCTACAATACGAGCGCCTTTAATAGCTGCTAAGGCGCCAGCTTGTCCTGAAAATACATTTTTAGTCACTATAGTTTGCATGACCTTTTGAATGTCTGTTGCGGTAATAGCAGGCTTCGGTGCATCAATCGTCAGCGTAGATGTTTTACCATCCGCTGTCACAAATTGTAACTCTAAAACTTGTGCCATCTTCTGATCCCCCCTTAAGATAATTCGCTGGTTTCTTGCTTTTCAATACTAACCACGGCTAGTGATGAAAGACTGGCCATCGCATGCGCGACAGCTACTAAATCGTCCTCATTATGTGTCTTAGCGAGATTTCGATACGATTTAGTAATGTATGTTGGCTCGTTTTGATCATTGTAGCCTTCCACATATTTAAGTCTTAGGGTAGCATGTAAAAAATTCACATTCGCCATCCATCCTCACCTCCCTTCAAACACTATATAAAGACGAATTGCTAAAAAAGGGACATTATAGGATGAATTTTCTTTCGGAAGCTTTTATAATAGAATCAGAGAAGGCAAAGAGGTGAACGATTTGTTACAAGGTTGGTTTTTATGGTTTATTTTATTTTGGGTAGTTGTCCTCATTTCATTGATGGCGATTGGCGGCTTTTTCATGTTCCGCAAGTTTTTAAAAGCACTCCCAAAGCAGGATGGAAAGTCTGATTTAGATTGGCAGGAATTTTATTTAGATAAAACAATCCATTTATGGGGACAAGCTGAAAAAGAGTTACTCTATGAGCTTGTAAGCCCTGTCCCAGAGCTCTTTAGACAAGTAGCAAAGGAGAAAATTGCAGGAAAAATTGGCGAGCTCGCTTTAGAGGAAAAAGCACCTGCTATTAATAATGACCTCATAATTCGCGGCTACATCCAAGCAACACCGAAACGCGATCACAAATTTTTACGCAAAAAATTAGAGCAAATGCAAATTGACATCGCCCCCTACGAACATTTATTTGAATAAAGAAAGCTACGCTGCACATACGCTTGTGCAGCGTTTTTTTTGGGGTTTAACGGGGTTGTTTACTTCGTTTTCTATGTTACTTTTTTAGCGGGGCATCCTTATTTGCGGTTTTATTCGGTATTTTTACGATTGTATCCGTCACTTTCGGCGCTCTATCCGTCACTTTTGCGATTCTATCCGTCACTTTCGCGGTTTTATCCACCACTTCTCTTGTTTTATCCGCCGCTTTTGCCAAGGTAGCACTATTTGTGCTCTATCCGTCACTTTTGCGATTGTATCCGTCACTTTGCTGGTTTTATCCACCTCTTTTACCGAGGCAGCCTCATTTGGTGCCCTATCGTCATTTTTCTCGCTCTATCCGTCACTTTCGCGGTTTTATCCGTCACTTCGCTGGTTTTATCAGTCAACTTTTACTGAGGCAGCCTCATTTGGTGCCCTATCGTCATTTTTCTCTCTCTATCCGTCACTTTCGCGGTTCTATCCAGCACTTCTCTTGTTTTATCCGCCACTTTTGCCTATGCAGCCACCTTTGGAGCTCTATCCATCACTTTTCTTCGTTTTATCCACCACTTCTGCCGAAACAGCCTCCTTTCTCGTGCACCAACCACAAATCCACCCCACCTCCCAACTCTAGAGCATAAAAAAACTACACTAGTTTGAGTACTAGTGTAGTTGGGGAATCGTTTTTTTGATTTTTTTAAACTGGATTAGCATGGCGATTCGCCAAGGTACTAACATGGCGAAGGCTAGGATCCAGAACATGCCAGCTAATTCGCCGACATCGATGGAGTTGCTTAAAATCATTTTGGCCACTACTCGGAATATTAATAAACCAAATAATATAAAAACGAATGCTTTTGAACGTTTTAAATAAATATCTCGACCCTTCACTTCGAATTTGGAAGTGGCAATTAAAATGGTCGAGAACACCATTCCTACAGCGGCTGCTTCTAATATTTGCATGGGTGGCACTCGGAATTGTTCAAATAAAAACATGAGTGCACCAGAAGACATCGCGATTGGCGGAATAATAATTTTCTTCTCATTTGTTGGCATTTTGGAAGCTCTCATACGTATGACCATGACAAAGCTACCCATAAGAATGGCCATAATGGTTGACCCAATAACATAATAGTGAGAAGGGATATTGCTTAACATAAAAGATCCTCCTCTAATGTCAAATTAGCAATTTTGTCCAAGTAATTGGTCAGCGACGGCTCTTAATCTTTCTGGCTCAAAGGGCTTGGTAATAAAATCTTTTGCCCCACTTTCAATCGCTTCTACAATTAACTTTTGTTGGCCTAATGCTGTTACCATAATTATTTTTGCATTTGGAAACTCTGGGATAATTTTTTTTACTGCCGCAATACCAGTCATAACGGGCATCGTTACATCCATTGTTACTAAATCTGGTTGTAACTCTCGATACATAGCCACAGCTTCTTTACCATTTGCTGCCTTACCTACTACCTCGTAACCCCATTCTGAAAACATATTACTGATTGCAACACGCATAAATAGCGTATCATCCACTACTAAAACTGTAGGCACATGTTCATCTCCCTCCACGTTAAAGTACGGTATGCCTCTTTAGTGTATCAAATTAAAAGCCTGTAAATCCACCGAAAATTGGCTGTAATATACGAGTAATATACGTTAATCCATCAAAGAATAACAAAATACCCACGGCAATCATTATATAACCACCGATTTTCACGATTTTTTGGCTGTGTGTGCGAATCCATGTCATACGTGAAATAAAGAATGATAACACAAAGAATGGAATCGCGAACCCTAAATAATAGGCGAACATATAGCTAAAGCCCGCTCCTGGGTTTGTACTAGCCAACATTATAATAGAAGCTAAAATTGGTCCTGTACATGGTGTCCATCCTGCCGCAAAGGCAATACCAATTAAAACGGATCCCAAATAGCCAGATGGTCGATTTTTAAATTGAAACTTTCGATCCTTCATGAGGAAATCAATTTGTAGTAATCCTACAATCATTAAACCAAATACTACGATTAAAATGGCACCAACCTGACGTAGTAAAGTTTGATAGTTCAGGAAAAACTCTGCCGCATATGAGGCACTTAGTCCAATTATGATAAAAATAATTGAAAATCCTAGTAAAAAGAATAGTGTGTGGAAAATGGCACGCTTTTGTAGCATCCCTTTTTCTGATTTTAGCTCATCTAATGTCATACCAGTTATGTACGATAAAAATGCTGGATACAATGGGAGGGTACATGGTGAAATAAAACTTAAAAACCCTGCACCAAAAGCTAAAAATACGTTAATATCTGATCCCATATTTTCGATCGCTCCTTACAGTTACTGCATCCATCGTACCAAAAAACATGATAAATTGCGCCCTTCCTGATTGTGAACGTTTCATGGCAAAATGATGAGATTTCTGAAAAGTCCTTCCCATACATGTAGAACACCTAATAAGCTACTTCTGCATTATGCGCCCCTGTTGATTTTCTGTCAACAAAATTCGCCATTATTCTACAACATCAAATAGGTTGGCAAATCTCATTTAAATCAGCTCTACACCCATTTTTTATAGACCATATATGGTTAATTAGTGAGTGATTCACTAATCTTCATGTATACTATTCATAACAAACGTGCATTTGATTGAAAAAAAGAGGTGTAGCTCCTTGGAATTAAGAAAAATTAAACCTAAAAAAATCTATGAAGAAGTGTCCGAAATTTTGCATGAGAAAATAAGAGCGGGTGTTTTAAAGCCAGGTGATCGACTAGACTCGGTGGAACAGCTTGCTGAACAATTACAAGTTAGCCGATCTGCTGTGCGAGAGGCGCTGTCTGCTTTAAAGGCAATGGGATTGATTGAAATCAAACAAGGCTCTGGGACTTTTGTCAAAAGTGTGCCTCCAAATAGACTGGATTTTCCATTATCTACAGCCATGTTATCGAATAAACTTGATATTGCCCGTTTATTAGAGGTGCGCAAGATCATTGAAGTAGGAGCAGCCGCAAGTGCAGCCATCAACCGTACGGAACAGGATATTCAAGCAATGGTTCAAATTTTAGAGGACATGAAGCAAGCCCATGGAGATGGTGAACTTGGTGAAAAGGTGGATTATCAATTTCATGTGGCGATAGCGACTGCCTCCCAAAATCCCCTACTTGCTACCATTCTAGATCAAATTTCTGGCCTGATGATTGATACGATGAAAGAAACACGCCGCATTTGGTTGTACTCTAAAAAAACAACAAGCGAGCAACTATATGAGGAACATATGAATATCTTCCTTGCTATTCAGCAGCAAAATGAAGAATTGGCTAAGCAGGCGATGACCTTTCATTTAAGCAATGTTGAAAAGGTTCTATTGCAGTATTTTGAAACAACCGACTCTCATCCACTTTAAAACAGCCTAGCTCTCGACTAGGTTGTTTTATTATTTCTGAAAATTCTATCAAAACATCTTCTTTCTTAGAAAAATTTGTAGTATGATTCATATAGCTATAAGTCATCTGATGACCTGTTGTTTATAAAAAGGAGCGATGCATATGAAAGTAACTCTCTTTGCTACTTGCCTAGTGGATTTGTTTCAGGGAGATGTAGGGAAAGCCGTAGTGGAAGTATTAGAAAGACTTGGCTGTGAAATTGATTTTCCTGAGGAACAAATATGCTGTGGACAGCCCGCTTATAACAGTGGCTATGTGAAAGAATCAAAAAATGCGATGAAAAGAATGATCGGTGCCTTCGAGCATGCCGAATACGTCGTCTCCCCCTCTGGTTCTTGTGCTTATATGTTTAAGGAATATCCAGAGGTTTTTAAGGGGGATCCTCTATGGGAATCAAAAGCAAAGGCATTGGCAGCCAAAACATATGAGTTTACTGAATTTATTGTCAACGTATTAAAGATAGAGGATGTTGGAGCACATTTAGAGGGCAAAGCTACTTACCATACTTCCTGCCATATGACTCGCCTCCTCGGTGTGACTGAGGCTCCATTGAAGTTATTACAAAACGTCGATGGTTTACAGTATGTGGAGCTTCACGGAAAAGATAGGTGCTGCGGGTTTGGTGGCACATTCTCTGTCAAAATGGGCAATATTTCTAGCGAAATGGTTCATGAAAAGGTCCACCATGTAGAGGAGACAGGGGCGGACTATTTAATTGGAGCAGATGCTGGCTGTTTAATCAATATTGGTGGTCGTATTCATCGCCAAGGTAAACCGATTAAAGTGATGCATATTGCAGAGGTTTTAAATTGTCGATAAGAGGGGGAAACATTAATGGCCATGAAAACTAGTAATGATCGCTTTTCGGACCGTGTCACAAAAGAGCTTGACAATCCATTTATGCGGAGTGCTGTTTCTAATGCTCAGGACCGCTTTCAAACTCGTCGTCTACAGCAAACTCTAGAACTTGGAGATTGGGAAGAATGGCGTTCACATGGAGAGGAAATACGTAAACATGTTTTAGAAAACCTAGATTATTATCTACACCAATTAAGTGAAAATTTTGCCAAAAGAGGTGGCCATGTTTTCTTTGCTCAAACTGCTCAAGAAGCGACAGCCTATATTCAAGGTATTGTGAAAAAGAAAAATGCCGCTAAAATTGTTAAGTCAAAATCGATGGTAACCGAGGAAATTAACCTTAATGCTGCTTTAGAGGAACTAGGCTGTGAAGTGATAGAAACGGACTTAGGTGAATACATTTTGCAGGTTGCAGATCACGAGCCTCCATCCCATATTGTGGCTCCTGCTCTGCATAAAAACAAAGAGCAAATTCGAGATGTGTTTAAAGAAAAACAAGGTTACGCTCAATCGGAAAAGCCGGAGGAGCTTGCTCTTTATGTGCGTGATAAACTACGCGATGAATATTTAACTGCTGATATCGGTATAACAGGCTGTAATTTTGCCATTGCTGAAAGTGGATCGATTACTCTAGTCACCAATGAAGGTAATGCTGATTTAGTTACGGCTCTACCAAAAACTCAAGTCACTGTTATGGGAATGGAAAGAATTGTTCCTACCTTTGAAGAAATGGAAGTTCTTGTTAGCTTATTAACACGTAGTGCTGTAGGTCAAAAGCTAACAAGCTATATTACTACGCTTACAGGAATTAAAGAAGAGGGTGATTCAGATGGACCTGAGGAATTCCATTTAGTCATAGTGGATAATGGTCGCTCTGCCATACTTGGTGGCGAATTTCAGCCTATCTTACAATGCATTCGCTGTGCCGCCTGTGTCAACGCTTGCCCTGTTTATCGTCATGTCGGTGGGCATACGTATGGCTCTATCTATTCGGGCCCTGTTGGTGTGGTGCTCTCTCCGTTATTAGGAGGCTATGATGATTTTAAAGAGCTCCCCTATGCTTCAACGCTATGTGGTGCCTGTACGGATGCTTGCCCTGTAAAAATTCCTTTACATCAGCTTATTCATAGACATCGTCAGGTCATTGTTGAAAATGAAGGCAAAGCACCCGTTTCCGAAAAGCTATTAATGAAGGCATTTGGCTTAGGGGCTTCTTCCCCTACTTTGTATAAAATGGCTACAAAAATGGCCGCTCCTGCAATGTCTCCATTTACGAAAGACCATACGATTACTAAAGGGCTAGGTCCTTTAAAAGCATGGACTGAAGCACGGGATTTCCCTGCACCGAATAAAAACAGTTTCCGAGATTGGATGAAGCATCGAACAAAAGGAGATGAGGAATCATGACTGGTACCATTCAGCATCGAGAGAATTTTTTAGCAAACATTGCACAGCAGTTAGGGCGTTCACCTATTACAACGCTCCCCCGCCCCACTTGGCAGCATCAACCTCAAAACCGTACATTAAAAGATGCCACAAGAGACGAATTACTAGAGATTTTCACGAAACAATGCGCCAATATTCATACGAATATCGTGATTTCTAATTGTGCGAAGCTTTCTCAAGATCTACAATCTGTGGTGGACCATTATGGCGGACAATCCGTCATTACTTCTAAGGATGAACGATTTCAAGATTACGGACTATCTAAATTAATGACAGAAAAATGGCCACAGTCTAATATTCAATATTATGAATGGAATTCACAGCAACCAGAGGAAAATATTCAACAGGCTGAAAAAGCAAATATCGGTTTGACCATTAGCGAAATGACGCTAGCTGAGTCAGGGACGGCTATCCTTTTTAGCAGTAAAGATCAAGGAAGAAGTATTAGCTTCTTACCTAAACAATCAATTATTTTGATCCCGAAAAGTACAATGGTTCCACGTATGACACAAGCAGCACAGTGGATTCGTGAAAAAATCAAAAATGGAGAAAAAATTCCTTCTTGTATTAACTTTATTACAGGTCCTAGTAACTCGGCAGATATCGAAATGATCCTAATTGTTGGTGTACATGGCCCCGTTCAAGCCACCTATATCGTCATCGAGGATCGCTAAGCTCATAAAAACAGGAAAGCTGTTGAGATCTGCTACTTCTGGCGGTTGCAGTACTCTTATAAAAAGAAAACAGCAAAAGCTATCGTGACGTCACGATAGCTTTTGTCTACAGTCATAAGCATGCAATTATGTTGTTGAATGAGGCACACTTTTTGTGATGACTTCTTTTTCATAATACTCCGGATGTGCTTCTTTTAAGATAGAAGTACGTAGCATCACAAGTGAAATGATAATGATAATGACGCTTGTAACAGGCAATATGATCATGGCTGGTATAGCATCGTATAATACTCCATACACAACCATACCAATAGGCATCATGGACATTGCCATTGTTTCCATCAGTCCGAAAACGCGGCCACGGAATTCTTCCGAGATGTTTTTTTGCATATAGACCCCTATTGGCATATTAATACCCATTTCGAAAATGGCGAAAATAAAGTAAATGATTAGATAAAAACTAACAATTGCGATATAGGAAAAATTCGTGACTAATGGAATGACGGCTAAGGCAAGACTACCTGCCAACAGCAATAAGCTTATTTTTGAGAAACGTAATGGCGCTTTGACTTCTGGTCTTGTCGCAAAATAAAGGGAAGCGATAAGCATACCCGCTGCACCTGATGCCTGAATAAAACCAAAATGCGTTGATTCTACTTTTAGCAATTCAATGATAATAAATGTTCCGCCAACAGCGATAGCGGAAAAGAATAGATTAATCCATAATGCCACCCACATGATTGTTTTTATGACCTTACGCTGTTTTATATAATAGAAGCCGCCTTTAAGCCCTTCCCATACTTTTTCCTTCTTTACATCTTCTCCTCTTGTACTATAGAGTTTAAAATCCATTGTTGCCTCTAAGCAAAACGCTATGATATACGCTCCGATATTTACCATTAAAAATACGTCAATATTGAAAAATCCATACATCATACCACCAATGACGGGTCCCCCAATGGCAGCCACGGACATCGATAATTGATTAAATGACATCGCGCGCTGTAAACGTTCTGGATTAACAAGTGTAGCAATTGCAGATGAAAACGTAACCCCTGAAAATGCTGAACATATCGTATTAAAAACAGTAGCTATGTAAATAGCATAAACAGACATCCCTACCGTTTCTGTATAAATCAGTAATCCCCCTACGGTCAAAATGGTCCCTGCCTGCGCTAATAAAATTGTTCGTTTTTTTGAAAAATTATCCGCTACATAACCAGCCAATGGTGCTACGAGAGCACGAGGTAACACAGAACAAATCATATTGGTCGCAAAGCTCATGGCAGACCCTGTCATGGCTAATATATACAAGCTAAAACCAAACGCCATGACATTTGCCCCTAGCATGGCAATCATTTTACTCGCTGTAAATGTCCATAAATGATAGGTCGCCTTTTTTAATTTTTCCGCTTCATTCATCTTAAAACCCCTCCATTTTTTAACTAAATTAAAAAGTTTAATTTTATTAAACAAAATATACCACAGCTCCCCCTTTTCATGCAAGAAAAAGTTTAATATAATTAAACAAAAGGAGGCGAGGCAGTGAACTCTCTAGGTGCACGAATTCGTAAATTAAGGAAAGAAAAAAAATTAACATTAGAGGCGCTTGCCGGTGATCGTCTAACAAAAGGAATGCTGAGTCAAATAGAAAATGAAAAGGCCAAGCCCTCTATGGAAAGCCTTGACTATATTGCTGAACGGTTAGGTGTCAAGGCTAGTGAATTACTCGAAGAAGTAACACCTTCATCCATTCGTTCACTTTTAGAGCAGGTCGAAATTTTATTTGCAGAGGTAAAATGGGGAGATATAGTTCGTCATCAAGAAATTGTTGATTTGATAAAACCATCAGTAGAGGGCCTTCCTGACAGCTACGAAGCAGGCCGTTTATTGTATATATATGCTGTCACGCAGTATGAAGTAGGATTAGCTTCATGGGAAACATCCCTCCTGCAAGCCCGCACTATCTTTAAGGAAATTAATTTACTTAGCCATTGGTTCAAAACTTTCATCCTGCAAATGAACGTATTGGCGGAAAAACGTCAATATGACTTGGCCTATGCCTGTATTTTACAGGCGCAAGAAATGATTGAACAAGAGGATTATCAGTTTGATTCTCGTGATGCTTTATTAATGGCTTATTATACAAGCATTTTACAGCTTGCCATCGGAGAACATGAAGAAGGGAAAAAATTAATAAACGAAACCATTACGAATGCTCATAAAAACCAACTGTTTTATCAAATCGATGATATGTATCGTATCGGTGCTTATTGCGCGATGATTGACCATGACTTTGAACAAGCTGAGCATATGTTTATGAAGCTGGAGCAATATCGGGCATTTGCCGAACGCGCACTAGTAGATGCTTTCATCTATATTTTACGGGCACATTATTATAATAATTACATGTTTAATTATGAGCAGGCGTTAATAGAAATTGAGAGCTTTAATGAGCTCAAGCATGAGGATTTAGAAATTTTGGATTCAAACTATTATTATGCGGAAAAAGGAAAGTCCTTATATTTACTCGGTCGTTATGAGGAGGCTAGGGCTGTATTTGAGCATTTTCAAAAAGCACCTAATTTTATCAGCCATCCATATGATATTTTAGGTTTAAATGAATGCTTTTCCTATAAGGCCCTTTGCTATGCACATTTTGGGGAACTGACAACCGCCTATGACATCGCAAAAATGGCATACAACGATTCACTAGATTTAGTTGACTTACCTTATAAACGCAAAATCGAAGAAGTCTATATGACGATTAAGGCACAAATTGATTCTACTTCTTAATATGAAAGGGATTGCACCGCTTCGTGCAATCCCTTGTTTTTACTTTTGCTGATCTTCTTTTATTTGCTTATGAATTTTGCGTAATGCTTTTTTGGACCCCCGCTCAATATCATGCTGAAGCTTACGTTCTTGATAGTCGACAAATAAGGTCTCAAGATCATAGCCTTCAGGGTATAATTCGGTTGCCGGTAGCTCTAATGCAAGTCGTTTCACATGAACCTCTAGCATTTGACCCTTATAGTACACAGTGACATTATAGAACTGATTCATCTCTTGATAAACAAGCCCGACATCATCATGATCCAATAATTTCACACGGTCCCCTTTGGCAAATTTAACGATTGCTGCCCTGCCAGCTTTCTCTACTTTCGGCTTACGAATTTTACTATCCTGCACCCGAGTCAGCTGATAATCCTTATTATTCATATAATCCTGTGCTCGTTGCAAAACCTCTGCACGGACATTCATTTTTTTAGAAATCCAAAGAGCATTACTCTCTCCAGACGTGCCAATCATCAACTGATACAAAGGCTCTAATGTTTCACTATTAAATCGCATAGCCGCATTCATAAAGTCTGGATGCATCTCTGAAAATCGTTTAATTTCTCCGTAATGTGTTGTCGCTACTGTCATACAGCCCATTTGATAGAACTCTTCCAAAATCGCAATAGCCAGTGCCGCACCTTCATTCGGCTCAGTACCACTGCCGATCTCATCAAATAATAATAGTGTATGGTTATTGGATGCTCTCATAATGTCGGAGAGATTTTTCATATGTGATGAAAACGTACTTAGCGCATTTTCCATACTTTGATTGTCACCTATATCGACAAAGATATGATCGAATATAGCCAATTCAGTGCCCTCATCTGCCACGATATGAAAGCCGGACATTGTCGCCAATGTTAATAAGCCAATTGTTTTCAACACGACCGTTTTCCCGCCTGCGTTTGGTCCAGTAATAATTAGACTCCTATAATCTTTTCCAATCCTAAATTGAAGTGGCACAGCATTCCCTGATAATAAAGGATGTCTACCATTGATTACTTGGATGAAGCCATAATCATTGAGGCGTGGCTCCATACCACCAATTTGTTTACTAAATTTTGCTTTAGCAAAAACCATATCATATTGGCTAATCAACTCCATATTAATATGGAGGGCGTGAAGATGATCCATTAAAAGCCCCGATAAAGATGCTAAAATCTGATACTCCTCCACCGCCTCTTCAGCCTTTAAAGTAGCTAATTCTCCATTTAATTTAGCGACCACACTTGGCTCCATAAAAACAGTTGCACCCTTTGAGGAGATTTCCACTATCGTACCTTGTACATGGTTTTTATAGGAAGCCTTAATTGGAATCGTATAGCGTTCATCCTTTTGACTAATAAAGAACTCTTGTATATACGTTTTATTGGCACTGTTGTTCAAGAATTTTGTTAAGCGGTCTTTTATTTTTTCCTCTGTCGTTTCGATATGATGACGAATCCGCTTCAATTCTCGACTAGCAGCTGAATCAACGCGATTAGCTTTTATAGCAAAATTAATTTCTTCTTCCACACTTTTAAATTCAGCCATCGAATTCGCGTAAGATGAAAGAACTGGCGCAAAAAATTCCTTATCCAACATGAATTTTTTAATGTTACGACAGCCTCGTAAAAAGTCTGACATGCTGATGAGCTCACTGGGGTCCAAGATCATCCCTTTTGCCAGTTTGGTCATGATATGCTCAATATTGGATACGCCTAGAAATGGGACATGACCCTCCGCATCTACGATTACCCGTGCCTCAGTTGTTTCATTCAAGCGAGTTTTTACAACTGCTAAGTTTGAGCTTGGCATTAATTTATCTAATAACTGTTTGCCCAATCCACTTACACAATAGGATTTAACGATATCTTTTAATTCTTGGTATTGTAACTTCTCTAGCGTAGTAAAATTCATTTGTATATGCTCCTCATTCTGATATTTATCATTCATGAAGATACCTACCCAATATTAGATAGCAATGAAGTGTTAAATAAACTAAAAAAAGCTGTGAGGAATCCCCACAGCTCTATCTTCAAAAGGCGAGTGTTCATAGCACTACAAATAAAACCTCATTTTCAGAAGTTTCATCCATATATGCACCGCTTGATAAAGTATTGTAGGCATCTACATAGGTTTTGAAATAAATCCATGAGCAAATAAGGGGTCTGTTCATGACATATATCCCCCTGTCGCCATATCATTTATTTCATTTAATTTTTACCTAGTTAGAACCTACCGCACTCACAAAAAGCACCTCTCAATTTTTATCATTGTTATCTAATTATTGACATCATCTTACTATATGTTGACTAAATTGTAAAGGTACGCTCTCCATGTAGTCCATTGAATAAAAAAAGACTTGTAGAATATTCTACAAGTCTACTGATTTATGATGAGCTTTTCTTGTTTCTATAATCTTGGAACCTGAGAATAGTAATAATGCTCCCCAAATGATGCTAAATGCTAAAAGCTCTATCTGACTAAATGGCTCTTTATACAGTACGATACCTAAAATCAATACAATAGTTGGTGAAACATATTGAATAAAGCCCAATAAATACAATGGAATATTTTGTGCACCTTTTGCAAATAGGATGAGTGGTACAGCTGTTACTAAACCACTGAAAATCATCAAAATATCTGTTTTTACATCAACATGTAAAAACGAAGCTTGATGGGTTGTAAATAGATACACATAATAGCCTAAAGCAAATGGTAGGATTAATAATGTTTCAATAGCTAATCCTCTCGTCGCATCCAGTGTAATTTTCTTTTTCAATACGCCGTATATCGCAAAAGATAGCGCAATCAATAGTGCTACCCATGGTACAGAGCCATAATTGATCGTTAAAATAATAACAGCCATAAAGGCAATTCCTGTCGCTACCCATTGTGCGCGACTCAACGATTCTTTAAAGAAAATTACTCCAAAAATAACAGATATGAGCGGATTAATATAATAGCCTAAGCTTGTCTCAATTAAATGGTTATGGGTTACTGCCCAAATATACAAGTACCAGTTCATTGAAATGACGAAGGAGGCACCCGCAAGCTGCCAGAAATGCTTTTGATGTGACCATAAATATTTTAAGTCCGCGATAAGGTCTTTACGCATTCGAAATACGATGACAGCCAGTACAGTAAAGACAAACGACCAAATCACTCGGGATAATAAAATCTCCATGCTTGGTACATGTTCAAGCAGTTTCCAATAGAGAGGAAAGGCACCCCAAAAGGCATAGGCAAAAAATGCCGCCAAAACCCCTTTTTTCTCATTTGACATTGCCACTAACGCTCCCTACTCATAGTGAAATCAATTGCGACCTCACATAATATTAAACTAGTTAAAGAATAGACTCATTATAGAGCTTTGTGTGGCAGCTGTAAATGCCAAATTTCTAGACTCCTTAGATCACCGTCCATCCTTCTGCTCTGATTCTAGCTCGGAGATATATTTACGCACTGTACTATAGCTAATATCTGGATTGATTTGGCGTTTGATGCGTATATGGATTTCCTTTATACCAACCCCTTGCTCTCGCATATTTCGAATCATCGACTTAAGAGGTCCCGTTAATGACTCTCTCGACAAGGACGTATATTTACTCAGTTCAATTAATAGCTCCGTATTTTGTTGTCGGAGCACCTGCATTTCCTCTACCACGCAATTATATTCCGTTACTTTTTTTTGCAGGACTATGTTTTGCTGCTTAGATTTTTGCAAGTCCTCTGTAAGTGCTGCATTTTGTTTTTTTAATGTCTTTCGTTCTTGTTCTATACCATTTTGCTTATGATCTAAATCTGTATGCCTCGCACTGTACACTTTTTCCTTATGCAATAACTCTAAATAACGGCTTTGTGGAATAAGCATTAAAGTTTCAGCTGCGTTAAGAGCAAGCGTTCCATCTTCAAAAGGCTCATACGACAATGTAGAGGATTTTATTTTATTGGTCATCATTTCACTCCTCCACGAATGATTTCATGTAATCGTATTGCTTTGTATAACATCTGTTCGCTTCCTTTTTCATTTGATAATCATTCTCATTTAATTTTATCATAATCAGTATTTTCCTTTTTGTCAAAGAACATTTAACGCAAACAAAATAAATAAAGCTTCTTGCAGAAATTTCTACAAGAAGCTTCGATTATTACATTTTTTTCAATTTTTCATATTCTAATTGCAAACGTTCAATACGTTTTCGACCTTCTTCACGACTTCTCGCTGTTTCAGCTTGAATTTGCTTCGTTTCTTGAATACCAGACATAATCGTTTGCCATGTTGTTTCAATTGTTTCAATTTTTATGCTCGGGCTACCTGCTGCTCGTGCTATATTAACGCTGTTTTTACTAATGTTTTCAGCATTGCGCACAAGCATTTCATTCGTACGGCGATCTAGCTCAATCATAGAATCGGAAATCAGCTTTTGGCGCTTTAAAGTAACGGCATGAATTAAACCTTGTTTGAAAATAGGGATTGTCGTCACAAAGGCTGAGTTAATCTTCGCAATTAAATGGTTATTACCTTGCTGCATTAAACGTATTTGAGGTGCAGATTGGAATGATACTTGCTGCGCCATTTCTAAATCATAGCGACGTTGCTCTAATAATTCCACTGCACGTAGCATTGTTTCATATTCCATTGCCGCTAATTGATCGCCCGTCTGAGCCTTTTGTTCAAGGGCCGGTAATGTTGAACGAACATCTTCTATCTTTACTTCAATCGCAGCGACAAACTTACTTAAAGATTGGAAGTAATTTAAATTTTGATCGTATAGATTTTCAAGGTCAATTGTATTTCGCTTCATTTCACCTTCATATTTTTGAATTTCGCGGTAAATGACATCTACTTCCTTATTCATGCTGTCATATTTAGATAGAAACTTTTCCAATTGCTCTTTTCCTTTATTAAAGAGCTTGGAAATAAAGCCACCTTTTTTCTCCTCCGAGAAATCTTGAGGATCAAATTTATCCATAATTTTATTGAGATTATTTAAAAGGACACTCGATTCTTCTAGTTTGCTGGACTTCATAGTAGCCAGCATTTTATCAGAAAAAGTAGAAATGCCACTTGCTGTTTCTTTCCCAAGCTCTAGCATGGCAATTTGATCTTTAACATCAATTCGTTTAGCAAGTGCATGAACCTCTGGATCTTTCTTTAACATAAGCTGGTTTTGCGCAATTTGTGAAAGCTCTTGCTCAGATACAAGTACTGGCTTTTGTTCAGGCTCTTGTTGCATAAGCGGATTAGGTTGTAATAAAGGATTTTCAGTAGCGAATGGGTCCTTGGATTTTAAAAGATCATTGTTGAATTCAGACATACGTTTTACCCCCTGCAATTTATCTCTACAATTTACTTACGATTACTTTGGAAAAAGGTTTCATTTCCGATAGAAAGACAAAACCAATTTCAAGCTCTTTATTAAATTATAGCTTCTTTCTAAACAAAATTCGACTGATTACGCAAATTCCTTTACATTGTTTTCTAACGTTGGCATGAAACAACCAAAAAGCAGCTACATCATCGTGTAGCTGCTTATCATTTAAGTGGTAACCTTTAAAACTGTTTTAATTTTTTGAATGACCCCGCCTGAGCTATATGTCAGTACACTACGTTTATAGAACGATAAGCTAAATAGGTACACGACTATAATCGTTGCGATTAAAATACCTAAAGATAGTAATGGAACTAACCCTCCGATATCTGTAGCACCTATCCTCATAGGCATGATCATTCCTGATGTTAATGGAATATACGAGAATATTTTAATGATGATTGTATCTGGATTACCCATCCCTGTTAGCATCACATAGAAGCCGATAATCGTAATAATCATGGCAGGCATTAATACCTGACCTGCTTCTTCTACTTTCGATACTAATGAGCCAAATAATGCGCCAATGATAAGATACAGGACAACCGTTAGCAATAGGAATACAATGGCATAGATAACATAGCCAACAGACAATTCTTTGACAATGCTAGCAGCCGCATCCCAAACGATACCGCCTTTTACGAGCTTAGCATAAATCAGGAATACTGCTGCAAGAATGCCCATCTGCGTTAAAGCAAGCAGTAATACACCTGCAATTTTTGCTTTAAAATGAGTAGTTGGTTTGACACTTACTAAAAGCATTTCCATTGCTCTTGAGCCCTTTTCAGAGGCAATTTCAGTCGTAATCATAGATAGGAATGTAGAAATAAAGAAATAAATTAAAATTCCAACTGCATAGGAAACAACTAAACCTGATTGCTTTTCTTCTTCACTTTTTCCACCCGTTGATTCCTCATTTAAGTTTTTAGTGGAAATCGTAGTTTGAGCGGCCATAATTTGTGCTGCCTGTTCAGGTGAAAGCGATAATTGCTGTACGGCATAGTGCTGACCAGCATATTGTAATAAGGATGACAATGACGATTGATCGTTTAATTTCAGGGGTGTAAACGTAGCAATTTCTGCTTGTAGCTGACCACCTTGATCGTTAATCGTCACAATGGCATCTAGTTTGCCGTCCTTCACTTTTTTTTCAAGTGTCGGTCTATCCTTTTCATCTTGGATAAAAGCCATATCCCCATTGGAAACAAAGATACCACTTAAATCAGCAGATGTCTCATTAATAATGGCAATTTGCTGTGCTTCATCATCACCTGTAAATAGCTCTTTAATTTCGGACCAGAAAACAGCTACAGACATTACAAGTACATATAAACATGTCATTAAAATAAAGGATTTTGATTTTATTTTTGATTTATATAATTGTTTCATCAATAAATTAAACTTCGACAACATTGCCACCTACCTTATCTTTAAAGATTTCATCTAATGATAAATAATCCAGGCTGAATTTTTCAATATACTTCCCATTGGAAAGCTGCTCAAAAATACTTTGGGCAAAGCTTTCATCCACTAATGTTAAAACTGTTTGTTCCTTCTCAACACGTACATCCTTGACGCCTTCTAACGCCAATAGCTGTGTTGTTGACCAATCTGTCCGTACTGCCAGTTTTGTTTTGCCATATTGTTTCTTTAAATCTAGTAGACTACCAGAAAATAATGAAACACCTCTTTTTAATAGGCATAAGTGATCACAAAGTTCCTCCACATTATCCATTTGGTGACTAGAGAACAAAATTGTTGTACCCTGTTCCTTTAAAAGTAGAATGGCATCCTTCAGTAAGTCCTTATTAACCGGATCCAATCCACTAAACGGTTCATCCAAAATTAAAAATTCAGGTTTATGGATAAAGCTGGCGATAAGCTGTACTTTTTGCTGGTTCCCCTTTGATAGTGTTTCAGCCTTATCTTTTCGTTTTTCTTCCAGCTCAAAACGTTGAATCCAAAAATCAATTTCCTTTTTCAGCTCGGCTTTTTTCATCCCACGTAGCTCACCAAAAAAGTACAACTGCTCCTCTACTTTCATCGTCGGGAAAATACCACGTTCCTCAGGTAAATATCCTAGGACGTCTCTGTTAATCGCATTAACTGGCTGACCATTCCATGTAATTGTACCTGCCGTTGTCTCCTGTAAATCTAAAATCATACGGAATGTAGTTGTTTTCCCCGCACCATTTTGGCCAATCAAACCAAAGATTTCACCTTTTTCAATTGTAAAATTCAATCCATCTACAGCCGTAAAATCCTTGTACTTCTTCGTGACATGCTGTAACTGTAAAGTCATGTTGTCACCCTCCTTATCCTTCGAATATATGTAAATTTTCTTTCAATCTTTTTTTACGGTTTTCATTTTTAAATATAGAGATACACACCATTATGGATACGATAAAATTTAAACATCCTACACTAGTGTTGACGATTGTTACAGAAGGTCCCCAAGCTCCCATCGAAAAATTATAAAGCCCAGCCACTATATTGAATAGCAACAGTACTATAAAAATACGATTCATCGACTTTATATAGCTAATTTTAGAGGTAGTATCTGAGAATAATTCAAATGGCCCTTCTGCCTTTGGTTTTCGATAATACGCCCAAACACCGAATTTGTGCACACATTCTATATTCATCTCCTCTAGAAACTCAAAATAGTCCTTCGATTTGCTATTCACTAATTCATTCCGATAAATATATTGTTGTGGTGTTCCTTTTTCAAAAATAAAATAACCTACAACTGCTTTTTTTAAATTCCACCCCCGGTCTGCCATTTCATTGACCCACCGTTCTTCCTTTTCATAATCTATAAAAAAACGGTATATTCTTTTTTCCATCCTTTCACCCCTACTAGATTTATTGTTATTTTCTGATTTCCCAGAAAATAATAGACGTCCACTAATCTGAAAATATATTTAACTCCTTTTTCAATCGATTGCGGACTCGTCTAAGCCTATATAATGGGAAAGAGAATAAGATGACTATAATTAGATTTAAGCTATGTAAAATAAACCCTATCCAATTCGTCATTTCGTGAGAAAAATCGCCGATCAAGCCTGAAATACCAAAATATAAATTAAGTAGAATAAGAGGGAAAAAGAGTGCCATCTTTTTTGACAGACTTCCTATTTTAGTTTTTTTATCCGTATAAAGCTCAAACGGACCTCCCTGGGAAGCCTTTCTAAAAAACACAAAATTACCAGAGCGATCAACTTGTTCAATGCCTGAACTTTTTAAAAATGCTAGATAGTCCTCTTCGTAGTGAGTGCCAAATCGCTCTAATTCATCATGGCGATAAATATAGCTGCCTGCTTCTCCACGCTCAAACGTAAAACGAATCCATGTAAACTTTTTCAGATGCCAGCCCTGGCAAGCCATGTTATTGACCCACTTTTCAATTGCATATGGATTAATCATCAAACGATATTTATGCATATTATTCAACTCCTCTCGTTATACGGATACCATTGTCAAAAAGTTCCCTTAATCTCAAAATTTCATATTCAACTATCTTATCCCCAGTTTCTGTAATTACATATTCTTTCTTGCGACCATCCTCATCGAGCGCCTCAATCCAGCCTCGTTCAAGTAAAGTTTTAATGGCCCCATAAATGGTACCTGCGCCTAAGCGTACTCGCCCACTACTCATTTCCTCTACTAATTGCATGATGCCATAACCATGTCTAGGCTCATACAATGCTAATAAAATATAATATACGCCTTCAGTTAACGGCGGATGCTCCTGTGTCATACAATCCCCCTTTATATCGTCCACCAATATATCGTCAGCCGATACATCTAAACTATATCAGCCGTCGATATAGTTGTCAATGTTCTTATTGCTAATTATTTCCTTGAAACAAATAATTTTGTTGCAGAGAATTATGCACTATGCTAGCATGTAAGTGATTACTTGCATGAAAGGAAGTTTATGATTGACAACAAAGGGAACCGCGGAACGAATCATCGAAGCTGCTCTACAATTGATTAGTGAAAAGGGCTATACTGCCGCCACAACGAAAACGATTGCTGAATTAGCCGGCGTCAATGAAGTTACACTTTTCCGCCATTTTGGCAATAAGCGTGGCCTCTTGAAAGCCATAGTCGAACAATTTTCGTATTATCCCCTTTTACAACAGGAGATCCATCAAAACGTTACGTGGGATTTAGAAAAAGATTTATTAAACTTCTCATTAAAGCATTTTGATTTTTTAATGTCGATTAAAGATTTGGTGATGATTGGCTTTAAGGAGTCCATTCAGTTTCCTGAAATTAGTGAGGAAATTGCAAATATTCCTCTTCTAATCAAAAAGGAATTATGCCAATACTTCCAAGAAATGAAACAACGAGGGAAGATAAGAGAGGTTGATTTTGAAGCTGCAGCGTTATCACTAATTGCTCTTAACTTTGGTCATTTTATGTCACGTGCACGTCTTGGTACTATGGTGTCTGACATACCAACCGAAGAACTATTACAGACAAGTGTTGCTATTTTTTCTAGGGGACTCGTTTCCTAGAAAAAATTTTTCCTTTCAATGCAAGTAAGTACTTACTTTATTAAGGGGGATTAAAAATGAGAGGTTTACAAACTTTATTGAGAATTCGAGAAACATATATTGGCATTGTTGCTGCAATTGCCTTTCAATTAATTTTCTTTACAATTTGGATGACAGCCTATGACGGCGTCAATGAGCGAGCTGATCAATTATCGATAGGCTTGTTGACGGAAGATACAGAAATGGGGTCGCAAATAGTAAAGGACATGAAGGACAACATTCCATTTACGCTAAAAGAGTATTCCTCTAGGAAGGATGCCGAGCAAGCACTCAATGAACGCCAGATTAATATGATTATGCAAATTCCAGCTAATTTTACGAAGCAGCTTCGGACAGGAGAAAAAGCTGAAATCATTTATTCGATTAATCAGGCCAATGCTAGTGTTGCGAAAAACATGATGGATGGTGTAGCTAAGCAATTAACAGAAGAAATGAACCAAATGCTCTACCCATTACAACAAAATCAGGCGATCGAGGTTTTTTCCCAACAATTTGCCCAGCTTCCATTTGAGCAAAATACCTCACAGCAAATAAACGCATCTGTCCAAACAACCGTGATGACAGTTAAAGATCATGCCGTCAATGCGACCATCGTTAAAACGAATGATGTAGAGGGATTTGCAGCAAACTTTGTCCCACTAATGGTCATCATCTCCTCCTTTGTAGGGGCTATGGTGATGATTATGCAACATCAGCAAGCCGCACAAATGGTACAAAGTAGTGTTTCAAAATGGCAATTATTCCTTGCACGCCAGCTGCTCAATGTTGGAGTCGCTCTCACTTTACCATTCCTTACAATCGGCTTAATGCATCTATTTACTATTTCCAGTAATGAAAGCTTTCTATCCATCTATTTCTTCCAATCTGTGCTGTTTCTAGCTTTCCTTTGCCTAGCACAAGTTTTCGTCATTCTCTTTGGAAATATCGGCATGGTCTTCAATATTTGTGCTCTATCTCTCCAATTAGTAACCTCTGGAGTACTCGTTCCGAAAACCATGCTTTCTGAAGGCTACCAGCAATTAGCTGCCATGCTCCCCGCTACTTACGGTGCCGATGGCTATTACACTATTATTTTCGGAGGAAGTGCCGCTAATTTACTACAAAACAGTAGCTCCTTAGCCATCATCATCCTAGTCACTCTGGCAATCGCTACAGTAACCGTAGCAATCAAGCCCGCTCCTGCTCTTACCTCTAGTTAGTTGTATGCTATAGCCCCTTGCTCTGTTCATTTCTGGATGGACGGGGTGGGGCTATCCGTTAGTTTGAGTGAGCTATCCACTACTTTGAGCGTTTTTTCCATCCCTTTGAGCGTTCTATCCGCCACTTTCTCCGCTCTATCCGTCACTTTGAGCGTTCTATCCGCCACTTTCTCTGCTCTATCCGTCACTTTGGCGTTCTATCCGCCACTTTCTCCGCTCTATCCGTCACTTTCAATGTTCTATCCGTCACTTCGGCCGTTCTATCCACCGATTTCTTCATTTCGCTTCATTTCAAGCGTCCCATCTCCTCTTTTTACGCTCTATCCTCCACTACGGACATTTTTCAAAATAGTGGCGAGTTGCTGATTTAAGACGCTTACGCTGTCGCTAAAGTCCCCACGGTACCATTGGATAATGAGTCCGATAATCGCGTTTGCTTGGTAGGCGCTATAATAATCAATCGAAATTGATTCTGTCATTTGATGCTCGTGATGTAAGGTAATGTCTCTCTTTAGCAATGAGTAAATTCCGTCAAACAGCATGTAATAATATGTCAATGGGACATTTTTGGAAAACACAATCCGATAAAACATTTTAAAGCGTTCAATATGATGAAAAATACGAATCGTGTTCGGATCTAGTTGATGTGTATCCAATGTTGTCACGGCACGATAAGGTTCTTCGTAGGATTGGTATAAATCCTCCATAATCTCTTGAAAGTATTCTTCAAAGAGTCCTTCCTTTTGCTCGTAATGCAAATAGAAGGTTCCTCTATTCACCTTGGCCTCTCTACATATTTCTGCAATGGATATTTGCTCCAAAGGCTTTTGACTAAGCAGTGTCAATAAGGCGGCGTGTAAAGCTTGCTTTGTTTTAATAATACGTAAATCTGTTGTAGACAATTTTTTCAGCTCCTTAGTAAACAGTTTTTCCAAAAGTGTTGATTACTCAACACATCCGGATATTTTGCATATTGAAATCGCTTTCATATTTATTATATGATTTTAATGAACAGATGTTCAATATCTATCGAAAAATAGTATGAGGAGGTCTTTGAGATGAGATTAGAAGGTAAAGTAGCAATTGTGACAGGTGCAGCTTCAGGGATGGGGAAAGCTATAGCAGAAGGTTATGCAAAAGAAGGTGCTAAGGTTGTCGTTTCAGATTTAAATTTAGATGGTGCCCAAGCGGTTGTGGAAGGCATTCAAGCGGCTGGGGGTACAGCGTTTGCCATTCAAACAAATGTCGCATCAACAGAAGACTTACAACGTTTATTTGATGAAACAAAAAGTAACTATGGACAATTAGATATTTTAGTCAATAATGCAGGTATCATGGATGGTATGGAGCCAGTTGGAGAAATCTCTGATGATCGTTGGGATAAAGTATTCGCGGTGAATACAACAGCTGTGATGCGCTCAATGCGTATGGCCACAGACATTTTCCTTGCTCAAGGACATGGTGTCTTTGTCAATAATATTTCTGCTGGTGGCTTATACGGTGCACGTGCAGGAGCTGCATACACTGCGTCTAAACATGCCGTTGTTGGATTAACTAAAAATACAGCCTTTATGTATGCTGATAAAAATATTCGCTGTAATGGTATTGCGCCAGGGGCAGTTATGACGAATATCGCCTCTTCCATGACAAATATGAGTCAAACAGGTGCAGCACGCCAATCACTTGGTTTATCGATTAATCCTCGTGCTGGTCAACCTGAGGAAATTGCTCAGTTAGCTATTTTCCTTGGCTCAGACGAAGCGAGCTTTGTGAACGGACAAGTCATTGCTGTCGATGGTGGATGGACTGCTTACTAATATCGTAAAAAAACAGCACGCACAGATTTCATTTTCTGTGCGTGCTTACTTTTAATTATAGTACTTTTTAGATGGAATTAGAGCTCCAAGTATTGCTCCAATAACCGCAGGCAATATCCACCCTAACCCTATATCATAAAACGGTAAGATGGAAGAATAAGCCTTCTCTACAACATCAAATACATGTAATTGCGCTTCAGGCACACTTACTACTAAGGCTTTATAGCCGTCTATTACGCTAATGAAAAATGTGAAAATCATCGCGATGGCATACACCGTTTGCTTATTGTGAAAGAACGATGAGCTAAGAGCCAGTAATATTAAAACAATCGCAAGTGGATATAGGAACATAAGAACTGGGATGGCGAACTGTATAATATTGTTTAATCCGAAGTTGGCAATGATGAAGGATACAACACACAATAAAAATACAAACCATTTATAGCTAATCTTCGGAAACACTTCGTGGAAAAATTCACTACATGAAGTGATTAAGCCGATACTTGTCTTTAAACAAGCGAGCACAATGATAACGGCTAATAAAATAGCACCGAATGAACCGAAATAATGGTCTGCCACTGAGGCAAAAATTAAACCCCCATTATCAAAGGTACCTACAGCTGAAATACTAGAAGCACCCATATACGTAATCAGGCCATAAATAAGCATCATAAGGGCCATTGCAAATATACCTGACGTCCATGTCGCCTTCGCTATTTCCTTCCGATCTGAAATACCTGCACTTTTAATTGCATTAATGACCACAATCCCGAAGGCAAGGGAAGCTAAAGCATCCATCGTATTATAGCCCTCTTTAAAGCCTGTCATAAAGGCAGCATCTATATAATCGCCCATCGGTTGTTGAAAATCCCCCATCGGCTTGACGATACTCGTAATAATTAAAATGAATAACACAATTAAAAAGGCTGGTGTTAAATATTTACCAATGTAATCCATAATTTTTGCTGGATTTAACGAGAAGTAAAAAACGATGGCGAAAAAAATGAAGCTAAACACGGCAAGCAATAATGTAACATGCTGTGCTTGAATATATGGCTCAAAGCCCACTACAAAAGGTACGGTCGCTGTACGTGGAATGGCAAAAAACGGGCCAATTGTTAAGTAAAGGGCCAATGAAAAGACAATACCGAAGACGGGATGAACACGGCTCGCTAGATCGCGTAAGCCATTACTACCTGATAAACCAATCGCTAAAATTCCGAGGAATGGTAGACCGATAGCTGTGACTAAAAATCCGATTAATCCAAGCCAAAAATGGGTCCCTGCTAATTGACCTAATTGGATTGGAAAGATAAGATTCCCTGCTCCAAAATACAGCCCAAATAACATAGTACCGATGACTGCATAGGTTGAGAAAGGTATTTTTTGTTGCATAATTGATGTGCTCCTTAGAAGTTTTTAACTATAGCAAATTATTTTAATCGAATGATTTTTCATTACAATTCAATTATGTTATCAAGCATTTATTATAATTACAATAGTTTTTTCGAATAACATTATGAATATAGAATGTTATTGCATAAAAAAAGAGCTGTCCTCTGACAGCCCTTCCTTAATTTGCAACTGACCATTCAATATGATCTAAAAATTTATAAACATCTTCATATACTTTGTCACGTTCTTTATCTAACGTAATAATATGACCTGAATTTTCATACCAAATGATTTCTTTGTCATCTGTTTCTACAGTATTTAATATAAACGGTGCACTTTCCTGATAAAGCTCATCGTCTAATGACCCTTGTAGAACTAATGTCGGAGCTTTAATTGTTGATAAATCATCACGTGTTTCAGTCGTTAAACGTGTTACACCATCTAATGAATCTTTTGGTGAAATACGTAATTCATGTAATTCTGAAATAATTTGATCTTTTGATTTATTTTCAAAATGTTTATATAAACGAGCATAGTGGTACAAACGTGTAAATAAGCCTTTTGAATTATCACGTGTAATTGGTGCACACATCGCTACACATGCTTTTACTGGAAATGTCTCTGCTACTTTCAATGAGAAAACACCACCTAGTGAAATGCCAACAACTGCAATTTCTTCATAGCCTTTACTTTGAAGGAAGTTATAGCCTTCAACAACATCGTTCCACCAGTCTTCTGGTTTTGTTTCTAATAATGCTTCTGGTTCTACTCCGTGACCACTATAAATCGGTGCATGAACGGTATAACCTCGTTGAGATAAAAATTCTCCTAGCTTTTTCACATCTTTTGTGCTACCTGTGAATCCATGCAATAATAGTACGGCTTTTTTGCCTCCCTCAATTGTTAGAGGTTGCGGCTTTGTTAACTTCATTTTAGGATATCCCCTTCACGGAAATTATTAATTGTGTATTTTATGTGTCTATCTTAACACCCTTTATTCATAATGTACAATTTATAGTTTTTATCAAATCAATGTGTCTCATGCATGAATGATGTCAACTTAACACCTGTACTATCACACTTTCTACTACTTAACTTTTCCATTCTTCTAATTAAAGGCAACGTCTTTTTAAAAAGTTTTTGCCACCTATACTTCCTCTCTGTTTCCCGTTATAATGCAGTTAACTTAAAAATTACGAGAATAGAGATGAAAAAATGGAGTGGCAACAATTAGAATATTTTGTAACCGTTGCAAAGTTAGAACATATGACACGTGCTTCAGAAGCATTGGCAATCTCACAGCCAGCTCTAAGTCGATCAATATCAAAGCTGGAAGAAGAACTAGGTGTACCGCTTTTTGATAGGCAGGGACGTTCCATTATGCTCAATCGCTATGGTGAACTTTTTTTATATCGTGTGCAACGAATGCGGAAAGAATATGAGAAAGCTGTCTTAGAATTACAAGAGCTTAATAATCCGGAGCTTGGGGATGTGTCACTCGGTTTTTTACACACTCTTGGGACTAGTATTGTGCCGGACTTAATTCGTGCTTTTCGTCAGAAGCACCCCCATATCCGTTTTCATTTCACCCAAAATTACTCACATTCTCAATTAAAACAATTGCTTGCTGGAGAGTTAGACCTGTGCTTACTAGCTGCGATTGATACAGAGCCTCCCGTTAGCTGGAAGGAACTATGGCGAGATGAGTTATTTATTATGGTTCCAATTGATCATCCTCTTGCTCATCGCAAAAGCATAAAAATGAAAGAATTGGAGCATGAGAACTTCGTGCTGATGAAAAAAGGGTACGCCCTCCGCCGCTCAGCTGATCGCTTGTTACATGCTGCGGGCATTAAGCCTAAAATTTCTTATGAAGGTGATGAGGTTTCTACCATTGCAGGTTTTGTTGGTGCAGGTCTCGGTGTTTCATTGCTACCTGATGATGAGGATTTGAATCCGAAAAAAATCGTCAAAATCCATGTGGAGGATATGGTTTGTGAACGTATTATTGGCATGGCCTGGATAGACAATCGTTATTTGTCACCATCTGCTCGCCAATTTCAACAATTTGTCTTTGATTTTTATGATAAAAAAATATCTCCTCCCGCTCAGGAAAACTAAAGCGGTAGGTTGCCCCATGCAGCCTACCGCTTTTTATTATACGTCTATATACTTTACTCTACAGGAATGAAAATCTGATAAATCTCCTTCTATCTGAAACAAGCCTTGCTCAATCATAATCATTATGCGTTTCATAATGAATTCATCACTCATATAATCATCCAAGGCAATGTGAATAGTACTGATCATAGGCATAAGTAAAAGCCATTCTTCTTTCTGTTGTGCATGCATATTCTTCACAGCGGCAATAATGTGCGCATCCAAAGTATCTTCCTCTACATGTACAATGCCCTCTTTCCACAATCTGAGGGGACTTGAATGTTCTTTAAGGTTTTCCCATTCCTTAGCAAGCTGTTGACATTCCTGAACTGAAAATCGTTTAGCATAGGGACGAAGCTTCATGAGCATGTCTGAGGAAAGCTCTCCTGTATGGCGAATATCGAGATGTGGTTGAATTTGCTTCAGGCCATCTGTGGCGTCAATCCCATAAACCATACTACATTTATGAATAAACTCACTCATGACATAGCGCAAACCAATCTGTTCATGTGTATTTTGACTATACCAAACCCAAACATCCACATCACAGGGCAGCTCGGCAATTTTTTTCTTCCAGCTTTCATACATATCTACGTATAATTGCTGATCTTCATTATCTTTTATAATATGAGTGTTTAACCATACTATGCGCTCTTCTAAGCTGTGAAGAGGTCCAATAGAGAAATCATCATGGACACTTAAAACGGATTCATTACGTTGCAAAAGATGTTGGCGTATAGCAAGCTTCATGGAACCCTGAGTTGCTAAGCTAAAGGTTATATGTAAAATAGCCATGTGAATTCCTCCTAATGTTTGCTAATGGCAATCTGTATCCCGATCAATGTAAAGAGGATACCTTGAACCATATTTAATCGCTTAGCAAGAACAGGCTTTCCAATAATGACGAATCTATCTTTCCCTGCAACAATACTAAACAAAAAAATATTATTCATGCTTGTACTAAAAATACTATACCCAAAATAAGCATTTGAAACGCCATATGTTCAAGTGATGAATTGACAACTGTGATCACTACACAAGGGATTAAAGATTGTTCAATACTATCCCTTTTCTATATTATAAAAAAATAAGATTGGGAGGTAAATGACTCTATGCATCTTGGAACCTCCAATAATGCCCTTCCTTCACTACTTTTAACAAACTATTTTCATTATACTACATGCCTTACTTTACTTTAGATGTAAGTTTATGACTTTATTAAAATTTTTTCGTGAATGTCCGTTTCACAATTAATGCTCGTTTAAGCAATACTTTTCTCCTTTATTACATTATAATAGAAGAAACTCATCATAAAATAGACAACTTCAATAAGAGGTGATTATTAGATGGCAGTTAGTGATATTGTTTCACAGTACGAAGATGAGCACGGTCAGGTTTACTATAAAATGAAGTCCCATGACATTCAAGTAAAAGCTACACAAAATACAGGCTTAGCTCCTGTTATCACCTACTGGATGAATGACAAAGATATTACCGACTCTATTAGAAATTTACGTTTTAGTCCGCGTCCCCCATCAAGCTATATTCAGGATTATGAAGAATTTCAAGCAATGCTTTATTCGAAAGAGCAGCGTGCCATTAACATGCTTTATGAACAAATGAGCATAAAGCCAAAAAACATGTCCTCAGGAAAACAAGTACTATGGAGCTTCTTTGTGATTATGCTAGCAATGCTCCCCCTTTTCATCGCCATTTGGTGGTTTAAATAAAAATATCATGCCCTTTCTATCTTTTTTTCTTAATTTATCAAAACTTTCAAGTAATTTTCCCAATCATCTTGACAGGCATTTGGAAGTAGTGCATCCTTTACTCAATAGTTGAAAAAATTTATGATGAAAAAACGAACAAAGACCAGTAATTAGTAACTGCTTGAGCAGAGAGCGATGTCCATCGGCTGCAAGACATTGTGCAAGTAAGACTAATGAACCTACTTTGTCTATCGTCCTAGCTAAACTAGGCGCAGTCTCTAGCGTTATGAGGAAAGTGGAATGTCGCACGATATTCAATGTAGGTGGTACCACGGAAAGCAACCCTTTTCGTCCTAATTTTTTTAGGATGAAAGGGTTTTTATTTTGACAATTGGAGGTCGTTTGGTGGAAAAAAAGAGAATTGTCATCAAGATTGGGAGTAGCTCCTTAACAAATGCAAAAGGCGAAATCGATAAAGTTCGCTTAATGGATCATGTTCAGGCAATCGCGGAGTTGAAGAACCAGGGACATGACGTATTACTTGTATCATCAGGTGCAGTAGCAGCAGGCTTTAAACAGCTTGGCTACCCAGCTCGTCCTGTTACGGTAAAGGGCAAACAGGCGGCGGCGGCAGTTGGGCAAAGCTTGCTTATTCAAACGTACAGTGCCTTATTTAGTATTTATGATATAATGCCTGCTCAAATTTTACTGACGCGTACCGATTTTTCTAAAAAGGAATGCTATAAAAATGCCTATGCTACTTTCGAGGAATTGCTTGAACGCTCGATGCTACCTATTATTAATGAAAATGATACCGTTTCTATAAGTGAGTTAACCTTTGGCGACAATGATATGCTGTCTGCGCTTGTTAGTGGACTTGTACATGCAGATCAACTCATCATTTTAACAGATGTTAATGGCTTATATAACGCCAACCCTAGCAAAAACCCTCAGGCGGAACGCATCGATTACTTAACATCCATTACAGATGACCTGTTAAACTTTGCAGACGGTACAGGTTCCAAGGTGGGTACAGGTGGCATGGCATCTAAGCTATTGGCTGCCCGCACAGCTTTACAGGCAGGAGTTAAAGTTTTTATTGGAACAGGAAGTGGCGCTCAAAAGCTTGTTGATATTTTAGCAGGGCGTGGTGATGGCACGTATGTTGGACATGATGACCTAGCCGTGTTAAAGAATCATAAACAGTGGATTGCACTTACGGAAGTTTCTGGTAAAATTTTTATAGATAGTGGTGCTGAACAAGCACTTATGGTCAATGGTAAAAGCTTGTTACCTGCTGGTGTTTATCAGGTTGAAGGTGATTTTAACAATGGGGATGTAGTTGAAGTGTATAGTGAACAAGGTCTACTTGGACGTGGTGAAGTGCTGTATTCCTCACAAGAATTGATGTTCGCTATGGGCAAACGGTCAAATGCATTTTCGAAATGCCCGATCGAGGTTATTCATAGAGATAAATGGCTGAAAATTCAAACTAAATAAGGAGGTCTAAACATGATAAGTGAAATTCAAAAAAAAGGCCAACGTGCCAAAGCCGCTAGCTATATATTAAATATTAAAACGACTTGTGAGAAAAATGAAGCTCTAACTAAAATTGCCGAACAGCTATTGATGGACCAACATGACATCATTGCAGAAAATGCAAAAGACCTTGTCAATGGAGAACAACAAGGGATGTCTGCTTCTACATTGGACCGTATCATGCTCAATGAGGAACGCATTATGGCGATGGTCGATGCCATTCATTTACTTGTCTCTCTCAAAGACCCAGTTGGCACAGTCATCGAACGTATAGATAAAGATAATGGTCTCCACATCGAAAAGCGCATGGTACCACTTGGGGTCATAGGAATGATCTATGAAGCAAGACCGAATGTTACGGTGGATGCCGCGACACTGTCCCTAAAAACAGGCAATGCCGTGATTTTACGAGGGAGCTCATCTGCTACGTTTTCAAATAGTGCCCTTGTAGCAAGTATTCGTTGTGCATTGGCAAAAACGTCTCTACCGACAGATGCTGTCCAACTAATCGAGGATACGAGCCGAGAAACAGCTAAAGAATTATTTCATTTAAACGAGTTCTTGGATGTATTAATACCTCGAGGCGGCAAGGCTCTTATAGACTTAGTCGTCCGAGAAGCTTCTGTCCCTGTATTAGAAACAGGTGCAGGAAACTGTCATATTTATGTGGACGAAATGGCGGATTACATAAAGGCAGAAAAAATTTGTTTGAATGCAAAAACACAGCGTCCCTCTGTTTGTAATGCTGCAGAAAGCTTATTAATTCACCCAGTATGGTTTAAAACATATGGCACGCAGCTTCTATCATCGCTCCATAAAGCAGGTGTTACTATTATTGGTGACGAGCGAGTATGCGAGGCATTTTCAGGAGCCCTTCTAGCGACTGAGGATGACTATGCGACTGAGTTCCTTGATTTAAAAATAAGTGTTAAATTAGTTGAAAATGTTTACGAGGCCATTGAGCATATTCATCATTTTGGGACCAATCATTCTGAAGCGATTATTACGGAAGATCCATTAGTGGCGGAAACGTTTTTAAACAGCGTTGATGCAGCGGCAGTTTATCATAACGCTTCTACCCGCTTCACGGATGGTTTTGAATTTGGCTATGGAGCAGAAATTGGTATTAGTACGCAAAAGCTACACGCGCGTGGCCCAATGGGATTACCTGCCCTCACCTCTACAAAATATTTTATATATGGTAGTGGGCAAATTCGCGAATAATGCTATAGCAAGATAAATGCTGGTAGGGATTTACCCTACTAGCTTTCATTTTCACATTTACAAATAAAAAATAGAAAGAAGGTTTTGTATGAACATCTCAGCCATTATTAAACTAACCGTATCGATGGCACTTTTTGGCTCCATCGGTTTTTTCACCGTTCATACGGGAGTTCCTGCAACAGAGCTTGTCTTTGTTAGATGTATTTGCGCAACCCTCTTTCTAGGAGTATTGTGGCTCATCACAGGTGGACATAAAACGGAGAAATGGGAAAAGAAAGAAATTATTCAAACGATTATTTGTGGCGTTTTCCTAGTGCTAAATTGGGTATTTTTATTTAAAGCCTTTGAGGAAATGTCCATTTCAATTGCGATTTCTATCTATAATTTAGCCCCTATCTTTGTTTTAATTTTAGGCGCTATCTTTTTAAAAGAAAAAATGACCATTCGAGCACTCGTAGCAACCATTACTTGCTTTATCGGTAGTATTTTTATTATGGGTCTTCAAAATTTTGTATCTTTCTCTGAATTTATGCAATCAGGATTTGTTTGGGCCTTACTGTCAGCGGTGTTTTATGCCCTTACTATGCTAACAAGCAAGACCATTACAAACCTTAGCTCTTACGCCTTAACATATATACAAACAACGGTTGGCATTGTGATGCTACTGCCTTTCATCGATTTCTCACTCTTTGAAGGTTTAACCACAACCAATTGGTTCTATATTTTAGGCACAGGATTTATTCATACTGGATTTGTTTATTATTTATTTTTTGATAGTATCCGCAGTCTTTCTACCATTCTAGTTTCCGTACTAGTATTCGTCGACCCAGTTGTCGCGATTTTACTCGATATGCTGCTGCTTGATTTTATGCCGAACTTTATGCAAACTTTGGGCATTCTATTCATCTTCGGCGGGATTTTCTATACGATCTATACACCGAAGAAAAAACGGCTACCACAGGAGGTATCCTAATGGGCAAACTCTTTACAATTGGCGAATTATTAATAGATTTTACGCCAACCCAGCAGCATGGTGACCTAGCCCTTATTGAGCATTTTACGAAGCATGCTGGTGGAGCCCCTGCAAATGTAGCAGCAGTGTGTGCCAAGCTTGGTCAACAGGCTGCCCTCCTAACACAAGTAGGGCAGGATGCGTTTGGTGATTTTCTGAAGAAGACCTTGCAGCTAGTAGGTGTGGATACACAATATATTCGTCAAACGACTGAGGGAGAAACAAGCCTTGCTTTTGTAGCACTCTCTGAAACTGGGGAGCGTGATTTTCAATTTTACCGACGTCATGCTGCAGATCTATTGTATAAACAAGAGTATCTCCCCTCACAACTATTAACAGACAAAGATATCATTCATTTTTGTTCTGTTAATCTTGTGGAAAGTCCGATGAAGTCTGCCCATTTAGCTTTTATTGAGCAGGCACATCAAGCAGGCAGCATCGTTTCCTTTGATCCGAATGTCCGCTTGCCTTTATGGCAGGATGAGACGGTATGTCGAGAAACGATTCTAGCTTTTCTACCAAAAGCCCATATTGTAAAGCTCTCCAATGAAGAACTGTTATTTCTCACAGCCGTTGAAGATGAAATGTCGGCTGTGCACACATTATTTCAGGGACATCTAGAGACGATTATCATTACACATGGAGCAGAAGGCGCAACATTATATACAAAGAAATATCATTGTAAGGTCAATGCTGAGAACGTACAAGCAGTTGATACGACTGGTGCTGGGGACGCTTTTATTGGGGCGATATTAAGTCAATTCCTGCAACATCAACTATCTGTGGATCATTTGGTGGCCTATTGTGAACAGCATGCGATATCCCTGCTTTCGTTTGCAAACCGCTATGCAGGAATCACAACAATGAAGCACGGGGCAATCCCCTCATATCCTGAACAATTATTGGAATGAATCTAGCATCATTCGAAACTTTTTATCCTTATTTTCCGTATGTACTGATGAGAAATCAATGGAAGGAGGACCTGCATGGAATCAATAACAAAAAAACGAGCCCTTGCTTTTTTAATGGATACTGCTATTTCAACAGCTGTCACATTAGGCGTAGAGTATTTTCTACGAAAGAAAGTGAAAAGTGAGGTGGTTCATGCACTCGTTACACCGACCGCCATGTTATGGGCATTAGAGTATGCACAGCTTCGTAAAAATGGACAAACCATTGGCTACAAGGCTATGGGACTAGTACTCGAACATGAAGAGGGTCATACATTATCAGACCGTCAAATTATTAAACGCATGGCTTATCGTGACACAATCAGTTCATTTCACTATTTAAAAAATCGCCAAGCTTTCGAGCAACAGCAAGGTCAATGCCTTCCCCATGACAGCTTTGCGGGTACGGTTGTGAAAGAAAAATAAACGAATAGCTGAAATTAGTGGTAGATAAGCAACACAATGACGTATGGAGCATGATGGATCATCGAACACATATCCAACTTTCATAGGTTAACAATAAAATACCTCCTCCCAAGGTCAAGAGGAGGAGGTATTATTTAATGACAATTAACTTCATGCTTTCTTCAATAAAGAGTACGTGGACATTTTACCAACTTTTCAATCCCTAGCACATTTACCAATATTTCTTCATTAAAATATGGGGAATGCCGCAATCCATAAACTCTTCCCCTTCACGCTTATAGCCTAATTTTTCATAAAAACCTTCTGCATACGATTGAGCATTTAATTTAGCTTTTGTCAGACCATTATCGCGGGCAATTTGCTCTAACCCAATAATGATTTCTTTGCCAAGACCAAATTTACGGAACTCTTCTACTATACAAATACGCTCCAATTTACCATAGCCCTCGACTACACGGAGTCTACCCGTTCCTACTGGCTGCTCCTTATAGTACACAAGAATATGATCACATGGTGCTTGCAGTGAATCAAATTCATCATACTCTTCTACCTCAGGTACTTGTTGCTCTTCAATAAAAACTTTTCGTCTAAAATCAAATGCTAATTGTAAGTCTGCTTCAGTTGTTACTTTTTTTATGCTCATGAATAGTCCTCCTAGTTTCACTTCAATCATCCTCTTCTCCAGGTGCATTTTTCGCCTGAAGATGATACTATTAGTATAGAACTATTTTTATTGCAAATACAATAAAAATCTCAGGAGGATAGAAAATGAAAGAAATCTTACGTGAAATTGGTGCGATCGCACGGGCATTAGACTCGATTAGTAATATAGAATTTAAGGAATTGGATTTAACGAAGGGTCAATATTTATATGTAATCCGAATTTGCGAAAATCCTGGGATCATTCAAGAAAAAGTCGCAGAGCTATTGAAGGTGGATCGCACAACCGCTTCTCGGGCCATTCAAAAATTAGAAACAAAAGGCTTTATTGAAAAAAGAAGTGATCAAGGAAATAAGAAAAATAAATTACTTTTCCCAACTAATAAGAGCTTAGACATCTATCCATTTTTAAAACGGGAGGGCGAGTACTCCAACGAACGAGCACTTGATGGTTTTTCTAGCGAAGAAGTCGATAGCATTCACCATTTACTCACGCGCGTCCTACAAAATATTGAAATTGATTGGGAAGCTGTAAAAAAAGGACAGAAGCGACACTATTAAAGGCGATTCCTGATTTATCCCGATCTGGAATCGCCTTGTACTAGACATGGGTCGCAAATACTCTTTTTAAAACAGCTACCATAAAATCAAGATCTTCATCGGTACAGCAAAGTGGTGGACTTAACGTAATGATATTATTATAGCCCTCCACTGTATCGCCATTTTTCCCAATAATTAAGCCATTCGCTTTACAAGCAGCTATGATGCTTGCCACACGTTCTTCTTTAGCAGGTTTTTGTGAGACTTTATCTTCAACAAGCTCGATACCAACGAGCAACCCAAGTCCCCGAATATCACCAACATAGGGCAGTTCTAATAAGTCTTGTAAGTCATGGAGTAATTGAATTCCCAAATCTTTTGCTCGTTGTACAAGTCCCTCTTCCTCAATGATCTTAATATTTTCTAATGCTACTGCACAGGCTGCTGGGTTACCACCAAACGTATTAATATGTCGAAAATGACTATAGCCATCTGATACTTTAAATTTTTCATAAATATCTTTTCTTACTGCTGTAATTGATAATGGTAAATAGGCGCTAGTGAGTCCCTTTGCCATCGTAATAACATCTGGGCGAATACCAAAATGCTGATGGCCAAATAGCTTGCCTGTTCGCCCAAAACCACAAATAACTTCATCGATAATGAGTAATACCCCATATTTTCTACAAATGCGCTCTACTTCTTGAACATATGTTGGTTGTGGAATTAAAACACCACCACCTGTTATGAATGGCTCCATAATAACTGCCGCAATTGTTTCTTTTTGCTCCCAAATAATTTTTTCCTCGATGTCACGTGCTCTTGCTAAATTATATGCTTCAATAGATTGTCCTTTTGGACGGCGATATGGATCGGGTGGGGCAACATGCAGGAAGCCTGGTGTTAAGGGTTCATATTTATATTTACGTAATGCCTGGCCTGTAGCAGCTAAAGCTCCAAGCGAGCTACCATGGTAGGCACGATAACGAGCAATCATTTTATAGCGGGTCCCTTCCCCGTTTTGTTGATGGTATTGTCGTATAACCTTGAACGCTACTTCATTTGCATCAGAACCACTATTCGAATAAAACATCATATAGTCATCCTCTAATAAGCTGTTGATTTTTTCAGCTAATCTAATAGCAGGTTCATGACTTTGTGTTAAAGGAGCATAGCATAGTTTTTTTAATTGCTCATAAGCGACCTTAGCAAGTCGCTCACGTCCATAGCCTACATTGACCGCCCATAAGCCCGACATGCCATCTAAAAATCGGTTGCCTAAACTGTCTGTTATCCAGGCACCTTCTCCCTGTTCAATAATGACGGGTGTATGGTCGTTATAAATGGACATATGGTGCCAAACGTTTTCACGATCTTTTTGCTGTAAGGTATGGGTGAACTGATCACTTCGTTCCATATCATGACCTCCAATCGTGTATCCTAGATGTCTTTTTTGTCTTTCGTCAATTTCTACTATTACGCTCATTCGTGTTGAAATTTTCTGACTTCTCAAACATAATAAAAAATAGACATTGTACATTCGAAGGGCAGGTGCTAATTTATGTCGAAACATCCTCTACTCGTACGTGATGTCCTGAAGCGCAAATATTTTGAATCGGCGAAGCTTATAGCAGGACACCATGGCCTTGAACGCCAAGTTCAGTGGACACATATTTTAGAAATTAAAGATTTTGATACATTAATTAATGGTGGTGAGCTCATTTTAACTACCGGTGTCGGATTACAGTTAGAGCGCGAAACACAAATTGCCTACTTACAAAACCTTATTCGGAATGAAGCAGCAGGGCTTTGTATTGAAATTGGAGACTATTTTGATCATGTACCCGTCGAGCTGATTGCCATGGCGAATGCGCATCATTTCCCAATCATTGTCTTTGAAGAAATAGTACGCTTTATCGATATTACACAAGATTTACATACGTACATAATTAACCAACATCAACAGGCACTTACACAGCTCGATACCCTTTCCAAAACATTTATGGAATTATCGTTAATGCCAAATGGTATTTTAAAAATTTTACAAGTCCTTCATCAAGATACCGAGGCACCATTTTTATTTGTCTCTGAAGATACCAAAAGCTTTTATTATCCAGTCGAAGCCAAAAAGTACTTACGTATGATGGAAGAACATTGTCAGCAGTTAGAACTACAGGAGCCCTTGCATCTTTTATCAATTGACAAGGATCATTTTGTCATTATCCCCGTAAATGGCCTTGGGCAAGTTTGGGGCTATTTATGTATGCATTCTGGACTGCCAAAACCGAGTGATTATACCTTATTAAACTTGGAACGTGCTACGATGTCGATTGCCCATATTTTAATGCGAAATCGCATGCTACAGGAACGTCAGCAAAGCCGTGAGGATGAATTTATTCTTGCGTTAATTCAAGGCCAGCCTGTCGATATCCAATACTATCAAAGCTATTTACCGATTGAAAGTCGTAATTTATTTTACCGTGTCGTCGTGTTCAATCTACATGACGAAGCCAAAGTGGTACCAGAGGAAGAGTGGCAGGAAATTCAATTACAAAATGCCATGTATGTCCGCTCCATCTTAAAGAAGCTAGGATTCTTCCCTACCGTTTCAGTACGACAGCATGAAATTATTATTTTAGCTTTCTATATTGCTGCAGATTATATGAAGGATAATCGAGATTCCTTCGATCAAGCGATAGCACAAATTGTTGCTAGAAAAGCATCGCAATTTTTTGAACAGCTCACCCTTACTTGCGGGATTAGCAATGTTTATCAAACGATAGAAAGTGTCCATCTTGGCTATAAGGAGGCTAAATCGGTTATCCAAATGCAGCATCATCAATTGACTAGCTCCATTTATTATAAGGATTTAGGTGTCTTCCGGTTATTACTACAGCAGGAGCAGACCGCCCTCTTACAATTTGTGAAAGATTATTTACAAGAACTATTATTGCTGGATCAAAAAAATGGTCATGATTTATTCCAAACATTAGCTGTTTACTTAGCTTGCAATGGAGCTAAAAATGATACGGCTGAGCAATTGTTTATCGTCCGTCAAACGCTCTATAAACGAATTGAACGACTAGAAAGTATATTCGGTGCTGATTTTTTACAAGCGCCACATCGACTAAACATTGAAATCGCAGTCAAGGCCTATGAGCTTTTGCAAAAAACAGCACCTGATTTATTACGATTTTGAACGCGGGTCCATAAAATCACGTAAGGCATTACTAAGCATATATAAACCAAGAACAAGAATCGTAATGGCTCCTCCAGGCGCATACGTATACCAAGGGGCACCGATTAAATAAGCCTGTGAATCTTTTAACATTCTGCCCCAGCTAGGGTTTGGTGGCTGAACACCAAGCCCTAAATAGCTTAGTGCTGCCTCTGCTAGCATGGCAGTTGCGAATGTGACCGTCGCCGCGACAATAATTTGCGATGATATATTAGGTAAAATATGACGAAACATGATGCTATGAGGCTTGACGCCAATTAATTTCGCTGCCAATACATACTCCGAGTCACGTTGTTGGACAAAGCCGCTTCGCGCAATTCGGGCAATAGCAGGAATGGCGATAATGCCCAATGCTACGGCCGTATTGACAATCCCTGGGCCAAATACAGCTACTAGCATTAACGCTAAAATAATGCCCGGAAATGCCATTAAAGCGTCCATTGTTCGCATAAATATTTCATCAATCCAGCCGCCAACATAGCCTGCAATTCCACCTATGGTAATCCCAAAAAACGTCCCAATTCCTACAGTTAATAATCCAACAGCGAAAGCAGTTTGTGTCCCCTTCATAATTCGGCTAAAAATATCACGCCCGAATTCATCTGTCCCAAAAAGATAAGCACCACCTGGCCCACGCAATTTCTCAGGTATGTTCATGGCGTTGACATCATGAGGTGTATAAAAAAAGCTGACCAACATGACGAGCAAAAAGCCGACAATGACGAGGAGACCAATGGATAAATTCAGTTTTTTAGTATAACGTTGTAGCTGTTTCATTGTATCCACCTCTTAACGTAATCGGATTCTAGGATCTAATACAGAATATAAAATATCGACAATAAAATTTATCATAACTACAGCAACCGTAATATACATGACAATCCCCTGTACAAGTGGAAAATCACGGTTACTAATAGCCGTTATGAGAAGCTGTCCAATACCCGGCAAAGAAAATACTTGCTCCACAATAATCGTCCCCGCTACAACTTCCGCCATAATTAGGCCAAATACGGTTAAAATCGGAATCATGGAATTTTTCAATACATGCTTATACATGACATTGTGTTCAGACATTCCTTTACTGCGAATTGTGCGTACATAGTCGAGCTGAACCTGCTCTAAAATAGCTGTACGCACATATCGGAAGTTCACAGCAATTTGTGGTATCGCAATGGTTAGGGCTGGGAGAAGGAGCGTACTGAGCGCCCCTGCAACACTTTGTGTCCATGGAATATAACCACTAATTTTAAAGAAGCTAAACTGTAAGCCAACGTAAAGAATAAGCATCATCCCTAGCCAAAAGGATGGTACAGCCATCCCAATTTGTGTCACAGTCGATAATGACACATCACTTATTTTATTTTGTCTTCTTGCCGCAAACATCCCTAAAGGTAAGGAAATGAATAAAACAATGAGCAAGGTTATCCCCGCCAACGACATAGTGACAGGAAGTCGATCAAATAATAAATCTTTTACAGGCATTGAAAAACGAATGGAATCGCCTAGCTGACCTGTCAATAAGCCCTTCATCCAATCCACATATTGTTCATAAAGAGGACGATCTAAGCCGAGTTCAGATCGTAAATTTTCAATTTGTGTGGGATCCGCTTCTGTCCCTAACATCGTTCGCACCGGATCTCCAGGTAATATTTGAAAAACACCAAATGTGATGATGGATACTAGCAGGATGGTTGTTATTAACAGGATGATTCGACGTAAAATATACATCATGAGCACTCATCCCTTCCTAGTTTGAAAATTGAACCTCTGACATATCATGGAACCAGAATGGATAGCTCTTAAGCCCCGTCACTTGTTTGTCAGCACCCCAAACAATTTGGTAATCAGCAATATAAACCGCAGTAGCCTGCTCAGCTAAAATTTCCTGTGCTCGATGATAGTACTCAATTTGTTTGGCTTGGTCTGTTTCCTTTAACACATCCGTCATAATTTTGTCATACTCGTCATTTTTAAATAGGAAGAAGTTTTCACTATCATTTGTAGAAATATAATCATTTAACACCTCGTAGGCTGATGCACGACCTGTTAAATCAATCGTTGTCATTTCATAGTCACGGCCAAAATAAACACGGTCTAGCCAAATCCCCCACTCCACAACCTCAATCTCTACATCAATGCCAATCTCTTGCAAATTAGCAACTGCAATTTGCGCAATATTCGAATACATATCATTGTGGGAAGATACCGTAATTTTTGTTTTGAACCCATCCGGATAACCGGCCTCTGCCAATAATGCCTTCGCTTTTTCTATATCGCGTTTATACATACTTTCTAAGCCCTTCTTTTGGAAATCGCCCATCGCTGGACTCATATTAGAACCAAGTGGGACAGCATAGCCCGCAAATACCGAATCAATAATATCGGATTTACTAATCGCGTAGTTAATAGCTTGTCTAACTTTTACGTTATCGAATGGAGCCTTTGTTTCATTAAATGTGATGATTAAAGAAGAGTTATTATTTTGATGCGTTAAATTGTAGCCCCCTTCAACCTCACTCACACGATGCCATGGTACACTTGTTAGATCAACCTCATTTGCCATCAAGCTCATAATCGCTGCTTGATCATCTGATTGGAAGGTAAACGTAACTTTATTCAAATAAGGTAAGCCTTCCTGCCAGTAGTTATCATTTTTCTTAAGTTCTAAATTTGTCCCTGGCGCGTATTTCACAAAGGCAAAAGGACCTGTTCCGATTGGATTCTCATTATGCTTCCCATCATTACTTTTAGGAATAATAGCTGATTGTCTTGCCGTTAATGAATACAGGAAGTTAGAATTAGGCTCCTTTAATTTAATCACAAATGTGCTGGCATCTGGTGCCTCAGTTGATGCCACGTTATCGAAGTTATTGGACATTTTTTCCCCACCGTTTTTCCCCATTAAACGGTCAAAGGAATATTGAATATCGTCCATCGTTAAGTCATCACCATTATGGAATTTCACTCCTTGGCGAATTTTGAAAGTATACGTTAAACCATCCTCTGAAACTTCATAGCTCTCTGCAAGTCCTTCTTTTAAAGAACCATTTGTTTCTGGCGCCATTAGCCCTTCAAATAAATTCATAATCATTTGATACGAAATGGATGCCGTTGCCTTATGTGGATCTAAAAAATCGGGATCATCATTTACACGCACAACAATTTCCTGCGGCACATCTGCTGTAGTTTGTCCATTAGGACTATTAGAGCTCGTTGAAACTTTCTCTCCATCACTAGAACATGCACTTATGATGAATACCATCATGAACATTAAGAGTATTACCCCACTGTTTTTCAAATTCATTGTCGTTCCCCCTTCTCCTAAGTGCTTATCTTTTGAATGCTTGTATAGCTTTCCACCCCTGCCAATTTATCTGCCGCTTGAATACCAGCAAGAATAGCTTCCTCCATCACCTTAGTCGCTAAATGTCCCAAGTAATCTAGCGCAAATGTCCGCTCTCCAGTACCTAGCACAAAAATAGTATCGCCATCAAGCATCGTATGGACAGGATAAATCGTTCGGGCAAGAGCGTTTTGCGTAAGCTGGGCAATCTTTTTTGCTTCTGCCTTCGTTAATTTTGCATTCAACGCTACTACGCCAATGGTTGTATTCGTGCCAGCAAGTGCCTCTGATTGTGCATGCTGTTCGAGATAGGCACAGCAATCCAACCACTGTCCTGTTTGAGGATTTCTCGCTCCCGCTAAAATTTGCCGTGTATTAGGATTCTTGACATCACCTACTGCGTTAACAGCCACAATAGCCCCAGCAATGAGCCCATCCTTGCCCGCAATTGATGCACTACCAAGTCCACCCTTCATGGCAAAGTCTGGTCCTGCCAGTTTACCTACCGTTGCCCCATAGCCCGCGCCAATATTGCCATTTTGAAATGAACCTACTTGGGCCGCTTGGGCCGCTTCATAGCCCATTTGTGCTGTAGGTCGAGCTTGAGGATCGCCAATAAATAAGTCAAAGAGGACGGCACTTGGCACAATCGGAATTCTGGCAACACCTGCATCAACCCCAATCCCTTGCTCCTCTAAAAATTGCATGACTCCTGTGGCAGCATCTAATCCAAAGGCACTGCCCCCTGACAGACAAATACCATGCACACGATCAATTTCATTGATGGGATCTAATGCATCCGTTTCACGAGTACCTGGTGCAGACCCTCGAACATCTACCCCACACACTGCCCCGCCTTCCATTAATAGAGCCGTACAGCCTGTAATCCCCTCTTCATTTTCACGATGCCCCACCTTGATACCAGGAACATCGGTAATATTGCCAAACATATCAACCCCTCCACTCCCCAATAAATTAAATATTCAGATTATTTATCATATAAAAAGCAAGCGACTCGCTGATTTGCATTTTCCTCTTGAAGCTTAGGCCTCTCCTGCCGACATCTTTCCATGACATGTGAACAACGCGTATGAAAAACACAGCCAACAGGTGGATTGATCGGGCTAGGTAGTTCACCTTGTAAAAGTACTTCTTGCTTTGACTCATCAAAATTGACGACTGGAATAGCAGATAGCAATGCTTGTGTATAAGGATGCAATGGATGAGCGTATAGCTCCTTTTTCGTTCCTATTTCCACAACCCGTCCTAAGTACAACACCGCCACACGGTCACTTATATGCTTCACAACGCTTAAATCGTGGGAAATGAATAAATAAGTTAACTGAAATTCATCCTGTAAATCCATCATTAAGTTAAGGACTTGTGATTGCACAGACACATCCAATGCCGATACTGGCTCATCCGCAATAATGAATTCTGGATGAATGGCAAGAGCTCTTGCAATCCCAATCCTTTGTCGCTGACCTCCTGAAAATTCATGAGGAAATTTTTGCATGGCATCCTCAGGAAGTCCAACCTTTTGTAGCAATTCCTTCACGCGTTCTTTTCGCTGTTCCTTCGTCAATGTTAATTGTAATTTCATCGGTTCCTCAATAATCGCTCCAATGCGCATTCTAGGATTTAGTGAGGCAAAGGGGTCTTGAAAAATCATTTGCATTTGATTGCGATACGATTGAAGCTTATTGCCTTTTAAATGCTGGATCGGTTGTCCTTTATATAATACTTCTCCGGCTGTTGGTTCAACGAGCTTCAAAATCGTTCGTCCAAATGTAGATTTTCCTGAGCCAGATTCGCCTACAATGCCTAGCGTCTCTCCCCGATAAATTTCAATGGAAATATCATCAACCGCTTTGACCATCTTTTTCTCTTCTTTCATAGACTTGCGCTTCACAGGAAAGTAAGCTTTTAAATGATTAATTTCCAGCAAAACTTCTTTCTTCGTCATGTGCCAGCTCCCCCTTCTCTGTGAATAAATGACAGCGCACTTTATGTGTCTCTTGAATATAGTGTATGGTCGGACTATCCTGATGGCATTGCGCCATAGCATGCGGGCATCGGGGTGCAAAGCGACAACCCTTTGGTAATGCATATGCGGGTGGCACAGTACCAGGAATAGATGGCAGTCTTTTCACCTCTGTTTCAAGACTCGGCATTGTTTTTAGCAGCGCTGCTGTATAAGGGTGCTGAGGATTTAAAAAAAGCTCTCTTACAGGGGCCTCCTCCACTATTTGCCCGGCATACATAACCATGACACGGTCCGCTGTTTCTGCGACAACACTCATATCATGGGTAATGAATAAAATCGCTGATTGATGTTCTTCCTTCATTTTCATCATCAGCTTTAAAATTTGCGCCTGTACGGTTACATCTAATGCTGTAGTCGGCTCATCCGCAATTAATAGCTGGGGATTATTTGACATCGCAATGGCAATCATGACACGTTGCCTCATTCCCCCTGATAATTGGTGAGGATATTCGGCGATTACCTTCTCCGCGTTGGCAATCCCCACCTCCTTTAATAATTGTAATGCTTTTTGCCAAGCATCTTTTTTTGAAACCTTTTGATGTCTACGAATGCCTTCGATCATTTGATTGCCGATCGTAAATACCGGGTCTAATGAAGTCATAGGCTCTTGAAAAATCATACTAATTTCATTGCCACGAATATGGCTCATCTCTTTATTTTTATAGGCTAATAGATTTTTGCCGTTAAAGTTGATAGTTCCTGCTGTAATTTCCCCAGGAGGGATTGGCAGTAAACGCATAATTGCTAAGGAGGTAATACTTTTGCCACTGCCCGATTCTCCCACTAATGCAACCGTTTCTCCCTTATGAATGGTAAAGCTCACATCGTCTACCACTTTTGCCTCTTTGCCATTCTTCAAATGGAATCGGATCGATAATTGATTGACCTCTAAGAGCACTTGTTTATCTTTTGCATGTTCCATAGGCGTCCCTCCCTGTCAGCGTTGAATAGGTGGTGCATAGCGTATGGCAATATTTTTCATTTGCGTATAGTTCCGCAGAGCAACAAAGCCCTTCTCTCGACCAATCCCACTTTTTTTATAGCCTCCGAACGGCATTTGAATACCACCGGCTGCCCCATAATTATTAATAAATACTTGTCCTGCTTGTACACGACTCGCCACATAATGAGCTGTATCGATATTCTGTGACCAAACACCCGCTACTAAGCCATAATCTGTGCTATTGGCAAGAGTAATGGCTTCCTCCACGCTCGTAAATGTTAAAACCGTCAGCACGGGTCCAAAAATTTCCTCCTGCGCTAAAGGATCATTCGGCTGTACACCATCTAGTATAGTTGGCTGCACATAGAAGCCATTTTCATACCCTTCCATCATCAACGGCTCTCCACCAGTGATGACATAGCCATCTTTCTTTGCTTGCTGTAATAATGTAGTAATTTTTGTATACTGACGTTCATTGAGTAACGGCCCCATATCCATGTCCGCCTCACCTGGCCCCACCTGTATCGCTTGAAATTTTTGTACTAATTGTGGGAGAAATGTATCTTTTATACTTTCTTCAATGAGTAGTCGAGCCCCAGCAGAACATGTTTGCCCTGAATTTTGAATAATAGCCCGCACTACCCCATCCAATGCTTGCTCTATATTGGCATCTGCAAAAACAATATTGGGTGATTTTCCGCCAAGCTCTAATGTTACAGGGACAACATTTTCCGCTGCTGCCTTCATCACTGCAACCCCTGTAGGGACCGACCCCGTAAAGGTAATATGATTAATATCAGGATGTGATGTTAAATACGGACCCACATCTCTTCCTAAGCCAGTAATATGTTGAAAGATCCCTTTTGGCAGTTTTTCTGCAAGCCACTCCGTGATGGCATGTGTTGTTAGTGGCGTATCTTCCGCACTTTTCACAATAACTGCATTGCCTGTAGCAATGGCCGCAGCGACACTTCGTGCTGTTATTTGAATCGGATAGTTCCATGGCACGATATGTACAGTAATACCAACGGGTTCGAGCACTACTGCATTCAATAGGCCATCCTCAATTGGAATCGTATCCCCCATCACCTTATCAGCCGCTCCACCGTAAAATTCAAAATACCGAGCCGCCGCTTCAATATCTGCCCTTGCTTGCGTTAAAGGTTTACCTACGTCCCGGCATTCTAGTAGACTCCATTCCTCGGCATGCTGACGAATATAATGAGCGAAGTCGATTAATAACTGGCCTCGTTCAAAAGCCTTCCATTGACGCCATTCATCACTTTCAAAGGCTCTCCTTGCTGATCGCACCGCTTCTTCTACATGCGCTTGACTCGCATTACTAATTTGCGCAATGATTTCTCCCGTTGATGGATTGCCCACATCTAGCAATGCTTCTGCATCACCATAAATCCATTCCCCATTAATTAACATAGGAATAATTCTCATCGTATCCCTCCTATAATCCACGACCACCATCTACATGTAAGGTCGTCCCCGTGACCATGCTAGCTGCATCAGACAATAAATAACTAACGGCTCCTGCTATATCAGAAGGCTTCACCAATCGTCCTAATGGGACAGATTGCACAAACACACTTTGCTTTGTTTGCTCAACATCGGCGCCCTGTGCGGCAAATTGCCCAAGCATTTGTGTATCGGCAGGCCCAGGATGAATCGTATTAACTCGAATTTGGTTTGGTGCCAGCTCAATCGCTAGCCCTCTCGTAAAGCTTTCCGCTGCACCCTTCGATGCAATATAGGCTTGTAAGCCAGGTCTAGGGCGAACTGCTGATATGGAAGCAATCGTAACAATAGACCCCTTTTGCTGTTTTTTCATAAAGGGGACAACAGCTTTTGCTGTAATAAATAAACTTTTTACATTGACATCCATTAAGCGATTCCACTCGTCCATCGTTACTTGTTCAATTGGCGTTGCTGCCTGTGCAATCCCAAGTGCATTGACAAGCCCATCAATTCTCCCGTACTTATCAACAATTTGCTGGAAGATGTCATTCACTCGCTCCTCCTGCAATACATTGACTTCTAAGCATTGCAGGGAATCATGTGTTAAATTGGACAGCGCCTTTACAGATACATCAAGCCCTATAACCAGATTACCTTGCTTAAGCTGTTCTTCCATAATGGCTTTTCCCATTCCGCCACCTGCACCTGTCACAACAATCACCTTAGGCTCAGTTGTCATACTATACACCCCCTGCTGTTAAAGTCATATGAATGATTTCCTGACAAATCGCATCGCCCATTTGTGCTGTTGTTGCTTGTCCACCAATATCAGCTGTTTTCACGACGCCTTCTTCTAGCACTTTACTAATAGCTTGGACAATCAAATGTTCTAAATCCTTTCTGCCTTGATGTCCTAGCAGTAAGGCGAGCGACCATATTTGAGCGATTGGATTGGCAATTCCCTTGCCTGCTATATCTGGCGCTGAACCATGCACAGGCTCAAACATTGATGGAAATGTCTTCTCTGGATTTAAGTTGGCTGAAGGAGATAAGCCCAGCCCCCCAACAATGGCAGAGCCTAAATCAGATAAAATATCGCCAAATAAATTGGAAGCCACAACGACTTCAAATTCCTGTGGTCGTTCGACAAAATAAGCAACTAATGCATCGATATAAATGGCTTCAAGCTGTAGTTCTGGTGCAATTTGTGTCACTGTTTTTCTTGTATGCTCATCCCAAAATTTCATGGAATGAATAATCGCATTAGATTTTGTCGCACTTGTCAGCTTGGTTTTCCCATGCTGCTGAGCATATTCACAGGCTGCTCGAACAATTTTTTCAATCCCAATACGCGTCATAATCGTATTTTGAATCGTCATTTCTTGTGGCTGCTGTTGATATAGTCGACCCCCACTATCCGAATATTCCCCCTCAGCATTTTCACGGAAAATGACAAAATCAATATCGTTCCCGCCAGCCAGAGGTGAGGAAATCCCTGGCAATGACTTAATAGGACGGAAATTCACATACTGCTGGAAATTTTTCCGAATCGGCATAATGAGTTCCCATACCGTGACATCATCTGGTACGCGAGCATCACCAATAGCTCCAAATAATATCGCATCATATTTTTGTAGTGTCTCCAGTGCATCCTCTGGCATCATGCGACCGTGTGCTAAATAATAATCAGAGCTCCACGGAAAAACCATCGTTGTAATTTGTAAGGATGAATCCCGTTCTTGCACACATTTTACAACCTTTAATGCTTCCTGCATCACTTCTTTTCCAATGCCATCCCCTGGTATAACCGCCATTTTTATTGTTGTCATTGTGCATCACCAGCCAAAAATTTTAATGCCGCTAAACGATAAATAGCTGTTGTTTCCGCCAATTCTTCAATATCTACATATTCATTGATTTGATGAGGAATTTCACGATCTCCTGCACCAACCGTCACTATTGGAATACCATGGACGTGAAGAAACGTACCATCTGTTGCACCAGGAACACCGTTATATTTAGGTTCCTTTTCTGTCACCTCTGCCACTGCCTCGTATATGGCCTGTACAACAGCTTCCTCCTTAGCCGTTGCTGTAGCAGGTCGATTATCAAGGATCGTTAGTTCCACATTAAAATCTGGATCATCTGCCTGTAAGCGTTTAATAATTGCGTCGATTTTTCCTAGTAATTCATCATGATCTTGGGCAGGAACTGTACGAATATCAAGCGTCGTCATACAGTGATCAGGAATGACATTGATTTGTGCATCTCCTTTAACAGGCGCACGTAATATCGTTGGCGTAATAGATGGCCAATTCAGCATCGGGTCACGGCCTAACCGAGCCTGCTCCTCTTTTTCTAGTTTCTCCAGCTCTACAATCAATCGTGCCATTCGCCAGTTTGGATTAATGCCACTCCACGAGATCGCGCCATGTGCCATCTTACCGAAAATATCAACCTGTAAACGAATGGCCCCACGCTGTGCAATACATACATTGTTTTCCTGTGGCTCGCAAATAATAGCCCCATCTACTCCGTCTGCCCAGCCGTTTTTAATAAAATGCTTAATGCCTAGCATGAGCCCCTCTTCATCACAAGGGATACATAAAATAATCTTGCCTGTAAATTCTTCCTGATCTAGTAATAATGATTGACAGGCAGTAATCATACAAGCGAGATTGCCCTTCGTATCATTTGTTCCCCTACCATACATACGTCCTTCAACAATCTCTGCTCCAAATGGATCGTATGCCCATGCATCACGATTACCCTCCGTCACAACATCTGTATGCCCCTCAAAAAGTAATGTTTTCCCAGGCTTGCCCGAATCAATAATACCAATAACATTCGGTCGTCCTGGCACAACCTCCTCAACATGTGTCTCTATGCCAATATCCCGTAAATACGCCGCAACAACGTGTGCCACCTCTTCTTCATTACCCTTTGGATCATTCTCACGGTAAACGCTTTCAATTCGTACTAGCTTTTGTGTTAACGCGATGACCGCCTCCCGATCTCGCACGTACGATTTGGTTGTTTTTAAACTAGTTATTGTCATGCAAAGGACCTCCTATTTTAGGGAATATTCTGAATTTATGTTATTTTAACATTGACCCTTCTCTATGAAACTAGACAATATGTTAATGATTCATAGAATGACCTTAACTTTTTGTTTAGCAATAAATCGCTAAAAAACAACTTTTTTTTCTACTTTACACCTATTTTTGATGATCCAAAGAAGATGCATCTATGATAATCAGGATATTGAGTATCTTCATTTCCTTGGAATAAAACTCTCCCCACAAAATAAAAAAACCAGCGGCTGCTGGTTTATTTCTTACATAACTATTGCTGGCGAGATTCGGTCATTTGCTTCCAAACGGAGCCTTTTGCCTCTTCACCTTGCTCGATACGGGCAATCGCCATTTTCACTTGTAGCTTCACTTCGAATTCTTTATCATCTGCGGCCGATTTTAATACTGGTAATGATTGTTCTGTACCAGCCTCATATAAATACATCGCTGCACGCCAGCGTACCAATTTGTTCTTATCTTGTAGGGCTTGCTGCATGGCGCTTTCAAATTCTACAAAGCCAAGGTCACTCATGCAGTCGCCTGCTGTACGTCGCACGGCAGCACTTTTATCCTGAAGGGCTCTTTCTAAATACGGAACTACCGTAACATCTTCAACCATCCCTAAATATACAGTTGCTAGACGACGAATCGACATTTGCTCATCCTGTAAAGCTACATCTAAAAGTGGTAAATCATCCAGCTCCGGATCAGCCATTTGGTCTAATAACTGGAAGCGTTTCTCCCATTCCGGTTGTTGGAACTGCTCCACCGTTATTTTCAGCTTATTTGATTGAACGATAGCTTTTTCATCGTCATTATTAAGCGCAGCAACAATTTCTGCTAATCGTTCTACAGAATATGTGACATCAATTTCCTGTTTGACCGCTTCTGCGATTTCTTCTAATTCGCCATAGCGCACACCATAATCAATCCATTTACGCTGGAAAATATAGTTTTCATCTACTGCTGATTCAATAATTTGATTAAAAGCATCGACAAAACGATCACCACAGCTCACACGATGTTCACGTTGGTTATCAAACACTTTTACTTGTAGTGGTACTTGCTTATAGAACTGAACATGGACATAAACTTCCCCGTAAAACTCATTAGCTACTATTGTTTCATCTTGCGTTTCAACGTCTTCACCTAATACTTGACGGATACTTGCTAAAATACCTTCCCATGCATATTTGGCATTACGCTCCACCGCAAAGAAATCAGCTACATGATAAACGCCCTTTATCCCCTCAATGGCTAAAATAGCTGCTGCTTCGCCAGTTGCTTCATCTTTATTATCCTTTGTAAAATTATAGCTTTTCCCGAACGGTAGCTCTGTATCAACAACAATCTTCATAGAATTGGGACTTGGTGTCGGTTCAATTGTAATAATCTTCATGTCTATCGCTCCTTATCCATTAACAATTTCATCTAAATAAGACCATCTTTCAATCAGATGTTCATACTGTGCATTGAGCTCATCAAGCTGAGCTGTTAATTCCTGTAGTTTTGTAAAATCTGAACCAGTATTAGCGATTCCCTCTTCAGTCTCCATAATAGCTGTTTCTGTTTTTTCAATATCATCTGCAATCGTTTCCCATTCTTTTTGCTCTTTAAACGATAGCTTTTTCTTATCAGATTTTGGTTTTTCGGACTTCGGCTTTTCAGCCTTCGGTGCCTCAACTTTCGCAGTAGCCGTATGCTCACGCTTCTCCAAATACTCACTATACAGATCCAGCGTTTCCTCTACCTGCCCTTTTCCATCCAAGATCCATAGCTTTTTCGCAATACGATCTAGGAAAAAACGGTCATGGGAAATCGTGATGACTACGCCTGGGAAATGCTCAATGAAATCCTCTAGCACGCCCAAAGTTTCAATATCTAAATCATTGGTTGGCTCGTCTAATAATAAAACATTAGGCTGCTCCATTAATAAACGTAATAAATGAAGGCGCTTGCGCTCACCGCCTGATAATTTACCAATCGGTGTACCGTGAGCATGTAATGGGAATAAAAAGCGCTCTAGCATCTGAGCCGCTGAATAGCGGACACCCTCTGCATCTGTAATGTCATTCGAAGCCTCACGTATATATTCAATCATACGCTCATTTTCATTCATTTTCGGTAAAGTTTGCTTGAAATGAGCTAGCTTTACTGTTGATCCAACAAGAATTTCACCTTGGTCTGGTGAAAGCTCTCCTGCTAGCATGTTCAATAAAGTAGATTTTCCTACACCATTCGCGCCGATTATGCCAATACGGTCCCCTTGCTGGAGTAAAAATGAAAAGTTATCTAAAATCTTTTGCTGGCCAAATGCTTTCGAAATACTTTCAGCCTCTAGCACTTTACGCCCTAAACGTGTTGTAGCAAGTCCTATTTCCAATGAAACGTCCTCAGATCTACGCTCTAAATTATCCTCCAACTTTTCAAAGCGTTGGATACGCGCTTTTTGTTTAGTGGAGCGTGCCTTCGCACCGCGACGAATCCATTTCAACTCTGAACGATAACGGTTGCGATCCTTCTGAGCAGAAGCCGCCTTCATTTCCTCACGGATGGCTCGGGCCTCTAAAAAATCACCATAATTTCCTGTATGACGATACAGGGTTTGATCGGCTAGTTCGTAAATATGTGTCGATAATTCATCTAAGAAATAACGATCATGGGTAATAAAAATAACTGCGCCCTTTAGTCGTAGCACCATCTCTTGAAGCCACTCTGTTGCTTGCACATCCAAATGGTTGGTCGGCTCATCTAATAGGTAGAGGTCTGCTGGTTCAATTAATACTTTAGCCAATGCTACTCGTTTTTGCTGACCGCCTGAGAGCGTTAGCACTTCTTTATCAAATGTTTCAATGCCAAGCTTTGTTAAGGCTGTTTTTGCAAGCGCGTTGACATCCCATGCCTGCTCTTCATCCATACGCTGCTGCAAGCCAAATAAAGTCTTTTGCAAACTTTCAGATGTAGGATTTACTGCTAGTTCAGCCACTGTTTCCTCATATTGACGATTCAGTTGTAAAACCGGTGAGTCACCAGCAAAGACTGCTTGTAAAACCGTTTCTCCTGATTGGAATGTCGGTTCCTGTGGTAAATATGCGACACGGTACTTATTGGGGCGATCCATTGTGAGGGTATCCGCTTCGATATCCTCTGCTAAGATCGATAACAGGGTTGATTTCCCCGTACCATTAATACCGATTAGGCCTGCTCGCTCACCCTCATAAATGGTAAATTCAATATTTTCAAAAAGCGTTTTATCGCCAACAGTTTTTGTTAAATTTTGTACAATTAAATGACTCATTCCACTATTCCATCTCTTTCATGTTAGGTATTGTTCATGCCCTCACTACTTTTATGTAGACGATTATTGATATCCAATATTCATCATAACATCAATTGACATGTAAACAAAGAACAACAAACTATCAATGGTTTGTCCTATCAATGTTCCTATTCTCCTGTAAATACGTGTGCATTATCTGACAAAGTTTCATGACTCCTTGCTCTAGTTCATGTGGTTCTGGATAGGAATAACTAATTCTCATATGGTGATATTGAGGCTCTCCCGGATAACAAGCAGAGCTGGGTAAAAAAGTAATATGGGCTTGCTGCGCTTTAAACAACAGTTCATCTGTATTGCCATTACTAGGCAGAGACACCCAAATATTTAACCCTCCTTTTGGTTCCATCCACGTAACGCCTTGTGGTGCATATTTGTTCAATATTGCAATCGTCTGATCTCTTCTTACTTCAAGCGCAATGCGTAATTTTTCTAAATGGACATGCATGCGTTCTGATCGTAAAAAAGGAATCAATGCCTTTTGTGTTAATAGTGGATTGCCCGAATCGGCAAAGGATTTGGCTGATAGGAGCCTTTGATGGACAGTGCCATTCGAGATGATGGCTCCAATTCTACAACTAGGTGCTAACGATTTGCTAAATCCTTTTAAATAAATAACATGACCACTTTCATCTAACGCTTTAAGAGTAGGTGGCGGTGGATTATCGTCAAAATAAATTTCATTCCATGAATCATCCTCTACAATAAGAAAGCCGTATTGTTGGGCAAGGTCTAGTAACTCTCTTCGTCTAGTTTCGCTTAAAACAGTTCCTGTAGGATTCTGAAATGTTGGGTTTGTATAGATCAGTTTTGGTTGTTTGCTTAAACATAATGTCGCTAGAATAGTTGTCTGCATACCTTCTGCATCTACTGGAATCGGAATAATATGGGCTCCACGATTTCTAAAGACATCGATTGCTGCTGTATAGGTAGGAGCTTCGGTAATGACAATGTCTCCTGGTCCAATAAATGTTCTAGCCACTACATCAATTCCTTGTTGAACACCATTTGTCACAATAATTTCTTGAGGTGTTGTTTCAATGTCACCATACTTTTGGACATAGTCCCGAATTGCCTTTCGTACATCTTCATCACCTTGTACAGCCCCATAGCGCGTAACAATCTGAGGATCCGCGAGTAAAATTGCCACGATTTCATTCGTCAAATAAACTGAGGGTAATAACCCCGGATGGATGGTTGCACTTGAAAATTTCAGCGCATACTCTGTTCCTTTATTTAACATGGATTGTGAACGTTGAATGTAGTCGGGGATCGCTAATTGCCAATTGTAATTACGTTGGCTCACATGGATGCTCCCCAGTTCATTTTTACGCACGAATGCCCCCTTGCCATGTACCACTTGAATATACCCATTTCTTTCTAACAATGCATAAGCCTTGCTAATCGTTACAGGGCTCACTTGATTTTCTTTAGAAAAGCTCCGAATAGAAGGTAATTGACTCCCCTCCTGTAGAAAACCTGATCGTATTTTTTCTGTCATAATATTTGAAATCTGATGGATTAAGGTTTGATCTGATTGACGGTTTAGCTTTATTTTCATTGACCCTCCAACTGTTATAGTCATAATTTGACTGTTATATATATCACTATATAGTGTAGAGGCAGAAATAGCTAAATTTAAAATGAAGGGAAATGATGATCCATGACGAACATGAAGCAAGATCAGGAAAATATTGAAACGATTTTAACGGATGTTGTGCACCATGCTGCCAAGTTTTTTACCAGTCTTGAAGAAAGAGCCGTAACAAGTCAAGCTTATAACGTACCAGCTTCAACACTTCCTGAAGTAGGACATGGCGCTCAGTCGATACTTCAATACTTTTCACAGCATTATGCTGAAGGCTTAAGCGCCAGTGCAGGTTCAAGATATTTAGGGTTTGTTACAGGTGGGGCTACGCCTGCTTCGATTGTTGGAGATTGGTTAGTCAGTATTTACGATCAAAATCTATCCAATACGCAAGATTCTGTAGCAGGCTCAATGGAATTAGCGACGATTGATATGTTAAAGGATTTATTGCTAGTGAGTGAGGATTTTCAGGGAACATTTGTCAGCGGGGCTACGATGGCTAATTTCGTAGGACTTGCACAAGCAAGAGAGTGGGTGGCGCAATACTATGGGAAAAGCACTGCGATGGATGGGTTATATGATATCCCACCTATAAAGATTGTCAGTGGTACGCCACATTCAAGTATTGTCAAAGCAACTTCTATGCTTGGCATTGGGAGAAAGTCTATTCATCTTATTCCATGTCAGGAACAGCGTGAAGCGATCGATATCGCAAAATTACAACAATTCCTTGAGGACAATCAACAAGAACCCTGTGTTGTCGTAGCAAATGCGGGAACCGTCAATACGGTTGATTTTGACGATTTACTAGCAATTGGCAAGCTCAAAAAGCGCTATAATTTCTGGCTTCATGTAGATGCGGCTTTTGGAGGCTTTGCTGCTTGTTCACAAAAGTATCATCACTTAGTCGAGGGCATTAACCATGCTGATTCTATTACGATTGACGCACATAAATGGCTGAATGTCCCTTATGATGCGGCTATGCAATTCACCCGACATCAATCGTTACAAGTAGCTGTATTTCAAAATAATGCTGCCTACCTTGGTAGCTCGCTTGAGAATCCGAATTTTAGTGATCTTACCCCTGAAAATTCACGACGATTCCGGGCGTTGCCTGCTTGGTTCTCCCTACAAGCTTATGGTAAAAAAGGCTATCAACAGTTAATCGAACAAAATATACTGCTAGCTCAGCAGCTTGGTCAAAAAATAGAGCAAAGTGACCAATTTACTTTGCTAGCCCCTGTTCGTTTAAATGTTGTGTGCTTTGCCATAAATCATGAGGCACTAACAGCCGAAATGAGCAAACAATTTTTGACGACATTAAATCAACAAGGCAAAGTGTTCATGACACCAACTGTTTACCAAGGTGTGCCAGCTATACGTGCGGCTTTCAGCAATTGGCGTACAACCACAGAAGATCTAACTATTATTTGGGAAGCACTAACGACAGCCATACAATCCTTTTTCCGCGAGTCCCTCTAATCGATGATATCCAAATGAATAACAAGGGCGAATGCACAAATATATTTGTAAAAATTTATTACGATTTACCAGCTATGAAATCGCACAATATGGGAGTACTGCATATTTCATTTTAAAAAACTTCAAATTACAATAAAATGATTATGTCAAACAAATATGCAAATAAAACAACACAAACCGCCTTCAATTGAAAGGCGGTTCGTGTTGTTTTATTGACCTATTTCATGTTGTAATTGCTGTAAAAAGCTTTCCATAAATTGATGACGTTCAAGTGCCATTTGCTTGCCCTTTTCCGTTACCATTAAATCCTTTAGGAGCAATAGCTTTTCGTAAAAGTGAGTGACAGATGACGTATTTTTTTGACGATATTCTGATTCCGACATATTTGTGCGTGCTTCTTCATCCTTATCATAAAGCTTGCGGTCTTTCGCACCACCATATGCAAATGTTCGAGCGATGCCAATGGCTCCAATTGCATCTAAACGGTCTGCATCGCGAACGATTTTCGCTTCCATGGATGTAGCCTCTAGCTCATTTCCACCATTAAACGATACTTGTGCAATACAATCTCGAATATGTTGCTTTTTTTCCTCGCTAACAGGGAGCTCTGCAATAAGCTGTTCCTCCTGTTCCTTACTATCGGTATACTTTTTGTCGCTTACATCATGCAGCAGCACTGCAATTTTAACAACTTCTGCATCTGCTGCTGGCTCTGTATGTAAGATCGCTAGTGCATTTTGATAGACACGCTCAATATGTTGGAAATCATGGCTAGCGTCAAACTGTTCATAAATTTCTCGTACTTTACTCATTAAATAATCCATAGTTCAAACTCATTCCCTTCCTACACGATTATACTGTATTTATAGCCCTCACGAAAAATAAAAAATCAATACCTTTTCAATTGACTAATTTTTCAGAATATTATAAGATAAACTTGCAGAACAAACAATTTGTTCTGTACCTCATATTTTTCAGCTATGTACAAACAGCTATGTGTTTGACAGAATGAATATCAACTTCAGCGGGCTTACAATTGAATAGTATGTTTGCAAGATGACATAAGTAAAGAAAACCAATCATCAAACAAATAAAAGTGAACACTTTCCCTTAGAAATTCTTTGTTTAACCCGCATAGCATGATGTACAGCCGAAAATTGTGAACAACAAGTTAGTTGTTTTTACGACCAAAAGGTTATTATTAAATGGAAGCCATGTGTAATTGTTTTTCGTTATTGGTTGTTACCTTCTTCAAGTTGTATGAACGTAGCTCCTCCCTTTAATGAAAATCGTACACGATGATGACTGCCAGTTTATGAAACCACGTGAATGAGTCGTACAAACACAATGAAGATTCATGTAAGCCAAAATTGTTAGAAGTTATAAAGGAAGTAGGAACGATCGTGATAAAATGTAATACCTTCCCGCTGAAGGACGAATAAAAGCTGCCCATCTTACAGTCATGTAGATGATGGCAGCTTTTATTATTTTATTTGCTAGTTAACAGTAGATCCTACAACACGCCCTTGATGACCTCATCAATTTCTTTTAATAGCTCTTGATTTTGCATCGTTGAACTTAATTTTAAATGAGATTGATCAACATGGATGACCGCCACATGCATTCCTTCTTTTATGCTCGCACTTGGAACTGGCAGCATCTTTTCCGTATCAAATGTCATGATAAGATCTGGAAATTTCGATTGTAGCTGTCCTTCTTTCGATAACGTCATATATTCATTCCAGAACGTCAAATCGTAATCGCCAACGGATAATTTCCCTACGTCAAAGCCATTTTCCTTCGTTAATGAATAATGTCGGACCTTACCGGTTACGATATGCACCCCATTCAATTGCTGCAAAATATGGGTCAATTTATCGTCAAAGGTTTGTCCATTGAGGAAACGATAGCCAAGCTCAATAGCCATTGTAATGGCATTCGGTGCCCCATGTTTCTGTAAATAATCTATCGTCACAGGATTCCTCGTCACACCTACTAACCCTCCTGCTAAAATAGACGCTTGTCGTGCCGTTTTAGCCGTGTTTTGTAGTGGACCTTCCACAAATCCTTGGACCGCAAAGTCATCTTTGCCACCTGCGTAAAATTGTACTGATTGATAGTCTTCCTGTTCATGAAGATTTAAGGAACCCATAATACCCGTTGGATGTGCCCGCCCATTACAAGGAGCATCTACGACAGGCACTTTTAATAAAACTGACTGCAACCAGCCATTAATCGTTGTGATGGCACCATTTTCATTGGTAATGATGCCTTTTAAACGGTGATTGGTATGTGTGTTCATATTGCGATAGCTCCAGCAAAGCTGCTCGTTCGAAATATATTGATCGGCTGCTGAAGGTGCGCCTACCATTGCGACGCACGCCACTAAATCTTGGCCATCTAATTCTGTCAGATCGACTAATTGAGGATCCCCGGCTGCAAAAATTTCCTCCAACAGTTTGAGTCCTTCCTCTAGGAGGCCACCTCCGCCTCCGCCAAGGATTGCACCTCCATACACAGCAGCAATTCCATCCTCATACGTTAATACTTTTGCCATCGAGCATTACTCCTTTCTATTTCCCTATTTTTAGAATAGAAGAGAAGAAGCTGTATAAAGCATCCCCAGCAATAACACCTGCTGCAAAGACAGTCATTTCAGATTCTCTCTTACCTTTCGTCACGTATGTGAAAATAACACGAAGTAAGATACCTGCTAATACCGCCCATCCAGCAATCGGATTGATCAGTAATAAACCTGTAGCAAAAAGAATACCCATTTGTCGTTTCGAGCCACCAATCAATTGGATCAATGCCCCTGGAATTGCCCAAATCATTAATTGTTTCGCTACATCCCCTGTAACACCAGATTGAATAGTTGCCGCATAAACATGGTTAACAGGGGCTACTAAATCTTGTGCAAAATAGGATTTGTAGGATAGTAAAACAACAATAGCAGAAATCGAGAACGCCAACATACCAGCGATCATTTGCTGTTTACGCCCTTCTTTTTCTAGTGCCGGATCACTACCATTTCCACGCAGAATAAAACCAGTTTTTAAATCATAGCCCATATCCGCAAATGCAACCCCTGTAGCTGCACTATAACCTGCTAACAAAGCAAGAGCTGGTGCAGGGAAGCCTATTAAAATACCAACAATCAATGTAATAAATGCCACTGCAAACGCTGGGAACCAACCCGCATGCATGGCCGCAATACCAACGATCAACTCATGGACAAATGCTGCGATTGTGGCAAAGAGAATAAATCCTATTAACATCCCAAATGACATATGTGTGATAATGCCGCCTAAAACAGCTATTAATAAGGCAATGGCTAAATAAGCAATAAACCCAACACCAAAGGCTTGGCGAATTTCTTTTGCATCTTTCGAATAGATTAACTCTTCTGACTTTTTAATCGATTTTTTATTTAGTAAAGCAAAGGCTACTTGGAAAAGTGCCACAATCCCAGCACCAATCATAACCCCATGCGGGATATAATAAGCATTTAAGTCAACATTAAATAATTGAACCGAATAGCCTCTTAGTAAAAGCCCAATCCCAAACATCGTAAGCGCCCAAATATTACCGATAAACGCTACCCCAAAAGCTGACATTGGAATTTTTAGAACTGATCCCACGATACCGATTAATACACCACCAACTAATACTTTGGCATTTTTACCGCCTTTATCGCCAGCCTTAATTGCTTCAGCTGTCGCAATCCCTGGTGGCCAAGTACCTGCTGCTGGGAAAATTTTTGTATCGAAAAATTTATATAATAATAAAGCATCCACAAACATCGCTAAAATAACACCGATAAACAACGGTAATACTAAATTTTCATAGCCCAAAACGTATGGAATACCAATTGGCAACATTAAGCTACTCGCTGCACTAAATGTTGCGGCTGAAATGGCCGTTTGGATTATATTTTGTCTATGCACCGATTTAAATGCAATGAGCTTGCCAATTGGAATTCTTCCTAGAATCATCGCAAATATTGCCCCTACGATAGATGTATTGGCAGAAATTCCTAAAGTCGTAATCAGCTGTATCCCGATAATGGCCCCAACGACTGATGTTAAAACAATCATTAGTAGCGTTACAGGCTCCAAAGCCCGTGGGTGTAATACTTTATTATTCATACTGTCAGCTCCCCTATTGCTGTTATAGTTTTGAAATATGCGATTGTATCTGATGAACTACTTTCACTAACTCGTCAAGCATATATTTCTCCCTTTGATCATCTATATCGTATACTAATCCAGAAATTGTAAGAGATGCGATGATTTCTTTATTATAGTTGAATAACGGTACACTGATGCCAAAAGCGTGTTCATTGTATTCACCAACGGTTACACACCATTTATTTTGGCGTATACTTTGTAGCTCTTCCCTTAATGTCTCAAGAAATTCATTATGCTCCTCTTTCGATTGCTTGCTTTGAAAAAATGCTATTAATTCAAGCTGTCTATCCTCTTCTAAAAAGGCGAACATGACTTTACAGGAAGCACCGATGTAAAGGGGTGTCTTTGTTCCTAAAGACACCGCATACTTTACATTTTTATTACTTTCGGCAATTTTTGTTGTGACACCATATTCATTGTCCATATAAGTGAGAAACACCGATTCGTTTATTTCACTTGCAAGATTTTGCATTAATTCATAAATAGTCGAGTGTGGGTCCATTGTATGTGAGAGCACATCATAAAAAAGGAACATTTTGTAGCCTAATTTATACTTTTTCGTGCCTTCATCCTGAATTAAATAACCCGTTTCTGTAAATGTATGAATGGCTCTTTGTACGACACTTGTCGGCATTTTCATCATGCGCGAAATTTCACGAACACCTAATGCATTTTCTGTCGTCGCAAAACACTCTAGTATATCTAATGAGTTTTTTAATGTCTTGACAGTCATTCATTTCTCCCTTTAAGCGTTTTGATAACCGTAATGCTTTTTCGCTACTTCTACAGAAATATATTCATTTAACACATCACGCTCTATAGCCTCTTTACTTCTTTCAAGTGGATTACCATAGCCACCACCTGTTGCTGTAACTAGCTCAATACGATCGCCTTTTTGCAATTCATAATTGGCTAGTACGCCAACTGGTCCAATTGTGGAACCATCCTTTTTATGAACGATTAAATAGTTATGAGACCCTTCGCCTCCTCCACTTAAACCGAATGGAGCGAATTGGTGTCTCCCTAAGTTGACTGAAACCTTTTGACCATCATTATTGATGGTATATACACGACGTACACCTAAGCCACCTCTAAACTGGCCTGTACCTGCACCGTCACAGTTTAAGCTATATTCATCAATTTGAATGCCATATTTCGTTTCGGCAATTTCCACAGGTAGATTATAAGTTTCACCATCTCCCATACAATATTGCCCGCTTTGACCATCTTCATCATTCGATGCTCCCCAACCACCAACAGATGGTTCAACGATAAGGAATGACTCATCATTTTCAGGATTTTTACCTGTCAGAATAAATGTACAAACGGATTGTAAGTGTCCTGCTGATAATCTTTCTGGTAAATGTGGCGCAAGTGCTTTCCAAATTAAATCTGCTGCCCCAATACGTGCCTCAAAGTTCATGGATACTGGATGTGGGCGCTTAGCAGAGACAATGGAATTTTCATCCGTTAAAATAGTTAAGCGTTTAAAGACTCCCTCATTAATGACATCAATATCACCTAGTAATGCTAGGAACATGACACGCACACTTGCCATTAAACCAAATTTGGAACAGTTTACTGGCACATTCACCGCTGGGTGGGAGCCTCTAAAATCACAAATAAATTCTTCATTACTAATCGTTACTTTCACTTTAATCGGGTATGGTCCGCCCTTTAATGGATCTCCCTCAATAAAGTCCTCCGCGTAAAACTCACCTTTTGGCAAATGCTGAAGCTCTAGCTCTACAATTTTTTCACCCTTGTCCAATAGTTTTTGAATGGACAAGCTCACCGATTCAGCACCAAACTTCTGACAAAGCTCTGTAATTCGCCTTTCGCCTGTTTTTAAGGCCGCTACTTGTGCAAACATATCGCCGATAGATAGCTCTGGCAAACGAACATTCATCGAGATAATCTCATAAATGGCTTCGTTCAATTCACCTTTATGATAAAGTTTAACACCTGGCAGTTGTAGACCTTCCTGATAGATTTCATTAGAATTACTTGTAAATGAACCAGGATCCATGCCCCCAACTTCTGTCCAGTGTGCTTTATTGGCAGAGTAAGCAATGATTTCACCATTATAAAAAATCGGAAGCACTAAGCCAACATCGGATAAATGCGAGCCTCCCCCTACATACGGGTCATTAATAATAATGACATCGCCCTCATGTAACTTTTGTCCATGATGGAATTTTTCAATTACTCGCTGCACCATTGGACTTAGCATACCAATAAAGCTTGTAACACCATTTCCTTGGCTAATTAAGTTACCCTGTGCATCTGTTAAACCGCAGGCATAGTCTAATACTTCATAGATGACGGGACTCATAGAAGAGCGTGCTAGAGCGACAAACATTTCATCCCCTATGGCTAGCAATGAATCCTGAATAATCTCTACAGCAAAAACGTCTTTTTTCATGATTTATTTCCCCTCCATCTCTACAATCAAATTGCCATATTTATCAATTTCTATGGATTGCTTCTCATTGATTACGACTGTAGATGTTGGGTTTTCAACGATAGCAGGACCTGCAATGACATACCCAGGAGCAAGCTTTTGCTGGTCATAAACATTGACTTCAACCCAACCCTTTTCTTTCACATATAAGTTGCGCTTTGTTTTGATACATGTTGACACATCAATATGAGAGAAATCTAATTCTTTAAATTGAACAGCCTCATCTTTTCCATAGATGGTAATGTGTAGATTTACTAATTCAATTGGAGTAGTTGGCAAATCGAATGAAAATTCTTGTTTATGTTTTACATGGAACGCTTCAGCCAATTGAAGAAGCCCTTCATCATCAATCGTGATATTCGATGCGTTCAATTTGACTGCATGCTCTTGGCCTTTATAACGTAAATCATAATTAATTTCGAAATAATAATGCTCTTTCGATAAAGGTGCGTCAGCATAGGCACTTTCAATAGCTTGATCAATATTCGCTTGAATTTCCGCAAGATGCGCGTGATCAAAGCCCATTAAACTTGTTTGGATATAGTCTTGTCGATATTCTGTCATCATCATTCCTAATGCTGAAAAGACAGAAGAGCCATAAGGTATAATGACCTTTTTCATGCCTAATTCCTCTGCTAAATTAATAGCGTGTAGTGGACCACCACCGCCAAAGGCAACCATTGTAAAGTCTTCTGGATCATAGCCTTTACGAATGGAAATGAGCTTCAACGCATTTAACATATTGGAATTCGCAATATCTAATATACCTTGCGCTGCTTCTTCCGCTGAAACATTAAATGGTTTCGCAATCGCTTCAACAAGTGCTTCCTCTACTTTGTCGATAGAAATTGGATTATCGAAGTTTGCTAATGATAATCTACCTAAATAAACATTAGCATCCGTAATCGTTGGCTGTGTATTGCCTAGCCCATAGGCTACTGGACCTGGGTTTGCCCCAGCAGAATCCGGACCAACCTTTAAGGAACCGAACTGATCCACACGAGCGATAGAGCCCCCACCATTGCCGATTTCAACAATATCTACAACTGGAGTTTTAATTGGATAGCCAGCAAATTTTTCATTTCTTTCAATATAGTAATCTGTCGTAACGTTTACTTTGCCATCTGTAATAAGTGAGCATTTCGCTGTCGTACCACCCACATCAAAGGCAATAATATTGGACTCATTTAGAAGCTCACCTAATTTTGCTGCCCCAAACATTCCTGCTACAGGGCCAGACTCGACTAGATTGATTGGTAACTCCATAGCTTTATCAAAGCTTGTTGTCCCACCATTTGATTGCATAATTTTTAAATGATCCGTAATACCAACTGTGCTCAATTTTTCTTTTAAGCTTTTTAAATAAGCGTGAGCAATGGGCTTCACATATGAATTTAAAACCGTTGTATTTGTTCTTTCATATTCACGATATTCCTTAATCGTTTCGCTTGAAAGTGTAATATACACCTCGGGCCAAATTTTTACTATTTCTTCTTTTAATTGCTGCTCATGAATGGGATTTTTATAGCCATGAATAAGCGAAATGGCAATTGCCTCTACACCTGATTCCTTAAATTGACGGACAATCTCTCCAACTTCGTTCCTATTAAGCGCTTTCATAATATTTCCTTTAAAATCAATGCGTTCATCGATTTCTTGTCGTAAATAACGCTCTACAAATGGCTCTGGCTTTTTATATTTAAAATTATATAAGTCTGGTCGGTTACCACGTGCAATTTCTAAAATATCACGGAAGCCTTTTGTTGTAATTAATCCGACTTTGCCACCTTTTCTCTCTGTTAATGTATTAATAATTACCGTAGAACCATGAATAAACGATTCCATGAGAGAATCCTCTGTTACATGTCGTCCTAATACGTTTAATATCCCATCCTCAAAATGCCCTGGCGTCGTATGCCCCTTGTCAAAATGAAGATTTCCTTTCTCATCTGTATAAACTAGGTCGGTAAAAGTACCGCCAATATCTGTTGCGATTTTCAAGACTCCATCCCTCCGTGTCCCTATAATCGGAACAGTGTTCCGAATTAGAATTAAGTAAATTATATTTAAAATAAAAAGAAAATTCAATGTATTTTTTAAATAAAAATTCATTTGACAATTGCTTCTCTTTGTAAAAATCCGCTTTTTCCTTCCAATAACAGAGAACTATTGATAAAAAATACCAAACACATTTATATAAGGAAGCTTCTCGAGTTTTTAATCGCATGAAAAAAAATCCTAGTTTTCAACTAGAATCGTAAATTTTCTAAAAAAAAATGGCGATGATGAATGTTTCGACAGGTTATCAAGTATAGAAGGAAGATATCAGAATCCTTTTTAGTGGCATTTGAGGAAGGAGATGTTAAAATGACTAGGCTTTTAAATCAGCTAAAAAATAAAAAAAGCTGCACCTCTGTTAAAGGGCAGCTTTTCAACATTTATTTAGAACAATCCTACCGCATGTCCGTCATTATCGACATTCATGCGTAAAGCTGCAGGAGCTTTTGGTAGTCCTGGCATTGTCATAATATCGCCTGTCAGACAAACTAAGAAACCAGCACCAAGCTTTGGAATCACCTCACGAATTGTGACCGTGAAGCCTTCTGGACGTCCAAGTAAGCTAGGCTGATCGGATAAAGAGTATTGCGTTTTCGCCATACAAATTGGTAGAGAATCCCAGCCGAATTTTTCAATTTGAGCCATTTGTTTTTTAGCTTGGTCTGTGAATTGAACATCTTTTCCACCATATACCTTTTGTACAATGGTACGCACTTTTTCTTCAATGGACTCTGTTACATCGTATAATGGTGAGAAGTTGTTTTCTTCTTCCAACACAGCTAGTACTTGTTCAGCTAAGGCTACTCCACCTTTACCGCCCTCTTCCCAGACATTTGTTCGGGCAATACGTACATGATTTTCTTGGCACCAGTTTAGAACGGCCTCTAGCTCTGCCTCTGTGTCTGTAATGAAACGATTTAATGCAATAATCGGTTCAACACCAAATGTACGTACCGTGTCGACGTGTTTAGCTAAATTTTCAATCCCTTGGAGCAGGGCTTCCACATTTTCACCGACAAGTGATGTTTTTGGAACACCACCATGCATTTTTAGTGCACGAATCGTTGCTACGATCACAACGGCACTTGGCTTAAAGCCTGCTTTACGAGCTTTAATGTTCATGAACTTTTCAGCACCTAAATCAGAGCCGAAGCCCGCTTCTGTCACCACAATATCAGCTAGCTTACGAGCAGTTTGTGTCGCCATAATGGAATTACAGCCATGGGCAATATTAGCAAATGGACCACCATGTATAATAGCTGGTGTCCCTTCTAATGTTTGTACTAAGTTTGGCTTAAAGGCATCCTTCAATAATAATGTTAAGGCACCCTCTACCTGTAAATCACGCACAAAAACAGGCTCGCGCTCAAATGTGTAGCCAATTACAATGCTAGCGATGCGCTCCCGTAAATCCTCAATGCTTGTTGCTAAACAGAACACTGCCATAATTTCGGAGGCAACCGTAATATCAAAGCCGTCTTCACGTGGCATGCCTTGAACAGGCCCTCCTAATCCGACAATCACTTTCCGTAATGAACGATCATTCAAGTCCATCACACGTTTCCAAATAATACGTCGTGGATCAATGTTTAAGACATTCCCTTGGTGGATATGATTATCAATAAATGCGGATAAAGCATTATTGGCTGTTGTTATCGCGTGAAGGTCACCAGTGAAGTGTAAGTTAATATCCTCCATTGGTACTACCTGTGCATAGCCTCCGCCTGTTGCGCCACCTTTTACACCCATTACTGGACCAAGAGATGGTTCACGTAAAGCTACCATCACTTTCTTATTTAATTGATGAAGGGCATCAGCTAGTCCTACAGTCACAGTCGACTTCCCTTCACCTGCTGGGGTTGGACTAATAGCTGACACTAATACAACCTTTGCGTCCTCACCTTGAGCTGTAATTTTTAATGGGTCTATCTTCGCTTTGTAGCGGCCATACTGCTCAAGTGCATCCTCTGGAATACCTGCAGCATTGGCAATTTCCGTAATAGGTTTGATCACTGCTTGACTCGCGATTTCTAAATCTGTTAATGGTTGATTTTTCGTTGTCATTTGGCATCCTACTTTCTATGTTGTTCATTTCCATTATAGTCTTAATTGTGAAAAAAAAGAAAGTCAGATATGCTAGCATTCCGACAATCAATTGACATTTTTGTTCAATTCATGTATGTTCTAAGAGAAAATGCATTTTTTTCACATTTTCTCATTGATAGCACGACTTCTTTAACTTTATCTTACTTTCAAGCGCATTGGAGGCGAATGCTTATGCAACATGGGATCGTAAAGTGGTTCAATAATGAAAAGGGTTATGGCTTTATTGAATGTGATGATGGAGAAGATGTATTTGTACATTTTACGGGCATCCAGGAGGAAGGCTTCCGTACACTTGAAGAAGGTCAAAAGGTTTCATTTGATGTTGTGGAAGGCAATCGCGGCCCGCAAGCATCAAATGTTGTAAAATTATAAGCTAGAATATAGTAAGTGGATGAAGTATTTGAAAATGGCTCAATCCACTTTTTGCATGTTTGCACATAAAAATCCACTTCAACGATTGAAGTGGATTTTTAATTTATTTATTAATCCAATAAAAAGCACCTGGACACACTAATGTTTCCTTTGTTCGGTGTGGATCCTTTAATGTTACACCGATTGGCCCTTCTTTTAAATGACCGAGCGTCATGCTAGATGCTGAGGCTTCCTCATAAAAATCCAAGCGCATATTCGCTAGCTGTAGAGACATAAACTGCTCATGCTGCTCAAACTCGGGTAGTTGTAATACTTTCTGCCAAAGCTGCACCGTCTCCTCCACATCCTTGACAAAAAACTGAATGGATTCCATTGTAATGGCTTGTTTTTCATCAATCGCGCCACTAGCCTTTAATTGAGCCAAACGCTCCTCATCTCCATCTGCCCATTCAATTAAGAAAGGAAAATCCACTGAAAGGCCAGGTCTGCCAAAATGCAATAGCTTCCATTCGATTATCGTGCCGTCTGGTCTTGTGCGGCTACAAGCATCGGGACCATATACTTCATAGCCCAATGCACGCAATCGTTGACCATCGTCTTCAATATTTTTGGTGCGCAAGGCAATTCGTGAAAATCCTTGGCGCTCACGATCACGTTTAAACGTATAATGTAGGGAATATGGGTACAGGGCCGCTTGCTCAAATAAATCACGATCATAAATAGCGATTTGTTCAATATAGCTTAAGCCAAAATAACTTAGCGTATTGTAAGTCCCCCACATCGTGTGTTGACCACCGTTCACTGTATGGACATTTCGTTTATTGAAGAAAACCTTTATATTTTCCGGTGATTCTACTTGATGTACCAGATGATCAAAATATAAAGTCATGGCAATTCCCCTTTCTTTCCCCCATTAGCTTTACCTGGATGTGTAATTGATTTAATATTTACTTAAGAAAAGGAGTTACTATATGGTATGAAAAAAGTGCAATTTACCTACTAACTCCGTTAACTAATTTATTACTAACTATAAAGAGGTGATTTGAATGACAGATCATGTTGCTGCTTTTAAATTGGCATTAGGTAACTATCCTACAGGTGTAACAGTTGTTACAGCTTGTCATGAAACGAATCCAATTGGCTTAACCGTCAATTCTTTTGCATCTGTTTCTATTGATCCACTACTTATTTTATGGTCACTTGATAAAAAATCTCAGCTCCATCCTTACTTTATGAGTGCGGAAAAATTCGCTGTCAATATTTTAGCAAGTGATCAAGAGCAATTATGTACATTATTTGCAAGTAAAGTCCCAGATCGCTTTGCTCAAGCAAAATGGTCTACTTCTTCTTTAGGACTACCGATTTTACATGATACAGCAGCTATTTTACAATGTAAATCCTTTCAGCAAATAGATGCAGGTGATCATACTATTTTTATTGGCCAGGTGCTAGATATTACAAACTCTCAAAAGGAGCCCCTTCTCTATCATCGCCGTCATATCGGTCAGATTCCAAAAAGCTTCTATAGCTAATTGCCATAAAAAAAGGGCCACTTGTAAGCAACGGAAACCATGCTTATTGGTGGCCTTTTCACATCGTTCAACTGAAATGATCCTTTATTTCTTCTGAGGAAATCTCTGCTTTTCAAGCCTATTAATTTGAACAATTACACCATCCTGAATCGTAATATGCACTTCACCAAATTCAAGATTTTGAATGGCCTTTGCAATAGCCTCTAATTTCTTATCTTCTACCTTTGCCGACTGAGCCATACGATACACCCCTTCTTTTTCATCCTTGTTGTACAAAAGAGGCCAATGCATCAAACTGATTGATAGCCCCTCCTATCTCTCAGATACATCGGTTGGAAGTGGCACCTATGTTTCGGTTGCCGAGGCTTCATTGGGCCAAGTCCCTCCACCTATCTTGATAAGAGTACTGCGTTTCTTGAAAATAATTCTATAATTCTGTAATAAGATTGTCAATATAAAATATTAGAAAACCTAGCTGAATACTTTGTAATGATTATTTTAGATTAGAAAACTATCTATATCTAAAGTATTTTATGCCTAATCAACGAGAAATAGATGGCAATCCATTAATTTATTACGAACTCCATTTCCTCATCAAGAATTCAAGGGGACCTCGACGATGTTTAGCTCTCCACCAGACAGAAACAAGCACACATCCTACAAAGTAACAGCAGGCATATAGCATGGAAAAGGTAAGCGTCTGATTCTCCAACTTTTGGCAAACAATTAATATTCCAATCCCAATAAAAACATGGCCGACATAATGCGTTAAAGACAATTGTCCCGTAAAGATCAAAGCTTCAATTACTTTATTTTTACATGTCTCAACAAGATAGATGGAGCCCACGATAAGGACAATTGCCGACGCTGAGTTAGATAGAACATACATCATATTCGGTGGAATCGGTCCCGTATCAAATAAATACAATGCACTCTCTACATCTAATAAATGGATCGTTGTCATCTTAATAAATATCGTTGAAAAAGTCTCCGTCATTATGACTAGCAATAAGCCCATCACCAATAAGATTTTTCGTAATGAACGATTAGTTAAATCTAATGTGCCGATTACCATGCCAATTAGAAAGAAACAAATCCAGGGAAATAGTGGATGATAGCCATTAAACATCAAATTTCTTATAAATCCTGCCGGTGTCCAAAAATCAAGATACTCTAGTAATACATATGTTGGATGCCACCCAGCGAAGTAATTAAATTGAATTTGGAGCCATTGTGAAAGGATGAGGATGACACCGATTATGAACATCATCATTTTCTTGGATTGGGCAATCAAACATGCGGCAACAAACATATACACGCCATAATAATGTAAGATATCTCCTGTCCAGCCTACTGCATATAGGACTATTCCTATCACGAATAACAAAAACGACCTCTTCCACAAAGTAAGTCGATTCTTACGAAGAAGTATTGGGTCCTTAGTCTCTCTAGCCTGACGAGTCATTAAAGCTGTTCCTATTCCTGCTAGCATGACAAATACGGCCGAGGCACGCCCCTCAAATAGATTTTGTAAGGCCATCAACCATGTTGAACCATTCGTTGTAGAACCCGTTATGACTCCAAAATTGACAATGAACATACCAAACATGGCGAGAGCTCTTGCAAAATCAAGACCTTCAATGCGCCGATTATCATCTCTTATTGCCATCTTCGCCTCCTTGGATAACACTATGCACAGCCTCCTTCCAAATAGCTCTGTAGTCCAATTGGTTACCTGTTAACATGAAATTACCGATATTATCATAGACCAAGGCTAGCATCTGTGCCTTTGCTTCTATAGTGGGAGTATCCTCTAGAACCCCTAGCTCCACGCCATATTGTAGGACTTCCACAAAGCTTGTTAAAAAGCTGGTTTCTAGCTCTACTAATTGTTTCTTATAGCTTTCATCGCGAGCTGCTAATAGTACATATTGGTTAAATATTTTATTAAAATAAGGATCCTTGCCCTGCGCCTCAATAGACTTATAGCCCAGCTCGAGTACTTCCTCCTTGAAATTAACGCGAGAAAGCTCTTTATAATCCACAGCGACATCTTGTTGAATTACTTTATACAGTTCATCAAATAAGTAAGTGATTAATTGATCCTTTGATTGAAAATAATAATAAATGGCTGGTTTTGATATACCGACCTCTGCAGCAATCATGGCTAAGCTTGTTTTTTCAAACCCTTTTTCTGCAAACATCACATAAGCAACTTCTATAATCTTTTGAAAAGTTTGTTCCTTATTCCCCATCATCATTCTCCTTTTTTACCGACCGTTAAGTAAATATTAAATGATACTCCTCTTTTAGACAAGAAAAAACTGTGTAGAAATATTTCTCTACACAGTTCATATTTATTGATGTTGTAAATATATCATTAAAGCTTCGGCTGTTTTTTGCTTGCCCATTACTTTCATAGGCAGTCCATCAGCAGGTACAATCCAATGGGGCTCGTCCCCGCCATATAAAGATTGAGAGCTATTGGCTACCATCAATTGAGCATGAGCTGTTTCCATTCGCAGTCGTGCACGTGCTAATAAAAACTCCTCGTCATCGGTCGCTTCTAGCTTAAACCCTACTAGCGTCACATTCGGTTGCCAGCCTTTAATTTGCCCTAAGACTTTTGGCGCCTTTTTAAAATGAATAATAGGTGGCTCATCGGAAGGCATTTTCCCCGCTTCCTCCATCAAATTGCCTGATTGATCATATACTTTATCGATGACCCAATCGGAGCCAGCCGCAGCCATAATAACGATATCTACATGTTCTTGTTGGACAGCATGACGAACCTTTTCTCCTAAATCCTCAATACCTTCAAATCTAATCAATTTCATTTGATCGTGATTCACTGGAAGCTGTGCAAAATAACCATGCATATATACTACATTAGCACCAGCAGCGAGTGCCGCCTCCGCTAAATAACAGCCCATTGTCCCTTTTGATAAATTCGTATGCCCTCGTACACGATCCCATTTTTCAAGTGTTCCCCCACTTGTAATGAGTACGGTTTTACCTTGTAATGTCCCCATCCACTCACCTATTTTCTAAAATATATACACCTACTATTTTACCGTAATGCAAGGATAGGCTTCAATAGATTCCATCATAGTGCATTTTTTTGTTCCATTAACCATGCACTTAAAATTTCCGCAAATTTCTTCGTTACAGGTGATGCATTATGCTTCATCGCAATCCCAATCGTACGGTAGGCACCTTGCTTCAGAGGAATCGCTCTTAAGGTAGGCGGCAAAGTCTGAATGACCAATTGGGGTAAAATACTAATCCCAAGTTGATGAGAAATCATGGAAACAATGCCGACCTCCTCTGAAAGCTCAAAGCGAATATTGGGCTTCACATGATATTGTTCCAACAAAACTTTGACATCATTGGTCCCTTTATAGGAAGTCATAATAAAAGGCATATCTTCCAAATCAACAATATCGATCTCAGACTTATTAAATAGTGGACTTTGATCTGAAACGATACATAATAAAGGGTCCTGCTGTAATTCCGTATACTGATATTGCTCAGATTTTTGACCATTTAAAAAACCAGCCTCTATTTCCCCACTGAGTAGCCATTGTTCAATTTCATAATAATCACCCTCGCGTAATTCCACCTGTATTCCAGGAAACTGATTATCCATAATCCTAATAATTTCTGGCATCCAATTGGAAGATATACTTGAAATAACGCCAATACGCACGTTTCCTCTTGTTACTCCATGAATATGTGCTGCCTCTTGTTGCAATAATTCCTGTGCGTCTAAAACCTGACGCATCGCCCTTAGCATGGTTTGCCCCTCACTTGTCAGTGTGACACCCACTCTACTTCGATGTATGAGCGCAAATCCAAAATCTTTTTCTAAACTTGACACGGCGTGACTGACAGCAGACTGAGTTAGTCCGAGTGCATCTGCTGCTTTTGTAAAGCTTGCTACCTCTGCTACCTTTGTTAAAATCTCATATTTCACTAAGCTCATCAGCAATACCTCTACATACATGAATTTTTTTAATCCTAATCATTATAAACATTCGTTTTACTAATCTCAACACAAGATATATAGTAATTTTTAGTATAAAAACTGTTTTAGTACACAGATGGTAGGTGAACATAATGAGTATCCAAGGAAAAGCAAATGTATTGATGGTTATTGTCACAATGTTTTGGGGACTATCTTATACCTTTATGGTCATGGGGCTTGAAACATTGGCTGTTTATAATGTGGTGGCATTGCGTTGTATCATCGCATTTTTAGTAGCAGGGCTTATTTTTTATAAACGGATGATTAAGGTAAATGGTAAGACTTTAAAATATGCAGCTATCCAAGGATTTTTATTATTCATTGTGTTCGCATTAAGCTTATTTGGCTTACAGTCCACGTCAGTTTCAAATGCAGGCTTTATTTTAAGTCTAACGGTTGTATTAGTGCCGATTTTCAGTAGCTTTATTGATAAAAAATTACCTTCCAGAGCCGTCAGCTTTGCAATTATTTGTACGATGATTGGTATAACAGTATTAACGGCGCAAGGTTCATTCTCCTTCCATAAAGGAGATTTGTTAGTAGCAATCGCTGCTCTATGCTATTCTATTTATTTACTTTTAAACAGTTCATTTACACGGAATGTGGAATCTATTTCATACGGCATTTACCAATTAGGCTTCGCTGGCATTTATGCGCTAATCCTAACATTATTATTGGAAACACCGACGTTACCAAATAATACGACATCCTGGATTGCTATTTTAGGTCTTGGAATCATTTGTAGTGCGTTTTGCTTCGTTGGTCAAACTGTTGCACAACAGTATACTTCTGCTACACATACAGGTCTAATTTTTTCCCTAGAACCTATATTTGCAGCAATGTTTGCGATGATGTTCATCGGTGAAGGATTGACAGTGAAACTCGTTATTGGTGGTAGCTTTATTTTGATTGGTAATTTATTTGCTCAATTAGAGCATTTCCATGTATTGCGCTTTATTAAAAAAGATGCACCAGAAAAAGTAATTCATTAAAAAACAGAGTGATCCACAATGATCACTCTGTTCAAACTATGGGCAACAGCCATCGAGAAGTTCACTCTCGATGGCTGTTGTCATCCCTACAATCACCCATTTTTAGTAATACACTAGCTACTAGGGTGTACGCTTTCTGCGGGCGGGGTCGAGCTTTACTTTATTTTATTGTCAAATTGTCAAAGAAAAAAGACTGTAGACAAACTCAAAATTCATTGAGAGTTTGTCTACAGTCTGAACAGAGTGATTCACAATGATCAAACTGTTTTCCTTTTATAAAAATCTTCTAAGTTGCTCAGCCTCATTCAGGCGTTCTTGTCTTAAACGCTCTTCCTGCTCAGCAGCTGTTTCCGGGTGTTGTGATTGTAGCGTATCATAATCATCATCCCGTTCTGCAAATAATACGATACTCCCCTGCTCTACAAGATGAGCATAGTAAGCGATTTGCCCCTCGGAAAGATTAAAGCGTTTTAATCCTTCTGTTACAGCAGAATCACCTGTAAACCAAGATTTAAATTGGTCCACCCAGTTACCAGCCTCATGTGTGTGGACATCATCATCCCATTTCACATCCTCCAACTGCTGGGAGTCTTTCGCAATAATATGGATATCCTCTTTATGGAAACCTTCTGTTCGCATATTTTCTAGAATATGAAGCATTTCGTCCCTTGTATGGGCCACCTCAATTTTTGGATTTTGTTCATTCATCATGTTCATGTTCATGTTCAATTCCTCCTAATTTGTATGGCTTACTAAATAATTACCCTGACTATGGGGAAACAAACTCTTTTTGCCGCTTCGTTACCAAACTGTAATAAATGTTACTATGCTTTTATACAAGTCCTCTTTTTGTCATAAAGAGATAAAAAACCTAAAAAAAAAGCATCCCCAAATTGTCTGGGAATGCTTGTAAACCGTTTATTTGTCGAGGAAGGCTTTTAACATCCAAGTATGCTTTTCAAGGGATTGGTACATCGCATTCAGTAAATCCTCTGTACGGTCATCCCCTTCCTCTGCTGCTAGCTCCATTGTGGAATTCAACGCTTTCATAAGCTTTTGGAAATCCGAAATCGTCGTTGCTACCATTTCCTCCGTCGACTCATTTCCTGTTGCTTCCTCTACATAGGATAGCTCTAGATGTTCTTTTAAAGTCGCAACAGGCTTGCCATCCTTCGAAAGAATGCGTTCTGCAATTTCATCTAAATTCAACGTTGTTTCATTATACAATTCTTCAAATTTTGCATGCAGTGTAAAGAATGCAGGCCCTGTGACATACCAATGATAATTGTGCAGCTTTGTATAAAGTACTGACCATGTTGATACTAGCTTATTTAATTGTTTGTTTAAGTTTTGTGTCATAATTACTTCTCCTCCAATGTGTCAATTGTTCTAGCCTTTAGTATGCGTTACAAATGATGTTGGCTATACACATATTGTTCCCGTCTAGCAATATTTCAAACATACTCCTACTTACTGGATTAAAAAACAGGACTCTTTTCTTTAAGAATATTTCAACTATTCTATTAAATTATTTCACTTTCCGAAATAGTTTCGTTATAATGAAATCACTTATATGTAAAGGGGTGTTTATAAATGGAAGTTTTACCATTACGAAAAGATGTTGCAGTAGAAGAAACGTGGGATTTAACTGATTTACTGAAAAATGATGCAGATTTTGAACCTATTTTAGCGCAGCTTGTAGAGGAGGCTCTTAGCTTTGAACAAACGTATCAAGGCTCCATTACAGATGCGCAAAAAGTTATTGATGTATTAACGGCTTTCGAAAATTTGCAAAAAAGTATCGTTCCAATTGGTACGTATGCGAGCTTAAACCTACAGGTAGATCGAACGGATGATGTAGCCCAAATGCGTGCTGCAAAATTTGGTACAGCTATCGGTAAAATAAGCAGTGCCTTATCATTCGTACGGAGTGAATTACTTACTTTGGATGAAGGGGTACTACAAGAAGCAGCAACATTAAGCCCTCTTTACAAACATTATTTAGAGGAATTATTAAAACGGAAACCTCATCAGCTACATCCAGAAGTTGAAAAAACGCTTGCTGCCTTTAGTTCTACTTTTGATGCGCCATACGAAACATATAATACGACGAAATTAGTAGATATGAATTTTGGTGAATTTGAAGCAGATGGTGAAAGGCATCCGTTAAGCTTTGTCCTTTATGAAAATAATTGGGAGTTTGAGGCCAATACAGAAGTGCGCCGTGCTGCCTTTAAAGCTTTTTCAAGCAAGTTGAGTGATTATCAACATACAACAGCACAAGTTTATAACACACATATTCAACAAGAAAAAACAATGGCGGATCTACGAGGCTTTGATTCCATTTTTGATTATTTACTATTCGATCAAGATGTCGATCGCTCCCTTTATAATCGCCAAATCGATTTGATTTCAAAAGAGCTTGCCCCACATATGCGTCGATATGCAAAATTAATTCAAAAAGCGAATGGCATTGAGCACATGACATTTGCAGATTTGAAAATCGCTTTAGATTCTGCCTATGATCCAAAATTATCGATGGACGAAGCGAAGGAATATGTTGATAAATCATTAGCGGTTATGGGTGAAGACTACAATCACCTAATGGACAGAGCCTTCAAGGAACGTTGGATCGACTTTGCACCAAATAAAGGGAAATCTACAGGGGCATTCTGTTCAAGTCCTTATGGTAGTCACCCATATATTTTAATGTCATGGAATGAACGTATGAATGAAGTCTTTACCCTCGTTCATGAGCTTGGTCATGCAGGACATTTTGCGAATACGTATGCGCATCAATCCTATTTTAACAGTCGCCCTTCCCTATACTTTATTGAAGCACCATCTACTATGAATGAAATGCTGCTAGCGAATTATTTATTAACGCATAATGAAGATGTGCGCTTTAAGCGTTGGGTGATTTCAAATATTGTTTCTAAAACGTATTATCATAACTTTGTCACACACTTACTTGAAGCCGCGTACCAACGAAAAGTATATGAATTGGTGGACGCTGGTGAGTCTGTCAATGCGAATATTTTAAACCAGTTAAAACGTTCGGTGCTAGAAGAATTCTGGGGTGATGCAGTGGATATTACGGAAGGTGCTGAACTGACGTGGATGCGTCAGCCTCATTATTATATGGGCCTTTACCCATACACTTATAGTGCGGGCTTAACTATTTCAACACAAGTATCTCAGCGCATTTTAAAAGAAGGTGATGCAGCTGTTGAAGAATGGTTAGCTGTCCTGCAGGCTGGTGGAACAAAATCCCCTGTGGAATTAGCACAAATGGCAGGCGTTGATATTACAACGGATCAACCACTTCGAGATACGATTGCCTATATTGGTCATTTGGTAGACGAGCTTGAGCGCCTCACACTGGAAATTGAGGCTGTGCAACAATCATAAAATTTCTAGAAAACGGTTCTGTGCTTGCAACGTACAGATCGTTTTCTTTTTTTAGTTCTAAGTGAAAACGTGCATACATATACTTGAATTAGGGCGTCCCTCCACACTTTTTAGATATTTCAAAATAGACAATCATTTTTCTTCATACAAAAGTACCGTTATTATTAATAGTACACAAATTATTTAGCAATATACGATTAACAATTGTCAAAGGAAGTGTTCTAATTATGGTAAAACGTAATGATCCATGCCCATGCGGTAGCGGCAAAAAATATAAAAAATGTTGTGAAGGTAAACAACAAGTAACAGTGGAAACAGTACAAATCGAAGAATTAGAGCGTGTGCTACAAACATTTTACTTAGAGTATCCTGAGCGTAAAGATGTTCGTGCTTATATCGAGCATGTAGGCACATGGCAACCTAAATTAGAGAGCGTGCTACAGCGTGAGCTGATTGAAGCCATCGCTTTAGACGACTTTTTCTTCCATCAAGAGCCATCTATTTGGAAAAGTTATTTAAAGAAAACGAAGAAAAAAGCAGTTAGACCTTCTACAGTAAAAGTACTGGAAGACTGGTCTCACCCTACATTATTTATCGGTACGGTAACTGTTGTTGAGGAAAAATATTTTAAAGCTAGCCATTTACTTACAAATGAAGAGCTTTATATTCGTCGTGAAAATAATAAACCAATTCCGGAAGGCATGCATGTCTTTGCCTTTATTTTACCGGATGGAACGAAGAAATTGACACATTATTTAGCTGTGTCTACATTGATTTTCTTCCCTGAGGACCATTTAAAAGTATTTGAAGAATTCAAGAAAAACTTTGAAGCATCCGAGAAAAAGGTTGGAGCTTTCTTAAAAGAAGAACATCTTGCATTCTGGGAATTACTTGTCTCCAACGGCTATAAAGGGGAAGAATTCACTAATTTTGAAAGCACAGTCCTTACACAAGTAAAAGAATTCTTAGAGCAAAATGATCGTGAAACAGCTCCAATACTTGAGCTATTAGAGGACTATTTAATAGAAGGACAACCTACTGCGCGCAAAGAGGCGGCTATTGCTGCTGGTGCAATTCGTTATGGCCAGGAAAAAGAGCTCTTTGAATCTCTTTCTATGACGGTAAAAGAAATTGCCGCAACTTTTGATATTTCCGCTTCTTCACTTACAAAGTATTACCAAGATTTAACTAGCTATGTCGAAACAAAATAAAACCTAAAAAAGAAGCTACATTTATTAGCATTTGCTGATAAGTGTAGCTTTTTCTAAACGGTGCCTATTTATTTACTGTAAACTTTCAAAAGCTCTTCACCTAAAAACTGTAGCTTTTCTCCAATTGAACAAGCTTCAATACAGAAGCGATGAGCTCCTGGTTTACCACGTTCTTTACGTAATTGCTGAATGACTAAGCAATCTGCGCAATACGTATCATGCAGTTCGTCTATATCCTTCATAACCGTCACTTTATCCATGTGAACTCTCGCTCCTTTCACGTCCAAAATTCACTTCCTACTATTATGAAGCGTTCATTTTGAACAAGCAACTATTTTGTTTATCCACTTCAGCAATTTTTTTCAAGCACATCACGACTAGCACATAGGTGTTTTACAGCGTATCCATGTTGTACAATTATATGGAAGTCAAATAGTAAAGTAGGGATGATATGTTAGAGGTTTATATAGATGCTGCTAGTGCAGGTAACCCTGGTCCAAGTGGCATTGGTATATTTATTAAAGGAGAGGGTCAACATATACAAATTAGTGAGTATATCGGGCTAACAAATAATCATATTGCTGAATTTACTGCTTTAGTCCGGGGACTCGAGGAAGCACAAAAGCTTAATTCTACACTTGTTTCCGTTCGCTCTGATTCTAAAATCGTTGTCGCTTCTATGGAAAAAGAATATGTGAAAAACGAGGAATTTAAACCTTTTCTGGAAAAAGCATTATGGCTCGCCAACACCTTCGATTTATTTTTTATTAAATGGGTGCCTGATTCTCAAAACAAAGCTGCTGATGCCTTGGCACGAAAAGCTATACAAAACAATAATCATTAACCAATGCATGCCACAGGACTGTTTACTATAACAGTCCCTTTTCTTTCCCCTTCTATTCAGATACTTACTATCTCCTGTTCCATTATTTTTATGAAATCAATTTTCTTACAAAGATCATACTAAATTAGCTATAAAATGCATAAAATTTTCTGATTAATCCAAAACGATATTGACATCCATTAGCCTCGGTGATATCCTTTAACACATTAGTAGTTTAGCAAACGAAAGCGATAGATTTATATAGGGGGAAATAAAGGATGAAACGTATAATCACTTTAGTTATGATGCTAACAACTGTAATTGTTTTAGCAGCATGTGGCACATCAAAAGAAAAATCAGCAGAGAAAGACCAATCTTCAGCTGATCAAGAAACCATCATTATTGGTATTGACGATAAATTTGCACCAATGGGCTTCCGTGATGATAAAAATGAAATCGTGGGATTCGATATAGATTTAGCACGTGCGGCAGCTGAGCATATGGGCGTAGAAGCTGAATTCCAACCAATCGACTGGAAAACGAAAGAGGCTGAATTACTCAGTGGACGTATTGATTTAATTTGGAACGGTTATACCATTACAGATGAGCGCAAAGAAAAAGTATTATTTACAAAGCCTTATCTTGAAAACTCTCAAGTGGTTATGACAAAAGCAGATTCTAAGATTATTAAATTAAATGATTTAGCAGGCAAAGAAGTAGGCATTCAATCTCTTTCTTCTGCTGCAGATGCATTAAATGGTAACCCTATCCATAAAGAAGTGAAAACCATTACAGAATTCTCGGATAACGTTTTAGCTTTATCAGACTTAAAAACAGGTCGTGTTGATGCCGTCGTAATTGATGCTGTTGTAGCAGAATATTACATGACACAAGAGCCTGATACATTTAAATTATTAGAGGAATCACTTGCTCCCGAACAATACGGTATTGGTGTAAAACCAGGGAACGAAGCATTATTGGAAAAACTGCAAGCTGCATTTGACAAAATGAATGAAGATGGTACAGCAGCTGACATTTCAACAAAATGGTTCGGTGAGGATAAAGTTTTAAAATAAGGACAGGATATTTATTGTAAGAGTTTCCTCTGCGAAACTCTTACTCTTTTTGGAGGGACATCACTATGGCAGATTACTGGCAAACTATGATATGGCCGATGCTAGAAGGCGCGAAAATGACAGTTATACTGTTTTTCATCGCCATTCTTATATCGATTCCATTTGGCTTTTTACTAACACTCGCAGTGAAAAGTCGTATTAAACCACTTTCTTGGCTTGCACATACGTATATTTATATCATGCGTGGTACGCCACTATTACTACAATTATTATTAATTTGCTTTGGTCTACCTATGCTGCCAGTAATCGGTGAATATTTAGTATTGGATCGTTTTGTAGCCGCATGTCTTGGCTTTATTTTAAATTACGCTGCCTACTTTGCTGAAATTTTTCGTGGTGGTTTACTCGCCATCGATAAAGGACAATATGAGGCAGCACAAGTACTCGGTTTATCAAAATGGCAAACAACAACACGTGTCATTTTGCCACAAATGTTTCGCGTAGCATTACCAGCTTTATCGAATGAATCGGTTACGCTAATTAAGGACACAGCCCTGCTCTATGCTGTAGCTGTTCCAGAATTGCTACATTTTGCACAAACAGCCGTCAATCGTGACTTTACGATTGTGCCTTTCTTTATTGCTGGTGCTATTTATTTAATCATGACGCTGATCTTGACCGTATTCTTTAAATGGCTAGAAAAACGTTTTATATTTGAATAGAGGTGATCTATATGGCATTGATGGCAGTAACAAACTTAAAGAAATCTTTCAATCAAGTGGAGGTTCTTAAACAAATTTCATTTTCAGTGGAGAAGAACGATGTCATTGCGGTGATTGGTCCCTCTGGATCTGGTAAAAGTACAATGCTTCGAAGCTTAATTCATTTAGAAGAAATTGATGGTGGTAGCATTTTAGTAGATGGTGATTATCTTGTGCAGGACGGCGTTTATGCCAAGCCTCAGGAAATCAAAAACCTGACAGCTAAAATGGGGATGGTCTTTCAACATTTTAACCTATTCCCCCACTTAACAGTCCAGCAAAACCTTGAAATGGCCCCTCTCTTATTAAAACAAGAATCAGCTGAAGCCATTTCGAGCCGTTGTCTAGATTTATTGAAAAAAATTGGACTTTCCGAGAAGGCAAACGCCTATCCAGCTAATCTATCCGGTGGTCAAAAGCAACGAGTTGCAATTGCCCGTGCTTTAATGATGAACCCTCAAATTTTATTATTTGATGAGCCAACGTCTGCCTTAGATCCAGAGCTGACAGGAGAAGTATTAAAGGTCATGAAAAGCTTAGCTGAAGACCATATGACGATGATTGTCGTTACACATGAAATGGGCTTTGCGCGAGAAGTAGCCAATAAGGTTGTCTTTATGGATGATGGACAAATTATCGAATCCGACCACCCGGAAAACTTCTTTACGAACCCACAAAACGAACGGACAAAGGCATTTTTACAAAAGAACCTAAACTAAAAGGCGAGCAGACGTAACTGCTCTCCCTTTTTATTTATTATTCACAAAGCTGTCTCGTGCCAAATTTAAAAAAGCATGGATGGCAGGCGAAATCCACTTTTCTTCATGCCAAAACATTTGGGTGGCAAACGATGTGGCTGTCATATCCCATGGCAACGAGACCAGCTCCCCCCTACTCAATTCTGCTGTCACAGCCATTTCAGGTAAGATCGCGATGCCCATTCCGATTTTCGCACATTGTTTAATGGCCTCCGCACTGTTAAATTCCAATTCGGTAATTCCGCCCATACCCTTTTGTGAAAGACTCCGTTCAAAAAATGTGCGATAGGAACACCCCTTTTCCGTCAGCAAAAAGGTCTCCCCATTAAAATCTTCAATGTCCAATTCAGTACGTGAAGCTAAAGGATGATCGGGAGCTACCAAAATATAAAAGGGCTCATCCTGCATTTTTTCTCCGCAAAAGCCCATCTCTTTTTTGTCCTCATCGAGCATAAAAATAATGTCCGCGTCCCCTTCTCGCAAACTCTGTTTTAAATTCGAATGAGACAACGGCCGAAATATGAGCCGAATTCCTGGATAACGTAAGCGAAACAGACGCAAAACAGCAGGCAGACGGTACGTGCACAACGTTTCATCTGCGCTAATGACCAACGTCCCCGTCATTTCGCCCGATTGCTTAACGGCATGCTCTGCTTCTTCAATTTCATCCAATATACGGACTACATAATCTAGAAAACGTCTACCGGCATCGGTCAGAATTACTTTTTTCCCTAATCTATCCACCAGCTTAACACCGAGTTCTTCTTCTAATGCCTTCATTTGCATCGTAACCGTTGATGGAACATAGTTTTGCACTTCGGCAGTACGGCTAAAACTGAGGGTCGAAGCAAGTGTATAAAAGGTCTTTAATTGACGCAATTCCATAGTAAATTTCACCCCGTAATTCAAAAAAAATGAACGTTTTATTCAAAAACGTTTCTTTGACTTAACAATAGCATTCTCGTAGAGTAATGACAAGAAAGGCCATTTAATCCATCTTTAATTACGAAAGGGAGTTTTTCACATGAGAGATTATGAACTTTATGAACTGGGAGACATTCAGCTACAATCAGGTGACATACTGCCAAATGCAGTTCTCGCCTATAAAACATATGGGACACTCAATGCAGAAAAGAATAATGTTATTGTTTATCCCACATGGTTTGCAGGTTTGCATACCGATAATGAATGGTTAATCGGAACTGGTAAGGCACTGGACCCAGAGAAGTATTTTATCATCATACCGAATATGCTTGGCAATGGATTATCCTCTTCTCCAAGTAATACACCAGCACCCTATCATCAAGCAAATTTCCCTCTCATTTCGATTTATGATAATGTGCGACTACAGCACCAATTGGTTACTCAAAAGTTTGGTATTACCAAAATAGCACTCGTAGTCGGCTGGTCGCTAGGGGCTGTACAAACCTTTCAGTGGGGAGCAAGCTACCCTGATATGGTCGAACGAATCGCTCCTTTCGGAGGGACTGCCATGACCAGACCCCATGCCAGGATTGTATTTGAAGGTATGATTGCTGCCCTTCAAGCTGATTCTAGCTGGAAAAATGGTTTTTACACCGAGCAACCTAAAGTGGGATTAGCTGCCATGGGACGCGTCTATGCAGCTTGGGGCTTCTCACAGGCTTATTATTTAGAACAGCTCTATCAGCAAGAAGGCTATGAAACGCTGGAGGAATATCTCGTAGATTACTGGGATCAAGTGTTTTTAAGCTTTGACGCCAATGATCTAATCTCCATGCTACGTACTGGCATTACTGGGAATATCAGTGCCAATGCGACGTATGATGGCGATTTCGAGCTTGCATTAAGCAAGATTACAGCTCGTGCATTGGTCATGCCAGGAAGTACAGATCTTTTCTTTCCTCCAGAGAATAATAACTATGATGCACTACATATGCCAAATGCCCGCTTCCTCCCTATCGAATCGAAATGGGGACATTGTGCAGGGATTGGACAGCATGAGCCAGATTCTGAATTTATAGATCAAAACCTAAAAATGTTCCTGCTTGAATAAAAATTATTTTGCTCTTGACTTTCCCCTGCACGGGAAACTATATACTTCCATTATGATAGAGATTGGAGGTGATATTTTGTTTAAAATTAGTGTGTTTTCTAGGCTAAGCAAAGTATCCTTAAAAACATTGCGCTACTATGATCAGATTGGTCTATTAAAGCCAAGAAAGGTGGATCATGAAACCGGCTATCGTTACTATTCGGCAGACCAGCTACTTGAAATCAATCGTATTTTTATTTATAAGGAATTAGGATTCACTTTGCCACAAATCATTCATTTGCTCCATGAGGATATTACATTCAAGGATATTCAAGGGATGTTTAAGCTAAAAAAAAGTGAAATCCAACGCATTATTGATATGGAACAAGCCAAGCTTGCTCGGATTGAGGAACGTATGCAGCTTTTAGAAAGTGAGGGGCAAGTAGAAACCGTACAAGAAATCAGGATCAAGGCTGAAGATACCCAGCAGTTCCTTTCTTTGAAGGCGCACGGAAGAGAAGAAGACATTCCGGATCTATTTCGGACATTTAATCACATATTACTAAAGGAAACTCGCCAATTGACTCAAAGTCCTCAGGTCGTTTTATGGAAAGAAATAGAGGACCCAGAAGATGAGTTCGAATTTGAAGTCGGTTATTTTTTAAGCCGGGAGCTTCCATCGTATCCAGATACATTTCAATTACGAACACTTCCCTCTGAGCCGATGATGGCAACCATGACCTTTCGCTCGGATTCTCATTTTGCTAGTACAGCCTGTGTAGATTTAGCTAAATGGATTGAAAAAAACAACTATCAGATTAAAGAAAACGAACCTGGTAGGGAAATATATTTACCGTTATCTACGTCACAGAATGCACAATTAATGGAAATACAAATTCCCATTATAGAGAGAAATTAAAAAGGCGGAGGGAATTGAGTTGAAAAATAATATGATTATCTATATTTTAGCATTTGTTGTTTTTCTAATCGGAACTGTTGAGTACATTATTACAGGAGTAATTGAAATGATTGCCGTGGACTTTGGAGTAACCGTTTCTGAAGCTGGGTTATTGGTGACTGTATTTGCCCTCGCTGCGGCCATTATCGCTCCGATTCTAATCGCCCTCACAATCAATATGGACCGTAAAAAGTTACTCATTATAACTATAGGTGTGTTTATTGTCAGCAACGTACTAATGTTTATAAGTCCTGCTTATGAAGCAGCACTGTGGATACGAATTATGCAAGGGGTTAGCGGAGGAATTGCTACAGTGGTAGCCATGGCAGTAGCTACACGACTAGTTGAAAAAGAAAAAAGAGGCCGTGCAATCGGGATTATTTTGATGGGTCTAAGTAGCTCACTCGTGCTTGGTGTTCCGATCGGTACCTTTTTTAGTGAAATGTTTGGATGGAGAGTTTTGTTTATTTTGATCGGTTTATTAACGATTCTCCCATTGCTAACTGTTTATAAAAGGGTTCCAGCAATCAAAGAAGAAGAAACTGTTACCCTTAGAATGCAGCTCTCTATTTTAAAAGACCCAAAAATTCTCACTGCCCTGGCTATTACTATATTTTATATCGGTGGATACGCTACTCTATTCACGTATATTACGCCCTTCTTGCAAGCCACATCCACCCTTTCCATAACTGAAATTAGTGGCATTCTATTTCTAGCAGGAATTTGTAGCTTCATGGGATCAAGAATGGGCGGACAATTAGCAGATACAAAAGGTTCGAAATTCACCCTTTATTTTGGACTGTTCTTACAGGGAGTAACCTTACTTTTATTCACGCTAGCGGGCTTCCATCTCTTTGTGTTGATCTTAGTTCTCATGATATTCATGCTAGCAACATGGAGTATTTCCCCTGCTCAGCAGTTATTTTTGGTCACCTTGGTACCTCGAAATCCAGATATTGCCCTAAGCATCAATACGTCCTTTATTCAATTTGGTTTTGCGCTAGGCTCTGGATTAGGCGGGCTTGTCATCAGCCATACCTCCGTCCTAAATTTGAATTGGGTAGGATTGGGTGCAGTAATCATTGCTTTATGTCTTGCCATCATGCTATTCAGAACATGGAATAATGGAATTGAAACCTCCATTGTGCCTAAAGAAAAATATTAATTAACCCTGATATGCTAGATAAAAATAGGTTGTTTTTTACATAATGACAATACCTTCCATTATTGATACAATTTAATAATACTTTTAATTAAAGGGGAATTCATTATGAAGAAAAAACTCATTTTTAGCACGGCACTATTATTAAGTCTTGGCTTAGCTGGATGTGGAGAGACCGCTACAAAGGATGAATCAACAAATGATTCTAAACAAGAAGCATCCGCACCAGCTGCAAAAGAAGAAGGTAAATTGACAGAAGAAAAATTCAAACAAATTAAAGATGGCATGACATACGAAGAAGTTGTAAAAATTGTTGGTGCCGAGGGCAATATTATGTCTGAAACAGGCTCAGCTGGTGAACCTCACCACACTGTTATGTACGAATTTGAAACAGATGGCGTCATGTCATCTTCTACAATGATGTTCCAAGGTGGTAAGTTAATCAATAAAGCACAATTCGGTGTTGAAACGTCTGATATCCAAATTACTCTTGACCAATTTAACAAGCTAGAAAATGGAATGACAAAAGAACAAGTATTCGATATCCTTGGTGGCGAAGGTGCGGTTCTTTCTGAATCAGGGGATATCGTTATGTATACTTATAATGGTAAATCCTTAGGTGCCAATGCCTCGTTAATGTTTCAAGGTGGTAAATTAATGAACAAAACTCAATTAGGATTAGAATAAAATCAAACCAGGTACTCATTTGAGTATCTGGTTATTTGGTTTTCTCCCTTCTTATTTAAACCATTTGTTCTCCGATTAGATCAAACTTCAGCAGGTCATTGTCTCCCCCCATCTAGCCCTAAATCATCAGAAAAAAACCATGTTCATCCCATTGTAAAAAGTCTTTGTATTGTTATTTTATTGACATCTAACTGTAATAATATGATGTTAAAATCAATTTCGTATTAAATTTTAACATTATAGGAGGAAAGAAAGCATGAAGAGCAGTAAAAAGTATAGATGGGGCATGAAATTAGCGGCATTGGCATTAAGCGCATCCGTACTTTTTTCAACAGTAGAATCAGCATCAGCTGCGACCTATACCGTTCAATCTGGTGATTCCTTATGGAAGATTGCCAATCATCACGGTGTATCCTATCAAACATTGATGAACTTAAATCATTTATCGTCTTCCAATATTTATGTTGGACAAAAATTAACGATCCATCAACAACTGTCTACCACACCGAACGCGTCGTCCAAATTACTTCAGGTCGCCAAGCAACAATTAGGTGTCAAATATACATTTGGTGGGGTAAAACCGAGCACAGGCTTTGACTGCTCAGGCTATATCACCTATGTCTTTAATCAAGCTGGTAAGTCAACACCACGTAAAACGGCAGCTGGATTTTATCAGTCCGCTAAAAAAGTAAGTTCACCTCAAGTCGGAGATATCGTGTTTTTTGCTAATACATATAAAGCAGGAATTTCTCATGCCGGCATCTATATTGGCAATAATCAAATGATCAATGCTAGTAATGGAGGCGTTACTATTGCTAATATAAATAACGCCTATTGGAAAAAACATTTCGTTGGCTATGGTCGTTTATAATAAAAGCAAAAAACAGTTGGGTGTGTCCCAACTGTTTTACTATATATTCACTACTTTTTTCGGCTTTATCTTTGCAAGACGTAGGAGATAAATGATAAAGACCACTCCTAATAATCCGGCTCCTGATAAGTAAACAGAAGCATACCCTGCCTGTACGGCTACCATTCCTAATATATAAGAACCTAGGGCAATTCCAAGATCAAACATCGTGAAATAGGTTGCTGTTGCGTAACCGCTTCGTTGGATGGCTGTTGATTGAACGGCTAAAGCTTGTAAGCTAGTTGTTACTGCTCCGTAGCCAAAGCCTACAAAAATAGCTGCACTCAAAAATAAGATAGGTCCTTCAACGAAGGCTAACATGATAAGTCCGATAGCAAAAGAGATAATACCAGGAAGTATGACAAATTGAGGCCCCTTTGTATCATAAATTTTACCTGTATATGGACGTGTAATTAACATAGCTGCTGCAAACACGGCATAAAAAAGACTGGCAACCGCCATTAAATCTTTCTGCTGTGCATAAACCGATAAAAATGATAAAACACTTGCATAGGAAAAAGCTACTAAACTAGCGATGGCTGCAACGGGCAAAGCCTTACGCTCAAATAAATCGTGGAAGGTGAACGTTAATTTCCCTTTATGTGTTGGCTGCGGTAAATCGTCGGTATTAACCGTTAATGCTAAAATGCCCCCAGCTAATATACAAATACTCATGATAATAAATAACACGTTAAAAGTGCTATATTGAATTAATAAGAGGCCGATAAATGGCCCAATGACAACAGCTAGATTGGTAGACATCGTGAAATACCCTAAGCCTGCCCCTTTTCGCTTAGCTGGTACAATATCTGCAGCTAATGATCCTGCGGCTGTTGTAATAATACTAAAGAAAATCCCCTGAATAAAACGAAGACCAAGTAAAAGTCCAAATGGATGTATGAATAAATATAAAACAGTACAAATAAAATAGCCGGCTATGGATAGCACTAGCAATTTTTTTTTTCCAAACACATCTAATAATTTACCTGAAAATGGACGCACAATAATCGCTGAAAGTAAAAAACCTGACAATAATAAGCCAGCTTCCTTATCCGTTTGGTGTAGTTCACCGATGGCATAAAGCGGCAAAGTCGTAACTAGCCCATAGAAAACAAAAAAGACTGAGATATTTGTTAAAAAGAGACTAATGAACCGCTTTGTCCATATTTGTGTATTTTCCTCTTGCTGCATGTCAATCAACCTTTCATTTTTTCCAGTAATATCATAAACTGCTGCTGTTCCTCAGCCGTCAGTGATCCTACCATTTCTTCCTCAAACGCTAAAATCGTTTCTGTAATGGCTGGTAAGCGCTCATTGGCCTGTGCAGTTAAGGTTACAATTTTTTCACGCTTATCCTCCCCGTCTAATCGTTCCACCCAGCCTAAAGTTTCTAATCGTGTGATAGCTCTTGTAATGCTTGGTGCCTCTACATTTAAATATTTCCATATTTGCGTTAAGGTCATAGGCCCGTTTTTATGTAAACAATATAAAATGGTCCACTGTGAGCTATATAAATGATGCTGCTTCAAAACTTCATTTAAGCAGTTCGTTAAATACCGGCTTTTTTGGAATAAAGCATGGAATATTGGATTCATCTGGTCTACCTCCTAAAATTATTTACCTAGCTAAATAAACTATACGCTTCATTTTTTTCTTTGTAAAGTAACTAATTTGGCAAAGGTCGTTCTATGTTTGCAGGAAATTTTTTGCATATGTCGAATTAAGCAAGGAGATTCACAATGAAAAGGAGATGGAATCATGGGGAAAAAGGTTTTAATACTAGCAGGAGATGCAGTAGAAGCTTTAGAGATTTTTTATCCTTATTATCGTTGTCTTGAGGCAGGTTTTGATGTCACAATTGCTGCACCATCCGCAAAGAAATTACAAACTGTCTTACATGACTTTGTAGAGGGCGTCGATACGTATATTGAACGTCCTGCCTATGGCTTAGAGGCACATGCTTCTTTTGCAGATGTTGATCCATCACAATTTGATGGTTTAATAATTCCAGGTGGTAGGGCGCCAGAATATATTCGTTTAAATGAGCATGTACCAACACTTGTTAGCCATTTCTTTGAAACCAATAAACCGATTGCCGCTGTTTGTCACGCAGCACAAATTTTTGCAACCATCCCCGATATACTAAAAGGGCGCGAACTAACAGCCTATATTGCCTGCAAGCCTGAAGTCCAAATAGCAGGAGCCACTTACATTGATGCCAATCTTCACACAGATGGAAACTTAATAAGCGGACATGCATGGCCAGATTTACCAGGGCTTATGCGTGAATTTATTCAAAAATTAGAGGGATAAGCATTGAGGATGCCTAAACATAGGCATCCCCTTTTTTATGACTGGCTTTCCTGTAATTCAATTTTTTCTACTTCTTGCGTTGAGGTAAGATAGCTAATTCTTACATGAACTCCAAATTCTTTGTCAGGTTGCTTCAGCCAAAGCTTAAATTTTTCAATGGTTGACGCCCCATGTACTTCCTTGCCCTCATGTAAATAATCCACAATCTTGGCATGAGGATACTTCCCCTTCACTTCTTCTACCGCCATCTTTCCCCACTTCGCATAGGCAGGTGTTTCTTGCTGTGCCAAAACCATCTCAGGGATATGTAATGGCACGGCAAACAGAAGTCCAAGCATTACATACACTTTTTTCACAGAAAACCCTCCTCATTAGACGGTATAGAATGATGAACCAAGTAAAAAATAAGAGCTCCAAAAGCTTTTACTTATGGAGCTGAAGTGTTTATTGTTTTGGCTGTTGAGGATTATTATGAATGACTTGGTTGAACTCTGCTGAGTATTCTTCCCGATCATTCTTTTTATGTGTATCCTCTTTCTTTTTCTTTTTAAAGCTTGTTTTTCTTTTCTTCGCCATTGCTTACACCTCCAAATAATAATTAGCTTTTTTTATTGGATTGTTGATTTTTATCATGATTCGTTTTATTGTTTTTATTTTTGGCCTTCGCATCAAATTCTGCCGCGAACTCCTCATTCAAGTTGTCATTCGGGTTGTTATTATTACTATTACTTCTATCGAGGTCTTTGCTTTTGTAGGTGCCAAAAGGATTATGCGTTCTGGCATTCATTGTTTTTTTGCTGTTTTTATTATTTCGGTTGCCCACAGATATCACCTCCTACCTATAATTTGCTCATGTACTACCGTTTATATGAGGTCTTTTTTTCGGGCATTTTTGTAAAAAAAAAATGAACACCACTAACTCCCGTTAGTCATGTTCATTCTTATCTGTCTTTAAACAATTGTATATTCCGTTATATTCAATAATGCTCCCACAGCTCCAGAAAAGCCATGATCATTAATAAAGACAGGTGTATGCTTTTTCGTGCGTGTATAATTGGCAATTACGCGGGTAAGATGCTCATTATTGCTGAGAGTCGATCCAATATAGACGATATGCTGTGTATTTTTTTCCTCGGCATATTGAATACTTAATGTTGTAATCACTTCGCCAACGAGTCCCTGTACAGTGGCAATAATATCCTCAGCAGGATGCTTCAATGATTGTGTAATGCCCACTTTACCAAAATTACTAGCAGTTAAATGACCATCAATCGGTGTGTCCATTCCTTGGTAAATGTCCTTGACCAATAAATCGATACTTTCTCGATTACCGTTAGCAGCCATTTCACGAATTTCATTATAGTCTGTAATGCCTGTTGTAAGCGCTGACAATCCTATTAATGTACCGCCACCAACGCCTGTCCCACCAACGCGTATATGTGTATTATCTTCCATATAATGTATAGAAGTTCCTGTTCCGATATTAGTAATCATACTACGTTCAAACAAGTAGCCTTCTTTATTTAATAAAAAACGAACACCTTTTAATGTAGCTTCAAATTCTACTATATAATGAATCGATTTCATCGTTTTAATGACATCAAGTAATTGTTCTGTACGTCCCCCCGTCACACCAATATCCTCAATATCTGGATGATCAATAATCCAATTTTTCACAGACAGCAAATCATTTGACGGGAAGGTTGTTAGAATAAGTTCATTGTCTTCATCTAAATAAGCAACCTTTGTCAATGTGCCACCTGCATCAATACCTATAGCCTTTGGCATACTATTCTCCTTTGTGTTTATTACGTAATCTCATCTACCTAATGACCATTACGCTAGTAGTCAGGCAACTATTTAAGTTTCATGCCTTCATTGGTGTCAAGGATTTTGCAAGGAGTTTTTTGTGTGCCAAAATCCTGACTAACTAGTTATTATACGAAACCATAATGCTTCGTACAGTCCCCCAAATCTTGTAATGACATTTTCGCCCTTTCTAAACTTTAACGCTGTTGAAATGATTGTGCAATAACTTCATAAACAATCATGAAAAAAACACGAAAATTATCAAAATTTTTCTAATCAACAGCGGGATCTTGACGAATTATAATACTTTAACATCATTCTACTAAAAAAACAAAAAAAGTGAAAATGCACTGCTTGAACACAGGCATTTCCACTTTCTTATCCTTTACTATTAATTAACGAGCTGAATAACCACCATCAATAACTAACTCAGCACCTGTAATATAAGAGGCTTCATCGGATGCTAAAAATAAGATTGCATTCGCCACTTCTTCTGGTTGACCAAGACGTCCCATTGGCGTAGTTTTTACTAACATATCCATAGCTTCTTTTGCTTCCGATAATTTTGCTGTCATCGGTGTTTCAATAACACCTGGGAATACCGTATTGACACGGACATTGAAAGCACCAAGCTCGGAAGCTGCTGCACGAGCGATCGCACGTAAAGAACCTTTAGATGCCGTATATGCATTGAAGCCTGCACCAATAATCGCCGTGTAAGATGATGTATTAACGATTGAGCCCTTTCCTGCTTCCTTCATATATTTAGCTGCATGTTTTATGCCAAGGAATGGACCAAAAGCATTGATATTATGCATGATTGTCCAGTCCGCTTGTGTAATTTCATCTGGACCTTTTTCGGAAGAAATACCAGCATTGTTAATTAAAATATCAATACGGCCATATTTTTCGACAATCGCTTTTGTCACTTCTGCCCAGTTTTCGTCAGAAGAAACATCTAATTTCATACCCTCTACATTTTCTAGCTCTGAAATTTTCGCTAGGTTCTCCTCGTTAATATCCGCTGCAATGACTGTAGCCCCTTCTTGTGCAAACAATTTTGCCATCGCTGCCCCCATTCCAGATGCTCCACCTGTAATCATTGCGATTTTATTATTTAAACGTCCCATTACTTTATACTTCCTCTCACTTGAAATTTGTCTGTCGTACTAGTATAAACCGACACTTTTAGACCACAATAAAAGTATATGTCTAAATAGTTTACTATTAAACTATATCATTTTTAGTAACCGTTTTCAAAGAATATCTCCATAATCATGAACAATCTGTTTTATCTTTCCCCATTTTTACGATACGATATACTATAGATGTGGAACCATTTGAACGGAGGAATACAAGTGAAAGATCAAAAAAGACTTTATAAAGAGGCGATGCAAGTTTTAAAAGACACAAGTCGCACTTTTTATATACCTATCACTTTCTTAAAAAATGATTTAAAGGTATCGGTAGCAGCTGCCTATTTAGCAATGCGCGCCATTGATGAAATAGAAGATCATGAACAGCTTTCCAATGATGTAAAGTTTGATTTATTATCAGCAACTAGTGACCTTTTAAAGGACACATTTAATGATGAGGCGTATCAAGAATTGTTAGCGCCTTATGCGGCACAGTTACCTGAGGTAACCCTCCGCTTAGCAGATTGGCTAACATTCTGCCCTGAGGAATCACGAAAAATTGTCCAAGCCTCTACAAGTGAAATGGCCTTTGGTATGGCGAAGTGGTCTAAAGCTAATTGGCAGGTGCATACACGCGAGGATTTAGATGATTATACATACTACGTAGCAGGGCTTGTTGGGACCATGCTGTCTGAGCTTTGGGCGTGGGGTGCAGACATTCAAACAGATCGAGATTTAGCAATTGGCTATGGTCGAGGTCTCCAGGCTGTCAATATTTTACGCAATCAGCATGAGGATATGGATGAGCGTGGCGTAAGTTTCGTTCCTGACGGCTGGACACGCGAGGACTTATTTGCTTATGCAGAGGAAAATCTCGCAAAAGCTGATCTTTATATGAAAGATATTAATAAACGCACCGTATTATTATTTTGTCGATTACCACTTGCATTAGCGCATAAAACATTGAAAGCCATGCAAGATGGTCGTGAAAAAATAACACGAACAGAGGTTGAACAAACGGTCGAAGAGGTACAGGCTGACTGATGAGTGGCCTGCATTTCTAGCATAACCCAATAAGATGCACAACCTATAAAACCCCTGCATGAGAATTTTCTCGTACAGGGGTTCCTTTTTGAGCAGAAGTTATTATAAAGGTTTGCGTTACGCAAAGGTCAATCGCTAGTTTCAGGTATTTTTTAATGAAAAACCTCCATAAAAATTATGGACAATCCCCCATTGTTTTAGCATACTTTCAAAGCTTCAACTCACAAAAAAAACAAAGCAGCTTACAAAAAAATACTCCCCATAGATAAACAGATGTTTTTGTCTGCCTACCTAATGGGGAGCATCTTACACTCTTAGGGGTTTCTTTGCTTAAATAGTAGCAAGAAGCTGCACAATAATTTCATAGCTAAAAAAGACTGAGAGCATTGTTAACAATGTAAACACTACTTTTTCAACTTTACTACCTGTTTTTGTAGTAAGTGGTAGACGCACCGAAATGGATACTGGGAAAAATAGTTTAACACCCTTTTTGGTCCCCATATCCAGTAAAACATGACTTGCCATCCCTAATAAAATACCTATTGTAATGGATTTATACGGTATAAATGTATGTAGTAGCATCCCCATCAAAAATAAAAACAGTAAACTATGTGTAAAGGAACGATGTCCAAACAACGAATTAACCATTTTTGAAATGATGGGAAGCTTCCTTCCGATTTTGCTACCACCATGGCAAATATCTGGAAGTAATGCACCGATAACGCCTGCCCCTACCAAAACAAGCGGATTATCATTAGAAATTTGTGCAAAGGCTAAACTTGCTGTAATGCCCCCAACAATATGGGTATTCCCTTGCATAAATTACTTCCACCCTTCTTACGCATTTTGCGAACCTTCTTAATGTAACATACATATGCCCAAAAGGGAACATACATTCCGAACGTACGATCTAAAATATTTTCATCCAATAATTGTATAGCCATAAAATATATGGTTAAAAATAAGAATGGAGGTTATTTATGAAAGCGTATAGAGGACAACTACTTATTATATTGGCGATGGGAAGTAGCGCATGCCTTTGGTATTTTGCTACACCGCTGACACCCATTCATCCACTGAACAAGCTTGCCCATATTATTGGAGGCTTAGCGATTACAGGACTCTTCCTTGTGTTTCTTTTCTCTACAAGAATGAAAATATTAGAGCGCTGGTTCCATGGGCTAGAGCGCCTAAATTTTTATCATAAAGTTTTGGCCATGTTTTCACTTGCGTTCATCATTATCCATGGACAATTGCAAAAAATGGTTCCCGATGAAGATCTGCCACAAACATCTTTTCGTGAATGGGCGAAAGAGCTTGGTGAGTTCGCACAATATGGCTTTATTATTCTGATCGCCCTCGCATTCCTAGCAAAATTTTTAAAATATGAGCATTGGCGTTGGCTACACCGCTTATTGCTGCTTCCTTATACATTGGGCATTTACCATACTTATTTTTCGAGCGAATATGATTTATTACAGCCTTCAGCATTAGGTATTTTCACAGCTCTTACGACAACCATTGGATTTATGTCTGCCCTGTATATGATGACTATGTATCAAGATATGTTCTTCCCGTATAACGGAACTATTTCCAACATTCAAAAATTGAATGCCCATGTTATCGAATTAGAGCTAACCCTCACGAAAAAACTTCATTACCGCCCTGGACAATTTCTCTTTCTAAAAATCTTTCAGGAAGGCATTGAAAAAGCACCACACCCCTTCTCTATTTCTGGTGGGGATGGAGTAACAATTAGGGTGACAATCAAAGCTGTCGGCGATTTTACAAAGCAGGTCTACAATGAAATACAAGTGGATACCCCTGTTGCCATTGATGGTCCTTTTGGTCATTTTGACTTTGCCAAAGGAGCCAATCAACAACTTTGGATTGCTGGGGGCATTGGCATTACGCCATTTATCGCCTATTTGCAAACAAAGCCAACTAAGAAAATCGATTTATATTATTCCTTTCATGGTGTAGATAATATTGTTTATAAAGATTTTTTACTGGACTATGCGCAATCCAATGAGCAATTTACGGTCACTTTTATAGATACATCTCAGGTGGACAGACTTTCTTTTGTCCAGCTGACCATACCAGCTCATACAAGTATTTATCTATGTGGACCCGAAAAAATGATGAAGCACTTCAAATCGTCCGCTCCTACTAGCCATATAGAATGGGAGGCATTTAAATTAAGATAGTGAGGGTTGCCCTTCAGACTGTAGACAAGCTCAAAAAAGTTGAGTGGATCTATAGTCTTTTTTAGCGATTATCACTACGGCTGGACAGTTTCGAGCTACATCCCTCCCATCAGAAAATATCCCATCTATCCACGACCTCAACTACCACTTTTCCCACAGGATTCCCCATCCTTCGTTCCAATACATATTTTATTCTATCAAAAGCATGAAAAATGCAGTTGTTGCTTCTTGCAAATTTTGAGCTTGATGCGTCATGACATTTAGGCGATCACCACCTCATCAAAAATCCTATATTCAAGACTCTTTAATTCGAGCAATTTACTTGGAATTTGAAATCATTTATCGTATAGTAAAAACGCATCTTATAATGAAGGAGTCAAAATAAATGACAGTGACAAAAAGCAATTTATATAAAGTTATGCATGACCGTAAATCTGTTCGTAAATACGACGAAAATTATAAAATTCCTCAAGAACAACTAGAGGAACTACTAGTAGAAGCCACTTCTGCACCATCTTCAAGTAACTTACAGCCATGGCGCTTTATAGTCATTCAAGATGAGGCAATGAAAAAAGAGTTACGTGCCATTGCTAACAATCAAGAGCAAGTGGAAACTTCCTCAGCTGTTATTGCTGTCCTAGGCGATACAAAAATGTACGAAAATGCTGAATCGATCTTTACAAAAAATTTCGATCTTGGTTATATTAATGAAGCAACAAAGGATTTAATGATTAATAATTCAATGAACTTATATTCTCAGCTTCCTCAGGAGGTTTTAAAGAATATCGTTACATTTGATGCTGGACTCATTTCCATGCAGATCATGCTTTTAGCAAAAGACATGGGCTATGATACAGTACCAATGGGCGGCTTCAATAAAGAAGCCTTCACCAAACATTTTGAATTAGCGGATCATATCGTACCCGTTATTTTAATTGCGATTGGTAAAGCAGCAGCCCCTGCCTATAATTCTTCACGTATTGAGCTAGAGCATATCGCCAAATTCATGTAATACATGTAAAATTGTCACCTTTCTATATGGGAAGGTGACTTTTTTCTGAATAAAATGGCATGTCAGATACCACTACAAACATAGGATAGTAATGTTTGTGAGCAGTACAAGGTGAAAAACTTTAAAAATGATTCTCCTAAACTAGCATATTCATTTTCCCAAGGATATTTTTTGCATTTCTTTCATTCATTACTCAAAAAATCATCATAAAAGAATGAATAAAAATTTTCTTTCTAGTACATTTGTGCCGTTTCTACTAAAAATTACATATAAATGGTTGTAGATTAAACATAATAGGATTGGTATCATTAGGAGGTATTTTCTTAAGAAGGGAGGTTTTTCTGATGGACTATAATTATTATAACTCTGATTTGGATGCAGCCATGGGAGGCTTATTTATTATCGTAATTTTAGCATCTCTAGTTCTTGGGCTAATCGCCTACATTATTAGTGCACTCATTTATTTTATGACATCTAAAACAAATGGTTTTGGAGATGTAGCCTATATTGCTTGGATTCCTATCATTAATGTATACAGCCTTTTCCTACTGACTGCCGGTGGAGATAATCGAGAATCGATTCGTGCAACAGCTCTAAAAAATACCCTTATTTATGCAGGCTTGTTTATCGTTTCGTTTATACCAGTTATCGGTTTACTCGCATCTATAGGTATGGTGGGCTTTACATTGTATTTCACATATCGCCTATTCTATCGCTGGTGTGGTGAAACTGGTAAGGCTGTACTTTACACGATTCTAATGGTTATTACAGGCGGGTTGTTCTTTGCTATTTACGGTTTAATGCGAATGAACAGACCATTCGCTGTCTAGTTCACTATCCTAAAACCTCTTTAAGTCTTCAGACTAAAGAGGTTTTTTGGCATATTTTCACATAATAATCCCACATAGATTTAGGAATACCTTTTAATGCTAGGGTGCCATTATAGATTAAATATCGAATTCTATATTCTAAATAAAAGATGTTTGGCGATTCATCCATTCTAGCAAGTAGCTCTAAAAGAAATGTTCCAGTTTGAATAAAATCCACATGTCCCTGTTCCTGATGTATTTCTTTTAGCCTCTTCACGATGAGAGAGTCATAAAAATTTTCAGACACCTCTTGAATATGCTGTTGCTCCCATTGACGAAGCACTGCCGTTGATTCTGCCAGACCTTCCCATTGCTGTAGAAATTTTAGACGTTCTTTTACTGATAATCTCTTTTTTTCATACAGATTTGGATTCCACTGACGTTCGATCACTTGCTGTCCATTTGTATGTATAAGAAATATTTCATTGTGTTGATCACGCAATAAATAGAGGAAAAACCGAAGCCCACATTGTTCTTCTATATTGTCCCCACACCAAATATAGATAGGTAGGTGACTCGGAATATCCCGTATCTCTCGAATTGCCTCTTTTAATTTATTATGACCAACAAAGTTATCCACCTCATCATTACTATTTTCCATTAACCACTTTTGGCGGCATGCTTGTCCTCTTTCTTCATCAAGCTTCCACAGCGGTCCGATAGACAAATCCTCTGGAAAGCCAATGACATATTTAGGCGGAGCAAGTGCCACTCGTAAGGAGCCTGCTGCAATTCTGAGCAAACAATATGTACAACTTGGGCAGTTGTTGTCATCATACTCTTTCTTTGAAGCTGAATATAATCATTAATGGTGTCTACCAAATGACTAAGGTGTTCCGCCGCAACCCAAAAAGACCATCCCTCTTTAGGATCACTTTGTTCATGCCGAAATGTTGTAAATGGCTCTGATGGCAGAAGCTCATACCCCTCCCATTCTCCCTTTTCCACGACATTTGCTAATGTGATGTAATCGAGTGTTTGAATTTTATATACAAGCACCTGATTGCGTTCGTACAAAAAATAGATAAATGGATAGTGCTTCATTGTTTCCATATTCTTGGTCTCCTTTTCAATTTATAGAATCATGACAATCTCTTCCATTATTTATTAAAAAAGCAGCTAGCCTATACAAGAAGTATGTTATTATTATAGTTAGAAAATTTTGAATTTCTGTCAAGTAAAGGGGATTGATAATATGTATGAAAATATTTTAAGACATCCGGGACCAACACCGATTCCAAAGAGAGTTCAATTGGCAATGAATCGAGATATTTTTAGTCATCGGAGTCAAGAATTTGTGGAATTATACCGGGAGACGATTGAAGCCGTAAAGCCTGTCTTTGGCACGACACAGGACATTTTACTCTTGCCATCAGGCGGGACAGCTGCACTTGAAGCTGCGGCAGTCAATACGGTTGCGGCCGGTGAAGAAGTTGTGGTCATTACTGTTGGGGCATTCGGTGACTATTTCGTTTCCATTTGTGAGCAATATGGCTTCCATGTACATAAGCTCGAAAAAGAATGGGGACAAGCTTGCACTCCTGAGGAGCTACGAGCATTTTTACAGCCATTACAAAATATTAAAGCGGTTTTCGTCACATATAATGAAACATCTACAGGCATTTTAAATCCAGTCGCTGAATTAGCACAAGTGATTCATGACGAAACTGATGCTCTCGTTATCGTGGATGGCGTAAGCTGCATCGGTGGCGCGCCTGCTGAAATGGATGCTTGGGGTATTGATATTCTCGTGACAGGCTCGCAAAAAGCGATGATGCTTCCGCCTGGACTCTCTCTTGTTAGTGTGAGCGAAAAAGCTTGGCAAGTCATTGAAGACAATCAAACGCCAGCATATTATTTAAATCTATTAAGTTATCGTAGTTGGGCAGAAAAGGGGATGACGCCAAATACTCCTGCTATCACGCTTATTGATGGCCTGCATGAGGTTTGTCAGCTAATTGAACAGGAAGGCGGCTTCTCACAGACCATTGCCCGTCACGAGCTGATGAAAAACATGGTACGTAGTGCTATGAAAGCTTTACACCTCGAGCTCTTAACTGAAAATCAATACGCCTCCCCTACCATTACGGCTATTAAGGCACCAAAGGGGATTGAGCTTGGTGAATTTTTATCGCACCTTAAGCAGCAATATCACTTAGATTTTGCAGGTGGTCTTGGTCATCTACAAGGTAAAATTTTCAGATTCGGCCATATGGGCTATTGCTTCCCAAGTGATATACTACAAGCCGTATCCTTATTGGAGGCGGGGCTCCAAGACTTCGCTTATGACTTCCAGCCAGGCGCAGGCGTCCTTGCAGCTCAAGAAGTATATTTAGCAGCTCAACGTAAAGCATTGCAACGTTAATAATAAGAAAACAGGTGAAGAATTTTTCTTCACCTGTTTTTGCGCTTTCGAATAACTTGATTGGGGCAAGACTTTCCCTGTTCGAACAAAAAGTATCATCATTTTCAAACTAAATCTCTGCTCTTAGCCAAATACGTAGCACGCATGCTGTCTGGGACCATACTGCCACCTGTTGCCCACACAAGATGGGTTGCCTGCGCCATATGCTTTGTTAGTCCGCGCTGAGCTAAATAGTGTTGACCTTTTTGGGACAAGCGAATAGCGCCAAACATTCCTGCATGTGCAGATGGCTCTAAAAATAGTTTTTCGCTATCGATAGCTAAACCTAAAGAGGTAAACAACTCTTCATCTGTCACTGTATAGCAGCCACTTATATACGTCTCCATTACTTTTCCTACAAACTTGGAGGCGCGACCCACTGCAAGACCATCTGCTTCGGTTTTATTATCTAATTCTATATCCTCTACACTGATAGCATCATGAAGTCCAGTCATTAAGCCTAGCGTCATACAAGGTGAGGCAACAGGTTCTGCGAAGAAAATATGCACATGTTCGCCAAATATTTCTCGTAATCCGTAGGCAACACCGCCTGGTCCTCCCCCTACCCCACACGGTAAATACACAAACAATGGATGTGTGACACTGACTGGTATGTTCATGTTTTCTAATTGCCCTTTTAAACGCAATGCTGCGACTGCATAGCCTGCAAATAGATCCTTTGAATTTTCATCATCAATGAAATGACACATAGGATCTAATTCTGCTTCTTGACGCCCCTGTTCAACGGCAACACTGTAATCAGCCTCATATTCAACTACCGTGGCACCTTTCTCCCTAAGTAAAGCTTTTTTCCACTCCTTGGCATCACTCGACATATGTACAACGACATTAAAGCCGAGCTTCTTGCCTATAATGCCGATACTTAAACCTAAATTTCCAGTAGAGCCAACCGCAATGGTATATTGCTGAAAGAAGGACTGAAACTCCGCTGATGCTAGTCGTTCATAATCATCTGTTACTTGAAGCTTCCCACTTGCTAATGCCAGCCTTTCAGCATGCTTTAAGACCTCATAAATGCCTCCCCGTGCTTTGATGGAGCCTGAGATAGGTAAAGCATGATCCGATTTTAAAAGCAACTGACCTTCTATCAACACGCCATATTTATTTTCAAGCGCACTTTTCATAGCAGGAATTTCTAGAATGTCTGATTCAATTAATCCATTACTTTCCTCAAGCTCAGGGAATGCCACTTTTAAATATGAAGAAAAGCGTTGTAACGTTTCCTCTGCCTCCTTTACTTCTTGCATAGTAAAAAGCGATGTTTCCGGCTGTTTCACCCCATTTGTATTTTCCCAAAGTACAGTATTTTTAGCAGCCATCGATTTTAACAGTGGAAATTGCTCTAAAAGATCATGCTTACGTTCATTTTTCACCTGTAGAGTCCTCCATTTTTTGTGCAAAAATCGCTCGTTCACAAATTTGTCGAAATTTCATTTCAAACGAAATATTGTTTTCTTGTGTCCTTTTTTTAGGGCCCTTGGTGCGTCCACCTGCTCGACGAATTTTTTGACCGACATGGCGCATATCGAGCAGGCGTTCGATATTTTCATTAGACATTTCTCGTCCATTTTGATCAATTGGATACCCTCCTCTTGCTAAAACCATTGCCGCTAGCCCATAATCCTGTGTTATGACAATATCGTGTTTTGAAAGCGCGTTCACTAGCGTAAAATCAACCGAATCAGGACCTTTCGGCACCATAATTGTTATTACATTATCACGTTCTACACGATGGGATGTATCGCAAAATAAGATAGTTTCAATCTCAAACTCAGATGATACAGATAGCGCCAAATCCACTACTGGACAGGCATCAGCGTCTATAAGAACCTTCACAATAAGGCATCATTCCTTTCTCATAATTAGATGAATACTATCACCTAACATTATTTTAAAATATCATTTTCCCGACCCCTCTTGCTCAATTTTTCACAAACTAAAAAAGTATTTTATTGAATAGTTTGAAAAATAAATATACGATACACCTATCAACTAAATGGGGGTTTTTACTATGACAATCACAACTGTTAGCAATGAACAATTAGCTAAAGAATACGTAGATGGCGTATTCGAGCAACTTAAACAACAGAACTGTCATCAAGCGGAGTTTCTACAAGCAGCTGAAGAAATTTTCATTTCATTAGTACCTGTATTCGTCCAACATCCTGAATATATTAAGGCCAATATTTTATCTCGTATTGTTGAGCCTGATCGCATCATTTCTTTCCGTGTCGCTTGGCAAGACGATACGAACCAAGTGCAAGTAAATCGCGGGTATCGTGTACAATATAGCAATGTCATGGGGCCTTATAAAGGCGGCCTACGCTTCCACCCTTCGGTAAATGAATCCATCATTAAATTCCTAGGCTTTGAACAAATCTTTAAAAATGCTTTAACAGGGCAACCAATCGGTGGTGGTAAAGGTGGGTCTAACTTTGATCCGAAAGGTAAGTCAGATTCAGAAATCATGCGTTTCTGCCAAGCCTTCATGACTGAATTATACCGTCATATTGGTCCAGATGTCGATGTTCCTGCTGGTGATATTGGTGTAGGTGCTCGTGAAGTAGGTTATTTATGGGGGCAATATAAACGTCTAACTAAAGCTAGTGAATCAGGTGTATTAACTGGGAAAATCCCTGGCTATGGTGGGTCCTTAGCACGTAAAGAGGCAACGGGTTATGGTACAGTTTATTTCGTCAATGAGATGTTAAAAGATGCGAACGATTCATTTGAAGGAAAAACAGTGGTTGTTTCTGGTTCTGGAAATGTTTCAACGTATGCGATTGAGAAAGCACAACAATATGGCGCAAAAGTAGTTGCTTGCTCTGATTCCGCAGGCTATATTTATGACCCAGAAGGCTTAGATTTAGATGTCATTAAAGAAATTAAAGAAGTTAAAGGTGATCGTATTTCAACTTACGTAAGTTACCGACCAAATGCTACTTTTACAAATGGCTGCACTGGCATTTGGACGATTCCTTGTGACATCGCTCTACCATGTGCTACTCAAAACGAAATTAATGGTGAGTCAGCTCGTACATTAATTTCAAATGGGGTCAAAGCAATTGGCGAAGGTGCCAACATGCCTTCTGATCTTGAAGCAATTAATGAATTCTTAAATGCTGGTGTATTGTTCGGACCAGCAAAAGCAGCGAATGCTGGAGGAGTTGCTGTATCTGCTCTTGAAATGGCACAAGATTCAAGTCGCGTATTTTGGTCATTTGAAGAAGTAGATGCGAAACTTCATCAAATTATGAAAGATATTTATTCAGATAGTAAAGCTGCTGCTGAAAAATACGGCTTCCCTGGCAACTTAGTTATGGGAGCAAACATCGCTGGCTTTATTAAAGTGGCAGATGGAATGCTGGCTGAAGGCATTTATTAATAACTGTCCTAGCTATCTAGCATAAATCCTCCAGCGAACTTACGAAGCATTTCAAAACACAAGGTGATGACGATCATTCGTTATCACCTTGTGTTTTTATTGTAAATTAGCAATAAACGATAGAAACAAACACACAAAACGAACATTTTTAATATTAAACATTTAAAATATTCGTGTTATAATTTTAGAGTACTATGAATATTGGAGGTCTTTTTGTGGAATTAATGTATACAGGGAAAACGAAGAATGTGTTCAAATTAGAAGATGGTCATTATTTATTAAAATTTAAAGACGATGTAACAGGTGAAAACGGCGTGTTCGACCCAGGCGCTAATACGGTTGGCTTAACAATTGATGGTGCTGGCTTAGCGGGGTTACGCTTAACTTCTTATTTCTATTCTAAATTAAATGAACAAGGTGTTCCTACTCACTATGTAGATGCCAACTTTGATGATGCAACAATGACTGTAAAGCCTGCAACAGTTTTCGGAAACGGTTTGGAAGTAATATGCCGCTTTAAGGCTGTTGGTTCCTTCTTGCGACGCTACGGTGCCTATGTGAAGGAAGGCCAAGATCTTGATGCCTTTGTGGAAGTTACCATTAAAGATGACGATCGCCAAGATCCTCCGATCTCTGAAGATGCATTAGCTATGTTAAACCTGTTAACACACGAAGAATATGCCATTTTAAAACAACGTACAATTGAAATTTCTAAATTTGTTGGAACTGAGCTTGCTAAAAAGGACTTAACGCTTTATGATATTAAATTGGAGTTTGGCCGTGATGCTCAAACTAACGAAATTTTATTAATCGATGAAATTTCTGGTGGTAATATGCGTGCTTACAAAGGTGAGCAATACATTGAACCATTAGAGCTTGAAAAAATGATGTTAAGTCACTAATAAGAGCCGCCTTTGTGCGGCTCTTTTGTTATGAAAATAACTTATTTTTACTTTCTACGAAACTTTTCACTGTATCACTCGTATACTAACTATGCGTAACATGCAATTATTCTATTATTTTGGAGGTAGTTTGATGGAAAACTTTAATGACACACAGAAAGAAGAAAGGCCAAAGGTGAATCCGTTTATATCCGTTTGGTTACATCCAAAGCAAACCGCTCGCTATATGATTAACGAAAAATCAATCGGCTTTGCTATTTTGATTATGTCCATCGGTTATATCGGTTCTATCATGTCAGGGCTGACGGATTCGGAGTTTTTCACTGACCTTTCCCCTTGGTTATTGGCTTTACTGTGTGTAATCTTTGCTCCAATCGCTGGTATTATCGGGACAGCTATATCTGCTCTAATCACATGGCTATTTGGTAAACTATTTAAGGGTACTGGCACGTATTCAGACTTATTTAAAGGGCTGAGCCTTACAGCTGTACCATTTATAGTGCTTATTCCATTTTATTTAATATGGTTATTCACTTCACCAGAATCTTTACTAGATCCAAACTTTATGGGCTCACTTCCATGGATTTTTTGGCCAGCTATTTTAGCTTCTATTGTTGTAACTATTTGGTCTTTCGTCATTTCAGTCGGTGTGGTAGCAGAAGCACACCAAATCTCTAATTGGATGGCCTTTTTCACTATCTTTATTCCTGGAATTATTTTATTCATCTTGTTCTTCGTTCTTTTCTTCATTATTCTCGTTGGGATTATTGGTGTTGGCATGATGTAAAAAAATCTCCCCTCTCATTTAAGAGAGGGGGAGATTTTTTTATAGTTTAAATTGGGCAATCAATGTCTTTAATTCTAAAGCTAATGTTGATAATTGGGCTGATTTCCCCGCCATAACCTCCATTGAGCTACTTGTCTGTTCTGTTGTCGCCGTCGTTTGCTCCACACCTGCCGCAGATTCTTCTGCGACCGCAGCGATTTCTTGAATAGCGCTATTCATTTTTTGACCATCTTCAGTTACTTTTGATAAATTACTGGAAATCAATTGAACACTTTCCACTACATCATTAATAGAATTACTAATCGTCGAAAACGTTTCACTCGTAGCTTTAATTTGATTGGTACCCTCTTTTACTTCCTGATAGCCATCCTCTAATGAGCTCGTAACGACATCAAAATCTTGCTGAATATTTGTGACAATCGATGTAATATCATTGACAGAAAAGGCTACTTGTTCTGCAAGCTTACGTACTTCATCCGCAACTACCGCAAATCCTTTGCCATGTTCCCCAGCTCTAGCAGCTTCAATCGCGGCATTTAAAGCTAATAAATTCGTTTGATCGGCAATATCTTTAATGACCACCACCAATTTTGAAATTTCCTGTGCTTGGGCATCTAAATTTTTTACTTTCTCTACGGCATTTTGTACTATGCCATCAATCTTACTCATTTGAGAATTCGAAGATGTCATGAGCTGACTTCCTTCATTGGTTAAGCCCAATACTTCAACAGAAGATTGATGAATATGCTCCCCATGCTGATTTGTTTCACGTAAATCAGCAGTAAAACGTTCCATCAAGGACGTTAATTCGTTAGAATGATGCGCTTGTCCCTCTGCACCAGATGCTAATTCATTCATCGTAATTGCTACTTGCTCAGCACCCATATTCACTTCATTAGCTGATTGTGATAGCTCCTTACTGGATGTATTAATTAAATCAGACGCTTGAGCAATATTGTGTATCATGTCCTTCAATTTAGCTTGCATTTGATTCATAGCGTTTGCCAGTTTGCCAATTTCATCTTTTGAGCGAATCGACATATTTTCTTGCGTCAAATCACCCTCCGCAAATCGCTCCATCGCTTGGACCACTCGGTTTATTGGCTTAGCCATACTACTCGCGTATTGCCAAATTACAAATAGCCCGATCATAATAGCCACGCCAATCACAACAAGCGTTAATTTCAAAATACTCTCCGCGGGCTTATTAAAGTCTGCTAAATACGTACTGGCACCAATGACCCATCCCCAATACGGATCCGTTTCTGCATAGACCCCTTTTTCTTCTAGTTGATCAGAATTTGGTAATGGCCACGAATACGAGGCAAATCCACCACCTTCATTCCCCTTCGCAATGATTTCCTGCATATACTTAACCCCATTGTCATCTTGCTCATCCCAGACATTATTTCCCTCGATATTTGGATGCGCAATAGAGTTCCCCTTTTGGTCCACAACAAAAATATAACCACTCTCACCTAGTTTAATATTTTTATTAATAGGTCGCTTTCCATCACTATCCATTTCACCTAAAATAGCGACCTTCACTTTCTCTTGCGCTTCATCTAAAGATAAATTGCCTGCCTCTACCTCTTGATTAAATTGTTCAATCATGGCAATGGTCATTTCCACACTGTTTCTTAAATTTTCTTTTCCCACCGACTCTAAATTTGATTTACTTTGTTGATAGCTTAGATAGCCTAAGGTAATAAGGGGAATCATTAAAAGCAATAAAGAGAAAGCAATCAGCTTGGCTTTAATGGACCGGAATTGAACGAATGTTTTCATGTATTTTATCTCCTCTTTTATAGACTAAAGACCCATTTTTCTTTAAAAATATTACAACATTATGTATTTATACTTTACAATCAATTGCACGATTTATTACCTTGTACTCACCAATTTTATTACATAAAAAACTAAACAACAACATTTTTCGAGCAAATTCGATAAAAAATGTAGAAAAGCATATCTTTGCTTTTCTACATCTGCTGTATTTCAATATCTTTTATTTGTTAAACTGATAGCGCAGTAGTTTGTTGGAATAGTTCCGACACGCCAGATTCGACCGCTGCTCCGCTAACTGCACGAGAGACAATTGCAACGACACGCTCATCCAAAGATTTCGGAACAATATATTCCTCCGCGAGCTCCTCGTCACTCACAAGAGAAGCAATTGCTTCCACTGCAGCAAGCTTCATAGTTTCATTGATATCCGTCGCACGTACATCTAATGCACCACGGAAAATGCCAGGAAAGGCAAGGACATTGTTAATTTGATTTGGATAATCCGAACGACCTGTACCCATAACTCGCACTCCCCACGCCTTAGCATTTTCATACGTAATTTCTGGATTTGGGTTAGCTAATGCAAAGACCACCGGGTTTTCATTCATAGATGCAATATGCGCCTCTGATAATAGATTAGCTACCGAAACACCGATAAAGACATCTGCCCCAACGAGCGCGTCACTCAACGTACCATGTATTTTCTCTGGATTTGTTAAATGAGCAACCGCCTCTTTAATCGGATTCATCCCTTCTTTACGTCCCTCATAAATAATACCTTTTGTATCACACATAAAAATATTTTTATAGCCCATTTGCACAAGAATTCGCAAAATAGCGATCCCTGCTGCACCCGCGCCATTGATGACAACCTTCATTGTGGCAATATCCTTTTGCACAATACGATTGGCATTAATCATAGCGGCACCTACTACAATTGCTGTCCCATGCTGATCATCATGGAATACCGGGATATCACATTCCTGACGTAGCCGATCCTCAATTTCAAAACATCTAGGTGCTGAAATATCCTCTAAATTTACCGCCCCAAACGTAGGGGCAAGCGCCTTCACAATGCTGACGATTTCATCCGTACTTTTTGTATCTAAACATATTGGAAAAGCATCAACATTGGCAAAACGCTTTAACAAAATCGCTTTCCCTTCCATAACTGGTAATGCAGCTTTAGGCCCTATATCGCCCAATCCTAAAACTGCTGTACCATCTGATACAACTGCCACCATATTCCCCTTCATTGTATAGTCATAAACCAACGATGGATTTCTTTCAATTTCCACACACGGTGCGGCCACTCCAGGTGAATAAGCAAGACTTAGATCATAAGAATCCTGTACCGGTACTTTTGAAATCACCTCTAATTTACCACTATAGTGTGCATGCATTTCTAATGCTTTCTTCATGACATCCATTCCATCCCATCCTTTTCCCTTTGTTTTTCATTATATTTTAGAATCATATTACTTTGTGAAAATATAGTCAATGAATTTTCTGTCAATTTATTTCTTCTTTCGAAAATGCATTGTTACAAGACTTCTTATACATTTTTCTGTCAAATTAAGCTTTTCACAATCAATTATTTCGAAATAATTAACATCCTATAATGAGTAGTGGAAAATGTACAACTATCGCCTTTCAAGCTGTTCAATATTTCACATAGTATTTTTCTTGTGTAAATGAGAATTTTTTCACAAACTTATGTAAGCGTATCCATTGAGCCAATTGAGTTTGTCACAATTTATCCACATTTTTTCACAAAGTTTTTTATTATTGGTGTTACAGCTTTTAAGCCCAACAAAAAAGAGCCCTATTGCAAGGACTCCTGTGTAAAGTGACGGATAAAAGCATTGATTATATGTTTAGAGGACCATTGATCGCCAGACACTTTAACAATGGGATATTCTCGAGGGAAAATACTGGACGTCATCTCCTCTACTGAATAACCTTGTTGAAACAAGTGACGAACCTTCTCTTCCATTTCTTCAATATACGCTATTTTTTCTAGTATTCTATTTCGTCCATTGGCTAAATAGCCTGCATGACAACAATAAATTTCTTTAAAGTCATAGTTTAATAATTTCTTTAAGGAAGCTAAGGTATGTACAATATTTTCTTCATCGAGTACTACCTTGGTTTTCGTTTGAATGTATAAATCTCCCGTGAACATAGCACCTGTTTGGCGATTATAGAAAGCTAGGTGATCTGTCGTATGTCCAGGTGTTTCAATAACATCCCAGATAGCTGTTTTCGTCTGCAATGTAGTCCCTATCGGCTGCGCTAGAAAAGCCGGCCGCTCCCCCCATAATGCTTGACGATACAAAGGATAATCCCCATCCTGCGTACAAGTCTGAAGAGACTTACCATGAAGATAAATAGGTACATCCCATTGTTGCTGAAGCCACGCGGCATTACCCGCATGATCCTCATGCGCATGAGTTAAGGCAATTTGCTCCATTGGCAAGTCTTTAAAGAAAGATTGAAACTCCTGTGCCAGCGAATTAGAGCCTGTATCAATTAATAAACCATCTACAAAAAAACTATACACACTCATACCAAAGCCCTGAATTGCTACCTTTCCAAGTGCACATTGTACATCACCGTGGTGTTGAACAACTATGCTCGTCTCACGTTTAAACATCCACTTTCCCCCTTTTAAAAGAGTGTAGCATAAAATGAATGGTGAGTCATTTTGACTTTTTTGGCTCTATCCGTCGGTTTTGGCTTTCTATCCGCCAGTTTCAGCTTTCTATCCGCTAGTTTCAGCTTTCTATCCGCTAGTTTCAGCTTTCTATCCGCCACTTTTGGCATCCTATCCGTCACTTTCTTCTTTCTATCCATCACTTCCCCACTTCTATCCATCACTTTCCCCCGCACCCGATCCACCTCTCCAAAAAAAACGCTCACCTAAGTGAGCGTTTTTGCTGTGATCCTTATTCATTTGTACCTTTTTCAACATCGTATTGTGTAATCCAATCACTAAAGCTACCTACATATAATTGGATGTTTTCATAGCCTTCATCCGCTAATACGGCATAGAGTGGGGATGCGGTTACACCACTGCCACAGTAGACAACTACATGTTCATCTGGAGCCACTTTTTGACGCAATGCATCATTGGCCTGCAACTGACCGTCCTTCTTTAATTGCTCCCAGTCAAAGTTTTTCGCGGTTGGTATGTGGCCCGCTACTTTATCTAATGGCTCAACTTCCCCACGGTAACGCTCAGCCGCACGAGCATCTAGTAAAGTCGCTTTGACTTCACCGTCCACAATTGCCTTTACCGCTTGGCGTGGAGCATAAAGCTCATCCTTCCAGACAAAATCAATAAAGGTTGGTGGGTATTTAACAACATCTTTTGTAAATGGTATTTTCATTTCCAATGCAGATGCGCCCCCATTAACAATGACCACATTTGGGAAACCAGCATACGTCAGCATCCACCAAGCACGTGGAGCGAATGGTGCTGCTCCTTGATCATAGATAACGATTTGATCTTCATAACGTAAGCCTAATTCTTGAAATATCGACGTCAGTTTTTCTTTGTTCGGCATTGGGTGACGACCGTCTTTACTGTCCATATCAGATAGCTGCTGCTCTAAATCAATATAGATTGCTCCTATTGCATGACCTTCTTCAAATGCTTTTTTTCCAGCTTCTTTGTCTTGTAAATCAAAACGAGCATCGATAAAACGGACACCATCAAACTGAATTTCATCCACTGATTTGAACACTTTTCCCATAGGAATCACCTCATGCGTATTGTAATTGTGCGTAAATCGCTTTCCAAGAAGCTAAACGGCTTTCTTCTTGAAGCGCCAATCTTTCTGTTTCTATTTGCTCAAGCGCTTGATGATAAATATATAAACGTAATTTTTCTGCTTCCTCTGCAATAAATGTAATCGCCCATGTCATGAGAGAAACTTTCTGTGCATCTAAATAATCCTGTGCATCTGGTTTTGTCAATGTTTCTAATGCCTCGCTCAGCTTCACTTTTTCATTCTTCTCAAAGAAAGCTTTTTGATTGCGGAAGTGAGATTTTACGCTCGCATATTTCGAAATCTCACCAAATGGACCTTCAAAATCAAGTAAATTTGGCTCAGAAGATTCAAATGCTAAGAACGAGAAGCTACGGTTAAGCTCTTTTAGCTCACGTACTTCATCTTTAAAGCGATGCTGCATTTTCTTGCTAATAAACTGTGATAAACGGAAGTTTGTAACACGCATTTCCTGTGTAAAGTCGAAACGTAAGCTTTGCATTACTTCCTTCAATGCATGCTCCAATGCCTGCTGTGCTGGCATTGCCGCAAATGTTGAAGGATTATACCCTTCCTTAAAGAATTCAGGGTAACGATAGTAGACACGCTGTAGAACATAATAGAGAAGCTCATCAAGCTCTTGCTTTGTCTCACTTTCCAGCATACTTGTATTCAGCACACTAAACTTCGATTGAACATGCTTTTCAAGTACTGTTAATTCCTCTAAACGCTCATCCTTACGTTTTAGGTTTTCCTCTGTTTGCGCAATTAAGTCCGCTAAACGTTGCTCTGTTTTATCAACTTCCTCCGCAAGAGCCTGCACTGCTAATGCACTCAATTCATCATTTAAGAATGTATGGAAGTCATTTTCAAACGGTGGCATACCAGATACTAAGTCTGAACCTTCTACCTTTTCATTTAACGCTAGAAGACTTGATACACCGTACAGTCGTGGGAATCGAATTCCAAAACGCTGTAATTCTTGACGAACATAGCCTTTTACATCTTCCTGCTCCTCATCTGTTGTCGCTAAATCAATTGCATTTACAATAAAGAACATTTTATCCAGTTCAAATGCATCTTTTACACGACCAAGCTGAATTAAAAACTCACGGTCAGCTTTGGCAAATGCATGATTATAATACGTAATAAATAGAATGGCATCCGCATTCCGAATATATTCAAAAGCTACACCTGTATGTCGAGCATTAATGGAGTCTGCTCCTGGCGTATCCACCAATGTAACGCCCATGCGTGTTAATGGACTATCATAATAGAAGTCGATATTGTCTACAAAGCATGATTTATTTTCTTGTGCAACAAATTTTTCAAATTCAACGCGATCCACTCGAATAATAGTTCCAAGCTCAGACTTGAATGATGGATACCCCTCTTTATAGGCACGAATAAATGATTTGTGCACATTTAAACGCTCATCTGTCAACTGGACAGCAAGCCCTTCGTCAGCACGATTATACGCTTCCTCCAATGAGTGGACAGATAAGCCAATCGCTGCATACGACCCTTGAATATCCTCTAACATTTGTTCAGCTGTTTTAAGCTGGACATCGGCCGTTTCATGAGGATGCTCTGGTGTAACTGGACGAATTTTATTGATAGCTGCGGTTGTTGGGTTTGGCGATACAGGTAATACCTTCGCTCCCATCAATGCATTCGAGAAGGATGATTTTCCAGCACTAAAAGCCCCAAACAAAGCAATCGTAAAGTCTTTTTTCTGTAGGCGTTCTACTTTATTTTCTAGATATTGAGCAACTTCAGCAAAACCTTGTACTTCTTTTACAGCATTGGCGGTATGCAGAGCACGATTAATCACACCATCGATTGGCAGACTCGTCGCACTAACAGTTTGCTGCGCTTCTTCCTGCTGAATGACTTGTTCTTTTGGTTGTAGCATGGACTCATCAAACAAACGAATCTCTGCTAAATCCTGTTTAAAGGAATTTTCCCAATTTGTTAGCTGCTCATTCGCAACCTTGCGGATTTCATTGCTCGCTTGATGCATAATGGTCGCACTATATTGTTGGTAGCCTTCGATTTCAAGTACAGCCTTAATAGCATCCACTTTATCCTGCATGCCTGCCATCTTTAACTTCGAAGGAGCCGCTGTTTCAGTTGCCACCGCTTCTAATGTTGTCGCTTGTGCTTTTTTCCAGCTATCTGTTTCCTGAATAAAATAGCGCTTTGTTGCCTCTGCCACACGGTTGGCAAAGTTTAATACTGCGTCACCTGTTAACAATGCTCCTGTTTGAACTTGCTGTTCAATTAATGCAAAAGGCAAATCAAATGGATAAGCATCAATAGCTGACGCACGTTCTTCATTTAAGGCACCGACGTCCTTCAATGCATTTTTCATAAGACCCTTTAAATGCCCTGTAATTTGCGCATGGACAACATTTTGATAGGCACTATAAGCATCTTCTTTACGACGGTTACGCTCTTCCTCTGTTTTTTTCTTCGCAGTAAAGAGCCCTCCTACCTTAAAGCCCTCCTGCATACTTTCTAAATAAAGACGTAAGCGATCACGTAAGTCAGCTGGCATAATGGCAGCATTGGCAAGCAATTCTTTTCGCTGCTCCTCAAATGTTTCGTTCCACGCCTCGACAGAGAACAGCTCTACCTGACGATTTAACTTGTTGTATTGCTCTAAAATATCTTGGTGGTTTGCCCAGTCATCTGCACTTAAAATCTCTTCATCTAACGCTAGACGATCCTCTTTTTCTTCTATTAAATAATTGTCATGCTCGCTTTGTAATAAACGCAATGTATTTGTTGCTGTTTGGACAAGCTGATCCTGCCAATCGTTCATACTATCCATCACAATTTTCTTGACGGCTTCAAAATCGTTATGTGGGTGGTCAGGCTCTCTCAATGATGTGAAAAATACACCTTTCGGCACAACGCCCCACGCCGCAAAGGAATTATGAACAGTTGCTTTAAACTCTTCAAAGCTCAACTCATTTTCTTTATGCTTATCAATCATATTAACAATCAAATAAACATTTGGATTATATTTCATTAATTGCTTCGTGAATTGAAAATTCAACTCCGATTGCACATGGTTGTAGTCCATTGTATAGAATACGATATCGGCAATATGGAGTGCAGATTCCGTCGACATACGGTGTGCATCATCTGTGGAGTCTACTCCAGGTGTATCCATCACGGTAACGCCAAACGGTAGTGTTGACGCACTATGACCAATTTCAATTTGAGATACCAAATCCCCATTTTTACTAAGCTCTTTGACCGTTTTAAAATCATAGCCTGCCTCAAATTTAACAGGCTTTTCATTGTGCATATAAACAATCGCAAAGTCTTCCTCTGATTTATGCACTTTAACAATATTTGCACTTGTTGGAATCGGACTTGATGCTAATAAATTCTCGCCAGACAGCGCATTAATCATACTCGACTTCCCGGCTGAGAAATGGCCTGCAAACCCAATCACATACTCTTTTTGCTGAATTTTACGAGCAAAAAGTGATGTTTTATCCATGCGCTCCGTATCACCATTATGCTGATATATTATGTATTGCAAAGCGGCTTGCTTTAGTAGCCCCTCCAATTGTTGATCAAAATCTTTCATGAAACCAGTAACCCCTTTTTCGTTAATTATTCATAATTAGTATTCTACCTTATTCAACTAGCAAAGTATAACACTAATTTACGGTAAAAAGCATGTATGCCAACGCTTCTATCCAACTAGTATTTATGAAAAAAGCATGGTTGTCTGAAATAATCTTTATCGAATGATAGATGCTCAACTAGATTGAATTTTATTTTCTTCATATTTTATAGTAACTGAATTCGAGGCAAAGGTTAAATTTATAAGAATGGAGTGTGATAACACATGGTCAACCCTAAGCATGGTCAAATAAGTAATAAAAGCTGTGATTGTAGCAATGAGGATCGATTTATTTGGCCCCGTATAAAAGCCTCTTATGGTCCAATCGTCCCTCCCACCGAAGTTGTCCCAGAAGGAGTAGTCATTCCAACGATTAACAGATATTTTTACATTTTAACAAGCGATCTTGATTTAACAAACGGAGCAATCCTACCCGCTACTCTCTTTTGGAATGATCAGACAGATCCCATTACTGAATTCGTGATTTTTTCACCAAATGGCTATGTCAATTTGTATATTAATGCTGTTATGCAAGAGGGCGGTATTTATACACTATCAAACACGGCCTTAACCATTACTCCTTACGATGGCACATTATTTAGAGGAACGCCCATCATAATTGAATCATTAGGCTTCACCATAAAATAAAGACCATAATGGGCGTAAATGAATGGCATTTCTATAGTCAATTATTTTTTGTAAGGAACGGGTATTTCTAACAGATAGCTGTTAAAAGTTTGTTTCTTAGTTAGGACAGCTGAAAAAAACCGAAAGCTCCAATCCATCATCTATTAGATTTGGGTTGAAGCTTTTTTTACGTGACTATCACAAAAGGGTTTTAGGGAATGAGTATGATTATAGGGGAAATAGCAATTCATATTTGTCGGAACGCTGCAAACAGTAGATTTTCTTATAACGTTCACTGATGCAATGAACTAGTTGCATGATTGTCTTATTATGCGAAATTAAATATCCTACACATTAAAAAGCACCAATACATGTAAAAAAACTACGAATGTATCGGTGCTTCTGTATTCTTATTACTATATTGTCACTTTTACTTTTATTTCTTATATATTAGGTTGCCTGTTACTTGGTTTATAATGGAGAGTTTCTCTACTTTTGAGGTTTCTTGAAAGTTACTTTACAGGTTTACTTGCTGGCCCACTCACTTTATTTTTATCATCCTTCAACCCTAGCGCTTCATCAAGTTGCTTCATCGCTTCTTCTTTCGTTAGTGTACCCGCTTCTACTTGGTCAAAAATGGTTTGCACCTTTTCTTTTGAAATTTCATTAGCATTCGATGGTTTACTTGTAGGTTTTTTATCTCCGTTCAACCCTAGCACTTCATCAAGTTGCTTCATCGCTTCTTCTTTCGTTAGTGTACCCGCTTCTACTTGGTCAAAAATGGCTTGCATCTTTTCTTTTGAGATTTCATTAGCGTTCGTTGGTTTACCTGTAGGTTTTTTATCTCCATCCAGCCCTAGCACTTCATCAAGTTGCTTCATGGATTCTTCTTTCGTTAGTGTTCCCGCTTCTACTTGGTCAAAAATGGCTTGCATCTTCTCTTTTGAAATTTCATTAGCGTTCGTTGGTTTACCTGTAGGTTTTTTATCTCCATCCAGCCCTAGCACTTCATCAAGTTGCTTCATGGATTCTTCTTTCGTTAGTGTACCCGCTTCTACTTGATCAAAAATGGCTTGAACCTTTTCTTTTGAGATTTCATCAACGTTCGATGGTTTACTTGCAGGACCACTCACTTTATTTTTATCTCCCTTAATGCCTAGCGCAGCATCAAGTTGCTTCATAGATTCTTTTTTTGTTAGTGTACCCGCTTCTGCTTGATCAAAAATGGCTTGCACCTTTTCTTTTGAAATTTCATCAAAGTTCGTTGGTTTACTTACTTGACCTACCACATATTCACTTTTCTCACTCACTTGAGTTGGTGCCTCTGCTGCAAATGCAGACCCCATCGTGGATAGTGCGAATACGGCACCTAAAGTAGTAGCAGCTAATCTCTTTTTCTTTTTCATGTTTTTATTCTCCTTTTAAGATGTATTTTGTCTTACAGGTTTTATAATAGAGGCAGTATCTGTAGTTCATATGGTAATAGGGTGGAGAATTTCTAGAGATTTCCTGGAGATTATCTGGAGTTCCCTTCTTTCTTATTGTTCACCTTCACCACAACTAATAGAAAAGGTTTTATACAGCAAAAAACGCCCCCCATCAGGGGATTGCGTTTTTTTGCTGTCGTTTTATTTTTCTAAATATCCCCTTCATGTCGACAGGGTATTCTTTTGTTGTCGTACTATACTTAGTCTAGCAATTGTCATTCATAAATTTCGTCAATTCATTTATTGTTAGTGGTTTTGATATGTAATAGCCTTGTATTGAATCGTATTGGGCTTCAGATAAGGTATTAAGCTGCTCAACATTGTCTACACCTTCTATTATTACTTCTAAATCTATGGCCTTGATAATATTTGTCAGCAGCTCCATTACCTTTTTATTTGATTTCCCACTAATAAACAACCTATCTAGTTTCACTCCATCAAGGGGCAGTAAGGACATATATTGAAAATTCGAGTTTCCAGAACCAGAGCCGAAACCATCAATAAATATAATATGACCTCGATCACGTATAATTTTTAGATTTTCACTAGCTTCTATCCCCATTATAGTTTCCTCAGTTATTTCAAAAGCAATTCGGTTATTGTTAGTAATACCAATTTCATCTAGATGTTCGATTAACCAAGTAATATCTTTGATTAATGGCGCTGATAAATTAATAGAAACATAAACGACTTCATTATATCTACTCAATAAATCAACAGCTTTTTTGATAATATTCTTGGTTAATTCTATTAAACTTTCTATATTTAAAATTGGAATACATATACCCGGAGAGATAGAACCCATCTCTTCCCACCGCCATTTACTTAGTGCTTCAAAGGATAATTGCCTATTATGGTGTAATATCGGTTGGAAGACTATTTCAAACTCTTCAGTTACTAAACCTTTCTGTGAATTACACTCTTTTAGTTCATCGCTAGTTATGTTTTGCAAATAGACTTGTCTAACGTAATTTAACGCAGGAAGTTTTCTATCTTGGACATATAGATAGTGTATCTTTAAATATTCAATATTTGATAGTTCTTGACTAATTAAACGAGCTTGGGACTGAGCATGACAGACTAATAGAAATTCCTTATCAAATACTCTATACCATTCCACTTTTGGTTGATACAAAGTTAGCTTTCTCCTAACCACATCTATACATTTAGAAAGGTCCAAGTCATGCCAACTGATAATCGTAATGTATACTATTGTGAAAGATTTTTTATGTTCAATACTTTCTAATACAGATTTTCGATTTGATTCAAATAATGTCATACCGGTCTCCATCCTAATTCCTCCAATAGGGTCGTTTCAACCTCCATCTTTTATCAAAAAATTACTATTATATTATTTTATAAAGCTAATCTGTAGTCCATATGAATGTCGTGTGAAGTTTATGTGGAATATCAATGGATACCATTTTGAACTCTATTAAAAATAGCTAACAAATTTACGTGTTCATAAATTTGTTAGCTCAATATTCTTTTTACCATAAGAATATGTCTCTACTTTTATAAACCTTACCAAATATAATGATTCATTCGTTGGTTTTAAAGTTTGATACTAGATTTTGAAGCTCCTGAGACATCTCTGCTAAAGAACGAGAAGCAAATGTCATCTCAATCATAGTAGCAGACTGTTCTTCCGCTGCTGCAACAACCTGTTGTGTGTAACTCGATGACTGATCGGTAACATCTTTGGTTTTCAGTATTTCATTTACTAAAATCTCTGTATTAGCATTAATTTCTTGAATTTCCGTAGAGACAGATGAAAGTTTATTGTTAATCATGTCTACATCAGCTGCTATTTCATCAAATGTTTTCCCAGCGTTTGCAACATAACGTATACCCGTTTCAACTACACTTTTTCCTTCATTGACAATTTGTACTGTATTTTGTGTATGAAGTTGTATTTCACCTATTAGAGTAGAAATATTATTAGCTGCATTTCCTGATTCCTCTGCTAGTTTTCTAACTTCATCAGCTACAACAGCAAAACCTTTCCCTTGCTCCCCTGCGCGCGCGGCTTCAATCGCTGCATTTAAAGCAAGTAAATTGGTTTGTGCTGCAATGCTAGTAATGACATTAATAATTTCACCAATCTCTTGTGATTTACTTTCGAGCAATAGCATGGCTTTATTTGTCATTAAGTTCTGTTTATTTATTTGATTCATTTGTTCAACGGACTGTGTAATCACTTCATTACCAGAAAGAGAGACTTTAGAGGTTTCAATGGATAGGTCATTTAATTCTTTAATATTTTTCGTAATTGCTGTAAGACTCGATGATATCTCTGTAACGGAATGATTAGCTTCTTTCATTCCAACCAGTTGCTTTTCTTGTCCTGTAGAAATTTGCTGAATAGCCTTCGTAATTTCATCTGAAGCCGTGCTTGTCTGTTCACTACTCGCAGTAAGTTGTTCAGATGTAGCCGCAACTTGTTCGGCTGAGTTCGAAACGGTTTCAATCATTCCTCTTAAATTTGTAGTCATCGTATTTATTCCTGTTGCTAATATACCTAACTCATCCTTATTTTTAACGTTTAAATACGTAAAGGTTAAATGTTGATTGGCGATCTTTTCAACTCTGTCAGTAATCATTTGAACTGGAATGGCTAAATGTCTGGAAAATAAAAATATAACGATTACACCTATTAAAATACTGATACTAAGAGTAGTGATAATCGTGTATTGAATTAAATGAATGCCATGATTAAATGAAGCCATGAAGCTACTAGCGCTTACCACCCAACCCCAGTTCGGATCAATAGCAGAGTAGGCTATTTTATCCTCTTCTGCATCAGGGTCGTTGGGCATTGCTCTAGCGTAATATGTAAAATCCCCGCCATTTTGTGCTGCGTTTATCATATTTTGTACCATATAAACCCCATGACTATCGACACTTTCCCACGCATTTTCTCCTTCTGAGAATGGATGAGCAATCCTATCTCCATCCGCTCCGTAAATGGCAAAATAGCCGTCCTCACCTAAATCAACATTTGTCGTTATTTCACGGGTACCATCAGTTCGTAAATCCCCAATTAAATTTTGTTTTACTTTCTCTTGGGCTTCTTCTAAAGTTATTTCACCAATTTGAACGGCATAATTCATTGAATCAATTAATTGAAGTGCCATTTCTACATTATTTTTTAGCATCCTCTCTCCCAAATCATCCAAGTGCTTGTTAGCAGAATTATAACTGCTCACGCCTATAATTAAACCTGGAATTAATAATAGGCTCAATGAAATAATAATTAACTTTGTTCTTATCTTCATTTTCAGTCGATCTCCTATCTAATATAAGACTCAATAAATCTAATTACTTTATTGAGTCATCTGTGTATGCTTTTGAGACGCCAATCTTCGTACCATTTATTTAATTTGAGGAAATGTAACTAAAAATCGAATGCCATTTTCAACATTATTAAAAGAATAATTTATAGAGAGTGATGTAAATATTTGCTTGACGATATATAAGCCTAATCCACTCCCACCCGTGTTCCTATTTCTTGATTTTTCGAGTCTATAAAAAGGCTGAAATAATTGTTGTAGTTCCTCTGCTTTAATTTGTACACCGGTATTAATGACTTGGATTTGAATTTGATTTTCTTTGGAATCCTCCGTCAATTCTAAATAGACTGTTTCTCCTTGTGGTGAATACATAATTGCATTATGGATAATATTTTTAAATGCTTTTTCTAGTAAATCATTATCTGAAAATACGTAAAGATTCGGGGGAATTTTATTTATAACAGTAATCTCCTTTTGAGATGCAAAAAAAACGAGGTCTTTCATTATCGTCTCAATTAAATTTGAGAGATTTGTTTCTTTCATTTGGATTTTAAATATATTTTGTTCTAGTTTGGACATACTCAAAATTTCACGGACAAGTTGTTCCATGCCCTCTATAATTTTATGGTTTTTTTCTAAATAGAAGTCACGATTTTCATAAGGTCCGATATTATAAATCATGCCTTCTATATATCCCTTCATTACAGTGAGTGGAGTTTTTAACTCATGTGCAACTGTAGCAAAAAATTCCCTCCGTTTTGTTTCGATTTTTCTTTCTCTTTCAATATCATCTTTTAATTGTTCATTGGCTATTCGTAAATCATCCATTGTTTTTTGCAAATTATTCGACATCTCATTTAAACTATTAGATAGCTCCTCCAACTCATCATTAGAACGAACTACTATATTTTCTGAAAAATCGAGATTTGCCATCTTTTGTGCACGTTCATTTATATAGAGAAGTGGTTTTGTAATGAACCTTGAATATAAATAGGCACTGCCCAAGCCAATACAAACAACAATGATACTTATATAAGGAAGAAAACGTACTAAAACCTGAGAGGCCTCATCGATGGGTTGAAATGTCGCGAATACAGTAACCATTAAATTACGTTCATTCAGAAATTGTATGGGCAAGGAATGACTAAAGGCATTAACATTTTCTTCATTTTGTGATGTTTTTCCGGTAATAATGGATGATTGCGTATTTCCTTGAAAATTAAAAGAAGGCGAATAGATAATATTTCCGTTCTTTTCTTGTAGGTAAATGATTGCATTATTTTCTTTGGAGTACTCATCCAAAAGCTCTTTAGCTTCTCTTACTGTTAAACTCTTAGATTTATGAATTATTTCTGCTATGCCGGATTGAAGCTGATTTGTTTTATATTGCTCGTAGAATGTTGGAAGGAAGAAGTATAAAGTTAAATAAATTAAGACCGCAAACGATAGCAATATAAGTGAAGTAATCATAAAGAGCTTATAGGTTATTTTTTTCATCTTCATGAAGTTTACAATCCTATTCATCGATTTTGTATCCGATACCCTTTACAGTTTTAATATAGGGTAAATTTAATTTTTTTCTTAAGTTTTTTATATGAGTATCAATCATCCGTGTTTCTCCCGAATAATCGTATCCCCAAACTTTTTCTACTATGATCTCTCTAGTGAGCACTTTTTTTTCATTATGGAGTAGTAGTTGTAAAATTTCGAATTCTTTTGTAGTTAAAGGTATTTCCTCCTTATTTACATAAGCTTTATACCCGTCACAGTCGACATTCAGTTCATTAAAATTTAAATGATTACCCCAATTTTTATGATTGCTTCTTCTAAGAACCGCTTGTACTCGTCTGATCAGCACATGAAATGAAAACGGCTTAGTAATATAATCATCAATGCCAAGATCAAAGCCTTTCATTTGATCTTGTTCTTCTTCTAACGCAGTTAAAAATATAATGGGTATATTAGATTGATTGCGTAGCATTTTGGCCACTTCAAATCCATTGAGATTCGGCATCATAACATCAAGGAGAATTAAATCAAATGATTGTGTATTTAATCTTTTTATTCCCTCTACTCCATCAGATGCCACCTCAATCGTATAATTTTGTGTCATCAAAAACTGCTTAATTAATTCTTGAATTTCTAAATCGTCTTCTACTACTAAAATATTATAGTTCATTAAGATATCCCCCCTAGTTAGCCATTATAACCACGCAATCTGTAGTTTATGTGAAGATACCTACATTATTTCCTAAAAAATTTCATATGAATCCTACGATCAAAGTCATACATCCATATCATAAGAACAACATAACCTTCAGGTACAAAAATCCCCAAAGATTCATAGGTTAAATTTACAAATCTTTGGAGGTTTTATGTTGTTTTTTACGATAATTATGAAAGAAAATTAATACGGAGATGTTGAACCTTGTATACTTTCTTCTGAATGAGGTGTGGATGGATCCCACTGCTCAGGCATTTGTCCACCAGATTTTGATGTGAACTCCTCCCATTGTTCTGGGGTCAGTTTACCTCTCGGTTTTGGAGATTCCGAATCCCCCTGAGCCGGATTCCTTTCATCTAAATACGAATTATAACCCTGATACATATTGCTTTCATTGTCACCTAAGTCACCATTGAAGGCCACTAAGTTAGTAAGCATTCCTATAGCTATACCAATAGAGACTAAGCCTAATGAGGTTACTATTTTTGTCCACATTTATACCACTCCCATTCTTGGATTAGCTAAGTTACTTATTCAGATTTTCACAAACTAAATTGCGTTTCTTAAGGTAAATAATCTTATCAGATTGTTTGGCTACTTCTTGTGAATGCGTCACAACAATAATACATTTATTTTCTTGATGGGCTAATTCCTGAAATAGTTCAACGATTTCAGCCGAGGTTTTCTCATCTAAATTACCCGTCGGCTCATCCGCAATTAATAAATCCACATCACTAGATAATGCTCGAGCAATAGCTACACGTTGTTGTTGACCACCACTAAGCTGTAAAACCTTTCTTTTTGCTTCTATTTCGGTCAAGCCTACCATTTCTAATAATTCGAGAGCTCTTTTCTTTTTATCTTTTACTTTAACCCCTGTAATTTCCATTGCTGTTACTACATTTTGAAGGGCCGTCATGTACGTTATCAGATTATAGGATTGAAAAATAACCGAAACAAATTTATTTCTATATTTATCCAAACCAATTTTTCTTATATCTTTTCCCTTATAGAGCACATGTCCTTCCTTCGGGTTATCTAAGCCACTTGCCAAACTAAGTGCTGTTGTTTTTCCTGAGCCTGAAGGACCTAAAACGCTATAGAAACAGCCTTGCTCAAACGTAAAATTCACATTCTCTAGTAAAGTATTCTTCCTGTTATTACTTACATAATAATAATATAGGTTTTTAAATTGTAATATTGTGTCCATATGGGACTCCTCCTACTCATCTTTTAATAGTATTTCTTTTGGATTTAAGCGAAGAATGGATAGTGCTGGAAGAAGCGTCGATAATATGGCAATTAACAGTCCTAATCCACCTAACTTCAACACATCTTGTGAAGTTATACTTACATCAATATCATCGATAGGCTCCACATCATTATCTTGCTTATTCATCATGCCAAATGAGAATCCTAAATTATTAGATTCTTGTTGATTTTCTTGAGAGGCAATAACCTCTTGCTGTAATAAACTATCTCCCATTTTTTGAGACACTGTCTCACCTGTAATTGTAGAAATACCAAATGCTAGTAAGGCTATACATAATACTTCTACTAATAGTTGGCCAATTAATTTTCTCTTTTTCTCACCGATTGCTAAGAGTATGCCTAATTCTTTACGTCGCTCTTTTATGGTTAACATAATAATAAGAGCTAAAATAATTGATCCTGTAATAGATACTAAATAGACCATCCATTTTGAAGTAGCAGCAATATTCTCAATAGGACCAACCATTTTCTGATATAAAGCATCATGTGCATCTAACTTGAACAAATCAAAATCGATATTGCTTTTCTTTGCGTCGGTTTTGAAATCTGCTATATTTTCTGGATCATTTAAGTAGTAGATAGCTTCATTAATGACTGAATTTTTTTCACCGCTCTCTTTCGTCGAGTCATAATTTGTGTATAGTTTGTTAGATGGATGCATCATAGCTGGTAAATTTTCCTCGAAGTCAGTTATACCAGAATTTTTATATACTCCTATTATTTCCAACTCTACTTCAGTCGTCCCTTCCATTGATTGGACCTTTATCATATCGCCAACTTGAAGCTCGTTTTGTTCTGCTAATCGCTTTTCAACTAGCACTACTTTCCTATTCTTATCCTCAGGTGTAATTGAACGACCTTCCATTATTTCATGTGTTCCATCCGTAAATTCTTGCAATAATTCAGAACTTCTCACACCTTGAAGAAACGTATTAGGCATTTTCATATTTCCAGAGACACTACTACCAACTGCACCGCTTACCCCATCATCACCTTCAGCATCGTTAATAGGTGTGTAATCATCTGCTACAACCATGTCACTTTTAAGATAGTTATAGTCTATTACATATGGTGATTTAGCTAACCGATCTGCATCATCTGCAAAAAGCTCAGGGTGTTGTATTTTTCCGTTTGGATTTTCTTGTCGCTGCTTTGCCACGTTTTCCATAAGCTTTTCTTCATCCATTCGAAGACTTACGTCTACACCTAATGTTTGTCTAGCATGGTCATTCGCCTTCTGTGACACATTTTGTATGGCGAAGCCGGCTAATACTAAATTGGAAACTACTAAAAATACTGTAAATAATATAATCGATTTCCCTTTCCTTGCCTTCACACTTAAAAATGCACGTTTGATAAAATTCATTTCCTTACCTCCTTGGTAGTTCAAATATATTTGAACTATCTGGAGTTAATATGGAGTGCGTGAAAACTTTATCTAGAGAATTAAGGGGGTTTATGTGAGTCATTTACTAAATTCTCAAACATGAGCTGCTAAACACGAAGTAACATACCCAGTTCTACTGTTAAGTCAAAGTAGGTCAACAAGAAAGGAATGCAGCAGATGAAGGCTACACATATAACATAATTCCAACAATTGAAAGCGAGAATTAAGTTTAATCTTATAAAGTCTTTAGACAATACTAATCTATTAGACTTAAAAAACACCTTTACGTTGATTGATTATGGTTAAAACCATTTATCGACGAAAGGTGTTTTCTATGTTAACTTACACTAAATATTGTGATAAAGTTTAGGCTAAATTTTCATTATCCTTAAAGTAATTTTTCATTTTCACTGTATCAAAACGGCCTTCCCATTTCGCCATTACTAATGACGCTAATGAGTTACCAATTACGTTAACAACTGTACGTCCCATATCCAGGATACGGTCAATACCAGCGATAAATGCTAGACCTTCTAACGGAATGCCGACAGTACCCAAAGTGGCAAGAAGTACTACGAAAGATACCCCTGGAACCCCTGCAATCCCTTTCGATGTAACCATCAATACAAGCATTAACGTAATTTGTTCACCAATGCTTAGGTGAATACCGTACATTTGCGCAATAAATAATGCAGCGATCGCTTGGTACAGCGTTGAGCCGTCTAAGTTAAAGGAGTAACCGGTCGGGATAACAAAGGATACAATATCCTTTGGAGCCCCTAATTTCTCCATTTTCAACATAATTCGTGGCAACACAGCCTCTGAACTTGCTGTTGAGAATGCTAAAATGAGCTCATCTTTCAGTACTTTAATTAAAAATAATATATTGACACCTACGAATTTTGCAACAAGTGCAAGAATCACAAATATAAAGAATAGCATTGTAGCGTAAACAAGGATAGCCAGCTTAGCTAAAGGTATTAGAGAGGCGAATCCATATTTGGAAACGGTTACACCAATTAAACCAAATACCCCGAGTGGCGCAAATTTCATCACAAGGTTAGTTACCCAGAACATCGCATCTGCTACCCCTTGGAAGAAGTCTAAAACTGGTTTACCTCGATCGCCAATGGCCGCAACACCTAAACCAAAAATAACAGCAAAGAATATGATCGCAAGCATATCGCCTTCACCCATTGACTGAATGATATTGGTCGGTACGATGCCTACAATAATATCAAACGGTCCTTCATGCTGTACTTCTTCTGTAGTTGACACGTATTTTGAAATATCTCCTTTAGATAGCTCGTTCATGTTTAAACCTGCGCCAGGCTGGAAAATATTCGCGGAAAGTAATCCAACTACGATAGCTACTGTTGTAATAATTTCAAAATAAATAATGGATTTCCCGCCTAATCGTCCAAGCTGTTTCATGTCTCCAGTACCAGCAACACCTACGATTAACGTCGAAATAATAATCGGCACAACAATCATCTTAATTAAATGCAGGAAAATATCCCCTAATGGTTGTAAGTAGGTTTCAATTTTGGGGTTGCCATAAAAAATACCACCAACAATAATCCCTAAAATCAAACCGATTAAAATTTGACTGGCTAAACTAATTTTAAATTTCTTTTTCAATCCTTCGTACCTCCTCATATTATTTTTTTGGGGCTTGCCTAATAATAAGAGATACTTATAGAATCCGACAAAATCCGATGAAAAAACTTTTGTTTTTTTAGAAAAGTCAGAATATAAAGCTTGTTCGCTTCTTACAATTAAGTGCATTCTACCTTTATTTATCAGGCATTCACCGCAATTTGAAAACATTCCAAAACGCTAATAAGCCTTCAACTAATCAAATGTAAGCATGCTACCGTTATTACTTCCATTTGGCAGCATTTCATTGCCGAGTGTTGACAATTTGTCAACATCATTATACACTTCTGTTCAACAGTTATTTTTAATGAAGAAGGGAGAATCGAATATGACGGAAATGAAAGAAAATACGACTTTAGGTTTATTGTTGAAAGAGCTATTGAAAGAACGTTCATTATCTATGCGAAAGTTTAGTGAACTAACAGGAATCGATACGGCTACGATTTCACGGATTATTAATCATAAACGAAAAGCTACCCCACAACATGTAGAAAAATTCGCTGAATGTCTTGGTGTTCCTTTTATTCAGCTATTTGAAGCAGCGGGATATCCTATGGAACAAAGACAAGAAGAGTCACAATCAGATATTCACACCTCAGTTGATGCCATACAAACCTTTCTTAAGGCATCAAATGTATACGACAATCAGTTTTCAGTGCAGGATGTTGAAAAAAAATTAGACGATTATGGACTATTTTCTCAAACGGAGGAAGGCAAACATACCATTCATACGAGTTTTAATGAAAAGATTCAAAAAGTAGGTAGTGTTGGACCATTTATAAATAAGCTAAAAGAGTTATATGAAAAATTTACAACAGATAAAGGTACACTATTTGAATTAACAATAATCGGAAGTACATTATTATATTTTATTATTCCTGTAGATGTAATTCCGGATTATGTATTTCCTATTGGATATTTAGATGATGCAATAGCTGTACAACTTACCGGAAAATCTTTGTTGAAAAATAACGGATAGGTGGATTTATTAATTTATGGAAAGTAGTAAAACAAGCCGTAAATGGCTAAAAAATTCATGTTTCATATTCGCATCAATGATTGTAATAGGGGTTGTTTATTGGTTTTATCAGTACAATAGTGGGTTGGCCATGGCAGAAGACGACAGTAAAAATGAAGCTGAGGCTGAAGAAACTTTTGAGCCCTTCCAAGGCGCAGACCTACAATTTGGTGAGATTAATGTCCTCTTGATAGGTAGTGATACTAGAGGCGAAGAAGGTAGATCGGATGCCTTAATGATTGGACACTATAATCAAACGACGAATCAAGTAAAAATCGTTTCTATTATGAGAGATACGTATGTTGACATCCCAGATTACGGAAAGAATAAAATAAACGCTGCATTTGCTTTTGGAGGTCCAGAACTTGTTAGGAAGACCATTAAACAAAACTTTGATATTGATGTAAATTACTATGCTATCGTTGATTTTGAAGGATTCCCTAAAATTGTTGATCTTCTAGCACCCAATGGGATTGATGTGGACATCCCTTATGAAATGTCATATGGCATTGGCATGACATTATTTCCTGGAGAACAAACTTTACATGGTGATCAGTTATTAGCTTATGTACGATTCCGTCACGATCGTTTAAGTGATTTCGGACGAGTGGAACGCCAGCAGGAAATTATGACAAAGGTTAAAGATCAGATTAGCTTTCAAAGCTTAATGAATTTACCAAAAATATTAGGTGTTGCAGAGGCATACATCGATACGAACGTTGACAAAAAAACAATACTTGCAATTGGAAAAGGTTTAATGGATGGACACTCTAATGGGGTAGATACTTTACGGATTCCTGTTGCCAGTTCTTTTGAAAACAAACATGTAAATGTAGGTGCAGTTCTAGATATTGATTTAGAAAAAAATAAACATGAATTAGAAAAGTTTTTATCCTCCGAGGATGATGTGCAAGTGTCTAAACTAGAAGGAGTTTCCTCTTAAAGAAAATATGACGATAGATTATCAGCTTTTTAAATTACTTAACCAGTTTGCAGGACAATACCCTATTTTTGATCAACTTGTCCTCTTGTTTTCAAAATATGGCCCTATCCTATTTGGATTAATATTGATATGGCTATGGTTTTCAAACTCTCAAAATCAGCATGAAAATAGAAAAATAGTATTATACGCCGTAACGATTGCTATTCTTACACTTGGTATCGATAAAATAATAGAGATGGTGTATTTTCGACCACGTCCATTCGTCAATCATAGCGTAATATTATTACTTGAAAAATCAAATCTAGACCCATCATTTCCTAGTAATCATGCGGCAGGTGCATTTGCCTTAGCATTTGCTTTGTTTTGGAAACGAAGAAAAATTGGAGCTGTCCTCATCTTGCTGGCCTGCTTTATGGCATTTTCGAGAATTTTTATCGGTGTACACTACCCTTTAGATGTGTTAGCAGGTGCTTGTATCGGATTAGTGGTAACTTACATAGTGATGCGGCTAATTGGTCTTATTGAGGACGCCAAGAATCACAGAAAAATGTATGTAAAATAAAAATGCTCTTCCAATCAAAAAAGTTCGCCCTTTATGCGAACTTTTTTGTGTTTCAATCCATTATGCTGAAGCCATCTACTTTATTGTTGATGTAGTTGCCTCCTAAGAGCAGCAATCTTTTTAGCAAAGTCCAAGGCATGTGGACCATCTCCATGAATACATAAGGTGTGCGCCGCTACTTTTATTTTTTGAGACTCTATAGACAATACTTCATTTGCCGTTAAAATACCTTTGACATGCTCCAGCATTTCTTCTTCAGTTTGTATTAAGGCATTCGGTTCCTGTCTGCTCACTAATGTGCCATTAGAGTGATAACGGCGATCAGAAAAAACCTCCTCATATACTTGAAGACCCTTATCCCTTGCGATTTCTGCCATTTGGCTACCCGCTAAACAATATAAAATAAGCTGAGGATGAAGATCATACACCGCATGAACAATGGCTGAAGCTTTCTCCTTATCATTTGCACTTTGATTATATAGTGCTCCGTGGGGCTTGATATGATGTACTGTCCCTTTTTCGATATGGACATACGCTTGCAGTGCCCCTACCTGATAGACAATCATATCGTAAATTTCTGCTGGGCTAAACGCCATATCCCTTCGCCCGAAGCCTTCACGATCAGGATACCCAGGGTGTGCACCAATATGAACATTTTTGCGAATTGCATTCCGAACTGTTTGGTGCATAATGGAATGATCACCCGCATGGTAGCCACACGCAATATTTATTGATGTCACATAATCTAGTATCTCTTCATCTCTTCCGGTCAAAAACGCTTCATAGCTTTCTCCTAGATCACAATTAATATCCATTCGTATCACATTTCCTCCAGTGCAAAATGTATTGTGCTAAACATACGCATTTGGGCTACTTTATGTAAATCATCTTCATGTACAGTGGCCATAATAGGATAGCCTCCTACTGTTTGAGCATCGGCCATTAAGATGATGGGATTCCCATTTTGAGGCACTTGAATTGAGCCAAACTGTGTCGCTTCAGATAGAATTTCCTTCATTTCTTTTAACTGTAAAACAGGGCCTTTTAAATAATAGCCCATTCGATTACCACCGCTAAACTGGAAAGGATTTTGCAAAAATTGTTGCTGACTCTCTCCTGTAAATAAATGAAAATGAGGACCCTTAAAAATTCTAACAGTAATCGTATTGTCAAAAGTCGGACGATACGGAGCATAAAGACCTCTATTATATTTTAATGGCGGGGCTATTTGTCCATATAAAATACTTCCTTTTGCATGGACCATACCTAGATTCCCCTGAGAGAGGTATGAGGTACTGCCAAGCTGCAATTTTGAAGTAAACCCTCCCAGCGGTGTCAAGTAAATGATAGAGCCTTGACTCACACTCTTAATCGTTAACCTATCACCCTTTGTTAAATGGAATGTTTTCCACATTTCAATGGCTGCATCATTGATCATGCATACCCCATGACCGCCTGTTAAAACATAGACCCCATCAGCCATTGCCTCAAATTCAAAACCACCCACGAACATTTCGAAAGAAGTTTGGTTATGATGATTTTGTAAAATTAGCTGGGCCGCTTGAAATGAAACATAATCCATTGGTCCAGATAACGGAATACCAAATGCCCGATAGCCAAACCTTCCTTTATCTTGTAAGCTACCATAAACCCCTTGTTTTGTTATGAGCAGAAGTGGCTTCAATCGCTACACTCCTTTGCTTTTCATTTCCCAATATTGTTGCTTAGTTATTTCATAAAACTGAACTTCATCACCAAGTTCAAATAGGAATGGCTCTTTACCATTGACATTAAAAAGCTCTAATGGCGTCCTTCCAATAATATTCCAGCCACCAGGTGAATCGACAGGATAGATCCCTGTTTGTCCACCTCCAACCCCAACAGAACTTGCAGACACCGACGCTCTCGGCTTTTCTAAACGAGGCACAAATAATTTAGAATCAAGTTCTCCAAGATACGGAAAGCCTGGCAAAAAGCCAATTAAATAAACGTAATAGCTTTTGGACATGTGTAACATTTTCATGTCCTCAAATGATAGACCCGTATAGTCCATCACTCGTTGCCTATCTAAGGCAAATTCTTCATCATAGCAAACTGGGATTTTTAATAGTCTATTCGTTCTGTCATCAATGACTGTGGATGCTTGACTGTCCAGCCATTGCCTTCTTAAAAGGTCTACATCTATTCGTTGTTTCACATATGCTGTAACTGTATGATAGCTTGCAACACACTCGACAAGATTGTGTCGTAGTTGTTTTTTCAGAAATCGATTAAATGCTTGTACTGCAGAAAAGTTTGGGTGGGATATTTCTTCCTTAAAGGAAAAGCGAATCGTATTCTTGCTAATCCACATTGAATAAGGAAATTCAATGATTACCTGCACGTATTGTCTCCTCAATGCAAAGCTTCACAGCAGCGATTAAATCACGAATATGCCAGCCTGGAATTTTGCCATGTTGGATGGCCAATTCAAAGGAAGCAGGTATATGTATAAAGCCAGCACGTACCCCTTCATGTTGCTGCGCATACACAAGCCCCTCATACATAATGTTATTGCATAAGTAAGTACCTGCTGTATTAGAGATTTCAGCCGGATAGCCCTCTGCTTGTAAACGATTAACCATCTGGCGAATTGGTAAATTCGTCAGATAGGCATCTGCCCCCTCCTCTTGAATGCTCTCATCCACAGGTGTGTAGCCGTTATTATCGGGCTCCCCATCTTTCACATTAATAGCAATTCGCTCAGGCGTTAGTTTATAACGACCCCCTGCGAGCCCTAAAGAAATAATGATTTGCGGTTGTATTTCCTCTATATATCGCTTTAGCTGCTCGGCAGATTGTTGAAAATCTACAGATAAAATTCTTCCTATAATATGATAGTCTTCTATCTTTTCGCCATCTAAGTTTTCTACAATTTGCATAGTTGGATTGAGCTTATAATCTAAAAATGGCTCAAATCCCGTTAATAATATGTTTGTCATGTGTTAGTCACCTAATTTCTATCGGACGTTTTTTTATGTAGCGTCCAGATTGTTTTTGTTTATTTACAGGAGTAGCTAGTGCAGCTTCTAAAATTGCCTGATTAAATAATTGATGGGCTGCCATACACGATAGTAATTCCTCACCATAAACGATTTCATCTGCAACTTCCGAAATGATATCTAAAGCGACCCACTGTGGATAACGTAAAATACTAACTGATGAATACGTAGGTGTTACTTCCATACTACGATAAAAGTTAATATTCCCCATTTCCTCAATCGGGTATTTATCTGGATCCCACGTTGTTCCATATTTATAGTATCGATCTCGCCAATACGCATTTTCTTGAGCAAACGTAGATCCATCAAACATCCTATTAACTCTTTCCGCTACTAGGTCCAGATTTTTGGCCTGAATTTCCTTCGTATCATCATCTGCATAACGACCAATCCCATAAATTTTGGCACTTGGAACCGTATAAGAAACTGGGAAAATAGGTGGGCAGGCGTAACCTGCGAACGGTTGAACCCACTCACGAGCTGGTATTCCATGGTCATCAATAACAATATCTGGAGCCCATTTTTTTAAGATAAGTGGTAATACATTTGCCTCACCGAACACACTTTTTCGGAATTTCACATGGGCAAATTCTAATCCCACCGCATTAAATCTTGCAGCATGATGCTTCCACTTCGGATGCTCCTTTGTCAAACATTCCATGATTTCATAGCCATCAGGGTTCGCTAAAGGGATAATAATGACATTCATTTTTTTTAATATTTCTGGTTGCTGACAAATAATATCTTCCATTAGCGCCAAAATCGCAGGAGTGCTAGATACTTCATTTGGATGATGGCCAGCTTCAAAAACAATCGTATGTTTTTCATCTGATTTTTTTAGCCCTGAATAATATTCACTCGTAATAGGTTCCGTCACCTCTAAAAATGGAATGACAGTACCTTTATAAGATATATCTCCATAATTCAATTTGACCTCTGAGTATTGTTTACAACGCTCTACTAATGGAATTATATTTTTCATGTTGTGTTTTAAAAAGGTTTTTGCCTTAGTGACCTTCAGTTTATTACCGATAGACATTTCTACAGTGTCAAACTGTCCTTCTTGATTAAACAAGATTCGCTTTGTAACGGGTTCCGCCATCGGTTTGTCATTCCACTGGTAAACCTTTATGGCACTTTTAATAGGCTTATACAAATCTTGTTCTATATGAATATAAGGAATAACACCACCTGGAGCTTTGTAAGGCTGATTAACTAACTGGCGACCAAGCTCATGAAAATAGTCTAAAGTATTAAAGTATAAATCCTCGTATAACGCCTCAAACGATGAGTTCGCTTCTTGCTGGACGCCTATTTCTTCTTCGATTCCAGAAGAAGTAAAGTCGATTTCAATTCGATCGAATAATGGAAATAGCTGAGCTTGATCAACGTTATGGGTATCTATTTTTAACTTTTTCACCATTCGTGGCAATAATTCCTTCATATAGTATTTATAGAAACGTTCACGATCAGAAAATATGATGTTCTCCTGCACTCGCTCTGTCTTGTTGAATAATCTATACCCAGCAGTAGTTGGATAAGCTTTTTTCTGACCATCAACATAATCCACTTCACTAATAGGTGGAGTGAGCTCAGCTATTAACTGATCATCTACAAATACTCTATACACATGTTGTTGCGTGCTGGAAAGCTCAAATTGCACATGCTCCTTAGGTATGCCATATTGCATCTCAATCATTTCATCCACTGGATATAGCTCCATAATCCAGCGATTATGTTGCTCTAAGCCGTTTACACTTACCCCATCCTTACATACTATTTTTACATGTTCAAAGCGCCCCTCGACAGATGGAAGTACTTCCTCTAATATCCAGTATAACCCTGTTTTAAAGGCAGAGCGAACTTTAATGGTTGTCAAATTTGAAAATTTTTCATATAAATCTAGCTTAAATTGATCACGATTTTTTTTAGTGGCCGTCATATAAATTTCAGCCTCTAACGCTTTATCTTGTTCTTCTTCTAATGCTTTTATCATGTACGAAGCTTCAGATTCATCGCTCCATTTTTCGTCCATTAAAATAGCCGCTTCATTCATTTGTTTTTCGTTTAACTCCCAAACTCCAAGCAGTCCACCCTCAGACACATGCTTTGCTGTTGCAATGGTATGGATAACGGTCGGTAGGCTTTCTTTCGTACCACAGATTTGAATGGCATTTTTGGCGGTCAATTCCATATAACTTTCGTTTTCGTGCTTGAATGAAATAGTTATATGTCGCTCTTCTGATGTTATAGCTGGTAATGAAATAGATGTGGCATATAGGCCTAAACGCAATGCTAGATAGCAAGTCTCTTTTAATAGAGCATTTGTCTTTAATTCTTCTTGTATATTCATTTTCACACTTACATGTTGCTGGGGATGTGCCTCATCCTTTTCACCCGTGCCATAGGCTGACCAAAGATGACTTAAATTTTCATAATCCGTTAAAGGGCTGTCCGTTTGGGTGTCGACCATTCCTTCACTGGCTATTGCACTTAACCATGTAGAAAGTGCTAATTCACTCTCATAATAAATGATCCATGTTGAGTCATCTTGTGAAATAAATGTGCTAGTATGCTGTAAAAACTTCATTGTATAGGACTGATTGGCTGGCTGAAATAAATCAAAGTCTACTTCATTTGCTTCAAAGCCTAAACGTAAGCAAAAATCAATTAATCCTAATGGAGCTAAATCTTTAGGTAAATCTATAAATAAAGAAGGCTTTTTTTTCGTTTCATTCTTTTGAAATAAACTAGAAAAAATTATAGAGTTCATCATATCACCTAAACTTTCATATTTGGATCTAAGCGATCTCGCAACCAATCTCCCAATAAATTAAAGCCTAAAACAGTTAACATAATGGCCACCCCTGGGAAAACAGATATCCACCAAGCTGAGGTCATATAATTTCGACTATCTGCTAACATTCCTCCCCATGAAGGTACTGTAGGCTCCACACCTAACCCTAAAAATGTTAAAGAGGCCTCCAATAAAATAAACTCTGCAATACACATCGTTGCTAACACTAAAATGGAGGAGGCAACATTAGGAAGTATATGCTTAATGATTATTTTGAAATGTGTCCCACCAATTGCCTTTGCTGCTTGGATATACTCTTGTTCCTTTAAAGCCAAAATCTCTCCTCGAATTAATCTCGCAAAACTAACCCAATATGTAAGTCCTAGGATAATAATAATTTTTTCAATACCTGTTCCAAAAACACTCATGATGACGATGGCTAGTAAAATAAACGGTAGCCCCATTTGAACTTCAGCTAGCCGCATAATTAAATCATCCATCCATTTCCCAAAGTAACCTGAAACAATTCCTAGAAATGTACCAAGCACTAATGAAATGATTACGCCACAAATGCCGACTAATAGAGATATACGTGCTCCGTAAATAATTCTACTTAGCAAATCACGCCCAACCTGATCTCCTCCGAGTAAGTATTCGGATTTACCAGTATCATCTAGCCATTTGGGTAGGTCAAGCCGATGCCCTAAGCTAGCCGCCCCCGGATCATAGGGAGCAATATATGGCGCAAATATAGCACATAGTATCGTAGTGACAACCAATAATAAGCCTATGATGCCTGTTGGATTGTTCTTCATGAATTTCAGAACTGTTACTATTTTATTGGCTTTTTTTATTTCGATTGCTTCTGTTTCCATTATTTGAGTCATTATTGCTCACCTCTTCCAGTTCTAATTTTCGGGTTAATCAATGAGTAGCATAAATCAACGATTAGATTTACTAAAATCATAATCAATGCTAAAAGTATGATTCCTCCCTGGACCACAGGATAGTCTCGTTGATTAATAGAATCAACAATCAACCTTCCAATTCCTGGCCAAGAAAAGACTTGCTCGACAATAACCGCACCTCCTAAAAGCCCCCCAAACTGTAAACCAACAAATGTTACAGTTGGCAATAAAGCATTGCGGAAAGCATGTTTAATGATAACTAGCCATTCTCTTATACCTTTCGCCCGTGCAGTTGTGACGTATTGCATTTTAAGTACTTCCAGCATAGACGTACGAATTAATCGAACTAAAATACCAGATAAGATAAGCCCTAAGGCAACGGACGGCAAAACTAATGAGCTAAATCCATCAAATCCGGATACTGGCAGCCATTTTAGTTGAACAGCAAAAATTAAAATTAGCATGAACGCCAACCAAAAATTAGGGAAGGAAATACCTAACAAAGAAAAAATACGACTAAACACATCAATGGATTTTCCTTTATAAATGGCTGATAAAATACCTAGCGGAACAGCTATTAACAATGCCACTGCCATTCCACCTAAAGCAAGCGCAATTGTCGGCCACGCTCGTTCGAGTAACATCTCTAAAACAGGGCTATTGGAACGATAGGACGTACCAAAATCAAGTGTTACTAAATCCTTCATAAATATGATGTATTGCTCCCAAACAGGCTTATCTAAACCGAGTTTGGCTGTCAGTTCTTCTACTGCCTGCTGTGAAGGTTCACCAGCCCCAAACATTATACTTACGGGGTCACCTGTTAAACGAATGGAGAAAAATATAATTAATGAAACCGCAATGATCACCAGCACGGTATGCGACAAACGTCGTAGAATATAGGAAAGCATAATTCCATCCTCCTAATGTGAAGTGAAAGAGATAGTATGCTAACATACTATCTCTTAATTTTTTACTTACTCGACAGTGACACCTGCAAAATTAAAGCGGCCATCATGTGGTGGTTGGAAGCCTTTTATTCGTTTATTCACTGCGTATATTTCAACTTCAGAATATAAGTTGACTTCAGTTGCATCTTCATATAATACTTCTGTAAGCTCTTTAAAGACCTTTTGTCTTTCGTCATTATCAATAGTGGCACGCTCTGCTGCTAATAATTGTTCTACTTTGTCATTTTTATAGGATGGGTTCCAGAATTCTCCCTCGTGATACATTAAATAAGCGGTATTATCAAAGTCCAGCGTCCAGCCACCCCAACCATTTTTATACATATGACCAGCTTTTCCTTGAGGAATTAACTCTGATTGGAATGTCGTATTTTCCACACTATTAATCGATACTTTAATTCCAACTTCCTCTAAGTAAAACGCTACTGCTTGTGCAATCTCTTTAAATGTTCCATCTGTACCTGGAATAAAGAAATCTAATGTAGTACCTTCAGGAACTTTCGCTTCAGCCAGCAATTCTTTTGCCTTTTCAGGATCATATGGATATGGCTCTAAATCGTTATTATAGCCAAATGATAAATCACTTTGGAATGAGCTTATCAGATTCCCATAGCCACCTAAAATTTCTTTTACAATCGTTTCTTTATCGATAGCATAGTTAATAGCTTGACGAACACGTACATCATCAACTGGCTTTTGCGCCGTATCAAAACGAATTGAATAAGCTGTAGGTGTAGACACTTCCATTAATTCAATAAAGTCAGTTCCTTCTGCTGTTGCAGCTTGAGAAACTTCCAAACGTGTCATAATATCAATATTGCCTGTTTGTAATTCTGCAAGTGCTGTTGCTGTTTCTGGAATTACTTTAAATGTAACTTTATCTAGTTTAATAGCATCTTTATTCCAATAATCTTCATTACGTTCAATTACCACTTGTTTATCTCGTTGATAATCTGTCATTTTAAACGGACCTGTACCAACAGGTTTCATATCAAAATTCTCTGCTCCCTGTTCTTGAATATATTTAGGTGGTACGATTACGGCACCATAACCTGATAGTTTTGTAAGTAATACTGGATCTATAGAATTTAAGTGCATCGTTACTTCATATTCACCCGTTACTTCAACATGATCAATGGAAGTGTAATTTGAATATTGAGGACCTTTTTGACCTTCATCACCTAGCAGACGATCAAAAGTAAATTTAACGGCCTCCGCATTAAATGGTTCACCATTATGGAAGGTAACGCCTTGGCGTAATTGGAAGACAATTGTTTTTTCATCTTTATATTCCCAAGATTCCGCTAATCCAGGTTGAATTTCTAAATCTAAAGAACGACTAACTAATCCTTCAAATACTGATGTTGCTACGGTACTCCAAGACAGTAAAAACGTATCAATCGGGTCCCAGTTTTGAGGATCTCCTGCCACACGGACAACTAATTCATTACCCCTTGTGAGCGCAGCGTTTTCTCCAGAAGATTTGCTACTATTTTTACTATCCTCTTTTGTTGATGTACCGCCACTACATGCTGACAAAATAATCATCATGCAAACTAGTAATAGCGCTAGCCATTTTTGTTTCTTCATTATTGTTCATCCCCTTTTATGTTTGTGCTATTTATACGCCATAAGGATATGGCATCGAATAACCTAGTTCAGCCGAAATTAACGCAGCAGTTTCCCACAGTCCCTCTAAAAACATATTAATTTTTTCTTGTGGTAGTAGTGATTCTATACCAGCAATACTAATGGAGTACTCTACTTTTCGATCACTATTAAAAATTGGCACCGCTATTGATACAGTTCCTTCTTCTAGTTCTGACACGCTGTAGGCATAGCCATTTGTCTTACCAAATTCAATTAGTTCATGAATTTCTTTATCCGTATGAGGGGTTCCACTCGCATATTTTTTTCGAGGTTTATGAAGAACCTCGTTAATTTTCTCTTCACATTGAAAAGATAAAAGAATACGTGAGCAAGCGCCTGCGTAAAGAGGTGCTCTTCTTCCGACTCTTGTATATAATAGAACCGGCTTTAGACTTTCTATTTTTTCTATATAAAGGCCGTCCGTTTCATCCAATACTACTAATTGAACAGCCAAATCAAATTTCTGTTGTAACATTTTCATATATGGAATGGCTAACGAACGAATCTCTATGGAATTAGCAGCTATTGCCCCCAATTCAATTAGTTTATTCCCTAGTAAATAATGATCACTTAAAACTACCTGTCCACCACTTTGAACATATGGCCGTTTTAATACGCCTAAATCCGTAAATGTTTTTAGAAATCTATGTAAGGTCGGTTTAGGAATATCGGTTTCTATAGCTAGTTCGTCTAACCGCCAAGAAGGTTTTTCTTCCGTAAATAACGTTAAAATATTGATCCCTTTTTCCAATGTTTTGCTCATGTTAATCGCTCCATTTGTTCTTCATAAAGTAAACAAGAAACTTCATGTTGATCACTAATTTTTTTCAATTTCGGTGGTGTCACTTTACAAATCTCCATACAGCTTGGACACCGCGTATGGAAAGTGCATCCTGATGGCGGATTCGCTGGATTTGGCACATCTCCACTAAGGACAATTCGTTCTTTAACCGTTGAAGGATGAGACTTCGGTAATGCAGAAAGTAATGCTTTCGTGTAGGGATGCTTCGGATTATTAAACAATTCATGTTTGTCAGCTAATTCCACTATCTTCCCTAAGTACATCACCCCTATACGATCACAAAAATGATGCACGACACTTAAATCATGGGATATAAAAATATAGGTAAGATTCATATCCCTTTTTAAATCTTTCATTATATTTAGCACTTGAGACTGAATGGATACATCTAGTGCCGATACCGGTTCATCTGCAACAATCAATTTAGGATTTGATACAAGTGCCCTGGCAATTCCAATGCGCTGTCTTTGACCGCCTGAAAATTCATGTGGAAAACGTTCTAGCTGCTTTTCTGTAAGCCCAACTTGTTTGGCAACCTCAAAAACACGTTGTTTCCGTTCTTCCTTTGTACCGATTCCAAAATTCACTAAAGGTTCTTCAATTATTTTGAAAACCTTCATACGAGGATTAAGGGAAGAAAAAGGGTCCTGGAAAATGATTTGCATATCACGACGTTTTTGACGTACCTCTTTGGCGCTAAGTGTGGCTATATTTTCTCCATTCAGCAAAATTTCGCCCTCTGTAGGTGTTAGAAGCTGAATGAGTGTTTTGCCCATTGTGGATTTTCCACAACCTGATTCCCCTACTATTCCTAAAACCTCACCTTCGTTGACAAAAAATGAAACATCATCTACTGCTTTTAAATTTCCCGAACGTGATCCCTTCACTGGAAAATATTTTTTCAAGTGTTTAACCTCTAACAATGGACTGCTCATTTACAATTCCTCCTCCCACATCATCCTTTTCATATAACCAGCATCTAACCGTGCTACCAATGGACGTAGTAAATAACTCTGGTTTCTGTTTACATTTTTCAGTTGCAAATTCACATCGATCGAAAAATCTACAACCTGCTGGCATATCGGCTGGTGATGGCACCACACCCTCAATAGACGGAAGATACTCTTGCTCTGTCTCAATATCCGGCAATGAGTTTAGTAACCCTTTCGTATAGGGATGGAGCGGATGATCAAATAAGTCCAACACATTTGCTTCTTCAACTATTTCACCCGCATACATGACAATCACTTTCTCACAGATTTCAGCCACAACGCCAAGGTCATGGGTAATTAAAATAATGGACATGTCCAGTTTTTCTTGTATGTCTTTCATTAGCTCTAGAATTTGTGCCTGAATAGTTACATCTAATGCAGTAGTAGGCTCGTCTGCGATTAATATTTCTGGTCCACAAGCCAATGCCATGGCAATCATCACCCGTTGTCTCATACCACCAGATAATTGGTGTGGATATTCATTCACCACTTTATCGGGACGAGGAATACCAACAAGGCGAAGCATATCAACCGCTCGCTCATGTGCCTCTTTTTTTGAAATTTTTTCATGACTATGAATCATTTCAATGATTTGGGAGCCTACCTTATACACTGGATTAAGGGAGCTCATCGGTTCCTGAAATATCATTGAAATTTTTTTCCCACGAATCTTTCGCCATTCCTTCTTCAATTTTTTAGGAATTTGTTTTTGATCTATGTAAATCTCTCCATTTTGCCATTCAACTCCAGAAGGCAATAACCCCATAAGAGATAAGGATGTCATACTTTTTCCACAACCAGATTCCCCTACAATCCCCAATGTTTTACCTTTTTCAAGTTGAAATGACACCCCATTCACAATGGAAATATCCTTTTTATTTTGCTGAATACCTATTTTCAAATCCTTTACTTCTAAAATATTCAATCCCATTTTTCCCCCTCCGTTCCATATTATGAAACGCGATTCCATTTTTTAAAATTTTATCAGAGGTTAACAGGTTATTTCAATAGTTTTCAGAAAAAAATAAAAATTCTATTTATTATAATTATTTCAGAAAAACAATTAATACTGTTTGTAAACCGCTAAGATATCTTTTTACCTTTCGAAAAATACAAAAAAGCATGGTCCCGAGTGCTCGGACCATGCTTTATGTTTTTTTCTTATATAATTTCTTATTTCAAATGTGCAGTCGCCTGTTTCATGACGTATTTCCCTACTCCAATATAGATGGCTACAGCTGTTCCAATCAATACGAATGTCATTGCTGACCGCTCCTTTTCATTTAATGTAGTGTTTTTCTCGTGTCTTTCAGACCAATTCATTGAATTTGAAAATCATTCTCACTAATATATTATAAATTTCCTGTTAATTCGTCAAGACATACTTTCATCTTACCCTTTTTACATGGTAAGATGTAGAAAAGTCGGAAAAAGGATGCGGTAATGATGAGTAATTCGAAGTACTTTCAAACTATTTTAAACGGGACTATTCACGCTTTAAAATCAATTCTACCTATGGATATAGAAGTAAAGTCGCCTAGTATTATTTCTGAACCCTTTCAACAGCAGCAAATGGGTGTATTAATTGGTTTAGTCGGAGATTTAAAGGGTCGTGTCATCATTGACTCCTCTCCTGAAGTGTTCAGTGGAATCGGTAGTACGATGTTCGGTATGCCGCTTGAAGGAGAAATGCTAGAATCCTTTACAGGGGAATTTGGTAACATGATTGCAGGAAATTTATGTACAGCTGTTGGGCAAGAAAGCTTAGAAATTGACATCACTCCGCCAACTGTGATGGTGGGCAATACAAAATTATATGGCTTTGAGAAGGCCTTTGCTCTCCCAGTTTCGGTCCCAAGCGTCGGTGCCCTAACAGTTCTATTAACAATTGAGGAAGAAGCGGAGTAGAAAGCTAGGTTTAAAGTCTATGCCAAATAAGACATTATATGCAAGAGCATACAGCATATATGTTTTAAATTTGCCATTCGCCTATATACATTGATCATACTTCCTTAACATCTATTGTTTTTATTAAAAAAAAGCTAAATATAACAATGAAACAAGCTATCTCGATGACTTTTGAGATAGCTTGTTTTTTTCTCCCCTACATTCTTCACACTTTCTTCACACAATTTGTCTAGAAGTGTGATTTTTTTCACATCAAATTGCATTGAATTTATATATGATGACTGTAAGAAACACCAACTATAAAAAGCGTAGGAGGAGCAAAAATGGCAAATAAAAAGAAGTCAGATGAGAATTTAAAAGGTTCACTCTATGCAGTTTTTGGAGTAGGTATCATCATTATTTTACTTTGGGTGTACTGCTTTGATTTGTTCATTGGACGGTTTTAATCTACGAGGAAGGGAAAGAAACATATGCACATACATAAGTATGAGAAGTATTGGCTTGTGTTCGGAGTTGCTACTTTAGTCGCATTCCTAATCATTCTCGGTATCGGAGCATTTCATCAAGGCTCCCATCCGAACAATGGTAAAAAAACACTAGATTACGAGAAAGTGAAAGAGACAGCACCTTTTGATAATCCAGGAGTCCATAAGGTAGAGGGCAAAGATTGGGATTATGAGGTAGTCATAATAGCCTCTGCATTCAATTATAATCCTCCACAAATTGAGGTACCACTTGGTGCAAAGGTAAAATTCATCGCAACAAGCGAAGATGTCATGCACGGTTTTGAAGTTGCAGGTACGAATATCAACATGATGCTTGAGCCTGGTTATATTTCAGAATATGTAACAGTAGTAAACAAAGTAGGCGAGTTTTTAATCGTATGTAATGAATATTGTGGTACAGGACATACGATGATGCACTCTATGCTAAAGGTGGTGGATTCAAATGAGTCACACTAATTCAATGACAAAAGTAGATCGTCGCGATGCAAAGCTAGCAATGGCGCATATATATGTGGCATTTATCGCATTGCTATTAGGTGGTCTTGCAGGTTTATTACAAGTATTTGTACGTTCTGGTCAATTTACTTTACCAGCGGGCATTGGCTACTACCAAGTGTTAACCGTACACGGAGTATTACTCGGTCTTATTTTAACTACATTCTTTATTTACGGTTTCCAAATTGCCAGTGTAAGTCGTACTTCTGGTACATTTACTAACAGTCAACGCAGACTTGGTTGGATTGGCTTTTGGTTAATGACAATCGGTACAGCCGCTGCGGCAACAATGGTTTTATTGAATAAAGCAACTGTTCTTTATACGTTTTATGCACCGCTAAAGGCACACTGGATTTTCTATTTAGGCCTTACACTAGTCGTTGTTGGTTCTTGGGTGGGCGGCGCAGGTCAAATTTTACGCTATGCTCAATGGCGCAAAGAAAATAAAGGTAGCGGTCAGCCTAGCCCATTATTATCATTTATGGTAGTTGTAAATAATTTAATGTGGTTCGTTGCAACACTTGGTGTGGCAGCTTCAGTATTAATCCAACTGTTACCATGGTCATTAGGTTTAATTGAACGTGTCGATGTTGCCCTATCTCGTACCCTTTTCTGGTATTTCGGTCATGCACTTGTTTACTTCTGGCTATTACCTGCTTATATGGTTTGGTACGTGATTATTCCAAAGGTCATTGGCGGAAAAATTTTCTCCGATTCTTTAGCAAGACTTTCGTTTATGCTGTTCTTACTCTTCTCTATTCCTGTTGGGATTCACCATCAGTTAACAGAGCCTGGTATAGATAGTACATGGAAGTTCATTCAAGTTGTCTTAACATTTGCTGTAATCGTTCCATCTTTAATGACAGCCTTCTCGATGTTTGCCATGTTCGAATTACGTGGTCGAGAATTAGGTGGAAAAGGACTGTTCGGATGGTTCAAAAAATTACCTTGGAAAGATTCTCGTTTCTTCGTTCCATTTATCGGTATGGTGGCATTCATTCCTGGTGGTGCTGGCGGTATTGTCAATGCCTCCTATCAAATGAACCAATTAATCCATAACACTATTTGGGTGACTGGGCATTTCCATTTAACAATTGCAACCGCTGTTGTTCTAACATACTTTGGTGCGGCCTTCTGGTTAATTCCACATTTAACAGGACGTACTTTAACAAAGGCTTTAAACAATCTTAGTAATTTCGCTGGTATCTTATGGGCAGTCGGTATGACTATTATGTCTTCTGCTATGCATATTGCTGGTCTTATCGGTGCACCCCGTCGGTCAGATTACTCAGAATATGGTGGTGCTTCACAGGCATACGATTGGATTCCTTATCAAATTGCACAGGCTGTGGGAGGAACGATTCTTTTTATCGCCATCCTAATCATTATTTATATCGTCGTGAAATTAGCTTGGTTTGCTCCTAAGGGTGAAGAAGAGTTCCCTATTGGGGATGTACATGAGCTTAGTGGTCCGACACCGGCTATTTTAGAAAACTTTAAAGTGTGGCTTGTCATTTTAGTAGCCTTAATTTTATTCGCTTACACCGTGCCAATTTTCGATATTATTTCGAATTCACCGGCCGGCTCCAAAGGCTATCAATTGTGGTAAGTATTTAGAAAAAAAGCGATTTCTCATTATAGAGAAATCGCTTTTTTTTTATAACTGATATAGCTTTGTATATTTTTCTTGTAAGTAGTTTGCAAGATACTTGGCATTTAAGCCTTCCCCTGTCGCCTCCTGTAGCAATTCAAATGGCTTTTTCAATGCTCCATATTGATGAACTTTATCTGTTAGCCACTCACGAATAGGTAGAAGCTCGCCCTTTTCTAATAACTCATCAAAATGAGGAATATCCTTATCCATCGCATGCTTCCATTGTGCTGCATAAATCATTCCTAACGCATAGGATGGGAAGTAACCGAACATGCCACCTGACCAATGCATGTCTTGTAGTACTCCCATTGCATCTGTCTCAGGGCGAATACCTAAATATTCCTCATATTTATCATTCCATACTTGTGGGAGATCCTTCGCTTGTAATTCCCCATTGAACAGATCACGTTCAATTTCATAGCGAATCATGATATGTAGTGGATACGTTAATTCATCCGCTTCAATACGAATAAAAGATGGTTCGACCATATTAATGGCACGTAAAAAATCGGCTAATGCAACATCACCAAATTGAGCTGGTGAGAAGTGTTGAAGGCGCTCATAGTTATGCTCCCAGAACTTTTCATTTCTGCCAACAAAATTTTCATAAAATAATGATTGAGATTCATGAATCCCCATTGATGTACCTGTGGCTAATGGCAGACCTGCAAGTTTTTCATCAATGTTTTGCTCATACATCGCGTGACCGCATTCATGAATTGTACCAAAAATAGCTGAACGGAAGTCATTTTCATCATACTTAGTCGTAATACGAGCATCACCATAGTTTAAGCCAATCATAAATGGATGCACACTTTCATCTAAACGGCCAGCATCAAAGTCGTAACCAAGTTGAGCTAGCATCTCTAGTGATAGTTCACGCTGAGCTTCACGTGGAAAATGCTTAAATAACATGCTTGTGTCCGGTTTATTCGATGAATCAGCAATTTTTTGTACAAGTGTTATAATGGATTCTCGTAAATCACCAAATACTTGGTCTAATACATCTGTCGTCATGTCTGGTTCATATAAATCGAGCAATGTATTATAGGAAGATCCATTTTTAATGCCCCAATATTGAATGAATTTTTTTTGCCATTGAATGATTTCCTCTAAAAATGGTAGGAATAGTTCAAAATTATTGCTTTCCTTTGCTTCTTCCCATGCCGTTTCCGCCTTTGATTGTAGAATTACAAATTGTTTATACTCTTCAGCAGGAATTTTTTTATTTTGATCGTAATTCTTTCTTACTTCTTCCACTAAACGAAGTGTCACATAATCAAGATCTGATTTTTGTGCCTCTAAGGCTAATAGTAGCTCACCTAATTCTTCACTCGTTTGCATATCAAATAAGGAGGCTGATAATGTACCTATTACCTCTGAACGTTGTGCTAACCCTTTTTTAGGTGCTCCCGTTCTCATATCCCAATAAATTACATTGAGTGCTTCCTCATAATGCTGCATCTTCTTAACATAGTCAGTAAATTGTTGAACAGTCATGCTTTCATCCTCCTTGTGCTATAAGTTTATCATATTTTCGAAAATTTTGTATATTGTGGGCCGTTTAGTAGTTTTACTCAGATTTTTCATTTTTCACTTTATCTATTATTTTTAAATACTGAGTATCTCCGAGCCCATATTGAGGAAAGAGGCGAAATAATTGTGTTAACAATTCCTGTGATGACTGATCAACATGTTTCATAATATAAGTAGAAATATCATTTTCTTCTTTTAAATAGTCAAAATATAATTGTATGCCCTGATACATTACTGGTAAAAGCGTTTCCTCTGGGATACGATGGCGGATCAAAACGTCTTGATAAATCTTTAAATAGTCTCCAAGCACGATCTCAATTTCATTCACATCATAGGTCGCTTCCTGTACCATATGGAAATAAACTTTGCCTTCGTATTTTTGCTGCTCCAGAAAAGCAAGTACAGTTAGCAAGTTCATTTGACAAAACATATCATCCCCAAACCATAAAACGATACATTGATAGTTTTTGGTCCACAATGACTTTAAAGGATTCACTGTTATACGCTCATAGTCCTGGACCGCTACTTGGTGTCCAGCGGCACGAATTTTGTTAAATTCTTCACCCAAAATAGGGCTTGCTGTTTGATTGGTACACATGGCTTCATTAAAAGGTACATAATCACTGTTCCCCATTAATTGCTGTTTCGAAAACTCCTCGTACATCATTTGACCATTTAAAACATTCAATATCGCTTGATCATATTGCGCATGTATTTTCTCTTGCAATGCTTCAATTTTTAGTTTTGAAGAAATATCCATTGTAAACCATCCTCTTTCATCCTTTAAATTCTTTTTTACAAATGTTTGCAAAGGTTGTGGGGACTTTCGGAATTCATGAGGGCTTAAACCAAAGACCTTTTTAAAGGCTCTAGAAAAGGACTCCTGTGTTGAAAAGCCATAATGTAAGGCAATATCGATCATTTTTTCTTCCGACTTTTTTAATGCTTCAGAGGCCAAATATACCTTGCGTAATGAAACATATTTTTTAATTGTGATCCCCGTTATTTGATGGAATTTAAACGAACAATAATACGAGGAATAGCCCATATCCTTCCCTAAATGTTCTAATGAAAAGCCTTCTAAGAGATGATCTTCAATCCAATCAATCATCTCCTGTATGATGTTATTCACCCTCATCCCTCCTCCTTTGATTATAGTAGAGGTGATAAGGTTTGTTATGATATAGGTTGTGATATTATTGCATTAATGCTGGAATAATATGTTCCTTGATAAACGACCATCTATCTGGAGCATTGACCATAAAGAGTGAAGAGATAGCAACTACTGTGTTCAGTGAAGGAATACAACAGATTATATTGCCGCCATCGCCAACTGCAGCATAAGAAAAGAAATCTTCCTCCTCTCGTAGCCACCATAAATAGCCATAATGATGTGAATTTCCCGCGATAGATTCTTGAATCCATGCTTTTGACAGGATTCTTTGGTGATTCCATAAACCCTTATTCATATATAAAGAGCCTATTCGGGCCATATCTCTTGTCGTCATTGTTAATCCCCAGCCGCCTGTAGAAAGCCCATTCGGATCATGCACCCATCCTTTCACGTTTTTTCCGAATAAATCGTCAAAACCATAGCCAGTCATTGGATAATTCGGGATTTCTTTTATTCCTATCGGTTGAAATAAATATTCATTGGCAAATGCAAGGGCCGTCTTTCCTGTGCTCTGCGTCAGAATGGCAGAAAGTAAATGAGCTCCTGCTGAGGAATACTTAAAATGGCCGACTGCTCCTCCCTCCCCCATACTATTGAGGATATATTTCACCCAATCATCTTGCTGACATAAAATATCGAGTGGCTCATGCCAATCCTGAAACGGATAGGGAACTGTCATTGTTAAAAGATGTCGTATATTCATTTTTTGTTTAACGTCATCATCTGTTCGATACTCAGGAAAGAAGTCCAATACCCGTTGTTCGACACTCTTAATAAAACCTTTATCGATGGCAATGCCGATAAGTGCGGATAGTACACTCTTAGTGACCGATGCCACATGCTGTGCTTGCTCTGAGTCGTTCTTCTGAAAATAATTTTCATATGCTAGCTTGCCATTTCTGATAATTACAATACCTGTTATATTACGATACGCTTCCTTTATAAAGGATTCATTCAAGCTCAATCTATCTGATGCAGGTATATTCCAATTAACTCCCATCATTTCAACCTCCTTATTATTTTTTCTTGATTGGAAAATAAACTTCTGTTAGCCAGTCTTCCGTATGCTGCTCTTGATTGGGATCTGTTATATAAATTTCATAAGGAGAATCCACTAGCTCATAGCCCTCTTTTTTCACCCACTCTAGTAAATTGGCATAAATTGCAGATAATTCATTATAAGCGCCTTTTAACACGGATTTTGCACAAAGTCCTCCTGGAAAATCTCTTGTTCCGTTCACTGATTCTTTAATAGGAATAGCAAATTCAGTATCATTACCAAGAGGATCATATTCAGCACTATGATAAATCGTCATCGGCTTCCCAAGTAGGGTGTATTGCTCCTTAGCGATTTTCTCATAGAGTGTTTGGAAAAAATGGTGATATCCCTCTTTATAATCTTCACCAGTCAGCAACTGCCGTCTAGTCAGTATTGTCTGCTGCTTCGTCTCAACGAGTTTGATAGGTATATCATCCAGATAAGACATAATTGATACACCCTTCTTTATATGGAGTAAATCATGATTGATTTGCTTCACTGTAAAATCATAAGCCTTCATACGCTCCTGCAATTCCCTTTTCTTTTGTCTGAGGACACCATATAGTTTTTCTTCTTGCTCGTGTTCTTCCATCATTACGAGCGTTTTGATTTCCTCAAGCGATAATTGATAGGATTTTAAACGATTAATAAAGAGCATTTTTTTCAATTGTTTAATGGAATAATAGCGATAGCCGTTTTCTTCATTTATCTCCTCAGGATGAATTAAACCAATTTCACTGTAATAGCGGAGCGTTTTCGTTGATACACCACAAATTTTCGAAAATTCACCAATTGATATCACACCATCACTTCTCCCTTTCATTTATGTCTTATATCCGTTATACACTTTCCCCTTAGGGCAAAGTCAACTTCCTTTAACTTATTTGCATAAAAGCACTTTTTACAAAATAAAAAAACTGTAGCAAACGATGCGCTTGCTACAGCTCGTCCTCTCTTAATCAAAGAGAGGTATATATTTAGGAGAATTTTCACTAGCTTTCGAGTAATGTTCGGTTTCCAATCAAACATTTTTAGGAGCTGCCATTCATTTTCAATCGAAAGAAAGATGGGGATTCTTTCTATTCATCAAAGTAGAGTCTCTTTACTCTATGTTTTGGCAAATGGATATTACTTGTTTAACAGCCTCCGCAGAATGCTGAAGCGCTGCTTGTTCTTCATTTGTTAGGTGCAATTCGATTACAGATTCGATACCATTGCCGCCTAAAATTGTTGGTACCCCTAGATACAGGTTTTGGTACCCATATTCACCTTCTAATAGGGCAATAGAAGGGACAATTTTTCGTTGATCTTTCATAATGATTTCGACCATTTGCGCGCATGCAGCAGCTGGTGCATAATACGCACTACCATTGCCTAATAAACCGACAATTTCACCGCCACCTTTACGTGTACGTTCGACGATTTGCTGGAGTCTATCCTGGGGGATGAGTTTTTCTAGCGGAATACCTCCTGCATAGGAATAACGAATTAATGGTACCATTTCATCACCATGTCCACCTAGCACAAAGCCAGAGACATCTTCAGGTGCAATTTGTAGCTCCTGTGCAACAAACGTGTTGAAGCGAGCTGTATCTAACACACCAGACTGACCAATGATACGATTTTTAGCAAAGCCTGTTTCCTTGTGACATACATACGTCATGGCATCAACCGGATTACTTAACACGAGGACAATACTATTTGGAGCATAGTGTTTTATTTGTCTTGAAACCTGTTGAATAATTTTAGCATTCGTTGTCACTAAATCATCACGGCTCATGCCTGGTTTTCGAGGGATTCCTGCTGTAATGACTACGATATCTGCACCAGCAATATCCTCATAATTACTCGTCCCTTTAATAGATACATTAAACTTTTCTATTGGGCCTGTCTGTAATAAATCCAATGCCTTCCCTTTAGTTGGGTTCTCAGCTTCGGGTATATCAACGAGCACGACATCGCCTAGTTCCTTTTGTGCTAAAAATAAACTCAATGTAGAACCAGTATGACCGGCACCAATCACAGCGATTTTATTTTTACGAAATGCCATTATGCTTCACCTCGATTATCTGTCGCTGGTGTTGCTTCGGTTGTTTTTTTAGCACGTGTTGATGTAGATGTAGAAGCCGGCTTTTTCTTCGGTACCTCTGGTCCATTAATCATTTGGAATACCTCGTCATCAGGTCTTGGAATTACGTGAGCGCCTAATAATTCTCCAACACGCATAGCAGCCGCTTTTCCAGCTTCTACTGCTGCTTGTACAGAACCTACGTCACCTTTCACGACCACAGTCACAATGCCACCATCAACGAATTCCTGCTTGACGATTGTCACGTCAGAAGATTTAATCATCGCATCAGCCGCTTCATAAGAACCTACCAATCCTTTTGTTTCAATCATGCCAATTGCGCTACTCATTGTCCTCACCTCTCATCACTTCAGTAGAATCAATAATACCTATAACAACTGCATCGATTGGTAACGGATTTTCTTTCATAATATAGCGTGATGAACCGCCACTTGTTATTAGGACATCATCACCAATCCCTGCACCGATACGATCAGCTGCTACAATTTCAGTGCGAATCGGCTGTTGATTGGAGTCAATTGGTTGAATGATTAGTAGTTTTAAACCATTCAGCCCTTCCTCCTTACGTGTTGCCCATACACTGCCTATCACTCTTCCCATTTGCATGAACTTCACCCTCTTTATGTTACACAGATTAATTTGCTACTCAGAACGGATTGTTAACGTTTTATTTAACTCTCGCAGCTTATCATAGGCTAACGCCGTTACAATGGTTTTCTTTGGCACGACAATTTCTTGCGCATCTATTTCTAGCACTTCCAGTTGTGAAAGTAGCTTTTTGTCATAATGATAAATAGCTGGTTTTTCTACCTTTGCTACGACTGGAGACTGCTCTTTCACTGGAATCGGTTGCTCATTCACTTGATGCTGAACAATTTCTGCTACTGTTCCTTGCTGAATTAAACCTGCATTGGCTTCATCTGTATCAATATGCATCTCTAATCGATAACGCTCTGATACACGGATAACCACATTCGATAAAATAATTGGGCGAATACCTTCTACCTTGATTTGTACAGACTGTCCATCCATTACATTGAATTTCGCACTGTCTTCTGGGGACATATGAATGTGGGCTTGTGCAATAATGAGTCCTTCATTTAGCACGACACTCCCCTTTGGACCAATCAATGTAACTGGGCTAGAGCCTTGTATATCACCTGAAATTCTTAATGGGGGTTTTATCCCTAGTTTCATGGCATCTGTCCAGCTAACTTCCACTTGAGACAATGAACGAGCTGGACCCAGTATACGTACACGCTCAATCGATCCTTTTGGACCAGCAATGACTACGGTTTCCTCCGCAGCAAATTGCCCAGGTTGGGAAAGCTCAAACTTTGGTGTAAGCTGATAATTCTCACCAAAGAGCTGTTCCACTTCTGCTTGTGCAAGGTGGACATGGCGGGCGGATACACCAATTGGAATTTTACCGTCATGTGGAGGGGAAGATTGATTTTTTAAAACTTGCTGCAGAACTTCTTCAACAATTTTTTGCACTAATTTTTCTTGCATCTTGCCTCCTCCTTACGTTGTTACTTTTACTAAAGTTCCTTGTGCCTGTTGTTCAATAAAACCAGCGTTTGCTTCATCCGTATCAATGTGCATTTCCAAACTAAAATCATTGGAAATGCGTACAACTACACCACGGAATGTAACTGGGCGGTCACTGATTACTTCTACAGAAACCAAATCATTATTTTGGACTTCCAATGCTTTCGCGTCTTCCTCAGTCATATGAATATGTGCCTGTGCAATAATGACTCCTTGCTCAATGGTCAATTCATGATGTTGGCTACTAATTTTGATGCCTGCTGAATGGTCAATATCTCCTGACTGTCTCAGCGGAGGGGTTACCCCTAGTTTCATCGCATCTGTTCGGCTGACTTCCACTTGCGTAGCTGCTCTTACTGGACCAAGTACTCGGACATTATGGATAACGCCTTTCGGTCCCTCAATGGAGACACGCTCCTTTGCCGCAAATTGTCCAGGCTGTGATAAGTCAAAATCCTTTGTTAACGTTGCTTGTGGACCAAAAAGTGCTTGTAAGTCCGCTTCACTTAGATGAATATGACGAGCCGAAATGGCCACTGGAAATGTTTTTGTTGCTGTTGTCACGTTAGCCACCTCTATATTAAATGGATTGTTGTTACTTGATGACAGAAGGAGAGCTATCCTTTAGTTGGATCAGCTCTCATTGCTGATATATTAAGCTTCTGCTTTTGGTAAAATCATTTCTAATTCATGGTGTGGACGTGGGATTACATGAACTGATAAAAGTTCCCCTACACGTTGTGCTGCTGCTGCACCTGCATCTGTTGCTGCTTTTACAGCACCTACATCTCCACGAACAAGAACCGTTACGATACCGCCACCAACATGTACTTTACCTACTAAATTAACGCTTGCTGCTTTTACCATTGCGTCTCCTGCTTCGATTGCTCCTACTAAACCTTTTGTTTCTACCATTCCTAATGCTGTACTCATTTGTCATTCCTCCAAATTATTTATTTTGTAATGTGATTTGTTTTAATACTTGATCAACGATTTGTTGAACCATTGTTGTGTCTAAAGAAGGCTCCTGTGAGACAACCGACTCAACAACGGACTGTACTTCAAACTCTGGTTTTGGCACTTCTACATCCTTAATGCCATAAGCCATACGTTTAATGTTTAAAAGATGTCTTGCTGTAATGTTATCTGACGTAATATTGCCGCCAAATGTACCACAGCCTAATGTAAAGGATGGTGCTAATCCAGTTGTGCCACCTACTGCACCAATAGATGATAGTGTATTCACTACAATACGAGATACTGGTAATTCAACGGAGAATTGCTCTGCTAAAGCTGCATTTTCAGTATGAATCGAGCATGTATGTCCGCGTCCACCAATATTTAAAAGGTCAATCATCACTTGCTTAGCTTCTGTACTGTTTTCTACCGTATAGAGGGCAAAGATAGGTGATAATTTTTCAAGAGAAAACGGGATGTTTTTACCAATCATCGTTTCTAAGCCAACAAGTACTTTAGTATCCTCTGGTACAGTGATGCCTACAGAATCCGCTAAGCAGGTTGCTGATTTGCCGACGATTTGTGGATTCACCTTTCCAGGAACTGGTGAAATTAATTTTTCCATTTTAGCCTTTTCTTCAGCATTTAAAAGATAGGCACCGTTTTTCTTTAATTCTGTTTGTACCTGCTCTGCAATTGCTTTATCTACAATAATAGCTTGCTCTGTAGCGCAAATTGTGCCATTATCAAACGATTTACTGTGCACCAATTGACGTACAGACTTTTGAATATTTGCTGATTTTTCGATGTAAGCTGGGACATTCCCGGGTCCTACCCCATAAGCAGGTTTTCCTGAGCTATACGCCGCCTTCACTAATGCGCCGCCACCTGTCGCTAAAATCAAATGAATATCAGGATGCTTCATTAGCTGCTGTGTTGCCTCCATAGAAGACATTGTTAAACATTGTAGTAAACCTTCTGGTGCACCTGCTTGTTCAGCAGCTACTCGGCAAACGTCTAACGCCTCTTTTGTACATTTCACAGCATATGGGTGAGGACTTAGCACTAAGGCATTTCTCGTTTTTAAAGAAATTAATGTTTTAAAAATAGCTGTAGATGTTGGATTCGTCGTTGGCACAATTCCTGCAATAACCCCAAAAGGACTTGCAATCTCTGCCACTTTTTTCATACGATCATAGCCTACGATACCAACCGTTTTTAATTCTTTAATATCTTCATAGACATCTCGTGAAGCAACTTCGTTTTTCATTTTTTTATGATTAGGGATACCCATCCCTGTTTCTTGCACAGCCATTTTGGCTAAGCGATCCGCTTCCTTAAAGGCAGCATCCGCAACAGCTTTAACGATGCTGTCTACTTGTTGCTGTGAAAATTGCATATAGGCAGCTTGTGCTGTATTAGCATGTTTAACAGCATCTCTCATTTCTTGAATAGCTAATAAGTCTTTGTCTAATGTGGCCATAAAGCCGCCTCCTTTCTAAATCACTGGGTTTCTTGCTAAATTTTCAATGGCTTCCCTAAAAGCGTGTGCCGCAGCCTCACAGGAAGATTGGCTGCCACTTAATAAACCGCCACCAAAATTTGTTTCCGATGGAGGGCCAAAGAAAACCTTTAGCTCTACTTCTGCCGCCTTTAATGCTGCATCTAAACCAACAACTGCCTCCAATGGCGGTGCGATTAAATACGCAAGAGGTGTGCCAATCTTTACATCTGCTAGCTCGGCAAGATACGTCCCACAGCTTGCCACCGTATGGGCAAACAAAGCATGGTTGACATTGTTATTAATAGCTTCAAAGTACGTGTCAAACTCTATTTTCTGTTGAATGGCATCTAGACCACTACGGATTTCATCAGGTGAGCTTCCAGCAATAATGCCAATAACCTCCCCCGACAAGGGGCCAGATGAATGTGCCGCTCCTGCATAGAAACTTTTCGCATAGACAACATCAATATCTGCCTTCTTCGTTGCTTCATCTAATGCTACATATCCTACATCATCAATTGTGAGCGTCACGAGCCCAATACTATGATGGTGCGGCTTCAAATCTAGCTGCTCTGCTAATTCACTGTTAACTCTTGGAATAGTTTGCATCGCCAAAATTTGGGCCATTATTTTTTGAGGATTCATATTTCAGCCTCCTAACCTTCTTTTGCGACAAGCTCTACCCCACTTGCCTCGTAATGCAAGATTTTTTGTACGATTGTTCCAAGGTACGCGCCCGCCTCTAATGGTGGGATGCCTCCTTTATGGATATTAGATATGACCATACGCTCTGCTTCTACTGTGCCGATTCTAGGTTTATAGCATAAATAAGCACTCATCGATTCAGCTGATACTAGTCCAGGACGCTCACCAATTAAATAAACAATTACCTCCGCCTGTAACAACTCACCAATTTCATCCATGAGCGCCACTCGGCCTTTATCGATATAGAAGGTTGTGCCTATATCAATATTTAAATTGCTAAGACTTTGCTGAAGCGCTAAATAAACATCTTGTACATTTTCCTCAATCGCACTCGCACTTAAGCCATTCGAAATAATAATCTGTACTTTCGGCTGTTGCTTGCACTTTTGTTGAATTAATGACTTGGCTTCATCTGATAAACGACGACCTAAGTCAGGTCTTGTAATGTATTCCTCTTTATCTGTTACTTTCGTTGTCACTTGAAAGACATCAATTTTTTGTAAAAGATCTTCTGTCACTTCACCATACACAGCGTCCACTGCAGCGGCATGATCGAGACGGAACTTTAACCATGTTTTTGTTTTTGGTCTTGTGCCCGCTCTACCTACTCCAATCCGAGCTGGTGTATGTTTTTTAGCCGCCTGTATACTGTCCGTTAATGTGTCTGCCTCAAACTGAAAAGGCTTAATGGGTACAGCTACATTTAACGGTTGTTCAAAAGTTGCAGGAGCTATATGTGCCTGCTGAGGAGTTCCTTGCTGATACAGCTGAATTAATGGTTCACTTGTTGTAGACATAGGTTTTGCTAATTCTGTAGCACCTTTAGTTGCTGCTGTATCATAGAACTTAATAAGCGGCTCCTCTGTTCGTGTTGTGATTACCTCTGGAGCTTGCCCCTCAGTAGTTTTCTCCATCTTTTCCATGACAAGTTGTGTAATCATAGAGACTAATTGATCATTCACTCGACTCACCTACCTTTCAAAAATGGATAAATCGCCAGCCCTAGCTGAAAGTCGACCATTTTCATAAATGCCCATTTTCTCAAGCCACGCTAAATATTCTGGTGCTGGTTTTTTTCCAAATGTTTGTAGTAATGTAGCTACATCATGGAAGCTCATTGATTGATAGTTGAGCATGACATCATCACCCATTGGCGCCGCAATAATAAAGTTAACGCCAGCCGCTGTCAGTAACACACTTAAATCTTCCACATCATTTTGATCTGCCTTAATATGGTTTGTATAACAAATATCTACACCCATAGGGATACCATGCATTTTGCCCATGAAGTGATCCTCAAGACCCGCTCGTATTACTTGTTTATTGTTGTATAAATACTCTGGGCCGATAAAACCAACTACTGTATTAACGATATAAGGGTTGAAGTGTCGAGCAAATCCATAATTGCGAGATTCAAGTGTTACTTGGTCGATGCCCATATGAGCTTCTGCTGATAGTTCTGAACCTTGGCCTGTTTCAAAGTAGAATAGGTTCGGACCAGTACCCGTCCCCTGCTTTTTAATGAGCTCTTCTGCTTCTCGTATTAAATCTGCTGAAATCCCGAATGAACGGTTGGCAATTTCAGTGCCAGCAATACTTTGGAAAATCATATCAGCTGGTGCACCCTGTTTTATGGCCTTCATCTGTGTCGTAATATGGGCTAATACACAATTCTGCGTAGGAATTGACCAATCATTGATAAATTCTTTTGTAGCAGTTAATACCTTTTTGACACTTTCAACTGAATCATCCACAGGATTAATACCAATGACAGCGTCACCAATACCATAGGACAGACCTTCCTTTAGGGAAGCAATAATACCGTCGATATTGTCGGTTGGATGGTTTGGCTGTAAACGTGATGACAGCGTACCTTTTTGACCGATAGTAATATTACATGTCGATAAAATCTCTACTTTATTGGCTGCATGAACGAGATCTAGATTTGACATTAGCTTCGTGACAGCTGCAATAATTTCAGAGTTCATCCCTTTGCTTAAACGCTTTAACTCACGATCACCCGTATCATTCGATAAGATGTATTCGCGTAGCTGCTCAATGCTCCAGTTTTTTATTTCTCCATATATTTGCTCATTAATATCGCCCTCAATAATGCGTGAAACTTCATCATTTTCTTGCGGCACTAATGGATTTTCACGGATATCTTTCACTAGAAGCTCACTTAGTACTGCCTTCGCAGCTATACGTTGCTGAACGGTTTCAGCTGCAATTCCCGCTAGCTGATCACCTGATTTTTCTTCATTGGCCTTGGCCATGACATCTTTTAATGATTTAAAATTATATTTCTCTCCACCAAATATCACCGATAAATTCACATTCATCCTCCTTACTTTGAGTGGAAGGCAAGAGTTTTCACAACAACTGGAACAACGCCTGAAGGCAGAACCTCTCCAATGTCGATATAATCTCCCGTCTCCACTTTGATTTGATCGATGCAAATAATTGGGACTGTCGGATTAATTGCTTGTATGGTTTGTCCGATAATCTTTGCATAATCTGATTGAATGACTATGATAATTGGTATGTCCTTGGAGCATCTTGTTGCCAAATGTTGCAATAAGGCCTCACACAATGCATGTACATCCTGAAAGCTTAAATACGGCAATTCACTAAAATAGAGTGCAAATGGTGCACGATTATCCTGTATCGCAAATAAATCATCTGCTCGTTCCACCGCTGTTTTCACCGTGCTGTTATAGTCTATTGCTGTTTCATCCAGATGGCAGTTAAACACAGGAACATTTTTGAGTGGTAACACCTCGGCATCCACCTGGATGGTTGCCCCACTAATTTCCGTAGTTTGTGTACCTGCACCAGTGACGGTCGCACGAGCGGTTTCTTTAGGTTGGAGCCATAAAAATGATTGCAGTTGCTCATGCTGAACGAGCATTTTCGCTAATCGTTCACCAATATCATCATATTGACGCTGAGTACATTCATTTTCATAAATACAAGAAGCTACTCCTCCAGAAAAGACGATGGCATCTACTGGTTTATGCCAGTTTGGCAAATGCCCAAGTAATAATGGATGCTTGTCATCCGTACACTGTCCCTTCAAAATTAAAGCAAGTGTACCGACCATTTCCTCTATACATTGCGTCACTCGAGCATCTTCTGCCGCATCACCGACGGATAACGGATTAGACCACTTTTCCATCAGTTCCATGAGTGGCGGAGAAATTGATTGAATCCTACCATTGTTAAATTCAATCAATCTACCACCAACATGTAAGGTACATGTCCCGATGACTTCTCCAAATTGCATAACAGCAATATTGGCAGTTCCACCACCAATATCAATATTGGCGATCACTTTTGAAGAGTTTTTTGATTGCTGTAAAGTACCTGACCCTTTGGCCGCAATAATGCCTTCTAAATCAGGACCAGCAGTAGCAACTAAAAAATGACCTGCGCCATCTGCAATGGTATGGACAACCTCTCTTGCGTTTTCCTTCGTGGCAGATTCGCCAGTTATAATAATTGCGCCCGTTGATATATCAGTTGGTACGATTTGAGCTAATTGGTACTGCTGAAAAATGAATTCTTCAATTTTTTTCATATCGATGATGTCTTTATTGATAAATGGTGTCTTGATGATGGGACTTTGATGTAACACCGTCTTTTCAATAATTTCAATCCTTGGCACATGGGTTACGCCAGCCACATTCTTTAACAAAAAACGACTAACTACCATTTTGGTCGTGCTTGTCCCAATATCAATGCCAGCACTATAAATTTTTTCAGTTTTCACCCTACACCACCCTCTCGCTACTGTGAGCAATACATGAGATATGGACTATCGCAATCCTTCACGAATTGTTGAATTTCTTCGTGTGTATGAAGCTGAATAAGTGGCGCAATCCATTCCACGCCAAGCTTTTTCCACGAAGAAGTTTTCACGATAGGGCCCTGTGTCATCACATTTTTTAATAAACCTGTCGCTCTTTCAACATCTGCATCAGGTGCATCAATTTTTGTAATGACACCGATTTGTATTTTCGGAATCCCTAAGCTAAATTGCGGAGGAAACACACTTCTTGAAGATGTGGCATCCTGCAAATAAATGACATGTGTTACTTCCAACGAAGTGGCCATAATGTTTCTGTAATACATGGGATTTTCAATATATTCACCGGGTGTATCGACAATCCAGTCTTCATAAACGAGTGCTTGTGTTTTATTGGCACTGCTTTCTTTGCCCAACAAAGTATTCATCAATGTTGACTTTCCTGCTTGCACACCGCCTATTATCATTACTCGATTTTTCATACGACACATCCTATGATTTTGTTATTCTTGATGGTGTATAGCCTAATACCTCGGATAAAAAACGATTAATTTCTAACATCGCCATTTCCACCTCTGATACACTACCGACAATAACGAGACTGCCTGTAAAACGGTCTAAAAATCCTAATCTAACATTGGCAGCTTTCGTCGCTAAATCCCCAGCGATGATAACCGTTTCACTTGGAGTACACGTCATAATACCTAGCGCACCCGATTCTTGAATACCCAGCTTTTGAAACATCTCGGGGTCAGGGTTCGCAATAAGGTGACTCAATGTTAGCTGTTTACCCGGCACAAACTCCTGAATAAATCGTTTCTTTTCTTCACTCACACATCATCACCTCACTTTTAATGGATTAAGATTTTTGATCTAAATATTCGCCTTCTTTTATAATGCCTGCTTTGCGATCTTCCATTTCTAACCTTAAGGCAGTCGGTACAGAAAGCTTATACGCTAAAATAATCGCAATCACACCCGCTAAAAACTTACCGGCAATAACAGGTAAAATAATCGTCGGCTGGAAATTAGCTGTAAATGATAAGTGATCGCCTAATAAAAATGCTGAACATACACCAAACGCAATATTAATAACTTTATCTTTTGGTGGCATATGACGAACAAGCGTGAACATCGCCAAGATATTAGCAATAGTTGCTAAAATTCCTGCACTCCCTACAGATGAAAGGCCCAATTTCTTACCAGCCGCTTCAAGTGGTTTCGATGCATATTTTCGAATTAAATAAACCATTGGGAATGCACCGGCTAGCATAATACCTATATAACCAGCTGTTTCTAATGCTCTGAATTGATCGATCTCATCAGCCATAATTGGATCGAAGCCCCATGCACCAAATATTTTTGTAAAAATACCTGTGAAAATTTCAACAATCGAGAACACTAATACCAATTTGATTCCGGCATCCATCACACGGCCGAATAACATGAAGCCTGCAATCATACCGTTTGGAATAAGCTTTAAGCCTAACGCGATTAATACAACAAAGATGAACAAAGGCAGTAAATTAATTAAAATTTGTAGAACAGAAATGGCAAATACATATGTAGGCGCCTCTGTTGTACTGATAACTTCACGCACTTCTGTGTTAAATAGCACAATCATAATTGATGAAATAAATGCACCAATCGGAATTGTTAATACGCCGGCCATAATACCAAGCGCCATATATTTATGATCACGCTTATCTAACATCGCAAGACCCATTGGAATCGAGAAGACAATAGTAGCACCTGACATAAATCCAACGACTAGAGCCATTACCCATCCCTCATATGACTCTTTTAAAGCATTGGCTAATTGGTAACCACCCATGTCCGAAGCTAAAATAGTCGTCGCTGCAATCGCAGGATCTGCACCAATTAACTCAAAAATCGGACTAATAAAATGACTAATAAACCATGTTAAGTAAGGTATAGCTGCCATGATCCCTGCTGCTGGGACGAAAATATGACCAACTGTATGGATACCATTCATAAACTCTTTACCAATTCCATACTCAGCATCTCGGATTGCTCCGATTGCCCCTAAAACAGCACAAATCATAATAATATAAACGATAATCGTTCCTATCATTGCCATCTTACTCATCACCCCTTTATGATTAATAAATTTATATAAAAAAAGGCACTTTAAAGAAGAAATCTCTTTAAAGCGCCTTTGCTTCAACTATTAACTTGTAAGTTTAAAATAATTTGCTCCGCAATATGCACCATTTCTTGCTGTGTTTGCATACTTTCATTGCGAATTTTGCGGTAAGCCTCGTCCTCGCTTATATTTTCAGCCTGCATAAGCAAGCCCTTCGCTCGTTCAATGACTTTTCGCTTATCTAATTGTGTTTGCTTATGTAAAATCTCCCCATTGAGACGGTTGAACTTATCAATTTGATGAAAAGCAACCTCTAACACAGGCAACACATTTTTTTCAGAAAACGGTTTCATAACATATCCTAATATATTATCCTGCTTCATGTATAGTAGCAATTCTTTTTCACTATATGCCGAGATGAAGAGAACAGGTATGCCAAGCTGTTGTTCAATAATTTTACTTGCCTTTAAACCATCTAGTTTAGGCATTTTAATATCCATTAAGATTAATTGTGGTTTATGCAAAAAGGCTAGCTCAATGGCGGTTTCACCATTATTAGCTTGTGCCACTACTTCGTAACCATTATCCTCTAGCATAAACTTCAAATCAATGGCAATCAATGATTCATCTTCGACAATCATAACTTTCCTAGTCATTTACGATAAATACCTCCTCACTTACAGGGAACTGAATTTGAGTATGTGTACCTTCTTCACTAGGGATAATTGAAAATGAGCCAGCTAAATCATATTCCACAAGCCTTGTGATAATTTCCATGCCAAATGATGCCTTCACTTCTTGCATTCCAACGCCGTTGTCGGAAATATGAAGTGAAATAGTTGAAGTTTCCTGCATGAAATGAATATCAATGGCTCCTTCATCACGACCAACAAAAGCATACTTTAATGCATTTTGTAGTAGCTCACAAATAATGAGTGCAAGGGATACTGCCTTTTTGGAATGGCAAAATACTTGCAAATGTTCGTGATGAAATGCTAGTTGAATAGTTGCTGTATTGGACGTGCCAATCATTTTATGTCCAATTTTTTTAGCCAATGCAATAACGTCTACTCTTTCTTCAGCGTTATCCTCATTTTCTAAAATAAGCTCATATACAGATGAGATGCTATATATTCGATTTAATGCCTCCTGAAAAGCACTTGCATTGACAGCCGACAATTCATTGCGCATTTGCAAGCGTAATAGGCTTGTCACTGTCTGAAGATTATTTTTCACACGATGGTGAATTTCTCGTATGGCAAATGTTTTCATCATCAGTTCATTTTCTTTCAGCTTTAGCTCTGTTAGATCATGAATAATGAGGAGTGTAACCTTGTCATTTTGACTACGAATTGGGATTTTCTTCACGATAAAGGATTTACGATCAATCGTAATCTCTAGGAAAAAGACATCGTCGCCTTTATCATAGACCTCCTGTAAAAACGGTAAGATTTTATCCAATGCAACATTGTCAAAGTTTTCTAATCCCGAAAGTTCTGAAATAAAATGATAGCCAGCAGGGTTACTATAGATAACTTTGTTTTCGTGATTCGTAAGAATAATTGACTCTACAAGTAAATCAGAAACAACTGGTATCGGTTGAGAATTAGGTTCTACAATATGTTCAATTAATGCAAAAGGCATATTTTGAAAATCATCTTTTGGTGTCGTTTGCATCTTCACCATCTTTTCCTGAATCAACACAGCAATTACTTGCTGTTGTTCATTAAAGATCGGAATCACATTTTGTTCGACTGTAATGCCTTCTTGTGTAACGGCTCTGGAAATCGATGATTTTTCTTTTTGTTTAAACGCAGTAAATACGGCTGGTTCAAAACTTTCAAAAACGAATTTTCCAATAACCGATTTTTCGTATAAACCTTTTTCCTTGTTAGGGAATGCTTCTGCCACGACAATTGCATGTGATAAATTATCCATCATACAATCTATGAACATATAACAATCAGTGAGCTCAGCATAATACTTAAGCGTAGCTTCTATTTCTATTAACTTGTCAATATCCGTTGCCGAAAGATTGGTATAGTTTCTACACAATGATTGAATGTTCGACAGGTTAAAGCCCCCCATCACGGAATAATCAACAATCAGTTTGATTATTCTTAAAAATTCTTGTCATTATTATAAACCTTTTGTGAAATTATTTTCAATACAAAAAATATTATCTTTCATCAAAATTCATTGCATTACAAAGAACTATATAGCCTAAAAGAGAAATATTCAACATATTTTTGTTATTACATTATTTAACAAGGGAAAAATATCTATTTCAATATAATAAAAAGAGAGCTTGCCGATTAAGCAAACTCTCTTAATTCTACTTTATTTCAGGTGCAACAGCTAATATATTTTCAAAGGCTGCGCGTTGTTTTTGTTCTTCTTCATTTAACAAAATATGAATATCACCATGATCGTTTGACGTCCTAATTAAGCGGCCCATTCCTTGCTGCAAGCGCAATTGCATAAATGGTAACTCCACTTCTTCAAATGGGTTTTCAGCAAACGTACGCTTCGCATCAAATAACGGATCCTGTGGAGGAAACGGTAAATCATAAATAATAACGCGTGTTAATGCTTCTTCAGGTAAATCTAAGCCTTCCCATAAATGATATGAGCATAATGTTTTAACGATTCCCTGCTGGAAATCACGAACAATGGCGGAGAGCTCTCGATCACCTTCAAAGGCAACATGCATGCGCTCCATTAATGGCAAATCGGCTTTAAATTTCAACATGGCTTGCTTGGATTTAAATAAAATTAATGTTTGCTCGCCATCACGTAGTAATTGCTGTACACGTGCGGTTTTAGCATGTTGATCAAGCTCATGTAAATAGATTTTCATTACTTCTTCATAATCAAATGGCGAAGGGACTGAAAATGATTGGGACTCTTTAATACCTAGACTATAGGCGATATACGAAAAGTCTTTATTAACGGATAAAGTAGCAGATGAAAAGACGATCGGAAGCTTTTTAGAGAATAGTTTTTCTGCTAAAACTTCTGTAATTAAACGAGGCATAATCACCAACGTTTCTTCTCCATCTGTTTCCTCCAGCCAATCCACTGCATCTCCTTGAGCTATGAAAATACGTAAGGAAGCCTCATATTGTTCTAAATATTCCTCTGCCATGTTTAACTCATATTCAGGAATCATATACATTTCAGATTCAAAAACAAATTCTTCCATCAATACTTCCACATCATGTATCAATTGTTTTCCATAAGCAAGCAATGTTTTGGATTTATTGATACGTTTACGATCCTCATCTGAAGCAACGATATCATCACGAAGCTGATCAAAAAATAACTCATGATCATCTTGCAATTTTTCCATAGCATACAAAGTTCGTTCTCGCACACCATCCACCATTAATCGCTCTAAAAGCTGAACAATCGTTGTTGCCTGTACTTTATAAGTCATTGCTTTTTGTGCAGCGTATTCCAACAGATGTCCTTCATCTAATACCATCATAGACACTTCTGGCAGTAAGGCAAGCTGTCCCTCACGTTCACGAGATTCCTTTGTAGCTAAATGCTCCATTAAGAAATCTTGCGAACAAATAACTAAATCCGTTGATTTACGGTAATGAGAACGATGCAATGTTTGCCCACAGCGATTACGTAGATCACATACAGAGCATTGCATAATCGAGTTGTAATTAACTTTTTGCCAATCCTCATCACTGACAGTTGGATAATTACTACGTTCTCCATATGGATGAATAGCAATCATTGAACCTTGGGCATACACACCATCCGGAATGGAGAAGGAAATATCATCAATCCATTCATCCGATTCAACTTTTTCTGCTTCCTCAAAGCGTTTTAAGCATAAATATTGATCCCGTGATTTGGCTAAACGAACATCAATTTCCAGACCAAGCGTTTTTTGTAGCTTATAGATGTCTCCGCCCTCTTTAACGAGCTGATCGATTAATGTTTCATCAGCACATGCAATAAGTGCCGGTTTCCCTGTATAGCGTGCATAAGAAATAGCTGGGAGTAAATAGGCGATTGTTTTCCCAGTTCCAACACCCGCTTCTGCAAAGAGTACGTTTTTTTCTTTTAGCGCTTGTTCTATTTGATAAGCCATAAAGATTTGCTCATCACGACATTCAAAGCCTTTTTCAGGCAATTCATCATAAAGGACGTCACCCATCCAGTCACCTAGTGAATCAAAAAATGATCGGTCCTTTGATAATGCAAATGGTAAAGATTTACGCAATTGATGTTCCCCCTCTTACTATCTGGTGCTATTATACGCGACGAAACGGAAGATAAGAAAAAATCTTATCTTCCGTTACTATTCGTTAATCTCTTTTAGACTTTTGTCCCCAGAACTGATAATAATTTGTTTCAATAAAACCATTAAATAATTTCCGTTTTTTCGTCGCTTGGCGTCCATATAATTCTTCAAAATTTTTCATGGAGGATAGCATATATACTGACCAAGTTGGATAGTTTTTCATAACTTGCCCTAAATCACGGATAACCTGTTCTACAACTTCAACATCACCAATACGTTCGCCGTATGGAGGGTTACCGATCATTACACCATCTGTTAACTGAGTCGTGAAATCACGTGCTTGCATTTGCTTAAACGTAATTAGCTCACCAAATCCTGCTTCTGTAGCATTTTCTTGTGCAATGCTTACCATGCGATGATCAATATCAGAACCTACAATTTCTAACGGCTGATCATAATTGGCCAAGCTTTCTGCTTCGTCTCGGACAGTGTCCCAGATTTGCGCTTTCATCCATGGCCAGTCTTCAGAAATAAACTCACGATTATAGCCTGGTGCTATATTTTGTCCAAACATGGCTGCCTCTAAAGCAATGGTTCCTGAACCACAGAATGGATCTACAAACGGACGATTTGGATTCCATTTTGAAACTTGTATAAGCGCCGCCGCTAAGGTTTCTTTTAACGGTGCCTCACCTTGTACTTGACGATAGCCACGTTTATGAAGACCTGCGCCTGATGTATCAATCGTTAGTGTCGCCACATCTTTTAAAATCGAAACCTCAATTTTGTAAGTAGCACCTGATTCATCTAAAAAGCCAAGTCGCTTATAATGCTGTTTCATTCGTTCAACAATTGCTTTTTTTGTGATAGCTTGGCAATCAGGTACACTAAATAATTTAGATTTAACCGACTTCCCTGAAACAGGAAAGGCAGCATCCACGGGTAAATATTTTTCCCACGGTAAAGCTTTTACACTTTCAAATAATTGTTCAAATGATTTTGCTGGGAATTGTCCAACGACAATTTTTACACGATCAGCTACTCTTAGCCACAAATTGGCACGTGCAATCGCTGTTTCATCACCCTGAAAATATACTTTACCATTGTCAACAGTTGTTTCATAACCAAGTGCTTTTACTTCTTGGGCTACAATTGCCTCTAAACCCATTGCTGACGTTGCTACTAATTGATAATTTGCCATAGATTATTTCCTTCCTTGATGCTCAATTTCCCAATATTCCATAAACTCCATTAGGTCGTTTAATGGTAATGGTTTGCTGTAATAATAGCCCTGAATAATATCACAGTTCATTTTACGTAGTATATCCACTTGTTGTGCCTGTTCTACACCTTCTGCCACAACTTTCATTTTTAGGCGATGGGACATTTGAATAATAGCATCTACAACTGCCTGTTTTTCATCGAGCGACCCAATATGTTGAATAAAGCTTCGATCGATTTTTAAACAATCTAGCGGAAAGCGAACTAAATAGCTCAGGGACGAATAGCCTGTCCCAAAATCATCTATGGAGATTTTAAAGCCTAATTGTTTCAAACGAACTAATTTGCTTACAGTTTCGTTAGCACTGTTCATGACTGTTCGTTCCGTCACTTCTATTTCAAAATTGTTTGCTGGCATATTATAGCGTTCTAATATTGCTTGGATCGATTCTAAAAAATTTTGCTGTCTAAAGTGAATACTTGATATATTAATGGCAACCGGTATTTTCCACCCGTATTGTTGCATTTGAATAACTGCCTCGCACGCCTTTTCCAGAATGACCTCACTTAGAGGAATGATTAATCCTGTTTCCTCAGCATAAGGGATAAACTCTCCAGGAGAGACAAAGCCTAGCCTTTCATTATTCCAACGGACCAATGCCTCTAATCCTTGAATTTGCTCATTGTCCATGTATATTTTCGGCTGGAAATGCAGCTCAAATTCACGATTGTCAATGGCTCTTCTTAACTCTGAATCTAGCAATAAGACACGCTGTGCATCTGTTTGCAGTTCATCAAAATAAAAAGAATAGCCATTCAAACCATTCTTTTTTGAATAGGTCATTGCTCTGTCAGCACAATTAATGAGTTCTTCCGTATTTTTCCCATCTACTGGATAGACACTTACGCCTATGCTTGTAGAAATAAACACTTCCTGGCCGTTTATCATCATTGGCTTTTCAATACTACTTATTATTTGTTCAGCAAATTGTGCAGCTTCTTTTACGTTTTTTACATTCGTTAATGTAATGACGAATTCATCTCCGCCATATCTTGCGATAATATCTTTGTTTTTCAGTAAATGTTTTAGTCGTTTGGCGACTTCTATTAAAATGGAATCTCCGACAGCATGACCTAAAGTATCATTAATTTGCTTAAATCTATCTAAATCTAAAAAATAGACCGCATGCTGCACTGAATGAGAAATAGCAGAAGTTGATTCTAAAAGATTATCCATTCTTTCGATATAAGCAAAACGATTGGATACTTCCGTTAGTGAATCAGTCAGTAAACGTTTTTCTAGTTCGTTTTCTACTATTTTTCTTTCAGACAAATCTGTGAAAATACCACAATAATTTGTAACCTCACCCTCATCGTTGGTTACACAAACAATTGTTAACCATTCAGGATATACGTCTCCAGTTTTACGACGATTCCATATTTCTCCTTGCCAAATTCCTTCTTGTCGTATCTGTTCCCACATTTCTAAATAGAACGGTAATTCATGTACACCTGATTGTAAAACGGCAGGTGTTTTTCCCACTACATCATCACGTTTATAACCTGTGACAAATTCAAAGGCAGGATTAACCATTACTATTTTTTTGTATTCATCAGTAATCATGATACCTTCAGATACATTTTCGAAGATTTTAAGTATTAAGGTAGTAGGATATTGAGAAATCAACTTCAATTTATCCATACTTTCCCAATTATTTACTCCGTTCATGTTCCGCCCCATCCTATCTCTCTATACTCCCCTTTAAAGGGCACTTACGTCAGGCCAACTCGTATGTAAATCAATGACACCCCATTTAGATGGTGTACAGTTTTTTTGAGTAACTCGTAAGCTCGTCTTAAAAATCTGTGACATCCTTAGAGGTTTATACTTGATTCAGCAGTCGTCCTGTCGCCACCTGAATGGAAAGAAAATGTGCAAACTCTTACTACCTATAGAGGAGAGTCATGTGTATCTAACATTTTGCTAGGTATCCAAACTTTTGCTGAATCAAGATAATACACATTGATGCGATCACCGTTTTCAGATGTTGTGACTTAGAAGCGGTAGCGATAGAGGCTTGGCTAGCAAATAGCCATTCTCAAACGTATCGCGCATACCAAGACTTGATTAACTAGGTTACTTTTTCCTCATAAACTCAAAAGAAAAGCTCTCCACCGAGTTGGAGAGCGCTTGTTATTTCGTAAATAAGCATCAAAAAAATTCCATAAGCCATGTTTTGTTCCTGAGTACTCAAACAGCTTGCGCCTCGTACGACCAGGTAGTAATCATCTATCTACAGAGCAAGCTCCGTCCCTCTATCCGTTCAATTCCTTCAAGAGAGTGCCCCTACCATAATTTGGGTTTCTCACTCGTGGGGTTTACCTCGTTCCACCTTGCATGTTTCCAAGCAAGCTTCGTCACTGTGGCACTTTCAGGAAGTGTCAACCATATCCAAGGACTTAGGTTTTCCTTCCGCCGTCAGCCTGAACAGCTGCCTTACCTTATTTTTTCAGTAAGCACGAACACTACGGACATCTCAGTACCGTGTGAGCATGGACTTTCCTCTACGACGTCTAGCGCCGCAGCGATTACCAGAATTTCATGATGATACGAAAGATTATACTAGAGTTTTATGTTAAATACAATATAATTGACTAAAATTATTCGTATAGCTTGCTACCAAATACATGTTTTTCTAAATTAGAAAGACGTTTTAAAATGTCAAAATTAGTTGTACCTGCTGCTGCCGCTGAAGCAACGGGTTGTCTCTTCGGTGTATTTTCAATTTCTTCTTTTAATTGTCTATTTTCTTCACGTAGTTGGGCCATCACTTTTTCAAACGTTTCATAGTCTTGAATAATTTCATCAAGGAATGAATCTACTTCTTCCACATTATAGCCTTTAAAGTTCTTTTTAAATTCCTTTTCAAGGATCATTTTTGACGTTAATTTAATGTCCATTCACATCGCCCTTCCTCACACTACATACACGAATACATTATAGCATACTTCAACACATTATATCGTCTGAAAACTCCAATTGTAAGGCTAAACTTGTCGTTTTATGCGATTACCTGGGAAATTATTTCTTATTTCCTAATCTGAGCAACCTCTTTTCCCAAGAAATTACCCATTTTTGTTTTTGTTCTGCTCTCCATTGCTCATTCTTTTGAATGAGATGTATGCCTTGTTGCGTATAATAAAGGGCCTGCTTATAATCTTTTATTTGGTGCTCATAAAGTATGGCTAGTTGCTCAAGGACACGCAACTTTGTTCTTGCTTCGACAAAATGGAGAGAGGCCACAAATGCATCGATGGCTTCACTATAGCGTTTACTCTTTTTATGCTGTAGTGCTAAATAATATTGAGCATTACCCGCTTCCAGTGCATCAAATTGTGTTGTCACCCTTTCTAACACCTTAACACTTTGTGTGCTTTCTTTTAAATCACCATACCATTTCCCAATATTGGTAAAGGTTTTTGCAGATTCTTCATATCCCTCTTCAAACAAGAGCTGAGTAGAATGACTATACAGTGTGATAAGAGACAGCAAATCCCACTCATTATGCAGCAAAACCTTCATAAGAGCATCTGGTACGCCACTTTTTACAGCATCTAAATAAATAATAGGGGCAAGATGACCAGGAATATCTCCCTTTCGAGAAAAACCAAGCTTCTCTTCCTCCACAGATTTTAATTTTAAGCGCTCCATATCATTTTTCCATAAACGCTTGGAACTATGCAATAAATCGATTTGTCGTTGTGATCTTAATTTGGGTAATGTTTTTTGATGCAGTGTCCAGCGCGTTTCAAGCTGCGGCCAATCAAAGCTTTTACCATTATAGGTGATGACTGTTGCTAATTTTTTCCACAGTTTTGATTCAAACAGAAACGCCGCCTCATGTGCAGGGTCTGCAAGAATATATTGAGTTAAACTAAAACATTCTTCGTCTACCTCTAAAAACCCAAGCAAAAAAATATGCGTGCCCACACCTTTTAAGCCTGTCGTTTCTGTATCAAAAAATAATACAGGTTCATGAAAATCCAGTGCATATGGATGATCAAACGAAGCATCCTGCCATTTTTTCAACGCATCAAAAAATGACTGTAGCTGATAATGACCATGCTGAAAAGAAAATGGATACTGTACATGGCGCTTAAACACAATACCAAAGTCATTTTCTACAACGGTAAGCCCAGCCTCTTCCCATCGCTCGGTATAGCTAGGCCTAGTTGGCTTTTGATAAGCTGGTTCCTCTACCCTTTGTGGAGTCGCCGCTGGTTTTTTACTAAGCATTTTTTTCATTTGTAGTATTTTATTTTCGTAAGACATGTATTTCACTCATTTTCTGCTTATAATATAAGACTCTCTTGCAAGATTACCATGATTGCTCGACTCATTCAAAATTTTCATCGCAGGAAATTCTTGTTTATAGAAACACTATTTCTTGAATTGATGACCTTAAAAGTGTAAAGGACATGTGAGTATGTCTTTGCGGTTGCAATGGAAAAAGCACGCCCTGCCTGAGGAAGCGTAAAACAGCTGCAAAAAATAAAGCCCCGATTCAAACGTCTCTGGATTATTTTCGAGAAATTTCAATATTTTATTTAAAGAAACTACCCCGATATGCTTTTAGCTTAAAACTATTCATTAAACAATCCATTCTCAATAAAGATACGGCATTTCTTGATGTATGTCCCTTTTATGTCCTGGATACATAGAAAGCTCAAGCTATTGTCTATTGTCAGTGTACTATTGTAAGTATTTCCTATAAAATGAAATTACAAATAGAATGTGATAAAATTATGTTTTTTGGAGGAAATGCTTTGTTTAAAAATTTACGTGAAGAAATAAAAGAAGAATGGAAAAACACAACCGAGGATTTAGAAAAAGAAGTATTTAAAGTATGGCAATTAGACTATAAAGGCCATATTATTCGAATTGTAAATGCAGTGACTGAAGAAGTTCTTTCTATTAATAATGAAGTAGTAGATAAAAAAAGTAGAGATAGTATGTTCAAACAAATCTACCCTTATGTTACATTGACAGGTGAAATTACAGAAGCAAATGGCACAATCTCTACCGTAAAAGTAAAAATCGGTGGATTACTCAGTCTTAATATCGTCGTTAAAGTAAATGGTACTACATTACTGAACGAAAAACACAAAATATCTATTAAATAACTTTAGTTTAATAGAATACTACTGGACGTGAGTTAGAAAAACATACTATCATTAAACGTTAGATGAGCTACACACTATTAAATATGGAGGGCCTGAGGAAATAATTTTGTTATTCCTCAAGTCCTCTTTTTTCATGTTAATTAATTTGATTTAATCTTTGAAGAAGTATTATGACTCTCTTCTTGCCTTCCTGTAAACTGTCTTGGGCACCAATACATGATGGGCATCCAGATTCACAAGGACAATTTGAAACATGCTCCAACGTTTTCATTAATAGCTCCTCCCATAAGTCATAGACCTTTTCACTTAAACCAATCCCACCAGGGTATTTATCGTAAACAAAAAATGTGGGCAGCTCATTATGGGATGCTTTGACTTGTGGGACAACAGCTACATCACTGCTGTCACATTGAATAAATAAAGGGATAAAGGCATTCATGGCATAGGCTACTCCAATCATTGCCTCTGTCAATTCCGCCTCTGACCACTGTTCTGTTAGATGAAGTGATAGCCATGATGCGCTTGTATGCATTTCATCTGGAGGTAGATGTATTGGACCCGAACCTATATTATCATGCGTGCCAAAGAGAATTTTATTAAACATAAGGTAAAAAGCAAGTGAACATATTTAGGTCACCATAACTTTAAAATTTAGGGCAACGAATTTGCTCCCACGTATATAGTATATATGTATTAGGCGTATTAGGTATATATTATATATGTTATATACACCTATATTATATAAATACACTCAATAGATATTATTTGTTTACTTTGTTTACTTATATAAGGGAATCCTTTGACTGCAAGGGTTCTATCCTCACAGAATCGGCAACAAACTCTGTTTACCCTCGTTGCCTTCGTTTACCCACTTTAGTAATTTAAAGCACTATCATTTGTTGCCTTTTTGGACTTTGTTGCCCTACTTTTCTGCACTTTATTTACCCTATAATATGGAAGTTTTAAAGAAATAAATCTGATGTAAACAAAGCTAAAAATGTGTTCATTTAAGGAGTGAGAAATCAAATTAATAATGACATAATCTAGGTAATTTAGTATAGTATTATTATATGAAAATATATACAAAAAGGAGATTATTTTACAAATGAAGAAAAAACTAATTTTCAGCACTGCACTTGTACTTTCACTTGGCCTTGCTGCTTGTGGTGAAGAAAAAGCTAAAGAAGAACCACCAAAAGAAGAAATTCAAACACCTGTATCTGCTGACAAAATAGAAAAGGAAGAACAAAGTGAAGATGTCTACTTTAAAGATGGTGAGGCAAAACTAGTAGATTTGAAAATAAAAATCAAGGAAACAAAAGTTATTCCAGCAGGAGAAAAAGGAAACGAATATGGTGAAAAACCTGTAATTGCAATTTGGTATGAAACTACAAATTTAAGTGATAAAGAAATTGACCCTGGAACAGCGTGGTTTGCTGTATTTACTGTGATCCAGGATAACAATCCGAATGCTGTTAATAAATTAGAAATAGGGTCATTACCCGATGAGAGTTTTTTAGAAACACAAATGGAAAATATTAAAAAAGGCGGAACTGTAGAACACGCAATTGCTTATGAACTTGATGATTTAGAAACTCCAGTCACATTAGTTGCCAATCAAGGTATTGGTGGCAAAGAATTAGGTAAACAAGATTACCAAGTTAAACAATAAATTCAGAAAATGCCACTCATTTATTTTTTTCAGTGAGTGGCTTCCCTTTCTTATACAATTCAAAATAACTTTTTCAATAGATACATAATCCAAATTGTAAGTACTATAAAGCACGGGAAGGAGTATAAAATATGCTATTTTTAGATGTGCCCTATTCTGATAAAGATGAAGCTAAGCAAATGTATGCAAAGTGGAATACTGAATTTAAGAAATGGACCACCACTAATCGTAAATTTTATTTTAGATTTAAGAAATGGGTAAAATACAGTACTGTTGCTACAAATTTTGTATATCTCGCAAAGACCGAAAGAAATTGTTGGAAATGTAAGAAGCATACAGTAGTTTATGCTATCGCTATACACGGGGAAAATTTAATAGATTTAGAGGATAGATCGACAAACCACGGTGAGGGAACAGAAGATTTAATTGGATTAGACTGTGTTATTCTACCCTTAAGTTTAGGTTTTCCATCAGAAATTGCAAAGTATTTAAAAGAAAATTCAAAGTGCAAAGTAATGTATTCAAACTCAACAAAAAGCAACTATTACGCAAATGTATGTTTACATTGTAATTCTCTACAAGGGAATAATTTTATTTTTGAAGAATTTGATTCTCCTTTTTCAAGAAATGTTTCAAATATTGAATTCCTTTGCTTCACCTTAAAATACGATGTACCAATTGACTATATTATTGGTAAAGAAATGTATTCACCTACTTTGCGCCGATTTTCCAAATCAAACGTAAAAGATTTAAACATCACTATTAACTCAATTAAATTTCATCAATTTACCGAGTAATTCCAAAATAGTAGAACTTCAAGGCTTACACAGCAAAGAATTAAGAAAAACAAGGAAACAATCAGCAAAGAGTTCTGCTAAGAGCTACATTAATAAGTACTGTGATTTAGATAACTTGGCTGAATTAAAAGAGATCCTTTCGACTCGTGTACAGGAATTACAAAGTGAATAAATTAAAAAGACCAGGTACTCATTTTGAACTGCACCCCGTCAGGTAGACAGTGGAAATAATAAAAAATGTATTATGCGGCTTGAGTCCTGAATTCTAAGGGACTCAAGCCGTTTAATCGTTCCTGATAACGATAGTAATTATAAAAATGAATATAATCATCAATCGCTAGTTTTAACTCTTCATATGAATTGTACTTCAATGTGCCCCAAAATGATTCAATTGGTCCGTTATCAATACATCGACCAACACGGGACATACTTTGTGTCATATTGGCTTTTTCAACAATTCGCTTAAATTCCTTCGATGACTAGTATACTTTTTTGCCCACCTTTTTAAAACTGAGGTACTACTAATCCCATATTTCGCTAACACTTCCATCTGTGAATAATTCCGTTGAATGTAGTCCTTCACAGCCGCTAACTTTAACTTTTTTGAATAGGATTTACATGAAGTAGCTTCTTGTAATCCTTCACGTCCACCTGCCTCAAATTTCATTTTCCATCTATGAAAAGTTTGATGATCTATTGAAAACCTTTCACACAATTCATTGACAGAATAGTGACCTTCTTCGAACAATTGAACGTTATGTAGTTTCAACTCAAGTGGATGTTTGCTTCACCCATAAAAAATACTCCCCCTTAGATAAACAGATTTTTATTTTTTAATCTGTCTACCTAATAGGGAGCATATCAAATTAGCTTTGTTGGTCGTTAATTTTTCATGGGAGTTTTCTAATATTTCATAATTTGTTCTACTCGTGATTAGATTTTACAAAAGTTGCATCAATTAATCCTGCATAGTTATCATCTATATCAGCCCATTTAAAATACCTTGTCCATGTAGCTGGATAATGAAATGAATCACGATATAAGTACAATTCACCTATATAGTAAGCTTCCTTTGTTTTGATGGAAACATAAATGAGTGCTATACCAGATATTATAACCAAAGCGGCTTCTTCTGCCTTTTTAGTGTACTTCGGAAGATTTAGAACAGAAAGCCCAAATAATATTCCGATAACCCCTGTAAGATAAGTTGTATCAATGGATTTCTTGCCTTTATACGTCATATAGAGAACATAGTCACCGTTTCCACCAGGTAATGCCCTCGGAGCAATTATATCCTCTCCATATTTAGGAAATGGAGTAACTATTGTGGGTTCTTCGACTATAATTTCTTCTAATACTTCTATCTCTCCAGTATTTAAATTTTCTAATGTAGTTGCTTTAGTATTTTTATCAAGAGTTATTAGTTCTTGATAGCTTCCATCTTCATTAGATGCAATCATTTCAATAGTATTTTCTTCATTTTTGGTAATCTCAAGGTATTCAACTTCATTTGTTTGACTATTTGTTACTTGTAATAAACTGTTACCATCTTCTGATTCAGATAAGGAAAATATGTAATTATCTTTCTCTAAAATAATTTTCCCTTCAATATCATCAATTTCTGCTGCTGAAGCAGGTACAGCTAAAGATGGTGTTATCATAGAAAGTGCAAATACTATACAAATAATTCTAATAAAAAATTTTTTCACTAATCTCTACCCCCTGTTTTTCTCCCATATAGGAAATTATACCATAAATGTAATAAGATTTCATTTTTTAAAATTTTAGCATTTTTTTTAATTTTAGTTTATCCTTATTTAAAGGTAGGTGTTAATATTGCTAAAAAAATTAAATTTTATTTATCTTACTTTTTTTATAATAATAATTGGATTGTTAATGTATGTTGATTGTCAAATACGAGGTATTTCATCAGGATGGCAGTATGATTTGTCAAAAATAGTTATTTATTCAGGTGTTATTTTATATGCAATACTTGTTCTTAAGATCTATGTTAGAAAAAAATGAAATTACCTTGGAGTAACTAATATTTCATAAACAGTTATTTTTTTAATACAAACTACTGAATTGCATTATTTCAAAATAAACATTCATTCTGTAACAGGTGAAATTTGTGGAAATAAAAAAAACCCATTACCTCAATTGGTAATGGGCATCAGTTTTATCGTTGGGAGATAATAATTTTTAAACCTTCAAAATCCCCACTTGTCATAGTTCCTGAATCAAATTTATCAAGCCATGACTTATCAATTTTCTTTTTATCCACCGTTTAACAGGAATTAACCGTAAAACAATTTATAAACTAATAAATGAAGAAGGCTTAAGGAGCTAGCGCTATCATCCTTAAGCCTTCTTCATTTATTTTTGATTTAATATTCGTAGTAGTACTACTACTCTCTTCTTGCCTTCCTGTAAACTGTCTTGGGCACCAATACATGATGGGCATCCAGATTCACAAGGACAATTTGAAACATGCTCCAACGTTTTCATTAATAGCTCCTCCCATAAGTCATAGACCTTTTCACTTAAACCAATTCCACCAGGGTATTTATCGTAAACAAAAAATGTTGGCAACTCATTATGGGATGCTTTAACTTGTGGGACTACTGCTACATCGCTGCTATCGCACTGAATGAATATCGGGATAAAGGCATTCATTGCATAGGCTGCGCCAGTCATCGCATCCGTCAATTCTGCTTCGGACCACCGGTCTACTTTATTGAATGATAGCCAAGATGAGCTTGTATGCATTTCATCTGGCGGTAGATGTATTGGACCCGAACCTATATTATCTTGTTTTTCATTGAACTTTATTTTCTTGAAAATAGTTGCCTGTGCAACTAATCCTACATCCCCAAAGCTAATCGTACCGCCGTTATAAGTTCGGCTTCGATCTTCCTCTAATACCTTCATTTCAACGGCAAGATTAGCATCTGTATAATAATCGATGTCGACTTCACGGACATAAGCTTTCTTTTCTTCCCAGTCGAGCTTCTCTACTTGGAATTGAATCCCTTGATGTAAATAAATCGCTTCTTCATGTAATAGTGTCATGGCACTATGACGATCCATTTCTCCAATTACCTTTGTTTGGGCAGGAATAGACAGATCAATTATAACCACATTTTCCTGGGAAGCCGACCGTAAGCTAATATCATGTGCTGGGAAACGATCGCTCATCCAATGCCACTTATCGCTCGTCTTAAAGACAACGCCCTCTTCTGCTAAATAATCTAGCAATTCTTGTATATCATATTCACCATACGTATCTTCTATAGAAAAAGGTAATTCAAAAGCGGCACATTTTAAATGATCCATTAAAATTAACATATTTTCTGGATAAATACGTGCTTCCTCTGGTGCACTACCAAGTAAAAATAAAGGATGATTCACCACATACTGATCCAGTGCCGTCGATTGTGCAACATAAATAATTAAAGCCTCATCCTGTCGCCTTCCTGCACGTCCTGCTTGTTGCCAGGCACTTGCAATATTTCCTGGATAACCTGTCATAATACATGCTTGTAACTGGCCGATATCGACCCCTAATTCTAACGCATTGGTACTGACAACGGTTTGAATGGTTCCATCACGCAAGCCTTTTTCGATTACCCGACGTTCAGATGGTAAATACCCACCTCGGTAGCCACGCACGGATTCATCCAGCAGCTTATTGCGAGTGAGCTCCTTTAAATAAGTGACAATCATTTCAACCCGTACTCTGCTTTTAGCGAAAATGATTGATTGAATACCAGCTATATATAGCCGCTTTGCTAAATCACTTACCTCTAACACGGCACTTCTACGCACCCCAAAAGTTTTATGAATAATGGGCGGATTATAGAACAGAAATGTTTTCTTACCGATAGGTGCTCCAGAGTCCGCGATGAGCGCATGTGATTCATTTGTTAATAGCTCGGCCAGCTCCTTAGGATTTTTTATCGTTGCCGATGTGCAAATAAACACAGGTTTACTACCATAAAATTCACATATGCGTTTTAATCTACGAATAACATGGGCAACATGGGAACCAAATACCCCTTTATATGTATGCAATTCATCAATCACGATATACTGTAAATTTTCAAATAGCGATACCCATTTCGTATGATGTGGCAAAATTCCTGAATGAAGCATATCAGGATTTGTCATAACGATATGTCCTGCTTTGCGAACCTTCTGACGAATGCCTGGAGCCGTATCACCATCATAGGTATAACTTAAAATTTCCTCACCACTTTGTTCAATCAGTTCATTCAAGTCATTTTTTTGATCCTGCGCTAAAGCCTTTGTTGGGAATAAATAGATCGCACGTGCGTTTTTATCCTCTACTATTTTTTGCAACACCGGCAAATGATAGCAATATGATTTACCTGATGCGGTTGGTGTAACAGCCGTAAAAGATGTACCACTCTGTGCCAAATCAAAGGCCTCTCGCTGATGCGTATAAAGTTGCTCGATTCCCCTTGCCTGCAAAGCCTTCACTAAAGAAGGATGTAAATTTTCTGGGAAAGGAGCATAGCTAGCAGGTCGTCCTTCAAGTGTTTGCCAATGTAGAATACGTTCTTTTAATTCTTCATCATATCTCCACTCATGCAAAAGCTCACTAATCGTTCGTTTCTTCGATAGCATTTACTGCCTCCTCCTTTACCAGTCGTTCAAAGTTTTTCATTGTAAAGGAGGTAGAATGAATCGCATCTAAGAAGCGTTTTTTACTTGTTTCTTTATAAAAAGATTGCACAACAAATTGCTCCATCGATTCTACCGTTGAAGCAATTTGTTGTGTATGCATATATTTCGGTCGATTCTCTTGAATCCATTTATTGGCCTCTTGCTGCCATTCCTTCAACAGTTGATGAATTTTATCAGCGTGTGGTTTCACCTCTAGAAAAAAGTCAGGTGTACGGTCCTCCTCACGCATTTGCCAAAAACGTGAAACACATCGATCACATTCATCTATTAATTGGGATGTTTGCTGAATAACTAACAATTTTTGCACCTCATCTCTCATCAATTACTCGTAAGCAAATATTTTTCGTAGCAAGTACATATATATGATGAGTATGTCTTGTCCATCATTTCAACTACGAAAATATGGCACCTCCTGATACCTTTACCTTCCCCTACTTGTTTTGTGGTAAATACTGTATCAATTTTAATGCTATAGAGTTAGTTCAATTGCTTATGAGATAAGTGTACCAAAGTCTATCATTTTTCACTACTAATAGGCGAACAAGTATTCTTTACTTGCCAGTTCTTTTCTGCTAAGCTTACTTTCTGGCTAACTGCTTTGAGCTGCAAAAAAAAGTGCATATTCTGAGCATTGTTCTCCAGCGACACTCTCGTGAAAAGTAATTGATTGACCAGATCTAACTGCGCAACTAATTGTTCTAACTTGTTCAAAATAACGCCCCCTTTGCTTTACTTAAAGTATTCCTCGCATGTATAGAATTACCTTCATGCGTGACAAAATAAGCGTAAGTTAGCTGAAAGAAGAAGATTTTCGATAAATTTTTATAAATGAACCTTCCAACTAAAAAAGCGTCCTGAATGAAAGGTGTAGATAATTCACCATTCTTCAACCGTTTCTATGTTTAAATTTATCAGTTATTTTGACGATTCAAGGAAGACAATTATTAGCTTTTTTTCGACGCAATTTGTTTATTCTTTGCATCCACTGTCTACTACTCTTGTAACAAAGACAACACGGATGGAGGTAGAGAAGAGCCATCAAATCATGGTAAACTAATATATAGGAAAGCAGTTTGATAAAGGGTGAGCTAAATGACAATTCGCTATCCAAATGGGAAATTGTATACCCCCCATACTTCTGTACAGAAAACAGAAAAAAAAAGTAAAAGTAAAGATTTGTCTTTTAGTAATCGTGGAAAGACACTAGAAGATGAAATTAATGAAGCAAACGACTATTATATTAAAAGGCGACTTGCTATCATTCATAAGAAACCTGTTCCTGTACAAATCGTCAAAGTAGAGTACCCTTCACGAAGCGCTGCTGTCATTCGTGAAGCATATTTTCGAACACCCTCTACAACCGACTACAATGGTGTTTGGAATGGGCATTATATTGATTTTGATGCAAAGGAAACTGCGTCCAAAACAAGTTTCCCTTTAAAAAATATTCATGAGCATCAAATGACCCATATGCAGCAAGTGACTGAACAAAATGGTGTGGCTTTTATTATCGTTCGCTTTTCAGCTTTTGAACGATATTTTATTGTGCCATATGAAGTTTTACAAAAGGCCTGGCAAGCAATGGAAAATGGCAATCGTAAATCCATACCCTTTTCAACGATTGAAGAAGAGGCGTATGAAATTCCCACTAGCTATTATCCACGGATCGATTATTTACCCATCATCCAACAACTGATCGTTGAAAAATGCTGCGGGTTTGAAAGTGAGGAGAAATAGTATGACTGAACGTCGTCGAACACGTGGAGAGCATCAAAAGGCTCTCGCTGAAAAAAATAAAAAAGGTAAGAAAACAACAACAAAGTCGTCTACACCCGCTAAAATGTGGATAAAACGTATTTTCTTAACGTTATTAATCATCGGTGTGGTAGGCTTCATTGGAGGAGCAGGATTATTTGCTTACTATGCAAGCACAGCTCCTAAGCTTGATGAGGAATTATTGAAAGACCCTGTGTCTTCAGAATTCTACGATAAAAACGGTGAAATATTCGCAACAATCGGTGCTGAAAACCGTAAATATATAAAATATGAAGATATTCCCGAAGATATGGTGAACGCTATTCTTGCAACGGAAGATGTACGCTTTTTTAAACATCACGGCATGGACTTCTACCGTCTAGGTGGTGCTATACTTGCTAACTTCCGTGATGGCTTTGGTGCACAAGGTGCCTCTACCCTAACACAGCAAGTAGTGAAAAACTCATTCTTACAAAATGAAAAGAAATTAAAACGTAAAGCACAGGAAGCTTGGCTAGCGTTTCAATTAGAACGTAAATATTCAAAAGAAGAAATTTTTGAAATGTACTTCAATAAAATGCTAATGTCAGGCCGTATTTATGGCTTTGGTACAGCAGCCCAATATTTCTACGGAAAAGAATTAAAAGATTTAACATTAGATGAAGAAGCATTATTAGCAGGGCTCGTACAAAGACCAAATGCTTATAATCCATTGAAAAACCCTGACCTTGCCAAGCAACGTCGTAATACAGTTTTAGGATTAATGTATCAACACGGAAAAATTTCGAAAACAGAAATGGAAGAAGCTAAAAACGTTGATGTCCAAGCAGGTCTTGCTGACGATGCAACTCGTCAATCATTTGCTGGCTCTAAATACGATGCCTTCCTAGATGTCGTTATTAATGAATTAGAAAATAATGGCGATGGTTCTGCCATGGCAGAAGGGATTAAAGTTTATACAACACTTGATCCAAATGCCCAAAAAGTTGTTGAAAATGTGATGAACGATGACAGCAATTTCCCAACAGAAGATATTCAGTCAGGTGTAGCGGTCATTGATACGAAAACAGGAGCTATCCAAGCTGTTGGTGGCGGTCGACATTATGGTGCCGAACGTGGCTGGAACTATGCAGATGATTTAACAAAAAATCAACCTGGTTCTACAATGAAACCATTAGTGGACTACGGTCCAGCCATTGAATATTTAAAATGGTCTACTGGCCATACACTTGTAGATGAACCTATGAACTATTCCAATTCAAAGCAAACTATTACAAACTGGGATGGCAGATATATGGGTGCCATGACTGCTCGTAAGGCATTATATGCTTCACGAAACGTACCAGCTGTCAAAGCATTACAAGAAGTAGGTACTGAAAATGCGAAGGAATTTGTTGGACGTTTAGGGATTGAAACAGAAAACCTTTATGAATCAGACGCAATTGGTGGTGGAGCGATTACTATCTCACCTATTCAAATGGCGGCTTCCTATGCAGCATTCGGAAATAACGGCGTTTACACAGACCCACATGCTATTACAAAAATTGTTTACCGTGATGGGAAAACATCTAAAAATTATACACCTGAGCCTAATGTAGCGATGAGTGAAGCTACAGCTTATATGGTAACAGATATGCTACGTGATGTAGTTGGCAACAAACCTGACGCATCAGGTACAGCGGCTAATGTCCCTGGACTAGACATCGCAGGTAAAACAGGTACAACCAACTATTCAGCTGAAGATTTCAATAAATATAATTTACCGAACACAAGTGTGCCAGATTCATGGTTTGCTGGTTATACGACAAACTATTCCATCGCTATATGGAGTGGCTATGAAAAACACTTTGATCCAATTACAACGTGGGAAGAACGTCGTTTACCACAAAATCTATTCAAATCGATTATGCAAGACATTTCAGCAAACGTTGAAACAGAAAGCTTTAAAAAGCCAAGTACAGTTGTAGAAGCAACGATTGAAGTGGGCTCTAAGCCATTGAAATTGGCAAGTGACTTTACACCAAGCGAATTACGTCAAACAGAGCTATTCGTTCGTGGTACTGAGCCAACAGAAGTGTCGAATGTTTATGAAGCACCAGAATTGGCTACGCCATATAACGTATCTGCAAGCTTAGATTTAGGGGCACAGTCTATCAATATTTCTTGGGAACATGATGCCAGCTTGAATCCAGAAACAGATGAACCATTACCAACTTCATTTGAAGTAACTGCAACCCGTGATGACGGTAAAAAGTTTGACCTTGGTAAAACAGAGAGCAAAGGTTTATCAGTTGCCAATACGTTGGAAGATGGCAATTACACGATTTCAGTCGTAGCCATTGTGGATGGTACACGAAGCGAGCCTGGTACCACAACTTTCCAAATTACAAGTACAACTGAAGAAGAGGATGTAGAAACGGAAGAGCCGGAAGAGCCGAACATTGATTTACCAACAGATCCTGGTGAAGAAGACCAAGATAACGGTCATAATAATGGCAATGGTAACGGTAATGGCAACAACGGTGGTAATAACAATAATAATGGAAATGGGCATGGGAATAACGGCAACAACGGTGGAAACAATGGCGGTTCAGATGGAAGCCAGCAACCAACTCCTCCTACAGATCCTGTAGACCCAAATAATGAAGAACAAAGCTCAGAATAAACAAAAAGCCGAGAAGCATATAATGCTTCTCGGTTTTTTCTGTCGGCACAAGTATTTTATTCTGCCACTCTATTTTTTACTAGCTTGAATTCGTAAACGTGCTGTACGCTTTTTCGTTTCCTTAAATAATTCATCCAACTGACGGTAACAAGCATATTGCCCTGGCTTCGCTTTGATAAAGGAAAGTCTTTCAACCCCATTAATCGGCAGCACCTCATCTCCTGCCGCTTGTACAAGCTGTTCAAACAATTGGATTGCTTCTTCCATTAAGTCTTTTGCTGTACCATTTCTAGCATCATGGGCTTCGTGGATAGTTGCTTGAAGGGTTGTCCATTGGGCAAACCAAGCATCTACCTGATCTTTTGTGATCGCCTCTCTATTCATGCTTCCTTCACCAAGCCTTTCTTCAAACGCTTTTGACCTTCACGACAATCACTTAGTAAAGGACAGGTATGGCAGCCAGGATTTTGGGCCTTACAATGATAACGACCAAAGAAAATTAACTGATGATGCGTTTTTGACCACTTATCCATGGGCGTTTTTTTCATGATTGTTTCTTCCACTTCAAGTACGGAATCCTTCCATCTACATAGACCTAGACGTTTGGAAACACGCTCTACATGGGTATCAACTGCTAGCGCAGGAATATCAAAGGCTACTGATAGCACCACATTGGCTGTTTTGCGACCTACACCTGGCAATGTTACAAGTGCTTCTCGGGTTGCTGGTATTTCGCCATTATATTCATCTAGCAAACGTTGACATAAAGCCTGAATGTTCTTTGCTTTATTACGATATAAGCCAATAGAGCGAATATCCTGTTGTAATTCTTCCAACGGGACAGCCAAATAATCTTCAGGCGTTTTATATTTCTGAAATAATGTTTTGGTTACCTTATTAACAAGTACATCCGTACATTGTGCAGATAATAATGTCGCAATTGTGAGCTCAAAGGCATTGTCATGCACAAGCTCACAATGTGCATTAGGAAACATTCGATCCATTTCTTCTAGGCAATGCTCCCACTGTTTTTTTGTTAACAAACTGGATGCCCCCTATTCTCTCTCTTCTAACCAATTATAAAAAGGTACTTTGTTAGTCGGTTGCGTGTCTTGCTGAACTGTCCGTGCTGGAGTCCTGCTAAATGTTTGCTTCTCTCTGAACTGCTCACTTTGCTTTTGTGCCGCTTGAGGTGTCGTAATATTTTTCTTCTTCCACTCTAACAAAATACGATCAATATAGCGAATGCTCAGTTTCCCAGCAAAAACAGCTTCTTTCAATGCCTCTTTAATGAGTGTTGGACTATGCTTGTCCTCATCAAGCCAACACCCTATTTTTTCAAGCTCTAAAGGAGATAAAAGACGTCCCATTTCTTCTTCAAAGAGTCGGAAAATCTCTCCTTCTTCTTGTTGAAGTGTTGTAGCAGATTTTTGTTGCTCTTTCATCTCGATCATCTGCACAATTCGCTCCCAGAGTGGATAAACCGAATATTTTTCATAGAGCTTGCCACCTGTATCCACATCACGAGTAATTTCAAGGAAGCCCTTTTGCATTAATCGTTGTAAACGGGATGTTAGTTCATTTTCTGGCATTGTGAGACGATTCTTTAAATCATTTGGTGTAGGGAAGTCATAGCCTTCCATATGAAAGGCTAACAGGTGCATAACAATTAGCGCCTCTTCATCCTCTATATTTAACTCCTTATAAAACTGAAAAAAAAGCTGGGGAATGGGAATCATTCTCTGCTCAGTCCATGTACGGAGTCGATGATTATTTGCATTCATATTCCTCTAGACTCCTTCTTTAAGTAAGTAGAAAAGCCGCGTAGATATTTCACTACGCGACTTTTAAATTGATTTGCTTATGGATATAAGCGGTTCAGTAAACGTGGGAATGGAATTGTTTCACGAATATGTTCTGTGCCAGAAATCCATGCCACAGTTCGCTCTAATCCAAGTCCGAAGCCTGAATGTGGAACAGAACCATGTTTACGAAGCTCCAAATACCATGCATATGCATCTAATGATAGGTTATGTTCTTCAAGACGAGATTTTAATAAATCATAGTCATGGATACGCTCAGAACCACCAATAATTTCACCATAGCCTTCAGGTGCGATTAAATCAGCACATAATACAACGTCATCGCGATCTGGATGTGGTTGCATATAGAAAGGCTTAATGCCTACTGGGTAGCATGTAATGAATACTGGCTTGTCGAATGAATTGGCAATAGCCGTTTCATGAGGTGCACCAAAATCGTCGCCCCATTCGATATCGTCAAAACCTTGTTCATGTAAAAGCTTAATCGCGTCATCATATGAAATACGAGGGAATGGCGCTTTAATATTTTCAAGTTTCGATGTATCACGGTCAAGTCGCTCTAATTCTAATTTGCAGTTAGCCAGAACGGATTGTACAATATGCGTTACATATTGCTCCTGTACTTCTAGATTTTCTTCAAACTCTACAAAGGCCATCTCAGGCTCAATCATCCAGAACTCGATTAAGTGACGACGCGTTTTAGATTTTTCAGCACGGAAAGTTGGACCGAATGAAAATACTTTTCCTAGTGCCATAGCTGCGGCTTCCATATAAAGCTGCCCTGATTGAGAAAGGAATGCATCCTCATCAAAGTATTTCGTATGGAATAGCTCAGATGTACCTTCAGGTGAAGATCCTGTTAAAATCGGTGGGTCCATCTTTGTAAAGCCATTGTTGTTGAAAAATTCATAAGTAGCACGAATGATTTCATTACGGACCTTCATAATGGCATGTTGTTTACGAGAACGTAACCATAAATGACGGTTATCCATTAAAAATTCAGGACCGTGCTCCTTCGGTGTAATAGGGAAATCTGTTGCTGTATGTAGAACCTCAATTCCTGTTACAGCTAGCTCACAGCCAAAGCTTGAACGTTCGTCAGCTTTCACCTCTCCTGTAATATACATAGAAGTTTCTTGCGTTAGTCCTTTAGCTGTAGCAAAAATTTCTTCGCCCACTTCTTCTTTCACGACAACACCCTGAACAAAACCAGAGCCATCACGAAGTTGTAAGAAGGCGATTTTACCACTTGAACGTTTGTTAGCTAGCCAAGCGCCCATTTTGACTGTTTCACCGATATGCTGTGGCATATCTTTAATCATAATTTTTTTCATAGAAATCCTCCAAAGTCGTCTAGAGGGATTAGTCTTGCCATTTTGATTTTACAAATGTATCAATACGACGGACTGCCTCTTCTAGTAAGTCTAAAGATGTTGCATAAGATAATCGCATAGTAGTTGGTGCACCAAAGCCAGAGCCTGGAATTACAGCTACGTTTGCTTCTGTTAAAATATCCGCAGCGAATGCGTCTACTGAATCATAGCCAGTGTGAGCCATAGCTTCTGCTACATCTGGTAATAAGTAGAATGCACCCTGTGGTTTTAATACATGGAAGCCAGGAATTGCACTTACCTGTGGGTAAATTTTCTCAAGACGAGATTCGAATGCTTGGCGCATTTCCTCTACCGCGTCCTGTGGTCCATTATACGCCTCAACAGTTGCATATTGCGCAGTTGTAGTCGCATTAGATGTTGAATGTGATGCAAGGTCAGTCATTGCTTTCACTACGTCCGCATCACCCGCAGCATAACCAATACGCCAGCCTGTCATAGAGTGAGATTTTGCTACACCATTTACAACGATTGTACGTGCTTTCACTGCATCAGAAAGTTGTGCAATTGAAAAATGCTCAATACCATTGTATACAAGCTTCTCATAAATTTCATCTGACACGATTAAAATATCCTTTTCTTCTGCAACTGCAGCAAGTTCTGCAAGCTCTTCACGTGAATATATCATACCAGATGGGTTGCTAGGTGAGTTGATAATTACCGCTTTTGTTTTATCAGTCACAGCAGCTCTTAATTGATCAGCAGTAATTTTATAGTTTTGTTCACGTGTACCTTCAACATATACAGGTACTCCGCCCGCTAATTTAACTTGCTCAGGATAAGACACCCAATAAGGGATTGGAATAATAACTTCATCACCCTCGTTTAAAATAACTTGGAATAATGTGTATAAAATATGCTTTGCACCTACACCAACAATCACTTCATTTGGCTGATACGTAAGATTATTATCGCGCTGTAGTTTATCAATAATAGCTTTTTTTAGCACTGGAAGTCCGCCAGCAGGTGTATATTTTGTATACCCCTTTTCCATTGAATCAATGGCAGCATTTAAAATGTTTTGAGGTGTATTAAAGTCTGGTTCACCAGCTCCAAGGCCAATGACATCAATACCTTGCTCTTTTAATGCTTTTGCTTTCGCAGTAATAGCTAATGTTGAAGATGGTGTTAAAGTTTTTACACGTGTTGCTAATAAGTTTTTCATCCGGGATCTACTCCTCTTATAAATTCGTAATGCGCTTCCACCAGTCGCCATCCTTAAACATAATATAGACATAGTTGAGTTTGTCATGGTCGTTTAGGTATGTAATCTCCCAAACAGCGCCCGGCTCCTCATAGCCCAATTTCATGTGGAGGACCTTTTGTACATTTCCTTCATTTTTAAAAACCGATAATGCTTGCTTTTCCGTAATACCATCTTCTAATAACACTTCCTGAATGGAATCCTTGTCTAGATTCGTGGGAACAAAGACAGCCTTTTTATCACCGTATTCGTCTACCCCGAACACAGTAACATACGAATGTTTGCCATTATATGTGTAGGACTCCGATACAATTGCGAGGGCTTTGGCATCGAGTGCCAACTGTTCAGCCTGCTCTTCAATTGAACGGAACGGAGCCTCGGCTTTCCAGAGTACTAAAATGCTAATGACAAGTGACAACGAAACAATAAAGACAGAAATGAAAATTAACCAGTTTTTCATCTATTCACCTGTTGTTTCATATCGTGCCTTTTTGGCACAACACATAGCGGATGTTTGTGTGTGTTTTTAACTGCATAACAATTCATTTTGCATTCCATTTTGTCAACCTGCTTTCTTTCCTCATACCACAACATTATACAACAATTTTGTGCTGTCGTGTTTCTTAATTTCATATATTGTACGTTGCTAGAATAACGTTTTCAACTGATTGGTACAGTAATTTTCATTCCGTATCATTTTACCTCGTTCTAATTTGCGATGACGCTCCAATTTCTCTCAAGAATATTCCCTGAAACAGGAGAAAAATTCCTATTCAACACTGTAAATAGGAATCACTCAAATTATCATAGTTCATAGATGACATTGGTGGCACGGCCTTTATCTTTTGCCTCATACAAACAGCGATCAGCTTGATCAAATAAATCATTATAATGATAATTTTTTCGATCATTCATACAAGCTCCCATACTGACCTTTAATGGATAGCTTTTCTGGTCTTTTTCTAATGTTAACGTAAGCAAATGAGCGTGTGTATTTTGGACAAGTGCTTTCATGTAATCCTTTTGTGGATGGCGTATACAGATAATGAATTCATCCCCTCCATAACGGATAATTTTTACGTCTTCCTCCCGCAAAAACTCCCTCAAGCCATTAGCTAAAAGCTGTAAAACTCGATCGCCAAACAAATGTCCATGCGTATCATTAAATAATTTAAAATTATCAATATCAAGAACTGTAATACATACATAGGATTCCGCCATTTTGGCAGCATGTAACCATTCATCTAGCTCGTAATCTAGAAAGTGGCGATTCAAAACACCTGTTAATGGATCATAATGTGCTTTTCTTTCTAATCTCTCTTTTTGACGCTTAAATTCCAAATTCAACACTTGCTGTAGTAAATTATCAACGCTCATCTGTTCCGAAAGGTCAATATAATCTTTTTGGACATCAAAAATTTCATCTCGCCAATTCAATTGGTACAGGACATTTAACAATAAGCGCATCACTTTTTTCGTAATGGGCTTATCACCATAGGATTTGGCTAGATCTATTGCTTGTTGATAATATTGCACCGCTTCCTCAAGCTTGTGCTGCTTTTCATATAAAAAGCCATAGCCAAACAAAGCTGCTACTTTTTCAGGTTTATGTTGAGAAATTATGCTTGAAGTTAATGAGTCATCAAGCAATGCCTTTCCTGCTAAAAAATCCCCTTCCAAAATATACACATCTGCTAAATTATTATTGATGCGAATATCTAATAATCTTGCTAAATCTGGCTGTGTCTCATATAGCGTTTTATTATATTCTCTTGCTAACAACCCCGCTTGAAGGGCTTCCTTCGTAAAGCCCTTCTCTACCTCTATATAGCATAAATTATTATGACAACGAACAAGCATCATAAAATCTTGTAATTCTTGAGCATAAGCAATTGACTTTTTCGTCATCTCTGCTGTTTTTTCACGGATTCCTACCATATCGTATATTAACGACATAACCAAATAATAATGCATCAAATCTTTGCTAGTACCATATTTTTCACAAATAGCCTCATACTCGAAAATAAGGCTGACAATGGCTAGCGTATCGCCCAAAGAATGATGTACTAAAATTTTCTGATAGTACAAGTCCAATACATATTCATAGTTGTTTCCCTCTAAAGCTACTAAAAGACCCTGATCTGCCAGTTTCAGCGCATCTGTTAAATACCCCTTTATGCGCATTTCCATGATTGTCTTATTTAATTCCTCTAATGTTAACACCACTGTCTCACCACTTTTCCAAGCCCCTATTTAATCCTTCACTTTGTTCTGTAACAATTATAAGACATATCTATTTACTTCGGCCGACTTTTTAGCAATATACCAACTATTACCTCGATTTCAAAAAAACTTTTATAAGACAGCTATTGAATGTCCTTTTGTTTTCCCCTCCCATTAAATTTTTATACTATTACACATTTTTCTCCATTTTTGTCCCAGTCAACTGTTGTTTTTACCCATATGATGTGATAACTAGGCATGTTAAGTAATTGAAAAGGGATGTGATGTTTTGAGTTTACCAATTAACCCTTCTGATCCAGCTACCATTCCAAAATTTGTAGATGCTCTACAGAAGCCGGTGACAGCAAAACCAAAGTACTGTAGAGGACAAAAGAAACATGATTATTACGAGCTAGTCATGATGGAGGGCGAGCACCGCTTTCACAAGCATTTTCCTAATACATTAATATGGGGGTACAACGGACTTTATCCAGGACCAACTATAGAAGCGACGAAAGATAAACCGATTTACGTTAAATATAGAAATCAATTACCACTACAGCACTTTTTACCAGTGGATTTTACACTACATGCCGCCAACGATTCCCAAGAGGTAAGAACCGTCACTCACTTACATGGAGCTAATGTGGATTGGGAGAGCGACGGTCATCCAGAGGCATGGTACACAAGAGATTATCGACATACTGGTCCAAAATTTAATAAAGAAATCCATGAATATACGAACCACCAGCCTGGTACTACAATGTGGTACCATGACCATGCTATGGCTTTAACACGTTTAAATGTCTATGCAGGCTTGGCAGGTTTCTATTTACTAAGAGATGCCCTGGAGGAACGTTCCAATTTACCATGTGGAGAATACGAATATCCTATTTTAATTCAAGATAAATCATTTAATGAGGATGGCTCTTTATTTTATCCTGATGAACCACCATTCCCAGTTACTGTACATCCTTCGATTACCCCTGGCTTCGTAGGTAACACCATTGTAGTCAATGGAAAGCTTTGGCCCTTTTTAGATGTTGAGCCTCGTAAATATAGATTTCGGTTCCTGAATGGCTCCAATCGAAGAGGCTATGTCATCAGCTTGTCAAATGAGCAGACTATGATGCAAATAGGCACAGATGGCGGTTTTTTATCAGCGCCTCAAGCGATTCAATCTGTAGAGCTGCTACCTGCTGAACGCACAGATATCATCATCGATTTTTCAGCTTGCGAGGGACAGGAAATCACCTTACTCAACACAGATACAGATTTTATCGATGAGCATACGAACGTCATTATGCAATTTAAAGTATCACTTCCCTTAAAATATGAGGATACGAGTGAAATTCCCGAGAGACTGGCAGTCACAATGGATTTACATCCACATCATGCACATATCGATAGACAGTTACCTTTGACAGCAACAACAGATGAATTTGGAAGACCTATGCTGTTATTGAACAACCGAATGTACCACGACCCAGCGACAGAAAAACCTTCCTTAGATAGTATTGAAGTTTGGAGTTTTATTAATACTACGCCTTTTATACATCCTATTCATTTGCATCTCATTCAATTTAAAATTCTTGAACGTCGGCCATTTGATTTAGAACTCTATCAAAATGAAGGAATCGTATCGTTTACAGGACCACCAGAGGAGCCTCGGGACTATGAGCGTGGTTGGAAAGATACGGTCAAAGTGGATGCTGGCAAAGTTACGAAAATTATTATGCAATGGAAGGATCATGTGGGGAATTACATGTGGCATTGTCACTTCCTTGAGCACGAGGACCATGATATGATGCGACCTATTCTTGTAATGAAGGATGTCCACGCTGTTCAACAGCCGCATGCTGAAATAGAACAGCCTACCCATCATGAGGCTACTATTACTAGTACTACGACAGCCCCTACCCCTACGACAAATACTACTAGTACGACACATCATAATGAGTCACCCGCACCATTATTAAATGCTTCTCAAATTCCTTTCACGGAGGAAGAAGAAATTGTGGATTCACTAGCAGAGGAGACTACACATATAGGAAATAATGATCAACATAGGCCCATCCTGCTTTTCCCAACTCCATCTACACGCACTGATACAAATAGACCTAGACCTCGTAGACCTAGAAGATTTTAGCAAGCCAATCACACAAAGAAAACTACCGTTTAAGTGGTAGTTTTTTTGTGTTCAAGCATGTATACGCCATAATCTATGCGTGAGTAGCGCCAAAAGCAGCATCATAACACAAATCATTAAAATCGGTATAAAGAGGTTGGCACGAAAGATCTCGAACAACAGTCCATAGCCCATTTGCCCAAGAGGTGCCATGCATTGCGAAACAGCCATCATGATCGCCATGACTTTCCCTAAATTTTCATTGGGTGTTTCCTTTTGCACAAGTGTCATTACGTAGATTGAAATGATCGTCATCATCATCGCCATCACAAGCGCACAACCGGTAAATAATAAGTATGAAGCATAATAGCCTATTTGAAGCATGGGCTGAATGACAGCAATGGCCATAGGAATCACCAAAAAAGCAGTCACCAATACCCAAATATATAGCCTGTTAATTTGGAGCTTTTTTGCGAAATAGCCCATCGATAATGCACCAAGTATGGTTGCAAAATCAATAATGCCCATCCCTATTCCGTACAACGAATCACTTACTTCTAACGTGACACGAAGGACGATCGGTACTCCTACGATAAAGAGCGGCGTAAATAATAAATTTAATAAGGCGGCCAGTACCGTACATTTTAAAATAAAGGATTGCTTCACAACATATGTAAATCCTTCTTTTATATCCTTGAATAACGTCATAACTAATTGTCCATCATCATCTCGTTTTACAAATGGAATAGTCATATACATTTCTACGATGGCTGTAACGAAAAATAATAGACCACTTACAAGGACCAGAATTTTGATGCCTAGTAACCCATAAAGAATTCCACCTAGTACTGGTGCAGCAACACCAGCCAAAGCCTGCACCCCATTCACGATTCCATTTGCCTGCTCAAGATGCTGTTCTCTTACTAATAACGGAATACTAGCCATGACTGCAGGTGAATACATAGCGCTAATGATGGACAGGAGCACCATAACTACGCCTATCCCTAACACTGAATGATATTCAGTCCATAATGTGAGATAGAATATCAAGACAACGACACTATTAATAACATCAAATAACACCATTAAATGCCGTCGATTAAAACGATCGGCAAGGGCACCACCGAATGGCGTAAGAAGAATAGGTATGCTTGAAATGGCAAATAGCACGGCAAAAAGATCGGCCCTGCCCGTCATATCTAAAACAAAAAGTGATAGCGCAAACCTTAATAAGGCAGAACCTAAAATAGAAATAATCTGACCAAATACAAGAATTTTAAAATCTTTCGAAAATCCTTTTTCCTTTACGAATGTGTCCATGTACTGTCTCCCCTTTAATAGACCGACTGTCGGTCATTATTTTTGTATAAAAAAAGTGTAGCAATAAGTTTGGATGTTCGTTGTGACTAAAACTTATACCACACTCTTTAGACCGTCTGTCGGTTTATAATTAGTATATGGGAACTCCCCCAAAAAAGGAACTTATATTTTTAGGAAGTTTTCAAAATCCTTATTCTTTTAAATATGCTTTTATTTGTTCTATAAAAGCTGTGGTGGCGTGACTTACATAGCGATCCACTCGGTAAATAATTGACAAACTTCGACTAGGAATAGCGTCTGTTAGACGAATGATACGTAAATCTGAATCATTCATTTGCTGAATTAATGGATAGGGCTGCACCGTAGCTCCTATATTTGCGCGTACTAGATTCATAATTGACGTAACAGAGCTTGTTTCAAGAATAGTATGGAGCTGGAAACCATGCTTTTTCACTGTCTCTTCGACTATTTCTCTTCCTAAAAAGCCTTCAGGATACATGACCAATGGAAGGTCTTTTAATTCAGCAATAGTGACCGCTTCTCGATGCGCCCATGGATGCTCCTTTGAAACCGTTACAACGTACTCCTCCTTTCGTAAAGGAATAATGACTAAACGATCATGGGGCTCAACATTCGTCCCAATACCTATATCCACTTCATTTTCAAGAACTTGCCTCATAATATCGATAGAAGCAAGGATTGTAAGCTTTACCCTAGGGAATTTTTGATGAAAATCAATGACAAGTTGTGTAATTCGATAGTCTAAATCAGATGGCATAATACCAACACGTATTTGACCACCTTGGACCTCTTGTAAATCTTTAATAGCACCTTTGACATTTTGTAGTGTATTAAGCATTGCAGTAGCATAGGTAAACAATAAGGCACCAGCCTCCGTCACCACTATTTTTTTGCCAATACGATCAAATAACGGCATTCCTAGCTCATCCTCAAGCACCCGTATTTGCTGGCTTAACGTTGGTTGAGAAATACCTAGCTTTTCAGCCGCTTTTGTAAAATGTAGCTCCTCACAGACTGCCATAAAATAGTGTAGATGACGTATTTCCATATGAATCACAACCAATCATAGTTTGTATCTATCATTGTAATAGTAATAATAGTATTGTCCAATCATTTATGTTGTTATAGACTTCAACTTAGGATTTATTTATTCAAACTTACGGAGTTGATATAGCATGAAAATGAAGCAAACGATTTTACCTATCATGGCCATTATTTTGGCTTCTTTAAATTTAAGACCTGTCATTACTTCCGTTTCACCTTTGTTAGGAACTATCCGAGAATCATTGCATATGAGTGCGGCAAGCGCTAGTTTATTAACGTCATTAGCTGTCTTATGTATGGGGTTATTTGCACCGATCGCGCTCAAGCTCGCTAATCGTTGGAGTATTGAACGAGCGATTGCCTATTCCCTCATATTAATTGGGCTTGCAACCACTTCAAGGTACTTTGCTTACTCTGCCTGGGTCATGCACGTTACAGCCCTATTTGCGGGTATTGGTATTGCCATTGTTGGTCCATTACTATCAGGTTTTATTAAAGCAAAGTTTGCAAACCCTTCTCGTATCGTCGGTATTTATTCACTCGCTTTAGTTGTAGGGGCTGCCTTAGGTTCAGGTCTATCCATCCCATTAAGGACCATTTTTCATTCTTGGCAAATCTCTGCAGCTTCCTGGGCTTTACTTGCGATCATCGCTTTGTTTTTTTGGTGGAAGCCTATCGAGCGGAAAACACACTCGACAAGTACTACAGGTAATAAAAATACCATCTCTATCAAGCAAATTTTAACAAGTGAAAAAGCTTGGCTATTAACAGGTTTTTTTGGTTTAATGGCCTTCATGTTTTATACGATTATGGCCTGGTTACCACCAATAGCTGAGCAAATGGGCTATAGCAAACATGATGCCGGAATGATGCTCACCCTATTAACGGTTGCCCAAATGCCTGCAACGTTTTTAGTCCCTATTTTAAATAACAGCTTCCAGCATCGAGCTGTTTGGCTAGTAGCTTGTTCATTACTTGAATTAATCGGTTTATCAATGCTGCTATTTTCCATTAACCCTTGGCTAAGCAGTGTCCTTATTGGCATTGGGGCAGGTGGCTTATTCTCATTAGGATTAACTTTACCAATAGATGAAGCCGAAGATATCCAAGAAGCTAGTTTCTTAGCGGCTATGACCCAATCTGTCGGCTTCGTATTTGCTGCTCTTGGCCCCCTATTTGTGGGCCTTGTAAGAGATTACACAGGGAACTTTACAGCTGCCATTATAGGCATGATGATAATCGTAATCGTCATGATCATGATCCAATTAAAAATTGGTAATCAGAAGCCCCATGCTACCCATTAAATTCATACGAAAAAGACGACTACATAATTAAAAGTCGTCTTTCTTCGAATGACCTCATTTCCTTCATTCCTAGAATCTTGTCCAGTCATTTTAAGGTGTGTCGCTTTAGTATTCGTTCTTTTACCCGAGTTTCTACTGACGATTAGCTGTCACCGCATACGCATCAGCTTAGGAAATTAAATAGGTATTACATGCCTGAACGACAAACCATGCTCCCGCTATTGTCTATCACGCATCATGCTAGATAATTATAGCGGATCTTAAAACCGCTTCTTCTAAAACTTCTATGCCTAATAAAATATCTTCAAGGTCTGTATGTTCATCAGGATGGTGACTTAAGCCGTCCACTGATGGGATAAAAATAAGGCCAACTGGTCCGAGTCTAATCATGTTCATTGAATCGTGTCCCGCACCACTTTGCATATATTGATAGGAGAGATTTTTATCTATACAAATACTTTCCAACCCTTTCATTAGACTATGTGAAAGTAGGACAGGCTCCTCCGAGCTAATGACTTTATAGTCAATAGCAAGCAGTCGCTTTTGTTGGACATTTGCGATGGCAGTATAGAATTGCTGAAGAACTCGATCCCTTGATTGTACTGAGGAGGAACGAATGTCGACTGTAAGCTCCACCTGTCCTGGGACAACGTTCATGGATCCTGCAACAACGTCTAAAATACCTACTGTTGCCACTGTTCCAAACTCTTGCTCGGCTATCGCTGCTTTCTCCAATTCTAATGCCAATTCTGATGCCCCTAAAAGTGCGTCCTTCCTCATATTCATCGGTGTTGTACCTGAATGGGAGGCTTTCCCGTTTAATGTCATTAATAAACGGACTGGTGCCGCCACCCCCGTAACAATTCCAATTTTTTTCTCATAGCTAATTAGCATTGGACCTTGCTCAATATGTAACTCAAAAAAGGCATGGAAACCTTCCCCTGCTCTATTTGCCTGATCCACACTACTAAAATCTAGCCCACAGTGGGCAAAAGCCTGTTCCATGGAAATGCCATCGCGATCTACGAGATGACGATATTTTTCTTTATCTATAAGCCCTGCCATTGCTTTACTGCCGACCGTTGATACACCAAAACGAGAAGACTCCTCACAGGCAAATGCAATAATTTCAATTGGATGCTTGGTCACGATTGACTTCTCATTTAATCGTTTGATTACTTCTAGGGCTGCCGTTACGCCAACAACTCCATCATACTTTCCACCTTGATAAACTGTGTCTAAATGAGAGCCCATGACTACAGGCTGTAATCCTGGTACTTTACCTTCTCTTCGAGCAATAAGATTTCCACATGGGTCAATATGAATTTGAAGATGTTCATCTTTACATAAACGAATGAAGGCATGTAAACAAGCCTGCTCTTCATTTGTATAAGCAACTCTCGTAATTCCTTTCTCACCTGAATTATATTGATTCATTTTATTTAGTAATTGTTGATAACGTTCTTTGCCAACCATGTAAACAACTCCTTCTTAAGAATTACGAAGATGAAAATCAAACCAAATTTGCTTTTGCCCTGTATCTATTTTAATTGTACCAATTATTTCATGCTTATTGGATGAAAAGTAGAAAAGGGATTCTCGAAAACGAGATCCCTACTCTAATCTTGATCATAGGCTATTATTTGCTATTAGCCATTTTGTTATTGAAATGATGGAATAGTGCATCAAATTCTTCTGGCGTCTCCATTTTATGCATGTTTAGCACACTTTTATCTTTTCCAGTTAAGTAATCACGTATATGCATATCAGAGAAGCCATGTACATGAGCATCTTCTGCTGTATTGCAATAATGCACTTCTTTAATTCCTGACCAAATGATTGCTGAAACACACATCGGACATGGTTCACATGTTGCGTAAATGACACAATCGGATAAATCCATTGTGCCAAGCTTTTTAGAAGCTTCGCGAATAGCTACTATTTCTGCATGTGCAGTTATGTCTGTATCACGCATCATCGTATTTCCGACAACAGCGATGATTTCATCACCTCTTACAATCGTTGCACCAAAAGGTCCACCAATATTTTGATCGATACCGTCTTTAGTTTTGTCAACTGCTAATTGAATATAATCCATACCGTGATTCCCCCTATGTTAATTTATAATATGAGTACCCGCCTGATTATTGATTGCCTCTTTTAGACTCTCAGGATTTGTAATAATAACTCGGTGACCACCATTTTCTAAGAAGCTCAAACTTGCTTCGATTTTTGGTAGCATACTTCCTGGTGGGAATTGATTGTCTAAAACATGTTTCTTTGTTTCTTCAATTGTAATTTCTTCAAGTGCTTGTTGTTCTGGCTTCCCAAAGTTAATGAATACTCGTGGAACGCCTGTTGTAATAATTAATGAATCCGCATTTACTTGAGCTGCTAACAGACTTGTTGCAAAGTCTTTGTCAATAACAGCATCTACACCTTCGTAGATATTGTTTTCTTTTCTAATCACTGGGATACCGCCTCCGCCTACCGCGATGACTACATAGTCATTGTCAATAAGTGATTTGATTGCATCCTTTTCCACAATATCAATTGGTAGTGGTGAAGGCACCACACGACGATAACCGCGTCCTGAATCTTCTATCATTTTCCAATCTGGATGTTCCACTAACATAGCGTCCGCTTGCTCTTTCGTAAAGAATGAACCTACTGGCTTAGTAGGATTAACAAAGTTCGGATCATTTTCATTGATTTCCACTTGTGTAATCACACTAACTACCTTTTTATTAATTTGACGCTTCGCCAGTTCATTGATTAGGGCTTGTTGAATTAAATAGCCAATTCCGCCTTGTGTATCGGCAACACAGTTCACTAAAGGTACCGCTGGCATGCCAGATATTTCATTAGCAATTTCACTTCTTTGTAGCGTAAAACCTACTTGAGGACCATTGCCATGAGTGACAACCACTTTATAGCCTTCTTGAATCATATCTGCAATATGTTCGACAGTTTGAGCAACAGCTTCCTGCTGGCTATGAATAGATTCACTACCGCTATCTTTTACTAACGAGTTGCCTCCGATTGCTACAATTACTAATTTACTCACAACTACACCCCTACTTCATTTTCCACATTATTTTGAATTTTTTGGTTATTAAATCGATATAACACTGTATATAAAATGAACGATACGATTAGTCCGCTAAAGAAGGCGAAATCATTTAGCTTCACTAGGAAAGGCACACCTTTAAGGAAAGCACCTGACATTGGTAGCATAAAACTAATCAATAGCACGACACATGCTACGATGTTATAGCCAGATTTATAAGCCCCATTGTTACCGTCTTCCACATAAATTGTAGATAACTCAATTCGACGTTTACGTTCGATATAAAAACTAGACAACATAATGCCTGCAATTGGACCAAACATAGAGCCGATAAAACTATAGAAGAAGAATAAAGTTTCTGTACTAGATACTAGTTTCCAAGGCAAAATCATTGTTCCAACAATGGCTGTTAAAATTCCTGCTGTTTTTACTGTAAATACTTTAGGGAATAACGTTGTCATTTGTAATCCTGATGGTAGTAAATTACCGAATACGACAAATGCAGTTGCCCCAACATTTAATGCTAAAATTAATACAATAACAGAAAATGGATTTTGGATTTTATCGATTGCATCGACAATATTAAAAATTGGTTGTCCAAATGCAATTTCTGTCCCTGCTATTAAACTAATACAAGTGATGGCAAATAGTAGATATGAACCGATCATGCCAATAGATAAACCATAGACCATAGCTTTTGGTGACTTAGCTCTATTTGTAAAATCTGCAATATTAACAATTGGACCAGCCCAATTGGATACCAATGCGCTGACACAAGCAATAAATACTAGCGGACTTTCCATTTTTGTTGCCGGTGTGTATTCTAAAATTGGACCGATACCACCAGCAATATTGATTGCCCAAATCGCTGCGCCAATGATGAAAATATAAACGATTGGTGAAGAATATTTCCCAAAAACAGTGAGCATATTCATACCGCCTAAAAATAGTAAAACTGTAACTACCCATAAAATACTATAAGAAATCATTGTCGGAACATCTAAGCCAAAAAGAGTAAAGTCCCCACCAATAGACATATAGTTCGGAATAAATCTAGTGAATAAAACATTTAGAGATTGAGCCCCCACTACTGTGGTTGTACCAAAGAAAACAACCCCAGCAATTAATCCACGACATAACGCTGGAATAATGGAACCCTTTACTCCGAATGTATCTCTCAATAATATGGCAAATGGTATACCATATTTAGAGGCAGAATATCCATTTAAGGCGTAGCCTGCAGAAACAATCACTGCTGATAGCATGATGGCTAAGAAAACTTGATTAACAGATAATCCCAAGATAAAAAATCCTGCAACCGTCATATAAGACATAATATTGTGAACTGCACCCATCCAAACTGTGATGTAGTTAGTGATTCCCCAGTCTCTTTCCTGAGGACCCTTTGGTAATAGTTCTTCCGAATAGCCTAGTGCTCTATAGTCTTGATAGGACTGTTCAATTTTTGCATGTTCCATCTAAAGCTCCTCCTACTTATAGGAAGCGGGCTTAAGCCCACTTCTCACTAATTGTGATTAATGCTTTCTCAAAAGCTTCCATTGGAGGGTGAGTAATACCGGCACCAATCATACCAATACCCGCGTCTTTGTGTGCGATCGCTGTATTAATAATTGGAAGAATACCAGTTTGAATTACTTTACGGATATCAATACCAGTAGCAATTCCCATGAAGTTTAATAATGGAATAGTAATGTTTTGGTTTTCAGTTGTCGTAATTTCTTTCATTTGGCGTGAATAACCAATTGCCTCATCCACTGTTCCACCTACTAAAGCAACGATTGCTGGTGCAGTAGCCATAGCGAAACCACCGATACCGTATGTTTCAGTAATTGCACTATCTCCAATGTCTAGACCTGAATCTTCTGGCTTATAACCAGCAAACATTGGTCCGATAACTTGTTGTGCAGGGCCAGTGAACCATGTGTTACCTGCCATCCCACTAATACGAACACCAAATTCTACACCGTTACGTGCCATTGTTGTCACAACCGTACTGTGCTCAATACCGTGTGCAGCATCTAATGCACATTTACAACAAGCCATCCATGTAGGACCTGAGAAATACTCACTACTTGCTACAAAATCAAATACTTCACGTTTCTGTTCAACAGGGTAATCTGTTTCTAAAATATAAGGTGTTAAAGCTTGAATGAGTAAAGCAGTACCTGCATTGTTACGGTTATGACACTCATCCCCCATATGAAGTGCTTGTGCGAGCATTAAACGAAGGTCGATCCCCTCTTTATTGAGCTTCATAGCGTCACGTAAAATTGGTCCTAAAACATCGCGCATCCATACTAAACGATCAATAACGCTGTCATCGTTTGCACCCATACGTAAAACTTTAGCCATTTGCTCACTTAAGTTTGTAAATGCACGATTACCGTATGTTTTATTTTCAACAATGTGCACAAACATGGAGGCAGATGTAACACCAGCCATAGATCCTACAGCGTTATGCTCATGACATGGTGAGAATATAATCTCTCCTGATGCTGCAACTTCCGCCGCTTCCTCAAGATCTTTTGCCAAGCCTTCGAAAATGATAGCTCCCATAACGGCACCTTTCATTGGACCATTCATGTTTTCCCATGTAATTGGAGGGCCAGCGTGTAAAATTGTTTTCTTCGTCATGCCTAGTACTACATTAATTGCTTGGTCGAAACCAATTAGAACCGGTTGAGAGTTAACAATTTTTTCGACTGCAAGACGGTTTGCTGCTTCAATTTTTTCAGCCAATTCAGTTTTATCGATTTTGTTTAGTGCCGAGATTATTTCTGGTTTCCCTCCACCTGGTGGTGACCATTCTAAGTGTGTAGCACTCGCATTTTGCGCTAAAATATCATTGTTAAAAAGTTCAATACCTACGTTAATTACGTTGATTTTACTAGTAAAAAGTTCATTAATCTTACTCATGATGATCTCCTTTCAAAACCATTTCTCTAGCCAGTAAGCCTGCATTTGTACTGCTGCTTGCATGTGTCACACCTGCATGGACTAATTTTTTCACTTGCTCTTCTAAACTTGGTTTATCTAAATCTGTTCCTAGAACATATCCAATAATCTCTAAGTGTCTGCCTTCTTTTTCTGCCAATTGTTTAGCCTCAACAATAGCCGGAAGCATAACACCAACTGGATCTTCATGTGAACCGAAGCCTAAAACGAAGTCCATTACAATGACACCAACCGATGGATCTTTTGCTTCTTGTAAGAAACGCTCAATACGAGAAGATGGGTCGATCATTGGGTGCGGTTTACCGTTAGTAAAGTCATCATCCCCAAAGTCTATGAAAGTATGTTCCTGGCTCACATTAATATCTCTTAATAGGAAGTCAGGATTTTTTTGGATATTGCTATATACATGATCGAATTTTTCCATTGCTAGATACATAGATTCATCACAAAGCGTTCCACCACAGAATAATCCACGGATATATTTTTGCTCTGGTGATAATTTAGCACGAACTTCTTCAATTAATGGAAGGTTCAGTGCACGTTTGTTAATGCCTGCTTCATCAATACCAGCAAGTAATACCGCTTGTAACGCTGCTTCTTTAGACGTTTTAGCGAAATGTCCGCCAGCTGCTATTACTGCTTCTTCATTACCACCGATAAAGTAAACAACTACAGGTTTGCTACACTCTTTAATTTGTGCTAATACTTTTTTCTCTTCGCTAGCTTCAGGTGGCTTTGATACTAGAAGGATTACTTTTGTCGCTTCATCGGCATCAAGAGCTTGGATACCATCCAGCATCATAATTCCGCCTACTTCTTTACTTAAATCACGGCCACCCGTACCGATAAGTTGAGTAATCCCACCACCGAAGTCATGAATACGAACGCTCACCTCTTGGCTACCAGTACCAGATGCTGCAACGATACCGATACTGCCTTTTCTTACAGCGTTTGCAAAGGCAAGCCCTATATTACTGATGATTGCTGTACCACAGTCTGGACCCATCATTAATAAGCCTTTGTCATGTGCTAATGTTTTTAATTCCACTTCGTCTTCGACGCTTACATTATCGCTGAATAACATAACATGTAAGTCATTCTCAAGAGCCTTGCGTGCTTCACGAACCGCAAAAGCACCATTCACAGAAATGACAGCAAAGTTTGCATCTGGGATACCTTGTGCAGCCGAATCAATCGTTGCATATTTAATATCGCTTTTTACTTGTGCTGAATTTTTATTTGTAAATAATTCCTCTACCGCTAAGTAAGCGCTTTCTGTTTCATCCGCATTAGCAGTTTTTACAATAATCATTAAGTCCCCTGCTGTTGCTTCTTCTACTTCAGGAGTCATTAAACCAACGTTGCGAATAACTCCCTTGTTCATTTCTGTACCCATACCAATAATGGCTTGCTCGACGCCTTCAATTTGATTCGCTTTTGTTGAAAGTGACATCAATGATACTGAATCAAAATATGTGTTTCGCTTAATTACGACTTTAATACTCATTATTATCCTCCTAATTTTATATTGGCTTCAAAGCCACATATAAGCCCTAAGGCGATATCTGTACCTGATGAAGAGCCGATGGCAAGTACCTTTTTCAGTGCTTCGATCGCTTCACCTTCCGTGCCAGATAGCATGGCAGAGACAAGTGCTTGAATAGATTCCCTAACCTGTCCATATGCAGCCTTGTTCAATGTTGTGTAACTAATATCATTGGTTAAAGGCTTCATCAATTTGATGACGCTTTCACACAATGGCTGATAAATAGAACACGGACTCTGTTCTAAATGGATGACCGTCAATAATCCAACTAAAAAGTCATCACCTGATGGCGTTAACCCTGGCCCCAAGCCCACTAAATCAAGTGCATACTGCTGAAAATTATCAAAACGGCGATTACATAATTCTTCATGGAGTAATGCTGTGCGCTCTTTTAGCAATCTCGAAGTTTCTGCCTCAAATGCACTAACTGGTGAATCACTGCGCTTCATCCCCCCACTTTTCCCATATATATCAATAAACTGTTTCACTTGAACGATATTCTGTTTTATCGTTGCCATGTCTAACGGGAAAATAGGTAGATGACACTGCCAAAGAGCGGCTGTTTCTATCGCAATTGTTAATTTATCTTCTATTAATAATTGGTGATGCTTCATCCTTACTTGGTCATCTTGGATTATGTGCAAATTGTCCAAAGTATCAAGATCAATGACAAGCGTATTAGGAGCATTATCCATAGCTTTCGTTGCAAGAGTAAAAATTTCATCATTTGCTGCACTGCGAATATTTAATGCATGCTTAAATACACTATGAACCGTTCCCGTAAACTCCGTCTCAACTAATTGCTGAAGGAAATAGTTATCACCAGATTTAGCGTGTATCATATGTACACCTCTTTAAGTCGTAGGATTGCTACTATTTTGCCCCAGCTTCTAGTAAAATGTTTTCAATAGCCGTAAATCCTTTTTCTCTAGCGATTGCTAGTGGAGTCACTCCATATTGATCGACTAATTGTGTGTCTGCACCATGCTCTACTAATAAACGAACAATTTCTTGTTGCTTCTCTCCGCCATCATTCAAAAGGATTGCTTCAATTAATGGTGTCCAACCACAAATATTTGTATGATTAACATTAATATCTGTCGTTGTCACAAGCTCACGAACTACCTCAACAAATCCTTTCTCACTTGCTGGGTGAACACCTACTCCACCAAAACGTGTTAGACGTTCCAAATCTGTGTTTGCTTGGAGCATTATTTTCACAAGCTCTAATTTTCCATTAATACAGCCATATAAAAATGGATTTAAACAAATTTGATCTTGAAGGTTAATATCTGCCCCTTCTTGTATTAGAAATTTCACCGTTTCTAATTGATCGCTCATGGCAGCAAGTAAAATGGCTGTTCGCTTTTGCTTATTGCGAGCATTAATATCTACACCTTGTTGTAAAAAACGTTGCAAAGTATCTATATCTCCCGCTTCAGCTGCCGCTAAAAATTCTGAGATGATAATTGTATCTTCCAATTTCTTTCATTCCTCCATTTTCCCGACCTATTGTTCATTTCAACTAAAGGGAAATGAATCGCGAGAATGTTAGTTTTTTCACATTCCCGTCTTACATGCTTTATTTTATTCTCTTATGCCCTATATATCATTGTTTAGCAATACCAAAAAGAATGGAGATGATTTGGGCAATATGTACAATTTTTTGTGATAAGATTATGGCAAAGGAGTGAAATCATTTGCTAACAATTAAAGATTTATTAGAAATTAAGGCTTTGGAGGGAATTAAAATTGTTGCGGGAGAGCAAGGCATTCACAATAAAATATCACTTGTGAACATTATCGAGAATCCCGATGCATTTGATTGGCTAACACCGAATGAATTATTATTAACAACCGGTTATATCTTCCAAGATGATGAAGAACTACAAAATAAAATTATCCAAGAACTGTCCAAAGTCAATTGTGCGGGCCTCGTCATTAAAATGAGACGTTATCTCCAAAAAACACCTCAAAACATGATTGATATTGCCAATCAATATGGATTACCTTTATTGGAGTTACCTTATAACTACATCTTATCCAAGGTCATATCGATTATTAATGAAAAGGCATCTGGTCGCTATGACTTATTAAATCGAAAATCATTGGATATGCACAATACATTGTTTAAGGTGGCACTGGAAGGAGGAGGCATCGAATCGATTTCCTCAAAATTAGCGGAAACCATTAATAATCCTATTATCTTTTTAGATCAGGATTGGAATTTACTCCATTTCACTGATCTCGATGTCAATCCTGTCCCACTTGCCTATGGCATCGACCTAAAAAAAAATCGTCCGACTTTTTCAAAGGAATTTATCGATTCCATTCCTAAGGATCTCAATGAGATGCAAAAATTGATTACAAGAAATTATCATTTAGAGGATCTTACTGTAAAATGCAGAATTCTCCCTGTAGCAGTAGCCAATTATATTTACGGCTATATCGTCATTTGGCAAACCGTTCATGATCTCAATGAATTTGATTATATTGTTTTAGAGCAAGCCTCCACAATCGTGGCATTAGAGAGGATTAAACAGAAGGAAATTGAGGATGTCCGACTTAAAATCAAACAGGAGTTTTTTGATGATTTATTAACGGGAAAAATCACATCTAGCGAGACGCTTCAAACGCTCTGTGACCTTCATGGCTTAAATGTCCATTATAAATATTACTGTATTGTAATCTCTATGATCCGTGATAACCTGCAGGATCATCATGATTTAATTTCTCGAAAGTACGAATCCGATAATATTGCAAAAAAATGTATGAATTTAATCTATAAACACTCTAGTACCGTCAATGGTGAAATTACATGCCTTTATCGAAACCAGCAAATTATTGTGTTGGTGGGACAACAAGAAGGTAAGCAAGATATGACTGTTAATGAAACGAAACAGTATGCTGAGGAAATTCTGCAATTATTAAGTCAGTATCAAGCAGAAACTTCCTTTTTGATAGGTATTGGAAAAGAATATAAACAAATTCGTTACGTTCATAAAAGCTTTGCCGAGGCACACGAAGCTCTCCGTCTTATGCACCGATTCGAGGAAAGCGGAGCAGTGGCCCATTTTGCCGATCACTCCATCTATCACTTTTTAGATTCGAATATTAATGAGGTTCAATTAAAAGACTTTTTCTTAGAGAGCTTAGGGACTGTCTTTGAGCATGATTTATTACATGGGACGAGCTATTTAATTACATTGGAAAATTATTTTATTTATCATATGAATATTAGCGAAACCGCTAAGGAAATGTTTATTCATCGCAATACATTAATTTATCGTATCGAAAAAATTAAAGAGATTTTAAAGACCGATTTAAAAAGCTATGAAGAGCTATTACAAATACAATTAGCTCTAAGAATTTATCGACTACTCGGTAAGTCTTTATACCATGATGAGTTTGCTGACTAGTCCTATTTAAAAGGTGATGATGAATTGCACATCACCTTTTATTTCATTTCATATTCAGTTCATAAACACATGCTATAGTAAAAGCCATAGGAACGACATACGTTGTTTGACGATATTGAAGGAGGCTTATTTCTTTGCAAGAGACATCAAAAGAAACTACTAAAAAACCAGATTGGCGTCGTTTTATACAATTAGTAAAACGAGCTGAACCACCTATTTGGCTCCTAGTTATAGCTTTAATTATGAGTTTAGCAACTACGGGCGTAGGTTTTATCGTCCCATTATTTACAAAACAATTAGTGGACGGCTTTTCATTAGAATCGCTTAATTATTGGCAGATCATTTTGCTTGGTATTGCTTTTATCGCCCAAGCCATTGCAAGTGGATTATCTATCTATTATTTAAATCGTGTAGGTCAACATGTAGTAGCAAAATTACGTGATCAACTTTGGCGCAAGCTACTGCATTTACCCATCCCCTATTATGATGAAAACGATACAGGTGAAACATTAAGTCGTGTAACAAATGATACAGCGGTCGTAAAGGAGCTCATTACAGAGCATCTAGCAAACTGTTTATCGGGTGTTATTTCTATCATCGGTTCCATTATCATTCTCTTATTCCTAGATTGGAAAATGACATTAGTGATGTTAATCGCTGTCCCACTAGCGATGGTTATTTTAATGCTGCTAGGAAAACGCATGTTTGTGATTTCTAAAGGGATGCAAGACGAAACCGCTAAGTTTACTTCGGTATTAAACCAAGTTTTACCTGAAACACGTTTGGTTAAAGCTTCTAATGCGGAGCAAATAGAATATGAGCGTGGGAAAAAGGGCATTACGAACCTCTTTAACTTTGGCTTAAAAGAAGCTAAAATCCATGCGCTTATTTCACCCTTAATTTCATTCGTTCTAATGTCAGTTCTCGTCGCTATTATTGGCTATGGAGGCGTGCGCGTTTCCTCTGGTGAGCTGACAGCTGGTGATATGGTGGCATTTATTTTATATTTAATCCAAATCATCATGCCCATGACACAATTAACGATGTTCTTTACGCAACTTCAAAAAGCAATGGGTGCCACTGAACGCATTAGTGAATTACTGGACCACGAAGAGGAACATATTGAAGAAGGCATTACTGTTGAAAAAATAGATCAACCGATTTATGTTAACCATGTTGATTTTTCATATGGTGAGGAGCCGATTTTATCCGATATTAACTTCACAATAGAGCCAGGCAAAGTAACGGCCATTGTAGGTCCAAGTGGTGGCGGTAAAACAACCACATTCTCCCTGTTAGAACGATATTACCAGCCAACTAGCGGTAATATTACGCTAGGAGAAACGCCAATCGAGACATTTTCACTTCACTCATGGCGTAGTCAAATTGGCTATGTGGCTCAAGAAAGTGCCCTGCTGTCAGGAACAATTCGAGAAAATATTTGCTATGGTGTTGACCGTGAAGTGCAGGATGATGAGCTAGAAAGAGTAGCTAAAATGGCTTATGCTGATCAATTTATTAACGATCTTCCCGATAAGTTTGACACAGAAGTAGGCGAAAGAGGCATCAAGCTTTCAGGGGGGCAACGTCAGCGTATTTCTATTGCCAGAGCGCTACTACGGAATCCACAAATTTTAATGCTCGATGAAGCTACATCAAGTTTAGATAGTAAGTCAGAAATTTATGTACAAAAGGCGTTAGATAATTTAATGCAAGGTCGCACAACTTTAGTTATTGCTCACCGTCTTTCGACGGTAGTCGATGCCGATCAAATACTATTTGTAGAAAAAGGACATATTACAGGTTGTGGTACACATGAATCACTCTTTGAGACGCATGCCATGTATCGTGAGTTTGCCAAGCAGCAATTACGAATTAAAGAGGACTAACGAAGGGAATTGTTTAGATGACCAAACTATTAATGGTAGATGATGATGCCCATATTCGAGAATTAGTAAAAGTATTTCTACAAAATGAAGGTTTAGATGTTATTGAGGCGACGGACGGTGTCGATGCACTGTCCAAGTTAGCCTCTGAAAAGGTAGATATGGTGATTATGGATATCATGATGCCAAACATGGATGGGTGGGCTTTATGTGAGGAAATTCGCTCATACAACACAGATCTCCCTATTCTTATGCTTACTGCTAAAGGAGAAACCGCTCAAAAGGTCAAGGGTTTCCATTTAGGGACAGATGATTATTTGGTAAAACCTTTTGAACCTGCCGAGCTAATTGTGCGTGTTAAATCGATATTAAAAAGATATCGTATTGCTCTCTCTCAAGTAGTAGAAGCTGGCAATGTTAAACTCGATCGACATACACATGAAGTTGATCTGAACGGAGAAATCATTGTCCTTCGGTTAAAGGAATTCGAATTATTATTTACATTAGCGAGCTATGTGGGCAAAACATTTTCTCGTGAACAATTGATTGAAGAAATTTGGGGCTATGATTATGAAGGAGACGAACGCACAGTAGACGTCCATATTAAAAGAATACGTGAGCGTTTTCCTCAGGAGATTAGCGGCTTTGCCATCCGCACCATTCGTGGTCTTGGCTACCGCCTGGAACTAGCATTATGAGAAAACGAAAATTCTTTGTTAGAATTCTATTTGTTCTATTCCTCTTTCTCATTACGAATACACTATTTGCCTTTATTTCTTATCATGCAACAGGATGGCTATATGGTCAGTTAGGTACAGAACCCCATGATTTTTGGCAGCAATTAGGCACCGTCCTTGGTGTTTTTGTGCTCTTTGCCTGTTCGGCCGCTATTATCTTCTTAATTGGGCTCAATCGACAACGGAATTACTGGGACGCTATTGTTGAAGCATTAAGACAAATGGCAAAAGGGGATTTTAATATCCAATTAGATGTAAAAGGCAATAAGGAAGACCAATTTGGAAAATTAATCCATGGCATCAATCATATGGCTGTTGAATTAGGAGAACTTGAAAGAATGCGACAGGAATTTATTTCAAACGTCTCCCATGAGATTCAATCGCCTTTAACATCTATTAATGGCTTTGCGAAGGCTCTTAAGAACATTCATCTACCTGAAGAAAAGCGTCAACATTACTTAGAAATTATTGAATTGGAAAGTAATCGGTTATCAAAGATTAGTGATAATTTGCTGAAGCTTACTTCCTTAGAATCACAGCATCATCCATTTGAAACGACAACCTATCGATTGGATAAACAATTGCGGAATGTCATTTTGGCTCTTGAACCAAATTGGGTAGCTAAACAACTAGATTTTGATCTCCATTTAGACAATATAACGATTACAGCAGATGAAGATTTACTGAATCAAGTTTGGATGAATTTGCTAACGAATAGCATTAAATTCACATCCGACAGAGGTGCAATCACTTTAACTATGACACAACATCTCGATACCATTACCATCATTGTGCAAGATACTGGTATTGGGCTATCCGAAGAGCAGCAAATGCATATATTTGAACGATTTTATAAGGCCGATCAATCACGGACTGCCGCAAATGGAGGAAGTGGTCTCGGTTTAGCCATCGTCAAAAAAATTATTGATATGCACCATGGAACTATCGCCGTCGAAAGCAAGCTTGGAAAATTTACAGCCTTTTTGATTACATTGCCCATCGATACTACAGAAACTCGTGCAAACGATTAAGGATGTCTGCACGAGTTTTTTTATTAGTAAGCAACCTTTCTAAAATACTGATAAACTTTGTTCAACTTTCGCTGTTGCTGCCCTTTTTTACTCTCCATGTTTCCAAACTCAAAAAACTTCACTTTCTTCATTCCTACAAAGCTAAATAACGCTCTTTTCATCAAAATTTTATGAGCATTATTCAGCCAAAGCAGTGGATATTTGGTCGGCCCTTTCATCGTTGACACACAAACAACTGACTTTCCTTTTAAGAGTCCCTCTGGAAATAATCCCTTTGTATCCCGATACGCAAAATTTGATGCAAACAGTTGATCAATATAGCCTAACAGCATAGCGGGCGGTCTCCCCCACCATATTGGATAGACAAATACAATTTGATCTGCCCATGTCAGCTGTTGACGGTACTTTTCCAATTGCGGATCACGATACATATCCCGACGTCGTTTATGCTCATGGAAAATTAAACGAGGATCGAATTCTTCTTCATATAAATCTAGTAGCTGTATCTCTTCAATGGCAGGATTCTCTTGACACCCCTTCACTACTTCCTGTAAAAATGCATAATTTAAGCTCTTATGGTTTGGATATGTATAGACAATTAACGTTTTCATACTACGCCTCCATTACTTATCATTTGATAACTAAATAATAATGGATTCGATTTTTGTTGTCAAATGATAATTGTTTTAAGACAAGTTATTTGTTATCTTGACAATAAGAGGTGATCCGATTGGATAAAAGCAGTTTATTTCATCAATTCGTAACGTTTACAGCTAATGTCCACCAAGTGACACACGAGCTAACACAAAACGTGACCGTTGCCAATATTACACCGCTTCAATATAAAATTCTTGAATATATTAAAGTAAGTCAGCCCGTCACGCCTACCGAAATAAGCGAATGCCAGCATATGTCCTTACCCAACACAAGTCGTGAATTACGAAAATTACAAGACCAAAACCTCATTGAAAAATGGAACGACACGGAGGACCGAAGAAAGCAGTATATTCGCTTGTCTATTGAGGGGGAAAAAATGATGGAGGCGGCCTTTGCATGCATCGAGGAACGCTTTCTACAGCTTATTCAGCATGCGACACAGGAGGATATAAAGGATATTCAACATGCCCTATCTATCCTTGAACAAAAGGTCTTTCAACAAAAAGATTAATATGTGCTGCTTCAATGGTTTTGATTTGTCAGCCATTGAAGCAGCACTGGTTTTCAAAACAATTGTGCTCTAAACAATTCAAATTAAGCAAAACTCTACCATTGATACCATTCATTGAGTGATTAATAATCGATCCATATACCCTTACATATTCATAATGATTTCGTAACCTATTGGCTTTTTCTTTAATAGAATAAAGGTGTATAGAAGGAGGAGACTCAAGTGGACGTAGGAGTATTTGATAGGAAGTGGATTGAGGAACATTTGGACACCCTTCCCATTTGGCAACAATCTGCCTACACGGATTTTGCCGCCACAATTGCCGATGAAGATAATACCTTTCCGTGTGTACCTGCAAGAATGGGGTTTTTATCGAACCATTTGCGCTATAGTTTTATCGGAGATCCACGGAAGGAGCCATCCATTCATGAGCTAGCACAATGTTTAAAGGAATTCGCAAAATCCTCCCAAACTTTTGGTAAATATACGACACTCACTGTTTTCTTTCATAGCCCTCAGGATATGCTCTCTCACTATAAAGTCGAGGATTATCAGCAATTATTTTGGACCATTCTTAACCAATTAACTAAAATCGATGATCTCGATTGGCCTGAAGAAATACCAACTGACCCTAACCACAATGAATGGGAGTTTTGTTTTAACGGGGAGCCCTATTTTATTTCCTGTGCAACACCCGCACATAAATTGCGCAGGAGTCGCCATTTTTCTACATTGCTGATGGCCATTCAACCACGCTGGATTTTTGAAGAAATAAACGACTCTACTGCATTTGGGCGAAAATTAAAAAAGCTCATCCGTCAACGCATTGCCCATTATGATGCACTCCCAGGGCATCCCGATTTAAAATGGTACGGACAAGAAAATAGTTATGAATGGAAGCAATATTTTTTAAGTGATGATAATCAAAGTCCTTCCAAATGTCCGTTCTTACGGAGGCAACAAAACTAACATTCATTAGGCTTCCTTATGACTTTGCCTTTTCACAACAATCCAGGTTGCAATCCCTATTAGGACAATAAAGAGCAGGCTCACGAAAAAACCGAGTCTGCTTGTTTTTTCTCCTAACGTACCAGATACCGTAACAGCAATGAGCAGCATCCCCAACCCATTTTTCATATGCTCCCACTTAGATAACTCCATCAGCTTCATATATGTCACTAAAATAAAGAGCCAGTTATAAATCAACATTAAACCCGCTGCCGTCATCAAATATTCAAAGATTTTTTCTGGCATGAGAAAGCCAATAACAATGGTGATGACTAAGCCACAAGTTAAAAATATAAAGGCAGGAATAGGTACTTTCCTTTTCCCTTTCTTCGCTAATATTTTGGGTGCATCGTGATCCTCTGCAAGTGTAATAAGAATGGTAATCACCGCATAGAGAGAAGCTACCATTGTTGAAAAACCAGCAATGATTAAAACACCATTAAAAATATCCGCCACAAAGGGAATGTGATAACCTTGAAGGGCTGTAATAAAGGGACTCTCATCAATCGTAAAGTCTTTCCAAGAGACAAGCGCTAACGCAAGGGCAATAGCCATTAAAAAAATGATCGTAATAACAACTAACATTATTCTTCCTGCCTTTGGTGCTTCTTTTGGATTTTTCAAATCAATGACCATTAACCCCATTACTTCAATGCCTCCATAGGCGTAAAAGGCATACAATAGCCCGAGCCAAATTCCTTTTATACCTTGTGAGAAAAACTGTTCATAATTCGCATAGAGTGAATCCAATGTTGATGCTTGTGAGCCTTTCATGAGGATTACAACAGCTACAATAATAAACATTACAATTGCTGCCGCCTTTAATGCCCCAAAGATGTTTTGGAAGTTTTCAAAACCCTTCATGCCTGTTAGAATCACGACTAGCCCTATAGCAGCATAGATAGAGGCTGCAACCCATAATGGCAACGCCGGAAACCAAAACTTCGTAAAAATACCGAGTGCCATGAGCTGACTCCCCATAATAAGAATCTCAGAAATTAAATAGACCCAGCCATTACTAAATCCTGCCCACCTCCCAAATGCCTGTTTAGCATAAGTACGGAATGAGCCTTTATCAGGATTTTCAACAGACATTTTAACAAGTGCATCATAAACAATATACGTACAAATGGCCGCTAATAAAAAAGGAATTAAAACAGCCGGTCCACTTTTATGAATGGCCATACTTGTCCCAAGAAAGAAACCTGTTCCTAATGTGCAACCTATACCGAGAAGCGAAAGTTGCCACCAAGACAACCTGCCCTTACTTGTATTTGATGTCATGTAATCAACCCTTCACTACTTTCTGACTAAAGGCAATGTCATGCATCGAATGCCTCCCCCACCTTTTTCAAGCTCTGTGACGTCCACTTCTAGTAATTTCTTTTTGTGCAGTAATGGATGCTTTAATAACTGCTGCTTAGATGCCTGCTTACTGATTACTAATGTTTCTGGATCAAGATTAATCAAGTTAATGTCCGGAATGGTTTTATAGGTTTCGAGCCAGTAAACATCAAAGCCATGCCGCTTTAAAAATGGTTCTGGCATATCATAATAATTCCCTTGGGCTGTGAACACCTGTACAGGAAAATAACGCACAAAGCTTTTAGCAATCACTAAGTTATGATGTACAACATTACAATTCATATCTAAATGAAGCGTATCATTGCCCTTCGGTAAATCAATGACCGCAATTTCTGAAAATCCTTGTTGAAAAAAGCGCTCCTTCAAGCTTTCAATAGCCTCTATTGACGTTCTCATCCCTAGATTCATGAGGACTGCATCCTTATTTAATAGCATCACATCCCCACATTCAAGTGATTGAGAAGGCTGTTCTTTACGCATAAATTGTTCAGGAAACCACTTGGCTAAAATAGCATGGGCATGTGGATACTCTGGGCGCCTTAACGAGCTGCCTGCATTTCCAGGTAAAAGCTGCTGTCCCACAACACAGGCTAAATCGCGCACAAAATAACGATTAATGAGCTGCTCACTTAACAGCTGCTGATCATTTGATAATTCTTCGGCATAATCAATCACTCTTACCCCAGCTTTTTCAAGCGTTGTCTTCAATGCCAGGAAATTTTCCATAGCTTTATGATGGTTGACAGGCTCACTCCACCCAACCTGCTCAGCTATTTTTGAATCAGTTACATCTACTATCGAAGGTGCACAAAGCATGACCACCTTTAGTTCCTCATGCTCCGACCAACAATTTACTTGAAATGAGTCCATCCTTGTTCTCCCCTTCTGCTTGTCGTTCTCTGTTAGCGTTACCATTGAAAGGGGGATTATACAATAGGATTAGTCACAAACAATGCCATGAACCATATGTAGCTTAAATAAAAATTTAGAGAGAACGACAAAGGCTCTCTCTCATTACGTAAAATATTCTAATTTTGCTTGTGGGAAGAACTTTTTCATATAGCCATATAAATGTTCTTTAATATCTTCTTCCTCATCTTTTTGATAAATGTATTTACCTATTCCATATTTCCCCCATTTATACCTTCTCACGGTTTCGTCGAGTTCTAGCTTTGTCATAGGATAATTTTTTTCAATCACACGCTTAGCTGGCTTCGTAAAGCGATGCTGGATAAATTCAAACGTAATATCCTCACGCACATCCTTTGGTAATTCAGCATCTAACCGCTCAAACATTTGATAATAGCCCTCCTGCCATCCATCATGCAGATAAATGGGGGCGACGATGAAACCGAGCGGATAGCCAGCCCTTGCCACTTTCCCAGCTGCCTCAATTCTTTTTGCTAATGGAGAAGTTCCTGGCTCAAAATGTTTAATAACATAATCCGCATTGACGCTAAAACGGAATCTTGTCTTACCATTATGTTTAGCATCCAATAGGTGATCCACATGATGGAACTTCGTCACAAATCGTAATTGACCTAACTCACTTTGTCCAAAATGCTCAATAGCACGTTTCAATGTATGTGTGAGATGGTCAATCCCTACAATATCGGACGTACAGGATGCCTCAAAACGTGTGATGTCAGGAGCTCGTTCAGCCATATAATGATCCGCCTGCTCCAATATTTCATCCACATTGACATAAGTACGAATATAAGGCTTGCTCCCCATCGTTGTTTGTAAATAACAATAATGGCAATGGCCCATACAGCCAGTAGCAAATGGAATGGCATATTCAGCGGAGGGCTTGGATGTATCAAACTTTAACGTTTTCCGAATGCCTACTACCAAAGTAGATTTCGCTACGCGATACTTTTGAAAATCATTGTCTCCAGGGAGATTTCTTACTTGATTATGCGAAGTGGTATAACGTATTTCAATCCCCATTTGCTCAAACTTTTCTTTTAACTCCTGACCTAACGGATAGTGAAGCGCATCAGGCTCAAAATAGACGAGCTGAGGGATAAATGGCTTATTCATCATAATCCTCCCTTAATGAAAATACTGATGGTAGGCTTGCTCAGCCGCCATTTCGCTTGAAAAAATTAACATGTCTTGCGTTATCGGGTAATAGGTTTCAAATAGAAATACGGCTAGCTCTTCTGGTTGCTCTGGATGATAAACAACCGCGGCTTCCTGTATATTCGCTACATCCTGAATATGAGGATTCCGATAAAAAATATAAACGATATCTCCGACATTATATGGTTGTTGCATCTTTTCACCTTCCTCTGTCTTTCTGTTAGTGTGGCGAAATGGTTAGAGAAATATGTCATAAAAAATTTTTTATGTACTATACATAAATTTATGTGACCCTATCTTCAAATCTAGGAAAATAGGATAGTACAGAATTTTTTAACTATTTGGTATAATCAAGAAAAGGAGGAAGATATATGATCAAACAATCCATTATTGAAAATGTCCTTGAAGCCGCGCTAGCAACTGGTGGGGACTTTTCAGAAATTTTTATAGAGGATAAATATGTCAATGACTTTGTCTTACAAAGCGGCAAGATTGAACAAAGTATTACTGGGCGTGATTTTGGAATCGGCATCCGTATTTTTTCAGGACTTCAAAGCATTTATACGTATACCAATGATTTTTCTGAGGAAGGTTTACTTGCAGCGGCAGAACGTGCAGCCTTAGCCATCAAAGGCGGTGGATCGGGTACCATTCACCCTCTTCATAAAGAGATCATCACTCCTATTCATCAAATTCTTCACATGCCTCATACAGTGGAGCATGCAAGAAAAACAGCTGTTATGCGACAAGCAGATTCGATTGCCAGACAATATGACCCCCGAATTCACCAGGTAAAAGTTCGATATTTCGATGAACAACAAAACGTACTGATTGCAAATTCAGAAGGTAAATTTGTTGAGGATACGCGTGTTCACAGTAGACTTAGCATGCAAGCGACAGCTACAGAGGGTACTGAGGTACAAACGGGCTTCTATGGCCCAGGTGCACATGCAGGCTTTGAATTTATTGAAAAGCTAGACCTAAACCATTACGCAGGGGAAGCTGCACGTATCGCAGTCACAATGCTTCATGCAGATGAATGTCCAAGCGGTAAATTCCCAGTCATTATTGATAATGAATTCGGTGGCGTCATTTTCCATGAGGCTTGTGGACATGGCTTAGAAGCAACTGCTGTTGCCAAAAATAATTCCGTGTTCGCCAATCGTATCGGTGAAAGAGTCGCTCCTGAAATTGTTACATATATTGATGATGGTACACTTCCGAACGAGTGGGGCTCATTAAATATTGATGACGAGGGAGAAAAAACAAGGAAGAACATTTTAATTGAAAATGGTATTTTAAAGGGCTACTTAATTGATAAATTTAATGCTCGCCGTATGGATGCTCAGCCAACAGGCTCTTCTCGTCGACAATCCTATCGATTTAACCCTACATCACGTATGACAAATACGTATATCGCCCCAGGCTCATCTACGCCAGCCGATATTATCGCATCGACAGAGTATGGTATTTACGCAAAGTATATGGGAGGTGGACAAGTTTCCCCTTCTACTGGCGATTATAATTTTGCGGTAATGGAGGCCTATATCGTCAAAGACGGAAAAATCGAACGCCCTGTTCGTGGCGCTACACTCATTGGCAATGGCGCAAAAACATTGCAGCTTGTTGATCGAGTAGGTAATAATCTCGCTCATGGAGCAGGTATGTGTGGTTCTCTAAGTGGGAGTCTTCCTGTCAATGTAGGTCAGCCAATGATTCGCGTAAGTGAAATAACAGTTGGTGGAACGAAGGGGGAATAATGGATGAACATGGTTAAATACCAGGAAAAACTATTAGATAAGGCACAAGAAGCTGGTTTTATAGAAGCTGAGGTTTATTATGAACAAAATAAATCGATCAAATGCATGCTTTACAAGGGCGAGATTGATAGCTATGAAACGTCTGAGGACGGAGGTCTAAGCCTACGAGGACTTTACAACGGTAAAATGGGCTATTCCTATACGGAAAAGCTAGACGATGAGTCAATTCCCTTTTTAATTAATAGCGCTAAAGCCAATGCAAACATACTTGATGAGGATGAGGGCATAGCTATTTTTGATGGCAGCTCTGAATACCCATCTTATGACTATTACAATGAAAAATTAGAAACGATCGGAATTTCAGAAAAAATAGAGCTTCTTCGTTCCATCGAGGAAAAGATTCATGCCTACGATTCCCGCATTATTACTCTCGATTATTGTTTCATGGAAGAATTTACGGCTGAACGCTCATTAGTGAATAGTAAAAATCTTGCCTTATCCCATAAGGAGAACGGCTTCGTGATTTTCCTCTCCACAGTTGTAAAAGAAGGCGAAGAAATGAAAACAGGCAGTTATTTGAAAATGACACGTGATTTTCATTCTCTTCAGGCGGATGATATTGCAAAGGAAGCAGCAGAGGAAGCTCTTGCGAATTTAGGTGAAAAATCGATTCCAGGTGGTAAATATCCAATCATTCTTCGTTCTGATGCATCAGCCTCATTATTAGAAACGTTTATGCCGATATTGTCCGCTGAAAATGCTCAAAAAGATCAATCTCTATTAAAAGGAAAAGTCGGGCAAAAAGTGGCATCAGAAGCTGTTACATTGCTGAGTACTCCATTCCATCCTGCCGCATTGTCTGGAGCAAGCTTTGATGGTGAGGGTGTTGCAACTAAAGAGCAGGAAATTATTTTAGAGGGTACACTCCAAACGCTTCTGCATAATAGAAAAACGGCTAAAATAGATAACTGCGAAACAACCGGGCATGCCCATAAAGATTCCTACAAGGGAGCGTTAACGATTGCGCCTCAAATTTTATATATTTCAACTGGTGAGAAAACACTAGATGGGTTAATTCACTCGGTTAGGAATGGTGTATTGATTACTGAATTGTCTGGGCTTCACTCTGGTACGAATACGGTTTCAGGTGATTTTTCAGTTGCTGCAAAAGGATTTCATATTGAAAATGGTAAAATTGCCTCCCCAGTTAAGCAAATGACCATAGCCGGTAATTTTTTCGAATTCCTACATGATATTAAAGAAACTAGCTCCGAGCTTTACTTCCTGCCAAAAGGATATGGCTCCTCATCTTTACTTGTAAAGGAACTATCAGTAACAGTGGAATAACACCAAAAAGTAAGCCATTGTAATTTCTCGGCAATTCTTTTATCTATAGTCACCATCCTCTCATTCAGTGGAAGTGACTATGGGTAAGAGCGTTGCCTTCTTTATTTTATAAAGATCAGTGTAATCCTCTATTTTAGTAGATCCTCCTCCCCAGAAAATACCGCTACACAGCCACTAATGGTTAAATTTTCTTTTAGAGGTAAATTGGTGAAACTTTTAGACCTTTGATACGTTAAATTAGTTGTCATGCTGCGTCAGTCATATAGCATGAAGAAGGGTGGAATTTATGAAAAAAATATGGACTTTATTTTTCGCAGCAATGCTTATTGTACCGCTATTGCTGCAACCGGCAACCGCACAAGCGGCAAAAGCCATTACAATTACTGTGGACGGGGTTCAATTGAAGACCGATCAGCCGCCAGCGATGATTCAAGGGCGTGTTATGCTACCACTTAGAGCAATCTTTGAGGCATTGGGTGCTAGTGTAAATTGGGATTCAAGGAGTCAAACGGTAACAGGTTATAAAGGAGATACAACAGTAGTTCTCAAGATGAAATCGAAGGTAGCTACTATTAATGGCCAGTCAGTTACACTTGATGTACCAGCACAAATTTTAAGAGGCAGAACAATGGTACCAGTCCGCTTCGTAAGTGAAGCGCTTGGTCAGGAAGTTGACTGGAACTCAAGAAATCAGACCGTAACGATTATATCTGATGACACACCAAGCAATATTAGTATTTCTCCTGCGAGCAATGTATCGGTTCGCGATGTCAATGATCAGGGAGATGGGCGTGACATGGAGGTTAGCTTTTCCAGATCATCTACAGAATCATACGTCGATCATTATCGGGTAATGGTGTTGAAGGCTTCAAAGAGCTTTAATTTGGCATCTGCCTTGAAAGTCTCCCCTTCTAATTATTCAATGGTGTCTACATCAGGTTCGAACCGTGCCATTACTTTATCGCAGAATTCAAGAGATGTGGACGGGGACTATATTAGAAATGATCAGCCATATGTGGTTCGTATACTTGCTGTTGGGAAAGGTTCTTATTCTAGCGTTTTATCGAGTTCTTCTGCAAAAATTACCTTAACCAATTTGTCGTCTGTTACAGAGGTAACAAATGTGAAAATGAATGATATAAACGATTTTGGCGATGGACGCGATATCTCAGTTAGCTTCACTCGTCCGCAAAATGATAATAATATTTCCAATTATCGTGTGTTTATCGTAAAGACTAGGGATGCTAGCAATTTTAATCTTACCACTGCAAATAATTTATCAAGCAGCTACTACACAACAGTGAATAAATCGGGAAGTAACGGCAGTATTTTGACAGGAACTTTGTCTTCCACTGCACGTGATACTGCCGGTGATCTCATTAAAAACAACGTACCTTATACAGCGGTCGTTCTATCTGTAAGTAATACGAATTCATTAGGAAATAAGCTGTCAACTGGCTCATCATCAGTAACACTTAGTCAAAATACAATGTCTACACCAATTATTACACAAGTGAATGACGTCAATGACTTTGGGGATGGGCGAGATTTGAGAGTGAGTTTCAATAAAGTGTCCGATGAATCTACTATCAACGCTTACCGAATTTTTGTAGTAAGAGCTAACAACTATTCGAACTTTACATTGACGAAGGCGAACAGTTTATCTAGCACTTATTACACACAAGTAAATAAAACAGGCTACAATATTACTCAGGTGCTCTCTTCAGGGGCTAGAGATACTGACGGATATCCCATTCAAAATGGAGTTAACTATCGTGTGTTCGTTATGGCCGTAGCAAATAACTCAGCGAATAACATGCTGTCTTCAGTCTCCAATACGATTACGCTATTTAGCAGCAATGCAGGTGCAGTATCGAATCTTTATGCTAGCGATGTAAGTGATTATGGTAATGGACGTGACCTATTTGTCTCTTTCAATAAAGCTGTAGACGAGTCAATCATTAGTCACTATCGGATTCTAGTTGTACCAACAGCATATTACAATAGCTTCAGTCTGACGGAAGCAAGTAATGTATCCAGCAGCAATTACACGACTGTATACAAATCTGGAAAATCTACGTATGAGCAAACATTATCTGAAAATACTCGGGATGTGCGCGGTAATACGATCAAAGAAGGTACTAGCTACCGTATCTATGTTTTAACTGTCGCGAATGGCATAGGAAGCAATGCACTTTCTGCGCCGACGTCTACAATGACGTTAAATAAGAACTTTAATGTGCAAGCTGTAACCAATCTAAATGTCACAGATATAGACGATAATGGTGATGGCCGTGATGTGCAAGTAACATTTACGAAGCCCTCTAATGAATCAAATGTCAATCATTATCGAATTCTAATCGTACCGACAGCGTATTACAGCAGCTTTAATCTTTCACAAGCCAATAGTAGCAATTATTACATCACAGAAAGCAAAGGTGGGAATACCGCTACAACTAGAACGCTGGATGGGATTAGGGATGTGCGTGGTAATTATATTACGGAAGGAACTAGCTACCGCGTCTATGTACTGACTGTTTCCAATGGGAATTCTCCAAATACCTATGCCCTATCCTCCGCTTCGCCTGTAATAACACTTAGTAAAAGTAAAGCTGTTCAGGCGGTAAGTAATGTTACTGCAAGCGATATTGGTGATTTTGGAGATGGTCGAGATTTACAAATATCATTCTCGAAGCCTTCTGATGAATCGAATATAGGTAGTTACCGCATTCTTGTCGTACCCGCATCAAAAGCAAATGGCTTTGATGTGAACGCAGCTAGTAAAGTAGCTAATTTTACAGATATAAATAAAGGTCAATCTAGTATGAGTTTGGCAACTGATAGTAAAGATATAGATGGAAGACTTATCACGAATGGTGAAGAGTATCGTGTGTATGTATTGTCCGTAGGTAATGGAACTGCCAAGGCCATGTATACCTTATCCTACCCATCTTCTTCTATTACTTTAGTGGATCACTCAGCACCTGTAACGATGGAGAATGTGCAACTGAGTTTTAAAGAGGGTCCTAATAAATATTCCGATATTACAATTAGCTTCAAGGTCAATAACGGACAAAATGTAACGGAATATAGAGTGTTTATGCTACCTAAAAATGAAGCAGATAGCTTCAAAGATAGTGATGCCATTAACAATAATAATAGTACTAGAATTTATCAGAATGGTCTCCCCAATGTAAGTCAAAGTCTAAATATAGAGTTGGATGCATTTGGTAAACCACTCATCCCATCCACAGAATATGTGGCTAAGGTTTTAGCTGTGGGCAAAGGAAATTATATACTATCAAATACGTCCAATTCAGTGCAGCTTCTTGCAAAGCCTGATAATACTAGTGGTGAGACGTCCATAGACGCTCAAGTTAACCAATAGGATAAATAGAAGGGACTCCCAATGGTGCTTTATCGACCAATGGGAGTCCCTTCTTGCTGTATGGATCATGCTATAATCATTCAATTATTTAGACAAATCTATTTTTTTATTTAATAAGTAAATTGTCAGTCCACCAACAGTCATAGACAATAATTCTCCAATTCCCACTGTGAACCATGTAGCCCAAAAAGGAAGGTCATAAAGAATAGTTAATTGCCCAGCAACCGTAAACATAGATACAGCAAATATCAGGGCTGTCACTACCATTTTTCCAATATCATTAGCGATATGCTTTGTAATACTTCTACAAAGTAATAAGACTAGGAAGGTGGCAATCCCACCAATAGGCACATCTACTATCCATGTGGGCGACATGAAATTTGCAAGTATAACGCCTAACGTTACTGCTACTACATAGCGCTTATTGTACAAGGCCAGATAATTAAACATTTCTGACAAACGTAGTTGGACAGCGCCAAAGCTAATGACTGACAATAAAACAGTTACAGCAACATAGAGAGCTGCAACAAGAGCCATCTTTGTCAGCTCACTTACTGACAGACGGCTTGAATCTTTTACAATCGAAGTATTCAATTTTATTCTCCTTTGTAAAATAGCTAATCGCTATTTTAGTAATAACTACGACCAAAGGAAGAGAGCTTAGCGCCCTATATGAAGTGCCGTAGTGCAAGCAATTTTACTTACTTGCGTATTATAGCAGAAGAATAACTGAATGAACAATGCTACTTGGTCAACCAGCCGCCGTCGATTGGCAAGACAGTGCCATGCATATAATCTGCTGCTGAGCTTGCTAAAAATAAGGTTAAATTAGCCACCTCCTGAGGTTGTGCCCAGCGACCAGCAGGTGTTTCCTCTGCCACCCATTTCGCCATTTTCCCATCGCCTTCAAAATCTGCCTGATTCATCGGCGTTTGAATGGCTCCAGGTGCAATTGCATTAGCCCGTATTCCCGCTCTACAGTAATCTAAATCTAGTTGCTTCGTGTAGCCAACAATGGCATGCTTAGAAGCTGTGTAGGCCGCTCCTCCACCACCTGCAACAAGTCCAGCAATCGAAGCCATATTGACAATCGTACCAGCTCCACGTGCAACCATATGAGACAAGATTCTATTAGTCACAAAAAACGTTCCTTTGACATTCGTGTTCATAATTTTATCCCACAGTGCTTCGTCTGTATCTAGCGTTTTTGCAAAGCCGTCTAAAATGCCTGCTGTATTACATAAAATATCAATTTGTGTAAATGAAGAAATAGCAGCCTCGTATGACTGTTCCACATCTTGTTGGCTGCAAACACTTCCTACCATATAGGCAAAATGCTCTGGATATTGCTGCTGCAATTGGACTAACCCTCGTACCTCTATATCAAATCCAAATACATTCGCACCATTTTCTAAAAATGCAAGGGCTTGAGCATATCCAATGCCTGACGCTGCCCCCGTAATGAAAACAGTTTTATTTTTATATTCTTCAAACTTCATACCATGTCTCCTTACAAAAAGAAGCCACCTCAAAATTGAGATGACTTCTCATATTATTATTCAACGACAATCCAATCTTCTGCTAATAAATCACATACTGTAGGCGTGAACATTGTGTACCCTTCTCCGCGTACATTAATTAAAAAATAAGGATTCAAAGTCTCTCCATCGTGTTGGCTTTGACCAACTAGCTTCACATATAGTTCAGCACCGCCCCAGCCTGCACGAATACTTTTTTCTCCTGCTTTTAAGCGTGGTAATATTTCTTCAAACGTCATGTCCTTCATCCTCTATTCCCATTCATTATCGCATTAGTATACTGGATTTTCGTTAGGTTGACAACTATGGTTAGATTTGCTTTTCATCTGTACCTGCTCTGTCGTCACCTTTAGTCCATTTGCCACTAAATAGCTCGTTGCTGGGTTGCTTGCTCGGAAATTAACGGCGGTTATATTCACCTTCTGAGCTGTCACACTGGCTAAGAAGTGTGCTAGTAAATCGACTTTATACTCTTCTAATACTTCCAATTGATACAGAATGACCCGCTCCAACTCACCCTGTTTCCCCCACACTGTTTTATATAACATATAGCCGAGCACATCATTTGCTTCATTATAGAAAACTCTAGCTTCTCCCTGCTTAATGCTATGCCAGCTACATTGCCAAGGAACATCTTCCTGATAAAACGGCACATGAGGTAATTGTTCTGGGCGAATTATTTCAGTCCGAATAGCTGACGTATGTTCTACCTTCGCCTCATATTCCCCACTTAAAAACTGAAGATGATCAGTTATAACATAGCCATATCTTTCATACAAAGCAATTGCTACTGAGTTTTCCTTTATTGCTTCCAGTGTGGCAATTTCAACATTTTCCCGTTCATAGATAGCTAGAGTTTCCTCCATTAATAATCGTGAAACGCCTTTCCCACGATAAGTAGGCGAAATACCCGTGCCCCCATTCCATGCTATTTTCTTGCCACCCATGTGTCGAAAGCCGTTCATGACAATACCAATTGGTTCATGATCGTCAAAAGCGACAATGGAGTGCTCAACTGACAGCCCCTCCCCAACAAGCCGCTGTAAAAACATCTCTGCCGTCATGTCGATGGGCACAATGTATCCTTCAAAGCCTTTGTTCCACGCCCGTAATACTTCCTCTAATGTACATTGTGAAACTGTTTTAATATTCATCGTTTCCCTCATCTCAAATGGAATCTAATTTTGCTAAATCTTCTAATGTCAGTTTCCCCAAAATTTCATATCCTTGACCTAAGCCTTTGGGTTTTATAATAACCGTGCCCATATTCGGGATGACCCCTAGTCCCACATTTTTCGGAAAACTATGACCAATTATGACTCTATTGATTCCCTCTGGTGGTTTCATTTCCAACATAGATTGAAAAGCCATTAAAATTGAATTTTGTTGAACAGTCGAAAGATTTCCATCTAACATAAAAATCTCAAACAAAAAAGGGTCTATTTGTACCTGAACATTCGGAAAAGCCAACTGAGCTGTTTCAATCGTTCGACAAAAAGGACTTGCATTGATAGGCGCAAGGATGGGAATTTGCCAATAACGCAACATTTGGCCATAATATACAGCCTCATGACGGCCTTGTTCGGATAAATTTCTTTGATACTGACAACTTTGAAATAGACCATTTACTTGATCTACACCAACTGTTGCAGTCCCATGTCTTGCATATAAAATAAGTCCTCCCTCTTTTAATAATTTCAGGAGATCCTTTTCCAATTTTTTCATCCCCTTCATTTTATCACTTTATTCTTTGTAATGTATGTCTTACAAATAGAAAAAAGCTCCCTATTTTCACATGGAAATAAATGAACTGTCGATTTCTGCAGGAGTCGCCGATCCTCGTTCCTTTTAACTTTTATATAAAGTACTTTAACTACAAATAGGAGTGAAAAGATTATATATGACTGGGACCCACTCATTTTTTATGTGACCTTTGTTTTAGAAACTTTTTGAATTTTCCATGAGTATAGGAAATGAGACTTAAAATATGCTGTTTCACCTTTTTAGTTTACTTTCTTGTAAAGGATTATTAAACTAGTGTTTACGGTGTGTAATTTTAAAGTCATATTGATTTTGTGTTTTAATTTATGTAGGATAAACAAGCATTGTTTGGTTTACAAACAAAAAATAGAGTTAATTAATATTCTAGAATATTAATAGATGAGGAAGTCCCGAGTAATATGAAAAATCGAAAAATAAAGCTTATATTAATTCTATCCACCATTTTATTATGTTTGTTTACAAGTTTAAACATCATTACATCCTATGTAAAAATTAAAAAGACCGTTGAAGAATCAATTGCTAATCAAAGTCTAGAGGCTGCTAATTCCATTGCTGCTTCCATCGATACAATTGCTTATCAGCAATTTTTGAATAATCCGCAAAAAAATGATTATTATTGGGAAGTAAGAAGTTACTTAAATGATGCAAGGGTAAAGCTAGGTGCATTATTTGTTTATACATTGCAGGTGGATAATCCAAAAGTATCAAAAGCAATGGTGATGGGTCTGCCAAGTGAACTAAAAAAAGGATTTGAAATAGGTGAGGTTTGTACTGTTCCAGCTAAACAAGTAGAAAAAGCCTATCATGGTGAAACCTATGTCACAGAGGTAATCCATGATTCAGTCCATGGTTCTTATTTATCTGTTGGTGCGCCAATTAAAGATGATACAGGCCAAATAATCGGTTACCTAGGCATTGATATAAGTGCAGATACATTGAATGGTATTAAAGGCAAAGTGATTGAAGATAACCTATTTATTTTTATTTTCAATGGTGTATTTATTTTAATTGTTGCTGGTTCTTTTTTATTTTTACAAAGATGGTACCAAAAAGAGGTAGCGAAGGAAGTAGGCGCCACAGAAGACACTTACCAAGCAGAAATCAAAACATTGATTACTTCGGTGTCATCGTTACGTCATGATTTCACGAACCATATCCAAGTTTTACATGGCCTTTTACAATTAGAAAAAACGGATCAAGCAAAACAATATTTAGCATCACTGTCGAAAGAAGTACAAGCGATTAAATCATTAAAATTAAATATTGACCATCCAGGTTTATCCATATTATTACAAACGAAAAAGCTAACAGCACAGAATCATAATATTGATATGGATTTCACCATCTCTCAGGGCGATTTTAATAAAATTAAAACGACCGATTTAATCAAGATTCTATCGAACTTAATTGACAATGCGATTGATGCTGCGAATGAATTGCCTGAGGGGCAACGTAAAATTATGATTTGTTGTCAAGCTGATGAAGGACAATATGAATTTAAAATTACGAATACAGGACCGAATATTGTAGACGCAAACCAAATCTTTAAACAAGGATTCTCTACGAAGAAGCATGAAAATGGGAAAATTCGAGGGCAAGGACTATTTATTGTGAAAGAAATCGTCCATAAATATCATGGAGATATTTCGATTGAATCATCGAAACATCTTGAAACGACTGCCATCGTCCATATTCCTTTCAAATAGCTACAAAATGTAGAGAGCTTTAGACAAAAACCATTGAGAAGATAATGACTCTCAATGGTTTTTGTTATTCTTTCTCTTTCATATGCGGAGAAATAGTCGTTCAGCACTACGGAGTTCTTAAAAGTGGATTAGAAACAGCTCATCTCCCGTAGTGGAATTAATTATAAAAAAAGACTATAGGCAAACTCCAATTTTTTTGAGCTTGTCTATAGTCTGATGTCAGGTAACGGTCATACCCCCTGATCTTTTTTTGATTTAATATTTGCCGTTCGTGTCCGGTCCTGTGGTTTTAGGAAGGACGGTCTTAGACTATAGCCCTTCGGCGATAAACGCAGTAAGGATTTTCCAATATTACCCTGTTCAAAATCTGCATTAAAATTAATATAGGGCACACCGAGTACACGCATATTTGCTGCATAGATAATAATGAAAAAGACCGAAATAAAAAATCCAAACAGACCCAAAAAGGCTGAAAATAAAATGATAATTAATCGAAAAATACTCATTGCTGTTACAAAGGCTTGATTGACGAGTGTAAATGCAGCAATGCTTGAAATCGCAATGATAACAATCATCGAAGGGCTTGTCACGCCAGCTTTAATCGCAGCATCTCCAATGATTAACCCTCCAACAACACTGATCGAGCCACTGATGGCACTAGGCAAGCGTAAGTTGGCCTCGCGGAACATTTCAAACATAAATAGCATCATCATGATTTCAAGTATCGTTGGAAACGGTAACCCCGTTCTTGATTCAACCACTGTCGCAAGTAGAAGATAGGGGAGCTGCTCTTGATGATACGTCGTTACGGCTAGCCAAAAACCAGGAAGTAACATACTAATCAGTATCCCAAAAATTCGGAGCACCCGTTCCATTGAACTGACAATGACCGGATATTCATTGTCCTCAGATGTTTTAAAGAGCAGCATAATATTGGCGGGAATAATCATGGCATAGGAAACGCCATCGATCATTATTAGTATTCTTCCTCTCATTAATGCTTGAAGAGCAAAATCTGGTCTTCCCGTATAATCATGTCTAGGTAGAACTTTAGCCGTCTGTTCAATTGCCTCCATCAGTAAATCACCATTGACGACAATATCTGTATCAATTTTTTGTAATTGTAATCGGATTTGTTCTAGCATATTTAAATTCACAATGTCTTCCATATATAAAACGGCTACCGTTGTTTTAGAGCGTTGACCGATTTCTAATGTTTCTACACTAAATGAATTCGTAGGTAAACGTTTTCGTAATAAAGCTATATTAATAAATACATCTTCAATAAAATCATCTCTTGGTCCTTTTACAACTAACTCAAGCGTTGTTTCCCCCGGCTCACGATTAGGTCTATTTGAAATATCACTGGAATAAATCAAATGATCTTCCTCAAAATATAATAAGACATGGCCTTTGTAGACTCTTGTAATCATATCCTCTTTCTTAGTGACCTTTTGTAAATAGGGCACATGAAGATGCTGTTCAATTAGCTCCTCTAACGTTTCATCAGAACCACAGTTAAATAAGGATTGAACACGTTCGACCACAACCGTTTGAAGGAGTTCTTCGTCTATCATAGCATCACAGGTTATCATATGGACTGTATGTTGCTGAAATTTATACTGTTGGAATATTATATCAGCAGAGCGTTGAAATAGTGATTTCAACATTTTCAAATTCATCATTTGTTCCATTGAAATACTTCTCATCTCCTACTGAGCCTGCTCAAATTTAGTACATTTATGAAAACTACGACATGTAATAAATATACTTAGGCATATTTTTCCCATGGACATAAAAATTATTCAAGAAACAAATACTGTGATAACCTATTCAGAATGTTCTTAGCCAATCATTTTTTGTAGATTAGCCATCTCAATTGCCGATATCGCGGAATCATAGCCTTTATTACCTGATTTCGTTCCCGCACGCTCAATCGCCTGTTCAATATTTTCTGTTGTAACAATACCGAAAATAACTGGTACATTGGTCGTTAAGGATACATTCGCAATTCCTTTTGCCGACTCATTACACACATAATCATAATGTGTTGTAGAACCACGAATAACAGTCCCTAAACCAATAATGGCATCATATTTCTTTGTCTCTGCTAATTGTTTCGCAATAAAAGGCACTTCAAAAGCTCCTGGCACCCATGCAACATCAATGGATGCTTCATCTACACCGTGTCTTTTTAATCCATCCATTGCACCATCTAATAATTTGCTTGTAATAAACTCATTGAATCGACCTACGACTACCGCAATTTTTAAATCCGTCCCAATTAATTGTGCTTCAAATGTTTGACCCATTTTTTAAAATCTCCCTCGTTATTAGTTTGTTGTAAATGATTGACTGCGATAAGCGGCTAACGCCTCAATGGAAATCATTTTTAATCCATGATGTGCTGCATACTTTGTCAATTCATCAAAGCGCATCATGTGACCATCGTCCCCCATAATTTCACAAATCACTCCAGCAGGAATACTGTGACAAAGCTTAGCTAAATCAATGCTCGCCTCCGTATGGCCCCTTCGCTCTAAGACACCATTATCCTTTGCGATTAGTGGAAAAATGTGTCCTGGTCGACGAAAATCAGTTTTTTTCGCCTGAGATCCCAACATCTTTTGTATGGTGAATGCCCGCTCAAAGGCACTAATCCCCGTTGTTGTGTCCATATGATCGATACTTACGGTAAATGCTGTTTGATGGTTATCCGTATTGTGCTGAACCATTGGGTGCAGATCTAACTGATGTGCTAGCTTCTGCGAAATCGGCGTACAAATTAGACCTTTTCCATAAGTCGCCATAAAGTTGATCGTTTCCGGAGTAATAAATTCAGCAAGCGCTAGAAGATCCCCCTCATTTTCCCGATCCTCATCATCCACTACGATGATTATTTTCCCTTGCTTTAAATCCTCTATGGCATCTTCAATTGCATGTAGCACTATTTTTCATCTCCTCATTATGTGATTTTAAAAACCATGTCGTGCTAAATAATCTCTTGTAATCATTGACTTGCCTTGCTCATTTTTCAATTCGTTTAAAATATATTTACCGACTAAATCTGTTTCAATATTGACGAAAGCGCCTACTTTTTTCATACCTAAAATCGTTTCCTTGTAAGTATGAGGAATCAGTGAAATCGTGACCTGCTTCGTTTCAACATGAAAGATTGTTAAGCTTGTGCCATCAATCGTTACGGAGCCCTTCGGAATACAGAAACTTGTTAGTTCCTCAGACAATTCGATATCAATATAAACCGCGTTGGCCACCGGACGTTTTCGTAAAATCTTCCCAACACCATCGACATGACCAGCAACAAAGTGACCCCCAAATCGCCCATTAGCAGGCATCGCACGCTCCAAATTAACCGGATCCCCTATTGTCAGCTGATGTAAATTTGTAGCTTTGACGGTTTCAGGCATAACATCCATCGTAAGCTCTCGATTCGTAAAATGAGTAACCGTTAAACAAACACCATTGACCGCTATACTATCCCCTAACCCCACATCTTCAGCAACTTTCGATGATTGAACCGTAATTTTCATACTGTTCTTATTGATTTGCAAGGCTTTAATAGTGCCAATATCCTCCACAATACCTGTAAACATTTCTTCACCTGCTTTCACACTGATCTTACGTAGCTTCTATCCGTGGCTTTTGGGTTTCTATCCGTCACTCTTGAGCTTCTATCCGTCACTTTTTGGTTTCTATCCACCACTCTTGAGCTTCTATCCGTCTCCCTTCTTAAAGCTCATATAAAAAGAAAAACCCCTTTGACAAAGGGGTTTTGGGAGTATAAGACATCAATAAATAAGCCTATTTGGATATACATTTTTTCCATAGACTAGTATCTTATTTGTTCTTCTCCCATCCAGACTATCACTGTCGGTTTTGGATTTGCACCAAATCAGCTTGCGCTCACGGACTTTGAATTGCTTCATCACCGCCGATTGGGAATTTCACCCTACCCCGAAGAACATCTTCTATTCAATTGATTGGCTAAATAAAAAAACTTCCCAACATACTTGCGGGAAGTCGTGTCATAAATGCATAGTCAAATAGACCTTCTAAATTACATTGAATTTAAAAAGCTCGCACTTATACCCTTCTCCCATCCAGACTGTTACTGTCGGTTTTGGATTTGCACCAAATCAGCTTGCGCTCACGGACTTTGAATTACTTCATCACCGCCGATTGGGAATTTCACCCTACCCCGAAGGATCATTTTATTTAGCTAGTTCTTACGATAACACTATTTAATTATATTATCTATACTTCTGTCTGTAATTTTTAAAAAAGGGGCCACCTCTTGCTATAGAGGTAGCCCCTAAATCCTTTAATGGCTTATTTTTTGAACATAATCATCATAATTTCCCGAAAAGGCCGTCATCCCAGTTGGTGATAATTCAAGCAATTTATTTGCTAGCTTATTAAGGAAATAACGATCATGAGAAATGCATAATAAGGTGCCGTCAAATTGCAATAGCGCCTCCTCCAAAACTTCCTTGCTAAATAAATCAAGATGATTGGTCGGCTCATCCATAATAAGCACATTGGCTTTTTGCAAAATAAGCTTTGCTAACGCTACACGCGCTTTTTCCCCGCCGCTAAGGGAGGCTATCTTTTTAAAAACATCCTCTTTCGTAAATAAAAAATTACCGAGTACTGACCGTATTCTTGCCTCTTCCATCGAAGGGAAAGTACTCCAAACCTCTTGTAATACCGTATTATTAGGATGTAATGTCTCTTGCTCTTGATCATAATAGCCGATTGTCACACCATTTCCCCATGCGATAACGCCACGGTCCGGAGACAATTCATGTAATAACGCCTTCAAAAGCGTTGATTTCCCAACACCATTTGGACCTACTAATGCGACCCGATCTCCTCTATCCAAGGAAAACTCAATATCTTGCAATAATATTTTCTTGCTATCTTCTAGCTGATAGGAGAGCACTACATCTTTTACCTTCAACACTTCTTTATGAGATCTCTTATCTGTAGCAAATGTCATTTGTGCGTGTTTTAGATCCTTCTGAGGCTTTTCAAGACGATCTATTCGTTCGAGCTGCTTCCTTTTGTTCTTAGCGCTTTTCGAGGAAGTAGCCATCGTAATATTCCGCTCAATATAATCCTCCATTTTGGCGATTTGCTGCTGTTGCATCGTATATTTCTTTTCCATTAATTCGCGATTTTTCACCTTGCTTTCCACATACTTAGAATAGTTACCGCTGTATGTTGTTCCATGGGTGCGTTCAATCTCATAAATTTCATTGACAAGGGCATCTAAAAAATAACGATCGTGCGAAATAACAATAATAGCACCCTGATAGCCACGTAAATAGCTTTCAAGCCAGTTTAAAGTCGCAAAATCCAAATGGTTAGTCGGTTCATCTAACAGCAATAAATCCGGCTGCTCTAGTAAAATTTTAGCAAGTGCCAGTCTAGTTTTCTGTCCACCACTTAATGATTCGATAAGAGTGTTTGTCGGGATGCTACCAAAGCCCATTCCATTTAACATACTATTTATTTTTGCCTCGACATCATAGCCACCTTGCTGTGAAAACCAATCTGATTTGCTGGCATATATCTTCATTACCTGTTCCAGCTTTTCGGGGTTATTGATGCAGGAAGGCTCACCCATCTGCATTTCCAGCTCTCGAAGTTCCTTTTCAGCCTCTTGAAGCTCAGTAAATGCCCCAAGCATTTCAGTCCAAATCGTATGTTCTGGCTGTAACCCACTATCTTGTCGCAAATAACCTAGCTTCATTCCCTTGCCTATAAAAATGTCGCCTTCATCATAGGGAAGATCCCCTGTAATGATCTTTAGTAGCGTTGATTTTCCTGCCCCATTTACACCTATAAGTCCAATCCGATCGCCACGTTCCATTTTCATGGTTATCTTTGAAAGAATCGGATCTCCCAAGTAGCTCTTACTAATTCCATTTAATTGAAGTATCATTTTTTCAATCTCCTTATTTATTTTATCCATTACTACTAAGCGAATTGCTCAAGAAATAAATGGACATATAAGGTTACACATCACTTTTCACTCCTTTCAAACAAACACAAAAAAGGCGCCGTCATAAAACGGCACCTTACAAACATCCCTATGAGAAAAAGGGCATGTTAAATTTTATAAGTAAACAAAAAAAGCGCCGTTACGAACCGGCGTCTAGCAATCTATACATCCCATTTAATTGGATGTCAATCAGTAAGAAATAAAGAAGGCAAAAAGCAACCGGAACCTGCATCGATATGAAATTTGCTTAAAAAAGGGCATACTTCTCCCTTAGCCAGCAAATCCCCACAAAGATTGTAAGATTTTACCTCTACTTCGGTTAAACCTTTCGCACAAACAGTTTCCATTACTTCGCCCTCCCTTCGAATTTATAGTATTAAATAATCTATCATATTTTTTTCTAGAATACAAATATCCTGCCGCTTTTTTATAGCATAAATGCCTTGGAATCTATCATTCCTATCGTTAAACTAGAGAATATATTGGAACTTACTATTCTTAAAATCGTTCCTGTACAAGTGACTATTTAGTCCACTAATTTGGAGGTCATTCCATTGCACTATTTTAAAAAAATAACTTATAAACAACGTATTTTCTATGCCTTGTTATTACTTGGCTGTGCCCTATCCATTTTTTTCGTTCACCATAATGAACAATTTTATGATCGACCTATTGCAGAAATTCTGAAAGTCAAAGTAACAGAATCTGAACCAATAACAGATATGTATGAGAATGAAGATATGTTGTATACACAGCAAATTAAAGCCGTACTTAAAAATGGGCAGCACAAAGGAAAAACGATTGATTTGACGAATGACTATTCTTCATCTGGAGCCTTTGATCAGGAATACAATGTTGGCAATGAAATCTTTGTCGCTATAGATGCACATTCAAAACAATCAGAGTTAACGGGCACCATTCTCGATTTGAAACGAGATCAAACAATTATGATGATCGCTTGGATTTTTATCCTTGTACTACTCATCATCGGTAAGAGACAAGGTTTATTTGCCATTATTAGCTTAGTCGTAAATGCCTGCATTTTAACATTGGCATTAGACCTTTACGTAAAGCATGGCAGCCTCAATTTATTATTCATAAGTGGGGTTTGTGTCCTATTATTTACCGTCATTTCCTTGTTACTGATTAGTGGTTTGAATACGAAAACATATGCAGCCATTATATCTACACTTTTAGGGACAATGATAGCCCTCATAATTAGCACTGCTGTGATGTGGTTGACGGGGGAAAATGGTCTACGCTATGAGGAAATGCAATTTTTAACACGTCCCTACCGAACTGTCTTTATGGCTGGTTTATTTATCGGTTCACTTGGGGCTGTTATGGATGTTGCCATTACGATGTCCTCTTCTATTTTCGCCCTATACGAACAGGATTCTCGTATTTCTTTACAAGCTTTGAAGGCATCTGGACAAGAAATTGGAAAAGACATTATGGGTACCATTACAAGCATTTTATTTTTCGCGTATATTTGTGGCTCCATACCAATGGTCATACTCTATTTGAAAAATTCTTCAACATTAGGACTAACACTATCCTTGAATCTTTCATTAGAGCTAGCTCGTGCACTTGCAGGAGGTATTGGAGTCGTCCTCACCATACCGATTAGTCAATACACCGCTATTTTTTTCATTAATCGAAAGCGGGTGAAGGAATGAATGTTATCGTTGTATTGGCAGGAATTTTATGTATATTAATGGTGGTAATTGGAGGAAAGCAAGGACTACGCTCGTTTCTTTCCTTATTTTTAAATTTCGGCGTGCTATTTGTGACTATTTTTCTTATGACAGACCCTAAAAATAGCCCTATTGTCCTGACGTTTATTGCGTGCACTGTTATCAGTTGCATTAGTTTGTTTTATATTAATAAAACGAATAGTAAAACCATTACAGCGTTTATTTCTACAATGGTAACGATTGTTGTTTTATTGCTTTTTATTACGTTTATAACGAAAAAGGCCATGATTCAAGGATTTGGGGAAGAATCAACGGAAGAATTAAGTATCTTTTCTCTCTATATCGGTGTTAATTTCGTGCAGATTGGTGCATCGGTCATTATTATGAGTACGATAGGTGCCATTATGGATGTTGCCATTTCCATTGCTACCTCTATGCATGAGATTTTTTATCGCAATCCTTCGATCAGTAGAAAGACACTTTTTACATCTGGAATAAGTATTGGAAGAGACATTTTAGGAACCGATACAAATACTTTATTTTTTGCTTTCTTTGGTGGCTATTTAAGTTTATTGATATGGTTTAAGGATCTCTCTTATTCGATTGGCGAAATCGTCAATTCCAAAGTCTTTAGTGCGGAAATGATGACGATTTTTTGCGCAGGCATCGGCATTGCCCTCATTATTCCTATCGCTTCCTCCGTCAATGCTTATTATTTAGTTAAAACACGAGAAAAAAAATAGAATAACACTCGCATAGATACCAGACCTATCACCTTAGCGTGATAGGTGCTGGAAATACGCTCCCCCATTAATTCCGGTCCAATTCCTATCATTTTTTCAATAGCTTTCAGCCCAAACATATCATCCTGCATTAGTAGTATGAATGATACAAACTATGTTACTACTTTAGTATCAGAGATATAGCTAAAAAAACATTCCAAATTTGAAATGGCCAAATGCTTTAAAGAAATCGGATATCAATTGACGCACACGTTACAGCAATGAAAAAATACAAAAAATATACCTTCTAACTATAGTTAGAACCTGTCTTGAACGTTAATTAGTCACAGCTTTCATCTTTAAGACTCTTCATTTTATTTCGTCTCACAAACAGCGGAATAGTAAAATATCCAAATTTCAGATTTAAAATCGTACAACACACAAAAAACGGCTTGCAAATTGAATAGGACTAAAATGAAACACTGTTATTTTCGTTATATAGCGTATTAGGTGTCTCAATTGATTTTTGTGACACCTTCTTTTGTTACATGATTTCCGTTGCAAACGCCGCATTTTCTGATAATATTTACCATATGATGATTACAGACCTTTTATTTTGATTGTTATTCCCTGTTTCATGACCCAATCAATTGCCCATTCCATGTAACATTTTTTTGCATAAAACGTCTATACAACTAGATGATAAAGGAGAAAGTTTGCCATGAAGCATATAATTTTTGATTTTGATGGAACGCTTGCGGATTCGACCGCCGTGTTTGCATCAGCATGGAATACGTTAGCACAAAAATATAAATTTAAAGGAATTGAATTGAAGGAAATTGATACATTAAAAAAATTATCGATTTCAGAACGTAGTAAATTATTTGACTTCCCCATGTATAAATTACCTATGATTTTACCGCAATTTTACAAATTATATCGCCAATCATTAAACGATGTTCATCTTTTTGAAGGGATGAAGGAAGTTTTGCTCGAAATTGATAAAAGAGGGTATAAGATTTTAATTATCTCTTCCAATTCGAAGGACAATATTTTAGAGTTTCTCAAAATGAATGGCATTCACTGTGTTGCAGATGTCCTTTGCTCCAATCGTATTTTTGGCAAGGATAAAGTCATGAAGAAGTTTTTAAAAGAATCGAATGTTTCAGCAACTGAAGTGGTATATATAGGGGATGAACAGAGGGATATTGTAGCATGTAAAAAAGCTGGAGTACCTATTATTTGGGTGGAATGGGGCTATGATGCAATTGAAGTTATACAAAATGAAGAGCCCGAATACAAAGTAACGACACCTGAGGAGATTTTAGAGATTATTTAGTAGAAGGATAATAGCCCTTTACTGGCTATTATCCTTTATATGTTTAAGCTTTGATTTCGCTAATATGCATTAACTTTTCAGCAGTATGATTTACTCCTTTATACGCATCGCTTAATTCATACATACTCGTGGCAAATTGCTGGGTAAAGGCAGCCACTTGATTAGCAGAAGCATTCACTTGATCAATCGATTGTTTAATGCTTTCTAATTGTTTCGTAATACTATTTGCACTTTCTGTACTGCTCTGGGACATTTTTTGTATTTCAGATGCGACAACTGCAAAACCACGACCATGCTCCCCCGAACGTGCCGCTTCAATCGATGCATTCAAGCCAAGAATTTTAGATTTCATCGCTAAGTCTTTTACTAATTGAACAATTACATTAATTTGTTCAATATCACCTGCCATTGATTCGGAGAAATTTGATAGTGCCCCTAAACGATTGGAAACATCTATACTGGCAGTAGCTAATCCTTCATTTGTGGCAGTCATTTCTTCTACCGCACTCGAAAGATCCGTCGCCAATAGACGCATATGATCCATTTTTTCATTAGAAATGATGGCACTTACTACACCTATAATTTGACCTCCATCAAAAATAGGCTGTGCCGAGGCGATATAGGCCATACCAAACCCCTCTGCTCCTCGTTCCTCTTTAACGAATCGACCTGAACTCAACGCGATTTCCGTTGCTGTTCCTCGATATTTATGTACTGGCTCACCTACACCTACTTTTAAGTCAACATGCTTCCCCGGTTTATAGGCAAGTACTTTTTCAGTGTCTGCCACTATGACACAAGCATCTTCTGGGTATGTTGCCTGATATAAATCCATCGTCTCTATGACGGCCATTAGTTTTGGATGCATTGTCTGTCCCCCTCCCCAAATATTTACTAACTATTCAATTTTAACTATATCATGACACTTATAAAAAGACACCAACGTCCTATGGTGTCTTTTCGTCGCATTAACCCTTTGTCAATATTTCTACATATTTTTCAGCAGTTCGTATGTCGATTGTCAAAAAATCTTTTCCATAGGTAGTTTGAATTACAAATGGAACATCACTAGTGTTCTGAAACCTAAAATCCAAGCTTCCATAGGCAACCGTCGCATCCCTTCCCTTTGGCACATATCCAATATCCAGAGAATGATGGTGACGTTCTACATACTTGACTTGTAGCTGATCCACTGCATTAAAGAGGGTCGAGGAAGTTTGACAAATACCCCCACCAATCCCCATTACCACTTTCTTATTAATAATTTCTGGTGCAGGCTGATAGCCATTTGCCTCATCTCGAGGTCCAACCATCGTATTAAATGAAAAATGGTCACCACTACCCACGATGACATTATTAATAGCCTTGGCAGAAAGCTCAATATTTTTATTTCTTCCCAAATCAGCGCTATTAAAATACGTCGTATAGGATGCTACAACGACCTCCTCTAAATAAGGAATGTCCTCAAATGAATATCCACTTTGCGTCAAATAAAGAGGTATCTCCACTTGACCACCAGTCGCAGAGGCATCCAGTATTCTCTCTACTAATTCACTTTCTTTTAAAATCATTTGCGGCCTTCCCTTGATTACTTTTCCTTCTTCATCCAATCGATCAAGCATCATTCGCTGGTCATAGCCCTCCATTTCATCCATCCCTCTTGCTAATTCCTTTGCTAACTGCTCGATATGCTGCTGATAGGCTTGCAAATTTGTCTCATAGCCACTATCCTTTGGTGAAATGGTTTCAATAATCTTCTTTGTTTTCGGATCTACAATCTCCACAAGAGCCGGCCCATTTTGTGGAACTTGCTCATAGGTAACTGGCTTTTTCATTTCTTCGACTGGCTGTTTTAATGGTTGATTTTCTTGCTCTAGACTTTGGTCGTTGTTCAAATTTTTTTGACAACCTACTAGTCCCACCATACATAAAACACAAAATGCGGAAACTAACTTCCTTTTCAACATATACACCTACCTCTATGGTCATACTACAGAGACATCTTATTCATATATTGCTTATAGTGTGTGGTTTTTGTAGATATTTATTTGTTTGCCTGACAAAATGAAACTTCCGGATCTGCTTACTCTTGACGATCACAGTTAATAAGGTAGGCTTTTTCTTATGTATCGCAGGGATAGCCTGGCACTAAGACAAGTTAGAAGTAAACGACTGCTACCCCAATATTTTGCTCTTTAATCATGCACAATTGACAGAACGTATCTTACTATTTTTTTCTTTGCAAAGTATTTGAGTACTACGAGTATTTTGTTGAAACCTTTGAGCTACCAGAACATTGGTGGATGAAATTAACTTGTCTTTATTACAGGCTATAGACAAATTACCCCTGTATCTATACCAGTCGGTCCATTAAACCCTGGGATTACATCCACTACCATATTGGTTGCTATATCTATGACAGACACTGTATTGTCCGTTTGATTTGTGACATATGCAAAAGTGCCATTTGGTAAGATCGTTACTTGGTCAGGTGAAGAACCAACAGGGATTGTTGCTATCACCATATTTGTCGTTGTACTGATGACAGATACGGTATCACTACCTTTGTTGACGATATACAAAAGTGTTCCATCAGGTGTAATGGCTGATCCTACAGGTCCTGTTCCTACAGGGATTGTACCAACTACTATATTGGTTGCAACATTAATGATAGATACATTATCGCTATTTTCATTTGTAACATAAGCAAATTGTCCATTTAATGTGAAGACAATTGATCTTGGGCGAATTCCAACAGGGATAGTAGCAACCACCATATTGGTCGCTGTATTTATAACAGATACACTACCTGAATTTTCGTTTGCCACGTAAGCAAACGCACTATTCGGCGTAAAAGCAATACCTTGAGGTTGAAGCCCTACTGGAATTGTTGCTGTCACGGTATTTGTCGCTGTATCTATGACGGATACAGAGTTAGCGCCTAATCCGTGATTGGAAACATAGGCAAGGGCTCCATTTGGTGAAATCGCTACACCAAGAGGCTCACTTCCAACTGGAATCGTAGCGACTACCGTATTTGTCGCTGTATCAAATACAGTTACATTATTGGAGAAGAGCGCTGGCACATAACCAAACGCACCATTTGGTGTAATCGCTATTTCTAGTGGAGCCGTTCCTACTGGAATGGTAGCGACTATCGTATTGGTTGCTGTATCGATTACTGATACTCTGTTATCAGGAGTTGCTAACTGTCCAGCGTCTGTTACATAGACGAGATAGTTACAAGTTGGTGGTACTGGTAAAAATGGGTGCTTACAACGACAAGGGCAACAAAAACCGCAGCAATGGCAATGACAACCTGGATTTGATTTAAACTTGATTTTAAAAAATCTTTGTTCTTTTCCCACACTGAACAACCTCCCAGACATATATGACTACTATATGCCCACAAAATTGAGTTTCTTGTATATTTACCTATTTGAACTTGTGTGAAATGTGTAGATTAGTTGTTTACATGAGATACCAGCACTTTTAGTTTTTTGGGGTGATGTAAGATAGACTTTGTACCATGTTGAAATGGATCATGAAAAAGAGGAAGAACGATGGCCTCAGTTTTGAATGTCCACTACCATTAGACACCAAAAAACAATGAAAGATGGAAATGATAGGACTATTAACATACGAAAAAATGATAATAGTTTAGTACAATGAAAATTATGGAACTTTTCTGAACTAAAGGAGGAAATTAAGGTGCCTCAAACATTATTATCTTCTAAAATAACAATGCCACATCATTCACCCACTTTAATAGAAAGAACTCAATTATTCGATTTATTCGATCAACATATACATGTTAAATTAACGATTTTACGAGCTCCAGCGGGTTATGGGAAAACCAGTATACTAACTAGCTGGTTGAAAAATAAAAAAGAAACCACTGCATGGGTTTCCCTAGATGCTGCTGATAATGATCCGATACGTTACTGGACATATATTTTACACGCTATTGCTAGGTCTTCTAAAAGTGAAATAGATCAGATTCTTGCACCGCTACTCAACTCGCAGGACCCTGCAACACTTGAATTTTTTATCTATTCTCTGTTAGAAGAAATGAATGCCATCCAACAGCCCATCTCGATTGTACTAGATGATTATCATGTCATAGAAAATCCAGTGATACATCAACTCATGACACAATTCGTAGAATATTTACCTAGTCATGCACATATCTATATGTCCTCTCGTTCCGTCCCTGCACTACCAATAGCTAAGTGGCGAGTTAAGCAGTGGATACATGAAATCCATTCGGGACATTTACGCTTTACGTTACAGGAGGTGAAGCGATTTTTTTCCTGCAAACATTTACCTGCTCTCAACCACCAACAGTTGCAAGCTATTTTAGATAAAACTGAAGGTTGGGTAGCCGGATTATTGTTAACTAGCTTTGCACATGACCCTGATATAGAAGCTTTGGAAGAAGCTGCACAGCCCTTTATTTCAGAATTTTTATGGCAAGAAATTATTCATAATCTACCTTCTGAAACACAACAATTTTTGCTGCGCACTTCCCTATTGCAGGAGCTGGACCCTGCTATTTGTGATCAATTGACCAAACAGACAAATAGTCTTGAACAATTGGAACATTTAGAAGCAAAAGGACTTTTCACCATTCGGTTGCAATCCAAACAGCCCATATTCCGTTACCATCATTTATTAGCGGAAGCATTGCAAATGGAATTAACAAGACAATTTTCGAAGCAGGACATACGTAATCTTGTTCTCGAAACATCTCAATTCATTTATGACCAAGGGGATTATATTTCTGCTATTGAATTAGCACTTAAACATGGACAATATGACCTAGCGACGCCATGGATGACCGATCATCTTGTTCAGCTTTTTTTATCAGGTCAAACAGCAACGTTTATGCGGTGGTTGCACCAGCTTCGTCGTGACCAATATAAAGTCTCTTATGAAATGCTAGTCATTGGCTTTTTGACATCGATTTCAACCACGGAAGTTGAAGCAGCGTCATCTCTTATGGAGGAACTTGAATTGCGGCAGCTGACTGAACAATGGATGGAGCAAGAGGAGCATGCGGCCATGACCTATATTTATGAAAGTGCAAAGGCTTTTGCTATCGTTGCCGCTGGTGGTGATTTACAGTTAGTGGAACAAATTATGAGAAAACAGCTCGCCAAAGGACATATCCCCTCTAGATGGGATCATGTGCCTATTCCCTATAATAGTTTTGAATATAAGCTTTTACGAACAAGCATTGGCTCAAAAGGAAAACTTCAAACAATGGAACAAGGAACAGTCATAAGTGAGCTTTTTCGAGAAACGTCTTTACAAACAGCTAATGTAACTGCTTTTAGCTATGGTGTTGCCGCCGAATCATTGTATGAACGCAACCTAATACCGTTTACCCATAAAGAAATCGAAATGGCACTTAAGCTTGGCCATCAGTTACAAGATCCTGGATTATGTATCCCCATGTATCTCCTGAAAGCAAAAATCTATATCCAGCAAAATCAAATAAGTTCAGCTGTTGCTATGCTGACCCAGCTATTAGAGGATGTGACGGAAAAGCACTGGCGTACATCTATACAAATTATGCAAGCCTACTGTCATATTATTGCAGGCGATAGTCATCAGGCTGAGTTGATCTTACAGTCTATCCAATCAAAGCAACCATTCTGGCTCTTAGTACATGCCCGTTTACTATTATTGAAGGAAAAGCCGAACGAAGCCTTAACGAGCTTAATTCAGATAAAAATGAAAGGTCAGCAGGAAGAGCAAATTGCTACAATTATTGAAGCCACAATTCTTGAAGCTATTTGTCAATACCGTCTAGGTCACCAAGAACTCGCCTTAGAAACTTTACACGAGGCTTTCGAACTCGCAGCACCCTTCTATTATGTTCGATCCTTTTTAGATGAAAAGGATTTAGAGCCGCTATTAGAAATTTATTTCGAACAGCTTCATCAACGATGGGAATCCATACCGACAGTTTATTTTAGTTACCTAAAAGAAGGGACCGCATTTCCTGCCAAAGCTCCATCAATGCTGACACAACGGGAAAAGGATATTTATGATTTGCTAGTAGATGGTATAACTAATCGTGAAATAGCTAAACGTCTGCATTTATCAGAAGGCACTGTTCGTGTTTATTTATCTACAATTTATAGTAAGCTAGGGGTTAACTCCCGAGCCAAGGCGATTGCCCTCAAAAAACATTAAAGCTCCTAAAAGGCACACTGATGCCTTTTGCTATAAAGATTCATTTATTTATAGTTGTACAAAATAATAATTTACCGCTCTTAGAAGATCTGGATATATTTAAATAAATTCCAAAAAAACTGCCCAAACTCAGTCTTACCTGATTGGGGCAGTTCTTCTTTTATTTTTGTATAAACATTTGCGTCCAGTAGTTGCCATCTGCTACATAACCTATACCGATATGTGTATAGGTTTTGTTGAGAATATTCGCACGGTGCCCTTCACTGTTCATCCAAGCTGTAACGACTTCTTGTGCAGAGCGTTGACCTTTGGCAATATTTTCACCGGCTGATCGATATGAAATACCGAAATTTTTCATCATCGTAAATGGCGTTCCATACGTTGGACTTGTATGGTCAAAGTATTTTTTATCATGCATATCTTGAGATTTGTATTTAGCTACTCTTGATAACTCCCAGTCGTCTTGTAATGCTGAGAGACCTGCTTTGGCGCGTTCCGCATTCACCAGTTTAATGACTTCTTGTTCAACGCTTGCTTGTTCCTTTACAGGGACATTTATTTTTTGTCCAGGATAAATTTGATTTGGATTGGCAAGCTGTGGGTTTACATCCATTAATTCTTGTACACCTGATTCCGTTTTCAATGCGATTTTCCAAAGAGTGTCACCAGATGAGACTGTATAGGATTCAGCCGCCATTGCCCCCACTGGTACTAATAATGAAGCTGCAATAACTGAAGCAAGTGCCGCTTTTTTTACTTTTTTCAACATGTCTATCATCCTTCCTGTTTGCTCTCCTATTATGGTAAATAGTTTTTGAGCAATAATCATCACAAAATATTTGGAAGGATTTTTACAAATACATGACAGATGAACAACAAAAATTTACGAATCCCAATTTAACACCATTTATCATGATGCACCTTGTCATCAAGTTGCAATCTAATTGTCATTAACAAACATTACCAACTAAATTAGTCTTCCATATTTACTGAAGAAACCCTACTTCGCTACTAATTTCCTCTTCATTTGGTAAATTAATAGAATATAGAGACAGTCATAAAAAAAGGTAGCTATAGAAATAATGGTAATAAACGGCGTACGGAAATAAAGATAAAAGCCAACTGCAGCAAACAATGTTCCAATCATCTTACAGACAGCAATGCCCATGGATTGACCATCTAAATTCCCTCTTCGTAATAATAAACCGATAAATAATCCTGACATCATGAGGTTTTGCATAAACGCTGCGTACTTCCCTTCAAAATCCTGAAATTGATGAATAATCCCTAAAATCATTAACATGCTGAAAATTAAAGTGACCAAAAAAGAGGCATATAATAATTTTTTAGACAGGATTCTCCGATATTCTGGTGGTGCAAAACGTAAAAATTGCATCAGTATAACGACATCTAATATGAGCCAAGTGAGCGTAATCAATCGTTGAAGGTCATTTTGTGGGTAAAGAAAAGTAAAGATAAATTCCCATGCAATATTGGCACAAATAGCAACCATAGGCATGCCGTATTTTTTATCCTTCCACCCTTTGTAAATAACTAATATATATGTAATAATCCAGAAAAGGCCCATGCCTATTTGGCAAATTAATAAAATATCTAGTTGAGCCATTTTTTACTCTCTCCCTCCACATATGATTCCTCATACTATATGTGAAGAAATCTATTCATTATGTCTAAAAGTTTGCTAGTAGAGTAAGGGAAAGTAGTAACAAATATTCAAGGGAATGGAACCTATACATTCGTAGTGGAATCCTATATAGTAAAGCGGGGTGATTGAATGAAATCAAAAATATATGTAGATAATGATCAATTTATCGCTGGCACTACCTTAAAGGATACGATGGAATTAGAGCATAATAATATGGCGTTGCATGTTTGCGATCATATCCATGATGTCATTGACAATCGTCAACAATTAGCAACAGCATTGAACTGCGACCTACAAGATTTTATTTGTACGGAACAAACACATAGTGCCAACTTCCATCGAGTGACCTTAGCCGATAAAGGACGTGGCGCCGTGCAAATGGATACGGCTGTGAAAAACACAGATGCTCTTTATACAGTTGAGCCTAATTTATTATTATGTAGTTTTACGGCAGATTGCGTTCCTGTGATTTTTTATAATGTGGCCAATGGTTTAGTGGGCGTCATTCATTCAGGGTGGCAGGGCACTATTAAAGAAATTACTCCTAAACTGTTCCAGCATCTGTTGGAAGAAGAACAATGTCGACCAGAGGATTTTCACGTTCAAATTGGTATGGCATTAAGCCAGCAAAAATTTGAGGTAGATGCTGATGTGTATGAGAAGTTCCACAGCCTTGGTTATGCAGAGGAATTTATGTATTTGAATACCGAGACGAATAAATACCATATTGATAATCAAAAAACGGTGAAAAAACAATGTGAACTTGCTGGTATTCCATCTGAGCAAATCCAAGTTGATGCCACTTGTACATTCCTTAGCCCTGATGGCTTCTCCTATCGTCAGGACAAACAGGCAGGCAGACATTTAAGCTTTATTATGCGAAAATCTTAAACAAACGAAAAGGACAATCCACTTCAGCATAAGGATTGTCCTGTTTATTTTAATGTACCAGTACTAATAATTGACGTCTCAACATGTACCTCTGTTTGTAATTTACTTATGACTTCCCTCGTTTTTTTGGTCGTCCACTTTCCATGATAGTACATTCTAAATTTTTCACTTAACCCACTAGGATCGACATCCATATTTTTTAGTTTATCTAAAAACTTGGTAATATCCACTTCTAGCTGCTTATTTACATCCTTCTCTAACCGACTAATGCTTTCAATCGTATTCAACTCGTATTCTCTCGCCCCTTTGTATTCACTTAACGTTCCTTTAATTTGTAGGTGAATGATGAGCTTAGGTGAGTCAATATTTTTATTACTTTGCATTTTAATAGAGCTCTCAATTAAATCAATCATTAATTTTTCCTCCCCATATCCCTCATGTAGATCTAAATGGAGAGGTGCTAGACTTTTTCTTCCTAGTAATGCTTGAACAATGAGTGCCTCCTCTGGCTTAATCACTTCATGCATATGGTTCCCCTTAAAAACAGCAACACCTTTAATTTCAATCTTCTCATCGCGTTTTTCAAGATATGGAATAATCGTATCCGTCACAGGATTCGTTATTGTATACATAAAATCATGGATATTCGTATTCGGATTAAATGCTGTATTTATACTGGGTTCCAATAAATCATTAATGTAAATATTAATGTTTGGTTTATCCGGGTAATTTCCCTTTATAATGGCTTCTGCTTTGTCCTTCACAATAGCAATGAGGACTTTATTGCCCACCTCAGCATTTCTGTATAGATGCTGAATGACATTTTGTATCTCACCTTTTCGTGCAAAATCTTCATTAACCAACACAACTCGTAATTGGTTAAAGACAATTTTTTTATCCGAAAGCTTTTCGATTTCTACGATGCCATTCGATACAAGATCTGTAGACACCGAAAAAATTTGTGTGTTTTGTTGTGCCTCTGGTGAATATTGAGGAATAGCGACCGTTAATTTCATTTGATCTTCATCAATATAATCAAACGCCATTGTTCCAACCATCCCTATATCCTCTAAAGGTACCTTCAGCTCTTTTCTTGAACAACCAGCCAATAACAATAAAAGCGCAAGTGTGATACTTAGTAGAAGCTTTCTATTCATTGTTGCACCTTCTTTTTTCGAACTATATAGATCATGCTTAAGAAGATTGGCCAAATAATTAGCATATAACCAATGTAATTACTTGCTGTAAAAAGTTTCTCTTGGAATTCTCGAGAAAATGGCATTCTAATAATCAAAAAAATGATAGCAGCAATCACATATAATTGATAACTATTTTTCTTTTTAAACAGCGTATCCACGCCTAATTTAGCACACCATACATAGGCTGTGGCTGTCGATAATATTAAAAATACCCATAATGTTATACCGATAATATCGATTCGTTCCACGAAGGTAAGTTCGCCGGCTTTAAATAAATTCAAAACGGAAAACTCTACGTTTTTCAACTGCCATTCAGAATAATAGATGACGCTTACTACTGTCGTGAAAAAACAAAGGAAAATACTAATCCAAATACCAATCAATGAATGACGAAAGGCTTTTTTCTGATCGATAATATATGGAAAGTAAAACATAATTAATTCATAGCCAAGGACTGATAAATAGCCTTCTTTAAATGCATTAAAGAAATCTAGCCCACTAAAATTGAATAAAGGGAGTAAATGACTTACCTCCCCTTTTTCAATAGCCCACTGTGTAAAATAGAACATGCCGATTGTAATAAAAAAACTCATCATGCAAAATCTAGCAATGGATTTGATACCACCACTTACAATATATATCAGTAACAGTAAGAAACACAGCACAGGTAAAGTGATGGTTTGCTCTTGTAACGCTGTACTTTGTATGAGATGCATATAGTTGCTAATAATTCCTGCACTAAAGATAATAAATTGAATGACAAACAAGAGATTAAGGCTTTTCCCTAAAACTTTCCCGAAAAGAATTTCATTGATACGAAATAGATGTTCATTCGGGTATTTCGAGCAAAGCCAAATCATGGGCCAAAGAGTTAAGGTAGCAATAATACCGAACAATACGGGCATAAACCACTCGGTATAACCCATAGCACTTAATTTTTGCGGCAATGATAGTATTCCTGTCCCTACCATAATACTCTGGGCCAAAAAAATGACGTGATAGCGATTTAACATCTTTACGTTAGCTGCGCCCAAGTCTTTTACCTCATTTCTCCTCTGTCGGTTTTTTCTGAGCACTTGATATGCCTGATTTTTTCGTTAAATAGTTGATAGGAAATCTGATGACATTATCTAACAAATCTGTTGGATTTCTCGGTATACCTGGTGTCATATAATGAGTTCCTAATGATTTTAAACTTAGTAAATGATGAATTAACCAAGCAAAGGCAAGCATTTGCCCAAATAGACCAAATAACCCAGCGGATAAAATGAAAATATAACGCACAAATCGGCTAGCATTACTCATCAAGAAAATCGGTGGTAGGAAAGATAATAGTGCAGAAGTGGCCACCAACACAATGAGAATATTACTAAGTAATCCTGCCTGCACAGCCGCAGTCCCAATGACAATACCTCCTACGATACCGATTGTTTGTCCTACTTTTGCCGGCATTCGAGAACCCGCTTCCCGTAATACCTCTACAATCAATTCGATAAATAACACTTCGATAAGAGGTGGAAAAGGCACTTTACTTCTCGATTCTTGAAGATTTAACAAAAGCTCATATGGCAATATTTCTGGATGAAAGGTTAAGGCAGAAATATACATGGGCGTAATCATGATCGTTAAGAAAAAACCAAAGAAGCGCAGCATCCTTAGTAATGAGGCTGTTGTCCATCGGTTATAATAATCCTCAATCGACACGAACATTTCAAAAAACGAGGTCGGACAGACAATCGCTAATTGGCTATTATCCATAAACATGACAATCCGGCCGTCAATTAAGTATCGACAAATACTATCAGGGCGTACCGTCATATAATATTGGGGAAAAGGGGATAGCGGATTATCCTCAATTAATTGCTTCAACACCGAAATATCTGTAAATAAAGGGAATTCCACCTGATCAATACGATTCCTAAGATCGTCTAAGTTTTTATGGTTCACAATATTATCCATATACATAATGGAAATTTTAATATTAGCCTCAGAACCAACAATACGATTTTCATTTTTTAGCTGAGCGCTTTGAATTCGTCTTCTGACTAGAGAAATATTGGTCTCCAAAGATTCCGTAAATGCATCCTGAGGCCCTATAACGGTTGATTCTGTTTCAGTATTTGTAATGGCCCTTGTAGGTGCACTATACGTATCCATACTTAAAAGTGCATTGGTTTCATGAAAAAACAGCAGTGTTTGCCCAGAGTTCAATTTTTTAATGACGCCTTGTATATCTTTAGGGTCCACATATTGAGCCATTTGATGAATTTGTTTGATATTATTGGTTAACGGAATAGATACCATTGATTGTAACGTCATTTTTTCTATAAGAGAGGAAAAATATATAAGGGTAACATCCCCTTCTTCTGTTGCAATCATATTTAGCTTTACATCATCTACATCATTTATTTCCTTCTTTAATTTAGCAACAAGCTGTTCAGGTATTTCGTGCATTCCGTTCAACCCCTTTTATTTCAACGAATACCAGTCTCCACACGTAGTTTTTTATAGTTTGGCATGTTTACGAATGTTTATGTAAAAAATATGCTAGCAAAAATATGCAAAAAAAGATGCCTCTCTTGTTAAGAGAAGCATCTTTTTGCTATTCGCCCTGATCCGTACTGTAGCGATTTTTGCCAATACCAAATGCATAATAGCTAATAGTTACAATTACTAAAAATACAATTCCTACGATTAATGATATACGCGTATCGTCATTAATCCACATGCCAACCAGCACCATCATTAAGAAGATAATTGTTAAATAATTCGTAATAGGGGCTAGTGGCATTTTAAACGGGTGATTCGCTAATTGTTCACCTTTTACTTTTCTAAATTTCATTTGGCTAATTAATATAATGAACCATGGTATCATTCCTGGTAAAACACTTGCACTGTACACATAGACAAATAAATTCTGTGGTGCAATATAGCTTAAAATGACACCAATCACTAAACCAATTAACACGCCAGCTGTACCAAATAAAGGTACACCACTTTTAGAAAGCTTCGCGAAAAATTTCGGTGCTTGTCCATTCATCGCAAGAGTATATAACATACGTCCTGCACTATAAATACCACTGTTACAGCCAGACATAGCAGCTGTAATAACGACAAAATTAATAATACCTGCAGCAGCTGTAATACCTACCTTGGCAAATGTCGCAACAAAGGGACTACCGATCGTACCCAATTCATCCCACGGATACACTGTCACAATGACAAAAATAGCTCCGATATAGAAAATTAAAATGCGCCAAATAATACTTTGAATAGCATTCGTAATTGTCTTTTGTGGATCTTTTGCTTCCCCTGCTGTAATACCAATAAGCTCTACACCTTGGTAGGCTGCAACTACTAACGATAATGCAAAGAAGAAGCCTGTCCAGCCACCAGTAAAGAAGCCACCATGACTCCATAGATTTGATAAGCCAATCGCAATACCATCATTACCAAAGCCAAAGAAGATCAGTCCAACCCCTGCTACAATCATTAATATAATGGTTACGATTTTAATCATGGCGAACCAAAATTCAAATTCACCAAAAGATTTAACTGAGATAAAGTTTGCCACACCTAATATGATCATTGCAATGAGACCCGGTATCCATGCTGGTAAATCAGGATACCAATACTGCATATACGTTCCCACGGCTATAATTTCAGACATCCCAACAATTACCCATTGGAACCAGTTGCTCCATGCTGTTAAATAGCCTGCTAAAGGGTGAATGTATTTATAGCCAAATGTTGCAAAAGAGCCTGTACTTGGCTCCATATAAAGCATCTCACCCATTGCTCTCATAATGAAAAATATAAAAATACCTGCAATTCCATAGGCAAGGAGTACTGAAGGTCCTGTCCATTGGATGGCACTTGCAGAACCCATAAATAAGCCCACACCAATCGTACCGCCTAGCGCGATCATTTGGATGTGACGTGCCTCTAATCCTCGTTGTAATTCTTTGTTGGCCACTCCATAACGCCTCTTTTCCTGTTGTTCTATCTACGTTGAATATACTTTAAAATCATAATCAATTTTTCTAAAAAAGACAATTGTATTTTTAGGAAAAACAAAAAATAATGTTTTTTTGGTAGATTTAGCATATGGAGTAGCTCCCTTACTATTATTGTTCTAAAAATTCTAAATATATTAGTTTTTTCACTTTATTTCGACAAAAAGATTGACCTAATTATCAAAAAAGTATAATATTTTTACATATTTCTAAGAAAAAGAGGATTGAGCGTGAGTAAAATATTATTTAGAAGAAAGAAAATCGAGGAACTATTACAAAATAGCGGGACTATTCAACTAAAGAAAACGTTAGGTGCCTTTGATCTTATATTATTAGGAGTTGGTGCCATCGTCGGCACTGGTATTTTCATCTTGCCTGGAACGGTGGCAGCAACACATGCTGGGCCTGGGATCGTTTTTTCCTTTATTATCGCCGCCATTGTTTGCGCTTTTGCAGGCATGTGTTATTCCGAATTTGCATCAAGTGTCCCCGTAACTGGGAGCGCCTATACGTATGGCTATATTGTCTTTGGCGAGATTATCGCGTGGTTAGTAGGATGGGCTTTACTTTTGGAATATGGACTGGCTGTTGCCGCTGTTGCGACAGGTTGGTCATCTTACTTAACCTCACTTCTTGCCGGCTTTCATATCGTTTTGCCCCAAGCAATTTCAGGAGCCTTTAATCCTGCTGCTGGCACATATATGAATGTACCTGCGATTTTGATTATTTTTGCTACGGCATTTTTATTAACGCTTGGTATTAAAGAATCCACTCGATTCAATACTTGGATGGTTTTCTTGAAGGTCGCTGTCATCTTACTATTTATTGGCGTAGGGGTATTTTATGTAAAGCCTACTAACTGGGAGCCCTTTCTACCATTTGGCATAAGCGGCGTCTTCAGTGGAGCAGCACTTGTATTTTTTGCTTATTTAGGTTTTGATGCGGTATCTTCGGCTGCTGAGGAAGTTAAAAATCCACAGCGGAATATGCCCATTGGCATCATCGGTTCTTTACTTATTTGTACGGTGCTCTATGTTGTTGTATCAATGGTTTTAACAGGTATCGTTCCCTATCATGCGTTAAATGTAAGTGACCCTGTTAGCTATGTGATGCAGATGGTCCACCAAGATTGGATTGCGGGAATAATCTCATTAGGTGCCGTAGTTGGAATGATGACTGTTATATTAGTGATGTCTTACGGAGGAACACGACTACTGTACGCATTAGGCCGTGATGGTTTACTGCCAAAAAGTATGGCTGAGCTCAGTCCTAAATTTAAAACTCCCGTGAAAAACACATGGATTTTCGCAATATTAGTTGCCTTTTGTGCAGGATTTGTGCCACTTTCTAAGCTTGCCGAACTAGTCAATATGGGCACATTAGTCGCATTTACTATTGTATCCATCGGTGTGGTGTATTTACGTAAAAATAAAAATATCCCTTCTGGGGGCTTTAAAGTACCGTTTTTCCCAGTCCTACCGATTTTATCATTCCTATTATGTCTCTTTTTAATATCACAGCTTTCTGTCCTTACATGGGTTGCATGTGGTATTTGGTTCATCATCGGTTTGATTGTTTATTTGGTTTATGGTCGAAAGCATAGCGAAATGAATAAAGAATAAGAAAAAGGTGTCTCTCATAGGGACATCTTTTTTATTTTAATTGATGTCAATTCCCATAAAACTAAAGGCTTGCTCTGTTGTTACATAAAGAACTGGCAAACAAAAAACCTCTATCCATCCTTGGCGAATGAAATAGAGGTTACTTCGTTATTATAGTAAGGTTTGTTCCTGTAATTTTGCTGTGAAATACTTTCGTGCATCTGCCGTTAGAATTTGTAGTAAGGTCACTTCTTCCTGACGAGCAAATTCTACAAACATCCCACTTAAATTTTCGTAGACATATTTGATTTTAAAGCCGCTATCTAAATAAAGATCCACTTTTTGGATTTCCTCTTTGCTTTGTTGGAATTCAGACATGCCATCACCTCACCTTCATTTGAAAATGTCTTGATGTAGTGTCACTTATTCGGCACCTTTTATTTCTAGCAGAGGGTCTGGTTGCTCCACTAGCTCATCTTCCTCTTGATCTGTCAGTGGCGCATGTGCTTGTTGGCCAAATAATTCATCCAAATTATGTCCGACTGTAATACCTAAATACTTCGCATCACTTGGATCTACTAGCTCTGCTTGAGGGTATTTTTTAAACCACCAATACTTCGCTAAGACATAATAGACAATTGCTCCTACAAAGAACCCTACTAAAGAAGAATAAGTTGAAAAAATATTGGCGATAGCACCACCGATTACCCAGGCCACTAACCCGGCGATATTAAAACCTTTATAGTATTTAAATTGCCCATCTAATTCATAGAGTTCCTTGACATGTACACGTCGTTTGCGAATGAGATAATAATCCGCAAATAAAATCCCTACAATCGCCGTTAATATTCCACCTATAATCAATAAAACATTGACCATTACATCAAATAAATTCCATGGTTGAGCAAGAATACCAATAATCCCCGCAATAACAACCCCTACCCAAAAAGGTACTTTGGGGCCACCGATATTTGAGAAAATAGTAGCTGCTGGTACGACATTAGCAGACGTATTCGTTGACCATTGTGCTAACACAATCATCAGCAAAAGGATACCTAAAATAAAACCACTCGCACTTTGTTGTAAAGCATTGATAGGGTCAGCAGATGCTACCGCCATATAACAAACTGCACCAATTGTAACAATAAATGTGTTCGTTATTGGCATAACAATTAATGAGCCCACGAGCTGTGTTTTATTCCGTTTGAACCAATTGCGTTCATTTTTAGGTGCTTTAAAAAAGCGAGATAATGATGGCATATCAGCTGCCAGTGTTGACCAAAAGCCCATGTTTGCCATGACCACTACCATAAAAGCTGTAAAGGCAGCAAAGCCCGTTGTTGGCGTTTCTACCCACGTCCATATATTTTTCCCTTGGGACGTAGCATTATCAGCTAATGTGTAATACATCCAGCAAGAAATCAAAATAATGACAGGCGCTGCTAGATCAGCGAAGCGCTCAATGGACTTAATGCCGAGTGATGTATTAAAGAGCTGAAGCGCCGCAAATACAAGGAAACAAATGAACCAATTATCAAAATCAAACAATAAATTTAAAATGCCGTTTATGGCTAATGCGCCAAAATACGTATTAAGACCAAACCAACATGCGGCTGTTATGCCCCTTACAAGAGAAGGAATATGAGTGCCAAATGTGCCGAATGGTGCACGCATATAAACAGGGAATGATAATCCATGCTCAATACCTATATCACCAATTAACGTCATAAAGACACCGATCAAACAGGAACCTACCAACGTAGCTAAAATAACCATAGGTAAGGATAAATTCATAATGGCTGAACCGCCAATTGCAAAAGCCGCTAAAACAATCGCCATCCCTATCCAAATCACCGCAAAACCAAATGTTCCAATATTTCTTTGTTGATGTGTCACTGGAAGTAAATCTGGGGATTTTAAATAATTCCCTTCACGTTCCATAAAGTTTCTCTCCTTTTTTTCTAATTTCCGTGACAACCTACTTGAAGTTTTTCCCTCCTCCATCGCCACTTGATGAAGGAAGGTGGAATTTCGATTTTATTCATTTATCTTCATTCAGTTGGTGTTCGATAGGCTATAGCTCATCCCTATAAATGTCTACTACTGAATAAAGATGAAAAGTCTTTATTTTGAGAGACTGCTAATGAGCGATTGGCGTTCATTCCATGTCATCGGTGGAACGGTTGATTTACGTTCAACCATAGAAATGGCACCATCTACTGGACAAACAATAGAGCATAGATTACAACCAACGCAGTCTTCTTCACGAACTTTTAGCAATGGACGTCCATTTTCTGTATAAAGATCAATACATTGATGTGACGTATCCTCGCAAGCAATATGACACTTGTTACAATTAATACAAACATCATTATTAATTTCTGCGACAATTTTATAATTTAAGTCTAAATCACCCCAGTTTGAATATCTTGAAACGGAGCGACCTACTAAGTCCATGACGGAAGCTAAACCTTTATCGTCTAAATAATTGTTCAACCCATCAATCATATCCTCCACAATACTAAAGCCATGGTGCATCGCTGCTGTACAAACTTGAACGCCTGTTGCACCCATTAATATAAATTCTGCGGCATCCTGCCAATTAGAAATTCCGCCAATGCCCGAAATCGGTACATTGACTAATGGATTACGAGCACATTCTGCTACCATATTGAGTGCAATCGGCTTTACAGCTGGACCACAATAGCCACCATGCGCCCCTTTACCAGCAACATGAGGAACTGTATTCCAAGTATCTAAATCTACACCTGCCAAACTATTGATCGTGTTTATCATACTTATGGCATCTGCTCCACCTCTTTTAGCTGCTTCTGCCGTAACTGTAATATCCGTAATGTTTGGTGTTAATTTCACAATAACAGGTGTACGTGCCGCTTCCTTTACCCAGTACGTTTGTTTTTCCACCAGTTCAGGGACTTGACCAGAGGCAGAACCCATGCCTCGCTCTGCCATCCCATGTGGACAACCAAAGTTAAGCTCAAGACCATCAACCCCCACATCTTCTACACGTTTTACGATTTCATGCCACTTTTCTTGCTTTGGCTCCACCATTAAAGAGGCTATAATCGCGTGATTAGGAAATTTCTTTTTTGTCTCATAAATTTCTTGTAAATTTACTTCTAACGGTCGATCTGTAATTAATTCAATATTATTGAAGCCCGCTACACGCTGGCCGTTAAAACTAACAGCCGCAAAACGGGAGGATACATTTAAAATTGGATCCCCCAATGTTTTCCATACAGCACCACCCCATCCTGCTTCAAATGCGCGTTGTACCTGATAACCAGAATTTGTAGGCGGTGCGGATGCCAACCAAAATGGATTCGGCGATTGGATGCCTGCTAAGTTAATGCGTAAGTCTGCCATGTAAGTTCCCCCTTTATGCAATCTCACTTGGTTTTCTTAAACGTTCGTGAATCTTGTATGCTGCATCTTTTCCTTGCTGTACAGCAGTCACCACCATCGCTTCTCCCTGTCCATTGCCAAAGACAACGTCTCCACATGCAAACACTTTGTCATTGGACGTTTGCATCGTCGTCTCATCTATATCAACAACGCCATTTGTATGGGCTAAACCAAATGCTTCAATTAATGAAACAAAACGAGTTTGCCCAATGGCTTTAATGACCGCATCCACTTCAATAATAAAATTAGAGCCCTGTAATTCCTCTGGTCTTTGTCGACCATCAGGCCCAGGTTCACCAAGCTTCATTTTCACGCATTCAATACCTGTTACCCTGCCATCCTCATTGCCAATAATCTTCTTTGGTGCTGTGAGCCATTTAAATTCCACACCATCCTGCTTCGCAAATTCATATTCAAATTGATAGGCAGTCATTTCTTTTTGCGTTCTTCGATAAAGTATTTGGACATTCTCTGCCCCTAAACGCACTGCACTTGTAGCACCGTCTATCGCTGTATTTCCGGCACCAATAACAGCAACACGTTTTCCTACAATCTCATTTGTAAGCGGCCCCATTTTTGTTTTTCTGACAAACTCAATAGCATCGTGGACACCATCTAAATCTTCTCCCTCAATGCCTAGATTGGGAACAGCCCCCATACCGACAGCTAAAATAACATGGTCATATTCTCCCAAAATTTCATCGGCAGTAATATCGACGCCAACCGTCATATTAGTTTGAATATCCACTCCAAGCTGTTCAATTTGCTCGACTTCCCAATCAACAACATCATTAGGTAATCGGAACGCTACAATACCAAAACTACCTAAGCCACCTGCCTTCGCTTCAGCCTCATAGATAGTTACTTGATAGCCAAAACGACTTAGTTCACGTGCAGCCGATAAACCAGCAGGACCAGCTCCAATAATGGCTACCTTATGACCATTACTTGGCCCCTGTTTAAATAGCTGAGCATTCGTTTCCATTGCCCAATCCGTTGCATAACGCTGTAACTCCCCAATTTTGATTGGCTTTGTTGAAGAATTTAAGACACACGCTCCTTCGCATAATTCTTCCGTTGGACAAACCCTTGCACAGCTTGCACCAATAGGATTTGCTTCTAATATAGTCGTAGCAGAGCCCTTCATATTACCAGATGCGATTTTTTTTATGAAATTTGGAATTTGAATACTTGTCGGACAAGCTTTAATACATGGTGCGTCATAACAATAAAGACAACGATTGGCTTCCTCAATAGCCTCATTCTTTGTCATCTTGTTTTTTAATTCCACAAAATTACGTTTAAGCTGCAAGGTCATCGCATTTTCTTGAATCGGAACCATTCCACATCCCCCTCATGTGTTCTTTTTTCCGTGCACCAATTACGAGACCGATTGTTTTGTTCTCCAGCCAAAACAATCGGTCCTAAACTGAAGGAAGCTAAATCTTCAAGGCTTCCGCAGCTACTGTTTTTAATGGACGTTTAATATATTGTCCGCTACCTAGTACACCAACAAATTCTTTATTTTTAATGACATATTCGCCACGTACTAGCACACTAACAGGCTCGCCAGTCACTTCCCATCCCTCATATGGGTTATAGTCGACGTTCATATGATGTGTTTTAGCCGAAATTTGGCGTTTTGCCTCTGGATCAAAAATAACGATATCTGCATCAGAGCCGATGGCGATTGTTCCCTTTTGCGGGAATAAACCAAATATTTTTGCAGCACTTGTTGAAATCATATCGACAAATTCATGAATCGAAATTCTACCTTTGGCAACGCCTTCAGAATATAAAATACTGAAACGATCCTCAATGAAAGGCCCTCCATTTGGAATTTTTGAGAAATCATTTAGGCCTAACTGTTTTTTACCCTTAAAGCTAAAGGAGCATTGGTCAGAGCCAATTGTCTGAAGCTGTTTCGCCTTTAGGGCATTCCATAAATGTTCTTGATGATATTTCGGGCGAAGAGGAGGTGACCAAACATACTTGGCTCCTTCAAAGCCTGGCTGGGCAAGAGCTGATTGATCAAGTGTTAAATAGGGTGGACATGTTTCACCATAGACGTCATAGCCCTTTTCACGAGCAGCAATAATTTCATCCACCGCTTCTTTACATGTTACATGCACTACATATAGCTTTGCTCCAGCAATATGCGCTAATTCGATGGCACGTTTTGTTGCCTCTCCCTCTAATTCAGCCGGACGTGTTAATGCATGATAAATCGGCTCCTTATGGCCTGCACGTCTTGCTTCCTCGACAAGTTCATCAATCACAGAGCCATTTTCACAATGGACCATCACCAATGCTCCAAGATCTTTGGCAATTTTAAACGCCTTAAAAAGTGTTCGATCTGAAGCCTGGAACTCTTTAGCATATGCCATAAAGACTTTGACAGAGGTAATTCCCTCTTGCTCTAAAATTTGAGGTAATTCGGCTTCGGTTTCAGGCGTTAAATCACCAATCATTAAATGGAAACCATAATCAATAGCAGACTTTCCTTTGGCTTTGTCATGCCATCTTTCTACGGCCGCTGACAATTTTTCTTCACCAGCTGTTAAACAAAAATCTAAAATAGTGGTTGTCCCACCAAAAGCCGCCGCAATCGTTCCTGACTTCCAATCATCATCTGTCACTGTATTATTGAATGGCATATCTAAATGCGTATGAGGATCAATCCCCCCTGGCAACACATATTTCCCAGTTGCATCAATGATTTCAGCGCCATCCTCACTTAAATTTTGCCCGATTTGCACAATCTTGCCATTATCTATTAAAATATCTGCCTCATATGCATCCGCAGCAGTTGCTACTCTTCCACCTTTAATCATTTTTTTCACTGTGCCCCTCACCCTTCATCACAAAATTAGAGAATACTTCATGTTTAATGCAATGTATAAGTTTCGCCCATACTAAATTTTGTTTGTAGCGTTAGAACCGTTTCTAGCAAAATATCTGCTCCCTTTGCACAATCCTCAAAGGTTGTTTTCTCTTCCTCACAATGACTCTTCCCTTGAATACTTGGAACAAAAATCATTGCCGATGGAACCATACTCGCCATATACTGGGCATCGTGTCCTGCTCCACTAAACATGCGATGTACAGTATAACCGAAGCTCTGACAGGCTCTTTCTACCTCATTACAAATAGCTGTATCAAAATACACGGTTTCCCTACCCCATAACTTTACTGGGTGGATATTACATCCTCCTGCAGTTTCGGGTAGCGCAAGAAGAATATCCTCAACTTGTTCCATCACCTCAGGATTTTGATGACGAGAATCAATCGTAAATGTCACCTGATTAGGGATGACTGTGTGAATATTTGGCGAAACATTCAGACGGCCAAATGTAAACACTAATTGCTCATCAATCTTTCCTAATTGCTCATGTAACTCAGTTATGATCGTTGAGGCAACAATCATTGGGTCTTTCCGCATTGTCATGGGAGTCGTACCAGCATGATTCGATTGCCCTGTAATTGTAATTTCGTAGCAAACCATGCCAAGCACACCTTCTACAACCCCAATTTCATGTTGTTTCGCTTCTAACACTGGCCCTTGCTCAATATGCAATTCGATATAAGCAAGTGCTTCCTTCAGACGATTGGCTTGCTCTCCCTCATACCCACTTGCTTGTAACGCTTCGTGGAAACGAACACCATTTTTATCTGTGGATTGTAGCATCTTTTCTTTGTCAAATTTCGAGGTGATAACCCCCGAACTCATCATTGCTGGGTCAAAACGAGCCCCTTCTTCATTCGTAAAATTGACAATCATGAGCGGAATATCCACTTCAATTTCATTTTCTTTAATCGTTCGTATTGCCTCGATAGCAGTTAATATGCCTAATACACCATCGAATCTTCCACCCTTTTCCACCGAATCTAAATGGGAACCCATAACGATTGGTGGCACATCCTTTTTCCCAGCAAGAGTCGCATAAATATTGCCCATATCATCCACATGAATATCCATACCTAAAGCTTCACAACACTCACAAAAATAGTTTCGTGCTAATACATCCTCATCCGAAAGAGACAAACGTGTGACGCCACCATTTTCAGTAGCCCCAAATTGACTAAATTGTTCAATTAACTCTCGCAATCGTCTACTATTACATTTATACATATGCAAGTCCTCTCTTTCACAGTAGTTATTAAACATTCTAAAATAGATAAAATTTGAGAGATATGGATAGAAAACTAAAAAAATATGTGCAACTGCACATCATATATGGTAAGTTATGTTCATAATTAAGGGGGGGGAATATGGGTACGATTCGTAAAATCGTGGAGGGAGTTCAATTCCCAATGCTCACATTAGTCGCTGGACATAGTGGTACGTATCGAAGAGTTACTGGTATTAATGTTGTTGAAAGCAATGATTTAATCATGTTTTGTAGACCCAATGAATTAGTCGTCACAACTGGTATTCATTTAAATGCAGATGTAAATTCATTAGAACAACTTGTGAAACAAGCCTACGCCAAAAAAGTAGCTGGTTTTATTATTAATACAGGTCCATTCATTCCTAATATTCCAGAGGCCGTCATCTCATTTGCCAATCAATATGATTTCCCTATTTTTCAAATGCCATGGAATTATCGAATTGCCGATCTATTAAAAACGACCTTTCAGTTTATCGCCAACCACCATCAGGAGCTATCCATGGAAGAAAAAGTTCTGTTCAATTTATTATTCCATTACAAACAAAACGCTAACAGCATGAAGGATCAACTAGCACAGCTTGGTTTTCCTCAAGGAAGAGAATTAGCCATCATTACTTGCACAACAGTCGGCACTCAAGCCTCCATTGATCGATATGAGGTATTGGTGCAGTTCGCTTTTCAAAATCGCTATCAACGCTTCTTAAAATTAAAACATAAAAACTACCTCATCTTTTTAATTGATAAAACACAGATCAATACACCAAATATACCCTTCTCAAAAATCGTTGAAGAAATCTATGAAAAAATTACGTTAAAAAATGGTTGCTTGGATATGATTATTGGAAAAGGCAACTATCATAAAGAGCTTGAAAATGTCCGAAAAAGCTATGATGAATCATTAACGGTCATTCATTTAGCGCAGCTCCACAACAATCGTTTTTTATATAAATATAAAGAAATAGGTGCCTATAAAATTATTATGGCTGTGCAAAATCAAGCACTCATGAAATCCTTCAGCCAGGATATTCTTGGTCATCTCTACCACTATGATGATGTGCACAACACAGATTATGTACCATTTTTACGCATTTTTCTTGAGGAAAACGGCAGTACAAGTAGGATTAGTGAGCGTCAGTTTATTCATCGCAACACGGTTCTTTATAAAATAAAAAAAATTGAAATGCTTTTAGATATGGACTTGAGTAATCCCTTTACTAAGACAAATTTGTATATTGCCTTTTTAATAGAGGATGTTTTAACACATTAATAATGGCTATGTAGTCATTTAATTATCAGAATTTTCTATCACAAAATATTCCTTCTAAAACTGGTAAGGCATACATATAAAGTACAAATGGGGACGACTTTGCATTTTTATTGTCCACATCTGACTTAAGACGTATGCATGTTCAGCCATTACTTGTTTAAGGAGTGAATGTAGTGACCAATGTAACAAGACCAAATTGGCAAGTCAAAGATGAACAATTTGTATGGCACTCCATGAAGCCATACAACCCAAAAGCAACGATGATTGTCCAATCTTCTAAGGGTGCCTGGATTACCGACACTGAAGGAAAACGCTATTTAGATGCTATGGCAGGCTTATGGTGTGTAAATGTTGGTTATGGTCGAGAGGCAATTGCTAAAGTTGCCTATGATCAATTACTAGAAAATACGTATACACCGTTATCTGTTGGACATATCCCTGCCATTCAATTAAGTGAAAAGATTAGTGAACTATTAGGAGATGATTATGTCGTCTTTTACTCGAACAGTGGTTCTGAAGCGAATGAAGCTGCCTTCAAAATCGCTCGACAGTATCATCAACAAAAAGGACATGTCAATAGAACGAAGATTATTTCTCGTTATCGTGCTTATCACGGGAGCTCAATGGGGGCTTTAGCGGCAACTGGACAAGCTCAGCGAAAATACAAATATGAGCCATTGGCACCTGGTTTTATCCATGTCACGCCACCTGATTCGTATCGTGCCAATGAAGACCATATTAAAAGTAAAGATCCATGTGCATTGCCATCTGTGCAAGCGATCGACCATGTCATGACCTGGGAAATGTCTGATTCTATTGCTGCTGTCATTATGGAGCCAATCATTACTGGCGGCGGTGTGATCATGCCCCATGAGAATTACTTACAAGGGGTTAAAGCAGTTTGTGAAAAACATGGTGCATTATTAATTGTGGATGAAGTGATTTGTGGCTTTGGGCGTACAGGCAAAGCTTTTGGTTTCCAAAACTACGGCATACAACCTGATATTGTGACAATGGCTAAAGGCTTAACAAGCGCTTATATGCCACTATCTGCTACTGCTGTTCGACGTGAAATTTATGAGGCTTTTGCAGGGAATGACGATTATGATTTCTTCCGCCATGTTAACACCTTTGGTGGCTCGCCAGCTGCTTGTGCCGTAGCATTAAAAAATATTGAAATAATGGAAGAGGAAAATTTATTTAACTATTCCGCTACGTTAGGAGAAACGCTCCTTAAAACTTTACAAGAGCAATTAAAGGAACATCCATATGTCGGGGATATTCGTGGAAAAGGGCTTTTGATCGGTATAGAGCTTGTACAAGACAAAAAGAGCAAAGCCCCACTAGATGTCACACTCGTTAATAAGGTTATTGCGCAATGTAAGGAGCAGGGGCTAATTATTGGCAAGAACGGTGTAACTGTTGCAGGCTACAATAATGTTTTAACGCTATCTCCTCCACTAATCGTCTCCTCTGAGGAGATTAACTTCCTTGTGGAAAAATTCACACAAGCCTTACATGCTATAAAATTGTAGGAGGACAGCTCAATGATAACGAATACGGATATTCAAGAATTAGGCCATTTCATTAATGGACAAACTGTTTTAGGAAAAAGTGGACATTTTTCTGATGTATACAATCCAAGCACGGGTTCTGTCATTGCGCGAGTTCCCCTAGCAACACAAGAAGAGGTAAAAGAAGCGATCAATGCTGCCCAAAAAGCATTCCCTGCATGGCGCGCATTATCCGTTGGGAAACGAGCAGAAATAATGCTCAAGTTTCGACAATTACTGACAGACAATATGGATGAACTCATCGATATGATTTGTAAGGAAAGCGGCAAAACCAAAGAAGATGCGAAGGGCGAGATTACACGTGGTTTAGAATCGGTTGATTTAGCCATCAATGCCCCACACTTACTAAAAGGTGAGTATTCCGTTAATGTGGGTGGTCAAATTAATGCTTATTCCACAAAAGCACCATTAGGCATAGTGGCTGCCATTTCACCGTTTAACTTTCCTGTTATGGTCCCACTAGCCATTACAAGCATGGCTGTCGCTGTTGGAAACTGTGTAATTTTAAAGCCATCCGAGCGTGTCCCTTGTTCTGCGCTATATATATCAGAGCTATGGACAAAGGCAGGCTTACCAGAAGGCGTATGGACGGTCATTAACGGTGATAAAGATGCTGTCAATGAGCTTCTATCCAACCCACTAATTGAAGCAGTTTCCTTTGTAGGGTCCACTCCTGTTGCAGAAGCTATTTACGTCACGGCTTCTAAACATGGGAAACGTGTGACTGCGCTTGGCGGTGGGAAAAATAATATGGTTGTCATGCCAGACGCTGATTTAGAGCAGGTCGCAAATGCCTTTTTAGGTGCAGCCTATGGGGCAGCTTCTCAACGGTGTATGGCAATCTCTACCATTATCCCTATAGGGGAGGATACGGCAAATAAATTAGTCACGATCCTAGCTGATAAAATTGCCAAATTAAAAGTGGGACCTTATACAGACCCCGACGTTGATTTCGGTCCAGTTATTACAGAGCATTCGAAGGAAACGATTATTGGCTATATTGATCGTAGCCTACAGGAAGGCGCAACCATTGTTTGTGATGGACGACATCCGGAAATTGCCAAACAATCAAAAGGGTTTTATCTAGGTCCTACTCTCCTCGATCATGTTAAACCAGGTATGGAAATTTATGAGCAGGAGGTTTTTGGACCAGCCCGCAATATGGTTCGTGTGGATTCATTGGATGAAGCGATTGCCTTAATCAATGCACATGAACTGGGTAATGGCGTGACAATTTTTACGAATGATGGTGCAGCTGCTCGTAAATTCACCACTGAAATTGAAGTAGGGATGGTTGGCGTGAACGTACCTATCCCCATTCCAGTAGGCTATCATAATTTTGGTGGCTGGAAACGCTCAAGATTTGGTGAGGGACATATGTTTGGACCAGATCAAGTACGCTTCTTTACAAAAACAAAGACCATTTCAGAAAAATGGATCACACAAGATCATGACACTACATCATCCTTTGCCTTCCCAAGCAATCAAGCATAAAGATAACTTGCGTAGTCATTAAATGGACTACGCAAGTTTTTCACCTATTTGAAAAAAACTGACGAACCAAATATGGCCACCAGTTTTTATCATAAGCTTACATATTGTCTTTCTTGTCCACTTTTTTCACTTCAGTTGTCTTCTTTACTTCAGTGAAATCCGCTTCTTCCCCAGCCTCCATGCCATAGCTAGGATTTCGATCGATACGCGTATAAGTATCTATGTCTTCCTCGTCTTCAAATCGCTTCACCAAAATTGGTAAAGTAATTAAACCAGCGATTCCGACTAGTGCGTAAATCCATCGCGATAAAACCGCTGTTTGCCCGCCAAATAAATAAGCCACTAAATCAAACCTAAAGAATCCAATGAGTCCCCAGTTGATTGCCCCTATAATGACTAACACTAATGCGATTCTATAGAGCACGCTCATGAGTACACCTCCTTTATCATTTTTACTCCTAGCTAATTTTTTAGCAGAGAGGTGTCATAAGAAGCGATAAAATGATAAAGACTAATCATTAAAACCGCCATATTGACGGTCTTATTTTTTGCAATAACCACTTTTTTATACAGGTCGAGGTGGCCAGATGGACTAGGTGTAATTAGCCTTTTTTGGCATTGCCCTTTAATTGATGAGATTGTTCATGTTGAAGAAGCCATTCTTTACGCCACATTCCACCACCATATCCAGTCAAAGATCCATTAGAACCAATAATTCGATGACAAGGAACGACGATACTAATATTATTTTTACCATTGGCACTACCAACTGCTCTCACTGCCTTTTCATTGTGAATAGCCACAGCAATATCTTTATAGGAAGCTGTTTCACCGTAGCCTACGCTAGGTAAAGCATGCCAAACGGCTTGTTGAAAGTCTGTTCCTTTAAAAACATAGGGAAAAGAAAACTCATGTCGTTCACCAATAAAATATTCATGTATTTGCTTAGCACATTCTAGTAGCACTGCAGGTGTGTCTTGTTGAGGAACATGGATGAGCTCTTGTCGTTCTGCAAAATTAATGCCATCAATTGCTTCTTCATTTCCTTCGATTTCAATCATGCCAATCGGTGATTTATAATCTAATTTAAACTGTTTCATATAGTGACCTCCATAAGTAAAAAGTTGCATAAGCCTGCCATCCTTGCCAATGTTGCGAATAGTGGGTAATTTCCTCAATCGTAGGTTTTCGTTCTAACCCTAATTGCCTTTTTAGAGCATTATGTAGACCCACATCTGCAATGGGAAACGCAGATAGCTCTTGGTAAGATTTCATTAACACATAGTCAGCCGTCCATGCCCCAATGCCCCGAATAGCCATTAAACTTTTTTTCATGTCCTCGTAATCCTTTTTTTGGCGTAGCATTTCTTTGGTCAATTGACCGTTTGCTATACTTTTCGCAATATCAATGATGTACTCTGCCTTTTTTTGCGTAAACTGAAGGTTCCTTAAATCCTCCACTTGAATAGTAGCTATTTTTTCGGGTGTTGGAAATAACCAGTGGCTTTCCCCTTCAAAGGTAACACTGTGTCCAAATTGTTCAACGAAGCGCTTTTTAAGTGTATAGGCAAACGTTAAATGAATTTGCTGTCCAATAATAGCCCACACGAGAGCCTCGAATAAGTCAGGTATTCCCAATAAACGTAATCCTCTATATTTTTCTGCCAATGGCTGTAAAATATTATCCTTGTTAGCCATCTGATAAAAACAAGCTAAATCCGTTTCTAAATCAAACCATTCTATAAGATAGCGTACAATTCCTTCTCTGTCATGGAGTGATGGCTGATTCATCGGAAATTCTACTTTCATTTTATAAGCTTGCTCACTTATTCTACATAAAATTAGCTGATCCTTTATTTTTAGTAATTTAAAGAGAACATCCTCTTTTATTTGGTGGAGAATTTCTTGATTGGATCGTTTTAAAAACATCCAACACTCTGTAAAATCAAATTCCGCTGGAGGTTCGATTTCTACAAAATGAGCGTGATTCATCCAGTTCATAGCCTTCCCCTTCCTATGAAAGATTTCGATATTGTGTGGGCGAGCAATTTTTTAATCGTCGAAACACTTTATAGAAGTTAGACGGACTTTGAAACCCAACTTCATAGCAAATTTCCAAATTTGTATAGTCTGTATGTTTTAAAAGGTGAGCGGCCTTATCAATTCTTATTTTTTCAAGATAGGCTCGAGGCGTCTCCGCTGTCACTTGTTTAAATAGTCGCTCAAGATGGAATGGACTAATACCAACATGCTCTGCCATATCCTGCAAGGTTACCTTTTGTTTATACGCACTAATGATAAAAGCTGTTACCTGTTGAATCAATTGTGTATGCGGTGAACATTCGATTTCAGGCTGACATCGTTTACATGCACGATAGCCCGCTGTCTCGACTTCTTGAATAGATTCATAAAAATCAACATTCATCTTTTTTGGCTTTCTTGATTTACAGGAAGGACGGCAATAAATTTTAGTCGTTTTAACCGCCGTATAAAATAGGCCATCATAGGTTTGATCACAGGCTATAATCTTTTCCCACTTCTCCTCAAAGGATAAATGGATTGCATTGTCCACGAATGGCTCACCTCATTTTCATAGATTACACATATAAAGAAGAAGTATCTTGGTCTTTTACTAATTGTGCAGTATGCGCTGTCAAATAGGCAATGATTTTATCCGAAAGTGCATTGCCAAAACTCATGCGTCTTACCCCTAATTCTTTTAATGTTTGGCAATTTGTTAAACCTGGTAAAGAAAGGAGATTGATCGGTGCATCCACATTGCTTGTGATAGCTCTTATTTCATCCACATTTGTTAAGCCTGGGATAAAAACACCACTTGCTCCGCTCTCGACATAAACCATTGCTCTAGTCATCGTTTCTTGATATGGCTGTTCAACTTGAAAATACGTATCTGTTCTAGCATTAATAAAAAAATTTTGATAACCACGATTATCTAACATAGACCTCATATTTGTAAGCAAATGACAGTGTTCTGTAAGACTTCTTAAGCCTACTTGATGTTTGAATGAATCTTCAATATTAATTCCTGCTACTCCAACATCAGCCGTCCTTAACACATTGTCAATAATGCTTTGTTCATCATGACCATATCCCGCTTCAATATCCGCTGATACGGGGATATTTACTTGCTCTGTTATAGCTTGAATAATGGCCAAATGACGCTGAAAATCAATCAGTTCCCCGTCTGCATAGCCCAGTGAATTCGCAATCCCCCAGCTAGTTGTACCAATCGCCTGAAAACCTGCTTTTTCTAATATGAGCGCTGATAACACATCCCAAGCATTCCCTAAAAATAAAAGCTCCTGCGATTCATGTAAATCATTGAATTTCTGAATGTTTGACATATTGAAAGCCTCCCTATCATTTACTAGACCTCATATTATCAGGAAGTTTCCATTTATTTCGTCCTCAATCTTGCTGTTATAGTCTATAATAAGGAGGTATCAATTAACTTAAATTTCTAAAAAGAGAAAATTAAACAAATGTTGTAGCTATTCAACTTCACCTAGTAATGGTAGAATGGGAGCAATGAATTTTTGATGAAAAACAAAAGGATCAGAAAAACACTGTTATTGATTTGTTTTACCCTTTCTTTTATCATCCTTATACCACCTGTAAGTGCTATGAGCCCAACAGATGAGCTAGTAGACCCTATTATAGTAGGAGAGCATTATGAAATTTTTCGAGATCCATCAAAAAAGGTCCCTATTGAAGATATATTGAACGGCACTTATGACCATCTCTTTGTGGCCAGCAATCAACCCTATCCATTCTTTTGGCATACTCAAGATACCATTTGGTTACGCTTACCTATGGACAAGATTTTATTAGATAAAGAGGAACCTTATTGGCTAGAGGTGACAGATAAATTAGATAGCATTGAGTTGTTCTCGGTAAAAGCGGATGGCTCCTATGATGTGCAACGAAGAGGCATTGCTAATCTAGGGGAACAATCTCTTCCATCTCGTTCTAATTTATTTCACATCCAAGACCCTTCTATTCAAGAAATTTTTATTAAATTAGATGGGACATTACCACTAAGTATTACCTCCTTTTTATATACGGAAATAAGTTTTACAAATAAGATGAGTGAATATAAATTTTTAACTGGCATTTTCTATGGTTTTTTATCAGCTCTTTTAATTTATAACTTATTTTTATTTTTTTCACTGAAGGATAAAGCTTACTTTTTCTATGTTTTATATATGTTAAGTTTTATTTTTTATCAAGCAACGTTAAATTCACTAGACATAGAATTATTGGGCAATTGGTTGTCGCAAGAATTTTTTATTAAATCATTAACAATTAGCGGCAATCTACTGCTTTTATTTATGCTCCTATTTTGTCTTCAGTTTTTGGAGTTAAAAAAATTTCTACCGTCATTCCATACAATCGGAAAACTACTCTTATGGATCACCATCTGTTCTTTAATGGCATCTTTTATACTCCCTGATGTTGCATTTATTAATAATTTCACAACTACCTTTGCGGTAGTAGTCTTTATCTTTCTATGGCTGTCTGGCATTTTCGTTTTCAAAAAAGGGCAAAAGATGGCTCGATACTATATCATTGGCTGGACAGTTTTACTAAGCTCCATCATTGTTCAAGCGCTGGCCTTTTTAAGTATTATTCCATTCCATCCACGAGTTTTTGAGGAAGTACCAGCCATTGGTGCTATTTTTGAATCCATTTTTTTATCTTTAGCATTGGGCGATAAAATCAACATTATAAAAAAAGAACATCAACTCATGCAAGACACACTAAATGAAACATTAGAATATAAAGTTCAAGAACGGACAAAAGAGCTTGAAGCAGCCAAGCTTGAGCTTGAAGCATTAGCAAACACAGACCGACTCACTCAAATACCAAATCGTGTACGCTTAGATGACGTATTAGAAAAAGAATTTAAGCAAGCTACAGGAAACGGCACACCCCTATCGATTATCTTGTTGGATATTGATCATTTTAAAGCTGTGAATGATGAATTTGGACATCAAGTGGGTGATCTTGTGTTACGTCATGCAGCAGACATTTTAAAAAATCATGTACGAGTAGAAGACATTGTTGGTAGATGGGGCGGCGAGGAATTTTTAGTTGTTTGTCCAAACACTCGCTTAAAGGATGCTGTGCAACTGTCTGAAAATCTACGACAGCAGCTTGAACAACATTCATTTCCAGTTGTTCATCAAAAAACGAGTAGCTTTGGTGTGACAAGTTTTGTCCTTGGCGATACGATTCATTCCTTATTATCAAGATGTGATAAAGCTTTATATCAGGCAAAGGAATATGGTAGAAACCGCGTGGAATTTTTACAGAATGATATAAATTCAGAGACTAATCAAGAGGCGTCCACCCTGTGATATCTTTTGACGAAAAAGATGACTTCGGCTTATACCAAAGTCATCTTTTATTTCAGTGGAAGACATTCTATGAATTTTTTTTGATGCTAAATTAAGTAAGCACCTGTTCCTTCGCAAGCTTTCTTTGCAATGCAATCTCCTTGCGTTTTTCTTTCGTTACACGTTGCCAAATGACTACTGTAACGAATCCAATTATAGCTAAACCTAATAATATACCGAAGAATACTTTATAGCCTGCTGTGCCACCCCAATAATCTAAACAAGCGCCTGCAATGATTGGCATAAAGATTTCCCCACTATAGCCAATAATCATTAGCGGCATGGATACTGTTCCTGTTGATTCAACAGGATAATCCCCTTCTACTAAAATAGCAAAATGCATCGCCTGCAAAGCATACATTGATGTATAAATAATCCCGATAAATATTAAAAGCATCAGGATAAAGGAAGCTTTGCCTGGTAATAAGATAAGTCCCACTAAGCCTAGTGCTAATAATATATAGCCGATTAACACCATATTAGACACACCTATCCGGTCACCAATAATGCCTGCACTAAAACTGCCGATTGGTCGACAATACTGAGAAAAGTAGCCTAAAGCAGCAGCAATTAACGTAGATGCACCAAATGCGGCTGTTGCATAAGGTGTGATGTAATAATAGCTAATGATCATCGCATAAGACGTAAAAATAAGAATAGTTGCAAGCCAAGTTGTTGGCATCTTTAACACTTTCCAAAGGACGGCCCAATCAAATGATTTACTACCATCTTTATCCTCACTAGCTACAGTCCCTTGATCGGGGTCTTTATAAAGCATCATAATCATGAACCCTAACAAAAGACAAATGACAGAATACACCGTAATAACCGCTGAGAGTGCCATTTTATCACTCATATGCTTCGCAAAAAAAGCAAATATCCCTAAAATCACAGCAGATTGAATAATATTGGTTACGCCACGGCCACCTTCAAAAAATCCAAAAGCTTTTCCTTGTTCATTTTCAGAACCTAAAGAACGTACTGCTTTTACTAGTGCTCCCCAAAATGTCATAATGGACGTGATTCCCCAAGCAGCATGGATGAGGAGAAGCACTGGATATGGTGGATACAGTAATAATGTAAAACCTAATAACCCTGTGGCCACTAGAGAAATAGTTAATAAATATTTCGTTTTCCAACGATCTGCACAAAATCCTCCAAAAATATAGGAAATTAAACAACAAACACCATATGCACTACCAAGTGTCCCCATCTGAGTATTCGTCAAATGAAATGCATCGAGAAAGACATCATAATAGTAATTTCTAAAATACGGTAATGCATAAATTAATGCACCTGAAACAGCTAAAATAACTAAAGTAGCTGTATTCTTTTTTAACTTAGCTTCCATATGTTTACCCCTTATATGTTATTTACAAGCCATGACGTTTAATTTTTTGATCCCATTCCTTATGGAAGACCTGTTTGTCATTTTCTTTGATCGCCATTTCCCCAGCAATTTGGAAGTTTTCTAGAGTAGATGTTTTAGTAACCGTAATATCAGCATCAATCCACCAACCCTCACGACCTATTTTCATTTTTTGATAGATTGTATACTGAGCTGACAATGGATCAGCATTCGTTAAGGTTAATTCCCGCTTCAAATTATGTTCTACCGTGACATCAATGTCATCAAAGCGATATATCCCTTCACCAAAAACGCCTCCAACCCCATCTGTAATACATGTCCATGTATCTGTTAAAATATCGTATGAAATAGAACGATCCACTCTTCCTTCTTGGAGAGTTGTTATAGGTGTTAATGGTGCACTCTCAGGATTCATATTTGGTCCAGCTATTTGATGTCCATGGAAGGTTGGTAATGTGAAAGTAGCTGTTTCAAGATTTAATGTCAATGTAGCATCTTCTGGCATCGGCCAAAACATAGGCCAAAATGTTGTTGCTAATGATAAGCGTAAACGGTGACCTGCTTTAAATTGATGTCCACAGCAATCTAATTGCACAAAGGCTTTTACTTTTTCACCAGGAGTTAACAGTTCTACATGGTCATGACCATTCAAATGTGTTAAATTCATCACCCCATAGGATACACGAGTAACAGCTCCATTTGGTGCTACATCTGACAACTGCGTAAATAACATCGCATGTGGTTTATCACTCATTAATTCCACTTCAAACTTCGGATAACCTACAATCTCTAGTGGATTCTCTAGCATGTCCGTTTCAAAAACCATAGCCATTCCATCATCAATTCGTTGATCTGCTGGACTTTCACCTAGTACTCCAGCACCCATCCATTCTCCCGATAATAGTCCGTGGTTTTGTGGTGTTTTTAATTGCACCTGTTCTTGTTGATCACTACGATGCTCTACTAATTTCCCGTGTGTCAGTTGATACGCTTTCGTTTGTACCTCTTCCGCTGTTGGCCATGATTCTAGTCCAATCCAATAGCCATGGCTGACTGGTTTCTTAACAGAAGGTTCCATGCTTTCTTCAACCCAAACATTCACCATTGGTCCATCCATTACACCATTGTCAATCCCTTTTAACCAATGATCCCACCATTTCACGGCCTCTTGTAAAAAGCCCATTGCTGGACCAGGAACTCCATCATGTGGGTAAACATGTGCCCATGGGCCAATAATGCCTTTTCTAGGAACAGAAAGCCCTTCCATTAAACTTAAGACTGTGTTCGTATAGGAATCTTCCCAACCATCTAGTGCAAAAACAGGGATTTCGATGTCATCGTAATTCTCACAAACTGAACCATGCTTCCAGTAGTCATCTCTTGTTTGATGCTCCATCCACTGCGCCATCCATAAGGGCATATTTTCTAAGCGCTCCATCCATTTCTCACGCCAGCTATCGCCAACAATGTGAGGATCAATCGGACGGAGTTGATACGCTAACATAATAGAGCCCCACCAGAAATTATCATTTAATAAACAACCACCCTTATAGTGAATGTCATTATTATAGCGATCATCCGTGAAGCCTACTGTAATAATCGCCTTTAATGCCTTTGGTCTACGAGCAGCTACTTGCAGAGAGTTAAATCCGCCCCATGATTTCCCCATCATCCCGATATTGCCATCACACCAGCTTTGATTAGCGATCCATTCAATTACTTCAAGCGCATCATCCTGCTCTTGCTTTAAATACTCATCTTTTAATAAGCCATCTGACTCACCAGAACCTCGCATATCTACTCGTACAACAGCATAGCCATGTCCTGCAAAATACCCATGCATAGGCTCATCTCTCGCTCTCGTTCCATCTGTTTTGCGATAAGGAATATACTCCAGGATAGCCGGTACTTTTTGTCCTGCCGCCACGGTCGGTAACCAAATTCGGCTAGAAAGCTTTGTGCCGTCTGCTATTTCAATCCATGTGTTTTCAATCGTTTCATATGTACACTCAAATTGTGTCACAATTTTTTTACTCATTAAATAAATCCTCCCCTTGTGTTTGAACTTTTTATTCTTGCATCCACTTCGTCTAATTATTCCGAATCTTAATTATTTAGTAATCATGATTATAAAATAATTGTGATTAGTATATCATCTGAAAATCCAATGTACAACACTGAAAATGCTAAAAGCTAATGCTATAATGGGAGATGGAAATAAAAATTGTTATGCTATAATAAGGTTAAACTAGCTTATAAATGGTAAATATATGAATTAAACTAATAATTTTACATGACCATTGTACGTCGGGGGGATATTACTTTGAAAAAAAAGGAAATACAAAGGAGTCGTATGTGGAAATACTTTGTAGACGCCACAGCGGAAATTATTGAAGAAGAAGGAGTGGAAAATGTCACGATTAGAAAGGTTGCCGATAGGGCTGGTTATAACAGTGCAACCATTTACAATTATTTTTCAGAAATCTCTCATCTCCTCTTTTTTGCATCGATGAGATGCATGCAAGACTATACAAACGAAGTTGCTCGTTACATAGAAAGAGGCAAGGACCCTATTGATAAATATTTATTAGCCTGGGAATGTTTTTGCCAATACTCCTTCAAACAGCCACAAATTTTTCATGCCGTCTTTATTATGGATTTAGGGGAAACACCTGAAAAACTATTGGAAAATTATTATAACTTTTACCCCAATGATTTAATTAATATTCCTGAAGATTTAAAGACTATACTGTTTCAGCACAGTCTGACAAAACGGGGACGTTCTATGTTAGAGATCGCTTTAAAAGAAGGCTATTTAACCGAGGGTAATGTAGATGCCATTAATGAAATCACACTCTTAATTTGGCAAGGTATGTTTACTAATCTTTTAAATAATCGAAAAAGCTATGATGCCCAACAAGCAACAGAAATCGTTATGAGCTATATTACTAAGATTGTTCGAAATGCCAATCTTTTTGATGAGGAACATAACAACAAATAGTCATAACCCTCATCATAAATGTATAGGCAACCACTTAAAAAAACCCCTTCTAGCTCATGCTAAAAGGGGTAATTTTTATTTTTGCCAATGATTCAGTTCTTTTAATAATTCGGGTAGCTGCAATTTCTTTACATCGATTGGCGGTAGTGCTTTAATAAATTCTTTCCCATAGGATTTGCTAGTTATTCGACGGTCTAGGACGATAAATGCTCCTTTATCCTGAGAGGAACGAATTAAGCGACCAAAGCCCTGCTTAAAGCGCATAATAGCCTCGGGCAATGACAACTCTGTGAAGGAATTGCGTCCTTGCGCTGTAAGATGCTTCGCTCTCGCCTTAAAGACAGGCTCTTCTGGTGAAGAGAATGGCAGCCGTACAACGATAACAGAGGCAAGAGCATCTCCAGGAACATCGACACCCTCCCAGAAACTGTTTGTTCCAAAAAGAACAGCATGGCTAAATTTTTGAAATGATTTTAGAATGCGCATACGGCTACCACCTGTAACACCTTGCGCAAAAAGCATATAATCATCTAAAAGTTCACTATCTTGAATGAGCTCGACTGTTTTCCGCAGCATATCCTGAGCTGTAAAGAGCACAAAGCAACGACCTTCCGTCATTCTAACAGTCCTCGTAATCGCATGAGCAACTGCCTCAATGTATTCTTCTTGGCTGACATGCTGAATATCTGGCATATCCGTGACAATAAATGCTTTTGCACCTGCGTAATAGGCTGGCGGTGCCTGTAGTTTTATAACTTCAACGCTATCAGAAATTCCTAATTGTCGTGTAACAAAACGCTCATTGCCTGGTACCATTAATGTACCTGATGTCCATACAATGCTCGCTTGCTTGCGAAGAGGTGCTAGCACTTGTTCAATAATCGGTGTGACATTGGCTGGCTTCTTAAAAACATGTAAACTGCCAGGAACACTTCGAACATCGAATTCTAGCCAAACCGAACTTCCATCGTGCGATGACAGGAAAATGTCTTCCCACTCTGCAATTTTAATTTTCACTTCTCGAATCCAATAATGCCATTCGGATAAAATATACCTATCATTTTTATCTAATTGCTCAATATTATTTTCAAATCCTTGAGCTGCTTCAGTCGCAAGATCAAGCCATTGCTGCGTTAATTTGCTTACTTGTAAAAATGACTCTTTGGCAAGCGTTACATCCTCTATAAATAAGGTACACTTACTACTAGCTCGCTTGCCTTTCATCTGTTGTTGCATGCTTTGTGCCGCTCGTTGAATAGTCTCATCAAATGCACGTTGTAACCGTATAAATTGAGCATCCAGTCGCTGTAAACTTTGCATGGACACACGTTGTTTCTTCTTCGCCGCTTCACAAAAAAGTTGATAAAGTCCTGTGTCTTCCATTGTGCCAATTTGACCAAAAATATATTTCCATTGCGTATAGGAGAAGACAATTTCATCCTGTTGCATCGCAGCCTGTATAAATTGATGTGCCTCATCAATGACCCAGCCATCTATTTGTGTAAATATCGGCGTTTGACGAACTAAATCACTTAACACCATAGCATGATTTGTCACTATACAGTCAGCAAATGCGCTGTTCTTTAACGCTTGTTCATAGAAATCAAACCCTTTAGATGGTTTGTCATTTGGTATTTTGCGGATTTTCTCTAAAAACAGTTGTCCCCCACCTGAAACATTCAGCTCACTTAACACACCGGTCTCTGTTTTCGTCAGCCAAACGAGAATCTGTAAAATAGAAAACGTATCATCATAGGATTCGTCCGCATATGCCATGGATTGTTCAAAACGATCTAGATCAATATAATGCTGCATCCCCTTGAGTACACAAATATTTACTTTTGTTCCCAAGATTTTTTCTATCTTTGGTAGCTCTTCCTCTACAAGCTGTTCTTGCAGATAGGATGTATAGGTACTAATGGCGATTTTTTTATGGACAGTACGAGCATATACGATGGCTGGCAGTAAATATCCCGCCGTTTTGCCAATACCCGTAGAGGCTTCAATTACACATTCCTTTTGTTCATGTAGAGCTTGCCAAATCGTATCCATCATCTTAAATTGAGCTGGACGTTCCTCAAAATTGGGGAGGGCCTTTGTCATTAATGCCGTTTTATCAGCCACTGTTTGCGGATAATCAATCGTCTCTGATGCATGGTCATGTTTATTACGACCATTACAAATCGCAAAATTCCGGTAATAATGCACATTCTCATCGCTTGTTTTATGTTGACGTTTTATTTGCAATGCCTCGAAAAAAAGCTGAGAAATATTCGATTTTAAGCGAAATGAACGCTTATGCATTTGTTCTAATGTTAATTGAGGAAGATTTAAAAGCTCTTTCCAACAACATTTGAACAGCTCAGCAGTAGCACGGGCATCGTCGTCTGCTCGATGCGCATTGGCCAACTCTATATTTAAATCTGCCGCCAAGTCTCCTAGCTTAAAGCCGAGTGACATCGGAAACAAAATTTTTGCCAGCTCTACTGTATCCATTTTTTTACCTTGCCACTTTGGAAGGCCAGCCCGTTTAAATTCCGCCTGTAAAAATGATAAGTCAAAATCGGCATTATGGGCTACAAACACACAATCAGCCAGTAGCTCATATATGTAATCCGCATGTTCCTCAAAAGGGTATGAATCCTTAACATCCTCATTCGTTATATGCGTTAAATCTTGAATGAACGATGGAATGGCTTTTCCCGGGTTAATAAATTTCGTATAGGTACGCTCAATTTCCCAATCCTTCATAATAACAATGGCAATTTGAATCATCCGGTCCCCATTTGCTGGTGAATGACCCGTTGTCTCCAAATCCACAATGGCATATTTTTGACTTTCCATCATACATCTCAACTCACAGTCACATTAGATAAGAAGAATTTTATCATATATTTAGTTCAGCGGCATCCTTTCTCCCCTATATGCCGTCTAATATTCAATCCCTTATACTGCCGTACAATAAAAAACCGCAACCTCAGGGTTATCCATAAGGTTGCGGAAATAGCGATGTGACATAATTTAAAGCGAATGTCGTTTGTAAGCTATTCTTTCGAAGGGATTATTGCTTTTTAGCAACATCAACAATACGACCTTCTGCTGTTGTTTTCACTTCTTTTAATGATAGTAATTGCTCTTGTAGATTTTCCCAATCAGATAAGCCTAAATCTGTTACACGACCTTCTTCATATGCTTTAGCAAACATATCAAAGCCGTCTCCACCTTTAGCTGTGAAGGCATTTGTTGCCACAGTATATGTTTTACCATCTTCTAGTGCAACATACTTGCCAGTTGCTTTATCTAAATATTCGATTGAAATAACACGTGAGCCTGCTTCTTTTGATGAATCATATTGTAATTTTGCTCCACCAATGTGTAGGAAACCACCATTTTCTTTAGGTGCATTTTTCAAGGAAATTTCAAATGCTGCTTTAAGCTCAGCTCCTGTAGCATCCATTAATGCTAATGTGTTACCGAATGGTAATACTGTAATCACTTGTCCAACAGTTATATTGCCGGCTGGGATCGCTGCACGAATACCACCACCATTTTGTAGTGCCATGACAACTGTTTTATCCGTATATTTTTGTGCTTTTGCCAACATACCATCTGTAATGATATTACCTAGAGCTGTTTCATTGCTACGTACACTTTCTAAGTTTGTTTCAGTTGCACGTGGATTTGCTAACTCCTCAGTAATTTTCACACCAATTTCCTTGTTGTTGACTTCATCAATTTTTGCTTTATATGGCGCTAGTAATTTTACTAATGCTGCATCTTCAGCAACTTTTCCTAGGTCGATTAATTCGCCACCGTACTTAGTGACAACACCTTTGCCATCAAATGTTACATCCAGTGTTCCTAAATATTTTACATACTCATTAGCTTGTACGATTAATGTTGCATCTTTTGCTTCGCCTACAGTGTTCGTATCTACAACAAATGGCTCGTCTAATTTTGTATGGTCATGTCCACCAACAATTATATCGATTCCTGGTACGTTTTTAGCTAGTAAAATATCATTATCTACATTTGGATTATCATTGTAACCAATATGCGTTAAAGCGATAATTTTATTAACGCCCATACCCTCAAATGCAGCTACTGCCTTTTTCGCTTCTTCAATATAGTTAGTAAATTTCACTTTACCTGGAGAAGCAATATCCAAAGTTTCTTCTGTTGTTAAACCGAAGATACCGACTTTTTCTCCATCAATTTCTTTTACAATACCTGAATAGATTTTACCGTTTTCAGGCTCACTTGAAACTAAATCTGTAAATAAACCTTTAAATTTATCATCCGCTGAGAAATCTGTATTGGCACCCACAAATGGGAATTTAGCACCTTTAACAAAGTCTGCAAGTGCTTGATGTCCTTCAGGTGATGAACCTAAATCAAATTCATGGTTACCAAATACCATAGCATCAAAGCCAATTTCATTTAATAGCGCTAAATCTGCTTGACCATGGAATTCGTTGAAGTATAAAGTACCACTAAATGCATCGCCAGCATGTAATGTTAAAACATTTTTCTTTGTTTCACGTTGCTCTTTTACAGCAGTTGCTAGTTTCGGTAATTCATTTGCGCGTGCATGTGTATCATTCACATGTAGAACTGATAATGTAAATGCATCTTCCGGTTTTTCAGGCGTTTCTGTGTTTAATTTTGTGAGAGCTTCTGCAATCAATGTTGCTAGTTGTCCACGTGTTACGCTTTTACTAGCTTCGTGATTTTTAGCACCTTCTAATTCTGGTAAGTTAGGAATAGATGATAAGATTTTTGCCAAATCACCATGTGTAATCGTTTGGTTTGGACGGAATGTGTTGTCTCCATAGCCTGAAACAACTTTTAATCCTACTAATGCAGCGATTGGACCGTAATACGTATTAGCTGTATCAATATCCTTAAAGTTTGGATTCACAACTTCTTTCGTGTCTAGCTTTAATGCGCCTGCAATCATTTTTGCAGCTTGTCCACGTGTGACATTTGTATCAGGTTTGAATGTACCATCTGGGAATCCACTAATAATACCTGCCGCATAAAGTGTCGAAATGCCCTTATAATCCGCATGACTTTCCTTTACATCCGAAAATGGACTAGCTGCTGATGCTGGTGCCGCTGCTACCGCTGTGATAGCCAATGCTGCTGCAGTAGCTGTTAAAAATTTATTACGTTTATTTTCCATTACAAATGATACCTCCACTAGTAAAATGATGTACTAACAACTAAATTCTACATAAATATCTCATAAAATACTAGAACATTTGTAAAATTTTAATTTCACAAACTAGTTTAATAGTTAGAAAAACAAAATTTTACCAGTACTTTTGTAGTAGTTTTAATCACATAAAAAAGGAGGATGGCTATTCGGCTACACTAATTGAGCCTTGTCATCCTCCTATTTAATTCAATTTCCAGCAACTTTCCTCATTGTTGATTCTGGACAATTCTCTTGTCTTACATCACCGTTGCTTCAGGCTCATAGGAAATCATTTCTTTAATCGTATTGCTTTCTCCCATAATGGCCACAGTCGGTTTATGATTCTTTGCCTCATCATTATCCACATACGCATAGGAAATAATGATGACAATATCGCCACGCTGTACGAGTCTTGCTGCCGCTCCATTCACACAGATTACACCTGAACCACGCTCACCTGCAATAATATACGTTTCAAAACGAGCGCCATTATTATTATTAACAACATGTACCTTTTCGTTTGGCAGCATACCGACTGCATCTAAAATATCCTCATCAATTGTTATGGACCCCACATAATTTAAATCCGCCTGAGTCACTGTTGCACGGTGGATTTTACTATTCATCATCATTCGTAACATATTTATAGTCCCTCTTTCAAAGTAAAGATACTATTATCAATTAAGCGAGTCTGCCCAATATACACAGCAGCTGCCAGCAATACTTGTTGTGTCGTTTCAGTCACTGGTATCAAATCTGGGTAGGCTAATAATTCAATATAGTCAATTCGGCCATGAGTTCGTGCCTGAATATGGGCTTTGGCCTTTGCTAATGCGTACCCAACCTCTCCAGTCGCTAAAAAGCTATCCTGAGCCAATTGTAGTGCTTCTTGTATGGCAGGAGCCTCTTCTCTTTCCGATTCGCTTAGATAAATGTTGCGAGAAGACTTCGCTAGCCCATCTTCCTCACGAACGATAGGTACAACACGCATTTCTAACGGAAAATTAAAATCACGTACCATTGTTGTAATAATGGCCACTTGCTGGGCATCTTTTTGACCGAAATAGGCTCTTGTTGGAAGTGTAAGGTGGAATAGTTTGGCTACAACCTGTAACACACCATCAAAATGACCTTGACGACTCGCGCCACAAAGAATCATGGCCTGTTCACCAGCATGGATACGAATTCCGCCATCCTGCGGATACATTTCTTCTACACTTGGAGCGAAGATAAGATCAACACCGACAGACTCTGCCAACGCAATATCTCTTGGCAAATCCCGTGGGTAACTTTCAAAATCTTCATTTGGCCCAAATTGTGTGGGGTTAACGAATATACTCATAACAACTAAATCATTTTCTGCACGTGCTGTTTGAGCCAATGTTAAATGGCCTTCATGTAAATATCCCATAGTTGGAACAAGGCCAATAGTTTTATGGGCTTGTTTTGCTGCCTGAATTTCAGCTGTTAATGCTTGTATCGTTGTGATGACTTTCATGATTTGATGCCCCCATATAGCTGGTCTAGCGCATCCTCTTTCATTGTGAAGAAATGCTTTTGAGCTGGGAAAGCACCCTCTTTGACTGCTTCCACATAGCGAACCATTCCTTCACTTGCCTCTTTCCCCATATCCGCAAATTGTTGAACGAACTTTGGCACATGGTGTGAGCCATAGCTTAACATGTCATGATAAACTAACACTTGGCCATCTGCTTCGACACCCGCTCCTATACCAATAGTTGGTATTACTAGACTAGCAGACACCATTTCTGTTAACTGATGTGGGATACATTCTAAAACGACCGCACATGCACCAGCCTTTTCACACTGCTTGGCATCCTCAATCAGCTGCGTTGCCTGTTCTGCCGTTTTCCCCTGTACCTTATAGCCACCAATTACTCCCGCTGATTGTGGCAACAAGCCTAAATGAGCAACCACTGGAATTCCTGCAGCTGTTAGCTTTCGAATGACCGGAATGACATCACCAGCCCCTTCCACTTTTAAAGCGTCAGCACCTGTTTCTTGCATCATATAAATGGCTGTTTTCAATGTTTCATTGACATCACCATGATAGGAACCAAATGGCATATCCACTACAACAAAAGTGTCCTTTGCCCCACGTCGCGTTGCTTTCGCATGATGGATCATATCTGCTACAGTCACTGGCATTGTTGAATCATAGCCAAGGACAACCATTCCAAGTGAATCCCCTACAAGAATCATGTCTACATTAGCAGCCTCTGCAAATTTAGCGGCTGGATAATCATAGGCAGTCACCATCACAATTTTCTCGCCTGCCACTTTCATCTTTAAAAAATCTGTTGTCGTTCTCATTTTGTAGTCCTCCTTTTTAAGGGAAGAAAACAGAAAAAACCCTCGGTTCCAAAATGGACAGAAGGGTTGTGTTTCATTCGTTAGCAAAAAGCCTCTGCATAACTCAGCAAGAGGTACTAGCTTCACTTAGAAAGTAAGCTACTTTTTGAACGCATTGTTTTCTTCCGTCCCTGTCATATAGATCAAGGCAGATATTTGTTAGTATGAGATCTTACGTTTTGAAGGTGCCGTTCACAATGGATACTGCCCTTCAGCACATACTATAACAATAAAACTTGTAATCTTCAAATATTATTTTCTAATAGTAAAAACATTTATTTATAAAATTTGACAATCAATGCTATACGTCATATACTATCCACATACTATATGGCATATAATATAAAATGAAGTATAAGTAATGAATGTGAGGTGGAAAGATGACATTTCAGCTTGGCTCAGCTTTACTGGATGCTTGTGTATTGGCCATTGTTGACAAAGAGGATGCTTATGGCTATTCCTTAACGCAGCAAGTACAATCAGTCATGGATATTTCAGAGTCTACATTGTACCCCGTATTACGTCGCTTACAAAAAGCAGATTACTTAACTACCTACGATCAGCCCTATCAAGGTAGAAATAGACGCTATTATCAAATTACCGAGCATGGCCGTATACGCTTATTAGAGCTTTTAAAAGAATGGCGTGTCTATAAGGAAAAGGTTGATTGTGTACTTTTAGGAGGGAATATAGATGGATAGAGCTAGTTATTTGAAAAAGCTACGAGGGAAATTACGGCGCCTTCCTGCGCAAGAGCTAGAGGCTGCTCTTGCCTATTATGAAGAATACTTTGATGAAGCAGGAGAGAATAATGAGCAGCAGGTTATTTCAGAACTAGGCTCCCCTTCTCATGTTGCCTCACAAATATTGGCTGATTTTGCCTTAAAAGATTTAGAAAACACTTCGGAGAAATCGACTAAAAAGAATATGACAGCTTTATGGCTTATTATTCTTGCTATACTTTCTGCACCACTTTCTTTACCACTTCTTGCAACAGCTATCGCCCTTATATTATCATTTGGTGCTGTCATTATTAGTTTGATTTTTGCGATTGGAGCAGGTATTTTAAGTATTTTTATTGGGGGAATTGCAGCCCTTATTTCAGGCCTCTTTATTTTAACAGAGCATTGGCCAACCGCCTTATTATTTATGGGTATTGGCTTAATCATTACAGGGTTGAGTGTCTTACTCTTTCCATTCGTTGCCCGTTTTATTAAGAAAACCGTCCTTCTCTCTGTAGAAACATTGGGCAGATTGTTCCACAAAATAACGAAAACAAGGAAAGGGGGCTTGTAAATGGCTTCTAAAAATTCCCTTATTGCGATGACCATCATTGCGTTAGGTGTTTTACTAGCATTGGTCGGCTATTTTTCAGGCGGTCGATGGTTCATTATCAAAGATGAGGATGGCATTCACGTGCCAGGAAGCAATAAACTAGTTAGTGAATCGTATAACTTAGATAAGTTTACTAGTATAAATATAGCGAATGATTATGGGGATATTACCGTTGTCGCCACTGAAGACCAATATAAACTAGAAACGAATGTACTCGAACAACAAGACGTCTCATATCGTATTGAAAATGGAACTTTACAGATTGAAACAAAGGCTAAGAAAAAAAACGGGTTTGAATTTGGTTTCTCAAGCTTTTCTTCTCCCTCTATCAAAATCTATGTTCCAGCAAATACTAACCTCAAGTCGATTGTAATAGATAGTGATTTTGGCGATACAACACTTCGTGGTTTGCATTATCAACAGCTGAATCTGATGCAAAATTATGGAGATATTACCTTTAACAACATAACTGGAGAGAACACAGAGATTACACAAGACTTTGGTGATTTAACTTTCAAGCAATATTCTAGTAATGGTGTAAACATCGAAAGTGAACATGGTGATATTCATATTGCTGGAACTTTAAATGGGACATCAACCATTACATCTAGCTTTGGGGATGCAACACTTCACTTACAAAATAAACAAAGCGATCTTGGTTATGAAGTAAAAACAAGTTTTGGCGATATAACGGTTAATGGTACAGAAGAAAATGGCTCAATCACTCAGCTTTATAAAGGCGATGACCAGCTGAACGTTTCTTTATCTCACGGTGATGTCAATGTTTCACTCAAATAATAATAACAATTGAAGTCATCAAAAAAGCTGCAGGTACGCACCTTGCAGCTTCTTTTTTATAGTATTTTGATATCTCCTGCATAAATGGTTCGGACCAATCCATCATCTTGTGTAAGCTGTAGCACCCCATCATCTGTAATTCCACTAGCAATTCCTTCAAAGCGCTCTCGTATAGTCGTCACCTCAATACGTTGACCAATTGTACAAGACAGCTGCTCCCATAGGGTTTTAATACTGGCAAAGCCTTCTTCGATATATAACTCTGTAAATTGCTCTAGATACTGTAAAATTAAGGCTACAAGTGCCGCACGATTAATTTCTTCTCCTGCTTCTAATCGTAGTGAAGTAGCAATATCCGCAATATCCGGTGAAAAATCAGCCGCCTCCTGGTTAACATTTATTCCAATGCCAACTAGCAATGCCTGAACCAAATCTGCCTCTGCCTGCATCTCCGTCAAAATACCTGTACATTTTTTACCATTAATTAATAGATCATTTGGCCATTTAATAGTTGGCTCAATATCGCTATATAGTGTTTTAATGGCCATTGTGACAGCGACTGCTACGACAAGCGTAAAAGAGGATGCCTGTTGAGGTGTGACATCAGGTCGAACGATAACGGTCATCCAAATACCACTACCATGAACTGATTCCCATGGACGAGCCATCCGACCGCGTCCTGCTGTTTGCTCTTCACCAATAATGACTGTGCCATGTGGTGCGCCTTCCTGTGCCAGCTTATGGGCAATCGTTTGTGTTGAATCTACGACATCGAAATAATGAATTTCTCTTCCGAAATGCTCTGTTTTTAAAAAAAGTTCAATTTGTGTGGGACTTAAACTATTTGGTACACCCGTTAATACATAGCCTTTTTTCTTTATTGTTTCAAATGTGTAGCCCTCTTCTTGTAACGTCTGCATATGTTTCCAGACAGCGGTCCTTGAGACTCCAAGAGAATCCGCTAATTCTTGACCTGAAACAGCTTCTCCATTGGCAGCTAGTATTCTTTTTAAAATTTCATCTTTCATGGACATTGTCATGTTCACATCAATCCTTTTGTAAACTCTGCTTTTTATATAACTAAATTTAATCATACTGTAAATCAACTGAAATGACCATCAGTGATATAAAAAACAAGCCGTCCCACACTTTCCTGAGACGGCTTGTTGTAAGGTATATATACTCATGTTTCATGGAAATAGTTATGCTTCAGCCATTTTTTTATCTGCTGCTGATCATTTGCAAGCTCATTATGAATAATCGCTTCGAGTATGTCCTCTAATGCTTCTTTTACCCAAGGGCCTCCTTTTTTGCCAGACCATTTAAGTAAATCCGCCCCATTCACCGCAATTTCTTGCTTTTGTCGAATCGGCAGCTTGTCCTGCAATATACGAATAGGCTCACTTGGTAAACAAACGTCCGCTTGGAGCAGTTTTGCAAAATATATCGCTGCTTCCAGCTCCTGTTCTTTATAGGTAAAATAATGGGAGTTTGTCCAGCCACTTTTTAACGCTTCATATGCTGTCAAAACAGATTTAACAAACGCCATTTCTTTATTGGACAATCGATAATCCTGCAAAATCTCGCGCCAGTTTGCTCCTTGAAGTAGCGCAAAATATGCCCAGCCCACATGCTTGTCCTCAGTCTGAAATTCATACCAGCGATCAGCCTGAAAACTCCCTTGTAAATACGCTGCCAAGCCACTTTCCTCTAATTTTTGTAGGCCACTAAAAACAGTCGTTCCTAGCCATAGCTTATCTAGCTCTGCCTTGATTCGCTCTTTCGCAATAAAAGCGATATCGGCCGCTCTATGTTGTATCGCCATCAATGTATCTTCCGCTATTGTGAAATCAAGCTGCGCTGAAAAACGGATTGCTCGTAACATGCGCAAGGCGTCCTCAGCAAAGCGTTTTTGAGCATCTCCAACAGCTCGAATAATACGAAGATCAATATCTTGACGACCACCATAATAATCAACAAAAGAGCCATCACGTCGCATAGCGATGGCATTCATTGTGAAATCACGGCGTTGTAAATCATCTTGTAGAGAGCGAACGAATTGCACTTTATCTGGTCTTCGATGGTCTGTATATTCCCCATCTGTACGATAAGTAGTTACTTCAACTGGCCCAGCAGGTACGATAACAAGTACCGTCCCATGCTGAATTCCAATATCAACTGTTCGTTGAAAAACTGTTTTTACCTCTTCAGGCAACGCATTTGTCGCTACATCGACATCATGTGCAGGACGATTCAGTAAAGCATCTCTAACAGCTCCACCTACAATAACCGCCTCAAAGCCTGCTTGTTCTAATTGTTCTATTACTGAATAGGCTGTTTGCCATTCTTTATTGTTTTGCATGATTTCTTTCCGCAACCTTCTCGTACAGATTTTCGTATTGTTCTACAATTTTGGACGAGTGGAATTTGTCACTGACTGCATGAATGGCCGCTTCTCTGAAACGCAGTAATTTTTCCTCATCTTGCAATAACTGAACAGCATATTCAGCGACGGCTTCCGTATCTCCTAATTCCACAATAAAGCCGTCCACGCCATGTTCAATGACTTCCGGGATACCTCCTACATTTGTTCCAATACAAGGCACTCCACAAGCCATTGCCTCTAATAAAACCAATCCAAACGATTCCTGCTGAGATAGTAACAGCTTTAGGTCACTAATTGCATATAGTTCAGCTAAATTTTCTTGCTTCCCTAAAAATAGAACATCCTTCATATATGGACTTTCCTTTACTTGGTCCATTACACGATGTTTTTCTGGCCCATCACCGACTAATAAGAGTTTCGCCTTCACATTAGTACGTATTTTCATAAAGGCGTCAATGATATGCGGAAGATTCTTAATTTTACGGAAGTTAGAGACATGGATGAGGACTTTTTCATCTTCTTGTATACCAAATTGCTCTTTTAGGTTTCCTGAATTACGAGGGAAGTACTCCCGTTCATCCACAAAGTTATAAATTGTTTCAATGGGCTTAACTGTATCAATTAATTCATAAGTTTGTTCTTTTAATGCATGTGACACGGTCGTCACAATATCAGATTTATCAATCCCATACTTAATGGCCTGTGAAAGCGTAGAATCCTGCCCAAGCACCGATATATCTGTGCCATGAAGTGTTGTAACGATGCCAATATCTCGCCCACTCATTTCACGTGCTAGCACAGCACATACTGCATGTGGAATTGCGTAATGCACATGCAACACATCCAACTCTTCATCCTTGATGACGTCTGCCATTTTACTCGCTAATGCAATATCGTATGGTGAATATTGAAACACTGAATAATTATTAACTTCGACTTCATGGAAAAAGACGGTTGGATAAATTTTATTCAATCGAAATGGTACGCTTGAGGTAATGAAATGAATTTCATGTCCTCTTTCTGCAAGCATTTTGCCTAATTCTGTTGCTATTACACCAGAGCCTCCAACTGTTGGATAACAGGTAATGCCGATTTTTAGCTTTTTCATTCGATGATCATCCTTTCTAAATCACGTCTTTTATTAGTTACGTCTTTCTTGTATCAGTCTCCAATCCACAAAGCCTTCTTGTAGGCCTTTTAATAATATTTCTGCTGTCCCCATATTTGTCGCCAGTGGCACTTGGTAAACATCACAAAGACGGATAAGTGCAGAAACATCTGGCTCATGTGGTTGTGCTGTTAATGGATCACGGAAAAAAATAACCATATCCATATCATTGTTGGCAATCATTGCGCCAATTTGTTGGTCGCCACCAAGTGGACCTGAACGAAAACGTGTTACCTCTAAACCAGTGGCTTCAATGACACGCTGTCCTGTTGTACCGGTAGCATAAAGTGAATGTTCAAGCAAAATTTCTTTGTAAGCAATAGCAAACTGTACTAAATTATCTTTTTTACGATCATGTGCAATTAATGCGATTTTCATATAGCTTCCATCCCAATCTTTAGATGATGTTTTCTAAACCATAAACAAGCTGATCCATTTTCATAACCTCTTCTACGCAAAAGGCAATGCCTGACATAAAAGAATTTCGATTCAATGAATCATGGCGAATCGTTAAAAGCTGCCCATCTCCACCAAATAATACTTGCTGGTGTGCCACTAAACCAGGTAAGCGAACAGAGTGAATGCGCATGCCTTCAAAATCTCCACCTCTTGCACCTTCAATGGTTTCTTTTTCTTCTGGATGCCCCTGAGTCTTTTGCGTACGTACCTCTTGAATTAGTTGAGCAGTTTTCACTGCTGTTCCAGATGGTGCATCCAGTTTTTGATCATGATGCATTTCAATAATTTCTACATCTGGTAAGTATTTGGCCGCTTCTTTCGCAAATTTCATCATCAGGATAGCGCCAATCGCAAAGTTTGGTGCAATAATGCAGCCCAACTCTTTTTCTTTAGCAATGGTTGATAATTCTTCTAGTTGTGCGTCAGTAAATCCTGTTGTACCAATTACAGGTCGTACATTTAAATTCAATGCTTCTTTAGTATGATTATATACAGCATGTGGGTTCGTTAAATCCACTAATACGTCTGGAGAAGTTGCTTCTACAAGATCATGCATTTCCGTAAATAAAGGTACTGTATAGCTCGCTGGGAACATGTCTAAATCAGCTAATGTTCTTCCTACTTCCTTATAATCTAGTACAGCTACTAATTCCATTTTGTCATGTTTCATGACCGTATGTACAGCCTCAGCCCCCATTTTTCCTCTTGCTCCTGCAATAGCTACACGAATCGACATCATTCTTCATCCTTTCTCGTCCAACGATCCTTATCCCTTGTTTCAAATTTATGTATGACTCTTAATAGAGCTTCATCTAATTTAATGCCCTGAGCATTGGCAAAGCATACTAAAACAAAGAAAAAGTCACCAAGCTCTTCTTCAATACTGTTTATTTCCTCTGTATTCTTTTTCTTTTTTTGTCCATATACATCCTGAACCTCGCGAGATAGCTCTCCTAATTCCTCTGTTAAACGAGCTAGCAGTTCGAAAGGTGGGAAATATCCTTCTTTAAATTGTCCTATATAATTATCAACACGCTGTTGTAATGCTTGCATAGTTAGTTGATCGGTCATTTAAATCACACTCCTATTTACCATCCTATATAATTTACACCGTTGTTGTCAAAACCAATAAAATGTCAGATAATAGATATCACTACTTCATTTGTTTGGAACTACAGGAGGTCAAATGTTAAAACAGATTAAAATACGTAATATTATCGCAATAATGCTCGGAGCAGCCATTTTTAGCTTCGGCTTTGTTCACTTCAACATTCAAAATCAGCTAGGTGAAGGTGGACTAAGTGGAATTACACTCATACTATACTTTACATTAGGATGGGACCCCGCCTTAATGAACCTATTATTAAATATTCCCATGTTTATAATTGGTTATCGATTACTCGGAAAGAAATCTTTTGTCTATACGCTTGTTGGCACTTTATCTGTTTCTCTTTTTCTAAAGATTTTCCAGAAATATCAGTTTACCATTCATTTAGAAGATGACATGTTACTCGTTGCTCTGTTCGCGGGTATATTCGTCGGTCTTGGCCTAGGAATTGTCTTCCGCTTTGGTGGCACTACCGGTGGCGTCGATATATTGGCACGACTTGGGCATAAATATTTTGGCTGGAGTATGGGTAAAACGATGTTTGTCTTCGACGCCATCGTCATCATCCTTTCATGGCTTACATTCTTAGATGCGCGTTCCATGATGTACACATTAGTCGCTGTATTTGTTGGCGCTCGTGTTATTGACTTTGTACAGGAAGGTGCCTATGCAGCGCGTGGTGCTCTCATTATATCCGAGAAGTCAGGTGTTATTGCGGAAACAATTGCCCTACGAATGGAGCGCGGGATCACTATATTAGAAGGTCATGGACACTTTACTAAACAGCCTAAGGAAGTTATTTATTGTGTGATCGGTCGCAACGAAGTTGTACGCCTAAAATCCATTGTTCATGAAGTGGATCCGCACGCTTTCGTTTCTATTATAGAAGTACGTGATGTGGCAGGAGAAGGCTTCACTCTTGATGATCAAAAACAACCGCTTCATTAAGTGTTTGAAGATAAAAAACTTGTTATAGTGGTGTACCACCATAACAAGTTTTTTTCTTAGTCATCGCTACGCATATTCGTAAAAATTAAAATTAAACGTAATAACTCTAGTACAGCTACCGCTGCCGCTGCTACATATGTTAATGCTGCAGCACTCAATACTTTTCGTGCTGGTCGTTCTTCTTCATTTGTAATAATGCCAAGCGAATTCATTTGAACTAATGCTCGCTTTGAAGCATCAAACTCCACTGGAAGTGTCACTAATTGGAAAACAACACCTGCTGCTAATAATATGATACCTAAAAGCAAGAAATTCGTACTACTTGCAAAAATACCAATCATTACAAAAATCCAAGACGCATTAGAAGAAATATTTGCCACTGGGACTAGCTTACTACGTAATGTAAGCATAGAATAAGCTTCTTTATGTTGGATGGCGTGACCTACCTCATGGGCAGCTACCGCAGCACCTGCAACACTCGCTTCATAAAAGTTACTTTCTGATAAAGCAACTGTTTTGGTTGCCGGATTGTAATGGTCAGACAACACACCTTGTGTTGGCACAACTCGTACATCATATAAGCCGTTCGCATCTAAAATCGCACGCGCTACCTCTGCACCTGTTTGGCCCTTCATTGTACGTTGTTTCGCAAATTTATTATACGTGCCTTTTACTTTCATTTGTGCATAAAGTGGCAGCAGCATAATAATAATAAAATAAACAATATACATGCTTGTTGACAATATTCTAACCCCTTTCTACCTCGATACTATAATTCTATAATTTATACCCTAATTCGGCAAATATTTGCGCCACCTAATTGAGAAAATCGCAAGGAGAATACATGCAATTGATAACCAAAATGTAAAGTAGCCAATATAGCTTGTGTACTTGACTAAATCCCCATACATAGGCATTTGTCCAAACACATAGTCAATGACATCATTATGGAGCGTCCAGACAGCTGCTATCACTACATGCCAATAAGTGAATACATATTTCTTCATATATAATATAGCTTGAACGGCCATTGCAAAATGTGAGCCAACTAGCATCCAACCTTGCCAACCGATCGATCCTGTTTCAACTAATGTCCAAATATTCATGACATCAGCCCACAGACCGTATTTCACTAATGTTACAAGCGCTAATACTTCCATTAGCGGCCATCTTTTTCCCATAATCCAAGCCATTAACACAAAGCAAAAGAATAAGCTAGCTGTCGGGCTATCAGGAACAAAAATATAAAAAATAGGCTTAGTCATGGCAAGCTGCCATCCATACCAATAATAGCCATAAATTGTGCCTAATAGATTAATAATAAGTAGCGCAATTAAGAATGACTTATGGTTTAGAAGATACCAAAGATTTGCACGTGTTATTTGCATAAATTCAACTCCTTGCGCTTTACTAATAATTCTTTGTTATGTATAGGGAAGATTCTTATTTCCAGGTGAAATTATTTCCACAACTTCAATATGTGCTAATGGATTGAATTCATTCGCTTTTATCTATTTTTCGACATTTTTCGCTAAATTACTGAGGACAAGGGAACCTTTTCGGCTAGCTTTCAGTCCCAATATTATAACAAGGTCGAAAAAAAAGAGCCAGTTTCCTGACTCTTTTACTATTACTCAGCTTTTAAACTTTCGATAAATTCAGCAAGTTTCTGAAGATCTTCATCTGAACCTGTCCATAATCCTGGTGGCATGTTACCACGACCATTATGAGCAATGTCCTTAATTTCATCAGCTGTTAATCCAGTGTTCATTAGAGATGGTGCACCTGCTCCACCTTCTAAGCCTTCACCGTGACATGTAATACATGCTGAACCAGCGTATAGTTTATAACCTTCTGATTCTTTATCGAATTCAACTGTTTCTACGATTGCACCCATAGCTTTTTGAGCTTCCCAGTCGTGGTTAACAACTGACTCCCAAGTTAGGTAGAACATAGCAGCTAGAGTTAATAACATAAACGCTGTCGGTAATGGACGTTTAGATGGACGACGTTCTGGACCCTTGTCTAAAAATGGCATTAATAATAGCGCTCCAAATGCAAGACCTGGAATTACAATTGCTCCAATTACATTGTATGGACCAGAAGCAAATGAGTATTTTAAAAGTTGATACATGAATAAGAAGTACCAGTCCGGTAGCGGTGTATATGCTCTAGTTGGATCTGCCGGCCCTTCAAGTGGTGACGGGTGAGCGACAGTTAATAATAAGTATCCAATTAAAAATACAGCACCTACCATCCATTCCTTCAGTAAGAAGTTCGGCCAGAAAGCTTCCGTCTTACCTGGATATTCGGAATAATCCTTTGGAACGTTCGGCATTCTGTGATTCGCTTTAATACGAGAATCGCCGACAAATTTCATTCCTTTTCCGCGATGCATAGTGTCCCCTCCTTTTAAAGATCATCGAACCGTCAAGACAATCACAACGGCCCTGAAATTCCTTGACGACGAATCATGATAAAGTGTGCTGCAAGTAACCCAAACAATACTGCAGGCAAGAAGAATACATGAATCGCAAAGAATCGAGTTAACGTTTGAGCACCAAGAATTGTAGTGTCACCCGCTAATAATACTTTAATCATCGAACCGATAAACGGTACAGATGCTGCAATTTCGATACCTACTTTAGTAGCGAATAATGCTTTCATATCCCATGGTAATAGGTATCCTGTAAAGCCAAGACCCATCATTACACCAAAAATACCTACACCAACCATCCAGTTTAACTCACGAGGTTTCTTATAAGAACCTGTGAAGAATACACGAAGTGTATGTAAGAACATCATTACGATAACTAATGAAGCTCCCCAGTGGTGCATACCGCGCACGATTTCACCAAACGCTACTTCGTTTTGTAAATAATAAACTGATTTCCAGGCATTCACAACGTCTGGTACATAATACATTGTTAGGAACATACCAGATAGAATTTGAATTACTGTGATGAAGAATGTTAATCCACCGAAGCAGTAAACGAATGCTGAAAAATGATGTGCAGGGTTAACGTGCTCTGGCACTTCGTGGTCGGCAATATCACGCCAAATAGGTGTAATATCTAGGCGTTCATCGACCCAATCATAAATTTTATTTAGCACTGTTGTCGTACCCCCTTACTTATTTAACTAGAGTATTTGCTTTAGCTGGACCAATCATTAAATAGCCATCTTGTTCTTGTACTTCAAATTCATCCAACGGACCTAGAGGCGGTGTACCTGCAATGTTTTTCCCGTTTTTCTCATAACGTCCTGCGTGACATGGACAGAAGAATTGACCTGGGTGTGCAGAATCTCCATTCCAGTCAACCATACATCCTAAATGCTTACAAACAGGTGAAAGGGCAATGATTTGATCGCCACTTTTATAAACCCAAGCTACATCTGTAACCTGTGATTTGTACCATGCATCCACTTGTTCATATGAAAAGTCAACTTTTACAGGCTCTTCAGTCAAGTCAGCGATTTTATGCTCTGTTTTTACAAAATCTCCACCCTCATGCTTTTGTAGCACAGGATCAATTGCAAAGCGAAGCATTGGCATTAGCATACCTGCCGCCATAAATCCACCTACACCAGTAAGAGTATAACTTAGAAATTGACGACGTGAAACTCGATTATTACTCATTATTTTCCCCCCTCTAACTTAAAGGTCAGTCCAACGGACATACTTTTACAAATAGTAATACTAGGACATATATATGATATATCAAGTCCATAGCTTGGTCAATATAGCATTCTGTGGAAAGCTGGAGAATGTGAACATTTATTGAAACTAATTGTTAAATCTGTGCCCATTTGGTCGAAAGCATCGGAACCACTTGTCGTAATTGATCTTCGAGAATGGATTTTTTCACACCTGCATCCATACTTTCTAACGGAATTGCTGGTAACCAAATAATATTTACTATATCTCCAATATTTGTCCAAGAGTGGTCACAAGTAATGAAGAACACATGCTTAAAGCCAGCATTATGTAATTGTGTTTCAAATTGCTTCGGTAATTCTTCGTTTTTTAAAGAAGCCATATAAGAAAAAGGTGGCATGACTAGTAAACGGCCTTTAAACTGTTGTTCTATGAAAGAAGTTAAAGACATTAGAAAATCTACCTCAGCACCACTTTGTTTCATTTTCTCAGGAGCCAAATCGATGGATATGAGCGGAACTATCGCAGTATCGATGAAATCCTTCTGTCCCAAAAACGATGTCACATCGTTTGCATTAAAGTACATTCAACAAACCTCCTTTGTCGCATAATAAAAAATGCCCTTTTCCACTCTTCAAATAGGATACCCAATTAAAAGTGAAAACAATCATTCATTCACTAGTAATGTTACCATATTGAAGTGGGTAAAGGACATTCAATTTTTACCTATAACTAAGGTAAATTAGCCGTTTCCTTTAATGCTTGTAACAAATTAGACAATTCATAAAAACGTTCTTCATCTCCCTGATCGAGGGCTTCATCAATTTGTGCAAGTAATTTTTCTTCTTGGAATACGAGTAAGCTATTGGAAAGCAGTTCTTCTGCCAGTAAACGATCTTTTTCACTAACTAACAGTGTCTCTGGCATATAAGGGTTTTCTTCTAGAACTGCTAAGTATTGTGCACTTGGTGGTATATTTGGAAAATTCAACTGTATATACATATCTTCTTGCTCGTGTAAGCGTAAATCATGGAAAGACTTTTCGGCGTCTGCTGTCATTACATTGCCTTTATAGAAACGAAAAGGAACACCTGTTGAATCAACTGTTGACATCACCATTGCTCTCGGACAATAGTGAGCTTCTTCCACGAATCGGATTCGTTTTAATAAGTCATCATTGCTAAGTAAGTAATTTAAAATCCAAACACACTCACGACGTTTCAATTGATAATTTTTTAAAAACCATCGAACAAATGCTTTTTTATCAACAACTGATACAGAAGCAGTCATACCCACTCCCTCCTTTACTCAAATTCTAAGGCTTCTAACTTCTCTTGCCATTCTGGTTCACCTGGTTGAATGTTCATTAATTGTTCAAGAACCACTTTCGCCTCTGAACGTTTTCCTTCCTCTAATAAAAAGTACACATATTTTTCTAAAAATGTTGCGTCTTCCTTAAAATCATTATATGCCAAACGGTAAAATTCGTATGCACGGTCGTACAATTCTAAATTTTCATATGCCTCCGCTGCAAATGGGTATAACGTGCTCCATTCAAAATCATTTTGCTGTAGAGTCTCAAATAATTCGATAACATCTTCATTCCGTTCTTGTTGACCTAACACAGAAATAAGTGCTAATACGGCTTCCATATATTCAGGATCTAACGCTATTGCTTCTCGTAAATATTGCTCTGCATCTACTGGCAAACTATTTTTCAATGCCATTTTCCCAGCAAATAAATAGAGTGTTTTATCATATTCATCGCGCTTTAATCCCTCTTGGATTGCCGCATAGGCTTTTGGATTTTCCTCTGTCATCGCATAGCTTTCTGCCAGCAATAAGTAAGCTGAGAAGTAATCAGGATCTAACTCTTTCAATTCCTCTAATTGTTTAATAGCCATCTCGTATTTTTGGGATTGGAAGGCTGAATACGCAGCACCAAATAAAATATCCGGTTTTACCTCATCGTCAAGCGCCTTTAAATAGTAATCCAATGCCGTTTCGTAGGCAGCCCCGGCACGATAAACCTCCGCCAATCGCTCCACAAGATGAATACCAGCAAATTCAGCTTGTTGTTCATATAATTCTTCATACAATCTTGCAGCTTCTAAAAAACGACCTGTTTCAAATAACAGCTCAGCTTTGGCAAAATGCAGTAATGGCTCGTCTGGTAAAATTGCTAGTGCTTCATTTATACGTATCTCAGCTACTTCAAATAACCCCTGCATCTGATAATAATCAGCTAAAACTAATAATGCTTGAGGATATTCTGGTGATGCTTCTTCAATTTCAAGCAATAAATTTAATGCTTCATCTTCATCACCAAGCTCCATTAAAACATTTGCACGATCTATTTTTAACTGTGCCTCTTCTGGGAATAAAAATTGTAAATGCTCCAGAACGCGGTCAGCTTCTTTCATGTACCCATATTGCATAAAAATTTCTGCAAGTGCGTAAATTTCCTCGGGTAGCTCCTTCACTAAAAATGTTTCAAGTAGCTGATCTATTAATGCTAAGTCTCCCTGTTCAAGTGCTTGCATCATTTCAGTCATCGCATTGTTCACAGTCATTCACCTATTCTTTCTTTGATACCTTTATGCTACAAAACATTTACCACCGAAACAAGAAAAAACTCCCCAAAAACTTGGAGAGTCAATCTTCAATTGTTACCTTACTGCCTCAATATGTTCAAAGAATGATGGATACGATACAGCAATACACTGTGCATCATCTAAAGTGACTGAGCCTTCGGTAATTAAAGCAGCCACAGCACCCATCATGCCAATTCGATGATCGCCATATGTTTTGAGACTTGCACCTTTCAATGGTGTTGGCCCTTCAATAATCATACCATCATTTGTTGCTTCGATGTTAGCACCCAGCTTTTTTAATTCAGTTACAACCGCTGTAATACGATCTGTTTCCTTTACTTTTAACTCTTCGGCATCTTTAATAATCGTTTGACCGTGTGCCTGTGTAGCAAGTAAAGCAAGGATTGGTATTTCATCAATTAAACGAGGAATCAATTCTCCCTCGATTGTTGTACCAGATAAAGTAGATGTTTGAATTTGAATGGTCGCTGTCGGTTCAGCTTGACGATCATCATTTGGGATCACTGTCATCGTTGCGCCCATTTTTGAAAGAACCTCGATAATTCCATCACGCGTTGGATTAACGCCAACATTTTCAAGAGTTAATTGACTAGTATTGCAAATTGCCCCTGCCACTAAGAAAAAGGCTGCTGACGAGATGTCCCCTGGTACAGAAACATGGGTCCCACTTAATGTTTGTCCACCCTCTAATGAAACGACTCCATCCTTCACTTCGACATCGGCACCAAATTGACGCAGCATTCGTTCAGTATGATCTCTTGACACTTCTGTTTCTCTAACAATCGTTGTACCCTCAGCACGCAAGCCTGCAAGTAATATAGCAGATTTAACTTGAGCACTTGCTACTGGCATTTTGTAATCAATGGCCTGTAGTTTTGTACCTTGAATGGCTAATGGTGTATATTGACCGTCTGCACGTCCCGTAATATGGGCTCCCATTTGACGCAGTGGATCAATGACGCGTCGCATTGGTCGCTTGCCGATTGATGCATCCCCTGTCATGACTGAATGAACTGTAGAGCCTGCTAAAATTCCAAGCATTAAACGTGTAGTTGTACCAGAGTTACCTGTATATAACACGTCAGTAGGCTCCTGCCAGCTATTCATCCCTGGACTTTCTATCGTTACATTCGTTCCTTCCACCTCAATATGCACACCAAGCTTCTGGAAGCAATCAATGGTACTTAAACAATCTTCCCCAAGTAAAAAACCTTCTACTGTTGTTGTCCCAGTAGCAATGGAACCGAACATCACAGAACGGTGAGAGACCGATTTATCGCCTGGAACAGTTAGTGATCCCTGTAAAGATGGCTTATTGTATTGTAAAACTTTTTTACTCATTAATTTTTCCCTCCAATATGAAGACAGAAAGCGCCGTAAAGCCGACGCTTTCTTTTTCTATGAAATATACGTTTCAAAATTGGCACGTTTTTGAATACATGCTGCGGCACGTTCACGGTCATTTTCGCTTTGGAAACTAATGACCAAAATACCGAAAACATCCTCTCTTGACTCGACAATCCTTAAATTCGTAATACTTATTGCCTCATCAGCCAGCAAACCTGTTACCTCGGAAATGACACCTGGATAGTCTGGAACATCTACGTATAAGTCGAACGCTGTATACATAGCTCCTGCGCTAATTGGTAATTCATCTCTCAGTTCTTTGGCAATAGAAAAATAGTCTTCAATATCCCGAGAAGTACCATTCGTCAGCAATTCCTTAATACGGCCCATTTCTTTTTCCCAGCCTTCTAGCTGAGTCAGTAGCTCATCACGATTTTGTAAAGTGATATCTCGCCATAAAACCGGGTTGGAAGAAGCTATACGCGTGACATCACGGAAACCACCCGCGGCAAGGGAGCGAGTCATAGGGTATTCCCCATTCTCCTCTCCTAATTGATGCACAAGGGAAGCTGCAATGATATGTGGGAAATGACTTACCACAGCTGTCATATGGTCATGCTCATTTGCAGAAACACTAACCACTTTTGCATGCGTGAATTTTAAGAGGCTTTCCAGCTGTGCCATATGAACAATTTCTTCACCAGCAAGCGGTGTAAGCATATAGTATGCATTTTCAAAAAGATGCGCCTTTGCAGCTAATACGCCACTTTTATGTGAACCTGCCATTGGATGTCCACCAATAAACGTAATGCCAAGTTCACGTAATTCGCCAGCTTTTTGCATAATTAATTTTTTTGTACTTCCTGTATCTGTTACGATGACTTTATTTTTTAATGGCCATGATTTTAATTGCTCCATCCATTCAAGCGTTGCATTAACTGGTGTACCGAAAATAATGATATCGACATCACCTGCAATTGCCTGTGGATCCGTTACAGTGTCATGTACAATATTTAATGCTTGCGCATGCTCACGCGTTTGAGCATCCATGTCATAGCCAATAATCCTTGTGTCTGGTGCCTTCTGTAAAGCAAGGGCGATGGAACCACCGATTAATCCTAGCCCAATAACGAGCACATTGCGTGTCATGCAAATACTCCTTGCTCTTTTAATACATTGTCAAGTTGAACTAGCAATGCTGCATTTTGGGCTTCAGTACCGATTGTAACACGGATAAATCCTGGTAATCCTAAAGCATTACCACTGCGCACAATAAAGCCCTTTTTCATAAGCTCTTGGAAAATGACATCACTATCAGCCTTTGTATCAAAGAAAATAAAGTTCGTATCAGATGGGAAGTATTTTAGATTATGTTTTTCACAGAATTCAACATATTGCTTTTTACCATTTTCATTTGCTTCACGACATGCTTCTATATATTCCTGATCGCTTAGTGCAATAGCAGCTACAGCTTGGCTTAAACTCGTATTATTAAACGGACCTCTGACCGGATCAAGCTTTTCAATGACAGTTGGCTGTCCAATCGCATAGCCAACTCGGAACGATGCCAAACCATATGCTTTAGAGAATGTACGTAATAAAAGAACATTTGGATATTGATCGATGATTGGTAGAGTATCCTTATGTTCAGGATGTGTCACGTATTCAATGTACGCTTCATCTAATACGACAAGTACATCATTTGGTACCTTGGCAAGGAAGGCACGTAAAGCCGTATCTGGAATTACAACACCAGTAGGATTATTCGGACTACATACCCATACGACAGCTGTTCGATCATCAATTGCAGCCGCCATTGCATCTAGATCATGTGCACCCTCTACACAAGCAATTTTACGTATTTCAGCACCTTCAATTTCAGCATTATGCCAGTATTGGGAGAATGATAGATCAGCCATAATGGTATTTACCCCTGGATACAACAATGCACGAGTAATAATAGCAATGATATCGTCAGAGCCGTTACCAAACAGAAGCTGTGTCTCTTGAACGCCTAGATGATTTGCAACAGCTGTACGTAAATTTTGTGCATAGCCATCTGGATAAAGGGCATGATTCACTGCATTATTTTGTAAATATGCTGTCACCTTAGGTGAGCATCCAAATGGATTTTCATTTGATGCCAATTTAATCACTTCTTTTAAGCCATATTCACGTTGCACTTCTTCAATTGGTTTTCCTGGTTTATACGCTTGCATACCGTCCAATTGTTGTTTCCACTTCATCTAAAACATCTCCTCTACTTATTTAGCTTGTGCTAAATCTGGTCTTAATTTCACTGCATCATTGAGATACAAGTGCTTCACGTCTTTTTGTGCTACCTCTACATTTGCATGAATTAATACTCGAATACATAATGGTAGTGCATTCGGCACATCCATTTCATGTGTACACATTACTGGAACATATTGCCACCCTTCCATCAAGCGTACTGCACGAGCAGGAAATGCTGAGGTAATATCCGGCGTAGTAGAAATTAAAATGGATGCAATATCATCTATTTCTACATTATTTGCTGCCACAACCTCACGCACTAATCTTGCTGTCTCATCCCATACAAGCTCTGGCTTGTCAGATTCAATTGTAATTGCCCCTCTAAGTCCACGAATCATACAAGCACCTCCGCTAATAACTGTCTATATTCGGCATCTACTTCTTGGCATTCTTCTAAATCAATTGCCCGCACAAATGGTTTACCAATTTTTTCCAATAAAACAAATTGTAAAATGCCATATTCCGTTTTTTTATCTTTCATTAAATAGCTTGTTAATTGTTCAAATGTATAGTCATTAACAGCCTCAAAAGGATAGCCATTTTTAACTGCAAATTGTAAAAACGCTTTGCTAAACGAACGATCTAGCTCCCCATAACGTTCACTCAATAATAAGCAATACACAAGACCAATCATGACTGCCTCACCATGAGCTACTTTTCCGTAGCCTGCAGCTGCTTCAATCGCATGTCCATATGTATGGCCCAAGTTTAAAAACTTTCGAACAGATTGCTCTGTTTCATCCTCGGCTACAATTTTTGCTTTAACCTCAATCCCTTTTTTTAACTGACTCGCTAATTCCTGCCGATTAAAATGTATAACGGAATCTACTGCCATTAATTCCTCTAACCATGCTGGATCAGAAATCATCGCATGTTTGATTAACTCAGCTGTTCCTGAACGGATCTCGCGTACAGGTAAGGTTTCAGAGAAAACTGTATCGTAAATAACACCTTCTGGCTGATAAAATGCACCAATCATATTCTTTCCTAATGGATGGTTAATAGCGGTCTTCCCGCCTACTGCTGAATCATGCGCCAAAATAGTTGTTGGAATTTGAATAAATGGAACTCCACGCATATAGGTTGCTGCAACAAACCCCGTTAAATCTCCAACAGCCCCGCCACCAAAAGCAAAAATAAATGATTTCCGCGAGCATTTTTGCTCTAGTAAAAAAGTTTGAGCTGCATAATATTGCTCAAAGGTTTTGCATGCTTCGCCACCAGGCAAAATAAACACTTCAAAATCATATGGGAAATTTGCCTTGAAATAGTCTCCCTGTGCCTCCCATACATGAGCATCTGTAAAGACAAACAGTTTATCTGCTTTTTTTAGCTGATCCGCAAATGTTTGAATAGCTTTAGTAAGAAATCGATGGCCAAGTACAACCTCATAATGATGTGATTTTGTTGCAACTGGAACACGCATAAATTAGAACCCCTTCGTATATTGACGATGTTCATCAATTTGAGCTTTTAGTTGTGGTAATTGATCACTATGGAATTGCTCCAAAATAACATTCGCTATTTCCCAGGCAATAACATGCTCAGCTACTACTGATGCCGCTGGTACCGCACAGCTGTCAGAACGCTCAACGCTTGCTTTAAATGGCTCTTTTGTTTCGATATCCACACTTTGTAATGGTTTATATAATGTAGGGATTGGCTTCATTACACCGCGTACAACAATTGGCATACCAGTAGACATACCACCCTCTAAGCCACCAAGTCGATTAGTCGCACGTGTATAGCCTTCTTCTTCAGTCCAAATAATTTCATCATGAACTTCTGAGCCTTTACGACGTGCCATCTCGAAACCAAGCCCAAACTCAACACCTTTAAATGCATTGATAGATAGCATCGCTGCAGCCAACTTAGCATCGAGCTTACGATCATAGTGTACATATGACCCTACACCTGCTGGCATACCTTCCACAATGACTTCAACAACACCGCCGATAGAATCGCCAGCTTTTTTTGCTTCGTCAATCGCTTCTACCATCTTGGCAGAAGCGACAGGATCTACACAATAGCAAGGATCCACTTCTACGATGGCACGAATTTCATCGACTGTTTTCCCTTCCACTAAAGATGTATCAGCCTTAATTCCAACAATCTCCGTAACATGTGCGACAATGGAAATACCTAATTCATTTAATAAAGCCTTCGCCACTGAGCCGACCGCTACACGTACAGTTGTTTCACGAGCTGAAGAACGCTCTAATACATTTCGTAAATCACGATGTCCGTATTTCATGCCACCAACTAAATCCGCATGGCCTGGACGAGGTCGTGAAATTTGACGTTTGATATCCTCAGGATTCACATCTTCTGCTAATGGCTCAGCACCCATAATTTTTGTCCAATGCTTCCAATCATCATTGGTTACAACTAATGCGACAGGTGATCCAAGTGTTTGTCCATGACGAACGCCTGCGACAATCTCTACTGTATCTGTTTCGATTTGCATGCGTCGTCCACGTCCATGACCTCCTTGACGTCGTTTTAAATCGTGATTAATTTTTTCTGCTGTAATGGGTAAGAGTGACGGTAAACCTTCAATAATAGTTGTTAGTTGGGGGCCGTGTGACTCACCCGCTGTTAAGTAACGCATAAACGCTTTCTCCCTTCAACTCGCTAAAGTATGTATTTTTCACTATAACATATATTCTTTAAAAAAACAGTCCTTTTGCAAATGTCTTTTAAGTTCATTCTATTTACATAACCTAAATGCGAATATTCTGAACGACTTGCATAAAACCTTACTACACTACTGAAGTGAAGTGCTAAAATTTATAAAAAATACGCCTTTGCTTAGGATAAGCGAAAAGCGTACGAATTATCTATGTTAATGCTTTAGTTACTATATGTACATGATGAAACCAGTCATTTGTACAAAGCTTTTCATTCATATTATTAACTGTTTTTTCGATAGAAGAATGTATCCTCTACTTCAAATTCGTAACGAGATGGATTAAAAATTTGCTCTGTCGATCCTACAAATAGTATGCCATCCTTGCGTAAGGCTTTACTAAAATCGTTATAAATTTGATCCTTGGCTTCTTCCGTGAAATAGATCATTACATTGCGGCAAACTATTAAATCATAATTGCTATCATAGGTATCATTAAGCAAATTTTGTTTTTTAAAGGTCACACAACGCTTAATCTCATCCTTCACGCGGTAGAAGGAGCCCTCTTGTTCAAAATATTTAGCTTTAATGTCATTTGGCACTTCTGCTAATGAGCGTTCTGGATAGACACCTAATTTCGCTTTTTGAATGACATTTTCATCTAAATCAGTAGCAATAATTTGAATTTGAGATAAAGGCACTAATTGAGATAAGACCATTACTAATGAATACGGCTCTTCTCCTGTTGAACAAGCAGCACTCCAAATTTTTAAACGCTTATTTGTTTGTAATAGCTTAGGTAATATTTTCTTTTGCAATACGTCCCAACGCTTTCCATTACGATAAAATTCAGAAACATTAATCGTCATACGATCTAAAAACTCATTCATTAAATCACGATCTTGTTCAAGTACCTTTAGAAAGTCAACAAAATTTCGATAACCTTTTTTTTCATAAAGTGAGGTTAATCGTCTTTTCATTTGCGCTTCTTTATATAACGCTAAATCTATTCCTGTTTTGCGCTTGATACCTTCTATAAACTGTTCATAATCAGACATATGGTCATCTTCCCCTCTAGCGTCGTAGTTCCATTATAGCGGAAAAGAGACAATCCTGAAATAGTCTTTCTCATGTATACCCATCTACTTGCTTGAGTTTTGTTTTTCCTCTAATAGTAGCACCTTCGACTGTTCTAATTCAAGGCGCATTTTTTCCGTTTCAATCGTATAGGTTTCTAATCGAAGTTTTTCTAATTCCACTTCTTTTTCGATAGCCTTTAATTTAATTTTTTGCTGTCTCGTACGGGAATCTGTAAAAATCCCAGCTAAAGAAATAATAACCCCACCAATAATCGCTACAATGGCAATTGACAATACGACCACTTCCTTTCGTTATTCAAATTATACGGCAAAATGAAAAAAATAGTTTCACTTTTCAGGAATTTATTTCAATTAAAAAAAGAAGGTAGCTTTTCACTACCTTCATTCTAGCTAATTGACTAAACTTGTACACGGTAATCTTTTAAATCTTCTCGTAATTTCGCCTTCAAAAATTTACCTACAGATGTTTTTGGTACTTCCTGAATGAAAACAATATCATCTGGAATCCATGTTTTATGGAATTGCGCTTGTAAATTTTCGATGAGCTCCTCTTTAGAAATGGAATCCTTATATTCTGGCTTTGGCACTACACATGCCAAAGGACGTTCCAGCCATTTTTCATGTGGGATAGCAATCACAGCAGCTTCAAAGACTTTTGGATGAGACATTAAGGCATTTTCTAACTCAACTGACGAAATCCATTCACCACCGCTCTTAATTAAATCTTTTGTACGATCGGTAATTTTTATATAGCCATCCGGCGTCATTACTGCAATATCCCCTGTATAAAGCCAACCATCCTTAAAGGCTTCATCTGTACGCTCATCTTGATAGTACTCATTTGCGATCCATGGACCTCGTATCGTTAGCTCTCCCATTGTTTCGCCATCCCATGGGACCTCGCCATTTTCATTCACAACACGAGTTTCAAGAAGGGGCATGGTCATCCCTTGGGTAATGCGAACATGCATTTTTTCATCAGCCGTGTAGTCCTGCATATGGGTTAAATACGTTGATAAGCTTACAAGTGGAGAGGTCTCCGTCATCCCATACCCAGTCATATAAGGAATCTTCAGCTCCTCCTCGAAGCCCCTTACAAGACCAATAGGTGAGGCAGATCCGCCACAAACAATTAATCGCATTGACGATAGGTCACGAGGGTGTAGACGTTGCTCCTGTAAAACACCGAGCCAAATAGTAGGTACACCTGCCGTCAAGGTTACTTTGTACACGTCAAAAAGCTCAAGTAAAAGCTGAGGCGTAAACATAGGCCCTGGTAATACCTGAGTGGCACCAAAGGCTACACTAGCAAAGGGGAAGCCCCACGCATTGGCATGAAACATGGGTACAACAGGTAGCACAACATCCGACTCACAAATGGCAATACTATCTGCAAGCCCAGCAGTTAAACTGTGAAGGACGATACTGCGATGTGTATAAACTACTCCCTTCGGCATACCAGTCGTTGCACTCGTATAACACATGCCAGCAGGTGTATTTTCATCTAAATCATCTGGAAATGTGAAATGCTCATTGGCATCTGCAATTAGTGCTTCATAGGACAAAGCATTTGGAATGGGTATAGATTCTAGTGCCACAGCATCTCCCATAATAATAATGTGTTTAACCGTTTTTAACTGTGAAACAAATGGTGCGATAAGGGGCACTAAATTGTCGTCAATTAATAATATTTCATCCTCCGCATGATTAATAACATAGACAATATGCTCTGGTGCAAGTCGAATATTAATCATATGCAGGACTGCTCCTGCACATGGTACAGCAAAATAGGCCTCCAAATGACGATGATGATTCCAAGCAAATGTCCCAACCTTCGTGCCCTGCTGCATACCTAATTTTGTAAGAGCATCCGCTAATTGACGAGTTCGTTTGACATACTCTTTATACGTAAATTCATGAATAGTTGTAGCGCTTGTTCGCGAATATATTTTCTTTGACTGAAAAAATCGTTCTGCCCGATTCAAAAAACTTGTTAATATTAAAGGCGTATCCATCATATGCATGTTACCGCTCCCCTTTGCTGACAAATTTTCGAAACAACCAAGGCTGACTGCTGCTACAATTAAAAAGATTTACTTCGGCTGCATCCGAATGGCTCCATCCAAACGAATGACCTCACCATTTAACAAACCATTTTGGATAATGCTTTCTACCAGAAGTGCATATTCGGATGGCTTGCCAAGTCGTTTAGGGAATGGCGTCATTTGTGCAAGAGCCGTCTTTGCAGGCTCTGGTAAAGATGCAAACATAGGTGTTTCAACTAAACCGGGTGCAATAGTCATCACACGCACACCAAACTCCGCAAGCTCACGTGCAATTGGTAATGTCATGGCTGCTACGCCACCCTTTGACGCACTATAGGCAGCCTGTCCAATTTGTCCGTCAAATGCTGCTACGGACGCCGTATTAATAATAACGCCGCGCTGTCCATCCTCGTTTGGCTCATTACGCTGCATTTTCTCAGCTACTAGACGGATGACATTGAATGTACCGATTAAATTAACCGTTATTATTTTTTCAAATAAACTAAGTGCATGAATTCCCCGCTTGGAAATTACTTTGCTCGCATCTGCAATTCCTGCACAGTTCACCGCTACATTTATATGGCCAAATGCATCTATGGCTTGCTCAAGACCTGTTGCTACATCTTCCTCCTTCGTAACATCTACTCGTACATAGATTACATTTTCCCCTAATTCCTCTACTAGAGCTTGTCCACGTTCATCATTCACATCAAAGATGATGGATTTACCACCTTGTTCGACGATGTGACGAACAGTCGCCTCTCCTAAACCGGATGCCCCACCTGTTACAACTGCAACTACTTCATGCTTCCTCATTGCCCATACCCCCCTTTACATTTTTTCAATAATCGTAGCATTAGCCATCCCCATACCTTCACAAATAGCTAGTAAGCCGTACCGGTAATTTTCTCGTTCCATGCGATAGAGCAAAGTCGTTAACAATTTTGTTCCGGTAGCACCTAATGGATGTCCTAGTGCAATTGCTCCGCCATCTGGATTGAGCTTCTTTGGGTCCCCACCAATTTCCTGCAACCACACAAGTGGCACAGGTGCAAAGGCTTCATTAACCTCATACGTATCGATATCCTCTATGTTCAAGCCAGATCGTTCTAACGCCTTTCGAGTTGCTTCGATTGGTCCCGTTAACATCAATGTCGGGTCAGAACCTACAACAACTCTTGTGATAATTTTAGCGAGTGGCTGAATACCAAGTTCCTGTGCCTTATCCAATGCCATCACCACTACTGCTGATGCCCCATCACTCATCTGACTAGCATTACCAGCCGTAATGACGCCATCCTCTTGAAAAACAGTTTTTAAACCATTTAAAATGTCAACCGTAGTTTCAGCACGAGGTCCCTCATCCTTAGCAACCGTTGCGACAGTGCCATCTTCTTGAATGACTTCAATAGGTAGAATTTCATCTTTGAAAGACCCTGCTTCAATGGCTGCTAGTGCTCGTTGATGACTCTCGTAGGCATAACTATTAAGCTGCTCTTTTGATAAGGACCATTTTTCGGCTATTTTCTCTGCTGATAGTCCTTGATGTATAATATTATAATTTTCCTGTAAGCGATTACCTAAATGAGCATTTTTCATGTTAGTTCCCATAGGCACCCTAGACATACTTTCCACACCGCCAGCAATTACTATATCCATATCCCCCGCTAATATAGCTTGTGCAGCGAAATGCACAGCTTGCTGACTTGAACCACATTGACGATCAATGGTCACACCCGGCACACTATCAGGAAATCCAGCCATTAACAGGGCTGTCCGCGCAATATTTCCTCCCTGCTCTGCAGTCTGCGTCACACAGCCTAAAATGACATCATCCACTTGTTCCTTATTTATGCCTGCCCGTTGTACAGCCTCCTGCAACACATCGGCTGCCATATCATCCGCTCGAACATGACTTAATACTCCCTTACTTCGCCCAACAGCCGTTCGCACAGCCGCAACAATCACCACTTCTCTCATCTCCATTGCCCCTTTTCCTCGTCATCCTTCACAGTTTATTGACAAGACTATTAATATATTCCTCACTTAATTATCAGAATATTATAGCATTTATTGTACATGAACAAGAAGTTTTTAACAATTCTATATGGTTATAGAAATAGATGATTCACTAAGATGACTGGCCCATCTAAATAACCACTATCCTACTAACCATCTCCATTTTTAAGCAAAAAAAAAGCAACCTCAATTATATTGAGATTGCCTAATCTATTCGCAAATTAAACTAAATCTTCACCGAAGAATAAAGCGATTTCGCGCTCTGCAGAAGCAAGAGGTACTATTTTTTTACCTTCTTAGGTCCAAAATATATACAACTTCCGCAAATATTTAAATGATAAATCGCGTCTTATCTTCAATTTATTTAATATTTTTTCTTTTTGCTTCAAAATCCCTGCCTCTTTTAATTGAGAAAGCGCTCTGCAACTCCATTAAATGGTCATCTTAAGGCAACAGGTCAGCGCTAGATTTCTGTATCTTCTGTAACTTCTGTTTCTTCTTTGTTCTTATTTTTATCAACGTATGTTTCATATTCTTCTTTTACATCTGCTGGCATAGTGATTAAATATTCTTCAAATAGACTATTAAATTTAGAATATAAATCATTTGTTTTGTTGTTAAAAGATAATAGTGAACCTGTTGGTGACTGAGCTTGGTCAGCAAATTCAACATATACTCCATACATTTCTTTCAAAACTCCGTAAACCTCTTCATAACCTTCTGGAACGTCTTGTAAATACTTCATGCTATGTTGGATTTCAGTTTGAGTATCTGTTAATTCTTGCAATATTCCTTTTTCTTTATACGCATCTTGTAAATTGGTTAATTCAACATTAAAATCTTTTCTATCATCAATCGCATCACTCCATGTTTCTGAGTACATAGAGATAACAATCGCATTCTCTAAGACTTCTAAATACATGTTAAAAGAGTTAATCGCCATTTCTTCAACATACTCTTGAACTTTTTTTTCTTCTTGCTTTTTCTGATAAACAATAAAGGCTCCTATGCCACCTATTACTAATAATAATCCTATAATAATGCTAATAATTAATTTCTTTTTTGAACCTTTTTTTTCAGAAATATTTCTTTCATCTTCCTTTGTTCCAGTATCAGTAATTAAAGAACCTCCACACCCCGAACAAAACTTACTATCCTCGGGATTATCACGTCCACATTGATTACAAAACACTTAATCACCTCATAATATAATAGTACTAATATAATACCATAGCAGACTTTCTTACAGTTCATTTTTTTACATTCTTCTACCAACATAGCCAAATACTACGTTTTTACGACCAAGTTAAAATGTCCTAGTGCTTTAGAAATTATTGCAATACTTGCTCTTCTAACAGCAAATACATTATATTCTCTGTTTCAAAACTCTTGGCATATTTGTTCAATTGTTTTCGATATTGCCCGGTTTGATGATTTACTTGTATTCATTTATCAGACATTCTGCGTGATAAAGAAATTCCGATTATCCGTGCGGTCGATTCCCTGAAATAATTTGCCCCTTTACATTTTTGTTGTGCAACCTCCATGGATTTCTCGCTCTACATCCCATAATAGTCTGTCATAGACTCTTTTCACTGTGACTGCTACTTGGGATGTGGAACACTCCATAAATGGTGGTTGCCGCAAAACAAAAACTAAACTATTATGTGTCTTAAGACTTGACTTATATCCATCGATAAGCTTAAATCAATGGTTGTGTTAACTTTATTAAATGATTTTGACAAATAAAAAACCCCCTAACATTTTTTGTTAGAAGGTAAAAGTTACATCGGAAAAATAGATGATTTTTTTATTAAGTTCTATTCGTAGTTATTTTCGCTACGCTTCTTCTATTCGAAATTAAACTAAATCTTCACCGAAGAATAAGCTGATTTCGCGCTCTGCAGAAGCAAGAGAGTCAGAACCGTGGATGATGTTGTGAGAAACAGTTGTTGCATAGTCACCACGGATTGTACCTGGGTTAGATTCCTCAGGTTTTGTTGCACCCATCATTGTACGTGCAAGTTTAATTACGTTTTCGCCTTCCCATACCATAGCGAATACAGGACCAGAAGTGATGAAATCAACTAGTTCACCAAAGAATGGACGCTCAGCATGTTCAGCATAGTGTTTTTCTGCTAAATCTTTTGAAATTACCATTAATTTAGCACCTTTCATTACAAAACCGCGACGCTCGAAACGATCAACGATGTCTCCAACTACTTGACGCTCAACGCCATCTGGCTTAACCATTAAAAAAGTTTGTTCAATTGCCATGTTTAAAACACTCCTTAAATTCTTCTAACAGGTTTTACACCTACCGATAAATATTAACAAAAAATGAGGCTTTGTACAACAAAAAGCTAGAATTTGCGCTTACCCATAAACAATGCGACATCACGTAGCTTTTTCTTTACGGGATGTTTTGGCAAAGCATCTATTTCTTGTAAAGCCTTTTTCAAATATTTATCACTCATACGATTAGCTTGCTCAATTGCATGAGATTTACGCACATACTGCAACATATTTTGACGTTCGGCTTCTGTTAATGTACCCGCAAATACTTTTACCAAGAATGGTTGCATCTCCGGATCATCCTTTAACAAGAGAATCGGTAAGGTAATATTGCCTTGTAATAAATCACTACCTGCTGGCTTTCCTAGCTCCTTATCTGTTGCCATAATATCTAACACATCGTCGATAATTTGGAAGCTCATGCCCACAAAGTAGCCGAAGCGTTTTAAATGACCTACAGTTTTAGCATCGACGCCTGCCGCAACAGCCCCTAGCTCACAACTAGAGGAAATAAGTAGAGCTGTTTTGCGTTTGATTCTTCTAAAATAATCCTTTAAACCTTGATCGAGTCTAAATTTATCTTCAATTTGAATAACTTCACCGTTACAAATCTCAACCATGGTACGTGCTAAAATCTGATGAACTAGTGGGTCTTCTATTTTTGTAATATATTCGAGAGCACGTGCAAAAATAAAATCGCCCGTGTACATTGCTACTCGGTTATTCCATTGCGCTTTGACAGTTGGGCGTCCTCTTCGCATATTGGAATCATCAATAACATCATCATGGACAAGTGATGCCATATGAATGAGCTCTAAAGGGACTGCAACATCCTTCATCTTCTCAATGTCATATTCACCAAATTTTGCACCTAGTAATACAAAAATTGGTCGTATACGTTTGCCACCAGCTTGTAATAAATGGAGAGAAGCATCGTTGATCAAATATGAAGATGAGTCCACCGCATTTTCTAACTCTCGTTCAATGATATCGATATCTGATTTCAAATCGGAATAGAGTAGTTTTAACTTCATCTTTTCCACGTGTGAAAACCTTCCCCCATTAACGTATCTTTTTAAAGCCTATATGCATTGCCGCAGCCCCGCCACTGTATGCTTTGTACGATACTTTTTCTAATCCTGCCTGCTCAAACAATGCCGCTAACTTTTTCATACCTGGGAAATCATTCGCAGATTCTTGAAGCCAAGAATACTCCTTATAACTTTTCGCAAATATTTTACCAAATATCGGCATTATAAATTTAAAATAAAAACGGAATAATTGACGGTAACCAGGAATTTCAGATTGAGATGTTTCTAAACAAACAACCATACCACCTGGTTTTACGACACGGTGCATTTCCTTTAAGACTTGCAAATAATCTGGTACATTGCGTAGACCAAAGCCAATTGTCACATAATCAAACGTATCATCTGGGAAAGGTAATTCCATAGCATTTCCATGAATCAGTTCAATTTGTGGATATGATTGCACTTTTTGTTCGCCAACTTTAAGCATGTTTTGACTAAAGTCGAGTCCTTTTACTTCTCCTTTTTCTCCAACTGCCTCAGCCAATGCGATCGTCCAATCTGCCGTACCACAGCAAACATCCAATGCCTTTGATCCAGGTTTGACAGCCATGTGTTTCATCGTATCATTACGCCAACCAATATGCATTTGGAAACTAATAACACCGTTCATTTTGTCATAATTATCCGAGATACTCTCAAACACTTCATGAACGTGCTCTGCTTTCGTTTTAGCCATTTTGAAAAACCTCTCTTATCCGTTAGTAGAAGCAATAGAAGCCTCTACATGTGCATGTAAAGCTTGTTTCACATCACTTTGTAAAAATGATGCACTCTCCACCATCTTCGACAGCTCTATTTTTAAATGCACTATTTTTTCCTTGATGACGCTATTAAAAGTAGTACCATGACGTTGAACACTTTCTTCAAGTGCCTTACCTATTAAGGACGTTTGTCCACGTTGATAGGCTACCATTTCTTTTTCTAAACGTAAGATCAATAAACTTTTTTCCATCAACGGTATATATTCACTAAAGGAATAAAGCTCGAAAAACTGAGCAATTAATCCTGATTCAATATTGCACATCGAAGCATACCATTGCTCGATTGTTCTTTGTTCGGTCTCATACACCTTTATCTGGTTTTCACATCGTGTCACAATTCCTTGTGACAAATTTCGTATCAATGCGACATTTCCAGACATCGCTAATATTTCATAATAACGACCACTATAAAAATCCCCAGCTAATACTGTAAGCTGCTGTTCTTTAGAAGTAGCATCTAATTCTTTTATGTGATCGTGTGCCGCTAATGCCGCATACACAATGCCAACAGTAATGGCAGCCTCTTGTTGCTCTTGTTGCCACTCTTCACCATTCAAAAACGGGACTAACAAATAAAACAATTGATTTTCATCTACCACAGGCATTCCTGTGTATTTTTGCAAAGTTCTATGACGAACATCCATGAAAATCTCTGTTTTTAACTGGGCAATTGAATTTTGAATGTATGTTGCATTCATAGACCTTACTCCATTTCACTTTCAAATACGTTAATCCTATTGAAGGCTTAACGTTTGCTTACTGAGTCATTATAGCATACGCAACGATGCGGAATAAAAAAATTTTGCTTTCTTCAAGAGGATAGGCAGTAGAGCTATCCCATAAAAAGGGACTGCTACTGCCCATATAATTAGTTTTTCACATCTCACTCTTTTATATGTGCCTAAATGGCACGGGCTAAAAACTATTATGAAACCATATCTTGTCTATTTATTATTTTTTTGCTTCGCTATGAATCACACCATGTGCTGTATGAATCTGTGCTTTCCCTCGAATCTTCATCGCAGAAGTGTGTTCTGTAAATTGAGCAATCATAACTTCGCCGGCATCTAATTTTTCAGAATGATGGAACTTTGTATCTGTTCCACGCGTTAAACCAATGACATGTACACCATCTTCTTCAGCTTGAATAACAATATAATCTTGTGACATTCTTGTACACTCCTTAAATCCGACAAATTCTTAGTTCATCATAACATAATTAGACAAGCAATTTAAGACATTTGAATAAATGATAGAACTTCTCTACGCTTCACTTCATCTTGCTCATAAACACCACGTGCTACAGATGTTACTGTCTTAGAGCCTGGTTTTTTCAGCCCTCGCATAGTCATACACATATGCTCAGCCTCAATCACCACATAAACTCCTTTTGGTGCGAGCATTTCCATAATGGTATCAGCGACTGAAGATGTAATACGTTCTTGCAACTGTGGTCGACGAGCAATGGTTTCTACTGCACGCCCTAATTTGCTTAGTCCTGCAACAATGCCGTCATTTGGTATGTAGGCGACATGTGCTTTTCCATAGAACGGAACTAGATGATGCTCACACATCGAATAAAAAGGAATATCTTTAACAAGAACCAATTCTTCATGATCCTCGTGGAACACTGTTCTAAAATAGTCTTTGGCATCTTCATGTAAGCCACTAAACATCTCAGCATACATTTTTGCGACACGTTTTGGTGTATCTAATAAACCTTCTCGATTTACGTCTTCACCTACCGCCTCTAAAATCATTTTTACTGCTTCTTCTATTTTCAATAAATCTATATTCGACATTCGAAAAAACCTCCTGCGTATCAAAACATTACACATTTCCCTATGCATCGTAGCACATCCAAAAGGTAAGCGCAAAATGACTTACTTGTTTCACAAAAAAATTGCTGCAAGTTAGCAAATCTAGCTTTTATTATCATTATGTATAGTCAACTTGAAGTTAAAAAGAGCAGTCTTCATGTTGTTCACATGAAGACTGCTCTATGTAACTACTAGACGAGTATTATTTTACTGCGTCTTTAAGCGCTTTACCTGGTTTGAAAGCAGGTACCTTGCTAGCAGCGATTTCGATTTCTTTACCAGTTTGTGGGTTACGACCTTTACGAGCCGCACGTTCACGTACTTCGAAGTTACCAAAACCAATTAATTGTACTTTGTCACCCTTTGCAAGAGCATCTTGAATTGTATCAAATACAGCTTCAACTGCTTTAGAAGCGTCTTTTTTAGAAAGACCTGCAGCTTCAGCAACAGAGTTTACTAATTCTGTTTTATTCACACCATTCACCTCCTCTCAAAGGGTCATGAACCAATTCTGTAAAAAGAGTAACACATAGAAAACCGCTACGCAACTGTATTCATTCATGATTATAACCAAAAAATCAGTTTTTCACCCAAAAAATCAAAAAAAAGGACTTTTCGCATAAAAACGAAAAGCCCTTTTCCTATTTTTTACACTTCTTATTATTTTTTATCACTATAAAATAAATGTGACTAACCCACGATCACCTTCGTTTACCATACGTTCGATCGTTTGACGCATACGTTTTTTGGCTGTATTTGGAACTGCATCCATTTTATATCGAATACCTTCTTTTAATACTTCATGTAATGGTGTTCCAAAAAGTTGTGTATTCCATAGAGCATCACGATCATGTAAATAAGCATGGTTCAAATCTTTTAAAAGTTGCTGACTATGGAACTCAGAGCCGATTAGCGGGGCAAATTCTGAATCCATATCGACACGAATAATGTGATAAGATGGCGCCTTCGCTTTCATTCGTACACCAAAGAAATTATTTTGCTTAATTAATTCTGGCGCTGTTGGCTCAAATTCCTGCATCATTGGTAATGTAACACCATAGCCTGTTGTATCCGCATCATGAATGGCACTTTTAAAGCGCTTTTGAGCTTCTTTTGCCTCTGCTGCTTCTTTAATAAACAGTAGCCAATCTTTTTTCGTTTCAATTGGTTCTTCTAACCACTCATTACAAACCGATTTATATAGTTCACCCTGTAAGGACACACGAATTACAGCTGTGCCAATACCAGCATCTACATGGACTACTTCACTTTGATCAATAAAATCAATAGCTTTAAAAGCATCGGATGCTTGTTGCACATCTCTAATTTTCATAACAGAAGAAAGTACTTCTTCCATCGAATCAATCAATGCAACATTTAATGGATGTGAGGCATCTAACACATCTAACCAATCTGGCTTCTCCACCTCTATCGTACGGATTGGGAATTCAAATAATGCCTCTTGTAAAATATACTGAATATCAGTTTCTCTCATTTGATCAATTGCAATGGCGATAACGGGAACATTATAACGTTCAAACAACTCATTGCGCAGTTGAACAGTTTCTTCTCTAGCTGGCATTTGGCAATTAAGTAGAATGACAAAAGGCTTGCCAATTTCCTTTAGTTGCTCAACAATCTCTTCTTCTGCCCTCTCAGCAGCTCGACGACTAATACCGTTAACCGTTCCATCAGTTGTCACTACAATTCCAATATTCGCATGATCGCGAATTACTTTATCCGTACCTATTTTCGCTGCTTCTTGGAACGGAATAGGCTCTGTATGCCAAGGAGTATGAACAAATTTTGGACCATTTTCATCTTCATAGCCTTTTGTTCCTTCGATAATGTAACCTACACAATCTGCTAATCGAATTTGAAATGGCATTTCATCGTCACCGACCACAATACGGGTTGCTTGGGCAGGCACAAACTTCGGCTCAGCAGTCATAATGACTGGCCCCGGAGAACTTTGTGGCAACTCATCCTGTGCTCGCATTCTTTCTGTTTCATCCACAATGTTTGGTAACACGACGGATTCCATTACCTTTTTTACAAATGTTGATTTACCTACACGTACTGGACCGACAACACCAATATAAACATCGCCATTTGTTCGCTCTGCAATTTCTCTAAATACTGCTTCACTCAAGGTTTCTGCCTCCTTTATCTACGCTTTTTCACTATATGCGAGCTTGTAGACAAATATGAAAAAGCCCCTCACAAATGTAAGGAGCTTGTTGATTATTCTTCTTTTTTCTTGGCGGCTTCTGCCTCTTGTTTTTGTCGTTCTTGAGCCTTCTTGACATCTGCCTTATAAGTGTCCATATCATAAACTGGCTCACCCTTCTCGTCCACTGTATACGGAACAGAGTAGGCAGGTACTACAGGAAATTTATCGACAAGTAATTGGCGAATATCATCGCCCGGTTTGACATCCGGCTTGTCTTCTTTTAGAAGTTGTCCTAAATCAATGGAATAATCTACATGCAATTCACCGTCACCAGTCATAAAGAGCGGTAATTCGACGCCAGAATAGGGGCTTTTCACAGTAACCTCTGTTTTATAGCCCAAATCCTTATAATTAATTTGGTACACATTATCAGATGATGAACCTGTTATTGGTAAATATTGTGTAGATAGTTTCCGAATTCCTATTTCGCGAATGCGCTCTGCAGCATTTAAATCTACTAGTTTAACGGTCGCTTCATGCTCAGGATCCCAAATAATATACTGATATATACCGCCTTTTTCATAGGCGTTTCCAGGGATCGTCGACAAATACTTCGGCATAAGCTTTTCAAAATCAATTAAATACTTGATATATAAATCTGTATCTAATTCGCTATTTTTAATGGGTACTAGCCCACCAGTTGCTTCACGGTATTCATTAACAGCACGCTGTACAGCTGCAAGTTGGTCCACATCAGGCGTTACCTTCGCCCTTTTCTCGTCTTCTGGGTACGCACACCCTACTAACAATATGGCGGTTGCAATTACCAACAGAAAAGCACTTAGTTTTTTCATGTTACTGACACCTCGTTATTTATTATGCTGGCCATGTGGCAACTATAAGTACCATTAAAAATGTGCCAAGTCCAAACAGTATGTATGCACATAAATTTACGATTGTTCGTAAAAATACATTCGAAATCTTGTTACGAGCTAAATAAATTAAGCCGACTGATATAATCATAAAGCCTATACAATAAAACGATACCCACATTACATCCAAAGCAGGCATATGAGCTAACGGGCCCATTTCAAATAACCACCTTTCTTTCTATGTCAAGACACAATCAAAGTATATTATACTATGTGCCTTTGTTAAAAAGAAATAGTTGTCCCATAACTATCAAGAAATGGACAACCTTTTAAAATGCTTTAACTATTCAATTACTAGCACATAATAAGGTGTCTCAGTAGATTCACCGAGACACCTTATTTATGTCCGTTTCATGACAAATTTAATCATAAAAATAATATTAATGCTTCATCTCGTCAATTTCACGTTTCTTCATGCGCATCATAAGTGCGTCTACTGCCACTTTCGGTGCTACTTCATTAAAGAGTACACTATAAAGCTCTGTAGAAATGGGCATTGCCACACCATACTTTTCTGCTAATTGAAAGGCAGCCTTTGTAGTACGTACACCCTCTACAACCATCCCCATTTGATCGAGAACCTCTTGTAACTTCATGCCCTGCCCTAACATATTACCTGCTCGCCAGTTTCTTGAGTGAACGCTTGTACACGTTACAATCAAATCACCCATGCCTGTAAGCCCTGAGAACGTAAATGGGTTACCACCCATTTTTACACCTAAACGAGTAATCTCCGCAAGTCCTCGCGTAATTAATGCGGCTTTCGCGTTATCCCCGTAATTCAAGCCATCGGTAATGCCTGCAGCTAAAGCGATAACATTTTTCAGTGCCCCACCAATTTCTACACCAATTACATCGTCATTTGTATAAACACGGAAAAATTGATTCATAAATAAATCCTGTACTTTTTCAGCAGCATCTATGTCCGCACATGCAGCTGTAACCGTTGTAGGATGATGAAGGACTACTTCCTCAGCATGACTTGGCCCTGAAAGCACTACAATTTCATCCACTTTTTCAGCAGGTAAGCTCTCTGCTAATATTTCAGAAATTCGCTTTAAAGAGTCAGGCTCAATTCCTTTTGAAACATGTACAAATAAAACTTTTTTAGTTAATTCAGCCGTCAATTTTTCACAAACCTCACGAATTGCTTTTGTCGGCACAGCTACAACGATTGTTTCAGCATGTGTTGCTGCCTTTGCAATATCACTCGTAGCATGTAAATTTGTTGGCAAGACCGTTTCAGGTAAATATTTTTTATTGGTATGCATACGGTTGATTTCTTCTGCCTGTTCAGCTCGATGTGTCCATACAAGCGTATCATGGCCATTTTCCGCCAGTACCATTGCCAGCGCAGACCCCCAAGAGCCTGCCCCTAACACACAAACTTTTTCCATAAAAAAAATCCTCCCTTATTGTGGGTTGTCTACACTACTTTATTTTCTTGTAAAAAGACGCCACCCAACAATTGTGTCGGGTTGGCGTATTGTATGTGTATGACGATAACTTTAAGCACGAGCACGTGTAATTAAACGAATCGGCGTTCCTTCAAAGTCGAATGTTTCACGAATACGATTTTCTAAGAAACGTTCATAAGAGAAGTGCATAAGCTCAGGTTCATTCACAAATACCACAAACGTTGGTGGCTTAATTGCAACCTGTGTAGCGTAGTAAATACGTAAACGGCGACCTTTATCGGTTGGCGCAGGATTACGTGCTACAGAATCTTCTATGACTTCATTTAAAATAGAAGATTGAATACGCATCGCATGATTCTCACTAACACGTTGGATAATCGGTAAAATTTGATGAACACGCTGTTTCGTATTAGCCGAAACGAAAATTATCGGTGCATAGTCTAAAAATAGGAAATGCTCACGAATTTGCTGCGTAAAAACATTCATCGTTTTTTCGTCTTTCTCGATAGCATCCCATTTATTTACAACAATCACAACTGCTTTTCCGGCCTCATGTGCATACCCAGCAATTTTCTTATCTTGCTCCTGAATACCTTCTTCCGCATTCATAACCACTAACACAACGTCTGAACGTTCAATCGCACGTAACGCACGCAAAACAGAATATTTCTCGGTCGTCTCATAAATTTTCCCTTTTTTACGCATACCGGCAGTATCAATAATGACATATTCCTGATCATCATACGCATAAGGTGTGTCAATTGCATCGCGTGTCGTACCCGCAATATCACTAACAATTACTCGATCTTGACCTAAGAAAGCATTCACTAAAGATGATTTCCCCACATTCGGACGACCGATTAATGAGAATTTAATTACATCATCTCCGTACTGCTCTTCATCTTCTTTCGGGAAATGTTTCGCACATTCGTCTAATAAATCCCCTAAACCTAAGCCGTGAGAGCCAGAAATTGGCCAAGGCTCACCGAAGCCCAATGCATAAAAATCATAAATCATTTCACGCATATCAGGATTATCGATTTTATTGACTGCTAGTACAACGGGTTTCTTAGTTTTGTATAAAATTTTAGCTACTTGCTCATCGGCTGCCGTTACTCCTTCACGACCATTTGTCATAAAAATAATAACGTCCGCTTCTTCAATGGCGATTTCAGCTTGTTGACGAATTTGCTCTAAAAACGGCTCGTCCCCAATTTCAATCCCACCTGTATCAATAATATTAAAATCGTGTGTTAACCACTCTGCCGAACTATAAATACGATCACGTGTTACGCCTGGGATATCTTCCACAATAGACACACGCTCTCCAACGATACGGTTAAAAATCGTCGACTTACCTACGTTCGGACGACCTACGATGGCTACTACTGGTTTCGTCATCTGTACTTCATCCTTCCAACTTCTTGTCTTTCGCTATTATACACGAAAAATGCCATTATATCATATCATATCATATCCATAAAGTAGAACGCTATGTATGGCTTTACCAATCCAAACGATTTATTTTCGCGGTTTTATGATGTATTTTGAGTACGTAGGTGGAGGATTTTTTGAGGGTAAATCCGTCGCTTTTTGGTTTCTATTAATTGGAAGGCTTTTTCGTTATATTGCGGGCTGTATCCGTCACTTCGAGAGTTGTATCCGTCATTTCGAACTTCCTATCCATCACTTTGTGAGGTCTATCCGTCACTTTTGGGATTCTATCCGTCATTTTGCAAGGTTTATCCGTCACTTTATGGATTTCCGTCTTCGATGCTTTTAACTATCACTTTTAGAGGTTTATCCCACTTCGCTGCCTCACCGTCATCTTGTAAGATGTATCCGCCATTTTGCCAGTTCTATCCGCCACTTTTTGACTCCTATCCGTCACTTTATAGGTTTTCTCCCATTTCATTGATTCTATCTATCACTTTGCAAATCCTATCTCATCACTCCAACAAAAAGCGAGGATACAATCTTGTATCCTCGCGTTCTTCTTATTTAAAGTTTTTTAATTGATCGCCAATAACGTCTCCGAATGAGAAGCCTGTGTTTTCTTCTGGTAATTCGTAGTCAATCACTTCTTCTGCTTCTGGATTTTCGAGTAATTCTTTAATGCTTAGCGCTAATCGGCCGTCTTCAGCATTGACATCAAGGACTTTTACTTGTACTTCTTGTCCTTCTTTTAATGCTTCATGTGGTGTATTGATATGTTTGTGAGCGATTTGCGAAATGTGCACTAATCCTTCAACACCTGGGAAAACTTCCACAAATGCGCCGAAAGATGTAAGACGTTTCACTTTCCCGTCTAAAATAGCACCTTTTGCTGCACGTTCTTCGATATTAGACCAAGGTCCAGGGATCGTTTCTTTGATTGATAATGAAATGCGTTCATTTGCTGGATCAACAGATAGAACTTTTACAGTTACACCTTGTCCTTCTGATAAAACCTCACTCACATCGCTTACATGCTCATGAGACACTTGTGAAATGTGGACAAGCCCATCGATACCACCAAGGTCAATAAATGCTCCAAACGATGCTAAACGCTGTACTTTACCATCTAAAACATCGCCAGCCTTAATTTGATTAATAACATTTTGCTTTTGTGAAGCTTTTTCTGATTCCACTACTGCGCGATGAGATAAAATTAAGCGATTCTTTTCTTTATCAAGTTCAACAATTTTAAAGCTTAATGTTTTGCCTTTATAGCCCTCAAAATCATCGACAAAGTAGTCTTCTACAAGCGATGCTGGTACAAAGCCACGTACACCTAAATCTACGACAAGACCACCTTTAACAATATCCTTCACTTCCGCTTCGAAAATTTCTCCTGCGGTAAATTGTTGCTCAAGTGTATCCCATGCTTTTAAAGCATCCACTTTACGTTTTGATAGGACAAAATTTTCTTCCTCAACCTTTGTAATCATCAAATCTAACTCATCCCCAACAGAGATGACATCAGAAGCTTTCTCAATGTGCAAGCTTGATAATTCACTGATTGGGACAATACCATCAAATGGTGCACCTGGAATTGATACAGATACTGCTTTTTCATCAACTTGCTCTGCAATACCTTTGACGATATCACCCTCGTTAAACGTTTGTTCTGCATAGTTCATTTCTTCAGACATATGTAACCCTCCTTCGCATCTTCCCTTACTATTTTATTCGATATTGAAGACAAAGACAAAAATAAATCCTTTAAATTTGAAAAATGTCTGAAATTTTAGGATTTATAGCATTTTTTCTTCTGCTAATTTTAAAATAGCTTGTGCTGCATCTTCGATAGACAACGCTGTCGTATCTAAAAATACGGCATCTTCTGCTTGGATAAGTGGTGATGCTTCACGCTCACTATCTTTTTTATCACGTAATGCAATTTCTTCCTGAAGTTTTTCAAGTGAAGAGTCGATTCCTCTTTTTTGATTATCTATAAATCGTCTTCTTGCGCGTTCCTCTACAGTTGCAGACATAAAAATCTTTAGTTCTGCATCTTTCAATACATGTGTAGCAATATCGCGGCCATCCATAACGACGCCACCGTTTGCTGCCAGCTTTTGTTGTTGAGCTACTAATAACTCACGAACCTTTGCATGGGCAGCTACTTGAGAAACTGATGAAGTGACTTCATTTGATCGAATATCAGCTGATACATTGTGACCATCTAAAAAGACAAGCTGTCCCTGTGGAGATGGCTTTAAATCAATGGTACTTGCTGCTAACATTTCAGCTAATTTTGCTTCATCATCTAAATGTATGTTTTGTTGCATCGCTTTATACGTAACTGCTCGATACATTGCACCTGTATCGATGTAAGTAAAATCAAGTGCCTCAGCAACAATTTTTGCAATAGTACTTTTACCGGCACCAGCAGGCCCGTCTATCGCAATTTGAATGTTTTTCTTCATATTCTTCCCTACTTTCTGTCACCTCATATTGTATCATATAACCTATAAAAAGCCCTCTGCTAGGAGAGGGCTTTTAAAAAATTACTATGCAAAATATTAAGCATTAAAGGGATTCAATTCTTTACGACGATTGCCTAATTGACGCTCAAAGCAAAAGCGCACGATATGTTGTTGGTCAACATCATCTGAATCCGTTAGCTGGATTGTTGCAATTCGTTTAGAATCTTTTTCAAAAATACGCACGACAATTGCCTCTGTTATCACGTATTTCACATCCCCATTGGCAAATGGTAAGGCAACCGTTAATTTCACCTCATCCCCATCATTGAAAGCCACTTCACCTTTCAAAATGAGGGCCAAGCCTCCTGCACTAATATCCGAAGCAACTAACTGATATTTGTGATCCTTGAACTGAACGGCCACATCCACGGGTGTTTCAACTCGTACATATTCTCGTCGTTGAATTTTAATAAATTCCTCTGGCTTTGGGCAATGCAACATAATCATAGGTATATGGCCCGCTTTACGGCCTATTACCTCCGTATTAAAGGCAAATGATTGTTTGTCCTCAGTGCGAAAGGTTGCTCTAAATTCTGAGCCATCTATCAAAAATGCTGTTTTCTTTGTCGCCATATTAATTGGATAATCAATATAAAGAATATTGTCTTGTTGCTCTACAACTTTACAGCGGAATTTCTCCACACGCTCTGTATAAGTCGGTTCAAGTTGTAATTGTGTGCCAATTTTAATCTCCATGAGCATCTCCCCGTACAATAAATATGGTTTAATTATCTCATGAGATATTAATTTTGGCTATAAAAATTGGTAGTATTTTCTTATTATTAAGTTAAATATTCCACTTTTAAAACATTATGATTTTCTGCATCAATGACGATTCTAAATGTTTCTTGTGTTTTACCATCACGCAAGGCAATGACCTCATAGCATAGACGTTGTTCAAATTCACCATTATCTGTATAAATATTTTTTACTTCTTGCACTTGAATATCATCCTGGAAGAATGTTTTCCAATCGATTGGTTTTGCTGTTTGCTTTTTAATATTTTCTTCTTGAATGTATTCCATCGCGTTTGCCCCTAACAACTCACCTGTATCTTTTGCTAATTTAAGTTGAACACCATCAGCATAAATTAATGCGTTATCCCCTGGATGTACACGGGCAAACGTTACATGCCATGCCTGATGGTTTTCACGCGATTCCACATAAGCTAAATCGTTCATGCCTAATTTCTTGACATAATCTTCGGCTTTTTTGAGAATTTCCTCTTGTGACTGCTTCGCTTCGTCAACAGGGCGTTCTACTAAATAGGACAGTAAATGCCCTCCTTTTACCGTTAAATCCGCATACCCTAAACGAATCCCTTGATGGAATTGTATGTGATAGAAAGGATATGGTGCGGTGTCACTACTTTTTGTGACTGTAAATGTTGCATCTTTAATAACTGGGAATAAATGCTTCACTTTTTCCAACGCTTCTTTTTCTGTAATTTCAGCATCCTGTAAAGCTTTTAATGCAATTTTTTTCTGCCAATCTGACTCAGATAATGTCAGCGGGAAATCTTTTTCTCCATAACCTTTTAACGTGTCTTTCACTTTATCAAAGTTCGTGTTTGGATTTTTATTATCGACTTGCTGCAGCCAAACATCCATTTTTCCATTATGTTTATAAAAATCAACGGTTGCAGCTGTCCAATCATCAGAAAGAGCTTGTAAATTCGTAGAGACCTGTGGCATTTTTTCACGCCAAGCTTCATAATCGCCTGTTTTTGCAGTTCTCTTCGCTTCATCGCCAAGTCGTCCTAAATAATTCATCCATTCATTGGATAGTTCTTGCCCTATCGGAATATTTGCAATGGAAGAACGAACTTCTGAGCTCAAACGCCAAACAGAATCTAATTCACTGTGAATGGCTTGCTCATCTTGAAACAGTAGGGATTGTGAGACTGATCGCTGTAGATGAGATAGTTTTTCAGATGCATCTGTTAGCTTATCCGTATACTGCGCTAGAACAGTACGTTGTAAATCTTCTTTATCACCATGTAAATCTATACTATATGCCCCTAACCCGATAACAGCTATCGTTAAGACCACGAGCCAAGTTTTCATCTATGTTCCTCCTTTCTATGAACAGAAAATATGCTCTCCAATTTGTTTAATTTGTGGACGAGACCAAATCCATTTACTTGTTGCCGTTTTCGGATTGAAGTAATACAAAGCATTTTCAGATGGATCCCAGCCATTCATTGCATCAATAACAGCTTCTTTTGCTCTATCATTAGGCTCTAACCAAATTTGTCCATCTGCTACAGCTGTAAACGCTAAAGGTTGGAATATAATACCAGAAATCGTATTCGGGAAATCGGGACTTTCTAAACGGTTTAAAATAACTGCCGCTACGGCTACTTGTCCCTCATATGGCTCTCCCCTTGCTTCTCCATACACAGCATTCGCCATTAGCTGTAAATCTCGCTCTGTATATTTAGGAGGAACTTGAGTTTGTGTTCCATTGTTATTAGTAGTGCCACTACTATTTCCTCCACCACTACCGGCACCACTACCTGTACTAGTCCCTTTATTCACTTGCTGATCAAGAGGAACACCACCATAGTAGGTAAATTGATTACCGGCATTTAATTGCGCTTTCACCCATTTTTCATCGTAATCAGAATAGCCAGCTATCGTTTTTTTGGTTTTCGCTCCAGCGATACCATCTACTGGTAAACCATATTTCTCTTGGAAATTACGTAATGCCCAGTATGTGTTATAGCCAAATTTCCCATCAATTTTACTCTTATAAAAACCTAAGTATTGTAGCCTTGCTTGCAATTCAATGACATCATCTCCATAGGCACCACGAGTAATTTGCTGGTCACTAAAGGCAATCACTTCATTTTGAGGAATCGCAATTATACTAATTCCTAATATCAAAGCAAAAAGTATGCTTACTAAACGCACTTTTATCACTCCTTTTTTTTATAGCTTGAAACAAAAGAGGCAATTTATACATGATAAAAAAGAATAAAGCGTAGAAATCTTGACGATTTCTACGCTTTAAATTTTTTTATGCATATGCAAATGTTGTACTAGATGATAATGCGCTAGTTTCACCTTTCGTAGGCCAAACCACCATAAAAACAGCATAAAAGGAATCATTAAATAAATCCAGTGACCTTTAAATGATAATATTGTATTGTATAGAATGTGAAGTACCACTGGTGCACAAAGCGCCATAGCAATCATTTCTTTCGTCTTGGCAAACTTTGAAAACTTAGCACGTCCATAATAGTAGCCCATGACTACGCCAAATAATGCATGACTTGATACAGGCAATAAGGCGCGCATAAATGCGGTATCCAAGCCAAAGGATAATAAATAAAGTACGTTCTCGATTGTGGCAAAACCAAGTGATATACTTGCCCCATACAATATACCGTCATATGGATCATCAAATTCAACATGATTGTAGATGGCAATTAATAGCACAAACCATTTAAAAAATTCTTCAACAACACTAGAGAAAAGAACGTCTTGAAGGTAAAAATATCGAAAAACCCCTTCCTCTGTTAGTACATATTGTAAAAACAGAATCGGGAACGTTAAAAATGCACCGTATAAAAATGTTTGTAATAAAGTTCTTCTTGGCTCCGTAGCCATTTGATTGCGCAAATAGAAATAACTAAAAAGCGCTAGACCGGGAGCAATGGCAGCAGATAATAAAATGATCATGATGCCGGCTCCTTTCAACAATAGACTGCTATTATTATACCATGTAATGACAAAAAAACTTTTTAAAAGGAGATTTTATTTTTTATGAAAAAAACAATTTTATTAATTCATACTGGCGGCACAATCTCCATGGCGATGAGTGCTGAAGGAGCAGTTATGCCCAATAAAGAAAATCCGCTCATGAAAGAGAGCAATAAACTTAATTCATTAGCAACCATTATTGAAATAGAAGCTTTTAACCTACCTTCTCCACATATCACGCCAAAAGAAATGCTTCAATTACGCAACTTGATTATGGAGCAAACTACAGCAACGCAAATCGATGGTGTTGTCATTACACATGGTACAGATACATTAGAAGAAACTGCCTATTTCTTAGAACTGACTACAAATTTAGCCATTCCCATTGTATTGACAGGGGCGATGCGCTCATCCAATGAGCTTGGAGCAGATGGTATTTATAATTTAATGGAGGCAATCCGGGTAGCGGTCGATGATGAAGCTCGCGACAAAGGCGTTCTCGTTGTGATGAACGATGAGGTACATCTTGCCGTCAATACAACGAAAACGAGCACAAGTTCGGTCAATACCTTCCAATCCCCACAATATGGACCAATTGGGCTGATTACAAAATCACGTATTTTGTTCCATCATGCACCAATTCGTCGTCAATACGTAGACATTAATAATTTATCTAAACGCGTAGCCATGCTAAAAGTTTATGCTGGTATGGAAGAAGATTTACTAGATGTTGTGCTCGCATGTAAATATGAGGGGGTTGTGCTTGAAGGGTTAGGTCAAGGAAATGTCCCACCTTCTGTTGTTAAAGGCATTGAGAGTCTGATCCAACGAAATATTCCTGTAGTCCTCGTTTCCCGCTGCTTTAATGGAATAGCAGAAGGTGTCTATGGATATATTGGTGGCGGTAAAATGCTGGAAGACTTAGGTGCGATATTTGCCACGGGAATAAATGGTCAAAAGGCACGATTAAAATTATTAATTGGACTTAACACAACTGGAGAGCCTTTAAATTTAAAGGATTTTTTCCTGTAAAGTCAATGTATTCATATTGAGCACTTGCTTATGCCTCGATTATTTGTTCATAGTAGTGCAGCATTTCATTAAGACGTACAAGAGCATCGTCGAAATCTGGCTGAATGACAGCAAACTGAAGAAATCCTCTTTGACGTAAATATGGGCTATCACCATGAACTAATAGTCCATTTAAGGCTAAATCGATGTGTAGGTTTGAAAGTGTCTTTGGCAGTTGAATGGTTATAAGCATTGGGTACCGAGTTGTTGGTAATTGAAAGTGCATATAGGGCAGCTGCAGTAGTGCCTCAAAACGTTGCTGTAGCTGCTCATAGCGGACAGGATAGGCTTGTAAAGACTCATCTAAATTACCAAGCAATACGGCTGGAAGCGTAAAAGGTATGGCACCTTGCTGGTAATTTGCTAAGTCCAAGTATGCAGGCAATGTAGTGGCGGATTGTGCTAAGTATTGTGAAAATACAAATGCGAGCCCACTTACTGCCCCAATTGCTTTCCCACTCACTGCAGTAGCCAAATAACAATCCTGTAACGAAAATGGCATAGCACCGAACGTACTGATGCTATCTACACATAGCTTCACATTATAACACTTTGCCAATTGACTAAGACCATCTAAATTATTACAAGTCCCCGTCGAGGTTTCCCCATGCACGACCAACACCCACTCATATGCTCTAGTTTCTAATAATAACGCTATTTTCTCGCAATCAAATAGTGTTCCCCATTCTTGTTCAACGACATCAAAATCTAATGACCAACGGACTGCTTGTTTTCTCAACCGCTCACCAAATTCCCCATTTGTTAGAATAAGACCTTTCCCTAATTGCTGTGCCTGTAATTGAGCAAGCATCACCTCATTGGCCAATGTTCCAGTTCCAACGATTATTCCAACATGCTTGGTATTCGCTAATTGTAGTAACTTTTGCTGTACTCGTTCATAGATTGCCTTAAAACTTAGCGAACGATGCGATAAATTGGTATATCCTATAGTCTCTAATTGCTTAACTGGTCCAGGATAAAAAGTATAGTTATCTTTTGCAAGCCTACGTTGTAGGTCATGTTCAAATACATCTCTAGTAAGCACCATAGGTAAAAACTGGGCATCCGTTACTCCAACAGCTGGAGCAAATTGTTGAAAACCCATTTGCTTATAGAGCTTTTCTTCACGCGTTGTTCCCGAAATTACGGCTGCCGTATAGCACTTTTCATAGGCAAATGTATTTAAAGCTTGAGTGAGCTTCAATAGGACTCGCCCAGTTCGATAATTTTTTTTCACAGCAAGTAAGCGTATTTCACAAATCTTGTCACAAACCTCTTGCGGTAAAAATTGCTCCACCTTCCCAATTTTTTCATCAATTGAAAAGGGTCTTTGATCTCTAAATGCTACCATTCCAATTAATTCTGTTTTTTTATACACCACTATATATGTATTTTGCTCATGGAATCGGTCAACCTTTAGTCTTTGCGTATTTGGTTCATGCTGTGGTATTTCCTCCACAAATGTCTCATAATTCAATCGCGCAATCGCCTCATACTCTTCATTTGTTTGAGCTATTTTACACCAATACATCTCTTTACTTCCCTCTTTTCCATGACTCCTTAATATTAGACATATGTCTTATGAGCATACACACGATTGCCATCATCAAAAGTGCGTAGGGCACTAATAGGCCAGCCTGAATGATGGCGCCAACATAAAAAATAAAACCACCAACCATGCCTAATGTTAAGCTCCTTGTTAACATCAGTACGGCCCCAGTACCTGCAATCATCCATAAAAACAAGCCTGGTGATAAAGCGAGACCAACTCCAATAAAAGTTGCTACTCCCTTTCCTCCCTTATATTTTAGCCAGAAAGGATATAAATGACCTGCAATCACACAGGCTGCACCACTAACAATCACCCATTCTTCTAAATACCATAAACGGCCTAAGCCTACCACGAGCACACCCTTCAAGGCATCGCCAAGAAATGTCAGAAGAAAGGCCCTCTTGCCAAGGACGCTTCCTGCATTGCGCGCACCTAAATTTTTACTGCGTTCTTCCTGCAAATTGACACCATATATCTTTCCAACGAAAAATGCTGTCATGAAGTTTCCTATTAAATAACTGAAGAGCCAGTACAAACCAATCAATCCTATTCCTCCTTACTAAAAAGGCTGTATAAGCTACACGCCTATACAGCCTCACCATTATCCTTTTCTTTGAGCAATAGTTTGAGCGATACAATCCCCATGGAAACGTCCGTTTTCAATAAAAATTTCGTTGGCATTATTCCCCGCAGCAATTACGCCTGCGATAAACAAACCTTCGACATTTGTTTCCATCGTTTCCGGTGTAAAATAAGGGCGGCCCGTTTCTTCGTCAATATCAACACCCATGGCTTTAATAAAGGAATGATCAGGATGATAGCCAGTCATGGCAAAGACAAAATCATTGTGCAACACCTTTTCTTGGCCATCTATTTCTAAAACCACTTCATGCTCACGAATCTCTAACACATTCGTATTAAAATGCATGTCAACTTCTCCCGTTTTGACTACCCCCTCAAATTCAGGTAATAACCATGGCTTAATACTTGGAGAGTATTCACTTCCACGATAGGCAACCGTTACGCGAGCACCTGCCTTATTTAATTCCAATGCTGCATCTACAGCTGAATTTTTGCCTCCTATAACAAGAACATCCGTATCAAAAAATTCATGCCCCTCTTTAAAGTAATGGAAAACTTTAGGTAATTGTTCACCAGTGATATTTAAAAAATTAGGATGATCATAATAGCCTGTCGCAATAATGACATGAGGTGTTTCATATTTATCCTTGTCTGAAGTAACAGTAAACATACCATTATTTTTCACGACACTTTGCACTTTTTCAAAGCGGTTAACTTGAATATTTTTTAATCGAACAACTTCTCGATAATATACAAGCGCTTGATTCCGCTTGGGCTTACGTCCTTCAATAATAAATGGTACATCGCCAATTCCTAATCGTTCACTTGTACTAAAAAAAGTTTGATGTGTAGGATAATGATAAATCGCATTGACGATATTACCCTTTTCAATGACAATGGGGTTTAATCCAATATTTTGCAAAGCTATTGCTGCTGCTAAACCACATGGGCCTCCTCCAACAATAATGGCATCTGCTTGCTGCATTTCTTGACACTCCAATCGAATTTGGACAGCTTTAGTGGCTGTTCCTTGCTTACATCCATTATGAAAATAGACGATTCCTTTATATTATACGCCTTCTAGCAAGTTTTGTTTGTTTATTTACTTGAAATATCGATGTCGATTATATGACATTGTGGTTTGGCACCAAGTCTCATCGGCAATAATGTAGTACCATAACCATTGCTTACTAAAGTCATGACACCATCTCGCTCTCGATAAGAACCATTAGGATGGACACCATATGGACCAAATCGAATCTGCCCTCCATGTAAATGTCCTCCCATCATTAAATCAGCACGGTACTTAGCCCGGACTTTTGCAAAAACCTCTGGATTATGCGCAATAAAAACAACTAGATCACGCTCTCCAACTTTTTTAAAGGCTTTTTCAAAGCTATATTCTTTAATCGTTGTATCCTCAATTGCACTAAGCCAGAAGCGGTTTTTCATAGGTAACAGCACCGCATCATTGACAATAATTTGAATATGATATTTCTGCAAAATACTCTTCAGCCGATCTTCTCCCACTTCTCTATCATTATTTCCCCATACAAAATAAGTTGGTCCAATGGAGGTTAATAATTGTAAATTGTCATGAATACGTGAAATGGGTGTGCGATTATCTGCTAAATCTCCACCAATAATGACCGCATCAAAGTGTTCTGTTAGCTGTGCAATCATTCTTTTATTAATTTTACGCAAATGAACATCTGAAATAAAAAATAAACGTACCTTTTCCGGCTCTCCCTTTAATAATAGCTGGTGATGTAAAACATTGTTCTCATGCGCCACCTTCCACATATAAAGCAAAAAGATGACCACTATGATAAGCAATAGCCCTATATAAAGCATTCTCTCACTTCTCCTTACGACAGCAAAAAGACGATTCGTTTCTTATGAAGAATCGTCTTTTTGCTAAATCAGACGTACGTTTTGGTGTGAACGTTTGTCCTTTATTTTATACTTGCTAAACTATATGACCATTATATGGCTTTTATTTAAGGAAGTTTAATTACTTGCCCAACCATAACGGTATTTGAAGACATACCATTAGCAGCACGAATTTTAGCTAAAGTCGCTTCACTACCATCACCATAATGATTTAATGCAATACGGAATAAGTTCTCATTTGCTTTGACAGTGTGTGTACTTGCTTTAGCATTTTGTTTCGCTTCTTCTGCCTTTTTAGCCTCTTCAGCCTTTTTCGCTGCCTCTGCCTGTTGCTGAGCAATTCTTGCTTCTTCAGCTTTACGTGCTTCTTCAGCATTTTTTGCCTCTTGTGCTTTTTTCGCTGCCTCAGCTTCTTTTTGATCTGCCGTTACTTTATCAGCATCTTCTTTAGATGGCTCGTTTGATTTTTGATCAGCTTGATCGCCTTTGTCTTTATTTTTGTCTTTGTCAGATGCGGAAGCCTCTGAAGAATCCATTTCGACGACCTGTTCAGCTGAGTCCTTCTCAGCTTGCTCTATTGATTTCCCTGGTTCGTAGAACTTCCAAAAATAAACAAGAATAGTTAATGGGATAAGGATAAATATCACAAAAAGTATAGTCATTAACGGTGTTCTTCGTTTCGGATTTTTTGGCTTTTTGTTTTTATCTCCATTTTTATTCATTCTGGAAACTCTCGACAATGTTTGCTGTTCGTTTTGCTCATCTTCAAATGATTGTCGATGTTCTTCTATTTTATCGCGATAATCTTCTTTACTCATTCGTCTTTCCCCCAAACCTTACTACGCTTTCTGTCATTCTATTATGACGAATTTTACGAAAAAAGTAAATGACCGTCAGATTTAGTCTAATTACCCAGTAAAAGTTGCTGCAATCGACGTTCCCACGAAATCATTTCTATTTTTTTCTCGGCTGTTAAGCGTTCTTTCTTGATTTCATCATAATGGATTCCACAGTTTTCACAACAGTTTTCCGGTTTTTTTTGCAATTTTTGCCCGAAATACCCGACAAGATGTTCACGAATACAGTCTTTTGTCTGTATAATCTTCAACATTTCATCGACTGCATGGTATTTTTCTAGGGCTAAATGATTTAGTCGAGCCTTTACTTGCTCCTTCGTTTCTTGTTGCATCCAATAGTCTAACACACGAAATGCCGTCTCACCTAGTTCCCCATTTTTTAACATCTGTGCTGGCAGTACCTGCTGGGAAATGAGTTCCTCATAGCGATCAACATACTGTGGACTCGGAAGATCACCCGTAACAACGAACTTCGCTAGCTCTTCATCACCATCACTATAGAGTAAAATGGCAAGCGCAGACTCACCATCTCGACCTGCTCGACCAATTTCCTGCATATAATTTGCAATATTAGCAGGCATTGATTCATGAATGACCTGACGAATATCTTGTTTATTAATCCCCATACCAAAAGCGTTTGTTGCCACTATCCAGTCCAATTCGCCATCAATAAACTGCTGCTGAATAAATTGGCGATCCTCCGCCCCATAGCCTGCATGATAGGCTGCAGTACGAATACCCGCTTGTAAAAATGCCTCACTATATTGTTGCGCTCGTTTGCGTGAGGAAACATACAGTATTCCTGGGCCAGCAGTTTCTTTGACATGTCGCATAAGCCAGCTCGCTTTATCTGCCTTATCCTCTAGAACAATGCGTCCTAAATGAATATTTGGCCGATCCACATTATACATAAATTCAAATGGTTCCTTTAACGATAATGTTTCCCGAATATCTTGCATGACCTTACTTGTTGCAGTCGCGGATAGTGCTAGCAGTGGAGGTCGATTGTGCCTTGATAGCCACTCACCTATCCGTAAATAATCTGGTCGAAAATCATAACCCCATTGTGATATACAATGAGCCTCGTCCACTACGATTAAACCTAATTTCACTTGCGCTAATTTGTCTTGCACCTGCTGTTGAAGTAGCATCTCTGGAGAGGTAAAAATAAAACGATATTGTTCTAAATAATGTAATACATACCGTTTTTCAGTGAGAGATAAAAAGGAATTTAAGGCGACAACCCTCTTTTCTCCAAAACGTTTCAATTCCTCTACCTGATCTTGCATTAAAGAAAGCAATGGAGAAACGATAAGCACAGGTTTATCTAAAATGTAGGCCGGGAGCTGATAGCACAATGATTTTCCCATTCCTGTGGGCAATAAGGCCATTACATCTTTCTCTTGAAGTATTGCTTCAATGACTTCCCTTTGCCCTGGTCGAAATGATGAGTAACCAAAATGTTTATGCAATAGTTCTTCTAGTTCCATTTATACTTCTCCCTTCGCAAGGACAAGCCTTAATTGAAAATAACTCAATTCCTTTAAAGCCTCATGTAAGATTTTCAATTTTTTCGTTTGAAAATGCTTCGATGCCTGCCAAACTTTTTCAGCTTCCTTATATGAGACGAATGGACCAATAGAAAAGTTCGGTTCATACATCGCTAATTCCACAAAATGGTCCTCAATAGTACTTTGTTTCAGCTTTCTTATTTTCACTATTTGTTCAATTGAATATCCTTGTTCATATAATTGTGCTGTTTGCTGTGCAGAATCGGTTAGCAATATTTTCACTCTTAGTCCTTGTGCCACTTGTTTAAGCATTGGATAATCATTGCTTTGTTGCACTTCGTTTAATAATATATGTAGTGTTTCAATAAAAGCTAATTGACTATCCAGCACAGTTTCCTTCCGTTTATCGGCAAGCTGTTGCCATGTCCATCCAGGTAAGCGATATCCACTTAAACGGTAAAGGACAAGCTGTTTGCTACCATCTGAAACTGGAAGATTCTTTAGCGCACTGGTACATTCGTCTAATAATTGTTGTTGTAAATGACCTTGTAGGTAATGATGATCCTGCAAAAAGGATCGCACCCAAGTTTGAATCGCAGGATCTCTACTGATGGGCGAAAAAGAACGAACATCTGCAGTTTGATGTGACAAACTTTGCACAATTAATGAAAGACGTGCAAAAAACACATGCTCATTTCCTCGATAATGCCATCCATCAAAGAAAAATGTTGGCGTTTGTTGTGCTCTCTGTAAACCTAGCTTTTCCATGTGAAAATGACCAGAATCCTGCACTTTTAACCAACTATATTGCATAAATAACGTTACAGCCTCATCAAAGGTAGTCCGTGGTAGTTTAGGTAATAAGCCAAAATATTGATGCAATTGAAAAAGGCCAATGTCTTGAATGGTCTGACCTGAACGCTTTCCTCTCAGGACATGGTAGGCAGCCGAAATCGTCCGTTCCGTATTGAGTTTTTGAAAGATTTGCAATAGAATTTGATGAAACATTGACGCAAATTCCTCCAATTTAATAGTATTTAAGTTGAAATGTAAGATAAACATCTTTAAAATGAGTATGAAGCTTTGTAGGAACATCGTTAAAGGAGAGAAAAAAATGGCTAAATACACAATAGTTGATAAAGATACATGCATCGCTTGTGGCGCATGTGGAGCCGCAGCGCCAGACATTTATGATTATGATGATGAAGGTATTGCCTTCGTTATTTTAGATGATAACATGGGAACTGCTGAAGTGCCAGAAGATCTATTAGAGGATATGCAAGACGCATTTGAAGGGTGTCCAACTGACTCTATCAAAGTAGCAGATGAAACTTTTGATGGTGACTCATTAAAATTCGAATAGTCCTTTAATTTGTATGTATACCCAAAAGGCATCCTTCAATGGGTGCCTTTTCTTTTGAATGAAATATTTTGCTACCTTTTGCAACATGATAATCCATCATATAGCTCTTTTCTATACGGACCAATCTATTGGAGGAATGATGATGATGTTTGAGCAGTTACAAGTAGAGCATAGTTTATTTCATATCGATCAAGACCATATTGATCAATTTAAAAATCTTGCGGCAAAATGGCAAATGATTTTTCCACAGGTTTATGCTAAATGTTTAAATACACTCGATTCATGGGCCATAGTTTTAAATAATTGGGTATTTTTAAAATCTCAGCATACCGATGAACTGATACTCAATCCCTCTAAGGCCATATACTACTCTATCAATACATTTTTGCTGGAAGAGCTCAAAAAAATTCAAATAATTCAAAAAATAAATCATTGTAATAATGATGATTTACAATATTTTGCTGCATTCCAATTAGGAAATGCCATTGATTTATGGGTTTATAAGACCGTTGGAAAGAGTACTGAGGCAGATTTATTAAATTCGCAGGAAGATAAACCTTATTTTCTTGCATATTTAGATGATGGGTTTCAAACGGACAACACTCCTTTCCATAGAGACCAAACAAGAGCCATCAAAATTCTTGCCCAAACCATTCGTAGCCAAAATTGCTTTAGAATCACTATCAATAGTGCTGTTTATCAAGCAGTAGATATGTATGAAGATTATATAGCTCTTTAGGTTGCTTTTTAATTCGTCTCTCACATAGAAGAGATGAATTTTTTTGCCCGATAATCGGCTACTCTATTGCAACAGTTTTTTATGTATGATAAGATTTTAGTAGTTGGTACTAATAACAGATATTATCTCACAAAGGAGTTCTTCATAATGATGGATAATTTATTACAATTAAAAGATAAAAATATTGTTGTCATGGGTGTAGCGAATGATCGTAGTATCGCATGGGGCATTGCAAAACGTTTATTTGATGTAGGTGCAAACGTTATTTTCACTTATCGTCAAGAACGCTCATTGAAAAAATTACAAAAACAATTAGACAATATTGGTCAAACTGATTCCCTTGTTGTTCAATGTGACGTTAATAGTGATGAAAGTACAAAAGCAGCATTTGATGAAATTGGCTCAAAGGTTGGCGTTATTCACGGTATTGTCCACTCAGTAGCATTTGCTCATGCTGAAGATTTACACAACCGCTTCTTAGAAACAACACGTGAAGGCTATGCTTTTGCACAAGATACAAGTGCCTACTCTCTAATTTCAACAGCCAAAGCAGCTCATCCGTATATGACAGAGGGTGGCTCTATCGTTACAATGAGTTACTTAGGTGCGGAACGAGTGCTTGATGGCTATAATGTGATGGGTGTAGCAAAGGCTGCATTAGAAGCTTCTATGCGCTATCTTGCTGCTGATATTGGTCAAAACAATATTCGCGTAAATGCTATTTCAGCCGGTGCTATTCGTACGCTTGCTGCAAAAGGTGTCCCTTCCTTTAATACAATTTTACACAAAATCGAGGAAACAGCTCCTTTAAAACGAAATGTTCAACAAGATGAAGTAGCCGATATGACAATTGTTATGCTCTCTCACCTATCACGTGGTGTCACTGGAGAAACTATTTACATCGACGCAGGCTACAATATTATGGGTTAATAAAGCAGGATGGAAGACTAGGTCTCTTCCATCCTTTTTTCATTTATCTTCCTACTTTCATGTTTGAAACTTTGTGTAAAACACTCTTCGAACGGAGTATCTTTCTTAAGGCAATTTCATTAAATTCATGGCTGCAAAAGCTCAGCTTTACATAGATTTGATTTATTTCATAGGAGTGCTAAGAATGGCGTTAATGTTCGGTCTCTTCCACATATAGTTTTCCAATATTACATAACAGCCTCTAGCTTTTTCGCTAAATAAACTTTGAAATTGATCAATCGTTAACATTTCTAATTGTTGACGCTCATGGATTTGATTTTTTGTCATGGTTGATCACCTCAAAAGTACACTTTAATAACATATGAAAGGGAGTTCTTTATGTAAAAAATTGATTGGAACGAAAGGCGGCGACTCCTGCGGGAAAAGCGGGAAGTTGAGATCCTGGACTGAGCAGAGCGAGGGAAGCAGCTCAACTCCGCCCGCGGAAAGTGTCCGCCCGTAGTGGAAATAAGCAGCTTTACTTCGTTTCATGGTAAAAGAAAAAAGACTGTAGGCAATCTCAAAATTCAGTGAGAGTTTGTCTACAGTGTGAAAGGATGGAAGACTAAGCCTCTCCATCCTTTTTATCGTTTATAGCATCGCCCAAATGGATTGTATAAATAGCATAATACCAGAGGCAACTAATAGTACATAAATAAATGTTAAAAATAGCTTCTGATTGAGCTTGCGAAATAATAGTTGTCCTACTATCAGACCAATCAAAACAATCGGCAAGGCATATAAACTATAGAGCCAAACGGTTTTACTTGTACCTTCGATTGTTAATTGTGATAGTAAGCTAATCAAATAAATAAAAATATAATAAGCTAATGACGTTGCCCTAATCGTTTCTTTCTTTTTATGTGTGCTTGCAAAATAGAGGAGCAGTGGCGGTCCAGCCATCCCAATACTTGTTGTAAACATCCCTGATATAAAGCCAACACCATAATCTCTTCCATTTGTTTGTTGAATGGAAAGGTTCTTTATCAGCAAAATTGTTAACCCAATTAAAAGAATTGCTATGAGCAGCTTGAATGTAGTGACATCCACGATGGCAAATAAAAGACTACCAACAGGTGCGCCTACAATACTCCCAATCATAATCTTTTTTAGCAACGCGAACTCAATATCTTTTTTAACCTTCCATAGCAACGAAAATGAAATAACAAGGGATAAAATAATATTCAATTGCATCGCCTGTGGTGGTGAGAAAAGCAACAGTAAAAATGGTGTAGCCATAATAGAGAAGCCGAATCCCGTGCTTGTTTGCAAAATGGCTGCGGTAAAAATAATAAAAAAATAAAACGTTAATTCCAGCAAAACAACACCTCACATCATTAAGTGGTTGTAATTCTTTGTCTAGTAATAATAGTTTTTAATAAAAATGATAGGCCACAAGCAATTATTAAAAATAAGGCAATCATTGCTATGACACCTACCCAACCGTATTTCATCCAAAATAGCCCACCTACAGTTCCTCCAACACTAGAGCCAAAGTAATAAAAAAATAAATAGAGGGAGGACGCTTGTGCTTTATCATGTGATGCCCGTTTACTTACCCAGCCACTAGCAATTGAATGAGCTGCAAAAAAGCCAAAGGTAAAAACGGTGATCCCGATTATTTTTAAAGATAGAAAACTATGAAGCGTCATGATGGCGCCTGCAAACATGATGGCAATCGCTAGTAATAGCATGCGCTGTCGCCCATAACGGTCAGCTAAACTGCCAAACCACGCTGAGCTGAATGTGCCGACTAAGTATATAACAAATATCCAGCCAACAATTGTGGCGCTTAGATTATAGGGGGGTGCCATTAATTTAAAGCCTATATAGTTATAAAGAGTGACAAAGCTCCCCATTAAAACAAAGCTAATTCCATATAGACAAAGCATCGAAGGGTCCTTCAAATGCTGAAAAAGAGTTTTGGATAATGCCCTTATTTGTAAGGGACGGGGGCTGAAATGTTTGGAGCCTGGTAATATCCAGACGAACACCACACTCACAAGTAAACTAATTCCCCCTAGTATAAACATCCCGATATGCCAATTATAGTGGTCCGTTAATGTGCCGATAATTATTCGGCCACTAAGACCGCCTACTGAATTTCCACTAATATATAAGCCCATGGCAACCCCTAAACTTGCTGGCTCCATTTCCTCTCCCAAATAGGCCATAGCGATGGCAGGTAATCCTGCAAAAACAATACCCTGCAATACTCGTAGCACAATTATTGTTTCAAAATTAGGAGAAAATGCTAGCGCAAGTGTAAAGATAGAAGCAGCAAAAATCGAAATGGTCATTAACGATTTCCTTCCCCATGCCTCTGATAATGATCCAACAATGACTAAACTCACCGCTAAAGCTAAGGTCGTTACTGAAAGAGATAAACTAGCAACGGCTGGTGATACTTTGAACACTTCCGCGAAGGTTGGCAATAATGGTTGCGTACTATATAAATTTGCAAACGTAATTAAGCCTGCTAAAAACAAAGCCCAATTAGCTTTATGAAACGACTTCGTCCCCTTTTGTATATATTCCATGAAAATCTCTCCTTCATTACTACACATCTATTATTCTAATACAATATTCCATAAAAAACACACCTCTTCGTCAAAAAATGGACAAACTTCCCCTATCTTTTGGCACTAAATGACTAATTTACATTGACAGTAAAAAAAGAGACATTTTCTAGTTTCAACAAGAATAAAAATAGAATTTGCTATTTTGACTTGGCAAATATTGTGCTACATTAAAAGTAATCATCTAGCACCATTGTCATATTGAAAACAGATGAGCCAACCATTTTTCATTGACTAGACTTGGAGGAAATTTTATGAAAATTATTGAAGCTTTAGCCCTTTCAGCACCTTATATTCATCTAGCATTAAAACAAGAAGCTATTGTTGCTGTCATTGAAAAGGAAAGTGAAACAGTCATCAAATATTTAGCAGGTAAACGTGTGGATTCAGGCTACCAGGATGGACAAAAAGTAAATGCCAATGATCAAAATGTTTACATTGCCTTTACTGGACAAAATGCAGATGTGGTCATTCCTAAGGATGTATACGGTGTAGCCATCAATGCTTTTTCTTTCCCCATTCGTGAAAACGGTCAAGTCGTAGGAGCATTGGCTTTCGGACTACCTATTGATAATGAACTAAAACTCGAAGATTATATGAGTACAATGGACAATATCGTTAACAATCTTCAAGATAAAGTACATACAATCGCTTCACATTCAGAGGAATTAGCGGCTACGAGTGAGGAAATTAATAAGCAGGCACAACATGCATTAGAGGATTCGGAAAAAACAAATGACGTAACTGATCTAATTAAAAGTATTTCTCGCCAAACCAATTTACTTGGATTAAATGCTTCCATTGAGGCGGCTCGAGCTGGGCAACATGGTGCTGGCTTTAATATCGTGGCACAGGAGGTTCGAAAATTGTCCTTTGAGACGTCTAGCGCAACCGAAAATATCGAAGCTTCCTTACGAAATATTAATAGAAATCTTGAAAATTTAAAACAAAATATGGGTCAAATCAATGATGCAACGAATGAGCAAGCACAGCTCGTACAGGATTTTAGCGAAATTATCGAAGAGCTGACAGTGCTAAGCCGAGAGATGAAAGGCTTCATGCATGATGCCCTAAAATAATAATGAGGTGATGAGATGGAAATTTACATTAACGATGATTTATCTTTACGTACAATTACCTTAGAGGATGCAGAGGCAGTTTTTGCATTAACCGATGCTTCAAGAAAGCATTTAAAGGAATGGCTACCATGGTTGGATTATACAAAGGAAGTAGCAGATACAATCGCCTATATTGAAGGCTGTATCAAGGGGCATGAAGCTAATAATAGCCTTTCTCTTGTCATTCTCTTTAAAAATGAAATTGTCGGCATCGCTGGCTTCAATACTATTCATCCTACTAATAAAATCGGTACGATTGGCTACTGGCTTAGTGAAGGTGCACAGGGGCATGGCATTATGACCAAAACTGTAAAAGCTCTTTTACAATATGCCTTTGAAACATTACACCTTCACAAAGTAGAAATTCGAGTGGCTGTTGGCAATGAAAAAAGCAACGCTATCCCTGAGCGCCTCGGCTTCATAAAAGAGGGCACCCTCCGAGCAGCAGAATGGCTGTATGATCATTATGTAGATCATGTTGTATATGGCATGCTTCTAAGTGAGTGGCAGCAACAAAAATAACAAAGCGACCTGATGCATGAATCATCAGGTCGCTTTTACTTATGGTTGTTCCACTGTTTCTTTCGTTTCCTCAGCTTCAACCGCTGTTTGTTTTTTTTCAAGCCCTAGAGCAATTTGCTCTAATTCCGGACGCAATGTATGCTTACCAGCATAACTTTCAATCAGTTCCTTCACATCAATACCAGAAGTTTCTTTTAACGTTTCTTGTAGTGTAGACATTAAATTAGTAGCATAAGACGTTACTTTATTGGCGCCACTACCTTCTCCACCACCAGTATCAACGACAGTAATCTTATCGATATTACCAAGTGGGCTCGCTAGCTCTTTTGCATATTCTGGCATCATACGCACAACCATATCCAGTACAGCTGCTTGACCATAATATTCAAAGGCTTCAGCAATTTTACGTTTAGCTTCAGCTTCCGCAAGACCACGAAGGCGAATAATATCTGCCTCTGTCTCCCCTTGTGCTCGTTCTGCGTCCGCTTTAGCAAGACCATCTAATCTGATTTTTTCTGCTTCCGCTTTAGCTAAAGATTCGATACGGTATTTTTCTGCATCTGCTTGAGCAAGCTCTCGCATTTTTTCAGCTGCGGCATTTTGTTCCACCGCATAACGATCAGCGTCAGCCTTTTTCTTCACCTCAGAATCATATTGCTTCTCACGACGTAAAATCTCTTTCTCTTCTAATTCAATTTGCTTTTGACGCTCAATAATGCGAATTTGCATTTCTTGCTCCGTCACTTCCTGTTTAGCTCGAGCTGTTTCGAGCTCATAGGCTTGGTCAGCACGCGCTTTGGCAATATCTTGCTCACGGCGGAATTCAGCAACCTTTAATTGATTTTCTTTTTCCGCTTCCGCAATTTCTGTCGCACGCTCTAGCTCTGCCTTTTGCGCTTCCTTCGATGCTTCTGCACGTTTAATACGTGTTTCTTTTTCCGCATCCGCTGTTGCAATATCAGCATCTCGTTTTACCTGTGCAATTCTCGGTTTACCGAGTGAATCTAAATAACCATTTTTATCACGTACATCCTTGATCGTAAAGGAAACAATGATAAGACCCATTTTAGCTAAATCCTGTGAAGCAACACGTTGAACCTCCTGTGAGAATTTATCACGGTTTTTATAAATTTCCTCAACCGTCATGGAGCCTAAAATTGAACGTAAATGACCTTCTAACACTTCACGTGCTTCCCCTTCACGCTCTGCCTTTTGCTTTCCTAAAAACTGCTCTGCTGCAGTCGCAACTTCTGAAATAGAACCACCAATTTTAATAATGGCTGTACCATCAGCCATGACAGGAACACCTTGCTCCGTATACACTTCAGGCGTTGTTACTTCTAATTTGCTAGATAGTAAACTTAATGGCTTTGCTTGCTGGAAAATAGGGAATACAAATGTACCGCCACCGCGAATAATTTTTATGCGATTGCCCGACTCATCTTTATGTACATTTTTAGAGCCGAGATAGCTACCCGTCACAATCAGTGCTTCATCCGGACCTGCTGTTTTATATTTTGTTACATATAAACCTACTAGTGCAATTAATACAAATGCTACAATTCCTAAAACAATTAGAATATCGATTGACAAAGACATAGACATATCTCCCCTTTAGACAAATTTTTTCTCATATGCTCTAACAAAAAGTGTACCTTCCTTCACGTCCACGATAAGGACTGTTTCATCATAGTCAATGGCTTCATTATCGTAACCTGTTGCCCGTTTCGAAATCATACCACTTGTTGTTTCGATAACAACTTCTCCAAACCCATCTACAGGAATTGGTACAATGACTTTGCCCAATTGCCCACCTAGTGATTCTTCCGTATAAGCCAATGAAACATCCGCTGACCGTAGTGGAACGAGAATAAATAAATAAAATAAAGTACTTAAAATAGCACCGATGATACATGCAGCAATAATGTTCCAAACGCTAGACAACCAGGCTAGTTTTTCTAAAATAAATCCTGCTGCAGACATCAACGTAATGAAAGAAAGAATGACACTCGGATTAAAAATGGGCAGTCCTTCCCCAATACCTTCGACTGCATCACCAAAAAACATAACTAGTATTGTGGCAAGACCAGCAAAAATCAAAACCACCAAAAAGATTTGCTCGAGTGAATAGCCAAATAGCGTCAAGTTGCTCACCCCTTTTCATCATATTACCTACTATACGGATGTCACTCAGGAAAAGTTTCAAAAATTTTCTTAATTTTTCAATTAAAAAAGGAGCATACATGGACTATGCTCCAACACATTATGTAAAAATCAAGTTGTATTGTATGTTAAGTAACGATTGGTTTTTCAGAGTTATTGAAAACGCCAATTTTATTCCTCTAGCTTTCCTATATGTATTCATTTACCCTTTTTAATAAACCTTCTATAATTTTATGCGCCTCCCACTCTAAATGATCCATCTCCATTGAAATAAGTAGATTTAGTTCGCCCATTTCTTGATAACCTAATGCCATTGCATAGCTATCAACCTTTAAAGCAATTGTTCTATCGTTTTTTACTATGTTCATTTAACTCATTCCCTTCATTAAATGAATACAATTCACTAGTTGTAACAGCAATTAAGTGTTGGACTCTGCATTTAATGCTAAATGAGTAAGCTCATTTTTATTATGTAATTCAAAATATGTCCGTTCAACAAGTTTAATAGAATTTAATAAACCTACTTGAAGTTTTATACATTTATTCAAACATTCCCTAAAATTTTGTTCATCTTCAATCCCCCTGCCTTGATTAAGCATATACAGAACTTCTATAAAATTAGTATCTAGTGTACCTTCTGTTTCATCTTTATTAATTGCATTCATATGTAGGCCTCCTTTTATGAGATATAAATATGTACTAAAGGTTGTGTACCCCTTTTTGAAGGATTTTTCTTAAGCTATAGGGTGGATGGATAGATTTCATTTTTGCTATATAAACAATCGCCAATGCTTCTGCATCTATCGTACTTATTCTGCCTTTCGATTGTTCAACTATTTCGGATGCGAACTCTTTAACTAAAAACTTCTCCATTAAAACACCTCATTTTTTCACATTAATTAATCTATTTATGAATAACTAACAATGACCCAACTTAATTCATTCTTTCTAAAATTTTATGTTTTGGATAGTTAGTATTTAAATATTCTTTAAGACTATTTAGACATGTAATATTGTTATCGATAATGGATTTTCTTTGGTACCCATTATATAAATAAACAATATTTTGGAACTCAACAACAGAAAAAATATTATCTTTATGATCATCCAACTGGACTAAACTATCATAATGGATATCTATAGCCTTGGATTTTTTATAAATAAATTTAGTATCACCCATTGCCTTTATGAGCTCTTCCTCATCATCATTCCATTTATCCATTAGAATTAAACTAGAAAGCGAGCTATCCATACATTCACAAATCAATGTATTTCCCCCTTCGTCGTTTAAAATTACATTGGAAATACTGCCATAGAAATTATTCATTAACTCTAAAGAAATATCACTATCTTTATAAATAACAAGCTCCAATACTGCTGTTGTCTCCTTATCATTCATGTAAATCGCTCCTTATAGATTAAACCAATTATATTGTTTTTATATTAACACGAACAGACGTTCGTTTTCAAGCGATTTACTAGAGAATATTTACAAATTTAAATCTATTAGTATTTTTCGGCAAATAAAAAAACTGGTATACACCAGTTCTATAATCCTATATTGATCAAACCATAGTTAGTTTTAATAAAATCAAAATCCAGTTTATGCTGTAGGATAGAATAACTAACATAATTACTATCTTTATTTACATATCCAGTATCATATTTACTTGCAACTTTCTCTAAAATTTCTTTATTTAGTATCTTCTCTTCTTGATGCTTAAGCAATTCCCATATATACCACATCATCCCTGATACTTGAATGGTACTAGCGATTAAATTGCTATTGTCAAAGATTGATTTTGCTAAATCTAATGCTCTATTTCCAAAGGATGCCCTAAGCTGAATATCTTCTCCTTTTGCATTCGCCTTTTTAAAAATATACGTACTATCTGAAAAATATTTTTGGCCTTGCTTTGGCTGTAAACTTGTTGAAGATATTTTATCTAACCTGTCTAACCGCCAATATAATTCCTCGGATATTTCAATAAGTCGATTATATCCCTTGCTATTCGTCAATTTAGCCAGAAAGACACCGTTGTCATCTTTTAAATCTTCCATCTTTAAATTCAAGATCTCGCTATAGCCTTCACCTTTTATTCCTTCAAATAAACATAGTAAAAATACTGCATGTCTTTGATCTTCAAATAACTGCATATATGTTAATAATTGTTCTCTTGTATAACGTACAATAGATGCTTTATAAACAAACCTACTACAGTACTCCATATCAATAATACTTGGTAGTCTCTGCGATCGGTTATTTGTATAGCCGTTCATGATCGCCCAATCTATATATCTTCCAAGAAAACCGATAGATGCACTAATAGACTGCGGGCTAGGCGACTTCAAACTATAAAACAGCTCTTCCAACTCTACTTTATTCATATCAAAGATATCTTTATTTTTTTGATTTTCAAGTATTGTTGCCTTATTAAATAGTGATAAATAAGTTGTAAGACTGTTATCTTGTATATCTAACGACTTTAGATACCATTCCTTAATATCTTTATTTAATACGTTTTCTTTAAGCACCTTTTACACCTCATTCTAAAATTATTTGCTGAAATATTTTTTGGATTTTCATTCTATTACGAGAGCTGATATTACCATATTTAAGAATTCCAACTTCTTCCCACAAAGTATTAGTAATGGAGAAATCTATTTTGTCTAAGTTCATTTTTAAATTTTCAAATGGAATACTATACTCATACATTTTAGCAGCCAATTCAATGTGTCCTATAAACATTCTACTTTTAAACATTAATGAATGTTTATCCATTAAGTTTGCCTTATGGTGCGCAAAGAGGTACATCATATATTCATTAATGATTTTGGCTATATTAATAACTTCTAAGCGATTTTCTATCGAAAAACTATTATCAATCGCATTTGATAATTCAGAAAAAGTGACTACTTCACCATAAGAATATTTTACGTTGGAGTTCGATGTAATTCTCCCCTTTAACTCTCCCTCAGCTTTTAATTCAATGACTACTTCATCGGATAATTTATCTTTAGCTAATTCTTGTAGACGTGGTTTTGGTATAGGATTTGCTTTGGCCATATCTACCTGAACTCGTTTACATTGAGCTTCCGTCATATTTGAAAAAATAACAATCATAGCACCTTCTAAATTGACTTTCTTCATATAAGCATTATAAATAGAAAATGTTCGATGTGCTCCATCTAAAACATCTAATGACGATCCCTCCAATAAGGTAAGGGATTTCTCACGATCGTCATAAATAAATTCAATTCCATTTTCACCAGAGCCAACTTTAGCATTATAGCGCAAAGTAGAGGTTATTAAATCTCCTTCTAATGCTTGTTTTTCAATATCTCGCAAAGACTTTGGATTTAGGTTCATAACCTCTATAATTCCATTTTTTATCTTTTTCTTTTTTGCCTGCCTTTGAATATTTGGATTATACATCGTAATACCACTCATCCAAAGCTTACCAATAATTGCATTAGGAATTACTGCGACATACTCATTGTGACCGGTTTTAACAGCATTCTCAAAAGTATATGGCAATGTAATTACTTCTTCATATGGTGATTCCTTTATGTACAACCTCAACTCTTTAATCTCTGATGCATTAAGCCATTCCTTTATCCAATCATCATCAGCATCATTAAATTTTATATAAAGCTGTTCTCCCAGTAATAAAAGTTCTTGCAAATTTGCTTCATATAGCCTACTCTCATCATTAATTAATTCAAGAATATTACCAATACTTATTTGATGTTTATGTAGTTGTGCGGAAATTTCATCTAATTTTAAATTGCTTTGAACCAACAAAGGAATTTTAGTTTTAATCTCATCTATTAATAACTCTTTAGTTTTCCCAACCTTCAATCCTCTTTCCTCCTCTTTTTTCCAATTATATAAATTTACTTTAATAGTAACACATAATAATTTCAATTATAATATTTTTAAATTAATTAATCCAATTATATTATCATTACCAAGAACCTGTTAAACCCCTTTTAATAAATTAATTAATTTAAAATATTGATTTATTTATTAATAAGATTATAATATAAAAGCATAAATATGGAAAAATAAAAGGAGATGGATTTGGAATGGCTTTTCAAACTAGTAAGGATACGAAATATAATCAGTTAGTATTATCTGATATAACAGTTATAAAAGAGTTATTAACTTTTAGAGGATCGATTGATGATACAAATTTTAATCAAGGTGCTTGTGCAACAAATTCTTTAAAAATGAACACAGATGTTATCAGTCTATTTGCAGATTTAGATGAATTAATTAAAAAATCATTGAATGAAGAGCAAATTAAACTACTTTCCTATATTACTAAAGATTATTCCAATTATACTATCGCAAAAATTTTAGGAATTCCTGTCAAAACTATTGGAAGTAGATTTAACACAATCTGTCTAAAAATTAAGCAAGAGAATGATAGACAATGGCGAAAAGTAACTTATATAAATAAATTAAGATTAAAAACAAAAATATGTAGTAAATGTCGTGAGTTTCTTCCTGCTACAGATGAATTTTTTAGTTTGAATAATAGCAGTAAAGATTTATTCCATTCCCAATGTAAAAAATGTAAAAAGTAAAGGCATTAGATGTTTGGGCGAAAAAATTGGATTATCCCCTACACCAGTCACCATAATAAGTAGAAGGAGAATTAATATGAAAATACAATTACCACATACGATAATTGAATTAAATTTAGAGCTTCCGATAGAAGAACGAGTGTTATACATACAATCCATTTTAGAAAATGAGAGAATTGTTTATGGTGGTGAAGAAATATCTTTAGAGATCTATTTACATATTACCTCGCAAGCTCATCATACAATCGTATTATTAGATATGCTTGGGTATTATATGACCAAGGGATATTTTACTAGGGAAGAGCTATTATTAGAAGAAGAAAGCTTAAAGTATATTAAGGAAGCTAAAAGGCGAAATAAAAGACGGAGAGAATTAGCAAAATTACTTAAAAATCAAAGTACACCACATCAATTACAAGATAATTATGTACTCTCCCACTATAAACAGAAAGAAATAAAAAAAGGCTCTCACAGACATAATACATTTTCAAATACCTCCTATTTTGAAGCTCTTACACTCGGCATTGAGGAATTAGACGAAGAATCCACCCAATGAGTGAATTAATTTAAAATACATATTAAAAATGAAATTTTCTAATAGGTCTGTATGGCTCCCTTTTACAGACCTATCATGAAGGTTTCATCTTCATAATAGTGTAACTTTTAATTTTGAGATGCAGTTTCACTAGATTAGTATGAATCCTTATCATTAAATGAAAGAAGGTGATGCCTATTGGTTGTATAAATGGATCTAACAAATTTTTAATGAAGAAACCTTCAAAGTGACACTCTTCTTTAGGAGGCTGAGGATAAAGGAGAATGAAAATTGTAAAAAACATAACTGAATTTTATCACTCATTAATCAATAATGAAAAACTTCTTCGTTTGCTGTACTACATACCTAAAGATCCATTCGATGATCCACTTGACGAATCAAAATTGGATGTCTCTCAATTACCCGAGAAAGAACAAATACTTAATAATTTAATCGTTATTGGTGATAAATCTAATGATTTATCGCTAGAAACAAACTTTTGCAGAATTTGTTTATATACAGGACCTCGGTTGCCTCAAAAAAATTATCTAAAAAACATCAATCAATTTACGGATAATCCCTACTCAAGCACCCAGCAATATATTTTTGATATTTATACACCTGATTCTGTCAATAATATTGATTTTCGTATTGATTGGCTTGGTGAAGTGCTAAATGAAGTGCTGTTTCAAGAGGATATTGAAGAATTTGGGGATTTAAGATTCCATAGTGGACTGCCCATCACCAATTTACCAAAAGGTTTCGTTGGTTATCGCTGGAGTTACATTATGCCCTCAGGACAACAACCTACAGGGTATAGATCATGAACATCACCACTAAACGGGCTTTTGGGAAACCTCTTAATTATAAAGGTTTAAATATTTATCCTGTAAAAATGAAGGATGTAGATGAATTTTATGATGCCGTGCAATGTTTACTTTTACCTAAGAATGATTTTCAGCAACCAGAAATAATTAGAATGTCCTACTTGCTCTTTTTAATTTCTGTGTCACAAAACGATGGTGGGCATGAAATTGTAGAGAAATTAATTTCATTATATCGTTTAGTTTTTAATACCGAGAATATTCATATTGCGATGAATGAAAAAGGCATGGTCTTTATGGAAATCGATGGTATTACTCTGTATGAGCGAGATTTCGATAAAATCAAGACCATTATTAGTGAACAAAATCTTATTGACTTAGATGATGATTTTATTGATCCTGGTACAAAAAAAGCCATACAAGAAGCACGTGCATTTATGGCGAAAAGAAAAACAAGACAAGCAGATTTAGAGCAACAAATCATTGCCTACCATTGTAAATCTGGTTTACCCTATCATGAAATTGAACAGTTAACTTTATACCAATTCCATAAAGGATTATCACGCATGGACTATATGGTAAGTAGCGATGCCATTCTTAACGCACGCTACTCTGGGATGATTGAATTTAAAAATGACCAAGATCTCCCCCATTGGTTAGGCTTTATTGAAGAACCGAAGAAAAACGAAGATGTCATTATTACAAAATCGGCATTTGATCAACAAATGAAAAAACTAGGGCTTGAACCTAGTTAAATAAAAAATTAAAACTAAAAGGATGGTAATTTATATGTCACAACAAAATCAATTTTTAACTTCAGTAGCAAATGTTCGTTTATTTGATCGTTTAACAGATGAATTAATTTTAAATGGTAAAACATTACTTAACTCATCTATGACTCAAGCTATTCAAACACAGGCCATTCATGCTGGTAAAGGCTCTAAAAAGGTGTACGAATTAAACTATCAGAAAGAATTAACGTTCTCTATTGAAGATGCTGCTTTTGATACTGCCTATATTGCTTTACAAAATGGTACTGAAATCAATCATCGATTAGCTGAATATTATACAGATGAAATTATTTTACTTGATGCTACTGGTAAAGGTACATTAGCTGAAACTCCTCTAGGTAAGGTACATGTGGAGCAACTAAACGGTACATTCACACAATTTATGCCAACTGGTAAGGAAATTAGTGTCCCTACATTAGCTGGTAAAGAAATCCAGGTTATCTACGCTGTTCAGGAAATGATGGATACAATTGAAATTTCAGCTGACTCATTCCCTAAAGCAGTTCGTATGGAATTAAACGTAGATATTCGATCTAACAATGGAAAAACTGGGGAAGTTATTATTGAAGTACCAAACTTCAAACCGAATGGTGCTGTAGAAATTTCAATGACACATGAGGGTGTTGCTTCTTCTTCACTAGCTGGTAGCTCACTTGCCGATAAAAAAGGAAATTACGCTTATATTAAATTGCGTAATTTATCTGAGAATAAAGTACAGTTTACTGCACTTGCTGCCAACCCATCTCATGTAGTTCTAGATTCTACAGTCGCTGGAGACAAACAACTAATTTCAGTGTTAGGTATTCGTGGGGCAGGCTATAGCAATGTATTGCTACAAAACAAAGATTTAACTTGGACATCTAAATCTCCGTCTGTCGCAACTGTAAATGCAGATGGAGTCGTTACTTTAGGATCTTCTTCAAAAGTCAATGATCAAACAATTATTGAGGTAACAGATGGTACTTACAGCGAAAAAATTATTGTAGATATCGTATAAGTGAATTAATTTAAAAAGGGTAGAATTATTCTACCCTTTTTACTTTTTAATCAGTAAAGGAGTGTACTATGACAAAACGTGAGACGAAATTAACATTGACAGATATACATAAAAATGCAAAAGAATTAAATAAAAAGCAAAAATTTTTCATTGATAAAGATCAAGGAAAATTTATTTATTACTACCCTAAATTTAGTAAGCGTAAAATAACTATTTTAATCAAAGATTTATCCGATACGTTGGCCTATGTAGAGCAGCATAAGCTAGATTTTTTCAACAATGATGATGAATTAAATAATTATATTCTATTTTTAATTATTAAACATTTTACTGACTTACAAACTGAATTAAAAGATAAATCCGTTGAACTTCATTTTGCTACTATGAATGAACTAGTTGACATCGGTTGGTACGAAATGTTCCTGCTGAAAATGTTCCCTATGCAAGAAATTTCTAGTGTTTTAGATGAAATTAAAAAGCGACTAAATGTAAGTTTTAAATATTTAGCACTAGAAGAAGAGCTCAGTCGAGAAGGACAAACTGTTGATTCAATTCTTAATGATAAAGATAATTAGAATTTTGAACTACTCCCCTACCTAATTGGGTGGGTATTTGAATATTTTAGAGCAATTATTGTCATCTAAAAAAATATGCAAATTAAAAACAGCTACCATCTTAAATAACATAGTAGCTGATTTTTCATTTGATTTAATGAGGAGGGAATATTGATTGAGTACTGGTGGTGAACAAAAAAAACCCACAGAGTTTCTAGTGGCTCTAAAAATTAACGACAGGATCTCGAAACAAAATATTTCTACATACTTAAAAAAATTAAAGAACATCCCCAATCTATCGATCAATTTAGACGTTACAGGATCAAATACTCAAATATTTAATGAGTATGGAAAGCAAATTAAAGCTTTAGAACAGCAATTAGAAGCATTTCATTTAAAGCTGCAAAATGTGGGAACTGAATCATCCGCTCCCCTTACCATTTTCGAAGATTTCAAGCAAGGAATTACTAATTCTTTAAAATCTCTCGATACTCTTAATGAAATGTTTGATGATGTACATATAAATGTGAAAGAAATTTCTAAACAGCTGGCCAAAATTCCGACTGGCGATCTTCAATCTCTACAAAATTTAGCGTCACAATTGAAAGTAGAAATGGAAACAATCTCTACAAATCAATTTAAACTCTATGGAATCCAAGAAGCGCAGCAAAATTTGCAGGCTTTAGAATCTAATTTATATAATATCTACGAACTCCAAAAAGCCTATGCGAATACTACTGATTTTGACCAATTAGCATCACAAATCACCGATTTAAATACCCAACTGACCAACATCCAGCTTGGTGAAGGTTTAAACATAGCAGGCATTTCTGATATTTCAAACCAAATTGACAAGATGAGTCAGAGTATAGTGGCATTTGGGAAAAATACGGCTGAAGCGGGTCTAAGTTCCACAGCATTTGCCTCTGCCATTATGGATGGCATTGGCCTCGCCTCTACATTTAAAACACTTGGCGAAGATATTTTAGGCACAGGTACTGCATTTGCTGGTAGAGCATTATTTGGACTCAATGCAATTGGAATCGCAATAAGTGCTGGTGGGTTGATTATAGGTAAAATACTTGAAGAAAGAAAGAAACAGATTGAAGAGCTAAAAACTGAGGAACAAGAAATATTAAAAGCATATACTTCGAATGCTAGTGAAATAGATACTCAGTTTGAAAAATATTATCAATTAGAAAATGCTATAGAATTGGGAAATACAGACCCTTCTGTTATTAGTGAATATCAAGAAATTTCTAATAGACTTGGCGAGATTCTACCTAACCTTGTTACACAAGAGGATGAATTTGGTAACAAAATTATTGGCTCAGCAGAAGCTTTGAAAGTAAAAATTGGACTGCTTAAGGAACAGCAAGCTATAGAAGCAGAAATTGCTAATCAGGCAATCCAAGATAAGCGAAATGATGATATTGATATTCGGAAGAGGTCAATCTCTGACCTAGAGGACTCACTCAATTCAAACATAGATTCAGCAGCTAGAGTTCTTAGCACTCATGCTAATAGTTCCTCCTTTGTAGGTGATGTTAAATTTTATGATAATAATTTTAAGCCTCTTCTTAAAACTGCTGAGGATTTTGAAAAAAAATTAAAAGAATTAGGTAATCTGCAATCAAAAGCTGAAAAAAGTGGTGATACAGTTCTTGCTAATTATTATAAGGAATTAAGTACTATCGCAAAAAGCCAAAAAGATATTATTGTTCAATCTGATAACGAACTAAAACAAGAAATATTATCGCAAAAAAATGATTATATAGCTAATATTGCAGATGTTATCAATGAAAATAATAAATTGACCGATAGTGTTAAAAACAATTCTGAAGCCTTTGCAGCTCAACTAATTGCTTCTGCTAATATGGATGACCTAGATACTTTACAAAATTCTTTAACCTCACTATTTTCAAACGAAAACGCCAGTTCGATTATAAATGAAATAGTAGGTTCATTCCAAAATATGGATAATTCTACTTCTGAAACTTTTGAATCCATGGCAAATAAAACTAAAGAAAATATGGAGAGTATTTCTACCGATTTATCCAAGCTTGGTTTAAGTAAAAAAGAAGTAAGTAGCATTATGGGATCTTTAAATCAACATTTCGAGGATACTACTCAAAAACAAAAAGAATTATCTGTTGAAATGAAGGTTAACAATTTAACATTTGCTGAAGCAAAAGCAAAAGTAGAAGGCTATAAAGCTGAAGTTAAGAATCTTACGACTACTCACGAAAAGCTAGCAGGAGTCTCACAAAAAAGAGTAAATGATACCTCTGACCTATTATTGGAATATCAGTTGTTAACTAACCAATTAAAAGATCATACCGAAGAAGAGATTCGTAATCTTAGTCAAAAAAGTAGTTTAACTGCCGAGGAACAACGGCTTGTTGATGTATTGAATTCTCGTGATCTAGTGATGAATAATTTAAACACCCTTTACCCGTCTCTTATTGATCAAGATGGTAAAGCAATATCATTAAGTGCAGATAAAATTAAGGCGATTCAAGCAGAAAATCATGCAAATGAAACATTATTAAAAGCTTATCAACTTGCAAGACAAGGGAAATTAAGCATTCAACAACAGAATGTTGTCGATGAGGCAAGTTTCACAAAAGCCACTATTGAAAATATAAAGAAAAATATTCAAGCTTTAAATATACTTCAAGCAAAATTACAAGAAGTTTATAATGAGCAAGTTAATAATATGAAGAACGAAGATCCTAATAGTTATACTTACGGTTACGGTGCCTATCGTTCCGGTACATTATTAGGTCAAACTCAAAGTCAAATTAATGATTACACCTCTGAATTAAATGAATTACAGAAATCATTAGACACCAATATTAGTACTATTGATAGCTTTGACACTTCTTTAGGTAAGACCACAAAAACGACTAATCAAAATATATCAGCAACAAAAAATACAGTATACATAACCGATAAATACAAACAAAAACTTGAAGAGTTAAATCTCGGAATTGAAAAACAACAAAGATTGCTGTCTAAGCTACCTGAACATTCTAGTGAGTATCGAAGAGCTTTAGAAACTCAAATTCAATTTGAAAAAGAAAAACTTCGAGTGATGCAACAGCAAGAGGCTTCTTTAAAAAATCAAATTGCTTCAGGGAAAATTCAGCAAACGGGTAATATAACAAGTAAGTCCCCCACTTCTTCCACAACTACTAATCTAAACGGTTGGTCTGGCAAAATCACTAGCGCATACGGAGGCCGTAAAGACCCGATTACTGGAAAATCGGATAATCATCTAGGCATGGATATTTCCGGGTCTAAAGGAACTCGCTTAGATGCGAATGTTGCAGGCAAAATAATAGCTAGCGGTGATGCTATTAAAAATGGCTATGACGGCTCTTATGGAAATATTGTTGTCGTACAAGATGCAAATAATTTCAAACATCTTTATGCTCATCTAGATAAAGCTATCGCTAAAATGGGTGATTATGTTGATGTGGGAACGCAAATAGGTAATATTGGTGCTTCTGGTAGAGTGACAGGTCCACATTTACATTACGAAGTGAAGAATGCTAACGGACAACGCTTAGATCCAACAAGTTACTATACTGCTGCAAAAAATGGAGCCACATCTTCTCCATCATATGCAGTTGACACGGCACAACAAGCTATTGATCAAACAAAATCTGAATTAGTAAGTTTACAGCAACAGATTTTAAATCAAAAAGATTTAGTAGAAGACCTTGAGCGCGGCATAATTGATAGTTATCTTTCCTCTTTTGAAAACAAAAAGACAACGATTGATAACTTATTAGAAACTAGTGATAACAGGTTAAGGAAACTCACTGTCACATCAGAATCCTATCGTAAAGAACTAGACAGACAAACAGCTGCTTTAAATGATAAAAAGAAAATTAACCAAAATGAAATTGCTTATCTGGAAGGCGTTATTAAGAGTGGTACTGCCTCAAAAAAGGTCATTGATGAGTATACGCAACGTCTTCATGAACTGAACAATGTCAATAGTGAGATAGATTTTGCCATTTGGGATGTAGGCTCAAAAAAAGTTGAATCCTACATGTCAAAGTATGAAGAACAACGTCAAATTCAGGATAATGTTATCGCCTATGAAAAAGCAAAACTTGGAGAATTAGATACTTCCTCTGCTAGGTATGTAAAATCACTTGTAAATATTAATAATGCGATGAAGGAAAAGCAGAATGCCAATCTTTATGAACTAACTCAATTAAAAAGCCTAGTAAATGGAAATAAAGGGTATGGCGATGGTTTACAATCTGCGAAAAAACGCATTGAAGAGTTAACGATCGGTATGAAAGAGTTACAGGTTGATATTCAAGATAGTGACTATGATATTTTAATCAATATCAAAACCCAATCGGATGAGAAAATAAATAATATAGAATCCGAAATAAATCGAGCTGAATTGATTCGAAAAATGTTTGATGAGGGTTCGGCAGATTATGAGAAATATACAAACATTATGATTAATGCCCAAGAAAGAATTGCTCAACAGCATTTAGAAACTAGAGATAATTTGCTAGAGGAATTAAAACAGCGTGATATCACTGCTGAACGTATCAAAGAAATCACAAAATTAATAAATGAAGAGTATAATGGCTATTTAAATGCCACGTTAGCTATTAAAGACTATACAAAGCAAAAGGACGATGCAAAAAAAGCCCAACTTGATAAAATTGCAGATAAAGTTATTAGTGCGTATAAAGATTATCATCAAGAACTTCGAGATGAGCAAATCAAGCAACTTGATGAAGAAATTGAGCGCGAAAATAAAAAACATGAAACAATCATGAAAAATCTGCAAGAAGAAATGGACTTATTTAGAAAAAGTGTTGAAGATAAGCTAAGGCTCATTGACCGAGAAGAAGCTCAAAGAAGCTATGATATGGAGATTTCCGATTTAGAAAGTGAACGGAATGATGTACAGAGTAAGCTAAATATTTTAGCGTTAGATAATTCTTATGAAGCGAAAGCAAAGAGGAAAAGTCTACAAGAACAGTTAGATGAAATTGATAAAACAATTGCGGAAAAACGACATAACCGGGAAATTGATTTACGTAAAGAGTCTTTAAATGATGCATTAGAATCCAAAGAGGAAGAAATAAATGAAAAAATAGAGCTACAAGAGTCAGAGCATGAAAATTTAGTCAATAAAATTAATCTTGAAAAAGAACATTGGGAGTCGTACTATAGCGATTTACTAAATAATGAACGCCAATTCGCTAAAATGAGAGAAGATATCATCAACGGTCATTTAACTAATGTGGAGGCAGACTTCAATCAGTACCGAGATAAATTAAAAGCCTCACTACCCGAAATTAGCGGTACATTAGACGATACTATGAAAGCTATAGGTTTTTCTATCCGAGACAATGTTATTCTCGAACTAGAAGAAGCTCTAGATTTAATAAAAAAATTTAATGACAGTCAAGAATCAAAGGATAATGGTTCATTTGAATCGAATCTTTCCAATCCACAAACATCTAAAGGCAAATTATCTAACGCGGACTTGCAAGTTCTATTAGGTAAGTTCTTATATGACCGAGTTTTGCCGAATGTTTCAGGCCAGGATCAGAGTGCCGTTAGTGAAATGGCAAAAAATTTTGCAGCAAAGGGCCGCGATAAGGCTGATTCCCGATTTACTGAAAATGGTGCTAATTTTAATGAGTCCACAAGGGTTCTTACACAAGCAGAAATGGATTCATTATCTGAGTATTTAAATAGTAATAAAAACTTGCTTGGCGGGAAATATAATAGCTTTTTTGAGCAGTTTTTCAATGAGAATTCAGGAAATACACAAGTAAATGAAAGTAAACTATCTGATGCGGACATGAAAGTAATGTTAGGCAAATTTATTTACGAGAAACTAGTACCTGAACCATCTTTAAATGCAAATACTAAAATGGCTCTAAAAAACAAAGCTGATAATCTCGCTTCAGAAGGCAGAAATGAAGATTCCCAAATCTCCGAAAACGTAACATTTGATTCTGTAAAAAATAAGTACTCATCTGAACAAATACAACAGTTAAAAACATTCTTTAATTACAAATTAGATTTGATTGAAAATCTTACAACACGTGAATTAATGAAGAAAAAAATTGCCTCACTTGACAGTGGCGGTTTCATGAACTGGACTGGAATTGGGATTGATGGTAAAGGAGGCAAAGCTATTATTGCTCACCCTCAAGAAATTATGTTGAATAAAGCTGATACACAAAGTTTGTTTAATTCAATCAATATTATGGATAGTATCATGAATAATCTATCCCCTTTCTTACTAAAGTTTACCCCATTCCAAAAATCATCCTCTGTTAGTACAGGCGATACGTATGGTGACATTAAGATAAACTTCCACATCGATAAAATGAACGGTGACAAAAACGACTTACATCGATTTAGTAAAATGATTGATGATGATTTATTGCGTAGGAAAGGAATGAGAAAGTAATGTTGGAATCTATTCATTTTATGTATGACAACATTTCATCAAAAGATATGGGTATTCAAATTGCTTCAACAAGAGGAGGTTTATTTGAAGAAAACTTTCTTCCTAGAAGGAGAATTATTGAGAAAAAAATTGCTAATAATGAAAAACCGTATTTTCAAAAGGTTGAACATGAACCCCTCTCCTTTAACTTGTCCTTTTATCTTGAAGATTGGCTTGATGACCACGATCTAAGAAAAATTGCTCGTTGGTTATTTCAGCCATATTACAAACCCTTAATTTTTGACAATAATCCAAATAGAGTATTATACGCCCTGGTAGAAGGAAATTCTGCATTATTACATAATGGTTTAAAGCAAGGTTATGTAGAACTAACTATTAGATGTGATTCTCCTTATACTTACTCTCATGAACTTATTTTTAATAATATGGCATTTAGAAATGCTAATACTGGTTATCAAATTATCGACGACATGAAAAGCTTTGAACAAGGGAGTTTTTTTAATTCGAAGGTTACCTCTAATGGTTTAACAATTGATAAAGTTGATAATTCTTGGGGAGCACAATATGCCAATATCAAAAAATGGAGTGAATTTTAAATGGAAACAACAGATGGACTTAAATTAAATATTACTACTGAATCCTCTTTTGAAGATGATGATATAAAAAATACCATTGTTGAATATGGCAATAATTTTAGTAAATTAGAAAAATACTTAAAAGATTCAACTCAATCTATTGAAGATCTAGGTGATAATAAATATTATCCAATTGGTCATATTATGTGGAATAAGGTCCCTGCCTCAGGTTCATATATCGGCTGGGTTGTCACAAGAGAAGGTATTCAAGCAAAAAAATGGTTGCCAAATAAAAATTACAGTATTGGCAATTTAGTAAAGCCGCCTGTAGATAATGGTGGCCTTTATGAATGCGTGGTCGATGGGAAAAGTTCCACTACCCCTCCAACTTTTATTACTTCCTTACAACAAGAATTTCCCGAGGTATCAGGAAAAATTTGGCGCAAAGAATTCAATTATGAGGTAGGTGACTTGGTATTCCCTACTAATGGAAGTAAGACATATTATTATCTTTGTGAGACAGCAGGCTACTCCTCCCCTACTGAACCTGAATGGTCTTCTGTTCAAAACGATACAGCATTTATTGATAGTTCAGTTGTCTGGAGAAAAGCAAAAAATATCATTTGGAAAAAGGTTGGCACAAATAGTGAGTTTAGACCTTTTGGAAAAATAGAATAGGAGTATTTAGAATGAAATGGGGTTCCTTAATAAATTCAACAGGCTCTTATGTATCTAAATATTATGAAATTACGAATGCTTCTTCAAAATATTTAACAACCATCCTCGCTAATATGATAAATATACATCATCAACAAATAGAGTTTCTCTATTCCCTCTCTTACGACTACAAGAATTGGACTAATTGGAAAACAATAAATTTCAGTGATAACAATTTGTTAGATGGCTTTAATTTAGATGGTTTGATTTTTAGATATAAGATTGTTCTTCATGCAAAAAAGGATAACGAAAAACCTTATATACAATCTTTCTCTATCACCTTCGATCCTTGCGAATCCTTAGAAAATCTGGGCGATTTTATTGTTAAGCCAAAACTATGGATTAAGAAAAAGAATGGAAAAGGCAGTATAGAACTAACCAATATCATGACAAATCAAACATTAGTTGTAGATAATCTTATCGATAATGAAGAAGTATTTATTGATTGTCAAAAAGAAGATATTGTTTCTGACAGGCAGCATTTAGGTGTTTATCGGTATGATGATCATAATGATGAATTCCTAGCATTAATAATCGGAACTAATCTCCTAAAAGGAAAAGGGGATTTCGATATGGATGTTAGACATCAGTATGTCTTTTTACAGGAGTGAGGTGAAAATCATTGAAATTAGGTGTAATAGATTACCGTTTAAAACCAGATGATGCAAGAATATTTTTATGTAGTCCAGATAAAAAAACAATTGCCAGAATTAGTGAGGCATATGATATCAATTATAGTACTAAGGTTTCGGTCCTAAATGAAATTTCATTTAAAATACCTACTGTCCTAATGGAAGATGGGATTCCTTTTGAAAATAAAAATATTGATAAAATAAGAAACAGGTATCTTTTCAAATTGAAATATGGGCAAATCACTGAATACTTTTTAATGAACGAATCCAGTAAATCCTATAGTGATGATGAGTATATTAGTTATACTGCTTTGTCACTCGGCGTCCAATTAAGTGATAAAAATATACGACAATTTGAAGTAGTCAGTAAAACATTGTCTCATATTATTACTGATATTTTATCTTCCGTAAATACAAAATGGAAATTAGGCTATGTTGACAGTTCCTTCGAGGAGGTTTATCGAAGCTATGAAGTTTCATCAAATAATATTTTAGAAATTATTTATGATTTAGCAAAAGTTTGGAATGCTTTAATTGTATGGGATTCAATAAAATATGAAATCAATTTCTATAAACCCGAAAATATTGGTAAAGATAAAGGCTTCCACCTCCGTGATGGAAAATATTTAGAGTCATTCAATTTAGCGACAAACACAATTGATACAATCACTCGCTTAAAAGTGTATGGACAAGATGGCTTATCTATACATCGATTAAATCCTACCGGTCAATCCTATCTCGAAGATTACAGATACTACCTCTACCCTTTCAAACGTGAAAACGGGATTGTTGTCAGTCATTCTAAATATTTAACAGATGGTTTATGCATTGCATTAGAAGACTATCAGGCGTTGGTTGAATCCTTATCAGAGAAGTTTACTAATTTAACTACAATGGTCACTACACAAAATTCCATTATCCAAACAGAGGAACAAAAACTAAGTACCCTGAATTCCCAAAGAGTCCTTATTGAAGATGAATTAGATTTATCAAATGCAAATTTTCACTCCTCAACTCCAAAGCATCAAGACATCATTCAACGTTTAGAGGCCAAACGATTAGAGATCTCCACTCAAGAAGCCTTTATTAGAGATTTAAACTATCAGCTTTCTGATTACGTAAATGAATTACTTGCGTTACAGGAAAAATTAACTAGAGAAAATAACTTTACAGTTGGGCAGTTAGCCGAGCTATCCGATTTTGAAATAGAAAAAGAATATACTAATGATTCAATTGTTGATGATGAGGACTTAATGGAAGACGGTAAGGAAGTATTCAGACAATATTTAGAGCCAAAAATCAGATTAGATATGAACTTAATTGATTTTCTATCCATCGTTGAATGCCAAAATGATTGGGACAAGTTAGGTTTAGGAGATATTATTAGGGTTAGATATGATAGATTACAAGTGGATATAAAAGCCAAAATTACGGAAATTACTCATGACTTTGAAAATGAAAGTATTTCTCTTGTTATCGAAAATGAATTTGATGAAGACAATAATTGGTTAGAACAGCTTAATAAAGCAGGCAATACATCTACAATTGTTCAGATGGATAAATGGAAGTGGAATTTGTCCGAGCAGAACAACGGGGCCATTAACGATATCATCAATAATAAATGGGATGCATTAAAAAATGCTGTCATGGCTGGTTATAACCAGAAGATAGAAATAAGCGAACGTGGCATTATTGTAAAAGATTTAGAAGATCCATTAAGCTGGCTTGTTATACAAAATGGATTTCTTGCTATCACCAACGATAATGGCGAGTCATGGAAACACGCAATTTCAAAGGATGGAATTTTTGGTGAGCGTATTTTTGGGAAGATCATATCTGGTGTTAATTTGATGATTGAAGATGAATCTGGTATATGGATAACACAGGGCTCAAGAACTACCATTTATAATCGACATGGTGAAGAAACCATGTATTTAGGGTTAGTTTCTAATAATAAAAAAGATGAACAAGGAAACTTAATTCCACAGGACCATGAATGCTTCGGACTTATATCGTGGAATGATGTAACAAGGGTTGCATTAACTACTTGCGAAGGGTTTTCTGTGAGTCAGAAAGATAATGAAGAATGGAAAAAGGTGTTATGGGCTAATACAGATGGTACTCTCTACTCTAGAAACATGATTGCTGAGAATATTAAGATTGTCAATAATCTTGATGAAGTGATCTTAGATGCTGAAAATAACTATTTTAATATTGGTTTATTTGACAAAATTGTAGCTGATGGCAAATTAACGACGCTTGAAAAATTAGAGCTCATTAAAGAATTATATAAAATCCATTCAGACTACAAGCTGCTTCTTCAACAGGCACAAAAATACATACGGAGTGAGAGAGATAATGTTTCAGATATTGACGGTGCTTTTAATACTGCAACTCAAACCTTCCCTACCGTTTACTCTACTACAGACAGGTATTCGACGAGTGCAATAAAAAATGCATATGTAGAGTTAACAACTTACATGTCCAATTATATCAAAATCATAAATACTGGTTACCTTGAATCATCCTTCTTAAATATTGATATGACTGATCCACTGACAGAATCCACGAGTCCCATTGAGAATCGTGGTATTTTTGTGCAGAAATTTAAAAATTACTATGATGAAGCGACTAGATTAAGACAAGAAATTGAGGATTCCTTATTCTATTCAGGTCTCACAATGGGTAGATATCACAACAATCTCATGATGAATGATTTTGGCTTTATCGCTGTTCGGAATGATGGTAAGTATCGAGCTTATCTAAATGCCACTAATGGACTTGCGCTGCAGAAATGGGAAAATGGGAAATGGGTTAGTAAACTATTTGCCACTTTAGGTGACTCTAAATGGGAAGACGGAACACTATACGCCGAAGGATTGGTAACAAAAAATCTTCGAATTGTAGATGGTGACTTAGGTGATGCCATTACTCTAGATTGGGACGAAGGTATTACCATTAATGGGAAAAATGGTGAAAAAATCAGATTAAATGCTAATGAAGCTATCTCCATTTATGTCGATGGTCAGAAGAAATTTTACGTAGGGACAGATGGAAGACTTTATGCAAAAGACATAACTACGCACAACCTTAAAATAGTTGATGGTTTCTTAGGTGAAAAGATCATCTTTGACCAAAATGATGGTATCACTATTAATGGGAATAGCGGTGAGGAAATTCGGCTAAATGCTAATGAGGGTATTGCAATTGATGTCAAACATGAGCCTAGATTTTGGGTCAGTAAAGATGGACACTTGTATGCACGAAAGCTTTTCATTATGAATGGTGAGCTAGATGAGTCGATTCTTGAAGAATTAGCTGACGATGATAGCTTTATCTCTGATTTGACGGTTACTAGACTCAGAACTTATGACCCTAAGGACCCTGATAATTATGTCCATATTAAACAAAAATTTTTAAGATTTATTACCAAAAATGGTTCATCGGAAAATGTTAAATATGAAATGTATTTTGAGGGTTCAGGATCACAAGCCTACCCTATTGCTATTTGGGGTAGTGGTTCAGGTAATAATACTAACAATAATAAAGCTAAGCAATATAAAACCTCTCAAGGTTTCTTTACTGAGTATATAGATGAAACTGGTGAAAAACACTCTATTAATTTAAACACTGAAAGCACAAAATCTATAGAGATTAATTCACCTAGGACGGTATCTATTAAAGGTGGGAGCGGTAGTATCACAATGAATAACTCACTTTTAGAATTAAAATTTGGAAGTAATACGATGACTATGTCTGCAACAGGCATTAAATTAAATGGTACTCGTATTGATCTAAACTAAGGAGTGTTAGCATGCCTGAAGTATCAGTAAGAGGTAATAAAATAAGTAGCTCTATTGCTAGTAAGCACGTTAAAGTAAGGAAACCTAATAAGCCCCAGTGTGTTCCAGAATATATAGATGGTCAATATTATGGAGGCTATTGGGTGGGAGATGTTTGTTTTGGTATCGAAATCCCACCTAGCTCGCCCTATGATGAGCTAGATATCGACGCAACTGTGGAAGGGACCATTGATGATGGAGCACCTACTGTTTTTGTGAATGGTAAGGAAGTTGCATTTTCAGGTGCCAAAACACAGGAACAAGATTCATATACTGTTCCAAGTGGCTGGTCTTATGTCAGCGGTGGACATTCTAGTGCCAATGGTTCTGTAAGCTCAGGTAGTTCCAAGGTATTTGTTAGTGGTAAACAGCTTGCTAGAAAAGGTGATTCTGTAAGAACACATGCAAGCTCCAGTGCTTCTATACAAGAAGGATCTAATAATGTGTTTGCCAATTAAAATTCACTTGGAAAGGAGGTGAGAAAATTGTCACTACCTACTAATTATTTAGAATTTAATAATCCTATTCATATCGTTTGGCGAAAAGGAACACCCAACGACCCTTACATCGATCGACTAGATATCGCTCGTGTTGTCAATCAACGTGTTTTTTTATTAGAAATTCCTGATGAAATGTATAAGGTTAGAATTTCAGGTATGTTTGAAATTAATTATGAAAAATTCATCAAGCACAACTTAGAAAAAAATGAATTTTATGTAGACTATACTAATGGTTTTGTTTATTTCCATGCAGTGAAGGAAGCAGAAACAATGTCAATGGTGTACAAAGGAAGAGGATTAATCCTTTACCCCTCTACACGAATTGTCCATTATGATGGTACCAATTCTACCGAAACACTTCACGAAATCATTGAAAGAAGTAAAATACAAGTTCAAGATCTAATTGATCGAACAGATAACTATGAAGAATACTTAAAAAAACTGGTCATTGCTATTAATGAATCCAATCATGCCACTGACCAGGCTTTAATTGCCACTCACAATGCTAATGAAGCAACTGAACTAGTAAGAGATGCATACGAAACAACAGTTTTAATTTATCAACCATTTATTCATACATATGATGACATTGCTAAAAAATTCCCCCATCCTGAAGTTGGATGGACAACACAGGTTTTTGATACAGGCATACGTTATCGTTGGAATGGAAAGGCCTGGATTCCTATCGATGCCTTAGGTGGAAATGTACCTTTAGCCAACGAAGTAATAAATGGATTAATGAGTAAAGAACAATTCGTAAAGCTTCAAAATATAACTGAATTTGTAAATGAGAAAACAATTGTATTCATTATTCCAAAAGATATTTTGCAAGGCGTTCAAGACCCACATATCATATTTGATTGGGACGGTGAAATTGTTGATATTCAAGCATCGATTTCTATTTTAGGTTCAATGCCTACCCCTATTCAAATACAAAAATCATCGAACTTCATTGATTGGTTGGATATTACAGTCAACCCAGTAATCATTGATGAAGATCGTTATTTAAATAATCAAGTATATACATTAAGAGACAGTTTGGTGAGGAAGGGAGATGTGTTTAGACTATACATCCCTTCTTTTTCTGTTGATGCACAAAATTTATCTGTCAATGTAAAAGTAGCATTGAAATAATTTATAACTCACTCATAATACCCTCACAATTTAATTTAAATAATACAAGGAAAGTAGGAATTTAAAATGACAAACCAACCTCAAGTATCATGGTATGAAGGTGCTAACACAAAAGCAAGCGAAGTAAAAAACACAGTAAACTACAATACTGTCGATGCAGATTCTCATTCACACATAAAAGTCTTTTATATTTGGAATAATCGTGGTGGTACAGAAGATGTTTCTAAGATGGAGGAAGTAGTTTTCACTACTCGTGACCGTCAAGGCGGGGATGGTAGCCAAGGGAATGTCGTTGAAGCTGTTCGTGACAACTGGTTTCATGTGCGTGTTGATAGTCTGAATGAAACAGGTTGGACACCTGTTGGTAAAGGTGGCGTTAATACAGTCAACCCTCCTGGAACTAAGGATTTAGGAACAACAGGTACTACAACAAATGTGAATGCTGCGACTGCTCATGTTTGGTCAGCTTCTAAGGATTTGACATTAGATACTTATGTTCAGCCAACAGTAGCTAATGGTTACATTTATAAAGTAACGAAAGCGGGTACTACAGGTGGAACAGAGCCTACATCATGGGTGAAAGTTGAAGGAAATCCTGTAGTTGATGGAACGTTAGAATATATAGCTATTCAAATTGAGAAAAAACCTAATGCAAAAGAGATTTTAGGTTTAGCTAACAACACTGACGTTAATGGTAGTAATGCAGACTTTGCAGGCGGTAACTTTGTCCAGATTTCTGTTTTCGCAGATGTGCCTATGACCGCTTCGGCAGGTAAAAATCTGTTAATGCAACGCGTTTCATACCGTTATGTGTAAAAGGAACATAATCATATTTAAGAAATAAAATAATTATTCTAAAGGGTAAGGGGATTTCTCCCCTACCCTTTTTTTATGGATTTATTAAAAGAAAAACTTCAATGCAATGAAGGAGATGATAAAAATGTTATTCTCAAGCTCAGAAAATGCTCAAGCAATCGGCATTCCTTTTAATTGGAATGCTGATTATGTAAATGGTAAAAACTATGCTGAGTATGACCTACTCACGCATAAGAAAAATGATTATTATTTAATTCAGAGAAATCAGGTCATACGTTTTGGTTTGTTTGGTCAAGGAATGAAATTTTTCTTCGAAATGACCGATGGCTCTTTTAACCTAAGTGGTAAAAGAATTGAAATCGAGTATATTGATGAAAACGGAAAAACGTTTCATTTAACAACAAATTTTGCAGACAAAGACCTTATTACATATAAAGAAGCCTACTCGGACTTCAATGGTGTACAGGGTGCTGTACAACGCTCAGATATAAAGTCCATTAATTTTGGCTATAAAACAACTTACAGGAAAGATGATGTTCAATTATTCTTTCAGCCTATTGTCTCAATTCCCTTTAATAAGAGTGCGTTCATTGAAGTTAAGCTAACTTCCAATAAAACAATGGACGGTCATTTGGTATTCAAAACAAGAGGGATTGAGGTGGAACGCTTCTATGCCCCTTTAGAAGCCAATCGAGCAGGTCAAATTAATTGGACAATCAAATAATAGAAAGCGAGGAAATACATGATGAAACGATTTTGGTTACATCTTCCCGATAAAAATGATTCCTTAGAAATAACAACCTCTAATAACAAGCTATCTTTATTTGAGTCTTCAAATGAAAAAGTTTACACAATAGAAACAGGAAAACATTCACTAAACAAGCTAATAGACGCCCTTGTCAAAAACGGTTTAAACGCCAAAATTGGAGAAATGAAAGCACCAAAAAATAAAAAACTATTGGTGTTGTTCTTAGATAAATCATATACAAACATAAGTGGGAGTTTTGTTACTTTTATGGGTGGCATCGAATCTATTGATACTGGCGATAGACAAGATGACCATATAATCATACTCAACAATTAAGAAAGGAAAATACTCATATGGCTCTTATAGGTGGTAATACAGAGAAGAAAAAAATAGGTTTATCTATTGGTGTCTCCGGAACACATGATAAAACAAAGATCAACAAAGACACAGGTTTTTTAGAGTTAGTGGATATTGATGTAGATGGTGAAGGAAAACCTATCTATGTAGAGCAAGGCTCGTGGACTTCTGACGTTATTAATCTAGGAGATATTTTTCAAGATTTCGAGAAAGTATTTACAGACAGCAAAATAAATGGTGCAAGCTCTTTCGCTGTGTTAACAAGAGTTTCATCAAACAATTATGATTGGTCTGATTGGGTTGCTATTGCGGAAGATGGAACTATTCAATCTGCTACTAAACAGTTTATTCAGGTAAGGATTGACCTGTTTGCAGGGTTTGTAACTGACTTATTCTTTATTGCTAAGAGAGACTTTAATATCAATGAATTTCTTGAAGAAAAGGAAGTAAAAATAGGTGGATATGTTGTTCCTAAATTAACATCAAACACTTCGTCAACAGAAGGCTTTGCATTTGCTGAAACAAGATATAGCGTTAATTATGACTCATGGTATGCATTTGACAAAGTAGATAGAAGTGAAGGATATTGTTCTGCTAATGGAGTTAAAACAGGGTTCTTAGGCTTTTATTTTATTAAAAGGGGTGTAGTAGCTTCTAAATACAAAATTAGAAGTTGCAATGTTTTGTCAACAATGATTAAATCATGGGTTCTTCAAGGCTCAACTGACACAACAAATGGCACTAATGGAACTTGGGTTGACTTAGATAAACAAACTAATCAGGTTTGGACTACAGGGTACACTGATAAAGTATATGAAGTACCAATATCAATAAGGGCTAATTATATTGCCTACAGAATTAAGTTTTCTGAGATAAATGGCGGTGATTATGCAGGTGTAGGAGAACTAGATTTCTATGAAGATGGAACAACTTCATTAAGCCTTAAACGAGATTACGTTCTTGATAAACAAGTAGATTCAACTTGGTCAGACACAGGGAGTTTACACAGAAAGAAAATCACCCGTAGCCAATGGCAAAGAATAGATAGACTAAATGTAATGGTGGTAGATAATTAATGGAAAAAATATACACTGAGAATTTGATACCCTTAATGACAAGCTATACTACCCCTTTTGGAAAAGTAGATTATGGCGGAGATGCTTATTTGGTATATGGTGGATACAACTATGAACCATATCATCTGTTTGGCACAGGTCAGTTCAGTTCGGCAAGCTCAAAAGGCATATGGGTTTCATATGAGTTTGAAAAACCTGAGAGGATTGTAAAATACACACTAAGAACACACAGTTGGTTGTACGAAAGAAGCCCTAAGAGTTGGACATTCGATGCTTGGGATGGAACACAATGGATAGTTTTGGACACTAGAGATAATCAACCACAATGGACAAACACCGATAAAAGAGAATATGAAATAAAAAATAGTTATTATTATAAAAAGTACAGAATAAATCTCAAAAACAGTTGGGGTAGCTATATCCATCTAAGCAGAATGGAAATGATGGGAGAACTACCGAATAAATCATTTATTTTACATGAAGGTGAATATAAAAAATTCAATCCAAAGATACTAGGTAAAGACCCAAAAATTGATGTTGTTCCCAAAATGACAAGCGACACTAGCCCATTAGGAAAGGTTACTGCTAGGGGTGCTTATAATCCTGCATGGCAAGCATTTGATAAGGATAGTTCAACATATTGGTATGATAACGGCTCTAGTGCAAGCAATCCATCATGGCTTCAGTATGAATTTGACTCTCCAAAAATAATAAATAAGATTGCATTAGATTCTCTTATAATTACAGGAAGTGCATATGGAATAAAAGAATTTACCCTATTGGGCAGTAATGATGGTTTAAACTATGATAGTCTTCTATCTGTTGACAACCATCCTAATAGAAGTACTAAAGAAACTTATCAATTCAATAATAAAAATGAGTATTTAATATATAAGCTTAAATTCGGATTAAGCTACCATAATTACTATACATTAGTTAGTTCATTTGAAATGTATGAAATGGCTACTCCTAACACACCTGCTTTTTGGTCTACAATATCTACTACTGTCCCTACTTCAAATCAATTTATCGAGAAAGGTATTGATTCTTTATTTCCCTTACTAAATAGAACTTTAACACAATTAGAACCATTCCCAATGATACAAAGAAATGACATTTTAGTGTCAGGAGAAGTTGGCAAGGTGTTCAGCAAAACTATTGACTTAAAAAAATATTTTGATATTAGAAGCATAAGAACCGAGGTGAAATAAATGCCAACTATTAGAAACAATAAAAAAGATTTTACATTCAACAATATCTATTATGTAGATTCCTTAAATGGCTCAGATTCAAACGATGGTAGTAACAAATCTCCTTTGCTAACAGTCAACCACGCCATATCTAGGTGTTCATTAAAAGGTGACGCTATTTTTGCAAAAGCAGGTACTCATGATGTTACTAGAATTGCAGGTGATTTTGACTCAGGTGGTCTTTGGGATGATAATAAAGAGATTTATTTTTTTGGACTAAAAGAAAAAACTATTTTTCTATGTGATGGCACAAAACATAGTGGTAGAGATACACATTGTATTATGTTTAAAAACTCAGAAACAAAAGTATACAACATTACTTTTGATTTTAAAATAGGCAATAGAAATGGTAACAACTATCAAAATTCTATCTGTGGTATTGGTGGTGGAGCTGTAAAAGGAGAGCTTGTAAATTGCTTATTTAAAATTGATAGCCTAACTCCAAACTTCACCTATTCAAATAATGCAACTTCTACTACAAAATTTACTAATTGCGTATTTGATATTAAGGCGAACTTTGTAGGAAGTTATTCAGGCTCAGGGTTTACTATCGAAAACTGTGTCACTAATTTCACATTCTATAATGAAGGAACTAGGAAAAACATTTATAACAAAGTTACTTTTGACTCAAGTTATCACATTACAAACTATAATGAACTAACTTTAAATATTGGTGTCTATGCAGGCTCTTATTCTTGGACTTATTCTTGGGCTTTAAGTTTAACTCTACTTAGGGCAAATAATAAAACATATTCACTAGAGTCAATCAGTACAATCCACGAAACAAAAATGACTTCTAATAATGCACCTTCTCCATTAGTAGCATCTGCTAGTGGACAATATGGGTCAGGATATGAAGCATATAGAGCTTTTGATGGCAATTTAAACAACACTTGGATTGGAGCAGGAAGCCTAAAAACCGGTTGGATACAGATTGACTATGGTGTATCTTCCCCAAAGATTGTAAATGTTTTAGAGATAACTGGTCGAAACTCAACGGTTCTTACAGATAATGTTAAAGATTTTAATATACTTGGCTCTAATGATAACGTTAATTTTGATACACTTGCACAAATTAGAAATCAAATTGATTGGGCGCAAGTAGAAACTAGAAGATTCGAGTTTAAAAATGAGAAATCATACAGATATTATAGAATACAAGTATTAGATAACAATGGCTATTCTTATGTAGCAATAGGAGAGATTCTATTTTCTTATCAAAAAGCAACTCTATTTGAAGTTCCTGCCTTGTCAGTAAGCAATTATGTTAAGTATGGAAAAAATATTATAAACAATATAAATATACCTATTTTTAATGAAAAATACATTTTACAAGGTGATTATTCAAAACATGAAGAAGGTCTTTGGACAAAACAATTAGATAAAAAACCACTCAGCATTAGTTTTAATTAGTGCTGATTTTTTTTTGGAAATAAATTAGATGAAAGGGATGATAATATGAGTGCATTTAATAACATAATACCCATAATGACCTCAGATACAGCCCCTAGTGGGCAAGCTTTTTCGAGTGGAATTTTAAGCGCTAGTTATTTTAGTTTTTACGCATTTACTAGCAACCTAGCTCAATCATGGACTTCCTCTCAAATTGCCTATCCTCACTATTTAGGATACAAGTTTGATAGCACTAGTGAAATTGGTGGATATTCAATCTCAAGCAGAAATCTTGATGGCAATGATTTAACTGCTATGGTAAGAGATTGGGAGTTAGAAGGCTCAAATGATGGCTTTGTCTACACAAAAATTGATTCTCAAAGAAATGTAGTTTGGGTTTCAAAAGGAGAGGAAAAAATATTTCAACTTAAAGAAAAGGTGTCTTTTTCTTACTTTAGGATAAAAATACTATCAAATAATGGGTATTCTTCAACAGTTAGTACAGTAGGTAGACTGCAACTATTTGATGGAAAAAGTGTAAAAACAGAAAAAAAATTAACAATCAAAAGTGCAAGCACAGATGAACTCTATTCCCTTTCAGACAACACTCTTATACACCTTCCTGATAACACAACTGAAAGCATTATTGAATATGGTTTAGAACAAGGTAAGTATATTCAATTAGATGTGCCTTTTGATAAGCATAAATACTTTAACGACACACCTGTTGATGGTGCGAGTGGTAAAGTGTTTACACACGATATTGGAGTAATTAACACTTTGAGTATTAAAGAGTTTGCAAAGAACATGGATTTTAAGCCTTTATACAATTGGTATAACACCAGAATGACTGCTAATAACGCTCCTTCTCCCTTAGTAGCTTTTGCTAGTTCCGAGCAGAGTGCTACTTTTTCGGCTTGGAAGGCATTTGATGGAAATGTCATGCCAATAGATAATCAAAGTTCTTGGTCAGCTTCTATAGCTAATAGAAACGGTACACTAGCTCTTAATTTTGGTTTTAAAAAAATGTTTGACTGTATTCGTTTGACTGCTTTAGAATACACGACATCTCCAAAAGACTTTCAAATACAAGCTACCAATGATAACACAGGTACTTGGACTACCCTATTAAATGTTACCAATGAGGTATGGAGTCAATCAATATCTAATGAAACTAAGGTGTATACTTTCGACAATACAATAGAGTATCAATATTATATGATAGTCATTACACAAGTAAGCGCTCCTAATAAACAACCTATGGTTACAGAGTTAGTTTATGGAAATGTCAATAGAGAGGTGAGTTAATATGGCAACAACAGAGCAACTAATGACACAGTATGGTGTCGCATGGTTTGGTTTTGATGAAGATAGTGGTAATGTATACGATAAATTAGGATTGGGTAGTTATGTTGGCATAGATGTAACAGCAACTAGAACAGTTGGATGGAATGGTGATGGTAATTCTTTATTTTTCAACGGTACAAGTAATTCTGTATCTATGAATTTTGGCTCTAACCTATTAGGAGAGTTAACGTTTAAATTTAAAATTAAGATAAATCAAAATAATAATACAGAATATGTGTTTGCAACGCATAACAATGCCAATACTCAGAAAGGCTTTAATTTCTGTAAGATAACAGGCGATACTTTAAGATGGAATTTCTACAATGAAGCGAATCAACCGAGCTTCGTGTTAAATTCGTCAAATAAGATAACACCGCAAGTTTGGTATGACGTTATGCTGTCTTGGAATGGAAAGGCAGGCTCTCTAGCTTCTATGTACATCAATCAAGAGTTAGCAGGAGTGGTCAGAGCAGAGCGCCCTAACAACGGTAGTACTTTTAACTTAGCCATAGGAAGACTGTCTAATCTATTAAATGGGTGGTTTGCAGGTCAACTAGATGATTTACAAATCTACAATAAAGCTCTCTCCCCTTCTGACTTCGAACAAAAACGCTTTGTAGTCAAAACAACAAACAATAAAAACCTTGTTTTATCCCCTACTTCAACTCGTGTGAAAGAGATTCCTAACACAGTAGAATATATGATGTTAGCTCAAGGTGGTGTAGTTAGAGAGATTGACTCAGCAGTCGATAGACCACCAATTGATTTCACTAAGCCTACAACTGAATATGAGCTTGTAACTAATAACAGAACACCATTAGGAAAAGGTAGAATGTTTACAATTCCTATTAGTGGTGATTTTAAAACAGCAATGATTGAGGACAACTATTAATTTGGTTGTCCTTTTAATATGGAAAAATATTGGAGGTCAATACAATGGCTAATACAAAAGATAATTTAAGTAAGTATGGTAAATCTTTAATCGGTTTTGATGAACCTAGTGGTAATGCTATGGATTCTATTAGTGGATATACAGGAACATTAACTAATGCACCCACAAGAATAGATGGGTGGAATGGTAAAGGTTCTGCATTGTCATTTAATGGAACTAACCAAAGCGTTTCTTTTCCACCTTCTTTTATACCATTGGGTAAAAAAAGCATAAGATTCAAAATAAAATTAGGGGCGTTACCAACAAATTACTCTTGGGTTATGGCAAATGGCTATAATGGGCAAGACTCATTCAATGTCTTACTAAGAAATAATGGAGCAATAGGATTTAGTGTATCTCAGGCTACAGGAGCTCTAATTAACTTTGGTGCAATGATACCGAATGATAATAAATGGCATGATATTTTATTTACTTGGACAGGAGATGCATCTGTTGACGGTGCAAAGATATATGTTGATGATATGACAAATCCTGCTAATAAAACTACATCAACAGGGCTAGAAGTTACTACAAGCACACGTAATTTTATATTGGGCAATTATCCTGACTTACAAACAGGTCAGTTCTTCAATGGTCAACTAGACCAAATCGAAATCTACGACAGAGTAATCTCCCCTATCCCAGACAAATATCTCATCCAACATAACTCACAATACAAATACCATGATGGCACTTCTTGGAAATCAACAACACCAACAGAAGAAAACTTTATCCAATATGGTATGAACAATCTAAACCATATTACAGAAAAACAATGGAAAGAGCTATCAGGAAATAAGTCAGTAATCATGTGGTCTGATTTTGAAGATAAGCAATTCACTTCTGTTGTATTAAATAAAAATAGTTTTAAAGCACAAGATTTACTAGGTGATTCAGCTCAAGCGATTTACTACACTGATTCAGACACTTCTAAAATCGCTGTAGAAACAGGCGTTGATCCATATAGTATCTATGACTATATTGGTGAACTACCTACAGTGGCCATTTATACAGAGTCTAATGATGATATTGTTGTATCGACTAATGTTGAGCCTTTTGATATTTATGATGAATTTGGTGAAAATGTTGAGGTTCTTTATTACACAGATGATGAAACTGTAACAAATGCTGATTTAATCCTTGAAGCTAATTGGTCGCCTTTAGATGAACTTGAAGGTGATTTTGAAGTAGTGACATGGACAGATGAAGGTTCTGATACTGCTAAACGAGTGCTTGATATGAAAGCAATCCCACAACCTCAATTCGTTAAACTAGTTAACCCTAAACGTTTGTATGGTTCTTTAGATGATGTATTTGTCAATGATATTTCACAATCCTATCGTGATGCAGCTCGTTACTTTGTTGGTAGAGAAACACCTGATAAATGGTATGTATGGGACAAAAAAGAAAAGAAATTCGTTGTTGCTGATGCTTCAAGTCCACAAAAAATCATGTTAACAGGCATGACTTACAAAGACTTAAACAATATCACTGATATGCAATGGCGGACATGGACAAGTGACCACATTAATATTGGTATGTTTATTACAGACAACCCTCGTGACACAATCAAAACAATTGTCGAAGAAATCTCGTTCGAAGACTATCTCCCTCGTGATACGACAATTATTGAAAACTCAAGTCTATACATCTTAAACACTACTGCTAAAATTGACATTTCTTTTGACACAAATGTTCTTAAGGCTGTGTTAAGTGATGATGATTTAACGCGTGTTCAATATCGTGTATTACTAAACAATGGTTACTACTACCCTTCAGATGGAAGTTTTACTAAACTAGGTGAATCCCCTCAAAATATTGAGTTAGCGATTGGTAGTAAAGACATTAGGATTGATAATTGGAACACACTTAAAGTAGAGTTCCAAGATTTCTTTGGTACTACTGATTATTGGTCTACTCAATTCATGGGAACCTATACAGGTCTTATGTTCAAAGATGTTTATGGCCAATACTTCTCTAGTGAAATCGGTGAAGTCCTTAAATATCTTGATTTTGGTATCATTATTGCCGGCCAAACTACAATTGAACATGAAGTATTCCTTAAAAACCAATATGGCTATGATATTAAAGATATTCACTTGTATGCTAATACAGCAAATTTCCCTACAGGAATGACTTGTGAATTTAGTACAAGCTCATCCCCTTTTACACCTCAACCTGATTTAAGAATAGGTGGTGTGTTAAAAAACAATGAAGAAATTCCATTTTTCATTCGACTAAAATCTGAATTAGGTTCAACGCCTGACGTTAACGGTTCATTCGACATTATCGTGAGAGCAGACAAAGCCTAATCACAATACAATGTGATAAGGAAGTGAGATTATGGAGGATCAAGATTTTGGATTAGAAACAGACATTTCCTCTCATAGAAATGAAATAGTAACTGAGAATACAATACCCTTTGATAAATCCTTTGAAGTATATACTGAAATTGAAGTAAGTCCTCACAACAGTTTTAAAGCAACATACAAACTAATTGCTGTAGGGAAAATAGAGCAAGATGTTGAGATTATAGCTAGACCTTTAAGTGAAAGTAAAGTACTAACTGAGCTTATTTCTCGTGCTTTAGACGCTAGTAATAAAGATACCTATTTAAACATCATGTATCGTGGGAACTCAGATGTTTATACGGAGATTCAGCCTATTGGTTACAATTTCTTAGAAGCAGAAATTGAAGTGCCACCACATAATAGAATGTATGCCATTTATGAAGTTCAACAACCGCCTATCGTTACAGATGTGTACTATCCTACCCAAGATGCTTTCACAAGAGAGGAAACAGCATACCAAACAATCAACTATGGCAGCAATTCTTCTATGGTTGTTGGTCGCAGTAAGGATGATATTTGGCGTTCATTTGTGCAATTTGACTTATCTTCTATTCATCCTTCTTATGTGCTAAAAGAATCCTATTTACGTCTATACTATAAAGGTGAAGCTCCTGAAAACCTTAAACTAGAAATACTAAATGCTAGTAGCGAGTGGTACGAAACTAGCCTTACTCACCTGAATCGGCCAATCCCTATAGATTTAATTGCAGACGAATTCACTATTAATAGGAATCAAGGATACATCGAATTTGATGTATTTAAAATTGTTGAATCTTGGGTTTCTCTTGAAAAAAATAATAATGGTTTTATTATTCGTTTATCCAATGAAACTGCTTCTGGACAGACAATTTTCTATACAAGGGAAACTTCTTCCCCTCCTGAATTAATTGTAAAATATTTCGATTCCAGAATATTTTCTCAAGGAAGAAGCCAGCAACTTACTGAAATCTTTGTCTATAAAAGAAAGCATTCTGAATGGTTTACTGAGGTCACTGTTGATTCCATTTTCAGTTTCGATAAGTTAGATACTGAAATCTATGCTCACAGACCAGAAGTTCCTTTAGATTTTGAAGCACAAGCTGAAATCACCGTCACCAAGCCATATGTTGAGACTGAAATCATTTCTTCGATTCGTGAAGAAGACGAAATTTTGATTGAAATTGGTGCCAGAAGACCACTTAATAGAGAAATATTTGCTGAAGTTACGATTAATACCCCCTTTACTTTAGCTCAAATAAACTGCGCCCGAATTGACACTAGTTCTTGGGATACAACTGTTTCGGTAACAAGGCCTTCTATCCATGCTGAAATTTCTGTACCATTCCATGACAAAAATGAAGTTTTCACAGAAATAGAAATTAATGATAGTTGGACTTCTATTGTTTACACAGAACTTTTTGTAGCAAAGGATAAAATAGCAACAGAAATCACGCCTAGGGTTGGTAAAGATAGTAATCTCTTTGCCGTAGTTCATGTCTCAAAACCAAAAATTGAAACAGAAATTGAAATTAAACATAGAAATGACATTTTGGTAGAAATTGAGCCTAATATTAAGTCAGATGTTTTCACTGAAATCATTGTTTCTAAGCCTTCTATCGGAGTATCTATTGCCGTACAACTTTATGAAAAATCAGAAAAAGATACCGAAATATTCGTTAAATTCGTTCAAGATATTTTTAGTGAACTTACCGTAAAAGCTGTTAGCCAAGTCGATACTGTAATTGATATTAAAAAGGTATCTCAAGTTTATACTGAAATTTCAGTGAACAGAAGATTTGTTCAAACAGAGATTACCATTCCAACATGGGCTGACCAGGAAGTTCCGACTATTATTGAGCCTCGTATCCTAATGGTAAATAATAAACTAACAATCATTACTGTTAATGGTTCAGTATCAGGCTACGCATTTATACTGTAAAAGAAATGGAGAATATTAACTATGATAATAAAAAACTATGAAATTGGAGAATTACAATCATTCCTTTTCAATCTAATTCTTAAGGGCAAAGAATCTAGAATGCGGACTAGGTTTATTAAATTACTGGAAGATCAAATAGAGCTCTTAAAGGTAGAAAGGCAACAACTTATTAACGATTACGCTTTAAAAGATGAGAACGGGGAAATCGTTACTGAAACGAAAGAAATACATAACAAAGAAGAAGAGATTGTATTATTTCAATGTGAAGAAGCTGAAAAAGAAGCACAAATGCAAATTATGTTAATGATGAATGAGGATTTTATTATGGAAGAAACGGCAGATAAAATTGAAATGCTTACAATTTTACAAAGTATCATTTTAAACTGTGATTTAGAATTTACGGGAAATAAGGCTGTTCTCTATGATCGATTTTGTGAAATTTTTGAAGAGATAGAACTATTAAATGACTGAGGGTACTCAGTCTATATTTTTAAAGGATAGATGGATAACTACATCTATCCTTTTCTATTTTACAAAAGTTGGTGATTACGTGCAAAATGAAAAATTTGGTGAAAGATTAGCTAGTGCAGAAGTTGAAATTAAGAATCAGGAAAACCGAATTTCAAAATTAGAAGGTAATCATGAGTTATTATATCGCTTAACATTAGTATCTGAACAACAGCAAGAAATGAATAAACATCAGCAAATACAATTAAATAGAATGGATAAGACTTTTAACAACATCAATATGAATTTAACAAAATTAAATATGTCTCAAGTTGAATTGCAAGAGGATGTTAAAGATATTGGAAAGCGTGTTGACAGCATTGAAGATGATTTGAAACAGGAAACTGCTAAAGACAATCTATCAATTAGCGACATGATCAAACAATATCTACACTGGTGGATTCTCATCCCCACTGTGATAATTGGAGCTCTAATTTTGAAAATATTAGGCTTGTAAGAAAGGAATGGATATTTATGAAAATCAATTGGAAAGTACGTATAAATAATCCTCAGTTTTGGATTACAGTCGGATTATCTATTATTACCCCCCTATTTGCCTACTATGGGATTACAGGAGCCGATTTAACCACCTGGTCTAGTGTAAGGACCTTACTTGTCAACGCCGCTTCAAATCCATATGTAATCGCCTTAATGGCTGTAAGTACATATAATGCCGTTTTAGATCCCACTACCGCTAGCCTAAGTGATTCATCACGGGCTCTAAGATATAAAAAACCGAAACGAGATGATCTATAATGCTAGATTTTATTTGCCCGGTTAAAAATGCAAGGTTAACAAGTAAATTTGGATGGAGAAATATCGGATATGGCAATGAGTGGCATCAAGGCATCGATCTTGCTTCAACAGGAAAAGTTCCCATTTATGCTAGTGCTGCTGGGATAATTAGTCGCGCCCAGGTGTTAAGTAGCTATGGGAAAGTAGTAATGATTAAACATATTGTTAATGGTAAAGCCTATGAAACAAATTATGCACATTTAGATTCTTATTGTGTTCGTGTTGGTCAAAGTGTGAAGCAAGGTCAACAAATTGGCATTATGGGGAACAGCGGTAGAGCATTCGGTATCCATCTACATTTTGAAATACATAACGGAAAATGGGCTATAGGTCAGCCAAATGCAATTGATCCTATGACATATATTTCTCTAGCAAACGAAGCTAATACTATTATTAATAACAAAGGAGAGCTGACGATGTCACAATATACAGAGTTACTTACTAAAATTAACGAACTGGAGGAAGCTTTAAAAACGAAACAGGCTATTATTCCAACTCGGAAACCCGCTAAAATACATCATTCTGCTTGGGAATGGTTAAAAAATAAAGGTATAACAGATGGCTCTAATCCTCAAAATTTCTTAACGCGCGAGCAATTTGCCACAATGCTTAAAAGATACAATGATTCATTCAATAAAAAATAATTTTTTCATACCTTATACATAAAATTCTCTTACATATAACATAAATTCATTCCCATCTAATAGAACCATGTTACAATAGAAAGGATTCTGGCAACTAAGGAGATATAGCATGAAGCTCTCGACGATCTTAAATTTCTTTATTCTAGTATTTTTCACATTATTATTTGTAAATGATTTCTTCCCTGACACAACGATTGCATCGATCTTGACTAAAAAGATAATTCTTCTCATATTAGTCGTGCTAGTGATCATACAGCTAGCCTTAGATAAAGGTCAATATAAAAAAATGTCTAAGAAGGCCTATGTTGGTTTGACTCTGTATACAGTTGGATTATGGATTGTACTAACATTGCTTGGTGGTCAGTCACAAATTGGTTTGTCGTTTACTAGCCCACTGTTTTATATCATTATTGTATTGCTTGGGTTGGATTTATTACGTATTTCGCGCCAATCTAAACGCGATCAGCCTGAGAAAAAATAAAGAGTACACTCATAGGCCTGCTCATTATTATCTGTCTATACTATAAAAAGCATGTCACCGACTGAAATTTCAATCGGTAGACATGCTTTTTAAGATTCTAGTACATTTAAAATCTCATCCAATTCATGAACGGCTAAATCTAGGCGTTCCTTTGCCTCGATATTTTGTTGTTTTAAATGATTAAACTCTAATAAATTGTTTTCATGTTTTAATTTGATAGAAGATAAGCGTTCAATTCGGGTTTCTACCTTCTCTATTGCTTGCTCACAGACTGTTGTCCAGAGCTTCTCTGAATGTTGCATTTCTGTAGTTGATGGGTTGTGCTGACGCATAATGCGTGTGTAAATGACTTCTATTGGTTCGATTAATTCTGAATAAAAATGGCGCTCCACACGAGTAGTTTGGAATGTTGGATGCTCTACCTCTTTTGCATATGGTGTAATTTGACGTAGGAGCTTTCCAGCATTTTCTCCGAAGGCATGCGATAAATTTAAAACATTCATTAGTTGCAGCAATAAACGGATTTCTTCTAGATTAATCAGCTGTGAATCAATGCTTTCCTTTAATTTTAAGGACTCCATATAGCGACGATCAAAATGCTCTATTTCGCCGTTACGTTGCTCTACTAAATGTTCACTTGCATTGTCTTTTAAGCTTTTAATATAACGAATTGCATGGTTTTTTAGCTCTTCTGGTGACAGCAAGTTGTCATTATCTTGTTGTGGTTTTTCTCGTTGAACATAAGCAAATGCATCCATTTTTTTGGGCCATTTTGCTGCTGAAGTTTCTTTTGAGACATTATAGCGTATATAAATTCCGTGCATTCCATATCCTCCAAGTCCATAAACAAGTATCTCTAAAGACAATAAATCGAATACGGTATTTTTTCAAGTAAAAAACTTATAATCAATGAAAATTCCTCTTTTATAAGAATAAATCAAAATTCCTGAATAGTCGATACTATTCAGGAATTTTACTAACTATTACCTTCTAAAAATTTTATCCTTTAACCAGTTTAGTACGTGCACGATTTGAAACATACTCCACCAGTAAAATAAGAACAACAAGCCCTAATAAGATGGCACCTACCTCTGACCATTTGTACGAATTCATAGCGAAAATTAGGGGTGCACCGATGCCTCCTGCTCCCACTAAACCGAGTACAGTTGCATCTCGCAAATTCATATCAAAGCGATAAATGACAATAGATGTAAATAACGCCGTTAGCTGTGGCCATATACCAAAACGAATTTTTTCCATTAACGTACAACCAATAGCCTCCATCGACTCTAGTATACTTTTATCTAAGTCCTCAATAACATCCACATATAGCTTTGACAGCATTCCGATAGACGTTAAAGACATAGTCAATACACCTGCAAATGGTCCAGGGCCTGTTACACGAATGAACATTAGTCCATAGACGATGGCAGGTATGGTTCTAATCATAATTAATAGAAAGCGAACAATAAATGCAACAGGCTTTGGCACAATAGTAGAAGCGGATAAAAAGGCTAGAGGGATCGCTAGCAATGCCCCTACAATAGTACCTAGAAACGCTATGGCCATTGTTTCGATTAATAAATAGGGTATACCTTCAGTTGTCACATTCATTATTAATGACCAATCAGGATTCAGCAAGCCTACGAAGATATTTTTTGCAATTTTCGTACCACTTGCCGAAACATTCTCGAAATGAATGGCGGTTACAGACCAAATAAATAATAAAGTAAGTATGATCATTGTCATGATGTATGACATGCGTCGATTTGGTTGTAGTTGTAATTGCTTGTCGATAGCATTCATTACATCACCTCTACATTAATTTTTTGCGGAAATATTCGCTTGTTGATTCAATTAGAAAAACCGTACAAACCAGCATGAGAAGGATCATCCCCACATTCTCATAGCTTCGCCATCCCAAACTTTCATTCAGAAGTAACCCAATTCCTCCTGCACCTACATACCCTAAAATCGACGCATAACGAACATTTCCCTCAAAGCAAAATAACGAGGTGGAGAGATAATTGGGTAAAATTTGCGGCATAATCGCATAACGAAATGCTTGAATTGTTGTGAGGCCCATTGAATGCATTGCCTCATATGCCCCCATATTGGCATTTTCTATTTGTTCATATAATAGTTTCCCTACATACGCTATAGTAAATAAAAAAATCGCCACTGTACCAGCCATCGTTCCAAGCCCAAAAATAAACGTCGCTATTAAGGCAACAATCAAAGTAGGCAACGTTCGTAGTAGACTTAACATAAATTTAGCTACCATGGCGATTCCTTTATATTTCGTGATAGTAGTGGCAGCAAGTATGGCAATAGGTAACGCAACTAAAGCACCTGCTACAGAGCCAAATAAGGACATTTTAATCGTATCAAATAGCGGCTGCCATAGCTTTGATAAGTAGTCCCAATTAGGTGGAATCATCTGCTGTAGGATGACAAAGAACTCTTGAATTCGATGGACAAGCACCTCTATGCTAAAGCCCGTAATACGAATTGAAAGAAAAAGTAGTACAACTATTAATAGCCACAACACAGGCAGGAATGAGCGTTTCTCCAGCACTTCTTTTCCATTAGGCAAAACTATTTTTTTCGGTGATCGCATCTTCCATGACATGTTCTGTTTCGCCTCTCCCTTGGTTCGTAGTGTTATAAATGAAGGCAAGCGTTTCCTCCGTTATTTCACTTGCCTGCCCATCAAATACAATTTCACCGCTCCGTACACCAATAACGCGTGTCGCATAGGCTAATGCCAAGTCAACATGGTGAATATTAATAATTATGGTCATGTTGAACTGTTTATTAATTCGTTTAAAATCGTCCATCACTTGTTTAGCTGTTACAGGGTCAAGTGACGCAACAGGCTCGTCCGCCAAAATAATTTGTGGATTTTGTGCAAGTGTACGAGCTAATGCCACACGCTGTTGTTGCCCCCCGGATAATTGGTCGACACGGACATACGCCTTATCCAAAATACCGACTTGATCGAGTGCCATTAATGCTTGTCGCTTTTCTTCTTGCGTAAATATGCCTAAAACTTTTCGCCATACTGGCATATTCGGCACAAAGGATACGAGCACGTTTTTCAAGACCGACACACGTGTCACAAGATTAAAAGATTGAAAAATCATGCCAATATTTCTGCGTAAATTACGGATGCCCTTGCCCTTCAGATGCTGCACATTGACTTCATTGACACGCAATGTACCTTCAGTAATGTCGTGCATTTTATTAATACAGCGTAATAATGTTGATTTTCCAGCACCGGACAAACCGATGATGGCCACGAATTCGCCCTGCTCAATTTGTAGATTAATGTGATTTAAGGCAAGAAAGCCATTCGGATAACGTTTTTCTACCTCTTTAAACTCAATCATTGAACCGCTCCCTATCTAGAAAATATAAAAGAAGAATCTGCTTTCTGCGAGTAAACCGCAGGCCACGCAGATTCTTCATTCCCTTATTTCGAACCGAGGTTTTGCACTAATTCCTGTGCCTTACGCTCGTTGTCATAGTCACTGTCTTTTGCCTCCTGATAGCCTTCATGACTATAGATAGCAATTACTTCCTTACCTTGATCTGTGTTACCAATATTCATGAAGGCCTGCTGAATTGCCTTCTTCAGGTCGTCAGTCATGACCTTGGAATTTTTACTTACACTAATAGTGTCGTTATAAATGGCAGGCATTACCCCGATTAAATCCGTCTCACCCCAAATGGAAGCAGTGCGTCCGAAATCTCCTTGCCAGCTTTCCTCATAATCACGACGTGCATCTGCATAAGTGACCAAGACATCTGTTTGTCCAGCAGCTAAACGTCCAAAGGCATTCCCATAAGAATCAGCTTGAACAACCTTCGCTAAATCAGGAATGGTTTTATCGAAATTCTCATGTAACCATAATGTAGGGTAAATATAGCCTGCTGGTGAAGAAGAGGACATAACATTCCACGTGACATTATTTAAATCTTCAAACGTTAATTTCTCACCATTGTTCACTTTCGCTGCTAATGCTTTACCTTTTTCAGATGGACCTGCCACTAAAATAGCCCTATATGATGTAGCCTGTGTTGTCGTTGGTGCTGTTGGTTTATTGTTATTCCACTCCACTGGGTTATCAGAATCATTATTTAATCCAGCACGTGTAGCAGTTAAAATTACTTCTGCGCCATCATCATATAACACATAAGTCCCTCCAGGTATTAAGCCAATATCTGTAGTACCTGCAGACAAGGCTTCCCCTACTGCTTCAAAATTAGTTCCAACGGTAATATCAATTTCACCTACATCAAAACCTAGTTTCGCAAGCTCGTCCTTTAACAAACCTTTTAAAGGTTCGGTTGCCGTAATAATTTCATCTGGATTACGAGAAGGTACAAAGCCAAGCGATAATTTATCTATAGACTCATTGCCACTTGCCTCTGCAGCCACATCTGTCGTTTTATTATCTTTAGATGTGTCCGAAGCTTCATTTCCACATGCCATTAGGAACACAGCAAGCATGCATGTTAACGTGAAAAATAGTAGTTTCTTCAAAATGTTATCCTCCCTTTTTGAAATGCTTTTTCAGTATATACAGTAAATATTTCCCTAGTGTTAATAGCGCGTAAATTAATGTTTCTACTTGGTAAAATAATATTTTGATAGTGTAAATAAGCTAACTTCCTACGAAATTAATTTATATACTATGGATATACTAATGATCGGAGGATCTATTATGTCTACGAAAACGATACAAATACTTGCAACCAGTGATATTCATGGCTATATCATGCCCACAACCTTTCGACATGATCGAAATGAAGCGCTTGGGTTAGCCAAGCTTGCAACAATTATTGAAGAAAAAAGGCTTGAAATGCAAACCATCTTAATTGATAATGGTGACTTTATTCAGGGCAGTCCCATGACCTTTTATCATCAAAAATTTCATACGCAGGAACGGAATCCTTTGATTCAGGTGGCCAATGAGCTTCAATATGATGCCATCGTATTCGGTAATCATGAATTTAATTATGGACTTCAGACGTTACAATCGGTGATTCACCAATCACATTTCCCTTGGCTAGGCGCCAATATCGTGACCAAGGATGGGAGACCATTTACAAAGCCATATATCATTAAAGAAATAGATGGCATTAAAATAGCCATTTTAGGTGTGACAACACATTTTGTCACTAAGTGGGAGGAACCTCTTCACATTGAAGGACTTCATTTTGAAGATGCCTTTTCAAGTGCTAGCTACTGGGCAAAATGGATTCGTGCTAATGAACAAATTGACGTTCTAGTTTTATGTTATCACGGTGGATTCGAGAGAGATCTTGAATCAGGAGAACTACTTGAAGCTGAGGATGGAGAAAATCAAGGATACCGTATGTGTGCTGAAATAGAAGAAGTAGACATTATTATTTCTGGCCACCAACATCGTGAAATTAGCACAACCATTATGGGAAAATCAGTCGTTCAACCTGGGACGAAGGGCGTTTGTATCGCTAAAATAGAGCTAGAAATTGACATGGATCATCAGCAAAAAATCCAATCGATTTGTCATACCCCATCGCTCATTTATAGTTCAGAGCATACGCAACCTCATGATGCTGTTTGTCAGATCATCTCACCAACCTTTGAAAAAACCGAAGCATGGTTAGATGAAACAATCGGCATGATCCAAGGAGATTTACAAATTGAAGATCCATTTCTTGCGCGCATTCAGGAACATCCCTATATTGAATTTATCAACCGCATTCAAATGGCTGTGTCGGAGGCATCTATTTCCTGTACAGCTCTTTTTCATGATGAACCAGGTGGCTTCAAACAAGCCGTTACGATGCGTGACATTGTGACAAACTATATTTACGCTAATACATTAAAAGTACTTCGACTCTCAGGACAGGACATTTTACTTGCCCTTGAACAATCCGCTAGCTATTTTACGGTAACAGCAGGTCAATTGCATGTAGCGGATTCATTCCTTTTCCCGAAGGCGCAACCTTATAATTATGATATGTGGGAAGGTATTGAGTATATCTTGGATATTTCAAAGCCTATTGGTGAACGTGTTACCAAACTTTCATATCATGGTGCAGCTATAAATAGGGAGGAAGAGTTCGATGTCGTAATGAGTAGTTATCGTGCGACTGGTGCAGGAAATTTTGACTTTTTAAGAAATCGCCCTGTTGTGAAAGAGATTCAGATTGATATGACCGAGCTAATTGCCGATTATCTGTTAAAACAGCCCATTGTCCAAGCGACATGTAATCATAATTGGCAAGTACAATACTAAAAAACCCGCCAAATTCTAAATTTCACAGGAATTTGGCGGGTTTTTATATATGTTAGATTAAGAATTTTGTCGTATATCTTGAATACTTTTACCTTCTGTAAATGCATGAATGGAGGCAATGGATCCAACCGATTTAAAGTTAGACCTATCATAGACTTTAGCAACTTGATCGTTAATTGGCCATATCCAAAGCTGCTCAAGCTTCTGATTCACTGACTGCTGTTGGATATGCTGCAACATATAGCCGATTAAACCACGACCTCGATGGCTTTCAATTGTTGCTACACTCTCAATCCTTCCTTGATTTCCTGACACAAATAGATTTGCGGAACAGCATGGCACCCCATCAAGTTTTAATAAATAGTACGTAAAGCTTGGCGAATAATACGCTTGCTCAAAGGCCATTTTAATTAATTCAGGATCTCCAAAAGCAGAAATGCTCATTTCCACTGCCAAGGCTTCGTTCAAATTTGCATCTGTTACCCGTTCAATTTTGATCGCTGGATGTGGTGAGAGTTGACGAAACTCACCATTCCAGCACTGAATTTCATTGACGAACTGCTCATATTGAAAGCCATGCATCTCTAAAGACTCTATACACGCTTGATTATCCTCAAGATTATATAAATACAGCCGTGGGATAAGCGACTTAGATTGATAGAACGTTTTTATATCTTCTAAAAACTGAGCAGGTTTTTCGATCTTTCGCCAAACATGTGCATGATTAGCATCATAATAGGTCGGAATTGCCTTATTATAGAATAAAACTCCTTCTTTACATGCCTCCATTTCACTAAAACTCTTTACATAATCTATATCAAGCTGCATAATGCGTTCTAAATTAAGCATGTTCCGTTCCCTCTTCCATCCATTTTTCATATAATTCCTCTATTTGCTGTTCGAGCTTTTGCCGTTGCTCTTTAGCAAGTGAAGGTTCCTCTAGTTTTACCTCTAGTTTTTCAATTTGTTGCTCAATCGATAGCTCTTTTTTGACAGATTGTATTTTAGGTGCCGCTTCATTTTCAACTTCAACTACTATTTTTTTCCAGAGCTCCTCAAGTTTTTGTCTAGCCCACTCATAATCTCCTTCAAAAACATGAATAGTTTGATCCTTTAGCCATGCTGTTTTGGTAAATATTTTTTGTAAGAAGTAGCGGTCATGGGACACACCAATAATGGTTCCCTCAAAGGTTTCTAGCGTATCCTCCAATACCTCTCTTGCTTCAATATCTAAATGGTTCGTTGGTTCATCCAAAATGAGCACATTAATATCCTCATGCATTAATTGAGCTAACCGAAGGCGCATTTTTTCTCCACCGCTTAAATTCTTCACTTTTTTAAAGACATCATAGCCATAGAACAAAAATCGTGCGAGAATATGGCGTGCTTCGGCCTCAGACACCGCTACATTTTCACGAAACGCATCAATTAATCGGATAGCTGGATTTTTATGTTCCAATTGCTGAGATAGATAACCAATTTTCACATTACTACCTACATGGCAAACACCGCGATTAGGAACGATTTCCCCTAACATCATTTTTAATAACGTTGATTTACCACTACCGTTGTTCCCAACAATCGCTAGTCTTTCTCCAAAGTAGACAGCTAGGTTACTGTCTATCAATAAAGGCTTATCATAGCCGTGGTAAATGTCTTGTAATTGCACTACCTCTTTACCGCTGCGTTCAGCCATCGTTAAAGCGAGATTCATTTTCTTTTTTGATATAGGCTTCTTCACCCGTTCGATACGTGCTAATGCTTTTTCCATACTTTTCGCACGTCTATGCATAGAAGCGTTTGGTGGATTTGCTTCATTAGCCCATTGTTTTAATCGTTTAATCGTTTCTTGCATTTTCTTAATTTTCTTCTGCTGCTCTTCATAATCAGCAAATTGCTGTTCAATCTTTGCCTCTTTTTGTGCTATAAATGCATCGTAATTACCTGTGTACGTAAAGGCCTCTCCATCTTCAATTTCAATGACTTTATGTGCAATCTGATTCATAAATTGGCGGTCATGAGAGACGACAATGACAATTCCCTCAAAGCTGCGTACGTAATTTTCAAGCCATTCGATTGCCTGCATATCAAGATGGTTCGTTGGTTCATCTAACAATAAAATAGCTGGCTGGCTCAATAAAATTTGCCCAAGCATTACTTTCGTCTTCTCTCCACCACTTAAACTACTAAATGGCTGTGCCAACATTTCCATAATGCCTAGCCCATTTGCAATCATCGCTAATTGGGCATCCACCTCATAGCCCCCCTGTAGCATGAATTGCTCCTGTACTTGCCCATATTGCCATAAAATTTCATCCGTTACGTTTGACTGCATCTCTTGCTCAAGTATCGTCATTCTAGCCTTTAATGCATAAATATCAGCAAATGCCTCTTCTAACACTTTCTTTACTGAATGACCCGGATAATTTGGTATTTGATGTAAATAGCCGACTGTGGCATCTTTACTTTTTATGATACGTCCCCGATCGGGAAAATCTACACCCGATAGAAGCTGCAATAAAGTTGTTTTACCACTACCATTTACGCCAACTATAGCAACATGCTCCCCACTATTTACCTCCAGTTGTAAATTCTCAAATAATATATTGCCACCCATAATTTTTTGTATTTGCTCAGCTTTCATTTGCATCGTTTTTTCCTCCAATGAAACGCGCGAAAACATCTTGACAACACAAAAAAGACTGCTCATTAACAAGCAGTCTTTTTCTCATTAAAATGTGTGAAAAAGAATGGTTAATTCGCTACGTTAGTTATTTGATTTTGCTTAAAAATGGACAGACCTATCCCGTTGTTCGCAAAATCGAAAGTAATGACACGTGCAAAATACATAGCTGTATCCACTTTTATACATGTGTCCGTAGCGTTTTTATTCATTCTTTTTCACCTCCGTTCAATATAGTTAAACATATAATACCATTTTTCAGATAATTTGAAAAGGGGATAAATGAACAATCATTTTATTTTATAAATATACAAACTGGCACACTAGTTATATACTAATAAAAAATAGAAATTTTTTCCCAAATTATATCAATATTTAGGCGATTGGTAGTAGGGTTTTTTACGGAGAATGTGGAGGGACATTTCATGAAAAAGCTAAGTATGCAAAAGAAAATGAGCTTATTAATTGTGGTTATTATTGGATTTGTACTCATTGCTATAGGTCTTATGAACACAACCGAAATGAAAAAAACATTACGAGATGAGTACAATACAAGGCTCCATCAAATTTTAGATTTAAGTATACTTAACCTCGACCAAACATTACCTGGTGAATGGCAATTAAAAAATGGTGAGCTTTACAAAGGCAATGTAAACGTAGCCAATGAAACGGCACTTATTGATACTTTAGGAGAATTATCACAGGCTGCCATTACAATTTTCGCTGGAGAAACGAGAATTAATACAAATATTGTCATAGATGGACAACGTGCTATTGGAACAACGGTCGACCCAAAAGTAGCTGACACTGTTTTACAGCAAGGGAAAACGTACACGGGTACTGCCGAAGTGCTAGGCAACCCCTATTTTACAAAATACGAGCCCATTAAAAATAAAAACGGCGAAACGATTGGCATGTTCTTTGCTGGGGTACCTTCCGCTGATATTGATGTAGTCGCACAAAAGATGTTATTCAAGACTGGAATTATCGCTGTCATCTCAGCCCTTATTGCAGTCATTGCAGGTATGCTCTTTATTCGTGGCATTGTCAGACCTTTAAAGCAATTAAACATCCAGCTAGAAACGATCTCTGCTGGGAAAGGTGATTTAACGCAGCAGCTACTAGTGCAATCAAAGGATGAAATCGGCCATGTGGCAGAGTCGTTTAATGCCATGCTGGCAACTTTACGTAGTATGATGCAACAAGTAGATGCAACAGCCAATCAAGTGTCTGCATCCTCACTGGAATTATCTGCAACGGCAGGTTCCACCACGACAACAACGGAGCAATTAACAGCCAATATGCAGGAGCTTGCAAGTGGTGCAAGTACTCAAAAGCATAGTGCTCATGAGAATGCCGAAGCGATGGAAGATATTGCTGGTGGAATTCAACTAGTTACAGAAACTAATAGTGAGGTATCTTCCTATGCGTCGGATGCCTTCGATACGGCCAAGCATGGTGAGGATGCCGCACATAATATGCAGTTTCAAATGCGTGCTATGACCAATGCCGTTCAGGAAAGTGCAGAAGCCATTGCAGCACTTGATACACATGCCAATAAAATAGATGAGATTGTGGAGGTCATTCATGCCATCGCTGATCAAACGAATTTATTAGCCCTCAATGCATCGATCGAGGCGGCTCGTGCGGGCGAACATGGCAAGGGCTTCGCAGTGGTTGCAGAAGAGGTTCGGAAGCTTGCCGAACAATCCAAAATCTCCGCAGCAGAAATTACAGAGACGATTCACACGATGCAACAACTGTCTAAGGAAGCACGGGTGTATATGCAGCAAAGTAAACAAGAGGCCACTACAAGCGCTGAGGTGGTCTACACAACTAGCAAGGCTTTTGCAGATATTACTACAAAGGTGTCACTTGTGACACTCAAAATTCAAGAGGTGTCAGGCATTGCCGAAGAGCTGTATGCAAGAATTGAACAGGCGAATGCTTCAACACAAATTATGGCTGAAATTGCTATGGATGCACGTGAACAATCAAAAATCGTCACACAAATTGCTGAAACGAATCTTCTATCAATGGATGATATTAATCAGGCAGCGTCACAGCTAACAGCGAATGCCGAAACATTGCAAGATTTAATCCATCAATTTAAATATTAAATCGACCAGCAAAAAAACATGAGGGATTAGTTGATCACTATCCCTCATGTTTTCACTTTTTTTACAAACATTTTGACCACAGGCACAAGGAAAATTGAAATCACTAGGATTCGGAAGAGTTGAAAAGCTGTGACGATTGTCACATTGGCATGTACAGAAGCCGCAATAATCCCCATTTGATCAAGTCCCCCAGGCACAATACTTAAAAAGCCTGTCTTAAAGTCGAGACTGTATAAACTTTTCATTAAAAATGTTAAGCCATACGCTGCTCCTATATAAATGCCAGCTGATACAAATGCATAAAAAATATGCCTCTTTGATAAATGTAAATCTTCTTTTTTCAACAATAACCCGATATGGATTCCAACCATCAATTGAGCAATATGTAGAAGAGATATGGGTATTCTAGGCACTTCTATCCCCACCATATTAATACCCATCAATAAAAATACTGGGCCGAGCATATAACCTGTTGGAATTTTAAGCTTTTGAGCAATCCATCCTGCTAAGCCACAAACAATTAGTATACCGATAAGGCCCCATGTATACATTCCGTTGTTCATAGTGCTGTTTCCACCAACATCTGTCAACATTAGCGGGACAAAGCCGACGATTAAAAGAACACGGAGGATTTGAAAGAATGTAATGACCACCATATCCATATCGCCTTGCTCCTCAGCAAAAGCCACAACCTGTGCCATGCCACCAGGTACACAGCATGTCAATGCCGTTGCAAAATCCAAATCTGTACGTTTGGCTACTAAATAACTGACACCAAAAAATAATAATATAAAAATCACATTTATAACGACAATACTCCCTAAAAAAAGCTTAATATCCTGCACCGCTTCTGGAGTAAAGGCAAAGCCGATAGAATACCCTGCTACGATTAAGCCAAAATTACGGAAGGAAGAGTGCCATCTCAATTGTACATTGGTCGACAATTGCACGATAAGTACAGCTGTAATAGCGCCTAGCAACCAAGGCATTGGTATATGAAGTAGTTGAAAAACGACAGCACCTATGAGGCCAATGCATAATGTAATCAACATATGCCTACCAAAAACAAACATACTAGCAACCCCTTACAACACTAGATAACTATATTATGACGTTTCTTAACCTTTTTTTCTATTGAAGCGACTTTTATATGGTTTGCTATCGTTAAAAAATAACCTGTTATCGATAAAATTGAACCTCTTATCCAATAATTTACCTTTGCTAAAATTATCTATGCTACATTATTATTACCTGATTCAGCGTTTTCCCTTTGAGGGGAAAATAAAGGAGGCCTCCTATGAAAATTCATTTGACTATTCACCATGAACTTGAAGAAACAGAGGTTCATATACATGCGAAAGAATACAACGAACAAATTGAAAGACTCATGCAGCAATTACAAGCGTCCCAAACGACTATGCTAGATGGGTACTTTCAACAAGAAATTCATCTACTAAAAATTTCTGATATTTATTCCATCTATGCAGAGGATGCCAAAGTATTTTTACAAACGAATGAGCAAGAGTTTGAGTCTAAACGAAAATTATATGAACTAGAGGCACAGCTTTCAAAGGACTTTGTACGAGTAAGTAAATCTACACTTGTCAATATCCATAAAATCTCCTCTATTCAAATGGGCAAAATCGGTACAACACAATTACTGCTTGAAAATGATGTAACCATTCATGTTAGTCGTAAATATATAAAAGAATTGAAGCGACACTTAGGTATTGGGAGGGATCTATAGCATGAAATATGTAAGCATGATGATTATCGGACTACTCATATCCCTTAGCTCTTCATATGTCTTAGTGACATTTAGCGTCCTATCAAATAATGCGATGGTGTCAGGCACAGAATTACTAGAGCAAATTGTTATTGCAGCCATACTTGGCATTGCCATCGGACTTATATCTGGTATTTTTGAGATTGAATCGATCCCTTTTATGGTGCAGCTACTCTTGCATTTAATCGCTGTGACAATCTGTGTTTTAATTGCTGGCTATTTTGGTGGTTGGTTTATGCATTCTGGTGTGAAATATGTGCTGCTTTCTGAAGCCGTTATTTACATCATCGTTTGGTGTATTCTTTATATCCTTCAATTAAATGATATTGAAAAAATAAATCGAGAAATCCGAAAAAGAAAGGAATAATCTGGATGACCTTCGCAATAAAAGTAGAGAATTTATGTAAACAATATGGTGATCATCATGCGGTTAATGATATTTCATTTGCGGTTGAACGAGGTACCCTCTTTGCTTTTTTAGGAGCAAACGGTGCTGGCAAATCGACAACAATTGAAATCCTTTGTACTTTATTAAAAAAATCCAGCGGCAATGTCACTATCAATAACTTTAAACTAGATGTCAGCAATCATAACGCAGATATCCGTAAATCCATTGGTGTTGTGTTTCAGCAAAGCTTATTAGATGATCGTTTAACTGTGCAGGAAAACATTCTACACCGAGGCAGAACATATGGATTATCAAAAACACAGCTTGCTGAAAACTATCAATTTGTTTCCTCCTATTTGCATTTAGAGGATATTGAAAAGCAAAAATATGGAACCTTATCAGGCGGTCAAAAAAGACGAGCAGACATTGCACGTGCACTTATTCATCGTCCAACTATATTATTTCTAGATGAACCTACAACCGGCTTAGATCCACAAACTCGACAATTAGTTTGGCAGGCCATCAAGCAGCTTCAACTCGAAACGAATATGACTGTGTTTTTAACGACCCATTATATGGAGGAAGCGGCAGTCGCCCATCAGGTCCTTGTTTTAAAGGAAGGAAAAATTGTCGCACAAGGTACGCCTGATGCGTTGAAAACAAAGTATGCCTATGACTCTATGGCCGTTGTTTTCAATAATCCACTAGACGGTGTTAAATGGCTGGAAGAACACGTCATTACCTATACCGAGAAACAGGAGATCTATACAATCCGTTTAGAGTCCACTCTACAAGCTCTCTCCCTTTTAAAGAAAGCGGAGCCACTCATCGCCTCCTTTGAAGTGATTAAAGGAACGATGGATGATGTCTTTCTTCATATTATGGCAGAGGTGGATGTTGCATAATGGAAGCCTTAATGAGCTTAGTACAACGAAATAGTAAAGTATTTAGACGAGATAAAACACAAGTGTTCTTCTCTCTACTATCGGTGATTATAGTCATCGTGCTTTACGCCTTATTCCTCCAAAAAATGCAGGTAGATGCAATTGAACGAATCACGGAAGCCACACCTGAAGTGATTACCATGGTGAACGAATGGGTTGTAGCAGGGTTACTATCGATGATTGCCGTTTCGTCAACACTTAGTGCATACGGTATCGCCATAAAGGATCAGGAATCAAAGGCAATGGCCGATTTTTTAACCGCCCCTCTTTCCCGCGCCACAATACAAATGAGCTATGTACTCAATGCATTAATAATTGGCTGTATTTTTTCCTTTATCGCATTAATTGGCTGTGAAATTTTTATCGTAGCAACAGGCGGTAAGCTTTTAAGCCTTGCACATTTTGTTCAAGTACTTGGCATTATCTTATTATCTGTCTTACTCGCAAGTGTCTTGAATCTATTTCTTTCCTTGTTTGTGTCGACACAAAATGCCTTCTCAACATTAGGAACTATTGTCGGTACACTACTCGGATTTTTATGCGGTGTTTATGTCCCACTCGGTGCTCTACCAAGCTTTGCACAAAATTTAATTATGTATTTCCCAGTTAGTCATACTACATTACTCTTACGAAACACATTTATGGAAAGCTCCATTGCCAATGTCTTTGAGGGTACACCGGTCTCCTATGTGAATGACTACAAAATTAATTATGGTATTGTCTACGAGCTTCATGGTAATACCCTTAGTGCCTCAACGAGCATCATCATTATCATTGGTACAATCCTCGTCCTAGCGATCGCCTCCTTCCTTTTGTTTAAAAGAAAATATAAATAAATAGTTGCCAACGTTTTTACACATCGTTTAGAAAACGATGTGTTTTTTATTGCTTTATCATAAACAATTTGTTATTTTAATAATAAATAAGCAAACAAAAATAAAAATCGTTTGTTTTTATCGGAGGATTCCTAATGGATGTAAATGAACTATTTTGGCAAGCGCCTATCGATAATCTAAAAAAGGGTTATATCGACGATGAGACACATTTCACTTGTCTACTATGTGGAGAAGAAATAGAAAAAGGAATTATTTACCCTTACGACGGCTTACTGTATGAAGCCGAAAAAATGATGCAGCATCATATTACGATTACACACCAGTCTGTTTTTCATTACTTAAATGGTCTCAATAAAAAAATGACCGGCTTAACTGAGCATCAAAGTCATATTTTAGGCTTATTTTATGAAGGTAAATCAGATCAGGAAATAAAAAAGGAATTAGAAATTGGCAGTGCCACGACTATTCGTCATCACCGCTTTGCTTTAAAGGAAAAAGAACGTCAAGCCAAGACGTTGTTAGTAATGATGGAATTACTGAAGGAACAAGATCGAAAGGAGGATACGTTTGTGTCTATTCATAAAACAGCTACAATGGTTGACGATCGCTATAACGTCACTCTCTCAGAAGAACAACAAGTATTGGCGAAATTATTCCCACACGGTGTTGGTAAGGAGCTAGTTCGTTTTCCTAAGCGTGAAAAACAAAAAATTATAGTACTTCGTGCCATCACAATGCTTTTTGACAAAGAAAAACAATATACAGAAAAAGAATTGAATGAAATCATCAAGCCCATGTATGAAGACTATGTTCATATACGCCGCTACTTAATTGAATACGGTTTTCTGGACCGCCAATCTGACGGCAGTGCTTACTGGGTTAAAAAATAAGAAGGCAGGTCATTAAAATGGATCATAAAAAAGAACTAAAAGAAATGTATAAGGACATGAAAATTGAAGCGGGCGTTTTTACTATGACGAATACACAAACAGATAAAGTATTTGTCGGTAGCTTTAATAATTTGAAGCGTTTAAATGGTTTTCAGTTTATGCTCAAAACGAATACACATACGAACAAGGAGCTTCAAGCGGACTATAATTCATTTGGTCAAGAAGCTTTCGAGGTGAAAATCGTTGAGTATTTAAAGAAGAAGGAAGAGGGTTATTTCGATGCCAAAAAAGAGCTTGAAAAGCTAGAGCAAAAATGGCTCGATACGCTAAATCCTTATGGTGAGCGCGGTTATAATTGATCAAAGATGAGCGCATTTACCAATAATAAAGGTAGATGCGCTATCCCTTACTCATAAAAGTCTTGTTATTGTTTTGCTTTCAATAGGCAAATTTCCTGCTGTGCTTTTTTCGTTAATTTACTGAAAACAAGTTCATACGAATGCTTAATAAGTTTCTCTACCAAATCCATCGGAACATCTTCAGCATCCATATAAATGGAGTTCCAATGCGTTTTATTCATATAGTAGCCAGGTATAATGCTGGTATAGGCTTCTCGTAATTCCTCTGCTCGCGCAGGTTCACATTTTAACGTTAGCACTGGCCGACCTGTGGCATTTCCTCCAATCATGGTATACATCTTCCCACCTATAAGATAGCGATCTGCTTGCCATTCTTCCTTATAGTCATACGTTGTTCCTTGCAGCTGAAGACAATTTGCATGAATCGTTTCCTTTTCCATTTCCATTCCCCTTTCAACATTAACTAGTTACCCCTAAAACAAAAACACATGTTCGATTATAGTAAGTATAATCGAAAACATGTGTTGAGGATAGCGTTATTTACTTGTACCACGATCAAACATCCCCATCACCTCGGTTGTTTGCAAAATATTCACAAACGACTTAGGATCGGTTTCTTTAATCGTACTTTTCACATCAGCCAGTTGATAGCGTGTAATAACCGTAATTAATACTTGACGGCCTTCGCCAGAATAGGCTCCTTTCGCATCGATGATCGTTACCCCACGATGAAGTTTTTCTAATAATTGCTGTTTAACCTCTTCGCCTTTATTCGTAATAATCATAAGGGTTAATTTAATATGACTTGTATGAATCGTGTCCACTACTTTTCCGGTTGCATAAATGGAAACAAGCGTTAATAGCGCTGCATCCCAACTAAAGACAAAGCCTGAAGCTGCCACTACGATACCATTCATAGCAGCAATTAAAGTACCAAGCGGAAAATCACGTTTACGGCTTAAAAGCATGGCAATAATATCGAAGCCCCCAGAGGAGCCTGCTGCTCGGAAAATCAATCCCATCGCAACACCTACGATGACTCCACCAAATAAGGAAGCAAGAATGGGCTCTTGTGTCGCCTTGTAAATCGGAATAATATATAAACTCACTGATAAAACAGCCACCGATAAAATCGTATAGCTAATAAATCGTTTCCCAAGCTTCATCACACCTAAAATAAGCAAGGGCAAGTTCAGTAGTAGGTTTAGCACCCCGGTATTCAGCGGAGTAATAATCCCAAGCATAATGGCAATACCGCTTAATCCCCCACTTAAAATTTCATGAGGAATTAACAAAAAATTATAAGCAAAGGCCACTAAAATGGAAGAAAGTGTAATAATAATCACATTACGCATGTTGATGTCCCCTATAAACGACCAAATTTTGATACATCTTTTCCATAGACTACCCAACTTACTTACTGGGAAAACCTATTTACTTATTTTTCTTCTGTTCTTCCTTTAAAGGACCCTCTTGTTTGTATTCGCCCTTATCAGCAACGTTATTAATACGCTCTAGCATTGGAGGATGCGTATAACGGAACCATTTCACCAAAAGCGGTGGGTTGACCTCGCTTAAGCCCGAAATCGTTAGCTTTTGAAATGCCGTTACAGCCGCCTTGCGATCATTCATCAAGTCAATCGCATATTGATCTGCCCTTGATTCTTGGTATCTGGATACGTAATTAGAAACGGGATTGGAAGCAAATAATAATATGGAGGTAATTAGTAAAAATAATGGGTAGGAGCTAATATTACTAATTTTATTAATTTTGAATACCTGTCCATATCGTGTAACGAAGCGTCGCATAATTTTAGCTGTTAGCCATAAACCAGCTAAAGAGAGTAAAAGATAGCCTGCAATGCCAAAATAAATATGCTTTTCAACATAATGTCCCATTTCATGCGCCATAATAAACAAAATTTCATTATCTGTTAGTCTGTTTAATGTAGTATCCCAAAGAACAATTCTTGAATTGCTACCTATCCCTGTCACGTAAGCATTTAAGGCATTCGTCTTCTCAGCCATATTCACCTCGTAAACATGCTCTGCTGGGATATGTGCCTCGGTAGCAAGTGATAATATTTTAGTTTCCAGCTCTTTATTTTTTAACGGATAAAAGTCATTGTACAAAGGGTCGATCACAACTGGCTGGATAAACATCACAAACATTGTGAACGGGATGGTTAATAGCCATGCATAGAGCCACCATCTTTTCTCACTCTTTTTAATGAGCCAATAGAGCACTGTCACTATGATCAAGGTCATTCCAAAGTTCACCCAAAAATCAATGACACCATCCTTCATCCAAGATCCAAATGCTTGGTTGCTAATGCCATAGCTTTTACTGAGATAATAACGATAATAGTCCATTGGGAATAATGCGACATATACTAATAATGACAATAAAAATAAGTAGCCTGCATTTTGCAAAAGCTTCCACTTTGTTTGAGATGTGCTTACTTTCTCTAAATAACGTGAGACACCTAGCAGTAATATCATGAAGTAAACAAGCCATTCTAAAGGAGTAGCTACAAAGAATAAAAAGTTCCGTATTTTAGAATATTCACCACTTAAAAGAAGTTCCTTACCAGACATAAACATTACTGGATCAGCAACAGTTCCCTGTAAGGTACTTGGTATTTTGCCTCCTCCGCTATGGAATATATACCAGTACATACAAAGCACGTAAACACCGAAAAGTAATAGCGCAACAATGCCCATTTTTTTAGCTATGTCAATTCCCCCTCATATTACCCAAAGTTCGTCCTATAGTAAGTGTAAGCGAAATTATCAAAGTTAGAACAAATATGGACCTACTTTTTATCATCTGTTTTTTACAAGAAAAAATTCGCTCCATTTCTAACAATGAGGACAGTATATCCTTCTCATTGTTTCAACATGTCGCGAATTTATGAAAATGCTTGTTATTTATCCATTACAAATGTTGTTTTCCCACGTTGATCCGCACTTAAATAGCCTGCGGATAATAGTTGGTCATACCATTGCTGTTCGATAACAGCAGCTAGAGCGCTATCATCCACTTTTGTAGAAAGCTCGACCATTATATCTCCTTTATACACCCAAACCTCAATATCGGCGTCATGTCCTAAAAAGCTTCCTTTATAGGTAGTAGCTTTGGCAGGACCGTAGACAACAGCTTGAGATAATATATTTTTATACCAGGCTTCAGCATCCCAATTTAAAATTTTCTTAGGCGAATGATCAAGGATGAGTTTTTTAGCAGCACTTGTATCTACAGAATCGTAAGAAACATTGGAAGTCGTTTTCAAGGATTCTTTACGGCTAATCGTAAATGTACGCTGGTCGCCCTTTATATCTAATTCAAATTTATAATTAGATTCTGACCCCGTAAAGCCATGATCTGTTGCCTCAGCAATCGCTTCGTTCAACGGTGTATGAAGAAAACGTTTTTTATAGGTAATATCCATCTTATTGCTACCTTTATATACACGTAAGCGATGAATATAATCACTTTGGAGAAACATTTTATCAGACGTATCATAGAAATAAATTTTTACATCGTCTTTTTTTGTTGCTTGAAAAACATTTGCTATATTTGATTCTGTTAAAATGTCTGATTTGATATTAAATTTAATTTCATGCCCTGGTTCTATTGCTGCTTTTGCCTCTGTTGGATGGATATACATCATACTAATAATTGTCAAACCCATGAAGCACATATAAAATGCCCATTTCTTCAATTTAGCCATTATTTACTTCCTCCTTTTGTATGGTTGTTTCTAAATGTGTATGTGGACTGTGAAAATAAATAGTTTGTCGTGCATGGATACTTTGCGATAGCGAAATTGTATCCTGATAGTCGGGATGGGTTTTATAGAAAAATTCCTGAGAAGGTTGCATTGAAACATGCTGATTGAATGACGGACGCGAATACCCTGTTTCAATGAATATGGCCGTTGGATGCTCCTTTGCTAGTTCTTCAAGTCTAGCTTCATCCTGTTCCCTAACAAAATAGAGTGTATGACCATCGCCAGTGCATTCCTTGTGACCGACTTGTAACGTCATTCTGTGCGGCCAAATATTTTCAGGTTCTTCTTCATACTGTTTAAACAGGGACTGTAATTTTGTATCTATACAAATGGCTCGCGAAGTTCGCTGAGCAAGATAGGTGACAATATCGACGGTTTTTCCTGAAAAGGATGATGGAAAAATAAAAGCGTTGTTTGGATGTTCATTTACATAAGTTTCAAGTTTCCGTAATACCTCATGATTATCAATATTTTTTTCAATATGGCCACTATCGATGAATGCTACATCATAAATCGTCCCATCTTCTACTGGTAAGGAAGCCTTGAGCAAATAGGAATCACGAACATAATCACCTGAGAAAAAAATTACCTTTTCAAAAAAGCGAATTTTATACCATACACTTCCAATTAAATGGCCACTATATCCCCATTGAAAGGCCAAATAATCATTCACCTTTATCCAAGTCCCTCTCGAATCTGGATGGAAAGTGCGGATATGCGAAATAGGATGTTGAAGCTGCTGAGAAGTTTTATGACTCATTAGAACCGGCCCTTTGTAGCCCATTTCTTCAAGTAGCGGTAGTGCGCCCACATGGTCAATATGGGAATGAGAAATAAAAACTGCCTTTAGTTTTTCTACATGATTAAGTGTTATAGCTGGTGGGGTTTTTTGTGAATTTTTCATCACCCCGCAATCCAGTAAAATCGCCTTCCCTTGATTTTCGATATAAAAGCAATTGCGCCCATACTCCCCCACCCCGCCTAAAATTTCAATCTTAAACATGTGCTTGCCCTCCACGTTTTTGCAGCCAATCAAGTAGAAACATAAAAATCACCGTGATGAAGACGGTGATGACGGCAACAGCCATCCCAACACCTACATTCCCTTGCTCAAATTGACTATAAATAAACGTTGCGCCTGTCTCGACAGAAGGTGGCAAAATTAAGAGACCGGCCACTAACTCTCGCATCGAAATAATAAAGGTCATCATCATACCCGTAAGTATGCCCTGCATTAATAACGGAAGGATGATTCTGCGATAAATATCCCAGTTACTACGACTAAAAATTGCTGCCGATTGAAATATGGAAGCATCTAACTGAGAAAACGAAGATTTAATATACTGTACAGAATAGGGTAAGAAAAGAACACAGTATGTCACCACAACCATGGTTTTTGTGTTATAGATGGTTGCGGGAAGCCATGGAGCATTCCAAAACATAATCAATCCTACGACAAAGACAATACCTGGAATAATATTAGGCATTAAGCTAAGGAAGTCTAATACTTGCTGTTTCTTTGTTTCCCCTTTTTTTATATAGAGTGCCAAAAGCAAGCCAATAATTGCTGTGATCACGGCCGTCATGATGGAAAAAACAATACTATTTAAAAATGCTGTTAATCCTGCACTGCCAACTGTGAATAGCTCCTGATAGGAGGCAAAGCTAAAATTACCTGCTTGTAAACCATCTCCTCTCACCTTTTGCAAAGAGGTGACGATAATCGAAAAATAAGGGATGCCAATAGATAATAAAAGGATCAACCCGACAAAGGTCCATGATATGACTTTTATATACCATTTATCTGTGACCTCACGTTTTCCAGGACTTTTCCCTGAAAGCACGCCATAAGTATATTTGCGTCCCATTAAATTTTGGAAATACCAAATGACTAAACAAACCGAAAGTAAAAATAAAGACAGAGAGGTCGCCATCCTAATATCGACCGGCCATCTGGATAAATATGAATGAATTTCTGTTGTAAATACTTGAAAACCAATACGACTACCAAATGTAGCTGGTGTTCCAAATTCCGCAAGCGTTTTAATGAAAATCAGTAAACTGCCTAAAACATAGCTTGATAGAATAAGTGGTAAAACGACTTTCACCCAATTTCTCCACGGATTCCGTCCGAAAATCAATGCTGCATCTAAAAAGGAACCGTTCATTCGTAGTAATGTATTTCTTAACATTAAATACAAAAACGGAAATAGGTGTAAGCTCATAATCATAACCATTCCAAATAAGGAAAAGAATGAATCCGTTAACCAAGCAGCGCCCGGAACTAATTGTTGAAGAAAACCATTATGCTGCATAAACAATATCCAACCCATAGAACCAATATAAGGGGGTGTCATAAATGGAATGGTCAAAACAATATCAAGCCATTCATGTTTATATAAGCTTGTTTTCGTTCGTATAAATGCCATAGGAAAGGCAATTAACGTTGTACCTAACATAACGAAAATCCCTAAGCCTATTGAATTTCCAAGTGTCTGCCATAATCGTTCATGTGCAAACATTCGGCTAAACTGTGAAAAATCAAAATGCCCATCTTTTGTAAACGTATAGAACAAAATCGCCATTAAAGGAGCGATAGCAAATACGACGACAATTGTCATTAAAAATCCAAAAGTTCGTCTTCCTTCCATGATCATGACTACTTCAACCCTTCTATTTGAAAACTCAACAGAGAACTATGTACCTCCCTATCGCTTAACGAAATAAATCGATAAACTTTGTTAATACGTCAAGTTGCTTGGCTTCAGCACCTGCCCACTCAACTTGTAGTTGAGGAATTTCATCTAATGCCGCACGATTTTTTACCGCAATCTCCTTATTTCCTGGTAATAAGTAAGCATCTGCTACAAGCTTTTGTCCTTCATCTGACAATAAAAAGTCAACATATGCCTTTGCAGCTTCAACATGTTTCGCATCCTTCAAAATACCAACAGCACGAGGACTAACGACCGTGCCGCTTTTCGGATAGACGATTTCCACTGGTTCTCCATCTGCTTTTGCTTTGTAAGCCATATAATCAACGCCTGCTATTGTCGCATTTTTCTCACCTGTAATGACTGCGTCTAACGCTTCCTTATTTGCGCCATTGACTTGTAATCCATTGTTCTTCCACGTATCCACTGTTGCCCATGCCGTTTTCTCTGCCTCCGTATAGCCAAATAAGAAATCGACAGCTGAACCTGATAAACTTGGATCCGGTATATTAATTTTGTTTTGCCACTCAGCTTTTGCTAAATCTGCCCAATCTGTCGGTGCCTGCTTTGTATTTTTCGTATTATAGGCAATACCTAAGGCCGAGGCACTGTAGCCGAAATAATACCCTTCTCCGTCTGACCAAGTAGGATTGATGTTCTCTTTATTTTCGGCATCTTTATAACTTTGTAGCTGGTCAGTTGCCTTAAGACCATCCATAGAAGCTACAGAGGCTAGTACGACAATATCGGCTACAGGATTATTTTTTTCCGCTTCTAAACGAGAAAGAATTTTGCCTGTAGTACCTTGAAACATCTCAACCTTAATACCTGTTTTTTCTTCAAAAGCTTGCTGAATATTTGCGGCTAAGCCATCAGGGCCCGCAGAATACACTGTTAATACTTGCTCCTCTTGTGTCTTTGCACTTGCCTGTTGTTCCTCCTCCACCTGTTTGTTCCCACAGCCAGCTAATGCCAATGTTAGTAGAATTCCCGCAGTTGCCCATAATTTAAAACGTCGCTTTTTCAATGTAAACCCTCCATTTGATAGATCTGATTTTCATCAATAAATACTTGTAATCGTTTTCCATGTTCTAGTGGCTGATTCTCGTAAAAGCTCCATGCTTTTCCTTCCACTTGAGCCTGTACTAAGTAACGGTCTCCAACAAACGTACTTTTCACAATCTTCGCTTGCTTAGCAATCGTGCCTGGACGTTGTATTCTAGAAACACCTTCAGGACGCACAATAGATTGTCCATTTTGTAACCAATTTACTTTTCCAATAAAATCGGCTACATAAGGTGTTGCTGGCGCACGATAAATTTCTTCAGGGGAGCCGATTTGTGCAATTCTTCCCTCTTCCATAATGATAATTTGATCTGACATGGTCATCGCTTCTGTTTGATCGTGAGTAACAAAAATGGCTTGGCAATCAAGCTCATGGATAAGTTGCATAATTTCATCCTGCATTTGCTCTCGAAGCACTGCATCTAGGGCAGATAATGGCTCATCAAATAAAATTAATTGTGGGTTTGTAGCTAAAGCCCTTGCCAGTGCCACTCGTTGCTGCTGACCCCCTGATAACTCCCCTGGCTTACGTTTCTCAAACCCTTGCATTTTTACTAATTGCATCACATGCTCTACACGTGCTGGAATGTCTGACTTTGGAATAATCCCCTTTAAACCAAAGGCGATATTTTGAAAGATGGTCATATGGGGCCATAGGGCAAAATCTTGAAAAACCATGGCGATATTGCGTTTATTCGGTTTGACATTTTTACGAGATTCCGAAGAATAAATGACAGTGTCATCAAATCGAATTTCCCCTTTCGTTGGCTGTTCAAGACCTGCCAACAATTTTAATAAAGTGGTTTTACCACAGCCTGATTGTCCGAGAATCGTAATGAATTGCTGATCTAACTCCACATTAATAGGCCATAATGCTTGAGATTGCCCATATTTTTTCTCGATATTAGCTAATGAGATTTTCATAAGTATCCTCCTCGTTACTAACTACTATAAATTCCACATATTTAGAAAATATTAATCTACTATTAATAACTCGTTAAAAAAAATCTAATAAACTTAAGTAAATGCAAGATTTTTTCTAATTTACTTTAGGAGGATAAAATGAATAATTTAAAATTACAGGCATTTTGCTTACTCGTTGAATTAAAAAAATTAGCTCCGGTCGCCAAAGAACTCGGCATTACAGCCCCAACTGTGTCCTTTCATATTCGTTCAATTGAGGAGGAATATGGTATTCGTTTATTTCGCACAAATGCAGGCGGGTACCGCTTAACTGAAGCGGGCGAGGGTGTTTATCATTATGCTCGTCAAATTGTACAGCTGCAAAAAGATATGAATCGCTATATTGAAAACCTATTAGCTGGGCATATCGGCTCCCTCCGACTTGGGGCAAGTGGATTACCCGCACATATTTTCATGCCCGATTTAATCCATCAAGTTTCAATGGCTTATCCAGAGATTCGTATTTCGTTAGAGGTGAAAACAGCTCCTGAAATTGAAAATAAAGTAGCCCTTCAAGAATTAGATTTTGGGCTCATTATGGAGACTAAACAGGAAAATACCGCCCTTCATTACGAGACAATCGGAGAAGATGCCCTTGTTTTAGCATTAAGCCCAACACATGCACTCGCATCTAAAAAGTTCATCACCAGAGAGGATGTTCTTAAAAATAAACTGTTATTGCATACTTCATCTAGCTCCACGAATCACTTCATCGAAAAGTGGATGGACCCCTTTCAGCCTTCTACTTATACCATCGAATTGGATTCGGTAAGTACAATAAAAAAAATGCTGACCTTCGGAAAGAACTTGGCTTTCGTTTCCGCTGCCTTAATCGAAGAAGAATTAAAATCGGGTCTACTAATGAAAAAGGATTTACAAGATGTGACGCTTCGGAGAAAGATTCAATTTATATATCCTAAAACGCGGTTAGATAATGCCATTGATGAGTTTGTCAAAATGTCGATTTACGAAGTAGCACAGCGATTAAAAATGTCTTCAGTTCTGACATAATTCCACAGATCGCCGTAATAAAATGCAATGGGGATATATTTATTAGAAAGGAGGAATGTATTTGCTAACCAAATTGCTGACAAAGGATTGTATCCAAGTTGCAAACTTTGTTCAGTCCTGGCAAGAAGCCATTCGTTTAGCTGCCAAACCATTAATACGTCAAAATAAAATTGAACAACGCTATATCGTGGCAATGATTCAATCCATTGAGCAATATGGTCCTTATGTCGTCATTACGCCGAAAGTTGCAATTCCACATGCACGGCCTACAGACGGTGTTCATGCCTTAGCAGTAAGTTTGCTACGTTTACAGCAGCCTGTTTTTTTCAGCCCTAATCAGCCTGTCTTTTTAATTATTGTTTTAGCTGCAATCGACAATACATCACATCTACAGGCATTGGCTGATCTAACCTTAGTGCTACAACATCCGGATCAGGTTGATAGCCTTATTGCTTGTCAGCATGAAGAAGACATACGAGAGAAGATCAAACAATATACGACAAAGGAGTCAGCAGGATGAAAATATTAGTCGTGTGCGGTAGCGGATTAGGAAGTAGCTTTATTTTAGAATTAAATGTAAAGAAGGCATTAGAGGCTATGGGCAAAGAGGCAGAGGTGACCCATACGGATTTAGCATCCGCAAAGGCGGAGAAAGCTGATATTTATTTAGGTGCGGCCGATATTGTGAATGAATTAGCGAAAGACAACGCAATCATTGTGAGTATCGTCAATATGATGAATATATCGGAAATTAAGGAAAAGCTGGAACCTTGGCTTTAAGCAAAAAAAATTTGGATAGGATGAGGTGTTGGTATGTTAGATGTTATCATGCATGACATTTTAGGAACACCAGCTATATTAGTCGGCCTATTCGCATTTATTGGTTTATTCATTCAAAAGAAATCAAGCTCCACTATTCTTTCTGGTACTTTAAAAACGATTATGGGCTTTGTGATCCTAGGGGCAGGAGCAACTGTCCTAATAGGCTCGTTAGATCATTTTAGTAAAATGTTCGATCATGCTTTTCACGTACAGGGAGTTATTCCTAACAACGAGGCCATCGTAGCAGCTGCTCAAACTAATTTTGGAACAGCCACTGCACTCATTATGGTATTTGGGATGATTATGAACTTATTACTTGCGCGATTTACGCCATTAAAATATATCTTTTTAACTGGGCATCATACATTATTCATGGCTTGTTTAATCGCTGCCTCTTTATCTGTTGGCGGAATGAGTGGGACACCTCTTATCATTGTCGGTTCTATTATACTCGGACTTTGTATGGTAGTGTTCCCTGCTATTTTGCAACCAACTGTCCGCCAAATAACAGGCAGTGATGATTTTGCTGTCGGTCACTTTGGTAGTGTTGGTTACTATGTATCTGCTAAAATTGGAAAGCTCGTTGGTAATAAAGCAAAATCAACAGAAGATATACAGGTACCTAAGTCCCTTGGCTTTTTACGTGATACATCTGTCGCTATCTCTTTAACGATGAGTGTATTCTTTGTCATTGTAGCGCTATTTGCGGGACCTTCCTATATAGAGGCTCAACTATCTGGTGGATCTAACTTCATTATTTTCGCCATTATGCAAGCGATTACATTTGCTGCTGGGGTATATATCATTTTAGCTGGTGTACGGATGTTAATTGCTGAAATTGTTCCAGCCTTTAAAGGCATTGCTGATAAACTTGTGCCCAATACTAAGCCCGCACTCGATTGCCCAACTATTTTCCCATTTGCCCCGAATGCTGTGATCATTGGTTTCCTATTTAGCTTTTTAGCTGGACTTGTTTCAATGTTTATACTGCCTTTCATCGGACTGAAAGTAATTGTTCCAGGGCTAGTTCCCCACTTCTTTACTGGTGCTGCAGCAGGTGTGTTTGGCAATGCTACAGGAGGCAGAATCGGTGCTATGTCAGGTGCCTTTGCTAACGGTTTATTAATTAGCTTTATTCCCGCGATACTTCTAATATTTATGGGAGATATCGGTTATGAAGGTACGACCTTTGGTGATTCAGACTTTGGTGTTATCGGCATTATTATTATTAATTTATTAAAATTATTTGGAGCTGTTTAAATCTAGATAAAAGCCCTACGCGAATTGCGTTGGGCTTTTTTGTTATTGTACATCCGTGGAAAAGTGGGAAACTTTAATAAATATATTACTTGATTAGTCATCTAGCTTTATATTATTAACTTATTATGTATATAAATTTGGATATATATTCTTATAGATCGTACAGAAATTTATTTTATTCGACGTCTGACATCCGACTAAAAATATTAAATTTTTGCCGATATATACTTTATAACTAGAAACAACAGGAGGTACATATTTTGAAGAAATTAATGGTGGCTTGTCTTTTGATTGCTCTATTAATAGCAGGCTGTTCATCGGCTCAGACAGAAACATCCACGGAAGGTTATAAGATAGGAGTTTTACTATCGGATGCTGGACTTGGAGATGAATCATTCAACGATTCTGCTTTTAAAGGACTTGAAAAGGCGCGGGATGAACTTGGTATTTTATTTGATTATAAAGAGGCACCAGATGGAAATTATGAGGAAAAGCTACAGGAGCTTGTAGAAGAAAAATATGATATTATCATTGGTCTCGGTTTTTCTGTACAAGAGGCACTAGAAAAGACTGCGAAGCAATTCCCTGAGCAACAATTTGTATTGATTGATGGACAGTCAGATGTGAACAACATTATCTCTATTACCTTTAAGGAGCAAGAAGGAAGTTTCTTAGTTGGTATGGTGGCTGCTATGACAAGCAAAACAGGAAAAATCGGCTTTATTGGTGGGGCAGATGCTCCTGTTATCCATCACTTTGAAAATGGTTTTATAGAAGGAGCTCGCTATGTAAACCCAAATATTGAAATTATGAGTGACTATGCAGGAACCTTTGATGATACACAGGCTGGTGCGGCAATCGCTGATAAATATATCCAAAATCAAGTTGATTTTATTTACCACGCTGCTGGTTTTACAGGCTTTGGGGCGATTAAAAAAGCTGAAGAGATGGGAATTTATGCAGCTGGGGTTGATATCGATCAATTTTATATTGCTGAAAAAACAGTCGTCACTTCTATGTTAAAGAATGTTGACCATGCCGTTTTTCAACTCGCAAAAACATTGGTGGACGAAGGTAAATTAACTGAAAAATCCTTGGCTCTAGGACTAGCCGAGCAAGGTGTAGGACTAGCTGATATCCGTGTGATTACATTAACGTCTGAGCAACAAGCCGCCATTGAAAAAGCCCGTGAAGCAATTGTTTCAGGCTCGATAAAAGTTTCTGCAGAAAAGAGGGATAGTCAGTGACACTACGAAAGAAATTATTTATGAACACATTGATCCCCATCTTGCTGGCAATGGGGATGATTGGTTTTATTATTGTTCAAACATTTTCCATTCAAACAACGGCTCAAGATGATACCGCACTATTACTCTCAGTGAAAGAGCTTGAACAAAGCTTCGTAGTTGCTAGCCAATCATTAAATAACTACACCTATTTAGATAGTGAGGCCAATAAAAACGAAGCACTTGCTATCTTACAAGAAACAAAAGTCAATTTAGATGCATTAGCATCCCTATCGAAAATTCCTGAACATCAGAAATTAATTAGTAAAATTACAGATAAATTTGCAGCTCTTGAAAAAGCTACAAAAGCGGGCCTGCAAGAGGACAATCGTCCAGAAGTTAAAAAGCAATCTCTTCGAATTAAAGGCATTTTAAATGATATGTATTTGCTCAAAAAAGAAACGAATGAATGGTATCAAGAAATGATACAAGTAACAAAGCAAAAAATCGGTTTTATTATTACAACAGCTATCATAGGTAGTGTCCTATTAATCTTAGCAACAATTGTTTATTCCTATGTAGCTGCTAAAAGAATTACGAAACCTATCAACCAAATTGTAGAATGTGCACAGAGCGCGGCTACTGGGGATCTCACGATAGATACCTCCACCCTTTCCTATCAATCAAATAGCCGTTATGAAATTGATCGATTGACTGAAAGTTTTTCACAAATGATGACGAATTTAAAGAGCACCGTGTTGTCCATCGATCAAATAGGCAAGGATGTTAGTTTATTTACACAGGATGTAACAAGCCATATGCAAAATATTAACGAAGGTAGCAATCAAGTAGCAGTATCTACGGACGAATTAGCAAAGGGTAGTTACACGATGTCAGAAGATATTCAATCTGTCGCGATTCTTATGAATAATATGTCGGATCAATTTAAATCCGTTGCTCACACAACAGAGCAATCAGCTATACATGGTAAACAGGCATTGGATGCCGTTCAAAATGGGCAATATACATTGGAAAAACAATCTACTATTGCGAAGGATATTCAAGGTGCCTCACTAGCAATTAAAAATGCTGTTACTCAATTTTCACAATTTACAACAGAAATCGAAGGAGCCGCTAATGCTGTTCATACAATTGCCAGTCAAACAAATTTGCTAGCTTTAAATGCGGCTATTGAAGCAGCTCGTGCTGGCGAAGCAGGAAAAGGATTTGCCGTCGTAGCCGATGAAGTTAAAAAGCTTTCTTCTGAAACGGAACATGCGACAAATTTAATTTCTTCAATGGTTACTCATATTCAAGGTGGTATAGATCACATCCTAGCTACGGCTGAAAGAGGGCATGACCTTTCAAATGAGCAAGCACAATCAATGCTAGAAACGGAACATTCATTTGCAGCCATTACTAATCATATTACTGATATCCATCATGATTTACAGCATCTCACTAAGGAAATGATGCAAACAAATGAAATGAGCCAGCAAGTGAATGGTACGATTGAAAATATTTCTGCGATTACAGAAGAAACAGCCGCAGGTACAGAGGAAATTTCAGCCTCAACACAGGAACAACTAGTATCCTTCCAAAAAATAAATACAAAAATCGTCGATCTTCAAAAAATGACGGATACATTAATGAGTGAGCTTAAAAAATTCACATTATAGCTTGTCAAATAAACATAAAAAAATCCAGTGACTAGTTGTTCACTGGATTTCTTCATTTTATAATGTTAAGCCACCATCAACTACTACGATAGAGCCTGTCATATAGCTTGCTTTGTCTGATGCTAGGAAAACAACCATTTCTGCTAATTCTTCTGGTTTAGCATAACGTCCCATTCTCATATTTGGAATTTCCTCTGGAATATAGCCCCCTGTTTCAAACATAGCAGTTACACTGTTTGTTAGCGCTGTTTCCACTCCACCAGGACAAATCGCATTGATTCGAATACCTTTTTTCACATACTCTAATGAAGCAGATTTTGTTAAACCAATAACTGCATGCTTACTTGCAGAATAAACAGCCATACTATGCTCGCTGCGAACACCAGCCGTTGAAGCTGTGTTTATAATAGAGCCGCTACCTTGTCCTTCCATAACTTTAATCACATGTTTTAAGCCAAGAAAAACTCCTTTTACGTTGATTGACATAATGCGATCATATTCACTATCAGCAATCTCTGTTAATGGGGAAATTTTTTGAATCACTCCTGCATTATTGAAAAACACATCAATACGACCGTATGTTTCAACGGCAGCATTCACATATTTCTTTACATCTTCACTTTTCGAAACATCAGCTTGAACGAAGATTCCCTCTCCGCCTTGTTCTTTCACCAATTTTAATGTTTCTTCTCCCGTTTCCTTGTTGAAATCAACGATCACGACTTTTGCACCGTTGCTAGCAAGCTTTAAACTGCTTGCTCTTCCAATACCGCTTCCAGCACCCGTTACTACGGCAATTTTATTTAAAAGTTCCATCTTCCATTCCTCCCTAGTATGTTGAATACATGGTCTATTTTATTGCTACTTTCCCCTTTTTTATTGTATTATTTTACACAAAATAGTACTTTCCCATTGTCTGTCCATAAAAATTGTAACTGCTTTCATTTTGAAAGCACCATGAAGAACTGAGGTGTGTAACACGTGAAAATATCCACTATCGACCTTCAATACATAAGTCAACTCGTTTATGAAACACATCATCTTCCTGTCTCTTATATTCATGCATCGGGAGAAATAATTTTTGAATATGCATCAGCGGAATGTCTCAATCATCCATCCTATCATTCTATAAAGGAACAATTGAAAATATATCCTTACCATACGTCTTCATCGGACTATCCGATTTTTTTCACAATCGCTAATTTTAATTTCTTCTTTATCAACCTCATCATAAACAAACAGCATTTAGGAGCCATAATTGTCGGTCCCTCTCTTTCACCACAATTGGAGGAAGCCACTTATCATGAGCACGAGCCGATTCCTACTCTTCATTATCAGCAGCGCTTAGCTATTAGTTTATTTGTTTATTATTCCATCTATCAGCGGAAATTAAATAAAACAGCGGTAATTCATTACAACCAAGAGCTAAAGCCTCTTATTCGTCATGAGGGACATACAGCGCTTTAGCTTTCGTATGCCAGAAGAAATGATATTGTTCATACAAATCTTTACTATGAAAAAATATTATTAGACAATGTGAAAAATGGGCGTATGGAGAAATTAACAGAAGTCTTGAACTATTCCATTGTTGAACAAGCGGAACTAGGCGTACTTTCAAAGCGTAATAATTTAAAAAGTGTCCAATATTTGATGATTACAGGGATTGCCCTAATTTGTCGTGCAGCAATTGAAGGTGGGTTAAACGAAGAAACAGCCTTTACACTAAGTGATTTTTACATTCAAAAACTAGAGGATCAAAATAGTATAATCGACATTCTTTCGTTAATGGAGGAAGCTATTTACGACTATACAAGTCGTGTAGCACAAGCCAAAACAAGGAAATATTCGGCTCCCATTACTACTTGTATTCATTATATTGAAAATCAATTATACGGAGATATAACACTCGATCAACTTTCAGCTATTTGCCATTTAAGCCCTAATTATCTTTCCTCCCTATTTAAAAAGGAAGTAGGGATTTCCTTTACTGAATATATTCAGCAGCAAAGGATTGATGAGGCGAAGAAGCTCTTAACATTTACAAACTATCCAATCTTAGATATCGGCTCTTTACTTAATTTCACTGACCAAAGCTATTTTATTAAAGTTTTCAAGAAATTTACGGGTATCACCCCTAAGCAAAATAGAACTAAATATGCTCATCATTAAAGGAGAGAAAATAATAAGTTGGTGGGAACTAGCTTTTATTTTCTCTTTCTTTTTGAAAGTACTAACAGAAACTTTTATCACATACCTTGTATTAAAACGTAATCATTACACTTTAAAGGTGGGGTATTTGTGGTACATCTTGCTTACTCTAAATATGGATTGAATTTTTGGTTCCTCTTCATTCTATTTATTAGCATTCTATCGCTAATCTTGTTCAACATCTCTGCACTGAACAATCTAAGCTCCTCTTTACTCAGTTTGAACACCATTTTTTTAAGTATTTTAATTGAGGCATTACCATTTGTCTTAATTGGGATACTCATTGCTGGCTTTATTCAAATTTTTATTACAGAGGAACATATCCAAAGGTGGATCCCTCGAAACCCTCTGTTGGCCGTTGTTATGAGCTGTCTTATAGGAGCCTTATTTCCAGCCTGTGAATGTGGAATTGTTCCGATTGTTAAAAGATTGATTGCCAAAGGGGTACCTATACATGCAGCTATGGGATTTATGTTAACTGGCCCGCTCATTAATCCAGTCGTTATTCTTTCTACCTATATGGCATTTGGCAATGATTTAAGAATAGCTAGCCTTCGGATGCTAATTGGCTTTGTCATTGCCATTGTAGTCGCATTACTCATCAGCTTGTTATTTAAAGGCTCACAATTTAAACGTTCCTTACAGCCCTATTCATTGACAACTACTAATCAACAAACATCCTTCGTCACAAAACTAATGAATATGTTTAAACATGCCATTGATGAATTTTTTGATGTGGGCAAATACCTCATTATTGGGGCGTTTTTAGCTGCCTTTGTGCAAACCTATGTATCTACCAAGGCACTCGTCGAAATTGGAGATGGTGTATCCTCTTCAATTTTGGTCATGATGGGCTTAGCCTTCATTTTATCCCTTTGTTCGGAGGCCGATGCCTTTATTGGCGCATCCTTTAGCGCAGTTTTCTCCACACCATCCATTCTTGCATTTCTTATTTTCGGACCGATGATTGACTTGAAAAATACTATCATGTTGATGAGCGTATTTCGCTTAAAATTTGTCTTCTCGTTAATCGCCTTAGTGGCTACAGTTGTCTACATTAGTATATGGATTCTTTCAGCGTATCTCTAAGGGGGTAAACTATGAAATTTCACGTGCAACAAGCACTAAGAGCCTTAATGCTCCTCGCTTTTTCGGCTATGATAGCCAATCTGCATTGGACCGGAGAACTAACAAAATTCATCAACCCTAAATATGAAGGCCTTAGTCAAACAGCTGCCGCTTTATTTTTTATACTTTTTCTTGTGCAATCAACAACAGTTATATCTTTCTCAAAGACTTCCCATCCATATCATCCAATCGGACAAGCTTGCTGCTCTAATCACGACCATGTTCACGCTCCTTCTACACGAAAAAAATGGCTAGCCTACCTTATTATCATAACCCCCATCATGACAGGCTTCTTCGTGCCAGCTAAAATTTTGGATGCTGCCATCGCTGATAAAAAGGGTGGTGCTTTTATGATCACTCAGCAAAATCAATCATCTAAAATAGAGGATTACCTGACTTCAAATGAAATGATCGATGAAAATATTTACGATGAGCATGATGCTGACCCCCGACTTCTGGAAGAAAAACAGGAGATGACGAAAAAACAATATGAACAATTAAAGCAACGGCTCTCACAACAGCCTATGCTGAAAATGACCGATGAGGACTATACCATTTACTATGAAGAAATCAATCAAAATTTGTCTAATTATTTAGGGAAGAAAATTCAAATAAAGGGCTTTGTTTTAAAAGAGGAAAGCTTTACAGAGCAGCAACTAGTTATTTCAAGATTTCTTATTACCCATTGTGTCGCTGATGCAAGTATCGTAGGCTTTCTAACAGAATTTCCTGAGGCACCTACGCTCACAGAAGATACATGGCTTGAAGTAGTCGGTACCATTGGTCAAACAACATATGGGGGGGCAAGCTTACCTGTCATCCATATTGATAATTGGGTAACAATTGAACTACCCGAATCACCCTATCTTTATCCTATTAATGTTCGGATGAGCTTCTAGCAAAAAAAGGGCAAAACTATTTGTTTGCCCTTTTTTGTTTATTTATTAGATAATTGCGCGTTTAAGCCTAAATGGGAGCTTAATGTACTACCTTCATATTCAGCTCGAAATAACCCACGCTCTATTAACAGAGGGATAACTTTGCTAAAGAATAAATCCAAAGATTTCGCAGGACCACCTGGAACAGCAATAAAGCCATCCAATGCCCCCTCCTCATAAAAAGTAACGATTTGATCGACAATATGCTGTGGTGTGCCGATTGCTACAAGATGTGCTGAACCAATTACTTCTGGACGAGCAAGCAGTACTTCAACTGATGGTTCATTTTCCATGATGTAACGACGAACAAGATCAGCATGTGTTCGACTGCGTACTTTTTGATTCTCGGGTGGTAACATATCCACTGTTACAGGATCATGTAGTGCCATATGTCGAATATTCAAACCAATGACTGACTCTAAAGCATCGTAACGACGCTCCAGGGTTAAATGTGCGTGTGCATGATGGTACATGTCTAATGCTTCTTCATATGTATCTCCAATAAAGAAATAGAGTCCTGGTAATAAACGTATATCATCTGCTGTACGTCCCACGTTAACAGCTCGTTTCCGTAAATCATTGCGCATTTCAATACCAACTTCCATAGCTGGTGTCGCCGCAAAAATGGCATTGGATACGGTTGCTGCAAATTGTCGCCCCACGTCCGATGCTCCTGCTTGAAATAATGGAATTTCTCCCGTCGGATGCATCGGTATATTTAACGGTCCCTTTATATGGAAAAACTCTCCCTCATGATTGATTGGCTTCATAAGTTCTTTTATTTTCTCTATATTGCCATCTGTTTCTAACATTTCATAAGGATTACTATGCCATAGCTGCTTCACAACCTTAGTACATTCAGCCGCTTTAGCATAACGCTCCTCTGAGGAAGGCATAGCCTCGTTACTAAAATTATAGGCACCATCAATGGAGGTCACGATATTCCATCCTACACGTCCCCCACTAATCCAATTCAAGGATTGTAATTGTCGGGCAATTAAATAGGGTGGTATAAAGGATGTAGAAATGGTAGTTACTAAACCTATTTGCTTCGTTTCTCTTGCCACTGCTGTCAATAAAAAGCTAGGGTCTAACCCAACTGTACCTTTTGTTTTAGCCATTAATTCTGGATGAGCCATTAAGTAATCTGCTTTAAATAAAAAATCTAATTTAGCCGCCTCCGCACGCTTCGCGAATGCAATATGCTCATCAATCAACACATCTTTCTCGCCATGTTTGTTTTGCACAGCTAGATGCATACCAATAATGAGATGTCTTTTCATGAATTCTCCACTCCCCTTAAATGAAAATGATTATCATTTTCATCATACTCATTCATGTATAAGATTGCAATGCCATTTGCCATAAAAAAGAGGTGCCTCAGTTGAATGAGCACCTAGACGTTATTATTTTAAACACTTACTATAAAGAGAAATATAGCTATTATCATAATAAAAGATATCACCAAAGGCAGTGGTATCCATGAAAAGTTTGACCTCTTTATTAACAGCTAGCCTATGGGTCATAAGCTTTAATAATGTGGATAGTTCCCCTAATTTCAATTCATCCAAATACTAGTTATAAATAAACATTTACGTTGTCGAGAAGTTAAATAGGCTTTGCAAAAACTTGTTTTTCAATAGGGTCCCAAAGGACAATTCCTACATCTTGTTGCTGATCAATGATCCGAACTGTAATGGGAATATAATCGATTAATATCCTATTTAAATTGGTACTTATGAGCTGTAATAGACCAATCAACTCTGGTTCATTTATAAGTGGAGCGTTCACCTCTATTTGAATATCTGTTAATTTACCTTCTTCATATCGTAGCTTGCCAAATATTTTTGGGTTTAAATGTTTAAATCCTTCCTGAATGTCCTCTTTGAAAAGTAATAATTTAGTATACATATTTTGATCTAAACTATATAACGCTTCCGAGGGGAATATATAAAATTTCTTATCTATTTCAGCCCATTTTATAATGGTAGCTTCCCCCTGAGCAATAAACGTTTCCGCTAAAAATACCCCTGGAATAATATCATTTATATTCGATTCTTGAAATAACGTAAGGTAAATAGGAACATTCGGTATTTTTACATTTCCCCTAATATCTTTAACTATTTTTTCAGCTACTTTTTTACCAAAGTTTTTGACATCATCGACACCATCATCGTTTTGGTCTACTTTCACTTGCCCAGTGTAAATTAAACCTTCATCATCAGTTACTCGTATGTCATAATATTCATTTAACGATATGGCGATCGACATGCCTTCCATTTTACTAGTTTCTTTATTAATAAAATTTTGTTCCAATACATGGGAAAGGATTAAGGGATACCTTTTTTCATCCTCTAAAACATTATCGGTTTTATTTTCGATAGTAGGGTTTAAACCCACATCATCATTTGTTTTTCTACTTAGCCATTGACTAATCGTTTCATCACTTAAATATTGACCTTCCTGCAAATAAAACTTATCAGTCGAAAATTGATGGATGGATAAATCCATTAAACCTCTTTCTATTTCATTCATATTTAATGCATTATTCATATTCTTGATTATGGAGCCTCTAGCAATATTAAATTTAGCAGGATGTTGAATTTCATAAGTTTCCTTTTTTTGAATAGACGATATATACTTTTTCTCATTGTTCGTGTCCCCCTCCATCTCACTATTACAAGCACTTAAAAGTAATAGGGGCGCCACCAAAAATAACATTCGTTTTCTTCTTTTCATCACGATTACTCCTCGATCATTATGATACATTTTAAATACCTTTATTTACCATAACAAATTTACCAAAATAAAACATCATTAACTTGAAATTTTCACCATTTTTGCCCCTTTTGTTGTTGCGATGTCACCCATCAAAAAAAGACTTATGTCCGTAAAGGAACATAAGTCTTACCAGGTTATTTTAGATGGTTAATTTTGATTAATTGTGGGTTTCAAATGCTACATTATTCATTCTTACTTTGCATTTTTATCTGGCTGATGAATACCAAATATATTGCCTTCCGTATCCTTATAGTATCCTTGCCATGCCATACCTGGTAATGCATACTTTGGCATAGCTACTTGGCCACCGTTTTCTAGAATTTTTGCTTCCGTTATATCATAACTTTCTACGCCCATCGTACAAGCGAATCCATTCATAGCTTGGTTAGGCTCTGGAGGCGGACCTTGACGTTGCATTAAAGCACCATCAATGCCATGCTCATCCTCAACACCTGTTACCGCTCCAAAATACGGCATTCCTGCGTAGTCACTCCAATCTTGAAATGACCAACCAAATACGTTCCCATAGAAATTCTTTGCCCTCTCCATGTCACTTACATGAATTTCAAAATGAACTAATCTCCCCATTGTATCCTCCTTCGATGCAAATATGTTTGAATACATTTACTATAAAGCATTTTTTATAAGATGAAAAATAAAATAATTATTAATTTTCTATCAATTCAATATTACATGATTTCAGATGAATCTCTAAAGCTACATGAAACTAATTTATAATTGACTATACACAGAAAATGCATCTGTTATATTATATTGTTCTGTTCGAGAATTCCCTTCAGCCCCTACTGTTACTAAGATGTATTCTTGTCCATTTATTGTAGCTAAACTTGCTAAACATAAACCCGCATCGTCTGTATAGCCTGTTTTCCCACCTAAAATTTCTCCGCCTGGTAATGCTCTTGTTGTCATATTTTGAAACATTTTATTTGTAAAGGTTATCCCCTCTGGATGACGATTTGTAGGTTTGATAGAATATCTTTCCGCTGTATACACTTGACGAAATTCATCATTTGTTAATGCATATTGCAAAAGTAAAGACATATCTTTGACAGTCGTATAATGCTCTGTATGATGCAATCCAGTAGTATTCATAAAATGAGTATTTTCCATGCCTAACTGTTGGGCCTTTTCATTCATCAAATTTACAAATTTTCTTTCCGAGCCAGCAATATATTCAGCTAAACCGATGGAAGCCTCAGCGCCTGATGGCAGCATAGAACCATATAATAAATCCTCTAGCGTAAGCTTTTCATTTGGGAGAAAGCCAGCAAGTGATGCGTTCGCTTCGTATAAATGATTAAATATATTATTCCCTAAAACAATTTCTTCCTGTAAATTAGGAATCTGCTCGATAGCCACTAAAACCGTCATCATTTTTGTTAATGACGCAGGGTAAATAACTTCCTCGCTATTTTTATCTATCAGAACTTTATTTTCATCCAAATTCACCAAAATAGCATTCGGGCTATATAAATTAACATTCATCATATCGCCACTCTTTGTTGGAATGTCAAACGATTGCGTGTTGACTTGTAAGGATACAGGCGTTTCTTTAGCCCATATAAAATAAACAAACATCATGACGAAAATGAATAGTATAGTTAAAATACCTTTTCTCTTGAACATATAAAAAACAACTCCTTCTCATTATGTCTTTATTCAAACATAAAAAGAGGAGCTTTATTTTAATTAACTATTAGTGAATTCTTAAGGTTCCTTAAGAATTACCCGGAATCATGACAGTAAAGATCGTTTTTTCGTTACTAGAAGTAGCTGTAATTGTTCCGCCATGGGCTTGTACAATTTCATTTGAAATAGCTAAACCTAGTCCAGCACCACCAGTTTGTGTGGACCTTGCATTATCTAAACGATAGAACTTTTCAAATATCATCTTTAGTTTTTCAGGAGGGATCGTCTTTCCTGTATTTGAAAACGAAATAAATGTCTCATTATTTTCTTTTTTAGCAGTAATTTCAATTGTACTATTAGGTTCACTATAGGCCATGGCATTTTTTAAAATATTATTAAATACTCTTGCTAATTTATTGCCATCTGCATAAATAGTAATATCTCCATCGATATGGACGATTGCCTTTTGACCTCTAGGTGTTAACAATGGGTAAAATTCATCGGCGACTTGCATCAACATATAGTTTAGAGGAATTGAATCTTTTTCTAAAATAATGGATTGTAAATTAAATCGAGTGATTTCAAAAAACTCATTGATTAAGTGCTCAAGCCTATAAGATTTTTCTAGCGTAATCGTTACATATTTTTCTTTTTGCTCCACAGGCATGTCCTTAGCCTCGTCTAAAAGGCTTAAGTAGCCAATAATCGAAGTCAAAGGGGTTTTAATATCATGTGCCAAATAAACAACAAGGTCATTCTTCCGTTGCTCTGCTTCTTGCGCATCTCTTGCCCGTTTTTCTAATTTATTTTTTACATCATTTAATTTTTTCTCCAAAAAATCTAGCTCAGGAGGTAGGTGGATTTCCTGTTCTGACTCGTCAGAAAGCATGGAGATACTTGAACTAATTTGATGAAAATAACGAGTAAAACGAGATAAGGCCATATAAAAAATAACGAGCAGTAATAAAATAAATCCTATCGTTAGCAAAAGGGGTTTATTTTGTTGGAATAATACAAAATAAGCTTGTCGGGCTGCATAATAATCTAATTGTAAAATATTTTCACAGAAGGACATAAAAGCATTAGCGAAAGGCGCTTGCAAAACACCATCGATGAGGGCGAAGTTGATAATCAAACCGAATATAATGGCCACAGCAAGAATAAAAATAATTTGTAAAACCATTTTCCTCTTCAGTCTTCCAAACTCATTTTTCAATTGTATACCCCACTCCCCAAACCGTTTTAATAAATTTAGGGTTCTCTACAGAATCTTTCATTTTCTCGCGCAAATGCCGAATATGAACCATAACTGTATTATTGCTATTGAAATATTTTTCTCCCCATATTTCCTGAAACAACTCTTCTGAGCTAATAACCTTTCCTCTATTCGAGCTTAAATACCATAATATAGAAAACTCTGTAGGTGTAAGGGATAATTGTCTTTCATTTAACAAGACTTGTCTCGTATTCTTGTTCATCATTAAACCTGCAAAATCAATCGTATCCTCATGTGGCTTCGAGCTTTGGTTGTATAACGTAAATCTTCGTAACTGTGCCTTAACGCGAGCGACCAACTCTAATGGTCGAAAAGGCTTTGTAATATAATCATCTGCTCCTAAAGAAAAGCCATTTATTTTATCAATTTCCTCTTCCTTAGCCGTCAGCATTATGACAGGGAAATTATAGGTTTCACGTATTTTTTGTAAAACGGTAAAGCCATCAATATGTGGCATCATAATATCTAAAATAGCTAAATCTAAACCTTCACGCTCCATACAAGCCAATGCTTCCTGAGCTGTATAATATTTAAATACATTATAATTTTCATTTTTTAAATAAAGCTCTATTAAATCTGCAATTTCTTTTTCATCGTCAACTACTAAAATATTCAAACAAACTGCTCCTCCTTCTATCCTCGAATTTCCCACGTTTTTTCACACGCATTATAGCACTTCCTTATTGCTATATCTATAAATAAGAGTAGTTTATTTTCGAAACCAACTAAAAAAAGATTCGGAAATAACATATTTCCAAATCTTTATAACGAAATAAAGGAAAGCCATTCTGTAAAGCTAATTGTTTTATAGCGCATTAATTTGAAGAATGGATGGCAGTAGGAGCAGATTTTTGGGACATATCTTGTTTTACTATTCTCCCTGGATAAAATTTCATTTGTTCATTTAATTTATTTTCTTTTGCTGTTATCGTAATAGGTTTCACTTTCAAGACAAGTGTTTTACTCCCTAAAGAAGATTGATACTTTTCGATATGTTTTTTCGATAATTGATTATGGTAATAGTTTGGTACATATTTATCAAGCATTGCCTGCATCGCAGCAGTTGCTTCATTTAAATCTGTTACTATTTCCACTTGACCATGCGCAACCACACTCATATATGCTGTATCCGTTTCAGCAGGAATGGGGTCTACCATTGTTCCAAAAGTTTCGCATACTGTGATACATGCATGTGGATTGGTCTCGATAATATTTATTTTTCTCCCCTCATTCGCTCCATGAAAATAAAAATATTCATCTTTAAAGACATAATTAAATGGAATAACATATGGCATTTGTTCATCCACTAAACCAAGAAAAGCAGTTTGTGCGACCTCTAAAAATTGTTTTATTTGGTTGTCATCTGTACAGGCTCTTAGATGCACTCGAATGTCCGTTTTCATTTTTTAACCCCCTATTTCTCTTCTACAGAGGAGTCTACAGCAGGAAGGGCGCCTACGAAAGGGACAGTTTGATGAAAACCTGTGGGTACAACTTCAAACTATTTAATGTAAAGAGACTCTAATTCCTCATTCACTCACCCGAATCTCGATAAAATAACTTTAGCTGTGCCACAATCATAATGCTAATAACGACAAGTAAAAACCAAGAACTGATTTTCCCAAAATGAACAATCGTCCAGGCTACTTCTTGATTAGGGTATGACCATGCACCAAAAAATGTAGCAATATTTTCAGCAATCCAAATGAAAAACCCTATTAAAAAGAAAGATACGACAATCGGCATTTGATAGATGTTTTTGCGTACGGTAAATTTGACAACTGTACGGTAAAACACAATGAAAAGTAACACCATTAACAGCCATCTTAAATCGTAAATAAAATGGTGTGTGAAAAAATTCAAGTAAATCATGGCACCTAGTGGAATAGCAATATAACTCTTTGGCCAATTGACAATCTTTAAATCAAACCTGCGCCACGCCTGGCAAATATAGCTGGCTACACTTGCATACATAAAGCCACTATATAATGGCACACCTCCAATTTTTGACCAAGCCTCTTCTGGATAAGACCAAGAATTAACATTCACTTTATAGAGTTCAAGAACAAACCCAATAATATGAAACAGACAAATCACTTTTATTTCATCTTTCGTTTCTAGACCAAATTTATACATCAAGTATTGTGTCACAAGACAGATTATTAAAATGAAATCGTATCTTGCAACGCCTGGTATATGAATTACTTTTGAGAGCGCGAGAGTAATAAATATTACGACAGGAAAAATACAAGATAATGATTGATGGTACGTAAAGTAGCCTAAGTCTTTCAAAAAATTCTTCATCATACATTCACCTCAGTAATGATACAAAGTATGAGGAACTTAGCGTGCAAAACTAAATTCTTCTTGTATGAAGAATATACGATAAATTATCTAATTTCAATATTTTTTTATCGAATAACGATAAAATATTTCACTTTTTATTGGAACAATTTTTTATGAGATACGTCCTTCATTTTTCTAAATTTGTGGGATTGAGGAGGAAAAATAGAAAAGAGTAGCCGTCTTAGCAGCTACTCCCCTACTTAAAGATACATTTTTTGATCTAATTTTAACTGTACTTCTTGTTGGCTTATTTTTATCGCCTTAGTCTTCTTCACTTTTAAGTAATAAACGATGTAACAGCCGATAAAGAATGCTCCACCACAATAAAGTGCTAATCGTTGCGATGGATCAAATGCCAAGCTCGCCATAACAATACAGTTTGCGACTAAACCGATAATTGGAATGATTGGATAAAGTGGAGCTTTGAATTTTAAATCCTCCACTTTTCCCCCTTGTCGCACATAAGATCGTCTAAAGGCGATTTGTGATGCTGTAATTGCAATCCAGCCTATTTGAGCGCCTAAACCTGCTAGCGATAAAAGCCAAACAAAAACTGTTTTTGCAGCGAAAACACTAGACAGAAGTGATAATCCGGCTACAGCAAGTGTTATTAATAATGCGTTCATAGGAATCCCTCTCTTATTAACCTTCCCTAAAAGTGGGCTAGCCATTTTTTCAACGGAAAGAGAGAATAACATACGCGTTGCTGCATATAGACCAGAGTTAGCAACCGATAATAACGCTGTTAAAATAACGAAGTTCATGATGTCAGCCGCATAAGGTATACCTATACTATCCAATACAACTACAAATGGGCTTTCAACAACTCCCGCTTTATCCATAGGAATCATACCTGCAAGCACAACCACGGATAGAACAAAGAAGAAAAGTGTACGCCATACGGTTTGTTTAATAGATTTAGGAATCGTTTTTTCCGGATTTTCACTTTCCCCTGCAGCAATACCAATTAACTCTGTTCCTTGGAATGAAAAATTCACAGTGATCATCGTTATAAGCAATGCTGTTACACCATTTGGAAATAGTCCACCCTCATAAAAATGAGTAAGGAATGGGGCCTCCGTTCCATCCTTCATATCGATCAAGCCAAACATAGCTGCTCCCCCAACTCCTAGGAACATAATGATGGCCAAAATTTTAATGCTAGAAAAGACAAACTCTGCTTCACCAAATGCCTTTGCTGATAAACCATTTAACAAAAAGAGCAGTGCCCCGAATATTAAACACCACATCCATACTGGTGATTCAGGAAACCATCTTTGCATAAGTTGTCCAGCGCCTAAAAATTCAAGGGCAACCGTTACTGCCCAACCTAGCCAATAAAGCCAGCCAACAGCAAAACCAGTAGCAGGACCTATAAATTTCGTCGTGTATGTTTGAAATGAACCAGATACTGGCATAGCCACTGATAATTCACCTAAACAAAGCATCGTTAGATACATCACTAATCCGCCTACTAAATAAGAAAGAATGGCGCCAGTTGGTCCGGCTTGATTAATGGTAAAGCCTGATCCAAGGAAAAACCCCGTTCCTATACAACCCCCAAGTGAGATCATAAACAAGTGTCTAGCTTTCATACTTCTTTTTAATTCATATTGTTCTGATGCCATAAAAAAACCCCTTATGCTATTACCTTGTAAGCACTTACTTTTGTAAGTACAAAAAGATAACTAGTAGAAATATCAATAGATTTGATTTATAAAATTTAATCTATTTTGTGAACAGTCAATTTTCTGACAAATAAAAGTTCCCGTTTAGTCTAGAGCATTAATTCGTTCTATTGTAAACTATAATGAGGGAGAGCAATTTTCTAATATTCGGTTGTGCCGACCTAATTTTATTAAAAAAGTTCTTCCTTATAGGCTCATTCATCTTCCCAATCGTTTGCTTAAAGTAATGTATCGCCAAAGAGTGAGCTGATTAAAGCTACGGCAGCGATAGCTGTTTTATTATATTGATCTAAAACTGGGTTTGTCTCTACAAACTCTGCAGAAGTAATAATATTTGCTTCTGATAGCATTTCCATAGCAAGATGACTTTCTCGGTAGCTAATACCACCTGCCACTGGAGTTCCTACACCTGGAGCATCATTAGGATCAAGGCCATCTAAATCTAAAGATAAATGGACACCGTCAGTGCGTTCCTTTAAATATTCAATCGTTTCGGACATTACTGTCGTCATGCCCAAACGATCGATTTCATGCATCGTATACACCTTAATGCCAATTTCCTTAATTAGTTGTTTCTCACCTGGATCTAAATCACGTGCCCCAATAATAACAACATTTTCAGGCTTCACTTTTGGCGCATAGCCACCAATATTCGTAAGTGCCGGATGACCAAGTCCTAAGCTTACTGCCAAAGACATTCCATGAATATTACCTGAAGGTGATGTTTCACCTGTATTTAAATCACCATGGGCATCATACCAAATAACGCCTAGATTCTCATAATGTTTGGAAACACCTGCTAATGTACCAATGGCAATACTATGATCTCCACCTAAAACTAAAGGAAAGCGTTTTGAGGAAATAACTTGATCTACTTTTTGACCAAGCTTGTCATTAGCATCAGCTACAGTTTTTAAATTTTTTAAGTTAGTTGTTGCCTCTATTTCTACATCTTTATGAACGAGTTCGATAGTCAGATCCCCTTCGTCCTGAATGGAATATCCAAGACCCTCAAGTCGATCTGTTAGACCAGCATATCGAATGGCACTCGGCCCCATGTCGACTCCTCTTCTCGTTTGACCCAAATCCATTGGCACCCCAATAATTGTCACTTCTTTACGCATAATAATTTTCTCCTCTCCAATAATTACTTTCACAGTATAAAGAAAATGAAAAATTGACTCAACTCGACATTATTTTTAATTTTTATACAGTTTGGATTATTAAAAACATAGATTTCATCATGCATAAATGAATGCATAAACAGCAAAGTAATGAATACACAAACAATATTTTACAATTTCACATCATTTATTGTCAGAAATTTCAAAAACAGAACAGTGAAACTATTCTTTTTTTATAGTTTTTTTTGAAAATTTTCAAGGTAATTTAAGGTTTCAACACTATTTAATGTCATAATATTGAAAATACATCCTATTTTGTTTATGTTAGGCACTCTTTTTTTCTACTAAAAATTTTATTTAAAATAGCTTTAGTCGATTATTTGGACAGAAAAAAAGCCCTACGACGTAGCTAGTAGGGCCTTAAAACTGCTAAGTTTTTAATAATTTTAAAATACTATTCAAACACGTTTCTTTATAATATTGATGTTGTTCTTCTAAATCATCGGTTAACCATTGTATCAAAGAACCATCAATCATCGCCCTTACCATTTTTGCACTTGCTAAGGAATCCATATCTTCACAAAACACACCTTCATGCTGTCCTAACTCAATAATTTCTTGTCCAATTCCCCAACAATTCTCATAAAATTTTAAGTTTATTTTTTTATAGGCTTCATTTCCATTCGCTTGGGCTAAAAAATCTAAATACACTCTGTAAAATTTTTTATTGTCCTGAGGGGATACAAAAACAGCATTTATATAGGCATGAAGTTTTTCTATTGCCTTCTCGTATTTGGCAATTTCTTTTATTTCAAAACTATAGATTTTGTTTGTTGTGGATTCCAGTAATTCTAATAATATGTTTTGCTTGCTCGTAAAGTAATAGTGAACGACACCTTTCGAAACATCTGCATGATCGGCAATATCTTGTAATGTAACATTATCATAGCCTAAATTTGAAACAGCCTCAAAGGCTGCTTTCATTATTTGTTTCTTTCGTTCTTCCTCTTTCTTTTTCATAAAAGCCTCCAATGACTTGATACAAGTCATTATACATGAACAGAGTGCCATTTCCAATTTTATATTGACCGGTCAGAATAATTTTGATACTGTTTAATGGAATTATATTGTAGGAGGATGTTTAGGATGACATTAGAAAACTTTAAAGCGTTGGTAGTCAATCAAGATGAGAATTTTTCGGTGAAAGTTAATAATCTTACTGTAAATGATCTACCAAATGGTGAAGTATTAATTAAAGTAAGCTACTCTGGCATTAATTATAAAGACAGTTTAGCAACTATACCAGACGGTAAAATCGTTACTTCCTATCCTTTCGTACCCGGTATTGATTTAGCTGGGATTGTTGTATCCTCTGAAGATCCCCGTTTCCATGAAGGTGACGAGGTAATTGCAACAAGCTATGAAATTGGCGTAGCCCACTTTGGAGGATTTAGTGAGTACGCTCGTATTCCTTCTAAATGGATTGTTCCACTTCCAAGCGGTCTATCTCTCAAAGAGGCGATGATTATAGGAACAGCCGGATTTACAGCTGCTTTGTCTATTCAAAGACTCGAAGAAAATGGCATTAATCCTGAGAAAGGAAAAGTCCTTGTTACGGGTGCAACTGGGGGTGTAGGCAGTTTTGCTGTCTCGATTCTTTCAACACTAGGTTATCAAGTAGAAGCAAGTACAGGAAAAGATTCAGAACATGAATACTTGAATAACCTTGGAGCCACTTCAATTGTAGATCGTGGAGACGTATTTGATGGGAAAATTAGAGCGTTAGGCAAACAAAAATGGGCTGCAGCTGTCGATTCTGTTGGAGGAGAGCCACTTGCCTCTTTATTGAGCCAAATTCAGTATGGAGGTGCAGTTGCTAGCAGTGGGTTAACAGCAGGAACAAACCTTCCTACAAGTGTCTTCCCCTTCATTTTAAGAGGCGTGAATTTACTTGGAATTGATTCTGTTTATTGTCCAATGGATGTACGATTGAAAATATGGAATCGTTTAGCGACAGATTTTAAACCGACAAACCTTGAAAGCTTCATTCATCAAGAGGTAACATTGCAGCAACTTCCAGATGTTTTACCTATGTTACTGAAAGGTCAAGCAAGAGGTAGATTCCTTGTGAAATTATAAATAAATTAAACGAAGCCTTCTTACAAATGAATGTAGGAAGGCTTTTATCATGCTACTTTCATTCCTACAAGCTACTATGCCTCAGCATGGTAGCTTTTTTTGTTTGACATCTACCTGACATAAAAGCTCTTTATAGTAAGCCATGAACGTATCACTAGTTGCTTCTAGTCAAGCGTTATAAAAAATTGTCTAAATTCATGTTCTCAAACATACCATTAATGTATATGAGCATTAAATTCAGGGAACTCAAAAACTATCAACTATTTTTGGAGATGATCATATGAAACGAGCACATATTGATGAATTAAATATTACTAGAGCCTTAGCTATACTAGCTGTACTTCTTATCCATTCTACTAGTACACCTGTTACAGCTTTATCCAGCGAATCAAGACTCTACTCCATTTACGTATTTTTGAATATTTTTCCCAAATTCGCTGTCCCTGTTTTTATTTTTTTAAGTGGGTTTGTTTTATTTTACAACTATATACAAAAGGATTTCACAAAAACACTGATTGTTCGTTTTTATAAAAAAAGAGTTACCCAAATACTTATTCCCTATCTCTTTTTTTCCGTCTTTTATTATGCGGCCATGCAATTTTATGTGACACATGATTTTTCATTAACATGGCACGCCCTTTTTAGTGTTGAATTTCTTGAGAAACTACTAATTGGAAAAACATATACTCATTTATACTATATATTTATTATGGTGCAGTTCTATCTATTGTTCCCATTATTCTTATATATTTTAAAGAAAAAACCCGCCCTATCCCCTCACCTGATATGGATAGGACTAGCTCTTCAATGGATTTTTATCCAATTTAATGCTGAGTTTTGGCAGTATCCATTCAGAGGGAGTATTTCATTCTCTTATATACTTTATTTCCTGGCTGGTGCATTTTTAGGAATTTATTTTGAAAAGTATAAACGATGGTTCCAGCTAACAAAAGAAAACTTCCCTGTTTCTATATATTTCATTTGGGCTATTTGGTTATTTTCTACTATTTATAATATTTATCTATATTATTTTGTTTACTCATCCCAAACCTATTTAGCCAACAGTATCGTATTTGAACTAGTTTTTCAGCTCCAATCTTTATCGGCCTGTATTGTAGTGTTACAACTTTCCTTCTGGATTTATGAAAGAGGGAATAAAACCTTTGTAAATGCCCTTATTAACCTTGGGACACTATCATTTGGCATTTATTTATTACATCCTTTTTTCCTCTTACTTTATCGTCAAATACCTGTAAGTGGCAATAGTCTCTTATTTCATGTTTGGAGTGTGGGAGGCTTTATAGTTGCTCTATTTGCTACATGGATTGTAGTATTTCTGGTGGGAAAATATATTAAATATCATTGGATTGCATTCGGACCGATTCCGAAAGAGTTTCCTTATAAATAATGTTGCCTATTATAATAGTAGAAACTATGTGGACTAACAAAAAAGCCCTGTGGAAATCCTAGGGCACTGAAAAACTTACGTCTTCATACAAGCGAACCTTTTTCAGTTGAAAATAAGGCACTTTTTGTTCAATTTTGAACAGGAAGTGCCTTATTTCTGTCTCTATTCCTTATTCATTTTCGTTTAGTAGCTTTAATATCCGTTTCAAATTGACAGCGAATATCGTTGTAGCACCTTGAATTTCCATGCCAAATAGACCCGCAGTCGATGCTTTATCGTACCCGTGTCCGTTTTTTAATTCACTATTCTTCGCTTCTATTTTGTAGCGATTTACGGCTAATTGCTTAAATGCTTCCGTATTTTGAAATGCCTCTTGTTCGACATGTGTATCCGACTTAATTGTGACAGAATATGTTTTACTTTTTGCGCCTTCTTTATAACAGCCCTCTCTCATTGGATATACTCTGCATCTTTCAACGTTAAAATAATATGTCTGACTTTGACTCTTACTCGTTCCTTTTTTACCCGTACGGGCTTTTCTTGTCGCGAGATGACCGGCCTTACAAACATTCCAGCTTCTTTATTAAACTCAAACTTGTCTTCTTCTTTTCGTGGTCCTTGTGTAAGAATAGGATTCAGCTTTGCAACGAGCGCGATTTTCTCTTCTTTTGTATATTCGATATTTGCCTTTTCGGAGTAAGCTGCGTCTCCAATAACTTTATTAATTTTCATACCTGCTTGTGTGCTTTTTTCAATAAACTCTTGAAGATATTTTCCATCGCTTTTTTCACCTGTTGTAATGACAGCCGCTGTAATAATACGTTCATCACTCAACGCGATATGTGTCTTATACCCGAAGAAAGAAGATTCCGATGTCTTATGCCCTTTTCGCGCATCCGTATCAGAAGAGTAATTTAGATGTTCTTGGAAATCTTCTGCGACTTCTTTTAAAATATTCAGCTTTTCTTTGACAGATGGCATTTGTGCAATTTGTGGTTCCTTTTCAATGACTGAAATAACTGCCTTACAGTAAGTTAATTCATCCTTTACTTCGTTAGAAGTGGTCTTTGCGGGGAATTTCTCTTTCATTGATTCGTCAATTTTGTAGACAGCTTTTCGAGCGTTTTTTGATTTCTCTTGTAAAAATTCTTTAGGCGTTTTTTGGTTGTAACGTGCTTTTGTATGTGTGGCATCCACAATAATCGTTTGACGGTTGATGATATTTTTCTCCAATGCGATCTCAACTGTTTTCCCAATGAGCATGTCTAATAAGCTTACGTCTTGAAGACGAAGCCGACGAAATTTTGTAAGCGAACTTGAATCAATGACTGGATCTTCTGGCGCCATATCCAAGAAATATTTGAATGACATATCGAACTTTGAACGCTCTACAAGGTCGACGTCTGATACATCGTAAATCGCTTTTAATAATAAGTACTTAAACATACGAATTGGAGGAATGGCATTACGTCCATTGTCTAAACAATATTTTGGTTTTAACTCTTCTAAAATGAATGAAAAATCAACAAGTTCATTGATTTGGCGAAGTATATTATCTTTTGGCACAACAATATCGTAGATCGCCATATATGGACTTAAATTAAGGGTTTCTTGATTTGATATCATCGGGGGCACCACCTGCACATTAATTCTTTTATTATAAAAGAAAGCGTGACTAAAATAATAGTGTGATACATTGCGTTGTTTGGAGAAGTATCGCTCGACTCCTGCGGGAAAGCGAGACAGACGAGACCCCGCACGAAGAGAAGCGTAGGAGGAGGCTCGGCGCTCGCCCGCGGAAAGCGAGCGGAATGCTTCGGAAAACAACAGTAGAGTTACAGTGCCAAATGAAAAAAGCGAGGTATTCAACGATTTAATCGCTGAATACCTCGCAATATGAGAAGATATTGACTTTTTCAGTGCCCTCGGAAATCCACAGGGCTTTCTTACATGATCAGCTTAATTATTTTGAAACTGAACCGTCTTTTACTTTGTTGTTATTTGCATCAACAAGGTTTGTAGCTTTAAATTCAACTACAATGCTATCAGTTAAAGCGTAGTCAGCTTTAGTTGTTACAGTTAATTTACCATTAGCTACAGAAGCTGAAGCAATTTCTACAGTTGAGCCAGCAATTTTAACTGTTAAACCTGTTGGTGTAGCTTGATCAGCAATGCTTTCAGTGAAGTCAACTGTAAATGTTTTGCTATCTACTACTGTTACTTTAGAAGCTACAGGCACAATATTTTCTTTAAGAGCAACTAGAGTTGTCGCTTTGCCATTTTTAAGAGTGTTACCTTTAGTATCTACTACATTTTTAGCTTCAAGTACATAATTACCATTTGCAGTGATAGAACCCTCTGGTAAAGTGAAGCGTACTTTTTTAGTACCATCAACAAATTGAAGTTGAGTGCCAGCAGGTAGCTCTTTTCCTCCAAGTGTGTAGCTAGAAGCGTTTGTTGCTGTTGCAGTCACATCAGCAGCATATTCAACAGTGAATACATTGTTATCTGTTACTACAACTGGTGTAGCCCCAAATACTAATGAATCTGTAGTAGTTTCAGGTGTAGCTTCATACGTGCCAGTTGTCACATTGAATGTGATTGTATCTGCAGTTACGTTGCCAGCTAAATCAGCAACTGCTTTAGCAGATAATTCAAATGTGTATGTTGAATTGCTATCTAAGTCAATGTTCACTTTCACAGTGTTTTTCTCGGCACCCTCAATTTTACCGTTACCATCTACATCGTAACCAGCATCTGCTTTTACAGCTGTTTCTTTTCCAGTAGTGTAAGCAATACCATTTTGAGTTTTAACTGTTAATTTACCATCTACTTTTACTGGCTCGCTAAAAGTAAGGTATAGAGCATCTACATCAGTAGTAGCATTAACATCGTCAGCTACTAACATTTTAGTCGAAGTAGATACAAGTGTAGCAGGCGTTAAATCTTTAGATAAAATAGCCTTGAATTCAAATGCATCTCCAGCATTACCAGCTAAATCTTTTTGTCCTTCGACTTTCACGTCCGCATTAATGAATGTAGCTGTACCTAATGCAGCTTTTGCATCAATAGTAAATACAGTTTTATCCTCTGTATCTTTCATATCAGCATCTTTTAAGTAGTAAACAGTAGAACCCACTGTTACTTTTGCATATTCGGCAGCAGTAGCACCAGCATCTGCATCAAGATTTTGTTTCATTAATTCTTCTGAGAAATCAAACGTGATTTCTGTTCCATTCACTGCAGTAGAAACAGTTGGTTTAGAATTATCAACGTCTGCTTTTAGAACCGTGAAGTTCACTGCAATTGGATTTGCGATATTATTAGCGAAGTCAGTTGCCCCTACGATGTCTACTTTATAAGTTTGATCAGCAGTTAAACCTTTGATCGTTAATGTTTTTCCAGATAATGTATAACGATCTTTAGCAAGTTCAGTACCGTTTAAGCTTACTGTTCCTTCGTTTTGTACAAGCTCATCGAAAGTGATTACAGCTGTTGTGCCTTTTGCTTCAACAGAATTTACGCTAACAGGAGTTGTATCAGCAAATGTGATTAATTTATTAAATTCTTCAGTTAGAATTTTTGCATCTGCTTTTGTTTTGATTGGGTTTACAGTCACTTTGCCATTTGTTAATTTAATTTCTTTATCAGTTGTTAAAGTAACAGTCATTCCATCTTCAGATACTTTAGCGTTCGTAATCGTTACACCATCAATTGCATATTTCGCTGTTACAGCAGCATCTTTTGCATCAACAGCTGTGTTGAACTTCACTTCAAATTCTTTTGCATTAAGTCCTTTTACTGATTCTACTGCTGGTGTTACTTCTTTAACTGCATCAATTGTACGTTTAACCATAGTAGCGAATTCTTCGCGGCTAATTTTATCTTGTGGCGCTAATAATGATCCTTTACCATTGATTACACCATTTTCAACAGCTGTTTCTAAGTAAGATACAGCCCATTTAGAAGCTTTAGAAGCATCTGAGAATTGGCTAAGGTCTGCTTTACCAGTTAATTCATAACCTTGAACGATAACTTTAGCAGCTTGTTCTCTTGTTAATTGTGCTTTTGGTTCAAATTTACCATTACCCATACCGTCAAATAATTCTGGTGAAGTAGCAAGCACTGCATTATAGAACCAGTCATTTTCATTTACATCTGTAAAATCTTCTGTTCCAGTAGCTTTTAAGTCTAATGCTTTTGATAAAATTTCAGCAGCTTCAGCACGAGTAAGTGTACCTGCTGGGTTGAAGTTTCCTTTTTCATCACCTTGGATGAAACCTTTGTCAGTTAAAAACTGCACCGCTTCTTTTGCCCATGATGAAATGCTATCTGCATCATTAAATTCAGCAGCTGATGCTACCGGTACGATTGCTGATGCTACAAGTGCTGCTGTAGCAGTAGTTACGAAAAATTTACGACCTTTGTTATGTTTCGTCATTTTATATTCCTCCAGAATTCAAATAAAATTATATTATTCTGTGAGAACAATATTACCGCTCTATTAACTTTTAAAGATATGTATAATACGTTCTCTCAAATAATAATTACTAATCGTTATGGATAAAGCAGCCTTCAAAATTTTTCATGATGAAAAATACCAATCAATCTTAAATTTGCTTTACAAGACAATAATATAACTACATTACCAATAAATAAACGCTAAAAATAAGGTAATTTTAATACCAAATTGGTTAGATAGGTAATTATTACATAACTTTTTCCCAATAATTAGATAAACGAAGACAAAATGCACATAAAAACATTTATTTATAGCTGGAAACTTTAATTTCCATTTTTCAGATTCCATTTATTTTTTTGGTATAATAGTATGTTTAATGAATTATAGAACGGTATAAATGTAAAGCATTAACAGGTTAATCTCTATGCTAATAAAATATAAATTGTTAAAATTAGCTATAATTATTGTTCGCCTATCATTACTATATCGATTTTAGAAGGGGTGATTGAAAATAGATATTAGAAAGATGCGCTATTTCATGATGGTGGCAGAAGAATTGAATTTTAGTCGTGCGGCAGAACGTCTTCGGATGGCACAGCCTCCCCTTAGCCAAGAAATTCGTAAATTAGAAGAAGAGCTGGGCGTTCAACTTTTTCATCGGACAAAGAGAATGGTTGAGCTAACAGATGCAGGGAAGATATTTTTACAAGGATCTAGGCAAACTCTCATTCAATTAGAAAAAACCATACATGAAACACAACTTGCTGCTGAAGGGAAAAATGCGAGCTTAATCATAGGTTTTGTTGATTCAACAGAAATCGTTATAAAAATCCTTAATAAATTTAGAGCACGCTTTCCACAAGTTCATCTTACCTTACGTGAAATGACAACAGAACAACAATTAGCAGCACTTTATGAAAAACAAATTCATATTGGATTTATACGTTCTGAGCAAAACAACGAAACACTTGCTTCAGAAATTTGTTTTGAGGAATCTTTAAGATTAGTTTTACATCAAGATCACCCTTTAGTCTCTTTGCCCGAAATTCCATTACAATTACTAGCGGATGAACCGTTTATAATGTTTCCGCGGCATTTTGGTCCCCATTTTTATGATTTAATCATTAGCTACTTTTGGGTTCACGGGGTAAGTTTAAACGTCGTGCAAGAGGCTATACAAATGCAAACGATTGTTAATCTAGTGGCAACTGGAATGGGTGTTTCTGTTGTTCCTTCATCGATGGAAAGTTATAACCGTCCTGGAGTAATCTATAAAAAAATCAAAGAGACTACACCAAAAATAAACCTATATGTTGGCTGGAGACAAGATGAAAAATCTTCAGTCGTTCCTCATTTCTTAACAATTGTTAGAGAGCACTATTATATGTCCCAAATGAATGACCAATAATAAAAGCCCATCCTATAATGGGATGGGTCATCAAGTATGAAAAGTCTTGTACAAAAAATTATCCCGTTTTACTTGGGTCGTACTCAATGATACCTTCTAGAACTCCATCAATCTGATTCATGATTGCAGGTTCTAGTTTGACGCTAGCAGCTAATGCATTCTCTCTTACCTGTTCTGGGCTTGACGCACCAATAATCGCTGAGGAAACATGCTCGTTTTGTAGTACCCAAGCTACTGCAAGTTGAGCAAGAGTAAGATCCATCTCTTGTGCAATAGGTTTAAGCTTTTGTATAGCCGTGAGTACATTGTCGTCCATCCAACGTCGTGCAAGTTTGTTGAAAAAAGGTTTGCCCGCATCAGAGTTAGCCCGGGACTGCACTGGCACTGGTTTTTGTGGTAAATATTTTCCTGTAAGAATACCTTGTGCTAGAGGCGACCAAACGACCTGCCCTAGCCCTTCACGTTGGCAAGTCGGTATCACATCAGTTTCGATAACTCTCCATAGCATGGAATACTGTGGTTGGCTAGCGATGAGAGGAATATGCAATTCTCGTGCAAGAGATGCAGCCCTAGTAATTTGTTCTGCCGTCCACTCACTTACACCGATATAAAGTACTTTACCTTGTCTTACAAGATCTGAGAATGCTAGCATCGTTTCTTCGAGAGGAGTAGTTGGATCGTACCTGTGTGCATAATAGACATCAATATAGTCGGTTTGTAACCGACGTAAAGAAGCATGACAATTTTCTAGAATATGTTTTCGAGATAAACCTTTATCGTTTGGCCCATTACCAGTCGGATGGCACACCTTCGTACATAGTTCAATGCTCTCTCTCCTCACATCTTGTAATGAGCGACCAAGTATTTCCTCTGCTTTCGTGTCTGAATAAACATCAGCGGTATCAAATGTTGTAATACCAACATCTAATGCTGCTCTTACACATGCATGTGCCATCTCCTCATTCACTTTTCCGCCATGATTTATCCAGTTTCCATAGGCAATCTTACTGATGGATAATCCACTATTGCCAAGTTTATTAAATTCCATGCTAGACCCTCCTTTTATATGGTATCTTCATTATAAAAGCCACGTATTATTACGGATAATATATTATTAGCTATAGATTAATATAAAAAATATATAACACTAAAGGGAAAAATAACCTCCTACTATCCTTAGATGTAGAAGGTTATTCCTAAATTATTATTTTAAAGGTATGGTAGAAATGGACTTATCAAATTTTAATAGCAACCTGATGACCATTAAACAATAAATCCTTTTTTAAATAAATCATACCATTCCTTTAGTTCTTTTTTTTCTAAAACAGCCAATTTACATAAAATATCTCTCGAAAATTCTAATGCACCGGTGCCATTTGCTGTTATAAGACTGCCATCACTAACGGATTGCTGGTCTATATATTTTTCATCCCCCTTATAATTAGGTGCCGCTTCTTTCAAATAGGCTAATGAATTACCTGTATGGTTATATTGCTCAAGAAATCCGTGATTCCCTAAAAAAGTAGTGGCATCACAGATTGCTGCAACTGGGATGTCCTCTGTAAAGCAAAACTCGACAAGCTTCTTGGCCTGTTGATTTTTCTCTTCCTTCCATCCAGTTCCACCAGGTATGATTAACATAGTGATTTCTAAATCAAAAGGAAAATCTAGTAGGCTATAGTCAGGAAGAACCGTCAATCCTCCCATCGATTTCTTTGGATTTTTATCAATTGCAATTGTCTGAACTTGAAATCCTGTCCCAGGTTTATTTAACTCTGCCGTTACATAACTTGCCTCCCAATCGGCAAAGCCATCAATAATAAAAACTAAAATATTTTTCAATTGTGTTCCTCCTTATTTTTTAATGATGAATGTAGTAAATCCAGCAAGGTTCTGCTGATTCAACCATATGATGAGTTGATTACTACCATTACCTCTAGCAAGATCATATAAAATCAGTAGTTGTGGCATTATTTTTAAATGTTTAGTGTATGGAACAACTATAAATACCAATACAAAGAAAAGTCATTCATGATAGATTCGTACCCCTGTTGTCTTAACATAGTTGTTATGTTTCCACGGTGATATGTACCATGATTAGCAACATGGAATAAAATTTCTGAGTATGCTGTATTTCTAGAACCTGTCCAAGGGTTATTCACGTTTATTTTCTGCTCTAAATCTTGCTGGCTACTCATCCATTTTTCATACTGTGTAGCAAGTTCTTCATTTGCCTTAATAAATTCATCTAAAGAATAAAAATTAGTCTTTTCTACCAATGTCCTTGCAGATTGAAATGCTTCTTGCATATCAATTCCTTTAAGTACTTGTAACCACATTACATCAACGACATATATGTGACTAAATGTTTGAGCAATCGTTGAGTATGAACTTTTAATCTCTTCATATAGAACATGGCTTGGCAATTCCCTCATTCTTTCTAATAGCACCTTATTAGCCCAAACATGGTACTCGTACATATTTTTTGCATGATTCATAAAACATCTACTCCTTTATTATTAGTATTAGAAACTTACTTTTTGATTATAAAAAAAGATATATGACAGCAGCCTGTCATACATCTTTATAAATATTGATTAATTTTTTGGCTTCCTCTACTAAAATTGATTGCAGTTCAACAGGCTTTATAATTTTAGCCTCACTACCGAAGCTTAAAAGAATCGATTTCAGCCATCCAGCATGCAGAGGTTGATAAACGGAAAATGTAAATGTCATACTTCCATCGCTATTCATGACCTTTGAAGAATTTTGGAATTGGTCTAATGCTTCCGCTAAGGAATATGGACTTACCCAGATGACCACCTCCTGCACTCTCTCTTGATGACCTCTTGAATAGGATGAATCGCTTTTATACTCATGCATTTGTAAATACTTTTCTTGTGACAGAGTAATGCCCATCATACGCGATACTTTAAATTCTCTATGACTCGTACGCCCTCTACAATAACCATATAAATACCAGTTACAATACTTATAATGAAGGTGAATGGGTTCTACTTCACGAGACGTAAATTCATTTTTATTATTTACATAATTAAAGTAAATTACTTTTCTTTCGTATATAGCTTGTCTAAGGTTCATTAAAGAACTCGGTTCAGTCCTATAGCTTTCCAAATCAATCATGAACGCACTTTTTTTATCACCTATGTCCAGCATTTTTAGTCTTTCTAGTGTATGTTCAACATCTTTATCTTCAAAGATACTTGATAAACTACTTAATACTGAGATTAAATTCAAAATGTCGTTAGGGTCCATTAAGCTTTTATCGAATTTGTATCCTTCTATAATCCCGAAACCGCCGTTTGTCCCTTGGAAAGAAACGACTGGTATCCCAGCGGCACATATTGCTTCAATGTCTCTATAAATTGTCCTTGATGATACTTGAAATTCATTTGCTAAGCTAGAAGCCGACACTATTTCATGATTGAGAAGCTTGAAGATAATAGATAGTAATCGTTCTAATTTCATTATTCTTTTCCTCTCATTAAATCTATTTAGTACCAATTCTACTCTTTCTGTATGACTCAGTGAAATTTATTTATCGAAATAGACATTGTCAATTTTCTTATTTATATAAAGTTCATAAAAATGTAGCGAACATCAATTTACCATATCATAACAATTCAGACGTAAGTCCGAAGACAACAAAGGATAATAAGTTGTATATTTCAGTTATACTTTTGAATTAAAAAAGTATGAGGAGAAATCCTTGGCAACCATTACGTATAGTATAAAAATTACTACTAAAACGTTCAATTAGATTAATTTATAAAAGCTATACGTAATGAATTTGCTTTTTAATACTATACATTGTTTCTATTTGCGACACCTGTAAATGTTGTAAAAAGTGTGGGGGTGTTTTCTATGAAAGAAAAGATACATTTTACCATCTTAAGTAATGATTCAACAGATGGAGATGGAGGGTATGGAGTAGGTACCCTTGATTTAAATAATGTAACGCCTGTTATTATAGATTGTGAAAAAGAACACGTATTTATAGACCTAGAAGCCTTACATGGGCGAAGTATTATTGAAAAAAAAGTGCGTTTTTCAGCAGATTTAGCTCATGCTAGTGACGATTATAATCGATATTGGATCGTTTGGGTAGCGCTTCAGGTAGGGGAAAATGGACCTTATTATGCGGGATGTACCGCAAGTGAAGTACGGGTATCAAAAGAAGAACGCCGCATTAAACTTGGCTATAAATCGTTGCCAGAGCAAGTAAATTATTTAGATAAAGCACTTAAAGGGAAATTTCTCCTAAATCATGTCGATACAAATTCAAAAAAACTACTTTCCCAATTTTTATCTGAATTTAATGAACTGTATTGGACACACTCACCTGAAGAATTAAAACATCAATTATGGGAGGATTTGTAATGGCTTTTGTAATTACAGAATTATGTAGGGATGAAAAAGCAGCCGTTTGTTTAGATGTCTGTCCCGTAAATTGCATTGTGAATACGGATACTCAATATGTCATTAACCCTGATATTTGTATTGATTGTGGCGCTTGTGAATTAGTTTGCCCCGTAGAGGCTATTTTTTTTGAGGATGAATTGCCTGATGAATATAATTCTGCAACTCTACTAGCGCGTAACTATTTTCGAAACTAAATGACAGGCAATGACTATCTTTTATTACCTGCAACAGCAAGATATTGATTGAAAGATGGACTGATTTAAAGCGCCGAATGTCAGGCAAAAAAGTAGTACAAACGATCGTTTGTACTACTACATATAATTTCTATTTGATCTTAGCAGAGAACAATCATGTTACTTGTTCAGATCTTTTTTCAGGACATCCCAAATAGAATTATCTACTTCTATTGCTTTTCTATCAGGTAGTTCTCCAATTGCCCGCGCATCCCAATAGGCCTCTTTAACAGGTTTATTACCTAATTCAAAATCCATAGCATCCCACGTGTCTTCACGAAATGCATAAAATGCCCAGTGCCAGCCGTAATCATTAAAAATATCAATTAAATCCTTCATATATTGATCCGCTCCATCAACCATTCGGTTAATGCCAAACTCTTCTGCAATAATTCGGTTGTTTGATATATTGTGCTTTTCTGCCCATTTAGCAACGGGTTCTAAAAAATCTTTTAATGAAGTTTTATCAAACATTTTTTCATTTTGATCATTCCCGACTTTGACCTTACCAGGATAAGTGTATGTGAATCCTTTTTTTCGATTTTGGCTTGTCATTTCATACGGTTCATACATATGGAAAGCATACAGCACATTTTTGTCTTCTATTGGTTTTAAATATTTTATTGCCCAAGGCGTAGCAAATAAACCCGAATCTAAAATAATAGGTGTATCCGCATCTACAGATCGTATAGAATCTACAATCGTTCCATAAAGTCTATTTAAATCTGCTGGCGTGTTTTCTATCTTGTCGTACCATTTATCATAGTCTTCTGTCCAAAAATCATTAAAACCTGTGGCTGTTTCAGGATGCGGTTCATTAATTACATTATATCCTACCACTGCGGGGTGATCTTTTAAGCGCATGGCAAGATCTTTCCAGAAAAGCGCTGCTTGCTCATGATAGTTAAAGTCTTGCCAAATTCGGTCATCATTTTCATAGTTATTAAACTGTCTCCAACGGTTTCCCGGAAGACTAAGAACAGCCAGTACAACTTTTGATCCTCTTGCATATGCTGCATCTAAATCTTCTTTTAACATCTTAAAATCATTTTCAACAATTCCCTCATACTGATCTGCATTGCCGATTAAAAAATCTTTATTAGGAGTAGCATCAGGTTTATCTTCAAATAAAAAATCTCTTTCTTTTGCCCATTTATCAGGCGCTAAACGGATAAATTCAATGTTGAATTCATTAGCCTCTTCATAATTTTCTGGCAGAGAAGTGGAATTCATAAAATTTGTACCTTTTCTTTGCTCATCCCAAAAACCATTTTGCATCTGTGGCGTTGCCAGTTTCTCTTGTTTCTTTTGTTTTTCTTCTTGCTCCACAGAACTACAGCCAGTAGCAAAGACAACTATTAAAGCACACCAAAGGGGACTATCATGTTGAACTTATTTTTCATTCGTTTCCTATGATTTATTTCTCTCATATTATCACCTCATGAAAATCGTACTGAACCTACGTTACACGAATGTGACAATTTTAAAAAAATAAAAAGGATTGAGTTCAGTATCAAACTCAATCCTGACATACGCCTATTTAAAACTTACTCTTATTTTGTACCACTCGCTCCAAATCCAGAAGTTCCACGAACCGTTTGAGATAATTCATTGACTTCCAGTAGTTGAATAGTAGGGACAAATTGAATCACCATTTGGGCAATTCGCATAGATTTTTCTACTAAGAACGTATCTTGACCATGATTAATTAAAATAACACCGATTTCCCCTCTATAGCCTTCATCGATTGTTCCTGGGCTATTGAGCACTGTAATACTATGTTTTAAGGCTAGTCCACTTCTTGGTCGAATTTGTGCTTCCGTTCCTTTAGGTAATTCAATTTGAATGCCTGTTTTAATTAATTTAGTCCCACCAGCGGGTATCTCTACAGTTTCAATGGAATAGAGATCCATCCCAGCATCACCGGGATTAGCTTGCATTGGTAGCATTGCATCTGCATGCATTCTTTTAATTTTTACTTCTACGTTCATTGTTCTTCATCCTAACGATTAAAATTAAATGTGTCATCTGTAATTGGCGCTACTTTTGCTTTGGCATAGGTAGCCCCCTTTTGTGAAAAGAAATCATATGTGGAGCCCTCATTACGAATTCCATTCATGACGATTGGATTCACTTCTTCTTCTGGGAACATGGCTTCAAAGCCGACATTCATTAAGGCCTTATTAGCATTATAACGCACATAGGCTTTTACCTCAGGCGATAATCCTGTCTCCGCATAAATATCCTCGGTATATTTCATTTCATTTTGATATAAATCCAGCAATAATTCATAACCCCATAATTGTAAGGATTCTTGTTTTTCTTTAGAAAATTGCTTATATAGATTTTGAGCAAAAAACCCTACCGCTACGCCATGAATGGACTCGTCGCGCAAAATGAGAGAAATAATTTCAGCACTGTTTCTTAAAAAACCTTGTCCACCTAAGTATAATGGGTAGAAAAATCCAGAATAGAAAAGGAAAGATTCAAGCATAACGGATGAAAACATCGCTTTCCATAAGCTCTCAGAGTCCCCTTCTTCTATACTATTATAAATATCCGCAATCTTATTTGCCTTATATTGTAAATATTCATTTTTCTTTACCCATTCAAAGAGCTCGTCTATCTCCTCGTTTGTACAAAGCGTTGTAAATATATAAGAATATGATTTAGCATGTATTGCCTCAAATGCATCAAAAACGGTTAATACAGCCTTTTCCTGTAAATCGTCTGTATAAGCAGCAACACGATTCATCCCTATATTCGTCTGAACGGTATCAAGCAAAGTTAGTCCTGCAAACACTTTTTTATATGTGTCCTGATGCTCAAAACTTTTCCACTGTTTAATATCTTTACTCACAGCAATTTCTTCAGGAAACCAAATTTGCTTCCATTGCTGGTCCCAGAAAATTTGGGCAAGTTCACTTGTTGCCTTATTCCAGTTGACTGCCTCATACACTATATTTGACATGCTACACACTCCTCTAAGCTTTGTAATCGTTGACGAACATAGTAAACGGACTTAATCCCTTTAACCCATGCATAAATGTATACTTTAGCTAGTTGTTCTGTTGTCCAATTGTCAGTGACATAAAGAGTCATTGAAATACCTTGGTCAACGTGTTTTTGAGAAGCTGCGTATAAATCAATTAAATCATAAGGATCAACATCATAGGCCTCTACATATAAATGACTGTTTTCGTTTGTTAAATGTGGCATTGGATAAATCGTGCGACTATCTGCATAATCACGGACCTCTACACGCTCTGTACAAGGAGAGATGGATGCCGTACAGCTACGAATATACGAAATACTGCCGGTTGGTGCTATCGCTAAACGATAGGAATGAAATAGACCATATTCCATAACATCTTCCTTTAATAATTCCCACATTTTATTAGTGATAATTGGAATGTTGCCAAGTGCTTTTAACACAGCAGATGATAGCTCTTCTTCATTCTTATTTACATATTGATCAAAATAGCTACCGGAAGCATAATCGCTATCTTCAAATCGGTAGAACGTTTCTGCTTTTTCTTTAGCCATTTCCATCGATGATTTAAGAGAATAATAGTTCATTGCTTCCATAAAACGGTCCATGAAATCAATAGAATCTTTCGAGCCATACATAATGCCCTCCGTAACAAGATGTCCATGGAGATTCATACAACCTAGCCCTACTGAGTGCATTAATCGATTCGCTTTTGCCACCGATGGGACATTTTTGATGTATGTCATTTGTGACACATTTGTTAATAAGTGCATAGCTGTATCGATTAATGTTTCAAAATCATTTACTTTACTCGCTGCATGAATATCAATTGACCCTAAATTACACGACACATCTAACCCATATTCGTTTGGTTGATCTTGATCTGTAATGACACTAGTTTCTTGAACTTGCAAGATTTCAGTACATAGGTTTGACATTTTTACACGACCGATATTTTTTAGTGGATGTACTTCATTGACATTATCATCAAAAATTTCAAAAGGATAACCTGATTCAAATTGAGCTTTTTTCACCTCAGTATAGAGTCTACGCGCATTCAAACGTTTAATTTTACGGATTTTAGGATTATCAAGTAGTTCATAGTACATTTCTGAAATTGAAATTTCCGACATTCGTTTACCATATACTTTAAAAATATCATATGGACTAAATAACACTATATCTTTATCACGTTTCATCAGATCGAAGAAAATACTTGGAATAATAATTCCTGTTGATAGTGTTGCGAGGCGAATTTTATCATCAGCATTTGGTTTTTTTGATGAAATGAAATTCTCTATATCTGCATGGAAGATATTTAGGTAAACAACTCCTGAGCCATTTCGTTGACCGAGCTGATTAGAATAACTAAAAGAGTTTTCTAATAATTTTGCAACTGGTATAACACCACTTGCACGGTTTAGTATTTCTTTAATTGGATCACCTAAAGGACGTAAATCCGTTAAGTTGACCCCGACCCCTCCGCCTAGGCGTGATAGCTCTAAACAATAGCCAATATTTTCAGCAATACTATTCATAGAGTCATCCATTGATAATTTAAAGCAGCTTACTAATTCACCACGGGCTTTTTTCCCACTATTTAATGCTGTAGGTGTTGCTGGCTGATAGGCTTCCATCATTGCTTCAACAGAACGTTTTGCTAGCACAGTATTCCCTTGTGCTAAGTACAGGGCAATAATGACAATACGGTCCTCATATTTTTCTAAGATTTCTTCACCATCACGACTTTTCATAGCATAGCTGTCATAAAATTTGCTTGCACTCATAAATGATGGGAAGCGGAAATTATAATCATATGCTTTTTTGTACAGCATCTTTATAAAATCCATCTCGTACATGTCGATAAAATCTTTCTCGTAGTAACCCTCATCCACTAAATAGCGGATTTTTTCCTCTATATCTATAAAATAACGTAAACGTACGTTGACATATTCTAAAAAGTAGCGGCGAGTAGCCTCACGGTCCTTTTCTAGCTCTAGTAGTCCCGTTGTACTATAACGATTCAGTACGTCATTATTAAGCTTTAAATAAGTTTTCATCCCATTACCCTCGTTTCATAAAACATTTGTATTGCTTCATAATCTGTTTGATTGCCACGCAAATCTAACTTCCTCACTAAGGGTACATGATAGGTAGTAGCAATTTTTTCCCCAGCAGCGCCAAAGACATGATGTCCGAAGTTACTATTGCCACTAGCAACTACTCCTTTACAAAAATCTCTATTTTTCTCTAAAAAACGTTGCACTTTTGCCGGAATGTCACCTAAGCCATCTGTATATGTAATTAAAAGATAAGGCTTATTCAAGCTTAATTCCTCAGAGAGTTCAATAGATTCTGCCCTTAATTTAGATACTACATTACGGACATTTCCTGTACGACTAGCGTAAACGATCATAGTGTAATCATCTCAATACGAGAAACAATTTCCTGAACCTCACCTATAAATGTTTCATCTACCTCTAAAACAGGCACACTTAAAAAACCTGCATCTATAATTGTTTTTTTCGCTTGTTCATCGTGATCAATATTAACAATTTCAGCTTCAAGTCCTGCTCGTTGTAATTCGGATTTTACCCAAAGGCATTTTGGACAGATTGTTTTTGTATAAAGTTTCATAGTAATCCCTCTTTTCATAAAATAAAAAAGCTACCTCTTCTAGAGAGATAGCTTAAATGGAAACGTTAACATACTAAAAATACGGACGTTCCCATCTCTTAATCCCCGAAGAAATGATAAATTTGTTTTATATAGGCAGGTCTCCTGGCTTTGCTTCAATCTCTGATTTCCTTCCCATGCGAATGCACACAGTGGTTACAATCATCGTCAGCTTCACAGTTGCGGGGACAGCGTCGGAATAGTACCGAACTTCCCTATTAAACTACATATAGTAGTACCTACACAAAACGAACACAATATATTGTTTTTCGATAGTTTTAAGTGTACCATCCTTTATATAAAAAGTAAATCGAGAAATAAAAGTTCATCAATTTGAGACTAATCATATTTTCTGACATAACCTTGTAGAACGAACTAAAACATAATCATATAAAATATAACCATGTAGCGATAGCATTATTTTATTAAAAAATAGGAACAAAAATAATAGTCGCTTATTTACCTAAAAACGTAGCCACCCTAGTAATTTTATACATAAAAAAGGCATCTTCCTTTACAGTAAAGATGCAATTATGTCTAAAACTATGAGTATGATGTAAATCTCGCATCCTACTCTATACATCCTATCTTCGTAGATTTTTTATTGTACTAGTCTAAAGTAGGACTCCTCTCTTACGATGATGACACATTTTAGTAGTCGTCATAACATTACGAAGACTACTAAAATGTGCTCAACATACAGGTGAGAGGCAACCAACGGTTCTACACTTTTCAGCTAATTTACAATGAATATGTACCTTTTCTAGTTATTCTATATTTATTTATAGTATAACATATCCAAGTTCATTCTCCGCCAGCTTGACTAGTCATATTCAAAATAGCTGATGAATTTTATATGACTCATCAGCTAACCATAAATTTAAAATCTTTCTATTGTTATATCCATGTTTATGCTTGAAGCAGCCTTAAAGCCTTCCGCAGCTGCAATCATTAAAGAAGAGGGACCACCCTTTTCCGTTTCACCAGCAATATATATTCCAGCCGCAGTTGTTCGTCCAGCACCATCAGTCATAATTGTTCCGTTTTCATCAACTTGACAATTTAGCTGTTTAGCAAATTTATTGGGACGATAAAAACTTGGCACAACAAAACCACCCGCTCTTAAAATATTGTCACCTGTTTCTAATTCAACACTAGATAAGTTACCATCATCCCCATGTAAATCTTTAATAGTATTTGTATACGCCTTAATTTTCTTTTGTTCAAAATCATTTTGAATCTTCTTGGAAAGTTGATGACCATTCGTAAAAACAATTAAATCCTGTGACCAATTAAAAACCAATTTCGTCATATGACTAATATGCTCCTCGTTTTCTGCAATGATAGCCAATGGCTTGTCTCGCAGCTCCCAACCATCGCAATATGGACAGCTAAACAAACTTTTACCATAATATTGTCTGATTTGCGGGAGTGGAAATTCCTCTTGTATTCCAGTAGCTAACAGTATTTTTTCAGTTACATAAGTTTTATTTTCCGAAGTATTGACTAGAAATAAACCAGTTATATCATCTTTAATTATTTCTATGACGGTTTGATCCATCATTGTTATAGAAGGATAAGATTCTATATCTTTACTTGCGAGATTCTTAAATTCTTGTGGCTTTATCCCATCTCTTGTTAAAAAACCATGTGACTCCTGAGTTACACGATTCCGATTTGTTCCATTATCAACTAGTGCAACCTTTCTGCGCGCTCTTCCTAATGTTAAGGCAGCACTTAACCCAGCAGGGCCTCCACCTATAATCATACAATCGTATTGATTCATCATTATTTCCCTCCATATCACAATATATTACAGACCTTTAATATCTGTAATTAAGACAAAAGACATCGCTAATTATATGTATGATATCTTTTTCATTCCATTTGTTAAGCCAATTATATATGAGTCATTGATCTCAATAAAAAAAGATACAGTTTAGCTGGTTGGGTCTAATCACTCTATTAAGGACTTAACATATCTATAATATCTATTTAGTTTTTTCTCGTCAAATTTTTCGTTTTCATGCCTAAAATACCGACTAAGCACCGTTAGTTGAAGTACATCTATTCACTTTATAAAGGTAATTCTTTTTATCTATTTTATGAAAATGAACCCACTCTCCATTTTTCATAGATATTGATAAGATGAGAAAAGTAAAAGCCACTCCAAATGGGTTTGGAATGGCATACTGATCTTCATGAATATGATCCATGCAGTTTAAATTAACAAGCCACTAAATGATTGACATATGCCTAACATTCTTACTGCAAGTAGTTATTACTTAAATTCAATTTCCTCAGCAGAAGCCCCTTTTGTATACGTTATAGTCGCTCCAGCAGGTAAATTACGAATTTCTTTTACATTTTTTCCTTCGATAATAATTTCACCAATTTCCGTACCTTTAAAATCAATAATCGCATTTCCTTTTTTAGGACTGATTGTTACAGTTTTGTCTGCAAATCCTTCACCATGGAATTCGGCATATTGACTAAATACTGAAATTCCATTTTTAATATTAGTATTTTTTCCTAACGTTAATGAAATGCTTGGACGATTCATTATTAATTTACCAGTCTTATAGTTATTAAAGCTATATACATTTTCAGGTACTATTGGTGTTGGTATTTCTTCTTTTCCTGCTTTCAAATCAATTTGAACTAATACAGGGTCATGATCCGATGCTCTCCCCTGCGCTTCTGTAAAGTTCGCATTAATATGAATCAAGTCTATAGCCGTAACGTTAGCAAGATTATTCGAAACTAAAATATGATCCAACACTTGATTGTTCCCTTGGAAGAAGTACGTAAAACGATCAGTCTCTGGGGCTTTATCCACCATATTCGTTAAAACATCACCTTTTAATGTTTCAAGTGCTGGTGTGAATTCAAAGTCATTCATGTCCCCTGCTACAATGATATTTATATCCGGATTGATGGCAAGACCTTCATCGATAAAATCATTGATGGCTTGAGCAAGCTGAAGACGTTTTGTTACTGATTCTAACACTGGCGGCTGAGTTGGTCCCCAAAGTGAACCATCGCCTCCTTTAGAATTTAAGTGCGCTCCTATAATGACTACATGCTCTTCCTGGAATTTGAATTCCGCCGCAATTGGTTTACGTGTATCTGCAAATTTAGTTGGATCAACAAAGCCTGGATTTAAAGCAAGGCTTCCATCTGCTGTCCACCCATTCGCTTGGTCACCCGCTCCCTTTGTACCAGTCACTAAAGAAACACGTGTCGGATTATATAAGTAGCCTACACGAATATTACCACCAGGCGCACCGCCTACTGTATTATTAATAGGCATTACGTCAATCCAATCATAAGCAGGGCCACCCGCAGCTTTAATTGCATTAATTAATCGCATATAGCTTTCAGATGCATCAGCATTTCCTGAATCAATTTGTCCATCATTATCTTGTACTTCGACTAATGTAATAATATCTGGTGACTTCATATTTTTCACAAATGTCGCTGCAATTCTGTCTACTTTTTCATTAGATGTATTGGCAGGATTATTCGAAAAGTTTTCAATATTATAGGAAGCGACATTTAACTTGTCCGCCACTGGTTCAAGATGCGTCACTTCTTGCTGAAGATTTGCCTTTGTCACATCAGGGAAGACTTTATTCGTGTTCAGTCGATAGCCATCTGTAAAGTTTTCTACAAATCCGATAAGTGGATCATTAAAACGATCACCCGAATCATAATTTTTTCCTGCTACCCCTTCAAGCATAATTTTTTCTGGATTATAATCGTCGGCTGCAATATTTAAACCGCCATTCACATTAAATGTATTATTTGTTGTGCTCGGTACAACAATTGGTGAATCATTATTATAAATTGGTCCAATCACTCTCGCATCAGGGAATGATACTCGCATATATTCAATAGATTCCCAAAAATCAATACCATCTTCTTGTGGATCAAAAATAGCAAAGCCATCATTATCAATAATTTTATTTGGTGGGGATAGGTCCTCTCCTATAACAAGTACTTTTGGAACTTCTGCTGCACCTGTTTTTGTGATATTCGTTGCTGAAATTTGCGTATCTCTTAATCGAGAGTTTCCACCCACCTCAGTTACATTCCCTGATACTTTAATAACATCCCCTACAGCTACATTATGTCCCGACTTACTTACCTTGATCGCTGTTGATTTTACGCCATCGAATGTCGAATCGCCCTCTTGCATAATGAAGCTACTTGAATTAATAACGAATGTTACAATTCCTTCTACATCACTTACTGTTAAATCGACATATGGTGATATATGACTTGGCCCTTGAATATCGCTAATTGTGGCATTTTCAGTATCAATAATCTCATAAACAAATGTAGCAATCGCACTATTCGTTAAACCTTCTTTTACTGCAATCGCTTTAATCGTCAACGGTTTATTAACAAGAATTTCCCCTGTATATTTTGTACTAGCTGTAGTTGGTGCTGAGCCGTCCACTGTATAATAAATCGTTGCATCTTCTGTCATGGTAGAAAGTGTAACGTTTGTACCCGCTGTTACCCCACCAACGTGAGAAGCTTTAATATCCTGAACCTTTGTTACATCTTCAATAATGCGAATCGGGAGTAGTTGATGATTTGTATATTGACCAACAATACCGGTAATTTCCCCATACGTTTTTCCACTTACTAAACCTGAGTCACGTGTTTTATCGTAAATAGCAAATGTGCCTACATCATCAGTTCCGGTAAAATTTTGACCTGAACCAGTAATGGCTACATTTTTAATCGTTACTAATTTCGATTCATTGTCTTCTGCAACCTCAATACTTTTAATAATGTTTGCCCCTGGTAGTGTAGAAAGAATAGGCATGCCAACAAGTGAAATATTTGTTAATTGCTTTAGTCCGCTATATTCAGCAACTTGACCTTGCACCGTCACCAAATCGCCGACATTTGCAGTAAGACTATCTACAGGGTAAATGGCAATCGCCGCACCCTCTTCATCTTGAATGTGAGCAGTAGCAGTTTCTAATTTTGCTGTTACAATACCCGATACGATTACTACTTGTCCTATTTCTTTATTACGTGCTTCCGTAATTGAAATAGTGGCTGGCGCATCTTTAACTGTAAAATGAAAGGATTTAATTTCGCTATTGTTTAAGCCAGTTGCTGTAGCAAATGCTTTGATCGTCATTGCTGCATTTACAACAATGCCGGCTGCTGCATCATAAACCTCACTAGCTGTTGACGGTTCAGAACCATCTATCGTGTAATAGATTGTTGCGTTTGGTGTATCTGTAGACAATGTTACTTTTGACCCTGCAAAAACTTCACCCGTTGCTGGATAAGCTTTAACATTCGCTACTTGTGTAGGCTCGTAGTTCCCTATTAATTGGAAGCTTTCCGCGCTTAAGGTTTTTAATTGATAGGTCCCGTTAAAAATGGAAGCAATCCCTGTCACTGTAATTACATCATTGTTATTGAACCCATCTGCTACAAATTGAGAGAATTGATAGCCTGTACGGTTATCATGGCGAATTACTAGCTCGTTATTTTCTGCATCAACGGCTTTAAACTCAAATGTTCCATTCGTACCAGATGACGCTAAATCTTTAATCTTCACATTTTCAAGTGTAATTAATGTACCTTGTAAGCTATCTTCAAGTGGTAGATTCACTATTTGCGGTGCGGGTGCTGTCCCTGTAAAAATACGTTCAATTGTCGGTGAATTAAATTGAACTTCTCCACTATATAAACTCGTTTTCCCTGTGATTTTGACAATATCTCCAACAGCTAAGTTCCCTGCTTCTGTAGAACTAGAGAAAACATAAACCCCTGCAGACTCATCCTGTACATAGAAGGCCTTGCCTCCCCAGCTACCAGGTTTTGTCGTAACGGTCCCTTGAATTTGAAATGTTTGGTCTTTTCCAACAGCTGCACGAGCTTCGGCAATTGTTCCTTCAGTGACTGAAGGATTAGCTGGCTCAGTCTGTTCTGTTGGATCAAGTCCAACAAAGTCAATTGAAGTGGCTTCTGTCGTTTCCGCCTTTACAACTGTTAAGGAAGGCAAAATCATAGATATTATAAGTAAAAATGATAAAGCTATTTTAGAAACGAAATTAAATTCATATTTCTTCATTCGTTAAGCTCCTTATGATTTTTTATCGTTCATCCTTTTCTCTATTTTGCAAAGGAATTTACTTGAAAGTTATTATTCAATTACTGTGTGTCCTTCTACAGTTAATCCATCTAAACTGATGTTTACATTTGGTGCATCAATGATTAAATCTCCTGAAATCGTACCCGTACTACCAGCTGGCATGAAAGTATATCTCCCTTTAGCTGTTGGAGCTGTTATCGTTACATTTCCATTCAAGGTATAACCATTCAAATCAAACATTACTAAATCTGTTAACGTTATATCTATAGTCACTGGAGCCATTAACTTAATTAAATCTCCTGCTTTTGCTTGTTTTAATGCTTGTTTTAATTCTTCAGCATTCTTGACATTAAATTCATTTACTTTTTCTGGTGGAATAACTGGATCGGGTGCTACATTTCCTCCGCCATTGTTTGGAACCCCAGTGCTTGGCGAAGAACCTCCAATAACGGCCTTAATTTGGGAAGCAACTGCTGCATAGTTCGTCATAATCTTTGTTACAGTTGAACCCGCTGGAATCGACAACGTATTGATCAGTAAACCTGAACCGATTGTAATTCGAGCATCGGCGTTTAGAACCGATAAATAATTAACTACACCACCAACATTCAACGCTAATTCCACGGCCGTTGAAAGCAATAGTCGTTCAAAATTTATATTTCCAGTCATTTTCAGTTTTGCCGTAGATTCTATTGTTACCTTCTTTACAGCTCCCTCAATATTTATAGCAGAAATAGTAGCTGTAATAATGATTTCTGGAATAACCGAGTTCGACATAATTGAGATATTATTGCGTTTGACATGGACTTTTCCTGTTTGCGAATTTTTGATTGTCAATACAGGTGTAGTGTGACTTGCATTTTTATTTTCTAATGAAGCTTTTGCTCCATCTATGGCTTCTGTTATTATATCGCCAGTAATTGTAGCACCATCAAATGCCACTTTTGCTTTAACATTTGAGCTAATAATTGCATTTCCTGTAATCGATACATTTTTAACTATCACAGCATCTGCGTTAATCGTTATGGAATCGAGCGTTGCATTTGTCTTGAATACAACTTCCTTCGCTGCTGAACCTGCCTTATTTAAAACAACATTATTTACTTTTGTTATAACACCATTTTTAATAGTTGCTGTAATTTCTGCCCCCGTAAGTGCAGTCTTATTTTCAGTAGTAAAGATTGATTTTACCGAATCATCAAAATAATACGTCTTTCCATTAATAGTAATTTCACTCGCCGCATATTCTTCAACTTTAAACGTTACACTTTTTGAAGGTTGGAAAATCGGATGACCAACAGCTTCTGAACGAGTAATAAATGCAGCCATTTGCCCTCGTGTTACATTTGAAGAACCATCAAATAATGTAGTTGTTTTACCAGTCGTTACGTTGTTTTCATATAAAGCAGCGATTGCTTCCTTGTAATCAGCGCGCACATCTGTGAATGGTAATGAATTTGTATTCGAAGCTTTTAAATGGAAGGCGTTCGCTAAAATTTTTGCTACATGGTTACGCTCAATATAATCGCCCTGACGGAATGTTCCATCTTCATAGCCATCAATAATCCCCTCTTGCTTTAAAGCAGCAATAGCTCCAAAGTATTGATGAGTAGTGGGAATATCTTTAAAGTTGGGATTGCTAACATTCAATGTATCCAGTTCTAATACACTTGCAATAATTTTAGCAGCTTGTCCACGTGTTAAGTTTTGTTCAGGTTTAAATGTGCCATCTTGGAACCCATTAATAATGCCCCGATCATTTAAATTTTTAATGTCGTCATAAAATGGATGCGTTCGATGTACATCCTTGAAGCTACTTGCTTCTGATGCAATCGGTGCTACAACTACTACGGCTGAAGCCGTTAAAGCCATTGCTGTTATTGCTTTTAAATACTTCGATTTCTTCGATTTCCTCCATTTACTCATACTTAGAGTAATACCTCCCCATCCCTATTTAATAAGGAAAATTTTAAATCCAATTAACATTACCAAAATATTGGTTAACATAATAATTTTAACAGAAAAATAATAAAAACATTCTAATTTATTATTAATATTCTAAATACTATGTAAAATAATCCATACTAAACTTTTACAATATGAATAAGAGCAGTAATAACAGTGCTTTTTTCCCGTAACGTTTCATTCAACTATTTCGGCTTATATAACTATGAACAAAAGCGTAAATGTGCCCCCTAGTTCCCACAAACATTAAATGGTTGTAACCAAGACATAGGCTCACTTTCTCCTTAATTTTTTACAATGCGATAATCTCATTAACTGTAAAAAGCTGAGGAGTCTAATCTACTCGTCAGCTATTCATGATATTGTTCTCCGTTAGCTTCATTTTATATTAAAAACTAAATTATGTAGTATATTCCATAAATACTATTTATGTTATATACTATACGCTAGAATAATAAAGGAGTTTACAAATTTGGTAAATAGTATTAATTTTTTATTGAAGGTTGTTTTCTTTTGCCATCAAATGCCAGACCGTTCATTTCATTATAATGGGAGAAAATTCCCCCTATGTGCAAGATGTACTGGTATGGCAGTAGGCTATTTTTTATCCGTAATATTAGTCATATGTTTTGGAAGATTTGATTTATGGATTATAGCCTTATTAATTTTACCAATGGCTATCGATGGTATTGGACAATTATTTGGTAAATGGACAAGTAATAATATTAGACGGTTCTTCACTGGATTACCTGGTGGAATCGGTATTATTTATCTCTTCTACACTATTGGCTACCAATTTTTTTTATTTGGTCAATATGTTGGAAAAAATCTATAGCAGGATATTGGAGGTACTATTATGTATTGTAAAAATTGTGGCGAACAAATTTCGGAGCATGCAGAAATTTGTATCCACTGTGGTGTACGTGTAAAAAATGCAAGTGGTGAAGACAAACCAAACTGGGCTGTTAACATAATTACACTTTGCTGCGTTCCACTTGTGGGATTAATTCTGTTCTTTGTTTGGAAAGACGAAAAACCAATTGCTGCTAAATCAGCTTTAATGTTCTTCTTTATTAATATAGGAATTATCATATTATTCTATATTGCCATGCTCCTTATTGGATTTTTGAGTTACTAAAACGAGGGATTACATATGTATTGTAAGTATTGTAGTGAACATAGTTTGGATTTAGTTGAAATTACACTAGAAGAGGCGTACAACCATACGTTATCAGTACTAAACCTATTGCTAAAACAGCAGGCGATAGTTGCAAAAGGGCATTTTTTAAGATGCAGGAGGTATAAATATGTATTGTCCTAATTGTGGTTCTAGCATTAACGAGAATGCCGAAATTTGTGTACATTGTGGTGTTAACGTATTAAAGTTTAGCGGTCAAGTAACTACTGCAAAAGATGATACACCAAACATTTGGATTAATGTACTCAGTTTATGCTGCTCCCCTATACTTGGAATTATTATCTATGTTGTCTGGAAAGATTCACAACCTAAAGCTGCAAAATCAGCATTAATATATGCTTTGTTTGGTATAGCTATTTCAATTATTGTCTTGGTTATTTCATTTGTAATAGGGTTTGCAGTAGAAATGATGGATGATAGCTATTATTACTAATAAAAAAAGAGTGTAGTATATTGTTACCTTTATTTAAGTAATAAAATTCGCAATCAGCCACTAAATAATTAAGAAGGGTAGACATAGTAAAGTCTCCCTTCTTTAATCCTATTACTATAGATAAAATCAACAAGCTGAAAAAATTGTATGTACAAGCCTATCGCTTTTTTATTTTAATAGTTTACTACTTATGTTCAATTAAGATTTAATAAGGTTCCCGTCACTATCAGTAAATTTACCAAGAATAATCATAATTAAATCAATGATTGTCCAAATACCGAATCCACCTAGTGTGAAAAACATTAAAATACCTGTACCGATTTTACCAGCATAAAAACGATGAACACCTAGACCTCCTAAAAAGAAACAAAGTAATACTGTTGTTACAAAACTTTTGTCTGACATTTAAATACCTCCGATAAATTAATAAATACTATAGTATGATACCCTACCAAATAATTATATTACAAAATAAGTATTTTTCAACATTTTTTTCCTCATAATACATTCTATTTTATTGGTATTTTACTCCTATAAAATTATCCTTCAGAAGGTCGATATTCTCTAGTCGATATATTTATCTACAACTATTAATCACCGCCTTTATTCAATAAAAAAAGAGCTGACAATGCAGCTCAATTCTCATGTTACGTTAATGACTATCCGTGTCTACTACTTCCTTTGGTTCCACTAACATGATATGACATTCTTTTTCGGCGAAAGGCTTGTGCTCGGGCCCTCCGGGAATAATAATCATCTCCCCTTGAGAAACTTTCACTTGGCCATCGCGAAAAGTAATAAATAGCTCTCCTTCGAGCACAATAAATACTTTATCGGCGCCTTGATGCTCATGCCACATAAATTCCCCATCAATCTTCACCACTTTGAATTGGAAATCGTGTATTTCACCAACAACTTTCGGAGACCAAAGTTCTTTTATTTGAGCTGCACTCTCATTAAGATTAATAGCTTGATAATTCATAGACATCTCTCCCTATTGTTTTATTTGTTTTCGATAGAATTCTACTTTATTTTTTAGTGCTTTTGCAGAGCATCCGTTATATTTTGCAAAGCGTATTCAATTGCTAATGGACCACCCGTAATAGCAGACGTATCCATCAAATAAATATTCCCTTTCTTTACTGCGTTCATATTGTTCCAAACATTATTTTGATTTAACTCACTCATTAATGTTTCTTTTTTTGTTATGTCACCTATAAGGAAAATGTGGTCTGCATGAATAGTTGAAATTCCCTCGAACGCAGAAAATTGATTACTCTTCCCATTGAATGTGGTATCTGGTGTAAGCCCCAACCCCCTTTCTTTATCAAACGCAAGTGTATAAACAGGATTATCTTCACCTAAAACATTAAAAGTTTTTCCATCCCATGACACGATAAGTGCTACTGTCTCTCCTTCAATCGTTTTTAAATCTTGTCGACCAGTTGTAATTGCTTGCATCATTTTTTCGATTACTTTTTCAGCTTCGTTCTCTTTGCCAATAATCTCAGCTACTGTACGGAGACCATATTGCCAATCTTCATAAATATCCTGGGATTTTAAAGTAATGACTGGCGCAATTTTTTCTAGTGATTCATACAGTTTTTCATGATGTTCTGTTGCTAAAATAAAATCAGGCTCAATCGATAGAGTTTTTTCAATACTAGGAGACAATTTATCTCCTAATTCCTCGGTTGAAGCTAGCTTTCCGTTTAAATATGCTAAAGAAGATAAATATTCTTTATCTGTAGAAGCAGCAGGAGGCTCACCCAATGCCACTAATATTTCCGGGTAAAAATACCAAAGGGAAGCTATTTTTTCAGGTTTCTTCTCGATCACTATTTCTTTACCCAAGGCATCCTTAATTGTTCTTGGCCAATCATTAGTATCCTGCTGAACCGTTGAAGTAGATGTTTCATTTGTAGATATTTCTTTATTTACAGTTGGTGTTTCATTACAGCCTCCTAGTATTCCTGCTAATAATAGTATTGAGAAACATAGTCCTTTCATCTTTTGCATCCAAAATTCCTCCAACATATGATCTTGATATGCCATTAGTATAGTAAAATCATTTATCGTTTTGAATGGATGCTTGTTGAAACTAGCATGGATTATTGATGAACTTCTCTCGATACTCTTTAGGGGGAATACCAAATTGTTTCTTAAACACTCTACTAAAATAAAAAGGGTCTTCAATTCCAACAGCCTGTGCAATTTGTTGGACAGGGGCCTCACTTGTATATAGCATTTTTTGCGCCATGTTTATCCGATATTTTAATAAATATTCTGCTGGTCCTATCCCTGCATGTTTTTTAAATACATAAGAGAGTCGATTTCGATTAACATGATTTTGTTCTGCAAGACAAGAAATGGTAAGGCTTTGATAATAATGCTCATGAATATAGTTACATACCCGTTCGAATAAAGTATGTGATTCACTGCTATATTGACTATTCACCACACATAATAAAGCCTCATTCAGTACATCTCGAAATAGCATCTCGGTTTGAAACCTCGAAATGCCTCCACGCTGATTGTACACCTGCCAAAGACGCAAAATTAATTCGATAAGACGAGGAGATTGTCCAGTCAATAATTCAAAATGCTGCTGTGAAAAGCTGGAATCTTGTAGCTCTGTGTTACATATTTGGTATTGAACAAGAATATATTCCCAGTTCGCATATTCAAATTTTTTTTGATCTAGCTTCATATTTGCACCACCATGTACAATTTTTCCTGGTGAAAAGATATACGGGGTGCCATTAAATTGAAATTGTATTTTTCCGTTAAGAGGAAAAACGAATCCAGGAAAAGAATCTGTATATTCAGCATAGGGCACACCAGTGCTTTTAGCATATCGGTATACCCCCTGTACTTGAAATGGAATATGTGCTAAATGCTCTGCTAATTGCTCAACATCGATTTTCAAATTAATTACCTCATTTCAAAATTGTATTTACCGCCTATAATGGTGGAATCTTAGCTGTATGTTCTGTGCGTTTTTGACTACAAACTGTTCCATCTAAGGGATACAGACATAAAAAGCCGATGTGTAAGGTCAATTCCTCTTCCTCTGAAATGCAAAAAGGTGGGTTGACGACCTTCGCCTATCCCCACCTTATCGATAATGATTATCATTGTCAATTTGAAATATAACCACCCATCTACTAATTGGTGGCTTACATTACTTATGAAAAGCTTGAACATAGAACCATTTCTCTAAAAGCCTTTCTAATCATTTTCCATATGTGAACCCTTGCTAAATTCAAGATGCAAATCCATTCTTGTTTGCTTTCAACAATCAATTTCGTTAAACCTTTTGATATAAAATAACATCAAATACATCCTGAGGATGCATAATCTCTTCTACTATATGCCATTTGGTATCATCTACCTTCTGCATCGGATAATTAAAAAGAGACTTTAACCCATTTCCGTAGCGCATAGCAACAAGCACATCTTTATTTGTTACATCGTATAGTTGATTTAAAATGTCATATTTATTGCTGACCGTTGAGCTAAATATAATATGACTAACTTGTTTTATTACTGCGAGCTCCGCTACCGTCTTTTTATCAATTTGAATGGATAAATGATCCCCTAATTTATTGACTACCTGTTTTCCTAATTGAATGGCTTCATCATCAATATCTATTCCAAAAACGTCTGCTCCCGTGCGCTCCGCAACCATTAATAAGGTAATCGGAAAGGATCCAGATCCAATTAAGAGTACCTTCGACTGACTAGTTATTTCAAAATCGCCAAATTCCTTTCCAATACAATTTTCTATGTTACGAAAATAATCTGTGACTGCTTCCTGTTCATGACTTAATAATAACGCTCGATATTTCTCCAAGATTTGCACACAAACAGACGCGTTCATTCTTAAGTTGTCGGTTAATAATAGGATTTCTTTCGATTCCTTCATATTCGCCCACTGTTCTTCATTGTCACGATTTATGATAAAAGAAGAATATTCATCCATTAATTCACACAGCTCAAAATAATTAATCTGTTGCTGCTCCATATTTTGCTGGATAATGAACTGAAATTTCTTATCAAAGTTCAGTAGTTCTTTTAAAAATAACATCCTATCCTTCACTTACCCCACTCCTAATTTGAGAATTAAAGTTCAATATATGCCATGCCTTGTAAAACTATTTCAGCATTTTTAAAGGTATGTGAATTATTTGGCCACTCTTCAAAATTAGGAGGATACAGTGTAAAACAATCAAAATCTATTTTTGATTGTTTTTTTACGTGTATTAATAGAATTATTGCTAGGTTTTCTATGAAACTAGTTTGAATGAGAGTAATATAGGAGCCTAAAAATTGCGAGAGGTGAGTATAGATTTCATTAGAAGCTCCAAGGGGTTAGATGGCAACCAATATGGGCAATATTGTTAGAAGGAGGTTTAAGATAAAATGAATAAAGTTATACAGCCAATCCATGTATATTGTTTGTTATTTTTATCAGTTAGTTTTTTAGCACATTTCATTTTAATTCCTACCATTTTCACAATCGTCGAACGTGAAGCATGGATAAGCGCTTTGGCAAGTTTAATCCCAATATTAATTTTAGCATTCCTTATTTCTAGAATTACCAATAAATTAAATAATACTTCGTTTTTTGAACAACAATTTTCACAAGATAATAGACCACTTTATTTATTTATCATTACTTCATATATCATGTATTTAATTTCATCAACGTTCGTCTCACTCAAATTTACAATTATTTGGGCAGAAGAAAGTTTTAACTCTGATTATCCATATTTTATTACAGTTATTTTATTTATATTATTATGCTTTTATGGTTCCCTAAAAGGGATCAAAACTATAGCTATCCTGTCTTTGATTATTTGTTCACTATACATTTTTTTATTTGTACTCCTCAATTTAGGGAATTCAATGAACAATGAATACGAACTATTATTACCAGTAAATACAAGTAATACTCCGTCCATTTTATGGGGAATATTATACATATGTATTGGTATTTTAGAAATGGGCTTTATTTTAATCGTTTTAAATAGTTATGTAAAAGAGCAAATGAAAAGGACAGGAATACTCGTTTTCTCTAGTATGTTTGTCTTATTAGTTTTTATCGCTATTGTGACTACTGTATCTGAATTTGGCATTTATCTCACTAAAAAAATGCTCTTTCCTATAAACGAGCAATGGAGAGTTTTGTCATTTGGTAAGTACTTTACAAGATTAGATTCTTTATCTGTTCTCCAAATATTATCAATGGCTTTTATTCGTATATGTTTATTTATGTATATTGTGTCATCCTTCTTTAAAAATCGAAAATTTATATTAATTATTGGTTATCTAAGCTTAACAATAGGATTATTAATTCCTTGGTCTGTTTCTGATTTTTTGTCATTTATAAAAAGCACTTATCTTCTTTCTATTTTTTTATTTTTATTCTTTTTTATGACTGTTTTCTACGTATTAGAAAAAAAGCAAAAGGGAGTTCATCATCTTGACTGAAAATAAGGATTTTTTTTATAAAGAATTTGACCACCAATCAGATTTAACGGTAAGTAGTAAATTCTATATGTTAAATAACGAAAAACATGAAGTTATATTTATCTATTGCCATAGTTTAATTGATAGTGTACTTTTTTTAAATTCATTATTACCAAATATTAGATTTCTGGCTGAACAAGGAAATTTATATGATGTGGAAATTATAAATCGCTATTTAGAAGTACAGGAGATCCAAGAGTACAGAATGAAGACAGATGAAATAAATAGAAAAATTTTCTCAGGTTTTTTATATTTTTATCATGTTCCATCGAATAGCTTATATTCAACCAATTTAGCTAAACTACCTGAACGATCCATTGAAGAATCAAATATGGAAGTCTCATTAAGAGGGCCTAGAGACGGGTTTGTTGAAAATATAGATACAAATTTTTCTTTAATAAGAATGAGATTAAAAAGTAAAAATTTATCAAGTGACGATTTTACAATTGGCGACACCAGTAAAACAAAAGTTTTATTGCTCTATATTGAGAACTATATTGATCAAAACACTTTAAAAAATGTACAAAACAAACTTAATAAAATAAAAGTAGATAATATTGCAAGTAGTTATCATATTGAAGAATTACTTTATGATAAGTTGACACTCTTTCCCCTCCTTGATTATTCAGGAAGGCCCGATTTTGTAGTAAGTTCCCTCAATAAAGGCCGTTTTGTCATATTGGTAGATGGAAGTCCAAGCTGTTTAATTGGACCTGTAAATTTATTACTTATTTTGAAAGCAGCTGAAGATGATCAAACGAATTTTTTATTTGTGAGTTTTTCACGAATTTTAAGGATTACCTCTTTATTAACAAGTATATTTTTACCTGGGTTTTGGATTGCATTAACTGTCCATCAACTTAACCAGCTACCCTTTCCCTTACTAGTATCCATATCTGCATCTAAAATTGGACTCCCTGTTTCCTCTTCGTTCGAAATTCTTATTATGCTCATTTTTTTTGACCTCTTTCGAGAAGCGGGAATACGCTTACCTAAAGCTGTAGGTCAAACTGTTGCAGTTTTAGGAGGCTTAATAGTTGGGGATGCTGCTATAAGAGCGGGATTTACATCACCATCAACATTAGTAATTGGAGCACTTACCGTTATATCTAGCTATACATTAATTAATCAAAATGTACTAGGCAATGTATTTTTAATAAGAGTCGCAACATTAATAATTTCCGCATTTTTTGGAATGTATGGCTTTGTTTTAAGCGTCTTATTTTTCTTAACATATATCTCGTCATTAGAAAGTTTCGGGCATCCTTACCTTTCTACATTTTATAAAGTTAGTATACCCAATCTTATTAGAGGTTTTTTAAAAATGCCATTTAGAATTAAAATAAAAGACTGACTGTTTTTTCAGTAGAAGGGAGATTATAAATGTCCCATTACTATACTTCCACATTCAAAATATCATTAATTTTTCCTTTATTATTTATTCTAGGCGGCTGTTTAGGTACGAAGGAAATACAAAGTGAAGTTTATATTACCGCTCTTGGTATTGATTATTCTAATGATGTGTATCATTTATATTTTCAAGCTTTCGGATTTACGAATGTTGCTGGCTCAGATCCTGGCATTGCATCTGAGCCAGCTCCAATTGTTGTTGGACATGGAGAAGGTGAAACAATTCAGGGAGCAATCGATGATATAGAAAAGAATTCTGTTAATCCTTTGTATTATGGACATATACAAACTTTCTTTATTTCCAAAAATATATTGGATGGTCATCTGGATGAATTTTTTGATTTTTTTAGTAGAGATTATTATCTACGTTACAATACGTTAGCTTATGGTTATGAAGATGATATTAAAGAGATAATGAATGTACATGGTCTCTTTTATAAACCGCCTATATTAACATTTCCTTATGATCCAAATGAACAATTATTCTTTAATTCATTCATCTCAACCAGTACTGTACAAGACATGATTAAAAGATATTATGAACCAGTTGGATCAATTATGGTTCCTACAATAAAAATTAGTGAAGATTATTGGATGGAGGATAATAAATCTAAAAATATATTAAAAATAAGTGGTGCTTATTTTCTTTCACGACAAAAATTCAATGGTTGGATAAAGGAAGAAGAACTTTCAGGGCTAGATTGGTTTAATAAGGATTTTAATAACATGAAATTATCAATAAAGGATCAATCTGTTTCCATGTTTATTGACAATTTAGATTATGATATAGAAATTGTCGGTGACACCATTCCTAAATTCATTTTAAATTTAGATGTAAAAGCTTCAATTAGAGAAAATCCAAAAAACATCGGAATAAAAACCATTGAAAAGGATGTCAAAAAAATTATTTCAGCACAGTTTCAAAGTACATTTATGAAAGGGTTGGAAATAGACTCCGATATTTTCAATCTTTCAGAAAAGGCTTATCGTTTCAGACCCCAATCATGGACTGTCGATAAATTAAATACCATTACTGAAAATTCTATTGAAAAAATAAATATAAATGTTTTCATAAAGGATAAAGGTGCTATTAAATAATATGGCACCTTCACCTTTTTTGCGTATGGCTACCGTTAAAACATATCCCGTTAGTTGGTGAAGGAGGAATGCAAAAATCGCGACTCTTCGTTCCAATCAACTCCATCATAAAGTTATGATGGAGAAAAATAACAAGAGCTATCGTGGAAGCCCCTCGAAGCTAAAAAATAAATAGTTGTATGATTTCAAGCCTTTGAATGCTGGGGACTAACCCAGGTTCATACTATCTTCTTTTTAAAAATATATGGTAGTTCCTCTAGTAACCGTCCGCGAGTAATGGGATCATCATAATTCCATATAGCATCTAAAAAATGAGTCTTACCGGGACTTAACTCGGCTAAAGCTGAAATATATGGACAGTGAGAGACAGTATGTAATTCCTTACGAGAAGCTAAGACAAAATTCCGATCTCCAGCATAGTAACTTATTTGATGGTGCTGAATTTCTAACCATGCCTCCCCTTGCTCGATGAGTTGCATCACTTTTTCTGAGGGACGAAAGCCTAGTGATTCATATAAAGAGCTCGCCAATCCATTCATGCCCATAATATAAAGTTTTTCACCTAACTTGAGATAAACAGTAGCTGTTTCTCCAGTTACATAGGCATCTGCTAACTGTCTACGCACCAATCTTACTTTGTCTTCATATGTAGTAATCCATTTCTCCGCTGCCTTACTGCGTTGAAAAAGTTTGGCGATATACCGTAACCGCTCAAATAATCTAAACTTTTTGTCCAGTATAACCGTTGGAGCAAGCGTATTTAGTTCCTGCAAATCTTTTGGATAATAGCTAAGTAATATAAATTCAGGCTGTAGCTGTGCTATTTTATCTGGATCGGCCCAATACCCGATACTCTGAATATTGCGTAGCTTATTATGATAAATTACGTTTTCTTTCATAATAGAGATAGCCGCTCCTATGGGAGATATACCTAGTACTAATAATTCGCCCAGTGTATGTTTGCCATCTGTTACAATACGTGTGGCATCTTGAGGAACAAGAATCCTTCTACCAAGTGAATCGATAACTGTTCTTTGCTGCGTACGAAGATGGATATTCGCATATTCACGTGGAGTGTTGCCAGTTAATTTATGAAAACACTTACTGAAATAATATTCATCCTTAAATCCTATTTGTCGAGCTATTTTGTTCAATGGCTCTGTGGAATTACATAGAAGTTTTTTTGCCTGGTCTATTCGTACATGGACTAGAAAATCAGTTGGTTTTTTGCCTGTCAAAATTTTAAACTGTTGACTATATTGCCACCTGACAATGCCAGCCATATTCGCTAGCTGTTCTACCGTTAAATCTTCATCATAATGTTGTTCCATATATTGGATCGTACGTTGAATCATTTTTGTCTTTTCTTCGCTCTGCAAATCGACAGCTTGCTGATCTAACTGGGCCATCATCCCTAGAATCAGTTGAAGTCTACCTTGCATCATAGCCATTTCTGATGAGGTTAGAGAGGAGAAAAATTGATTCTTCACCCATATTTCATTCCCTAGTACTTGCTTAACTTGAGAATATAATAGCCTATAAGGATAACCACAAAGTAAGGGTGGATGAGCAGCCGGATGTAAAGCCCTTCCTTTTACTTCAAAGGTTTCGAAGGTAAAACGTGCAAGCTGTGCCTCTCCAGTACTCGATTCCACAGTGTAGCGTTGTACTGGTAAAACGAGAATGCAGCTCCCTTGTCTTAGATCGATTGCAATTTTGTCTACATAGAGGCGTATGCCATGGCTAAGTGCTATTAATAATGTGCACAAATTCGTTTCATTGTCATTCCTCTTTTTATAGCTCATCGCTGCCGTCTGCTGATTAACTTGAAAACTATCATAGTGTTGTAGCCTAGTATATAGGCATGCAAAATTCATAAGCAACTCTCCAACAATTGAAAATGATTATCATTATCGTTATTATAACACAGAATGATTCACTATCAACTTTTGACCGAGGATGCTTAATTTTAGAAAACTAGCGGTTATAATAATTGATTGGATAGATACAATTTTTACTGTTTGTGCATCCATTCTGGTAGCTTTTTATATAATTGCTCCAAAGCTAGCAATTCATCTGTATTCCATTCATTAGCAATCACATAAACATTTCCCTTTTGGACTGCAGGCAATGTTCCCCATATTGGGCTTTGTAGTAGCCGGTCAGCTTCTGATTCACTTTCATCATCCTCTTGTACGATTACAAACAAATGATCACCAGCAAACTGAGAAAGCACCTCTTCTGAAACCGTAACGAAAGACACGCCTTCTACATCAATAATATTCTTCTGTACTGCTGGAGGGACAGCAAAGCCATTTTCTCCATAAATAATAGCACCAAGGCTACGATCGCCCATAACATAAAGCGTTTTACCTAACTGATAGAAAACTGTTGCAGTCTCCCCTTCTGCTAATTGAAGCTTTTCAAACATTTCTGTAAAACGTGTTTCAAATTTAGCAATTACTTGAGCTACTTCTTCCTGCTTGCCCAAAATATTCCCCATTTCCTTTACACGTTCTGTATAAGGAAGAGCTGGGTTGAAGGGAATCGTAGTAGCTATTTTTGCCAATTCTTCATTCAGGTTTGGATCCGCCTTGTAATAGCCATTAATAATCAGATCGGGTTTTAAGGTAAGTATCGTCTCTAAGTCAGCAGGATTTCCAATATCAACGATTCCTTCGAGTTTACCTTCATAGTAACTAGCAGGCTCTTTCGGAAGATTATTACCAACAACCGGAATATCCATTGCCAAGAAATCACCAATTGTCTGACCAATATAAACCACTCGTTTTGGATCCGCAGGTATTTCTACTTGTTCACCAGTAATCGTTGTATATAATACTGTTTTCTCACCTTCCTCTTTCTGTTCATCAGCCACATTGCTATTAGCATTAGAAGTACTGCATGCTGATATGATTAACAACAGGAGGAACCCCCCTACCCATTGTATAATTTTCTTTCCATGTTGTTTTGTCACACTTGTTGCTCCTTTCGATCTTTAATTGAAAATGATTATCATTTACAACATTATTATAATTTGTGTGAAAAGGTGAAACAATGGAAAAAACGCAACGATTTCTTTGTATAAATGTCAATTCTTGTCCAAAACAACGCTTTTCAATAAAGAAGAAGAAAAACCTATGGTCATGAAATGAAATTATCCCTACTACTATTTATGGAGCGCATTTATTGGAGGTGCAACTACCTTGTAGTTTGTGTGAGCGGAGAAGTGGAAATGACTAGTGAAGATTTGGTGGCTTCATGCAAAAAATATACGAAAGGAGCATGGCTGTAATTAGCCATGCTCCCATTTAAAAAATAGAAATAGATGAATCTATTAGTTTTCTCCGCTAATTGCAACTAAAATTTTAGATTGCGTTTTGTCGCTTGTTAATGTTTTAAATCCTCTGTCCACAATTTCATCTAGTTCAATTTGGCTTGTAATGATACCTTGTGGATTTAGTTGACCCGAGCTCATTGCATCAATCGTTCTTTGGAATATGGACGGTGTATATACAATCGAGGATAGTATATTAACACCAGTATTTGTAAGTTGCATTGGATTCCATTCGATTGGTCTAGCAAAAATTGAAACAATCATCATATTACCTCGAGGTTTTGTTACATCAATTGCTTGCTTAAAGGTAGGAGCAACTCCCGCCACCTCAAAGGATACATCCACCCCATCTGCAACAATTGACCGAACTGCTTGTACAGGATTTTCTTTACCTGAATTAATCGCATGGGTTGCGCCTAATTCTTTTGCCTTTTCTAAACGGTCATCAGATAAATCCAATACGATAACTTTGCTTGCGCCAGATGCTTTTGCAGCGATCACTGTTAATAACCCAATTGGTCCAGCCCCAAATACTGCGACCGAATCACCTAATGTAACCCCAGCATCTTTGACAGCTTGGACTGCTACAGCCATTGGTTCTACTAATGCACCATCTTGTAATGTTAAGTTATCGGCTAGACGGTGAATATTTGTTGCAGGAACATTAACATATTCCGCAAATCCACCATCTCCATGTAATCCGATAAAGTTAAATCCATCATAGCGATCAACATCTTCATGTTTGTTTCTATAAGTCAAAGTAGGATTGATGACAACTCGGTCGCCTACCTTTAAGTCCGTCACGTTAGAGCCAACTTCTTCAATGATACCAGCAAATTCATGACCCATTGTCAGTGGGGCAACTTCACCTGTTAATTCTGCTTTTACATCAACTGGTACGAAAACTGGACCTTCTTCGTATTCATGCAAATCACTTCCACAAATACCTGCCCATGCTACTTTTACTTTCACTTCATCTTCTCGTAAAGCGCGTAATTCAACCTCTTCTACTCGAATATCTTTTACACCATGCCAAACTGCAGCTTTCATTTATGTTACCCCCAAAAAATTATTTAAATTGGTACCATAAAATAACATCTTTAATAGCTACTCGTGCATGATCAAAATCCGATGCTTCTATACACCTAATAAATGTATTAATGGACATATGGTAGGATTCAACTAGATTCATTTTCCATTTTGTTTGGGCAGCTACATTTGTAACAAAGATTGTTTCTTTAAAGAATCGTAGCATCGCAATATTTCCTGAAACATCAAAAAACAATTGTAATAAGTGAGCAAACGAAACAACATATTCATAAATATTTTCAGCAGACTTTTTTTGTTTCATCGCTTCAAAACGAAATAAAAGTTCATTTTGCAAATCATCCGTCCATTTAGCTTCACACTTTGTCAGTGCAAAATCCAAAAGGTTATAAAGCGCTTCCAAATAATCCTTCAATTCCTGATCCGATATGGTCTTCACTCTTACACCTTTATGCTGTACTTTTTCAACTACACCATCTTTTTGTAAAAGATAAAGCGCCTCACGGACAGGTGCATGACTTACTTGTAACTCTTTTGCAATTTCCGCTTCTATTAAGCGCTGACCTTGTTCATAATAGCCCGAAAATATGCGAAATAATAATTGTTCAGCTATTTGCTCAGAAATTGTCTTTTTTGAAATTGAATTTTCATCAAACCCCATTAAACCACTCCAATAAATTTATATGTTTTATTTTAACATAGTTCAGTGTATAGAGTGATTAGCTACAGGTGTTATATATTATGGATTATAGATTATCGATAATCTATAAAAGTATTCTATTATAAAAATCCATATCTTTCAATTAACTTGTTTTGGGTATGAGAAAAACCACTAATGGAATAGTTATTACGTTGATTACTTTCATGGAGTTTGTTTAGAAGTTGTGTAACACTAAGTTGTAATCAATTAGTGCCCCTTTCGATCAAAGTACCCCCTGTAATCCCCTATATGAATTGTTTGTTTTTTTGCCAATTTGCAAATTACATTCCCCTTCACTTAGATTGAAATTTTTTTAAATTTATCACCAACTTTTTTCCCCTTCATATTCTATAGAATCAGATCGAATATTGAGGGGGAAACGTATGGGGGTTGAATTTACTGCTCTCCATTGGATTTACGTTATTTTTATTGTGCTTATCATCGGATTTATGGTTAAACGTCGCGATACCACCCTCATTTGTGTAGTAGGCATATTCATGCTAGCAATTGTTGCGACTGGCGATTTAACTTCATCCATTAGTGGTGTATTTAACAGCTTTATTTATGCCATTACAGAGTTGTTATCTACCATTCTTATCATTTCTATTATTGTTGCTATGAGCCGGGTCATGATGACTTCAGGAATTAACGAGGTTATGGTTGCACCATTTACGAAAATCATTAAAACACCCGCTCTTGCCTATTGGACGATTGGTCTATTAATGATGATTATTTCTTGGTTTTTCTGGCCTTCACCTGCTGTGGCATTGTTAGGGGCAGTACTCTTGCCTGTTGCCATTCGTGCAGGCTTGCCAGCACTCGGAGTGGCGATGGCGATGAACTTATTTGGTCATGGGATTGCATTATCAAGTGATTTCGTCATCCAGGGGGCACCGAAGCTAACAGCAGATGCTGCTGGTATTCCTGTTGGAGACGTGGTTTCTGCTAGTATTCCGCTCGTCATTACTATGGGGGTTGTAACGACAATCGTTGCTTATATTTTCTTGCGGCGAGATATGAAACGTGGAACTTTACTTTTAAACACAGCAAATTCCGCGGAAGAAAACGGTGAGCAAGAAACGCTAGAAAATCTACTGTCAATTGGACATAAACGTTTCTTCGCTGTGCTTATTCCTTTTGCTTTTATCTTAGATGTCATCGCCATGTCGGTTTTCAAATTACAGGGTAGCGATGCAACTGCATTAATTGGTGGAACCTCCGTTTTCATATTACTTTTGCTTAGTATCGTAGCCCATAAAACAGAGGGGCTCGAAAAGACAACAAGCTATTTAATTCAAGGGTTTCAATTCGGCTTTAAAGTGTTCGGACCTGTTATCCCGATTGCTGCTTTCTTCTATTTAGGAGATGCAGGCTTCACACAAATTCTCGGAGATCATTTACCCGCTGCCTCGCACGGTATTGTCAATGATCTCGGTGTTGGTCTTGCAGCAATAGTCCCTTTAACGAAGGAAATTGCAGTAATCACTTTGGCTGTAGTTGGTGCCATTACTGGATTAGATGGTTCAGGCTTCTCAGGAATTTCCTTAGCGGGCTCTGTCGGAAGCTTATTCGGCAATGCACTAGGCGGAGGAACTGCTACTTTAACGGCATTAGGGCAAATTACTGCCATTTGGGTTGGTGGCGGAACATTGATTCCTTGGGCATTAATTCCAGCAGCTGCCATTTGTAATGTGAGCCCATTTGAGCTCGCAAGGCGGAACTTAATCCCTGTAATCATTGGGCTTGTTGTGACAACAATTGTAGCGGTGTTTTTGATTTAAATAAGGCAAAAAGAGATGGCTCCTTAGAATAGGAGCCACCTCTTTTTATTTAACGCTCATTGTAATATTTCTGTAAAACCCCTTCAAACATCTGCCTAAGGTAAATTTCATTAATCCCTAAAACAGAAGATTCTATTATTATATGTTCGATACGTATAGATATTTGTTGAAGGGAAATATTTATTGCTTCCCCAGAATCTACAATAACAATTGCTTTTGAATGGGGTTTAATGGTGATGATCCCGCTCTTCTGAAGTTCCTTATAGCTTTTATGAACAGTATGAAGGTTAAGATTTGTTTGTGCAGCTAAATTTCGAATGGATGGTAAATGGTCACCCTTTTTTAAATTCCCAGTTATTATTGCTAATAGCAATCGTTGGTTTAGCTGCTGATATAGTGGAACCTTACTTGTTCGATTTACTTTCAGATTCATTGGCCAGTCTATCCCTTCATTTAAGAGCTAACTCTATAAATTTATATAATTGTACATAGTAATAAGATACAAGCTTAACAACTGATATCAATGGGTATGTTCAAACGAAAGATGGTCGATTATGAAAGTAGGTGCTTCGAATAATAAGTGTATTAATACAGTTGAATGGATATAATGGCTTCCGATGATTTTGACAAAGTACCTATAACAAATTCGCCATTACTCCCATTTAAAACTTCCTTTTTGCAATGAAATGGCGCATGGTTGCAATCATCCATATAACTAGGAGCATGGTAACTGCACTATGGAACCCATACCAAGCTTTCATACTCCCTGACATCAATATAGTAGTAGCATGCAAGCTATTACTGGCAGGATTAACAACATCCAAAAGCGGATGTAAACCAGCAATGAAACGGCAGATAAATAGGACGACAATACTTGCTAATGCTATAAAAGCCGAACTATTAAAAAACGTGCTCATCATGGCAACAAACGTAATAACAAACAATAGCCACACACAATAAAATAGCAAAGCCAGCAAAGCATGCGTCACTGGTACCGCCGTAAATAAAAAAGATGTATAGCCATATGACATACCATAGCCTAGAGCTATACAGAAAACAGCTACTAGATAATGGACAATAATTTTACTATTTAAGTAGGATGAGATAGACACTGGTCTTGTAAGAATAAATGCCATCATTCCATTTGCTTTTTCACCTTGTATAATGCTCATTGCTGCAACTGCCAAAATAATAATTCCTAACTGATCAAACTGCGAACTTAGGGTTGTGGCCAGTACTTCGCTTCCCTCCGGCTTTGCCAAGGTTGGGTCAATCATAATACCCTCCACACCACCCATTGATTGCAAAATAACCGGCATGTAGTACATCATAATCGGCTGAGTTAACCCAAGTAAAATAAAGACAATTGGTAGCCAGACAATTTTAAATTCCTTCGTCATTTGAGTTACTTCTTTTTTACTTAATGCCCAAAAAGTATTCACAATTTCACACCACCAATTCTAAAAATATTTCTTCTAAGCTTTCATGAATGCCCAATTCAAACTTTAACAACATGACATTTGAATCTATCGCATACTGTAACAATTTTTGAGCGTCTTCCTCCAATTGATGGACGTGTATTTTAAAGCCATTTCTTTCATTTTCAATTTTTCTGACATAGGATAACTGTTCAACCGTTGTTACCCAATTAAGGTCTTCTTGGCGAACCATCAAATAGATTGCAGATTCTTGGTGACGCTCCAGCAACTGACCTTTTGTAGCGTCCTCTATTTTTCTACCATTTTGAATAACGACAAAGCGCTCACAAATTTCCTCTGCGTCATTTAATATATGGGTTGAAAGTAAGATGGTCGTTTCTTTTTTAATTTCTTTTAAAAGATTCAACACTTCCCGTCTTCCAATTGGATCTAGAGCTGACACTGGCTCATCCATAATCATCAAAGCTGGTTTATGCAATAAAGCTTGTGCGATGCCAAGTCGTTGCTTCATACCACCTGAAAAAGTTCCAACCTGAAAATGGGCTTCTTTCCCTAAACCAACTTTTTCTAAAAGTAATGGAATTCTGTTTTGTAATTCATTCTTTGGTAAACCAGAAAGTGTTCCCATAAAGGATAATGTCTCAAATGCTGTCATCCAGGTGAAAAAATTAGGATACTGAGGTAAATAGCCAATCTGATTTTTCATCCTTGTAATTTGTTGACCATCTAGAAGAATTTCCCCCTCATCTGCATATAAAATATCTGCAATGATTTGAATCAATGTCGATTTCCCTGCTCCGTTTGGTCCAATTAATCCGACGCATTCATTCGCATTAACGACCATTGAAAAATCATGCACTGCCGTCTTTTGTTTAAACCTTTTTGTAATGCCTTTAATTTCTAAGCGCACGTGTATTGACATCCTTTCTACCAATCATGAAATATAAAACAGGACCAATTGTATTAAAAAACACAATAATAATTGTCCACATTAGTACGTTTTCTCTCCTATTTCTGTGACGGTATAAATCGATTAATGCAATTAGAATGAGGATAGATCCCACCAATAAAAATGGCAAAAGAATAGGAAGTATACTCGCCCAATCGAGTTGACTGATTTCATCAAAACCATAGTGTAATTTCATTGCTAAAACCTCCATTCATTATCATTATCAATAATGATAACAAAGTTGTTGAAAATTTTCATTACCTTTTTACTGTACATCTTCAAAAAATATCTATAGTATATTTTTTGATAATGTTCTCATTTTGATAACATTCGAATGCTTTCCTTGATACCATCTCATTATTTTATTAGGAGGATCGGTTTATGCGCAATAAAGCAGAGGTATTAATGCACCCTGTGAGAATGAAAATTTTACAAGCTCTGATGCACAATAAAGAAGAAGGTTTAAGCACTTTGGAGATGATTTCGGTCATTAAGGATGTACCGCAAGCTACTTTATATAGACATATCCAAATTTTAGTGGACGAAAACATCATAAAAATTGTGAAGGAGCGAAAAGTCCGTTCTGTTACAGAGAAGTTTTATGCATTAAATGAAGGAGCAGCAAAACTTAGTAAGGAGGATTGGACACAGCTCACAACTAAGCAAAAATTAAATTACATTTCCTACTATCAATTAGCACTACTATCTCAATATCAAAATTATTTACATTCACTTGATGAAAAAGAAAGTATTACAGATTTAGCTACTTTTTCTTTCATTGACTTATCGTTAACAGCTGATCAATTTAAGAGCTTTGAATATGAATTGAACGACTTATTAACTAAATACTATAATATGGCCGACTCAAGTAAAGGTTCGGAGACTAAAACAATTGCAATAAATATTATTCCAAAACCTTAGGTAGTATTTTACGTAAAGAAATGGAGAAGATTTATGAAAAAAGGAAAGTCACTAGAAAACACTCGAAAATTCATGATGATTATTATTGGGGCAGTAATTGCTGCTTACGGACTAGAAGCTGTATTAATTCCAAATGCTGTCATTGATGGTGGTGTAACGGGTCTCAGTATTATGGGGGCACACCTATTTGGACTCCCATTAGGGTTACTGCTCTTTGTCTTAAATATTCCGTTCATCTATATCGGTTATAAGCAAGTTGGAAAAACCTTTGCCCTAATGAGTAGTGCTGGGATCGCAGCATTATCCATATCAACAGTTCTTTTACATGATGTCAAAACCATTTTAGGCCCAAATGATCCCTTACTAATTGTCCTATCTGGTGGTATGCTGCTTGGGGTAGGTATCGGGATTGTCTTACGTAACGGTGGTGCTTTAGATGGTTCGGAAGTTTTAGCTGTATTACTATCACGGAAAATTCCATTTTCAGTCGGCGATATTATCTTATTTATCAATGCCTTTATTTTCTTAGGGGCAAGCTTCATCTTTGGCTTAGAGAGCGCTTTATACTCAGCGTTAACATATTATATTGCAAAAAATGTTATCGATATTATCCAAGTTGGTTTAGAGAAATCAAAAGAAGTCCGTGTTGTTAGTGCTAAATCGGAGGAGATTGGGGACGCAATCCAAGCTCGTCTCGGACGTGGTGTTACCTATACCCATGGACGTGGCGGCTTCTCCAATGAACCAACAGAAATTTTAAACTGTGTCATTAACCGTATGGAAGAAAACAAGTTAGTTACTATTATTAAAGATATCGATGAAGGCGCCTTTGTTGTGATTTCTGATGTTTCAGAAGTTCGTGGCGGGAACTTTAAGAAAAGAGATATCCATTAAAATAAGAGTAAGTAAGACGCCAACAGTCTTACTTACTTTTTTTCGTATTTTACCCCACCCAATAAACTCAACGCCCCAATGATTACAACTGTCGCTGCACCAACTAATGAATATTGGTAGCTATTAGTAGAGTTAGCAAGTACTCCTGCTACAGTAGGTCCTACCATCTGACCTAAAGCATAGCTAGCTGTTAAATAGCCTAAAATTTGATGACTGTTTACTGGGACAATGTGTCTTGCTAATGTTGTAACAATTGTTGTAATCCCCATAAAGGTTGCCCCAAAAATAAAGGCACTTAAATAAAGCGTAATTGTATTTGTTGCTAATGCCGGTAAAGCTATTCCGACTGCTTGAACAACCATTGAAATCAGTAATATTTTCACATAACCAAAGCGCTGTGATAGCTTGGAACATATGATGCACGATGGAATAGCAGCTAAACCAGCTACAAACCATACTAGTGCTGCATTTCCATGAAAGCTTGTTGATTCCTGAGCAATCGAAACAATAAAAGTTCCTGTGACAATATAGCCAAGCCCCTCTAAACTATAGGCGACAATTAACCATTTCAACCATGACTTCGGTGGCATTTTTGGTACTGGTATAGATTGATTCCCCCACTGTTTTTTACTGTGTGGGATGGGTTTGATGAATAAAGCAATAAAGACAAATAATAAAACACACATTAACGCTAAAGCTATCCATGTTCCATTCCATTTAAAGATTGCATGAATGGGCGAAACGATGATGGCACTGATAGCTATTCCAATTCCCACACCACTATAGAAAAGCCCTGATAGATGCGATTTATTATTATCCGCTAATTGATCGAGAACAAGACTAGCAATGACTACAAAAATAAAAGCACTCATTACCCCAGAAATAAATCTGAGGACATACCATATAATAATCGTTTCTGTAAAACCCATAAAGATCGTAGTCAACATACTGATGATAAGACCTACTTGCAAAAAGGGAACACGTTTTTGTTCAATTGATAATCGTCCCACCACTAATGCCCCAATCAGGTAGCCTAAATAATTGCTGGATGCTAAATAGCCTGCAGTAGCTCGACTAAACCCAGACGCTTCTTGCATATAGGGTAGAATGACTGTATATGAAAAACGTCCGATTCCCATCGCGATCATTAAAGCGAATACGCCACCTATTAAATAGTGGATGGTTTGCTTTTGCATAGTACCACTCCTTCTCTTCTCCACTATATCGAATTTTAGGTATCACAAATATGCTTAATTCGTTATAATTGATATCAATAAAATTGATAGATGGAGGGCATATGAATATTAATGATTTGACTATCTTTCGAACAGTCGTTCAAACAGGAAGTTTTTCTAAAGCAGCTGCAACACTTAATTACACACAATCCAATATATCTATGAAAATTCAAAGTCTTGAGGCTATGTATAATACAACATTATTTTATCGTGGGCATCGAGGTATTCAGCTAACAGCTAAGGGGGAACAATTTTACGAGGTCGCCTTAAAAATGCTTCATCTCTATGAGAAATCCTTTGAACTTTTACAAGATGATGAGCATTCAAGTGGTATTTTACGGATTGGCTCAATGGAAACAACTGCCGCTTTGCATTTACCTACCCTATTGACGACATTCCATCAAGCTCATGAAAAGATCGATATTACTATTTTAACAAGTCCATCTCAGTACAATATAGACCGGTTAATAAACTATGAAATAGATGGTGCCTTTGTGACTGGCCCCGTTTATAAAGAAAATATATTGATCAAGGAATTTGTCAACGAAGAGCTTGTCATCATTACATCAAGCAATCATAAACCTATCCAAGATTTGCTTGATATCGAGGACAGTACAGTAATTTCCTTCAGACATGGCTGCTCCTATCGAGCCGTTTTCGAGCATTGGTTACATGAGGACGGCGTACAGCCAAAAAATAGAATGGAATTTGGTACGCTTGATGGAATTATTGGCTGTGTGGCGGCTGGTCTAGGCATTACCTTACTTCCTCGCGCCATTGCAGAGAAGTATATGGCAGCCTATGCATTAAAACTACATGAAATAACAACCAAGCAAGCCCAAATTCCTACTTGGTTTATTTATCGTAAGGATGAAGTACAATCGCCCATCCTCCACTATTTTTTAGAAGCTATAGAAGCTTATCATCCTTTTTAGGGGGGATCTAGGATTTTTCGTATTTCTTTTCCCCAGCACTTTTGTGGGGCTATCCGTCATTCTCATAGTTTTATCCACTACTTTGGGCACTATAAAAAAGCTGTTCAGTAGTTTTTACTCTACTGAACAGCTCATTTTAGGAAATAACCGTTTCCGCTATATTGGATGCATGATCTCCGATTCTTTCCAAATTACTTACGATATCAGCAAATACAATTCCCGCTGAACCTGAGCATACGCCTTCATTTAATCGCTTAATATGCAATTTACGTAAACGTCTCTCCATATTATCTATTTCATTTTCCTTTTCTATCACTTGCTGTGCTAAAGATAAATCCTGTTTGTCAAGAGATTCAATAGCGACTTTTACAGTTTCTAATGTAAAAATAAACATATCTTCTAACTCTTTCAGCGCTTGATCGCTTAAGCGGACGCGGTTGCTATCTTTGTATTGTAGAAGCTCGATAATATTTTCTACATGGTCACCAATTCGCTCGATATCACGAATATTGTCAAACAAAGCATGATGCAGCTGAGAATCATGGTTCGATAGAGATTGCTTGGATAGCTCTATTAAATAGTCTGTAGATTGACGATCTAAGTTATTGATAGCTTCTTCCAATTGTTCGACCTTGCCTACCAATTTTGTGTCAGCTGTTTTTAAAATCGTTAACGTTTCTTCTAATCCTAGAATACTATATTCCCCCATACGCACGACTTCCATTTTTGCTTGGCCTAGTGCAATTGAAGGTGACTTGACAATTAAATTTTTATCCAAGAATTTTGGTTTATATTCGATGACTGAATCTTCACCAGGAATTAATTTTGTTACGACATATGCCCAAACGCCAATAAACGGCAGTTGAACGAGCGTATTAATGACATTAAAAGTTCCATGAGCAAAGGCTATTTGCATTTTTGGTTCTAAATTAAGCAACCCAGCAATCCATTCTACATAGTTCGTAAATAAGCCAAGTATCAGCATAAAAATAATAGTACCCACTACGTTAAATAGTAAATGAGTGGCAGCAGCTCTTTTTGCTGCTATAGAAGCACCTAAAGCCGCTAAGATGGCAGTAATAGTTGTTCCAATATTATCTCCAAACAAAACAGGTAATGCTCCGTGTAAAGAAATTAAGTCCTCAGCATAAAGTCCTTGTAAAATACCTACTGTAGCAGAAGAAGATTGAACAATTAACGTAAATATTGTCCCAACTAGCACACCTAAAATCGGTACATCGGACATTTGGACAGTCAAATCTAAAAATGGTTGCCAATCACGAAGGGGCTTCATCCCACCACTCATGAGCTCTAAACCAATAAATAAACCGGCAAACCCGAAAAGTACTTGTCCAATATTTTGAATGATACTTTTCTTAAAGAAAAATAAGCAAATGGCACCCACTGCCATAATGGGATATGCATATGCACCTACGTCAATCCCTATTATAAAGGCAGTAATAGTTGTTCCAATATTGGCACCCATAATAACGCCGATTGCTTGGCGCAATTTCATAAGTCCAGCACTTACTAGCCCTACTGTAATAACAGTGGTTCCTGAACTGGACTGTATAAGAACCGTAACAATAATACCAACTAGTACACCCATTAATGGATTTGTTGTAAATTTATCTAAAATATCTCGTAGACGGTCACCAGCAGCCTTCTGTAAACCATCTCCCATAAATTTAATAGCAAAAAGAAATAAGCCTAACCCTCCAAGAAATTGGAAAATCATCTCCTGTATATTGATATCCAATCTATTCAACCCTTTCCTTGTTGTCAGACTTTATTATTAATAGTTTTAAGCTTTCTGTACATATCATTTACAATGGATTAAATAAATGTTTACACTACCTTTACAATTAGTCCAAAAAACGGACATAATCAAACAAAATTCAACAAAAAGCAAACAAAAAAACATGAGAAAATTGCTGTTAAGATTTCCACATGTTTTCTTTTGACGACTGAGGAATTTTCCTTTAGGCTTGAAATAGACATAGAAGGGGGCTTTTTATGGATATTTTTATTGCCAGTAACCGTCAACTACCCATCCGTTATTATGTACAAGAAGCTGTTTGGATTCGCCGCGGTGGTAGTACCAAGCTTCCTGATTTAACATTGCCATTTTTCGTTGAAGTGGAAATTAACAGTCACTACAACCTTTCAATCATTAGAGATTATATTATTGATTTTCAAAAGCAATACAAACAGACAGAAATTCAAATATTAATTAAAAACACTGCTTTTTTAGCTGCCATGCAGGATATGCTTGCCAGACATGAACAACCACATCATGCTATAACCATTTATCCACTTTGGACAAATTAGTTACGTCGTAAAGGGCAGTGAGATAACAAAGTACAATGTTTCGTTCTTGTATTTCGCGTGAATTGTTCCTCCGTGAAGCTCCACGATGCTTTTGGCAATCGCTAGTCCAAGCCCCGAGCCCTCCGTCACATTTGTTCTTGATTGATATAGAAATATATATCCTACAAAAAAGCAAAAAAACCCTCCACAGATTTGTGGAAGGCAAAAGAAAACGTTGAAGCATTCTTTATCTATAGTTTTATTGGAAATTAAACGTCCAGGTCATCGTGCCCGTTTTGTTGTTGCTATCCGTGTAATCAAATGTTATTTGAACTGCGCCAACACCCTTTTTTTCTACGTTCAAAAAAACATGCCCCGATGGATTTGGACCCACAATCACTGCAGTTGCAATATTTATATCGTTACTTCTTGGATTACTAAACAGGACAATTGCGTTATCTTCTCCTACTATTACACCTGTCAAATTTACATTAGTTGATGATGAATAAGTTCCACCAATAGTCCCTTCATCAACATATGGTGCTGAAATATTTACTCTTGGTGTATCAGGAATTGAAATCGATACTGGAGCGGACTTGTAGACCACTACTTTTGTGTTAATATCCACAATTTTATAGGCTACAGTTACATCACCGGCTGTTACACCTCTGATAGCCCCAGTACTCGGGTGGATAAAAGCAGAACCTGTTCCATTGTTTGCTGTCCAAATGATAGATTGACCAGTAACTGGAGTCGTAAAACCTGTTGCCGCCGAGCCCCATCCGATAACTGAAAATGGTGCTGAAACTGTCGGTACTGCACCCACTGCTGCTTGGGAATAAACTGTCACCGTTATCGTTCCTTTTTCTACTACTACTCCATTATTGTCCTTCCCTACATACGTAATAACAGAACTTCCTGGACTTATTGCAGTTAATTGACCTGTCGTAGCATTAACCGTTGCCACACTCGTTGTACTAGATACAAAGCTTTTGTTTGTTGCACTGGCAGATAACCCTGTTCCCACTGTAGCTGTAGTTACTTCGCCCATTTGCAATACTTGCGTATAGGTTGGATTTTTTGCCATTGCTTCTCCATGTACGTTAAGATTGATAAAATTTTTTTTACCGTTACTACTTGTATACGAAATTGTTGCTATACCAGGAGCTTTAGCAGTAATTTTACCTGTGGTAGAATTGATTGTCACAACATTAGGATTGTTTGATGACCAAATAATTGTGCCTAACTCTATTGTTGCAGCAATTAATTCAGTAGTTTCACCCATTTGTAAAACAGATGAAGGGGTTCCTACTCCTGTAATTGCTGCACCTATGCCATTCTCGTCTTATCCTTCTTTTTCTTTAGGTTTATAACGAGCCTTCACCGCACAGGCGACTTTCATCGCATACGGCGATCCGTCAGCGAAAGACTTCTTAACTTACTTCCCCTACTATTAATTATATGCATGAATTTAAAATATAATATTGAGGAATGTTAATAATATTTATATATTGTTAATATTTTGGTTTATATAAACGTAAAGGCACTTATTGCACTAGAAGGGTATAGGATCAGTAGAAATATGTGAGACTACATCTATTTTTCCATCTAATATATGTGTGTTTAGTTTTATTGTGAAAGTCGATTTATCCCAAAATGTCATAATTAAATCATCTTCTATATTTGTTTTATAGTTTTCACCAAATTCTTTCTTATATTCTTCTAAATATATCTCATGTATATTTCTAATTGAATTGGATGCTTTCACTTGTGATTTCCAATTATATATATTCGTAATACTTTCAAGTTTTCCATCAAAAAACCCATAAGTAGTTTTCCCATCTAAACCATTCCTACCAACATTTGTAGAATACCACCTATCAGTTTGTTTATTAGTCATACGATGTTTAATTAACTCATATACTTCTGACTTAGATAAACCTAATTTTATCTTAGCATCATTAATCGGTTTATATCTTTCAGTACTCTCAATCAAAGGATCATTCAAAGGTACTTTTATGTTTTGCTCTTCTAAGTATTTAACTAATCTTGCCATAAACACATGTAAATGCATTTTCGTTAAAGGTTCATTGGGCTTAAATGTTCCATTACCATAACCTGTTGTAATCCCTGCTCCAACTAATTTTTTTACAGCTTTGTAAGCATCATTTGATTTTGGAACATCTCTGAACTCTTGATTACCCTCAGGCAAATATTTACCGAATGCTCTAACAATGAATAAAGCAAGATGTCCTCGCGTAAGACTGCCATCAGGCTTGAATGTGCCATCAGAATAACCATTTATAATCCCTAACTTAGATAATTCTAAAACGTGTCCACTAAATACTTCATCATAATCTACATCCTTATATGGAGTATATGTAGTGTACATTTTATAGCCCATTGTTTTTCCTATCATAGTCACAGCATCACCTCGTGTTGCTTTCCTATCTTTGCCAAAAGTTTGTTTCTTACCTACAACAGAATCAGATAATAAATCTTTATCATATAAAAATTTTAAGTCATTGTAATTAGGATTGGTTTCTTCAACATCTTTAAAAACAGATTCCGCACTTGCACTATTAGCAAAAATTGCAAAAAAGCTCAATAAAAATAAAAATGATAAAATCGTTATTTTCTTCATTATAATTCCCTCCATAACCAATAATATACATAAAAAGAGAGGTTTTGACTATATTTCAACAAAATTAACAGGGATAAAATACTAGTTTCTTCAATACTTTCTCTAGGTAATTAGTGACCACCAATTCATTCATGTGCAATATTGATATTCTCAATTTACTAATGGTCATCTATCTTTTCTATCTTTATATATACTGTCGTAATGAAGTGAACGGATATACGCTAAATGTTTCTTTCCTAAAAAGAGTGTCGATGTTTTTTCTCAAAAATCAAGATTTTAACTCGCTCACTGTCAGTTTAGTTAATTAAATCATGGTATACTATTAGTTAATTATTTCATAGTTTAGGAGATGATTATCCATGACATTAGAAGAAAAAATAGTGCAATTAACTAAAGAAACACTCGTTGATCTAGTAAATCTTCGCTACGATAAACTTAAAGAGGAGAATAAGATTAATGATGAGACTGCAGAGTTTTTACACGAAGTTTTTCAAATGCAAGGTACCCTTACCTTACCGAAAAGTGATGAAGAGATGGTCATAGATGTATACGAATATAATGATAAAAGCGGCTTTGGTACAGAAGTAAGGTATTTATGGTTTGACGATGAGGAAAGTGCAATAGTACTATTTTGCGAAGCTAAAACAAATGTTGAAAAAACTGAGGTAACTAAGTTTTTTATTGAAACCATTGATGCTTAGGGGCAATTAAGCCCTTTATCAATTTCCCAAATACTCGCTCCACTACGATCTATCTTAATTATTGTTAATTTGTGTATGACTTTACTTTGAACTTTTTATAGCCTTTGAAATATTGGGTTGAATCATTTTTCAACTTCCTTGTAGCTTCAATTCATACCTTGCCAATCCTCTATCTATTTAAAACATAGCGAATACTTTCAAACCAGTTTCATCTAATAAAGCTGGATGGTAACCATCCAATAAGTCCCCTCTCCCAATAACTCCACACATCTCCTCTTAGGACAAATTATTTTTTTTCGAAAGAGTCATAAAAGGTTAAAAGGTACATTGTTCTAATGATTATTTCCTACACAAATTAGGCATACAATTGCTACCAATCGAATAGAAACCTATATAGGGAACATTTTGTTATGGGAAAAATAAAGTGGGGTGTGAAAGGATGCTTAAAGTAAATGATGCAAAAGAGATGGTACTTGGAATTGTGCAAGATGACCCATTGTTTGTTGCGCTACAGCATACGCCTTTAGAGGAGAGCCTCTACAATGATGATTATTTAACGAACATCGATGAAACTAATCACTATACAATAGCAGAAATCGCTGGCTGGTTCGATATTACAGATGCCATGCTTCGCTACTATTTAAAGCCGTTTGAGCAGTACATTTTCGACAATGCTACACCGAATGAGCATGGAAATATCCGTTTAGACTTACCAGCTATATTAAGGCTAAGAATGATTTTATTATTAAAGGATGAATATCGTGTGAAGGGTATAAAATTATTGCTTGGTATTGATGATAATGGTCAGCTGTTGAGGCATCAAATTACGGCAACGACTATGGACTCCGGGGATTTATCCAATAAAATTGATGTTCTTGGGAATGTCCTACAGCAAATGATTCAAACAGGGCTCTTTCAGATTTTGCCGGATGAGAAGCATGGAACATTACAAGTTAACATTAATCAGGAATTTCTTGCCGAGAACATTCAACGATTATCCTCCGATTCGGCCCTTCAGTTTGAGGAAATTCAAAAGGAAACCTCGGAATTAAAACAGGAAAATGAAAATCTCCAACAACAGATTACCGAGCTACAAGAAAATGGTGTCAAGGAAATTGTACAGAAAATTAGAGAGCGTCATATCGAAAATGAAATCGTTTCTACCTTACGTACAGAAGCATTACAGCAATTTTCAATGAATAATCAAGTTAGTTTTTTCAAAAGGATGTTCAGATCCTCTCAAATTGAAATGGAAAAAGAGCAATTCGTTTTAAATTATATTTCTACACACTTAGAAGAACGCTTGGAAGTTGCATTAAATGATTATTATGGAAAATAAATTTGAATACGCTTAATTAGAACATGAGGTAGGCGATGTGAATGATGCCAATCATGTTCTTTTTCATTTTCCCATTGTTCTATTTCGCATACTTAGCGTTATTCTAGTTTTTATAAGGAGCAAAAATCTACATGGCCCATTCTACGTTATGTAGATTTTTGTGTTTAACTGCTAGCTACTACATTCCCTAAAAATCGCATTAACCGAAAATGCATCGTGACCATTTCTTCTACCGTTAAATTGTCATTGCCCTTTTCCAACCATTCTTGAATCACTCCTAAAATGGCAGATGCTATAAAGGCTTGTAAGTATTGCTGGAATTCCGGGTCCTTCACTTCCTCGCGAACTACCGATAATCTGTCCAAAATATGATTGCCAAATATGGTTTTCATCTTTTGTGTAAAGCTAGGTCTTCCCTGTTCACCTAATAACATACGATAGGCGGGTGCATGCTCTTTTATGCAGGTGATAACCTTGATGAACGGTTGATAGAGTTGTCCCATTTTCAATGTTTGAAAAGCATCTACTGGTTGTACATGCTTCACATAGCGTTCTAATTCCATCAACAGTTCCTGCTGCAAATCTTCCATTACTTTATATTTATCTGAGTAATGCAAGTAAAAGGTTCCTCGATTAATTTGGGCTGTTAGTGCTAAATTTTTTACTGTCACACGTTCAAAGCCCACCTCCTCTACTTGCTGGATCAATGCCGATTTAATGGCTTGTTTTGTTTCAAAATTCATCTTGTCATGTACGGACAATGTACTTCCCTCCATATACTTAACACATACTGGCAAACTGTTTATTGTATTTGCTCACATGCTACCTTAAAATTTTTATCAAATCAACATTGTGTTCAGTGAAGGAGTGAAATTTGTATGGTCGACCATGCGATCTTAATAAAAGACCTTGAAAAAAGTTTCCAACATAAGCAGGTTATTGCCCCCCTTTCTTTAACGATTCCAAAAGGGCAATTAATGGGTTTACTGGGTCCATCAGGCTGTGGTAAAACAACGTTAATTAAAATGATAATGGGCATGCTGAAACCTGATAACGGCACTGTTGAAGTATTAAATTTGGTTGTACCCCACCAACAATTATTGAAAGATATCGGCTATATGGCACAATCAGATGCTCTTTATACAGATTTAACGGGGGAGGAAAATTTACATTTCTTCGCTAAGCTTTATCCCTTATCGAAAGCCGAAAGAATGGAGCGTGTTGCCTATGCTGGCAATCTTGTCCGTCTTACCGATGATTTACAACGTAAAGTGGGGAATTATTCAGGCGGAATGAAAAGAAGATTATCGTTAGCGATTGCCCTTATTCAAGATCCTAAGCTATTGATTTTAGATGAACCAACAGTAGGAATTGATCCTGTCCTCAAAAAAGAAATTTGGCAAGAGCTCATTCGTTTAAAAGATCAAGAACAGAAAACGATTTTAGTAACGACTCATGCAATGGATGAGGCAGAAAGATGTGATCAATTAGCTATGTTAAGAAATGGTCGAATTATTGCACAAGGTACACCCCAAGCATTAAAGGATCATTACCAAGCAAAGGATTTTGATGAAGTATTTTTAATGGCTGGAGGAGACGTATTATGAGAATGGGTGCAATTGTAACAAGAATCATCCAACAGATGAAACGAGATAAACGGACACTTGCATTATTGTTCTTTGCCCCACTGCTCGTACTGTCATTAATGTACTTTATTTTTAATAGTAACGAAGCGACGATCACACTAGTTGTCTCCGATGCCCCCGCGCCATTAATAGAGAAACTTAAAAATGCGGATTTTTCGATTGTTGTAGACGATCATTTTACGAAAAAACAACTGCAGGATAAAGAGTATGACGGATGGCTAGAAATAGAGCCAAATAGTAGTAAATTAACTTTATTAAATGATGATCCTTCCCAGTCAAAAGCTTTAACCATGCAGCTTGCACAAATTTTACAGCCATCACAAGCCGCAATGAGGAGCTTGAAAACAGACTATGTGTATGGTGATGAAGATACTGCCATTTTCGATATTTTTAGTCCCATGCTCATTGGCTTCTTTGTCTTTTTCTTTGTCTTTTTAATTACTGGCATTGCCCTGTTAAAGGAACGCACCTCTGGAACATTGGAACGTTTACTCGCCACACCGATTAAACGTTCAGAAATTGTAGTAGGTTATATGGTCGGCTATGGTCTATTTGCCTTTCTACAAACGATTATTATCGTGTTGTTTGGTATTTATGTACTAGATATTGTTCATGTAGGCTCTATCTGGCTTGTTTTACTCATTAATATGGTAGTCGCTCTTGTGTCCTTATCATTGGGTGCGCTATTATCAAGCTTTGCCGCTTCCGAATTTCAAATGATGCAATTTATACCATTAATTATTGTTCCACAAGTATTCTTTTCGGGCATTTTCCCACTTGATAGTATGGCTGAATGGCTTCAAAGTATCGGCAGAATCATGCCCCTTTACTATGCAGCAGACGCATTGAATGGCGTTATGTATAAAGGGTATGCCTTCCTGGATATTATCCTGAATCTCAGCATACTTGCTTGTTTCGCCATTGTTTTCATCACTTTAAATATTATTAGTTTAAAAAAATATCGCTCGTTATAATAAAACGTTAAAAGTTCTGCTCCATTCGGCAGAACTTTTTTTATTGCGGGTATGATAATATCTAAATATAGGGAATTTATCCAATTTCATTGAAGTGAAAGACCAAATTTCTTTATAATAATTTTATAGTCGAGATTTATCTAAAGAATAAAGGTGAGTGAAGATGGCTACTATTTTGGAAGTACAAAACGTTAGTAAACAATTTAATGGGAAAACAGTTTTAGAGCATGCATCGTTTTCGATTGCAGCCAAAGAAATTATTGCGCTTGTCGGAAAAAATGGATCTGGAAAAAGCACTTTACTCAAAATTATTGCGGCTTTCATTAAACCAGACAGCGGTAAAATTGTGGCGCATAAAACTTCGCTAAAAGTCGGTTATGTCCCAGAAGTCACCCCTTCCCATATTTTATTTACCCCGCAAGAATATCTTTATCATATGGGGCGGATTCGGGGTATGCCTAAAAAGCGTCTTTTGCAGAAAATAGATGAATTGCTTGAGATGTTTCAATTAAAAGAGTCTCAAAATACAAGGATCGTCCACTTCTCAAAAGGAATGAGGCAAAAGGTGATGATCATGCAGGCAATGCTAGAAGAAACAGATTTACTAATAATGGATGAGCCATTATCGGGGCTTGATGCCAAAGCACAAAATGATTTCGAACAAATATTGGCCACAGTAAGAGATAAAGGACTAAGCATCATCCTAACTTGCCATGAAACGAAATTACTCGAAAGTCTTGTCGATTCAGTTTTACTTATTCAAGAAAATCAACTCATTCAAGCAAAGGATTTGAATAGCCAGCCTGTATATCGACTAATATTTGATATTGCAAGCCTAGCATTACTCGATGAAATTGTACCTTTGATGGAAATTCAACAAAAACAACCTTTAGCGAATGGTCATTATGAAATCGTATCGATAGTGCAGGCAAAGGATTCAGATCAAATTTTGCTAAAACTACTACAAAAAAATGCCTCTATTAAATATTTAGCTAATGGCCATCACAAAAAAGAACAATTTTCTTCTCATTTTTAATAGGAGGTATCGAAAAAGATGAGCAGTTTATTGCGCTATCAATTTATTAATTATTTAAGAACCTATCAATACGTTCCACCTTTTACAATATTCATCCTCTGTCTTGTCGTTAACTATACGTTTGTGCCTAATCCAATATTAGATAGCTATTCATTTACATCGCTTATTCTGTTCTTTTTAATGGGCTGGTTTACTGTTACATTATTTCATGCTGAGGATGAGGGGCAAAAGTTGATTACTACTCTTCATGCCAAAAGTCCAACACATTACAATATTGGAGTTTTCATTATTTGTGGTTTAATTGCTTTTAGCTTAAGTTGTGTTTCAGTCTTCTATCCTATTCTCATTGATGCGTTTTTCGAAAAACCAACACCATTACATATAGGATTAGGTTTCTTGTCTCATTTTAGTTTATCGATTCTTGCTATTGCACTCACTGCCTTGTTCACAAGAGAGATTGTGAACAATAGGCAAAATACTTGGTGGGGTGTCATAAGTATCCTAATTATTTCTGTCGTTATCGCTACTTTAAAAAACAATATCCAAGCTGGTCTCCTGTGGCTACTACCGCCTGTTCATTTTTCACTAGAAATAATGAGCATTGGCGATCAAATAGAAGTAGTCCCTAACGTATTTTACTGGCATTTTGCTTGGATAATCATTTACGCATTCCTTATCATTACTTTATTTTTCTTCCTCGTTAATCGGAGAAGAAAATGATTTAGACATTAAATTAAGGAGAGATCATTTTAATGAAGAACATCAACGTTCTAATTGTGGAGGACGAAAATGATATTGCCAATATTATAAAGGATTACTTAAGCGTTCATCAGTTCGATTCACATATTGTAAGAACTGGCCATGAAGCTATCCTTTATTTGCAAGAATCCGCTCCAGATTTCGTGATCCTTGATCTTTCTCTACCCGATTGTGATGGGATCGAAATATGCCGTAAGATCCGTGAACATAGTAATGTGGCAATACTCATTTTAAGTGCTAGAGGGAGTGATACCGATAAAGTATTGGGGCTAGGATTTGGTGCGGATGATTATATGACTAAACCATTTTCACTAAGTGAACTAGTGGCAAGAATTAATGCCCATTTACGAAGGCAGGATAGATGGCTTCAAGATCATGACGTTCAGAAGGATGTCCTTCACATTGATAATATCATTATTAATAAGCAGGAATATCTTTTTTTGCGCGATAACAAGCCTATTCCCCTGTCAGCAAAAGAGTTCGAGTTACTATTTTTTCTAGCTAAAAATAGAAATCAAGTCTTCTCCAAAAGTCAGTTGCTTGATGCAGTTTGGGGTTATGACACCTATGGAGACGAAAATACAATTACAGTCTACATTAGACGGATTCGAGAAAAAATTGAAATCAATCCTTCTCATCCTGTTTATCTTCAAACCGTTTGGGGAGTTGGTTATAAATTCAGTACATCCAATCACGTATAGGAGACTCAAATGTACTTAAAAAAATGGATCAACAAATGGATATGGACGCTTATCATCTGTGTTGGACTATTGTTTATAGGAACTCTTATTCTATTCTTTGCTACCAACAAATCTCAAGAAGTATCAGAGGATCAATATGTCATCAATCAAATTCGATTATCCGTGAACCAGTTATTATTGTACATAGAAGATCATCTTTCAATTCTAGAACGAGATTCCGAGATACGTAGTATGCTGCAACAAATGAGCGATGACCAAGAAATTGATATGACCGTACTTCACCTAGATGGCAAAGTAATATTCCATACAAAAGAGAATGACCTTACATCTACGATTCAAATTAAAAATGATATACATTATGATTTATTTACATCACAACAAGAACCGGGAAAAATAAATATTGCTTTTCCTATTGTTAATGATGAGAGTCATGAACAAATAGGAAATGCTATTTTTACCCTAAACAAAGATAGTCTATTTCCATCCAAACAACCAAATTCAAACTACTTATTTTTAGTAGTCATGATGGGCGCTCTGAGCTTCTTTATTATATGCTTCGCCCTATATATGAATAGGAAAGTACAGAAAGACATTTTAACACCATTACATGAGCTGAAAAAAAACACCGAGGAAATTGTCAAAGGGAATTACGAACAAATGAGTAGCTATCCGAAATTGGATGAGCTTGGTGAATTGTATGCCGTATTTGACCAAATGCGATTAGAGATTAAACAATTAGTCATCCAACGAAATGAACAGGAGCAACATCAAAAAAAGCTCATTTCGAATATCTCTCATGATGTGAAAACACCTCTAACTACTATAAAAGCTTATTTGGACGCTATATCTGAGGGCGTTTGTCGAGATGAAGATTCACTTATGTCCTACATTCATATCATGCAGATAAATACGGAAAAAATGTCGAGACTCATTGATGATTTATTTATTCATACATTAAAGGAACTCGGCCACATCCCCATCCATTTAAAAGAACAATATAGCCGAGACGTCCTTACAAACATTTTGCAGCCGATTCACTATTATGTCCAAACAACCAATATTCATTTTATCAAACCTGCAATGATTCCTAATGTCCTTATTCAAGTAGATGAGGGACGGCTAGAGCAGGTTATATCCAACCTTGTTACCAATGCATTAAAGCATACCTCCAATGGAGATACCATAACTATTACTACTTATATTGAAGATCAAACACTTTATATCCAAGTAATAGATAATGGCAATGGGATGCTTCCCGAAGATATGCCCTTTATTTTTGAACGTTACTTTAGAGGTCATCAGGCCGAAAGAGAATCTGCTATTAAAAACGAAGGAGCGGGGCTTGGCCTATCCATTTGTCAGCATATTATGGAGGAACACTATGGTTCAATTTCATTTCATAGCAAGCACAAGGAAGGCACTACCTTTACACTTACACTCCCTATCTCGTAAAAAGACTCCCATTTTAGGTAGTCTTTTTATCGTTCATCGTTCTTTTCCGATATGCTAAACAGATGGAAAGGGTCAGTACACTACAAAAAAATGAATCGATGATACGGACAACCCATACCCCGTAGCTGCTTAACGGAATGCCATTGATCCACTGCCAAAGACATACACAAACAAACGTTAAGAAAGCTAGCGCACTCCAAAAAACTATTTTTTTCTGAGGAGATACCGCCGGCACTTTATTATGTTTGATCAAAGATGCCCTGTAATACATATATCCAAAAATAAGCGTAATGCCTAACAATGTACTTCCGTGCTGTAAAAACTTATAAATGGGGATATGAAATCCAAATAAAGTAAATGTTTGAGAAAGAAAACGAAGATTGGTCACCATATACCCATTTTGATGTGTAAATGAATCCCATATGACATGGGTTAGCATACCTAATAATGCTGAATAACTAAAAACAATGATTTTCCATGTTTTAGTCCCTGAAATTTGATAGCTATTAAAATCCTGTAAAAATTCTGGTAAATGGCTCATGATTGGTTGATGGATAAACCGATGATAAATCAAGTAGATTATTAGTACGAGTGGAAGATTGAATAAAAAGAACCCTGCAAATGTATGACCAATCTCCCCTATTGGGCGTCCCCTTAAAAAGTATTCGAAATCTGGAGCCATGCTACCTAATACCAAGGCAGAAAAATGAATATATTTACTTTTTCGAGAAAAAGGTAGGACTGCTGCTGGATGAGCAAATGTTAATGGCATAACTTCCATCTCCTTTTATGACATCTTTCAAATCGTTTACTACAACGTTTTTTTGTTCAAAAGGTTACTTTGACTGTAAGAATTTATTAATAATTTCATAAGGACCTACTAATAATTACATATTACACTAAAGAAAATAAATCAAAAGGAGGCCTTACTATGGAAAAAGAAGTACTGATACGAGCCCAAAATGTATGTAAAACCTTTTCAACGGGTAGCGAACAATTCCATGCCATTAAAAATATGAATATTGATATTTATAAGGGGGATTTCACTGTTATTATGGGGAATTCTGGTTCTGGTAAGTCAACGCTTCTTTATCTTTTAAGTGGACTGGATACGATTACGGCAGGTGAAATTTACTTTCAAGGGGATAAGCTAGATACCTTTTCAGAAAGAAAGCTAGCGTCCTTTCGCTCACAGAAGGTTGGTTATATCTATCAAAATAGCAATCTCATCCCTGATTTGACGCTGCTAGAAAATATCGCCCTTCCTGGATACATCGCCAAAACTAATAAAAAAGTAATTATCCAAAAAGCAGAACAGCTACTACATTTAATGGGTCTTGATAAGCAACGAAATCGTTTACCTTCTCAAACATCAGGTGGTCAGCAACAAAGAGCTGCAATAGCTAGAGCATTGGTTAATAATCCTGAAGTGCTTTTTGCGGATGAACCAACTGGTAGTTTAAATTACGATCAAGGGGTAGCCGTATTAGATATCTTAACTAATTTAAATAGAAAAGGGCAATCTGTTGTTATGATAACCCATGATATAAAGGCAGCTTGTCGTGCAAATCGTCTTATTATCATTCAAGATGGAAAAATAGATGGGGTATTAAACTTCGAAAAATATGATCATCTTAATATACAAGAGCGAGAACATATTATCTTTTCTTATGTTGCTGGAAAGGAGTAGTCGATGTACGCAATTGTCACTCTTTGTTCCTCCCATTTAAGAAAAAGAAAATTGCAAAATAGTCTGATGGTTGTCCTTATTTTCCTATCAACGCTTTTACTCGCTACTTCTGTAACCATACTAATAAATACGAACAATATTTTTGAAAAAGCCCATTTTGATTCAAATGGTGCCCATCAAATTTTAACAATGGGTGATGATGTTCATAACCCTTTTGCCGTAAACGATTGGTGGCAGGAGCAGCAAGGGGTAACTTCCTCCGACTTAATACCCTATAGAAATTTATCTGGAATTACCTTCGATGGGAAAGAAATGCCCAATCTCTATTTATTTATGATGGATACGCAAAAAATGCCTTCAATGATCGATCAATTATTATTTTCTGAGGGAGAAAAGCAAACATCTCCACCTAAAGGGACCATATGGATTCCTACCTCATTGGCATCAAGTGCTCACATTTCACTTGGCGATGCAATTGAATTTAATACAGGTGAGAGAACGTTTAGCTTAATGGTTTCAGGTGTTGTAGTAGATATGCCCTATGGTGGTCCTTTTACAACAAACGCTCGTATTTGGATGAACAATATTGACTATCAGTTGCATTTAGCATCCATGATCGGTACTGAACAATACATGATGGCACTACGCTTTGACGATTATCAGCAAAGCTCTAGCTATTGGCGTGATTTTGAAAACTATCTGCAAGGACCTTATCTCGAATCTAAAATGGAATATGAAGAAATAGCTTCTTTTTATTTAATTATTAATAAAATCATTGGTTTTATCATGATTGCCTTTGGTATAGCTATGCTTCTGGTATCTTTATTTATCATTGGTTTTAGCATTTCCGACGCCATTTTAGCGAACTACAGAACAATAGGCGTTATGAAATCTCTCGGTCTATCGTCTCTACAGATAAGTGCTACTTACGTATTACAATTTGGCTTGTTATCTGCTTTCTCGATCATACCTGGACTCATCGTAAGTAAATTTCTTTCCAGAATCATTATAGAAAGCTCCTTATCCTACCTTAAAGCAGGAAATCATTTAGCCATTCACCAAGATACTCGACTAACCGTGCTAATTGCCCTCATCCTATTTGGGATTGTGCTACTCACCGCCTTTTTCTACTCGAACAAGGCACGCAAGGTGGAACCTGTCCAAGCAATCAAATATGGTATGTCGGAAAGTGCAAATAGTAAAATAAATCGTCGTAGAAGCAGCTCGAGTAGACTATTTCGTTTATCTAATCTACCTATTCAACTTCAAATTGGACTGAAAAGCATAACAAAAAATTTAAAAAGTTCCATACTAATTATAGCGCTTACCTCTATAACATCTGCCATACTCGTCTTTAGTGTGGTCATATTGAATAGTTTTATCTCCATCAAAGAGACTTCACCCTCGTGGGGGTATGATGCATCACATGTAGTAGTAACCGTATTTAATAAAGAGACATTTTCAAAACAACAATTTGAAGATTTTTTACTGGAAGATGAACGTATTAAAGATTATGCATGGCTAGATCAATTAACGGGAGTACTTCCTAACGACAACAATTCGCCATTAAATATCAGTGTCAATGTCATTGAGGGTAGCTTTGATGCCGTTGGCTATGAAACCATGTTTGGACGTAATCCTGTCAGTAAAAATGAGATAGCTATCGGCATTAATGTCGCGCGGTCTTTAAATAAAAATATTGGAGATATTGTAGAAGTTTACATTGAGGGGAAGCAGCACTTTCTGATCATTACAGGAATCTATCAATCTATAGCAAATATGTCCAACTCAGCGAGAATTTCAGCAGATGTTATTAAAGTTTATAACGCTACCTATTCTGCTTCTGAAATTAGTATGATGAATCTATTAGATGTAACATCCGCTCCTCAAATTGTCGAGGATTTGAATGCTCACTTTAAAAGCTCTATATCAGCAGTCACACAACAAGTATTACTAGATGCTGTTTTTAAAGAAGTTGCAGCCGTATTAGTTATCCCACTTTCAATCGTTGGCTTTTTATTTATCATCGTAACATGCATCATTATTTTTAGTGTATCGAGAATTAATGTTAGAAAAGAAAGTAGTACGTATGGAATTTATAAATCCATTGGAATGACCTCTCCAAATATTAGGTGGTCGATTACATCCGGTATTTTAATTCTTTCTATTTTCGGCGCAATCGGAGGATTTATTATCGGTATAAAATTAATTCCACTTGCTCTCCATTCCATTATTTTAGAATACGGCTTACTTGAACTTCCGCTTGTGATCAACTGGCCGATGAGTATCGGAATAAGCCTTGTAAGTGTAATGGCAGCTTGTTTTGGCGGCTGGGTCTCTACAAAAGTTATAGCTAAGACTTCACCTCGAATATTAATTGTGGAATAAGCTTGGCCCCTACAAATTAGGGGCCATTTCCATGGAGTGATTTTTGGAGGAACCGTAATTCATTAAATATCTTCTTCCGATAGCACGACAATATTATTTCTTCGAAGTAAGGCAGTGGTTACGCCTTCCCCGACTATTTTAGTACCGTTGAACTCGCCATTATAAATCGCTGCACTACCACAGGACGGGCTATCTTCCTTTAAGAAGACCTGTGTCGCTCCCACCTCTAGCGCTTTCTGTAAGGTCGCATACGCCCCCTTCATATATAGCTCTGTGACATCACGGCCAGACCTTTCAATAACGGTAGCTTTGCCATCAAGAACATCGTCTCCATTGCCTCCCACTATTTCAGCAGGCTCACGAGGTGTTGAAAATCCTCCCATGAGCTCAGGACAAACGGTGATAGCCTTTTTCTCTAACACAAGCTTTTGTAATCTGTCATCTATACAGTTCGTACTGTTATAACGAACATTTAATCCTGCTAAACAAGCACTTATTAAAATCACTCTATTCCTCTCCCCTTTACGATCATCGTCTATATGAATAACATCATTTTAACATGTGTCTCTGAAAAATTACTAAGTGGCCTAGTATTTTCTCTGATACAATACGTATCAAAGCAGTTCTAGTTTCTTAGAAATGGAAAGGGAATTTATAAAGAAAAGAAGGAGGAGTAGATTGTCGTGGAATTTACGATTTGTTTTTTAAAAAAGGGTGAGCACATCCTATTACTTAATAGAGACTATCCAACTTGGATGGGCGCATGGAATGGTGTAGGTGGAAAAATTGAACAAAATGAAACACCTTTAGCTGGTGCCCTAAGAGAAATTAAAGAAGAGACAGGTATTACGGTTGAGGATATTACTTATAAAGGTAAAATCACATGGACAGATGGGGTCATTGATTATGGCTGTATGTATGCGTTTATAGCAGAAATTCCTGATTCATTTACATATGTTACACCGATAAAGGTTGCAGAGGGCATTCTTGATTGGAAGGAGCTTACTTGGATTTTCCACCCTGAAAATGTAGGCATTGCAGATTTAAAGTATTATTTGCCTACAATGCTTAATGAAACTACGAACTACGAATACATCTTTACTTATCAAGACAAAAAATTAGTCAATATCTCTTCAACACCGATTGAACAAACATCTAACGTATAATAAATAACTAAGCCTCGTCTATGTAAAAAATACATGACGAGGCTTGTTTACTTAATATCTTGGCTGGGCGCAGCGCATTCGACACATTGACCAATGTAACGTTGTATGCTGAATTTCATCATGAATGTCCCATAGGCTATCTACTATTCTCAATTCGACATTACGTTCTAACATTGCACTATATATATCATCGATTTCAAATAACGCAATAGGAATTTGAGGCGTTTCACTAACCGAATAGCCCGCATTTTCATCCTGTAGCGTAAATCCGTTACCCTCAAACTCATATAAGTATAATCTTGTACTTTTCAATACCTCCACCCATTTGCGTTCGATAACCACTACATGAGGCGCTGTAGTGAGATAATGCTGTCTGTCCTGATTTGTCGTTTTACTCCCAGCATGAAAACAAACACGCGGACAATCTCTCGGAGTTAAATAATTAGGCAGGCAGCTCTCGTTGATCGCCCATACAAGACCTTTGCTTGCATCTAAATCTGGTCGCTCAGGTATACGAGGATGAAAAATCGATATCGTAGGGTCTTCACTAACATGAAATAATCTCACGGTCTCTCCTCCTTAATTTTTCAGTTTAAACACTATAAAATCAGCACAATGCAAATCTTCCTCAAATTGAGGGTACTTTTCAAGCATCTCTTGTGACGGTCTCGGCTCTATAATTTTTTCTATATGAAAGCCCGCTTCCGTAATTGCTTCCACATAGCTTGTTAATGTGCGATGAAACAATACAATAGGTGGGTCTGCAGCTAGTTGTTGATAAACACCTTCATAAAAGTAACGCTGTACCTTCCAATACTGCTGATCCAGCTGCTCATGTCTAATCCATCCACTATTTGGCGTGACAAAGCAGGGATGCAATATTGAAAAAACAAAAGTGCTATTCGGCTTTAAAAGACGATACATCTCACGTATTGTAGCACGATAATCCTCTAAATCTTGAAGTACCATATTCGAAACGATACAATCAAATTGATTGTCTGCTAAGAACGTTAAATTTTCACAATTACCATGAAAAAATTGAACGGGCAACTGCTGTGGTGTTCTTTCCATAGCAATGTCTAGCATTTTTTGTGAAAAATCAACAGCCGTTACGATAGCCCCTTGTTTCACTAGTAATCTACTTAAGTATCCTTCGCCACACCCCGCATCTAATAGATGCTTTCCATCCACCTCTCCCAGTAGAGAAAATATAGTGGGGTTTAATAGTACTTCACGATGGATATCACCATACTCATGATAATTAGCGGTATACCTTTCCGCATATTGATTCCAACGTTTAATGGCTTGTTCTGTATTCATAAAAATACCTCATTTCAATGTAAAATCGTAACGTTACGTCCCATGTGCACTTGTCTATTTTTCCATATAAAGAAAAAAATATATAGACTTTTATTTAATTTTTTAATATCATGTAGATAGAGGCACGCCTTCTTTAAGTAAATGACTCAAGCCAGAAATCCATATAGGATTTCTGGCTTTTATGCTTTATATCGAAATGGTATGTTCAGCAACAGCTTCTTTTTTTATGGTCAGCCATCTGCCCACTAACATCACTAGTAATGCCACAAAGACGATTATACCCGCAAAGACTAGCGCTGCCTTATAGCTATTATAAATATTGACCAGCTGACCCGCGACAATAGGTCCAATTATTTGTCCAAACGCATAAAACGTTGTTAGTAATGATACAACAAATCCACTTTGTGTAGGAAAAAGTTGCCGTGCATAGGATGTAGTCAGTGTCACAATACCTACAAAGGTTAGACCGAATAAAAATGATGCTACTAATACACTCCATACAGTTTGTGAAAATACAGGTAACAAGATGCCTATTACTTGAAGTATGTATACCACAAACAAAATTTTTATTGCTGAAAACTTCTCTAATAAGATCGTCCAAACAGGTGCCGATGGGATTGCCGCTAATCCTACAATGACCCAGCTATACGAGGAGTACGCTTGGAGAGAAGGAATATTATGAATAATATCCACTAAAAAAGTACCTGTAATAATATACCCTAGTCCCTCAAGTCCATATGACAAAATAAGCCATGGCATAAAGCCCTTTGTCATTTTCGTATTAGAAGAATTCGCTACTTTTAACGTATCTTGAATCTCTAAACCTCTCCATAAAATAGTAGTAATCAGTAAAAAAACAACTGATAGTATGCCTAGTCCTAACCATGTTCCTTGCCATGCAAGTCTCGCTTCAATAAGAGGAACGCATATGCCTGAAATGGCAATTCCTAGCCCTATACCACTAAATACATAGCCCGACCATCGGGATAGTGAGTGTTTCGCCAAATAATCCATGACAATACTAGACGTTAAAACAAAAATTAGTCCACCTGTAATACCAGCGATTAATCGAAGAATTAACCATATACTATACAGCTCCATCAAGCCCATTAATCCAACTGATAGGACATTAAAAATAACACTTACCATTAAAATTTGTTTACGCTGACGATGAATAAAGCCCGCCCATAGTGCACCAATGAAATAGCCAATATAATTACTTGAAGCTAAAAACCCAGCAACTTCTAAAGAAAATCCTACATCCTGTCGCATAAACGGTAGAATCGGCGTAAAAGCAAATCGACTAATGCCCATAGCGATGACGAGTAATAAAATTCCTCCGAAAACAATCCCCATATGTTGACGATTCATAGTGTCCCCCCTTTCCCCTATTGTAATTAAAAGGATACCGAGCAAAAATTAATAAATCTAATATATAATCTATATAAATGCATAAAAATAATTTATAAAAGGTGTGTCTATCATGAATCTACATGCACTGCGGTTATTTACAAAGGTAGCCGAGCTCAATAGTGTTTCCAAAGCTGCGCAAGCCCTTATGATTAGTCAGCCCGCTGTAACCATTCAAATTCGAAATTTAGAAAAAGAACTAGGTTTAACATTGCTAGAATCGAAAGGTAGAGGTATTACACTAACTCAGAGCGGTGCCTTTTTATATAAACAAGCACAGCGCTTATTTGATTTAGAAATAGATATCGAAAATAAAGTAGAACAGTTAAAAAATACAGGCCATGAGGAATTACAAATTGCTTCCACACATGTGCCCTCTCATTTTTTATTACCTAAATTATTAGCCCATTTTAAACAAGTCTACCCAACTACGCATATTCATTTAAAAACAGCTAATTCACAGCAAGTAATAGAGGAGTTACTCCATTATAAAGCAGATTTAGCCTTTATCGTTAAAGAAGATGGTCATCACCCTGATATTCATTACCAATTTCTGATGAATTTAGATTATTGGTTTATTGTGCCATACAATCACTCATTAGCCGGTCAAACGGTTTCACTTTCCGAACTCATGCAACAGCCCTTTGTCACAAGAGAAGATGGTAGCTCCACAAAGGAATATTTAAATGCATTATGTAAAGTACATAAGATACCCCCACCTAAAGTGGGACTACAACTAGATGGAATCAATGAGTCCATTCATGCAATTGCAGCTGGTTTCGGGACGATGCTTGCCCCATCCATAGCAGCATCCAGCTTTATCCATCAGCAACAAATAGCACGAGTGTTTATTGAAAATATTGACATTCAGCGCCCAGTTTATCTTTGTACACGGAAAAATGAACAACCTCATTCTTCTTCATTTAATAACTTTCTTCATATCATTCATGAAACAACTTCTTAGAAAAAAAGGCACTCTAGCATCAAAAAAGAGTGCCTTTTTCTATCTTTCAGCGTCTGTCAAAGCTGTAAAAATGTAGGCTGAGCCATTTTTTTACCACTAACCACTCCCTATTATTATTCGTTTTTTTATAGACTTAATAGTTTAAATAGCCTATAATAATCCGTGTTATTATCAATAAACGAACATTAAGGTGGTTTTTATGGCTGAATATACGCAAATTTTCAAAGGAACAGCTTTTACTAGTAAATCTGCTACTGAAGTTCAGATTTTAAAAGATTATTTATTTTTCATTAATGCAGATGGCATGATTGAAAAAACAGTCTCTCCTGAACATGTTGATTACCAACAACTATTAACTACATACCAACACCATAAACATTTTCATCCATTAGATGAAGGTCAATATTTCTTACCAGGATTTGTCGACTTGCATGTACATGCACCACAATGGGCGCAATCTGGTACAGCTTTAGACATACCACTTTATGATTGGTTGAACACATATACCTTCCCTATCGAATCAAAATTTTCGGATTTAGTATTTGCTCAAGAGGTTTACGAAGATTTAGTGAGCACACTCCTTGCTAACGGCACTACAACATCCTTATATTTTGCGACGGTTCATAAAGAGGCTAGTATTCTTTTAGCAAAAATTTGTGCTGAAAAGGGGCAACGAGGATTAGTCGGAAAAGTGGTGATGGATGATCCTGAACAAAATCCTCATTTTTACCGAGATGCTACTACACAAACAGCTCTTGCTGATACAGAAGAATTCATTTTAGCTGTTAAGGATTTAGCAAAGACAACTAAGCAAGGTGTATATCCTGTTGTCACTCCTCGCTTCATTCCAAGTTGTACCGACCATGCTTTAAAGGGCTTAGGGGAATTAGCAGCAAAATACAATACACATATCCAATCTCACTGTAGTGAAAGTGATTGGGAACATGGCTACGTCAAGGAAAGATTCCATAAAAATGATGCTGAGGCTCTCCATGATTTTGGTTTATTAGGCGAAAAATCTGTTATGGCCCATTGTAATTTCCTAAGCGATGATGATGCACGTTTATTTGCTGAGACAGGCACAGCTATCAGTCATTGCCCAATATCTAATGCCTATTTTGCAAATAGCGTTATTCCCATTGCCCGTTTCCATGCACTAGGCGTTGATATTGGATTAGGTTCAGATATATCTGGTGGATTTTCCCCTAGCCTTTTCGATAATGCAAGACAAGCTGTCATGTCATCGAGAATGCTTGAAGATGGGGTAGATACAGCAATCGCAGCCAATAAACGTGGTGTTCCAAATTCACGTATTACGATTAATGAAGCCTTTTATCTAGCGACAGCTGGTGGCGGTGAAAGCTTAAGCCTTCCAATTGGTCGTTTACAGGAAAACTATACATGGGATGTACAAATCATTGATACAAAGACCCATTCTGCAAAACTTCCGATTTTCGATAGCCAAGAAGCATTACACGATATTTTCCAAAAAATGATGTATCTTGTCCGTCCTGAAAATATCCGTGAGGTTTGGGTCCAAGGGAATAAAGTTCATTCTAGGGACTAATGATTCATCAACTGTCTATTAAAAATTTATCAATATGAGGTGCACATTTTCGTGGAAACGCAACATAGCAAACTAACTAATACAACGAGAAAAACAACCAAATTAACCGTACTGCCAGATGAAAAAGTTTCGATTGGTCAATCAGCGTTACTAGGTTTACAGCATGTCATGGCAATGGATGTTTACGTTGTCCCATTTTTAATCGCCATGCTAATTGGCTTACAAACTGGTCAAGCCAGTGCATTAATCCAATCAACCTTTATTGCTGCAGGGCTTGCAACTATTATACAAACACATTTCTGTATGAAATTACCAATGGCGCAGGGCCCTTCCTATGTTCCACTAGGAGCAATCGTTGGTATTTACGCAGCCAGTGGCAGTGGGGATTTAGGGTGGAGCACAATATTAGGCGCAAGCTTAGTTGGTGCCATTTTAGTAATTATTTTAGGCTACACAGGTATCTTCAATAAAATTGTACAAACATTTATTCCGCCAATTGTAGGGGGAACAATTATTTTTGTTGTTGGTCTATCGTTAATGCCTGTCGGTTTAAGCGATAATATTTTTAATGGAGCAGGTGCATCCATTCAACAAAATATTTATTTAGCATTGATATCAGCAGTAGTCCTAATGATTTGTGTAATGCTAGGTACAGTCTTCCATCAAAAGGGGCGTCTATTCCGTATTGGCTCCGTTATTATTGCTTTAATAGTTGGTAGTATTGCTGCAAATAGGATGGGAGTTTTAGATTTATCAGCTGTTTCACAAGCAAAATGGTTTAGTATGCCTCAAATTCCATTCGCGGATTTCAGCTTTAGCTTTAATATTTCTGCCATTATTACAATGGTCATTATTTATATTGTCTTAATGGCGGAAACAACAGGAACATGGTTTGCTATTAGTAATGTTATCGATAAACCTTTAACGGATCAGCAAATTAATCGAGGTGTTGTCGGTGAAGGGATTGGCTGTTTTATTGCTTCATTACTAGGTTCTACACCAGTAACTGGTTACTCAACAAATGCAGGGGTAATTTCCATTACAGGAATTGCCAGTCGTCGCGTATTTATCGCTGCGGGTATTTGGTTTATTGTTTTTGGCTTCTCTGGTAAATTAGCCGCTCTCATTTCAGCCATTCCCTCGGCTGTCATTGGAGGAGTATTTGTCATTGTTTGCGGCATCATTGCTATTAGTGGTTTACAGGTCATGAAAAATGAACATATTGGCGAAAAGGAAATGTATGTGATTGCTATTCCAGTTATTTTAACGTTAGCATTGACATTATTACCAGATGATTTCTTGTATTCATTACCGACAACTGTTCAATATTTATTCGGCTCACCAATTGCCACAGCTGCACTTGTAGCCATTATCCTCAATAAAATATTACCACGCTCAAAATAATCAACAATTTCATGCACAACCCACTTTCACTATTAGTGAGCGAGGGTTGTGCTTTTTTAATTTTTCGAAAATTTCTGTTTCATTTTCTAGCAATCTGTTATACTTGAGCAAAAAAGTAGGGATTATTATGGTATATGATGTCATTATAGTTGGGGCAGGCTCTATGGGGATGGCGGCAGGTTATTATTTAGCGAAGGCAGGAAAAAATGTCTTGTTGCTGGATGCTTTTGATCCCCCACATGAGGAAGGTAGCCATCATGGAGAGACAAGAATTATTCGCTTTGCCTATGGGGAGGGAGCTAGCTATGTACCTTTCGTGAAAAGAGCTGGGGAGCTATGGCAGGAGCTCGAATCTTTAGCAGATGAAAACTTATTTTTACAAACTGGTGTAGTAAATATCGGAGAACCAACCTGCAGTTTTATTCAAAATGTAAGAGCCAGTGCTACACTTCATGAATTAGCACTCGAACACTATTCAGCAGCTGAAGCCATGAACAAATGGTCTGGATTATCTTTACCAGCTAATTTAGTGGCCTGCTTTGAGCCGACAGCTGGTGTCCTTCGAGTTGAAGCATGTATTCGAGCCTATAAAAAGCTAGCTTTGGAAGCTGGGGCACGCTTACAAACAAATGAAAAAGTTGTTAGCATCCAAGCGGGAGAAATGGTGCAAGTTCAAACGGCCAATCAAGTCTATGAAACAAAGCAATTAATTGTCACTGCTGGGGCATGGGCAACTGAGCTACTGCAAACGTTGGATATCTCCCTCCCTGTTACACCAACGCGAAAAACCTTTGCATGGTTCGAAGCGGATGAAGAGCTTTATAGTGAAGAGGTCTTTCCAGCCTATTGCTTTGAATTCGCCGATTCCTCTTACTATGGCTTCCCTAGCATTGATGGTGCAGGACTAAAGCTAGGTCGACATGATGGTGGCGAAGAAATAAATCCAAATATGCCTCTTCATCCATTCGATGACAAGGATCGTGCAGATTTACAACATTTTATTCAGCAATTTATGCCTCGGCATGGCGCATTAAAATACGGGAAAACATGCAAATATTCCATGACGCCAGATGAAGACTTCATCATTGATTTCTTACCTACTCATCAAAATATTATAATCGCGGCAGGTTTTTCAGGTCATGGCTTTAAATTTAGCAGTGCTGTTGGAGAAGCTCTCGCAGAATTAACGTTATATGGTGAATGTCAGCAGGATCTAACACGCTTCCACCTTAGTCGATTCCATTAATTTTGGATACATGTGGGAAACGGCATTAATTGGATGCTTCATCATAAAAGCAGATGGGAACGTAAGGCGGCAATTTCAGTCCTGGAAATAAGCGACGTTACTTTAATTCATTCTAAATCAATCTACTATTTCATTTTTATTAGACTAAAAAGAACCCCAAATGATAGTAACTTTATCAGTCACTATAATTTGGGGTTCATCCATATAGAGAATCTTACGCTTCAATAAGTGCTAAAAAATCCTGCCAATGATGCAATCTTGGTAACTCAACATGCTGATTATACGATTGATTTTTTAACACTACTTTTGTCTGTATATTGTGAAGTGTCTCCAGCACTGCTGGTTTATCATCTACATAAACATCTAAAGCAAGATCTTTTATAATCGCTACCTTCTCTGCATCTTGCATACCACAGAAAAAATGGCCCTCTTTTATTGGAAATCCTTGTGCTCCCATCCATTCTTTTGTTTGCGTACAAAATTGCTTCGGACGAGAGGTAATGTAGTAAATATCATGGCCATGCTCCGCTAAAGCTTGTAGCATTTTTAATGACCCTTCAAAAGAAGGACAGTTCGTAAAATAAATCTCTTCTAATGAACTGTTCCACATCGCTGCTCCCTCTGCATCTGATAAGCCAAATGGCTCATGAATTTCAACTCTTTTTAGCGTATGAAAAATATCAATCGGAATATTTTTTCCCATTTTTTTATTGTAAATAGCAAAGGCATGTGCCCGTAAATCTATTAGTGTATCATCAATGTCAAAACCAAATTTCATTAGGTGTTACTTCCTTTCATGATGCTCTATTGACAAAATGAGCAGAAAAAGTTTGTTCCCTCTCTATTTGTACTGCTAAGACATCCTCAATAGCTTGCTTTCGCATATGCTGAAAATCTTGAACATTAAAATGAGCTAATGATTCCTTATCTAATAGAGACGCCAAACAATCAGCATCTTTTAACGCACTGTTCAGGCCAAATGCTCCGGTTGGCGTCATCGTATGAACCGCATCGCCTAATAGCACAAGACCTTTCGTACCCCAACAGTTACAGAGGCAGCTGAAAACATCTAATAGCACAAAATCTTTCCAAGACTGAATATGTTCCTTTACTGGCTCAGATAATGCGGGAAATTGCGTCGTAAGCTGTTGGATAAAAGGTATAAATGATTGTTTTCTGAGCTGTGGATAGCTCCCCTGTTCAATATTCCACCCAATTTGAATAAAGCCACCAGCTTGCGTGAACAATGATAGTTGCTTATCTCCGATTAATGCCATTTTAATAGAGGGCTCCCAGTCTGAAGGAGCTGGAATTTTAGCCCATAATAAGTCAAAGCCATGTTTTTGTTTTTGAACATCAATATGTGCTGCCTTACGAATCGTAGAATAGCGTCCATCAGCACCGATTATTAGTTGACTATTGATCTTTATGGTTGTTCCATCTTTTATGGCGATTACGCCTTTATAATTACCTGATGCGTCCTGGATGAGCTCCGTTACCTTCGTATGTAGCAGGCAAGTAAAGTGAGAAAATAGCAGCGTTTTTTGTAAAATTCCTTTTAATAGATTAGCTTGAGGAACATGAATTCCTAGATGGCCGACAGAGTCATTAGGAAAAATTGTTTTAAAGGCATTACCATCTGCATAATATTCTAGCTTTTCCATACGTAGTAAGCCGAGCGACTCGACTGCTTCGAAAAGTTGATGACTTTTTAAAACAGCCTCGCCTTCTTCATTTAAATGTTCGCCACGAAAAGACTTACCTAGGACCACATTTTGCTCTAGTAGAATGACCGATAGCCCTTTTTTGACTAGTAAATAAGATAAAAGAGCACCAGCTGGTCCAGCCCCTACTATACAAACATCCGCTTCATAGTTCAATTTCCTTCACCTTGCTTTGGATAAGCGATAATACGTAAATCCTCGCCTATCTTATCAAATGAGGCAAATTCAATATCCCATGCCTCATTCATGAAAGAGGGGTTATCGCCCGCAAATGGCGTTAAGGATAAATTCCCTCCTAGAACCTTTGGCGCTACATAAATCACATACTTGTCAATGGCACCTTGCTGTAAAAATGAAGCATTCACTTTACTACCACCCTCTAGCAAAATATCTGTAATGCCGTGTTCATAAAGTCTTGCAAGCATTTCATCAATATTTAGCCCACGTTCGTTCTTCTCTATAGGTAAAACTGTAAGGCCTTTATCTGTAAATGAATCGACCTTTTCCTGGCTAACCTCATTGCTGCAAACAAGAATTGTTGGGGCTTCTTCCGTATTGAACACATTCGCATCTAATGGTGAACGTAATAAACTATCCATAATGATGCGTGTTGGGTTTTTCCCATAGCCTTCGCTTAATCTTGTTGTTAAAGACGGATTGTCAGCGATGACTGTACCAACACCAACTAGAATACCATCTACCTCATGGCGAATATGGTGAACATCCTCACGCGCAGCATCACCTGTTACCCATTTAGAATGACCTGTATGCGTAGCAATTTTCCCATCTACAGTCATAGCAAATTTTGAAATAACAAACGGTCTTTTAGTGAGCATATTATGGATAAAGCGTTCATTTAAACGGCGTGCTTGTTGCTCCAAAACACCGACCTCCACTGCTATACCTGCATCGCGTAGCAATTGAATGCCACGACCTGCTACAGTAGGATTAGGATCTTGCATGGCAACCACCACTCGACTAACACCAGATTCCTTCACTAAATTCGCACAAGGAGGCGTTTTACCAAAATGTGAACAAGGTTCAAGCGTGACATATAGTGTAGCATTCTTTGCATGTTCACCAGCCATACGAAAAGCATGAACTTCTGCATGTGGTTCGCCTGCTTTTCTGTGTAAACCAGTACCTACAATAATGTCATTTTTGACAATTACCGCCCCGACAAGTGGATTAGGGTTTGTATTGCCTTTTGCACTAGCTGCTAGGTCTAGAGCTAGTTGCATGTATTTTTCGTCTTTATTAGTCATGGTCGCCACCTCCACTTATTGTTTTTCTCGTAAATGTCCAGATTTCTCAACCTTCGTTTCCAAATAAAAACGATTCGTTTCCGTTAAGCCACCCCATAAAGGAACATGCCCTTCTGCCGCTAAGCCTCGAGCCAGTAAAGCAGCCAATTTTTTAGGATTATTTGTAATAAGTGTCACAGGCTTTGCACGTAGAGTAGCTAAAACTGCGAGTGCTTCTTCATATGAACGTGTATCGTCAGGGAAGCCAAGTGCATGGTTTGCCTCTACTGTATCTAGCCCTTCTTCTTGTAATAAATAAGCGAGTGATTTAGAGAATAATCCGATGCCTCGCCCTTCATGATCAGCTAAATAAAAAATAGCTCCACAGCCGTGCTCTACAATCATTTTCATAGATTCATGCAATTGATAGCCACAATCACAGCGCTGACTGCCAAATATGTCACCAGTGTGACAAATACTATGCATGCGGATTAAAGCATCTTCTGAATGGGTAAAATCACCATATACAAGAACTGATGATTGCTGTAAAAAAGCCAAATTGGCTGTAGCTAAGCCATCAATGATTTCTTCTTTCGATACATTCACATCTACTGTAAGCCAGTTATACCACTGAAATGTAGCAGAAAAGTCACCTTGTTTAACAGGCAAATTCACAGGACCAACTAGGCAAATATTTTCTGTATTCGTGTGCTTTATAACTGTCATTTTATCTTTCACTATGTCCATAATTTTAGTAGTAATTGTCATATTAATCTCCAACCTTCTATAGGAAACAGTTGGTTAAAAACACCAACTGAGCACATGTATTTTCACAACACTTACATAACGTAACTTAGTTTATAATAATAACTAAAAAGTGTCAAACAACAGCTACTATCCTATGATTTTTAATAGTAAATACAAAAATTTTAGCATTACTTTTTCATCATATACTACTAGCTTATGGAGATGCTATTTTTTCTGTGCAGGCTAGTCTATAATAAGCTGTGGTACCTGTAATGACGAAAGGAAGTTTAAAATGAACTTAGAAAAAACTGTGCAACTGAAGCAGCCAAAATATCAACAAATCGCTATCGACCTTGCCTCCAAAATCGTAGAAAGAAAATACCGCATCGGCGATAAAATATATGCAAGATCTTCTCTTGCAAGTCAATATAATGTGTCTGCTGAGACTGCGAGAAGAGCAATCGCTGTCTTACAAGACTTAGAAATTGTAGAGGCATCGAAAGGTAGCGGTGTAATTATTAAGTCGTATGAAAAAGCAGCGCATTTTGTCCGACAATTTCATGACGTTCAATCCATTCATGAAATACAAAATGAACTTCTGACTAGTATTCAAAAGCAACAGCATGAATTAATAAATTTACAAGACAAGGCAAAGCAGCTAATTAGTCGTACGGAGCATTTCCGTTCAGTAAATCCATTTATTCCTTATCAATTAGAAATGACTGCTGAAAGTCCATGCATTCATCAAACTGTACAAGCCTTAAATTTTTGGCAAAATACATCAAGTACCATCGTCGGTATTCGTCGTGGTAATGAATTATTACTATCACCTGGTCCTTATGTATCATTCGAAGAAGGTGATATTATTTATTTTGTTGGAAATGATGAAAGCTTCGCTAGAGTACAAAGCTTTTTATACCCAAATTAAAAACCGTTTAAGCGCTGATATCACAGCGTTTAAGCGGTTTTTTTCTTATTGGTCGGTTTGACAAAAGTAACAACCCTTTGTTACAGTAAGGTTGTTACTTGTTTATTTTTGGGTATCACTATCTTCAAATAGTAATAATCTACGAAAGGAGTGCTTCTATGGAAAAATTAAAAGTAGAACACGTATCAAAAGTGTTTGGCAAACATATTCCCCAAGCACTAGAACTCGTCAAGCAACAAAAAAGTAAAACTGATATCTTAAAAGAAACAGGTGCAACTGTTGGTGTATACGATGCAAGCTTTACAGTGAACGAAGGAGAAATCTTCGTTATCATGGGATTATCAGGAAGTGGTAAATCAACATTAATACGGCTCTTAAACCGCCTTATTGAACCAACGAGCGGAAATATATATATCGATGGAGAAAATATTTCTAAAATGGGTAAAGAAAGTTTACGGACCGTAAGAAGAAACAAAATGAGCATGGTTTTCCAAAACTTCGGTTTATTCCCTCATCGTACATTACTTCAAAACACCGAATACGGCCTTGAAATCCGAGGCATTTCAAAGGATGAACGCCAAGCAAAAGCAGAGCAAGCTCTTGAAAATGCTGGATTACTCGCTTATAAAGATCAATATCCAAGCCAATTATCAGGTGGTATGCAGCAACGTGTTGGATTAGCGCGTGCTCTTGCCAATGATCCTGAAATTTTATTAATGGATGAAGCTTTTTCAGCATTAGACCCATTAATTCGTAAAGAAATGCAAGATGAGCTACTCGATCTACAACAAAAAGTCAAAAAAACAATTTTATTTATCACTCATGATCTGAATGAAGCATTACGCATTGGGGATCGAATCGCTATTATGAAGGATGGCTCTATCATTCAAATTGGTACGGGAGAAGAAATATTAACCAATCCAGCGAATGATTATGTCAAAACATTCGTGGAAGATGTGGACCGCTCTAAAGTATTGACGGCTGAAAATGTCATGGTGCGACCTGTTTATGTCAACGTAGATTTAGACGGCCCTAAAGTAGCACTAAAACGTATGCGACAAGAGGCTGTTAGTTTATTAATGGCTGTCGACAAAAACCGACATTTAAAAGGCTTTATTACAGCAGACGACGCATTAGCTTCTGCTAAGAAGCAAGAGCAAACTGTCCATTCCATTGTGCAATCAGAGGTGTTAACAGTTCCACCAGACATGCTATTACAGGATATATTAGGGATGATTTATAATTCACCTACTCCTATTGCCGTCGTAAAAGATGGTCGCTTGCTTGGTGTGCTGATTAGAGGCGTTGTCATCCAAGCACTTTCAACGAGTGACGAGGAGGCCGATGTACATGAATAATTTTTTAGATAATATTCCAACAATACCACTAGCTCCATGGGTAGAATCAGCTATGGACTGGTTGACGAGTAATTTTTCAGCGTTCTTTAACTCGATTCAGCAATTTGGAAAACTACTCATGAATCAGGTCACTGATTTGTTAAATAGTATCCCAGCCATTATTTTAATATTACTTGTCGTTGTTTTTGCCTTTTATGCAACTGGTAAAAAATTCGGGCTTGCCTCATTTTCATTAATAGGCTTGTTGTTTATTTATAATCAAGGTCTTTGGACAAATCTGATGGAAACAACCACGCTCGTCATCTTTTCAAGTATTATTTCCATCATCATCGGTATTCCACTTGGGATTCTAATGTCGAAGTCTACAATCGCTGAAAGTATTATTAAACCAATACTCGATTTCATGCAAACAATGCCTGGCTTTGTCTACCTCATCCCTGCCGTTGCCTTTTTCGGCATAGGAATTGTACCTGGTGTCTTCGCATCCGTTATCTTTGCTTTGCCACCAACTGTACGCATGACAAACCTAGGTATCCGTCAGGTACCTAAAGAATTAGTGGAAGCCGCAGACTCTTATGGTAGTACAGCTAGTCAAAAACTATTTAAAGTAGAAATCCCACTTGCTAAATCAACGATTATGGCAGGTATTAACCAAACTGTAATGCTGTCCCTTTCTATGGTAGTTATCGCCTCGATGATTGGTGCTCCAGGTTTAGGACGTGAAGTCTTAACAGCCCTACAACGTACACAGGTTGGGAATGGTTTCGTTGCAGGTTTAGGTTTAGTTATTTTTGCTATTATTATTGACCGTTTAACACAAAGCTTTAATAAAAAGAAAGCCTTATAAAATTAGTTTATTTTCTTGCCATGAAGGCAGTTTAATAGATAGAAATGATGTACAGAAAGGGAGATTAGATGAAACTGAAAACACTATCGAAATTAGGAATGGCTTTAGGTTTAGGCTTCATGCTCGCTGCATGTAGCGGAGGAGACTCTGGTTCTGGAAAAAATAGTGATTCTAAGGAGGTAAACTTAGCCTATGTAGAGTGGGATACTGAAATCGCCTCTACAAATGTAGTGGGGCAAGTCCTTGAAGATTTAGGCTATGATGTGACATTAACTCCTTTGGATAATGCCATTATGTGGGAAGCAGTTTCTAAAGGCGAGGCAGACGGCATGGTCGCTGCATGGTTACCACATACACATGAATCACAATATGAAAAATATAAAGATAAATTAGATGAGCTGGGCGAAAACCTTGCTGGCGCAAAAATTGGCTTAGTTGTACCAAGCTATATGAAAGCAAACTCTATTGAAGATTTAACAGATGAGGCTGATCGTACAATTACTGGTATCGAGCCTGGCGCTGGTATAACAGCCGCAACAGAGAAAGCATTAGATGAATATGATAGTTTAGCAGATTGGAATTTTGTTACGTCTTCGTCTGGTGCAATGACTACTTCTTTAGCTAAGGCTTTGAAAGAAAAGGAAGAAATTATTGTTACTGGTTGGTCACCACACTGGAAATTTGCTAAATATGATCTTAAATATTTAGAAGATCCAAAAGGTGTTTTCGGTGGTGAAGAAACAATCAATACTTTTGTTCGTAAAGGTTTAAAAGAGGATTTACCTGAAGTGTATTCCGTATTAGATAACTTTCACTGGACAGCTGAAGATTTAGAAAGCGTTATGCTAGAAGTAATGGATGGTAAGGATCCAAAAGACGCTGCTAAAGATTGGATTGAAGCAAATCCAGAAAAAGTAGCTGAATGGACAAAAGATGTAAAAAAATAATGTAAAAAAATGCACTTCCTTTTTTCAACGGGAAGTGCATTTTTTATAGGCCTCTTTTATGACAATATTTTCAACATGACGGCTGCTCCTAAAACAAGCACTATACAAACAACTCTTCTCCAATCCTTTGATTCATTAAAGAAGAACATTCCTAGCAAGGCTCCTCCAGCCGCACCTATCCCTGTCCAAATTGCATAAGCAGTACCCATTGGTAAGGTTTCCATAGCATATGCAAGACCTGCAAAGCTTAATGTAAATGCAAATATCAATAACCCCAAGTTTTTTTTATTCTTTTCGTTATTATATTTACTAATCATATAGACACCCATCATCTCACATAAGCCTGCAATTATTAATGCCATCCACGCCATTATTCAGCCACCTCTTTTTCCTTCGGCTCTCCTGTCACAAGCTTTAAGCCAACAACCCCTGCCAATAAAACAACAATACATAGTATTTTTGCTAGCTTCCATGGCTCTCCAAACAGCAAACTATCCGCGCATACAGTGCCCGCTGTCCCTAAGCCTACAAAAATTGCATATACCGTGCCAACTGGTAAATGCTCTCCCGCTTTAATAAGCAAATAAAAACTAACATAGATTGCAATTGCAGTGCCTATCCATTCCCATACAGTTGAAGCATGCTTTAAACCAATGACCCAGCCTACTTCAAAGCAAGCAGCGATAATGACACTTAACCAATGCTTATTCATAAAAAATCCCTCCATTTTATAGGACACGATGAATGACTACCTAGATGACTATCCTTTCTCAGCTTTCGCCAAATCACCTGATTTTAGCCAAAGAAAAAAGCCTAGAAGAAACTGTCCATCGACAGTATCTCCCAGGCTTTTATCCCTCCGTGTCACAAAAAAATTGTGGTTTTCTCTCGGACCAGACTAGCATCAGCTACGGAACCCTAGAAAACTTTACAATATTTTATTAACCTTAGTATAGCAAACTATTTAATAATTTTCCACTGGAACATAGCCGACTTTTTCTACTAATGCTTGACCTTCATCGGTACGTATCCAATCGATTAGCTTTTGAACATTTTCATTTTCTGTCCCTGCAGTGACTGCATAAAACTCGGATACTAAAGGATATGTTCCATTTCGAATATTCTCTTTAGTTGGAGCTACTCCATCAATGGATAGTAATTTGATTTTTTTATTTTGAACCATTTCTGTCGAATAATATCTAAAGGTATAGCCCATCGCATTTTTATAGTTTCGATATTGTGATACTTCATGGATAATGCCCCCCATTCCTGAAGCAATATTTTCAGAAGGTGCCTTCATAATCGGCATGTTGCCCATTAATTTCTCTAATGCCGTTTGACTTCCACTATCCGCCAGACGCTGGAAAGCACGGATGGCTTCATCCTCACCGCCTACATCACGCCAATTGGTAATGTCACCAGCATATATTTTCTTCACCTGTTCTAATGTAACATTATCCACATTGTTTTTATGATGGACGAAAAAAACAAATGCCTCTCGCCCTATTGGTGTCATATCAAACGTAAGTCCTTCTTTTTCTGCTTGCCATTCTTGCGAGACAGAAGGTGCTGCCACAAAAATAAGATCCACATCTCCCGCTATTAAACTTTGATAGGCTTCTGGCGTACGGCTCACTTGGACCCTACTATTATATGGCTGGTAGTCTCCTTTAGGGTAAGTAGCCTCCACAAAAGCTGCATATAAAGGATACATAGCCGTGGCTCCATCTAATCGCGGTAATGACTCTGTCAATTGTAATGAGGCTACTTCGTCAGGCTTTACCACTAGATTGCCCCGCGTAAATGGTTGATAGGCAGATATATCAATTTCTGCATCTACAGTGGGAATACTCAGTTTATAATAATGTTGAATAGGAGTAATTAAAGCAATTACTATTGCTACACCTAATACACTCATTAACCATCTCCTTTTCTTTTTTGTATGTATCCAATTAAATATTCCACCAACAAACAACACAAATAAACAAACGGGAACTGTATAAACTAGTGGTAGAAAGTGCATATGACCATTCAGAATGACAATAAGTGCTACCATTACTGTCACTACTGATAAACCAATCATAACGCTCACGATTTGTAAAAATTTAATCAAGACGCAACCCTCCAGTGTAATTTTACACTTTCAAATTCATCGTACTAGAAAAAGCAGGCATTCGCAACATTATAATCTGAAAATTATGTTAAAATTAAATTTATCTTGATTCGACATCTATTTGAAACAAGATCATGCCTAAGGTGATGGAAGAAAAATCGCCAAGGCGTAACTGATGATTAGGAGGAATGTACATATGGCAATAGAAAAAGTACGCAGCCATTTAGCCCAATGGCATGTGGAACACAAAATACAAGAGTTAGAGGAGAGCTCTGCAACTGTTGAATTAGCAGCTCAGGCACTTGGCTGTGAGCCTGCCCGCATAGCAAAATCTTTATCCTTTCTTGTCAATGATGGCGCTATATTAATTGTGGCAGCCGGTGATGCAAAAATCGATAATGCCAAATATAAAGCAGTGTTTGGGACAAAAGCAAAGATGCTAGGCAAAGATGATGTGGAAGCTATGATTGGTCATGATGTCGGTGGAGTTTGTCCCTTTGGTGTGAATGAAGGTGTTGTTATTTATTTAGATGAATCCCTTAAACGGTTTACAACGGTTTTTCCTGCATGTGGCAGTAGTAATTCCGCGATAGAGGTTACTATTTCTGAGCTTGAAACCTATACGCCCTATGAAGAATGGATTGATGTCTGTAAGGGCTGGCATGATTAGACGAACAAAAATCGGTGAAACTTTTCAACAGTCTCACCGATTTTTATTGTAGTTATTTCTCCTATTCTCTTTCATCAATGAAAAAAATCATAGAGCTTTTATGATTGCTTTTTCACAATTTTTTTACCATATGTCATATAGCGCCATAGCTTTTCAAATGGACCAATGGAAAAGAATTTGAACCAAATCATGCTAAAGATAATTTGGATGATAAAAATAATGCTTGCGATTACTACAATATCTGATGGTGAAACGACTTCTAAGCCCATAATCGAGATGATGGCCATACCAATAAAGCTTTGGGCTAAATAGTTGGTAAATGCCATTTGTCCCACTCGTCCGATTGGCTGAAAAATTTTCTCTATTTGACGATTCTCTAAAATAGTAAATAAACAAGCTAAATAAAAATATGTTGTCGGAACTACTCCTAAACCAATAATAGATTGTAACTGTTGGTCATCAGCTTGTGAGGCAAACCATATCCATAGTGAAAAACCAATAAAGAATGGGCCCGTAACAAGAAGCAGCCATTTTATTTGTTGGATATGAGCGCCAATATGACCAATCCAACCAGCTTTCGCTACTAAAAATCCACTTAAAAACATGATAAATATAGCGATAGCATCATTCCCTAAAAGACCTAAAATAGTGGCCATTATCGAATTAGTTGGCATATACAATTGACCTAATATAGCAAGAATATGAAGTGTAATGATTGTAAAAAGCCATTTACAAATTGTTGAAATTTTCGCAGAGTAAAATGGTAGCAATAAAAATCCAATAACTGCATAGATAGCTAAGATTGAACCCCAAAACAGGAAAATATGAATGATACCAATAATCAATAATGCAACTAAACGTCTTGCAAAGCGTCGTTTTGGTTTATCCCCACGAGCTTCTGCCCGAGAAGCAAAAATATAAAAACCAACACCGAATAGGAATGAAAAGATTGAAAAGAATTTCTTTTCAATAAAGATATCAATAAGTGAATCGATCACTCCATTGATGCCACTATAATCAGGCATAGGGCCGCCCTCTATTATGACCTGATAGGCGCCTACATTAATAAATAAAATACCAAATAATGCTAATCCTCGAATAATGTCCAAGGAAAGAATTCGTTCTTTTTGTGTAACGGATGGATTCATGTTCAAATAACTCCTTATCTTTTATGCTATAGCTAGCATAACTCTTCATCCTTACAACTATTTTTTTTTAAGCTTACAGGAACCTTACAAATCAAAAGATTAACTTTATAGTTTTTTATCCGATTCTCCCGAAAAAAATAACATATTTTATAGTAAGAACATAGTAGAAAAGAGGTTTCTCCGATGAAAAGAAATCGCAAATTTGGTTTTTGTTACCCGGGCTATCGATACTGTGGACCTGGTTGCTCGGGACCAGGTGAACCCACAAATGCTGTGGATAGTTGCTGTAAACAACATGATGAATGTTATGATCGTTACGGTAGCATAAGATATTGTGATGAACTATTTCAGAAATGCCTCAGACCTCACATGCATGCACCCAATAAGATGGCGAGAGATGCAAGACTATTCAATCGGGTATTCGAACTACGTAATCGATTCTTTTAACAATGAAGCTCACGTTATGTTGAAAACAGCGTGGGCTACTTTTTTGTATAAATCGCATATTTCTGTGGACCCATAAAGCCAAGCTTTGTCCCTAAATAAATGGATGCTGTATTGGAGATATCACAATCCCAGCAAGGCTTTAGCTCGTTGGCCAAACAATGATTGATAAATGTTGTCGCGATCAAACTAGCCAATCCCTGACCTCTATAATTCGAATCGGTCATAATATCAATTTCAGCATAGTCATTTGATTTAAAAATAGAAACGGCTTCACTGACGATTTGCTCCTTATGTATTAGACAAAAGCCAAAACCATTTGTCAGGAAATTAGCCGTAGAATCCCAATATTCATCATAGTAAGCACATGTAAACTCCATTGCGTTATTTATATGATGTTGAGTAATTGGCATGACCTCAAAATTGGATACTTCTTGCTTCTCCTTCCCACCATACAAGCTTTTATCAAATGTAAAGGTATAGCGTTCTAATTTTCTAAGCTGCCCATTTACAAGTTGTTCAATTTTAGTATTCCATTGCTCTGAATAAGAAAATAAGGTAAAACGCTTCCCTTGCTCTACAGATTGCTCGAGGCAAATGGCAAGCTGACGGTCAAACTCAGTTGTAGTTGAATCACCATATACAAAATAAATTCCTGATTTTGTATGTATTAGGAGCGTTTGAAAAGTAGCTGTATCTGCATAGACTGTCCCTTCTATTAATTGATCAAGAATACTATAAACAAATGTTGGAGCCCTTAGAATGTTTTGTTTAATGATTGGATAATGATTCGCTGTAACTTTTATCACGACGTTTCCCCCTTTTATTGGCATTAAGCACCTTATATTTTATAATAAAATATAGATCTAGTTGAAGGGACTGAATGATGCACAGATAGCAATATTTTTCATCCAACACCATTAAAATCTTGGAGGTAAAAGTATTGATTGAATGTATGGACACGGAAAGATTATTATTACGAAAAGTGGCTAGTGCTGATGCTAAAAGTTTATGGGCGATTTGGTCAGATCCTGCTGTGACCAAATTTATGAATATCTCAAACTTTACACACGAAGAACAGGCGCTGGAAATGATTGAATTACTCAATCAATTAGCTAATGAACATAGGGCCATTCGCTATTCTATCATTGAAAAGATAGGCAATTGTATCATTGGCTCCTGTGGATTTAATAACGTAGATTTCGATAAAGCTACCGCAGAAATTGGCTATGACTTGGCGAAGACTCATTGGGGCAAGGGCTACGCCACAGAAGCTATTATCGCTTTAATCGATATTGCTTTTACACATTTGGAGATGAAGACAATTGTAGCAAAGGTCGATGCCTCGAATATTAATTCCATCAAAGTCTTGCAGAAATTGAATTTTATTTTGCAGGGCTATGATAGCAATGAAGAAAATTTACAAGTATACACACTATGTAAAAGGTAATATAGAAAGCTAAGAATGGTTAGATAACCATTCTTAGCTTTCTGCTTAGTGATACATGCCGTGATAAATTTTCCCCGTCAACTTTTCTATTTGTACTTCGAATAACTCTATTTTAGGCATAATTGGATAGCCCTCTTTTTTCAAATGTCCATTCAGGATTACCGTATTTCTCTAAAAGCGCATCAAAGAGCCATTCCTTCCTTGACTCCTCTTCAATTCTTACAACTTGTCCAAATAGTACTACACTTTGGTAGACAAGTGCAGATTGACAAGCATATTTTTTCCCTGAGTGTAAATCGCCCATTTCACTTACTTCTATACTGATTTTAGGGTTTTGTTTAATATTGGACCAAAAATGGCTTTCTCGCATATTACCGATATGCAAATAAAGTTTATCATTTCTCTCATACACATAAACAAATGGAATCACATAAGGATATCCTTCTTCATCAACCGTCGCAACATGTGCTACTTTCCCCATCTTTAAAAATTGCAGTACTTCATCATGAGAAATTTCTACCCATTTGTTTTGAATCATACCCCTTATCTTATTTTAACCCCCACATCCAAATATGGAACGATTAAAAAAAAATCGTTCATTCTAAACATATATATATTTTACATCTTTGTGACACCTAAAAAAAGGATATTTTTTCTTTCAACAATAAGTAAAGCCAAGAATGCATTTGTTTAGCATTCTTGGCTTTACTTTATCGTTATTTAATTGGAATCCAAATTTCTGAGTATGAATCAGGACTATATGCATCTTCTTCAGGGTACACCTCAAGCTCCGCTGTTCCTGCTGGCTCATATGGATTGGATGGGAACCATTCTGAATATATTTGTTTCCACGTATTTTGCATGGCATCTGGCATAGGGCCATGTACCTCAAATACAACCCATTTTGATGCAGGTACTTCCATTGTTAATAGATCTTCTCCTACATCCCCTTCATGATTTGTAGCAATCCAATAATCAATGAACCCCTGTTGTCCTTGGCTTGTATTAGGTACACATACGCCCAGTACCCCATTGATATTGCCATTATTTAATTGATATAGATGGTGATCGAAGGCACTCTCATTGATTTCCTGCCAGAATAATGGTATTTCTCGAGTATTCTCTCCATCTTGGCAGTTGTACGTTCTTTTTACCCCAACAACTTGAAACTTGTCTTTTTCTACGATTTTATACTTCATTGGTTCTGCTCCCTTCAAGCTTACCTGTATAACCAGGCGATTGTATGATTGTAATGGTCCTTGCTTCTTTCTCGCTTCACTCGGCGTTACATAATGCTGTTTACGAAACGCTTTTGTAAAGGCTTCAGGAGTTTCATAGCCATATTTGTAGGCGAGATCGATTATTTTTTGATCTGTATCCATTAATTCCTGAGCTGCTAATGTTAATCTCCTCCGTCTTAAATAATCCGCAATCGACATATCCGTTAAAATCGCAAACGTTCGCTGAAAATGAAAGACAGATGAATTTACCTCCTGTGCAATTTGTTCAATGGTTATGTTTTCTAATAAATGATCCTCCATAAAATTAATGGCTTTTTGAATCGACTCAATCCAACTCATTGCTCTCACTCCCTGATAACATCTTAAAATAGTTCATGCTTTCCAGCCTGTCTTTTTATGCTAACTTTGGACAGGTATGTGTAGAAGCAGTTTTTCATCACTAACACTCCTTCTATTTTCGTTACTTTACATACGATTTTCGCTCTTTCTCCACTAAAATCCATTGTACTAACTATCAAAAAATATCGAAAAATAACCATTATATTTATAATAACGGACAAGGCCTTTATTGTCCTTAAATCAAGGATAGTCAACATCGTATCTTACCAAAGGAGGAAGAAAAGACTTAGGCTATGCCTTCAGATGAAAAGGAGGCAATGGGAAATTTCCAAGCACGTTGTAATCATGAAGTATACGAAGGATTAGGCTACAGGTAGTATTGATGATAAATCAAATGCAGCTGTAGAATTCTGTTACTTTGAAGCCATCATAATTGGCGGACAAATGACCCTTCTTAATCTTGAATAAATTAATGTACGATATCGCATGGCAATCTAAAGATGATGTTGCACGACTACCATTGACATTCCCAGAAGATCGACCATTTCTCTTATCTTTATTTCCATAAAAAAAAGTCACGTCTTCTCGACATGACCATCCTTTTACATATAAATTTATTGGCTACTCTCGTCTGGATGTTGATAAATAATTAAGGCAGAATGGATGACCGTTTGTTCTCCGATATAGAGGGTATTGTATTTGATATCAAGTATGAAAAAGTAACTTAAATCTAATAAAGCCCGATTAATATCATGTTCAAATTGCACAATATCGTTGTTTTGAATTGTCACAACTTGAGTCGTTTGTGTCATTGCCCACACCCCTTTTCTTTAATAAAGGGTATGAAAGTCAGTATAAAAATATTGGAGCTTTTTAGCTCCAATATTTTTTAGTACATCGTTAAATATTCCTCACGCTCCCAGTTATGGACCCGTGTGCGGTATTTATCCCATTCGATTTCTTTGGCAACATTAAACTTTTCATAAATATGATCACCTAGAGCATCTCGTACAACTGAATCCATTTCTAATTCAATTAACGCATGTTCTAATGAAGAGGGTAAGCTATCAATGCCATTTAATTCACGCTCTGGACCTGTCATTTTATAAATATTTCGATCTACCGCTGCTGGAGGCGTTAAATCCTTGCGTATGCCATCAAGCCCCGAAGCCAAGATCACAGCCATTGCTAAATAAGGATTCGCCGCTGGATCCACTGAACGTAATTCAACACGTGTTGATAATCCTCGAGCTGCTGGTATACGAATAAGTGGTGAACGGTTTTGAGCAGACCAAGCAACATAGCATGGGGCCTCATAGCCTGGGACTAATCGTTTATAAGAATTAACAAGTGGATTCGTAATTGCCGTAAATCCGTGTACATGCTGGATGATTCCTGCCATAAAGCTACGAGCTGTTGCACTTAATTGAAGTTCTGCGTGTTCATCATAAAATGCATTTTTATCCCCTTCAAATAATGATAGATTAAAATGCATACCAGAGCCGTTAACTCCGAATAGTGGCTTCGGCATAAATGTTGCATGTAGCCCATGCTGTGCAGCGATTGTTTTTACGACTAATTTAAATGTTTGAATATTGTCGCATGCTTCAATGGCACTAGCATATTTAAAATCAATTTCATGCTGTCCAGGTGCTACTTCATGGTGAGATGCCTCAATTTCAAAGCCCATCCCTTCTAGCTCTAAAACAATATCCCGACGACAATTCTCTCCTAAATCTGTCGGAGCTAAGTCAAAATAACCTCCGCTGTCATTTAGCTCAAGTGTCGGATGCCCCTTTTCATCCAGCTTAAAAAGGAAAAATTCTGGCTCTGGGCCCAAGTTAAAGGAAGTGAAACCTAACTCCTCCATTTCCTTTAAAACGCGCTTTAAATTGGAGCGTGGGTCTCCTTCAAATGGTGACCCATCTGGCCTTGCAATATCGCATATAAGGCGTGCCACCTTACCTTTTTCAGCTGTCCAAGGAAAAATGACAAATGTATTGAAATCTGGTCTCAAGTACATATCAGATTCCTCTATACGTACAAAGCCTTCAATCGAAGAGCCATCAAACATAACCTTATTGTCTAAAGCTTTTTCTAATTGACTCACAGGTACTTCTACATTTTTAATCGTTCCTAATATATCAGTAAATTGTAGGCGAATAAACTTCACATTTTCTTCCTTTACTCGGCGTATAATACCTTCTTTTGTATAATGTTTCATTTTCCACCACTCCAATGTAAATTTAGTTAACACATTTTTTATAACTGCTTTTAAAATACATCATTTTATTGTTATTAGCAATATGTACGTAAGGTTTTATAACATCGTTTTTTTAGAATATATTTATCTTGAATTTCGATACATAAAAAAAGGCGTACCCATTTACTAAATGGATACACCTTATATATATTTTTAAAATTGAAATAGCATATTAACGAATACTACGAGTATGACAGCAGGTACTATGATTAACATTAACATCCTGTAAATCGCATAATACCCCTGCCCCATCTGGCTTCCCATTAGCAGTTCTCTTTTCACAAATTCCTTATCCACTACATATGCAATAAAAATCGCAATGAACAAGTTCCCCAATGGCAGCATTAAGTTTGATACTAAAAAGTCAGTTGCATCAAAAATATTCTTTCCAAAAATCGATACATCCGCTAGCAGGCTAGAGGAAAGGGATGCTGGGATGGCCGCAAGAAAGACGACTACACCAAGACATGAAGTCCATACCAGACGAGACTTCTGACTATTTTCCATAAATGCCGCAACAATAATTTCGTATAAACTAAATGAGGACGTTAATGTGGCAAATAAGAATAATAATAAAAACATCGCTAAAAATACTTCCCCAAATGGCATTTGGCTAAACGCTGTCGGTAGTACCATAAATAACAAACCCGGCCCAGCTGCCGGCTCTAAATCAAAAGCAAAAACAACCGGGAAAATAGCTAGTCCAGCTAAAAATGAAACAAGTACCGTTAGCATAACGACAGAGCCCGCTGAATTCGGTAAACTCACATCTTTTTTGAGGTAGGAACTATATGTAACAAGACAAGAAAATCCAACGGCTAACCCAAAGAATGATTGTCCTAAAGCTTCTAATAAGGCTTTTCCGGTAATATTTGAAAAATCAGGCCATAAAAAGAATTTTACCCCTTCCATGGCGCCATCTAATGTGACAGCACGTATCACTAGGACAATGAACATAATAAAGAGCAATGGCATCATCCATTTATTCGCCTTTTCAATACCATTTTGGACACCTAACGAAATAACAAGTACGTTTGCTAATGTAAACAAAGCCAAACCTACAATTGTAATCCAAGGTGTACCAATTATCTTTCCAAATAGTTCTCCAGGATCAATAGCCGGATCAATGACAGCACCCGCTACGCCTAGCCCACTATAAATAAAAATCCAGCCACCGACAACGCTATAAAATGTTAGTAATAAAAAACATCCGAGAACACCCATGCGACCAATCCATGCCCATCCCTTTTTCATAGGAACAATTTTTTTATAGGCAGTGATTGCCTCTGACTGTGTACCTCGTCCTAAAATATATTCAGATAATAGCATCGGGAGCCCAATTAACAATGTAAACAATACAAAGATTAAGAAAAATGCGCCTCCGCCACTTTGTCCGGTTACATACGGGAGCTTCCAAATCGCTCCTAGTCCAATTGCAGCACCTGCTGATGCTAAAATAAATCCTAACTTACTAGACCACTGTCCTTTTTTTCCGCTCATCTCTTCAAACTCCTCAAACTTTCTAAACTCTTCTCTAATTTTACATGAAAATATAGCTTTCGACTAGGTATTACTAAAAAAGAACTAGTTATACTTGGACAACCCATTACCTTTTTCTATTTTTTCTACATTTCGCCATAAAAAAGCCTCGAGTTCATCCCTCGAGGCTTAGTGCAATTTATTTTGTTATATACATAGAACGCTGGCGGTCAATCCATTTACGCATTGTCGTAAATAATAACGCCATAATACCCGTTAATAAAATCCCTTTGACAATATTAAATGGTAAAATACCAGCGATAATCATTTTATAAAGTGAGTCACCTACAACAGGCTCCATTCCTAAGAAGTAAGTGTACATTGGTAAAAATACAGCATAGTTTAAAACACTCATTCCTACTGCCATCACAACTGTTCCCATTGCTAAACCTCCAACAAGACCAGCGATTGTTTTAAAGCGATTAAAAATAAAGCTTACTGGCAAGATGAATAAAATACCTGTTACAAAATTGGCCATATGCCCTACCGGAACGCCTGTTGGAGTGCCTGAGAAAATCCAATCCAACACATTTTTAAACAATTCTACTAAAATACCAGCTACAGGTCCCATTGTGATTGCTGCAAGCAAGGCAGGCATATCACTGAAGTCCACTTCCAAAAATGCTGGGAATGGCGGAATTGGGAAATTAAAAAGCATTAATAAAAATGAAATACTGCTCAGCATGCCAATCGTAATATACGATTGAAGTTTGACATTTTTCTTCATAGAAAACTCTCTCCTCTTTGCTGATTCAATCTCGCAAGAAGAAAGGTGACGATCTTTCAATTGTTTCATGAAAAAACCCTTATGCGTTTAATAAAGCATAAGGGAGAAAGGCATAACGAATAAGCGTCCTCATCAACTAATTTTTGAGCACAGTTTAATAAAACATACAAAAAAAGCGCTCGGTCATAGTTCATTTCATGACAATGAATGACGATCGTACCTTCATCTTCTCCCATCCAGACTTTAACTGTCGGCCTTGGAATTTCACCAAGTCAGCCATGCGAAAATTCGCACAGGTCGCGGGCTGAAGAGTTTAACATAAATCAAGCGAGCTAATGAATATATTCACTAGCGATTTATGACTCTATTACCGCCGGTCGGGATTTTCACCCTGCCCCGAAGATGAATCATATTATTTTATTCTACAGCTTTACTATAATGAATTACGAAGTAAAAGTAAATAGTTCTGCTCAAAAAATCCGATTAAATTGCTATGTTTTATAAATAGAAAAGGCACTCCCGCCATACAGGAATGCCTCTCTTGTTTTTTTCTTCCTTCGACTATGGTAAAAATTGTTTATTTGGTCCCACTGGCTTTGGTAAATAACCCTTTAAATCAAAGCCTTCCCAGCCTTCTTGCACAACATTATCTAAAAGGAGCTGTTGATTAAAGCTAGCAGCAGTTAACATCATGGCCTCAATTAATTGAGTAGCTCGTATTGGTTCCATAGATGTTAAATCAAGCGGAATATCAAAAGTAACAACGACACCTTCCGCTTGTTCAGTGACTGTGTATGTTACATTTTCAGGCACTACGGATGTATAGACATCATCATTTTTATTTTTCATCAGTGTAAGTGCCTCTGTGACTGTCTCAAAAGATTGACGGAAATCTGGTGATAAATATTCTGCACCATTGGAATCATGGTACAAGTAATAATTATAGTGCTTTGCATTCGTTAAGGACATTCCTTGACTTGGCTCACCTTCTTGAGAAAACTCATACGGGGTTCCATCTTCATTTTGGATTTCCACTTCGGTGTATTCAGAGTCCGAGAATGTGTCTTCCATTGTGCCTTTATATTCATTTACTGCAGCAGAGGCAACATCATAGTCATTCCCCTTTGGCAAGACATGGATAAGCTTATCATCCTTTTCCTTCAGCTCACCTTTATAAGGATGATACTCTGTAAACCCTTTGGCCTCCTCGTCAATTTGAGGAGCATACTTTTCATATATCCGTAAGGTAGAAGGCTTCTCTTCTCCAAAATCCGTAGCCACACGTTCATTTGGAATCACATACGTCATAGGAACACTTTCCGCATCACGCCCTGCCAAACCAATACGGAATACGACAGCATCTTTTACATCCTCCTCATAGACAGATGTACGTAAAGATAAAATGCGCTCATGTTCCGCAACAATACTTTTGGAATCCAGCATTTCATCCTGCGTGGCCGCTTCCTTTGCTGCTGAATCCTCTTGCATCGTCGAAAACTGAGCCGTTTCAGGCATACTCGCTTGATCTTTTTGCTCACCTTGATTGTTCTTCAATATTGTACCAACTAGTATTGTTAGCACAAAGACTGCGGCTACACTCATATAAATCTGCATATTACGTACTTTTGATTTCGTCGCAGGCTTTTGAATGATAGCACCTTCCTGTTGAGATGGTTCATCTTCTATAGGTTCTTGCATAGCTTCTTGAAGGTGGATATTATCTTGCAAGCGAGCATCTGCCATTAACCGATTTAATATATCTTCTTTCGAACGGTGGTCAGAAAGCTTAGGGGCATTGTTCAGTACATGTTCAAGCTGCTCATCATCAAATGCCTTATGTGTCATTGCCGTTTCGCCTCCTGTTCTCTGATCGGCTGTAGGTGTTGCCTTAAAAATTTAATGGCTCGATGCTGGGTTGTTTTTACCTTCGCTTCTGTCCAATCAAGTATTTGCGCCGTTTCTGCAATCGATAAATCCTGGAAATAGCGCATAATAATGACCATTTTTTGATCGCCAGTACAGTTTTCTAATGCTGACTCTACTTGCATAAATTCATCACTGGCCTGTAGCATTTCCTCCGGTGATGGTGTGTTTGAATGGAGCTGTTCCGTTTCCCAGTCAAAGAAATCAAGCGAATGCTTCTGACGCACTGCTTGCTTTCTAAAATGATCAATCGCAACATTTTTGGCTATTGCAAAAAGCCATGTTTTCTCACTACTATTGCCTGCAAATTGATCGTATGAGCGCAATACTCTTACATAAACTTCATGCGCTAAATCTTCAGCAAGTGTACGGTTTTTTACTAGATAGATTAGAAACTGGAACACGTCTTGATGATAGGCATCGTATAGTCGATGGAACACGGAGTCATTCAATGCACTCCACCCCCGTTCTATATTATTTGTCGTCTTACATTCACAGAAGTTACAGTCAATTAATAACAAACCATGTTATTAATCGAACGGTAAATAAAATGTGAAGGTAGTACCTTCCTTAAGCACACTATCTACCATAATATTTCCTGAGTGTGCCTTTATAATATTTCGTGCAATGGCTAAGCCAAGTCCCGTACCACCCTTAGATCGAGTACGTGCCTTATCTGCTTTATAAAAGCGTTCAAAGACATAAGGTAAATCATCTTGAGGAATACCATGTCCTGTATCTTGAACAGAAATTTTAGCGAATGTTGGCTCCTGCTCCACTTTTACTGTGACAGATCCCTCTTCCGTATGTCTTAGTGCATTGTCGACTAAATTTGTGAGTACTTGCTCGATGCGATCCTCATCTATATTAATCATCGCATCGTCATTAAATTCACTATCAAATAGTAGACGAATATGCTTTTCTTTTGCAACCTGTGCAAATTTTTGGGTAATACGTTCGAATGTAGAATTAATTGGCAATTCATCTTTATAGAGTGTCATATGCCCTGATTCCATGCGTGCTAAATCTAATAAATCCGTGACAAGGCGACCCATTCGTTTGGATTCATCATAAATAATTTTTGTTATTTCATTACGTTCTTCCTGATCTTGAATAAAATCATCATCCATCAATGCTTCAGAATAGCCTTGAAGCATGGCGATTGGCGTCCGCAATTCATGAGAGACGTTCGCAATAAAATCGGATCGAAGTTTTTCTAAGCGGTGTTGTTCAGTCATATCACGAATAACAGCGACTGCACCACGAATGTTTTCTCCACTATAAAGAGGACTAATTGTAAACGTATAGTAATTACCATCCATTTCAATTTCCTCTTCTAGCTTATCCTCAAACATGAGTACATGATCCAGCATATGATACAGCTCTGGCGGTATTGGCTTCGCACTTTGTGAGCCTTTGTTTACAAACCATTTTTGCATCAGACGTTCCGCTGGTGGATTACTTAATAATATTGTACGGTCGCGATTAAATGTAATCACTGCATCTGTCATAGATGTCAAAATATTGGATAGCTGTTCATTCTCTTGATTGATGACCTCTAAATTATGCTTTAATTGACGACCCATTTGATTGAAAGCAACTGCAAGCTGTCCAATTTCATCATTTTGAGTCGTAGGCATTTTCGCTTCAAAATTCCCTTTTGCAATTTCAAATGCCAGCTCACGCATTTTTCTAAGTGGAGAAGTAATACGTGAAGACAAGAAGAACGCAAAAAATGTAGTCAAAACAAATGCTATGAAAGCTGCCAAAAAGACAATTTTCGTCGTTTCCTTGGACGTTTTATGTAGGGCATCGGGGCTTTGATAGATGAAAACTGCTCCATGTACAGCATTCTCTACATTTAATGGGAAACCAAGTACAACGTAAGATTCCATTTTCTCTTGATCTGTAGAGGAGGGCATCATCATTTCTTTAGTAATTGGTTCATCTGATTGAAAAACCTCACGGAAAGATTTATTTGCCAAAATAGTATCTTGAATTTCCTTTTTATTGAGTCCCTCTTGCATGGCAAAGGATACCTCTACATGGCTGATTGCGATTAGTGCGTTGGTGCCTTTAGGTAAAATATCTTTTAATAATTCCGAAGTCGATTCAGCTGTTTCATTGTCATCCACTATACTTGCCACAGTGGCAGCGGTTTGACGTAAAGATATTTCCGCTTGCTGCATATGGTAGTTTTGAAGAAATTCAAGCATTAATACCGTGAAAACAAATAATACAAATGAAACGAGAAGCAATATGGTTACCCATAGCTTCCCGACAACACTATTCCATATTCTATTCATTGACAACCTCAAATTTGTAACCAACGCCCCAAACCGTCACGATCATTTTAGCAGCGTTTTCAGAAACACGGTTGAGCTTTTCACGTAAACGTTTTACGTGTGTGTCAACTGTACGTAAATCACCAAAGAAATCGTAATGCCAAACCTCTTTTAGTAGTTGTTCACGGTCAAATACTTTGTCTGGCGATTTCGCTAAGAAGTAAAGTAATTCATACTCTTTTGGTGTTAAATTCACCTCAATGCCCTCTGCCGTTACACGGTGTGCATCATGATCGATCATCAAATGCTGGAACACCACTAAATCTTTTGAAGAGGATGCATTTGTCGTTGGTGAGAATGCCTGTGAACGACGTAAAATGGCCTTCACACGTAACACTACCTCACGAGGACTAAATGGTTTTACAATATAATCATCTGCTCCTAGCTCGAAGCCTTGAACACGATTAGCTTCCTCGCCTTTAGCAGTTAATAAAATAATAGGAGTTGCAGCGCGTTCACGAATTTCTGCACACACTTCTAGCCCATCTTTTTCAGGCATCATAATATCAAGTAAAATACAGTGATATTCTTTTTCTAAAGATTTTTCGATCGCTTGTTCACCATTTTCTGCCTCGTCAACAAGGTATCCTTCTCGCTCCAGATACATTTTTAATAAGCGGCGAATTCGATCCTCGTCATCTACTACTAATACTGAAATATTTTCTGACACTTTCACGATCCCTCTCTTCCAATCTTTCTCTAACTTCTATTGTACATGGTGTGACACATATTGAAAAGAAAAGAAAGCCTCTTCGCTAGAGCGAAAAGGCTTGTTGTTTCACAGGTTATGCGTAGGAGTGTAAACCTGCAAGAATTAAGTTAACAGCAATTAGGTTAAATAATATAATACCAAAACCAATTAATGCTAACCAAGCAGATTTTTGACCTTCCCAGCCTTTTGATAAACGTAAATGTAGGAATGCCGCATAGAATAACCATGTAATAAGAGCCCATACTTCCTTAGGATCCCATCCCCAGAAGCGACTCCAAGCAATTTGCGCCCAAATCATCGCAAAGATTAAAGCACCTAGGGAGAATACAGGGAAACCAATTAGCACTGAACGATAACCAATTTCATCAAGTAATTGTAAATTAACACGCTTCACAAGTGGTTGGAAAATAGCACTTATTCGACGACGTGCAATTAAGCGAATTAATAAATACAATACTGACCCTACTAATAATGACCAAAAGACAGTTGTTAATTTCTTCGCATTAATTAATGCTGGCATTTCTACTATTGGTGACATGCCATGCTCTTCAACCGCCTCATACTCATTCATACCGAAAACTGGTGGTAAATTGTAAATGATTTTACGCGTAGTTCCTTCTTTATCCACATAATTGTAGCTAGATTCATAATCCATTGCACTGAATGTAGATGTCACAGCGACAAACCCAACAACTACTACAAGACAGTACATAACGGCTTCTAACCAAAATCGTTGTTTAGAAGGCTTCGTTAAATCTACAACCTTTAATAAGTAAATAAGTCCAGCCACAGCACTGATCGCTAAAATAGATTGCCCTAATGCCGCTGTAATCACGTGAATTGTTAACCAATGGCTTTGTAATGAGGGCACTAATGGACTTACTTCTTTCGGGAACATTGAAGCATAAGCGATAATTAAAAGTGCTACTGGTAATGCTACCAATCCAAGTGCAGATAAACGATAAATAAAGTAAATTAAAATAAACGCACCAACAATGAACATACCAAAGGCAGTTGTAAATTCAAACATATTACTTACTGGCGCATGTCCAGTATAAATCCATCGTGTAATAAAGTAGGCAAGCTGTGATACAAATCCAATAATTGTTACCACAATGGCAAGCTTACCCCATTTACCAGTGTTTTTACCTGTAGCATTCGCTTGTTTAATGGAACCACCAAATAATAACGTCGCAACTAAATAAGCAATAAAAGCTACAAATAACAGGTTTCCACTTATGTCAATCAAACTCATAAGGTGTTGTCACCTTCCTTTTCTTTAATGCCACCATCAGTGGACTCTTCGTCAGCCTCTTCTTTCTCTAACTGATCTTTGTATGAAGGCAATGCAGCAAATGCTGTAACAGCATCTAAATCCTTTTTCATGCTGAACATATTTTTATTAACATGGGCAGCCATTAAAACACGGCCATCCGGCTCTACTTGAAGCCATAAACGACGGTGATTCCAGTAAGATCCAATTACGACACCAATCATAAAGATAACGCCACCAACAAATAAGATAGGAATTGTACTATCTTTACGAACCGTAATACCAGACATATCACGCATCTCTGCTGCAGCAAATTTCATTCTATATTGATTTTCCCCCAGCGGTTCTAGTGGTGGCTGCATAATTTCCACAAAGCTTACTTCGCCTTCTGGTGTTTCTGGCGTAGTCATTTTAAATAAAAATGCTGGATTATTTGGAATCGATGTTTTTGTTTGGGGTTCTCCATTTTCAAAGCCATCAAAATCTGGTGTATAAACTAGAATTTGCACGGAAGACCCATTACCTAAATCATATTCTTTTTTAGGATTTGTTAAATCAATTTCCACTTTACCAAGTGATTTTTCACTCGCCTTATTAATTAATTCAAAATTCATTTGCTTTAATTCATTCAGACGATAATCCATTTGATAAAGAGCATAGCCATCTTCTTTTAATGGGTGATTGACACGAATCGAATAATCTTTAACTTTTTCCAGATTTTCCGTATCACCCGGGATTGCATCTTTAGGCTGTTTGTAAAGCGTAATGTCAGTTTGGAAGTTTTTTGCAACCACATTAACATTTTGCTTTACTTGCTCTCCTTGGGGTTCATTATCATGAGTTTCTAAAATAAAATCTCTGTTTTCAATGAAATAACCGTCCATGCCAGTAATAGCACGTGTTTCTCCCTCGCGGACCCATATCGACTCATCCACATAGAAGCCTGGTACAAGACGTAACATAACCCCACTTATGAAGATAATGAGCCCAACATGGTTTATGTACGGACCGTAACGAGAAAAGCGACCTTTTTCAGCTAAGAGAGCGCTACCATCTCGACGGACAGAGTATCTCATTTCAGTCATCTTTTGAGCCACTTTATCAAGCGTTTCCTCAGCGTCAGCCGTTATTTGACCCTCACCAAAAATGCGTTGACGCTTCATAAAGCTTTCATGTCTTTTAACACGTTGATTCTTTAGAGATTTATAGAGCGGGATTCCTCGGTCCAGACTGGCTACAATAATTGACACAGCTAACATGCCAACTAAAATTTGGAACCACCATGAACTATATAAATCTGAGAGTCCTAGCGTGTAATAAATTTTACCGAACGTACCATATACGTCAGCGTAATAAGCTCCCTTCTCCATATCAGAGGCTTTTACGTAAAACTCTTGTGGTAGTAATGTTCCGATTGAAGCAGCAATTAATGTGATAATAATTAAAGATATACCCACTTTAACACTCGAGAAGAAATTCCAAATTTTGTCGACAATCGATTTATTATAAGTCTTAGAACGAATGGCAGTACCATCATAGCGCATATCGACAACTTTATTTTGCTTCTCTTCTTCCGTTAAAGGACGACCACATTTCTCACAGAGCTTCGTGCCGTAAGGGTTACTATGACCACAAGCACAAATGATTTTTTCCATCGTCATTTACTCCTTATTTCGGCTTCACTAATTCCATGTACGAAGCAATATTTGCATCTGTCATTTCACCAGTAATAATTTTTGCCACTTTTCCTTCTGGATCAATTAACACTGTAGCAGGTAATTGACCTACGTTATAAGCAGTCATAACACTTTTTGTTTTATCAATGACAACTGGGAAAGACAATTTATATCGATCAACAAAATTCTGAACTTCAAAATCTGTTTGAGCGATATTGACCGCTAAAGTTTGTACACCTTGATCTTTAAATATTTGATACTGTCTGTCCATCGCAGGCATTTCCTTTTCACACGGCTTACACCAAGTTCCCCAGAAATTTAAAAATACCCCTTGTCCTTTATAATCCGACAATTTATGTTTTTCACCGTTTAAATCTACTAACGTGAAGTCAGGTGCTTCTGAGCCAACTGCTACTAACTCTACTTTTTCCTTTGTTGCTGTTCCATATACCGTGTACCCGATTGCCAATGCTAATACTGCTAAAATGACAGTCCGTAGTACGAGACGCTTTTTCTTTTTCTCCAAGTTAATAAACCCCCTATCATTTACGACTTTGCGTAAACATTGTAGACATGAAGCTTTTACATTATAAAGACTTTAGCATAGAACTTTTTCATTTTATAAACGTCTTTACGTATGTACAAACATCTATGAAAATTGTACGTTAACGATGTACGAAGTTCTTCTGGCTAAAATGTAACTAGGTGTACTATTCTCACCTATTATAGCAAAATGATACAAAAACACTTAGCTATTAATTATGAATGATTTATGAACGATTTCACCAAAAAGAAAGTGAAAATAGTTTTTATTACCTTTTAAGGTACTATCACTTTCTTCTGGCAAATTATTTAATCCAGTTTCCCTGTCTCTGCTAACACGCGTAATTGCTTGACTTCGTGCTTCGACAATTCACGGAACTCACCTGGTGCAAGGCCAAATAAATCTAAAAAGGCAAATCGTTCACGTTTTAATTTGACAACAGGTGTACCAATTGCTTCAAACATACGTCGAACTTGGCGATTACGGCCTTCATGAATTGTAATTTCGCAAATTGCCTTGCCAGCTTTTTCGTCAAAGGACGTCATACTTACTTTGGCAGGTGCAGTTTTGCCATCCTCTAATTTAATACCACGTTGAAGCTTTTTCAGACCTTCAATTGTTGGAATACCTTTGACACGAGCGATATACGTTTTGTCAATTTTAAATTTCGGATGCGTCAACATATAGGAAAATTCTCCATCATTTGTTAATAGCAATAATCCAGATGTATCATAATCAAGACGACCAACTGGGAAAATACGTTGCGGAATATGATGAAATAAATCTGTGACAGTTTTGCGTCCTTTATCATCCGTCACGGCCGAAATTGTTCCGCGTGGTTTATACAGTAAGAAATAAACTTTATCTTCTTTTTCAAGCTTTACGCCTTCCACTTCAATTGTATCTGAGTTAGACACCTTTGTTCCTAATTCACGGATAACTTTACCGTTCACTTTAACTTTACCTTCTAGTATCAATTGCTCTGCTTTTCGCCTTGAAGCAATCCCCGCATAGGCAATGACTTTCTGTAATCTTTCCATTTCTTCACCTCTAGTTTTCTTTCACATTAACAATTTCGTCGAAAATCGATTTCTCGTTCAATTGAATAGGGTTAATTTTCCCGCTAATCTGTGAAAATTATGTCATACTTTAGCGTAATATTAAAGAAAAACAAATTTCACATTCATTGTTGGAGTATTCGTAATACTTTTTCATTAGCGCATTGAACACCATATTGATCAATATTAGAATAGAATTTTCCTTGCACCATGCTAGTAGTATACTCTTTTTACCAAAAAGCAAATCGTTTTAAAAAAATGTTTATATTTCCTGTTTGCACTCCGATGTAGTGGAAATTTTTGTAGAACAAAAAAATCAGCCAATCGTTTTTCAACGATCCGCTGATTCAACTTTTACTGGTATTGCATAAATACGTTCTTCGCCTAGAAAGATGGATAAGACAGCTTCCTGACGCTTTCTTGAAACATGTAAAACTTGCCGCACTTGCGCTTTTTCCTCTTTATTTAACTGCAGGCGAACTGGCTCTTCTAATCGAATAGCCAACTTTTTATTCACGTTGTATTTGCCCTTCTTCACCACTGTTTCAAGATCATAATCTGTCCACACTTGATTGGAAAAGCTTCGATGAACATTCCAATCATCCGATACATTTAACGTGACAACTATGCAGGTTTGCCCGTCCTTTTGAAAGGCTGTTGCAAGCGTACGACCAGCTACCTTTGTAAAACCTGTTTTACCTGCATAAGCAACGCCAGTAGCAGATTTTAAAGAACTCACAGGCTGCTCCGTCTCATCATCAATTTCCGCAGCCATTCCTGAGCCTTCTCTTAATAGTCGATGCTTATTTTCCCATAGCATGCCGTTCACCGTATTCGCTCGATAAAGAACCGTTGAAGCAATTTTTTCAAATGTTTTGTTTTGCAAGGCAACTCTTAGCATCTCGGCTGTATCCCTTGCAGAAGATAAGTGGTCTTCATGATGTAAGCCAGAGGGGTTCATAAAAACCGTATTGGTAAGACCCGCAATAACAGCTCTTTCATTCATTAATTTGACAAAGCCTTCTACAGAACCACCTACATGCTCTGCCAAAGCAGTCGCAGCATCATTGCCTGAACGCAGCATTAAACCATATAATAACGTTTCTACGGTCACCGTTTCGCCTGCCTGCAAATAAATGGAGCTCCCTTCAGCCATGGCAGCCTTAGGTGAAATGACAACTTCCTCTTGCAAATCACTATTTTCGATGGCCACTAGGGCCGTCCAAATCTTCGTTAAGCTAGCAATTGGTAGCCGTTCATTACTATTTGAACCTATTAATACGCGACCTGTATCTCCATCTAAAACCGCGTAGCCACTTCCACCTCTCGCAAAGCTTGTTTGCGGAAGTATTACCATTAACACAATGATCATCAACATTATTAATCGAAATAACCGAAGCAACGAGCCACTCCTTATTCAATATGATAGGAAAGTATAGATTTATATTTATGTTGGTCGTTATGCTTTATTCCTATACATTACTTTGCACCATTAAACGCTTCTTGGAATTTAGTCATAAATAAATCGGTTTCTTGTTCATTTTCTGCAAGCTCTTCCTCAGGCAGAGGTGGCATTTCCTCTACGCTGTTTAAACCAAAATAATGTAAAAATTCTTTAGTTGTTCCATATAGGATAGCACGTCCAGTTCCCTCTGAACGTCCTACCTCTTTAATCAACCCTCTAGACACTAAAGTCTGAATAGGTCTTTCGCATTTAACACCTCGTAAATCTTCTATAGCTACCCTAGTAATTGGCTGTTTGTAAGCTACAATTGCTAATACCTCAAGAGAGGCTTGGGATAATGATTGTGCAGTAGGGTTTTCTACTAATCTTTGAATAGTATCTGCTAAATCGGATTTTGTAATAAGCTGAAAAACGCCTGCCATTTCTTTCACAGTTATTCCTCTAGCTAAATCTTCATCATAGACTTTTCGCAAGGCATCCATTGCCTGTATAATAATCTCATCCTGTTCACCTAACAGCTGAGAAAGTTGTTTAATCGTTAAGCCATCATCTCCGACAACGAACAATAAGGCTTCAATTTTACTCTGTAACATCGATGTTTTCGTCATCTTCCCATTCCTCCTTCTGTAGGGTAACCATTAATTCTTCAAAGTTACCATCTTGCTCTACGATGACGACTTGACGTTTCATCAATTCAAGAAGGGATACAAACGTCAAAATAAGTGTCGGCTTATCTTCATAGGGAAAAAGCTCGAAAAATGATGCACGTCCACCTGTTGATCGTAAAGTATCTACAACCGAACGCATTTGATCCTTCACGGACCGTTCTTGCCTCGTTACTGTCGTTTTTAGAGGCTTCTTTAATTTTTTTCGACGCATCAATTTTTGAAATGCTCCAAGCATATCATAAATATTTACATTCAAATCAAACAAAGCCATTTGTTCATCTGAAGCTAAACCTGTTAAATCGGCTGGCGGCCTTGTAAATACTTGTGCTCGATCTGTTTCAAGCTCTTGCAGATTGCTAGCAGCTTCCTTGTATTTCTTATACTCGATTAATCGCTGCACCAGCTCCTCACGCGGGTCTGGGCCATCTACTTCCAATTCGGCATCCTCCATTTCACCCTCATGAATAGGTAATAGCATACGGCTTTTAATCGCCAGCAGTGTTGCGGCCATTACTAAATATTCACTTGCTTCATTTAATTCCAATACTTGCATGGCATGTATATGGTCGATATATTGTTGTGTGATTTCAGCCATTGGGATATCATAGATATCAATTTCCAACCTGTGAATTAAATGCAATAATAGATCAAGAGGCCCTGAAAAGGCATCTAATTTTACTTCATAAGACATTATTTTACCACCCTGAGATTCTATGTTCTTATAGTATAGTGGAAAGGAGTTCAAAATGCATCCACAGCATCATACTTTATTTATCGAATACTGTGCTTATTTTAATGGCAATCAGGATTTTTTCGAATGCCATGAAGTGCTTGAGGAATATTGGAAGGAAATCGCGCCTGGTGATAAAATGCACCCATTGGTTGGCTATGTACAGCTCGCAACAGGCTTATACCATTGGCGGCGTGGTAATGATACTGGCGCTATACGAATTTTAGAAAAAGCACTTCATAATTTTCAACAAAATGAAGGTCATATCTTTTTCCATGAAATTAGTTATTATCAACTCCTGACCGAACTAAAAAATTGTCTCGCCGCGATCCAAGCAGGCAAGTCCTTCCATGCATTCCAGCTCCCCCTTTCACCCAAGTTGCTGGAATTAGCACTAGCGCGTATAGAAATTATGCCACCTAGTAACTCAAACTATCTTCTTCATAAGCATATGCTAAGGGATCGCTCACATATACTTGCAGAGCGACAAGAAAGCAAACAAAGAAAAAGTAGACGTTAATTTCCACTTTAGACAGACGCTTTCGGCTTGTGGAAATGAGTTGATTTCATCGCTTCCCTAGCTTCACTCTGACCAGAATCTCGATTTCATCGCTTTTCCCGCAGGTGTTGCCGGCTTTTATTCCATTCAACTAAACTTTGGCGATGCTAACCAATAATAGCCGAGTAGTGAATGAATGAACGTGGTCAATTAGTAGTTGACCACTTATAGAACGACAAAAACCATCGATAAGAGTTTACTCTCGATGGTCTTTGTTTACATTATGTGCAGACGATGTTACTCGTCTGCTTTTTTATCGATGCAATTGATACATTTTTGAACTAGTTGACGTGTTTCATCTGTCGCACGTACATTTTCATATTGGCCTAGCTCTCCTATTTCCTGAAGCATTTCCTTCGCAACACCCTCGCCTCTATAGGAAGGCACAACAGATACATGTTGGATCGTAGCAGTATTATTCTCATCTGTTACAAGCCCAACAATGCCAACATATTCATCATTTTTTTTCCATAAGTATAAAACCCAATTATCATCATTTTCATAGGAGTGGATGGTCTCGGTAAGCTTTTTTACGTCTTTTTCGTTCGGCATAAACGAAAGTAGCCCCATTGCTATTTTCTCTAAAGCTTTTTTATATCGAATTAACATATTTGTCTATTCCCTCTTTTTCTAGCTGTACATAATCTTTGACTATCCTACACGATTTGTACTTTTACCGCAAGCCAATTTCTGTCTTACGAACCAGGTCCGAGAATTCCTTTAGACGCCAACACCCAATAGACAATACCCCACAACACAATAAAAGTTGAAATGGATGCTAGTAATACCCATTTATTCTTTCTCAATTTTACTCACCCTTTTTTAAAGTTAGCGGGAGATCGTTTTGCACAATATCTTCATAACTTTCGCGGCGAATAGCTAATTGATGCTGTCCATTCTCTACAAATACAACAGCAGGTCTAGGAACACGGTTATAGTTACTTGCCATAGAATAACCATATGCGCCTGTACAGAAAATGGCTAAAATATCACCTGAAGCTGCATCTTGTAGTTTAGCATCAATAATTAATTTATCGCCAGATTCACATAATTTACCAGCAACCGTATAAATTTCATTTTTTGGCTCATTCGCTTTACTTGCAATGATTGCCTCATACTTAGCGTCGTATAATGCTGGGCGGATATTATCACTCATCCCACCATCTACAGCAATATATTTTCGCACATCTGGTACTGTTTTTTGTGATCCGATTGTATAAAGAGAAGTTCCTGCATCACCGACAAGTGATCGACCTGGTTCAATCCAAATTTCTGGCATTTTCAGTCCAAGTACAGTTGCTTTGTTTTTCACTACTGTAATCATGTCCTCTACATATACTTGTGGTTCAAGCGGTGCATCTTCTTCAGTATAACGAATACCAAAGCCCCCACCTAAGTTTAACACAGTACATGTAAATCCGTGAGCCTTGTTCCAATCAGAAATTTTGTCAATCAATTTTTCTCCTGCTAACCCAAAGCCAGCAGTGTCAAAAATTTGTGAGCCAATGTGACAATGTAAGCCCAATAGCTCTAGGAATTCATGGTTAAATGTTTGTTGGAATGCCTCATCCGCTTGACCATTGTTTAAGTCAAAACCAAATTTAGAATCAGCTTGACCTGTCGTAATGAAATCATGCGTATGTGCTTCAACCCCTGGTGTAACACGTAATAATATACGCATTTTTTGTTGACGACGTTCAGATATTTCTTTTAAAAGCTGAATCTCATAGAAATTATCTACAACAATACAACCGATTTTGGAGTCAAAAGCTAGCTCTAATTCTGAAATGCTTTTATTATTGCCATGGAAATGAATGCGCTCAGCTGGAAAACCTGCTTTTATGGCTGTAAATAATTCTCCACCTGATACAACATCCAAAGATAAGTTTTCTTCTGCTGCTAATTGATACACAGCTACACATGCAAATGCCTTTGAAGCATAAGCTACTTCTGCTTTTACGCCTAGTTTTTTAAACGTATCGATAAAGCTGCGAGCACGCTTACGAATAAGTGCAGTATCATACACAAAAAGTGGTGTACCGTACTCTTTGGCAAGCTCTAGTGTGTCTACCTGTCCAATTGTTAAATGACCATTCTCAGAAATCGCTTGTGTTCCATATAAATGCATGTGCATCTCTCCCTTTTCACTTCGTTCCATTCTGTCACTTTTACAGAAATATGATAGGATCTACCATTGGAAATAGAGCTATCCCATCAAAAATTAATTTCATCCAGCTTCAAGAGGCGTATGTATAAAACCTCCCTTTTGCTGAATGAAAATAATTTTTGCAAAAATCACAAAATACTATATGTGAACTTTATCACATGAAAAAAACGAGTGCAACGGCTCCTATGATCTTTTTCGCTGTTTGGAAGCGACTACATAAGGTCTTAATGCATCTGCCGTCATTGGGAAACGAATTAGGACACGTAGCATCGCCATTGGGAAGAATGGAACAAGCGGCCAAAAATAGGGTGCCTGCATTGGTCGTAATGAACATAAATACGTAAACACTAAGAATATGCCAATGAATAAACCATTAACTCCCCAAATACCTACCATAAGCAATAAGAATAACCTAAATATTTTTATGGAGATACTTAGCTCATAGGACGGAATAATAAAGATGAGAATAGCTGCAACAGCCGTATAGAGGACAACCTCTGCTGAGAACAGTCCCACATCGATCGCAATTTGACCAATAATTACCCCCGCAACCAAGCCCATCGCTGTAGACAGTGGTGTTGGAGTATGAATGGCGGCCATCCTCAAAAATTCAATACCAATATCTGCAATAAGTATTTGCAATAATAAGGGTACATGCGATTTCTCCTGCGTCCCTAAAAAAGAAAGAGCATCAGGAAGCAATGATTCATTTGTTGCAAATACATACCACAAAGGTAATAAAAGTAAACCCATAATGGCGCCGAAATACCGCATAAAACGTACAAATGTACCAACTAGTGGCGCCTGTCTATATTCCTCCGCATGCTGTAGTAAATGGAAAATCGTAATTGGCACAAGAATAACAGACGGTGAAGTATCTACCATTATGGCGATATGCCCTTCCAGTAAATGCGCCGCAGCAATATCTGGCCTTTCCGTGTAACGGACAAACGGAACTGGATGGAATTTTTGCTTAAACAGCCATTCTTCTAATGATTTATCAGCCATTGTCAAACCATCATGGTTAATTTGGTCAAGGCGCTGTCGTAATTTTTCGAGCATATCTTCATTGGCAACATCCTTCATATACGCTATGGCGACGTCGGTTTGGCCGATTTTGGATATTTTATGTAGCTCGAAACGTAAATTACTATTGCGAATCCGCCTACGAATTAAAGCTGTATTTTGAGATATTCCTTCTGTAAAACCATCCCTTGAGCCACGTATAACCTTTTCATTGTCGGGCTCCTCAGGGGAACGTCCTGGATAGTTTCTGAGCTCGGCAACGTAGCAATAGCCACTTTTAGTAATAAAGGTCACTTGCCCGCTTAAAATGGCTAATAAATAAGCTTTACGCTCAGTTTCCTCTGAACGTCCGTGAAAGTTAAAATAGGACTCGAAATACTCCTTCTCATCCTCCACATCAATTTCATAGTCCTCATCTGGGAGCATACTTGAAAGTAATTGTGTTAGGGCTTCTCCATCCACAAGTCCACTAATATAGGCACAAAGAACCGGCAAATCTTTGACAAATAAATGCTTAATTCCAACGTCAAATGATTCGCCGTCACCAAATTGCTCCTTAAGAAAATCTTCGGCTGCTTCTAAGTTGCTAAATAATTTATTTGTCATGCTGTCACCATTTTCTTAGATGTCTTTTTTTATTGCTTCTTGCTCTACAGTTGCGCTTGTAGCCATCCAACTTTTTAATTGAGCAAGAATTTTTTTCTCCAAACGAGATACTTGCACCTGTGATATGCCTAACCTATTTGCAATTTCAGTTTGCGTACAATCTGAAAAATAGCGTAAATAAATGATAGACTGTTCTCTCGGTTCAAGCCTTGTAAGCACTTCTTTAAGGGGGATATAATCAAATGGCTGCTCAGATTTTTCATCCTTCATTTGATCCATCAATGTGATGGAATCTCCTTCACTTTCATACAATTGCTCATGTAGAGATGCTGGATCTCTTAATGCATCCGATGCTGTCACGATTTCCTCGGTTGTCACACCAAGTACTTGTGCCAGCTCCTGTATCGTTGGCGGATGTTCATTCTTTTTAATAAATTCGTCTGTAGCATGTCGGATTTTAAAGTTCAGCTCCCGGATAGAGCGACTCACCTTCACCATGCCATCATCCCTTAAAAAGCGTTGAATCTCACCAATAATCATAGGTACTGCATAGGTTGAAAATTTAACATCATACGATAAATCAAACTTATCTACTGATTTCATGAGTCCTATGCAGCCTATCTGGAATAAATCCTCGAGCTCAACACCTCTCGTTGTAAAACGTTGAACAATGGACCACACAAGCCTCGTATTGCCTTCTACCATTCGTTTACGAGCCTCATGATCGCCCTTCTGTGCGCGTGCTATTAAATCACGCATTTCCTCCTGAGACAAAAGCTTTTCGGACGACTGTTCTAACGGCTTCACGATGATACCCTCACATTACCGCTGTGCGAACTGTGTAAAATTTCTTCGTAAATGTTACAGTTGTGCCTTCACGCCACTTGGACATAACTGTTAGCTGATCAGAAAAACTGTCCATAATCGTAAAGCCCATACCTGAGCGCTCCATTACACTTTTTGTAGTAAATAACGGCTCCATTGCTTGACTCACGTCTTCAATGCCTACTCCTTTATCCATCACAGACACCGTTACAATGTCATCTTCACGTTTAGCATGAACAGTAACAACACCTCTGCCATCCTCTTCATAGCCATGAATAATGGCATTGGAAACTGCTTCTGAGACGACTGTTTTAAATTCAGATAGCTCATCAATAGTTGGGTCTAATTGAGCAATAAAGCCAGTGACTGCTACACGGGCTAAGGCTTCATTTTCACTAAGTGCTAAAAAAGTTAATGTCATTTCGTTATCCATTTACAATCCCCCTTACGCGATCAATCGCTTGTTCCTCTGTTGCATCCATCATCCAAGGCCCTAAACCTGAAAATTGAAAAACTTTCCGCATGGTTGGCGATGGATTCAATAAAATAGTTCGCCCAGCAACTGCCTCTAACTCACGCATACGACCAAGCACTAAGCCTACTCCCGAACTATCCATAAAAGATAGCCCTTCTAAGTTCCATATGATGGTCGTCACAGTGCCTTGGAAAATTGCTGCAGAAATTTTCGCTCGAATTTGCTCTACTGCATGATGATCGAGCTCCCCAAATAAACGTATAACGACTGTCTCTCTTGTGACCATTTCTAATTGAAAATGCATGAACATCGCCTCCTCCTCGTGCAATTCCACATTTAATACGCTGATTCCTTGCGGCTGACAGAACTAGTGCAAAGTCTTCTGAAATAGTGTCAAATCGACATACTTATAGCTTTTTAGGTTTAAGTGCAGTATGGGATAAGTGAACGTGTTTTAAACAAGCTGCTGTTATCTCAATATGAAATTTCTACGAAAATGTAAACATTTCATAGGTTTAATGTTGGAACGATAAAAAAAGCGAGAACCCTCGTATGTGAGAGCTCTCGCAAATAAAATGTTATGCAATTGTATAAGCTTGCTGTATTTTATGAATCGTATCTTGATCGATTTGGTTATTGGAATATAAATAAGCAATAATATCCCCATTTTTTACACGATCGCCTTTTTTAGCAATCAGCTGAATGCCTGCATCGTAATCCAGCGCAGATTCCTTCGTTAAACGTCCAGCACCTAGACTAACACTAGCTTCACCAACTAAAAGGGCATTAATTGTTTCCACAGTACCCTCTGTCACTGCCGTTACTGAAACTTTATGGGCTGTTTCATTTTGTACGATATCTGATACGTCCCCACCTTGAGCAACAATAAACTCCTCAAATTTAGCAGCGGCAGAACCATCTGCCAGTACGCGCTTAACAGCGGCTGTTGCTTCCGTTTCATCAACACCTGCGGCAACTTGATACATTAAAGAAGCAATGACTACACATTCATCTAGTAAATCCTCATGTGTTTCTTCCATACGACCGCTTAATAATGCATAGGCTTCCAATACCTCAAGTTTATTGCCAATCATTTTACCTAGTGGATTATCCATATCACTAATATGAGCAACAACTCTGCGCCCAAGTTTTTCCCCAATAGCTGTCATTGTATCAGCTAATCGCTGAGCTTCTTCTTGCGTTTTCATAAACGCTCCTGATCCACATTTAACATCTAGCACAATACCATCCGCACCACTAGCGATTTTTTTACTCATAATGGATGCAGCAATTAATGGAATCGAATCGACCGTTCCTGTCACGTCTCTTAATGCATACAACTTTTTGTCAGCTGGTACAAGATTGCCTGTTTGCCCAGCAACTGCAATTTTATGTCTATTGACATTGTCAATGAATTCCTGTGAGGAAAGCTCTGTTTTGAAGCCTTGGATTGACTCTAATTTATCGATTGTACCACCTGTAATACCTAGACCTTTACCACTAAACTTGGCTACTGGAATTCCTAGAGATGCAATAATAGGTGTGACCACAAGTGTTACTTTATCTCCAACGCCACCTGTTGAGTGTTTATCAATTTTAAAACCATCAATAGACGTTAAATCAATAACATCTCCTGATTCAATCATTGCTTTTGTTAAATAAAACGTTTCATCATCAGACATTCCTAAAAGTCGAATCGCCATTAACAGTGAGCTTGCTTGATAATCAGGAATCGAACCTGTCGTATAGCCATCTACAAAATACTGAATGTCAGCTTGTGAGAGCTCTAATCCTTGTTTTTTCTTTTCAAACAATTGCACCATATTCATTCTAAAATCCCCCTTATTTCAATTCTTGTAAGAAACTTTTGCCGAATGCTGGGGCCTCTACTTGGAAGTTCTCAGCCACTGTAGCTGCAATATCAGCAAAAGTTTCACGAAGCTCTAATTCAGCTCCACCATTAAAACGTGGAGAATAGACAATTAACGGTACATATTCACGTGTATGATCTGTGCCATGGAAGGTTGGGTCATTCCCGTGGTCTGCTGTAATAATTAATAAATCATCCTCTGACATTGCACTTGTAATTTCTGGTAGTCGTGCATCGAATTCTTGTAGAGCTTGTCCGTAGCCTAGTGGATCACGGCGATGTCCAAAATTAGCATCAAAGTCTACTAAGTTTAAGAAGCTCATTCCATGGAAATCACGGCGGACAACTTCAGCAAATTTGTCCATTCCATCCGTATTATTTTTAGTACGTACAGCATCTGTAACACCTTCACCGTTGAAAATATCAGAGATTTTACCAATTGCAATTACATCTAAGCCTGCGTCTTTCAAAACATTCATCGTTGTACGACCGAATGGCTTTAGTGCATAGTCATGTCGATTTGAAGTACGCGAGAAGTCCCCTGGAGTACCTATAAATGGACGTGCGATTACGCGACCCACTAAATATTCAGGCTGTAATGTTAATTCACGTGCAATTTCACAGATTTTATATAATTCATCTAATGGTATGATTTCCTCGTGAGCAGCAATTTGTAAAACTGGATCAGCTGATGTATAGACAATAATTGCTCCAGTTTCCATATGCTCTTTACCGAAGTCTTCTATAACCTGCGTACCACTTGCAGGTTGATTGCAAAGTACTTTACGACCCGTACGTTTTTCTAGCTCAGCAATCAACTCTGCAGGAAATCCATCCGGATATACTTTAAAAGGCTTATCAATATTCAAACCCATAATTTCCCAATGTCCTGTCATCGTATCTTTTCCGACAGAAGCTTCTTGCATTTTTCCATAGTATGCTTTCGGCTCATTTGTCGCTTGCATACCTTGCAGCGGCTCGATATTTGCCAAACCCATTGACTCCATTACTGGCATTGTAAGCCCATTCATTTTTTCAGCGATATGTCCTAATGTATGTGATCCTACATCGCCAAAATTTGCAGCATCTGGCGCTTCACCAATTCCTACAGAGTCCATCACAACTACATGGATTTTGTTAAACGGTTTATTCATTATTATTGCCTCCAATCTCATGACTCTATTTTACCAAAAAAATGCGAAAAATAAAGGTCAGACATCCGACCGAAAAAAATTTTCTGAAATTTTTAAGCACGGGGATGAAATTGCTTATATACTTCCGATAATCTTGTTTTGCTAATATGTGTATATATTTGCGTTGTTGAAATATCTGCATGACCTAGCATCTCTTGTACGGCGCGTAAATCAGCCCCATTTTCGACTAAATGAGTAGCAAAAGAGTGACGCAATGTATGTGGTGTTAACTCATGTTGGATGCCAGCTTTTAAAGCATGCTCCTTCATTAATTTCCAACAACCTTGTCTTGTTAAACGTTTCCCTCTTTGATTAATAAAAAACGCATCAGTTTTTGGATATTTTCCCTGTAATTGACCACGAGCATTGTTTAAATAGGTGCTTATGGCTGATAAGGCGCTTTTGCCAAGAGGAATGATTCTTTCTTTTCCACCCTTCCCAAACACCCGAACAAAGCCCATTGTTAAATGAATATCAGCTAAATCTAAAGCAATAAGCTCACTGATTCGCATACCTGAGCCATATAATAATTCAAGCATCGCTAAATCACGGATACCTTGTGGCTTACTTCGATTCGGCGCCGTCAATAAGGCTTCAATTTCTTCTATAGATAAAATATTCGGTAATTTTTGCTCAATTGTCGGCATTTCTAAGTGTACTGTTGGATCTGATTCAGCACGCTTTTCTCGGAGTAAAAATTGGTGGAAACTACGAATAGATGAAATATGGCGAGCAATCGTACGGCTTGTCTTCCCTTGTGCACGTAGTTGCTCTAAATGTCGTAGTATGGTCGTTCTTTCTACACGATTAAAATCAGCCATACCTTCTGCATTTTGCAAAAAATTCACATAGCTTTCTAAATCTCGGCGATAGGATGCTAATGTATTAACAGATAACTGCCGTTCCACTTGGATAAAATGGATATAATCCTCTACTGCATATTGAAATTCATTCATCACAACGCCCCCTTACTGTCAATTATTTTCTATTTTAGCATGGCTATTAGAAATGTGCTAAAGCCTCCTCTATTCGACATAAACTAACGGTAATAAGGATTTATTATTTCATAAAAAAACAAAAAACTGCCCGATTTAATCTATAACAGAGATTAAAACAGACAGCTTTTCGTTAATTTTCTTCATTCGATTCGTCGTTTTTATCATGACAGCGCCAGCATATGCCGTGGAAAGTTAGTCGGTGATCCTTTATGATAAAGTTCCAACGCTTTTCAACAACGGCTTCCACATCTTCAAGTAAATCTTCTTGAATTTCATCAACAGCTCCACATTCAATACAAACTAGATGATGGTGGAAATGGGCAGCTCCCTCTTGGCGTAGGTCATAGCGCGACACGCCATCGCCAAAGTTGATTTTGTCGACAATTTTGAGCTCAGTTAATAATTCTAACGTTCTATAAACAGTAGCTAGACCGATCTCTGGTGCTTTTTCTTTTACTAAAAGATATACATCCTCAGCACTTAGGTGGTCTTCTTCGTGCTCAAGCAAGACAGCAACTGTTGCTTCTCGCTGCGGCGTCAGCTTGTAACTAGCACTATGCAACTGTTTTTTTATACGATCAATTCGGCTCTCCATGTGACGCCCCCCTAAACTCTTTCCATTATACCAAAGGAGTAAATCCTATTACAAGATAGTGAATAGATTTCTAACATGTTCTACTTTTTTATCTGATCACAATGTCTGTCTATTAAACCCATCATTTTAACACATAAGAAACAACAATAAACTCAGCAACTATTATGATGAAAAATGCGATAAAATTCAACAAAATTGTCCGACCAGATACTTGTTTCCCGATTTTTCGCTTTGACCAAGCAGGTACAAGTAAATTGCATAGGACTAGCAACAATATACAATAGATAAGCTGAAATGGAAACCACCAAATCGTATAAAGCCAAAAAGCTTCAAGTTTTTGTAATAAAAAAACAGAACTAAAGCCAAAAAAAGTGGCACGCATGGCTACAGTTACACGTACTAAAACTTTTAAAACACTGTGAGTTGCTAGTAATAATACAAGACCTATGGAAATGGCGACAGGAAGCACTAAACGAAAAATCGAATGCCTGTCCCCATCGGCTAAACGAGGTTCTATAAATAAAATAAACGGTTCCGCTTTCGGTCCACCAAAAATATGAAAGAAAATAACGCCACAAACAAAGCTAACGGCAATGATGGAAGCGTGATAAAATATAGACACCGTACGAGACATAAACATGCTCCTTTTCTATCAAGGTTTGTACAGCTTATGCTCGTCCGTCTCTATTATGCTAAAGATTATTTTCTAAATGGGCAGCAAGCCAAAGTACAGCAAATGCAGTTTTAGCATCAAATATACGTTGATCTGCGACCATTGATTGTGCTACTTCCAACGAAACTTCTAAAAGTTCGACAAACTCATCCTCATCTAATGCTGCTTTATTGTCGATGTTATACAAATCCTTCGCTACATATAGATGAATGACCTCGTCTGCAAATCCCGGCGACGTTGCAAATGTTTGTAAATATGTAAGGCTATGCGCGCCGTAGCCTGTCTCTTCCTCTAATTCACGGCGAGCTGTCATTGCTGGTTCTTCACCAGGTTCAAGTTTCCCTGCTGGAATTTCAACAATAGAACGTTCAAGTGCCTTACGATATTGCTCCACTAACACTAATTTACCCTCATCTGTCACGGCAATAACCGCAACCGCTCCAGGATGTTTAATAATTTCGCGCTTTGCAACCTGACCATCTGGCAACATGACATCATCAACTTGTAGTTTTACAATTTTTCCGTCATAGATTGGTGTCGTTTTTGTCGTTTTTTCCTCAAACTTTTTCATAGACGATAACCTCGCTTGTCCTTCAGATATGTTCATTGTACCATTACAAGTAAAGAAGTCGAAGGAGGTCGTTTCATGAAAAAGAGGAAGCTTGGCACTAGTGAATTATTCATTTCTGAAATTAGTTTAGGAGGCATGTCACTTTCGACAGATAAAGAGCAAGCAGCTACTATTGTCGATATGGCATTAGATGCGGGCATAAATTATATGGATACTGCCGATTTATATGATTTAGGGGCTAATGAGGAGATCATTGGCGCGGCATTAGGAAAGCGTCGTCAAGAGATTATCCTTGCCACAAAGGTAGGTAATCGTTGGACTGAAGGTGTAGAAGGCTGGCAATGGGATGCTTCGCCATCTTATATAAAACAAGCTATTCATGCTAGTTTGAAACGGTTAGGGACGGACTACATCGATGTTTATCAGTTACACGGTGGTACAATCGAAGATGACTGGGATGGTATTATCGACACTTTTGAGGGCTTGAAAAAAGAAGGACTTATCCGTGAATATGGCATTTCCTCCATTCGTCCAAATGTTTTACAACGTTTTTTACCTGCAAGCTCTGCTAAAAGTGTCATGATGCAATATAGTGCATTAGATCGCCGCCCCGAAGAGTGGTTGGAGCTCATTGCGAACGAAGGTGCTTCTGTTGTAACTCGTGGCACAGTGGCAAAGGGCTTATTAACAAATAGCTGGCAGCAACGCCTTCAACGAGTAAACGGTTTTAACAACTATTCTTCAGAAGAGTTAACAACAACGTTAACAAACTTAGCTTCACAGTATAATGATTTACATGCATTGGCACTAGCCTTTAATTTAAAAGAGTCTGCAATCGCTTCTACAGTAATTGGAGCAAGTTCACAGGAGCAACTAGCACAGACCCTCTCTGCCTATGAAAATATGGCTGCTATAACCAATTTTGAAGCAGCAAATACGTTAACAAAAAATGAGCAATATGTAGAACATCGATGAAAAAGTGGTTAATCTTCATCATCTGTCTAGTTGTGCTTATCATTTCCTCGAGCATGACTTACGAACAACAAAGTATTTTACCAGAGCTTAAAGATTTATTAGCTAATAAACCTTTTGAAAAACAACTATCCGTTTTAAAGATCCCTTATTGGGACACAGTCGTATCAGTTGAAGAACGTGGTTATTTTCCATTTGTTGAATTTTTAATTCGTAAACTAACACATTTTATCGGTTTTGGATGCATTGCGCTTGGTTTGTACTTTGCATGGGGAAGACACCGTTTTGCAGCAACTATTGCTATTACTGGAACGGCTTTTATTGCTATGCTTGATGAATTTCGTCAAAGCTTTACACCAGGTCGCACAATGAGCGGCCAAGATGTACTTGTTGATACAGCTGGAGCCATTATTTTTGTTGGTGTCGTTGTGGTCTTCAGGAAATTGTTGAAAAATAAAAGACAAAAGGCACTAGTTTAGCCTTTTGTCTTACCTATATAATCCTTATAGGAATCTCCAATAATAAAGAGACTCAGTTTCTTTATATTGAACTGAACCCCGAATAGTGGACACTTTAAAAAGTGACCCTATTCGGGGTTTTTTGTTCATTTCACAAAAAAATCTCGTTATACTAAATATACGAAATTAAGAACGGGAGAAATTAGCATGAGTAAAATCATTTTTAACGAACATCAGATACGACAAATAGAAGCGAATCGATTTGTAGCATCTGTATCAGATCGTTCTATTCAATATACAGCGGAATATAAAATCTTTGCGGTCAAAGAAAATCTAGCTGGTAAGGGACCTGTACAAATCTTTAAAGAAAACGGGTTTGATTTAGAAGTGATTGGTGTGGAAAAAGCAAGGTCATCGATTAAACGCTGGAGAGCATCTTTTAAAACTCATGGAGAACAAGCATTTTCAGAGGAAAGACGCGGAAAAGGAGGTTCTGGTCGACCAAAAAAAGAACACATGTCAGCTGAAAAGAAATTAGAAAAAGCAGAGGCACGTATTCGTTTACTTGAAGCTGAATTAACACTGTTAAAAAAGCTAGACGAGATGGAAAGGCAGGCAAAGAAACGGCTATTTTAATACCAAGGGAAAAGTATCAAGCAATTAATGATACCGTTCGGCTGTATCAGTTGAAAAATATGACACGTTATTTATGTGATTTGGCAAATGTAAGCCCCAGTGGTTATTATAAATGGCTCCAAAATAGTGAGAAACAAGCGATGCGAGAAGAAGCAGATTTTCAGGACTACGTCCTACTAAAAACGATTTATGATGCGTCAAAAGGAAAAGTTGGTTATCGGGGTCTTTACATGGCACTAGAAGAACTACTTGAAATCCCGATGAATCATAAAAAAATTCTACGATTAATGCGTAAATTCAATCTATATTCGAAAGTAAGACGTGCAAACCCTTATCGAAATCTTGCCAAAGCTACAGAAATCCATCGTCAAGTACCTAATCATCTAAATCGTAATTTTCATCAAACAGAGCCAGGCAAAGTGTTTTTAACAGATATTACGTATTTACAATATCGTGGCGGACAAACAGCGTATCTATCGTGTATAAAGGATGTTGCAACACGAGAAATCGTTGCATATGAGGTATCGACAAATTTACGCATGGAGTTTGTTTATCGTACGCTAAAAAAATTAGAAGAGCATATCAATGACAATTTACATCCTGAAGCGATGATTCATTCAGATCAAGGTTTCCATTATACACACCCAGCATTTCAAAAATGCGTCAAAGAAATGGGATTACTTCAGTCAATGTCTCGCCGAGGAAACTGCCTAGATAATTCGCCAATGGAGTCATTCTTTGGGCATTTTAAAGATGAAATAGAATATAAAGAAGCTGGAAGCTTATCAGAATTAAAATATATGATAGATGATTATATGGAGCACTACAACAATACAAGAAAGCAATGGACGTTAAAAAAAATGACTCCGGCAGCATACCGAAGTCATTTAATCGCTGTTTAATGTAGCAAATGGTCTTTTATTAAACTGTCTACTTTATAGGGTTTAGTTCATATAAGGTAGCCCCTGCTTTTTCTAAAACTCGATGGGAAGCGAAATTATCTTTTTCTGTATCTGCAATAATAGACTGAACATTTGGTTGATGATGTAGCCAGTTTATCATTGTTATAATGGTTTCTGTCATATAACCACGTCCTTGAAAACTAGGAAAGGTATAATAACCAATCACCACTTCCTGCCTCTCATTTGGCATCCCTTTTAGCAAAATGCCCCCAATAGCACAATTCTGTTCTTTACATACAATCAACCAATTCGTATGCCAAATATAATTTTCTTCATCTTCCAAAACTTTGGAGCGTCTATAGTCCAATGCCTGTTTTAGCTCATCATCAATAATTCCCTCTAGCTTATGTAAAGAGAATTCAATTGCTAAATCATTCTCATGCTCAATTAGCAATTGTAAATACTTAGCATTTAAAGGAATTAATCTTAATCTTTTAGAATATAATTCAAACATCATTGTTCTCCTATCATAATTTAATCTACTTACTAAACTATAATAAGGTATATGTTATTGGCAGCGTCTCCCACATCATGAATTGTTACTTATATATTATCGGCTTTTTCTGTTATCCAAAAACAGTGAACCCACATGCGCGAATTCACTGTTTCCTTATTAATATTTCGTGCCTTTATCGCCATACTCGTTTAATAATTCTTCAAACGATTTATTTTTTTCTCGTTGCTTACGTTCAAAAGCTAGTTTTGCTTGGCGCTCTTCTTCTGCCGCCTGTTCTTTCACGGTTAAATCTTGCTTTGCCGCTTTTAATTTAGCTAACACATCGCCACCTAGTTGGTCTGCTAATGTGACTGCCTCCTGCTTTGGCAAGCTTGCTGTCATGCTATTGCTTGTCTGTTGTTGTTTTCGTTTCTTTCCCATTTCATTCACCTTCTTATTGACATCAAGGACGCTTTACTACTGTGGCTACACCTTGACCACCACCGATACATAATGTGGCTAAACCCATTTTCGCATCACGCTTTTCCATCTCATGTAAGAGTGTGACCAAAATACGAGCACCACTTGCACCGATCGGATGACCAAGAGCAATCGCGCCCCCGTTGACATTTAGTTTATCATGATTAAAGCGTAATTCACGATCAACAGCAATCGATTGTGCTGCAAATGCTTCATTTGCTTCAATTACATCTATTTCATCTATTGTTGCTGCTGCCTTTGCCAGTGCTTTTTGGACTGCTTTAACTGGACCAGTTCCCATAATTGCAGGATCTACTCCTACGCTTGCATTGGCTGAAATAATTGCCATTGGTTGAATACCAAGCTCTTGTGCCTTTTTCTTCGACATCACAACAACTGCCGCTGCCCCATCGTTAATGCCTGAAGCATTCGCCGCTGTTACGGAGCCATCTTTTTTAAATGCGGGACGTAGCTTACCTAGAGATTCCTCTGTTACACCTGCACGTGGAAATTCATCCTTGGCGAATACAATAGGCTCTCCCTTACGCTGTGGAATCTCAACAGCGACGATTTCATTTTCAAATTTGCCTGCTGCAATTGCTGCCTCTGCGCGTTGCTGAGAACGAGCTGCAAAAGCATCCTGCTCTTCTCTTGAAATTTCATACTTATCACATAAATTTTCAGCTGTAATTCCCATATGATAATCATTAAAAGCACACCATAGACCATCATGGATCATAGTATCCACCACCTTTTGATCGCCCATTCGGAAGCCTTCACGCGCATTTTTTAAAACATAAGGTGCCTGGCTCATATTTTCAAAGCCACCAGCCACGATAATATCAGCATCACCTGCTAAAATAGCTTGCGTTGCTAAATGCACAGCTTTTAAACCTGATCCACATACTTTATTAATTGTTAATGCTGATACCTCATGTGGTAAACCAGCCTTTATCGCTGCCTGACGAGCTGGATTTTGTCCAAGACCAGCCGATAACACATTCCCCATAATGACCTCATCGACTTGTTCCCCTGCTACTCCTGCACGCGCTAAAGCGTCCTTAATAACAATGCTACCTAAAGTTACAGCTGGTACGTCTTTTAATGTCCCCTGAAATGAGCCTATAGCTGTTCGTACAGCACTCACGATTACTACCTCATTTATCATGTCCATTCTCCCCTTTTCCCCGTTCAAAAATCAACACTGCTGCATATGCTACTAGCAGATATGTATATTTTAACAAATATTTTGACGATTTTCGATAATAGAAATAATCGCAGTTTTGCCAAAGTTATTGTAAAATGTTGACGTGTTTTAAACAATCTCAGTTGGGAACATTACAAATAAGAAACAGCATGTGGAGGTGTTTTATGATGAAAAAAAAGATGCTTTTATTCTCTGGTATTACAACAACGCTTGCCGCAGCAGCTACTGGTCTGTTCGGCTTCGCGCTTTCCAATAAATTAATGTATATTCAACAAAAAGATCCTGAATTTGTTCGTGAACGAGAAACGACAGCCAAACGCTTTGATGAGGCTTGGTACAATAAAAACTTGAAATGCGAATTAAATATTGATTCTCCTAATGGTTATACGATTCGAGGAATTATGCTTCAGCCGTTGCAAACCAATAACACGATCATCATATGTCACGGTGTTACCGAAAATAAAATAAATTCCGTTAAATACGCTCGGTTATTTGAAAGGCTTGGCTATAATTCGGTCATCTTTGACCATCGCCGTCATGGCGAATCTGGTGGCAAAACAACTAGCTATGGCCACTATGAAAAAAATGATCTTGATGCTGTAGTCAATACAGTGAAAGCCATGATTGGTGAAGATGCAATACTAGGTATTCATGGAGAATCAATGGGTGCAGCAACAATGTTACTTTATGCAGGTACGGTTGAAGATGGTGCTGATTTTTATATATCTGATTGTGCATTCTCCGATTTTTCCATGTTGCTCAAGCAAATTGCCAAAACTGAATTTAAATATGGCTCTATTATTCCCATCCGTTTTGCCGATTTCTTTGTCCGCCTCCGGGACGGCTACTCCTTCAAAAGTGTGACCCCCGCCGAAGCAGTGACCCATATTGAAAAACCTGTACTTTTTATCCATAGTATCCCTGATTCATTTATTCCAGCGTCCATGTCACTAGATCTTTACAATAAAAAAGTAGGTCCTAAAAAATTAAAGCTTTTTGATACTGGGGCACATGCTCAATCCTTTAATGAAAATATGGATGAATACGAAGATTTAATTCATGATTTTTTAGAAAGTTTTATTTACCAAAAAATAAATCGTGATTCCTCCTCCTCCAATGTCATTCCATTCCATTTTTAACGCAAATAAAAACCTTGCTTATATTATTCCCGCAAGGTTTTTTTCCATATTTATTCTTCAAAAACGATATGCCATTCTTCTCGTTTCGCTAAAAATTCCTTCGCTAATGCTTGTGCTCCTTCTAAGCTATGACTCGCAGCCCAGCCACATTGTACCTCATTACATGCAGGCACTGCTGTCGCCTTTGTCACGTCAGTAAATGTCTTTTCTAAAATAGTTAATAGGTCCTCATAATCTTGATGATTAATAAGGGATACATAGAAGCCTGTCTGGCAACCCATTGGACTGAAATCAACGATATGGTCAGAATAATTACGAATGATATCCGCAGATAAATGCTCTAAGGAATGCAAAGCCGGCATTTCCATATGCTCTTTATTAGGTTGCTTCAAGCGAATATCATATTTGTACACTTCATCGCCGTTTTTCCCTGCTTTAACTCCCGCTAACCGAACATACGGGGCTTTTACTTTTGTATGATCTAGATCAAAGCTTTCTACATTTGTCTTTTCGCGTTCCATATTTAACAGCTCCTTTTCTATGAATACTATTTATTATAGCTAGTTTTCCCAAAATTAGTGGGAATATTTTAAATTGCTAGTTTTTTTATGTTTTCATAGAATATTTCAAACGAATAGAGTTAAAAAATTTTTCATTCTTGTTTCTAAAAGACTGCTACACATCTTACCAACATAAGAAATTGCGTTGTAAAAAATTTTTTACAGCCTTTTATTAAAGAATTTTTCAGGATTTACTTCCGTATAGACGGCTTGTAATATCATAGTCAGTTTCAAATTTCTAAATCGCTGAAACCAGTTGAGACGGGGGAACCAAATATTTACGGATCATTAGAAAATCCAAGGGGTGAATCCTTTTTAGGTAGGGCTACTCAAAGGTCCGAATCCGACATGACATCCATACAACATTTATGCTGGGTGCAGTCAAGCTTCTAAAGGCAAAAGAAAATGACATTAACGGTATAGTAAAAATCATGTTTCAGCCAGCAGAAGAAATTGGACTAGGCGCAAAGGACATGATTGAAGATGGATTACTCGAAAACCCAAAAGTAGATGCAGCCTTTGCTCTCCATGTGAGTCCTGATTTAGAAGTTGGAAAATTTGGCTACAAGCCAGGTGTAGCCGCTTCTTCACTTGATGGCTTCTTTTTGAAAATACAAGGTAAGGGTGGCCATAGCTCAGAGCTACAGAAATGTGTGGATCCTTAAAAGAAGTCGACCCAAAAGAAAGAGCCATACTCATTATTGGGAAAATGGGCGGCGGAACAGTTGCCAATATTATTCCCGATACAGCTGTTATCGAGGCAACATTAAGCTCCTTCAACCCCGATGTTGTCAAAGAAATAGTCAGTGAGGAAAACTTACAGATAGACGAAGAACCTTTAGCTGGTACATATTAGCCAGCGTGTACCAACGATGTTTATGTGGGCTGGATCAAACGGTTTAGGAAATCAAAACTATCCACTTCATAATCCAAGTATTATTTTAGATGAGGGTGTTCTACCGTTAGGTGTAGCAGTTGTTGTACATAGTGCAATTAACTGGCTGAACGCTTCTCATCACTAAAAACAAGGGGATGTCTCAACGATTTTGAGACATCCCCTTTTATTATGAGTCCATGAAAAAAGCAACCAGTTACCTTAACCAGCTGCTCCTTAAAAATTCCAATTATTTTTGGAATTTATTCATTTGTGCCATCATTTGACGTACTTGCTTTTCAGACGGCGTACGACCCATTTGTGCCATCATCATACGAATCATTTGCTCATTAATAGGTGGGTTTTCTTTTAAATATTTCATCATAGCTTGACGAGCGAAATAGAAACCAAGTGCCGCTCCCGCTGCTAATGCGATAATTACGATAATAATCCAGCCCCATGTAGGCATATACAACCAACCTCCTCCACTACAATATACCGAGAAAAAACTCTCCACGCTCCATTATACACCAAATGATAGCATGTTACTATATATTGTAGTGAAATTTCCTAGTGCATTGTATACTTCATAGGTTTCAACCACCCACATTCATTATCTTGTTTATTGAAAGCAATGAATCGTTCACTCATCTTGGCAAGCATTTGAAATAAATCTAAATCTAGCATTCGTGAACCTTCACAATAAACACAAATCTTACGATCGACTAAATAAATAGCCATTTTGCCTTTTATCGGATGTTCTAAAAACAAAGCATTACGAGCTCTTTCTAAATGTGCATATTTGGAATCAAGTTGATGCTCCAACATTGCTGCTATTTCATCAAAACGAACGGATTCACATATATACGCAAGCTCTTTTAAGGATTTCTCATTGGCGTCTTCACAGCCTTGCATCATCTCTAACAACTTTCGCTCTCTGCCAAAAATAAACGTTAAATGCTCTTCTTTTATCTTATATATGGAATAGGTTCTCACCAGAAATCCTCCTTCGCTCAGTTTATTTTCCATAAGTATAGCTCATCCCATCTTGTTAATTTGTCAAACGGAGGAAGGTTTCATCTTCTATTTTTGTCGAAAAGCTTCTAGTTTAGGATCTAAAAATTACTTTATGGCAGATGATAATTAGCTCTTAAAATGAACTGCTATTTTTCAATGAAAACAAGCAAGATACACTCATTGTGTACGCCAAAAACCCACTTTTGTTGCAGCCTAGATAGTTCTCAGCCTCAAGACCTAGTAGAAAATCAATTTCGAGTCCGTTTTAGACAATCTTGTAAATAGGTAACATAAAGGTACAAACGAAAGGAGCTAAAACAAATGAGAAAATTTCTTTTATTAACTGGAGGGGTTATCGCAGCATGTGTTGCACTAGCCTTAATCGGACCATTGGCAGGCTTACTATTCTCCGGATTATTTGTAGCACTAGGGATGCATTTTTACATGGCGAGCAAGTCTAATTTTGGTAAAATCTTTTGGTTCGCGGTTGGTCTAATCGGTATCCTATCAGCAGTATCGAACATTCCTGCAATGATTGGTCTTGCAGCAATCGCAATTGTCTATGTCATTTATAAAAAATGGAATGGCGAAGATGTAAAAATCCCAACAATTGAAAATAAAAAAGAAGAAGATCCATTTACAAACTTCGAAAAAGAATGGTCAAATTTAACAAAATAAAAGGAGAGAATGAATATGAATTTATTTCAACGTTTTAGATATACAGTAGAGGCAGACTTACATCAGTTATTTGATAAGAAGGAACAAAAAAATCCAATTGCTATGTTAAATCAGTACATCCGTGAAGCTGAAAAACAAACGGAAGAAACAGGTAAATTATTAGAACGTCAAGGACAATTAAAAGAAAAGCTTGAGCAAGAATATCAACAAAATGCAGATTTACTTGCTAAGCGTGAATCTCAACTGACATTAGCACAAACTAGTGGCGAGCAAGATTTAATTGATTTTGCAACAGATGAAGTGACAGCTTACACTGCCCGTAATCATACGTTACAGGCGAGTATCGAAGCAAGTACACGTGAATATTTCGAGTTAGAGCGTAAATTTGAAACAATGAAACATAAAATTAAAGACATGAAAGTTCGTCAATTACAGTTAATGGGCAAAGAAAACGTCACTCGTGCCCATCATCAAATGGATGGTATGATTGCCAAAAATAATAAAACAAATTTTGAAGATTTGGAAGCTTATATTGATAAATTGGCTTATCAAATTGACAAAGATCATGAAGTTACAACATTTGAAGCAAGATTGGCACAATTAGAAAAAAAAGCTTCAGAGGAAAGCTCTCCACTGCTAATTGAAAATAAATAACATGTTATAATGGAAGCAATGCGCCAACTCTAACCGGCGCATTCTTTCACGTTTTAAAACAGAGGGTCCCATTCCCTCTTTTATACTATTAGTAGAAAGAAGGGTGACCCTCTTGCAAAATTTCACTACAAATAAGCTCACATTTTGGGTACTATGCTTCTTTTTACTCGTTTTTGTGGAGCTTACTATTTTTAATAATGGTGGCGCCTTTTGTTTATTGATTGGGGCCGTACTGCTTTATTTAAGCTTTTCTAAAAAAGTCCGCTTTTTTAAATGGACCGGCATATTCTTCATTGCGATTGCATTATTCACAATGTGGAGCCTCCGTCTATTCATTGTAATTATGCTCTTATATATGCTTTATCAATACTTACAACGAGAAAATGAACCAAAAATAGTTGGTGCTGAGCTTTTTGAAAAACTATCTACCTCGAAAAATGACTTAATTGGCACCATACCAGCACCAACTGAAGCATACAAATGGCAAGATGTGCAAATTCAACGTTTAGCAGGAGATATTACAGTTGATACGACGCAAACGATTTTGCCTGCTGGCACAAGTCTAATTACAATTCGTCAAGGTATCGGTAAAGTTCAAATCTATATCCCCTATGAAATACCTTTTCGTATACACTATACAACCCTATTTGGTGAGCTTACTTGCTTACATGTGGGTCCACAACGTATTTTAAATGAAAGTGTTAGCTTTTCTGATGGAAATCCTGAGGATGCAAAACGCATTTTAATTATTCATGTTGCAACATGGCTTGGAGATTTGGAGGTGCTGCGTAAATGATTGCCTTTATCTCAAGATTATTTACCTTATTATTCATTTTAATGAGCGCTACATTCGGATTGCTTGTTGCAGTATGGGGAAATCCTGATGAGAAAACTTGGGAACCTTTATGGCGACAAAATTATGATAATTTTCCTCTTGGGGGAATTATTGTAGTCAGCTTATTTGCTCTTAGCTTCCTCTTTGCCAGTTGGATTAGTATGACTGCTCGTGCCCGAGAGGCTCAAGCAACGAAAATTGTAAAGCAGTTAATCGAACCTGATTTTGTGCTTTCTAAAAAGCAAGCCCTTCCGAAACCATTAAAAAAAGCACTTGTGCAAACAAGTGAATTAATAGATACACAGCGTAAAAGTCTACAGCGCTTATCCAATGAACGTGCAGAAGCTCATGACAAAATTATACAGGAACGCATCATTGCTGAACGTCAACGTCTGGCTAGAGAATTACATGATTCTGTGTCGCAGCAATTATTTGCGGCCTCCATGTTGCTTTCTGCATTAACGGAAAATGACGAAAATGCGACTAGCTTAAAGCAAGTGGAAAAAATAGTTCAGCAAGCACAGCTCGAAATGCGTGCATTATTATTACACTTACGACCTGTTGCACTTCGCAATAAAACACTTGCGCAAGGCTTAGAGGAATTAATTATTGAGCTTCAGCAAAAGGTTTACTTCCATATTGAATATGAGCTAGAAGAAATGGCATTAACGAAAGCAGAAGAAGATCACCTATTCCGCATTGCCCAGGAAGCCCTCTCTAATACACTTCGACATGCCAAAGCCAGTGAGGTTGAATTGTTGCTTGTTGCACGAGATGACTTAGCCATTTTACGCATTCAAGATAATGGTTTAGGCTTTGATGTAGAGGCAGATAAATCCACTTCTTACGGCTTGCAAAATATTGCCGAACGAGCTGTTGAAATTGGCTGCACATATAAAATTGTGTCAGTCCCTGAAGAAGGAACGATTGTCGAAGTTAAAATTCCACTACATAAAGAGGAGGTCAATGACAATGATACAAGTGCTCATAGTGGATGATCATGAAATGGTGCGTATCGGCGTTTCGGCGTACTTATCCGCACAGCCAGATATTACAGTTGTGGGAGAGGCTGAAAACGGGCAAGAAGCAGTTGAGCGTGCCCTTGCCCTAAAGCCTGATATTATTTTAATGGATAATGTTATGCCCATTATGACTGGTGCTGAGGCAACAGCAGAAATTTTAGCCGCCTGGCCAGAGGCAAAAATCATGATGGTGACTAGCTTTTTAGATGATGACAAAGTCTACCCTGCTTTAGAGGCAGGAGCAGTGAGTTATATATTAAAAACATCTAATGCAAAACAAATTGCGGAAGCCATTCGTAAAACAATGGGTGGCGAAACGGTATTAGAACCAGAAGTTACATCTAAAATGATGCACCGTATGCGCCACGGCAATAATACACCCCTTTACGACCATCTTACTGACCGTGAAATGGAAGTTTTATTGCTGATGGCACAAGGCAAAGCCAATCAGGAAATTGCTGACGAGCTATATATTGCTTTAAAAACTGTCAAAACACATGTAAGCAATATTCTAGCAAAGCTTGAGGTTCAAGATCGCACACAAGCCGTTGTCTATGCCTTTCAGAATGGGCTTGCGAAATAATTTCTACATAAAAAACTGCATAACCATATGCAGTTTTTTTAATTAGACATATTTTAGAAGACCCTTGCCACCGGATGTATTCCTTTAGTGATACGACAGCCAATAGTAAAAAAAATACCGCAACACCCTGCGAATTCATACGTACGCTGAGTGTTGTGGTATTTTATTAAAAATCTTATAGTGCTTTTACTTTTGCAACTACATTCTCTACAGTGAATCCGTATTTTTCCATTACAATTTCCCCTGGAGCTGATGCGCCAAATTTATCGATTGCAAGCACATCACCTTCAAAGCCGGTATATTTATGCCAGCCGAATGATGCACCCATTTCTATCGCAAGACGTTTAGTGACAGCTTTTGGTAAAACAGATTCTTTGTAAGCAGCATCTTGTTTTTCAAAGCGGTCCATAGATGGCATTGAAACGACAGCTACATCCATGCCTTCAGCTTTTAATGCTTTTTGTGCCTCAACAGCAAGTGAAACCTCTGAGCCTGTTGCAATTAAAATCGCATCCGCTACTTCTTTAGTAGCAGGAGATACTGTGTAAGCACCCTTCGTCACACCTTCACGTACTGTTTCAATAGAAGCGTTAAGTACAGGTAAGTTTTGACGAGACAATACTAATACTGTTGGCGTATTTTCTGATGCAACGGCAAGCTCCCATGCAACAGCTGATTCATTGGCATCCGCAGGACGAACAACAGATAAATTAGGCATTGCACGTAATGATGCAAGGTGTTCGATTGGTTCATGTGTTGGACCATCTTCTCCTACAGCAATCGAGTCATGTGTAAATACATACGTTACAGGAAGACCCATTAATGCTGAAAGGCGAACTGCCGGACGAACATAATCTGAGAACACGAAGAATGTACCACCAAATACATTTAAACCACCGTGAAGTGCCATACCGTTTAAAGCAGCGCCCATTGCAAATTCACGAACACCAAACCAGATGTTGCGACCAGCATAATCGTCTGCAGAAAAATCGCCTGCACCCTTCATCGTTGTTTTATTAGAGCCTGCAAGGTCAGCAGAGCCACCAAAGAATGATGGTGTTTTCTTAGCGATAGCATTAATCGCATCACCAGAAGAAGAACGTGTTGCTACAGATTTACCAGCTTCATACACTGGTAATTCAGAAGCGAAGTCTGCTGGTAATTCACCATTCATAGCATGTTCAAATTGAGCTGCTAACTCTGGGAATTCTTGTTTATAAGCAGTAAATTTCGCATTCCAAGCTTCTTCAGACTGTGCTCCTTGCACTTCAGCTGCAGCATTAAACGTATCATATACTTCAGCAGGGATTTGGAAAGGCTCGTGTGCCCACTCATAAGCAGCTTTTGTTAATACCACTTCATCTGTACCAAGTGGAGCACCATGAGAATCTGCTTTACCCGATTTATTTGGAGAACCGAAACCAATCACTGTTTTCACTTCAATCAATGTTGGTTTGCCAGTTGATTTTTTAGCTTCTTCAATAGTTGCATTAATCGCATCAACATCTGTGCCATCTGCAACTTTTAAATAATTCCAACCATAAGATTCAAAACGTTTTTGTACGTTTTCTGAGAATGACTTTTCTAAGTCACCATCTAAAGAAATATCATTAGAATCGTAAAGCACGATTAATTTTTCAAGTTTTAAGTGACCAGCTAATGAAATAGCCTCTGCTGCAACGCCTTCCATTAAGTCACCATCACCACATAATGCAAATGTATAGTGGTCAACGATGTCATGACCTGGTTTATTGTAAGTAGCTGCTAAATGACGCTCAGCCATTGCCATACCTACAGTCATGGCAATACCTTGTCCTAGAGGACCAGTTGTCGCTTCCACACCTACTGTATGACCATATTCAGGATGTCCTGGTGTTAATGAATCCCATTGGCGGAAGCTCTGAATTTCCTCCATTGGTAAACCATAGCCGCCTAGATGAAGTAGGCTGTATAGAAGCATGGAACCATGACCAGCTGATAATACAAAACGATCGCGATTATACCATTTTGGGTTCGCTGGATTATGGCGTAATTGTTTTGTCCAAAGCGTATAAGCCATTGGCGCTGCCCCCATTGGTAAACCTGGGTGACCAGAATTTGCTTTTTCAATAGCATCGATTGACAAAGTTCGGATAGCATTAATTGCTAATAAATCCGCATGTTGAGTCATTATATTGTGACATCCTTTCTCGTCCTATAATTGTTCTTCTACAGTTTAGTCAACATTGCTTTAGAAAACAATGCTTTTGTAATACTATTTGTATTTTCATACATACTTTATTGAATTGTGTCACATTAATTTAGAAATTTATTTTTTTTCGCTTGTCTTACCTTCTCAGGCGTGACATCATTTCCTTCTGCATCAACCACTTTTACGTTTTCAATCGTATCACGCATTGTTGCTCTAAATGTATCTAAGTATTCCTTACGAAGCGCTGTTCGCTCCTTTGCCTCTTCATCCGTTAGTTGACCGCTTTTCGCTTTAGCAGAAAGTTCATTTATACGGTTAATTTTTTCTTTTGATAACATCGTTACACACCTTTCAGTACCTACCTTATTGAACTCAGTATGCAAAGTATAGCACGGTTTCCCATTAAATGCAGTTATACCAACCCCTATTCAAGCTGTTGAAATAAAAAACACATGACTTCCAGATGTTTGAAGTGTATAAATATTATATGGAAGGAAAAATTTAACTATCTATTGGAGGATATACATGTGAACGTGACAACTAAGCGATTACTCATTCGAACATTTCAAGAGCAGGACTGGGAAGCTGTTTATAGCTATACTTCAGATGAAAAAGTGATGCACTATATGCCTGAAGGTGTTTTCAATGAAGAACAGGCAAAGAAATTTATTGCAGAAAATAGTAACGACAAAGCAAAACATTTTGCTATTGTTTCAAATAATTGCGAGCAAGTGATTGGTCATATCGTTTTCCATCCTTGTTTCGGCGATCATACTTATGAAATCGGTTGGGTACTAAATCCAGCTTATCAAAATCAAGGCTTTGCTTCTGAAGCTGCTCGTGCTGTATTAGACTATGGATTTAATGAAAAGAAACTTCATAGAATTATTGCAACGTGTCAGCCCGAAAATATCGCTTCCTATAAAGTTATGGAAAAGATCGGAATGAGGCGTGAAGGATATTTTAAAAAGTGTATACCATATGGGAATGAATGGTGGGACGAATACTATTACGCAGTTTTACATGAAGATTGGAATATTTTATTAGAAGATTAGAAGAACGTTAAACGCTTGTGAAAATGCGCGCCTATAAACGTTGTTGGGCACTGCATCTATGATCCGACCATACAATTTAGCTTGATGAACTTCTGAAGAAGTCCTATTGAGGAGGTATGTTTCGATGGCAAAATTTCATCCTGATTACATGATTACTATGAAAGATTTTGTAAAAGAACACTCAGACCTATTACGAAAACAAACGCAAGACGTTGCCATACCAGTTCCCTTAGAGGACCGACATATATTATTTTCTATGCTTCAATATTTAAAAAACAGCCAAGACCCGATTTTAATAAAAAAGTATAAACTCCGTCCTGGTAGTGGCCTCTCTGCCAATCAAATTGGCGTAGATAAGAGAATGTTTGCTGTACTTTTTGAGAATCACGACCAAAAACATGAAATGATGTTCATTAACCCAAAAGTAATGAGCCATTCTTTCAATATGATCTATTTGCCTGAGGGTGAAGGGTGTCTGTCTGTTAATCGACCTGTTCACGGTTTTGTACCAAGATATGAACGAATTAAAGTAAAAGCCTATAATATTGATGGACAGGAATTTATTATGTCTTTAAAAGGCTATGAATCTATCGTTGTACAACATGAAATCGATCATTTAAACGGCATTATGTTTTATGATCGAATTAATAAAGATAACCCTTTTCAGCTACCCAAAAATGTTATTATTGAAAGCTTATATTAAAAAAAATTAGCGGGCTATATTATTTGCCTGCTAATCTTTCTTGATGCTCTTGGAATCGGCGATGTACGGTTGCCTTACTTACCTCAAAGCCTAGTCCTCTAAGCGTAATGGAAATTTCCTCAAAGGTAAAACCACGATTCCGTAGCTTCACAATTTCATCAACAGGGAGTTCTTTCCGTTCCTGACCATGTGGATTGCCACGATTGGATAGGTTATTTTCAGGGCGATAGCCATTTTCAACAGCACGTCGCATACCTCTGCGGATTTTTGCATTATGTATTCTACGTTGATATTCCTCTACAATTGCTAAAATCTCTAGTAGCATCGTATCCATTTCGTTTAATTGGACTGGTCCTGCATCACGCATCGAATAAACATCTGTTGCTGATTTTTGTAATAAATGCAATACTGCCATTCTTGCATTTCCACGACCTAAACGAGTTTCATCTTGTACAAAAAGAGCTTTTATTTCCTTCTCTTTTATAAAATCAAGCATTTCAAGTAAGCCTTCGCGTTCAACATCATAACCGCTATGCTTATCTTTAAAAACACCCTTTACTTCATAGCCTTGTTCTTTAGCATAGTGCACTAATTCTTCTTGTTGGCGCTCTAATGAGGAGCTTTGCGTTTCTTTTTCAGTACTTACTCGGCAATAGACAACAGCCGTCATTTGATTATTTTTCATTGTTCGTTTCTCGCAATTTCAATAGTTTTGATGGGACTGGCTTGATCACTCAAAACTGGAATGACTAGAGATTTACCTGCCACGATTTTAATGTCTGCTAACTCATTTTCTGATTTGACAAGCTTAATCCAATCTTCTTTACTCATTTTACCACGGTATTGTTCTGCTAACGACCACAAGCTATCCCCATGTTCGATTTGAATTTCAGCGTAATTAACATCCCCCGGATCAGTGATGTAAAGGTAACTTGCGAAGAGTAAACAAGCACCTAATAATATAGTGATATGTGTATTTTTCTTTAGCCATGTCATCATTAAAACCTCATTTCTAGAATGTTTGTTCGGAATGTATGTTCTCATAATAAAGCGAACAAACGTTTTTGTCAAACACTTTTCGAACCTATGTTTGCATACGTGTTCGCATTCTGTTATACTATCAAATAAGAAGATTGATATTAGAAAAAAGAGGTGAGCAATCATGAAAAAAGTATCGAAAAGACAAGAGGACATTTTAGCGTTCATTAAAGACGAGGTACGAGCTAAAGGGTATCCGCCATCAGTCCGTGAAATCGGGGAAGCTGTTGGACTTGCTTCAAGTTCAACTGTTCATGGTCATTTGGCTCGATTAGAACAAAAGGGTTTTATTCGTCGAGATCCAACTAAGCCACGTGCTATTGAAATTCTTGAGCCTGAGGAATCCATCCAAAAGCAACATGTCATCCATGTACCACTTGTAGGGAAGGTTACAGCAGGTTCTCCTATTACAGCTATCGAAAATATTGAAGAGTATTTCCCACTGCCAGATACATATGGCACGAGTGAGGATCAGTTATTCATGTTAGAAATTATGGGTGAATCGATGATTGAAGCAGGAATTTTAGATGGTGACTTAGTGATCGTAAAGCAAAAGTCAACGGCCATTAACGGAGACATTGTTGTAGCCATGACAGCTGAGGATGAAGCTACTGTAAAACGCTTCTTTAAGGAAAAAAACCATTTCCGTTTACAGCCTGAAAATTCATCAATGGAACCGATTATCGTCGATCAAGTATCAATTTTGGGACAAGTTGTTGGTCTTTACCGCCGTGTACATTAATTAAATGAGGGTTTGAGGATTGTGTTCCTTCACTGAGCATATATCCTCTTTTTTACGCAAAAAAAAGAATCCATTAACTATTGGATTCTTTTTACAATGACCTCTCTATGCTTCTTTTTTAAATTTCAAGCTCGCTTCAACAAATGCTGCAAATAACTTTTGTGCATGCTGATCTCCCGCTACAGCTAATTCCTCTGGGTGCCATTGGACAGCCAAACAGAATGGTAATTCTTCATGCACCACTGCTTCAATAATGCCATCACTTGATTTCGCTGCAACTTTTAAATTCTCCGCTAGTACATTCACTGACTGATGATGAAAAGAATTGACGGCAATTTTCTCTTGTTCCAGAATAGTCGCTAATAAATTCTCCGCAATAATTTGTACATAATGCGTTGCTACTGACCTACCAGCTTGTTGCATATGTTTGATTAGCTTCGTACTATAATGGTCACTATCAATGTCCTGATATAACGTCCCACCTAATGCAACATTTAATATTTGGATACCCCGACAAATGCCAAAAATAGGCATTTTACGTACAAATGCAGCCTCAATTAATGCTAATTCCACGGCATCTCTAGCTGGATGAATTTTACCTAGCTTTGGTGAAGGCTCCGCTCCAAATAGAAAAGGATGTACATCATAGCCTCCCGATAGCATTAAGCCATCCGTAAGGGCTAAAATTTGAGCAGCATCTTCCTCCACACCTAACGGAATAATAAGGGGGATACCACCCGCCTTAATAATACTTTTGCTGTAAGCAGCATTTAAATGAGCTGATAAATCATCTTCTACAAAAGCTGTAATTCCAATAATCGGCTTCACTTGATTCCCCTCCACAACATTGAAGATTAAACACTTACCAATAACCTAAATACCAATTGATGAACGAATCTCCGTAGAAATAAACAATAGTAGCGGCTAATGCAATAGATGGACCAAAGGGAATATGTGTTTGTCTTCCTTGTTTATGCTTTAATAAGACAACTATTCCGATTATCATACCTATGATAGCGGCAATAAATAAAGTCAACAACGTATGAATAGTACCGAGAACGAGACCAATTAAAAAGAAGAATTTAATATCGCCCCCTCCCATTCCACCTTTCGATAAGACCGCAATACTGTATAATATGCCAAAACCAACGAGTGCACCCACTAGGCTGTCCCACCAAGGTGTTAAGGGTGACAGTACACGTCCTATGACCAAAAAAGGCAAAAAGAATAAAAGAATCTTATCTGGAATTAACAGATAGATAAAATCTGAAACAACTATAATGACTAACAATGAGATGAACGATAAAGCTACTATAAATTCTAAACTCCAGTTTAGCTCCAAATAAGCAAAGGCGAATAATCCCCCAGTTAACAATTCTATCACTGGATATAGCCAAGAAATTTTAAAGCCACAGCCTCTACATGTTCCTCTTAAAAACAGATAAGACAATACTGGCACTAAATCAAGAGCCGTCAATTGTCTCTGACAGCTCGTACAATGGGAGGAAGGATATACAAGAGACTCCTTCCGCGGCACACGTAAGCCAACTACATTATAAAAAGAGCCAAAGACTAGACCAACTAAAAAAATGATAATTGTATAAGCCATTTCCAAATTTATGTCCTCCTAAACCAATAGGCGCCCATACAATAAGTATGATGCGCCTATTCATATAATTATTGTAGTCTTGCTCAGCAATCCACGTATCGAATGTTATTCAAAACAATGGACATTGAAAATGAGTGATGTATTTGAAGAATATTTCATAAAAGGTTTGAAGTCATAAGGTACGAAGAAAGAGGGAGTAGAGTAAGAGTAGTATCAGTTTAGCACAATATAAAAGAGATTCCAAAAATTATTGGAATCTCTTCAATTTATTTCCTCAGCAACCTACCAGACAACAGCATGCCAATGCCACCAATTGTTATAAATAGAACAGCTCTAATTAATAAATCAAGGGCTGATAAGTCAAAGAAAATAAGCTTGATAAACGCAATGACTAAAATAACAAAACCTGTAGTACGAAGCGTTTTTAAATGTTGTGTGGAACTAAGCCATAGCGAAATGCTCGCTGTGAGGAATAATGTAATCGTTGTAAGAGCTATACTTAGCTTCCAATCAAGTAGATGACTATACGTAAATTGATGAACAAGCCCCCATATTGAGATCATTGTGAGTACGACACCTGAGCTAACAATAGTGTCTACATATTTCCCCATTCGCTCTTCATACAGCCGATAAATACGGCCCTTTACTAGAACGTCTACAATAATCGCCATAATTACTGCTATATAAACTAATCTGGTCATCATATTTAAGCTATCCATCATAGAAGGCTTTGTGCTGATCATCAAAGATAATACTATAAAGAATGCTCCAAGGACAGGTGTTAAAGCACGCCCTTTGAATTTCTCTGACACGAGCAGAGATCCTGCAAACAAAGCAGCTAGTGCAATACACATCAAATACTGAATACCATTTGTTGCCGCGAAATAGGCTGAATCTAGTTTGCTCATATATGCTAAGAAGTAGCCTGTGGCTATTACTGCTAAAATATCTATGGCATATAAATCCTTCATGACTTTCTCAAAAGGTGATAACGTTTCTTTTGGGCGTCTAGCATACAAGTAAATGACTACTAGATAAATAATTGGCATGAACAGACTTAAATGCTCAAAGCTAATAAATGGTGTCGGTTCATGGAAAATGAAGTTTAGCAATAATGTAATCACAAGGAAAAATGATGTGACTACCTTCATCATACTGGCACGTAATCGTAAGCTCATCATTACACCTGCAAAAGCGATCAATGGATATAGTAAATCATCCACTTTATCAGGGATATTCATAATAAGTAGCGTATTACATACGGCAATAAACGCGAGTGTTATAGCACTATCAAATACTTCCTGCCATTTTTGACGATGACTATAAAACGCTAATGCTATTAATAAACCAATGAAAATAAGTAGCACCGCTTCTCCATATTCGAGTGAACGTATGATCAGGTTCATCAGCAATAAACTAAATGACCCTAACGAAAATTGGAGACCAATATGAAGAGGTTTCCATTTAGATTGTGCATTATATAATCGACACCAGCTTACATAAAAGATTGCTAGTATAGCAAGTAAACCAAAAGCAAAGACAACTTGCTTGTCATGATTCATAAATGCTACAACACCTATTGCTAGCACTGAGAAAAAGGTTGAAATATAAAGAGCAAGCTTTTGCTTGTGCTGTTGGACAACCAATTGCAGCATGGCAAATAAAACGATAACAAATAGTAAAATAATGACGGTACTAAAGTCCATATATTCTAATAAATAAGGTAGTAATAACGAGGTAAAAGCAACAAAAACAGTTAATGCCTCATTTTTCTTTAAGTAACTTATGGCAATACCATAGCCAATATAAAGAACCGTAATACCAAGTGCTGGTGTAAGATGGATGATTTCATACAAAATGGCACTAGCTGCAGTCGTTAATATCCCAACAATGAATGCTCCACCATATAATGAGACCGTAATAGCAGGTGAGCCTACTTTTCTACGTTCCAGAATATAAGCGATAATCGCCAATCCTACCGATAATGAATAGGCAAGGATGATTTTCACGCCATTCGATAAATAACCATAGTCACTAACAAGTTTGAGACCCCAAAGTACCCCCATAACTAAAATAACCATGAATACTTTTGGAAGTGCCCACATAACACGTTCCTCCATCGATGGCTGTGGTTGCACCTCTTTTTGTGCTGTTTTGACTGGGGTAGACTTCGGCTCCACTGTCGGTTTCGGTGTTGGTGTTGGTGTTGGTGTTGGTTGTATTGGAACCGATTGCTCGATCATGGACTGTCTTGCATCAAGAGTATTTATTTTTTCATTGCTTTGAATTCGCCTTAATTCACTTAACTCCTGACGTAAATCTGCCATTTCCTCCTCAAGTTTAGCCACTCTTCGTTCCATTTCAAGGGACATTCAATCATCCTCCCCACTTTATCAATTTTCTAACATTATAACATATTTATCCTTATTGTAAAATTACACTTTTTTGAATAATTTATCGTGGTCTCCTATACATTAATGCCTTTTCACTATCACTTGTACCTTTTGTCGTTGGGTCCACTATGACACCCATTAATACAAGAATAGATAGAACTGTATTTAAAATAGATGCAATTTGCTCACTCATTGCAGCTGTCAAATCAAAGCCGAAAATAGCCCCTACTTGTTGTGCGAGTAAGAGTAACAATGAAAATAGCCCTAGTAAAAATGGTATATGTTGAAGACGAACCTTCCAGTTAATTCTCATAAAAGCTCACCTCCCCCCCTCTTGACCCAGTATATGCAGGGAGGTTATGTGACACATATGCAAAAATGGAGCTTTTGACAAGTTTACTAGGTGTTTTTAATAATAATTTGCGAACTAAACTATTTTCGAGTGACGAGACAGACCAGTTGTAACCAGAATGCCAAATTCATATAGTTAGTTAGGTTGCATCCTGGAGGAGATGCTCGCCAATTTACTGAAATCGAGGGTGATTGAGATAGTGTACGAGTGGAACGCATTGAGAGCTATTGCTTGTTTAAGTATTGTGCTATTGCACGCAACGACAAATATTGAAATTATTAATGGCTTTATTGATCAACCATTCTATCAATTTTTTAGACTATTACTATGTGCCGCTACACCCATTTTCATTTTATTATCTATACTAATATTAGCTAATCGCTATCAACATCAGCTACCTTCCCATTTTTTATGGCATCGATTTCAGTTTATTGTCATGCCGTTTGTAGCTGCTGGTATTTTATATGCGGCTAATGCAGCCTTTCATTATCGCGAAAATTTTTGGAATGCCTTGTATCGTCACATTATTTTAGGGGATTTTTCTGGCTGGTTTGTCATGACCATTTTTCAGCTCTATATTCTCTTTTTTATTGTGAAAAAATATCAGCTATCCAGTATATGGTTTGCTCCTATTATGTTCTTACTGGGGATTTTTTATATGACACTAGCAAAATTAAATCTAGATACCTTCGTAGAAAATGATCATTTTATGCGACTGCTCTTCATAGGCTGGCTTCCTTATTTTGTATTTGCCTATTTCATTGGTCGTCATTATGAAAAATTCACGTATTATATCGTTAAATATAAGTTCTTTACCGTTTTATCGGTCATACTTGCAACAGTCATGATCTATATAAATTATTATTTAGGCGACCAGCAAATTACATCACGAAGAATCGATATGATGCTATTCGTGTTAGCGATGACGATTTTTATTTTAGCGTTTGCTCAAATTTTGCCTAAGCTCCCCTTCATCCATATCATCAGTCGTTATTCCTTTGGTATCTTTTTAATTCACTGGCTTATTCAAGAATATCTAGCACCCTATAGTGCCTTACTCCCTACTACTTCTCTACAAGTTACTTCACTTTTTCTAGCTACTTTACTCGTCTGTATGCTGCTCATAAAAATTATTTCCTTTCTCCCCTTTAGTGCTTACTTGATCGGCAAATCTCACCAAAAAAAGCCAATCCGTGATTAAGGTAAAAATTTGATACAATGGATAATAGTTCATTAATTATGGCGAGTACATTTATTACGTGTTGAGAATTTTAACATCATTTTAGAATGTATTTCCCTATTCTTTTCGGAAGTACTTTCTTTTAAGTGTCTTCTTATTAATTACTGCTAGCATGATTAGGAGGAAATGAACAGAATGAAACAAAAAGTGATTGCCAAAATAATTGGCTTAGAGTTTCTTATCATACTTTTCTATGTTGGTAACGGAGCTTTTGTTTCTATTAAACAACCATCTGGCCCTTTGTTACAGTTTGTTATGTTAGTTCCGCTAGCATTGGGACTCTTCTTTTATATTGCTCTGAAAAAAAACTGGCAAATGTATTTCTTTCATCCCATTCAAAAGAATCATTTATTAATGATTTTACCGCTACTTTTCGTTTTAGGAATCATCTTTGTAAGTACAAAAGGATTAAATCTCACATCATTTAGCGATCTTATTTTTATGTTTTTAATGCAAGTGCTTATTGTGGCATTTATAGAAGAGACCGTATTTAGGGGCCTTATGCTGCGAATACTTCTTGCCAAAGGTGCATTTACAGCGGTATTCATTTCTAGTTTATTGTTTGGCATTACACATGCTTTACAATTACTTGGTGGGCAATCGCTTGAAGATACTATTATTCAAATCATCTATGCCCTTTTAGTGGGCCTTGTTCTTTCTTTACTTATTTTAGATGGGCAATCGATTATTATTACGATTCTTTTCCATGGATTCAATAATTTCTTTAACTTTATGGGAAATGTAGAGAGCCCTACGCTTAGTGGTTATCTTATTATTTTAGTGTTATTTGTCTATATGCTTGTTTTATGGAAGCGAGTAAAGAAATCCTATGCTATTAATTTCATGAAAAATGCCAAGTCCACCTAGGGCTTGGCATTTTGATTAGAATAAAAGGTGTCCCACTAATGCAGCAATTGGAAGTGAGATAAGTGTACGTAATATAAATATCACCACTAAATCGAAAAATTTCAATGGAATTTTCGTACCTAAAATAAGTCCACCCACCTCAGACATATAAATTAACTGTGTGACAGAAACAACTGCTATGACAAATCTAGTGGTATCAGATTCAATACCCGCACCTAAAATAGAAGGGAGGAACATATCTGCAAAGCCCACCACCATTGTTTGTGCAGCTTCTGCCGCTTCTGGTAAGCCAAGTACCGTTAAAATAGGCTCGAAGGGTTTGCCTAAAATCACAAAGATACTTGTAAATTCAGCCAGCATCAGAGCAACCGTACCAAAAGCCATTACAATAGGCGCAACACCTATCCATAAATCAATGACATTTCTAGATCCATCTTTTATAAATTTGCGTGGATCACGATTGGCATGGGCAACAGCTAGTGCATTTTCTAAACCATGTGAGACTAAATTATAGCCCTCTGGTAATTCCTCACGTGAATAGTCTACAGGCGTACCATCTATATAGGTATCTTCCTTTTGTGCAAGTGGATAGATACGAGGCATAATAATCGCTAATACAATTCCACAAAAGACAACTGTTAAATAGTAAGGAATAAAATAGCGTGCCAAATGAACCGTATCCAATACTACGATACAAAATGTAATAGATACTACAGAGAAGCTTGTTGCAATAATGGCTGCTTCTTTTTTGGTGTAGTTCCCCATTTCATATTGTTTACTTGTCATTAACACACCAATCGTTCCATCACCGACCCATGATGTAAGGGCATCAATGGAAGATCGTCCTGGACTTTTAAATAGGGGGCGCATAATTCTCACCATCATTGTACCGAAAAATTCAAGAAGTCCGAAATTAGTCAAAAACGGCAGAAGGAATCCTGCAAACAAGAAGATGGTAAATAAAAATGTTACAAGTCCACCATTAGGGTCCATCAGTAATCCACCAGTATTTTCGTTATTGATGGCAAAAGGACCAAAGTTAAAGACAACCATCGAAGCAAAAACTAAGCCGATACAGCGGGTAATCGTCCAAAACCAATTAACATAAAACAATGTATCTAAAATACTTGGCTCTTTCACGTTTTTACGTGGTATGAATTTAGCCATAAGTGCGCCAATTGCTGAAATGGCAAACATAATAATTGTAAAATAACTAATGATAGGAGCAACAATAGTTGCTAAAACATTTGCTAAAATCGCAATCGGTACCTTCCAGCCTTCTTCTGTTAAGACAGGTGTCATAAATAAAAAAATACCAATTAAAGAAGGGATAATAAAATAAACATATGTAGAAACAGCATACTTTTTCATTTTTTGATTAAAACCTCATTTCTATTAAGCATGAAATTGCAATTTGATCTATTTCCCAATCTACTATTCTACGAGCTCGACATGTTGTGTCCATTCAAAATCTCCCATCATACCTTGTTAAAATACTATTACAAAAACAATTGAGTTTTGAGCTTTAAACAGAAAAACACTTACATCATTCATGTTTTTATAACATTACTTTGTTATAAAACTAGTTAAAAGCCACAAGTAAATTGGTTAAAACTTACAGCTAATTGAATTTTTATACAGACAAACTACTGACACTTCAATCTAGTATAACAATATTTCAACATAACAAACAGAAATTTTTTAGGAAAAAAAAGTGAATAAACACGACATTTATTCACTTTGAGGAATGATATACTTTATGAGGTTAAACGAGCCTTTTGATTTTAGGACAGGAGATACAATAGTCATTTGTTTCGTCAGATGTATGATAATAAAAACAACATGTTTTTCTTAAGCGTATAGGGTGCTTGGATTCCTTTATCTTCACTTTCGGTCCACAATATTTCGTCAAAGGATTCTTCTTCTCGCCAAAGAGAGCACCTGGTGCCTGATTTACAATGTAGTCATAGTCCTCTTGTAGGCGATTGATTTCTTGCTCATTGGCCCCTTCTCTTATTTTCGTTTCGTATAGCCAATTGACATAAATAGCGGTATTTTCCCATAAAATTGTTTTTGGAATTTTACTTATTTTCGTTAATGACTGCCACGCTTTTGCTAGATTATCCGCAAAAATCCCTTTAAGCACCTCGTCACGCCATGCGTTACGATCTGTTGTAGGTTCTGACACCGTATGATCAATAAACCGAACGTTAGGCAGCCATGGTTTCGCATGACCTTCTGCTTCTACCCAAATATTTTCGATAGCAACTTGTAGCCCTTTATCATATCTCGACATGGCATAGAATGCTGAAGCCATCGTCAAAACACTATAGCGCTTTCCAAATAACGATGCCGTCACTAATAAAGAAGGCGATTGAAAAAAAGGAGCGATTGTTTGTAAATAGACTAGAGCCTGTTCAGCGTCCAATAGATTTTTGGCACTTATGGAGTAAGTAGCGTCTATTGCTGGCTCAAACGTCAATCGATAATCCCTTAATAATATTGGTATTTCTTCAGCTGACAGTTTGTTGCTCAAGTGGCCGCAACCTCCTCAAATGCTTCCATCTGAACTGTTCGTCCCTTACCATGCGGAACACATAACGGCGTTCCAAATAGAGGGTCTCTCATTATGGTACAGTCCATCCGAAAGACAGCTTGTACCATCTCAGGTGTCACCACTTCCTCTGGCTTACCTTGTGCGTACACCTGTTTATTTTTCACAGCTACAATATGATGAGCATAACGACAAGCTAAGTTTAAATCGTGCAATACCATAACAACTGTACGGCCTTCATTTTCATTTAAATCAAATAGTAAATCTAAAATTTCTACTTGATGAGCCATATCTAAATAAGTTGTAGGTTCATCAAGTAAAATAAGATCTGTTTTTTGAGCTAATGTCATAGCAATCCACACACGCTGGCGCTGCCCCCCGGATAATGCATCTACTGGGCGATCTGCAAATTCGGTCATCTGTGTCACCTCAAGAGCATTGTTCACAATATTTTCATCCTCTGTAGACCATTGCTTTAACCAGCTTTGATGAGGATAACGACCTTGTTTAATCAATTGTTGAACAGTTAATCCTTCTGGCGCAACAGGTCCCTGTGGGAGAATGGCTAAACGTTTTGCCACCTCTTTAGTTGAAATCGCATCTAGTGGATGATCTTCTAAAAAAATTTCACCCGACTTTGGTTTTTGCAGTCGGGCAAACGTTCTTAGGAGCGTAGATTTTCCACAACCATTGGCACCTACTAGTACCGTAATTTTCCCTTTTGGTATTTGAAGATTCAAATCTTCCAAAATAAGATTTTCACCATAGCTAACATCTAGATTTTGTACTTCTAAGACGTTTTTCAAAATCCCTTCACCTTCTTCTCTCACGCTTTTAACTCATTTATCATTAGGCATTATTGATTGCGCGTTCTAAATAGTAAATAAATAAAGAATGGTGCTCCAATAGCAGCCGTAAAGACGCCTGTTGGTAAATCCTTTGGTAAAAAGGCTGTTCGTGCAACAATGTCAGCTACAATGACAATAATGCCACCAATTATAGCAGTAACGGGTATTAATCCTGCAAAAGAACGCCCTACAAGCAGTCTACTCATATGAGGGGCTACTAATCCAACAAAGGCAATTCCACCTGCAAAAGCAACCGCAGAACCAGCTAGCATGACACTAATGAGTAAAAAAAGCAAACGGTACACTTGAACCTTTACGCCCAGCCCTGTCGCAATGTCATCTCCTAATTCCTTCACATTGACTGTTCTCGCTAATACAAATGTTAAAGGTAATAAAAGAGCCACCCACGGTAAAAGCAAATAGACATCTGTCATATTCGCCCCATACAAGCTTCCAGTCAGCCATAGATAGGCCTTCGTAGTAGCAGCTACCTCGCTGATGACCAGTAACATGGTTACAACTGCCTTTGCTAATGCGGAAATCCCAATTCCAATAAGCACCATGCGAATAGGTGTGACACCTTTTCTCCATGATAGCAAGTAAATGATAAAGGAGATAATGGCCGCACCTGAAATGGCCGCTAATGGTAAAAATTGAATACCGACTGATCCCATAAAGTACACGATAAAAATAATTGCACCCATAGACGCTCCACTCGTTACACCAATAATATCTGGAGCAGCTAACGGATTGCGTATGATTCCTTGTAAAATTAAACCAGCAACTCCTAGCGCAGCACCAACTAATAAGGCCATCAATATACGTGGGAGCCTTAATGTATGTAAGACAAAATCATACTCTCCGTTCCCGTAGCCTAATAACTCCTTCACTACTATGAAAGGATGAATAAAATCGCTACCTGCAGATAAGCCAATAATCGTAATGATGACTAATAATAAGCTTAATAATAGTATAATCCAACAAGTTCTTTTGGCGATTTGAAAAGATATGCGATCGGATTTCATTCGAATCGTCCTATAATTAGACATTTTTTGCTAACCCCTTTCGTGCAATATAAATAAAGAAAGGAGCACCAATTAATGCAGTCATTACACCAATTGGCATTTCTAATGGCATAATTACGTATCTTGCTGCTATATCTGCAAGCAGCAGCAAGATAGCTCCTAATACCGCACTGAACGGTATAATCCAACGATAATCCATACCAACAAGATGAATCGCAATATGAGGGACAATTAAACCAATAAAGCCAATTGAACCTGCTACAGCAACTGAGCTACCTGCAAGAATAATAATGATGATACCAAGTGTGAGTTTCGTCAGCATCGTTCGTTGTCCTAAGCCTTTTGCAATATCATCGCCTGATTGTAAAATATTTATTGAACGACCCATACCTATTGCCACGACTGTGCCCCCTAAAATAAATGGTAGGACAGGTATGAGCATGTCAATGCTTCGACCGGATACTGACCCCGCTAACCAAAAGAGTACACTTTGTAAACCTTGCTCATCAATCACTAAAAGCCCCTGCGTAAACGAGACAAATAGAGCTGTAATCGCTGCACCAGCTAACACTATTTTAATCGGTGTTAAACCATCTCTCCCTAATGATCCAAGGAAAAACACCATAGCTCCCGCTGCACCAGCACCTAAAAAGGCAATCCACATATAACTCATTAAGGAATTAACAGAAAAAAGAGTAATGGCACTGACAATAAAAAATATTGCCCCTGCATTAATACCTAAAATATCAGGAGCTGCTAAAGGGTTTCTAGTTAATGCCCGCATTAATGCTCCCGAGATAGCAAGGCTTGCGCCAACTACTGTAGCGATCACAGCTCTTGTAAATCTAGATGTTCGAATAATGACATGCTCCTTATTAGCAGCATCATAATGAAAAATGGCATCATAGATTGACGAGAAGGGAATGGATGTTTGACCAATAGTTATGCTGAACATAAACGTCAGCAAAAGGATCAAACAACTGATGAACAACCCTAGTTGTTTCATCGAGGTAGTAGAAAGAAAAATTCTCATTTTGCGCCAACTTTCTTGATCCACATTTTAACTTATGAGAAAAGTTGCAGGTTTTTATAGGTTAAACACTACAAGGAGAGGGCTGTCATTTAAACAGCCCTAATCACTTTCTCTATTTATCTAATTCAAATTTGTCATAAATATCATCTAGCATTAAATTAGCACTAATAAATCCACCAGCTAGATTCCAATTGATTTCATCTACTTGATAAACTTGATTTGCCTTCACAGCATCAAGCTCTTTCCATAGTGGATGATTTGTCCATTCTTCATAATTCTTTTTCACTGCCTCATCATTTTCCATGAACATATAAATGACATCGGCATTCATTTGCGTAATACTCTCTTTATCCGTTAGCTTGACGATCTCCAATGAGTCATCTGTTAAATTTTTAGGACCTTGGAAGCCAAGCTCCGACAATATAGACCCTGCATACCCAGTTACATAAATACGTGCATGGTCTGCTCTGAAATTGACAACCGAAACATGGAATGGCCATTTATCGCCAAGCTTCTCTTTAATTTTTGTTTGGAAATCAGCAACTCGCGTATCCCATTCTCCAAATAACTCTTTAACCTTTTCTTCTTGATTCATTGCTTGACCCATCATTTCAGCTGTACCTTTGAAATCAAATACCGTTTCATGAGCAACAGTTGGTGCAATTTGTGATAGCTGATCATAAATTTCCTCATGACGAACTTTCGATGCAATGATTAGATCTGGTTTAAGCTTTGCAATTTCTTCAAGATTTGGTTGTGTTTCTTGTCCAACAACCGCAACACCATCTAAATCTTTCTTCAAATAATTATAAAAAGGTGCTTCAGCCCAAGATTCTACTGCTCCTACTGGCTTAATGCCCATTGCTACTGCTACATCAGTAGCCCCTTGGTATAGAGTAACGATTTTTGTAGGTGTTCCTTCAATTGTCGTAGTGCCCATAGCGTGGGTAATTTCACGGCTAGAAGACTCGTTATTACCTTCTTCAGCTTTATCCGTTTCTTGTGAACTACTACTAGAGTTTGTTGCTTTATCTCCACATCCAACCATCAAGAGAGATACTATTGATAATAAAGCAAAAAGAATAAAAATATTTTTATTGCGTAGTGATAATTTCGACATACATTTCCTCCTAAGTTATAATCAATAACGATAATCATTATCAATTAAAGAGTATACTGTATGACTGTTTTATTGACAATATCTATTTTTTCAAAAAATATACTTTTTTATTAATTTTTTATGCTCATTTAGCTTCCAGCTCGATTATCTATAGTTTAGAAGCATTAGGTTTGTTGTTTATTTGTAAAAATTTCGACACAATCATGCCAAGATGTAGGGAATTATTATTTCAACATTAGGTCGATTCAACATCATTATGACAGCGGTAAAATGTGAAAAAAGCTTTTGGTAGTTCATTCTTTCACCTAATTTGTAGGCAAATCAACATTAGATTTTCTACCATTTCAGCGACTTGTTAGATTTACCTATTCAATAATAGGCAAATAAATAGTCCCTATTGACGTCTATCTCATATCTTAATAATGAACGACAACTTATCAAAACAGGAGGTTATAACATGTTTCAACGAAGACGCCATCCGGCAAAAGGTCCACACTGCTGTCCGCCACAAACAATGCCAATGCAATTTGATCCACCACAATTTTTACCACCCGAGCAATATGTCCGTACAAATTATATCCATACAGTTGTTCCACATGTACAACCAGCACATGTCACAACAGTGAATAAACATATGATTGATCATCAATACTATTTCCCATGCACAGAATCAGTTGTTAATGAATGCTGTGAAACACATACAATGTGCGGTATGCCACCTAACCCTTGTCATATGCCGCATCATCCCCATAAACATATGGGCTATTAATAGATAGTGAGGGGCGAGTAATGCCCCTTTATTATTTCAAACAAATCAAAAACCGAGTAGCCTCTCTCAGAGGTACTCGGTTTTATGCGTTATTAATACATTTTTAAATATTGATCGCGTTCCCATTGATGTACAGTTGTACGATACATATCGAACTCGATTTCTTTTGCTTCTTTAAAGTTAGCGTAAATATGCTCACCTAAAGCAGCTTGTGCTACTTGATCTTTAGCCAATAATGTTAAAGCATCATCAAGTGCCGCTGGTAGGTTTTCAATGCCATTTGCTTGGCGCTCTTCTTCTGACATCACGTAGATGTTGCGGTTAATAGCTGCTGGTGGCGTCAAGTTTTGACGAATACCTTCTAGACCTGCCTCTAAAATAACAGCCATTGCTAAATATGGGTTTGCAGAAGGGTCCACTGAACGAACTTCTACACGAGTTGAAAGGCCACGTGCTGAAGGAATACGAATAAGTGGTGAACGGTTTTGTGCTGACCATGCTACATAACATGGTGCTTCATAACCTGGTACTAGACGTTTATAAGAGTTAACTGTTGGATTTGTAACCGCTGTGAAACCTTGTACGTGTGCAAGGACACCAGCCATAAATTGCATAGCTGTACTAGATAGTCCTAATTCTGTAGATTCATCATAAAATGCATTTTCTTTACCTTTAAATAGCGACACGTTGAAGTGCATACCAGAACCTGCTTCACCAAATAATGGCTTTGGCATAAATGTAGCATGTAGACCGTGTTTACGAGCGATTGTTTTCACTACTAATTTAAATGTTTGGATATTGTCACAAGCTGTAACAGCGTCCGCATATTTAAAGTCGATTTCATGTTGTCCAGGAGCAACCTCATGGTGAGAAGCTTCGATTTCAAAGCCCATTTCTTCTAGCTCTAATACGATATCACGACGGCAGTTTTCACCTAGATCTGTTGGAGCTAAGTCGAAGTAACCACCATGGTCATTTACTTCTAATGTTGGTTCGCCTTTTGCATCTAATTTGAATAAGAAGAATTCAGGCTCTGGCCCTAAATTGAAGCTTGAGAAGCCCATATCTTCCATTTTTTTAAGAATACGTTTTAGGTTGTTACGTGGGTCACCAGCAAACGGTTCGCCTTTCGCAGTATATACATCACAGATAAGACGTGCTACTTTCCCTTTTTCGGAAGTCCAAGGGAATACTACGAAAGTATCAAGATCAGGATATAAATACATATCTGATTCTTCGATTCGAACGAAGCCTTCAATAGATGAGCCATCAAACATCATTTTATTTTCCATTGCTTTGTCTAATTGACTTACAGGAATCTCAACGTTTTTGATTGTGCCAAGAATATCTGTAAATTGTAAACGAATAAAGCTTACGTTCTTTTCTTCGATGAGACGTTTAATGTCCTCTTTTGTGTATTTACCCACAGTTTTCCACACTCCTATAATTTGTCTAGCTTTTATGTTTACCCTACCCTATTTTTAATAGAATCGAGATAAATCCCCTCGTCGGATGGATGATTTTTGCATGCGCTGTGCTTGTCGCATTTCTTCGCGCATAATTTGACGTAATTCAGAATCACTTAAATCTTGTTCTTCAATTGTAGCAACAGGATCTTTCCTTTTAGCAAATATTTTTTTAATCTTCGCCATATTCATACCCTGTTCTAAGTAGTCTTTAATTTCAAGCAATGTGTCGACGTCATTTAATGAAAACATTCGACGGTTGCCTTCTGTTCGGTGCGGCTCAATTAAATGGTGTTCTTCATAATAACGAATTTGTCGTGCCGAGAGCTCAGTTAATTGCATTACAATACTCATTGATAATAACGGCATAGTTCGTCTAATTTCACGACTCATTTAAGTCCTCCTCCAATACCCGCTTATCATATAACGAAATTTTTTCACTGTCAACCAACCATGTTAGGTTTCCTAACATGGTTGGCACTATTTTTTTCAATCCGAGAGAAAATTGTAAAAAACTATTCAAATTTACGGTTTGTCCATTTCCTCCTCTCTATTTTTGAATAGCTTGTACCGCACTACAAATGGCAAATTTTACATGCTCATATGTTAGTCCACCCTGTATAAAGGCTGTAAAAGGCGGACGTATTGGACCATCTGCTGTAAGCTCTATGCTAGAGCCTTGAATAAATGTTCCCGCTGCCATAATGACATCATCTTCATAGCCTGGCATATAGGCTGGTTCTGGTGCGTAATGAGCATTAATTGGCGAGTTGGCTTGTATTTCCCTACAAAAGGCGATCATTTGCTGTGCGGTTTGGAAAGAAACCGATTGTATTAAATCTGTCCGATGTGCCTGGTAACTTGGAGATGTATTCATCCCGATTTCCTCCAGCATAGCAGCCGTAAAAATGGCACCCTTTAACGCTTGTGATACAACATGTGGAGCTAGGAAAAATCCTTGATAAAAATCACCTAATGTATTTAATGTCGCTCCTGCTTCTGCCCCAATCCCTGGTGATGTCATCCGGTACGCACATTTCTCCACTAAATCTGCTCTGCCTGCAATATAGCCTCCAATTTTCGCTAATCCTCCACCAGGATTTTTAATGAGGGAGCCTGCCATTAAATCAGCACCAATCTCTGTAGGCTCTTGCTTTTCTACAAATTCACCATAGCAATTATCAACAAAAATAATGGCCTCCGGTGCTAACTTACGAATGTTTGCACACATATCAGCAATTTCTGCAATAGAAAAGGATGGACGTGTTGCATAGCCTTTTGATCGTTGAATGGCAATCATTTTCGTCTTTGCTGTTATGGCCCCTTTCACACCGGCCCAATCGATGGTTTGATTATCCAGTAAATCAACATGTGAATAACCGATTTGATAATCTTTCAGGGAACCTGTATCTTTGTCACCACCATCGACAATGGATTGTAACGTATCATATGGCTGACCAGAAATATACAGCAGCTCATCACCAGGACGTAGCACACCGAATAGACTAAGCGTAATTGCATGTGTCCCTGAAATAATCTGCGGTCGAACAATGGCAGCCTCAGCTCCAAACACCTCGGCATAGACACGCTCTAAATTATCGCGTCCCTCATCGTCATAGCCATAGCCATTGGATGGGTGTAAATGATAATCACTAACTTGATGTTTTCGAAATGCCGCTAGCACTTTTTGCTGGTTATAAAACGCCATCTCTTCCACCTTAGCATGAAAAGGTCTCACTCTCTCTTCTATTGTTGCCGCTAAAGATAGCGTCGATGCTGATAAATTAGATGTAAACGTCATTCTTTTTCTTCTCCATTTCACAATTGTCATGCATATCATTCCGTAAACTTGAATCTAAATGGACCTCGATTATGCTAGAATTCCCTAATCGTCTACTTGTAATGAACGCTTATAACAGATGTTTTTCTTTATTTCATTAACATCTTATCAATTTGTATAGGTACCTGTAAAACTTGCCTATTGTTTCTCAGCGAAATTTACGCTAAGCTAATGTGCGGACTTATTTCAAGAAGAGTATTTAATGATGGATTTTGGCTATTAAATTCATAGATTTTGTTACTTACAGGATCTTTCTGCTTTAGGAATGAGATTCATTTATTTATAGAAGGGGTGAAAGGGATGGCTTGGGAAGTTTTTAGTATTATTGGTACAATTGCCTTTGCTATTTCTGGGGCAATTATTGCAATGGAAGAGGAATACGATTTATTCGGTGTTTATATACTCGGTATCGTCACTGCTTTTGGTGGAGGGGCTATCCGAAATTTACTTATCGGGCTACCTGTCACAACATTATGGGGACAGGATATGATGTTTCAAATTGCACTTGCAGCAATTACCATATTTTTTATTTTCCCTCATCATTTGATTCAACACTGGCATCGTTGGGGCAATTTCACAGATGCAATTGGCTTATCAGCATTTGCTATTCAAGGCGCACTCTACGCTGTAAAGCTGGATATGCCGATTAGTGCTGTCATTGTAGCTGCGGTCTTAACAGGGTCAGGTGGTGGAATCGTGCGTGACTTATTAGCTAGACGAAAACCACTTGTTCTTCGTGACGAAGTCTATGGTGTTTGGGCTGCTCTCGCAGGGCTTGTTATTGGATTTGATATTTTTACAGGAGACATTTTCCTTTATATGTTATTTGCGGTAATTACAGCATTACGTATTCTTTCCTATATGATGAAATGGCGTTTACCTTTGCGAAGGTTGAATCGGGCATAGAGTCTATCATTGATTAAATAAGCGCAAATTGTTCCTTAACTATTTGCGCTTAATTGTTTTTCCGTAACTATTTAGCCAAAAGATTCATTGCTTCTTCCAGTGTCACCATATTTTTCATCATTGAGCAAGCAGCATCTAATAGAGGAAAGGCTAGTGTTGCACCGGAACCTTCTCCTAGCCGCATATTCATGTTTAGCATGGGTTCCACTCCTAGTAATTCAGCGGCAATTTTAGCCCCTGGCTCCTCCGATGCATGAGAAGGTATAATAAAGTCCTTTACTTTTGGTTCAATTTGATAAGCAATAAGCGCAGCAATAGTTGAAATAAATCCATCAATCACAACAGGTTTTCGGTAACTTGCGGCTGCAAGGATGATACCAGCCATAGCCCCAATCTCTAGCCCTCCAACTTTAGCTAGAACATCAATGATATCGTTAGGATTGGGCTTGTTGAGCGTAATTGCTTTTTCAATGACCTCTGCTTTATGAGCAATTCCTCCTTGACCAACACCTGCTCCAAACCCTGTTATTTCAATTGGGTCATAGCCAGTCAAAACAGCTAAAATCGCAGTACTCGGCGTTGTATTACCGATGCCCATCTCTCCTGTTCCAAGTAGATTGGCTCCTTTTATAATTTCATCTGTTGCCACACGAATCCCCACTTCAATAGATTGAATGGCCTCCTCTCTAGACATAGCAGGGCCTTGTGCCATATTATCTGTACCATATTTTACTTTATGAACGATTACGCCCGCATTGAGTGGAAGATCATCCTTTACTCCAACATCTACCGTTACAACCTTCGTATTCGTCACACTTGCAATCGCACAAACACCCGTACCTCCTTTTGGAAAATTTAATGTTTGAAATAAAGTAACATCTTGTGGGTTCGTCGTCACACCTTCCTTACAAACTCCATGATCTGCTGCACAGACAATCATCACCTTTTGATCAATCACCGGATATAATTGTCCTGTAATCCCAGAAAGTTGCACAGCAATGGATTCTAATTTACCTAGGCTACCTGGCGGCTTACATAGAATATCTATTCGCTTCCTTGCTTGCTCCCTACTATTTTTATTAGCGCCTTGAATGTTTTGAATTGTGTCATGTAATAATTGCATTGTCATTTCTCCTCTCGTTCTTCATGAAGACAAAATAAAAAGCCTGTAGTTTATTGTCATGACAAATAAACTACAGACTTTTCCATCATCTATATCCACTTAAAGCAAATAGGCAGGTCTCCTGGCTTAAGTTCAACATTTCATAGTACCTTCCCAGCAATGAGCTAGTGGTCTTCACTATTAAACTCCCTTTTACAGTGGCGGGTCCGCTAAAGCTTTTCACTTTATTCCCTATTCTCCCTTAATGGGCACCTAATGCTTGTATTAAACTACTTTTAATCTACGACAGCATATTTCTTCTGTCAATATTTAAATGCGATACTCGTATGCCTATTCTTTTTCTAGCTCGCTTAGCAATGTTGACCCTAATAATAGGACCGCTCCTATTATTTGTAGATGCGTCATTTTTTCTCCAATAATCATCGTTGAAATGACTAATGATGTTAGTGGAGCTATATAGCTAAGTATGGCTATACTTTGCCCTTTCAGCTTTGACATGCCCCAAAAGAACAATAAAAATCCAACCCCTGCATGGACAATACCTAATGTCATTAATAATAGGACTGACTTAAAACTGAGTGTCATAACCTGAAACCCTGTTGTCCCAAGTATATAAAAACAAAGGAAAAAAGCTGCTAAAGATAGTTGAATAATTGTATTTTCCGGTTCTTTTAAGCCACATATACATTTATTTGTAAATGTTAGAGCTGTATAAAAGCATGCGGCGATAAGACTGTAGACAATGCCAATAAAATGTTTACTGTCTCCAGTGCCTTGACTTTGGACAATCAAAAATAGGCCAAAAATGGCCACACAGACATACAGTATTTTTCTGCTAACTAGCTTCTCTTTTAAGACTATTGGAGATAAACAGATTACTAGTACTGGTGCAAAATAATAGCTGAGTGCAGCATTAGCAATTGTTGTTTCTTAGCCTGAAATAAGAAAATCCAATTCCCACATAAGGCAACACTAGAAAGTATTAATCTCCACTTATTTTTGAGAATACTTCTTTTCGTTAAACTTTCCTTTATATAAATAAAAATCACTATCAAAAAACAAGCACCAATCAAACTCATCCAAAAAGCGATTTCACTTGAAAACAAAGGGATATACTTGGCAAAAACACCAACTGCGCCAAAAATAATCATGGATAATACAAACGCTAATTTTCCGCTCATTACAATTCCTACTTTCTACGTATAAGCATTAACCTACACAGTAGAATCTATTGAAAATGAGCAAACTGTTATTGTATGCCTTGACAGTAGATTCTACTGTCAAGACATTGTTGGGGGTGCTATTGAACGAAACATACAAAATCCCTCCTTCACCGATATAATTGTAACATATTTCTGAAAATTATAGAGTACGATTTATAGATAAAGGGAAAAGGAATCGCTAATTACTTCATAGGTATGGATAAAATTTTCTTTTAAGGAGGAGTTAGAATGAATGCAAGAGAATTAAGAAACGCTATTGCAGAGACTTGTGAAAATTATGATAGTCATTACGCTCAGTTAGTGAAACCGATTAATCAGTTATTAATGAATGTTGATGCTTCCATCAGTGAAGAAACAGCGTATGTCATTATGGAAAATTTGAAATTATTTTATAATGGAGATAAATACATGGCGGAATGTCATTTCGATGAGAGTGAAAATTTCTTAAAGGATGGCATTGAGCTTTTACAAAAGGGAGATCTTGCGAATGGCGCTTTACAAATATACGGTGCTGGTTTAAATTTTGCCAGCTATGCTTCAAAGGTTCGCGGGCAAAAAAATGTGAACCCGTACAAGAACTTTGAAAAAAACTTTAGCCTTATCATGGACTCACTCCAAAAATAAGCATATGAAAAAAGAAAGAGTATACACTCTTTCTTTTTTCATTATGTCATTATTTAAATTCTAATTCACCATCGTAAGCTAACATGCCGCCTTCTAGGTTTGTCACATCAAATCCTTGTGCCTCTAAATAAGAACAAGCATTAGCTGAACGACCACCAGCCTTACAAACGATAATATATGGCTTAGTTTCATCTAATTCCTCTAGACGTTCTGGGATTGTCCCAAGAGCAATATGCTGAGCACCAGGAATCATGCCATGTGCAACTTCATCCTCTTCACGTACATCAATAATATATAGGTCTTCATTTGCATCTAATAGTTCTAATAATTGTGTTGTTTCCATTGATTTCATCAAACTCGTCCTCCAAATATCTATTTCCTCTATCATTATAGCCTGTAGCAAAAAAAACAGCCAGTGTGGAGAACACACTAACTGTTTAACAATTTTTTTAAGCTTCTGTCTCTAAAAATTCTATTTGTTTAGCTGGAACGAATGTAGAAATGGCGTGCTTGTAAATTAGGTGCTGCTTATTTTCAGCATCCAATAATAAAACTGTAAAATTATCATATGATTTCACAGTCCCTTTTAACTGAAATCCGTTTAATAGAAATACAGTTACAAAAACACTGTTTTTACGTAGTTGGTTCAAGAACGTATCTTGCAAGTTGATTGATTTCATCAAATAGCCTCCCTACTAACTTTCTACCTCTTCATTCCTATAGTAGCACGTTCTACCAATTTATCAATTAGTAATTTTTAGAAATTTTTCTTTAATTTTATAATTGCTCATCTGTCATCACAAAATGGACATCCATTTTATTGCGGAAATAAGTAAGTTGCCTTTTCGCATAGCGGCGAGAGTTTTGTTTTAAGCTGTCAAGAGCGCCTTCTAGCGAACATTTACCATCTAAATAATCATATAATTCCTTATAACCAATGGCTTGTATAGACTGCACACCTCGGATATTTTGTTGCCATAGCCCTCTGACCTCTTCTAAAAGCCCATTCTCCATCATCAAATCGACACGACGGTTAATACGGTCATAAAGCACGTCTCGTGACATATTTTGACCTAGACCTAAGATCAAGTGATTATAGAGAGGCACTTCACCTCGATTTTGAGCTTCAGCTGCCTTCGATACACCGCTTAATTCTAGCATCTCTAATGCGCGAATGACACGACGTGTATTATTTGGATGAATGGCCTCTGCAGTTTGAGGGTCTAGTTGTTTTAATTTACCGTGCATGGCCTCAGGACCAAGCTTCGCTAATTCATCATAATAGGCTTGACGTGCTGCCTCATCCACTTTTTCATCAGTAAATTGAAAATCAAACAGAACAGCTTGTACATATAAGCCTGAGCCACCTACTATAATCGGTAGCTTATGACGAGCTTGTATGTCAGCAATTTTCGCTCTGACTAGCTTTTGATAATCGGCCACTGAAAATGATTCTGTCGGCTCCAGAAAACTTAATAAATGATGAGGGACTCCCTCCATCTCTTCTTCCGTAATTTTCGCCGTACCTATATCTAACCCTTTATAAACTTGCATGGAATCACCGTTAATGATCTCTCCATTATACTTTTTGGCAAGTTCAATACTTAATGCTGTTTTTCCAGAAGCAGTTGGTCCCACTATTGCTACAACCTCTGCCTGCTGTAATTTATTTTCTATCATATTTTTCTAACCACCGTAATAATAGTTGAAAGACTGCTTCTTGATTGTCTTCATTTAAAATTTCATGTCTCTTATCTTCAAATAAATAAACAGTGACATCCTCCACACCAGCAGTTGCTAATTGTTCTGCCACTGCGTACACGCCTAGTCCCTGTTCACCGACTGGATCTTGACTGCCACTTATCAAAAGTATTGGAAGATCCTTTCTTACTTTGGCAATCTCCTTTTTGCGATTCAATATTGAAAAGCCTGTAGTCAAATCTACAAAAAATTGATTGGTTGGAATAAAGCCACAATATGGATCATCTATATACTTTTGAACTTCTCCCTGTACGGAGCATAGCCAATCATAGGCAGTCTTCGGATTTGGAAACTGCTTATTAAAACTACCAAAACTTAATTGATTGAGGAGCCTGCTTTCTGTCTCTTTACCAAGACCTTTTGCTAAAGCCTTGGATACAATATTACCAATTGCATGTAAAGCTGTAACATTGCCAGTTCCACAGAGCACAACATTGTCTACCTGTCCCCCATACCGTTGGATATAGCGTCTCGTAATGAATGAGCCCATACTATGACCAAAAATAATGAGCGGTTTGTCAGCAACCGGTGCATGTAATTGAGTAATGACTTCATGTGCATCTTCTACAACACGTTCAAAGCCGTTATTTTCAGCAAAAAATCCTAAAGTTCCATTATAAGCAGCTGTTTCACCATGTCCACGATGATCGTGCATCGTCACTACATAGCCGGCATTTTGAAGCGTGTGAGCAAATGTTAAATAACGACCACTATGCTCTGCCATGCCGTGTAAAATATGGATATGTCCAATACATGTCCTTTTAGATTCTAGTGTTCGTGTGAATACAAAATGTCCATCCGACATTTGAATATAACGCTCCATCGCTTATTCCCCTTCTTTCACGAAAATAGTGGCATCCATGATGGCTTGATCTAATTCAGCCATATAAGCATTTCGTTGTTCCTCCGTATAATTCAAGTGTTGTTGCATCACTTGAAGCACTTGTTGCTTATAGAGCTTGACTGCTTCAATGTCAAAATATAGCATGCCAGTACGACGAATAAAGAAGTCACTTGGAGTATAGACCATTTCAGCTTCTAAGCCATATAATAGCATCGCATGTAAAGTAAGTGGCATTGTACTACCATGCTCATGTAAGTATTTTACACGATCAAATAAAGCATCCACATTCGTGCCATATTTTTGGACAAGTTGCTTGGCTTCATCATAATTTAAACCATACTGAACACCCTCTCGAGCTTTATAAGCAATATAATCTGGGAAATTGATGGCGTTAATACCCTTTGCTCCTGACAATGATAATTCTCGAGTGATGGATGCACTCGCATGCTTATAACGACGGGTTTTTACGATTTTATCTACAATCGATTCTGCCATTTGGCGGTAGCCTGTTAGCTTGCCACCTGCTATCGTCATTAAACCACTCGGAGCCGTCCAAATTTCATCTTTCCTTGAAATTTCTGAAGGATTCTTTCCTTTTTCATAAATTAATGGACGAACGCCTGCCCACGATGATTCAATTGTAGCTCTTGTAATATTGGCGGTAGGGAAAACTTTCTTTGCCGCCTCAACTAAATAGTCCACATCTTGCTGTGTTGCAACAGGATGTACTGGATTGCCCTCAAAGACAGTATCCGTTGTACCTACATAGGTTTTACCATCACGCGGGATTGCAAATGCCATAAGTCCATCAGCAATATCGAAATAAACTGCTTGCTTTAATGGAAAATCTTTTTGATTCAGGACAATATGAACACCCTTCGTCAATCTTAATTGCTTATTATCAGCTACTTTATCCCTTTGTCGTACATCATCCACCCAAGGACCTGTAGCATTGACAATTTGAGCAGCATGTACATTCAACATGCGTCCTGTTAAATGATCTTCTACTTTAATTCCAACAAGCTTTTTCTTGTCGTAGATGAACTCCTTCATCTCCGCATAATTAAGACAAAGTGCCCCATATTCAACAGCTTTTTTTAATACTTCAATTGTAAGACGTGCATCATCTGTACGATATTCAACATAATAGCCTCCACCCACAAGTCCTTCTTGATTGAGTAAAGGTTCTAATGCTAATGTTTCTTGCACATTTAGCATCGTTCTACGTTCCTGTTTTTTGACACCTGCTAAACGGTCATAAACTCTTAAGGCTAGAGATGTTGTCATTGGGCTAAGGGAACCCTTTTTATATAAAGGCAAAAGCATTTTTTCTGGTGTTGTCACATGAACAGCATTGTCATAGACGATTTCACGTTCACGTCCCACCTCTGCTACAACTCCTACATCAAATTGCTTTAAATATCGTAGTCCACCATGGATGAGTTTAGTCGATCGACTCGATGTTCCAGCAGAGAAATCCTGCATGTCGATACATGCGACGGACAATCCCCTTGAGGCAGCATCCAGGGCAATACCTGCACCCGTAATGCCTCCACCAATGACTAAAACGTCAAAACTATAGTGCTCTAAATAATATAAAATTTTTGGACGATGCTCATATGAAAACATACCTTTTTCCCCCAATAGCTAAGATTTAAAAATTCGTGTTGCCTCTACAGCTCTTTGCCAGCCAGCATAAAGAGCTGTCGCTTGGTCTTTTTCCATTTTTGGCTGGTAGGTTTGACCATTTACCCACAGTGCTGATAAAACCTCTTGATTTGGCCAAAAATTTGTAGCAAGTCCTGCTAAATAAGCTGCACCTAGTGCTGTTGATTCATTGAGTTTTGCCAGTTCTACATGCAACTGTAAAACATCACTTTGGAATTGCATTAATAACTCATTTTTTACAGCACCACCATCTACACGGAGTACTTCAATAGGTGCACCGGCTGCTTCCTCCATCGCATCGAGTACATCCTTCGTTTGATAGGCTAATGATTCAAGTGTCGCACGGATGAAATGTTCTTTAGACGTGCCACGCGTTAAACCAAAAATGGCACCACGAGCATCTGTATCCCAATAAGGTGTACCTAGTCCAACGAAGGCAGGTACAACATAGACACCATCCGTATTGGCTACTTTTTTAGCATAGGTTTCTGAATCCTCAGCAGTCCGAATCATACGTAGTCCGTCTCGTAGCCATTGGATCGCTGAGCCTGCTACGAAAACACTTCCCTCTAATGCATAGGTCACCTTACCATCTATTCCCCAAGCAATTGTCGTCAATAACCCATTTTCCGACTTTACTGCCTGTTGCCCTGTATTCAATAACATAAAGCAGCCAGTACCATAAGTGTTTTTAGCCATTCCTTTTGTAAAACAAGTTTGACCAAAAAGTGCTGCCTGCTGATCACCCGCAATACCGGCAATCGGAATTTTTTCGCCAAAGAAAATACTTGCTGCCGTTTCAGTGTAAATTTCTGATGAATTTTTCACTTCAGGAAGCATCGACATCGGAATATCTAATAGCTGACAAAGTTCCGTATCCCATTGTAATTCATGAATATTGTATAGTAACGTTCGAGCCGCATTTGAATAATCGGTAACATGGGCCTTTCCCTTTGATAATCGCCAAACAATCCAAGAATCAATCGTGCCAAATAATAAATCTCCATTGTCAGCCATTTCACGGGCGCCCTCTACATGATCTAACATCCATTTAATTTTTGTGGCTGAAAAATAAGCATCTAGTCGTAATCCCGTTTTTTGCTGAAAAAGCTCCTCATGCCCTTGTTCTTTCAGGTCATTCACGATTTCCTGCGTTTGACGCGACTGCCAGACAATGGCGTTGTAAATAGGCTTTCCTGTATGTTTATCCCACACTACGGTTGTTTCTCGCTGATTCGTTATTCCAATAGCATGGACCTCACTAGCATCATGCCCACTTTCTGTTAAGACAGTTGCAATTACTGAAAGGACCGAACCCCAAATTTCATTGGCATTATGTTCTACCCAGCCAGCCTTCGGAAAAATTTGCTGAAACTCCTTTTGTGCTACATGAACAATTTCACCTTTTTTATTGAATAAGATAGCTCTTGAGCTTGTTGTGCCTTGATCAATTGCTAAAATAAATTCGCCCATTATTTTCCCCCTTTTCACTACATGACCCGTTTGAACATTTTCTCCACTTCATACGATGTAAAATGAATGAGCACTGGACGTCCATGTGGACATGTAAATGGATTATCAGCTTTGCGTAAATCTCTCAGCAATATTTCCATTTGTTCTTTCGTTAAATAATAGTTGGCCTTAATAGATTTTTTACAGCTCATCATAATCGCAGCGGCTTCACGTAATTTCTTTACATCTGCCTTTTTAGTCGTCAGCACCTGTTCAATTAAATCTTCAATAATTTCCTGTTCCTCACCTTTAGGGAACCAGCTAGGATGCTCGCGTACAACAAAGGAAGATTGTCCAAATTCCTCTAAGAATACGCCTATTGCTTCTAATTCATGTTTGTGTTCTCGTAATAAAAGTGCCTCATCGGCCGCATAATGGAATGTTAGTGGAAGCAGTAATGCCTGACGCTCATGTGGATTAACTTGTCCGACCTTTTCCCGGAAAAATTCATATTTAATGCGCTCTTGTGCAGCATGTTGATCAATTAAATAAAAACCATCCTCCATTTGGGCGACAATGTATGTGCCATGGATTTGCCCGACTACTTCTAGCTCAGGGAACGGTTCCTTAGCCATCTCATTTACTAATTCCTCATGTTGCTCCACAACAGTTACTTCTTCTATTTCTTCAGCCTGTAATGGCTGAATAGGCTGCGCGTAATCCTCCACAATAGTAGAAACAGGCTCTGGCTCTACTGTAGTTTCTCGATTGTTTTCTTGAACGGTTTGCACATCATATAACTTCTCTACAATTGCATTCATCTTCTCCACATCTATCTGAGGTGCAGGCTTCCAAATATTTAATTGCTCTGTAGCCGGCTTGACGATTTTTTCTTTTTTCTCCATTTGTGGTACGCGAATAACGCTACGTATTCTTTCACGGATAGTGTCTTCGATTAATTTTAAAAGCTCTGGCTCCTTACTTAAACGAATTTGATGTTTCGCAGGATGCACATTAACATCTGTCAAAAATGGATCTCCCTCTATATAAAGAACCACAATAGGAAAACGTTCAATCGGTAAATACGTATGGTAGGCATCAACAATAGCTTTCTGTACTAAATAATGCTTAACCCAGCGACCATTGACGAATAGAGACATATAATTTTTTGAAGCCCGCGTCACCTCTGGTAGGGTCACATAGCCAGAAATGCGATAATCGTGTGACTCCCCTTGGAATGACACCATTTTCTTAGCATTATGTACCCCATAAATGGCAGCAAGCACTTGTTGCACATCTCCTCGTCCATTTGTTTGGAGTAATATTTGACCATTATGCAATAATCGAAAAGCAATTTGAGGGTTACTAAGCGCAAGACGATTCATTAAGTCTATAGTGTGCCCAAGTTCAGTTTGAATAGTTTTCATATATTTTAAGCGAGCAGGTGTGTTAAAGAATAATTGTGATACCGTCAGATCTGTCCCTTTACGTAAAGGGCCGGGCTTATGCGTCAACATATGACCACCCTCCAGCTCTAAATGTGTACCGGATTCACCGTTCGATGTAATTAAAGTCATTTTTGAAACAGAAGCTATAGATGCTAATGCCTCACCACGGAAGCCCAATGTCCGAATACGAAATAAATCATGTTCTTGATGGATTTTACTTGTTGCATGGCGAGAGAATGACATGATGGCATCCTCTTCATCCATACCGCTACCATTATCAATTACTTGAATGGAAGTGAGACCCGCTTCTAGTAAAAAAACATCAATGGACGTACTTCCCGCATCAATCGCATTTTCTACAAGCTCTTTGACAACTGAAGCTGGTCTTTCAACTACTTCTCCTGCTGCAATTTTATTGGAGAGCCATTCGTCCATAATTTGTATGTTTCCCACTAACGAATCACTCCTTTATTTTTTCATGTTTAATAACTCTTGCTGTAACTCATATAAAATATTCATTGCCTGCATCGGTGAAGTTCCTAAAATATTAACTTTCTCTAATTTTTTTAACACCTCTGCCCCAGCTTCTGCCCCAGCTGGTGCAATTGGCTCTTCTTCAGTAAATAAGGACATTTGCAGTGGCGGTTCTACTATTTTCTGTGTTTCAGCCACTACTTCGTTCCCAGCCTCAAAGTTTTCCAATAGCACACGTGCTCTTGCCAAAATTTCTTCTGGTAATTGCGCTAATTGTGCCACATGAATACCATATGATTTATCAGCAGCACCTTTTTTCACCTTATGCAGGAACACAACCATGCCATTTTTTTCGGTCGCTGCGACATGTACATTTTGTAAGCGTGGTAAATCCTTTTCAAGAGCTGTTAATTCATGATAATGCGTAGAAAACAACGTATTAGCACCGATTTTGTCATGAATATATTCCATCATGGATTGAGCTAAACTCATCCCATCATAAGTAGAGGTACCACGACCTATTTCATCAAATAACATTAAACTGTTTTTTGTAGCATGCATAATGGCGTGTTGAGATTCAAGCATTTCTACCATAAATGTAGATTGCCCTGCTGCTAAATCATCAGCTGCACCGATGCGAGTGAAAATTTGGTCAGTAATAGGTAGCTTCGCCTTTTCAGCAGGTACATAGCAGCCCATTTGTGCCATGACAACAATTAATGCTACCTGACGCATATAGGTACTTTTACCAGACATATTCGGCCCAGTAATAAGCATCATATTATTCTGTTCTTCTAGCACACAATCGTTTGGTACATACATTTGCTTATTCAACATTTTTTCTACAACAGGATGGCGACCTTCAATGATTTCAAGCGCTCGTCCATTATGGAATTGTGGTTTTGTAAAACGATATTTTTCTGAGATGCTCGCAAAGCTTAGCAAAACATCTAACTCACTTATACTTGCTGCCAGTGCTTGTACACGTGGAATAAATTCCTTTAATGCATCTCGAATTTCTACAAATAGGTTGTACTCTAGTGTAAGGCTTTCTTCTTCAGCATTTAAAACCAATGCTTCTTTTTCTTTTAATTCCTGTGTAATATAGCGCTCTGCATTAGCTAGCGTCTGTTTGCGCTCATAACGAGTTAAATCCGCTAAATGGATATTCGATTTTGTAATTTCAATATAATAACCAAAGATGCGATTATAGCCAATTTTTAAGTTTTTAATGCCTGTTTTCAAACGCTCTTCTTGCTCGAGCTGAGCAATCCAATCCTTACCATTGCGAGCGGCATATCGAAGCTCGTCTAATCGTTCATGATAGCCATCTCGAATCACATCCCCTTCTTTAATGGTAATTGGCGGATTATCCGTTATAGCATTTGCTAAAAGCTCCTCAACAGCTGTACATGTATCGAGAGCTGCCCCTAGTTGTTGAAGTGTCTCCTTACCCGCACCTAATAACTGCTGCTGAATAGCTGGCACTTGGCGCAACGAATCACGTAATTGCGCTAAATCACGGCCACCTACATTGCCAAAAGCAACGCGACCAGCTAGCCGCTCTAAATCATATACCTGTTTTAAGGCAGTTTGTAACTCTGTTCGAACAAAATATTCTTCTAATAAATCAGTCACAATCGCTAGTCTAGACTCAATAGCTGAGCGTGTGGCAAGCGGCTGATGGAGCCATTGTTTTAATTTACGGCCACCCATTGCTGTGACGGTATCATCGAGCAACCATAACAGTGTCCCTTTTTGATCTCCACCGCGAATGGATTGAATGAGCTCTAAATTTCGCTTTGAGCTAGAATCAATGCGTAAATAATGTTTCATTTCATTAAACGTAAATGCTTGAATATGTGATAACGAACGCATTTGTGTTTTATCTATATAGGCCAATAATCGAAGGCATGAAATTTGTAGGGCTGATGGAACAGCTTCTACATAGCTAGCTGCTTTATCCACCGTCATTTCATCGGTTTCCACTGACAGTACAATGGCGGCATTTGCAGCATGTTCTGCTAACAATAACTGTAAACCATCCGTTACAATAAGTTCCCGAATACCATAGGCCTGCATTTGCATTAATAATGCTTTGCCATCGCCTTCAATGGACGAAGCCACGGCTTCACCTGTTGATAAATCTAGATATGCATAGCCAAATGTTGTGTCATCCAGTTGTTCGGCTGCTCCAATAAAATGATTGGATTTCCCTTCAAGTGTCTTACCTTCCATAATTGTACCGGGTGTGATGAGTTGAACGACTTCACGTTTGACCACGCCTTTTGCTTGCTTTGGATCTTCTGTTTGTTCACAAATAGCCACTTTATAGCCTTTTTGCACAAGTGTTTCAATATAATTTTTAGCCGAATGATGCGGCACACCACACATTGGAATTCGTTCTTTTGCGCCAGCATCCCGGCTCGTTAACGTAATTTCTAGAATTTGTGAGGCATTAATGGCATCCTCAAAAAACATTTCATAAAAGTCACCTAATCTAAAAAATAAAAAGGCATCCTTGTAATCTTCTTTAACCTGTAGATACTGTTGCATCATTGGTGTATATGTTGTCATATAAATATTTACCTCGCTCTTACCTATAGATAGTTTTATTATAACAAAAGATACATGCGAAACGCTTCATTCACCTTTTTTAAGATGCTAGCGTTTCGCATGTATCGAAAAATAATGGTTTCTAAAATTATCTTGGTCGTTCATCAGGAAACGATGATGACTCTAATACATACCTACCTTCTCCATCAGAGCTTGACGATGAGCTTGAGCTTGAGCTAGATGAGGACGATGATGATGAACTCTCATCATTAAGGCTCCAGTCTTCTTCATAATCTAGCGGATGTACACTAATACAAATTGTTGTTTCACCCATTACTTCCACAACCACTTCACGTTCTACTACAATTTCAAATTTCGTCCCACATGAAGAAATTACTGCTTCAATACAATTCGGTTCTTGTATTACCCGTACACGAACATCATCACCAACGCTAATTTCCCCTTCTCGATAGTGAAGCTTCACTTTGTCTTTATAGTGAATTGTTTCCGAAAACACAGCTGTCTTTGAATGATTACTATAGGCATACCATACATTGACATCAAATTTCCCTGTTACTTCTACAAATTTCCCGACTCTTTTAGCAGAGCAAGTATGGTTAATTACCCAGCATCCTAAAATACTTGTCGGTTTATTTGTTGGTGATAATGTTACACGCTCTTCCGTTCTCTTCTTCCCTTTGGCAACTACTGCTTTCGTCACGATTTGTCGTAAACGTTTCAGCGCAATTCCTCCTTCGACTCTTTTCACTCCATCATATGCAGGTAGCGCCCATTGGGTGAACATATATTTTAGAGAATTAAATGATTCCTCCACAACTCTTTTCGAAAGATGACTGCTATAGCGAGAGCATTCCCCCATAGAAATAAACATAAAAAAGCTCGAATGCTGTCATTCGAGCTTTACTTCTATAATCTGTTAAGAACAGCTACCTGGTTGAGAATTGTCTACATATGAACCCGTTTCACCACGTAGCACATCGCCACCTGTTGAGCGGATAATTTCATTTGTTACATTATTAGCGATCGTATTTGATACTAATTGCAATAAATCATTTACATCGCCTTGCGATTCTTTAAATTGTTGAACAACTGGAATGTCATTAATTTCTTCTTCGATTTTAGCAATTTTATCTTCTATCATTTTTAGCGCTTTTTCTTTTCCTAAGTGTTGGAAATTAACCGCTTGTTTTTGTAAACTTTTTAAACTTGCGATTCGTTCACGTACTTGTTGATTTTCATTGATTTGAGCTTCTGCCTTTTTGAAAAATTCAACCTCTGGTGTATTTGCAATCATATGTGCAATTTCATGTGATTTTTTAATTAAATCTTCTTTTGTGAATAAGATTTGTGTCATTTACGCTTCCACCTTTTCATTTTTTACGACTTCCAAAAACTCACCAGTAAGTGAATAAGATGTAGTCTCTATAATTTTAACTTTTACTAATTGACCAATTACTTCTGCTGGTGCTTTAAAGTTAACCAGACGATTTTTTCGCGTATAGCCTGCTAGCACATCATCTCGTCGTTTACTTGTTCCTTCAACTAATACTTCGACAACCTCACCATTTAAACGCTCTAAGGCTTTGCGTGAATACTCACCCACCACTTCATTTAAACGTTGAAGTCGTTCCTTTTTCACCTCTTCAGGTACATTATCGACCATTTTTGCAGCCGGAGTCCCTTCACGAGGAGAATAGATATACGTAAATGCTGCCTCAAAGCCAACTTCACGGTATAGGGAAAGCGTTTCCTCAAATTGTTCCTCCGTTTCGTTTGGGTAGCCAACGATAATATCTGTCGTTAATGTTACTTCAGGAATTGCAGCTTTAATTTTTTCTACTAATGTCAGGAAATGCTCACGTGTATATTTACGAGCCATAATTTTTAAAATGTCATTAGAGCCAGATTGTACTGGCAAATGAATATGTTCTACTAAATTACCACGTTTTGCAAGTACTTCGATTAGTTGATCATCGAAATCTCGAGGGTGACTCGTTGTAAAACGAATTCGTGGAATATCAATTTTTCTTAAAGCATCCATTAAATCCCCAAGACGATATTCGATATCCTCAAAGTCTTTTCCGTAAGCGTTGACATTTTGACCAAGCAACATAATCTCCTGATAGCCCGCTGCCGCTAGCTCTCGGACCTCAGCAATGATCTCCTCTGGACGACGACTACGCTCTTTTCCACGTGTATACGGTACGATACAATACGTACAGAATTTATCGCAACCATACATAATATTAACCCATGCTTTAATGGAACCAAGACGTTTCTTCGGCAGATTTTCAATCACATCGCCTTCTTTAGACCAAACTTCTACGACCATTTCTTTCGACATATACGCTTCTTTAAGAATGTTTGGAAGGCGGTGAATATTATGCGTTCCAAAAACCATATCTACATGTGGATAGCTTCTTAAAATTTTATTTACAACCGATTCCTCTTGCGACATACAGCCACAAACCCCGATTAGCATCTCTGGGTTTTTTCGTTTATATTTCAACAGGAAACCAAGTTCTCCAAATACTTTGTTTTCTGCATTTTCTCGAATGGCACATGTATTCAGCAAGACGACGTCAGCCTCTTCAATTATTTCAGTTGGTGTGTAACCCAACTGCATAAAAATACCAGCCATTACTTCTGTGTCATGCTCATTCATTTGGCAGCCATAAGTACGAATGTAGAAAGTACGATCTTTACCCATTCCTGCAAATTGATCATCAATGCTAAAATCCTTATGGTATTTCACATCTTCTTTACCACGTTTTTTAGCATCTTTTAAGGAAGGTGCCGTAAAGACCTTCTCAAAATATTTACTGTAATCCTTTTCAGGCTTGTCTTCTTTTTTTGGTTGATTGACCTGTTGATTAGCTAAGCGTTGTTCCTCATTCATCGCAATCAGGTAACTCCTTTCAAACGAAATCCATGCACTTGAATTTCCATCTTACTATTATACTGAATAGTTGATACTTCCTACAAGGCTTGCGCTTCAAATGTCGTGGTTTCGACTTAATTACAAGTAGCTGAAAGGATAAATCCGTCCAATTTCAAGTTTTATCTTATCTAATAAGAGAGCTAAACGTTACGATCAATAAAATACTTCCTATGCTTTATATATAAGTATCCATTGTATAATTTCAGCTTGACCCAACGCTTCATACTCATATCCTCTTTATAAAATAAAGCATTTGTATATCGGCCTTGTTTCACTAATCGTTTGGCTTCAATTTTTAATTTTTCATTTCCCATACATTTATATAAAGTTTTTGGAGGCAGTAGTGACCACAAATGCTTAGTTTGGACATATGTTCGTTCAAGCGGGATGTGGAATAAATAATCATCCACTACATATTGCATGAAGTTATGGCCGCTCGCTGTTACATAATAGCTGGAAGAACCGGCTCGTAAATTGAGCTCAAATAACTTATACTCCCCATCACGCGGATCATATTTCATATCAAAATTGGCAAAACCCGTATAACCGATGTCCTCTAACAGATGCCGGATTGTATCCATCAATTGCTCATCATAATCGATCATGACAGCTAAAGAGATACCTTTGTTTTGCGGGGAGGGGTCCTCAAAAAGCTTATTGCTTAAACACATCAATTTCACTTTTTTATCTCTCCCTACATAGATGTCTAATACGCGAATGAACGAATCATCACCGGGGATAAACTCTTGTAAAATTAAAGTGTCCTGATAGCTTGAGCTATAAATACTGCGAACAATCTGTTGCATCTCACTGTCATTATGGACTAGATAAATTTTTTTCTTCTCAGGAAAGGAGCAGCTAGAGTACGCCACAGAATTGGAAGGTTTAATAATGATTGGGTATTGGAATGGTATGAAGCAGTTTGTCTGTTGTTCCTTTGTTACAGTCACTGTTTGGGGGTATTTTAACTTATACAAGTCACAAAGTTGATAAAATTTTTCCTTTGTTTGAACCTTCTTGAGCAAAACTTGGTCGATATAGGGTAAAATAAAATATTTTTTTAGCTGCTCTTTATTTTTAATGATCAGCTCTGCGTAGAAGCAGTCGCAAACTAATAATATCAATCGTTGATGCTGAAACTGCTTTGCCAGCGTCAACAGCGCTTGTACAAAATGGTTAGGGTCATCTAAATTCTCTACATATCGAAAGTCAAGGATACGACTATTTTGCGTAGCGATTCCCCGCGTACCACTGGAGAAGAATGATTGGAAATTCCCCCGCTTTCTAGCTGGCTCGATGACAAGGCTCTTAATAGTATAGGCCTCATAAAATGAACGAGCTACCCCGTAGGCATGCTGTCCTGATTGTATAACAATAGGCAAAAATGGTTGTACATGTAGGTATGACAATTGGATCACCTCTCTAGTAAAAATGAATTTATTCATTTGTATGCGAACTAGATTGGACATATGTAGCACAAATAAAAGACACTAATATAAAAACTTTAGTGCCTTCTCCCGTATCTATATTTCTATAAATTTTTTAATGCGTTGTTCAAAAGAGACGATGGATTGAACCCCATGGCTTTTTAGCAAGTCTGTATTGGCAAATGTATGCTTTCCTAAATCATCAGGGAAATGGGCATCTGAGGAAACTGTAAAAATAACCCCATAGTCAAGTAAGGTTTGTAAAAAGCGAGGGCCAGGGCACATTTCTTTTACAGGATAACGATAATACAACCCGGCATTGATCTCCGTGGCAGTTTCAGTTGACGTTAAAGCTTGTGCGATACGTTCATACCAAACTTTTAGAAATGCCTGATCCTCTACCTGATAATTAAATACTTTAAAGTTGTCAAGATGGGCCACAAAATCAAATAGTTTGGACTGAATCATGTTTTCAACAGTCATAAAAAATCGCTCATAGTTTTCTTGTAATGCTTGCGGACTCATTTGCTTAAATAGATATTCTGTTTGGGGATTATCAAAGCCCCAGCCATCTACAAAATGGACTGAACCGATTACATAATCCCACGGATGTTCGGCTAATAATGAAGTTAGCTCCATTTCCCCACCTATAAAATAATCTGCCTCTATACCTAGCTTCAAGGCAATGCCTTCTCGGTGCCATTTTTCCTTCGCCTGCTGAATGGTAGAGACAAAAGTATCGATATTTTCTGTCATGACACGATCTAGCCAATATCGCTGTAATTGACCAATCTTACTATCGTCCAATTTCATAAAGCGCTCGAAGTAAGCACGAGTCTCCTTAAAACGATATAAGTGATCAACAATGCCAACCTCTCGTAAACCAAGCTGCTTTGCTTGCTGAAGATATAAATCCAACCATTCCTCACTATAGCAGCCATTTTGAACCCTCTTTGTTAACCTCTGTAGTTGAAAGGTCATCTGCTCCTTTGAACCCTGTGCAGTAGCATCCACATGTTGAAAGAACTCAAGCGCCTGTGATGTACGCTCTAGCCAGCGCGATGAATAAGGCCCCTCTTCTAAATGTACATGATAATCAATTGTCATCAACTTTTCCCTCCATTACATACCGTCCATTTTTCTTCATAAGCCTGCCATTCTAATGGACAGGTATTTTCACAAAAAATTTCCGTACATTCTTCAAGATGACAAATTTGAAAAAATGATTTTCCATTCATTTTCGATGCATCCGCTAATAAATAATTGACCTTACTATGCTTTTGCATTTTTTTTGAAATGAGAGATTCATCTAAATCATAATCGTAAACAACACCATCACTAATGCCACCACATGAAATAAATGCTTTATCAAAATTCATATTATCTAACATTTCCAAAGTCATAGCTCCTGCGACAGAGGATTGTCGCGGATTCGCGGTACCACCTAGTAAAATAACCTTCCCAGTCATGCGTCTTTCCTCTATAGCTAAATTAAACTGGACAGCTGCTGCAATCGAGTTTGTAACAACTGTTATATCGTCAACAGCTAGTAGAAAATCTGCAATATGAACCGTTGTCGTCCCCGTATCAATTGCTATCGTATCTCCATCGCTAATCCGTTTTGCGGCCATACGAGCAATTTGACGCTTAGCCTCTTTCTGCATTTGTAGCTTACGCAAAAAGGCAGGCTCATTGCGTACGTTCGTATATTTAATAGCCCCACCATGCACTCTTGTTAACAAACGCTGTTGCTCTAATTCATCAAAGTCTCTTCGTATTGTTTCAGGAGCTACTTGAAGCGCATCAGCAATATTCGCAACAATAATTTTCCCTTCCCACTCTAATTGTTTTAATATGAATTCGAATCTTTCTAGTTTTGCGTAAGTCATGATAATGCAATCACATCTTCTTTTGCGACATAACACTTATAGGTTGCTCCCATTTCAATTGAATAGCCCTGTTGATGCAGCTGCTCGATTGTAAATAAGACCTCCCCCTCAAACATTGTTCGAATGATATTGCCACTCATTAACGATTGTTTCGCTATTCCTGTTAAACACAGATCACCATTTCTTTTATCGAAATGCAAAGCTTCAGGACGAATCGCAAATTTACGGTGTGGCTCTGGTAAAGGTTCTCCGAGCATTTGCTGTAAAACCTGTCGAGAAAAAACATTATAATGCCCAATAAAATTAGCAATAAATTCATTATCAGGTCTTGTATAAATCTCAGTTGGTGTCCCACTTTGCGCAATACTGCCATTATTCATTACAAATATTCTATCTGAAACAGCCATGGCCTCTTCCTGATCATGCGTTACTAAAATCATCGTCATATTGAGCTTCCGTTGAATGGCCCGTAAATCTGCCTGAAGCTTCTTACGTATTTGAGCATCTAGCGCACTAAGTGGCTCGTCTAATAACAATACTTTAGGTCGGACAATTAACGCTCGCGCTAGTGCAACACGTTGTTGTTGACCTCCCGATAGTTCTTTCGGATAAGCGTGCGCTTTTTCGCTTAAATGAACAAGCTCCAACATGTCTTGAACGCGCTGTTCTAGCTCAACTGAATTCTCTTTTTGCATACGCAAACCAAAGGCGACATTTTCTTGCACGGTCATATTCGGGAAAAGTGCATAGGATTGAAAAACCATCCCCACTTGACGATCCTTCGGCTGTACACCATTCATATCTTTGCCTTCAATGGAAATTTTGCCTGCCGTTGCATCCGTTAAGCCTGCAACAATACGAAGAATCGTACTTTTTCCACAGCCACTCGGTCCTAATAAAGTAATAAATTCACCTTTGTCAATTTTCATATTAATATTCGATAAAACAGTTGATGACCCATAGTTTTTATGAAGCCCTTCAATAACAAGATAACTCATAGATTTGTAGCACCTTTCGATCGTTTCGTTACTATTGCAATGACAAATGTTAATAAACCCATCAGCACGATATAAATGAAAACTACTGCACTAGCAATATGTCCACTTGTACTCAGTTTTTTCATTAAATAAATTTGAACGGTTTCAAAGCGAGAGCCCACAACAAGATTAATTAAGACAAATTCGCCAAATAAAACAGAGAAAGATAACAGCGCACCTGCAAATAAGCCGGGATAAACTGTAGGCAGTAAAATTTTTGTGAATGCTTGCCTTTTAGAGGCGCCAAGCAATTGAGCTGCATCAAGAAGTTGCCTTGCATCTATATTTCGCAAACTATTTCGTGTGCCCTGATAGATATAAGGTAGAATGCCAACAACATAGGCCCCTAAAACAACGAAAATCATCGGTATCCCTATTTTACTATAAACGCGGATAAGTCCTACCGCTAAAATGATTCCTGGAAAAGAATAAACCATGACAACGGCCATCTGTATCCACTTTTCATACGTAGGAAAGTACAAGACAATAACGAAGATGGCTGGCACAATAACAAGGAGCGCAATACTAACAGCACCTCCTGCTAATAATACTGAACGTCCAAATGCTTGAATAAAATCACTATCCTGAAACAATGCGGTAAACCATTTTAATGTAAATCCTTCAGGTAATATCGTTTTATTCCATTTTGATGCAAAAGCATAGAGCATCGTTGCTAGAACGGGCAATATAAGATACCCAACTAATAGGAGGAAAAATAAATCGGCCAAGCCCCTCTTCTTCATTTAAGTTTCCTCCTTGTTTTTGAGATGCTCCACTCACTAATTAACATAGCCGTTACCATGGATACGGCTAAAATGACCGCTATCGCACTTGCTAGCTCTGGTTGGGCAAAGATATCACCCTTAATTAATGAGCCAATACGAATCGCCACTAAGTTATAATTACTGCTCGTCAGCGCATAGGCAGAGGCATACGCCCCCATAGCATTAGCAAATAACACACTAAAAGTTCCGACAATCCCTGGTAGCATAACTGGTAAACCAATTTTCATCCAAAACTGCCAACTGGATGCCCCTAAAAGTGCAGCTGCCTCCTTCCACTGCTGCTGGATTCCATCATAAATCGGATATAATAGCATAAGCGATAGCGGAAGCTGAAAGTAAATATAAATTAATAAAAGACCACCCCAACTATAAAGTGAAAATGATGACAGTGCATCAATATCCCATTTTTCAAATAACAGTGTAAATAAACCACTGTTGCCAAGTAACACGATAAAAGCAAACGCTAACGGAATACCCGAAAAATTAGATGTTAAATTTGTTAGTATTAAAATTTTCTCCCTTACTGGCTCAGAAAACTTCATCATGGCATAGACCGCGAACAATGTAACCATTAACGCGATAATAGCTGAAATGACGGATAAGGTAATACTATTTTTAAACCCCTGTAGAATATAGCCGTTTGTAAAAACCCCCTTGTATTGTGCCAGCGTAAAGCCATCACTATTTTGAAAGCTAGTTATGAGCATATACAATAAAGGGACAAGGAAAAATAATAATAGTAATACTAGAAAAGGAGAAAGCCAGGCAATGGATTGCCGCTTCGATATCAACACAATCACTTCTTTCTATAATTACTGCTGCTCAAGGGGATAATAGTCGCTCCAGTCAGTCTAATAGGAGCGACTATTATTAGTTAAACCTCTTTTGCTGCATACACACCTTCAATCAAAAGTGGCACCATCTCATCAGTAGGCTCCATATTCAATAAATGACAGCATAGTGGTGCAATTTGTAATTGTGAAACGACACCCTCATTTATCCCTGCCTTGATAGAATCGGCTATCACAAACAGTGGAACATAACGATCCTCATCCGTTGTTCCTCCATGATTGCCATCACTCGTCATGCCATGATCCGCTGTTACAATAACCTCATACCCTTGCGCCATACATTTTGGGATGAATAATGATAATAAGGCATCCATCGCTAAAACACGATTGCGATATTGTGCGGAATCCGCAGTGAATTTATGACCATCATCATCAACATTCATCGGATGAATATAAAGGAAATCAGGCTGCTTTTCATCCATTAGCCACGCTGCATCTGCAAATACATGACTATCCGGATAATGATCCTCAAAATAGAACAATCCATTGTCAATTGGTAAGGATGTATCCAATTGAATTCTGTCAGCCATATGGTTAAATGGTGCTCTGTTATAAAGTTCGCTTACCCAATAATAGGCTGAGGCTGCAGTAGTCAATCCGTGTTCCTTCGCAACATGAAAGACACTTTTTTGAGTCGATAAACGGACGGTCATATTGCTTGTGACACCATGAACGATGGGGGGTGTCCCTGTTAAAATAGTTTCATACAATGGTCGGGATAACGCTGGAACCTCCGAACAAATTTTATAGCGCGCTGCTACCTTTCGCTCTACTAAATGGTGTAAAAATCCCATATGGCTACAAGCAGTATCAAAGCGTAGTGCATCAACGACAATAAGAACTAGTTTCTTATTTTGCATGGATTAACACCTGCTCCTGAAATAATTGTGGAATTTGCTTCGTTGTTTCTTCCCATTGCTTTTGATCGTTTACTGGCTGAGCATTGTTATACATATCAGCTGGTAATAATAAATCTTTAACATCCTGTGGTAGGTCTACTTTGTCTCGAATTGGTCTTGCATAGCCTTTTGCTAAATTTTCTTGACCTGCATCAGATAAAATATATTCACGTGCTAGCATGGCCGCATGTGGGTTTTTCGCATACTTGTTAATGATCGTTGCATAGCCTGAAGTAACAGATCCCTCATTTGGTATCACTACCTCAAAACGGTCCTCATCAATTTGGTGACGATAGCCTAAGGCATTGAAATCCCATAAGATCGCGACATCAATTTCTCCTTTTTCTAAGTTTGCGACCGATGGATCACCCTGTAATCTACCTTGCTTCGCTAACTCAGCAAAAAAATCAATCCCAGGTTGAATATTGGATTCATCCCCACCAAATGCCATAGCAGCTGCTAAAATAGCAAACTGTGCTTGGTTAGCTGTTAATGCATCCCCAATGCTGACTGTATAATCGCCATTTTTTAAATCCTCCCACGATTTAGGGGCATCTTTTACATTATTTTTATCTGTTAAAAATGAAATAGTTCCAGTATAGCCTACGATCCAATGGCCTTCATCGTCTTTAGCCCAATCTGGTATCTCATCCCAGTAAGAAGTTTTGTATGGTAACGTTAGACCCTTGTCCTTGGCAATTGGACCAAAAGCAATCCCTACATCACCGATATCTGCTGTAGCATCATCTTTCTCCGCTTCAAACTTCGCTAGCTCTTCAGCACTCGACATATCTGTATCTTTGTGTTTAATGCTATATTCAGTTCCTAGCTCCTCCCAAGTTTCCACCCAGTTCGCCCATGTATCAGGCATACCAACAGAATTGACAGTTCCCTCTTCCTTTGCTTTTGTCGTAATTTCTTCAAGCGTTACATCTTCATTTACCTCGTTTGCACCTGATGAACTGTCTGAACAAGCTGCCAACATGGAAATAGCTAATGCACCAATTAAGCCTTTTTTCCACAACTTTTGAATTGCCATGTGTTGGACCCTCCATTTGTTTTTGTTTATTTTTATTTGCTTACACCTGTAATGGTATAAAACAAACATTAAGCAAGTATGGAGGTCGTTAAAATATTTAGTAAAAATTATTGAGAAATTATAAATATCTATGAATGAATAGAATGATCTATAGAGAATTAAAAATTAATTGAAGAACATAGGGGGTGTTGTATGTGTACGTGTGATTGACCAGACGTACACATACTTAGATTATTTGGAGAGACCTAAAAAATCAGCATATGTATGCGGCTCATTTTCCTTTAAAATTGTTAAAAATGTAAACGCTAGTTGAACAACAGACCACCATCTCATATTGTAAGACATTTCAAAACGAGCGGGTTCTAAAGTAAAGACATCCTGAAATATAGTCATCGGCTCTATATGCTCATCCTTTAAAATGGACAGAAAGCCCAGAAATAACGAGTGGTCCTTGACTTCTATCAGTTTGCCCTCAACGAGTGCATCAATATTTTCTGGTTGTTCGAAATTGCAGTGTGTCGCCACATAACGCTCTAAATCCTGCGCACGCTGCCTTTCTTCACGTTCTTTTTTCTTTGCAATAAAATCAATGACGTTATTCACGTGCATCGCCTCTTTTTTTCTTTTATTGTAGCATTTTCGGGGAGATTTTTACCTCTACTAGCCCCTTGTATTTGTTTTAGTTTCACAACTTGAATATGAATTCACATATTTTTGTATCATTACTGCTGTTTTCTAACTCTACATGCAATACATTCATACAACAAAAAAAGCATTTGGACTATTACCAGTCCAAATGCTTTGACTCTATCATTTTACATAAATTCTTTTACTAGCTCATTGAAATCATTTTCACTCATTTTAATATCGATATCTGTTAATGGTAACTCGGAGTAGCCAGGTACTTTCTCTTGATAAGATGCTGTTTCTGTATCATGATAAATAATTCCTGTTACTAAGCCCTCATTTTCCATCACTGTACGCATCGCCATACCACGATCTGAGTGATCATAACCTTCAACATCCGCTAATTTTGTTAAATTCTCTTTAAACCAATCGTATGTGTTCACTTTGTTATATGTGACACAAGGTGAAAAGACATTAATGAATGAGAAGCCTTTATGGTTGATCCCTGCTTCAATTAAAGCCGTCAATTCTTTAATATCTGTTGAGAAGCCTTGTGCCACAAATGTAGCACCACTTGTTAATGCAACTTCTAAAGGTTTTAACGATGGCTCAATTGCTCCACCTGGTGTGGATTTAGTGATGAATCCAGCAGCAGAACGTGGAGATGTTTGGCCCTTTGTTAAGCCGTAAATTTGGTTATCCATGACAATATACGTAATATCAATATTTCGACGGATTGCATGAATCGTATGCCCCATACCGATCGCAAATCCATCGCCGTCGCCACCAGAAGCAATAACATGTAAATCACGATTGGCCATTTTTAATCCTTGTGCAATGGGAAGTGCACGACCATGAATACCATGGAATCCATAAGAATTGATATAACCTGAAATACGACCTGAACAACCGATTCCAGAAATTACTGCAAGTTCATTTGGTTCAATTCCAACATTGGCAGCAGCACGTTGAATAGCTGCCTGTACAGAGAAGTCTCCACAACCTGGGCACCAGTTTGGCTTTACTGCATTACGAAAATCTTTAAATGTTGCCATTAGCGAGTCAACTCCTTCACACGATTTTCTAATTCACCTGGCAAGAATGGTGTACCATTATATTTAGTGATTGTCGCGATTTTATCGTGACCACCTATGTTCATTTTCATAATATTAGCTAATTGACCTGTATAGTTATTTTCTACAACGATCACTTTTTTCGCCTGTGCTACAAGAGGTGCCATTTCCGCAGATGGGAATGGGTGAACTAAACGAATATGTGCATGATTCACTTTCATACCTTGAGCATTTAGTCGTTCTTGCACTTCTTCGATAGCTCCTCTTGTTGAGTTAAAGCCTACTAATAAAATCTCGGCTTCCTCATGTGGTGCATTTACAAATACAGGGTTATCAAATTTCAAACTTTCTAATTTACGGAAACGTTTATCCATTTGTGCTTGACGATTACCTGTTGCTTCAGATGGCTTTCCTGTTTCATCATGCTCAACACCAGTAACGTGGTGAATACCATGTAATGTACCAGGTAATACTCGAGGTGAAACCCCATCTTCAGTATCTTCATAACGTTTGAAGTAGGCTTTATCAGTGGCTTCTTCAAGATCATCAATCACAATTTTACCGCGACGAATTTCAATCTTACTGTAATCAAATGGTTCTACAGATTGTTTCCCTAGCGATAATTGTAAATCTGTCATTAAGATAACTGGTAATTGCAATTCCTCTGCAATATTAAATGCTTGGATTGTATCAAAGAATGCTTCCTCCATTGTAGAAGGTGCAATAACTACTTTAGGGATTTCTCCATGTGTTCCGTAAAGCATTGCCATTAAGTCCGATTGTTCTTGCTTTGTTGGTAGCCCAGTTGAAGGACCTCCACGTTGTGTATCAACGACAACTAATGGCTGCTCTGTCATACCTGAAAGACCAATTGCTTCCATCATCAGTGAAAGACCAGGTCCAGCTGATGCTGTAAAGGAACGAACACCACCAAAGTTAGCGCCAATCGCCATTGTTGCTGCGGCAATCTCATCCTCTGTTTGAATAACTGTCCCACCAAATTTCGGTAACTTTTTAATTAAGTATTCCATAATTTCTGAAGCAGGCGTAATTGGGTAGGCTGCCATAAAGCGTGTCCCAGCAGCTAATGCACCAAGCGCCACTGCATCGTTACCAATCATAAACATACGACGCTTGCCATCTGCAGGAGAAATTTCCCATGCACCTACACGATCACCTAACAGCTCATTCATGATTTGACGACCACGAGTAATGGCTTCCATATTTTTTTGAACGACCTCTTCGCCCTTTTTCCCAAAAATATCATCGACAACATTTTGGAACACGGCATCTTCTAGATTTAGCAATGACGCTGTTGCTCCGATTGCTACCATGTTTTTCATCAAAGACGTCCCAAGCTCTGCTGCTATTTCCGTAAACGGTACAACAAATAATGGTGCCTTTGAATCTTCTGGTTTAACAGGATCAAATTTGGCATCCGCTAAAATAATACCATTTTCTGTAAGTTCTTTATAATTGACATCGATTGTTTCCTGATCGAACGCCACTAAAATATCTAAATCATCCGCAATTGCACGTACTTCTGTTGGACGAACTGTAATTTTATTATTCGTATGGCCACCTTTAATTCGAGAAGAGAAGTGACGATAACCGTATAGGAAATACCCTAAACGATTCATTGCCATTGAGAAGATTTCACCTGTACTCTCAATCCCTTCACCCTGTTGCCCACCGACTTTCCATGAAAGCTGATGTAACATGTCAACAACTCCTTAAATCCAATGTGTACTATTATTTTTCCTTCATAAGTTTAACACGAAGAAACCTTCTGCACTATTGTTTCTCAACGATTTAGGCGAAAATCAGACCTTTGACTGAAAATCCTGTTCATAAAGTTGTAATTTTCAAATCCAAGCAAAATAACGCGCCTATTTCAAGTGACATCTATCATATGTAAACAGGAAAACGAAAAAATGCCCGTCACTTTATTATGTGACTAGGCATTTTACTTATTACACTTTTTTATCGATTACGTTTTTCCACTAGCAGCTTCAAGGCTGTACGTTCTTCACCAGCAATTAAAATATCGGCAAACGCCGGTGCGCAAATTAAATCTGTGCCACTTGGCGCTACAAATCCGCGTGCGATGGCCACTGCTTTCACGGCTTGGTTAAGTGCACCTGCCCCAACTGCTTGCATTTCTGCTTGCCCTTTTTCTCTGATTACCGCGACTAATGCACCTGCAACTGAATTTGGATTAGAGCGTGATGATACTTTTAATGAATCCACAATTATTCCTCCCCGTTTCGCGAATAGTGTTTACGCTCAACAACTCATGTCCCCCTTTTTGGACCTCAAGTTATTGTCCGTAGCACATTTTATGCTCCGCAGAACGGAAATAGACTAGTTTCACAAAGAATCCTGTTTCCTCGGTAAAAGCGCTGTAAATCAACATTCTTCGACTTTTTTATCCTTGGAATGGATAATCCTCATTTATATAAATGCGTTCACAGGTTTTAGCCTTCCCTGTTTGATTATCAATCTCTACAAAGAAACCACTCAATACTTCTCGGCCTTTTTTCGGTACTTCAAAACGAGATGGCATATTTGTTTGGAATTTATAAATAACACTTTCCTTCGTCATCCCTAAAATCTCATCATATGGACCTGTCATACCTACATCCGTAATATAAGCTGTTCCATTAGGATAAATGCGTGCATCTGCTGTTTGCACATGTGTATGCGTCCCAACAACTGCAGAAGCCTTTCCATCTAAGTGCCAGCCAAGAGCGATCTTTTCACTAGTTGCCTCCGCATGGAAATCTACAAATACAAGCGGTGATGTTTGACGAGCTTCTTCAATCAATTTTTCTGCCATCGCAAATGGGTCCTCATGAGGTGGTAAAAATACACGACCATGTAAATTAATGACAGATAATGTCACGCCATTTTTAGAAATTTGCACCATGCCTTTACCTGGTGCTTCTTCTGAAAAATTTGCTGGACGTATTAAATAATCAGCATCATCAATAAAATCAAATATATCTTTATTATCCCATGTATGATTACCCATCGTAATAACGTCTACACCCATTTGTAGCAGGTCATTATAAATATTATGTGTAATTCCGCGTCCTGCCGCAGCATTTTCACCGTTGGCAATGACAACATCCACATTATATTTCTTTTTTAAGCGAGGTAAATATTTCTCTACTGCATCCCGACCAATTGAACCAACAATATCGCCAATAAATAAAACTTTCATTTTTTCAACCACTCTTTCTTTCCATTACGTCTCTAAAAAACAGACTTTACGTACCTTGAATAACATCATTAATTGTAACGCTAGGTGGAGGATTAAGCAAAATAAAATAAATATCTGGGCATTATATCACTTTGCTCTTTTCACCTTCATGTAAATTAATGTTGAGGATAAAGTAAGCCAATTCATTTTTATGAGCTTTAAAAAAATAAATTGTTGTAGTTTACGGTTCATTAGCTTCACCTTCAATACTTCTGGATACGCTTGTAAAAAGGATTGAAGGGCATTTTTAATGGCCTGTGGTTTAGCTGGGCATTGATGAAGAATAACAAGGAGCCCTTCAAATTGGTAATTTAAAAAGCTATTTTTTACTTTCTCATAAACCTCTCCACTCTGTAATTCCTCAGAAAGCTTTTTATACAACAAATCATAATTATTTCTTACATTGCTCATAGCTCTACTTGTGAGGGAATTTTGATTGCCTACATTATAGTAATAAAGCTGTTTTGGGACATAGCAGATGGATTGATTCTTTATAACAGCTCTCGTTAGAAACACTGTGTCTTCTGCAAAATTCATCGTTTCATCAAATTTTAGTTTATGCAAATCTATAAAGGATTTTTTATATAGTTTACAGCTGGCAAAACCAAAATGCTTTTCGCCTATTTCTGTAAATAATTTATTTAAACAAGCGGTTGCGCTATAAGTAAAGTATGTCTTTGAGGGATAATATAGCTGCCTACTTCCTATTTCCTCCTGCCAAAATAAATCGCATTTAACAATATTGCTACCTGTCAGTCTACAGGCGAGAAATAGTTCTTCCAGCATAGTTAGCTCTAGCCAATCATCCGCATCAACAAAAGTAATATATTGTCCCTTGGCTTGTTCCATCCCTAAATTTCTTGCCTTACTCACACCACCATTGTCAGTATCTAAAACAGTTATTCGAGCATCCACCTGTGCGAAATTTTGTAAAACCGTCAATGATTGATCTTCGCTACCATCATTAATCGTAATAATTTCAATGTCCTTTAAACTTTGATGACAAATACTCGTAAGACATTTGTTCAAATAATTCTCGGCATTATAAACAGGGACAATCACACTTACTAAGACCAAAATTTTGCCCCTCCTTTACGTAATAACTCTATCCACTTTCTTCTGTGCTCTTTTGTCATGCCAATAAAGAAAAGGCTCCCACCAGCCAGAACAGTATAATAACAAATATAAAGGATGATAGAGACCCAAGTAATGGGAGGTTTCGTTAAATCCCATAAAAGCTGACTACAGCAAATAGCCATTATAAATGCTAAAACGAGCCTGCTAATTGTTCGCCAAAAACCCAAAATATCTAAACCAATTTTTTTATAGTAATAAATATTCATGATTACTACATTTCCAATAAATAAAGAACATGCTGTAATAATTGCTGTGCCCATTTTTCCATAAAAATAGATAGCCGGTATGGATACAATGATATTGACGACCGCCACTATCATTAACAAAATGGTTCTAAATTTAAAAAGATTCTTCGCCTTCAACACATTAATACCTAAATTTTGTATGAGATCAATACTGAATGGCACCATAATAATAAGAACAATTGCATAGATGGCCATAAAATCCTTGCCTAACCACAGTAATAAAAATTCTTTTCCAAACAGAAAAAAACCGCCTAGTATATAGCCAACTACTAAAAACTGAATGGCGCCCACTTTAATGAATAATTGGTTAATTTCTAATAAGCCATCTTCTTTTGTGACAAGCATAGAAATACGAGGTAGAAATAAACCGCTTATGGCTAACGCAAGTGACATAAATATGAGCACTATTTGCATAGCTACCGCATAAACTGCCACATCCTCAGTCCCTTTGAATATGCCTAATAGTACTTGATCCGTTTGCCAATAGATTTTATCGACAATGACTGTAATGAAAATGAAAAAAGAATAGATAAAAATTTCCTTTATAAGCTTTATGTTTTTTAAAGTAAATGTAAATCGGATGGATAAGACTTTCATACAATAAACGGCATCCAACACTAAAAAGAGAATATTATAAATAGCAATAATATAGATTAATGTTACCGCATCGGTTCCCTGTAACAGAAAAAACAACATTGTCAAAGGCTGTACAATCACCTGTAGTAATGTTGTTAATTTAATAAAAATAAATTTTTCATATGCTTGTAAGATGGAAGTAAAAACACCTAGTGGAAATTGCACCGCTACACTAATCGTCATGATATAGCCCATTACTTTGGCTTTGGCTAATTGGTCTCCAGATAAGCTTTGTCCAAAAATAATATGTACTTGTGAAAATAGGAAAAAGCCTATCAATAATGTAAGAAAGCCAATACCCATAAATAATTTCAAAAAAAATCCATTTAATGATGCTTCTAATGCCTTATCTGCTATTGCTCTATTTCTAGCAATATAGCGTACAATCGCATTGCCCAACCCTAAATCTAAAATAGAAAGATAGCCAACAAGGACAATCATTAAGGAATATAATCCAAATTCTTCCTGTCCAAGAAGCGAAATCATAAAAGGGGTAAAAAGAAGGGAAGAAATCATCGTGCAACCGATTGTCAGATACGAAAGAATGGCTCCCATCTTAATTTCTTTCATGAGCACACCTTTCTGTTAGTAAGGATTGTCTTTCCTATCAATAATAGCTGGATATAGAGATTGATATTGCGCCACAACATGCTTAATTTCAAAATTTGCTAAAACATGTGCACGACCAAGACTAGCTTTTTGTTCATATTGCTTTGAATCGTAATTTAATGCCCTATTGATGGCCTGCGATAAAGCTATTGCATCTTTGGGTGGTACAACCTCCCCGTAACCCCCAACTAAATATTCACAATCCCCCACATTTGTAGTCACACAGCAAGTGCCACTGGCAAGTGCCTCTACCAACACATTCGGTAGCCCCTCCCCTGAGGAGGATAAAATGAATAGATCTGCTGCTGCCATTAATTGTGGAATATCGTCTCTACTACCTAATAGGAAAGTGAATGGCTCTAATTGCGCGTTCTCAATCATTTGCCGCAATACCTCATTGGAGCCATCTATTTCATAGCCTACTAAAAATATATAAAAATCTTGTCGTTTCTGCCTTAATCGCTTCAAACTTGCCAGCAAATTTTCATAATCCTTTAAAGGGTCCCATCTACCAACATGCAATAAAATAGGTTGGTTCAGGATGTTGAATCGTTCCATATAATATTCGCGCTTTTTACTAGGCTTATAAAAATCAGTATTTACACCATTCACAATAATTCGGTGTTGCTTATTTTTGTACCCAATCGCTTCATGGATTTCTTTCACCTTTGGACCACAAGAAATAATAGCATCTACATGTTTAGACAATTTAGCACAAAGCTTTGCAATAAAAATTGTCCTTCGTTTATTGTCATACTTATTTAAATTACTATGATGGATACCCCAAATTAATTTCTTTTTCAGTAATTTTGAAAGAATGTATCCAAGAAAATTAGCATGATACATCCAAGTTTGAATAATATCACTCTCTCGACATCGTTTATAACATTGAATAAAGGCACTACCCATACTCCTTCGCATATCACATATAGTGACGTTGATGTTTAATTGCTGTTCGATAAACTCACCATAAGTTCCCATCTCTGTTAGACAAATAACCTCTATCTCATATAAGTCCCTATCGACGTTTTGTAAGAGACGATACAGCATCGCTTCTGCTCCACCAAGACCTATCGTAGTGATGATATGAGTAATTTTAATTTTCTTTTGGATAGTCTCATCCTTTGAATTAATTTGCTAGCTAAGTGTAAAGAGCACATAATCTAGTTGCTATTTCTTGTGCATCAAGACCTTTATTTTTAAGACTCTTTCTAATAATTTGCGGATCTATCTTTTCATTATTTTCCGAAATAGCTTGCAGCCAATGATCGACCTCTCCCTGTAGATCTAAATATTGTAGTAATCCAACATTCAGATCGACCTCTTTTGGCAGTGTGGAAGAAACGATGGCTGGTGTACCACAAATTTGAGCTTCTAATAATACAATGCCAAAGCCCTCAAAATGAGAAGGTAAAATAAACTTATCCATGAGCTGAAGGAGCTTAATAATATCCGCACGTGGGCCTAAAAATCGAACACAATCCTCTACGTTTCGTTGCTTGACGAGATGACGAACTTCCTGCTCTAAAGGGCCATCCCCTATCAAAAGTAATTTGAATGGAATTCCTTTTTGCTTTAATGTAGCAGCAAGCTCAATTAAAAACGGATGATTTTTCACAGGTACAAAACGACCAATATGCCCTATGACTAAATCTCCATCTTGAATCCCTAGACCTACTGCTAAACTCTTTTTCTCCGCTGACGATAAACGCTCTATCTTCTGCATATCGATTGGATTAGCGACAACCTCATAGGATTTTTTATCAAAGCAAAACTCACCCGCTTTTTGACTACACGCTACCAGTCTTGTTGCATTTCCAACACTCAGTCTTTTCAGCAAGGCTAACAGAGCTTTATTGTTCCATTCTTCAGCAACATTCGTATGGCTATGTAATACACGGCATGATACACCAGCCAAACGAGCTGCTAGCATGGTAAAAACTGCACGGTAGCCTGTATGATCATGAACGGCATCATATTGATATTGTTTGATGATCCGGTAAATGTTCCGCATATATGAAAGTGGGCCTTGCTCCGTAATATACGTTTCGTAAAATATTTTCGAACCTTGCTGTAAGAGAATATCATGGTAAGTACCTTTATTAAATGACACAAAATCAAAATGATACAACGATTTATTAACATTCAACCAAGTATCTACGATCATGGTCGTTATACCACCAAAATCAGTGGTGGGGATAATATGCAAAATCTTTTTCACTGTCATTCTCCATTTTATTCCTTTCCATAATACTGCTCGTACGTACTGCCCTTCATTTTATAATTATTCAAGATGACACCTAATATATTGGCCTTGGAAATGGTTAAGATGGATTTTGACTTTACGACAGCTGCTTTTCCTACAGTCCCCGTATTAACAACTAAAAGAGTACCATCACATTTATTCGATAAAATTTGTGCATCCGATAAAAAAAGCAGTGGTGGGGCATCAATCATCACAATATCGTATTGTTCTTTCACTTCGTGCAGCAAGAAGGTCATTGTTTCAGAGGCTAATAATTCTGTTGGATTAGGAGGAATAGCACCACTCGAAATAATATCCACACCTTCTACAAAGGTTTCTTGAATCACCTCTTGTAAGGTTGCTTGGCGTGATAACACAGATGATAAGCCAAATATATTATCAAGATAAAATGTATGATGAAGTGTAGGCTTACGCATATCAGCATCAATAATGAGGACACGTTTCCCTTCCTGTGAAAATACAACTCCGATATTCGCGGCATTTGTCGATTTTCCTTCACCAGCGATAGAGGAGGTTACTAGAATAGTTTTGACATCTTGATTGGGTTGTGAAAATTTAATATTCGCGCGAATGGTACGATATTGCTCTGAGGGAATAGACATTATATCAGAAACGGTAATCAGCTTGCGAGCCATTGGGATTCGTTTTGTTTTTCTTTTGAACAGCATTAGGAGGACCCCCTAGCTCTTGATTTTTTACTATGGAGTAATTCTATATTACTGACTACCCCAATTACTGGTAATGATAATATTTCCTCGATATCCTGCTCTGTTTTAATAGTCCTATCAAGCGTTTCTAAAAAATAGGCGAGTACGAGTGCTAAACTGAAACCACTAATAGCTGCTATTAGGAGGTTCAGCAATTTATTTGGTTTCACCGGTACTGGATGTTCACTGGATTGGGCAATAAAGAGAATATTAATATTGTCCACATGCATTAAAACAGGAATTTCCTCTTTAAAAATCTCTGCAATCGTATTGGCTATCTTCACAGCCCTTGCTTCATTCTCATCCTGTACTCGAATATTAACTACTTGGGAATTATTGGCGCTTGAAACCTCAATTTGCTTCATTAAAGTTTCTGGAGATGTATCTAGTGCCAGGACATCGATGACCTTTGTTAAAATAACAGGACTTTTAATAATGACATTGTACGTATTTATTAAACGAAGGTCCGTATCCACATTCTGTGCCCCTATTAGTTGCTGATTCTCGTAGCTTTTTTGATTGACCAATAATTGAGTTTCTGCCTCATAAATAGGCGTTTGAAGAAAATAGCTAATGAACACGGCAATGCCGATCGACAGCATCATCAGTATTAGGATGAGGAACCAGCGCTTTTGCAATACTTTTACTAGACTTTGGATTGTCATTTCTTCATTCACAAAATGGATCCCTCCTAATATAGGCAGATAACGGCAATGCTAATTAAGTATATTAAACAAGCCTAGCGCTTATTCGGTCAATATTGTCTTTTTGCCCGTATCTCTCAAGCTACCACTGACAACAAACGCAAGAATATGGAGCACGTTAAAATAAAGAATTTCAAATGTGGAAACCCCTAGCATCGCAACTATAATTAACGCCATTAAAACGGCAAGCTGGTCATTCATGTGACGATAGCCTTTGGCAATGGCTAGCAAAAAGCAGCAATAGCTAACCAATGCCAGTAAACCTGCCTCCTGTAAAATATTAATCAATGTATTATGAGCATGAGATACTCCTATAGACCATAATGATTCCACACCATGTCCCCAAAATTGAACATGCTCAAAAACATATTGCCAAATTTCAAGACGACCATCTGTTATGTTCGTAGATTTTTTTTCCATTTTCAATACAATACTTTGTATGGCATCTTGCATCCTATCCATTTTCATAAAGGCTATGAATACAACTAAAACGGTGGCCGCAAAAAGAGCACTAAACTTTAGGAGTGGCACAAAGGTTTTATTCAAGTTTTTAATACTGGAAACAATCACTACAATCGTCACTAGTGCAGCGGTTAACAATGAAGTACGAGCATTTGAAAGTAGTATAATATATAAGCAAATTAAATAAATGGTCGCATAAAAAACAAATAATAAAATTAATTTTGGCTGTTGTCGCTCATGTAAAATTTTCATGGTTAGCTGATATAGCCTTATAAGTACGGCAACCATTAATCCAATCATAGAAAACCCCATTGTATTGGGATTTTCAAATACACCTGCAAAGCCCCCAAACATATAGCGTGCTTGTAGGAAACATAAACAAATAAATGGGACGTAGGCTAGTAAAACACTATTCACAACAATCTGCATAACATGCTCTTTCACAAGATCATTAAAGAAAATAGAAACGGCTAAAAACATGCAAAATAATTGAAGACTATTCTTTAATAAATTCATATCTTGGTTTACCCCAGCTGCAATGACACAAAAAAACGTATACATACTAAAAAAAACACTAGCTTGTACATTTTGAATACTAATTTTTTTATGCTGAAGTATAGAGATTATAATAATGAAAAGGCTAATAATTAAAGATACTTTATGGTAAATGCCATCGACGGGCTGCATAAGGCTCATAAAAATAAGTGCGCTAAACACTAATGTGATGAATAGTTTCATATTATACTCACACTCATTTCTACATAGGAGATTAAAATATAAGCCATCGCTTCTTCACGACAAGATCCTCTAGTTCAAATCGCATGATAGGCTTGTTAGCTAAAACATTTGCATTATTCATGAGGAGCCGCTCAACCATCTCTATTTCATTCTTTTTCTCTAGATATTGGAGTGCCTCTTGGTAGCAGAATTTTCTTGTACTTACATTATGGGTGTCAGAGCCTATCGTATGAATGTAATTTGCTCTTACTAAAGCTAATGATAAACGCTGTACCTCCTTACCAAACAAACCTGTTAAACTACCTGTCGTTATTTGTGTAAACGCACCTTCTTGGATAAGGACATCGAGTCTTTTTGGATTTTCTCTAATGGCAAGATTTCGTTCAGGGTGTGCCAAAATTGGTGTATATCCAGCACATTTTAAATGTCTAATCATCTCTTTCGTATAGGCAGGAATCGTATTTGAAGGAAGTTCTAATAGAATATAGTTAGTGTGGGCTAATGTATGGAGTTGCTTCTGCTGAAGATGTGCCAAAAGCTCATCATTTAAACGAACTTCGTGTCCTGTGTGGAGGGTGATTGGAATTTGGTTTTGTAGCAGTAGCTGTTGTAAATCATGTACTAGCGCTTGAACCTTGCTATATTGGACATGATATTGTGGATGCATAGCATGTGAGGTACAGACAATATCTGTTATCCCCTCACGTGCAGCTTGCTCCAACATGTTTAAGGATTCTGTTTTGTCTTTTGGCCCATCATCCACATCAAATAATATATGGGCATGAAGATCTATCATTTTGATCACAACTTTCCTCTTTAATCCATCTGCAGAAAATCTAGCCTTTTTCTTTTTTATGATGGATGCTCCTCAAACATGACTCTGGCTAAATTAAAAAAGAGGCTCTCTAGATATGAATCTAGAGAAACCTCTAACTTTCAATATTATTTCGCGTACTCAACGGCACGAGTTTCGCGAATGACTGTTACTTTTATATGACCTGGATAATCTAATTCTTCCTCAATACGTTTGCGAATATCACGAGCAAGACGATGAGAAGCTAAATCATCAATTTTTTCAGGTTGTACGATTATTCGGATTTCACGTCCAGCTTGAATTGCATAAGATTTCTCTACGCCATCATAGCTTTCTGAAATTTCCTCTAATTTTTCAAGTCTGCGGATATAGTTTTCAAGTGTTTCACTTCGTGCACCTGGACGAGCTGCTGACAAAGCGTCAGCTGCCGCGACTAATACCGCGATCACAGACGTTGCTTCTGTATCACCATGATGCGAAGCAATACTATTAATAACGACTGGATGTTCTTTGTATTTTGTTGCTAATTCCACGCCAATCTCAACATGGCTACCTTCTACTTCATGGTCAATGGCTTTACCAATATCATGTAATAGGCCTGCGCGACGAGCTAACGCCACATCTTCACCTAATTCAGCTGCCAGTAAACCTGCCAAATGCGCGACTTCAATTGAATGTTTTAGGACGTTTTGTCCATAGCTTGTACGATATTTCATGCGGCCTAAAATTTTCATTAAATCTGGATGTAAGTTATGAATGCCAATTTCAAATGTAGTTTGCTCACCAGTTTCGCGGATTTGTTCGTCCACTTCACGGCGAGATTTTTCCACCATTTCTTCAATACGTGCTGGGTGAATGCGGCCATCCTGTACAAGTTTTTCAAGTGCAAGTCGAGCCGTTTCACGACGGATTGGATCAAAGCCTGATAAAATAACCGCTTCTGGAGTATCATCAATAATTAAATCAATGCCTGTTAACGTTTCCAATGTACGAATATTACGGCCCTCACGACCAATGATTCGACCTTTCATTTCATCATTTGGCAAGTTTACAACAGATACGGTTGTTTCAGCTACATGATCTGCTGCAAATCGTTGTAGTGCCAATGATAAGATTTCACGCGCCTTTTTATCTGAGTCTTCTTTTGCACGTGTTTCAGCTTCCTTTGTCATCACAGCTATATCAGTTGCTAGCTCTTTTTCTACTTCATTTAAGATAATTGATTTTGCTTCTTCTCTAGTTAAAGCAGAAATACGTTCTAGCTCTGTTTTTTGTGATGCAACGAGCTCGTCCACTTTGCTCTCCATCTGTTCAATATGCTGTTGTCTTTCAGCTAGAGCTTGTTCTTTACGCTCTAAGCTTGCTTCTCTCTTATTTAGAGCATCATCCTTGCGATCAAGATTCTCTTCTCTTTGCAATAAACGGTTCTCTTGTTTTTGAAGTTCTAAACGACGTTCACGAATGTCATTTTCGGCTTCAGTACGAAATTTGTGAGTTTCATCTTTGGCTTCAAGTAGTGCTTCTTTCTTTAATGCCTCCGCTTCTCGTTTTCCTTCTTCAACGATTGTTTCAGCGACATGTTTAGCACCAGTGATTTTTGAGTCATTCACTTTTTTCATGTAGATATAGCTAACAGCGGCACCAACGATGAGTCCAAGCAAAGCGGAGATGATAGTAATTCCATCCATATGAACACCTCCTCTTGCTATTTGGGTATTACAGTTTCAGTCGGCGCATACATCTATGTCGCCTTGGCAAATTGCGCAATAATTTGTTAGTCTTCATACAAAACTTGTTTAATTGGCCAAAGGTATTATCTGCATTCAGTAGGCGTTTTGACATCCTTCGAAAAGGACATGTAACTATAAAACTTTTGCTAAATGAAGATAAAATGTACTGCCTATTTAAAGTCATAATTCAGAAATTATACATATTTAATTGTATAGCTAGCCATCAGCTCTGTCAAGGATAGTCGGGCACCTGTTCGCCCTTTGAGAAGAAAAAAAGTAAGTCCTATCCATTCAGTGAATTTTTTCCCTGTTACTTTTATACTAGGAAAAAATTCTCCTTTTACACCTTTTACATTAACCCAGTACATAAGAAATAATTTCTGAGGCATATAGCTTCTATCTTATTATGTGTAAAAATTTTAGATTATAGACAAAAAAAGCATTGTTCCCGTAATAAATTGGGAACAATGCAATCGTTTGATTATTCTTCATCAAGAAGTGACATTAATTCTTCATCCATCTCGTCTTCTTCATGTGCAGCAATTGTATAAGAATTAGCAGCAATACCATAAGAAGATCGAATTTTGTTTGAGATTTCTTCCAAAACAGCAGTGTTTTCTTTTAAATATTGTTTTGCATTTTCTCGTCCTTGACCTAGACGCTCATCGCCATATGCATACCAAGATCCACTTTTTTGCACGATGTCTAATTCTACACCTAAATCAACTGTTTCGCCTTCTTTAGAAATTCCTTCTCCATACATAATATCAACTTCAGCTGTACGGAAAGGCGGCGCTACTTTATTTTTCACAATTTTAATTTTCGTACGGTTACCAACAATATCATTACCTTGCTTAATAGCTTCTGCACGGCGAACTTCTAAACGTACAGAACTGTAGAATTTAAGGGCACGACCACCTGGTGTTGTTTCCGGATTTCCGAACATTACCCCGATTTTTTCACGAATTTGGTTAATGAAAATAGCAATCGTTTTTGATTTGTTAATAGAACCTGAAAGTTTACGTAATGCCTGTGACATTAAGCGGGCTTGTAAGCCGACATGAGAATCACCCATATCCCCTTCAATTTCAGCTTTTGGCACTAAAGCAGCAACGGAGTCAATAACAATGATATCAATTGCACCACTACGAACTAGTGCTTCTGCGATTTCAAGTGCTTGTTCCCCTGTATCTGGCTGTGATAATAATAACTCATCAATGTTGACACCCAATTTTTGAGCATAGATTGGGTCCAATGCATGTTCTGCATCGATAAATGCTGCTTGTCCACCTCTTGCTTGTACTTCAGCAATAGCATGTAAAGCAACTGTTGTTTTACCTGATGATTCAGGACCATATACTTCAATAATACGTCCACGTGGATAGCCACCTACGCCTAATGCCGCGTCAAGTGCTAATGATCCACTTGAGGATGTCGCAATTTCTAAGTCGGTTTTTTCACCGAGTTTCATGATTGAACCTTTACCAAAATTCTTTTCAATTTGTTTTAAAGCCTGTTCTAAGGCTGCTTTACGATCACTCATTCATTTTCCTCCTTCGAAAACTGTTCACTGTTTTTGTCTATCTCTACTATACTTGTTTTTGAGAAAACACGCAAGAAAAAAGCGAACATTTATTCGTTTTTTCTACAAAATAAAAATTTGGATAGTTTTCCTCTACCCAAATTCCTATTTTTCACTCTATATTAATATCGTTTTGTATAGCCGCGTTCTTCCAAACGCTGCATTAAATAATGGCATGTAAATTTCACTGCACGGAGTCGATTTGTATTACGCATACCAGATAAATGAAGTAAGTATGTAAGTGGCTCCTCATCATTGATGGCAATACCAATCCAAACCGTTCCTACTGGCTGATGGTCATGTGCTGTAGGCCCTGCTTCTCCTGTTAACCCAATGCCGATATTTGTCCCAAATTGTTTTCGAATTGCACTTGCCATTGCAGCAGCACATTCATCGCTCACAACGCCGTGTGTATCTATTAATTCTTGTGAAATACCAAGATGCTTTACTTTTGCTTCTGCCGCATAGGTCACTACACCACCAATGAGTGCGTTCCCTACCCCTGGAATTTCCGCAAGCTCTGATTGAAACAACCCTGCCGTTAAACTTTCCGCAGCAGAAATAGTTAGATTATTGTCTACTAGCATTTCAACTGTCTTTGAAACAAGTGAGTCATCATCCACACCATATTGATAGTCACCAACAAGGGCTTGTATCTCTGCTACTTTGGCGGCAATAAGTTGTTGGGCTTGCTGTTCGGTTTCTGCTTTAGCTGTTACGCGTAATGTTACCTCACCATCCGACGCAAGTGGAGCGACAGTTGGATTTGTTTGGGCATCTAAAATATCCTGTACCTGGACTTCAAGTTCGGCCTCACCAATCCCATAAAAACGCATCACATGAGAGGCAATGATCCCTCCATCATTAAGCATCGCAGCAAGCTTAGGTTTCGCCTCAAATTGAAACATAGGCTCAAGCTCTTTTGGTGGCCCTGGGAGTAAAATATACGTACGATTATTATTTTTAAAAATCATACCAGGTGCCATTCCGTGATAATTGGCTAATATTTCGCTTCCAGCTAGAATTAAAGCCTGTTTCCGGTTATTCTCCGTCATAGGACGTCCTCGCTTGGCAAAAAACTGCTCAATATATGTTAATGCAACTTCATCAAATTCTAGAGAAACACCGAGATGGCGTGCAATTGTTTCTTTTGTTAAATCATCTTTCGTAGGTCCTAGTCCTCCCGAAAATATAATTAAATCTGCACGAGATTCTGCCACTTCAATAGCTTGTTCTAAACGTTTTGCATTATCACCAACTACTGTATGGTAAAAAACATTAATGCCTAGCTCGGATAACTGGTTCGAGATAAATCTCGCATTCGTATTCGTAATTTGACCTAATAATAGCTCTGAGCCAACCGCAAGAATTTCAGCATTCATGATTCACAAGACCTTTCTTATTTAGACTCAAGTAAAACACGTCGATTAAGGTAGAAGTAATCCCACCCAGACCATAGCGTAAAGAACAATGCTACATATAGCATAATCATATCAAAAGGAATACCAATGAGTATAAAAATTGTGTTGTGTAAAAGAGCCGCAGCGATTGCTACAATTTGTGCCCAAGTTTTAATTTTGCCAAGCTGATTGGCGGCAACGACCTCTCCGCCACCTGCTAAAATAAGGCGTAAACCCGTAACAGCGAATTCACGGCTAATAATAATGATGATCACCCAGGCTGGTGCCATATCAAGCTCTACCATTAAAATGAAGGCTGCTGACACAAGTAATTTATCAGCTAAGGGATCTAAAAATTTCCCAAATGTAGTCACAAGATTATACTTACGTGCATAATAACCATCTACCCAATCAGTTGTCGAAGCTAAAATAAAAATAAGTGCACCTATAAAATGATGGATTGGCATCTCTGCCCCAAATAGAGTCAATGTTCCCCAGCCAAAATCAAACATCATAACAATGACAAAAAATGGAATAAGTAAGATTCGTGAGATGGTAATTTTATTTGGTATGTTCATTTTTCTAACACCTTTCATGATGAAAGAAAGTAGTCATCACATGATGACTACTGTTCTTTATTGAAATTGATGACGATATTTTGAGTTACAACTTGCTGTGCATACGTGAGAAGCTCGTCATTAATATAGATTTTAGCTTGCGTAGAATTACCAAGACGTATACGAACATAATTTTCAGTCGTCGCGTCGAATTCTACCACTTCACCAGCATTATAAACACGAGTATCCGTTAATAATTCTTGTTGCTGCTGATTACGAATACCAACAAATGTAGGACCTGAAACTTCGATTTTAAGTTTCAATGTATCTGTACCTGTTAACGTGTAAGAAGTTGTTTCTCCATCTGCTTCAACAGTACCTGCGGAAATGGTTTGCTTGATCTCTTCAGTTTGATCAGTTTGATCTTCATCAGTTGGTGTTTCTTCTTTAGAGTCTGTATCTTTTTGGTCATTTTTCAGAGCATCTTTTTCTTCTTTTTCTTTCTTATCTTTGGCACTATCGATAGGCTTGGCATTTGTATCATATTCAATTTCAGGGGATGTTGTGTTGCCCTCGCTTGTCCCTGGACTGTTTTTGGATTGCCATAGCACCCATATTACCACGATGATCACAACAATAAATAACCCAACAATGATTTTTGGCATTGCCTCCATCATTTTATTGGAAGGGCCTTTTGTGACCTTTCTTCTGCTTGGACTATTCGTTATGGATTGACTTACTTGATCATTTGGAGTACTCGGTAGTTCTTTTTTATAAGTCTCTAAAATTTCTTCCGCATTTAAACCAACAGCATCTGCATATTGTTTAATAAAAGCTCGTACATAAAACGAGCCAGGCATAATGGAATAATTGCCCTCTTCAATTCCTACTAAATAACGCTTTTGAATTTTCGTTATTTCTTGTAAATCGTCTAAGCTGTAGCCTTTAGACAGTCTCGCCTCTTTCAGTCGAGTCCCTAATTCTGCCACTAATAACACCTACTTTAACATCAAATTAAAAATTAAATCCACCAAATGAATCGGATTCGGACATATGATTTTTTTCCATTATTTCATAAGTAATTTCTTCATCTGTGTGATGACGTAATTCAATAATATAATCAAAATCCTCTATTTTATATTCGGAATGCTGAACAAACATATCAGGATGCTCTACAACCTTAATGCATGGCATATTCATCATTTCACGCACTAATTGTAGATGTCGCTCATCAGAAGAGCGACGAGTCACAATACCATCTAAAATAAAAATATTATTACGACTAAATTCATCCCCCACTAGTTTATTACGAACGGTTTGTTTTATCATTGTGGATGATAGAAAAATCCACTTTTTATTGGCACAAACACTTGCTGCTACTATAGACTCCGTTTTACCAACGCGTGGCATGCCACGAATACCAATCAGCTTATGTCCCTCTTTTTTAAAGAGTTCGGCCATAAAATCGACTAAAATACCAAGTTCATCTCTTACAAAGTGGAAAGTGTTTTTTTCATCTGCATCTCGAGGAATATAACGACCGTGTCTAATAGCTAAGCGGTCTCGAAGTTTCGGTTGTCGAAATTTGGTCACGTTAATATGTTCCATTGTCGAAACAATTGTACGAAAACGTTCAATTGCCTCATCATTGTCTGTATGCACTAACATACCACGTCGATCCTCATCGACACCATTAATTGAAATAATATTGACACGTAGCATCCCTAAAAGTGAAGCAATATCTCCTAATAATCCAGGGCGATTCACCTGAATCTCATATTCAAAGTACCAATCGCTCAACACACTCGTTCCCTTCCTATTAGTTAACGTAAAAAATCCTTTATAAGTTCCATCATAGCTGATTTTTTATGTAATGGAAAGTTAGAATACATGGAATTACGGCGTTATTTTTAAAAACTTACTAATTTTTTTGAATGCATAGAAATAAGGCTTACATACGTTCCCGTTTTCACTAAAAAATAAATTTTTTATATAGAAAAAAGAGGAGATAAGCTCTCCTCTTTTTTTATTGCACGTGCTTATTTTGGACAAGCTTAACGACACAATTCGCCAAAGCATGCTTTTCATCTTCAGAGGCAACGCCCCATAAATCTGATAGCACTCGCTCTTGCTCGTTTTTAGGATCTACATTTGAAGCTAAATATTCACCAATTTGGACAGCAGCTGCTTGAATCATTTTCTTAGGCATACCACTTGATTCAGCTTGCATAACGTTTTGTCCTAAAAACGATGTCCATTTTTGCCAGTTTTCTAAAATGGTCATATGTTCCTCCTCCTTTACACATGTAGTATGTGTAAAAAAGAATATTATATGTACCAGCCACCATTTAATCGAATGATTTGTCCAGTTACATAATCGGCTTTCCCAGATAAATAAAAGCGAACCATCTCAGCTACGTCTTTTGTTTGCCCAATTGACCCTAAAGGGATATCCTCCAATATATAATTAAGCTCATCTTTACTTAAATGACTGTTCATGGATGTATTAATGAAGCCAGGAGCAATGGCATTTACTCGAATACGAGATAATGCCGCTTCCTTTGCATAGGATTTAACAAATGCATGTTGTGCTCCTTTTACCGTTGCGTACAGCGCCTCACCAGCTGACCCAGCTTCGCCCCATATAGAGCCTATAAATAAAACATAGCTGACATCATGCTGACGAAGCTTTTCAGATAGTAAAGCGGTCAGTCTCATCGGATTTTGAACATGGACTCGCCATAGTGCGTCCATATCTTTTACTGTTGTATCCTCTAGCAGCGAATAATGCGCTTGTCCATTTGCGAAAATAATAGCCTGCACATTAAAAATCTGTGCGGCTACCATTTCTGCTCCTGTTTCAATTGAAAAATCCCCCTGTACAAGCATAAATTCTTGCGCAGGGAAAGTTTTAAAAAGTGTATGACATAAAGTTTCTGCAGCATTTTTATTAGTTGAATAATGTAAATAGATGGACCAGCCTTCTTCTGCTAAGCTATGACAAATAGCGTGACCAATCTCACCTGAAGCACCTAGTACAAGAGCAAACTTTTTCACTAGGCATCCTGCTTACTTGGTAAAATTTTAAACACGGTTTGTTGAGATTCACCTTGTACTGAGGCAAATGCTTTATATAAATCATCAACTGTTAATTCCTCAAGAACCGGGACAACATCAAATAAATTCATGTCATTAAAGGAGTAACGAGTAAATTGATTGGCGATAAACTCAATAGAATTCAAAGCGCGTAAGAAGAAACCAATTTTTTTACGTTTAATACGTTCTAAATCAGCACCTTCAAAGTGTGATTTCCCTTCAAATTTAGCCAATTCTTCTTTTATTGCAGAAGTTAATTTATCAGGCTCTGATGAATCAGAACCGATCATAGCAAATCCAAAACCATTTTCTAATGTAAAATCAAATGCATACGTTTCATCAATTAAACCTTCCTCGTAAACACGTTCATAAAAATTAGATGTACGTCCAAAAATAAGTTCTAGTGCAATTTGAACAGATAGCTCATGCTTTAACATTTCTCGCCCTGACAAATTGGTTTCTTTTGCCTTCAATCCAACATAAACTTTAGGCTTTTGTACATCCATGTTTAATGTCCGTTCATTTATCGCTACCTCTGTTGGTTCTTCATCAAAGAAACGTTGAATGGATACCGGTTCTGAGAACTCCTTTTTTCTTTGATTATCACGAATAAAAGTCATCATTTCCTCAGGGTCCACTGCACCAATCACAAATAATAGCATATTAGATGGGTGATAAAATGTATTGTAGCACGTATATAAATGATCGGCCGTAATGCCATCAATCGATTCAATTGTACCAGCAATATCAATTTTTACTGGGTGATGATGATACATATTTTCAATCGTGCCAAAATATAGGCGCCAATCTGGTTGATCATCATACATGGTAATTTCTTGCCCAATAATTCCTTTTTCTTTGTTGACAGTCGCTTCCGTAAAGTAAGGCTCTTGCACAAAATTCAATAATGTTTCGGTACTTTTGTAAATATTATCAGTTGAAGAGAATAAGTATGCCGTACGCGTAAATGATGTAAAGGCGTTAGCTGAAGCTCCATATTCACTGAACTTTTGGAAGACGTCGCCATCTTCTTTTTCGAACATTTTATGCTCTAAGAAGTGAGCAATTCCATCTGGCACAGTAATGCTTTCTGTTTGACCTATTGGTACAAAAGTGCGATCAATAGAACCGTACTTCGTTGTAAATGTAACAAATGTTTTAGAAAAACCTTTTTTCGGCAAGATATATACATCTAATCCATTTTCAAGCTTTTCATAATAAAGAGTTTCATCTAATTGCTTAAATTCAATTGTTTTCATTGTGCGGCTTGCTCCTTTCCACATAAGAAATAGACCGCTTCAAGCTGCACTTGCTTCGCCATATCCATAACATCTTCCTTCGTCACAGCTTTCCACTTATTAGCCCAAGATTCCACAGAGAATTCCTCTGGTAAATCTTTATATTGATCAAAAATTTCAATTTGTCCACGGGCAGAATCCAAGGACTCTTTTAATTGATTCGTGAGCATTGCTTTTGTTTGTTCTAGCTCTAAATCAGTAATGTTGCCAGATTGCAATGTCGCAAGCTGTTCTTTAATTAGTGATAACGCCTTTTCCTCATTTTTAGCCTCGATACCAGAAACTACAAATACGAGACCATAATGAGAAGCATAGGAGCTAGAAGCATAATAAGCCAAACTTTCTTTTTCACGAACATTCATAAACAATTTAGCGTGTGGATAGCCGCCGAAAATACCATTAAAAATCTGCATTTTAGCAAAGTCCGGACTACCAAATCTTACTGGCGTACTAAAGCCAATGTGAAGCTTCCCTTGCTTCATCTCATGCTGTTCTCGAACATAATCGTTTTGAGGATGTTGTTGCGGAAGAACAGCTGGTACTTCCTCAGGTGTACGATCATTAAATGGTAGCGCTTTTTTTAATTTCGCTACAATTTCCTCTTCATTAATATCCCCAGCAACATAAATATCTATTTTATCGTTAGCTAGCATCGATTGATAAGCCTCAAATAAGGAGGAAGGGGTAATTTTTTGAATTTCCTCAACACTACCATTTGCCGAAATAGATGCTGGTTCGTTTGGTCTTAGGATTTGTTGTAAGCGGAATTGTGCAAAGCGAGATTTATCATCAAAAATAGATTCAATACGTTGTATAACTGTCTTCTTTTCACGTTCCACAATGGATTCCTTAAAAACTCCATTTTCTAAATTTGGCTCAAAAATAGCCGTGTGCAATAAACCAAGCATGTCATTTAACACACTTGTATTTGCTAAATAATGATCATTTACCGTCTCCACATTCATAAGCACTGTATGTTCATTACCTCGTTTAGACGTATCAAAATATAAAACAGTGCCATATAGATCATCTAAGAAGCTTCTGAAAGCAGCAGTTGTTTTATATTTAGCATTACTATGCTGCAGTACATTGGTTAACACAGTACGTTCCGATGCACTTTTAGCTGTTAATGCTCTTCTCCATTTAATTGAAAAATTTACGGTTTTAAATTGGGTCGTTTGTCGGATATGCAAATTGACACCTTTGGCAAAAGGTATAGTTTTAAACATATGAAACCCTCCTATCCTTCTTAATATAACGATGTACTACACATACTATACATGTCTACTGTCTATAATTGCAAAAAGAATCCAAAGTATGTATGGGAAAAATTATAAATTATATGAATTCAACATGAAAAAAAAAGACTGAGCATATTTCACTCAGTCTTTGATCATGACTTATTTTAACGCTTACCTTTAATATATGGTTGACCACTTGCCTTAGGAGCATTCGCTTTACCAATAAAGCCTGCTAAAGCAAGGATTGTTAATACATACGGTAAGATTTGTAGATAAACGGCTGGAACATTTTCAATGAATGGAATTTGGTTCCCTGCAATACTTAATGTTTGTGCTAAACCGAAGAATAGGGCTGCACCTAGCGCGCCAATTGGATGCCATTTCCCGAAAATCATGGCAGCAATCGCCATGAAACCTTGACCAGCAATTGTCGCATGTGAGAAGTCGTGCGTAATTGTTTGTGCATAGACAGCACCACCAAGTCCACCTAGAGCTCCAGAAATCATAACAGCAATATAACGCATTTTATTGACGTTAATTCCCATTGTATCTGCCGCCATTGGGTGTTCACCTACAGCGCGAAGGCGTAAGCCAAATGGTGTTTTATAAATAATAAACCAAGCACCAAATGCTACCACAAACGCCAGAATAGACGTACTGTAAACATCATGGAACAATAAACGGCCAAAGAATGGAATGTCCTCTAAATAAGGAATACCAAAACGGCGAATCGGTTGGTCAATCATATCTGTTTGACCTTTATCATAAATCATTTTTACTAAGAATACAGTAGCAGCTAAGCCTAATAAGTTAATAGCTACCCCTGATACTGTTTGATCGGCACGGAATGAAATAGAAGCAACGGCATGGAAAAGTGAGAAAATCGCACCAATTACAACAGCCGCTAGCATTGCTACCCAAACAGTTGCCGCACCTAATGATGAAGCAAATTCTAAATTGATAAATATACCAACAAAAGCACCAACAATCATTAAGCCCTCTAGCCCGATGTTGACAACACCAGAGCGTTCAGAGAATACCCCACCGATGGCTGTAAAAATCAAGGGTGTTGCATATAGAATCGCTGAAGGGATGATGAAATATAACATTTCTAAAAAGCTCATGTTATTGTCCCTCCTTTTTCTTGCTCAGCTTCTGTAAGCCTACTCGAATAATATAGCCTGATGCTACGAAGAAGATAATTAACGCGATGATAATCGATACAATTTCTTCCGGTATACCAGCAGCATTTGGCATATTTAAAGCACCATATTTTAATGAACCAAAGAGTGATGCCCCGAATACTACGCCAAGCGGTGTATTTGCACCAAGTAAGGCTACGGCGATACCATCGAAACCAATTCCAGTGAAGCCAGGTTTAATGGATGCGTTTTGGAATGTACCTAGAGCTTCCATCGCTCCGCCAAGACCTGCAAACATACCTGAAATAGTCATGGCTAAAATAATGTTTTTGTTAACGCTCATACCAGCATAATCTGCAGCGTTTTTGTTGAACCCTACAGCTTTCAGCTCATATCCACGCGTTGTTTTTTCTAAAATGAACCACATAACAACAACCATTAATAGTGCAACAATGATCCCATAGTGAAGACTTGAGTTGTCTGTAAGCTCTCTTAAAAACGGAGAACGTAATGAAGCTGATTCATGGATACGTTCTGTTTTAAAGCTACCATCTGACAATTTTTTAATGACCGCGTTTGCAATATATAACGCAGTATAGTTAAGCATAATTGTCGCAATTACTTCATGCACTTTAAATTTCGCTTTTAAGAAACCTGCAATAAAGGCCCAAAATGCACCTGCTGCTGCTGCTGCAAGTAACGCCAAAGGTAAGTGTATAACTTTAGGTAGCTCAAATGCATAACCTACCCAAGCTGCTGCTAACCAACCTAAAATAAGCTGACCTTCAACACCAATATTAAACAGCCCTGTACGGAAGGCGAATGCTACTGCAAGTCCTGCTAATATATATGGTGTAATTTGACGAATTGTGTTCCCTATTGAATATGAATCTCCAAAAATACCTGTCCAAAGAGCGATATAACCTTGTACTGGGTCATAGCCACTGACTATCATGACGATAGCCCCTACAATTAAACCGATAATGATAGAGATGATAGGAACGAGTATATTAATGACACGATTTGACATTAGTCGTTCCCCTCCTTCGCATCATGCTTGTTATTTTTTTTACTTTGACCTGCCATTAATAATCCAAGCTCTTGTTCTGTTGTTTCTTTAGGATTTAATTCGTCCACAATTTGACCATCATAAATAACGGCAATGCGATCCGATACATTCATAACCTCATCTAATTCAAAGGAAATTAACAGAACAGCTTTCCCTTTATCACGTTGCTCAATAAGACGCGAGTGAATAAATTCAATCGCCCCTACGTCAAGACCTCGTGTTGGTAGAGCGGCAATTAATAAATCTGGATTACGATCAATTTCACGACCAATAATAGCCTTTTGTTGGTTACCACCAGATAATGCACGAGCAGGTGTCATTTCACCATTACCTGTACGTACGTCGTATTCTTTAATAATTTGATTGGCTTTCTCCGACACTTTTTTATAGTCCATTACAAAGCCTTTAGCTATAGGAGATTGGTAATACGTTTGTAGCGCAATATTATGACCAATCGGGAAATCTAGTACTAAACCATGCTTATGACGGTCTTGCGGAATATGCCCAACGCCTTCTTCTGTTATACTACGAGGCTTCAAATTTGTAATATTTTTACCATTCAGTTCAACAGTACCACTTTTAATTTTACGAAGACCTGTAATCGCCTCGATCAATTCTGATTGACCATTTCCATCTATACCTGCTATACCGACGATTTCACCCTTGCGAACCTTTAAGTTCAGACCTTTTACCTTATCAATATTACGGTAATCCGTTACGACTAAGTCATGGATAGCAAGTACTTCATCAGTTGGATTCGCATCCGTTTTTTCTGTTTTAAATTCAACTTGTCGGCCAACCATCATTTCAGCTAGCTGATCAGGATTTGTGTCAGCGGTTACAACAGTGCCAATTCCTTCACCTTTACGGATAATTGTTACACGATCGGACACTTCCATAATTTCTTTTAGCTTGTGGGTAATCAAAATAATAGATTTCCCCTCAGCAATAAGACGACGCATAATTTGAATTAATTCCGTAATCTCTTGTGGTGTTAAAGAGGCTGTTGGTTCATCAAAAATTAAAATTTCTGCACCACGGTATAATGTTTTTAATATTTCAACACGTTGTTGCATACCAACAGTGATATCTTCAATTTTGGCATTAGGATCTACATCCAAGCCATATTTCTCAGAAAGGGCTTGTACTTTTTTAGATGCATCTTTTATATTGACAATACCCATTTTAGTTGGCTCGGAGCCTAAAATAATATTTTCTGTTACTGTAAAATTCTCTACCAACATAAAGTGCTGATGCACCATACCAATCCCTAAATCATTGGCAACATTTGGGTTTGTAATTTTTACAGCATTCCCACGAACGCGAATTTCGCCACCCTCTGGTTGATACAAACCAAAAAGGACGTTCATCAAAGTCGATTTACCCGCACCATTCTCTCCAAGCAATGCATGGATTTCGCCTTGTTTCAGTTGGAGGGTGATATTATTATTCGCCACGAAATTACCGAATTCTTTCCGGATTCCTAGCATTTCAATCACATATTCCAATATTGTCACTCCCTTAATAGGCACTTTTATAAAGTAATTTCGCCTTAGCGTTTAGTATCTGCCTCTACTATGACTGATGGCACAGATTAGCAATACATCCAGTATTCGAAATGTACATAAACTAGATGACCGTTAGAGCTTTTTTGCTACAGTTCTCTAATTCTTTAGACCGCTTTCGTTACCAAAGGCTATCTTTTATTTACTGATATAATCCCACCTATAGAGGTAGGTGTTTTGCTAAATTAATACAGGAAAGGTCATCGTTAGAAACCTTTCTTCTATTAACTTGTTACCATCATTATCAAAATCTTAATACTACCTCTAAAAGGTTCATATAAATCTAGTTAAATAGAGAATTGCGAATAATCTAAATATAACGATAGATTGAAAAATCATCATAAGGTCCTTCTTAAAAGTCCCTTATGATGATCAAAAGATGAATTATTTTTCCACTTTTTCTGGAACTTCGATTTCACCCTTAGCAATTTTTTCTTTATATTCATCGATTACTTTTTGTACATCTTCTGGAATTGCACCGCGAGAATCCGCAAGTTTAACTCCATCTTCAGCTAAACCATAAACAAGTGTTTCTCCACCAGGGAAGTCACCTTTTTTCGCTCTGTTTGAAATATCTACTACTGCTGTGTTAACTCCTTTTAACATAGAAGTTAAAGTTACGTTTGTTTTATCGTCTACTTTACCTTCTTCGTATTGGTCAGCATCTACACCGATAACCCATACATCTGCATTCGGATCTTTTGCTTTTCGTTCTTTTGCTTCAGAGAATACACCATTACCAGTTGCACCAGCAGCGTGGAAGATGACATCTACACCTGAAGAGTACATGCTGTTAGCAGTGATTTTTCCTAGATCTGCTTTATCAAATGCACCTGTGTATTTTACTTGGATGTCGATATCTGGATTTACTGCTTTAGCGCCTTCAACAAAACCAGCGTGGAAGCGGTTAATAACTGGAATATCTACGCCACCTACGAAGCCGATTTTACCTGATTTAGACATTTTAGCTGCAGCAACACCAGCTAAGAAAGCACCTTCTTGCTCTTTGAACAGTACGTTTACTACGTTGTCTGCTTTCACTTCAGCATCAATCAACGCAAAGTGATTGTCTGGATTTTCAGCTGCTACTGCATCGATTGCATCAGCCATCATGAAACCGATACCATAAACTAAGTTAAAGTCACGACGCACTAAGTTGTTTAAGTTTGTTTCATAGTCAGCATCTGAAGCTGATTGTAGGTAGTCGAAACCACCATCACCTTTTTTAAGACCGTGTTCTTTTCCGTAAGCTTGAACACCTTCCCATGCAGATTGGTTGAATGATTTGTCATCAACGCCACCTACGTCAGTAACCATTGCTACTGAAAATGATTCTTCTGATGTTTCTCCACCTGAAGTGTTATCATTTTCTTTTGCAGGCTTTTCGTCTTTTGTACCACAAGCACCTAAAATTGCACTTGCCGCTAATACTGATGTTAATACTAAACCAAATTTACGTTTTTTCATTTAATTAACCCCCCAAAGGTATTGTAATTAGCAGGAAAAAAATTTAGAAATGTTCTACACCCGTTTACGAACTACATGGAAGCTGAATTTATCAGCTCGGAAATAATTTTTTGAATAGAGCACTACTTGATCATGGTCATCGTAATGCAACTGCTTTAACACTAAAAGAGCTGTTTCACGTCCACAGTTTAAAATCGGTGAAGCTTGTTCATGATACCCAACTGGATCAATGTACGTAACCGCATAGGCCACATGGATTTTTCCAGATTGCTCAAGAGCAGAGAACAGTGAAACTTCTTTTTTTTCGACAAAGTCAGTAGGCAGGAAGCTTGCGGGTAGCTTGTCTATACAGTAAACTACGGGCTCACCGTCCGCTGTTCTGACACGTTCAATTGTGAGTATTTTATCGTCGCCATCACATTGGAAGCGTTTTAAATCTTCCTCAGAAGGGATGTGCTCGGCCGCTTTTAAAAAACGCGAACCAGGCTCCATACCCGCTGCCTCGATCATAGAAGAAATGCTCGATAAATGCTCGATGCCTGATGTAAACAACGGCTTAGGGTTGACAAAAGTCCCAACCCCGTGTCGGCGCACAATCACATTTTCCTCTTCCAACAGTCGAAGTGCCTCTCTAAGTGTTGCTCGACTGACTCCGAGTGATTTCGATAATTCAAATTCTGAAGGCAGCTTTTCATTTTCTTTAAAAATGCCAGCCTCAATGTCAGATTTTAAACGATCGATTACTTGAAGATAGAGATGACGATGATCTGCTTTAATAGTCACATATATCACCACCAAAATCAGAGATCAGACATCTGATGTACAACATTCCTACTAATCGTTCATAAATATAACATTTTTGCAGAATGAAATAAACAGTTTTAAATAAAATCTGTTATAGAATTCATTCTTTCTTCAAATTCGTTGCAAATAAATGGACAAATATACAGAAAGGACCATCCACTTAATGTTTAATTGTCGTATTGATGAATAAGCACCTGACGAGGTTTACTGCCCTCAGGAGGCCCGACAATACCGCGTTGTTCCATCTGATCAACAATACGTGCTGCCCTTGAATATCCTATTCGGAAGCGACGCTGAAGCATGGAGACAGATGCTGTTTGCATACTTACCACTAATTGTACAGCTTCGTCATATAATTCATCTGTTTCCTCTAAAATCGTTTCTTCTTCAGTAGGAATCATCTCCTCTTGATACTGAGCCTTTTGCTGTTCTATAACAAAATTCACTACAGCCTCAACCTCTTGATCCGATAAAAAGGCTCCTTGTACCCGTTTTGGTTTCGATGCACCGGCTGGTAAAAATAACATATCTCCGCGACCAAGTAATCGTTCTGCTCCACCCATATCTAAAATCGTTCTCGAATCAATAGCTGAAGAAACTGCAAAAGCAATTCGGGATGGAATATTAGCTTTAATGACACCTGTTAAAACATCTACACTTGGTCTTTGCGTTGCAATAATCAAATGGATTCCCGCTGCACGTGCCATTTGGGCTAAACGGGTAATTGAATCCTCCACATCACTAGATGCGACCATCATCAAATCTGCTAACTCATCTACAATGACTACAATATAAGGTAGCTTAGGATGCTTTTCATCTGTCTGTTCATTGACCTTTTGTACATGATTATTATAGCCTTCAATATTTCGTGTTCCAGTATGTGAAAACAGGTCATATCGACGTTCCATTTCAGAAACAACTTTTTTCAAGGCTTGAGAAGCTTTTCGTGCATCGGTCACAACAGGCGCCAATAAATGGGGAATACCGTTATAAACGTTTAACTCCACCATTTTCGGGTCAATCATCATAAGCTTTACTTCATGTGGTTTTGTACGCATTAGTATGGATACTACTATGCCATTTATACAGACACTTTTCCCACTACCCGTTGAACCCGCTACTAGTAAATGCGGCATTTTATTGAGCTCTGCTAGCACTGCTTGTCCCGTAATATCTCGTCCAAATGCTACCTGCAACAATGCTTCTGGCTTAGCGCCATCCTTCGATTCTAATACCTCTCGTAAAGTAACAATGGCTACCTCACTATTTGGCACTTCAATACCAATGGCGGATTTCCCAGGGATTGGTGCCTCCATACGAATATCCTTGGCAGCCAGCGCTAATGCTAGATCATCTTGCAGATTGACAATTTTACTTACCTTGACACCAATATCAGGTAAGATTTCATATTTTGTAACGGCTGGTCCTAAATGAACTTGTGTGACCTTTGCCTTTACGCCAAAGCTTTGCAATGTTTGTTCAAGCTTTTTGGCGTTCGCCTGGATGACGGAATATTCTCCACTTTGGTCATGTTGTGGTGGTAATTGTAATAGATTATAAGATGGAAGCTGGTAGTCTGCATTTTCTACAGTATCTGTCCCTTGAATATGGACCTCATCCATAGCTTCATCGTGTTCATTGTCCACTATTTCTGTCTGATCAAATATAGTTCTTTCCTGAGATACATTTTGGGTAAATGCAGAAATAATAGGCTCATGATGTATTTCTTCTTCTTCTTGCTCAGGCATATCCGTAGTTTGATTGACCGCTGCAATCTCGTCCACACTTTCTGCTCTAGAACGACGATTGCTTGGCTTTTTAGGTGCATTTTTTTTCTTATCTCGATGTTTCTTTTTCCATTTACCAAATAAATCTGGCATTTTCTCTGCCAAATATGGCACTAATGCTTTTCCAGTAACCAAAATCAAGCCGATAAAGAAAATAACCCAAGCAACGACTCTTGCCCCTGATGCTTCAAATAGAACGTGAAGACCACTAAATAAAAGAGCACCAATCATTCCACCACCTAGTGCATTACTGCGATGAATAATCCCCTCGGTATTGATGAGAATTCGCCATGATTCACGGAGAACCGAATCAGATAATAAGCCACCTGATTTTGATAATTGTTCAAATAATATGCCATGACTAAAGATGGTTAAGCTCATAATAATGAGGAGCATACCTAGAATTAAGCGGTCTTTCATACCGACTTTTTTTCGACCAATCATCATTAATAACGCAACAAATATTAGCATAAATGGAACCGCAAAATGTAAATTTCCTAATAGAAACATTGCGAATGTTTGTAGCGTACGCCCGATCATACCATATTCAAAAATCATGATGACCGCAAGCGCAATTAAGAGCAGTCCTAGAATTTCATACATAAGTGGAGACATTTCTTTTTTTTCTGTTGTTGCTTTGCTTTTAGTAGCCTTTTTTCTTTTACTAACCGCCATTTCTATCACCTTCTTCTGCAATCCATTTTATATATGTAGCGAATCATACCATGTAGAACTCGAACATTTCAAAAAAAGGATTTTCCACCGCAATTGGGAGAAAATCCTTTTCCATTTACTTTTCCTCAAAGCCTTGACGATGAGTCATTTGTATTAATATTCCATAATAATTGGGATAATCATTGGACGACGCTTTGTTTTCTGGAATAGGTACGTATTTAAAGTGTCACGAATTTCTTGCTTAATATTCGTCCATTCAAATGTATCTTTCCCTACATATTTTTCAATGACAGTCCTTGCGATGTCCGATGCCTCAACCATTAACTCTTCTGATTCACGAACATATACAAAGCCGCGTGATAAAATTTCTGGACCAGATGCAATTTTCTTTTGGGCACGATTTAAGGTCACGACCACAATGAAAATACCATCCTGTGATAATAATTTACGATCACGAAGAACAATATTCCCCACATCGCCAACACCGATCCCATCAATTAAGACGTTACCAGCTTGTACACGTCCACTCATGCGCATCTTATTATTTTTATATTCAACAATATCCCCTTTATCAGCGATAAATATTTGGGATTTTTGCATGCCTAGCTGTTGAGCTAATTTAGAGTGGGCAATCAGCATACGATATTCCCCTTGAACAGGAATAAAATACTTTGGCTGCATTAAATTTAACATAAGCTTTAAATCTTCTTGACTACCATGACCTGATACGTGCACATTTTTGCTAGAAGTTAGAATTTCAGCCCCTGCTTTAGAAATGGAGTTCATCGTATTAGCCATTTGCACTTCCATACCAGGAGAAGGTGTAAATGTAATTAAAACTGTATCACCTTGCTTAATTTTAATGTCACGGTGATGCTTACGTACGATTTTTTCTAGAGCATCTAAAGGCTCCCCTTTATTGCCTGTTGTAATAATGATAATTTCATCGTCTTGATATTTTTGCATTTCTGAAATTGGAATAATCGTATCTTCTTCGACTGTTAAATAGCCAAGCTGTACACCTAAATCTACAGCCTTCTCTAATGGCTTCCCGACAATCACTACTTTACGGAATGATTTTTGAGCTTGAGCAAATACTTGTTGAATTCGGATAAAATTCGATGCATAAACAGCTACTAAAATACGACCTGGTGCTGAATGGAATGTTTTTGATAATTGTTCTTCAATGACAATTTCCGATGTTGTATAACCTGGTCGTTCAGCTTCGCAAGACTCAGATAATAGAATAAAGACGCCGTCTTCCCCTAACTGGGCCATTTTTGCTAAATCAGGTTTAAATTTACCTGTCGCTGATTGATCGAATTTGAACTCTCCTGTATGAACAATCGCGCCTTCAGATGTATGGAACACTACCCCTAACGAATCGGGAATACTATGTGTTGTGTGGAAGAATGTTACATACGTTGAGTTAAAATTCATACGACTACGGTTTGTTACTTCAAAAAACTTTACCTGATGTGGTGCAGGTAATTCTTTCAAATGTTCCTTTGCTAGAGCAATTGTTAATTTTGAGCCGTACACTGGTGCCTTTATTTTTTGCAATACATAGGCAATCGAGCCAATTGCATCTTCATGTCCGTGTGTTAAGAATATACCTTTCACACGCTCTTTATTTTCTTCTAAGTACGTAATGTCAGGGATCACGATATCGATGCCTAGCATCTCGTCCTCTGGGAACATTAAGCCGCTATCTACTACAAATAGCTCTTCATCAATTTCTACTACGTACATTGCTTTTCCAATTTCGCCCACACCCCCAAGAGGGATGATTCGAATCAGTTCATTTTTCTTTTTTGTCAATTTATTTCCTCCTAAAAAATATCCCGAACAGCAACCACTTAACATTTATTATACGGTTTGCTAAGCTTTTGCACAAATTAAAAATACATGTTTCACAACAGAAATATATTTTCTTATCTTTTCCTTATTGCTAGCAGATGGAAAGACAGATATTGGAATCCTTATCGAAATAGAGTCATTAAAGTATTTTTGAGGATGAGAAGTTATGGATTTCTGAAATAAAAAGGAAGCCGATTTGAATGATCAGCCTCGCAGACTGTTGAAAAAGTCCATCGAGAAGTTCACTCTCTATACTTTTCTTCCTCTTGCACCTTCAATATTTGGTAAATCACTGCCGATATCCACATACGCTTCGAGCAAAGTTGCTCTATTAAGTTACTTGCCATGTCCAAATTGCCAGTTTCTTTAAATTCATGGCAGCCAAAGCAAGCATCGCCTGCATGGACAATTTTTTAGAGGATATCTAAATAAAAAATCTATAGCAGCTTTTAGTTTTCGCACGAAATGATCTTTGGGAATTCATTGATCAATCGAAGGGGCATATTCCTAGCGTACAAGCAATTAAGCTAGTTCAAATTGTTCACGTTCATTGATTTGATTTTCCGTCATCATGGTTGACCACCTCATAACTTTAAATGAATAAGAAGTTCTTTATGTAGAAATTGAGTGGAGTGAATTGCGGGAAAGTCGAGATTCTGGACTGAGCGGATATTTTCTGTGCGAAAGCAAAGCAGCAACAAAGTGAGGGAAGCAGATCGACCCCGCACATAGTGGAAATCAACGGCTTTACTTTTTTTATCTTATGGTAAAAGAAAAAAGACTGTAGCCAACTCAAAATTCATTGAGTTCGTCTACAGTCCGCGAGACTGATTTGAATGATCTGCCTCGTTTTTATTTATCTAAAACTTCTCGCTTTTTCTTGATACGTATCCCAAATGTTATCAAAGTTAGCCTTCTCTTCATCGGTCATTTCCATCATTGGCAAGCGAACATTGAGTGTATCAAAGCCTAGTTTTGTCATTGCATATTTAATAGGTGAAGGGTTTGGTTGAGCGAACAGCGCGCGTACAAGAGGTAATAATGCTCGGTGAATTTTAGCTGCTAGCTTATGATTTCCTTCTTCAAACGCTTTAATCATTAATTGCATATCATTGCCTACTACATGAGCAGCGACGGAAATAATGCCTGCCCCGCCAATCGCCATTAGTGGCAATGTTAGGCCATCATCTCCGCTATATACTAAGAAATCATCATCTGGATCAACATTTTCAATAACATCACCCATCTGATCCAAATTGCCGCTTGCTTCTTTAATCCAAGCAATGTTAGGAATCTTACTTAATGCAACAGAAGTTTCATAGGCCACATTCACACCAGTACGCCCAGGGACATTATAGAGCATAACTGGTAGACTCGTTTGTTTAGCAATCGTTTCAAAGTGAGCAAAGATCCCACGTTGATTTGGTTTATTGTAGTAAGGAGCTACAAGCATGATGCCATCTGCTCCATTTTCTTCTGCTTTATGGGTCATGGCTATAGAGTATGCTGTTTCATTGTCCCCTGTACCAGCAATAACTGGCACACGACCAGCTACCTTTTCTACTGTAAAACGAACAACCTCTATTTTTTCTTCAGTAGACATTGTTGGATTTTCAGAAGTCGTACCACAAGCAACAATACAATCTGTACCATTGTCGATCAAATGATTAATAATACGTTCTAATTCTGGATAATTTATCGTGCCATCATCTTTAAACGGCGTAATCATAGCCGTTCCAATTCGACCTAAATTCATCCTTACACCCCTCTTATAGTAAGTTATCCTCAAGCATTGCTTCTGCAATTTGGATAGAGTTTAATGCAGCGCCTTTTAATAGATTGTCAGAAACGATCCATAGATGGAATCCTTTTTTGTTGTCTAAATCTTGACGGATACGTCCTACAAAAGTAGCGTCTTCCCCTTCTGCATAAATAGGCATTGGGTAAGTTTGTGTTGCAATATCATCTTGTAATACTAAACCTGGTGCATTGCGTAATACGTCAAAAATCTCTTGGATTGATGTTTCTTTCTCTACCTCAATATAAACAGACTCTGAGTGACCTGAAACGACCGGCACACGAACGCAAGTAGCAGCAACTTTTAGCCCTGGTGCATGCATAATTTTTTTCGTCTCATTAATCATTTTCATTTCTTCGTATGTAAATCCGTTATCTGTGAATTTATCAATTTGTGGAATGACATTACGAGCGATTGGGTAATGGCGCTTATCACTACCAGATGGTAAAATATTTGCTTCTACATCCCTACCGGCTTCCCAGTTTGCGCTTTGTGTTTTTAATTCTTCAATAGCAGAAATACCTGCACCTGAAACCGCCTGATACGTTGAAACAAGCACTTTTGTTAATCCAAATGCTTTACGAATTGGCTCAAGTGCAGCTACCATTTGAATTGTCGAGCAGTTTGGATTTGCAATAATCCCTTTATGCTTCGCCAGATCGCCTCGATTCACTTCAGGTACAACAAGTGGTACCTCTGGATCCATTCGGAAATGGCTCGTATTGTCAATAACTACCGCACCACGCTTTGCTGCTTCGGGTGCAAGCACAGCTGATACTGAACCACCAGCTGAGAATAAAGCGACATTGACGCCTTCAAAAGCTTCAGGTGTCGCTTCATCAATTGTATATGTTTGACCATTAAACTCGATTGATTTTCCTGCTGAACGTGCAGATGCTAGAAATTTAATGTTCCCTATTGGAAATTTACGTTTGATTAATTGCTCCATCATTTTTGATCCTACTGCTCCTGTTGCTCCAACAACCGCAACTGTTAACTGCTTTGTCATCTGTCATCTCTCCTTGAATACAAGTTCCATAATGTGTGCTATTGTATCACAAAAATACTGAAAATTGTGTGTAATCTATGATTTATTTGAAATATTGTATCAACAGCGGTTGCAATTGCTTTTTCTGCGTAATTGCTGCATGAACAGTATCTACCATTTGGTCAAAATCAGCAATTAGAGAATTTGGTTTGGAGTGAGGAGAGTCCTGACCAAATGGGATAAAATAAATATTTTTGGCATTTAACAACTTCATTATATTTATTCCATTTAAGCCCAGTGCATCATTTGTTGAAATTCCTAACACTACAGGTGATCCATTACGTAAAGTTGCCTTTGCTGCCATAAGAACAGGGCTATCTGTGGCCGCATTGGCAAACTTACTAATACTATTACCTGTCATTGGAGCGATTACCATTGCATCCAGTGGATTGGATGGACCAAATGGCTCCGCTTCTTTTATAGAAGAAATAACTTTTTCTCCAGTTAAAGCTTCTATTTTTGCAATCCATTCCTCCCCTGTACCAAAGCGTGTAGCTGCATGTAAAACGGAATGGGTAATGATTGGTATAACTGTTGCACCAACATCCATAAAATTTTGAATTTTAGGTATGACATCTTCATACGTACAATGAGAGGCTGTAATACCTAGGCCAATTCGTTTCCCCGTTAACAATTTTCTTCCTCCTCTATGGCCTTGCACAGAATTTCAGCAGCATCATGTGCAAAGTATTTCCCAGGCAATGATGGCAACAGTACATATGTTTGCAGTTGCTCAGCATCTATATCCAAACAGCCTGGCTCTGAGGCTAAATCATATAAAACTGCTGGAACATGATCTTTAAACGATTCTGTAATCCATTTAGCTGGAATGGTATTAATAAATGTACCTTCATTAATTGACCATAAACGATCATCTAAGTCCGTAGCTTTATAGCCATATGCTTTAGCTTCACTCACTTGTACAACCGAACGTGCAACAATATGAACATTTGCCCCCATTTTAACTAGTAAAGAAGCGAGCATTTTTGCGATACGTCCGAAACCTGCGATTGTAAAGTTTTGTCCGTAAATACATTTTTGCTCGAGTCCGTAAAACGTGGCGATAAACCCCTCTGCTGTTAATCTAGCATTTTGCCAAATAAACGATTCTTGTTGCAAATAGCAAAGGGATTCATTTTTTTCTAGCAGATGCTTCCAGTGCATCGTTAAACGACCTGTATAGAATTTAACCTGTGATATACCATATAGCTGTTCTACTTCTATTTTTAAAGGCAGGATAGGTAGAATAATTTTATTTGGTTGAAATTCTAAAACAAGTTTATTTAACTCCTCGTTCCAAACTGTCGTTCTTTTATAAAACACTGTTCTCGATGGACTTCTTAACATTGTTGCTAGTTCTTTTAATCTGGAGTCCTCACCGATAACGAGCCATTTTTCGTTTTCCAAAAGCTCACCTCACTGTAAATATTCTGACTGTACTGTAGATGTCTTGTTAAATAAAATTCGATCTTCACCAATTAATATAATTTCGTGCCAAGGTATCATTTCACTAACCTTCATTTTCTTTTTTTGGAAAGGTAATTTATCTTTGACAATCTCAAAACCATGTATTTTTCCTGTTTGCACATCTAATAGGCATTCTGTATGAGCCAGGATGCCAAAATGTACACCACCCTCAATTTGAATTAACTCTTTATCCACCATCTCAGATAGTAGCATTCCTCATCTCCCTCCTTGAGCCGTTACCTCAATATATGCCGAGTTTTTGTAAATCGTGCCCCCTACCAAAAGTAGGAATATATTGCATTTCCGCTCCAAGGTGTATATAGTGTATATATACAGTTATAAGAGGTGAGGATTTTGCATATCCATTTAAGCAATGCCAGTGATAAGCCCATATATGAGCAAATCACCATCCAGCTCAAAGAAGCCATTCTAGCTAATAAATTGCAAGCAGGTGATGACCTACCATCCATTCGTGCTTTAGCTAAAGATTTAAAAATAAGCGTAATGACTACTAAACGAGCCTATGCCGATTTAGAACGGGATGGCTTTATTGAAACAGTCGCTGGGAAGGGAAGCTTTGTAACGGAACGTAACCAGGATTTCCTGCGTGAGGAGCTCTTGCGACAAGTAGAGGAACATGTACTGAAAGCCGTAAAATTAGCGAAAACAGCTGGTCTATCAAATGAAGAATTACAAGATTTAGTCACTTTAATGTTAGAGGGGGATCATTAAGATGAATGCTATTGAAATTCATGACTTACATAAAGGATTTGAAGGTTTTTCACTAAAAGATGTAAGTTTTTCAGTACCTCAAGGAACAGTAATGGGCTTTGTTGGAGAAAATGGAGCTGGAAAATCGACAACGATTAAATGCATGCTTAATTTAGTAAAAAAAGAATACGGCGATATATAACTTTTAATAAAGATCATGTCGAACATGAGCAATCGATAAAAAAGGACATTGGCGTGGTTTTTGACGAATTACACGTACCCGAAACGCTGACTGCTACTCAGCTCGACAAAATTATGAAAAAGGTATTTAAAACATGGGATACAGACTATTACTTCGAACGATTAGCTCAATTTAACGTACCAAAGAAGAAAAAAATCAAGGAACTATCGCGAGGCATGAGGATGAAGCTATCAATTGCATTAGCATTGTCCCATCATCCGAAGCTCTTAATTTTAGATGAACCAACAAGTGGTTTGGACCCCATTATTCGCGATGAAATTTTAGATTTATTTTTAGCATTTATGCAGGATGAAACACACAGTATTCTTTTTTCTTCCCATATTACAAGTGATTTAGAAAAAATAGCCGACCATATCACCCTTATTCATAATGGAGAAATTTTATTGAGTGAAAGTAAAGATGCCCTTTTATATGAGTATGGCATTTTCAAAGGAAGTCTTGAGGAGGTAAACGAATTACCTGAGCATGCGATTATAAGAAAGCGCAATGGCGTATTTGGAATCGAGGCATTAGTACTTAAAAAGGAAGTAAATGAGATTTTTAAACTTGAAAGACCCTCTATCGAAGATATTATGCTATTTTTCGTGAAAGGGTGTGTTTGATTATGATTGGTTTACTAGTAAAAGATTTTATGACCATTCAGCGTCAAATGAAGTCACAATTATTTGTCATACTTTTTCTCCTTATTATGGCTATTCTTATGCGAGAAACTTCTATGCTTTTAGCTGTTATTGTTTTTATTGTTACCATTCAAGCCATTACTGCCCTTGCGTATGATGAACAATGCAACTGGGATAAGTACGCTAATACCTTTCCAATTACGAAAGCTGATATTGTGCTTAGTAAATACTTACTAAGCGTGTTATTAATGCTAATCGGTCTTGTCATTGCTCTACCAATCATTTTTCTTATTCATCAATTGAGCAGTAATGAGATGACTGCTCAATTTTTCCTCACGTTTATGATGATTGTAACATCGGCCCTTTGTCTTTTAGCCGTTTTTTTACCTATTTATATTAAATATGGCTCTCTAAAAGGAAGAATGGTTCTGATTGCACTTTGTCTTATCCCTGGCTTTTTAATGGGGATGTTTAAAGGGGATATACCCACAATGATTATGACATTTTTAGATTTAAAGCAATTAATCTATTTTACACCTTTCGCTGGACTTCTGTTACTGTGGCTATCCTCACTCATTTCTACAGAAATCTATAAACGAAAAGAATTCTAGGGGTGATTCCATGCGTGCCTTATTAGTACAAAGATTTATCGTACAAAGATGGACTATCCTTTTTGCAATCACTATCTGTTTCGTTCTTTATTTCATACGCTTGCCTTATTTAGATAGCCCATCCATTTGTCTATTTGTTGTAGTTGTTTCCGCTAGCCTCGTTGAAAATTTATATAAAGGGGATCGTCAAGTAAAATGGGAAGTTTATGTTAATAGCTTGCCTCTTTCAAAGAAAGTCCAATTACAGTCGGATTTCCTTTTTTGCTATGCCTTTGTTGCAAGTCTCTTTATTTTAATTGCACCATTGTACTTTTCACAGACTGAAGCGTCTACAAATTTTATTGGGCATTTTGCCATGTATTTTGGTTTTATCAGTAGCTCTTTTTTTCTTCTTTCTAGTCAATTTTATATTCAACAGCTCGAGGAAACGGAGAAAATGCGATCTTTACGGATGCTTACAGCTACAGTGCTAATTATAGCTCTTAATTCAGTTGTTCATTTTTATTTATCACTAGTAGGAGGGAATCTTTTCGTCTTGTTAATCCCTACGCTTATAAGTATCTTTAGTAGCTGGTTAGTTTTTCAAAAATGTCTTCATTTATTGATGACACGAGAAATATTTTAACAGTCAAAAAAATAGGCTGCCCTTAAGGCAACCTATTTTTTATCTACAACTACATGAATTAATGTATCATTGGCAATATCAATCGTAAAGGCTTTCCCAAATCCAACAACATAACGCCCCTCTATTGGCGTTAGTTCGAATAAAGAAAAATCAAGTGAGCGCAACAACTCCATCATTTTTGCATTAAACAGTTGATCGAATGTCGCAAATATATCCTCATGACCTTCGTTACCTAATTTTTTCGGCCTACATTGCCAACGTGCTCGCTCTGGAGCAAATGGATTGGCTGTTACGGCCTCATCTGCTACACATATTAAATCAACCACTTCGGATTGATCCATGAGTTGGTAATGCTCTGCTACTTGGCTAATATAAACATAAAACTTTCCGTTGAGTCGCACAAAAGGCGTAGTACTACTAAAAGGCTTACCTTCCCCATTCACGAAGCTTAACACACAGTTTTTTTTACTTTGTATAAAGTTTTCATAATCTTGTTTTACTTGTTCAATATCAACTGCTTTTGGCATATTATTTCCCCTATACTCTTACCGTATTTTTTAATTGAATTCTCGGAGCATTATCCCAAGATACATATTGAATTTCAGCTTCCATACGATATATTTGTTGGATCATTTGTTCAGTCATAACTTCATCCGGTGTCCCTAGTTGTGCTCGGTTACCATCCTTTACAACGACGATTTTATCGCTGTAACTAGAGGCTTGGTTCAAATCGTGAAGCACCATCACAACTGTCATACCCATATCACGATTAAGCTCCCGTACTAATTCTAGCACTTCATGCTGATGAGCAATATCTAAAAAGGTCGTGGGCTCATCCAATAATAAGACTTGTGGCCGTTGTGCCAAAGCCATCGCAATCCATGCTCGCTGTGCCTCACCACCAGACAAAGCGGCTATTGGTTTTTCTTTATAATGGGAGAGATAGGTTTTTTCTAATGCCCAATCAATAATTGCCTCATCCTCTGCATTCAGGCGTTCAAACCACTTTTTATGCGGATATCGACCATAGGCCACTAAATTTTTGACAGAAATATCACTCGGTGCTTGGTTTTGCTGACTCAGCATACACATTTTGCGTGCGATTTCCTTTGAGGATAGTCGACGCATATTTTCTCCTTCAAACAGGATATTCCCACCACTGTACGGCTGCATCCGTGCAATCGCCTTTAATATCGTTGATTTACCAGAGCCATTCGGTCCAATAATCGATAGAATCTCGCCTTGTTCCACTTCAAATGAAAAATTATGGACAACTTCCTTTTGTTCATAGCTGATGGATAGCTGTTCAATTTTTAACATTAAAACGCCCTCTTTCTCATTAAGTATAAGAAGTAAGGTCCACCGATTACCGCCATTAAAATACCCGCCGGAATATCAAGTGGTGCAAATAATGTACGTCCGCCCGTATCGGCAACCAATAAAACAATCGCCCCCAAGGCCATACTCATAGGCAACATGTATTTATAATCAGAACCAACTAATAATCTCGCCATATGAGGTACAATTAATCCAACAAAGCTGATCATTCCCACTGCAGCAACAGATATCGCTGCTAAAAAGACAGCTAATATTGATAGCATAATACGAATACGTGTTACACTTTCCCCTAAATTAGTAGCGACCTGATCGCCCAAACGGATAATGTTAGCTTTGCGAATCGCAAATATGGATAGTATCCAGCCTATAATGGCGTACAAATAAATCATATGCAGCGATGCATTTCCTTTTGCAGCGAGACTACCATTCATCCATTGTACTGCTGATGGTAGACGATCACTATATAAAATCGACAAAAATCCAATGACGCCCCCACATAAAGCATTTACTGCAACCCCTGATAAAATAATGGTGATTGGGGTAATGCCTGTCCGTCTCCAGGCGAGTGCATAGACAATTGCTGCGGCAATTAAACCACCAACAAAGGCGGCGATAGGAATTAAATGAGTTAATTCTGGATTTGCTAAAAGGATTATCAATACAAATGCTGCAGCACCACTTGTTACCCCTGTTAAACCCGGATCTGCTAATGGATTTCCCATGACTGCCTGTAGTAAAGCCCCTGATATAGCTATACTTGCGCCAATAATTAAAGCTAGTAACACGCGGGGAAGGCGGATATCCCATATAATCGTTGTATACACACCCTCTTGACCACGACCATTGATAAGGGTCGATAAAATATCAGGTATAGAAATATGGACACTACCTAATCCTATTGCTATTACTGCGGCTAATATGGTTACCACAAATGTCGTGATAATAATCATGCGACTTCTTGCTGTAAGAATCATACCTCTACCTCACGAACTTATTTATAGAAATAATCTGCAATTGTTGTTAGTGCTGTCTCAGCATTTGTAATAGATGTGACACCGAAAATACTGTAATCAAGCATATAGATTTTGTCATTTTTGTATGCTGATAATTGTTGCCAAGCACTATTTTTTTCAATCTCTTGTTTAAATTTATCTTCATTCGCTCCATGATCGCCAGACGCTAAGACAAACACAATATCTGGATCTGCTACAACAATATCTTCTAAATTCATTGGTGAATAAGTAGATTCTGCTTTCAATACTGATTTCGCAATATTATCTGCTCCCAATCTTTCGACTAAGCTTCCTAAATAGGATTTGTCGTTCATTACCATAAAGGAATCAGATGTTCCGATAACCAGCATAACAGATGGTAGTTCTTTTCCTTGTGCTTGCTCTTCCAGCTCTTTTTCTTTTGCTACAAGATTTTGCAAGATTTCATTTACTTTGTCTTCCTTATCAAAGTATGTACCTAGCACCTTAAAACTTAATTTTAAGTCATCATACGAATCTGTTGGTAAATAAGCTGTTGGAAGATTCATTCCCTGTAGTGCTTGATCTAATGAGCTTTGTAGAGAAGAAGCGCCAAGAATCAAATCTGTTTGTAAACTAGAAATAACTTCTAAATCTGGTGACATAGGTGAACCAATTTTTGTAATCGAATCAAAGTCTGATGGTATCGGATTTGTCGATGTTGGTACTCCCACTGGTGTGATCTCCAAAAGATGTAGCATTTCTGTTAAAGGAACTGATGTCGTCACAATTTTTTCTGGAACGGTTGTAGGAAAGCTTGCTAATGCCTTCTGAAAGGCTTCTTCATCAACACCATCTTGAAATTCCTCTTTTTTGACTGTCGAAGTATCAGCAGCTTCATCTTGCTTTGCTACTTCTTCCTTTTGAATTTCTTTGTCTGCAACTTTCTCTTCTTGGTCTGCACAGCCAACCAGTGCTAATGATAATGCGAATGTACTAACATATAGCCATTTTTTCATATCTACTATTTCCTCCGTGTAAATGAAAATGATTTTCAATATCAATTATACTATCAAAGTTAATTGATAATTACAATGCCTAATTGATAATATAAATAAAAAGGAGGTGTCTCAATAATCATTTGAGACACCTCCTTTAAGACTATACGATGAGGTATTTTATTCGCTTGGTCCAATAATTGAAATGGCCGGCTCTGCTTTCAAAATTTTAGCAATCAATCGATCCACTGAGTCCATGGATACAGCCTCTATAGACGCCAGTACCTCGTCTACTGTACGATGTTTACGATGAACAAGCTCACTCGTACCATTTCGATTCATACGTGCGCCAGTTCCCTCCAACCCTAGAACAAAGCTACCTTTCAGCTGCTCTTTTGCATTATCAAGCTCTTCTTCTGTGACACCACCTGCGACAATATCGAGTAAAGTAGCATCAATAGTATGTTGTAGCTGTGATAATTGCTGACGGCTAGTACTGCCATAAATGGTGAATGCCCCAACATCTGCATAACAGGATTGGTAAGAGAAAATAGAATAAGCTAGACCTCTTTCTTCACGCACCTCTTGAAACAATCGTGAGCTCATATTACCACCAATAATATTATTTAACGCAATAAAGCTATACATATCAGGGTCCTTTACACCAATAGCCGGATAGGATATAGCTAAATGTGCTTGCTCAGTATCTCGGATTTTCGAAATTTCTCCAGGATGAAATGAAGGATTTGTCAGCACAGGCGCAATCGCAACTGTGGAAGGCTGATATTGTCCAAATAATTGTTCAATCGTTGCCATGAGTTGAGGTGAAATATTGCCCACAATGGAAATCACCACTGACTCTGGACCATAATGTTTGGCCATATAATGGCGAATCGCCTCTGCAGTAAATGTCTTTAATGTAGCTGCACTGCCCAATATCGGACGGCCTAGTGCATCATTGGGATACATGACACTCCACAGCTTTTCATGCACATCATCATCCGGAGCATCTTCGCTCATTAAAATTTCCTCTAATACGACTTGTCGTTCTTTTTCTAGTTCTTCTTCTGCAAATGTAGAATTAAAAAACATATCAGCCAAAATAGAGACTGCTAGCTCTGCATGATGGTCTAAAACTTTTGCATAATAACACGTATTTTCCTTAGATGTGAAAGCATTTAATTCTCCACCTATCCGATCAAATTCTTCCGCAATTTGACGAGCTGAACGACTTGGTGTTCCTTTAAACAACATATGCTCTATAAAATGTGTAATACCGTTCTCTTCAGGTAGTTCATAGCGTGAACCCGCATTTACAAAAATACCTAAAGCAACAGATCTTACATGGTTAATTTGCTCCGACACAATACGAACACCATTCTGACATGTATGTACTTGAACCAAAAAATCTCCCCCAACTATATATTTCTTTATGATGATAAACTATTTAAAAAGGCTGCGCATTAGACGCAGCCTTTTATCTTTATTATTTTTGTTGTTCAGCGCGTTCTTTTTCCTCTTGTAGTACTACTTTACGAGATAAATTCACACGACCTTGTTTGTCAATTTCAATTACTTTTACTAGTAATTGATCGCCAAGTTTTAAGACGTCTTCCACTTGCTTTGTACGTTCCTCCTGAATTTCAGAAATGTGAAGCAAGCCATCTTTACCTGGGAAGATTTCACAAAACGCACCGAATTTTTCAATACGCTTTACTGTCGATAAGTAGTATTCCCCTACTTTAGCTTCACGTACGATATCTTCAATAATTTGTTTTGCGCGTGCATTCATTTCTTCATTAGCAGAAGAAATATAGATTGTACCATCTTGTTCTGTATCAATCTTAACGCCCGTTTCTTCAATAATTTTATTAATTTGTTTTCCGCCAGGTCCAATAACATCGCGAATTTTATCTGGATTGATTTTAACAATCACGATTTTTGGTGCAAATTCAGATAATTGTGTACGTGGCTCTGCAAGTGTCGCAAGCATTGATTCTAAAATATGCATACGACCTACTTTAGCTTGTGTCAATGCTTCTTCTAAAATATTGCGTGATAGGCCATCGATTTTAATGTCCATTTGTAGAGCTGTTACACCTTTAGCTGTACCAGCCACTTTAAAGTCCATATCACCTAGATGATCTTCCATACCTTGAATATCTGTTAAAATAGAATAATGTTCACCTTTTTTAATAAGGCCCATTGCAATACCTGCAACTGGTGCTTTTAAAGGAACACCAGCATCCATCATAGCTAATGTAGATGCACAAATAGAGGCTTGAGATGTTGAACCATTTGATTCAAGTACTTCTGATACACAACGAATTGTATATGGGAAAACAGACTCATCAGGAATAACTGCTTCCAGTGCACGTTCTCCTAAAGCTCCATGACCAATTTCACGACGACCTGGTCCACGAATTGGTCCTGTCTCACCAACCGAGAATTGAGGGAAATTATAGTGGTGCATGAAGCGTTTTGATTCTTCGACACCTAAACCGTCAATAATTTGTACATCACCAAGCGCACCTAACGTACAGATAGAAAGTGCTTGAGTTTGTCCACGTGTAAATAGACCTGAACCGTGAGTACGTTGTAATATTCCTGTTTCAGAGGAAAGTTGTCGAATCTCGTCTAGTTTACGACCATCTGGACGAATTTTATCTTCAGTGATCTGACGACGTACTTCATCTTTTACCATCTTATCAAGTATTGTATAAACCTGCTTCATCGTATCATCATCTGCTTCTTGCTCTTCATAGGAAGCAATAATACGATCTTTTACAGCTTGAATCGCTTCGTCACGAGCATGTTTCTCAGCAGTTTGAATAGCATCATGCATATCCGTCTCACAAGCAGCCTTTATATCCGCTTGGATTGCTTCATCAATTTCAAATAATGTAACTGGTTTCTTTTCTTTTCCTACCTCAGCCACAATTTGCTCTTGGAATGCGATAATTTTTTTAATTTCTTCATGTCCAAACATAATCGCTTCTAACATCACTTCTTCTGGAACTTCAAGTGCGCCAGCTTCAACCATGTTGATAGCGTCCTTGTTCCCTGCTACAGATAAATGAATTGTCGATTGGTTCGATTGTTCCACTGTTGGATTCACAATGAACTCCCCGTTAATATAACCAACTTGTACACCTGCGATCGGTCCATCAAATGGAATGTCAGAAATAGCCAAAGCTAATGAAGAACCAACCATTGCTGCCATTTCAGACGTACAGTCAGAATCATTTGACATAACCATAGAGATCACTTGAACTTCGTTACGGAAACCATCTGGGAACATCGGACGGATTGGACGGTCGATTAAACGGCTCGCCAATATAGCTTTCTCAGATGGACGCCCTTCACGCTTAATAAAGCCGCCAGGAATTTTACCTGCAGCATATAGACGTTCTTCATAATTTACTGTTAATGGGAAGAAATCAAGTGGTTTTGGTGATTTTGACATTGTGGCTGTAGATAATACGGAAGTATCGCCATAGCGTACTAATACAGCTCCGTTTGCTTGTTTTGCTAACTGTCCTACTTCAATTACAAGTGGACGGCCAGCCCATTCGTAGGAATAGACTTTCTTTTCGTTCATTCAATGAACCCCTCTCTATTATAAAAACACTTACTTCGTCTGTATGTACTAATTGTAAGTGTACCAAAAATGCTTGTTCTATGCTCAAAAATATTTCTTGAAATAATCATACATTTAAATTCAGTTATTGCCAATTTATTTAAGATTTATTTCTATATTTTATTGAAAAAACATTTTTATACTTTTGTTATATGGAATTGACTTAAATTGATCCTTCCTGACGAAAAGTAATGTATGTAAATAGATATAAATGCTTCTTCACATTATTATTTCAAGTGCAGGCTATACACAATAGATTTATTATACCACGGTACTTGTCATACAACATCCTACTAGTATAAAGAAAGTTAAGTATGTAGTAAAGTTTAAGTGTGTCAAGAGAGAAAAATTAAAATAAATGCCCCGTCAAACTAGCATTCACGGGGCATTTCATGTCTCTTTTATGTAAATTATGTAGTTTTAGACAGCGGTCTAGCTATTTTATCTTTGTTTTTTGCTGTTTGAATCTTATTGCTGATAGCTGGAATGACGAAACGATCCAATCCAAACTTACCGGCATTGAAACCAGCTGCTGCTATAAAGATAGCGAGTAAAATATCCCAAGGATTACTTGATATAGTACCTGCCATTAAAAATGCAAAGTTCATAACCATCCCAAAAAATGCAGCATACGTTGTTAAACATCCAAGTATTAATCCTAGGCCAACTAAAAACTCTCCCCAAGGAATAAGGAAATTAATAATTTCAGCATTGGGTAAAGCAAATGTTTCAATAAACTTTACATATAGTGGATATGCTAACTCCTCGCCGCCAGTTACTGGATTTGCTATTGCATTTGCTAAAAAACCGGATGCATCAAATCCATTCATCAATTTTCCCCAACCCGCTGTTAGCCAATGCCAACCTAGATAGATGCGAATAATTGTCAAAATCCCTGCAACAATATTATTCTCTCTTAATATTTTGTTAAACATCCAACTGCACCTTCTCACCATAAAATTTTGTTTTCACATTTCACAAGCTGAAGTAATCTGTTAAAGGCCATTCATGGCTAAATAAAAACGATTACTATTCAATTCGTTCTTGATTCAACTCGATTGGACAATAAAGCTAGATTCACATAGGACTGGTTGAATTTGGTTGCGAAATGTGATTAGAATATATCACCCTTTTATTGGTTAGAACATGTTTTTTCTAGCTCGTTCACCGGAGCGTAAAAAAGTTATGGCTTATTATCGAACAAAATAAAAATGGAGATGAGAAGTGAGCTACCCTAAAAGGTCATTTGCATTTTTCAATAAAAAAAGACTGTAGACAAAACATAAGTTTGTCTACAGCCCGCTGTAATTAGCGACGTAAGCCTAAACGGTTGATTAGTTCACGGTAACGTTGTACGTCAGTTTCACGAAGATATTTTAATAAGTGACGACGACGACCTACCATTTTAAGAAGACCACGCTCAGAGTGGAAATCTTTTTTGTGTGTACGTAAGTGAGTATTTAGAGCATTGATTTCTGCTGTTAATACTGCAACTTGTACTTCTGGTGAACCAGTGTCACTTTCGTGAGTACGGTACTCAGCGATAATTTCGTTTTTACGTTCTTTTGTAATAGCCATTTGTATGGACCTCCTAAGAAAAATTATTTATCCCCACTAGCACAGTAAACGTTGGAGTCTTCGATATACCGAGCTAAGGTTGAGCATTATGCACTTATGAATGTTACCATAAATGATTGGGTCAAGCAAGTATAAACCATTACTTAGTTGACTCTATTGTAGATCGTTAAAATATTGTATAGCTTCTTGTTTATCTTTTTCGATTTGCGTTTTTAAAGCATCAATACCGTCAAATTTTCTTTCGCTTCGAATACGTTTATACCAAGCTACATGTACTTCTTCGCCATAAATATTCTTATCAAAATTTAAAATATGAACCTCAATGGACAATTGCTTATCGTTTGGATCTTTAAACGTTGGTTTGTAGCCTACATTGCAGACACCATCATACCAAGCATTTTGGACTAGCAGACGAACAGCATAGACCCCACTTGCTGGAATAAAAGTACCTTCTAAAGCTTGGACATTTGCAGTTGGGAAGCCAATTGTTCGACCACGTTTATCACCATGTACAACCATTCCGTTAATTTCAAATGGTCGTCCTAATAATGTTCTCGCTGCTTCCATATCACCCTCTTGTAAAAGTTGGCGAATACGGGTTGAGCTGATTTTCTCCACATCATCCGTTCTCTTCTCAACAATTGTCACACCATAATCACCATTGCTTAATGCACGCATATCTTCCATTGTCCCTTTACCAAATGCCCCAAATGAATAATCGAAGCCAGCTGTCACATGTTGAATATTTAATCCACGGATAAATGTATCAATAAATGCGGCTGGAGATAGCTTAGCAAAATCAGATGTGAAATGAACAACAAATACTGTATCCACGCCTTGTTCTTCAAAAAGCTGCAATTTCTGCTGTAAGAGGGTAATATAAAAAACCTTTTCGTTACGCCCTCCAAGGACTAATGATGGATGCGGGTCAAATGTCATTACTGCGCTTGGAATTTGACGCTTCTCTCCCTCTTCCTTTGCCGCCTTGATAACAGCCTGATGCCCTCTATGTACACCATCGAAAAAGCCAAGCGCTAATGAATAGGGTTGCATGCTTTCTCTTTGCTGTAATTGATGTGGGTATTTTAAATGAATGACCTCCATTGAAAAATCCTCCTACTCTATCGTCGGAAACATCTTGTGTGGTTTCATCAAACCTGCCTTTGTAGGGTGAGCTTGATAAACCGCAACTGCCTTTCCATTGATTCCAAAGACAATTTTATCATGTATCTTTAACAATGTATCTGCTGGAAGCACCTGTCCATTGAAAATTTCTTTTTCAATGGCAGAGGTAATCTCAATATATGGATAGTCTGTTAATGCATACTCGACAGGTAAAATACAAGTAGTCACCTGCTCTGCATCCATAAGCTCCGCAACCTGTGCTAGCGTAAAACAGTTATCGCGCGTAAAGGTACCTGAAGCAGTACGTACGAGCTCTTTCATATGCGCTGGATAACCAAGAGCCTCCCCAATTTGGACAGCTAATGTACGAATATAAGTCCCTTTACTACAATCGATACGAACTGGGAATGTTATCTCCTGCCCCTCGTAGGATTCATGGTCATCGAGAAGCTCTAAAGCATAAATGGTAACTTGACGAGTAGGTCTTTCAACTGTTTCACCTTTTCGAGCATATTCATAGAGACGTTTACCATTTACCTTGACCGCTGAAAACATTGGTGGAGTTTGCTCAATAACACCTGTTAATGAAGCTAAAACCTCTTGCAACTGCTCACGAGAAACCTTCTTAACTGAATGATCCTCTGCAACCGTTTCGCCCTCTGCATCCTCCGTTGTCGTTGTGCGACCAATGGAAATAATAGCTTCATAGGTTTTCCCTGCATCTGTTAAATATTCTGCAATTCGAGTGGCTTGGCCAATACAAATTGGTAGTACACCTTCCACACCTGGATCCAAAGTTCCTGTATGCCCAACCTTTTTTGTACGTAAAATTTTACGCAGCTTAAAGACACAATCATGGCTTGTCATGCCTCTTTCTTTCCAAAGCGGTAAAATACCGTTCATATACATCCTCCCAAATTGCCTTTAAAATAAAATTTACCTTGCATTATTACCAGATCAAAAATCTTCTTTATGAAGATAAAAAGCCTGCCTGCATGAACATGCAAGTGGCAGACTTTTTCAGCTTATTCTTTGTGTAAACCTCTTAGCAATGTATCAATACGGTTTCCGTACTCAATCGATGAATCGAATTCAAAGATTAATTCTGGTGTGCGTCGTAAACGAATACGTGAACCAATTTCTGATCGAATGAAACCGGAAGCTTTTACTAAAGCTTTAATCGTTTCCTCGCGTTCACGTTCATTGCCTAAAGATGTAATATAAATAGTCGCTTGCTGTAAATCACCCGTTACCTCAACACCTGTAACAGTAACAAAACCAACACGCGGATCTTTAATTTTACGGCCAAGAATATCACCAAGCTCTTTTTTCATTTGCTCAGCAACACGGTTTGAACGTAGAGACATAATTTGTCACCTCTATTTCGATGTACAGATAGTTGATCTTTTTATGCTACTTAGCTATCTCAACTACCTACTATTCCTTATAAATAGTCTCGCCACACATTAAGCTGTTCCCATGACGGATTTGACTCTAAATAGTGGAGCGCGTGATTAATTTCCCGTTCAGCTGCCTCTTTCGATGAAGAAACAGCTACAAGTGCTAATTTGGTGCGCTGCCATACGTTTTGATGGTCAATTTCCGCAATAGAAACATTAAACTTCTGCTTAGTGCGGGTAATCATACGCTGTAAGACAGCACGTTTTTCTTTTAACGAATGGGCAGTTTGAATGATAAATTCAACCTCTGCGTATACAATCATTATACTCGTTTAACTTCTTCCATAATGTAGGCTTCAATAATGTCGCCTTCTCTAATATCGTTGAAGTTTGTAATCGTAATACCACATTCGTATCCTCTTGCTACTTCTTTTACTTCGTCTTTGAAACGCTTAAGCGTATCTAATTCACCTTCAAAAATAACTACGTTATCGCGAATTACACGAACGCCTGAATCACGTGTTACTTTTCCTTCAATTATATACGAACCAGCAATTGTACCAACTTTTGATACTTTAATTGTTTGGCGAACTTCTGCTTGACCAATAATTTTTTCTTCAAATTCAGGATCAAGCATACCTTTCATTGCTTGCTCAATCTCTTCAATTACTTTGTAAATGATACGGTGTAAACGAATATCTACGCCTTCTTCTTCTGCAGCACGTTTTGCATTGACATCTGGACGTACATTGAAACCAATAACAATAGCATTGGAAGCGGCAGCAAGAGAAATATCAGATTCCGTAATGGCACCTGCACCAGTGTGAATAATTTTCACATTTACGCCTTCTACATCAATTTTCATTAATGAAGCAGCCATTGCTTCTACAGTACCTTGTACGTCTGCCTTAACGATTAAGTTCAGCTCTTTCATTTCGCCTTGGCTCATTTGCTCAAATAAGTTATCAAGCGTTACACGTTGTTTTTCAGAACGTTGTGCTTGGATAGCTGACATTGCACGAGTTTCCCCAACTTGACGAGCTGTTTTTTCATCTTCAAAGACAACAAAACGGTCCCCTGCTTGAGGTACATCATTTAAACCTGTAATTTCTACTGGTGTTGATGGTCCAGCTTCTTTCACACGACGGCCTTTATCATTCACCATTGCACGAACTCGACCAAATGTATGACCGACAACGATTGGGTCACCCACTTTTAATGTACCGTCTTGCACTAACAGCGTAGCAACTGAACCGCGTCCTTTGTCTAGCTGAGCTTCAATTACTGTTCCAAGAGCTAAACGGTCAGGATTTGCTTTTAGCTCACCTACTTCTGCAACAAGTAAAATCATTTCTAGTAATGTGTCAATGCCTTCACCTTTTAATGCTGAAATTGGTACGAAAATCGTTTCGCCACCCCATGCTTCAGGAACTAAGCCATGTTCAGTTAATTCTTGCATCACACGATCTGGATTTGCAGATGGTTTATCCATTTTATTCACAGCTACAATAATTGGTACTTCTGCTGCTTTTGCGTGATTGATTGCTTCTACCGTTTGTGGCATTACACCATCATCAGCAGCTACTACTAAAATTGTTAAATCCGTTATTTTTGCACCACGTGCACGCATTGTTGTGAAAGCAGCGTGTCCTGGTGTATCAAGGAAAGTGATTTTCTTGTCACCTTCTGTTACTTGGTAGGCACCGATATGCTGCGTAATACCCCCAGCTTCACCTGCAGTCACTTTAGTATTACGAATAGAATCTAATAATGTTGTTTTACCGTGGTCAACGTGACCCATGATTGTCACAACTGGCGGACGCTCTGATAATTCAGCTTCATTTACTTCTTCTGTTTGCTCGAAGTGTGTTTCTAAGTCCGTAATATCTACACGAATCTCTTCTTCCACTTCTACACCATAGTCTGCGCAAATTAATTCAATTGCATCCTTATCTAATTCTTGGTTAATTGTTGCCATTACCCCAAGCATGAATAATTTTTTGATAATTTCAGATGGCTCACGGTGTAATTTTTTTGCTAATTCTGCTACTGATAATGATTCAACAAAAGTAATTTTTTCTGGAAGTTCCTTTTGTTTAAGCGGTATTGATGGTTGATGCGTTTTTGGATGGCGACGTTTGCCTCCATGAATCCCTGGTTTTGGACGTTGGTTGTAACCACCGCCACCTCTACGATTATTATTATTATTATTGTTATTATTATTATTATTTTGTGTCATATTTCTGTTTTGATTACCTTTTGCATTCTTAGATTTTTCGTTAGACGAATTTGAGTGTTGCTGTGTGTGTTGCTGATTATTTGCTTTAGGCTTAGAAGTAGCAGATTGCTGCCTTTGACCTTCTTGCTTTTTCACCGAATGGTTTTGTTGACCATTCGATTGAGGTTTTTGTGATATGTTTTGAGTTGCTTGTTTTCCTACATTTTTCTCAGGTGTTGCTTTAAATGTTTGGTTTAACTTTGACACGATGTCTTTCTCTAACATAGACATATGATTAGTTACACTCACATTTAATTTACTAAGTGCTTCAATAACCTCTTTACTCGTTTTATTCACTTGTTTCGCATATTCATGAACTCTGATTTTGGTCATCTGCTCACCCCCGATTATTTTTCGTTGAGTAGACTAGACAATTTACTTGCAAAACCTTTATCGGTAATCGCTAAAGCCACTCGGGCCTCCTTACCTGTAGCATGTCCTAGATCGTAACGATCTCCAATTACATGATACTCAACGTTGTAGTACGTGCACTTATCTTGAATTTTCTTACTTGAGTTTTTAGAAGCATCGTTTGCAAGCAGTACTAACTTAGCATTGCCATTCCGGACTTCCTTTACTACTAACTCTTCTCCTGAAATCACTTTACGGGCTCTTGCCGCAATTCCAAGCAAATTAAATATTGCTTGATTAATCATAAAATTGACTCCCTACGAATTAGCAAAATAAGCTCCTCGTAAATTTCTTCAGGAATTTTCACATCAAGTTGGTGCCCCAATACATTTTTCTTACGAGCGATATCAATTGCCTTCTCTGATTTAGAGACATAGGCACCACGCCCAGGTTTTTTCCCGGAGATATCTACACTTACTTCGCCCTCTTTTGAACGAACAACACGTATCATTTCTTTCTTTGCCAGCATTTCTCCAGTTGCTACGCATTTACGAAGAGGTATTTTTTTGTTAACAGCCATAAGAATCACCATTCCTCTCTGAAGCTTGTCGTAAGAGGTGGACAAGTCGTGCTCTACTTGACGCTCTGACAGTATTCAGTCGGCGTAGGGGGCCCACTGAATACTGTCAGGTAACTCGTCACACGGGCTTTCTTACTTATTCTTCGTCGTCTTGATATAAATCTACTGCCACTTCATCAAAATCACTTTCTTCATCTTCAGCAGGTACGAAAGTGCTTGTAGCAGATGGATAGATACCTAATTCACGAGCATCTGTCTCACTCTTAATATCAATTTTCCAGCCAGTAAGTTTCGCAGCTAAACGTGCATTTTGGCCACGTTTACCAATAGCTAGCGATAATTGATAGTCTGGTACAACAACCGTTGTGGATTTTTCTTCTTCGTTTACTTGAACATCTAAAACTTTCGATGGGCTAAGTGCATTGGCAACGAATACAACAGGATCTTCTGACCATTCTACGATATCGATTTTTTCGCCGTTTAATTCGTTAACAATTGTTTGTACACGTGCACCTTTTGCACCAACACAAGAACCTACTGGATCTACTTCTTCGTTATGTGCATAGACAGAAATTTTTGAGCGATCTCCTGCTTCACGAGCAATCGATTTAATCTCTACAATTCCTTCATAAATTTCAGGTACTTCCATCTCAAATAATCGGCGTAATAATCCTGGATGTGTTCGAGATACAATCACTTGTGGACCGCGTGTTGTACGTTCAACTTTTGTAATATATACTTTGATGCGATCATGCGGACGATAGGTTTCGCCCTGGATTTGCTCATTGACTGGCAATGCAGCCTCTACTTTACCTAAACCTACATAAATATTTCGCGCATCTAAACGTTCCACAACACCTGTTACGATATCATCTTCACGATCGACATATTGCTCGTAGATTAAACCACGTTCCGCTTCACGTACGCGTTGTGTTACTACCTGTTTAGCTGTTTGAGCAGCAATACGGCCGAAGTTACGTGGCGTTACTTCTTGTTCCACGATATCTTCTAATTGATAAGCTGGGTTAATAACCTTTGCGTCCTCTAAAGAAATTTGTAGACGATCGTCTTCTACTTCTTCCACAACATCTTTACGTGAAAACACGCGGATAGAGCCCTTATCTAAATTTAAGTCCACTCGAACATTTTGTGCTTGGTTGAAGTTGCGTTTGTAAGCTGTGACTAATGCCGCCTCAATTGCTTCAATTAACACATCTCTTGAAATTCCTTTTTGTTCTTCTAGCGCATTCAGCGCATCTAACAAATCACTACTCATTTTGTTTTCACTCCTAAATATGCATTATGCTTAAAAATCGATGGCTAATCGTGCCAATGCGATTTTTTCTTGTTCTATTGTTACTGTAATTTTACGCGTTTTAATGCGCACTTCCATCACTAATGTATGTTCATCGTAGGATGTTAAGTAGCCTTGGAATTCCTTCATGTCGTTTATGGGCTTATAGGTTTTTACATAAATAAACTTACCAATTGCCTTTTCAAAATCAGCATCCTTTTTTAAGGGACGCTCCGCTCCAGGTGATGAAACTTCTAAATAATAGTTTTGTGTAATTGGATCTTTTTCATCCAATAACAAACTTAGTCGTTCGCTTACTTGAGCACATTGGTCAATGTCGATGCTACCTTCTGGTGTATCAACATAGACGCGTAAAAACCAGTTACGCCCTTCTTTTACGAACTCAATATCCACTAACTCCAGATTTAACTCATCTACTATTGGTTTAGCGAGCTCTTCAATTAAAGATGGTACTTTGCTCATTATTTCCTCCTGTATCTATTCTAGCGTGTCAACCATTCATTACAGTATTCGTAGTGGAATGAACCATAATAAAACAGAAATTCCACCAGTTGCTTTGGTGAAATTTTACGGTCTTACCTGCTGTTAGTCAAAATTTGTTTGCTACGGTATAACAACAGAAAAGAGCGGGTAAGCCCCACTCTTTTGCTGGAAAAATATCAACAAATTATTACCATTAGAATAGCATAGTTCTTGGTATAATGCAAATTTCCTTCATTAAAGATAACCATATTGTGACAGGATTTTGAAATTGGCAATGGTTTTACAGATTAAACTTTGAATGAATCCAGCTCATTCCATTTTAAAAGAGAGATAACTGATTAGCATCAGGCATGCCTTCTAAACAGCCCAGCTGATCCATGTATTCGATTAGTGTCTTCGAAACACGGCCTCGTTGCTGTAAATCCTCCTTTGATAAAAACTCTCCATCTTCTCGAGCAGCCACTATCGTTTTGGCTACGTTCGTACCAAGTCCTGGGATTGCATCAAAAGGTGGAATTAATGTATTGCCTTCAATGACAAATTCACTTGCCTGCGAACGGTACAAGTCAACTTTCTGGAAGCTCATTCCTCGTTCACACATTTCTAGTGCTAGCTCCATTACCGTTAATAAGTTCTTCTCTTTTGTAGAGGCATCTAGACCTTTTAAATTGATTTCGTCAATACGGGCACGAATCATTTGTGAACCTTGAACCATAGCAATTAAATCAAAGTCATCTGCACGTACCGTGAAATATGCTGCATAGTATAGGATTGGAAAATGGACCTTAAACCAAGCAATACGAACCGCCATTAATACGTATGCGGCAGCATGGGCTTTCGGGAACATATATTTTATCTTTTTACATGACTCGATATACCATCCTGGTACTTTATTGGCGAGCATCTCTGCTTCAAATTCCTCTGATAAGCCTTTCCCTTTACGTACAGACTCCATGATTTTAAATGCTAACGATGGCTCTAGACCTTGGTAAATTAAATACACCATAATATCGTCACGACAACCAATTACTTCTTTCAAGACACATGTCCCGTTATGAATTAATTCTTGTGCGTTACCTAGCCATACGTCTGTTCCATGAGATAATCCGGAAATTTGCACAAGCTCTGAGAATGTAGAAGGCTTTGTATCCTCTAACATTTGTCGTACGAAGCGAGTACCGAATTCAGGAATACCTAATGTTCCCGTCTTACAGCCAATTTGTTTTTCAGTGACACCTAACGTTTCAGGTGAACTAAAAATTTGCATGACGACAGGATCATCAGTAGGAATCGTTTTTGGATCTATTCCTGATAAATCCTGTAGCATTCTAATAACCGTCGGATCATCGTGTCCAAGTATATCTAGTTTCAAAATATTATCATGAATCGAGTGGAAGTCGAAATGGGTTGTACGCCATTCTGCATCCTGAGCATCTGCTGGGAACTGTACTGGAGAGAAATCAAAAATATCCATATAATCAGGTACTACGATAATTCCCCCTGGGTGTTGCCCACTAGTTCGCTTGACCCCTGTACATCCTTGCACTAAACGATCCACTTCAGCTCCGCGGAAATGCAAGTTGTGATCATTCGCATAGCCTTTGACATAACCATATGCTGTTTTCTCCGCCACCGTACCGATTGTTCCTGCACGGTACACATAATCCTCACCAAATAATACCTTGGTATAATTATGGGCCTTCGGCTGGTATTCACCAGAAAAGTTTAAATCGATATCGGGTACCTTATCCCCTTTAAAGCCAAGGAAGGTTTCGAATGGAATATCTTGTCCATCTTTTTTATAAGGTGTTCCACATTCTGAACAGTCTTTATTCGGTAAGTCAAAGCCTGAGCTAACCGAACCATCATCAAAAAACTCAGAATGCTTACAATTTGGGCAAACATAATGCGGAGGCAATGGGTTAACCTCCGTAATTTCCATAAAGGTTGCAACTAATGAAGAGCCCACGGAACCACGAGAACCTACTAAATAACCGTCAGCTAAAGATTTCTTCACCAGCTTCGCAGAAATTAAATAAATTACACCAAAACCATGTCCTAATATAGATTTTAGTTCTTTTTCAATTCGAGCTTTTACAATTTCGGGTAGCTCCTCACCGTAAATATGATGAGCCATTTCATACGTTAAATTGGTTACTTCATCATCAGAGCCTTCAATTTTGGGCGTATATAAATCATCCTTAATCGGCTTAACATCTCCAATGCTGTCAGCTACTTTTTGTGCATTCGTCACAACAACTTCTTTAGCCAGATCTGGTCCTAAGAAATCAAATTCTTTTAGCATTTCATCCGTTGTTCTAAAATGCACCTCAGGTAGTTTGGATCGATTTAAGATGTTTGCACCACCTTGAGAACCAACGAGTATTTGTCTAAACATAGCATCTGTCGGATCCAAATAATGAACATTTCCCGTTGCCACAACTGGTTTATCGAGCTTCTTCCCTAACTTAACAAGCTTTCTTATGATATCCTCTAATGTCCATTCATCACGCACGACATTACGTTCAATTAATGGTGCATATACTGCTTTCGGTTGCACCTCAATATAATCATAGAATTTAGCCACTTGTTCAGCTTCCTCAGGTGATTTATTCATCATCGTTTCAAATAATTCACCATTACTACAACCAGAACCGACTAGTAAACCTTCTCGATATTGCTCTAGAACAGCTCTTGTCACACGAGGAACTCGATAGAATGTTTTTGTATGGGCGTGTGAAACAATTTTAAATAAATTCTTTAAGCCCGCATTATCAACAGCTAAAATAGTACAATGCATGGGTCGACCTTTTTTATAGGCGTCCCCACCACCAATATGCTTATTAAAATCATCATGGTATTTAATGACTAATTCATCGGCATCTTTTAATAATTGTAATAGTAAATAGCCTGTCGCCTCTGTATCGTATATCGCTCGGTGATGTTGTGTTAATTCAATATTGAATTTTTTACAAAGTGTATTTAAACGGTGATTTTTCATTGTTGGGTACAGCAATCTAGCTAGCTCTAATGTATCAATGACTGGATGTGTTGTTCCTTCAAGACCAAATTTTTTATAGCCCGTATACAAGAAACCAATATCAAATGACGCATTATGAGCAACAACAATCCCATCACCAATAAATGCATGAAACTCTTTTATAACTTGCTCTACTTCTGGTGCATGACGAACCATATCATCCGTAATACCTGTTAATTCAATAGTCGTTGCTGAAAGCGGATGATGTGGGTTTGCAAAGCTTTCATATTTATCAATGACTTGGCCATCTTTAATTTTTACTGCCGCCAGCTCAATAATTGTATCGTAAGCAGTTGATAACCCTGTCGTTTCCACGTCAAAGACAACATAAGTGGCTTCTTCTAATAAGCGGTGCTCTGGTGCATAAGCTATAGGGACACCATCATCAACTAAATTAGCCTCCAAGCCATAAATTACTTTAATACCATGCTTTTTCCCTGCTGCATATGCTTCAGGGAAGGATTGTACAACAGCATGATCTGTAATAGCTACTGCTGGATGACCCCATTTTGCTGCCTGTGCAACTAGGCGATCAACGGGCGTCACAGCGTCCATTTGGCTCATTGGTGTATGCAAATGTAGCTCTACTCGCTTTTCACCCTCTGGTGCTAGATCCTGACGTGTTTCTTTTTTTATTTCATTAATATCATTAGCCATGACGATTAAATCACGAATAAATGTATCTGTTTGGACGGAGCCTCGAACTTTAACCCACATTCCCTTTTTTAGGTGCTGCATCAGTTCAGCATCGTCATTATCACGTGAGAACATTTTGACGATGATAGAGTCCGTATAGTCGGTAATTTTAATTTGTAATAAAGAGCGTCCACTTTTCAGTACTTTAATTTCTGCATCAAAGACAAAGCCCTCAACAATTACACGGCGTTCCTCTTCAACAATGCGTTTTATTTCCATAATTTCATCGTCTTTAATAAGCATACCAAGCTGGAATGGACGATCACCAAGGTTCGCAATAGCTGGATTGTCCTTCTTCTCTTGCTCTCGTTTTTGGAAATCCTGCATCGCTTGCTGAGATAGAGCTGCTTCTTCCATGCGCTTTTGTTCCATAAACGCTTCCTGAGCAGCAATCATTTCTTCCGTTTGTTCTTGAAGCACAAAATCTATCGCCATTTTTGGAAAACCGAATTGACAATAGCTTTCTGCTAGCTTGTCGGAATACTTCGTTTTTAACATCATGAATTCCATTTCCTGCATACAGGCTAATGTGATTTTCTGACCATTCCACATCGGCACTTGAGAGATAAGGCAATTTTTCAATGTTGGTGCCATCTCATCAATTTGCTCAACAACATTTAGCCAATAAGCTTGGACAAGTTCCTCTGTTACACTTTTCTCTTGTGTCTCAATGGTTGTATAAACCTGTGCGATTGCTGAAAATTTATCTGTTAAATGGGTACGGAAAAGCTGGTAAAGCGGAAATGGCAGTATATCACGTAATTGAATAGTAAAATGCCATAGTCTATCCTTTTTATGGACTGTTAGCCGTGATAACTCACCTTCTTCAAAAAATGACATGTACACATCATCTGTTAACTCTAGTTGCTGCAAAAGCATCCGAAATCTCGTTCTTGCCTCTTGTTGCTGTTCCAATCTATCGACACCTACTTTCAGAAGGAGGCATTCCGTATAAGCCTCTTTTCTAATTCATCTTCAACATAGGACAAGAATGCCAGAAAAAAATTCGCTCCCTCACTGCGGGCGCTCTTCAAGCTTAACAGAGAGTCTAGACTATCTGTTTTTCTTTGCTTGGCTCACCGTCCCGCAGAATTGTCGCGAATTTATTTATTCCTATTTTATCAAAATTACATGAAAGCCTCTATTAGAAGCATTCACTTCCATTTAAAACCAACCATAAGAGGTTATTAATTTTTACGGAAAAATTCATTTAAGTGGTCAATCACTTCTTCTTTTTTCCATTCAAATGTTTCCCCAGTTTGTCGGAACTTCACTTCCACAATACCTTCTATTGCTTTTTTACCAACCGTTACGCGAACAGGTAAACCAATTAAATCAGCGTCCGCAAACTTAACGCCGGCACGCTCGGCACGGTCATCTAGTAGTACATCATAGCGATATGATTTTAATAAGCCGTAAAGCTCATCTGCTAAAGCTACTTGCGCTTCATCTTTAGTATTCACAGGAACAACATGGATATCGTACGGTGCTAATTGCGTTGGCCATGTGAAGCCATTTTCATCTTGGAAATGCTCAGCTACCGCAGCTAGAATACGAGAAACACCAATACCATAGCAACCCATAATAAATGGTTGGGATTTCCCTTGCTCGTCTAAGAAAGTACCATTCATTTTAGCAGAATATGTAGTACCTAGTTTGAAAATATGACCAACCTCGATGCCTTCCGCGAATTTAATCGTACCTTGTCCATCTGGAGAAGGATCACCCTCTTGAATAAAACGAATATCTAAGTAGTCATTCACAGCAAAATCACGCTCAGGATTAACATTTACTAGATGGAATCCATCTTCATTCGCACCTGCAATACCATTACGAATAGATTTAATCGCATGATCAGCTACTACTTTTACGTCTACCGGTAACTTCACTGGTCCAATGGAGCCAACACCACAACCTAATAGCTCACGAATCGCTACTTCACTTGCAAGCTCTACAGAACCCGCTTCAAGAGCATTTTTCAATTTAATATCATTGATTTCATGATCTCCACGCGCAAGAACAACTACAAGCTCTCCATCTACATCAAAGACAAGAGACTTTATAACATTAGCAGGTTTTACTTGTAGGAATGCTGAAACTTCCTCAATTGTTTTTTGATCTGGTGTCGCTACTTTTTCAACTTCTTTTAATGCTTCATCAGATGTCTGGTAATCTGCAATGACTTCAGCCATTTCAATATTTGCTGCATAGTCAGATGTATCTGAGTAGGCAATTGTATCTTCTCCAATTTCAGAAAGTACCATGAACTCATGTGTACCTTTTCCGCCGATAGAACCTGCATCAGCGATAACAGCGCGATAGTTTAAGCCAAGACGTGAGAAAATATTAGAATAAGCACGGTACATATCATCATATGTTTCATCTAAACTTTCACGAGATGCATGGAAGGAATACGCATCTTTCATAATAAATTCTCTTCCTCGTAGTAAACCAAAGCGTGGACGTTTTTCATCACGGAATTTCGTTTGAATTTGATAAAGTGTTAACGGTAATTTTTTATAAGATTTAATTTCATCACGTACTAAAGTTGTAATTACTTCTTCATGTGTTGGCCCCAATGCAAAATCACGGTCATGACGGTCTTTCAAGCGCATTAATTCTGGACCGTATTTTTCCCAGCGACCTGACTCTTGCCAAAGCTCAGCAGATTGTAGAGATGGCATTAATAGCTCAATCGAATTGATGGCCTCCATCTCTTCTCGAATAATTGTTTCAATTTTTGATAACACACGTTTTGCAAGCGGTAAATACGAGTATACCCCACTTGTATTTTGACGAATAAACCCTGCACGTAGTAATTGCTTATGTGACTTTACCTCAGCATCAGCAGGTACTTCACGTAACGTTGGGATAAATGTTTTACTTTGCTTCATTCAGTGTTCCACCTTTTTTAATAGATAAATTTATACTCTCAATAGCATAAACAAATTTAGCTTTGAGCGCAATGTTTCGTAGAAATTGCGCCCAAAGCTATAAATAAAATTCCTTTTAATTGTAAAGCTAGAATTTGCTAGTCATTTATTAAAAGAAAAATCTCTGTATATCATTCCATGTGACAACTACCATTAAAATCATTAGTAGAACAATTCCTACAAAATGAACAATTCCTTCTTTTTGACGGTCAATTGGTTTCCCTCGTAAAGCTTCAAAACCAAAGAATAATAAGCGACCACCATCTAAAGCAGGTAATGGAAGTAAGTTCATAATTCCTAGATTTATACTTAACATTGCAGCCCAATTCATTAGATTCATAATACCGTACTGAGCTACTTGCTCGGTTGCTTTATAAATACCTACAGGACCAGATAAAGCGTCTATTGTAAACTTACCAGTAATCAACATACCTAGAAGCTCAAATATTTTGACAGTCATATTATAGGTTTCTTGTGCCCCATAGACAACAGCCTTTAGTGGATTAAATTCTCTCGGGCTATCGTAAAGCACACCAATTTGACCATACTTTTCTCCATCCTGCTGGACTTCCTTAACAGTCATATTTAAGTTGATAGATTGTCCATCTCGATCTACGGTCACCATAATCTCTTCGTTTGGATGATCCTGAATAATTGCAGCTAAATCCTGCCACTTTTCAACAGCTTGTCCATCAATGGCTGTAACTCTATCACCTGCAAGCATCCCAGCCTCCGCAGCTGGATTATTTTCTACTACTTCAGAGATAACTGGCTCATATGTTGGAACTCCGTGAATTAATCCAATAACTAAATAAATCACGAAAGCTAGAATAAAGTTAAAAAATGGTCCTGCAAAAATAGTCATCGCTCGTTGGCCAACCGTTTTAGAATTAAATTGACGATCATGAGGTGCAATGACAAGCTCTCGTCCATTTTCCACAAGGACACAATCTCTCGCTACTTGATAACGAACTAATCGTTCTTCTTCATCATAGCCCTCTACAAACAAATCTTTTTCTAAATCAGCACGTTCAACTTCTAAAAATAATAAATCTGGTAATTGCTTATTATTTTGATTGAAAATGATTTTTTTAACAACATTATCTTCATTGACAACAAGCCCTATTCGATATCCTGGCTGTAATTCAGTGCCATCCATATCTTCGCCAGCCATTCGTACATATCCCCCGATAGGCAATAAACGAACAGTATACATTGTTTCTCCATGCGTTCTCCCATATATTTTGGGTCCCATTCCAATGGCAAATTCACGTACTAGAATACCTGCTCGTTTGGCGAATAAGAAGTGTCCAAGTTCATGGAAGAAGACGAGCAAACCAAATATTAAAATAAATGCAATGGCTGTTTGCATAATACCCCACCTTTAAAAGCGATTAGTTAACGATACATTGCTCTCGTTATTTTACCATGTCTAACACTATTTTTCTTGTTTCACTGTCCACCTGTAAAATCGTTTGTAAATCTGGTATTGCAATGTTTTGGTGTGCTTGCATCACACGTTCAATTGTCTCATCGATTTGAAGGAATGTTATTTTCCCTTGTAAAAAAGCTGCAACTGCTGCTTCGTTCGCTGCATTCATTGCTGTTAAAATGGTACCACCAGTACGGCCAGCCTCATATGCTAATCGCAATGCTGGATAACGTTCAAAGTCCATTTCTTGAAAATGTAACTGACCAATTTGCGCTAAATTCAGTCGCTGACCATTATGTAACGGGATTCGATCAGGATAACTTAAAGCATATTGGATAGGAACGCGCATATCTGGTGTACCTAATTGAGCAATCACACTAGTATCATGATACTCAACTAGAGAGTGAATAATACTTTCTCTATGCAAAAGTACATCAATTTTTTCGTATGGCATATCAAATAAAACATGCGCTTCAATCACTTCTAAACCTTTATTCATCATTGTTGCAGAATCTATTGTAATCTTTGCGCCCATCGACCAATTCGGGTGATTCAGTGCGTCAGCGACAGTCACATGTTTTAATTGGTCCCTTGTTTTATCACGGAAGCTGCCACCTGAAGCAGTAATAATTAAACGTTCAATATATTTTGGGTCTTCACCATTCATCGATTGGAAGATAGCTGAATGCTCACTATCAACAGGCAGAATAGTTGCGTTATATTTTTTCGCTTCAGCCATCACTAAATGCCCGGCTGTCACAAGTGTTTCTTTATTAGCAATAGCAATTGTTTTGCCCATTCGAATGGCTGCTAAAGTAGATTCCAGCCCAACACTTCCGAGCACTGCATTGACAAGAATCGTCGAATCTGGATGTGTAGCAACCTCCACTAAGCCTTTTGCGCCAAATGTAAAGTGAATTGTCGGATACTCCTTAGCAAGCAGCAGCGCATCTTCTTCTAGCTGCACAGAAACCAATTCGGGCTTTAAGTTATCAATCATCTCTCGTGTTTTCTTTATATTTTTCCCTGAAGAGAAAGCTACTAATTGAAAAGCTTCACGTTGTTCTTTTAAAATATCGTAGGTTTGCCAACCGATTGAACCAGTTGCACCTAATAAACTAATCTTTTTCACAACACATTGTCCCCTTTTTCTATCTAAGCAAATGTATGAATAGATGTCCTTAAAAGTTCGGATTAACTACCAAACAAATTTAAAAAATGAAGCAAAGGCACGACGAACAATAGACTATCGAAACGATCTAATATCCCGCCATGCCCTGGTAAAATATTACCTGAATCCTTTACATCAAAATGACGCTTAATAGCAGATTCTACTAAGTCGCCCATCTGACCAATAATGGAGGCGAAAATTGTTACGACTACAAGTGATATATAACCATCTTCGAATGGGTAAATGAGTTGCATACAGACAGCGAAAATGACGGCAATGACAATTCCACCGATGAAGCCTTCAATCGTTTTCTTAGGTGAGATTTCAGGCCATAACTTATTCTTACCAAATTTTCTTCCGACAAAATAAGCACCTGAATCCGTTGTCCAAACGACTAATAAACAATAGACAACGTACTCTAAGCCTACGTTCCTTGTTTCAATTAGGTAATGGAACCCTAAGCCCACATAAAATGCACCTAATAAAATAAAACCAACTTCATCAAAAGTTATTTTATTTTTTACTAAAACGACGTAAATCAGGAGTAACATCATTAGACCATAGACTACCATTAGATTAGACGAATAGCCTATTAAATCTACAACCTTTTCACTCCAGTCGTTCGGTATGACAAGTAAAATTAAAGTGACAAGCCCTAAGAAGCCAGGCACAGAAAAAATCGAAATACCTTTCATCTTTAGTATTTCATAAAAACCGACAATAGCCATTGCTAGCACAAGTATGGCAAATGGTACTTTTCCATAAATAACGAATGGAATGAAAAGTGCTGCTGCAATTATTGCGGTAATAATTCGTTGTTTCAAGTTGTTTCTTCTCCCTTCAACCCACCATAACGGCGATTACGCTTTTGATAGTTTTCCACCGCTTCCAGTAAGGTTTCCTCACTAAAATCTGGCCATAATGTATCTGTAAACCAAAATTCCGTATAGGCAAGCTGCCAAAGCATAAAGTTACTTAAGCGTACTTCACCACTTGTACGAATTAATAAATCCGGTTCAGGCAAATGGGCCGTCATTAAATGAGACGTTAAGCATTCTTCTGTTAGGTCTTGCATTGTTAATTGACCGTCCTGCACTTTTTGAAGCATCATTTTCATGGCATTAACCATCTCAGAACGACTTCCATAATTCAGCGCAAAATTTAAAATAAGGCCTGTATTATGCTTCGTTTCTTCCATTGCCTCATACAACGCTTTTTGTGTATGGGCAGGTAATAAAGATGGATCTCCAATCATTTCGACACGTACATTACGTTCCATCATCTCGGGTAAAAAGGAACCTAAAAACTCGACTGGTAGCCGCATGAGAAAATCTACTTCAGGTTTTGGGCGTTTCCAGTTTTCAGTGGAAAATGCATATACGGTTAATACCTTTATGCCTAAATCAGACGCAAATCTCGTGACCTTACGTACTGTCTTCATTCCCTCATGATGACCAGCAACACGTGGCATAGCTCGTTTTTTTGCCCAACGTCCATTTCCGTCCATAATAATCGCTACATGGGCAGGAATCGGCTCGCTTTTAGTTAGGGCCACACGCTCCTCCAATGATAGTGTATCCATATTTATTTGTTTACCTAATAGCTTTTTAAACATGCTAACTCCCCCACTACAACTAATCGGACGTATACTAACCTATCATAACAAACAAAAGCGCTTTTTGTCTTTTTTTTCCCCTCTAAATTGACTATGTATGTACTAGCGTATTTTAGAACTATACACATTCTTAAAGAATAAGTTTGTTAAAAAATTAATCAATATTTATGTGATGCATAACATTGTATATTTCATCTATGCTTTTCTCTATGATTCAGCTCATATTCGAACGGTAAAGAGAAAAGACGTCCTGTAAAGTATAGGACGCCTTCATCTCATCAAAAAGTTCCATCATAAACATGTAAAACCTTTGTTTTACACCTCTAAAATTTCTTTTTCTTTATCTTTCGTTACTTGATCCACTTTGACAATGAATTCATCTGTTAATTTTTGAATATCATCACCATAGCCACGTAGATCGTCTTCTGTGATTTCGCCAGCTTTTTCAAGTTTTTTCAAATCATCATTCGCATCACGACGTACATTACGTACAGCAATTTTTGCGTCTTCTGCTTCTTTTTTCACTTGCTTCACTAAATCTTTACGACGCTCTTCAGTAAGAGCAGGGATCATTAAGCGAATGATAGAGCCATCATTTGTTGGTGTAATACCGATATCAGATCTCATAATTGCTTTTTCAATTTCACCTAAAATTGTTTTATCGTAAGGTGTAATCACTAATAAACGAGCTTCTGGTACAGAAACACCTGCAAGTTGATTGATTGGTGTTGGAGCTCCATAATAATCAACCATAATACGATCTAGTAATGATGCGTTTGCACGACCTGCACGAATTGAAGATAGTTCACGTGTGAAAGCTGCAATTGTTTTGTTCATTTTATCTTTTGCTTGTTCTAATACTTGTTTTGCCATTATGCATTCCTCCTAACAACTGTTCCGATTTTTTCACCTAGTACAGCACGTTTAATGTTGCCTTGTTCCGTAATTGAGAAAACAATTAGTGGAATATCGTTATCCATACATAGGGTAGAAGCTGTTGAATCCATTACTTGTAAGCCTTGTTGAATAACGTCTAAGTATGTGAGTGTATCATATTTAACGGCTGTTTGATCCACTTTTGGATCTGCTGAATAAACGCCATCAACATTGTTTTTAGCCATTAAAATCGCATCTGCATCAATTTCTGCTGCACGTAATGCCGCCGTCGTATCAGTTGAGAAGAACGGATTACCTGTCCCTGCTGCAAAGATAACGACACGCTTTTTCTCAAGATGTCTAACTGCTTTACGACGAATGTATGGCTCCGCTACTTGAGTCATCACGATAGAAGATTGAACACGTGTTTCAATGCCTAATTTTTCAAGAGCATCTTGTAACGCTAGGGAGTTCATGACTGTTGCAAGCATGCCCATATAGTCAGCTGCAGCACGATCCATCCCCATTTCACTACCTATTTTTCCACGCCATATATTACCGCCACCTACAACAACAGCAACTTCTACATCAAGATCCACTACTTCTTTTACTTCTTCTGCAACAGACTTGATTATTTTTGGTGATAAACCGAAGCCCGCTTCTCCAGCTAACGCTTCACCACTTAGTTTAATAACTACTCGTTTATATTGCGGTACACTCATTGTAAACCTCCGTAAGACTTTATTTAAAAAATCTCTATTCCCTTTTCCATTATAGTATATCTAACAATAATTGCTAGTTGTGAATAAGGCAGAATAGAAAATTCTATTACTATTTTCTTTATTTCGGAAAAATAGGGAACACGCTATGTTGTGTTCCCCATTTTTTGTCTAGAAAATCTAGATATTATTTGATTAGGATCAAATGCCCGCTAAATTAGTTACCTTTAACTTGGCTCATTACTTCTTCTGCAAAGTTATCTTCACGTTTTTCGATACCTTCACCAACAGCGTAACGTACAAAGCCGTTTACTGAACCACCAGTAGAAGCTACAAAATCACGTACTTTTTGATCAGAGTTTTTAACGAATGATTGATCAAGTAGGCAAACATCTTCGAAATATTTACCAAGACGACCTTCAACCATTTTAGCAACGATGTTTTCTGGTTTACCTTCGTTAAGAGCTTGCTCAGTTAATACTTTACGCTCACGTTCAACTTCTTCAGCAGAAACTTCATCGCGAGAAACGTAAGTTGGGTTGATAGCAGCAATGTGCATTGCAACATCTTTAGCTGCTGATGCATCAGTAGAACCTTCTAAAGTTACTAATACTCCAATGCGGCCGCCCATGTGTAAGTAAGCGCCGAATGAATCTGCATCAGTTTTTGTTTTGATTTCAAAACGACGAAGTGTGATTTTTTCACCAATTGTTGCTACAGCTGTAGAAATTTGATCTTCAATTTTTACGCCATCAGCATTTGTAAGCTCTAATGCAGCTTCAACTGATGCTGGTTTAGCAGTAAGTAATTGCTCTGCTAAAGATGAAACTAATACTTGGAATTTGTCATTTTTTGCAACGAAGTCAGTTTCAGCGTTAACTTCAATGATGATTGCTTCGTTACCTTGTTCTAAAATATAAGTTGTACCTTCTGCCGCGATACGGTCAGCTTTTTTAGCAGCTGAAGAAAGACCTTTTTCACGTAGGAAATCGATTGCAGCTTCTAGATTACCATCAGTTTGTACTAGCGCTTTTTTACAATCCATCATACCAGCGCCAGTTTTTTCACGTAATTCTTTTACTAATTGTGCAGTAATGTTTGCCATTTAGTGTTTCCTCCTCAAATTGTTTGAACATAGTTTTAATGATAGGTTCTAAAAAAGGTGATAAGGGTTTTGAGCCACTTATCACCTTTTTGTAAACGTGAATTACTCAGCAGCAGCTTCTACAGCTGGAGCTTCTTCTTCACCTTGTTTTGACTCGATTAAAGCGTCAGCCATTTTAGCAGTTAAAAGTTTAACAGCGCGAATAGCATCATCATTAGCAGGGATTACGTAGTCGATTTCATCTGGATCACAGTTTGTATCAACAATACCTACTAGAGGGATGTTTAATTTACGAGCTTCAGCAACCGCAATACGTTCTTTACGTGGGTCAACCACGAACATTACGTCTGGAAGATCGTGCATATCACGGATACCGCCTAAGAATTTGATTAGACGTTCGTGTTCTTTTTTAAGTTGGATTACTTCTTTTTTAGGAAGAACTTCGAATGTACCTTCTTCTTCCATTTTTTCGATTTGTTTCATACGTGCAACACGTTTTTGAATTGTACCGAAGTTAGTAAGAGTACCACCTAACCAACGTTGGTTGATGTAGTAGTTGCCTGAACGTTCAGCTTCATCTTTGATCGCTTCTTGTGCTTGTTTTTTCGTACCAACGAAAAGAACTTTACCACCGTCTTGACCAACTTGACGCATGAAGTCATAAGCTTCCTCTAATTTTTTAACAGTTTTTTGTAAGTCGATGATGTAGATCCCGTTACGTTCTACGAAGATATATTTCTTCATTTTTGGGTTCCAACGACGAGTTTGGTGACCGAAATGTACACCAGCTTCAAGTAATTGTTTCATAGAAATTACTGACATGTGAATTTCCTCCTAGTATGTTTGGTTTTTATCCTCCGCATTTATCTTTTGCAACAAGCTACCCTAATCTTAGAGCACCACTTACTACATCAAAATGCGTGTGTAGTAATAACACCATTTGCAACTATATCATAGCTTTTGCCGGTTAGCAACAATTTAGTGATGAAATTTCAGTAAAAGCTCGATTTCTGTTTTTCCCTTTTGCAGCTGTTTCGCTATTTCTTCTGTTGATTTACCCTGCTTTGCTAAATTTAATGCCTGTTGCTCTATTGTAAGCTCTTTAACCTGCTCCTGTTGCTCTACTTTCAAAGGCGTTGGCGAGGATGCTGCTGTTGCCGTTGTCTGTTGCTGACGCGAATAAGCATTGGCTACTATATTTTTAGGTACATAGATACGAGCATCTTTATCTAAGCTTAATGGACTGTCATTTTTCAGCACTTGCTCTGAGGGCGAAGTAGCCTGCTCCTGTTGAGGCTCATTGCTTACGGTTTGTTGAACGCGAGTCGCCGCTATGTCTGATGATGAGACATTTTGTAGCTCCTTAATAAGACGGTCGTTTTCATCTTTCATTTCTGTTAAATAGACACTAATGGTATCGTCCATTTCGCTCATTAAGCGTTCTTGCTTCTTTTCTAAATCCTTAAATTTTGCTAACTTAGTATTTAAAATAATAAGGAAGTAAAATGTAAGTAGCTGTAAAAAGAATAGTACCGCTATTAGTATGGTTGTCATTATAAGCTCCTATCCACTAAAATCCACGAAATTGCCTTTAAACGGATGTTGTGCCTGTTTTTCTTGTTGATCCTGTTGCTTTTTCTTCTTTTTGTAAGGATCCGTTAAGTATTCGCCACCTGCATCTTCATCCTCACTTATTTCATCCATACCTTCTGATGTATTTACAATTTTTTGCTTGCGCTCTATTTCCTTTTTTAACGCTTCATTAGCATGTGCTTGTTGAGCTAAAGCTTGTTGCTGTACTTGATCAGCCATTTTCCCAGCTTCAAATGTTTTAGGAATCGCAATTTGCAATTCAACCCCTTTTAAACTCATCGGAATCTCTCCCTCAAGGATATTTACGCATTCATCATTTCGCTAGATAATAATTTACGTAATTTTAAAAGCGCTTTGGAATGGATTTGCGAAATACGTGATGTCGATAATTCAAGCATTTCACCAATTTCAGTCAGCGTCAGTTCCTCCGTGTAAAATAAACTTAGAACCAACTGTTCCTTTTCATTTAGCTTTTGAATATTTTCTGCTAAATCATCTAGTAATTCAGATTTAACCACCGATTGTTCAGGAGTTTTTGTCGTATCATCTCGAATGACAAACGACTTTCCATCTACCTCTTCTTGGTCTTGTTGTTCATTAATGGAAAGAACATTGGAAAAAAAATGCTCTTGTACTGTCTGATAAACGTCTTCCACAGGTACTTCCATATGCTTCGCAAGTTCCTCAGGTGTCACATGACGCATATATTTTTGCTCTAATTGCTCAATCTGAGCATCTAATTTTTTGGCTTTTTCTCGCGCTGAGCGTGGTAGCCAATCTTCCTTACGAAGCCCATCTATAATGGCTCCCCTTACTCTAAATGAAGCATATGTATCGAATTTCAAATCTCTATTAATATCAAATTTATTTAATGCATCAAAAAGTCCTATCATACCTAAGCTCGTTAAATCGTCTCGCGATACACTCTTTGGTAATCCCGCACTAATACGTTGAACATGGTAAGATACTAAAGAAATATATTTTTTTATGAGTAAATCACCAGCATCTGGATCACGCTCATGTATCCAGCGATTCCACAGTTTTTGCTCATCGTTCAGAATTGGTTGTGTCATGAAATCCACCTCTCTAAAAAACGCCTTTACGCGCCCGTTTGCTACTGACTACTTGCGCTCATAAAACTTTTCTTTCATCAGGATTTCTCCATAGTTTTTTTTAAAAATCTATATCCGGGTTACTCTTACTAGTACCTAACAGAGTAAAAAAATGGATAAACTATTGCCATCTTTCCTACTATTATAACAAAAATCGACTATAATTTCATTTGTTTCTGTTCGTCTCTCTTTATTTTGTACAAACAAATTAAAACTGTACCCTAGCTATACATTAACCTAGGATACAGTTTTAAAATATGTCTAAATTATTAAGCTTTTACATTTTAATTTTGTTAGGTTTTTTTGTAGGAATTATGAATCTTATATAGCGCCCTTTTGCTCTTTCTTCACCGAGGTTACTAGGTATAAATACACCCAGCAAAGTAGCATTCTCACCATTTGTCCACAGAAATTCAAATCATCTCCTATCGAACTAAATGATACTAGTTCAAATCTGGCCTTATTTTCTCCACCTTTTTTAGCCTAAAAAAGGATGGCTATTTGACCGAAGTCAAACAGTACCACCCTCTTGAAGATATTGCTTTAAATCGAACTAAAAACCATTTTACCATTAAAGATGGTTGCCTTACGTTGACCTTTGCGGGCGATTGCTTCAGCAGCGCAAGAAGCATCCACTAAAACTAGATTGGCACTATCTCCAACCTTTGGCCAGATTTGTTCACCTGCTTGATTCAACGGCGTTTTCCCACCTGTAATAAACTGCAAGGTTTGCGCTAATGAATATTCATCTCTCCACCCTGAACTATTAGCTAAACGGCCTGCTCTTTCTAACAGATCTCCGTTCCCAAATGGTGACCAAACATCAAAAATATTATCACAACCAATTGCAACCGGTACCCCTTTGCTATGTAATAATCCAACTGGAGGAAATTTTCTGCGAATAGGTACACTAGTCACTATCGTAATCCCTGCATCTCTTAATATGTCAGCCATTTCTTCTGCTTCAGCTCGTGAAACATCACCAAGTCCGAATGCATGGCTTATCGCCACTTTACCTTGCAGACCAGCCTCCTTCGTTAATTGAGCTAATCTTCTCATTGTAAAGGTACCTAATTGATCCGGGTCATGTAAATGCAAATCAACACCAGCATTTCCCTCCACAGCGAGCTCCACCATTTGTTGTAAGGATGCCTCAATATCGCCATCCACAGTAGCTGGATCAACACCACCTACTAAGCCTACGCCCATGCGAAGGGCTTCTCTTATTATATTTGTCGCCTTCGTTCGCAATAGTCCGTGCTGCGGAAAGGCTACGATTTCATATGACAACCTTCCTTCAAAAGTTTGTAAAGCCATTTGAACTTCCTCTAAATTTTTTAAGCCCACCTCGGGATACAAATCCACATGGGTACGAACATGGGTAACCCCAGACTGTACATAACGTGAAAGCAACTCTTCTGCGCGTTGTTGTGTAGTGGTATGTAAAGTAGGAAGAACCTTTTTTTCTATTTCCAGACGTTCAAAAATATTGTTCACAGGTGTGACAGCAAGCCACTGATCGCCTAAAAGTGTTTTATCCAAATGACAATGTTTTTCGATGAAAGATGGTAGCGCTAATAGTTGCTTCATATCTTTTTTAGGGAAATGATCATTCAATTGCATTTCTGCCGAAACAATATCTGAAATTTTCCCATCCTTAATGAGGAGATGTGAGCAGGCGGTTCTTGTCTGTGCAACCATACCATTTTCAACATGATAGCCTGTTTCAAGTCGTACATTGGTTAACCAAAAAGTAGCATGCATTTTAAATGTATCCTTTCTATTTTCAATTTTAAAGTTCACCAGAAACTATTTTTCCTTTAAAGAGCACTGCCACTCTTTTCGCCCTTCTAGCCACAGCTTCTGCCGAACAAGTTGCTTCAACAAAAACAATATTTGCTTCATCTCCAACATTCGGCCATATTTGATGACCATCCTTATTTAGAGGTGTAATACCACCTGTAATGTATTTTAGGCTTTGACCAAGTGAACGCTCATCACTTAAACCAAATCGTTCTGCAAGTGTTCCTGCTTTTTCTAGACTATCCCCTTTGCCGAATGGTGACCAATGGTCCGTAATACTATCATCGCCAAGTGATATGTTTACCCCTTTATGATCTAAGAGAGGAATAGGGATAGTGTGCTCAATTGGCACAGTAGAAGTAATAGCTATGCCAAGATGTGCAAGTAATTCTGCTACTTCACTCGCTTCACTAGTAGGAATATCTGCAAAAGCCATGGCATGACTAATTGTCACTCTCCCTTGCCAACCAGCTGCCTCTGTTAACGCTGCTAGTCGTTTAAACGTAAAAATGCCGAGATGGCCAGGATCATGAATATGAAGATCTACATCTGCATTTGCGTCTACCGCTAATTCCATCACGGTTTGTAATGATTTCTCAATATTTTCATCGATTGTTGCTGGATCAACACCTCCTACGAGAGATGCCCCGTTACGCAATGCTTCTCTTACTAAAGAAACCGAATCACTACGTAATAGCCCATGCTGCGGGAATGCTACAATCTCCATAGCAACTTTATCTTTGTAAGCCTCTTTTACTCTTAAGACCGCCTCTAAATTTTTCAAACCGATAAACGGGTCAATATTACAATGCGTACGAATATGTGTGGAGCCTGCATTTAATAGTAGATCTATTAGTTTTTTTGCTCTTTCCTCTGTTACAGGTAATAAACTAGGAAGGAGTAATTCTTCCTCTTTTAATCTAGTTATAAGACCCTCTGTTGGAATGGTAGGTGCCTTCCATGGCCCACCAAAATATGTTTTATCAAGATGAATATGCATATCCCTAAAAGATGGTAGCATGAGGTAGCCTTGAGCATCCAATTGAGGTAAATCCGTCTCTAGTGGTTGATTTCCACGTTTAATTTGCTGTATTATCCCCTTTTCAATTTGTACATTAAAAAGCTCGGTTTGTGTTCCAATTACAGTAGTATGATTGTAATGTAAACCTGTTTCTAGTCGTACGTTAATGAGCCAATATGCTAATGGTGTCATTATATGAACCTCCTTTATTTTTCTTCAAGCTGAACCATCTGAATATCCCTCTCTATATGTGGTAAGGACAGTTGATGATAGACATAGTCTTGGCAAGTATTGCTAGCATGAAAATAATAGACTGTTGTTAATTTGGCATAATAGATGGCACTTAAACACATCGGACAAGGTTCTGTACTTGCATACATTTCACAGCCTTCGAGATTAATTGTTTGCAAAGTATGGCAAGCTTGGCGAATCGCTTGCATTTCTGCGTGATTCGTCAAATCATTTGTTTTGGCTACCTCATTAACACCCGAACTAATAATTTGCCCATTTTTTACTACAAGCGCTCCGAATGGTGCTCCATGTTCTGATAGTGCATTTTCATTTGCTAAATCAAGCGCTTTTCTCATAAATTCGTGTTGATTCATATTCTATTCCTCCTAGTAAAAGCAGATATATCACGTTAATAGCTGTAATATAAACTGAATGATGTCCAGTAGCCAAATGCTTTTAACCTCCTTATCCTGAGTTGTGCCTATACTAACTTTTGCTCTTATAGACTAGTCATTTCAGCAATCATTAATCATTACGAGCCTTCTAGACTTAGCGTTGTGGCATCACCGTATCATAGCCAGAAGATTCAGTCTTTTTAACCAATTCTATGAGACATTAATAATGAATCTAGGTTTCCCACTTTAATTTCACATAAAAGAGTTCCTTCTTTACTTTTCCTTTATACAAATATGCTAACATGAAGACTATTATATGAATAATATAAAAAAAGTAAATTTCACTTAAGTTTTCCCTATACTAAAGTTTCTTGAATGGCAAAATAAAAAAGAGCCGCTCCTAGCGACTCTCTGTTTTAAGCATTCACTTGTTGTTCCTGTTCTCGATTCATCATCGTTCGAACCACTTGTGCAATCTCCTCTGAGTTCTCATCTTGAAATTCAACGGTTGAATGAGCCGAAGCTGCTTCTTGATTCGTGCCTTCAGGAGTAGTTTGTTCATTTTCTGCTAGTTCACCTTCAACTGCTTCCTCATCTACCTCTGGCGTATACAAAATGTATGCTATTAAAAAACGTACAATATACATGACAAGGAATACAATGATTGCTGTAACAAAAGATCCGATAATGATACGAAGGGGCGTGTAGGGCTTTAGAAATGTACTAAAAAAATAAATAGTAAAAGCCATTAATGCTCCCCATAGATTATAAAATATGGAACCAAACATTAGATTTCGCTCACTCCTTGGTTAACTGTTCGAATATGTAATGACGATGTGGCAGGATTAAATTCTATCGTTCTACCACTGTTTCCACCAGTATCCTCGGCTACTAAAGGAATTCCATGCCTTTTCAATTCATTTTTGACAGCTTCTACATTACGAGGACCGATGCGCATCGAATCTTTATCCGAAGTAAATTGAAACATCTGTGCGCCCCCAGCAATTTTTGCCTTTAGTTTAAACTTTTGAACGCCCTCTAATTTTAATAGATCAATCATTGCTGCTATTCCAGAATCCGCAAATTTTGCTACATTGATTGACTCAGATCTTCCCAAGCTTGAATCTGGTAACATCACATGGATTAAACCAGCAATTTTTTTTGACTCATCATATAAAATAACGCCAACACAAGAACCCAGACCAGAAGTTCGAATCGTGTTAGGTAGCTTTACTACATCCATTTGTGCAATTCCTACTTTAACCACTTGCCCACTACTACTGCTTAGCATCATTAGGAAACCCCTAATGCTTTAAAAATAGCATCAAATGAGTCGGGATCTGGTAATAGGAAGAAATGCCCTCTCACAGTTTCATGGTCTTCTACACCTTCTTCAAAAATGGATGTATTTATAACAATGACATTATCACTTACATGTGATAATTCTATTAAACCAATACTTATGATTGCACCAAACATATCAACGCTTAGCCCCGGTACAGTTGGATAAATTTTCAAATTAGTAAAGTCCGATAAGGCAGATAAATAGGAACCTGATAAAATATTTCCCATTTCTTGCATAGCTGATAATCCTAGTTCAGAAACAGGTCGTTTTTTAAAATCAAATGTTTCATCATAAATGAGACGACGGATAAAACGGTTTGCCTGTTCAATAGGTAGTATAAAGAACATACTTCCTTCTGCATCACCCTCAATGCGAAGGTAAATACCAACAACTACATTTTCTGATCCCCCAGCCAATTCCATCATATCGTTAAAGGACACCATTTCTACCTTTGGGACACGCATATCAATTTTTTTCCCAAGTAAATTGGAAAGTGCTGTCGCGGCATGCGCAGCACCAATATTGCCAATTTCCTTTAATACATCTAAATGTAGCGAGGTAATCTTTTGATTAAATGTCATGATCGATCCCTACTTTAGTGGATTTAATACTTTTTCTAAATGTAATAAGATTAATAATCGTTTTTCTACTTTAGCAACACCTGAAATAAATTCTTCCTCAAGGGAGCCAACAACTTCTGGTTGTGGTTCAATCGCACTTGCAGGAATATCAATTACATCGTTTGCTGAATCAACAACAAAGCCTACTTCCATATCTTCTAGTGAGATAATGATAATGCGAGTTGTTTCCTCATGTTCTGAAATAGGTAATTCAAAACGTTCACGTAAATCCACAATTGGCGTTACGACACCACGAAGATTGATAACACCTTTTACATATTTTGCCGTTTTCGGTACGCGCGTAATATGCATTAGCTTTTCTATACCTTGAACATGGGACACCGGAATAGCATATTCTTTATTCGCTAGTTGAAATACAATTACTTTAATACTTTCTTGTTCCACTGCGTTTGTCATCTTTTACACCTCTCTTATTCATTCACCTTATTTTATTAATGCGTTACAATCTACAATTAAGGCTACTTTACCATTTCCTAAAATAGTTGCACCTGAAATAGCAAAAATATTTGTTAAGTAATTTCCTAAAGACTTCAAGACAATTTCTTGTTGTCCGATGAAGGAATCTACCACTAAACCAGCAAGTTTTTCACCTTTACGAACAATCACTACTGAATGGAATTCTTCATCTTGCGACTCTTTACGAGGTACTTCAAAGATTTCCTCTAAGAATACCAATGGTACAACCTTGCCACGGAAGTCGATTACTTTTTGATTATGCGCATTCATAATCTCCGATGAACGGATAATAGATGTTTCAATAATAGATGATAATGGAATTGCATAAATTTCCTTTTCAATTTCCACGAGCATCACAGAAATAATCGATAATGTTAGTGGTAATTGGATAGAAAAGATGGAACCAACATCTTGTGTGGATTCAATTGAAATATTACCACCAAGTGATTCAATTGTTGTTTTAACAACATCTAACCCTACTCCACGGCCAGATACATCCGAAATGACATCTGCAGTCGAGAAGCCTGAAGCTAAAATAAGCTCATTGATTTGATTATCAGACATTGAATAAGACTGTTCTTGTGTCACAATGCCTTTTGCAATAGCTTTCGCTAGTACTTTATCACGATTAATTCCTGCACCATCGTCTTCTATTTCAATAAAGACATAGTTTCCACTATGGTAAGCACGTAGGACAACCGTTCCTTCTTCCGGTTTGCCTTTTGCACGACGAGATGTTGGATTTTCAATGCCATGGTCCACAGAATTTCGGATTAAGTGAACAAGTGGATCACCAATTTCATCGATAACTGTACGATCTAGTTCTGTTTCAGCACCAATGATTTCAAGATTAATTTTCTTATTTAAATCTCGTGATAGCTGACGAATCATTTTTGGGAAGCGGTTGAACACTGTTTCAACTGGCACCATGCGCATTGTTAAAATAATAGTTTGCAGGTCACCCATTACACGGCTCATTCGCTCCACAGTTTCGTTTAGCTCACCATGGTTTACTTCTGTGGCAATAGATTGTAAACGACCACGGTCAATAACAAGTTCTTCAAACAAGTTCATTAAAATATCAAGACGTTCAATATTGACACGAATCGTTTTATTCCCAACAGGCGCATGATTTTTTTCAGCCTTTGCAGGTGCGGCTGTTTTTGCAGGCTGTGCGGCTGGTTCAGGCTTAGAAGGTACAGTAGCAGGTGTAGACTCTACTTCCGCTACAGCTGATGCAGTTGCAGCTACTTCTTGCTGTGATTCATACTCTCTTTCACTAAATTTCTTTTGGTCTATTGTTGTGACAACAACTTCTTCAACCTCAGAAACTTTCATGATCTTTTTCTGCATATCTTCTGCTGATTCTTTTGTCACATAGGCTACATAAAACTGTTGATCAAATTGTTCGTCTTCTAGCTTTTCAACAGATGGGCTCGATTTAATAACTTCGCCGTCTTTTTCTAAAATCTCGAAGACCATAAATACACGTGCAGCCTTTAAAAGACAATCTTCTCGTAATTTCACTGAAATTTCATAGGCCTGGAAACCTTGTTCAGATGATTGTGCGATAACTGTTTGTTCAAAGCTATCATATTCTAAAACACTTTCCACGGCTGCTGGTTCTGCAACGGTTGCAGCCACCTGAGGTACTGCTTCCTCACCTAATTCTATGCGCTTAAGTTGAGCGACTGTTGCTGACACATCACGCTTGCCATCTCCACCATTCGCAATATCCATAACCATTTCTTCCAGATGGTCAACAGATTCAAAGACCACATCTAAAATTTCTGGTGTTACGTGGATTTTTTCATTACGAATCGCATCTAACACATTTTCCATTTTATGTGTTAAATCGGCTAAATCTTCAAAACCCATTGTGGCAGACATACCTTTTAAAGTATGGGCAGATCGGAATATTTCCCCAACAATTGCCAAATCATCTGGATTTTTTTCTAATTCTAATAAATGTTCACTACATGCTTGTAAATGCTCTTTACTTTCTTCGATAAACATCTCTAAATATTGATTGACTTCCATAAGAGGACACCCCTTTTAAGGCAAATATTTCATTATTGTTAGTGCTATATCATCTACATCGGCAACTTCATCAATTAGTTGCGTTTCTACCGCTGCTTTTGGCATACCATATACAATGCAAGTTTCTGCTGACTCAGCTATGGCCATGACATTACCGGTCTTTTTCAGTGCTTTTAGTCCATTTGAACCATCATGCCCCATACCTGTCATAATCACTGCTACTTTATCAAAATCCTTATATTGACTAACATCTTCAAACATCACATCTACAGATGGTCTATGGCCTGACCTTGGTGCTTCTTGATTATCAAGAACAATACCAAAAGTTGTCCCTACTTTCCTAAGCTTTAAGTGATAGCCACCTGGGGCAATATAGGCTACCCCATTTTGTAAAATATCGCCTTGTTCAGCCTCCTTCACAACAATTTCACTTAGCTGATCTAGACGAGTAGCGAGTGATTTCGTAAATCCAGCAGGCATATGCTGAACAATGAGAATAGGGGCTTGAATAGACTTAGGAATTTTTGTAATGACCTCCTGAAGCGCACGAGGTCCTCCTGTAGATGTACCTATTAGCACAATCTTTTTACCTGCTTTATTCCATTCTGTTTGCGCCTTTGTTACAGCTACTTTAGTAGCAGTAGCAGTCACAGGAATCGGTATTTGACCATGTTGTTGTAAATCCTTTATTACGGTACTCACTTTTGTCACTGAATCTTGTTGTCGTTTACTACCAGAAGGTTTTTTCAATTTGGATATTGGCACCATTGCAGCTTGCTCTACTTTATGGACAAGCTCACTTTGGATTTTATGTAAATCAAGAGATATTGTTCCGCTTGGCTTTGCGACAAAATCTACAGCGCCACTTTCAATAGCTGCTATAGCATTTTCTGTTCCACGCTGAGTGGTACTAGAGAGCATGATTACAGGAACTGGACATTGTATCATTATTTCTTTTAATGCATCTAGCCCATTCATTTCAGGCATCTCAATATCCATTGTCACAACTGATGGCTTCAATGATTGTATCTTTTTGATTGCATCTTTTCCATTACGTGCAGTTCCAACTACTTCCACCTTCGAGTTGCCAACAAAAAAGTCACTAATTAGCTTTCTCATAAAAGCAGAATCATCCACAACTAATAGCTTGCTTTTATGTAAAAAGTCCAATTAATCACGCCCTTTCGAAAAAATACTTCTTAGTTTCGTTAAAAATTTCTTTGCTGTCTGATCATGTGCATGTATTTCCTCCACACGATGCTCCATAAAACGAATCACTATGAGTTGTAATGTTTTAGAAATCAGTGCGTCTGGATAAGCAAGTGAAAATGGGACTTGCTCACGCACAGCCTTCCGCACAATCGAATCTTCGGGTAATGAACCGAGTATCGTGACTTCTTTGTCTAAAAAACGTTTCATGGCTAACTTTAAACGCTCGTTTGTTTCGATGCCTTCTTCTTTACTAAATGCACGGTTACAAAGGACATAAAATTGCTTATCAGCATCCCGCATATGAATATATTTCATCATCGAATAGGCATCCGTAATTGCGGTCGGCTCTGCCGTTGAAATAACGATAATTTCGTCTACTGATGTGAGTAAATCTAGCGACCAATTTGTCGCACCCGCCCCCATATCAAATAAAATATAATCATAGTTTTTCTGAAGCTGTTCAAATGCATGAATAAGCTGTTCAATCATCATCTCTGACCAATTAAAAATATTTGTCATACCCGACCCACCTGATATATACCTTAAACCATGGGGTCCCTCAAATATTACCTCATCTAGTAGTTTATTTCCTTCTAGGTAATCTTTCAAACTATTGGAAGCATTTTTCCCAATTAAAATATGGATATTTCCCATCCCAATATCCATATCTACAATGACAACTTTTTTTCCCTTTTGGGCCAAAGACAAGGCAAAATTCATCGTGAAGTTACTTTTTCCAACCCCGCCTTTGCCACTAACCACCGCAATTGCTCGACCTAAATCGCCTTGCTGTCTCATCATTTTCAAGCGTAATGTTTCAGCTTGGTCTCTCATTTCTCTTCACCTTGAAAAAACAAATTAAGCACTGCTTCTAAATCAGCTTCTTCAATATCTTCTGGTACTTCTTGACCATTCGTATAGTAAGCAAGTCCTTTATTATATTTAATCATTAAATTGAGCATTGTGCCAATAGAATTTGTTTCATCAATTTTCGTGAAGATAAATTTTTCAATTGGCAGCTGATTAAATTGGTCGATAATGTTCGCCATATCCTTTTCTTTTGTAGTCATCGCGAGTACTAAATAGGATTCTGCTTGATCATCAAATTTTATGAGACGTTGGAGATCATCTACATACTTGACCTCTTTATAATTTCGACCAGCTGTATCGATAAATACTAAGTCTAAATGCGATAATCTTTGGATAGCTTGTTCGAAATCTGTTGCGTTGTAAGCAATTTCAACAGGTGCCTGTAAAAGGCCCGCATACGTTTTTAGCTGTTCAATGGCTGCGATTCGGTACGTATCTGTCGTAATAAATCCGATCTTCTTCTTCTTTTCTAAAACTGCCCTAGCTGCCATTTTGGCGATCGTCGTTGTTTTACCCACGCCTGTAGGACCTAATACGTTGATATATTTTCTTTCATAGGACAATCCTCCGATAGGTAGGCTTTCTAATCTCTTACGTAGTAAATTTTTCGTGACCATTTTACATTGTGAGAAATTGATTTCTGACGCTTCTTTGAAATGCATAAAAAGCTCATCACCTATCGTTGTGATGAGCTCTTCATTTAGCTCTTGCTGTCTTAAGTATTCAATGAAGGGGAAGAGTTCATCGGGATATTGAGCTTGGGTAGTCTTTTTATGCATCGATTGCATTAAAGATTTTAAATCTGCAATTTCCTTCCTCAATTCTTCAGAAATGCCAGTGTCCTCATGTTTAACTACATCATGTGATGATTGATCTTGGTGAATTTTCACTTGAATCGCATTTGTAATATCTTGTAGTCTCGCATTTTCCTTAGTCGCGTTAGGTAATGCTACGGGCGTTGGTACTGGAGCCACTTGATTTGGCTCCACTCCATCTACTCCTGCAACTACCTCAAAACTTTTCTGTTTAATCATACCGAAAAATTTCTTCGTGATGACTACTTTAGAATTCAAAATAACAGCGTCCTCACCTAGTTCTGCACGCACTTGCTTCATAGCCTCTGGTATGGAGGATGCATAATATTTTTTCATTTTCATTAAACATTCACCACCCCAACACTTTGAATTTCAATAGAAGCATCCAATTCATTATATGAAAGAACTGGAATCTGCGGGAAATAACGCTCCGTCAGTTGTCGTAAATACATACGCACAGCCGGAGAACATAAAATAATAGCGGATTGTTCCATAAAGGACACACGCTCTATTTCTGCTGCAATCGTCTCTAGTACCGTTTGAGAATCTTGAGGATCCATTGCTAAATAATTTCCGTGATCTGTTTGCTGAATACTATCAGCAACCATTTTTTCTACTTTACCTGAAACTGTAATAACTTTTAATGCCGAACTATCCCCCACATATTGGGCAGTAATTTGACGAGCCAATGATTGACGAACATACTCCGTTAAAATATCTGTATCGCTAGTTACCTTCGCATAGTCTGCTAACGTTTCAAAAATAATGGGTAAATTACGAACAGAAACATTTTCTCGTAGTAGTTTACCAAGAACCTTTTGGATTTCTCCAGTTGATAAAGGTGCCGGTGTCAGCTCTTCTACTAAAATAGGATGGGTTTCACGTAAGTGATCTATTAACTGCTTCGTCTCTTGACGACCTAATAATTCGTGAGCATTCGCACGGATTATTTCAGTTAAATGCGTGGATACCACGCTTGGTGGGTCTACAACCGTGTAGCCATAAATTTCAGCATCCTCTTTCACTTGCTCAGTAATCCATTTAGCTGGTAATCCAAATGATGGCTCCACTGTATCAATTCCTTCAATAGAATCATCATCACCTGGGCTCATCGCTAAATAATGATCTAGTAAAAGCTCGCCTCTTGCCATTTCGTTCCCTTTTATTTTTATTCGATACTCATTTGGTTGAAGCTGAATATTATCTCGAATACGAACAACTGGGATGACAATTCCTAATTCTAGTGCTAACTGTCGACGAATCATAATGACACGATCTAATAAGTCCCCACCTTGAGCAGCATCGACTAACGGAATTAATCCATAACCAAATTCAAATTCGATTGGGTCCACATTTAATAAATTCACAACATTTTCAGGGCTCTTCATGCCATCTGTTGCCACTTCTTCTTCAATTTCAAGTAATTCCTCTTCATCCTCTGGTTTCTTACGTTCCATCATATAAGCCCCAACAATTAGGGAAAGACCTATTGGAAGTGTTACCCAGTTAGGGATTGGTGTAAATAGCCCTAGTAATACTATGGTACCTCCAGCTACATAGAGTAACTTTGCTTGAGCAAATAATTGTCCTGTTATATCTTGACCAAGACTTCCTTTAGAAGAGGCGCGAGTTACCACAATCCCTGTTGCTGTTGAAATAAGCAAGGCAGGAATTTGCGAAACTATACCATCCCCAACGGTTAGCTTAGAAAAATGAGTTGCTGCTTCAGCAAATGGGAGTCCCATTTGTACTACCCCGATGATGATTCCGAATAATAAGTTGATAATAACCATGACCATTGAGGCAATGGCATCCCCTTTTACGAATTTCGTGGCACCATCCATCGCTCCGTAGAAGTCCGCTTCACCGGCTACTTTTTCACGTCGTTCGCGTGCTTCCTTTTCGGAAATTACTCCTGCATTTAAATCAGCATCAATACTCATTTGTTTACCTGGCATCGCATCAAGTGTGAAACGAGCTGCTACTTCAGCTACCCGCTCTGCACCCTTTGTAATAACAATAAACTGAATTAATACTAGAATTAAAAAGACAACTAAACCTACGAGAATATTTCCCCCGACTACGAAATCACCAAATGTTTCTACGACAGAGCCCGCATCCCCAGTTGCTAAGATCGCACGGGTTGTGGAAACACTCAGTCCTAATCGGAATAAGGTTAACAGTAAAATAACCGAAGGAAAAATAGAAAAGTCTAATGCTTCCTTCATACTCATTGCTGTTAGCAGTACAATTAATCCTAATGTAATATTAATGACAATTAAGAAACTTAACATCCACGGAGGAAGAGGGATGATGAGCATCGCAACGATTAAAATAACCGCACCTAAAACCCCAATATCGCGAACTTTCATTTGTGTCCCTCCTACTAAAAAGCTTTAAATTTTACGTTTAATACGGTAAACATAAGCGAGTATTTCTGCTACTGCTTTGAAAAATTCTTCTGGTACGGGATCACCAATTTCAACTTGATCATACATGGCGCGAGCTAAAGGTCTATTTTCCACCATAATGACGTCATGCTCTTTGGCAATCAGCTTTATTTTTTGAGCGATAAAGTCTGTACCCTTTGCAATTACGCGAGGTGCATCCATATTTTCCTCGTCATATTTGAGCGCAATCGCATAGTGAGTAGGGTTGGTAATTACCACATCTGCACTTGGAATCTCTGACATCATACGACGCATCGCCATTTCGCGCTGACGTTGTTTGATTTTCGATTTTATGAGCGGGTCACCCTCACTATTTTTATATTCATCTTTAATATCTTGCTTAGACATTTTAAGATTTTTTTCATAATCAAATTTTTGATACATCCAATCCAAAATGGATACACAAAGTAAAACTAAAGATGCTGCTATGCCCATAATGCCGACTAGCTTTCCGACAGTAATGAGCGTCATCCATGGACTTTTAAAGGATAAAGCTAAAACTTCTGGCAAGTTTGTCCAGATAATAATTGTCGTTACACTACCGATAAAGCCAATCTTTAACACCGATTTCAGCAACTCAACAATTGCCTTAACCGAAAAAATCCTTTTCAACCCTTTGATAGGGTCCATCTTTTTCAAATCAAACTTCATTGGCTCCAAAGTAAATAAAAAGCCAAACTGCAAAAAGTTACCTGCAAGTGCTCCAACAACTGCTATCGCCATAATCGGTACAATAATGAAAGCCATTTGTATTAATGTTTCTATAAATAAGTGCATCACACTATCAATCGTTAGTGTTTCGATGCGTATGTTATGGATAAAGGTTTGTCTAAAAAACGCTAATAGCTCATCCCGTAAAGAACCTGCAAAGAAAATTAAGAAGATAAAGACCATCAGCATAACGATGGCACTAGTTACATCTTGACTCTTAATAACTTGTCCCTTTTTTCGAGCATCTTGACGTTTCTTTGGCGTCGCCTTCTCAGTCTTTTCACCTGAAAAAAACTGGATATCTAAATTCAGTAGTAGTTTCATATTATCCACCACCTAAAATGGCCATTAAATCACGCATGCCGTAAATCATAATAGTGATTAACTTTTGAATGACTTGAATCATTACAGCCATCATTGTAAATAACACTAAAAAACTAACGGCTATTTTAATAGGAAAACCAACAACAAATATATTTAATTGTGGTACTGTTTTCGCAGTTATTCCTAAAGCTAAATCGACTAAAAATAAGGTAGCCACAACAGGTGCAGCCATCTGAAATGCAATAGCAAAAACAGCTGTAAATGTTGTGATGATAAATTGGGGAAAGCCCTCATTTGTAAAACTAGGGAATTGATCCATAGGCAAAAACTGATAACTATAGTAAATTCCATCAAGAATCATATGATGGCCATTAATTGCTAACAATAAAAGGAATGCTAACATATTAAAAAACTGACCGATTAATGGACTTTGAGCTCCTGTTTGCGGATCAATAATATTGGCAATGGCAAAACCCATTTGAAAATCAATAAAGCTCCCTGCAATTTGAATGGCAGACATGATTATATAACCTACTAGACCGAGTAACAGCCCAACAAGTGCTTCTTTCATCACTAATAATATGTATTCATCATTGAATGCAAACGGCTCAACATCAATTGTATAATACATCATCCAAGCTAAAACCAGTGCGAGAGTAATTTTGACTTGTGGTGGTATGGTTCTATAGGAAAAAAAAGGAACCGTAACAAAAAATGCTGAAACACGCACAAGCACCAATAAGAAAACCGTTAAATGCGGAATTAATTCATTCATGGACTCACCCTATATAACGTGTTAAATTCTCAAAAATGTCTCTCGCATAGCTAGTAACTTGAGATAACATCCATGGGCCAAAGAACACTATGGCCACAAAGACGGCGATAATTTTCGGTACAAATGCCAAAGTTTGCTCTTGAATCGAAGTGGTAGCTTGAAAAATACTTACAGCCAAACCAGTGATTAAAGCTACTAATAATAACGGACCGCTTGTTAGAAGGATAATCATAATGGCACGTTCTGCAACGGAAATAACCAATTCACCTGTCATACTGTATCATCCCCTAAAAACTTTGTAGTAGCGATTTCATGACGAGATACCAGCCATCGACCAGAACAAACAATAAGATTTTGAATGGCAATGAAATCATTACTGGCGGTAACATCATCATCCCCATCGACATTAATGTACTCGCAACAATCATATCGATCACTAGGAATGGAATAAAAATCATAAAACCTATTTGAAATGCTGTTTTAATTTCACTTAAAGCAAATGCTGGCACAAGCATTGTCAGTGGGATTTCTTCCACTGATGCTGGTTTTTCTGCTTGATTGTACGATAAAAACAAGTCAAGATCTTTTTGTCTTGTATGCTTACTCATAAATTCTTTAAATGGCAAGCTTGCCCGATCATAAGCTTCATCTAAACCAATTTCTTCAGAAAATAGTGGTTGCAAAGCCTCTTTATTGACCTCTTGAAAGGTTGGTGCCATGATAAAGAACGTTAAAAATAAGGCTAAACCAACAATCACCTGATTAGGTGGCATTTGTTGTGTAGCCAGTGCTGTACGCACAAAGGATAAAACAATGACAATTCGAGCAAAGGATGTCATTAAAATTAAAATACTTGGTGCCAGTGATAAAACGGTTAATAGTAGTAAGAGCTTAACGGATGTTGAGACGTTGGTTGGATCGCTATTGGAAAAAATATTGACTAAATCATTCATTTATCATCCTTCTCCTTTTGCTTCCATCGCTCAATCTCTTCACTGCGCTCCTGTTTAATTTCGGAAATCTTTTTTTCAAAGAGTTTGCCAAATGTCTCTTGCTTTTGTTCATTTTGCAAATTCACTCTATCTTTTTTCTTAAACTTAGAAAATACTTCTGCGATATACGGTGATGTTGCTGCAAGTTCTTGCCTTTCGTTATAAAGTGCTAACAGTGCTTCTATTTCTTCAGGATCAGTAATTTCACGTAATAGCTGAACGTCTTCACCGACCCCCACTAAATACATGGTTTTCCCTACTTGTAAAAGCTGTACTGATTTTTGTGCACCTAACGATAAACCGCCTAAATTTTGTATCAGTTGATTACGTTGAAAGTTTAAATTTCGTTTATTTAAAAACTTCATTAAACCATAAAACAAAGCTACAACAAAAATAAGCGCTAAAACCATTTTTATGTATTCCCATGCAGATATATCTCCAGCTGCTGATACACTTGGTTCTTGTTTAGCAGCTGGATCGGTAGTATCTCCATAACAAGCTTCTGGGTCTTTAATGCAATCTGTCACACTATTCGTATCAGAGTCTGCATAGACCGAAGTTGGTGTCGGGTACAAAAACAGGAAGGATACAAGAAATGCAAAAATCATCGTGAAACGAAATGATTTTAACATTTTCATGCAATCATCCTAGCGCTTTTTGGATCGCTTCAATTACTCGATCTGCTTGGAAAGGCTTAACAATAAAGTCTTTCGCACCAGCTTGAATTGCATCGATTACCATTGCTTGTTGTCCCATTGCTGAACACATAATTACAGTTGCACTTGGATCTGATCCCTTAATTGCTTTAAGAGCCGCAATACCATCCATTTCTGGCATTGTGATATCCATTGTTACTAAATCTGGTTTTAATTCATTGTACTTTTCAACAGCCTGTAATCCATCTGCCGCTTCTCCAACAACCTCAAATCCATTTTTCGACAAAATATCCTTGATCATCATACGCATAAATGCAGCGTCGTCTACAATCAAAATTCTTTTAGACATGGTTAACTCCTCCAATTGAAACTATCTTAAATTATTTAAACGCTCTGCTTGACTTAAAACATCTGTAATACGTACACCAAAGTTTTCATCAATAACAACGACTTCACCTTTAGCGATTAAACGACTATTAACTAATATATCAACAGGCTCCCCTGCTAATTTATCTAACTCAATAATCGAACCACTTGATAGTTCTAAAATCTCTTTAACAGAACGTTTCGTACGTCCTAACTCTACAGTAACTTGCAATGGAATATCAAGTAGCATATTTAAATTTCTAGCTTCAGATTGAGAGATTACATTTGAATCAAAGCTAGCAAATTGTGCTTGTTGAACATTCACTGGCTGTGCAGGTCTCGCTGGTTGCGCAAACTGCTGTGGTTCCTGATAAACCGGTTGCTGCATAGTTGCTTCCGGCTGCTGATAAACAGGCTGTGCAGGCGGTGGCATAACAGGCGCTTGTTGTTGAACAGGTGGTGCTGCAATTGGCGGTGCCTCAGGTGCAATCGTTGCAGCCACAGGTTCTTCTATTGATTCAGTTTCACCTAATAGAGATTTTACGATGTTTTGACTAAATTTAAGCGGTAATAATTGCATTAAATTCGAATCAATTAAATTACCAATTCTTAATCTAAAAGATACTTTGACTAGCAAATCATCTTCAGGGATGTTTTCTCGACCTTCATTTTGAGAAATATTCATTAAATCAATTGTCGGAGGCGAAATATCCACTTTTTTGTTGAACACTGTCGACATAGATGTAGCCGCTGAGCCCATCATTTGATTCATGGCCTCTTGAACAGCACTTAACTGAATTTCTCCTAAGTCAGGTTTCGGATTTAATCCATCGCCACCTAACATAAGGTCTGCAATAATTGCAGCATCAGATTGTTTAATAACAAGTAAATTCATACCTGTTAAGCCAATCGTATATTCCACTTGTACAGCTACATAAGGATGTGGAAACTCCTCTTCTAATTTATTTCGATTAATCATTGATATACTTGGGGTAGTAATATCTACTTTTTGTCCTAATAATGCCGAAAGTGCAGTGGCAGAGCTCCCAAAGGAAATATTGCCTACCTCACCTAGTGCATCTTGTGCAAACGAATCAAGGTAATCCTCTACTCGTATATCATTTGTTTCATCAATTGAAGAAGCTTCAGTGCCGCTGTTTTTATCTTCCAACGTCTCGCCCCTTAATAGCGCTTCAATTTCTTCTTGGGAGAGCATTTCATCACTCATCTTCGTCTCCTCCTTTCAAAGGGTCGATAATCTGGATTGCTAATTTTTTGCCTTGCTTACCTGGTTGAACAGTGAATTTTGGTAATGTCCCTACCTTTAATAGAAGTGGATCATTAATTTTTTGCTCTAGCTGTATAACATCACCAACTTGCATTGTAAGGAAATCCTCGATCGTGATATCCGTTAGCCCTAATTCAACCGAAAGCGGTAATTTTGCTTGTTTTACGCGTGTTTCAAGCATTTTTGTTTGCTCTGGAGACATTTCTTTTGTATTTGTTTGCATCCAATAGCGAACAGAAAGATTGGGAACAATCGGCTCCAATACAACATGCGGAATACAAATATTGATCATACCGCTTGTTTCACCAATGATCGTATTTAATGAAATGACAACTACTGTTTCATTAGGTGAAATCATTTGTAAAAATTGTGGATTAACTTCAAGCTCCACTAAAATCGGATCAATTTCCGCTACATTTTCCCACGCCTCACGTAAATTGTCGAATGAGCGTTCAAAAAGGTTTGTCATAATTTTTGTTTCAATTTCTGTTAGATTATCTACATTACTATGACTCGCCCCACTACCGCCCATTAAACGATCTAGCATGGAATAGGCAATGTTCGGATTTATTTCCATCAATATATTACCATCTAATGGTGGCACTTCAAACACATTAATGAGCGTCATATTCGGAATCGAACGAACGAACTCTTCAAATGGTATTTGGTCTACTGATGCAACTGTAATTTGCACATAGCTTCTAAGCTGTGCAGAGAAAAAGGTTGTCAATAGTCGTGCAAAATTTTCGTGTATTCGGGTCAAACTTCGGATTTGATCTTTTGAGAATCGAAGCGCTCGTTTAAAGTCATAAACTTTAACCTTGCGTCCCTCATCCTCCTTTTTTATGTCATCTGCTGACATTTCCCCAGTCGATATAGCGGAAAGCAGCGCATCTATCTCGGATTGAGATAACACATCTCCTGCCATTTGCCCACCTCCATTTCAAGCAGTTTCTATTTTATTGAGTGATGAAGGAGGTAAAATATACTTCCTGGACTTCTCCCTCTTGCATCAATTCATTTACTCTAGTTTTTAATGATTTTTGGAAAATTTGCTTTCCTTGCTTACCTTCTAAATCTTTTTGCTCCATTTCAGAAAGTTCTTGTATAGCAATGTTTTGCACTTGGAAAACACGCTTTGTTAATTCTGCAGCAGCATCTTTGCTTGTCGTTTGAACTTTTAATGACAAGCGTACTACTCTTTTATCTGCAAGATTCGTTGTGATTTCCGGAATCTCCACTGTTGCCTCTACAATTTCATCAATGGTTGGTTCAATAGCTCCTGTCGGTTTATTAAATTGTGTAAGCAATACAAACAAAATAACCCCGATCAGTATGACTGCTACTAGCAAAATAATAATCATTGTTAACATTTTATTATTCTTCATCTTTTTCACCTCTTAGATGCGGGTTGGATAGTATTTGTATATTGTTATAAAAGGCAGTTACCTTTTGTCGCACCTCATCTTCACTCTCTAAAACAATTAATTTTGTTCCAGTTGTTAAAGTAATAGTCGTATCTGGAAATGATTCGACTGTTTCTATGTATAAAGCATTTAATGTAAATGCTTTGCCATTAAGACGTGTTAGTTCAATCATTGAATTAGGGCCGGGTCTAGCATGAGAGCCGGCCCGACCCTCCCTCATATGAAAATATGTTTGTTAAAACGTCCGTTATGAATGAAAGGACTATTCAATCATTAACGTTTTAAGTTTACTAGCTCTTGTAACACTTCATCTGATGTTGTAATAATACGAGTATTCGCTTGGAAACCACGTTGAGCAACAATCATCTCTGTAAACTCTTCAGATAAGTCAACATTCGACATTTCTACAGCTCCAGGCACTACTTTCCCCATCCCTGCTACAGTTGCTACTTGTCCATATGCAGCACCAGAGTTCGCTGTTTGTTGATAGTAGTTCCCACCACTCTTAGCAAGACCACCAGCGTTCGGGAATTTAGCCATAATCAGCTGTCCAGCCCATTTGCGCTCACCATTTAGGTCTACATATTCAATCGTGCCATTAGCTCCGATGCTAATCTCTTTAGCAGTCGTAGGGATACGAATTGGACCTACAGTTCCATCATCAGGTGTTAGTACACCATCATCATCAAATAAGTTTGCGCCTTCATCCCCTGAAGCAACTGGTGCATCATCTGGATTGATACCATCATCATCAGCTTCCATTACGATATCCTCTCCAGCAGATACACCTACTAAATATTTACCGTCAGCATTCACTAAATAGCCATTGCTATCCATATAGAAAACACCATTACGAGTAAATAGAGTATTGTTGAAGCCTTCTTCGTCTATGAAACCACTATCTGGATCAGGAGCACCATTTGCATCAGCTACCATGAAAAAGCCATCACCCTCAATTGCTAAGTCAAGACCACGTCCTGTACTTTGTAAGGAACCGCCCCCATGAATCGTATCAATGGCAGCTAATTGTGTACCCAAACCAACTTGTTGTGGATTCACACCACCTCGTGTAGCTGTTGCTGCAGATGCACCAGCTTGTGTTTGAGACATTAAATCTTTAAAAAGAACACGTCCTTTTTTAAAGCCAACAGTATTAACATTTGCAATATTGTTACCAATAACATCTAGCTTTGTTTGGAAATTTTTAAGACCTGAAATACCTGAATACATAGAACGTAACATAAGTTTTCGTTCTCCCTTCATTTTTTATTTGTGTGCTTCTATCAATCAGCATCACGAAGGCTTCCTTTCATAAGAAGGTCCAGCCTTTAAAGAACGATTGTGCCATCAATATTTGTAAATAATTGTTGTTTTGCTTCCGTGCGATCCATTGCTGTAATGACAGTAGCGTTTTTAGCACTGACAATTAAAGCTGCTTGATCCATCAAGACTAATGGCTGTTTAACACCTTTTGAGTGAGCTTCAAATACCTTATCCGAGACAACCTGCCATTCTTGTTCAGAGATGTCAATTTTACGCTCCATAATACGTTCATGCGCATGTTTGCTCACCTTCAGCTCTTGCTTTGATGCTTCCTGTAAATGGGCTTTAAAGGATTGCTGTGAATGAATGGACGTAGGTTGAGTTGCACGAATAGATGGATGCAAGGGTACACGATGAATTGAAAATTTATCCATCACTTTTCCCTACCTTTATTCGCTAATAACTGTAAAATCTTTATCCGTAAGTTTTTTATCATTATCTAATACGTAGTAAATAACGCCATCTTTATTGGAAACAGAGACGATTCTCCCTTGTAGTTCCTGCTCGCCATCTTGATATGTAACTTTTTTACCTATCAATTTACTCGCCTGAACAAGTGGCGTTTCTTGCACAGGATTATTTCCATTTGAACTTGTTCCAGAGCCAAGAATTCCAGAAATATTACCAGGCGTTATTTCCTTCCCATCTGCTAATTTGAAGACAACACTACCATCTACAAATTTCAAGGATTCAATCACACCTGATCCTTCATTTACAACTGGATCTCCTTTTTCATCTGTTTTATCTGTAATTTCATGCCATTTGACTTCTTTACCAACAAAGGTTGCATAGTTCATCATTTGTGTTTGTTGCTGTGATGCTAATAATGATTCTACTGCCTTTGTCATGTTCTGCATTTGTTCTAAAGAAGAAAACTGCGCCATTTGAGAAATGAATTCTCGGTCATTCATAGGATTTGTTGGGTCCTGATGCTGTAATTGGGTAATTAACAGTTGAAGAAAGGCATCCTTACCAAGTTCACTATTCCCAGTTTGTTTGGTTGGTTTTCTATAATTAGAATAGTAAAGATCGTCCGTTATGGATGTATTGGTTGCTTTAGATGTTGCATCCGCCATCAATTACACCTCCTCGTTTAATAAATAGTCACTAAATGACATCTCTTCATCGTCATCCTCAGTTTTTTGTTGCTGTTCTTCATCCTGTTGTTGTCTAAAGAAATTATTAAAGAAGTTTTGATCACGTTGCTGACGATCTGCATCCTGTAATGATTGGGCAATATCAAGACGGTCTACTTGAATGTTCTGCTGCACAAACGCCTGCTTTAGCTGATGTGCTTGACTATCAAGCATTTCACGTCCATGAGCTGTAGAAGCTAGTAGACGAGCTGTCAGTACACCATCATTTTGCACAAGCTCTATACGAATGGTTCCTAAATTTTCTGGATACAACTTAATCGTTAATCGTGTAATCCCCTGTGCATTAGAAATTTGAGCTCTATTGATAATGGCTTGCATTTCTTTTAATAAAGCCTCTGACTGTGCAGGTTTAGCAGTCGGTAATGTTACTTGGAACGTATCCGGTTTGGTTTGCACCGTTTGTGGTGTTACCATTTCATTAGAACTTGTCTCACTTTGCTTCGTCATTTGGACTTGCTGGAAGCCTTGTAATGACAATGTTCCTGTTGATTTGGTTGTTGTTACTTGTATTGTTTCTACTTGGGTTTGTAATGTCGTTAAAAGACTTTTAACGGTTGTTAACAAATTTTCTTGTGGAGCTGTTAAGTCCGATTTCTGTCCTACTAATTGTGCTAGCTTTAACACTTGAAGTAATTGCGTTGCTTCTTTTGGTGTTACTTGACCTTCTCCTTGTAATGCAGCACCTATTTGCGCTTGAAGAATTGGCGCTTGGGCATCTACTAAGGATAATAGCTCCCAAATATCACTAGCTTCTTTTTCTTCTCCTAATAGCTGCTGGACTATTTTTTGAAGCTGTTCATCATCAATACCTAATGCATTTAATATATTGTCCAGATCCAGCATTTCGTCCATAGACACTGCTTTACCGTCTTCTCCCAGTTGAAGGATTAACAAACCATCATCGTGGGGGATTCCTAATAAATCGAGTACCTCTTCCAATGAATCAGCGTTTAAAACCTGCTGTAAATCAGCTAGCTCATTATTTGGCGTAGTTTGAGCAGTTTGATTTGATTGAGCTGAGGAAGATAGGACTTGTCCAAAAACAGAGCCGAATTTCGATAAATTATCCTGTTTCGAAGTTCCGTTGATCTTCCCATCAGCACTACTAGCTGCTGTTGTTGGCTTTGTTGCCGCATTTTTAGTCGGTACTGATTGAGTGATCATTTTCATCATCGCTATATCCACTATTTTCACCTCCTTTCATGAACTCTATTGTTTAGCCATGAGCTCCGTATATTTTGCTGCATCTTTAGCGTCCATTTTCTCTAAAATTGCTGCTAGTTTATCAGGTTTTAAATTGGTTAAAATGCGCAGTGCTTCTGTATCACTCATATTGATTAATACAGGTGCTGCAGATTTCGGAGACATTTTATCGAAAGTCGATAGAATATCGTTGAAATCGCGCTTCACATCATCTTGCTGTCGATTTAATTTTTCAATTTCAAATTGAAGCTGCTCTTTTTCTATCGTGAGCTTCTCTTTTTCAGTTGTTGTCGTATCTAACTTTTTTTGCAGCTGTGTAATTTCTGCTTCTTTTTCTTGAATCTCTGCCTGTAAATTAACTATTTTCGAGTCATTGTTTACGACAGCATCTTTCGCTTGCTGTTCTTCTGACGGAACAAAAGGTAAACTGCCAATTGCCTTTTTACCTAAATCAAAAACATTTGTATTCATTAATGTAGCCACAACAAGTAAAACTGCTACGACAAACATAAGTGGCAGTACGATCCAAGTAAAAAACTTTAGAAAGCCTCCCGTTTTTTTCTTAGGCGGCTGTTCTACTAATTCCGCTTTCAATCGATTGTCTTTTCTCACCATGAAATCACCTGATTTCTCTCTTGTTATACGTTAATAATGAAATTTCATCTAAAAAAAGGCTTTCTATACGATCCTGCTCTTGTTTGAAAAGCTTAAAATCCTTTTCTCTCATTTTTTCAAATTTACGTACTTCCAAGTTTTTTTCTAATAATTTATCTTCGTGCCAATTCATTTTTGCACGAGCTTGTATCACTTTCTGCTGAACATCTGCAATTGTTTTTTCAAGACTATCAATAAAACGTGCGTAGTGATGAATTTCATCAATAGATGAACCAACCGTTAAACGATCCTGCTGGAAGGCAATTAAATCTTCTTTCTTTTTAAGCAAGTCATATAACTTCGTAGCCACTTCCTCAAAAGATCGGACAGATTCTTTATAGGCCATTTCAGTTTCGTTTTTTTCTTGCTCACGAATTGTTAATACTTTTTCAAAACGATACACATAGCTGACCATCTAGTTCACACCACCGTTCGATAAGGATATTAGCTCATTTACACTTTCTTCCAAGGTCACTTTGTCCAAATAGCCCTGTTTAAGATAAGTAGTAATAAGCGGTTCATAATGAATAGCTTCATCAATTTCTCTAGACGTCCCTCGTTTATAAGCGCCAATATTGATTAAATCCTCAGATTTGTCGTATGTATAATAAAGTTCTCTTAATCGTTCTGCAGCTTTTTTATGCTCTGGCTCTGCTACATGATTCATTAAACGACTAACACTTTTTAAAACGTTTATAGCAGGGTATTGACCTTTATTAGCTAAATTTCGATCAAGCACAATATGACCATCTAATATCCCTCGCACCGTATCAGCGATTGGTTCATTCATATCATCACCATCTACTAGGACCGTATAAAACGCCGTGATAGAGCCCTTTTCATTAGTACCTGTACGTTCTAATAATTTAGGTAAAATCGCAAATACAGATGGTGTATACCCCTTCTGTGCTGGTGGTTCACCTGTAGCCAGTCCAATTTCACGTTGAGCCATGGCAACACGTGTTACAGAGTCCATCATCAACATGACATTTAATCCACGATTTCTAAAATACTCGGCAATTGCTGTTGCAGTAAACGCCCCTTTTATCCTCATTAATGCTGGTTGGTCAGAAGTAGCAGCAACAACAATAGAGCGACTTAGACCTTCAGGACCTAAATCACGTTCAATAAATTCACGAACCTCACGCCCACGTTCTCCAATCAGCGCAATTACATTCAAATCTGCCTGCGTATTTCTCGCAATCATTCCAAGAAGCGTACTTTTTCCGACCCCTGAACCAGCGAATATCCCGACCCGTTGGCCATTACCAACCGTTAACATTCCATCGATAGCTTTAACGCCGACCTCAAGTCTTTCATTAATTGGCGGACGTGTTAGTGGATTTGGCGGATCTTGCTCTGTCGGAACCGTCATTAGTCCTTTTGGTAATAAGGTGCCATCAATAGGATTTCCCATTGAATCCAACACTTTTCCTATTAGCTCTGGGCCCACTTTTACTTCTAGTGGAGCCCCCGTCCCTTCAACAAGACAGCCAATAGATATTTCTCTTAAAGAAGTGAAAGGCATTAAAACAACAATTTCATCTTTAAAGCCCACCACTTCAGCTAAAATGATTTGGTGACCATTGTTTACAGTTTCCACATGAATTTTACAAACATCACCTATGGAACTATCTGGACCTTGCGACTCAATCATCAAGCCGACAACTCTAGTGACTCTACCAAACTTTTTAAAAGTTGGCATATGAGGAATATGTTCGATTAATTGAGCCGTCTTCATCTAGATCATTCCCTACTTTCTAATATTTCATGAAGCTTTAATCTTAGTTCGTTCAATTGCTCATCGATGCTCACAACTATACGTCCATGATTTGTTTCGATATAGCAATCTGTTTCATTGTTCAAATCTTCATTAACAAAAATCATGAATGGTACATCAACCGGGAACATTTCCGCTAATTCATCACGATTAGCAGTAATTAAAGCGTGATAGGTTGGCGACACATAAATTTTAATTTCTTTCATCTCTCTAGCTTCTTTTAAGCCTCTACGAACAATCGACACAAATAGATCGGGATCACGTTCTAAAGATGTGCCAATTATTCGTTCTGCTGTCGTTAGACCAAGCTCTAGCACCACAGCTTCTTGATCATCAATATATTTTTTTGCGTTTTCTTTTGCTTGATTAATGACCTCATTCGCAGTTTGAAGTGACTCGGCCATTGCTTCAGTGGATTTGTTCACACCGTCTTCATAGCCTTGGCCAAAGCCTTCATCATAGGCTTCTTGAACTCGATTCGGTCTTTCTTCTTCCCAACTTAACTTCAAATGCTCAATCTCTTGATAGTGCATGTGCTTTTCTTGCTCAAATGCTTCACGTTCTGCTTGTAAAGAAGCTCTAGCCTCTGCAAGCAAACGATCTCGCTCAGCCATTATTTCTTCTATTGTTAATTGATGTTGGGATGAAGCATCATCACCATCTTCCAAATCAAATCCTTCAAACATATCGCGAATTTGTATCTCTTTTACATTATCGCTATCGGATTGAGTGTAAATTGAACGGATGATTCTAGACAATGACGTCATCTCCTCCACCACGTGCAATAATGATTTCACCAGCATCCTCTAGGCGACGAATAACAGCAACAATTCGAGATTGGGCCTCCTCTACGTCACGTAAACGTACAGGTCCCATAATTTCCATTTCTTCTTTAAATGTTTCAGCCATACGTTGAGACATATTGCGGAAAATAATATCTTTTACTTCTTCGCTTGACACTTTCATTGAAAGCAGTAAGTCTTCGTTCTCACAATCACGAATAACACGTTGAATGGAACGATTGTCGAGTGTAACGATATCTTCGAATACAAACATGCGTTTTTTGATTTCTTCTGCAAGCTCTGGATCTTGAATTTCAAGTGCATCAAGGATCGTTTTCTCAGTTTGTCGATCAACACCATTCAGTACTTCAACGACTGCATCAATACCACCAGTTTCAGTGTAATCTTGGGTAACTGTAGATGATAATTTACGCTCTAACACCGATTCAATTTCACTAATTACTTCTGGTGAAGTCGATTCCATAACAGCTATACGTTTTGCAATGTCAGCCTGTACTTCCTGTGGTAATGAAGATAAAATCACTCCCGCTTGCCCTGCTTCTAAATAAGAAAGAATGAGGGCAATTGTTTGTGGATGTTCATTTTGAATAAAGTTAAAAATTTGTGCCGGATCAGCTCTCCGTGCAAAATCAAACGGTCGCACTTGTAACGAAGATGTCAGACGATTAATGATCGTCTGAGCTTGTTCTACACCTAGCGCTTTTTCTAATACTGTTTTCGCATAACCAATACCACCTTGCGTGATATAGTCTTGAGCTAGCGCAATATTGTGGAATTCTTCTATAATCTCTTCCTTGACGTTTGATTCTACTTTTTTAACACTTGAAATTTCTAATGTTAAACGTTCGATTTCTTCCTCTGTTAAATGTTTATAGACTGAAGCTGAAACTTCAGGTCCTAATGAAATTAACAAGAGAGCGGCCTTTTGTTTTCCGGTTAATTCCTTATCTTTCTTGGACACAGCCGAACCTCCTAGTTAGTCTTCAGCAATCCAACTACGCAGTAACTTCGCAAAATCGTCTGGCTTATCTTTTGCCATTTTTTCTAGCTGCTTACGACGCATTGTAGCTTCCGTTTCAATTTCTTCATTAATATCGTCAATCATTAAATCTTCTTGTTCTTCTAGGATACTTAGCTCTTCTTCTTCCTGCGCACGTTTACGAGAACGGATAATGAAGAATGCTAACAATACAATAACAGCTAATAAGATACCGCCAATAACCCAAACCCACCAAGGAATCATTGGTTTTTCATCAGCAACCTGTGTGGCCTTACCATATAGAGGCTGTACAGATACGGCTACTTTCTCATCAATTTGCTCTTGAGTAAGCTCAGCTGCTACGTCTTTAGAAATCGTTGTACGAACGATCGTGCTTAAAATTTTCTCAATATCTTCGCGAACACCGTCTGGTAATGACGCTGCATCTGTTGCTGTTGGTGGTTCAACAATCACTTGAATTCCAATATCTTGCACCTTATAAGGTGCTTCTTGAATATCTTTACGTATACGATTCACGTCATTGTTAATAGTTTCTTCTGTACGTTCATAATCACCGTTACCCGATGTACCTTCATTATAGGTAGTAAAGTTATCAGTAGTTGTTTCAGCTTCAGGTGTTCCAGTAGCGGCTGCCGCCCCTGTTCCAGAATATTGCTCAGTAATTCTTTGAGCACTAATGGCAATTCCTTCCATATTCTCTTCATCAACAGGTGTCACAAGATTTTCTTCGCGATTTTCCTTCTTGAAGTCAATATCCGTAGTGACAGAAACCATTACTTTATCTTGGCCCATCAACGTACCAAGCATATTTTGCACTTGACGTTGTAGATCACGTTCGACTAACTTTTTCATTTGTAATTGACCTTCAGCCGTTGCTGTAGATGTTCCATCTGTTGTGGCTGCATTCAAGTCAAAGTACTCTGAGAATTGGTTAGAGATTACGATGTTCTCAGTTTTTAAATTCGGAATACTTTTTGACACCAAATTATACATAGTTGTAATTTGCTGCTCTGTAAATTTATATCCTGGATCTGTATTTAATACGATAGATGCAGTTGCATCCTCTTTCACATCTGTTACGAAGACCCCTTCTTCAGGGACAGTAATCATTACCTTTGCATCTTTAACGCCTTCAAGGTTTCTAAAAAGCTTAGCAATTTCAGTTTCAGTGGCTGCTTTTTTTAATAGATTAAATTCGTTATCTGTCATCCCAAACCCTGAACTGTTTGCAAATGAGTAATCAATCGTACCCGTTTGTGGATATCCTTCTGATGCTAATTGCACTAATAAGGAGTCAACTTGCTCCTCAGGCACTAAAATAGATGTTCCGCCTGGCGCAATTTGATATGTTACACCTTGTGAATCCAGTGCTTCCTTTACTTGTCCAATTTCTCTTGTAGATAAATCTTTATAAAGTGGAACATATGTAGTTTTTGAAGCGAAAAACGTTACAATTGCAGCAAGAGCGATGACGCCTACCAAGGAGCCAATCATAACTATTTTTTGCTTTTTACTTCGACTTTTCCAAAATTGACTGGTGTCGTTTTTTATTTTCGTCAATCGTTCATTCATTATGAATCCTCCGGTTATAGTGAATAACCTAGCCATCAATAATTTGCGAACTTCAAGAGCCCACCATTTAGGTAGTCATTAATCTGCATTGAGAGGGGCTCTCCCCCCTCAATAAAAGATTAAACGCTCATTCGCATTATTTCTTGGTAAGCTTCAATCACCTTATTGCGAACTTCAATTGTTGCGTTTAATGTAATGCTCGCCTTTTGTGAAGCAATCATTACCTCATGCAATTCCACATTTTCACCTTTAATTAGCTTTTGAGTAAAATTATCGGATGTGATTTGCTGGTCATTAACTTTGGCTATTGCCTCTTTTAACGAGTTCGCGAAGCTTTGTTGGGCTTCATAAGGTGTCGTATTAAGTTTATTTGTTTCATTTACAACCTGAGTAGGTGTCATTAGCGAAACGGACGAAATTGTCATTATGTATCTTCCTTTCTTCTTATTTATTTACCAATCTCTAATGCCTTTGTAAGCATAGATTTATTTGCGTTAAATACTGTTACGTTTGCCTCGTAAGAACGAGTGGCTGACATTAAATCTACCATTTCTTTTAATGGGTCGACATTCGGCAAATTGACATAACCATCTGCATTTGCATCTGGATGAGTTGGGTCATAAACAAGTTTGAAAGGTGTTTCTCGGTCTTCTGCAATACGAGTTACTTTCACACCATTACCAACACCGCTTTTGGCGTCTTTCCCAAGTGCTACATTCATAAACTTTGAAAATTGTCCTTCTTGTGCTGTAAACGTTACGGACTTCCGTCGATATGGCTCCCACTCCCCATTAACTTGACGAGCTCGAGTTGTATCCATGTTTGCCATATTAGAAGAAATAACATCCATGCGTAAGCGTTGTGCAGTTAAAGCTGAGGCAGTGGTATTCATCCCATGGAAAATAGACATCTATTACTTACCTCCTTTAATAACTGTGTTTAATGTGTTTAATTTCCCGTTTACACGATCAATTAAAGCATTGTAGTAAATTTGATTTTCTGCTAATTTTGCCTGTTCAGCATCCATATCTACTGCGTTGCCATTATTTCGGTATCGTAGATTTTCTATATTATTGACACCAGGTGTAGATTGTCGAATTGTGAAATCATAATGTCTATTGTCAGTTCGATAGGCAGAAATAGAGATATCCTTTTGTTCCGCCAACATATCCTTAAAACTAACATTTTTCGCCTTATAATTAGGTGTATCGACATTCGCAATATTGTTTGCGATTGTTTTATGATTCAAAGTCGCATAGGAAAGTCCATTTTCCAAGCTACTAATAGTTCCTCCAAATAAATTCAAAACTGTTCACCTCAATTTATTAAATTCTATGTACTTGTTAATATATTCAATAATACAATTGTAATTAAGATGCTACCTAGTGTCTATTGTCTTTTGTCACTTTTTAATAGTATATACGCCCTATTTTTTTAACGTCTCAACCGGGACAATACTTCTGCATCCCTTGTAGCTCTAGGCTTCATGAAAGGTTGGTTAACATCTAGTTATTTTACACTATTTCGACAGTGTTTACGATTTTAGTATTAAATTTGCCTTTTTATGAGCTTTATCGCCTTTTAAAATGAAATTAATTTAAGGTTCCATTTTACTAGTTCGACAAATGGCTGAATATTCTAATATAGACAATTAACAGTTTATTCACCATTATTCTAAAGTATCACATATTTCATTTTTATATGCTAATTGTAGTGACAATTTTATGAACGACATTAGGATAAAAGAAACAAAAAACATCAATATTCTCCAAATTTGTATTTATACAAAAAATAACAATCAATTACATCGCTAAATATCTAGTGAAATGCATACAAAAAGGCGCCTAGTTTTACCTAGACGCCTTCATTATCTTCTTCAAGAAGAATTATTTCATTTTAATTTCAGCTAATGCATTTAAGAACTTATCATTTAACACTTTAATATAAGTTCCTTTCATACCTAGAGAGCGAGACTCAATAACACCCGCTGACTCCAGTTTACGTAATGCATTGACGATCACTGAGCGTGTAATTCCCACTCGGTCTGCAATTTTAGAGGCAACCAGTAAACCTTCGTTACCATCAAGCTCTTCAAAGATATGCTCAATAGCTTCTAATTCACTGTAAGAAAGTGAGTTTATGGCCATTTGCACAACCGCTTTGCTACGAGCTTCCTCTTCGATTTCTTCAGACTTTTCACGTAAAATCTCCATGCCAACTACTGTTGCGCCATACTCTGCAAGAATTAAATCATCATCTTCAAATTGAGAAGATAAACGTGCAAGGATTAATGTTCCTAAACGTTCACCACCACCAACGATTGGTACAATTGTTGTTAATGCGTTTTGGAAAAGATCTTTGTTTTCCACAGGGAAAGCAGTATGTTCGTTATGGATATCTAAATTAGAAGATGTTTCTGAGATTGTAAATAAGCTATGTGTGTATTCTTCAGGGAATTGTCTCTCTTCAAACATTTTTTTCATACGCTCATTTTCAATTTGTTGGTGAATTGAAATACCTAATAATTTACCTTTACGGCTTAAAATATAGACATTACTATCAATAATATCTCCTAGTGTATCAGCCATTTCCTTAAAGTTTACAGGCTTACCAGCAGAAGCTTGTAGCATTGAGTTAATTTTACGTGTTTTTCCTAATAAATTCATTATATGTTCCTCCTATAAATAATCCGAAGAGTATTCACTTAATATTCTAAAGTTTTTTACTACTGAATGATACTGATCAGCTTTATCTTACAATATAAACTGTGACAAATCTTTGTTTTTTACAATACCTGCGAGTTTTTGATCTACATAAGCTGCGTTGATCGGTATACTCGCTGGTGCAATTTCAGCTGCTTCAAACGACAGCTCTTCTAGTAAACGTTCTAAAATCGTGTGCAAACGGCGAGCTCCGATATTATCTGTTTCCTGATTAACCTCTGTGGCTATTTCCGCAATACGTTCAATGGCATCAGATGTGAAATTGATTTCCACACCTTCCGTTTCTAGCAATGCCTTATACTGCAAAATGAGCGATTGATCTGGTTCTTGTAAAATACGGACAAAATCTTGTTTTGTTAATTTTTCAAGCTCTACACGAATTGGGAAACGACCTTGCAATTCCGGAATCAAATCTGAAGGCTTCGACATATGGAACGCTCCTGCAGCTATAAATAGCATGTAATCCGTTTTCACAGCACCATACTTCGTAGTTACAGTTGAACCTTCTACTATTGGTAATATGTCTCGTTGTACACCCTCACGAGATACATTGGCAGAAGAATTTCCTTCTTTACTAGCTATTTTATCGATTTCATCAATAAAAATAATACCAGTTTGCTCCGCTCTAACAATTGACTCCTGTGCCACTTCATCTGCATCTATCAACTTATTTGCTTCTTCTATTGTTAAAATACGACGTGCATCCTTTACCTGCACACGGCGTTTTTTCTGTTTTTTAGGCATTAAGCTAGATAGCATATCTTGCATACCATTATTGGCGGACATATCCATTCCCGTGCCTTGTAATGCATCAAAAATGGATGGAGTTTGTTCTGTTACCTCAACCGTAATCCATTCATTTTCCAATTTACCATTTCGTAAATCAATAGCAATTTGTGCACGTTTAGAGCGTACTTCTGTTTCCTCAGACGACGTATCTTCCGTTGAAGTTTGTTCTTTCCCACCAAATAACATTTCGAATGGATTTTGCATGCTCTGTTTCTTACGCAATGACGGGACTAAAAGTTTCACAATCGCTTCATTTGCTAATTGCTCTGCTTGTTCCTTAACAGATTCCATCATTTCTTCTTTTACAAGACGGTGAGAAGCTTCTACTAAGTCACGGACCATTGATTCAACATCACGACCTACATAACCTACTTCAGTAAATTTTGTCGCTTCCACTTTTACAAAAGGTGCATTTGTAAGCTTCGCAATTCTTCTGGCAATTTCCGTTTTTCCGACACCAGTTGGCCCAATCATTAAGATATTTTTAGGAATAACTTCTGCCTTCATATCTTCATTTAGCAATGAACGACGATAGCGGTTTCGCAACGCAATGGCTACAGCTCGCTTAGCTTCATTTTGCCCAACAATATAACGATCTAAATGCTCAGTAATTTGTCTTGGCGTTAAATTTTTTTGCGTCATTAGCTCAGCGCCTCCACGATAATATTATGATTCGTAAATACACAGATTTCAGCAGCTGTTTCTAATGCTGCTTCAGCAATTTCACGAGCAGTCATCGTTTCACCTGCATATTTTTTTAATGCTCTACCCGCTGATAAAGCATAATTCCCACCAGAACCAATGGCTAAAATTCCATCATCAGGTTCAATGACTTCACCAGTACCAGAAACAAGTAGCAAAGTTGTTTTATCCATGACTAATAGCATCGCTTCTAATTGGCGCAGCATTTTATCTCCGCGCCATTGCTTGGCAACCTCTACTGCAGCACGTTGTAAATTACCGTTATATTCATTCAATTTGCCTTCGAACATCTCAAATAGTGTAAATGCATCTGCAACAGAGCCTGCAAAGCCTGCCAGAACCTGCCCATTAAACAGACGTCTGACCTTCTTCGCTGTACCTTTCATCACAACTGCATTTCCTAAAGTTACTTGACCATCACCAGCCATGGCACAGCCTCCGTTATGATGAACTGCAAATATCGTAGTCGCATGAATTTGTCCCATCTGCTTTCCTCCTTAACTCTATTATGCCCTTGGATGAGCATTCATATATGTTTGACGTAGGTGCTCTTTTGTTACATGTGTGTAAACCTGTGTAGAAGATAAATGCGAATGGCCTAATAACTCCTGCACCGTTCGCAAATCCGCGCCATTGTTTAATAAATGTGTTGCAAAAGTATGGCGAAGCATGTGTGGGTAAATTTTCGTATGGAGTGAGGCCTTGTCAATCATTTCGTTTAAAACATGACGTACCCCTCGTGGAGTAAGTTCCCCACCTCGCATATTGACAAACAATTGCTGATGATTAGTCTTTTTCATCAATCTAGGACGAGCCTGCTCTATGTAGTCCAGCATTGCTAAACTCGCAAATTGACCGAATGGGATAATTCGTTCTTTCCGACCTTTTCCCATAACTCGTATGATGGAATAATGAAAATCTACATCCTTAACTTGAATGGAAGTCAGCTCACTTACACGAATACCTGTCGCATATAACAGCTCTAATATAGCCATATTTCTCAATGATTTCAAATCATCCCCGGTATTCGCATCAAATAACTGCATCAATTCTTCTTCATAGAAGAAATTTGGTAAACGAGATTCTTTTTTTGGATGATAAAGAGAACGAAATGCCCCATCATCAAATCCATACTGTCTATTTAGAAAGCGGAAGAAGGAGCGTATTGAGGATATTTTTCTAGAAATAGAAGCCCTTGCTCTTTTTTCGTCGTACAACTTTGTTACATAAAGACGTGCATGTATATATTCAACACTCGCTAAATCATGAATTCCTTCCCCTTGTAAGAAGGCCAAAAAATCCAGCAGGTCTGATTCATATTCTCGCACTGTATGAACAGAGAAGTTCTTTTCAACTTGGATATAAAGCATGAACTGTTCGAGTGCATCTTGGGACGAAACTAACATAGAAAGATTCACCACCAATAATTTATTAATAATTTTCTCAAATGACTGACACTTGTAATATAACGGATAAATAATTCTTTGTCATCTCTTACAAGTTTGTATCGTAAACCATCATTAATAAACATACATATTGACACTATACCTATCTTTGTAAGATAGCAAGTGTAATTAGTTATATTTTGAGAAAATCTCCATACAAAATAATAAAACATGTCTAAGCAAGCATTTTATCTACAAAAAGAAAAAGCCTCTAAGAGTATAACAACTTTTAGAGGCTTTTGGCAATTAAATTGTTTGTGAATTCACAAAATTGTGAATTGTGCTTATTGCGCGTGTTGCATGCATTTCAGCGCGCTCTGGTTTTGAACGGCGACCAGGTGGTAATTCAGGGAAAATACCAAAGTTAACGTTCATTGGCTGGAAGTTTTTCGATTGCGCTTCTGTTATATAACGCGCCATACTTCCTAACGCCGTTTCGAATGGGAAAATGATTGGCTCATGTCCCAATGCTAAACGAGCTGCATTTATTCCAGCTATTAATCCACTTCCAGCTGATTCAACATACCCTTCAACACCTGTCATTTGACCGGCAAAGAAAATATTCTTTTGTTCACGAAGTTGGTATGTTTTTTCTAACACTTTTGGTGAATTAATAAAGGTATTTCGGTGCATAACACCATAACGTACAATTTCCACGTTCTCTAATCCTGGAATTAGCTGCAATACTTCTTTTTGAGGACCCCATTTTAGATGTGTTTGGAAGCCAACAATATTATAAAGAGTACCAGCAGCGTCATCCTGGCGAAGTTGTACTACGGCATATGGACGTTTCCCTGTTTTCGGATCTTCTAGTCCGACTGGCTTCATTGGGCCAAATAGCATTGTTTTCTCTCCACGAGCTGCCATAACTTCGATTGGCATGCAGCCCTCAAAGTAGATTTCTTTCTCGAATTCTTTTAAAGGCACTACTTCTGCTTCGATTAATGCTTGACGGAAACGATCAAACTCCTCTTTCGTCATTGGGCAGTTTAAATAAGCTGCTTCTCCCTTATCATAACGAGATTTTAAATAAACCTTATCCATATCTATACTATCTTTTTCAATAATTGGTGCAGCAGCATCATAAAAGTATAAATAATCCAGACCTGTTAAACCTTGAATTTTTTCAGCCAAAGCTTTCGAAGTTAAAGGACCTGTAGCAATAACTGTTATACCTTCAGGAATTTCTGTCACTTCTCCGTGAATAACCTCCACCAATGGATGATTTTTCACTGCCTCTGTCACATAACCTGCAAACTCATGACGGTCTACTGCTAATGCTCCTCCAGCTGGTACAGAACATTGGTCTGCTGCCTTTAAAATGACAGAATCAAAAATACGCATTTCTTCCTTAATAACACCTACAGCATTTGTTAAGCCATTTGCACGTAGCGAGTTAGAACAAACAAGCTCTGCAAATTTATCTGTATGGTGTGCAGGCGTTTGCTTTACGGGACGCATTTCATACAGTCTTACTTTCACACCGCGTTTTGCTATTTGCCAAGCTGCTTCACTACCTGCCAGGCCCGCTCCTATTACATTTACTACTTGTTCAGTCATGATTTTACCATCTTCCTATCATTGTGTTGGTGCTTCTTCATAGTCACATTTTGTACATTGAATTTGGACACCTTTTTTAATCTTTTTCTCTACTAATAATGCACTACATTTCGGACATGGTCTACTAATTGGTTTGTCCCAAGACACAAATTCACATTCCGGATATTGATTACAACCGTAGAATAGACGCTTCGTTTTACTTTTACGCTCCACAATTTCGCCTGTTTCACACGATGGACATTTTACACCAATAGGTTTCATAATAGCTTTTGTATTTCTGCAATCCGGGAAATTCGAGCAAGCCATAAATTTACCATATCGCCCTAGCTTATAGACCATTGGTGATCCACAAAGCTCACAATCTTCTCCAGCTGGCTCATCTTTTATTACTACTTTCTCCATTGCCTCGTCTGCATGTTTAACATGGACTTCAAAGTCTTTATAAAACTCTTCCACAATATTCTTCCATTGACGACTACCTTCTTCAATATCATCTAAATCTTGTTCCATTTGTGCAGTGAATTCGATATTGATGATATCAGGGAAAAATTCTAGTACGAGTTGGTGTACGATTTCGCCTAGCTCTGTTGGCATAAAGCGTTTTGCATCTAACACAACATAGCCACGGCGCTGAATTGTATCGAGGGTCGGTGCATATGTGGATGGGCGACCTATACCTAATTCTTCCATCGTTTTAACAAGTCGCGCCTCTGAATAGCGTGGTGGTGGCTGTGTAAAATGCTGCTTAGGTTCAATTTCAAGCGATTTTACTTGATCACCAATTTCCATCTCAGGTAAAAGCTTTGTCGTTTCCTCTGTTTGATCGTCGGTACCTTCGATATAAAGCTTCATAAAACCTGCAAATTTAACTTGTGAGCCGTTCGCACGGAATAAAACATCACCATTTTGAAGATCTACCGCCACAGTATCAAGTATAGCCGGAGCCATTTGACTTGCAATAAAGCGCTCCCAAATCAAGCGATATAAACGTAACTGATCACGACTAAGGACTGCCTTTAATTCCTCTGGTGATCTCATCGTACTTGTTGGACGAATTGCCTCATGGGCGTCCTGCGCATTTGAAGCCTTTTTCGTCTGCTTTATTTCTGTTGCAATATACTCTTTTCCATACTTTGACTCGATGAAAGAAACCGCTTCTGTTTTTGCCGTTTCAGAAATACGTGTGGAATCGGTACGCATATAAGTGATTAAACCGACTGTTCCCTCTTTTTTACCAATATCAATACCTTCATATAATTGCTGTGCAAGCATCATCGTCTTCTTTGCTCGGAAATTTAATTTTCGCGCTGCTTCTTGTTGTAACGAAGAAGTTGTAAAGGCTGGTGCAGCATTTCGTTTACGCTCTTTTTTAGAAACATTAACAACATTAAAGTTTGTCCCTTTAACACCTTTTAAAACGGTCTTTACTTGTTCCTCATTTGTTAGCTTAATTTTTTCTTTGCCATTTCCATAGTAAAGTGCATCAAACGATTTTTTTCCTTTTTCAAAAGTACCTTCAATCGTCCAATATTCTTCTGGTTGGAAGTTTTTAATTTCATTTTCTCGATCAATAATCATGCGCAGCGCTACTGATTGTACACGGCCTGCTGATAAACCCTTCTTCACCTTTTTCCAAAGAATTGGGCTAATGTTATAGCCAACAAGTCTATCTAATATACGTCTTGTTTGCTGCGCATCTACTAAATCCATGTTAATAGGACGTGGGTTTTTAAAAGACTCAATAATCGCATCTTTCGTAATTTCGTTAAATACAACTCGACAATCCGAGTTAATATCGATATTTAATGCAGTCGCAAGGTGCCAAGCAATCGCTTCTCCCTCGCGGTCTGGATCGGCCGCTAGATAGACTTTCTTCACTTTTTTAGCCGCAGATTTTAATTCCTGTAAAACAGGTCCTTTACCACGAATCGTAATGTATTTAGGTTCAAAGTTATTTTCCGCACTCACACCCATTTGGCTACGTGGAAGATCTCGTACATGTCCAACTGATGCTTTCACCTTATATTTTTTGCCTAAATAACGTTCAATTGTTTTTGCTTTTGCTGGTGATTCTACAATCACTAAATAATCCGCCATCTATGTCTCCCCCTTAGCGAGGTCTTTTACTAAATTTTTAAGTTACCTGTTGCAAAATGTATAACAGATTTTAAGATAATGCAACTTTTTTTCAATTTTTGTTAGAAAACAGGTCCAGTGTTTCAACGATTTGATGACCATTTATTACTGGAATTGCTCCATCCACAAGTAATTGATTGGTCCCCTTGGACTGTGTTGCATCAATAGGTCCCGGTACTACAAATACATCCTTCCCTTGCTCTAATGCAAGTTCTGTTGTAATAAGCGTACCACTTTTTAACGCTGCTTCTGTCACAACTAACGCTTGAGCTAAACCACTAATGATTCGATTACGCATTGGGAAATGCCATTTTTCGGGTTTCATATATGGAGGATACTCAGTTATTAATAACTGTTGATTAGCCATTTCCTTCGCCAATATTTGGTTTACTTTTGGATAGAGATAATTAAAACCATGCCCAAGCACAGCCATTGTGTGCCCACCCATATCGATTGTTGCCCTATGTGCCATTGTATCAGCGCCTCTAGCTAGCCCGCTTACGACCGTATACCCCCATTGAACTAGTGATGGGACAATTAGGTCTAATGCTCTTTTCGAATACGCTGTAGCCTTCCTAGAGCCTATAATAGCTATCTGTTTCTTGTTTGTTAACAGGGAATACTGACCTTTCACATACAATACAGTAGGAGGACTGGATATTTCAAATAATTGCGCCGGGAAATAAGGATGATAAAAAGGTATGGGGAAAATATTGGCCCGTGCATAGGCCTCTTCAAATGGGATTGTCATAATTTGTCGAAAGCTTCGAGAAATTTGCAATGCTTTATGTGACGATATTTGTAAAAAATTTGCGATTTCATCATAATGAGCTTCTTCAAAAGTGTTTAAAACGTTCACTGGGGACAATAATCGTTGAAGTTTTTGAAGAGGTAAAGGATATACATAATGCAAAGCTAGTAATCTCTGTGTATCAACTGCAAGGATCATTCTATAAACCTCCTTTATAATAGAAGAAAGTAAATGACCGCATGATGATTTGAACACAACTTCGTGATGTAATTTTCAATACAGTAAATAGGAAATTGTTTAATGAAGGGAGATAAACAGTGTATAAATAAGGAAAAAGATGTAGCAACTATGTGCTACATCTTCCATTTTAATGGGTTTTACACTTTTCGTATAGCCCTTTTTCTTTAATTACTTTAATCAGTGTTTCACCAATAACAGATGGTGTTTCTGCTACTTCAATGCCTGCCGCATTCATAGCTTTAATTTTCTCTGCAGCTGTTCCTTTACCACCAGAAATGATAGCACCTGCGTGCCCCATACGTTTGCCTGGAGGTGCAGTTTGTCCACCAATAAAGCCAACGACAGGTTTCGTCATATTCGCTTGAATCCATGCAGCTGCTTCTTCCTCAGCTGTACCACCGATTTCACCAATCATAACTACTGCATACGTTTCTGGGTCATTATTAAACGCTTCAAGAACATCGATGAAGTTAGTACCATTTACAGGGTCTCCACCGATCCCAACAGCTGTTGTTTGACCAATGCCAGCTTGTGTTAATTGATGTACTGCTTCATAAGTTAATGTACCAGAACGAGATACAACTCCTACATGGCCTTTTGTATGGATATAACCAGGCATAATACCGATTTTACATTCATCAGCTGTAATAACACCTGGACAGTTTGGACCTACTAGGCGAGTCTTTTTGCCTTCCATGTAACGTTTAACCTTCACCATATCAAGAACAGGAATATGTTCAGTAATACAGATTGTTAATTCTAATTCAGCATCAACAGCTTCTAAAATAGCATCTGCTGCAAATGGAGCAGGAACGTAGATAACTGAAGTTGTCGCGCCTGTTGCAGCTACAGCTTCTGCCACTGTATTGAAAACAGGAACTCCTTCGATTTCAAGTCCACCTTTACCTGGTGTTACACCTGCTACGATTTTAGTACCATACTCAAGCATTTGCTTCGTATGGAAAAGAGCTGTTTCGCCCGTAATCCCTTGTACAATTACCTTCGTATCTTTGTTAATAAATACAGCCATTGTTCTCCCTGCCTTCCTTAGCCTACTAGTCCCACAATTTTTTGTGCACCGTCAGCCATTGAATCAGCTGCAACGATGTTTAAACCAGATGCATTTAAAATTTCTTTTCCAAGTTCTACATTTGTACCTTCTAAACGTACAACTAGTGGCACAGCTAAACCGATTTCTTTAGCAGCTGTCACAACGCCTTCAGCGATAATGTTACATTTCATAATTCCGCCAAAAATGTTTACAAAAATGCCTTTTACATGTGGATCAGAAAGGATAATTTTGAAAGCTTCTGTTACTTTTTCAGCTGTTGCACCGCCCCCTACATCAAGGAAGTTGGCCGGGCTACCGCCGTAGTAGCTAATTGTGTCCATAGTCGCCATAGCAAGACCAGCACCATTAACCATACAGCCAATGTTACCATCTAAAGAAATATAGCTTAAATCATATTTTGACGCTTCAATTTCTTTTGGATCTTCTTCATCGAAATCGCGTAATTCGACAATATCTTTATGTCGGTATAATGCATTCGCATCAAAATTGAACTTAGCATCTAGTGCCACTACATCGCCTTGTCCAGTTACTACAAGTGGATTAATTTCAACAATTGATGCATCTTTGTCGATAAATGCTTGATATAAACCTAACATTAATTTAACAGCTTTCCCTACAAGGTTTGCTGGAATATTCATATTAAACGCCATACGACGTGCTTGGAAACTTGTTAATCCAACAACTGGATCAACTACTTCTTTGAAGATTTTTTCCGGATTTGTTTCCGCTACTTCTTCAATATCCATACCGCCTTCTTCAGATCCCATCATTGTTACGCGGGAAGTTGCACGGTCTAAAACTAAACTTAAATAGTATTCTTTTTGGATATCAGAACCTTCTTCAATGTACAAGCGTTTTACTTCTTTTCCCTCAGGACCTGTTTGATGAGTCACTAAAATTTTCCCTAATAATTCTTTTGCGTACGTACGTACCTCGTCAAGGTTTTTAGCGATTTTTACACCACCGGCTTTACCGCGTCCACCTGCATGAATTTGCGCCTTGACTACAGTTACATTAGAGCCAAGTTCCTTCGCTACTTTCACTGCTTCATCAGGGGAAAAAGCAACTTTTCCGTTTGGTACAGCTACACCATATTTTCTCAGAATCTCTTTCCCTTGATATTCATGGATATTCATAATACATCCTCCCATCAAACATTTGCATAAAATTGTTTTACTAACATAGTCTATTCTAACGAAACATTCTGATAAAGTCTACACTTTGTCTTTTGTTCGAATTTTCTCTATTATTATGACGCATTCTTCTAATTTGTGTACTAAAACAGCTTGTAAAAATAATCAGAATACTTCATTTTTTCTATATTTTCGCGCATGCTCTTGATCTAAACGATATATAAAAGCAAATACCTCTGCCACAGCCTGATATAATTCCTCAGGAATGGACTCATTTAAATCTAATTGACCAAGCAGATGTACAAGGTTAGGATCCTCATAAATCGGCACATTATGCTCATTTGCTCTTGCCAAAATGTTCTCGGCAATTTTCCCTTTTCCCTTTGCTACAACAGTCGGACTATCGAATTGACCGAGTTTATAAGTTAGCGCAATTGCCTCTTTACGGGTAAATTTTTCTTCGCTCATACGCGGATATCCACCCCACTCTGTTCCTCTTGCTGTTCTACTACAGGACTATTTTTGACCGCCTGGCCCTTGTCAAATTGTTTCATAAAAACGCCTGATAGTTGATAATTTTTTTCTGCCAACCCTACTTTTAATGCTGCCTTTAGTGGTTCTGCAATCGATTGAATCTCCAAATGTTCATTAAAGACCGTTACTGTAACTACTCGATTTTGAACCTGCATATCAATGACCGTTTCTTGCATGGATGCCATTTGTAAATAAAATAATACCCTCGCATAGTTGGCATCAATTTTACCATCATCTTTCATGCGACCATTCCATTGCAATGTAGCATCCATTCTCTTACCGAAAAATTCTAGCGGAACTTGCATAATCAGTTGATGTTGGTGTCCATTTTCGCCTGATGATAGCTGCATCCCATTCATTCGTGTCATTAACATTTCTGCCGCTTCCTTCAATTGCGGTGTCATATTAGTTTCCTGCAATAATGTATGAAGCTGCGGTTTTAATTGATGTGCAATCATTTGTAAATCCGCTGATTTGTTTCCGAGTGTCGCCTCATAGCTAATCCCTAAATTTTTTAACACTGTTTTCATCGCATGCTCCATTGCCTTACTATCCATCGAATTTTGTACAAGAGCGTCTGCTTGTGTCACTATTTGTTGAATGAGGGGCTGTGAAGAAGCGATGCTATTTTTTACAAGATTACGCATAAAGGCTTCATTTTGTAAGGGAGAAGCTACCTCTTGCTTCAATAAAGACAGTAGATGATCTTTTACTGACAGTCCTTTTATGTCCTGTGTAAATAAATGATTGGACGTATTTTGAGAAAAGGTTTTTAATAATTGATCCTGCATTTGTTTAGCAAAAATATCTACTGTTTGCTTTGTGACAGGTAACTGATTAAAACGATCAATTAGCTGATTAATCTGTTGCTTTTGATCATTTGTTAAAAATTGTTGATTTGTTGTCCAAGATTTAAGTTGCTCGATCAGCTGAGCGGCATTTTCAGGCTTCGTTGTTAGGATAGTCTGAACGACTTGACCCGCTTGCTGCATTTGCTGAGAAGCTTTTCCCTCGTTCATACTTGACCAATTTTGCAATGTTGCCTGATTCGGAATTATCCCCGACTCCTTTAAGATCGACAAGGCTTGCATTTTTTCACTAGTTGTAGCAGCATTATTTGTTAAACTTTCTAGAACTTTTGCAAGAACCACGCTACCTGTTTCTACTTCAAATGGCTTTGTAATTGCTTGTACTTGCTGCATTAAATTTTGTTTAAGCTGTTCAGGCAAGGCTGTATCTTTTGCTAGAAGCTGTGCAAAGTTTTCCATAATAGCCGCCATACCAGAAGTCTTTTGTCCACTCATTAGCGCTTGAAACACTTCATTAGTCATTGGCATTTTAAGCTCTATCATTTTTTGAATCGTTTGCAAAGCATCCATTTTAGATATACCCTCTGGTAATGCCTTTAACCACATTTCAGCTTGTAAAAGTTGATCTTTTGAAATTGGTAGCTCTGCCTTCATAAAATGTCCTAATAATTGCTGCATCTCTGCTGACTTAGGTAAATTCATAGACTCTAATAGCTGATTAATTTGTTGGCTTGGTGAAGTGGTTGGCGTCATCGGTCCTGACACCACTTTCAATTCTGCTTGTGGATCTGTTCCTGTTACCTGAAAAAAATGGGCATCTCCAGCTTTTAATGGAACTTCAAGTTTAGCGATAAATTTTTGATTTCCTACTTGTATCTCCGCCATTTGATCTGGGTATAATTTCTTAATCGTTCCATGAAATACTTGTCCCTGTTTTAAGGCCAGTGGCTGATTATTTGCAGTTATTGGGTTTTGTTGCATCTGGATCGGATTAAATGATGTGGCTGTCATATATATACTCCTTTCATCAATTACTCCTTCGGTAATTGGTGTTAACGTATTATTCAAACATGGATTTAACCGGCTCAAACGATTTACGATGGTGAATCGTTGGTCCGTATTCTTCTAGTGCTTTTAAATGCTGCTTTGTACCGTAGCCAGCATGTTGTGCAAAACCATACATAGGAAAATCTTTATCTAATTGTTCCATATAATCATCTCGGGCTGTTTTAGCTAGAATGGAGGCTGCTGCTATTGCTAAGCTTTTGGCATCTCCTTTAATGATGGAATCCTGAGGGATAGCCATAGGTAATGTCATGGCATCTACTAAAACATAATCTGGTTTTCTCGATAACGATTCCACACTTGCCTTCATAGATTGTTTGGTCGCCTCATAAATATTAAGCTCGTCTATTTGTTGAGCCGGTTGGAAGTGAATAAAATAACTAATTGCATGTTCTTTAATTAAAGCGGCAAAGGCATTTCGTTTATCCTTCGATAATTGCTTAGAATCATTCAAACCAACTAGAGCCTCACTATTTGTTGGCAAAATTACAGCCGCTGTAACGACTGGCCCAGCAAGAGGACCACGCCCCGCTTCATCGACACCTGCAATTAAAGCATCTATTCCCCCATAACTTAAATCAAATGCCACTTTTGCTTGATGTTCCTGAAGTAATTGGCGCCTTTTTTCTTGTTTCTTTTGCCAAGAAACCCAAGCCTTTTGTACACCTACTCGTTCATCTTCTGCAATACCTGACATCCACTCTTGCCATTCTTCCGCATCTTTTAATGCTACTGTAATTTCTTTAATACTTCTCATTTCTTACTCCTTCTTGCCTCTACTTATTAAACCTATATATCCATTTCAGTCATTATGTAGCTTCATTTTTTTCCTCTATATAATTATTATCGGTAGGAAAATTCATTCCTAAAAGAAAAACTGTCACAAAGAGGGTGTGACAGTTTCCAATACTTTTTATTGTTCTGATTCTTTTTCTAGTTGTTCATCCACAAAATCAAATGTTAATTTGCCTAATTGCAAGCCTCGAATATCTCGAACGATTAGTTGAGCTACTTGATCATAATCAATTTCTCCACCTGCACCAAACACGCGACGAAGTTTCCCAATATGGTCAAAGGTTTCAACCAAATCTTCATGGACGAATTCAAAGCCGTAACGCTCCTCCATACGCTTTGGATAATGAACGGATAAGAAACGTAAGCCGTATACTGCTAAGTCTTCCATGTTTGTGATGGTGTCTTTAATAGCTCCTGTTAAAGCTAATTTAAAGCCCACTTCTTGATCTTCAAATTTTGGCCATAAAATCCCTGGCGTATCTAATAGCTCAAGTTCTTTCCCGACCTTAATCCATTGCTGTGCCTTTGTTACACCCGGTGTATTTCCCGTTTTAGCAATATTTTTTTTCGCCAAGCGATTAATCAGTGTTGATTTCCCAACATTCGGAATACCAACAATCATTGCACGAATAGCTCGAGGCTTCATCCCTTTTGCTTTCATGCGATCAAACTTTTCTTTTAATATTTCCTGCGCTGCCTTTGTTACTTGTTGTAAGCCTTTACCCTCAAGGGAGTTAATGGCTACTGCTTTATGACCACGCTGTGCAAAATAATCTACCCATTTGCGTGTTTCTTGCTCGTCTGCCATATCCGCCTTATTCAAAATTAAAAGACGTGGTTTTTGATTAATGACTTCATCTATCATTGGATTACGAGACGATAAAGGTAAACGGGCGTCTATTAACTCAAATATAATATCAACAAGCTTTAATTTTTCTGTTACTTCACGTCGGGCCTTTGCCATATGCCCGGGAAACCATTGAATTGTCACTGCTTTGCCTCCTAAATTAAAAGAAAAAGGGAGTTCATAAACGCTCCCTTTCTTGCATTACTTTACAATTTTTATGTCATTAAACGGCCAGAAAATCAAACTTGTATTGCCGATGATTTCCTTTTGATCTACAAGACCAATATGTCGACTGTCTTTACTATTTCGTCGATTATCCCCCATGACAAAAACATACCCCTTTGGAATCTCATCTAATGAAACATCGATGTCTTTTAAGGTAAAGTCTTCTGTTAATGTTCCCCCTGCGATTTGAGCTTTATAAGCATCTAAATAGGGCTCATCAATTGGCTCACCGTTGATATATAATTGATCGTCTTTATATTCCAGTGAATCCCCTGGCAATCCAATTACACGTTTAATGTAATTTTTTTGTTCAGGCGCATGAAACACAACAATATCAAAGCGTTTCGGTTCACCTATTTTATAACCAATTTTATTCACAATCATGCGGTCGCCATCTTCAAGGGTTGGCATCATGGACTCACCATCAACTGCAATTGGTGTAAATAAAAAATATCGTATGATTGCAGCAATCGCAAATGCAATTAATAGCGCTTTTGTCCATTCCCATAATTCATTCTTTTCTTTCACCTGTTTTTCCATTGAGAAATGCCCCCTTGTCTAACACTATTTTAGTTGATAGGGAATTAAGATGACAAGCAAAAAGAAAAGGAGCTTGCGTACAAGCCCCTCACTTTTAAGTCATAATTATCGAATTTCTTTAATACGAGCAGCTTTACCACGTAGGTTACGTAGGTAGTAAAGTTTAGCACGACGTACTTTACCACGACGTACAACTTCTAAGTTAGCGATTTTTGGTGTGTGTACAGGGAATGTACGCTCAACACCTACACCGTAAGAAATTTTACGAACTGTGAAAGTTTCGCTAATACCGCCACCACGACGTTTAATTACTACACCTTCGAAAAGCTGGATACGTTCACGAGTACCCTCTACTACTTTCACGTGTACCTTAACAGTATCACCAGGACGGAAAGCAGGTAGATCAGTGCGAAGTTGAGATTTTGTAATTTCTGTAATAATGTTTGACATTGTTTTCTCTCCTTAGACAGATGCTCTTGCACGCAATCTATGCCACAGCGGAACACCGTAATTCAGTACTTCACATAGAAGTACAGATTAAATGTTATCATAAATATACTAGGCAATCAAGCATCTTGTTGATTGTTTTTAAGTTTTTCTAAATACAATTTTTGCTTGTCAGTTAAAGGATAATCATCGAGTAAATCAGGACGACGTTCAAAGGTTCTTTTCAACGATTGCTCCTCACGCCATTGCTCAATTTTTGCGTGATTGCCCGATAATAAAACATCTGGCACCTTCATTCCTCGAAATTCTGCTGGTCGAGTATAATGAGGATGCTCTAAGAGACCCGTTGAAAAGGAATCTTGTATATGTGAATCTTCTTGGCCTAATACACCTGGTAATAGGCGTACAACACTATCGATAACCGTCATTGCTCCTAGTTCTCCACCTGTTAAAACGAAATCTCCAATAGAAATTTCATCTGTTACAAGGTGCTGGCGTATACGTTCATCATAGCCTTCATAGTGACCACATAAAAAGACTAATTCCTTCTCCTGTGATAATTCTTCTGCTTTTTTTTGGGTAAATCGTTCTCCCTGAGGGCACATTAAAATGATGCGTGGTTGTTTTCCTGCACAAATTGCTTCTACAGCGCTAAACATCGGCTCAGGCTTTAAAACCATGCCTGCTCCGCCGCCATATGGATAGTCGTCCACTTGATTGTGCTTATTCCCCGAAAATGTACGGATGTCGGTTACCTCTAGCTTAACCGCATTTTTTTCTTGAGCTTTCTTTAAAATAGAAGCCCCGAAAACACCTGAGAACATATCGGGAAAAAGACTCAGCACATGAATATTCATCATAATAAACCTTCCATTACGTGAATGACAATTTTCTTCTCTACCACATCAATATCTTTCACGATATCTTCTATATAAGGGATATAATGCTCTTTCTTCGAGCCTTTAACCACCCATACATCATTAGCACCTGTTTGTAGAATATCGTTCACAACGCCAATTGTTTCGCCTTCTTCAGAAACAACTGTACAACCTATAATCTCATGGAAAAAGAATTCATTTTCTTGAAGGAGATCGTCAGTCATTTGATCTTTTGTCACTTTTAACAAACCTTCTTTAAACGGCTCGACCAAATTGATGTTATTCATACCTTCAAATGTTAATAAAATAAAGTTTTTATGACGACGCACTGATTGAATCGTTACCCAAGTTGGTTTTTTATCGTCCTTTTTAAAGGCAGCAAGCTTATTCCCTACCGCAAAACGTTCTTTTTCAAAGTCTGTTGTCGATAATATACGCACCTCTCCTCGAATACCGTGTGTATTGACAATTCGACCTACATTAAACCATTCCATTCAACTATCACCTCATTAAAAACGTACTACTCTCTCCCATTGCATTCATTCTCTTACTCAAATTCACTTTGGAAGAATGTAGGTTCAGCTAAGACAATCAATTGTCTCGTCCATATTAATATAATCAATTGTCTCTAGCTGTAATCTTTGTTGCTATATGCCCTGTTTGTCCAAAATAAAAAGAACAACTCTAGGCGAAATAAAGAAAAAAAGGAAGGAACCTACAAGCTCCCTCCTTCTTAGTCCAGATATTACGCTTCATGCTAAAGTCCACTTCGAACTCCTAAGCGACATGTAAACACACCTATCAGGACTCAATTGTACTCGTTGCAAGAGCGCGAAAATCTTTTCTATTAATCCAATATATCGACGTAGGTCTTCTTTTGATGGTGACTACCTGCCGCTGAATAAACAATTGTACGAATCGCTTTCGCTACTCGCCCCTGCTTGCCTATGACTTTCCCTCGATCCTCTGGATGAACAAAAAGTTTATAAACAATTCGATTTGCATTTTCATCCGTCTCAATACGAACTTCTTCTGGATAATCGACTAACGGTAAAACGATTGCTTCAATCAGCTGCTTCAAAGACGTCGCCCCCGATTATTTACTGAATTTTTGGTTATGGAATTTCTCCATGATACCTTGTTCTGAGAACAGGTTACGTACTGTATCTGATGGTTTTGCACCGTCAGCTAACCATTTAAGAGCTTTCTCTTCATCAATGTTTACAGTAGCTGGTTGAGTTAGTGGGTTGTAAGTACCAACTGTTTCGATTTGACGGCCGTCACGTGGTGAACGAGCGTCTGCAACTACGATACGATAGAAAGGAGATTTTTTAGCTCCCATACGTTTTAAGCGAATTTTAACTGCCATTTTAATAGCACCTCCGAATAAGTTTCACACAAGATAGTATATTATCAATGTTTAGGTTGTTTGTAAAGTGTTTTTTCTTAACACCTAAAAATTATTATTTAAACAATGAATCAAAGCCTGGTAATTTCATTTTTTTCTTGCCCTTACCACTAGCCATTCCAGTCATTTGCTTCATCATTTTTTTCATTTCATCAAATTGCTTGATCAGACGATTCACCTCTTGAATAGAAGTCCCTGAACCTTTAGAAATACGCTTTTTACGGCTACCATTAATTAATTCAGGATTCGTCTTTTCTGCAGGCGTCATCGAGTAAATAATCGCCTCTACACGTCCCATTTGCTTATCGTCAACTTTAACATTATCTAAGCCTTTGATTTTGTTTGCACCAGGGAGCATTTTTAAAATTTCATCTATAGGTCCCATTTTTTTAACTTGCTGCAATTGCTCCACGAAATCATCAAGTGTAAAGGTTTGAGTCTTGAATTTTTCTTCTAACTCTTTGGCTTTTGCTTCATCTACATTGGCTTGGGCCTTTTCGATCAGCGATAGAACGTCTCCCATACCTAAAATACGAGACGCCATACGCTCAGGATGGAAAGGTTCTAGCGCATCCATTTTCTCACCCATACCGACAAACTTAATTGGTTTCTGCGTTACAGAACGAATAGATAATGCTGCACCACCACGAGTATCACCATCAAGTTTTGTTAAGACAACCCCTGTAATACCAATAGCCTCATTAAAGCTTTCTGCTACGTTTACAGCATCTTGACCTGTCATTGCATCGACAACAAGGAAGACCTCATCTGGCTCTTTTAATGCGCGAATATCTTTTAATTCTTGCATCAAATCCTCATCGATATGCAAACGACCAGCCGTATCGATAATTACGACATCATGATGCTCTTCTTTCGCCTTTTCAATTGCCTGACGTGCAATCTCTACAGGGGAAATATCAGTGCCTAACGAAAAAACTGGTAATGAAAGTTGTTTACCTAATGTTTCTAATTGTTGAACAGCTGCTGGACGATAAACGTCGGCTGCTACTAACAATGGTTTACGATTATATTTTTTCCTTAGAACATTTGCCAATTTACCTGAAGTTGTCGTTTTCCCTGCCCCTTGGAGGCCGACCATCATAATAACAGTTGGAGGCTTCGTATTAAATTTAATTGGACTTTGCTCGCCACCCATTAATTCTGTTAATTCGTCTTGTACAATTTTAATAACTTGTTGACCGGGTGTTAAGCTTTGCATAACATCGACGCCAACAGCACGTTCACTAACCTTTTTTACAAATTCCTTGACTACTTTTAAGTTAACATCCGCCTCAATTAAAGCAAATCGGACTTCACGCATCATTTCTTTGACGTCTTGCTCCGATACTTTCCCTTTGCCCTTAATTTTTTGGATCGTTCCTTGGAGTCGTTCCGCTAATCCTTCAAAAGCCATTGCTTTCGCCTCCTAATCCCATTCTTTCAGCTGTTCGATAAGCACTAGCTGCTCTTCAGCCGTCATACTTTGTTCTGTTATCCCCATTGTTAGCTGTGAAAGCATTTGGGTACGTTGTTGAAATTTTTCAAGTAAACATAATTTTTCTTCATATTCCTCAAGCATTGCTTCTGTTCGACGAATATTATCGTAGACAGCTTGGCGTGATACACCATACGATTCAGCGATTTCACCTAGTGAGTGATCATCCAAATAGTATAGTTCCATATAACTTCTTTGCTTATCTGTTAATAATGCTTGATAAAAGTCGAAGAGAAAGTTCATGCGTGTTGTTTTTTCAAGTAGCATCGAATGTTTCTCCTCCCGCTATTTAGTCATTTGTATCATAACGAAAAGCGCCCGTCTGTGTCAAGGTAATCTCCTTGTCTAAAAGCCTAATTTACTTACTTTCGGGCAATTCTTGCCTGTAGCTAGTATGACTCTTTCCAACAAGTCAATTCAACTGATCACAGTCGAGCGTTTCTACTCCACTACACTCAGTGGATTGGTGCCACATTTCTTAAGTTAAACATCGAGAGGTTAACCTAAAATGAATGACTCATAAAAAAACAAAACAAACATTCATCCCCTCCGATACATGAAGGAGATGAATGCTAGATCAAGATAAAATGACACTGCCCATTTTACTGTTATTCTTCATTATTTTGTAATTCTTTATCTAAACCATCGGCAAATAATCCATAGACATATCGTTCTGCATCAAATGGCTGTAAATCGTCCATTTTCTCCCCAAGACCTACAAATTTCACAGGAATGTGTAATTTGTTACGGATTGCAAGTACAATACCGCCTTTAGCTGTACCGTCCAGCTTTGTTAAAACGATACCTGTCACATTCGTTGCTTCTTTAAATGTTTGTGCTTGAACAAGGGCATTTTGACCAGTTGTTGCATCTAACGCTAATAATACTTCATGTGGAGCACTTGGAATTTCACGGGAAATGACACGATGTACCTTTTCAAGCTCGTTCATTAAATTCACTTTGTTTTGTAAGCGTCCTGCTGTATCACAAATTAACACATCTGCTTTTCTGTTTTTCGCAGCACGAATTGCATCATACATAACTGCCGCTGGATCAGAGCCCTCAGATTGTTTAATAACCTCACAGCCTACACGATCTCCCCACACTTGTAATTGATCGATAGCACCTGCACGGAATGTATCACCCGCAGCTAAAACAACTGTTTTGCCTTGGGACTTGAGACGACGAGCGAGTTTACCAATTGTCGTTGTTTTCCCTACACCATTCACCCCAACAAATAGAATGACTGTCAGTTCACCATCAGGCTGCATATTTAATTCAATTAAATCATCTTCACCTTGCTCATAAATTTCTACAAGCTTTTCAGAAATTAAAGTTTGGATACCATTTGTATCTTTTATGTTTTTACGTTGTACCTCGAAACGTAATTTATCCATCAGTTCCATGACCGTTTCAAAACCAACATCGGCCTGTAATAAAAGATCCTCTAATTCCTCAAAGAAATCCTCATCCACTTTACGATAACGTGCAACAAGGTCGTTCACTTTTGATGTAAAGGAATTACGTGTTTTTTCAAGGCCCGCTTTAAATTTTTGCGTAATAGACCAAGCAGAAGGTTTTTTCTCCTCTGTTGGTTGTTCCTCAATAATTTGTACTTCTAGCTGCTCTTCTTCCTCTATTGGAGAAGGCGGCTCTAAATCCTTTGTACCTTCGATGTCCGAAGATTGTTCGGATTCTGTAGTATCTTCTATTGGTGAGAATTGCTCAGAAGGTTCTTCAACAACAGTCTCAGTAGTGGCAGGTTCACCGCCTTCTTCTAATTCCTGTGGATGAGAATCTAAATCATGTTCAATGGCTTCTAGTTTTTCTTCGTCCGCTGGATTCCCCATCAATTTATCTTTTATACGTTTAAAAAAGCTCATCCTTATTTGCTCCTTTGCTCCGCAAGTACGGGTTCGTCTTCTAATTTTACTGATACAAGTTTTGATACGCCTGACTCCTGCATAGTTATACCATACAGGACATCCGCTCCCTCCATCGTTCCTTTACGATGTGTAATGACAATGAATTGTGTTTCACCACTAAACTTCTTCAAATATTGGCTGTAGCGCACAACATTTGCTTCATCAAGGGCAGCCTCTACTTCATCGAGAATACAGAATGGGACAGGTCTTATATTTAAGATGGAGAATAATAAAGCGATCGCCGTTAGCGCACGTTCACCACCAGAAAGCAAACTTAAGTTTTGTAACTTTTTCCCTGGAGGCTGAGCAACAATGTCAATGCCTGTTTCTAGTAAATTCTGCGGATCAATTAGCACTAAATCGGCTTGCCCTCCACCAAATAATTCACGGAATACACGTTTAAATTGTTCGCGAATCGCATAGAACGTTTCGCTAAAGCGCATTGTCATTTCTTCATCCATTTCTTTAATGGCTTCATGCAATGTTTCTTGCGCCGCAAGTAGATCCTCTCGCTGTTCAGTTAAGAAAGTATGTCGTTCAAGCACTCTTTCATATTCTTCAATCGCGCCTAAATTAACAGGGCCTAGCTCTTCAATTGATTTTTTAAGCAATTTAACACGTCGACGTACAAATTCCTCATCTTCTATAGCCTGTGCTTCTTCTTCTGCCTCTTCAAATGTTAACTGATAATTCTCCTCGAGCTGAGCTGTGAAATTGTCCATTTCAAATTCAACACGATTTCGTTTCAACTCATTTGCACGTATCGCTTCAAGATACCCCTTATGGATACGTTGTAATTCCTTCAGCTGAGCCTCTAACGATGAAAGTTCATTCTGTTGCCCTACTTTTTCCTCTTTTTTCTGAGAAATTGTCTCTTGTAGCGCATCTCTTCTGTTCTTCCATGTCAACACCTGTTCATCGACCTCTTCATCACTTAAATAATTTGTCGATTCATCAGATTGAAGCCACGATATTTCCTGAGAAATATTTTCAACTTTTTGTTGAGCTTTGTTTAATTGTAGGGCTAAGTCAGCTGTAGCTATTTGAACTTGTGACATTTGTTCTTGCATAACAGCTAATTGTGAGCGTTTTTCTGCCAATTGCTCACGTAATACATCTTTCTCTGTCTCACTTTGTAGCTTAACCTTACTTAATTGCTCAACGGTTTCATTGATTTCGATTAATTCTCCTGCAAGCGCACTTAAACGTTCCTCTGCTTCTTGCTTTTGAGCCAATAATGACTCTTCACGTGTTTTAACATCCTGTGTTTCAGTCGAAGCAAAGGTTACTCTAGCCGATAAGCTTTTTTCTACAGCCTCTAGCTCACGTAAACGACCCGCCTGCTGCATCTCATCTTTTCGTAATTGCTCCCCTTCAAGCTTCAATAGCTCTACTTGATCTCGAAGTGTTGCTAGCTTTTCTTTTTCCGCTGCAACAGCCTGTTCTGCACCATAAATGGAAGCTTGCAATGTCTCTAACTTAAGAATTAAACCATCTAATTCTGCTTTTCTTGTAAAGAGTGAAGATTGCTGTTTAAGGGCACCACCCGTTAACGAGCCCCCTGCATTAACAATATCTCCATCAAGTGTAACCACTCGATAACGGAATCCACATAATCTAGCAATTTGACTTGCCCCTTCAAGATTTGCTGCAACAATGACATTGCCTAGAAGATTTTCAACAATCGTTCGATTATCTTCATTAAAAGTCACTAACGCATCCGCCATCCGAATGAATGCTGGGTGCTCAGTTGCTAATTGGATAGTCGCTAAATTAATTTTACGTGATTTCATTACGGTTTTTGGTAAAAAAGTAGCACGCCCAGCTCGCTTTTGCTTTAGCCAATGAATAGCCTGTTGGGCATGGCGTTCATTAGTTGTAACAATATGCTGAGAGGCGGCTCCTAAAGCCGTTTCTATCGCTTGTGAGTATTTCCCCTCAACCTGGATTAATTCAGCTACAGCACCCTCAATACCTTGTAATTCACCTTTATCTCGTGCAAGCAGCACTTCTTTAACCCCTTGGAAAAACCCTGAAAAGTCAGCTTCAAGCTCCGCTAACGTATCTTTTCTAGCTTTTAGTTGCTGTTGATGCTGATAAGCCTTATAAAGCATATCTTGCTTTTCAGTAAAGGTAGAATTAACATTTTTCAACTGTATTTGTAAAGCTTCATATTGTTCTAGCTTTTCTTGTAAGTCATTTGTTGTTGAAGTATGTGCAGCTATTAGCTGTTCTTTTTCAGCAACAATTTGCATAAGCTCTTGCCCGATTTCATCAGTTTGGTCGGACATTCGTGTTGCCATAGCTTTTTGTTGAGCCAACTGCTGATCGATATTTTTCAACTCATTTTTGATGGTCGCTTCTTCATTCAACGAATCGATATATCGGTTTTTTTGCTCCTCAATTTCTTGTTCGATTTCCGTTACGGAGCGATTTAAAGATTGCTCTAACTGTTTAATGCTTTGTTTGAGCACCAACACGGCTTGTTGTTTTTCAGAAAATACGTCTTTTTTCTCCTGCTCCTGCATAAACAGTGCCTCTACTTCTGCTTTGGCCTCTTGTAATGACGTATTCAGCTGCTGTAATTGATTGGACGCATTTTGACGCTTTTCAGCCATTAGCGCCTTTCGTCCATCCCAACGTTCTACCTCCATTGTGGCATTGACTAGGTCAGCTTGAGAAACATCCAAATATTCATCAAGTTCTTTTAATAGCTTGCGAATATTAGTTGTCTGTTTATCGAAAGTAGCAATATCTTGAGCTTGCTTTTGCTCTATCTCAGATAGGTTTGTGTACTCTTCTTTAAGCGCACGCAAAGATTGTGCACAATTTTTAAAATCATGCACAAGAATGGCAATATCAAAATCTTTTAGCTCAGTAGACATTTGTACATAGTCTCTTGCACTAGATGCTTGCATTTCAAGCGGTCCAAGTCGACTGTCTAATTCATGAAGAATATCTAATACACGATATAAATTCTCATCTGTCTCAACAAGCTTATGCTCTGCTTTTTTCTTTCTTATTTTATACTTTAATACGCCAGCTGCCTCTTCAAAAATCGAACGACGGTCATCAGGTCGGCTATTTAAAATTTCATCGACACGACCTTGTGAAATTATAGAAAATGCCTCTTTTCCAAGCCCTGAATCCATAAACAAGTCCGTAATATCCTTCAGGCGACACTGCTGGTTATTTAATAAATATTCACTATCACCTGAACGGTATACGCGTCTTGTTACGCTGACCTCTGTATAGGAAAAAGCAAGTTGCTCGTCGGTATTATCTAATATTAGTGTTACCTCTGCAAAGTTGAGTGGCTTCCGAGAGTCACTCCCTGCAAAAATTACATCTTCCATCTTTGATCCACGTAACGACTTTGCCGATTGCTCACCAAGTACCCAACGTATTGCATCTGTGACATTACTTTTTCCACTGCCATTTGGTCCCACAACTGCTGTAACACCGGGTACAAAATCAATACCAATGCGCTCCGCAAATGATTTAAAGCCAATCACTTCTAGTCGTTTTAGGAACATCTTTTAAGCCTCCTCTTTCGCAGCTTCTTCTCGCATCATTCGCATCGCACATTGTGCAGCTTGCTGCTCGGCTTCTTTTTTCGATTTTCCCCGACCTATACCAAGCTCTTGTCCGTTCAGTAAGACGCTTGATACAAAGGTACGATTATGTGCAGGACCTTTTTCATCAATGATTTCATAATGAAGAAGTCCATTATTCGTTTGCTGTACCATTTCTTGCAATTGGCTTTTAAAATCCATCACATGCGAAAAAGCACCGACTTCTACTTTTGGGAACACGATACGTTCTAAAAAAGACACGACCGTTTGTAAATCCTGATCTAAATATAGGGCACCTACAAATGACTCAAACACATCTGCAAGTAGTGCTGGGCGTTCCCGTCCACCTGTTAATTCTTCACCTTTTCCAAGTAAAACAAAGCGACCAAAGCCTAGTTCATTCGCAAAAATAACTAGAGATGGTTCACAAACAATGGATGCTCGTAACTTTGTTAACTCACCCTCGCTCATATTCGGGTATTTCTCAAAAAGATATTTAGAAACAGACAGTTCAAGTACTGCGTCTCCTAAAAATTCAAGACGCTCATTATCCGTAAATAACTTACGGCGATGCTCATTCACATAAGATGAATGCGTGAATGCTTGATACAATAAATTTTTATTAACAAATGTGATATTTAATTCATGCTGTAACAGCTCGAATTGATTGCGTACTTTTTCAGGAAGTACGCCAGATTTCTGCATAGTTCCTTTTCTTTTCATAGCCATTGAACAAATCTGCCTTCCTAATAGTTTCTACCGTTTTAGTGTACCTTTTTCAAAGCGTTTATGCAAAAGTATTTCGGCTTAAACACAATATTTTGGAAAATTTTTAGAAAATTTATTTCAAATTCAATAAAGCCTTGGCACATTTGCGTCCGAATCGATCTTCGGAATATAAATCCACTGTATAATTGACACAAAAAAGGGACGTCCATAGATCGTAAACCGATCTATTTCGTCCCCTTTGAATACATCTTTGTCTATTAGATCTGCTTCTTTGTAAAGAAAAGCAGTAAACTATTTCTCTTTATTCAACCAATCATAAATACGATTTGTATAATTACGATAACCATTACACCTATAAGGGTGATAAATTTCTGCTAAATAAAGTATAAACGAAATTAGTTAATTTTACTTTCGATGTATGAAATTGCAGAACCTACTGTTGAGATTTTTTCAGCATCTTCATCAGAAATTTCCATATCGAATTCGTCTTCAAGCTCCATTACAAGCTCAACTACGTCTAATGAGTCAGCACCTAAATCATCACGGAAAGAAGCTTCAAGTGTTACTTCGCTTTCTTCAACACCTAAACGGTCCACGATTACTTTTGTTACGCGTTCTAATACTGTAGACAAATGATTCACCTCCCCTCAAATGATTATACAGAAAATTAGCGCCTATGCCTAATTCAAATTACATGACCATACCACCGTCTATATGAAGTGTTTGTCCTGTCATATAGTTAGCGTCTTCAGATGCAAGGAAAACAACTGCCTTAGCAATATCTTCCGGCTGCCCTAGTTTCGCAAGTGGGATTTGTGTTAACATCCCTTGTTTAATATCTTCTGGTAACTGATCAGTCATTTCTGTTTCAATAAAGCCAGGTGCAATAGCGTTGACTAAAATATTACGTGACGCTAATTCCTTCGCAGTTGTTTTAGTTAACCCAATAACACCTGCTTTAGCTGCAACATAGTTTGCTTGGCCCGCATTTCCAGCTACGCCAACAATCGATGAAATATTGATAATACGACCGGCACGCTGCTTCATCATTTGGCGTGTTACCGCTTTGGTACATAGGAAAACACCCTTAAGATTCGTATCTAATACATCATCCCATTCATCTTCCTTCATGCGCATAAGTAAATTATCTCTTGTAATACCAGCATTATTCACTAAAATATCAAGGGAGCCAAATGTTTTCACAGCAGTATCCATTAAGGCTGTCACTTCTTCTGTTTGAGAAACGCTAGCTTGTACAGCAATTGCCTCGCCACCGCCCTCTTGAATCATAGCAACTACTTCTTCAGCTTTTGCTTGCGAGCCGCTATAGTTCACGACAACTTTTGCACCCTCGTCAGCAAGCTTTAATGCAATAGCACGACCAATTCCTCGTGAAGCTCCTGTTACAACAACTACTTTTCCTTCAAGTTTACGCATTGATTGACCACTCCTTTGACGCTTCTAAAACCGCTTCTAGTGATGCCTCATCATAGACACAATAGGCAGTAACAGAGCGATCGATTTTTTTCAAGAGACCACTTAATACTTTACCTGGGCCACATTCAATAAAGACATCCACACCTTGTGCAATCATTTCGCGCATAGAGGCCTCCCATTGTACAGCACTATAAACCTGTTCAACAAGCTCTTGTTGAATGGCTGGAACATCCGTTAACTCCTTCGCCATAACGTTCCCTACAACAGGAATTTGCGGAGCAGCTAAAGTAACATCCGCCAACACCGCTTTCAACTTCTCTGACGATGGTCGCATTAGCTCAGAATGGAATGGACCACTTACAACTAATGATATAGCACGCTTAGCCCCTGCTTCTTTTGCAGAGCTTGATGCCTTCTCAACACCCTCTTTTGTACCTGAAATAACGATTTGACCCGGACAATTAACATTGGCTACCTGCACAGGTTCCCCTGCTGCTGACACTTGCTCAGTTACTTCATTTAACGCTTCTAATTCCATGCCTAAAATGGCTGCCATAGCACCTTGTCCAGCAGGTACAGCTTCATTCATATATAGACCACGTTTATGCACAATCTTCACTGCATCTTCAAAGGACATGACACCCGCTATGACCAATGCGCCATATTCTCCAAGAGAGTGACCTGCTGCATAATGAGGTTGAATTCCTGCTGCACGTAGCTTCTCTGCTACCATTACCCCAGTAGTAAGTAGTGCTGGCTGAGCATGATATGTTAATGTTAATTCCTCTACTGGACCTTCTAACATAAGCTTAGATAGCTCCAATTCAAGAGCTTGATCTGCACGATCATAGAAGGCTCTACTTTCCGCAGCATTTTCAACAAACTCTTGCCCCATTCCTACTACTTGCGAACCTTGTCCTGGAAAAATAAATGCAATTTTCGTCATTTGAATAGTCCCCTTTGTCTAATCAATTTCTATGTGGCGTACTGTCTCTGTAATTGTCGAAATAACAGTATGTTCTACCATTGTGTTTGCTTGGCGGATAGCACTAAAAATCGCTTTCGCATTAGATGATCCATGCGCCTTTATAACGGGTGCTTGTAAGCCAAACAATCCAGCACCACCATATTCTGTATAGTCCATTTTATGTTTTAAGTCACGTAAATTATTTTTCATAAGGACAGCTGAGATCTTCGTTTTTGTTGAAGACATAAACGCCTCTTTTAACATTGAAAATAAAGCACCTGCAGTACCTTCAATTGACTTCAGCACCATATTTCCTGTAAAGCCATCCGTAACAACGACATCAGCTACTCCTTCAAGTAAATCACGTGCCTCTACATTACCAATAAAATTCAAATCCGCTTCCTTTAATAAATCAAAGGCTGCTTTTGTTAATTCATTTCCTTTTTTATCTTCTGTACCGATATTTAATAGGCCGATTCTAGGTTTTTGTAGGCCGCCAACTTTCTTCGCATAAATATCGCCCATAATAGCATATTGCACTAAATGTTCTGGACGGGCATCTGCATTTGCACCTAAATCAAGCATTAAAAAGCCCTTACCATCAAGTGTTGGTAATGTCGTAGCTAAAGCTGGTCGAGCAATTCCCTCAATACGACCTACTTTAAATAAACCGCCTGCCATTAAAGCACCTGTATTTCCTGCTGACAGGCAAGCCTCTGCTCTACCCTCATCCACTGCGTCCATCATGCGCGCCATGGAAGAATCCTTTTTTCTACGAACAGCACGTGCTGGATCGTCCGTTCCTTCAACGACTTCCTCACAATGTACGATCGTTAATCGATCATGTTGTTTTAAAAATGGCTCGAGCTTCTCTTGCTGTCCATATAATTGAATTTCTAAATTTGGAATTTGCTCTAATGCTAAGAGTGCACCTTCAATTACTGATTTTGGTGCATTGTCTCCACCCATTCCATCAAGCGCTAATTTCATTATTACTCACCCTTACCTTTCGTACGGTACATATCAAATTCACCAACAAAAACGGTTTCACCATTCACAGTAGATGTTACCTCGACTTTTGTCCGATGATTTTTATCATCTCGTCCGACAACAATCGCTTTTGTAATAACACGATTTCCAGCACGAACAGGTTTCACAAACGTAATAGTAGAATGTACTGTCAATGCTAGTTCATCGTTAATAACGGCTACCGCTAAGGAGTTTGCTTGCGCGAACAAATGATGTCCTCGTGCGATGCCGTTGCGCTGGAAAACATGTTCTTCTTTCACATCAAAAATCGAAAGTGCTCGATTATCTAATTCAATATCAACAATTTCTCCGATGATCTCATCAATCGGTAGAGATTTTACTTCATTTTCATAGTTTTTTGAAGCGACATCTTTAATACGCTCTCGTAATTCTGGTATGGATAATTCCATACGATCTAAACGAATTGTTTGAACACTTACCTGAAACTGTGTTGCTAGCTGTTCATCTGTGACGAATGGATTTTCAGCTATCGTTTCAGATAGTAGTCGCTGTCGTTCTTTTTTTGTTCGTCTCAACATCATTCGCCACCTTTTGAGTTGTTATTAGCACTTGGTACTAATATCAGTATATAGAGGTTAAAAAAAGAATGCAAGACTTGTTTTGAAATCAAGTCCTGCATTCTCCGCATGAATCATCATACAATTATTAATCGAAGCGCTCCCCTTGCAAAACGCCAGAATTTTCTAACATTTCTCTCAAGTACCGATAGTCGTCACCATGCCAAAAATCATCGGTTTCAAGCATCGTAGTAGCATCCTTTCGAGCAGTCTCAAGAATCCGGTAATCATGTACTAAATCAGCTACTTTGAAATCTGGTAGACCACTTTGCTTACGTCCAAAGAAATCCCCTGGTCCTCGCAACTCTAAGTCTTTCTCAGCTAAGCGGAAACCATCATTTGTTTCTGTCATAGACTGCATCCTCTCTTTCCCCTCGTCAGACTTAGGATCAGCCAGTAAAATACAATAGGATTGATGTTCACCTCGTCCAACACGCCCTCGTAGCTGGTGCAATTGTGCTAAACCAAAGCGTTCAGCGTCATAGACAATCATAAATGTAGCATTCGGTACATTCACCCCTACTTCAACGACTGTCGTAGAAACTAAAACCTGTATGGACCCATCACTAAAAGCACGCATAACAGCATCCTTCTCATCTGCAGATAAACGTCCATGCATTAGACCAACTTGATAGCGGCCTGTAAAATAAGTTGCTAGCTGTTCATAGATTTCAACTGCATTTTGAACATCCAGTTTATCTGATTCCTCAATAAGAGGACAAATGGCATAGGCCTGCCTTCCAGCGGCTAGCTCTCCTTCTAGTTTTGATATAACCGATCCGAATTGTTCTTTTTTCATCCAATGGGTTTCAATCTGCTTACGCCCTGCCGGCATTTCATCAATCATCGACACATCCATTTCTCCAAACGCTGTAATGGCAAGTGTTCTGGGAATTGGAGTGGCTGTCATAAAGAGCACATCCGGGTTTTCCCCTTTATCTCTCAATATGCGACGTTGTTCAACACCAAAACGATGTTGTTCATCGGTAATAACAAAACCTAGATTTTTAAAAATAACATCAGGTTGGATTAAGGCATGTGTACCAATTACAATATCGAGCTCTCCATTTGCCAAATCTGCAAGTATAACACGGCGCTCCTTCGTTTTGGTTGAACCAGATAATAAAGCCACACGAACGCCAAATGGTTGGAACCATTCTAGCAAGTTCTCCAAGTGTTGCTCTGCTAAAATTTCTGTTGGTGCCATTAACGCACCTTGATAACCTGCTGAAACTGCAGCGTATAGGCCTATAGCTGCCACCACGGTTTTCCCCGAACCTACATCACCTTGTAATAAGCGATTCATTCGATGTGGCTCCTTCAAATCTTTACAAATTTCATTGACAACACGTTTTTGAGCATTGGTTAATTCGTATGGTAATGCCGCGATAAATTCACGTAGCATATGCACATCATATTGAATGACAGTTCCTTGTTCATTTTCCTTCCGTACCTTACGTAACGCCTGCATACGTAGTTGAAAATTTAATAGCTCTTCATAAGCAAAACGTCTTCTCGCTTGTTTAGCATGTTGTGCATCTAGCGGAAAATGAATACCCTCCAAGCCTTCCTGTATAGGCACAAGCTTATAGGAATCCTGCAAATCTTGTGGAATTGCATCAGGCAAATTAGCACCATAATCGTCCAATACTTGTCTCATATATTTTCGAAATCTTTTTTGTTGAATCAAACCTTTCAGACTGTAGACAGGCTCAAAGTCTACTTGATCCGTTTTAGGACCAAATATAACAGAAGTGCCATTGATTACTTGTCTACCACGATCCCATTTACCAGTCACCGTAATAATAGAACCAGGTACAAGCTTTTGCTTTAAATAGCCCTGATTGAAAAATACGACTTTCACTAAATGTCTTCCTGCTAAAACGGTTACTTGGAGTCTTGATTTATTGCGACCTAAAAATAAAACCGTAGGCTCCCGCTCCACCTTACACTCAACTGTAACCCGTTCGTTATGTGGTGTTTGCGCTAAATCTTTTAAACGAAAATCTTCATGTCGATGTGGGAACGTCCATAATAAATCAGCTATTGTATTGATTCCTAGTGATTCAAGATGTGCTGCTGTTTCTTTCCCGACGCCTTTTAATTCATTGACGGGTCCATATAATTCAGTCATCTTATCCCACACTCCCTTCATTGCTTGTTTATGTAGTGTTATAGCCTCTCTCTCTAATGTACCATAATTTTTTTCCCTAACCCTACACATAAGCAAAAACCCTACCAATGAATGATAGGGTTAAATTTTTGATTATTTAATTTCACAAGAGAAACATGTAATTTCTTTCACATATTGCTCATCAACTTCTATACCTAATCCAGCTTTATGGCTTAACTGCAGGATGTCTTTATAGTATGTAACATTTGCCACATCTTTTACAAACATTAAAGGCCCAACCATCTCGTTTGTATGGATAATAGACTTACTGATCGCTAGGTGCGCTCCAGCCATTGTTCCGATTGCTGATTCCACCATAGAGCCTACTTGACAAGGCATCTCTGCAGCCTCAGCCAGACTTGCAAGAGCTAGAGCTGGATATATTCCACCTGATTTCATTAATTTTATATTTAGCATATCCGCAGCACGCATTTCTATGACATCGACTAAATCATAAATATTATGAACACCCTCGTCTACCATAATACTACAAGGTGAAAGGGCTCTGATTTCTTTTAACGCTCTTAAATCATGTGCTTTTACAGGTTGCTCGTACCAGTCTACATGACAAGCTGTAGTTTCTCTTATTACTTTTAGTGTCTCCATCCTATTCCAGCCTTGATTGGCATCTACCCGCAGTTGCACCTCGTCACCTATTGCTTCTCTTACCGCACGAATACGAGCAATATCTGATTCAGCATTTGTACCAACCTTAATTTTAATATTACGGAAGCCCGATTTTACAAATTCACTTGCATCTTTAGCCATTTCCTCAGGACTCTTAATACTAATCACTCTTGGCACCTGTAATTCCTCATGTGCTTTTCCACCAATTAATTGATAAACAGGTTGTCCAGTCATTTTTCCCATCAAATCATAGAGCGCAATGTCCAATGCTGCTTTTGCTGAAGGGACTCCATCAATTTTTTCATTAAACTTTTTATGAATACGCTCTACAGCAAATGGATCTTCATTAATCAATAATGGGGCTAATTCATGTTTAATAACATGATACGTACTCTCCCAAGTTTCACCAGTCACATTTTGATCAGGCACAGCTTCGCCCCAGCCAACTACACCCTCATCCGTCTCTATTCTGGTAAGAATAGTTGGCATATCATCTAAATGAACATACGAAATAACGAATGGTTCCTTTAATTGTAAACGTGCTGCAAACACTTCAATCTTTTTTATCACGACGTATAACTCCTTTTTGTATAAATAGTCTAATTATTTATGTTGCAAGATAATGTTTATAAATAGTTGAATAGCATTAGGGAAAACATCTTCATCTACATCAAATCGTGGATGATGATGTGGATATTGGCTTTTTTCACCACCCATACCTACAAAAACAAATGCTCCAGGCTTATGTTGTAAATAATAAGAAAAATCTTCTCCACCCATGACTGGTTCGACTACTTTAAATGCGGTATCTCCAAATTGTTCCCGTACAATCGATTCAATATTTCGTGATTGTGTCGGATCATTTATGAGCGGAGGTGTTCCTAAAATAAAATCGATTTTTCCCTCTGCTCCAAATGCTCGACAAATTCCTTCTGTTAAACTTACCATTTTCGTTTTAATGATTTTTATAGTGTTCGGTGTCAAAGCTCTGATCGTTCCAGTTAATTTTGCCGTATCAGGAATAATATTATAAGTGGTTCCAGCTTGAATATTACCTACTGTAATGACACCCGCATCAATAGGATTGACATTTCTACTTATAATACTTTGAAAAGCTTGCATTAAATGGCTCGCTATATAAATAGGATCAATTGTTTCATGTGGCATTGATCCATGGCCACCATATCCTTGAATTATAATTTCAAAATCATCAATAGAAGCCATCATTGGTCCATGTGTTAGACCAATCATCCCTTTCTCTAAACCTTGCCATAAGTGAATGCCAAAAATAGCCTCTACATCTTCCAACACACCTTTTTGAATTAATAAATCAGCTCCACTTGGGGTGATTTCCTCTGCCGATTGAAATATAAACTTGATATTCGGCTCGATTTTCTCTCTATTTAAGCTTATCCATGCAGCAACTGCTAATAAAATCGCAGTATGACCATCATGGCCACACATATGAGCAACACCTTGCTTGTGAGAAATATATGGTTTGTCTCCCTCTTCTTCTATAGGTAATGCATCTATATCGGCACGTAATGCAATAGTTTTTGTTCCATTTGTCCCTTTTATAAATGCCACTACACCTGGAGGTTCGTAATCTAGAATTTCTATGTCTAACTCCTCTAGTCTTTGGCGAATAAACTCACTTGTTTCGTATTCCTGACCAGAAAGCTCTGGATATTGGTGCAGATGACGGCGATCCTCTATTGCCTTTTCTGCTAATCTTTTTATATTCATTATTTCCATTGTTAAACTCCTTTAGAAAGGTCCGTATTGTATGACTTGTGCAATAATAAGCGATATTACAGCAACTGTTACTTGAATAAGCATAAACGGAAAAATCCATTTTATCCATTTACCCCAAGGAATACCCGCAATTGATAATCCCGCCATTAAAAAACCTACAGTTGGGAAAATAATATTCGACATACCATCTCCAAATTGATAGGCAAGTACTGCTGTTTGTCTTGTAACGCCAATCATATCTGATAAAGGCGCCATAATCGGCATTGTTAAGGCAGCCTGTCCACTTCCTGATGGTACTAAAAAATTTAAAAATAACTGGAAGATAAACATCCCTACTGCATTTAGTACAGGTGGAACTGAATCAAGCAATACAGACGTGTAAAATAGGATTGTATCAATCAATCCTGAGTTATTGAAAATCACTAAAATAGACTGTGCTAATCCAATGATAAGAGCGCCACCAACTAAATCACCTGCACCCTTCATAAATGAATTAGCAATATGCGAAGGTGATAGTTTGCCAATAAGTCCCATTAAAATACCAAACAATAAAAATAAACCGGCTATTTCGGTAATGTACCAACCTAGTTTTACAACCCCGTACATCAATACGATAAAATTCAAAAGAAATGTAGCCATAACAAGCTTATGTCTTATTTCCATTTTCGAATTCGCCTGTACAATACTACCTTCATTATTAAGAAAATTTCCATAAAAGCCAATTTTAGGATTATTTTTCACTTTTCTTGCATAGCGATAAACATATATTGTTGCTACTGTGTATAAGACAATAAATATTACAATTCGAAAAGCAATTCCTGAAAATAATGGCAAGCCCGCAATTTCTTGCGCTATTCCTACTGTAAACGGATTCATAACAGCTGCCGAAAATCCTACAGATGCACCTAGAATAACGATAGCAAAACCCGTAATTGCATCAAAACCTAGGGCAACAGCAAGCGGTGCAAGAATCCCTACATACACAATCGTTTCATCAGACATCCCCATTAATGACCCAGCACAGGCGAAAAACAACATCAATACTGGTATTATTAACATTTCACGTTTAGCCATTTTTACAGATAGCATGGCGATAAAGGATTCCAATGCCCCTGTGGCTGATAGTATTCCAAAGGTACCTCCTACAATCAATACGAAGAAAATAATACTTGCTCCTTGCATCATGCCAGAATGTACGCTGCTAAAAATATCTAAAAATCCAATAGGGTTCATATCTGTAAAACTAAATGTTCCTGGTTGAATTACTTGACGTCCATTAACTTCTTCTCGTTGAAATGAACCAGCTGGGATAAAATACGTTAAAATGGATGATACAACAATAAGGCAAAAGATTAACACATAAACATTAATTCCTTTTGGTTGCTCTATTTCTTTATTAGCTATAAATTTACTCATCCGTCATCCTCCTTAGTTGAATCATTGATCAAAAACAAATTTTTATTACCACTATCAATGCATATCGCATCTCTCCAACATAAAAAGCCATCCCCTTTTTTTGAAATTTCCGTCTTCTTCATTGTAATTGATTAAAAAAAAAATAAAAAATTACTATTTCGAATAGTTACTATTGATAAATTTACATATAAATTCATCGGGATACATCAAAAAAATTACAAATAAAAAGAACATTACATTCCTGCGATTTCACCAGGCTGCAACATTCTTTTCATATACAAACCATTTAAATTGTTTTCCATGTATCTTTAACTAAATCAATAAAAGTACTTACATTACTAAATGTTTTAGCATTTTGAGGAAAGATTAAATAAGTAGGTAACTTTTTAGGAAATCGGTAAAGAACCTGAAGACTCCCTTTGCTTACCTCTTTTTGAATAATAATATCACTCAGCAAGGCTAGACCTACTTGTTCCATTACTGCTCGCTTAATTGCTTCCTCGCTTCCAAATTCCACTATCGTTTGGGGCTTACACTGAATTTCTTGAAGGCAACTGACAATACAGTCATCCATACCATAGGTTATAAAGGGATAATCATCGAATATTTCCTGCACAGTACGATCCTTTATAATAAGCGGATTTCCAACCAATACCAAATCCTCTTCCTCCAATAAAATCCCCTCTACACCAGCGTAACTAGGGTATCCAGCTATAAAACCTATATCTGCTTGATTTGAACTCACAAGTTTGGCTGTTTCTTTACTATTGGCACAAAGAAGTTTTAGGTTTACCTGAGGGTACTGTTTTAAAAACGAGCCAATAATATGGGATAAATAATAGCCACAATAAAATTCTGGTGCAGCGATTGTCAAATGGCCAAATGGCTTTTCAAAATTCTTCAAATCCTGTTCCATTTCTTCAATAATCCCAAATAATTGATCTGTATGTTCCTTTACTATTTTTCCTACTTGAGAAAGAAACATTTTCTTGCCTATTCGATTAATTAAGATATGCCCTAATTCTTCTTCTAACGCTTTAATCTGTTGGCTAATTGTAGGCTGGCTATAATTTAAAATTTGAGCCGCTTTTGTAAAGTTGAGGTAAGTTGAAACAACATGAAACGTTTTCAAATTACGTAAATCCATCTCTATTCACATCCCTGCTATAAATTAAGATAAATATTTTTTCCTTATTAAAATTTAATTATACTTAAATCGACTATGTACGTAAGAGGGTTTTTCTTTTCATTAAGATATCAATCAACATAAAAACATGCTACCTATTCAGATAGCATGTTTCTTCATTTTTATTGAATTGCCTTAATACTTTGTAATCCACCATTTTCGAGAATGGCTTTACTAATTGCCTTACCTGTTGGCGTTGCTGCTAAACCACCGCGTGCCGTCTCTTTCAGGTTTGGACTCATAGATTGTCCTATGCGATACATCGCTCCAATTACTTCATCACATGGAATTCGGCTTGTCACACCTGCAAGCGCCATATCTGCTGCTACAAGAGAGTTAGCAGCGCCCATAGCATTCCGTTTAACACATGGTACTTCCACTAAGCCTGCTACTGGATCACAAACAAGGCCAAGCATATTTTTTAACGTAATCGCAAATGCTTCTGAACATTGTTGCGGTGTTCCACCAGCCATCTCAACGATAGCTGCCGCTGCCATACCTGCCGCTGAACCAACCTCTGCTTGGCAGCCACCTTCAGCACCTGAGATGGAAGCATTATTAGCCACAACAAAGCCAAATGCACCTGATGTAAATAAATAACGAATCATTTGCTCACGAGTTGGATTTAATTTATTTTTTACCGCAAAAAGTGTTCCAGGTACAACCCCAGCTGAACCTGCTGTTGGCGTTGCACAAATTGTTCCCATTGCTGCATTGACTTCATTGGTTGCAACCGCTTTACTTACTGCATCTAATAATAAATCACCTGATAGTGATTTTCCTTGTGCAATGTAATTTTGAAGTAATACGGCGTCCCCACCTGTTAAACCTGTAACAGATTGTACACCTTGTAAGCCGCGTTCTACCGCTTCTTCCATCACCGTTAGGTTTCGATCCATTTGTTGAATGATTTCTTCTCGTGTTCTGCCAGTTATCAACATTTCCTGTTCAATCATAATTTCTGATATTAATTTATCTTCCTGTTCTGCTCGTTCCACAAGCTCGCGAACATTATGAAATAAAACGTCCATCTTGGGACACCCCCTTAGTTATTAATCTTTGATACTTTTGTAATATATGGGATTAATGAAATCTGCTGTAGTACTTTGTCTTCTATATTTTGATCGACTTCAATAACCATTAAAGCCGTTAAACCTCGTTCTATACGTGATACTTCCATATGTCCAATATTAACTTCGTGCATCGCTAAGCAATTGGCTACGTTCGCTATGCAGCCAGCACGGTCATCATGTACGACAAGAATCGCTGGCATGCCACCTGTTAAACGCAATTTAAAGCCATTTACTTCACTTACTTCTATTTTACCGCCACCAATAGAAATACCGACGACAGACATTTCTCCTTCATCGTCTCCAATAACTAGACGTGCCGTATTTGGATGCTCCGTATTAGCTGTTTCTGGAATAAATTCATATTCCAACCCTGCTTTTTCTGCATCTTCAAATGCCGTTTTAATACGATCATCAAATGTATCGTAGTTCAATAAGCCCCCAATGATTGCAACATCTGTCCCATGCCCTCTATACGTTTCTGCGAACGAACCATATAAATGAATTTTCGCCCATTTAGGTTGTCTACCAAATAAATCCCTTGCAACTCGTCCGATACGAGCTGCCCCTGCCGTATGAGAGGAGGAAGGCCCAATCATGACTGGCCCAATAATATCAAAAACCGAAGTAAATTTCATACAAACACCCCTCTATTCTATTCCTATAATAATATTTATATTTACTTATATCATGCTTGATAGTTACCACAAAAGTAAAGTATTTAATTTGTCAGCTTTCAGAAAATTACCACTACTATAATTTGTAGCCAATCGTGATATGTTTTACATTGTCCATACCCTGTGCACACATAATGAAAATCATTGATATTCCAATATTTCCAATTTTTTATATCCTCTACATACGTACATTCAACTATGAATAGTACGTATGTTTCCGACTAAATATAGATAATACTCTCTTTGTAGCATAAACAAAAGCAGTACACATTTTGTGCACTGCTTTCTTTACGGAATAGCAAAGTAGCATGTAATTATTCTACCGAAATAATATATGGGTATAACCCTTGTTTTCCATTAAATAATTCAACTTCTACGTCTGGATAGTTCTTCTCAATGAATGCTACTAACTCTGTAGCATCTTGTTCAGTTGTATCCTCTCCATAAATGACTGTTACAATTTCAGCATCCTCATCAACTAAATCAACGATTACTTTTTCAGCTGCATCTTTTAAAGCTGGTGTAGAAAGGACAATTTTTCCTTCTGCTAACGCCATAAAATCATCTTTATGGATTTCAACACCATCAATAGATGTATCACGCACAGCATAAGTTACCTGACCTGTTTTTACATTTGCAAATGCATCCGTCATTGTCTTTTTATTTAAGTCTACAGCCGCTTCAGGATTAAACGCTAAAATCGCAGCCATCCCTTGCGGAATTGTCTTCGTTGGGACAACTGCTGCTTCAATTTCTAAAAGCTCAACAGCTTGCTCTGCAGCCATCACTATATTTTTATTATTAGGTAGAATTAAAACTTTTTCTGCACCAATTTCTTGTACTGCTTTAACGATATCTTCTGTTGAAGGGTTCATCGTTTGGCCACCTTCAATGACATAAGATGCACCGATCGAACGCAATAAACCTGCAACACCCTCCCCCATCGCAATTGTTACAATAGCATAGGGATGTTTTTCTAATTTTTTCGTTGTCGTAGGTGCCTTATGTTCTTCACCGACGATAGCTGAATGTTGTTCACGCATATTATCGACTTTTATTTTCATAAGACTACCATATTTTTGTCCAATTGATAAAACAGAGCCTGGTTGCTCAGAATGGATATGAACCTTGGCAATTTCTTCATCTGAAATAACAAGTAACGAATCACCTAAAGGACTTAATTCTTGACGGAATTGCTCCTCATTAAATGGCTCTTTCCCATCTTCTAAACGCACCATTATTTCTGTACAATAGCCGAATTCAATATCTTCAGTATTCATAAAGTCTTGAGCTCTATGATGCTCTGCATTGATTAAATCATCTAATGTCGCATCATTTTTTTCTGGGAGAGGCTCTCCTTTTAAAGAAGCTAAAAACCCTTCATATACAAACAATAATCCTTGGCCACCACTATCGACAACCCCTACCTCTTTTAAAACAGGTAGTAAATCCGGTGTTCGATCTAGCGATGCCTTTGCCTCTGCAGTAAAAGCTTCCATAACCGCAATGATATCGGTTTCAGTTTCTGCCACTTCTACGCCTTTTTTCGCCGCTTCTCGAGCAACCGTTAAAATAGTTCCTTCGACAGGTTTCATAACGGCTTTATATGCTGTATCTACCCCAGCTTGGAAGGCACCTGCAAAACCTTTTGCATCAATTGTTGCTTCTTTTTCAATGAATTTCCCAAATCCACGGAATAATTGTGATAGAATTACACCTGAATTTCCACGCGCACCCATTAATAAACCTTTTGATAAGGCCTGTGCCGTTTTACCAATATGCTCTGAAGCATAAAGCTCCGTTTCCTTTGCACCAGATGTCATCGATAAGTTCATATTTGTCCCTGTGTCACCATCCGGTACCGGGAAAACATTTAATGAATCTACATAATTTGCATTTTGGAATAGGTGATGCGCACCCATTTGTACCATTTCTGCAAACTTTATACCGTCTAAAGACTGCATTCGATTTAGTTCCTCCTCTTAATTCGCTACACGAACGCCCTGTACAAAGATATTGACAGATTTTACGCTCATACCCAATGTTTTATCTACTGTATATTTCACTTTCGACTGTACTTGGTAAGCAACTTCCGAAATTTTTGTCCCGTAACTAACAATAATGTACATATCAATATGTAAATCGTCGTCTTGTTGTCGAATCACAACACCTTTTGCGAAGTTTTCTTTACGTAAAATATCAGTTAGACCATCACGAATTTGATGTTTAGATGCCATGCCAACAATCCCGTAGCATTCTACAGCAGCACCACCAGCAATTTGTGCAAGTACATCTGTTGAAATATCAATTTGGCCGAATTCACTGTTTAATTCAATTGACATAGAAATGCCCCCTTGGCTCTTTTTGACTAAACTATATTGTAACACTTTCGTTGTAATTTAAGCAACCTAAGGGGGTAAAGAAAGGCTATGTAGCAACGTTTTGTGACTTTAAATCGACGTATTTATGAATTCATCAAAAATGGCGTTCTTACAATAAAATTTATTTCCGCCTAATTGTGTTATGACGTATAACGCTCGGTCAGCAAGCTCATAGCCTAATTATATATGCCCTTACATCAAAATCTTATTAGGACACATGCCTATATGGCCTCTCTTTATTAATCTTAAACATCACAGTCAATTCTAGATAAAAAAAGTTGATACTATGAAAGCATCAACTTTATATTGCATTAAATTAAACTTTTTATAAGGGTATCGATCATAACTGGCATTTCTTTAAAGGCACTATCCACATGTAATCTTTCTGTTTTTTGATGCGCATCCTTACCAAATGGTCCTACATTTAAGACCGGCCCTTGTAAAGCGGTCATTTCTTTAAATGGGATACTATACGTTTCCCCCCATACAGGTGTATTGCGTTCGAAGGCTAACCATTCATCTGATTCATCTGTATAGTTCACATAGCTTAAATCACAAATTCCATTAAAATAATGGATTTGCTCCACCGCAACATCGAATGTTTGCGCCGTTTTCTTCATTAATTCAATCGATTTTATAATAAGTGGATGATTGGATGAATTAATAGCCGGGTAATAAGGTGGAGCATATAACAGGACAGTAGCTGGTGCTAATTCCTGACAACGTATCATAAGCTGATCAACAATGCGTATTGACTTTTCACGGTCATCCCACGTACTATGCTGAAGAACTTGAGATTTGATAGAATCGACTTCGGCAGCTCCCAGTTTCCGGATGGCATGTTCTAAGAGAGCTTCATATCGCAATACTTTGACTGTCCCAACACCTTGTACTTTTTCTCGTTTACAAATTTGCACATACTGTTGATTACAAGCCGTCATTGCTTCGAATGCGACCTGTTCAAATATATCCATCACTTCTGCTGCTGTTCGTTTTAATAAAAATACATTGTAAAGAGCCGCAGCACGATATGGCGTTTGTGTAGAGTATTCCATTTTTAAATCTTTTAGCTGTAAAGAGACTGGTAGTGGTGTACTCTCTCCTAAATCTGTTTCACGGAAAAGAGGATTCCACTCCATATGCTGTGTCATATAAGAAGCAATGAAATTAGCTGTCATTCCTTTTAAAGGTTCACCGACATGTGTTTCCTTCCCATAAAACAGTGCGGCGGGCATTATCTTACCAATGGTGCCTGAATAAATATATTCATTCGTATCAGATGGTCCTTGTGAAAAAGACGGTTCACTATTTAAAAATAATTGATACGTTAAATCATACTGTTCTCGTATTCTTACAAGCTCCACTACAGCAGCTCTCATTCCCGCTGAATTTACTTCTTCATCGGGAACCGCTGTTAAAATCAGATTAATTGGCCATTGCTCGAAGCTTGCTTTTTCAATTAGCTGCATGTGTAATGCCAGTCCCATTTTCATATCCATTGTGCCACGACCAAACAAATAATTGCCTGATTCCAAATCCAATCTAGCAGCTTCTGGTAAATCCTTTTTGTACTTAGGCTCCATAAGCTTTTTAGTCAATTCCTCAGGGAAAACAGCTAGAGGCTCTAATTCTCCATATTCTTCAGTATGCACTGTATCAAAGTGACTAATTAGCACTACTGTGTTGGTTGCTGTAGGATGTTTATATAATGCTGTTACAGCGTTTCTTCCTAGACCTGCTTCATGCAATTCGATCAACTCAGGATGCTTATTAAAATATGGAAGCGCCATCAATTTATTTTTCAATTTATAGGCAAATTCATTTTCACCCTCAGTCAATGTTCTACTGTCCCAGCTGACAATTTCACATAGTAGTGCTCGCAGTTTTTCTGGTGTATTCCACATATAATTATCCATAAAAATTCTCCTTTAAATCTCATTCGTTAAAGGTTCTTAACGAATATCTAGTGACTCTTCATTTTTGGTATCTGTAGTTGCCATAGGTGCTTTTTTTAATTTCAAGCGATAAAAAATCATACAAGCAATAAAGAAGCCAATGCCATACAATAGGCCAATTCTTTGGGTTGGATCAAATGCTAAAAAAATCAAAATCACTAAACAAAAGAAAATACAAAATATAGGTATTAATGGAAATAAAGGTGTCTTAAACTTTAAATCTGCTAAATTTCCACCCGACTTAATATAACGATAGCGGAACATTAATTGAGAAGCACAAATCCCCATCCATGAAATCGTGACAGATATTCCTGCAACCGACATTAATAAAACAAATACCGCATCTGCTTCCATCACACTTGTTAGTAATGATAAGAGTGAGAAAACCATCGTAAAGATCAGTGCATTTAGAGGCACTTTATTTTTAGTAAGACGACCAAATAATTTTGGTGCCATTCCCTCATGAGACATCGAGAACAATAAACGAGTTGACGCATACAAACATGAATTACCAACGGATAGAATCGCGGTTAAAATAACAAAATTCATGATACCAGCTGCATAGGGAACACCCGCTAAATTCATCAACGTCACAAATGGACTCTCCATTAGACCAAGCTCTGATGATGGGAAGATGGCTGATAATACAATAATAGAAGCAATATAAAAAACAATAATTCTAAAAAGTATTGTCCGGATAGCTCTTGGAATATTTTTTTCTGGATTTTCGGTTTCACCGGCTGCAATTCCCACAAGCTCTGACCCCTGATAAGAGAAAATAACATTCATCATCGTCACAAAAATAATGGTAATACCTGCTGGGAATAAGCCAGAAGGTGCTAAATTTGTGAGATGAGGTGTTGGACGATCTGCTAACGGTATCATACCAAAAATAGCAGCCCCACCTATTATAATAAAGGCAATAACTGCGACTACTTTAATACTCGCAAACCAAAATTCTGCTTCAGCAAACCCCTTTGTAGTTAAAGCATTTAAGACAAATAAAAGAACCATAAATACAGCACACCATATCCAAATAGGGATATCTGGAAACCAATGCTGCATTAAAATTCCGGCAGCTGTGAACTCAACACCCGCTGTCGCTGCTGAACCGACAAAGTACATCCAGCCTAATGAAAATCCGGCTGAGGGGCTAATGAAACGTGTAGCATATGTTTGAAAGGAACCAGTAACAGGCATGTAAACAGCTAATTCCCCTAGACAGTTCATTACCATAAATAAAATTAACCCACCAAATAAATAACCAATAAGTGCTCCACCTGGACCCGCTTGATTAATGGTATAGCCTACATTTAAAAATAACCCTGTTCCGATAACCCCCCCAAGTGAAAGCATTAATAAGTGACGACTTTTCATTGAACGGTTTAATTGTTGATTGTGAACTTGATCCCCTTTATCCAACATTCATCCATCCCTCCCATATAATGTGAATATATTGAATATTCTGATATACAAATAACGAAAGCACCCAACCAATTTATTTTTTTAAAATTGATTGGGTTCAAGTAGTATTACTTAAAAACGTAATGATAAGCAGCTTAAGCCACCATCATGTTTTCTAAATTCGGACATTTCAAGTTCAATCGTTTGATAACCTAGATCGAGTAATTTACGATTTGTGTCCGGGTATCCTGCTGGAATAATAATATAATCATTGACTTGAATACAGTTAGCAGAATATTCATCTTCCTTTGGAATAATAATTTTTTCATAGGATTCAAATGCCGGATGATCTACGAACTCACCAGCTAGCACCATACGATTGTCTCCTACATAAGCAATACCCGTTTTTAAATGGAAGAATTCTTTTAATGGGATAATCGTCGCCTCATACCCCTCTTGTTCAACGATTTCCTTAAATTGTTGTGCCCCTTCTTCATTTGTACGATCTGAAATTCCTACATAAAATTTCTTTTCAGCCTGTAATATGTCCCCTCCATCAAGCGTTCCAGATCCTTTTATATAATAAATTTTATCGTAGAATTGCTTTACAGCAGGTTCGATATCTTCAATTTCCCGGTTACGGGCAGCAGCTCCTGGATTTGAAATGATAGCAAATTCTGGTGTTAAAACTGCCGTATCCTCTACAAATGTTGAGTCAGGAAATGCCTCATTCGCTGGTAATTGTGTTACTTCAACCTCACATTTTTTTAAAGCTTCTACATACTTGTCATGCTGCTCGTATAATTTCTCTAAAATCGGTTTTCCTAAATCACTAGTTGTTAAACCGTTTACAAAACTATTTCCTGGATTTTTAACAATAACATTTTTAAACATTTCTTTTCTCTCCTTTTATGCTCTTATTACAGGACAAGTCAGACATGTAGGCCCGCCTGTTCCTAACACAGAAATTTGTTGACCTTTATATTCAAATACCGTTGCACCAGCTTCGATTAGTTGCTGTTTTGTGACCGTGTTTCCTTCAGGAAGAACACAAACTCTAGGTGCAAGCGCTAACACATTACAGCCAAGTGTATCGTATTCATCCTTTGGCACTTCCACTAACTGAATACCTCTTTCCACTAGTAATTGGCGGAAAAATACAGGCATTAAACGGGAATGTACAACTGCTAAATCTTTATCAACCATACTAATGAAAGACATAAGATGTAAGCATTCAGCTTCACCTAAATCATGTGGTAGCTGTACCACTATAAATTCATCTACCATTTCAGCTGTCATTTCTTTTAGCTGACGAATGGCCTCATCATTTGTTCGATAACCTCTCCCAACAGCAAGTGTTCGATCATCTAACCAAACAATGTCTCCACCATCTGCTACTGCATCTCCAGTGAGTTCTCCGATTATGGAAATACCCTTGTCCTTTAAAAATTCTTTGTAGATGGAAGCTTCTGGCTGTCTTAATTTTTTTCCAGACTTTAATAAAATGGCACCCTTCGGCGTAAATTTGACTGGATCATGGGCATAAAGCGAGTCCAACCCTACCTCATCTGAAAGTGGTAGATAATCAATTGTGTCAACATACTTCTTAAGAATCTCAACAAATTCTGCATATTCCTTTAATGCTTCTTCAAAGTTGGGCTCAGATAAGTAGTTAAAAGTTTTCCATTCATCACTAAGATGTTTCTGACTTCGAAAAGCATCTTTTGGATGTTTTACTATTACGTGTTTTAAAGGTGTATACATCGACGAGCAATAATGCATTCCCTTCACTCCTTTTCCGTGTAGTGGAAAACGTTTCCGTTTAGAGGAAAGTTTATATGAAAAATATATGCGTTTTATGTTATACTGTCAATATATTTAGAAAACTTTTTATTTTTCATTTTCTTCTCAAACCACTCTCAGTAAGCCCTGTTGAATTAAGTCTGAATTTTTCTAAAAGGGTATTCTCTTTCTTTTTGTATTCAATGAACTCATGGTCTCAGTAAGATTGGAACTAGACGTAGATGGAGAATAAAAATAAAATAGGAGAAAAGGAGGTAGGACAAATGCAATTATTAGAGCGGGCTATGACTATTGCGAAGGTTTTAGCTTCTGAAGCAAATGACAGTAGCTTGTCCATTTCGGAGCTTTCTACAAAATGTGATTTACCTCTAAGTACTTTACATAGAATTTTAAAAGCGATGATTAATCAAGGAATGATTGAGCAAGATGAACAAACTAAACATTATCGACTCGGGACCATTTGGATGGAACTCGGCTTGCAAGTCTATGATACGATGGATTATATTAGCAAAATCCGACCAGAGCTAGAGCGATTAGCAAGAGATGTTGAGGAAAGTGTCTATTTAAGTAAGCCAGCAGGTTTAGACACGATTATTATTGAAAGAATAGATAGCGCTGCCAATCCAATTCGTATTTATGACCAGCTGGGCATTCGTATACCTCTACATATTGGAGCAGCCAATAAGGCCATTCTCGCCTCTATGTCTGACGCACAATCGAAAGAAATATTAGAACAACTAGTAACGCAAGATGAAATGCCTGAACTGGAGGAGCAACTTCGTCAAATTCGACAACAAGGTTATGCGATTAGTCACGGAGAACGAACGGCTGGTACTTCCTCCATTGCCGTTTCCGTTTTAGATGGTTTTGGTGAAGTAATAGGAGCAGTAAGCATCGGTTTTGTCAGCTTTAATGTTTCTCAAGAGCACATTCTAACACTCATTGAACGTTTGGTTAATACCGGCAAACGCGTCTCACTGAAACTCGGTTATCGAGGAAAATATTAGAAGAACTGATTCCTTCAAAGAAAATCTATTTTTGTTCATCAATTTTGCCTGTAAAGGTTTTTTTCTTGAAAGGTTATGTGAAAACTGTTGCACTGAACGCCATCGTATGTTAAATTATTATGGTATGTGAAATACCGAACTGAAATATAATAATCTTTCAGCATCAACAGTAAGGAGGGAATACAACATGCCAAAACAATGTGTAATCACTGGACGTAAAGCTCGTACTGGTAACAACCGTTCCCACGCTATGAACGCTAACAAACGTACTTGGGGTGCTAACCTTCAAAAAGTTCGTATCTTAGTTGACGGTAAACCAAAACGTGTATGGGTTTCTGCTCGTGCATTAAAATCAGGTAAAATCGAGCGCGTTTAATCGACGCTTCTAAAAAATCGATTTCGCTTTGAGCGTAAATCGATTTTTTTCTTTGGTTATAGAATGATTACTGCAGTAAAAATCTACATATAGCAAAGAATGAAAAAATCCGACTACTATTAGTCGGATTTTTTTACTTTCTTATCTTTTTTAAATAGGTTAATACACGTGCGCGTAATACTACTAACGAATTTCGGCAATTGGAACGTATATACTTTCAGGACTCTCTCCCCCTTACGCTAATCTATGCTTCTTATCATTAAACATATGCCTCTTGAGAAAGATATAGACCCTGAAGTTCCTATTATTTCATTACTTGTAAATCGGGATGTTCCTAAAGAAATTTCTTCTTTCGTCGTTTCATATTTCACTTGCCTTAATGTCACATCTTTTATCGGCTCTTCATGAGCAAAGAAGGATAAGTACCGATATCGGTTATCTGCATAAATAGGATGTGTACCCGGCAATAAAAATTGTAACATATTTGTATGATTAATAATCTTCAATACAATGTGTGGATGCTCTTTTTGTAAACGATATATAGAACGAACAGCTGCCTCATAATGATCTAGACGCCCTCCCGTAACACCTGTCAAAATAATTTCTTCTGGTGCATACGTAAATGCTTTAAGCAAGGCCAAATCCGTATCTGTTTCATTTTTCTCTTCTTGAAAACGTTGTTGATCATTTGTCCGCGCCATCACCCGCTGATATTCTTCTTCTGATAAAGAATCAAAATCTCCAACAATTGCATGTGGCGTAATCCCCTGCTCTATTAAATATAAAGCACCACGATCTGCGCCAATAAACACTACATCCTGTTGTAATTGAAACGATGTGAATGAACACAGCTCTTGTTTTGGACCACCTGCACAAACAACGACTGTCGTCATCCGTTAATCGCTGCCTCACCAGCCGCTAAAATTTCTTGAAGCGCAGCTGTTCGATCCTCTTTACTATAGATGGCTGATCCTGCCACAAAAATCGTCGCTCCTGCCTGTGCACATGGAACAATCGTTTCGGCTGTAATGCCACCGTCAATTTCAATGGCGATGTCCAATCCACGCTCTTTAATCAGTGAAGATAAAGCCTCGATTTTAGGCACAACCGAATGAATGAATTTTTGTCCGCCGAACCCTGGATTGACAGTCATTAATAAAACCATATCGATATCTTCAAGAACATGCTGGATAGATTCTATCGGTGTATGTGGATTTAAAACGACACCCGCCTTTATACCATACGAACGGATTAATTGAATTGTACGATGTAGGTGACGACAAGCTTCAACATGTACGGTAATATAGTCTGCTCCAGCTTGAGCAAACTGTTCAATATACTGATCTGGGTTTTCAATCATTAAATGTACATCTAATGGTAAATCTGTTAATGGACGGATAGCATCCAATACGATTGAGCCAAATGAAATATTCGGCACAAAATGACCATCCATCACATCTATATGAATTAGTTTTGCACCCGCTTGCTCTACTTCTTTTACTTCTTCTCCTAATTTTGCAAAATTCGCTGCTAAAATTGATGGTGCTATTTGTATCATCATTAATACCTCGGCTTTCGATCCATAATTTCTTGCATAAATTGTTCATAATGCTTGTAGCGGTAGTCACGAATTTCCCCTGTCTCTACGGACGCCTTGACTGCACATTTGGGCTCTTTCATATGTAAACAGCCTCTGAATTTACAATGATCCGCTACTCTAATCATTTCTGGAAAACATGCGCCTAATTCTTCTTTCTCAATTTCATCAAAATCAAACGAACTGAAACCAGGCGTATCTGCCAATAAACCATCACAGACCTCAATTAGCTCAACGTGACGCGTCGTATGTTTTCCACGTCCTAGGCTCTGTGAGATAATTCCTGTTTTTAAATTCAATTCAGGAATTAATGTATTTAGTAATGTTGATTTTCCAACACCAGATTGGCCTGCTAGCACAGTTGTTTTTCCCTTTAATATAGGCTGTAATCTTTCCACTAATTCTTCTTCATCTTTATAAGTTTGAAGAACGGTATAGCCCATATTTTCGTAATCAGCGATATAACGCTGTAATTCCTCATGTTCGTTATTTTCTAGTAAATCCATTTTTGTTAGACAAATAATAGGGTGTACATGGAATGATTCTAAAACAACTAAAAAGCGATCGAGTAATATCGTATTGAAATTAGGCTCTTTTACAGAAAAAACCAAGATACCCTGATCAATATTGGCAATTGGCGGCCTAACTAATTCATTTTGACGTTCTAAAATCTTTTGAATAGTGCCATCCGATCCTTCTGTTTCCAATGAATATTCTACAATATCACCGACAAGCGGGGATTCTCCACGATTGCGAAAGACCCCACGTCCTCGGCATTGAATAAGCTGATGACCATCATAAACATAATAATAACCGCTTAACGCTTTTCTTATTTGGCCTTGCGCCATCCAATTCCTCCTTAATTGACATCGTTATAATTAACTTTTTCTTCTAAGATGATTTCTGAGTCACGGATAATTCTATAACTCGCATCTTTGCCTTCTTCAATAACAAGCTGTATATTGTAAGGCGTATCATTTAAAATTTCCAGCTCCGTAACTGGTTCAGAAAATGTATGATTTTTATCTTGAATTTCAATTCGAACTTTTTGAGGTACACCCTCTTCTTTAGGTTTATACTCAATGACTACGGGCTTAAGCAGAAGTTTCTCAGGCTTTTTAGCTGGTCCCTTACTAATTATAACCGAAATAGCAGAACCTTCCTCCACCATAGTACCTGCTTTTGTCAATTGCGAAATTACACTACCAGCAGGGATCGATTCATGATAGTCTTCACGAGATACTCGCCAGCTGAGACCTACTCTATTCACATAGTTATCCATATCCGCTTTCGAATAATTCACAACATTTTCTACTCTGACCATACGAACACCTTGACTTACTTTAAAGGTAATCGTTTCCTCTTTCGCTACCACTTCCGTATCTGCCGCAATACTTTGCTCAATAATTCTACCTTCAGGTTCACGAGAAGGAACTTCCTCTTTCCTTACTTCTTTATACTTTCCTTTTATTAAAGCCTCTACTTGACTATAATTTTGTCCGACATAATTATCAACGGTCGTCGTCTCCACACCTAAACTAACAATTAGGTCAATCTCTGAGCCTTTTGCGCGCATCGAGTTTTTCTCTGGATCGGTTTCTATAACATGACCCTTTTCAATGTCCTCATGATTTCGTTCCTGATGCTCCTCACCAACAACAAATCCCTCGGCTTCTAATTTTTTTGTAGCTTCCTCTACAGTCAAATTTATTACATCTGGGACTGCCACTTTTTTCGGGCTAAATAAATCTGCTGCAAATATGAAGAATAAGAAGATGATAATTACCGCTATTAATAATCCCGCCACAATCTTAGGCCATTTTTTCTTCTTTGCTTTAACAGGAGTAGGTTTTTCTACAGGTTTTTTAGGTGGTGCCTGAGCTGGAGATTTATATTCCACAATGGGTTCAATAACCCTTGTTTTAGTTAAATCTTCATCTTTCTTTAGAGCTTCCTCTTTAATAATTGGAATGGCCTTTGTCGCATCATTATCCACTGGAATAACAAACTTTGGTTCATTTATTCGGGAAGATGATAAGACGGTTTCCAAATCATCATACATTTCTTCCACTGTATTATAGCGATGAGATGCATCTTTTGCTGTAGCCTTGAGCACCACATTTTCCAAGCTTTGCGGAATAGTTCCATCAAAAGCGCGAACTGAAGGTGTTTCCGCTTGTAAATGCTTAAGGGCAATAGAAACAGCTGACTCCCCTGAAAAAGGTAATTCACCTGTTAATAATTCATACAATACAATACCCAGTGCATAGATGTCCGATTGACTTGTAGCCGTCCCACCCCGAGCCTGCTCTGGTGATAAGTAATGCACTGTCCCTAGCACAGAATTCGTTTGAGTAAAGGATGTAGCGCTTAACGTCATGGCAATGCCAAAATCAGTTACTTTGACATTTCCCTCTGCATCCATCAAAATATTTTGTGGTTTAATATCACGGTGAATAATATGATTTTCATGGGCATTAGCAATAGCAGACGTTAATTGCTTCATAATATGCACACTTCTAGACGGAGAAATTGGTGCAAATTCTTGTATGTACTGCTTTAACGTTTTTCCTTGAACAAATTCCATTACAATATAGTGTAGATCCCCATCGTCACCTACATCATAAACACTAACAATATTAGGATGTGTAAGACTTGTGGCAGACAGTGCCTCACGTTGAAAACGTCGATGTAACTCATCCTCATTGGAAAAATCATAGCGTAATATTTTTATGGCTACATCACGATTTAATATCATATCATGAGCTAAATAAACATTGGACATACCTCCGCCACCAATGAGGTCTAATATCTTATAACGGTCACTAATTCTTTTACCTACCAGCATTCTTACACCTCCTCATCCTTTTTAGTTAGTAGCACGAGGGAGATATTATCTTCTCCCCCGCTAGCATTTGCTAATTCTACAAGTTTACGTCCTTTTTCCAATATAGGATCGGGATACGTAATGATCGAAGCCATTTCATAGACAGTTAGTTTATTGCTTAATCCATCTGAACAAATGAGTAAATACGATTTTGGTGCCAACTCTACTTCATAAAAATCTGGTTCTATTGCTTCCTCTGTACCTACAGCTTTTAAGATGAAATTTTTCTTTGGATGCGTCAATGCTTCCTCTTCACTAATTTCTCCATTTTCAACCAGTACATTCACATAAGAATGATCTTTTGTGATTTGTTGTGCACCATCTTCAAAGAAATAATACACACGACTATCTCCAACATGTGCAATGAAACAATGATGTCCTTCTATTAACACTGCAATAAACGTCGTGCCCATTCCTTTACAGTCTTCGTGTGATAAAGAATAGTCATAAATATTTTTATTCAATTGCTTTACTGTTTGTAATAACCATTCTTTCTTTGATGTTGTTGATACAAAATGATGTGCGTCTGCCTGTAAAAAAAAGGTCTCCATCTGTTTTATTGCCATATCACTTGCCACATCTCCAGCATTATGACCACCCATGCCGTCCGCCACAAGTGCTAGCGCAAGCCCGTCAGGACGTTTAAATAATGCAGCACGGTCTTCATTAATTGATCGTTTTAAACCAATATCACTTTCGACTGTGTATTCCAACACTGGTCACCTCGTTTCTTCAGATCTCTCTTGCGCACGTAATTGACCACACGCAGCCGCAATATCAGAACCCTGCTCTCGGCGGATCGTTACGTTTATCCCATTTTTCTTTAATGTTTTTTCAAACGCAAAAATTTGGCTACGAGACGTACGAACATAATCACGTTCTGGTACGTAGTTAACAGGAATTAAGTTAACGTGACATTTAATTCCTTTAATTAAAGCAGAAAGCTCTTCTGCAATTTCTACTGAATCATTTTCACCAGACATTAATCCATATTCAAAACTTACACGTCTGCCAGTCTTTTTAGTATAGTAACGAACGGCTTCCATTAACTCTTCTAATTTATAGGCACGCGCAATTGGCATAAGCTTTTGACGAGCCTCTTGATTTGGTGCATGTAAAGATACAGCAAAGTTAATTTGTAGTTGTTCATCAGCGAATTGATAAATTTTTGGAACGATACCTGATGTGGATACAGTAATGTGACGCGCTCCAATGTTTAATCCCTTTTCATGATTAATCACTTTTAAGAAGTTCATCATTGCATCATAATTATCGAAAGGTTCTCCAATACCCATAATAACAATATGTGATACTCGCTCACTTACTTCATCTAAAGTTTGCTGCACTTTTACAACTTGTTCTACAATTTCCCCAGCCAATAAATGTCGTTTCAAGCCACCTAAGGTTGAGGCACAAAATGTACATCCAATGCGGCAGCCCACCTGTGTTGTCACACAGACAGAGTTTCCATATTCATGGCGCATTAATACCGTTTCTATAGAGTAACCATCTTGCAATTGGAATAAAAACTTAATGGTACCGTCTTTAGACTCTTGCTTGATAATTGTTGACAAGGTAGATAAGGCAAAATTTGCAGCTAGCTTGTCCCGTAATCCCTTTGAAAGGTTTGACATTTCTTCAAACGTCTTAACACGTTTATTATATAACCAATCAAAAATCTGTGCTGCACGGAAAGGCTTTTCTCCGTTTTCCTTTAACCATTCTTCTAATTGATGTGGCTGGAATGAATAAATCGATTCCTTTAAATTTGGTTTTTCCTTTTTCACACGTCGAACTGGCTTTTCTTCTGCCTCTTCAACTAAATCGTTGATACGTTCATTAAATTCCTTTTGATCCAGCATTAGTTGGATTCTCCTTTTTTACGAAAGGCGGCAACGAAGAAACCGTCACTGCCAAAGTCTTGTGGAAAGACTTGAAGCATGCCATTAGCTTGCTTTTCCGCTAATTTTGTTGGTAAAGATTCTAGTTGTATCGCTTCCATTTCTGGATGCGTTGCTAAAAAGGCTTTTACTGTGCCTTCATTTTCTTGTTTATCGACGGTACAAGTACTATACACAAGCTTACCCTCTATCTTCAATACTTTTGTCGCTGCATCTAATAATGCTAGTTGGATTGTTTGAAGATTTTCTAAATCTTCTTCTCGCTTCGTATATTTAATATCTGGCTTACGTCGCATAACTCCTAGTCCACTACATGGTGCATCCACTAAAACGGCATCATAAGACTCTGCTTGTAAAAATTCAGGTGCTTTGCGACCGTCAATTGGGGCTGTTTCAATAATATCTAGCCCTAGACGTTCTGTATTATGGTCGATTAAATCTAATTTATGTGGATGAAGATCTGTTGCTAAAATAGAACCTTCATTTTTCATGATTTCAGCTAAATGCGTTGTTTTACCACCTGGTGCTGCACACATATCCAAGACACGCATACCAGGAGATGGGTTTAGAACATTGGCTGGTATCATTGAACTCTCGTCTTGAATAGTAATATGCCCCTCTTTAAATGCATGAGTACGAGCGGGTTGACCATTTGTTAAGTGTAGACATTCTGGGATGACCTCACTTTGCTTCGCTGTTAAACCTTCCGCTTCGAGTTCCGCTATCGCTTGCTCAACAGTTACCTTCGTTATGTTGACACGAACAGTTTGCATAGGTGGTACATTATTTTCATGTAACATTCCTGTAGCTACTTCTAGACCGTAATTATCAACAAAACGTTGTACTAGCCAAATCGGATGACTTGTTTCAATAGCAAGACGCTCTATTGGATTTTCAATATCAGTTATAGCAGGTACACCTTGACGCAAGACAGATCTTAAAATACCATTGACCGTCGAAGCAATACCACGATGCCCTCGGCGCTTCGCAATTTCTACTGCCTCATTAACGGCTGCATGCGCTGGGATACGCGTTAAATACTGCATTTGATACAAAGATATACGCAATAACCAACGAACCCAATGATCTATAGAGCCACGGATAAAAGGCTCTAAATAATAATCAAGGGTCATTTTATGTTGCAATGTGCCATAGGTTAATTCTGTTAATAAAGCACGGTCCTTCGCCTCTATTTTATGTCGTTTAATGGTTTCATTGAGAAGTAAATTGCTATAGGCTTGATTTTTATCAACTGCTAACAGAATAGACAATGCGGCGTCTCGCACATTTCCATCCCAAATTACTACACTTTTTTTACTCATTTAAATTGGTCCCCAATCTGTAATTTAGAACCTGTACCACGTAAATATTCCTCAGCTGTCATGCGCTTTTTACCTGCAGGTTGTACATCAAATAATGCTAAGGTTGTCCCATTGCCTGCCGCTACTTCAAAATGATCTTTTGCAATCGCTACTACAGTACCAGGAATCGTATCATGCTTGCTATTGCCAATAATTGCCCACCATACTTTAAAATTCCCATCCTCAAAAGTTGTATATGCTACAGGCCACGGATGAAGTCCGCGTACTTGATTGTAAAGAGTTGTGGCATCCTTTGTCCAATCAATACGTTCCTGTTCTCTCGAAATATTGCTCGCAAAAGTAACTTGCGTTTCATCTTGAACTGTACGGCTATTTGTTCCATTAATAATAGATGGAAGTGTGTCCTTTAATAAATCACGACCAACTATACTTAGCTTTTCAAAAAATCCACCTGTATGATCATCTTGTTCAATTGGAATAGCTCTTTGAGAAATAATATCACCTGCATCAAGTTTTTCTGCCATATACATAATTGTGACGCCAGTTTCCTTTTCACCATCCATAATAGCTTGGTGAATAGGGGCGCCTCCACGATATTTTGGTAATAACGAGGCATGGACATTAATACAGCCGAGTGCAGGAGCATCCAATAGTTCTTTCGGTAATATTTGTCCAAATGCAGCGGTAATGACTATATCTGGTTGTAACGCAAGAATCTGTTGTAGCTCATTTGATCCACGTAGCTTTTCTGGTTGGATAATAGGTAATCCTAGCTCTAATGCTGCTGCCTTGACAGGTGGTGGTGTCAATACACGTTTACGGCCTACTGGTCGATCAGGTTGTGTCACTACTGCTTTAATATCGTACCCTTCTTCATGTAGCATACGCAAAATGGGTGCAGAGAAGTCAGGTGTCCCCATAAAAATAATCGAAGTCATTTTATTCCTCCTCGTTTGCATACATTTCTTCAAGTTCTTCTGCAGTTATAACACGTTTAATTTTTGAATCAAATAGCACGCCATCTAAATGATCAATTTCATGTAAAATTGCTCTAGCATCAAAGCCCCCTGCTTCTAATTCATAAACACGTCCTTCACGGTCACATGCTTCAATTTTTACATAGCTAGGGCGTTCTACCTCACCATATAATCCTGGGAAACTCAAACAACCTTCAATATCTATTTCCGCCCCATCCGTTTCAATAACAGTTGGATTAACCATTTCTAAAATATCGCGTTCTTCACCTAGTTCTACAATCGCTACTCGTAACCCTATATCAATTTGTGGGGCTGCAATGCCAACACCATCATATTCCACCATTGTGTCATATAAATCATCCAGTAATGTAATGAGTTCATCGTTAATTTCTGTTACTTCAGCACATGGTGTTGAAAGTACTTGTGCTGGGTGTTCGATTACTTTTTTTATTGCCATTTTTATTTCCTCATTTCCGCTTTTAGCTTGAGCCATACCACTTTATTTATTTTTATGGTCTTATGCTCGTAAAACTGTGTTTATACTCTCTTATATAGTAGACGGATCTAAATCTACCGTCATTAATATTCCTTGTTTGATCCAATCTGCTCGATACATAGCGAGCAGACGCTGTAATACTGGAATAAGATTTGGTTCAATTTTATATTTTATCAAACATTGATAACGATATCTATTTTGGAGTCGAGCAATACTTGCCGTCGTTGGGCCAATAATAGCTACTTGATTCGATAAATTTCCACGGAGCCAATCTGCCATACGTCCTGCATATTCAGCAGCCATCATAACATCCTCATGAGAAATCTGAACAAGCGCCACATAGTAATATGGAGGGTAACTGGAACGACGGCGTAAAAACATCTCTCGCTCATAAAATGGCTCATAATCCTGCGTTTTAGCTAATTCAATAGCATAATGCTCAGGTGTATAGGTCTGAATAATTACCTCTCCGGGTTTATCATGTCTTCCTGCCCTCCCACTTACCTGTGTTAAAAGCTGAAATGTACGTTCTGCTGCACGATAATCTGGTAAATGTAAGGAGGTGTCGGCGCTCAGTACACCTACAAGTGTAATATTTGGAAAGTCAAGCCCTTTTGCAATCATCTGCGTGCCCAATAAAATATCTGCGTGCCCTTCACCAAAAGCAGCTAATATTTCTTCATGTGCACCTTTATGCTTTGTCGTATCTACATCCATACGTAATACCCTTGCTTCTGGGAACAGCTTATATATTTCTTCCTCCACCTTTTGTGTACCAGTACCAAAATAACGAATATGATCACTTTGACATTGTGGACATATTTGAGGAACATGTTCCTCATAACCACAGTAATGACATTTCAATTTTTCAGTTGTACGATGATAGGTTAATGAAATATCACAGTTGGGACATTGTACAACGGTCCCACAATCCCGACAGAGCACAAAAGACGAGTAGCCACGTCGATTTAAAAACAACACCATTTGCTCTTTTTTCTCTAATCTAACACGGATTGCTTCTATAAGGGATTGCGAAAACATGGATCGATTTCCTTGTCGAAGCTCCTCACGCATATCTGAAATAAAAACGGTTGGTAATGACTGATGTAAGGCTCTCAGCTTTAATGAAAGTAAGGTATAAACACCCTTTTTGGCTCTTGCAAAAGATTCTAACCCTGGTGTAGCACTACCCAAAATAACAGGGCAATTATAATATTCACTACGCCAGATAGCTACATCTCTTGCATGGTAACGTGGTGAATCTTCTTGCTTATATGTTGACTCATGCTCTTCATCCAAAATAATAAGACCTATATTTGTAAAGGGGGCAAATATTGCTGAACGAGCACCAACAACTACTCTTACTTTCCCTTGTTGGATTTTACGCCATTCATCATACTTCTCGCCCACAGACAATCCGCTATGCATAACTGCAACCATCTCTCCAAAACGACTACGAAATCGCTCCGTCATTTGAGGTGTTAAAGAGATTTCAGGTACAAGCATAATAGCTTCTTTGCCTTCGTTCAACACTTTTTGTATCGCCTGCAAATAGACCTCTGTCTTACCACTCCCTGTTACACCATGCAATAAAAATGTTTGCGCTTGTTGCTTCTCCATAGCCACGGTAATGGCTTGTAAAGCAATTTGCTGCTCATCTGTTAATTGTAAGGCTTGCGTACGTGAAACTTCTTTCGTAAACGGGTCTCGGTATACTTCTTCTTGAATAAATTGCGCCGCACCTTTGTCAATAACGCTCTCTAAAACTGAAGAAGAGACTCCTGCTTCCTCACAAATTTGCTGAGGTGACAAAACTTCTCCTAAATGCTGCCTCATCCATTCTAGTAATAGACGTTGCTTCACAGCTCTAGCTGATTGCTCAATCGCTTTTTCAATAATGCTTGGCTTTTCTATAATTTTCACCATTCGTATTTCTTTTACATGACCCTGTTGTTTCACAACATGATCAATAGTCACCATATTTTGGGCAACTAATTGCTTTAATAAAGGCAGTAAACCTGCACGTTCAAATTCTTTAAAATTAGCCTTTTGTCGTTTACCAAAAATCACTTGTACTTCACTCGGGATATTTGGATCTTCATGTAGCTTTACAATTTTTTCATATTTTGCACGTAATGCTGAAGGTAACATTACTTGTAAAGCATCTATTTCATAGCAAATCGTTTGATTCTTCAACCACTTTGCCATTTGTAGCATTTCATCAGTTAGTACCGGCTCCATATCTAAAATTTGAGCAATTGATTTTAATTTATTGAGGGGCACGTCTGTTTCAGTTTTTATGCCCACGACAAAGCCTAAAACATTTCTAGGACCAAATGGCACTTTTACACGACAGCCCATTTCTATTACATTTACCCATTCAGGTGGTACTTGATAATCGAAGGGACGATCCACATGGTAGGTCGAGACATCTACAATGACTTCCGCTATTAAAAAGCTCATTGCTCCTCACCCTTTAGTATTTGAGCCCATAACGTTCGGGCAAAGTGCTGTGGATTAGTTGTAGCAATAATCTGCCCATTTATTTGAGCTTCCTCACTGAAGTCAATCCAACGCTCCGATTGAATGCTTAGCAGAGGTTCGCCAAGCACTTCTTGTCCAAATGTGACAGCCTTGATACCCTCTACTGAAATAAGTGGTGTTTTCTCTATTGTCGGTACATTAGCTGCATGTATGAAGAGAACCTCTGGGTCCTGATTTTTATAGTTTTCCAGCTGTTGCATCAAATCATTCAAACTACTATCTTCTATTTGAATCACATGTGCTCCTAAGGTCCTGGCTTCATTAGCCAAAGCCTGTCCAATGACACCATTCGCTGGTGGTTTAATCATATGCTTTTCATCGAACGGTACATACAAAGCACCAGCTGTCACTACTACCGTTTTATTAGTAAGTGGTTTTGGTGTAGCCGTCGCTGAAAAAAAATCCTGTACAATAGTTGTTATTTTTTCAGGTTCCTCTAAGCGCCCCTTCCCAACATAGCCACATGCTAAAAATCCTTCTGAAGGCTCGATAAATTGGTAGCCATCTGCTGCTAACCTATCTAAGTTACGCTTTACTGCTGGATGGTCATACATATGTACATTCATAGCTGGAGCTATCCACACAGGCGCAGTAGTAGCAAGTAAGGTTGTTGATACCATATCATCTGCAATTCCATTGGCCAATTTCCCAATTATATTGGCAGTTGCCGGCGCAACTAAAATCAAATCAGCCCAATCCGCTAAATCAATATGGGCAATCACATTTGAATCTTTTTCATCAAATGTGTCAAAATAAACATCATTTTTGGACATCACTTGAAAGCTTAATGGATTCACAAACTGTCTAGCTGAGGCAGTCATTATCACTTTTACGTTCGCCCCTGCTTGTGATAGCTTGCTAACTAGAGCAACAGCTTTATATACGGCAATCCCGCCTGAAACACAAAGTAAAATATTTTTATTCATGCTAGGTGTCTTCCCTTCAAATGATAAGCTCCCAAAGGAGGATTCCCTGGGAGCTCTCGGCATTCTGTATAATCAAATCAACTGCTGACTAACTTGAAGTTAAATTTCGTCTTCGTACACAGTTGACTCATCCTGTGATACTTTCGTAAGTACACCTGCCGCTACTTCTTCAAGTGCTTTTCCTACGTATTTATGAGATACGTACTTGTGTAAACGTTCTGTATTTTGCTCTTCCTGCATTTGACGAGCACGTTTTGAAGCAAGGCTCACTAGTGAATATTTTGAATCGATTTCTTTTTTTAAAGCATCTACTGATGGGTATAACATTGTTTATTCTCCTCTCAACATTGACAAATATCTTTTTTCAACACGTTCTCTACGGCAATGCTCTGCTTTAATAATCGCATTAATACGATCACAGGCATTTGTCACTTCATCATTCTCTACAACATAATCGTATAAGCTCATCATTTCAAGCTCTTCACTTGCTGTAGCAATACGTTTTGCTATGATGTCCTCTGTTTCCGTCCCACGTCCAACTAAACGATCTTTTAATTCAGTTAAACTTGGAGGGGCTAAGAAAATAAATAAGGCATCTGGTGCTTTTTTACGAATCTGCGCTGCACCCTGCACTTCTATTTCTAAAAACACATCGCGACCTGCATCCAGTGTTTCATTCACGTAGGCTAATGGTGTACCATAGTAGTTTCCTACAAATTCAGCATGCTCTAATAAGCCACCCTGTTCAATTAACGTTTCAAAGTCTTCACGTTTCTTGAAAAAATAGTCTACACCATCGATTTCACCTTCGCGAGGATTTCGTGTCGTCATCGAGATGGAATACTCATAATTCGTATTCGGCTGAGAAAATAATTCTTTTCGCACTGTCCCTTTACCTACACCAGATGGGCCAGACAGAACAATTAATAATCCACGTTCTTTTATCATTTATTCTCTATATCTCCCTTAATTTATAACAGACACGTGCAAGTTATTCGATATTTTGAACTTGCTCACGCATCTTTTCTAAAATTGTTTTCGCCTGAACAACAGCAACCGCTGCTTCTGTAGATTGATTTTTCGAGCCAATCGTATTGATTTCACGATGAATCTCCTGCATTAAAAAGTCTAATTTTCGTCCAACTGAAATCGTTTCATGTAACGTTTCTTCCAATTGATTAAAATGACTATCCAATCTGTCTAATTCCTCAGAAATGTCAACGCGTTCTGCAAAAATCGCTACTTCTGCTAGTAAACGGTCATCTAACAAAGTTCCATCTGCAACCTCTGCAATCCGTTCTACTAATCGTGTACGATATTTTTCAACAGCAAGAGATGAACATGAACGTATTTGGTTCACTTGTTCTTTTAACTGTTCCTTATATTGTACAACAACTTCCTGCAATTCTTGCCCCTCACGCTCACGCATAAGTACGAGCTGCTTTATCGCTTGTGAAATCGCATGTTCAACAGCACTAAGTAAATCCTCAGGTGTTAATTGTGGTTTTTGCTGTACGAGTGCTTGCTCTAACGATAAAAGCTCCTGCATCGTCCATTTTTCCTCTAGTGGTACTTTACTTGCTAATTGCTCTTTTGCCTTACGATACGCTTCAATTAATGACCAATTAATCTCTATAGATTGCTCTACATTTTCTAAGTCCTTCACATATACCATCACATCAATTTTGCCGCGTGACAAAGCTTGAGAAATAAATTTCTTTGCAAAAATTTCAGCTTCAAGCCATTCTTTCGGAAATTTAGCGTTAATTTCTAAAAAGCGATGGTTGACCGAGCGCATTTCTACGGTTAATTGAAAGTCTCTAGTTGTTGTGACACCTCTGCCAAAACCAGTCATACTACGCACCAAGGTTCGTCACACCTTTCTTTGCATACTGGGAATATTATAACATAAGCTCTATCGAATATGACGAATCTCCAAAAAAAATTGGATCGAATAAGAGCTAATTCTACCACAATTGAAGCTATATTTTAATATTCGCCTAAAAAATGCTATGATAAACATACAATTAGTGCTCTGCTGAAGCTTGGAAATAGCGAAAGCAAGTGCAAAAAGAAAAAATACGAAAGTACCAAGATGCTTGCTATCATTGGAAAGAGGAATTCATATGGCATTTGACGGCTTATTTACTTATTCAATAACAGCCGACCTACAACAGCTTGTGACAGGTCGAATTACTAAAATACATCAACCTAACGCTCAAGAGGTTATTTTACATGTTCGTGCAAACGGGAAAAATCATAAATTGCTTTTTTCTATTCATTCTTCTTATGCACGAGTGCATCTTACGGAACAATCGATTGAAAATCCAGCAGAACCACCTATGTTTTGTATGCTGCTGCGCAAGCATTTAGAGGGTGGTTTTATTTCCTCCGTTAAACAGCTTGGATTTGACCGTATTATAATAGTAGAAATCGAAAGTAAAAATGAAATTGGCGACCCTATTGTTAGACAACTACATGCTGAAATTATGGGTAGACATAGTAATCTACTTTTAATTGATAAAGAGCAAAATAAAATTGTTGATAGTTTAAAGCACTTACCTCCATCTGTAAACAGTTTTCGTACCGTATTACCTGGCCAGCCTTACTTGGCTCCACCAACACAAAATAAATGGAATCCTCTATTAGTTACAGAGGAAGAGCTAGCAACATTTTTTGTGGAAACTAAAAATGCCAAAGATGTTGTGACACAATTTACTGGCTTTTCACCTCTTCATGCTGAGGAATTATTGTACCGCATGACATCAGCATCCAATCGAGTACAATGCTTTAAGGAATTTATAGCCAGCTTTGCTAATGGTGGAACGAGCCCTATGTATGTATTGGCTGATCATAAAACTTACTTCTCACCAATTGAATTAACTCACTTACATGGAGATATGACAGCATATCCGAATGTTCACGAGCTTCTTGATCGAGTATTCTTTGCACGTGCGGAGCGGGACCGTGTCAAGCAGCAAGCGGGTGATTTAGAAAGATGGCTACAAAATGAAATTGATAAACTGGCTTTAAAAACGAAAAAGCTAACAAAGGACTATGTGCGTGCCTCAAAGCTCGATCAATTTCAGTTATATGGTGAACTGTTAATGGCTAATATTTACTCCTTTGAAAAGGGTGTCAAGGAAGTAACGGTCATTAATTACTACAGTGAAAATAGCGAGGAGATTACGATCCCCGTCAGTGAGCGTAAAACACCTATAGAAAATGCTCAAGGCTATTATACAAAATATACTAAGGCCAAAAATGCATTAATCATGGTGCAACAACAACTTGAAAAAACAAAAGAAGAAATTACTTACTTTGAAATGCTGGCACAACAAGTGCAGCAAGCATCACCAGGAGATATTGAAGAAATTCGTGAAGAACTAGCCGAACAGGGCTACTTAAAGCTACGTCATTCTAAGAAAAAGAAAAAGCCTGTGAAACCTGAACCCGAGCGCTATATTTCTTCCACAGGTATAGCCATCTCTGTCGGCAAGAACAACAAGCAAAATGATATGTTGACATTTAAAATTGCAAAACGCACAGATATATGGTTACACACGAAGGATATTCCAGGCTCTCATGTTGTCATTCATTCTAGTGAACCCGATGAAACAACTCTACGGGAAGCAGCCACATTAGCTGCTTATTTTTCAAAGGCAAGAGAGTCTTCTTCTGTTCCAGTCGATTACACTGACATTCGTCAGGTCAAAAAACCAAATGGGGCTAAACCCGGTTTTGTGATTTACTTCGAACAAAAAACTTTGTATATCGATCCAGATGAGGCACTCATATTACAATTAAAAAAGCAGTCGTAAAGATAGAGACCGAGATAAATTTTCTCGGTTTTTTCTTTTTTTCAATTTATAGCACGTAATCCGTACTATAAATCAATGAAAACAGCCACACCTTGATTGATTCTTACAGACAATCTTCCTTATTATAATAACAATAAAAAAACATATGAATCATCTGAACTGTTTCTTACAACAGTTATTGACTTCTACCTTTTAGCAAAGCAAAATCAAAATATAAAAGATTGAATAGCATTTCGGAAAGGGCGTATCAATATGTCTGTAGGCAAAAAATTAAGTTTCGGTTTCTTTACCATTATTCTCACGTTAATCATTTCATTAATGATTATGTTCATGCTATTTTCAAACATAGAAAAAAAGATTGAAAATGCATTAGAAGTTCACGTAGCCCTTGTGGAATTAGCAGATGATATTCAATTTGAAATGGCCATGCAAGGTCTATTTATCCGCGCCATTATTATCGAAGACAATCCTGCGAATAAAGAAAGTTTTACAGAACATGCAAATTTACTCGATCAGCTAGTAGCTGAAATCAACGAAAAATCAAATTCCTCTGAAATGCATACATATGCAAACGAATTAAATACGTTTAATGATGCTTTTAATAAATCAGCTACTGAGGCACTCGCACTTTTTGAAGCAGGCGACCTAGAAGGAGCTTTACAAAAGGTTAATGGTGAAGTGCAGCAAGCTAATAAAGGCATCCAAGATATATCCAATAAAATTGCGAACTATCAAAAGGGACAACTCGAAACGGTTACACAAGAATCTAAACAAGCTGTGTTCAACTCTCAAATCATTTCAATTATTGCCATCATTATTGGTGTTGTCCTTGGCATTATTCTGATGGTTTATATACAGCGAACTATTTCTCGCCCTTTAAAATCGGTAGTCCATTCAGCAAACCAAATTGCAAACGGAGAATTATTCCATCAAGATGTCACTCACCATTCTAAAGATGAAATCGGTCAACTTTCAACGGCCTTTAATTCAATGAAAGGCAATCTGAAAAATTTATTAACCCATATTCAAGACAATGCTGAGCATTTAACAGCATCAGTAGAAGAACTTTCTGCTTCTACCGAGGAAATTACTTCCTCAGCTGATGAAATAACGGTGCGTATTAATGAAACAGCCAATGTTGCTAAAGCAGCCACAGTTGCTGCCAATGAAAGTGCTCATGCAATGGATGAAACAGCCGTAGGTGTTCAACGTATAGCAGAAGCAACGCAACAACTTCATCACAGTGCTGTAACAACGAATGAATTAGCTACAAACGGGAACAGTACCGTAGAGAATGCTCAACAACAAATGAATGTAATCAATGATTCAACACAAATAATAAATAATCTTGTTCAAAAATTAAGTAAACAATCAGAAGAGATTAGCCAAATCACTACAGTTATTACAGCCATTACCGATCAAACTAATTTATTAGCACTCAACGCTGCCATTGAAGCAGCCCGTGCTGGGGAGCATGGAAAAGGATTCGCGGTTGTCGCTGATGAGGTTCGTAAGTTAGCTGAGGAATCTAAACAATCGGCTAATCAAATTGTTGCCTTAACGCAGGAGATTCAAGAAGATACGCAAAATGTAGAGAAAGCTGTTTTAGATGGCCTCCATTCGGTTACAGATGGAGTCAAAATTATTGGACATGCAGGACAAGCATTTGAGGCAATCGTGAAAGCCATCAATGTAATGACAGATCAAATAGAAGATATATCAGCAACTTCTGAGGAAATTTCAGCTAGCGCAGAACAGGTAGCTGCTTCTGTCGCAGAAATTGCTCACGGCGCTTCAACTAGCTCAGATAGTACACAAATAGTGGCCGCTGCTAGCAAAGAACAAACAATCACGATGCAACAAATCAATCAAGTTGCCGCACATCTAAGTGAAAAGTCCTTAGATTTACAGCATCAAATTAATCAGTTTAAACTTTAATGAAGCAAATGGTGCATTCTTTATATTGGAATGCACTATTTTTTATTCATTATGTTATGTAAATCTTCTGAAGGACAAAGCACAATACCTCAAACAGGAGATTTGGCAAAGAACTTGAACGTTAAAAAAATCAGATTTTTAGTAATTATTTGCATAATCAATCCTCGCCAGTAAGACAAATGACAGCCTCAAAAAAACACTACAAATAAAATGGATTAAATTAGCAAAGGGCGTACAGAATTCAAGGTATTTATATACTTCATCTTTAATGAATAAAACTTAACCTGATTGCATATATACATAGCTAACCTCATTCCAAGGAAATTATTTCAATAGAATATATTTAACATAATCAATCTTTCATTAAATCCATTTTTTTCTTAGTATGGGTACATTTTTTCATAGATTAACTCTATTATTTCTTTTCACACTTCATAATTGGATAATCCTAGAAAATTACAAAATAAGTTTCTTATATATCATTAATAGATAGAAATATTCATATTTCGAGATCATAAATTACAAGAAATTACCTACAAATGAATGTAATTCACTTAGTTTTGCTTAGATTTTCTACAAATCTATACAATATCCTCAAAGTATTACATCTATGACTTTTGTATCATTTTTCAAATATTGATATTATTATCGAAAAAATAGGAATTTTCTATATAGTAAATCATTTTTTTATTTTTATTCTATTTTTGATATTCAGAATAGGTAAATATCAAATTTTTATTACATAAGCACTCTATTTCATTAGCGTGGTAAATCGGAAAAATTTATTATTCTCTTAACTGTCAGATAATACTATATAAATTTGAATCTTTTTTATTTTGTGCACAATGATTTTTTTGGTATATTAAATAGGAGCTTCACAAAAGGCTTAAAAATTGTATAAGGGGGATTCACATGAATAAAAACAAAAAGTTTTTATTACTAACAGTTCTTGCAGTATTTTCTTTAGTACTTGCTGCATGTGGCTTCGGTGGAGATTCGTCTGAAAAATCAAAAGACGATGGAAAAGATTCTGGTTCATCAGAAACAGCTTCTTCAGGCGGCGAATTAAATGTAGTAGTAGCTTCTGAACCACCATCACTTCATCCTGCATTAGCAACAGATACAACTTCTGGAGTTATTCTTACAAATACTTTTGAAGGATTAACAACGCTTGATGCAGACGCTCGTCCAGTTGCAGCTGCGGCTGAAAGCTGGGAAGTTAGCGAAGATCTAAAAACATACACGTTCAAATTACGTGATGCGAAATGGTCAAACGGAGATCCAGTAGTTGCTGGTGACTTCGAATATGCTTGGAAATGGGCATTAAACCCAGACAATCTTTCTGAATATGCTTCAATCCTTTACTCTATTAAAGGTGCTGCAGCATACAACAATGGTGAAGGTTCTGCTGATGACGTAGGCGTTAAAGCTGAAGATGACAAAACATTAGTAGTAACTTTAGAAAACCCAACACCTTACTTCTTAGAATTAACAGCATTCAAAACATACGCACCATTAAACCAAAAAGTAGTTGAAGGTAATGATGAGTGGTACACAGATGCTGGTGAAAACTTTGTAACAAACGGTCCATTCACATTAGGTGAGTGGAGACACAACGATACAATCGTATTAAAGAAAAACCCAGAATACTGGGATGCTGATAAAGTGGCTTTAGATACTGTTAATATCGGTATGGTTGAATCTGAAGCAACAGCAGTAACAATGTTCAAAGGTGGCGAAATTGATTACCTTGGAGCACCTTTCCAATCTGTAGCACTTGATGCTATCGATGGATTTAAAGCTGACAAATCTTTAAATATCAATGACCAAGCTTCTGTATACTGGTACAAGCTAAATACAAAAGATAAAATCACTGGAAACGCTAACATCCGTAAAGCGTTAGCATTAGCAGTTGATCGACAAGGATTAATTGATAATGTTACTAAAGGTGAACAAAAACCTGCATTAGGTATGGTTCCTACTGCGGTTCATGGCTTTGAGGAAGACCGTGGTTACTACAAAGATAATGATATCGAAGGTGCAAAAGCTGCACTTGAAGCTGGTATGAAAGAACTTGGTATTACAAACCCAGCAGATGTAAAAATTAACCTTTCTTACAACACAAGTGAAGCACACGCTGCTATCGCACAATTCGTTCAAGAGAACTGGACTAAAAACCTTGGTATCACTGTAGGTCTTGATAACTCTGAATGGCAAGTTTATTTAGAAAAGCTTAACCAATTAGACTACCAAGTTGGCCGTATGGGCTGGGTTGGTGACTACAATGATGCTTATACTTTCTTAGAAATGTATGACACTGCTGCAAACGGTAACAATGATACAGGTTGGGAAAATGCAGAATACAAAAAATTATTAGATCAATCTAATACTGAAGCAGATCCAGCGAAACGTCTTGAGCTTTTAAAACAAGCTGAAGCAATTGCTGTTTCTGAGTTCCCAGTTGTTCCAATTTACTACTACACGAACCTTTCTGTAGTACAAGATTATGTGAAAGACATGAAGGCAGACATCCTTGGTAACATCTCTCTTAAAGAGGTTAAAGTAGAGAAATAATCAACAACATTTCGCTTATTTAGCTCTACAGCGAAGAGCTGCCTCGTAGCCCCTACGGCGCGAGTCAGCTCTTTTTAAAATACGAAGGCATATATTTGTCAGACAATTGACAAATAGAAGGAGGAGTTTTATGTGATTAAATATATTTTGAAAAGGCTGATGTATATACTTCTCGCGCTTTTCGTCATCGTAACTGTTACGTTTTTCTTAATGCGTCTCGCTCCTGGTAGTCCTTTTGCGAGTGAACGTAATTTCCCACCTCAAATCGAGGAGAAGTTAAACGAAACGTATGGATTAAATAACCCTTGGTATATACAATATAAAGATTATTTAATCGATACGGCCACTTTCAATTTCGGTGAGTCAATGAAATATAAAGCGCGTTCTACAAATGATATGATTTCTGAAAGTTTCCCTGTTTCTTTAACATTAGGGATTGAGGCTATGCTATTAGCAATTGGATTCGGTGTTTTAATTGGCGTAGTTTCCGCGCTATATCATAATAAGTTCCCGGATTATTTGGCAACGTCCTTTGCGGTGCTCGGTATATCAGTACCTTCATTTATCTTAGCAGGTTTAATGCAGTATTTCTTAGCCTTTAAGCTAGGTTGGTTCCCAATCAGTGGATGGAAAGGCTTTGTTTATAGTATATTGCCAGCCCTTGCAATCGCTTTCTCACACATGGGCTTTATTGCAAAGTTAACTCGTTCAAGTATGCTAGAACAAAACAATAGTGAATATGTAAAAATGGCTCGTGCGAAAGGTATTGGTAAATGGACAATCGTATTCCGCCATACATTACGAAATGCCCTATTACCAGTTGTAACGTACATTGGTCCTTTAACAGCTGGGGTTGTTACAGGTAGTTTCATTGTAGAGCAAATTTTCGCTATTCCTGGACTTGGTAAACACTTCGTTCAAAGTATTACAAACCGTGACTATACGGTAATTATGGGTACGACAGTGTTCTATTCCATCATCCTTTTATTTGCGGTATTAATCGTTGATATTCTATATAGCGTAATTGATCCGCGTATCAAGCTGAAAGGAGCGAAAAAATAATGACACAGCAACAAATTGAAAAAGATAAGTTTAAAATTGTTGGTGGCAATCATGAAGCAACGGAAAAATTAGCTGATAAATCAGTCTCCTTTTGGAAAGAAGTATTTCTCCGTTTCTCTCATAATAAATTGGCCATTATCGGTATAATTATTTTAATCGTTGTCATTTTAATGGCAATTTTTGTACCAATTTTATCTCAATATAAAGCAAGTGATCAGCTTGGTGTATACAATGCACCACCATCTGCACAATTTTGGTTTGGAACAGATGATCTAGGTCGTGACATTTTCGTTCGTATTTGGGAAGGAGCTCGTATTTCCCTATTTATCGGAATTGCTGCGGCGGTTATTGACTTAATTATCGGTGTTATTTGGGGAAGTATTTCAGGTTTATCAGGCGGTCGCGTTGATAATATTATGATGCGTATTGCTGACGTTTTAACAGCTGTACCCTACCTTTTAGTAGTAATCGTACTTTTAGTTGTTATGCAACCAGGTTTATTCCCTATGATTATTGCCTTATCTATCACTGGATGGATTAATATGGCACGTATCGTTCGTGGTGAAGTATTATCTATTAAAAATCAAGAATACGTTCTTGCTGCCCGTACATTAGGTGCAAGTACAGGACATTTAATTATTAAACACTTAGTTCCGAATGCTCTTGGTGCCATTTTAGTAACGATGACTTTAACAATCCCATCGGCTATCTTCACTGAGTCATTCTTAAGTTATCTTGGTCTTGGGGTTCCTGCTCCAACTGCTTCATGGGGTACAATGGCTTCTGACGGTAATAAGGCTATAGCTAATGCACCATGGCGCTTGATTTTCCCAGCAGTATTTATCTCACTAACAATCTTTGCGTTTAACGCAGTTGGTGACGGCTTACGTGATGCTCTAGATCCAAAACTACGTAAATAAGGAGGTGGCCGAAATGAGTAAAACAATTCTTGAAGTAAAAGATTTAAAAATTAACTTTAAAACTTATGCTGGGCTTGTTCATGCTGTACGTGGTGTTAACTTTGATTTAAAGGAAGGTGAAACACTAGCTATAGTTGGTGAATCAGGTTCGGGTAAGAGTGTTACGAGTAATGCATTAATGAAACTAATTCCGCAGCCACCTGGTATTTATGAGTCAGGACAAATTTTATTTAATGGCCGTGATTTAGTTCCGTTAACTGATAAAGAAATGTCTAAAGTACGCGGAAATGAAATTGCGATGATTTTCCAAGATCCAATGACAAGTTTGAATCCAACTATGAAGGTCGGACGTCAAATAACTGAAGTAATTTTGCAACATAGAAAAGTTTCTAAAGTAGATGCAAAAAACCGTGCCATCGAGCTTTTAACACAGGTAGGTATCCCCTTCCCTGAGAAACGCTATAATCAATATCCACATGAGTTTTCAGGTGGTATGCGTCAACGTGTGGTTATTGCGATCGCCCTGGCGGCTGATCCTAAGCTATTGATTGCCGATGAGCCAACAACAGCTCTAGATGTTACCATTCAAGCACAAATTTTAGAGCTAATGAAGGAAATTCAAAAGAACTCGAAAACATCTATCATTTTCATTACACACGATTTAGGTGTTGTGGCGAACATTGCAGATCGTGTAGCCGTAATGTACGCTGGACAAATCGTGGAGTATGGTACTGTTAATGATATTTTCTATAATCCAAAGCACCCATACACATGGGGTCTACTAGGTTCTATGCCTGATCTAGATAATGATACAGATGAGTTATTGCGCACGATTCCTGGTTCACCACCAGATCTTACGAACCCACCTAAAGGGGATGCATTTGCAGCACGTAACGAGTTCGCAATGGCCATTGATTATGAACAAGAACCACCAATGTTCCAAGTGAGTGAAACGCATTTTGCAAAAACGTGGTTATTGCATCCTGATGCACCAAAGATTCCTCTTCCTGAAGCAGTTGCTAAACGTATTGAAGGGTATTTAGCAAAGGAGGCACAAGAAAATGACTAAAATTGGTGCTAAAAAAATTCTTGAAATTAAAAACTTAAAGCAGCATTTTGGATCACCAAGTAATCCAATCAAAGCCGTAGATGGTATTAGCTTCGATGTTTATGAAGGTGAAACACTTGGTCTTGTAGGCGAATCAGGTTGCGGAAAGTCAACAACGGGTCGTTCAATCATTCGTTTATATGATATTACAGGTGGCGAGATTATTTTCGATGGGGAAAATGTTCATGGAAAAAAATCTAAAAATGAGTTAAAGAATTTTAACCGCCAAATGCAAATGATTTTCCAAGATCCTTACGCTTCTTTAAATCCTCGTATGACAGCTGGTGAAATCATTGGTGAAGCCTTTGATATCCATGGCCTTTACAAGGAGAAAAATGAACGTCGTGCAAAAATTCAAGAGCTACTTGAAGCTGTTGGTTTAAACAAAGAGCACGCGAATCGTTACGCACATGAATTCTCTGGTGGTCAACGCCAACGTATTGGGATTGCACGTGCGCTAAGCTTAGATCCTAAATTTATCATTGCCGATGAGCCAATTTCTGCGCTTGACGTATCGATCCAGGCTCAGGTTGTTAACTTACTAAAACAACTTCAAAAAGAACGTGGCTTAACATATCTTTTCATTGCCCATGACCTTTCGATGGTAAAATACATCAGTGACCGTATTGCTGTTATGTACCGCGGTAAAATCATGGAAATAGGTAAAGCAGATGATATTTACAATCATCCTGTTCACCCGTATACAAAATCTTTATTATCAGCAATCCCACTTCCTGACCCAATGTCAGAGAAACGTCGTCAACGTATTCCGTACAAGCATACTGAAGTTGACGAAACTGCATCGTATCATGAAGTAGGCGACCAACACTATGTATATGGCACTGCTGATTTAGTTAAAACTTGGGTTAATAATCGATAAAACTAACTGTATATCCATCCATTGGTGATTTCCAATGGATGGATTTTTAATTGGGATATTAATGCCTTTTCCCCTTTTAACTTATTTTAAGCCAGATACACTTCTTTTTTTGAAAAAAACAGCCTTTCTTCTATCAAGAAAGACTGCTTCTTCGATACCAATTATTTTATTGGAGCATCTGCTGTTAATTCAATATCTTGCAGTTCTGTAGAATTTCCATATTCCACATTATAGTTTTTCACGCGTTTATTAACAGGTATAACTTCTGTACGGAAGAAAGTCGGCACTACCATTGCTTTTTCGCTCATATATTCTTGCCATGCTCTAAATGCTTTTGTACGTGTATCTTGATCCATAGCCTCTTCTGAGTCAATGGCGTCTAATAATTTTGTTAATTCAGGAGATACATAACGGCTAAAGTTAAATTCAGCACCTTCACCATATAATCCTTTTGGAGATGGATTTGTTCCAGTTCCCCATGCAGCTTGATACATATCGATTTCAGGATCATCTGCTTGAACTTTATCATAGAATGCGTTGAACTCGATAAGACGACCAGTAGTTAATTGTACGTCTAATCCTACTTCTTTCCAGTTTTGACGGAAATATTCAACAATTGCTTCATCTGTTTCTGAACCAGCCATTGAGGCTAAGCGAATAGAGAATTTCTTCCCATCTTTATCTTCACGAATTCCATCACCGTCAACATCTTTAAAGCCAGCTTTATCTAATAATTCTTTGGCTTTTTCAGGATCATAATTATAGCCTTCTAATGTTGCATCGTAGAATGATGTAAATACTGGTGGGATTAAAGAATTTCCACGCTCACGTAAGCCTTGATAGAATTTTTCTGCAACACCTTCAACATCCATTGCAAACGCAACAGCCTGACGTAATTCAATACTATTCATTTTTGATTTTTCATCAAATACGTTTACTTTATTTGTTGTATCATATTTTCCTAATTTAAAGCCGATATAAGAATATGATAATTCTGGTCGACCTAATAACGCTAAGTTTTGTAGATCCTTAATACTATCGTACTGATTAGTTGGATATGATGTTGCAAGATCATATTTCCCTGTTCTTAGTGCTTCACCAATTGAAGTTGGTGGAACAACCTCAAGTACTACTTTATCAACTTTCGGTTTACCTTTAAAATAATGTTCGTTTGCTACAAACTGTACAGATTCACCATTTACGACTTTATCAATTTTAAATGCACCAAGTGTTACTGGATTTTTACGCACTGCATCTGATGCAAGTAAGTCTTTCACTGGAATAGATTCTAATTGATGTTTAGGTTCTGCATACGCCCATAAACCGTCACCAATGGAGTAAATAGCTGGTGACACTTTTTTAAGTTGGATTTTAATACTCTTGTCATCAACTTTTGTAATACCATAAATTGTATCTGCTTTACCACTATGGTATTCTTCTGCACCTACAATGTTTTTAAAATCATCATCATAACGAACACCTGTATAATCTGGATGACCAATTAGCTCATATGGGAAAATTAGATCATCAGCTGTTAAAGGTGTACCATCTGACCATTTATAATCACCTTGAATTGTAACAGTTGCTGTTTTTGCATCAGCATCAACGTCTAATTTTGCAATACCTTTGTCTGTAACAAGGAAGTTCCCATCTTGTTCAAAAAGCACATTTGAAGCAAATGCTAAAATTTCTGAATCATAAGCATCCTCATATAGCTCCCAGTTAAAAATACCTTGGAATGGAGAGCTTGTTACAAGTCCTACGCGTAATGTACCACCTTGGATTGCGTCTCCTTCATTTGTTACCTCCATTGGTAATAATGAATCTTTCGTTTCTTCTGATTCGCCTGCTTTTTCTGTTTCACCTGATTTTTCTGTGTTATCAGTTTCCGTGCCTTTTTCAGACCCATTGCCTCCACCACTGCAGGCTGCTAAAACTAGCATGAATGCAAATAGAATGGACAAAAATAACCAATTCTTCTTCATGTGTAAATCCTCCCCTTTATCCTAATCGTTGTTTTGCGTCAGCTGCACGTCTTAACGCTTGACCGACATAATTTATACCAAGCATCAAAACTAGAATTAATAATGATGCGGGCAACCAAATCCACCATTTTGAAGATAATACTATCGGGTTTGTTGCATAGCTTACTAGCGTCCCTAAGCTAGGTGTAGATGGCGGTAAACCAAAGCCTAAGAATGATAGACCCGTTTCAATGCCCACATTTCCTGCAAAGTTTAACGTTAATTCTACTATTAGCAACGAACTTAAATTTGGTAGTATCCCTTTAAACATAATGGCAAAATCACTAGTCCCCATTGTTTTCGAGGCACTAACATAATCTCTACGCCCTTCAGATAAAGCTTTACTTCTGACGAGACGTGCAGTCCCTATCCATTGAAAGGCACTTAAAATCAAAATCAACTCAAAAACACCATATTTCGGAATAATTGTAACTAACACAATGATAATCATTAATGTCGGTAAGGTCATAAGGAAATCAATGATACGCATAAATAAATTATCGATAAAGCCGCCATAATAGCCCATTATAATGCCAAGGGCGATCCCTAAGGCATTCGCAATAAGGGTAATAGCAACTGCAATTAATATAGAATTTTTCGCACCGATAATTAGCTGTCCATACATATCACGACCAGCCTCATCAGCCCCAAGGATATATCCATTAACACCAGGCTCTGTAAAACGCTCTAATAATTTAATCCGTAATATTTCATCCTGATTCATAAAGGCGGACATAATCAATATTACAATTATAAGCAATGTTATTCCAATAAATGACAATAACGCTAATTTATCTTTTCTGAATTCACGGATCACGACTTGAATTCCTGTTGGTGGCATACTTTCAACTTTCACTACATCATTTTTTTGCTCCATTTTATTCACCTCTCCTTATGCGTTCAATGTAACTGTTAGTCTATGCGGATACGTGGATCAACAATGCTCATAATGATATCTGACAATAGACTACCTAATAACGCTAAGAAGCCATAAAGCATAACAAGAGCTGTAATAACACTATAATCGCGACTTGTTACGGAATGGATGAATAATTGACCCATGCCCGGGAAGCCAAAAATTGTCTCTATGAAAATCGAGCCGCCTAATAAACCTGTAATTGTAAAGCCAAGGAAGGCCGCAATTGGTAATAAAGAGTTACGGAAAATATGTCTTCTATAGATTTTTTTCATCGGTACGCCTTTACTACGAGCTGTCTTAACATAATCCTGTGTTTTGGCATCAATAATCTCTGAACGTAAGTATTGAATAATCGTCGTTGTCGCTAAAATGGCATACGTCATTGCAGGTAGTATTAAATGATACAAGCGATTCCAATAATACTCGAGCGTTCCAGGCTCTACACCTACATCGACTGTTCCACTCGTCGGAAACCACATTAAACGATAGCCAAAAATATATAAGAAAATTAAGCCCAATACAAAGGTTGGTATTGCATAGCTTATAAAGCTATACAGAGTAATCGACTTATCATACAAAGTATCCTGCTTACGTCCTGCTATCATTCCTAATGGGATAGCTATTAAATAAACAAGGATGGTACTAAGTAGGGCAAGCCAAAATGTGTTTAATGCACGCTCGCCAATCAATGAGGACACTGCAAGTTTATATGTATAGCTTTGTCCAAAATCACCCTGAAAGGCATTGATCACCCAATGATAATATTGTACATACCATGGATCATAATAACCCGCTTGAATTCTAAGTTCTTCTATACGTGCAGGATCTGTTTCTGGTGTAATTAACCCTGTAAAAGGATCACCTGGCATTTGTTTTGCTAAAATAAAAATAATTAAGCTTAAGACAAACATTTGAGGAATCATTAAAATTACTCTTCTAGCTATTGTTTTCCACATTTCACATTCCTCCTGACATTGCAACCATATGTGTGTCTGAAATGGATTTCAGTGGATAGACTTTTCCATGCTCATCATAATATTTATGTTGCTCTTGTTGATAATTTCCTTCTACTTGTTGTCGAACTAATTTACGTTCATTCCTAGTCTCTGGTTCGATATTTGGAATGGCTGATAAAAGTCGGTTCGTGTATATATGCTGCGGATTTTTATAAATATCATGTCTTGTGCCAGTTTCCACAAAGCGTCCTTTATACATAATAGAAATGTGATCGCACATATGTTTAACAACGCCTAAATCATGGGAAATGAATAAGTACGTTAGACCATACTCATTTTGAATATCTTTCATAAAATTCAACACTTGTGCCTGTACAGATAAATCAAGCGCTGAAACAGGTTCATCCGCAATAATCATTTTAGGGTTACAAGCAACCGCTCGCGCAATGCCCAGGCGTTGCTTTTGACCACCTGAAAATTCATGGGGATACTTTAGTAAAACATCTTCTGACATCCCAACAATAGCAAGCAACTCTTTAATGCGCTTGCGTTCCTCTTGGTCACTAAGCTTCATAAAATTACGAATAGGCTCGGCTAGTATATCGAGAACGCGTTTTCTAGGGTTCATACTGGAATGAGAGTCTTGGAAAATCATTTGAATGTCTCTGTTATAAGCAGAATCCCTTTTTCTCTGCTGATTTGTCACATTTTCACCCTCATAAAAAATTTGACCTGAGGTGATTTTTTCTAAGCCAATGATCGCTTTTCCTGTTGTTGATTTACCTGATCCTGATTCTCCGACTAACCCATATGTCTTGCCCTTTTCGAACTCCATTGTTACGCCATCCACTGCATATACTCGATCAACAACGGTATTAAAAAATCCACCACGTATTGGATAGTGAACACTTAAATCTTTAATTTGCATAAAGCTCATACAGTCCCGCCCCCTTCTTCACCTTCAAAATGAAAGTGTTTCCAGCAGGTACATCTCACAAAATGTCCTGGTGCAATTTCATGTAATTGTGGTTTTGCTTCGTGTGAAGATGTATCAATCCACGGAATACGTCCTGAAAAACGACAACCTTCTCGAGGTAAATTAATTAAGGATGGTACCATTCCTTGAATAACCTCGAGTCTTTCATTTTCGCTATGTGTTTGTGGAATTGAATTTAATAGTGAACGAGTGTAAGGGTGCCTTGGATTATTGAATAACTCCTGAACGGGCGCCTCTTCTACGACTTCACCTGCGTACATAACTACAACTCGGTCAGCCATCTCTGCTACAACACCTAAATCATGCGTAATGAGAATAATGCCTGTCTCAGTCTCAGTCTGTAATGCTTTTAACAGGTCCAGAATTTGGGCCTGTATTGTAACATCTAAAGCTGTTGTTGGTTCGTCAGCAATTAAAATAGCAGGCTTACATGATAAGGCGATTGCAATCATGACACGCTGACGCATCCCCCCCGATAGCTGATGAGGAAATTGTCTAGCTACACGTTCTGGGTTTGCAATCCCAACTTGATTTAGTAATTCTAATACTCTTTCACTTCGCTGTTGTTTTGAAAGCTTTGTATGATAGATTAACCCCTCTTCAATTTGTTCGCTAATTCTCATTAAAGGGTTAAGTGCTGAAAGTGGGTCCTGAAAAATAAATCCTATATCATTACCACGTAAGTTATTAAATTGTTGGTCATTCAATTTAGCTAGATTTTGATTATTATAAAAAATATCACCAGTAACCTTTGTATTTACTTCGTTGTGCAAGCCTACAATTGTAGTCGCTAACGTACTTTTACCACAACCGGATTCTCCAACTATTGCTAATACCTCATTTTTTTGAAGCGAAAGTGAGACATCATCTACAGCAGCGTGGTATGTATCTTTTATGCGAAAACTTGTAGTCAAATTTGTTATTGTTAGTAATTCTTTTGCTGTATTCAAACAATCTCTCCTCTATAATTCAATATTCTGAAAATACAAACGGTACTTTATATCAGAATTATATATAGTTTTTCTCTCTTCTCCTCTCCTTTTTATCTTGGCAAGCGTGATTTTAATAATTTTTTTGCCTTCCACTTGTCATCCACTGATAGAATTATCTGAAAATTAAACCGTGCTATTATTTTAGCTAGAAAACATGTATAAACGCAAGTCCCTTTTTCAAATTTTTTCAATCCGGCATATAAATTTCCACCATACATCTCCCTTTTAAAAATAGTTTTTTTATATTTTGGTTGTAAGAAATATTTTACTTCTTCTTTACAAAGTTACAATTTTCACAAATAAAAATTATTTTAATATAACAAAAATAATCATGTCATAAATTTATATTCACAAATAAAATGCTATTAATCTTAAAGAAACAAGTAATTCATAGCAAAAAATTAAAAGTTAACTTTTAGGGTAAAGTTATATTTCACACATTTTTACTTTCAATGAATAATTTCGGGCGTTGAAGTGCTAATATTTCAAATTACTTTGAGAAAACAATTTAAAGCTTTTAATTTTTGGCTATCTACCATACTTCTTAATTATTCCGAATTGACGAATTTTTATATAATATTCAATATAAAAATACTATTTAGAATATTTTTAAAGGAAATTACATGTTTTTATGTTAAAATTTCCAATGACAAAGTTTTATTATATTATTTTTTAATTTCAGCATATGGAAAGGTTGTCTGTGATGGCAAAAATTAATGATGAATGGTTTACAGTAGAAGAAATCAATAATGAAACGTATGCTATAAGTGAATATGGTCATTGGGAAAAAGTACATTCTTTTTTATTAATTGGGGAAAAACGCGCTGTTCTCATTGATACAGGTCTTGGGATCGATAATATTCAAAGGATTAGTAAACAATTAACATCTCTCCCCATTACTGTGATTACAACACATGTCCATTGGGATCATATTGGTAGTCATGGGGCGTTTCATGATATTTATGTTCATAAAGAGGAAGTTGATTGGCTAATCCATGGTATCCCTAAATTATCTATCGAACAGATTAGAACGGATGTTGGCCGTAATATTACGTTACCCACACCCAAAACGTTTAATCCATCGCACTACAAGCCTTTTCAGGGACAGCCTTCAGGTGTATTAGAAGATGGAGATGTTATAAATATAGGGAACCGAAAATTATCTATTCTCCACACGCCAGGGCACTCTCCTGGCCATATTGCGCTTTTGGACCATAAATATGGTTATTTGTTTACAGGGGACTTACTATATGATCAAGCTCCTATTTATGCATTCTTTCCAACTACTAGCCCTGAGGATTTAGTCCAATCTTTAGAGAAGATAGCTAACTTACCTTCTCTTACTAAAATTTTTGGTTCACATCATACATTAGGTCTTGACCCTTCTATCTTATTAGAGGTAAAAAAGGCAGTTATTACACTTCGAGAGAATAATCTAGTACATTTTGGGACAGGTATACATCGTTTTAATGGTTTTAGTATTCAATTTTAAATACCCTCTCCCTATTTAAATAGGAAGAAAAAAGCTGTTCTACAGGTCAAATAACCTATAGAACAGCTTTTCATTATAGCTCTCCTGCCTTTAATTTTGCATGCCACTCTTTTAAGAATGGAATATCATCTTCTTTAATCGCACCTGATTCATTTGCTGCTTCAATCAGATAATCGAAGTTAGTTAATGAGACATATTGGATGCCTGCTTCATCAAATGCTTGTTCAGCTCGTGGGAGATTATATGTGTAGACACAAACAACTCCTAGTACTTCACAACCTGCTGCACGTAATGCTTCAACTGCCGTGATCGAAGAACCACCTGTTGAGACGATATCCTCTACTACAACTACTTTTTGACCCGCTGCGTATTTTCCTTCAATTTGATTGCCACGGCCATGTTCTTTCGCTTTAGAGCGTACATAAACCATTGGTAATTCTAAAATATCACTTACCCATGCTGCATGTGGAATACCTGCTGTTGCTGTACCTGCTACTATTTCCGTCGCACCAAAATTTTCTTTAATTACAGCTGCTAAGCCATTTGCAAGTTGTTTACGAATAATAGGGTCCGAGATTGTTAAACGTGTATCACAGTATATAGGTGATTTAATACCAGATGCCCATGTAAATAATTCAGTTGGATTTAATTCTACAGCACCCACCTTTAGCATAGCGTGTGCAATTTCATTTTGTAATGTCATTATTTATGCCTCCCATAATTCACTTACGATTTTATATGCCGCTACTGGATCCTGTGCACCTGTTACAGCACGTCCAACAACAATGAGTGAAGAACCATCACGCTTTGCCCCATCCGGTGTGGCAATACGTTTTTGATCGTGTGCAGCGCCACCTGCTAAACGAATCCCAGGTGTTACACGAAGAAAATCATCACCACACACTTCAGCTATTGCCTTCGCCTCGTGTACTGAACAAACGACACCTTGTAAGCCAGCTTGTTTTGTGAGACGTGCATAATGTAGAACAGACTCCTGTAAGGATAAAGTAATTCTTTGCTCTGCCTGCATTTGCTCCTCTGTTGTGGAAGTTAATTGTGTTACGGCAATTAATGCTGGACGTTCCTTGCCAGCAGATGTTCCGGCTTCTAGACCTTCTAGGGCAGCCTCCATCATTGGACGACCACCTGCCGCATGGACATTCACTAAATTTACTCCTAGTTTTGCTAAGCCCTTCATAGCAGAGCCTACTGTATTCGGGATATCATGCAGTTTTAAATCAAGAAAAATATCATGACCTAATTCTTTTACTTTGCGAACAATATCAGGTCCTTCTTGCATATATATTTCCATACCAATTTTCACGAAAAGAGGCTCATGGAAGTGCTTTAAGAAATCGAATACTTCTTTTTCTCCTGGAAAATCTAATGCTAGTATAGGTTTAGTATTCATTAACGATGGCTCCTTCCAATAATATCTGTTATATGTTCTACTCCAAGTGCGTCAAGTTTTGCTGGTAATTCATCAATAATATTTGGGCAAACGAAGTGGTCTACAAAATTTGCTGTGCCTACTGCTACAGCCGAAGCACCTGCGGACATAAAATCAATGACATCCTGTGCTTCTGTCACACCTCCCATGCCAATAATCGGAATATTGACAGCCTTGTATACTTCATAAACCATTCGGATGGCTACGGGCTTTACAGCAGGGCCCGATAGGCCACCTGTGCCATTCGCGATGACTGGTTTCCCTGTCCGCTCATCTAAACGCATACCTACTAATGTGTTAATCATTGTTATACCATCTGCGCCACCCGCTTCCACAGCCAAAGCAATGTCTACGATATTCGTTACATTCGGTGATAGCTTCACATAAACAGGAACAGTGGATACAGCTTTAACCGCTTTAACAAGCTCTCGCGCTGTGGTAGGGTCAGTCCCAAATTGAATGCCACCACACTTAACATTTGGACAAGAAATATTCAGCTCTAGAGCTTGGACATTAGGTGCTGCCGAAATACGTCTTGCTACTTCTACATAATCCTCAGTCTCCGTTCCGGCCACATTGGCAATGATTGGCACATCGTAGCCCTCTAAAAATTTTAATTCCTCATTCATCACTTTTTCAATGCCTGGATTTTGTAGGCCAATTGCATTTAACATCCCTGCTGCTGTTTCAGCTACACGCGGCGTTGGATTACCTGCACGAGTTTCAACTGTTGTTGCTTTAATCATGATTGCCCCTAGCTTAGATAGATCGTAAAGCTGTGCATATTCACGTCCAAAGCCAAAGCAGCCGGAAGCTGGCATAATAGGGTTTTTTAAATCTAAACCTGGTAATTGAATGTTTAAACGACTCATAATGCCACCGTACCTTTCGGGAAAACTGGACCATCAGAGCATACTTTGACATAATCTTTTGCTACTTGATCGGTTGTTTTGCAGACACATGCAAAACAAGCACCAATACCGCAGCCCATACGCTCTTCAAATGATAAAAATCCTTCTTTTTCTGGATAGAAGCCTTCAAGCGCTTTTAACATTGGTAGAGGACCACAAGAATAAAAGATATCGAATTCAGGTGCTCGGGACTCTAACACATTTGTCACAAAGCCTTTTGTCCCTTTAGAGCCGTCAACCGTTACATAGTGCGTTTCTCCAAGGGCACTGAATTCTTCCTCGTAGAAGCATACATCTTCCGTTTGAAAGCCGAGCACATGTATTGTTTTAACACCACGTGCGTTTAATTGCTTGGAAAGCTCGTGTAGTGGAGGCACTCCGATTCCTCCACCAACTAGCAGGGCTGTTCCTCCCTCTTTTACTGCGTCTACTGGGAAACCATTGCCAATTGGACCAAGGACGTTGACCTGTTGACCTTCACGATTTGTCGCTAACACTTTGGTACCACGACCCTCAGCACGGTAGATCATTGTAAATTCATTGTTGTCTTTATCTATATTTGCAATACTAATCGGTCGACGTAAAAGCGGCTCCAATGAATCCGACACCTTTACATGGACAAACTGGCCAGGAGTCATATCCTGAACCAGTTGACCATGAAGTGTCAGTTCGAAAATGTTTGTCGCAATTTGCTTTTGAGAGACGACCGTCATTTTCTCTTGACGTATCATATTAGTGTACTACCTCCGCTTTTGGCATTTCCTCTGCTGTAAATGTCATAGATTCGATGACACGTACCATTGCTTCTGCTGTATCTAATGATGTGAGACAAGGTACGCCATTTTCTACAGACTCACGACGGATTCGGAAACCATCTCGAGCTGGTTGCTTACCTTTTGTTAATGTATTAACAACAAGCTGAGCTTCACCATTTTGGATCAGATCGATCAGTGTTTGTCCCTTCGCACCAATCTTGCCAACGACATCTGTGCGCACTCCAGCTTCTTCAAATGCTTTTGCTGTTCCTTCAGTCGCTACAATGCGATAGCCTACTGTTGAGAAACGTTTCGCTAATGCGATTGCTTCTTCTTTATCCTTATCAGATACTGTAAACAATACTGTTCCTTCTGTGCGAATTTCCATTCCAGCTGCAACTAAACCTTTATAAAGTGCTTTTTCTAAAGTTGCATCTTTGCCCATTACTTCCCCAGTAGATTTCATTTCAGGGCCTAATGTTATATCTACACGGCGTAATTTGGCAAATGAGAACACCGGAACTTTCACAAATACACCTTTTTGTTCAGGCGCTAACCCTGTTGGATAGCCCTGCTCGACAATTGATTTCCCTAGAATAGCTTTCGTTGCAATATTAGCCATAGGGATATTTGTAATTTTACTTAAGAATGGTACTGTACGTGATGAACGTGGATTCACCTCGATGACAAATACCTCACCTTGGGAAATTACATATTGAATGTTCATTAAGCCAACGATTCCAAGACCTTTTGCAAGACGTGTTGTATAGTCTACTAATGTATCCTTTTGATGCTGTGTTAATTTCTGTGGGGGGTAAACTGATATAGAGTCACCAGAGTGTACCCCTGCGCGCTCAATATGTTCCATAATACCTGGGATTAATACATTTTCTCCATCACAGATAGCATCTACTTCAATTTCCTGACCTGTTAGATAACGGTCCACTAAAACCGGATGATCTGGAGATGCTTCCACTGCGTTCTCCATGTAGTGCTTTAACTCTTCTTGATTGTAAACAATTTCCATCGCGCGTCCACCTAGCACATAGGAAGGACGAACAAGTACTGGGAAGCCTAGACGCTCACCAATGGCAAGTGCTTCCACTGTAGAAACCGCTGTTTCACCCTGTGGCTGTGGAATATCTAAGTCTCGTAAAGCTTGTTCGAATTTATCGCGGTTTTCTGCACGGTCGATATCCTCTAGAGAAGTTCCTAAGATTTTCACACCATTTGCAGCTAACTTATCAGCAAGATTAATCGCTGTTTGACCACCGAATTGAACAACAACTCCGATTGGCTGTTCTAAGTCGATAATATGCATAACATCCTCGATTGTTAATGGCTCGAAGTATAATTTATCAGAAATTGAGAAGTCCGTAGACACTGTTTCTGGATTTGAGTTAATAATGATTGCTTCATAGCCTGCCTCTTGAATGGCCCATACTGAATGGACAGTAGCATAGTCGAATTCTACCCCTTGCCCGATGCGAATCGGTCCTGAACCTAGTACTACTACAGACGGTTTTTCTGACTTAATCGATTCGTTTTCTTCCTCGTATGTGCCGTAGAAGTAAGGTGTTTCAGATTCAAACTCTGCTGCACATGTATCAACCATTTTATAGACAGGAATAATTCCATGCTCTTTACGATATGCGTAGATTGCTTCTTCTGTCGTGTTCCAAAGCTCAGCAATTTTCTTATCGGCAAAGCCTAAGCGTTTTGCCGTACGTAGCACTTCTTGATCATCTTTATGGTCAACTAGTGTTTGTTCCATATCTACAATGTTTTTAAATTTATTTAAGAAGAATAAGTCAATGGCTGACCATTCATGGATTTGTTCAATTGTCACACCACGGCGTAATGCTTCCCCGATGAAGAATAAACGCTCATCCCCAGCCTTGCGGATACGTTTTTCGATCCAAGAATCAGAGTTGTCTTCAGGATGCTTTAGCTCTAAGTGAACTTGACCTGTTTCAAGTGAACGAACCGCTTTTAACATCGCTTCCTCGAATGTACGGCCTAGCGCCATCACTTCACCAGTAGCCTTCATTTGCGTGCCAAGATTACGCTTAGCTGATTCGAATTTATCGAATGGCCAGCGTGGGATTTTAGCGACAATATAGTCTAGAGCAGGCTCAAAGCAAGCATATGTTGATCCTGTTACAGGGTTTTTAATTTCATCTAATGTTAAACCAACTGCAATTTTTGCTGCTAGCTTGGCAATTGGATAGCCTGTTGCTTTAGAGGCTAAAGCAGAAGAACGTGATACACGTGGATTTACTTCAATTACATAGTAGTTGAAGCTATATGGATCTAGTGCTAACTGTACGTTACAGCCACCTTCGATTTTTAACGCTCGGATAATATCTAATGAAATATTACGTAGCATTTGATTTTCACGATCTGATAGTGTTTGAGTCGGTGCTACTACAATCGAATCACCTGTGTGAATTCCTACTGGGTCAACATTTTCCATATTACATACCACAATGGCATTATCGACTGCATCGCGCATTACTTCATATTCGATCTCTTTATAGCCTGCAATTGATTTTTCTAGTAAGCATTGTGTTACGGGTGAATATTTAAGGCCTGATGTTACGATTTCCTCTAAATCCTGATCATTGTAGCAAATACCGCCTCCTGTACCACCTAGCGTAAAGGCTGGACGAACAATAACAGGGTAACCAATTTTGACTACAAACTTTTTCGCTTCGTCTAAGGAATGGATAATATCAGACTCAGGTACTGGAGCACCCAATTCGTACATTAAGTTACGGAATAAATCTCGGTCCTCTGCTTTATGAATAGCATCTAGTTTTGTTCCAAGAATTTCTATACCAAGCTCATCTAAGATGCCTGATTGATCTAATTCAATCGCCATATTCAGACCAGTTTGACCACCAAGCGTTGGCAAAATAGCATCTGGGCGTTCTTTACGTAAAATGCGAGAGACAAAATCAAGAGAAATCGGTTCGATATAAACTTTATCCGCAATTTCTGTATCAGTCATAATTGTGGCAGGGTTTGAGTTGATTAAGATAACACGGTAGCCCTCTTCTTTTAATGACAAACAAGCTTGTGTTCCTGCGTAGTCAAATTCTGCTGCTTGTCCGATGACGATAGGGCCTGAGCCGATTACTAAAATTGTTTCAATATCTGTACGTTTAGGCATGTTGTTTCCCCTTCCCTGCTTCTACTTCCATCATTTCGATAAATTCATCAAATAAGTGGTTTGAATCTTCTGGTCCTGGTGATGCTTCTGGGTGGTATTGTACTGTGAAAATTGGATATTTTTTATGACGTACACCCTCACATGTACCGTCATTTAAGGCGATATGCGTTAATTCTAAATCAGTATCTTGTAATGATTCGATATCGATAGCGTAGCCGTGATTTTGAGATGTTAAATCTGTACGACCTGTGCGTAAATCTTTTACTGGATGATTGCCACCACGGTGTCCAAATGGTAGTTTAAAGGCTTTCGCTCCACTCGCTAACGAAAAGATTTGATGACCTAAGCAAATACCGAACATTGGCACTTTTCCGATTAAGTTACGTACTGTTTCGATACCTTCTTGGACATCTTCTGGATTTCCTGGTCCGTTTGATAGCATGATGCCATCTGGATGCCAAGCTAAAATTTCTTCAGCTGACGTATTGTAAGGAACGACTAGTACATCACAATCACGTTTATTTAATTCACGAAGAATGCCGTGTTTCATGCCGTAGTCAATTAAGACCACTCGTTTACCTCGTCCAGGTGATGGATAGGCAGCTTTTGGCGATACTTCACGTACATGGTGTGTTATAGCTGGTGTCGTTTGCAATTGCGCGATAACCTCACTCACATTTACTTCTTCATCGGCTGCTGTCAAAATCGCCTTTACTGATCCTTTACTACGAATAATACGTGTTAATTTACGCGTATCAATTCCCTCAATACCAGGAATATCTTTCGATGTTAAATAGTCATCTAATGTTAAATCGCAACGGAAGTTAGAAGGCGTTTTAGCTAGTTCGCGTACCACAAATCCACGTATAGCTGGCGTGATGGACTCAAAATCATCTCGGTTAATGCCGTAGTTTCCTACCATTGGATACGTCAATGTAACAATTTGACCGTAGAATGAAGGGTCTGAAATTGTTTCTTGATACCCTGTCATACCTGTCGTAAATACAACCTCACCCTGTGAAGCACGATCACTCCCAAATGCTGTACCTGTAAATACTGTGCCATCCTCTAAAACTAGTAAACGTTTTTTCATTACTCTGCCTCCTGATATACGATATTTCCTTCAAAAATGGTTAGTACCGGCCAACCTTTTGCAACCCAACCGTTAAATGGTGTATTACGTCCTTTTGATACAAAGCCTTCCGCATCAATTGTTTGTTCTTTTTGAATATCTATTAAAATCATATCCGCTGAAGCACCAACTGCTAATGTGCCATATGGTAGATCAAAAATTTCAGCTGCTTTCACGGACATCCAGTCGATTAATTGTTTTAAAGTCCATTTTCCTGTTTCAACAAATTGTGTATAGAGTAGTGGAAAGGCTGTTTCGAAACCTACAATGCCAAATGGTGCGCCCACCATACCACAGCATTTTTCTTCCACTGTATGTGGCGCATGATCTGTCGCGATACAATCGATAGTCCCATCAAGTAGTGCGGCATGTAGCGAATCTTTGTCATCAGCCCCACGCAATGGTGGATTCATTTTCCAGTTCGCATCATCAGATGGAATATCCATTTCTTCAAGTAATAAATGATGCGGACAAACCTCAGCTGTTACACGAATTCCGGCTGCCTTTGCATCTCTTACCGCACGAACAGATTCTTTTGTTGATACGTGACAAACATGGTAGCGTGCACCTGCAGCCTCAGCAAGCAGTACATCTCGTGCAATTTGAACGGATTCGCAAATTGAAGGAATCCCTGGAAGATCAAGCTCCTTATTACGCTTTCCTTCATGCATAACCCCATCATAAATTAATGAATTGTCCTCGCAATGCGCTACAACTACCATATCGTGCTGGGCAGCATCCTTCATTTGCTCGTACATGGTTGAAGCAAGCTGAATTCCTACGCCATCATCGGAGAACGCTACAGCTCCATTCGCCTTTAACTCCTCCACATTTGTTCGAACTTCCCCAGAAATATCCTTTGTTAGCGAACCGTATGGGAGTACTCGAATAACAGCACTTTCTTTAATCAGCCCATTAATAAGCTGCATGTTTGCCACTGAATCTGGTACCGGCTTTGTATTTGGCATGGCGCAAATTGTCGTAAAGCCACCTTTTGCTGCTGAGGCAGACCCTGTTGCGATTGTTTCTTTATGTTCAAAGCCTGGCTCTCGTAAATGTGTATGCACATCGACAAAGCCTGGCGCTACAATAAAGCCTTTACCCTCAATAACCTCCGCACCTACTACCGTTACATCTTGGCCAATTGCTGTAATTATTCCTTCTGCCATGGCGATATTGACTGTTTGCAGCTCACCTTGTTCATTTAACATTTGCACATTTTGAAGTACTTTCGTCATGTTATTCTCTCCCCCTTAAAATGGTTTCCACAATGGCCATCCGTGTGTAGACTCCATTTCGTACCTGCTCGAAAATTCGAGAACGTCCACACTCTACAAGCTCAGTAGCAATTTCTACATCACGATTCACTGGTGCTGGATGCATAATAATAGCTGATTCTTTCATTTGCTTTTCTCGTTCCATTGTTAAGCCGTATTCTTGATGGTAGCCTTCTTTCGAAAAGCTTTTATTTACTTTATGACGTTCATGTTGCACACGTAATAGCATAATGACATCGCTATTCTCGATTAAATCATCCCAAGAATGATGAGCTTCAAATCCTCCTGACCATTCTTCTGGACAAAGGAAGTGAACATTTGCCCCTAAACGTTGTAATGCATGGGCATTTGATTTTGCGACTCGACTATGTGAGATATCCCCAACAATCGTAATATTCAACCCTTCAAAATAACCAAACTCTTTTTTTATCGTATATAGATCCAATAATGATTGGGATGGATGCTGACCTGCGCCGTCTCCTGCATTGATGATAGCTACATTAATACCATTTAGTAGCTCATTATAATATTCATCTTCTGCCGCTCGAATAATGACTGCATCTAAACCAATCATTTCTAAAGTTTTGACCGTATCGTACAATGTCTCCCCTTTAGTCACACTCGAAAATCCAGCGTCGAAAGGGATGATATGACAGCCAATTTTATGCTCAGCCATTTCGAAGCTTGATTTTGTCCGTGTACTTGGTTCAAAAAATAAGTTGGCAACGTTGTATGTCCGAGATAACGATGATGTTTCACCATTTTCAAACGCTTGCGCAAGATCTAGGATGTGGTTAATCTCTTCTGTTGTTAAATGTTCCATCGATAATAAGTTCTTCATCATGTGACCCCCATAAGGTTGTGTGTCATGAACGTCTATGTATGACGTTCTTTTCATAAAGTAAAAGCCCCGTTGATGTCATCAACGAGGCATAAGGAGGCGTGACAAACTACAGCAGGGAATCATCCTTACTTTAGTCTATCCACAACGTCCCTTTTTTTGCCTCTCTGGACAATTCATTAAAAGGTACTACTATGAATTTTCATTTTGATTGTATGGTACAGGTTTTTCGGCTTCTTTCTTACCTGGTAATAGGGCATTCAATAGCACACCGATGATAGCGGCTAGTGCCATTCCTTCAATACTCAATGATTCTGAAATGACGAACTTCGCTCCGCCAATCCCTATGACTAAAATCACTGAAGCAATTACTAGATTACGACTATTCCCGAAATCAATATGATTATCTACTAGCATTCGTAAACCACTAGCTGCGATAATACCGAAGAGTAAGATGGACACCCCACCTAATACTGCGGTTGGAATAGTTGCAATCACTGCCATTGCTTTCCCGAAGAATGATAGTAAGATGGCTACTATTGCAGCACCTGCGATAACGTACACACTATAAACACGAGTAATTGCTAGAACCCCAATATTTTCACCGTAAGTTGTCTTAGGGGGACCACCGATTAGCGCACTTACGAATGTGCCAAGTCCATCACCTAGTAGGGAGCGGTGTAAACCAGGTTCCTTAATGTAATCACGGTTAACTACTTTCCCTAATACAAGCTGATGACCAATATGCTCAGATATCGTTACAATCACGATTGGTACCATGACAAGTAGAATTTTTGTTGTGATTTCAAATTCATAATGGACACCGGGTAGCAAGAAGTCTGGCATAGCAAAGAATTTTGCGTTGGCAATCGGTGTATAATCTACAATGTCGACAATCATGGAGTAAACATAGCCTACGATCAAGCCCATCAAAATTGGCATTGTACTTAAAATTCCTTTAAAGAAAATCGTGAAGATAATCGCTGTAAACACTGTGACTAAAGCTGCTGAGAAGTGTAAAAAGCTATACTCCCCATTGACATTCATCGCCATATTCACGGCCGTCCCCGATAGGCCTAGTCCAATAACCATGATTACTGGTCCAACTACAATCGGTGGTAAAATTTTCATGATCCACTTATAACCACTTTTCCAAATGATTAAGGATACGATTCCGTAGGTGATTCCGACAGCCATTGCGCCAATCATGGCATTTCCTGGGTTTACACTGGAGCCATCCTCGTTCAAACCGCCTGCCGCCAATAATATGGGAGCAATAAAGGCAAAGGAGGAGCCTAAGTAAGCCGGTACCTGAAATTTTGTAATTAATAGGAAGAATATTGTTGCAATCCCACTTGTTAAAAGGGCAATTGCAGGGCTAAGACCTACTAACTGTGGCACTAAGATTGTTGAACCAAACATCGCAAACATATGCTGGAAGCTTAATGTCACTAGCTGAAGTGGGGTTGGTTTATCCTTAATATCTAATACTGCATTTGACATTTTGTTTCCTCACTTTATTGTTCGTCTTCTTTATAAATAATAACGCAATCTTCTCCATCCACATCTTGTAAGTTGACAATGATGCGCTCAGAGCCAGAAGTCGGAACATTTTTCCCTACGTAATCTGCTCTGATTGGTAGCTCTCGATGACCTCTATCAACTAGAACAGCTAGTTGAATTTGTCCAGGTCTTCCTAAATCCATGACAGCGTCTAATGCTGCGCGAACTGTTCGTCCTGTATAAAGAACATCATCGACTAAAATAATTTTTTGATTTTTCACTTCATGCTCAATGTCAACTTGCTCAACATGTGCTTGTTCATTTTCATGCTTCATTGTTAAATCATCGCGGTAAAGTGTAATATCAAGCTCGCCAGTACGAATCGGTTTACCTTCGATCTTTTCAATTCGTTGTGCCAAGCGTTTGGCTAGAAAGGCACCTCGTGTTTTAATGCCAACTAAAATACATTCATCAATTCCTTTGTTACGTTCAATAATTTCATGAGCAATACGTGTTAATGCTCGTGCCATTGAAGGACCATCTAACAATTCATTTTGAGCCAAATTCGTTTCCTCCTCTCTACCATCTAATGTGGCCATATGTCCATAAAAAAACCTCTCGAGGCGAATAGCCTGAGAGGGTTGTATACGTGTTAAAAAAGCATGTTGAAAAATTTGCAGCACAAATTTTTTGCAACACTATCACATGACCCTTCTCAGCCTCTCTGGACTGCTATTAAAGGTGAATATTTAGTTAGGTTGTTCATTCACTGTCGTTAGTATAGACTTTCTTTGCGTATACGTCAATGCTTATTTCGTAATTCATTTAATAATTGCTCATAATCAGCAGGAAGTGGTGTTTCAAACTCTAAGTATTCACCTGAAGAAGGATGATTGAAGCCTAGCGTTGCTGCATGAAGAACTTGTCCACCAAAATCAATTGTCTTTTTCGGTCCATACTTTGGATCTCCAACAAGCGGGAAGCCGATATAATTCATATGCACACGAATTTGATGTGTTCGTCCTGTTTCTAGACGACACTCTACAAGCGTATAATCACCAAAGCGCTCTACCACATGGAAATGAGTTATTGCATGTTTACCATTATCAACAATAGCCTGCTTCTGACGGTCCTTCTGATCACGACCGATTGGCGCATCAATAGTCCCTTTATCATGTGCAATATGCCCATGTACAAGAGCAATATATTTACGAGTAACAGTTTTATTGACTAGCTGATCCACTAATGATTCATGAGCTACATCGTTTTTGGCAACCATTAATAAGCCGGATGTATCTTTATCAATACGGTGGACTATACCTGGACGCATAATCCCATTGATCCCCGATAAATCTTTACATTGATACATTAACCCATTTACTAGCGTGCCTGTCAAATGCCCTGGTGCTGGATGAACGACCATACCCTTTGGTTTGTTCACAACAAGAACATCAGCATCCTCATAAACAATATCAAGTGCTAGATTTTCTGCGATTACATCAAGCGGTTCAGCTTCTGGTACATCAATAGCAATAACGTCCCCCGCTTTTACCTTATATTTTGGTTTCACAGCATCGCCATTTACTTTGATATTTCCGTCACTAACCCAGTTCCCAATCTGCGTGCGCGACCATTCAGATTGTAAGCTTGAAAGTGCTTTATCAATGCGCTCTCCTTGCTGTTGTTCTTCGATTGTATATGTTACTTGCGTCATTGTTTCACCTGTTTCTTCTCTTTTTTATCTTCCATAATTAAGCCAATCATAAGTATAACAACAGCAATCGTCAATGCAGCATCTGCCACATTAAAAATTGGGAAATCATACTTAATAATTGGAATTAAAACATCTACAAAATCGACCACTTCTCCTCTAAATATACGATCGATAAAGTTCCCTATTGCTCCACCAAGTAATAGCATTAAGCCCACTTGAAAAATTGGCTTCCCTTTTGCCTCTCTATGATAAAAATAGACAATGGCACAGATAACGGCAACTGTTACGATACTAAACAACCACATTTGCCCTTCTAGCATCCCCCATGCTGCACCTCTGTTACGATGAGACAAAATGCCAAACCATGGGTCTAATACAGCAATACGTTCACCATACTCCATATTTTTCACAATCAACCACTTTGTCCATTGGTCCAATAAGACGACAAAGGCAGCCAATCCATAATATTTATACACAAACATTCCTCCGTTCGCTCAACATCTAACCTATTCTACCATATCAGCACCATTGACAATAACTAATATCACATCAAAATATGGCGGATTCCAAATCTCTTGAAAATACAAAAAAGCTATCTCTATCACTTTTTGAGCAATAGAAATAGCCAAACTTCTAGTTTTATACTGTTTCAGATTCTTTTGAATGGACGCGCTTCATAAAATCATTGACATCAGCAGGTACCTTTCGATCTAATAGTGACACAATAATCACTGATAAGAAACCGACAGGAACCGTCACAATCCCTGGAATTTTAAACTGTAAGAAACTCGGTAAAGTTCCTGGTAAAAAAATCATCCACATGGACACAGCAAGTCCAATAAGTAATCCCGCAATGGCTCCTTTTTCTGTCATGCCTCTCCACCAAATACCTAAAATGAATATTGGCGTAAATGTACTTGCTGCGACTGTAAAGGCGAGCGCCACTAAATGACCGATAGATGCATCCTTAACAAGAAGCCCCAGGGCCCCATATAAAATACCCAATAGGACGATAGCAAATTTCCCAGCAATGACGCGCTGTTTTTGCGTAATGTCCTTTTTCATAATGTTAGCATACAAATCATGAGCAAGTGCCCCAGAGCTTGTAATAAAGAGCCCTGAAAGATTGGAGAATATAGCTGCAAATGCCCCCGCTATAACTAAGCCAAGCAACCATTTACCACCTAGAGCTAGCGCTGTAGTCGGTATCACCATGTTGTTTCCGCCCAGTACAAGATCACGCATAACCTCTTCACTCGCTGTTCCCGAAATGAAAATTGAACGACCAACAACACCCAAATAAACCGCTAATAAAAAGAATGTACTAGCAATCCCAATAGCCATCAGCGCGGATTTTCGAGCTGCTTTAGCACTTGGATTCGTATAAAAACGCAATAAAATATGAGGAAGTCCAATCGTTCCTAAAGCTAAACCAATCGTCATGCTAATCGTTTGCCAAAATGTTGGGAAATAAAAGCCTGTCCCTGTCCATGCGGCACCATCAAAAATAACATCATTCCCATCTAAAGCATATGGGGATGTGCCCGTAATAGGACCGCTAAAGGAATTAATAGCTGCAAGAATTTTATCGTAATGCAAGCCACTGTATACCGCTGCTACTAGCATCACAATAAATGCACCAAGACGAATCCACAGCTCCAAAGCTTGGTTAATGGTTGTTCCTTTCATACCACCAATACCTACATAAAAAATCATGACAACACATGTAAAGATAATACCAAATTCATAGGAAGTGCCGAAAAACATACTTAAAATTTGAGCAGCGCCTAATAGTTGCGGAGCTGCATAAAAGCCTGAAATTGCTAATACTACTGCAACCGCTACTAGTCGTGCTCGTTTACTATGAAAACGATAGCCCAAAAAATCCGCTACCGTAAATGCACCAAATCGTCTCAAAGGGCCTGCTACAAATATAGCTAATAAGGTTAAACCAATTGAGAAACAAAAAGCATAATAAGCCCCGTCATATCCTAGTTGAAATGTTAAACCCGCAATACCGAGGAATGTGGCTGCACTTAAATAATCCCCACCGATTGCAGAACCATTTGTAAACCAGCCAAAGCTTCTTCCTCCTACAAAGAAATCCGATGCAGTTGCATTTCTTTTTGTTAAATACGTAATGTATACAATCGTTCCCATTAATGCAATGGTCATTAACATCTTTGGTTCTAAAAGAGCTCCCATCATTCAACTCATCCCCCTTGTTTCAACTACTTATTGGCTAAATCATATTTTTTCAGGCGTTTTTCGTACATGGCAGTATGCACATAAGCGATAATAAATGCCATCGCCATCATGACAACAGTTGTCACAAACCAAGTTACCGTCATGCCACCCCACATTTTCTTAAAGGCAAATGCTGGTGCAAACCAATTCATAACAGGGATACTAAAAATTAATATAAAATAAAATACCGATAAGCCTAAACCCGTTGTAAATTCATCTTTCATAATTTTATTTGTCTCCGCATCTAGAGGTGGAAGATCCTTTACATCAATAGTGCCTGCCTCCACGTATTCATAATCATGACTTCCTACTTCTGCCATAGCCAACTCCCCCTTTATTTGTATCAGTAAACAATTATCTGAAATTTAAAATTATTATTCACTACAATTATTTTATTCTATTTCAGCCTCAATATAGATATAAAATATTGCTGTATTAGTACAAAAAAATGCTATTTTAAGTTAAAATATTTCTAACATTTTTATTCTTGGGGGTTGGTAGCATTTTAAAGGTGGTATGGTTTATGGAAAGCTCATTGGATAAGCAACAAATGAGAGATTGGTTAGAAGAAGTTTTACCAAACGCTTTAATGGAGTGTAAAGAGCCAAAACCAGAAGATGACACCCTTATTGTCTATGAAGTCAATCGGTTATTTGATTGGGTGAAGATTAAGCGACTAAAAAGAAATTATCCTAATAGTATAATTGTCCCAATTGTTACAGAACACCTCACCTACTCGACTGGTATAGCAATTGAATTAGTTTTACCTGCACTTCTCATCAAACCATTACAAAAATCAAAATTTTTACGAATTGTAAAAAAGTTACACACTTCCTATCAGGAGAAAAAGGGTAGCACACTTACCATGCTCGAACTGACACAACAAATTTCCCAACATCAAACTTCTCCTTTCCGAGAAGCTTTTTTAAAACGTCTGATACGCGGTGAGATCGATAATGAACAGGAAATCATACAATCTGCATCCTTTTTATCGACTAACTGTATTCCTAATATGGTGTTCTTAATACAAGGCTATATTGATGTAAATGAACAGAGAGCTCATCCACAAGATGCGTGTAGCATTATCACAACTGTTATTCAGCAGAAATTTGCCGATAAAGCGCCGTTGTCCTTTTTACATTTTGAACGCTATTTACTTCTTCTTTTGCGAATTCCAAAAGACTATAACTCATTCAAGCATTGGTCAGAGGGCAAAGCATCTTTATTAGAGGTCATCGAGACACTAAAAAAGGACCATTGTATCCACCTTTTCATGGGGGTTGGGGGAGTATTTCAGGATGCTATGCAAGTGAAGGAATCCTATACTCAGGCACGAAAAGCTCGAAGAAAACCGCCTATTGAACATTCATATACGGTATTACGAAGATTTAACGAAGCACCCACAGCTTCAAAAAGCCATTCAATTTATAGAGGAGCATTTTGACGAACAGCTTTCTATAAGTGAAGTTGCGAAATATATAAGCTTTAGCCCAACACATTTTAGCAGGCTATTTAAAAGAGAAACGGGTCGCAATTTTGTTGACTATGTTGCCTTTACACGTATTATCAAAACTTTACCCTTTTTACGAAAGTTTGATTATACGGTTGATAAAATCTCCTCTACCTGTGGGTTCAATACACCGAATTATTACAGTCTAACCTTTAAAAAATATGTTGGAATATCGCCAACAGACTACCGCAATACGAAAGAAATTTTGTTTAAATAGGATGTAGTTTTTCGAGAATCTGCAAAAACCACATGAAAAAAGCAAGCCCCTTAAAGGAGACTTGCCTATAAGCTACATAGAAAGCAGATTCTTATTATTCACTGATTCCACTTACGCGTAATATTTTTCTACTACTTCTGCACAGCGCGCACAAACTGTCGGATGTGCCTCATTCGCACCAACTGTTTCCGTAATAGACCAGCAACGTTCACACTTCTCACCTGTAGCCTTTTCAACAACAATGGATACATGTTCAAGTACCAAAGCATCTGCTGGTGCTTCTTCAATTGTAGCTACCTCAAAAGCAGAAACGATAGATAGTTGTGCAAAATCAATGTTTGCATCGTTCAATAATGATACTATATCTTCTTTTGCATATACTGTTACTTTTGCTTCAAGAGACTTACCAATCGTTTTAGCATTACGAGCTTCTTCCAATGCTTTTAAAATATCATCACGTACATCAATGATTTTTTCCCATTTTGCACGAAGATTTTCAAAATTAGCTTGTACATTTTCCATTGGGAAGTCCGTTAATTGAACAGAAGCTTCCTCTACAATACCTTGAGCATGTAAGTATGACCACATTTCATCTGTAGTATGAGGGATGATTGGTGTCATAATTTTAACTAAAGTCATTAATGTATCATAAATAACTGTTTGCATTGCTCGTCGATCTTTGTTGTCAGAACCTTCGATGTAAACTACATCTTTTGCAATATCTAAATAGAATGAAGATAACTCTACTGCTACAAAATTATTCACAACATGATAAACAGCAGCAAAATCATAACGATTATATGCAGCACGTACAGTTTTTAGGACATCCTGTAAACGCATATACACATATTGATCCATTTCACGAAGCTCTGCGTAGGCTACACGATCTTTTGTTGGATCGAAATCAGCAATATTGCCGTGTAGGAAACGGAAAGTGTTACGAATTTTACGATATACTTCTGATACTTGCTTCAACATATCCATAGAAATTCGCACGTCAGCAGTATAGTCTACAGAAGCAACCCATAGACGAAGAATATCTGCTCCATATTGATCCATTACCTTTTGTGGAATGATGACATTCCCTAATGATTTACTCATTTTACGACCTTCACCATCAAGAACGAAACCATGCGTTAAAAGTCCTTTATATGGTGCTAAGCCATTAATAGCTACTGATGTAATAAGTGAAGAGTTAAACCATCCTCGGTGTTGGTCAGAGCCTTCTAAATATAGATCAGCAGGGTATTTCATGCCACGTTCTACAAGTACACCTTGGTGTGAAGAACCTGAGTCGAACCATACGTCCATAATATCATTTTCTTTTGTAAATTCACCGTTCGGGCTACCCGGATGTGTAAAGCCTTCTGGTAACAACTCTTTTGCTGTTTTTTGGAACCAAATATTTGAGCCATGTTCACGGAATAGTGCTGAGATATGGCTAATTGTTTCAGGTGTAATAATTGGTTCACCATTTTCAGCGTAGAAAATTGGAATTGGTACGCCCCAAGCACGCTGACGAGAAATTACCCAATCTCCACGGTCACGAATCATATTGTAAAGACGTGTTTCTCCCCAAGCTGGTGTAAATGTAGTTGCTTTAACAGCCTCTAATAGCTCTCCACGGAACGCTTCAACAGACGCAAACCATTGCGGTGTAGCACGATAAATAACTGGTTTTTTTGTACGCCAATCATGTGGGTATGAGTGTGAAATGAAACCAAGACTTTCTAATGCATCTACTTCTTTTAGCTTTTCTGTCACTAGTTTATTGGCATCATTATAAAAGACACCCTCAAACCCAGGTGCTTCATCCGTATAGCAGCCACTGTTATCAAGTGGACTAAGAATGTCTAAGCCATATTGCTTACTAATATGATAATCGTCTTCCCCGTGTCCTGGAGCTGTGTGAACACAGCCAGTACCTGCGTCAGCAGTAACATGTTCCCCTACCATTACAAGTGAATCACGATCATAGAAAGGATGCTGAGCGACAATACGATCTAATGCTTCACCCTTCACTTCTTGAACAACTTCATATGCTTCCCATTCAAGAGCAGTTGCCACAGTTTCTAATAAATCTTTTGCAATGATGAATTTTTTATTTGCTACTGCAACGACAACATAAACGAACTCAGGATTTAAAGAAATCCCTAAGTTTGCTGGTAATGTCCAAGGAGTTGTTGTCCAAATAACAAATTTAGCATCTGCTGGTACAACACCTTTTGCATCTTTAATAGCAAAGCTTACATAAATGGAAGGCGATTTAATATCTTTATATTCAATTTCTGCTTCAGCAAGAGCAGATTCAGAAGACGGTGACCAATATACTGGTTTTAAACCTTTATAAATATATCCTTTTTCCGCCATCTTTCCGAATACTTCAATTTGACGAGCTTCAAACTCAGGTTTCAATGTAATATAAGGATTTTCCCAATTACCACGGATCCCTAAACGACGGAATTGATTTCGTTGATTGTCAATTTGCTCATATGCATATTCTTCACAAAGTTGACGGAAAGCTGCTACTGACATTTCTTTACGTTTGACACCTTTATTTGTCAATGCTTGTTCGATAGGTAGACCATGCGTATCCCAGCCAGGAATATAATTAACATGGTAACCAGTCATTGAACGATGACGTGTAATCATATCCTTTAATACTTTATTCAATGCATGTCCAATATGAATATCACCATTTGCATACGGAGGGCCATCATGAAGTACATATTCAGGACGACCTTCCGTACGCTCCATCTGTAATTTGTTAATATCCATCTCATTCCATTTATCTTGCATTTTTGGTTCATTTGCTGGTAAATTTCCACGCATTGGGAAATCCGTTTTTGGCATTAATAAAGTATCTTTGTATTCCACCATAAAAAAATCCTCCTTTATTTTACATCAAGCATAACGACACTCTTCTCATACGACAGTTATGGGCTAACTTTTCTGAAACAATTCGCGGACAAATAAAAAAAGCCCTCATCCACTAAGGGACGAGAAGCTTCTACTCGCGGTACCACCCTACTTGTAGCACAATCCAAATAGGTTGCACTACCTCTTTCAAGCACATTAACGTCGTGCATCACGAAATAACTTACTTTTTTCAGTTATTTAGCTCAGAAGTGATGTTCATTGTTAGTTGCTTGTTTGGGCTTCCACTATCCCCAAATCGCTTCACCACGCCTAACAAATACTGTCTTCGTCTCTGCTTCTATGCATATGTCTGTACAAAATAATTGCTATAACAAAGTATATGAAATTCAAACAATCGCGTCAAGTTTCATTTAAATTTGATCCTCTCCATGAAAAGGAGAGTTACATATCTTCTGCTTCTTGCGCTTCATCTACAGAAGCCTGAATTTCTGTTAAATCGATATCATACTGAAGCAAATGCTCCCAATCGTCAGCATTTAATAAATCAAGCTGGGCTTCAACAAGCATTTTGAAACGATTACGGAACACCTTAGATTGTTTTTTCAGTTCATCAATTTCAATTGTAACCTTACGTGCTTTCGTTAAAGCATCATTAACGATTCGATCAGCATTTTTCTCTGCTTCTTTGACAATAAGCTTTGCCTCTTTTTGAGAATTTCTACGTACTTCATCTGCAGCTTCTTGTGCAACCACAATAGACTTTTGTAATGTTTCTTCTAAAGAGCTAAAATGCCTCGCTTGCTCTAAGGCCATTTCTAGTTGCTTATCAACCTCTTTTTTTTCACGCAGCAAAATTTCATAGTCTTTAATGATTTGATCTAAAAATTCATTTACTTCATCTTCAGCATATCCTCTGAAAGCTTTTGTAAACTCCTTATTATGTATATCAATAGGTGATAATGGCATACTATCCTTCTCTCCTTTTCGTGTACATTCGTAATTCCTATTATACAATTCTTCCGACAACTTAGCAGTATAAAATAATGAAATTTACTTTTCTTTTAGCTTTTTTGAGCCAATCGACCGACTTGTAGACGGATTTTATCTTTTTTTGTACGGCCTTCTGTCATAATTATTTTCAAACGACCGCTCCCTCTTATCGATAAAATATCCCCTTCTTGTAATTCAAAAGCAACGGCATCACGCTCTGTCCAATTGACACGCACTTTTTTACCAGTAATTAAAGCTTGTGCTTTTTGACGAGACACTTTCAAAACGGTTGCAATAATAACATCTAATCGCATGGAGGTAACCGTGTGAGATTCCTCCAGCCATTCATCTTCATTAATAAGGAGAGGCTCCTGTTCTTTAAGGGATTCAACATGTACCTTTACTTTACCAATGCCTGTTAAATGTAAACGGACATATTCTGCCACTTCTTTTGCAACGACAAATTGGATTTGATGCTCACTCACGCGAATATCACCGAATTTACTACGATTTAACCCTAATGATAACAAGGCTCCTAAAACATCAGGATGGCGTAATTGTATAAATTTAACGGGATACTGAAGTGTAAAAGCTGTCAGTTGAAAGTCTTTATCTGTAGGCTCATAGTAGGCTGGATAAATGAGCATACGTTGTCTCTCCGCCTCATTAAATAACCCCGCACATAATGTATTCATTGAGTCATCCTGTCCAATAATAGATGTCACTATAAAGCGCTGTCTTGGATCAAGAAAATCAGTCAGCTTAGGTGCATAGCGATCCTCTACCTCCCGCTGCCAGCTTAATACCTGTTCAATAAAAGGTTGCTCATCTTTCCGAAAATGCTGAATCAAGTGCTCCATCTCGTTGTCTCCTCTTTCATCGTTCCTATTTGCCTCATGGATTGGATAAACATAGTATTCCCAATCATTGGTACTTTGACATCATGGCATTAAAATTTTTTCGAGTTCACTCGAATAGCCACTTTAAAATTCGCGACGTCTGCTTTTCCTCTATTTTCAATATAAATAAAAAACCCCCACTAAAACGTGAGGATTTTATATTTATACGAACATAAGAAATAATTTCTGAATGACTATCACAAGTCCTCTTTCAATAAAATTCAGCATAAAGATTGCCACAATTGGTGAAATATCAATCATACCAAGCGGTGGGATAAACTTTCGGAATATCCCCAAATAAGGCTCACACACTTTTTCAAGCATTCGTCCAATGGCTGAATTTTGAGCGGCAGGCACCCAAGACATTAAGATATATGCAATTAGCATAAATGAATAAATCCTAAATGCTAATGATACATAACCAAGTATTATAAAAAAAGTCATATAAACTACAATCCTCGCTATTAATTATCGTCTAAAATAAAGTTTGTAATTTCACCAGTCACTTCTACATTGTCTGGCGTGCAAAGGAAAATATCTTTTCCGATACGTTGTATATCCCCTGCAAGGGCATAAACTGTGCCACTTAAAAAATCAATAATGCGTTTACCTTGCTCTCGCTCAATACGTTGTAAATTGACGATAGCTGCACGTTTATTTTTTAAATGTTCCGCGATATCTTGTGCTTCTGCATAGACTCTAGGCTCTATTAAGACAACTTTTGCTCCTTTGGAACTCATCGCAGCTTGTAAGCTGACAATATTATTAGGCGTAGCTGTACTTTGCGGCACAATTTCATGGATCGATGCCTTACGTTCTTTAATTGTTTTTTTAGGCTTTACTGAATGAATCGGTTGCTGTTGTTGTACAGGTTGTTGCTGCTGAATAGGAGCTTGCGTGATTTCTTCTTCTAGTTCTTCTTCGAGGTAAAAGAAGTTTTTAATTTTATTTTTCATGCTCATCCTGTTCCCCTCTTTCATTTCCAACAAGAGCCGTTCCGACTCGAACAAAAGTAGCCCCTTCCTCTACCGCAATTTCAAAGTCATTAGACATGCCCATTGATAACTCGGTACAAGGTGCGTGTGCGAATCCTTGCTCGGCTATTTGCTGTTGACATTGTTTTAATTGCTTAAATACAGTACGAATAAGTGCTTCGTCTTCTGTGTTTGGTGCCATTGTCATTAAACCGACAACTTCGACTTTTGTAAAACTTTTCAATGATTCTACAAAAGGTAAAACTTCTTCCATGCTTAAACCATGTTTTGATTCTTCCCCTGAAACATTTACTTGTATAAAACATTTTACAGGCTTTACTGCTCTTTTTTCAATTTCTTCTGCCAAACTCAAACGATCTAATGAATGTAAATAATCAATGCTGTTAATCACTTGTTTTACTTTACGTGTTTGTAGTGACCCGATATAATGCCAATTGACATGAGCTTGAATCGCAGATAGTTTACGATTTAAACCTTCAGGTCGGTTTTCTCCTAAATGAGTCAATCCAGCTTCAATTGCTTCTTGGGTTCTTTCTACAGAAACCTCTTTCGTCACAGCTATTATTTGGACATTATTGGCTTCACGATTGACTCTTGTTTCTGCTGCTGCTATTAAATCATTTAGTTTGTTTAAATTTGCTAAAATTTTTGTCACTGTTTTTCCCAACTTTACAACAATAGTTTCTCTTATTGTAACAAGCAATGCTTGATTTATCAATGAATAGCCTGACCTATGTCAGCCTTTTAGGAAAGTGCCTTTACCAAAATAACATCCTTGCCAACGACAAGCACATCTTTCATATACACTTTTCTTACAGATTCTTCTCCTTTAAAAAAACCAAGATATTTTCGGGGCTCGGCAATTAAAAATGCTGTTACATAGCCCGTTTCTTTTGATACCTCAGCATCTACCACAAATCCTATAAATCGTCCATTTCCTGCTTCAATTACTTCTTTTTGTTGTAATAATGAGAACCGCAATGAAAAACCTCCTCTATCCATTACTCTTTCATCTAAATTATTTTTCTCTATCATCAAACTTTGCTGTCTCTTTATATTTATGTATCAATCGTTCATTGAATGAAGATAAAATGCGCACCGAATAATTCGATGCGCATTTTTTTATTTGTAATCTTTTTGCATTGTTTCAATTGCATTTTTTTCAAGACGTGAAATTTGTGCTTGTGAAATGCCTAATTCCTTAGCAATTTCAGTTTGTGTTTCACCATAATAAAAACGTTTTGCCACGATCATTTGCTGACGTTCATCTAGTTTTTGCAAGCTTTCCTTTACCGACACATAGGCAACCCATTGATCTTCTGATACATCATCATCACGTAATTGGTCCATCATATAGACAGCGTCCCCTCCATCTGAATATATGGGCTCTTGTAATGACATTGGGTCTTGAATTGCATCTAAAGCAAATAAAACATCTTCTTTTTTCATCTCGATCATGTCAGCAATTTCTTCAATCGTTGGTTCGCGCAAATTTTCGGTTATCCACTGTTCTTTTGCTTGCATTGCCTTATACGCAATATCTCTTAAAGAACGAGATACTCGTAATGCATGATGATCACGCAGATGGCGACGAATTTCACCAATGATCATTGGGACAGCATATGTTGAAAATCTCACATTATGCTTTAAATCAAAATGATCAATGGCTTTCATGAGGCCAATACAGCCTACTTGAAATAAATCATCTGCCTGTTCACCTCTATAGGCAAATCTACCAACAATACTTAGCACTAACCTTAAATTGCACATGACAAGCTCTTCTCTGATTTCAGTTTCACCAGCTTGTAAACGAATGAAGAGTTCCTTCATTTCCTCGTGCTTTAAAATTGGCAAAGTCGATGTATCTAAGCCGCAAAGATCTACTTTTGTTCGCATATTCGATTCCTCCGGATGTTATTCTCTGACTAAACCGTGACATCAGTTTGTCCGAGAGAAACAAGAATATGCACAAAAGCTATGACCAATTTTAGGTAGGTTAATTTTCCCTTTCTAAGAAATTGGCTGATTTAAATTTTCACGTAAATCCTGAATAATTTTCTTTTCTAAGCGGGAAATATATGATTGTGATATCCCTAAATGATCTGCCACTTCTTTTTGCGTCATTTCTACTTTCCCATTGAGACCAAAACGGCATTCCATAATATATCGTTCACGTGCACCTAATAAATTAATGGCATGGAACATATGCTGACGTTCAATTTTTTTCTCTACATTATCAAGAATAATGTGCTCTTCTGTACCTAAAATATCTGATAGTAATAATTCATTTCCATCTGCATCAGAGTTTAATGGTTCGTCTAATGACACTTCACCCTTCATACGACTAGTTTTTCGTAAGTGCATTAAAATTTCATTTTCAATGCATCGTGATGCGTATGTTGCAAGCTTAATATTTTTATCTGTATTGAACGTTTCAATCGCCTTTATTAACCCGATAGAACCAATGCTGATTAAATCTTCGATTGGCGTCCCCGTATTGTCAAAACGTCTAGCAATATAAACAACAAGACGTAAATTACGTTCAATTAGTGTGTCTCTAGCACGTAAATCACCTTTCATAAAGGATGCAATGACTGTAACTTCTTCTTCTCGACTTAGTGGCACTGGCAATGAATCATTTCCCCCTATATAGTACGTTTCACGACTACGAAACTTACTCCAAAATTTTTTCAAGCTAGCAAGTAGCCTAAGAAGCAATAGTTCTCCCCCTCTATGAGTTATTTGAAAGCGCTGAAAAATGTAAAATTGCTGCTGTGCTATTTGGAAAATTTTTAGCCTTTTTTGTTAAAACGATATATTCATTCGATTTCACCTGCGAAGGCTCCCCCTTTATAAGCCATTCATCAAAGCGAAAACCTAATACAACAGTTTGTTGCTGTACAGTATTGATATGAATAAATCGTATATAACGCTGATAATCTTCTGAAAACATAGATACATTGTACGGATCTGTTTCTTGCCATTCTATTAATGATTTGCGGAAATCCGCAGGTAAATGTGGACTTAAAGCTGTATATGAGACGAAATGAACGGGCTTACCTGAAAGCGGCTCAATTGCTTGGTTACCTGTATCCACAAATGCTGAAAGTGGTATTATTGCACCAAAAATTTTTAAAGTTGTTTCAAATACAAATTGTCCACTTAAACGCTCTAGCTTCACAAATCCCCATTGCTTATAGAATGCAACGAGATTTAAAACTGCGAGTACAAAACAAATCATTATAAAATGGGTGGCAGAAAGATTTTTTAAAAAAGGTTGTAGTGCTGTTAACAATCCGCCGATAACGATCGTCGCTGTTAAAACGATCGGTCCTTGCTTCTGGAAGCTCCGAATCCTAAAGCGAAAAGCTATACCTATAAGTAATATAAAACTAAGAACCGTTGTCCACAGCATTTGACCGCCAATTACAGCTACTAAACTACTACAAAACGAACTCATTAATAATCTTGAATTCTTGACTAGAACCCCTGTTACTCTTGCTGTAAACGTGAGTATCGCTAGATTAAAAAGCGTATTAATGAGCACCAGCCATTCTCCATACATAACAGCCGCCTCCTACTTACAAAGTTAGCATGTTACTCCCACAAATATTGTCAAACAATCGCATCATTTCCTTAAAATGTTTTGACAAAATACATGGTTTCCTTACACAAATGAACATCTCGACAACAAATTTAAAAAGCTCGTATTTTACATATGTAAAATACGAGCTTTTTAGAAGTTGTTTGATTTCAATTAACCACGATTTTTGCGATTACGTAAAAATGCTGGGACTTCAAGCATGTCATCCTGTGCATACTGTTGCTGATTTTGACGTGGCTGCTCTTGTTGAACATGCATTTCTTGTCGTTGTTCACGAATTGGTGCTTGTTGTTGTGGAGCAGACTGTCTATTTATATTGAGTGATGGTTTTACTGTATGACGTTGTTGTTGTAAAGCTTCTTCCGTAAAACCTGTTGCGATAACTGTCACAATGATTTCATCTTTTAGGTTTTCATTAATGACAGAACCGAAAATCATATTTACTTCTTCATCAGATGCAGAAGCTACAATATCTGCTGCTTCTTGTACTTCAAATAAGCTAAGATTAGAGCCACCTGTAATATTCATAAGAACGCCTTTAGCACCATCGATAGACGATTCTAGTAAAGGACTCGAAATGGCTTTCTTTGCTGCTTCTGAAGCACGGTTTTCACCAGTAGCAATACCGATACCCATTAATGCTGAGCCTTTGTTTGACATAATTGTTTTCACGTCTGCAAAGTCTAAGTTAATAAGACCAGGTGTTGCGATTAAATCAGAAATACCTTGGACACCTTGACGAAGTACGTTATCTGCTTCTCTGAAAGCTTCTAGCATTGGTGTTGATTTATCGACAATTTGTAATAACTTGTCGTTCGGGATAACAATTAGCGTATCCACGGCTTCTTTCATACCACCAATTCCGCCGATAGCCTGTGTTTGACGTTTACGTCCTTCAAACGTAAATGGACGTGTCACAACACCTACTGTTAGTGCTCCTAACTCACGAGCAATTTGTGCAATTACTGGCGCTGCACCAGTACCAGTGCCTCCACCCATACCGGCAGTGACGAATACCATGTCTGCGCCACGTAGAACCTCTTCTAATTGCTCACGGCTCTCTTCAGCCGCTTTTTTTCCTACTTCTGGATTAGCACCTGCCCCTAATCCACGCGTCAGTTTAGCACCAATTTGAAGCCTAACCTCTGCCTTTGATAAATTCAATGCTTGTGAATCTGTGTTAACTGCGATAAAGTCAACACCTTGTACACCATGTTCTATCATTCGATTGACAGCGTTGTTACCGCCGCCACCAACACCTATGACCTTTATTACTGCAAGTTCATCTACATTTGTATCAAATTCTAACATCTCTTTTTCCTCCCACGGTAACTCGACTCTGTATCAATCATTACGCATTCTAGTTAATCAAAAAACTTATCAAATAATTTTTTTGCTCTCCCGATTACGCTTTCTTTTGGTTCTGAAGGTGCAGAATACTCTTGCTTTTTAGGCATAGCTGCTTGAGCTCCTACAGCTGCATATTCAACAGGTTGCGTATTCGTACTTTTACCGTAAAAATCATCTTCTAAATAGGCGTAACGAATAAGTCCAACCGCTGTTGCAAATGAAGGCTCTCTAACGCCAATATAATCGGGTGTATAAATTCTTACACGCGTTTGTAGAATTTGACGTGCTAACTGGGCGATACCTTCAAGTTTAGCAACACCACCAGTTAAAACAACGCCGCCAGGTAAATCTCTAACACCTAGACGTGCTAACTCGTCAATCACTAATTCTAGTAATTCTTCTAGGCGAGCGCCAATAATTTCTGAGATATAGCGTTGGCTATATTGATCAGTAGAATCTGTTCCTACAATTGGTACTTCAAAGATTTCATCGTCAGATGCATCATCATAAAAGGCATGTCCAAATTGGTGTTTGATATTTTCAGCTTGTTCTGTTGGTGTCTTTAAAACGATGGAAATATCTTTCGTTATATGATCACCACCAACTGGTAGGACGCCTGTATGCGTTAACAATCCCTCTTCAAATACCGCGATCGTAGTAGAGCCGCCTCCTATGTCTACAAAGGCAGTTCCTTGGTTTTTTTCATCTTCAGTTAATGCAAAGTAGCCTGATGCTAATGGTTGCAAATATATTTCTCGTATACTTAAACCTGCACGCTCAACACAGCGAAGAACATTGTGTAAAAGCGTTTTGGATGTCGTTATCATTGTTGCATCCATTTCTAGACGGATGCCAATCATACCACGAGGATCTTTAATTTCATCAAGGTTGTCCACAATAAACTGTCTTGGAATGATGTTAACTAATTCACGTTCAGGAGGTATTGACATGACTTGTGCAGATTCTACCACTCTGTCTAAATCATCATCTGTAATTTCTCTGTTTTCACTATTTACAGCGACAACACCTTTAACTAGCTGTAACATCGTTTGGTTAGCAGGAACGCCTAGAACGACTTCTTGAATTTGATACCCTGTCATTCGTTCGGCTTGTTCTACTGCTTTTCGAATAGATTGAACTGTTGCATCGATGTCAACAATTGCTCCTTTTCGAACCCCATTCGATTTTACATTTCCGACGCCAATTACATGTAATTGTCCGTCACTCATTTCACCTATTAATACCTTGATAGAGGAGGATCCAATATCAAGTGAAATGTATAAATCTTGCTGATTCAATTCGCTGCACCTCCTTGAAAAATGCTCTTATTTTCATTCTATTGTAAATTTGGCATAATGTCTAAGCAAATCGAGTATTTTGGTCAATTTTTCTCTTAATCTATGGAAGTTTTTTCTTTCTTGTGACGTTTCTCATCCAAGCGAGTTAGTAATATACGCCTAATTATTGCAATATTTTGGAATAAACGTACTCCGAAAGCGAAAATAGCTGCTAAATACAAATCTATCCCTAAATTCACACCTATAAACGCTAACCCTGCTGCGAGAACTATATTAAAAAAGAATCCTGATACAAAAACTTTATCGTCGTACACTTGCTGTAATTGAGCACGGATACCACCAAATAATGTATCTAAAGCTGCTAAAACTGCTATTGACAGATAATTTTCATACATAGAGGGGATTTGTATATTTGTTAACAAGCCAAGGGCAAGTCCAAATATCAAACCTAAAAATGGTAGCCACATAAATTAATCTCCTTTTTTTACCTCTGCTAAGTAATCATTTGTCAATGGCTGATCAAATGCTGGAATTTGTAATTGATCTATTGGCTCTTCAATTACTAAATTATAATTATCTAAATAAAATGAATCTATAAACGTCGAGGCTTGAAGCGAATTATACATTTTTTGAGCTGCTTTATAGTCGCTTGTCCCAACATATATATCAAATTTAGGTGACAACAATGGTACACTATTCACCGTTGTCTTCCCATTAATGTCCCGAATGGCCGTTGTTTGAACAACACGATTGCCATCTATTGAAACACTGGTTGCATCGTTTTTAAACAGCGTATTTAATAATTGAGTTAATAAATCGGGCGATATTTCTTTAATTTCATAGCCCATCTCTATTAATTCAGGTGCTGGTTCAATCCGAAGTATGACACCAGGCCCTATCACTTCTGTTAGTCCAGCCTGTTGCTTTAAACGATTTAATGTTTCATGTAAAGCTGCTTGCTGATTTACTTTTTCAGATTGCTCATAGCGATCCACTACTTCATGAAGTGAGCGAATTTCTGCCAGTAATGCGGAATGCCTTTGCTTTTCTTGTGCTAATTCCTCTCTTATTGCCCAAATATCTCGTGTATCTCGCTCTGCTGGTTTTTGTATGGTATTGTATTGTACCGCTATCATCAAACCGATAATAAATAGCACGATCGTTATTCGGGTGTACATATTTCTTCGCAAAATAGCCCCTCCTAGACGTATCGTATGCCCCTCAGTAGTCAATGTAAAACTTCCCTAGAGGCTGAAATTAGACTTTAAACATGAACTAGGACTTGTCCTTAACTTTCTACTTTTACTCTTGGCATTGTAAGTTTCTGATGTTCTTCTAAAGACACCACAATATTGTCATTTAATAATTGATCAACGACACCGCCATTTAAATTTAAAGAAGCCATTAAAGTATCGGAATCTCCTACAGCTTCTATTACAAAAGGAGCGGGATGCTGTGTACCATCAATAGTTATTACTGGACCATTACATCTGATATAGGAATTGGCCAAGACACGTTGCCCATTAATAGCAATTGCTTGAGCACCCGAAATTTTCAATTCATTCAACAATTTAAAAACATGGCTTTCATGAACGATATAATCATTCGGATTCAAAGATTTTGGATCATAATCACCATCTTGGAGAGTAATCCGTATTCCTTTTCCATCACTCTTCAACTCACCAAGTAAGAGCCGTAAATCCTCCGCTTGTTCAACAAGCTTCTTATAGTCTTTCTCATCAGAAGCAAATGATTTCTCATACTTCCGAATTTGTTCCTGTAGGCTATTTAACTCTTCCGTTAGCTCTTTATTGCGTTCTTGCTGAGTGATCAATTCCTCACGATAAGAATCTTCTTGCTCATAAAGCTCTGAATTAATTGTACCTGCTTCGCGGTTATCTTTTGCCTGATTATATGAATAGCCGATGATAAACCCTGTTGTCACACAAACAATCAATAGTTCAAATTGTTTTCTAGAAAAAAAACTCCCTTTGCTATTCTTCTTGTTGTTCATCTTCTGTCACTTCCTGGTCAACCATTTCCCCATCTTCATTAGCTTCCATGTCGATGCTTATTTTGTTGTACTCCTCGTTAAAAGGACGATAATAGGAACCGACCTCTAAATCAATTACACCTTTTTCTAAATTTGCAATTTGTGCAACAATGGAGGGGTAATAATTTAACTTATCTGCAAGCGTCTGAATAATAGCTCGTACCTCATAGCCATCATTCATATAAAGCTTTACCGCGTTCGGATTTGTATCATTACTATTCGTGTTAACCTGAGAAATTAAAGCTAATACTTCTGGTTTTAATTGTGCTAACTGTGCAACTAGTTTTTTAATTGTTTTTTCACCAGTAATTCCAATAAAAACAGGGGCATCAATTGGAGTATCATTCCCTTTTTGCTCAAAACGTTCACCATTTTCAAGCAACGGATAATAGGTGCCGTCCCCAGCCAAATACGCAACTTTTTTCCATTCCTTCACATCTATCGTTACGCCTCGAAGCCAGTTACGTTTAACATGTGCTTCTTTTACCCATTTATCCTTTAACAGAAGATTCTCCACGTCTTCTATTTTGAACCCCCACATTGATTTACCTAGCGCAAGGGTACTTGTCTCCACATAATGTTCATTATCTACCAGCTTCGCACCATTGACTGTTATTTTATTGATGTTACTGTAAGGAGATTGAAAATAAAGGAGTACCGCTAACACAATAAAGAAAAGTAATATTAGCACGATAAATTTACGATTTGTACGCTTTTTTCGTCGCTTTTTTAGCGTAGGTATACGATCTTCTATATCAATTACTTTCTCCAAAAAGTACTCCTCCTTTATATTTATTTCGCCAATTGATAAATAATACCTATTATTAACCACATTGTGACTAAAGATGTTCCTCCATAGCTAATAAAAGGCAATGTAACACCGGTTACAGGTACTAAACCTATTACTACAGCTATATTAAGAAACGCTTGCACCATCAGCATTGTGACTAGCCCTATAATCGCATAATAGGATGTTCGATTTTTAGCCTGTACAGCAAATCGATAGCCCGCATAAATTGTCAGTACGAATAGTGCTAAAATAAAGAGACCACCAATCAAGCCGACTTCTTCCAAAATAATAGCGTAAATAAAGTCATTTTGTGGCTCAGGCAAATATAGAAACTTTTGCCGACTTTGTCCAAAACCATGACCAAAAATTCCGGCAGGACCAATCGCCATTAGTGATTGCACTGCTTGGAACCCACTTACCAAGGGATCAGCCCATGGATCGAGGAATGCTTCTATTCGCTTTAGTCGATATGGTGCAGTTGCAATTAACCCTACTAGTCCCGCTATACCAACCAACATAATCATGGCATATAGCTTTAACGGGTACCCAGCGACAAAAAACAATAAAAATACAGCCACAACAAGAATAAATACTGAACCGAAGTCAGGCTGCAACATAATCAAAGCAACAGGGATTAATAGGATTAAAGCATGGCGCCAATTAACAACGGGCGTCCCTGTTTTATGCTGCGCTAAAATATGACTCAGGTAAACAATGACAGTTATTTTCGTTAGCTCCGCTGGCTGGATTGTCAATGGACCAACCCCTATCCAGCTTTGCGAACCATTTCGAACTAGCCCAATACCAGGTATTAACACTAGAACAAGTAAAATTAACGAAAATATATAGGCCATTTTCCAAAAGGACTGCTCTCTCAAAATATTTAATCGAATTGTGATTAAAAATACAATTATGGCTACCACAAAGTATACGCTTTGCTTCATATAAAACGGCATTTTTCCACTATAATGAATGGCACTCCAATAAGTCCCCGCAGAATAGACGAAAATAATGCCGATTACTGATAGCATCAAAGTTGTGACGAGCAATAAGTAACTTTCTTTCCCTCTCAGTAATGCCATCCTTCCAAGTCAAGTATATTCTAAAATAGTTACAGGCTCATTACAGCTTCATTACAGCATCAATAAAAACATCTCCGCGTATTTCAAAGCTGTCATATTGATCCCAGCTTGCACATGCTGGAGATAATAAAATAATATCTCCCTCTGCTGACATCGGTGCTGCATAGTGTACAGCGTCCTCCACATTTTGAGCGATAACTGTTTGTTGGACACCACATGATTTTGCAAATTCAACAAAACGTAGTCCAGTTTCTCCGAATGCGACGACGCCTTTCACATGATTCATACTTGATCGAAGCTCCTCAAAAGAGTGTCCTCGATCTAAACCACCTGCTAGCAAAATAACCGGCGCTTGGAATGCGTCTAAAGCACTTTTTGTTGCTAAACAGTTTGTAGCTTTGGAGTCATTATAAATCTTCCGACCATTCCATTCGCGTACGAATTGAGTACGGTGTCTCACTCCGCCAAATGTTGCTAAAACCTCTTCCATCTTCCCTTTGTCACAGCCAACTAAAATACAGGCTGCCACTGCTGCTAGGATGTTCTCTAAATTATGCTTACCAGGCAGCGCGATATTCGCCCGGTCCATATAAGGTTCCCCTTGCCAATATATCGTTGTCTCATCTGCACTGATTCCGTTGACAGTACGTCCATTTGAACTGAATGGAATTTTTTGCGCATTTGATTGCGCTGCATATCCAACTACAATTGGTTGATCAGCATTATAAATAAAGTAATCACTTTCATCTTGATTACGCGTCACAGCAAACTTCGCTTCAGCATAATTATCAAATGTTCCATGATAGTCAAGATGGGCATCATAAAGGTTTGTTAGAATAGAAATTTTAGGCTTAAATGTTTTAGTCCCCATCAATTGGAACGATGACAGCTCCGTTACAATAATGTCATCTTCATTAGCTTCTTTAGCGACGCCACAAGCAACTGTACCAATATTTCCTGCAATCAAAGGATTTTTACTTCCGTTGTTCAACATATCGAAGATTAAAGTAGTCGTCGTTGTTTTACCATTCGAGCCTGTAATACCTATAAATGGTGCATCACTTATTAAATAAGCAAGTTCAATCTCCGTCCACACAGGAATATCGCGATGTAGAGCATCCGCTACAATGCGATTACTATAAGGAATGCCTGGGTTTTTAACGACTAATTCAAAACCTTCATCCAGTAAATCCTCAGGATGGCGGCCACAGATCACGGTAATCCCCCTTTGTAATAGCCCCTGAGCATCAGGGCTTTCATCAAATGGTTTGGAATCATTGACTGTGACAAAGGCGCCGAGCTCATGTAAAATTTCTGCAGCTGCCACACCACTTTTTGCTAGGCCTAACACAAGTACTTTTTTATGTTGTAAATCTGTATAGTTTTTCATTAAAACGCCTCCGATAAGACTGCAATCAATGCTACTGCTAGGGCAGTTGACCAGAAGACAAGCACTACTTTCCACTCTGACCAACCTGATAATTCAAAATGGTGATGGATTGGACTCATCTTAAAAATACGCTTTTTACGCAGTTTAAAGCTTCCTACCTGTAAAATAACGGATAATGTTTCGATGACAAATACCAAGCCAACTAGTAATAGTAAAAACTCTTCTTTTACTAATACCGATACCATGGCTAACGCCCCACCTAATGCTAATGAACCCGTATCACCCATAAATACTTTTGCTGGATTCGCATTAAATAATAAAAACCCTAATAATGCTCCTGTAACAGCAAAGGCAAATAAAGCAATATCAGCTTGGCTTTGGAAAAGTGCAATAACACCAAATGCCGCAAAAGCAATCGATGCAGTTCCTGCCACTAGTCCATCTAAACCATCTGTTAAATTCACCGCATTGGAGAAACCTACTAACCAAAAAATTAAAAAGGCAACATAGAAGACACCAAGATCAACTGTCCAATTTGTAAATGGAATAGCAAGTGTTGTATCAAACGATCCAACATGCAGTAGAAAATATGCAAGGATGGCGATAACAATTTGACCAATTAATTTTTGAAGAGAGGTTAACCCTAAATTCCTTTTAAATACAACCTTCAAACCATCATCCAGTAAACCTATTAAGCCAAATCCTGCTAATACTAGTAAAAGTACTACGGTCTGTGTCGTTAATAAATCTAAAAAGCTTCCTACACCAACAGTTGTTAGGACGATAGAAATTAAGAAAATTATACCGCCCATTGTTGGTGTACCAGCTTTTTTCATATGTGATTTTGGTCCCTCTTCACGAATACTTTGCCCAAACTTTAGGCGTCGAAGAAGTGGAATACTAATTGGTGCCAGGATAACTGTTACTATAAAAGCAAGAGCTAAAATGGTAAGTGTTGTTGCGAGTTTCATTGAAAAATCTCCTTTAAATCTTGTTTCACTTTCTTCGTTAGGAAAAAAGCATAAACTTTCATTTATTTATTACTACCCTTCATAATAATAGTGGTTCTTTCCCATTTTTTAAAGGTAAAGTTATTTCAGTTCTCCAAATATAAATGAATGGTACCATCTTGTTTGATAACACTATCCACTTCAGGTAACTGGTTACCAATTTTAGTCCCTTCTCCATGCCATTCTATACGGAATGGATAAAACTGCTTGGCAATATCATCCTTTGTTTGCCCGATAAAATTCGGTACCTTCACAGTAATTGGATCCCCATAACGATAATCCTTTTCGAGCTGTTCCTTCGATTTTTCAATACCTATAAACGGTGCAACATCCTCAATAATTTGCCCAACAATAGGTGCTGCTACAACGCCACCAAACTGCGTCGTCTTTTTAGGGTTGTCGACTGCTACATAGACGACAATTTGCGGATTGTCGGCTGGCGCAAAGCCAATAAATGATACGATATATTCTCCACTTTTGTAACGGCCGTTTTCAACCTTTTGTGCTGTTCCTGTTTTACCGCCAATTCGTAAACCATCTCGGAAGGCTTGTCGACCTGAACCATTCGCTACAACAGACTCCAATGCGCCCCGAACCTTTGCAGAAGTCTCCTCACGAATTACCTGATTTTTGACAACAGGTTTAGTTTCCTGTATGACTTCGCCTGTATTAGGATTAAATACTTTTTTCACAACATAAGGCGTATAAAGCTTGCCTCCATTTATTGCTGCTGCTACCGCTTGAACTTGCTGAATTGGAGTTACCGCTACCCCTTGCCCAAATGAGGTTGTTGCCTGTTCAACAGGTCCGAAGGCTTCCTTAGAAAATAATATTCCTGAAGCTTCACCAGCAATATTGGAACCAGTCTTTTGACCAAAGCCAAAATCTTTAATATATTGCAATAGTCGCTCATTACCTAACCGCTGCCCTAATTCAATAAAGCCTGGGTTACAGGAATTCTCCACAACTTCTAAAAAGGTTTCATGTCCATGCCCTTCACGCTTCCAACAACGAAGTCTTGCTCCAGCAACCATCGTATACCCTGGATCATAAAAAGTATCATGCTCTAAATCCACTAAATTTTCTTCCAATGCAGCGCTAAGGGTAATAATTTTAAAAGTAGAACCTGGCTCATATGTCATCCACACTGGTAAATTTCGATTATAAATCGCAGGCTCGACTAATTGATATTCAGCCGGATTAAAGGTTGGATAGGAGGCTAACGCTAAGATTTCTCCATTATTTGGATTCATAGCAATAGCCAATGCTTGGTCCGCTTCATAGCGCTCCATAGCCTGTGACAATTCACGTTCAACGACCTGTTGGACATCGACATCGATCGTTAGCTCAATAGTTGCCCCATCCTCGCCAGCCTTCCAAGCACTCGCGACATTCGGTAAATTATTGCCCTTTGCATCGGTAAATAGGCGAATTGCAGATGAATTAGCCTGCAAAAACTTATCATATTCATATTCGATACCAGCTAAGCCTTGTGCATCATACCCTGTAAAACCTAAAAATCGAGATAAAAGTGTCCCATATGGATAGTCTCTTGAGTAGTCGACACCACTATATAATCCTTCAATTTGTAAGCCTTGTAATTCCACAGCTTTTTCATAGGGGATATTTTTCCCCTCAGGCGCTAGCTTTACTAAATAGGCTTTTTTCTTCATCTTCTCTAAAAGTTTCTCTTTGTCCACTTCTAGAACTTGTGCAATTTTTTCAGCTGCCCCTTCAATATCTTTACTCTGGGAAGGCATAAAATATAATGTTGGTGCTAGCTTATTGGTTACAATACTCTCACCATCTCGATCAGTAATATGCCCTCGTTCATTAGCAAATGGGATTTCTCGGTCCCAGTTCTCTTCTGCCTTCGTTGTCAGTTCCTTTTGATCCAACACTTGCAAAAAGAAAAGCCTAATCACTATCGCCACCGCCGCACACATAAACAACACATATAAAATACGTAAACGCTTTTTAGAATGGATAGAAATCCACTTCATTCGACATCACACCTTGTTTTTTACAACGTATGAAATAAAGTGGACTTCTATTCAGTATTATTCATCTTCTACTTGTTCAATTTCACCCTCAGAAGCTGCCTCGACATCTTGTACAAAGCTTTCAGCAGGTGTTTTGAGCTTAACAACAATCGGTGAATTATCCGTTATAGTAGTGCCTGGAGACACACTTTGACTCGCTACAAAGCCTTCACCGAAAATCTCCATCTCTACCCCTGTCATAGATTTGAAAACAAGTAAATTTCTCAATGACCAATTCGTAAAATCTGGCAATATGATATCTCCATCTGTCTTCAAAAATACATAACTACCTTTAACTAGTTGTTTTGTATCTTTCGGATATTGATCTATGATTTTACCCCCGCTTCCAACAATAACAGGCTGTAATCCATCATTCCCTAGCTCTACCTCAATCGCCTCAGCACTTTGACCTGTATAATCCTTAATATCTACCTTATCCACATACTGTACATCACCTGGATTAATATTAAGGTGCTTTAAGCTATTTAACATAACAGGATTAAACACTTTAGATACTGGGACTGATCCAAGCTCATTATTTAACTTAGGTTTTTTCACTGAGACATACATGATGAGCTGAGGATCATCGACAGGAGCCATTCCTAAAAATGAATAGAGGAATTGGTTAGCACCCCAAGCATACGTACCATCTGCTCTCGGAATTTGTGCTGTCCCTGTCTTCCCTGCAACCTCATAATCCTCTAGAATAAAATCCTTCGCAGTACCAAATTCTGATGTTAGTGTAGAGGCAAGGATTTCTCGTACTTGTTTGGCTGTATCTGCTTTGATTGGTTGTCCTTTTTCAACAGGTTCATGGTTTTGAATAACCTTCCCTGTTGATGAATCAACAATACGGTCAATCACATAAGGCTGCATCATCTTGCCATCATTCGCAATAGCAGTCATGGCTTGGATCATTTGGATAGGCGTTACGGTTGACCCTTGTCCATATGTTGTTGTCACTCGTTGGATCGGGTATTTAGATAATATTGTACCTGTCGCTTCGTTCGGTAAATCAATTCCTGTTTTGTGGCCGAAACCAAAACGGTCTAAATATTCCACAAAGACATCATCGCCAATCAACTTTAATAAATGGGCCATGGCCGTATTCGAAGATCGTTGGAATCCTTCTAAATAGGTGATAGGGCCCCAACCGACCTGATTATGATCTCGGATAGTACGATCAAGTATAGTATAAGAACCTGATTGGTAGAATGTGTTTGGTTCCCATGTATTTGTATCAATAGCTGAAGCTAGTGTAAATGTTTTCATCGTTGAACCAGGCTCAATTGTTTCTTCAATTACCTCGTTCAGCCACTTCATATTTTGACTATCACGTGTTTCTGGGTTAAATGTAGGACGCTGGGACATCGCTAATATTTTCCCAGTCTTCGGATCTGCTACAACAGCCGTCATGGACTCAGGATTATATTCCTGTTCAACCTTTGTCATTGCTTCTTCTAAAAAGCTTTGGATGGTTTTATCGAGCGTTAAATAAATGTCGTCCCCATCTTTAGCAGGTGTCACCATCTTCTCGCTGTTCGGTAATAAATAACTGAAAGCATCTGTTTCGTATTTCATTTTACCGTTAACACCTGTCAGTTCTTTGTCATACGTATATTCTAGGCCCATTTCGCCTTTTGTAGTAACAGTTCCATCCGCATTATCCTTTTTCAGTGCATAGCCAATTAAATGGGAGGCAAAGACACCATTTGGATAATAACGTTTTAAATCACTAACAAATAGAATTCCTGGTAATTTTTCTTCCTTTATTTTACTCATAACCTCGTGACTAATACCGCGTCCAGAACTCCCAAATTCCACTTGATATAATGGTTCACCATCGCTTCTATAACGGTTATTTAGTTTTTTCAGAACTTCATCTTCTTTTCCTTGCATTGCCGGAATATACTTCGCTAAAACTTGAGCCGTTTTTTCAGCATCTACAACATGCCTAGGTTTTTTTGGATCTGTTGTAGCAGCTTCACTCACGACTGCAACTAGACGATAGCTTAACGTATCTTCTGCAATCACTTGACCGTTTTGGTCATAAATTTTTCCTCGGTTTGCTGTGATAACACTTTCCTTACCATACTTAGCAGCTGCTCTTGCTGCAAGCTCCTGTCCTTCTACTTGCCCTGTCGCCTGAATGTTCACCATTCTTGTGAATAATAGAAAAAAGAGCCCTCCATAAAAAATCATTAATAGAAAGGCTCCCCATTGGAATCGAAATCTCTTTTTTTTCATTCTCCCGGCACTACCTTTACATTTTTCTCATTTTGAGTTAAACCGAGTTCTTTCGCTTTTTTCCATATGTTATCGTATGTAGAAAGTTCACTTACACGAACCGTTAAGTCAACATTCTGTTTTGCAATCTCATCTGCTTCTGATTCGATCTTTTGAATGTCCATGCTTGTCGTTTGAATAGCTGCTTGTTTATTTAATACTAGGACTCCTAATACAGCAATAATGCTAACTAAAACAATTAGCATTGTTTTCTCAAACTTCTGGTTCGTTTTTTTACGACGTATGATAGTGGGTTGTGGACTAGGTGGTGTTATCGGTTGTTGCACTTGTTGATGTTGGTGCTGTTGCCTTACACGTACGGCTGCCATTTACTCACGCCCTTTGTCGTTAATTTTCTCCACCACTCTAAGCTTTGCTGAACGAGCCCGATTATTCACTTCTAATTCTTCATCTGATGGAAGAATTGGCTTTCGTGAAATAAGCTTTAAAGTTGGCTTCATGTCATCTGGAATTACTGGTAAATTTGGTGGTAATTCCGGTAATGATGACGCTTCCTTAAAGATTGTCTTGCATAGGCGGTCCTCCAATGAATGGAACGTAATGACACTAATGCGTCCACCTACGTTTATCATATCAATCGCATCGACTAATGAATCCTCTGCCGCGCCTAACTCGTCATTGACAGCAATTCTTATTGCTTGGAAAATGCGCTTTGCTGGATGCCCACCTTTTCGGCGTGCCGCTGCTGGAATACCCTCTTTAATAAGCTCTACAAGTTGTCCAGTTGTTTCAATTGGTGCTGACTTACGCGCCTCTTCAATTTTACGAGCAACTTGCTTTGAAAACTTTTCTTCTCCATAACGGAAAAAAATACGTACTAAATCTTCATATGCCCATTGATTGACAACTTCAAAAGCTGTAAGTGTTGCCGTTTGATCCATGCGCATATCAAGTGGTGCATCATGGTGATAGCTAAAGCCTCGTTCAGGTGTATCTAACTGAGGTGAAGATACGCCTAAGTCATATAAAATACCATCCACTTGTTCAAAACCATGAGCTAATAATTCTTCTTTTAAATACCGGAAATTCGAATGTATAAACGTGACGCGCTCAATATAAGGCGCTAATCGAATTTTCGCATTTTCGATAGCCGTCATATCTTGATCGAAACAAATTAAACGGCCTTTATCAGATAATTGTTGAACTAAATATTCACTATGGCCTGCACCACCTAACGTACAGTCCACATATACACCATCAGGATCGATGTTCAACCCATCAACAGTTTCTTTTAATAACACGGTTGTATGATCGAACATACCACTCGCTCCTTTCAGGCCTTAACCTCATGTCATCTTTGAATGGACATGCTTATCAAAAGTTAAAAATCAAAGCCAATCATATTTTCTGCAATTTCATTAAAAGATTGTTCGGACTCGCTGAAGTAAGCTTCCCATGCATCTTTAGCCCAAATCTCAATTCGATTTGAAACCCCCAACACTACACATTCCTTTACAAGATGTGCATGTTGCATAAGAGTAGCTGGAATATTAATTCGCCCCTGCTTGTCTATTTCTACCTCTGTTGCGCCAGAAAAGAAAAACCTTGCAAATGCACGTGTATCCTTTTTGGTCATCGGTAAATCTTTTAACTTTTCTTCGAGTTTTCGCCATTCATTCATAGGATAGCCAAATAGACAGTTATCGAGACCTCTTGTGACAACAAACGCTTCGCCTAAAGCTTCACGAAATTTTGCCGGCACGATTAATCGCCCTTTCGCATCAACGGAGTGTTGATATTCTCCCATGAACATACTACTCACCCCACTTTATTAAATAATGTACCACATCCCCCCACTTTCCTCCACTTTTTTTAAAAAAAACTTGACATTTTATCTCTTAATATGCAATTAGACCTTGATGGAAATTTTTGATATATGCTAAATGACACAAAGAAAGAGCTATCCTTAGGAGGATAGCTCTCTAAATACTATTTTTATAGACAAAATTCATCAAATCAATATTGTATCAAAAAATCATCTAGGTATAAAGAACCTGGCAGATAGGTTTATAAATAAAGTAAATAGTGGTGTTTGCCAATACTATAGTTTTGCTTTAACATTTCAGCAATCAACATAGGTCCAAACTCATTAAAATATTGATATGGATTATAAGTTCTTTCCTGGAAACCTTCGTTTGGATACAACTCATTTTGTAGCGTCGTAAATTTGCGGATAGTAGTTTCATGCTTGTCGAGTACAGTTTGCTCAATTTTTTGCTGCAGGTAGTCAAATTGTTTTGCATGATTTTCTTGATTTTTCACAAGGATTTTATCTAAAGTTAAATGCTGTTCCTCTAAATACGATGCAAGCTCACTGTACTTTTCTGCTAACAACTGCTCCATAGCCTGAATTTGGCGTTTAGCCTCACTATCCTGCACATCATCAATAAAACGCTCTTTCATTTCTAAAGCTTTGCCATTCCAAACATCCGTAACAGTCAATTGATGTTCACACAATAATTGCTCTACATGACGCGTCACAATCGTCATATGAAGGCGCGGGGCAAAAATAGGCATTTGTAGGTCTAGTACAGAAAATGCACTTTTTAATGTTGCCCAATAAGCTAATTCACCAGGGCCACCGACGAATGCCAGTACAGGGAACGTCATTTCCTGCATTAATGGACGGGACACCACGTTATTACTCAAGCGCTCTGGATATTTCTTGGCAATCTCTAGTAGCTCTTCACGAGTAAACTTAAGGTTTGCGGCTAAATTAATAAATAGATCATTTTTTCTTTCCAAAAGATGACGTTCTCCGTCCTCTACATAGAATAGATTAGCTGCATCTCTTGTCGCTAAAATAGGTTTACCGTAGCCCGTTTGCTCTAACAGCTCTTCCTTTTCTGTTACAACTCTAGCAATTTCTTCGCTATGCTGAATGATGTGTGCAAAATTGTCACTTTCATATTGACGGAAATTATAATCCGCTGCATCAATGAACAGTAACCCTTCATCTTTAAATAATTGGTTCATTAACCGCGCAAAGAAATCAGTAAATGTCTCACTTTCGTTTAGCACATCTACTAATTGTTTAATAAGGGCCTCTGTATACTCGGTTTCCCCAATGTCTCTAATAATGGTATTGATAAATTGTGTCATCGACTCTTTATTGAGCATTGTTGCCGATGCCATTGTTTTACGTCTAGAGCGCTCACTGTATGCTCGTTTTTTTAATAACTCTCCATGCACCGTATAAGTATGATTAATTTCTTCCAAATCATGATCTTCTCCAGCTATCCAAAAAACAGGTACGACAGATTTTTGAAGCTTCGCACTTTGTTCTTTTGCTAACACAATGACTGAAATCGCTTTATGAACGGAGTAAAGAGGGCCAGTTAAGATACCTGCTTGTTGGCCACCGATTATGACCATAGCTCCTTGTTCTAGTTGTTGTAAATGTTCATTCGCTTTTTGTGATAACCCTAGTGGCTCCATAAATTGACGGATGATGGCTGTCAGCTCTTTTTGATCTCTGGCATGTTGTGCTAAATGCTTCGCTCTTTCCTCAAAAGCCTGATCATTAAAATCGTATTCAAAAAACTGATGAATGGCAGTATTTGGCGACCAGTAATCGGCTAGCACATTATTTTTTATAGGTACTTGGATAGACTCCAGTTTCATTTAATATAAGCTCCTCTACTCACTCAATCATTATTTTACTTATAACGAGAAATTGATTCCTCACATATTATGCACTTGAGGCTGTAAATGTTTTTAGCCCATATTGCATTTCCCCCACCATGAACATAGCACTGTGCAATATTACTGAACTATTCTTTTAGCACTAGGCTTTATGACATTTAATCAGTTTCCCATCCATAAAGAATGATTTTTTATATCTACTTTATAATGCTATTATTTTAACCCTTATAGCTCCAACATGAAAAGAAAATGCTTAGGCAACCTGTAAATAGTCTACAAGGGACTGAATGACACCGATTATACAGATCACAACATACGCGGTGCTCAGTAATAAAAATAAAAAACGCCAAATTTTCTTTAATAACGGCTTCACTTCTATTTCTTTTTTTGTCCGCCATTCAATATATGTAAAAATCATAGCCATCATTATTGCAAGGATGACTAAAAGTCCCCCTACATTTACTTGCCACAGTACTCCAATGCCTAAGGGGACTGAAAAGAACAAGCAGAAGGTTGTCACATCAGACGCCGCACCAAATGCATGGGTACCACGTATTTTAACTTTCCGGCTAATTAGATAGACTATAATAAAAAGAACAATTGGGCAAAAAATAACGATACTAACAATAATATGTAAAAGGTCTTTCAACTTTGTTCACCGCTCTCCTCTATCGCAAGTACTTGGAGATATAAAGTACGCAAAGTAGGCAAATGATGACCATTTGTTAAAGCCTTATCCAAAATGGCACCAACAATTGTTTCAATCTCACTTTTTCTTCCCTGCATACGATCTGCAAGCATGGAAGATGTATTTTCGGCTGTTTGCCTACATAAGTCTACCACATCTCCAAAAGATATAGTGCGCTCAATATCTTCGAACGCAATCGTTAACTCCTGATAAATATTCTTCAAAAGGGCATACACTCGTGTATTAGTCACTAGTTCCCCGTTCTTTATTTGTAATACATAAGTTAATGGATTGATTAAGCTATTAAATATTGCTTTTTCAAATAGCATCTTCTCTGCATTATCGGCCATTTCAACAGGAAACAATGGATTTTGTAATTGTAATAACTTTAGAAAAACAGGTTGTTTCCCTCGTTCGATAGCTATTTTACAAGGACCAATCCCTCTATGTTGAACAGTTGTTTGATTCCGCAATTGTGCACCAAAAGAAACGGAGCAAAACGCGATATTTTTTTGAGGTAAACTTCGTGCCTCCTCAAAATGAGCCAAGCCATTTTGCATAAAGAGCAAAGGTATTTCATTTGATAGTGACGCTAATTGGTCATAGAGATTTTGTAAATGAACATATTTAACAGCAATCACAATTAAATCTTGAGGTGGTAATGCAGTTAAATTTGTTGTAGAAGCAATTTTTTGTACAGTTTTAGTTCCATCAATATTCATTCGCGTTAATTGATTGGTAGTTAGCTCTTCTACCTGCTTCTGTTTTCTTGTCACTAACGATACTGACATTCCCGACTCTGCTAAAAAGCTTGCTGTTAATTGACCAACCGCTCCAGCACCAATAACTGCTACCTTCATCATTTCATTTTACACCCTTTCCTCTCCACATTATGAAGCTATAAGAATAAGGTGCCTCAGAATAAATTCTAAGGCACCCCTAAGTAGGTTCTTCTATTATACAAGATTGGCTGTTTATTGACGATATACAGAAAGGGTTTTATCTCTAGGAAAGATAAATATTGTATGCTCTTCATAGTTACTGAAGTTTAATCTTTCATTAACGAATAACCTTGCTGCAGCCACTTCACTAATTTCTCATGTTCATTTTGCAACTCACGATGTCTCATTTCAAGGGTTTGATAAGCATCTGTTAATTCGTCAAAACTTGTCAATGCCAATTTCAAGTGACTTCGCATAGATTGTTGGGGTTGATTTCGTACAGCTAATAATGACTGACTATATTGACCACGTAATGTTTTATTCCAACGGAAGCCACACGCCTGCTTTGTACGGCCCAGTTCCATAGCCGCCATTTCAAAAGCCTCCAACTGCGTTTTGCCATTTTGCACATTATGCAAGACAATTTCTGCTAGTCTTTCATCGTCTTCCTTTGTCCATTGATCTTTTCTTTTTTTCAATTCCATAATCTATCACCCTCGCATTTTTTACTACTATATGCAGTAGCGAGCAAAATAGAATCATTGCATGAAAAAAGACAGTGATTATGTTTTTCTTTCATCACTGCCTTTATACATCAATTATTATTCTTCTTTGTTAAGAAATTATTAACAGCCAGATGATGCGCTTCACTTTCCCACAATTTTGCACACGTACGAACTTCCTCCATCACCCGCTCATACATATTTCGTTCTCGCCATTTACGAAGCTCGATTTCCTTATAAGCTTTATGAACAGAAGGATGAATTTTTCGCATATGTTCAATAAAATCATTTAACGCCTCATCCTTTGAGCCTTCAAAAACTCGCATTGCCCATCCAATTTCATATAGCAACTGCGCAGGATACGGCTTCGCATCCACAAGCATTTTTAATGCACGGTCATGACGTAAACCTCGTTCAAAAAGATATGTACCACCACCCCAACCACTCGTAATGGCTAAGGTTCCTTGAATAAAACCACATTTCGCATGGTTTGCCACTAAACGAAAATCACAAGCTGTGGCAATCTCACAACCTCCACCAACTGCGGTACCATTTATAAGCGCTATAGTGGGTACCGGGAGTGTTGCAAGGTCATATAATATTTTCCCCATCTTACTTAACATACCAAATGCCTCATCCTCCGTCTCCAGCGAATGAAACTCAGATAAATCCCCTCCAGAGCAAAATGATTTATCTCCAGCACCTGTCACTACTAAAAAACGCACATCCTCATGTTTTCGAATATACGTAATGACTTCCTGAAGACCATTCATAACCTCATCATTGACAGCATTACGCTTCTCTTCTCGATTAATCGTAAAAGTCATAACACCATCATGATTGTCGATTGTATAACTCACATTATTACCCCCTTTGTCTCCATGAATAAATTGTATCATACAATTATTTCACTATTATATTAAATTTCGCAATCAACGCAATATTCTGTTTTTAAGCCATCAAAAAAAGGCTAGTAAAGAGCCATGGTCTCTCTACTAGCCTTTTAAGTGAGCAAACACTGTATTATTTGCTTACTACTTCTTTACCTTTGTATTGTCCGCAAGCTTTGCAAACACGGTGTGATAATTTAGCCTCACCACAGTTAGGGCAAGTTACCATACCAGGTACAGATAATTTGAAATGCGTACGACGCTTTCTTTTTGCAGTTTTAGAAGTTCTTCTAAATGGTACAGCCATTGATGGCACCTCCTTACAGATCGTCTATTCGTCTGTTTGATCAAAATACTTAGCTAAAGCAGCTAGTCTTGGATCCACTTTTTGTTCGTCAGCTTTTTTGTGTAGCTCTACGTCTTCATCTGTTGCATAAGACCAGCTTTTACCGCCTTGCACTTGTCCTTCGGTATTTTCCTTGAACACTTGCATAGGTACCTCGAGCAGCACTAGCTCCTCAAGAACTGGTTTCATGTCGATGACTTCACCGTCAATATAGTGAATGTCTCCGTCATCGTCTCCTCGTTGATCTTCGTCAATCCAGCTGAAAATTTCAACTGTCTCAACATCGATAGGAAACTCAACATCCTCCCACGTGCGAGCACATGGTAGCGTTAACGTCGCTGTCACAGTTAACTGACATGTCATTTGCGATGCACCAAAAGTACATAGCCCTTTTACATGAACGGGCGAAATTGCTCGAATATCCTGGTTTCGCTCCATCACTTCGTCCAGTTGGACAAAGGCATCGATTGGCATCCCGTTTTGGCGGTATTTAGATAATTGATGAATTGACCATTTCATTCGTTTAATCACCTCGAGACAACAATGTTGATTATATAATGTGTAAAAATAGATGTCAAGATAATTTCTTGTCACCTCTTTAAAACCTACCTATAATTATATACTATAAGAAGTATATTTGCTCTAAACAGCTTACCATAAAACATAAATGATCAGGAGGGAAAGCATGAAAGCAGTTGGAATTGTTGTTGAATATAATCCTTTTCACAACGGACATGCCTATCATTTAACACAGGCTAAAAAAGTAGCGAAAGCAGATATTGTCATCGCTGTTATGAGTGGAACATTTTTACAACGTGGTGAACCAGCTATGGTAGATAAATGGACACGTACAAAAATGGCACTCGCAGGTGGTGTAGACATTGTCATTGAGCTACCTTATGTCTATAGTACAGCCCCTGCTACTGATTTCGCCAAGGGTGCGATTTCATTATTAACTGCTGTTGGCTGCGACTCGTTTGCTTTTGGTAGTGAAGATGGCTCTATCCAACCATTCTTGAACACGTTTGAGTTGATCGACAATAATCGTACAGAGTATGACGCACTTATTAAAGACAGCCTTAAAACAGGCGCTAGCTATCCTAAAAGCCTATATTACGCCTATGAACAGCTTACTCAGAAGTTCCCTGCTCCATACATCGATCTTGCACAACCCAATAATATTCTTGGCTTTCATTATCTAGAGGCGGCGAGAACGCTGAACAGTAACATCCAGCCACTTACCATCCCTCGTATTGCAGCAGGCTATCATGATGCACTTAAAGAGGACGCATCCATCGCAAGCGCTACGGGAATACGTAAAGCCCTAGCAACTACAAGTTCTTTACAGAGTGTTCAAAAGGTTGTTCCGGAGGCATCTTTTAATTATTTGGCAGACTGGCATAGACACTATAAAAAATTTGCTAGCTGGGAAGCATTTTGGCCACTTTTACAGTTCACGATTATGAGACACACGACTTCTGAGCTCACTCGTTATGCAGAAGTAACTGAGGGGATTGAGAATGCTATTATGAAAGCAGCCAAAAGCAGCTCATCCTTTAATAGCTTTATGGAAAAAATAAAATCGAAACGTTATACCTGGACCCGCCTTCAACGTATGATTACACATATTTATACAGGATTTACAAAGGAACAGCTACACAGCTTTGAAGCCCCATCATTTATCCGTTTACTAGGCATGAGCGAAACTGGCCAAGCTTATATAGGAAAGCGTAAAAAAGATATCGAATTACCTTTAATAAGCCGTGTTGCAGCTGCAAAAGATGCTATGCTGGCCATCGATATTCATGCAGCAGAGCTATACAATTTAAGTATAGAGCAAGGCGTTACAGCGCTAAGTCTTCCAAAAGATTATCAAACACCACCAATCCGTTATTAAAGTCATAAAAGGGATGCTAGATGGGTTCTAGCATCCCTTTATTGTTTTTTATTTTGGTTGTAGCTGCTTTAAATAATTGATGGCATCGTCCACGTTTTTCACAGGTACAATTTTCATCTTTGTCCCAATTTCCTTCGCTGTTTTTACAGCAGTCGTATAATTGGATTCTAACTCTGGATACTTCGCCTTCATTTCTGGAGAAATTTCATCATCAGGGGCAAAAAAGATTTCCATATCATCACGATCAGCTGCTATAATCTTATAGTCAATTCCGCCAATTCGGCCAACAGATCCATCAACTAGCATTTCTCCTGTACCTGCGATGGCATAACCTTTCGTTAAATCCTCATCCAGAAGTTGATCTAATATTTCAAGTGTAAACATCAATCCTGCAGAAGGACCACCAATATCCTCTGTCTTCATTGTCACCTGTGGATCGGTTTCTATCGATTTGCTTTCTGTATAAGAAATCCCTAAACCGGCTCTATGCTCCTGTGCATTTGGTATTTCTTTCAATGTAATTGTTGCCTTCTGCTGTTCTTCATTACGTATAAATTGAATCGATACTTGATCCCCGAGCTGTTTAGGCTGTAAAAGCTCAACAAGCATTTGCTGATTAGTTATTTTTTGTCCATCTACTTCAATTATTTCATCCCCAGCTTTTAAGATGCCATCTGAAGCGCCACCATCCAATACATTTAAGATAAAGACACCATTAAAATGAACTTTTGTCTCTAATCCAGCTCTTTGGAAAGCTACATATTTAGCATTAAATTGGGAATCCGACATTAATTTTAACTGTCGAACATTATATTCCTCATCATCCTCTAATGGATTTCGGACTTGTTCAATATCCATGAGCTTTTGATACTTTTGAGTTTTAGCCCATAAATATGAAAATGGTGTGGCTTGCTGCATGGCGACCGTCATCAAACTCATAGATCCTAAACTATCTGCCTCCTTGCTATCGACCGTAACAAATTTACTGACATCATAGGCACTACCAGGTTTCATAATATACGCGTCTAGTCGGTATAACATCATAGAACAAATCACGACTATTAACACCGCATAAATGCCAATTTTTCTCTTCACTTGAATACACCTCCTAGGACGCTTGCAAAACCATACGTTCATGTTTTTGCCTTTCACACATATATTAATTTTAGCATTTGCCTATGTGAATGACAAAAAGTTGAAACGAGATGATCATATGTTTGCTACAATTCAAATAGCGCTCTGCATAATTCTAATTCTCTTACTCTTGTTATTCCCACAAACCGCTCATAGTGGTACTGATTTAGGCTTATCTCTTTTCATGGAGGCGCTATTTCCGTATTTACTACCGTATTTGGTGTTAACACAATGGCTCCTGCGTTTAACAGCCCCTATGCGTACCAAAACAAAAAGAGCTTCTTTATACGTACAAGCCTACATTATTAGCGCACTTGGAGGCTATCCTACTGGAGCGACCACTATTGTTTATTTAAAAAACAGTGGACAATTACATCCTAAGGAAGCAAATTTTCTACTAGCCGTTTGTCATGCACCAAGTCCATTATTCGTGTTAGGGTTTGTAAGCCTTGATTTACTACACAGTAATACGTTTGGATGGTTGTTTTTATGTTTACTACATATGTTTAATATTTGTTGCTTAGTAACTGGTTACTTTTTATACCGCAAAACGGATTCACCAACCATCACTGTACACAACACTACACTGTACACAGCTCCCTTTTCAGAAAGTATTAAAGAAACTGCCCCAACCATTTTATTAGTGGGTACAACCATTATCTTTTTCACAACCATTCAGACTATCGTGCAACAGGGCTTAGATCAATTAATACCGAAGCTACCTTATACGATTGAACTGTCCTTAGCCGCCATCCTAGAAGTGACAAATGGTCTTAAAATGACCGTCACGGCCTTCCCTGATTTCCCGTATACCTCTTTACTAGTCGTCATTTTGTTAACGATGCAAAGTATAAGTATTCATTTACAAATTTTTGTGATTGCTAAATCCGCCAAACTTTCTGTGAGACCTTATCTAAAATTTCGCCTCCTTAGCATAATCATTGTACCAACTATTTATGCTCTATTTTTTCTGAAATAATTAGTTTTCATCGATAAAAAAGAGGATGTTCAGCGTATAGTACCGACATCCTCTTCAACCACTATTGGATAAAACCATATTTTTCTTTTAAAGCTTGTACAACACAATCTGGAACTAACTCATTGACATCACTTCCATATTTCGCAACCTCTTTTACAATACTGGAACTTAGGAATGAGTATTGATTCTTCGTCATAATGAAGAATGTTTCGATTGTTTCATCTAGGAAACGGTTCATAGAAGTAATTTGCATTTCATATTCAAAATCTGAAACTGCTCGTAAGCCACGTACAATGGCCTTAGCTTTTTTTTCTTTAGCATAGTCTATAAGAAGACCTGAAGAACTTTCTATCCGAACATTAGGTATCGCTTTCGTTACTTCAGCCATTAAAGCCATACGTTCCTCTACAGAAAACAGCGGATTTTTTGCTGAATTGTTTAATACGGCTACATAGACGATATCGAACACATCGGCTGCACGTTTAATAATATCTAAATGGCCAAATGTCACAGGGTCAAAACTTCCAGGAACTACAGCAATTTTCTCTGACAACTTATTCTCCCTCTTCCTCTGTACAGCGATAAACAGAAATAATTGTTCCGCCATATGTTTCTTGTCTTTTTAAAACAAACTCACCAAAACTTTGAGGTAATGTTATTTCTTTTGCATGTTCACATAAAATAATACCATTTTGTTGAATTTTTTCATTATCAACGAGTAATTGCACTAAGTCATAATATTCCTTTTGATGATAAGGCGGATCTAAAAAAACTAATGAAAAGGTAATATCACGTTTTAATAGCGCTTTCACAGCACGCTTTGCATCAATGCGAAACAGCTCAGTATGTTCTTCGTAACGGCATTTTTTAATATTTTCTTGCAGCACCTGAAAGGCTTTTGCATCTTTTTCAATAAAAATAGCACGCTCTGCCCCACGACTTAGTGATTCAATACCTAAACCACCGCTTCCTGCAAACAAATCAAGTGCAGTACCTCCATCAAAAAAAGGACCAATCATATTAAAAATCGATTCCTTCACCTTATCAGTTGTAGGTCTCGTCGTATTCCCAGCTATCGCCTTTAGCGGCATTCCTTTACGCTCTCCTGCTACCACTCTCATATAAGCTATCACCGTACTTTCATCCATATAAAGTATTTTTGCAGCGAAAGGAAAGCCCTCCGCTGCAAAAGTTATTGTTGCTCTTGTGTTAATACTTGAATACGTTCCTCTTTCTTTTGTAATTCAACTAAGAATAAACGCTGTAACCAAGCCTCTTCCACATAATATTGATTAGCAATTTTAATAATTGGCTCTGAAATAGTTGGATATCTTCGCTGATTAAATACATAAAAACCAGGTTCTTTAGGGAATCGGAATGTGCGATGCTCGCTATTTACATAATAGCCGTTCTTCCCTTCTCCAACTGTATACCCAAGATAAGGTAATAACGTATCTGCTGTATATAACGCTTGTCCTTCATATAGAATAACATGAACGTCTTCCTTCAATACATCATTTACATACACATCACGAGAATCCTCAAATAATAATGGGTACGTTCCGTCTTTCTGGGCTGCATTTAACGTAAAGTAAGATGTTTTAGCATCTAACACTTGTGATAAATACTCATCCATTGTTTTTGGTGATAGAGGATCATCTCCAAGTTTTTTCAACTTATCCTGCCAAGCCTGCTGTTGACTATCTGTCATGTAATCATTTAATGTCTTCACAATTTTCTTTGCTTTGTCTCCACCAATTGGATCGTTTACTAAATAGGATGCCATAACTTCAAGCAACCATTCTGGAGAGTCTACAAATGTATATTGCGATTTTATTTGGGACAAAATGACTTCCTGTTCAACAGCTTGTGCTGTAAGTGTTGGTAAAAATAATAATCTTTCATCATGAACTGGGACAGGACTTTTCTCTTGAATAATTGCAATATGTTCATCATTTAAAAACTGTAAATTCTCTAATGATTTTAGGAAATCATTCGGAATAGCCTGTTGTGCATAAATCGATAATACAGGCGTTTGTTCTTGTACTTTGAGTTTTCCTGCTTGCCAATAAAGGTCATGAACAGTGCCGTTGCCTCTAAACATCGTATAGTTAACGAGTGATAGCTGTTGTTGACCTACTAATGGCAAACCTGTAATCCATTGTCCATTAATTTTACTATCTGTAGAAATATGAACAATTGAATAGGACGCTTCACCATTTATTAGTGTAGCAAAAACATCTTGAAGGAGCATCTTATTTTTCAAGCCACCCTCAATCGGGATTATGTATGACACAGATTGTGATTTTGTTTCCCCTTTTGCAAAATAAGAGACCTCATCTGATAAACGATCACAGCTTTTTTCATTCTCAATAAAGCAACTAGGGTTTGTTGCCTTTTCTGGCCATTTAATTTTTACCTTTTGATTGGGTAAATTTTTAAAATGCTGACGAATATCTAAGCTATTTTCACGATAAACAATCTCTATTTCCTGCGAGTAATGAAAATCCCCTATGCCGGTTTCTAAATCAGATGAGTATGCATGATACTGGAAAAATAACGTTCCTGAAATAATAAGTACTAAAATAGAAAAAAAGCTTAATGCAAATTTCATGTGCTTGACCTCCCGCAGCATGATACTATGAGTATTGGAAAGGATGTGCAGTTATTATGCCACAACAATTTATAGAATTAGGAGAAGGCTATGGTGATGTATACGAGCTACTTGAAATTATTAAAACCAATCAGGAACGCTTTCATCAGGCCTTTTTACTAACATCTACAAAAGGAGATAAAAAGGTAATCTCCTTAGCCGTTGCCTTCAAACCAGTTGGCGAAAGTAAATTCATGCCCATATATATTTGTCGCGAAGGCATCCCTTATCATGATGGGGAACCAACTAAGCGACAAAAAATGTTTGAAGCACAAATTGAACAACTAGACCGAAAAGCAGTTGTTGTAGAAATAAAGCACTCATCTATATTTTCGGAATCAAAACTATTTTATCAATACTTAATCGGCATATTAAGACTAAATAACTATATACCTGCATTAGCATAATATTATAGACCTACTTTATAGTCATATTCCTTTGCTTTATCCGGCTTTGCATTTTCATATTCAGTTTTGACAAATGGACGATAAGATTCAACAACGTCTTTCACAAAAGGAAGGCGTTGTAGTTTTATTGTCAACATTTCAATATCCTCACGATTACAATACAGCGCTACGTATTTTTGTCTTCTAGAAATATAAAGAACATGACCATATTTCCGAAGAGACTTCGCATGTTTTAATTGATGGACGTAAACGATTAGCCCTTGTCGTTCGTTCATATTGGATTCCCTCATTTCTTACCTAAAAGAATACCATAGACCAGAAAATGATAGCAACAGAGTTTAGCTGACAGAACACTCGATTTTCCGTTATAATGGAAAAGCATACTACGTTAAACATCGTAGGAATTCGAATCAGTTGTTTTAAATAGCTTACATGATTATTTTTCCACGGAATCAATGTACATTTTGCTGAAGGATGATAATGCCTCATACCTCCATCATAGGAAGTATGAAAGAATCATCAATCACTTAACTAATTACTAGTTTTATAAAGCTCTCGGACGGATGTGGGAGCTAGTCATTACACAATGAATTCACCATTTACTTTAATAGGTAAAAAAATTGTTAAGGAGGACGAATATGGGGAAGAAAACTAAAATAGCAATTGCAATCGCAGCTGCAAGTGCGGCAGCTTGGGCAGGTAGTAAAGCTATTTCTAAACCACAGCAACGTGAAGGTAAACAAGCATTACAATTTGATCGCACAATCATTCTTGCACACCGAGGCGGAGCTCATTTAGCACCTGAACATACTATGATCGCCTTTGACAAAGCAGCGCAGTTAGGCGTTGATGGATTTGAAATAGACGTACGTTTAACAAAAGACGAAGAAATTATTGTTTTTCACGATGATACAGTTGAACGAACAACAGACGGCTATGGCCTTATAGCTGATATGACATTGGCAGAAATCAATGCCTTGAATCACGGCTATCATTTTGAAGATTTGGATGGAGCCTTCCCATACCGTGAGGATAAATTACAAGTTGTAACATTACGAGAGCTACTTGAGGCGTATCCACATATGTTGATCAATATTGATATTAAAGATGCCCCTGAAACTTATGAAGGAAGTCTAATGCCTTCTAAGCTTTGGCGTTTAATTGAAGAACTAGGCGCAGAGGATCGTGTCGTTGTAACAAGCTTTTACGGGGAGCAAATAGATCGCTTTAACTTATATGCTCAAAATCAGGTAGCGCTTGGTGCAGGAGAATCAGATGTGAGAAAAGCATTTGCTTCCTTCTCCAGTCAATTCGGACATTTATATCATCCAAAAGTAGATGTGTTCCAAATTCCTCCTAAATCAGGGGTTATCGCTTTAGATTCTCCAAAGTTTATTCAGTTTTTAAATAATCTTAACATTCCTGTTCATTATTGGACAATCAATGACTTAGACACAATGAAAAAATTAATTAATAACGGCGCAAAAGGAATTATCACAGATCGCCCAGATATAGCCGTAGAGCTATTTCAAACGCAAGAGTCTTATTAAATCAGTCCATGGAAGGGTTAATGCTCTAAATAAGTCCTTCCCACCTACTATAGACAAAAGCCATAGGGATTTGATCTGACCCAAAAAAGTTAGACATATTTAGTTAAGCAACTGCTAAGACCTGAGTTCGGTACTCCACCGGGCTTAGGTCTTTTAATTTCATTCGTTTGTGATTGTAGTAGTGAATATAGTCTTTGAGTTCCTGTTCAAAATGTGCCATGGATTTAAATTCTTGTAGATACAGGAGTTTTAGTGTCTAACTTTTACGGGGCAGTTCATTACTAGTTGGCTTTTGTAATATTCAAACAATACTTGCCCTGTTTTCATTGATAAACAGATTCTAAATATTGTAATACTGCATCAGTTACTTCTCGTAATGTTGCTGTTCCACCTAAATCAGGGGTTTTTATACCTTGCGTTAATGTTGATTCGATAGAGTTCAAAATGTGTGTTCCTGCTTCTTCGTAGCCAAGAAAATCAAGCATCATTTTTCCCGTCCATATTTGCCCTATTGGATTAGCAATCCCTCGCCCTGCTATATCTGGGGCAGAACCATGAACAGGCTCAAACATAGAAGGAAACACGCCTTCTGTATTTATGTTGGCTGCAGGCGCTATTCCAATACTCCCCATAATAGCACCTCCTAAATCTGTTAAAATATCCCCAAATAAATTGGAGGCAACAATGACATCAAAGTTGTCCGGCTTCATGACTAAAAAGGCCGCTAATGCATCAATATGATTGGATGTTCCCTACGTCTTCATACTCTTTCCCTATTTCCGAAAATACTTCATCCCAAAATGGCATACTGTAGGTGATACCATTTGATTTTGTGGCACTTGTCACATGTTGTCGACGGGCTTTAGCAAGCTCAAATGCATACCGCATCGCACGTTCTGTACCCTTTCTAGTAAAAATGGCATTTTGGATTGCAATTTCATCTTGCCCACTATGTATTCTCCCACCACTTTCCGCATACTCCCCTTCAGAATTTTCTCTAACAACAATAAAATCAAACCCATTAGGTTGACGTAAAGGTGAGGGTAAACCTTGTAGTAGCTTTGCAGGTCGTACGTTAATAGATTGCTGTATTTCTCGACGTATTTTTATAAGTAGCCCCATAAGGATATATGGTCTGGCACCAATTCCGGCATGCCCACCGCTCCTAAAAAAATTTGGTCATATTGCTTTAAAATCTCTATCCCATTTTCAGGCATCATACTACCCGTCTCTAAATAATAATCACAGCCCCATGGAAAGGTTGTCCATTCGAATTGAAAACGACCATCCAATAATGCCACTTTATTGAGTACATCTATGGCAGCTGGTACTACCTCTTTTCCTATCCCATCTCCTGGTATGACTGCAATCCGATATGTTTTCATGTATGTTGCCTCCTTTCATAATTGTATAGAAAAAGACTGTAAACAAACTCAGTTTTACCTTTGAGTTGTGTACAGTCTAGTAGAGATGTGTTTGAACACATCTTAATTTACGCTGAGCAAGAGCATGAACCGCCCGAGCCACATCCTCCTCCGCAAGATGAGCCAGATGCAAAGAATGGATTGCTTACAGGGACTTTTACCGCTTCAGAGACTGTTTTCCCTACAAGTAGGCTAATCTCATCAAGCAAGTCCTGAAAATCGTTTTCAGCAATTTTTAAAGCTGAAACCTTTTCATTTAAGTCGAGCGCCCTTTTCTGTTGGCGAATCGACTTCATAATTGTATGGTAGTCCGGATGATATTTTCCGAAACGTTGTACATCTTCGTACTGTTCTTTCATGCGATTAAACGCGTAAATAGCTTCTACAATTTGTGAATCACTATAAACGGCATCATACGCTTGCTGAAGCGCCATCGCTGGTTCTGAGGAAACAATCATCTCACAAAGCGCTTCCGCCTCATCTAAAATGAATACCCAGTCAGAGGTCATCATCATTTTTAATTCCCCCAATCTCTTACCCATCATAACAGATTTTATGGTAATTTTACATTATTGAGATTATTAATGAAAGAGGTTTTTCCAATTGATGACAACACCCAAAGAAAAAATCGATCTATTATTAGGGGCAATTTTACAAGATAGTACGGAGGAAGATGAAGAAGTTCTTTTACATCTTTTAACTGGGCTCCGCGAAAAACAGCAAGGTATTCATCGTCGTTATATTAACGCCGCCTTACATATGGTTGGCAAGTTTGAGCCTGAAGTCAGTGAGGTACGTATTCCAATTACACCAGTTATTCATAACACAATTAAGGTGCCACACGGGGGCATCATTGCGACGATAGCCGATGCGGCAATGGGGGGACTTGCTTCCCGTTCTGTACCAGAAGGATTTAATGTAGTAACTACAAATATGAATGTCACGTATATTGCCACAACAACAAATAAAGAATTAATTGCGCGTGGTCGTTTTGTCCATAAAGGGCGGCAAACACTAGTAATGGAATGTGATATCGAAGATGAGACAGGGCGCAAGCTAGCCATTGCTACAGGATCATTTTTTGTTATTCAGCGTCGGTAAGTAGACCTGTAAAATAGTCCTTAATACACTGTTGATCGGAAAAAGGGAATTTTTGATTTTTAATTTGCTGTGTTTGTTCATGCCCTTTTCCGGCAACAAGGACAATATCCCCTTTTTTCGCCTTCGCTAATGCTTGATGGATTGCAACTTTACGGTCTAAATAGATTTCATAGTATTGTTGCTCTGTAAAACCAGCAATAATACTTTCGTTAATAATGATCGGATCTTCATCTCGAGGATTATCCGTTGTTAAATAGATAACGTCTGCATATTTACTTGCTACAGCGCCCATAGCAAAACGTTTCGCTTTATCCCGATTCCCACCACAACTAAAGACAAGATAAATCGTTTTCGAGCGATCGAATGTTTGTAACACGGCTTGGAGGGCTTCAGCCGTATGGGCATAATCTACATACACATCAATTCCTACTGGGTTATCAATCTTCTCGAGCCTGCCTTCAGGAAGCCTTAGGGACCACATATGTTCAACTATATCATCCATTGGAGTTCCTAAGCGCCATACTGCCATCAATGCTGCAACCGTATTTTGTACATGGTACTTCCCTACAAAAGGAATTTCTATAATATGCTCACTCGCAGATGTTTGTAAGCAGAGCACTGTTTTGCCAACTGTTTCACTGACAATTTGGATATGTAAATCATTGTGATTATCAAAGCCAAATGAGCAGGATTTTTTCTTATCATAAATTCCAACAGAGCGACAAAAGTTATCATCGCCATTTAATACTAGTTTTTTAGATAAATCAGCTAATCTTTTCTTTGCCCGTTTATAGGCTTCTAATCCTCCATGATCTTCTAAATGATCTTCAGATAAGTTTAAAAACACGCCGCAATCAATGTCACAATGATCGAGTCTATGTTGCTGTAACCCCATTGAAGATGCTTCTAACACTACATGTGACACACCTTTGCGTACACATTGTTTTAATATCGGATGCAATTCTTTCGCCTGCAATGTGGTAAGTTCCTCGTAAGAAGTTTGTTGCTTTTCGCCATCAAGATAAAACCCAATTGTTCCTATAACCGCCGCTTTTTTATGTAGAGCGTTTAAAAGCTGACTGACAAAATGACTCACTGTCGTCTTTCCGTTTGTCCCCGTTATGGCAATAACACTTAATGCTTCTGCTGGAAAAGCTGCTAACTTCGCGCTTGCATACGATAGGAATAAGGCTGTATTAGGAACCCATACAAAAGGAATTTCTTTATCAATAATTGGTAAGGAAATACTTTCCTCTGAGACAATTGCTGCTGCTCCACGGGCCAATGCTTCTTTGACAAAACGACTTCCTGAAGTTTTTTTGCCTTTTCGTACAATAAAAATGTCGCCAGGTTGTACAGCCTGTGCATAATCCTCTACGCCTGTAATTTCTGTTCGAATCGATCCTCCCGTTACGCTACATGGCCAGTCTTTCAATAACTCAGCTAATTGCAAGCCTCTTCCCCCTTTCAGTTCTCTATCATATGACGGCCTTTGTAACGGTGTGACGAAAAATGTAGAAGCCACTTAGGGCAACTGGAAGCACAAAAAAAATGAAGACAAGTCCATTCAGCGAATGCTTGTCTTCATGTAAATTTATTATGTTATGGCGATTGATCGGTTTTCTCTTCCTCTACAGGTTCTTCACTTTCAGACTCTTCATTATTTGAATCCTCACTATCCATCTTCAGTGAAGCAGGTTCTATATAAATTTGTGTATAATAATCCACGAAAACGCCTGAACCAACTTGTGAATATTTATCATTTAATAGAACTTTCCGGTGTTCGGTAGAATTTGTCCAGCCATGCATTGCCTCAATCGCATCAAAATAGGCAGTTGCTAGATTTTCATTCGCATCGCTATAGTCAATGCTCTGCGCTTGTAACCTCTTTTTAAGATCTCCATATTTGGGAGATTCATGTGATAAAAAATTTTGCACCTTCATATCTTCGCTATGCATTCTCGCTGTATTTTCCAATGATTCATTCATCTCTACAGGCGGCAACCCATGATGCTCTCGCGTTACATTTAGTAAATCATCGAGCTGTTTGGCATTCGCCCTATCAATTTCCTGCTGTAAAAATGAAGAAGGCGGGGTACGTCTAACAAGCTCTCCTTGATAACTCATTTCATATGGCTGATGAAGGACAAGTGTTTTACTATTGGTATATCGTATCCCCTGTAATTCACTCGTTTCCCGGTCAATATAAAGCTGCGCGTATAGTCCATCAAATTTGATCAGTAATCTTGTTTGCATATCTTCTTCATTCATGGAGAATATGTAAATATTATCACCAACATTAGCGGCTACCTCATAATCAATAATCGTCATGCGGTAAATTTCATCTCGTTTTTGCCCAACTTTAAAAGGAAATGCATTGATATCTTGCCCTGCTATGTAAACTTGCGTGACGACGTTATTTTCAACACCAATCATAAAAAAAGTTGAAACATCTTTATTATAGACCCACCATTCATACCCAAACGAGGAGGGTTCCTTCCTTTCTGGTTCTCCATATTGTTCCAAAACGGTTTGTGTGCCTTTCCCTATTAATGTTGAAATACCCGATTGTGGACGTGTCATTGCTCCTATATCGGGCTGTTTTAGCTCTGTTTGAGGGATTATATTAGAATTGGTATTTGGGCCTTCTAGTGGTTCATTTTCCTTAGGGGTATTAAAAAACATAAAGCCGATTAATGCAATTGCACCACAAATCATTAATATGCGGAATAACGCTTTCATATAGGACTCCTTTCATCACCATTATTGTAAGTTATTATATCAATTGTAATTGGGTTGACACAATGTTGTCATTGCAACAATGTCGAATATGCTCTATTATAAAAATGAGCGTATACTTTGTACGAGAACCTAAAGGAGGATTATACATGTATTTTGAAAATACTAACCTTGAAAATTTAACCGCTGATCAAGAGCTAATTGTCAGCATTATGAAAAAACATGGTTTAGAATGTGATGGCGGTTGGGATTATGAACGTATGACATTCGATAAACGTTTCGATACTCGTGAAGGTCGTTATTACCTACGCGTTTTCGCATATGCCATTTCTGGTGATGTTGGTGCTCATGATGCCATCCTTACATTAATGAAACCAGCACTTGGTAAGTACTATTATCCACATGGTGTTGAATATGGAGAAGATGAAGTTTTCCCAGCACATATTGTGAAAAAATGTGAAGAAATCTTAAAAAAGGTTAAATTAGAATTAGATCAATTCTCAATCGAGCCTACAAATAAAAATAACTTTGAACCTGTTAACGCACGCTAATCTTTATTAATTGAAAAGTGATAGCAAGTATAGCATTAAATAGCTTCATAGTTACGAAAAGACTGGTAGTCCAGTCTTTTTTATTTTGAGTAAAAATTAGATTTCTTCTCATACTACCTATATCTAGAACAAAATGTAGGTGAGAAAATTGTTGTCATTTTTTAATCGTCCTTTTTTTCGTCATCCCATTATCGTTATCGCGATTGGGATTTTTCTCCTCTGGTTTATTTCAATATCATTGCCGATCTTACTTGCCTACTTAACTGCCTTACTTTTAGAACCTATTATAGTTCGGATGAGCAAACGTTTTCGAAAAAAGCGTAAAATAGTGGTTTCCATCTTTTTTTTATTCTTCCTAAGTATCTCTTTATTATTATGTACGCTTATTATTTATGTAAGCTGGAAACAATTTTCATCATTTATTATTGATATTCCAGATTATTTGAATCAACTTTCTGCACTATGGATTCAAATGCAATCTAAACTAAGTAACCACACCTATCATTTACCTGTAGAACTAGTTTCACAAATTCAATCCATGATTGCAAGAGCTTTAGCTTCCACTGAAAAATTTGCACATTCCTTAACAAACATCGATGTCTGGTCTGCCTTATTAACGTATATCCCTACACGATTATTTGATATTTTTGTCTATTGGATTGTCTTGTATATGTTGCTTTTGGAATTGCCGACCATCAATCAAAAAATATTAATGCCCGTCCCTTTCCACTACCATCAGAAAATTGTGTTTATTGGTGAACGAGTTAAATTAGCCTTATTTGGATTTTTGAAAGCACAATTGCTTGTCGGATTAGGTATTTTTGCTTTAGCTATCGCAGCCTTTTATTTTCTCAAAACGCCATTTCCTCTATTATTAGCATTGTTGCTTGTCGTCTTAGACTTTATTCCTTTTCTTGACTCATTTATTTTATTAGTCCCATGGGCAATCTATCAAGTTTTTGCTGGGGATTATATTTACGCCGCTGTGTTAATTGTATTAACAGTAGGTCAATTTTTAGTTCGTCGTATGATTGAGCCAAAAATAATAGGTGATAAAATTGGACTTTCTTCTCTTTCAACCTTTATTGCGATGTTTATCGGATTTAAAATTTTTGGATTTTCAGGTATTTTAATTGGACCATTACTTTTTGTAGTCGTTCTCTCATTAATTCAGCCAACGACAAAAAATCTCCCACCTACTGAAAAATAAGGTGGGAGATTTTTGTTATATGCCTAAAATGGCTTTAATAACCGATGTTGTTTCGCCCGGTTCAAATAAAATATACAATAATAAATAAACAAGGACACCTGTTATAGCGACGAAGAACCAAATAATACTTGTAATCGGTCCAATACGACGGTGTAATTTTAAATTCGTTTTAAGACCCGAAACTATACTAACTATCCCAAATACGGCCCCAGAAGTTGCCAAAATAATATGGAAAATCAAGAAGAACGTATAATAAGGTTTTAAATGTTCTCCACCACCAAAGGCAGTATTTCCAATAAACACTGTACGGGAAGCATAAATAATAAAGAAGATCAGTGCAGCAACACCTGCAGCAAGCATTACTTTTTTATGCCCTTCTACATTTCTTTTTATAATTAAGCCCCATCCTATTGCTACTAGTACAGCACTAATAACGATAAACGATGTACTAATAGTAGGCAAAATTTGTAATTCCATTATCAAAACCCCTTATACAAAGTAAATTTCTATTTTATAATTAATGTTGCTGTTGACTCTCCCATTTTTTTTGATGGGCAGCTAATGCATCAGCAGTAATTTTATCTGGATCTTTTTGTTCAGCACGATACCATTTTGTAAAGATCGCACCTAATAATATACCAAAAATCAGCTCTTGAATAATTTTCATAAGCACGCCGCCTAACTGCTGATCAGCAACCGGTTTCATATCCGTAAATAGCTCAGGTCCTGATAATGATAGTCCCGACAACGTAGAGGCCGGAACACAAAGCTCCATTGCCTTTAACCAAGCATCACCATTCGTATACGTTTCATACATAGCATTAGGTGCAAAAATGATTAATCCACAGGCGGGAGTTATTAAAACGGCATTGGCAATAATATAGCCTAATTTATGCAAGGGCTTCATTTGATCTTTACCTGGCATATTTTGAATTAAAGGCCAGTACATGAAAACAGCTGATAGAAATAAGACAAATGTATAGGTACCATGTAGTGTTTCATTTAATTTAATATAATCTAATACATCCGGTAAGTGATAGAAGGAAAATAGACCAATAAACACAAACACTGCAACTACTGGTAATGTTAGTACTTTAAATATAGTTCTAACAACTGGTGCTTCAATCGCAACCTTCCAAACCCACCAAGGTATTCCTTTAATTAAGAAAATCGGTACAAGCAATAATAAAATAGCCATCTGAACCATATGCATCGTAAACATAATATGAGCCATTAAATCAACTGGAGACCCTTTAATAATATAAATGGTAATCATTGCTAATACAAAATAAATCGCTTGTCCCTTTTTTAAAGGTTCGCTTTCTTTAAAATCCTGACGCCACTTTACTGTGACTAAAAAATAGACGATTGTTATAAAAACAAGAACCCCTATCAAATATGGGCTCCATAACGCTTGGAAACCAAATATACTAAGTGGCATATAGAACGCACTCCTTTAAACTTCAGTACTCCTATTATAAAACGCTTACAGCTATACTGCAATGAACGAAAGGTGAACAAATGTTAAGTTTGCCAGTGTTTGCTTCTTTTTGCAACCCTCACTAAAAATTAAAATACAAAAAGCACGTTCGTACAAAGTGACGAACGTGCTTTTTTTGGTGATTACCACCAAATAATTGTTAAGAATGCTAAGAAGAATGTAAATGCAATTAAGATTCCCATCCACATGAAGAATCCAATAACTCCACCGTAGTGTGTTTTTTTGTCTTCTAAGTGCATGAAAGAATACAGTTGAAGTACAACTTGAACACCCGCTAATAATAAAACGAATGGCATAATTAAGTATTTAGAAAAATCAGCTGCAACTACTGCGAATGCGATAAAAGTAAAGAAAATCATAATTGCAAAGTTGAGTACTTGTTTACGCATATGAACGGCATTATGATGACGATCATACTCATATTGTGCCTGTGATTTAGCAACTATAGGTGTATCGTGTGAAGACATTATCCGATCACTCCCATCAAGTAAACTACTGTAAAGATGAATACCCAAACAACGTCGATAAAGTGCCAATATAAAGCAGCTACGAAGAATTTAGGTGCATTGTACAAGTTTAAACCACGTTTAGCATTACGAATCATTAAAGTTGCGATCCATACAAGTCCTAAAGTTACGTGGAAACCATGTGTACCAACTAAAGAATAGAATGCAGTTGCAAATGCAGATTGGTTAAATGTAAAACCAAGATGCACATAGTGTTGGAACTCATAAATTTCAAGAGCTAAGAAACCAAGACCTAAAGCTAAAGTAATGGCTAACCATGTTTGCATCCCTTTAAAGTTAAAGTTACGCATATGGTAAATTGCATAAACAGATGTTAGTGAAGATGTTAAAAGTAACATCGTCATAGCAAATGCTAATGGTAATTCAAATAACCCTTGAGTTGTGAACTCCATGCCAGCTGGCCCTTTGTTCTTAAGCGCTAAGTAAGTAGCGAATAAACTTGCGAAAAGTACAACTTCACAGGCAAGGAAAATCCAGAAACCAACGACTTTGTTTTTACCTTCCAGCGTTGCTTGTTCAGGATGATCTGGCCAAGTATGAGGAGTAAATTTAGTATTGAAATCCATTATTTATTTCCCCCTTTGCCATAAAGTTGTTCTTCAATTTCAATAATTTCTTCTTTGTGTAAATGGAAGCCGTGATCATCTTTAACAGAACGGACAATCATTGCACCAAATGTAATTGCAAGACCAGCAATTAAAATATAGATTGACCAAGGTTTATCAGCATCAGGATTATAAAGCGCACCGAATGCTGCAATAAACATACCTAATGAAATAACGAATGGTATCGCTGAGTTATTTGGCATATGAATATCGCCTAGTGGCTCAGCAAATGTAACTTCTTTGTTGCCTTCTTGTTTCTCAATCCACCATGGATCTAAACCACGAACAAGAGGTGTTTGACGGAAGTTGTAGAATGGAATTGGTTGTGGAATTGACCATTCTAATGTACGTCCATCGCCCCATGGATCGCGACCTGCTGGTTTGCCTTTGATAGACATTAAGCAGTTGATTACCATTAAGATAACCCCTACACCCATCATTAATGCACCGATTGTAGAGATATAGTTGAATTGATCCCAACCTTGACCTTCCATGTAAGTGAATACACGACGTGGCATACCCATTAAACCAAGGAAGTGTTGAACGAAGAACGTTAAATGGAATCCGATAAAGAATACCCAGAAAGTAATTTTACCAAGCGTTTCGTTTAACATACGGTTGAAGAAAATTGGCCAGTAGAAATGTGCTGAACCAAATAATGCAGTAACGATACCACCAACGATTACATAGTGGAAGTGAGCTACGATAAAGTAAGAATCATGTAATTGGTAGTCAAGAGGTGCAGATGCTTGCATAACCCCTGTAACACCACCCGCAACGAATGACGGGATGAAACCAAGTGCATAAAGCATTGGCGTTGTAACTTTAATTGATCCGCCCCAAATTGTTAGGATCCAGTTAAATACCTTCATACCTGTTGGAACGGCAATTGCCATTGTTGCTACAGCGAAGATAGCGTTTGCTGTTGGCCCAAGACCAACTGTAAACATGTGGTGGGCCCAAACCATGAACCCTAAGAAACCGATTAAAATTGTTGCGAATACCATTGAAGAGTATCCGAATAAACGTTTACGAGAGAACGCAGGGATAATCTCAGAGAATAATCCGAACGCAGGTAATACTAAGATATAAACTTCTGGGTGTCCGAAGATCCAGAATAAGTGTTCCCAAATAACTGTGTTACCACCCATTGTATGGTCAAAGAAGTTACCACCGAACATACGGTCAAATAACATCATTAATAAACCAATTGTTAATGGAGGGAATGCGAATAAAATTAATGCACTTGATACAAGAGCTGTCCATGTGAATAATGGCATACGCATGAATGTCATACCAGGAGCACGCATCGTGATAATCGTAACGATGAAGTTAAGACCCGAAATTAAAGTACCTGCCCCTGAAATTTGTAAACCAAGAACATAGAAGTCAATACCATGTCCTGGAGAATATAAAGATAATGATGCATAAGAAGTCCAGCCCGCATCAGGAGCGCCACCCATAAAGAATGACAGGTGAAGGAATACTGCACCTAGGAAGAATAACCAGAACCCTAATGAGTTAAGGAACGGGAATGCAACGTCACGTGCACCAATTTGTAATGGTACAAGCATGTTCATAAATGCGAATAGTAATGGAGTAGCAGCTAGGAATAACATTGTTGTTCCGTGCATTGTTAATAATTCATTGAAAAAACCAGCTGACACGAAATCGTTATTTGGTTTCATTAACTGAATACGCATTAATAACGCTTCAAAACCAGCGATAGCGAAGAACAATGTACCGGCTAATAAATACATGACTGCTAACTTTTTATGGTCAACAGTAGTAATGTAATCCCAGACAGTTGCTCCAAAGCCCTTTTTCTGTGTGTATGAGCTCACAACTTTTACCTCCCTCAAAAATTTGTTACATAGAACGGAAATTATTTTTCAACTGATAAGCCCATGATATAAGTTGCAAGAGCTTCAATTTCTTCGTCAGATAAATCGCCGTATATAGGTGCAGTACCTTCAGCATTCATCATTAAGTTACCTGGTTTAAATTCCTCAGGGTTTTTAATCCAAGCTTGTAAGTTTTCTTCATTGTGTTCTAGGAAACCAGCAACACGGTTACGGTCACCAAACGTAGTTAAGTTTGGACCTGGTGTACCGCCTGCTCCTGAACCAGAGATAGCATGACAGCCCAAGCAGCTGTTAGCAAAAGTTGCTTCGCCAAGATCTGTTGAAGCTTTGTCCGCAGTTTGTCCTTCTGTTGCTTTCATCGCATCAACCCAAGCGTCAAATGCATCTGGGCTTAAAGCTTTTACTTTAAAGTCCATTAAAGCATGTGAAGGTCCACATAACTCAGCACATTTACCATAAAATACGCCATCTTTTAGATCTTTCGATTCTTTATCAAATACTAAGTAGAATTTGTTTAAGTTTTCTACGTTTGTATCCATTTTACCGCCTACAGCAGGAATCCAGAATGAGTGCTTAACATCGGCAGCTTTTAAATTAAAGTAAACCTTTTCACCTGTTGGTACTACTAGCTCTTGAGCCGTTATAATACCTTGGTTAGGATATTCGAACTCCCACCAGTACAATTTAGCTGTTACATTGATTGTTAGGGCAGTTTTATTCCCCTCTTCATCTACATCATCCATTGCAGCAACATCTGCAAATTTATAAGTAGTTGTAACAACTGGTACAGCAATAATTAATAATAAAATAATTGGTATAACTGTCCAAATCACTTCTAACGTATGACTACCCTCTACTTGCTTAGGGATAACGTTTTCACCAACGCGTGAACGACGGTATTTCAGGAATGCAATTAAATAAATAACGGATACTATTACCACTACTAGCGTCATAATTACAGTAGTTAACAGTAATAAATTTAATTGTTGTTTACCTACTTCTCCAGATGGTTTTAGTGTAGAAAGATAATCTTCACCACAACCTGAAAGGAAAACCATCATCACTGCTAGAAGTGAAAAAAGACGCCATTTTTTAAGCCCTTTCATCATAGCTTAATTAAACCCCTCTTTCTTTGTTGTATTTTCATGTGTACATAGGACATTAGTTCTGTCTATATGAATTCTTTAGAAAAAGAAAGAATTCCTAAATTTAGCTAAACACCGCAAATATTATGATGGATACAAATAGTATGGTCATATGATTCAATGAATAAATAAACATTCTATTTGCCCATTTCATATCATCTTTTGCTGTAAAGCCTTTCAGAGCTAGTATTAACCAACCCAGGTTCAATGTAGTAGCAAGAGTTAAAAAGCCAATTCCAAGCTCCGGTAAAAGGAAAGGTAACGGTAATAATAAAAGAATCCAGAATAACATTGAGTACTTTGTACGTTTAAATCCCTTTACAACAGGTAGCATTGGTATTTTAGCTGCACGGTATTCCTCTGTACGTTTCATAGCAAGCGCGTAGAAATGTGGTGGTTGCCATGCAAACATAATTAGGAATAAGGCAAGTGCTCCTGGACCTAAAGCAGGCTCGACTGCTGCAAATCCAATAATAGGAGGAATAGCCCCTGAAATGCTTCCTACAACCGTGTTACTAACATGCTTTCTCTTTGACCACATTGAATACAGAACGACATAAGCAAATATTCCTGCTAGTCCCCACATGCCGGCTGCAAACGATGCCGCAAATAACAAAATTTCACCTACAATTAAAAATGAGAGGGCAATGGTCAATACAAAATTCGGCTTGAATCTGCCAGTCACTGTCGGTCTTGCCTTCGTTCTTTTCATGATCGGATCTATATCCTGATCAATAAAGTTATTCATTGCACCTGAGCCACCAATGATTAATGCCGCACCCAGCATGGTGAATAAGATGACATCCAGCTCTTGCAAGAAGTGTCTACTAGTAAATTGAAAAGCCAGCCACATCCCTGTAAACGTTGTGACAAGATTCGAGTTTACAATGCCAATTTTTATTAGTGCTAAGAAATCTTTTACAACTGATGTTGTTTCTGGACCAGTATTTCTAGTAGCCGCCAGTGTACGACCGTTTGACATACTACCTCTCCTTTCATTTTTGTAAGCATATTCCGCTAACAATAACTATAGCGAAATTTGCGATTGATTTCTAGACATTAAGTGAAATTTAGATGAAGTTGTAAAAATTAGTTTTGTCTAGAAATATAATTAAAATCAACATATCTATAGTAAAACATTTTCTAAAATGAATTGTGAAGGTTAAAGCACGAAATTATGAACAATTTGTGAAATGGAATCGACATCTAGTACTCCCTTCCCTTTACAAGTTGTTTTTTAAACGTATTTTCGATATTATCTAGTAGCAGAAACATTACTTTCTTGTAATGTTGATAGATAAAGTAGGTGACTCATTTTATGCAACACAACAGATATTTGAAGTGGTTTGCTGTTGCCGCTACGCTAGGGATGCTCCTTATATTACTCGGTGGAGCTCTCGTTACTAAAACAGATAGTGGCTTAGGCTGTGGTCGAAACTGGCCTGATTGTAATGGATCTCTTATTCCAAAGGAGATTACACCGGAAGTCCTTATTGAATTCTCACATCGTCTTGTTACTGGAGTCGTATCTATTTCAATTCTTGTGTTAACAGTTTGGACATGGCGTAAGCTCGGACATGTTCGTGAAGTAAAGCTTTTAGGTTTCTTAGCAATGTTTTTCTTAATTGCGCAGGCTCTTATTGGAGCTGCTCAAGTACTATGGGGGCAAGGTGACTTCATCTTAGCACTTCATTTTGGTATTTCTCTTATTTCCTTTGCCGCGGTTCTGCTTCTCTCTATGATTGTATTTGAAGTTGATCGGAAATTTGATGCCGATAAAGTATTTATTGGTAAAAAGTTACGTTGGCATACAATTGCTGTCACAATTTATTCTTATTTGGTCGTTTATACTGGCGCGTTAGTTCGACATACAGATTCGAGCTTAATTTGTCCAGACTGGCCATTTTGCTATAACGAAACACCGTTAGCATCCCCAAATAACATGTACGAATGGGTGCAAATGGGACATCGTTTAGCTGTTCTTATTATTTTCATTTGGATTGCATACATAACTTGGCACGCTGTGAAAGAATATAAAAACCAACGTGTGGTTTACTATGGTTGGATTATTGCTTTTACTATAGTATGTTTACAAGTGATCGCTGGTATGTTAGTAGTCCTAACGAAGCTGAACTTAACAGTCGCTTTAATGCATTCATTATTAATTTCTCTATTGTTCGGTCTATTATGTTACATGATCATGCTCGTTGCTCGTAGTAACTACAATGAAAAAGTGAAATAGTTAAATAAAAAAGATTCGTTACCATATTGTAACGAATCTTTTTTATGCTTATCGTTGTTTCTTCATAGATTCAGTTCCTATAATTCCTACTATTAAAATAATCATAGATACTAGGGCGTAGTCTTTAAAGAATGTTGTAAATGGAATGTCAAAATATCGACAAATTGCCGTTACAAGACGGCCGCCTAATAGGATCAAACCAATGACAAACATCCAATTAAATAAAGCTTTAAGCATTGTTAGTTTCCTCTACTTTCATGGCTGACCAGATGATGTTGATGACCTCTGCACTATATTGTTCTACTTCTATAGAAAGTGGTCCCCCAATTAACATATACTCCCCAATTGCTCTTTGAATAACCTTTGCCATTACATGGACCGAAGTGATAGTAAATCTCCCTTGTTCCTTTCCCTTCGTTAATATGTTGCACAAGGCTTTTAACAAAGGATCCTCTCCATCATCTGGCAATTTATAAAAAGGAATGTCATCTGCAGTACGAGCATTAAAAACAATTTCTAGTAGCGCTATATTCTCTTCTGGGTGTGTTGCTTGATAAGCAATACTCGCCTCAATAAAATTAGCTAATTGCGAAGCTGGTTCATCCGCAGCATATGTTTTCGTCAAAATATATGTAGCCGATTGCTCAATCAGTGCTTGCAGACTTTGTTCAATTAAATCTTGTCGATCTGCGAAATGATACGAAATTAAAGCTGTGCTGATGGAAGCACGTTTTGCAATTTGGGCTAAACTCGACTTTACATAGCCAATTTCACTTAAAGTCCTTATAGTCGCATCAATAATTTGCTGTTTCCTTGCTTCCTGAATAAAGGTACTTTTATTAGCTTCCATAAACTCTCCATTTGATTATTCAAATATTTTTTTGATCACTTAATCAAATTTTATGCAATTTTTCTCATTTCCACAATAAAAAAGGTATGTAGATGTTAAAAATGCATCTACATACCCTGTTTTCACTACCAGTTATTCAATTTCAATCAGCAAATCACCAGTTGAAATAGCATCTCCTGCACTAGCATAAACCTCTTTTATAATACCATCCTTTGGTGCTTGAACAGTCGTTTCCATTTTCATTGCCTCTGTGATCAATAGGTGATCACCACGTTTGACAGGGCTTCCTTTGGACACAACGACCTTCAATACAGTACCAGGCATTGTAGCACCAATTTGATTTGGATTACTTGAATCTGCCTTTAATGATAAATTGCCATCTACCTCTACTGTCATATCTTGAATGACCAATTCACGGGATTGACCATTTAGCTCAAAGTACAGGACACGCGTTCCATTGTGTTGTGGTTCGCCGATAGAGACCAGTTTAATAATGAGCGTTTTTCCTTTTTCTATTTCAACTTCAATGATTTCGCCAAGCTTTAAGCCATAAAGGAATGTTGGCGTATCAAGAACTGAAATATTGCCAAAGGATTCTGCCGTTTTCGCATACTCTTCAAAAACTTTTGGATAAAGGGCATATGCCAATACATCCTTTTTCGACACCGGTCGATTTAATTTTTCCTCTAGCACTGCCTCCAATTGTTCAAATTGAATAGGCTCTAATAACTCACCAGGTCGAACCGTAATAGCTTTACGGTCTTTTAGCACTACTTGTTGCAATGCCTCAGGGAACCCACCGTGTGGCTGTCCTAGATAGCCTTGGAATAATTCAATAACAGAGTCTGGGAAATCAATCGTTTTGCCCCTTATTAATACAGTGTTTTCATCTAAATCATTTTGTACCATAAAGAGTGCCATATCCCCTACTACCTTTGAAGAAGGTGTTACTTTAACAATGTCCCCAAATAATAGGTTCACACGGGAATACATACGTTTGACTTCTTCCCAGCGATCGCCAAGACCAACAGCTTTTGCTTGTTGTTGTAGGTTACTATATTGTCCACCAGGCATTTCATGTACATAAATTTCAGAATGCGGGCTGATCATGCCACTTTCGAAATCCTTATAGTATTTACGCACATCTTCCCAATAATAAGATAATCTTTCCAATGCATCGATGTCTGCACGTAGCTCACGCTTACTACCCTTCATGGCATAGTAAAGTGAATTTGCACTTGGTTGAGATGTGAGACCCGCCATGGACCCTAATGCTGTATCAATGATATCAACACCTGCCTCAATGGCTTTAGCATATAAGTAAATACCATTACCACTAGTGTCATGGGTATGCAAATGGATTGGGAGACTTGTCGTCTCTTTTAACTCGGAAATTAAACGATACGCTGCTTCAGGCTTCAATAAACCAGCCATATCTTTAATAGCTAGAATATGGGCACCAGATGACTCCAGTTCTTTGGCCATGTCTTTATAATATTGCACAGAATATTTCGCACGAGTATCATCCAAAATGTCGCCTGTATAACAGATTGCCGCTTCCGCAATTTTTCCTGATTGACGGGCTGCATCTATAGCTACTTCCATTCCCTTAATCCAGTTCAGGCTATCGAAAATACGGAATACATCAATACCTGATGCAGCTGATTCTGCGATAAATTCACGGATTAAATTATCAGGATAGTTCGTGTAACCTACAGCATTAGCACCACGCAACAGCATTTGGAATAACACGTTTGGCACTTGCTCACGTAGCTTTGCTAAACGCTCCCATGGGTCCTCCTTTAAGAAGCGATACGCCACATCAAACGTAGCACCGCCCCACATTTCCAAAGAGAATAATTGATGCATCATACGAGCTGTTGCATCTGCAATTTGATACATATCATGCGAGCGTACTCGAGTAGCAAGAAGTGATTGGTGAGCATCACGGAAAGTAGTATCTGTTAATAGCACATCATCTTGGGCTAAAATCCATTGCACTAAGCCGTCTGCACCCTCGGTATCTAAAATTTGTTTCGTACCAGCTGGTGGCACAATTAAACGGTCTATTTTAGGAATATTTGGTTGAACAAAAATTGGCTTTGATTGCTTTTCCACACCAGGGAATCCGTTTAACGTCACATTACCGATATAGCTTAACAGCTTTGTCCCACGGTCCTGACGTACTGGGAAATGGAACAGCTCTGGTGTAGTGTCAATAAAGCTTGTATCAAAAGCACCAGATAAAAATTTCTCATGTGTCACAACATTATTTAAAAACGGAATATTCGTTTTGACGCCGCGAATACGGAATTCTTTTAAATTTCGGTCCATTTTCGCAGCAGCTTCTTTAAAGTTCATGCCAGATGTAGAGATTTTTACGAGTAAGGAATCGTAGTATGGTGTGACAACTGCGCCTTGGAAACCATTGCCGGCATCTAAACGGACTCCAAAGCCACCACTAGAGCGATAAACCATTAACTTTCCTGTATCCGGCATAAAGTCGTTAGCAGGATCCTCTGTTGTTACACGTGCCTGAATCGCATAGCCAATCATTGGCATATTTTCTTGCTTTGGCATATGAATTTCTTCGCTAAACAGAGCATAACCTGCTGCTACCTTAATTTGGGTATGGACAATATCTACACCTGTAATCATTTCTGTAATCGTATGTTCTACTTGAATGCGAGGGTTTACCTCGATGAAATAAAAATCGTTCCCTGCGACTAAAAATTCCACTGTCCCTGCATTTATGTACGAGACATTCTTCATTATTTTCACAGCAGCAGTACAAATACGATTTCTTAACTCTTCGGAAATCGAATGAGAAGGAGCAATCTCAACTACCTTTTGGTGACGACGTTGGATTGAACAATCACGTTCATATAAATGCACAATATTGCCCTGCTGGTCACCAATAATTTGCACTTCAATATGCTTAGGTTTAATAATGGCCTTTTCTACATACACCTCATCAGAGCCGAAAGCAGCTTTTGCTTCTGATTTTGCACGTTCATAGGCTGATGCAAGCTCCTCAGCTGCATGTACAAGACGCATACCGCGACCACCACCGCCAAGCGCTGCCTTAATCATAACTGGATAGCCAACAGTGCTAGCAAACGCCTCTACCTCTGCTAAATTGGCTACAGGGCCATCTGTACCAGGAATAACAGGAATGTCAGCCGCAATCGCCTGCGAACGTGCTTTAACCTTATCTCCAAACATATCTAAATGCTGAGAAGTTGGTCCAATAAAGATAATACCCTCTTCTTCACAGCGACGTGCAAATTCAACGTTTTCAGATAAAAAACCATACCCTGGGTGAATCGCATCAACATCTGCATCTTTTGCGATGGCAATAATACCTTCAATATCTAAGTAAGCATCAATTGGTTTCTTGCCCGCTCCCACTAAATAAGCTTCATCGGCTTTAAAGCGATGAAAAGCTCCACTATCTTCTCTTGAATAGATAGCAACAGTTTGGATATTCAGCTCCGTACAAGCACGGAAAATACGAATTGCAATTTCTCCTCGATTGGCTACAAGGATTTTGTTGATTGATTCCATAGGTATCCCCCTTTATGATTCTGTTTTTTTCCTCTCTACCTTTTCAAACATAGAAACATTGATTAATATTCCCATCGCTAAAGATAGAATGATTATAGATGTACCGCCATAGCTTATAAAAGGTAACGTTACACCGGTTAACGGGATTAACCCGGTTACACCCCCAAGATTGATAAACGATTGCCAGCCTATCCAGCTCGCAATACCAGCCGCAATCATGCGTGCCATTGGATCCTTTGTTCGCAATGCAATAGAAAAGCCTTTATATACAATAAACCCTAAACCAGTCAGGACAATGATAACTCCCCAAATGCCTAATTCTTCCATAATTATAGCCATAATAAAGTCTGTTTGTGGTTCAGGTAAATATCCTAATTTTTGAATGGATTGACCAAGCCCTCTACCTTCTAAGCCGCCTCCGCCAATTGCATAATAACTGTTGGCCACTTGGTGACCACTACCATTTTCATACTCGAACGGATTTAAATAAGATAAAATCCGCCCTTTTCGGTTCTCCGTTAATAGTTCTCCCTTGAATAACAAAAGTATACCAAGAATTGCTGCACCGAATGCTGCCAACACACCAAAAAATTTCCAAAACGTCTTAAAAGGAATGCCACTGGAAGCAACGACAGATACGGCAATTCCACATAAAATGATTACTGCCCCTAAATCTGTTTCGAATGCAACACCAGCAACTACTAGGATCCATAGAAAAATGGGATAAAAAATTTCTGTCGGTTGAAGTTTTTCAAATGTATATTTTTGTGATTTTCGATAAAATGCAGCCGCAAAATATAAAATTATAAATAGCTTTGCATATTCAGATGGCTGAAAGTTCCCTAAACCAGGCACATGTATCCAACTTTGTGACCCTACATCTTCTGCACCATGCCCTGCTATCTTTAGCCAAGTAAATAGAACAGCTAATACGATGGTTAGCAACATCATAATATTCTTATTCGCATAATGCTTATAAGGGAAAAATGCTGCCACAATAAAACCTAAAAAGGCCACTATTAAATTGGTGATTTGCTTTCGATAAAAATAATCAGGTGCTTCTCCTTCTCGTGCAATAGCGACCATCATACTTGAACTATAAATCATGATTAATCCAAATAAGCTCAATAATAGGACAGTAAAAAATAAAGGGTAATCAAAATTTTGTGCATATCGTTTTAAGTATTGTTTCATCTGAAAAACCTCGTTCTAGTAAAAAAACTCAAAGCGCAAAAAAGCGTTTGAGTTTTTCTTTTTATTTGTCTGTATACGCATCGTGTAGTACAGAAAGCTCTTTCTCGAGTGAATCGAGAATTTCCTTGCCTTTTTCACGTTCAATCAGACCTAGCTTCACAGCAAAGTCAATTTCACGAGACAGGCCGAACATTTGTGTATCTAATACTTCCTCATATAAAGGGCATTGTGGCATTGTTAAATGATCCATTTGTACTCGAATAAGGCGAGCAATCTTATCTGCATCAGCAACTAAAAGCTCCAAAGCCTTTTCTTGAAAAGAAGTTTGTGATTTCGTATCCATGAGGACGCCCCCATTATCTGATATTTCTTCGATTCTATCTTAATAAAGTTTATCTTCTAGTCGTTAAAATTGCAAGTGTCTTCATTGGAAAATACCGAATTCAAATTTTATTTCTTTATTATTTTTAGGCATTAGCGTTATACTATGTCATGGATATACAAGATTTGAGGAGGATTTCTATCATGGAAACAATAATTCCTATCAAGGGCGCTGTAACATATCAATTAACATTAGATCCCACTGTTTGGATTTTCGATGATCGTAAATTAGATTTAAAAACGTATTTCACGACACAAGATGTTAAGGAAGATTCAGACATCAAATATATGCGTGAGGTTGGTGCTCACTGGTCTCGTGAGATTATGGAGGGAGCTACATTCCCGCCTACATTAAAATCAGAGCGTAAGTTTGACCGTAAAGGAATGGAAACAGGGACATTTGGTATCGAATTAGGTCATTTTTTGAAAAATGCTGAAATTAAACCTGAAGCAACAAAAATTATCTTTGAATGTGAAACTGGTCAGGAGTATCCTTTTTCTATTGAAGAAGCATCTACACTTATTTTAAAATATAGCCAAGATGGCAAGCCACTCTTAGAGGACGGTCCCATTCATGTATTAATGAGAGATGGTTCAAATATTGATAATCCTATTAAAAACGTAATAGCCATTCGCGCTGAATAGGGGGGAATGCAATGCGCGTTAAATGCGTAATTTGCGATACGATTCAAAGTATAGACGATAATTTACCTTTAGCTAAAAAATTACGTAATCGTCCAATCCATACTTATATGTGTGAAAATTGCCATGATCGTATTAAAGAAAACACGGTTGCACGATTAGAAACAGGGAATTTCCGTTTTTATAGAACTTCACCACAAATGGATAAAGAATTTTAATATTGAATGAACCCAAAAGAGGTGCCTCCATCGGGAGACACCTCTTTTCTTTATTAGCCGTTATTTTTAATAACCGACTTTTCTATCAACTCAACCACCTGATACATGATTGTTGCAAAAAATGCAATGATGAGCAAGGACATGAGCACGAGGTTAAAATTAAACACTTGGAAGCCATAGATGATTAAATAGCCAAGACCTTTTGAGGCCACTAAAAACTCACCTACAATAACCCCAACCCACGATAATCCTACATTCACCTTTAATGTTGAAATGATAGTCGGAAAAGATGCTGGTAAGATGACTTCACGAAAGATTTGCCACCTAGATGCACCAAATGTTTGTAAGACCTTACTATAATTCGGATCGACACCTTTAAAAGCCGTATATACCACAATGGTTGTAATAATGATAGAAATTAAAGCCCCCATTGCAATAATGGAAAAATAACCTGGCCCTAGCGCAACAATAAGAATAGGCCCTAACGCAACTTTTGGCATCGCATTTAAAATAACTAAATATGGGTCCAGTACCTTCGACAGAAATGGTGACCACCACAAAAGGATAGCGATGAACGTCCCTAGTAAAGTCCCCGCAATAAAGCCAATCACCGTCTCCATTAATGTCACACCAACATGCAAAGTTAAAGTTCCATCAGTTACTTTTTCGATAAATGTATGCCAGACTTGTGTGGGTGAACTAAAAATTAAACGGTCGATCCATTCTAATCTAGAAAGCAACTCCCATCCTCCAAAGAACAGAAGCAGAATAATAAGCTGATACAGCCGTACAAAGCGTTTTTCTTTTTTTAACATTTGCTGATATTGTTTAAATAATGTGTTATCCAAGGCTCTCCAGCTCCTTCCAAATCATTTGGAATACATCTGCATAGGTAGGATGCTGTCTTACATCAAACGGTGATAATTCACGAAGTGCCTCAGGTATTTCAAACACTTTATGCAATGTCCCTGGATTGGCAGAAAATAAAAAGACACGCTCACTCATAGCTATTGCCTCTCCAATATCATGCGTCACAAGAACTGCTGTCTTTTTATAGGTCTTTAATGTTTCTACCACTAGATCCTCAAGCTTTAATTTCGATTGATAATCAAGAGCCGAAAATGGTTCATCTAACAATAAAATTTTAGGATTTACCGCTAAAGTACGAGCAAGTGCCACACGTTGTCTCATACCTCCTGATAATTCTCGTGGATAGATGTTCCCCACATGTGGTAATCCTACTTCTTGCAAAAGAGCATTGGCCGTTACTTTATGTGAATTATTGCTCCGCTCCATAATTTTCAAACCAATCGTGACGTTTTCTTCAATGGTTTTCCATGGAAATAAATAGTCCTGCTGAAGCATATAGCCAATGCTTGATTGATTATGTGCTGCTAGTTCATCACCATCAATATAGACCTTGCCTTCAGTTGATGGAAACAAACCAGCGATTATTGATAATAAGGTCGTTTTCCCACAGCCACTAGGCCCGATAAACGACACGAATTCTCCTTCACGAATGGCTAAACTAATATCACGTAATACTTCCTTTGCCTGTGTGCTTGAAAAATAACTATGGTGAATATTTTCTAGCTGTAAAAATTCCATATTACTCAGCAGCCTTTTTAGCAAAGGTTGTGTTCACAAGTTTTTCATACTCCACGCGTTGAGGAAGTTCACCTGCTTCCTCCATAATTGTTTGCAAGTTATCCCACTCCCCCTCATCGAGGATAGGGTCTGATGCATAGGAGCCTTGTGCTTTATAACGCTCGATTACTGTTTCGATAACCGCAACATCTACATTCTCAAAATAAGGTTGAATAATTTTTGCCACTTCTGCGGCACTTTCATTCTGTACAAAATCTTGTGCCCGTTGTAAGGCATTTGTAAAGGCTTGAACTGTCTTCTCATCATCCTTTAAATAACTACTTTTCGCCATATAGGACGTGTAAGGCAAATTACCAGACTCTGTACCGAAAGATGCTACAATATAGCCTTTCCCCTCTTTTTCAAATACGCTAGCAGTTGGTTCAAATAACTGTACATAATCACCAGTACCTGAAGCAAAAGCAGTGGCTATATTTGCAAAATCAATATTTTGAATAAGGGTTAAATCATGAACAGGGTCAATGCCGTGCTTCTTCAGCACAAATTCACCTGCCATTTGCGGCATCCCACCTTTACGCTGCCCTAAAAATGTAGAACCCTTCAATTGATCCCATGAAAAATTATCCGTTTTTTCCCTTGCAACTAAAAAAGTACCGTCAGTTTGAGTTAACTGAGCAAAATTCTGAATGGGATCATTCGCCCTTTGTAATGTGACGTAGATTGAAGTTTCCGAACCAACTAAAGCAATATCAATACCATCTGACAGCAATGCCGTCATGGTTTTATCGCCACCTGCTATCGTTTGTAGCTCTACAGAAAGACCTTCATCCTCGAAGAATCCTTTTTCAAGCGCTACATATTGAGGCGCATAAAATATCGAACGAGTTACTTCTCCAACTTTGACTTTTTCTAGCTCTGCTTTATTACATGCCGTCAAAGAAAGGAGTAACAAAGCAATGACACCTAATAGAAAACCTTTTGTAAGCCAACGCATTCCCTTTCCTCCTTGATGTGATGAAAATAAGCCTATCGACATTAACTTATTCACATCAGAAGAATTCGGTGCCAACCAATTTATGTTGATTTTACAATTGTGTAGGATCAGCTATGCCAAATAGGATTTTTGAAAAAGTTTTTTAGTTATATAAGAAAACAGCCTTAGCGACTATTGCGCTAAGGCTGTTTGATAAACGATAAAAGTTCTTATTATAAAATACGTACTACCTTTTATTGATTGGCAGCTTGTTGCTCTTCTCTTTTTTCACGCCATAATCTTGTTTTATAAACTATTAAAATTAAGGCGGCTACAATCAAACCTTCAATCATTGGCAAGAATAGAGCAAAGAAGGTTAGCATGATACAACCTACAAAGAGGAACGCATAAATAATAATGTTTTGAGATAGTTTTAATTTCTTGGCAAAGCCTAGCTTATAGACAATGGCAGAAAGTGCAAATACAAGAAGAAATACAACATAGCCTGCAATTTCATAGCTTGGTAAATTTTCATATAAAAATCTCGTTATACCCGCCATTCTTCCAAAAACTCTTGTTGTTTCCTCGGAACTTGTCTGTGCAGCAACTTGAATAACATTTAGTTCACCCAATAAAGCGGACTTAATATCCAAGACTCCTCTTCCTTTCATGTCAGCGAAAATTATTGTTCTGCGTTACGTAATTTTTTCGCTGCTTTCTCACGTTCATTTTTATCTAGAATTTTTTTACGCAGACGAATAGATTCTGGTGTGATTTCTAAATACTCATCATCACCTAGGTATTCAAGTGCTTCTTCTAAAGATAAAATACGTGGTTTTTTAATAACATTCGTTTGGTCTTTATTCGCTGAACGAATGTTTGTTTTTTGTTTCATTTTTGTGATGTTTACAGTGATATCAGCGTCACGAGTATTTTCTCCAACGATCATACCTTCGTAAATATCTGTACCTGGCTCTAAGAACAGTGTACCACGATCTTCAATTTGCATCATACCATAAGTTGTTGATTTACCAGTTTCCATAGAAACTAGTACACCTTGGTGACGTCCACCAATTTTACCTGGTAGTAATGGTTGGTAGCAATCAAACGTATGGTTAATAATACCAAAACCTTTTGTCATCGACATGAATTCAGTCGTATAACCGATCAAACCACGAGCTGGTACTAAGAACGTTAAACGAACTTGACCACTTCCATTATTTACCATATCAAGCATTTCACCTTTACGTGTACCAATTGATTCAATAATTGAACCAACATTTTCTTCCGGTACATCGATTTGAACGCGTTCGAATGGTTCACATTTTACGCCATCGATTTCACGCACGATTACTTGAGGTTTAGATACTTGTAATTCGAAACCTTCACGGCGCATATTTTCAATAAGGATTGATAGGTGAAGCTCACCACGACCTGAAACTGTCCAAGCATCTGGAGAATCAGTATCTTCAACACGTAAAGATACGTCCGTTTGTAATTGAGCACGTAAACGCTCTTCTACTTTACGAGAAGTAACCCATTTCCCTTCACGACCAGCGAATGGAGAGTTGTTTACTAAGAATGTCATTTGTAAAGTTGGCTCATCGATACGTAATGGTGTAAGTGCTTCTTGGTGCTCAACAGGACAAACTGTTTCACCTACGTTGATATCTTCCATACCTGAAACGGCGATTAAATCACCAGCTTTTGCTGTCTCTACTTCCTCACGTTTTAAACCGAAGAAACCAAAGATTTTCGTTACACGGAAGTTTTTCACTGTACCGTCTAACTTCATCAGTGCAACTTGTTGTCCTACAGAAATTGTTCCACGGAATACGCGACCAATTCCGATACGTCCAACGAAGTCATTATAGTCAAGTAAAGCTACTTGGAATTGTAATGGGTCTTCTGAGTTATCAACTGGTGCTGGGATAGATTCAATAACTTTTTCAAATAGACATTTCATATTTTCTTCTTGTTTAGATGGATCAGCGTCTAAAGAAGCTGTACCATTTACACCTGAAGCATAAACAACAGGGAAGTCTAATTGATCGTCATCTGCACCCAACTCGATAAATAATTCAAGTACTTCATCTACTACTTCTAGTGGACGAGCTGAATCTTTGTCTACTTTATTTACGACTACGATTGGTGTTAGACGTTGTTCTAATGCTTTTTTCAATACGAAACGTGTTTGAGGCATACAACCTTCATACGCATCGACAACTAGTAAAACGCCGTCTACCATTTTTAAAATACGTTCTACCTCACCACCGAAGTCAGCGTGTCCAGGCGTATCAAGGATGTTGATACGAGTTCCTTCATAGTTTACTGCTGTATTTTTAGCTAAAATCGTAATACCACGTTCGCGTTCAATATCATTAGAGTCCATTGCACGTTCTTCAACACGTTCGTTTGAACGGAATGTACCTGATTGTTTTAGTAATTGGTCGACTAGGGTAGTTTTACCATGGTCAACGTGGGCGATTATTGCGATATTGCGAAGATCTTGACGTAAGTTTGTCATTATTCCACTCCATATTCTTTTTTCGAATGTTTAACTGTGATATTATAGCACAAGAAGGATAGAAATGTCCTTATTAGAATTTACATCATTCTAAAAAATATATATGAATTATAATTTTTTATATAGGAGGCTAGGCTATGAATCGTGCAAAATTCGTAATGGCTATTTATGCATTAGCAGCTGTTTTAGCAATGTGCTCAATTGGCTATTCAGTGGCGGCTAGTAGTGTATTTGGTGCAATAGCAGGTATTGTGGCTACTTGTGTCATTTTCATGACAGCCTTTAAAATGAAGCGAAAACTGCGTATGCAAGGGTTACTGTAGTTAAAAAAAGGAGCTGTCTAGTAAATAGACGGCTCCTTTTTATTCATAAGGTACAATATATTTTTCCAATAATTCTTTGTGAATGGAAGGATTGGCGATAATAAAAGTATCTTGATGTAAGAAGTCAAAGCCTTCTCCGTGCAAGTTTGTGGCAATGGCCCCAACCTCTTGAGCAATAATGGTACCACCTGCTATATCCCACGGTGATAGACGCATGGAAACATAAGCATCCAACTTCCCACTAACAACAAATGCGATTTCCATGCAAGCTGAGCCATATGAACGTGTGCCCCGAACTTTGCGGACCATCTCAATGACCTTTTCGTGATGAATATGTCGATTAGGAGCTACCCAATGTGCATTGATACCAATGACTGATTCCTCCATCGTAACAGATTGAAGTTTCCGCAGTGGCGAATCGTTATACCACGCGCCTTGGCCTTCAATCGCATAAAATAAATCCTCGCGCATGACATCAAATATGTACCCTAACTTACCTACCCCATTAATAAAAATACCAATAGAAATCATAAAGTGACGATGCTGTTTAACAAAATTCATCGTGCCGTCTATAGGGTCAATAATCCAAACTACACCATCTAATGACTCTACCTTTTCCCCCATTCCTTCTTCGCCTAAAATTTTGTGGGCAGGATTAAAAGCTTTAATTTGGTCGATAAAAAATAACTCGGTCTCTCGGTCAATATTTGTTACCAGGTCATTGGCACCTGATTTTGTCTCGATCACTAAATTATACGAAAAAGCTTCTCGAATACGTCTTCCAGCTTCAAAGATTATACTTTTCGCAAATTCATCCATTTGTTGTAAATCCAATTAAAACCCACCCTTCGAATATAAGAAAAAGCCTTTACTTTCCTCACACTTTATTCATAAATTTTACCTTGTCCATTGTCTTTAATGCGATATACAACATGAACTTCAAAAAATACTGAAATTCTTTACGCTATGATATAGTATCTATTTTACCCTTTGTTACAATAAAAATCACCTGCTGTCGGAATATTCAGCAAGTGATTTTTTAAATGGGTATAAGATTTTGATTACGCATAGGCGTGGAAGCTTTCAAGTTCCATCTGGATTTCTCCAAGACGTTTTTTACTTTTTTCAATTTCAATATCATTTTTTTCATTCATCGCTGCAAAAAGCGAAGCTAATTCATAATCTAATTCTAATTGTAAAATGTGTTCATATTGCTTTTCAATGTCAACTTTACGTATAATTTTTACGATTGGTTTCATAAAAACACTTCCTTTTTTAAATTTTTTTACAAAAACTTTTCAAATTCGATAAAGTTCTTGTTATAAGATTTTTTCCCAAAATCAGCGTAAAATAAACCTTATAAAACGAAAGGAGCAAAATAAAATTGCCGAAAACAAAGTGGACAAACAAAGATTTTAATGTTTTTAAAATAGATGGTTTAGAACAAAGAATGGATGCATTAAACGATCATGTACGCCCAAAATTCCATCAGCTTGGTGATGATTTTGCTGCCTATTTCTCAAGCCAGCTAGGTGAAGAATTCTTCCCTCATGTTGCCAAACACGCTAGAAGAACTGTCAACCCTCCAAAAGATAGTTGGGTTGCCTTCGCCCCATATAAAAGAGGTTATAAATCATTGCCTCACTTTCAGATTGGTCTATGGCACTCACATTTATTCATCGTCTTAGCTATTATTTATGAAGCTCCTCAAAAAAATGTGATGGCTGAACGTTTACTCGCTCATCAATCCTTATTTGAGCAGCTACCTGGTGACTTTACTGTGTCAGGTGACCATATGTCCCCAGAGGCCATTTCACTTGAAGAAGCGAAAGAAGACAAGCTTGAGGCACTACTTTTACGTCTGCGAGATGTAAAAAAAGGTGAGTTTTTAATTGGTCGTCATATTCCAAAAGAGCAAGCAATAAAATTATCAGCCAGTGAATTCCACCAGTTAACGGAGCAAACATTCAACAGCTTACTACCTTTTTACAACGTCATTGTTGGTAAGGATTTAAAATAAGCTTTAATCTCATGTTATTTGTTGAAGTAGTGTATGCAAAATGTCGTTTTTTAACACAAAAATATAAAAAGCGGATGTGAGTTGTTCTCACATCCACTTTTTTATCGATTTTTTTTAGGGACTATTTTTATCATTGTACCATCTGCGGCTTCTTTTGTTTGCTTAACAACCGGATAGCTTATATAGCCACTCGCCTCTTCAAATTCACGAAATATTGTTTTTTCCTCCGCTTGTGAAGGAACAATTTCCTTAAAGCGACGATATTTAGCCATCATGACCTCACGCTTGATGCCCTTTTCATGAGCTTGTTCAATCCCTTCAAAAAATTGAACAACGTCCACAATCTCCTCTGTAGACCAATCTGTTGAAAACGGATAAGAATATTCCATTCGACAAAACCACCTTTACATTATTGCCCCCATTTTAACCGGATACTTTCCGCTTCTGCAACCATTCGATTGATTAATTCCTCAACAGTAGGAATATCATGAATCATCCCTGTCACTTGTCCAGCCCAACCAAAGCCTTGTTCTTGTTCACCATCATAAATAAAGCGCTTATTCACTGTACCACTTATATATTCCTTTAACGCTTCGTAGGTTGGCTCTTTTTCTTCAATTTCTAAAATTTTTGCCGTAAACTCATTACGTAAAGCACGAGCTGGTGCACCGATAGTACGTTTTATGATCGTCGTATCAGCCTCTGTGCTTGCTAATAGTGCCTCTTTATAAGCTGCGGAAGCATCAACACATTCCTTTGTTGCAATAAAACGAGTACCCATTTCAATTCCTTCAGCTCCCAGTGCATGGGCAGCCATCCAGCCTCGGCCATCGCCAATTCCACCTGAAGCAATCACTGGGATTTTCACACTATCAACAACCTGTGGGACGAGCACCATCGTACCTACATCATCCCTACCAAGATGTCCGCCACCCTCTTGTCCAACAACCATTACAGCATCTGCTCCAAGCTGTTCAGCTTTTTGCGCTTGTCTACGTGCAGCTACAAGTACCAATTTTTTAATATCTGTTTCTGCTAATAAATCAAAAATGGGTGCAGGATTACCACCAGTCATCGTTACAACAGGTACTTCTTCTTCCACTGCAACGCCAACCATTTCCTCATAGCCTGTACCATGCATACCAATAGCAAAGTTTACGCCAAAAGGCTTATCTGTTAATGTTCGTACTTTATGAATCTCCGCTCGCAATAAGTCAGGGTTTCGTAAACTCATAGCTGTGATTTGACCTAACCCTCCAGCATTCGACACAGCCGCCGCTAAATCAGCATAGGCTAAATACGCTAAACCGCCTTGAATAATTGGGTATTTCACTTGTAAAAGCTCTGTCACCCGTGTATTCCAAATCATAATACCTCCCCCTTCATTCGGTATTAATTTCTCGATATCCTTAAAAAATCCTTTTATTTTTTATGAAAAGTCTATTTTTTCGTGTCGTTAGGTGCTATAATTCATTTGTTTTCTTAGATAATTTAAAGTGAGGTGGTACCTGCGTTGTCACAACTAGAGACTCCATTGTTCGACGTATTACTTAAACATCGGAACAGACATCCTATTCAGTTCCATATTCCAGGCCATAAGAAAGGGCAAGGGATGGACCCTGCTTTCCGAGAATTCGTCGGCGACAACGTTTTATCAATTGATTTAATTAATATTGCTCCACTAGACGATTTACATTCACCAAAGGGTGCTATTAAAGAAGCGCAAAATCTTGCAGCAGAAGCTTTTGGTGCTGATCATACATTCTTTTCCGTTCAAGGTACTAGTGGCGCCATCATGACGATGATTCTGACCGTCGTTGGTCCAGGTGATAAGATTCTAGTGCCGCGGAATGTCCATAAATCTATTATGTCGGCGATAGTTTTCGCTGGTGCAATTCCAATTTTTATTCATCCTGAAGTCGATAGTGAATACGGGATTTCTCATGGCATATCCCCTGAGGCTGTCGAAAAAGCATTAAATGCTTATCCTGATACAAAAGCTGTGCTAGTTATTAATCCAACTTATTATGGCTTCACAGCAGATTTAAAACGCATTGTCGAAATCACTCATAGCCGTGATATTCCAGTAGTAGTAGATGAAGCACATGGTGTACACATTAAATTCCATGATGACCTTCCCTATTCAGCAATGGAGGCAGGTGCCGACATGGCTGCTACAAGTGTTCATAAGCTTGGTGGTTCTATGACACAAACGTCCATTTTAAATGTTCGAGAAGGACTTGTTTCAGCAAAACGCGTACAAGCTGTTTTTTCTATGCTAACAACGACATCAACATCTTATCCATTGCTCGCTTCCCTTGACACAGCTCGACGTCAATTAGCGATTCACGGATATGATTTGATTGACGATGCATTACGTTTAGCAAAGGATGCTCGTAAACGAATCAACCAAATCCCACATTTAAAATGTGCAGGCAAGGAAAAACTACATTCATCCGCTACTTATGATATGGACCCTTTGAAACTTCTTATTAGCGTCAAGGATTTGGGTATTTCTGGGCATAGAGCTGAGGAATGGTTACGTTATAACGCCAATATCGAAGTAGAATTGTCTGACCTTTACAATATTTTATGTTTAGTGACATTAGGAGATACGAAAAAAGAAATTAATCTTTTAGTCAATGCATTATCTCGTATGTCAAAAGCATTTGATTCAGAAGCGGCTATCACAGAAGCTGTCGTGAATGTCCCAGATATTCCAGCGCTAGCTATGTCACCTCGTGATGCATTTTATGCTGATACTGAGGTAGTTCCACTTGCTGAAGCAGATAACTGTATTTGTGCAGAATTTATTATGGTATATCCTCCTGGAATTCCAATTTTTATTCCCGGGGAAATAATTACTCAAGAAAATATTCATTATATTCAAATGAATATTGAGGCGGGTTTACCCGTTCAGGGACCAGAGGATTCAACATTAAAAACGATTCGTGTTATTAAAGAAAGAAAACCTATTATTTAATCTTAAAAGCTAGCTCTTCTTGAAGAGCTAGCTTTTTCATTATTTATAAAAAGCAGAGGTTAGTATCAATATAATCGGAAAAGCTACTACCAATAATGCCATAAAAAATCTCCAACTGTTTTAACGAAAGCCGTAGCTACTTTAGAAAATTTCTCTTTCACATTTAATAAAATTATCTATATCAGGATAACCTTTTCCTAACTGCCATTTAGACACAGCCTGCCTTGAAATATTATAAATACTCTACCACTTCATCCTGAGTATAGTGATGCTGTTCCCTTAATTTCTTTAAACGATTTTCAAAATCATCCGTATTATTTATTACAAAATAGATCGCAATTAAATATGCAACGAGCATTTATTAGTTGATTTTATAAGCTAAAAGTTAGAATAACAAATGCACATTATCTACAATAGAGAAAAGGAGGAATGATTCATGAATACATGGAATCAACGTTTTCTAGAATCTGAATACGTTTATGGCGAACAACCAAATGCCTTTATTAAAGATTATGTATCTTTTTTGAAAGAATCCCCTAATATCGCAGCCTATGCTGAAGGTGAAGGGCGCAATGCTGTTTTTTTAGCCTCTAAGGGCCATACTGTCACTGCCTATGATTATGCACAAAGTGGTCTTGCGAAAACAGAAGAATTAGCTCAGAAACAGCATGTGTCAGTTCAAACTAGGCTAACCGATTTACTACTGGATGAGCTTCCTGTGGAGAAATATGATGCGGCTATTATGGTTTTTGGTCATTTTCCATTGCAACAACAGCAGGCAGTCATCCAAAAGATTATCGATTCAGTGAAGCAAGGCGGACGGATTATGATGGAATTATATTCTATTTATCAGCTCGCCTATGCGTCTGGTGGTCCACAGCAGCTTGATTTTTTATATGACCCAAAAGATATCCTGCAATGGTGTGAGCCACACAAAATTATCCATTTCTTTACAGGTGAGCAAATACGCCATGAAGGAGCGTTACACACTGGACTAGCCCATACCATTCAATTCATTATTGAGAAAAAATAAATGAGTTGTCTCTAAACAGTTGAGACAACTCCTAAAGTGAAAATTTTTATAAAAATAAATACACAAATAATGGACAGAAAAATGCCCCAATAATAGCCGTTAAGCCCATTGATAATGAACCAACTGATAATTCCTGTTCTCCATATTCCCTTAATTTCACAAGTCCTACACCATGCGAGGCACTGCCCACTGCCACCCCTCTACTAACGGCCGAGTCGATTTTGCCATATTTAATAACTAAAGGACCAATAATAGCTCCTACAAACCCTGCTATCATGACAAAAACAGCTGTTAGTGGCGGAATACCCCCTATTGTTTCGCTGACCTGCATTCCAACAGGCGTCGTTAAAGATTTAGGCAAGGCTGTCAGCATCCAACTAGATTTTACACCAATCCATTTTAACAGCACGAAAATAGTCACTAATCCTGTCACCATGCCGATGAAGAGCCCTGATAAAATAGAATATTTATATTTGATAATAATAGCTCGTTGATTATAAAGAGGATAGGCAAGTGCGACTACAGCTGGCCCAAGCATTTTCTGAAGCCATTCTCCACCCACCATATATGTAGAATATGGAATATTAAATATTAGTAAAATCACTGCACTAACAACTGTAGTCGTGACTAAAGGAATCATAATAGGATGCGGAAATCGCTGATAAAGCTTCGTAAATAATATGAACATAATGATGGTGCTCAGGACAACAATTGCTTCAATCAACCGTTAACTCACCCTTTCCTTCTTCAAGAATAGACTCCGTTCCTTCCTTTTTCTTTAATTCTTTCTTCTCAATTAGTTGCGTCAGTAATCCTGTGACATAAATAGAGATTAATGTACTAGCAATAACGGCTAGAATGATAAGCAAGCCAGTGATTGACATGAGTTCTGGGTAATCAATAACGCCCACTGTTGCTGGTATGAAAAACAGCGTTAAAACGCCAATTAAAAAACTTGCACCATCTTGAATATATTCAACCTTTATGATTTTAAAAATGAGTGAAAGTACTAATAACAGTAATCCAATGACACTTCCTGGAAGCGGTATGTGTAAATAAGTAACAATTCCTACTCCCATATAATAAAAAATGGTCAGTATGCCGATTTGAACAATAATCCGAACAACTCTCAACAACAGCGCAGCAAAATTTCCGTTCAACATTTCGCTACTTTTCACCCCCTATATCGTTCATTCTACATCTGTAGGAATTTTCTGTCTATTGTAATTTTAGAAAAATAATAATCAGCATCAGAAAGAGCTAAGTTCCATATTCCCAAAAATCACATGTATACATATATAGTGTTTTCATCGATATTTAGGGTAATTTGTCACTCGGACTATTCAAATAGCGTTCTTTCCCTATTATGAATATCCACCACCTATCGCCTTTAAATTTTCATCACTAGCTAGCAAATTTCAGAAATTTTATATATAATCGAAAATTACAAAAGATACTCATTTCTCAAACAATACTATAATTTCCATAATACACAATAAGGTGGGATCTTCTATTATCCTTAAAACATTAAAACTCCAAACTCGCTTTGCTTATTACAGTAGCTTTTTAATTTTTCTTATCGTCACTTTAGCTGGTTTACTTTTTTACGTAACGATTTCTGATGCACTGCAAACACAAATTGGTAATCGAGCACTATACTTGGCGGAAACAACCGCTAGTAGGGGCGACGTTATAGAAGCCTTTCACACTGACAACCCATCAAAAAGTCTGCAAACAATTAGCGATGATATTATGGACGCTGCAAAAGCCACGTATGTTGTAATCGGTGATAAAAATGGCATTCGCTACACCCACCCTCTCGCCGATCGTATTGGCAAATCGATGGTTGGTGATGATAACGACAAAGCATTGATCAACGGTGAATCTTATATTTCAATTGCCGATGGTTCAATGGGACAATCTATTCGTGGAAAGGCGCCTATCGTTGATACGAATGGAGCCATTTTAGGAGTTGTGTCCATTGGCTATTTAACGAGTGAATTAGATAACTTATATTTTTTATACTTGGATAATATTTTTTATACGATCATTATTGCACTCACCATTGGTATTATCGGCTCCATTATTTTATCCCGGAATATTAAAAAGCAAATTTTTAATTTGGAGCCAAATGAAATTGCCAATCTATTAACAGAAAAAAATACTTTAATAGAATCCGTGCGGGAAGCTATTATTACGGTCAATGATAAAGGTGAAATTACAACGTTAAATAACGCCGCCGCCAATATCTTAAATTTACCCGATGCTGCTTCTATTATTGGCGATAATATTAAGCAACATATTCCAAATACACATTTACTGAATGTATTGATGAATGGTGAAAAACAGCTTGATAAATTGATGATTGTCAACGGTGATGAAATTATTGTCAACCGCGTTCCTATGAAGGTGAAAGGTAAAATTGTCGGTGCTGTAGCAAGTTTCCGGCTACAATCAGAAATTGAGCAAATGGCGATTGAATTATCACAAGTAAAACAATATACAGAAGCTTTACGTGCACAAACACATGAGTTTAATAATATCCTTTATACCGTTTCTGGCCTTATTCAATTAAATGCATCCGATGAGGCTTTAACAATTATTCATAAAGAGGTACAAGGACATTCCTCTTTAACACAATTTATTACAAATCGTGTTAAAGACCCATTCTTAAATGGTTTAATTATCGGATTTTTTAATCGTGCGCGTGAATTAAAGATTCAGCTGATATTTGATGAGGATAGTTATTTAGATATCTTTCCTGAAAATATAGAAAAAGGCCTTATTATTTCGATTATGGGTAATTTACTAACCAATGCTTTTGAAGAGGTCGAAAAAAATAAAGAGCAACGGCCTATAGTAAGGCTTTTTATATTTGATAATGGAGAAGAAATCATTTTTGAGGTCGAGGATTCTGGCAATGGCATAGCACAAGAAAAACTAGATGTATTGTTTTCAGAAAATATTTCAACAAAAGATAGGAAGCATCGAGGCTATGGGTTAAGGAAAGTAATTTCCAGCATCCAAGATTTAAATGGCACACTCGCTCTTGGGGAAGGCGATTTAGGAGGTGCCCTATTTATCGTATCTATTAGTAAAAGGGGGATTATTAACAATGACTAATATCGAAGTACTAGTAATTGAAGACGATGTACGTGTAGCAGATGTACATCGTCGTTTTTTAGATAAAATTGAAGGATTTACAGTAATTGCGTGTGCAAACACTGGAGAAGAAGCTTTAGATTGGCTACAATCATTTTCACCACAGCTAATATTACTCGATGTATTTTTACCAGATATATTAGGTGTGGATTTAATCGATAAAATCAATACAATTAGTCCAACTAGTAGCATTATTTTGATTACTGCTGCCACAGAGGCTCACATTGTACAAAAAGCGTATCGTAAAAATGTTACAGACTATATTTTAAAGCCATTTACATTTGATCAATTAAAAGAAAGTATAGAAAAATTCCGTTACAAACATCTACTACTCCAAAATAATGAGAAATTTACACAAGAAAAGCTTCAATACCTTTGGCCAAAAGCGACTTCATCCATCTCTGAAGATACACAGCTACTATTACCAAAAGGCATTGATTTAACAACGATGAATCATGTCATCAACTATTTAAGTACAATGAAAGGTGGTAGTACAGCTGAACTGTTAGGGAAAAATATTGGTGTAAGTCGTTCCACTGCTCGCCGTTATTTAGAATTTTTAGTCACACAAAAGCAGGCCTATATTGAGCTAACTTATGGCACAGTTGGTCGTCCTGAACGACGATACTTTATTTTCTCATAAACTTTATGCACAAAATGACGTTAATCCACAATATCACCACAATATTTTAACAATTCTGATATAAGTTATAGTTATGATAGCGCTCGATTGATAGCGCTATCATTTTATTTTTAAGGAGGATTTTTATGTGGAGAAAGATTTCAAAAGTTATGATAGCTGGCTTACTATTTACTAGTTTAGTTGGTTGTTCTTCATCAAATGGAGAAACAGCTGATGGAAAGCAAGCAAGTAATTATCCGAAAAGTAATATTACCATTGTTGCTCCATCAGGTGCGGGCGGTGGTTGGGATTTAACAGCTCGTGCAGTAGCAAAAACAATGAATGATACAGGTTTAATTAATAAATCGATTCAAGTCGAAAACAAGCCTGGTGGTGGTGGCGCTGCCTTTATGGCAACATTTGCTACAAAGGAAGCAAGCAATGATTATATGTTAATGGTTAAATCACCGCCAATTCTTATTAATCATGAAAAAGCTGAAGGAAATAGTAAATTTGGCTACAAGGACACTACGCCTTTAGCACAATTAACGCGTGACTATGGTGCAATTGTTGTTAAAGAGGATTCGCCATTCCAAACGCTTGAAGATGTATTAAATGCCCTAAAAGATTCGCCAAAAGATGTTACGTTAGCAGGTGGCTCTGCACCAGGCTCTATGGATCATCTAGTGGGGATTATCCCCGCCTATAAAGCCGGTATAGACTTAAAAACAATTAAATACGTTTCTTACGATGGTGGTGGTGAAGCTGTAACCGCATTACTAGGCGGCAACGCTGATGTCATAGCAACAGATGCTTCCACAATCGCTACTTATGTTAAATCAGGAGATGTACGCGTATTAGCCGTAAGTTCCTCTGAGCGATTAGAAGGTGAGCTAGCAGAAGTTCCTACATTTAAAGAGGCTGGTATTGATGAAGAATTTACTATATGGCGTGGTATTTTTGGTCCAAAAAATATGAGTGAAGATGCGGTTACCTACTGGTCCGAAAAATTACAAGCAATGTCTGAATCAGAAGAATGGCAAGCTGAGGTGACACGTAATGGCTGGCAAGCAGAATACCGAAATGCAGAGGAATTTACCACATATCTAGACAATCAAAATAAAATCATCGTAGAACTACTGACAGCTCTTGGTATGCAAAAGTAAAGAATAGACTGTGTTGCAAAAGAGCACAAGTATTTCCATCCAATAAGATCTACTTGTGCAACCTACATTTATTATCAACGGAGGTGTAAACGATTGAATTACACATTTGATAAAACATTTAGCATTATCCTATTAGCTGTTAGCATTTTATTTATATTTCAAGCAACGCAAATTTCTGATAGTGCTTATGGATCTACAGTCGGTCCTAAAATATTTCCACTAGGTTTAGGTATTATTTTAGGTTTATTAAGTCTTCAACTATTTTATGAATCATGGAAAAATGCTGTAAGGGAGCGAATCATAGGAGGACCCACTGCACCTTCTAAAACCTCCTCTACTGAGCTCAAGAAATTTTTAATCATTTTTGGTAGTGCGATTGCCTATGTATTCTTCCTAGAAAAAATAGGCTATGTGATCACAACGTTTTTATTTTTATGTATTAGCTTCCAAACGATGGAACGAGCAAAGCTTATTTATTCAATCATTATTGCAGCTGGATTTTCAATTGGTGTCTATTATTTATTTACAAGTTTACTAGGCGGTTCATTGCCTAGCTTCCCAACTTTTTAATGTAAAGGAGTGAACATATGTCGACATTGCAATTTTTAGCTGATGGATTTGCGATTGCTTTTCAATGGCAAAATCTTTTATTCGCTCTTGTCGGTGTCATAATTGGAACAGCGGTTGGTGTCCTTCCTGGCATAGGTCCAATGAGCGGCGTTGCTTTATTAATCCCAGTAACGGCAACCATTACAGCGGGATTACCTACGGAGGCCGCCGCTACGAGCTCAATTATCTTACTTGCAGGGGTTTACTATGGAGCCATGTATGGTGGTTCAACAACTTCGATTCTATTAAATACACCTGGTGAATCCTCATCAGTTGTTACAACATTGGATGGCTACCAAATGGCTAAGCAAGGACGTGCCGGAAGTGCTCTTTCCATTGCAGCCATTGGTTCATTTTGTGCTGGTGTTATAGCATTACTTGGTCTAATACTATTAGCGAATCCATTATCAAAATTAGCACTTAAATTTGGACCAGCAGAATACTTTTCATTAATGCTACTAGGGCTTGCTGCAGTAAGTGGACTTGCAGGCCGCTCTATTACAAAAGCTTTAATTATGACCGCCTTAGGACTGATGCTCGGGACAGTTGGTATTGATGCCGTATCTGGTATCGAACGCTTTACATTTGGTCAGCCCATGCTGTTCTCGGGTATTGAATTTTTAACAATTGCTGTTGGTTTATTCGCGTTAGGGGAAGTATTTAAAACGATTCTTGAAAGAGATGAAGAAGATGGTCAATTAGCAAAAATTAATCGTGTATTACCAACAAAGCAGGATTTAAAGGAAAGCGCTATTCCTATTGCTCGCGGTTCACTACTAGGATTTTTCATTGGCGTTTTACCTGGTGCAGGCGCAACACTTGCCTCATTCTTTTCTTATATTACCGAAAAGAAATTCAGTAAGACACCTGAGAAGTTTGGAAAAGGCCATATTGCCGGTGTTGCTGGACCTGAATCAGCGAACAATGCTGCATCAGGAGGCGCAATGATTCCATTGCTAACATTAGGTATCCCCGGTTCAGGTACAACTGCTATTTTAATGGGTGCACTTATTATGTATAATATTCAGCCAGGTCCATTATTATTTGAAGAGCATCCTCAAGTCGCTTGGGGATTAATTGCCAGTATGTTTATAGGAAACTTAATGTTATTAGCATTAAACATGCCTCTCGTTCGTATCTTTGCAAAAATCATAGAAACACCGAAAAAATATTTATTGCCCATTATTGTTGCAATTTCAATTTTTGGTGTGTATGCCGTACAATTCGCCACTTTTGATTTATTTTTATTATTAGCTTGTGGTGTGCTCGGCTATCTATTTGCCAAAAATGACTATCCAGTGGCACCTTTAGTACTTGCACTTGTACTAGGGCCAATGATTGAAAATAATATGCGTCGTGCATTAACTATATCTAATGGTGACTTTTCTATATTTGTAGCAAAGCCATTGTCATTACTATTTTTAGTAGCTGCTATTTCGTGGTTACTTATACCACTGTTCATGAAAATGCGTGGTAAAAATGTTCTGATTAATGAAGAAGGATAATCATAAAATCCACTACACATTCTATCAATGGAAGTATAGTGGATTTTTCTCTATAATGCGTGACCAGAGCCACCATCAATATTCAATGAAGTCCCCGTAACATAACTTGCTGCATCAGATACTAAAAATGTAATAACGTTGGCCGCTTCTTGCGTATCACCTACACGACCAAGTGGAATAGCTTGCCCTACTTTACGAGAATAGTCTTCCCACGATAAACTTGGATCTTCCTTTTTCCATTTCTTTTCGATTTGATCACTTCGAATAAGCCCAATACATACGGAATTGACGCGGATATTATCCTTTCCTAAATCCTTGCTCATCGCTTTAGTCAAAGCAAGTCCCGCAGCACGGCTGACAGTCGTAGGAAGCGAGCTAGCAGGAGGCGTCTTAGCCATCACCGCAGTCACATTCACGATTGCACCCCCACCAGCCTTACGCATATATGGTGCTGCATATTTTGAGCAATGTATAGCGCCAAATACCTTTAAATCTAAATCTGCTTGCCACAGCTCACTACTCACCGATTCAAAAGGATTTGCTGAAGCTGTCCCAGCATTATTAATGAGAATATCAACGTGTCCAAAATGTTCGACCGTACGCTCAATTAGATTCTTACAATCTTTTTCCTTAGTAATATCTGTTGGAACAATTAAAACATCTACACCTGTTTCATTTTTAATACACCCAGCGGCCACCTGTAGCTGTTTTTCTCCACGTGCACAAAGTACAACCTGAGCACCCTCTTTAACAAGTTGCATGGCCGTATAATAGCCAATACCTTTACTCGATCCTGTTATAATTGCTACTTTCCCCTTTAAGCCTAGTTCCATTATAATCACCCCAAATATTTTCGAATATTCTTAACAATATATTTACTTTAACAAAATTATAGATAATATACAAAAAACGGCTACAAAGCAATTCGCTTTATAGCCGTTTAAACGGTTTTACATTATTTTTTTGCTACAATGTGAATTGGGTTGCCAAGTAATACTTCAGCAGCTTCCATTGTAATTTCCCCTAATGTTGGGTGAGCATGAATTGTTAATGCGATGTCTTCAGCAGTCATTCCGCCTTCAATTGCTAAGCCCATTTCAGCGATCATATCAGATGCACCAGCACCTACGATTTGAGCACCGATTAATAAGCCATCTTCTTTACGAGCAACAAGCTTCACGAAACCTTCTGATTGGTTTAGTGCAAGAGCACGACCATTTGCTGCGAATGGGAATTTCGCTGCAGTGTACTCGATACCTTCTGCTTTTGCTTGTTCTTCGTTGTAACCAACTGTCGCCATTTCTGGATCTGTGAAACATACAGCAGGTACAGCAAGATAATCAACAACTGATTTTTCACCAGCAATTGCTTCAGCAGCAACTTTACCTTCGTAAGAAGCTTTATGTGCAAGCTGAGGACCAGCAACGATATCACCAATTGCATAGATATTTGAAATATTTGTACGACATTGTTTATCAACATTGATTAGACCGCGTTCACCGAATTCAACACCGATTTCAGCAAGGCCCATTTCATCAGTATTTGGACGACGACCTACAGTAACTAATACATAATCAGCTTCAACTTTTTTCTCTTCTCCGCCAACTTCATAAGTTACAACTACGCCGTTTTCTGTTTCTTCAACGCCTTTTGCAGATGCGTTTACTTCCATTTCAACGCCTTTCTTTTTAAGGCCTTTTTTCACGATTTGAGTCATTTGTTTTTCGAAGCCAGCTAAAATATCTTTTCCGCCTTCAATAATTGTTACTTGTGAGCCAAGGTTTGCATAAGCAGATCCTAACTCTGTACCAATGTAACCTCCACCAATTACTACTAATTTACCAGGTACTTCTTGTAAAGAAAGTGCACCAGTAGAATTTAGTACGCGCTCAGAGAATTTGAATGTAGGAATTTCAACTGGACGAGAACCTGTTGCAATAATGACATTGTTAAATGTGTAAGTTTGAGCAGATTCACCATTGATGATACGCACTGAATGAGCGTCAACGAAATAAGCTTCACCTTGTACAATTTCAACTTTGTTCCCTTTAAGTAAGCCTTCAACACCGCCAGTTAATTTTTTAACAACGCTGTCTTTAAATGCTTGTGCTTTTGAGAAGTCTAATTTCACATCAGAAGCGATGATTCCCATGTCATCTGAATGTTTAGCTTGCTCAAAACGGTGACCTACTGAAATTAATGCTTTTGATGGAATACAACCTACGTTTAAGCACACACCACCAAGTACATTTTTTTCAACGATTGTTACTTTTTGGCCAGTTTGAGCTGCACGAATTGCTGCTACATATCCTCCAGGACCTGAACCAATGACAAGAGTATCTGTTTCGATTGGGAAATCTCCTACTACCATTTTTGTTACGCCTCCATTAATAATAATTCTGGCTCACTTAACAAACGCTTCAAGTGATTTAAAGCATTTTGCGCAGTGGCTCCATCGATCATACGATGATCAAAGCTCAATGATAATGCTAACACAGGTGCGGCTACAATTTCACCATTTTTTATTACAGGTTTTTCTGAAATTCGACCAATACCTAGAATTGCTACTTCAGGATGGTTAATTACTGGTGTAAACCATTGACCTCCTGCAGAACCAATATTCGTAATAGACATAGATGCACCTTTCATTTCATGTGGCGCAAGTTTACTTTCACGGGCTTTAGTCGCTAACTCATTGATTTCATTTGACACTGCAAATACAGACTTGCGATCTGCATGCTTGATAACTGGGACAAGTAAACCTTTTTCAGTATCCGCTGCAATACCAATATTGTAGTAATGCTTTTGGATAATTTCTTGTGTTGCATCATCTAATGAGCGATTAAATTCTGGGAATTCGCGTAATGTTGAGATAAGTGCTTTTACTACATAAGGTAAGTATGTTAATTTAACACCTTTTTCAGCTGCGATATCTTTGAATTTTTTACGATGCGCTACAAGAGCTGTTACATCGACTTCATCCATTAGTGTAACATGTGGAGCCGTTTGTTTCGAGTGTACCATTGCTTTTGCAATCGCTTTTCGAATACCAGACATTTTCTCACGAGTTTCTGGGAATTCCCCTTCAAGAACAACTGGTGCTGCTGAAGTAGTAGTTTCTTGTTGAACCGCTTCTTCAACTGTCACTCCAGTTGCTGATTCAGTGTCAACAGTACCTCCACCATTTAAGAAGTTTGTAATATCTTCTTTCAAAATACGACCATTTTTGCCTGAACCTTTTACTTCACGGATGTTTACGTCGTTATCGCGTGCAAATTTGCGGACAGAAGGCATCGCAATCACACGTTTTGTTTCATCAACAACTGTTTCAGCTTTTTCAGGTGCTTGCTCTGGTGCTTTCTCCTCTTTTGCAGGAGCTTTTTCTACGTTCTGACCAGATTCAGCTGTTGCTTGAACTTGTGCTTCAGTTTTCTCTTCAGCGTGACTATCACCTTTTAGCTTTAAGTCTTCATAGCCAGGTGCATCCAATCGGATTAAAACATCGCCTACGACGGCAACTGTTCCTTCTCCTACTAAAACTTCCTCTACTGTTCCTTCAACTGGTGAAGGAATTTCTACTACTGCTTTATCATTTTGTACTTCACAAAGAATATCGTCTTCTTTTACTGTATCTCCAGCCTTGACGAACCATTTCACGATTTCGCCTTCGTGAATTCCCTCGCCAATATCCGGTAATCTGAATTCAAATGCCATGTGTACCCATCCTTTCTATTTACCGATGTTCAAGTTTAGAAGCTTCATTAGAATGTTAAAACTTTTTTTGCTGTTTCCATTACATCTTTGTAGTTTGGTAACCAAACACCTTCAGCTTGTGGGAATGGGTACACAGTATCTGGTGCAGCCACACGAAGAACAGGCGCTTCTAAGCTTAAAATTGCGCGTTCAGTAATTTCTGCTACTACATTTGCCGCGATACCTGCTTGTTTTTGTGCTTCTTGTACAACGATTGCACGACCTGTTTTTTCTACAGACGCAATAATTGTTTCGATATCAATTGGTTGAATTGTACGTAAATCAATTACTTCAACAGAGTGGCCTTCTTTTTCAAGTTCTTCCGCAGCCTTTAAGCTTTCATGAACCATTAAACCGTAAGCAACAATTGTTAAATCTTTACCTTCACGTTTTACATCCGCTTTTCCTAGTGGAATTTCGTATGCTTCTTCTGGTACTTCTTCACGGAATGAACGGTAAAGTTTTAAATGTTCTAAGAAAATAACTGGGTTGTCGTTGCGAATAGATGAAATTAGTAAACCTTTTGCATCGTAAGGTGTTGATGGTACAACTACCGTTAAACCTGGTTGTGCAGTCATTAAGCTTTCTAAGCTATCTGAGTGCATCTCAGGAGTATGCACACCACCACCGAATGGTGAGCGAATTGTTACTGGTGCGTTGTATACGCCGCCACTACGGTAGCTCATACGTGCTAATTGACCACTGATTGAATCCATTACTTCATAAACGAAGCCGAAGAATTGAATTTCAGGAACTGGACGGAATCCTTGTAGAGAAAGACCGATTGCTAAGCCACCAATACCTGATTCTGCTAACGGCGTATCAAAAACGCGGTCAACTCCGAATTCTTTTTGTAGGCCTTCTGTCGCGCGGAATACCCCACCGTTGACACCTACATCTTCCCCGAATACAAGAACGTTTTCATCATTCTTTAATTCTGTGCGAAGTGCATCTGTAATTGCTTGAATCATCGTCATTTGTGCCATAGGTTATTTCGACTCCTTCTCTTTATAGATTTCATACTGTTCTTTTAAATTAGATGGCATTTCGCCTTTATACATGTTTTCCATCAGCTCTGTTACTTTTTGTTTTGGAGCAGCATCAGCTTTTTTGATGGCTTCTTTAATTTCTTCTTTAGCACGCTCAATGACTGCTTCTTCTTTCTTCTCATCCCATAAGCCTTTTGCTTCTAGGTATTTACGGAAGCGAACAAGTGGGTCTTTTTGAGCCCATTCAGTATCTGTATCAGAAGTACGGTAACGCGTTGGGTCATCCCCAGCCATTGTATGTGGGCCATAACGGTAACACATTGTTTCAATTAACGTTGGACCTTCACCATTAACAGCTCGCTCACGTGCATCACGAGTTGCTACGTAAACTGCAAGCGCATCCATTCCATCTACTAAAATACTTGGTAAACCTGCTGCCACACCTTTTTGAGCGATTGTTTTTGCAGCAGTTTGTAGTTCACGCGGTGTAGAAATTGCATATTGGTTATTTTGTACAATGAAGATCGCTGGAGATTTAAATGCACCAGCAAAGTTAATACCTTCATAGAAGTCCCCTTGTGATGAACCACCATCACCTGTATATGTTACTGCAACAGCTTTTTTCCCACGCTTTTGAATACCTAGTGCAACACCTGCTGCTTGGATAAATTGAGCACCGATAATAATTTGTGGTGCTAGAACATTTACACCCTCAGGTACTTGGTTCCCCATAAAATGTCCACGAGAGAATAAAAACGCTTTATCTAAAGGTAGGCCATGCCACACGATTTGTGGAACATCACGATACCCTGGTAAAATCCAATCCTCTTGTTCTAATGCAAAGTGTGAAGCAAGCTGAGAAGCTTCCTGACCTGCCGTTGGTGCATAGAAACCTAAACGGCCTTGACGGTTCAGTGAGATTGAACGTTGGTCTAAAATACGTGTATAAACCATACGTGTCATTAGTTCAACTAATTCTTCATCCGATAATTTAGGATCTGCCTCATTATTTATAATTTCGCCTTCTTCATTCAAAATTTGAAACATTTCAAACTTATCTTCGATTTCAGTTAGCGTTTGTTTAGCATCAAAAATATTATTGTTTTTCTTGCTCATTTGTCACATCTCCCTTTCAGCTGTATTAAAATAAATCACCTTTTTGACTAGTACAACTTATTCTTGACACTCAGTATACTGAATAAAATACTGTCGGTCAATCATATATTACGGCTATAAACAAAGATTTTTTCTAAAATAACAATTAATCATCTCTGTCCTATACTGTATTACCAATATCGAAAATCTGTATTAGAACACCATTTTTACGCCTTGTAATTCTTAAGTTTTCCAACAGGTTTTCCAATAGTAGAATACCCCATTCTAGAAAATCTAATAGCATTCGAAAAATTTTTTAAGTATATTCAAATAAGGTCTTTTTTCATGTGATTGTTTTTAGACGTGATGTATACTTATAAATAGAGCACTACAAAGATGAAAGGAAGATTACTATATGATTTTAATGGATGATATTATCCGCGAAGGTCATCCGACTTTACGCACGAAAGCAGAGGAAGTTAAATTCCCTTTATCTGATGAAACAAGACAGCTTGCTGAAGATATGCTTCAGTACTTAATTAACAGCCAAGATCCTGAAATGGCAGAAAAATATAATTTACGCAGCGGCATCGGCTTAGCTGCCAATCAAGTAAATAGTCTACAGCGTATGTTTGCACTTCATTTGCAAGATGATGCTGGTGAACAATTAAGCTTCGTAGCCATAAACCCCAAAATTGTCAGCCATTCAGTTGAAAACACATACCTTTCTGCTGGAGAAGGTTGTCTTTCCGTTGATCGTAATGTTCCTGGATACGTCCCACGTCATGCACGCATTACAGTAAAATTTAAAACTATAGATGGGGAAGAAAAGAAAATGCGCCTTAAAGGCTTGTCTGCCATCGCCTTTCAGCATGAATTAGATCATTTGAACGGCATCATGTTTTATGACCGCATTAATGAAAAAAATCCATTTGCTGATATCCCAGAGTCCATCCCATATGAGCGTGACTAAAAGCGAATCAACAAAACAAACCTCAGCATTTACGCAGAGGTTTGTTTTTTCTATGTTCTCAATTTTTATTCGTTCATGTCATTTGCAAGCACTTCATTTATCTTATTAATTAATATAGGTAGGTCTTTCATCGTTTCAATGGTATAGTGTGCACCAGTCTTCTCAAAAATACGTTTTGTTTTTTCAATGGCTTGTTGTTGTTCATCAGCGGTTAAAGCTAAGAACTCTTCTTCAGCCAGTCCCATTTCTGAACTTCCAATAATAACACCAACAGCCCATACACCAGCATTCAAGGCTTCTTTTATATCTGAGGTTGTATCGCCAACCTTTACAACTTGCTTGGTTGATTTCGATCCCAATGCCTCCATATTTCTGAAAATCATATACGGATATGGCCGCCCCTTATCACTCACTTGTGTCGGAGTCACTAAAAAATCTGGTTGATAGCCCTTCATAGCAGCATGTTTTGTTACGACTTCCATCATAAAATCTGTGTAGCCGGTAGTAGAACCAAATCGAATACCGGCTTCTCTTAATTGCTGTACGGTCGCTGTCACATGCTGAATAGGAACTGTGTAGGTTGCCAAAGACTCCATTAATTTCGATTCAAATTGATTGTATAGAACATGTACATCTTCCTCTGAAAAATGCTGATGATGAACTCGTTTCCATTCTTCATTAATCCTTGGCATTTCAAGCATCGTACGAATATGATCAATTTTCAGCATGCCCATAGGTTTACGAGCTTCTTCAAGGGTTACTGTTACACCAGCATCTTCAAAAATCGTTAAAAAGACATTTACAGGGGCAAAGCAACCAAAATCAACTGCTGTACCTGCCCAATCCAAAATTACTGTTTCAATTTTCATTATTTTTCACCACCATATAATTTTCAATGACTTCGCATAAGGCCTGCATATCTTCTTCATATATATCACCAATATTACCAATACGGAATGTATCTACATCTGTCAGCTTACCAGGATAGATGACAAATCCCGCCTTTTTCATCTCCTGATAAAAATGTTCAAAAGAAAACTCTTTATGTGGGAACAAATAAGTTGTGATAATTGGTGATTGTAGCTCTTCAGAAATATATGCATCGAACCCTAGTACTGATAAACGAGAACGCAGTAATTGATTATTATCTGCATAACGTTGGTAACGTGCGTTTACTCCGCCTTCTTCCACTAACTCTTCTAGCGCCTTTGCAAAGGCCGCTACTACATGTGTCGGCGAAGTAAAGCGCCACTTCCCATCCTTTTTCATTACTTCCCATTGACTATATAAATCTAATGCTACACTGCGTGCTTGTCCTTTGCATTTTTCTAACACCCTTGTTTTAGCAATGACGAACCCAAAGCCAGGAACACCTTGAATACATTTATTCGCACTACTAATACAAAAATCAATATGCGAGTCAGATAAATCCATTGGTACCCCACCAAAGCTACTCATAGCATCTACGATAAATGTTTTGTTGAAAGAGCAGACAACTTCTCCGATTTCTTTAATCGGATTTAAAATACCAGTAGTCGTTTCACAGTGTACAACCGCCACATGTGTAATACTTGCATCTTTTTCAAGTAAACCTTGAACTTCTAAGGATGATGGCTGTTCATCATAAGGGACACTATAAACGACATGCGCTAACCTCAACACTTCAGCCATTTCTGCAATTCTTTCACCATAAGCGCCATTCGTTATTATTAGCAATTTATCATCTTCACCAACAGCTGTTGTCAGCACCGACTCTACAACAAAACTACCACTACCTTGCATTAGTACTGCTGTATAATCAGACTCATCGACTTGCGCTAAATTTAGGAGCTGCTTCCGAATCACTTGTGTCACATTTTTATAGTCATCATCCCATGTACAGCGATCTTTTAACATTTCCTGTTTGACTGTCTTAGTAGTTGTTAATGGTCCTGGTGTTAATAATTTATAGTTGCTCATTTTCTTTAGCTCCTTATTTTTGGGCTTCTTTAAAGAAAGCTTGGTGTTTTTCTAATAAATCTACTGTCAATGTTGTATCCCACTTTTTTAGATGCGCCGGCACATGCTCAGCCTGTACCTGCTCTTCTTCATAAAGTGCTACTGGATATTGCTCTAAAAAACCATTTCGAGCCTCTGTTGCAATTACCTTTGCCATTTCTTTGGCTAATGTTTCATCTCCCTCTTTATCTACAACAGCTACTGATTCTGTTAGCGTAAAGTTCCCTTCTGTTGGGTCAATATATTCTATTGGTAATCCTTCTTCCTTAGCATCAATTGCTTGAATACGTAAACCAAATCCAGCTGCTACTTCACCTGTCTTCACTTTTTTTATTGGTCCTGACCCAGAGCTTTCAATATGAGGTCCAGCATTGTTAATTAAATCTGCCAAAACCCTTTGCCCCTCTTGCTCACCATATTCTTTAATAATGGCTTGTACTAATAGCCAACCGGTTGAGGAGTCCATTATATTTGGGAATGAGACTAAATCTTTGAAGGCAGGGTCTGTCAAATCTTTTATCGTTTTTGGGACAGGCAAGCCCTTTTGTTGCAAAACATCCGTATTTATAAAAATGGATCCTACATTTCCTAAAATCGGCAATGCATATGTAACACCGCCATCAAGAGGTTTTAAATCCGAAGAAATATCCGCAAACATGGATTTAGAAGTTTGTGCGCTTTCTATAAAATAAGAAGCCATCGTTACGATATCCGCTTCAATATCTGTACCTTCAGCCATCATTTTTCCACCCAATTCTGAAGTACCGAACGATTGAATTAAATATTTTCCTTTATAACCTTTTTCATCTAATGTAGATTCCATTACTTCAATTGCCTCATCATCTGCATTAGAATAGATAATTACTTCATCCTTCGAACCTGCTTCTACCCCTCCACATGCAGTTAAAACTATCGCTGCCGCACTAACTGTCCCTAACATCATCACCGTTGATTTTTTCATTTTGAAATCTCCTCCACTTTTTCTTTATGTGCTGTTATATAATCACAACCTAATTTCACAATAAGGTTTGTACATAAAATGAATATCGAAAGTACGAAAATATCGGTATATTTTGCGAAATGCTGAAGCTCTTTTATTCTTGTCGATACAAGCATAGTTTTTGTGCTAACAAGGAAAATAACGCCACTGACCGTGACCATTGCATTTAAAAAATAGTAGCTTAACATTTGATAAATGGTCGGTCTAATATTCGGCAAAATGATACGTATGACTGTTTTTAACCAAGAATCCTTTAATAGCTCCGCCGTCACTTCCCAGGTTGGGTCCATCTTTTGCAATGAATTTTTAGCCATTAAATAAGGAGTTGTAAAGAAATGCACAATATTACAAGCGATAATGATGAGAAATGTACCCTTTAATGAACTTCCATTAAAGAAAAACAAATACGATAGACCAAGCACCATCCCCGGAACTGTGTTAGTGATCATTGAGGCAAGATCTAAGCTTTTTCTTCCTTTCAATGGCGTCCTCGCATTAAGAAGGGCAGACATAAATGTAATGCTTACACCTAAAACAGCTGTTAAAACCGCTACGATAAGGGAATTCACATAAACCTTTGTTAAATCTTTCTCCGCTAACACATTTCGAACATGTTCAAATGTAAAGCTGAAATCATAGGGATAACCCTTCGTAAATGGAACGATAAACATGGTTGAAAAAATGATAAATACGACTGCAACAGAGGCAATTGAATAGAGCGTAAACAGCGTGTCACGAAGACGATGTTTAACAAGTTCACTTCTCCCCGTCTGTTTATAATGAAAATTAAAGCGTTCTAATATCGTTAACATGAGGACGCCCAGTATAGCTGGGACAAGCATTAACACTGAAATAACTGCCCCACGCTCAAAATGCACGATAGAACCTAGCATAGCTTGATAAAGTTCAGTGGCAATCACCCTATAATTTCCGCCTACTGATGCAGGAATTCCGAAATCTGTAAAGCTTAAAATAAATGTTAAAATAAACGCACCACCAATTGTCCCTAACATCGGACGGAATACCGTATGATAAAAACGACGGAGCGGACGATCATGCATTAATATAGACACTAGCAAAAATCGTTTATCGATATATTGCATAGAGTTTTGCATGAGAATAAAAGCGACTGGCAATGTGTATAAGATGTAGCCTATCACCAGTCCGTTATATCCATAAATCGTGAAAAGTGGTTGTCCAGCTAATCTTGTTAGGATTCCTTGATTACCAAATGTATAAATCAATACGAAGCCATAGGTGATAGTTGGCAATAGCATAGGCAACGTAATACCTATCTGTACTAGCTTTTTTGTATGGCGATGCATCGTTGTAAAATGAACAGCGTAGGCCAAGAAAAAAGCTAAGATAGTCGTAATGACCGATGCCACAAAAGAAACTTTAAAGCTATTGAAGAAAGCATCACGAATTTCTACATTTTTTAAAGCATCTATATAATGTTGAATGGAAATCTCATTTCCTACTTTCAAGGACTGCCAAAACATATAAATCAATGGCACAACTAAAAAGAATAGGAGAAATAATAGAATTGGTAGAAAGATTAATTTCATCATTTTATTCGTTTTAAGCATATGTTTCTCCAAACAATTGATAGATGTTGTGGCGCTTAATATGAAGCTGTCTTAAAATAAAGTCCTCAATAAATGAATTTTTCGGTGCCTCTACGATTTCATGTGGTGTACCGAATTGAGCAACCGTTCCTTCATTTATGATTAAAACTTTATCCGATAAGGTTAGCGCTTCTTCTGGATCATGCGTCACAATAATCGTCGTCAAATTAAATTCACGAGCAATTGATTTAATACGTTCCTTGATAGATTCCTTAATGACTCCATCAAGTGCACTTAACGGCTCATCTAGCAAAAGTATTTTGGGTTGCATAACAAGCGTTCTAGCAATAGATACACGTTGCTTTTGGCCGCCTGATAATTCGTGAATCCTTTTATGCAGATGCGGAGTCAGTTCTAAAAAATCGATATATTCCTGTACATCTTCTTTGGACATTTGACTATTTTTATTTTTCAACCCATATACAATGTTGTCGTAGGCATTTAAATGAGGGAATAACGCAAAATCCTGAAAAACAATATTGAATCCTCTTTCTTGCATGGATTGCTTCGATATATCTTGCCCATTGTAGATCAGCTGACCACCCGTTTGCTCTGCAAGCCCTAAGATGATATTAAGCAAAGTAGTTTTACCGCAACCACTCGGCCCTAATAAAGATATAATTTCACCTGATTCGATGGTTACATTGATATCTACTAAAACTTGCTTATTTTTATAGCTTTTTGAGATATTTTTTAGTTCTAACAAATTGGTCACCTCTCTTAGTTCTTAGCTTTAGTATAGTGACCATTTGTAAAGGAAAATGCGTTTTCGTGTAAATGTTGAGTAAATTATGACCAACTGTTGACAAAGTTATGCATACTTTGAGTAAATATCTAATAGAGGTGATGAAATGTATATGATAGAAAGACAACAGCAAATATTACATTTTGTAAGACAGCATAAGGTTGTAAAATTAGTAACACTAACAAAAGAATTCAATGTCTCCATGGAAACAATTCGTCGCGATATTCAACAGCTAATGCAAGACAAGAAAATTGAGAAGTTTTATGGGGGAATTAAATATATTGAACCTGTAGAGGGACTAATTGATCAACGACTACATGAACAGCTAACAGAAAAAATCGCCATCGCTAAAGCAAGTGCTTCTCTTGTTCAAGATGGAGAATGTATTTTTATCGATAGTGGAACAACTACATATCAAATGACACCATTTTTATTGGACAAGGAAAAATTAACAGTCGTGACAAACTCATTGCCGGTAGCTTTCGATCTAATCGGTTCTAATATTGAAGTTATCCTGCTCGGTGGAAAAGTGCGTCACTCCGAAAAATCGGTGACATCGAATGAATTTCTCTTCCACTTTGAACACCTAAATATTAATAAGGCTTTTATTTGCGCTAGTGGGGTATCTCTTGAAAAGGGGATTTCTGATTTTAATCTAGAAGAAGCTATTACTAGAAAAAAAATTATATCCATCTCTCAAACGGTCTATGTCGCTACTGATTCCTCAAAATTTAACAAGGTTGTAGCCATACAAGTATGCCCCCTTGAAGAAGTAGATGTCATTATTACAGACAACGCACTGTCTAAAAAAACGATTCAACATTTTTCAGATAAAGGTATTGAAATAAAACTAGTGAATACTTCTGAAGAACACCAGTAATTTAGCAAAAAAAACAACTAGTTGCTATAATTGACAACTAGTTGTTTCTTTATTATATGATGGCAAGCTTGCGCATTATTTTAGCGAGACCATCTTCGTCTACATGATCGGCAATATGATGTGCAATAGCCTTCACTCGTTCATGACCATTTCCCATTGCAACACCTGTCCCAACCGCTTGCAGCATTTCTATATCATTAATGCCATCTCCAAAAGCAATTGCATCCTTTAGTGTGATCCCCATTTTATCCAATACTTTTTCAATTCCTACCGCCTTCGAGCCGCCCTTTGGCAAAATATCGCAAGAATACGGATGCCAACGGACAAATTGGACATTCGGAAACATTTCACAATATAAAGGTTCATCTTTTTCTTCCATAAATATAAGTGTTTGATATACGTCGTTCTGCATATAATAGGATGAATCCAATTCTGGATAAGGATATCTAAGTGTATCCAAGCTTTCTGCTACCATCATATGATCACTAACAGATGCAATCATCCGTTTGTCATCTAAAAATACTACTGGTTCATTACGTGCGTCACCAAAAGCAATAATTTTAGCTAATTCTTCTTTTTCAATACCATTCGTATAGACAACCTCACCCTTGTAAACAACATATTGCCCATTGAAAGTCACATACGTATTAATATCAAGTTCTTCTAGTAATGATTCAATCATAAAAGGTGCACGACCTGTAGCAATCGCCAATTCATAGCCATTATGGCGTGCTTCCAAAAGAGCATTTTTTGCAGATTCAGGTAATTTTTTTTCGCTGTTATAGAGAGTGCCGTCAACATCAAAAAACAAAATTTTATTCATTTTATAATCCCTTTCTATAAATATTACCCATCAAGGTGAATGACTTTACATAGACAATAATTTTTATTATAATGATCCTAAGGAGTGATGTGCCATGCTGAAGAAACTAAAACGAAAATTGTTGAAGCAACTTCGTGGCGTACTCGGAAAAAAATCAATTGCCTAACATTTGCCCTTCATTATTTGAAGGGCTTTTCTTTATTTTAGAGGAACTGCGTGATAATATAAAGGAAATGCATTTATTTGGCTATACGCAACCACTGTCTCACTACTTCCTATTCATTTTATAACATAGTGCACAACCGACGTATTGAGATACAAGGACTACAAACGTACATTTCTTCTTATAAGAAATTCGTTGTTTTCTTGTAGCACGTGTGTGGTAGTAGTCAAAGGTGCAATAAAATTGTACGCAATTAAAGGAGAGCAAACTATGATTTACAAAGTTTATTATCAAGAAAAAGCAAATGAGATTCCAGTTCGCGAAAACACTAAAAGTCTATACCTTGAAGCTGCTTCAGAACGAGAAGTACGTCAAAAGTTAAAAGACCGTAACTACAATATCGAGTTCGTTCAGCTGCTTGAAGGTAACTATTTAGAGTACGAGCAAGCAAGCCCGAACTTCATCTTGGAGGAAATTTAACAAACATGAAGTTTGTTAAAAATGACCAAGCAGCTGTTTTCGCGCTCGGCGGACTGGGCGAAATCGGCAAAAATACTTATGGCGTTCAATTTCAAGATGAAATTATTTTAATTGACGCTGGCATTAAATTTCCAGAAGATGACTTACTCGGCATTGACTATGTTATTCCTGACTATACGTATTTAGTACGTAACGTCGATAAAATCAAGGGACTATTTATTACACATGGACATGAGGATCATATTGGCGGTATTCCTTACCTTTTACGTCAAGTGAATGTCCCAGTCTATGGTGGTAAGCTCGCACTTGGCTTATTACGTAATAAATTAGAAGAACATGGCTTGCTACGTACAACTAAACTCATCGAAATTAAAGAAGATGATGTCATTAAATTTAGAAAAACATCTGTTAGCTTCTTTAGAACAACTCATAGTATTCCTGATGCTTATGGAATTGTTGTTAAAACACCACCTGGTAATATCGTTCACACAGGTGACTTTAAATTCGACTTTACACCTGTTGGCGAACCGGCCAACCTAACAAAGATGGCCGAAATTGGACGAGATGGCGTACTTTGCTTACTATCAGATAGTACAAACGCTGAAAAGCCTAATTTTACAATGTCAGAGCGTACAGTCGGCAAAAGTATCGATGAAATTTTCCGTAAAGTGGATAGCCGAATTATTTTTGCTACATTTGCGTCAAATATTCACCGTTTACAACAAGCAACAGACGCAGCTATAAAATATGGAAGAAAAATTGCTGTCTTCGGTCGCTCAATGGATAATGCGATTACAATTGGGCGTGAGCTTGGTTATATTAATGCTCCTAAAGATACATTTATTGATGCTCAAAGCATTAATCGACTTCCAGCAAATGAAGTAATGATTTTATGTACAGGCTCACAGGGTGAACCAATGGCTGCATTATCACGTATTGCCAATGGTACTCATCGTCAAATCCAAATACAACCTGGTGATACAGTTATTTTCTCTTCTTCACCGGTTCCAGGTAATACTGTGAGTGTCAATAAAATCATCAATTTATTGTTCCGTGCAGGTGCAGAAGTTATTCATGGTGCATTAAACAATATCCATACTTCTGGTCACGGCTCACAAGAAGAACAAAAATTGATGCTACGTTTAATGAAACCTAAATTCTTTATGCCTATCCATGGCGAATACCGTATGTTAAAAATGCATACACACTTAGCGGAAGATTGCGATGTACCACTTGAAAATACATTTGTTATGGAAAATGGCGATGTATTAGCATTAAGTGCCAATGAGGCACATGTGGCTGGTCGTATCCCTTCTGGTGATGTTTATATCGATGGTAATGGTATTGGAGATATCGGCAATATTGTGTTACGTGATCGTCGCATTCTTTCTGAAGAAGGCTTAGTTATCGTAGTCGTAAGTGTCGATATGGAAAATCAAAAAATTGTTTCAGGTCCTGATATCATTTCTCGTGGCTTTGTCTACATGCGCGAGTCAGGTACGATGATCAATGAAGCTCAAAAAATGCTTAATCGTCATCTGAATGAAACCATTCAAAGCAAAACTCCTCAATGGACAGAGCTTAAAAACGAAATTACAGACGTTTTAGGTCCTTACCTATTTGAAAAAACAAAACGTCGTCCAATGATTCTACCGATTATTATGGAGGTTTAGCCTCATGGAAAGAAGCTATGTACTATGTACATAGCTTCTTTCTTTTTGTTGGACAACAAAAGGTGAATTGTAAATTTACTTATTTTTTATCTTTTTTTGAAACCTCTTTTTTTATTTTTGCGTATATAGTAATAACAACATCAAAAAGGAGCGTTTTTATGCTAGATAAAATTCTTCATTCCCTACTCAATGGTAAATCCAAACGTCACTATTCTTCATCAAGCAGTCGTCGCAAATATTCTAAACGCCATAATTATTATGGGCATAAGCATTATAAACGTAGTTCTCGTAAAAGCTCACGTAGTTTTTTTAGCTCTTTAAGTTTTTTCAGTAGCTAATGTGGTGGAAACGACTTTCAGAAAAAAACTTTGATCATGCCGTAGAGCTTTTCATAGCCGAGCATCCAGATTTCATGTTTAAAAAATTTCTTGGCTTTGGCTCTTATGGTCGTGCGTACCTAATTGAAAATTGCTCATCAAAAGGTCCGTTCGTCTTAAAATGCCTGCGTCCTAAGCATCGTCATCACCAAAAAACGATACATAAATTCAGGCAGGAAATTCAAATTCTACAACAATTATCATTGCCGAATTTACCTAAAGTCCATTCGACTGGAACTATTCAAGATGTGCCTTATTTTATAATGGACTATATAGACGGCCAAACCTTTGAACAGCTTATTTTCCAAGAAGGTATTAAATTTACCGTCGCTCAGTCACTTGAAATAACAAAACAGCTTTTAGAACAAATTATCCTGCTACACAATCATGGTATTGTCCATCGGGATTTGCGTATACCTAATATCTTATTAGTTGATCAACAATTACACATTATTGATTTTGGTCTCGCAACGACATTACAAAAGGCAGTTGATCTTTCTTCCATACAAAACCCGAAGCGAGCTGAAAATCATATTAGTGATCTATATTTCGTTGGCCATTTTCTATTGTTCTTACTTTATTCAGATTTTAAACCAAGTAAAAAGAAAGAGGATGCTTGGCAACAAGAATTGAATTTACCGATTGAAGTGAAGGATTTTCTCGAACGATTATTATGGATTCAAGACCCTTTTAGTAGTGCTTTAGAGGCGTGGCGATCAATGCCCCATTTAATAACACCTTCCATGCATTCGAAAGAAAAATAAAAAATAGAATTGTTCACCCTCTAAAGTGAACAATTCTATCCTACCATTTAAATATTTAAGTATTTTGCACATACATAAGCAATCCAATGATACGCCGGATTAAGTCGTAAATTTTCTATTAGCCCCTTTACGATGGCTTTACTGTATGTTGGCTTTTCTATTTCGAGTTTTAACAGCTCCAATGATTCTTTTTCTATAGAATCCTCTATATTATCAATATTTTGTTCAATTAATTGCAGTAATATTTCCTTTGAAATGTCTTGTTCGCAAGGCTTCGCAATAAAAGTAACAAGTTCCTCTGTAATAAATGGTATCGTCGTATGACGTGCAATAATATCTGTTTTCTCTGCTAAAGATTTCGCAAGTTGTTCTAAATCAAGAGGCATATCTGAAAAGATAAACAGTTCCGCATAGCTTTTCATAAAACCTTTTATACAATACATGACATCGTATTTTGTTTTTTGTAATTTATCCTGATACAGTTGCTCCAGCATATAAATGATAGATTTAGACATCTCTGCTTCATATGCTGTTATTTTATAAAAAAGCTCTTTTTTTGTTAGAAAAACCTTTTCGTTAAAAAATACCCTAGCAGACGCAGAGTGTTCTTTGAAAGCCTTGAAGATACTTTTATAAAATTCAACCAACATCGTTTCTTTGTTATACGTCCTTCTGACTACACGGTCAACATCTGTAATGAAGTGTTGTAAATGGTAGTCAACCATAGAGATAACAAGCTCATCTTTTGTTTTGAAGGATAAGTAAAACGCACCCTTAGAAATCCCACAACGTTCTGTTATTTGCTGTACAGATGTAGCCTCAAAACCTTGTTCAGAAAACAACTCTAATGCTTTCTCCATAATTAATTGCTTTTTTAACATATTTTTGACTCTCTCCTAATGCATTTCGTTGACAAATGACCGATTAGTCATTAGTATAAATAATTGAATTTAGTTAGTCAATAAAGGGTAGGTGTGAAGGTGAAAGGTTTAGTTAATTTCGTATTGAAAAACAAATTGGCAGTGTGGTTATTAACAATTATCATCACTGTCTCTGGTATTTATTCCGGTACAAGAATGAAAATGGAATCTATACCTGATATCTCAATCCCATACTTAATTGTCATGGGCGTATATCCTGGTGCAACGCCTGAACAAGTCATGAATGATCTTTCCATCCCATTCGAGAAATCTATAGAAAGTTTAGAAGATGTGAAGGCAGTTTACTCAACATCCTCTTCCAACGTAGCACAAGTGCAAGTTGAATACGACTATGGCATTGATATGGATGAAAAAAAGCGTCAGTTAGAAGCAGCTTTAGATAATTTAAAATTACCTGAAGGTGCCCAGGAGCCAACTATTATGGCCATCAGCATGAATATGATGCCAGTAGTAGCTCTATCCGTAAGTAGTTCTAAGGAAGATATTGTCGATCTTACGTCTACAGTAGAAGATGTTTTACTTCCTAAAATTGAAAAAATTGATGGTGTTGCCTCTGCAACCATTACAGGTCAGCATATTGAACAAGTATCATTTAAATATGATGAAGAAAAAATGGCCGCATTAGGTTTAACAGAGGAATCAGTCAAGCAAATGATTCAAGCAAGCGATATGTCATTGTCACTTGGATTATATCAATTTACTGTTGGCGAACAAGCAGTTTCCGTAGACGGTAAAGTACAATCCGTAGATGAACTAAAAGATTTATTAATTCCAGTCACACCTTCAGCAACAAATCCTTCACCATTTGTTCGTCTAGGTGATATTGCAAAGATTGAAGTAGAAGGTAAAGTACAATCTGTGTCCCGCACAAACGGTCAAGATGCTATTGCAATTCAAATCGTTAAGGGTCAAGATGCTAACACTGTAACTGTTGTTAATGCCGTTAAAGACCTTATGAAAGATGAAGAAAAACGTTTAGATGGCCTAAACGTCGATATCTCTCTTGACCAAGGTGCCCCAATTGAAGATTCTGTCTTTACTATGATTGAAAAGGCAGTATTTGGTGGTGCAATTGCTGTATTAATTATCTTGTTATTCTTACGAGATTTCAAATCAACAATTATTTCGATTGTTTCAATCCCAGTTTCAGTTTTCATGGCACTACTACTGCTAAACTGGATGGATATTACATTAAATATTATGACCCTTGGTGCGATTACCGTTGCCATCGGACGTGTTATCGATGACTCGATTGTAGTTGTTGAAAATATTTATCGACGTATCCATTTAAAACAAGAAAAATTAACAGGTCGAGCATTAATTCGTGAAGCAACAATTGAAATGTTTAAACCGATTCTTTCGTCAACATTAGTGACAGTGGCTGTATTTGCTCCACTTATTTTTGTAGGTGGTATGGTTGGTGAATTATTCATGCCATTTGCACTGACAATGACGTTTGCATTAGGTGCATCATTATTAGTAGCAATTACTATTGTACCTGCATTATCTCATTTCTTATTCCGTAAAAAATTATACGGTGAGAAAAAAGAAAGCCAGCATAAAGAAGTTGGTAAACTAGCAACATGGTACAAAGGTGTTTTAGAAAAAGCTTTAAATCATAAAATTATCACGTCTCTAATTGCCATTTTCTTACTTGTAGGTTCACTAGCGTTAACTCCTTTAATTGGATTTAGCTTTATGGGATCACAGGAAGAAAAAGTTATGTACCTAACTTATACCCCTTCAACTGGTGAGCTTGCAGATGAAACTGCGGCTAATGTTGAAAAAGTAGAAAAAGAATTAATGAAACGTAAAGACATTGATATTTTACAAGTTTCCATTACAGATGCGAACAATGTCGATCCATCAGCCATGATGATGGGCGGAGGCGCTGGTGGTGCTTTAATGTACCTAATCTTTGATCCAGATATGAAAGACTTCCCTAAAGCACGTGAAGAAGTGGAAGACTATGTATTTAATATCGGTCAATCAGGAGAATGGAAATCTCAGAATTTCTCTTCAATGTCTATGTCTTCAAACGAAGTAAGCTACACACTATACAGTGATGACTTAGATAAACTACGAGATGCTGTCAATCAAGTTGAAGGTGCTTTAAAAGATGTGGATGGCCTAGAAGATATTAAATCTGATAATGAAGATCCATATGTAGAAAATGTACTAAAAGTAGAACAGAAAAATGTCCTTCAATATGGTTTAACAACGGCTCAAATTGTGATGGCTTTAAATGCCAATACATCACAAGAAGTTTTAACAAAGGTGAAAAATGATGGAAAAGATATTGATGTCATTGTTCAGCGTGATGCTAAAGCAGCCGCGACTTCGCTTGATGATGTTTTAGCAACTGAAATTAAAACAGCATTAGGCACAACGATGACTATTGGTGAGCTAGTAGATGTTGAAGAAGGTACAACTCTTAACTCACTATCTCGTTCAAAAGGTGAATACTTCGCAACTGTATCCGGTACGATTATCGGCGATGATATTTCAAAAGCAACTTCTGCTGCCGATAAGAAAATTGATAAATTAGATTTACCAAAAGGTGTAACAACAGGTGTTGCTGGTGTTGCAGCAGATATGCAAGAAACATTCACGAAGCTGGGTGTTGCTATGCTAGCGGCAATAGCGATTGTATACTTCATTTTAGTTGTTACATTCGGTGAAGGTTTAGCTCCTTTCGCTATTCTCTTCTCACTTCCATTCGCCGTAATCGGTGCATTTGTTGGTTTATTCGTAACCGGTCAAACGATTTCTGTTTCTGTTATGATGGGTCTACTGATGTTAATCGGTATCGTCGTGACCAACGCCATCGTATTAGTTGACCGTATTATTCATATGGAACATGATGGTCTAGCCATGCGTGAAGCTATTCTAGAAGCCGGTGCTACTCGTTTACGCCCGATTCTTATGACAGCCATTGCAACAATCGGTGCGATGGTTCCTATGGCACTGGGTTCTGGTGGTAGTGGATTAATATCAAAAGACTTAGCCATTACTGTAATTGGCGGTTTATTATCTTCCACTCTATTAACATTAGTTGTTGTACCAATTGTGTATGAAATGCTTTCAAAAATGTTAAAGAAAAATCGTAAAGATACGGAAGAAAATTAATAAAAAACAGCTACTCATGCGGTTTAATCACTTGAGTAGCTGTTTTATTATTTATTGAACTTCTTTCACTACAAAAGCTTCCTTGCTTTCTATACCTGTAGCAGATACAGCCGTAATGCCGTATGTATAGCTTTGCTTAGCAAGAGCTGACTTGTCCACAAATTGAGTGATGCCATCCTTATTATAAACAACATCCATTATATTTTGAGGGTCATGGTAAGAACCTTCTTTATTCCCTTTAAAACGATAAATAACATACTTACGTGGCTGTGTTTCATTATCGTCAATAATTTCAACCTTACGACCTGCTGCTTCCTTTGTCACTTCTACATAAGTCGGCTTGTTCGGCACTGTGTCATCATTCCAAGTTGTTTCTGGAGTCAATGCCGTATAATTATATAATTGTTGACTAACAATTGTTGCATAGCCTAATTTATTATTTTGAAAGCTTCTTAACGAGAAATGCATTTGCCCATCGGCTGCTACCTTTTCTGAACGATTTTCTAGTATTTGACTTGGCAATTCCATTTTATTTTTCCATGCAGCATCACTGTCATTACCAACTTTATAATCAGCCAGTCCAATGTATAGATGAACAGGGTGCGTTTTTGCATATGTTTGTACTTCGTGGCTCCACCAATTCAGCAAGGTCCCATATTTCGCAACAGACAATGTTCTGGACCAATAAATTTGTGGGGTAATATAATCAATCGTGCCATTTTGAATCCACGTTCTGACGTCTGCATATAAATCATCGTAATTATTGACACCAGCTCGTGTGTCACTTCCTGTGTTATCCAATGATTTATTACGCCATACTCCAAATGGTGAAATACCAAATTGTACATATGGCTTTGTTTCTTTAATAGCTGTATAAAGATTTTCTACAAGCTTGTTCACATTATCTCTTCGCCAATCCTCCACTTTTTTAAAGGAAGCACCATATTTTTTATAAGCTGCTTGATCCGGGAAAACCTCATTAGCGATTTTGTATGGATAAAAGTAATCATCCATATGAACGGCATCAACATCATAATTGGCTACTAGCTCACTTACTATTTCAACTAAATAGTCTTGCACCTCAGGTAAGCCAGGATTTAAGTAATATTGTTTGCCATATTTAACAACCCAGTTTGGATGTGTTCTAGCTACGTTGTCGGCAGCAAGGTCAGTTAGCTTTTGTCCAGACATTGTTACACGATAAGGATTCATCCAAGCATGCAATTCCATCCCTCGTTTATGTGACTCCTCTACTATTATCTCAAGAGGATCGTAACCGGGATTTGTACCTTGCTTTTTCCCTGTTATGTAGGACGACCATGGGGCTAGCTCAGACGCATACATTGCATCATTTGTTGGCCTTACTTGATAAATAACAGTATTGAATTTATTGGCTTTTAATTGATCCAATGTTTGGCGTGCCCAAGCCGTGTACTGCTCCTTCGTCATACCTGCTTTCATATCAAGATTAAGAACCGTTGAAATCCAGACAGCCCGCATTTCTCTTTTCGGCTGTGTCGTGCTTGCCTTCACTGTATTAGCTGGGATTGCGGATAGGCAAAACACCAAAATCATAGCGACTAAAGCAATAAGTTTCCATTTACTATTTTTCTTTCTCATATTTCCTCCATTTGCTATTTTTCTATTTTAGTATATGATAAGTTCTCGCTATATGCACGTCCCCGAAGCAACTTCTTCACTTGGTGGTTCAAGTCATGTAATCTTAATTACTCCCATTAATTTATAAGAAGCATGAAACAAATTAATTCTTTTCCAAAATCTCGACTAGATACCCCCAAAATATGTATAATTATAATCCCCTCAAAAAATAGATGACCTATATATACATGATTATTCCAAGTTTATATAATCATTGTTACAATTTCCTTATTTTAAAATTCAAGCTAATTTTTGTTTGATTCTTTCTTTACCCAGTCATGAACTGTATGCTACAATCAACACAGCTTATATAGAACGGAGGGTATTCCAAATGACAGCTTCAATTAGACTACGATTTCACATTACTAATTAAATATGCGTACACTTTGCCTGCTGTGCAAGGAAAATGGAATTAGGTCTAGTCTGTTTTAGGAATACTGGAAAAGAGGGGCTTCTACTCCCCTCTTTTTTGTTGTCTTTTTACTTTCCACACAGGCACTACTGTTAGAAAGGGATGACGAATTTGGAACATTGGAAACGTAACACAATACTTTTTTTAAGTAGTCAAACGATTTCACTTTTTGGCTCTGCTCTTGTACAATATGCCATTACATGGTATATCACGCTTACAACGCAATCAGGTAGCATGATGACCATTTCGATTATTTGTGGCTTTTTACCAACCTTCTTCTTAGCACCTATTGCTGGTGTCTGGGCAGATCGCTATAACCGAAAATGGCTTATTATCTTGGCAGATGGCCTGATCGCCTTATCCACGCTCATTTTAGCTATTTTATTTTTAATCGGCTATGATGAGCTCTGGCTACTATTTGTTATATCAGCGGTACGTGCAGTTGGTGCAGGTATTCAAACACCAGCTGTTGGCGCTATTTTACCGCAATTTGTACCTGAAGAGCATTTAATGAAAGTTAATGGTGCAAATAGTAGTATTCAAGCTTTTATTATGATTCTTGCACCTATGGCAAGTGGAGCATTATTAACGATGGCTTCAATCGAGTCTATTTTCTTTATTGATGTTACGACGGCTGCTATTGCCATCGCTATCTTCTTAATATTTCTGCACATTCCTGCCCATGCAAAAGCTAATCAGCCACAAACAACAAGTTATTTTAGTGATATGAAACAAGGCTTCATCTACATTAAAGAGCATGCTTTCTTAAAACATTTATTCTTGTTCTTTGCCTTTTTCATGCTGCTTGCTGCACCTGCTGCCTTTTTAACACCTTTACAAGTTACCCGTAGCTTTGGTAATGATGTCTGGCGTTTGACTGCCATCGAGATGGCCTTTGCCATTGGGATGTTAATGGGTGGTATTGCAATCGCAACATGGGGTGGCTTTAAAAATAAAGTGCATACGATGACATTATCTGCCTTATTATTTGGTCTTTGTACATTGGCTCTAGGAGTCATACCGTTTTTTTGGCTGTATCTTATGATCATGACCGTTACTGGAATAGCTATGCCAATCTTTAACACACCCGCAACGGTGTTATTACAAGAAAAAGTGGATAGTGATTATATGGGAAGAGTATTTGGCATTCTCAGTATGATATCTACCTCTATGATGCCTTTAGGTATGCTAATCTTCGGTCCAATTGCAGATATTATTGCTATCGAGTGGCTACTTATCGGTACAGGAATCCTCTTATTTATCCAAGGATTTTTCCTTTTGGGCAGTAAAGTCTTATTAAAAGCTGGCAGACCTACTGCTGAGCATATGGATGTTGAAACACTAGAAAAAAAGTGAAGACTTCGTATAAGAGATCATTGCTGTTGATAAAAAAATAATTAAAACTTAGCTTTTATATTTTAGACGCTAAAAAGCCTGCTTTATGCAGGGCTCAGACTGTTGACAAAAGTCATCGAGAAGTTCAGTCTAGACGGCTTTTGTCATTTTTCCTTCTTTTTTATTTTTCAATATTTGGTAAATAACTGCCATTTTCAATATATTCTTCGAGCATAGTTGCTATTTCATGGCAGCAAATGTAAGCATCGCCTGCATGGACAATTTTTCAGGACCTCTTAAGGTTGTCCATCGCATACCATGCTTTTCCTGAATACGGAGTTTTTATGTAGAAGTTGATTGGAACGGAGGGCGGTGACTCCTGCGGGAAAAGCGGGAAAGTCGAGATCCTGGACTGAGCGCAGCGAGGGAAGCAGCTCGACCCCGCCCGCGGAAAGCGTCCGCCCGTAGTGGAAATCAAAGGCGTTACTTTATTTCATTGTAAAAGAAAAAAGACTGTAGGAAAACTCAAAAATCATTGAGTTTTCCTACAGTTGAAAGCCCTGCTTTCTTGCTTCAATACCTGAATGATATCTATTCACGTAAAAAAATTATTAAGTCTACATGACTTACTTTTTCCTCTTTTGCCCGATTAACAATGTGATTTGTGCCATCGTGAATGGTAATGAAGATTTTTTCCGATAGGCTACATATTTGGGTACCCAAAAATCTGCATATTTTAACTTGAAGTTTTTTAATCCTTTAAAATGATAAAAATGCTGTCCGTGTAGAAAGATTTGCGCAGCTATTTTTTCACTTAAAAAGGAATATCTAGACTGTCCGACATTGGATAAAGGCGACATCCCCATATTAAAGTCACGATAGCCCTCCGATTTTGCCCATTCAAATAATGATAGGAAAATGAAATCCATTGTTCCAGATGGTGATCCTGGCTTAAAACGCATCAGATCTACTGACACCCTTTCGCCTTGATCATACATAGGCATAATACTAGCAAAGCCGAACGTTCCTTGCGCGCCACGTAAAACAGCAATCTTGGAAGTGCTTAAATAGTGTTCATCAAAAAAACCAAGTGAAAAACCTTTCTCTGCCCTTCCCTGCAACCATTTTGTTGAAACCTCTTTCAATTCCTTCATGACTTCCTGAGAATAAGGAGGACTCATTATTTCTACTATATAATTTTCCCGTTCAAACTTATTTCTTATCGCTCGACTGCCCTTCATTTCTTTACCCGTGAACGTAAATTTCTCTAAATCTACAAAGGCTTCCTCGCCAAGCTTAAAGAAACTATATCCATACTCGTGTAATGCAGAGAAAATTTTATTGTTAATTTCATAAAAGACAGGTGTATAGCCATGACGATCAGCCAATTCCAAAAATTCCTGGATAGCAGATAAAAAATCAGATTCATTACCAACCGGATCTCCAAGAACGATAATCTTATCTGCATAAATTTGATAAGAGAATAAAACAGTTCCTTTTTCATTCCAATGTACAAATTTATCATGCAAAAAAATCAAATGTGAATACTCCGTTCCTCCATAGGACTTCAAATGATCTTTAATAGCTTCCTCCTGCTCTTTAGATAAAAGCTTTACCATTTTTTTAGGTGTCCGTATAAAATAACCTATATAAAAAATAACAATGGCGATCAGAATGCCGATGATCGCACTATTAAAGAGGTCCTGATAATCGGTTATCATATAGTCTTGTAGGGCACTAGGAAAATGAATTTTAGCCGAGGGTAAATTGACATAGCCAATTACCACATACATCGCTGTGATAACAGTTACTACAGCAAGGTCAATTATGACAATCCCCCACGTCAAAACATAACTTTCTCGATAAAACTGCTTTTTGGACACCATTAATAACACTGCGACAATGACTAAAAAAATCGCTTCCTCATAATCAAAACCCTTAAAAATTGAAAATAGCGCCGAACTACTTAGCACCACAATCGCGAGCTGGTATGCCCTTTTTACTTTGTATTTGATTCCCCTACATAATCCTAACAGTATAAAGCCAGCTGCCACGGTCAATTGATGGGATACATTCATAATGGGCGAGGATAAAAACTCCTGAGCAATTTTTAGACGACTTAGTACCCCAGGCAAAGCTGCAGATAGCAATAAAATAATGCCAGCTATAAACACCAATATGGTTAATAGCGTATGGCTGAGTTTCTGAAAAATAATAGTAGGTAAGTCATCCCAAGATTCATTCCAACGCATCCAATATTCTTTAATAAATAAGAGTACGGAAACTAAAAATGGTAGAACAAAATAGCCGACACGGTACAAAATTAATAGAAACAGCACCTTTTCATCAGCAATTCCTATACTTTGTGTTCCCCATAAAAAAACGAGATCAAAGGAGCCAACTCCGCCAGGTATCATACTGACTATTCCTGCACTAGAAGCAATTAAAAATATGGGAATTAATGCTGATAAACCAATTGGAATCTTCACGATAAGTGTTAAAGCCCAGATCACGAAAAATACAGCTAGCCACTCTGCTACTGAAGTGATCATTAATTGAAGAGATAGTTTTGGTTTTAAAGAACTTTCCTTTTTATAGCGAATCAGATACGTCGCCCAAAAAGCTAGTACATATAGGCTGACCAGTATAACAGCAATCGATAACCATCGCTCTTCTTTGAGCAACGGAAAATCCCAAAAGAATATATACATAACCCACGTTAACAAAGAAATTCCAGTTAAATAAAACAGTGTTACCGAAGCAATACTTTTTATCATGCCTTCTTTATCTTCTTTATATTTTGAATAAAAGTAATCACGTAAGAATATACCTACTAACCCGCCAAAGCCAATAAGATTTGAAAAAGTATTGACAATAAATGAATGATTAAGCAAATTACGTTTATTGATTTTAATACCTAATATATTTACTAAAATAACATCGTAAAATATCATTGGCGTAATCGCGACAAAGGTGATCAGAAAAATTAATAAAAGCTCCCATAGCTGCAGCTCATTCACTTCTTTTTGTAGTAAATGAACATCTATCCCACTCACTGTTTGTTGAATTTCATAAATAGCAATCGCCAAAAGTATTACTGGGAATAATATTTTCAAAAATTTCAACAGTGCCTCTTTTCGAACGTTAAACATATGCCTAACCTACTTCCCATAAGCTAACTTAAAAATTTTCTTTTACCTAAACCATTTTACTTTTTAAGGTAACGGACCATTTCCATATTGTAACGTATTCTTTGCTATATGTATTGTCAAAGTAAGGTACTACTATTCATACTAGTAAATAAACTATTGCTCAATGTTACGCTCCTAAATTGCCAACAACAAAAAAGGCCATTTTCATCCCTCTATATATTAGAGAAATAAAAATGACTATATGGGCTCTATTTTTTAGAGTCACATACATGTAAAGGGGATTACTTTTCCACCTATAAATCTAGAAAACTAATGATTAAATATAATAACGATGAATAGGACGTCCTACACTTCCATATTGGATATCTACTTTTAATAGATTTTGCTTTTCTAAAAAATCAAGATAGCGTCTAGCTGTAACACGTGCTGTACCTATATAAGTAGATACCTCCTCGGCAGATACTGCCCCTCCACTTGTTTGAATATAGGCAAGTACCTTATCTAAAGTAGCTCGATTAAACCCTTTTGGTAGCTCCGCTATAATCATTGCTTCCGCTCCTGTCGTTGTAACGACAACTTGCTCCGGAAGACGTTGCTGCATAAGATGGTCTACATCATGTTGGGTTAAATCCTGCATACCGCTTATTTTTTTCCTGTAGCTTTGATAATTTTTTAAAGTTTGCTCAATCCGCTCAAATGTAAAAGGCTTCATAATATAATCATATACACCTAAGTGTAAAATACGTTGCACAGTGGGCATATCATTCGCGGCAGTTACCGCGATCACATCGACAGGAAGATGCTCCTCTCTGATTTTCCCTAACGTAATAATGCCATCTTGCTCTGGCATAAAAATGTCCATAAAGACAAGCTCAGGGGTTAATTGTTTAATTTTTTGAATTCCCTCAATACCATTACTAGCATAGCCAACTAATGAAAAACCTTGGATTTGCTCAATAAATTGCCTGTTCACTTCACGTACCATTGGATCATCTTCAATTAATAAGACATTTATTACATCCATCTATACTTCTCCTAACTCAAATAAAATTAAGAAACTTGTTCCTTTCATAAATTCACTCACTACTTCAATATCTCCATTGCCTTTTCTTACAATTTCATAGACTAAATGCAAGCCAATGCCCCGATTTTCATTAGCCTTTGACGAAAATCCATTTTCAAACATACGATCCTGTACCTCTTTGGACATGCCAATTCCATTATCGGAAACTGCTATCGCTAAGACGCCATCATGCTCATCTACAGAGATGGCTACATACTTATCTTCCTTCGAAAGGACATTTAAAGCCTCAAAAGCATTTTCGATTAAATTGCCCAGTAACACAACAAAATCATGGTGATCTAATAGAGGAGGAAAGCGTTTAAAATGGCTTTTTCGATCAATCTCAACCTCGATACCAAGCTCTTTTCCATAGCTTACTTTACTTAATAGCAAACCTGAAATATTTTCATTATGAAAGCGTTCGTTTAAAAATTTCGTCAAGGATGCTTCAATTTCAGTAGTGACTGTAACATATTCAAGCGCTTGCTTTGTATGTCCCAATTGTAATAGCCCAGCAATTGTATGAATCTTATTTTTATGCTCATGGGTTTGCACACGTAATGCTTGAACAAAGGCCTTTACACCTGTTACTTCCTCCGCAAGCTTTTTCACAGTTGTTAAATCCTTAAACATAGCAACTGCACCGACTAACTCGCCATTCACAATAATGGGTACACGATTACTTAAGATACTATGATGATTAATGTACAGCTCTTGATTATAAACAGGTGTTGCTGTTTCAACAATTTCAGGCAAACGGGTATCGGGCAAAACATCATAAATTTTTTGTCCAATACAGTCCTCTATTTTCCTAGTAACGCCTAAAATAACAGCCGCTTTCTCATTAAAAATCGTTATATTCATTTCCTTATCAACGGCTATTATTCCTTCATGCATAGCATTAAACGTTTCTGTTCTTTCCACATACATTTTTGCAATTTCATGAGGTTCAAGTCCAAACATTTGTTTTTTTATATGCCTTCCAAGTGTATATGCACCAAAAATACTGAAAATCAGCGAGATAACAATGGTAATCATAATTTCTCGCTCATAGCTTTGTAGCATTTCTAGCAAAGTTGGTAATGAATAGCCTACTACTACAATCCCCACTTGTTCCCTTTTGTCATTTATAATGGGCACAAAAGCGCGTATCATAACACCCGATTCTCCACGTGCCTTTGATACATAATAATGCTCACTAAATGCTGCATTTAAATCCTGCGACTCACTACGCTCTCCTAATTCCTTACTTACTGGATGTGATAATTTAATACGTTCCATATTCATCACAACAATATACTCTGCTTTATTAATCACCCTAATGCCATCTACTATTTTATTAATATTTTTCGCGGATTCTTTTATATTGTCATTGTTCAAATGAACACTTAACTCTGGTACATTCGATACGGTTCGTGCTACAAGCATTGCTCGCTGACCATAATCTTTTTCCTGTTCAGATAATAGGTTACCGAGTACAAAAATACCACCTAGTAAAAAAGAGAGTGCAATGATTAAAAATGTCACTAACAGTATTTTGCCGTTCACAGGCATTTTCATCATTCAATAGTTCCTTCCTTTCAAATTCGCATTCTCATTAGTAGTGACACACTTTTTATGATATGGTTTTAAGATTATCTGCAAAAAATTCTTTTGACAACACTTTAGTCTATATAAGTAGCAGAAAATATTGAATTTAATGAACAATATTATTATTTGATTATTTATAATGAACTTTATTATTACTTTATGCTTTTGTATTATAACAATAATATATTAACTATAGCGTACCATAACAGAGATAGTTATTGATTTTACTATATTTATATGTGGATATAAGGAAATGTACTTAATGAACGTTATGTTTCTTATTTTCTAAATCTCTTTTTTTATGAAGTATTCGCTATGATGATTCTAGTGAAAGCGATATCAAAGAGAAAATTTAGAAAAGAGGTAGCAAAAAATGAAGTTACTGAAAAATTTGACTGTTCAGGTTATAGTAGCTATCATCCTTGGGATTATTGTCGGAGCCATTTTCCCCGAGTTTGGTGCTAGTTTAAAAATCTTAGCAGATCTATTCATTAAATTAATTAAAATGTTAATTGCTCCAATTATCTTCCTAACAGTCGTTATTGGAATTGGCAGTATGGGAGATATGAAAAAGGTCGGGAAAATCGGAGGTAAAGCATTACTTTACTTCGAAATCGTTTCTACAATTGCCTTAGCAATCGGCATTGCTGTTGCTTTAATTGTAAGTCCTGGTACAGGTTTAGATACATCAGGTGCATCTGATGCTGATATTTCGAAATATACAACTGCTGCAGCTGAATCTGAGCAGGGCTTAGGTGCATTTATCTCTAGTATTATTCCCGAAAATGTAGTTGGCGCATTAGCAACTGGTCAACTATTGCCTGTTCTATTTTCTGCTATTTTATTTGGCTTAGCAGCTGCCTCAATCGGTGCACCTGCAAAACCAGTCATCACATTCTTTGAGCAAGTAGCAGAAATTTTCTTCAAGATTGTCAGTATGGTTATGAAAATATCACCAATCGGAGCTTTTGGTGCAATGGCCTATACAATTGGGAATTTTGGATTAAAATCTTTAGGTAATCTAGGTCTATTAATGGCTGCCGTATATATTACAATGTTTTTATTTGTTGTCTTTATTTTAGGCGGCATTGCAAAGTTCTTTGGATTTAATATCTTTAAATTTATTGCTTACATTAAAGATGAGATTTTCTTAGTAATTGGGACTTCCTCTTCTGAATCTGCTCTACCATCTATGATGCGAAAGCTTGAGAATTATGGCTGCTCGAAGCAGGTTGTAGGTTTAGTCGTTCCTACTGGGTACTCCTTCAATCTAGATGGGACTTCCATTTATCTATCAATGGCTGCCTTATTTATTGCACAAGCATATGGGATGGACCTAACTTGGATTCAAATCATTACACTACTTGGAATTTTAATGATTACTTCTAAAGGTGCAGCGGGTGTAACTGGGTCAGGATTTATTACATTAGCAGCAACTTTAGCTGCCTTCCCAATGATACCAGTGGAGGGAATAGCACTTTTAATTGGTGTCGATCGTTTTATGTCTGAGGCTCGTGCTGTTACAAATTTAATTGGTAATGGCGTAGCATGTGTTGTAGTATCAAAATCCGAAAAAGAATTTGATGTAACAATGGAAGAACGTGCCCTTCAAGGGAAGGCCACTATAGTATCCTAAGAAAAAGGGCAGTGAAACAGTCATGGCTGTTTCACTGCCCTTCTTATGTTTTTTATCCAAGGGTAGACTATGAATAACACTTATGTTTAAACTCTAGTAAAATGGTGAAAGTGTATAGTAAGAGGTGATCATAAATGACTAATAAAAAACAATCAAAAACTCGCTATACAAACAATCCCGATGTGTTGGATACAGGGAAGGAAAGTATTTTTGATAAACATGAGGATATGAAAACTGTTGATCCTATACCTGTCGAAGAACTAAATGAAAAAGTCAAAGATGAACAGCATAAAACGAAAACAAAGGACTCCTCTGCAACCGATAAGCGCTATCCGTAAAGAGAAATTTTGCCTAGAAGATGTGTCCACAGATGATAAATATCCCCTCATCTGCCTGTTAGAAAAAGTTGACCCCATTCATTCTGAGGTCAGCTTTTTTGTATACTCTAATGTTAAGGGAGGAAAACATATGCAATATACTATACCCATTTTGAAAACGGAAAGGCTACTTTTAAGACCTATTACCCAGCAGGATGTAGAGGCTATGTTCGTTTATACTTCTCGAGAAAACGTAGCCCGTTATGTTACATGGCATGCCCATACAAGTATAGAGGACACTAAAGCTTTTATGATGCTCATATTAAGTGGGTACGAACAAGAAAATCATTTACTTTGGGGTATTGAATATTCTGGGACTCTAATCGGAACCATCGACTTTGTAACGATTAATCACACACATAAATTGGGGGAAATCGGTTATGTTCTTTCGGAAGATTATTGGAATAAAGGATTAACAACGGAGGCCACAAAAAAGCTGATTGACTTTGGATTTAAAGAATTGAAAATCGTACGTATTCAAGCGAGATGCTTGGAAGAAAACATTGGTTCTCAAAAAGTGATGGAGAAATCCGGAATGCAGTTTGAAGGGCTGCTACGCAAAAGTATGTTCATTAAAGGACAATATAAAAATGTCAAAATGTACGCTATAACTGATGATGATGTAAGGAATCCATCATAAATAAAGCCTTGCCAAATTAGCAAGGCTTTGTACTTATAACCATTGTTCGATACAGTATATCTTTTTAGCTGTAGCATCTAGCCTCACTCGTTTACCGATTGCTATCGGATGCATAGGCTGTGTGTGACAAATATCCACTTCCGCCAAAATAGGTATGTTTATACCGTCCAATTGTTCTAGTAAAATATCAGATGGTTGGCGTCCGGTTCCTAGATCATCGTAACATTCATGCTTACCCAAAATAATTCCACTTATTTTGTCAAAAATTCCGTGCAATTTGAGCATCGCAAAATTCTTTTCCACGATCGCTGCATTTTTCATACAATCTTCCATTAATAAAATGTCACCTTCAGCAATGACAGGGAAATAAGGTGTCCCAATAAAACCATACATGGCATTTACATTCCCCCCCATTAGTCTTCCCTCTACAACTCCCTCTCGAACGGTTTTCCATTCATTCTTGATTACCTTTTTCTCTACTGTTTTCTCTAGCCAATTGACTGGCTCATCTGACCAATAAGGAGGCTTCTGTATTTCATAAGGGAGTGTTTGAGGCTGCAAGAAATACTCCTCAAAAAATTTGTATGTATCGTTGACTAATGGTTCAAACTCACCAAAGGATGGCACGAGCGCTGGACCATAAAATGTTGAAATACCAGTCTTCGCATAAAGTGCCAGTAGAATGGCTGTTGCATCAGAGTAACCTATAATCATTTTTGGGTTTCGTTGGAAAGCCTCATAATCAATATAAGGAAGCATACTATTGGAATTGGTACCTCCAATCGTAGACATAATAATATCCACACTAGGATTGCGGAGTAATTCATTTAATTCCTCTGCTCGTTTTTTTGGTGAGCCTGAGCGATAATAATCAGATTTGCCAGTAAGAGAACCTTCTACAATATGAAAATTTTTCTCTTCTAGAAATGCTTTTGCACGCTCAAAACGTTTCGACGCAGAAACCGTCGCTGGAGAGGAAGGTGAAAAAATACCGATAGTCGTCATCTTTTACTCCATTTCTTAGATAAGTTTTGACATGTAATATTCATTGATATATTGTCCATCCACATACAAGGAATCCCGTTTCGTTCCCTCTATCTCAAAGCCCATTTTCTTATATAAAGCAACTCCAGCCTCATTATTTTCCATAACCGTTAACTCGAGACGATGGATACCATTCTCTTTAGCCCATTGTTCTACATGATTAAATAAGGCTGATCCAATTTTTCTGCCCCTATAATGACTATGGATGCCAATGACAAGATAAGCACGATGAGCAATTCTTGTTGCTTCATTCCCTTGTGCAATTAAATAAGCCACCACCTTGTCATCTATTTCTGCTACGAATAATGCTGAATGACGGCTATGATAAAGCTTTTCTAAATAATTTGCAAATGTCTCGGGCTCCATTTTTCGCTCGCCAGGACCAAATAACATCAGATTGGATGCCTCCGCATTTGTCATAACTGCTATAATTTGAATACTATCATTTCTTGTTGCTTCTCGTATTCGCATGTAAAGTACCTCACTTCCTATTTGTTGTCTTTATCCATTAGAAAAGATTATCTAAAACCCCCAATCTCTGCTTTTAAAGCTTTAGCATGTTTGACCTGACCATAATCTTCTTCCCTTTTAATAGCATTGGATTTTAGCAACTAGTTTTTCATTGTTAAAATGAAGCGTCTCTGCATCATTCAGCGTATATGCCTGCAATGTTGCATTATTTTTTTGCCAGCTATTAAATAGCCTGCTTCGTTCAGGATCATCATAATGTGGACAAAAAGTTCCTGATAATATCCCTAGTCCGTTGTATTCCTCATAATGATTGTGTTGATTTTCACTAAAGCATTTGTCAAACCAACACATTGCCCCAGCACTCATGCCAGCTAAAATAACGCCGCTTTTATAAGCTTCCTTCAATAGCTCCCCGAATTGATAGGCATGCCATTTATCTAAAAGATGCTTGGTATTTCCTCCGCCTACATAAATAATATCCTGTGCCAATATTTTTTCTCGAATTTGTATGTCATTCATGTCCTCTTGCAAAATATGAGTAGCATCACAATGTGTAAAAGCTGAATAAAATTTATCGATATACCCCTGTGCATCATTACTTGCTGTTGGAATAAAACAAATTTTGATGCGTTCAGCTGTCTTAATTAGACTCAAAATATAATGGTCAACAAATGAAGGGATTTGCTGAGAGAATCCTCCGCCTGATATGGCAACAATTTGTCTAGTGACAGCACTCGTTTTTTTTAATTTATAGACCGCTTGCTCTCGACCAAATCTTTCAAGTACCTGTACTTTTTTCATCCCTAGCTTTTCGAGTAGTCGACAAGATGCACGATTAGCAGTTTGTGTCTCTGCCACGATAGAGGAGATATTTAAATACGTCAAACCTTCCTCAATCACTTGCGTTAGAACTTCAAATGCTAACCCCCGCCCCCAATACTCGGGTAAAAATTGATAGGAAAGTTCATACATCTCATGCTCATGATACTCATCGATGGATACAAGGCCTATAAATTCCCCTGTTTTCTTTAATGAGATATAAAAATATGTATTAGGAAATGGTGCCTCTAGCATGCCTCTAAAGGAAGCTTCGATATAGTTTTTTTGTGGAATTCCTCCAAGATACTCTCTGACGCTTTCATTTGTGTAGAGCCCTTGAATATCCATGAAATGTTTTGATTGTATACGTTCGATCACACATCGATTAGACATAAACCTCATGTATTTTACCCCCTTCTTTATGTCACAGTTTAATCGAACTGCCATACTGAAATCAAACATTTTTTCCAAATATTACTTTTCTATAAACTAAAAAATAGTGACCAGCCATACGTGCTGTGTCACTACCTTCATTAATGTTGATATTGCTCAAGTAAACGTTGAGTATTGGTTGATTGTTCTAAAACTTTTTTCTCTTGAGCCCAATAAATCATATATTGATCGTCACCGATTGGAAAAACCATTTGTTGCAATTCTTCGCTTAGCTCAGAGCTAATCGCTACCTTTAAAATGTCCACTTCATAAAGCGGTTTGTCCTTTATTTTATAAACAATATGATAGGCGGGCTCTTCTTCAAAAATTGCTCGTTCTTTTTTAGAAAGCTTCTTTACATGACTTAAAGGGTATTTTTCAATAAAGTTCTTCGCCTCGCCGTCAGACCCTCGAAATACCGTTTGTTCCCCTTGGAATAATTCGATTGAATCAATTTTTGTAGCTTCATTTAAAATAAGAGAAATCGCTTCCTGCTCATTTTTTTCACGAGATTGCATAACAAAAATTCCGATCAGTAAAATAGCCGCAAATATAATTAGTCTCCATCTTCGTTTTGTCATTGCCAATTACCCATTCAATGCCTTTTTTACAAAACGATTTATATCAACATCAGCACCAATTACAAGCATAATATCTCCCAATAAAATCTTATCACTTGCTTGAGGTGATACGATAATATCAGCACCACGCTTAATCCCTACGATGTTAATCCCATATTTAGCTCGAATATCTAAATCCATAATCGAATATCCGGCAATAGCATCATTCGCCTTTAATTCCATAATAGAGTGTTCATCTGAAAGCTCTAAATAATCTAGTACTGTATTCGATAGCATATTATTGGCAATACGAATACCCATATCTCTTTCAGGATGGACTACAAAGTCGGCACCAATTTTCCGCAATACCTTCTCATGGTAATCATTTTGAGCCTTTACTGTAATTTGCTCAACACCAATTTCTTTTAAAATAATGGTTGTTAAAATACTTGCTTGAATATCTTCACCAATTGCTACAATCACATGTTCAAAATTACGAATACCTAATGAATTTAGAACCGATTCATCTGTTGAATCTGCAATGACGGCTTGTGTAGCAATAGAAGCAAATTCGTCTACACGCTCTGAAGAATGGTCGATTGCCATCACTTGAGCACCCTGACTCATTAATTCACGAACTATACTCCCCCCAAAACGTCCAAGCCCAATGACCGCAAACTCTTTTTTCATCATAAAAAATCCCTCCGAAAACTACTATACCATCATTGTAGCGTATTCTTTGCGATATGTATTGTCAAAACAAGACGCGGTTCGTCATTGTTGGACAACGCTTCAAACATAAAAAAAGACGAGGACCTAAATCCCCGTCATCACTAACTATGATTATTCAGCGTTACGCATTTCGTCTAGTACGCGATTTACACGTTTTTCTAACATTTTCATACCGCTACCACCAGCTTGCATATGGCGCAGCTGACCATCTTTATCGAACACAAAATAAGCAGGTACATATTGATTTTCAAAAGCATCTGTTAACTTCATTTCGCTATCCACAAAGATTGGTTGCGCAATGTCATGCTCAGCCGCTACTGCCTTAATCGTCTCTAAATCAGTATCTGCTTCAGAACGTGGCATATGTACTGCTACAACATTTAGCTCATCTTTATATTGATCACGGAAATTATTAACATCTGGCATAGCTTCTTTACATAAATGACAGCTCACTGACCAGAAATGGATTAATGTTGGTTTTTTGCCTACTAGTTCTGCTTTTGTTACTTCACCATTTAACCAAGTTGTTGCGCCAACTAGCTCTGGCATTTGTTCACGAAGTTTCATGAAAAATCCTCCTCTATTAAATCGTTGTTCTTTAGATACATTAAATGTTGGGTAAAACTCCTCCCAAAAAATATTGCCATCTAAGATAAAGTAAATTAGCACTCGCCACTTCACTTAAAAGTCCCCACAAGCATGTCGTGGGGACTCTTTATTTGTTACATCATGACGCAACTCTATTTTATTATAGAGTTGCTTGACCTGGACGCCAGTTTGCTGGGCAAAGACCGCCAGTTTGTAATGCTTGAAGTACACGTAACGTTTCATCAACATCACGGCCGATGTTATTATCGAATACTGTTTGGTATTTTAATTCACCTTCTGGATTAATGATGAATAAGCCACGTAGCGCGATACCTTCTTCTTCAATTAACACACCGTAATCTTTAGAAACTTGGTGGTTTGTATCCGCAGCTAATGGATATTTTAATTCACCAAGACCATTTTGAGTGCGGTCTGTATTAATCCACGCTAAGTGAGTGTGGATTGTATCAGTAGAAACACCGATTACTTCTGCATCTAAGTCTTCGAACTCGTCATAACGATCGCTCATTGCAGTGATTTCTGTTGGACATACAAATGTGAAGTCCATTGGATAGAAGAAAAGTACTGTCCATTTATCTTGTGCTTTAATATCTTCTAATGATACTTTACCAAATGATTTGTCTGAAAGTACTGCTTCCATTGTAAAGTCAGGTGCTTGTTTACCTACCATGCGTTCTGCCATAATAAATCCCTCCGAATAAATATGTAGTTTATATATTCTATTCCATTCGCACAAGCGAACTCGTCTTCTACGATAGCAGAGTAAACGTAGTTTTTCAAACAAGTAAGCTCCGCCCCATTACCCGATTGTAGTGAGTCGACAAAAAATCGTCAAATCCAAAATTGGAATTTCTGCTACATCCTATTTATTAGCTATTTTTGACAACTATATTCTCCTTTATACAAATTTTTTCTCCACTACATTTATGACTCCTTTTTTAACATTTTACAGCGATTTTTTTCATAAAAAACGATTGCAAATTTTTATTTATTATGTATAATTGTAATGGTTTTAGTAAACTAAAAGTTTCGTTAAAGTAAACTTCATATTTCAAAAGTTTATCATTGCTAAACTTCTTCTAGGAGGGAAAAGATGCAAATAGGAGCAAAAATTAAAGCGCTTCGTTTAAAAAAAGGTCTTACCCAAGAGGAACTTGGAGAACGTACAGATTTAAGTAAGGGCTATATTTCCCAATTAGAACGTGATTTGAATTCACCTTCTATTGAAACACTTTTTTCTATATTAGAAGTGTTAGGGTCGACACCTAAGGAATTTTTTGATGATGGAACACCTGAACAAAAGGTTGTTTATACAGAGGAAGATCAGTCCATCTTTACGGATGAAGAAAAAAAATACGAAATTCAATGGCTCATCCCTACATCCAACGAAAAAGAAATGGAGCCTATTTTCTTAACATTTGAAGCCAATGGCGAATTCAAGCAATTTGAGCCATCACTCTCGGAAACATTTATTTATGTAGTGAAAGGGCGTATTCGTCTCGTTTTAGGGAATGAACAATATATCGCTAGTGAAGGCAATGCTCTTTATTTTGACGCGACAGACCATCACCAAATTTTTAATGCACATGCTGCTGAAACGAAAATTTTACTCGTTGCAACGGATTCATATTTATAGCTTAAGGAGGCGCATCAATGACAATGAATTCCATTATCCGTTTTGAAAATGTATCCAAGTCTTATAGTGACGGAACAGTTGTCTTAAAGAATATTAACTTGGAGCTTGAAAAGGGCAAATTTTATACTCTCCTTGGCCCATCTGGTTGTGGGAAAACAACCATTTTACGAATTATTGCTGGTTTCACAGAGCCTACAACAGGGGATGTGTTTTTCCATGATAAAAAAATAAATTCTGTTCCTGCCAATGAACGTCAGGTGAATACTGTTTTTCAAGATTATGCGCTGTTCCCTCATTTAAATGTATTTGAAAACGTCGCATTCGGACTACGTATTAAGAAGTTACCTGAAAAGGAAATTAAAGAACGTGTTGCGGAGGCTTTAAAATTTGTCAATTTAGCAGGCTATGGCAATCGTGAAATCTCCGAAATGTCTGGTGGTCAGCGTCAGCGTGTAGCGATTGCACGTGCTATCGTTAACGACCCTGAAGTAATTTTACTGGATGAACCACTTTCAGCATTAGACTTGAAATTACGTACAGAAATGCAATACGAATTACGTGAATTACAGCAACGTCTTGGCAAAACCTTTGTTTTCGTTACGCATGATCAGGAAGAAGCACTCGCTATGAGTGATGAAATTTTTGTTTTAAGTGAAGGACAAATTCAACAATCTGGTACACCAGTAGATATTTATGATGAACCTATTAATCGCTTCGTAGCAGATTTCATCGGTGAATCCAATATAGTGCCTGGTGTCATGATAGAAGATTTCAAGGTTGAATTTGCGGGTAAGATTTTCGAATGTGTTGACCAAGGTATGAAACCAAATGAGAAAATTGATATCGTTATACGCCCTGAGGATTTAGAAATGACGACTATTGATAAGGGGAAACTTGTTGTTAAAGTAGATACACAATTATTCCGTGGCGTCCATTATGAGCTATCTACGTATGATAAAGATGGCAATGAATGGCTAGTCCATTCGTTGAAAAAAGCTGAAGTAGGGACAGAAATTGGCTTAGACTTTGATCCAGAGGCGATTCATGTAATGCGCTTAAATGAAACAGAGGAAGAGTTCGATAAACGATTAGAATCGTACGGAGACGACGAAGATGCAAGCTAAGACAGCAAAATCAGCGTTATTTCCATATGTTTTATGGATTGCCCTTTTTGTTATCGCGCCGATTGCACTCGTTGTTTATTATTCCCTACTCGATTTACATGGCAATTTCACGCTCGATAATTATAAAGCGTTCTTCACTTCTGTTTACTTAAAAATGACATTAAGCTCGTTCTGGTATGCATTTTTAATTACATTCTTTACATTATTAATTTCATATCCAACTGCTTACTTTTTAACAAAAACGAAACACAAGCAGCTTTGGTTATTGCTTATTATTATTCCTTCATGGATTAATTTATTGTTAAAAACATATGCCTTTATCGGTATCTTTGGTTTATACGGGCCGATCAATGCATTTATCGAAGTGTTTGGCTTTGATCCAAAGCAAATGCTCTTTACAGATATTAGCTTTGTTTTTGTATCCGTGTATATTTTTATTCCGTTTATGATTTTACCGATCTTTAACTCTTTAGATCGTTTAAATCCAACACTTATTTATGCGTCTCGTGATTTAGGCGCATCTGCTTTTACAACGTTCCGTCGCGTTGTTTTGCCATTGACAATGGATGGCGTTAAATCAGGTATTCAGGTTGTCTTTATCCCTGCTCTATCACTTTTCATGATTACTCGCTTAATTGCAGGAAATCGTGTTATCACCCTTGGTACAGCGATTGAGCAGCAATTCCTTGTGACACAAAATTGGGGAATGGGTTCAACTATTGCCGTGTTCTTAATTTTATTTATGGTAATCATTATGCTTATTACGGGACAAAAAGATAAAGGAGGTCGCGTACGATGAACAAACTTTCTGCATCAGCCAAAGTCTATTTAACGATTGTTTTTATCGTTCTGTATGCACCCATTCTCTATTTAATCTTTTACTCGTTCAATAGTGGTGGCTCCATGAATAACTTTGAGTCCTTTACTTTAGAGCATTATCAGGCTGTTTTTGAAGATTCAAGGCTACTTGTTATTTTAATTAATACCGTTATCGTAGCATTACTTTCAGCTCTAATTTCTACTATTATTGGAACGTTAGGAGCAATCGGTATTGTAACAGTCAAGGATTCAAAAATGCGTAATACATTATTGTCCTTAAACAATGTTTTAATTGTCAGTCCAGATGTCATCATTGGTGCAAGCTTTTTAATCTTATTTACAATGGTGGGCATTAAATTAGGCTTTGCTTCAGTATTATTAGCACACGTAGCGTTTAGTGTACCCATTGTAGTGTTAATGGTTTTACCTAAATTGTTAGAAATGAATAAATCACTAATTGATGCGGCATTAGATTTAGGAGCAACCAAAAAGGATATTATGATGCGTGTCATTTTACCTTATATTCAGCCAGGTATTTTTGCAGGTTTCTTCCTAGCTCTTACGTATTCATTAGATGATTTTGCAGTGACATTTTTCGTAACCGGCAATGGCTTCAGTACATTATCGGTAGAAATCTACTCGATGGCTCGCGCGGGAATATCTCTAACAGTTAACGCTATTTCCGGTTTAGTATTCTTTGTAACAGTTATCGTTGTGGTTGGCTATTACTTCATTACAAGTCGCACAAGCAAAAGAACGGAGGGACAACAATGAAGTCATTAATTCAAGCGACCATCGCTATACTTGTTGTTTCTGCCCTTTTATTTTATGCTGCTGACGCCTTAAGTGCGGGTGGAGGAAAAAGTGGAAAAGACACTTTAACCATCTTTAACTGGGGAGAGTATATTGATCCTGATCTATTGAAAGAGTTTGAAAAAGAAACAGGTATTCATGTCATTTATGAAACATTTGATTCCAATGAAGCTATGATGACTAAAATACAGCAAGGTGGTACAGCGTATGATATTGCTGTCCCTTCTGAGTATATGATTGAAAAAATGAAGGAAGATAATTTATTGATTCCTTTAGACAAAGCAAAAATCCCGAATTTTAAAAATATCGATCCATACTTTTTAGATTTACCATTCGATGATAACAATCAATTTTCAGTTCCTTACTTCTGGGGAACAGTAGGAATTGTATATAATCCAAAGCTAGTTGGGAACTTAGATTTCTCCTCCTGGGACGATTTATGGGATCCTTCATTAAAAAGAAAAGTATTTTTAGTAGACGGTGCCCGCGAAGTGATTGGGATGGGTTTAAATAGTCTTGGACACTCCTTGAATTCATTGGATAACGATGAATTGCGTGAAGCAACTGACAAGCTGATTACACTTGCGCCAAACGTAAAAGCGATCATTGGGGATGAAATTACACCATTAATGATCAATAATGAAGCATCAGTGGCCCTCACTTGGTCTGGTCAGGCAGCGGACATGATGTCTGAAAATGAAGAGTTGGACTTTGCTGTTCCTGAAGAGGGCTCCAATTTATGGTTCGATAATATGGTTATACCAAAAACCTCAAAAAATATTGATGGTGCACATGCCTTTATCAATTTTATGCTAAGTGCTGAATCTGGTGCTCAAAATGCCGATTATGTTGGCTATTCGACGCCTAATATCGCTGCGATGGACTTAATGGACCCTGAAGTAGTTGCTGATGAACGCTATTACCCTTCTGAAGAGCAACGTGATACATTAGAGGTCTATAAAAACTTAGGCCCAGATTACTTAGGTAAATATAATGAGCTGTTTTTAGAATTTAAAATGAGTATTCGATAATTTATAAGAGCGAATTGGTCTAGAAACCAATTCGCCCTTTTTATGTAAGCATTCAGTTGTATTACTATATTTAGAAAGCAATTCTACTAGTAGCCTGTAGTAGTTCATCTTCGCAGCCCCCTCTCCTATAATCCCTTTGGTCTATGTTTAAGCTAACAATCATTTTCACCTCTAGATCCAAGAAAAGACCATAGATACTACGTGCCAATACATATGCCCATCATAGCTTCATCTTAAACAATATTATTCACTTTTATCACGCTATTTCATTTCAACAAAATTACTTCTAGCAAAAAGTTCATACGCTCTCCTAACTATTCATGTTTATTAATCAATTAGATACTATTACATTGTGAAGTTTTCTGAGAAAAAAACTTTTCTGGAAAACCATTCTAACGATTGGATCAGTTACAGCAATCTCAACTATTAGCCAGCCATAATTCTTTATGATAGACTGTACTATATTTGATTACATAAAGGGGGTTTTTCGATGACCCAGCAGAAGTCCAATAAGGCGGCTTTGTATATATTAATGTTTAATATGTTTATCGCAATGGGGAGTATTGGAATTATTATTCCTGTAATGCCGGAATATTTAAGAATATTTGGAGCAGCAGGACAAGTTCTAGGCATGCTTATTGCAACGTTCGCCTTGGCACAATTTGTATTTTCTCCAATTGCTGGGAATCTTTCTGACCTGTATGGGCGGAAAAATTTAATTATTTTCGGTCTTATACTAACAGGACTTGCACAAATCGGTTTTGGCCTTTCTACAGATGTTTGGATGCTCTTTTTGGCACGCTTTTTAGGTGGCCTTGGCTCTGCATTTGTTGCACCTCCTATTATGGCTTTTGTAGCAGACGTGACAACTTATGAAGAACGCGGAAAAGGAATGAGTATGTTAGGAGCTGCAATGTCGTTCGGCTTTATGATTGGCCCTGGAATTGGTGGTTTCCTCGCAAAGGTTAGCTTACATTTTCCATTTTTCATGGCGGGAGCTGCCGCCATTTTAGCGTCTATTTTATCGTACTTTTTATTACCATCTACAAAGCCAAATACTGCGCAAAATAGACAAAAGCAAGATAATCTGGTGAAACAGATGGCTCGCTCTGTACATATGCCTTATTTTGTTATGTTAATTATTATGATGGTATTCTCATTTGGGATTGCTAACTTCCAAACAACCTTATCACTATTTGTGACAGAAAAATTTAATTACTCACCTGGCGATATTGCTACCATTCTAGTGGTTGGTGGAGCATTTGGGGTAATTGTACAGATGTTTATCATAACGCCACTCTTTAAACGCTTTGGTGAAATGAAAGTAGTTTTGGTCAATTTATTTATTGCCTCCATTGCTATTTTCTTAATATTATTTGTTTCAGGTTTTGCACTAATATTAGTTGTAGCAACCATCTTCTCTACGGCAACAACATTAATTCGTCCAGCTGTTAATACACTCATCTCAAAACTTGCTGAAACAGAGCAAGGGTTTGCAGCCGGCTTGAACAATGCCTATATGAGTCTTGGAAATATGATTGGACCCGCTTTAGCTGGTTTCTTATTTGACTGGAATATGAATAGTCCTTATATTTTTGGTGCCATTATCTTATTAGCCTGCTTCTTCCTTGCCCTGATTTGGACATTGAAAAAGGCACCACAGCTTATGCATCCAGATTCACACTAATCATCAAAGCTTATTGACTATTGATTGAAGTATGTTACACTTCTAAAAAATACTTACCACTAGGGGAGTCTTTTAAAGGCTGAGACGTATATGGTTATATACGGACCCTTCGAACCTGATCTAGTTCATGCTAGCGGAGGGAAGTGGCGCTTCTTGCTATTTTCAGTGTATAAGCAAGGCCGCTTCCTGTCGTTTGAAGGAAGCGGCTTTTTTCATTTTCCTAGTGGCTAAAACGAAAAGGAGCGCACCTATCATGTCTATTCGAAAATTAACAATTATGGCTTTATTAGTAGCGATTGCCGTTGCAGGCTCTACGTTCATCTCCATTCCAACTGGGATTGCTCGTGCCTACCCTGTGCAGCACGCTATTAACGTAATAGGAGCCATTATACTTGGACCCGTACCTACAGTTGTAGTTGCCTTTGTTACGGCTATCATTCGTATCCTTACAGGAACAGGCTCACTGTTAGCCATTCCTGGTAGTATTATTGGAGCATTATGCGCAGGTCTTGCCTATAAATATAGCAGTAAAATGTGGCTAGCTGGTATGGGTGAAGTGATCGGCACTGGTCTTCTCGCATCGCTTGTAGCAGTGCCCTATGCAAAGTTACTTATGGGGACATCCGTAGCGGCCTTATTTTTCATGCCTGCCTTTTTAATATCAAGTTCAATTGGAGCAATCTTAGGTATTGTAGTAGCTAGCAGTTTGCGTAAAACCGTGCTAGTAAAATATTTTAATTCCCGCTCTTTTTATTAAATAACGTTGTTGATATAACTTAGAGGATTTGTCTCCATGCATATACAAAAAGCAGTGCGAAATAATTCGCACTGCTTTCATCTAACTAAATTATTGGCGTTTTTTCATACCCTTTAATAATTGTGCCACGTTCGTGTTTTCTGCCTGTACGGGGTGATTCTCTACAATTTGCTCCTTTTTCTTCGGCTTCGTTAGGAAATTCCAGCCAAAGCGTCTTATTGTAATATCAATAAAGAATAAGAGCATACCTGCAAGGAGAAGCCATGTCGCAATGTTTTGACGATCCGCCCCTTGCTTTGTAAAGTCACGGAACACTTCTTGTGGTTCTTTTAAAATAGCACCCCCAGTTTGTTCGGTTAATTCTTCTATTAATTTATCATTAGCAGGAAGAAGTTCATACTCAGCACTATAGGGAACACTTAATCCAGCCTGATAAATCGTTTCCTTTTCATCAGCGATACGGAAGAAGATTAATCCCGGGTCAGCTTGTACTACAGCACGCACCTGAGAGGCTGATATAGTTTCAAGCTGTGTGTCTAACTCTTCACCAGCTTCATTAACCGCAACAATATCTAAAAAGGCTGCTTCATTTGTAGGATCTGTAATCATAAAGGACCCATCTGATTCTATTCTTACATCATAGGCAACATCATTATAACTTGGGAGCATTTGTGAAATAAGCGTTTGCCAAAATGTGCCCCAGTTTTGCCATCTTGCCCAGTCGCCCGACCACTTTCCTGTTGAATCAGAAGTGAATGCGAATGTTTTGCCAAGACCGTATTGCCATTGTGCTAACACCGGATCTTCTTTTTCGCTTTCAGCCACGACGGTAGCACCCTGCTTTGCGGTTGTTCCGATATAAGCATTCATTTGTGGAACGCCATTGGCAAATAGCGTATTCCATCCCCCTGCATGATAGAGTATTGGATAAAATGGGTTATCCTCAATGTACGTACGGGAAATCATAGCTGTTTCACGAGATAAAATGGAAGGAATAGTTTGCTCATCGATAACATTGTAGAAACGTCCGCTTCCCATCTCACTCAGAGCTTCCAATAAGTTAGCATCCGCATCTTGACCAATAGCCACTGTTGATAAAGTTATTCCAGTATCTTTTCCTTGTTCAATTAAATCTTCATAATTTCCTGGCTGTGATTGTCCATCCGTTAAAAGAATAATATGCTTACGTTGCAGTTTTATATCTGCTAGGTTTTCATATGCTTTTGCAAGTGAACCATAGATTTCTGTCCCGCCTCCTGGTGTAACAGATAAAATGGTATCCACTGCCTCTTCTTTATTGTTCAGAGGACCAGTCTCTATAATTTCCCATGGTCGATCATCAAATGCTATAAATCCTAATGTATCTTCATCACGTAGCATTTCAACTGAACGTGCTGCTGCTTCCTTTGCAAGCTCTAGCTTGGATCCTGACATACTACCAGAGCGATCTAGTACAATGACAAGTCCTAATGAAGGTAATTGTTCTTTCCCCTTAATTTCCATTTCAACAGGTAATAATGTTTCAATTGGCGTTTTAAAATAACCACCTAAACCAAAGCTATTTTCTCCACCAACCATTGCAAAACCAACACCAAAGTTTTTGACTGCTTGCTCTATCACACTCATTTTCGCCTCACCGACTAAATGTCCTGGTACATTATCGAAAATAATGGCATTATATTGCAAATAACTAGAGAGTTCATTTGGTAAGCTTTCAGGTGATTTTATATCATAGGCTATTGATTGCTGACCAAGTGCCGCCGCTATTGGTGAAGCTGTTTCATAGCCATTCACAATGAGTAAATGTGGTTCGCTTTGTACCATTGTGACACTTGTTAATTTATTGTTTTCAAATATTGCGTCTTGTCCTACTTGAACAACGGCTTCATATTTCACCAGCCCTTCACCAGTCGCTGCATGTTTATAGGTAAACATATTCGTTCCTTCGGCTAGCTCGACTGCCTCACGATGAATCAGTTCATCATTTTCATATAATAATAGCTCGCCTTGTCCAGCTGTTGTTGCATGCACTTCTGTTACCAGTTGTTGTTGCTCACCCACATAGGCAACTTGTGGGGACACAAAGCTTATTAATGAAACATCATTCACAACAGGCTGACTAAAGGGCACAACATCCACACTAATATTGGAGCCTTTAAACTTCGTGGCGAAATCTAAAGCATTGCCCTTTGTCTCATTGCCGTCCGTTAAGAGCACAAAGCGTGTTGCTTTTTTCGGATCTATAATACCTGTGGCAAGTTGCAGGCTTTGTTCTATATTCGTTTGATCAGTAGCCTTTATTTCCGTAAACTTTGGTACTTCCTTTAATGTTTTAGTCATAATGGCTTCTGTTTGTAATGTTGATGAGAATGAATACAGCCCTGCAAGCTGTTCGTCTTTTTTCGATTGTAAACTATCCTGTATAAACTGTACCATCTCATCTTCAGTCCCATTCATGGAAGCTGAGCGGTCAATTAGATACACGATTTGTTCTTCTTTTATAGGTAATAAAAGATACGGCCCTGCCAATGCGAAAACTAAACAGCCTACCGCTAGCATGCGAATCATAAGTACGATAGCATGACTCTTTTTTAGTCGCTGTCGTTCTCGCCAATAGGTCCAACCAAAATAGATGAGTAATGGAAGTAATAGCAACAATATTAATGGCATATCAATTCGTAAATCCACGACGTCGTTGCACCTCCCACTCTGAAACAAGTAAAACTAAAATAATAAGAATTAGCCAAGGGACAAAAGAAGCCTTCGAAATCTCAGCCTTTCCGTTATCAGAAATATCCCCTAATGTATAGCTTGTTCCTTGTTCAATAACACGTTCTTGCGCCTGCAATTGTACAATAAAATGTTTTTCTTCATTATTAGAACGCACAAAATAGATGCCAGGTTTTGTTGGCGCAGTTAGCATACCATCCGTAACCAATGATAGAAATTCATCTTCTTGTGAATATACACTCCAGTCTTCCTGCGCTAAAGCTACTACTCTTTGTTCATTTGGTGTGAAAATACCGAGTGAACCAATGGATTCTGATAACTGCTGTTCAGTACTCCATAAGAATAACGGGAATGATGGGTGTAGTGGCCAATCCGTATCTGCAATATCTGCTAAGACGACGATATCCCCTTTAGGAGAGCGCTGTATAAACGGCTGTTCTCCAACAGTAGCGATAGTTTCATAATTTACAAATCCAGGATACAAGGCGCTAACATAAACATCCTTGAGCTCGCTAAAAGCAAATAAAGCATCACTTTTAGTACTTACTATGCCACTTACCTCTACCTTTTCGGCATCATCACGGCCAAATAACACAAGAGGTTTGTCCATCTTTTCCAGCAATTCAGCTTGATTAGTGATCACCGTGGCATCCTGATTGTCTACTACTTGTAAAGGCGGAACGATTTTCACACCCGTACTTACGGATTGAAACCCTTTTTGAATCAATTGATGCATGCCCTGATCAACCACAATTTTTGAAGTAGCTGTTTGTAGTAAAACGGTTTGTTGATTATCTACTGCATAATCATCTTGCACATCAATGATTGCTGTCATTGATTTTTCTAAAGGTAACTCCTTAAAGGTTTTTGTTATCGCTTCCATTGGAGGAACAGCGATATTCTCAGCTACTAACTCTTTACCCTCTTCATTTAGTAATGCTAGTGTGACCTTTTGCTCGATGTCTGTATCATTATGAAGCTGCACAAGCGCCATTGTAGCCTGTCCATCTGTTGTTGCAGCAAATCGAGTAATAGCAATATTTGTTAAGTCCTTCGCAGCACCTCTTATTAGCCATTTAACAGAGTCCTTGTTCATAGGTAGTTGTTTTTTATCGAGTGCATCTGTAAATACATAAATTGAAGTCGGTGTATCTCCAACAAATGCTTGTGCCACATCTAGCGCCTTATCCATTTCTGCCGTTTCATAGGTTACTTGTAAGTCTTTAATACCTTTTTCGATATCTTTAACATTTGTCTCTTGCTGCAAAATCGCTTTTGGTGCTGAACCAGTCGTAATTAACGTGACTGGTCTCCCATTTAATTCATCTATAAGCGTCAGCATTTCCTGTTTATGTGTGTCAAAGGTAGATTGCCCCTTACCAGCTAACATTGTTGCAGAAGTATCAACAATAAATATAGTTTGCTCACCAACAATCGTTGATTTTTTCACATAGGGATTCATGAGTGCCAACACAAGGAGTAGCAATGCTAGTAACTGTAAATAAAGTAGGGCATTCTTTTGCAAATGCTTTAAATACGGAGATACCCGTGTTTCCTGCATAATCTCGGACCAGAAAAGTGTTGAAGAAACCGTCTGATCTGTATATTTTTTTCGAAAGAAATAATAGAGTAGGACAATGACCGGGATGATGGCCGTCCAGCTAAATATGATTTGACTAAAGCCCAATACGGCTCACCTCACCTAATCCAATGTGCTTTTAATAATTGCTGAAAGATTGCCTGTTGCAAACCATCTTCCACCTTCAATTGTAATTTCCGAATGCCGAAACGCCGACAAATGGCTTCAAATTCTTCTTCATGTAATAAACGTCTTGCGTGATAGGTTTCTAAAACTTTTGTGGACATTGTCACATTGACTTCATTACCTGTTTCACGATCCAGAAGGCGAACATCACCCGAATAGTTTGGTGATAATTCTTCTTGCGTCACAATTTGTAAAATCCTGACATCACCAGCATAGCGTGGTAGCCTTTTTAAAAGTTGCTCCCATTCCTCGATGGACTCTAATCCATCTGTCACAATAAATAACACTGTACTGTCTTTTGGTAAAGCCTTTAAGGCACCCTGTGCAAAAGGATTCGAATAACTCGCTTCCTCTATATCTGTCACTATTTGTAAAAATGTTCGGCGATACATAGCACCCTTCCGACGAAACGGTGGCTTCGCATCATCCTGTAAAAATGAAAAAGACAAACGATCGTCTCGACCAAGTACCATAAAACCAAGGGATGCCACTATTTGACGAGCAAAAATCCACTTGGCTTCTGTCCCCATTGATTTTGTGGTATCGAGTAAAATGTGTACGCGCATTTCTTGTTCATCTAAAAATCTTTTAATAAAGTATTTATCCGTTCGGGCAAAGACGTTCCAATCCACTTGTCGTACATCATCACCTAAATGATATTCTCGAAAATCCGAAAAATCGAGGGAAGCCCCAAAGCGCTGTGAACGATGCGAGCCTTTATGCTGCCCGCGTAGTTTGGAGGCAGTCGCTATTTGAAAACGACTAATTTTTGCTAACCAGTCTTCGGGCAATAAGTAGTTGGCTGTCACTTGCTAACACCTTGCTGAATTTTTTCTAAAATAACATCAATGACATCATCTGCTGTCTTTCCTGAAGCCTCCCCTTCATAGTTCAACAGCATTCGATGACGTAATACAGGCTTAGCTACAGATTTAATATCCGCTACCGAAACATGGAACCGCCCATTCATCAGCGCTCTAGCTTTAGCTAATTTTATTAAACTTTGCAAACCACGAGGTCCACTTCCATACATGGCATATTGCTTGACCTCGTCCAGTGCATCAGCTCTTTCTGGGTGCGTTGCCACCACTAAATCAGTGGCAAATTCCAGCATTTCATCAGCAACCAGCACTTCTTTCACCATTTGCTGTGCTTCTATTAGAGCCTCAGTGTTCATCAATTTTTGTAAGCCAATTTCCTGAGCACCTGTCGTACGTTTCATAATTTCCATTAGTTCATTTTTTTCTGGATAGGGAACAAGAATTTTACAAAGGAATCGGTCCATCTGTGCTTCTGGTAACGGATATGTCCCTTCCATTTCAATAGGATTTTGCGTCGCTAACACGAAAAAGGGTCTCGCCATTTTTTTTGTATCTCCCAAAATCGTTACCGTTTTTTCTCCCATTGCTTCTAACAAAGCACTTTGAGTCTTCGGTGTAGCACGATTTATCTCATCCGCTAACACCATCTGACTAAAAATCGGACCTGGCTGAAACGTAAATTGTTGCTTCCCATCTGGGGTACGTTCAATCATACTTGTTCCAGTTATATCAGCCGGCATAAGATCTGGTGTAAATTGTATTCGTGAAAACGACAAGTCAAGTACTTCAGAAATTGTACGGATTAACATCGTCTTCCCTAAGCCTGGTAAACCTTCTAATAATGCATGACCATCTGCTAGTACAGCGTACAAAGTATAATCAATTGCATCCTCTTGTCCTACAATAAAGCGATGGATTTCATCTTTTACTTGTTGTAATTTTGTACTCATTTCTACATACTGTTGCTCTGTAAATGCCATTTCATTTCCTCCTACTGCGACTCAATTGACGTGAAATAAGATTGCACGACATTTTGTAAATCCTTCGGTAATTGTAAACGCTCTGAGCTTTCTAAATAGCTGTCTTTATAGGAGCCAATTACTTCTTCATACGGTCGAATGGTACCCTTTGTTATCGGACCATTCCCCTGTTGCTCAGAAACATGGGAACCATCTCCCAATGCTCCCCCATCTACGGATGTCTCGTTTGACCCACCTAGACGATTCGGTGTCGTCAATAAATCACGACCACCTTGACCTCTGCCTGCGCCTTGTCCCTGACCTTGACCTTGTCCTTGTCCTTGTCCTTGGCCCTGTCCTTGGCCCTGTCCTTGGCCCTGTCCTTGGCCCTGTCCTTGGCCCTGTCCTTGGCCCTGTCCTTGGCCCTGTCCTTGGCCCTGTCCTTGGCCTTGATTATTACCATTCTGTTGTTGGGAACCACTTTGAGCATTATTTTGACCAGACTGGCTTGCCTGCCCTTGCTGATTGCTTGGCTGGGAATTCCCGGATGACTGCTGACTACCTTGTTGTTGGTTATTATTTTGATTGTTAGTGCCAGCATTATTAGCACTAGCAATCGCATTTTGTAAGGAATTACTTGCTGGTTTACCAAGTTTACTCATAGCTGTTTGTGTGGCATTTGCATTTTGTGTGAGGTTTTGCTGCATTTGAGCAAGTTCTTTCAATTGTTCAACTTCTGCTTTCGATAAGCCTTGTTCGTCGGTAGCACCGTCTTGACTTGCCGTTTGCTTATCCTTTAATTGCTGCTCCTTAAGAGCAAGCTCCTTTTGCTTCTTCACCACTTCGCGCAGTGCCTCTTCAGCTGTTTCTGCTTCCTTAAGCGTGTTTTGAAGCTCTTGCAATTGCTCTTTTACTTCTTTTGTCTGTGCTTTTTTCTCCAGCTCCGCAACTTCCTTCTTCATATCGTCGATTACAGCTTGCTCATTTTCAACTTCTATCGCTTCAATTTGAGTCGCTGCTGGGAACATATAAAGGATTGCTAGGACGACTGCTGTGCCAAATAATCCAATAAACGCCTTTGGTCGAAACAAATTTTTCTTCCGAGCCTTAAAGCGTATGAAAGCCTGTTCAACATTCTGTATTGCCTTTAATAATAATGCTTGAACAAGTGGGTCCTGATCGTCTTTCAATGATAAAGCAGTCACCAACTCATTATGTGAAAAATAATGATCCAATGTATGCAAAGCTTCTTTCTCTTTAACACGTCTCCACCAGATGTAAACTATCGTTGCAATCAGAAGCGTAACAAAGACAGCCAACGCAATTTGGCGATAATAGGGCCAGACAAATAATCTTGAAATAAGAACAAGAGAAGCACACGAAAGCAATGCCAAAAACAGACCGTATTGTGCAATAGGGATGCTTTTTTCAAATGTTAAACTCGACTTTGCACGCTGAATGTATTTTCGTAATTGCTTACGACGCTCCATAATAATTCCTCCTCATCGGTTACTTTTCATGTTGGCACGTAATTTTTTTATCGCAATCGTTAAACAAAGTACAATAATCAATACATACGCAATTAAATAAGTAATCCACACAGGTAGTTCCACTCCTGAAAGCTCAGCTAACGCATTGCCCATCTCCGGTGAAATCAGCGTCAGCATTAAGGCACCTGGATTAATTGAAGCCCAAAAATAAGTCATAAAGGAGGTACTTGCACCAACGGCATTACCCATTTGATGGAAAGCCATTGTTAAAAAGAAGAAGAATGCAGTAATCCCTCCTAAAAAGATAATAGATCCATATGTGGCTATCATGGCAACTATTGTTTTTTTAGTAATCGTTGAAAACATGACGCCAATACTACCTATTGCTACAACAGTAACTAAGTAAAATAAAAATATAGAAATAAGCTGAGAAGGTGAAACTCCACCAAATAGGAACACTAAACTATATAATGGTAATCCTGCTACGAGCATTAAAACTAGAAACGACACGGACGATAATAATTTTCCAATGACAATTTGTGTAGAGCTTTGTGTCGTTGTTAGCAAAATATTTAAGGTTTGTTTTTCACGCTCACTACTGATAGCTCCTGCTGTTAAGCTTGGTGTAATGAATAGAACTAATGCCATTTGTAAAATCGTTAATACAGCAAACATCATAAAACTTGTTTCTGGTCTAAAAAATCCTTTGCCAGTAAATTCAGTTGTCAGCAATAAAAAGCCTGCAATGAAAATACAAAGTACTGCTAAGTAAAACATTAATCCTGAGAAGCTTTTAAAAGAACGGAATCGTAACTTTAACTCTTTCACAAATACTGGATTATAAAATCTTTCCATCATTGACTGTCCGCTCCCTTCGTAATCGCCATAAAGACATCCTCTAAATCTTTTTCTTCCTCACTTAACGCATAAATTGGTAAATCGGCAAGTATGGCCTTTTTCAGTAATGCCACCTGCTCTGCATCTGTTCCACGATAATTAAAGGCTATTTCAAGACGATGCTCAAGAACATCAATAGACGAAATATGGGGATCTTCTTCTAAATATGAGCGTACTTCATTTATACGATCTGTCACTTTCATTACAATACGCTTTTCTCCCTGTAGCTGTGCCTGAATGGCAGCAACATTTCCATGTGCAATTAATTTGCCATTATCAATGACGCCAATTTCATCACACATTTCAGCTAGCTCCGGCAAAATATGAGAAGAAATTAAAATGGTTTTACCCATAGACTTTAAATTTCGTAAAATATCTCGCATTTCCACACGGGCGCGAGGGTCTAATCCAGATGCTGGTTCATCTAAAATCAATACTTTAGGATCATGAATAAGTGCACGGGCAAGACATAAACGTTGCTTCATCCCACGCGATAATAAATCTACGTATTCATAACGTTTACTCGTTAAATTTACAAGTTCTAAAAGCTGTGGAATCAGCACTTGGCGTTCTGCCAGTTGTATACCATAGCTAGCTCCATAAAAATCTAAGTATTCATCTACTTTTAGCTGATCATAGACACCAAAGAAATCAGGCATATAACCAATCTGCTTGCGTACTTCTTTCGGTTCCTTGACGACACTTTTACCGTTTATCAACGCATCGCCTGATGTCGGTGACAATAATGTCGCTAAAATAGAAAATGTTGTTGATTTCCCTGCTCCATTTGCACCAACAAAGCCAAACACGATGCCTTCTTCTAAGGACAAATTTAAATGATCCAGGGCCGTAAAGGAGCCATATCTTTTCGTTAAGTCACGAATTTCAATCATTATTTTGCCACTCCCTTCAGCTCTATTTCAGGTAATTTCGTTTGTTCGCCAGTTGGATCTGGGCCATATTTTATTTCAAGTCGAACTTCACTATCTTGATTAATATAATTTTTAATGTTATTTGTAAACACTTGCTTTGTATCCACTAATGGCTCATACATATTCGTCGCATTATTCCATATCGACAGCTGCATACGCTTAACATCCTTATTAGAAATAGTTAGTTCATTAAGTGATTCCACAGCGTCCATAAATTGATCGGGCATTGCCATTGTTAATTCGTATAAACCATCAGATAGATACCAGTTATTTAATTCCTCATCAATTTTATCGAAGTATCCACTCGCCGATAGTGAGTTTAATGAGTACGTGAAATTATTACGTTTCATTGTAAAGGGTCCTGATAGTTCGACTTTCCCTTTAAACGGTTGAACAAGCATTGTAATTGGAGACATATTTGCACTTGTTTCAAGTTCAGCCCCTACAATTGCTTGATCTGTCCATGCTGTCAGTACTGGCTGTCTATCATTCTCTACAAGTGGCAATGCTAATGTTTTCATTCGTTCAACACGCATAGGATCTACCTCATCCTTCTGAGATGGGTAACTATAATTATAACTATTAAAAACAGATGGCTTTTGAAGTACTGTTGTCTTCATTTCCTTGTCTACTTGTAAGGTTCCGTTTGCTTTAATATCACCCAGTTTTACTTCTTTCACGCCAGAGATTAAAGTGACGTCTTTTAATTCAAATGGGAAATTATTTTTTATTGTTCCAGTTAGCTTCTCATTTTTCAACGTTATATCAACATCCATTTTGCCAATATTTTGAGCAGATGTTTTCCCTCCAAATGATTGAACAGACCAATAATTTAAATCACGTAATGTTAACGTTGAACCGTTGGCATTTTCCTTAATATAAGAAGATTCATGTAAATCACCCACTGAACCCGTGAAATTATTATAATTTCTCATTGCAACAGCCGTTGTGTTTTTATCCGTATTCACAATAAAATCCCCGCTACGATTCGTTAAGATTGATTCAACATAATACCCATTTAAACTACTATCCTCATTGACCTTATAAAATGCGGATTGTTGTACTTGTGGCTGAACAATTCTGTCTTTTGCTCCAACAATGAAAAGACCAATCGAAAGAACGATTGAGAACACCGGAATAATCCACCATGCATGCTCTCGCTTATCTACCTTTTTCAGGACAAAATAAAGAACTGGACCAATGATGATAATATAAAGAATAATGACGATAAGCATATAGCTTACTGAAACTTCAAAGGACGGGAATAGTTCATTTATGTTACGAAGCTCATAAGAAATTTGATCGAGTGGGGATTGTCCCTGACTCATCATTCCTTGCTGTGAAATACTTTGAATATCAATTATCTTTGCTAGGAGGGCTGCATAGCCATCCATTGAAGCGAGCGGCTGATCTCCTAAAGAAAAGGCTGTTTGAATAATTTCGCCACTGCCAATTTTTTTCTTCGAGGCTAGGACTACATTATTCTCCGTTAATACAGGTAAACTTTCTTCATGATTAGTAGCTGTATGAATCGAAATTGGCTGCGTAAAAATACCACCGCCCGATAATTTTGTTAATGTTTCTGCAGAAATAGATGTCATTTCTTGTGATAATGACATTGGTAAATAATCTTTAAAAACCCCTGCTGTGGCATCTACTTGATCAGTAGCCCCTAAAAGTAATGTACCCCCATCTTGTACCCATTTCAGCAATGCCGCTTGTTGTTTTTGTGCTAAGTCGGCTATTGCTACTTCATCTATGACGATGACGTTTGCCATGGCAAGTCCTTGTTCATCTTCTGGGAATGTATAATCCTTTAATTGATTAATATTAAATATTTCCACATTGTTTTGAGGAACAAATGATGATAAACGTAAAAGTGCAGATAGTCGATCACTTTTATCTGTTAATGTATAGACAAATGTTGATGTAGGATCTAAAAAATTGGATTGTAGGCGCTTGGTCCCCTTATAGGCAATCTTTTTTCCCTTTTCAATATTCCCTTCATAAAAGGCAAATAAATCTGCGTCCGAATATCCATTGTCAGCTAAACCATCTAGATAGAAGGTAAATGTCTTCTCTTCTCCTGCTGCAATATCAATTGGAACGACAAGTGCGGATGCTGCTTCATAAGAATTCGAAGAATTTATTGCCATATCCCCAGAAAAATCTGCACCGTTATTTTTCACTGTCACTTGTAATGGCACAACTGATTGATATTTAGCTTTCCCTGATATACCTGCTGTTGCTTTGACCTCTAATGGTGCAGCTGCTTGCGCCTGTGTGGAAGGCAGCAGAAAGCTCATCATCAGCATAACTAATAAGGTCAGTGCCGTAATTTTTGTCTTTTTCAAAAGCTCAACCCCTTTTTATGTAAGTAGATGGTTACATAATTATACGATTTAAATTGCATTTTGTTCCATTTCTTATGATATCTTCATCAATATTCATAAACTCTTAAGAAATCACCGAGCCAAACGAAAAAGACAATCCCCTAATAGACTGGAATTGCCTTATTTTTTATTTTGTATAGTCAAACAAACAACGAGCATGGTCTTGCACTACTTCTACAAATGCTTCTACCTGTCGCAATTCAAAAGATGATTCATAGCCAATGAGCCATGTATCGCGTGTAATTCCAAATTCCTTTTCATCGTTTGTTAAAGGTATTTTATGAATTTCATCATGGTCATTTAATGTAATGGATGGTAGTATAGCATACCCTATTCCATTTAAAGCCATCTGTTTACAAATTTCTATTTGATCGACTAAAATTTGTTTTCTTGGATTGGAGGCAAAGTGCTGCTGCCACCATTGTTGAATTTCCTGATAATAGTTCGAGTCACTTTTATATTGAATAAAAGGACGATCTGTTGTCAGCACATCTTCAATTGTCTTCACCTCTTTATCCACCAAATAAAGGGTGTCTCTGAAAAGGTGAATCTTTTCCCCTTTCCAATCTACCTGACCTCGTACAATTCCAATATGTGCCTCGCCCTCATAAAGGGCTTTCACAATTTCAGAACTCCAGCCCGTCATAAGTGATATTTTTGCATCGGGATATTTAGATACAAATTCCTTCAGGATTTTAGGCAACCAGTTTTGACCAACAATAGACGCACAGGCAATTTTCAAGGTTCCATTTACCTTTGTCGTTAAGGATTGAATCGTTTCAAATATTTCTTCCTTTTTGGCTAGCATTTCCTTTGCATAAGCAATAACCTGTTCACCAGCAGGTGTTGCTGTTAAACCTTTTTGTGAACGAATAAATAATTGTGCACCCCAGTCCTTTTCAATCGTTTGTAAACGTTGGGAAAGGGCTGGCTGGGATAGAAATAGACGTTCAGCCGCTTTCCGCATATTGCGTTCCTCAGCTAAAATTTTTAAAATCTCTGCCTCTGTTGCCATCAATCTGTAAACCTCCAATTACAAGCAAAGAGGGCCTCATGATTTTCATATGAGCTCCCTCTTAAACTACTACTCTTTTTGATAAATATATTTTTTCAATTGCTTTAAAATAACACGTCTTGTTAATATCCCTGCAAAAGTACCATCTTCGTCCACTACACATAAAAATGCGTGGTTAATGACTAAATCCAAAGCTCGCTGAAATGTATCTGACAACTTTAATACAGCGATCTCTTTTTCCATAATAGAGTCAACTTTAATATCAGGAAGCTTTTCATACTCAATATGCTCGAGTCCTAGAATCGATTCCGTTATCATTTTCATGCTCAGTAAACCTTGAAGTCGATATTTCAAATCTAATACAGGTATGGACGAATATCCTGTACGCGTTAGTACAAGTAGTGCGTGCTCAGCACTATTGCCACTTTGTACATGCGCAACTTTTTCAGAGGAAATGATAAAATCACTAATTGGCATTGCTAATAAGTCTTTGCTGTTAGTTGAAATCATGAACTTCTTCTCCTTTTCTGTCCTGGCTGTGCAGAACAGTCCTTCCCTTTCATCATATCACAACTTTTCTATGTCTGACCATGATCAGGACGGGAAGAGTTTTTCAGGAATAACGAATTTTTTTGAGCTATTCAACAAAAACTAAGTACACCCTCAATCAGTTAAAGTGTTTCATCTCTGATTGAGGATGAGTTATTTCTAATAGCCAGCCTTACTCCAGTAATAAAAAATCATGATCCCTAAAAAGAGTAAAAATATCAGATATACCCATACGATTGGATTGAGCATCGTTGCATACTCTTCAACCGTTTCTGAAATCGGAGTATCCTTTTCAGACTTCCGTTCAGAAGTCATCTTTGCAATTTTCAACGTGGATACAAACGAAATAACACAAATAATTATCATGGCAATTAGAGCTGGTATTAACCACATACCCATTGTCAAAACTCCTTTCTTTACCCTTAGTATGCGTCAATCCAGCTCTTCATTATGCAAACATTTTTAGAATGGATATTGATTGAGCCACTGACCACCATCCAGTGTCACACATTCTCCGTTCATATAGCTTGCCTTATTAGACATCATAAATGTAGCTAAATCAGCTATTTCCTCAGGTGTACCCGTACGTCCTAGTGGAACAGAATCTAATGTACGCGCAGCAGCTGCTTCAGATTCCCAAAGCTTATCAGCACCACCTGTTCGTTCTATTGGCCCTGGTGCTATGGCATTGACGCGAATACCATATTGCTTCCCCCATTCTACTGCTAATGTTCTCGTCAATGATAATACTCCCGCTTTTGCTGCAGCTGAATGGACCACACCAGCTCCTGCATTCCAAGCATAAGTAGCAACCATATTCAAAATAGAGCCCTCAATATTATTTTTAATCCAATATTTACCTACTGCTGAAGAACAGAAGAACGTACCATTTAACACGATATCTACTACTGCCTTCCAGCCATTAGGTGTTAAATCCTCAGCATGTACAATGAAATTACCAGCGGCATTATTAACAAGACCATCAACCTGTCCAAATTTTTCAACAGCAAATGCTAGCATCGCCTCGGCATGTTCTGGTACTCGTACATCCATTTGGAAGGTTTCAATCGTTGAGCCAGCCTCTGCAATAAACTTTTTTGCCTCTGCTAAACGTTCTTCATTGCGCCCTGTGATGACAACATTTGCTCCTTCGGCAACAAATTGCCTCGCCATATAAAGACCCATTCCACTTGATCCACCTGTAATTATAATTGTCTTCCCCTGCAACATTCCATTTCCCCCTTTGTCAAAAATGAATGGTTATTCATTAAAATTTTACTATATTTTCTCGAAACTGTCATTTTAATTCTGTCAATTGCACTTTTTATTTTCTATAAAAACATAAAAGAGCTATCCACATGAATGAATAGCTCGGAAATTTTTTAGAATTCATAAGTATAAGCTGTATGATATAACTCCATTAGTTCCTCTTTTGTTGGTATCTTTGGATTATTGCTAGGACTACCACTTGCAATTGCGTCTTCGACCATTTTAGGGATGGCCTTATAATACGCGCCTTCCTCTATCCCCCACTGTTTTAAATTTCCAATATTCATTCGTTTACACATTTCTTTAATGGAAGAAATAGCTAACTGAGCAAGGTCTTCTTGTGATAGAGTTTCATTCTTTTCATGAAAGAACTGGCCTAAAACTGCTAACCGATCTATACAAGCTTCTTTAGAAAATTCTAAAACCACTGGTAAAAGCATAGCATTGGAAATACCATGGGGCACGTGGAATAACGCACCTATTGGACGAGACATTCCATGTACTAATGCAACCGAGGCATTAGAAAAAGATAGACCTGCCTGCATGGAGCCTAATGACATAGCTTCTCTCGCATCTACATCATCCCCTTGCTCATAAACTCTCAAAATATTATGGACGATTAAATCCATGGCAGAAAGAGCAAGTACATTTGAATATGGATGGGCTAAACGGGACAAATAACTTTCAATGGCATGGCTTAAGGCATCAATCCCTGTAGCTGCAGTAATCGCAGGTGGTGATGTAATCGTTAAAATAGGATCAACAATGGCAACCGTTGGCATAAAGGCAGGCTGCTTAATCATCATTTTGACTTCACTCTTTGTATTGGTAATAACAGTGGCATCTGTTGCCTCTGAACCTGTTCCAGCTGTCGTTGGAATAGCAATATGTGGGATTGGCACTTGCTCTGCCATTTTTGCCATTTTCATATAATCTCCTATGTAGCCACCGTTTGTAGCCACCACTGCAATCGCCTTTGCTGTGTCAATACAGCTTCCACCTCCAACAGAAATGATAACATCACAACCTTCCTGCTGAAGAAGATGTAGCCCTTCCTTTACATACGTGTCATCTGGTTCAGTTACTACCCCTAAGTATGGAACCGCTTCTATTCCATATGTGTTTAACAAACTTCTACATTGCTTCACAAAGCCTAAGCTGTCCATAATTGGATCACTAATAATAAGTGCTTTAGTGCCGAGTTTTTTAGCATACTCGCCCACCTCTTCAAAGGAATCACGCCCATACACAAGCGTTCCAGGTGAATGAACGGTAAAGCTTGTTTTTGTTTGAATCATCTTTTTCCCTCCTACACTATTGAGCTGTATACCCACCATCTAAAAGAATAGCTTGACCCGTTAATCCTTTAGCTAAATCACTCGCCAAATATAATGCAAGCCCTGTAACTTCCGATACATCAAGTAAGCGTTTTTGAGGTACAAGTGGATAGAGCACCTCTTCAAGTACTTCTTCTACTTGAATTCCTCTAGTTTTCGCTAAATCTTTAAATTGATGGCGCACTAGTTCGGTATCAACATATCCTGGACAAATCGCATTTACCGTAATTCCATCCTTTGCTACTTCCAGCGCAGCTACCTTCGTTAAACCAATGACTCCATGCTTTGCCGCATTGTAACCTGCCTTACCTGCAAATCCAATCACACCATTAATGGAGGCCATATTGATAATACGACCAAATTGATTTTTCTTCATATGAGGTAATACATATTTCATCGCAATAAATGGTGCAACGACCATTACTTTTTGCATGTCTTCGAAAATTTCCGTCTTAAAGTCTTCAATAAGGGAGACATGTTGAAATCCTGCATTATTAATTAAAATATCTAACGTTGTAAAGCGATCGATTGTCCATTCAATTGCCTCTCGTATGACTTCTTCATTTGACACATCACATGTATAAGCCGTTAAGGAAGGATTGTTTTCAACGGCCTCTCTTAAAAGCTGTTCATTTTTATCCGTAATTACGACATTGGCTCCTTGTTCGGTAAATGCTTGTGCCATGGAAAGACCAATACCACGAGCTGCTCCAGTAATGAATACTGTTTTTCCTTGCATACAACATTCCTCCTACATCCCTATTGAAAATAATATAATGGCAATTATTGTACCGATGGTTGGAATCATAACCGTCAACGCTCCAAATGGCATATAGGCGTCCTTATGCTTTTCATTACAGACTGAATTAATGGTAGTGACAACATAACCACCATGTGGCAAAGAATCAAGTGATCCTGATGCAATGGCAATTGTCCGGTGCAATGCCTCTGTATCTACCCCCATATCAATATAGTGGGGTGCAAGCAAAGGCATCGCAATTGTTTGACCACCCGATGCTGAACCTGTTAAACCTGCAATGACAGCAATCGCTAGGGCTCCCCCAATTAATGGACTACCAGGAATATTTGTCATGACATCTACTGTAGCCAAAAAGGATGGCGTTGCTTTTACGACACCACCAAAGCCTACTACAGCCGCTGTATTAGCAATAGCAATAATGGCACCCATTGCTCCCGCTGCTAATGTCGCTCCAACGGATTTGGCATACTTGTAACTCACTAAATAGGCGACAATACAACCACTTGTCAAAGCGACAATTAAAGCAGAAGTTCCAAGAGAATTATGGAAAGCAAAAGAAATCACTAAAACGACTAGTAATGGTATTTGACTAAGTAGTGGACTAGGAAGCTTCTGCGTTTCATCAACCACTGGATCTGTTGAGCGTTCAATAAATATTTCCCCATTGTTCACAGCTCGTTTAATCATCCAATTCAGCCAAAGTGAACCACCAACAGCCATAAAAATAGCGACAACAATACTAACTTGCCATCCTGCATAGGGTGTCGTTCCAAGGTATTGAATTGGAATCCAATTTTGAATTTCAGGTGAGCCAGCTGACGTCATCGTAAAAGTGACCGAGCCTAGACCAAGTGCAGCGGGGATAAAGCGTCGTGGAAAGTTCGCTTGTTTGAATAAACTGATGGCCATTGGATAAACAGAAAATGCAACGATAAAAACAGAAACACCCCCATATGTGAGGACCGCTGCGGCTAATACAACCGCATATGTTGCATATTTCACCCCGATTTTTTCAACAATCCATTTAGAAACACTATCAGCTGCTCCTGTATCCTCCATAACTTTCCCGAAAATAGCACCTGCCATAAACATTAAATACCAAGAACCAACGAAACCAGTAAATCCATCCATATAGCTCGTTAGAAAATTAGCTTGATTTTCATTAGCGGTTTGTGGAAAAAACGCAAGACCATTAGTTAAAGCAGCTAACAGTGCAGTTAACGGTGCTGAAATAAGTAAATTAACGCCTCTCATTGTTAAATACACTAATAATGCTAAACTACCAAAAAGACCAATGTACGCCAACATGTACATCCCTCCCCTCCCCTTTTTTTTGGAAAAAGAGCTGTATATTGCTACAGCTCTTTGTTGGTACTAATCGTTATTGCTTGGGAATGCAAATGTTGATGCAATTGATGTATCACTTACCATCCAGCGTTCTGAAACGGTTTTTGTCTTTGTAAAAAATCGCGCCTGATCTGGACCAAACATATGCCCTTCACCAAAACGAGACCCTTTAAAACCAGCAAAATTATGGTAACCTACTGGAATAGGAATTGGTACATTCACTCCTACCATGCCGACGTCTATTTCTGTTGTGAATTTACGAGCTGCTAATCCATCATTTGTAAAGATAGTGACACCATTTCCTAGCTCATGCTTATTAATTAGTTCAATAGCCTCCTCCAGAGAATCTACGCGTACAACATTACGAGCAGGTCCAAATACTTCTTGCTCATAAATTTCCATACCTGGCTTTACATGATCTAATAATGTAGGACCTACATAGAAACCTTTTGACTCTTTAACAATATCCAACTCACGACCATCACAAATAATGGAGGCTCCCTCAGATTCTCCACGATCAATGGCAGCGAGTATTGCTTCTTTTGATTGTTGAGAAATAACTGGACCAAAGTCTGAATCTGGATTTGTATATGGACCCACCTTTAGATTAGTAATTTTTTCCTTTAAAATCGACACTAGACGATCAGCAGTATCTTTTCCTACAGGCATGATTGTGGATATCGCCATACAACGTTGAGATGCTGCTCCATAGGCTGCCCCTATAAAGGCGTTTGCAACTTGTTCAAGATCTGCATCTGGCATGACAACCATATTGTTTTTTCCACCGCCAAGTGCCGTTACACGTTTCCCATGCTTAGAACCAGTTTCATAAATATACTTGGCCACTGGTGTTGAGCCCACAAATGAAATCGCTTGCACAGCTGGGTTCTCTAAAAGTTCATTGACTGCATCTTTATCACCATTCACCACTGTCCAAATTCCATCTGGTAAGCCCGCTTTTTTCCATAGCTCACTAACATATAAAGCAGTCATTGGTACACGTTCAGATGCTTTTAAAATCACAGCATTTCCGACCGCAATGGCCATACTCGTTTGAGCTAAAGGCACCATGATCGGGAAGTTAAAGGGTGAAATGGCCGCTACCACACCAAGTGGATATTTTGCGGAATAAGCGTTTATTTGACCTCCAACATTAACGGAGTACTCACCTTTCATGAGATGTGGGGCACCGATGGCTAAATCGACAGATTCAAGACCTCGTGTAATTTCACCTTTGGCATCTTCCAACGTTTTTCCGCTTTCCTTACAAATAATTTGTAGTAGCTTTTCCATATTTTCTGTCATAAGATTGCGGAACTTTAAGACGATTTCTGCACGTTTAGCCACAGATGTATTACGCCATAATGGAAAGGCTGCTTGAGCCTGCTCGATTGCCTCTTTTGTCTCCTCTACTGTTGCCAGTGGCACTTTAGCAATGACATCACCCGTAGTTGGATTGTATACAGAGCCAAATCTGCCACTTTTCCCTTCAACTAACTGTCCACCAATAAAATGCGTTAATGTTTTTACCTCTTGAGCTGTCGTCATCATCATTTCCTCCTCTTATAATTGTTTTATTTTACATGTATCCTTTAAGCTTAAATAAGCTGCAGACATATCATTTTCACCATAGCCCTGCTGAGCAATCTCACTATAAAGTTCCACCAATTTTTCCCCAATACGTAGAGATACACCAGCTTCATCAGCCATGCCCTTTGCTAACTTCAAATCTTTCAATAATAGATTCGTTGAAAAACCAGGTGCATAATTATTATTTTTCATATATTCCACATAGTTACGCTCATAAATCCGACTTTGACCGTAGCTATTACTTAATACTTCATACAGCGTATCCGCATCAATCCCCATTTTTTCACCAAGCACAATCGTTTCAGCTACAGCCTCTGTGTAAAACCCGATCATTAGATTATTTAATAATTTAAGACGTGTACCTACACTTGAGGATAAACCTAGATGATAAATATTTTTACCGACTATTCCGAATATTTCACTTGCACTATCATAATCGTCCTTGCCACCACCGACCATTATCGTTAAGGTAGCATTTACAGCTCCTATGACCCCTCCACTTACAGGTGCCCCTAAATATCGTAATCCCAACGTACTTGCTTCTTTATGTAACGAATCATTTAAGTCAGGATTGACCGTACTAAAGTCAACCAGTAAGGCACCTTTCTTAGCATGATGTATAATGCCCTCCTCTGATAAATACACCATTTCTACAATTTGAGGAGTTGGTAGGCTAGTCATTACCACATCACATTGCTTTGCAACATCCTTTGCTGATGCAAGACCTATTCCGCCAGCTTCTGTAAATAGCTCCACTGCCTTTGCATTTGTATCAAAGCCATACACCTCATAGTTTGCCTTTAATAAGTTAATAGACATTGGTAACCCCATATTTCCTAACCCGATAAAACCTAATTTTCTATCCATATGGATATCCCCCAATTCTTGAAAATTCAGCAATAGTGCTGGATGGTCACTAGCCAACTACTGTTTTTTATCGTAACATTAATAACGAGATACCTTTAATTGACCTCGGTCAGTGACTACGGTCAATTAAATCATAATCAAAATAAATCCATCTCGTCAATTAAAAATTTTATATTTTCAGAATTTTTAATTTAGAAAATATTTTACAATACTTAATATCGGAGGTAATCTCACTATGGAATCTCTAACTAACAGGCAAAAGAAGGCATTAGAAACTCGTGATAAATTATTAAAAACATCATTAGATCTATTCAACAAATTCGGATTTGAACATGTTACTGTCGAACAAATTACAAAGGCTTGTCATGTCTCAAAGGGTACATTTTATACACATTTCCCATCTAAATATGATGTTATTTTAGAAAAATTTAAAGAACTGGATCACTTTTATAGCACTGTAGAAAAAAATATCGACCCTACATTATCGGCAAGTGAAAAAATTTTATTCGTGTATCAAGAACAAATGAAATACTTAACGAATGTTGTAGGAAAGGACCTGTTACGCACTGTGTATACTGCTGCAATGACAAATCAGGTAAAACAGGATCATTACTTAATTAATCCCGAGCGCAAGATTTTTCAAATAATGAATACATATATTGAGGAAGGGCTACAACAAGGTGAGCTAAGACATGATGTATCAGCTCATGAAGTGCAAGCCATCATACAACGTTGTATGCGTGCCAATGTTTATGATTGGTTAATTCACGGTGAAGACTTTGACTTGGCCGCTGAGATGAATCGATTTACAGCTATTGTGTTAAACGGCCTCAAAAGCGTCAAATAAAAAAAGTAGCACTTCATCCTATGATGATGAGTGCTACTTTTTTAACTAGCTGACGAAATATTTCTGTACAATTGTTTCAACGGGTAAAGGTTTATTATACAAATAACCTTGTCCCTTTTGACAATGATGACGTTTAAGGAAATCAACTTGTGTGGGCTCTTCGATTCCTTCAGCAATTACCTCTAGCCCTAGGTTATGAGACATCGAAATGATAGCTTTAATGATGGCCTCATTTTTGTCATCTTTAGCGATATCTCTAATAAACGATTGATCGATTTTTATAATATCGATTGGATAACGCTTTAGATAGCTTAATGAAGAATAGCCTGTTCCAAAGTCATCTACTGACACATAAACCCCTAATTGCTTCAATTCCGTAAGAATCGAAAATGTCTCATGAACATTTGTCATAGAGCTTTCGGTAATCTCTACCTCCAGAAGTTCTGGAGGCACCTCGTATTTCTTTAATGCCGCTTTTATTTTTCGTGCGAAGTTTTCTTTTCTGAACTGTTTTGGTGATATATTGACGGCTATTCTTACAGGACGATACCCTTTGGATTGCCATTCATTTTGATGACGACAAACCTCGTCAATAATCCAATCACCAATTTCAATAATTAATCCTGAAGCCTCCGCAATAGGTATAAATTGTGCTGGTGACACAAAACCAAATTTACGGTTATTCCATCGCAATAAAGCTTCAAAGCTATTGATGCTATTATTTGTTAGGTCCATCTGTGGCTGGAGATGCAAACTAAGTTCATTAAATTCAATAGCACGTCGTAAATGCGCTTCCATTAAAGCTTCATTCGGGAAAATTGCCGTCATATCTTCACGATAATAACGATAGTGAGATCGTCCATGCTCTTTAACAGAAAATAAAGCCTTATCAGCTTTCCTTACAAGTGTCTCTAAATCCTTGCCATCTGCTGGACTAAGGGAGATACCGATTGAAACGCTAATAAAATATTCCTGTCCTTCTATCATAAATGGCTGCTTTAAAACTTCCAAAATGGCATTAGCGGTATGTTCAATTTTTTGAATAGTCGCATCTTTTAGTACAAAGATAAACTCATCACTGTTATAACGAAAAAGGGCACATTTTGAATAGCACAGTTCATTAAGCCTTTGACTAAACATACGCATAAGCTCATCCCCCTTACTTTCACCTAGGGATTCATTAAATTTTTTAAAACGATCTATATCCACTAAAATAAGGGCTGCTTGCTTATGCTCTTGTTTTTTATCGTTTAGATGATGTAGCCAATGCTCCTTGAATGCCTTACGGTTCCAAATACCTGTTAATTCATCCATTAGCGCTAGGTAATAAAATGCCTCATGATCATTCATAAATGAATTTGCATCTTTTACAAATAAATGGACACCTATAACCTCACCATTATAATAGGTAGGGTGTGTTCTTAAGTAAAAAGGCTCTTTACTTAGCAATTGGTTCTTAAACAAGCATTTCGGCATACCAAAAGCTGAGCCTTCAATAGTTTTAGCAAATAATAATTTAAATTCTTTCATATATTTACTTTCCAATAATGAAAAAATATCTCGTCCTATTAGACATTGCTGCTCTCTAGAAAGTGCTGACGTAACGGCCATATTTTGATGAATAATTCGGCCTTGTAAATCGACCGTTAGCACAGGACTCACATGTTGTTCCACGTATTGTAAATAAGGTTTATCTTCTATCTGTGTTTCTCTCAAAATAACCGCAACCATGGATTTAGAAAAGTGTTGTACATGAATAGCAAATGCTCGTTCATAATAACCGGTACCTAATTTCAGGACATGCTGTGTATGGTCTTCTTCGTTTAGAAAATTCGACAACTGCAGCCAGCATTGCTTGGTAAAAAAACGTTCAGCGTTCGTCGCTGCTTTATCTTGCAGCTCCATAAATGATAATAACTTATCATTAAAATCAACGACCTCGAACACCTTTTTATCAACTTTTCTCAAACAAATGACTGCATCAAACGGATTCATTTGAATGAGTTGTTGATAATCTGCAAATGGCGCTACACTCTCTCTATAATTTTTCATTCTATCCCTCACTAAGTATCGTGTTTGCTCTATTCTTCGTCTAGCGTAGGCTTTAATGCATCTTGTAAGAAAATCTCCTGGCTATTCAATGGATCTTCACTACGATCAAAATCTTTATAATGATACTTACCATTGGAATCTTGAATACGAGCCTTAGCAGTATCCATTAATTGTGTATTCATTATGTCAATAATACGAGTTTTTGCTTCATTTGCATATACAGGGAATAAAATTTCTACACGTTTAATCATATTGCGTGTCATCATATCAGCTGAAGATAAATATACTCTATTCTCTCCATTATGATGGAACCAATAAATTCGGGAGTGTTCAAGGAAACGACCGACAATACTTGTTACTGTAATGTTTTCACTAATGCCAGGGATACCAGGTCTAATACAGCAAATACCACGTATGATAAGCTCTACCTTTACCCCAGCAATCGAAGCCTCATATAACTTCATCATAAGATCTTTGTCTGTCAATGAATTCATTTTAGCTCGAATAAAACCATTCCCGTATTTTTTATGACAAGCAATTTCTTCATCCATTAATCGAATAAATTCATCTCGAATATCAAAAGGTGCCACGACTAAATGATTAAATGTAGGTTTTTCTGTATAGCCACTTAAATAGTTAAAGAAGTTTGTCGCATCAATACCAAATTCTTTATCTGTCGTTATTATGCCCATATCCGTGTAAATTTTTGCAGTGGCATCATTATAATTTCCTGTGCCAAGATGAACAAAGCGTTCAATTTTGCCATTCCGACGACTAACGACTAATGTGATTTTGGAGTGTGTTTTTAAATTGTTCATCCCATAAATAACAAGACAGCCTGCTTGTTCTAGCTGTTTTGCCCAATGCACATTATTTTCTTCATCGAATCTGGCCTTTAATTCAACTAAAACTGTTACTTGTTTACCATTTTCTGCTGCCAGCTTCAGTGCTTGAATAATGGGTGAATTACCACTTACTCGATATAATGTTTGTTTGATTGCTAAGACATTGGGATTTACGGCTGCCTCAGAGATAAAATCAACGATTGGTGCAAATGATTCATATGGATGATGGAAAAAGATATCTTGTGTTAATGCTTTTTCAAAAATATTTTCATCGGATTGTAAATCTAAAGGTGGCTGTGGAATAAAACTTTCATATTCCAGATGTTCACGACCAACAGCTATACCTTTAACAAAAGAGAACATAAAGGTTAAATCTAAAGGTCCATCAATATGGAAAACGTCATTTTCTTCAATTTCAAATTCATCTAATAAGTAGAGAAGTACTTCCTCATTCATTTCTCCAACTCGAACTTCTAAACGGCTTCCTACTCCCCATTTACGTTTCTTCAATTCTTTTTCAATTTCAACGAGAAGATCCCTTGCTCCCTCTTCATGGATCGTTAAATCTGCATTCCTTGTTAAACGGAAGGCTTGTGCTGATTTTACGCTATAGCCATAAAATAATTTTTCAATATGCGCTACAATGACATCTTCCAACAATACAACGACCGTTTTACCTTCTTCAGTGGGCACTTTAATATAACGATCTAAAACAGATGGCACTTGAACGATTGCCACTTTTTCGCGACTTTCAAGATCCGATTCATCCTGCTCTAAAAGGACAAGTAAATTGAGTGTTTTCCCTAGCAATGTAGGGAATGCACGATACGCATCTACTGCTACAGGTGTTAGAACTGGGAATATAGTTTCTGCAAACATTTCATTAATAAAAGCTTTTTGTGTGCTATTTAAATCTTTCATGTCTGCAATATGTACATTATGCTGTGGTAATAAATCATAGATTAAATGGCGGTATACTTCAGTTTGTCGACGCACTAAAGCCTGTGTACGTTCTGCAATTTTAGCTAATTGTTCCTTTGGTGTTAACCCAGATTTATTCTCAGCTTTATGGAACCCTGCGCGAACTTGATCTTGTAAGCCAGCGACACGTACCATAAAAAACTCATCGAGATTTGAGCTAAATATAGCTAAAAATTTCAAACGTTCGAGCAGAGGATTATTCACATCCTCCGCTTCCTCTAATACACGTTCATTAAAAGCAAGCCAGCTTAACTCTCGATTATTATAGTATTGAGGCTTCGCAATCTCCTCTAATAATTGACTATGATTTTTTAAAAACTCTTCCTCATTCAGCTCGTTATTAGTTATTTCAGTTGTCATCCGTATTCCATCCTTCTTCAATAAAATTGATTGTCATTGGGATTTTTAATGCTCGCTCTAAATGCTTTTTATGTCGATTAGCTTGATACTTTTCAGCTGCTGCATTGTTCTTTACATAAATATTGAGCTGTACATAATCTTCCTCTGGATGCATCTCAATTGCATGTACAACATTTCGCTTTGAGACATTTAAAGCATAGACAAATTTTAATAACGCTCCAAAATCTCGTATTTTTCGATAGTCCTCACGATTCATCCAAGTGGAGAACGGGGCAGCAAATCGTTCAAAATAATCTTTGTTTTTATAAGAGGCTAGAAGGGCTAGTTTGACTCTTTCTGGGTGATTTAAACCATCAATAGATTGATTCGCAATCAAATAAAAGGTGTGTTGGCTTGCAGAGCTTAATTCGATATATTCACCGATATTAAAAACCTTCGCTGCTTTTCTTATTAACTGCAAATCTTCTACATTATATGTTAAATAGCCTAAATGACAACATTCGCGATACAATTGATCAGCTAAATGCATCAAATAATCAACCTCTTTTTCTGTTCGACCATACTGTCGTGCAAGCCTTCTGGCATTTCCTTCAAACACATTATATTTATCAAAGGCATTGCTATCTGCTTGCAAAATCTTTTTAATAATCAGTCCCTCACGTAAACCCTTCTTCGTAAGCTGAAATGACTTGGTTCCTACAGTATCCATTAACACTCTAAATACTTCTAAGGCAGGTAAAATAATATCAGCTCGGTCTGAAGACAGGCCATCTAGCTGCTTCAATTCTTGGAAGCTTAATTGACCTAAAAATAAGCTTAATTCATCTAAATTTTCTTTTGTCATTTCGTATCCATGGACACTAGCAATGGGATAATCATGTTTTTGTTGATGAATCTGTGCAATATTACGTGCACTCCCCCCAATTGCAATAATTGGTAAACCACTATTTTGAATCCATGATAATGTTTGAAATTGCTCTTTTATAAAGGCAATAAGCACCTTTCTTTCACCGCTATTCATAATGTCGCCCTTCACAAAACGTTGCTTTAAAGAAACTGTCCCGAATGGAAAGCTATGTGATTGCAGAATTTCTTTGTTTTCAAACAGCGTAATTTCGGTACTACCACCACCAATATCAATCGTAACTCCCGATTTGGTTCCACTGGAATAAGCAACAGCTACAAAGCCAAAATATGCTTCTTCTTCTTCTGATAAAAGCTCAATTTGAATACCAGTTCGTACTTTCATTTCTGCAATTATTTGGTCACGATTAGACGCTTGGCGGATAGCAGCCGTTGCCGCCGCTTTCACATCTGTCACTTCAAAATCTTCTAACATCGCTTTAAATGTTTGTAATGTCTCGGCTAACACATAGATTCCTTCTTCAGACATCTCACCAGAGGGTTGTATATATGTACGTAAACGTGCCACCGTTTTAATATTGCCTAGTTCATGGAGTCCCTCTTCATTGTTGTACTGATATAACACTAAACGAATAGTATTGGAGCCGATATCAATAATGGCTGTTTTAAGTTCATTCAAATAATCACATCCTTCAAGCATCTTCTAATTATTTTGTTCACAATATGTAGACCTATACAAAAAAGTCGGATACTTTAAAGGCATCCGACTTTACTTTCATTTATTTATACTTTCAGGATACCCATTATTAAAATTGTGAAGTATCATGTAAAGCACAACTATTACAGAATTAATTGGTCAACACGTAGGATGAGCTCTGCAATTTCTGGCTTACTAATTTGATCTTCTGCTCCTACCTGATCACCTTTATGACGAAGGTCATCCGTAATTAGACTTGAGAATATGATAACTGGAAGTTTTTGAAGATCAGGATGCTCTTTGATTTTTCTTGTCAAATGATGCCCATCCATTTGCGGCATTTCAATATCTGTTACGACTAATTGAATATGTTCTGCGATATCACTACCGCTCTTCGCAATTCCTTCTAAGTATTCATATGCATCTCGGCCATTTTCAAAGAACTCTACATTGTCATAGCCCGCTTCATTCATCGTATCAAATAATAACTTCCGTAATAATGGTGAATCCTCTGCAATTAAAATACGTTTACCGGTACGTTCACGTTTGCCCAGCTTTTTAACAGATTCCACACTTATGCCTGATTCAGGATTAATATCCACCATAATTCTTTCGAAATCGAGTAGTAGAATCATTTGCTCGTTTTGTTTAATAACACCTATAACTTGTGATGTTCCGCCTTGATACATATCTGAAGGCTTTTCAATTTGATTCCATGATATACGGTGAATTTGTGTCACGTTATCCACATGGAACACAACACGTTGCTTATTAAATTCAGCAACAATATATTTTTGTTGCGGGTTACGCTCAGTACTCTGAATTCCAAGTACCCGTAGCATATCCACAACTGGTAATACTTCACCTCGTAATTGAATGATTCCTTCTACATGCGGGTGCGCGTGTGGAATAAATGTTACTGGAATCGGTTGAATGATTTCTTTTACTTTAATTACATTGATACCAAATTTATTGTTAGCTACTTCAAATTCAACGATTTCTAGCTCATTTGTGCCACTTTCTAATAATATTCCTTTATGTTCCAATGCAACCCCGCTCCTTTCTCTACTTCAATTTATAATTCAATTGTATCATAGGCAATACATTTCTCCTACTTGCTATTTCCATTTTTATCATTAACTTTTAGATGTACCAATAGGCCAATGACTGTCATGACGATTAGCGTCGATAGTGCGACACGGCTAGCTAGTGTTCCGTAATCCTTCATCCATAATGTAACTGTTCCGTATACGGCTGGCCCAATAATGGATGATACTTTCCCAGAGAAAGCAAACAAGCCAAAGAACTGTCCACGTTTCTCATCTGGTGACAATTCAATAATATAGGTCCTAGACGTTACCCACATAGAGCCAAGTGATATACCAAAAAGACTACCTGCAAGCCAAAACATCCATTGTGCTGTCGCAAATACAGCAAACACTAAAGCGACAATCATAATGAGGGCTACCATAGTAATCGCGCGTTTAGCGCCTACTGATTTTGTAATATAGCCAAATGCCAAAGACCCAATTATCGTGGATACAGTAGAGACTAAATAAAGAATGATAAATTGACCCGAGCTAAAACCGACAATAGCCGTCGCGTAAACGGCCATCATTGCAATCGTAGTAGCGATAGCATCATTCAAAAAGAAATAAGCAATCATAAAAGTAAAGATCGCCTTATATTGCTTCATATCCTTAAAGGTTTGAATAATTTCTTTATAGCCATCTAAAAATTTTAAAGACTTCCTCTGTGCTTTTGGAATTGGCGTATCTTTATTGATCAAAAATAAAGGCAGTGAAAATAATAAATATAAAATTGCAGTAGGAATAAATGCACGATGAAAATCACTGTTGCCAACATACAAATAAACGAGAAGACCAAAAAGTGTACCCAAATACCCAATTGCAACGCCATAGCCAGATATAAGTGGCATTTCTTCTTTCGTTCCTAAATCTGCCATCATAGAATCATAGAATACTAGACTTGAATTAAAGAAGAACTTTGCAATGACAAAACTTGCCACGACTAAAAATAAACTAAGGGGTACGCCTGAGTAATGAGTGGTTATCTGTAAATCCGCAAATATCCCCATCATAAAAGTAAAAAGAATGGAAATAGAAGCAAACCAGACAATAAATCTTTTTTTATAGCCAGTATTATCAATCCACACTCCGAAAAGTGGAGAAAATACTACAAGTAATAAGCTAGCAATGGCATTCGCATACGAAATAAATGTACTAGCTACTTGTTGCATAACTTCATTTGTTCCTAATACCTCATCCATATAAAACGGGAAAAAAATGGTATTAATATTTGAAGAAAAAATTGTATTAGCAAAATCATAGAAAGCCCAAGAAAGTATTGGTAATGATAAGTAAATCGCTAACTGACTTCGATGCTGGACGTCTATTGCTGAACTCTTTTTCATAAAACCCTCCCTTACATTCTCTATAATAATCAATTAATTTCTTTCCGTAATGAAAAATTTCTTTTTTTAAAGAAAATTAATATTATTTACAATATAACAGTAAATTCATTGAAACATAACTGCTAAAAGATCGATAAATAATGCTTTCTTCAATCAAAAAAAGATATCCAAGCCCCCTCGCTTGAATATCTTTTTTATTATTCTTCTGTTATTGCTACCCATTCAGAAGACCATTGTTCAATTGCTTTTAGTACGGGTGCAAGTGCGTATCCCTTTTCAGTAAGTTCATACTCAATGACGACTGGGGTAGAAGGAATGACAGTACGTAATACAATTTCCTCGATTTCTAGCTCCTTTAATCGCTCAGTTAAGACGCGGCTGCTTATATTTAACTGATTTTTAATAACTGAATACCGCTGAGGACCATCTAATAATTGAAAAATGAGTAAAGTATTCCAGCGATGATTGACTATTTTTAGCGCCTTTTCAAATCGAGGACAAATTTTTTTTTGATCCACGTTACAAGCCTCCATTGTTAGTAGTTCATATACAACAGTATAACACTTCTTTCAATATTCAGTTCTTAAAGCACATTTAGTTACTTGACAAAAGTTGTTTTTAAAAATAAACTAGGTTACGAATTGTAAGTTAAAGAAAAGGAGATATTTTATAATGCAAAACATTGGTTCAACTATTTTACGTGTCGTTCTCGGCATTATTTTTGCGGTGCATGGTTTTCAAAAATTTCAAGGAGGCATTAGCTACACGGCAGACTTCTTTGATAGTTTAGGTATACCAGGATTTATGGCGTATATCGTTGCAATTATTGAGTTAGTGGGAGGTATTGCCCTTATTTTAGGTTTAGCAACAAGAATTTTTGGCGCATTACTAACAATGACTATGATTGTAGCCATTTTCACAGCTAAGCTAAGTATTGGCTTTATTGGAGCTGATGGTTTAGCGGGATACGAATTAGATTTAGCCTTGGGTGCAATTGCACTATACTTCACTCTAGCTGGTGCTTCTAGCTTTTCATTAGACGCCCAACTTTTTGGGAAAGAGTAACAAAAAAACCTGAAGTCTCTCCAAAATGAAGAAACTTCAGGTTCTTTTATCCAAATAGGATTTTTATTATCTATAACGTTGAAGAAGAGCCTGTGTACCATCATCACCATAGCCCTCTTCGATCAATTTTTCATACATTTCATAGGCTAACGCCAATCCTGGCAAAGTAATTCCCATTTTCTTGGATTCATCCAAAGCTATTTTCATATCCTTCACAAAATGTTTGATATAAAAACCTGGTGCAAAGTCTTCTTTGATCATGCGTGGTGCCAAATTACTTAGAGACCAAGAACCTGCCGCACCTGATGCAATGGACTGCAATACGGTTGGTAAATCTAGCCCTGCCTTGAGACCGTAAGCAAGCGATTCGCATACCCCAATCATGCCTGAAGCTATGGCAATTTGATTGCACATCTTTGCATGTTGACCAGCCCCTGCCTCACCTTGATAAACGATATTTTCTCCAAAATGCTTCATCAGCGGTAAAGCCTTATCGTAAGTTGTCAAATCGCCACCGACCATAATCGACAATGTACCATGTTGCGCACCGATATCACCACCTGATACAGGTGCATCTAAAGACTCTACACCAATAGTTTGTGCATGCTCATATATTTTCTTAGCCAAAGATGGCTCTGAAGTCGTCATATCAATGATAAGGTTGCCAGGTTCAGCTGTTTTGAAAAGACCATTATCTCCAAAATAAACCTCTTCAACATCTGAGGGGTAGCCAACCATTGTAAAAGCAATGTCTTGATGTTTAAATGCTTCTGCTGGCGAACTAGCCCATAATGCTCCTAAAGCTACTAGCGGCTCTGCTTTTTCTTTAGTACGAGTGTACACCGTCACCTCATGGTCATTTTTCAATAAGTGTTTAATAATACTTGTCCCCATTACACCAGTTCCGATAAATGCAATACGTTGCTTTTTCATATGTATATACTCCTTTGTCATAAAAGTTAGGATTCTTTCACCTACGTGACTTGATGTTTTCAGTTTAGGCGAATAAATAAAATAATTCAAACTCTTCCTATAACTTGTACTAATAATTAGATAACTTGCATATATACCGAATAAGCAAAAAAAAGAGAGCAAGTGATTGGGGGATCACTGCTCTAAAGGGGGAAATGAGAATGTTGCTGTGTTCATAGTAAGTTATTCCCCATTAAAATGCATTTTAAACATCTATTTTTTAAATGTTATTACTCTGAATACTGGAACAATCTTTTTATTCGTCTTGGTCTTTTTCTTCATCAAATGCTGTCTGTCTATAATAGGTATTCATTAACTGGTCTAATCTGCGACTCAGTTGAATGGTTTTTGCATTTTGTAACCCGTTTTCAACACCAGAGCGAATCATCAACTCACGAGTTTGTTCCATTTGTTTCAAGAGTAGATTGACCATTCATACAACCCTCCACACACAAATAATCATACCATTATTATACATTTATATTTCATTTCTTACAGCATTAACTTACGACAATGTTCGACAAATTAACTCCTAGGTATTTCGTTATAAGTATAGATAATTCGTCCATTTTGCTTGGCCTCACCTCTGAAATGTTTAAATAAAGGATGCCCTACAAGAATTTCTCGAAATTCGTAAAAATCTTCCTTTTGAATTTCAATACTTCCTATTTCCCCATTTTGTAATTGTTTAAGCATATTTTCGTATTTTTCCATTAGTTTTATTCCTTTCTTTTCATCTTTTGTGTAATAAATTATGAATTATTTAAAAAAAGCTTTACGTTTACCATTTTTTCATGCAAACTGTATATTATTAGTCGATGAAGGAGCTGACTGTCTGTGAAAATAGCTGAAGTTGGAAATATTATCGAGTTTAAAAATGGTCTCCAAGGTATTGTCGAAAAGGTAAATGAAAATTCGGTGATCGTTAACTTAACATATATGGAGAATTTTGATTCCCTTGAAATTGAAGAGAAAACGGTCGTCAATCATAAACGTTACAAAATTTTATATACGAATGAAGCTTAATAGTCTGAATAGTCCCTATTTGTCTTTATAGATGATATGGGGCTTTTTTTTTGATAAAATTAAAGCATGGAGGTCGTATATGCTAACAAATTCAAAACAAACAGTACTATTACTCCTTTCTCTATTATTCGTTTATGGCATGCTTGCCTTTACCTTTGCTAACCAGGCAGTATTTTGGTACATGTATGCATTTACTTTACTAGTATGTATTGCCATTGCCATATTAGCTGGTTCTATTGAAGATCAATTACCCACATGGCAATTTTTACTCTTTGGGATTGGATACGGTACCATCACTTATGGTATTATTCGCTTCGGTTATTGGCTTGCTCCATTTATTAATAATAACTTAGTACAATCTGTTCATAAATTTTTAACCAACTATGGACCACAAAATATTTGGCACTATGCATTACTTGTTTTTATTGTTGCCATCGGCGAAGAATTATTTTGGCGTGGTTATGTTCAGCAACAATTAAAACGATTTATGCGCCCTACTCTGGCTATCCTAGTGACGGCAGTTTTATGTGCAATCTCCATTGCCCTCAGTGGTTTTATTTTAGGCGTGGTTGCTGCACTGGTGACAAGTATTATTTGGGGCTTCTTGTATGAATGGCGGAAAAGTATGCCACTTGTTATTGTAGCTCATGTTGTTTTTGTACTATTATTATTTTTAGTGTTACCTTTAACATCATAACATTATTATTTGGAAACATTTTAGCTTTACTAACGTTTAATTTAGAAAAGGAGGGTTTTTTATGCAAAAAAAATTATTTTCAATTCTTGCATTATTATTAACAGCAGTACTAGTTGTAGGTTGTAATACCTCTGAAAAAACAGAGGATTCAGATACTCAACAAAATGAGCCGTCTGATACTGCTGCCGATCAAAAACCATCTGGCGATGATACAGCAGGTGAAGCACAAGAGGAAGAGAATACAGATACACCTGCATCAAATGAAACAAATACTGAGGATGCTTCTAAACAGCCACAACAAGATGTGACTTACAAACAAAATGGTGTAGATAAAACAGAAAAGGCAACTGAATCTAAAAGTGTTGACCAAAGCTATAAGCTACAACAACTTCCAGGATTCACATTAACGCAAGAAGAGCCAGGTAAAGATATGCTAGTATCTAATGATGATGACGAAGTGTTTATGCGTATTGAAACAATTGAAGCATCACAATCAAGCTTTACTGAAGTAAAAACAGCTATGCAAGATTATATGAATGCTGTAGGTGAAACAGTAGCTTTAACTACTGATGAATTAGCTGCATTTAAGGATGTTCAAAATATTGAAGGTTATGTTGTAGACTTTGACACAGAGAAAGTAATCGGGGTTGTTTTTGAAAATGATGGTCTCATTACAAAATTAACGATTCACGATAATGATAAGCAAGATTTAACGAATGCTATGATGAACATGGCAGCAACTATTTCTAAAAAATAATAATTTGTAATACAAGAAGGACGATAGACAAGGCATTGTCTATCGTCCTTTTATGTATATTTGAGATCTTTCTTTATCCACATGATTAAAAAAGTTGTCTCAAATGAATGAGACAACTTTTTTAATAAGATAAATCTTTAATAGAAAGGCCCATTTTCTTTAATAACGTAATAGCTTGCTCTTTTTCTTCTGAAGATAATACGCTCATTATTTCATGCAAATGCTGCTCATGCTTTGGGAATAGTTCCCCCATAAATGCTTCGCCTTCATCCGTGATTTCTGCATATGTCACACGACGATCTGAAGGACAGGATACACGCAATAAATAGCCTCTTTTTTCAAGCTTATCAATGACATACGTAATAGACCCACTGGCAAGTAAAATTTTATTGCCAATTTGCTGTAATGGCTGTCTTCCTTTATGATAAAGAAGCTCGAGAACAGCAAATTCAGTTGGGTTTAAACCATTATCCTGAAATAATTGATGTGTTGTCTCATTGATAGCTTTAAGTGCACGTGACAATACAATATATAATTTTAAAGATTGTTTTAAGTCTTCTGACGTCATATTCTTTTCCTCTCACTTCGCTCTTTATACTTGACATTATAGCGATATTAGAAAAGCATTGTCAAAAGCATTATCCGATTTAGAAGGTTATATTGTTGTTATCCAACCATTTTTACTCTCTTTATGTTACTAAATAGGCAGAATCTTTTGTGGATACTTCCATTGTATCCACTTGGTTAAATGTATAGATTGGGAACTGTAGATGGAAGCATGTCCCCTTCTGTAATTCACTATTAACACCTATAACTCCATCGTGCTCTTCGATAACTTTTTTCACGAATGCAAGGCCCAGTCCTGTCCCTGTTGATTTTGTCGTGTAAAAAGGCTGGAATAGGTTTTGAAGGGTTGTGCTATCCATTCCAACGCCTTCGTCTTTAATTGTAAGTTCAACAATCGCGCAGTCATTTGTTGTCATTTCTACAGTAATCGTACCACCGTTATTCATGGATTCCATCGCATTTTTAATGAGGTTCATTAATACTTGCTTTAAACGATTTTCACTTCCACCAATATAAACTTGATTTGGAATTGAAATGTACTGAATCATAATATTTTTCATGAGTGCATCTGGTAACATGAACTCAATGACTTGTTTTACAATATGATCTAGTTCCAATAACTCCACTTTCATAGTTGATGGCTTGGACAAAACTAAAAGCTCTGATAAAATTTGTTCCATTCGTTGAAGCTCACTATCAATGACAGAAAGGTACATGCGTGATTCATCGTCAGCATTTATTTTTAATAAATCAGTAAAACCCTTTAAAGAAGTTAATGGATTACGAATTTCATGCGCAATACTCGCAGCCATTTGTCCAACAACATTCAAAGCTTGTTGATGCTCCACTTTATGTTGAAGTTGCTTCTTCTCTGTTTCATCATTAATAACTGTGACAATAATATTATTGTATTCATCAAAAATACTGGAAATTTCATAATAACAAGTTCTACTTACTTGTGTTTCATCGACAACGTGAAGACTTGCATGTTTGTCACCCATTAATTTAGAAAGGTAGGATGTAATTTGCCCTTTTTTCAATGTAAATAGATCAAATATATGCTGATGAGCTTTATGGAGTAGCTGAGAGCTTTCTACTTTGAGAAACATTTCTGCATACTTATTAAGCCCAAGAATAATACCGCTAGCATCACTTACAATAACAGCATAAGGTAAGTAATCATATGCATTAAAAGATTGGGATCTTTCATGCTCTTGACTAACGTATAATTTATGGGCAACATCTTCATTTAATGTTGAAATTTGTGCAACAATTTCTTCTGCATTTGGGTCGTAGAAACATTTAAATGATAACATTTCGTACTCATTTCCTACTGTGCGAATGTTGAAAATTTCTTCCGATCGTAAATCCTTTTGTAGTTGTTGGACGAACTTCGCCCATTTAAATTTAGATGGCTCGTCCATAGCCAAATTGCCAATATACGTTAAATTAAGATTAAATAGTTGGATAGCAGCCTCATTGACGTTCAAAATTTTCCCTGCTTTATTGAGTATAAGTGTTGGTGACGAAGTACTTTTCATAAGATTTCCAAAACATTGATTAATATCATTTTGCTTCAACTTTCTCACCGAACCTTTCAAAAGAGTAAAAAACCTCTAAATCGAATTTTGAGCCTTTACTATACATTATGACAGCACGATTCTATTATTACAAAATTTAGTAAATTTAAGTATTTTAAATTATTTCACGAACTGTTCACAAAATAAATAGGTAAAAAGAATTATATTGTATGTCAAATACTTGACTGATACAATTAGATATTGAAAGGAAGATTATTGTATGAATACTATTTTAACTACTTTAAACGCAAAGTATATACACACAAACCTAGCATTGCGCTATTTAAAAGGTGCCGCTTCACCCGAATTTAATCCAATTATAGCAGAATATACAATTAAAGACCCTGCTTTTAATATTGTATCAGATTTGTTCCAAAAAAAACCTGATATCGTTGGATTTAGCTGTTATATTTGGAATATTGAAGAAACAATTCATGTTATTAAAATGTTAAAAACGGTCTGTCCAGATGTTAAAATTTTGCTTGGAGGTCCTGAGGTTTCTTACGATTCTCACCATTGGCTACGCCGTATACCTGAAGTAGATTTCATAGTGATGGGTGAAGGAGAAACTTCATTTAAGCAATTGTTACGTTATTTACACGGTGAGATATTACTGGAGGATGTCCCTGGAATTTGCTATTTGGAGGACGGAAAAGTTAAGATTCACGCTCAACCACCTAAGATAGATTTGCGTGAATTAGCGAGTCCGTTTCGCTTTGAAGAGGATCTTCCTCACCTTGGGAAACGTATTCAGTACATTGAAACAAGTAGAGGCTGTCCGTTTAGCTGTCAATTCTGTTTATCTTCTATAGAGGTTGGTGTTCGATACTTTAACCGGGAAAAAATTAAGGAAGATATTCGTTTCTTAATGGATAATGGCGCTAGAACTATAAAATTTGTGGATCGAACGTTTAATATAAGCCGTAGCTACGCTATGGAAATGTTCCAGTTTTTAATTGATGAACATAAACCAGGTGTTGTATTCCAGTTTGAGATTACTGCCGATATTATGCGTCCGGAAGTTATCCAATTTTTAAATGACAATGCGCCGAGAGGTTTGTTCCGCTTCGAAATTGGTGTTCAGTCTACAAACGATTTAACCAATACACTTGTACAGCGTCGCCAAAACTTTGAAAAACTAAAACGAACAGTGACAATGGTTAAAGATGGAGGAAAAATCGATCAACATTTAGACTTAATAGCAGGTTTACCTGAAGAGGATTACGCAAGCTTCCGTCAAACCTTTAATGATGTTTTTGCCATGCGACCAGAAGAACTTCAACTTGGTTTTTTAAAGCTTTTACGCGGTACCGGGCTTCGAGTGGAGGCTGAGAAGTTTGGTTATACTTACATCGATCTAGCGCCTTATGAAATCTTTTCTAATAATGTCCTCACATTTGATGACATTGTTCGCATTAAACATGCAGAGGATGTTCTGGAAAAATATTGGAATGATCATCGTATGGATCATACAATCGAATATTTAGTAACCGAGGTCTTCGATACACCATTTGATTTTTTCCAAAGCTTCGGTACGTATTGGGAAACTAAGGGATGGTCCCGTATTGGCCATCAATTAGAAGATTTATTCCGTCGTTTACTAATGTTCTTAGAAACTGTAGATGGCGCGAATTTAAATATTATACAAAGCTTAATGCAACTAGATTATCTAACGGCTCAGCAATTCCAGCCACGTAAACTATGGTGGAAGGAACGCCCAACAGTAGAGCAACAAAAAATAATCTACCAGACATTACGTGAAAATCCGGCTATCGCTGGTGAGGAATTTGCAGACTTTAAACTTACTGAGAAAGAGCTGTTTAAGCATACTTTGGTAATTCCACATGCTCTCAATTATGATGATTTCTTGAATGGCAAAATTGTACAAAAAGATGGCTATCTATTAACTTATTTCCGTCATGGTCAAGCACCTTACTTTGCAACAATCCCCACACTTTAATAACAAACGCTAGTCCTGTATGAGCGATCAGGACTAGCTTTTTTTATGTCTTAAACAATTCTTAAAGATGCACTGAAAAAGAAACGGGTGGCTGTTTTATAGCGTTTCTGCCTGCTTAATCTATTAGTCAAGTATTCATAGCCATTTTAAAAAAGTTTAGGGCAAATTTCTTAAAAACAAACAATCTATACGTTGAAAATATACCCACTTAAAATGTTCACATTCGGGAAATTAAATTTTAAATTTTCCGAATATTTTGTGACAACTTACACATTTAGGCGTTTTAGTAACAAATGGAGCCCTCTTATCCTATATCAGACATCTTATTCTGTTCATAATTTTTACATTTATTTGCTAGTTGTATTTTTTATTTTATTGGAACTACCTATTCCATTTCAATAGTTAATTTTCGTTTTCTAAAAAATGTATAGAATTAGTATAGATGTTTTTAATGTATATACAGTTGTAATGACAACTTTCGACAATTTTATCTCTTTTTACCCTATATAATAGAAGAAAGTCAATTACTCTTTATGCTATTTCTGGCTTTCGAAAAGAAGATTGTTTCATGTATGACAGTTTTAATTTATAAATGCAAGCTCACTCGGCTATGTAGCTACCAAACAAAAACATTTTTACTTAACACTTTTGACAGAAAAAAGGGGCAATATCATGATTACCCCTCAACAAATCCTTATATATCAATGTTCTGTGTTCTGTGAGCGTTACCCAATTATTACGCGTTCCTTTGGATAATGGAATTTCGATTTCTTTCCTCGTCCACCACCACCTAGCGTATACAGGAAGGATATTAAACCAACTCGACCAATGAACATTAAAATAATAATAATAATTTTACCAATAACCGATAAATCTGAAGTTATTCCTAACGACATACCACAAGTACCGAACGCAGAGGTGATTTCAAAAATAATTTGAATAAGGGATGCATGTGGCTCTGTAATAAGCAAAATAATCGTTGCAATTAAAACCATGAAAAAGGCTAATAAGATGACAACGAAGGAGCGGAAAACATCAATTAAATGAATTTCTCGCCCAAACACTTGAATATCCTCTCTCCCTCTTGCAAATGTAATTAAAAATAAAATAGCTATGGCAAAAGTGGTTGTTCGAATTCCTCCCCCCACTGAACTTGGAGAAGAACCTATGAACATGAGAAAACTCATAAAAATATCTGTCGCCTCACTAAATGTCGTCACATCGTAAGTTGTAAGCCCAGCAGATCTTGTCGATACAGAATGAAACATCGCTGAAAAAAGCGCTTCGTGCCAGGACATTTCCTTGAAAGAATGGAAAGATTCGAGAAGTAAAATGACCAGAGCACCAACAACAAATAAAATGGCATAAGTAGACGTAGTAATTTTTGTAAACAAGCTAAATCGAAAATTCGCATGACGTTTGAGTAAGAAAGTTTTTAGTTCAATTAAGACAGGGAAACCTATTGCCCCTAACACAATAAGTACCATTGTCACCAGTTGAACAAAATAATCATCATGGAATGGCAATAAGCTCATTCCCGTAATGTCAAATCCCCCATTGGTCGTAGCAGAAATTGAAGCAAATGCTCCGTGTAAGAATGCTTCTTCTAACGTATCAAAATAATTGGTAAAATGTAAAGTTAAAATAAACGTACCTGCTACCTCAATACCAATTAAGATTTTTAAGATTTCACGTATTAATTTCACAACACCAGACAAATTGTACTGGTTGTGGTCAATCATAATTAACTGACGCTCACGCATCCCTATTTTTTTCCCGACTAAGAGCCACACAAAGGTACCCAGTGACATAATACCAATTGCGCCTAACTGCAAAATAACAAGAATCATCACAAGTCCAAATGTCGTATACGTTTCAGAAATATTAATAGTTGTTAAACCAGTTACACTTACTGCACTTACTGCCGTAAATAAACTATCTAAAAAGGATACCTTTACTCCTTCTTGATGAACGCCTGGAAGCCGTAATAACAGGAAGGAAATCGCTATAGCTATAAAATAATAAGAAACAAGTACCTGAAATGGTGTGACAAGTCTATTGGAAGATTTTTTCCAAGGCACTTTAACAACCCCTCCTACATATGATGCCCAACTAGATAGATTATAGTATAGAAAAAATACAAGAAAAAAGAAAGAGGAATAGTTATTACTATACTTTTTGAAAATGGACGATATCTGAACAAAAATGCTTTTTTATTTTGGAGGTGAAGTTTTGAATAAGCGGTTAAAGGCTTGGAGTATATTTTTTTTTACAATCGGAGGATTATTAGTATTACTAATAACTAGGAGTGTTTTGCTTTTTTTGCATTTTAAGGATACATTACATCCAGATGAATCTGAAGAAGCAAAGGTACTTTTACAAGCAAACTATCCAACTATGACATACGAAATTTCTGGAGTTGAAGCAATTTGCGAAGAAAATTTTATATCTTCTATTGAGTATTTTCACTATGATTTGCCTATCGAACATACTCAGGTAAAGATTTTCTCTCACTGCAAAATGGGTTAATGAATTTAGCTCAAAAAAGCTCGAAGTATGTAGGTGGAGTGATAATGTAGAAGTTGATCGGATCGTAGGGTGGCGACTAAGTGGGAATGTCGAGATCCTGGACTGAGCGCAGCGAGGGAAGCAGCTCGGCCCCGCCAGTGGAAACGTCAGCCCGTAGTGGAGATTAACGGCTATACTTTATAAACAGTCACTCCGATTGATTCTAAGCTATTTTTTTATTGTTGAAAAGTAAATCCTTAGAGTGACAAACAATGTTGACGAAAAATCACATTCATGACGTAAGCTCTCCAAGATTTAAGCCGAAAAAGTGAGATTAGATTTAGTAGTAAAATATCATAGAAAAAGAAAATACCAAAAGCCATCGATCATATACTGAACTGCCCCGTAAAAGTTAGACATTAATCTAACTTTTACGGGGGTTTTTTTATGACAAAAGTAAGTGTTGAACAACGTATTCAAGCAGTTCAACGATATTTAAATGGAAATGAAACTTTGATCGGAATTGCGAATGATATCGGTGTGACAGCTCAGATTGTCAGTGAATGGGTTCGCCGTTATCAAAAAAATGGCGTAGAGACTTTCTTAAAGTCCTATACAAACTATTCAGCTGACTATAAAATGAATGTACTTAATTATATGAACGAGACAGGTACATCTTCGAGAGACACAGCTGCACTATTCAATATTTCATCTCCTGGCATGATTCGGAATTGGAAGTTGAAGTTTGAAGTTGGTGGTTATGATGCTCTTGTTTCTAAGAAAAAGGGGCATCTATCTATGAAAAAAGAGACAAAAAGAACAACGAAATCAACACCAGCTGAAGGATCTGTTGAGGCGTTAGAAGCACGAATCAAACAATTAGAAATGGAGAATGCGTACTTAAAAAAGTTGAATACTTTAGTTCAAATGCAAGAAAAATTACCAATCAAATCAAAGCGCAAGTAATTTATGAACTAAAGGAAATCTATGAAGTAGTGGAATTAATCAAAGTCGCTGATATTCCACGTAGTACGTATTATTACTGGGAAAAGCGTTTGAATCGTCATGATAAATACGCTGATGTGAAAGTCGCAATTCAGTCCATTTATCATGAACATAAGGGACGTTATGGTTATCGTCGGATCACCAAAGAACTAAAAAAATTTGGTATTCATCATGATCCGAAAACGATTAACTGCTTGATGAATGCCATTGGCATAAAGTGTGAAGTCCGCATGAAGAAATATCGTTCGTATAAAGGTAACGTCGGAAAAATTGCCCCAAACATATTACAACGCGATTTTACAGCGGAAAAAATGAACGAGAAATGGGTAACAGACGTGACAGAGTTCCATCTATTTGGTGAGAAACGCTATTTATCACCCGTCCTTGATCTATGTAATGGCGAAATCATTGCATACTCGGTTATGAAGCGTCCAGTGTATAAACTAGTCCATAATATGTTAGAACAAGCATTGGAGCGCCTTGAATCAAGTGATCAAGTTATTCTTCATTCAGATCAAGGTTGGCATTATCAAATGAAAAAGTATCAACAAACATTAAAGCAACATGGTATTACGCAGAGTATGTCCCGTAAGGGTAATTGTTTGGACAACGCAGTCATCGAAAATTTCTTTGGCTTATTAAAATCTGAACTCCTGTATCTACAAGAATTTGAATCTATGGCACATTTTGAACAGGAGCTCAATGACTATATTCACTACTACAATCACAAACGAATGAAAGAAAAATTAAAAGACCTAAGCCCGGTGGAGTACCGAACTCAGGTCTTAGCAGTTGCTTAACTAAATATGTCTAACTTTTTTGGGTCAGATCATACTTTCGATGGCTTTTGACTACAGCTGGATAATTCAATCTAAGCTATTTTTTATTTCGAACCCCTACTAGATAACCTACAAATGCTATGCCGAGTAAGACAATCCAGAATGTTAACTCCCATGCAGTGGAATGTGGGAATTCTGCAGGTAATATCCCTACTTTTTCGTGGGCTAATGTTAAGACAACAAGCTTCACACCTACCCAGCCTACAATTAAAAATGCAGCTGTTTCAAGTGAAGGATAATCATTTAATACTTTGACAAACCATTGGGCAGCAAAACGCATCATAATAACCCCGATAAACCCACCAAGGAGCATGACGATAAATTGTCCACCATTAATGCCACCGATATCAAAATTCCCCAAATGAGGCAATGTGACAGCGATAGCTACTGCAGCCAACATGGAATCAATAGCAAATGCAATGTCTGCAGCTTCTACTTTGAGTACCGTTAACCAGAATCCAGAACCCTTTTTCCCAGCTTTTTCACTCGTCTCTTCCTCATCATCTTTATGTTTACGTAAATCATAAATATTTTTCGCAGACATAAATAGCAGGTAAGCCGCACCTACTGCTTGTATTTGCCAATAGTTTACTAAAACTGTAATGACAAAAAGAGCAGCAAATCGAAAAATCAGGGCGCCAAATAGTCCATAAAATAACGCCTTTTTTTGTTGTTCTTGCGGTAAATGTTTGACCATTACAGCCATTACTACTGCATTATCAGCTGCTAGTAATCCCTCTAATACAACTAGGACAATTAAAACCCAGCCGTATTGTAATATTATTGCTTCCATTTATGCTAGTGCCTCCTCTAAGCTCTAAATACCCAAATGACTAGTTCCACTAAAGTACAAAAGAAAAAAACCCCTGCCTTATGTAGGCAAAGGTCTCGCTAAGTAAATTAGTACCTTATCGGTACATCAATCTACACGTCATCAGTCATCATTTTACGCATAGAGCCATTCACTATCACACCCGATGGTAAAACCATGTCTTGACGAATGTGAAACCAGGTAAAATAATTGCAAAACCTGTTAGCTACTCCCCTTTGACAAAGTGTCGAAGGTATCTTCTTTCAAACATTATAGCACTATCATTTACAGCTTACAAAAATATCTATATGGTTTTTTCATTACTTAATTTGTATCTGGTAGCTCTTATCTTCTTTATGTGCTAAATAAAAATCAATCATTCGCGGCATCGTCCGAATAAAATCAGGACATGTAATTCCACCTTTTTGTAAAATTTGCTGGGCTTCAGTCGTGTCGAATGTGGCATTCCATGTTAAATAATCTAATGTCTCCTGCTCCACCCCTAGCTTTCTCCGAATAAAAGGAATTTGCAAGGATAGCTTTGCCCACGCAAACGGTAAATGTCCCTTCGGATAAGCATTTGTTACTAGTTTCACCATAGTACGATACACTTCCTGTACAGGGTGAGGATTTGGATCTGTTAAATGAAGGGTCTTGCCTTCAGCCTCTTGTTCTGATGCCAAAAAAGTTGAGGCATTTAATATATAATCTACTGGTACTACATTGATCGTAGATGTAGACTTTCCAATATAAGGAATTATAGGTAAACATTTTAAACGTTCTACTAAATTTAAAAAGAAATAGGGGCCATCAAACTTAATAGTTTCACCCGTTTCCGAATGTCCCCTCACAATGCCAGGTCTAATAATTGTTAATGGAATTTCGGATTTTAAATCTTCTACTCGGAGCTCAGCCTCATATTTTGTCTCTTCATAATAATTTTTAAATGCGAATGGTCGAATCAGTTCATTTTCACGCAGTACCCCCTCACGTGTACCAGCCACATATGCCGTACTAAAGTACATATAGCGTTTTAAATGGGGTAAAGTGCGCACAAATTCATTCACCATTGTTGTCCCATGTACATTCACTTTCCAAGCAATATCACGGGGTACAGCTAAATCGTATATAGCTGCCAAATGCCAGAGCACTTCAATTTGAGGTACGATTTCTTCAATCACTTGATTATCTAAACCGAGGTTCGGCAAGGTAATATCACCCTCAACAATACGAATCGATCCATTAGGAAACTCCTTTAATATTTTATCTTTTTCTCGATGAGCCTTAATGGTTTCGCCAGCTAATACGATTGCTATAACCTGTTGTGTTTGTTTTTTTTGGAACAATGTCCTAATTAATTGACTTGAAATGAAACCAGGAAAACCAGTAAAAAAATGAACTTTCATCTCCCATTCCCCCTCGATTCTAACGCATCTTTCTTGTTTCCTTATCCACTAAACTATAAACAATCGGTACAATATATAGTGTTAGTAACGTGGACGTCACAAGTCCTCCAATCACTGCAATTCCCATCGGTTGATTCATCTCTGTTCCTTCCCCAATGCCAAGTGCAAGTGGAAGCAATCCTAAAATAGTCGTTAACGCGGTCATTAAGATTGGACGGAGACGATCCTGAGTAGCCAGTAAAATGGCTTCATACGCTGACATACCATTCGCTTTTTGCTGGTTAATATAATCAACTAACACAATACCGTTATTTACAACAATCCCTACAAGCACTAAAATTCCGATTACAGATGTCACACCTATTAATGTATTTGTGGCAAACATGGCAATTGCTACACCTATGATCATTAATGGCACCGTAAACATAATGACAAACGGATATTTGAATGATTCAAATTGAGCAGCCATCACAATATAAACTAATATAATTGCCAGAATAACGGCTAGTAGCATATCATCGATTGCACTATCATAAAGCTCTCGATCACCGCTAAATACAATTTGCGTAGTAGGTGATAAATGAGCACTCTCTATTGCTTTATCTACCTTTGTTGACATTCCGCCTAAAGATTCCTTCGTTTCATATTCAACAAAAAATGCCACTGCTGCAGCCTGATCAGAACGACGAATAGAGATGGGACCCTCTTCTATAGAAACTGTAGCAACATCCTCTAATTTCACAAACAAGCCCGCAGGTGAACGAAGTTGCATTGCTTTTAGTGAATTCACACTATCGTTGAAGGTCTGTCCGAAACCTGTGTAGATAGGTAACACAGCACCATCCTCTGCGATTAATTGGGACGTTAATTGTCCTCTTGTCATTTGATTGACAGACTGTGCAATTTGGGCCGGTACAAAACCATAATCTTTTGCATTCTCTCGATTGACTTCAATTTGAATTTCTTGAACAGTATTATCTAAATCTGTGGAGACTTTCGTCACTTCTTCAATCGCTTGTAGCTCTTGTTGCACTTTATTAACAGCCTGTTGGAGCCTTCCTTCATCAGAGTCAGTTAATCTAAACGTTAAAGTATGTGGTGATGAGCCAGTTGCTGTCGATACGTTAAATGTCAGCTCAGTCTTATCTCCTAACTCTCCCTGTAATTCTTGCTCTAACTCTTCGACAAATTCAAAAATTGAGCGTTCTCTATCCACTAAAGGCACTAGCTTTACATACATTTCTGCTTGGTTCGGGCTAGTTTGTCCACGTGATTGAGATTGTTGTGTGCCACCAATTAAACTAACATAAACATCTACATCTTTTTCCTGCTTTAAACGTTCCTCGATCTTCCTGACAACCTTTTCAGTTTCAGATACAGCTACACCCTTTTCAAGATTGACGCTAATGGTTGTGAATCCTTCATCGGTAGGTGGTAAAAATTCAGTACCAATTCTAGTCAATCCGAATAATGATAGGCCAAAGCAAGCTACTGTGAAAATTAGTATGAGCATACGATGCTTCAGAACCCAAACAATAGACGATTTGTATCGCTTATAAAATTGAGATTGACTACGCTGCTCGTAAACGTTAATACTTTTCATTTTTAAAAGACGACTCGCTAGCATCGGCACTACTGTAAGGGCAACTACTAAAGAGGCAATTAAGCTAAATGAAATTGTGAGAGCAAATTCTGTGAAAATTTGTCCAATCAATCCTTCGATGAACATAACAGGAATAAAGACAGCTATTGTTGTTAGTGTTGAAGCTGTGATAGCAAGAGCCACTTCCCTTGTCCCTTCCATTGCTGCTGTAATAGGATCTTTTCCTAGCCCTAAGTGTCTTTCAATATTTTCAATAACAACGATTGCATTATCCACTAGCATGCCAATACCCAAAGCTAGAGCACCTAAAGTCATAATATTGAGTGAAAAATCAGCAAAAAACATCAATACAAATGTCACTATAACTGAATAGGGGATAGCGATACCAATGATGATAGGGCTCTTTATACTGCGTAAGAACACAAAAAGGACGAACATTGCAAACAATCCTCCTAAAATTAAGGAAGAGCCGATATTACTGATAGCAACATCCACGTAGTTGCCCTGATCTACTAATATGTCTGCTGTTATTCCCCTGTATTGCTCTTTCTCTAGCAGATCATTTAAGGTTTGTTGAAACTCCTTTGACACTTCTGCAGTATTCGCACCCGACTCCTGTATGACAGACATAAGAACTGCTGCATGCTCATTGGCACGAGTTGTCGTTACAGATGGCTGTTCTGCCCTTTTAACAGAGCCGAGATTGCCAACTGTTAACGCTTCACCTGTTAAAGGATTCACAGAAACGATTAAATTGGCTATATCTTCAGGGGAGGTTAATGTACTAACAATCCGTGTTGTTAACATTTTTCCATCATTAGTTAAAACCGGATCACCAGGAAGTGATACATTGTTCGCTTGAACGATTTGAATAATATCTGCCTGTGTTAAGCCTTTTTCGACTAGCTTTCCCTCATCTAATGTAATTTGTATTTCCTCTATAAGCTTCCCCGAAACATTCACACTTGCGACACCCTCTGTCCGTCGAAGCTCTTTTTCTAAATCCTCTGCTAATAAGCGCACATCAACATTTTCATTTTCTGCGCGCAATGATAGCTGAATAATTGGAAATTGAGATGGATCAAACTTTAAAAAGCTTGGCTTGCCCGAATCATTGGGAAGAGGTGTCATATCAATTCTTTGTAAAATATCAAGTTGGACATCTTCTAGGTTGGTGGACCAATTGAACTCAAGGACGATTAAATTGCTTCCTTCTTGCGAGGTTGACTGTAGTTTCTTAATGCCTGGTAAGGTGGCTAGTGTTGCCTCTAAAGGCTTCGTTACTCTCTCATTCACCTCTGTAGGGCTTGCTCCAGGATAGGAGGTGACTACTACACCTATCGGAGGATTTAACTCCGGAATTAAAGTAATTGGTATTTTTAATAACGATACACCGCCTAATAAAATGACAAAAAGCATCGTTACAATTGTAAAGACTGGTCTTTTAATTGAAAAATTACTAATGTTCATATGATAAACTCCTTTTTCTGCCTCTTCCTTTCTATGATAGCCGAAAAGGGGATTATTTTATAAATAGGCTAATTTTCTACCATCTAGCGATGGCAATCTTAAATTTCCTAATACTTTATATATTCTACAGTCAGTGTCAAATTTCCTTGAAAAAAAACACGAATCGCAAAATTGTCGATTCGTGTTTGACTATTAAAGAAGGCTATAAAGTTTAATGTTCTCGTTTTTATCGTTAAACCAACGCATGGCAAATTCATTTTCGAATAAGAACACAAGGTTGTCAAAGCGGTCTTTCACCAGCATTGAACGACCAGAGGACATGGACTCTTTAACATCCTCTTCATTTTCAATCCAACGTGCAATTTTTGAACCAATTGGCTCCATTCTTACTTCCACATTGTATTCATTTTTCATACGATGTTCGAATACTTCAAATTGCAGTTGACCCACTGCTCCAAGAATAACTTCCTCTGTGTGCAGTGTTTTATAATATTGAATAGCACCTTCCTGTACTAATTGTAAAATACCTTTATGGAATTGCTTCGATTTCATTACATTTTTAGCCGTTACACGGACAAATAACTCTGGTGTAAACTGTGGTAATTTTTCAAATTGGAATGTTTTCTTACCACCCACAACTGTGTCTCCAATTTGATAAGTCCCCGTGTCATATAACCCGATAATATCTCCAGCAACCGCTTCATCTACAGTCTCACGATCATCAGCTAGGAATTGCGTAGATTGCGTAACTTTAAAGGATTTGCCTGTACGAGACAATGTCATATTCATGCCACGCTCAAATTTACCAGAAACAATACGTACAAAGGCAATACGGTCACGGTGCGCAGGATTCATATTAGCTTGAATTTTGAATATGAATCCTGAAAATTCTTCTTGTTCAAGCGGATCAATAAACTGCTCATCTTCCGTAATTCTAGGCTGTGGTATTGGTGCAAATTGTAAGTAAGTTTCTAGGAATGTTTGTACACCAAAGTTTGTTAAAGCTGAACCAAAGAACACTGGTGTTAATTCGCCACGACGAATTTTTTCCTCCGAATATTCATTACCAGCCTCGTCTAATAGTAAAATATCGTCCATTGCTTGAGAATAATAAGAAGTGACTTTCATTGGATGTTCTACAGCAAGTTCACCATTTTCATCTATTGGTAGAAAGCGCTCTGTCTCATCCGTACGGAACTGCTCAATACGCTTATTGTAACGATCATAAATACCAAGAAACTCTTTCCCCATACCAATCGGCCAGTTCATTGGATACGCATTAATCCCTAGTACTTCCTCAAGCTCTTCAATTAGCTCAAGCGGCTCTTTCCCTTGTCGGTCTAATTTATTAATAAAAGTGAAAATTGGAATACCGCGCATTTTACAAACCTTAAATAGCTTTAATGTCTGTGCCTCGATCCCTTTAGCAGCATCCACTACCATGACAGCACTATCTACTGCCATTAGTGTACGATACGTATCTTCTGAGAAGTCTTGGTGCCCAGGAGTATCCAAGATGTTTACACGTGAGCCATTATAGTCAAACTGCATCACGGAAGAAGTTACAGAGATACCACGTTGCTTTTCGATTTCCATCCAGTCAGATGTTGCAAACTTACCTGTTTTTTTCCCTTTTACTGTTCCTGCGTCACGAATGGCGCCACCAAAAAGTAAAAGCTTTTCTGTAATCGTCGTTTTCCCAGCATCAGGGTGACTGATAATGGCAAAAGTACGACGCGATTGTATATCTTTTTCTAAATTTGAATTCATCTCGTCATTCTCCTTTTTTCATACTTAATAATAATAAAAGAAGACTTGCCTTTCGTACAACCTTTTTACATGAAATCGCCAAAAAGAAAACCCTTTAGTACTATCTAAAAGGGTTTCCTAAGATCTTATATTCCATCAAACAAATTTCAATCGGCCAGCTTCTATTGCTATTTCTGCATCACTATGTGGAAATTTTGTATTTTCAATAATTTGATAATCCTCATGGCCTTTACCAGCAAAAATTATCATATCGCCTGGTTCAGCAACCTCAATGGCATGTCGGACTGCCTCTGCACGATCCCCGATGCAAGCAAAATTGTCATGTAACATCCCTTTGGCTAAATCACCTGTAATACTATTATAGTCCTCATAGCGTGGGTCATCTGTTGTCAGAATGACATACTCTGCTGCCGACGCCTTCTCAGCCATTGCAGGACGTTTTGATTTATCGCGGTTACCACCTGTCCCAACTAAGAAAATAAGTTTGCCCTTTTTATATGGTTGTGCTGCTTCAATCGCTTTTTCAATGGCATCAGGTGTATGTGCATAATCAACAAACATTTGAACAGGTAGGTCAGAGCATACTTTTTCCATACGACCTTTAACTGGTGGGAGTTGCTCGATTTGCTCAATAATGGCTTCCATAGTATAGCCACGACCATAAAATGCCACTATCGCTGCTAACACATTATAAATGTTAAATTCACCTAGTAAATTCATTTTCACACGATAAATTCCTTCTGACATCTCCACATCAAAGGATGTCATATAATCGTGATATTTACAGTTAATGGCACGGAAATCTGCTGTTTCATTTTTTAAACCATATGTCCACACTGGAAATGGTGTCATAGCTGCGTATCGCTCTGACCACGCATCATCGGCATTTAGCACAACAAATTTATTTTTTTCTAAATCTTGTCCAAGCTGGGAGAATAATAAACCTTTAGCATGGCCATATTCCTCCATCGTACCATGGAAATCAAGATGATCGTGCGTTAGATTTGTAAAAATAGCAATATCATAGTCAACACCTGCTAAACGTCCAAGTGCTAAGCCATGGGATGAAACCTCCATCGTCATTAAACGACAGCCTTCCATTTTTGCTCTAAAAATCATTTGTTGCGTCGATAACGCATCACTCGTTGTATTGGCAGATTCATATAGAATTCCATTTAAATTAAAGCCAATTGTGCCAGATAGGGCCGATTTTTCACCCATACCATGCATGATATTTTGAATAATACCCGTCACAGATGTTTTACCATTCGTTCCCGTTACCCCGATCATCGTTATATCTTTTGAAGGATAATCAAAAAACTTTGCGGCTAATAAGCCTACTGCACGGTCCGTGTCTTTCACAATTACTTGAGCAATAGTCTCACCTAGTGGTAATTCTCGCTCCGTTACAACAATCGTAGCCCCGCCATCTACAGCCTTTTGAGCATAATCATGTCCATCCACTGTATAACCTTTAATACAAACAAACATACTATTTGGCTGTACACTTCTTGAATCCACTACGATATCAGTTACTTGGTCTGGCAACATGCCAATTATTTTTTTCAAAGGTAATGCACTTAACAATTCCTCTGCATACATTTCATAGTCCTCCAATCAATCTCTACACTCACGTCATCATTTTTTATTATCCGACAAAAAACGACAATATGAATCCCCCCACGTTCTATTGAATTTATTTTACTACTTATTTCGTGATAAATAAAATGTCTCTGTGCTGTTTTTTCAACGAAAACGCTTACATTTGAACAAAAAACACGTTTTCTTCGAAATTTTCATAAATAATCACAAATCGGCATTTTTCGACACGTCTAGGATAGGATTTTTGGGAACATTTTTCTATACAAAGGAGGGAGTTTTTAGAATGAGGGTATCTTCATTTGAAAAAAGATCCCCCCATTTTACTATTTCATAATAGAGCGTACAATTTTCACCTTTTGATTATAGGGTGGAAAAAGTACATTCGTCTCAAGCTTAGAAGATTTCTTTAAAATGGATTTCGAATGTGTAAAGTTTTCAAAGCTCGCTTTACCATGATAGGCTTTCACACCTGAAGGACCAACACCTCCAAATGGTAAATGTAAGTTACCAACATGTGTAATAGTATCATTAATACATCCTCCACCGAATGGCAATTCCTCTAAAAAGTATTGAGTCGCTTTTTCGTGCTCTGAGAAGAAATATGCCGCTAGTGGTTTCGGCAATTGGCGAATTTGATGGATAGCTAGTGGTAAATCGTTATACATCATAACAGGTAGGATAGGACCAAAAAGCTCTTCCTGCATCGATGGACTTGTCCACTTTACATATTCGATGATTGTTGGTTCAATATATAAATCATCTCGATCTATCCGCCCGCCAAATGTTATAGCATCTCGCTCTTCCTTAATAATTTGCTGTAAACGATCAAACTGTCTAAGATTCACGATGCGTCCGTAATCAGGGCTTTTTAATGGGTTCTTCCCATAAAAAGAACGTATTGTTTCTTTTAAAATTTTCATAAAGCGATCATACACATCTTTGTGAACAAGTAAATAATCTGGTGCCACACATGTTTGCCCAGTATTTGTAAATTTACCCCATACAATCCGCTTCGCTGCTACTTCTAGGTTCGCTGTTTGATCGACAATAGCTGGACTTTTCCCTCCAAGTTCTAAAGCAATAGGAGTTAGTCGTTCTGCTGCTGCCTTAGCTACCACTTTGCCGACTGCAACACTTCCTGTAAAAAAGATATAGTCAAAGGAAGCATGGATTAAGGCAGTAACCTCATCTTTTTCCCCTTCCACTATACGTACATAGGACGGGTGGAATGTTTCTTCAATTACTTTTTTTACGATGGCTGCAGTGTGTACAGATGTTTCTGACGGTTTGACAATAGCTGTATTACCGCCAACAATAGCACCTACCAGTGGTTCCATGACCAATTGAAATGGGTAATTGAAAGGTCCAATTATTAATGTAACACCATACGGTTCACGAACAATAAAGCTCTTACCCATCTGATATTGAATAGGTGTTTTGACAGCTTCTGGCGCCATCCATTCTTCCACATGCTTCACCATATGAGAAATACTATCTAAGACAATGCCAATTTCAGTAGCATAAGCTTCAAACTCACTTTTCCGAAGGTCTAAGTATAGAGCGTTCAGAATTTCCTTTTCATATTTCAAAATGGATTTCTTTAGTTTTTTTAATTGCTCTTTTCGAAACTTGACACTTTTAGTGGCACGAGAAAAATAAAATTGACGCTGCTCTGTTATCATATTTTCCACATCTTGAGACGTAAAATTCATCAATAAAACACCCCTTTTTCAAAAATGGCATACATAGTTTTTTCATTTCGAAACAAACTATCATTGTCTATACGATACAACATCAGGAGGGAAAAATCCTCTTTCTACATCAGGGAGGATGAAATTTGAGTATATAAAATGTTTTAGTTTTTTTATCTCGGGAAATATACAACTACATATTAATTAAAACGGGGGCGTAGATGAATGACAACAACAACGACATGGTGGGAGTCTATTTTTTCAGGACCATTATCGCATGGGATTTGTGAAGAAAAATTAATGCTTTTGCAAGATGAGGCTTTCTTATATCTTTCTACAGCACCAGTAGAAACAGAAGAAGATCTTGAAGTAAATTAAAAGAAAGCGCATTATAGGATACCCCTATAATGCGCTTTTATCATATTTAATTAGCAATTAATACTCGTTGCAACTGCTTTAGCTCTGCTTCCAATCTTTTGATTGCTTCTTCTTCTATGGCAAAGCCTCCTTCATCCAGACGAATAATTTGTTTATCCACAATATAAACTGAATGTGATATTGTGGTCGCCCCGAGTACAGCTAAAACGGGCTTTAAAGCATACTCTAATGCTAATAAATGACCAATAGAACCTCCGACAGCAATAGGTAGTACGACCTTCTCATGCAGAGCTTTCTGGGGTAGTACATCTAAATAAGTCTTCAATATCCCTGTAAAGGATGCTTTGTATATTGGGGTTAAAATGATCACTATTTGTGCTTCCTCGACCCATTTATTCTCTAGCTGGATACTTTCGCTCCCAAAATTGGCTGTCATTAAATCTTTTGCTGGTAGCTCATGAACATAATTAGAATGGACTTCTACTCCTTGTGCCATTAGATGATTTACAACCTTTTCATGAATTGCCGTAACTCTAGAGCTTTTCGAGTTACTTCCATTAATAATTACTGCTTTTGTCATTTCCCCACTCCTTTTATTTTTTTAAGCCATTAAAAAAGCTTCTATTTTACAATCAAACGGAAACCGCCTTGTAAAATAGAAGCCTCTAGATGCCTAGTCAACTTCAAAACCAAGTATTCTTATAAAATTAATCTAACATATATTCCTTTAAAGTCAATAGCTTTTTTATTGGTGAATAGCTTTTCCAAAAACGGCTTTGGCTGCATCTCCAATATGCTCACATACAGTCGGATGTGGGAAAATCATTTGTGCTAATGAAAGAGCTGTACCACCTGCATTTTTTGCCGCCAATATCGCATTCAGCATTTCTGTTGCACCATCTCCTACAACACAAGCACCTAGAATTTGACCGCTACCCTCTTCTGTAATTAGCTTCACAAAGCCTTCTGTATTGCCTTCCATTAAACCTTTTGGATTTGTCTTTAAAGGCATTTTTGTCATCGTGTAAGGCACTTTTACCTGTTCTTCTAGTAAACCAAATGTGGCAATCTCAGGATGTGTATAGACACAACGTGGGATAGATGCTTGGTCAATTGATGCTGGTTGATTACCCACAATATAATCTACAGCATAGATTCCTTCTGCACTTGCTGAATGTGCTAGCTGATAACCACCGACCAAATCACCAATTGCATACAGATGGGGCTGACTCGTCTGTAAATGGTCATTGACGGCAATTAAAAGTCCTTCAAATGCTAGCCCTAAATGCTGAGCGATCTCTGTATTAGGACGACGCCCTGTGGCAAATAGAAGATTTTCATATGTATATGTACCTTTAGTTGTATGAATAGTATGGCCTTCAAATTTTTCGAATTCGAAATCTGTTACAAGTTCAATACCAAGTTTCTTCATCTTTTCTCGAATAAGAGGTCTCGACTCTGGTTCTTCCGTTTGTAAAATATCCTCACTATGATTAAGCATTGTAACTTTCGTTCCTAGAGGTGCTAAACTAAAGGCCATTTCTACTGCAATGACACCACCACCAATAATCGTTAACTGTGCTGGTAGCTCTTTAAGATTGAAAAATGTATCTGTTGTATAGTAGGTAGCAGTCTCTAAACCTTGAAATGGTGGGACAAATGGATGACTGCCTGTTGCCAATATAATATCCGTGGCTGTCAAAGTTTCATTTCCAACTGTTATCAGCAAGTCTTTAGTTAATGTGGCTTCACCACGATATAAAGTTATATCGTTGTTGATGATATAGTGCTCAATATTTGTTAGAAGCTCTTGAATAATTGTATCTTTTCTTTGCATCAATCGAGGGAAATTTATTCGCACATTGTCCGTTTCTATTCCCCAATTATTTCCTTGATTGATTGCCTGTACTAGTTTACTATGCTCCAATAAAATTTTAGATGGAATGCAGCCGACATTATAGCAGGCTCCTCCTAATTTATCTCGTTCAATCAATGCAACCCTTTTGCCATTTTTCGCCGCATGGATGGCCGCTACATAACCTCCTGGCCCTGCGCCAATAATCGCTATATCAAAATTTTCCATATTTCTCACCTCATGTAACACCTTATCATTTGGAAAAATTGAATGCAATATTATCAGGAATGTCTTAGAGAGGGTTTTTTAAAGAAATGCCCATCAAGTAGAACAATTCGAAAAGCTTAAAAATGAAAATAACAAAAGCCACCGAGAGAAAGAACTTCTCGATAGCTTTTGTCCACAGTCTAAGCCTTATACGTTTATATTTTCCTATGCTTAATAAATATTGCGTTGCCAAAATCTTTGTTGTGCAATCGCGCCTACAAATTTTTTAGCAAAATCCTTATTACCAGTTGCTAAAACAATGCCTGGTCCCACATTCGCATTTGACATATTGAAAAACGTTGTACCTGTAACAGCAAACCCAATAGGTTTATAATGGCGATATGCCTCATTAATATAATTCACGATATGTGTATTAAATTTAGCTTGATTACTTGCCTTTACCCCCACCACATATAACGTGTCAAATAAAACGGCATCGGTTGTAATAAATGTGTCGGTTGCCGTTAATTGAACACCATTATTCCCTGTTACAACACCTAGTCGATCAGAAATAATGCTGTAGCGCACACCTTGCCTTGTTAAATATTTCAATACTTCGCCTACCTCATTGGAATCGAATCCATCACCAATTAAAACACCCACCTTAAGCGTATAAGGCAATTTAATGGTATTGGCTTGACTAAGTGCAGGTGAAGAAGCTGTTACCTTGGACTGTTCCCCACTAGGAGGGTTAACACCAACATTTTCAGCCACAGTTGTAGCCATTGCTTTATCCACACGAACAAACATATCCACAACTTGTTGTCGCACCGATTTACTTTTTACTTTTCCAACCTCAAAGCTAAAAGCGTCTATAATATGCTGTTTTTCAGGTGGGGACATACTGTTCCAAAAGAGCCTAGCTTGCGAAAAGTGATCGTCAAAGGATTTACTACGTGCTCTTGTGATTCGCCCTTCAACCTTTTCTTCATAATGAACGTATCCCCCTTCCCTTGCAGTAGATGTTGCAGGCGTATTATTGGCCAATGAATTTTTATGATAGCTCACTCTACCTAGATTAATTGCCTGTCGACTAAAACCATTCCGTTGATTATTATGCACAGGACAAAGAGGGCGATTAATAGGGATTTCCGCAAAGTTTGGTCCCCCGAGACGAATTAACTGTGTATCTAAATAGGAGAAGAGTCGACCTTGTAACAGTGGATCGTTAGTAAAATCAATGCCTGGTACAACATTCCCTGGGTGGAAGGCAACTTGCTCCGTTTCAGCAAATACATTATCCACATTACGATTTAAGGTCATTTTTCCAATTTTCTTTACGGGTATTAGTTCTTCTGGCCAAAGCTTAGTGGCATCTAAAATATCAAAATCAAATTTAAATTCGTCTTCCGGTTCAAGTATTTGCACCCCTAACTCAAACTCTGGATAATCTCCAATTTCGATGGCCTCCCACAAATCCCGTCGCTGAAAATCTGTGTCTTTCCCTGCAATTATCTGTGCTTCATCCCAAACTAGTGAATGCACACCTAGTACAGGCTTCCAATGAAACTTCACAAATCTCGATCGTCCTCTGTCATTAACAAAACGGAATGTATGCACCCCGAAACCTTCCATCATACGGAAGCTTCTAGGTATTGTTCGATCAGACATATGCCACATAATCATATGTGCTATCTCCTGATTGTTCGCAACGAAATCCCAAAACGTATCATGGGCAGAGGCTGCTTGCGGCATCTCATTATGCGGCTCTGGCTTTACAGCATGAATTAAATCTGGAAACTTAATAGCATCCTGAATAAAAAAGACTGGAATATTATTGCCTACTAAATCATAATTTCCTTCATCCGTGTAAAATTTTGTTGCAAACCCCCGTACATCACGAGCTGTGTCCATCGAGCCTAAACTACCTACCACTGTCGAGAATCTAACAAACACTGGTGTTTTCTTTTTCGGGTCTTGTAAAAATTTCGCTTTCGTATACTCTCTCATTGACTCATATAATTCGAATTCACCATGCGCTGCAAAACCTCTAGCATGTACGACTCTTTCTGGAATTCGTTCGTGGTCAAAATGTGTAATTTTTTCTCGAAGGTGAAAATCCTCCATAATTGTCGGACCGCGGACTCCTGCTTTTAAGGAATCCTCATCGTTAGACACTCTAAGACCCTGATTCGTAGTCATTTTTGTGCCTTCATTCTCAACACGAAACGGCTCTAGTTGCTGATCCTTGGCATTATCCTCTATATTTTTGCGTTGATTCGAATTTGGCTTATCCACGCAATCCCCTTTCATACTATTACTGATTTCGCTCAATAGACACTATATGTTTGTTTGGAATAAACATGCATTTATTTGACAATCTATCTCCGCTAAAGTAAAAAGTAGGTTCCCTATATAACATAAAGAACCTACCAATCTTAAAATATGTATCGTATCATTTCATGTATGTTACAGTAGGGGTTGTCACGGCTCTCCGTACTACGAGGAGCCATCATGTCCGTACAATTTTTAATCGCTACCTCATGTCGTAATGCAATAGGGGCAATAAGAGACTCGTCAGCCTTATGACGGAAATATCGACTCACGCCAAGATGTTGTTCCATTTTGTCATTTAAGACAGCTCGTGGATATTTTTCCGAGCTATCCACTTCTTCAAAATGCAAAAGTAACCACAATTCAAAAGCTTCATTTGAATAAGCAATATGAATCCCTTTTTCCTCACAAAATTGATTTACTTCCTCCAATTGCTTTTCAGTTAAATCATCCTTATCAAAAACAATCCAGACCTCGTCAAAATATTGATAACTTGAATCCCGATAAGCATGTTGAGCAAGCTTAATTGCAGAACGTTTAACGTTTTTTATTTTCACACTCACCATTTTAGAGCGCTTCAAAATACGTAGCTGCTCAAAATAAATACGTTCCGTTTCACCTTCACAATAAATTAAAATAGTTTTCCGCAGTGTTCGGTTTCCTTGTTGTCGTACTCTCACTGCTCAGATACCTCCGCTTCATCTAAATATTGTTCAGATAAATATTCATTAATAACGGGAGTTGCGCCAAATTCTCCTTTTAAATAACGTTTTGCATATGAAAGGTCGCCACGCTTTTTTTGCAGGTCTGCAAAATCAAATAAAGAATAAAGCTCAGATTCATTTTTAAAGGTTTTATTAACAAACCAAATTTGATCGGACCGCAATGGCTGATCCAATAATTCTATTTCATGACTCGTCACGACAAATTGATTACTCGTATTGCGTTTACTATTCATGATTGCCATTAGAAATTCACAAATTGACACATGAAAAGCTGTATCAAATTCATCAATAAAAATAGTTTTTCCTTTATTATAAGCATCTACCATCACACAAGCTAAATGCAACATGCGCACAGTACCTTTAGAATCCATCGTCCAATTGATCGTCTCTGTCCCGATGGGGGCACCTGCTTCATCGAATGATAAATAATGCAGATCGATATCAACTTCTTGAATGATCTCAGGGGTGTCAAATTCGTAGCCAATGGTATTTTTTTCTCTGCGTTCCACACGTCTTGCTGTGACATCTTGAATCGAAAAATCGGCAATTTTAAGAAGTTTGATGACCTCTTTTTTAAAAGGCTCTTCTTCAAGTTTACGAATAAGGGGATGACTTGATAACCGATTCGCTTCATCGAGAAACAGGATTTTATGTAAAAACCAATCGAATACCTTTAACGCATCTGAATCATTAAAAACATGGAGCACTGATAAAAAGGCTGTATTATTACGTGTATATTTTGTTAATTCCTGTGCCGTCGAATGAGCTGTGTCATACGAATAGTCCACACCATCCCAACGTCGGACAAAAAGTTCTTCCTTCAAATTATTTGTTGTCTTGTGAAGGCGCTCATATAAAACTAAGGAAGCATTATACTGAATTTCATAATCATACAAAGCTCCGTCCAAAAATAGGGAAATCATAAATTCTGTTGGTTTGCCCTGCTGACTTCCTAGCTTAAATGGTTGATAAGGTAGACGTAATTGTTTAATATTGTTTAAATTTTCAAAGTTAAAAAGTAAGGACCGCAAAACCTTAATTGCGGTAAATAGATTAGATTTACCACTTCCATTTGGCCCAAAAATAAATGCACTTTTCACTACACGCAGTGAATCATCCAATTGCATGGTATGGGTATCCTTCCATTTTCGCAGACGACTTCCCGCTACCATTGAAAATAATGTATCCTCTTTATAGCTTAGACAATTGTTTACTCTAAAATCTACAAGCATATGTAAGCCTCCGTCCACATCCATTTCTTTAATGAATTATTATACTATAGACATAGAAAAAGACATATTACACAGTGTAATATGCCAAATCCTCTATATCGTTAAATTTCCGCTAATTTATCAACTTGTAAAGCATTCAGCGTACGTTCAATTCCCTCTGCAAAAGAAATTTTGGGTCTCCAACCAATTGCATTAGCTAATTTGTCATTATTTAAAAATGAATGTTCAATATCTCCTTCTCGCGCGGGGGCATATTGAATTTCAAGTGGATGATTTAAATGCTGAAGTAGCAAAATAACTTGATGAAGTGACCAGGCTTCATTTGTGGACACATTATAGATACCCTGCAATCGTGCATGGACACCGGCATAGATGGCGTCTGCAATATCATCGACGTAAATAAAGTCACGTGTCTGTTCACCATCACCATAAATCGTAAAGGGTTTTCCCTCCATACTACTTTTTAACATGCTTGGGATGACAGCAGCTTCACCTTGCATTTGTTGTCTTGGACCGAAAACATTGGCGAATCTGTAAATAAGAATAGGTAACCGATAATCCTTTTGCCATTTCTCACAATAGGTTTCTCCAATGCTCTTGTTTAATCCATACATAGATATCGGTTCACAGACATCTGTTTCTTCTAGTGGCGGGTAGTGACTATTTCCATACACAGCAGCTGAGGAGGCAAAAACAAAATGCTTTACCTTATATTTAGATGATAAAAAGAGCATTTGACTTAGCCCAACAATATTCGTCAAAATATCCTTTACTGGCTCCTGTAAGGATTGTTGAACACTTGTTTGCGCTGCACAGTGAATCACCACATCGAAATGTGTTTCTTTAAAAAGGTGCTCACAAACCTCATCTTCCACATTTAAAAGATAAGATTTATGCTCAAAGTCAACATTTCGTAAGTGACCCGTACTTAAATTATCAATAATATAAACCGATGCTCCTTCTTCAAAAAAACGCCTACCTACTGCACTGCCAATAAAACCATAGCCACCTGTCACTAATACATTCATCCTATCGCCCCCAAAAACAATATGATGATTTATATGCAGTATTTGCTAAAAATATGCAAGAAACTTATTTGGTGGGATTTTTTTGCAGAATATCATTACTAGAATATATGATAAGCACATGCCTATTTTGGGACATATAAAAAGCATGCTCGAATATTACTTCAAGCATGCAAGGAAAAATCTCTTTATTACGCTGGGTTAATTTCTAACTCAACTGATACTTTAATATCTTTACCTACAAGAACTCCACCAGTTTCTAAGGCAGCATTCCAAGTTAAACCAAAGTCTTCACGATTGATCGTTGTTTCAGCTTCAAAACCATATACTTCTTGCCCCCATGGATTTGTGCCTTTGCCGTTAAACTCCGTATCAAATGTTACTGATTTTGTTACACCTTTAATTGTTAAGTCACCTGTTACTGAATATTCATCGCTAGATTTTTTTGTAATATTTGTTGATTTAAACGTAATGGTTGGATATTGTTCAGCATCAAAGAAATCTTCTGCTTTTAAATGGTTATCACGATCTTCACTACGTGTATTAATGCTTGCTGGATCAATTGTAAAGCTGATGTTAGCAGTAGTTAAGTCTGCAAGATCTGCCGCCTCAATGTCCGCTGTGTATTTGTCAAATACACCTTTCACTTTTGATACCATCATGTGTTTTACTTGAAAGTTAATTGCTGAGTGCCCTAAATCAATATTCCATTTTGCCATTTTAAAATTCCTCCAATAAGTTGATTTTATCTCGATTTCGAGATATATTTTAAAATATGAAGCAACTACAGTAATTATGTTACCCAACATTATTTAGGATAAACATTTGTAGTTACTTATCTTTTTTTACTACTTTAGTTATAAAAAGTAATTGATTACTTTATGTAACCTACTATATATTAATAATCTAATTACGTCAAGTAATTAAATTGTTTTTTTATTTAATGTTCATGTTGAAAACTGAGATATCCTATTCCTCTGAACATGTATACGTTTTTCCATAGCCGAAGTAGCAAAAAAAGCATGACGGTAAAGAAACTTTTACAGATACTTAAAATAGTAGGTTGTTGTATAATTCTGCGAAGAACACTTGATTTCAAGGAGGTATAACATATGAAAATCAATCGAATGGATCATGTGAGTATAAACGTAAATGATCTTTCAAAGGCTAAAGCATTTTTTCTTGAGTTAGGACTTGAAGTAAAAGCAGAATGGGAATTGGAAGGAGAACAATTAAGCCGAATAGTTGGGCTTAATCATGCTAAAACGGCATGTGTAGGTTTGGGGATGCCTGATGGTCAGACATGGATAGAGCTAGTGAAATTTTATTCGCCATCAGATGACAAAGATATTCAGCAACCTCTTGCCAATACGCTAGGAATCCGACATATTTGCTTTAATGTTGAAGATATTGAAGGTATTATTGCTAAATTGAAAAAAAGGGGTACAGAAATTTTTAGTGAGATACAGCAATATGAAGATAGTTATAAATTATGTTACGTTCGTGGTCCTGAAGGAATTATTTTAGAGCTGGGAGAGAAAATCAAATAAAAAGAAACTGAAATAATGGAAACGTAGACACCTGCTTATTGAGAGTAGTCATTATGGCTTAAAAAATAAATGGAGAACCTTGACAATAATGGTTCTCCTCCATAAAAGGGTGTCGAACTTTTCGTACTTCCCTACTATTCTTATTCTCCACGTTTTACTAATTTACCCTGCACAACAAAGCGATGATCGTCACTCATCACTGAATCCTTACAAGTAGACAATGTCAGGATTTTATCACTGGCACTTATAGCGACATTCATTTGTATGGATGAGCGCTTCTGAATGTCCTCTAGAAATTGCTGATAAGCTCCGTCACTTGTAAAGTCCGTTTCAATATAATAGAAATCAATAGTTGTCTCATATGCAGCAAATACCTCGATATCATACCCTTCATATAGGGTATCTAAATAAATAATTGGATGGTCATCCGCGTAGTCTTGCTTTAAATAATTTTTTAGACTACCAAACATCGTATTGTTTTTCATAGCATGACCATATAAAATTGTATTTTGATTCATAGAAAGAATATTATTGCGATAATCCATAAAGACACTTCCTGCACGACTTTCCTCGTCTTTAAAATTATGATTTAAATAAAACTCATTATTGTCAGCTTGTAGTACTGGATTATTTAACTTTGTTCCATCCACTGAAATCCATCCCACAATTTGACGGTTCATTGCTAATAAATCTTGGAATTGAGGTCTTATCGTTGAAGGAGCTTGAGTTTCTTCCTCTTGACTTACTGGCTGATCCTCAATAGTGCTTAATGTAGCTTGATATATATCCTGCACTTCCTTCAGTGATTTTGATGTCTCATAGTACGTATATAGATACTTTGCCAGAGAAAATGCAGATAATAAAAATATCACTAAATATAGAAATGTGACTAACTTTGACGCCTTCTTTTTCATCCTATCACCAATCATATCCCTATTGGCATCATATAATAGCCAAGTTGTTTATCTTCATTAAATACCGCGTCAACTCCATAAACCTCTTTAATAACATCTTTTGTGATCACATCACGTGGAGCACCTTCTGCGAATAGTTGACCATCCTTCATTAAAATAATATGGTCACTATAGCGAATAGCTTGATTAATATCATGAAGCACCATGATAATCGTTAAGCCGTGCTGCTCGTTTAATGTTTTGACTAGCTCTAATAATTCTAATTGATAATAAATATCCAAATACGTTGTCGGCTCGTCCAAGCATAGTATTTCAGATTGTTGTGCCAAAGCCATAGCAATCCAGACACGTTGGCGCTCGCCACCTGATAACGCCTCTAAATTTGTTGTACTCTTTTGTTGTAAATTTGTACAAGCCAATGCCCATTCAATGGCTTTTGCATCTCCTTCATTGTCATTTTTCAGCAATGTTTGATGGGGAAGACGACCAAAGCCGACTAATTTTTCAATTGTTAAATCTTTCGGTATATCGTTTTGCTGATACACTATCGCTAGTTTTTTAGCGAATTCCTTAGGCTTATAGTTTAGTAAGTCTTTATTTTCTAACAGGACATTCCCTGATTTAGGTAAATGAAGACGAGAGATAACACTTAATAAAGTTGATTTCCCACAGCCATTCGGGCCAATAATTGTTGTAATTTTGCCCTTTGTAATGGATGTTGAAACGCCATTTAGATGGTTACGTGTATTATCATGCGATACAATGATGTCTTGTATATCCATGTTTGTCACTCTTTTCGTAATAAGAATATGAGGAAGGGTCCACCGATAATTGCCATAATTGTGGACGCTGGAATTTCAAGTGGTGCAACAATTGTACGTCCAATTGTATCTGCTACTAAAATTAATAAAGCTCCTGCCAGTGCTGTAAACGGAATAAGCACAGCATGATCATGACCAACCAATCTGCGAGCAATGTGAGGTACTAATAGTCCCACAAATGAAATAACACCTGCAACAACAACTGAAACGGCTGCTAATAAAACAGCCACGGCTGCAATTAATAACCGTGCTCGCGCAACTTGAAATCCTAAACTTTTAACAGTTTTGTCTTGTAATACGAGTAAATTACACCAACTATATAAAGCAAAAGCCCCTATTAATCCGATTGAACCATATGTCACAATTGTGGAAACATCTTTCCATGTTCGCATTGTTAGATTAGAACCAATCACACTAGATGCGGACATATTTAAGGAGCCACCTAAGCTAATCATAGCCTCGGTTAAGCCTGTAAACATAGCGTTAATCGCTATCCCTACTAAAATCAATTTGAGAGGGCTTAGGCCAGATTTCCAAGATAGTGCAAAGACAAGCATACAGGCTAAGGCTCCGCCCATAAATGCTAAAACGGGTGTCATAAAAAATAATGTGGGGAAAAAGGCAACAATAAATAATTGAACAAATGCTGCACCCGAAGATATTCCGATAATCCCTGCATCTGCCAATGGATTACGCATCACCGATTGTAAAAGCACCCCAGAAACTGAAAGTGCGGCACCTGCAAATAATGCGACGATGATACGTGGGAAGCGTAAATCACGGATCGCCTCCATTTGACTATTTCCTTCATCAAATAATGCCCCTATAAACTCAAAAAAGCCCATTTTAATGCTACCTGTTGTGGCTGAATAAATAACTGTCACAAGTAATAGAAAAATTACAAGTAAAAAACTGACGATTCTTTTTGTCATATCGGACTTCCTTTTTCTTTTTTTATTCCATATAGGATAAGAAAAACGCTCTATGACGAGTAAAATACTGATCATACGAGCGACATTCAAGTTACTATTTACGATAGAAAATTTCCATCAGCTGCCCTAAAGCCTGTGGTACCTGCAAGGAGGATGTCGTCCCGAATAATTCTTCCTCTAAATCATAGACTTTATCGTTTTTCACTGCTTCGAAATGTTTCCAAATATCATTTGTTTTAAATTCTTCATCAAACATTTTCACAACTTCATCGGGCATACCATGTGATAAGCGCAAAATAATATCCGGATTACTATTATGGAGATATTCCGTATTAGAAGATAGATATTCTGCATCCTGTCCTTCCATTACATTGATACCTCCTGCTCGTTTCACAAGATCCCCAGCATATGAATTTTCTGTTGCTACTAAATAACTCCCTGGTATACCTAGTAAAATTAATACCCGAGGACCTTCTTTATTCGCAGCTACACTTTGGACTGCCTCGATGTTCTTCTGTAGATCTTTTACTAATGCACCGGCTTGGGCTTCACGATCATAGCGTTCTCCTAGAGATGTTATTTCCTTCAGCATGGCATCAACGCTTTGGAAATTAAGAAAATCAACAGGAATATTAAGTTGTTTAAATTTATCCTGTAAATCGTATTCTAAAGTTGAAACGGATAATACTTCTGTCGGATTTAATGACTTAACAATTTCCATATCCGGCTCCATCGCATTACCGATTGTTGGCAGACCGTCAAAACGCTTTGCTAATTGCTTTTCTGTTTCTGGTACAGCAATTGCATCAAGCTCCAGCTTATCAAGGATATCTGCTATAACTACCGTCCCCGCAATGATACGTTGCTCACTATCTTCTGTTACCTGTTCTTTGTCAGTAACTGGCTCATTCTTTTCTGTTTGATCACTGCTACTACATGCAGCGAGAATTAGTGATAGTAATGTCAACAACAGTAACTTCAGTTTCCAATCTCTTTTCATTGTGTCATCCCCCACTTATTACTGCTCAGTCGTTTCATTTTTGGTTTTTCTAATACGCTTAATAAGTAGCCAGCCTGATACGAGACATATAACGATCAGCCCAATAATTTTTACGATGTTTAACGGTTCAATTGGCTGTTCTGCAGTCGTTTTTTTCACTACTTTATTGTCCGTAGTTTCCTCCATCGTTTGGCTATCCTCTAATGTTTCGTCTAAAGTTTCATCAGTTGGTTCATCAAGTGTACGATCAAATGTTAATTTTTCTTCCCATGGTATAAGCAATGGTGATTGAATAGCTGGTAATGTCTGTGTAGCTTTGCTAGATACACTCTCTTTACTTATTTGTGCTTGTGGCTTTTGTACCTGCTCCTTAACCGTTTCCACTGACTTGTCAGGTACAACTTGCGTAGTAGGTTTTTCGTTGATAGGTTTTTGTAAAAGCAATGCGACCTGTTTTTGATTGAATGCTAGCTGAACATAGTATTGATGATGATATGAAATGTCAGGAATATCGATTTTCACCCACATTCGTAACGGCTGTGTTAAGTCCTCAACCTCAAATTCCACAATGCGTACATTGTCTAAAAGTGAAACTTGCTTCGGTTCAATCTGATTTCCCTTATAATCTACTTGTAGACCTGTCACCCAAGCTGATTGTAAAATGGTCATTTGCGCATAGTATCTACCATCCTTTTCAATCACCTTTGCGGTTGGATTCACATAGTTATTCATAATAGAAGGTTCATTTTTACCATCCGTTAATAATACATAATCCACTGCCCATTCTTGACCCTTTGTTTCTTCTACAACTACGTTTTCAGCATCATCCGTCTTGTTTTCTTCCTGAGGAACGGTCGGTATAAGTCCCGCCATCTCAATGCGTAGCTCTTGAGTGAATGCAAAATAAGATTCCTCAGCTGCAAGCTCTATATTGCCCTTTATAACAATCGCGTCCTGTAATGCCGAAACATCAAACTGAACTAAATTTTCTATATCTTGAGTCCAAGAAATTTCATTACCAAGCTGTTCGATATGTATATCACGTACAGAATATGGCTGTTCAAGTGCCAAAGCTAATTGATACTGTCCATCCTTTACGGTGAGAGTTGCTTTATGTTTAAAAAGATTTTCTTCAAAGCCCTCAATAGGAGAAAAACTTAGTTCAACTTGATAACTACCATCTATTATGCCAAGGTTTTCAGCTTTTGCTTGCATAAAAATGGATGGAGGAAAAACAAGCAATAAAACTGCCAAAACAGCCAAAATACAAATGTGCTTTTTTATGATTGCCATTGCATAGTCTCCTCCCATTTTAAACACATAGGAACTTCCTCCCCCATAAAATATGAGAAAGGAAGTTGCTGTAAAAATTCTTATTATTTATTCATGTATTGCAAAGAGCCATTTAAAATTTTCGCCATATGTGAACGTTTTAATGGACTATTTGCATCAATAACTGTCTTACCATCAGCAGTTGGAGAGCCAGTCATTACTTTACCTGCATATAGAAGGGCAAAGGCTTTTTTTGCTTCTTCATCTTTCACTTTTGCTCCATCAGCATAGTAAGAAAGACTTGTATCACCAAAGCTCATTTCTTTTCCTGCTACATGTGTTACAGTGCGATAAATCATTACAGCTGCTTGTTGACGAGTAAGTGTATCATTTGGATTGAAGTTTGTAGCTTTTTTAACAATCCCAGCTTCAGCTAATGCATTAATAGCTTGAACAGCTTCCGCACTAAGCTTGCCTGTATCTTTAAATCCAGCATCTTTTGTAGAAGTTACGTTCAATGAACGTGCTACCATTAAAGCAAATTGAGAACGTGTAATGTTGTCATTTGGTCTAAAATTATCTTGTGCCTTCACAATACCTAAGCTGTAAAGTGATAGGATGGCATCTTTATTCGCATCTTTACTAATGTCCTTAAATGGATTAATAACTGGCTTCACTGCACCTTCCACAGCAAAGCTAAATTGTACTGTATGATTCGAATCATACTTCACACCTTGTGCTGGTTCATTTACAACGATGTGTAATTGAGCATTTACAAGTTTCTTCAAATCTGCAACTTCAAATGAATATGTGCGTGAATTTGTTGTATCATCTTGTTTCACTAAAGTTGCTTCCTTACCCTCTACAGTGAAACCTTTTACATATTGACCTTGAGGGAATGTCATTGTTACAACATTTTTACCGTCTTTTACAGTCATCCCCACTTTTGGTGCGATATACTGTTTCATCATCGACTCTTCTGTTGTACCATCTTTGTAAACAGTGACAGCTACTTCATTCACTTTCACTTCTTCTTTTACTTCTTTCACTGCTTTTAAATCAAAGTCATACCATTTATCCATATTTGCGGACGGAACGACTACATGAATTTTTGCTGATTTAACTTCATCAACAACAACAGGGAAACTGTATGTAATTGTACCGTCGTTATTTTTTACTTCTTTAGCATCTACAAATGTATCGCCTTGTTTTGTTTGCAGACCTGCAATCATTGGTGCAGATTTAGCTGTAATTGTTAATTGAGCTTCAAACTTACCGTCTTTTTCAACGATTGTTCCTTGTGGTACTAAATGAGAACTAATTGCAGGCTGTGCTTCTGTCGTACCTGTTTTAAAAATTTGGAAATTAATAACTGAATCTGTTTTAGCAGCTTTCGTTGTTTCTGCTTTCACTTCTATATTTGTTGTTGCTAATTCTGCCGCAGATGCAAAGGAAGGAACTGTAAGAGATGCTGCTAACAATGAAGCTAGTACTATTTTAGTTGCGCGTGATTGACGTTTTTTAGCCATTTTATTGACCCTCCGTTTTTGTTTGTAGTTTTTTTCTATAAAGTAAAAATGCTGACCCCACTAATGCAACGATTAATAGATAAGGTGTTGCATCATCTGTTTGTGGATTGGGCACTTGACTTTCAGTTGTAGTTGCTGAAGAAGTTGGTTGTGATTTACTGGATTCTGTTTTTTGAGTAGAAGCAGATGCTGAGCTTGCGATTGATGTGGCATCAAATACAAGTGATACACTGTATTCATGATGATAATTGATATCATCAATATCAATTTTCATCGCTGTTACTACAGGTTTTGTTAGGTCTTTAACGGTGAATTGTACAGTTCGTGTATCTGCTGCTTGATCTTCACTTACTACAGTTGCTCCACCTGGTGGTTGAAATTTCGTAATCCATGCACTGTTTTTTAATGTAATTTGTACTACTGCAGTGCCATTTTTCACCGTAACTTTCGCAGGTTTTACAAAATAATCATTAGCAATTGATGCGGAATTACTTTCAGGTTTATTGACCTGATATTTTATCGAATGAGTGCCATCAGCTAGTTGAGCAGATGCTTGTGTTAACCCGAAGTTAACGACAAAAATACTAACAAGCATGATCAACATGAGCATTTTCTTCATGTGTTGCACGCCTCCCTTAGTCATAATAAAACATCCTAATTGATAGATTCACTTCCACAAAAGCACTTTCATGTAAACGAAAATAATTCTCAATTACGATTCTACTCCCAAGAATAATCGTTACTGCCAGTCAATGTCAACCGTTAATCCAAATTCGTCCTCAATATGTCAAATTTTCCTCCTAATAAAAAGAATATCACCAAAATTTGGTGATATTCTTGCTCTTAATTTATTTAGCAAAAATCTCTAAAATACCGATCAACAATAATAGCCATCCTGAAATGGCTGTTGAATGCCTCCCAATAAACGTTTTGGAGAGCAATGCACCACATTGACTGCCTACCCCCACCGTAACAAATGAGAAGACACCAATGGAAATTACTGTCCATATTGCAGAAATGCCATTAGCACCGATGGCAATACCTCCTGCTAAGCAATTAGCTGACAATACAAATCCGAGTGCCATTGCCTCTCGAGTTGAGATGACTAAATTTTTATCTTCATCAAATAGCTCAGGATTACCTGCTATGCGTTGATTAGAAAAGTTATTGGACATCAAGGTCCATATACCAATAACACATAATAGTAAACTTCCTAATAAATTGGCAGTATGCGGTGAAATATATTCAACAACAGTGCTGCCAGCTGTTACTGCGACATATGTGACAATCATTGACATGCCAGCGATCACTGCATTCGATAAAATAGGAATTTTAACTTGCTTGACACCATAGGCTAGGCCAATCCCCAAATTATCTAGATTTGCAGCAATTCCTATTAGAATAATAGTAATCCAGTGCACACTAAGCCTCCTCAAAACCCAGTCTCCATTTTCACCTATCATATGTAATCGTGTTAAAAATCTATGGGCATTTTAGAACCCTATTCAGAACCTTTTCCGTAATGAAGCCCCCATTTTATTGCATGCGTTGCATGAATCATCAATTTGACAAAAGTAACAACTTCTATATAAAATTAAGTTGTTACTTGTTAATATTTATTAATTTTCACTAGGATGTAAGTAATTATTGAAAGGGGAATTTGATGAGGTATTTAAAAATATGGAAGATAGGATTTGCTTTATCATGCCTACTACTATTAGCTGCATGTGGTTCTGCTGATGCGGGTACAAAAGATAAAAAAGAAATTAACTTGGCGTATGTGGAATGGGATACAGAGGTTGCTTCTACCCATGTTATAGGACAAGTTTTAGAGAATTTGGGATATGATGTGACGCTCACACCATTAGACAATGGCATTATGTGGGAGGCACTTGCGAACGGTGAGGTTGACGGTATGGTATCTGCCTGGTTACCCCAAACACACGCTCCGCAAGTAGAGAAATACAAAGATAAAATTGAGAATTTAGGCGAAAACCTTACTGGTGCTAAAATTGGCTTAGTCGTTCCAAGTTATATGGACGTTAATTCCATTGAAGACTTAACAAATCAAGCCAATAAAACAATTACAGGTATTGAACCAGGAGCTAATATGATGGCCACAACAGAAAATGCCTATAAGGAATATCATAATCTAGAGGGCTGGAATGTACTAACCTCTTCTGCCGGTGCCATGACCGCAGCCCTTAGTCAAGCCATTTCAAATAATGAAGAGATCATCATTACAGGTTGGTCTCCCCACTGGATCTTTAATGCCTACGATTTAAAATATTTAGAAGACCCAAAAGGTTTATATGGTACGGAAGAATATATTGGTACATTTGCCCGTAAAGGATTAAAGGAAGATGCTTCCGAGGCATATGATGTCCTAAATCGTTTCCATTGGACTGCCGAAGATATTGAAAGTGTGATGTTTGATATTATGGAAGGTATGAGTGCCACGGACGCTGCAAAAAAATGGATTAACAATAACCAAGATAAAGTAGCTGATTGGACAAAAGATGTAAAGACACCATAAATGAAAAATATCCATTTACTAGCGATTAGTAAATGGATATTTTTCATTAACCTTCTAACTGGAAGCCTCCTTTTAGAAGTGATCATCTTGAGGCTAGTTTTTAATTTTGCACCATGCATTTTCGCTCAAGTTACTCCGTCACTGTATAACTCAACAAACTGGTCCTAAATCCAATATCTAATAGCCCTCAACAATAAATAGTAAATAGCGAACTTAGGTAAATTGATTGGAACGAAGGCGGCATCTACTCCTATAGTAAAACACAACTAAAAATTATTAGAGTTTGTCTACAACATTGAAATGTTAGACAATTTTTACATCGTTCAAACATTATTGGGATTCATGAAGAAACAATCAACTCAATAATGTTAACTATTTTTCCTCGTTTTTCACCATGTGACACGAATGAATATAAACTTTCTTTTCACTCATATGGGCCTCCACGAATTATTATCTTCATATCAGTGAATTTACTTATATTTCTTAACTTTTTTAACCTCAACATTTATGATTACTAGTAATGATAGAAAATTTTAAAGCATATTTTTGATCATCATCTTTTATGTAGCTTTTTCCCGCACAACCTTTCAGTTACATCTTTTACTATATATCGAAAGAAAAGGAGTCTTTCATGAACTTAAATCTCAAAGCATTGTTTCCTTCCTATCGTTATTTTCGTTCAAAGCCAACTCAACTATCCTATGATTCTCATATTTTTTATCATCACGAAACAAAGGAATGGTTTTCTATTTCCAAGCATGAGGTTTCACAGCGGGACTACGAATGGTTGACGGTTTTTTATACTGAAGTTACCTCTTCGCCAGTTCAGGCATCAGATTTATGGTATGAATTTATTTATTCGAATGGTGACATGCCGCCCAAATTAAAATTTAACAAAGCACGGGTTATTCAAATAACGTTTATTAATGAAAACCCTCCCTTAGAAGCTTTAAAAGAAGCGCTTTATAATTTTTTTCAGGAGGATACGGTATTCCTTCAAGTTGCTAAAAATCAATTTTTACTTATTGAACCTGAAAAACATTCAATACGTGAGAAGGAAGATTTCATTGCCCTTATCCGTACGATAGAAGCCGATTTTTATGTTCGCATCCATTTATATTTGGGAGAATTTTATACAATCAATCAAGATTTTTCGGTTAAATTCCAAAGGGAAGCACAATGGTTCAAGGAATGCTTACATTTAAGATTTGCTGAACCTTATTATTCATTTCAAACGATATTCCCTATTTTACTAACAGAACAATTGCCCACTTCTATTCTTACATTTATCGAGGAGCAAATTATTATACCTTTAAAATCTGACAAGGAATTATTGGAAACGGTTAAAACCTTTTGTGAATGTGGTTTCAATATTTCTTTGACATCAAAAAAATTACATATGCATCGTAATACGCTTACCTATCGATTATCCAAGTTCCAAGAAATCACCAATATTCATATCAAAAATTTAGATGGTGTTATTCTTGTTTACTTTGCTAGTTATCTTTGGTCATTTTTACAACATGCACAAAAATAATTAACTGAAAATTATGCACATTAAACATAGGTTTTCTTCATTACTTTATTTACACTGAATAAAAGAACAAAGGGGATTAAACATGGAGAAAATAGTACTTAATCATATTTATAAAATATATGATGGCGGTGTAACAGCTGTATCTGATTTTAATTTAACTGTTCAGGATCAAGAGTTTATAGTACTTGTTGGTCCTTCAGGTTGTGGAAAATCAACAACATTACGTATGATCGCTGGGTTAGAGGAAATTTCGGAAGGTGATTTTTTAATTGATAACAAGAAAATGAATGATGTGCCATCTAAGGAACGTGATATTGCGATGGTTTTTCAAAACTATGCTCTCTATCCACATATGACAGTTTATGACAACATGGCATTTGGCTTAAAGCTCCGTAAGTTTTCAAAACAACAAATCCAAGAACGTGTCCACAATGCTGCAGCCATACTTGATTTAGAAAAGTATTTAGATCGTAAGCCTAAAGCTTTATCAGGTGGTCAGAGACAACGAGTTGCCCTTGGTCGAGCAATCGTCCGAGATGCGAATATTTTCTTAATGGACGAACCATTGTCCAATTTAGATGCAAAACTACGGGTGCAAATGCGTGCAGAAATTACTAAGCTCCATCGACGATTAAAAACAACGACAATCTACGTAACACATGACCAAACTGAAGCCATGACAATGGCAACACGTCTTGTCGTCATGAAAGATGGTATTGTTCAACAAGTCGGTACTCCTGAAGAAGTATACGGTTTACCTGAAAATAAATTCGTTGGTGGTTTTATAGGCTCACCATCGATGAACTTTTTTAAAGGGATTTTCCATGAAGAAGGGATTCAAATAGGACCTATTTCACTAACCATTCCTGCAGAAAAATCCAAATTATTAGTAGAAAAAGGTTATTTACAAAAAGAGCTGATCTTGGGCATTCGTCCTGAACATATTTATGAAAATTCTTCTGTCAATTCAGAGCCGTTCTTCTCAGCTATTGAAGCAGATATCGATGTAACCGAATTAACAGGGGCTGAGCTGATGTTACATGCACAGTTAAATGGACAGCCTTATATCGCACGTGTAAACTCCGATACTCGAATAACTCAGGGTCAGGTAGCAAAACTACTATTTGATATGTCACGGGCTCATTTCTTTGACTTAGAATCAGAACAGCGTATTCGGTAGAGTAAAAGCTTTATTGAAAGGGATTCAGATAACAAGCCTGTTTCCCTTTTACAGTTCAACATTGGTGTTTTTTTAGCTATTTCGATTAAGTTTTAGAAGGCGAGGCAATTAGTGTTTCTTCATTGTTTGACGAAAAAAACCCAATTTCTCAATATAAGCTATATATAGAAGTTGGGTCTTTGTATGAAATTTTTATCGCTGTAATTTTCCATTTTCCTCATCACGCCACTGTTTTTGATTACTTCAATGCTGCACCATACAGTCCCGTCTCACCTTTATGAATACTACTCTCTATAATTTGCTCTTTCCCTTCAAAAGGAGTATTCAACAGGCGCTGCTGAATTCCGTCTTTAATCAGTTCAATGATTTTCGGCTGATGATTAAAAAAGCCTCCGCCTAATACTATGCAGTGTGGATCAAGCATTAAAATCATTTGATGTAACTGTTTTTCCATGCAATAAATGATTTGCTGCAATACTTTCACCATAATAGGGTCACCCTTGTAATAGAGCTCCATCATATCTTTTAATCGAATATTTGAATTTCCCAGTAATGTTCTTCCCAGCTTTTCTATAGCTGGCCCTGCGACACTTTCTTCTAAAGTTTCACCAGCTTGACCGACAATATTAAAACCTATTTCACCAGCTAATCCTGTTCCTCGTAAAAAATCACCATTAACAATGGTACAACAGGATATCCCTGTACTTAATGTTATATATACCATCGTTTCCTTCCGAAATCCTCTAGCATTATACTCTCCCCAAGTAGCCATATGCACATCGTTATCCATCATAATCTGTGCATGGGGAAAAAATTCAGTTAATCGTTCACAAATAGGAAAGTTACTCCACGGTATATTATTTTGGTAGACGGCTAGACCCTTTTGAACATCAACAATACCAGGTACACCAATACATACCTTAGAAACTTCATTAAAAGAGAGCTTCTTCTCCATACAGAGTATTTCAAAGCTATCAATTAAACAATGGAATAAAGCTTCTTTTGTGGAAATATCACTTGGTACCTCTCTTTTAATTAAAATATGCTGATGTTGGTTGAATAAAGCCGTGGCTAATTTTGTTCCACCAACATCTGCTACTAAAATATGACTCATCCTTACATCACCAGTTCTCCCCACAGAATTTATTTAAATTCAAAATTATCAGAAAGTAATAAGTGGAATAATATCTATTACTTATTGAATAGGTTTTTATTATGAAAGTTTAACGACTTGTGTTAAATTACGTGGTTTATCGGGGTTACGCCCTTTAAATATTGCATGTTGATAAGCTAAAAGTTGAAAGTAAGGGACCGCTTCAACAAGGCGATTTAAATCATCTACTTCTGCTGATAGCTTAAAAATTAAATCTGCTTCTAACTCCTCTGAAGCTATACCAATAATAACAACGAAGCCTCCAAGCTTTTGAATATCCTTCACTAATGCCTGATCATATTCCTTCGTTTCATTTTGTGTAAATATAATAACAACCGTTTCTTTATCAACAATAGAAATTGGTCCATGTCGGAATTCCAGATTTGAGTAACTTTCACATTCCGTTTGAGTCATTTCTTTTAGCTTTAATGTTGCTTCTTTAGCCAACCCATTATAAGCACCTGACCCTAAAAAGATAAAGCGCTTTTTTGAAGCATCTTCCGTCACCTGCGTTAATTGTTGTCCATTGCCTAATGCTGATTGAACAAGAGCGGGGATTTTCTCTAACTGTTCCAGTATATCCGTGCGTCCACTAATTTTCGCAGCATATAATTGCAAGGCGTATAGCATATTAGAAAATGATTGTGTCATGACCACACTTTTTTCTGATATATCATTTAAGGCAATCAATTCATTTGTTAATCTTGCCATAGGTGTGTCACTATTACATGTTACTGCCATAGTACGTATATTTTTCGCACCATTCAAATGCTCTAAGGACATAATAATTTCCGAAGTTGTCCCCGACCGGGAAATTCCAATAATCAGATACTTTTTATGCGTTAAAATAAATGTGTCTGTGTGTAAAAATAACTCAGATGCGGGTACAGCAATGGCAAACGCTCCAGTAACAGTTTGATAATAACGCGCTGCTGCAATCGCTAAATAATAGGATGTTCCACATCCTGTGAAAAGCACTACATCTACAGCATCTTCATTAAAAGTCATTAATTGCACAATATCTTTTGTTCTTTCTAACTTTTGTCCCTGTGCCATAATCTCATTGTAAGTGTACATAAACAAATCCCTACTTCTCTTTTATTTTAGTTATTTGTATCTCCTCTAAGAGTTTTTCCACTGTATCTCTTTGGACTTTTGCAATCTCTTTATGTGCTGCATTCGCTGAGCCACATGCAACAGCCCATTTATATGCCTCTGTATGGTCTGCACCATGTGAGAGCTTATAAATAAGACCTCCTAAAAAGGCATCACCACTTCCTACTGTATTGACCACATTTATCCGTGGTGCATTTACTTTGTAAATCCCTGACGGATGAACAAATAGAGCGCCTTGCTCGCCCAATGAAAAGCATACATGCTCAATGCCTAATTTTTGAAATTTTATACCCACCTGAACTAAGTCTTCATGAGTTAAAGCAGGTCTACCGATTAATTGAGTAATTTCATCCTCATTTGGCTTAATAATGAAAGGTATTGCTGTAATACCTTTTCTCAAAGCCTCGCCACTTGTATCAAGTGCGACTCTAATACCTTTTTCCTTTAATAAATGGATAATCGTTGCATATGCCGTTTTTTGTATACCTTGAGGAAGGCTCCCTGACAATACAAAATAGGTAGCATGTTCTGCTTTAGTTTCAATCCAATTTAACATGTTTATCCATTCTTGCTCATGAATGGTTGGCCCTACCTCTAACAGCTCGCTCATTTCCTTCGTTTGCTGATTAATAATCGTTAAACAAATGCGATTTTCTTCCTCTATTTGTATGAACTCTGTTTGGAGATTTTCTTCCTGTAAAAGCTCGACTATTTTACTTCCATTTAATCCACCAACGAAACCGCCAATATTCACTTCGCCACCAAGTGATGCAATTACACGAGCTACGTTAACCCCTTTCCCACCACCTTGTTGTGATTTCTGCAATACACGATTTGTTTGACCAATCATTAAAGAGTCCAGCTCATATACTTGGTCAATGGCTGCGTTTAAGGTTAATGTAGTAATCATTTTTGTAACATCACAATCTTTTGCTCTACTAATTTAATTAAAGATTCACGTGCAGGAAGGAAATACTTTCTTGGATCATTTTCTGTTGGATGATCATTAAAATATGCTCTTAATTCTTCAGCAAATAAGTCTTTAAGCTCGGTAGAAAAATTCACTTTTGCAATTCCATACTTCAAAGATTCACGTACATCCTCTTCTGGCACCCCAGAGGCTCCATGCATGACTAATGGAATATTAGTAGAGCTATGGATTTCTTGTAAAAGCTCAAATAGCAATTTTGGCTTTTGCTGATACTTACCGTGTGCTGTACCGAAAGCAGGGGCGAATGAATGAATTCCTGTTACTTTCACAAAATGCTCCGCTTGCTTTGGGTCAGTAAAGAATGCATTCTCTTCCTTTACGCTTACACTATCCTCGACACCACCAATTGTCCCAAGCTCTGCTTCAACAGGCACATTTACCGCACTTGCAGCTTCAACTACTTTTTTTACTAATAAAATATTTTCCTCATAAGGTAAGGAAGATCCATCAATCATTACAGAGGTGTAGCCTGCTCGTAAACATTCCATAACAGTATGATAAGATTCGCCATGATCCAAATGTAATGCCACCGGTACTTTTGCCTGTTCCGCTGCTGTTTTTGCCAGTGCAATTAGATAAGGCATCTCTACATATTTATACGTGCTTGAAGTTGTTTGCAAAATTACAGGTGCCCCCACTTTTTCTGCCCCAGCAATTACAGCTTTAATCACTTCTAAATTATGTGCTCCAAAAGCACCGATTGCATAATTATTTTTATAAGCGTCTTCTAACATATCTTTAGTTGTCACTAATGGCATAATAGAATTCCTCCCTCAATGGGTTGTTGGTATAATTTAAAACAAAAATAAATGCAGCAAACGATTAGATTTTAATTTAATTCCGTATAAAAACGGCAACGATCTCCTCTTACAATTGAAATACAGAATTCCACTGGTTTTCCTGAGGTATCAAACGCAGTCCTTTCTAGCAATAAAGCTGGTTTTCCAGCATCTGTTTTCAATAAAGGTGCTTCGTCTTTATTAATAAGGACCGGTTCGAAGGCTTCTCTCGCCCTTACAACAATAATGTTAAAACGTTCGGCTAATAAACTGTATAAAGATGAAGACGTTACTTCTCGTAAAATTTCAATATCCTTAATAAGGCGTAAAGGTAAAAAAGATGATTCCAAAATAATCGGCTCATTATCGGCAAATCGTAAACGCTTCATTTCTACAACTTGTTCATTTTCCTCTAATGCTAAATTCGATCTAACTTTAGTTGAGGGATACACCTTTTGTATTTCTAGTACTTCATCTTTTTGATTAAATCCTTTTTCTTGAATCATGCGACTAAAGCTATAAAACCCTCCAAGAGATTGTTCAAGTCTTGGCTTGGAAACAAAGGTTCCTTTTCCTTGAATACGATATAATTTATCTTCCTTTACTAATTCCTCGATTGCTTTTTTTACTGTATTTCGACTAACATGGAACATCTCCATCAATTGATTTTCCGAGTCAATTTTATCTCCTGGTTTCCATTCACCTGATTGAATTTTCCCAAATAAAATTTGTTTTAATTGATGATATAATGGGATTACACTAGATTGATCTAATAAATGCATCTTTTTTCCTTCCTTCTCTAGGTTTTGTAATCAATATACCATCTATATAATAGGATGCCTATTGATATATCAATCCTTTTCAAAGGCAAAATTCCCTAAGCAAAAAGTTTTTTCTACTTCTCCTTCTTCGTTCAACCAAACGATATCTGCGTCCTTTCCTAGTGCAATAGACCCTTTCCGATTGTCCATGCCTAAATGCTCTGCTTGATTTAAAGAAACAATACGTATTTGCTCAACAAGTGAAAGTGTAAGCCACTCTCCTATGTTTTTCCTTGCGGTATTCATATTTAACACACTTCCTGCTAAGGATCCCGTTTTGCGTTGAATACATTGATTATTCATGACTTCTACTTCATTACCACCTAATTGATACAAACCATCTGGCATCCCCTTTGCACGTATACCATCTGTTATGATGAGCAAACGATTTAAGCCCGTCATCTTGTAAACCATTGGTAGTAGATCTTTATGAAAATGTACATTATCTGGAATTATCTCCACATACACATCTTCCGCTAGAAGTACTGCTCCCACAACACCTGGATCACGGTGGTGTAGTCCACTCATGCCATTAAATAGGTGTGTTACATGGGTAATACCAGCTTTTATTGCATGTTGCGCTGTATCATAGTCAGCGTCAGAGTGACCAATAGATGCAATAACCCCTTTATTAGTTAATTCGTGTAGTAATTCAAAATCGGTATCTTCCTCCGGTGCAAATGTGACAAGACGAATTGAATGATGAGACTTATCATACAAATCATTAAATTGTTGAACATTTGGTTTTAAAATAAAAGCTTCGGATTGAGCCCCTTTTTTAGCTTGACTAATAAATGGACCTTCTAAATGAATTCCTAACATCTCAGGCACTGCTGTTGGTTGGTTTTTATAATAATAGGCAAGTGCCTCAACAGCAGATTCGATCTCAGACATAGGACCTGTCATCGTTGTAGCCAAAAAAGCAGTTACGCCCTCACTTGCTAAGTATTTGGCTATTTTCGAATAACAAATATGGTTCGCATCCATAAAATCATGACCTACAGCACCATGTATATGGATATCGATCATTCCAGGGATGATATAGCCTTTTTGCTGACAGTCTATTACATTCTCTCTTAAAGCGAATGAAGGGCAATTTGCCATTTGATCAATTACTGTAATTTTTCCTTCCGACATTTCTAGAAATCCGTTAGTAATAATTTTATTTTCCATTACGATATTCGCATTAATAATCCATTTTTTATTCATGAGGTGATCCCTCTCCCAGCAGAGTAATATGGTAGATTAGTATGTTCGTCTGCTTCTCTATCATTCTTAAATATATGGGATGACATCCACGTTAAAAATAAGGCAGCTAAACTAACACCGAAAAACGGTATTAAGCCTGGAAAACAGCTATATAGTTTATAAAGAATTATAAGCCCAACAATATTGCTAATCATTTGTAATGGATACGCAATACTAAATATGATGGAAGCAGCAAAGTAGCGCAATATTGGTAAATCATAATGGGCGTATAGCTGAAATATATTCACAACAATCATACCGAACAGTATACTAATAGAAATAAACACTGTGAGTAATAGTAAGCCTAGTAAGCCATGTAACGATGAAACTATTTGAAAATTAATCGTTACAAAGTAGCCAACACTCAGTAAGATCATACCTATTTTATTTGATGGAATAAATTCAACTTTATATGTATTCCAATAGATTTTGACTAATCGTTTTAAGTCATCTTCTCCTTGTAATCTTTTCCGTAAAGTAGTAAACATGGCAACAGTCGCTGGGGCTACTCCAAATAGCAAAAGTCCAAGTAAAGTTAAACCTGTCCATAGTAACTGTAATACTGCTAATAATGTGATCCATTCTACAAACCAGTATAGTTTACCTTTCCACCCTTCCAATTCCATGCCCATTACCTCCCTACGATTCACATATTACTATCTATACATTTTTTGCATTTACACTCTGCTACATCCATCAATAGAAGGTTCAACAAGCGTGCGTCACATAAGCCTAGTTGAATGGTAATCTTTCAGCTTATGTGACCTTCTACTTGTTAAGTTTGAAGAAATTGAACCTCCTTATTTGGAACGGTCATATGCCCCTTGTGCTACTTCCATATAGTCTTGCAAACCCATTTTTTCAATTGTATTCTTATAGTCATTCCATTTATCGAAGCTTTCTTTTCCTGTTATAAAGCTTGCTGTCATTTCATTTACATAGGTTTGAATGTCTGTTAAAACAGCGGACACTCGATCATTTTCTTCCACTGTGAAATTCAAGCCTGGAATAATATCTTCATCCTTCAAAGCATATGGCATGACTTGCTTGGCATTGTTAAGAGAGTTTTCCTTAGCCTCTGCCCCTTGGAAATACTTTTGCGTTACAATCCCAGGATAATAACCACCAGGCCATGTTAAATAATCACTTATTGCTTGGTCTAAATTTTTGCCATCTGGATTATTAGTAATATTGTCGATATATTGAATTGTTCCATCCTCATTTTCTTCGTAAGTGACACCTTCAAAGCCCATAAAGAACATTTTAGCTCCCTCATCACCATATAAATGGTCAATCCAACGAACCATTGCTTCAGGATTTTTTGCTTTATCTGTTACTACAAACATCCCTAGATTCCCAAGACCATTAGACATCGCAGTATATTGTCGATCCCCATTTGGCCCTTCTAACACTTGTGCACCCGTATAACCATCTAGTTTAAATAATTCTTTAGGATCTACTTCACTAAGAATGCCAAACGTTCCTTTAGCTGCTTCTGCCGCAAATTTTTGAGGCTCTGTCGTAAATACATCCTTATTAATTAAACCTTCTTTATAAAGCTTATTTAAATATTCAAGTAATTGTTTATATTCGTCGGTCGTTGGCACAAATCGGAATTCCTCAGTACCTTCTTTAAAATCTAAATTCAGATTCATCGTTCCTTGTTTGTTCAAGCCAAATGATCCTCTTAAGTAATTAATAATTTGATTCACACCATAACCAGTTCCCCAGCCTTGCTCATCTTGTAAACCATTACCATTCGGATCATTTTCTTTAAATGCTTTTAGTACTTTGTACAAATCATCTGTTGTTTCTGGTGATGGCAAGCCTAGATGATCAAGCCATTCCTGATTAATCCACGGCGCTCCAACGCGAAGTGATGAAAATTTTGGATCATAAATTGTTGGGAAGCCATAAATATTTCCATCTGCCATCGTCACACCCTGCTCGACAGATGGGTATTCTTCTAATAGCTTTTTAAAATTGGGTGCATATTGATCGATGTATTCATTCAACGGTAAAAATACACCTTGTTGACCGTATTTGATTAAATCTGTTTTTGAAAATGCCGATGCAAAAAATATTTCTGGATAATTTCCTGAAGCTAAAAGCAAGTTCTTTTTGTCCGCTAATACCTCCGTCTGAACAGTTGTCCAATTTATATGGATATTAGACATTTTCTCGTATTCTTCCCACAACATTAGTTGATTCCAGTCCTGAGATGCAAAAAACTTTGCTGCAAAACCATCTACTTCAATTTTCTCCTTTGTAATCGGCATATCGGTCGCATTCAAATTATCAATATTATCACTTTTCACTCCACCGGTTGCTTTATCATCCGAACATGCTCCTAGCAAACTTGCAGCTAACATTAGGCTTGTTACGACACCATAAACACGCTTTTTTTTCATTTCCACTTAAATCGCTCCTATTCTTTAACCTTTTAATGAACCAATCATGACACCTTTTACAAAATATCTTTGTAAGAATGGATAAAGCATTAACATTGGTAGGTTAGCAACGATTAAAACTGCGTATTTTAACCCTTCAACGCTAAGTTTTTGAGCTAAAAAGCTTTCTGACGTCGCTTGAATCATATCGTCAGCTTGTCCTTGAATTAATATTTGCCTCAGGATAAGTTGTAGTGGAAACTTATCTTGGTCTTGCAAGTAGATCAATGCCTGGAAATAAGAGTTCCAATGCCCTACAGCGTAAAATAAAACCATGACTGCCATAACAGGTAATGATAGTGGTAGAACGATACTCCATAAAATACGGAAGTTCCCTGCACCATCGATCATGGCCGATTCCTCTAACTCATAAGGAATGGATTGGAAAAATGTCCGCATAATGATGATGTTCCATACAGCTACCGCATTCGGAATAATCATGACCCAAAATGTATTTATCATACCCAAATCACGGATTAATAGATATGTAGGAATTAGTCCCCCACTGAAAAACATGGTGAATACCATAAATGCCATAATAAAGCCCTTCCCTTTTAAGTTTCTACGTGAAAGAGGATAAGCTGCACAAATGGTCATCACGATATTTAGTAATGTTCCAAAGAATGTGTATTTCAAAGTATTGATAAATCCATTAATAATATCTGGATTTTGGAATACTTTTTCGTAAGCCTCCACTGTAAATTCCTTTGGCCATAGCCATAAATCCCCTGAAATGACGTACTCGGGATTACTAAGAGAAGCACTTAAAACAAAAATAAGTGGATACAAAACAACAACTGCTACGATTGCTAAAAAAATATAATTAAAGATAGTAAATGCACGATCGCCCTTTGATTCTTTCATGTCAATCTCTCCTTTACCATAAACTTGTATCACTCACTTTTTTGGCTATTCTGTTAACCATAATAAGGAGGATAAAATTAATGATAGAGTTGAAGAAGCCCACTGCTGCTGAAAAGCTATACTGTGCTTCTAAAATTCCGCTACGATAAACAAAAGTGGATATAACATCTGATGCCGACATATTTAAGTCATTTTGCATTAAAAATACTTTCTCAAATCCAATAGCCATGACAGAACCAACATTTAAAATGAATAAAATGATAATTGTCGGCATAATCGCAGGAATATTAATATGAATAATCCTTTGAAATTTTGATGCCCCATCTATCATTGCCGCCTCATGCTGTGCCGGATCTACGGCAGCCAAAGCAGCAATATATATGATGGAACTCCATCCCATCGTTTGCCAAACATCAGACAGTACATATATGGATTTAAACCAGGCAGGTTCTGAAATAAAATCAATGGGTGTACCCCCAAACAACATAATGATTTGGTTGATCATCCCATCCGATTTTAAGAATAGTAATAGCATCCCAACTACGACTACTGTTGATAAAAAATGTGGGGCATAAATGACTGTTTGTACAAATTTCTTAAAGCGAAGACTCTTCACTTCATTTAATAGCAATGCAATAATGATTGGTACTGGAAAAGATATAAGTAACGTGAATACGCCAATCCCAATTGTATTTTTGATTAAACGCCAAAAATAATAACTATCAAAAAAACGTTCAAAATGCTTTAATCCTACCCACGGACTCCCCATAATTCCCTTTGTAGCAATAAAATCTTTAAAGGCAATTTGCAACCCATACAGTGGGTAATAATGGAAAATCAAAAAGTAAAGTATAACAGGGGCTAGTAAAAAATAAAGCTCCCAATTTTTTTTGATAGATTTTTTCCACTCTACCAGGTGATTTTTCTTTACCTTTGATTGCTTTTTGAAAAAACGTTTTGTTTTAGATGATTTTTCCTCAACAGTTGTTTTATCTAAAAGCGTCATAACTACACCCCCTATTTATCAATGTTGCAGAATGGTAGATTCCTGCTTAATCTCAATAACCTTACCTCCGTTACGAATAGATTCTGTTGCTGCACAGCCCACTGCGACACTCATACGTCCTGCAAATGGCGTTGTCAAAGGTTTTTTATCGTAGAGGATGAGTTCTACAAAATCTTGGGCAATTTTCGGGTCAGCTCCGCCATGGCTACCTTCCTCAGGCTTCATTTCGTACACAACATCACTCAATTCCTCCCAAGAATTTGATTTCCGTGTTTTTAAATAAACTTTATTATTGATATCATCATTTTCGAGACGCCCCTTCGTACCGATAAATGTATAATTTCGCGAATAGTCAGGTGTAAAGTGACATTGTAAATAAGAAGCCTTTATGCCACCTTCCAACTCCATCATGACCATATTATTATCCTCTACATCAATTTCTTCACGGAACGCACATTCCGTAAATGTATGGGCAACATATTCTGGACAAGTTTTTTTCTGATCACAGGTTGGACATGTTAACGTATTAGGTTGATTTCCACCGTAATAATCTAAGCTTCCAAATGCAGATACCTTCTGTGTATATTTCCCTGAAATCCAATGAATGACATCTAAATCGTGTGAGCCTTTTTGAAGTAGTAAGGAGGTTGTATTTTTTGAATTACCATGCCAATCGTGGTAATAGAAATAACCACCGAATCCAACAAAATGACGCACCCATATTGCCTTTAATTCTCCAATGGCCCCTGAATCAATTATGCCTTTCATCGTTTGATACATACTCATATAACGCATATTAAAGCCAACCATCAGATGCTTTCCTGATTTTTCCCAAGCATCTAATATTCGATCGCAGCCTTCCACCGTAATAGCTAATGGTTTTTCCGCATACACATGCTTACCCGCTTGTAAACAAGTAATAATATGCTCCTCATGTAAATAATCTGGCGATAAAACCGCAATGGCATCGATGTCATCTCTTGTTAATAACTCTTTATAGTCCTTTGTTAAAAATAAGGGTGTATCAAATTTTTCCTGAAATTTTTCTAAACGTTCCTGAGAAATATCGGCTAGTGCTACTATTTCTGATTCCCCATTAGGTTTATGCCAGTATTGTGCCAATCCCCCCCTTAAGCCAGCTCCAATCACACCTATTCGTATTTTCTTCATGTTAGTTCCCCCTCGTTTCATCCTTGTGCCTCTGTATTTCTTAAACATTTGCAACAAAACTTATATTACCCAAAACAACACGACTACACGTCAACACGTTGTAGGTACAAGTTAATATATAATGAATATTCAAAAAATTTAACTGGAATAAATATATAATTCCAATACTTAGTATGTCAATACCCTAGATTATGGTTGCTTGTATGCACCAACTGCTATCAACATGAGTTGACCCATCCTAAAATTTAGAACATATACCGCTTCTTCAAGAGCTCAATCTACCACTCCATTTGTTTAAATTTTTTTCTGACATGCCAAGTTCTTCGGCGGTACCCTAGCTATTTTAGATACAATCACCCCTGTTTGACCTAAGCAAAAAATTATCTGAGTTCAGGAGTTGACCTGACTCAGATATTTTAGTAGGAACATTATCTTTCATCCACCTTAAAGCCTGTATCTTGAGCTTCTTTAACTGAACGATAAAGTTAATATAATTTTTAAGCTTAAAGAAATTAAGAAGCTTGTATCAAGGACTTTACTATAAATTGAGGTATTAATTCTCGATCCCTTAGAAACTGCTGATAAATTTGAAGGAGATATTAATTTCAAAGAAGTTTATAGCCGTTTTTTTCCTTTTGATAAACCCATTCCCGCAGTCGAAGTCATAAAATTGTATTATCTAGACAAATAACACAAAAAAAGGGAGATGGTTTCTCTCAACATAGAAACCATCTTCCTTTTTTCACTTACGTTTTCCCTGGTGCTCGTTCATACTTCTTAGCGTAAACACTGAACATGCCGCTAGAAGTATGTAATGCCTGATTTTATTGCTTAGCAGGAATAAACCCAGCGGCTTTCGCTTCTTCTTCCGTACAGAACATCTCTTCTGCTATTGTATTCTCATAGTCCCGTTGCCCTGGCATATGATAAATTTTATTACCCTTGGAGTTAATATTTCCTTTGATTTCGCAACTGCCCTTGTTGTTATTGGTATTCGATTTATCCTCATCTATGTTAGACTGATTTCCATTTTTTATAGCAGCATAATATACATCTTTATCGTATCCACGATTTGTTACATAGTCTTCAACTGACCATATCCCAATAGCCGACTGTTGTGCAGTTTTTTGAATGGATTTAAACCAATCTACATGCTTCGTATTTGGATCATATATATAGGCCACTCGTGCTAATCCATTTTTCAATAACTGCTCCTGAACACTTATACCTTCTTTCGTATAAATATAGGCAAGTAGTCTTTTATATTTATCACGATAAGAAACGTCAAATTCTAAATAGACTGTATCCAGACCAGCTAATAGTTGCTTAGTAAATTCTTTAGCTTCTGGTCCGTACGGTTGCTCTCCTAATGTCTCATGATTAGTTTCCGGGGTATCCACAAGTAAAAAGCGAACTTTTTCAGAGCTACCGTTATATTTTATCCTTATTGTGTCCCCGTCAATTACACTTTCTAGTTCATATTCTTCAAACTTACTTACATCGTGTTTCTCTGCGTTTTCTATCGTTGAAGATATTAGATCTCCCATATCTCCAGTCTTAATACTATTCGTACTAGTTTCTTCTGTGCATGCACTCAGAACCCATATAGAAATGAATAAAACAAAAATAATTTTCTTCAAATTTACACTCTACTTTCTAATTTATATCCCCTACAATTAAAAATCTCCGGAGTTAACTAATTATTTTTTCATAAATGGTTTCCTTCTCCCATTGCAAGATTGCTCCTGTAACGAATGAAAAGCCTTCAGTCATTGTAACAACTGAAGACTTTTATACATATATTTATTTAAATATTAAATATAAAACAACAGCCAAAATAATTGTTCCACTAGTTATTAGCGTTTTAATATCTGATTGTTTCACTTTTATCTCCCTCAGCTATTTATTTACACTAATCATAACATGTCCTAGCCCTTTTTATATAGATTCAAAATTATTCTAAACAAAAAGATTATGTACAGTAACTACATAATCCCCTTGTAACAAATATATATTTTTCTATAATTCTTTGAATGTATTAAAAGACTTCCATTATATGCAACTACATTTTATTTATGCAAAATAAATAATGTAGATATTCCATCTAGGCTCTAATATAGTTTAATTAAAGGTTGTTCATTTTCAGCGGAAACCTGCCAAATGTCTCTATTGTACTATAATATGGCAGCCATCATGTTGAAACGGCAACCCAATGATTTGGAAAAACTTCTACAAGCTGGCTATTTTCTACCTCGTAGTGAACTTTCACGTCGTCTGTATTTTCCGCATCACTATATTTCTGCTTTTCAATCGCTGGATCGGGGATTGGTATGGACTGTAATAATGCACGTGTATAGGGATGCTGAGGATTAGCATATAGCTCCTCACTTTCAGCTAATTCTACAATTTTCCCCGCATACATAACTGCTACCCGATCACTAATATGCTTCACCATCGATAAATCATGTGCAATAAATAAATACGTCAACCCAAGATTTTGTTGTAATTCCTTTAGTAAATCCACAATCTGTTTTTGAATGGATACATCTAAGGCTGACAAAGGTTCATCACAAACTATAAAATTAGGCTCAACCGCTAATGCTCTAGCAATCCCAATACGTTGTCGTTGACCTCCTGAGAATTCATGTGGATAACGCATAGCGTGTTCTTTCTTCAAACCAACAAGCTCAAGCAGTTCCTCTACCCGTCCTAGTCTTTCACTATGTGATTTCACTAGACCATGAATATCAAGTGCTTCCCCAATAATATCTAAGATTTTTTTACGAGGATTTAACGATGAATAGGGATCTTGGAAAATTATTTGCATATGGCGACGCATCGCCTTTAACTGCTTTTTCGTTAGTCTCGTTACAGGAATCCCTTGGTATAAAACTTCTCCATTAGTAGGCTGATGAAGCTGTAGAATTGTTCGACCAGTGGTAGATTTACCTGATCCTGATTCGCCTACTAAGCCTAAAGTTTCCCCTGGGAGTATATGGAATGATAAATCATTGACAGCTCTTAATGTTTGGCCTTTTCCTAATGAAAATTCCTTTGACAGATGTGTGACTTCGATCAAAGGTTTATTTGGATCAATACCTGGTTGGATAGTAGAAATTTCTTTTGGCTGCTTTTTTTCATGTAGCTTTGGTAGCGCATTCAATAATTTTTGGGTGTATGGATGCTGCGCATTTGCAAAAATCTCTTCCGTCGTACCCTGTTCAACAATTTCTCCTTCTTTCATGACAATGAGACGATCACACATACCAGCAACGACACCTAAATCATGTGTAATTAAAATAATAGATGTGCCCATTTTCTTTTGCATATCTCGCATCAATTTCAAAATTTGGGCTTGAATAGTTACATCCAATGCTGTCGTTGGCTCATCCGCAATCAGCAGTGACGGATTACATGCAAGTGCCATAGCTATCATTACACGTTGTCGCATACCACCTGAAAATTCATGTGGATATTGTCGATAACGCTCTTCTGCATCCCGAATGCCAACAAGTTTTAATAATTCAATGGTTTGCGTATAGGCTTCCGTCTTTGACATGGATTGATGCTTGATTAAACTTTCAGCCACTTGATCTCCTATTCGTATGGTAGGGTTTGTAGATGTCATAGGATCCTGGAAAATCATGCTAATATCTTTTCCACGAATTGTTTCCATTTGTTTTTCTACTAATTCCGTTAACTCCTGACCTTTGAACTTAATAGTGCCAGATTTTAAAAATGAAGGTGGAGATGGTAATAAGCGCATAATGGAGCGTGCTGTTACACTTTTCCCACTCCCAGACTCACCTACAATTCCGAGTGTTTCACCTTTATTTAGATGGAAGCTTACATCTTTTACAGCTTCAAACTCTGTCTCCCCGGTAAGAAAGGAAACACGAAGATTATTGATTTCTAAAAGCTTTTCGCTCATTCGAATCATCCTTTTTAAAATTTGTGATTGACTTACTTTCATGTATAATCCATACTTTACAATACTGATAGGAATTATACAATATAGTGTTGAATATTTTATTAACGCTTGGAGGAAATGCATGGTTACTTCAAAAAATTATTTAAAACCAAAGGAATTTACGTTCTTTTCTATGGTTTATCAAAAAATAATGCACCAAAAGCCTTATAATATACTACTTTTTCTTTTAAGTATTTTGGTTCATCCATTTACATACTTTATCTATCGGAAAAAGAAACATTCAAATACTTATGACCAGGCTTTTGAATTGCGTAGTCAGTATTACTTGAAGAATGGTTTATTTGCCCAATGGCAGCAATCTTTTGAACAGCAAGAAATAGCAAAAGCTTCATTTTTTCAAGAAGCTGTATCATCATCGCGAATACAGCAAACTGCTAATGAATTAGCCAAGAAAAGGCTTCAACAGCAAGTAGATCGTGATTTACAAAATGAAGGTATACAACCATTAACTTATGATCAATTTTTTAATCAGCAACTGAAAAACAAATATTTTGTAGCTCTTACCTTTCTACCAGCTGTTTTATTTTATGTAGTGCTAATTTTATTTGCGAACCCGTTTTTGCAATTTATCATTGAAAGAATTTTACAAAGCTTCATTGTGATTGTTGGTGTGGCAACATTAGTGTTTACAATTTTGTATCTATCACCTTTCGATCCAGCCAGAAACTTACTTGGCGTTGAGGCGACAGCAGAGCAAATAGCCAACTTTAATCGCATTCATGGTTTGGATCAACCTTATTTATCTCAATTATGGCATTCACTATCTGGCCTATTTACTTTTGACTTAGGCACATCCTTTGCAGGTAAAGAAGATATTACGCACAGCATTACAAATAAATTTCCTGTCACACTTGAAATAGCCGTATTATCACTGTTAATGGCTATTGCTATCGCCATTCCAGTCGGTATTATTTCAGCGGTTCGTCCTAATTCGTATTTGGATTATACATTTATGTTTATTGCTTTAATTGGTTTATCCATTCCAAGCTTTTGGCAAGGTTTAATTTTTATTTTAACGTTCGCGTTAAAGCTACAATGGTTTCCAGCGACCTATAACCCCCAAAATTGGTTATCCCTTATCATGCCAGTTATCGTCTTGGGGACATCCATTACGGCATCCATAGCTAGGATGACAAGGTCTAGTATGCTTGAGGTGATCCACGAGGATTACATTATTACAGCTAAAGCAAAAGGCTTGAATGAATTTAAAGTAATTTCAAAACATGCCATTCGTAATGCCATGATTCCGATTATTACGGTGATAGGACTTCTTTTTGGAGGTATGTTGGGAGGCGCATCTGTTACAGAAAAGGTATTCAATATTAGTGGGATTGGTAGCTATATTGTTGATAAACAATTTATTCCTGATATTCCCGCAATCCTTGGAGGCGTTGTTTATATCGCTATTACGATCTCCATTGTCAATTTATTGATTGATATCATGTATGCCTTTTTTGATCCACGCATTCGCTCGAAAATGAAGAAGTCTTAAAGGAGGATCACCTGTGAAAAACATCTTACATGTCAAACTACTTTTGAAGATTACACAGGAATATGTCAATTCTCATTTTACCTTTGTCTTTTCCTTACTGTTTTCTTTATTGTTTCTAGCCTATAGCTATAATTTTTCAACCCATAGCTGGCGACCAGTTGTTCTACTATTCTTTGTTATTTATGCCATTACTGCGATCTATGTGGCTTTTGTAAATTTACGAATAAAAAGAGATTTAGCAAAGTTTGGGGAGATTCAAAGAGGTACTCGTATTTTCGGCTATCCTCTACTATTAACCGTTCTTTCTGGCAATATTTTTTCTACATCATTTGCGTTTATGCTTGTGTCCACTAGAAAGACTGCCGAATATACGTTTGCTGCCTATGCCTTTATTACGCAATTATTCATCATTGGTATTGCAGCATTAAATTTATTTAAGCCTTATGTAACAGATACCTTTTTACTGGCGATGAGTGTTTTCTTCATACTTGCGCTTATTTATATCGTGATGACCATTTTATGCGTTAAGTTTGTCACACCAACAGCGGCTCCAAGATGGATGCTTATCCCTGGTATTTTATTACTATTGGCTACTTTCACTGGTAATCTATTTGCTACATTACTAGGTTATAGCCTTATTCAAAAGGCTATAAAGGCAAACCCTTCTTCTATTGAAAAGTGGCAAAAAATATGGGAAAAGATTTTACGAAATACGATGGCTGTATTCGGATTATTTTTCATTATTTTTATGTTTTCATTGTCCGTCACAAGTACTTGGACTTTTGACTATGACTTTGCTACAGAAAATAACTACGGTGCCCTGCTGCAAACACCATCATTAGAATATCCTCTAGGCACAGATAATTACGGGCGAGATTTATTTTCCCGTATTGTATTTGGGGCACGCATTTCATTAATCGTCGGATTTTTCTCAACGATTATTCCTGCGTTAGTCGGAGGCGCGTTAGGGGCATTTTCCGGCTATTACGGAAAAACAACTGACAATGTCATCATGCGAAGCCTAGATATTTTATATGCTATTCCGGGCATTCTGTTAGCCATTGCTATTATTGCTGCATTTGGTGCTAATACGATCAATCTCATTATTGCACTTAGTGTTGGGGCAATTCCAACCTATGCACGTACAATGCGGGCGAATGTCATGCAGCTAGCAAATTTTGAATTTGTGGAATCCGCCCGAGCTTTGGGGGCATCTGATGCGGCCATTATTTTCAAGCACATTGTTCCTAATTCATTAGCACCCATGATTGTTAAGGCAACACTTACGATTGGTGGAGCTGTTATTTCAACAAGTAGTTTAAGTTTTTTAGGGCTTGGTATTGAGCCACACATTCCCGAATGGGGCAATATTTTAAAGGTTGGTAGTACGTACCTGGAAACTCATTCATATGTTGCGATTTTCCCAGGTCTTTGTATTATGCTTCTTGTCCTCTCCTTTAACTTCTTAGGAGATGGTTTACGAGATGCTTTAGATCCAAAAACAAATTAATTGGAGGTACCTATGAAGAAATTACTTGTATTATTATTCGTCGCAGTATTAGCTTTAGCTGGCTGTGTACAGACGAAAACTGACGTAGAAGGAAGTAAAGATTCAAAAGATAGTGACAAGAGCAATGGCAAAGTAGCCATTGAAGTATTAGGCATGGCAGCTTCTGAAGAAGATATGAATATTGTTCGAGACCAATTAGTAAAAAACGGCTTTGATGTAAAGCTTAATATTCAACCAGATTACGGTTCATTCTCGGCCCAAAAAGAAGCAGGCAACTACGATCTTGCCCTTTCAAGCTGGACGACAGTAACAGGAAACCCGGACTATGCTGTTCGTGGATTATTTAAAACGGGTGGAGATTACAGTGTTGTTGCAGATTCAAAATTAGATGCCCTAATCGATGAGGCGAGTACATTAACTGGTGAAGAAGCAGCGGCTAAATATAAAGATTTAGAGCAATTACTAGTATTCGATCAAGCTTATATTGCGCCTTTATATATTTCCAATAAGTATCAAGGGATCTACTCGGAGTTAGTAAATCCTAAAACTGTACATTTACCAAAATCTCGTGCGCAAGTATGGGAAAAAATCGAATTTAATGATTCTGCTAAAAATGCAACTGAACCATTAATTTTACACCAAACAATTAATTCTCTTACTTCGCTAGATCCGATTAAAGGAAATGATGGTTCCATCAACACATTAAATACAAATATGTATGTTCGTCTTGTTAATTTAACAAACACGGATGACGTTGTTTCAGATGGTTCATTATCTTATAACCATGTAATGGCAGAAGGCAATCAAGACTATTACTTTATTTTACGCGATGATATTCATTTCGCCGCAGTGAAAGATGGTGCAGCTGTTGATACAGGTGATCTAGTATCTGCTGAAGATGTGGTCTTCTCATTAAACCGTGCTAAAGATGCTAATTCAGTACCAGATCACCGTACTTATAGTATCCATGAAAATATTGAAACAGTAGAGATTGTTTCAGATTTAGCTGAATTACAAAATAAAAAAGTATCTGGCTCTGATCAAACAGTTCTGGAAGCATTATCACAAAACCTCCCTGCATCTGTAGCGCAATTAGCAAAAGACAAAGGGTCTGTTAACAATGCTTCTGGTTCATACCAAGTTGTTAAAATTACAACACCAACACCATTCCCGCAAGTGTTAAACTATTTAGCACACCAATCTGGTGGTATTGTATCTGAAAAACAAGTAACAAGTATTAATACGTATGATGTAGCTAACTATGACCCTGACAAAGATATTGCCTATGGTGATCAAGCTACAATCACTGAAGGATCAGCAACTTTCAACAATCAACTTTATGCAAGTGGTCCTTATATTTTAGTAAAGAAAAATGATTATGAAGCACAATTTGTGAAAAATCCTGCCTACCGTGTTGGTAGTGAGTATGAACCAAAAATTTCGAAAATCAATGTTCGTTTCATCTCTGATGTTGACAGTGCTTTATCAGCATTACGTAATGGAGAAATTCACGTTCTTCAAACAGTTCCAGAAACAAAACTGGATATTGTGAAATCTGACGATAAATTAACTTTAAATACTGCCGATAGCAATGCTGTTTCTTACTTACAAATGAATACATCTGGTCGCGCAGTTTCAGATTCAGCTGACTTACGTAAAGCGATTTTGTACTCCATCAACCAAGACGAGTTCATTAGCTATTACCAAGGCAATAAGAAACCTGCTATATCAACTGTATCTCCTTTAGTTGACACTGGGTTAAAACTTGAAGCCGATAGCGAAAAAGTAAAAGAATTTTTAAAAGCCTATAACGATAAAAAGTAATAAAGGGATTTTTTAAAAGAATAAAATGACAAAAGCCATTGAGAGTAAAATTGAACTGCCCCGTAAAAGTTAGACATTAATCTAACTTTTACGGGGGTTTTTTTATGACAAAAGTAAGTGTTGAACAACGTATTCAAGCAGTTCAACGATATTTAAATGGAAATGAAACTTTGATCGAAATTGCGAATGATATCGGTGTGACAGCTCAGATTGTCAGTGAATGGGTTCGCCGTTATCAAAAAAATGGCGTAGAGACTTTCTTAAAGTCCTATACAAACTATTCAGCTGACTATAAAATGAATGTACTTAATTATATGAACGAGACAGGTACATCTTCGAGAGACACAGCTGCACTATTCAATATTTCATCTCCTGGCATGATTCGGAATTGGAAGTTGAAGTTTGAAGTTGGTGGTTATGATGCTCTTGTTTCTAAGAAAAAGGGGCATCTATCTATGAAAAAAGAGACAAAAAGAACAACGAAATCAACACCAGCTGAAGGATCTGTTGAGGCGTTAGAAGCACGAATCAAACAATTAGAAATGGAGAATGCGTACTTAAAAAAGTTGAATACTTTAGTTCAAATGCAAGAAAAATTACCAATCAAATCAAAGCGCAAGTAATTTATGAACTAAAGGAAATCTATGAAGTAGTGGAATTAATCAAAGTCGCTGATATTCCACGTAGTACGTATTATTACTGGGAAAAGCGTTTGAATCGTCATGATAAATACGCTGATGTGAAAGTCGCAATTCAGTCCATTTATCATGAACATAAGGGACGTTATGGTTATCGTCGGATCACCAAAGAACTAAAAAAATTTGGTATTCATCATGATCCGAAAACGATTAACTGCTTGATGAATGCCATTGGCATAAAGTGTGAAGTCCGCATGAAGAAATATCGTTCGTATAAAGGTAACGTCGGAAAAATTGCCCCAAACATATTACAACGCGATTTTACAGCGGAAAAAATGAACGAGAAATGGGTAACAGACGTGACAGAGTTCCATCTATTTGGTGAGAAACGCTATTTATCACCCGTCCTTGATCTATGTAATGGCGAAATCATTGCATACTCGGTTATGAAGCGTCCAGTGTATAAACTAGTCCATAATATGTTAGAACAAGCATTGGAGCGCCTTGAATCAAGTGATCAAGTTATTCTTCATTCAGATCAAGGTTGGCATTATCAAATGAAAAAGTATCAACAAACATTAAAGCAACATGGTATTACGCAGAGTATGTCCCGTAAGGGTAATTGTTTGGACAACGCAGTCATCGAAAATTTCTTTGGCTTATTAAAATCTGAACTCCTGTATCTACAAGAATTTGAATCTATGGCACATTTTGAACAGGAGCTCAATGACTATATTCACTACTACAATCACAAACGAATGAAAGAAAAATTAAAAGACCTAAGCCCGGTGGAGTACCGAACTCAGGTCTTAGCAGTTGCTTAACTAAATATGTCTAACTTTTTTGGGTCAGATCAAAATTCTCGATGGCTTTGTCTATCCTTCCCCATATTTGAGAAAGTTATTTTTTATAGTAGAAACTCATTTTATATTTCATTATGTGATTTTGGCTTTGGTCCTAGCTCTTCTGGCTCGATATCCGCAAATGTCTCGCCCTCTTCCTCTAAATCACGCATACGGTGAGCAATTCGTGATGCTGCAGAAGCCGCGATACTGCCAACTAAATCATCTAAAAACGTGTTAACATGATGCCCAGGCTCAGTATCTAATTTTTTAATAATGCCAATTTTTTGCTTGTCTAAATGACCAAATGTGGTTACTGCAATGCTGCCATATGTAAAAACAGATCCTAGTGCGATTGTTTCGTCCACACCAAATAAACCTTCATCAGATTCTATAATTTGCTGTAATGGTGATGATAATAATTTTTTCTCAGCTAGCTCATCTAATTCAATTCCTACTAAAAGTGCATGTTGCACTTCTCGTTTACGCAGTACACGCTCAACCGAATGAACACAATGATCCAGTGTTAAACCTTCATTATAGGTTTTTTGCATTTCGTAAACAATTTTTGCGATATCCTCGATCGCCACACCTCTACGAATCAACGCGGCATGTGCTGCCTTCGCTACTTCATCAGAGTGCACACGAATACTTTTATTATGCATAAGCTACCCCTCATTTCGATTTTATTGCTAGTATAGTGCTAGCCCAACCTATTATACCTTTACTTTCGTAATATGGTACAATTTTGTTACAAACATAAGAAGGAGTGTCATCATTGGATAAGGGAACAGTACAGGATTTAGCATTCTATAGTGAGGCATTACAGGAAGAATTACAGCTCTATATTTATGTTCCTGCAAATTATTCTCCACTATATAAATACAACATTCTAATCGCATCAGATGGTAAAGATTATTTCCAGCTTGGTGGTATTACAAAGCTAGCTGATGAACTGATTGATGACTATGAAATCGAAAATTTAATTATTGCTTTTGTTCCATACAAAGATATTAACGATCGACGTCATAAATATATTCCTAGTGGTGAGCAGCATGAAGCTTATCTCCGCTTTTTAGCACATGAGCTAGTACCTTATTTAGATAACGAGTTTTCCACGTATCAAATGGGTATGAGTCGTGGAGTAATTGGAGATTCGATGGCTGCTACAGCTTCCTTAATGGCCGCATTAAAGTATCCCAGTATTTTTGGCAAGGTCATTCTTCAATCACCATACGTGGATGATGACGTTTTGAAGGCAGTCGAAAATTTCAAAGATCCAGCAGCCATTTCTATATACCATATAGTTGGTAAGGGTGAAGACCAAGTAGTGACTATGGATAAATCTGTGAAGGATTTTTTAACACCTAATCGTCAGCTCCATGATCTTATGATCCATAAAGGGTACTCTATATTTTATGACGAGTTTGATGGCAATCATACATGGAAATATTGGAAACCAGACCTTCGACGTGCATTAATTGAAAATTTTAATTAATGTGAGTGATTAAATTACGAAAATTGGATTTTCTGATATACTTAAATAGAAAAATTGTTTATTTACGGGAGGTAATGGACTATGAAGTACGGTATTGTGGCATTTCCATCAAAAAAATTGCAAGATTTAGCGAACACTTATCGCAAACGATATGATCCTCATTTTGCGAAGATTACACCGCATATGACGTTAAAAGACAGCTTTGATGCGTCTGAAGAAGAAATTCAAACCATCGTTAAGCAATTGGATGAGCTTGCTGCTAAATATGCGCCTTTAAACATTCATGCATCACGCATCAGTTCGTTTTTCCCTACAACCAATGCCATTTATTTCCGCATTGAACCAACTGAACAATTAGCTGCTTTCCAACATGAAATCCAAGAAAATATTTCTTATGGGGAAACGAAACATGTATTTGTACCTCATATTACAATCGCTCAAAAAATGTCGGATTCTGAGCATGACGACATCTTTGGTCAATTACGTATGACTGGTGTAGATGAAAAAGATACAATTGATCGCATTCATCTTCTATATCAATTAGAAGACGGTTCCTGGACAACATACGAAACATTCCGTTTGTCTGGAGCTGAGTGATGATTGTATAACGTTAAGATTGTTGAAACAAAGCAAGAACATGATGATGCGTTTACTGTACGAAAAAAAGTTTTTGTTGAAGAGCAAGGCGTTCCACTCCATTTGGAATGTGATGCTGAAGATGCAACTGCAACGCATTTTATTATGTATGAGGACGATGAGCCTGTAGGAGCAGCGCGTTTACGTAATATTGAAAACAATACAGCAAAAATTGAACGTGTTTGTATTTTACAATCTCAACGTGGTAAAAAATTAGGGGCTTTACTAATGAAGGAAATGGAGAAATACGCCATTTCTATCCCAAAAGAAACATTGAAGCTTCACGCGCAAAGCCATGCAATTCCATTTTACGAAAAGCTTGGCTATGCGGTAACTTCTCCAGAATTTCTGGATGCTGGTATTCCGCATCGAGCAATGGAGAAAAAAATTTAATGAAAGGGTGTTACGATATTGTTCAATGTCGTAACACCCTTTTTTAAACCAAAATCCGCTTGCCACCATTTATCTACTCTATCGTAACAAGCTGCTTTGCCAAGTAGATATGCCATGCGCTACTTCATCATTCTAGTGATTTTATCGAAATCTAGTGATGCTCCATCTTGAATAATAGATTGTACTAATTTATCTTCTAACTCTTGTGTAATCGTTCTGTTAGATATCTTAGCAACACGTCGTACGATTTTTCTTACTTGTTTTTCACTTGTAAAATCCGCATGTTGAATGGCATTGGCTAATGCGAAGATTTCATCCATCGAAACACCTGTTTTTTGCTCAATTGAATTAAATAACGAGCGATGCATGTTTTCCCTCCTATCATTAAAACTCAATTTGACCTTGCGACTTGCCCGAAGCATTCACAAATGGTGGAGGCCTTAACTTTATTTAGGTATGTGAACCCTCTAAATAAGAGTTAAAGCCTTTACAATATGTTCATCAAATTAGATGTAAGTAGCGCCAACAATAATTAAAAGAATAAATAGAACAACAATTAGAACAAATGTTGAACCATAGCCAGAGTTGTTGCCTCCACAATAACTATAGTTATTGCCTCCGCAATAGCTATTGTTCCACCCACCAACATTATTTCCATACGGTTGTGAGGACCAGCCTTGATATCCCATAAAAGCACCCCTCCCTTCTACAACCTATAATATGTTTGGGTTGTAGAAATGGGAGGGGTATTCGTCTAGTCGATATTTCCTTTAGGCTTAAAAATTAATGCACCAATAAAAGCAAAAACAATAGCAGCACTGATACCTGAGCTTGTTACTTTAAACATTCCTGTTAAGACGCCAACCAGTCCATGCTTTTCTGCCTCAGCCATTGCCCCGTGTGTTAGAGAATTACCAAAAGAGGTAATGGGTACGGTAGCTCCTGCGCCAGCAAAATTAATTAATGGCTCATATAACCCCATACCATCCAATATAGCACCGAGGACAACGAGTGTACTTAATGTATGGGCCGGTGTTAAATTACCGACATCCATTAATAATTGGCCGATGACGCAAATAATGCCTCCAACAATAAATGCAAATACAAATGTCATTACCATAATTTATGCCTCATTTCATTGTAATTTCGATGGCATGTGCCGTACATGGAATCGTCTCACCTTGTTGAAACGATAATGGAGACAATAATGCCCCAGTTGCCACTAGTAATACACGCTTATAGCTACCCGCTCGCATCTGCTGAAGAACGTAACTAAAAAAAACAGCTGCTGAACAGCCTGCACCACTTGCCCCTGATTGAAAGGATTCATCTTGCCCATAAAACTCAGCACCTGCATCGCGTAAAAGAGTTAGTTCCTCATTTTTCACACCATTTTCAACAAGCATTCCCTTCAAAAGCTTTAACCCAAGCTGACCTAAATCGCCCGTCAAAATTAAATCGTAATGATAAATTTTTTGATTTCGTTGTTGTAAATGAGATTGAATCGTTTGAAAGGCCGCAGGTGCCATTGCAGCACCCATATGGAAAGGATCATCCATGCCGTAATCCACAGATTTTCCAATTGTGGCAGCTTCGATGGAAGGATACTCTTCACGGTGTTTACCGATTAGCGCATAGCCAGCCGCTGTTACAGTCCATTGAGCAGTTTGTGGCTTTTGTGCACCGTAATTGATAGGATAACGAAATTGACGTTCTATCGCATTATGCTGACTTGACGCACCGGCTAATGAATAATTAGCAGCACCTAATTCTGTTAAAAGACAAGCAATAATGACGGAAGAAACAGAGGTGGCACACGCAGAAAATAGTCCAATAAATGGTATTTCTAAATCCCTTGCTGCAAAATTGGTCGGTGTCATTTGATTGACCAAATCTCCACCCATTAAATAATCAATATCTCCACCTTGTACGTTCATTTTCTTCATAGCCGCATCACATGCTTCTTCAATCATTTTACGATGCCCCTGTTCATTGGTTTTCATTTGCCAACGTTCATCATCATACACAGCATCAAAATACTGACTAAAAATACTTCGGTTCTCTAATGGGCCTGCTACAACTCCACCTGCTAATAGGGATGGTTTCGATTGAAAAACGATTACCATGAAACCACTCCTATCATCACGAAGATATATTTAATAAGTGCTACGAAAAACGCTGCTACTACACCAAATAAAACCACTGACCCTGCTAGCTTAAATAAATTACCGCCAACTCCTAATACTAAGCCCTCTGATCTATGCTCGATGGCTGCGGAAATAACGGCATTACCAAATCCAGTTACTGGCACTGATGAACCTGCCCCAGCAAATTGACCCATTCTTTTATATAGACCAAGCCCCGTTAGCAACATAGCAAAAAATACCATTGTAGCTACGGTTGGATTACCGGCTGTCGCTTCTGTAAAATTGAAGAATATAATATAAAAAAGGGACACAGCTTGGCCAATTGTACAAATAAGACCGCCGACAAAAAACGCCTTTGCTATATTCTTTATATATGGAGGCTTTGGTGTCACATTTTGCTCCAACTGCTGATATTGCTCTTTTTCCATTTATGTCTTCTCCTTTGCTAGCTCTTTAAGTTCTTTAATTTTATCGCTCAATTTATTATCTTCAATCTGATCCTTTTTTATTTTATTGGCTTCATAAAAAATTTTATAATCAGCTGAGACAAAAACATCTTTATTTGGATATTTCTCATCAAATTTTTTCTGCAACTTTTTCTCTAACTTAGTCTTTTTCCACTTTTCCCATGGTTTAATTTGTACTGCAACAAGCATACTATCGTCATAATGGATAACGGTTGATCGTTCCACATAGTCCTCTTCTTTTATAAGGGCTTCGACTTCACTTCCATTTTGGGATGGACCGTAGACGATAAATTTTTCTTTTTCAGCACAACCATTTAACAGCAAAACGACTAAGAGAGGTAACGTCATTCCAAGTAGCCTCAAGTTTTACCCTCCTTTTCTTTAAAGTTTCTCCACACATAAAAAAACTATTCATAGATACAATAGCCCGAGTCCAAATTTGAAAAGCACATATTGTAGAAGTAGTAACAAGGAAAGGAGGTGACAATATGGGTTGTGGTAAGCCAACAAATCCTATTGGACCAATCCATTCAGCAGGCTGCGTTTGTGACGTAGTGCGCGCTATTTTAGATATTCAAAATCAAGCGGTGCGAGATGAGTGTTCTCCATGTACAGCAAACTGTTTCTTAGAACCACTAGGCGGGATTGTTAGTCCTGCTCGCTCTCAAGCAGATACACGTGTATTTATGTTAATTACAAAAGATGGTACTCCTTTCAAAGCATTCTTTAATTCCCCAACTGCAGATCCTTGTATTTGTACATCCGTATTCTTCCGCGTTGAAGATATGTTTGATGAGTGTTGTGCGACTTTACGTGTTTTAGAACCTCTATGTACATTCGATTCTAGTGAAAGTACAGTAGATTTATTAAGTCGTGACGGCTGTTGCGTAAATATGAAGAAGATCTGTAAAGTGGATGATTGGAACTCAACAGATAGCTGTATTACTGTAGACTTATCTTGCTTCTGCGCTGTACAATGTATCGCTGATGTTGACTTAGGGATTTGTGACTAATTTCTTTCACCTTTGACACACACACATAAAAAAAAGTGTACAGCATCCTCTGCTGTACACTTTTTTTATAATGATGGTAATTGTCTTCCTCGCCAAAGGACTTGTTTTATATCTTCAAAATAAATGATTTCCTGTGTTTTTAATTCTAGTGAGGTAAGCATTAAAGAATCATTTTGTACATCTGAAGCAGAACCAGTTAATTTTCTACCATCTTTTAAACAAACTAGAAGCGGCTGATAGGCTCGCTGACGAAATGGCTTTTCTAAAAATTGAAGTTGTTTTAGTAAATGCGGATCCACTTCCACATCTTTTACAACTTCTTCTTCTTCTTCGTCAACCGTTTCATCTACATAAGTATTGTCCTTGACGTATACAGATGTACTTTCATCTAAATCAAGTTCATGCAACACCTTAGAAATATTTAAAAAATACGATGGTGATTTTATAAACAAGCGTGGTTCTTGACCCACAATACTCACTTCCCCTTTTTCCATACAATATGCGAAAGTAAGTAAATTGGTTCTTAGCCTATTTGACTTAAGAAAACTGTTGCTAAACCTAAATAAATTAAAATACTTGTAATATCATTTAAAGTTGTAATAAACGGGCCAGAGGCAACAGCTGGGTCAATTTTCAAACGGTGCATTAACAAAGGTATAAATGAACCAGCTAATGTCGCAACTAAAATCGAGCCACAAAGTGCAGCACCTACTAACATCCCAAGTACTAGTTCTTGTTTCCAAAAATAAACGATACCAATGACAATTAAGCCGCAAACAATTCCTGACATTAAGCCTGTGCCCGCTTCTCGTAGCAGTAATTTTAATTTACTATGTTCTTCTACATCACCTGTAGCAATACCTCGAATAGCTACGGCCAAAGCTTGTGTTCCACTATTCCCCGATGTTCCTGAAATCAACGGAATAAAGACTGCCAATAAGGCCACCTTATCTAAAGTATCCTCAAATTGCCCCATTAAATTGGCTGTTAGCATACCTAAAAACAGGAGTACCACCAACCATGGCAAACGTTTTCTGGCAGCTTGGAGTGGTGTGACATCAAATTTATCCATATCGGAAATACCGGCTAACTTAGAGTAATCCTCAGATGCCTCTTCATCAATAACGTCGATAATATCATCGACGGTAATAATCCCAAGTAATTCACCTTTATCATCAATAACAGGTGTCGCTAAGAAATTATAATCTTTCATTATATGTGCAACTTCCTCTTGGTCATCTCCTACATGTACCATAACGACACGTTCATTCATAATTGAACGAATAAGTGTATCCTCTTCGGCAATAATTAAATCTCTTAATGAAATAACACCCGTCAAACGGTGCTTTTCATCTACTACGAAAATATAATAAATGGTCTCAGCATCCGGTGCCTCTTTACGTAAAATGGCCATTGCTGAACGCACTGTAGAGTTTTCTGGAATAGCGACATATTCAGTTGTCATAATGGACCCAGCTGTATATTCATCATAGCTTAGTAGCTCATTAATTTCTTCAGCCGTTTCCTCATCCATCATTTCCAGATAACTTTCACGTTGTTCCATATCCAGTTCATTTAAAACATCGGCTGCATCATCTGCATACATATGAGAAAGCATTTCTGCCCCATAAGATGGATCCATTTCAGCTAGATATGCTTTATACTCATCATCTTCAATCTCGATTGCCTCAAAAATATCAGCCATTTCTGTTGGAGACAAGAACGAATAGATGATCTTCCTTATATCAGGTTCCACCTTTTCGTAAAACGTTGCCTGATCATATGGATGAAGTTCTAAAAACTCATCACGGAATGCGTCAATATTATGTGCTTCGAGCATGCCTCGTAAATGTGCTTCGTCAAATTGCACATCATCCTTTTCATTTCTATCCTCTATCATGCTTGTCCCCTCCTTCCGAGCTATCCATCATTATTACGGGCAATGCCGTAAATCTACCTTCTATATAATAGAGCGAATTATACCCTTCTGCAAACCCTTTTTTGTTTATTTCCACGAGGATTTACATGCCCTTCAATATAATGGTATTCCTTCCTAAAAAAACGTGACGTTTTCACTATACCCTATATTTGTACTTGTCAAATGAACAAGGTGTAAAGAACACTTTATTTACTATCAAAAATGATAAGGAGATGCCCGTCGTGCGAACATCTCCTTATCATAATATTAAGCGGAAGATCCTTTAAGCAAATTTTGCATATCTTCATTAAGCATACTTGTGAACTGCAAATGTTCACTTGTTAAGGGATGTGTCATATTTAAGGACACACAATGTAGTGCCTGACGGTCCATATGAAGTCGACTTCCTCCATAAAGTTCATCACCAACAAGTGGATGACCTAAAGACGACATATGTACACGAATTTGATGTGTACGTCCTGTATGCAATTTAAGAGCTACATGTGTCATCGGTTCATCCCCTAAATAAAAACGTTGGATGACGGTTACATCTGTATGAGCATATTGCCCATCCTCACGTACTTCTCGCTCAATAATGCTTGTTGCTTTACGCCCAATAGGTGCCACGATTGATTGGCTATCCTGGTCAACATGTCCGTGGACAATTGCCTCATATTGCCTTGAAATCTCCCCATTACGCTGAGCCAAGCCTGTTAAATGATGAATATGTGCATGCTTGGCAATACAGAGTAAACCTGAAGTATCTCGGTCAAGTCTCGTTACAATATGAGCAGTGGACGCTAATCCTTGCTGCTCAAAGTAGCCACAAACTAGATTGGCAACACTATTGGTTGGGTGTTCACGTGAGGGAATCGTACTTTGGTGAGCTGGTTTATTTAACACCAAGATTGTATCATCTTCATATACAATAGCCAAATCGCCATGCTCGATCATGAGCCCCTCACTCTTTTCCTCAGGAGGAAATGTCACTTCCACACAATCATCAACTTGAAGAGCATATCTCACATTACGTTCGATCCCATTCACCGTTAATAATCCCCCATCGAACTTTATAGCTGTTAATGCTCGCTTAGATATACGCCATTCTTGTAGAGCTTCTCGTAATAATTGGCCTTCTTTCTTAGCCATAAAGCGCAATGTAAATCTTGTATCCATCTTACTCATTTGCAACGAAAGATTCATGCACACGTTCCCAAAATGGGAATGGACGGAAACGTGCGAAACGTACCCTTTCATTAGCCACGTTAAATACAATTGCCTTTACATCACCCTGTGTAATTTGTAAATGGTCCACAGTCATATTAAAGTTTTGTTCATTTACTGGACGTAAAACACAATGATGGTGGGCGGGTAAAATTAATGGAGAACCAACTGTCCTAAATACACGATTATTAATCGATGCAATTTCTGTAATTTGAAGTGCTGCTAAAGTTGGATGGATGATTGCTCCTCCAAGCGCTTTATTGTAGGCTGTACTTCCAGAAGGAGTTGACACACAAAGACCATCTCCTCTGAAACGCTCGAATTGATTGCCATTTAACTCAACGTCCATTACCAGTGTGACATCTGGCGATTTAACTGTTGCCTCGTTTAAAGCTAGATACGTATTTGATTCTGCATTATGATGCTCCACCTTCACTTCTAACAGCGGATATTCCACCACATTAAAATCCTTTTTAGCAATGGACAAAACTAATTTTTCTAATTCTGAAGGCTTCCAGTCTGCATAAAAACCTAGGTGTCCTGTATGGATGCCGACAAATGCCACTTGATCTAATAAATGAGAATATCGATGAAAGGCATGTAAAAGCGTTCCATCTCCACCTATAGAGACAACAATTTCTGGTGCTTCCTCATCATACGTTAAGCCAAAATCCTGTAAGTAGGTTTTAGCTAGCTCCATTAGCTCATTGGATTGTGCATCTCGACGTGATTGAATCGCAAATTTCATTGTGAGTCACGCTCCTTCTCCGATAGTAAATTAGGATTCGATGCTTCCTTGTATTCGCTGAAATACGCCTGTGCTTCTTGAATTTCACTACGAATAGATGACATTTCCTCATCTAAGCGAAATGCCGCCTCAGCCGCACTTTGCAAGCGATTTTTTATTTCCTCTGGGAACATGCCCTTATATTTATAATTTAAAGAGTGCTCAATAGATGCCCAAAAATTCATAGCGAGTGTTCGTATTTGGATTTCGGCTAACACTACCTTTTTCCCCTGAATCGTTTCAACAGGGTATTCAACAATCATATGGTAGGAGCGATAACCACTTGGCTTATTATGTGTAATATAATCGCGTTCTTCCACTACACGCATATCTTTTCGTTGACGAATAAGCTCCGTTACTGTAGCAATATCATCAACAAATTGACACATAATTCGAAGACCGGCAATATCACCGAGTTCATCACCAAGTTGTTTAGATGGCTCAAAAGCTAACCCTTTTTCCAATGTTTTATCATATATACTTGCTAAGGGCTTTACACGACCTGTTACAAATTCGATAGGTGAATTGGCATTAACAATACCGAATTGCGAACGCATGCCCTTTAATTTTACTTTTAGTTCATCTACTGCTTGTTTATAAGGACTTAAAAATATTTCCCATTGTCCCATCACAAAAACCTCCCGACATTCGGTATCGAACACCGTCTGTTCGTTTTGTCTTTCTATTCAGCGAGAATTGCCTTGAAGTGTTGTTCCACTGTTTGGACAAATTCTGCCCCGTAATTGTAATTTCCTTCAATATTATACACGAGCATTTCCAATTCATCGTAGAAATTTGTAAGCTCGATTGCTTCTTCACTTATTCGTAGTATTGGATCTTTCTTTTTTTGTAAAATATGTACAAGATTCTCCCAACTACTCGGTGGAAAACGCAAGTAATGATAGTCTTCGCCTGCATCCAGTAGATAAATAAATGCAAAATCATCTGAATCTGCAATAAGTTGTCCAGCAGGTTTTAACTGTAAATTTACTTCATTGTCGTTTAAACTAAAATGAAGTTGATCTTGTTCAAAATTCGATGTTTCTATTGTATAAATTTTACGCACGTGCGGTTCCCCTTTTCGTTGTACTCTTCCTCTTATTTTAGCACAGAGGGTAAATAGTTGCAGTGTGTAAATGTTAAATCAAGCGAAACAGCGAATGAAAAATAAAAAAATAAATAGGTGAATATAAATGACACAAGAAATTGAAATCGAGTTTAAAAATCTCCTAACTAAACATCAATACGAGCAACTATTACAAGATTTCCACATTCGTAATAATGCTATTCATCGTCAAACAAATCATTATTTCGACACACCTACTCATGCGATTCGCAAGCTACAAAGTGGACTGCGCATTAGGCAAATCGGTGAATATTATGAATGTACACTGAAAGAAAAAAATGCTGAGCATGCTCACCTTGAAACTACGGACCCATTAACAGCAGATCAAGCTCAGAAAATGCTGGAGGGCGAAGGCTTTTTTGCTCAAGAGGTTGCCAAAAAACTTGCCCTTCATGGCATTCCCTTAGACCAATTACGGGTGTTTGGCTCACTTACTACAGATCGTGTCGAAATTCCATATAAAGAGGGGCTTCTTGTTTTTGACCATTCTTACTATTTGCAGTGCGACGATTATGAGGTAGAATATGAAGCAAAAGATGCCATAAAAGGAAAAGCAATCTTCGACGAATTTTTACAACAATATGGTATTCCAAAGCAGGAAACTGATAAGAAAATCGCCCGCTTTATGAAGGCTTTACAGCAGCAAAATTTATAATAGTATAAAAAGAAAGGTGACTAACTTCTTGGATATTCAATCACTAAGATCTTTAATGGAGATTCAAGCATTACAAACACTTGGATCGACAGATGGTTCATCCACAAACGCTTTGACAGACAATCAATCTATTTTCTCTGACATGATGAATGAATTATTAGGGGATGCTTCAACTGCCAGCAATGCCAAGCTTTCTAGCTTACTAGGTTTAGGCACAGCAAACGCTGATATCTTCAATCAGTTAGCTAATACTTCAGAAGGCACGCTTGAATCATTGTTATACAAAGGTTCTAATGCTGTGTACATTCCTGAATCCGTTAAGCAGGCATTAACAAGCTCTTATGAGCATACAAAACTTGATTCCTATGTTTCAGATAATGTGATTGGCTCAACTGCCTATGCAAACTCCTTGGCAGGAGCAGATCAATATGCTGCTATTATCGAAAAGGCCTCAGCAACCTATGGTGTACCTGAGAAGCTTATTGCAGCCGTTATAAAACAAGAATCTAATTTTAATCCATCTGTAGTTAGTCATGCAGGAGCCCAAGGCTTGATGCAATTAATGCCTCAAACAGCACAGTATCTAGGAGTTACCAATGCTTTTGATCCAGAACAAAATATTATGGCTGGGGCAAAATATTTGCGCCAAATGCTAGATAAGTTTAATAATGATCCTACACTAGCATTAGCAGCCTATAATGCTGGCGCTTCTCGTGTCACAAAATATGGAGGCATCCCTCCTTTCAAAGAAACACAGAATTATGTCAAAAAAGTAATGAATTACTTCACCGTGTAATCGCATTATTCTTACTATCTATCTATTTTCCAACAAATTTCACCCTCTGTGGTGAAATTTGTGCTTTTATAGCGAACAACAATTCGAAAGAGCTCTTTATTTGTGAAAACGAAAAGACGTTGATAGAATGAAGGTAGTCACAAGAAATTCACATTTTAATGACGGAGTATGTAAATGGTACTTTACGATATAAAGAATTAAAGGAGCATATAACTTATGAGTCGAAAATACACTGTTCCTTATGAGGAGCTGGGGGCTGAAAAACTGGCAGAGCTTATTCATGCATTCTATAAAAGAGTTGCTCAGCATCCTGATCTTATTCCAATCTTTCCAGAGGATTTAACAGAGACAGCCCGTAAGCAAATTCAATTTCAAACACAGTATTTAGGTGGACCAAATCTCTTTACTGAAGAACATGGACATCCAATGATGCGTGCACGTCATATGAATTTTCCGATTACACCAGATCGCGCACAAGCTTGGCTGGAATGTATGTCAGAAGCTATGGATGAAGTAGGTTTGGAAGGGAAGTTCCGTGAAACTTATTATCAACGTTTAGTATTAACAGCTCATCACATGGTTAATACGCCTAATGACGATGAGGGGGAATTGTTACGTGAATAATATTCAAATGCTACAAGAACCAACGCCAACGATTTCTACTGCCAATAAGCCTATTGAATTGTATATTTTCGTAGATCCACTTTGTCCTGAAGCTTTTAGTATGCAAGCTGTACTTCGTAAATTACAGCTTGAATACAACCATTACTTCACTTGGCGTTTTGTTCTAAGCACTGAGCTTACTTCTTTAAACTGCTTAAGCAAGCGTGTAAAGGGTTGTATATCAGGCATAGAGCTAGATATTAATCATCCTGTATTACCTTCTATCGCTATTAAAGCGGCCGAATTACAGGGCAAACGCGCAGGTGCACGATATTTATCGAAATTACAAGAATATGTATTACTAAGCCATCAAGATGTAAACTCCTATGCTACTCTTTTAAAGATCGCAGAGGATATTCAACTAGATATGAATGAATTTACCGTTGACTTCGGCTCAAAGGAAGCAGCACGAGCTTTCCAATGTGATTTATACATTAAACGTGAAATGGAAGTTGACGAAGTCCCAAGTATCGTATTTTTCAATGAATGTATAGAAGATGAGGGACTAAAGGTTAGTGGTAGCTATGCCTATGAAGTTTATGAACATATTTTAGAAGAAATGCTCAATGAGCAGCTTGTACGTCAGCCTTTACCATCAATAGAGGACTTATTTTCAAAATTCCATACACTTTCTACAAATGAAATAGCATTTATCTATTCATTAACAGAACAAGCAGCCGAACGTGAACTAAAGAAACGTATGCTGCAACAAAAGATTGAACGAATCCAGACAACTCACGCTACATTATGGCGTCTTAAATAATACACGTTAAGGACTTAGCTAATGATCATTAGTTGAGTCCTTATTTTATTACATAAAAACAAAGAAACGCCTCTATCCTCGACCGATAGAGACGCTTCTTTTTCACAAAGGGGATGGGAGAAATGTTCACGTTCAAACAAAGGGGTGTATGTTTGTTTTGTGATTTATTTCACAAGAATTACTCTATCATGGAATAATATAATTAGCAATGAATCCAATACTAGATTCACAAATTTGTCAAATAGAAAGCGATTTCAAACAGTATTTTTCCAAGATGCACTCTTTTAAAGTATTTATAAATCAAAAAAAGTCATTATTCTTTCCATTCAATTAAAGCTGTCTATAAAAAAAACAGGCTATAGGAATAATCCTATAGCCCAACAAATTAGTTATTCAACAATAATTTTTCTAATTCAATTAAACGCTCTTCAAATACTTTACAAGCATCCTCTATTGGTTTCGCGACGTTCATATCAACACCCGCTGCCTTTAATACTTCAATTGGGAAATCCGAGCAACCTGCTTTTAAGAAGTTATTAATATAACGTTCTACAGCCGGTTCACCCTCCTCTAAAATCTGTTTACTCAATGCTGTAGCTGCCGATTTACCTGTCGCATATTGATAAACATAGTAATTATAATAGAAGTGCGGAATACGTGCCCACTCTAAACCAATTTCCTCATCCACAACCATATCATCACCGAAGTATTTTTTATTAAGTTCATAATACACTTCAGTCAATCGATCGGCTGTCAAGGATTCACCATTCTTATCCATTTGATGAATTAGGTGTTCGAATTCAGCAAACATTGTTTGTCTGAAAACTGTACTTCTGAAACCGTCTAACCAATGATTTAGCAAGTAGATTTTTTGTTGAGGGTCATCAATGGTTTTAAGTAAATAGTCATTTAATAGCTCTTCATTACATGTCGAAGCAACCTCAGCGACAAAAATAGAGTAATCCCCATAAACAAATGGCTGATTATTTCTTGAATAATAACTATGAACACTATGACCAAATTCATGTGCCAACGTAAAGAGATTATTCACATTATCTTGCCAATTCATTAGAATATAAGGATTTGTTCCATAAGCACCGGATGAGTATGCACCACTTCGTTTCCCTTTATTCTCTAAAACATCTACCCAACGGTTATCTAGTCCGTTTTGAACAATGTTTTGATATTCCTCACCTAATGGCGCTAAAGCCTTCACTAAAATATCTTTAGCTTCGTCGTAAGTAACCTTCATTTCCACCTCTTTTACAAGAGGTGCAAATAAATCCCACATATGCAATTCATCAACACCTAAAAGCTTCTTACGTAAAGAAATATAGCGCTGCATCGCAGGTAAATGCTTATGAATCGTTTCTACTAGTTGATCGTAAACATTTTCAGGAATGAAATTATTAGACATTGCTGCCTCGCGTGCAGAGTCATAATGACGAATACGAGCACTCACATTATGTTTTTTCACATTCCCTGTTAGCGTTGACGAGAACGTATTTTTAAACTTGCCATATGTTGCGTACATGGCTTTAAAAGCACCTTCACGAACTGAGCGATCTTTGCTCTCTAAAAACTTGATATAGTTACCATGTGTAAGTTGTACTTCTTCCCCATCTTCATTTTTCACGTAAGGGAATTCCAAATCCGCATTATTTAACATGCTGAATGTATTAGAGGCAGTGCCAGTTACCTCAGACATTTGAGCGAGTAATGCTTCCTGTTCCGCTGGTAAGACATGTGGACGTGCCATTGTTATTTCTTTTAATGATTGCTTGTACAATTGTAGGTCTTGATTTTCAGCTAAATAGCTTTCGATTGTCTCTTCATTTAATGCCAAAATTTCTGGCGTTAAAAATGATAGACCAGCAGAAATACTCGTTGCTAATGTTTGAATACGGCTATTCATATCTTGATAAAAACTATTTGTCGTATCCTGGTCATAGCGCATATGAGCATATGTGTAGAGCTTCATTGCACGTTCATAAATATGATCGTGATACTGTAAAGCTGCTAATAATGCTTGTGCTCCATTATTTAAAGTACCTGCAAAACTAGATGCTTTTTTAGCAAGCTCTGCAACTTCCTTGAACTCATCTTCCCAAAGTGCATCGGATGCAAAAATATCCTCTAATCGCCATGTTAATTCTTCAGGTACTTCATTTCGTACCAAAATTTGATTACTGTTACTAGCCATGTGCATGCCAGCCCCCTTTATATGTGCTTTTTTCCCTATACTCTCATATTTTCTCAGTATATTGCGGCAATTGCAAATAATTGTGCGTACACGATCTCACAAATATCCTGTAGTTTCTGATCTTGTTCTATTCCATTCAATATGAGGCTATATTGTTGAACAGCTTTTACTGCCTGCCCGGTATATTCTAAATGAGACTGCATGAGAAAATCTTGAATATGGTGTTTTTTTAATTCATATGGCTCTAAACGTAACTGTTGACTAAAATGCAACAGCATCGTTTGCCATTCACTTGCAAATAGTGAAATTGCTGTCCCATCTTTTACCGGAATTCCGATATAAGAGGGCATTGCCGAAATAGAAAAATTCAACTCATAACAATATCGTAAAAATGTATCCTGCACGCCTTGTTTACTATGTAGGAGGCGCCTATTTGCAAATTGCTGGCAAGCATGTTTATATAGCTGCCAATACTGTTGAAATTCTTCTAAGGAAATGCAAGTTGGTAAATAAAATGGAAAGCGTTGCTTATCTAAGGGGATTTTTTGGACTTTCCCTATAAAAGTATGCCCATGCACATGAAGGAGATTCGTCCAATATTCAAAATGGGCTGTTTTGGCATTATAGGTCATTAAATAAGGAAGGCCTGTTGAAGTGGTCATGAATGACTTTTGTAGTAATGGAGGAATACTTATTTTTCGAATTCCATTGATTGCTTCGTATCTTTGAGGCGTTAAAAAGAGCCAAATGGCTTGAATGTTATTTTTTTCATAGCCTGTTGTCCGCTCCTGCCATTTATGATGAGATAGTGGGCTACATTGAAATTCCAGTGCGACGTTGTTAGTTTCTAAAGCAACAAGCAAATCTGGACGCTGAGAAAGCTCTGTTAAATAGGGCTCCAACTTCACTTTATGTCCAAGCTTTTGTAGCCATTCAAACAATTGAATTTTACCTTGTAAATGAAGTTTTGATTCACCTTCAGCAAATAATTTCGGACATTGACTTTGCGTATGATGTGCAAAATGCGGGATATTATAGGAACCAATTTTTAAATGAACTGGTTCTAGACATTGAGGACAAAAAAATGTCATCTGGCGCCTATATGTCTGCAATGCTTTTCTCGTATATTGATATGCGTGAAAAAGCTGCTGTAAATTATTATAGGCAATTAGCATATAATCAGCTCCTTTTTGGCCAACTATAGTAAAAATTATTAGCTATCACAAATTAAAAGCTGTTTTTTCTTGAAATTTATGAAATGCCACACTACTGAGCTTTTCGTATAAAAAAACTGTAGTGAATCTCGATAAATTTACCGAGTTCACTACAGTCTAAAAAATCAAGTAAACATATGCTTAAGCAAAGTATTTTCGAACTGTCTCAAAGCAATTAAATTCCATAATTTTTTCGCCGTACTCCTCTAAACGATGAATCGTAAAATTAGATGGCGTTAAAAATTCTTTGATGACCGCATTTCGATCGTGACGGTTTAACTCTTCATCTGCATTACCGAAATCAACCACTAAATAGTACCAATTTTCATATTTAAATAATGAGGAATCCACTAATTCGTCCGTCATTCGTTTTGCAACAGGGATTAACTCATCAATATCTTTAAATTTATATACATAAATGTCTGTATCCATAAATAATTCTGATTCATCCATGTCACCAAATTGAGTTAGTTGGCTAAGAAGATCGTCCCCAACTTCATCGAATGGTGCAAACATCTCTTTGTGTTCATCAAAATTCGAATGACCATCTAATGTTTCACCGTCTTTTAAGATATGTGCACGTGTGACAATGATTTCTAAGCCTACTTCAGATGCATTGATATGAATCCAAATCGGACCTTCTACATCAAAATAATCCTCCGTATTTACTTCATCAATCATATCCCAAAAAAGCTGTTCACCCTTTGCTCGATTGTACCAGATTTCTTCACGACTATAGCCGCGATCCTCTATATCATTGTACGTAATAAAGAGCTTAAGTGTATTTTCATTTACACGTTCGATGTCCACTAGACCTCATCTCCCTTCACTGTCATATGTCGAAAAACAGTTTTGTTTCATTAGTATGCTTTTATTCTTTGTTTTTAACCTTCATACTGCATTTGTTTTTCAACCTTTGACCACACCAGTAAAACCACACGAGGAACTGCAAACATTAAAATTTTTTATTTACAGTTGTCTCTAACACTATTGTATGCTGTTCTGTCATAAAATGAAAAGGATATACACCATTTCACAGAAGATATTTGAATTATTGAAATTGTAGTAAACTATTTAACTTAAATCAAGTTTAACATACTTTAACGGAAATATATGACTTTGCCCTATTAATTATTATACTTTATATAGAAGGTTTTACATAAGTAAAACATAAAAAAATAGATGTCACAATATGCATCTCACATCTGTAACATCTACTACTTATTTTATTCAGAATAGATAAAATTAATTCACCATTCTTTGTGCTTCTTGCAACTGATATGCTCGAACTTTTCGAGGTAAGAAACGACGAATTTCATCTTCGTTATAGCCAACTTGTAGACGTTTTTCATCTAGAATGATTGGTCGGCGTAATAAACCAGGATATTCCTGAATTAATTCATATAAACGTTGTAAAGGTAAACTTTCCACATCTACATTTAATTTTTGGAATATTTTAGAACGTGTAGAAATAATTTCATCTGTGCCATCTTCCGTCATACGTAAGATTTTTTTAATTTCACTAATACTTAGTGGTTCAGAAAATATATTACGTTCTGTATAGGGAATTTCGTGCTCCTCTAGCCATGCTTTCGCTTTACGGCAAGAGGTACAACTTGGTGATGTAAATAGAGTTACGATCATTCGTTCTGACACATCCTTTCATTTTGTAATCATATCTATAAACCAGTGTGTTAAATTAGAATTAATGTAATGTAAAATACACAGTACCATTATACAGCACTCCGCTGTTTTTGAATATAGTTCCAATAAAAAAAAGAATGAGCGTCTTGCTAAATTTTCTGTCTTTTTATATACCTTTTTAATGTATATACTTTTTTCACAACATTTCGAACTACTACTACTATTCCCACTTTAAGTGTATTTTAAACATCTTTTTAAGTCGCTCTGCTGTTCTCATTTACCTAAGATAAACGAGAAAATTGTCAGTTCGACGTGTACACCTCAAGTTAATTTTAATAAAAAAGTTTCATTTTATAACAAATTTACACAACAAAAAAAGCATATAATTTTTTCTCTAAAAAAAACACCGCCAAAAGTCTGACTTTACACAATGAAATCTTTATAATATAATTCAATGCAATAAAATCAATTTCATGTTAAATTGAGAAAAACGCTGACGAAGAGTAGTACATATGTTAATGACACGTTTAGAGAGTCTGTGGTTGGTGAAAACAGATCGTGGGGCATATGGAATGGACTTCCGAGTTAGCTTTGTGAACGTTTCATGAATGGAAACTACTAGCAAGGCTCGTCCCTTCACGTTACGAAGCTGAGTGGCCGTTAAGGCAAGCTGGGTGGTACCGCGGATTCAAACATCATTCGTCCCTTCATTAGAAAAAGTCTAATGAGGACGCGTGATGTTTTTTATTTGAATTCGAGGAGGAAATTTTCATGACAACCATCTTTTCTGGTGTACAGCCTACAGGAATTGTAACTTTAGGGAACTACTTAGGAGCCTTCAAGCAATTCCCTGCCCTTCAAGATGAAGGAGATGCAATCTATTGCATCGTCGATCAACACGCTATTACAGTCGCTCAAGATCCGAAGGAATTACGAGAAAGTATTCGTAAGCTTGCTGCTACTTATATTGCCACTGGCATCGATCCTAAAAAATCTACATTATTTATTCAATCTGAGGTGCCAGCACATGCTCAGGCAGGATGGATGTTACAGTGTGTTGCATCTATCGGTGAACTTGAACGTATGACACAATTTAAAGATAAATCTCATGGTAAAGAGAGTGTCTCTGCGGCTCTTTTAACATACCCACCATTGATGGCTGCAGACATTCTACTTTACAACACAAATATTGTCCCAGTAGGCGATGATCAGAAACAACATATCGAGTTAACACGTGATCTAGCAGAACGCTTTAATAAACGTTATGGTGACGTTTTAACAATTCCAGAGATTCAATTACCAAAAGCTGGTGCTCGCATTAAATCTCTACAAGAGCCAACAAAAAAAATGAGCAAATCTGATCCCAATACAAAGGCGACAATCAGATTGCTAGATACAGCAAAAGACATTGAGAAAAAAATTAAATCAGCTGTAACTGATTCTGATGGGATTGTAGCATTTGATGTAGAAAATAAACCAGGTGTTTCAAATTTATTGACGATTGAATCGGCTATTTCAGGTATTTCTATTGATGATCTAGTTAAAAAATATGAAGGCATTGGTTATGGTGGCTTCAAGCAAGGTGTAGCTACTGCTGTAATCGATCACCTGACGCCAATTCAAGAAAAATTCTATCATTTAGTAGAATCCTCTGAATTAGACGTCATCCTTGATGAAGGTGCTGAAAAAGCAAATGCAATTGCCAGTGCCACATTAAAACGTATGGAAGAGGCAATGGGCCTCGGTCGGGCACGCCGCTAATCATTTATAGCTTATCTGACGTTCGATCAAAGCCTATATCAAGAACGACAGCGCATATGATGATACAAGCACCAACCGCCATATAAAATTCCGTTGTTTGAAACATAAATTTGAACACAACTTTCCAAGAATACCCTAGCGTACGGTAATTTAAATACAATATAAGATTCCCTAATGAGAGGATCATGAGACCATAGCTTACTAAAAATAAAAAGAGACGGAACAATGTAACGGCATCCTTTCTATTTCTTCTTACTTATCATTTATTCACAAAACTATAAAAAAAGACGTCAGCCGTTTAAATTTGGCTGACGTTTTTTGAGTTTAGATGTACTATTTATGCTTCATATTTTTTAAATAGAAGACTTGCATTGTGCCCACCAAAACCAAGAGAATTACTCATTGCATATTGAATGTTTGCTTCTCTCGCTTCATTTGGAACATAATCTAAATCACAATCAGGATCTGGATCTGTTAAATTAATTGTTGGTGGTAATATACCTTCTTTAAGCGCAAGAGCGGTAAAAATAGCTTCTACGCCCCCTGCTGCCCCTAATAAGTGTCCTGTCATAGACTTTGTAGAACTCATAGCTAGGTTATAAGCATGGTCACCGAAAGCAGTTTTAACAGCTTGTGTTTCAAATAAGTCATTATATGGCGTACTAGTGCCATGTGCATTAATATAATCAACTTGAGATGCCTCTACACCAGCATCTGTCAATGCTTGCATCATTGCACGTGCCGCACCTTCACCCTCTGGAGCTGGAGCAGTAATATGATGAGCATCTCCTGTTGCACCATAACCTAATACTTCCGCATAGATTTTTGCGCCACGAGCTTTTGCATGTTCGTACTCTTCTAAGATGACAATACCTGCGCCTTCACCAATAATAAATCCATCACGATTTTTATCAAATGGACGGCATGCTTCTTGTGGATTTTGATTTAAAGATAATGCAGTATTGGCACAGAAACCTGCGACAGCCATCGTTACGATTGGTGATTCCGCACCACCTGAAATCATAACATCTGCATCCCCACGTTCAATAACTTTAAAAGCATCTCCAATTGAGTTTGTTCCAGAAGCACATGCTGTTACTGAGCAAGAGTTAATTCCCTTTGCACCAAAATGAATCGACACTTGACCTGAAGCCATATCAGGAATCATCATTGGAATGAAGAATGGGCTAACTCGTCTTGCCCCGCGCTCTTGGAATGTTAAAAACTGTTGCTCATAGGTTTCCATTCCACCAATACCCGAACCAATCCAAACACCCGCACGTGGAGCTAACTCCTCATCAATTGTTAGCTGTGCATCTTCCATAGCCATGATTGAAGCAGCTAATGCATAATGTGTAAAGCGGTCCATCTTTCGAGCTTCTTTACGATCAATATATTTTTCAATATCAAAATCTTTCACTTCTGCTGCAATTTTGGCTGCAAAAAGCTCTTTATTTAAACGTGTTAGCTCACCAATGCCAGATTTACCAGCTTTAATGTTCGTCCATGTTTCTTCGATGCTATTTCCTAGTGGTGTAACTGCGCCAATTCCTGTAATTACTACTCGTCTTTTACTCATTGTCATACTCCCCTCAAGCATTTTTCCTATTTATTTTCCCCATCTCATGGCTACGGCACCCCATGTTAAGCCGCCACCAAAACCAACAAGGACTAATAAATCATCCTCTTTAATTTTACCTGCTTCAAGCTCATCTACCAAGGAAATACCAATCGATGCTGCAGAAGTATTCCCATATTTATGAATCGTTTTTGACATTTTTTCTGGTGGTAGCTCTAATCGCTCACGAGCAGATTCCATAATACGTATATTTGCCTGATGCGGCACTAAAAAATCTACGTCTTCTTTTGTTAATCCTGCTTTATCTAACACACTTACAGCCGATTCACCCATTTGACGTACAGCAAATTTAAATACTTCACGACCATTCATGGCAATCGTGTCTTGTTTTGTTAAATAAAGATTTTTACCGCCTGTGCCATCTGCACCAAGCTCAAATGATAAAATACCTCTGCCTTCAGATACTGGCCCTACAACTGCTGCGCTCGCGCCATCACCGAATAATACTGCTGTATTACGATCATTCCAATCAATGACTTTTGACAGCTTTTCAACACCTACTACTAAGACATATTTATAAGTGTTTGCCTCTACAAAATGTTTAGCTGTCACTAAACTATATATAAATCCTGCACATGCGGCTGCTTGATCCATCGCCGCAGCATTTACTGCTCCGAGTTGTTCCTGAACCATACATGCTACACTTGGGAAAGTTTGATCCTGTGTGACAGTTGCTACAAGTATTAACCCAATCTCCTCAGGCGTAATACCCGCTTTTGCAATAGCTTCTTTAGCAGCGGCTACTGCTAAATCTGAAGTTTCCTGATCATCTGCCGCAAAATGACGTTCTTCAATGCCTGTTCGCGTACGAATCCACTCATCCGAAGTATCCATTATTTTTTCTAAATCAAAATTTGTCACGACTTTCTCAGGAACGTATTTGCCTATTCCTAAAATACCAGCGTTCATATAGCAACCCCTCAGCTTTCTTACTATCAATTATTAGTAACTGGTCATAATTATAACGCATAGTAAAGGAATGACGCAAGATGATTTAAAATTATTGTGTATGGAACGAGTCGTTTCTTTGTTATTGAAAGTAAGCTTAGGCTTATACTCCGTATAGTGTGAAGTCTATAGAGTTGCCAAATTCCCTTTTTCAGGTTTGCATACTTTGGCAAAATGAATGCCGCAAAAAATACATGAGAATTATAAAATGCAAAACCTTGTATTTGTTGTGACAAATTCGCCATGTTTCACATAAAAGATTCATTTTTTTTCGATTTATGTTATGATATGATAATGAATATGAGTAAAAACTTATGATGAAAAAAGTTCGGTTGAGGTGAAATTAATGCAATATATCGTAACGTTCGTATGGTCATTCCTACTAGTTTCAATGTTAAACTATGTAGTCAGCTCTGTACTTGGTGCACCATTTGATTTTAAGACAGGGGCAATCGTTTCAGTTGTATTCTCCATCTTAATTTTTATTATTGGAGCAATCATTCCAAACGATCCTACACCAGAGGCTGCAGACCATCATTAATTCAGCTAGAAAAAACCTGTTCCGCATTATGCGAAACAGGTTTTTTCTGTTATTTTTCCACTATACAATGGCCATCACGCATTTTTACATGCAATGTTTCTCCAGGCAATACCTCGCCTCGTAGCAGTTCCTTAGCCACAGCCGTTTCGATATGTCGTTGTACGAAGCGTTTTAGTGGTCTTGCCCCGAATTGAGCATCTGCTCCTTGTAGGACAACCCAATCAATAACTTCATGGTCGACAGCTAATGTAATTTCCTGTTCAGCCACACGGTTAATTAACTGCTCTACATACTTCCAAGCAATCGCTGTAAAGTGTTTATTTGATAGGGCATGGAAAAAAATAATATCATCCATACGGTTTAATAACTCTGGTTTGAAATGCTGTCTGAGAGCAGTCATAACCAAGTCTTCAACGGTTGGATCGTCATCTTTTGCCTCCATTAAATAACTAGAGCCGATATTCGATGTTAAAATCACTACGGTATTTGTAAAATTGACCATACGTCCTTGACTATCTGTAATTCGACCGTCATCTAAAATTTGCAATAAAATATTAGCCACATCTGGATGTGCTTTTTCAATTTCATCTAATAACACTACAGAATAAGGGTTACGACGGACAGCTTCCGTTAATTGACCGCCTTCCTCATAGCCAATGTACCCTGGAGGAGCACCAACTAAGCGAGACACACTATGCTTCTCCATATATTCGCTCATATCAATTCGAATAAAATGATCCTCTGAATCAAATAATTGAGCAGCTAGTGCCTTAGCAAGCTCTGTTTTACCAACACCTGTCGGACCTAAGAATAAAAAGCTACCAATTGGACGATGCGGATCTTTAATGCCTGCACGAGCACGCCATACAGCCTCTGTTACTAATTGAACAGCTGTATCTTGGCCAACTACGCGTTCATGTAATGTATCTTTTAAACGTAATAGTTTTTCTCGCTCGCCTTCCACTAATTTTGTCACAGGAATACCTGTCCAGCGAGAAACAATTGCTGCGATTTCTTCAGCTGTCACTTCTTCACGTAAAATACGGGACTCTGCGCCGCTTTCTAATTCTTTTTCGAGCACTTGAATGTCTTTTTCAAGTGTTGGAATTTTACCATGACGTAATTCTGCGGCTTTATTTAAATCATACTTACTTTCCGCTTCATCTAAATCACGACGGTACTTATCTAATGTCTCCCGTTTTTTCTGAATATCATGTAGCTTTTCCTTCTCTGCCTCCCATTGTTGCCGCATTCCTTCAGAGGACTCTTTTAATTTTGCCAATTCCTCTCGTAATTGCTCCAGACGCTTTTTACTTGCTTCGTCCTTTTCCTTACGCAACGCTTGTTCTTCAATTTCTAGCTGCATAATACGACGAGTCACGGCATCAAGTTCCTGTGGCATTGAATCAATTTCTGTTCGAATCATTGCACATGCCTCGTCAATTAAATCAATCGCCTTATCTGGTAAAAATCGCTCTGTAATATAACGATTGGAGAGTTCAGCTGCGGCCACAATCGCGCGGTCATGAATACGTACTGCATGATGTAATTCAAAGCGTTCTTTTAAGCCTCTTAAAATAGACACAGTATCCTCAATAGAAGGCTCACGTACAAGAACTTGCTGGAACCGGCGTTCTAAAGCAGGATCTTTTTCAATATACATACGATATTCATCTAATGTAGTAGCACCGATACAATGTAATTCACCACGAGCTAGCATGGGCTTTAACATATTTCCTGCATCCATAGCGCCATCCGTTTTGCCTGCGCCTACAATTGTATGAATTTCATCAATAAATAAAATGATTTGACCTTCTGAATCTTTCACTTCTTTTAACACGCCTTTTAAACGCTCTTCAAATTGGCCACGGTAGCTTGCACCTGCAATTAAGGCACTCATATCCAGCTCGTATAGCACGCACTCTTTCAAGCCCTCTGGTACATCACCCTTCACAATACGTTGAGCTAAACCTTCTACAATCGCTGTTTTACCAACTCCTGGCTCACCAATTAATACAGGATTATTTTTTGTTTTACGCGTTAAAATGCGAATGACATTTCGAATTTCCTCATCGCGCCCAATGACAGGATCCATTTTGCCATTTTTAACTTCTTCTATTAAATTACGGCCGAATTGCTCTAATGGCTTTTGATTATCTGTTTGTTGAAATTGCATAACTAGCACTCCTTTACTTTAATATTTCGCATAATTTTTATACCCATTCTGGTTCTTTTTAAAAGTTTGACCTTCTTTGACTAACTTTATTTTACATCACTCGACAGTTCTTCGCAAAGAAATAGCACTAAATTTTTACACTTATTCATGAAAATTTACGTTATAATAATAGTATGTTTCTATGTTTTAGTATCGAAAAATCCACTGTCCTTTTGTAATAATCGCCATTTATTACAAAAAGAAAGCGATGTGTTGGAGATATGGTTTCAATGGATAATATGTTTGAAAAAATTATGGACCTTTTTCAAAAGCATGGTGTTTTTATCAAAGTAAATAAAGGGAATAAAATTTTTCTAGAAGGTGAACGGTCAAAGGAAATATACTATATTAAGTCAGGTGTTATATCGATTAGTCAAGAAACTGAGGCTGGCAAGGAATTGACGATTCGTATATGTGGTCCTGATAGTATCATTGGAGAGGGTTCATTATTTTGTAACCTTGTCTATAACTCCATGACTGCAAAAGTTTTAGAATCTGCTACGCTATATGTTTTAAGTCGAAAGTCATTAGAACATTTACTGGAAGAACAGCCTACAATCATGGTGGAATACATGAAGTGGCTACAGACAGAAAATTTAAAGCATCAGAGTCGTTTGCGTGATTTAGTGTTAAATGGGAAAAAGGGTGCCTTGTTTTCAACACTCATTCGTCTATCTAACACGTATGGTAAACCTTTAGAGGATGGTTCCATTTTTATTGAGTTTCAACTAACAAATACGGAAATTGCCAATTTGTGTGCGACTAGTCGTGAAATGATTAATCGTATGTTGAATGATTTAAAAAAACATGACATTTTGACTTTTGACAAAGGCTTTATTACTATTCATGATTTACAATTTTTAAAAAATGAGATTGCCTGCGAAAATTGTCCATTACAAGTATGCCGTATCGATTAATTCGTTACATGCTAAATCCCTGCTTATTTTTTATAAGCAGGGATTTTTAATAGCCACTATTAGCGTACACCCAATGCCATTTTTGCATAGCGTGACATTTTATCTTTTGACCAAGGTGGATTCCATACAATGTTTACATTTGTACTTTTCACTTCTGGAAGTTCATTTAATGCTGTATTCACTTGATCCACAATTACTGGGCCAAGTGGACACCCCATCGATGTTAGCGTCATTGTAACCGTCGCTACACCTTCATCATCTAATTCTACATCATATACTAAACCTAAGTTGACGATATCAATTCCAAGCTCAGGGTCAATTACGTTTTCTAATGCACCTAACATGCTATCTTTCATATCTTGATCCATTCTCATTTCTCCTTCCATCATAGTGTTAACCTTATCATAGCAGATGCATCATATTATGCCAAATGCTCTGCAAGCCAATCTGTTGCTGCTACCATTCCGTCACGTGGTACAGCATGTCCAGCCTTTTTATTCACCATGAATGTTAAATTTTCAGGGGTTGCTTGATAGTATTCCCGTAATGTTTCATAAAATTTATAGGTTTCATGGAAAGGTACAGTTTTATCTAATTCACCGTGCCAAAAGAAAACCGGGCGTCCCGCAAATTTTTCAGGAGTTAGACTGACATCATAGGTTGCGAGGACCTCATTAATCTTTTGCACATCATCCTCTGTCATGGGCCAATTAACACCATTTTTTATAAATTGCTGCAATTGGTATTCACCCAATTTTATAAAACCAGGCGCACCCATACATATTGCAGCCGATTGAATCCAATCATAAAGCTTAAGACAGCCTGATGTCACAATACCACCCATGGACGTACCTGCTATGCCAATTTTATGATGAGCTAATAAATTTTTATTCTTTAATTCATTATATAATTGTTCCACTTCATGAATAGAATTTATAACAATGTCCCAAAAATTCAAGTTCATTTGCATCTCTGTGAGGCATTCGCTACGGTCACCATGAAATTTTGCATCTGGTAATAGGACACGCACCCCTTTATGCACCAACTGATATGCATAGTGTAAGTTATGTTCTTTTGCACTCATAAAGCCATGTAAAAAGATCACTACCGGGGTATCTTCATTCATATTGTCTGTATGTATATGTAATAAAGGAATATTTCCCCACATTTCTTTTTCTACAAACATTCTTGTCACTCCCAACTCTTGTCTCATCTTTATGTTAGCAAACTTTTTTCACTGTGACAAAATTTTGACGAATGAAAGACAAAGAGATACTATTCAAACTATAGGAAAGGGGCAACAAGCTATGAAACCGCATTTAATCGTATTGGATTTAGATGGTACTTTATTAACAGACCAACAACAAATTTCCGCAAAAACAAAAAAATCATTATTGCAGGCTAAGGAACAAGGACATCAAGTAATGATTGCAACTGGCCGTCCATACCGTGCCAGTGATATTTATTATCATGAGCTTGGGCTTACAACACCAATAGTCAATTTTAATGGAGCCTATGTGCATCACCCTAAAAATGTCTCTTGGCAGCATATGCACACTCCCATTGATTTAAGTGTTGTCCATGATGTCGTTAATTCCATTAATAGTTACGAGTATGAAAATATCATTGCTGAGGTGAAGGATGATATCTATGTACACACAGAGGATGAACGCATCTTAAATATTTTTAATATGGGTAATCCGAAAATTACACTTGGGGATTTATATACACATCTCTTAGATAATCCTACAAGTTTACTGATACAGGCAAATGAAGCCAATTCTGTCATTATTCGCGACCACTTACAGGCAGTGCACGCTGAAGTGATTGAACATCGTCGTTGGGGTGCACCTCTTCATATTATAGAGATTGTTCGACGTGGCTTAAATAAAGCAGTAGGCATTGCACACGTAGCAAAGGATTTAAGTATTCCACGTGAACGTATTATTGCTTTTGGTGATGAAGACAATGATTTAGAGATGATCGAATATGCTGGACTTGGCGTAGCGATGGGGAATGGTATATCAAGCCTTAAAAATATTGCCAATGAAATAACTACTACAAATAATGATGATGGGATTGCAAAAATACTCATCGAACGCTTGAAATTATCATAGTTACGTAGTAAGTTCAAGTTACCATACCATTTTTACCAGTTTAACTTTATTCAGTGGTACCCCTTCCGGTTGATTTAAGTGAGTACCGGCTGAATAAAGCTAAAAAGGCTTTAAAAAGTAAGTTGAAATTAGGGGGACAAGAGAATGAAGATTTTTACGGATAGTGGATGTGATCTACCAAAGTCTTACTATGAAGAAAATGATGTCGTGCTACTCCCTTTACGAGTGCAATTGAACAACAAAGAATATGAAGATGTCATTTCCATTGATTCCAAAGAGGTTTATGATGGAATCCGTCAAGGTGCCCAACCCAAAACATCTCAAGTATCGCCAGAGCTTTTTTTGAAGCACTTTGAAGATTTAGCTAAAAATGAAGAAGAAGGTATCTATATTGCCTTTTCATCAGAATTATCCGGCACATATAGTACTGCTCAAATGATTCGTAATCAAGTATTAGAACAATATCCTTCATTGAAGTTAGTCATTATCGACTCTAAATGTGCATCACTAGGACATGGTCTTGTTGTGGAAGAGGCTGTTCGGCTTAGAAATTTAGGTACCCCATTTGAAGATGTAGCGTCTAGAATTAGCGCTTTCGCTCCTCAAATAGAGCATTTATTTACAGTTGAAGATTTGGACTACCTCGCTAAAGGTGGCCGTGTCTCAAAAGCGAGTGCCTTTTTAGGTGGCCTTCTAAGCATTAAACCTATTTTAAATGTAGAAGATGGCAAACTTGTACCGATAGAAAAATCACGTGGTCGTAAAAAAGCACTTAATCGTATGCTGGATTTAATGCAGGAGCGTGGAGGTAACTTTACGAATAAAATTGTTGGTATTAGTCATAGTGATGATATGGCTTTTGCTAATGAAGCAAAAGCATCCATTCAGGAGCGTTTTTCTCCACAGGCTGTTCAAATTACGATGATTGGCTCAGCCATCGGTTCACATGTGGGGCCGGGTACTATCGCGATTTTCTTCACGAATAAAAGCTATGAAGGCTAAACTATGATAGCTTGGAATTGCCGAGCTATTGGAGCATCCGTAAATGAAAACAAAAATAGCATGTTAGGATGATTCCTAGCATGCTATTTTTTGTGTAGATATTAAGAAGCGTCTTGTTCTTGACGACGAACTTTTCCTCGTTTAATGATGATTACAACAAAGCCAATAAAGATGACCCAAACTAAACCAAGGGCAACCATATACGGCACGTTTAGCCCCTCATCATTGCGAACCTGATAAATCTCTACCATTTCTCTGTCTAAAATGACTGGATACACTTGCTTTTCATTTATACGAACTTTTTCCTCATGTAAAATCCCGTTTAGCATTTTCCCTTCACCCAGTTGTTCAGGTGTTAAGTCCACTCGCTGGGTTTTGCTCGTATTATTGACCATAATTACCCATTGCTCTTCATCCGAAGTACGTGTAAAGACAAGTAAACCATTCTCATTAGTAATGATGTTAAAATCACCATTACGTAAAGTAGCAGACTGATTTCGTAAGGATTGAACATTTTTAATATAGTCAATTAATTCTTCATCTGTTTTAAAGTTATAAAGTTGATGTGTATCAGGTTTAGCTTCCCCGTTCATCGCAATTTCTGTACCATATTGGACAACTGGAGTTCCTGGCATCATAAATAAAGCACCCATAGCCATTTTTAAACGTGTAGGTGGGAACATGTTTTCATTCGCAGAATCGAATGTAAAACGGTGTGTTTCTAAAGAATCCACCATAATTTGCGTCGGCTTTTCGCCTGAAAACGGTTCTGTCAATTTAGATGAGTCCATATCAACATTCTTAAAGATATTGCGATAAATTTCTGCTGTCGCTGGTGAGAAGGTTGCATCAAAATCAGCCTCGCTCGCTTCATTTGTTATGACATAAAGAGATGCTTTTGACTCTTTTAATGCCGCTATCATTTTATTAATAAAATCCGTATCAGCATCTGAAATATGAGTTAATCGAATTCCACCAATATCATATGTAGAAACAAAATCGATTGCAGATTGAATAAGTGCTTCTTGCACATCTGTATTCGTTAAATCCCATTGAACTTGTCCATTATTCGTAGAAGCAATCCAGTCTGCTTTCGCAGCATCCTTTGCCCATTCATGTTTAGGACTTACATCATTGAGTGGAAAATCCACCATTATAGACATATTTTTAGCTTTATAAGCCTCTACAACACTTTGGAATTCTTCTGCAGTTCCAAAATGGCGTTCAATCGTAGAATAGCTTGTTAGCATGGATCCATCATATTTCTCTGTAGAATAAATAGGTCCAATGGAAACAATCGAATAGCCCATTTCATCGATAAATTTTAATTTATCTTGTAAACCTGTAAAATCCCCTCCTGCAAATTTCGAAGGGTCTTGCGTATTTGTATCAAAATCGTTTGTGCCCGAGCCATTAAAGAAACGGTCAACGAGTAAATCATAGATGCTCTCTTCTGCAATCGATGTTGTCGCTTTTTCATCCGCATGCGCTACAGGTGTAGTACTTACGAATGTAGTAGCTAGTAAAAGTGATGCAGCTGTCGCACTTATCCACTTCTTGAATTTCACTGTTATTCCCTCTCTTTCAAACCAATCCATCGTCATTTTACCAAATATCACTGTCACGTCGCTATCTTTTCAAAAGATTTTACGAAAATGCGGAAGGAATTACGGCAAAAAGGTGTCCGTTCCCTTCCATTTCAGTATGATCGCTGTTTTTAATAAAATAAAAGCCGCGAAGCAAATACTTCACGACTTTCACCAAATATTATGCTAAGAAGTTTTGACCCATTGGTAGCTTGAAGCCTAGGAACAATGTAATCAATAAGAATACTGCAAATAAAATCCAAAACATGCCAGTTGGTTTATTTTTCTTTTGGCGTACTAAAACCATTTCCATCATACCAATTACTAGAATACCGCCTATGAATTTAAAGCCGTAAAGCATGCCCATGTTGTAATTCATGCCTTCAATGAATAATGCCCCACCTGTAATGATAATTAGTACATAAAATAGACGCAATGTCATATGTAAGCCTTTTGATTGCTTGCCCATTAGCGCAGCGATTAAAAAGATAACAATAGCTACTACCCAAGTAGTAATATGCAAATGCGTTTGGCTAGTTAAAAAACCCATGTTTGTCCCACCTCATTCATTTTTCTATCAAACTCTATCCTACCATGCGATGGAAAGGGTTTCAAACATTACAATAGTGTTCACATAATTTACACCATTTGTGACTTAGAAACTCCCTAAAAAACAACTTACACGGTAAGTATTAAAAAAATCCGCGGAGTAAAGACTCACGCGGATTCCCTATTATTATTCAAAATGGTTGACTAAAGTACCGATGCCTTGAATAGATACTTTTACCGTATCTCCAGCCTTTAAGAATTGTGGCGGGTTCATGCCTTTTCCAACTCCAGCTGGTGTACCTGTTAAAATAACATCCCCTGGCTCAAGTGTTACATGCTGAGATAGGATAGATACTAAAGTTTCAACTGAGAACATCATGTCCTTCGTCGAGCCATTTTGGCGCACTTCATCGTTTACCTTTGTGACTACTGTTAAGTCCTGAGGATTGGGAATTTCATCCTTTGTCACAAGATATGGTCCAAGCGGACAAGTGCCCTCCAAGCTTTTACCTAAGAAGAATTGTTTATGCTTCTCTTGTAAATCACGAGCTGTTATATCATTGGCAATTGTATAACCAAATACATAATCATATGCTAAGTTTTTCGGAATGTTTTTACCACGTTTTCCAATGACAATCGCAAGCTCCCCTTCATAATCCATTTTCGATGAAAGGTCCGCGTGAATGGAAAGTGTTTGTCCATCTGCCGCAATAGCCGTTGGCGATTTTGTAAATACCATTAATTCCGTTGGTGCTGCTTCTGCACCCATTTCTTTGGCATGTTCATTATAATTTTTACCTATACACATAATATTTTTGGGTGTACGTGGAATGGGTGAAAGCCACTCGATTTCTGTAAATTCACGTTTAAAACTATTAGCACGATCTGATTTTTCAGCTGCTTCTACTAATTTACGAATCTGTTCAACGAAATCAAAGCCTAGTGCAATACCATCTACAATAGAACTTGAAAAAGAAGGGAGAACTTGAAGTTCATTTTGAATAGCGAGTACATCCCATACCGCTTCTTCTTTTTTTACTTTTGGTCCAAAGCTTACATGTCCACCTAATTTGAATGATAAAATTTTCATGATTGAAAGAGCTCCTTCTTTTTTCTACATGATACAACAATATGATAGAAATTGCCTCACTTTTGCGACAATAATTTTATAAGTTGTTATATCTTCATAGATTATGCATGTGAAGCGGAATATATTATCACATTTCTACTTTTTCCTTATACGTTAATTTACGCCATAAAGCCTCTAAAGGACCTTGCTTCCATTTTGTTAACCAAATTTCGGCGATGATCATTTGCACAACAATTATTCCAATGGCAATGAGTACGCCTGTTTCTACACTTATCTTCCCATACCAGCCAAAGCCAAATTGATAGAATAAACACGTGCCGATAATGGAGTGCATAATATACATCGTTAACGACATCCGTCCGATTTTACCAAAAGGACTAAGTAGCTTGGGTACAATTGGTAACAGGCAAAGTAGCACTATGACCGCGGCATAACCCACTGAAAGGATAGGACCACCTATGTATACCTTTAAATAATCAAATAAATACGTCCGTGTAAACATGATGGGTAAACTTTTGATCGTTATACCTATAATCACCCCAGTAATCGCAAGTGCTAGCCATAGCCATTTTAATTCTTTCGCTCGCTCTACTAGTCGCCATTTTGATGCAGCTGCCCCTATTAACATATACGGTAAAATAGTAAACAATGCCGCAAACCACATTCCTATACCTGCTTGTGTCGATAAGTCTGTTAAGCGTTGCATAAAAGCATCTAGCCAGTTTCCTGTACCGTAAGCTGTAATCGCCTTCTCTACAGATACAATATCTAAATAGTCATCCACCTTCGTATTAAATTGCATAATCCCAATGACAAATAACATAAAAACTTGCATCAAACCGTTAATCATAACTGCACTAACCACTAACCAAATAGGGCTTAAACGTAGTAAAAGCACTAAAAATATCCCACAAAAGGCGTACATCATTAAAATATCGCCCCACCATATTAGCACGGCATGTATGAAACCAAAGGCAAATAATACAGAAAGTCTACGTAATCCTAGCGTATAGAAATTTTGCTCACGACTTTGTGCTTTTTGCCACTGCATGGCAAGCCCATATCCAAATAGCATCGCAAACAGTGGGTAAAAGCTACTTTGTACATAAATATCTAAATTTTTTTGCCATACGATATCGGATGGTGTTGTAAACCAAGATGCTAAATCAATATGCGGCATTGGCAAATAAAAGGTATACATATTTACGAGCAAAATGCCTACTAAACTAATACCTCGTAAAATATCTAATGTTGCTAGTCGATCCTGCAACATTGTCGGTTTGAACTCCACAAAATAGCCTCCTCTTAAATAGCAGCTATGGTTGAAGCAGAGCAAGCAAAAAATTGCATCCTCCGCTTTTCCATAACAAAAACTTATGCCTGTACAGTTTGTTCATTATCGAATAAATACAGCACTTTATCGCTTACTTTAATTTGTAAAATGGACTCAATAGCCTCACTATAAACACGAAGCTGAACAGCATAACGCCCCATTATTTCTTTTGTCAGAGCGGGCTCCTTTGCAAAATGAGGCAAAATACGGTCTGTCTTATAATCTAGCAAGACCCAGTTGCCATATTCATCCTCAAACAAACAGTCGATAATCCCTTGGACGATTTGAGTATCCCCATCTTCATCTACTCTGCTAATAGTAAATGGCATTTCTCTACGAATCTGTCTTGCTTGCTTAAAGCGTTGCCCAATTTCGGTATGAAAGAAATGAAAAACTTTCGCTATAGGGACCACTTTTCCTTCTGCCTCTGTCAGTAGCTGTTTTGCTACTAAATCTGCTACAAAGCCTTTTACAGCTCCAATATCATCAAAGCCAAACTGTGGAATATGCTGCATCACTGTATGGACAGCCGTTCCTATTTCGGCACCTGTTAGCTGTTGATCCTGTAAAAATGTTGGTCGTGGTGCAATAGAAGCTGACGTCTGCTTAGCTGGAGGTGCAAAATAATATTCTGGCTCCTCCTGACGCTGTAAGTTTTCTATACGTTTAATTTCACTAACCGATGTTTTAGAACGTTTTCTTGTTGACTTTTGATACGTATACTGCGCTTGAAAGCGTGTCGTTATTTCGGATAAAAGCGCCTCGTCCTCTTGTGTTGTAAGGAGTTGTTGTATGTCATCATCAAATGGCTGTATATCATACGAATAATGTCTCGTATCAACCGGCTGTATCCACCAATGGGATGGGCTGTCCAATTCCTTATATGAAGTGGTAGCTTGAGAGGCAAAGTCACCATGCCTTGCCACGGCTGGACCAACCCAGTCTAGATAGCTATTAGCTCTTGCCCGCAAATATTCTTGAAGTGGGGCATCACTTGATATATTTTGCGCATCCTGCCAGTTGTCTCGCGTTTTCTCCCAATTTTTCACGGAACCCACTAAAATTAGACGCTCCTTCGCGCGTGTCATGGCAACATATAAGACACGCATTTCCTCTGCACGCATTTCCAGCTCTTTCTTCTCTTTCAGCGCCAAAAACGGTAATGAAGTATAAGTAATGCGATTTTCTGGGTCAATGGCCTTTACAGCTAGTCCAAAATCTTGGTCGAATAAATAAGGATTATGAAAATCCATTTTATTAAACGGACGTCCCATCCCTGCCACAAAGACTACAGGATATTCTAATCCTTTGGAGGAGTGAATGGTCACAAGGCGTACTACATCGTCCTTTTCACCAATTGATTTAGCCGTACCTAAATCATCCCCACGTGTACGCATCCGATCAATAAAGCGTAAAAAGCGGAAAAGACCTCGAAAGGCTGTTTGCTCATACATTAATGCACGATCATGTAAAATTCGTAAATTGGCCTGACGCTGCTTACCGTTAGGCATTGCGCCAACCATTTCATAATAATGTGTATCTAAATAAATTTTCCAAATTAAATCTGATAGTGACCCACGACGTGCTAAATCTCGCCAATTTTCAAAAGCTAGCATAAAGCGTTGAAGTTTTTCAAACGTAGTTGTCTGTATCTCTTGTCCTTCACTTCGGATAAATTGTCGTAGCGCATCATAGAAAGGTACCTTTGAATCAGCTAAGCGAATTTTAGCTAATTCATTTTCTGTTAAGCCAACAAACGGTGCACGTAGTACGGAAGCTAACGGGATGTCCTGATAAGGGTTATCTACTACCTTTAGGACATTTAACATAATCATGACTTCCAGTGCATCAAAATAGCCTTTGGACGACTCTGCATAGAGTGGAATACCTGCTAGCTTAAATTCCTCCACTAAATCTGTCGACCATGTCATAGAACGCATTAAAATAACAATATCACTATACTTCAACGGCCTTTCTGTCAGTGATTTCGTATCATAAACAGTTGTTCCATCTTCCATCATTTGTCGAATACGATCAATAATAAAACGTGCTTCATATTGTGACTTTTTTAATTCCTCTAGCTCAGTCGCTTCTTCCGTCTTATCCTCTTGCTCGTCTACCACTTCCTCATCCTGTGGAGGGTGCATTACGACAAGCTCAACAGGTACTTCTTTTTCATCATAGGGCGCTGCGGGCTTTAATGACGCATTGTCATCATAAAGAATTTCGCCAACACGCTCACCCATAATTTGTGCAAAAATATAGTTCGTCGCGTTCAATACCTCTTTACGACTACGAAAGTTAGCATTTAAATCAATACGCATGCCCGTTACCTCAGGCGTTTCCAAGAACTCACTATACTTCCTCATAAAGAGCTTAGGTTCAGCTAAGCGGAAACGATAAATACTTTGTTTGACGTCTCCCACCATAAACAGATTACCATCCTGTTCTTCCCCTGACTTGACAAGTTGTAAGATCGTTTCCTGTAGCATATTTGTATCCTGGTATTCATCCACAAGTACTTCTTTAAAACGTTTTTTCAAATCAAGTGCTACGGGAGATGGCTGTAGCTCTCCATCGATCTCGACTGTTAAAATTTGCAGTGCATAATGTTCTAAATCTGAAAAATCAATAATACCCCGCTCTAATTTGGCAAGTCGGAATTGCTCACTAAAAATCGTCGTCAATTCCACTAATGTGCCAATAATTGGCGCCATTAAGCGTATTTCTTCTAGCAATCGTGCGGGGGTGCGAATAAAATAGGTTTCTTTCATTTTATTCATAATTTTTTTCGCTGCTTCTCGCTTTTTCTTTGCAAGCTCCTGTAGCTCCACGTCTACTAAAGCATCCTTGGATACTCGTTTTAATGTAGACCATTTAACGGTCGCAAAATAATCAAAGAGTTCCTGCCATGTACCTTCCTGACTTATTCGAATCCCTTCCTGAATCATAGCAAAATCAATTTCTGCCGTTTCAGCATAGGGGGCAGGTCCATCGGGTTGGAGGGTGATTGCTCGCATTTCTGAAATTAGGACGAAGGCTTCCTCCAAACTATGTCGAACAGTCAATTTAACATAGTGAGATAGCTCTAAATCATCAATCGTCACTTCCTCTGCTAATTCATAAGCTTTTGGTAAACTCCTTAGCCATCTTTGAGGCTCTGCGTGTACACGAGAAGTATCGTAAAGCTTACTAATCAGCGTTTCAATCGCTTGATCATCTCGATCCGACGTAAAGCTATCCACAAGTCGATAAATAGCTTGTACCTGTGTCTCTTCTTCAGAATCATAGGCTCCTTCTAGAACATCCGCCACTATATCATCTCTTAATAAAGCTACCTCTGCTTCATTAGCAATACGAAATCCAGGATCGATGTCGAGCATATAAGCATATTGTTTAACAATCGCTAAACAAAAAGAATGCAATGTTGATATTTGCGCCTTATTAATAAGACTCAGTTGTCTTCTTAAATGATTGGAAGTTGGATTTTCTACTATAGCCTTTTCTAGAGCTTCTGACATTCGATGGCGCATTTCAGCTGCTGAAGCATTCGTAAAGGTCACCACCAGTAGCTCATCTACATTAATGGGATTGTCAGTAGCAATAACTTTTTCAATCATACGATTAATCAGTACCGCTGTTTTCCCGGACCCCGCCGCAGCCGACACAAGTGTATCTTGCCCACTAGCGTAAATGGCCTTCCACTGATCGTCTGTCCAAGAGACATTCGCTGGCTTTATAGGAATTGTTTGGACCATGCTACTCTATCTCCTTCCGAATTTTATCAACAATTTCATTTGGTTTCGCTTGCATCAACTGACGATAGTTTTGTTTACCATCGGATGGATCAAATTGGCAAACCGCGGCAAATTGACAATAGTCACAGGCCGTTTTGGATTTTAATTTATACGGGCTGATGGCAGTATCACCAGACAAAATCCCGTTCCCTGCCTCCTGATGCTTACGACGTACGAAATGCTGGAGTCTTTTCATATCATTTACAGGCACAATGCGTGATTGCGATTCAGAAGGTGTTCCATCTTTTTTCATATAAACAGGGATAATTTTTGAGTGTCCACTACTTTCCTCTAACTGCTCGTCCATCGATAAAATGGACTCAGCATTCTCAGACAGCAGACCCTTCATTTTATATTGCTTTAACCGGTCCTCTTCTATTTTACTATCCGTCATATCCTTATCTAGTTTTAACATAGGATTATGGACATGAACATACAGTACCCCAGCTGGCTCCGTTTCCCCTGGAAGCCAATAGGAGCTATTTTCCATTGCCACATCTAAATAAGTAAGTACCTGTAAAGACAATCCATAATAAACCTCATTTAAATCTAAATCTCGAGCTGATGATTTATAATCAACAATCCGTAAATAAGAACGGTCATCTATCGAGGCACTATCGATACGATCAATACGACCTCGCATAAACATTTTTTTACCACTAGTTAAATCAATCTCAAGAGGTGGAAGCTGTTCATGTTGTCCTGGGCCAAATGATGCCTCTATCGCAATTGGCTTAAAGTGAGACACATTCGCATGTTGTGTCAATGCCATCATCGTGCGCTCCACAATTCGAATAAGCTTCCGCTGAATATAGCGATAACGCGCACTAGATAATAAAATTTGATGGGAGAAGACAGGAACAATTTGCTCTACTGCTTGACGTGCCAACTGTTTAATTTGCTGTTTTGTTAAACGAATCCAAGATAGCTGCAGTCGGTGAGTTTCCTCTGTTATCCACTTTAATGCCTCATGGAATAGATCACCCATTGCAAAGGTTTCTAATCGGTACTCCGCACGTTCCTCTAAACGTAGACCATACGTTGTGAAATGAGAAAATGGACATCTAAAATATTTCTCTATTCGAGATACACTAGATGTAAGTTTTTTCCCATATAGCTCTTGAGTTATATAGGTTTCCAATGGCTGTGCTTCATTTTTATGAGTAATCGGATAATGTACTCGATCAAAGATAAGTGCCCAGTAAGGGTCCTGCTGATAAAATTTTTGTAGCGCCAGCCATTCAGGTGCCAGTTCACGGCTATGCTCTGCCTGACGTAGTTGCACCATTAAATGGGCTAATGCAGTTCGTGGATGGCGTAAATACGGTAAAGCATTTCCATCTAATAATTCTATTGGATCCATTACAACCCGCTCCGCCTGAATCCCACTTAACAGACCAGCTGTTTGATCATTTCCGATGAATTTTTTTATATAAAGAGACGATAACAGTGCCTTTCCTTCTTCATCTGCTGTAGGATACGTCAAATAAAGCTTATCTGACGGTGTTGTGGCAGCACGATAAAATAAGTAATTTTCCTGTAATAAACGGTTAGAGGAGGTTGGTGCAAGCTCATAACCAATTTGACTAAACCATTCACGCTCCGTATCTGACAATAAACCTTCATATTCCATTCGAGTTGGATATACACCATCATTCATTCCTAAAACGAAGGCCACTTTAATATTGGATAAACGAGCTAAATCAACCGTCGCTACCATAACCTCATCTAATGTTGGTGGAATGCGAGAAAATTCTAATGTATCAAAGCCTTCATCAAGAATTTTAGCCGCTTCCTCCACTGACATCTCCTGCTCGCCAAACATATAGACAAATTGATCCAATACATTGATCCATTCATTCCACGCTTGCTCATGTTCACTCGCTGCGAGTGCATCCCCTCGCTCAAGCTCACGATCCTTCATAGCTTGAAGCTTCTCATATACTTGTAATGACTCTACTAGCTCAAATAAAGCAGTGGCAACATCCTTACCCGTTGGCGCCATACTCAGTTTGTCTTGAAACTCCTTTAAAGGCTGACGAATTTCGTCACGAATTGCCTCAATTTCTGCTTGCATTGCACGTTCCTCATCTGTTTGTACACGTGAATGGAACTCAAGCCCACGATACTTTTTATAAAACCACCGAGCCTCTTCAAACCAACGTTCACCATAGATTCCTTGCGCTAAGCAATAGTTTTCCAATCGATCAGCTCGCTCACGCCAAATAGTTAGCTCTGCTTGTAAGGGGAAAAACAAATCTGTTTTTACACTTCGAAATACGGGTTCATACTTCCAATTAGACGTCATGATTTCTAATGCCGAACGACTAAGCTCAATCAGAGGATGATGGAGCATTGTTTTTTTAGTATTTGTAAAAATAGGAATTTCATATTGTTGAAAAATACTTGTAATCAATGGGTCATAAAGTTCTGCTTGTCGATATAAAAGGACAATGTCTTGATAACGATAGCCATCTTCTCTTGTTAACTTTGTTATTTCCCGGGCAATCGCGTGAACCTCCGCTCGACGATTCGATGCTTCAAACACCATTACATCTCCAGAAGTTTTTTTCGTTTGTGGCACCATATTACCAAAATTCGCTTCCACATGTTGTAAATCTTCAGATTGAAATCTTTGAGTATAATAAAAATGTAAAGGTGCCTCGACGTCTATGCCCTCTTCATTTGCAATATCATGTAGTCGTTGATTCGTTAACGCCGCTTCATGAAAAAGAGCCTGTTCATCAAAAGCTTCGTCTATATGATCAAACGGGAGAACGACGGTTACCTGTTTAGTTACCTTAAGCAATTCTCGTACCAGCTCTAACTCTCGCACTGTGAAGGCTGTGAATCCATCAATATAAATAGTTGCTTGCTTCATTGTTTCAGCATACTTCAATTGCTCCGTTAATATCGGATAATAGCCCTCACTATCGACATATGTCGTACCAAGTCGTTCTTCTAATGCCTGCAAAACAACATGTAAATCATTCGTTTTGGCTTGTAAGGTATTTGGCGCGTCAATCGCCTTTAAGGATTCTGTTACTTCAGCTAAAACAGAGCTATTGACACTATATCGACTAAATTCTTTTAAAAGTGTTTCAATTTCCTCCGTAAAACCACGTTTTCCAGCAGCTTGTCTAAATAAGGAGAACTCACTTTTTTGTTCCTCCAAAAGTTTACGAATCAGCATTCGATAACCATAGCCATTCACTTCTTTACGAGCAATACCACCTGTCTCCTGTAAAACGAGCCATGCTAAACGCTTAAACGTCATCACTTGCGCACGAATCAAGCCCTGCAAACCATGCTTATTCGTTAGCTCATATTCCGTAGAATAAGACATCTGGTCAGGAACAATGACAAAAATAGGTTGACCGAGTGGATCAGTCTTTAGCTGTTCAACAATTTCTTGATGAATAAATACGGATTTCCCTGTTCCCGAGCGTCCCGAAACAATTCGCAATGTCATTTCGTTTCCCCTCCTCTATAAATTACTGTCTAACTATTTTGATTGCACGTTAGCATCCATTCACTAACATTTATATATAGATTATTTTTTATCGTTTCTATCACTTAACCTGATTCCATTGTCAGAGTGACGCTATAAACATCAGTGATCCTCTAGCTTAAATTCTATCGAAAATAACTAGCAAATACTATCTATCAACCTTCGATAGACAATAAAAACCAATGATTCATTTCACAAAAAAACAGCCTCTTCAACAAATCAAAGAGGCTACAACTATTTTATCTTGCATGGTGATCCTGTTTTTTCGTCAAATTTCGCGCTTGTTTTAAATCTCTTTCTACACGAGCATTCAAACGCTTCTCAATTAGTTTACCAATAAACCATAAAATAACAATCGCAACTGCCGCAATTATTAATTTCACAGGGCTTGTTAGTAACGATTTTAAATCATATCCCAATACACTCATACCTAAAATCATCACGAATTTTCCTGCTAGTAAAACGACTAAGTAAAATTTTTTATGAATATGGGATAAACCCGCCACAATGTTCACAATGACAGAAGGGGTAAAAGGGAAACATAGGAGGACAAAAAGAGGGCTTATGCCATTCATATCCACCCATCTAATAAGTTTCTGTACTTTTTTACTGCCAGTTATAAATCGCAACCTTGGATGTTTACCAAAATGTCGAACAAGCAAAAATACCACGTATGATCCAGCCGCAGAACCCAACCAAGATAATAAAAATCCAAGCCATAAACCAAATGCACTTGCATTAGCTACAACGAACACCACTAATGGTAGGAATGGTAAAAACGCTTCTAGAAAAGGTAGCAGTAAACCAATGACGGGGCCAAGTGTTCGATACTGCGCCGCAACAAGTTCAATATTTTCTACTGTAAACCATTCTTTCACTATCGACACCTCTATTTATACTGTAAAATTAAATGAAAAATTGTTAACCCTTCAGATGTATTTCGATATTCATGGGGTTGATGCCCCGAGAATACTAGTGTATCCCCTTCATCCAGTAATTCATGCATATCTCCAGCAGAAATAGCAGCTTGTCCTTTGATAATCATGACAGTTTCCTCTACCCCTTCTGTGTGGGCTTCACTCCTACTAATGGATCCAGGCTCCATTTCAACCTTGTAGAATTCCCAACCTCGTTCAGGATTATACGGAATAATCGAATAGACACGATAGCGTCCCTCATCCTCATCAACATGTGGGACATCCTTACCGCTGTAACGCATGAAATGAGCTGTTGGCGGCTGTAATAAAGAAGAAAATGAAATACGCATTCCAGCAGCTATTTTCCAAATGGTTGATACAGTAGGATTCGCTTCTCCCTTTTCTATTTGAGCGAGTTGCGCTTTACTAACGCCCGTTGCTTTGGCAACATCATCTAAGCTTAAATGACGTTGTTGTCTAATTTTCTTTAATTGAAAGGCTAAATTTCTGCTCATTTGTTCCATTTTTAATCACCAATTTTCCATTGTTTATTTTATCAGACATATGTATACTTTAATAAACATCAAGAACTATCAAACTATTCCATCAACAGTATACATGGAAATTTTTAAGAAAGGATGACCTATTTATGACAAGTACAACAGAGCTTCATCATGATCCGGCAACAAACTCTCCCAACGATAGCTTTATACAGGGCGTGAAGGATTGTGTACCTACCTTACTCGGTTATATTAGTATAGGACTTGCATTCGGTGTTGTAGGTTCCGCTTCAGGACTATCAGTACTGGAAATCGCCCTTTTAACCATATTGATTTACGCAGGCTCTGCACAATTTATTTTTTGTGCACTACTTTTAACAAGTAGTCCTGCTTCTGCTATCATTGTAACCATTTTTGTCGTCAATTTACGCCATTTATTAATGAGTTTAACATTAGCCCCTCATTTTACGCATTATTCCATGCTTAGAAATGTAGGCTTCGGTACTTTATTAACAGATGAAACCTTTGGGGTGGCTGTGACCAAGCAAATGCAAACCGGTAAATTATACGGTAAATGGATGGATGGGCTTAACTTAACAGCGTATATTTTTTGGATTTTATCTTGTGTCACGGGTGCCTTCTTAGGGCAATGGGTGGCAAATCCTGAACAATGGGGACTAGATTTCGCCTTAGTCGCTATGTTTGTCGCTCTTTTAGTTTTACAATTGAGTAGTGTCGGCAAAAGTAAAATCATGCATTATATTAAGTTAATCGGCTATATGGCTGTTATTATGTATGGTCTTTCTTATATAGTACCTTCACATGTGGCTGTTTTGCTAGCAACGGTGATCGTAGCAACTATTGGGGTGGTGACTGACAAATGACAACAACCGCTTATATGGTATGGCTGATTATTGGCTGTGCGCTTGTCACATGGCTACCACGTGTCATTCCGTTTATTTTTGTACGCAGTGTCACACTCCCGGATGTAGTGCTAAAGTGGCTTAGTTTTATTCCTGTTTGTATTTTAAGTGCTCTTGTCATCGAAAATTTAATCGATACCGAAAGTGGCAAAGTTGTGACTCTTGATTGGCCAGTCTTTATTACATTCGTGCCAACGCTAATTATTGCGCTCATTACAAAAAGTTTATCTATTACTGTCGTTGCAGGTGTTATCATAATGGCAGCTGTGCGATTTTTCATGTAAAAAGGTCAGTCCCCACGAGGACTGACCTTGTTTATTTCTTCATTTTACTTGCTAACCAAAAGCCCACCGTTAATGAAAATGCATCTATAACGAAAATAATTGGTGGGGATGTATATCCTGCATATACTGAGGCAGCGATAAGCGCAATAGCCAATAATAGAGCAACATAGCGATTATACGTAATTCTTGTGAACAATAGCACCAATAAAGCAGGTATGAAGAGCGCCAACATCATTTTCCCAAAAACGTCCATTATATATCCCTCGGCTCAGCAAGTAGTAATCCAATTCGGTAATGATCATTACTATAAATGACATGCTGCGTTAAACGAATTTCATTGTTTCGATCTAGCACTTCGAGACGACAATGAGCGGCATTCAATTGTAATGCCTCGTATAATTCACTTTCTGTAAAAATAGAAACACCATTTACTTTCCGAATACATTCCCCTGCAAGTAAGCCCATTTTCTCAGCTGGCGAATCAGGAAACACTGCTGCAATAATTGCACCCTTTGTGCTAGGTGCTACCGCATAATGATCTGTTTTATCCTGCTGAGCATAATAGATGGAGATGATGATACGGATAATTGCTCCCAACCCAAGCGTCATATAACCGATCATTGGTTCAAGATATGCAGCCAGCCCCCCTATTAAAATAAGCTGTCCAAGTATAACTACAGAACGCCCAATTTTAGGAAATACTAGGGCAGGTAAATCCCTTCTTATCAGCTTCGAAAAGCCAATTACGAGTGGGAAAAGGACCAGTGCAAAGCTAGTATCCCCTATCGTAAACTGTGGCCAGTACGGGAATACAGCAGAAATCGCATCACCAGGCATAACAAAGAAAATAGGCAGTACCCAAACATTTCTTGAACGATAGACAATCGCCTGCATACCTCGTTTTGTTTTTTCCACGCAAGGTGTTGTGACCTTCATTGCTGCACGTCGAATTAAAAGACCTTCAGCAATAACACAAAGACCTACAAGAATAGAAATGGTAACGATAGCCCCATTCTCTAAATCGACACCTGCTAGGGAAATGTTCCACCAAGTAAAGGACCAGTTGTAGTAAGACATAGCCCATATTGCTAGCGTTGCTATACCCATTGTTAAAATAGGTGACAAAGCATTTAGGAAATACAATACGAGCCCTACTACCGAGACTGCTATTACAAGGATTAAAAAAACTTTTGGAACGGTAAGCCCTGCCGCCACACTAATTAGCGAAATAAGCAATGCATAAAGCCATCCATCTTTCCATTGTCCGACTAACTCTGTCCAGCCCCAAATAATCCGTCTATTAAAATATTTACGCTCCTGCTTTACGCGACGATAACCTAATAAAATAGCAAATATGATGGCTACATACAGTAATGGGTTGAGTAAAAAGCGGCCAATCGCTGTTACAATTTCTAATAATATATCACTAACCATACGAACACCCGCCGTTTCTATCTTGAATACTATGAATTTATTGTATCAAACGACTACACTCTTGCGTAGTACAAACTCATAGAAAGCTCTGTATTATGGTATTTTTGTTCTACTAGTGAGTTTATTGTTCGATTGCGTGTAGTAAAAAACTAGTTGCCATTTGGAATTGTTGGTCGTTTTGACGGTCTACTTTATAATTTTTTAATGTTTCATTCAAGCTATTAAAGAAGGTCGTATCCATATAAAATTCATCTTCTGCTAGTTTTAATTTTTTCTGTTTTCGATAAAGGTTAACCGCTTCAGCCGTTGTATCATCCATATAACCATCTAAGCGATCAATCTGATAGCCAAGTTTCTGCAAGGCATTTTGAGAATAAGAAATTTCCTCGCTCATATCGCCCACTTTAAACTTCCCTGTCAGAGGATGTAGTTGAAAAGCGAATAATTCATTTTGCTCGATTACTAAGCTTGCCTCAATGCCTTGCCCATGAATCCATTCACGTTTTGGTGTTAGCCATTTATTCGTGGATAATTTAAGCTCTCCGCCATTCGAAAGCTCCCATGATTCCTGTACAGTTCCTTTCCCAAAGCTCTTCACCCCAACAAGAGAAGCACGCCCCCAGCTTTTTAAGGCTCCGCTCAATACTTCACTTGCAGAAGCACTTCCTTGATTTTGTAAAACAACAATCGGAATTTTGTTCATTTTTTCTAAATATTTTTCATCGATACCTTTTGTTTGTGTTTTTAATGGTTCCATAGCACCTTCAGCATTTTGCATATATGCAAATACCTTGCCACTATCTAATACTGTGCTTAGTAGCGCTGCGACGCTATGTAAATACCCCCCTGGATTATCACGAACATCAATAACAATTCCTTCAACATCTTTCCGAAGTAATTTACTTGTTTCAGCAACCCATTCATTTGCCGTCTTCTCACCAAACAGTGAAATCGAAACATAGCCAATTGCTGTATCCTCTACTTTTACAACTTCACTTGAGACAGTCTTGTTAGAGATCGCAGCCCGCTCCATTGTCATCTTAATATGCTTATCCTCACTTGGACGGTAAACAACAATGGTAACCTTCGTCCCCTTCTCCCCTTGAATTAAATGCATCAATTCGCTCATCGTTTTACCATCTACACGAACACCATCAACTTGTACAATTTCATCGAGTGAACGCATTCCAGCCTTCTCTGCTGGTGATGAACGAACAGGGGAAACTACGATAAATTTCCCTTTATTTTCTGAGAGTTCAATCCCAATACCTACTCTTTCTTCAGCTAGCATTTGTCGATGTTGCTCAGCCTCTTCCTTGGAATAATAAGTGCTGTAAGGGTCCTTAATGGCATCTGCCATACCACGAAGGGCTCCTTCCACCAAAGCATCCTTTTTTGTACTGTATACTGATTTTTCTTCAATGAGGGTTATGGCCTCACCAATTGTGTCAACCTCCGTAACAGGCTCCTTTTTATCACCAATATTAAACCAATCAAAGTAAATACCACTGCCTACCACTAAACTACTAAGTAGGACACCGACACCGGCCGTTAATTTGCGCAAATCTTCCCTCCTCCGTCTCTTTTACTGTATGACACTATTTTTTCAAACATACAAGATTAGTTTTCAAAATTATGATTTGAGGAGATACTTTCTATCACTTTGTGAGCAATCGGCATTACTCTGTGGAAATGTAAAAAAACTACTATGCATGATGAGATTCCTCATCACGGTGTCACCGTAAAATAAAAAAATCTGCTCGTTTCTACGATAGAAACTGAACAGATTTTTTATGAATTAATCTAATGCATCTACATATTCTTTTAACATATCCACGTCCATGGGTCCTTTAATGGCACGTTGAATATAGCCGTTTGAATCAATAAAATAAGTTGTCGGAATGGTGATAATTTGGTAGTCTGAGCCTGCTGAATTTTCAGGATCCAACAAAATTGGGAATGTTAGCTCAAAGCTATCTCTAAAAGTCATCACCGTATCCACTTTCGCATCCGCTGTCACATCACGCTCAGCTGATGTTAAATTGACAGCTACGATTTCTACATTTTTTTCTTTGCCATATTTATCATAGAAACTTTGCATATGGGGCATTTCTGCCTTACATGGTGGACACCATGTCGCCCAGAAATTTAATACAACCTTCTTTCCACGAAGATCACTTAATGTGATATCTTCCCCATCTAAGCTTGTTAATGTAAAATCTGGCGGTGTATCTCCATTTCCTAAACCAATTTCTCGCTCCCCTATATCCTTGCCAAGAGCAGATTTTTCAATCGCTCTGTCTTCATTAATTTGCTGTCTAACATATGTACCAATCATCGCAACTACTAAAAGCACGACAATCAGTAGTCCAATATTTTTTTTCATTCTTACCCTCCCACTTTGATTCGTTCTTCTTGTTCTAAAACTATACCAAGACAAAGCAATAATAAACTCATACCTACAGCCGTTTGCCCTATACCAAGTGGCTGGAAGAAGGCAACAATGATTAGACCAGCTGTATACAGTATTAAGCCTCGTTTTACTCCTCCCTGCATTTTCCATAGTATGAAGACAGTCAATACACTTAGTACCATTAATGTAGTAACTTCACTCGTTGTAGAGTTGTCGTTGAACAGCACTACAAGCCATTGATAAATGGATTGAGTTAAGATGATCGCCCAGCTATACGCCATTATATGATGGCCTTGTAACGAGAGATTATGTCGCTTCCGCCATACTTGCAAAGATGCAGCGATGACGCCAAGAAAAACACCAACTGTACCTCCATTGAAATAAAGTAATGAGATAGGCTGCGCCACCACTGATTTAAAGTCAGTGACAAGCAAGCTAAACTTCCACACAAGTATAAATGTAAAGGCTGCATCACTATATGCCTCAGACCACTTTTTTGAAAATTGTAAGCGCAGAATAAGCCAAACTATGAAAAATGTAATAAGTAGAGCAATTGCAGTTGCTGGTAAAGTTAGTGCTCGGATGGAGTACCAATTTGTATTGATCACTCTCTAATCCACCTCCGAAAGATACATACAGCATAGCATAGAACTTTTCAACATAAGCCAATTTCACACTGTGTTCAGAAAATCTTAAGAAATATACCCCACTACGTATATATTCATCATAACATTAAATAGAATCTGATCATAGGAAAAGGGAGGAGCTTCGCTAGTTCCACGTCCTAACAATATTGCTGTTTACCCAAATAGTTATGGTTAGCTAGTAATTCAATTTTTTCGTTGGAGCACTAAACATATTTAGGTCCTTCATAATGCTGAAGGACAAAAAAAAGCTACACACTAGATTGCTCTAATGTATAGCTGATAGTTTACAATGGAATATATTTTAGCGGGTTTACACTACCAACTGCTTGTCCTCTCCAAGGTCCAATGTGCACTTCGAAGTGTAAGTGTGGACCAGTAGAACGACCAGTGCTACCCATTGCAGCAATTTGCTGACCTTGCGTTACTTCTTGTCCTACACTCACATTAAATGAATTTAAATGTGCATAGACAGTTGTATAAATTTGCCCATCCACCGAATGCGTCAGAATGACAACATTTCCATAGGAACTTAGTGGTGCAGCGTAAGCAACTACTCCATCCGCTGCTGCCCAAATTGGTGTCCCTGTTGAATTGGCGAGATCCACACCATAATGGAATTCAGGGCCTGCTCCAAGGTTCCGCCATCCATAAGGTGATGTTAAACGACCATTCGTTGGTTTTATCCATGTGCCGTTCGATTGTGGGGCATTAACTGTACCACCTGATGAGCCGCCACCGCCATTGTTGGCAGCTGCTGCAGCCGCTGCAGCTGCGGCTGCTTTACGTTTTGCTTCTTGCTGACGAGCAATTTCAGCTAAACGTTTTTGCTCAGAAATAATTTGATCCTGTAATTCTTGGCTTACTTCCAAAGCCTCTGAATATTCTTTTTCAAGTAATACTTTTTCTGATTTTAGCTTTTCTTGCTCTTTTTCTAATTGGTCAACTAATTTATTTTTCTCAGTCTTTTGGCTATTTAAGGAAGCCTTTAATCGTTCAAGCTCCGCTCGTTGACCTTCCAACTTTTTACGTTTTTCTTCTACAATTTGCTTTTGTTCTTCTAATTTTTGCTTATCATCTTTTTGATCTTGAATAATTTGACGATCCGCTTCCATTAAGGCATTGACCGCAGAGAATCGATCAATAAAGTCTACAAAACTATTAGAACCTAATAATACGTCTAAATAGCTAACAGAGCCTCCTGCTTGAATTGCTCGAGCCCGCTCTTGTAATAAAACATCGCGCTCTTCAATTTTATGCAATAGTTCTTTAATAGACTCTTCTAGTTTTTTTATTTCTTCATTCGTTGCTTGAATTTCGGCTTGTACTTTTTTTATATCACTATTTGTTTTGTCGATTTCAGCGTTTAATGCTTGAATTTGATCTATGATTTTTTGTTGTTTTTCTTGATTCGCTGTAATGGCATTTGATTTGTTTGAAATGGATGAATTTAATTCATTTTTCTTTGTTTCAATTTGCTTTTTCTCTTCTTTTAAATCCGATAAACTTGTTGCAAACGCTGATGGAGTTTGGATAAAAAGAATTAGAGCAGATGCTACTGCAAGTGTTTTCAATGTGTTTTTCGCCTTACTTTTCACCGATTGAACTCCCCTTCGACTATTTTTCCCACACACAAATATCCGCTGTGAGTGTAAACTAAATTTTTAAAAACTTACGCACTGACATGAAGCTTCCCCAAATACCGATCAACACACCAATAAGTAACAGAAGACCGCTCACCTGATACACGAGTGGAGAAAAATCTAATACTTGAATGAGCTCACCTTGTAAACGAGGTGCAATAATTTTATATATATTGTGGTAAAGGGTTGTGACAACCGCAATCGGAATAATAGAACCTAAAATTCCGAGCCACATACCTTCCAATAGGAACGGGATACGCACGAATGAGTTCGTGGCACCTACTAGTTTCATAATTTCAATTTCATCTCGTCGAGCAATAATCGTAATTCGAATAGTATTTGAAATTAAGAAAATCGCTGTGAATAATAACCCTAAAATAAGCACGATTCCTACATTACGACTCATATTTAAGAAGTTAAATAGTTTTTCTACTTTGCCTTCACCATACATAACGTCATATGTATACTCATATTTATCAATCGCCTTCGCCACTTTTGCCGTTTGCTGAGGCTCTGTTGCTTTTACATAAATTACATTACGTAATGGGTTACTTTGCTCAAATAGCTTAAAATCGTCACCAAAATCTTTAACTAATTTGGTTAACTCATCTTCCTTAGTTGAGTAGTTCATTTCTGAGACACCGGGCAATTTTTTAACTTTCTCAATGAGCGCTTTTTCTGCCGCCTCATCTGCTGTTTCATCAATTAAGACTTTAATCTCAACGTCGTTTTCTAAATCCGATGCCACTTTATTTAAATTCATCATAATAAGCGCAAAAACACCAACTAGGATAAGTGTAACTGTGACTGCACTGACAGACGCAATCGTCATCCAGCTATTTCGTCCAAGAGACTTAATACTTTCACGGAAGTGACGCTTTACAGTACTAAATTTCATAGCCGTATTCACCTCCGTGTTCATCACGGACAATTAACCCGCCCTCAATAGCGATAACTCGACGTCGAATCGTATTCACAATCTCACGGTTATGGGTCGCCATTACAATGGTTGTCCCCCGCGCATTAATTTCTTCAAATAAATTCATAATCTCCCATGAAGTTTCAGGATCAAGGTTCCCCGTAGGTTCATCCGCAATCACAACTTTTGGTACATTGACGATAGAGCGTGCAATGGACACTCGTTGTTGCTCTCCTCCTGAGAGCTCATTCGGAAACATTCTAGCTTTATGCTTTAATCCAACAAGCTCTAAAACTTCCATAACGCGACGTCTAATCTCATCAGGTTGTTCCTCGATTACTTCTAGCGCAAACGCTACGTTCTCATAGACATTCAAACGAGGTAATAATTTAAAATCTTGGAAAACAACTCCAAGTTGACGACGCAAATATGGGACTTTCTTATTCTTTAACGTTGCTAAATCGATACCATTTACAATAATCTGCCCTGACGTTGCTTTTTCTTCACGGTACATCAATTTGATAAATGTAGATTTACCTGCACCACTTGGGCCTACTACATACACAAATTCACCCTGCTTTATGTTTACAGAAATACCATTTGTCGCAACAACGCCATTGGGGTACTTCTTCGTTACATTTTTCATTTCTATCATGATTAAACCACCTAAAACTCTCACTATGTAAGAGGTATTTCATTTACTATTATAGCACTCTATTTCTGTTTTTTTATTACAGTTTCATTTCAATCCGTGGCAGTTCCTTCTATTTCGTTCTTTCCTTGCCATAATCCTTAAAAATTTGACATAAAATAAAAACAGCAATCGACGACATCTATTGTCGATTGTTGTTTCAAAAGAAAAAAGCATCCAGGCAATCAGCCTGAATGCTTTGTATTAAACTTGCTGCTCGTCTGTTGTTGTGTAGCGAATTAAAACAGCACCTGTTTTTGATTCTCCTTCGATAAATAAGCGATTTGCATGTTCAACTTCTTTATCAAAACGAACAACTTTAGAGAGGAATTGATCCTGCGACTCCATTTTGGAAACATCATGTATACCGACGTCTACTTTCCCAAAATTCGTCACCACTTTACCACTTAATGAAATAGTTCGAGGCACGTATAATTCAACCGCTCCCGCAACCGTTTGAGCTTTTATTTTGGATGAATTTGTTGAGCATGTCGTCACCACAACATGTCCATTAACAGATTTAGCTTCTACTTCGTCCAACGCACCATCTAAATAAACACGTCCATTTAATGTTTCAGCTTCTAAATCTTTCCCGCGAACCTTTGTTAATTCAATGGAGCCATTAGAGGAATCTACTTCCGCTTTCCCAAAACTGAACTTAGTCCCTTTAATAGCACCGTTTAATGTTTTCACCTTTAATTCTTCAACATCTGTATCCTGTAATGAAACACTACCATTCATCAGTCGGACAGATAATTTTTCAAGTTTATCCTTTGGAACTAGTACCTTTGCATTGACTTGAACAAGCTTTAATTGGCTCAAAATTCGAAGTGAATGCTCATCCTCTTTCACAACAAATTGCTCTAAAAAGTGATTGCGTGTTTCTTCTTCACTATCATTCATAAGCGGTGCCTTCACCTTGCAAATAACTTGAATCGTATCTCCCTCACTGGATTCCAATGAAAAGTTACCATTCGGTAACTCAGCAATAATGCTTTCTACATTGGCAGCAGCCACTTCTTCTGTATGCGTAAACTCAAATTTATCGCCAAACGGAGAAGCTACATCAAATTCCTTCACCTTTTTGACAGCTGTATTCATCATATCCATAAAGAGAGAACCAATCTGTGTTAAATCCTTACGAAAATCTTGCATCTCATCTTGGAAATGTTTCATAAAATCTTCTTTTTTCTTGTCGCCATCTTTAGACTTTTCTTCAAATAATGACTCTTTGTCAGAAGAAAATGACTGTGACTCTTTAGACACATCATCCATAACATTTTGAGTAGATTTGCCGGTTTGCTCTAATGCTTCTAATAATGTAATCGCCTCTTGTGCCGAAATCGTACCTTTTTCTACAAGTTCTAAAATTCGTTGACGTTCATTTTGCATAACTAAATAGCCTCCCTCAGTTCGTTATACTATTTATACGATTCTTTTTTTGAAAAGTTTCACTGCAAAATTGAAATAAAATGGATTTTTTATTACAACGAAGGCTTTCCTTCTTGTCAGCTTGAAAGATGTGCTCCCATTCTTCTTTAATTCTATGGATTGAGTTGCGCTTTTCGTATTCCGATTGAAGGCCGGGATTAGGATTTAGAAGCTTGTGCTAATACTGCTTCCATTCTAAGGCGGTCACGTTCTAAAATTGGTTTTAAATATTTTCCTGTGTAAGAACCTGGCACTTCTGCCACTTCTTCAGGTGTACCTGTTGCAATAATCGTACCCCCTTTGTCTCCACCCTCTGGACCTAAATCGATAAGATAATCAGCCGTTTTGATAACATCTAGATTATGTTCAATAACTAATACGGAGTCACCATTTTCAACAAGACGTTGTAGCACTACAAGTAAACGTGCAATATCGTCTGCATGTAAGCCTGTCGTCGGTTCATCTAGAATATAGAATGATTTACCTGTTGAACGTCGATGTAATTCAGATGCTAATTTTACACGCTGCGCCTCTCCTCCAGACAAGGTTGTGGCAGGTTGTCCTAATTTCATATAACCTAATCCAACATCAACAATAGTTTGAAGCTTACGTTGAATCTTTGGAATATTTTCGAAGAATACTACTGCATTTTCAATCGTCATATCTAAAATATCTGCAATACTTTTGTCTTTATATTTCACTTCAAGTGTTTCCCGATTATAGCGTTTGCCGTGACATACTTCACAAGGAACATACACATCAGGAAGGAAATGCATTTCTATTTTAATAATTCCATCTCCACGGCATGCTTCACAGCGGCCACCCTTGACATTAAAGCTAAAGCGACCTTTTTTATAGCCACGCACCTTTGCTTCATTCGTGGTAGCAAAAACATCGCGTATATCATCAAAGACTCCCGTATAAGTAGCTGGATTCGAGCGTGGGGTACGGCCAATTGGAGATTGGTCAATATCGATGACTTTTTCAAGCTCATCCATCCCTGTTACCTCTTTATGTTCTCCCGGTTTAACCTTGGAACGATTCAGCTTCTGTGCCAATGATTTATATAAAATTTCATTAATCAGCGTGGATTTCCCTGAACCAGATACACCTGTCACTGCGACAAATAAGCCAAGTGGAACATCGACTTTGACATTGCGTAAATTATTTTCCTTGGCACCCTTAATCGAAAGCTTACGACCATTTGGTTGACGTCTTTCAACTGGCAATGGGATAAATTTTTTCCCGCTTAAATATTGTCCTGTTAAAGATTTATTATTTTCCATGACTTCCTGTGGTGTACCAGCTGCAACAATTTGGCCACCATGTACACCTGCACCTGGTCCAACGTCAATCAGATAATCAGCTGCTAGCATCGTATCCTCATCATGCTCCACCACAATCAGTGTATTACCAATATCTCGCATGTTTTGTAAGGTGCTAATCAAGCGATCATTATCACGTTGGTGTAAGCCAATCGATGGTTCATCTAAAATATATAGAACGCCTGTTAATCGTGAACCGATTTGAGTAGCAAGGCGAATACGTTGTGCTTCCCCACCAGATAATGTACCTGCTGCACGACTTAAAGTTAAATAGTCTAAACCTACATTAACAAGGAAGCCCAGTCGTTCTTCAATTTCCCGTAAAACTAGACGAGCAATTTTCATATCCTTTTCAGTGAGATCTAGCTCTTTGAAAAATGTGTCAGCTTCCTGAATTGAATATTGTGTCACCTCACCAATATGTTTGTCGGCAACTTTTACAGCTAATGTTTCTGGCTTTAAACGATAGCCTTTACAAGAAGGACAAGCCTGTTGTGCCATATATTTTTCCATTTGCTCACGAACATAATCTGAAGTTGTCTCTTTAAAACGACGCTCTACATTTCGGACAACACCTTCAAATTCAATCATTTGGTCTCGTACATTGCCAAACTCATTTTCATAATGGAAGTGAATCTTCTCTTTACCTGAGCCAAATAACACTTTGTCCATCTTGTCTCTTGGTAACTCTTTCACTGGCACATCCATTGGAATATTATAGTGATCACAAACTGCTTTTAATAATTGTGGATAGTACTGTGAACTTGTTGGCTCCCAAGGTGCAATAGCATGCTCTAATAAAGAACGATCCCAATCCGGCACCACTAAATCTAAATCCACCTCTTGCGTCGAGCCTAAGCCGTCACAGCTTGGACAAGCACCAAATGGACTATTAAATGAAAACATGCGTGGCTCTAGCTCACCAATAGAAAAACCACAAATAGGACAGGCATGATGTTCACTAAATAGTAATTCCTCATGCTCCATGACATCTACAAGCACACGACCATCGGCCAAACGAAGAGCTGTCTCTAAAGAATCACTTAAACGTGCAGCGACACCTTCCTTCATTACAACACGGTCGATCACTACCTCAATAGAGTGTTTTTTATTTTTATCAAGATCAATCGCATCATCTAAATCTCGTAAATCTCCATCAATTCGCACACGAACGAAGCCTTGCTTTTTTAAATCTTCTAGCAGTTTTACATGTGTTCCTTTACGTCCAGAAACCATTGGAGCAAGGAGTTGCATTTTGGTTCTTTCTGGATAAGTTAATAAACGGTCCACCATTTGCTCAATCGTTTGGGAAGTAATTTCTATCCCGTGATTCGGACAAATCGGCTTACCAATACGTGCATATAGTAAACGTAAGTAATCATAGATTTCTGTAACCGTCCCTACCGTAGAGCGTGGGTTACGACTCGTTGTTTTTTGGTCTATTGAAATAGCAGGCGATAATCCTTCGATTGCATCAACATCTGGTTTGTCCATCTGCCCAAGAAATTGACGCGCATAGGCGGAAAGAGACTCGACATAACGTCGTTGTCCCTCCGCATAAATCGTATCAAATGCTAATGAAGATTTACCTGATCCTGATAATCCTGTTAAAACGACTAATTGATCACGTGGAATTGTGACATTAATATTTTTTAAATTATGAGCACGTGCACCTTGCACGACAATTTCAGTATTTTTCACAAGTCATTCACCCTTCTACCTTCAATTCAAATATTGTATCTCGAAGCTCAGCTGCACGTTCGAAATCTAGCGCTTTTGCCGCTTCCTTCATTTCTATTTCTAGAGAAGCTACGAGCTGGTCTCTTTCTGCCTTTGTCAGCTTTTTGCCCTTCGTCGCCTTTGTTACATAGGATTTTTCTTCTTCTGCCACTTGTGTAGCACGAATTACTTCTGGTATTTTTTTACTAATGGTTTGAGGCGTAATACCATGCTCTTCGTTATAGGCCATTTGCAATTCACGACGACGTTTTGTTTCATCGAGCGCCTTTTTCATCGAGTCGGTTACATGATCTGCATACATGATGACATGACCGTTCGCATTACGCGCAGCTCGGCCAATCGTTTGAATGAGTGAACGTTCTGAACGTAAAAATCCTTCTTTATCCGCGTCTAATATGGCTACAAGTGATACTTCAGGAATATCAAGTCCTTCACGCAATAAGTTAATTCCAATTAGTACATCGTAAGTGCCCTTCCGTAGCTCACGAATAATCTCAATACGCTCTAATGTTTTAATCTCAGAATGCAAATACTCAACCTTTAAGCCCATTTCCTTCAAATAGGCCGTTAAATCCTCTGACATTTTCTTTGTTAGCGTTGTTACTAATACTCGCTCATCACATGCAATTCGACCTTGAATTTCATCGATTAAGTTATCTATTTGCCCTTCAATTGGGCGGACATCTATTAATGGATCCAGTAAACCAGTAGGTCGAATAATTTGCTGGATCATTTCTGGTGTATGTTCCAACTCATAGGGTCCAGGTGTGGCAGATACATAAATAGCTTGATGTACTCGATTTTCGTATTCTTCAAAACGTAATGGACGGTTATCTAGCGCAGATGGCAAACGGAAACCATGTTCTACGAGTACCCCTTTACGCGCTTGGTCACCGTTGTACATCCCTCGTACCTGTGGAAGAGTTACGTGACTTTCATCTACGACAAGCAAAAAGTCCTCAGGGAAATAATCAAGCAACGTATATGGAGTCGCACCTGCTTCACGTAAAGTTAAGTGACGTGAATAGTTCTCAATCCCTGAACAAAAGCCCATTTCACGCATCATTTCTAAATCATAACGTGTCCGTTGCTCTAGACGCTGAGCCTCTAATAATTTATCCTCGGCACGCAGTAAAGCTAGACGATCCTCTAATTCTTTTTCAATGTTTTCTATCGCTTTTCGCATTTTTTCTTCTCGTGTAACGAAGTGGGATGCTGGGAAAATAGCGACATGCTCTCGATCTGATAGTATTTCTCCAGTTAAAGCATCTACCTCACGAATGCGATCAATTTCGTCCCCAAAAAACTCGACACGAATACAATGCTCATCACGTGAGGCTGGGAAAATCTCTACTACATCTCCTCGTACCCGAAACGTCCCGCGTGTAAAACTAACATCATTGCGCTCATATTGAACATCTACAAGTTTGCGCAGTAGCTGATTACGTTCAATTTCCATACCCGTGCGGATCGAGACAACCATTTCACGATATTCTTCTGGAGAACCAAGACCGTAAATACAGGATACAGATGCAATAATAATGACATCATCACGCTCAAATAATGCAGAAGTTGCAGAGTGGCGTAGCTTATCAATTTCATCGTTAATGCTAGAATCCTTTTCTATATAAGTATCTGTCTGCGGTACATAGGCTTCTGGTTGGTAATAATCATAGTAACTAACAAAGTATTCTACAGCGTTATTTGGAAAGAACTCTTTGAACTCACTATATAATTGGCCCGCCAACGTTTTATTGTGTGCCATAATGAGTGTCGGTTTTTTAACCTGCTGGATTACATTTGAAATCGTAAATGTTTTCCCAGTTCCTGTTGCACCAAGTAATGTTTGATGACGCTTGCCTGCTTTCACACCCTCCACTAATTCCGCAATTGCCTGTGGCTGATCTCCATTAGGCTGATATGGCGCTTGTAAATCAAAAGTTTGCACACCTGTCCCCGTCCTTTCTTTCCAATTTGTACATATATTTTAGCATAGCAATATTAAAATTTCGAACATTTAACGAACGAATGTTTGTAAATTTTTTTTTCTATCCCTAAAATGGAATATGGATACTCAACCTTCTACTCTCATAATAGCCGTTTCGTCAGGTTTTCAAGCCTTATCTAGTAATGAGATGTCAATTGTAGAATGGTAGTCGTTCCTTCTCTTTTCTCATTTTTAGAGCAATACTTTTTATACATTAGGTGAATGGCACAGCCACTCTATCATCTCCAAAAAAAATCCCGCTCTCCATAGTCGCGGAGAGCGGAATTATTAATATGATTCATCTTCTGATTGCTGCAAGGAATTGAGTTCGGTTGCGTATTGATAAAATGCGTTTTCATCTTTTTCATCGAGCGCTCTATCTATTAAAACGATGAGCTGCTCTTGTCGATGCATACGCTGGATACGATTTAAAAATAAATCTAAATAAATCTCGTTTAATAATTTCTCTGCCTCATCAACTTTTTTTGACTGACCAACGGCTTTTAGAAAATCTGTGTACGAATAATATTTATCCAACGATCTCACCCCGATCCTTTTCTAAATTATATGAAAATTGAAATTAAAAAGCAATGCTTACGATTTGAAAATAACTTGGATTAACTAGTAAACTCGTGAAATTTAAAGCAAATTCTCTAAGCATTTCATTCATTTATCAACCTTGTTTCATTACTTTGTATATTTTTTGAAATTCATTTTATGTATTACACTACGGTTATCAATAGAAAAGGGAGGCACTTCCAAAATGACTAGTAAATTTGTAAATGGCTATTTAATTTCCTTTAACACTTACTTGCTCCAACCAGTTCAGCATGACACTAAAGTTTTCACTCATGTTATAGACAAACATAATGAGCTAATTGTTACTCGGAAGCCGATGCATGTACTGCGAAAATCTTGTATTTCATTAGGCTCCACCTATGAAGCAGCAAAGCAATCTGCTAAACGCTTTTTTGGTAATCAACATAAGCTACCAATCGTCGTGGCCTTTGATTATGGTTTTCCTTGCATCTTTCTACCAACCTATTCACCTAATTCCATTCATAATATATGGATAGGGCTCCATGCGATTATCAATATTACGCCGAGCGAAACAGGATGTGTGGTCACATTAAAAAACGATCAAAAGATTGAGCTACCTATTCAATATGCTTCTATTAGTAAACAGTTTGTGAATGCTTCTATGCTCTATAAACATTACATGAATGAACGAAAACAACTTAGTCAAGATTCACCCTATCATCCATTCTTTTAACTAAAAAATCCCCCAAGAAACAACTCTTGGGGGATGGCTATTAGTTAATTTTTGAACGTAAGTAAGCATTAATAAATGGATCTACATCGCCGTCCATTACCGCTCCGACATTCCCTGTTTCTTCATTCGTACGGTGATCTTTTACCATTGAGTATGGATGGAATACATACGAGCGAATTTGCGAGCCCCAGCCAATGTCCTTTTGTTCACCACGGATCTCATCAAGCTGCGCCTGTTGCTTCTCTAACTCTAATTGATATAATTTCCCTTTTAACATAGCCATCGCTTTCTCACGGTTTTTAATTTGTGAACGTTCTGCTTGGCATTGTACAACCGTACCAGTCGGGATGTGTGTAATACGAACAGCTGAATCTGTTGTATTAATATGCTGACCACCCGCACCTGTCGCACGATACGTATCAATTTTCAAATCCTCTGTACGAATATCAATTTCAATATTTTCGTCAAATTCTGGCATGACATCGCAAGAAACGAAAGAAGTATGTCGACGGCCTGATGAATCAAATGGTGAAATACGCACTAGGCGATGGACACCTTTTTCGGCTTGTAAATAGCCGAAAGCATTATGACCTTTAATTGAAATGGTTACAGATTTAATACCTGCCTCATCACCAGGAAGATAATCCATTGTTTCCACCTTAAAGCCACGCTTCTCAGCCCATCGTGTATACATACGTAGTAGCATAGAACCCCAGTCTTGTGACTCTGTTCCACCTGCTCCTGGATGCAACTCTAAAATAGCATTGTTTTGATCGTATGGACCACTCAATAATAATTGCAGCTCAAAATCAGCCATTTTTTGTTGGAATTCTACCAGTTCTTTTCCTAACTCTTCCTGCAATTCTTCGTCTGGCTCTTCACGTAAAAGCTCCAGTGTCATATCTAAGTTCTCATGTATTTCTTCTAACTCTTTATATTCATTGACGATTGCTTTTAAACCATTGCCCTCATTAATGATCACCTGTGCACCTTGCTGATCATCCCAGAATCCGGGCTCTAGCATCATTTCATCTAGCTCCTGTATACGTGCCTCTTTGTTTTCTAAGTCAAAGAGACCCCCTGAAGTCCACCAATTTTTTGGCTGTAGTGTCTAACACATTGCGTACATCTGCTAATTCAATCATTGTAAAATCCTCCGAACGTTAGTAATGGAGACTAGTGTGAAAGCTCCGATCTTACTATTATAACGTTTTTACCGAGGAAAACATACATAAAAACACTACTCTACGTCTCGTCCTCAAGCATACCAAGCGCAAAACGTTGAAATACTTTCACACGATCATATTGAACAAGTAAATGCTTCGTTCTTCGCTCTAATCTATATTTTAATAAAAATGCCCGCTGAATACGATACTCTATCGTTTTGACACTAACATCTACAATAATATCCTGACCATTCGTAAAGATTATCTTTGTACTCTTTTTATCCACAGAGAAATACTCTTCAATATGATGGACAGCAAACCATATACATTCCGGATGTAGAGGTGACTTGCTTGGAAACCATAAAATATTCCCTCGCTCATCCACAACGATTGGGTTTTTATTAAGCTTACCTAAAATCATTTTTGATCCATCAAAAGCCCCTCTTAAGCTAGAACCATAATAACGCAGATTATAGTCCATTAACTTTGTCGGCGGTATTTTAGAAATATAATCTTTACTTTTTTCCATCACCCGAGTACATAAATTTCCAAAGGAATCATACACAGGCATATACAACATAGTTTCACTACTCATAATATCCTTCTTATGCATCATTATTCCCCCTTTATGCACTTATGTTTTCAGCCTAAATAAAAAAAGAATATACCAATGTCCGTACATTCCCGATTTTTTCTACAAGTCGAAATTGCTTGGAAAACTCTATTTCCACCCACATTTCTCCCACCCCATCTTCAATCTTTTGTCACTCTTAATTCTTTGTTTTCCAACCCATCTAATTATTAGGATAATAGTAAATAATAATAGAAGTATTCTCTAAAACTAAATTCCTAATATTACAGCTATTGTATACCCACATTTTACTATTGTCTATAAATTATGACTTTTATGACAATATTTTATTTTTTTATACAAAAAAAGATCATTTCAACATACAGTTAAAATGATCTTTTCCATTTCTATTATTGAGCTGCACCATGACAGTTTTTAAACTTCTTACCACTTCCACAAGGACATAAATCATTGCGTCCAATATTTTCAGCTTTACGAACGGGTTGCTTTTTCGGAGCAGGACCGCCTTCTTCTTTCGGATTAACAGCCTGACCTTTCGCCACCTCTTCACGCTCAAGATTGCTGCGAATTTCAGCCTTCATTGCATACTTCGCAACATCCTCGCGAATGGAAGCGACCATATCTTCGAACATCGCAAAACCTTCTTGTTGATATTCACGTAGCGGATCATTTTGACCGTATGCACGCAGATGGATACCTTGACGAAGTTGATCCATAGCATCAATATGATCGATCCATTTTGTATCAATAGAACGTAATAAAATAACTTTTTCAAACTCACGCATACGCTCTGCTGTAAGCTCTTCCTCTTTTTCATCATATCGAGCGTGGACAGCTTCTGAAATCAATTGGTTAATGTCTTCTGCAGATTTGCCTTGGAAATCAGCTACTTTTAGTTGACCTTCCTCTAGCAAATTAGCAGCTACAAAGTCATCAATAGCCTTTAGATTCCAATCTTTTTGCTCACCTTGTGTATAGAGTCCGACAACATTGTCGATCGTCTCTTGAATCATCGACTCCACAAGGACGCGCATATTTTCTGTTTCTAGAACATCATAACGCTCTTTATAAATAATCTCACGTTGCTGACGGAGAACATCATCATATTGTAATAAACGCTTACGAGCATCAAAGTTATTACCTTCGACACGTTTCTGCGCTGATTCTACAGCTCTCGACACAACTTTTGATTGCAATGGCTGTGTATCGTCCATACCTAAACGCATCATCATAGCCTTCATATTATCTGAACCGAAACGACGCATTAAATCATCTTCTAGTGATAGATAAAATTGTGTCACCCCTGGATTCCCTTGACGACCAGAACGTCCACGAAGCTGGTTATCAATACGACGGGATTCATGTCGCTCAGTACCAATAACTGCTAACCCGCCAATTTCTAATACACCTTCACCAGGTTTAATGTCGGTACCACGACCCGCCATGTTTGTAGCAATCGTTACAGCACCCTTTGAACCAGCATTAGCAATAATTTCTGCTTCGCGTTCATGGTTTTTTGCATTCAGTACATTGTGAGGGATTTTATGTTTATCAAGCAATTGCGAAATAATTTCAGATGTTTCAATCGCAACCGTACCAACAAGCACAGGTTGTCCTGCCTTATGGCGCTCTGCAATATCAGCAGCCACCGCTTTATATTTTCCTTCCATAGAAGCAAAAATTAAATCTGGACGGTCATCACGAGCAATTGGCTTATTCGTAGGAATCGCAATAACGCTCATATTGTAAATATTGCGGAACTCTTCTTCTTCTGTTTTCGCTGTACCTGTCATACCTGCAAGCTTTTGGTACATACGGAAATAGTTTTGGAACGTAATAGTAGCCATTGTCATCGATTCATTTTGAATCTCAACGCCTTCTTTAGCTTCAATAGCTTGGTGAAGGCCATCCGAATATCGGCGCCCTTTCATTAAACGACCAGTAAAGCCGTCAACAATCACAATTTCGCCCTCTTGGACAACATAATCAACATCATTATGCATACTCACATGTGCCTTTAACGATTGGTTAATGGCATGATTTAAGCGGACATGTGTTAAATCAAATAAATTGTCAATGCCAAATGCCTTTTCAGCCTTTTCAACACCGGCATCCGTTAATGTAACACCTTTTGTTGACTCTTCATAGGTGTAATCTGTTTCTGCACTTAACATCCGTACAAACGCATTAGACTGTTTGTACAACTGTGCTGATTTCCCAGCCTGACCCGAAATGATTAATGGCGTTCGCGCCTCATCAATTAAAATCGAGTCAACCTCATCGATGACAGCATAGTGAAGCGGACGTTGAACACGCTCTTCTTTATAAAGCACCATATTATCACGTAAATAGTCAAATCCTAATTCATTGTTTGTACTATAAGTAATATCCGCTTCATACGCCGCACGCTTCTCTTCTTTAGACAGGCTATTTAAATTTAAACCTACTGTAAGACCTAAGAAATTGTACAGCTGTCCCATCTCAGCAGCATCACGGCTAGCCAAATATTCATTGACTGTGACAACATGCACGCCTTTACCAGTAATCGCGTTTAAATAAACCGCCATTGTCGCTGTTAACGTTTTACCTTCACCGGTCTTCATCTCTGAGATATTACCTTCATCAAGGGAAGCCGCCCCCATAACTTGAACACGGAACGGATACATCTCTAACACACGTTTCGACGCTTCGCGACAAACAGCAAAAGCCTCCGCACGAATCGAATCTAACTGCTCCCCATCCGTATAACGCTTTTTAAACTCTTCTGTTTTCGCTTGTAATTGATCATCTGAAAGCTGTTCCACTTGAGAAGCGAATCCCTCAACCTGGTCAGCGATTTTTTCTAATTTTTTTAACTCACGTTTATTGAAATCAAATAATTTATTTAATAGGTTTGCCATGAATGTTTTTCACTTCCTATATAGATTCAACTTTCATTTTACCATTGTGTAACAGTTTCATGCAAACAGTCGCCCTATTTACATAAGAAAGTCATACAAAAAAGACTCTCGCCATCGCGAGAGCCTTTGTCATCATGAAGTTTAAGTTGTTTCGATTAAGCCATATTTTCCGTCTTTACGTTTATACACAATATTTGTGCCGTTTGATTCAGCATCTGTAAAGACATAGAAATCATGCCCTAACATATTCATTTGTAATACAGCCTCTTCTTGATCCATCGGTTTTAAATCAAATTGCTTGGTACGTACAATGGAGTATTCTTCTTCATCCAATGTCGTATCAACGACTGCTTGAGTAGTAGCAAAATAAAGGCCTGCCCCTTCACGCTCACGGAATTTACGGTTTACTTTCGTTTTATGCTTACGAATCTGACGCTCTAATTTATCAACAATGAGATCAACCGCAGCATACATATCATTATGACGCTCTTCAGCACGAAGAGTTAAGTTCTTCATTGGGATTGTAACTTCCACTTTTGTTTGCTTGTCATTATAAACCTTTAAATTTACGTTAGCATTGGCGTTAACATCTTCGTTAAAATAACGTTCAACTTTTTCGATTTTATTCTCAACATACTCTCGAATAGCTGGAGTTACCTCAATATTTTCACCACGAATGTTAAAGTTTAACATGTAAACTCCTCCTTTATAACTGCTATACTATCTATTTCTACACAAGTGTGTGAAATTCCTCTAAAATAATTCTTTATTTTACAAAAAACTTTTATAAAATTAATATTGGCTTTGCTTTTTCGCTTCTGCCGCTTCCTTTTTACGTCGTAGCTTTAATTCATCTACAATCAACTCTTCAACACGCCCTTGATCATTAAAATAAACGCCATATTGCTTACCACTACCAAATGGACGACTCCAAATCACTTCACCATAGGCCCGCACCTCTTGCGTATCAAGCACAAAATGGATATCCAATGGTGGAGGATTCACACCTAAATCCACTTCCGTATACATCTTTAACCCACGCGGACTAATATCCAGCAATTCAGCCATAGCCGTCTGACCATGATTAACTCGCCCATTTTCATAAACAGCAAAAGTTATTTGAACAGGCTCCTCAAATTTAAATCGGAAACCTTCTTGACGCTTAAAAATCATATTCCCACCCCAGTATATTGTTAAACATTTATATTGCTTTGATTATGACACGACGCCCATCTTACAGCTAGGGGAATAAGTAACATATTTTACCGTTGAACAGCCTAATTTATGACTATTTAGTGATAATTTCTAGCAGATGAAAAAAGAGACCATCTTGGTTGATGATCTCTAATGGTGTCTAAATTTGTCCGCTGTTTCCCTGACCGAATTGCTGTTGTCGATTAATGCGAATAACTTCCTTCCACGTATCGCGGAATTCCGTCACCAATCCTTCTACTTCTTCAATAATGGCTACATCATTTTGAATGTTTGCTTCGACTAAACGGTGATTCATATATTCATAAAGAGGTAGCATTTGTTTCGATATCTCGATATCCATATTAAGCGTGGACATAAGCTCAGAAATGATTGCCTGTGCCTTTTGAAGATTTGTATTTTTTTCTTGGATATTTTTTTCTTGAATAGCTTGTTTCGCCTTATTCAAGAATTTCAAACATCCATTATAAAGCATTAACGTCAGCTCTCCTGGAGAAGCAGTGGTTACACTATTTTGTTTGTACGCATTTTGTGCTGTTAAATTTGCTGCCAATAAAGGACAACTCCTTTGAAAGGTTACTTATTTACTAGTTTAAACCATTTTCCGAAGAAAAGCTATTTGATCCATTACGCCCAAGCGTAATTGTGTCGGGATTTTGAATTGTGATAGCACAATTCACATACGCCGGGGCTTTATTTTCATTCAGCTTGCGGCTTCCACCACACTGAATGAAGATAAAAGGTCAATTCTTTTTGTCGTAATACATCCCGTCCATCACACGAACATTGGAGTAAGGGTTGAAATATTGCTGTTCACTTTTTTTCGTTTTTTGTAGGTTTGCCATGTCTTGTTTAACTGCATCCATAACAGCTGCTAATCGTTGTTTTATGCCCTTATCTAACTCTAACAGAGTACGATGAATACGATTTTGTTCATCAAATTGAAAACCTTCTTGTCTCAAGCCTTTTATAATTGTTTCACGCTTGTCCAACATGGTATTAATTGTTTCAATATATTCGTCACGTTCTTCACCATTTGGAATGTCACCTAAATGCTTAAAGAGATTGGCAGACACCTGTAATAGTTGATCTGTTTGATACATAATACTCTCCTATCTAATAAAGAAAGCCTTAGCCTTGCATGAACATGCTTGATTGTTGATTTGCTTTATTAATAGCTTGCTCCATTGCTGTGAATTGTTTCCAGTATCGTGCTTCTATATCCTCTAGTTTTCTTTTCCAAGTGCTGATTCGACTTTCTGTATCAACCAAATTTTTTCCAATTGCATATTGAGCGTCGGTCATCGTAGAGCGGCCTGCTTTTTTTTCAATAGTAATTTCAAAAGTTTTCATCGATTCACGAAGTTTATCTAAATAACCGCGTGTATCGACTGTTTTTCCGTCTACGACATCATCTTTTTTACCTTCACTATTTTTAAAGAGTTTTTCAACTGCATCAGGGTCTTCTTCTAATACTTTTCGTAATTTTGTTTCATCAATTTCTAAAGTACCGCCATCATTATAATTTTTTGATGTTGTAATCCCAATACTAAAGAGGGAATTATATTTTGAGTCAATACCAGAATTTGATTGGTATACTAAAGAACGCATACCTGCAAGCCCTTCACGAATAAGAGTGTCACCTCTTAATAAACCACTCTTCGCTTTTTCTTCCCAAAGCTTAATCTCACTTTCTGACATCTCTTCTCTTTGTTCACTAGTCAACGGCTTATAATCACGATATTTTGTTTCTTTAGTTTGATCATTTAAATCTTTGATAAAACCGTTATAAGTAGTGACAAATTCCTTAATTTTAGCCATGATGTCATCCACATCTGTTGTGGAAGTCATAGTGACCGCTTGTGCTTGTGGAGCAGCATTTACTTTATCCTCGTCAACTACTTTACCGCCACTACCATCATCCTTTAAAATACCTGCTGCAGTTGCATCTGCTGTTGCTGCTTTTTCGGTATTAGTAGCCTCTGTTAAACGAGTTTGAGCTGCTTTTTCTTCAGCAACTGCAGTTAAATACTCGGAACGCTTAATATTTTGATCGGCTAAATCATAAAATTGACCTTTTTTTTCTGGTGATAAGCTATTCCAAATCTCTTTTTGTTTTTCTGTTAAATCTTCAACCTTTTTAGTACCTTCTTGCAACTCTTTAATTAACGCATCGCCTAACTGACTATACTTTTGTTTGAAATCGTCAGCCTGAGCTTTTTCTTGATAAGTTTTTAAAGTTGCTGAATCTGTTGCTATTAAATTAGTTAAATCATCTTTACTTAAAGATTTTAGCGCATCTTTTACTTCCTTTGTAAACTCCGGATTATCATCTATATCTTTATGAATTTTTTCAATTGAATCACTGCTGTTATATGAGAAACGTTTTAATGCATCAATGGCATTTTGATCAAAATCTTTTAATTTTACACCATATTTTTCGTATTCCGCTTGAGCTTTAAAATCTGTAAGCTGATCTTTGTTTGAAAATAAAACATCTAACACATCATTAGATAAATCCTTTAATTTCGCTTTGCTTTCATCACTTAAAGAGCTTCCATCTAGATTATCTTTAATACCTTGTGCAGATGATTGGTTTTTAATGTAATTTATTTCATCAGTTGATAAATTTCTCCACGCATTATTCCCAAGTTTGTTATACTGCACTTGTTGTGATAAAGATAAAGTATTACCAAAGGCGTTTTTATATGCAGTTTCATGGTTAGCTGTATAACTATTAACATCACTAGCACCATAAGCATTTTGTTTTGTAATAAGATTTGCTTGTTTATTTGCTAAATTGGTAGTAGCATTTTTTAATTCTTCCACAGCAGCCTTATATTTATCTGCAATCGTTTGGAGGCCATTAAATGTATCTTTTAACGTTACATTATAGCCTGAAATAGTAAACGTATTTGTTGTTCTTTCTGTAGCTATGCCATTCACAGTGAAAATAGCATTTTTTCCTTCTGTATTTTGAACTTTATTAGGATCAGCAAACCCTAACTTGTTGAAAATATCTAAACCACCTACAACTTTGATTTCATCATCACCTTTAACATCACCAGTGTTTTTGGCAGTAAAGGAGAATCGACCATTTTCAAATACAGTACTAATTCCTGCATTACTAGAATTCACTTTACTAATAAATTGATCAACTGTCATATCAGGAGTAATTTCAATCTTTGTTGCTTCACTTGCTAATTTGCCGTTGGTTTGGATGGCTTTAAATTCTATAGTTCCTGTTGATGCAAAATCGGATATTTTCGTAGTTCCTACAGCATTAACCTGGTCACCAACTTTACGAGCTGCTGTAGCTAATTGAGAAACACCCTCAATTGACAGTGTCCCCGCAGCACTTCCTGTTGCAGTTGCAGATACTAAGTTAGAATTGGAACTAGCTGCAGTTTTAGAAATGAGACTTTTTAGTACTAGATTATCTGATATATAAGTATCAAATGTTTTTAGTTTTGTATTAACACCTCGGTACGCGTCACGTTGCCACTCGTACGTTTGTTTCTTTTGATATAACTTGTTTAACGGTGCTCTTTCCGCATTCATTAATTTTTTTACCAGTGAATCTATATCCATTCCTGAAGCTAAACCGCCGATTCTATTTACCATTATATTTCCTCCTAAATATTCTTATATTTTTTCGTCCACGATCATCCCTAATAACTTTTGCATCTCATAATATGCGTCTAAAAGTTTTTTTGGAGGGATCTCTTTTACGACTTCTTCTGTTTGGGTATCAACAACTTGTACAAAATATCGATCTAAACCGTCATGTAACACAAATTTAGAAGCATTATGATTGATTTGCAAAAATTCATTCACAGTGTCTATCGCATTTTGCAATTTTTCTTTAGATACCTCTTGACCCTCAGCAACTGGTATGTTTTCTCCTTGTAATTGCGTTATTAACTGAGATTTACTAGTAGTCATCGTAGTTTCTTCTAAACTAGCTTTCTGAGAAGATGTTGATGACGTTGCAGTGCCCATATCTTTAGATTGTCCTTGAGCTGCAATACGCATAATATGTAACCTCCCAAACATTTCTTATTCTTATATTTAATATCGGAAGTTTTTAGGAATGTTTCACTTTTTCTCTAGAAGTACTTTGATTTGTATGTATGACTTCAAAAGAAAAAGCCTCTTGATCAAATAATTCTTTCTTGAACAAGAGGCCTTCAATTCTATTTAATTTTAAATTCTCTCACTGTATTATTATTTTACGACTGTAATTTTATTGCTCTTTGAATAGTTATATCTACATATTTCTCTAATTTATCAATAAATTGTACTGATACATCGTCTAATGTTTTTAAGTCTAATAATTGCGCTTCATAATGCTCTAAATCAACTAATCCATTCTCAGTTACATTAGATTTGGTCTTAAATCTAAAAATATGTTCAGTATCTGTAATAGCAACTAAGTATGGCTGATTAGGGTGTAATGTCTCCGTTATTGCTGTATCACGCCCCTTACCTCCAAAATCTTTTAATACAACACCTTCATTACTATCTAACTTAATGTCAATAAGTTTAGCAATTGTAGGGAAAATATCAAGAACGGAACATAATTCATTACTAATTTTCCCTTCAACTTTTCTACCTGCCAACATAAATGGGACCTTACGTCTTGGTTCATGTAAGAGAAAGTCGTCTTCTTTTAAATAAGTTTGTCCATGATCAGCTACTAAAGCGACAATAATATTTTCTTTGCCAAAACTTGATTCAAGATAACTATATAGTGAGGATAAATGTAAATCTACTCGCTTTAATTCTGATTCGTACTTTTTAATTTTATTTGGGTCATAAGAAGATAATACAGAAGTTGCCCCAAGATTTTTATTTTGTCTATATTTAGCTGAAACATTGACTTGACTCATTAAATCATTATTTATTTCATCTGCGACATCATGTAAATCCATTAAGCTAATCCATAAAAAATGATTATTATTTTTAAAAGTCTCTAAATGTTCTATTGCCTCTCCAACTACTTCTCCAGCTGTAAAGCCTCCTGCATAATTTTGATATAAAATTCGATCCATTCCCTCTAAATAACCGTAGGTTGGTGTAACACGCCAGTCATTATTAATTTGAGTAGTCAAATATCCATTTTCTTGAAAATTTTTAGTGAATAGATGATTATATTTGTTTAATTCGAAATGCTTTGAAGGATGGTATAGACCGTGATGTAAGGTAGTTTTTCCAGTGTACATACTGGCAACACTAGGCAATGTCCAGTCTCCAGTAGTATAACAATTGTTATTTATATAGCCATTTGAAAAAAAGTTATATGTACGAGGCATTAAATTATGTAATTTTTCTTCTATTACACTGTTAGCTAGACCATCTACAAAAAGAGTAATTACAGCTCGAGCTGGTTTTAAAGTAGGTTTCAAATTAACTGGTTTTCCAACAAAAAAGGGTTTACTCGACGTTACTTTATATTCACCTACATCAGTAAATGTAAAATAATTAAATTGGTTTGACCTTAAAACATTTCTTGGGAAACGATAATTAATTTTTGGGCCTTCCACTACTATTTCATCATATTGTTCAAATAATGCTATTGGTAGTGTTGTTGAATTATTAATATCAAAAGCAAATGCATCAGTAGCTTTTCCTTGTAACAATTCAGTTTTAAAAAAGTAACGTGATGTTTTATCAATATCCATCACATTCAATGACTTATACATTTCTGTAAAGTATTCATTGCCGGCAGAATCTTTTACAATTTTTTTCACAAGACTTTCATTAAAGCGATTTATTGGATAAGTTCTTTCGTCTTCTTCTCGAAGAATCATTTTAGTATAATCTGTAGCTGCACGGAATTGATCAGGAGTTAATGTAGAATCTTCTTTTATTTTATCTATTACTTGATTCAAATTTTGTGTCGCTATTTCACGATCATCGTCAGAATTCGCTAATTTTACACATCTTGCAAACATCCATAAGCTATCAATATGCTCTCCAACTGCACTTTTTAAAGTAGCCAAATTAAAAATGATTTCAAACGAAAAAGGAAATTCTTTTAATGCCTCGTCCTCTAATAAAGTTATTCCTAGCTGATACTCACTAAGTAAATAATAATAGTTTGCAAATAAGGAATAATACGATTCATTTCTTATACTTATTTTATCTAATTTTTCCTTAGCTTCTGGTAATAACCCTTCATTTAAGAGCAGTGTGATTTCTTTTTCAAATTTTTTTAAAGCTGTTATTCTTGCATTTTTCAAAAATATCACCCTTTTCAGTTTTTTACACTACATACTAGTTCTTTTTAAAAATTATTCTTGCTAAAAATGGATTTTCATTTTTGTAAACAGAAAACCCTCTTCCTTTAGAGAACTCTTCAATAGAAAATCCAAGTTTTATTAATTTGGTAATTAGCAAATCTGTATCTATATACCTTCTGTAATGATCATCAAAAACTTTGTCTAATTCCTCATCTTCTTTAGTTCTGAACTCCGCTACTATTTCACATGGGATTTTAATATTCTCAAGAATGCTTTCAAAAATCAAATTTTCAGTTTCTTCTGTAATTGCATGTAAGAAAAACCTAGTATAAAACAAAATTTTTTTTTCTTGAGATATTAAAATTTCGTTAATTTTGGTCATTAATTTTTCAACTTCATTAACATCACTTAAATCAACACAGGCAAAATCAATATTTTTATTGGAATTAAAATGTTTCTTCATTATATTATTATTAATTTTTATTACTTCTTCTGATCCATCGATTCCAACAACTTCAAAACCATTTTTTGCAAAATAAAATGTATCTTTTCCAGTTCCACATCCTAAATCAATTATGATTGTGTTATTAATAGTTTTTTCATTTTTTTTTAAAATAAACTCGCCGAAGGCTGAATATTCAGTTAAATCAACTCTATCCTTATAAAATTCTTCCCAGTATTGCTTATTTATGTATCCCATCTAAAATCTCCATTCTTTAATATACTCAATTTAATCTTTTAGTTTATAGAATTTGCAATTCTATATTTTATAATCCCTCAAAATTATATGAAATCAAAATTAAAAGGTTCTCCTTTTTTTATTGAACACTTTACTTTTTTGCCTAGTAGTTGTTCATAATATTTTGGTTTAAGCCCGTTTCCTGGACGGACTATTCTAATGTTCTCTTTAGTAAGTATTTCTCCTATCTCAATATCCCTAGCAGCGTATATTGAACGTCTAAATTTTAATGAAGCTTTTTCTTTTTCTGTTGGACCATAAGTAACTTTTCCCATAGCTAACCAAGCACGTTCCGTTTCTTCTACAAGCGATTTCATTTCAGCAGGTTCCATTGAAAATGCTGCATCTACCCCACCATCAGCTCTATTTAGAGTAAAATGTTTTTCAATGACTGTCGCACCTAGTGCAACACTTGCTACAGCCACACCTATCCCGAGCGTATGGTCAGATAATCCAATTTGGACATCGTCAAATAACTGTTTCATATGAGGAATGGTTAAAATATTTGTGTTCTCAGGCGTAGCAGGATATGTACTTGTACATTTTAATAATACTAAGTCTTTACAACCAGCTTCTTTTGCTGTCCTTACTAATTCATCTAATTCCGACAATGTTGCCATACCTGTGGATACTATCATTGGCTTACCAGTTGCAGCAACTTTTTTGATAAGCTGTAAATCCGTATTTTCAAATGAAGCAATTTTATAGAGCGGAACTTCTAATTCCTCTAAAAAATCAACAGCTGTTTCATCAAATGGCGTACTAAAAGCAATCATTCCTAATTCTTTTGCCCGATCAAAAATTGGTTTATGCCACTCCCAAGGTGTGTATGCTTGCTGATACAAATTATATAGATTTTGTCCATTCCACAAACTTGTATCATCATTTATTTGGAAACCTGGATTATCTAAATTTAATGTCATTGTATCTGCTGTATATGTTTGAATTTTTAATGCATGTGCTCCTGAAGCTGCAGCAGCTTCTACTATTTTTAAAGCACGATCAAGAGATTGATTATGGTTCCCTGACATTTCTGCAATAATAAATGGTTTTGAAGATAAACCAATTTGGATATTTTCAAATAATATATTTTTCAATATCAACAATCCTCTCTTAATCTATTATTTTTCTTCCTAACATAAAAGCTTCTGCCGCTTCAACTCCAATGTTAGAACCTCTCCATCTAGATAAATGCTCTAATGCTCTTATTGATCTAGCATGTGGCCAATCGCGCATTTCATATTCATATGCCTCTAATGCTTTCAGTTTCCTATCTAAAGTCTCACTAATGTTTACATACCAATCTGGTTGAAATGAAGGTGCAGACCCGTGCGTCATCCACTCAGTACTCGAAGCAGTTTCAAAGAAAAGTAAGTCTTGTACTCTATGATTTCCTGGTATTGGCCTAACTGCTGTCAATACTGCCCGATGAATTTGTTGATGATCGACATTTACATCACCAATATGATGTGTATATATTACATCTGGTTTATATTCATTTATTATTTCCTCAACTTTCTTAACAATGTCCAACAAATCAAGCCCATCCATACGATTGTCAGGAAAATCTAATAACTGAACTTTACTTACACCTAAAATTTCATTTGCTTTAAGTGCAGCTTTATGTAATATTTCAAATTCTTCATTATGAATATCTCTATTTCTTTTTAAATCTCTACTAGTAATTCCTTCAGCCAATATTATTGAATTAACCTCGTCTCCTTGAATTACATGTCGTGCCATAGTCCCTCCACAACCTAATACCTCATCATCTGGATGCGCAGCTATTACAATAACTTTTTTCATAAATTTTCTCCTTTCTTTTTAATTCTAACATCAGCTAAAATTTCATTCCCCTTAAATGATGGTCTACTAAACTCTAACTTAAAATGATCAATTTCAATATATGCCTTCGGGTATCCTTCAGCATCTAACATTCTTATATAATCAAAAATTTTATTTAATTCTTCAATCTCCATAATATTACTGTCTTCAGGTTTCCGTCGTTTAAAAGTAGTAACTTCACCTGATTGAATAATAGGTACAGGATTATTTTTAATAATGATTTCTATCATGTCTTGTATTATATCTGCTGCACGCAAATAAATTTCTTCGGCATTACCATAAAGACTGAACGGTACTTTTAAATATATTGGTCCAGAGTCTAATTCTTCTTCACATTTTAACGCCGAAATTTTAGTACTGTATATTTCATTAGCTATCAAATTTTGTAATGGTGATCCTCCCCTTCCAAAAGGTAAATCAGTCATATGGAAAATAATACACTCATAATCTGTGTAAATCTTTTTTGGAATAATATAAGACCAATGAGGAAAAAAAATATATTTAGGCTTAATTTTTTCTAAAAATTCACAAGTTAATTGTTTTTCGTTTTCTATTTTATAAAAATTAACATCATGAATTTTATTTTTTAAATTCAACTCAATTTTTTCATAAGTTTGTTTAGAATATGCAATAACTATATTCAAATCAGAATCACTCATTTCAAATTTTTCAATAATATTTTTTTTATTACATCGCTATGTAATAACCATTTCTCTTTAGTAATACTGTATTTGTATATATCAAATTTTTCATTACCTTTAGTGAATCCACTTTCAAATCTAGCATCTAATAAAAAACCTAATTTTTCATGAAATTTCCTACTTGCAATATTATACTCAATGACTTCTGCAGTTAGTTTTTCAAAGCATTCCATTTTAAATAAATACTCTAGGGCAAGATATCCAAGAATTAATCCGTTTCCCTTTTTATTTATTGGATTTCCTATATAAAAACTCCAACTACAGGTTTTTTTATTATCAATATCGTTAAAAATTACTACACCAACAGGAATATCTTTATAATACAATACATTGGGAATACTCCTTTTAGTCTCAATAATAGTATTGTACCAGCTTAAATGTTCTTCCCATGTAATAATATCACTCTTATACATTAATCTACGTATCTCTTCTCTATTTCTCCAATCCAGTACAAGATGTAAAATTTCTGGTGTCATATCTTTTAATTTATATCCTAAAAAATTCATATAATTCACCCCTTCTGTTTAATTTTTATAAATCTTTTGAAATATTAAAAATTACGATTCATTTCATTTAGAATATTGTTATTAATAATCAATTCATATAATGACCGATAAATATTCATTGAAGAAACATTCTTTGATTCTCCAATAATTTTTATAACACCTAGTTTTTCGACATCCATCGAAACTTTTTTTTGATTTTCAGCAATAATAATGACAAGCGAGGGCAGTTTCATTAATATACGCTCCCAAGTCGTCGCTCCACCACCACCAATTGCTAAATCTGCTTGTGCCATTAATTCTGCTATATTACTCACTTGGCAATAATAATGGGTATTTTCAATTCCGTCACATAGTTGTTTGATTTTCAATTTATTTGGATTTGAATTTCCTACAACTACATCTACAACTAATTTATATTGCTCTATAATTGACTTAATTGCCAAAAGAACTTTTTCTGTCTCATTGGTTGGATCACTTCCACCGAAGAAAATAAATATACGTTCAACTTTTCCATTAAAAGGTTTGATATGCTTTTTTGCTTCTATAAATTCATCTCTTAACAAAGCATGACTTGGTCCTAGTAGCATTTTAGCGGAAGAAGGAACTAACCCTTCATACCTTGTTTCCATATCCGAATAAAAATTTTGATCCAGTAATAAATCACAATCATGTTTACGATTTGCTAAGTCATCAATAACCATTATATTCTTAACAAATGGTCGAACTAAATGTTCCCATTTAACATCAATTGAGTAATGATCAATAATCAGTTTTTTCACATTGTATTGTTTTAAAATCTCAATTGTCTCATAAGCATCTTTCTCCCAGTATTCGGTCACAAAATTCCATAATGAACCATAACAAGGAGGCAAAGTATAAACAACAAACCCTTGTTGTTCTATTAATGTTATACATTCACCCTCTGCACCTCTACAAATAAAAGCTACCTGTTGCCCATCTTTTTTTAACCTGTGCGCTAATGTTAAACAACGCATGACATGTCCAGTGCCAATTTCAACTGAGGCATCCACTCTAATAAATGTATCCATATTATCACCTATAACTTCTTTTGTTCAATATGAGCGTTAATATAAAACCAATCTGGATTAGCTTCCATTAGATTTACTGTATCATGTAGAGTAAATTGAGGATTTTTGAAAAAAAGCTTTTCAATTATATTTTTAATTAGCTGAAAATCTTCCTCTGTATCCACTGTCCATCGATATTTACTATAATCCACTTCATTTTGGACACTACCTACTTTAAAAACATCAGGATTCGTATAAAAATAAGCAGTGACATGTTCACGATCCCTTGCTAACGTAGCTTCATTGTAAGCCTTCTCTAAAGCTGCAAATGTAAATACTTCCGTATCTAAACCTCTTGGATATGTTCTTTCTACTGTATTTGATACATATTCAAAATTATTATCCATAAAATTCCATATCGTTTTATCAACCACTTGCACATCAATTATTGGACAATCAGAAGTAATTCGGACTATTACATCTGCTTTAAATGTTTTAGCTGTCTCATAATATCTAGCCAACACGTCTTCTTCTGATCCTCTAAACCACAAAATATTATTTTTTTTGCAAAACTCTACTATTAAATCATCTTTTTCATCAATGGTAGTTGCTATTACTAAATCATTTATATAATTACTTTGCTGTAAACGCTCTAGTTGATATGATAATAAAGATCTACCATTCACTTTTTTTAGGATTTTCCCAGGTAGACGAGTTGAACCCATCCTTGCTTGAATAATAGCTACGATTCTCATTTTTTCACCTTTTCTAATTCCATAATCACTGAATCGATTACATCCATTACATCCGCATTAGACATTTTAGGGAATAATGGTAAGGTAATAATTGCTTCATATAGTTCTTCTGCTTTAGGCATAGACACTTTAACATACCCTAATTCCTGATAATATGACAAAGTATGTACTGGAATATAGTGTACATTCACACCAATATTTTGAGCTAATAATGCCTCAAAAATTTCTTTTCGAGTTACACTTATATTTTCTAAATTTAATTTAATAATATAAAGATGCCAACTTGAATTACCATCTACATGCTGGATTGGTGTAAATAAACATTCATTATTCTTAAACGCTTCATTATATAATTGAGCAATTTCACAGCGACGTGCTACAAATTGATCTAGCTTCTTTAGCTGACTAATCCCAAGAGCCGCTTGAATATCTGTCATTCGATAATTGAACCCTAAAAACTGCATATCATAATACCAAGGACCATCTATTTTTGAAAGATTGCATGCATCTCTTGTTATTCCATGAGAACGAAATTGTATAAGTTTTTTATAAAGAGCTTCATTATTAGTTGTTATAACGCCACCTTCACCTGTGGTTACGTGTTTTACTGGATGAAAGCTGAACATTGTCATATCACTTAAGGCACCTATTTTTTCTCCTTTATATCTAGCTCCTAGTGCATGTGCTGCATCCTCAATGACAATTAAGTTATGTTTCTTCGCAATATCATGGATTTCTGCCAACTGCACGGGTTGACCTGTAAAATGAACAGGGATAATAGCCTTTGTATTCGGTGTAATTTTTTTTTCAATTTCCAAAGGATCAATGTTATATGTATCTTCTATAATATCCGCAAAAACAACTGTACCACCTACATAACGTACACAATTTGCACTTGCTGCAAAAGTGATTGGTGTAGTAATAACTTCATCTCCTTCTCCAATACCTGCAGCAAAGCATGCTCCGTGAAGTGCTGCCGTTCCATTTGAAAATGCTACAGCATATTTTGAACCAACATATTTTGCCACGCATTCTTCAAATTTCGAAATTGTTGGACCAGTTGTTAAGTAACTACCCTTTAATACGTTCACCACAGCTTGTATATCCTCATCATCTAACCATTGTTGTCCATACGGTAAATATGTATCTCTCATTCTTATCACTCCCCGAAAGAAAAAATGCAGTCTGAGACTACATTTCTTCTACTAAATCTTTTAATTGTTCAATAGTTAACCATTCGGTATTATTATCACTTGTGTAAGCAAATCCATCAGATAAAGCTTTCCCACCATTTAATTGTTCTTTAGCAAACCAAGCAAGTTCAGGTTGGATAACATAGTAATCATCAAACTCTAATGTATGACGAGCATCATCTTCCATAATCATTGCTTCATGTAATTTCTCACCAGGACGAATCCCGATCACTTCTATTTCACATTCAGGTCCAATCGCTTTTGCTAAATCTGTAACTTTCATACTTGGAATTTTCGGCACAAAAATTTCTCCACCATACATTCGCTCTAAATTATCTAATACAAATTGCACTCCCTGACCAAGGGTAATCCAAAAACGTGTCATACGTGCATCAGTAATAGGTAACTTACCTGTATATTTAATCTTCTTAAAGAATGGTACTACGCTACCACGACTTCCTACTACGTTGCCATAGCGTACAACAGCAAATCGTGTTTTCTTTTCTCCTACGTAAGCATTGGCTGCGACGAATAATTTATCTGATGCTAGTTTTGTCGCACCATATAAATTAACAGGGCTACATGCTTTGTCTGTAGAAAGCGCAATTACCTTCTCTACTCCACGATCAATTGCTGCTTCAATAATATTTTGAGCACCATGAATGTTCGTCTTAACCGCCTCAAATGGGTTATATTCACATGCATCGACATGTTTCATAGCTGCTGCATGGATAACAATATCCACACCATCAAATGCACGATACAAACGGTCCTTATCACGAACATCACCAATAAAGAAGCGAATGCGTTCATCTTGAAAATCTTGCTTCATTTCATATTGTTTTAGCTCATCACGACTAAAAACAATAATCTTTTTTACACCTAATGTAAGTGCTTTTCCGATAAATTTTTTACCAAAAGAGCCTGTACCCCCTGTTACTAATACCACTTTATCTTTTAAAACACTCATTGTATTTCTCCTTATCTATGTATCATATAAATATTATATCGGACAAATTTAGCGTATTTCTACATTTGAGAAATAAATATAATAATTTAATATGATGTCCATTTTTATTTATACTAATTTAATTTTTAGCCTATGTTCTTAACCATTCTTTCCATACCAAATAATTTAATTTAATAGAAAATAAGAAAAACACTTTTGAATTTTAATTGAACATTCAAAAAGTGTTTTTAATAACCTATCGCTAATTATTACTAATTTCAAGCTACTATTTTTTCAAAATATGGCAAGACTTCATATTCAAAAATATCAGCTACAAGGACAAAATCCTGTTTTTCTAAACCTTCATTGATAAGATTTAAATATTCATCCAATTGATTTCTATCTAAATTCGTATTGACCCCTTGGTCAGTTAAAATTTCTTCCATTTGTTTAATCCAAGTAATACCTTCTGAAAAATTCAGGATTTCATTTAATGCCATGGGAATTTTATCAGTTCTTAAATTATCTGCAATATATTGTATTCCTGCTGGTAGTTTTGCTACATATTTAAAATATTCATCTACAATCTCTGTTTTATTCATGTTAACACCCTCCGAATTCATCTAATGCAACTCTAGTAAATTTTAAAGATTTTTCAGTTGCCTCTAACAGATTTTCATAAAGATACATATTTTGTTTATGTATTTGTTTGAAATTATCAATTCTCTCACTTTGTTTTTTATCCGTAGTCATTCGCATTACATCCATAGTAATTGGATCAACAATTCTTTCCATTATAACTTGTGGATAATACTCCTTCAATTTTGAATCTATTTTATCTAATTTTTTTAAAGTACTAGTTGTAAAGATAGTATTATTTCTCTCTTCTTTTAAAAGATGAATTGCATCCACTAGTAATTTTTTTATTTTTAAATAGACTTGTATTTCTTGATTCATAAATTCTTTATAATTTGCTTCGTTATCATTTATATAATTCTGAAATTCCAACTTAGTAAGTTTATTTGTTATATTAATATAACTTTCACAAAATGCTACGAAATCTATTTGTGGCATACCATTAATCTTTACACCACCTTCAGTACAATTATAGATTTTATGATGATGCTGTAAGTTTTGATATAATTTTTCTAAACTTTTTCTCATACTATTAAACTGGTGATTCGTCTTTACAGTTTCACCATAGTAACCTTCTACTTCAAATGTCAGATCTTTCTTAAAAAAATCATCTGTTAACTCACTGTAATGGTTATTATTTTCTGCATGGGATTTATTATTAGTAAATGCAAGATCTTGTCCAATGATTGCTATAGGTCCCGAACTAATTTTACTTGCAATTTCTAATGCAGTAATAGCAACTGTACCACCAGTTGATAGCATTGGTAAATCTTTACCTAGACCTTCTTTAATACGTTTATGAATACTATCTTCTCCATAAAAACAAAAGCTATAGCGGTTTCCTTGAAAATCTCTTTCTATTTTCCATGCATTCCCTAATCCATAAATTAAATCAAAATCATAACATTTAATGTTTTTAAAGTGTAAATAGTTACTTTCTCCACCATCCATTGTTACTACATAGTCAGGAATAATGTCTGCGGCCAATAAAGAATTAATTGTAGAACCAGCACTTATTATCAAACATTTATCTTTAATCTTTTTTAACAATGATAATTGTTTCGTTAAGGAAGGTCCTCCCGAAGCTAGAATTACAGGGCAATCATACTTATTATAGAGTGCTTTTAAACTATTATCTTTATTAACGTAGTATAAATTCATAATGTAATTTTCTTGCCATAAATCGCCAAAAAATCTTATGGTATTTTCATTTACTATATCTTCAATTTGAACATGACGAATAAAATCTAGAAATTCTTTATATTCTCTGTCAAAAATTTTATCATAATTAGGTGAGAGTAGAATATTGACCTTACGATCAAATTCAGCAATATAATCTTCTGAACGCTTACAAAAGTCTTGTAAATCAGTAAAAATTCCTTCAATATTATCCTTATTTTTAATATTTAAACTACTAAATAAAGGATCGTAAACCAAAATACCTGTATTCCCATACTTGTTTACAATAGTATTAGCTATGTACCCTAGGCCATAGCCAAATAATATATTTAAATATCCTTCTTTATAGTTATTATTTATGTATTTTTCAGCCTCTGCTTCTGGATTGTAATTACTATGTAAAAAATATCCATTCACTTTTGCATTAGGCTTATTATTTCTTGTTTGTAAATAAATTATATCTAAATCTTCCATAAAGTCGTCTCCTTGCTTTACTTAGTAAGACTATCCTGATAAAAGCACTTTTAGTAGTATTCTTTAGAAAAATAATATACTACCTCTTTGTTTATATCGGTATAAAAAAGGATTTTTAAATTTTTTATTAAAAAAAGCTTGAACGAGGACTCGTTCAAGCTTTTAATATTATTCTAAATGTTAGTCAATTATTGTAATAATTGAAGTACACCTTGTGGTTGTTGATTAGCTTGAGCTAACATAGACTGAGCAGCTTGCATTAAGATATTGTTCTTAGTGAAGCCCATCATTTCTTTCGCCATGTCAGTGTCACGGATACGTGATTCAGCAGCTGTTAAGTTTTCAGAAGTTGCACCTAAGTTATTGATAGTGTGCTCTAAACGGTTTTGAACAGCACCTAAATCAGAACGTTGTGAAGAAACTGATTCTAAAGCGTCGTTGAAGTTTTTGATAGCTTTGTCAGCTTTTGTTTGAGTATCAATTGAACCCGTAATTTTCAGACCTTTTGTATCCATTGTACTAATTTGTAATGTAATCGCTTGTCCATCATTAGCACCGATATGGAATTTTTTACCTGAAAAAGTACCATCTAATAAGTTTTGAGTATTGAACTCAGTGTTTTTAGCGATACGGTCGATTTCTGATTTTAATGCTGTTACTTCTTTGTTAAGTGCTGTACGGTCTGCAGTTACGTTTGTATCGTTTGCAGATTGTACTGCTAATTCACGCATACGTTGTAGGATTGCGTGAGTTTCGTTAAGAGCACCCTCAGCAGTTTGGATTAAAGAGATAGAGTCTTGAGCGTTTTTAGTAGCCATATCAAGACCACGGATTTGTCCGCGCATTTTTTCAGAGATTGCTAAACCAGCAGCGTCATCGCCCGCACGGTTTACTTTGTAACCAGAAGATAATTTCTCAAGGTTTTTAGAAGCTTGAGTGTTGTTGAAAGTAAGGTTACGGTGTGTGTTTAAAGCTGAAATGTTGTGTTGAATTCTCATTTGGAATTCCTCCTTGAATGTTTGTTTTGTTATTCCACATCCGTGTGGAATTTAGGAATAGGTAGTATGTTTGTACTTCCTGCCCCTTACAAACTATATATCGTAATTAGTTGGAAATGTTTAATAGTTTTTTAGAAATTTTTTTATTTTTTTATGTAATAGTTTTAAACAACTTATATCTCTTATTTTTTCTTCAATTGCTCTAAAAAGTTTGTTGTTGAAGAAAGAGCTTCTTTATTTTGAGCTTGTATTGCTTGAAAAACTTCCGAACGATGTACTTTTACCGTTTTTGGGGCAACAATACCTAGCTTAATTTGCTCTCCTTCTACGGCTAAAATCTTTATTTCAATTTGATCACCAATCATGATTGACTCATCTTTTTTTCGCGAAAGGACTAGCATTATTTTGCACTTCCTTCCAATGACTGCATTGGGTAACGTAATGGATAGAATTTACTATCCTGAAGGACAATTTGTTTACCGCATTTTTTTTTCATATTAATGATTAAAGGTGCAAGTAAATTAATAGTTGAATCTTGGAGTGTATCCTTCATTGTTACTATAGAGTATGTTAACACATCCTCTTCCTTCTCTAAGTGTAGCTGCCCAAGATCCTCTTCACTTATATCAAAGCTATAATCTTTTTTGAAAGCGAAAGGGTATGCAACGACAAAACCAATTTCAGGCCGCTCAACTGATTGTAATATTGCTAACGGAAGGTCTGCATCAATTGGTAGCAATATAAATTTCCGCTCCTCCTCTAATCCTAGTAAGCCATGTTCAAATGTTAGGATATCCTGTTCAATAATTTCAACTTCTCCTAAAAATTTAGTAGCAATTTTCATTTTAAAACTCTCCTTTAAATGATGACATCGATGTCAACATCTGGTCTTTGTATCATTGTACCAGTTACTTTTCCTGGTGTGTATTCATGTATAGGTTTGTTCACTTTGGCGTCAATTACTGGTTCTCTTCGTTGAATATTGATATCCGTTGTACCTGGAGTGAAATTAATTTTGACGGATCCTACGGATGGTACAAATTTGACATTAAATTGTACACGATGTGGACCGTGGTTTTGCTGAGCGATATTTTGAATTACTGCACGCCCTTGATCTTTCCCTGAATTCTCCATAATTTGTCGTCCTTCTCTTGCTCTTCGTGCCATTCCTTTTAGCGCCTCTTGTTTCCCTTTTTCAGCGTAATTTGCACTTGATTCTAAGGGACCGATCATTCCTATGTCTCTTCTTGCCTGTGAGGAGTCAATCTTCAAAACACTTCTCGTTGTATTTATATCTAAAATAGCGGCTGGCTGTTCAATATGCTGTGTCGCTTTTGGTTGTTCAATATGCTGCTGAGGTTTACCAATATGAAGATCAATTTTGGCATCGATTGTACGAATTTGTATTTGTGGTAGCCTCACAATACTAGCTCTCCTTTCAAGAAAAGCGTTTGAACAAGGTGTCCAAACGCCTAAATGATATTAACGGATAAAATCCACTAGTGTTTGTTGAATAATTTTAGAACCTACTGAAAGTGCAGCCTGATGAATAGATTCATGTGTCACCATTTCAGTAATGGCCTTTGCATAGTCAACAGACTCATTATCTCTCAATTGTTTTGTTACGTTAACCTCACGTACACCCAAACGATTTTCCATCATTTCTACACGATTTTGCCGTGCCCCGATGTCTGCCTGTGCTTCTAAAACTTTATTATGCATGGCTGTAATATCATCATTTGTAGTAGATGAGGATACTCCACCTAGCATGCTAGCAATTTCTTCACCTGTTTTTGTTGGATCGCCTAATAAATCCGAAATTTTCCCCATCATATCATCTATATTATTAAATAGATCTTTCCCTGGTGTATTCACAGAAAGCTGGATACCATCATATATTTCTACTTTTACACTCTCTTGATTAGTATTTGGGTTTATGGCACCTCCTATAAACAAAGGCTCGTTTGTTCTAGTTCCACTAAATATGTAACTACCACCTATATTCGTATTCCCTACATCCTGTAATTGTTGGCGAATTTGGTCAATTTCTTTTTTTATTTTGTCTCGATCCTCAGATGTATTTGAATCAGTGGCCGCTTGAATAACCAGTTCACGAACTCGCTTCATCTGCTCACCAACCTGATTTAAAGATTCATCCGTCGAATCTAACCAGCTTCCTGCCGTAATCATATTACGAGTGTATTGCTCTACTTTAGCTAAATCTCGACGATAGCCCATACCCTTCACTGCAATAACTGGATCATCAGATGGACGAGTGATCTTTGAACCAGAATTGATTTGATCTTGGAGCTTAGACATTTTACCATAGCTGATATTTAAATTGCGTAGCATGTTACTTGATAGCATCGATTGTGTTACCCGCATGTTGTAAAAAACCTCCTTCTTGTTAGTTGGAGAAAATTGTCTCCATTAATTACTCTTTCTATTGTTATAATCCAACTCGGCCCATACCGTTAATAATTTTATCCAATGTTTCATCGACAACCGTAATCATACGTGCATTTGCATTATATGCTTGTTGGAAAGTAATCATATTTGTCATTTCTTCATCTAAAGAAACAGCACTTACAGAATCACGGCTTTTGAACACCATTTGAAGTTGGGATTCAGACGAGGCTGCTAAACGTAATGCTTCTTCACCATCTACACCAACTTTACCGACAATCGCTTGATAGAATGATTGTAAGCTTGCATTATCTATATCTGCATATAATTTATGCTGCATATTGGCAAGTTCATAAGCATTTTTACCATTTCCTTCTTCTGTCGGGTTAGACGATGCTGCTAAAAGATTAGGATTTTTTTTGATATCCTCATTAACCTTAATTCCACCAGCACCAGTTCCTTCAAAGAAAACGCCACCTGGTTTAGAAGCATTGATGATGTTTCCGTTCGCATCTTTTTCTTCAAGGGTATATCCTTTTGCATGCTGCGCATTGAATTCTTTAATAAATGCATTGGCTAATTGATCTAATTTTTGTAAAGTTTCTGGGTAGTATCCTTTAATATCGCCACCTGCACTTTGATAGCCAAAAGTATTAATTAGTGAAAGTAATTTCCCTTTTGATGCTTCAAAGTCTTGCTGTTTAATGGCTGTTTGTGTACTAGTGACAGCACCAGCTTCGTGTGCATCTAAAGATTCCAATCCTGTTAATTGTAATTCAGAGAAAGAATTTGTAATATCGTCGCCTGTCACCTTCGTGCCATTAGTACCCATTGCTGTAAATTGAGCGAAATCTTTACCGTTTACTAAATCTCTGACAACACCATCTGCGCCTTTAAATGTAATTTTTAAGCTGCCCTCTGCAACCTCTGATGCTAAACCACCAGAAGGAATACGTTCAATTGAAACCGGGATATATTCATTTAATTTATCGACTAACGTATCACGAACATCATATAAATCATTTGGTACATGTCCACTAGGTTCAACCTCTTGAATCTGTTTATTAACAGCAGCAATCTGCTTTAGGATGGTATTAATTTGGGTTGTTGAAACATTAAGTTCATTCCCAAGATTGCCCTGAATCATTTTTAATTGTTTATCAAGGTAATTAAAAGATTCAGCTAAGTGCTCCGCACGACTAATGGCTACTTGACGTGAAGCACCATCTGCAGGCTTTGTCGCAATATCTTGAAGACCCTTCCAGAACTGTTCGAAAGCTTTATCTAAACCAAATTCTGAAGGTTCATTCATAACATCCTCCATTTGGGCAATAGCATTTGTTCTAGATTCCCAATAACCTAACTTATTCGTCTCTTGACGATATTGACGGTCAATAAATTCACTGCGAATACGTTGAATTGAACTTGCTTCTACCCCAGTACCAAGATGACCTGGATAAGTTGGTTGGTTTAATCCAGCAGTAGGAAAACCAGGTGTTGCCTGCATGTTTACTCGCTGGCGTGAATAGCCTAATGTGTTGGCGTTGGAAATATTATGTCCTGTTGTGTATAAAGCTGTTTGTTGTACGAAGAGGCCACGTTTACTTGCTTCTAGCCCCATAAATGTTGAGCGCATGTTTCTTCCTCCTTTGTTAGGCTTGTGAATCGAAATATGATTTTTTTGCTATGTTATTTGTGCCGAGAACCTCGTTGCTAGAGTAATTCATTTGCTCTGTACGAGGTCTTACGGCATCTAATGTTAGGTTGACGATTTGTAGTGATTGGAACACGAGCTTTTGATTTAAGTCATTTTGTGTGCGTAGGTCATTGATAATTTGCAATAAGCGATCGCGAACTACTGATAATGTTGCTTTGTCCGTTTGTTGTTCAGCAACCTCGATGACGTCCGCAACAGTTGTTTTGTCAGTTGAAGCAAGTCCCTTTGCTTCAAGGTAGTCCGTTACCTGTTTCTGACGCTGTTGTTCGAGCTTATCGATGGCCGCTACGTGTGCCTGCTCATCCTTGAGCAATTGGTCTAGCGCTTCGATATCGCCAGCTTTAATGATCTCTGTTTTTTTGAAGGCTAGTTCAAGTAAGCTTTTATGCATTCTCTCTAGCATCGTTAATGTAGAATTAATCGCTTCTACAGACATTTCGCTATACACCCTTTCTGCTATACACTAGAAACGATAATATTTCAGCATATCCTCAGCTACTTTACGAGCATCGACTTTGTATTCTCCAGAATCAATGTCTTTTTTCAGCTGTTGAACACGGTCAGCTCGCTCCGTATTGTAGGTTGAAACGCTTTTCATGTCTTGAGCAGCTTTTGAAATTTCGATTTTATCTGCAAAAGATGTTTTGTTTGTATCGGATTTAACATTGCGAACCTGGTTTTTATAGGCGTTCACTGCATTAATTCCATAAGATGTAATTTTCATCTTGAAACCCCCCGTCTAAAAATCTTATCTTACTATTATTTCGGATTGTCTCACATAATGTTAAGTTTTCACATATAAAAAAGTGTGCTAATTTTGTTTAAAATTAACACACCTTCAATTATTAACGTTTTCGGTCTGCGTGATATGTGACACGATCGCGTTGCTCTACACTATCACGGAATTCCTTAGCCGCTTCAAAAGTACGTAAATCAGCTTTTAATTCATCCTGACATTTTGTGCAAAGCTTGCCTGTCGTCGTCAGATGACCACAGTTATCACATGGGTAGCCTAAGTTAGGAAACATAGCTGGTTGCAAGCGACCTTTACGCACCCATTTATATAATAGCTCTTCCTCTGCTCCCGTCGCTTCTACAATACGCTCCACTGTTGCAGCACGGTTCTCACGTTTACGTAGGAAGCGATATACGATTTGATACAGTTCTTCTTCTGATTGTGCACATTTATGACAAACTTCCCGTACCCCTGTATAATTAAAAAACTCATTACATTTTGGACAATTTCGAACCTCTGCCATCTACTTTTCCTCCTCTAACAAAATATCTTATCTACGCATACTAAACTCATCATCTATTATACATAATACATTGGAAAATTCATCCTTCAATTAATGTGAAGTATTGGACATTTTTTGCACCTGCTTGCATTAAAACATCTGCAGCATGCTGTAATGTAGTTCCTGTAGTTTTTATATCGTCAAATAGAAGGTAATCTTTATGCTCTACATTTGCGCCCTCCTTTAAACGAAAAAGCGGAGCTGCACGTAAGCGCTGTTCTCTATTTTTGGAGCCTTGTGCTTCTGTTGTGGTCTTTTCGAGCAGCTGAATATAGGGTATATTTGCTGCCGTTAATAATTCATTCGTATGAGAGAAGGTACGTTCCTGTTGTTTGAGGGGATGCATGGGAATCGGTAGAATCATGGCTTTTTCTTTATTGAAACGGGTATACAGCTCCTGCCGAAATACTTTTGCCAGAGCTACATCTTGTAGGAATTTAAATTGGTGTAAATAGTCTTTCATGGCCTCATTATATTGATAGAGTGCTGTAATGGACTGTGAATGCTCAAAGCGAGCAGTGCATCTTGTACATATAGTTGGAGTAAATTGCTTTATTAATAGCGTTTTCCAAGTAACTGAGGTTTTCAATAGCTGTGAGCATAATAAGCAATGCGATTCCGTTTTATTCATACGGGAAATCCTTTCTTATTATAAAAGAGGATTTTCGCACATGCCTCATCCATCTCTGTCGTGATGCCATGGTGAAAGAATATGATGTCCCCATTTGGATATTGATTATTTCGTCCGACTCGTCCAGCAATTTGAATGAGTGCACTTGCGGTAAATATGGAGGATTCTGCCCCAATAACTGCCACCTGTACATTACTAATGGTGATACCTCTCTCTAATATGGTGGTCGTTAAAAGTCCGGGTACTTCATTATTTCGTAGCATCTCTACTTTCTCTTTCCGATCCGGATCTTCTGCATGCACAGCAAGGATATTTTCATTTACTAGCTGAAATAGAGGCGCTGCTTTATGCATGAGGGCGATTGTAGGGAAAAACAGTAAGAAAGGTTCCTTTCGTTCAAGGCGTTCTTCCGTCCATTCTATTAACTTTTTAGGGATTTTTCCTTGTTTGAAGCTTTTATCGTACCCCCATAAAGCACGAAACTGAGGAACTGGTAATGGATGATTGTGAAAGCGTTTAGGGATGAAGGAATAGCTTTCATGTTGGAAGGCATTGAGTAATTTCTGTGATGGCGTTGCTGTAACAAATACGATAGGTGCCTCTTCCTTTTTGGCCTTTGTCACTGATCTTTGTAGAGTTTCATCTATAGTATAAGGAAAAGCATCTGCCTCATCTACGATCATGACATCAAAGGTGCTTTCAAATCGGTAGAGCTGATGAGTTGTGGCAATAATAAGCTGGGCATAAGCATTTTGCTTCGTTACCCCACCATATAATGCATGAATAACTGTCTTAGGGAATGCTTGTTGAAAGCGTGGATATAGCTCTAATACTACATCCGTGCGCGGTGTAGCAATACAAACACGCAAACCCCGTTTTAATGCATCATGGACAGTTGGAAAAAGCAACTCCGTTTTTCCTGCCCCACATACAGCATGAATAAGATGGGAGCGTTTTGCTTGTACACTTGCTAGCATTTCACTTGCAGCCTGCTGTTGGAGCTTTGTCAACTGCCCTGCCCACTTTAATGTATGCTTTCTCATTTTGATTACTCGAGGGCCTGTCCACAACATCAATTGCGTACAGCTACTCACCCTGCCCATACGAATACAATGTCGACAATATAAACATTGCTGCTGACATTTTGAACAATCGAATATCGTGAATAAATGTGGGTCTATATTGTGGCAACGATTGCATTTGGTGACGGGCGTCAATTCAATTCCTTCTATTATACGGAAGTAATTTTGCTTAATTGCTCGATCAGTATCTATAGTTGCAAATGGAGAATGATGCTTTAACCAAATACGGCCCTCATGAAAATCCCGTAAAGCTGGTGGTAATAGCCAACCTTTGTATCTCAAAATTCTCTCTCCTTTCATAGAAAAAAGCCTCTACAATTTCGTAGAGACTTTCATCGGTTACGTTTATTTTTTGGTCCAACCTAAGCCCATTGACCCTTCTCCTAAATGAGTACCAATAACAGGACCAAAATAGCTTAATTTAAAATTGACGTTCGGGTACGTTGCGGCTAATTGTTCTAGCCATTCTTGCGCTTCTGCTGGGCAATTGCCGTGAATGACCACAGCATCCATGGCATCATATTTTTTAGCATCCTCTGCTAGCAGTTCCTCCGCACGCTTTAAAGCTTTTTTACGTGTTCGGATTTTTTCGAAAGGAACAATTACCTTGTCCACAAAATGAAGGACAGGCTTCACTTGTAAAAGGCCACCGATTAAGGCTGCCGCAGAAGACAAACGCCCACCACGTTGTAAATGTGCTAAGTCGTCTACAATGAAGTAAGCACGAATATACTGCTGCATGTCCGCCAATGCTGCAAGTATTTCTTTGGCTGAATAGCCCTCTTTCGCCATTTCAGCTGCTCTTAAAACGTAAAAGCCTTGAACAGCACAGGATATTTCACTGTCAAAGGCATACACATCAATACCTTCCACCATTTCACCTGCCTGCACGGCACCTTGGTATGTTCCACTAATTCCACTCGATAGATGGATAGAAATAACCTCATCGTAATCCTTTGCTAGCTCATCGAAAAGAGCGACAAATTCTCCGATTGGAGGCTGTGTTGTTTTGGGGAATTCTTTGGCACCACGCACCTTATCATAAAATTCAGATGCTGTGATATCTACTTCTTCTGCAAATAATTGGCCTGAAATATTAACACTTAAAGGTATCATATGGATATTTAAGCGTGCACGTTCCTCAGCTGTATTATATGCAGTACTATCTGTTACGATTGCCGTCCTCATCTATGTCCACTCTCCTATGATTCATAGTTTACAATCTATTTCATCTTGGTGCAATTGTTGTTGGGTTTCTCACAGATTTTGAATGAAAACAAAAAAGAAATGAATGTGATGAAGGACGAACGTATATTTTACGTTTGGTCATTCGACAATGAGCTAGTAGCTAACTAGCCTCCATTTCACATTCATTTCCTATGTATAGTAGGCGTATCTTCACTCAATTCTATGTTGAATGAAGATCGCTCCTCTTAATTGCCTGTACTTGACTGTGAGTCATCGCCAATATAAAAGACGCTTGTTACTTTCCAATCATCATCTTCTTTGACAAAGACCGTTACCTGTCGTCCTGCGCTTTCATGCTCAACATTTGTTTCGAGTTGAAGAGAATGCATTTTGATATTGGCAAATACTTGAGCTTCTTCTGACCCGTATTTGGCAATCGTTACATTTTCGACGTCACGCTTTATATCAAATTGATCGAACACTTCCGTTGCATATGTTTTTTCTTCATCATATTTAAAACCCTTTGGATTTTTCGAAATCGTTTTCATATAGCGGTCGATTTCCTCCGCATTTAGGGCTGCAATATATTCATCGAAAGAAGCTAAAATAGCTTTTTCATCTGCTGCTGGTACGTTTTCTGCTTTTTCTACATTACCGCCCATCATCTCAAAGCCAACGGTACCATCCTCTATTACCTTTTCTCGATCGTCATCACTAATCTTCTCTTCTTTATTACCACATGCAGTTAAAGTGAATACAAATAAAATTAAAACTGCTAGAAAACTTTTCTTTAACATCACAAAACCTCCCGCGCATATTGTAGCATATAAATGCTGTCGTAGGAATTTTGTTGTGCTTTTTCAACATTTAGGTGCTACATCTTCCTTATGACGCATTCGGCAGTAAAATGTTGCATGATCTGACAGTTTCCATATTTAATACCTACTAACAGGACGAAGAGCAATGTTACAAATTTGTGAAAGGCAATCCAATATCTTTAACAGGCCATTCAAATAGTTACTAAAAAACAATAAAAAACTGTTTTAAAAACTACTTCTATACAAAGTAGCTTTTAAAAACAGTTTTAACAATTATCGTACTTCAACCCAACCATTTTTAATGGCTGTTACAACGGCTTGTGTACGGTCATTCACATTCATTTTTTGTAAGATGCTTGATACATGGTTTTTAACTGTTTTTTCTGAGATAAACAGTGTCTCACCAATTGTACGGTTTGATTGACCATCTGTTAATAGCTGTAATACTTCACATTCACGTTTCGTTAATAAATGGAATGGACGGCGAATTTCCGTTTGGTGGAAGTTACCTTTATTTTCGTGTTCTGAAAGTCTCTTGAACTCTGCCACTAAATTTTTTGTTACTTTTGGATGTAAGTAAGATCCACCGTTTGCAACAACTTTAATAGCCTCCACGATTTCATCTGCATCCATTTCTTTTAGCATATAGCCAAGAGCGCCTGATTTTAATGCATGTGTCACATATGTTTCATCATCATGGATGGAAAGCATAATGACCTTCGCATCTGGAAATTCATTAATTAACTCCGATGTTGCTTCTACGCCATTTTTCCCTGGCATGTTAATATCCATCAGTACTACATCTGGTTCGTTTTCAGCGTATAACGTCACCACATCAGTACCATCGTCACCTTCTGCTACTACGTCAAACGTATCTTCAAAATCTAAAATACGTTTTACTCCTTCGCGGAATAGCTGGTGATCGTCTACAATAATAATCTTTGTCATTTGTCTTTACCCCCTAAATTTCTGCAACAGTTACTTTACTTCTAACGGAATTTTAAATAACACCGTTGTACCTCGGTTGATCTCACTAGTAATAGTAATTGTACCATTTAAAATTTCAATTCGTTCTTTCATTCCTAAAATCCCAAAGGAATGATCTTTCACTACTTGTTGGTCAAAGCCTATACCATCATCTTTCACAACGATATTAACAGCATTTTTTAACCACTCAAGCTTTACCCAAATGTCTTTACATTTTCCATGCTTCATGGCATTTGTTACGCACTCTTGCACTAGTCGGAAAATGGATACTTCGTAATTGGAAGGTATACGTTTTTCTGTACTTCTCGATTGGAAATGAATGTCGACACCTGGATTATATTCAGTGACTGTTGATAAATACTTCTTTAATGTCGGAATAATTCCCAAATCATCAAGTGCCATTGGTCGTAGATCATAAATAATACGTCGCACCTCAGATAATGCGTTTCGCACCGTTTTCTTTAAATCAGCAATTTCTGCTAATGCATTTTCTATGCCTTTTTCACGATACGTTCTATCTATTAAATCAGTGCGCATTAGTACATTTGCAAGCATTTGAGCAGGTCCATCATGAATCTCTCTGGACAAACGCTTACGCTCCTCTTCTTGAGCTGCAATAATACGTATCCCAAAATCTTGCTTCATTTTTGCTTGTTCAAGCGCTAAACCAACATTTTTTAAATCTGAAGTTAAGTAATTCAAAACGACATTTACCTGATTGACAATATGATCAGCACGTTCAATCGTATCGAGTAATCCTCTTAATCTTCTCTCTAGATCATCTCTTTTATCGCGTAGCTGTTTTTCTTGCGTTCTAATAACGGAGAGCTTTACTTGAAAATCATGTGCAGTTTCATATGCTTCTCTAACTTGTTCTTCGGTATAATTATCAAAAGCTTTACTTACTAAGACAAGTCTTTGTTTAGCAAGCTGCGTACTTTTTTCCAATGCATCGCCTTCATCAATTACAATTGATATTTGTTTTCGAACAATTTCTAGCTCTTTTTGCATATCTTCAAAGCTTCTACGGCTTTGTTCGCTTATAATAAAGATATCATCCTTCGAGCTCATGATTGTATCTAACATTCGATTAAAAATGTCATCAAGCGACTTTAAATCGAAGGTATCATTTGAAAACATACTATACTCCCCAGTCTAATGTCTTATGATTACTTACTATTTTAATAGACCAAATTCTTATATTCCATAGTCTACACCTATTATAGCATTACCATGCTAAAATTTAATGCTTTTTCTTTACGAAAATTATAGAATAGAACTCTAGTTAAAAGGAGATTGATACGGATGAGAGAAAACTATTTAACAGTAAAAGGATATGGTGAAAGCGAAATTGTTATTTCTAAATCCCGCTTTCTCACTTATATAGAACGTGCAGAAACGGAAGAGGATGCAATTTCTTTTATAGATCGTATAAAAAAAATGCATCACAACGCAACACATAATTGCTCAGCCTATATAATCGGCGAACATGATAACATTCAAAAAGCGAATGATGACGGGGAACCTAGCGGTACGGCTGGCGTCCCTATGTTAGAGGTCTTAAAAAAGCAAGGCCTAAAAGATACGGTCGTCGTTGTGACTCGCTATTTTGGAGGCATTAAACTTGGCGGTGGCGGTCTTATACGTGCATACGGAAAAGCAACAACAGAAGGTCTTATTGCCGCGCAAGTAGTTGAACGCAAGCTTCATCATTTCATGAAGGTTGCCATTGATTACACATGGCTTGGGAAAGTCGAAAACGAAGTAAGAGGTTCGTCCTATTCGTTAGAGGACATCCGTTATTTAGAGGGTGTCGAAATCATCGTCTCTGTGCTAAAAGAAGAAGAGGAACAATTCCGAAGCTGGATGACAGAAATCACGAATGGACAAGCATCCATCACATTCGAAGATGCTCAATTTATAGAATTTATTGTCAAATAAATAGTTTTAATTGTCGAAACTAAATATGCATAGTATAATTTTTTTGTTAGGCTATTTTTATGGACCACACGTTTACTTCTTTAGTAATTGAATAAAATTTAGCTTTATCGCATTATTATTCCCAATAATAAGAGGAGAATATATCCAATATGAAAAAAAGATCTATTAATAAGTTCAAAAAGAGATCTTCTAAAGCTTCCTTAATTATAAAAGTTACACTACTCCTAGTTGCTAGCTTAGTGATTTGTGTTACTGCTTATGGTGTTTACCTTACAAAACAGGTAGAGCATGCGGCAAACTCAGCCCATGAAGTATTAGAAGGTCGGGAAGTTTCTAAGCTCCGTGAGGAAAAAGTAGAACCGGTACATGATAATGTTTCTATTTTATTTGTCGGAGTCGATGATAGTGATAATCGTGGACAAGGTTCTGATCATTCACGTTCTGATGCCCTTATTTTAGCAACGTTAAATAATAAAACACATACCATTAAAATGTTAAGTATCCCTCGTGATTCTTACGTTTATATTCCTAAGGTCGGTTATAAAGATAAAATCACTCATGCTCACGCGATGGGTGGAACCCTTACTACGATTGAAACAGTAGAACAATTATTCGATATCCCAATCGACTACTATGTACGTATGAACTTCAATGCTTTCATTGATGTTGTCGATGCTTTAGGCGGTGTTGAAGCAGAAGTACCGTATGCCCTACACGAATTAGACGAATTTGATAAGTTTACAATCAATTTACAGCCAGGACTACAGCATTTAAATGGTAGTGAGGCACTGGCTCTTGCAAGAACACGTAAACAAGATAGCGATATCGAACGTGGTAAACGTCAACAGGAAATTCTTTCAGCTATAATTAAAAAAGTAGCATCTGTTGGTTCCATTACAAAGTATGATGATGTGATTAAAGCACTTGGTGATAATATGAAAACAGATATGACATTTACTGAAATGAAGTCCTTCTTGTCATACTTATCAAAAGGCGCTCCACGTATCGATGCTTTAACTTTGGAAGGTACAGATGATATGTCTACTGGTATTTATTATTACCAGCTAAATCAGGATTCTGTGGAAGAAACAAAGGAAATATTTAAAAACCATCTTGGCCGAAATGAAGAATCATCAAGCCTAACATCAAGTGGTAGCAGCAATACAGGAACTGATAGTGCTGCTAGCGATGAAAATTCAGTTGTCGAATAATCAGTTCGTATAACAATAAGACCCTTCAGACCATAGACAAAATTTTGTCTATGGTCTTTTTTTCTTCCAATCAAGGTCATTTTTAGTTTATCTCTCCTTCACTTTTCCATACGCCATAATGACCATACGAGCAGATTTATAGATGTTGCTTCTTTTCCCTTTAATGCGCTACTTTAAACAGCTCTCATCTCAGTTAGTGATAACAACCAACTCACCCCCATAATAAGCATATGCATTGCAAATCAACGATTTAGTTCTCTCGTCTCATTTATATGACTCCCTTATCAACTATCAACTTCAACCATTGTCCTCATAGCTTCCTGCCATGCTCAAAGTCGAAATTCTAGGCTGAACGAAAAGAGTGAAGCAGTTCGACCTAAATCCGCCGTAGTGAAAATCAAAAAAAGACTAAAGACAAACTCAACTTTTTTGAGTGTGTCTTTAGTCTTTAGTATTTAACAAAGCTCTATTTACTAAAGCTTCGTACAAAATTCAACAATGGTTTGTAGTTTTTACCAGCAAGCCCGATAATTTCTACAAATATTTCAATGGCTGTTAGGATGACAGCGACAAGTAAAATGGCTCCCCATACTTTTGCCATTGAGAAAATAATAGCTGCTAGCCCAAACATCACGGCAATTCCGTAAATAAGAAGTACCGTTTGACGATGTGTGAAGCCCATATCCAGTAAACGATGGTGTAAGTGGGATTTATCTGGATCAGACCATTTCTTCTTCATACGAACACGACGAACAATCGCAAAGAACGTATCAGAAATCGGTACACCAAGAATAATAATTGGGATGATTAAAGAAACGAACGTAACATTTTTAAAACCAAGTAGCGCTAGCACAGAAATCATAAACCCAAGGAATAGTGCTCCTGTATCACCCATAAAGATTTTAGCTGGGTGGAAGTTATAAAATAAAAAGCCAAGTGAAGCTACAGCTAAAATGGCTGCTATCGCTAAAACAAACATATTACTCATAATAAATGCCATGACTGCTAATGTAATCAGCGCTATCGTGGAAACACCCGCCGCAAGACCATCTAAGCCATCAATTAAATTTACTGCATTTGTTATCCCGACAATCCAAATGATTGTTAATGGAATACTTAGTAAACCAAAATCTAATGTTCCTAAAAACGGTAAGTTTACCATATCGATTTGAATGCCACCTACAAAAACAATAATGAGTGCAGCACCTAGCTGACCGACCAATTTTGCTTTAGCAGAAATCTCTCGCATATCATCAACAACGCCTGTTGCAACGATAATACACGCACCAATAATAATCGCTATTAAATAATCACTATTGCCATTTTTAGTATGAATTAAATACGAATATAAAATCGTTACACCAATTATAAATGCAAGGAAAATAGCCAAACCACCAAGTCTTGGCATAATTCGAGCATGTACTTTTCGATAGTTTGGTGCATCCACTGCACCTATTCTAAACGCTAAACGTTTCACTAATGGAGTTAACAAAATGGATGCAACGAATGCTGCTATTAAAGACACGTAAATCATGTCTCTCCTCCTCAAAAAAATAATCTACATTGAAATCCAAATTGATTATAGCACGAACAAGCATTGAAATATACTTTTTCTAAACATTTTCCACGATTTCACAAATATTTTGTACATTTTAGCATTCATAGATTCCTATATAGTCAATTGTAGTCACCATAAGTAAAATTTGATAGAATAATGGTGTGTCTAGCATTTAGACAACATTAAAGGAGCGTATATTTCATGTTCTCAATTTTCAAAAGTAACAAAGAGCAAACGAGTGCTCGTCAATTAAAACGCTACTACAAAATAGTAGATCAAATTAATAATCTTGAAGAAAAGTATGTTGATAAGTCAGATGCTGAATTACGAGAAATGACTTTTATTTTCAAAAATCAATTAGAACAAGGTGAGCCTATTACATCGATCATCCCAGACGCATTTGCTGTTGTACGCGAAGCCTCAAAGCGTGTATTAGGAATGCGTCATTTTGATGTGCAGCTTATCGGTGGTCTAGTGTTAACAGAAGGTAATATTGCTGAAATGCCTACAGGAGAAGGTAAAACATTAGTTGCATCTCTTCCCTCTTATGTACGTGCATTAGAAGGTAAAGGCGTTCATGTCATTACTGTCAATGATTACCTAGCAAAACGTGACTTTGAGCTTGTTGGTCAAATTCATCGTTTCCTTGGCCTAACTGTTGGTTTAAATATTCCGATGATGGAAGCTGCTGAGAAAAAAGAAGCCTATAATGCAGATATTACATATGGTGTTGGTACTGAATTTGGTTTCGACTATTTACGGGACAATATGTCCTATAGCTTAGCAGATAAAGTACAGCGTCCTTATCATTTCGCCATTATTGATGAAGTGGATAGTGTATTAATCGATGAAGCTAAAACACCACTAATTATCGCTGGTAAAATGCCTTCAAATGATGAATTACATCGCATCGCTGCTATGTTAGCTAAACGTTTCAAAAAAGATGAAGATTATGATTTCGATGATGAAACAAAGGCTACTTCCCTAACAGATAAAGGTATTGAAAAGATTGAGGCTGCTTTCAATGTTGAAAATCTGTATGATTTAGAACATCAAACACTTTTCCATTATGTCATCCAAGCGGTACGAGCTCATGTCATGTTTAAACGTGATGTAGATTACATTGTCAAAGATGATAAAATCGAGCTTGTCGATATGTTTACTGGCCGTATTTTAGAAGGTCGTTCTCTTTCTGACGGTTTACATCAAGCAATTGAAGCCAAAGAAGGCGTCACGATTACGGATGAAAATAAATCACAAGCACAGATTACAATTCAGAACTATTTCCGTATGTATCCGAAGCTTTCTGGGATGACGGGTACAGCGAAAACACAGGAAAAAGAAATTCGAGAAGTATATGGCATGGAAGTTATACAAATTCCAACAAATCGTCCACGTCAACGTGTCGATCAGCCTGATATTATTTTTAGCACACAAGAGGCAAAATATAAGTATGTGGCAGCTGAAACTAAAAAGCGCCACGATAAAGGTCAGCCTATTTTAATTGGTACAACATCCATCTTACAGTCTGAAACAGTGGCGGACTACCTGAAAAAAGAAAAATTAACATTCCAATTACTGAATGCCAAAACCGTTGAGCAAGAGGTTGAGCTTATTTCACAGGCAGGTCAAAAAGGTCGTATTACTGTAGCGACAAATATGGCGGGCCGAGGTACGGATATCGTGCTAGGCGACGATGTTCACGAACTTGGTGGTTTATATGTCATTGGTACCGAAAAGCATGAAAGTCGCCGTGTAGATAATCAGCTTCGTGGCCGTTCTGGTCGTCAAGGTGACATAGGCGAAAGCTGCTTCATTCTCTCTATTGAAGATGATATGTTCCGACGCTACGCAAAAGAAGAAGTTGAAAAATTCTCTGCCAAAATGGTCGTTGATGAACAAGGCATTATTCAAAATAAAGAGGTTCAGGAGCTAATAGACCGTACACAGCGCATAGTCGAAGGATCTCAATATGGCATGCGTGAGTATAACTTAAAGTTAGACGATGTTATTAATGATCAACGTACTGTACTTTACGGACTACGAGACAAAATTTTAGCTGGTGGAGACTTAATGGGCGAGCTGAAAAAAATGCTCCATGAAACAATTGATTTCGCTGTGCTAGACGCTGCACCGGAGGATGTATCCACAATGGAATGGGATTATGATCGAATGGAGCATGCGCTTAACTCCCTATTTATCACACCGGTTACAATCGATCGCGAGGTAGGTAAAGTAAAACAAATTTTAGCTGATATTCAGCCTTCTGAACAAGAGCTACTCGATCATATGGAGAAATTTGCGGAAAATGAAAGAGTCATAGAGGTTCTGCCACAAATTATGCTTAGCTATATCGATAGTGGCTGGGTAAGACATTTAGAGGCAATGACGCATTTAAAAGAAGGGATCGGCTTACGTCATTATCAACAAGAAGACCCAATGCGAATTTACCAACGAGAAGGACTTGAGTTATTCGGTAAAAATTTCCAAGAACTACGTCGTTCTATTATAATAGAAATTACAGGCTTCATGAAAACAGTTGAGGCACAACAGGAGGAACAATAATGGGTTTATTTTCATTTTTTAAAAAATCGGACAAGGTTGGTCAAGAAAATACGATTGACTCTAAAGACCTGCTAGGAAATGCTACAACAAAGAAAGGTGATAACCGTGATGTTGTAACAAAACTGTCCTTTCATCCAGAATGGGATGTGCCTCAGGAGCAAAAATACATCTTTAACTTCCTTGCTAATGAGTTAGAACCATTGAAACCGAATCAATTATCACTATCTTCTATTAGTATTGAAGAGGCTCGTGCTGGAAAATGGCTCGTTCGTGCATTTTTCCGCTCTTCTTTACCACAAGCAATTGAGCTAGGTGAAATTGAACTTTTCATTTTAGATAAAGATGAAGAGCTTATTGCATCTAAAAAATTCGATTTTAAAGCATTAGGGACAATTCCAGCAGAAAGTGCTCGTCCATGGGTATTTGAATTCGAAAAATCTACCATTAAAGTAGACGAAGTTCCTGAAGATGGCTGGAAAATTGCCTTTAACCTTGTATCCCTTCGTGGTCACCAATTAGAGCTAGATCCATCATGGGAAAAGCAATTACCAGCAGCTCAAAAAGAAGAGCTTGAGAAAATCGTTAAAACATTACCGGAGCTAGGTGAAACTGAGGTAAACTTTACAGGCTTACAGGCAAAATTAGCTGACAACGGTAATCTAAACGTATCCATCTTTATCCGCAATGGTCACAATAAAGCGATCAATCTAGAGCAATTACCTTTAGAAATTATTGATTCAACAGGTAAGCAAATTGCAAGGGGTTCTTTTAAAATGGATCCAATATTAACTGTTCAACCAAACTCAACAAAGCCATGGACATTTATCTTCCCAGCAGATCTTGTTGATGCAAAAGACGCAGATCTTTCTCGTTGGACAGCACGTGTAACGCAATAACAAAAAGCCCCTCTCTCTAAAAAAAGAGGGGCTTCAGACTGTAGACAAACTCAAAAAATTTGAGAGTTTGCCTACAGTCTTTTTTCTTTTACAATGAAATAAAGTAAAGCCGTTGATTTCCACTACGGGCGGACGCTTTCCGCGGGCGGGGTCGAGCTGCTTCCCTCGCTTCGCTCAGTCCAGGATCTCGACTTTCCCGCTTTTCCCGCAGGAGTTGCCGCCCTTCGTTCCAATCAACTTCTACATAAAGAACTCCTTATTCATATGTTGATAAAAAGTAAACTTCTGATGTGAACAACCATGATGACGAAGAATCAAATCAATGAACGTGAACAATTAGAAATGTTAACAATAGACCAATTAGTTCCCAACAATCATTTAGTGCGAAAACTAGAGGCTGCTATTGATTTTTCATTTATCTATCCATTAGTAGAAAACCTTTACTCTGCTAATAGGCGTCCTAATATTGATCCTGTTGTTCTCTTTAAAATGACGTTTATTCAGTACGTTTTTGGTATTCGATCCATGCGTCAAACGATCAAAGAAATTGAAACGAATATGGCGTATCGCTTTTTTCTAGGATTTGGTTTCCATACAGAAGTCCCGCACTTCTCTACCTTCGGTAAAAATTATGTCCGTCGCTTTCAAGACACCGATATATTTGAACAGATATTCTATCGTATTTTAAAAGAGATTATGCATCAAGGACTCCTCCATGCAGACCATTTATTTATCGATTCCACGCATGTGAAAGCGAGTGCGAATAAACGGAAGTATGATAAAAAGGTTGTGCGAAAAGAAACACGGGCTTATGAAGAAAAACTTCAATTAGAGTTAAATATAGATCGTGAAGAACACGGAAAAAAGCCCTTTCCCCCGGAGAAGTTTGAAAAGGAAGAATGGAAAGAAATAAAGGAAAGTACGACAGATCCTGAAAGTGGCTATTACGTGAAGGATGAACGTACAAAACAGTTTGCATATTCCTTTCATGCTGCGACAGATGAAAAGGGCTTTGTCTTAGGTGCCATTGTGACTCCGGGAAATGTACACGATAGCCATGTATTGCAGCCACTTGTTGAAAGGGTCATTCAAAACGTTCAAAAACCATTAGCTGTTGCGGCAGATGCAGCCTATAAAACACCAGCGATTACGAACTTTTTGTTAGAGAATCAAATGTTGCCTGTTCTTCCGTATACACGTCCTAAAACGAAAGATGGATTCTTCCGAAAGCACGAGTATACATATGACGAGCACTATAATTGTTATCTTTGCCCACAAGGGCAGATATTGAAGTATGCGACAACGACGAAGGAAGGTTATCGCCAATATAAATCGAATCCTTTGATTTGTGCGAAGTGTCCAAGCCTTTCCCAATGTACAGAAAGTAAGCATCATCAAAAACTCATTCAACGTCATATTTGGGAGTCGTATGTGGAGGAAGCTGAACATTTACGCCATGCCTATGACATCAAACAGATTTATGCAAAGCGCAAAGAAACGATTGAGCGTGTCTTTGCGGATGCGATGGACAACCTTAAGAGGTCTTAAAAAATTGTCCATGCAGGCGATGCTTACTTTTGCTGCCATGAATTTAAAGAAACTGGCTACTTGGACGTGGCAGGCAACTTAAAAGAGTTTTTATGCTTGTAGAGTATGTTTAAACGGGTAGAAAATCACCATTTTTAAACATATTCATAGAAGAAAAAAAGACAAAAGGAATCGAGTGTGAATTCTCGATTCCTTTTGTCGACAGTCTGAAGCCCCTCTCTCTAAAAAGAGGGGGCTTTTCAATTTCTCACTAAACAAGCGATTTCCACCTTAGCAGAAATCGCTTGTTTTTTATTTCACACTATCAAACCGTTTATAGGCTACTAGTTTAGATGACCAGTAAGGATACGTAACATCTGATATTTCTACGCCATCCGTACCCGCATGGACAAATTTATTATCACCAAGATAAATTCCCATATGAGAAATGCCTTCTTTATACGTGTTCTCGAAGAATACTAAATCGCCAGGCACTGGATTTTGTACAGATGTTGTATTGCCATTAAAATACCCTTCACTACTTGCTCTGCCTATTTTTAAACCGCCCTGATTAAAGGCATAGAAAATAAAGCCACTGCAGTCAAGGCCTACCGGAGTATTTCCTCCATATAGATATGGTGTACCAACCAATGTATGCGCTACTTCTACTGTTTTCTTATAAATAGCTTGTCCATTAGTTGTAGGATCATTTGATGTTACATTTGATGGTGTACCCGCATCTGATGTCACATTATTATGTATCGAATCGCCCTCGGGAATGACTGCGCCTGGAGATATTTTTAACACTTGTCCAATGTAGATTGTGTCTTTCTCAAGCTTATTCCAATTCATAATATCCTTAATTGTCACATTATATTGCTTAGCAATTTTCGATAATGTATCACCTTTCGCTACCGTATGAGAAGTAGTCGTTGGCTTTGTGGATGCTGATGGGACTGACGGCTTTTTACTATCACTCGTTGCTTGCTTTTGAATGTCAAGCTGTTGAGCTACATAAATCGTATCTTTCGAGAGATTATTCCATTTCATAATATCTGCAATCGTTACTTGATGATTTTGGGCGATTTTAGATAATGTATCGCCTTTTTGTACAGTATATGTTGCAGCCTCTGCAGTTTGTAGAGTTAAAAATGAAGTGGCTAAAGTGCTTAAAACAAGAATTCTCCATTTTTTTGTTTTTTGCATACCAAAGTGCCTCCGTTCGTGCTAGAATATTTCCTTGTGTGTCTATCATACTAGATAATTATAGTATGAAAAATCGGAAATACTGACTATTTTTCAAACATTTTATCAAACTTATAGAAAACGACGAAATCCGACTATATTACAATAATATATTCGTTGCAAGATTTTGGTTCCTATGATAACATACACATCTGTATTTAAAATTTTTAGAAAGTTTTAGCTTTTCAATCTTAAAGGAGTTTTTATACTTATGAAAAACATCATGCATTTCATCAAAGGAAATTTAGCAGTAGGATTACTACTATTTGCCTTATTCTTGGGTGCTGGGAATATTATTTTTCCACCGTTATTAGGTCAGCAGGCAGGTGAAAATATCACAGTAGCTATGATTGGTTTCCTTATAACAGGTGTCGGTTTACCACTATTAGCTATCGTAGCTGTCGCCAAAGCAGGAGGCGATTTACAACTGCTCGCCAATCGTGTTAGTCCCGCTTTTGGTATACTCTTTACCTCTATTGTATATTTAGCAATTGGACCATTCTTTGCCGTACCACGAACTGGATCAGTGTCCTATGAAATTGGCATTGCCCCTTTTCTTCCAGAAGTTATGAAGGACCATTGGGCACCGCTTTTCATTACATCTATTTTGTTTTTTGCCTTAATTCTTTATTTATCCATTAACCCTTCGAAGCTTGTCGATCGAGTAGGAAAAATATTAACCCCTGCCCTGCTTCTTGTCATTTTATTGCTAGCAGTCAAAAGCTTTATTTCTCCAATGGGAGAGCCAGGGGAAGCGGCAGGAAACTATATTAGCTCCCCATTTGCTGAAGGATTTGTCCAAGGTTACTTAACAATGGATGTTCTGAGCGCACTTGTTTTCGGTATCGTTATTTTACAAGCATTACGCGATATGGGAATGAAGGATAAAAAAAAGCAAGTGAATACAACTATATTTGCTGGTGTTGTTGCAGCCATTGGTTTATCTTTTGTTTATATCTCACTTGGTCATATCGGTAATACAAGTATTACTGCCATTGGTACTTCTGCTAATGGTGGAGATATTATTGCAAAATCAGCTGAAGTACTTTTTGGAAGTCTAGGAAGTATTATTTTGTCTGCGACTATTTTACTAGCTTGTATTTCAACAGCTGTTGGTTTACTAACTGCCAACGCACAATTTTTCCATAAGTTATTCCCAAAAATATCTTACAAAACATTCTTAATCGTATTTACTATTTTTAGTACAGCCATTACGAATGTGGGACTTTCAACAATTATTAATGCCTCTCTGCCTGTGCTGTTAATCATTTATCCAATAGCAATGGTATTGATGGTACTATCATTAGCGGATCATTTCTTTAAAGGTGGACAAATTGTTTATATTTTAGCGTTAATCCCTACTTTCCTTGTCAGCCTATATGATGGCTTAAAACAAATGAAAGTTGAAATCACTTCCTATGAAAATATTCTTCAAGCATTGCCATTGTATGACCAAAACTTAGGATGGCTTGTACCTGCCATTGTCGGCGCATTCATCGGTTTTATTATTCACAAACTTATGAACAACAACCAAGCCTCGGCCTAATGGACATTATATCTTCAACGAGAATCTGCTTGCTATACAAGGCTAACAGATTCTTTTTCTATTATTAAATTCATCCACTATTTCTACCGTTCATGTATAATAAAAACTAGATACTCAACTGTAAAATGTATCCATCCACTATCTAGAAGGACTATGCATTCCTACTTTGAGTGCTAGAAAAGAGGTGTCCAATGAAAAAATTAATATGGTCGTTCGTATTTATACTAGGCTTCTTTCTCCTACCGTTAACGTCTACGCAGGCAGCTAGTCAGGAACAATCGTTAGTAAGAGAAATAAAGGAAATAATTCAGAATACGTATGTAGGGACGATCAACGGAAACTTAGAGAAGGCCACATCCATTGCAGAAATTATTGATATGCTAGATCCTTACTCCACCTATTTTACAAAACAAGAATTCGAGGATTATATGAATAGCATCAATCTTTCAACCATCGGCATTGGTGTTGTTATTGAAGAACATGAAGATGGTATTCATATTTTACAAGTAATTGAAGGCAGTGGTGCATTTGATGCAGGTTTACAGGCTGGAGATATCATTATTGCTATAAATGGTGAATCTATTATTGGTCGTTCTACACAGGAAACCTCTTCTCTCTTAACGGGGCATGAAGGTAGTCAGGTGAAAGTGACACTTAAACATAGGAATGAAACGACGACTACGAAAACCATTACACGAAAAAAATTCACATTACCAAATGTACAATCTGAATTATTGTTTGGACAGGTTGGCTATATTTCACTTGCTTCATTTTCAGAAGATGGTGCTCAGCTTGTCAAAAAAGCGCTGATTGACTTAAAAAAGAGCGGTGCCAAATCGTTTATCTTAGATTTACAAAATAATGGTGGCGGTTATGTTACAACAGCAGAAGAACTTACAGGACTATTTCCATCAGCAAAAGTTGCTTATCTATTAGAGGAAGCACATTCCTCTTATACAATACCAGCTGTTAAGCAAAATACTAAATTTCCAGTTAATACACGTATTTTAGTCAATCGTTATAGCGCTAGTGCCTCTGAAATGCTTTCTGCATCACTAAAAGATCAGAAGGCCGCTATTTTATACGGTGAAACAACTTACGGAAAGGGCGCTATGCAAGGTTTTTATATGCTCCATGATGGAAGCTACTTAAAATTAACTGTCGGCAAATTTACAGGACCCCTGCAGCAGACTATTCATGAAGTAGGTGTCAAGCCTAATATTCAAACAACATCAGCTCCTATTTTCCAGGCGCATTTTGATGCCATTAAGGAGCAATATCCTAAATATAAAAAGCTTTTAATTGGGAAAACTGCTGCCATTCAAACAGAAAAATTAACGGTGAAACTACCACCAACACTTATTTCACAAATTGATAAGGAGCATATTCAGCTTATTGCTTTAGGAGCAGACGAAGTAGTAGCAACTACTAAAGTCGAAGGGCAAACATTAATTGTTACCCCAACGAGTCCTTTATCACTCAATCAGGAATATATGCTACTCATTCATCCGAATAAGCAAAGCAAAGTACAAAAAGGTTATTATCAACATATAAAGTTTGAAAATTAAGAAAAATCCTCTCATCGATCTACATTACGATTGATGAGAGGATTTTTGTTTTATTTCTTCGGTTTTCCAAAAATATAATTGTACAATATCGTTCGCTAGTTCGGCAGGCAATCTTTTTTGCTCCAGTAAATTGGTTAATATCAGTCTCTCCATCGATCCAACTAAAGAATCTATTAAAATTTTAATATCCACACGATAACGTTGTAGGTCCTTGTCACAATCATGAAGATAAATAAGATGAATCAATTGTTGCGTTAACTGAGATTTTACTAAAAAAGCCTGCTTAGATTCTATAAAGCCAATTTTTGATAGCTTCGGATTTTCGATTATATAGAAGAATAAATTTGACAGTTTTTGTTCTAAAATCGAAATAAATGCTTCTAATCCATTCGCCACACTATCAGAGGATTTGCTATTCATCACTTCAAAAAAACCATTCTGAAATTGTATATTCAAATCATTATAAAGCGCATCCTTGCTTTTAAAGTATAAATAAAAAGTAGGCTGTGTTAGATTAGCAGCCTTCACAATATCACTAATTTTTGTATGGTGATATCCTTTATCTGAAAATAGCTCTATCGCTTTTTCAAGTAATAGTTGTTTGCTTCGTTCTCCATTCGAATTAAATTTTCTACCTCTTGCCATACTTTCCACCTTATCTTAGTTTATAGTCGCCCTAATCCCTTAGCATCATTAATAGACACACTATTCTTAATCAAAAGTAACTAAATTTCCATAACAAGTACATATTTTATTCATGATTATACTCCATTGTATTATAATACACCTTCTAAATATTTACTATAAATGATAGATTTATGATCACACTAAAAAAGTGTATATTTTATAACGAATTACCAAAACACCACAAATACCCACTTCGAAAAGTTATTTCAATATATTTATAAAGAAAGCATTCAACTTGTTTCTTTTCTCTTTTAGATTGGTCTAAACATACACGCCAGCATCCAATAACTTGCTAAAATTATTTTAAAAAACTCCTTCAAATAAAATAGCACTTCTGTTTTAAGACAAAAATTTTAACATAAAACAAAACTACTATTTTGAAAAGTCCTTTTTTTTGAAAAAATATTTTTTATGGCCATTTCAAAATTTAAAAAGTCAATTGTGCCAATAGTTTACGCCCTCAGTCTTCCGCGCAAAAATTTTTTTTCTAAAAATCATACCATTTTACTTTTCGAAAAAAGTGTTATAATCGCCAAGAATTTAAAATTTTCAATTTTGGAGGCATATAAATGGTACTACGTGATTTTTTCATTTACTTATCAGAGAACAAAATATTAAATAGCGCTGCACAAAAATATGGTCTAAAGATGGGTGCTCAAAGTGTTGTGGCAGGCACTAGCTTACCAGAAGTTGTACAATCCATTAGAGAATTAAACAAAGCCAATATTTCTTGTACAGTCGACAATCTTGGAGAGTTCGTTTATGAGAAATCAGAGGCAACTGCTGCAAAAAATAATATTTTAGCTGTTGTTCAAGCTATTCACGATGAGCAACTAGATGCTCATATTTCACTTAAACCTTCCCAATTAGGTTTAGACATTGATTACGCATTTTGCTATGAAAACTTAAAAGAGATCGTAGAGCTTGCACATCAATACAATATTTTCGTGAACTTCGATATGGAAAATTACGAGCGTTTACACAGCTCTTTTGAATTACTAGAGGAATTACACAAAGAATTTGATAATGTAGGGACAGTTATTCAAGCTTACTTCTTCGAGTCAGAAGAAAATATTGAAAAGTACCAAAACTTCCGTTTACGTATTGTAAAAGGTGCCTACAAAGAACCAGAAAGTGTAGCCTATCAATCAAAAGGTGATATCGACCGTAACTATTTGAAGCTCATTGAACATCATTTACTACATGGTAAATTTACTTCTATCGCTACGCATGACCACAATGTGATTAATCATGTGAAGCAATTCGTTAAACAACATAACGTTCCAAACGAAAAATTTGAATTCCAAATGCTATATGGTTTCCGTAAAGAAATGCAGTTAGATCTTGCACGTGAAGGCTATAATTTCTGCACATACCTACCATTTGGTAACGACTGGTACGGTTACTTTATGCGCCGTTTAGCAGAACGCCCACAAAACGTAGCACTTGTGACAAAACAAGTGTTTAACAAAAAAACAAACCTAGCAATTGGCTTAGGTGCAGCAGCATTCGCCCTTGGTCGCCTTTCAAAAAAAGGAAAATAATAGTTGAGGCAAGTGACTACCCAGCAATTTGATAGTGCTATCCATCAGTTTCGGTATCCTATCCGTCAGTTCGACTTTGCTATCCGTCACTCTACCCAAGCTATCCAAAAAAGCGAAAACATTGTTAATCAATGTTTTCGCTTTTTTTATTGAGCTTATAGTTTTTTACGCGATATTGTAAGCTTTGTCGACGAATTCCTAATGCAGCTGCAGTTTTGGAAATATTTCCTTGGTGAAAGTCTAAAGCCTTCGAAATATAATATTCCTCCACCTCTTTCATGTAGACATCTAATGGTCGAATATCTTGCTGATTTTTAATGACAAACAAATCACTTGTTGATACTTCATTTTCTGCTTCCTCACAGGTGCTTTGGATTTTCCATTTAAAATGAACTGGTAGCATATGGGATTCAACGATAGTTTCGTTGGTAATTAGTGAGGTGATCTCATCCAGCAGTACTTCTAATTCCTTTAAATTTCCTGGCCAATCATATTTCAAAAACGTCTCTTGCACTTCTTCCGAAAGACCTTGGATTGTTGAGCCAAAGCTGTCCCGATGTCTTTTGAAGTAATCATCAATAAACGGCATCATATCTTCTTTTCTTTCACGTAAAGGCGGTACATAAATCGTGATTCCAGAAAATAAGCGGTAAAGTTTTTTAGACAGCTCCTGCTTTTGAATTAAATCTATAGGGTCTTTGCCAACACTAGCAATTAAAACATGCTGATGATTTGGATGATTGTTGAAAAGCTCGACAATCTTTTCTTGGGCTTCGAGTGATAAATATTCGATGCGTTCAGCAAAAAAAGTAATTCTCTCTTTTTCAACAATGTATTTTTCAAATTGATTCAACACTGTTTGCTCATCTCGGCGGCAAATTAGAGCGATAAACATATCATTTTGCACCTTTAGATCATGATGAATACCCTCTGCAACCATATCGATTCCTGTGCCTGACTCCCCAATTAACACAACAGGCATTCTGCTCAATGCAACAATTTTTGCCTTTTCGATGACATCCTTCATGACTGCGGAAACAGCCGTAATAATATCAAACGTTAGCGGTGCACCATATCTTCTTAATGGCTGATACATCATATATTCAAGCTGCGTAATATCTCGCGCAAATTCCACGGCCCCTATTAACACACCCTCATAGTGCAACGGATAAATATTGCTTATGTAGGTCACTTCTTGATTTTTTTTATTCCAATACGTTTTTTTGACGTGTAGAACTGGCGTTTCAGAACTTAGGACTTTAAAGATATCGCTCTTTTCGATTTCGAAATCAATGATTTCTATCGCTCGCCTCTCCTCATATTCGTCCTCATTCACGCCCTCCAGTTCTCGCATTTTTTTATTGTATATGAGCAACTTGCCTTCAGTATCGACAACGCAAATTCCCATATCACCTTTTTCAATGACGTATTTATAAATACTTAGTAGTACATTATTATCCATCTTGTCCTCCTGTATTCCATTAAGCTTATTCTAACACCAATACGAAAAACAGATGCAAAAATTAAAAAAGTTTTAAAATTTGAGTTGATTAATGCCAAATTATATTGCATTATATAAATAACAAAATCTTTAAAGGTGCATAATCATTTGGCACCCTTTATCCAGGGGAGGAAACAGATATGATTCCATACAAACACGAACCATTCACAGATTTTTCACAAGAGGCAAACTACAATGCTTATGTAGAAGCTATAAAAAAAGTTGAAGGTTATTTAGGTCAAGACTACCCACTTATTATCGGTGGTGAGCGTATTACAACTGAAGATAAAATCGTTTCGTATAACCCTGCAAAGAAAACTGAAGTTATTGGCCATGTGTCAAAAGCGAGCAAAGATTTAGCTGAAAAAGCTATGCAAGCAGCAGATGAAACATTCAAAACTTGGAAAAAAGTTGATCCAGCTATTCGTGCTGATGTTCTTTTCAAAGCAGCCGCTATTATTCGTCGTCGTAAACACGAATTCTCAGCATTATTAACAAAAGAAGCAGGGAAACCATGGGCAGAGGCTGATGCAGATACAGCAGAAGCAATCGACTTCTTAGAATACTATGGTCGCCAAATGCTACGTATTAAAAACGGTCAACCAGTAGAAAGCCGTCCAGGTGAATACAACCGTTATGACTATATTCCACTAGGAATTGGTATTGTCATCTCACCTTGGAACTTCCCATTTGCGATCATGGCTGGTACAACAGTAGCTGCATTAGTAACAGGTAACACAGTATTACTAAAACCAGCTTCTACAACACCAGTAGTGGCGTATAAATTTATCGAAGTATTAGAAGAAGCAGGTCTTCCAGCAGGAGCTGTTAACTTTGTACCAGGTTCTGGTGCTGAAGTGGGTGACTATTTAGTTGATCACCCAAAAACTCGTTTCATCAGCTTCACAGGTTCACGTGATGTTGGCTTACGTATTAACCAACGTGCATCTGTCCTAAATGATGGTCAAATTTGGATCAAACGCGTAATCGCTGAAATGGGCGGTAAAGATACAATCGTTGTTGATAAAGAAGCAGATCTTGAATTAGCTGCACAATCAATCGTGAAATCAGCCTTTGGTTTCTCTGGTCAAAAATGTTCAGCATGTTCTCGTGCTGTTATCGTAGAAGATGTGTATGACCAAGTGGTAAACCGTGTAGAAGAGTTAACAAACGCTTTAACAGTTGGAGATCCAACAGATTTCAGCAACTTCATGGCAACGGTTATTGACCAAGCAGCATTCAATAAAATTACGGAATACATCGAAATCGGTAAAGGCGAAGGTCGTCTAGTAGCTGGTGGTACAGCGGATGATTCAGTAGGTTACTTCGTACAACCAACCGTATTCGCTGACGTAGAGCCTTCTGCACGTATTATGAAAGAAGAGATCTTCGGACCAGTAGTAGCGATCGCAAAAGCAAAAGATTTCGATCAAGCGATTGAAATTGCTAACGATACAGAATACGGTTTAACAGGTGCTGTCATTACGACAAACCGCGTAAACTTAGAAAAAGCACGTGAAGAATTCCATGTTGGAAACCTTTACTTCAACCGTGGCTGTACAGGTGCGATTGTTGGCTACCAACCATTTGGTGGTTTCAACATGTCAGGTACAGACTCAAAAGCTGGTGGCCCAGACTACCTACAACTTCACATGCAAGCAAAAACAACTTCAGAAATGCTATAATATTTCCCATTATAAATGCCGTACATGTTTTCTTATGTACGGCATTTTTTCATCGTTTATCTCAAACGTATATATAATAGAAGAAACTCATGTGAATATCGATTCACTTCCCTCATAGATTCCTCTTTTACTTTCTCTACATGCGCCAAAAGGATACTTTTCTCCTATAATACTCTGGTATATTTTATGGTATTTCTAACATTTGACCCTTAACTTGATTGTGGAACTTTGTTAAAATGATATCAGTTTAGGAGGGTAAAACTATGAAAAAACTATCAATTTTTATGTTATTCATGATGCTTATTAGCGTAATCATTTCGCAACCCCAAAAGGCCTATGCTGATGAGCTATCAGGACATATGCATGAAAGTGGTCTGCGTTATTTGATTTCCAAAGGAGCCTTGCTGAAAGATGCTACTGGCAGCTATCGTCCGAATGATACTGTTACACGCGGTGAATTCGCCACATACATAGCAAAGGCTTTAAACTTAGAGACAAAGGATAATAGTACGTTTACAGATGTCTCTGACACATATTTATTTGCCAATGAAATCAAGCTTGCCGCTACTGCTGGCATAATTACCGGCTACACAGATGGCACATTTAAGCCAGATGCACGTATTTCAAGAGAGCATATGGCCGTTATGTTAATTAGAGCGGTTGATTATTTAAAAATTCCAAAAGGTACTTCCTCTATTACATTTACAGACAATGCTACCATTTTCAAAGATTTCCGTCAGGACATTGCCATAGGTGCTCAATTAGGGCTTATTAAAGGAAGCTCTAACGGCATGTTTTTACCTAGAGACAATGCTACAATTGCTGAAGCATCAACATTTATACTTCGCTTAATTCTCCTTGCTGATACTGTTGAAAATAATAATGGGAATAGTGAAAACAATAGTGGTAATTCCAATAATAATGGGAACTCTGATAACGACAATAATTCAGGTAATAATAATAATACCAATGCATTTATTGTTAAAGAAATCTCAAATGGTAATCTTGTAGACAAGCAGTCTTATGCTAGTTTTGAAGCTGCTGAAAAAGCGATGACAAACAGTTCTTTAGTGGTTACTCAAAATAATAAGATTATAAAAATGTCTTCCGGTATTATTGTTACAAATAATTATGTCGCATTAAATTCCGAAACGATTAAAGATCAAATTGCCGTTGCTGCTAATACAGAAATGGAGTATCTGGGTAGTGATGCCACTCAAGTAAGAGTACGCTTAGCTGGACAAGTTGGTTCTTTAAAACAAGCAGACGTTACTTTAATCCCTTCTGCTTTAGTAAAGGGACGCGCTTATTATACAAATGAAAATGGTGAAATTAAACATACCTTATATGATTATAAAGCCAATAAGTACTCATCTAGTTACGTCTACGGCAAGGCTCCTAGCTTTATGAAGCAAGGTGAGAAGTACTTTAGCTGGGATGGTATTAATTTTACGAATGGTAACGGCTCTTCAAAGGGAGAAGGCTATAATTACTATCAATTCTTACCTGCTCGTGCTACAACACAATATACAGCTGAAGAAATTGATCAATATATTATGAAAAAACTAGCTGAAGTTGAGAGCTCAGGTGCTTCTATTTACAAAGGCGCTACGACAAAAAGTAAACTAATTGGTTTAGGTACCGTGTTAAAAGATGTCGAAGCGAATGCCCATATTAACGCCATGCTTATTTTAGCACTGGCACAGCATGAAAGTGCCTACGGGATGAGTGATCATGCTCAAAATTTGAATAACCTATTTGGTTTATATGTATATGATACAAATCCATTAAACAAAAAATTTGATAGTGTTGGCGCAAACATTAATGAGCTTGTTGAAAAGTTCTTACAGCCTAATTACATTACGCCTGGAGGACGTTATACAAATGGTTCAGTCGTTGGCTCTAAAGCAATTGGGTTTAACGTAAAATACGCCTCTGACCCTTTCTGGGGTGCCAAAATTGCTGGACACTACTATCGTGCCGAAAAAGCATTAGGCTATAAAGATGCTAGTAACCCATATAAAATTGCACTAACAACAACAGCTGGTCTAAACGTTCGTGCTGATGCATCCACACAACAAAGTCCACTATTCACCTTTAATAAAAGTAATATGCCTGTTATCGTCACAGATACAGGTGCTAATGGTTGGTATCAAGTAATTTCAGATAGATCTCACTCAGAACCTGCTTATATTAGTAAGGATTATATTAAATTCATCACTACTGTAAAGTAAAACTAAAAGGCTACCTCTCTAATAATGGAGGTAGCCTTGTTTGTTTTTTTGGAAACCGGGTACTTAATAAGTAAAGAGAAAAAACGACCCCAAAGCTAGTAAAACTTTGGCATCGTCTCTTCAACTTTTATTGTTTTTTATAGTATTGCAAAATACCATTATAAATTGATTCTGCAAATAGATTTACATATTGATCATTTGTCATTTTATTGTGATCCTCAGTATTTGTTAAGAAACCAAGCTCCACTAGAATAGATGGAATGACCATATTGCGAATTACGTAGTACTGTTCTTGTTTAACACCACGATTTTTCATATTTAAATTGTTAACAATTTGGTTATTTACAAATGTGGCTAAATCTATGTCTTCCTGATACATATCTCCTGTAGATATAGCATAATATGTTTCAGTACCTTGTGCTGACGAATTGGCAGCAGAATTGACATGGACACTAACAAAAATCTCACCGTAGTTTGCTTGTGTGAAATCTACTCGATCTTGTAATGATGGGTACGTATCACCAGTACGTGTCATATACACTTTGGCACCAGCATTCTCTAGTAATTGCTTTACTTGCGTGCTGACCTTTAATGTAATGCTCTTTTCAGAAACAGAACCTTTTACTGTCCCTGGATCTTTACCACCGTGACCTGGGTCAAGGATGATAACGCGATTTTGTAAAGGTTTAGCTGACTGATTTAATAGTTTTAAATAAGATTTATGAACATAACCTGTTTGTCCATTGTATGTGATTTCTGCCCAGTAACCGCTTATGCTATTAACTTGGACATACTCTCCTTTATTCAGCTTGAAAAGTACTGCTGACGTTGAATTACTTTGACTGCGCACATTTAGGTTAGCAACCGTTACTCTTCCTAGTACATCTCCTGAAGTAACAGGTGGTGTTCCTGGATCTGGATTAGGATTAGGCTTCTCTTCTTCAACCGTATCCGTTGTACTATTAGCTACCACATAACCTGGTAAACCATTCACTTGTGTTAAATAGTAGCCGCCTACTGTTTTATATACTGGTAATTTAACATTTGCTTTAATCGTTGAAATTACTTTTGCTGAAGAAGTTGGCTTTACATATAGGTTAACAGCATTTTTTGTCGTTACTTCTTTTTCGACTGCTCCTAACGCATTGCCATCTGCATCTAAAAATTCAGCATATTGTTTAAAAATATAAGCATAAGCACCTTTATAAGATACTTTTAACCAATTACCTTCAACTGCATATACTGATAATTTACCGCCTGTATTGACTTTACCTACAATGTTCGTAGTTGAAGCGCTATCCGTTGATTTACGAATATTTAAACCATCTGTCGTAACTTTTACTAAGCCAATAACCTGAGATGTATCAGGTACCGTTACACCTTTTACAGGCAATTCTAAACGATATTTCTCACTTTTTGCACGTGCCACAAATAATGAGAATTGTGAACGTGTCACCGTGCTGTTTGGTAAATACGTTTTACCTGTTCCGTTAGTAATACCATTATAATAGATTGTATTGATGTACTTCACATATTCGTGTGTGATTCCTACATCTGTAAATGGTGAATCGATTCCCTCATACTCACTTGTATCTAAATTAAATGCCTTTGTTAAGACATAACTCATTTCTCCACGAGTTAGAGCTTTGTTTGGCAGAAATTCACCTTTTATATTTTTGTCGAAGAAACCTAATTGTACAGCACGTTCTATATAACCTGACATTTCAGTGCCTACTGTAACATCTGAAAAGCTAGATTTATTTACGATTAATGGTTTGTTTCCGGAGGCAACGACAACCATTTTGGCTGCTTGTCCTCTCGTTACATTGTTATTTGGGCCAAAAACTCTTTTACCATTCACAAAATAGCCTTGGATAACACCCAAACTTACTAAATAATTAATTTCTTCATAGGCTGGGTGATTTTTAGTGACATCTTCAAATGTAATATTTGAGTTGGTAGCTGCACTGACACTTGCACTATGTATCGTAAACATAGAAGCCGAAATGAATAAGACGCACAAGATAAGACTAATTTTTTTGATGTTCAATGTCTTATTTCCTCCCTTCTTGTTCTCTTAACGTGTCCATTTTAACAAAATTAGCTAAATAATGCATCATACAATAGAACTGTTAAATTATATTTTCCATATCACTTCCTCTCCTAAGTAGTTATCATAAAAATAGAAGAGTCTGCGATTGCAAACCCTTCTTCCATTATACGCTATTCAAAAGATCAATTCTTGCAATCTATGACAAAATTAACTTGTAAAATTCAAGAAATTTATTGTTGAATTCTTTCAATGAAAACTTTAAGTTGTTTGATTTTTAGTAATTCATCAGTGCCAAAGCTTCCATCTCCATCGCCATTTGTAACACCATTAGAAGCGAGGATAGAAACATAATTACTAGCCCAGTTATTTTGAGGAACATCATTGAATGCTACTGTTTCTCCTTGGTTTTCAAGACCGAAAGCTAGTACTAAAACTTTAGCGATTTGTGCACGTGTAATTGGTGACGACGGGTTGAACTTACCGTTCGCATCGCCTTCAAAGATCCCCAATTTTTCAACAGCGGCAATAGCACCTGCATTTGCGTTTGTTGGTTTCACATCTACAAAATTAGTAGTTGTATTAGAAGTATCTAAGTTTAAAGCTTTTGCAATTTGTACAGCAACTTCTGCACGAGAAGCATATACTGAAAAGTCAATTGCAGCTTTTTTAACTTCAGCTTGTTGTTGCGCATCAAATGTTGCCACACGTTTAGCCCCTACATAACGAGAAGCCCAATAATATGGATCATTAACACTTGAGTAGCTAACGCCTTGACCTGTTTGAGAGTGGATCATATTACCATTACCTATGTATATACCCACATGTGAAATACCACTACCACTTGTATTGAAAAATACTAAATCGCCAACTTGTAGATCACTCTTTGCTACTGCATTACCTTGTTGGTATTGAGAGCCTGATGTACGATTTAATTGAATACCTAAGTCTGAAAATACTTTAGAAGTGAATCCAGAGCAATCAAAACCACTTGTTGTTGTACCACCGTATTTATATGGAATACCTAAATATTTAGAAGCTGTGTCAGTGACATCGTCTTTTGTCGCTGCTTCAGCAGTATTTATATGAGTTGTTGAAAATAACATGAAAGATGCAAAAATCGGTAATAACCATTTCTTATTCATACTTTTGTTATACCCCTCTCAAAACTTTTTTGCCTATAAATAGACTATCATAAAAGAAGCTCTTGTTATTTTTCATTTGTGTAACGGTTTTAGACAGCAAAAAAACGCTGTAATACCAACGTTTGGTGGTATTTCCAGCGTTAAAAGAGGGATTTTTTTATCATATTTTGAAGCTTTCGTAACATTACTGTAATATTAGAGCTCCTTTGTTACACAACAACTTATTGACTAGAAAACATTTGAACCCAATAGTAATTTTCTTTGCTATCCTGCGCTATTGCAACACCTGTATTCGTATAATGTTCTTTCAAAATGTTATCGCGATGACTAGGTGAAGCCATCCATGCCTTTACAGCAATCTCGGGCGTTTGAATATTTCTGGCGATATTTTCTCCAAAGCTCGTATAATCATAATCAAATAAAGTCGCTAAATCCCATGGGGCACCATAAAACGGCGAAACGTGTTCAAAATAATGGCGGTTCACCATATCCCGCGCTTTAATGATTGCGATTTGTGTCAATTTTGGATCATACACAACAGGTTCTAGCTTTTTCTTTTGTCTTTCAACATTAATTAACTGAATAACCTTTTTCGACCATTCGGTAGAAAGGTTGACTGTTGGAATATAATCCTTTGCCAAATAATCATAAGCCACTTCTAATTTGTTTATTTTTTGCTGAAAATAAATACTTCGTTCAACGAACACAGCAAATTGGGCGCGTGTCACTAACTGATCAGGTGCAAAGTGTTTAGTGTCTACCCCACTGATAATGCCTATATCAGCAAGCGATTCAATATAATTATGTGCCCAATGCGTCTGAGGAATATCTGCGAATTGGGTATTATTTTTGTTATCAACCTTAAATTGATACGCTAATGCTAGCATTTTTGCCACCTGCATTCGCTTTAAAGGCTCCTCAGGATGAAAGTCTTCCCCTTTTTGGATAACCCCCAGTTTAACAAGCTGACAAATCTCTTTGTAATAGGGATGACTAGCAGGGACATCCTTAAATTTTGTCGTATTTGCTATGTCTACATTGGTCTGAATAGATCGAGCAATGGCAGCAGCAGCCTCTGCCCTTGTAATTGCCTGCTCCGGTTTAAATTTGTTATCGCTATATGTAGTCATATATTGCTTTGTTAGCATATGTTGTATCGAAGCATTTGCCCAATATGCATTCGAAACATCCACAACTTTGGCAGATGCCGCTTCTACCTGACTTAAACTTGTTAAACTTCCTACGGTTGCAGCTATTGAAAGGATGATGATACTCAGAATTTTTTTCAACAGGGCTACCTCCTCAATATGTCAAATATGTAGCAAACGGCGCTTTTTCATCACTGAAGTGGAGAAACGAAAATTCACCATACATACTATATGATACGAAATTTGAATAAGATAGTTTCACTTTTTTTGGAAAATAATACATTGATTCATCATTTATCATTATAAAAGGAGTTTTCCCTTAATATTCGTTGGGAAAACTCCTTTTTTCTCATACTATTGAATCATTTTAAGATATTCTTCTAAAATACGATAGTTATACACTAATCCCTGTTGCTCTATCGACAATGAGCTGTAGTCTTTTTGAGCTGCTAATACTTTTTTCTCGAATGATGAGCTATCTGGATCGATATTGCCAATCGCTTGAACGACCTTGAGAACGGCAGCCACATCTTTTTCAGCCTGTTTGAGTAAGTCTTCATTGATGACTTGCCCCCGTACTTTAGAATCCAATGCCTGATAAGCAGCTACGGCATTGGCCACATCCTCTATATACGTTGGTGAACTTGGAGAAAGTCCTGCAATCATTTCAACGACCTTCTTGACATCGGCCATACTTTTCTCCGCCTCTAATAGAATTGAATAATTGGAGATACGCTGTTTATCTGTCGTATTCAAACTATCGTATTCTTTACGTACAGCTTCAACCATACCAAAGTAGAATTTATCCTTAGGATTTAATTTTGCAATGTTATTATAGACCTTTATCACGTTGTCTAAGGATAGTAACAATTGGTCGTTATACACATAGCGTCTTTGGTCAGCATTTAGCTTGTCGTAAGCTTTTAAAATCTTTTGATATTGACTATCCATATCCTTAGCAGTTAAGAGACGATCAATATCCTCCACAATACTTATAACGGGCTTAATCAGCTTTTCTTGGTCTTGTAATACTCTGTAGTTTTCCACAGCTCGTTGCTGATCCTTTGGTAAAGCATTATAAGCAGCACGAATTTCTTGAATACGTTTTACATACTGCTTCGGATCAACAGATGGTAATGCATCAATCATTTGCATTACATTGCCAGCTCCTAGAATACTTGACTCAGCAGCCTGCAATAAATAGTAGTTTGTCACATATTGCTGCAAATCAGCAGGTAATGCATCATATAGTGAACGGGCTCTTGCTGTATCTTGAAGGAATGTATTACTTGAAGATTTTAGTTTGCTAATCAATTCAACAACATTGGATACAGGCTCATATTTTAAGAGTACATCAATATTGTCGATGTATTTCTTCTGATCTTTCGATAGTTTGTCATATGCCTTACGGACAGAGTTAACCTTACTAACAAAGCTTTTCGATTCTGGATCAAGTTCATTAATTTGTACCATCACAGTTAAAATAGGCTTAACCTCTTTTTCACGCGTTGTTAAATCTTTAATATTCGTCACTAATTTCTTTTGGTTCGATGACAGCTTATCATAGGCAACACGTGCATTCATCAGCTTTGTTAAATAGTCTCCATCCTGCACTTCTGTTAATTTGATTAGCTCAATTACGCCCTCAGCTAACCCCTGTTCATTTTCAGCAGCTACAAGTGCATCATAGTTGATAATGGCTTGCTTCTTCTCCTCAGATAATGCATCGTAAAGCTCACGTGCCGTTTTCATATCTTGGTAGAATGTTTTACTTGTTGGCTTTAACGAAGCAATCAGGCCAATTAATGAAGCCACATCCTCGACAGCTGTAAGATTCGTATAGTTCGTCACATGTTTTTTTGAAACTTCATCAAGGGCATTATAAGCCTTCCGTGCGGCAAGTACCTTTTTTGTATAATCCTTACTCGTTGGGTCCAATGCATTGATCATTTGAATAACCTTGATAACGGCTTTATTGCTCTTTTCATAATTACTTAAAGTTTTTGCCTGCTCCACAAGCTTCTGCGCATTTTTATCTAATGCTTTATAGGCTGTAGTTAGCTCCGCTACCTTTTGGACAAATGTGTCCGGATTTTCATTCGCTAATGCAAGAACACGTTCATCGAATGCCTTTGCCATTTCGATATAGGCTTGTGCTTTTATAAGATCAGGATAATTAATAACCTGGGCTTGATCTGTTAATGCTGTATATGCATCTGTTGCTGCTTTCACATCATCCTTATACGTTTTTCTAGAAGGATTTAATGCATTAATTTTCACAATTACGTCTATTACAGGTACAACCTCTTTTAAATTCTTATAATTTTTGACATAGGTTTTATTTTTATCATCTAGCTTAGCGTAGGCTGTATAAGCTGATTTGGCTTTAGAAATATAGCTCTTAGAGGATGGATCAAGCTTTTCAAATTGTGAAATAACATTCACAACCGTTTTATATGATTTCTCTAAATCAGTTAAAACTTTAATATTCGTTACACGGCTTTTTGCCGAAGAAGGGAGTTTATCATAGGCAGCTCGAGCAGCTAAAATCTCCGTGATCATATCATTTGATTGACTTAGCTTTGATATTTGCTGAATCACACCTGCTATTACTAAATCTTCATTTAAAAGATTGGATAATTTCTCTTCAAGTTTACTTTTCATTTCAGCCAATGGAGCCGCGTCATTACCATTCCCAGCATTTAACGCCGTCACCTTTGATTGCAGTTCCGTAATTTGGGTCTTGTAATCTGGCATTGTCGGTTTAAGGGCATTGACTTGTTTCGATAAAGTCGCATATTGGTATAGAAGATTTAAGCGATCTTTATTTTGCACAAATTCCTTTTCTTCCATAGCCAATTTGTCAAAGGCCGACTGAGCAGCAAATGTTTTGCTCTCAAATGTAGAAGCTTTAGGATCAATACCGTCAATTAATTTGTCCACGCTTATAGATGCATTGTAAACCTTTTCCCACTTTGTTAGCTCAGCAAGATTATTGACAATTTTTTTGACATTTGCCGCGTTAATAGCTGTGCCAGTTGTTGCTGGTGGCACATCATAAGCAGTACGAGCAGCTTTGATAGCCTCCACTTTATCTGGAGCACTTGCAATTGCCAAAATAAGTCCTTCGATTTTTTCAGCAGAAGCAATATTTGCTACTGCTACATTTAGATCCGTTGTATTTTTTACAAGTTCTTTATCAATTGTTAATGAATCATACATCACTTTAATCGCGTTTACTTCTGTACGATATGCCGCCTCATTGGATACACGCAGTGCTGTAATTTGTTTGGAAATATCAGCAGCCTTTTTATATTGTTCAAATGTAGAATAGTTTGCCACTAACTTTTGTGAAGCTTCATCTAAAGCGTTGTAGGATTTTTCAATAGCCGTTACAGCACTAATAAAGCTTGTTGCTGACGAAAAGTCTGCTGGTTTTTTAGCTATTAATTGAGTAATACTTAGTGAAACTTTATCTATGGCTGACAGACCCGTTAAAGCATCCTTATATTTTTTAAAAGGTGTTACTGTATCATTGTTTGGATTATAGGCCTCAGCCACTTTCTTTTGATCCGCCGTTAGTAGGTTATAAGCTGCTGTAACTTTATCTAATGCTGAAGAAATAGCTGGATAATCCGTTGGGCTTTGCTTTAATACATCCACTAAAGCGTCAAGCTCTGTTGCAGTAGTTTTGACTGCTGCTGCATCATCAACTAATTTTCCAAGTTTCGCAATATCTACTCCTTTGCCTTTAAAATAGTTATTGCGATCAGCTTCTTTATAGCCATATTGTAAGACTGTTCCTCGAATGGTATTAGTAATGCTGCTAGCACTATTGGCAAACGCTGCATCGACCGCTTTCTCAAATTGCTTTTGTACGAATAAATATGATTTGTCTGCCGTTTCATTACCTAAAAAACTTTGATATTCTGTTTCTACAGCATTTACATCGTCTATAAATGTCTTACTAGTATTAGAGATTGCACTAATTTTCTTCCAAATTGCTTGTAGTTCATTTAATAGGCGACGTTGTTCCACTACATAGTCGTACTTTGCTTGAATCAGTGCCTTTTCATTGTTGTCAAATCCAAGGTCATTCGAATTTTGTACAACTTTAATATCACCATCTGCTATCACCATCTCATTAGCAGTCGAATTCTCCGATAATTTACCGAATTGGGCAATGAGCTGTTCCTTTGTCGTTGCAGCTGCCACAGCGTTGACATAGGAAACTTGCTCCGTTTGTGCTGTGACACGAGATTGTGCATCATTTTCCTGTGCATTTGCTATAGCTGTAGGTGCTAATAAAAGACTTGTTATAACACCTGCTGTCAATTTTCGATTCAATCGAATCACCCTTTCATTTTTTATGTATAAGAAAATGATGATGTTCATTTTCATTTATCCTGAAATGGCATAGGATACCTCTTTTTAAGAGAGTGCGTAATCAAGATAAAGCATCCGAAGATCATTGAGATTTATTTCGAGCAAAATCGAAAAAATCTGGACATAAATACGCAGAGACGTAAATAATTAATCATTACTTTAGTATCGGTGTAAATTACACGTTTTCAAGCCATTCTATTATATTTACAAAATAATGGACGTCAAAAGTAGTTTTTCAAAATTACTAGCTAGAAAAACAGGAAGTTATTTCAATTATACTATACAATAGATTTATCTTGATTCTTCGGATTTCCAACGTCTATTGAATCATAAGAAGTCCTCTGGCAGATACTACAGATTTTTGACGAGTAATTGTGAAAAAATGTGACACAAATCCGCCGAGGTGTAATTGATATTAGGAATGTTTTTCATCCATCGACATGTAATGACGAAATACGTTTTTTCAACGAAATTATTGGAAAAAAACAGCTATTTTCATATGTCATAATGTCTTTACAAGGTGTATACTACATCTTTGATATCCTATTTTGGAAGAAAGGACGCTGTTTATGTTTTACCATTATAAGTTTTGGCATAGCTTAAAAAACCCTACCTACTTTACAAACATCGTAGAAAAAGGTGAGATCATCGGATATAAAAAACGTGCATTAACGGTGTTCATCCTTTTCATCCTATTGTTTGCTACTCGCGAATATTGGGGAATGGGGACAGAAAATTTAACGTCCTTATTTGCAATGGATTTACAAAATGAATACTATGTGGCACGCGTACTTTCCATGCTCGGTGCCATTTTATGGGCGATCATTTATTTTTGCTTCCATTATTACGGTGTTACCTATCTATTACATCTATTAACGGACATTCCTTATACTTGGATAAAAAAAGTCCAGCTTTACGTTGTTGCCTTTCTGCTCATTGAAAAAGCAATTCTCTTTGCTGTTTTTTATGGGGTGGGCTATACAACGATGTTTTCATTCTTTTCTTTGGCTCCCGCTGCCTTACAGGTCATTAAAACTGACTTCGTGTTATTTACAATCAATCAATTGACGGTAACGACCGTTTTAATCATTATTGTGCAGTATCTATTCCTGTCGAAATGGGAGGAAGAAGCTAGTAGAAAAATGTTAGTAGTCAAATTGATTGGCTTACAACTATTTATGGCCTTATTTGTGGGCATGATTAGTGTGCTACCCATTAAAGAATGGATTGCTAGGGGGTTAGGATAATGGCATTTATCAAGGCAAGACCATGGACAAGTATAGGTATTGTGGTGGCGATGCTCATAATCGGTATAAATGCTTATTTTGTTTTCAAAGAAGATAGCACCGTGACACGATCCTACTTTATTGATGAATTTCAGAAAGCTTATATAGGTACGAATACGGAGCGTGTCAATAAGGATACCATTGTGGCACCCGCCGAGACATATACGATTACAGCTGATGCAACAAAGTTATCCGCTGTCAATGTAAAACGTGGCCAGGAAGTGATGATGAATGATTTACTCGCTACCTTTAAAACAGATGAAGTAGACGAGGAGCTTACAAAGCTTGAATCGGAACGCACTGCCTATGAAACAGAATTAAATGATTTACAAAATGCACTTGATCAAATTGAAGACGAATACGACGATTCGAATCCAAAAAGCTCTATTAATACCGATCAAATCAATGATAGATTGTCTGTTACATTAAAATTAGAGCTTGCTCAACAAAATTCGCTATCGACAGCAGTTGCCCTGTTAAATCGACATATTGCTGAAACAAATCGTCAAATTGCACTCATTGAAGCGCAAATTACACAAATAGAGTCTCGTCAAGGCATTGTCAGTCCTATAGATGGTGTAGTGTCAGTAGTGAAAGAAGAAGCTGGTGCCTTAACCTTCGAAATCTATTCGAATGAAAAAGCCATGTATGCTTATTTGTCAGAAAAAGAATGGCAAAAAGTACAGGAAGGCCAAACGGTTGATTTTAAAGTGAAACATGTCAAAGATGCATTATCTGGTATCGTTTTAGACAAGCAAATGATTGCTACAAATGATGAAACATTTTGGGCAAATGAATTAGCTAAAACAACAAACCTTCCGCATCCAACAAATTATGAAGTAGTACTGCAACAAGATGCGCCAATAGAGGAAGTACCGTTTTCAACAACTGGTAAAGCCTCCATTATTGTCAATGAAGCGTTCGATTCTTATAAAGTCGATAAATCGTGGTTAGCGACAACAAAAAGAGGAAATAAAAAGCTCCATATCATTAATCAGGATGGGAAAATCCAATTGATAGATATTAATGTCCAATTTAATACGACTCAATCAGCTATTTTCTCGGACTATCTCGATGAAGGAACACCAATGCTCTCTAATGAGAAGCGCAATATAGAAGCCTACACCTTCCGTACTTTACCTATTGAGAAATTGCATTGGAAGCAGTTTAAAGAGTTAACTTGGAAGCAATATATGAAATACATTGTTTTCTAAATGCAAAATCCGCCTCACTCTCTCTAGAGATGGGCGGACTTTTTTTATGAAAATATCCCTTGTAGCTATTACAGGGGGTATTTCATGTTTATTTTAGTGATAAGCATCTATTTAAGAAGCTTGCAAATTGAGCACGAGTAATTTGTGCATCTGGTCTAAATGTATTATCTGGGAAACCTCCTGTTAAATCATTCGCCACAAGTGCTTGGATATTGCTGTATGCCCAGTGTGTTGATTTAACATCTGTGAAGGAAACTTTACTTGTACCTGTTAATTTGTAGGCTCTTGTTAAAATCGCTGCCATCTCTGCACGTGAAAGCTGTCCGTTTGGATTGAACTTCCCTGCTTCTTGTCCTTTAATAATGCCAGCCTGCTCGACTGCTGCAATGGCACTATATGCATAATGACCTTTACTTACATCTTTAAAGCTAGAATCCTTTGTTGTTGATAGATTCAGTGCTCTGGCAATGATTGTAGCTGCCTCTGCACGTGTAATGGACGCTTCTGGCTTAAAAGTACCATTTGAGTAACCTTTAATCAGCGATTTATTGTATAAGCTTTGGATTTCAGAGAACGCCCAATGTCCTTTGTTCACATCCGTATAAACTAATTCTTCATGATTATCTTTGTAGACAGCCTGTAATTGATCGAAGTACAGCTGACCTTTCTTTTGAAGAGAAGCTGTTGGTTGAGCAACATATAAACGTTCGAATTTCAATGGTGTTGCTAGATTACTTGGAATATCAGCCGTTACGTATTTCCAGCCATTCCAGTCTAGGCCGCCCTGACTTGTGAAATCAATCGTGTGCTTAGTTCCTGATCCATCTACGACAACGCCTCTTAGCCAATGCTTACCTGCATCGCCAAATACCCAAACACCGATATTTTTAGGCTGACCTGACATAGCAATAGGTGTTTTAGCAACCATATAGGCAGCCTTTGTTCCTGTGCCCGCTACTGTAAAATCATAGTTTAATTGCATGCTAGCTGTTCCCTGTCTCGCATACTCTTTTGAGTTTGCTAATGAAGCATTCGCCTTTGCTACTTCCGTTGTCCAAGAAGACACACTATCAAAGCTATCTAGCACAATAGGCTTTTCTGCTAAATCTATTACAGAAACAGCTATGGACGTACGAATACCTCCATATTCTCCAATAATTTTCCCTTCACCCTTTTGAGTAGCTGTAAAGGTTGCACCCTCCATCTTGCCAATATTTCCTTCAACTGACCACTTCATACTTGTCGGATTGATGGTCATCGGATTTAAGTATTGATCATAAGCAGTCGCTACCTGCATATCTACAGATGAACCTTTCATGACTTGACCAACACTATTTAGCGTAATAGATTTTACATTCCCTGGTGGTGCTGTATTAACGACCTGTAAAATAGCCGATACACGACGCTCACTTCCCTCAGACGGTTTGTTCACAAGATTGGCGAAATACCCTCCTGGATTGCGCGCGACCATCGCTGTAGAACCGCCACCATCTAAGTTAATAGCCGAAGTAGCCCCCATTGAAATTAAATGTGAAGCTAAATCTGATAAGTTAACACCATTACTATGGCCACTTAAACGACCATCAATTGTAATAAGTGACACCTTTGTACCTGTAGCATCTACCGCTACTGCTGTACGAGGACTGCGTGTCGAAGCAAAGCCAGAATTTGTTGGCATCGAAATATCAACTTGACCATTGCGCACAAGCATTGGTCCTGCAGCTAAAATGAATTGAGCATCCATCCATTTTTGATCAATCGACAGGCTGACATCGATATTTGTACCTGCCGAAATATTGCTTAATTCAGCGGCTAATTCTTTATTTTGTACTGAAATAACAAAACCATCCGCTGGTACAGATGAGTTTCCTTCTGCACCATACGTCGTTACATGAGAAACTGTGCCTGAGAATTGATCACCGAAATGCAAAGTATTTGTATCTTGGCTAGCACCTGACACTACTAGTTCTAACCCCCATGCATTTGTACCAGTTGTCTTTTTTTCTGGCGTATATAAAACGTTTTTATTTGTTCCTCGTTCACTATTAATGAGATCAATAGGATATGTTTTTCCATTTACTTGAAAGGAGAGATTCGTTGTATAATAATCTGCTATCGCTTTCCCTGACTTAGATAAGCCAAATGCAACTGGCTTTTGAGTCGGGCTTTCATACGTATCTCCCAAAATACCATAATTGACAATTTCATTCTTTTCCGCTAACAAATTAGCGGGCATACCATTTCCTAAAAAGTATGAAGCGTTAACAGCTCCAACAACACGATGGCCATCATACGTGTTTTGCTTCGCCATAGCTGATGTCGTTTTTAGGGAATTAATAGGATTGGGCATCCCAATTTCTAGTTTTGTATATGTATTATTTAAATTTACATCTAAAACATTTACAAACTGACGGATAGAGCCTGAAGTATAGGTTTGCTGTAAGTGATTTACTTGTGGGGATACCTCTGTTTTCACTTCACTCACTTTATTACCAAAACCGGCTGCTTGCCCGTTGAGGGGGCTAACAGTTAACATAAGCACGAACATAACTACAACAATTGAGACTAATTTTCTTGCCAATTTCTTCACTCCGAATTAATCAAAGTATGGCACGAAGTCATGTCGTATGACCCGTGCCAGTGACTTCTTTATTTTGTTTCTACATAGATTGCTACTGGAAGATTGACACCACCAGCATGCATTAGTTCTAATTCAATCGTACCTGATGAACCTTTCATTTCGTAATCAGGCAACTCCACATATTCTTCTCCTACTCGTAAAGAAGGCACTAAATGGACCTTACCATTCACCTTAATTGCACCACTGTATAAGCCTCCGCGACCAGCAAGTTTCAGCTTAATCGTTTTTGTAGACCCAGTTGGATTTACAACAGGGATTGACACCTTGTAGTTCATACCGAAATGACCTGGATTTCCGACTGCTCCATTAATTTGTGAAAATGAATTTTCAGCTGTTTGTAAATGGTCAGTACGGCCATTCGAAATGTTATAGCCGACTTCTGGCGAATCTACTGTATAGGCTGGTAGCTCTGCTAGAATTGTAGCGCTTGGCCAAGCACCTCTTGGATGTTTCGCATACTCATCGATGGCAACCTGCTCCGATTGAATCGTTGTTAAATCACTATTGTCTTTTGTAAGCACTGTGCGAATCATATACTCTGGTTTTCCACCATTGACCGCTTGAATATCTAAATCATGTAAAAAACCAATAATATATTCATGGTGTAGATCGTATGTTTCAATGACCTTTGTTTCTCCTGGTGCAATGACAATTCCGCTACTTTCTGATTTTTTCAGCTTGTTATTTAAGGTAGCATCAGCAATTGTCAAACCAATATCATGCCCTACCCAGCTATTACCTGTCTTTTGATTAATACCTCTTGAATTTACAACTTTAATACTCTCTGTCGTAGATTTGTTTTGAACCGTAATCCCAATATTGACATCTGTGCCTAGTGTATTGTAATGCCAACCAAAGACACGATGCTTATTCGTTACTGCCGTTGAGTTCACGTCATATTGCGAAAGCGTCACATTGTTCTTTGGGACAAGCTTACGCGTTAACGTTTCAGGATTATCACTAATAAATAAATCACGATCTCCCTCTAAACGAGCAGAAGGTACAGCTGCTGGCGATGATGTAGAGCCATAAGATTTTTCAAGGAATGAACTTGTGTACATATAACGGTAAACGTAAATATACATTTCTTTTTTATCACTGATATAACGTAAATTTCCGCCTAACGCATTCACAAGAAACGTAATAGGCACATACATTTTTCCTTTTTGAATAAACGGTTTTTCTGTTAATGTTACCGTTTCGTTATTCACAAGAACCTCATTGCTATTATCTTTGAAAACAAAGCTCATCCCAGCAATTTGTAATTCAAAGGAATTGTCTGGGAGCCATGCACCCGCAGAATCATCTAAATAATCATGGATATAGCTAGCAGGTAAATAAGATCTTGAATCCTTCATAATAATAGGATCTTTCATCACGATACGTTTGTTATTGATATGTAAAATATAAGGGTCTTCCTGAGGCGTTTCAGGCAGATCATCTGACATCGTAATATCTACCGATTGTGTTTCTGGGTCCCAATGAACATTACCATCAAAGTTTTCACTAACGAAACGCAGTGGCATATAAGTACGATCTTGATGCATGAACGGTGCGACATCCATCGCCACTTCTTGTCCATCTACTAAAGCCGTCATCGAATCAATCTTTAAATCCACAATCTTCCCGTTACGAGTAGCTGACGCTGTCTGTGTTTCTTTATTCCAATCCACATTCGCACCAATCGCTTCATATAAAGCACGCATTGGCAATAATAAGAAATCCGATTTATTTAAAATAGGATCATAGACACTAATCGTCTCTCCATTAATTGTAATCGAAACATTGTTTTTTATCTGAATTCCATTGTTACTAATTGCTGTTGCAGATGCTTGTCCAGGTAAAATTGTAGCCAAAGCAACCGCTGATACAATACATGTATTCCTTAGTTTCTTAAACATGCTAATCTCCTTTTTTTCACATTCAATTGTCTTTATCATCTTAACATGAAAAAACCCCAAAATGTGGGATTCTTATCGAAAAAAGTAGAATTCGGTACTAGAGTTCTAACCTCTCTCCTTCAAAAGCTTCATATGAAGTAAATGTTATTCCAAAATGCCAGTATATTTTCTTGCAAACTATTTTCTTCCTTAATAGATCCTTATATATACCCTCCCTTGAAGCAAATTTTAAAGCAAAGATGTAGCTGCTTTCTATGCAATTCATACCGATATATATAGATAGTATTTGATAGGTAACTAGATTGGCCGATATTATTAGAACAACTAGTAAACTATTTTATTAAGTAGACTCTTTTTATTTAAAAAAGTTACATAGCCTGGAGAAAATGGTGGATTATTCTCGTGTTTTGTATTAAAAAAAGCTTTATTCCTAGAATATGGAATAAAGCTTAACCGGGGTGGACGATGGCGATATAAGGAAAGCACCCTCAACTGAGAGTGCTTATAATAGTTATTGATTTCATTGATTGCATGTTTTGACTTAAAACATAGAAAAATATATAGCATCATATGAATTATTTTAATTTCCATATCATTTCTACCCATTCCGGATGGTCGATAAATGGATTACGATTACCTTGGATTTCATAAATTCGATTGTTTCTTTTTCTTTCATAGTCGTCTACTGGATCATCCTTGTGCCACTGCAATAAGACAGAAAGTTTGCCGTGGTAAGGTGCCGATCCATTATTTACTTTATCATTTAATTCAAGATCAACCTTATCTCCTGGCTCATAACGCGTAGCCATGTAAAACAGTATTCGAGCAACATCACCTTTTACACGTTTCGGTGGTTCGAACGAATCGGAATCCCTCAGACAACCCGTACAACCAGTCACTGGACTTCCGCCATTATCGAAGTCTAAATTACCCCTAGAGCTATTAACCTGCACATCCGTTGGGCGTAAATGATGAATATCTGTTCCAGGTCCATTACTAGTTCCGAAATTACCATGGGATTTTGCCCAAGTATGCTCTCTATTCCAGTTCCCTACATTTCCGCCGCTATTTGTTTTGGAGCTAGATTTTCCAGAGTAAAATAAGATGACATTACTTGTATTATTTGGATCTTCATCTGTATATTTTATGGCGTTCCAAACTTCATTATAAGAAAGTACTTTTTGCTTCGAAATGATGTCATGAAGCGCACTTTTTAATGCCTGTCCATCTTTATTCAATGCACCAGCATAATAATCATTGGCTGCAGATACTGTCACACTGAAATTTGTAGTCACACTTTTTTTGCCATCTGAAGCCGTCACCCCAACAATATGACTGCCCTCTGTTAAATTGAGCGTGAGGATCTTTCCTTTTATAGAACCTTTTGTAGCCGTAAACGATAATTCATCACCATCTGGATCAGAGAAATGATCTGTTAATTGAATATTAATGACTTCTCCAACTGCTACCGCTTTGTTTGTAATAGGCTTTTTAATAGTAGGTTGCTTATTTTCAGACGGTAAAGAAGGATCCACAATGGGATCCCCTTTTGAATTCGTAAATTTGATTTTCTCAGGAGCCGCACCATTTATAAATTTTATTGATGGGATATCAATTTTGTCAGCCCCTCTAATTTCTTTCACATTTGAACCGTCAATCGTTATAGATTTCATAGCATTACCTTTTAGATCAATAATTGCTCCTGCTTTATCAGGATTTATGATTACATCCGTTGTCTTAAATCCTTCACCATGTAATTCAGCATAGTTGCCTTTTAAGAATATACCCTTTGTAATAACAGATTGAGCATCTAAATGTACTGCCACACTCGGTTTCGTAATCGTCAATTTATCAGTTTTAAAGTTCTTAAAATTATAGATTGTTTCAGGCTGTATTGGTTCAACACTTGAACCACTTTTCAAATCAATTTGAACCATGACTGGATCATGATCACTTGCGCGTCCTGCCATATCTGTAAAGTCTGCATTTATGTGCAAGATATCAATCTCAGTTTTATTGACTAAATTATTGGATACTAAAATATGGTCTAATACTTGTGAATTCCCTTGATATACATATGTGTAACGATCAGAGTCGTCTACTTTATTAATCATATTGGTCATTAATTGACCTTCATGAATTTTAAGAGCCTCTGCAAATTGATAGTCGTTAAAGTCACCTAAAGAGACAATATTTGCATCCTTATTGTTTGTTTTAATGTCTTTGACAAAATCATAAACAATTTGTGCAATTTTTTTGCGTTGTACCTCACTACCATTTTGAGGTGGCTGTATTGCACCAAACAATGGTGTGTCACCTGATTTTGAATTCCAATGATTTGCGATGACTACTACATCTTCCCCTTGGAATTCAAATTGAGCAGCTAATGGTTTACGGCTACTATTAAACGCTGCATTTGTTGGATCAATACGTCCTGGATTCAATGTTAATTTTCCATCTTGATAGCCCACTGCTGTAGTAGCATTACCTGTTGGCATGCCCTCCTTCAGCTTCACACGATCTGGGTTATAAAGGAAGCCCACGCGTATATTAGCGTTAGGTGCGCCACCATCCTGATTGTTAATTGGATCAATATTAACATACTGATAGTCGACGCCACCTGCTGTTTTAATAGCGTCAATTAATCTTTTATAGCTTTGATCTGCCTTCGAATCACCTACAGTTGCCCCGTTATTATCTTGTACCTCTGTTACACCAACAATATCTGGGCTTTCCATATCAATCCCGATAGCTCTTGCTAGTTTTCTCGCCTTATCATCAGTTGTGGACGATTTATTATTGGAGAAATTTTCTAGATTGTATGAAGCAATCGTTAGTTTATCATCAGCTTTTACAATTTTTGTTTTCTCAGGTGATGTAGATCCTTTTTGATGAGCTGCTTTCATTTCATCTAATGGAACATAAATTTTAAAGTTTTGATAGGAATAACCGACAATACCTGTAATAGGACCCTTAAAGGTATCACCTGTCGCTACTTCAAAATCACGTGCAGTGCCATTAGGTTCTAGACGAAATTGTATTCTATTTGGATTTGCATTACCCTCTTCAAACCGAACACCACCATGGAGAGTATTTGTTTGCTCATCTTTTAGTACCGTTACTAAATCACCATGCTCTTGTGGTGAAACAGCTTTTACATCCCCTACTTCAACACGCATACCTTCAATACTTTCCCAAAAATCAATGGCGTCGATGGTTGGGTTGAACGTTTGCAGATGATCGCTGTCAATGTTACTGAAAGACATTTTTAATGGATCGATTTTAATAGGTTCTGGTAAGGCAACACTAGTTTTTATAACATCTACTTTTCCACCCTGATCGTCCCGAACATTAATTTGTGTTGTTTTTAAATCTGTTTGCTGCCTATCATCGTATCCATCATAAGCATACTCACTTACTTGTCCTTTCACGGAAACTAAGTTACCGACGCTGAGTGGTAATTTCTTGTTTCCGCTATATAGAAGAATTCCCTCCGATGTATTCGGGTCATCATCTATCCATTCATCAGGAGTTTGAATTGTATAATAATTGTTTCCTCCTAATGCAAAGGAGTAGGTTACGATTCCCTCAATTCCTTCAACAGTTTTACCATTGAACGAAGAGGTATGACTAGCACCTTGAATATCATGAATTTGTAATTTATCAGTAAGCGTATATTCATACGTAGCCACTTCACTTAAAGTACCGTCTTTCGCTTTGACCACTGCTTTTAATATAGTAGTTTCAGTAATATCAATCGGTGCCTCATATTTTTGACTTTCAACAGTTGGATCAGAACCATCTACTGTGTAATAAATTTCCGCTTCTGCCGTAGTTGTAGTCAACGTAACGCTAGTTTTTCCAATAAATGTCCCGCTTCCAGGTGATGCGATAGCAGGTTTTAAAGTAGAGCTATCAGCGACGATATCCGCTTTTGATCTTGGAATCACTTGATAAGCTTTATCGAACTCTTGAACAATCCCCGTTATGGATTCATAGATAGTATCTTTAGTCAATCCAAGAGTATTTGTTTCATCACGCACAATAAAATTAGTACCATCACTTGCCGTAAAATTAGCAAAGCCTGGTTGTTGATTCACATCTGTTAGCGTTACATTTTTTACTGTTACTAACTGTGATTCATTCTCTTCACTCACTTGAGCACCTGTTACTAATTTGGGTATGGGTGCACCGGTATTTTCAACCTTTTCAATAATTGTAGCACTATCTAATTGTAATAACCCTCTATAGTCGGATAATTTACCTGTAAGCGTTACTTCGTCCCCAACTGTCATAGCTAGACTAGTAGGTCGAACAGCGATACCACCGGTTTCATCTTGAACAGAGATTGTATTTTTCAAGGTCGCTGCTACTTTACCTTTAATCGTTACTGTTTCCCCAATACCTTTCGCTCTTGCCTCACCAATCGACAGAGTAACCGGTACTTCAGGGTCCGTTGGGTCGACTGGCCCTGGATTTTCGGGGTCAACATTTGTATCCATTGTATGCTGTCCTAGATTTGAAAAATCATTATTGGGGAATGTCGTCCATTCTGAACCTGAATTAAACGTGTCAGAGATATTCGTATCGCCAAAAAGGACTGAGCTTTTTCTTACTAATGTGACGTCCTTTGCAAAATCTGCTGAAGATCCAACCTGTCCAATTGAGTCAATTATTTCCGAGGACTTCTTTAAGACGATTGGATCATTGCCATTAAAGTTGATAACAATCGAATTTTCAAGATTCCCTTTTGCTTTTATAGTAGCATCAGCATCTTTATGATAGACAACATACGTTGCTCCATTATCTAAAACACCTGATAGACTCATTGTTTTATCAGCGGCCTCTGCACCATTTGTATGAAGTTCTAATGTATAATTACTTAAATCCACCGGTGAGCCCGTACCATTGTAAATTTCAATTGCCTTATTAAATGAACTTCCTTCAATATACTCTGAAATAATTAAATCCTTTGCAAATGTTTCAGCTTTTACTGTAAGTGGTGCTACTGGTGCGACAACGCCTGCTACTAGTGTGGTTGCTAAAAAGACATTTACGGGTTTTTTCCAATTCTTCTTGGACATCAAGTCAATTCTCCTTTCAATTTTAGGAAGGTTTTTTGTAAAAATTAATAGCAAAGCCTCTACTCTCTGAATAGAAGGCTTTGCAAATCAACTTATAGAATTGTTTCTCCATTCACTGTGATTCCATCGAAATCCACTTTATCAACATCTATTTTGGAAAGATCTAGATTTCCTTCTACTTTTACATTTACAAATGATAATTCATTTATGACAGTACCTGTTATGATTAAATGACCCTTCACTACAGCATTTTCTAAGATTGAAATATTGTTAATATCAACTGTTACATTGCCTTCATATACTTTTGGGGTAGTAACTGTGCCGGAGAATTCAGTTTCAGCAATATTTTCGTCAGGTACTTGACTGTTGGAAACGTCTACAACTCTTCCCTCAACTTTTGGATTGACTGTGCCAAGAGACGTAATATGCTCAGCAAGGTTTTCCCAATCTGATAAACCTAAATCTGTCACACGGCCCTCTTCGTATGCTTTTTTGAAGACATCATAGCCATCTCCACCTTTAGCTGTAAACGCATTTGTAGCTATTGTATACGTGACATTATCCTGAATCTCTACATATTTCCCTTGTCCATCCATATATGAAACTTTAACAATTCGTTGACCTTTTGCTTTAGTTGAATCGAATTCAACCTTTGCACCTGAAACATGTAAGAAACCACCATTTTCAGCTGGGTATTGTCCAACACTCACTTCTAAAGCTTCTTTTAATTCTTTGCCAGTTAGGCTCATCGTCGCTAAAGTATTACCGAAAGGAAGTACCGTTATGACTTCACCCACTGTAATGGGCCCCTGATTAATACCAGCTCGAATACCCCCACCATTTTGAAGTGCCATAATGACATCATTGTTATACTGTTTAGCCTTCTTTAGCATTCCATCTGTAATTAAATTGCCTAATGGAGTTTCATTTTTTCGAACACTTGGTTTTATATTATCTCCACCTGTTCGAGGATTATCTAAGGCAATACTTGCGGTTGCCCCAGTCTCTGTATTAGAAAGCTCTTCAACTTTATCTTTAAATGGTTTTAATGTTGCAAGCGCTTGCGCATCCTCTACATAATCAGCTACTTTTAACAAAGCCCCATTATGTGCAACGACAACTCCTTTGTTATTAAAGGTAACATCTAAAGTTCCTAAATAATCATTGTACTGATAGGCTTGAACAATCAATGTAGCATCCTTTGCTTGTCCAGCAATATTTTTATCTACCACAACAGGTTTATCTAGCTGGGTATGACTATGCCCACCTACAATCACATCAATTCCTTCAACAGATTTTGCTAAAATTTGATCATTATCATACGCTGGATTATCATCATAACCAATATGCGTTAAGGCAATTATTTTATTAACACCTTTATCTTCAAAGGCTTTGACTGCTTTTTTGGCTTCTGTAATATAATCTTCAAACGCAATACTGCCTGGAGACGATATATCTTTCGTTTCAGCCGTTGTTAATCCGAAAATGCCTACTTTCTCTCCATTCATTTCTTTAATAATTCCATTGTAGATTTTTCCGTTTTGAGGCTCACTAGAGATAAGATCCGTAAATAAACCTGTGAACTTTGTGTCCTTTGAAAAATCAACGTTAGAAGAAACAAATGGGAATTGCGAGCCTTTAATGAAATCAACTAAAGCTTGATGTCCCTCAGGAGTAGCGCCTAAATCAAATTCATGATTCCCGAAAGTCATGACATCATACTTCATTAAATTCATAAACGCTAAATCAGCTTGTCCTTTAAATTCGTTAAAATATAAAGTTCCCGAGAAAACATCACCAGCATCTAATAGTAATGCGTTTGGTTTTTTAGCTCTAACCTCCTTCACAGCGGTTACCTTTCTAGCGATATTCGCTAGATTAGCATGCGTGTCGTTCGAATGCATTAACGACAAAGTAAACTGCTCATTGCCATTCCCACCTTATACCACATCTTTCTATCTGGGCTTTCGGTTTGGGCCTACACCGTACAGGCGACTTTCATCGCATACGGCGTGCTATCAATAGTCTAAATATTCAAAACTTATTTCCCCACTACAATATATATGTAAACATAGTAATGTTAATGCACTATTTTTATAGTATCTATAGTATGTAAATAAATTGTAATATTAGTAATGTAACAGCTATCATAGAAAATTTGATAAATTTTAAAAAATATTATAAATAGGTTTACAGTTCCAACATGCTGCCGGCAAAATAGATTAATAAAAAGAAGAACCTCCTAAATGAAAGTAATTTAGGGGTTCTTCTTTGGATGGGGAATATATGCAGTTTCTAAATAAACTAAAAAAGAATCACACAGGAAAGTGATAGAAAAAAGAAAAGGACCCACCCGAAGGTAAGTCCTTTCTTATGAATTGCTCTACTGAAAAAGAAAGTAAGCAAAAATAGGTTTATTCTTTTAGTGTGAAAAAGATGTATAAACAATACAAATTAACCCTCAAGAACGCTCTCAAATGAATGTTTGGAAACGCACTTAAAAACCTCAAAATGAAGTTTAGTTATTCCATTAAAGGGCGCGATTTTGGAGCAACACAGGTAGAAATAATCAAACTTATAAAACCTAACTTAAAACTGCTAAAGAAGAATCCCTTTTGATCAATCTTTTTTCAAAAGGGATTCTTCTTATTTAACGCAAAATAAAGGATTGCAAGGCATTTTTGTTCAAATTACATTTCAAAGCAACGCACTTTCTTTACAGAGCCTCTAATATAAACTTCTCGATTAAATATTGATAAACAACCTATCAGTCATTTGATAAGCTGTTTATTATATTCAATCCACTTTTCCATTTCCCTCTCAACTGCTCTATTTTGCCATTCAAACCAAATCCCTGAACATTCACTACAATGACTGTCTACCCCGTTCTTTCTATACGTATCTCTATAAGTAAATATAGTTTTTTTACGACAACTGTAGCAAAAGATTTCTTTTTCTTTATAAAATTCCATATTTAACCTACCTAATGATTTTTACTTATTCATCTCCTTTTTTCATTAAAGTTATTCAAGCATTTTTATGAGTTAAATTTTCAAGAGTTTTCTATTGCATAGTTATTAGTCTATTAAGACAAGAATTGTACTAAAAAAGCAAATAACATTGGGTAAGATAAGAAATTAAAATAAATACTACAAGGAATTTCTCTATACTAAATAAAATTAGGATTTTTCTACTTTCTACTTTCTTACATAGAATAGATACAAAATAAAAAAGAGACAATCATATAATATGATTGCCTCTGAATTTAACTTTTAAAGAAACAAATTTGGGGAAATAAGTTTCTTATAGATTTACCACTGACTGGGTTTCTTCGCTCCTGCTAGTTTTACCCTTCTCATATGTTACCATACAAGTCCAAACGGCTAGCAATCTACACTACTACAAACCCGCTGCCATCTTATTAGCCTCACTAGTGCTGACACACCTCTTCTAACAAGACTTCAAACGTTCCACTACTTCCATCCCTTATTTTGATTTCCTTAGGTTTCCACTATCCAGGAATAAGAACGACCGGTTTAACAGTCAATTCATCGATCGCCACTATAGTATTTCGACTATAGGGATGTACAGTGAGCTCCTAGCTTTATTTCGCACCATACACTAGCTTACCCTGCCTACATGGATTCGTCTGCCTAACCATAGAAATCTTTTAAAGAACCCCGCCCCGGTACCACCGGGTACGACTTCACCTGACTTCATCCCTTTTGTGTGATTCAGCACAGCACTGGATGCAGGAGGATTAGGTACTTGTAGACTGACTGTTTTACAAGAACAGGACTTTCACCTGTTAACTGGAAGTAATAGTTAGAAAGAAAACCCCATATTTATTGCTTAATGCAAAACATGGGGTTTTCACTTCCACTCATTTCACTGAATGAATTAGCTTATAGAGTAACGTTTCGTTTAGTTTTATTAAGAAGCTGTAACTGTGAAAGTACCAGTTTTAACTACTTTACCTTCAGCATTTAGTACATTAACAGTGATTACTGAAGTACCAGCAGCTACGTGTGTTACTTTAACTTTATTTCCTGAATCAACTACAGCATTCACTTTAGTTGAATCAGCAGAAATAACTTCAAGAGTTTCACCTGTAGCAAGTGCAACTGTAGTATTTGAGTCTGTGTCATTAACTGCTGCTAATGTTACATTACCTAGTGCAGGTGTAATAGCTACAACTACAGCATTATTATACTTTGTAACAGCTGCATCTAAATCTGCTTTTGCATCAGTTAATTGTTTTAATGTAGCTGTCGCTGGATTAACTGCTTTTGCAGTAGTAATAGCAGTTGTTAAAGCTGCTTTAGAACCTTCAACTTTGTTACCTACTGCTTTACCTTCAGTAGCAGGAGCAGCTGCAGTTGTATCTGCAGTAGCAATTGAAGTGTTTAAAGCTGTTTTTGCAGCTTCAAGTGTTGTTGCAGCACCTTTTGAATCTAATTCCACAGAAGTTGCTTCAATTTTAGCAATGATATTACCTGCTAAATCTTCAACAAAACGTGGGTTAGTAACTTCAACTGTAGCAGCAACTAAACTTTTCTCTAGAGTTAAGATAAGAGTTTTATTAGTAGCATCTGTTGTATCTACTTCAACTTTATCTACTTTAACGTTATTACCTGATGATTTTAGACCATCTTTTACAATGAAATCTGACTCTGGTTTACCACCAGCTGTAAGTTTAACAGCTTCATTGAAAGTAATTTTAATTTGATCGTCTCTGTTTTGAACAGCAGTAATTTTTTCAGTATCAACAGTAGCTGCAATTTTGTCAACAACAGTTGGTGATACACCACCTGTGATATTTTTACCTAAAACATCAACAGTTGAAGGAGATGCTTTAACAGCTAATGTAACTGCATTACCATCTTTTTTAGCATCTTCAGCTAAATCTGTTTTTAAAGTGAATGTTACTGTTTTACCATCAGCAGAAATTTCATTATGAGCAATTTCAGAACCAGTAATAGTGAAATCACCTTGTACTAGTGATTGAATTGGGTTAGAGAATTCTACTTCTACTTTATTTTTTGCAGTAGCTTCAACTGAGTTAATAATAGTAGTTTGTTGTCTATCAACAACTAATTCTCCCTGTAATCCCTCTAAGTAATTTCCAGCTAAATCTTTAACTAGTTGTACTTTTACTTTGTAGTTAGGGTTAAGAGGTGTTGTAACTTCAGGAATTGGATTACTGAAGTTAAGAATAACTCCTTTTGAATCTTGAGTCACATTAAATGATGCAATTGTTATTTTTTTATTATCTGGACCAGTTACAGTATATTTATCAATATCAACGATTGAACCGTCTCCACTTGTAGCCATTGCTTCATTGAATGCAACATAAATTTGTTTATTGTTTAATTGAGTAACAGATACTAATTTAGGAGCAGTTACATCTTTTACAGATAAAGTTGTAGTGTATGGAAGCATTACATTTTTCAATGTAGTGTTATCAGCTACACCATTTACACTTAAAGTGTAATCAGTATTATCTTTTAAAGAACCTAGTAATGTAATTGTAACTTCTTTATCTTTTGATACATTTACAGTACTAGAAATTGGTTGTACTTTACCATCTTTATCTTTAATCACATAGTTAGCAGCTTTTTTAGCGATATCTGTATCTAATGATTTTGTGAATTTGATAGTGATTTGTTTGTTGTTAGAATCTTTAACAAATGTAGAGCTAATTACTTCTGGACGAGTTTGATCGATTACAGGAGTTACTTGAACTTTAGTATCTTTATCAATTACGTTACCAGAGTAGTCTTTTACGTTAGTAACAAATAAATCTGTTGTATAAACAAGTTTATTGTCACCAGTAAATGTGAATTCATATTTATCATCAGCAAGTTGTTTTACAGATGCAGCTTGCTTTTTAGATCCACCTTGCATCCAATAAATGTTAGAAGCAAATACTTGTTCAACTGGCTCAGAGAATTTAAGAACTACTTTCTCAAATGAAGCACTTACAACTGATACAGTTGGAGCAGTTTTATCTTCAACAACGTTGAATTTAGTGTCAGCTTTCACTGTTTTGAAGTTGTTGTAATCTTCAGTACCTTCAGCAGTTAGAGTGTGTTCTCCATCTGTTAAAGTAGAAGATAATTTAATGATAACAGTGTTTAAGTTAGTTTGAATTGAACCAACAACTACTTTACCATCAATTTGGAATTGTGAAGTTTGAGCAGCTTTTACTGGCTCGCTGAAGTGTACGCGAATAGTTTTGTTACCTAAAGCTTCTACTTTAGCTACAGTTGGCACTGTATTATCAAGTGGCTTGAATTTTAAATCTTTAGCATTGATAACTTTATCGCCAGCTTTAATGTTGTTTACAGCTAATTTATACTCAGATTGGTTCTCAAGTTTGTCAACAACAGTTAAAGTTACAGTGCTACCATCTTCAGAAACTACTGCAGTATCAACTACAGGATCGTTAGCACCAGTAAGAGAATAGTTACCTGCTTCAGCAGCTGTAGCTGGATCAACTTTACCGTCGAACTCTACTACTACTTGTTTAAGGTTAGTTGCAGATACAGATTTAACTGCAGTAGCTGTAGTTACAACATAAGTAACTTTAGCTTTGTATTCAACATCCTTAATTTTGAAAGTAACTTCTGTTTCTTTGTTAGGCTCTAAAGCTTTTTCTAAAGTAACAGTTTCTTTAGTACCGTCAGATAAAGTAACGTTTAAAGTTTTAGCGTCAACTACTTCGATTTTGTCAACTTTTGGAGTAGCATCTACGTTTTCAATAGTACGTGAGAATACCACTGCGAAGTCTTGGCGAGTAATTGGAGCATTTGGGTTTAAGTTTGTTTTACCATTTGCTTCAGAACCTTTGATAACGCCGTTTGCAACTGCGATTTCTAGGTAAGATTTAGCCCATGGTTTAACAGTAGAAGCGTCAGCGAATTCGCTTAGATCGCCTTCACCCTCTAATTCGAAAGCATCTACTAAAATTTTAGCAGCTTCAGAACGAGTTAATTGTTTGTTTGGTGCGAATTCAGTAGCACTTACACCTTCAAAAATTCCGTTTTCTACAGTTGCTGCGATAGCATCGTAGTACCAAGCATCAGCTTTAACGTCTTTGAAGTTTACATCACCTTCTGCTTCTAATTCTAGAGCATTAGTGAAGATTGTAGCAGCTTCCGCACGTGAGATAGTTTTAAGTGGGTTGAAGTTGCCGTTAGCATCCCCTTGGATTACACCAGCGTCTACTAAAGATTGTACTGCTTCTTTAGCGTAGCCAGAGATTTTGTTGAAGTCGTTTAATTGTGCAGCAGATGCTACAGGTACGATTGCTGATGCAACTAATGCAGCTGTTGCTGATGCCGCGAAGAACTTACGGCCTTTGTTTTGCTTTGCCATTAATTTATTCCTCCCTAATATTCCTAAAAATTGATATTATTCCGATGAAAACTATAGTATCACCATAATTAGTTGCCTAAATTTATGTATTATAGCTTTCTCGAATAATTCAAAACTAAAGCAAATTTTCTTAGTAAAGTTACTAGAAAAAGAGTAGTAGAATACCATTCTAGTAAGCTTATTCACTTTCTACAATAATATAACATTATCTTTTCCGAAATTCAAGCACTGGGACATAAATTTAGATATAGAAGATTTTTTTACCATGGTATTTACTAGACGGCTATTTTCTTCCAACTAATTTTACCCTCAATTGTATTGGTAACATATAGTTCCATTTCCTATTATACCTGACTCTCCATAATAACCAAGCATTTTCTGGAATGGTTACTAAATTGTCAAAAATTAAAGATTCCCGTAATATTTTAGTTATATTTGTAAAGAAACAGAAACATAGGTAGAGTTTTTTAGCGAATTCCACCTCTTTCCTTCTCTTTTTAAGAGTTTCTTCATTATTAAATGCTAGCTAACTCTATCTGTCCCTATGTTGTAATAATAGATTACCTTTTTTTGTGTTACACTTTTGGTAGTTTGATAGAACAATTATCAGCTATTGAAGGGAGCTTGAAAAATGAAACGAAAATTTCCTCTTTACGGGGCAGTGCTTGCAGGAATGCTCTATCTTGCGCCTACTACCGCTTCAGCAGAAGATATTTCGAAGCACTGGGCCTATCATGAAATGAACTATCTTATTACGAACGATTTAATGAAGGGTGACGAGTTTGGCAATTATCGTCCAAACGATGCTGTTACTCGAGCTGAATTCGCAGCATTTCTAGTCAGAACGCTTAACTTGCCAGCTGCTTCTAGTCAAGCAACCTTCTCAGATGTAAAGAAAGGCGACTGGTACTACGGAGTAATCGAGCAAGCGAGCTATCATGGTCTGATTAAAGGTGACGAGCAGGGTAAATTCAACCCGAACGCACATATTAATCGTCAGGAAATGGCGGCTATGTTAAAAAGAGCTCTCAATTATCAAAACATCCTTACATCTTCCTCCCCTATTAACTTTAGTGACAATGCTCGTATCGCCAAATGGGCCTATGCTGATGTACAAGCTGTCGTATCATCAGGGCTACTTGTAGGGAAGCCAAGTAATCAATTTGCACCGCTTGCACAAACAACTCGTGCTGAAGCAGCGACCGTTCTCTATCGTTTAATTCATTTAGAAGCACCAGAAACTGGTGGAAAGGAATATATAACGACGAATTACTCATCTGACTATTCCTCGGTGGTTAATAAACAAACTGCCAATAATCCAAAGGTCGACGGTGCTGGCATTTTTACTGCTAGCGACGCACTAGTGTCATACTATGTACACCCAAAGAGCGTTATGCAGGAAAGCCCATCTTTTTATCAATTTTTAAAATTATCCACTGTGGTCAATAATCTGAATGCCAAGGAACTAAATGACAAGGTACTTGCTAATAAAGGAAGCTTAGCAGGTATGGCTGATGCCTTTATTAAGGCGGGTGTCGATAACAATGTAAATGCTATCTATTTGGTATCACATGCTTTACATGAAACAGCTAATGGTGCCTCTGCGCTTATGAATGGAATTGAGGTAGGCTTAGATACGGGTGGAAAGCCAGTGATGGTCACTCCTGAAAATAGAGACAATTTAACCGCTATTAAGAAAACGTATAATGCTTATGGTATTGGTGCTATTGATGCAGATGCTAATAAATTTGGTGCTGAGCGTGCTTATACAAATGGGTGGTTTACCGTGCAGGATGCAATTATCGGTGGAGCTCAATTTGTCAAGGATCAGTATATTAGTAAAGGACAAGACACGTTATATAAAATGCGCTGGAACCCTGATAATCCAACCGTCCATCAATATGCTACACATGTAATGTGGGCAGTTATTCAGGCGAAAAAGATTTATGATATTTATGAATTAGTTGGTGCACATACGACAACGAATTTAGTGTTTGATGTTCCTGCTTATCAGGGTCAGCCTTCCGCTCCATCTTTACCAAGCCCTACGAAGCAATATGCTTTAGATTCCTATATAGCTGGGGCAATCGGAAAGGCTACTACTAATCTCAATATGAGAACGTATCCAAATACTGCAGATGCTGCATCCATTATGACGAATTTACCTAAAGATACATCCTTCAAAGTACTTGGAGAAAATGGTGGTTGGTTCAAAATAAGTGTAAATGGACAAGAGGGCTGGGTGTTTGATGATTATGTTCAGCTAGAAAATGGTTTACAGATTGTTAACATGAACATCACGCTCAATGTTCGAAGCGAACCGTCAACAACAGCTGCTATACTAGGTACAGTTAAACCAAACGGCTTTATTATTGGTGCAGTAGATGATAAAGGCGAATTCATAAAGAATGGTGCCTGGTATCAGGTTATCTATAATGGCAAAACCGGCTGGGTGCACGGCGATTATATTGTAAAAAAATGATTTTCTACGATCATCTAAAAAAGAGTGCGATATTGTTTCGCACTCTTTTTGTTGTCTTCATTGCAATAATATAAAACACTATATAATAGAAGAAACTCAAATCGCCCTTTTAGGATCAACACCTTTTCCTCCTAAAAATCAGTGCATTTTTTAGTTTAATTTTCTTGTATTGTGCAATGGGATTATCCTTTTTATAACGATGAATCCCCTTTTATGCAGCCTATATCAATAGGTGAACTATTATCGAAAATTTCCTGTCAATATTGCTTTTATGGTATGATAGATTGCAGTGAAAAAGGAATTACAGAAAGGTTTGAACACTATATGAGGCATGTAACGATTATGGGCGTACCCTTTTTACATATTAGTCAGCAGGGGTTTGTAGATTTACTTGTTAATCGTATTGAACAGCAAGAAAAAACTTTCGTTGTGACAGCCAATCCTGAAGTTGTCATGCAGGCAAATGAAAATCCTACTGTGAAGGGATATTTAAATCAGGCAACCTACATTTGTGCGGATGGCATCGGTGTGGTTAAGGCTGCTCAAATCCTTGGAGATTCACTTCCAGAGCGTGTGACAGGCTATGATACCATGGTGAAACTGTTGGAGGTTGGTCAACAAAAGCGCTTTAAAATTTATTTATTGGGCGCACAAAAAGAAACAATTGAAAAGACCATTGCCAATATTCATAAGAATTATCCAAATGTTGAAGTTGTCGGCTATCATGATGGCTTCTTTGATTGGAATAACAATCATATTGCCGACGATATCGCAGCATTACAACCTGATTTGGTGTTTGTTGCTTTAGGAGTACCGAGACAGGAAAAATGGATTACTGAAAATCTGGACAAGTTTTCAAAAGGAGTATTTATTGGTGTAGGTGGCTCCTTCGATGTCATCGCTGGCACCGTGAAGCGTGCACCAGTCATTTGGCAAAAGTTAAATCTTGAGTGGCTTTATCGATTACTACGCCAGCCAAGTCGTTTTATAAGAATGCTTGTTCTTCCACGTTTTGCTTTAAAGGTTTTCTCATTAAAGCTTAGAGGGCAGGGCACAGCAAAATGAGTCAATCAACATTTGTCAAAAGTACACTCGTCTTAACCATCGCGACATTACTTTCTAAGGTAATCGGAAGTATTTTCCGTATACCCCTTCAAAATATTGCTGGTGACGAAGTACTGGGTATTTTCAGTCTTGTCTATCCTGTCTATATGGTAGCTTTGTATTTATCTGTTGCGGGTATCCCTATTGCTATTTCTAAATTGATTGCGGAGGCCAACTCAAGTAAGGATACTGCCAAAATAAAGAAAATTTATGTGACCGCAAGAATCCTTGCCCTATCATTTGGCGTCATTAGTTTTACAATCATTTACGGTTTTTCAGCACAGATAGCGAATGCACTTGGTGGACCATCAACAGAAATTGCGTTAATTATTGTGGCACTGACATTACTTGTGGCCCCTTATATGGCCGTCTATCGTGGCTTTTTCCAAGGCTTTGGAGATATGCGACCTACTGCTATCTCTCAAGTAATTGAACAGTTAGTTCGAGTTGCATTAATTCTAATTGTTGCGTACTTCCTAGTTGCGATGGATTATTCAAATGATATCGTAGCTGGTGGAATTATGGCTGGTTCTGTCCTTGGGGCACTTGGTTCACTTGTTTATTTACTCTATAAATATTTCCGTTCTTCGGTAAAAGTAACGAGCAAGGATAAATATTCTAGCAAGGATTTCTCCACATATAGTAAGACTATTTTAAAGATCTCCATTCCAATTGCAATTGGTTCTGTTACAATGGCTCTTTTTAACTTTGTGGATTCATTTACAGTCACATATGGCTTGAGAAATGCAGGAGCTGACGCAAGTGAAATTAGCTTCCTTTACGGAATATATGGTCGCGGGCTGACATTAGTTCAAATTACGACTGTATTTGCGTCTTCGATTATTTTACCGCTTGTGCCACTCATTACTACTAAGATTGCAGAACGTAAAATGGATGAAACACGCAGCATTATTGAGCGAACACATCGTATGACTCATCTAATATCATGGCCGGCTGCTATTGGACTGCTAGCCTTAACCTTGCCTTTAAATCTGGCTCTTTTCAAGGACTTAGAGGGAAGCTTAATGTTAGCGATGATTAACCTTAGCTCGGTCTTTACATCTCTGACTCTTCTCGGAACTGGTGTTTTACAGGGAATGAATGCTGCTAAAACAGGCGCTCTTATTATTTTAAGTGGCGTTGTTCTGAAGGTGTTTGCGAACATCTTCTTCATTCAAGCATTTGGTCTAGATGGTGCTGCCTATGCAACTTTATTGGTGTACTTTGTGTTATTTATTGTGAATACTGTCTTTATATATCGTATGATTCGCTTTACTGTTCTTGGAAAAGATACGGTGAAAATGATTGTGTCTTCGATCGTAATGGGAGCAGCCGTTGGTTTACCAACGCTTTGGCTTGATTTTACACATTGGTCTCGTATGTGGGCAATGGGCTATCTGACTATTGCCATCATCGTTGGAGGAGCTATATACTTCCTTTTACTTTGGGTAATGAAAGCTATTCATAAGCAAGATTTAAAGAAAATCCCTGTTATCGGAAAAAGATTTTCATAAATAAGAAAGGTAGGACACTTATGTCGAAACAGAAATGGCTTTGGGGAATTATTGTTCTTTTACTCGTCGTTTCCTCCACAGGTATTATGATGAGGTGGAATGCGGAGCAATCGAATGATTCTTATGAAATTGTGATTCCCTTTGATGAAATACAAACTGCAGATAAAAACAGTGATTTAACAATGGATGAAATCCTTTCCTCCTTAAAGGAAGCTGGGCTGACAACTGTTAGTCTAGAGCCTTTAACGTTAAAGGAAATGGAAAAACAAAATTTAATTACTGTTTATAAAGAAAACGACCTAGCAGCACAATTATTATTTACACCTTATAAAGATGCTGTTGATCGTTCAAAGAGTGGTTACTATATTCGAGTACCTGAAAATGCTGACTACCAAAAACTCATCAAAAATAGCGTAGAGCCTGAAGAAGTTCAAATAGGAGAAGAAGCTTTTTATTTCCTCCCTACTTCTAACCATAACTTTGACTTAAAAACACCAATTGGCTACGATCAACCTGCTATGGATGTCATTAGTAAGCATGGATTAGGCTATGTCTTTAAAGTGGAAAATGCCGATAATGAAGTGGCTAACGATAAATTGGTGAATCAATTACTAGCTTTAAAAGATGGTTCATCAGGTCGCTTGCTTGGGCAAGGCGATGAAGCGATTGGCTTTGGACAAGAAGACGGCCATCAATTAGTAGAAAAATTAAGTGATGCTGGCTATTACTTCTATACAATTGAAAGTAATCCATTGAAGGGCGAAAGTAAAATCGCCCAAAAGACCGATTACAAGATGATTCGCTTGCATAGTATTAACATCAACAGACAAACGAAATTAAAGTTAAATGAAAGTATTGACCGTACAACAAGAGCTGTAAAAGAGCGTAATATCCGCTCTATCTTCTACCATATTAAAACAACTGGAAATGCCAAGGAAAATGTGGAGCAAACAATTGACTACTTAAATGGAGTACATGATGCAATGCCAGATCATTTCCAACCTGGCGAGCCAAAGCTGTTTGATAAGGTAGCTGTACCAGCCTGGGTTACAGCGGCTGTATTATTAGCAGGTATTTTATTTACCTTTATCGTTTCAGAATTAGTCAAATGGATGCCTCTACGCTTTGCGGCAGCTGGATTTATGACAGTATTAGCTATTGCGTACTTTATCCTGAAAAGTACTCTATTCTTACAGGCATTTGCATTAATTATTGCCGTCCTTGCACCTACCTATGCCGTAATTAAATCGGCTCAAGGTTCTACGAAAATGTCTAAAATTCTTGTGCAATACTTGAAGGCAGTAGCGATTAGCCTTATCGGGATTGTTATTGTCATTGGCCTATTAAATGGCAATGCCTTTATGACAGGCTTTGCTACGTTCAAAGGCGTGAAGTTAGTTTATCTGATTCCAATTATGGGCGTCCTTCTATTTACATTAATTGAGATCAACCGACTAGCTGATCAAAATATTAAAAAATCTTTATCAAATACCGTAACATTGTTAAACAAAGAATTAAAATATTGGCATGTGCTTCTACTAATTGTCGTGGCGGGTATTGGTTTATTCTACATTAGCCGAACTGGTAACTCTGGCTCAGTTAGCGATTTAGAATTAGCGTTTAGACAATGGCTAGAAAATACCTTATATGTACGACCAAGAACGAAGGAATTCTTAATTGGTTTCCCATTCTTTGTTTTAGCATTATACGTAATGGGCATTAATCGCAAATGGGGTAGTATCTTACTCGTTCCAGGTGTGATCGGATTCTTATCAATCGTTAATACCTTTACACATTTACACATCCCAGTAGCTGTTTCTGTATTGCGTACCCTATACAGTGTGTCTCTTGGTTTTATTATAGGACTGGTCTTTATCCTAATTTTCAAAGTAGGTTATCGTTGGGTTTCTAAGGCAATCGCGAGGTGGTCATAATGCACATTGTTTTATCTGGCTATTATGGTTTCGATAATGTCGGCGATGATGCTATTCTGCTGTCCATTATTCAAGGTTTGAAGAAATGGCAACATGATATAGAAATCACTGTATTGTCGAATAACCCTTCTGCTACAGAGCAAACATATGGCGTGAAAGCCGTGAATCGTTGGAAAATGAAAGAAATCCACCAATTGCTTAAAACAGCTGATGGACTCATTAGTGGCGGCGGCAGTTTAATGCAGGATCAAACAGGCATGAAAACTATTCCTTACTATGCGGGCGTTATTCAAATTGCAAAATGGCTGAAAAAGCCAGTATTTGTTTACGCCCAAGGTATGGGCCCAATCAACCACACTCTTAGTAAATTTATCGTTCGTAAAACCTTTAACAAGGTCGATCAAATTACCATTAGAGATAAAGCTTCTCAAACTCTTTTAACAGAAATTGGTGTACGCAAAGAGGCTAAAATCGTGCCGGATCCTGTGATGGGGCTAAACGGTGGCGACTTTCATTGTGAATGGTTAGACCATGAATCTCTAACAGCCGAAAGCTATATATCAGTTAGTGTTCGTGACTGGCCATCTACAATAGCGTATAAAGAAAAAATTGCACATAGCCTAGACCAATTAGTGCGTCAGGGTGAGCAAATTGTTTTCTTACCCATGCATGGTGAGCATGATTTAAAAACTTCTCAGGAAGTGGCAGCACTCATGCAGGAAAAAAGCTTAATTGCTCCTTCCGATTTATCCATTGAGGAAAAAATCGCGGTTATTGGACAATCTCAATTATTAATTGGGATGCGATTACATTCCCTAATCTTTTCTGCCATTTATGCTACACCCTTTATCGCCATTTCGTATGATCCGAAAATTGATGCATTTGCTGATATTGTTGATCAACCGGTAATTGGGCATGTCGAGAAGGATGATTGGAACGGTGTCACATTGTTCGAACGAGCTATCGCCATTCTAGAATCGTATACGACCGTTCAAGAAAATATGCGTCAGGCTGTGCTGCCATTACAGCACGAAGCTACGGCAACAGCTAAATTAGCGATTGAGACTTTTTCTAAATAAACATTAAAAATGATGAATTTCAATATTAATTGAAATTCATCATTTTTTTCCGACTTCTAATAATTTTAAAACGGACTGTGCCTGCTGCATATGCATCGCCAAAACATATTGACTGGCCTGCATTAAAATCTGGGCTTTTACCATATTCATCATCTCTTTTGCAATATCAGCGTCTCGAATTCGCGACTCTGCTGCTTGTAAATTTTCTGCAGTGTTCACATTGGCATTATAGGCATGTTCCAAACGGTTTTGATAGGCACCAAGACGAGAACGTTCATTGGATACTCGTTTTAAAGCGTCTTCCATAGAAGAAATAGCCTTATCTGCCTCATCCCTCGTAGCAATCGAAACATCTTTCAAACCGAGTGCTTCTGAACCGACGCCATTGATCAACAGTTCAATGCTCTGCCCTGCATTGGCACCTGCCTGAATTTTAATCCCATTTGTTTCATAATCGCCATTCAGTAATGTTTTTGTATTAAATTCAGTATCGGTTGATATACGCTGAATTTCCTTCTTCAGCTCTTGGAACTCCAAATCCAGTTGTTTCCGATCCTCATCCGTTAATGTATCATTAGCTGCCTCCACTGCCAGTTCTCGCATACGCTGAATCATCGCATGTGTCTCATTTAATGCACCCTCTGCTGTCTGCACTAATGAGATGCCATCCTGAATATTCTTTGCCCCCATATTCAATCCGCGAATTTGAGCACGCATTTTTTCAGAAATGGCAAGACCCGCTGGATCATCTGCTGCACTATTAATTCGGTAACCTGTAGAAATACGTAGCATTGCTTTACTCATAGCACCATAATGTCGATTCATATTATTCAAAATCGACATACCCGTAGCCGACCAATTACCTAGCATTTACTCACCACCTTCTGTCACTTATATCGGTCTATCCTCCATTTTTTTAATATTTGGTTTAGGAATAGTTTCCAATATATCAGGATTTATTAACTATTTGTAGAAAAGTTATTTCTCCCCCTATACTTTTGACCTATCCGGGATAATAAAAGCACCCCTTTTTCTAGTAAGAAAAGTGGGTGCTTAATGGGCATACCATCTATTCAATTTTGAAACCTCCAAGTTGATGGTTCTTTTGCTGTAATAGATTAAAAAAGAGTAATTTATTGTTCTCTAATAATGCTTGATCGATTAAGTTATCTAGATTTTTATTTTCAATCTCTGCAATAAGTTGATCAATTTCGCCTACAGTCACAGTCGAAACAAGCGGAAGTTGTTGCTTCGGTGTTGCGCTTTCAAGTATAGGTGCCAGATGATCATGGACATTCGTAATAAGGAGTAGCTGATAAAGTGGTAATCGAATAAATCGATTGCCCTTTTGGAAAACAAACACCTCAGATAAATTTTCAATTTGCTGTGTCTTCATGTTGATAATCATCTCTTTACCTTCTATGGGAATGAAATGGAAAATCTCATTCTCTTTTAAAATAGAGAAATATTGATAAGCAAATACGAGACGTAATTTGTCTCCAGTAATCTTTGTATAAAACGGCTTCATGTATTGAACTTGCATCATCCTTCATCCCTCCCGATTATCTGATTATTCAGATTTTAACATAAATCAAAAGTCTTGTTAACTATCTTTGAATCAATTTCTTTCTTTCTGATCATTCAGCTTATCATTGCCGCATTTTAATCGTATAATGGAAGGACAGTCTTTTTTCCTTTACTACAATTAATCCATATTAAACATAGCCATATATGAAGAAAGGAGTGAGGTGATGGCATTGTCAATATCGCAATTGGCTAAAGAACATCAAGAATTCGTGTTAACTAAATTAAAAGAAGCTGAACATGATTTACATCCTTCCTCTACGGAAGATGAAGAACTAGTCCGTCGTGCTGTCTTTTCGGTTAGAAATAAGTCCATTATTTTTGACCGTTTTAATGGAGCCAGTTCTATATTATATGCAACTGTCCAGGATGTCAGACCCGCTTCTGTTGAAATTGATTTCGCCAAGGAAGAGCTACGCTGTAGCTGTCCTCAGCAAAAATGGTGTCGACATCAGGTAGGTACTTTACTTGCTCTCTACCAGTACTTTGATTCAGTTCAAAATTGGTCGAGTGCTTGGCGTGCTCAAAAATCTGTCCAGTTAAAATCATTAGCTGATGAACGTAGCCCACAAAGTTGGTCCATGATGGTTGAGGAAGTAATGAAACGATTATTGCCACCAGGTCGCGTTTTAGAAGGCTATGGCCTTTCTGCTATAAGGACTGATGCCTTGGAGCGTCTTCGTCGACATATGCCCTTTGAGCGTGAATGGCAACCTCTTTATAAACTGTATATGGAGTTAGCTATTTTCAATACAATTTGGCGACATTTAAATGAAACACCTGGTCATTCATTGGATTCACCTTATATGAAATACTTTATTGATCAAAGCAGTCAATCTTTTGAAACCATACTTACAGAGCTGACTAATCGGTCTCGACTTTTCGCGACTGACCCGTTTTATGATGCTCTTCAAGAGGAAGTACGGACGTTTTTATTAGAACGACATGGATTATTTCAAAATCGACTTCGCCTGTACATGCTACTTTGGGCGGTGCTTTTTTATGAAAAGCCTCGACGTGAGCAGGAATTAGATTATATAAATAATCTTGAAAACCCTTCAGCAGAAATATCCTTAGAATCATTAAGGTTATTATTTTATGTACTCTTACAAAAAGAGGACTTACTGCTTGAAAATTTGAAACATATTAAATTGCAACATATCCAAGATCTATTTGAACTCGCTACTTTTGCTCAACGTGCTGGCGAATCACATGCGATGGCTATTATTTTACGAGCAATACTGCCAATGACAGAGGCCTTTTTACAGGAAGTCGTACCAGTTGTACAACGGGCTCAGTATGTTCGTCAATTTCAGCTTTTATTTGATGAAATACAGCTTACCGAGGAAGAGGAAGCTATTCTATACAGCGCCTTTGGAGTTTACGGCCTTCAACCATTCTCTTCGTTCTTAATTAAAAAAGGACGTTATCGAGATTGGGCAGCTCTTCATCAATTAAATCCTTCTTCACTATCTTATTTAGAGATGTGTGGATTAAAGGATGTGTTACAAGTTGAACCAGCTACGGTTTTACCTTTATATCATGTATATGCAATGGCGGAAATTGCCCAAAAATCACGCATGAATTATAAACAGGCGGTGCGCATTTGGAAAAGTATGCGTAGTGCCGCAAAACGCGCTGGTAAAATGCCTTATTTTGAAACGTATATACAAACAATTCGTTCAGAATATAAGCGACTCCGTGCGTTACAGGAAGAAATCGAGAAAGGAAACTTAGTATGATGACAATAAATACCAATGCTCCTTCCCCTTTTTCTAAAACTCAACAGCTTCGTATTGATGTAGCTCGGGAAGGATATTTTACGTTGCGGGGCTATACTGCAAATGGTACAACAATCGACGTAGAAACATTCAAATCTTCATTGTTCTTTACGTATGAGGCAAATATCTACGGCTTACTAACCAACCAGGCTGATTTAACAATTGAGGTGTCCACTGCTGAGCTTCTTGATATTTTTTCAACAAGCTATCAACATCCCTTTATCAGCTGGGTTGGTGTAAATGAAGATAGTAAAGAATGGCTAGGTAAAGTATTGGCGTTACAAGATTATTGGCAGGAGCCCTCTCTTTGGTCACATGCTGTCATTGCAGAGGATTTTTCTTCACTATCCTTTCCTATAGATGATATAGATTCTGCATTATTAGAAATGGCGGTGCAGCAAAAGCTTTCACAAGTAGGCCTAATACTTTCTGATTTACCAAAGCTATTGCCCTTTTTCTTGCGAGGTGGCTGGCCATTAGATCAAGCTCGCCAAATTGGTGCCATTACAGTCTCTTTACGATTAAGTGAACCAGAAGAAGATTCAGATGTTTGGCTATTAGAAACGGTCCTTAGTACCCCTACTACAAAAAATTACTGGACACCTGCCATTCGTAAGCAGTCATTACTTATCGAAGATGCTCTACCTACAAAATGGCGAATGTTTGCAACTGAGATTGAGCAGCAACAACAACAAATAGTCGATCTACTATCTAAAGATGCGATCAGTAGCGAAACCTTTATTCGTATGACACTTGAAGACATGGAGGTACGATCTTTTTTACGTGAGGATCTTGCCAGATTACAGGCACTTGGCTTTGATGTGGTACTTCCTGCCTGGCTAAAGGATTTAAAACAATCCAAATTCCGTGTCCGTGTCACAACTAGTAATGCATCCACAAAAAAAGTCGCTGGATTAGATGATATTTTAACGTTCAAGTGGCAATTTTCGATGAATGGACAGATGATTTCACCTGAGCAATTTAAAAAGTTGGTGGAAGAAAAGCGTGAATTTATTCGAATAGGAACAGAATGGTTCCGTGTTGACGCTAACTGGATGCAAGAAATGCGTGCTCTAATGCAGCAGGCAGAAGATGAGAGCTGGACTGTCCGAGAATTATTATTCAGAGAATTGCCCGAAGATTTATCTGCACCTCTTGAAGAAGAGGATGCTGACGATGCGCTTAGGGATGATCCTATCTTTGCATTGGAGATACAACAATCGTTAAAGGCTTATATGGAACAACTCTTAGATAAAAAGGGTTTACCTACTGTGCCAATTCCAGAGTCATTACAAACAGAATTACGTCCTTATCAAATTGAAGGCTTTGAATGGCTAGTCTTTATGCGTCAGCAAGGTTTCGGTGCGTGCCTAGCCGATGATATGGGTCTTGGTAAAACGGTACAGATGATAGCCTATTTACTTCATATATATGAAGCAGTAGCTGATTATACAAAACCATCCATTATTATTTGCCCAACCTCAGTGCTTGGTAACTGGCAGAAGGAGCTTGCTCGATTCGCTCCTTCACTAATTGTCCATACTCATTACCAAACTAACCGTGCAAAAGATGATGATTTCAAAAAAATGATATCGATTGATAAGCCACATGTCATTTTATCAACCTATGGTACTGTGTCACAGGATACTGAATTTTTACAGGATATTGATTGGGCAACTGTTGTATTAGATGAAGCTCAAAATATTAAAAACATGCAGACCTTACAATCAAAAGCCATTCGTAAATTACTGGGTGATCATCACATTGCCCTGACTGGCACGCCTGTAGAAAACCGTCTATCTGAGCTTTGGGCTATCTTTGATTTTATTCATAAAGGCTATTTAGGCAGCTTTGGTCGCTTTAATGAAGAATTTATATTGCCCATTGAACGAGATGAATCTGAATCCCATAAACAAAAGCTACGTACGAAAATTCAACCGTTCTTATTACGTAGGACAAAACGTGATCCGCATTTGCAGCTGAACTTGCCAGATAAGCTAGAATCAAATGAGTATTGCCCATTAACAGCCGAGCAAGCTTCTCTTTATGAAGGTTATATTTTAGAGACGCTTGATCAGCTAGAAGAGTTAACAGGCTTTCAAAAAAAGGGACGCGTCTTAAAAATGCTCAGTAAATTAAAGCAACTATGTAATCATCCTGCCCTATATTTAAAGGAACCTTTCGAGGATGCCGAAACAATGCTTGCACGTTCGGCAAAGCTAGAGCGCATTGTGCAAATGGCGGCTGAAATTGTGGACAATGGCGAGCAATGTCTGATTTTTACACAGTATATTGGAATGGGACAATTGCTACAGCATTGCTTAAGTGAATTATACAATGTAGATGCACCTTTTTTAACCGGTGCCATGCCTAAGCAGCAACGAGACCGCTTAGTAGAGGCGTTTCAGGCAGGAGATTTCCCGATATTTATTCTCTCCTTAAAAGCAGGTGGAACAGGACTTAATTTAACAGCTGCTAATCATGTCTTACATGCAGATCGCTGGTGGAATCCCGCTGTCGAAAATCAAGCAACCGATCGTGCTTATCGCATCGGGCAAACACAATTTGTGCAAGTCCATAAATTTGTAACACTTGGCACAATTGAAGAAAAGATAGATAAAATGCTAGCGCAAAAATCAGCACTATCAGAAGAACTTATTCAATCAAGCCAGTGGTTGACTGAATTAGAGGATCAAGAACTTCGTGACCTCATTTCATTAGATATATATTAATGACAAGCGCCAAGGGCAAAAGTTCTTGGCGCTTTTCAGTGGAACCATGTTTACTTCTCTTCTCTTCCCTACTTACTTCATAAACATATTCAGTTGTGTTAAAAATTTCATTGCTGTGCGGTCTACAGCAACTCTTCAGTAAATGTTAGTCCACATCATTCCTTTCTGTTACAACGGTGCAAGAAGATTAAGGAGAATGGCGGATCAGACAATAATTTTTCCTGCGCCGTATGTAGCATGCTATGGTAATACAAAGTCTTTTAAGTCTTCCTGTTCATTCGGAGGAGGTGGCGTCACAATAGAAGCTTCGTCACTGTCCCTTTGTTTAAGCTGATAAAATCGAACATCTTCGACCACTACCTCTGTCATAAAAATTTTAGTGTTTTCTTCATTTACAAATGACCTTGTTTGAATACGGCCGTTTGCACCAATTAATGAGCCTTTCCCGCAATACTTGACAATATGTTCTGCAAGCCTTCCCCAAACTGTACAGAATATGAAATCTGTATCTACTTCCCCATGACTATTTTTGAAATTGCGATTAATGGCAAGTGAAAAATGAGTCTGCACACGATTTCCAGATAAGTAGCGTAATACCGGATCTTTCGTAAACCTTCCGACCAGTCCGACTTGATTCATTCATTCACCTCCTTTGCTTTGGATTGCTCTCATCTTACAAAACGACTCCAATATTAGCAAAATCAGAAAGTGATAATTTGCATCAATTCTTCAGCATAAAATAGGTAAATAACCTGTTTTATTTTTCTTTTATTTCTTATTTTTTCACCAGAATGCTTTAGGCAGTAATGGCAAATGCTATTTCATGAAATCAGTAATTTCGCATTTATTGAAATTAACGAGCAGGTGCGTATGACCAACAACCGTAGCCGTATGTGTTATACTAAAAGAATGACAGACTTAGGAGGAATATACATAATGAAAACATTTAAAATGCTTTCCTTTGACCTTGTCACAAAAGATGGCGTGCAACCATTCCCTTTAGTCGATGGCATTATTATTAATCAGGAAAATAGCCATCAGTCTTGGGTACTCGAATTGTTTATGGAAAAACAATATCGCTCAACCTTTGATGAGCTCTTAGCGAATGCTACTATTTTTAATGTACGTGCCGTTATTTCATTTCCCGATAATGAACCCGCTCCTTTCCAGGTAATCGTACATACTGTTCAAGAAATCGGTGACCATGTATCCGTACTTTTAAAAGGTACACTCAAGATAAAACGCTCTAAATATGCTGAACAATTGCTTTCTGAACTACTAGCTGAAGGTGTTTCTTTAGAACATTTACTGGAACGCTTTACAAAAGATATGAAACAGCGACCAAAATTAAAGAATGACTGACGATGCAAAATTTTTGCATCGTTTTTTATAAGAAACAATTGCAATATCTTGGAGATTTTTCTGTTAGATGAGGGCTTGTAGACACCAGTCTTTAGTGAGCAAGATCATGAATAGCGTAAAATATTATATTTCTATAGTTACTCCGCTTCCCTGACTCATAAAAAAAGAGTGTTTTCCATGTAGGAAACACTCTTTTGATATTATCGGTTGTTCATACCGTCACGATACTTCTCAGTGTCGTTGGCTTTTTCATCCACCATGTTGTCATTACGCTCAACACCGTTTACGCCATTCGCATTTGGTACGTTGTCATAGCCATTTGTGCCGTTAATATCAGCATTTGAACCAGGTGTTGTTGCTTCAGGTAATGTTGTATTTTCATTTACAGTACCTCGTTCAACACCATTTACATTTCGATCGTATGCATCGTCTCGTCTATTCGGATCTAATGCATCCTCGACACGATCAACACCATTACGAACATCAGTCTCTGCGTTTCTCATAGGATGATCTTCAACTGCTTTATTTCCCCAGTTACATCCTCCAAGGAATACAGTAGCAAGAATAATGGTTAAAAATGACATTTTCCACATAGCAAAAAACCTCCTTTCTTGGTACTATGTCATCAAATACATCATGTGTATTTGTGATCTAACATAGATTGCCCGAGAAAGGAGGGAACTATCCGATTTTTGATCAAACTATTTTTGTTTTTCTTTTAATAACTGTTCAATATATGCTGCTTCTGCTTTACAGTCATAGCTATAGTCTGTGCCTAGCTCTTTTTGCAATGCCTCGATTGTTTCAACTTGCTGTGCTGTTGGTTCTTCATTTAAAATTTTGGCAATGACCTCATCAATTTTTTGTGCCATCTCTTCATGAAACTCTGCACTCATCAATATTTCGGCTGGAATTTTTTCGATCCATGCTGCATTCTCTTGGAAATAAGTCTGCCAGCTTGCAATGAAGTCTTCCATAGAAAAGCGCTCTTCATCCCAACCAATACTTGCTAAGTATGTTTCAAAAGATGTTGAAATAGAACGAGTAATGCTAATTTTAATACCTGAAGACAATTCCTTATACATCTTAATAATCCTCCTACGTTTGTAAAACCTAAAAATTACATCTATTTCAATTCACAATCGCTTAATCGCCATCGCAATTTAAGAACCTACTAGTCTCAATTTTTTTGACTTGACTTTATCTATTTTATATCTTGTGGTCTATAAATGCAAATTATGCTTGCTTTGGCTGCTCAGGTCCAATTGCAAATAGAATATCGGCTTCACATACAAGTTCTCCATCTACAGTTGCTATTCCATGTCCTTTACCCATCGAACCACGAAGTTTTACAAACTCCACTTCCAATTTAAGTTGGTCTCCAGGTACTACTTGACGTTTGAAACGACAGTTATCAACACCCGTTAAAAATGCCAAACGTCCTTTAAATTCTTCTGCATTCAAAAGAGCTACTCCACCTACTTGTGCTAATGCCTCTACAATTAGCACACCTGGCATTACTGGATATCCTGGGAAGTGCCCATTAAAGAAATCCTCATTCATAGAAACATTCTTTAAGCCTACTGCACGTTTTCCTTCTTCTAATTCAATAATGCGATCTACAAATAAAAATGGATAGCGGTGTGGTAAAATTGCTTGAATTTGCTCTGCTGTTAACATGTCATATCCCCCTCAAAATAAAGTATGTATACACAAAGTAAGGTAAAGAATAAAATTATTCTTTACCATGCATAATATCAAATATATGTTGCCATGTTTCTCTTTTGAAAATATCCATAGCATTTCCTTCTCCAATAACACTAAAGCCAACCATTGCGCCTAATGTTGCGGCAGCAACAACTAAGATGAGAACAATTACAATGCGTAACCAAATCGGAATCAGTCGGATTTGCACCCATCGAACCTCGCGTTGCTCTCCATTTGAGCGGCGTTCTTTCTTTTCTGGTTGCGTATCGGTTTCTTGTGTCGGCACAGAACGTCGACGTGAATCGTTTGTCATAAATTGTACTCCTCTTCATTCCTTGCTTTTTAGGATGACTTCCTATCGAATACCATTAATAAGACCAAGCATTTGGTCTGCTAATGTAACCGTTCTTGCATTGAATTGATAGGAACGTTGTGTTTGAATTAGTTCTGTCATTTCCTTCGAAAGGTTAACGTTGGACATTTCTAAAGTACCACCTTGCATGCCAATTTGCTGACGATTAGCACCTACTAGCTCTGTTAGAACCTCAGCTTGTGTAAAGCCAAGTTCAGCAAGGTTGTCTGGTAATCCAACATAAGAACCTGAAACATGTTCCATTAGTTGCGGTTTTTGGAATTCAGTAACCGCTAAATCCGTACGAATGATATCGCCATTTGGATAAGATGCTTCTAGTATACCACCATCTCGTACTGAAAATCCTTGCACATTATCTGGTAATGTAATAGCTTGTCCAGCAGCATTTGCCACTGGGTATCCCTCAGCAGTTACTAGCATAACTGTTCCATTATTTAGCGGCGATAAATAAAAGTCACCTTGTCGAGTATACACTGTTTCAGTCCCATTTTCACCATTTGGCATTAAAATATTGAAATATTGTTTTGCTGTTGTAAAGGCTAAGTCCAAATCTCGATTAGTCGTTTGCAAAGAACCTTGCTTTTGATTGGATTTAATTTGACCAAGCATTGCGCCTGATCCATAGCGAATACCAACAGGCGTTTGTCGCTCAGCACGATCCAGTTTGTCATTATTAAACTGTTGATAGAGTAACTCATTGAAAGATGCTTCCTTCGCTTTAAAGCCTGTCGTATTGCTATTGGCGATGTTATTACTAATCGTATCAAGTTTATTTTGTAATTGGCCCATTGTATTAGTTGCTGTAATCATTGTACGTAGCATTTATAAAAAGCCTCCTGTTCTGTTTCGTCCATTAAATTTTACCGATTTCATTAACAGCCTTTTCCATGCTGCGATCATAAGCTTGTAATACTTTTTGATTGGCTTCAAATGCTCGGTACGCTGTCATTAAATCTGTCATGGCACGACCAGAATCTACGTTTGATCCCTCTAAGAAGTTTTGACGTAGTGTAAAGGAAACACCATTCGCCCCATAGGCTGATGGCAGGTTTACGCCATTTTCTGTCCGAATAAGACCGTTATCTTGTTTCTGTAGCATATTCGGATTGGCAGCATACGATACGCCTACTCGCGCTACTTGCTGATTATTAACGTAAATGGCGCCACTTTCATCGAGGCGAAAATCATCATTAGGTAACTGGATTCGTTGTCCAGCATCATTTAACACGTAAAGGCCTTGCCCATTTACTAAATAACCTTGGCCATCCAAAGTAAAATTACCATTACGTGTATAGGCTTCTCCACCATCTGGATGTGCGAGTCTGAAGAATATTGAGCCAGATACACCATCTTCATTTTGTGGTAAGTTTCCATCAATCAATGCCATATCTGTTGTAAAATCAGTGCTATAGATTTGGCCCTGTATGTAATTTGGTAATGTTTCTTGTAAATATGTCCCCGTATTTAAAGCGCCTACTTGATTCATATATTCGGCACCTGCTTGTTGATTGGCAGGCGCATTTGTTTTTCCGATGCTAGACATCAGCATATCTGGGAATGAACGAATCGTTGATTGGTCTGCCTTAAATCCCGGTGTATTCGCATTAGCTAAATTGTTGGATAGTAATTCTGTTCTTCTTTGTTGCGTGATCATACCGGTTGCAACTGTATAAAAACCTTTAAACAAAGAGATCACCTCATTTTAATTTTATAAGGACGCTGGTACACGATCTATATTTTCAAGCATAATGCCTGTTCCAATAGCTACACAATCCATTGGTCTTTCAGCAATGAAGACAGGTACCTTTAATTCTTCAATTAATAGTTGGTCCATACCATGTAAAAGTGCACCGCCACCAGTAATAATAACGCCGCGATCGATGATATCAGCCGATAGCTCCGGTGGTGTTTTTTCTAAAACATTTTTTGCAGATTGAACGATCATTGCTACAGATTCGTGTAATGCACGTTCGATCTCTTCAGAATGAATAGAAATTGTACGTGGTAAACCTGTCACCATGTCACGACCTCGGATATCCATTGTATCATTACGACTACCTTTGAAAACTGTTCCGATTGTCATTTTGATGGCTTCTGCTGTGCGTTCACCAATTAGCAATTTATATTCTTTTTTAATATATTGTAAAATATCGTTATCAAACACATCTCCTGCCACTTTAATGGATTCACTTGTGACAATATCACCCATTGAAAGAACAGCAATATCTGTTGTTCCACCGCCGATATCAACTACCATATTCCCGCTTGGTTGGAAGATGTCCATGCCTGCACCAATCGCTGCTACTTTTGGCTCTTCCTCTAAATATACTTTTTTACCGCCTGATTTCTCTGCCGCTTCACGAATTGCCTTTTGCTCAACACTTGTAATATTCGTTGGACAACAAATTAGAATACGTGGCTTTGCTAAAAATCCTTTGACATTTAATTTATTGATGAAATGTCTTAACATCGCTTCAGTCACATCAAAATCTGCAATGACTCCATCTCTAAGTGGGCGAATTGCTGTAATATTACCTGGCGTTCTCCCTACCATTTGGCGAGCTTCTTCCCCTACCGCTAATACTTTATTTGTCTTTTTATCAATAGCCACTACAGATGGTTCATTAAGGACAATCCCCTTACCTTTAACGTGGATTAATACGTTCGCAGTACCTAAGTCAATGCCGATATCTTTCGAAAACATTTTATAATTTCTCCTTCCCGCCAGTTCAAACTACATAACGTTCATTTTATCTCTTTATCTAGAATATTTTATCATATTCTATTGGTAATTTCACCCTGTATTTAATGATTAAGACTGTTTTCTTTTCACGTTCTGAACGGCAATAATATAGTATTACTTTACCTTAAACAAACTTATTATATGCCTGTTCACACAACAAAAAAGAACGAATCAATCTTGACTCGCTCTTTCTTTCCACTTGTTTTTCGTTGCTTCTCCTCCGCGAATATGACGTACGGCCTTATGGTAGGCGAGTATTTCTTTCACTTGGTCAGCTAATCCTTCATGAATTGTTGGTAATCGCTCTGTTAAATCCTTGTGCACCGTACTTTTTGAATAACCAGTCATTTTCGCGAGGACTCGCACAGTCTCACGCGTCTCAATCAGTAATTCACCGAGGCGTATGCAGCGCTTCCGAATGTGCTCATGCACGTTCTTCGTCCTTTCCACACAATTTCACAAAATGCTTTGGCAATCAGATGCACATTTGCGCATTTCTTCACCTTATGTGAGGACAAAGCTATTCAGAACACGTTTTGCATTTTCCTAATAAAATGCTGATTTTTTATGCGTTACTAGCTTTTAGAATTAAAAAGCTAGTAATTTTTTCGGATTAATATATTTTCCGTCTTCAACTACTTCGAAATGCATGTGGACGCCAGCCGCTTGATTCCACTCGTTATCAGTCGCTTTTCCTAAAGCTTGACCTTGAGTAACCTCATCGCCTTCTTTTACAGCGATATCTTTTACAGAGCTATAATGTGTTTGCATGCCATTTGGATGCTCGATGACAATTTTATTGCCTGTAAATGCGTCTAGTTTTACTTCTAGTACTTTACCAGTCATAGCAGCTAGTACTTCAAATTCTTCACCATTCATAGCAATAGAGATACCAGAAGACGTTGTAAATGTTTGATTAAATACCATTAGTGCATTTTCACGAGACTCTTCATTCGCTTCTAGCTCATAAAACTCTTGTAAGATTTGTACTTTACTAAGGCTCTCTTCTTTGAATGGATACATCATGTTTTCAGTACGTGCATTTGTTTCTACAACAGGACCTGAATCAACTTCTGCTAAATCTGGTAACGGTGCATCTTCTACTTTAGATACGAGACTATTGTAACCAAATAACAATCCTGCTAGAACCAGTGCACCACCTGTGTAAACTACTGGCCAAAACCATGGTTTCTTTTGTAACTGACCATTTTCCTTTTGATTTGGATTCTGGTTTTGAGAAGCTTTATTATTTTTATCCTCTCTCATTTTCATCACCTCTAGTTGCAGTGTGAACAACTAGAAGTTATTTTAAACATGCATCTATTTTTTTTATTTCAATATCTTTATAATAATAGTGTAAAATTTCAGCAGCCGTTTTCCCTTCATTTGCCATAGCCTCTGCTCCATATTGACTCATTCCTACTCCATGACCATATCCTTTAGTTTTCACATGAACCTTTCTAGTATTATCATTATAAACAATTGAAAAGTCAGTGGATGGTATTCCAAGAAACGTTCGAACCTCTCTCCCTGTCCAAACATTATTCCCTAACTGTAGACGCTCCACACGCCCTGAGTCATTGTAAAATAGCTGTATACGATTAAAATCACTAGCTTGCCATTGTATTGGCCATAATTTATTCCATTGTGCTAGTGACCACTCTTGCTCTGCCTCAAATTTCGGAGATGTTTGATCTGAAACACTTGCAACACTTTGCAAATATGGAATATTATTTCCACTATAGCCGTAGGCACTTTCTGTTTGTCCATTACTTGTTGAATGAAACATAGCTGTAATTAAATCATTATTATAAAGAAGAACTTGTCCTTTCGTTTCATTGATGGCTTCGACAATTTTCTTTTCATTTCCCAGGAAATTGCTAGCCCAATTCGCTTTTCTTTGACTCTCATCATAGAAAACTTGCTTTGCTACAGTCGGTGCGATTGCTTTTTTACCGTAATTTGTCGTTTTTAACGCATAAGTACGTGCTGCAATAGCCTGTGCCTTCAATGCCTCCTTTTTAAAAGAAACAGGCATTTCTGCCGCTACTACCCCGGTTATATACGTCTCTAAAGGAATTTTTTCCTTTTGTCCCTCCACTTCTATAAATAGTTCACAAGCTTTTTCATCTGCTGTTGGAGGTTGCACTTCCTCCCGTCTTTCGCTTAATCCTAAAACAGGAAGCACATATAACGCCCCCAATAAACAAAGGACACCTATACTAATCATCCATTTTTTCATAAGGAATAATATGCTTAATACTATTTAGTTATGAGAAATAAAAAACCCTCTGCTTCTGTAAGCAAAGGGTTTTAACATCATATTAGTTTGTAGGTAATTCAACAGAAATGTCTTCAGTCGTCACAACTTCTTCATCCGTAATACGTTCAATATTTGCCCCAAGAGAAGCCAATTTACCATGGAAATCAACATATCCACGATCTAAATGGTGAAGCTTTGTAACACGTGTAATTCCTTCTGATACTAAACCTGCTAAAATCAGTGCAGCCGCAGCTCGTAAATCCGTTGCCATTACTTCAGCCCCCTGAAGCTGTACTGGCCCCTCAATAAACACAGAGCGTCCTTCTATTTTAGCACCCGCATTCATGCGACGGAACTCCTCAACATGCATAAAACGATTTTCAAATACTGTCTCTGTAATGATACTCGTACCTTCTGCAGTCAACATTAAGGCCATCATTTGTGATTGCATATCTGTCGGGAAGCCTGGATGTGGCATTGTTTTAATATCCACAGCTTTTAATGTCTGAGGAACACGTACACGAATACCTTCATCCAATTCTATAATTTCTACGCCCATTTCGCGCATCTTCGCAATCAAAGCTGTCATATGCTCTGGAACTGCGTTTTCGATGACCACATCACCCTTAGTAATAGCTGCTGCTACCATAAATGTACCAGCCTCAATGCGGTCGGGAATAATATGATGCTCTACTCCATATAATGTATCGACTCCTTCGATACGAATCGTATTTGTACCAGCACCAATTACACGACCACCCATACTATTAATGAAGTTAGCAAGGTCAACGATTTCAGGCTCCTTTGCAGCATTTTCGATCACAGTTGTCCCTTCTGCTAGAGATGCTGCTGTCATAATATTTTCAGTTGCCCCAACACTTGGGAAGTCTAAATATACATTTGCTCCTTTTAAACGACCCTCTGTCTTTGCCTCTACATAGCCATGACCAAATGAAATCTTCGCCCCCATTGCTTCGAAACCTTTTAAGTGTAATTCAATTGGGCGAGAACCGATTGCACATCCTCCTGGTAACGCAACACGAGCATAGCCATTACGCGCAAGCAATGATCCCATTACTAAAATAGATGCACGCATTTTACTAACAAACTCAAACTGTGCTTCACTAGAAAGTTCTTTTGTTGCATCTATATATACGGCATTATCTTCAGGTATATATGTAACTGCTGCGTTTAAACTTTTAAGTACTTCGTTTATTGTAAAGACGTCTGCTAAGTTAGGGACTTCTTTAATTACATTTTCTCCCTTTGAAGCAAGTAAAGCTGCTGCCAGGATTGGTAACACTGCATTTTTTGCGCCCTCTACACGTACTTTTCCCTGTAGTTTTTGGCCGCCAGTCACTATTATTTTATCCACCCTATGTCCCTCCGAATTCAATCTATTAACCTACCGAATTTTTATTTTAATAAAGAAGTATAATGTCATAATCAGTAAACAAACAACTCTATAGTACAACTTTTTTAACGCCCATTCAAGCGTCCAAATCACTATTTTAAGGCATTATTAGATATTTTGCTATTTATTTATTGTACGCTATCAATTTTTTTTTGTGAATGACCAATAACCAGTTCGCTTCTAATACATACCCAAAGATGTATGAACAAAAAACAACTTTTAGAAGTTTTTTTATACATAGTTCAAAGGGCCACATAAATGTTATTATAAAGTCCTTTGAAGTATGTAGTGTTAAGGTGCAAGATTCGAATTGATATTGTCGAGGCTTTAAAATAAGTATGGAAGTTTCCCAGACCAGTTAGATATTTGTAGAAAGAAATTGGATACCGCAGAACCAATTGTAATACTCAATAAAATATAAATAAGTTGAATCTGAAATACTCTATTCTTCTTGAATAATTTTTCTGTCATAAAAGCCTGTAATGCGTAAAATGTAATAGCTATAAAAAACAAATGCGATAATATGCCTAATAAAGCTTCTTGTCCTATTGCTTCATAAAGCTCCATTTTTCCCCCTCCAACTGTCCTATAATTTAAGCACTTTAAAAAACGGGCAGATGCTATATCTGCCCGTTAAAAATGAATTAGATATTACCCTCATGAACGTTGATACGATTCAACGCACGTTTTAATGCTAGGTCAGCACGTTTGAAATCAATGTTGTCTTGTTTACCTTGAAGACGTCCTTCAGCACGTTTAACGGCTTCTTTTGCACGTTGAACATCAATATTTACAGCAACTTCAGCAGAAGGCGCTAAAATAGAGATCTTTTCTGGACGAACTTCAATGAAACCACCGCTAACAGCAACAATGTCAGTAGAACCGTCTGCTTTTTTAAGCTTCACTGCACCAATTGCAAGTGGAGCAACCATTGGAATATGGCCTGCAAGAACACCGATTTCTCCTGAAGTTGTTTTAGCGATTACCATTGATACTTCAGAATCGTATACCGGGCCGTCGGGAGTGACAATATTGACTAGAACTGTCTTCATATTTTTTCCTCCTCGTCCCTAGTATTAAACCTCTACGCCCATGCTTTTCGCTTTTTCAACTACTTCATCAATTGAACCAACTAGACGGAAAGCATCTTCTGGTAGGTGATCCCATTTGCCATCAAGGATTTCCTTGAATGAACGAACAGTTTCTTTTACAGGTACATAAGAACCTTTTTGACCAGTGAATTGTTCCGCTACGTGGAAGTTTTGTGATAAGAAGAATTGAATACGACGAGCACGTTCTACTGTTTGTTTATCTTCATCAGATAACTCATCCATACCTAAAATGGCAATGATATCTTGTAATTCACGGTAACGTTGGATTGTACGTTGTACACCAGTAGCAATTGCATAGTGCTCAGCGCCTACGATTTCAGGTGATAATGCACGTGAAGTCGAAGCTAATGGGTCAACCGCAGGGTAGATACCCATTTCTGATAATTTACGCTCAAGGTTAGTAGTTGCATCTAAGTGGGCGAAAGTTGTAGCTGGAGCCGGGTCAGTATAGTCATCGGCTGGTACATAGATCGCTTGGATAGAAGTTACAGATCCTTTGTTCGTAGACGTAATACGCTCTTGTAGTTTACCCATTTCTGTAGCAAGTGTTGGTTGGTAACCTACCGCTGAAGGCATACGACCTAATAGGGCAGAAACCTCAGAACCTGCTTGCGTGAAACGGAAGATATTGTCGATGAATAAAAGTACGTCAGCACCTTGCTCATCACGGAAGTACTCTGCCATTGTAAGACCAGTTAAAGCTACACGCATACGTGCACCTGGTGGCTCGTTCATTTGACCGAATACCATCGCTGTTTGCTTGATAACGCCTGAATCGCTCATCTCGAAGAATAAGTCGTTCCCTTCACGAGTACGCTCACCTACACCAGCGAATACAGAGATACCAGAGTGCTCTTGTGCGATGTTATTGATTAATTCTTGGATTAATACTGTTTTACCTACGCCGGCACCACCGAAGAGACCGATTTTACCACCTTTGATGTATGGTGCTAATAAGTCTACTACTTTGATACCTGTTTCAAGAATTTCAACTGTAGTTGAAAGTTCTTCGAATGTTGGTGCTTCGCGGTGAATTGAATCACGACGAGCGTCAGCTGGAATCTCTTCACCTAAGTCGATTACTTCACCTAGTACGTTGAATACACGACCTAAAGTAACTTCACCAACTGGTACTGAGATAGCTTTTCCTGAGTCTGTTACTTCTGCTCCACGTTGTAAGCCATCAGTAGATGACATTGCAATTGTACGAACAGAATCATCACCTAAATGAAGCGCAACTTCTAATGCAAGAATTGTTGGTTCTTCATTAGGACGTTCAATCTTAACTGTTAGTGAGTTATAGATTGCTGGTAATTGGCCATTGTTAAATTTTACGTCAACAACTGGACCCATTACTTGAATAACATGTCCTTTATTCATTACTGTGTATCCTCCTATCGTATTCTTATACGACATTGGGAAGCTGGCCTATTCTAAGGCTGCAGCTCCACCAACGATTTCTGTAATTTCTTGTGTAATCGCCGCTTGACGCGCACGGTTATATTGCAATGAAAGGTCTGAAATAAGATCAGATGCGTTATCAGTTGCATTTTTCATAGCCGTCATACGAGAAGCATGTTCACTTGCTTTTCCATCTAATAATGCGCCATAAACTAAGCTTTCCGCGTATTGTGGAAGTAACACTTCAAGAATTGCTTCACCAGATGGCTCAAATTCGTAAGAAGCATTGCTGCTAGCAGGTGCAAGATCTGTTAATGGAAGAAGTTTTTTCTCTGTCACTTCGTTAGCAATAGCGCTGACAAAGTGATTATAGTACATATAAAGTTGATCATACGTACCGTCAATGAACATACCAACAGCATTACGAGCGATTTCTTTAATATCAGCAAATGTAGGTTGGTCCGGAAGACCGACAACATCACTGATGACATTATGATCACGTTTCACAAAGTAGTCACGTACAACACGACCGATTGCTAAAATCACGTATTCGTCTTTAGATTTATGACGCTCGTCAATTGTACGTTGTACTTGACGTAGGATACTTGAGTTGTAAGCACCTGCAAGACCACGGTCAGAACCAATGACTAAGTAAGCTGTTTTCTTAACAGGACGAGCAGTTAACATTGGGTGTCCACTGTCTTTTGTTCCTGAAGCGATCGCGCCAACTACGTCCTGAATTTTTTCCATGTAAGGAACGTACGCTTTAGCGTTTTGCTCTGCACGACGTAACTTAGAAGAAGAAACCATCTGCATCGCTTTCGTAATTTGTTTCGTACTCTTTGTAGAATTAATACGACCTTTAATTTCGCGTAAGTTTACCACTGGTATTTCACCACCTTTTGTTTTTTAATCAAGTGACTAGCTCGAACTTATTCTGATTTAGCGAAAGTTTTTTTGAACTCCGTTAAAGCTGCTACGTAATCAGCATCAGGAGCAAGCTCTTTTGTAGTACGAACGTGATCTAAAACGTTTGTGTGGTTTGAATCTAACCAGCTTAAGAATTCACTTTCAAAGCGAACGATATCTTGTACTGGAATATCATCTAAGTGGCCTTTAGTTAATGCATAAAGGATTGCAACTTGCTTTTCAACTTTAAGTGGTTTGTTTAGGTCTTGTTTAAGAACTTCAACCGTACGTTTACCACGCTCAAGTTTAGCTAGTGTAATTTTATCTAAATCTGAACCAAATTGAGCAAATGATTCAAGCTCACGGAATGCAGCTAAGTCAAGACGTAGTGTACCCGCAACTTTTTTCATCGCTTTAATTTGAGCAGATCCACCTACACGTGATACAGAAAGACCGGCGTTAATCGCTGGACGTACACCTGAGTTGAATAAGTCAGATTGTAAGAATATTTGACCATCAGTAATCGAGATAACGTTAGTTGGGATGTATGCAGAGATATCCCCAGCTTGTGTCTCTACGAATGGAAGTGCTGTAATAGAACCATTTTGATATGTTTCATTTAACTTCGCAGCACGTTCAAGTAAGCGGCTGTGCAAGTAGAAAACGTCACCAGGGTAAGCTTCACGACCTGGAGGACGGCGTAGAAGAAGTGAAAGTTCACGGTAAGCTGATGCTTGTTTAGAAAGATCATCATACACGATTAATACGTGCTTACCTTGTAACATGAATTCTTCTGCCATAGAAACACCAGCAAATGGTGCTAAGAATAGTAATGGAGCTGGTTGAGATGCAGCAGCAGTTACTACGATTGTATAATCTAATGCACCGTGCTTACGGAAAGTTTCAACTACACCACGTACAGTTGATTCTTTTTGACCGATTGCAACATAGATACAAATCATATTTTCGCCATCTTGGTTTAAGATTGTATCGATTGCTACAGATGTTTTACCTACTTGACGGTCACCGATGATTAACTCACGTTGACCACGACCAATTGGTACTAAAGCGTCAATTGCTTTGATACCAGTTTGTAATGGTTCATGTACTGATTTACGAGCCATTACACCGAAAGCAGGACTTTCGATTGGACGAGATTTAGTTGTGTTGATTGGACCTTGTCCATCCACTGGTTGACCAAGTGGGTTTACAACACGGCCAATTAGTTCTTCACCAACTGGTACTTCCATGATACGACCTGTACGACGAACTTCATCGCCTTCTTTGATGTCTGTGTATGGACCTAAGATTACGATACCAACGTTACCTTCTTCTAGGTTTTGAGCCATACCCATAACACCATTAGAGAACTCAAGAAGTTCTCCAGCCATGGCGTTGTCGAGGCCATGAGCAAGAGCGATACCGTCACCAATACGGATAACTGTACCAACTTCGCTTACTTTAAGTTCAGATTCATAATTCTCAATCTGTTGTTTAATCAGACTGCTGATTTCTTCAGCCTTGATGCCCATGTATGTCACCTCTCACATTTCTAAATTATTAACCGATTAATTCACGTTTTAGGCGCTCAAGTTTGTTCGCTACTGAGCTATCGTAAATATGATTACCGATTTGAACACGAATACCACCAAGTAGTGATGGATCAATTTCGTTTGTAATGTTTAATGATTGTTTCCCTACAAGCTTCGCAAATGTTGTAGAAATATTAGCGCTTTCTTCAGCAGAAAGTGCACGCGTAGAGAATACTGTTGCATCTGCAGTACCTTGTGCCTTTGCAGCAAGCTCAGCATATGCATTCGCAATAAGCTTCACTTCGTTTACACGTTTTTTCTCAACTAATAGTTGAACTGCGCGTAAAACCTCTGGAGTTGCACCTGCAAAGATTTCAGCTACCATTTGTTTCTTACGTCCGATAGAGAACTTTGGAGCATTTAAAAGCGTTAATAAATCCGGAGATTCTTTAACAATCTTTGTTAGCTCGTTTAAGTCTGCTCCAACTTCAGCAAGAATATTTTTTTGTTGCGCTAATTCAAAAAGCGCTTGAGCGTAACGTTTTGCTACAGCTGAATTACTCATCGAGCTTCCCCTGCCTTCGCAATCGTCTCTTCAATTAGAGCACGGTTGTCTGCCTCAGAAATCTCTTTGCTAAGGACTTTAGATGCTGCAAGTACAGATAATGAAACGACTTCATCACGTACAGCTGCAATAGCTTTTTCTTTTTCAGACTCAATTTCACGTAAAGCCGATTCTTTCAAGCGGTTTGCTTCATTACGAGCTGCAGTAAGAATTTCATCTTTTTGTAGTTCGCCTTGCTTCTTAGCGCCTTCAACAATCGATTGTGCTTCCGTACGAGCTTCTTTAAGAAGGCTCTTTTGTTCTTCTAAAAATTGGTGCGAATCTTTACGCGCTTTTTCAGCTGCTTCGATCTCACTCGCTACTAACTCTTCACGTTGTTGCATGATGCCCATAAGTGGACCCCAAGCGACTTTCTTAAGTAAGAACATTAATACTAAAAAGATAACTAATGTTGCGATGATGTCTCCGCTGTTGAACTGACCAGCGCCAGCACCTAGTACAAGATTATCTAAAAACACGATTGTTTCACTCCCTTCAAGAGCTTTAACTTCAACATAATTTATGGACTTAAAAAACTACCTATTTTAAAAAGCTATATTTACACATAGCTTTTATCTGTTCCAAAATGAAGGGCGAAGTTTCATCTGGAGAATCCTGCTTCGCCACTAGTAAAATTCAGTGTTCAACTGAATTATTTGTTCATTACGATGAATGCTACTACTACTGCGATGATCGGTAGGGCTTCAACTAATGCAACCCCGATGAACATTGTAGTTTGAAGAACGCCACGAGCTTCTGGTTGACGAGCGATACCTTCTACTGTTTTTGATACGATAAGACCGTTACCGATACCTGCACCAAGTGCACCTAAACCGATTGCGATTGCTGCTGCTAATAAACCTAATGAACCTGTCATTTGAAAATTTCCTCCTTGGAATTGTTTGTTTTTTTGTGGTTCAAGCATATGATATATGCTTTATATTAATGGTCATCGCTCACTTTATGAGCCATGTAAACCATTGTTAACATTGTGAAGATAAAGGCTTGGATAAAGCCGATGAAAATTGAGAAACCTTGCCATGCCATCATTGGAACGATTGCTCCGATGAATCCCACAGCACCTGATGATGCTAAACCGGCTAATAAGCCAAGTAAAATCTCACCCGCGTAAATGTTACCGTAAAGACGTAAACCTAACGTTAATGTATTTGCAAATTCCTCTACTATTTTAAGTGGGAACATGAAAGACATTGGTTTAAAGAATGTACCAGCATAATGGCCTGTACCCTTCATTTTTACACCATAGAAATGCGATAAAACTAAAATCATCGTTGCTAACGTCATCGTTACAGTTGGGTCAGCTGTTGGTGATTTCCACCATAGTTCATGACCATAAGCGATTGAGAATGGAAGACCTAATAAGTTAGATACTGCGATAAACATAATTAGCGTAATACCTAGAATGTGGAATCGACCACCAGTTTTCCAGTCCATGTTGCTTTTGATGATGTTCTTAACGAAGTCCATAATCCATTCCATGAAGTTTTGCATACCAGTTGGTTTTAGTTTTAAGCTTCTAGTTGAAATAAAGGCAATTAAAAATACGATAATTGCAGCAACTAGTAACATCATAACTGTCGATTTATTAAAAGTTAAAAAACCGACTTCTAGTAACGGAGCTTCATGAGTCATTGTTATTTTTCACCTCTCTTTCTAATTTAAAGCACATTAGCGGTTCCTTACATGTGACACAATTCTCTCGACAAAGAGAAAAACGTACGGAATCATTAGCCCTATGACCGTGCTAATTAAGTGAAAATAGTTTGGCAACGAAATGGCTATTGCGACTGCCGCAACACCTGATCCAAAGCGAAGTGCTGTACCAAGTGAGCCTATTTTCTTCCCTTCACTAATGGACCTGTCAAACTTCTCCATACGGCGAACTAGAATCCAAAAATTATACGTACCAAAGAATGCACCGACTGCGATGCCCGCAAATACAGTTTGAAAGGAAGTGAATCCCCAGCCTAATGCGCAGAGTGCAAGCAAAAAAAATAACGCCCTCTTCTGCACAGCAAAAATGTGATGCAAATCTAGCATTGGTTGTAATCTCCTGAATCAAATTTTCGAGTATTGAAAGCGTTTGCTGACCACCATGTGAAATCAGAAAAGAGCAGTGAAAGGCACTACTCACAGCGGAATAGTAATGGGAGAGTCATTTCAATTACAGGTGTAAATACCCAAAAAATAACTTACACCCCTTACCAACTCGGTAAAAACCGAAACGCACAAAACGTTGCAAATCGACAGTTTTATTTTGAACTGTCAATTTAGTAGAAAGTTGATATAACAAGTGTTTCAACGTCCTAATTATGACTGAAACCCTTATCATTCTTACCCTTTGTAAGCATACAATAGGTGATATTTGAAGTCAATTGGTAATAGAGAAAAACTTCACAACCTATATACTCTTGTCAAATTGTTGACAAATTTGTGTATGAAATTTCATAGTTTCAAATGTTCTTATTTTCTTGGCTCATAGAAAAAGCTAATTTACGACATAATTATGCTCATAAATTAGCTTACCCAATTCAACAGGTACATTAGACTTATTTTTCAATTTAATTATAGTACATTAATTAGTTTTTTGTAAAAAACCTAGCAACGCTTCTACAATTCGTTTAGATGCATGTCCATCACCATATGGATTTGATGCTTGTGCCATCGCCTCATAAGCCTTTTTATCTGTTAACAATTCTTTAGCTAAGGCGTAAATTGTATCTTCTTCAGTTCCTGCTAGCTTTAGTGTTCCAGCTGCAATTCCTTCAGGGCGCTCTGTTGTGTCTCTAAGGACAAGAACTGGCTTCCCTAATGATGGTGCCTCTTCTTGGACGCCACCTGAGTCCGTTAAAATCATGTAAGAGCTCGCCGCGAAGTTATGGAAGTCAAATACTTCAAGAGGCTCTATTAAATGTACTCGTTCATTGTCACCTAAAATTTCATTCGCGATTTCTCTTACAGCAGGATTCATATGGACCGGATATACCACTTGAACATCATCATGCTCAGCTAAAATTCTAGTGATTGCTTTGAACATGTGACGCATTGGTTCACCAAGATTTTCGCGACGATGTGCCGTTAATAAAATCATGCGATCTTCGCCAATTTTGTCTAATACAGGATGCGTGTAATGTTCGCTAACAGTTGTAGCTAATGCGTCAATAGCCGTATTACCTGTTACAAATATTGTATCAGCGTTTTTATTTTCATCTAAAAGATTCTTTTTAGATACTTCTGTTGGTGCGAAATGTAAATCAGCCATTACACCTGTTAACTGGCGATTCATTTCCTCCGGGTATGGTGAATACTTATTCCAAGTTCGCAGTCCTGCTTCAACATGCCCAATTGCGATTTGGTTATAAAACGCCGCCAAGCTTGCAATGAAAGTCGTTGCTGTATCACCGTGTACCAAAACGATATCCGGCTGTGCTTCCTTCATTACTTTATCTAAACCTTGCAATGCGTTTGTCGTCACATCAATTAATGTTTGACGATCTTTCATTATATTTAAATCATAGTTCGGTGTTATTTCAAATGTCTCTAGTACTTGATCTAGCATTTGGCGATGTTGTGCTGTTACTGTTACAATAGATTCTATTTGATCAGGATACTTTTGTAACTCCAAAACAAGAGGAGCCATTTTAATTGCTTCTGGTCTTGTACCAAAAATTGTCATTACTTTCCATTTTTTCATCAAAACGATCTGCACCGTCCTTTTTGTTATTGTATGAAAAGGACACCACACCAGTTGAAGTCCAACATGAGGAGTACTTACCTAGACATACTATGAAACGCCCTTCAAATTTGAAGGACGCTTTCACAAATTATTAGTTTCCTAAATGAGGAAATTCATAACAACATTTTTATTTTGTGCCGAATAGGCGGTCTCCGGCATCACCTAGACCAGGTACAATATAGCCATGATCGTTTAGCTTTTCATCCAAAGCAGCAATGTAAATATCTACATCTGAATGTTCTTCTTGAATAGCTTTGACACCCTCTGGTGCAGCGATTAAGCACATGAATTTAATGTTTTTAGCTCCACGTTTTTTCAATGAGTTGATAGCTTCCACTGCTGAACCACCAGTTGCTAACATTGGATCTACAATAATGAAATCACGTTCTTCCACATCTGCTGGAAGCTTTGCGTAATATTCAACTGGTTTTAATGTTTCAGGGTCGCGATAAAGACCAATATGGCCAACTTTTGCTGCTGGGATAAGCTTTAGTACGCCATCTACCATACCAATTCCTGCACGAAGAATCGGTACAATCGCTAGCTTTTTACCAGAAAGTACTTTTGTTTTAGCAATCGTTACAGGTGTTTCAATTTCAATTTCTTCCACCGGCATATCACGTGTAATTTCAAATGCCATAAGTGTTGCTACTTCGTCTACTAGCTCACGAAATTCTTTTGTACCTGTATTCTTGTCGCGAATATAAGTTAATTTGTGTTGGATTAGTGGATGATCAAATACATAGACTTTGCTCAAAGGGATTCTCTCCTAACCGTTCGGATTTCATTTTTATCTCAACTAGTATAACAGAAAAAAGGAGCCGCCTCAAAAATAAATTTAAGGCAACTCCTTTTATTATATTTTCTTTTGACCAAGTGAGTTATTGATCAAGAATTAAATCTAACTCTTCTATTGCCATTGGTTTAAAATAGAAAAATCCTTGTCCAACTGTACAACCTAACGCACGGAGTATTTCAACCTGTTCTTCTGTTTCAATTCCCTCTGCCACAGAAATCATTCCTAAGTTTAACGCCAATTGTATAATCGAGCGTACAATAGCAAGCGTTGCAGGATCCTCTAACGCATTAATAAAGCTTCGATCAATCTTTAATTCAGTGAATGGTAATTGTTGCAGATAGCTCAATGAAGAAAATCCTGTCCCGAAATCATCCACGGATGTTTTGAAACCATAGCCTTTTAATTCTTGAATAATTTTATAGGCAGATTGGAAATCTACTAAACCTATATTTTCTGTTACTTCTAATATAATATTACTTGGATCTATACCATACTGCCGAACGAGCTTTAGCGTATCTTGAACAAAATGCGTATAGTAAAAATGATCAGGTGAAATATTGACTGCTATTTTCACTAATTTCTTTCCTAACTTTTGCCGTTCTGCCAGCCATGAAAGCACAGTTTCTAAAACTAAAACGTCAATTTCTCTAACCTTTCCTGCACTTTCCGCTACTGGAATAAAGATTGCTGGTGACACAAAGCCTAGCTTTGGGGATATCCAGCGTGCAAGAGCCTCTATACTTTGAATCTCTCCATTCCGTAAATCTACTTTTGGCTGTAAATGAACTGTAATTTCTTTATTTTTGATTGCCTGTGACAAATGATTTAAAACAGTCATTTGCTGTACAAGAACGTCATTTTTTTCTGTCGTAAAAATTTCAGTATGTGTACCTGGTTTATCGGTAGCAAAGGAGAGCGCATTATCAGCAAACCGAATTGCATCATTAATCTTTATGTCATCATTAAAAGAAGCAATGCCTGTTTTTAACGTGATGTAGATTTGTTTTCCTCCTATTATAAATGGCTGCCGAATTGTCTCTTTTATACGCCATTCATAATTATTTAAATTTTCATCGAAAGTCATGGTGGATAAAATTAGACTAGAGCTAGTAAATCTAGCAATATATTCGCGATCCGCTGGTTTGTCTTGCTCTAGTCGTTTGGCGAGCTGCCTTAATAATTCATCGCCAAATTCTCGCCCATACAATTCAACCACTTGATGAAATTCGCTTGGCTTTACAATTTTGATATAACCATTTTGTCCACGTTCAACCTCTTTTTCGAGGAAATTCACAAAGCTATGACGATTAGGTAGACCTGTTGTAATGTCAGTATAGGCTAAATCCCATATTTTTCTTTGTGTTCTTGCGTACGTAAACGCTAAGGCAACAAGTGCACCAATTTTACGAAACATACTTTTAAAATATGAGGAGTCATTTTGTGCTTGCTCATAATATATTGAAAAGAGCCCTATGACTTGCCGCTGTTGATTGCGTATAGGTATAAATAATCCATACGGTTTGTGAGATGAGGCAGCAAACTGTTTATGTTCATCTGGGATATATACCTCATCCAAGTTTTCAATGAAAATAGAGGTTTCTGATTGCATAACCTTCGTAAAAAAATCATTATTTTCACAGCATCTCGGTACATCTTTTTTTCGACAATTATCTGTAAAAGCCTGTAATAGATTGCTCTCTGTTTTGATGAGAACCATACTTGAAGTATTCGGCATAAAAAACTCATCAAGTCCATGACAAATAATATGCATCTTTTGCTCAAAAGAGCTATCTCTCTCTATCGCCTTATACATATCATTTTCTAAACGCATTAAGAAATCTTCTGTATGATAATACGTAACATCCTTTATAAGGACCAACACATATTGCGTAATATTTGTATCATTCCGAAATGGTAGTGCTTGTATTTCTGCCCAAAATAGGGGTTTATTGATACCTTTATGATGTAGCTTCGCTTGCACCATGATACCGTTATGTATTTTTTCTTTGATCATTTTAATGGTTGTCATTTTTTCATCTGATAGCCATGCAAAATAATTAGTTTTTAGGATTTGTGACCTCGAAGCATTTGTAAGGTTACAAAAAGATTCATTACACTCTACTATAATATGATGATTTGTTGCATCAAAAATTACATAGCTTTCCTTAGAATTATCCCCTAATTTAAGAATACTATTTAATAAAACATCATTATCTACATCTAACGATTTAGTGACCATCCAACCCCTCCGTCTCTATCACTTCATCCCATTTCCATTGTACATAATATTTAATTAAATTTTCACTTTTATTAAAAAAAACTTCTTTTCTTGGACACAATCTGTCCTCAGCCTACTATAATATATCGCTCTCTACTGATTATATGTAAATTTATTCAAAATAAAGAGGATTATTCTACTTAATTAAAAAAATATGTATTTTATTGTTTTGAAATAAAAAACTGTGTTTAAAGTGAAATTTTCACTCTAAACACAGTCTATACAATTAAGCGTATAATGGATGTTTATCTGTTAATGCTTTGACGCGATCTTTTGCGTCCGCTTGAACCGCTTCATCTTCAGGGTTTTTAAGAACAGCTGCAATAATTGCACCCACTTCTTTCATATCTTCCTCTTTAAAGCCACGAGATGTAACGGCTGGTGTACCGATACGAATACCTGAAGTAACAAATGGAGACTCCGTATCGTAAGGGATTGTATTTTTGTTAGTTGTAATGCCCACTTCGTCTAATGCATGCTCTGCTACTTTACCTGTTAGACCAAGAGATTTAACGTTTAATAGTAATAAGTGGTTATCTGTACCACCAGATACAATTTCAACGCCCTCTTCAATAAGTACTTCAGCTAAAGCTTTTGCATTTAATTTTATTTGTTTTGCATAGTCTTTAAATTCTGGTTGTAACACTTCGCCAAATGCAACAGCTTTAGCAGCAATGACATGCATTAATGGTCCACCCTGAATTCCTGGGAATACAGATTTGTTTAATTTTTGCTCCCATTCTTTTGAAGCAAGAATTAATCCACCACGTGGTCCACGTAATGTTTTATGTGTAGTTGATGTAACAAAGTCTGCATACGGCACTGGAGATTGATGCTCGCCAACAGCTACAAGACCAGCAATATGTGCCATATCCACCATGAAGTATGCACCTACTTCATCTGCGATTTCACGGAATTTAGAGAAGTCGATTTCACGTGGGTATGCAGAAGCACCCGCAACAATAAGTTTTGGCTTATGCTCTAATGCTTTTTGACGCACATCTTCATAATCGATAACTTGTGTGTCTTTTGTTACACCATATTCCACAAAATTATAAAGAATACCCGAGAAATTTACAGGAGATCCATGCGTTAAGTGACCTCCATGTGAAAGGTTCATACCAAGAACCGTGTCACCTGGTTCTAAAATTGTGTGGTATACAGCCATATTCGCTTGCGCACCAGAGTGTGGTTGCACGTTTGCGTATTCTGCTCCGAATATTTCTTTCACACGATCACGTGCAATATCTTCAACTACGTCTACATGTTCACAGCCACCATAGTAGCGTTTACCTGGATAACCTTCTGCGTATTTATTTGTCAGTACAGAACCTTGAGCTTCCATAACTGCTTCTGAAACAAAGTTTTCAGATGCAATCAATTCGATATTTGCTTGTTGACGTTTTTTTTCTGCAAGAATTCCTTCTAATACTGCTTTGTCTTGTACTGCTAATTTTTCATATGCCATGTTAGAAAAAGCCTCCTAGTATCCTCTATTATTTATATACAGCACGTTCCCCGCCAATTAGCTTTGGACGTGTTGTTGCAATCGTCACCACTGCTTCTCCCACCATTTTCACTGATGTGCGAACTGGGACAGCTACTGCTTTCAAATGCATACCAATTAATGTTTGTCCAATATCAATACCTGCATGTGCCTGAATGGTTTCAACAACCACAGGGTTAGCAAAACGCGTATAGGCATATGCGGACATAGAGCCACCCGCAGTACGTACTGGAACTACCGCCACTGGATCGTAGCCAAACCGTTCAGCTGTTGATGCCTCCATTGTAATAGCACGATTAATATGCTCACAGCCTTGAAATGCTAAATGTAGCTCGTGTTTCATTGCAAATTCTTGTAACGGCTCAAAAATCGCTTCCCCTATCTCCAATGCGCCTGCTGTGCCAATTTTCTGACCAATCACTTCAGATGTAGAGCATCCTACGACAAAAATAGTATGAGGTCGTAATGTTACCTGCTCTTCAAATTCACTGAGTAACTGAGTCAAATGCGTTCGTATTTGTTTTACAACCATTAAGCTCAGCTCCTTCATCTATATCCATTAAAATCATGCCATATATGACAGCCTTGATGAATGCCATATATGGAATAACAATCATTTATTGCTCAAGTTCAGTAATTTTTTCGATGCGTCGTGTATGACGACCACCTTCAAACTCAGTTTCTAGCCACGTTTGGACAATTTCACGTGCAAGACCTGGGCCAATAACACGTTCCCCCATAGCTAAAACATTAGAGTCATTATGGCATCGCGTTGCCTTCGCACTAAATACATCATGTACTAGCGCACAACGAATACCGTTCACCTTATTTGCAGCAATCGACATACCAATTCCCGTGCCACAAATTAAAATGCCTTTATCAAATTTTCCGTTTGCTACACCATCAGAAACTGGCTTTGCGTAATCCGGATAGTCTACTGAATCCGCAGATTGTGGACCAAAATCTTCGTAGCTAATATGAAGCTCATCTAGTAGCTGCATGATCTCACGACGTAGGTTGTTGCCTCCGTGATCAGAAGAAATTGCTATTCTCACTGGGTTCCCTCTTTTCGAATTATAGTCAACCTTAGTGTACCACTTCTTTCTGAAGAATAACACGATTTTTCTTGTATTTTTATGCTGATTTCTCCTAAAAGACGAACATTTATTGTTAACAAGCTAAAAATCATTCACTTTTAAGTTGTTTTTTCTGTGGATAGTGTGAATATCATGTTAATAAATTCGGATAACGGTCTTTTGTTGTAATATTCTATCTACTAAAGTTTTTTTCACATTTTATATACAGTGGACAAACTATATCACTATTTCTTCCAAAAATAAAAAAACTGTCTATAAATCCGATTTTTCATCGCATTTATAAACAGCCTTTCAGGACTAAGCCTGTCGATCAAATTGTTGAATCACTTTATGCAAAGCTTCTGATTGCTTTTTTAAACTTTGTGCTAGGTGCTCTACCTGTTCAATAGCATAGGCTTGCTCTTCAGCCGCACTACGAACTTCTTGTGCACCTGCTGATGTTTCTTCTGCAATTGCAGCCACTTCTTGTGATTGACGAGCAGTTGTCTCAATATTGTGCATTTGCTGTTCAATTAGTGAAGATATCTCTACAATTGCTGTTGCCATTTCATGTACATTAGATGACATACCTTCTACAGCTGTCGTTGTTTCAGATACTCGATCTGCTTCCTTCGTTGCAAAGGCTACCTGTTCATTCATTTGTTTAACTACGACCTCAACATTTTGCTGCATAGACTGGATCAAAGCAGTAATCCCTTGGACAGCTTTTGCACTTTCATCTGCTAAACCACGAACTTCCTCCGCAACTACAGCGAAGCCTTTTCCATGTTCTCCTGCACGAGCTGCTTCAATAGATGCATTTAAAGCTAGTAAATTTGTTTGTGCCGCAATATCACCAACTAAGCCTATAATGCGCTCAACTTGACCCGCATTTTCTTCTAAAGCATGAATGCTTTTTAAGGCCTCATTGTTACCCGTAGCTATTTGCTGAATACTATTAACTAATGTTTCGATTGCATTGGTTGTTGTCGATAAATTATGTAATATCTCTGTAGATTGTGATGCAGATGCTTCTGCTCTACTATTTACTTCTGTCGCAAGAGCTCGTACATCCTCAATTGCCTCAGCGGTATCTTGTACAGCTGTCGCAGATGCTTCAGCTCCTGCCGAAATATGCTTAACGGTTGACGCAATGCCTTCTGCTTTTCGAGTAGCGACTCCCGCTTCATCTGAGAGCTGAATGATCGATTGATTGGTCTGTTGGAAATTTTGATCGATACTTTCGACCATTTGACGTAAATTTAGCACCATTTGTTGGAATGCCTCTGCAACCGAACGTATCTCATCGTTTGTTTTAGGCATTTGAACATCCTGTCCAATTTTCCCCTCTGCTACTAGAGTTGCGGAATGCTCAAGTTGTTGTAAAGGTTTAATTAAAATTACGCTAAAAATGGCAGCCAATATGCCTGACCATGTGATTCCTAATGCATAAGTCACCACTTGAAACACTTTTCCATTAATACTCGGGAAGAAGGTCGGTTGTAAATATTCAATAAATATAAAACTGATACTGTAAGTAATTAATGCTAGCACGCTCACAAATAACACCAATTTAAGTCGTAAACCAAATTGTTTTTTCATAGGGCTCCTCAATTCTATTGTAGTTTTTGTATTAATTGATCAACCAATTCATGTAATTCCGCAAATGTTGCTTCGTATATTGCTCTATTACCACCGTAAGGATCGACTACATTCTCCAGGCTGCCTTCATTCGTATACTCTTTCAATGTAAATACTTTATGATCAGTTCCTGGGAAACTTGAAATAACAGTGTCTTTGTGAGCGGTAGTCATCGTTAGGACTAAATCTGCCCAGTCTATTTCTACCATGGATAATTGTGTTGCAGAATGCTGATGAGACATTCCGGCATCATTTAACACTTGTTGCGCATGTGCTGACATTTGGGCATTAGGCATAGCATAAATACCTGCAGAACGTACTTCTAAATTGTCTATTTGTTTATGTTTTAATATGACTTCTGCCATTGGACTGCGACAAGTATTGCCTGTACAAACAAATAATATTTTCACACTTATCACTCTCCATTTTTATATGAATTATTGCCGAATAGCTAGGATACTCATGATAATAAAAATAATGCCAGCAACGATTTGAATTTTATTCCCAAAAAAGACTTGGCTCCTACGTGCAATGACTAATGACCCATAGGCGCATATCAAGGCACTCAAGCCTGCACTCATAATAAAAATTGTTTTTTCTAAGTTTAGCATACCAAAAGAAACACTAACTGAAAAGGTATCTAGGCTTGCAGTCACGGCTAAAAGTACGGGGGAAATTGTAACTTTTTCATCCCGATGAGAGAATAATAGTAAATGCACGCCAATGCAAAATAACAAAATACTCGATATCCATTGTCCCCATTCTAATAGAAAACGAACTAAATAGTTTCCTAATTCAAATCCCAATAAAGGAAAAATCATATGCAACGCAGCCGTCCATAATGATAAAAATAAGCGATATCTAACATTCGGCAGCAATACATATAGACCAATAACATCAACAGACGTTAATATACCTGCAAGAATTCCCTGCAAGAATGCACTCCTTCTCTCCCTAATATTTTATCATTTTATGCTCGAAAATACATTATTATCATATTTGTCCACATAAGATTTTCCTTTTTATAAATATGATCCATGCACATAAAAAAAGACAAAAGACATGTGAATTTTCAATGTCTTTTGTCACTCAACTTTATTTACAATGAGTACCATTTGCCACCAGAGGCCTTTTCAAGTCTATTCATAATAGCTGCCCCTACGCCTTCCGCCGAAGTCGTCGTAGCTAAAATAACGGTAGCTGTTGTTTTATCACATGCTCTAAGTGCATGGTATAATGAAGCACCCATTTCTTCTTTACTTCCCTCTGCACCTACTGAAAAGTAAAAATCAGCTTTACTATGTTGGAAATTTTCAGGTGCAAGAAGTGCTACGGCATGTCCTTGCTGCTGTAATTGTTGAACAGCTTCGCTTACTTCCCCATCATGACAATTAATTAAATATACCGGTGCATTTGGTGCATAATGTGTATATTTCATGCCCGGAGCCTTTGGAGTCTCTTCTAGTTTCTGCTCTATTTTAGTTGGTTGAATAACCGGACCAATTTTAGCTTCAAGCATCTCCTTCGTAATGCCACCTGGACGTAAAATTACTGGAGGCTCATGTGTCACATCTAATACAGTGGACTCTAGCCCAATACCTGTGGAACCTCCATCTAAAATATAAGGTATGTACCCTCCCAAATCATCTAAAACATGGATAGCTTCCGTTGGACTCGGCTTACCACTACGATTAGCACTTGGCGCAGCAAGCGGTTTTTGAAGCTGCTGTAATAAGGCAAGTGCTACTGGATGATCTGGCATCCGAATACCCACAGTCGATAATCCAGCCGTTACACTTTGAGCCAGCACATTTGGTTTAGCAGGCATCACAAGCGTTAACGGTCCTGGCCAAAATAAATCCATGCATTGCTTGGCAATTTCAGAAATATGTTCTATATAATTCGTTACTTCCTCTTTTGTACCAACATGAACAATTAAAGGGTTATCTGAAGGGCGGCCCTTCGCTTCAAATATCTTCTTCACTGCCACATCATTTGTTGCAACAGCTCCTAGCCCATAAACCGTTTCTGTCGGAAATGCTACTACCTCTCCCGCATTTAAGATATCCACAGCTTGTGTATAATTAATTTGACTATTCACATTACTGTCCACAACCTTGCAAACGGTTTCCATGATTAAAACCTACCTTCACTTATTGATTCTTACTGAATTATCCACATATTGTTTATAACTTCTTAAAAAATGTGCATAAGTTATCTGAATTTGTGAACAATTCATGCAAAAAGCCCTTTCACCCATTCCCAAATAAAGAATGTTACTTGCTCTTCCTCTTCTGGCTCTTCTGCTTTTACTTCTTCTTTTTCAGGCTCGCAAATGGATGGGAATATACTGCACCACCAGTTATCGCCACGCGCATCACCAATTTTAACTACAATGGAGTGATACACATTTTGTGGATATAATACCGCTCCCTGTCTTTTAGGCGGAAATAAGTTATCCCCAACCACTACCTGTGTATCAATCTGTGGATAGTTTTCGCTTAATTCTGTTTCAATTTGTTGCTTTAATGTTTGAGTTTGCTCATTCCCCGCAACTCCTGCAGTTACTACTTGCATAAAATAGGGCTTTAATTCTTCCACAAGCTGCTCTTTCTCATATTGATCTTGTGCTGTATTGCTGTTAGCAATTACACGAATTCTAAAATCGTTTTCTTGTTCTTGATTAGTAGCCTCTTTTGCAAAACCTACTAATGATGGAATATATAACACACATAGCTGTAAGGCAATGGCCACTACTACTAATCTAGCAAACGCTAGAAAAATATTTTGTTTAGGTAATCTAATAAACTTGTATTCATTTAACATATAAATCCCTCCTTGCTCAACATTGTTGGCAAGATGAAGACACTTTATACATGAATCTCACAAAAAATCATTCGCGGTTTCCCATTAATATCTTTTTCTATCGAAATCGTAGCCTGTGGAAAACTATCTTGAAAGAATTTTGCTACTTTTTCACCTTGTGTATAACCGATTTCTAATCCAATTAATGCAGGTCTATTCATATACATTGGCAATTGCTCTGCTAATTGTCGATATAAAATAAGACCATCTTCCTCCGCAAATAGTGCGCTATGGGGCTCATGCTTTAGTACAACATCTGACATAGCCTCAGCCTCATCAAACGCGATATATGGAGGATTCGATAAAATAATATCAAATTTTTCACCCGCGAGCGGAGCAGTTAAATCTCCCAACCTAAAATCAATATCAGCCTCTAATCTCTGTGCATTTTTTTGTGCTGTCGCTAATGCATCCTCGGATAAATCAGTTGCTACGACCGATAACGCAGGACATTCCAGCTTCATTGAAATGGCAATAGCCCCACTACCCGTACCTATATCAGCTACCTTCAATGCTTGATGTTGAAATAGTTTAGTCATACGATTAATAGTGCCAAGAATTAGTTCTTCCGTTTCCGGTCGAGGAATTAAAACTGATTCATTGACGATAAATGAACGACCATAAAACTCCTCACTTCCCACACAATACTGAACTGGGCGACCATTGACATGTTCTTCTATAAGAGCTATAAATTTTACTTGCTGTTCTTCTGTTAATTTATCCTGTAAATGTAGCATAACCTCTGAATAACTTGTACCAAGTATATGCTGCATAACAATACGTGCCGCAGTTTGCTCCCGACCATTATCCACTAAAAAAGAAGAAGCCCACTCAAGGGCCTCCATCACATTTTTATAAGTCATCATTTAAGCGCTCTAACTTCGATGCTTGTTCTTCTAAAATAAGCGTATCGATAATTTCGTCCAATCTACCTTCGACGATTTGATCTAGCTTTTGAATCGTTAACCCAATACGGTGGTCTGTTACACGGTTTTGTGGATAATTGTATGTGCGAATTCGCTCTGAACGATCACCAGAACCCACAGCTGACTTACGTGTGGCATCGATTTCTTTTTGCGCTTCTTGCATATACATATCTGCTACACGAGCGCGTAAAATTTTCATTGCCTTTTCACGGTTTTTAATTTGAGAACGCTCATCCTGCATGGAAACTACAACACCTGTTGGTAAATGGGTCATACGAACCGCAGACATCGTTGTATTTACCGATTGACCACCCGCACCAGAAGATGCAAATGTGTCTACACGAATATCTTTTTCATGAATTTCAACATCTACTTCCTCTACCTCAGGTAAACATGCTACTGTTGCTGTTGATGTATGGATACGTCCTTGTGATTCGGTAGCTGGTACACGTTGTACACGGTGTGCACCATTTTCAAATTTGAACTTTGAATAAGCACCTTGACCGTTAATCATAAAGATCACTTCTTTATAGCCGCCCATTGGGTTTGGAGTGGCTTCCATAATATCAATTTTCCAGCCTTGTGTTTCTGCATAACGAGAATACATGCGGAATAAATCACCAGCAAAAATATTTGCCTCGTCTCCACCAGCCGCTCCACGAATTTCCATAATAACGTTCTTATTATCATTAGGATCTTTGGGAATTAATAAAATACGTAAACGTTCCTCAAGTTCTTCCTGCTGTGCTTTTAATAGGTTAAATTCTTCCTTTACCATTTCATGCATATCAGGATCTTTTTCGCTATCTAACATTTCACGTGTATCTACTAATTGCTCTTTGACATTTTTATATTCACGATACGAATCCACAGTTTCTTGGATATCTGACTGTTCCTTCGAATATTCACGTAATTTCTTACTATCATTAACAATATCCGGGTCGCTTAAAAGCTCTGTCAGCCTTTCATAGCGATCCTCCACTGCCTGTAATCGATCAAACATGGATTTCACCTCTATTTAGTTTCTTAAATTGCTCCTATTTACCAAGAGCTCTCCATTAAAATTATGCTAAAGCATAATGGTTATTTACAATGTGTATGTCCACTACTTAGTATAAAAAACTTTTCGCATATACGCCACTTTTTCTTAGTGCTTCATACTGTGACCTTCCATTATAGCGAAGGATGAGCATGACATTTTCGGCATACTGGATAATAGGAATCATTTCCACCAATTTGAATTTGATCTCCTGTATATACAGGCTGTCCATTTCCATCTACTCGTAAATTCATCGTTGCTTTTTTATGGCAGAACCAACAAATGGTTTTCATTTCTTCAATTTTATCTGCATATGTAAGCATGTATTGGCTGCCTTCAAACAGTTCATTTTGAAAATCATTTTTTAAGCCAAAGCCCATGACTGGAATATCTAATTCATCCACAATGTTAGCTAGTTGTAAAACATGCGCTTTTTTTAAAAATTGAACTTCATCCACAAGTACACAATATGGTTTAACCGAATTGTTTCGCACAAGTTCAAAAATATTTGTATCTTCATAAACAGGGATGGCTTGCTGTCTTAGACCTACTCGACTGGAAACAAAACCAACCTCATCACGTGTATCTAATCCTGATGTAAACATCATTACAGGTTTCTGTTGTTCTTCATAATTATGGGCAACTTTTAAAATCTCTATTGATTTTCCACTATTCATTGCACCATGTTTAAAATATAGCTGCGCCATACTGTCTTCTCCCTTTCTTTTGGTCGATCTGTATTTTGAAAAGACTTGCATCAACGTATCATATTTACTGAAAAAAATACCTGCCAAGCACATGCTTGGCAGGTATTAAACTAACATTAGTTTTTAAGACCGTATTTTTTGTTGAAACGATCCACGCGACCATCAGCAGACGCGAATTTTTGACGGCCAGTATAGAATGGGTGACATTCGTTGCAGAACTCGACAACGATGTTTTCTTTTACTGAACCAGTTTTGAAAGTGTTCCCACAAGAGCAAGTTACTGTTGCTTCTTTGTAGTCTGGATGAATTCCTTGTTTCATATTCGTTTTCTCCTCTCGCCCTGAACCATCTGGAACAGAGTATTATCGAACTGTACCTTACATAGCCCGAATATGAGTGAAACCATCAGCTATATATGTACACGTTGCATACTTATGAAGTATAGCATAGGCATTTTATTATTTTCAAGAAAAAAATATCAAAAGAAAGATTTCAATAGTTTTTATCCACGAACCTCACGATAATCATTATCTTGTAACCCTATTTTTTCATTTCGCTCTTTGAAACGGATATTATGGGAAGAAACATAAGCAACTTTTGGTGCATCAGGTTCTATTAATAGTTTTGCACTATTTAACGCTAATACGCCATCTGTAAAGGCACCTGCTATTAGCCTAACTTTACTTGGATGATCAATAAAATCACCCGCCCCATAGATTCCTTCTATATTAGTTTCTCTCTTTTCATTGACGAGTGCTACGCCATCTTCTATATGTAATCCCCATTCTTCTAGTGCACCATAATCACATTTTAAGCCATGGTTCACAATAACGGCATCTACTTCAACTCGCTCTATCTCTTCCGTCTCTTTATTCATAATCGATACAGACTGGATTAAATCTCCATCACTATGTAATTGCACTACTTCAAATGGCGTTTTTACACATACGGAGGATTCCTTCATCCGTAAAACGTTCTTTTCATGACCCCCGAAGTCCTCTCGACGATGAACGATCGTAACACTCGCTGCAATTGGCTCTAACTCATTCGCCCAATCGACGGCTGAATTACCACCGCCTGAAATTAAAACATGTTTATCCCGGAAAATCTCTAATTCCTGTACAGTGTAGTGTAAATTAGTTACTTCATAGCGATCTGCTCCTTCTATTTCAAGCTTTTGCATCGTTAGAACTCCATAACCCACTGCCAAAATCACTGTTTTAGAATAATGCTTTTCCCCCGTCGAGGAAGTTAATATAAATGTTCCATCTGGTTGTTTTTCTAATCCTTCTATCTTTTGATTTAAAACAATTGTCGGATCAAAAGTTTGAGCTTGTTCAACAAGCTGGTTGATAAGCTGTCCGCCTAAAATAGGTGTAACTCCACCAACGTCCCAAATCATTTTTTCAGGATAAATTAACATACGACCACCGAGCTGAGAGCTATACTCGATAATTTTCGTTTTTAAATCTCGCATGCCACTATAAAAGGCTGTATAGAGACCTGCTGGACCACCGCCAACAATCGTTACATCATATAGTTCTTTCACCATTATTAGATTCCATCCCCTTCATGCTAATTCCGAGAATTATGATAGGTACTCGGCTACCCCACCTTTATTGTTCACAAAAATACTTTCACTATCTATTCCTTTAATCGTGCTAATAAATACAAGAAATAAGGAGCGCCTATAACGGCAACGACGATCCCCGCTGGAATTTCTGAAGGCTCGAGTATAGAACGACCAATCGTATCAGCCATTAATACGAGAAAACCCCCTAATAATGCCGCCGCAGGAAGTAAAAATTGATGCTTTGCCCCAACCAGTTGGCGAGCTAAATGTGGAGCGATGAGCCCTACGAAGCCAATGCCACCACTTACAGAAACACTAGCGCCTGCTAAGCCAACTGCTGCGGCTAATAACCAACGCCGCTCTTTTTCAATCGAGGCCCCTAATCCGACAGCTGTTAATTCGCCTAAATTCAAAATGTTTAATACCCGAGATTTCGCATAAACAAATGGTAACAAGATCACTAACCATGGTAATAATGAAAGAACAAATCTCCAATTCGAACCCCATATGCTCCCTGCCAGCCATGTTGCCACAAACTGATAATTTTCAGGTGATAGGCGTAGTGTTAGCACAATCATTGCTGAGCTAATACCTGCTGCTACAGCTACCCCTGTTAAAATTAAACGCATGGGTGTAATACCTTCATGTCGTTTATAAGAAAGTGAATAAATCAGAATTGCCGTTAAGCCTGCTCCTATAAAGGCAAGTACTGGCAGTAAATAGACAGGTGCCGCCTTCGTTGTTGGAAAAAATGAAATATACAGCATAACTGCAAGACCAGCACCCGCATTAATCCCTAAAATACCTGGGTCTGCTAAAGCATTTTTAGAAACACCTTGTAAAATAGCACCTGAAATAGCTAAACCCATTCCCACTAATACAGCTATCACGATTCGTGGAAGCCTAAATTCAAATAGGATTAATTGTTGCTGTGCATCTCCTTGTCCAAAAAGAGTCTTAAAAACCTCCATTGGTGTTAGCTTAATCACCCCAGTATTCATACTAATCACAAAGGTAATGAAGATTAACACAAGCAATGTAGCAATAATGATAAAATTTTTCTTTTTTGTCTTCTGCTGACTTGGCGTTAAATAGCTGTTACTCATAGCTCTTTCCCTCCTTTACGTGCTAAATACAGGAAGAAAGGAACACCAATAAAGGCAATTAAAGCACCAATCGGCGTTTCATAAGGAGGATTGATAATGCGTGCTACTAAATCAGCTAACACCACGAGCAACGCTCCATATACTAACGAACAAACGATAATCCAGCGATAATCATGACCAACTATGTATCTCGTTAAATGGGGAATTATTAAGCCTACAAAACCAACTGCTCCTACAACAGAAACTGCCGCACCCGCTAAAATTAACACAATGATCATTCCCCATACTTTTACAACACCCGTACGTTGTCCGAGCCCAACAGCAATTTCCTCCCCTAAGCTCAGTACAGTGATTGAACGTGATAAAATAAGAGCTCCTATCATCGCAATAAGTATCCAAGGTGATAATATTTGTAGATGGCTCCATTTTGTTCCCGAAACACCGCCCGCATACCAAAAGGCAAGGTCTTGACCAATACGGTAATAAAGAGCAATCCCTTCTCCTAGCGCTCCAAGCAATGCACTAACAGCCGCACCAGCCAAAACAAGTCGCATCGGTGTTAAACCACCTTTAGACAGCGACCCAATACCATAAACAATGGCTACCCCAAGACCTGCTCCAATAAAGGACCATAAAATTAAAAACATATAAGGCATACCAGGGAAAAAGGCAAAGCACACTGCCAACATAAATGCGGCTCCAGAGTTCAAGCCTAACAATCCTGAATCTGCTAATGGGTTACGTGTCATACCTTGCATAATCGCCCCCGCTACTGCAAAGCTTGCTCCTACTAGAGCTGCCCCGAGTACTCGCGGTAAGCGGATATCATGAATAATTTGATGTGTAGTTAATTCTGGTGAAAAATGGGTAACTGCTGTCCAAACAGTACCCAGTGAAATATCTGCTGCACCAAAAGAGATCGATAAGCCAATAGCTAAAATTAATCCAATTACTCCTACAATTAAAGCTACTACTCCACGGATCGGATGAGATCGTTTCTGTAGCTCCTCTAAATCGTTGAGCTCTCCTACTCCTGTCGACGTAGTCATTTTATTTCCTCCTTATAAACTTCCCAATAAACATACAGACTAGATTTTATTTCTTCATATCGTATAGCTGATAGGATAGGCAGATTGGATTTTTACTATATGGACAAACAGCCATTTCAGCATCAATATTGAACACTCTTTGTAAATTTTCCTTTGTCATCACTTCTTCTGGACTTCCATCCACTATTAAATTCCCGTCTCTCATGGCCATGATAAAGTGGGAGAAGCGTGATGCATGATTCAAATCATGTAATACCATGATTATTGTTCGACCTTCTTCTTTATTTAACTTTTGTAAAAGCAATAAAATATCTAGCTGATGGGCTAAATCTAAATATGTGGTTGGTTCATCCAGTACTAGAATATCAGTGCCTTGTGCTAATGCCATGGCAATCCAAACCCTTTGACGTTGGCCACCTGACAATGCTTCAATTGGTCGATCACTAAATTCCCTTAATCCCGTCACATCAATAGCCCAATGGATATACTCATAGTCTTCCTTGCGCAATGTACCAAACCCCACTTGGTGAGGAAAGCGGCCATATGATACTAGCTCAAAAACAGTTAAGCCTCCTGGGGCTGTTGCCGTTTGAGGCAAAATAGCCATTCTTTTGGCTACTTCCTTGGTCTTCAATTGGTGAATTGCTTTACCATCTAAATAAACCGCCCCATTTTGAGTCTGAAGTACACGGGCCACTGCCTTTAATAAAGTAGATTTCCCACAACCATTTGGACCGATAATTGTGGAAATCTGCCCTTTTGGAATTTCCACGCTTAAATCATTGACTATGAGCGTCGAGGAATAACCAATCGCCACACGATCTATTTCTAGTACTGACATAATTAACTTCCTTTCATTTTTGAGAGTGCTTTGAACCAACCTTATATTTGTAGACCAAATTGAGCTGTATACAACCCATAATAAGCATGTTTTCGTTCCATTAATTGCTCATGTGTTCCTTCTTCAATAATGCCTTTTTTCGATACAACAACAATTCTATCTGCATCCTTGATTGTTGCTAAACGATGGGCAATTACCAACGTCGTACGACCAATAGAAAGTTCATTTAATGCTTGTTGAATAGCTTGTTCCGTTTCAGTGTCCAATGCCGATGTTGCTTCATCAAGTATTAAAATTTTTGGGTTTTTCAGGAAAATCCGTGCGATGGATAGTCTTTGTTTTTGACCTCCTGATAACTTCACACCTCGCTCACCAATTAATGTATCCATTCCCTCTGGGAGTGCTTTAATGACATCGGTCAGCTGTGCACGCTGAGCTGCGTACCAAATATCTTCTTCACTAGCATTCAGATTGCCGTAAGCGATATTATCACGAATAGTGCCATCAAATAAAAAGACATCTTGTTGAACAATCCCAATATGACCACGCAATGATTGCAATTTGAAATCGCGTATATCCACACCATCAATTTTAATGGAGCCTTCATTGACATCATAAAAACGTGGCAGCAAACTGCAAATTGTTGATTTTCCTGCTCCTGATGGACCCACTAGTGCCACTGTTTCACCAGGGCGAACCTGTAAATTAATGTGATGTAAAGCACGATTCGCATCTGAGTAGCCAAACGATACATCCGTGAATGTGATTTCGCCATCAATTTCATCGATGTCTTTCGCTTCTGGTCGATCCGCTATCTCAGGCTCTGTTTCAAGAAATTCAATATAGCGTCTAAATCCTGCCATACCTTTTGGATAGCTTTCTATAAACATGTTGATTTTATTAATAGGGCCAAGCAGAATCCCTGAAAGTAAAATAAATGCGATAAAGTCTCCATTAGATAGATCGCCATTTAACACAAAATAAGCTCCAACAAATAATGTAAATAATGACAATACCTTTGTTAGAATACCTGAAATGGCTTCATTCCAAGCCATGACCTTATAAGAGAACAATTTAGTCATTCGGAATCTTTCATTGTTTACCTTAAAGCGTTTAATTTCATGATCCTCATTTGTAAATGCCTGTACAACACGAATACCGCTGACATTGTTTTCAACGCGAGCATTAAAATCAGCAATATCTCCAAACATTTGACGAAATGCTTTTGACATTAATTTTCCGAAAATAATCGTCAGAACTAGGATGATCGGCACAAGTAGGAAAATAAGAATTGTAAAGGTTGGATCTATGTAGAACATCACACCAAATGTCCCTATAATGGTCATTGCTGCAATAAAAATATCTTCAGGACCGTGGTGGGCAAGCTCACCGATATCCATTAAATCGTTCGTTAATCGGGAAACAAGATGTCCCGTTTTATTATTATCAAAATATCTAAAAGAAAGTTTTTGTACATGGCTAAAGGATTCCTTTCTCATATCCGTTTCAATATTAATCCCTAGCATATGTCCCCAATACGACACGATGAAATGGAGAATGGAGTTAAAAATATATAAGACAAATAACAATAAACTCGCCATAATAATCCACTTTAGTTCGCCATCTGGCAAAATATCATCAATTACTTTATTTAAAACAAGTGGAAACGCTAATTCGATTAATGCTACTAAAATGGCGCAGCTAAAATCTAAAATAAATAAGCGTTTATATGGTTTGTAATATGAGAAAAATCGCTGTAATAACATGGTTGTAGCCTCCTATTGCAATATCAATCTTCATATCTACTAATGTATTTTTGTTGAGTCTTCGTAAACTCTACTATTTTGTCAGCCAGCTCTTCAGCTTGATGGAGACCCGAAAGTGGATCAGAGGCAAAATAATATTCAGATGGAAGCTCTATAATTTGATTATTTTTTACGACATCTAAGTTTGTCCAAGTCCCTGGCAACTTCCCATCTTTGTTAAAGAAGTTAATCATGAAGTTATAATCAGCTACAAAATCACTTACTACCTCGTAGGAAATCTCATAACGTCCGCCACTCGCCTCTTTTGCATCATATAACTCCTGCACTTTTTCTTGAGGCTTCAGACCCAAAATTTGATAGATTGCTCTACCACCCGATACGCTTGAATTTCCAACAATCGTTGCATTTTTTTCAAACATTTCATAAATAGTAAATGTTGCTCCGTCTGGAACCACATCATTTATTTTTTCCTTAGCTGTAGCTATCCGATCTTCAAACTCATTAACAAATGCTTCAGCTTCTTTTTGTCTTCCTAAATAACTTCCCATCGCCTTAATTTCCTCTATTGCTGATGAATGAGCATCTTCAGCAAAGACAATTGTAGGTGCAATTTTCTCATATTTCCCTACATCTTCTGGATTCCATGTAATGATTAAATCTGGCTTTAGCTCTAGAATTTTTTCCAATGATACCTTCCCATCAGTACCAATATTCGTAATTTCCCCATCCTTGTAGTGTTGTTTTAAAAACGTAGCATAATCGAGGTTAGCTGTTACCCCTCCTACTGGTACAACATCTAACGCTAAAATTTGGCCAAGATACCAGTCTGTGATAACTCTTTTTGCTCTCACTGGAATTTCTACTTCACGGCCACTGTCATCTGTCACCATTCTTGTCTCTATAGTATCTGGAGTAGTTTGTTCCTCTACCTTTGATGAGACCGATTCTTCATTACATGCAGTTAATAAAACAAACAGGCTCAGAAAAAAAGGCAGTCTTATATGTTGAATCACCTTTTGCATCATGATTTCATTTTCTCCGTTCTCAAATCGGTTTGCTTGCGCGAGCTGATTCTCATTGTATTGAAAATGATTCTCATTTGTAATGGCCATTTCGGACATATAAGATGTATATTTCAGCCTAAAATTACTTGGTGCCATATTTGTAGCCTTTTTAAAGGCACGACTAAAATAGTATTCATCTTCATAGCCAAGTGAAATAGCAATTTCCTTTATACCAAATTGATTTTCCAACAAATATTGTTGTGCCTGCTCAATTCTTAATTGCTGTAAATAAATTTGTGGTCCTACCCCATAGCGTGCTTTAAAAATTCGTAATAAATGACGTGTACTAATATGAAGCGTATCTGCCAATGTTTGTATAGATAATGGTTGATGAAGATGCCGATGAATATATAGCCGTGCTACTTCTGCCTTATCCATTTCATGCGGGTTCCCCTGCCCATCTGCTAATTCTTGAAACACACGATAAACAAATTCATACAAAGAGGCTTTAACTGAAAAATGATCTTGAATTGAGCCCGACATCCATTTGCTATACATATCTTGAAGTATGTTGTGAATGGCTATTGGATTAGCAGGCACACAAGAGAAATTTATTTGAAAAGGTTGATATTGCATCTGTAAATGCTGCATAAAGGCATCCTTATAGATGACATCTCCTTCATAACGTATGAGGAAGTAGCTAACACTATGCTGTGCATTAATTTGTAAACTTTGAGATTTACCAATGTGAAAAATACTGAAACGCTGTACATAATAAGGCTGTTCATCAATGATAATTTGCGCCTCTCCTGCTGTTATGATAATGAACGAACTATTAGTTACTATCTTTGAAATTTGAACTTTTGATTTATTTACGTAATTAATATGCTTCATTTGAACATAGGCATTTTGCCAAAGCAGCATGTAGGCATCATAGTTCATCCGAATCTCCTTCAAAAAGATATTTATTAACTTCATTATATTGATAATGATTATCAATTTCAATAAACATTTATTCATTTAAACATATACAAAAAAATCACCATTGACAATTATTTGTCAATGGTGATGGCTGTTCTATAATAAACCTTTACCTTTAGTTGCTTTCTTCATATCTTCGTTCAGTTTTTCAAAAAATTCTTCGTTCGATTTTGTTGTACGAAGTTTTTTCAGGAAGCGTTCCGCAAAATCAGGCGCATCTGAAAATGTTTTACGAATCGCCCATAGTTTTTCAAGTTGTTCGGGCTCAAGCAATAACTCTTCCTTACGTGTACCCGAACGGCGAATATCAAGCGCAGGGAAAATTCGGCGCTCTGCCAACTGGCGATCTAAATGAAGCTCTAAATTACCTGTCCCCTTAAATTCTTCGTAAATAACCTCGTCCATACGTGAACCAGTATCTACTAAAGCAGTCGCTAATATCGTTAAGCTACCGCCTTCTTCAATATTTCGAGCCGATCCAAAGAAGCGTTTAGGTCTATGGAAGGCAGCTGGATCGATCCCCCCTGAAAGCGTGCGTCCACTTGGAGGAATGACAAGGTTAAATGCACGCGCCAAACGTGTGATAGAATCCATTAAAATAATGACATCACGTTTATGTTCCACTAAACGGCGTGCACGCTCTAAAACGATTTCTGCCACTTTGACATGATTTTCTGGAACTTCATCAAACGTTGAGCTAACAACATCTGCATTTACAGACCGCTCAATATCTGTTACTTCCTCAGGACGTTCATCTATCAGTAAGACAATTAGCTCTGCTTCTGGATGATTTGTCGTAATAGCGTTTGCAATTTCTTTTAATAAAGATGTTTTCCCCGCTTTCGGCGGTGCAACGATTAATCCACGCTGACCAAATCCTACAGGTGCCACTAAATCCATAATACGTGTTGATAAATTACGCTGAGTTGTCTCCAATTTAATTTGTCTGTCTGGATATAGTGGAGTTAATGCAGGGAAATGCACACGTTCCTTTGCAACTTCAGGATCCTCGCCATTGACGGCATCAACTTGTAATAAGCCGTAATAACGTTCATTTTCCTTGGGTGGTCGCACCTTCCCAGATACCTTGTCCCCATTACGAAGATCAAAGCGACGAATTTGAGATGCAGAAATATAAATATCTTCTTTACTTGGAGAGTAGTTTATTGGTCGAAGGAAGCCAAAGCCCTCTTGCGAAACAATTTCAAGTACACCTTCCATAAAGAAATAGCCTTCTTGCTCTGAACGCGTTTTCAAAATAGCAAATATTAATTCTTTTTTCGTTAGCTTGCTATAATATGAAATTTTATATTGGCGTGCAAGAGCGTAAAGCTCTTTTAACGTCATGTTTTCTAATTGAGCGATTGTCAATGCAGACATATGCACAACTCCAGTCTTTTTCAAAATATAATACAATTATTGGGGTTATCATCGAAGATTTTTTACGAACGAATGGCTCTGTTCCCACTATACGGTTACCTCAGTAGGTCAATAACAAATACATAGTCCACCATATGATGAAACATTGCCTTACAAACTACGGGATGGTTTATTTAAAGAAGAAGGTACCTAGCACAATAGATGTACTAGGTATATTTTAGAAGAAAATATCATTAATATCTAGGTTTTTTCTCAAGTGCGTGACGGCCTTCTACAAAGCGAACTGTACCAGACTTAGCACGCATAACTACTGAGTGTGTTAAAGCGTAAGCACCTTTATATTGAACACCCTTTAAAAGCTCACAATCTGTCACAGCTGTTGCTGCAAAAATAGCATCGTCACCTTTTACTAGATCATCTAAATAAAGAACTTTATCAACATCTACACCCATTTTATGGCAGCGTTCTAATTGCTCTTCATCTTCTGGTACTAACTTTGCTTGGAAGTCCCCACCTAGGCATTTTAAGGCTACAGCCGAAATAACACCCTCTGGTGCGCCACCTGTTCCAAACATAATATCAATACCTGTTTCATCAAAGGCAGTATTAATCGCTGCACCAACATCGCCATCTTGGATAAACTTAATACGTGCACCAGCTTCGCGAATTTCATCAACAATTGCTTGGTGACGTGGACGATCTAATAAAGTAGCAACTACATCTGAAATATCTTTATTTTTTGCTTTTGCTACTTGTAATAAGTTATAAGTAACAGAAGCATTGATATCTACTTTACCAGCTGCTTCTGGCCCTACAGCAATTTTCTCCATGTACATATCTGGTGCATTTAATAGATTACCTTTATCTGCAATTGCAAGGACTGTCATTGCACCATTCGTACCTTTTGCTACAATATTTGTACCTTCTAATGGATCCACAGCAATATCTACTTTTGGACCACCACTACGTAAGCCAAGTTCTTCACCAATATAAAGCATTGGTGCTTCATCCATTTCGCCTTCACCAATTACTACTGTAGCATGCATTGGAATTGTATCGAACATTTTGCGCATCGCTGTTGTTGCTGCATCATCTGCCTCAATTTTTAAACCGCGTCCCATCCATTTCCCGGATGCAATTGCTGCTGCTTCTGTTACTCGTACTACTTCCATCGATAAACTACGTTCCATTGTTGCTTTGCCTCCCGTTATCGGTCATTTTTCATACCGAAACATTCAAATTACCTCTATTGTAACATAATTGAGTGAAAACTTTTAGCTCTCATTATTCCTTTGTCTCAGCTACGCGTGCCAGGATTGTTTCACGTCGAATATCAGCGCCTAAATCACGTAATTTCTCAATAAGTGAGCTATAGCCACGTTCGATATGATAAATATCTTGTACTTCCGTTTCGCCTTCAGCTAGAAGACCGGCTAAAACTAATGCTGCACCTGCGCGTAGATCCGTAGCTGTTACTGTTGAGCCATGTAGTCTGCTTGGCCCTTTAATAATAGCCGTGTTGCCTTCTACACGAGCATCAGCATTCATACGACGAAGCTCATCAATATGTTTAAATCGAGCTGTATAAATAGTATCTGTTACTTTTGAGGAACCGAATGCCTGTGACATTAACACAGCAAGTGGTTGCTGAATATCGGTTGGGAAACCAGGATACACCAATGTTTTTACATCAACAGCTTGCAAAGTGGAGAAGTCTGTTTTTGGTACATAGATACTTTCTTCACCAATTTCAATCTTCACACCCATTTCACGAAGCTTCGCTATAATTGCTTCTAAATGCAGTGGAATTACATTATCAATTGTAATACCATCACCTACTGCTGCAGCCATTATCATAAATGTCGCAGCTTCAATGCGATCTGGTATAATCGTATGCTCTGTACCATGTAGTTCTTCTACCCCTTCAATGCGGATGACACTTGTACCTGCCCCTTTAATATTGGCCCCCATATTTGTTAGAAGTGTAGCTACATCAATAATTTCAGGTTCCTTCGCTGCATTTTCGATAACTGTACGGCCCTTCGCGAGGACAGCAGCTAACATTATGTTAATTGTTGCACCGACACTTGCGACATCTAAATAAATTTTTGCCCCAATTAATTCATCTGCACGTAAATAAATCGCGCCATGCTCATTCGTAATTTTAGCGCCTAATGCTTCAAAGCCCTTTATATGCTGATCAATTGGTCGGGGACCCAAGAAACAACCACCTGGTAAACCAATGACCGCTTTCTTGAAACGTCCTAGCATTGCCCCCATTAAATAATAGGAAGCGCGTAACTTTTTAACATTGCCGTTCGGTAATGGTAAGGCAATCATATCTGTTGGATCGATTGTCATCTTCCCATCCTCAAACGATACTTCCCCACCAATTTCCTCTAATAAAGCCTTTAACGTCCATGCATCTGAAATTTCTGGTATCCCTCCAATTGTCACTGGAGAGTTCGCCAAAATTGATGCAGGAATTAAGGCGACTGCACTATTTTTTGCACCACTAACTTTAATTGTACCTTGTAGACGATTTTCGCCAGTAATTTTATAAACATCCATTTTGCGTTCTCCCTCATGATTGGAAAGTAGTATTTTTTGCAATTGGCTCACTGTATATTCTTATTATTCGCCTTTTCTCTTATTCCAATCCGCTAAAAATCCTTCAATTCCTTTTTCCGTTAATGGATGGTGGAAAAGTTGTTTTAAAACTTTAAATGGAGTTGTTGAAATATGCGCGCCAGCTAAAGCTGCAGCCGTAACGTGCTGAGGGTGACGAACAGAGGCAGCGATAATTTGTGTATCAATATTATGAATTGTAAAAATGTCAGCAATTGTTTCAATTAGCTCTACACCATTTTGACCAATGTCATCCAAACGGCCGATAAATGGTGATACATATGTAGCACCTGCACGCGCAGCCATTAATGCTTGGTTTGCACTAAAAATTAATGTTACGTTTGTTTTAATTCCTTTGTTTGCAAAGAAACGACAAGCTTCTAATCCCGCTGGTGTCATTGGAAGTTTCACTGTAATGTTAGGAGCAATAGCAGCTAATTCCAAACCTTCCTTAATCATTCCTTCTGCATCTAGTGCAATAACTTCTCCACTTACGGAGCCATCGACAAGCTCTGCGATTTCACGAAGACGATCATGGAAAGAAACATTTTCTTCTTTAGCCACTAGTGATGGGTTTGTTGTGACTCCTGATAAAATACCCCATGCATGTGCCTCTTTAATCTCTTCAAAATTTGCAGTATCAATAAAAAATTTCATATTATATTTCCTCCTGATCATTTTTCTTATATTATTAAATATTTTCCAAAATTTCTTTATTTCAAAAACAAGAGAAGGTCGATTGAAAGCATCAACACTTCTCTTATTATGTGTATTTATCTATGCTTTTGTAACATATTAAATGCAAAAATTATGCTTTTTGTGCACTACCAAATTCGCGAATTTTACCAACAACTGTTGCTTTAATCGCTTCACGTGCAGGACCAAGGAATTTACGAGGATCGTAAACAACTTTGTCGTTGTCAAGAATCTCACGAATTGCTTTTGTTGCTTCAATTTGATTTTCAGTATTAACGTTAATTTTTGCAGTACCTAATGCAATAGAACGTTGTATATCTTTTGTTGGGATACCTGTACCACCATGTAATACTAGTGGAAGATCTGCCAATTTAGAGATTTCTTCCATTTCTTTGAAGCCTAGGTTTGGTTCTCCTTTGTAAGGACCATGTACAGAGCCAAGTGCTGGCGCTAAGCAGTCGATATCTGTTAGCTCAACCATTTTACGGCATTCTTCTGGATCAGCGTAAATAATACCACCGATTACACCATCTTCATCTCCGCCAACTGTTCCTAATTCCGCTTCTACAGAAACGCCTTTAGCATGTGCGTATTCTACTACTTCTGAAGTAATTTTCACATTTTCCTCAAATGGATGGTGTGAAGCATCAATCATCACAGAAGTAAAGCCTGCATCAATTGCCTCTTTACATTTTGCAAAGCTAGAACCATGGTCAAGATGAATGGCTACTGGAACTGTAGTACCGTAAGATTCCATTAAACCTTTTACCATATGAACAACAGAAATAAATCCGCCCATATATTTACCTGCACCTTCAGAAACACCAAGAATCACTGGAGATTTTTCTTCTTCAGCTGCTTGTAAAATTGCTTGTGTCCACTCTAGGTTGTTAATGTTGAATTGACCAACAGCATAACCCTCTGCTTTTGCTTTAATTAACATCTCTTTCATAGATACTAATGCCATACTAAAAATCCTCCTCTTAGGACTATTCTTTCTACATAAATATGCTCCTCAATCATAGCAAAAATAATAGCCCCTGAAAAGCAGAGGCTATTATTTTCTACACGAAAGCGTAGTGCAACGTAGCGGCAGTGTCGACAAAGTGTAGGGCAACGTAACGGCGGCGCTTGAACCTGAAAAGCAGAGGCTATTATTTTCTACACGAAAGCGTAGTGTAACGTAGCGGCAGTGTCGACAAAGTGTAGGGCAACGTAACGGCGGCGCTTGAACCTGAAAAGCAGGGGCTATTATTTTCTACACGAAAGCGTAGTGTAACGTAGCGGCAGTGTCGACAAAGTGCAGAGCAATAACGGCGGCGCTAAGAAAATATGTACTCCTTTTTTAAACTTGTAACGCTTTATTAACTTCGTCACGCACTTCAAAAATATCAAAAGGTTTCGTAAAGTAACGGATTGCTCCCAAATTTAAAGCTTCTTGTACAACATCTAGCTCTCCATACGCTGTCATCATAAATACAGGAAGTTTTGGGAACTTTTCTTTTAAACGTCTTAAAATTTCGATACCATCCATTCCGGGTATCTTCATATCTAGTAATACGCAATCCATGTCTTGTTCATCTGCATACTTTAATGCCTCTAAACCATTGGCTGCTAAATATGTAACATATCCTTCCTTTTTCAGCACTTCGTTTAAAAGCAAACGAATTCCCTGCTGATCATCGACAATTAGTAATCGTTTCACATTCCATTCCGCCCTTTTTATTTTTTATTCTTACACAAAAACATTCTTTATTATGTATAATTCTACTTTTTCAGCTTAATACCTTCTAGTATTATAAATTATCTGCTTTTGCTTTCTATCTTTTTCACCCCTATAATATGGGTAGAGGTGGGATCATGTCAAAAATTCTAACAACACAATTAAGTGGATTATTACAAAGAATTACACAAAATGAAGAGGATGCTATCGAGGAGACTGCAAGGTTATTGGCACAAGCTGCAATTGGCGAAGGTAATGTCTATTTTGCTTGCTTTGGAGAAATGCAGACAGTGGAATTAAATGCACTGCAAGCAGTAGAACCATTTAGCAAGTTAGCACCTTGGACTTTGGATACAAGCTTAACAGAAGCCGATCGAGTTTGCATTTTTACTCGTAGTGCGCACGATGAAGAAGCACTAGCTTTAGCTCAGAAATTAAATACTCAATTTATTCCCTTCGCTGCTGTTGCTAGTGAACCAGCAAGTACAGAAAATCCTCTTGCCGACTTAGCCTATACGTATATTTCTACTCGTATTAAAGGTGGTTTATTGCCAAATGATTTAGGTCAACGGGTAGTTGTACCACATGCACTTGCAGGGCTTTTTGTTTATGAAGCTGTCAAAATGGCCTATGATGATATGCTTGGTTTTGATGAGGAAGAATTGTAATAATCCAATTAAAAAGAGTTGTCTCATATTTCGAGACAACTCTTTTTGTTTATTTAAATGTTGCGCCGATAAAGTCACGGAACAGTGGTTGTGGACGATTTGGTCGTGACACTAACTCTGGGTGGAATTGACATGCTACAAAGAAATTATTCTCTGGTAGCTCAATAATTTCAACCAGCTTACCGTCAGGGCTTGTACCTGAGAAGACAAGACCAGCTGCTTCCATTGCTTCACGATATTCATTGTTAAATTCATAACGATGACGATGACGCTCATAAACAAGCTCTTTGCCATATGCTTCACTTGCTTTAGAACCGTCTTTTAATTTACATGGGTATAGGCCTAAACGTAATGTCCCGCCAATATCTACGCTATCATTTTGATCTGGTAAGAAGTCGATAATTGGGTACTCTGTGTTTGCATCAAGTTCGGTAGAATGAGCACCTTTTAATCCTAACACATTACGTGCATATTCAATTGTCGCAAGCTGCATACCTAAGCAAATTCCTAAGAAAGGTACATTATTTTCACGCGCAAATTGCGTAGCTAAAATTTTACCTTCCACACCACGATCACCGAAGCCACCTGGTACTAAAATCGCATCAGCATCTTTTAATAGTGCAGTTACATTATCAGCATTGACATGTTCTGCATTAATCCAGTCAATTTCAATATCAGAATTATAAACATAGCCTGCATGCTTTAATGCTTCTACCACTGAAATATAAGCATCTTGAAGTTCTACATATTTCCCTACTAATGCTACTTTTCTTTTGTTTGGTAAGTTTTTCACTTTGTCTACAAGCTCGCGCCATTCTTCCATATCCGCTTCTGGAGCTTCCATACCAAAGTGGTCAAGAACGATATCATCAATATCTTGTGCATGTAGGTTTAATGGTACTTCATATAAATGCTCCGCATCACGAGATTCAATAATTTCATGTGGTTGAACATCACAGAATAAAGCTAATTTCTCTTTCATATCTTGTGGTACCTCTTGTTCAGTACGCACAACGATAATATTTGGTTGAATACCTAAAGAACGTAACTCTTTTACAGAATGCTGAGTTGGTTTTGTTTTTAATTCACCAGCTGCTTTAATATAAGGAATCAATGTACAGTGGATATACATGACATTATTATGCCCTAAATTAGTTTTCATTTGACGGATAGCTTCTAGGAAAGGTAATGATTCAATATCCCCTACTGTTCCACCTACTTCTGTAATAACAACGTCTGCATTTGTCTCACGACCAGCGCGTTGGATACGATCTTTAATTTCATTTGTAATATGAGGAATAACTTGTACTGTACCACCGTTGTAATCGCCACGACGTTCCTTCTGTAATACCGATTGATACACACGACCTGAAGTTACTGTAGAATGCTTTCCTAGGTTAATATCGATAAAACGCTCATAATGCCCTAAATCTAAGTCAGCCTCAGCACCATCATCTGTTACAAAAACCTCACCATGTTGATAAGGACTCATTGTACCTGGGTCGATATTAATATATGGGTCAAATTTTTGAATCGTAACTTCTAAACCGCGGTTTTTTAATAAACGGCCTAGAGATGCTGCAACAATCCCTTTTCCAAGTGATGATACAACCCCACCTGTTACAAAAATATACTTCGTCATGAAAAAATTCCTCCTTTAGAATTGCTAGATAAGTTGTTTTGTTAGGGATTAGAACATCTGACAGTCAAACACCCTAAAAAAAGAAAAGCCGAGAATGTCTACAAAATTGTAGTCGATTCGAAGCTGTCATCGTTTCTATCTCTTTTCCACTTTCCTTTAAACCTTAAAACTTTAACAATTATTCAGTCACCGTTTACTATACATCATGAATACTTTAAAACATTTATATTCATATCTGCACAAAAAGTATGGGAGAGCTGGTCTGAATAAAGTTAAAAACAAAAAAACGCTCCTCCTGCATAGGTCTGCAGGGGGAGCGTATTATATACACGGTCTTTCTCCTTTTTTTAAGGAGCCCAAGTAAAAGATTAAACGTAACCGTGATAGAAGTCAAGAATTTTTACATCAAGCGTAAAAGTAAGAAAATTCTAAGAGCAAGGTTTTAGATTTCTTCCTCTTCTTCTTCGAACTCTTCTTCATCTTCGTCTTCATCAATAAACTCTTCGTCGATTTCTTCAATGTCTTCTAAATCTTCGTCTTCATCAAAATCAATATCTTCTTTATCTTCATCTTCTTCGTCTATCTCTTCTTCTTCTACGAATTCTTCATAGTCCTCGTCGAAGTCGATATCTTCTTCATCCAAATCGATATCTTCTTCTAGATCATCATCTTCATCCACAGAAGCTTTAGTTTTTTTCTTTTGAGTTTTAACAGATGGTGCTGTTTCTTCCTCAATCTGCTCTACTTTAAACCATTCACGTAAGCCCCAGCCTGTTTCTTGGTTATATAAGAAGCGGCCATCTACATTAAGATCTGTGTAAAATTGTAGTAGGCGGGATTTTATTTCTTCATCACTGTAGCCTACAAGCTCTTGAATTATTTTTAACAAATCATTAAAAGTTACTGAGGCACGTTTTTCATTTAAAATTACATACGCTAAGTTAATTAACGACTCTTCAGTTAATTGTTCCTTTGTCATTTCACGAAAATTCAATTCGTGCACTTCCTTTCCCTCATCACAATGGACGTTTTAAATTTACATGGTGCTTTATTTTCCAAGCGCAGCAAAAATGGCCACGCAAAAGGTACTTTCCATACAATAAGCATAATACCCATTATATACAAAGTTTTAGCCCCTTTGCTAGCTTCAATTACTGTTTTTTATATTACGCATTTTTTTTATGCCAAGATAAAACAAATAGACAGATAATAGTAGTAAAGGAATAGCGCCAATTTGCTTATTATACAGGAAAATGGCTCCCAATACTAAAGCTAATACAATTATGTAGTGAATAGCTGATTTCATCCTCTACCGCGCCTCCCCTTTTTTTTACATTTCTATTATAGCGAAAAAAAAAAGAAGTGCCTAATCCTAAGACTAGACACTAAAAACTAGAGAAGCTTATTACATAAATTAGAAAGAAATGTCAGTAAACTAGTGAGATTGTCTATCTCTGTTTACATATTACGACGATATTGTCCACCAACTTCATACAGAGCCTTCGTAATTTGTCCCAAACTAGCTACTTTAACAGTTTCCATTAATTCAGCAAAAATATTTCCGTTATGGACAGCTACCTCTTGTAATCGGTTAATAGCTGCCTCGCTTTTAGCTTCATTGGCCTTCCAGAAATCTTGTAAATTGTGAATTTGAGTTTCCTTCTCTTCCGTCGATGCACGAGCAATCTCCATATTATCAATATCAGCATCAGAAGCTGGGTTTGGGTTCAGGTAAGTATTAACACCAATAATCGGTAACTCCCCTGAATGTTTTAGCATTTCATAATGCATCGATTCCTCTTGAATTTTCCCTCGTTGGTATTGTGTCTCCATCGCTCCTAACACGCCACCACGATCATTGATACGATCAAATTCTTCGAGGACAGCTTCTTCCACAAGATCTGTCAGCTCTTCCACAATAAATGCACCTTGAAGTGGATTTTCATTTTTCGCTAAGCCATGCTCTTTTGTAATAATCATTTGAATAGCCATTGCACGACGTACAGATTCCTCAGTAGGCGTTGTAATTGCCTCATCATAGGCATTTGTATGCAAGGAGTTACAGTTATCCTGTAAGGCCATCAAAGCCTGTAATGTTGTACGAATATCATTAAAATCAATCTCCTGCGCATGTAGACTACGACCTGAAGTTTGAATATGATATTTTAACTTTTGGGCACGCTCATTTGCGCCATATTTATCGCGCATCACAATCGCCCAAATACGACGAGCTACACGTCCGATTACTGTATATTCTGGGTCAAGTCCATTAGAGAAGAAGAATGATAAGTTAGGCGCGAAGTCATTAATATTCATGCCTCGGCTTAAATAATATTCTACATACGTAAAGCCATTCGCTAATGTGAAGGCTAATTGCGAAATAGGATTTGCTCCCGCCTCTGCAATATGATAGCCAGAAATTGAAACAGAGTAGTAATTACGCACCTTATGGTCAATAAAGTATTGCTGAATATCGCCCATCATACGTAAGGCAAATTCTGTAGAGAAAATACATGTATTTTGACCTTGGTCTTCTTTCAGGATATCCGCTTGTACTGTTCCACGTACGACCTGAAGTGTTTTCTCCCGTGTCTCTGTAAATTCTTCAACTGTCAAAGTACGTCCTAACTCTTGCTCACGTAATTTTATTTGCTGATCAATCGCTGTATTCATGAACATAGCCAAAATGATAGGTGCTGGACCATTAATTGTCATCGATACAGATGTAGAGGGTGCACATAAATCAAAGCCTGCATATAGTTTTTTCATATCCTCTAATGTACAGATAGATACACCTGATTCCCCAACTTTACCATAAATATCTGGTCGGTAATCTGGGTCCTCCCCGTACAATGTTACAGAATCAAATGCTGTAGATAAACGTTTCGCGTCATCATCCTTCGATAAATAGTGGAAGCGTTTATTTGTACGCTCTGGCGTCCCCTCACCAGCAAATTGGCGCTTTGGATCTTCTCCCTCTCGTTTGAATTGGAAAACACCCGCTGTATATGGGAATTCGCCTGGTACATTTTCTCTATAAACCCAGCGCAAAATTTCACCGTAGTCCTCAAACTTTGGTAATACAACCTTTGGAATTTTTGTACCTGAAAGACTTATTGTCTTTAAAATTGTGCGAATTTCTTTATCGCGAACTTTCGTCACAAATTCATCCCCAGCATATGCTTCCTTTAAAGCTTGCCAATTGTCTAATATACGCTTGGATTCAGCCGTTAATTCGTCTCGGACACCTTCTGCTAAAGAATTAAGTGATGTGATAAGTGCATCATCCGGTGCTTTTTCCTTAACTGCAGTGAGTGCCCCTTCTAATTGGAAAAGACGACGAGCAAATGCCACCTGCTGTTCTGTTTTTTTATGATAGCCACGGACTGTATCAGTAAGCTCTCGTAAATAATAACGACGATCATTCGGAATAATTACATCTTGCTTTTGCGTTTTAGCAAATTGCTCATAGCTCGTTTCCCAATCGCTACCAGCTTTTTGGTTAATGATTTGCACTAACGCGGCAAATAAAGCATTTGTTCCTTTATCATTAAATTGGCTAGCGATTGTACCGTAAACCGGCATATTATCAAGTGATTCATCCCAAAGTTCGCGCGAGCGCTGATATTGTTTTTGGACCTGACGTAGTGCATCCTCAGAACCTTTACGCTCAAACTTATTAATAGCAATAACATCCGCAAAATCAATCATATCAATCTTCTCAAGCTGTGTTGGTGCACCAAACTCACTTGTCATAACATACATTGATAAATCGGTATATTTGGTAATCTCGGCATCACCCTGACCAATACCACTTGTTTCAACGATAATTAAATCATAGCCAGCTACTCGTACTACATCTATTACGTCCCCAATGGATGCGGTTAATTCCGTACGAGAGCCTCGTGTAGCTAAGCTACGCATATAGACGCGGTTATTAAAGATGGCATTCATACGAATTCGATCCCCAAGTAATGCCCCACCCGTTTTTTGCTTTGTTGGATCGACGGACAGAATTGCCACATGCTTTTCTGGGAATTCTTTTAAGAAACGGCGAATTAGTTCATCCGTTAACGAAGATTTCCCCGCGCCACCTGTTCCGGTAATACCCATAACAGGTGTTCCTTTTGAACGCTTCCGTGCTTCCTCCAGCATTTTATTCGTTTCTTCATCGTCATTTGACTCGGCTGCTGTAATTAAATTAGCTAAAATTTCAGGAGTCTCTGTTGTTAAAGACTCTAATTTTTCTAAATAGCTACCAGTTGCAGTAGGAAAATCGGTTCCTTTAATTTGCTCATTAATCATTCCCTGAAGCCCTAAAACGCGGCCATCCTCTGGTGAAAATATTCCCGCAATGCCGTAAGAATGCAGCTCTTTAATTTCACGTGGTAAAATTACTCCACCACCACCGCCATATATTTTTATATGTGGTGCCCCTTTTTCACGCAGTAAATCATACATATATTTAAAGTATTCCATATGCCCGCCTTGATAAGAAGAAATAGCAATACCTTGTGCATCCTCTTGTATCGCAGCATTTACGACTTCTTCCACAGAACGGTTATGACCTAAATGGATTACTTCCACACCGCTCGATTGCAAAATGCGTCGCATAATATTGACCGAAGCATCATGTCCATCAAAAAGACTTGATGCTGTCACAAAACGTACGTGATTTTTTGGACGATATACTTCTACCTTTGTCATATGAAATCCCCACTCTCTCCCCTTAATGAATAAAAAAAGCCGGCAATTGCAATGTCGCTCTATGCAATTACCGACAAACCCCTAACGAAATATTAAAACCCCTTTATGCCTGAAATGAACAATGTGATTTGCATGTCAATAAACTCATCAATTGAATGTTGGCGATGTAATGCCCATTTGCGGAATGCCCAACTTTGGCCAGACACTACTAAATTATTGGCTGCTAAATGAATTTGCTTGTCTGTCATTGTTATGTCACCAGATTGTACACAGCGCTTTAGCAATCTTTCAAACGTAGCAACCATTTCAAACTCTTTACTAAAGACATAACGTTGCGCTTCTTTTGACAATGATTTTGTTTCTTGATACATGATTGTAAGCTCATCAACCATGCTATCGATTTGCAGGAAATATTCTCGGATCATTTCCTTTAGCTCTTCGATTGTCCCTGCTTTAATCTCGTAACTTGAAAGTCGCTCCATTGCATGATGATAGATACTATCACATACGAGGTAAAGAACATCTTCTTTTGTTCGAATGTACTCATATAAAGTACCGATACTAAAGCCTGCAGCTTTTGCGATTTCTCTCGTTGTGGCCCGATGGTAGCCTTTTTCTTTGAATAACTTAATTGCTCCCTGAATCATTTGCTCACGACGAATGGCGATTAAATTTTCATCTTTTACAGTTGACTGTACTTGGGGCCTTTTATCTTTTTCTGTCATCAATTATTTAGTTAACATACGCGAGATAACGAGACGTTGAATCTCTTGCGTACCTTCATAAATTTGTGTAATTTTCGCATCACGCATAAAGCGTTCTACTGGATAATCTTTTGTATAACCGTAACCACCAAATACTTGAATCGCCTCCGTCGTTACACTCATCGCCGTATCGCCAGCCATTAATTTCGCCATTGCTGATGCCTTACCATATGGTAGGTTATTAGATTCTAACCAAGCCGCTTGATATGTAAGAAGTCGAGATGCCTCAATTTGAGTGGCCATATCCGCTAGCTTAAAGGATACACCTTGATTTGCAGTAATGGGTTTACCAAATTGTACACGTTCTTTCGCATAGTCTACTGCTGCATCAAGTGCTCCTTGTGCAATTCCTACAGCTTGAGCCGCAATACCATTTCGTCCACCATCTAGTGTCGTCATCGCAATCTTAAAGCCTTCCCCTTCAGCTCCAAGCAAGTTTTCTTTTGGAACACGACAGTTGTCGAAAATAATTTCTGTCGTAGGAGATGAACGAATTCCTAATTTCTTCTCCTTCTTACCTACAGAGAAACCTTCATATCCCGCTTCAACGATAAATGCGGATGTACCGTTTTTGGCTTCAGGATCTGTTACGGCAAATACAATATATGTATCTGCTACTCCACCATTTGTAATGAAGATTTTTGAGCCATTTAAAATATAATCATTGCCATCACGTTTTGCGTAAGTTTTCATGCCACCCGCATCAGAACCTGATCCTGGTTCTGTTAAACCGTAAGCCCCAATATGCTTTCCTTCAGCCATTGGACGCAGATACTTTTGTTTCTGTTCTTCTGTACCGAACTTATACAGCGGCCAGCCTGCCAGTGATGTATGTGCAGATAATGTTACTCCTGTTGATGCACACACGCGTGATAATTCCTCGACAGCAATGACATATGCCAGATAATCAAATCCAGCTCCACCATATTCCTCTGGCCAAGGAATACCTGTTAAACCAAGCTCAGCCATTTTATCGAAAATGGCACGGTCAAATTCTTCATTTTCATCACGTTCTGCCGCTGTTGGAGCCACTTCATTCATAGCGAAATCTCGAATCATTTCACGTAATTGCTCATGCTCTTCTGTTAACTGAAAGTTCATTGTCCATTTCCCCTTTTTATTAGACTCTGTTCTGTGTAATGGTAAGTTGGATTCAGCGTTTCATTTAGTGATTTTCTTACTATATCCAACGGTTCCCATCCTCTTTATAAGCTACAACCAACACCTTACACCAGGTTTTATTTCAGTAAATGTTTACTAATGACTAGTCTTTGTATTTCACTTGTTCCTTCATATATTTCAGTTACCTTAGCATCTCGGAAATATCGCTCTACTGGGTAATCTTCTGTATAACCATAGCCACCAAATACTTGAACAGCCTCTATTGCTGTTTGGACAGCTGTTCGTGATGCAAAAAGTTTTGCCATTGAAGCTTCAGCGCCACACGGTAAACCTTTCGCACGTAAATTTGCAGCACGGTAGACTAGTAGTTTGGATGATTCAACAGCTGTTGCCATGTCAGCAAGTTTAAAGCTAACACCTTGTTGGGCAACAATCGGTTTGCCAAATTGAACACGTTCTTTAGCATAAGCAGTAGCTGCTTCAAGTGCTGCTTCAGCTATTCCTAAAGATTGTGCAGCAATACCAATGCGTCCCACATCTAAATTAGCCATCGCTATTTTGAAGCCTTCTCCCTCTTCCCCTAAAAGGTTGTCGGCTGGGATACGGCAATTATCGAATGTTAGCTGAACAGTGCGAGAGCCATGCAAGCCCATTTTATGCTCGTCTTTTCCAATAATTAAGCCAGGTGTTCCCTTTTCAACGATAAAGGCAGAAATACCTTTTGTTTTTTCAGCAGGATCCGTTGATGCGAATACAATGTATACATCCGCCTCCCCACCATTAGTAATAAATACTTTGGAGCCATTAATGACATATTCATCACCATCACGGACTGCCTTCGATTGAAGAGAGCCAGCATCTGAACCAGCACCTGGTTCTGTTAAACAAAAGGCACCTAAATATTCACCCGCTGCAAGTTTAGGTACATAACGTTTCTTTTGTTCTTCATTCCCAAAGTAAATGATTGGATTCGTTCCAACCGATGTATGCACCGATAAAATAACTCCCATTACAGCGCTTACCTTTGATAATTCATGAATCGCAATAATATACGATGTAAAATCCATGCCAGAGCCTCCAAGCTCTTCAGGTGTTGTGATACCCATTAAACCAAGTTCACCCATCTGCTGAAGCAGCTCACGTGGAAACTCCCCTGCTTCCATTCGCTCTACCCATGGTTGGATTTTTTCTTGAGCAAAATTACGAACCATATCGCGCATCATAATTTGCTCATCTGTAAATTGCAAATGCATCTATTATGTCACCCCTCTAAGTTGTCCTGTAGCACTTCTATAACCCCATCCCCATAGGATTATTCGTACATGTAAAAGCCTCTTCCAGATTTCTTTCCTAGCCAACCCGCTGCAACATATTTACGAAGCAGTGGACAAGGTCGATATTTACTATCTCCTAGGCCCTCATGTAAAATCTCCATAATGGAGAGACATGTATCTAAACCAATGAAATCCGCCAATGTTAACGGCCCCATTGGATGGTTCATACCAAGCTTCATGACATCGTCAATCGCTTCTTTCGATGCTACCCCTTCATATAAAGCATAAATAGCTTCATTAATCATCGGAAGTAAAATTCGGTTTGAAATAAATCCTGGGAAGTCATTCACTTCAACTGGCGTTTTCGCTAACTTGACAGTCATCTCTTCTACCGCTTTATACACTTCATCAGTTGTAGCTAAACCACGGATAATTTCTACAAGCTTCATAACAGGTACAGGATTCATAAAGTGCATGCCAATAACTTGCTCTGGTCGATTTGTTACAGCGGCAATTTCTGTAATAGGTAGTGAAGAGGTATTCGTAGCTAAAATAGCATGTGACTGTGCAATTCCATCAAGCTGTTTAAAAATGGATTGCTTCACTTCCATATTTTCTACAGCTGCCTCAATGATAATATCTACATCACTAGCATCCTGTAAATCTAGCGACATCGTAATGCGACCTAGAATTGCAGCCTTTTCTTCTTCTGTTTTACGACCCTTTTCTACATCGCGTGATAAATTTTTAGTCATAACACTTAATCCACGCTCGTAAAACTCTTGTTTTATATCGTTCAATTTCACGTCAAAGCCTGCTTGTGCGCAAACCTGTGCAATGCCAGAGCCCATTTGCCCTGCACCAATGACCATTACCTTTTGAATTCCCATCATTTCAGTCCCCCTGTTTTCGGTACTTCAATCATGATTGCATCGCCTTGCCCACCACCTGAACAAATGGCGGCAATGCCGATACCACCGCCTCGACGCTTTAATTCCTGAGCAAGCGTTAAAATAATTCGTGCTCCTGAAGCTCCGATTGGATGTCCTAAAGCAACTGCGCCACCATTAACATTAACCTTTTCTGCATCTAGATCAGCTAACTGCTTACTCACTAAAGCTACCGCTGCAAAGGCTTCATTAATTTCAAACAAATCAATATCTGCTAATGACTTATTCGTCTTTTTTAGCAGCTTATTAATGACCAGTCCTGGTGTTTGAGGGAAATTTTCTGGCTCAATCGCTAGCTCTTCATGACCTATAATTATTGCCAATGGTTCTCTACCTTCGCGTGTCGCACGTTCCTCATTCATGATTACGAGCGCACATGCTCCGTCATTTACGCCAGGTGCATTACCTGCAGTAATGGTACCGTCCTTATCAAAGGCTGGTTTGAGCTTTGCCAGTATTTCTAAAGAAGTGCCTGCTCTTGGTGCCTCATCCGTATTCACAACTAGTGGCTCACCTTTTCGTTGAGGAATCTCAACAGGAACGATTTCTTCTGCAAAATATCCTTTGTCCATCGCCGCTAGTGCACGTTCATGGCTACGAACTGACCAAGCATCCTGTTCCTCACGACTTAGCGAGAATTCTTTAGCTGTCGAGTTACCATAGCTGCCCATATGTGGTCTTGCTGGATCAAAAGCACATGTTAGACCGTCATAAAGCATGCCATCAACCATCGTTGAATCACCCATTCGTAAGCCCGTTCGACCATTTAACAAATAATATGGTGCATTAGACATGGACTCCATTCCACCAGCTACAATTACCTCTTCGTCCCCTAAACGAATCAGTTGATCTGCTAATGTCACTGCACGCATCCCCGACGCACAGACTTTATTAATCGTTTCTGTTTTTACCCCTATTGGCAAATTAGCCTTTATGGCTGCTTGTCGAGAAGGAATTTGTCCCTGTCCCCCTTGTAAAACCGAGCCTAAAATTACCTCATCGACTTCATCAAGTCCCATATTGGCTTTCTCTAATGCACCCTTAATTGCAATGGCGCCTAAATCACTTGCATGTACTGCCGATAAAGAACCACCAAATTTACCAAATGCCGTTCTTGCTCCTGCTAAAATTACAGCTCTATTCAAGTAAAACACCCCTTTTGTTTTACGTTCTCAATGAAGTAGTGAAGCATTTTATTGACTGAACGCTCGCTCGACTTCTATCGATGAAAAATGGGAGTTTTCATTTCAACTCCCATTTCCATTTAATCTTATTCTACAAAACAATTTTTTATTGTGCAATTTATATTTTTCAGATAACTAAAATATTTCTACAATAGCAATCATTTTTCTGCGCTTATTTCACTATTCTCGTTTTTACTTGCATTTTCTACTGTCATCACAACTTCTTCCATAGTTTCTTCTACTTCCTCAGGAGAGTTGTCGACAACCTTTACTTTTTCCCCAAATACTGAACGCTCCAATAACTCTGCTACATCGAATGTGCCAATCGAGTCTTCCACTTCTTTAGCCTTTGTACCATCCTCCAGCATTGTTAAGCAGTAAGGACAGCCAGATGAAATAACTGATGCATTAGTTGCTAAAGCCTGTTCTGTACGAGCTACGTTAATGCGATTGCCGACATGCTCTTCCATCCACATGAGACCGCCACCGGCACCACAGCACATGGCTGTTTCTCGATTACGTTCCATTTCGACTAACTTCACTCCTGGGATGCCACGCAAAATTTCTCGTGGTGCATCATAGACATCATTGTAACGACCTAAATAACATGAATCATGGAAAACAATTGTTTCATGTACCTCGTAATTTAATGCTAGACGATTTTCTTCAATTAACTGGTTTAATAATTCAGTATGATGATATACTTCGCCTTTCCAACCAAAATCTTGGTACTCATTTTTAAAGATATTGTATGCATGAGGATCAATTGTAACAATTTTTTTCACGTCATTTTTAACGAACTCATCAATATTTGCTGTAGCAAGCTCTTGGAATAAAAATTCATTTCCTAAACGACGTGGCGTATCCCCAGAGTTCTTCTCTTTATTTCCTAAAATTGCAAACTTCACACCGGCTTCGTTTAACAGTCGACAGAATGCTAATGCAATTTTTTGAGATCGGTTATCAAATGCTCCCATTGACCCAACCCATAAAAGGTATTCCATTTCCTCGCCAGACTTTTTCAATTCTTTTACTGTTGGGATATGGATTGTTGGGTCTAAATCACGCCAATTTTCTTTTTCTTTACGATTTAATCCCCAGGGATTTCCTTGTCTCTCGATATTTGTCATCGCACGTTGCGCATCAGGATTTACTTTCCCCTCTGTCATTGTTAAATAACGACGTAAATCAATAATTTTATCAACATGCTCGTTCATTACTGGACATTGATCTTCACAGTTACGACAAGTCGTACAAGCCCAAATCTCTTCCTCTGTAATCACATCACCAATTAAAGATGGACTGTAGATATCTTCAATCACTGCACCTTCAGCCCCAGCTGCCAGCGCAAGCTGATTACCCTTTGTATTGGCAAAGAATTGATAAGGTACCCAAGGCTTTTGCTTTGTGACAACAGCTCCTGTAAATGTTAAATGATCTCGTAATTTCACGATTAAATCCATAGGAGACAGCATTTTTCCTGTCCCTGTAGCTGGACACATGTTTGTACAACGTCCACATTCTACACAAGAATACAGATCGAGCATTTGTTTTTGTGTGAAGTCCTGTATGCGTCCCACCCCAATAGAAGGCATATCGTCTTCACTTTCAGCATTTTCTAATGCCTCAAAATCAATGGGTGTTAAAGTGCCTGTTCGGTCTAAACGATTCATGTAAACATTAAGCGGGCTTACAATTAAATGGAAATGTTTAGATTGTGGTACATACACAAGGAATGTTAATAGAATTAATAAATGTGCCCACCACATGACATAAAACACACCAGCAGCTACTGACGCAGGTAGGAAACCAAAAATAGTAGCAATACTAGAAGCTACTGGTTCTGTATAGGTTAATCCCTCTCCATGCCAAATTAATCCCATACCATTCGCAAGTAACGTCGATACCATTAAGCCACCAATGAAAATTAATACAAGACCGTTTTTCCATCCACGTTTTAAACGTACTAGCTTTTCAACATAGCGGCGGTAAAATGCCCAGACAACCGCTACCAAAATCATTAAGACCACAAGTTCTTGGAAGAATGTAAAGACACCATAGAAAATACCCAGCGGTAAATGTGTGCCTGGTGCTAATCCTTTCCAAATTAAATCAATCGCCCCTAGCTGTACCATTAAAAATCCATAGAAAAACATTACATGGATTAAACCACTCTTTGGATCTTTTAATAGCTTGTTTTGGCCAAATACATTGACCATAATATAGCGAAGACGTTCTTTTACACTTTCATCAAACTCAACCTTTTTCCCCAATTGCACATACTTATAGCGTGTTTTCAACAGATAGAAGAACAATCCTACTGCATAAAGTACAACCACGACTGTTAAGACAATGTTAGCAATTAATAATGGACTCATGGTTGGTCCCCCCTTGTTTGTCGTAATTTTTCTCTCTTTGTGATAAATTTGCTAGCTCATACGGAAATGTTCATCACATCGATATTATATTCCTATTCTAATAAATGAGTGAGCATTCAGTCAACATAAAACGGAAATATTTCTGATAATTTTATATTCTTACATTTTACAAGAAAAAAAGCCACCCTGAATTTTTTCAAAGTAGCGTTTTTTACTTTCTGTAGAAAACTAAATTTTACTTTTTAAAAACATTCCCACTGCGAATATATTCAACATCCGCAACATGTAATCGAGCATTTACTACTCGTGCAGCTGCAAATAAATAATCTGATAATCGATTTAAATATTTTTGTACAACTTTTGGCACATCTTCAACTTCTTTCATAAGTGTCACCATTTCACGCTCTGCTCGCCGAGCAACCGTACGCGCAATGTGTAAAGTTGCAGCTGCTGGTGCCCCTCCTGGCAAAATAAAACGTTGTAATGGTGGCGCTTCATCTGAAAGTGCATCAATACGAGCCTCTAGCACCTCAATTGGTTGTTCAGTTAGCTTATAATGCCGTTCTTTCATCACGTTGGCTAGATCACCACCGGCATCGAATAGTTCATGTTGAATAGTTTCTAAATCCGTTAAAATATCCTTGAAAAGTGCTGGATCTAATTCACTTACAGCTTTACCAATAAAAGAATTTAATTCATCAATAGCCCCATACGTTTCAACACGTAAACTATCTTTATCAACGCGTCCTCCTATAAGACTTGTTTTACCCGTATCCCCTGTTTTTGTGTACAGCTTCATTTCGCTCATCTCCTAAAATTGATTTTTGTAATTTCTGATAGCCTGAACCGTAGTTTCAAAAACACCCTTTGCAATCATTTTACCAACTTCCGTAATGGGACCACCATATAACATTTCTGTCCCTTTTTGAGTTGCTGCAATTAAAAGGCTATCTGTAGCAGTACCTGTAGCAATTGTTCCACTACGCTCATCACGAATATTTTCTGATTGCATAGCCTTCGTTTTCGCTTCTGTAGCTGTCATCATGGCCTGAAAAAATGCTTCCTCCGATAAACAGCCGTTGATAATTACCCATGTATTAATAGTACCAATATATGGTTCATCCTGCCTTTCGTGCACACGAGATACATCTACTGCATTCCCTACACCAGCAGTAACAGCTACTATCACACTGCCAAATGGTGCAGGTAACTCATTGATCGCCACAAGAGCTGTTGGCACTGCTGTCAGCATGACAACTGTATTCGTAGGCGAAAAATGGCCTCTTTGCAAAAATTCATTAACCTCTCTCTTTACATCACTAATCACATAATCACTAGGAACAGAGCGGTTTAACAAGCAATTATGCCACCCAATTCCAGGGTTATGGACAGCAGAGGATACAGTTTTTATAGGAATCTCTGACTGGAGCTGAATAAACTGTTCCGTTATTATAAAATGTTCTTTTTTTATTACAGCGCGCTGTTGATAGTCGCTTGCTGCAGGCATCATCGTAATTTGTGGTTTAGGTATTTCTGGATGAGCATAAGTAGCTACTCGTGCTTGATAAATTTCTTCTATCTGAGAAGCAATTAATACTTCATGTGGTGCCCCAAAAGCTCTCATTTGTCCACTTTCCATGAGCAATAATTCATCACAATAGAGAGAGGCTAAATTCATATCATGTAATACCATCACTACCGTTAAACCACACTCTACAGCTTCCTTCCGCACCATATCTAAAATTTGCCGCTGATGGGCAATGTCTAAATGATTTGTCGGCTCATCTAGCAGTAAAATTTCCGCAGTTTGAGCAAGGGCCTGTGCAACAAAAACTCTTTGCTGTTCGCCACCCGATAAAAATTCCATCGGTGTATGCTCATAACGTTTTATGCCTGTTTGTAGCATTGCATGTTGAACCGCTTGCTCATCTTGCTCAGACCAACTTGAAAAAAAACCTGATTGATGTGGATAACGTCCAAGCGAAATAGCCTCTCTAACACTGTTTGAAAAAGCATTCGCATGGAGCTGTGGTAAAACAGCCATTTTTTTTGCTAAAGCACGGGCATTGTAGGAAAGAATGCTTTGTCCATCAATAGAAATCGTGCCCTCAACTGCTGGTAGAATACCACTCATTACCTTTAATAATGTTGATTTCCCACTACCATTTGGCCCTAAAATGCCAAGAATCTTTCCTTTTTCAACTGTAAAGCTTATATCCTTGACGATCGGTACGTCTTCATAACCACCTGATAGATGTTCAACAACAATCACGCCCGTACCCCCTTGCCTCTTCGTTGCTTATAAAAAATATAGGAAAAAACAGGCGCTCCAATAAATGCCGTAATGACACCAATGGGCAGTTCCCTTGGCAAGATGATGGTTCTTGCAACTAAATCACAAATAATAAGTAATGTTGCCCCATTAAAAAAAGATAATGGGAGTAAATGACGGTGATCAGAGCCCCAAATCATTCTTGTCATATGTGGTACAACTAACCCTACAAAGCCAATTGTGCCTGAAACAGCAACTGCTGCTCCAGTTAGCATGGAGCCACCTACTAAAATCAAATACTTACTTTTCTTTACATTGACACCTAAATGCTTCGCTCTTTCTTCCCCATATAACAGAACATTAAGCTCACGTCTCTGAGTCCACAGCATAAGGGAACCAACAATGACAAATGGAATAATCATTTGAACATATGGCCAACCACGCATAGAAACAGAACCGAGTAGCCAGCCGATTACTTGGCGTAGCTCCTCTCCCGATAAAGCAATCATTAACGAGATTAACGATCCTAAAAATGAACTAAAGATAACTCCTGTTAAAATCAGTGTTTCCATCTTTAAAGAACGGTCTACTACTCTAGCAAAGCTCATCACAATCACCATTGTAATAATTGCGCCTATCATGCTAAAGGTAGGTAAGGCATACAAGCCTACAACAGGTATAGAAATATTTAAAAAAATTGTCATGACTGCGCCGACAGAAGCACCAGATGAAATACCTAATGTATATGGATCTGCTAATGGATTTTTGAGCAAGCCTTGGAAAGCCGCTCCCGCAATGGCGAGAGAAGCTCCTACTAGCCCCGCTAAAAGCACACGGGGCAACCGAATTTTCCAAAAGATATTGGCAGCTGTTTCATCAACTGACTGATTCCACAGCACTTCTATCGGAATATGAACAGAGCCTATAGCTACGCCACACCAGATGCTAATGATAAGAAGCGTATATGTTAATACATAGGCTGTTGCTATTTTTTTCACTTAAATACCTCAGGGTAGATAGCTTTTGCTAATTCCTCAAGGCCATCCGCTAAACGTGGTCCCTGACGGCTTGTTGTGCTTTCATCTACTTGCACAATAGCATTATTTTTCACTGCATTAATTGTATCGAAACCAGCACGCTTTGGTATTTTTGTTAAAATATCAGGTACATAACTATATGTCACCACGATGACATCTGGATTTTTTGTGATAATTTGTTCTGCACCAATTTCATACCAATTATCACCGTCTGCTGCTACATTTTTTGCATGGATCATCTCCAGCATTGCGTTCATAAATGTGCCTTGACCAGCTGTATAAATATTAGGTTCATCAGAGGCTTCTACAAAAACGTTCTTAGGTTCAACGTCTTTCACTTTCCCCTGAACCTCTTCCACTTTCGCCTTCATGTCAGCAATGATTTTTTCAGCTTCTGGTAATTTCCCTGTAGCACGCCCAAGCTGTTCAATCGTTGTATAGGTTTCATTAAAATCTTGGGCATTTTTTACAACAAATACTTTCACGCCCGCAGATTCTAGCTGTGCTATGGCTGATTCCGAAAGAGACATGCTAGATTCATGTGCAAAAACGATATCTGGCTTTAAGGCAATAATTTGTTCAATATTGTACTCCATGCCACCAACCTTATCCTTTTCAACTACCTCTGGTGGATAATCGTCGTTGTCTGTAACCCCTACGATTTCATCCTTTAAACCTAGGCCAAACAATATTTCTGTATTACTTGGAATAAGTGACACTATTTTCTTAGGAGGAGCCTCTAGTGTAATATCCTTCCCAATAGCATCCGTTATAGTCATAGGGAATGTTGCTTCTTCCGCCTTAGATGTTTCTTGTTGTGTTTGCTCTTCTGTAGGTGTGGAATTGTCTTTTTGCGCCTCTTGTCCACAAGCTGCTAGCAACCCTATCGTTAAAAATGCCGATACCCCTATTTTCCAAAATTTCTTCATGTGAATCCTCCTTCGTTGATTTGTGCGTTCATGTGTTAGAAGTATTCCTCCATCAAAATAAGACCCCTCATCTTCGAATGATGAGGGGTCAAAATCGCACCAAAAAACTGATACAAAATCCACCATCCTATCCTCGTAGGCTGTAATGTCTATGCTATAAAGGCAGGTCTCCTGGCTTGTGCTCAGTACGTTTTTTCAAGCCTTCCCGAAATCTTCAGTGGCATCATTTGAAAAAACTCACACTTACAGTGGCGGGACCGCATCGGAATTACACCGATTTCCCTTTTCACTTTACTTAAGTAAAGAACCTTTATAATATTCAGTTGATTTTATTATACATGAAATTAAAAAAAGTCGCCTCTATATCAAGGCGACTCCAAAGGTTATTAGACGATTTCAGCAAAATACTGTACGGTTTTCATCGGAGCACCGATCGTTCGTAATGACCAAGTTTGCTCTAAATAAACATCCGCTAGTTTATCATATTTCCCACCAAACTTTTGTGCCCACTCAACGGCTATGACACTTTCATATAATTGAGCCATTTTTTTGGCAACATCCTTTGCTTCAAACGTTTTTGTCGCTTCATCGAGAGTACTAAAAATTTGTAAGGTTGCCGATAGTTTAGTCAATTGCTCTTGAACGATTTTCACTAATGAATGGTCTGTTAATACTTCTAATCGCTTGCTCATCACTTGAACAAACAATTCATGTGCCCTGTATTTATCCACTAAGCGAATAAGCTCCAAAGCTAGTATATTAGCCGTACCCTCCCATACCGTCAGCACTTGCGCATCTCTCAGTAAGCGTGGTGTTACAAAGTCCTCAATATAGCCATTCCCGCCATGTAGCTCAATTGCTTCACTTGCATAATGGACCGCCTGCTCTGCCGTTTCCTTTTTCATAATGGCAATATATAAACGGTTCATGATGATGTCTTGCTCTGTTCCCTGACCACCTGTCACTTTATCGTATAATTGAATAAGATCAAAAATCGTGGCTACTTCTACATGCAGCTTAGCGGCATATTTACCCAATGTATCCTGGATCATAGGATACTGTGTTAAAGGTTTACCAAAGGTATATCGATTTGACACATAATGCTTCGCCTCTAAGAAGCCACGGCGCATAATACCAATGGATGCCACAGCATTACAAATTCTTGATAAATTAAGCGCCTCCAGCATATAATAAATCCCTTTATTTTGATCACCAACTACATAAGCGAGTGCTCCATCAAACTCAACCTCACCAGATGGAACGGCTTTCACACCTAATTTATCTTTTAGTCGTCGAATACGAAGTTGGTTAGCCGATCCATCTTCATTACGCCATGGAACTGCAAATAGAGTTAATCCTTTAGAGCCTGCTTGTGCACCCTCTATTCGTGCCAATACCATTGCAACCCCACACATCCCTGCATTGGAGGCGAAATACTTTTCACCATAGAGGCGGTATTCATTCCCCACAAGTTTTGCTTCTACTACATTCGCACCAACATCTGAGCCTCCTTGTCGCTCTGTTAAAAATGTCGCTCCCTCATATAGCTCCATATCGCCTGTTGCACAAACATGCGGTAAGAAGCGCTGCTTAACTCCTTCCTCTGCATAATGGTCTAATAAATAGGCAGTAGCCATCGTTAACGTCACAGGGCAATAAAAACCGGGCTCCGCATGTGACAGTAAATAACCTTGCGCAAAACTATAGACATAATTCCCTTTGTGACCTAGTTGGGGAATATCTTTATGCACATAGCCAACAATCCCCGTATTATATGTCTCCTCAATTGTTTTTTTGTAGCCGTCATTGACCCATACCTCTGAAACCTCTTCGCCATAGGCATTATACCTTTGAAGGCGAGGCTCTCCTTGTCGATCAGTATGTTTCGCCCTCACATCTATTGCACCCGCACATAGCTCACCAAAGTCCGTCAATTCCCGATGCGCATAAGATGAAAATTCTTTATCGAGCATCATTTCCAACACTTTTTGAAGCGTATCATCATCTGTAAAGAAATTGCTTGTGCCTGCTATTTCCTGTTGTAAAACTTTCATGCTATCTCACCTCTTGTCCTTTCAAAGATTGTTTTAAAATTTTGCCTGACGCATTCCTTGGTAGCGCTTCCACTTTTTCGAAAATTCGCGGTATTTTATACTTAGCAAGCTGCCCCTCTAAATAATCTTTTAGAGCCTCTTCATCAATATCCTGTTTAGCGGAATAAACAGCCTTCACTGTCTCTCCCCATTGTGGATGTGGAACACCAACCACTGCCGCTTCAAATATCCCCTCAAAGCTTAAAAGGCAATCTTCAATTTCTTTCGGATAAATATTGACTCCTCCCGAAATAATCACATCTTTTTTTCGATCAACAATCCAAATAAAGCCGTCTTCATCCTTACGAGCTAGATCACCTGTTTTTAACCAACTGTCTATAAAGGCCGCATTGGTTGCCGCTTCATCTCTGTAGTAGCCAAGCATATTACCCTCACCAAATAAAACGATTTCCCCTACTTCTCCTGCTGGTACATCTTCGCCACTGTCGTTAACAATACGTATCTCTGTACCTAAAGGTGCTCGCTGTCCAATACTCCCAGCCTTTCCTTCATGCTCCTTGCCAAATAGCAATGATCCACTTGGCCCCGCCTCTGTTAATCCATATACGCATGTTAAATTAGTTGTGCGGAATGACTGTTGAATGAAACGAACTTCGTTTTCAGATAAAGGTGCACCTCCATATACCCACCATTTCATGGAGGACAAATCAGCTGATTGCAATCTCGGCATCTGTGCTGTTAATAAATAAGCAACAGGTGCGCCAAAGAAATGAGTCGTTTTTTCCTGTTCAATGGAATCCATTAATAAATCTGGTGTAAAAGTTGGCGTTAACACATTTGTAGAGCCTACAAATACACCTGCCATTAAAAATAAATGCAATGGAGCCGAATGAGTTAATGGCATCATTAGCAATATACGGCTTTCAGGCTTGACCTCCATTTCAACTGCAATCATTTGTGCAACCGTTAAAATATTACGATAGCTAAACAATACGCCCTTTGGTTTCCCAGTCGTACCTGATGTGTACAAAATGGTCGAAGCATCATCTTCGTTTAACTGACATTCAATCGTTTGGGAACTGGCACTTTGAATCATTGTTTCATAATGAAGCCAGCCTGCTACTTGTTGGCCTGTTTTAATTTTTAACGGGATTACGGCAATATGCTGGACTGCCGCAAAAATGGCTTCATGTGCAATAATCACCTTTGCCTCAGCATGCTGTGCCACATACTCTACTTCTTGTAATGTAAACTTAGCATTGACTGGGACGACAATAGCACCCATTCGCTGAATAGCAAAATAGCTCACGACAAACTCTACAACGTTAGGCATAAAAATCAGAACTTTATCTCCCTGCCTTACACCCTGTTCTAATAATGCATGACTAAAACGGGTCACTTGCTCATCTAAATCATGATAGGTCACTCTTCTACCATGACAAATAACGGCTTCCTTTGTTGGATACTTACGGGCATTACGTGCTAATAAATCGGAACTATTCATCGTGCATCTCTCCCCTTAAAGTCGTTAATTTCTCATTAAACATGCCATGCATTTGTTGTAATTCATTTCTCATTTGCGTAAGCTCAGCTATTTTCCTATCAATCTCCTGTATCTTTTGCTCTCCGTATTCAACGGTTCGCTCCAATTGCTGAATTCCTGAGCGATCAAAATCAAAAAGTAACACCATTTCCTTGATCTCCTCCAGTGAAAAGCCGTAACGCTTTCCTCTGAAAATAAGCTTGAGCTTCGCAGATTCTTTTTTCGAAAAGGTTCGTTGATTCGTAGATGAACGTTGAGGACAAAGAAGCCCAAGCTCCTCATAATAACGAATTGTACGTGTGGACACATCGAACTCCTTAGCCACCTCTTGAATCGTCTTCATAATCGTCTCCCCCTCCTGATTGGCAACAGTATACCATTGACGTTAACGTAAACTTCAACAAAATTTTCGAAATTAACAGAAAAATATAGTTCGAAGCAGAAATTTTAATGATTAGCCATTACTCTCGTATCACTAACTACCATAATTTAATGTGTTAACTTGCTTTCTATCCATAAAAAAACCCCTAACACTTTTCCTGTTAGGGGCTAAGATAGACTATTACATTTTTTCTGGTGCTGACACGCCGATTAAACGAAGCGCATTAGCAATTGTTGTACGAACTGCAGTAATTAATGCTAAGCGAGCTTCTGTTAGCTCTTTGTTTGAAGCATCTAATACTTTTTCTGCATTATAGAAACTATGGAAAGCAGCCGCTGTTTCTTGAATATAATTTGCGATACGGTGTGGTGTACGATGTTTAGCCGCGTCAGCTACCACTTGTGGGAAATCGCCTATTTTTTTCAATAAATCAATTTCCTTTTCAGCTGTTAATAGGTTTAGGTTTTCACTTGTAGCAGCAAAACCTTGTTCATTGGCAGAGCGTAAAATTGATGAAATACGTGCATGTGCATATTGTGCATAATACACTGGGTTTTCATTAGATTGCGATACGGCAAGGTCAAGGTCAAAATCCATATGAGAATCGCCTGCTGTTTTTACGAAGAAGTAGCGAACTGCATCTAAACCAACTTCTTCCACAAGCTCGCGCATTGTTACCGCATTGCCTGTACGTTTAGACATTTTGAATTTTTCACCGTTTTTATAAAGCTGAACCATTTGAATTACTTCTACTTCTAATGTATCACGATCATAGCCTAATGCTTGAATGGCAGCCTTCATACGTGGAATATAGCCGTGATGGTCTGCTCCCCAAATATTGATTAATTTATCAAAGCCACGGACAATTTTATCCTCATGATAGGCGATATCTGGCGTTAAATATGTGAACGAACCATCGTTTTTAATTAATACACGGTCTTTATCATCACCAAAAGTTGTTGAGCGGAACCAAGTAGCACCATCCTCTTCAAACACATGACCATTTGCTTTTAATTTATCTAATGCCACTTCAATTTTTCCGTTTTCATATAGAGACGTTTCAGAATACCAAACATCAAAGTTTACACGGAAGTTTGCTAGGTCTGTTTTTAATTTATCTAATTCTAACGCTAAACCATGCTGACGGAAGAATGCAAAACGCTCTTCATCTGATTTAGTTAGGATTGCATCACCATGCTCTATTGCTAGCTTGCCAGCAATTTCAATAATATCTGGGCCGTGGTAGCCGTCTTCTGGCATTTCGGCATCCAATCCTAATGCCTGCTTATAACGTGCTTCTAATGAGTTTGCAAGGTTATTAATTTGGTTCCCTGCATCATTAATATAGTACTCACGAGAGACACTGTAGCCAGCCATATCTAATACATTACATAATGAATCTCCAACAGATGCCCCACGCGCATGTCCTAAATGAAGATCTCCTGTAGGGTTAGCCGAAACGAACTCTATTTGAACCTTCTCCCCTGCGCCTGCATTTGAACGACCATAGTCTGCGCCTTGCTCGATAACCTGTGTAACTACCCCTGTTAGGAAATCTTTACGCACTGTGATATTCATGAAACCAGGACCAGCAATATCAATTTTCTCAATATCTGTTCCTTCAGTATCCAGATTTTCTAAAATAGCTTCCGCAATTGCACGAGGTGGCTTCTTCGCTAACTTTGTTAATTGCATAGCAATGTTTGTTGCATAGTCACCATTTGCTTTGTCCTTTGGTGTTTCCAAGTGAATTGTTAATTCTGTGTCAGCCTCCACTAAGCCTGCTTTTTTCACGGCTTGAGCCAACGCTGCTTTTATAGCCTGTTGTACTTGTTCTACTGCGTTCATCATTGTACCTCCGTAAATGTAATATCTAATGTATAATTGCCAACAGATTGCCCACCCATTAGTAAATCGTACTGTACATGGAAATCTCCGCTTACTGCCCTGTTCGTAAATGACATTTTCTTCGTGTCGATAACGAGTGGCATGGAGCCAAACTCACCTTCATAATGCCCTTTTTGCTGTTCAATTATGTTCAGTGGTAACCGCATACTGACAGCACCAGCACGCATAATAAGCGCCTTCTCATGGCCTAACTTCATAGTCGTGCGGATGGTTTTATCCTCCTGCACCTCATCATATTTCAAATACAAGCTTCCTGCTTTTTCAAGTAGCTGCCCTTTGAGCCGCATTTCATAACTTTCGGATTCTCCATCACTTGGGCGAATCGTAGAAATGAGCGTAATGTTTACTTGCGATCTTACTTCGTTCGCCATAACGGACGCTCCCTTTTTAGTCTTTTACTATAACCTTTTTATTATAGGATGAATGCCATTGTTTTTTCAAGATAGAAGTCAACTAGAGCGCAACTACTACGGATAATTGAGCAATAAAAAAATCCTCCCTTCTAATGAAGAGAGGATTTATGCAATTTATCTATACCATTTTTTAATAATTAATTGCTGAACCGTTAATAATAAAGCACTTACTGTCCAATATATTGGAATAATCGCTGGATTAAACAAACTAAAAATAAGGATCATGATGGGATTAATGAACATCATAATCTTCATATTTATTGGTTGATTTTTATCTAACGAGAGCCAACTTTGCATGAAGTAGATGACACAAGCTATTATTGAAATCCCGATATCCACTGTGCCCAAATTCATCCAAAGGAAATTTTCACTGGCAATCACTGTATCTAGCTTAATCGCATAGTACAGTGAAAATAACACAGGCAATTGAATGATGATTGGTAAACAACCTAATAATGAGCTTTTCAATGAATCTGAAGTTAATTCTTGTATTTTTTGTTGAACCATTATTTTTTCAGATTCATCATGACTATTCTTCAATTTAGCAGTAAGCTCATCTAGTTCAGGTTTAATGGATGTCATTAAATCTTTTGAATGTTTTTGGTGCTTGGCCGATTTAATAAAAAGCGGCATAAGTATTGCTCTCACTGCAATCGTGATACTAATAACACCTATTGCATAGCTTCCTGTAAAAGAATGGATAAAATGAATGAAATAAATAATAGGTTGCGTTAAAAAAGTAAACAATGATTCTCCTCCTAGTTTTAAAGTTTACATCAAACTAGGAGACACACTTTCTTCCTCATTGTTTTCTGACGTTCTTATACAGAGAACGAACCACGTTAGCAAAGGTGGAGTCCAAGTATTAGTGATGTCATAATCTACTTCAATTTCTTCATCTTGTATGTCTTGAACCATGAATTTATTGGCGAAATATAGCTGTAAATTAACACAGAGAACTGTTAAAACGAACGAAGCCAATAGCCAAAAATATTCCATTGTACTCATAAAAATAAATATATCATTCATGAGAAGAGACCAAATCACAATACCCCTCCTTCCCTTTTTATATACAAAAAATTATATTCGTATTGTGAATATTGAGTCAAATAATACCTTTACTTTTTTGAAACGACTAAAAAAAATGGGGCTAGCCATAGCTACCCCCATCTAATCATAATTATTTTACCCAGCCTAAAATCATTTCACGCAATAACTTAGAAGCTGTGTTAGCTGTCATTTCAGATGTGTCATAAATAGGTGCTACTTCCACTAGATCAAAGCCTACAACATTTACGCCGCTTGCTGCAATGGCATGAATGGAAGCTAGTAATTCTTTCGCAGTAATACCACCGCAATCAACTGTGCCAGTTCCCGGTGCATGAGCTGGATCTAACACGTCAATATCGATCGTTACGTAAACATTACGCCCCTCCAGCGTTGGAAGAACTTCCTTTAACGGCTCTAGTACTTCAAATTTAGAAATATGCATACCGTTTTCCTTCGCCCATTCAAATTCCTCTTTCATTCCTGAACGAATACCAAATGAATATACATTTTTAGGTCCGATATGTTCGGCAATTTTACGAATTGGTGTTGAGTGTGATAGTGGCTCTCCCTCATACTCTACTCGTAAATCTGTGTGAGCATCAAAGTGTATGATAGCTAGGTCATCATATTTAGCAGATACTGCTTTCATGACAGGCCAAGACACTAAATGTTCTCCTCCCATACCAACAGGGATTTTGCCATCAGCTAGTAATTTTTCAATAAATTTTTCAATTTCATCTAATGAACGTTGTGCATTCCCAAATGGTAGTGGAATGTCACCTGCATCAAAATACTTTACTTCCTCAAGCTCACGATCTAAATATGGGCTGTACTCTTCAAGACCGATAGATACCTCACGGATACGTTGTGGGCCGAATCGTGAACCTGGACGGTAACTAACTGTCCAATCCATCGGCATACCATAAATAACTGCCTGAGCATCCTCATATGTAGGATGACTTTTTATAAATACATTTCCTGAATACGCTTCATCAAATCTCATTGCTAGACCTCCGTTATAAATAAAATATTATTTTGAAAAACAACTTATCTTAAAGTCCGACTATGATGGCTTACAGGATTGTAATGAAACCTGTATCCTTTTATCCTCGTATACATTATTGGAACCTCTAGCAAATTTCGATTAAAATCTACAAAGTATGATTTTCTTGTCGAATGCCAGCGTTTCAAGTAGTACAAAAAAAGTATAGATGTTTTTGAATAAAGTGCAATAGTTTTTAGGTAGAATTTCGATTAAAGATGAATGTTCGAACACATACTAACGTTAAGTTCGAAGTTGTGAGAAAACGAGGTGAAAGTCGGATGAAACGAAAAAGCTATCATCGAAAGCAAAAGCGTGTAAAGCGCACACGGAAATCACTTACTTATTTTGTCGCCTTTGCAACTGCAATTGTCGTAGCATTTGTAGCACTACGCATCTATGTTCAAGTGGCTGGTGCACCGCCTTTAACCGTACCGAAAGCCTCAATTTTCTTAGATGAAAATGAGAACCAAATTGGAGACCACTTTACAAATCAGAGACGTTATTGGGTTGGTCTCGATGAGATGTCACCTTTTTTAAAAGAAGCAGTAGTAGCTGTTGAAGATAAAGATTTTTATAAACATGGTGGCTTTGACTATTCACGTATTGCTGGTGCGATTTTAGTGGATATTAAAGCTGGAGGAAAGGTACAAGGAGCTAGTACAATTACCCAGCAATATGCTCGTAACCTTTATCTTTCTCATGAGAAATCTTGGACACGTAAATTAAATGAAGCTCTGTATGCTTATAGATTAGAAGTTTTTTATGATAAGGATGAAATATTAGAAGGTTATTTAAATACGGTTTATTACGGTCATGGCATGTACGGGGTTGAAGCGGCCAGTCGATTTTACTTTGGCAAGTCTGCTCGTGATTTAACGCTAGCAGAGGCAGCCATGTTAACCGGTGTACCAAAGGGTCCAAGTATCTATTCGCCAATTGCTAATTTGGACAAAGCTACAAATCGCCAACATGTTATTTTAAAGCTTATGGCAGATCAAGGAGCTATTTCACAAGAAGAAAAAACACGTGCAGAAAATGAACAACTTGTATTGAAAAATGACAGTTGGGTAGCAACCAAATCTGTTGCCCCTTATTTCCTAGATGTTGCTTGGCAAGAAGCGAGTGAAATTTTAAAATCAAAAAATTTGGATATTAGTGAGGGTGGCTGGACGATTCAAACGACCTTGAATCTTGAACATCAAAAAGCAGCCGAGGAAGCAGTGGCAAAAAACATGCCTGCTGATGATCTTCAAACAGCCTTTGTTAGTATGGAATCTAAAACAGGTGCTGTAACAGCATTAGTAGGTGGTCGTGACTATGCAGTAAGTTCATTTAACCGTGTGACACAGGCAAAACGTCAGCCAGGGTCTACCATCAAGCCTATTTTATATGCGGCGGCTTTAGAAAATGGGTACACTCCGCTTACTTTTTTAGATGTAGGTGAAACAACTTTTACCTATGATAATGGACGAGGGACGTATGCCCCTAAAAATGTAAATGGGCAGTTTGCTGATCACGATATGACTATGGCGCAAGCTATTGCTATCTCGGATAATATTTATGCTGTAAAGACTTTAGAAGACATTGGCTTCAAGGAATTTCACGATATGGCGAACCGTTTTAATGTAGGCATTGGTGCAAAGGATAATTTATCAATTGCACTTGGCACGATCGAAACTACGCTTTATGAAATGACAAATGCTTATAATGTTTTAGCATCACAAGGGCAGCAAACGACTCCGACGGCAATTGTATCCATAAAAAATGCTAATGGAGACGTCATTTATGAAAACAAAGGTGTGACGAAAAAAACGGAGACAGCTATTTCCAAAGAGAATGCATTTATCTTAACAGAAATGATGACAGGTATTTTTGACCCAGTTTTCAGCGATTATTCACCTGCAACTGGAATAAGCATTCGCTCACGCATGACCCATACTTATGCAGCAAAATCAGGGTCTACCAATAGTGACCAGTGGCTTATCGGTTTTACACCAAGTCTAACTGCTGGTGTCTGGAACGGCTATGACCAAGGGAAAAACCTAACGACAAAAGAAGATACTGCAGCGACAAAGCAAATATGGATAGACTTTATGGAGACTGTTAATAAAGGGACAAAAAATGAAGATTTCAAAAAGCCAAAAGCTGTTGAAGGTGTTGTTATCGATATCGAAACAGGTAAATTAGCGACTGACGCTTGTCCAAAACAACGACTTGTCTATATGGAATCTAAGGATGTACCAACTGAGAAATGTACAAACTTTGACATTCTTGACAGTAATACATGGGGAGAATTTTGGAATATGCTACCGTTCTCCATATTTAAAGACTAAAAAATAAACAAACAATCATCCGGAAACCTTTTTAAGCCTAATACGTTTTAAGTTATGAAGGCTCTCGACAAAGTAACAGATAGATATACGAAAAATAAGAAAAGCTTTCTCTTCCCCGGAGACGTGTCCGTGGGAACAGAAAGCTTTTCTTTTTATGGTTAGCGAAGTATGAGCATCATGGGGCATTTGGCTTGGGTTGTTCAAATGCCGCATAGCGCTCATAACTTTCGCGAAACCAAGTGTCCTAGCTTACTAAAATGTAAGCTCTGCCTCAAGTTTACTTTGTTTCAAACTCACTTTCAACCTAATATCGAAAACGATTGCAAAATGTCACAGTTTGTTCAATCATTAAAGGTCTATTCGACAAATAAGTCTTGACGCAATTGCTCGCTACTTCGCTCCCACAGGTCTGGATTAAGTTGTTCTAGGAAAGCAGCTAACACTTTTTTAGACGGCGTATCCATATGCTCTACGATAATATGACGTTTCATGGATTTATCCATTTTATTCACATGATCAGCCAAAATTTTATAGCCACGGCGTTTTTCACGGTTCACTACCATTTCACAAGCTGTTATTCCCGCATAGTAAGGTCCATCCTCTTTATGATCGATTGTCACCCATACTAGCCAATATGGCTTTCCACCCTCTGAATCAGCACGATTCGTTGTAAATTTAATTCCGCGTTCCACATCGCTACGTGCATGCATAGCACCAATCTCAACAGATGCTGTTCCCTCTTCCACATCTAAAATGACTGGCGATACATTTTCTAACGAAAGCGAGCCAATCCCAAAACCCTTATGTCCATCAGTTGGATCATTTTTTATAATCGTAAAGCCCATTTTTTGTTTTGGTTTTTCTTCATTTGCCATACTTAAATACCCTCCATTCTGCTATTATAAAAGGAAGCATATTGCCACAATTATCATGGCACGTATGCCTCAACGCAAGTAAGAAGTTTATACTACTTTCTTATAAACTAACTATACAACATTATTCTATAAAGGAGGCAATATTATGCCATACGTAACAGTTAAAATGCTTGAAGGTCGTACAGAGGAACAAAAACGCGCCCTTGTAAAAGAAGTAACAGAAGCCGTTTCACGCACAGTGAATGCACCTGCAGAAAATGTAACAGTTTTTATTGAAGAAATGTCTAAAAACCATTACGGCGTTGCTGGCGTTCGTTTGAGTGATAAATAAATTGAACTTGGGTAGAGCCGCCTAACGCTCTACCCATTTTTAAACGTTTCAGTATTTCGTTACTATCGCTAGGATGTGATCAAAGATTAATGAAAAGGAATAAACTTAAACTGGCCTTACTTCTATGTGTGCTTATCATCGGCTTGTTACTAATATTTATCACACCTATTCAAAACGTGTTGATTGCACGTATGAGTGACCAATTCAACGCAGTAGAGTACAGCACTGACGATATTAAAAGGAACAACCAACTAGATGCGGATTTTGAGTTCGAAGCCGTGCAATCACTGTCCATCGCCGAGGTTCTCCAAGCGCAAATAAAGGCTAGCAAAATGCCTGTTATCGGCAGTATTGCCGTGCCTAGTGTCCATATGCAGCTTCCTATTTTAAAGGGAGTAGGTAATGCTGTTCTTGCTATTGGAGCGGGTACGATGAAGCCTAATCAGCAGCTCGGTCAAGGAAACTATGCTTTGGCAGGTCATTATTTTGAAGAGAAAGATATTTTATTCAGTCCCCTCTATCAAGCACAAATTGGCGATATTATTTATGTCACAGACATGAGTAATGTGTACGAGTATCAATTAGCGACTAAAAAAATCATTGCAGCAACAGATGTTTACATCGTGGATGATATCCCCAATCAGACGACGTTAACCTTAATTACCTGCGCGGAAAAAGGCTCCAAACGACTCGCCTTACAAGCAGATTTTGTGCAAAGCTATTCTTTAGAAAATGCCAAAGGAACCTTTTAAATCACACAAAAAGCGCCATCCCTAAAAGATGGCGCTTTTTTGATTATATCTCTGTTGTACGGCGACGCATGAACCATATTGACCCAGCTACAAGAAGTAAGCCAACAAATACAAGAGCTGTTTGATTGGCTCCATCTGTTTGTGGTAATTTACCTTGTGCTCTTAGCTGTGCTTCTAAGCGCTCTGCATCCGCTTTGATTTTATTAATATCAATAGCTTGAGCCACCTCAGTCTGCTCATCTTTTGATAGTTTACTATATTTTTTCAGGAAATCTTTATAAGCATCCAACGTATCTTTAGTTACGTTTGATGGATTATACGGTGGTAATTGTTTCCCTTGATCAATAACATTTTGTACTGATGTGCCACCATTACCAGGAGTTGTAGGTTTGTTAGTATCTGGTTTTGGTTTATTTGGTTCAACTGGTTTGTTTGGATCTGGATTTGGTTTATTAGGACCAACTGGTTTCCCAGGATCCGGATTTGGTTTGTTTGGATCAACTGGCTTCTCTGGATCCGGATTTGGTTTGTTTGGATCAATCGGCTTCTCTGGATCTGGATTTGGTTTGTTTGGATCAACCGGCTGCCCTGGCTCTGATGTGGGATTATCAGGATCAGTTGGATTTGTTACAGGTGGTGTAGGCTGAATTTTAGCCTCACACGTATTACCTACTGTTACTGTACCAAGGATTGTAATACCATTCTCTTTGACAATATATTTACCAGGCCTAATTAATGAATTACTTATAGTAATTTGACCTATATTATTTGTTGTAAATTCTGTTGAACCATTCTCTTCTATTACTACACCAGCTTCATCTGTGAATGTTACTTTGACACCTTCACGAGGCTGACCATACATATTGTTAATCGTTAATGTAAAGTTTGGACACGCAGGGGCAATTGATAAGTCTACTTTACAAATTTGTTTGTAAGAAACTACAATTTCTCCTAAATAAACTTTATTGTCATAAACGTCATACTTACCTGCGGGTACATCTTTAGAAACAAATGTCATACTACCATCCGCTTCTAGAACTGTTGAAATAACGTTACCTTGTTTATCTTTAATAACAACGTCTTTCCCCGCCTTAATTAGGACATTATTTTCATCCTTTAACTCTACAGTAAAGCGCTCGCAGGCTGGTGTTTGTTGAACTTCTGCTTGGCAATTAATATTGCTGGAGAATTCCCCAATTTTATTACCATCCTTATCAAATACACTATAAACACCTGGCTCTAAATCTTTTAATTCTACTTTACCGTCTTTTGTTTCTTCAGTAGCTACCGTTTTGCCATCTAAATCTTTAATCGTTACTTTCGTTTTATCTTCTATTAATTCTCCATCAACATCTTTGACCGTTAGTTCGAACGTTTCACATTTTGGTGCTTGTATAATTGTAAATTCATAACCACAGTTTTTCTTGTATGTCAGTGTAACTGTACCCAAAAATTGGTTACCCTCGTATATTGTGTATTCACCTGGTTTTACACCAGTAATAGGATCATTTGAATGAACAATAAACTTACCTACTGCGTCAGGAGATACCTTTGTCACTACTGTAGTCCCTTGTTTTAATGTTAATTCTAAAATATTTGTACGAATATTACCTTGACCATCTTTCACTACAATTGTGTAGTTTTCACATTTTGGCACTGGTTGAACTACAGCTTTACATCCACCATCATATTTCACTGTTACCTTTCCTAATTCACCTTCAACTGAATGAGTTACTGTATACTCACCAGCAGTAAAATAATTAGGTAATGTCACATTGCCATTTGTTACTTTGTATGGTGCTGTTTCTGTACCATTGGGATCCTTTAATGTAACTGTACCTGTAGTAATGGAATGACCATCAATATCCTTAATCGCTAATTCGAATTGTGTACAACTACCACCAACTATTGGTGTCGTATTGACAAGTTTTGTTATTAAGTCTGGCTGCTTATTTAGTGTCGTGTTTTCATCTAACTTAAATTTAAAATCAGACATTTTAGTATAACCAGTTGGTGGTGCTACTTCACGGATGAGATAGTCATTGTACGGCACATTTTCAAATGTGAATTCACCATTTGCATCTGTAGTAGCTGTTTGTATGATATATTCATTTGGTTTTGCAGTTTTTTTAATTAGTTGGAATTCAACACCAGCTAAATTTTCTTTAAATTGACCTGTAGCTGAATCGATGCCAATTTTTTTGAATTTGGCACTGCCTCGTGTTGACGAAAAATCTGATTCAGAGCTACTAAAGCTAAATTTACCCTTATAGTCACTCTCAGTTTTTTGATTAGCCTTTGTTTGCCCCGTATAATGCAATGTTGCTGTATTTTCTAATGCATCACCGATTTGGCCAAAGCCTATTGTTTTATACTGTACTTGATACCCTTTTCGATTTAAATCAGGGAATTCGAGGCTAAAGCCACCTTGAGTATCAAACTTGACAGTTACCCCTAATTGCAGAGGTGTTTTCCAGGTAGATCCATTTTGAATACCTGTTTTAGATACTGTGTATGGTGCTAATAGAATACTACTTTCCAATAACATTAAATTATTACCTGGTAAATCTGTTAAGATGACATTTTGACCTAAATCAGAATGAGATTTATTCACATCCAATGTCCAAGTAATTGTTTCTTTACTCGCGTTTTGTTGTGGTTTATTTTTTGTCACTAAATTGTTCGCTACATTCTCATCAATTTTTACTGGCGTTGATTCCAGCGTAAATTCTTGCGTACCTTTTGTTTTAAATGTGGCATCATTCGTATATACATTCCCTCTATCAGTAGACGTATCAGAACCAATACCTAAAATATGATCGTCATCCATTGTGTTATAACGAACAACATATGCTTGGTAGTTTATGTCTCCTGATAAGGAATCACTGAATGTTAATGTAAAGCCTTTATCTGTTTCCGCTGAAATTGTGTAATTATTCGAGTCAATCGGTGTAGTACCAATAGTTCCGCCTGTATCACTACCACCTAAATTAGTTAAAGGTAACACTTCAATTGTTCCCGGTAAATACTTATGTCCCACACCAACTGTATCAATTAAAATAGCTCCATTAATATCCTTTTTATTGATATTCACTTTTACATCCCATGTAAATTGCTGCGTGGAGTAGTTGAACGTTCCCGATTTACTGCCATTATTAACAGTAGTTGATTGTGGAATATAGCTCGCAGAAGCTGATTTTTCATATAATTTACCGCCACTTGTCCACTCTGTAGCAGCTGTATTTCCATACCCTTGCTTTTGTACAGTACCCTCATCACCAATTGCGAAGCTCGTTTGATAAGTGATAGTTGATGTACTACCTGCTGGTACGTTAATACCTGAAATTGTAAAGCCTTTTTTCTTATCTCCGGCAATTAGAGTATAAGAAGTTGCTATACCATTAAGCTTTACAGTGTTATCTATTAACTCATGCACCCCATCTGCAGCACCGGCTGTAAATGTATCTGTTAGTGTTAGGTTGTTAATTGGTTTAGTTGGATTATCAGATACAATGTTGATTGTCCATGTAATTACTTTTTTATCAAAATCAACTGTATATGATTTTTGTAATAGGTTTTCAGTAAGTACATAGTTTATATTCTTCTCTTTACCTGAACCGCTTGTCACACTATTATTAAACGGCCCTGCTTCATGTTCATAAAAATCCTGTTTACTATATTTCGCATCATACACAATTGTATAGGCATCTGAAATATCGTTATCAAAGGTTAATGTAAAGCTTTTAGCATTTCCAGTTGTAGGATTAATAGTAAATCCATTTGTTACTCTATTAGCTTCCGAAACTGTTGTCGCCACATTGCCAGCTGCATCATTCATTTTATAAACCTTAATGCTTGATGCATCGATTTCGTGAGGACCTTTAATTGTATCTATAACATATGCATCAGTTTGATCGATACTTAACAAATTATGATTGTAATCAATATGCCACTTTGTTTCGTAGTTTGTATTTTTATCTAACTTTTTATCTAGCGCTTTTCCATACGTAATGGTGTGCGTTGCCGTATTAGAAGATTCTATTTGTCCATCATTAGTAAATAGTACCTTGTTATTAAAGTTAACTACACCATCACGTTTATCCGCCTCTAATGTTACAGACGTTTTATACGTAATTTTATAGGCATACTTACCAGTCAGCGTACTTTCAATATCGCTCCAACTACCATTTGTCAGAACAATGTTTTCTGTACTTGTTCTCACACCATTAAGACCGACCTCATATTGATAAACATTTACGGAATTAGCCATAATTTCATGTGATGTTGGCTCGTCTGTTAAAGTTGGATTACTTAATAATTTACCTGCTTCATTAACCCATACCTGCCATTCCATTTCATGGTTACCATTTGCTGCAGGTGTAGGAGTCCCTAGTTTCTCCTTACTTACCTTTTTGTTGCTCGTTGAAGGTAAAAAAGTAAATTTAACTTTAATTATCTCACTACCGCCTGTGGCTGCAGGAATTTCCAGATCCTGCTCAATGTCGTCAGAAAGGTTATTAAAACCAGAATTGAATGTAATGGTTAAATCCTCTGGTTGAGAGCTTCCTGAGCCGGGCTCCATACCACTTAACTCTACACGAACTTTATTATCCGTAGTTACATAATTATATGTGATACCGTTTACTGTTTTGCTACCGGCGAATGCCCCGTCAAAATCAATTAACGACTGCGGCAATTGGAATTCAAACCAACTCCCGTCTCCCCAAGCTTCTGCTTGACTATCTTGCATTGGCACGGAAAATTTAACCGTGAAATTAGCTGTTGTATTTGGATCTAACTCTGTACCAAATTCACCTGCTCCAACTGTTTTTTCACCTATTTTCATTACAAATGATAATAGTGAAGCTGGAATTTCTTGAGGAACCAATGGTGAATTATCCACTGGCAATGTTTTAGCGGGTTCATCAACCACTTTTTCTTCTTCAGGAGCTTGGCCCTCAGCATCTTGCTCCTTGTTTTCATTTTCTTGCGGTGTTGTAGAAAGCTCTTCTTCACCTATGTTATCTTCTGAAAAATCTGTGTCATCGCTCACTGGTGTAGATGGATTTTTTTCCATTTCATCATCCGAACCATTGTCATTCACGACTGGTGGTGTCGAAAGGTCTTCAGATGCAAATACTGACAGTGGGCTGAGTAGTGTTTGGAACACTAACAACATGGTCAGCATAGCAATGTTCAATTTTTTTCTCATGACACTCCTCTTTTCTAATAGATAGAGAGCTTGATTGTTTACTACGACGATAGCTTTCTTTCATTTTCAGTTAAAGCCTGCCACAAACAATGGTGTCTCTCCTCCCTGAAATTAACTTGTCATTCTTGTGAATAAAAGCCAAATTGTATCCTAACATAGGACATAGGAATTAACAAATTATAGACTTTCCTGTATTTCATTTTAGTTGCATTACTTTTGCGACGTATAAAACAACATACATCACCACCTTTCATCATTTTTGATACATTATAACTACAAGCACTGAACAGATTCTAAACAATCATCTAAACATACAAAAAAAACAGTAAACATCGCTCCTTTGAACGTGTTTACTGCTTTCTATTTCATATTTTATTTACTGTCTCTTCTCAACAAAGTTAATATTCTCTGTTTAATGGTTGAATGCGTTGAATCATCTTCTAAAAAATCTAAAGGAAAATATATTTTATGGTCACGCTTCATCCGACCTGAAATGGAATCAACAATAATTGATTCACGTGAAAGCTCACGTAGTTCACCATTTTTCATTTCTAGGAAAATCGGCACGCGCACTTCCTCTTCACCAGGTCTGTAAAAATCATACGGCAGATCTGCCGTTGTATCATGAACAAGATAATAGTCTGGGTTCAAGTCTGCCTCTTTGAAAAGTTCCTGTAGTTTTTGATATTTATCAAGCTCTACTCCTGGATCTAAATCAATGTATTGGAATAGCTTACGATTAACAAAGCGACGACTTAAATCACTTAGAATAGTATCTTCCTCTTGCATCCATAGTTGAAAATATGTAAAAAGAATACTCTCATCTAAGGCAAGATAATCCTCGAGCGTAATTGCGTTACGGAAAAATGCTAGGAAGTGTGTAGGTTCATGCTTAAATATATAGCCTTCCAAGCTCAATTGTTTTACTCGTTTTAAAATTTTATTTAAAATCACCTCTGCACTTCGTGACACAGGATGGAAGTAAATTTGTAAGTACATTTGATAGCGACTCATAATATAATCTTCTACTGCATGCATACCAGTAGCTTTTATGACCACTTGGTTTTTTCGAGGACGCATTACTCTTAAGATCCGCTCCATATCAAAGTGACCATAACTAACGCCAGTAAAATAAGCATCACGTTGTAGATAATCCATACGATCCGCATCAATTTGGCTTGAAATTAAGCTAATGACTTGTTTGTTTGGATATGTCTTTTCGATTACTTGTGATACCTTTTCAGGAAAATCAGCTGCCACTTTTTTCAACACAGCATTGACTTCCGTATCACCCAATAAAATTTCTCTCGTATAATATTCATGATCCAGCTCAAAGACATTTTCAAATGCATGTGAGAATGGCCCATGTCCTAAATCATGTAGGAGTGCCGCACATAGCACTAAAAGTCGTTCACCCTCATCCCAATCTGGACGACCAACAAAGATATCATCCACTATACGGCGTACTATTTCATAAACACCAAGCGAATGGCTAAAGCGGCTGTGTTCCGCCCCATGAAAGACTAAAAATGTGGTACCAAGCTGACGAATTCTACGTAAACGCTGAAATTCTCTTGTACCTACTAAATCCCATATCACTTGGTCTCGAACATGTACATAACGGTGAACAGGGTCTTTAAATACCTTTTCTTCTTGTAATTTAGCGTTTGCATATGTCATTTGTATAGCACCCCCATTTTGTTATAGTTCTATTATATGCGATAAATCTAGGACTAGCATACTTATTCACTTTTTTCTATAGATACTAACAACCTTTTTCAATCATATTCACAATTATTCTAAATTTCTATTGAATAAATGAACAAAAAGCTTTCTCCAACCAAGTAGAGACAGCTTTTTGTTTTACTTATTCTTTAATTTTGTTAAAACCTTTTCCATTAGTTCTTCTTCTGTTAACGCAGCAACAGGGCGGCTATTTACGAAGGTAAATGTTTTTTTGCGTCCTGGACCACAATAAGAATGACAGCCAATTTCGATGGTTGCATCAGGATCGATTTCCTTTAATTTTGGAATTAACGTTTTTAAGTTAACGGCCTGACATTCATCGCAAACTTTAAACTCGTTTGCCATCTTGTCAACAACCCTTTCTATATAGTATTTTTCAAACAAAAACCGCTCGCTCTATGGAACGTATGACCTTCACATATTTAAGTATGCAGCATACGTACAAACCTACAACGGGTATTGTATCGTACTTTTCCCCTTCTATTCAAGCATAATTCCTTTCACATGGATGAATAAAAGGTTAAAAGATTGGTCATGCTAGTCTTAAATAATAAGTTCCAAAAAAGGTGGAGGTTTTTAATATGAGTAAAATCAGACAAGATGCTTGGTTAGAAGAAAATGATGAATTATTAGCAGAGGCGGTCATTCGTCACGTAACGGAGGGAAGCACACAGCTAAACGCTTTTGAAGAAGCTGGTGATGCGTTAAATCGTACGGCTGCAGCCTGTGGTTTCCGTTGGAATGCTGTTGTTCGGAAAGAATATGAAGAACAATTGGCAGAGGCTAAAAAAGAAAGAAAAGAAAGAATGCGAGTGTTAGGAGCTCCTGCAAGACGTCGCACTTCTAGTATGTTTACAGTAAATAGTAGTGCAGCAGAAGGAAAATCAATTCCGCTATCTGCTCTTTCTCTTGATATTGTTATAGCTTATTTACTACGTTTACAGCATTCTGGTGAAGTAGGCAATGAATCTTCAAAATGGAGACAACTTGTTCATGTAACATCAGAGAAAAATAAAAAACTAGAGAAAACAATTACAAAGCTCGAAGAAGAAAACCGAGCAATCCGCAAAGATTACGAACAATTCGTTCAAATTATGAATCGTGCTAGACGACTTGTTACATTAGATGAAGAGGAAGAACGTGTTGCACCAGTTTTTAAAATGGAGAAAAACGGAAATCTCGTAGTAAGTAGTTCTAATTTCCAGCCTGAAAATGGCGATGCGCTTAATTAGCAGCATCGCCTTTTTTTTATGTGTGTTCATAGTAGTCTCTATTCATGTCGTTCTAGCATTTTGGCATTACGCTCAAAAACACGCTTTAAATAGAAACCGTATAATGTTAATTCTTCGTCATGAAAAGATTCTGGATGTACATTTCCACCTAAGTGATGAAGGTATTGCTGTAGACGAATAACGACTGCCTCTACTGTTAAATGTGGATCGACAAGCTCCGATAATGATGCCATGACTTCAGGAACGATTTGTGGATAAGTAAATTTCGTCTCTTCCTGCTGTAAGCTTTCCTCGTAAAAATCTCGAATAAGGGCAGCACGCTGTGAGCCGCTACCTTCTATACATAAATAGATTTGTACAGCTACACCTTGGCGTAAACGCCTTTGTGAAATCCCTGCAAACTTTTTCCCTTCAATACTTAGATCATACGAACCGGGGCAATATGAGCCTACTATTTCATAGGCTTCAATCTTCTCAGCCACCTCTGGAAATAAACCTTTGACGAGGTCGACCATCACATCATAGCCATCATTTATGCTTAAAGAATTCATTTGCTCAGATAATACAATGGAAATGTTTAGAACCCCTTCATCAAGGACAACAGCTAATCCACCTGAATTCCGAACGATAGGTTGATAACCTCTCGATTTCAGTAAATCCATTCCCTGCTGTACATATGGTAAACGATGATCTTGGATGCCAAGCACAACAGATGCCTCGTGAACCCATGTCCGAACAGTTGGTGGTGATACTAATTGTCCAACTAGCTGGCACAACGTATCATCGGTTGCAAAGGATTCTAACGGAGATCGCTGCTTTGCGCTAATTGATTGATCATAATAACGCCAATTTGGCTGCTGTAAAATACTTTTCATATTGGTACTCCTCTAATTCCATCTCTTCTCTTTAGCATACATCATCTAAAGTTGGTGTCAAATTCGTGAAAACCATTCATGAACTTAGGGATTTTGCACAAACTATGATAAACTAATTTTGAATAGTATTCACTTATAAAGGAGTGTTTTCAATAATGAATGAAGCAGCAATTACGTTAGATGGATGGTACGCTTTACATGATTTTCGCTCAATTGATTGGGCTTCATGGAAGCTCGTTTCTGCTGAAGAACGTCAAGCAGCAGTAGAAGAATTTCTTGCTTATTTAGAGAAATTAAATGAAGCAGATCTCGCTAAAACAGGTGCTCATGCCTTCTATGCAATCGTTGGTCAAAAGGCTGACTTTATGATTATGACATTGCGTGAAACAATGGATGAGCTACAAGAGCTTGAAGCAGAATTTAATAAATTAGCCATTGCTGATTTTACAATTCCTACATACTCTTATGTATCTGTTGTTGAGCTTTCAAACTATTTAGCTGGTGAATCAAATGAAGATCCATACCAAAATCCACATGTACGTGCACGTCTATACCCTGAGCTTCCTCGTTCTAAATATGTGTGCTTCTACCCTATGGATAAACGCCGTCAAGGGAATGATAACTGGTACATGCTTTCAATGGATGAGCGTAAATCATTAATGCGTTCTCATGGTATGATTGGTCGCGGTTATGCTGGTAAAGTAAAGCAAATTATTACAGGCTCTGTTGGCTTTGATGATCACGAGTGGGGCGTTACATTATTTGCTGATGACGTTTTACAATTCAAAAAATTAGTGTATGAAATGCGCTTTGATGAAGTATCTGCTCGCTATGGTGAGTTTGGTGCATTCTTCGTCGGAAATCTACTTGATAACGATAAATTAGTTACATTCTTAACGGTTTAATACGTACATTAAAAAATGCGGGTCCCTAGTGAGGACTCGCATTTTTTAAATTTCGTTTTCTTCCGCATTCTCAGCTTCAAATATTAAGATGATTGTATGAATAAAAAATCCGGTAAGAATCATCAGAAAGACCAAATACCAATTATACGGCTGATGATAGTATTCTGCTATCCCGACTGCCATAAAGGCACTAATAATTATTGCTACAAACATACTAAAAATACGCATTGTAACGCTCCTTCATGAAAGCAAAAATAAATTCAACCTTAGTATGTCTCTGAATATCGTTACTATACTGGCTAAGCAAAATTATCTATAAAATAAAAAAGTGCCATCCCTCTGCGATGACACTTCCTTAATCATTGAATTTACTTTTTTTCATATTTCCTCAAGAGCTTTCGTCCTTTACTTTTAAAATTAAGATGATCGTTTGAATAAAAAAACCAATCACTATTATTAAAATAAATAGATACCAATGGAGCGGCTGTCCATAATACTCCCCTAGTAAAAAGGCCAGCACCGCACTTAGTAATATCCCAAACCATACCCCTATTTCCATAAGTAATCACCTCACATGTACGGCCTACACATGCAATTTATTGATCTCCTATTCCCCTATTTATACCTTTTTCTATTTACCCAATTTTTCATAAACGTTATCTAATATGAATGGCTTTTAGATTATTTTTTACGGACTTGTCGTTATTATTACTATATGCGTAGTACCTTTGTTGTGTGAATTTCTTTCTTCACAAAATTGAACATGTCTACAATACCATCATGCATATACTGACAGCGAGGAGGTATGAAAATCGCTGTTATTAAGACGAATGATGCCCAGACAGCCCTGCTAGCAAGGCTTATGCGTGCCGAGGCAGAAGGCGAAGGTGAGTTAGGCATGCTGATGGTTGGGAATGTTGGCGTTAATCGTGTAAGGGGTGATTGTTTAGATTTTGGTGATATTCGAACAATTGAACAGATGGTTTATCAGCGTCCAGGTGGCTTTGAAGCAACTCAAAAAAGTTATTTTTATCAACGAGCACGTGATCAAGATATCCGGTTAGCCAAAAGGGTGATTCAAGGCGAAAGATTTCATCCAGCTAACCGTTCCTTGTGGTTTTTCATGCCGGCGGGCGATTGTCCTGCACAATGGTATGGCCAATGGAATACAGGCAGATACAAATCTCATTGCTTCTTCTCGCCAACTGAAGAAGATTGTCCTCAAATTTAAAAAGAAAGTAGGTTGATTATTGATGATGCCTTATTATTGGACACCAACAACGCAACAACAAATGACTCCTCCTCCAGTCACAATCCCGACCGGACGACCACCAGGCCGCGAAGAGTCCTATATAGAAAATATTTTACGGTTGAATCGCGGAAAACCAGCTACCTTCCATTTTTCTTTTGAGCATGCAGTGGAACAAGGCAAAAACACAAAAACTGTGCGTGGTGTAGTAGAGGCTGCTGGACGAGATCATGTTATCATTCGTGAACTTAAATCCAATCATCGCTTCTTATTCCCAATGATTTACTTCGATTTTGCTGAATATGATGAAGAAATGGCTTATTTTAATCAAAATCCATAATCGCTATATTGTATCTTAAAAATCCGCAATACTCTCACTGACAACAGTCGATGAGAGTATGCGGATTTTTAACTTGCGCTAGATTAATATTCTTTTAAATATTCCAATGTAGCTTTTCCTAAAGTTTTAGCAGCTATTAGCATTGCACGTTCATCAAAATTAAAGCGCGCGTGATGATGTGGATAAGCTGTTTCCCATTCTGGACTTTTCGCACCTGTGAAGAAGAATGTACCAGGTACTTTTTCTAAATAATATGCAAAATCCTCTCCAACCATAAACGGTGGACAAGTTTTCACTTGCTCTACACCTGGGACAGTTGACGCTAACTGTGCTACAAACTCCGTTTCCTTCTGATGGTTATACACAGGTGGATAACCTCTTGTATAACGGTATTCATAGCTTGCTCCAAAGGCTAGACAAGTGGCGTTTAGAACGGCTTCTAGCTCCTGCTCCATCTGTGTGCGCACATCTTCCTCAAAGGTGCGAATTGTGCCTGCCAATTTAACACGATCAGCAATCACATTAAACGGATTAATTGCCTCGAAATGACCAATTGTTAAAACGGCTGACTTTAATGGATCAATACGTCTTGAGATAAGTTGTTGTGCGCTGATTACAAACTGCGAGGCAAGAGTAACTGCATCAATGGAGTGATGTGGTTCGGCACCATGGCCACCCTTCCCTTGAATAGCAATTTCTACTTTGTCTGCAGCTGCCATAATGGCGCCGTCTTTCACTAAAATTTCCCCTATCGGAGTGGGAGCCCAGAGATGTGTACCAAAAATAACATCTACACCATCTAAACACCCATCCTCTATCATCGACTTGGCCCCACCTGGTGCCACCTCTTCAGCGTGCTGATGAATAAATATAATATTTCCTGTGATTTCAGATTTCATTTTATTGAGTGCCTTAGCTAATCCTAGTAATGTTGCTGTATGACCATCATGCCCGCAAGCATGCATTTTACCCGCGACCTTTGATTTATAAGGTAAATCATTTTCCTCCTGGATCGCTAATGCATCAAAATCAGCCCGTAACGCCACTGTTTTTCCTGGCCTTGCACCACGTAGCACGGCAACTACACCTCTTCCACCTACCCCTTCACGAACCTCATGACCCAATTCTTTATGATAGGCAGCTATATAGGCTGGTGTCTCCACTTCTTCAAAGGATAATTCAGGATATTCGTGCAAGTGACGACGAATCCCTACCATCTCTTCATAATTCTCATCTATTAAAGTAAATAGCTTTTCCATCCTACACAACCTCTCTTTTTGTATTTTCGAAATATTGCAAGTAATAGTAGTAGTGTACTATAAATTCTTACAAAAAGAATAGGATTTAAATCGTAATCTTACAAAATAAAGAAAAAACCCTCCTACAAATCATGTAAGAGAGTCCTAATTTTAAATTAACGAGCATGTTTTAAAGCCGATAAAATAATAAGTATCCATCCAATTAAAAATAGTACACCACCAATTGGTGTAATCGCGCCCAATACTTTAATACCACTAATCGCTAATACGTATAAGCTACCAGAAAAGAAGACAATCCCAAAATTAAAGAAAATTCCTGCCAAATTCAATTGCTTCACTTCACCAAATAATTTAGAACTCATTAATAGTCCGATTACTAACAAACCAGTAGCATGGAACATTTGATATTGAACAGCCGTCTCCCAAATACCTTGACTATAATCATCTAAAATTTCCTTTAAAGCGTGTGCACCAAATGCACCAAAGGCTACTGCTAATAGGCCATGGAGAGCCCCTGTCACGATAAATTTTTTCATTGCGCGTTACCCTACCTTTAATATTGATTAAAAATCAAAAATTGAATCACCATTGGCTCCATCTTCTTCAATTTTGGATGTAGATAAACTAGATGGCTTCATCTCTGATACAAGCATTTGTGGTAAATGCTTAGAAGGTGTTGTGATAGATGGCGTATTACTAGGAGAATCTAACACCACATCACATAATGCTCGAATTGCTGTAAGAGCTTCGCGGATCTGCTGATCATTCCCTGCATTTTTTGCACCAGATAATTGTTTTTCAAGTTGTTGTATAACGGCTTGATAAGGAATCATTGCATTCTCCTACTTTCTACTTTTGGTACAAATTTTAAACATTCCATACCTGAGGATTGTTTCACGACAACGGATGGAATTTGTTTTGTTTTAAAGCCATATGCGACACAGGCACGTGGAGTCTGAGGGTCCCAGGTTACTTTAAAAAAATGACATTGAAAACAATTCGTCTTCATCGTTGTCCCTCTCTTTCATCTATCTTAACTGTATCACGATTTATGTAGTGTATAAAGTAAACGATTTGTGCCAATCTATGCTAAACACCAATCAATTGGTTGTTTACCCCATTCTACTAATTGTTGATTAATCTTTGAATAAGGTTTACTCCCAAAGAATCCTCGATAAGCACTTAATGGGCTAGGATGTGGTGCTTCTAATATGACATGTGGCGTGTCATATTTGCGTATCAACTGTTTTTTTCGTTGCGCAGGCTTACCCCACAGTACAAAAATAAGTGGTTCCTCTCTTGCAGCTAGCTTATCGATAACCGCATCAGTGAACTGCTCCCAACCTTGATCTTTATGGGAATTTGCCTGTCCAGCTCGCACGGTAAGAACTGTGTTCAAAAGCATAACACCTTGTTCTGCCCACTTCGTCAAAGTTCCATCTTTAGGAATTGAACAGCCGAGATCATCTTGTAGCTCTTGTAGCATATTTCGTAAGCTAGGTGGATGGGGAATACCTGGCTTGACAGAAAAGCTTAACCCATGCGCTTGATTAGGGCCATGATATGGGTCTTGTCCTAAAATAATGACCTTCACATGTTGATATGCTGTTGTATAAAATGCATTCATTACATCCTGCATAGGAGGATAAATAGTGTGCGTTGAATATTCATTAGCAATAAATTGACGTAATGTGTGATAGTATGGTTTTTCTAACTCTGCTGCAAGTATTTCTTGCCAATCATTCGGGAATACTTGTTTCATCGTCCTTTAAGCCCCTTTCTTTTCTTACAACGGTACAAAAAATCATCCATGAATTCAAGTCTCAGCACAAACTGACCATATAAAAATATCAAATTCTGACTATTTTTATAGAATCAGAATAAGACTATACTAAATGGTAATTTTAACACTCTTAACAATAAAGGAGATCTTTTCATGACTCTAAAAAAAACATTAACAATTGCTGGTTCTGATACATCCGGCGGCGCAGGTATGCAGGCCGATCTTAAAACATTTCAAGAGCACGGTACATACGGTATGGTGGCTTTAACAGTTGTCGTAACAATGGACCCAAATGGTTGGACACATAATGTCACACCATTACCAACTGAACTTCTACAAAAACAAATTGATACTGCCCTTTCAACAGGAATTGATGCTATTAAAACAGGCATGCTATCTACGGAAGAGATTATTCGTCTTGCTGGAGAGGCTATTGCAAAATCAGGGACGACAAATGTTGTCATTGATCCTGTGATGGTTTGTAAAGGGGACGATGAAGTCCTAAACCCTGGCAACACAGATGCTATGGTACAACATCTTCTACCATTAGCAGCAGTCACAACACCTAATCTTTTTGAAGCTGGCCAATTGGCTGGGACAGGTACGCCCAAAACGATTGATGAGATGAAAACAGCCGCACGAAAAATCCACGAGCTTGGGGCTAAGGCTGTAGTCATTAAAGGTGGAAAAGCATTAGCTACAGAAAAAGCAACAGACCTATTCTTCGATGGAGAAGCATTTTACTTATTAGAATCCGAAAAAGTTGCTTCCACTAATAACCACGGTGCAGGCTGCACTTTTGCAGCTTCTATTACTGCAAATCTCGCAAATGGATTGTCTGTTATGGATTCTGTTATTGAAGCAAAAGAGTTTGTATCCGCAGCCATTGCACATGGTTGGGCTCTTAACGACTATGTTGGTCCCGTCATGCATGGAGCAAAATCCCGCTTTGGTGCTCCACAAATAACAGTCACTGAAATTTAACATTGAAAGGGATGTCTCTAAGATTATGGAGACATCCCTCTTTTACATATCATCCAATGGATCAGTCATGAATATAAGTTTGCCCAGAGCCACTCCTCTATTCCTGCACAAGGGGGGAATCAACAGAGGTTTCTTGTTTTCATTTAATACTACGAAGGTTACTATCGTAGTCACCTCAATCATGTTACATCCACGCTCCCTCAAAAATTATCCCTATCATCCTGAGTCAAAAAATGAGTTTAATACCTAAATATTACATACAAATAATGCGTTAATTTCTAGAAATCCCGCTGAATAAAGATAAAAAAATGGACAAGATACGTTAGGACTTCATCCCCCATATATTAGCTTTAGATGGGAGGGGAAAAGATGAAAAAACAAAAGGCAGAGGACTTAACTGAGGAATCAGGTTTATTAGCTGGAGAAATAACCTCTTCAAAAGTAGAAGTACTAGCTTCCATTGTCTTAACACTCGGCTACTCATTGTCCACCCTCGCCACAATAATGGCACTCCAGGAGGAAGAGGAACTAGCACAAGAAAAAAAGACCAAAAATGAAGATCAAAATCTTTATATGAGACAAATGTTTAAACAATTGCAAAGTGTCAATAATCGTTTAGAAACAATCGAAAGAAAGCTTAATCGATACTAAAAAATACATAGCCTATCCATAAACTTAATAAAAAACCGCGCTTCTCCGTCATAAAGAGAAACGCGGTTTTTTATTATACTATGATAATGAGCTTCATTCTTCTCCCTTTTACACACAGCACGATGTAAGATGCTGGAGGAACGTCATCTATTGTACCAAGATAGAATTCGTTTTCACCTAGTTTTACCATCCTTCAGCATTTAGTGCTGTCTACACACGATTTTGGAAGAAGCTATGGTTACAATATCTTTTCAGGTGTGAAACCGTATACAAAATGACACATTTTGTACATATATTTTCACACCCCTTATATTGATACATTACAATAATTTTTTCAAGAATATTGCTCGGAAAGTCGTCATAGATTAATAGTTAATGATTCACCCTTCCATGATTTAGTAGAAGATTGCCTACTCTAGAAGGTAGTGGATGAATCTGGATAAGCCTCTGTCGGAAGACAAAGATTTTGAGTAGTCGTGGCAATGAAGCTCTTAAAAATCTTGGTGGCCTTATGTGAAGGTATAAGTTTTACAACTCATTAATTTGTACGTATGAAGCAATCAATTTCCCTTTGCTAATTTTTTTTACTATACTTAAAGGAGAAATGATCGAGAGGAGTGTTAAGATGCAAGAAGTACAAGTAGAGACGTTGCAAGAATTACTAAATTCTTTCGCCAACAAAGACGTTTATATTCATCTTGAGACGACAAACGGATCTTATGCAGCACACTATGATGAAAAGTTCTTTAATGCAGGTGCCTTTATACGCAACGCAAAAATTAATTATGAACTTGCTAAAGTTGTAGACAAGACACCTCATCGTGTTGGGTTAAAATTACCTCATGGCTGGGTTTATGCGCAAGGCATTACTCATTATGAATTAGATGATTTAGGCCGTTTATTAATGGCTGGTTTAGATTACTCTGGAAAATTGGCGATTGCACTTGAAATAAGTGAAGCGCCATTTACTTACTAAGGGGGACGACTCTTTGAATTTACAACCACAACGTCATATTTTAATTGTGTACCCTCACCCAGATGATGAGGCTTTTTCAGTGGCTGGCACGACTGCCTACTATACAAAAAAAATGAATACACCTGTTACATATGCCTGCTTAACATTAGGTGAAATGGGCCGTAATTTAGGTAATCCCCCGTTTGCTACACGCGAATCATTACCAGAAATACGTCGTAAAGAATTAATTGCAGCCGCAGAAGCAATGGGTATTCAAGATTTACGTATGATGGGTCTTCGTGATAAAACAATCGAATTTGAAGACGATGAGAAGATGGTAAAGCTGGTAGAAGGTTTAATTGAAGAGCTAATGCCTTCATTAATTATTACGTTCTTACCTGGTTTTGCGGTACATCCAGACCATGAAGCAACCGCGCGTGCTGTCGTTGAGGCTGTACGTCGTATGCCTAAGGCTGCACGTCCGCAAGTATTTGGCTGTGCCTTCGCAAACGATACTATTGAAAAAAATGGTGAGCCTCATGTGGTCTATGATATTCGCGAAATGCGAATGGATAAATTACAAGCATTACAGGCACACGCATCACAAACTGGTTGGATGATGCAAGAAACAGAAAAACGCATTGATGATGGAGAACCGATGAGCGAAAGCTGGCTAAATGTTGAAAGATTCTACATTGTTGATCCTGATAAATATGTAAAATAAATAAAAGGTTCTGTCCTCTCATGATTGGAGAACAGAGCCTCTTTTAATTAGGTAGATTTTACTTTATTTAGTTTATGCACGATAAACGTGATCGAAAAGGCAATCAATAAAAACAGGAAGAAAAAATAATGAGGTATATGAATATTAACAACACTTACTAACATTTTTAACCCTATAACCCCAATAATGATGAAAGCAGTCGCTTCTAGCTCAGGAATTTTTTCGATCATAATTAAAAATACACCCGCTATTGTCCTCATCATTAGGATTCCTAACATACCTCCAATTAGAAGCACCCATACTTGATCTGAAATAGCAAAGGCGGCAAATATTGAATCAATGGAAAAAGCAATATCCATCAGCTCTACGGAAATAACCGTTGCCCAAAAGGTCCCAAAGAAACGAACCATCAATCCTGATTTTTTTACCACCTTCACACTATCCTCATTTCCAAGTTGAAGGAAATGAGCGATACAGAGCCATCCTAAATACAACGCACCTAACACTTTAATAAACCAAAACTCTACAAGATAAACTCCTATTCCAATAAATAAAAATCTGAAAAAATAAGCTCCTAGCATCCCATACATTAAAGCTCGTTTTCGTTGCTTATCTGGCAAATGTTTGACAAGTACTGCTAATACAAGTGCATTATCTGCTGACAACAATCCTTCTATAATAATTAATGAAAATATTAGTCCCCATGATACAGGATCCACTAATACTTCCTGCCACATTGCCCAATCGAAAAATTGGCTATATGTAGATAGAATTCCTTGAATGATTTCCACTGCTTACCCTCCCACTTGTCCTAAGCTAATCTAGTATATGCTTGACCCATTTTGATATGAAAGTTGTATTTTTTTGATCAATGATGCCTCCGTATAATCGCGGCTAGGCCTCTAAAAAAACGATTTCCTTTACACCTGGAAATGGTCCATAAAAGTGGGACTTACCTATGTTTACCGCTTCATTTTCCATACAAAAAGTAAGGTAAATAAAGATAAAACGCTTACATTATAAAATAGACACGGAAAATTTAGAATTTACTAAAAATTAAGTCCAAAAAGCACAAAAAGTGTGCTATCATAGATAAATGTTTTAAACGTAAAACGGAGGATGAATACTATGGAAGTTGCTGATACTAGAACCGTGCAAGTGGAGAATGTCCTCATTGCACACCATTTTTTAAAAGACGTAGTTGTGCATACACCTCTACAAAGAAACGACTATTTATCAGAAAAATATGGCGCAAATATTTATTTTAAACGTGAGGATTTACAACATGTACGCTCATTCAAGCTTCGTGGCGCCTATTATAAAATCAAAAAAATCGAGGATGAAGCGCGCAATGTTGGCGTTGTTTGTGCCAGCGCAGGCAACCACGCACAAGGTGTAGCTTATGCCTGTGCCCAATTAAAAATCCAAGCTAGCATTTTTATGCCTCAAACTACACCGAAGCAAAAAATAGACCAAGTGCGTATGTTTGGTCGTGAGTATGTGGAGATTATTTTAGCAGGTGACACGTTCGATGACTCTGCTGAAAGTGCACTAAGTTTCTGTGAAGAACAAGGGAAAATCTTCATTCACCCATTTGATGATTTCGATGTTATTGCTGGGCAAGGAACTGTGGCGGTAGAAATCATGAATGATATGGAAGAGCCAATCGACTACGTATTTGGCAGTATCGGTGGTGGTGGCTTAATGTCTGGTGTTTCTGCCTATATTAAAAACCTTTCCCCATCTAGCAAAATTATTGGTGTAGAGCCTGCAGGTGCTGGCAGTATGAAGGCTGCTTTTGCTGAAGGTGGCACAGTTGCTCTTGATTGGATTGACAAATTCGTCGATGGAGCTGCCGTAAAGTGTGTCGGTCATCATACTTATGATGTTTGTCGCCGTTATTTAGACGACATTATTCTTGTACCTGAGGGAAAAGTATGTACAACCATTTTAGATTTGTACAATAAACATGCGATTATTGCTGAGCCTGCTGGTGCATTGTCAGTTGCAGCTCTTGATTTTTATAAAGAAGAAATCAAAGGAAAGTCTGTTGTCGTTATCATCAGTGGTGGGAATAACGATATTGGACGTATGCAGGAAATTAAAGAAAAGTCTCTTATTCATGAAGGCTTACTTTACTACTTCATCGTCAGCTTCCCCCAACGGGCAGGTGCTCTTCGTCAATTCCTAACTAGCGTACTAGGACCTAATGATGATATTACAACCTTTGAATATACTAAGAAAAACAATAAAGAAAGCGGTCCTGCTCTAGTCGGCATCGAGCTTGGTGATCGATCAGATTACGAGGGGTTACTAGCGAGAATGAACGAATTTGGCTTCAAATACAAAGAAGTTAACAATGATATTCAGCTATTTGGCCTACTCGTGTAAATGAAAGAGTCTCACTTTTATCAAGTGAGGCTTTTTCTATGTTTAAATATTTGAGAGTCACCTCAACAGCATCTTTCTCAACCATTTATATAGATGAACGGAGCAAGGGAGGCAGCTCGACCCTCACATCATTGTAAATGAAAAAACTATAGGCAAACCCAAATGTCATTGAGTTTGCCTATAGTCTGACACTCATACGAATGTATGAACGATATACCTTTATCCTAATAAAGCACGGTCCGAATTCATTTTCTCACCACGAATGCGTTCAAATTCAGCCATTAAATCAGGTATCGTTAATTCATGCTTACGATCTTCCCCAACTTCTAAAATAATTTGACCTTTATCCATCATAATTAGGCGATTCCCTAAATCTAAAGCTTGTTGCATATTATGTGTAACCATCAATGTCGTTAACTGATCTTTTTCTACTAAATACTTTGTAATACGGGTGATCAATTCAGCACGTGATGGATCAAGCGCAGCCGTATGCTCATCTAACAATAATATAGATGGTTTTGTAAAAGTGGCCATTAACAGAGACAAAGCTTGACGTTCCCCTCCAGAAAGTAAGCCAACCTTTGCAGAAAGTCGGTTTTCTAAATTTAATCCAAGCATCTCTAACGATTCAATAAAAAACTCACGACGTTTTTTGTCTACACCTCTTCGCAATCCTCTACTCTTATTACGGGAATAGGCTAGTGCTAAATTTTCCTCAATCGTCATAGCAGGTGCTGTCCCCGCCATTGGATCCTGGAAAACACGACCTATAAATTGCGAGCGCTTATACTCAGGCAAATGAGTAACATTGTTACCATCAATCGAAACCGTGCCGAAATCTGGTGTTAGGGCGCCAGAAATCATATTCATCATCGTTGATTTACCTGCCCCATTACTCCCAATAATAGTAACAAAATCACCAGGCTTTAAATGTAGGTTAATTTCTGCTAGAGCGATCTTTTCATCCGGTGTCCCTTCATTGAACACCTTATTTATACCGTGTAATTTAAGCAAGGCCTTTTCCTCCTTGCTCTACTTGTTTGATTTGCGTAAGTTCAGCAGCCCGTTTAGCCTTACGTTTACGTTCCTTACGTTTGTTAATAAATTGAGGCAAGATCAACGCCAAAATGACGATGATAGCTGTAATTAATTTCATATCTCCTGAATCCAGGAAGTCTACACGTAAAGCTAACGCTAAAATAATACGATAAATAATAGCTCCAGCGATGACTGCAAAAGTGGTACGAATAATGGTCTTTGTACCAAAAATAGCTTCCCCGATAATGACAGATGCAAGCCCGATCACAATCATACCAATCCCCATACTTACATCAGCAAACTTCGAATATTGTGCGATTAAAGCTCCAGAAAATGCGACAAGTGCGTTGGAAAGTCCTAGCCCTAAAATAATGAGTGTATCTGTATTGGCTGAGAAGCTGCGAATCATTCGTTTATTATCACCAGTAGCCCGAATAGCAAGCCCAACCTCTGTTTTTAAGAACCAATCTGCCACTAATTTTATTAAAATTGTAATCATTACAATGACAATTAGTACACTCCAAGTACCTGGTACTTGCTGAATCCCCATACCTTTTAATAGGCTGTTGAGAGCATCATCTATCCCTAAATTACTCCAAAACGCTTGAAACTTTGAAAATATCGTTTCAGAGTTTAGTAATGGAATATTTGGACGACCTATCGTATTTTCTGCAGTTAACCCCATGATCCGTAGGTTAATCGAATATAAGGCAATCATCATTAAAATCCCTGATAATAGTGGGTTTATCTTCCCTTTTGTGTGAAGGATTCCTGTCATACATCCAGCAATAAATCCAGCAACAATTGCCACTAAAGTCGCTAAGATTGGGTGGTAGCCAAGCAAAACCATCGTTGCTGCTGTCGCCGCCCCTGTTACAAAGCTTCCATCAACCGTTAAATCCGGAAAATCTAACACCCGAAATGTTAAATACACACCAAGTGCCATAATTGCATAGATGATTCCTTGCTCCACTGCGCCAAATAATGCTAAAAACATCGTTGAATCATCTCCTAAATCTCTTTATTATTCTACTGCTGGTAAATGAAGATAAAGCGGGGATGGTTCCCCCGCTTCAAGTTATTTTTCTAGAAGTTCTGCACCCCAAGAATCTTTAATTTCAATCCCTAAATCATCTGCTACTTTTTTATTAATTAATAGCTTTAGATTTTGTGGATATTGCGCTGGCGTTTCAGCAGGTGTTGCTTCACCTTTTAAAATTTTCACTGCCATTTGCCCAGCCTCATACCCAATGTCAGAATATTCAAAACCATACGCAGCCAAACCACCTCGCGCCACAGAGTCAAGCTCCCCTACTATTAAAGGCAATTTATTGGCATTTGCTACATCGATGACAGACTCTAAAGCAGAGACTACTGTATTGTCCGTAATAATATAGAATGCATCGACTTTACCGATTAAAGATTCAGTTGCTTGTTTTACCTCTGCAGAAGTTGCAGCTGAAGCCTCTTTAACCTCAAGACCTTGCTCAGCCATTACTTTTTTTACTTCCTTCACCTGTGCTACAGAGTTTTGCTCACCAGCGTTGTAGACCATACCAATGTTTTTAGCACCTAGCTCTTTTAAAAATGCAACCGTTTTAGAAATCGTTTCAGGATGTAAATCGATAGTACCTGTAACATTTTTCCCTGGCTTCTCCATCGATTCTATGAGCTGAGCACCTACAGCATCTGTTACAGAAGTAAAGATAATTGGAATATCACTTGTTGCTGTTGCCGCGGCCTGTGCAGAAGGTGTAGAGTTAGCAAATATTAAATCTACGTTTGCACTTACTAGATTGTTAGCAATCGTTGTGTTAAGACTATTATCGCCTTGTGCGATTTGTGGATCATACTCAACTTTTAAACCTGCATCTTCAATCGCCTTTTTAAAGCCTTCCGTCGCTGCATTTAAAGAAGGGTGCTCTACAATTTGCGTAATTCCGATTTTATATGTTTTATCATCTGTGTTCCCGCTGTCACTTGCGTTATTCGTTTCGTTCCCTTTTGATTCTGTTGAACTAGTCCCACCACTACCACAAGCTGCAAGTAGTAATACTAATCCAAAGAGTAGGAATGAAAGCTTTTTGACATTGCTCTTCACCATTAATCCCCCCGATTAAGTTCTCGAATATCTACCACACTTTATCCAAACAAAGTGTGAATGTATCGCTATATTATCGTTATTATTGAGCTCCGTCAACAACATTATGAATGTTCTGACTTTTATATTTCAAAAAAAAATTTAGCATTTCATTTAATTTGGCGCTTTAAACCGCTAAACTACGCTATTTACGTTATTGGATTCCTTTTTAAAAAATAGTAAAAAATATTTATGACAATTTTGCGAATTTAGTCAAGTAAGCAAAAAAGGAAATCGAAAAGCATCGATTTCCCTTTTATCTTGAATATTAGCTAGTTTTGTCCCAGCCTTTTTCAATAAAAATATTCAATTTAAGCTTCTTCATAAGCATTTTTCATTCCGTGATATAGTTTACTATCTTTAAAATCATCTTTATTAATGTGAAGTTGTACACTTACCTCATACAGAAAGTAAAGCCATTCCGTATCATTTTCCTCAACAGCTTTAGCACAAGCATTTTCTATATAAATACTATTCACATGACGTTCTAGACCCTTTAAATAATCTAAGGCTTTTGATGCTCCTGGCCAATTCAAATCCTTAAATAATTCATATAAACTAGGCAAGGCCACTTTATTATTTGGATACCCGATAGATATGACGACATCGACTGCGTTCTCCCAACATTCTTTTGAATATTTTTGAAATATAAGTGGCAATTGTTCATTGTTAATTTGACAAAGAAATGCTTTTGCTTCGTTTTGAATTGTCTTTGGTAAATTCCAATTCAAATTATAGGAATAATAAATCACTAAATTATCTTCCATAAAAATTCATACCTTTCATAGAAATGTTGCTTATTTAACTTTCACAGAAATTCCCTGTAGAATCCTAGTGTATTTATGCGGTTTGTCATTTGCATTGTCTCGACTATCAATCCAACCTTTCATTTCTGATGCCTTATCTGTTTTTACAGAAACATGATTACCACCATCTTTAATAGCTTTTAATGACCCTGTTTTATTTACAGCTTCTATGGTAGTTGCTGTAAACGAACCACTAGGCATTTTTAAGTTATAAGAAAGCCCTCCAGTATCTTGAGGTCTTGGAGTTAAATTTGTGCCATTTCCACTACCACTGCGATAAATAATTGTTGGATTTTTGTCTTTCAATCTCGAAATCAGTTCAGGTTTTACTTGATCCTTCGCAACTACTACTACAGTAACTAATGATGCTGCAATAATCATAGCAAGTAAGGTGTCAAATGCCCAAGCCGCAACAGGGATTAAAGGAAGAGCAATCCTGGGTTGAATCCAATTATCAGAAATGTCACTACTCACAACTTCTCCGTTTTGTAGTTGTTGCTCTTTTAATTGTTCAATGTCTAATTCTTCACCACTATTTAAATCAATAGCTTTTGTTGAAAATAATTCTGTCTCTGTATCATATGTTAATTCATATACTATTTCGTTTAAAGTTAGTGTATATGTTTCTAAATTGCCATTTATACTATATTTTGCGTTATTTTCGGCATAATTATCTAAATATTGTGTACTTAACTCAATATTACTATCCTCTAATGAACTCTCTGCTTTTGCAACAGCATTATTAAATTGAAATACATTAAAAAATGCTATTGTAAAAACTATTGTTAACACCAAAAATTTCTTTAACATTTAATCATTCCACCTTTATTATCTTCAAAATATAAATGAGCATATTCACAAACAAGTGGATAGAGCTTTTCCCTGGGAGTATAGTGTCGACGCTATAAGCTCTTTCTAGTAGTATTTTTTGCTCATTTAGGTTAACAATGTTAATAATAACATATTTTACTATATTAACTAATTTTTTAAATAATAGTACTATTTATAAAATAAAGGTAATTTTGAGCTAATAATCTCCTAAATGTGATGGATTTGTAGTATAAGAGTAATGAATTTTAACATAAAAAAATCCACCCCTACAAGATGGAATTTTCGGATTTCAGGAATCATGTGTTTTGCTATCTATATAAAACAATAAAACTCTTAATAAATTAATAATAAACCTCGCCTCATTTTCCTCTATTATATCTTCGTTAGGGTGAGAGAAACCATGATTATTTCTAATATCATTCATGTTCTCTAAAAACTTGCCAATAGCGTTGACTGTTTGATTAATAGGTTTGTGATGATCTTTTACATTAATATTGAATTTTGGATGGGATATTTTCAACCTTCCCCACATATCTTGAATTTTTATATTCTGTTCATCAAAGGTAATATTCTGTTCATCACATATTGCTTTTAAATATCCATGTAGTGCTGTGTGAGCACGATCTACGGCACTACTAAAAGAATGTTTATCGATCAAAGTATCTGCTTGCAACAATACTTCTTTTACAAACTCAATATCATGCTTAAGTTCTCCATATTCAATTAGTTCTCCCTTTAATTGTGTAATCCACTGTGTTATTTTTCCATGTAACTTCTCTTTATTAGAAAATTCAACTTGTTTTAGTAATGCATTCTCTAGTCTTTCTTCGAAAATCTCTAATGGATACTTTTCTAGAACACCTATTAGAATTTTAGATTGAATTAGCGAGTGTATTGAATGTTTCTCCTGCTCACCTAATGGGTTGGGATACACCAATTACAACTAACAACATAATTGCTTTTTCTCCTGCTACTGTACAAGTCCCAATTTTGGGTAAAATCGCATGTGGCGACCCGATTACGGCAGATGAAAACTTAACTGGTTACAGATATGAGTCACCTGACAACTTACCAAGTGGAAATCTATTCTATTTACAAGCAAAAGGCGATAGCATGGAGCCTACTATTCCGAATGGATCATACGTCTTAATACGGGAACAACCAGAGGTTGAGAACGGTGAAATTGCTGCCGTCTTAGTTAATGGGGATACAGAGGCTACTCTTAAAAGAGTAAAAAGACAAGCTGAGACAGTATTTTTAATGCCCGATAACCCAAGACATGAAAAGCACATTAACTATACAGAAAGCAAGTTGTTGTCCGGTTATCTAATGGAATCACTAAAAATAGATAATAGACCTGTATACTACATTATTTTATTAGCTTTGAAATCAGGGATGCGCTTTGCTGAAATAATCGCACTTACTAGAAAAGATTTTAATTTCAAAGACAACACCATCAACATTAACAAAACATGGGGATATACAAGTTCTTATGATGAGGGTAAGAAAAAGACCAAAAAGAAAAGTTCAAACCGCATAATTAAAATAGACAAGGTAACGATGAGTCTGTTCAATCATTTTTTTGAAGTGACACCTGAAAATATTCATAAGTTAGTGTTTTATAATCCCGCTTCTAAATACAAAGTTTTCAGCAATACAGGTGTTAATAAAGCATTTTAAAAAATACTTCGTGAATTACAGATTGGAGAAATTTCAATTCATGGTTTACGCCATTCTCACGCTAGTATTTTATTTTACAAACAGTTCAGTATATTTCCGACCGACTTGGACATGCAGATGTAGATACAACAATTCGAATTTACACACACCTCATTAAAGAACTTCGAGAAGAAGATGAAAATAATATGGTCAATATTCTAGCCGCTTTATAATTTTACACATTATTTACACATAGTTATTTACAAACCCGCATGAATACTGATATGATTGCACTTGCTCTACGTGGTTCGTAACCATCCCACGAAAAAAAACTAAGGAGAAATGAATATGAAAATAAAATTTTTAGCAGCAAGTGGTATTATTGCAGCTCTTTACATTGCTGTGACGATGCTTGTTGCACCATTTGGTTTTACAGAGGTGCAGTTCCGTGTATCTGAAATTTTCAACCATTTAGTGGCCTTTAATCCACGCTTTGCCGTTGGTATCATAATAGGGGTATTTATTTCTAATATCTTTTCACCACTCGGTATCTACGACTTAGTATTTGGTGTTGGACATTCTATGATTACATTGGGTTTGTTCATTTTGATTTGTAAATTTGTTAAACATATTTGGGCACGTTTAATCATCAATACATTTTTATTTACATGCACAATGTTTATAATCGCCTTTGAATTGAATTTAGCCCTAGAGCTACCATTCTTTTGGACTTGGCTCACGGTGGCGGCAGGTGAATTCGTTGTCTTAGCGGTTGGTGCACCTATTATGTATATACTCAATAAACGCCTTCACTTTAAAGAGATGATTGAATAGACGAGTCTTACAAGATTCGTCTTTTTTTCTTGACAATATTCTGAAAACATTCTACAATTCTTTCTAATAAATGCGAAGAAGAAGAATAGTAGCAAGCATCGTTACTTAAAGAGAGCTGGTGGTCGGTGTAAACCAGTAGTACGTACTTGTGAATGGACTTCAGAGCAGCCTTAATCCAATGTAAGGCCGATTTGCTCCCCGTTATCGGAGTTAGAAAGCGCGCATCAATTGCGAATAAAGGTGGCACCACGGTTACTCGTCCTTTTTACAGAGGATTGGAGTGGCTTTTTTTTATGAAAAAATGAGCGTAGAGGAGTCGAGGAAAGATGAGTACAGTAGCAGAGAATAAAGGATATTTCGGAGAATTTGGTGGAAGCTTCGTTCCAGAGGAGCTTCAGCATGTATTAACTATTTTGGATGAAAATTTCCAAAAATTCAAAGAAGATGCAGACTTTAATACAGAATTGAATTATTATTTCCATGAATATGTCGGTCGCAAATCCCCCCTTTATTTTGCAGAAAATTTAACAAAGCAATTGGCTGGCGCAAAAATTTATTTAAAGCGTGAGGATCTTAACCATACGGGCTCACATAAGATCAATAATGTATTGGGTCAAATTTTATTAGCAAAACGTATGGGAGCAAATCGCGTTATTGCTGAAACTGGTGCAGGACAACACGGTGTGGCAACCGCTACTGCCTGTGCCATGTTCGGGATGGATTGTACTATTTATATGGGGTTAGAGGATACTAAACGTCAGGCATTAAATGTATTTCGAATGGAGCTTCTTGGAGCAAAGGTAGTAGCTGTTGATAAGGGGCAAGGACGTTTAAAGGATGCCGTTGATGAAGCATTCGCTGATTTGGTGGCAAACTACGAAACGACATTTTATTTATTGGGCTCTGCTGTTGGGCCGCACCCATTCCCCTCAATGGTTAAACATTTCCAATCAGTTATTAGCCGCGAAAGCCGCGAACAAATTTTGGAGAAAGAAGGAAAACTACCAACCGCTGTCCTAGCCTGTGTTGGCGGTGGAAGTAATGCTATAGGGGCATTCGCAGAGTTTATTGCTGATAAAAATGTTCGTCTTATCGGAATAGAGCCAGATCAAGCTGCTACACTTAACGAAGGAACACCTGGAGAACTACACGGCTTCAAATGCTTAGTGCTACAGGACGCAGAGGGAAACCCTCTACCAACATACTCGATTGCCGCAGGGTTAGATTACCCAGGTGCGGGACCTGAGCACAGTCACTTAAAAACAATTGGTCGTGCAGAGTATGTTACCGTGACAAATGAAGAAGTCCTAGAGGCATTTCAGGTGCTCTCGAAGGTAGAAGGTATTATTCCTGCACTCGAAAGCTCTCATGCAGTTGCCCATGCACTAAAACTAGCGCCTACTCTTACAACTGATGAAATTATTATTATTAATATCTCAGGTCGTGGCGATAAGGACGTTGAGCAAGTTTTTCATATGTTAAATAAATAATTTAAACCTGAAAGAGCGATTTCCTAAACTGGAAATCGCTCTTCAACTTACACTAATGATGTAATGTCTGCTGATCTTGAAACACAAGTATAAACGAAACTATTCCAATAAGAATATATATCCCCCATTTATTTCATAAAAAAAACGGATGAAGTCTATCACATCATCCGCTCAGTCGCTATTATGAAATCGCTCTTTTATGCAGTTTAATTTTTAGCTTTTCTAACATATCTACCGTCATTTTTGACAAATCGTACTCTGCTTTAAAGCCCCACTCTTTTTGTGCCGCTTCAATATTTATTGAGTTTGGCCAGCTATCTGCTATTGCCTGACGAACTGGGTCAACCTGATAGTTCATTGTAAAGTTCGGTAAATGTTTTTTTATTTCAGCTGCAATTTGCGATGGTTCAAAACTCATTGCTGTTATATTAAAAGCATTACGGTGAACAAGCTTACTACCATCGGCTTCCATTAAATCAACAATTGCCTGTAAAGCATCTGGCATGTACATCATATCCATATACGTACCTTCTTGAATATAAGATGTATACTTACCTTGTTCAATCGCTTCGTAGAAAATCTCTACCGCATAATCAGTTGTACCACCACCAGGAGGTGTTACATAAGAAATTAAACCTGGGAAACGGACACCACGTGTATCTACTCCAAAACGGCTGAAGTAATAATCACATAATAATTCGCCAGCCACTTTATTAACACCATACATAGTTGTCGGGCGTTGCAATGTATCCTGAGGTGTGTCTTCCTTCGGTGTAGATGGTCCGAATGCCCCTATTGAGCTTGGTGTGAAGAATTGCATATTTAACTCTCGTGAAACTTCCAAAGCATTCATTAATCCACCCATATTTAAATTCCAAGCCAACAAAGGATTTCTTTCAGCTGTAGCTGATAATAGTGCTGCTAAATGCATCATTGTATCAGCACCAAAGTCCTTTGCTAAATCATGCATTCTTTGTCCATCTGTAACGTCCAATATCTCAAACGGGCCCTCAGTATGGTCAAGCTTTCTAATGTCAGTAGCAAGTATATTGTCCTCTCCATAAATACTACGAAGTTTTTCTACAAGCTCAGAACCAATTTGACCAAGTGCTCCGGTAACCATAATTTTTTTCATTTCTCAAAACCTCCACATGTGAACAATTGTACTTACAGAAAGTACAAAAATATATTAATAAACATTGATTTAATAACACTTTCAATGAAATTCATTATAATGTGTTCGTTTTGAAAATACAACAATTATATTAAAAATATTCATAAAAGAAACATACTATCCCTTACTTCTCAGTATATGAACATTTTAAATTATTGTGCTACAAAAATATATCAAATACATTTGTACATTCATAGAGGACACATATTGAAACTCCCATCCAACAAGTTATTAGAGCAAATAAAAAAGAATCTCCTTTGCTAACTTTGCAAAGAAGATTCTATAGCCATTAAAATATGAAGGACTAAATTATATTGAAAAACGTTTAACGGCTATTTGTAGCACTTTCGATACCTTTCGTAATTCTTTAATATAATTGTGGAATTGTTGCTGTGCTGTTAATTGATCGGCTGTTAAAGCAGCAACATGCTTCGTCGATACAGTATTCGTATCAGATAACGATGTCAGCATAACCGCATCCTCACTAACCGTTTTTGTATGATTGGCAATTTCTTGGACTGTAGAAGAGACTTCCATAATATAAGGCTTGATTGTATGTACTTTTTCTAAAATCTGATCAAAACTAGAGGCCGTTTGTCCTGTTACAGCAACTCCTTTTTCGGTTGCCATAAGCACACCCTCCATCATCTGTACTGCATAGCTTGAATCTAGATGAATGTTTTGTACAATGGACGTAATAGTTTGCGTTGAATGAACAGTTTGCTCTGCAAGCTTGCGTACCTCGTTCGCTACTACCGCAAATCCCTTGCCATGCTCGCCCGCTCTTGCCGCTTCAATCGATGCATTTAACGCTAATAGATTTGTTTGTGCTGTTATTTTTTCAATGACCTCAATCATTTGATCGATTGATGATGCTCGTTCGACTAAATTAAAGATGGCTGTATTGGATTTCTCTACAGCTTGCTTAATTGTCTGCATTTGTGCTAAATTGGCTTGCACAATTTCAGTTCCGCTTTCCGCATCTCGAGCTGTTTTATGAGCGAAGTTTTCTACAATTTGAATTTTTTCTAATATAACTTGTACATCATTTAAAACTTCTTCTAAAGATGATGTATTGGAAGCCAATTTATCAGTAGACGCTGCCGTTGAATCTGAAATAGATTGCACATCTTTTGCTATTTTCAATGTCGTTGTTGAAGATTCCTCCGAGGACTCCTGCAATTTCCCGGTCATTTCCTCCACTTCGTAGGCACTGTCCGTAACTGTATGGAGCAAACGTTTCACTTCTGTGACCATTTGATTGTAAGATAGCACTACCTCACCAAGCTCATCATGGGCCACATAACTTGCATTGGCAGTGAAATCACCCTGTTCAGCCTGTTTTAATAATGATTTTAATTGCCGTGTAGGGACATTGACCGCTTTTGTTGCTATAAATCCTATAATAATAACTAGCATCACAACTGTTAAACACACACCACCAAGCAACCAATAACCAAATTGAACATCTTCTTGATAGGACTGTTGTTGGTCTTTTGCTCGTTGAATAAGATAGTTTTGTGTTTCTTCTAATAATGTATGAATTTCCTGACTTAATGGTAGAAACGTCTGCGAATAAAATTTCTCTTGTTCACTTTGGGTCAATTGCTGGTAGCCCTCAATCAATTCTCTCTGCTTCCCTAGTAAGGACTTATACTTATTAATTTGATGACTCATTTTTTTATCAATTTCTTGGCTTTTTAAATGGTCTAACGGCTTATCCACGTCTTTTAAAATGGAAGACATTCCTGTATAATTGCCATCAGAATCGACGATAAAATCTAACTGACGTTGCGATTCTTCCAGCTCATTTAGCCACCCAATTGGAACAAGCCCCTGTTTGTAACTCTCACTTGCATGCCACGACATTTTCCTTAAATAATCCACACTAAATACACCTAGCAATACATTCGATAATACACAAACAATCATAAGTACAAGTAACTTGTCCTTCACCTTTATGAAACGAAAAAAATGCATGTTCTCTGGCTCCTCCTCCAACTCTTACCAATAATGATAGTATGAAGATATAAAGCCAGTGTTATGTTTTTGTAAAGATTAGACGAAGAATTAAGAAATTATGCCCATTCACCAGCCCCAAATAGGTAATTTACAGCACAAATTGATTCATACCATCATCCCTTATTTACATCATACAAATAGTTGCAACCTTCCACACATTACCAGCGTTTATAGTAGTAACTATAGAAAGAAGGTGTTACATTTGTCGCAGCTTAAGAAATTGGATGGAAGTTTAGTTGTGAGCCTCTTTTTACTTGGAGGTTTTAGCTGCCTTTTTGTCCATTCTAGCAGTGTCAATTTCGGACAATATGCCAGTTCCTTCATTGTTAAGCAATTTATCTTTTATCTTATTGGATTTATAATCATGTTTGGGATTTCTTTACTTGATATTGAACAATTAAAAAAGATTGGATGGCCATTTTATGGATTAGCGGTAGCGTTAACTGCTGGACTCATAGTAGCACCAGAGAGTATTGCACGGACGATAAACGAGGCTAAATCTTGGTATCAAATACCCTTTCTAGGTTCTCTTCAGCCATCGGAGTTTTTAAAATTTGCCTTTTTAATTGTTGTGAGTAAAATCATTATCTCTCATCAAGAGAAAAATGCACGTCCTTCCTATCTAGCTGATTTATGGCTATTTGTGAAAATTGGACTTATTGTCCTTCCCCCTTCGCTCCTTGTTTATAAACAACCCGACACAGGCATGGTTATGTTATACATGGCAATGATTCTACCCATGTTATTTTTTTCAGGCATACATAGGAAATTACTGATTGTATTTACGGCCATACCTCTAGTTTTAATCAGTACAGTTGTAGTACTTTATGTCAGATTTAATGATTTTTTTACAGAAAAAATTTTAGGTGCCCTATCAGGACATCAAGTATCTCGTATTTATGGGTGGCTACAGCCTTATGATTACATAGATTCTTCGTTTCAGGTTCGCCAAGGCTTTTTAGCCATCGGGTCGGGGGAATTTTTCGGGAAGGGCTATCTGAATAATAATGTTTATGTGCCAGAGAAGCATACTGATTTTATTTTTTCTGCAATTGCCGAGGAATTAGGGTTTGCTGGCGGGGCATTTGTCATTGCTTTACTGTTTTTTGTCATCTACAGAATTGTTCTTATTTCTGTTGAAGCAAAAGACCCTTTTATGACATTAATGGGCGCAGGGATATCAAGCTTATTAGCCTTCCAAATTACTCAAAATATTGGCATGACACTTGGACTTTTACCAGTCACTGGAGTTACTTTACCTTTCTTAAGCTATGGGGGTAGTTCACTATTGTCAAATTTCATGCTAATGGGAATTGTCATGATTATTCATAAATCCTATAAGGGGTATATGTTTAAAAGAGGAGATTAACTAAATGCAAGTAGAGAAGGATATTCTCTACTTGCTGGGGGATTCATCTTCATTTAAAAACTCATGAATACTCTCATTATATTGATCTATAAATATTTCAGCTTCCTTACTAGGTAATTTTAATGCGGCTAACGCGGCACCACCTACCGGTAAGCTGGAAGCACCCATAAAGTCATATTGATTGCTATACTTTTTATCCAGCACAGCTAGTTTTTCAATAAATAATGGCAATTCCTTAAAAACTCCACCTGCTAACACGACTTTTACACGTTCAGCGAAGAATGGATTTTTTTTGTAACAAGCATCGATACTTTGATAAAAAATATGGCACACTTCATCTATAATAGTATTTGCTACTATATCTCCACGTTTTGTGCACTCTATCGCTACTTTACTTAACGGAGCAATTATATCTCGTGGATGCCCTTCACCATATACAATTTCAATGATTTGTGGCACAGATTGCACTTGAAAATAGGCTAATACAGCGCCCGTTAATATCGTTTCTGGACCTCTTTTATCAAATTCTTTAAAAATCGCCTTTAATGTTCGAATACCTATATCATAGCCACTGCCCTCATCATCAAATATATAACCCCATCCTGCTGTCCGCTCAATTCTTCCAGTTGAATCTATACTTAATGTAATCGCACCTGTACCCGATATTTGAACAATGCCAGGTTGACCTAATGTCCCTGCATACAGTGCATTCAATCCATCATTTGATAAAGTTAATTGACAGCCCTTTGGTAAAAGCGACGTTAATAATGTCTGTGTAATGTCCTCATTATTATTTTCTGTCACACCAGAAAGTCCTGCATGGCATTTTGTTAGTTGATGAAAATGGAGAGGTTGTTGACTCTTCAATTGATTTATAAGTTCTGTTATCGTCTGCGTAAATTGCTCGATGTTCATGGATGTAGGGTTACTTTTACCCGTTTTTGCGAGGGCTATTACTTGCCCACTGAATGTAGAGATGGTAGCAATTGTCTTCGTTCCACCACCGTCAATTGCCAAAACATACAAGTGCCTTCACCTCTATACGATTTTAATTGTGGAAACGATTTCGCCTACCTCATGCCCTGCGTCATTTCGCACAAAGGAAGGCGATAATGCTTTTATTCGCTCAATTGTTTCAACATTTGAATACTGAATTTGTTCTAACACAGAAGCAATTACATTTGGCCATGGACTTTCTGAGCCATTCATAATTTTCAGGGCAAAGCTTACCCCTTCGTTTCGTAGAGCAAAACAATATACACCCTGAGCTCCACCCTTTGCTACAATATTAGGATCTTTTAATAATGCTGTACAAATAAAATTTTCAGCTGCGATAATTTGATTTTCTTGATTCATAACTGTCGTAAGCTTTTTTACCACCTCACGAACTTGATCATCATCAATCAATTCTGGCCGTGCTAGCTTTAAATAGGCTATCGCCATATTTTTTAGTGGAATCGCAAAAACAGGTGCGCCACAACCGTCTATTCCTGTGCGAATTTTTCCCTCATCATAGTCACTTAAATAAGCAATGTATTTTTTTATCATTTGCTGTAATGGATGATCTGGATGACAATACTGTTGAAAATTATAGCCATTCGCCAGACAAGCAGTTAAAAATCCTAAATGCTTACCTGCGCAATTATGAAGTAGCTTCCTTTTTTGGAATCCTTGTTGAATATAGAGTGTTTTTGGTTCTTCGTTAAGCGGATATGACGCTGCACAAATTAGATCATTTTCACCAACAGGAATTTTCTCCAGCAAAGAGGTCAATGCCTCTTGATGGTATATTTCACCTCTTTGCGATGCCAAAAATAATGCACTTTCCGTTGAAGTTATCTCATACTTTTCTATAAAATCAGTCATGAAAATTGGAATGGCTTGAAATGGTTTTGCTGCAGAACGAAAATACACAGGCTCATAATCTTGACCAACTGAAACGAATTCTTCCTTCGCTAGATTCACAGCACTCATTTGTCCATAATGCACATTTTCCATTAATCCTGAACGGTACTCTTTCAAAAATTCTGAGTAAGCCACGAATCAACCAACCTTTCTTTAAACAGACAGCAGTTGCTTTTGTGCCTGTAATGCTGCTCCTTTGACCACGCCCTCTTTTAATTGGTTTGAAAACTGTAAAACAAAATGAGGTTGTAGTTCTTTCCATATATATTGTTTGCATTTTTCACTAAGAAGTTTTTGAAATGTTACATTGTGCTCAATAATTTCACCGCTAACAATAACGGCTTCCGGTTCATATAAACACACCAAATTATTGATAGCAATGGCTAGATATGTAGCTACATCTTGTTGAATGTCCACTGCCCATTGTTCGCCTCGATCCACACACTGTAAAACATCTTCTATTGATTGAATATTTAGATTTTTAGGCGTTCTATTGAGTAAGGTCATTTCTGAAATATACATCGACAAGCACCCTCGTTTTCCACAGTGACACATTTCACCAAAGGGATTAATCGTTATATGACTTATTTCTCCCGCTTTGTTTTGAATGCCACGATACACTTCTCCGTTTAGTAATATCGATGCTCCGACGCCCGTTCCCATCCCTACTAAAATACAATTTGAATAAAGAGGCGTATAGATATCACCAATTTCTGCAATGATTTGCATTTTCAATTCATTATCTACGATGACTTCACAATCAAAAACACCATTTAGGTCCTCTCCTATACGGCAGTTTTCCCACTTTAATTGCTCAGAAGAAACTATAATCCCTTCTTCGTTATTAATGACACCTGGTACCCCTATTCCAATGCCTAATAATTTCTCCTGAGCAATCTGATATTCTGACATAATAGTCGCTATGGAGCTTTTTAATAGATGGATTGCTTCCTCATAACGATGCTTTATGCTGCATTTGATTTCCTGAAAAGCGATCAGTTTTCCTAAAAAATCTAATATACCAAGTCGAATTGTAAAGCAATCTATCTCGATCCCTATAGTATATAAAGCATCTTCACGCATATGAATTAATGTTGGCCGTCTACCAATGGCAGTTTCCTCTGAAATCCCTTCAAGTATAAAGCCTTCCGCTTCTAGCTCCTGCACAATACGAGTAATAGTCGTAGGACTCATTTTTGTATACTTTGATAATTGAATTCTTGAAATCGGTGCCATCTGCCTAATTGCGTCAAGCACAATATACTTATTTTGTCTTCTCATTTGTACTTGATCTTGCTTTTTCAAATTAGATTCATCCCCTATTTAAACATTTCTATGAATTGTACAGCCTCTCTGATGTCTTTTTCGGGATTTGATCTCACTTCTCGTTCAATAGTTAAATAGCCATTGTATCCGATTTCTTGTAAAGCTGAAAAATAAAGCTCGAAATTGACATCTCCCTGACCTAGTGGAAGCTCTCTAAAGAAATCCCCATTTTCCACCATTTCTTCTATCTTATCATGAGATGTTCCAGAATCGTATCCTAAGTACCCATACACGTCTTTTGGATTCGTTTGCTGTAATTGAATGCCATCCTTCACATGTGTATGTACAATATAATTTCTTAAAAGCTTCACTCCCGCCACAGGATCATCCTTGGTTACCATTACCATATTGGCAGGATCAAAATTAACTGATACACCATCCGTGGATAGTTTATCTAAAAATTTCTTTAATGTTTGACTCGTCTCTGGTCCTGTTTCAATTGCAAAATAAGCATCTAGTGATGTAGCAAATTGCCCTAATTCTTCACATGCTTCTAGCATAGTTTGATAGATTGGATCATTCTCATCTTCAGGAATGATCCCAATATGAGTCGTAACAATCGATGTACCAAGATCTTTTGCCAATTGCATAATATCCTTCGATTTTTTTATTTTCCATTTATTTTCATGTTTATCTTGAAAGCCATGTCCTCCCAAATCTCCACATAATGCTGAAATTTCGAGCCCTAAATCTACAATATATCGCTTCAATTCAGCTCTTTGTATAGCATTTAAATGGTCCGGATCTAGCTCACCTGAAACTGCGTACATTTGAACACCTTGTGCACCGACCTCTTTCGCTTTTAGCAATCCCTCACGAATAGGCAATCTAAAGCTGTCTACAATCACACCAATTCTATTGTTCAATTTCACCATTTTAATATACGACTTCCTTTCCTTGTCTTGCAGAAATATAAATCCCCTCTAAAATCTTCATAATTTCTACCCCATCCTCAACAGGTGCCACTGAATTATATTGGTGAAGACAGCAATCAACAAACGTATTGATTTCATTCTGAAAGGCTGTTACAAAATCAAAGGATAGATCATTAATTTGAGGATGAATATTTAAAATGGTATTATGCTCCTCGCTGACAATTTTCAGCTCAGGCTCTAGCTCTGCTCCCCCATTTGTGCCATATAACTTAATGCTCATTTCATCTTTTATAGCATGTAGCGTATAGGAAACATCCACCATTAATGAAGCCCCGTTCTCAAATGTTATAAGGGCGTTAGCTAAGTCCTCAACTGTATTTTTAGTAGCATCATAGTCTGCCGCTTTATAAAAAGATAAATGTTCAATATGATTTCTATTTCCTAATTGATTATAGGTGTGACCTGTTACACGCTTCACTTTCGGCCTCCCCATTAAGTACCAGCATATATCAATAACATGGACACCTAAATCTATTAATGGGCCACCACCAGATTTATCGATTTCTGCAAACCAACCTCCTGGATTACCTAATCTTCTTAAGCAAGAAGCTTTCGCATAATAAATATCCCCTAATTTATTATCATCTATGAACTGTTTCAGCACCTTTGTGTTCGTTGCAAAACGTCTTACATAGCCGACCTGAAATACTTTACGATGTTTTCCGGCAACCTTTTGGATGTTTAATGCCTCCGCATAAGTCATAGATAAGGGTTTTTCAATAAGTACATGTAAATCATTTTCTAAAGCGAGAATGGCTAGCTCTGCATGTGTATTATTCCATGTACAAATACTGACAGCTTCTACATTTTTATCTGCAAATAATGCCTCTTTAGAAGAGAAAACATGAGTGGCTCCAAATTGAGCAGCTTTTGCTTTCCCCCTCTCAATAGAAGTATCATACACACCATATAACTCAACTGATGGATTTTTCATATAAGAGCCTAAATGATAATCCGAAATAGAGCCTGTTCCGATTACACAAACTTTTAATTTGTCCATGTTCTTCCCTCCTTAAAGCTTACATTCATCCCATAAACGACGAACATTATCCATTCCTATTTTTGAACCAACCTGACAATCCTCCATACCTTCAAACTCCACTGTAATATAACCATCGTATCCATAGCCTTTGACAAGCTTTATAATTTCTCGAATATTAATATCACCATGTCCGACAATTGCTCCTCGGATGTAATTGTTATGAACTGTACGGAACCATTCGCCATCACCGGGATTTTCAAAATAAGGGCGAATATAAAAATCTTTAAAATGCACGGTAGCGGCATAGGATATATTTTTCATAACACCAATAAGAGGCTCTTCATCTATACATAAAAAATTCCCGATATCTAATGTAGTTTTAAAATTATCTCTGTTAACGGCTTGAATTAATTGTTGTACACGATCACTTGTTTGAACATTAAAGCCATGATTTTCAATAGTTGTGGTGATATTGAATTGTTTCGCATAATCTGCAAGCAATTGACAGCCCCTTACCATTTCATCTAAATGTTCATTGTAATAATGAATGGTTGTTTGCTCCTTTGGTAAAGTAAAAAGTGTAACGTCATGGCGCATAATTTTGATACCCATACGATGTACAACATCTACGTGTTTCTTTAAGCGCTCCACTTCTTCAAAAAAGGCTTCCTCAGTCTCATGAATAAAGTTTGCGGGTAATGAGTAGGCAGATAACTCCAATCCTAGTTCAGTAGCTTTCTCTTTTATTTGAGTGGCGAGCTCATCATTATCTACTACTGTGAATTCATAGGGCACTAACTCTACATGCTGACCACCATTATCCGCTACCCATTGCAAAACATCCAGAACACTCATTTCGCCCTGCTTCATTTTTTTGACCATACTGTATGTGCTTAAGCCTACTTTCATTTAAAACATCTCTCCTTTTCAATTGACAAAGTGACAAGCTACACTTTGCTCTTCGTTAATTTTTTTCATTTCCGGAATCTTTTGCTTACATATATCTGCTGCAAAGGGACATCTTGTATGGAAGGTACAACCGCTTGGTGGATTTTTAGGATTTGGAATATCACCTATCAACACTTTCTTTTTCTTTCTTAACATTGGGTCTGCAATCGGTACAGAGGCAATAAGGGCTTGTGTATACGGATGCTTAGGATCATTAAAGATCGCTTCTTTTTTTCCGATTTCTACGATTGTTCCTAAATACATGACACCAATATAATGACTAATATGCTCTACAACACTTAAATCATGTGAAATAAAAAGATAGGATATTTTATATTCTTGCTGCAATTGCTTTAATAGATTCAAAATTTGTGATTGTATAGAAACATCCAGTGCAGACACAGGCTCATCAGCAATAATGATTTTAGGTTTTGTAATTAAAGCACGTGCAATCCCTAAACGCTGTCTTTGTCCACCACTAAATTCATGTGCATAACGATCAGCATGATCAGCATTCAAGCCAACTACTTCAAGCATTTCGAGTACTAGCTTTTCACGCTCGGCTTTTGATAGCTTTGTATGAATTTCTAGCGGTTCACCAACTAATTCTTTTACTTTCATTCTTGGATTTAAGGAGGCATAAGGATCTTGAAAAATCATTTGGACAGTTTGTCTTAGATGCTTTAATTCAGATTGCTTGGCAGTAGCCACTTCTTTTCCATCGACAACGATACTTCCACTTGATGGCTCTATTAATCTAGTGATTAGCCTGCCAGTTGTTGATTTCCCGCAACCACTCTCTCCAACTAAACTAAATGTTGTCCCTTCTTCTATTTCAAAGGAAACATCTATTACAGCATTAACATGTTGTCTCTTTTGAAATAACCCACCCGCAATTTGAAAGCTCTTTTTTAAATTCTCCACTTTTAATATACTGTTAGGCATTGATTTCCACATCCTTTTTCACATATAGCCAGCAGCTACATTGGCGAGTAGCTGAAATTTCCACTGTCGGTGGACATTCCTGATGACATATAGACATCACTTGATGACAGCGCGGAGCAAATTTACAACCAATCGGCATATGTTGCGGAGATGGTACATGACCACTGATAGAATCTAATACTTCCTTTTTTTCACCAATTTTTGGCACAGATGCAATTAAGCCTTTCGTATAAGGATGCTTAGGGCTTGCAAACAATTCAAAGACATCTGCTTCCTCTACAACCTGCCCTGCGTACATCACGACCACTTTATCGCACATTTCGGCCACAACGCCTAAATCATGTGTGATTAATAAAATAGCTGTTTCATTTTCTTCCTTTAACTTTTTCATTAACTCTAAAATTTGCGCTTGTATCGTAACATCTAGTGCAGTAGTTGGTTCGTCAGCAATAAGTAGATTGGGGTGGCAGGCCATCGCCATAGCAATCATCACTCTCTGCCGCATCCCCCCTGATAGCTGATGTGGATATTCATGAATGATTTCTTCGGCTCTTCCTATTCCTACACTCTTTAACATTTGAATGGCATGATGTTTACTTTCACCTTTTGGCAGCTTCAAATGCATCTCAATTGCTTCCATTAACTGCTTACCAATTTTTAAAACGGGATTTAAAGAGGTCATAGGCTCTTGAAAGATCATCGCCATTTGTTTTCCACGAATTTTCCGAATATCGGATTCAGACATTTTGGTCAAATCTTCCCCATTAAAATGAATAGAGCCATTGACAATTTTGCCTGTAGTTCCATGAAATAATTGCATAATAGATAAAGACGTTAAGCTTTTCCCACTGCCTGATTCTCCAACTAAGCCCAATATCTCGCCTTTACGAATCGAAAAATTGACACCTCTTAATATCTTGATCTCTGTTTTATCACGCATAAAGGACGTTTCTAAATCTGTTACTCGTAATACATGTTCTGTCATAGGCATTCTCCTTAATTATTTTTAATTTTCGGATCTAATACATCTCGTAATCCATCGCCTATTAAGTTAAATGCTAGTACGGTTAAAAATATAGCTATTCCTGGCATGATGACTACATGAGAAGATGTTCCTAAGTAGTCGCGTCCACTACTTAACATTACTCCCCACTCGGGCATTTCAGGACTCGCACCTAAGCCTAAAAAACTTAAGCCAGAAGCTGCTAAAATAGCTGTTCCTATACGCATTGTGACAAAAATAATTAGTTCACTAATCGTTTCAGGGAAAATATGCTTCCACAGCACTCTTACATGGGAGGCCCCCATTGATTGTGCGGCTTCTACATATACATTTTCTTTCGCATTCAATGTAGCGCCACGTACTAAGCGTGCAAAGGATGGCACACTAAAAATCATGACAGCGATGATCACATTATTAATCCCAGGACCAAGTAATGCGACAATGGCAATGGCTAGCAATAAATCAGGAAATGAAAACAATACATCACAGCTACGCATAATAACTTTGTCTATCCAACCACCAAAGTAACCGCTAATTAAACCTAAAATAGTCCCTAGTATTAAGCCCAAAAATACCGCGCTAAAGCTTACCATTAAGGAGATTTTTGCCCCTACAATTAAACGACTAAAAATATCCCGACCATATTCGTCTGTTCCCGCTAAATGACTGGCACTTGGTCCTTCTAATAAGGCATCATAGTTTGGTTCAAACGGATCATAGGGTGCAATATATGGACCAATGATAGCGATTACAATTAGCAACCCTATAAAGATGCTTGCTAACAATGCAGCCTTTTGCTTTTTAAAAGACTTCCAAAATTCCTTAAGAGGAGAGTATTTCCTTTGTGTTTTTTGCACTTGGCTATTTTGCACCGTAGTTGGTGAAGTCATCCTGTTCCCTCCCTTAAGAATCTAATTGAATTTTAGGATTTAACACTGTATAAAGCACATCTACGATTAAATTTACTAAAATAAATTCAAACGCAAATAATAATAGAGCTGACTGAATAACAGGATAGTCTCGGAATGCAATCGAGTCGATTAGAAGACGCCCCATCCCCGGAAAGCTAAAAACGGTCTCGACTACCACTGAACCCCCTAGTAGAAAACCAAATTGTAGGCCGGCGACCGTCACTACAGAAATTAAAGAATTTCGTAAAGCATGGGTCACTATGACAGAGTGTTCCTTCAGACCTTTTGCTCTCCCAGTTCTTATAAAATCAGCCTGTAACGTTTCGAGCATAGAAGATCGAGTAAATCGTGCAATCATTGACATAATACCTGCCCCTAAAGTTAGGGAAGGTAAAATATAACTAGAGAAACCATCTAACCCTCCTGTTGGGAATAGCCCTAGCTGTACTGAAAATAATTGAATTAGTAATAGTCCCAACCAAAATCCAGGAATCGATATGCCAGAAACCGCTGTTACCATTCCGAAATAATCAGGCCATTTATTTTTATTGATGGCAGAAAAAACGCCAATCATTAAACCTATTAATGTAGCCCAAAACATCGAGAGAAAGGTAAGCTGAAGAGAGGGCATAAACCTTGTTTTAAACATATCAATCACAGGTAGACCTGTTGTTAAGGACGTGCCAAGTTCACCCGTCATTAGATTTTTCATATAGTCTACATACTGTTTTAAAATAGGCTTATCAAGACCCAATTCATGACGTACGTTTTCAACATCCTCGATCGTGGCATCCTTACCCGCTACTAATCGCGCAGGATCTCCTGGTATGAAATGAATAAATAAAAACGTTAATATTGAAATAACAATTAAAATCGGTATCATTTCAACAATTCTTCTTGCTGTATATTTCCACATGACGAGCTCCTCCTTTCTATTTTGTAGAAAAGGAATTGACCTATATCAATTCCTTTTATATTGAGTAGCTTTACTCAATTTTTGCATTCTTCACATCGAGCCCACCTGTTGGATTTACTAATACACCGCTGATATTTGAACGTACACCATATACAACCTCATCTACCCCTAAGAAAATCCAAGGTGTATCTTGGTAAACGATTTCCTGTATTTTTTCATAGAGCTCAGCTTGGCGGTCTACATCTGAAATGGAGTTAGCCTCATCCATTATTTGATCTGCCTCAGTGTTATGATAATAGGCTGTGTTCGCACCATTTGGCGGGAATGATACACTATGGAAAAGTGGTTTTGTCGCATTTGTTATATCAGAAGCATAGGCTGACCAGCTCACATACCACATTTGTAATTTTGCATCATCTGGTGTTTGAGCCCCGTAAATCTCATCTGACAAAGTACCCTCTTCCATAGATTTAATCGCAACTTTGACACCGATTTGTCCTAACTGCTGTTGGATAAACTGCATTCCCTTCATCGTATCCGAGTTCGTATTTCCCCAGATTTCAATATCGAAGCCATCAGGATATCCAGCCTCATCCAACAAGGCCTTTGCTTTTTCTATATTGTGCTCATACATTTTTTGCTGTTTATAATAAACTGTTTTGGAAGGAATAATGGAGTCTAGCGGTAAGCCTAGACCTGCATTAACAACCTTTAAATAAGCTTCTTTGTCCACCGCATAATTAAATGCTTGTCGAACCTTACTATCATTCAACGGTTTTTTATACGTATTTAAGGAAACATAATGAGCAATTGTTGAAGGAACTTTATTAACTTCTACATCTTTATGGTTAGAAAGCTCATCGATATTTTGAGCAGGTACAGGATAGATAACCTGTGCATCCCCAGCTTTTAACATCGCCACCCGAGATCCGTTTTCTGGGACTGGTTTATACGTAATTTTAGATACACGGTCACCGCCACCCCAATAGCCATCAAATTTTTCAATGGTTAAATGATCTCCTTGTACCCATTCAACAAATTGATAAGGACCTGTTCCGACAGGCTGCTTAGGAATATCTGCTACATTTTCTTTAATCATTTTGGGACTAATCATTTTGGCCACTCCGAATCGTGTAATCATCGGTCCATACGGTTCTTTTAAAGTCACTTTAATGTCATAGTCTCCTAGTATTTCAACATGACTGATTAAGCTAAAACCACGTGAATAGAGGCGTAAGCTTTCATCATTCATAATTCGTTCAATATTGGCTTTTACAGCCTCTGCATTAAACTGCTCCCCGTCATGGAAAGTGACCCCTTCTTGCAGCTTAAATGTATACTCCAGTGCGTCTTCACTGATTGTATAATCTTCTGCAAGCACCTTAATTATTTGTCCATCCGCATCGAAGCCCAGTAACCCCTCTAACATCGTCTCCTGCACTGAACCCGAATTGGTATCTCCTGTGTTATGTGGATCCATAGAAATAAAGTTTTCATTTACAGCGATGACCAATTCATTTTTTGAACTAGCTTTACCTGAATCTGTAGTAGATTTTTCCCCAGTGTTTGATGCGTTAGAATTGTCTTTCTCTGCGCATGCTGCTAAAAGCAACGTACATAGAATTACAAAAACCAATTTTTTAACATAATTCATCTCATCTACTCCCTTTGTAAAAATATATAATAATACCTCCTAATGGCTTCATTAAGAAATATAATTACTAAAATTATTTATTTTCTCCACTGATGAAAATAAATAGGCAAAAAAATAAACTATACTTTCATTACGATAAGACAATTCAAAGGAAGACATTGCTTTCTCAACTTCACAATTGCTTTTCATCAGAAACTATAGTTCAACCGACAAGATTTATTTATTCCACTGCTGAAAATAAGTAATTAAAAAAATATCCCCTTCCAGGATCAAGGACACTTTCGATGCGTAATTATCAGAAAATTTATTATTTTTTAACAACTATAAACTACAGTTCACTTTTTTTCCAGCATTATTTTTATAAATTTAATAATTATTTTTACCGAGCATTCATTTCTAGTTGTTTAAAAAGGTTCTAAAAGCCCTTCCTTCAAGGCCTTTAGAACCAACATCATGTATTACAGCTTTCTTATACTCTCTACGACCACATCAAGTATACGCTGAAGATCCTCTTGAATAATATTAAGTGGTGGTGATAGTGTCAGAACATTATTAAAGCCCGCTACTGTTGCCCCATTTTTCCCAATGATCACCCCTTGTTCTTTGCATGCGGCAATAACAGCATTTACCTTCTCCACTGGTAAAGGTTCTTTCGAGACTTTATCTACTACTAATTCAATCCCAATTAATAAACCTCTGCCCCGCACATCTCCTACATTCTGATGATGCTGTAAATTTTCTTGCAAAGTTTGTAAAGTGGCCTTCCCCATTTCCTTGGAGCGGTCGAACAACGCTTCTTGCTCTAGAATCTCAATATTTTTTAATGCAACTGCACATGCTACTGGAGAACCCCCAAAAGTATTGACATGGCGGAAATAGCCATAGGCATCTGTGCCAGTGAAAGCCTCATAAATCTCACGTTTAACGGCAGTTGCTGATAATGGTAAGTATGCGCTCGTAATCCCTTTAGCCATTGTAATAATATCTGGTTTCACACCATAATTCATAAATCCAAATGGCTTGCCTGTTCGACCAAAGCCACAAATAACTTCATCCACTATCATTAAAGCTCCATGCTTTTTGCACACTTCCTCTATGCCTTTTAAATAGTTTTCGGGAGGCATGATGACACCGCCACCTGTAATAATTGGCTCTAAAATCATGGCTGCAATCGTATCACTCAGTTCCCATGTCATCGTTTTATCGACAGCCCTTACGCTCGCTAAATCTAATGGCGCAACAGCATCATCTTCATGTTCACGGTATTGATCAGGCGGTGCAACATGGATAAAGCCGGGAGATAGTGGCTCGTATTTATATTTCCGTTCCGCTTGCCCTGTTGCTGCTAATGCCCCAAAGGAATTTCCATGGTAGGCGCGGTAGCGAGAGACAATCTTATAGCGGGAGCTTTGCCCTTTTTGCTGGTGATATTGTCGCGCTATTTTAAAAGCTGTTTCATTCGCTTCTGATCCGCTATTAGAGAAGAAAATAACGTACTCCCCACCAAGCAAGTTATTTAGTTTTTCAGCTAGCTGTACGGCTGGTAAATGTCCCTGCGATAATGGTGCATAGGCATTTTTCATCATTTGCTCATGTGCGGCATCTGCCAGTTCCTTACGTCCATAACCGACATTTACACACCATAGCCCAGCCATGGCATCAATATATTCGACGCCATCCGTATCTATTATTCTTGCACCATCTGATTTTTCCACTACATATGTTGCTTGTGGATTGTAGGGTTTCATTGAATGCCATACATATCGCTCATCCTTTGTTAAAACATCACTTTTAAGATTGGTCTGTGTCATTGCTGAACACCCTCTCATTTATTTTTTAGTAGGTTAGCTTTTTGTTGCATCGTTATTACTTGGGAAGGCAAAGGAGCTTGTTGCATCTTCCGTTTCATCCGGCCAACGCTCCGAGATTGTTTTCGCCTTTGTAAAGAATCTCGCTTGATCTGGACCAAACATATACCCTTCACCAAACTTAGAACGCTTCCACCCGCCGAAATTATGGTAGCCGACAGGAATTGGAATTGGTACGTTAACCCCTACCATGCCCACTTCAATCTCTTCTTGGAATTTACGAGCTGCTGCACCACTGCTTGTAAACATCGTTACACCATTACCAAGTTCATGGTCATTAATTAAATCAATAGCTTCTTGTAATGTCTCCACGCGCACTACTATACGTGCTGGACCAAAGACCTCCTCTTTAAAGATGGTCATATCAGGCGTAATATTATTGAGGAGTGTTGGCCCAATATAAAAACCATTAGATGTTTCACATACTTTAGGGTTTCGTCCGTCAATGACAAGATTTGCCCCTTCAGTAACAGCACCATCAATATAGCTGATAATCGTTTCTTTCGATTGTTGGGTAATAACTGGGCCGAAATCGACATCTTCTTCTGTATAAGGACCTACCTTTAGCTGTGAAATCTTATGCTTCAATATGTCTGTAAAACGTTGCTCTGTATCTTGACCAACAACAAGCGCTCCAGAAATCGCCATACAGCGCTGTGATGCTGCCCCGTACGCCGCACCTAAAAAGGCGTTCGCAGTTTGTTCCAAGTTGGCATCTGGCATAACAATCATAAAGTTCTTACCACCACCAAAAGCAGCCACACGTTTATTATGCTTTGTTCCCGTTTGATAAATATATTCGGCTACTGGCGTAGAGCCTACAAAGGAAATGGCTTGAATCTCTTTGTTTTCTAGAAGCTCATTGACCGCTTCTTTATCGCCATTCACTACTGTCCAAATACCATCAGGAAGTCCCGCCTCTTTCCATAATTGACTTAAAAATAATGCAGAATGAGGAACACGTTCAGATGGTTTTAAAATAACAGCATTCCCTACTGCCACAGCCATACTTGTAATAGCTAAAGGGACCATAACAGGGAAATTAAAAGGCGCAATCGTTGCCACTACACCGAGTGGCGATTTGGCAGAAAAAGCATTAATATTGCCACCTACATTGACGGAATACTCCCCTTTTAGCAATTGTGGGGCACTAATCGCCATATCTACCGATTCAATCCCTCGAATAATTTCGCCCTTGGCATCCTCTTTAGTTTTCCCGCTTTCCTGACAAATCACTTCAATAAGTTCTTCCTGTTTTGTTACTAACAATTGACGGAATCGATGTAAAACCTCAACCCTCTTCCCAATGGACACCTTTTTCCATGCAGGAAAGGCTTCCTTAGCATGTTGAATGGCCTGCTGTACTTCGTCTTTTGAAGCAAGTGGGACTCTCGCTATCGTTTCACCTGTTGTTGGATTATACACATCTGAAAATCTTCCACTAGTACCAGCTACCTCTTCCCCCTTGATAAAATGTGTTAGCGTTTTCATTTTTTGTTGTACTGTCATCATTTAACCTCTCCTTACATGGGATTATTGTTCAAAATCAAATTCGTCTTTGCTAAAAATAGAGCTTGATTCATCGACCTGTTTTATCACCTTATTCCTTTGCGTAAGTAAATAAAAAATCATTACCACGGCAACGACAACATATGTAAATAGAATTTGTGAGCGCATAGACTCAATAAAGAACATGGCTATTAATAAGGCAGTTGTAGCTACTATTGTGAAATACGTTAGATACGGGAATAGCCACATCTTCACCTTTAATAGCTCAGGATTTTCGCGTTCAATCTTTCTACGCATTCTCAATTGTGAAAAGGCGATAATTAAATAAAGAATTAAAGTAATAGCACTACAAGAGCTTAGTAAAAACATAAATACTTTATCTGGTGAAACATAATTCATAATAACGGCAATATAAGAGAAAAATGTTGCGGCTAAAATAGCATTCACAGGTGCACCATTTTTATTTAATTTCAAAAAGGCTTTTGGTGCCTCGCCCTTCTCTGCTAAAGAAAATACCATTCGTGATGTTGCATAAAGTGCAGAATTTAAACACGATAACACAGCTGTTAAAACAACAAAATTCATGATTTGTGCGGCGGCAGGAATACCAATATAATCTAACACTGCTACATAAGGACTTGTTAAAATATCAGAGGAGTGCCAAGGCAATAACGTCACAACAACAGCTATTGAACCCACATAGAAAATTAAAATGCGCCAAGTAATCGAATTGGTAGCTTTTGTTACAGCTGCTAACGGTTCGTCTGACTCACCAGCAGCGATAGCGACAATCTCTGTCCCCATAAAGGAAAAAATAACAATGACAACACCCATTAGTACAGCGCCAAAGCCGTTTGGTAAAAATCCACCCTGCTCAACTAGATTTGTCAGACCGACAGCGTTAAAGTTTGGGGCTATACCAAAAATAATGAACGCGCCTAAACCTAAAAAAACTACTATACTTGCAACCTTAATAAGAGAGAACCAATATTCAAATTCGCCAAAGGCTTTTACAGAAAGAACATTTGTTAAAGTGAGTGCTACGGTTAAAAGTAAACTTAAGAGCCATAAAGGAATTCCGTCATACCAATATTGAATAATGGCCGCTGCTGCCGTCGCCTCTAATGCAATAGCTATGACCCAGAAAAACCAATACAGCCAGCCAATCATAAAGCCTGCCCATGGACCAATTGCTTCATGGGCATAATGTGCAAACGACCCACTCGTTGGATTGACAGCCGCCATCTCACCTAGCATACGCATCACTAAGATGACGATAATTCCTGCAAATATATACGATAAAATTGCTCCTGGACCCGCCAAGTTAATGACTGAGCCACTGCCCATAAATAAGCCAGCCCCAATTACACCCGCTATTGCGATCATCGTCATATGCCGTTTCTTTAATCCTCTTTGTAAATGCGTTTGTTGCTCCATATCTGACACCTCTTTTATTAGATTGGATTATCGCTTACAAAAATCTTACATGTTTCATATCGTTGAAGTAATAGACAAACTGTAAATTTCTATACAATTGTTTTAAACATAATGTAAAATAGACTAAATATTCTTAAAATATTACTTTATTCAGTTTTCTAGCTATTTAATAACACTAAACAGCAATAATAGATACAACAGTCATAGAAGATGTTTCAAAAGGAGGAGCTATATTGAGCCAATTCCAACTTAAAGTACTTCATGTGTTAGAAAATAAATACTTTCAGAATGCAGAGGTAGTTGCAGGTCATGAGGGGTTATTAAGAATCGTAAAGTGGGCACATGTTCTTGAAATAGTCCATGTAGATAATTTTTTAGTTGGAGAAGAGCTGGTGTTAACGACGGGGATCAGTCTTCAACATGGCATTGAAGATTTTATGACGTTTATTGAATCCTTAATTGAAAAAAATTGTGCTGCCCTTTGTATTGAGTATGGCTCTTCTATTCAAGCAGTTCCAGAAGCAATACTTGCTATTGCAAATCGTCATCAGTTCCCGATTATTGTTTTTCATGAAGCGGTTCCTTTTGTTCGCATTACACAGGATTTACACAGTCAAATTATTAATCAGCAATATTTAATGGTTTCGACACTAGAATCCTACTCACAAACTTTAAATAAAAATACGGTCTTAGGACAAAACACGGATGATATTTTACAAAATATGTATAACGAATTGAAAACACAAATTATGTTTTCCATTAAGGGACGGGAACCTATCTTTTTTCCCAACATGACAAAAAGTAACCGTCAGCAATTATTAGCTTTGAATAAATATGCTCAGCAATTTAAACATGAGCCCATCTTTATTTTTGATCAACATTATGCAGATTTAACGATTTTTCGTGAAGATGGCCTATTCTCAGAGTTTGAATTGTTAATTTTAGACCGTACAGCAACAGCATTAGCGCAATTATTAATGCGAGAGTTCTATATTGAGGAGAAAAAGAATATTGAGGACGCTTCGATTTTAGCTGATTGGATCGACCAAAAACTGAACAAGGAGGAAATCTATAAATTTATCGTTTCTCACTATACTAACTATTCACAATCTAGTGGGGCTGTCTTTGTTTTGGCCACTCCCAATACAGTAATGAAAGCGCAGGAGGATATTGTCTATAGTAAACTTTATTATCGTAATCTCTTTGAACAGCATGGCTTTATCCCATTTTTATTCGAAAGAAAAAGCTATGTCATTTTTATTTTACTTCATACAAAAGATTGTCGAGCGATTCGAGAAATACTAAATAGCATCTTTACCTCACTGCCCAAAACTGATTTTTATAAAAAACAGCAAACTCAAGGGTTTCAAATAGCAGTTGGTAAAGTTGTAGCTGATGTACAAGAAATCTCCAAAAGCTATCAAACTGCATTAGAAACATTATATATTTGCCGCAAAGTGCAAACTTCCTCGTTCTTTTATGATGATTTGCATTTGTATCATTTAATCTATAAATTACAAATGCAGGTGAATTTAAAGGAAGTTATAAACGACTATTTACAGCCAGTTATTGAGTACGATGAAAAATATAACAGCAAGCTTCTTGAAACCTTACAAGTCTATTTACAATCAAATGGCTCCAAGCAGCAAACGGCTAATCAATTGTTTATCGTTCGTCAAACACTGTATCACCGCTTAAAAAAGCTTGAAAATTTACTCGGGGAAAATTTCATGAAGGGTCATAATCGCATTACACTGGAATTTATGCTCCTTGCAAATTCCTTAATTGATGACAAGAGTTAAAAAATAGGCACGTTCAAGAGCTCTCCCCCTTCAACGTGCCATCTCATTATCCTTTCACCACAACATCTTGATAAAGTCCTGGTCGACGATCATCGTATACAGGAATTCTTCCACGTACTTCATCAACAATGGAGAAATCCACATCAATTACTGCTATTTCCTCTTCTTCAGCACCAACCCAAAGCACTTCACCCCATGGCTGAATAATCATCGATTGCCCATTAAAGTTTTCTACTTTTCTCGAAATACGGTTAACTGCTATAACAAAGCATTGGTTTTCAATCGCTCGTGCTTGCAGCAATGTTTTCCAATGATCAATTCTAGGCGTCGGCCATTGAGCTGGTACAAACAGCACCTTCGCTCCTCGGAGGGCATGCGCACGTAACCATTCAGGGAAACGAATATCATAGCAAATGACACCAGCCGCCTCAATAGGTCCTAGCGCGAATCGATTCATATCATCTCCAGCTTCTAAGTAAAGATGCTCGTCCATTAAACGGAAAAGATGGGCTTTGTTATATTCCCCAACAAGTAATCCATTGTTATCAAATGTATACATCGTATTGTAAAACTTGTCGTCCTTTTTTATTGAAACGGAGCCACCGACAATATGTACACTAAGTTCCTTCGCTAAGTTAGCTAAAAATGCCTTTGTACGCTCACCGTTAACATCCGCCAATTCTGGTAGCTTCTCTAGTGCGTAGCCCGTATTCCACATTTCTGGAAGCACAATAATTTCTGCCCCTAGTTTTGCGGCTTCACGAATCTTGTCCTCTGCCCGTATAAAATTTTCTTCTACTTTGCCGAAGCCAACGTTTAACTGAATACAACCGATTTTCATATTCATTCCTCCTCTAGACAATTAACAAAAAAAGTACTACTATTTGCTTCATATTCTTCAATAATAATTATTATATTCTGAAAAAGGTGATCATGCATGGAATTCTCTAAAAAACTACAGCAATTACCCACTCAATTTTTTGCAGCGCTTGTCCAAAAAGTAAACAATGCCCTGGAAGAAGGTCGTGATGTGATTAATCTCGGGCAAGGAAATCCCGACCAACCTACGCCTACTCATATCATTCAAGCATTGCAGGAAGCAGCTGAAAATCCTCAAAACCACAAATATTCACCTTTTCGTGGTATCGCCGAATTACGTCAAGCGGCTGCCGACTTTTATAAACGGGAATATGATGTGGAGATTGATCCTGATACTGAAGTAGCGATTCTTGGTGGCACAAAAATTGGTCTTGTTGAGCTACCTTTGGCTGTGTTAAATCCAGGCGATACTATGCTATTACCAGACCCGGGCTATCCAGACTACTTATCTGGTGTTGTATTAGGTGATGTTAATTTTGAAGTGATGCCACTTTTTGCTGAAAATAATTTCTTACCTGATTATGATGCCCTATCTAAAGAAGTTAAGGAGAAAGCAAAGTTACTTTACTTAAATTACCCAAATAATCCTACGGGTGGTACAGCTACACTTGAATTTTTTGAAGAAACCATTCGTTTTGCTAAAGAGCATAATATCATCGTATCACATGATTTTGCTTATGGTGCAATTGGATTTGATGGCAATAAACCTATTAGTTTCTTACAGTCCAATGGTGCAAAAGAAGTTGGAATCGAAATGTACACATTATCAAAGACTTATAATATGGCAGGTTGGCGCATAGGCTTTGCTGTTGGTAATGCTGATTTGATTGCCGCGATTAATCTTATTCAAGATCATTTGTTTTGTAGTCAATTTCCTGCTATTCAACAAGCAGCAGCTGTTGCCCTTACATCTTCACAGGAATGTGCAGATGAGCTAAGAGCTACCTATGAGCGTCGTCGAAATGTTCTAATCGAAGAAGCTCATAGAATCGGATGGCAAGTAACGGCACCAAAGGGCACCTTCTTTGCCTGGCTCTCTGTCCCATTAGGTTTTACTAGTGAACAATTTGCCGATATTTTGCTCGACAAAGCTGATATTGCGGTAGCCGCAGGAAATGGCTTTGGTCAATATGGGGAAGGCTATGTGCGCATTGGCTTGCTTGTAAGCGAGGAACGGTTACGAGAAGCCATGCATAGAATTGAGCAATTAAAATTATTTTAAACATGGAACAAAATGGAGTCCTGTAGCTTTACTAGCTACAGGACTTACTATTTTTCAATTTTCCTTGGAAGATCTAACCCATGTTCTAATGGATAAAATTGTACGTGACCTGTTTCATCATCCAACTGACGTATATGCTGAATGCCTTGAACTTCTGCCAGCACTACATCTGCTGTTATGACGATATTTCCGCCCTTTATAAAATGACCGCCTGAAACCACTCCCCATTGATCGCTCATGGAACCATGGAAATGCGTTTCATATTGTGCATCACGCTTACAAACAACTCCTGAACCTTGGATAAACTCGAGTGGCCCCTCTTTCTCAACCACATCACTAAATCGAACTTTAATGTGGGAAGTTTCATCAGGTACTAAATAAACAAAGCTACTTTTTTGAAAACTACCAATACAACTAATAATGGTTGCTGATTCAATTTTATTCTCTTCACAAAGTGCCTCAATTCCTTCAATGATGTCTGTTCCCATGAGAAGACGTGCACTAATCACCTTACCAAATGAACCTATGCCATAATTAACTCTTACGGACAATCTTCTCCCTCCTTCACGACAAAATATTATAACAATATAAAAAATTTCAAAAATATTTATTGACTTACTATACCCTATAAATTATATTAGTTCTATCGGAAATACAAAAATATAATATGAATCTCTTATCAAGAGTAGCTGAGGGACTGGCCCTATGAAGCTCGGCAACCTCCTTTTATAAAGGAAGGTGCTAAATCCTGCAAACGAAATTCGTTTGATAGATAAGAGAGGACTTTTTTCATGAGCCTCTCTTAATTTGTAAGAGAGTTTTTTTTATTTTCAAAAACCGATAAAACAATTTTTGGAGGTAGTTTTCATGAAGAAGAAAAATAAATTTTTAGTAGGTTTAGCAAGTCTTACATTAGTAGCAGCACTAGCGGGCTGTGGCTCTAAAGATGATAGCAAAGGAAAAGGCGAAGCTATCGATGAAAATAAAATTGTTGTGGGTGTCACTTCAGGACCTCATGAGCAAATTGCAGAGGTAGCTGCTAAAGTTGCAAAGGAAAAAGGTCTAGAAGTAGAACTAAAATCATTTTCTGATTATGTTTTACCAAATACATCCTTAGCAGAAGGAGATCTTGATGCAAACAGCTATCAGCATAAGCCTTTCCTGGATACATTTAATAAAGATCACGATACAGATTTAGTACCGGTTGGCAAAACAATTTTAAATCCAATGGGTATTTACTCTGAAAAATATAAATCATTGGATGATGTTCCTGAAGGCGCAACATTTGGCTTACCGAATGACCCAACAAATGGAGCGCGTGCTCTCTTTGTTTTACAAGAGGCAGGCTATATTAAATTAAAAGATGGAGCGGACTTAACAGCATCTGTTCGTGACGTGGAAGAAAACAAAAAGAATTTAAAATTCATAGAATTAGAAGCTGCACAAATTCCTAAGCAGCTTAGTGAAGTAGATGTAGCTGCTATTAATACTAACTTTGCGCTGGAAGCTGGCATTAATCCGCAAGAGGACTCTATTCTTTTAGAATCTACTGACTCTCCATATGTGAACTACATTGTCGTTCGTGCAGAAAATGAAAACGACCCAACGATTAAAAAGTTCATTGAGGCCTATCAATCTGATGAAGTGCGCCAATTCATTGAAGAGGAATTCAAAGGTTCTGTAATCCCTAGCTGGTAATACGTGCGATAAGCTAAAGAATCTGCCAAATTTCCACTATGGAAACCGCGCAGATTCTTGCTTTTTAGAAGTTAAGAAAGGAGCAATCAATCTGATGATTCAATTACAAAATATTTCAAAAGAATATAAGACAAAAAAAGGCAGTATTAAGGCTGTGGATGGAATCAATCTTCATGTAAAAAAAGGGCAAATTCATGGTGTAATTGGGTATAGTGGTGCCGGTAAAAGTACGCTGATTCGTTGTGTTAATTTACTAGAGCGTCCTTCAGCAGGCAAAGTCTTGATTGACAATGTGGATATTACTACCCTTTCACTTCATGACTTACGTCAAACACGACAAAAGATTGGTATGATTTTTCAACATTTTAATCTCTTAAAGACAGCAACTGTTTATAACAATATTGCAGTTCCCTTAAAGCTACTTGGTTATAACGAAACAGAAGTCAAAAATCGTGTGGCTAAATATGCCGAAATTGTAGGTTTAACAGAAAAGCTAGATAGCTACCCTAATCAGCTTTCAGGTGGACAAAAGCAACGTGTCGCAATTGCACGCGCTCTAGCGCAAGAGCCAGAAATTTTACTTAGTGATGAAGCAACAAGTGCGCTTGATCCTGAGACTACAGAGGCTATTCTTGAACTATTGTTAAAAATTAATCGTGAATTAGGAATTACAATCCTACTGATTACACATGAAATGAATGTCATTCAGAAAATTTGTGATGAGGTATCTGTTCTAGAGGCAGGGAAAGTAGTTGAATTTGGTACGGCTATTGAGCTCTTTGCAAAACCACAACACCCTACTACAAGAAAGTTCTTAAGTACTATTTCACAACGTAACTTAACTCCTTCTCTTATTGAGCAGTTAAATGTTTCAGGTAGCGTCATTCGTTTAACATTTCTTGGAGAAAGTACTGGTAAGCCATTATTAGCTGAAGTGAGCAAAGTATATGATGTACAACCAAACATTTTAACAGCCAATATTATTGAATTAAAAAACGGCATTGTTGGTAATATTGTGGTGCATTTAAACGGAGAGCCCAACATTGTTCAAAAGGCGCTAACCTATTTTGCAGAGAATGGCGTTACTGTGGAAGAGTTAGGAGGAGAGATCCATGAATAATTTCTTTAATGATTGGTCAGAGGTTATTGGCAAAGCAATTATCGAAACATTTCAAATGGTCGGAATTTCATTATTCTTTTCGATTTTAATTGGAATACCTTTAGGCCTTTTAATTGTTTTAACACGACCTGGTCAATCCTTTGAAAATAAATTTTTCTATCAATTTTTTAATCTAGTCATCAATATTATCCGTTCAGTGCCATTCATCATCTTACTATTCTTCATTTTACCTTTTACAAAGGTTATCGTCGGTACAACGATTGGCGTTAAAGGCGTTATTGTTCCGCTTGTAGTTTATACGGCTCCTTATATTGCACGACTGATGGAGTCAGCGCTTTTAGAAGTTGATTCGGGCGTTGTCGAAGCCTACACAGCTATGGGTATTAAACGTCGCCATATCATTTGGCATGTATTATTACGCGAAGCACGCCCATCCATTATTTTAGGCTTAACAATCGCTACAATTGGATTGATTGGCGCAACAGCAATGGCGGGAATGGTTGGTGCTGGTGGATTAGGTGACCTAGCTTACCGTTATGGTCATTTACGCTATGAGGTAGATGTCATGTATGCAACGGTGTTTATTTTAATCATCCTTGTACAAAGCATACAATCCATAGGTAACCGCATTTCAGCCAAATTGAAGAAAGACTAGGAGGAGGATATCCATGTCAACTGAGATTTATGTAGAAAAAAACGGCTATATCGCAACGCTAGTGTTAAACCGTCCTGACAAACGAAATTCTTTATCGAGGGCAATGTTCCAAGCGATCATAGACGAGCTAGAACAGTTACGTACAGATATGTCTATCAAGCTATTAATTGTGCGCGGTGTCAATGAAGTCGCCTTTTCCTCAGGTGCTGATATTAGTGAGTTTTTAGATATTCGTTATGCTGCGGATAATGCTAAAGCCTATAATGATCTAGCTTTAAAGGCTATTGATGCCCTCTATAAATTCCCACATCCTACGATTGCCATGATTCAGGGCTTAGCGATTGGCGGCGGCTTAGAGTTAGCCAATGCTTGTGACTTTAGATTGGCGACACCAAAGAGTAAGCTTGGCATTACCGCTGCCAACATTGGGATTGTCTATAATCTTGAAAGCACTAAACGTCTTATTAATATTGTTGGTGTCGCGAAGGCTAAAGAGATTTTATACACAGCAAACATTTTTACAGCAGAGGAAGGCAAAAGCATTGGTTTGATTACTGCCCTTCATGAGCCGCAGGAAATTGAAAATGCCACTATGCAATTTGCTGAGCATCTTTTAAGTAAATCATCTATTGCCAATGCAGGTAGTAAAAAAATAATTCAAGCTATAATGGATGGAGAAAATGCAGAGAGTGATGAGCTGGCTCAATTGATTCTCGATTCATTTAGTTCTGATGATTATAACGAAGGTATTCAAGCTTTTTTAAATAAAAGAAAGCCTATTTTCAATAAATAAGTGAGGTAGTAACGATGACAAATACAACTGATGGTGACCTACTCTTAAAAAATATCACTGCCCAAGCCCCCTTCCCCATTTGCTTTGCTGATTTAGAAAAAGCAGTAGCGGAAAAAATTCCAGCTGGGCCATTCGGCTACATTCGCTCAGGTGCTGGCGGTGAACAAACATTACGTAATAATCGTTCAGCTTTTGAAAAATACTCCATTGTTCCCCGCTTCTTAAATGATGTTTCAAACGTTCATACAACCATTAATTTGTTCGGGAAAACATACCCAACGCCATTGCTCTTTGCCCCTGTCGGCATGAACGGAATGGTTCACGAGGAAGGTGAACTTGCCGCTGTACGCGCTGCCCAGCAATTAAATATGCCATATATTCAAAGCACAGTCTCCACCTATGCACTCGAAGATGTTGCCGAAGCTGCCCCTTCAGCAACAAAATGGTTTCAATTGTATTGGTCTACAAATGAAGAAATTGCATTTAGTATGGCCGCACGAGCAGAGTCAGCAGGCTTTGAAGCTATTGTTTTAACAGTCGATACAGTAATGCTTGGATGGCGAGAAGAAGATGTACGCAATCAATTTTCACCATTAAAGCTAGGCTACGCAAAAGGAAATTACATAAATGATCCTGTCTTTATGGCTTCTTTGCCTAATGATTCATTTGAATCGTATGTACAAGGCGTCTTGCAAAATGTCTTCCACCCTACACTCAATTGGGAACATGTTCGTGAATTAAAACGGCGTACAAATCTTCCTATATTACTAAAGGGAATTTTACATCCTGAAGATGCAAAGCTAGCCCTTGAAAATGGGATTGACGGTATTATCGTATCGAACCATGGCGGCCGACAATTAGATGGTGTTATTGGTTCACTTGATGCCCTTCCCCCCATCGTGAGTGCTGTCAATGGACAAATCCCTATTATTTTAGATAGTGGTGTATATCGCGGGATGGATGCCTTAAAAGCACTTGCTTTAGGAGCAGATGCTGTAGCAATTGGGCGTCCCTTCGTCTATGGCCTAGCCCTTGAGGGACAACAAGGTGCCGAAAAAGTAATGACAAATATCTATGATGAATTAAAGGTTTCCATTGCACTAGCAGGGACAACCTCCGTTGAAGGGTTACGTACGATTACATTAGTCAAAAATGATGGGACTGAGGTTAAATGAAACAGGCATTAGAGGGATTAAAAGTTGTTGATTTATCACAAGTATTAGCGGGCCCTTATTGCACAATGGTCTTAGCGGATATGGGCGCAGAAGTTATTAAAATCGAGAAATATCCAAATGGAGACGACACCCGAGCAATGGGCCCGTTCATTCATGAAGAAAGTCATATGTATATGATGGTTAATCGCAATAAAAAGGGTGTATGTCTAAATTTAAAAACGCCAGAGGGCTTGGCTTTATTCAAAGAGCTTATCCAATCTGTTGATGTGCTTGTGGAAAACTATAGACCAGGTGTTACGAAAAAGCTAGGGATTGATTATGATACTTTAAAAACCCTTAATCCTGGACTCATTTACTGCTCTATTTCTGGCTATGGACAAACGGGTCCTTATAGCCAGAAAGGTGGCTATGATATTATGGCACAGGGTCTAAGTGGCTTAATGCATATGACTGGTGAACCACAGGGCCGACCTGTAAAAGTTGGCTTTGCAGTCAATGATATTGCCGCTGCCCAAACGGCCTTACAATCTATTTTAATGGCCTATATTTATAAGCTGCGCAGTGGTGAGGGGCAATATATCGATGTTTCTTTAGTAGAGTCTGGGCTTGCTTGGACTGTTTGGGAGGCCGCTGCCTACTTTGGTCAGGGCGAATTACCCGAGCGAACAGGAACTGCCCATCGAGTTTCCGCACCGTATCAAGGCTTTAAAACACAGGATGACTATATTTTAATAGGTGCTGGCAATCAAAAGCTATGGGAAATTTTTGCGACAAAAGTTGTCAAACGACCTGATTGGTTAGACAATCCCCTCTTTATTACTAACTATTCACGTGCTCAGCATGTAAAGGCGTTAGAGGCAGAAATTGAAAGTGAATTAGCGAAACATCCAGCAACCTACTGGCTGGAGCTTTTAGATGAACACGGCGTACCTTCCAGCCCTATCTATTCCTATGACCAAACCTTAAATGATCCCCATATTTTAGAGCGTGGCATGGTCTTGTCCTATGACCATCCAACTGCTGGGCCCATGAGAACACTAGGTTTCCCAGCAAAATTCTCACACACGCCGGGTCAATTAACTAGTGCAGCGCCAACTTTAGGACAGCATAATGAAGAAATTTTGCAGGCATTAAACATCACTGATCATGAAGTCCAGCAGCTAAAAAAAGCGAATGTAATACGCTCAAAATAAGAAGCCCTTTATTTTGACGAGCTATCGATCACTTTGGGCGGGCTACCCGTCACTTTCCTTAGGCTATCCGCCACTTTGCCGCGCTATCCGTCACTCTGCTCTGGCTATCCGTCACTTTACTCTGGCTATCCGCCACTTTGCTCGCGCTATCCGTCACTCTGCTCGCGCTATCCGTCACTTCATAGAATTTGATTGGAAAGAAGCACCCGTTTTCATTGTAAGCAAAAAGGCTACTTCCACAACGGAGGTAGCCTTTTCGTATTATTGAATTACACCTAATTCACGACCAACTTTCTCGTAAATGGCTAACGCATCATCAAGCATTTCTTTTGTATGAGCTGCTGTTGGCATATTACGAACGCGACCTGTGCCTTTAGGAACGGTTGGGAATACGATTGATTTTGCATAAACGCCTTCTTCAAATAAGCGTTTTGAAAATTCTTGTGTCAGCTTTTCATCTCCAATAATACAAGGAGTAATTGGTGTTTCTGATTCACCAATATTAAAGCCAAGCTTCGCTAATCCCGCTTTTAAATAGTTACCATTATCCCACAGTTTATCGTGAAGCTCTGTAGAATCAATTAGCATTTGTACAGCAGCTGTAATGGCTGCCACATCACCTGGTGGTAAAGCTGTTGAGAACAAGAATGGACGTGAACGAACTTTTAACCAATCAATTAAGTTCTTCTTCCCAGCTACATAGCCACCCACGACACCAATTGCTTTTGATAGTGTACCAATTTGGAAATCAATCTCTTTTTCTAGTCCAAAGTGCTTCACAGTTCCTTTGCCTTTACCTGTTACACCTGAACCATGTGCATCATCAACATAAGTAATTAAATCAAATTCCTTGGCGATTTCCACAATTTCTGGCAATTTAGCAATATCGCCATCCATTGAGAATACACCATCCGTAATAACCATCACTTTATTGTATAATCCAGATTCTTTTGCCGCTTTTGCCTTAGCACGTAAATCATCCATATCTGAGTGATTAAACGGAATGATTTTCGCCTTTGATAAACGACAACCGTCAATAATAGAGGCATGGTTTAATTGATCAGAAAGAATTGCATCGTTTTTATCCATAACAGCAGAAATAGCTGCCATATTACAATTAAAGCCAGATTGATAAGAAATAGCTGCTTCTGTTCCTTTAAATTCAGCAAGCTTTTCCTCTAATTTAATGTGTAAGTCAAGCGTCCCGTTAATAGTACGTACAGCACCTGCTCCAACACCGTATTTTTCAATCGTTTCTTTGGCAATACGCTTTAATTCTTCATTAGTTGCTAAGCCTAGATAATTGTTAGAAGATAAGTTAACAAGATTTTTGCCACGTACCTGAATAATCGGGCCATTCGCACCCTCTACTGGATCAATTTCATTGTATAAGCCTTGTTCATGTAAGGCTTGTAGGTTTTCGTCTAAAAATGCATTCAATACTTTTGACAAGCGTATCATCCTTTCCTAGGAAAACAGTTCTAGCTCCTAGTTTAGCACAAGCAAGCCTTTAGCTAAATTATTTTGTTAATCTTTCGAATAATGACGCTGTTTTTTCTCGCCATAAAGAGGCGGATAGGCAATGATCCAATAAACGTCGCACTGTATATTCTGCTTCTGCATAACGCTTTGAATAGCCCATCGCATCTTGCATGGCTTCTTTATAGCGTTCTCGTACTTCCGCTATTGCTAATTCCGCCTCTTTCGTAAGCGCACAATGTTGTCCAATATCAAATATCTTATCGCCTAATCGACCATCCTGTGGATCAAAAATATGAGGTTCCGTACTATCAAAAATACAGAAATTTAGTTCTGGAATAATGACCATATCGACAGATCCTGCATCTAAGCCACACCATACAATTTGGGCATCCAGTCCTCTTGCATTCGCCTCATCTGCTAAGCCTTTCATCAAGGAGGATTTGCCCGTACCCGGTTTGCCTTTAATCATTAATCTTGTCGATATATTTTTTGTGATGCTTTCAACTGTATTTTCTGCCCCTCTAGGCGTTAACGTTCCAAGTAAACGATGTGTTCGTTCGCCCGTTTTATTTAAAACTATAGATTGGAAGACTTCCGATTTTAAATTTTCCACCTGTTCATTTAATGCCTGCCAATTCATACAGCTTTGCGTCACAACCTCCCAATCATCGTGGAGCTTGATAGCATGGTTTAGCTTGGCAATACATTTATCACGCCAAGCTGTACGTTCCTGTACTGCATTTGCCAGTTGCTCTCCAACTTTCTCAAGCTGAGCATCCTCCAAGCAATCATAAAAAGACATAACACGATGCTTCGTCCCAAGTAATGTTGGCTCTATATCCCATTCTGATGCCCAGACATACAGTCTATTACAACCCTTTACATAAACAGCCTCGACTACTTCCTCTAATAACGCGTGCTTAAACCATTCGACAGCAAAGCCTTGTTTAACATAAAAATAACCCAGCTCCTTCAACAGCTCTGATCCTTTAGATGTAGAGGCACCTTGTAAAAAATAAACTAGCTCCGCTTCCTCCATCATTTCTTTATATAAATGTTTCACACCTTGCCCAGTCAATGCGTGTCCAAAATAATACGTCACATTTCCGTTCAAATGTCGTTCCTCCTTTTGTTTCTGCCTTGCATTATATGAAGGAACACTAAAAAAGATGAAAAGCTACCCCTATCCTTAACAGATAAAAGTAGCTTTATAGTTTAATAAAAAGGTCTCATGTCTTCTATATGGCCAATACATTTCATTAATACTTTGCGGCAATAAGGTAATGAATATTGCACAATATATCCTGAGGTTAATGCAATTAATACTGTTCCTACTCCAACTGGCCCACCTAGTAGCCACCCTACAATGGTCACTAGAACTTCGATACCCATTCTCGCAGTTTTAATAGATCCGCCAAATTTTCCGACGAGTATCATCATTAATGTATCACGAGGGCCTGCTCCCATATTTGGAGCAATATACATACCACAGCCAAAGCTTAAGACAAATAAACCAATAATAAAATATGTAATTTGTAGACCATATACATCTGTTGAAGGCAATAACCAGTTAAATACATCGATGAATGAACCGATTAGTAGCATGTTCAGCCATGTACCTATTTTGGGCCATGTTCGTAAAACAATCGATGTTGATGCGACAATAAAAAGACCCGTTAATATAGACCATGTACCAATCGTTAATCCGAAGTTTTGAAATAATCCTACATGCAAGACATCCCAAGGACTTGTTCCAACTATTTTCCCTTTAATGGACATCGTAATTCCCAGTGACATCACAATCAAGCCACCAATAAAAAATGTCCAGCGCCACCCCATTATTTTGCGCATTTCCTAGCCCTCTCTCTATGTTTGATAATGCTCTTACTGTATCATATTTTCTGAAAATATCGTGAAATCGTGTTTATGAATGGAAGGATAAATGACCGTATTCTATGAAAATAAAAAACTACCCGATTTTACTAATGGGTAGTTGTAATTGGCGCAAGCTGGGCCTTTGTAATATTCTTCAAATCATTAAGCTGAACATGCATTTGCATGCCTATTTTTCCTGCACTTACAATGATACTGCCTTGTTGTTGAGCAGTTTCATCGATTACCGTAGGATATAATTTTTTCATGCCTACCGGCGAGCATCCACCACGGACATATCCTGTATAACTAAGTAAATCTTTTACAGGTAGCATATCAATCTTCTTTTCTCCAACTACCTTTGCGGCAGCCTTTAAATCCAGTTCGTCAGCCACTGGAATAACAAATACAAAGAGCTTGTGGGCACTTGCCCTTGCTACTAATGTTTTAAAAACACGAGCAACCGGCTGCCCAATTTTTTCGGCAACAGACACACCGTCCACTTGACCGTCGCCAATTTCATATTCAATCACATCGAATTTGATTTTTTGCTGCTCTAATAATCTTATCGCATTTGTTTTGGCATGCTTTGCCTTCGCCATAACCGTAATCTCCTATCTACAACATTAGGCTATCAAAGAGAACATAGAATCATTGCCTGGACGATAGCCATTTTTCGTCATTTGAACATGTGCTGCATACTTTTCAGTTGCCTGTTTGAAGGCTCTCAATTTTAAAGCAGCGTCATGGCTCTTACCGAAAATTGTATCTGCAAATGGGTCCAATTTCAATTCCTTTGAGAAACGTTCAGGAACCTTTACTGTAGTCACTTCATTGTCAAAAGGTTGGTTTTGTTCATCTATTGCGTCAACGGTAGAGTTGGCTTCATGTAAAATATGCTGAATTTGAGCATCCACGTTTTCTGCTAAACGTATATCTTGAGCAGAAGGCTTTGACGGTGATAATGCTGCATTTCGCACCTGCTCTAAAACCTGTAATGTATCATTCATATCTGGATTATTTACAACAGGTGATCCGTCATGATGACCAATTGCCCATTTATAAGCTTGCTCATGTGCATGAACATTCTTTGAAGTTTGCTGTAAATCTTCCATAATGGCCTGCTGTTGGGGTGTTACTACTTCTGCATCTTCTTGTTGTTGCTCATATAAATCTTGATCTGTGCGTCCTAATAGTAGGTTTTCAAGCTCAAGCAATAATGGATTTTTCTTTGGTTGAAAATACATTGCATTTTTTCGATATGCATCTCCCGCTTCTTTGCGCTGCAAGAACTTTTTTCGATTAAATGGTGATGATAATCTATCTTGCTCCATTGAATTATATATTTTCATAGTTTTCACCTCATCCTTCTATCTTCATATGCTATTTTGTTACTAGATATGAACATTTTTTATCACTATATCTATTCCTTCGAAACAGCTTCTGTACACTTATTATCGGAATTTTCATTATTAAATTCAAGTATAAATGACTACTAACCACCTAAAGGGGTACAAATTAATATCATTTTTAGATATAAATACCTAATTTCAAAGGATATATGCTTCAGTCCTTTAGTACTTTCATTTCGATTTCAATAAAATTTACTACCATTCGCACAAAATAAATAGTGTTAATAAATAAAAAAAACAGCCTCTATATAAACCGGCTGCTTTCCTATTTTTTCGGTGTAATCAATAGACCCTTATAAGCTAAATAACCGAGCCATGCACCAATAGTATTTAAAATTAAATCATCAATATCCGCAGATCCTACTGTAAAAATAAATTGGATCGTTTCCACACTAAGGCTGGCAAAAAAGCCTAAGCAAAGTATAACGCCTGCTTTGCGGAATCTCTTCGAGAGTAATGGCAGTAAAAAGCCCATAGGGGTGAAAATTAATAAATTACCAAGTAAGTTAATAATTATCGTATCCCAATTAAAATATTGAGAGTAGTTTATATAACGGAAAATCGTTTCAAAGGGTATAAAATTAGTAGTTAATCGCCAACTACTGTAATCAAACAGCCCTAAGTCACCGACGGAATAATCACCTTCCCATAACACAACGACTACATTAACTAAACGATCGATGACCAATTTATAAAAAGCCAAACAAGAATAGATGCTAAATAACATCCAACCCACTATTTTTATTGGTAAATAATATGTATCAATAACATCTCGATATGGTAATGGGAGCTTGGCATTACCTTGAACATCCGTTATGTTGTTTTTTGACATGCTAAACACCCGCTTCCCTTTATTCCTTCCCATATTTTAATATGCTCCTTAAGACCATGCAAGTAGCTGTTAACTATTTATCGACTAAAAAGGGCTGCCTCCTGAAAGAGAGACAGCCTTCCCATAAGTATTTATACTGGATTTACCCCATGCTTACGTTGTGAGAAAAGTAAGTATTTTGACATGTAAAGCTCTAAACGATTTTCAAGCACCTTCCGTAAATCATTTGGCTCAATTACATCATCAATAATTAATTCTGATGCTAATCGATACACATCAATTTCTTCTTGGTACTCTTTTCGTTTTTCAGCTATAAAGCTTGCTTGCTCCTCTTTCGGAAGCTCGGCAATTTTATTTGCATAAACTGCATTGACTGCAGCTTCTGGACCCATTACTGCAATTTGAGCATTTGATAATGCGATACAGCAGTCTGGCTCAAAGGCAGGACCAGCCATGGCATATAAGCCAGCACCATATGCTTTACGAACAATTACCGTTAGCTTTGGAACAGTTGCTTCACTCATTGCAAAGATCATTTTTGCGCCATGACGGATAATACCAGCTTTTTCGACCTGTGTGCCGATCATAAAGCCTGGAACATCCGCCAAGAATAGAAGGGGTATATTGAAAGCATCACAAAGAGAAATGAACTTGGCCGCTTTATCAGCAGAATCGTGGAATAATACGCCTCCCTTAACGCGAGGTTGATTCGCGATAATCCCTACTGATTGCCCCTTAATACGTGCAAGACCAGTAATTAATTCCGGTGCGAATAATTTCTTCACTTCACAAAACGAATCTTCATCAATGATACGTTCAATTAACTTATACATATCAAAAGGAACGTTTTGGTTTTGTGGTATCAATTCCTCAATCGATTTATCGAATGTAGCTGGTGGTTTAGGTGCCTCTACTTTGCACCGTTCTGCATAGTTATTAGGGAAATAGCTTAAATATTTACGAGCATAGGCAATGGCCTCTTGTTCTGTTTTGGCTAGCACATCTCCACAACCGGAAACTGAACAGTGCATTTTTGCGCCACCCATCGTTTCTAAATCTACTTTCTCTCCAATAACCATTTCAGCCATACGAGGAGATCCTAAATACATAGATGCGTTCCCTTCAACCATGACAACGATATCACAAAATGCAGGGATGTAGGCACCACCTGCCGCAGACGGTCCGAATAGTAGACAAATTTGTGGTACTTTACCTGATAACTTGACTTGGTTGTAGAAAATGCGACCCGCGCCCCTTCTACCTGGGAACATTTCTAGCTGATCTGTAATACGTGCACCTGCTGAATCAACTAAATATAGTAACGGACAGTTAAGTTTTTCTGCAGTTTCTTGAATACGGATCATCTTTTCAACCGTACGCTTTCCCCATGACCCTGCTTTAATCGTTGAGTCATTAGCTAAAACACAAACGGTACGACCATGAATTTTACCAATTCCTGTGACAACACCATCAGCAGGTAAATCGCCTGCCAAACAATTTGCATAAAGGCCATCCTCTGATTGAAGACCATCATCTAATAATAATTCAAGACGTTCACGTACAAATAGCTTCCCTTGCTGTGCATTTTTGTCATGATATTTTGGTAAACCACCAGAAAGAATTTTACCTTTCATTGTAGGTGGCGTGTTTTCTGTTGAAATATTGCTCATGTTTAATTCCTCCCTTTGCCCATTCAATTACGCCAAATTATTTTTTAGCGCCCCTATTCCCCTTTGTCAATGCGCCAAAAAATCAATGAGAATGCGCTTAGATTTCCGTCAGTGTGATTAATCTGATTGGATTCTTTCTTTATTTTCCTGAATATTGTGGTGCTCGCTTCTCTTGGAAGGCTAGTAGCCCCTCTAATCGGTCCTCTGTAGGGATCAGTGCACTATATGCAAGTGACTCAATTTTTAAACCAGTAGCTAAATCTACCTCAACACCCTGATTCATAGCCACTTTAGCCTGTACTAGCGATAATGGTGCATTTTTTGCCATTTCTAGAGCAAGCTGCTGTGCCCTTTCCATTATCTCATGTGCCTCATGAACATATTCAACGATGCCATAATTTTTAGCTTCCTCAGCATTTAAGCGACGCGCTGTATAAATTAATTCCTTTGCCTTCCCAAGACCAATTAGTCGAGGAAGTCGTTGCGTTCCTCCTGCCCCCGGAATAATACCGAGAGAGGTTTCAGTGAGACCTAACTTAACATGTGCTGCTGCGACACGTAAATCGCAAGCTAAAGCTAATTCTAGACCGCCACCAAAGGCTACTCCATTTAGCACCGCAATGACAGGCTGAGCGAGTGTCTCCACTTTTGCCACTGTGGCACCAATCAACTGTACGATTTGCTTCACTTGTCGATCGGACATACCTTTGCGTTCTTTTAAATCAGCCCCAGCACAGAATGCTTTTTCTCCAGCACCTGTTAGTAAGACTACTCGCACTGTCGGATCTCCGTTGATTTGATCAAGCGTATCAGATAGCTCTCGCAGTAACTGTACAGACATCGCGTTCGCAGCCTCTGGTCTTAAAAGGGTAATAAGTCCAATACTTCCCTCCAGTAATTCAAAGCGAACAAGTTGAGTCATAATGGATTCGCACTCCTTTCATTACGGACAATCGCCATTTGCTTTGAAGCTACAGCTTTGCCTAATTTCTGTTCAATAAAGAGTGCAGCCTCTAATATTTTTTGTCGATCTACACCGGTTTGAATGCCCATTTCATCAAATAAATATAATAAATCTTCGGTGGCTACATTACCTGAAGCCCCCTTGGCATATGGACAGCCACCTAGACCGCCAAGCGCACTATCAAATTTGGTTACGCCCATCTCTAAAGATTTCATAATGTTAGCCAGCGCCGTGCCACGTGTATCATGAAAATGCATAGCAAAATTATTTGCGGAATATCTTTTTAATAGTTCCTCTAAAAGATGCTCAACTTGAGTGGGTACACCAACGCCAATCGTGTCACCAAGTGAGATCTCTGTTACACCCATTTCCAATAATTTATCTGTAACACGCAGTACTTTATCAGGATGTATATATCCTTCATAGGGACAGCCAAGAACTGTGGAGATATAGCCTCGAACCTTTTTCTTTGACGCTTTAGCTCCTAATACTACTTCCTCTAAAATAGGAAATGTTTCGTCTATGGTTTTGTTAATATTACTTTGGTTATGACTTTCACTAGCAGACATAAATATACTTACTTCATCTACTTCAGCCTGTAACGCCCTTTCTAGCCCTCGCATATTAGGTACAAGTGCTGCATAAGTAATATCCTTGTTCCTTTTAATGGCTTGAAGAACCTCGACAGCATCCGCCAACTGTGGAATCCATTTCGGATGTACAAATGAAGTCACCTCGATGTAATTTAATCCAGTTTGGCTTAACAAATTCACTAATTGTATTTTATCTGCTGTTGTAATATGTGTTTTTTCATTTTGTAAACCATCACGGGGACCGACTTCTTTCATTACGACATGCTTAGGTAGCTGCATTAAGAGGCCTCCTCTTATTCAATTTCTAAAATATCATCATCAACGTTAATGAAATCTCCTTCATTGGCGATAATTTTTGTTACCACGCCATCTTCTTCTGCTGCAATCGGAATTTCCATTTTCATTGATTCTAAAATTGCTACATCTTGACCTGCCGTTACTTTCTCACCTTCTGCTACGACGATTTTCCATACTGTACCTGCCATGCTTGCTTTTACTGTTGCCATCATCATTCACTCCTACTTTTAAATTAATTATGCATTCGCCCTCTATATGAAGGGCGAATGCTCTTCAATACTTACTTTGACTCTGCTAATTGTGGTAAATAAAATTGTTCGACAAATTTTGTAGTCGTATAGCCTTTTAAAAACTGTTCATGTGTAACAGTTTTTAGCAGCATCGGAATATTCGTTTGAATACCCTCCACTTTATATGCTTTCAGTGCTTGGATTAATCTTTCACAGGCAATGTCCCTTGTTTCTCCCCACACTACCAATTTACTAATCATTGGATCATAAAATGGTGTAACTGCTGAACCTGTCTCTACACCACACTCATGTCGAACCCCTTCGCCTGTTGGTAATTCTAGAGCTGTGATTGTACCAGGAGACGGGAAAAATGTAGAAGGATTTTCAGCGTATATACGCACTTCAATCGCATGACCCTGTTTCGTAATACTTTCTTTTGTATATGAAAGGGGTTGCTGTGCAGCGATTTTTAATTGCTCCTCTACTAAATCAAGTTTTGTAATTTCCTCTGTCACAGGATGCTCTACTTGTAATCTTGTATTCATTTCTAAGAAATAAAAGTTTTGATCCTCATCTACCAAATACTCAATCGTTCCAGCGTTGACATAGCCAATATGCTTCGCTGCCTTCACTGACGCTTCTAGCATCTTATCTCTTGTCTCCTGTGAAATGAATGGTGAGGGTGCTTCTTCTACTACTTTTTGATTTCTTCGTTGAATCGAACATTCACGTTCAAATAACGGAACCACATTGCCTTGATGATCGGCAATAATTTGTACTTCAACATGGTGAGGGTTAGCAATAAATCTCTCCATGTACATCGTGCCATCACCGAAAAATGACTGTGCACGTTTTTGATTTCCCTCAAATGCTTTTGCTAGCTCCTCTGTATTTTCAACAAGTTGCATACCGATACCGCCACCGCCTGCCGATGCCTTTAACATAATAGGATAGCCTAAACGTTCAGCGATTTCAGTAGCTTCTTCTGCATCCTTTACAGGTGTCTCTACACCCTCTACAATGGGAACACCTGCAGCTTTCATTGTTTTACGTGCCTCTAATTTACTTCCCATTGATGCAATAACATCAGCACTTGGTCCAATAAAAATTAGACCTTCCTCTTCACAGCGCTTTGCAAACTCTGTATTTTCTGATAGTAGTCCATAGCCAGGATGAACAGCCTCGACGCCATTTTCTAGTGCAATTTCTAGAATACGTTCTATATTTAAATAGCTTTGTGCTACAGGTGGTTTCCCTACACAGTACGCCTCATCTGCATCCTTCACATGTAAGCTTTCAGCATCTGCCTCAGAATAAATAGCAACCGTATGAATATTTAGGCGCCTGCATGTTCTGATAATACGTCTAGCAATCTCCCCACGATTTGCAATTAATACTTTATTGAACATATTCACTGCCCCTCCTTATCTGACGGTCATGACAAAATCTTCTCGTAATTTATATTTTTGAACCTTTCCTGAAGCAGTCATTGGATAATGATCGATAAAGAAAATATGTTTTGGGATTTTATGTCTAGAGATTTTATCCCGACAATATTCTCGAATCTCCTCTTCTGTTGCCTGCTCACCTTCTCGTAAAATAATCCAAGCTGCCGCTTCCTCCCCATACACAGGATCAGGAACGCCAGCAACCTGAACATCTGATATTTTCGGATGTGTATAAAGAAACTCCTCCATTTCACGAGGATATAAATTTTCACCACCGCGAATAATCATATCTTTTAAACGACCGGTTACACGGACATAGCCCGCTTCATCCATCGTTGCCAAATCACCCGTATGCAGCCAGCCATCTTGATCAATGGCAAGATCGGTTTCCTCTTGGTTTTTATAGTAGCCTTTCATTACATGGTAGCCTCTTGTACATAGCTCGCCTTGTTCATTTGTAGGTGCTTCCTCATTTGTCCCAGGAACTACAATTTTCGCCTCTAAGTTTGGTAAGGCACGGCCAACCGTCTCCACCTTTAGTGCTAACGGGTCATCCGTTCTCGTTTGCGTAATAACTGGGGATGATTCTGTTTGACCATAGCAAATCGTAATATCTGTCATACCCATTTTCTCAATCACTGCTTTCATTACCTCTATCGGACAATTAGAGCCCGCCATGACTCCTGTCCGTAGAGTTGAAAGATTGAAAGACTCAAAATTCGGTAAATTAAGCTCACTAATGAACATCGTTGGTACGCCATGTAATGCTGTGCACTTTTCTTGCTGAACCGTCCTTAGCACCTCTTCAGGTGAAAATTCTTGTACTGGCACCATCGTTCCACCACTAGTTGTAATTGCTAATGTTCCAATAACACAGCCAAAACAATGGAAAAATGGAACAGGTATGCAGAGGCGATCCTCTGCTGTTAACCGCATACACTCTGCAATGTTGACCGCGTTGTTCACTAAGTTAAAATGTGTAAGCATCACACCTTTAGGAAAACCTGTTGTACCAGACGTATATTGAATATTAATCACATCATCATAATGAAGAGATTGCTCTCTTTGTTCTAATTGTTCCTCGGTCACCTGATCAGCCGCTGCTACTACATCGGACCAATTTAATACACCGGGATACTTAGTCTCGCCGATTAAAATAACATTTTTTAATAAAGGTAGTCGCTTTGATTGCAAATTACCTGGTTCACAATGTTCAAGCTCCGGACATAACTCTTGAAGTGTATGGATAAAAGAATGGTCTCGATAATTTTCAATTAAAAATATCGTTTTGGCATCAGACTGCTTTAATAAATACTCCAACTCACTAGCTCGATAATTAGTGTTTACCGTAACGATTGGAGCTCCCATTTTCCCTGTACCAAATTGAAGCTGTACCCACTCAGGAACATTGGTCGTCCATACAGCAATATGGTCTCCTTTTTCAATTCCTAAAGCCATTAAGCCCCTTGCTACCAATCGCGCTTGACGATTTAGCTGCTCATAAGTCATTCGGAAATTTCTATCAGCATAGACCAAAGCCTCGTTCTGCGGGTACTTTTTAGATTGTTCATCTAGCAATTGACCAATTGTTTGATACACAAGCTCTGCCATGAAGATCCCCCTTGTTTATGCTATTAAACTTCTTTCAGCAATGAGATGAATGCGGATTTAAGCTACTTTTCAGCAGGTGTCTCGGTATCAGAAAGAAGTGCTCTATGCAGCACAAAGCTGATCCCAGACACAATGAGTTGAAAATCATTAACAGCCAATTAAACGAGAAATAACAAGACGTTGAATTTCAGATGTTCCTTCACCAATTTCCATTAATTTAATATCACGTAAATGACGTTCTACATCGTATTCTTTCATATATCCAGAACCGCCATGAATTTGAATGGCTTGATTACACGTACGGAAGCCCATTTCAGAAGCAAATAATTTAGCCATTGCTGCTTCTTTACCAAATGGTTTCTTTTGATCTTTTAGCCATGCCGCTTTATGTACAAGCGTACGAGCAAGCTCTATTTCCATCGCCATATCTGCTAATTTAAATTGAATGGCCTGTAGCTTCGAAATAGGTGCACCAAATTGCTCGCGTTCTTTTGCGAACTTCAGTGCCTTCTCATAAGCCGCCTGTGCAATTCCGACAGAAAGAGCTGCAATTGAAATACGACCACCATCTAAAGTGTTTAAAAACTGGCTAAATCCTCGCTTTTCATCGCCTAATAGATTGGTTCTAGGAACGCGAACATTTTGTAAAACAATCTCACATGTATTAGAACCTCGGACACCCATTTTGTCGTAGTTACAATTAATCGTTACACCTGGAGTATTCGTTGGCACAATAATAGAAGAAATAATCTTTTTGCCATCCTCACGTTTACCAGTCACCGCAGTTACAATAATTTGTCGAGCGTATCCTGCATTGGTAATCCAGCATTTTTCTCCATTAATAACGTAATCATCTCCATCAATGACGGCTGTAGTGCGTGTACCGCCTGCATCTGAACCTGCATTAGGCTCTGTTAAACCGAATGATCCTAATGTCTCACCCTTTGCCAATGGAACAAGAAATTCCTGCTTTTGCTCCTCCGTACCAAAGTTGTAAATTGGCGAAGCTCCTAAGCTAACAGCAGCTGCATAACTTAAGCCCGTGCCCCCACATGCACGGCCAATTTCCTCTACAGCTAAAGCGTAGGACACCGTATCACCACCTGAGCCACCATATTCTTCAGGAAATGGGATACCCAATAAGCCTAGTTCTGCCATCTTTTTAAAGCTTTCTATTCTCATCGTCGATGTCTCATCAACCTCACGAGCATACGGTTTAATCTCTTTCTCAGCAAAATCACGTACCATGTCTCGAATCATCACTTGCTCTTTTGTTAATTCAAAATTCATCCCTAATCCCCCTAATGTCAAATTTGCCATAGTAGATTTAGCTCAAAGATAATTTACTTCAAGTAAATACCGACTAGTCGGTTTGTAAAAGCAAATAATAAAACCAGTGTTTTCTACTGGCTACCCCTTTATCATAAATTGCTTTGCTTCATCCATTGCTTGTTCTGTCACAATCGCACGCAATACCATGTCGGTAAAAACATCTGTAATTTGCTCCATAGTTAATGGCCCAGATTGCTTAAACCATTTATATGTCCAGTTAATCATCCCCACAATCGCCATCGTAACAATGGTACAAGGCAATTCTGTACGAAAAACTTTCGTTTCTTGGCCTTCTGCTATCACTTTTTGCAAGATGTCCCGATAATGATCTCGTTTTTTATGAATAATCTCACTATACTCCTCTGAGAGTGAACGACTTTCTTCATAAAAGATTGTAATATGCGCTTGATACATATCAAATACTTGTGTCAGCGTTTGTAGCATCGCACATAACCGTGTAATGGGCGTGCCGTATTTGTCATATGCATCCTGTGATTGTTGAATAACATACGAAATAAAGACATCATGAATTTCATACAGCAATTCATCTTTTGATTTAAAATTATGATAAAATCCACCCTTTGATGCCCCTATATATTCAACGATACGATCAACAGTTACATTGTGATAACCATCCTGCTGAAACAGCTCAACTGAAGCCTCTACAATTCTTTGCTTTAATGTTTTCTTTACCATAGGCCCTATCATCCTTCATCTAGCTCTATACTCCATCACTCCTTATAATCAGGAAAAACAACTCTCTTTCATAAAAGTATTCTTTTTTTTCCTAATTATAAAAATACTATGACAATATAAATATAGCATTCTCAAAATTTGGTGTCTAGCAACAAATAGATTTTTCCTTTTAAAACGAGCATAAAAATAACATTAAACAGAATTTAAAGAACCACAAACACATACATACCATATGTGATCCAACTCAAATTCATGACAATTTTTTATATCCGCTTTTCTTTATCCATTAAAACCATTTTCCACTGCTGTTCAACTGCTAACCCCCTCAACCTATGCTATATTTATTAACATGGAACTATGAAAGGGTGTTAACAATGGCAAAAAGCGTAGTAATTGCTGAAAAGCCTTCTGTAGCACGTGATATTGCGCGTGTACTGAAGTGTAATAAAAAGGGAAATGGCTTCCTTGAAGGAGATAAATACATTGTTACTTGGGCGCTTGGACATCTTGTCACACTAGCTGACCCAGAGAGTTATGATGTGAAATATAAAACGTGGAATCTTGAAGATTTACCCATGCTACCTGAACGCTTAAAGCTGTCGATCATTAAACAAACAGGAAAGCAATTTAATGCGGTCAAAAGCCAGCTTATTCGCAACGATGTTCATAATATCATTATTGCTACTGATGCCGGACGTGAGGGTGAATTAGTAGCTCGTTGGATTATTGATAAAGTAAAAATCAAAAAGCCACTTCAACGTTTATGGATTTCATCTGTAACTGATAAAGCGATTAAAGATGGCTTTGCTAATCTAAAACCAGGGAAGGCTTATGATAATCTTTATGCTTCGGCTGTAGCCCGCTCTGAGGCAGATTGGTATATTGGACTGAATGCTACACGTGCTTTAACTACCCGTTTTAATGCACAATTGAACTGTGGTCGTGTACAAACACCAACAGTAGCGATGATTGCCTCTCGTGAAGATGAAATTAAAAACTTTAAAGCTCAAACTTATTATGGTATAGAAGCTCAAACAACGGATCATTTAAAGCTTACTTGGCAGGATCGAAATGGTAATAGCCGCAGCTTTGATAAAGAAAAAATAGAAACATTAGTGAGAAAGCTTGGGAATAGCAATGCTACCGTAGCAGACATTGAAAAAAAACCTAAGAAATCATATGCACCAAGCCTTTATGATTTAACAGAGCTGCAGCGTGATGCCAATAAAATCTTTAGCTACTCTGCGAAGGAAACATTGAATATTATGCAAAAGCTTTACGAACAACATAAAGTGTTAACTTATCCACGTACGGATTCCCGCTTTATTTCTCAGGATATCGTTGCTACTATACCTGAACGTTTAAAGGCATGTGGTATTGGTGAGTATCGCCCAATCGCTAATAAATTACTAGCTAAACCGATAAAACCAACAAAAGCCTTTGTTGATGATAGTAAGGTTTCTGATCACCATGCAATCATTCCAACAGAGGGCTATGTGAATCTTTCTGCATTCTCAGATAAGGAACGTAAAATTTATGACCTTGTCGTGAAACGCTTCCTAGCTGTGTTACTTCCTGCTTTCGAATATGAGCAACTAACGCTGCGTGCAAAGATTGGTGATGAAAGCTTTATTGCTCGTGGGAAAACAATTTTATCCGCTGGTTGGAAGGAAGTATATGAACATCGCTTTGATGATGAGGACACAGCAGATGATGTGAAGGAGCAAATACTTCCACGCATTGATAAGGGAGATGTGCTAAAAGTTAAACTGCTTGCTGAAACATCTGGTCAAACAAAACCACCAGCTCGTTTTAATGAAGCAACATTATTATCAGCCATGGAAAATCCGACAAAATATATGGCGACTAATGATAAAAAGTTAGCAGATACATTAAAATCTACTGGTGGGCTTGGTACAGTGGCAACACGCGCTGACATTATTGATAAGCTTTTCAATTCATTCTTAATTGAGAAACGCGGTGGCAAGGATATTTATATTACTTCTAAAGGCCGTCAATTACTGGATTTAGTGCCAGAGGAATTAAAATCCCCTGCCCTCACAGCAGAGTGGGAGCAAAAGCTTGAACTTATTGCAAAGGGCAAGCTCAATAAAGATGTATTTATTAATGAAATGAAAAACTATACAAAAGAAATTGTCACGGAAATTAAGGGCAGTGATAAAAAATATAAACATGACAATATTTCTACTAAGTCTTGTCCAGATTGCGGTAAACCAATGCTCGAGGTAAATGGCAAAAAAGGTAAAATGCTTGTCTGCCAGGATCGCGAATGTGGCCATCGTAAAAATGTGTCACGTACTACTAATGCACGCTGTCCGCAATGTAAGAAGAAATTAGAATTACGTGGTGAAGGGGATGGCCAAATTTTTGTATGTAAATGTGGCTATCGTGAAAAACTTTCTGCCTTTGAAGCAAGACGGAAAAAAGAAGGCGGAGGCAAGGTTGATAAACGTTCCGTACAAAAATACTTAAAGCAGCAAAATAATGAGGAACCTGTAAACAATGCACTTGCGGAAGCCTTAAAAGGTTTAAAGTTAGATTAACAATAAAGAGCAAATTCACACCGAATGTGAATTTGCTCTTTTATTATGCATACTCAAATCCACTAAACATATCTTGAATTAACAGAATATTCTATATATAAAAGGAGGTTTTTAATGGAAGCAAAAAATTTTAGGCCTCGTAATGTGATTTTTATGACGATTGTTGTTGGTGTATCTGTGTTAATTGGTCAAGCTATTTATGTCTTGTTTATTGATGTACCATTCCCTTAATAGAGATTTATATCTTTAAGCGACTGAGTAGATATTTTTCATTTTCTTTGATTTCTGAATGATTGGGTTTCCACTTTCGTGCCTCTAGGTTATGTTGATAGGCATTTTCGAATAACCGTAATTCCCTATATAACAGACTTAGTTGTAAATGAGGTAGCCATGTTGAGTAAGCTCGTTTTTGAATAGTCATTGAATCGACGGAAGCTTGTTGCAAAGCTTGGGAGTACCAATAGATAGCTTCTTTATGTTTTGATTGCTCCATAAAAAATTGGCCCATTCGGCAACATGCTTCTGGCTTTGGTCGATCATACAAAAAAGATTGTAAAATAGCTTGTTGAGCGTGATGATCATCCTGTAACAATCGATAGCATTCCCCTATATGCAAACATGCTTCAATGCGATCATCTGTAGCACCTAATTCGCTATCTAGAAATGTATTGTATTGATTTATGGCTTCTAAATAACGGTTATGCAGCTTTAATTCATTTGCATAATGAAATGAATCCCTTGCTGAAAGAGTATGTCCCTTTTGAATTAAACCTTCGTAGATACATAAGTTGCGATGAATATCCTTTGTTAACGGTAAATGTGTGACAGCTATATCACTGTGAAGGTGCTGACCAGATACCTTTAAATATTCATGGACAGCGCCCTGCCATTGAAAGTGATTGCCTCTTTTTACTAGACGATACTTTCGCTCACTGCACTCCACTACCCCATCGTCATCTAGTACTAGGTAATGATCCATAGTGACGGTATCAACCGTTGGATACAATGATTGCTTTAGTAGTAATAATTTATGTTGGTTTTCCTTTGTCATAATATCGTCTGCGTCTAGCCATAAAATATAATCATTTGTTGCCTGCTGAAAGGAAAAATTGCGTGCATTTGCAAAATGATCACACCATGGAAAATCAAAAATGCGAGAGGTATAATTTTGGACAATATCTTTTGTACGATCAGTTGAGCCTGTATCAATAATATTCATCTCATCCACTATATGCCGAACCGAATCTAAGCATCTTTCAATCGTACATTGTGCATTTTTAACAATCATACATAAACTAATCGATACCATCTGTCCCCTCCTTATCATGTAGTAATATACTATGCTAGTTCATCCATTTATCAAAACAATTTTTCGATATCATCTCACTTTTAGGGCTGACATGGGAAATAAAAAAAACGAACGCTATCCACGCTCGTTTTTTCGTTCTATAAATATTGCTCACGCCACATCAATTGTTCTTTATCAGTAAGTTGTTGTTCTAGACAGTGGTCCCATTGATTTAATAACATATTCCACACACGAACAAATAGTATATCTTGCTCCTTATCGTAAAGGATAAATTCTAAGCATGGACTATCATTAATTTGTTGGGCTTCTACTTCAACAACTCTTGCGATTATTCTTTGTGAGTTGCCTGTGTCTTCTTTATCCACTTCTTGTAAGGCAGCTATAATGAGTGATTCATCAAATTGCTCCTGTTGTTCAGCTTCCTTATCTACATAACGATAAAGCTCTGGTAACTCATCGTATTCATCATTATTTACATCACTAGTCAAAAATGATTGATGACAAGGACTAAAGTAAAGAGTGGATGCTTCTACCTCAAGCTCCTCTTCAAAGATACCTTGTTCAAGCTGTTGCTGTCCTTTTTCTGTTAGCTTAAAGAAGCCTTCCTCATTTTTCATAAGACCTACGCGAATCATTAAAGACATCAGGTCTTCGATAAATAATGGATCTACAAGCAATAATTCGCTCAATTCTTCCACATTTCCAAAATCCGCCTCTTGAATGCTCAGTAGCAGCATGGTCATTAAGACATCCATCGTGGAACGGCGAACTGGCTCGTACGTTACATCCACTGTACGAATTGGAATACACCATTCAGCAGTTTTGACAATTTTTATATTGCGATTTTGTTGCAGCTCACGCATTAATCGTTGCTGTAATTTTGACACTCTACATCACCAATCCTTCATGATTACGCAAGCCTTCGTAGGATTTTACAGTATTTAATAACTGGGCATACATATCTCTTGTATCTTGATGTTTTGCACGTTTCGCAAACATGTCTGCACTTCCTACAAGTAGTAGTAACTCCCGAGCACGGGATAGAGCTACATTTAAGCGACGATAATCTCTTGCAAAGCCAATATCTCCACCTTTTGGTGTATTACGAACCATACTGACGAGAATTACGTCCATCTCCATACCTTGGAATTTATCAACTGTCCCCGTTCTAAATTGTAAATGCGGCAACTGTAGCTCCTGCTGTAGGAGACGATTTATTTTCTTCACTTGCTCACCGTAGAAGCTAATGACTCCAACACTTTTCAAGGCATCCTGTGGCATACGCCCTGCTTCTTTTGCTGCCTTCACTGCATCATTTAGATCTAGCAAAATACGACGAATTATTTGTAATTCCCCTTCATTATAACGGCTTGTGCCTCCCTTTACCTGTTCCTCTAAATAAGGTTTTTCAGTTGGAATATCAATCCATAATAAATGGTCATCACGTTTGACAAATTGTCCCTCTAATCCATGATCTCTCGCCGAATCTGAGTCTGGCAAGCCACATTGCAAGCCATTTTCTTCTTGCGCGTAAAATGGGGTAATACTTTGCATAATTTTTTCATGCATGCGGTATTGAAGAGCTAGCATTTGCTTATGGGTTTGAGGCAGATTATTGAATAAGCGCTCAAATAATGATTCACGTAGTAAACTTTTCAATTCTTGTGCGCCTTCAAAATTTGGATTTTCTTCTAGCATCGCCTTCAATGTTTCCTCCAATGTATCGTCACCAAGTAGGGGTGGTAGCTGGTGATGATCCCCTACCAAAATAACCTTTTTCCCCTTCAGCATTGGTAATAATAATTCTGGCGGTGTTGCCTTTGAGACTTCATCAATAATGACAACATCAAAGGTTGGGTAATTTTCCATAAACTCTTTACTCGCCGAAGCTACACATGTGGTACCAATAACATTTGCATGTCGTACATACAATTTTCTAATTTCATCTAAATCATATTCAGTAGCGTTTTGTAGTTTTTCTCGCCATTGCTCTTGCAATTTTTTTCGAAGCGGTAGTTGTTTTTCCTGACGCTGTAAATCTTCAATAGCTTGCTTTGAAGTTTGAATAGCTACTCTAACCTCTTCTGCTGTTCGCTCTGGTGTCGACTGCAATAGCTTTGTGAATGTGGCCAATTGCTTTTCTTTTTTCAATCCCGCAACATTGATTTCCTTTAACCGCTCTTCCATCTGTGATAGCAGTAGGTCTACTTCCTCCAAGCTAGCTTGTACGGTTTGAAGTGAAGCTTGTTTTGGTACTAATTGAACTCTAGCCTTTTCAACTCGTTCTAGTTGCTGATTGGCTTCCTGAAGAGACTCTCGTAATTGTCCCATAAGAATTTTTAAATATTCAACGGATTCCTCTGGTACTTCTTCTAATAGGAAGTTGCTTGCTAGCTGTTGTAATCGCTCTGTATGCTGTATAAATGGCTGCAATTGCCGCTGAATGCTTTGTACATCAAAGCTTGTAATAGCACACTCTTGATGCAGTAAACTAACAAGATTTTTTCGGAATGACTCGTATTCTTCGTCTTTATGGTCTTGTTGCTGTTTTAGTGCCATTCCTTTTTGCCATACAAAATCACGACGCATATAGAGCCCCAGCAAATAGCTTTCAATTTCATGAATGGCAGGCGTTTGCTCGTCTTGAAACGCCTTGTTTAATTGAGCAAATACACCTGTAAGGTTTTGTAAAGAAAAAGATTGCACAGGCTGTAATCTTGTTTTTGCTTGCGCTTGCTCCTTCACCTCATCCGTCACTAACGCCTCTAGCTTTGCAATGGCTTTTTGGAGACGACTATTAATGGTAGACCATGCCTCTAAATCTTTTGCATCCTCTAGATGTTGTATTCGATTCATTTGCTGCGAAAGGACATGAGAAGGACGAATTTGATAATGCTGTAAATATCGTTGGATACGCTCATAGGACGTCAATGTATGGACATACTTTTGCGCTTCCTTCATGATGATGAGACGATTATTTTCTGTTTCATATTTTTCTTGTATATCTTGGAATTGAACTGTTAATTGCTGTTTTTGCTCCAGCAATTCTTTATATTGAACAGCTGCCTCTAATTGCTCCACTTTTTGTGAAGTCTCTTGAATGGTAAGCTGTAGATTTTCAATTGAAGGATGATCAGCAAGTGTCTGTTCAAGCTGCTGTATAATGGGCTCTATTTGTGCGAGCTGCTTCTCATAATGTTCTTTTTGAGCTTCATATGTCTGTTGCTCTGTTTTGGCAGCTTTTAAGTCTTTTTTTAACGCTTGAATTTCCTGCTGTAAAATTGGTTCTTCAATAGCAGCCTGCTCTTTAGCGGCCATTTCCTGCGTCAATTCCTCAAGCCATAACTCTAATTTTTCAAGCTCAGCTATTGCTTTGGTCAAATTGTCCTTGAACGTCTGCTCACGTTCAGGAAAGACCAAGATTGCTTCTTCAATTGCTGTCAATGTTTGCTCACGCCACTGCAGAGCTACATTTTCTTCAATAAATTTTTTTCCCTCCTCCTCAATACTTTCCGTTCTACCATAGCGTAAAATTCGAATTTCTTGATTGGAAAGAAGCCGTCCTAAAGCATTATCTACCGCTAGATTTGACTGAGATGCAACAAGTGTTTTTAAACCAGCTTTCACATTTTGCTGACAAATCTCTGAAATGACAGTTGTTTTCCCTGTACCAGGTGGACCTTGTATGACAAATAAATCTTCAACGGATAAAGCGCCTAAAACCGCTCGTCTTTGATATTCATTTAAATTATTATGAAATTCAATATCTTCTTGTAGCTTCGATGCTCGTACAGAAGGACGTTTTTCAAATAGGATCGTCTCTAAATTAGGATTAACAGCCTCACCCTTTTCTAACTTGGTAAAGCCATTACGTAATCTTCTAATTTGACTTAATGTTGCAAAGTTGCTGAAGCTCGCTTGTTTCGAACGAAGATTAAGCTGATCCTTGCGAGCTAATTCTTGTGTAAAAGGCTTTAAATCAATTTCAACTGTTTGCTTTCCAGCATGAGTCTTCAACACTTGTCCTATTTCACCACGGACACCTTGAATACTAACACTCAAGCCTTCTAATTGCTTCCATTCCTTATTCTTTATGTAGGGACAAACAAGCGTTAAGCGTGTAAAGTCTTCATTGAAATAGCTTTGCTTAAATTCACTATGAATATCGTCAATAGTCGCATCGCGTTCTTGTATTTTTAAATAACCTTCCCAGCTAGCAACACGTTTTTTTACATATTCAGTCCGTTCTTCCGCAATCGGTAGCTGTCTAATTTTCGTATGAAGCTCAAGTGGAACGCCTGCTCCGTTATTAGGCTTTGTAACAAATTCCAGTGCTGCTGCTAAACGGCGATTTGTGTTAATCGGCCCTCGCATATGCACAAAACGAATATTTGTCGCTAGCAACCCTTCCAGCTTTAATACACAGTCCATAATCACCGTTTTCTCGGAAATACTATCACTTAATTTTTCATTGTCTTCAGCATTAAAATAGATAGATAAAAATATTTCACCCACTGTTTTTGCTTTGCGTTTTTCAATGTAGACTGTAAAAGATCTTTGTAACGCAAAAAAGGCATGCTCGTTTGCTGAGCATTCCTCTACCGCTTCCTTTGCCTTATTAGTCAAAATAAGACAACAGCGTTGTTTTTCTAGTAAAGCGATGTCCTGCATGAGCAGCCCTCCTTCCAGTGTCACTAAAGTTTTATTTTATCACATACTAAAAGAATACTTACAAAGAAAAATCCCCTGCACAGTGATTTCTTACCACAGTGCAAGGGTACTATTAATGTTGATCGATTGTTTCCTTCGGCAAGTTCTTGCTCATCTCACAGTATTGAACAAATACACGCGCTAATTCACGTAAGCGGCTATGAACATCCTCATCCACAATATGATTATCTGCATCAAAATGGGATGTATGTGTATACACATAGTTCGGTGTAACAAGAGCACGGAAGTAGTCTAAAATAGGTTTTAATTGATTTTCTACAACAAGGTGGTGTTGATATGTGCCGCCATTTGCAACTATAGATACAGGTTTATAGCGCATTGTTTTAGGGTGTAGGAAGTCAAATGCATTCTTCAAAACGCCCGGAATTGATGCTTGGAAAATTGGCGTTGCAATAATATAAGCATCCGCTTCCTCAAATTGTTGGATCATTTTCTTCATATCCTCATTTAATGGTGAGCCATCAACAATTTGATGTTTATATTCACTAAAATGCATCATTTCTAAATCGAAACTAGCATCTAATTCTTTAATATATTGTTCCACTTGCTCTAAAATAGCACCGGTTTTTCGACCAAACATCGTGCCATCAACGAGTAAAATTTTCATCTTTACTTTGCCTCCACATTCATCTTCTACAATAATATTGTAACAAATGAAAAGTGGCTCGGAAAGAATAGGAATGAGGAAAGCAAGAAATTCAGTCTTTAGGCGGAAAGCAAGAAAAATTACTCTTTATCATATGGTCGAAAACGAACTTCTTCATCGACAACCTTATCGTGGATAGTATATTTCTCACGATCAATCACTACATTGCGATTAACCTTATCCTCTTCATGAAGCGAATCTGCTTTTTTAATTTTATCCCAATTAAATAATGTCTCCCTCGAAACATCTTCTTCTACCGTTTCCGGAAATGCCAATATTGCTAATTCATGAGAAGGATAAATTGTCACTGGTTGTTGCTTACCGTGTAGCGCAATAATCATCATTGCCTTTGCTACTTGAGAGGCTTCAATGGCTCTAAATCGCTTTAGTGGTCCTATTAACAATGGCTTGGCTAGTTTTAATACCTTTTCTCCTACCTTCTCCCCTAAACGAAATTCATTCCGTTCTCCTACTAAGAGTGAAGGTCGAATAATAGAAAGCTGCTGTAAGCCCAACTCCATTAAATCATGTTCTAGCTTTCCTTTAACTCGGTTATAGTAAAAAGGAGAACTCTCTTTAGCACCCATTGCAGTGATGACAAGAAAATGGGGAATCCCACGCTTCTTCGCCAATGAAGCAATCGCTAAAGGATATTCAAAATCTACCTTTTCGAACACCTTTCGAGAACCTGCCTTTTTTATAGTTGTGCCTAAACAGCAATATAGTTCATGCGCAAATGCTATATCTTGTTCCTCTAACCTATCAAAATCACAAATTTTCACTTCTAGCTTGGGATGCTTAAAAGTTGGTTTTCTTCTCGCGATTACTGTCACGGATACATATTCATCATTTTCACATAATTGCTCTACTAGAGAGGAGCCCGTTAATCCTGTTGCTCCAACTACAATTGCAGCACGCATACCCATATTTCTTCCCTCCTTTCATCATCACCATCTTTGTTATGTATCTTAATAAACTCACTATATATATCGACCACTTTTTTAATGATTAAAAGTTATTTATCGTACCTATAAGATAGCTATTTGAAAGATTTATTTAAAAAGATCATTGATCAAATCCTAAATTTTACACATACTTGCTCTTTCTTCGCCATAATTTAAAGAGACAGAGAAAGGGTGGGATACATTTGCAAAACGAAACGCAAGCAATAGTACCGAAAAAAACGATTGTTTTCATTATTGAAAGCTGTATTGATAAAGGGCTGTATCCTTTTGAACGGGTTTCAACATTAGCTAAACTACTGACGAATGAGAAGGTTTTTATATTTGTAAAAACTCCTTCAAATGACGGGATTCAAATTTTAATGAATGAGGGTCTAACCCCCGTTTTATTTGATCATTTTAATGAACTTCCTAAGCAAATGAAAGGCATTCAGCCAGATTTAATTGTCAGAGATGGCCGCAATTCCGAGGCTTTACAAGTACAGGATTTACGACCTTTCTGCAAAACGATTATTCACTTTGATGATTTTGGTGAAGGTGGTCAAGCCTGTGACTGTGTACTACTAGCACTCTATCACGAGGTAAAAGATTATTTACCGTCTCATTATATTGGCGGGAGCTTTGTTTTTGCACTACCCGAAGACTATCAAAACTTTAGCGATAGACCTGAAAGCAAAACACCTGAAAATCCTCCCCATATCGTTGTAGCTTTTGAAGATGGGGACGAGCATAATTTAACCTATCGTACACTTCGACACTTAACACAGCTCCAAATTCCACTACAAATTACAGTTATGATTGACGACAGCTACCGCCATGCTATAGACGACTTGCAAATGATGGTTTTAAGTCGTCGCAACACAGCCATCCTTCGTGATAAAAACGCACTTCTCAAACTTTTACCAAAAGCAGATGTTATTATTTGCAATGCCAATTATACGCCTTACAAAATTGCCTCTTATGGTGTGCCATGCATTACGCTTGCACAATCGGAGGCAGAGCTATTACATGCTTTCCCAAGAGAACAGAACGGTTTTATTCATCTAGGGCTAGGTCGTAAAATGAAACAATCACAAATACAAAATGCTGTTATGGAGTTTCTTTTACATGAAGCACGCAGTGAACGTGCCGTAAAAAAACAACGCCAGCTCAATCTCGTTAGTAATAATGAAACACTCTTAGAACTACTTTTAGACTTTGCTTATGATCGTCATAATATCGCTTCTACTTAGTGCTACTTCAAAGACGATTATGATACAATATATAAGAAATTTTCACTTTAGCATCTCATCTTATAAAAGTTGGGACTTATGTAAGTTCAAATTTTTTCAGTTCCCGATTGATTTTAATGACTAAGCGGTGGGGGATCAATAAAACCCCCATCGCTTTTTACACGCATTCGCTATACAAATATTCTTAAAAAAGGAGCAACCATCATGCCAACCAAAAATGATTTAGAATATCAAATTAAAGAATTAAAAATGGACTATATCAATTTACAAGGCGATATTGAAAAACTTGAGTCTACAGGACACAACGATCAAGTAGCACAGGCAGAGCAACGTCTTGCAAATATGGAATCGAAGCTTGCAGAGCTGAATAAGCAACTTGCAGAACTATAAAATGTAAACTTGAAAGACAGTTGGAGGAACATATATGGCAATTTTAACAGTAGAAAATTTAGGTCATTCATTCGGAGATCGTACACTTTTTAAAGATGTATCGTTTCGTTTAGTAGAGGGTGATCATATTGGACTCGTTGGGGCAAATGGTGTAGGTAAATCAACTTTAATGGGCATTATCACTGGTCAAACAATTCATGATGAGGGAAAAGTGGAATGGCTCCCTGGTACACATTATGGTTATTTAGATCAACATACAGTACTCACAGCTGGTAGAACGATGCGCGATGTATTGCGTGACGCTTTTCTACCCTTGTATAAAAAAGAAGAGGAACTCAATGAAATTACAGGTAAGATGGCTGAAGCTACACCTGAAGAATTAGAAGTTCTATTAGAGCAAATGGCTGAAGTTCAAGATGCGTTAGATGCAGGTGACTTCTATTCACTCGATATGAAAATTGAAGAAGTTGCGCGCGGGCTTGGGCTCGATGCTATTGGCTTGGAGCGAGATGTGGCTGCTCTTTCTGGTGGTCAACGTACAAAGGTTTTACTAGCTAAGCTGTTATTAGAAAAACCAAAAGTTCTATTATTAGACGAGCCTACAAACTATCTTGATGAAGAACATATTACATGGCTAAAAAACTATTTAAAGAACTATCCATATGCCTTCTTATTAATTTCGCATGATACAGAATTTATGAACGAGACGGTGGATGTCATCTTCCAACTTGAATTTTCAAAGCTAACTCGTTATACAGCAACATACGAAAAATTCTTAGAGCTTGCTGAAATCAATAAGCGTCAGCATATTGACGCGTATGAAAAACAACAAGAATTCATCAAGAAGCAAGAGGATTTTATTGCCAAAAATAAAGCGCGATACTCTACTACTGGCCGTGCTAAATCTCGTGCCAAGCAGCTTGACCGTTTAGAGCGAATTGATCGCCCAGAAACTGCTGTAAAGCCTGAGTTCGGTTTTAAAGAAGCACGTTCATCAAGTCGCTATGTTGTAGAGGCTGAAAATTTGGTGATTGGTTATGATAAGGACAAGCCATTACTTCCCCCACTCACTTTTGCTATTGAACGAGGAGAGAAGATCGCTTTAGTCGGCATGAATGGTGTAGGTAAATCAACATTATTGAAAACAATGCTTGGTAAAATTAATCCTCTAAATGGCAAAGTGATTCGAGGAGATTACCTTTATCCATCTTACTTCGAACAAGAAGTAAAAGCGGAAAAAATCACACCAATTGATGATGTGTGGAATGCCTTCCCTTCAATGGAACAAGCACAAGTACGTGCTGCCTTAGCGAAGGCTGGCTTAAAGACTGATCACATTACACGTCCACTGAATTCATTATCGGGTGGAGAGCAAGCGAAAGTTCGTTTATGTAAATTAATGATGGAAGAGGCAAACTGGCTTCTTTTTGACGAACCAACGAACCATTTAGATGTGGATGCAAAAAATGAATTAAAACGTGCGATGAAAGAATTTAAAGGCACTATTGTAATCGTAAGTCACGAACCTGATTTCTATGAAGGTCTCGCTACGAAGGTCTGGGATGTCCAAGATTGGTTCACATCTGGACAACAAGGATAAATCTAAAAGGGTAGTCTCAAATATCATTTGGGACCACCCTTTTTTCTATTTACGAAAATCCACAAATAATTTTAAGCTTTTATGTATAATTCTGCTCATTTAAACATACTATAATTAGTGGACTGATATTTTTTAGCTTGTCATTTCTCTCCTCTTGGACAAGCCTATGCTTCATGTAGTCCCTACTCAATTTCCCTAAACTTACATCATTGTAAGCTGTGAAAATGAAACTTTTTTATGATGATCTTCGTATATGTTAATATACCTGAAAAAAATCATGGTGTTATAGATATTTTTTTAAATAGCTATTGATTTATATATAGCTTACTATTAAGATATATATAAACAATTTACCTTACTAATAAGATATTTATAAAATATAATCTAAAAAAGAAAGCGAGGAATGAAGAATGACAGTTACAATTTACTCACAAGCGAGCTGTTCTTCATCCAGAAAAGCACTTAAATGGTTAAAAGATCACAATATTGAGTATAAAGAAAAACGTATCACTTCTCATCCACTTACACTTGCAGAGTTTAAAGAAATTTTAAGCATGACTGAAGATGGAACAGATGAAATTATTGCAACAAATTCGAATGATTTTAAAAACTTAAATATCGATATCGACCAACTTTCTATTCAGGAGCTATTTGCTATTATTCAAGCACATCCAAGAATGTTACGTAGCCCTATTTTAATAGATGAAAAACGTATTCAAGTTGGTTACAATGAGATGGACATCCGCCGTTTTATCCCGCGCAAAGTACGTGCTTACGAATTAAATGCGATGACAAGATTGGCACAAGAAAGTTAAAACAGTTTTGGAGATGACCTTCTATGGATCAAGAAAAACAAAAAGCCATTACCTCGTTGTTTGAAGTTGTTTCATCTATTGAGCGTAAGTGGGCGAACGAGTGGAATAATCATAATGCGCTCGGCTTTTCAAAATCCCATATTTTAATTTTAGACTACTTATCGCAGGAGGGCCCGAAACGCCCTTCTGCTATTGCTGAGCGGTTAAAGGTAACGACAGGTGGCGTCACCGTTTTAACAACGAAGCTTATCAATGCTGGCTTTATTGAAAAAACACAGCACGCTACAGATCGACGAGCATCACAGCTCGTTATTACTTCTGAGGGCGAGAGCATCTTAAAAGAGTCTCGCCAACAAGTGAGTGAAATTATCAACAATATGTTTGGAATGCTCACTGCTGAAGAACTGCAAACATTGCGCACTATTTTTTCAAAATGTCTATTGGATGTTGAATCCAATCGTCCAGAATAAAGTCTTAACAACAAAAAGATGCATCGCAATTATATGCGAATGCATCTTTTTTTAGATTAGTCGACTGAATACTTCCGTCTAAGTACGTATGGTGTGCGACCAATCAGCTTTAATCATGCTGGTAGCACAGATTCCACAATGGCCGTATCTGACATAAGCATTTCTTTTAATCGAGCCTTTGCACGGAATAAACGGGATTTCACAGTACCAATGGAAACTTTCATAATCGTAGAAATTTCTGCAAGTGAATATTGGTCTATGTAGAAATACCATAAAGTCTTTCTATAAATGCCATCTAATTGCTCCATTTTATCTTGTACGAGTTTTGTGACAATATCCTTTTCAACCTTTTCTTCTGTCGAAATTTCATTATTGGGAACCAAATCTAATATCGGTACGTCTAATGTTTCAGGTTGGTTCATCATATATTTACTGCGACGAACCTTTTTACGATAGCGATCTCTGAAAGTATTCATTGTAATAGTTGTAAGCCAAGCCTTAATATGCTCTACTTCAGCTACGCTGTCTTCATAGCGCACGACCTTTACCCAAACTTCTTGCATTAAATCTTCAGCCTCTACATTATTGCGAGTTAGTTTTAAACATAAGTGATATATATAACGATTGTATTCCTCGTATACGCCTTCTAATTTTTCATTCATTGTGTATGCCTCCGCTTCTTGTTCTTGCTTCTATACACATTCTCGCAAAATAATGTATTACACTCTATCGTATTGGCTTTCAATTTCATTACAATCGTGTAAGCTTAAACGCTTTTGCTTGTAATATTCGTAAAAAATGTTTTACTACTATATTACTCAGCCTGTAAAACACGGCTCTATAACATTAAACCTCTATTTTGATTGCTATATTTTAAATAATAATTATTATCAGAAAATTAAAAATCTGCCACTTTAACAATGACTTTTAAAGTAAGCAGATATATTTCATATAACGGATTACATATTTATTTCCCTTGGCTAACTTAATAGCCCTAAACGAAAAGCGGAAGCAACGACCTGTGTTCGATTTTTAGCTTTGAGCTTTGTCATTAAACTACTTACATAATCTCTTACCGTATGCTCACTTAGAAATAGTAATCCCCCAATTTTTTTATTGTCATATCCCTCTGCAAGCAAACCTAAAATCATGGACTCCCTTTCTGTTAAGTGAAGTTCTGTATTCTTTTCAACCTTCTCACCCTTACGTGATAAAAATAACCCCAACCGCTTCCCTACCTCTTCAAGTAACAATAACTCATCCTTTGTACAATCAAATTCTTCACCTAGCTGATCAAATGTCAGCCAACCAAATAATTGATCCTGTTGAATAATTGGGATAAATATAATCGACGATAAATTAAATAATTGTATATGTTCTTCCTTCACATAATTTTTGGGGTTTTTTAAATAGATAGGTTTTCTTGAGCCAAGGACTGTATTTTCACCGGTCAGCTCCCCTTTCATGCTTTGAACCTTTGGAAGCTCTGCACCAATAACCCCGTAAAATTGATTGGACCATGGCACATAGGCATAAAATACACATCTTTTATAACTAAAATACTCTTCACATTTCTTTAAGATATAAGCTAAATCCTGATAACCAGAGGAACTGATAAGCAATTTATCAAGTTTATCCAACAATTGCAGCCGTCTCAACTCTTCATTTTCAGGGGTAGTTCTACGACTATTTTTATGATCTACTTCGGCATCACAATAAAGCTGTACTAAAAATGTAAAAATCGATAATACATACATTAGTATGGCATTCATTCGACTAATTTTCTGCTGAATCATAAAAGTGATCAATGATTTCTCTAAAATCAATTGGAATAGAAGAAAGCTTCTCGTATCGATAATGGATAACTGTGATTGAAGCCATGTCTTAAAAAAACTTCTAAAATCATCATGAAGCTCTTCGATATTCGTATGCGTCATTAAACGTAGAAACGAATCCAGTAGCATTGCCACTCTTTCTCGATCGGCTTCAGCAATAGAAGGTTCTAGATTGAGGTAAATATTCGTATTCTCTTCAATTTGTTTACTATGAATTTTGATGAATAACACAAATTCTTGAAGTGTCATTTCTTCAAAGGATTGAAATGAGTGTGTCATAGGAAATTCCTCTCCTTCATACTAAAAGTACCCCTATAAATGGAGGATACTCACTCACTATATTATACAGCATCTTATAGGATAGTATTTCAAATTGAAAGGAGTAAGATGAAGGTATCGCTAAAATAAAGCGAATACTTTTATATCCTAAGGTAACCATATAACTAGAAATAATGGAAGGTGCGTGCTTGAAATGAGATTGGAAAATAAAGTAGCCGTTATTACAGGCGGAGGTACAGGCATCGGGAAAGAAACTGCACTATTATTTGCGAAAGAAGGAGCAAAAATAGTCATTACTGATATAAATGAACAATCTGGGAACGAAACCGTTAGCGATATCCAAGCAATTGGAGGCGAAGCATTATTTGTACGTCATGATGTTAGCAATGAAGACGATTGGAAAAAAGTAGCAGATGAAGCGATTCATACATTTAGTAAAGTTGATATCCTTTTCAACAATGCAGGCATTTATATAATTAAACCACTAGCGGAAATTGAACTTTCTGACTGGAATCGCTTAATGTCCATCAATGTAACTGGTGTTTTCCTTGGTATGAAACATATCATGCCGCTTATGGCTAAACAAAATAAAGGCTCTGTCATTAATGCATCTTCCATTGCAGGCTTAACAGGTGCTGCTGGACATGTTTTATATGGCGCTAGTAAAGGTGCTGTGCGCATTATGACAAAAGATGCAGCAATGGAATATGCCCCATATGGCGTACGCGTAAACTCTATTCACCCTGGCTATATCGATACAGGAATGGCCGATTATGCATCTGCAACAACTGGAAGCTCTAAAGATGAATTAGGAAAAAACTTATTCCCATTAGGACGTTTAGGTTCTGTAAAAGAAGTGGCTCAAACAGTGCTGTTCTTAGCTTCTGATGAATCTTCCTTCTCAACAGGTGCCGAATTTGTTATTGATGGTGGAGCAACAGCAAAATAAATATTAAGGTGGTCATTGACATGAAATTAACAGATAAAGTAGCAATCGTCACAGGTGGCGCTAGCGGTATCGGTGAGGCAACAGTTCGCCTCTTCGCCCAAGAAGGTGCACAAGTAGTCATTGCCGATTTTTCAGAGCGCGGACAAAACATCTCTGAACAATTAAATAACGATGGTTATGATACCCTCTTCGTAAAAACAGATGTAACAAGCGAAGAAGATATTAAAAACATGATAAAGGAAACTATTAATAAATACGGAAAACTTGATATTATGTATGCGAATGCAGGTGTAGCTGACGATGCACCCGCTCACGAGTTATCTTTTGAAAAATGGAAAAGAACCATTGATATTAATTTATCCGGTGTATTTCTTTCTGATAAATATGCCATCGAACAATTCCTTGCGCAAGGCACAGGTGGCGTCATTGTTAATGCTGGCTCTATCCATAGTTTTGTTGCCTTACCAAATCCAACAGCCTATTCATCTGCAAAAGGTGGTGTAAAACTATTAACACAAAACCTTTGCACAGCTTATGCAAAACAAGGCATTCGCGTAAATGCTGTATGTCCTGGCTATATCGACACACCTTTATTAGCTGAAGTAGACGCTCAAAAGAAAGAGTATTTAGCTTCCCTTCATCCACAAGGTCGACTTGGTAAACCAGAAGAGATTGCCAAAGCTGTTTTATTCTTAGCAAGCGATGATGCAAGCTTTGTTAATGGTACAACACTCCTTGTTGATGGAGGCTATACTGCTCACTAATAAAAAATTTACTGGTCTGAATTCGGTATTGTTCCGGAATCAGACTCTTTTTATTTGATTAAAATTCTCCCAGTGCAAATCGGTCTAGATCCTAACAAGAAGCAGTAAGCTTTAAAAGCTGTCGTATTTTATGGTAAAACAATATAAGATTATTTAATTGCAACTCCACATGCAGGTATTTTTTCTATAATATAAATATTAATATATTTTAAAGCTAAAAGAGTTGCTATTACATGAAATGCTTTGTACTTTTATTACATCAGTTATTATGAAATTGAGGGGTGTTTTACAATGAGTTTAAATGATTGGCTAAATGAAAAGGTCCCAGAAATTACAAGTTCATTAAGTGATATTAACCGACAGTATGTTGATATTGAAAATTCAATTGGCTTTGTTGGGCGCAATCAAATTTATAAAATCTTAGATAATTTTCATGAAGTACTGTTCCCAGGTATTCATACTGCTCCGCCGATCGATACTACACGCGTCAATATTGTAAGTAGTAATAAACTGCGTGAAACGGCATTGGATTTACGTGATATTATCGAAAAAGTTTTAATTTACAATTTGGAGTACAACAGCAATCTTGAAAACTGTACTTGTCAAGCGGATGCAGATCGTATTGTGATGGATTTAATTTCACAATTCCCAAAAATTCGTAAAATCTTGCAAACAGATATTCAGGCAGCGTACAACGGAGATCCTGCTGCCCTTTCTACAGAAGAAATTTTACTAAGTTATCCATCAATTGTTGCGGTATACATTCACCGTATTGCACATGAATTATATGAAGTGGGCGTACCAATTGTCCCACGTATTATGTCTGAATATGCACATAGTTTAACAGGAATCGATATTCACCCAGGAGCGACAATTGGTGAATCCTTCTTTATCGATCACGGCACAGGTGTCGTAATCGGTGAGACATGTATAATCGGCAATAATGTTAAAATATACCAAAGTGTAACATTAGGGGCATTAAGCTTCCCTCTTGATGAAAATGGCAATCCAATTAAAGGAATTAAACGTCATCCGAATATTGAAGATAATGTTGTTATTTATGCAGGTGCAACCATTTTAGGTGGCGAAACGACAATTGGTCACGATTCGGTGCTAGGCAGTAACATTTGGCTAATGAATTCAATACCACCATATTCCCGTGTGTACAACTCACCACCAACACCTAACATCAGTAGTAGTAAATCGAAAAATGTTTAATACACACACTCTTTAAGTAAGATAAAAATTGCCCTCACTTATAGACGACTATCGAAAGACACTGTAAAGAATTTTTTTACAGTGTCTTTCATTTTTCCCTACATATATTCGTCCGTTACAAGCTAAAGACATTCAAACACAACCATTGGCCTTGTTATAAAAATAGTTGATGTCCTCCTATTAGAGCTTATTTATTTATAAACCCATGTTAATACTTTCTAGTTTTGATATGCTATACTATTTCTATTATCGAAATATATTAGAAAGAGGGATGCTAGATGACTAATTTACAGCAAATTGATGCTTATTTTGCTGAACATCGTGAGGCTCATTTAAACGAATTGAAAGAATTTTTACAAATTCCAAGTATTAGTTCTTTATCTGAGCATAAGGAAGATATCCAGCATGCTGCACAATGGCTTGCTAATGCATTTGAAAAATTAAATCTTGAGAATATCTCAATTACACAAACTGCAGGTCACCCAGTTGTCTATGCCGATTGGTTACATGCAGAAGGCAAACCAACTGTATTATTTTATGGTCACTACGATGTACAACCTGTTGATCCCCTAAATTTATGGGAGAGTGAACCGTTCAATCCTACCATTCGTGACAATAAATTATTCGCTCGTGGTGCTAGTGATGATAAAGGGCAAGTATTTATGCACTTAAAAATGATTGAAGCTTTATTTGCAACAACAGGAACTTTACCTGTGAACGTTAAATTTATTTATGAAGGTGAAGAAGAAATCGGTAGTCCGCATCTACCTTCCTTTGTTGAGGAATATAAAGAAAAATTAGCGTCGGATCTCATTTTAATTTCTGATACTGGACTTTATGGCCCTGGTAAACCTGCAGTATGCTATGGCTTACGTGGTTTAGCAGGCATTCAAATTGATGTGCGTGGAGCTAAAGGAGATTTACACTCAGGTCTCTATGGTGGAGGCGTGCAAAATGCCATCCACGCATTAGCTGAAATATTAGCATCCTTCCGTGACGAGCATGGCACCATTCAAGTGGAAGGTTTCTACGATAATGTATTACCTTTAACAGAGGAAGAACGTGAAGCTTATCGTGCGCTTGGTTTTGATGAGGAGTCAGTAAAACAAGAGGTCGGTGTAAAAGAACTATTTGGTGAGCAAGGGTTTACCTACCTTGAACGTACTTGGGCTCGTCCAACATTAGAGGTTAATGGGGTCTTTGGTGGTTTCTCGGGAGAAGGCATCAAAACGGTATTACCTGCTGAAGCAGGCGCTAAAATTACATGCCGTCTCGTTCCAAATCAAGAGCCGGACGAAATCGTTGCGCTATTAAAAGCCCACGTTGAAAAGCATAAACCTGCTGGAGTGGAAATTAACATTTCGGAGTTCGATAAAGGCCCTGCATTCTTAACACCATTTGATCATCCATTCATTCAGGCAGCTGGACGTTCTTATGAAAAGGTTTATCGTGTACCTACTGCTTACACACGTGGTGGAGGTTCTATCCCTATCGTGGCTGCATTTGATGAAATTTTAGAAATTCCTGTAGTATTAATGGGCTTCGGTTTATCTAGTGAAAACTTCCATGCACCTAATGAGCATTTCCATTTAGAAAACTTTGATAAAGGTTTACGCGTTTTAAGTGATTATTTATATGAAGTTTCGGAATTACAAAAATAATTTTCTATTCCATAACAAATCCCCTCACCTACTTCAGTGAGGGGATTTTCTTTGCTTTTTAGGCGATTACTCGCCAAAAACTGTCACTATTTCAGCCGATTTTTTACGATCTTTCCCTTTTGGTACTTCATCAAAATAACCGACTTGTAGCATTGCAATAACACGTTCACCAGGCTGTACCTTTAAGGCTTCGCGGAACTTCGGATTATCTAAAAAGCCTGGTGTTTTCCAGCAAGAGCCTATCCCTCTATCCCATGCTAACAGTTGCATATTTTGAATAAAGATACTTGCTGCTCCGTAATCCTCTAAACGTTCTTTTTGACGTGCATCCTCCGGTACGATAACAAAGGCATAGCCGCCGGGTAACGTAAATTTCAACATCTGCTTCGCCAAGTCTTCACTTAAAAGCTCTTGCCATTTTGGAATCGTCAGGTCGCGTAATAAATGATGTAGATTTTCTAATTCCTTACCACAGGCTACTACTAAACGCCAAGGCTCACGGTTACCGTGGTTGGGTGCCCAAACTGCATCGTCGATAATGGCCAATAAATCATCACGATCTACAGGCTGACCATTAAATTTTTTAATGGAACGACGTTGAATAATTGCATCTCTAACCGATAAAAATTGTTCGCTCATATATCCATTCTCCTTCTACCACAAGACAACTTTTAAGTTTATCTCTTCTACCTTCACATTATCATAAAATGATATGCTTTAAAACTACCTCATCTTAAGCAAAGCTATCCTCTATATGATAGAAAAAGTAAGTCATGCTGGGCGTAAAAGCAGTGGAGTCTTCATACAAATACGGTCGATTAATACTATCTGATGTATGAGCATTTACATAAGGAATGCCGTTTTGAATACTTGTAACAATAACAGAGTGATCGATTCTCCCATTTCCTTGAAAATCATAAAAAATAACATCCCCCAGCTCTAACTCTTCGGCGGTTTGCACACGTGTCCCCTTCAACCCTGTCGTTGAGCCTTCTAAATACCATCTTAAAGAATGTGCAACAGACCAGCTAAAGCTCCAATTTCCTTGTTGAATCCACCAGCCCTTATCTCTACTTGGTGCCCCTCGCATTGGTGCCCCACCAGCTAATAAACATTGAGATATATAGTTTGTACAGTCTACATCAAAGTTAGGAAAAGCTGGATTGCGTCTATTCCACCATAAATTGGCATACTGTACAGCAGCTTGCCTATTATACATCTTTGCCATACATCCCCTCCTCATGCCATCATATGTCTCTTCAAGTATTTCTATTAGTTAGGTCCTTACTCATATTATTGTCGAAAATAGGTATAATCAGTATGTTCCTTTCCATTTTCAAGATCATTTTTGCTACAATAAGATTAAAAGAAATGCATGATTTTATTTTATGACCAGAAGGGATGTTAAATGTGAAGCAGCATGCTGAGAAAGAAATTTTACAGCCTACTCTTTTATGCGATAAAAAGGGGAATTTAAATCCAGCAGCCATCGGATTTGCACGTAAACCACTTATCAACAGCAATTTAAGCGGCCATCTCATGCGCAAAAAGAAATGGAACTATTGGTGTGTCTACGGTGATGAAATCTTATTTTCCGCTACGATTAGTCATCTAGATTATGCAGCAGTCTGCTTCGTCTATTTCCTTGAATATGAAACGCAGCGTTATTTCGAAAAAACGATTACCATTCCCTTAGGCGGCAAATTGAAAATGCCTACACAAGTTTTAGAGTCCGTATCGTTTAAAAATAGTGAAATGATGATTGATATACTATATGTACAAAATGAAACACATCTATCCGTTTCTATTCCAAATTTTGATGGCGATATTTTACGTGCAAAGCTCATCATTCAGCATCCCGCTACAGACGAAACCTTAAATGTTGTCATCCCTTGGAATCGTAAAACATTTCAATTTACAGGTAAGCATCATACACTCCCTACTTCAGGTGTGGTCACAATTGGTACTCGTCGTTATAATTTCTCGGCAGAAGAAAATTTTGCTGTCTTAGATTACGGTCGAGGTGTCTGGCCGCGTGAAGCCGTATGGAATTGGGGAATGGCCTCTCAACGGGTCCGTGGAAGAAGAATTGGACTTAATTTAGGAGGAAAATGGACAGATGGCACAGGCATGACCGAAAATGCTGTTTTCGTTGATGGCAAAATGACAAAAATACATGAGGATTTATTGTTTGATTATGATTCCGAAGATTATATGCAGCGCTGGAAAGTAAAATCAAAATTCTCTCATCAAGTGTCACTAACCTTCTCTCCGTTTTTTGAACGTGTAGCCTATACAAATGCAAAACTAGTAAAATCAGAAGTACATCAATTATTTGGTTATTATGACGGTTCCATTTTGCTCGACAATGGTGAAACATTAGTTATTCGACAAATGCTTGGATGCATTGAGGAGCATCAGGCAAAGTGGTAAAGAATCTTATAAAAGACGCCGCGTTCCGTGGGCATTACTTCATTAATCATTCCACGGAATTCGAGCGCCCCCCTCTCATTGCTCTAAGTAAGGGCTTTTAATATTTTCTCTGGGTCATCAGTAAATATTGCTTGTATTCCAAGCTGCTGTAAATATCGAGCATCCTGCTCCTCGTTGACTGTATAAACACGTACTGTTGCCCCTTCAGCGAGCGCTAGTTTTACTGATTTGCGATACGCTGTAGGCAAACTAACATGCAAGCCTTTAGCAGGAATAAGTGCAACATAAGTCGTAAAGTCTACTAAAACTTCAGCAAACAATGCAGCACTTTCAATATATGGTGCGATTAGTGCGACTGTTTGCAAAGATTCATGATTAAAAGAAGAGATAATAACTCTCTCTGTCATTTGTTGGGCAGCTACTTCCTTTAGAACTAATGACTCGATCCCTTCATAGGCAAACACATCTGTTTTTAGCTCAATGTTAATGCGATGGTTTGTACCTGCAAATAGTTCTAAAACTTCCCCTAATGTCGGAATCACTTCTCCACTATAATCCAATGAGTACCATGAGCCAAAATCAAATGTACGTAATTGCTGTAATGTAAAATCCTTTACATAGCCTGAACCATTGGAGGTACGGTTAATGGTTTCATCATGAATAACAACTACCTCTTTATCTGCTGTTAAATGAACATCTAGCTCAATTCCAGCGATAGGAAGCTTAGATGCCGCTTGGAATGCAGCAATTGTATTTTCCGGGTAGCTTGCAGAAACACCTCTGTGTGCAAAAATATCCAAAATAATGAACCTCCTCTTTTATTAACATTCATTCAAATCCTCTACGTAATAGTAACATATTCAGCTTTTAAGCTTTCACTTGATGGTAAATATTATATATAGTAGTATGATAATCTACTTTGAAATTGTAAGTACCTAGGAGGTGCTAAAAAATGACTGTAAAACATCCAGATTTTCAGACTGAAGTAGAGCGATTAGCGTATACCCAAAGTTATATGCAGCAAATTTTAAATGAGTCACAAAGAGATTTAAAATCCGCTCAAGAGAATATTCGGAAGTCGATGGCAGATCTTGATTACTTAGATTCTAGTTTGAGTTATTTAAACATCTTAACCAATGCCCGATTCTTTGAAATGGCCCGTAATCAAAAGGAAGGGCTAGAAGCCGTTCAAAAGAAGCCTTATTTTGCTAGAATCCATTTTCAAAAGACAGGTGACCCTGAAGAACTTCTTTACATTGGAAAAACCTCGTTATTTCATCGTGAAACACATGAGCCGATTATTGTCGATTGGCGCTCACCAGTAGCGAATGTCTATTATGATGGCCGTCTTGGTGATATGGAGTACGATGTCCGCGGAGAAATTCATAAAGGACATCTATTTGCTAAGCGACAATATAAAATTGAAAATGGCGATTTGCTCGATATACGTGATATTGACTTAACTACGAACGATGAACTGTTACAAGAAGCATTGGCTGGTAAAGCTGATGTTCGTCTAACGGAAATTGTCTCGACAATCCAAAAAGAGCAGAATGAAATTATTCGCGCACATCTTCGTCAACCAATTATTGTCCAAGGAGCAGCAGGCAGTGGAAAAACCACCATCGCCCTACACCGAATATCCTATTTCCTCTACACAATGGGTGAGCATTTTAATCCTGAGCAGCTCATGATTTTAGCACCGAATAAGTTATTTATTGATTATATTGGAGATGTCTTACCAGAACTAGGCGTCGATAAAATATGCCAAACTACTTTTACCGATTACGTACTATCCGCCACTAAATTAAAATTAAAGCTTCAAAATCCAAATGAGCAATTAGAATCGCTTGTGGCCGGAGGAAATTCTCAGCCATCTGCTTGGATTGCTGAAATGAAAGGCTCTCTTTATTATCGTGATGTTATCGAACGCTATATTCGAAAACTGGAGCAAGATATTGCAGAGCAATTTGAAGATGTTTATATTGAAAGATACTGTATCATGCGGGCTTCTCACCTTAAGAAGCTATTTTTATATGAATTTTCTTATATGCCAATCGAAAAACGACTGGCACATATTAAAAAGGTGTTAGCTAGCCATGTTCGTCAGAAGAAGCAGTCTGTTTTAGCTACACTCCATAAAAAATATGATGAAGCACTTGGAAAGGCATTAAATGGTATTCGAGATGATGAAAAACGGCGACGTGTCGTAACAAAATTTATCGATGAACGCGATGAGCGAATTCCTGCTATTGAAAAAGAAGCCAAATCAACAGCAGCTGCTTATATGCGCCGCTTTACCAAACACAATATTAAAACTCTTTATCGTTCACTTCTCACCAATGCAGAGCTGTTAGCAGAACTGGCTCCTGAATGGCATTATCTCGAACAACAGCAATTTTTACAATCACATCTCAAGGAACAATGGGCACTTGAAGATTTAGCTGCACTTTATTATTTACAGGCGCGCTTAAAAGGCATTCCTGATGAATGGAAAATGCGCGTTGTCTTTATCGATGAGGTTCAAGACTATAGTCTATTTCAGCTTGCCGCTTTAAAAACAGGTTTGGATACTGATATGTTTACAATGGTTGGTGACTTAGCTCAAGGAATTCATAGCTATCGTTCATTAACTGCTTGGGAGCCTGTCCAAAGTTTATTCCCACGAGCAAGCTTTCGAACTTTGCAAAAAAGCTATCGTACAACCATTGAAATTATGGAAGTCGCTAATGAAATTTTAGCGCAAATGGATGAACAACTTCCGTTAGTGGAGCCTGTTGTTCGTCATGGCAACGTGCCAAGCTTTATTCAAGCGGATCAATTCGACGCCTTACAAATTAAAGAAATTTTTGAAACGATTCGTCAACATGGACATCGATCCATTGCTTTAATATGCAAAACAACTGCTGAAGCAATGATGATGCAAAAAGATTTAAAAGCTCACCAACTACCTGCACAGCTACTAACTGAAAATGATTCTATTAATCAGGAAATGTTGCTCGTTGTTCCAAGCCATCTAGCGAAAGGACTTGAATTTGATGCGGTTATAGTAGCTGCGTTTGATACGCCCTTTTACGACACGCCCATTGATCGAAAGCTACTCTATGTAGCACTCACACGGGCAATGCATGAACTTTACTTAATAGGTCCCTCTAAAAATACATTTTTATTAGAAAATTAAAAAGTCGCTATAAGGCGACTTTTTTATACCTCATCAATTTCTCGGTGGTAATCGATAGAACTTTCCTTTCGATAGATAGGCCTTAACCACTTTCCACCACGAACTAGGTGCTTCCTTCGGAGGAGACTTCTTTTTAGGCAATGCCGGCATGCGCATAATCACGACTCCTTTCATAAGGCTTATTAATACTATATGAAGATAGTACGCAATTATGATAAAAAGGGCGATGAGTTAAAATCACTCCTCGCCCTTTTTGCTATTGTTTTACATAATAATCAATTTGCTGCGCCTTCATAAAGCCAGCCTTTTCATAGACAGATATTGCTTTTTTATTGTCTATTTCAACATCTAACATGACGAAAGTGGCACCGGTTTTACTCGCATAATCCTTTGAAAAGGACAATAAAGCCGTCCCAATACCTTGTCCTTCACAATTTGGGTGGACTGCAAGGGCTGTTACCCATTGTATTTCATTTTCCTGAGCTGTCGTCACCGTGCCAACAACTCCTCCATCTCGATAAGCAATCCATAGCTTTCTTCCATTAGTGGACGTATTAAAGGCGATGAGCTCTGTTGATTCTTCTGGTAAATCACCAAATGCTTCACTATAAATAGCAATTAGCTCAGCCTGTTCGCCATTATAGGGAAGAATAGTAATATCGCTTCGTAATGCTACAGGTTCCGCCTTTGTTTCTAAGGTTGCTTCTGAAAAGCTGTAAACATAATTTTTATTTTCAATAAATGTGTGTCCATGTGGGGAACCATCAATAACAACAGCTAACTGACCCTCTGCCCCTCGCTCTTTTAGCCCAACTTGTATGCCTTCAACTAATGCAGTCCCAATCCCCTTTTGGCGATATGCAGGTGTCACCACTAGTGACCACTCATACGTATGGAGTCCCATCAAATCAATGGCACTTGCAACACCAACTAACAAATCCTGATCATCCTCATACGCCAATACCATAAAGCCCTTAGATTCAAAAGAGCTAGCCATTGGCACATTCAAAATAGTTTCGTATACTCGATAATCATGAATTGTCGCTTCTTCACATAATAATTTTACTTCCTTCAATGTTTCTCCATCCAATGGGAAAGACACTGTCATCACTGAAATATTCATTGTTTACTCCGTTCCTGTATCAGACTATTGCCCTATTGTAGCAAGAATGAAAATAAGCTGGCAACTAAATATATTATCACCATCTATTAATCAGAATTTTACTTCAAATAATCCAATAATAAAAGGATTTTTACTATAAAAGTTCACGAAAACGACTAAAATTTACTATGAATTCTAGATATATAATAACCTAACAAACTCATAAAATTGTCACTATTAACTCTTTTCATTTAGTTACTTTCAAACTATATACTATTCCCTACTTATTTATATTAATTATACTATTTATTCAAATTAATTACATTTGTTAATATGATTAAAAAAAGAGTAATTTCAAATGAAATTACTCTTTTCATAGTTGTCAATGGCTATTCTTCTAAATGATGGGAGGATGAATGAAGCATTTGAGCATATAAACCGCCCGATTCAATTAGTTTTTGCTGTGGACCAGCTTCCACTAGCTCACCTTTATGCATAACTAACACCATGTCTGCATTATGCACTGTATTTAATCGATGTGCAATAACAAAGCTAGTGCGGCCTTGCATTAATGTATCAAGTGCCTCTTGAATCGCCATTTCTGTTACTGTGTCGATACTGCTTGTCGCTTCATCTAACAATAAAATTTTCGGGTCCGCAATAAGTGCACGTGCTATTGATAGTAATTGTTTTTGGCCTTGTGAAATTTCTCGTCCATCTGCAGCAAGAATCGTATCGTATCCATCCTTAAGCTTCATGATAAAATCATGTGCATTAGCACGCTTTGCTGCTTCCTCAATATCAGCATCACTTGCATCTAATTGACCATATCGAATATTTTCACGAACCGTTGCCTCAAATAAAAATGGATCCTGCAATACAAAAGCCATTTGGGAACGCAAGGATGGACGATCAATTTCCTGAACATTAATGCCATCAAATAACACTTCGCCCTTTGTCACTTCATAGAATCTTGCAATAAGCTGAAGGATTGTCGTTTTCCCTGCTCCTGTAGCTCCTACAAGCGCTACCGTCTGCCCAGGCTCCACTTTAAAATCAACATTTTTTAATGTGTAAGATTCCTGGTCTTGTTCATATTTAAAATACACCTGCTTAAAAGCTACATGTCCCAATAGCTGATGTTTTTTCGCTGAGGTAGATTCTCCTTCTGGTTGTTCGTCCAGTAACGCAAATACTCTCTCAGCACCAGCAATAGCTGATAGCACTGTATTAAATTGGTTGGCTAAATCATTTAATGGGCGTGTAAATTGCCGAGCATATTCTGTAAATATAACGATAACCCCTATTGACACATGCCCATACAAAGCAAGTAAGCCCCCGATACCCGCGACAATAGTAAAGCTCATATTATTTAAAAAGTTCATGACCTTTGGAATATAGCCAGAATATGTCTGTGCCCAAAATCCCGTTCTTCTTAACCGCAAGCTTTTTTCCTGAAACTCTGCCTTCATTCGTTCCTCTTGGGAAAAAGCCTTCACAATGCGCTGTCCAGATATGGTTTCTTCTATCATGCCGTTCAGAGCCCCAATAGCTGCTTGTTGCTCCTTAAATAAAGGAGCAGTTCGACGTGTAATCCAACGCATTGCCCAAAACATAATGGGAATAATGGTCATAGTTAAAATGGTTAGTAATGGACTTAAGCTCAGCATAATAATAATCGTTCCTCCAAGCGTTAGTACACTTGAAAACACCTGAATAAAGGAGCTATTCAGCGTTGAGCTGACAGCTTCTATATCATTCGTCATACGGCTCATTAATTCGCCATGCTGACGACGATCAAAGAAGGCAATCGGCAGTCGTTGAAAATGACCAAATACAGTTGTTCTTAGCCTATAAATCGTTTGCTGAGCAATACCAATCATCCAATAATTTTGTAGGAACAGGGAGACGGCCAGCAACAAATAAATGCAGATCAATAATACAATCCCCTTGCCTAAGCCAGCTAGCTCTCCATGCATAACATAGTGATCAATCATTTGTCCAATTACATAGGGACCTATCAAAGCCAAAATTGAACTAGTCATCACTAGTAAAAGAACTACAATTAGGAGTGCTCGTTGCTCATCGACAATTTTCCATAACCGTAGCAATGTACTTTTCCAATCACTTGCTCGTGGCCCTTTCTTTTTCTTCACAGCCTTCTGAAGATCATCTTTAGTCAAAATCGGCTCATAGCCAAAAGGTTTTTGGAAAAATCCCATTATTCCTCCACCTCCTGTTGAGAGACTGCAATTTTTTTATAAAGTGAGGAACATTGTAAAAGCTCTTCATGGGTTCCATAGGCAACTACTTTTCCAGCATCAATCAGTAAAATACGGTCTGCACCTTTAGCGGTACGAATTTTTTGCGTGACCACAAGCATCGTAGCATGTTCTTCGCTCAGTGCCTCCCAAAGTGCCTGTTCTGTTTTAACATCCAATGCACTTGTACTATCATCGAGCATTAATATATGTCCCTTTCTCAAGAGTGCTCTCGCAATGGATAGCCTTTGTTTTTGCCCTCCTGATAAGTTGACCCCTTTTTGCCCAACCTTTGTATCATAACCATTTGGAAAATCCTCAACGGATGCATGTATTTGAGCCTGCATCGTAGCCTGTAGTACAGCGTCCATTTCAGCATGCGTATCTCCCCAACGCACATTATCTGCAATACTGCCTGTAAATAATAAGGACTGCTGAGGGACATACCCAATGACTTCACGTAATTCTTGTAAATCCCACTGTTGAACATCCTGTCCTTCTACTAGTATTCTTCCTTCTGTTACTTCATAAAAACGCGGAATAAGCTGTAATAAAGTGGATTTACCAGCACCGGTTGCCCCCATAATCGCTAATTTTTCACCCGATTTAACTTGGAAATTGACGTCTGATAGGACTGACACCTCTCCGCCTGGATACGTAAAACTAACATGTTCAAACGTTAATTCACCATAATGTTTACTACGGCTGATTTCCTCTGAAAATGAAACATCTTCAACCTCATTTTCTGTAGAAAGAACTTCTGCCATACGCTCAGCTGAAGCCTTTGCACGCGCATAAAAAATAATAATAAAAGCGAACATTGAAAACGAGCCTGTCATACGCATCGCATAGTTAACAATCGCTACAATATCTCCAAGTGGTGTTGTCCCTGCCGCAACTTGTTTTGTACCAAACCATAGGACGGCGAGCAGACTCATATTCATAATGAATAAAAGAGCTGGCATAATGTACTCCATTATGCGTAAAGCCTTGACAGTATCGAATTTCAAACGAGATGCAACTTCATCAAAGCGTGAAGCCTCATATGTCCCCCGTAAGTATGCTTTTACTAAACGTATGGCCTGTAAATTCTCCTGCAAAACCCTATTTAAACGGTCGACTCTTTTCTGCACCCGTCCAAAATAAGATACGCCCTTTGCGACCATAAAAATAAGGAAAATTAAAATGATAGGTGCACCTATGACTAAAAATAAGGCTAATTTTGCATTCACAATAAAAGCCATTACTATGCTTCCTATCACAGCAAGAGGTGCCCGAAGCATAATACGTAAGCTCATAAACAGCACCGTTTGCACTTGTGTGACATCATTCGTTAATCTCGTAATGAGAGATGCCGTAGAAAATTTTTGATAGGTTGCCAGTGTAAAGGATTGGATTTTATCAAACATGGCATTTCGTAGATCATAAGAAAAGCTTTGAGCAGTATGAGATGAAAAGTAAGAATTTACGATACCCGCCATAAAGGCAACAAATGAAAGTACGAGTAAAACAGCACCCCATTGCATAATCATTTCGTGATTTTGAGCTCTTACCCCGTCATCAATGATTTTGGCCATAATAAGTGGCTGTACAAGCTCTACAAACAACTCTAACAACATTAAACATAAAGCAAAAATAGCTGTCCATTTATAAGGTCTTACATAGGAAAAAATTTCTTTCACATTCTTTCCCCCTTGTCCTAAGATGAAATTTATAGCTAGTTAAAAATTACTACCACAATAGTATATTTATGCTTTCTCACCTGCGATTGAAAGCCATGTTACACACACAAGCATAACGAATACCCCTACTAATTGCCAGAATCCTAAAGAAGTACCAAAGACAATAACTGAAATAATCATAGCCGTTAATGGTTCAATGCTGGAGAGGATACTCGTCTCTACAGCTGTTATATATTTCATACTACTTAAAAACAATATGAAAGCGACTGTTCCAAAAAATATTAAAGCAACCATTAAAAGTAGTGTTTTAAAATCAGTAAAAACGACCCATTGGTTAGACAGCCATACCCGACTCACTATACCTAATGTGAGCCCACCTATTAGCATCCCCCAGCCAACTACTAACAACACATTCCACTCTCTCATTAAACGCGCAGGATATAATGTGTAAAAAGCAAAGGTTAAACCTACTGCTACACCCCATAGCAATGCTTTTGGACTAATAAGCAAACTTTCAAATGATGCGTTCGTTAGTAGTAGAAATAACCCCATAAGGGTACCAATAATTCCTATTACTTGATATTTTGGTGGCCATTTCTTTAAACTAAGAGAGACATATGCCACAACAAATATTGGCGCTAGAAACTGGAGTAAGGTCGCTAGCACTGCATTACTTTCATGAATCGCTGCTACAAATGCAAATTGAACACCTAGCATACCTACAATACCAAAGACAATGAGCTGTCTACCCCATAGTTTGTGCTGCCAAATACCAAAAATATTTTTTCCCGTTAACAGTAAATATGTAATTAGTATCATACCTGCAACCGATAAACGGATTGTTAACATAAAGGAAACAGTCAATGATGTATGGTTCAGTAACCACTCCATCAAGGGGCCAGTCGCTCCCCATAACATAGCACCCGAAACGATAAATATTATTCCTTTTAAACGTTGCATACCAATCCTGCTTCCTATATACGTACTAAAAAATGTTACTTTTCTTCAAATCTTTTCTTAAATATCATTAGAAAAGTCCTAATTCTTTTCATTATCAAATATTTACAAATATATTCATAATGACTAATTCCATATAATTATCTATAATATTAGTATATATTGATTACCCAAGGAGATCGAAAACTCATGAGTCATATGCATAAATCATTTACGATTGATGAACATTATTTAAATTCACTTCCTTTTCCTGCAATTATCTTAAATCAAGATGGACAAGCCACTATCTGGGGAAAGAGCGCTGAACATCTGATTGGTTTATCAACTAATGATATTACAGGAAATACTACTCCATCTATACACGAAAATCTACTACGTCAGCTTCCTGGAGAAACTTTTCAAGCTATCCTCCAAAGCGAGGAAAGTACGTATATAGAAAAAATTCAAATTCACACCTCTTTAAAAACAGAAATGTCGACAGCACTGCTTGCTAAACCTTATACAGAGCAAGGAGAACGTTTGATTCTCATGATTTTTATGCTGCCAGAATTAATGACTAATGCCGTCTCTCATTGCAGTACATTTGTAGACCTTAAACAAGGATTGAATGCTACATTTATGACTGTAACACTTGACCACGATGGTTTCATCTTAGAATGTAATAATGAATTTCTAAAAACAAGCCAATGGACGCCAAAGCGTGTTATCGGCAAAACATTTTGGCAGTTGTTCCCAGATAATGATCGTAGTGAAAAAGTGACAAATATTATCTGGCGTAATTTAAACAACGGGCACACATGGCAAGGTGAAGTTGAAAAAATCACCAAAGCGGGACAATCCTATTGGGTATTACTAACGGCTATCCCAACCTTTAATCTGGAAACAGGTGAACAACAATTTTTCTTAATTGAAAAGGATATTACTAAATCAAAAACTATCCAACACCAACTTGAGAAAATAGCTTATATCGACACGGAAACTGGGCTGATGAATGCCCACCGACTTGAAAAGGTCATTAGCAATATGATTGAGGATGACAGACACTTTTCATTTGTTTATTTAAGTATTGATAAATTTTATACTTTAAAAGAACTACACGATCAACAAATCGATCAAAGCCTAATTATTGAATTTACAAATCGTATTAAGATGTATTTCCAAGATAGCACGATGGCGCGTATCAATGAAAATGATTTTGTAGTCATCACACCTTTAAGTGAATGGTTTATTCAAGGCTTTTTATCATACTTACAACAGCACCCTATTTACAGTGGCAATATTGCTGTGCCAATCTCTATTAGTGGTGGTATCACTAGATATCCTGAAGATCAAACAACATTTTCTCAGCTTATGAAAGCGTCTATTGCTACTATTTCAACTGTGCGTGAAGCTGGGGGAGATAAAATTGTGTCACTATCAACAGCGACACATAAAGCTTTAAATCGAAAAGCGTTAATTGAAAAGCGATTACTACAAGCGCTTGATCAAAAGAATTTAAAGGTCCTATATCAGCCACAAATCGATGTTTATTCTGGAAAAATTACAGCTGTTGAGGCACTTGTACGTTGGGAAGATGAAGTGATTGGTGTGGTTTCACCTGATGAATTAATTCCAATTGCGGAAGAAACAGGACTAATTAATAATATCGGTTCCTTTATGCTAGAGAGAGCGTGTGAACAGGCGTTAATTTGGAAAAAAGCTGGCCATGATTTAAAAGTATCCATCAACTCTTCTGTACGAGAGTTCCGTGATAAAAATATGGCTAAGTCCATTCTTGAAATGATTGCTAAAACAGGCTGTCCAGCAAACCTCCTGCAAATTGAAATCACTGAAAAATTCGCGTTAGAGGCAGAAGCTGCAACATCTATTGCTCAGCAAATGCGCAAATTAGAAAACGAAGGCATTTCCTTTATATTAGATGATTTCGGTACGGGCTATGGATCATTTAGATATATGCAAATTTTACCAATAGATACAGTAAAAATCGATAAAACATTTACTAATTCTCTGTTAAAATCCGAAAAGAGCCAAAAGCTTATGAACGGTATGGTACAGCTAGGTAAATCCATGGAACTTAAAGTAGTAGCTGAAGGTGTCGAAACGGCGGAACAGGCTGATTTGTTAATTACTTATGGTTGCGATGCTATTCAAGGCTACTATATTAGTAAGCCTGTAACATCAGATGAAATCGAAGCATTGCTTGTAAAAAAATAATACAATAAATAGGAGGCTGCGTAGCATACATGCAGCCTCCTATTTTTATTTTTTATAGACCTTTTGGAATTTTACCTTACTTGAACGGACTGAACGGAAAATGAGTTGAATAATTACTTCTGCAAAGACAAGTCCAATAACAATTGCCCCTGTTATTAAAAATGCCTTTAAACCATATTGTAAGCCTTGTAAATAATCATCCTCTACAACATTTCTCATGGCATTATAGGCCATGCCTCCTGGCACTAACGGAATGATTCCACCAACAATAAAAATAATCATCGGTATTTTAAATCGACGCGCATATAGATGAGCCACGATGGCAATGACAAACGAACCAAAGAAAGAGGCTTTAACAACATCCATTCCTTGCTCTGTTAAAATATAATAAATAATCCAGCCAATTACCCCAACAAGACCACAATGAAGTAGCGTCTTTCTAGGTACATTAAAAATGATGGCAATCCCAGCTGTAGCAAAAAAACTAACAATTAATTGTATGATAATGTCCATTGTGTGCATGCTAGTCGCCTCCTAAAATCCTAGGGTGACGGCAATAGCTGCCCCTATGGCAAAGGCAGTTAAAAAGGCTTCTGCTCCTTTTGCCATCCCTGACATAAAATGACCTGCCATTAAATCACGAACTGCATTCGTAATCAAAATTCCTGGTACGAGCGGCATAACAGAACTAATGATGATTTTATCTAGCTCTGTCCCGTAACCATACTTTACTGCGAAGAAGGCAACAAAGCCGAGAACGAGTGATGCTGTAAATTCAGAAAAAAATTTAACTTTTGTTAAATGATTCGTTATTACAAGCATTAGGAAGCCTAACCCCCCTGCTAAAACAGCGATAGGAAAATCGGACCACCCACCCTTAAACATAATAAGGAAACAACCACTTGCAAAAGCGGCCGCAATAACTTGTAAATAGGTTGGTAAAAAATAATTTGTTTTTTGTATCGACTTTAGCTCGTCATAAGCTTCTTCTAATGTTATCATGTGAGATGTGAGTCTCCGAGATACTGAATTTACCAAGGCTATTTTTTGTAAATCTGTAACCCTGCTGGAAATTGATGAAATTCTCGTTGGCTGTGTCTTGCCTAACGAAAAAATGATTCCAGTCGGTGTGGCATAACATTGAGCATTCGGCATATTTTGAGAATGTGCCATCCTCAGCATCGTATCCTCCACACGGTATGTTTCTGCACCACTTTCAATCATAATACGCCCTGCAAGCAACAAACAGTCAATCGTAAGTTCATTATCCGCTTCTTGTAAGACCATTGCAGCTATCTGCCTCCTTCAAAATGTTCCTTGCCAATAGTATCGAACTGCCATTAAAAACACAACTGAAAATTTCAGCCAAAAGATTGGGTTTTTTCAATTTAATTTTACATAATTGATCTTTGGTTGTTCTATTTTTAGTAAGGATTTTTTATCCACTAATACAGTAGTATAACCACGTTCGATATACTACTTCAAGAAGGAAAAATGGCTAGCATTAATTTCTATAAATTAACAATAAAAGTTTATAGATTTGTATAACTTTTTTCATGATTGGCACGTCTGATTGTATAGAAAATAAAATTGAGGGGAGCGTATCCAACACCATGCAGGAACGCAGAAAAAAACGCGGCCCAATAATAGATTTTTTATTACTTGGCCTCATTGTAGCTTTAACAACTATTATACTCGTTATTATCCTATCTAAGGATGAATTTAAGTTTCAAAAAATTAGTGCTTCAAAAGAAACCGATACAGAATCGGTTAATAGTAATATATCAACGGAAAGTTCTGCGTTTCCAGGGATACGAATTGTAACAGATGTTTCTAATGATAAACGTACACCTTTTGCCATTCATTACCCACAAACAGATAACGAAGTTTTTAATGATGCCGTATTACAATACATAACGGATTCAAAAGAAAACTATCTAGCCTCTATGAAAAAAGATAAAGAAGTTATGGGTGAATTAAATATTAGTCTTGAAACATTTCCGTACCGAGAGCATTACTATTCATTTGTGCTAACAAAGATGCTTTACGTAGGTGGAGCTAACCATGAGGTCACAACGAAAACATTCTTTATTAATAACGAAACTGGCGAGCAAATAACTATTCAAACATTATTACAAAATGACGAGAATAATTTATCGACGTTAGCCGCAAATGTGCGAAAAGATTTGCAGAAGAATCTCCAAATAAAGGATGAGCTTTTAAAGGATGAATTATTAAAAGCTACTGAACCAAAATGGTCCAACTTCACTCGCTTTGCAATTGCAGACGATTCGTTGCAATTCTATTTCGATGAATATGAGATTGCTAGCGGGTCAGCAGGTGCCCCAATAGTGAAACTACCACTTTCGCTCATTAACCCATTGTTAGCCTCTGATTTTCAAATTGCTATGGAAAATGTAAAACCAATTACACCACCACCTACTGGTGATCCAAATAAAAAACGAATTGCGCTGACATTTGATGATGGTCCACACCCAAAAGTGACGGAGCAGATATTAAACATTCTCGATAAATATCATGCAAAAGCAACCTTCTTTATGCTTGGTAGTCGTGTACAATATTATCCTGATATTGCAAGAGATGTACTTGCACGTGGGCATGAAATCGGAAATCACTCATGGAATCACCCGGTTTTAACGAAACTTACGCAAGAACAAGTGATGAAAGAGTATAATACAACAGCCTCTGAAATAGAGAAGGCTATTAATCACGGTGCCACTGTTTTCAGACCACCTTATGGAGCAACTAATGACACGATTGACGCTGAGATTCCTGTTCCAGTCGTGCTTTGGACAATTGATACATTAGATTGGAAGCATCGCAATGCACAGCAATTATTGCCAAATGTAAAAAATAATCTACACAATAATGCAATAGTACTAATGCATGATATCCATCAATCTACTGCAGATGGCCTCGATGCTGTTCTTGCTTATTTACAAGGTCAGGGCTATGAATTTGTAACAGTTTCTGAGATTTTGCCCTACCGTCAAAAGTAAGATCCACCACAAAGAAAAGTCCAATGAATTCTAATTGAATTCATCGGACTTTTTTTGTCATTTAATGATTAGTGTATCTAGAGGTTTAAAGTCTTTTAACTGATAGCTCTTCACTTCATTACGCGCTACTGTATAAAGAGCGTCCTCTATATAAACAACCCTTTGTACGACCTGCTCCCAATTCTCATATGGCTCACCGTTCGTAGCATTCATAATATTCCCTTTTAGAGTAATGCCTTTATCTGCAGTAATTTCATAAATTTGAGCACCCTGACCTTTATAAACAATGTTGTCTCCTTTACCCGCTTCATATTGGACAACTGGGAAGCCAAAGTAGTTGTATTCCTTATTTCGGAATAGCGCTTTTGGATTGTATTGAACTTCAGAATAGGATCCCTTTCCGCCAATTTTCACGGTGGATTGTTCTTTTGGATTTTTGAAGTCTGATACATCAAATAATGACATCTTCATATTCGTCGTCACCGTAAAATTGCGCTTCGTATACGAATCATAGCGTTGTTCTGTATCATAGCCGATACCAATTAAATGTGTTTCATCTAATGGATGCAGGTAATTACTAAAGCCCGGAATTTTTAACTCCCCTAGGACCGCTGGTTTTTTCGGATTTGCTACATCAATGACAAACAGTGGATCGACTTCTTTAAATGTCACCACATATGCCTTATCTCCCATAAAACGAGCAGAATAAATCTTTTCCCCAGGTGCCATATTTTTCACTGTACCTAAAGCTTTTAAATGTTCATCTAAAATAAAGAGGTGGTTATAGGAGGTACTTTTCTCATCCCACGTATTACCTTCTGTTGTAAAGATTCGTAAGTTACCCTTATATTCATCCATAGAATATTGATTTAAAACAGTCCCCTTTACTTCAGTACTACCAGTGAAATTCAATGTTGTTCCATCTATATTCCATTTGAAAATTTGCGTGTCAGCCGCTCTCGGCATCCATATCATATCCATAGCGCGTTTTTCTAATGGTATGGCGTTATTACCTTCATAAATTGGTGTCGTTAAATATAGTGCATTCTCTGACATATAAAGTCCACTACTGCCGCCCAAGTACCCTTTTGTATTAGCCGTTGTTTTGGCACCATTTTTTAAATCGATAGCTGTAATTAAACTATAGGTACCATCCATTGTATTAGGCAAAATCGAAATTTTTTCTAAAGGTAGACTTTCGAACTTTTCTCCTGTCAAGCTATCATATGTTTTTGGTTTTAAATCTGCTTTTTGCTCTTGTTGTAATACCCAATAGTTCGGATACATATTACCAATTAAATAGAGTGTGTCTTTTGCAATACGGATATCCTTTAGATATCCTTCTTGCCCCACATCGCGTATATGTTTTGGCTTGTTTGGATTGGAAATGTCATAAAATGAAGCTGTGACCATTCCCGTGCCTGCTTTTTCAATATATTGATCCCCAATTGCTATTAATAAATTATCATATAGCGCAAGCTTTGAAATATATTGCGACTCTTTCAGCTTAATATTTGCAGCCTGTTTTAAATGCTGCGGGTCTTTAGCGTTCACAACTGTAATGCTTTGATCTTTTGCAGTAAAAATAAAACCGTCTTTGACAACAACAATATCGCCTTCTTCTACACCTTCCACTTGATTATTAGTTGTAGACTCGTTATTCGCTGTTGCTTTATCTTCACTTTTTGCACTTTGAGACATCTCTTCTTCTCTAATTTCACCTCTAGGAGCCTTTAACAAATTCTTAAAATATTGTTCTAATTCTTTTTCTGATTGAACGGATGTTAACGTTTCAATAATTGTAAATGGAATAACTTGCGAAGCTACATTAAGTCCTCCCTGTGCAAAGGCTTCTTTTTTTACATGTAATTGATAACTGCCTGGTACAAGTTCCTTTACAACTAATGTTTTTTGATCTTCTAACAATGCAATCGTTGCAGGTACTTTTTTCCCTTTTTCTGTCATTACATACACATTGTCCTCAGTAATTTTACTTTTCTTTAAGCTTACAGAGAATGATGCCTGCCAACTTTGGGTAGCCATACCCACACTTGCAGCCTTGGCAGTGACCTCTGTATTCATTGCCCATGTTAAAATACCAGGCACGATTGCTATAACAGCTATCAACATGAATGCCAGCCATTTACTTTTCATTATTTTACCTCTCCTTCATATACTTGTTTATCCATTAGACTAAGAAAAAGATGGAAAGTTACATTATTCTGAAATTTTTTTAAGGTGTGGTTACCCCTACACAAAAAAACGAAAGGGAATAATATCCCCCTCGTTTATTCTTCAAACGGCCATTTTGGCAGCCTATTAGCTAATGGCTTATCTTGGCGTCTGCCTAATACATAATCTGCCTGCATAATGGTATGAATTTCTCGCGTACCTTCATATATAACAGGTGCTTTGGAATTCCGCAGATAGCGCGCAACTGGATATTCATCTGAATAGCCATATGCACCATGAATTTGTACTGCATCATCCGCAGCCTTATTGGCAAAATCGCACGCCTGCCATTTTGCTAAAGATGTTTCTCTAGTATTACGAACACCTTTATTTTTCAACTCACCAACACGATAGACCAATAGACGGCTCATCTGGTAACCAGCCTCCATATTAGCGATCATTTGTCCGACAAGCTGATGCTCTCCTATAGGCTTACCAAAGGTTTCTCGTTCATGACAATATTTCACACTAGCCTCAAGACACGCTTGGATCAAGCCGACAGCCCCCGCAGCTACAGTGAAACGTCCATTATCTAGGGCAGACATGGCTATTTTAAAGCCTTCTCCCTCTACACCGAGACGATTTTCTACTGGCACACGTAAATCTTCAAAGAAGAGCTCACCTGTATTACCTGCACGAATCCCGTATTTCCCTTTGATAGCCTTTGATGTAAAGCCTGCCATTGAACGTTCAACAATGAATGCACTAATACCATGATGTCTCTTGGACTTATCTGTATAGGCAAAAACGATAAAGTGATCAGCTATATCACATAAGGAAATCCATGTTTTCTGTCCATTGATGACATAATGATCCCCATCACGGACAGCTGTAGTAGACATAGCTGCCACATCAGAGCCAGCACCCGGCTCAGTAAGACCAAATGCACCAATTCGTACTCCTTTTGCCTGTGGAATAAGATAGCGCTGCTTTTGATCTTCAGTACCCCATTGCATTAATGTCATGCTATTCAGACCCGTGTGAACGGATACCGCTGTTCGGAATGCTGTATCTCCACGCTCCAGCTCCTCGCACACAATAGCAAGGGAGTTATAATCCATTCCACTCCCACCATACTGCTCTGGCACACAAACGCCCATTAGCCCAAGCTCCGCAAGCCTCGACCAAATTTTAGCATCAAAGCCCCCTTCAGCATCCCACTTTGCAATATAGGGAATAATTTCTTCATCAACAAATTGCCTTACCGTTTTTCGTAGCATTTCATGCTCCGTGGACATGTCAAAATTCATGGTCAGCACCTACCATTTCACAATCATAGCAGACTTATGAGACGTCTCTTTTATTACTACACCACGTTTGGCCATTTCTTCAATATACGTATCGCCAGGGACCACTGATTCAGGCGGGAAAACACCGTGCTCTTTAATAACACCCGCACCTATCATCTGAGCTACAACCGAAATAGTATTAGCTGTAGCACGGGCCATCGCTGTTTCATTGATAGTCATATCCTTACGCACAACCATTTCATATTCATATGTCAATTGCTGTTGCGCTTTTTCACCAGCAACAATGACACGTAATAGAACCGCATCTGGTTTTGTTCCCAGCTCCAGTTTCTTTTTAAGCGCCTCACGAACTACAGAACGAACAGGCACCTCTTGATTATCAACCTCTACCTTATTCGCTGAATCAAGGAAGCCTAAATCTGCTAATAGCTTAAACTTCTCTGCATGCCCCTTATAACGAATTGTTTTATACTCTAATGTGCGGACATTTGGGAATGTTTTATACAATGTAGAGATGCCTCCAGATGTATAAAATGCCTCAAGCACACCGAAATCATCAAAATAAATAGGTTCAACACCTGAAAGGGAAGGAACTTCTTGTAATTTGCCCTTTTGAATCGTTTTTGAAGGCTCAGTATAATGATCAAAAACACCATCTAAAGAAAATACGCGTGTATAATGAAGCGGAGGCTTTGGTTCAGTTGGAATGCCACCAACAAATAGTTTAATAGACTCAACATCATCTAATTTAGAGGCACCATAGCCCGCTAGAATATTGATCATACCTGGAGCAACACCTAAGTCAGGGATAATTGTGACACCTTTTGCTTTTGCTTCCTCATGCAGATCTAATATATTTTCGGTAACACCACCTATATGGCCACCTAAATCTACAGAATGTACACCCGCTTCAATAGCTGCTCTCGCAACGCGCTCGTTGAAGGAATAAAATAATGCATTGATCACAACATCACCTTTTGAGATGACCTTCATTAACGAATCATCTTGCTCTGCATGAAGCTCTACAACTTCAACCCTATCTGTATTTAAAGTATCCACAAAGTCCTGTGCCACTTTTACATCGATATCACCTAAAAATACACGATCGACTTTATCATTTTTTATTAAATCACGAGCTACCTCTTTACCCATTAAACCTGCACCTAATACAACAACTTTCATCAAGAACATCCCCTTTCGTTGATCTGTTACTCTGTATCGATTTGTGCTCTTTGTAATTTACCGCTGTAGTCTACGTAAATGCTCTTCCACTCCGTATATACATCTAGGGCTGCAACACCTGAATCTCGATGTCCATTGCCAGTTCCTTTTGTACCGCCAAATGGTAAATGGATTTCAGCACCTGTTGTGCCGGCATTTATATAAACAATACCCGTGTCTAAATCACGCTGTGCGCGGAAAATAGTATTAACATTTTGTGAGAAAATTGAGCTTGATAAGCCAAATTTCACGCCATTATTTACTTCAATTGCTTCCTCTAAGCTTGCTACCTCAATTAGAGAAACGACAGGACCAAAAATCTCTTCTTGGGCAATAATCATGTCAGGCTTCACGTTCGTAAACAATGTAGGCTCGTAATAAAACCCATTGTCATATGGTGGCTCATTTAAAATTCTACCACCAGCTAGTAACGTGGCACCTTCCTGCTTGCCTATTTGTACATAGTGATTAATTTTTTCCAATGCAGCTTTATTAATCACCGGCCCAATTTTAACTCCTTCGTCTAGACCATTCCCGATTGTGAGTTTTTGCATTTCATCTAAGAGACGATTTTCTAATTGCTCTTTAACATCTTTATGCACAATTACTCGGCTACATGCTGTACATCTTTGACCAGCGGTACCAAAGGCACTCCAAAGTATACCCTCTGTAGCCAGTTGAAGATCTGCGTCATCCATAACAATGACAGCATTTTTTCCACCCATCTCTAAGGAAATCTTTTTCAAATGTTTACCGCCAAGCTCCGCTACTTTACTGCCTGTTGTCGTCGACCCAGTAAAGGAAATGACCTTTACATCAGGGTGTTCAATGAGCGCAGTCCCTACAGTCGGTCCTGTACCAAACACAATATTTGCTACTCCATCAGGTAAACCAACTTCTTCAAAAATTTTACCCATTTCACAAGCCATCATAGGTGTCTCATTTGATGGTTTCCAAATGAATGTATTACCCGCCACAATAGCAGGGAAAGATTTCCACGTGGCGATCGCAACAGGGAAGTTCCACGGCGTAATAAGCGCTACGACTCCAATTGGTGCCCTTACACTCATTGCAAACTTATTGGCCAATTCAGACGGAGTTGTTTCACCAAACAACCTACGACCCTCTCCTGCCATATAATAGGCCATATCAATTCCTTCTTGCACTTCTCCTCTTGCTTCTTCAATTACCTTACCCATCTCTTTTGTTAAAACGGTCGCCAAATATTCCTTTTTTTCTTTCATTTTTTGACCGATGGCATATAAAAATTCTGCACGCTTTGGCGCAGGCACAAGTGCCCAGCTCTTTTGTGCTTGTTTGGCTGCTACTACAGCCTCATCTACCTCATTAGAAGTAGATAGTGGTATGGTAGCAAGTTGCTCACCATTTGCAGGGTTCGTCACTGCTATACTTTGTAAATGTGAATGTGTGCTCCATTTACCACCAATATAGTTTTTAATCTCCACTACATACACCCCCTGAAATACTCTATGATGCCTCAGCTATTGTAACCAGTTGTATTCCTCAGGTACAAAATCTATGAATCTTAATAGAATAAAATACTTCAATATTCCGAATTTTCAAGATGTGATATACCCTGTCATACTATGATTATCAGTGACAATTGCCAGAGGCTTTATTTTCACTTAACTGCTTCCCCTCTATTAGAGAATACTCCAAAAGGAGGAATCGCTTAAGGTTATGTATATTCATAACACCCTTAGTTATATGAAAATAAATAATACACATTCTAGTTTTTTATATTCGCCATTTTCTATTTAATTCCCTTTTTTTCTAAATTATTTAATTTCTTATTGAAACCAAAGTGTTTTATAATCGTATAGAATATCAATAAATTTACTTTTGGAGGAATCCCTTATGAATAATCATGAAATTGACTACAAGTTATTTGGTGACGACATGCAATATGTGCAAGTTGAGCTTGATCCACAAGAAACAGTTGTGGCGGAAGCAGGCGCTTTAATGATGATGGATGACTCCATCCATATGGAAACTATTTTTGGCGATGGTTCAAAAGGCGGCTCACAAAGTGGTCTAATGGGCAAATTATTAGGTGCTGGTAAACGTTTAGTAACAGGTGAAAGCTTATTCATGACGACATTCACAAATGTTGGCTCAGGTAAGAAGCATGTTTATTTCGCTTCCCCGTACCCAGGTAAGATTATTCCGATGGATTTAAGTCAATTAAACGGGAAAATTATTTGTCAAAAAGATGCGTTCTTAGCTGCAGCTAAAGGTGTTTCTGTGGGCGTAGAATTCCAGAAAAAAATCGGTGTAGGCTTCTTCGGTGGTGAAGGCTTCATTATGCAAAAGCTTGAAGGCGATGGTATGGCATTTGTACATGCAGGAGGAGCCATTCATGAAAAAACATTACAGCCTGGGGAAGTTTTACGTGTAGATACAGGATGTTTAGTTGCGATGACTTCAAATGTAGATTACGATATTGAACTTGTTGGAGGCGTAAAAACTGCATTGTTTGGCGGTGAAGGGATTTTCTTCGCTACATTACGTGGACCAGGAACTGTCTGGGTGCAATCATTACCATTCAGCCGTTTAGCAAGTCGTGTCTTTGCAGCGGCACCAATTTCACAAGGCGGTGGCGGCCAGTCAAAAGGTGAAGGCGGTATTGGTGGTATATTCGATTTATTCAATAGATAAAATAAAAGGAGCATATCTATCAGTGATATGCTCCTTTTTTTAATCAATTCGATTTGAAATAGCCTTGCCCTGTCCATAAGCAGCCAATGCTTTCACATTTAACATGAGCATAGCTGTTCTCGTTTCTAAGGACGCACTACCGATATGCGGCAGTGCCACTACATTCGGGAGTGTCAACAATGGATGATCCATAGCAACAGGCTCTTGTTCAAAGACATCCAGCCCTGCTGCCCATAACTTGCCACTTTTCAGGACATCGTATAGAGCTGCCTCATCAATAATTCCACCGCGAGAAGCATTTATTAAGACAGCATCCTCTTTCATTAACGCTAATTCATGTGCACCAATGAGACCCTCAGTATCACTATTATAAGGTGTCATAATTACAACAAAATCAGATTGTTGTAAGAGGTCCTCTAATGATACATAGCGAAAGCCATACATCTCTTCCGCCTCATGTCGACGTCTTCGGTTATTATATAAAATTTTCATATCAAAACCTTTTGCTCGTCTAGCAACAGCCTGACCAATTCGGCCCATCCCTATTATTCCAATCGTCGCCCCTGATACGTCTTTACCAACCAGCTGCATCGGGTACCAGCTTTTCCATTTTCCCTCTCGTAAATATCTCTCACTTTCCGGAATTCTACGAGCCGTTGCAAGCAGTAAGCCAAATACTAAATCAGCCGTTGTATTCGTTAAGACACCAGGCGTATTTGTCGCCATAATACCTCTTTTTCGTAAAGCCTTCACATCAATATTGTTAAAACCAACTGCTAAATTTGTTACTAGCTTTAGGTTTGGTGCTTGCGAAAGTAATTCCTCATCCACTTGATCTGCAATTGTTACCCACAACACTTCACAATCAGCGACAGATGCAAGTAGTTTATCGCGAGGGATGACAATCTCCTCCTCTTCCCACTGAGAAACTTCATAAAACTCTTTTAATGGCTCAACAATATGTGCAGGAAACTTACGTGTAATAAATAATTTCTTTTTCATGTTCCAAACACCTCTCTACTCATTTCCCTAATTCGCCTATAGCGTAACACTTAAGGGAAGCATTTTCTAGAGGTTTCTAGTTTGCAACCTTCTATAATAATCGCTAATTTCCCTTTTCATCAGCCTAAAGACTTTGTTTATCCGTGAAATCAATCATTTTATCCACTTTGTAAGCATAAAAAAACTATGCATAAGCTGTATGCATAGTTACATCTCATTTAAAATTCTCTGATGGTCGTATTCAAACGATTGGCAACTCTCTCTAATTCATCAGAGGATTCACCTATCGTCTCAATAATATTTGCTAAATCTGATATTTGCTTCCCTACGTTTTGGAAATTTGAAATGGAATCCTCTACGGAGGTAGATATTGCATCAAATGCCTTTAAGGACTCGGCATTCTGTTTGATACTATTATTTACGAGCTCTTGTATATCCTGTATAGCTTGAACTACTTGTGTGGTAATTCCATTAGACATCTGAATTAAATCAGCAATCTGCTCAACTGAACTTTTCGTCTGATCCGCAAGCTTACGTACTTCATTGGCAACAACCGCAAAACCTTTGCCATGCTCCCCAGCACGCGCCGCCTCAATTGCCGAGTTTAATGCCAATAAGTTTGTTTGACCCGAAATACTTTTAACCATTTCAACCACTGCATTGATTTTTGAAGAGGATTCATCCAACTGCTCCACCATATTTGCCATTTCAAATGTCTTATGATGAATTTTCCCTGTTTGTTCATTAATAGAAACAATTTTGGCATAGCCTTCACTTGAAACCTTTTGCATCGATTCTGCCTCATGAATGCTATCCTTCAATGAATCGTTCACCTTTTGGGCACTATTAACAAGCTCTGTCACTGTATCCGATGTATTTTGTGATTGAGCCTCTATGTGAGTAGAAATCCCACCAATTACATCCTTGACATGCTCTCGAACGTTATTGCGCTGTTCCTCAATCAATGTATTTGCATAGTTATCGTATTCCTCTAAAACAATTTGCTGTTCAAAATTACATATTTTACTGATGGCATCGCAAAATTTTTCTTCCTCCCCCTTAGACAAACGAAGTTCAAAAATTATCTTACGTAAAGATTTTTCAAGAATTTGAAAGGCTGCTAAATACCACTTCGGATATAAGTTAATTTTCACATGCATTTTTGCCACACGTCTACGCTTTTCAAGGAAAGCTTCATCTATTCTCCCCTCAAACATTTCAATAATATGATGGCGTAATGTTTGACGTAGGCGCTCACTGGAACTATGCCTTTGAATAACCTCACGTAATGCTGGCACACTTTCAATTGCATGATAAAATGCCGCAACAACCTCCACAACGTTTCTTTCCACATATGGCTTTAAACTATTAATTAATTGAAGATCATATACGCTTAATTCCACAAGATTCAATTGCAATAAACGATCAGGATTTTTAATAAAAATGCCTATATTAGCTTCATTACTTATTTCAATTGTATTTTTCTTAGATCTACTTACAATTTGAAACATTTTATCCACCTCATATTATAATCATATACCGAGCTAAGTCTATTATCCTACATGCTATTAAAAAACAACAAATAAGTAGATACTTTATGTATCAATTATAATCTCAAACCTACCAAATGAACAATATATGGGTAAATGTTGTCTGTATTTATTAAATACAATAACACATTTACTCTAAAACAAATACTATATACCTAATTTTATTCATTTTATTTGAAAGATGGATTGAAAAAGCAATAAATTTAAGGCAAAAAAGCCACCGCTTCTTGTGAAAGAAGAGTGACTTTTTGTTTACATGAAAATAATTACGCAAAGAACTGCTGCTAAAACTAAACGATAAATTGCGAAAGGCATTAATTTCACTTTTGAAATAAGTGCTAAGAAAAACTTGATTGATAGTAACGCAAAGATAAATGAACTAATAAATCCGACAGCGTAGAATCCGAAATAATCCATTGATAATGTGTCCCAGTTTTTCAAAACAGATACTAAACTAGCTCCTGCCATGATAGGTACCGCCATAATGAATGTAAAATCGGCTGCCACACGGTGACTCATACCGAATAATACCCCACCAGAAATAGTCGCACCTGATCGTGAAAATCCTGGCCATAAAGATAAACATTGAACTAGCCCAACCTTAAAGGCTAAACCATATGAAATCTTATCTAAAGAATCTACTTTTGGTTTTCTTGGTGCCAATTTATCGGCTGCAATCATTAGGATAGCCCCTGCTACTAGTGCATAAACAACGTGCTCTACTTTAAATAGATGATCGTCAATAAAATCCTTAAATGCAAACCCTAAGACAACTGCTGGTAGCATACCGACAATAACATGCAATAAGTTAAAACGTCTATTAATGGACTGAGACTGACCATCAATTTTGTATAAGCCAACTAGGCTTAACATACGCTTCCACATCACCACGATAACAGCTAAAATGGAGCCCAATTGAACGACAATTTTAAATGTATTGGCAGGATATTTACCTAAAAACTCCTCTGTTTTTAACCACATATCGTCAACAATAATCATATGGCCAGTTGAAGATACTGGGGCAAATTCTGTCATACCTTCAACAAAGCCTAAAATCAGTGCTTTTAATAACTCTATAATTTCCACCTTGTCACCTTACCTTTATTAATCAAATACTCACTTATTATAAATTACTCCATTTTCATATACTACTGCTATTTCACCTATAAGTCACCCACAGCTGTAGCCATTAACGAAATTTCATATCCACTATCCAAAGTTCTGACCTACTACCGATTCTCATTGGCGGACCCCAGAAGCCATAGCCTGATGAAACAAGTGTATGCATTTGATCTTTCAACTTATAACCATAATCCAGTTCAAACACTCGAGCGGTAATATACTGATTTGGCCACAGTTGACCTTTATGCGTATGACCTGACATGTGTAAGTCCACCCCCAGTTTCGAAGGAGTTAACAAATCGTCAGGCGTATGATTCATTACGAGCCATGGTAAGCTTTCGGAAGACTTTAACTCTGCTAGTGACTTTCTATCTTTATTCGTCCTGTCCTCTTGCCCTGTTAATATAAACGCATCATCTATACGAATTGTTTCATCAAGTAGTATATTTACATTGGCATTTTTCATTTCTTTTATAAATTCAGGAATCTTTTTACCATAATATTCGTGATTCCCCAATATACCATAAGTTCCATATGTAGATGTTAACTGTTTCATGACATCTGCCATTTCCCCTTGAACAAACCATTTTGGATCATCATCGACAATATCTCCAGCTAGCAACACAATATCCGGCTGTGCTTCATTCGATAAGTCAACAAAACGTTGTAAATGCCTTTTATGCGATAAAACACCTAAATGAAAATCAGATGCCACAACAGCTCTCAATGACTTCAGTTCACTATCCTTCTTATCAACAGTTATTTCTAAATGACGAACGACTGGAGAATAGGCTAAATAAGAGCCGATAATACTTAGCATAAATAATACAGCAATTGCTATACTACCAATTATTTGTACATTTTTAAAGGGTGTTAGCCAAATAATCAATTGTGCTGCTAAACATAGCAATAAACCGTATTCAAAAATAAACATCCAGTAATTACCAATAACTGAAAAGAATCGTAAGGACTCATGCAATCTTCCAATAATAATACTGAAAGCGACAAGATACAGTACTAACCAAAATAAGATTGGGTAACGGAACCATCCCATAGCCCCTAGCCACTGCTTTACTCCCCACCCCAAATAGAAAGTCAACGCACTATAAATACTAATTAAAAGTATACCTCCAATTACTTTTGGCATATCTTCGTCCTCTACTTTCCTATATATTTAGTTGATTATATCATTTATATGTAACAGTCATATGGGATGAAGTACTTGAATAATCTTCTAAAGAAAATAGGAACTAAATGCTTTAACCCTACATTGTAAGCATAGCTCATTATTTCGTATCATTCTTTTGTTTTACATGACATTTCACTGGACATAAATTACAATTTCGTCATTTTAGTATAAAAAGCTACTATTATTTTCACAAATATTCCAGTAACATAATAGATGATAGAGAAGATTTACGTATTTACGAGCAAAAAGGGGTGCTAGTTCAAATGACACGTTATAAATTTGAAACAACAGAGCATGAGTTATTTCGTAAAACCTTTCGTAAGTTTTTAGCAGAAGAAGCCGAGCCACATTATGCGCAATGGGAAAAAGATCATCTTATCCCGCTTACATTTTGGCGAAGACTTGGTGATATGGGCTATCTTTGCCCTCAAGTAGAAGAGCAATATGGTGGACTAGGTCTTGATTTTAGTTTTGGTGTTATTATTCAAGAAGAGCTTGAGCGTATAGGCTCAAGTCTTATTGGGATCGGCCTGCATAATGATATTGTCGTACCTTATATTGAATCCTTCGGTACACATGAACAAAAATTACGGTGGCTGACAAAATGTATTTCAGGCGACTATATTACAGCGATCGCCATGACTGAGCCAGGTACAGGTTCAGACTTAGCAAATATTCAAACAACAGCTATTCGTGATGGAGACCATTATATTGTAAATGGCCAAAAGACCTTTATTACAAACGGAATTCATACCAACTTAGCGGTTGTCGCCGTGAAAACAAATCCATCCGCTGAAAAAAAACACCAAGGTATTAGTCTACTTGTTATTGAAGAAGGTACACCAGGCTTTACAAAAGGGAGGAAGCTGGAAAAGGTCGGTATGCATGCTCAAGATACAGCTGAGCTATTTTTTGAAGATTGCCGAGTGCCAGTACAAAACCTACTTGGTGAAGAAGGTAAGGGCTTTGTTTATATGATGGAAAAACTTCAACAAGAGCGGTTAGCTGTGGCAATTGCAGCACAAACAGCAACTGAGGATATGCTTGCCTTAACACTAAACTATGTAAAATCACGCCAAGCATTTGGCAAGTCCATTGGAGACTTTCAAAATACACAATTTAAAATAGCTGAAATGGCTACTAAAATGGAGATCGGTAAATCATTTCTGGAATCATTGATTGAAGAGCATCTCGCAGGAAAAGATGTGGTAACGAAAGTATCCATGGCAAAATACTGGATAACTGAAAATGCCCGTGAGATAGCCACGCAATGCATGCAGCTTCATGGTGGCTATGGCTATATGGAGGAATATAAGATTGCACGAAGGTACAGAGACATTCCTGTTATGTCCATCTATGCAGGCACGAATGAAGTCATGAAAGTAATTATCGCGAAGAACTTAGGCTTATAATGAAAAAAAGATGGTGGCAATCCTCTGCCACCACCTTTTCCTCATACTGCTGAAATTCGAACTGTCACTTTAAATAAATCGCCATCCACATCAATTGTCATGCGAGCTCCATGCAAATCTACAATAGATTGCGCAATGGCTAATCCAAGTCCAGATCCCTCTGTATGACGTGAAGCATCTGCACGTTTGAAACGTTCAAATAGTTCATCAGCGTCTTCATTAATTTCATACTTCGCAACATTTTTTACCGTTAATTCAGCATCACCATCTGCTGTTCGTTTTAACGTCACATAGACGCGGGTACCCTCTAACGCATATTTCAATACATTAACAATTAAATTATCTATGAGTCTCCACCATTTTTGACCATCTACATAGGCATAAATAGGCTCATGAGGCATCGTCATTCGTAAATCTAAACGCGACTGTAATAAATCTTCCTTATGCTCCCCTACCGCCTGCTGAATAAGTTGTGTCAAATCTACACGACTTCGTTGAAGCTCAATATTACCACTTGCCATTTTCGATACTTCAAAGAGATCTTCAATCAATACTTTTAAACGTTCTGATTTTTTATCGAGAATATGAATGTATTGTTGACGTTCTTCCTCTGTAAGATTAGATTTTTTCAAAAGATCCGTATACGTAATAATCGAAGTTAACGGAGTTCGTAAATCATGACTCACATTGGTAATAAGCTCTGTTTTTAAACGTTCACTTTTAGCCTGCTCATGCATAGATGTTCGAACGCCTTCTCGTAAATGATTAAGATTTTCAGCATGACTAGCGAGTGGGGACTTCCCTTTCACTTTCACGTCACGATTCAGTCGCCCATTGGCCATATCTTTTGTATCCTTCATAATACGGTTTAAGTAACCCATTCTTGATAAGAAAACAATCAAGGTTGGAAACCCTACAAACATACACACACCTAGAACAAGAACTGGGAAAGCTCCTCCTCTTAACATAGAAGCGACAAGGCTACCTCCTCCAAAGAAGGCTGCCCCTAACATGAACAGTGCGTGCATCGCTATAGAGCGATTAATAAATAAATCCGTAATTGAATCCCCGAGTGACCATAAATAACTGGATTTCACATTTTGCTCTAACTTTTTCAACGTATCTATTCTTGTATAAAGCCAAATTAATTGAATAAAGAAAGCAATTCCTATGATAATTAACACACCTAATTTAAAGGCGAAATCTAGTATAGAGCGTACATAATTATATTGGAAATTGTAATCGTAAGTGTATTCAATCGACTCAAAAACAATTTGAGATGAAATAAGATACATAAACCCTGTGATCAACACTAAAACAACTTGAAAATCGAATTTCACCTTATTTAAAACGTCTTTTTCCTTCATTCCTTTAACAGTTTGCAGTACATCCTTACGACCTCTCCAAGCAAAAATTGCCGTTATTATGCTAGTGAGCCATATAAAGAAGTAGGTATATTGATTACGGTGAAAACGATTATAATCCTGCATAACACCTAATGATTGAACTGCTTTTTTAGAGATGGTTAAGACACCTATATATTCAGTTGTTTCATAAAGATTATCGACATCCACATAAGTTTCTGTACGGTAAAAAATATCCCTTACATTATTACTAATATTCCCCACATACAATGGATTTCGCTCAGAATACTTTATTTTATAGGCACTACTTTCTGAAACATCACCTGCACGGTATGTTTCTCCTGTTTCCGTATTCGTCAACTCATAAGACCAGTAATCATAAGACTTTTTAAAGCTTTTAGCTTCACTCTGTGCTGCTTTTATATATTTATCGATGAGTGCTTCTTCCCCAGCAAGAATCTTCTTTCTTACATGTTCATCGTTTTCGAAATTTGCCGTAATGTCTTTAATTTTATTATCTCGTTCAGTCTCTAACTTTATTTGTAATTCTCCCGCATTGGCATCCATTGCTTCCTGAATTCGCTGTTCGTATTGTTGTTTAATATTATCGATTTGCTGTCCTAATGTACCATAATAATTTCGATGATCTTCTATTTGAGACTGCGTAATCTCTATTTTCCCTTTTAAGTCTTCAGCCTTCGGTAAATTTATTACTAACGGCCCGAGTTCTGAAGTAAAATTATCGATTTCATGTTGGAAATTTTCTGATTCGAAATAGGACTTACCAATATACTGATAGCCTACATGCCAAAAAGTAAAGATGCCGAAAATAGTCCAAATGAGACTCATTAACACCAGTAGGGATTTCCATTTTTTTATCATACCACTAACACTCCTCTAAAAAATTCTTTCTAGTAACTGTAAAACCTCTGAGGAGCGAGAATCGACGATTTGATAAGCATAAACGCCAAAATAAATAAGTCCAACAACACCTGCAATGAATCCTGCAATAGTCATATACTTCTCTATTTTATTTTTCCATTTTATAGCCAACGCCCCATACCACCTTTAGATAGCGTGGGTTTTTTGGGTCCGCTTCAATTTTTTCACGAATTTTTCGAATGTGCACAGCTACAATATTTTCAGCATTGTAGGCTTCCTCATTCCAAACTCGTTCATAAATTTCACGAATCGAAAAAACACGCCCTGCATTTTTCATTAATAATTCCGTAATTTTATATTCTATTGGAGTTAGTCGAACTGGTTCTCCTTCTAAAATGATTTCTTTAGCATCTTCATCAAGAGTAAGCCCGTCAATTTCTACTTTTGTTGCACCTTCACTATACGTTCCTAGTTGTACATAGCGTCTAAGCTGTGATTTCACTCGTGCTAATAGCTCTAATGGATGGAATGGCTTTGTTACATAATCATCCGCGCCTACCGATAATCCATGAATTTTATCTCCATCTTCTGCCTTTGCACTAAGCATAATAATAGGGATATTGCGCTCTGCTCTAATTTTAAATGTCGCAGTAATCCCATCCATATTTGGCATCATTATATCTAAAATAATTAAATGTACTTCATTATTTTCTAGCTTGTCTATTGCATCTAAGCCATCTGCTGCTTTTATAACATTATAGCCTTCATTTTTTAAATAAATTTCAATACCATCACGAATATCTTGATCGTCGTCTGTAACAAGAACTGTTAGTTTCGTCATGATAGACACCTCGCTCTCAAATATAAGTGTACCTTTCAAATCTTAAAATCCAGCTAGTAAAAAAATGAAGAATTTCTTAAGGTTTTAGCTTATTATGAAGCCTTTCTTGCCTCCCACCTATCGTCAACACAACAATGCTGCCTAATAGCATTGCTACACCTAGCCAGGACACGCCACTTAACTGTTCTCCGACTAGAAAAACGCCAAGTATTGCGGCTGTCAATGGCTCAGCTAAGGATAGAGTTACAGCTGTTGATGAATTTATTTTTTGCAAACCGTTTAAGAACAGTAAATAAGCTACGCTAGTACACATAATTCCCATAAATAGTATCGTCCATAAATTTTGCATATTTTCTAACCAAGCAAAACCATTAGACAGTGAAAACGGTAGTAAAAATAAAGTACAGAGCGAAAACGTCATAGCAACTGCTGGTAAAGCATCTTCCTGCACCATTAATTTCTTACTAATATTTGTATAAAAGGCAAAAGATAACCCTGCACAGAGCGCTAAACCAAAGCCACCCATTTGTACAGCTTCTTCCCCATTATTGATAAACAATAAAAGACAGCCCATGATCGCTATCAATGTAGCTAGCCCCCAAATAATAGATGGTCGGTTTCTCCATATAATCCATTCAATAATGCCTGAAAATACCGGTGCACTTCCAATGGTCGCAACAGTTCCAATTGCTACACCTGTTAGACGTATTGATGAAAAGAAAAGACCTTGAAAAAGAGCAATACTAGCCGCAGCTAAAATCATCCATTTCCACGACCAATGTAGAAAATTAATTTTTCGCCAAAAAATTGTAATAGCTAAGAGGATTCCACCACCAATGGCAGAACGAATAATGGCGACTGCAATCGGAGATACATTATTATCTAAAAACGTTTGGGCAGTTCCTGTCATCCCCCATAAAATAGCTGCTAACCATACAAATAACAGATTTAACATGTAGACCCCCTCCGCCTTCTTCCTTCCAATACTAATCATACATATTTATCCAAAATCAAACAATTATCATTTTTACTTTTTCTTTCATCCACTCCAGTATGCATTCGGTTAAATGGACGTTATAATGAATACAGTTAAAGGAGCGAGTTGTATGTACAAAACAATTGAAGAGACAGCAATTGAACTAGGTATGCCTGAAGAACAAATAATACGCCTAGTCTATGAGGGACGCATCCGTTCCGTTTTCGATGGAAATATGATACTCATAAATAGTGGACAATTTAGTACGTATTTTAATCAATTGGAACGTATTAAAGAGGAAATTGAAATATGGAGATCTACCCCGATACCAGAGGATATTGACGTAAAAGACGAGGATTAAAAAGCCCACCATTCAATCAATAGATCATTGTTGAATGGCGGGTTACCTTTATAAAATAATAATGATTAAATCGTTACAACAAATCCTGCCCTTTTCCCGATGATTTCAGCATAATCTTCTACCATCACACTTGCTGTTGGGTACATTCCAGCACCAGGACCTACTAAGGTTAAAGTACCAATATAATTTGTTTCTAATGCAACTGCATTGAACACATCATCGACTGGATAAAGTGGATGTTCTTTATCAACCAGTTGTGGTCCAACCTTTGCTACAATTTTCCCATTAGCTAGTTTTTCCACCTCAGCTACATGACGGTAACGTAAACCCTTTTCACATGCCTCATGGACCTGCGAAGCTGAAATACTATCTATGCCGATAACTTCTACATCCGCCCAATCAGGTTGCTCTCCAAATGCTAGGGCGCTTAAAATCATTAACTTTTTAAAGGCATCCTGACCAGAAACATCATTATACGGATCTGCCTCAGCGTAGCCTAAACTTTGCGCTTCTTTTAAAGCTGTATCAAATGACCAGCCCTCTGCTCGCATTTTAGTTAAAATATAATTACAAGTACCATTTAAAACACCTTGTATACGACTAACATCATTAACAAGTAATATATTTTTCATCGTTTTAATAACAGGTACTCCTCCAGCAGTAGTCGCCTCAAAGCCTACAAAGACACCATTTGCTTTTGCAAGTTCTTGTAACTCTAACCCACGCTTTGCAAACATGACTTTGTTGGCAGTAATAACATGACATTTATTCTCTACCGCTCTCTTTAAATAGCTATATGCAGGCTCTTCATTCACAATGGCTTCAAATATTACTTGCATGCCTGGTTCAGCCAATACATCATCCATGCTTGTAGTCATCAAATGTGCTGTGCCTGGTACACGTTCGCGGCTAGCATCTGTTACTAAAATTTTCGCTACTTCCAACTCAATGCCTAATTTATTTTTAAGATCTTCCCGCTTTTCATTTAATATATGATAGATCCCTTGACCTACCGTTCCAAATCCTAAAATCGCTGCCTTTATAGTTGCCATTCTTATTATTCCCTCCAACTTACATTCCGCAGTTTCATCAAGCCAAACTCTCCGTGGGGTTGTGCCAAATCATTTGACACCAACCGCAGGCCTTAGCCAACCCTTAATTTTGGATAAATTTTGATATTCAGTACATGTTAGATCATATACAAATTCAAATAATTCGAAATTTAACTTAAAGAAAATTGTAACGCATATATATACTTTACACAAGAAAAATCTTTCTAGGAAGGACATTTGTTTTCCCTAGACGTGCAAAAGAAATCGGTTTCATTCCTTTTACTATACGTTTTTTTAGTTTATCCATAAAATTCGAACAAATATTGACTCTTTACTCTCAAATAATGATGTCTTTCTTCTATTATATATGTATGTTCAGACACCCATAAACCAGCTAAATAATTAAACTACTATAAAAAAGGCTCATTCCCTGTAGCAGCAGAGAATGAGCCTAAATATATGAGGGATTATTTAGCTCGCTTTTGAAAGCAATTGAAAACGATATTGTGTTAAAGCTTGTTGAACAATACTAATTTCTTCTTCTGTAAAATTTGGTATTGCATACGTACGTTCTACTAATTGAAATGTACCGTATTTCAAATAAAATTCTGTTGCTGGAAGCTGGATGTGGCTCACACCATACTTCTCATATGTCTCATAAATTTCCTTAATCGTATAGCCAATATCATCTGCGCAAACCTGTTCCTGATATGCTGAATGACCAAAAATTTGCTGCCATTTATGTTCCACTAATGTAAGGATGTGTTGAATGGATTGATTGTTAACAAATACATGCCCTTCATTTAGTTCATAAATTAGATAAGATGCAATGTTTTGCGCACTATAGAGATTACCCATTTTAAACACTCCTTTATCATCAGTTTTTTTGAAGAGTAGCCACTGGCTATGTAACTACTCTCCTATCTATTCAAAAGTGGGGGGAGCACTTATGAAAACATTTACCTTTTCAACGAGGTTTTTCCGAACACTTAACTTAATTCCAAGTATATAACAAGGTTTTAACAAAGTCAATAATACATATAAAATTACTTGGTATTATTTTTTAAAAGGTTCTGATAATTACCGGATGAGGTAATTGGTTAATGTAGCAACGTTTGACGTATACCAAATGAGGCTATTCGAATGAGAAAATACGTAAACGCTACAACACTCGCCTGTCATTCTATATTACGCTTCTACTGTTTGTTCAGTTGTTGCTGTTGCCTGAGTAATAGCCTGCTCTAAATCTGCAATGATGTCCTCCACTGCCTCTAAACCGATTGATAAGCGAATGAGCGATTCGGTTACGCCAGCTTGAATTAGTTCATCTGCTGATAATTGTTGGTGTGTAGTAGATGCTGGATGGATAATTAGCGACTTAGCATCCCCTACATTTGCCACATGTGAAAACAGCTTTACATGATCAATAAGCTTTCGTCCTGCTTCACGTCCACCTTTAATGCCAAATGTAAGCACTGAGCCGAAGCCATTTTTTAAATACTTTTTCGCCAACTCATGTGTTGGAAAATCTTCCAGGCCATTATAATTTACATACTCCACAGATGGGTGGTTACGTAAATATTCAGCCACAGCTAAAGCATTTTCATTGTGTTTAGGGATACGCAAATGAAGCGTCTCTAAACCTTGTAATAGATTGAAAGCTGCATCTGCACTTAACGTTGGTCCAAAATCACGTAACAGCTGTACACGCAGCTTTGTAGCAAATGCTGCAGAAGCTGTATCTATTCCATAGCGTAAACCATGGTAAGAAGCATCCGGCTCTGTAAAGCCTGGGAATCGCCCACTAGTCCAATCAAACTTACCAGCGTCTACAACAACACCGCCTAGAGTTGTCCCATGGCCACCTATCCATTTAGTTGCTGAGTGAACTACCACATCTGCACCGTAGTCAATTGGTGTAGAACCATAAGGAGAAGCAAATGTACTATCGATAATTAATGGTAAGCTGTTGTCATGTGCAATCTTAGCTACAGCTTCAATATCTAAAACCTTTAAGCTTGGATTACCGTAAACTTCTGCGAAGACAGCTTTTGTTTTATCAGTAATGGCAGCCTTAAAATTCTCTGGGTTTGTTTCATCTACAAAAATCGTTTTAATACCATAGTTTGGTAATGTATTAGCGAATAAATTATACGTACCACCATATAAAGAACTGGCTGCTACAATTTCATCTCCTGCTCCAGCTAGATTTAAAATAGAAAATGCAATAGCTGCTGCACCAGATGAAAGTGCTACTGCTGCCGTCCCACCTTCTAATAAAGCCACACGCTTTTCAAAAACATCCACTGTCGGATTCGTAATTCGCGTGTAAATGTTTCCCGCTTCCTCTAAGGCAAAAAGACGTTGCGCATGAGCAGTGTCTTTAAAAACGAAAGCAGTTGAACGGTAAACAGGAACTGTTCTAGAACCCGTCACTGGGTCTGGTTCTTGACCGCCATGTAACAGCAGTGTTTCTGGTTTAAAATTTGTCATTGTGTACCTCCATTTGGTTATTTTTTTACGATGGTACCGGAGATGAGGAGGATTTTTCTGTAGAAAACAAAAACCCTCTTCAGCTAAGAAGAGGGTTGCGGTTGCAAGTTTTCCTCCCCTTATCTGCCAGATCCAAGTAAGAATCTGTAGGAATTAGCACCTTAGTAAGTTCATCACCTACTGGTTGCCGGGCATCATAGGGCCTATCCCTCCGCCGCTCTTGATAAGAGTATGAGATTCAATTTCCATCGTTGTTACAAAGTATAAGCATAGAGTTTTTTTCTGTCAACATCTAAATTTTATTTTTTCCGAAACTTCTGTCTGCTCTTTTACGTAGTAAGAACGCATACACTATTTTAAAAAAAATTTGAAAGGAGTATTTTTATGGTAAAAGCCGTGATCTGTTTTCTAGTTGTTGGCTATTTGATTGGCTGTATTCACGGCTCTAAAGTGGCACAATTTTTATCCGGGGTTGATTTAAAAAAAGCTGGCCATGGCAATGCTGGTGCCTCTAATGCTACGCTTTCACTCGGCTGGAAATATGGCGTTTTAGTAGCTCTTATCGATATTGGCAAAGGCGTCGTAGCCATCGTCGGTGCACATTTTTATTTAACAGATGCAACACATTTAACAGCAGAACAAACATGGCTCCTCACCTATTTGATAGCTGCAGGGGTTATTTTGGGGCATAATTTCCCTTTTTATATGGGCTTCAATGGTGGAAAAGGGACTGCCTCTATCATTGGAATTTTACTTGCGGTTGATTGGAAGATTGGTTTATTTGCACTTATTCTATTTATTATTTTATCTTTTGCAACGAACTATTTAATTGTTGGGGTATTAGAGTTTTACCTCATTTTTTGTACCGCTACTTATTTATGGATTCCTGGGCTTGGCCCGACCATTATTGCCATTCTACTTTTTGCTATTGCTATTATTTTGCACATTGAAAATATTCAACGTTTAATCAATGGAACCGAACCTAAAGTTACTTCTGCCTTCAAGAAAAAGAAATAATATTTTTTAGGAGATATTTGTATTTTTTATGACCATAAATTATCTCTTTAATTACTATTAAAGCTGTAAAACAGACATATTTCGCTTCTTTTCATTCTATACAACAAATGGACGAATTCTTATCTTAAAAAAACATTATACTGACCGATGTTATGGATAATAACCGTCATTTTTACGTAGACGTAGAAGGGATGAGAAAATATGTCTTCACCTAAACAAACAACAACGAAGCGTAATTTAAAGCCTTTATGGATTGGGTTGGCTTTTGCTTTATTAATTATCATTATTTTTTTACCTAATAACGGTGAGCTACCTGTATCCGGACAGCGCGCTTTAGCCATTTTAGCTTTCGCGGTTATCCTGTGGGTAACAGAGGCCGTTTCATATCCTGTTAGCTCTGCAATGATTATCGCACTCGTCACTGTTTTACTAGGACTTGCACCATCCATGGATGATCCAACAACACAACTAGGTACTGCTAGCGCCTTAAAACTATCATTAAGTGGTTTTAGTAACTCTGCCGTGGCCCTAGTAGCAGCGGCTCTTTTTCTAGCAGCAGCCATGCAAATTACCAATTTGCATAAACGACTTGCTCTTTGGATTCTTTCACTTGTAGGAACAAAAACAAAAGCCATAGTTTTCGGTGCAATATTAGTTTCAATTGCCCTTGCATTTTTTGTTCCTTCAGCTACTGCACGTGCTGGCGCAGTAGTCCCTATTCTTCTTGGAATGGTCGCAGCATTCGGTTTACCACGTGATAGTCGACTTGCTGCTTTACTCGTTATTACTTCTGTACAAGCCGTCTCCATTTGGAATATCGGTATTAAAACTGCGGCAGCGCAAAATATGGTTGCTTTGAATTTCATCCAAGAGCAATTTAATGTGAATATTTCATGGGGTGCTTGGTTACTTTATGCTGCCCCATTCTCGATTATTATGTCAGTAGCCTTATTTTTCATTATGATTACGCTTATTAAGCCTGAGACGAGCAATATTGATGGTGGTAAAGAAGTCATCAAGAAACAATTGGCTGAGCTTGGGCCGTTAAAAGCACCTGAGATTCGGTTGATCGTTACATCATTAGTTTTACTATTTTTCTGGGCAACGGAAGGCAAGCTCCATCCATTTGATACAACAACGGTTACAATTATCGCCATTGCTGTACTACTAATGCCTAAAATCGGCGTTTATTCATGGAAGGAAGTTGAACCTCATATCCCTTGGGGAACAATCATTGTCTTTGCAGTAGGTATTATGCTCGGAACTATTTTGCTGAATACAAAAGGTGCATCATGGTTATCAGATAAAGTTTTTGGTTCACTCGGTCTAGATACTATGCCAATTCTTGCTACGATTGCTATCGTAACATTATTTAATATTCTTATTCATTTAGGTTTTGCTAGTGCAACAAGCTTAGCCTCTGCACTTATACCAGTGTTTATCGTGTTAGCTTCCACATTAACAGCTAATGTTGATCAGGTTGGTTTTGTTATTGTACAACAATTTGTTATTAGCTTTGGTTTCCTATTACCAATTAGTGCACCACAAAATATGCTTGCCTATGGTACAGGAGCGTTTACAACAAAGGATTTCCTGAAATCAGGTATCCCACTAACGATTCTCGGCTTCCTCCTAATTTTGCTGTTCTCTGCAACTTATTGGAAATGGATTGGCCTACTTTAAACTCTAATCGTCTTAGATAAACTTATACAACAAAAGGCCTTGAGGGAGCAGCTGTCCTTCAAGGCCTTTTTATTAGAATTCTATTTTGATAAAGCTGGGTCTTTCATTGTCCCACTTTTTGCGTAATTGACATGCCATGACAGCGCTTTTTCAAGATCATGTGGCGTATGATGTCCACCAGTTGCCTCATTAGCGTCGTTAAAATATTGCCATAGCTGCTCACGATAGTCAGGGTGAGCACAATGATCAATAATTAGACCTACACGTTCTCTCGGAGCAAGCCCGCGTAAATCAGCCACTCCCTGCTCTGTTACGATAACATCAACATCATGCTCTGTATGATCCACATGCGATACCATTGGGACAATGCTCGAAATATTCCCACCCTTAGCATAGGATTTAGTCACAAAAATACCTAAACGCGCATTGCGGGCGAAGTCACCCGATCCCCCGATACCATTCATCATTTTAGTGCCAGAAACATGTGTAGAATTAACATTTCCGTAAATATCAACTTCTAATGCCGTATTTACTGAAATCAAACCGAGTCGACGAATAATTTCTGGTTGGTTAGAAATTTCTTGTGGACGCAGTACTAATTTATCCGCATACTTGTCAAAATTCCCATAAACACGGTTTCCTACTTGTTCAGAGAGGGTAATGGAAGTAGCAGAAGCAAAATTCACTTTTCCTGCATCGATTAATTCAAATACTGCATCTTGAAGTACTTCTGAGAATACTTCTAGGTTCTCAAACTCAGAATCTTTAAAACCAAGTAACACTGCGTTCGCCACTGATCCAACCCCAGATTGAATTGGACGCAAGCTTGTTGTTAAACGTCCAACTTTAATCTCTTCTCGTAGGAAGTTTAACAGATGATTAGCCATAATATCCGTTTCCTCATCAGCAGGAACGATCGTTGATGGCGCATCTAAAATATCAGAAACTACGATACCTTTTACTTTATCTAAATCTAACGGAATACCAATTGTACCGAGACGATCAGACACATTTTGCAAAGGGATTGGGTCCCGTTTCCCCTGTTGTGCAGGAACGAAAATATCATGAACACCTTCTAATGCATCAAGTTGTGCTATGTTTAATTCAATGATGATTTGATCTGCCTCTTGCACAAAAATCGGAGAGTTACCAACTGAAGTTGTAGGAATTAATAAGCCATCTTCTGTAATAGCAGCCGCTTCAATAATTGCAAAATCAATAGGTCCTATAATGCCTTGGCGAACCAACTCCGCATTATGAGATAAATGTGCATCTACAAATGTGATATCACCACTATTAATTTTATTGCGAATACCAGCATCTGCCTGGAAAGGTCCTCGCTTGCGAATAACGCCAGCCTCCGCTAGGTATTGGTCTACCTCAGGGCCTAGAGATGCTCCTGTATATATATCTACCTGGAAGCTCTCTTTTTTAGCTTTCTCTACAAGAGCAAGAGGTACAACTTTTACATCTCCAGCACGAGTGAAACCACTCATCCCTAATACCATGCCATCCTTAATCCAAGATGCTGCTTCTTCTGCTGTTACAACCTTGCCTCGTAATTGCTCATGACGAAGCTTTTTCGCTAACTTTTCTTCCATTCCTTATTCCTCCATCCCACTTTATTTTTGTTCAACTAGTATTTGGTTCCATTATCTCTGTCATCAAAATTACCTCTGCTTCAAACAAATAGGCAGGAGGCTTTATCCTTAATTAAAAGAGCTAACCCCACTCCTCTTCTGCATAAGAATAATCTAATTTTTGGTAGCACAACCAAATAAAAAGCCGATTATATAATTTTATACTATTTAGAATATTTAATCTATATCAAATGAAATATTTAACTTTCCGAGATAATTTCTACATTTCCAAACTATTTAAATATAATTATCTACCCCTCTTTAATCGATTTTGATTGGAAAGCGTGCTATGCTCTTGATATATAAGTGACAAAGGAGAGTAGACAAATGGTTAAAGAATTATTACGAAACCATTCTTCAGTAAGAATCTATGATGGAAACCCGATTTCAAAAGAAATTATTGAAGAATTAATCGCAACAGCCCAAATGGCTGCCACGTCACATTTTGTGCAAGCCTATAGTGTTATATGGGTAACAGATGCAGACAAAAAAGAGAAATTAGGATTACTCTCTGGGAATCCCCGTCAGTATGAAACTTCTGGTGGAGCCTTTGTTTTTTGCGTTGATTTCAAACGCCTACAAATGGCAGGTAAGTTAGAGGGAGTAGATATCGTGGCAGATTCAGCCGAAAATGTCCTTGTTGGAGTTGCTGATGTATCATTGTTTGCACAAAACTTTGTTATTGCAGCAGAATCAATGGGATATGGCATTTGCTATATTGGAGGAGTGCGCAATAACCCTTCAGAAATAAGCGATTTATTTAATTTACCTGATCACGTTTTCCCGTTGTTCGGTCTAACAATTGGTGTACCTGTTCGTCGTAATGAGGTAAAACCACGTTTGCCTGTGTCTGCCGTATTACATGAAAATGAATACAATGCCGAGAAGTATGATGAACTTTTACCAGCATATAATGAGACAATGGAAGCCTATTATAATAGTCGATCATCTAACAGAAAAATCGATAATTGGACAAAGCAAATGGCTGATTTTTTAATTGAGCAACGTCGTCCTCATATAAAAGATTTTTTAGCTACGAAAGGATTTAACTGGAAATAAACAACTTTTTTCTAAAATGGGGTTACTATCGAATGATAATAACCCCATTTTTTTCATAATATCGATACTAATTTGTATAAACTCTAGTCATTATGTCTCGATATATCTATTAAGTACAATAATAAATTAAACGTAAAGACTCTTCCATTTTCAAACAATTCCATTCATATTAATAAATGATTACTTATTTACGAAGGGAGTTATACAAGCAATGTCCTATATCAATAAACATCTTGCTCGTACCTTAGAACAACAACATAAGAGAAGTGTAAGAGGTTTATTTTTAAAAATTGAAGAACTAAATGCTGCTTGCACTCAACTAAGAAAACGACTTGAGCCTGAAACAGATATAGCCGTTTATAAATATGCGATAGATTATGTCAATCAATTTGTTGCCCATACCTCTATCCTCAATTTAAAATTTATTACTAATACTCAAAATTTAGAAGTGTTAGTATTACACGCTCTTCTACTATCCTTTATTTTAGAAAATGAGGACAACCAGTCTTTTGCCTACGAGGAAAAATTGCTAAAAGGATACTTACAAGACACTTTCACATTAAATGATCATGCAAAAACACTCTTTATAAACCATAGAGAAAAAATGCTCAGCTTTATTGAAAACGAAGGAACATAAAAAAGACGCTCTTGATATAACGAACAAGATCGTCTTTTACTTTTTTATTGTAAGCCTTTAATAATTAAAGAACGGACTGGCAGGAATTGCTCCCCTGTGTCACCATATTTGATAATAACCTCGTCACCTTCTTGTAAATAAATAGCTAAAGGTTCTGTTTCGGCACTTACTAAGTAATTTTCACCATTGCTTAATAAGAAAGAAATCGTCGTAAAATCACCAAGTCGTTCCTTGTAAACTCGGACAACTTTTCCGCTAGCCTGTTTCTCTTCTGCATTTGAACTACCATCTACCGTATTTCCTCCACGACTTAAAGCAGTTTTATACAGCTTCAGTGCTTCTCTTGGAGTGGTAGCGTAAACAGAAATTTCAGGATTGGCTGCTGAAACAATGAAATAGTTTTGTAAAAATCCATTTGAATCAAGCACCGCTGTCAGCCAGCTAGCTTCTCCATAAAAATTATATAATACAGGCATTTCACCAGCCCATTTTTTCTCAATAAATTTCTTTTCGATAATTTGCAAATTCCCCTGTGAGTCCATATAGCTTGAATCTAGATTACCTGTGTAATAGGTTGCTTCGCCTGTTCTTGCATTCGTTAAGGAATAACCTAACATGGAATCTACGCCTTCTTTAGGACTTGTAAAATCGGTAAAGTAATACATATCGCCTTTTTCATCAAAAATAGGACTGACATTCGATTCTGTACCTTCGTCCGAAGGAATTTTCACATCTTTCTTACCAAACATACTGTTCCAAAAACCATGAACATAATTACCGAAATAACTGTTCTGTAAGCTTACAGTCTCAGGTGAAACTGCACCATCAATAAATTCAGGTATAGCATCAAGCTTAACTACTTCTGACTTCCCTGTAAGTGCATCGACCAAGACAATACCTTTTACATCAAAGCCATTACGCCCAGAAATAAATTCACCATATGAGCGAATGTAATAAGGCTTCCCTTCATCATCTACTTCAAGTTGTACATCTCCGTAGAATATAAGGAATGGATGTTGTAAACGAATATGACGTTCTAAATTGGTATTTAAATAGGCTGAAGGAACATATTTCATTTCCTCTTTTACAAATTTAGGATTATCTGCTGAATCTGTAGCACTCATAATAAAGTAACCAGGTGTCGTATCACCATTCATCCATTTAAAGAATCCCGAAAATTCAACTGGTGCGATATAAACATATTCACCTTTTACTTTTTGAATTTGTAAACGACCTAATTCATAATAGCTTGTATTCGGTACTTGCCCGAATGCCTTTTTCATTTTATTACGAGCAAATTTTGGTGGAACACTTGCAGGTGTCTGTGTCTCATCAAACGGCTTTAGCTCCACTTCTTCCTTCATTTCTGAAGACTTAAATTTCTCATTCGCATTCCATAATGGTGCTGATAGAACATAGACTGCAACACCTAGGCTCGCTAAAAATAAAACACCTTTTATTTTTCGTTCAATGCCACTTGCAAGCATTGCACCAATTAACGTTAATAAAATAATAGCTGGCCAGAAAACAAGCCAATTGACGTCAATTTTTGTTACATACAAAGTGATTCCTGTTGCTAAAAACCCTAGCACAAAGACACCAATAAAAAAGTATCCTATCACCTTTCTAGATTTTCCATCTTCTCGCTTCTTAGTAATAAGCGGTGTTACTAACACACTCGCGATTAATGCAATGACTGCAGAAGCTATTAGTAGCTTAGTCATTTGGTTCATCCTCTCTTAAAGCTTTCTGTCTTCTTATTTACGGTTACATACTAAAAAAGTTTCATACATAAGGTATATTAAATTACATGTAGGCGTCTTTATGTCCAGGTATTTTTAAAGTCTATAACATCTGATGGTGATTTTCGCCATCAAAATGTTGGACCACCGGAATATCCAAAGGACGTATTGTTTTGCATATCCTTTATTTCAATATCGTTTAGATTCACTCTCCCTGTCGACTCGTTACTTAAAGAGGTGAGTCCCCGCTCTTCACTATCAGATAAAAAATGTTGGCTGCATAGATAAATAAAGGAATTCTATCATAAAGAAAGAATTTCATAATAGAAAAGGAGCTGAAAATAGTGTTTAAAAAAATATTAATTGCTTTCATTATTTTATTTGGGTTGTATTACATTTTTCTTTTTTCTCATATTCCAGAAAGCTTACAACTAATCTTTAAGGTCATCCCGATGTTGTTGATGATTATTTTAGCGGCCATTCAGAAACCCGTACATAAAAAAAAATATCAACTATTGATTATTATAGGTCTAGTATTTTGTATGATTGGCGACTATACATTGCAATGGTTTTTAATTGGGCTAACTAGTTTTCTAATCGGCCATATCTTTTATATTTTTGCCTTCTCATCTGCAAACGAGGAACCAGTACCAATATGGGCAAAAATAATCTTATTACTGTACGGAGCAGGAATGGCCATTTGGATTGCAGGATCCGTTTTCAAAACTGGTGAAACGATTTTAGCTATTGCAGTGATCGCCTATATTGCAGTCATTTTAACGATGGGATGGACAGCAATTAAAACTGGCTCTAAATTCGCAACAATAGGTGCTTTGTTATTTATCGCCTCAGATTCCTATTTATCTATTAATAAATTTGTAATGCCATTAGCTTTTTCACATGAAGTCATTATGCTGACTTATTATAGTGCCCAATTACTCATAGCTTTAAGTATTCTTCAATATTCCGAAATCCGAAGTAAAGTGTTACAATAATTACACATACACATTAGGGGGCCATACTTATGAAAGAACAAGTAATTGAGCGATTAATACGTTATGCAAAAATTGATACACAATCAGATTTCACAAGCGAAACTACTCCTTCTACACCAAAACAATTTGATCTGTTACATGTTTTGAAAGATGAACTTGCTACTGTAGGCTTAACAGACATTACATTAGATGAAAATGGCTATTTATTTGCGACACTAGAAGCAAATACAGACAAAGATATTCCAACTATCGGCTTTTTAGCACATGTGGACACAACTACGGATTTTACGGGAACAAATGTTAACCCGCAGCGCTTAGATAATTATGAAGGTGGAGATATTCAGCTAAACAAAAACTTAGTGATGTCACCAACTGATTTCCCTGAGCTTCAAAATTACATTGGTCAAACACTTATTACGACAGATGGTACGACATTGTTAGGAGCAGATGATAAGGCTGGTATTGCTGAAATTATAACAGCTATGGAATACCTTATCCAAAACCCAAGTATTAAGCATGGTAAATTACGCGTGGCGTTTACACCTGATGAGGAAATCGGCCGTGGCCCACATAAATTTGATGTGGCTGCATTTGGAGCAGACTATGCCTATACAATGGATGGTGGACCATTAGGTGAGCTACAATACGAAAGCTTCAATGCTGCTGGCGTAAAGGTAGTCACAAAAGGAACAAGCGTCCATCCTGGATCTGCAAAAAATAAAATGGTCAATGCCATTACAATGGCTATTGCCTTCCAAAATGAAATGCCTACAGAAGCAGTTCCTGAAAAGACTGAAGGTTATGAAGGTTTCATTCATTTAATGGGCTTTAAAGGGGCTATCGAGCATGCAGAGCTATCGTATATCGTTCGTGACCATGATCGTCAAAAATTCGAAGAGAAAAAACAGTTAATGCAAGATGCTGCAGCCAAAATTCAAGCGCAATTTGGTGAGAATGCTTTAAGCATTACTATCGAGGATCAATACTATAATATGGGCGAAAAAATCGAACCTGTAAAAGAAATTGTGGACATCGCTCGTGAGGCTATGGAAAAATTAGATATTACACCAATTACCCTACCTATACGCGGTGGTACTGACGGCTCACAATTATCTTATATGGGCTTACCAACACCAAATATTTTTGCTGGCGGCGAAAATATGCATGGTAAATTTGAATATGTATCTGCTGAAACAATGGAAAAGGCAACACAAGTCATCATTGAAATCGTTCAGCTATTTGAACAACGTGCAGAATAGTTTATCTTGTGCCAAAGTAGTTCTTTAAGGGACTTGAAATATAACGGAGAAAGGTTAGTTCCTTTCTTCGTCGTTTTTTCTATATTAATTACTGAATATTCTAATTACATAAAGAATTTGAGTGATGAACTCAAATCGAGGTGATCATAATGAAAGAAATTGCTATAGGCATAGTAGCTTCCCTTTTTTTTGCTGTAACATTTATTTTAAATCATGCCATGGAAATGCAAGGTGGTAGCTGGCTATGGAGCGCGTCATTACGCTATTTCTTCATGCTACCTTTTTTACTTATCATTGTGTTTTATCGCAGAGGCTTTTCACAATTATCTAATGAGATAAAAGTACAGCCTACAGCTTGGCTTCTTTGGAGCTTTGTAGGATTTGTCTTATTCTATGCACCGTTAACCTATGCCGCTGCATTTGGCCCAGGCTGGTTAGTTTCTGGCACTTGGCAATTTACCATTGTTGCTGGCGTATTATTAGCTCCACTCTTTATGACAGTTATTGCTGGCAAAAAAGTGCGTCAAAAAATACCATTCATTTCCCTTCTAATCTCATGTGTCATTTTAGTAGGTATTTTACTAATCCAAATACCTCAGGCACAATCGGTTTCATTTAAAAGTTTAATGCTAGGGATTTTGCCTGTCATCGTCGCTGCATTTGCTTACCCTCTCGGCAATCGTAAAATGATGGACGTCTGTGGAGGGCGTATCGATACCTTCCAACGTGTTCTTGGTATGACAATCGCTTCGATGCCAGCATGGATTATCATGGCTATTTATGCCCTGTTCACAGTTGGCCTACCTTCAACAGGCCAGTTATTCCAATCATTACTTGTGGGTATTAGCTCAGGCGTCATAGCAACTATTTTATTTTTCATTGCAACAGATCGTGTAAAAGATCATCAGGGCAAACTAGCAGCGGTTGAAGCGACACAGTCAACAGAAATTCTTTTTGTCATTATTAGTGAGGTAATATTATTAGGTATTCCATTCCCTAACTCGATTGCCCTGGCAGGTCTAGGTGTCATTATTGTCGGAATGCTACTGCACAGTTACTACACAATGATTCTTGGGAGAAAAAGTACTGCCCAACAAACGCTGTCTTCCTAACAGCTCATTTGGAGGGCTGTTTTTTTCTTGGCAGTATGAAAATTGAAACGTCTGCCCCACAGATAAATTCAAAAAAAGACGACTCCATTCTATAATAGAAAGAGTCGTCTGAGATTTTCACGTTCCCAAAAAATGAGGGGGGTTTTAGGAGCGTAATCATGAACTAGCAAACTTCTGGAGAAAAGTAGCTAAAGTTCATCCTCTCTACACTGTATTGTAGTGGAGGAATAATCTTTATACGATAATGATAATCATTATCAATTAAATTGTCAACAATAATCTAATAATTTTTTAAAAAGATTTTTTTAACGAACGGCGGTACTGCCATTGCTTCAATTGAAAATGTAAAAAGCAACCTATACAAAAACCTGCTATAGCAATGGAAGAAGCTATTGCTACCATTGCCGTAAAGATATGACCTACTACCTGCCAATTTAATAGATAACCTAACAAGCCACCCGTTAAACAAAAGCTAGCTATACTCGAATTAAATTTTTGTTGCTGTGCATCCTCTGGTATATAGGTAGATGGAGCTTTTTTGAGAAACAAACTCCCAAACCGAATAATGGGGTTATAGTTAAAGAAGACACCCAATAAATTCGCAACCAATGGAATGGCTAAAATCCATATAATTCCTGTAATCCATGTGGCGATCACACTTAATAGTATCGTCCATTGATTAAGTCGTACCAGTGGTCTAGGAATTGCATGAGGCAATTACACTTTAAAACCCACTTTTCTTATATGTTTAATGTATTTTACTATATGGCATTCCATTTGTGAAGCAAAAATGATTACTTTATAATTGAATTACGAAAGCTCTTAAGAAAAGGGGATCATCATGCCAGCTTTAACGATGGATCAAGTTCAACAATTAAACTCCTATAGTATTTATACAACGGAACCAAAGCGAACGTTATTTACTTTAGCTGATATACATAAAGACTTTTACCATCCTGATTTTTTAAATCTCATGATGGGTATCACGGACGCCGCTACGGAAACTGCCGCGATTTCTCACTTCGCACGCCGCTATGGGATGTTTTTTGCTATGCAGCTTTATATGCTCGCCGCTTATGACGAGGTGTGGGATGGAAAGCCAATTGAATTACGCTTCGATGCTGCCAAGGAATTCAACAGCTTTACAGTCGCTATGTTTGTTAATCCTAATGATTGGCGCTATGTTGAGGAGAATGAACGTCAGGTGGTCATTGAAAAAATTCTATACGATGGTCATGTGATTGTTCAACAACTTCGAAAAGTAACTTCAATCTCCCCTCTTACTATATGGGAAAATTTCTTTGGCTATTTACTATGGCATTATCATATTTTACTATCGAACCCTGGCTTAGCCGATCAAGCTATGGACGATATAGAAATATTGGAGGACCCTAAAACATGGGCACGCTTCTCTAATAAATCTTGGTGGGCACAATATACAGGGGGTCTAAGTCCAACAAATTTAGTCAATGTCCCTGTCCGTAAATCGTGTTGTTTTTCGAAAGATATACCGGGATTAATGGCATGCGGATTTTGTCCAATGAAGAAATAATAGCAAGACAAAAAAAGCCTTAACTTCCACAAATACATGTGAAAGCTAAGGCTTTGTATGTTATTTTTCGTATACTACAAACCAATCATTATTTTCCGCATACATAGACGTACCAAGAAAGCCTTGCTTCAAAAGCTGCTGTTGTGCCGCTGTATCTTTCATGTTGATTACTTGTTTTTCTGTCAATAAAGGGAGCTCTTGACGTAAATCCTTAAAGAATATATAACGTAGTTTGTCTACATATTTAATTTTTAATCCTTTAATAACAAGGTCTTGAGCGAACTTATCCTTTAAGCTCGGAATATTTAATGGCTTGACTGTTGAACATACATAATCGTATTTTTCCACATCGATGTTACTCATCACTATTGTCGCTAATGTTTTTTGTAAGCCGTAGCCACGGTACTTTGGTGAAACATTAGAAATCTCCTGATATAAAACTCGATTAAATTCGCTCTCAGGAATTCCACAATCATACCCAAGATGTTCCTCATCAATAGGAGGATTTAATAGGGCACGGAAGGCAATCAATTTCTCACCTGCATAGGCGCCTATCATCATACCTTGTCCATTTAGAATAAATTCGAATTCCTCGGTGCTCAATGGCTGTAAGATGCTTTTATCAGCTAAAGCTTCATAAACCTCCACCTGCAAGTCTTCGATTTGTTGTAAATGTTGAATTGTTAACTCTGTGACAAAGTATGGAGTCTCTCCTAGCATACCTTCATATATTTTTTCCATGTTTCGCCTCCTTAGGCTGTGACAACAGTTGAAAACTTACACAATTCCTTCATAACAGCTTCGTCTACATCAATACCGAGACCCGGTTGTTCATTTAAACAGATAAAAGGAACATCATAATGAAGATTACCCACATCTTTTGAGAACTTCAATGGCCCTGTCAATTCAACACTTGTCATAATTTTTTTAGAAAATGCTACATGGAAACCTGCCGCAGAGCCAACAGAGGACTCTACCATGGAACCAACTTGACATTCAATACCAGCCATTTCTGCCATAACTGCTAGCTTCATTGCAGGATAGATGCCTCCACATTTCATTAATTTTATATTTACTTTATCTGCAGCACGCTTGGCGATGATTTCACGCATTTCACGTACTCCTCGAATCCCTTCATCAATCATTAGAGGTACATCAGATTTTGACTTAATCTCAACCATTCCATCGATATCTTCACTATCAACGGGTTGCTCTAACCAATCAATATTTAAATCCTTCATTGCACGTAAGCCCTGTAATGTAGTTGCAGCATTCTCCCACCCTTGGTTGACATCTACTCGGATGGCGATATCTTCACCTACTTGCTGTCTTACTGCTTTAATACGAGCAACATCACGGGTTACCTCTGTACCTACCTTCATTTTAAATGAACGATACCCCATCTCTACACGCTTCGCAGCCTCTTCAGCCATTGCCTCGGGCGTTCCAATACTTAACACATGTGTAATAGGGAATTTTTCATGATAACGCCCACCTAAAAGCTGATATACTGGAACTCCCAATGCTTTCCCAGCAATATCAAAGCAAGCAATATCAATAGCTGCCTTTGCTGCCGGAACATCTTTTACAATCTTATTCATTTTATCGTGCAATTTTTCAAAGGCCATGGGATCTTCACCAATAACAGCAGGTGCAAGATGATGTTGAAGCACAGCATATGTACTTTCCCATGTTTCACCCGTTACATGTTCATCAGGAACCGCTTCACCATAACCTACAATACCAGTATCAGTTGTTACTTTTAAAATAATAGAAGGCATTGTATCATATGTAGCATAACTAATGATAAATGGATCAATTAGCGGTAAATGTATAGCATAAATTTCTACTTGTTGGATTTTCATAATAATCAGTCTCCTTCGTCGTTATATACGTCGCTAATACGTCGCTAAATATTTAAAAAAATAGAAAAGGAACGATGCCCATGTCTACGAAAATAGCGATTATTTGTTCTAAAGCATTTATGAAGCGTATTATTAGTATCGCACAAAATATAGACAATATTCAATTAGAATTTTATCTATACAACCACCCCTCTGAGGCGCCAATTTTAATGAAGCAAATTAAACCATGTGATGCTCTTTTATTCGGAGGTACATTACCCTTTTTACATGCTCAATCTCTCCTACCGAAAATACCAATACCTTGGAATTATATAAAACAAGATGAAACAACTATCTCTACAACTCTGTTATCACTAGTAGCTAAACATGCTATACCAATCAATAGAATTTCAATTGATGTAATGAATCCAGCATTTGTTGATAATGTTTTAACAGAAATTGACTATAAGGGTCCGAAGCCACATATTCAACATATTTCTATTACAGAACCCACAGAACATATTCTAAAGCGTCACATTGCGCTGTGGAATACCAAAAGCATAGATTTCGTGATTACAAGTATCCACAGTGTTTTTGATACATTACAAGCACATCAAATACCTGCCATGCGCATGATAGATGCCACGAATTCTATTATTCAATGTCTCGAAGAAACCAAATCAAAATCACTTTTAACAAAATCCGAATCATTTAAGGCCGTAGTTGGATTTTTAGAATTCCCTACTGATTCTTCCATTGATTCAGCTATTTTAAATCAAATTGCGAAGGCTACCTTTTCAACATATAAACAAATTTCATCACAAACCTTTGAGCTTTATACAACTGCTGGCCATTTACAAAATGCACTTGTAAAGGAAACTTTAAAAGAGCTTATTAAACAAATTGAAATACCAATTAAACTAGCCTTCGGGTATGGTCACTCCATGTTAGAAGCCACCCGAAATGCTCAGCATGCTTTAACATTTTCGAAACCATTTGAGATTTATATTCTGGATGAACATAAAAACCTTTTAGGTCCCTTTCCCAAATCAGAAGGTAAATTATCTTTAAAAACAGATGATCCTTATGTATTACAAATGGCCAAACTCACAAGCTTAAGTCCATTAAATATTTCTAAAATCATCAATTTTAGTCATGAAAGGCAATCCGCACAATTTACATCGCAGAATCTTTCAGAATACCTACAGGTTACTAGACGTACAACTGAGCGTATTATAAAAAAATTAGTAGATCAAGGTTACGCTAAGGTCGTTGGCGAAGAAATGACACATCAACAGGGTCGACCTCGCACCATTTATGAATTAAATTTCGCCACCTATTAACCAATTATATAAAAGGAATTCTCGTAAATGCTAAGCATCTACGAGAATTCATATGATTAATCAACCATTACCATATTATCAGTGTTTTCCATTTCTTGTTCCTTTTTACGTTTCTCTGCTTCCGCCATTTCTTCTGGCGTTAATTTAACAATAGCAAAACCAATATATCCATAGATGATGGAAATAATAGGTACCATGAAATTAAGAATGGCATATGGTGCATACTCCATAGCGCCTACACCCAATGTCGCTAAAATAAACACACCACAAGTATTCCATGGGAAGAAAACAGATGTTAATGTTCCCCCATCTTCTAAAGCACGAGATAGATTTTTAGAATGTAGGCCTCGTTGCTGATAGACACCTGCAAACATCCGTGAAGGGACTACAATTGAAATGTATTGCTCTGAACACGTTGCATTCGTTGTGACACACGCTGCAATTGTTGAAGCAATAAGGCTCCCCGTAGATTTAGCAAACTTCATGATTACATTCATAAGGGCTTTCAACATCCCTGAATATTCTAGAATACCACCAAATGTCATCGCCACAATGGTCATTGAAACCGTATTCATCATAGAATCTAAACCACCACGGTTAAATAAATCATCTACCATGTGATTGCCTGTCGAGATTTCAAATCCGGCTTGTAATGCTTGTACAGCACTTGCAGCCGAACCGCCTTGTACAAAAATTTGTAGTAAGAAACCTGATACAATCCCAATAATTAAAGCTGGAATTGCTGGTACTTTCTTAGCTACTAAAACAATAACACCCACTGGTACAAGTAATAGTAAAGGAGAAATAACAAAGCTTTCTTCCATCACTTTTAACGTTGTTAAAATTTCTTCTGATTTCATCGAAACATCTGCAAATTTTCTACCCAAAAATCCGAAAACAACAAGTGAAATAATTAACGCTGGAATCGTTGTATAAAGCATATGCTTAATATGTTCAAATAAATTTGTACCTGTTAAACCAGCTGCCAGATTCGTTGTATCTGATAATGGTGACATTTTATCTCCAAAGTAAGAACCTGAAATAACCGCACCGGCAATCATAGCTGCTGGAATACCCATACTTAAACCAATACCCATGCCTGCGACACCGATTGTCGCCATCGTCGACCACGAACTACCAATAGCTAATGACACGATGGAACATAAGAGCATAATTGTTACTAAAAACCACGCTGGAGATATTAGCTTTAAGCCATAGAAAATCATCGTTGCTACGACCCCGCCGCCAATCCATGCTCCAATTGTCAAACCTACTAAAATAATAATGACAATGGCAGGTAATGCCAAACGTATCCCCTTATACATCATTTCTTCAATTTCAGACCATTTGTATCCATGCATTTTGGCAACAATTGCTGCTACAGTTGTGCCGACAAGAAGAGGTACGTGAGGACTTTGCTCTAAAACAACTACTGTAATCAACATTGTAATAATCATAATTGCAAAAGTTAGTAGTGCCCAGCCCGCATTTATATCCTTTTTCATTTTTCCATCCCCTTTTTTTGCACCAAATCCCTTTTCGGTTTTTCAAAGACGCAAATAATTTTTTACGTTTTTTAGCTTAATATTCAAAAAATTAAAAGTCAACGCAAAAAAATTATGCTTCTCTAGCAAATCCCTTTGTTTTAGGGCAATAAAACGCTTTCAAGTAGCAATAAAAAGCTCCGCAAACCCTTGAATATCCATGCATTTAAAGAAATGTTCATGCATTTAAAGAAATGTTCATGCAAAAAAAGCTATATGAAAAAATTATTGCATTTTTCATATAGCTAAAAAAATATTTTTTTATTCAGGTTTTTTTTCTAATACGCAGGCAAGTACTTTGGCAGCATCCATTAATGCGCTACGATCAAATGTCATTTTAGGATGGTGCAATCCTGGTGTTAAGTTTGCCCCAATTCCAATCATTGCCGCTTTTAATTCTGGCTTCTTCACGGTATAAAAATGGAAATCATCACTGCCTGGAGTCGTTATTTCATCTGCTAAATATTCCTCGCCCAATGCTTGAACAATTGCCTCTTTCGCCATTTTTGCAGCAATTGTTGACACCTCCGCGCCTGGTGTGAAATCAAGCCACTTCCAATTCATATCAATTTCAAATTGTTGCTGAATTGATTTTAAGCCAGACTCAATTTTGTTACGAAGTAATTCAAGTTGTTGATTATGCTGTGCTCGAATGTCCATCGAGAAACTAGCATTCCCTGGAATAATATTTGTACTACCGCCATCCGCTATAATTTTTGTTAACTTGGCAGAATGTGGCTCAAAAGGCGATAGATGAATACTGTTTAGCATTTGTTGAACAGCCATAATGACATCAATAGCATTTTTCCCTTGGTGCGGTCTCGCCCCATGAGCGTCAATTCCCTGAATAGTCCCATCTAGGAAATAGGCAGCACCATGATGAATAGCTGGTGAAACTTTACCAAGGGGTAGCTCTTCAATAGGTCTTAAATGTACACCAAATAAATGTGATACTCCCTCAACAGCTCCTCGATCAAAAGCAGCGACTGCACCATTCCCTAATTCCTCGGCAGGCTGGAAAATAAAACGGACGCGATGTTGCAATGGTTGATCTTTAAGTAGTAATAATGCGCCAAGCACCATAGTCATATTAGCATCATGTCCACAAGAATGATTTGCCTGCCACTTCCCATCTACTTCTTGCCATAAAGCATCAATATCAGCACGTACCGCAACAACTTCTTCACCTGCTCCAATTTCTGCAATTAATCCAGGTACATCCCCAAGCAAGCGATAAGAAACATTCAATTCGTCTAAGATTGACGCTAATTTTTTTGTCGTCTCGAACTCCTTCCAGCTCACTTCAGGGTATTTGTGAAAATGTTCAAACCATTGATGCATTGTTTCTTCTAATGTTATAGCTTTTGACATAACGACACCTCTATACGCATTTTTGTTTCTCATTATACATGAATCTATTTTATAAAAGTATATACGCAGTAAGACCCATTAATATGAAGTAGCTTAATAAATTTATATGCCACTTAAAATTGCAAGGACACAAAAAAATGGACTATGTTAAAAGTTATTATCTCTTTCAACATAGCCATCAAGTATTTATTATAAACTTGTAAAAAATCCTTCTGGATATTCCTCATATTGCACGATTGCTAATGACTCCTCATTTCTTTCTTCCTCTTCCTTACGGTCAAATTCTTGATCCATTAAGTATGTCTCAAATTTAGAATTTAACAATTTACCCATTGTATCACCCCTCTTTTATTTAATTGAATTTTCTGATAAAAGAATTATACAATAGGACTTCGATAAAACGCAACAAATTATACTCATTATGCATTATTAATATAAAATCAATCTCATTTTTAGAACAATCGAGATACAAATTATTCCTTTTAATTCCAAATAATAAAAAAAGTCTGCCTATTAGCACCTGACTGAAACCGTGGGCCAGCTATTATTAGAGCAGACTACTATTGTATTACATCAAAAATTTACGATACAGTCACATCCGTTTTGTCATTTGTATGATCATTGTGACTACCCTTTTTATGGGATAATACTTGAATCACAAACATGACAATAAAGATGCCTAAACCTACCCAATCCGAGAACTTCTCTGGATAAATAAGTAATAAACCAGCAACTAAAACAATTATTCTTTCAAACCAGTACAGTTTACGGTACCAATACCCAATAACACCCGAACCGATGGCAACCATTCCTGTAATAGCAGTAAATACAACCCATATTATTTGTGGTACTGTCGTATCAATCATTAATAAAGACGGTGAAAAGACAATCATATACGGTATAATAAATGCCGCAATAGCAAGCTTTGCTGAATTCACACCTGTTTTAATAGGATCGCCACCTGAAATACCTGATGCTGCAAAGGCGGCTAACGCTACAGGTGGTGTAATGTCTGCAATAATACCAAAATAGAACACAAAGAAGTGAGCCGATAGTAATACAACTAATGGTACTAACTCTTGCGGTGTATTCGGCGATAATAATGCTACAATCGCTGGAGCTGCGATTGTCGATGTAATCACATAATTTGCGGTAGTTGGTGCACCCATACCAAGTATAAGTGAAGCAATCATCACAAATATTAATGTCAAGATAATACTACCACCAGCCAAAGCTACTAAACTATTGGCTAGACTTAAACCAAGTCCTGTTTTTACAACAACCCCTACAATAATCCCTGCACAAGCTGTTGCTGCCACTACACCTAACGCAGTACGAGCACCTTCGACCAATGCCTCTATCACGTCCATCGGTTTAAGCCGTGTATCCTTATTAAACATAGCAACCCCTATGGAAATAATGATTCCATACAATGCAGCATGCATAACAGGTGTCCCCGTTAACATTAGTACGATAATCGCAACAATCGGTAATAAAAGATAGATTTTCTTAAATACTTCCTTTCGATTAGGCATTTGATCGTCTCTAAGACCTTTTAAACCAACTCGTTTTGCTTCAAAGTGCGTCATAATCCAAATACCTGTAAAGTATAGAAGGGCTGGAATAGCTGCCGCCTTTGCTATATCCCAATACGTAATGCCACGACCAATAAACTCTACCATTAGGAAAGCCGCCGCCCCCATAATTGGTGGCATTAGCTGACCACCAGTTGACGCTGCCGCTTCAACTGCACCTGCAAATTCTTTACGATAGCCTAGTTTTTTCATCATCGGAATCGTATAGGAGCCTGATGTTACGACATTGGCTACAGAGCTACCCGAAATGGTACCTTGTAGAGCACTAGAAAAGACTGCTACTTTTGCTGGGCCGCCTATTAATTTACCTGCCAACGAAACGGCTAGATCATTAAAATACTGACCGACCCCTGTTTTCACTAGAAAGGCTCCAAAGAGTAAAAATACGAATATAAAAGTGGCTGACACACTAATTGGGGTGCCGAATATCCCGTCTGTTGTAAAATACATAAGGTTTACAATACTCTCTAAATCCTGTCCTCTATGTGCCATAAATGCCGGAAAATACGGACCATAATAAGCATAGATTAAAAAACATGCTGCAATAATCGTAATTGGAAGCCCGACTGCGCGACGAGCGGCCTCAAGCACTAATAAAACAGCAATAAGACCTACAATAAAATCCATTTGTGTTATAGAGCCATTGCGATTCACAAGCTCAGTATAGTTCATAGACCAGTACGACCCTACCCCTATTGAAAGCAAAGCCAATAAATAATCAAACCATGCAATTTTGTGCTTTGGTGCTTTTTTACGAGCAGGGAATAGTAGAAAAATAAGTGTCAAACCAAAGCCTAAATGGATAGTACGTTGGATTTGTGCTGGGAATTGCCCGAAAATGGCTGTATAAAGTTGAAACAAAGAGAATGCTAAAAGACCATAGAAAATGACATGCCTCATAATACCTGTTACAGTTCTTACGTTGGATTCAATATCATATTTTTCAAGTATAGCTTGTTGCTCTTCAGCAGAAATTTGCTCGAATTCTTCTACTCTTTCTTTCTTTGCTTTTTCCTGTGTTGTCATTTCATCCTTACTCCTTTCCACTGTTCATAAAGAGATAATTGCCTTATTTCAAATAAATAGGATTTTCCCCTTTGTAAATCTTTTTTTAAATCATATTCCACGCCTTCATAGTTGAATACCAAATCTACATCCAAATCGCCAATTAAAATGGTAAAATTGTCAATGACTCGATGATCATCAAATTGAAGAACATATTTGCCGTCCCTTTCTATAAATGTTTGGCCCTCCTCGGCATAGCCTGGCATACCTATTGCTAAATCTTCATATTCCATCTCTAACATCTTAATACGATTTCCCTTTACATGTTGATAGGATTCGAATACATCTGAATTATGTATGGAATGGGTATATCTAATTTGAAATTTTTCATTTTCAGTAATTGGTATGTAGTATACTCTCGGATTTGCCGTGCGCGTTTCTGTAAAGGTGAATACCTTTTGAAATGGAAGAATAACTACACTAATTAAGCAGAAGATTACTAAAATGACTGCAATACTAACTTTCCTCTGTTGCATTTTATCCTTCTCCCTACTTTAAAAGCTACTCGCCTATACTCACACCTTATAGTAGGAAAAAGACTCGAAGCTTTACGCAATTCGAGCCCCTTCATATTTTAGTGATAGTTTAGACTATTTCTTCTCATCAAAGTATTTTTGAGCACCTGGATGAATGTCAATACTTATACCATCTAAGCCTGTTTCAGCTTTTATAAATTTACCTTTATCATGAGAAATCTTATCAGTATTATCATAGATAGCTTTTGTCATAGCATAGACAACATCCTCTGGTAGTTCTTTTTTCACTGCTAGCATAGCAAGAACTGAAACCGTTTCTGTATCTTCTGCAATACCATAAGTCCCTGCTTTTACTGTATCCTTTGCATAATAAGGATATTTAGCAATTAATTCATCCGCTTTACCTGCATCTACACCAACTATATTTACTTTCGTTGTAGCATTTAACGCTTCAACTGCACCTGTTGGTGTACCTGCAGTAATAAATGCCGCATCAATTTGACCTGATTGAAGTCCATCTGTCGACTCCCCAAAATCTAAATTTTGAGCTTTAATATCATCCATTGTTAAGCCATGAATCTCTAGTAATTGCTCGGCATTCGCATAAGTACCAGAACCAGGTGCCCCTACAGACACTTTTTTCCCTTTTAAATCCGCATAAGTCTTAATACCTGTTGCTTCTGTAGTAACTAATTGGACTGTTTCAGGATAAAGGGCACCTAAAGCTGAAATTGTATCAATTTTCTTTCCATCGAACATAAGCTTTCCTTCCGTAGCATAGTAAGCAATATCCGTTTGAACAAATGCAATTTCGCCTTTACCTTCTTGCAAAGCAGTCATATTGGCAGCAGATGCCTGAGACACCTCAGCAGTTGTTTTAATATCTGTTTCTTTCGTAATGAGATCAGCAAATGTACCTCCAAGTGCATAATAAGTACCTTGTGTTCCACCTGTTAATAGACTTAAAAACTTGGGCTTTTCGGATGACTCCGAAGCATTCTCGTCCGTATCCTTAGAGCCACTTCCGCCATCTGTCCCACATGCTGCTAAAATCATAAGTGCAAACGCACTTAATAAAAGCAACCATCTAAATTGTTTCTTCTCCATCGTTCTCCCCCTCATTGAGTATAATAATTACAATCTATATAAAATTAGCAAATTAAGTATTATTGTGTCAATTATTTTATAGTAAATTCTGAATATTATATTTATACAACTGTTGATCATTACTATTAATTTTCAAAAATAGTTTATTATTTAATTAACCTTTTTTTACCTATAAAAAACATATAATTTCTAAATTCAAAACCGTATAAAAAGTGCATATAAATAACGAAAACTAAAAAACTGCATCCAATGATGATTGGATACAGTTTCTATTCTATTGAATAACGCCACAAGCAATTCTTGCACCAGAGTTACCTGCTGGATCTGTTTTATAGTCATCTGCTGATTCATGAATAACAATTGAACTTCCGTCACTGTCTAACAACGAATTTGGTTGATCTTTTTGTAATGTTAGCCCTTCTGCTAAGAAATTCAAATCGACATTGCCATCGTCACCAACCTCTAGATTGGGTAAATCCCCTAAATGATAACCATTTGGATTTAACTTACCATGCTCTTTTTTGGTCGGATTAAAGTGCGCACCAGCCGATTCAAACTTAGGGGGCTCACATTTCCCTACTTCATGAATGTGAATTCCATGTGTACCTGGTGGTAGGCCTGATAATGCCAGGGTCATCATTACACCATTATCTTCTTCCTGAAAATACGCGTTCCCATAACTTTCGTTATTTGCACCAATGACTTTTGCAGTAGCTGTTAATGGGGATGATGCATTTACTTGTACTTTTTCTTCTTTCTTATCAAAGAAACTACAACCACCAACTAAAACTAATAAAGAAAGGCTAATTAAGCTAATTTTTTTCATAAAAATACCTCCTCTATTTCTGATGGTTTCCAAGTTAATCAATACTTATGCACTTTTTATTAATTTTACCGAGGTCGTTACATGCACAAAAGGGATCTCTCCTATGAGAAATCCCTTCATGTTTTAGTCTAGAATTTTGACGGTTACTGTTTTGACGCCCCATTGAAGAGCTTGTCCCTCGGTAGGAATAAAGACATCAATTTTATTTCCTTTAATAGCTCCGCCCGTGTCAGCTGCAATCGCCTCACCATATCCTTCTACCCATACCTTTGAGCCAAGCGGGATGACACGAGGGTCAACCGCAATTACCTTTAAATTTGGATTAGATCGAATATCCGTTCCATTCGCTGTTATTCCCGAGCATCCTTCACAATAGGCTGTATAGGCTGTAGCACGCATTGTTAACGTTCTACCAGATCCACTTGATGGAGCGCTCGCAGGTTTCGTTTTTGCTGTTGAAGCCACCACCCTTGTCGAAACTGCTTCTGATGTTTTAGGTTTTGGTTTAGCTGCCGAAGCTTTTATAGCTAAAGATTCACCAGCAAAAATCAAATCTGTACCAAGGTTATTCCATGCTTTTAATTCATCAACTGTTATATCGTTTTTACGTGCGATTGAAAATAATGTGTCACCGCCTTTAATGACATATTCATCTTCCAATGTTTTTTCTGTATTTGATGTGTCCTTCACTAAATCTTGCTCTGGATAAAACCAAAACGAATCCATTTCTGCCAATTGTTGAAATTCTCCAACGGTTAAATTATAAATTTGAGGGAGTGCCCATAGAATATTGCCGGAATTGTCTTTCGCAGAGGAAGGACTGGCATATAGGCTCAAACCAACGGTCAATGTTACTGCTAAAGCTAAAGCTTTCTTCTTCATGTTTAGTAATACCTCCAATATTTTATTATTTTTTGCAAGTCTGCTGTTAGCACGCTAGAGTCAAATAATCTAGTATGCAAGCAACAATAAGCTTACAAATTAATAACTCAGGACTGTCTGCCTGATATTAGGAATTATTACTATAAAAACGGAAAATTATACAATTTCGATTATTTTTTTAACAAATCGTCCAATTAGATGGAAAAATCATCGTTTAGACTAGTATTTTTTATATTAGATATTTACTATTTACGGGCAATAAAAGAAGAAATAGATGACATAAAAAATTGAGAATTCATCCAAAACCATTTTCAAATCGTGAGGTAAACATGGCAACATGCATGGAAATTAAATATGTCTGCTGAGGTAAATTACTGAGCATTTACCTCAGCAGCAAATCCTAACACATCCATACAAAGGATAGATATCTCAATCTAATAACCTCTAAACTGAAATGAAAGGTCGTGTTTTTTATTTTGATTCGGACGATATTGTTGGACGACGAGCCTTTAGCACTTATTAGTATGGAGAAACACTTGCAAAAATTTGATAGGTTTGAGGTTATTAAAACTTTTACATCTGTAAAAGATCTACTTATAGAGGGACCGAGCTTGGACTTTCAAGTAGCATTTCTAGATATTGAAATGAAAAGTATGAATGGATTAGACATTGCCGTACTATTAAAATCGTGGAATGAGAGCATCTATATTGTTTTGTTACAGCCTACCGAGACTGTGCTGTTCAAGCCTTTGAACTACATTCAATGATTACCTGTTAAAGCCCGTTTCAACATCTCGCTTAGCGACGACTATTCAAAGGGTTGAGGATCTTCTTGAGCCAAAAATAACGTCATTGCCAACATGATTTCATTCAGAGCCATTGCTAAAAATAAAATGCTTCTGAGAATTTGTTGTTTCCTATGAAGGAAAACCTCTCATTGGCGGACTATTAAAACGAAAGAATTGTTTGCACTACTTTTTTTACATCTCAATACCCCTGTGCCTCGTGACACTATTATTGATAATCTATGGAGTTATTATACTGATTTTAATAAAGCAAGGCTTCAACTGCATACCACCGTCTCATACCTTCGCTCCTCCCTTTCAGCATAGGGCTTTTTAGAGGTAATCGATTATACAAACGGGTGTTATATTTTAACATTAGACCATATTCAATGTGACGCTAATGATTTAGAGATTATTTTGAATAAAAAAGAACAAACCGGAAAATTGGATATCGAAAGGGCTGAAGCACTTCTTCAAGACTATCGTGGAGAATTTATGGCTACGATGGCCTACCCGATTGCTAGTAAAGCAAATTTGATGAATAAATTATTTACTCAATTACTGAAAGAACTAGCCCATTATTATGAACAAGTTCAGGATGTCAAAAACCTAGAACGTTCGTTACTTATAGATTTAAAGTTAAATCCATATTCCGATCAAGCTGTCCAGCAATTAATCAAGCACTATGCTAATATTGGGAACCGAGCAGAGGCTATAAAAATTTACCGTTCTTTTAAACGTACTCTATTGTCTAAGTTAAATGTTTTGCCTATGAAGGAAACAACAACCAAGAGTGACGACAAAAAAGCATGCTGGTGTAGAAAGCCAGCATGCTTTTACTCATGATTTAATAATCATTTGTCTCATATTCCGTACTACACATAAACAATTTCTCCCTGACTGTTTTGCTTTATACAGAGCATGATCTGCAATTTCTATCAATTGATTTGGGCTCTGTACATTTGGTGTAAAAGCAGTAATTCCGGCGGACATTGTAACAGGTCTACCACACGCAGTTTCCTGTAAGGCCTGTTTAACCCGCAAGCTTTCTGCAAGTTCTACCGCTTCATCTATACTCCTTGAAGGCAAAATAATCATAAACTCTTCTCCGCCATACCTGAAGCACATACCTTGCTCCTCCATATTTAGCTGCATATGATGAGCGAAAGCTTTTAATACTTCATCCCCCACGGTATGACCATACGTATCGTTTATACTTTTAAAATCATCTAGATCAATTAAGATAACTGAATGCGGAACTTTATTAATAATTAATTCATGGAGAGTTTGATCCATTATTCTGCGATTCGGAATACCTGTTAATGAGTCTAAATTTAATTGATCCGTTAAATCAGTAATTTTACTTTCTGCGCAAATCATCATATTTTGTACGTTTTTTTTCAGCAACTTTGCTTCATCATACCAATCAGCAATATGTTCTTTCCCCTGCCCGTTTTCGCCAGCTTCTATCATGGTCGAAAGCTCATTTAGGGGGCGTACTATTTTTAATGCTAGCCATATAGCGAGCACCACTACTATAGCAATGACTAAAACGATAGGGACAAAAACCTTTTTAAGAAACAGGCTAAAAGGAATAATCTTTTCATTTGAAGCTACCTGTTCCAAAAATGGTTCTAATGTAATATCTTCCTTCATCGAGTCCTCTAGATAGCCGTCTTTAATTGCAGAAGATCCCTTTACGTATGTATCTTGCATAAAATGTTCCATCAAAATTTCGTTAAAACTTTGATAGCTACTCCAAATACTAACACCAGATGTCGCCAGTACAACCATTATTGTCATACAAACAATAAGAAATGATAACTTTAACTTGAATTTACCCACAATAGATCATTTCTCCCATTGAGATGATTTTTTCGTTAAATCTTATCTATGTTTTAACTTAAAATTTAATATATCTATTCAATCATCATACGTCATACTTCTTAAAGAAAACTTAACAGCTGGGTATTTTTTACTTTATTGAGTAAAGCGCTTGAATTCAAAGAAAGCATACATCTCGATTAGTTCTTTCTGTTCACACTTAAAGTATTCTTTATAATTCTAAAGGTCTAACAGGGAATTTATTTAAAAATAGCTTCAAGTAAGTTTGTGGTAGCTCTTTTTTGATGTTCCAAGGTACAATTCTTCTATAGATTTATGGTAAAAGGGTACATTATAAAGTAAAGAGCGAAGGAAGGGTCGATAGATATGTACAAAATATACATAATAGAGGACGATAGCAATATAGCTTCACTGATTGTCGAACATTTATCGAAATATCAGTTTGAATGCCATACAGTGCAACAGTTTCAGCACATCATAGAAGAGTTCAATGACATCCAACCACATTTAGTCATTATGGATATCAATCTCCCGACCTTTGATGGATATTTTTGGTCACGTAAAATTCGTCAGCTTTCCACTTGTCCAATCATCATTGTCTCAGCTAGAGTCAATGATATCGATCAAGTATATGGTATTGAAAATGGTGCTGATGACTTTATTACTAAACCATTTTCACTAGATGTCTTTATGGCAAAAGTGAATGGTTTACTTCGGCGTACATATGGTGAGTATGCTTCCTTTGATACATCCACCATTACAATAGCCAATACCACATTAAACCCAGACACAGTCCGTCTCCAAACAGATAGCAATGAGAGCCTGCTAACTTTAAAAGAAATGCAGCTCAGTAAACTACTGTTCGAAGCCTATCCAAATGTTGTAGCTCGCCAAAAACTATTAAGTGCTATTTGGGATGATGAAACCTTTGTGGAGGAAAACACATTATCTGTGAACATTGGTCGTCTACGAAGAAAATTCGAAGCTATCCACTCTCAGCTTGAAATTAAAACCATTCGCGGCCTAGGTTATCAACTTGTGGAGGAAGAAAAATGAAGCTGTTTTTTAAAGATCATATGAGTATTATTATTCTTTATGGTATCAGCTTCCTACTCTTACCTTGGATGATTCAAGCATTAGATGATTTAACAGCGCATTATTTTTATTTTATTTTTCTCGTTAGCTTTCTATTTATCCTTTGGCTTGTTGGCCGTTATTACCGAAGGAGACGACTATATACACACTTAGAAAAAGAAGATCTATCGAGGGACGACCTTCATCTGTATGAGCCCCAAGCTTCAATCGAACAAGCCTATAGTGAAAAACTAAGACAAATGCAATATTTACATTTAACGCAACAGCAACAATTAGAGGAGCAAGCGGAGGAAAAGCATCTCGTATTATCACATTTTGCACATCAAATGAAAACACCGCTATCTGTTATTCAATTACTTACACAATCAGCGTCCACCATGACTTCTAACGAATTACAGCAATGGCAAACCATTAGTAAAGAATGTGATAAGCTGACATTTACACTCAATCAGCTATTAACGTATGAGCGTAGTTCAAACTTAGTAGCTGATTTAAAAATTGAGCCTATTCTTTTAAAAGAGCTTGTAAAAGAAGTCGTGAATGATTTGAAAGATTATTTTATTACAAAAGAGGTTTTCCCAAAATTAACGCTGGCAGAAGATCAAATGATATACTCCGATCGTAAATGGTTAAAGGTTGTTCTTTATCAAGTATTAAATAATGCTGTCAAATACAGTGAAGTTGCAAGCACTGTCCATATTGATTATGACAACGACTTTTTGCATATCGATAACCGTGGTGAGACAATCCCTACTAACGAAATTTCTCGTGTCTTTGATTTGTTTTATACGGGCAAAAAAGGACGAACAAATGGAGAAGCAACAGGCATAGGATTATTTTTAGTGAAAAAGGTTTTAACTATACTAGACCATCCCTTCACCTTGCAATCCTCACATGATCACACTAAGTTTTCCATCAATTTCTCAAGCAGTCTTATAAAATGAATATGACAACTTTGTCATATTCCCGTCATCAAGTGAAATGGGTTATTGATCGCTCCTTTTTTATACTATAGCTATCAAATTAATTTAAAGGAGTTGTTCCAAGTTGGGAAACATCATTCTTCAAGTGACCAATTTGCAAAAAGAATATATCGGGGAGATTACCTACAAGGCATTAAAAGGCATTGATTTCCAGTTACAGCAACAGGAGTTTGTAGCAGTCATGGGGCCCTCCGGAAGTGGGAAAACAACATTTTTAAATAGTGTATCCACCATTGATCGCCCCACTGCTGGAGATATTGTTATTAATAATAGAAATCCCTATGTTTTAAATGATGAGGACCTTGCAAAATTTAGACGTTCTGAATTAGGCTTTGTTTTTCAGGATTTTAACCTTGTTCATACGTTAACGGTAAAGGAAAATATTTTATTGCCGCTAACATTAGATAGCATACCTAGCGCCAAAATGCGTCAACGTTTAAAGCATGTAGCGCAATTTCTTGGAATTGAGGAGCTATTACCGAAACGGATTTATGAAATTTCAGGTGGGCAAAAGCAACGAGTAGCTATTGCTCGTGCTGTTATCCATGAACCTAGCTTATTGTTAGCAGATGAGCCTACAGGGAATCTGGACTCAAAAGCCGTCAATGATGTGATGGACTTATTTACCTCCATCAATCAAGAACTACAAACTGCCATTCTCATGGTGACACATGATCCTTACGTAGCAAGCTTTGCCAATCGTATTATATTTATCAAGGATGGAAAATTATATAATGAAATACATCGGGGCAACAATCGCAAGCAATTTTATCAAGAAATTATGGACACTCTTGCTTTTCTAGGTGGTGGGCAACATGACCTTTAACCACATTGTTATCCAAAATATTTTACGAGATAAATGGACTTATGTGTCTTATTTTCTAAGCAGTATGTTTTCCATCATTATATTCTTTTTATTTTCTGTAATCGTCTTTCATCCCAGCTTAAAAAGCCTAGATCCTGACTCAACACTTGGCATTTCATTAATGCTAGCTAGTATGCTTGTTTATTTATTTTCATTTATTTATATCATCTATTCGATCATGGCATTTTTACGCAAAAAGTCTAAAACTCTTGGCATTTTTATGATTACAGGGGCTTCCATGAAACAAGTACGAAAGTTAATATTCCGCGAAAACCTATTCATTGGAATTATGGCGATTATTGCAGCAATCGTTCTCGGTCTTGTCATGACTCCCCTGTTCTTGATGGCCGCTAAAGTAGTGTTAAAAGCAGAAACATTTAGTATGTATATACCTCTGCAGGCAATTGGTTTAACAATAGGTTTATTTTTAATCTTATTTATGGTAATTTCCAAAATCGTCACTAAATTGATTAATAAGGAAGCCTCCATACAGCTTTTAAAAAGTGATACTGTTATCGAAAAATCAATTCAACCACATTATATTTTATTAGCTGCTAGCATAGTAATGACCGCCCTTTTAGCTTATTTACTAAATATTGAGCATGCCATTGTAGAGTCTTTAAGTGTTTTCTTTTATTTATTATTTTTCGCTAGCATTATTAGCACGATTTATTTAGTCATTGCTCAAGGCTTACGTCTATTTCTGGAAATATTTGAGAAGTCTCCCGCTTACCTTCGCAAAACAAATATGCTTTTAGCGTCAAATTTAAATGCAAAAATGAAATCCCATGCCAATATGCTATTTCTAATTACCATATTGTTAAGTGGCGTATTCCTATGTACAAGCATTTTGTTTAGCTCTTATTACAATGTTCAGAAAGATAGTGAAGGAAATTATCCGTATAGCTTTCAATATATCGCGGACCCAAAAGCTGAAGACAGTTTAATAAAGGAGGATTTAGACAAACTTGAAACGAAGCTAGCAACAGTAAAAGCAAACAAGTATTTTATTGAATTTAAATCAGATGAAAATCAACGCCTTGGCTATATGTCATTATCTGATTACAATCTGCTACAACAAAAGAAATTCAGCCTTAATGAAAATGAATTTATCGCCGTTGCTGGGAATCATGGTATAGCACCGATAACCAACAATGCTAGTGACCGTTATATAAAATCATTCAAACTCGCTGAAATTAACGAAAAGAACCTACTATCTACAGGGTTTCAGGAAACTTACTTCATTGTGCCAGATTCTATTTATCAGTCGATTGATTACCCTGTTTATAAAACCTATATTTATGAATTAGAAAATTGGACAGCTCATACAGAATTAGCAAAGACCATTACCGAAGATATACCATCCTTACCTGGTGAACGTTACGTTACATCCAAAATCAACTTATATGATTCGGAAATGTTTGTTAAAAGCGTTATGTTCTTCATTGGCTCTATGTTAAGTTTAATTTTCTTAAGTGCAGCCATGAGTATACTTTACTTCTATTTACAAACAACATTGTTACAGGAAAAAGAAAAATATATGGGCATTCGTAAGCTAGGACTGTCTAAAAAAGAATTAGCCTCTGTTATTGCAAAGGAATTGGCCATTCTTATATTTGTACCGTTCACAATAGCAATTTTGCTATTACTTACTATTTTATTAGCTATGCGTACAATGGTCTCTACAGCATTTTTACAAGTTTCCATTGCCAGTTCTTGTTGTTTCTTTGTGCTGTTCCTCATCAGTTATTTATGGATAAGAAAAAGCTATTTCAAACGTTTAGTAAACTAAAAAATCGCACTCCTCGGGGTGCGATTTTTCAATAATAAAGGACTCGTTACCAAACAATTGGCTTTGCCACCATTAGCCATAACATAATGAGCAATAGCAAAATGTACATCCACGTCTTACGCTGCAATAGAGCAACAAATCGTTGGTGATTATATGCTGGTGTATTAAAAGTCCGTAATGTTGGTTTAAACGCTCTGGCTAAAAATACTATGGATGCAAGCATCACGAGGAAAGTGAGAACAATCCACGAAGTACCCCAATGGTAACCGGCATGCCACATTAGTAAAATACCTGATACTACAAGTACATGTCCTGAATGTTTGACAATGGCAATAGCCCCTTTAAAAGATTCTATATATGGTGGCATTTCACCATTTGAAGCTGTACGCATTTTTTTTACAATCGTTAACACAACGAACAATGGCCCAATCGAAAGAACCGCACTTAAAATATGTATATAAAGAAGAAGCGTATAAATGGAAAACATGATGTGTACTCCCCTTTTCATCAGTCCCCTACATTATAGCATTCAACCTTCGTCTGCTTATTCAATAATTGTGAATCCTTTGTAAACACAAATTGAATCATTGTTAAATTGTTTGAAAATCTTACAAAGAGGGTATTGTTTATAGTAACATGCACTTATAGAACAAAAGGAGTGATTTTTATAGGAATTCATCAATTTTTTACAAGCCTCAATGATTTAGAACGAATTATTCGTTGCCCTGGGCGATTTAAATTTGAAGAACATAATGTGGCAGCACATTCTTGGAAAGTGTCACAATATGCGATGTTTTTCGCGACATTAGAAGAAATGAATGGCGTACAGATTGATTGGAAATCTTTATATGAAAAAACAATTAATCATGACTTTGCTGAAGTTTTTATTGGTGACATTAAAACCCCAGTAAAACATGCTAGCCCCGAGCTCAAGCAAATGCTAGCACATGTGGAAGAAAAGATGATGGAAAAGTTTATTAGCAATGAAATCCCAGAGGAATTTCAAGCCATTTTCTTTGAGCGCATGAAAGAAGGCAAGGATAGTACGATAGAAGGGCGTCTACTTGAATTTGCGGATAAGCTGGACCAATTCTATGAAGCTTTTGCAGAATTAAAGCGAGGTAATACTGACAAAGAATTCGTCTATATGTATCAAAATGCCTTATCGAAGCTTTTAGCCATTCCACTTGAAGCAACTGTCCAATATTTCCGCACTGAAATATTAAAAGACGCCGTACAGGAAAAAACCCATATTGATATTCAAGCATTAACAAATGAAGTACTAACAGCCAAATAGTCAGGTGCATGTACAAGTTTTCCGAATGAAAAGTTCAGGAAGGCTTTTTTTATTTCCTCTAAAAAAATCGTATAATGAAAGGTAATTGAATGGAGGGAGAGTTTTGTCAGAAGATTGCCCAATTGTAGAAGATTTATTACCGTTATATAAGAAACAAATGCTCCAAGCACCAACATTAATATATGTAGAGCAGCATTTAGCAAGTTGTTCGCACTGTCAGCAGCTCTTTAGCTCAAAACCAATTCAAAAAGAATACATACCGATGAAAAAAACGTTATCTTTTTTTCATCTTATATTTATTGTACTTTCTTTCATGTTTGCCATTAATTCATCGTTACTTGGCAATCAAATGGGCTTTGTCATTTCGTATGCCATTTTCGGTTGTCTGTCTTACCTTTTCTATAAAAACATTTGGATTGTTTTTATCATTAGCTCTGTGCCTGTATTTGTTTGGGCGATTATCGACAACCTTACGAATGAGCTCTATATTACCACCTACTCCTTAACAGAATTTGGGGCACTTTTGATGGGAGCAGGCTATATCGCTCTCTTACATACGATTTTTGCCTTAGTAGGTGCGGCCTTTGCCATTTTATTACGCAAAATTTTTAAAATAAATACTAATAAAAAAAGCGTCTAAACATTCGTGTGAGTTTAGACGCTTTTTCAATTCACTATGCTTTTTTCACAAATTCTGACTTTAATTTCATAGCGCCAAAGCCATCAATTTTACAGTCAATATTATGATCCCCTTCTACAAGGCGAATGCTTTTTACCTTCGTTCCTATTTTTAAAGTGGAAGAACTCCCCTTTACCTTTAGGTCCTTAATAACCGTAACTGAATCACCATCAGCTAACAGATTACCATTTGCATCTTTGACAACAAGTGCATCTGTTTCTGATTCCGTTGCGTCCATGCTCCACTCATGCGCACATTCAGGACATACATAATTCGTTCCATCCTCATATGTGTATTCAGAATTACATTTTGGACAATTTGGATAAGCTGCCATTTCTGCTTCCTCCTTTTACTTTTTGCTAGATAAATCCTCTATATGCTCCTATCTTTACATAGTCGTCCATAATAAGCAAAGGTTGTTCGTATTTTTTGTTCGTATTTGTGAAAATAATATGAAGCTCCAGTTCCTTTCTAAAGGTATTTGTCGTTACGTATTGCATAATTTGGGACACCTGCCCATTGACTTATTTCAAGCAATCATCTTACTTGCATGTTTGTCGATCATGCTTTAATATATCCATAAAGGCTGCATTGTTCGTATAATATTAAGTTTTAACCTTTAAGCTGTAAAAGGGAGTTTTATTATTGGAGTTGGAATGACGGGCCTCACACTACGGTGCATGAGGATAAGCAGGAAAACTTCTGCGAACACCCACTTTGAGGAGTGGTGGTTTAAAACTTTCTATAATAACTACGGCATACGCGGCTTTTTATATTACATTTACTTTTACAGCACCTTAGCCAATGTGGTTAAGGTGCTTTTTTATGTTTGAAAAATGTATCTAAATCCCACATACGCATTTGCCCTAAAGCACCTGCTATATCTTCAATTTTAAATATCCTATTTCTAAACCCCTCAAAAAGGACATGTTCATCTACCGTTTTAAATCCTAGTTTTAAAAAGTGCATACAACCTTCTCATATTTTGTATAATTCCCTTCCAATTTGCGCATATATGGAGTAACAAGGGAGGTAATGATATTGAAAAAGTTAATGTATGTAATGGTATTTGCTTCACTGCTTCTAACAGCTTGCGGAAAGAGTGACGATCCAAAAGAGGTCGCAGTAGATCAAAATACTTCCGTTGAAGATATTGTCGGAGCAATTGTTAAAAATGAGTTCACGGTTGAAGAATCCAAAGGTGTTGTCACAATATCTATACAAGATACGGATGTGACAGAAGGTTCGAAAAGTCAGATGCTGAAGGACTCCACTAAAATTTTTGCTGATTTGTCCAAGCTGAAAGATGTGAAGACACCTGCTGTTACTTGGTATGCTCCACTTACTGAACCAAATGGAGATAAAACCATGACAGAAGTATTGAATATTTATTTTAGTGAAGAGGATTATCATAAAGTAGATTGGGCCAATTATTTACAGGTTGATATCGAGTCAACTGCAACGAATTATCATGAAAGTGAAGCTTTAGAGGATTAATTTTATTGAAACAAAAGATACCCCCCCATGTATGAAGGGGTATCTTTTGTTTATTTCACATATAGGCTAAGTCCCTCCGCTAAAAGAGACTGTTTTATTTTGTAGTGGGTTGCTTGCCAAATTCCTTTACCACCCTGCAAAATTATAAACTGTGGTGATTCGTGCTTTACCTGTAGATCACGTTCTATGGCGTTGGAAACATCACGTTCCTTTTGGACAATGACTACATATTTAGGTAATTCTGTCGCTAATGCTTTGAACTCCTTTAAAGCTGAAATGCTACTTATACATGTCAGACTAAATTTTAAGACAAGACATGGCATTTCGTGAGATTGTTCTAACACTTCTTTCCAACTATCCAAAGTTTTAATTCGTTGCATATATAAATACCCCCCTTATAAATTATATACTATATAGGGTATTTATTTTGACAAAAAAAACACGAGACTACGATTATAGCTCGTGCATTCCTTCTTCTGTTTAAATGCCCTCTGTATTCATTAATACAAGGCGCCAGCCATCAGGGTCCTCAATAGTAATACCCTTCTGCATCCAATATGGATTTTCAGGCTCTACTTCAGGGTACCCCATTCGTGATAAGCGTTTAGTAATGCTATGAATGGTTTCTTTGTTTGGAATATAGAGCACTAACAGATTATCCTTACTTGGAGCAGGACAAGGGCTCCCTTCAACATGTTCTGTAAATTCCAAATGATAGTGTGCATTTGGAAGACCAACCATTATTCCTGTATAGCCACGATGCCCAGAAAAAGACCCAATTTTCTTTAAACCTATACCCTCACAATAAAATCGTTCAATTTCTTTTAATTGATCTGTTGGCCTTGCTACTCTGACCTGTGCAACTGCTAGTTCATTTGTCCATTTTTGGTCCATCCGAAACTCTCCCTTTTTAAACGAGTATAGGATGATACAACCACGTTGAAAACAGTCCTAAGTCTGAAATTATTGTGCTAAAGCTATATGAAACGAAGCCGCAGTCTTTGCTTTTACTTCCTCTACAGTAACGCCTTCTGCTAATTCAATAAGCTGCATCCCATCTTTAGTAAAATCAAATACAGCTAAGTCTGTAATTAACCGGTGGACAACACCTTTACCTGTTAATGGGAGTTCACATTGTTTTTTTATTTTGGATTCACCGTTTTTATTAACATGTTCCATAACGACGATGACTCTTTTTGCTCCTACTACAAGGTCCATGGCGCCTCCCATTCCTTTGACCATTTTCCCTGGAATCATCCAATTTGCCAGATCCCCGTTCTCTGAAACTTCCATACCGCCTAAAATAGCAAGGTCAATATGGCCACCGCGAATCATAGCAAATGATTCTGCACTATCAAAAAATGAGGCACCTGGCATAGCTGTCACGGTTTCTTTCCCAGCATTAATTAAATCGGGATCTACGTCATCTTCAACTGGATAAGGACCGATGCCAAGTAATCCGTTCTCTGATTGTAAAAGTACTTCATAATCGGCTGGAATAGCATTGGCAACTAAAGTTGGAATACCAATACCTAAATTTACATTCATGCCATTTTGAATTTCTTTTACTGCTCTATTTACGATTCTTTGTCTTGTATCAGCCATCACGCTTCCCCCTTTTTCACTGTTAAACGCTCAATACGTTTCTCATAATTTTCACCCAATAAAACGCGTTGAACGAAAACTCCTGGTGTATGGATATGATCTGGGTCTAACTCGCCAACTTCTACAATTTCTTCAACCTCAGCAATGGTAATTTTACCTGCCATTGCAGCTAGCGGATTAAAGTTACGTGATGTTTTTCTATACACTAAATTACCTATCTTATCTGCTTTCCATGCTTTAACTAGAGCAAAATCAGCAGTAATTCCTTTTTCTAATATATAGTCTTTCCCATCAAAAACCTTTACTTCTTTGCCTTCAGCAATGGGCGTACCAACTCCAGTAGCTGTATAAAACCCTGGAATCCCTGCTCCTCCTGCACGTAGGCGCTCAGCAAGTGTTCCTTGAGGCGTTAACTCTACCTCTAACTCACCACTTAAAAATTGTTGCTCAAAAATTTTATTCTCACCTACATAAGAGGCAACCATTTTTTTTATTTGCTTATTCGCTAATAGTAAGCCTAAGCCCCAATCATCTACACCGCAGTTATTACTGACTACTGTTAAATCCTTGGTGCCCTTTTGCACTAAAGCTGCAATAGCCTTTTCTGGTATACCACATAGACCAAATCCTCCTACTGCTAACATATCTCCATCCTTAATATCAGCAACCGCCTCTTCAAATGAACCCCACACTTTCCCATCCTTCATCTCGAAACCCCCTAAAATTGCTCGTTTATTAAGAAAAATTCTACCTTATTAACATTTTACAAGTAAAGGAATTAATTAGAATACCACTTATTCCAAAATAGAATAAATCGCTATATTTCTTACTTACGTATCGTATTAAGTAACTGTTTTAAGGCATACGATTGATATGTATTTTTTTTGGTGATAATCCCCAAACGCCAAGGCATGTCAAAATTAGCTAAGGGAATCATTTTGACATTATTATTTGTTTGCTTAGTAGCAATAGAATATGGCAGTAATGTTATTCCTAAATTTGATGAGACCAGTTCAACTATCAAATCCCACTGCGAACTTTTATAGCCTATATTTGGTGAAAATCCAACACTTTCACATGATTTAATCACATAATCATGTAAAGCGAACTCCTCAGCAAAAATAATAAAGGTTTCATTTTTTAAATCCTGCAATTGTATTTCGTTAAACTGAGCTAATGGGTGTAGTTCATTTATAAATACATAAAATTGATCTTCTACAAATGGCTGAACCGAAAACTTCCTTTCATCGGTCGGTAGTACAACAATCCCCATATCAACATCACCGTTTTCTACTAACGTACCCACCGTTTTTGCACCTCGTTCAACAAGCTCCAAATGCACGTCAGGATATTGTTGATGAAATTCTCTAGCCATTTTCGGAAAAAATAATGTCCCAATTAAAGGTGGAATCCCTAGCTTGATGGAGCCTTTCTTTATATTTAATAAATCATCTAGTAAAATGTGCAGGTCTTGAACGGAACGCATGATTTTTTGCCCCTGTTTAAAAACAATACTACCTGCATCTGTTAGCTCGACATTGCGTGTAGATCTATTCAATAGTTTTACATGCAATGTATCTTCTAATTTTTTTATGCTTTTACTTAATGAAGGCTGAGATACAAATGTTTCATTCGCAGCCTTCGTAAAGCTACCATGCTCGACAACAGACATAAATGCTTTTAAATCTCGTAATTCCATAAATATCTTCCCCATTTATTCTTTTTGATGAAAGTCTCAGCAAAATTCTCTTATAGTAATTAATTCTTCTTCATCTATGGTAATCCTTCTAGAAAAAATAAGTGCACGGAAACTACAACTATCATCCAGAAGATATTCCTTGATTTTCCACACACCTCTTCAACAAAAAAATACACCACCTATCATTAGATTTTTACATCTAAATATAGTGGTGTATTGACTATTAGTGGGCCTTTTCCAATGCTAATTTAATGCCGAATCCTATTAACACAGCACCTGTCAATCCTTCGATTACTGCCTTAGTAGTTGGCCTTTTCATAAATGCACTAATGCGATCTAATAGATAGACATAAAATACAAACCATAACATCGTTAAAGCTGTATATATTAATCCCATCATTAAAAACGGTAGGAATGTTCCACTCGTTCCATCCACAAATTGAGGAAGAAATGTTAGGAAAAATACAGCCACCTTCGGATTCGTCACATTAGTGAGGAACCCTTGCTTAAAGCATGATTGATGTGAGTACTTATGATCCATATTAGCTTCATCCTGCACTTCGGGTGATTGTGCACGAATTGTCCGTAAGGTCCACAATGTTTTAATACCTAAATAACATAAGTAAACTGCACCAATATACTTTAATGCAGCAAACACATAAGCTGATTTCACAATAATAGCGGAAAGCCCAATGACAGCTGCGCACGTATGAATCAATAAACCACCGCAAGACCCTAAAATAGTCTGCAAGCCACCTTTTCTACTTACAATCAAGGTATTCTTTGTCGCAATAGCTGTATCTGGACCAGGTAAAATTATGAGTAAAATGCACATAACTAAGAAAACAGAGATGTTAACCATTTTGCTCCCCTACTTTCTGTCAGAAAATTATAAAAATAATTGTAGCATATGTACTTCCTTACAGAAAGATACTAAATTTTTTCTTTTAACATTGACATACAACCATTAGGTGTTATATATTCATAACACCTAATGGTTACATTTTATCTATAAAGGAGATTGACACATGAGCGGAAAATTACCCGATATTGTTAAAACAATTACACTTAATGCACCTATAGAAAAGGTGTGGGATACTGTAGCAACTGCAGAAAAAATTGCTGCTTGGTTTATGCCCAATGATTTTCAACCTATTGAGGGACATGAATTTACGATTCAATCGCCGTTTGGTCCTTCACCCTGTAAAGTTGAACGTGTAGATGCGCCACATTTTCTAAGATTTGCTTGGGATGAGGATGGTTGGTTCGTTACTTTTGAGCTAAAAGAAGTTGGAGAACAAACAGAATTTACCTTAACACATGGTGGCTGGAAGGAAGCTTCACATATTATTCCTAAAGCTAACGCTGCTACTGAAGCCATTCGCACAAAAATGGATGGCGGCTGGACAATGATCATCCACCATAAATTAAAAGAAATTGCAGAAGCCTAATGATCCAAGAAGCAATTAAATATGACGTTTTTCAGGCAATTGCAGATCCGACAAGAAGAAATGTTTTAAAGCTACTTGCATCTAGTGATAGACCTATCTCTAATATTTCAGAGCATTTTGCGATTAGTCGAACAGCTGTTGTGAAGCACTTAAAAATTTTAGAACAGGCAGAGCTTGTGTCTGCTCAAAAAAAAGGTCGCGAAAAGATCTACACTTTGCATAGTGAGCGTTTAAAGGAAATTGAGGATTGGCTCCAATACTTTCATTTATTCTGGGACAATAAATTGGCGCAGCTACAAAGCCTGGTGGAAGACAATTAAAATATGGAGCTGTCTTATTAGGGACAGCTCCTCATTTAAAAGAGATAAAATAATCCTCCATTAATAATGTCAATTTTAATTTTAGATTCGTATTGCTCCTCTAATGCTTTTCTTTCAATTTCATAGCATTCCGGTTTATCCTCTACATCCTCATAAAAATAATCCAATACTCGTTGATCACGTTGCCATCTCTTTTGCGCTTCAATGGCCCACGAATGATCATCCTTTTCAATAATGGATTCCACTGCTGCATTTAATCTTTCAAGAGCACGTACTGGTTTTATTATATATTGCACATGAAAAACATTCTCTGCTGGTTCGGAGTCATAATCTGAGGCATAAATCGATTCATGAAAATTCTCTTTGATAACACCCGTTAATAAATTAATACCAAATGAATACATCATTTCTTTTGTCCGATCACAGCAATAGGAAACTTTAAAATTAACGCCTAGCCATGGAGTAAGGATAACCTGCCCCATTGCATGATCAACTTTTTCAAATAATTGGACATAGGCACCTAGTTCTCCTGTCGCATGAAAAAGCTGATTTAACCGTGGTGAGCCATAATGAATAACTTCACCAAACAAGTTACCGGCCATAGCTGTCTGATCTGTAATAAAGGTCACTTGAGCTGGGTTTGGTTCACTATTAGTTGCCTCTATATATTGCCAATAAAATGGTCTATTCATAATCCTTTTATCAATATCTACCGTCAACTGCACGGTCAAAGAATGATTCTCTTCCCCTAAAATAGGGCATTCATTTTCGGCGAAAAATCCCTTTAAATACTCATGAACTTGCTGCGGATACATAGTTTCCCTCCTTACCTCATACTGATTTTTTTAAGTTTGTTAAAATGGCATCTAAATCACCAACCACTTTTTCAAACACATCGATTTTGGTATGAAGTAATTCTAAGATTTTTTCTTCAATGGTATTTTCAATAGCAAGATTATATATGTGAACATCATGCTCCTGCCCCAAACGATGGACACGACCAATTCGTTGCTCTAGCTTCATAGGATTCCATGGTAAATCATAATTGATGACATGATGACAAAATTGAAGATTTATTCCCTCTCCACCAGCCTCTGTGGCAATGAGTACTTGTGCTCTTTCTTTGAATAAATGCTTCATATAATCTCGTTTACTTTTATTAAATTTACCGTTAAACAATACACTTGTAATACCTTTTGAATGTAAATACCATTGTAAGTAGATTTGAGTTGCACGGTATTCTGTAAAAATAATAACCTTATCCTTCGCCTGTTCAATAATCTCAATCGTCTTTTCTGCTTTAGAATTCACTTCTAACGCCATTAGTTTGGCTAAAATGTCTTCCATTTCTTGTGATTGTCCATGCTCCTTCAGCATATTTGTTAATGTTAATGCTGTTGCTTCCTTGCTACTGCACATTTCCTTCTGCAAAGTAATTAATGCAAAAGATCCTTTGTTTTCAAGTGAGCCAAGGAGATCGTAAACTTCTCTTTCTTCTTCCGTAAAGGTAATCGGCACAATTTGAACGCAACGATTGGTCCATTCAATACCTGTATCTTCTCTTCGATTTCTCACCATCACCTGATTGACCAATTCTTTCAAATAATCATCATGTTCTAGATGATGCTTACTGGCTGAAAAGGCCGATTGGAAGGTATCATAGTTCCCCAGATGTCCTGGTTTTAATAAGGAAATTAAATAATATAATTCGAAAACATCATTTTGTATAGGAGTGGCAGTTAATAATAAGCAAAACTTTTTCTTTAATCCTTGGACGAACTCATAAATTTGTGTTTTATTATTTTTTAATTTATGGGCCTCGTCAATAATAATCATATCGTAATCCTGCTCATAAATACGCTCCCTATGAGGGCTCTTTTTCGCCGTATCCATACTCATGATAATGACGTCATAGCGCTCTATTGGACAATTTTTTTTATAAGCAATAGCAGGTATATGAAATTTTAAATTTAACTCTTCAATCCATTGATTAATAAGGGAAGCTGGCGCTAATATTAATGCCTTCTTCACAAGGCCCCTTAACAGATATTCCTTTAAAATCAAACCCGCTTCAATTGTTTTACCAAGACCTACTTCATCTGCTAAAATGGCTTTTCCATTCATGCGTTCAATGACTGTTTCAGCTGCTTCTAGCTGATGTGCAAGAGGTTTTAAATTTGGTAAATACTTTGTAGCTTGTAGACCTTTGAAATCAGGGATTAATTTCATTTTGACAATATCATAGTTCATCTTATATAATGTCCAGCTATGCCATTGTTCAAGATCATTGACGCGATTGATAAAGCCTTCTTCCCATTCTGACGACCTCTCTATTTTCATGATCATCACCCCACCATGTCAGTATTTCTCCTTAGGTTGTCCAAAAAAGAGAAAGCTATGTTCGATCTATACAAAAAACACCCAATGAATGTAATTTTTTCATCGAGTGTTTGTTAATTCATCTGTTTGCGGAAAATACTAGGTGATAAACCTGTCACCTTTTTAAAGACACGACTAAAATAAAAATAATCCGTATAACCTACTCGATCAGCTATTTCCTTTATAGAAAAATCAGATGACCTTAATAGCATTTTGGATTTTTGAATACGTAAATCAGTTAAATAAACATGGGGACTGACACCCATTCTTTTTTCAAATACATAGCTCAATTTTTTACGGTCCCAATTACATTCATTAGCTATATCGCTCACAGTAATATTCTTTGTAAAATTTTCTTGTATACGTCAAAATGGATGCTATGTTTTGATAATCTTTCACCTTCATCAATAAAATTATTTCCTCTAAAATATTTAAAAAGAGTACTTTGGATTGAAGAAATGATAAATGACTACCCTTTTGATTTGTTGCGATTAATTGCTGCACTATGTTCATTAATTTCATGTGCTCTACAACCTGTAAAGGAAAATGACTATTATAAAGAGGAAGTTTCGCCTGTTCTTCATCAGATAGGTGAAAGTAAATGACTACATATTCTAATTTGGCCTCATTAACAGCTAAGAATCGACTGGGGAAATTGGGACCAACATGGGGGATTCGTCCTTTTTTTATGTGATAATTAGTGCCTTCTATTTTAACGTCACCTATCCCATTGATTGGGAAGATAAGTCTAGCTACATTTTCCTTTGTCTCGCTAGTCTCAGCAACCGTTTCAGAAGAAATCTGATCAGTAGTGACAGACGTAAATGTTAAAGGTGCCATTGTATAGAATTCTATAATTTCTTGCGTATTTATACTGAATAGCTCCCTTCCTATAGCATGTTTTAAAACAACAAGAAAGGAACACCTAAAATGCATGAGTGCTCCTAAGATTGATTATTTTAAGCTTTCCTGTAATAGCTTGCGATTACGTTGTTTGAAAATATCATTATGTGAGGATACAATACCGCCATCAGAAGCATCTGGCTGAATATACTTCTTCGCACTATTAACTGCGTGCAATGAATCATGAAAAGCTGCTGCAATTAAATGGATTTTGCCATCATGGTGCAAAATATCTCCTGCCGCATAAAGACCCGGAATAGATGATTCACTATTTATAGTACCAGCTATGAAATAGTCGTTTTTACGTTCAATTGCTAATGGACTATTATCTAAAAGTTCCTTATCACGTACATAGCCATGACTGATGACAACTTCATCGATAGGAATTTCCGTCACAGTACCTGTTTCATGGTTTGTTAAAGCAATTGCTTTAATCATTCCTTCTTGATCATCTGCAATTAATTTTGTAATTTCAGAATTATAATGGCATTCAATCGCACTATTCGTAAGCTCCGTAATTTGAGCCTCATGTGCAGACAATTGATCTTTTCGATACGTTAAATAGACCTTTGACGCCACTTCCATTAACTCTAGTGCCCAATCTACAGCTGTATTACCGCCACCAGAAATAATGACCGCTTTATTTTTAAATTTTTCATAGGATTTGATAGTATAGTTTAAATTAGATACCTCAAATCGTTCAGCTCCCTCAATCTCTATTTTTTGAGGATTAAGGATGCCACCACCAATAGCAACTATGACCGTTCTTGAATAGTGAATATTCCCAGACTCGGCTGTAATAACGAAAATACCCTCTTCGTTTTTAGCAATTGATAATACCTTTTCATCTGTATAAATAGAAGGATTAAATGTTAAGGCTTGCTCTACTAACTGCTTAATGAGTTGGCCACCTGAAATTGGCGTAACGCCCCCAATGTCCCAAATCATTTTCTCTGGGTAAACGTGGATTTTTCCCCCAAGCTGCGACTGAGATTCAATTAGCTTCGTCTTCATTTCACGTAAGCCACAATAAAAGCTAGAATATAAACCTGCTGGTCCTCCACCAATGATCGTTACATCATACAATTCTTGTTCAAACAATACTTAACACACCTTTCGTTTATGTTTATTTCCTATCTCAACAATTGGGCTGCGGCATCAGCTGAACTACAACCCCTACTGTATACTTTTCATCTTATAAAAATGCTTATTATTTCCTTCCTCCCCTATTATACGATAATGATAATCATTATCAAGTAAAACTTCCCCTTTTCAAAGCTATTTTGTCATTTCTTACTATTATTTAAATCATTTTTATATCGTAATTCCATCGACCATGCACTCTCAAACTAACATTAATTGCTAGTTTTAATATGTATGAAGTATAAAGTAATAGCTGTCCTAGCAGCAGGCTCCTCCTTAGCTATACGAGCTTTGCTCCAATAAGAGATAGAGCCCTTTTTCTGTTGAGACTAACGGTGCAGGTTAGTTTAAGAGTGTTGTTTAACTTGTGTTCAACAATCGGGCCATATTATTGAATAACATTTTTATATGACACGTACCAAACGACGCTTTGGGAAGGTTACTGTTTGAAAGCCCTTGATACTGAAGAGGATCAGCGGACAAAACGCGGATATTATACGCTAAGGGATAACCAAAATTCATACCAAAATCAAGATACTAAAATATACAGTAGATATCCTTTTTTGTTAAATGCAATCAAATACATGATATATCTAGTGTTTCAGCCTTTACGTATAAAATATGTGTTTTGACGGTGCTATCCCGTATATAACTTTTAGGGGGACGAAATGGGAACAACGCAAATAAAAGAAGTAGCGAGAATGAAAGATGAATTTTCCTCTTAAACAAAATTAAACAGCCAATTCCGGTAAAATACCGTGAACTGGCTGTACAAATAAAGCTATTTGTTAGATTGTTTTCGAGAAAATTTAAACTTAAAATGATTTTTTCATTTTAATAAAGTGAATACTCATACGATAAATTTATGTTTTTACGAGCATAGTATTTGCTGCCGAAGCCCCCTGATATACTGAAACCAGCCTTCTCGAACCCTGCTGTCATATCTTGAGTAGTTTCAGCAGCAAGAGTTGTAGCTCCGCTTATGTTTACTTGAGTTGTTGGGAATTTGCCTGTTGTAGAAATGCCATTTGAATTTTGTTGTTCGATATTTGAAAATGAACTACCTATTTCCCACCAAGTTCCTTGAATTCCTTTGATTTCACGGAAAGATTGCGATGAATAAATTTCTAATCGAGCCTTTAAGTATGCTTTACCATAACCTGTACCAGTCGATTGTGAAACTTCTCTTTGAACATAATTTCTAGCCGAAGAAAGTTTTCCTTGAGCAGAAATTTCAGTAATCGATTCATTAGTTTCTACTTCTTGAACAGAAATTTCAGTAATCAATTCATTAGTATCTTTGTCATAGACATTTATTTGTTCAATACTCGGGTCATTAGTTTCTACTTCTTGAACATAAACTTCACTTTTTGCATAAGGGATTTTAACGAAAAGGTCACCCACCTCTTCTTTAAAAGAATCTGTTTCAGATGCACTTGCTGTTTCTGTAAAACTGAACAATCCACCAATTAATAGTACTGCTGCTAATGAGAAAAGAGATTTTGACTTTTTCATTTTTTCCTCCTAAATTATGATTTACTACAGTTGTGAACCGCAATTTCCCTTGCTTAGTGCTTACCTTATAATAGTTTAATTTTTTACCTATTATGGATTTTATTATACATAAAATCCATAATAAGTCAATTTTAATAATATTAAAAACTACCAGTAGCGTCGATTTTTGATAACGGGATTAGTCTGCAATCTGCTGGGATAGATACTCATTTAAAGCATGGAATATAGTTTGCTGTGGTAGAATATTTTCAAAGGAAGTGTTTATATGAAGGGATTTCTAAAGTATTTAAGTGTCCTATTCTGTTTAGTTTTATTAGGGGGGTGTAGCGAGCAGGTCAAGGAGGTGGACGGTGAATTTTTATTAGGGCAATTAGGTACTGATTGGAAAAAAGAAACCTTTTATTTGGTAGCACCAATTCGATGGACAGGTGATTCACCGATAACGCTAAAATCGATTGAATTCGTTAAAGATTATCCAGACCCGCTTACTACATACGAAGAAGATGGTATAAAATGCGAGAATGAAAGATGAATTTTCCTCTTAAACAAAATTAAACAGCCAATTCCGGTAAAATACCGTGAACTGGCTGTACAAATAAAGCTATTTGCTAAATTGTTTTCGAGAAAATTTAAACTTAAAATGATTTTTTCATTTTAATAAAGTGAATACTCATACGATAAATTTATGTTTTTACGAGCATACCATTTGCCGTCGATGCCCCCTGATACACTGAAACCAGCCTTCTCGAACCCTACTTTCATACCTTGAGTAGTTTCAGCAGCAAGAGTTGTAGCTCCGCTTATGTTTACTTGAGTTGTTGGGAATTTGCCTGTTGTAGATATGCCATTTGAATTCTGTTGTTCGATATATGAATTTGAACTACCTATTTCCCACCAAGTTCCTTGAATTCCTTTGATTTCACGGAAAGATTGCGATGAATAAATTTCTAATCGAGCCTTTAAGTATGCTTTACCATAACCTGTACCAGTCGATTGTGAAACTTCTCTTTGAACATAATTTCTAGCCGAAGAAAGTTTTCCTTGAGCAGAAATTTCAGTAATCGATTCATTAGTTTCTACTTCTTGAACAGAAATTTCAGTAATCAATTCATTAGTATCTTTGTCATAGACATTTATTTGTTCAATACTCGGGTCATTAGTTTCTACTTCTTGAACATAAACTTCACTTTTTGCATAAGGGATTTTAACGAAAAGGTCACCCACCTCTTCTTTAAAAGAATCTGTTTCAGATGCACTTGCTATTTCTGTAAAACTGAACAATCCACCAATTAATAATACTGCTGCTAATGAGAAAAGAGATTTTGACTTTTTCATTTTTTCCTCCTAAATTATGATTTACTACTGTTGTGAACCGCAATTTCCCTTGCTTAGTGCTTACCTTATAATAGTTTAATTTTTACCTATTATGGATTTTATGATACAATAAATACATAATAAGTCAATTTTAATAATATTAAAAACTACCAGTAGCGTCGACTTTTGATAACGGTTTTAGTCTGCAATCTGCTGGGATAGATACTCATTTAAAGCATGGAATATAGTTTGCTGTGGTAGAATATTTTCAAAGGAAGTGTTTATATGAAGGGATTTCTAAAGTATTTAAGTGTCCTATTCTGTTTAGTTTTATTAGGCGGGTGTAGCGAGCAGGTCAAGGAGGTGGACGGTGAATTTTTATTAGGGCAATTCGGTACTGATTGGAAAAAAGAAACTTATCATGTGGTAGTACCAATTCAATGGACGGGTGATTCACCGATAACGTTAAAATCGATTGAATTCGTTAAAGATTATCCAGACCCGCTTACTACATACGAAGAAGATGGTATAAAGTATGAGATTTTTGGAGCAGACCCATTAAGGAGAACTGGTATACACGGCGAAACATATGATAGGGAGTTAAAAAATATAAACGGTTTAGAAATTAATGGTGAAGGAAAAATTGTGATAAAACTTTCGCTGGGTGATGTAAAAGCAGATAAAGCACGGAGGTTGAAAATTAAATTTGATAGTGACGGAGAAGAAGTTGAAAAAATTGTTGTATGGAAAACACTTGAACAAATAACAACGGAAAATCGTTAAAAATTTATATGTTTTGTTATCAGAAATCATTAAGTTTCAGAGATTATAATATATACAAACTAAATCTTAATAACGTTCCCAAATCAAAGTTGGGCAGACGCAAAGGGCTAAGAAACGCTGAAAAACAAACGTTTCTTGGCTTTTTCTTTGGATATTGGTTATACAGCTTTTTATACAAAGGTATATAAAGATAGCCACAATAAGACTTTTCGATACTTTGCAGAAAACGTTGTAGGGGGTATTATCTGAATAAAAAACTGCATATAGAGATGTTGTAAATCTTTATTTTTCTCAATCCTATACTTTAATTGCTGGGGATTTAGATGAAACAATATTCAACAATCGGGCACATTAGTTGAATAAGAAACTAAATAAAGGACCACACATATTAGATATATCTAAATTGTGTGGCCCTTTATTTTCAACACTTTTCCCCATCTAACCTAAATATAAATTATTCTAGTAAAATAAAAAAACCCAATCCATTAATTACTAAAATATACGTAAACGTTAGTTTTTGTTACACTATTGGAAAAAGCGAAAAGAGGTCGTCATGAAAAGAAAAATATTTATATTACATGAAATATACGGCATCAATCAATTTATCAAAGAACAAGCCCAATCCTACCTTGACGAGTATACCTCCGTTTGCTGTGTTTCACTTTATCCAGAAGGAAAATCCTTTTCATACAAACAGGCACAACAAGCTTATGATTATTTCTTACATACAGTCGGCTTTGACGCACCTCTTGAGATGTTATCCAAAAAACTACTAAAGGCATGTGAAAAATATGATGAAGTAGTGCTAATTGGATATAGTGTAGGTGCCACATTAGCCTGGAGATTATCAACTCTTCCCTTACATCGAGTTATTTGTGTTTATGGCTCACGAATACGACAATTCTTAGATGTCCAACCATCATGTCCAACTTTGGTCATTTTACCTAGCTATGAAAGTAGCTTTGATGTGAATGCATTAAAACAGGAACTCAGACATAAATCCAATGTTCAAATGGAGCAATATCAAGGATATCACGGTTTTATAGATACTTATAATTCCAATTTTTGTCCAGCTAGCTACATGCAAGCACACGCAAAAATCTTAAACTTTTTACGAGTAGAACAACATTAGGAGGAACAAACAATGGAACAACATATAGATATTTTGGTTGACCCTTATATTGAGGGAGGTAATGTGATATATCCGAGCTTTCCTATATCCTTACAACCCGGCATGATTATCGGCATCTACACGGATGTTTCTAAAATACATACTTTAATGCAATGGTTTATGAAACGAGATCATACATTTACATATTTCCGCGAAAGTGCACTCTATGAACGCCTTACTGTTCGTGAGCATATACGTTTTTATTTAAAATTATTCAAACGTCCAACTAATGAGGTTGAGGATTTATTAAAGATATTTAGCTTAACTGATCAAAGAAACATTCGAATTAGTAAGCTTTCTACTAGTGAAAAACAGCGATTAAAGCTATTGGGTACATATCTTCAGGAAGTGTCTCTTCTTGTATTAGAAGAACCCTTTCAAAATATCGATGAGTTTTCCAAGCAAAATGTCCAACAAATACTAAAAACACTCACAAAAAGGCAAAAAAGCATCATTTTACTTTCTAATAATCTAGAAGACTTAATGATTGCAAGTACCGCTATACATAGATTAGATGGGGCCGGCTTACATACCTTGGATGTTAAAGCGGAAGAATTAGAGCAAACACCACCTCCCCAACTTGAAAATTCACCGATTCGCATTGATAAAATTCCAACAAAGAAAAATGACAAGATCATTTTATTCAATCCGCCAGAGATTGATTATATTGAAAGTGTGGAAGGTATCGTTTCTGTTAATGTTGCAGGTGAAGCCTACCCATGTACACTATCACTGAATGAGCTAGAGCAAAAACTGACACCATTCGGCTTTTTCAGAAGCCACCGTTCATACATTGTTAACCTACAAAAGGTTCGAGAGATCATTACATGGACACGCAATAGCTATAGCCTTGCACTCAACAGTACTGATAAAACCGTTGTGCCTTTGTCGAAAAATAAACTAGCAGATTTAAAGGAAATACTCGGAATTTAGTAGATTTCCCAGGAAATAAACGACTCCTGTCACCTTCCATATTGTTTCGTTGATGTTCTTTTTTCCGCCTCTCATCTAATTTTTGCTGTGAACCTTTCACTTGTTGTTTATAGTTTAGACATCAACAACAAACAGGAGGCTTACACATGAACGCAGTAATTGATGTACAGCATTTGAAAAAAATCTTTAATAAAGAAACCGCCCTACAAGATGTTTCCTTTACTATACAAAAAGGAGAAATATTTGGTTTCCTTGGTCCGAGTGGCTCTGGAAAAACAACTACTATTAAAATATTGACTGCGCAAACTGAAAAAACGGCTGGAAATGTTCTATTATTTGGACAGCCAGCAGCTGACATGAAACAAAGTCAAAATCGTAAACGTTTTGGCATATTAACAGATAATAGCGGTTTGTATACTAGGTTATCTATTGAGGAGAATTTATTACTCTATAGTAAGTTATATGAGCTGTCAGTCACTGCCGTTAAAGAAGCTCTTGATTTTGTGAACTTATATGCTGATCGTAAAAAGAAGATTAGTCAGCTATCAAAGGGAATGATACAGCGGGTTACACTGGCTAGAGCTATTATGCATAAGCCCGAATTATTATTTTTAGATGAGCCTACTTCTGCCCTTGATCCTGTAAATACAGAACATATCTATAATGGTTTACGAAAACTGAATGCCATGGGGACAACGATATTTTTAACAACACATGACATGAGCGAAGCCGAAATACTTTGTGACCGAGTTGCTTTTCTGCATAAAGGGAAAATTCGAGCAATTGGTGCTCCAAGCGACTTGAAGCAGGAATTTGGCACCGATTCTCTGACTGTTGGGCTTACAGATGGTACACAAGAAGTTATTCAAAACGGCGCTCAAGATGCTGAGAAGCTGTATCAATGGATGAAAGCCAATGTCGTTACTCGAATCCATACAAATGAACCAACATTAGGCGATATTTTTATGCAAATAACAGGGAGTGATTTAGTATGAATATTTCAATGACAAGAATTCAAGCTATATTAATGAAAGATTATAAGGAATTTTCACGTAACTATGCTGTATCTTCGATGGTACTCTTACCGATAATTTTGGCATTTTTATATAACCAATCCGGTGCATCCTCTATCAACGCTTATCTCTTACCTATTAATATGACATTTTCAATGGTAACGGCTTATATACAATGCTGTTTAATTGCGGAGGAGAAGGAGAAAAATACATTACGCAGCCTGATGCTCTCCCCTGCCTCACTAGGAGATATATTAATTGGTAAAAGCTTATTTGTTCTTATCGTAACGATGATCGTGGTAGCTATGTCTATTTTTATTGTCGGATATAATCCATCTAACCTACTCATTTTAGCGATTTCATTAGTACTTTCTACTGTATTTTATATTGCACTTGGAACGATTTGTGGACTATTTTCTAAGTCTATTATGGAAGGTTCCATCATTGTTTTACCGGTTATCATAATTTTCTCTTTTGGCCCAATCGCCCTAAATTTTGCTTCTACTTATCCAATCCTAAAGATTGCAGAATGGTTACCAAGCTCACAATTATTACTGTTAGCAGAAGCATTAGAAGGTAAATATTCAATGTCAGATGTATTCATTCCTATGATTACGATAGTTGTATGGTCTCTACTTTCTTGGTTTCTCGCTGCATTTATTTATAAAAAAAGAATGGTCGATTAATGACCATTCTTTTTTTACTATAATAGTTCCTGCTCAAGTTTTTCAATCTCGCTAAGTTGATCGGCATACCATATTCCAACGAATCTAGAGGGAACAGGTTCATCGAAATAATCCCCGTCATAAAATGATAACGGAAATAATATTTTCTGTTCAACAAACTTCTTAATGGTTTGAAAGAAAACTTCATTTTCCTGTGGACTTTGTGCAACATAGGAGGCAAATTTATTGATAGGCTTACCTAAAGTATCATGAAACATTAGCATAGAGGTGGAGCCATTTTGGCGGAAATTCAAATCAATAGCCTGAACATCACCAGCCTCTGTGACAATTAAATCAAACCCTGCCACACCAACGAATCCTTCTGCAACGCCTTGCTCCATAATATGTCTTCCTACTTCGATGACCTTTTCAGGAACTTCATCTACTATTATATTACCGTGATAAATACCGTTTTCATCGGTAATTTGTTGAGAGGCTCCTAAATATTGAATACCTAGCTCCTCGGAGTAGACAAATTGACAGCTATAATTGTCCTTTGTCTGTAATAACTCCTCAATAATTATGCTCTCCGTTCCAGTCATTCGGAATTGCCGCAGACCTTCCGTCAGTTCCTCTTTATTATGGCAAATGATGACTCCATATCCTCCAGAGGTTGGGGAATCATCGCCCGGCTTAAGGACCACAGGCGGTTGCCAATTTTTGATGGCATCTGAGAGCCTATAGGTTTCAACATTTAAACGACTCGGAACAAATTTGCTATCGATTAAATGATCAATATATGCCTTTGAATTCAATTCATTAAATTTCTCGGCATCCATCCAATAGCATTGACGGTCCATATGATCCAAGTCATGTATATATTGACAAACAATCGTTTTGTCGTCTTCACACCAAGAACGAATATGAGCTAAATACTCCTCCTGTGTGTCATAACTAAAAGGCTGTTCGACCCATGGTAAACCTGTTAATCGATGTAGTTCCTGAGCTTTTCCAGTTTGGGTAGCTCGGTGCACTAATACAGGAATATCAGCAATTGCTACTTCTCTAGAGGTTAGGGCATCCAGTTTATGAGGATCGTCCATCATCCATGGATTATCACTAAACGGCGTTCTTGGTGTATAAACTGCATTCTCACCATAGATTTGTCTTAGCGTGTATTTTGGTTTCAAGTAGATTACCCTCTTTCAATTTTTAAGTACTCTACCCTTCCCCTTATTTTTTGACACTTTTTAATAGAAAAAAAAGTCTTAGCGGCCAATAAAAATCCATTAAAACCCAAATATTAAATAGATTCGCCTAATAATTGATTTAAGTGAATTTTCACCTGCGGCCACTCCTCTAACGTCATACTATACATGACTGTATGGCGAGTGGTTCCATCTTTACGAATCATATGATTCCGTAATACACCTTCCTTTGTCGCTCCTATACGCTCAATAGCTTTCTGAGATTGAATATTTTCATGATCAGTTTTGATTTGAACTCGCTGTAAAAGAAGGATTTCAAAACAGTATTGTAATAATAGGTATTTACAATTTGTATTAATAGCGGTACGCCAGTAGGCTGGTGTCAGCCATGTTGTTCCTATTTCAACCCGCTGATGTGTATCATCTATATCCATAAACCGTGTAGACCCTATGATCTCTCCCGTCTTTTTATCCACAATAACGAAAGGAAATTCTGTTTTATTACGCCTCATTAATAAAGCATTTTCCACAAAGTTATTCACATCCACGATTTTTTCAATCGTTGTGGACATATGTGACCATATTTCTGGATAACTCGCCGCCTCTAGTATCCCCGATAAATCATTTAACTCTAAAGGCTTTAGTTTAACTATTTCATTTTCTAATGCAATAAATTCCATGATGTATCACTCCTTTTTTAATTATTTAACGGTAAAATTGATAGGATGGAAAGTACCAATTATTAAAAACCAGACCATATCAGAGGAGGTTATCTTGTGGAGCTATCCATTTCATTGACAGGAGATTCAGCCAAATACATTCAGATTTACGAAGAAATTAGACAGTCTATTTTATCTAAAAGGCTATTAGGTCATGAGCAATTACCCTCTAAGCGAGCCCTTGCACGAACTCTCGATGTAAGTGTACATACTGTGAAGGAGGCTTATGAACAATTACTGGCAGAAGGTTATGTTTATAGTAAAGAACGGTCGGGTTATTTTATTGCTCCCTTTGAATTTGATTGGGTACAAGATGAACAGCAGCATGAGGTTCCTCTAAGGACAATCATATCCAATGACATTCAGTATGATTTTCATAACGGGCATGTGGATAACGAGGCTTTTCCCTATTCACTTTGGCATAAGCTCCTGAAAAAACATGTAAACAGGAATAATTTATCCACAAGTCCTTGGGCAGGAGAAGACGTTTTACGATCTGAAATTGCGCGCTATGTACAACGTTCACGTGGCGTTGTTTGTGATGCCTCACAAGTGTTTGTTTATGGTGGAACACAAAGTCAACTTCAAGCCCTTAGTCTCTTTTTAGGTCCCCAGAGTAAGGTCGGAGTAGAAGAACCGGGTTTTAAACGGGCACATACTACTTTACGACAATGCGGTTTGTCTACAAAGGCCATCCCTGTGGATAAAGCCGGTATAACTCTTCCTTCAAAAACAATTCACATGTTATACACAACACCAGCTCATCAATTTCCTTTGGGCATGATTATGACCGTAGAGAGAAGAGCCGCCTTGTTGCAATGGGCAAATTTGAATGAGGCATACATTATTGAAGATGACTATGACTCAGAATTTCGTTATAAAGGGCTGCCAATCCCCTCTTTAGCAAAAATGGATCAGCTTCAGCGAGTTATTTATTTTGGAACATTTTCTAAAACGTTGCTGCCTTCTTTGCGAATCAGTTATATGATTTTACCAAAGTCATTAATTGCATCGTTTAATGCCTTTAACCATGATCAAAAATCAGTTGTCTCCAGAGTAGAGCAACTTGTTTTAGCTGATTTCATTGGACAAGGTCAATTTGATAAACATTTAGCGAAAATGCGGACAGTTTATCGTAAAAAACAACAAGCTCTACTAACTGCTATCTCCACTCATTTTTCGGAGGAATTTCAAATCATCGGTGAAAAATCTGGGCTACATATCGTGATGAAGTTACCTAATAGACTCTCTGAGAAAAATGCGATTCAACTTGCTCAAAACATTGGAATTCTTGTCTATCCATGTTCTACTTCCTATCAGCATGGTACAGAGGATACTTTAATCATTTTAGGCTATGGGGGACTGACACTTCAGCAAATAGATGAAGGTATTGCACTCCTTGCTTCCATCTGGCAATAACATATCATTTTATTAGATGGTCGGAGTCCATTTGTACTTGAACCTTTATTTTCGACACAAAAAATATACAGATGAATCAAGACAAGGCGAAACCTTATACTATTTTTTTCGTATGTAAAGTAAAAGAACACATAAGGGGATAGACAATAATGGAGAACCGTCAGCTATTAGAGCAGCACTTGCAGGAAATTCAGGTTTGGGAAAAGGATCAAAAGGATTTATGGTTTTGGGAGAAACTAGGTAGAATACCGTTTAAGTTGTTAGATAAAATGACGCCTACTTTTATTCAAAATAAAATTGCATTATTAGTCGATGAATTAGGGAACTACATACAATCCGGTGGAAAATATTTAATCAATGAACAAGCCATGATTCAAAAAATCCGTAACCATTCTTCCACAGAGCATATTTTGGGCATTTCAGATATTGGTCAAATCCCATTAGAGGATATGATTACTCTTAGTGATAAATTGCAAAATGAGCGTGTAAAGTTTGCGACTGTTCAAGGGGCTTCTACTGGATTTGGCGGAATATTTACCTTGGCTATTGATATACCTGTTATTTTAGGAACCGCACTGAAGACATTGCAAGAAATTGCTATTATACATGGCTATGACCCTAACGATAAAATGGAGCGAATTTTTATTGTGAAATGCCTGCAATTCACATCAGCAGATATCGTCGGTAAGGAAGCCATCCTACAGGAGCTTTCCACTATGAATAGTACTAATAAAGCTACTGATAATATGATTTCCCAGCTACAAGGCTGGCAGGAGGTATTTTATACGTATCGGGACCAGATGGGCTGGAAAAAACTGTTTCAAATGATACCTATTGCTGGTATGATCTTCGGCGCATACGCAAATAAAGGCATGATTCAAGATGTTGCTGAAACGGGTATTATGCTATATCGAAAAAGACGTATATATGAAAAACTAAATGAATTAGACCGTTGATAAAGAGAGATGGCGCTCTTCCTATGAGCGTCACTCTCCCCTTGTTTCTATATTTTTATTACTATTTTTCCCTGATGCTGACGACTTTCCATCAGTTCATGAGCCTTCGGCATATCCTCTAATGAAAATTCTTTAGCAATGGGCACTTGAAAACTATCCTCTTTTAATAAAGTAAAAATATGTTGAGCAACCTGTTGTAACATTTCCGGTCTTAAGTCCCTAGTCGTACCAAGACTAAATCCTTTTACATTACGACAGCTACTATGTAAATTCGATGTTTTAATAATTCCTGCCTTGCCTCCACTATTGCCGAATTGTACAAGTGTGCCATATGGTGCTAGGCAAGTTAAGCTTTCCTCTGTTATAGCTCCCGCAATGGAATCAAAGACAATATCGGCACCAAGACCTCCAGTAAAGCCTCTTACATGTTCACTAAATTGATCGTATGTAAGAACAAGATCTGCCCCAAGCTGATAAGCTATCGATGCCTTCTCCAAAGTACTTACAGTTCCAATAATTTGTTTAGCGCCTAGCTTTTTGGCCATTTGAATAAGCATTGTTCCTACCCCACCAGATGCAGCATGAATTAATACCGAATCATTCTGACTAATAGGTGCTATCTGATGTGTTAAGATGTACGATAAAAACGATACAGTTGGCACAGCTGCTACCTTCTTTAGCGGTACATCATAGGGGACTTTAAAAACCAATTGTTCCTTTGCTACGACATACTCTGCATATGCACCATTTATCGGAAATGCAATGACCTGGTCCCCCTTCTGAAAATTGCTTTTCTCATTAAAAACCTCTTCTACAATACCAGCAACATCTAACCCAAGAATCATTGGAAAATTTCCTTTAGCCTTATTACCTGTACGGTTTTTAATATCTGCATAGTTCACACTCGTATAGATTGTACGTATTAGGATTTCTCCTGTAGAGATTGTAGGCTTTGGATATTCCGTATATGTTAATACATCAGACGTACCAAATTCATTTATTACTATAGCCTTCATTTTTTTCTCCCTCCTTGTTATAGTCGAATTATAAACTAAATTTCCAAAGACTGGAGATATCTTTATGAAAATTAAACCTATGCAAGAGAATTGTAATGGAATACCCTATGATTTTTTTGATCAAAACAGCAATAGCATATGCTTTATGTTATCTGGTACAGGCTATAGCTACGAAAAACCTGTTCTTTATTATTCACGATTACTACTGTTAGAGCTTGGATATGATGTTATCCAAATCAATTATTCGTTTGAACAACAACTGTTTGAGCAGGAACCACAGGCCATTTCAAATATGGTCTATAGCGTTGTCAATCCTATTGTAGAACATTGCTCAAGAACAAAGCCTTATACAAATGCCGTTTATATAGGCAAATCATTAGGAACCTTACCTATAATAGATTTTTATATGCAACAGTCGTCTTTAATACCTACTCGATATATACTCTTAACACCTCTATTGTCACTAGACCATACAATGGCTAATCTATTAGATAAACAAGCATTTTTGGCGATTGGCACAGCAGATCCACATTTTTCACAGGAAAAAATAGCTCAACTTACTACTCTCGATCTCGCTGTTTTTGATGGTCTTAATCATTCCCTTGAGGATGCTTCCAATATGATTCATACTATCCAGTTTTGCGAGTCGCTTTTCATGCAACTGAAAGCTTACATTCAAAAAAATGGACCATCTATTTCAATGTAGCGCTTTACCAAAATTAACTATATATGCTACACTATCCAAAATACAGTGAAGAGAAGAGTAAATAAGGCTGTTCTTCCCAGAGAGCTCCGGTTGCTGAAAACGAGCAAGAACTAATTATTGAAACAAGCCTCAGAGTTGCGCATTGGATTTCTATTAGAATGATGGTGCGACGGGTACTCCCGTTATAGAGTTACAGTATAAGCATTCATTCATGCCGTACTGAAAAGGCTATTATGGCAACATACTAGTGAACTAGGGTGGCACCACGTGAGCATAAATTCTTCCGTCTCGTCCCTAAGACTACTGTCTTGGGGGTGGGATTTTTTATTTTGCAAGATCACTTTTGCTGAAGGAGGAATTTATATGAAAAAATCTTTAAAATCGTGGCGCTATCCAATTATCCTTTTAAGTAGTATTGGTATTTCTAGTATCGGTGAATGGATTTATTTTATTGCTTTGAACCTTACTGTACTCAATCTGACGGAATCAGCACTTGCTGTTTCTGGCTTGTATATTGTAAGGGCCCTCTCCACATTGTTTACTAATTTTTGGTCTGGTAGTTTAATAGACCGCTTTAATAAAAAACACCTGATGATTCTATTGAATCTTTGCCGGTCCATATTGATTGTCGCACTTCCCAGCTTTTCGAGCATAGGATGGATTTATATTTTAGTCTTTATCATTACAGCTACTAGTTCTATGTATCATCCTACCTCTATGACTTATATCACTAAATTGATACCGATAGAGCAAAGAAAACGCTTTAACTCATTACGTAGTTTGCTTGATTCTGGGGCCTTCCTAACAGGTCCAGCTATAGCAGGCTTTCTATTTACAATAGGCACACCGAATATGGCTATATACTTAAATGCTATTGCTTTATTTTTATCTGCCTGCATAACTATAAAGATGCCAGACGTTGAAGGACATGTACAATTAGGCTTTGCTCATCGTACAGAAAATGCAACACTTTATAAAATATGGCTCCATGATTGGAAATTGGTCATCCATTTTAGCTTAAAAAATGCCTATGTGATGGCAGTCTATTTATTATTTAGTGCTACCATTGTATTGATGACAGCGACTGATTCTTTAGAGGCTGCTTTTGCCACTCAAGTACTTGCTTTATCAGAGGGAGAATATGGGGTTTTAGTCAGTATTGCAGGTGTCGGTGTATTAATTGGCTCTCTAACCAATTCAGCCTTTGTTGAAAAAACCTCTACTGCTTGGTTAATCGGCATGGGGTCTATAATGACGGCCTTCGGTTATTTACTGTTTACTTCTTCCTATACTTTTTTTATGGCAGCTTTAGGTTGCTTTCTCTTATCATTCGCAACAGCTTTTGCGAATACAGGTTTCTATACTTTTTACCAAAATAATATCCCTGCTGAAAGCATGGGACGTATAGGGAGTATTTATGGTTTTTTTGAAGCCCTTTTCATCATAATTCTGACTGCTGCATTTGGAATGACTGCTGAATTTATTTCTATACGATTTGTTATAGTAAGTGCTTCATTTGTCATGGTGATGGTAGCTTTCATTTTATTTATTTTAACGATACGCCCGTCTAAAGCGACTTTGTATCAAAGTACTTCTCCTAGGTAAACAAAAAAATAGGGCTTTTCCTTACGTGGAAAAGACCTATTTACATATGACCTAGCTCTTGTGAAAGTAGGTGAGCAGCTCTTGTGACTTCCTTTGCAATACTTTCTAATTTTTCAGTATCTGTATCATACTCAAAACACTCTGCGCTAATAGCTGCAATTGGTTCTTTATTTAAATCAAAAACAGGTGCCGCCACCGATACTGTTCCCTTTGTTTTTTCTCCATAGCTAATGGAGTATCCCTTATCTTTGATGACATTTAATTGTTCCATTAACTCTATTTTTTCAAGATCATTTATATTTTTTAGAAAGCCTGCATGCATTTCCTTCTCTGAGAATGCAAGTAATACCTTATTCGCTGCTCCAATCGGATAGGGGATTTTTTCACCTATCATATCAATGATACGTACATTTTTTGGGCTATCTACACGATCAATAATAATAGAATTATTTAGTTTTGGAATATTTAAATATGTTGTTTCCCGCACATTAATGGCAAGCTCTTCTAATAAAGGATGGGCTTTTTCTCGGATATTTGTATGGTGGTACATTTTCATGCCGAGCTGTAACCATGTATACCCTAAACGAAATTCCTTTTTTTCCTCATTTCTTTCTACTAAATCAAAGTTTTCTAATGTATACAATAAACGATAAATTGTACTGCTAGGTAAGTCTGTTTCATTATATATATCTTGAACAGAAAAGAATCGTTTAGGATTCTTGGCTAGTACATGAATAATCATCATTGCTCTTTCAATGGATTGAATCATTGCTCATCCTCCTTTTATTCATTTTAACGAATTTTTACTCATTTATATAGACTTGCAACCGAATAAATTAATAAAAAGAAACAGAATTTTATAAAAATTAAAATTGACGTTTACGATTTTTTCTTATATGATGAATTATATTCCACAATGCGGATTTATTTTCATATAACGAAACAATTAAGTAAATATAGTTGCTATTTTGAATGATATCTAATCGAACAAAAAAGGAGCAATATACATGTATTCACAACTAAGACAGTTACCCATCGCAAAGCAAATTGAAGAGCTTACAAATGAGTTAGTAACTATTAATAGTATTAATGGTACTCAAGGTGAAGGGAAAATTATCGAGTATATCTATGAGAAAATGAAGGAATTCCCTTACTATCAAGAAAACCCTGCATTTCTTTGGACTTTAAACGTAAAACAGGACCCCATTGGCCGAAAAAATCTTTTTGCCTTCGTAAAAAGTCTTCATGCAACAAAAAAGACAATTATTTATCACGCTCATTTAGATACAGTGGATATAGAAGATTATGGTCATTTAAAAGAGTTTGCTTTTTCTCCTACCAAGCTTGAGGATTTCTTTAAAACCTATGAAGGAAATACGGATGTACAGAAGGATGCTCAAAGTGGCGACTGGATGTTTGGGCGTGGAGCTGTAGATATGAAAAGCGGAGCTGCAGTCCATATTGCCAATATTCAATATTTCACCAATCATCTTCATGAATTAGAAGGAAATATATTACTTATTTTAAACGGTGGCGAAGAAGCAGAGCATAATGGAATTATTGATGCATTAGATGAGCTTAATCGTTTAAAAATGGAACAAGCACTAGATTTTCTAATGGCGATTAATACTGACTTTACAACTCCTTTATATGGTGAAGATCCTCACCGTTATATTTATACTGGTGTTGCAGGAAAGTTACTACCCTCCTTCCACATTTATGGGCGGGAAGTACATGTGGGAGATACATTAAGTGGTATAGATCCCAATTATGTGGCAGCTAAAATAACAGAGCGTATTCATAATAATTTAGCATTAACGGAGGCAATTGCAGGAGAAACTATCCTTCCACCTACATGCTTATACCAACGTGACACCAAAGAATCCTATACGGTACAAACGGCGTCTACTAGCCACATTTATTTTAACTATTTTTTATATGAAGAGTCACCAGATCATGTTGTTAAGAAACTTAAGTCTGTCGCACAACAGGCATGTCTTGAGGCAGAACAATATTTACAGCTTCAGTATGAGAAATATATTGAACGCTCCAACGTACCTAAGCGTTCATTATCATGGCATATAGAGGTTGTTACTTATGATGAGCTTATTGTTTATTTAAACGGAAAGGGTATTCAAACCGAGCCTATTATTGCTGATGTCTTGAGAAAAAATGCAGGCAAGGAATTACGCCAACAGTCGTTTGCAATCGTTGATGCCCTGCAAAAGGCAGATCCAGAGCATAAGCCTCGAGTTGTGCTATTCTTTGCACCACCATTCCTACCCCATAATTATTTAAAGGAAAATGTGGTAAGAGATCAGTTATTAAAGCAGACCATATCACAAGTCGTTGATGAGGTAGCGTATGAAACAGGCGAAGTATTTCAAGTTAAGCGCTTTTTCCCTTACTTAGCGGATGGAAGCTTCTTATCTATTCATGCTACCCAAGAGGAACTTCAAGAGTTGCTCAATAACTTCCCAAAATGGGATACACTCTATCCCCTACCATTTGAGAAAATAAAGGAAATGAATATCCCTTCTATTACTATGGGTGTATACGGAAAAGATGGACACAAATGGACTGAGAGAGTTTATAAGCCTTATTCCTTCGGCGTGCTACCAAAGCTAATACAGAAAGCTACAAAAGAAATATTCAAATCCAAACTTTAGTATCGAAAAAGCACCATTCTAATCATTTTTAGAACGGTGCTTTTTTATGTATCAAGTAAAACTATAGTTAAATTGAATGAGGGAAACCCTTCACCTTTTCAACTGCTTCTAGTAATTTTTTTGTGACCATATCTGATTCATCAATATGGTCAGTTAAAACTTTATTTGTTTCATCAAAAAGTACTGTTGTTGTTTTAAATTTACTCATGACATCTTCAGTCGAAATTTTTTGGCTATCTATATAGTGAAGTAATTCCTTCACTTCACCTTGGACATTCATAATGATTTGGAGTAATACGTTAATTTGCTCAGACGTATCCGTGCTCTTTTGAAGTCCCTCTGTCACCAGTTGCATATTATTTTTATTATCCTCATATGCCTCAGATATTTGATCCTCAATTTTTTTCGTAAGATTCACAATATCCTCTGTACTTGATTTGGTATTTTCAGCAAGCTTTCGTACTTCTTCTGCAACGACTGAAAACCCTTTGCCATGCTCCCCTGCTCTCGCTGCTTCAATAGATGCATTCAATGCTAGTAAATTGGTTTGATTAGAAATCTCACTGATGACTTTGACGATATCTGTTATTTGCTTTGAACGTTCACTTAAATGGTTCATACTATTTGTTGTTTTTCTTGATTGCTCACCAAGCTCATCAATAACATGCTGAACTTCTTTTACAGCTTGTTTACTATCAATCGATAAAGAAACCATTTCATCTGAAGAAAGAATTAAAGAGTTTCCTTTTTCTAGAGCATGGCCAGATATGATATTGGATTCAATGGTGCTGTTTTCTACACGATTAAACTCGTTTAAAATAGTAGTAACCATTTCACCCAAAATGACATGTTGATGATTAACTATATCGTGCTGTCCAATCGTCGAAATTAATTCCTTATGTAATTCATTGAGAAAAATTTGTAATTCATGGTCCTTCTTATCTAGCTTTGCATTCAACTCATCAATTTTATCCTTAAATTGCTCTATATCTTCTCTTTTTGATTGAAATATCGTTAACACATGTCATCACTCCAGTAACTAGATTTGTATTAATTTTACTCTCTTTGAAGTAATTAATAAACAAATATCGTAAGAGCAAACTTTCCATAAAAAAGTCCCACCTCCTAATGGAAGTGGGATAATAATTTTTAGTAAGCTAAACCGAATAGAGCTTTAATATGTGTTAAATAACGAATATTTGAAGCTTCTTTCATTAATGTTGCAGGAAGACCTTTAAGTTCTGTGTTGCTTGCACCAATTGTAGCAACCGCATCTTTACGGCCAAGGCTTGCAAGTGTACCAGAGTTCACTGCAGAGAATGTTTTCATCTCTTGATTTTTATATTGTGCAAAGACGTTATAACCAGCAAGCTCACCCATTTGCCACGCAACTTGCGCAGTTGGTGCGTAAAGTGGACGACCACCATCAGCTGGTAATGCTACAGATGCGTCACCAATAACAAATACATCTTCGTGAGATGTAGATTGTAGGAATTCATTAATTGTTGCTTTACCGCGATCAGCTGCAAGGCCTGATTCACCTACTAGTGGAAGTGGTGCTACCCCACCTGTCCATACAAGTGTGTTTGCAATAATTGGTTCACGGTCTTTTAGAGAAATAACGTTGCCGTCAACACCAGTTACAGGTGTTCCAGTAATAAATTCTACACCGCGTTTTGTTAAGCTTTCAGTAGCTCGTTGGATAAGTGTATCCGGAAGTACTGGTAAGATTTTTGGACCAGCTTCAACAAGTTTAATTTTAAGATCCGCAAAGTTAACACCGTGTTTTGCAGCGATTTTCGGGAAGTTGTCCACGATTTCACCAACAAGCTCAACACCTGTTAAACCGCCACCACCGATAACAATTGTTGCATCTGCTTCATCTTTAGATTGTGCATATGCTTTAATGCGATCTTCGATATGTTTGTTAATTTTATTGGCATCATTTACTGATTTAAGAACCATTGAGTTTTCTTCTAATCCAGGGATACCGAAGAAACCAGTTTGGCTTCCTAAAGATACTACAAGCGTATCGTACGTTAATGTATAGCCATTATCTAAATCCACTTTTTTATTATCTACATTGAATTTCGTTACTTTTGCAATGTGTAGATCGATGTCTAAACCTTTAAAGATTTTTTTAAGTGGTAATGCAACAGCACCCTCTGCAATTGTACCACCTGCTAAACGGTGAAGTTCAGTGATAATTTGGTGTGTTGGGAATTGGTTTACTACAGTAATTTTAGCTTCATCAGCTGATAGATACTTACGTGCTGTTAATGCAGTTAAAACGCCAGCGTAACCTGCACCTAAGATGACGATTTCTTTTGACATGATTAATTAATCCTCCGTCCTTACGAATTGAATTTACCTTAAGTCTTATTTAGCTTTGCGTTCTGAGCTTACTTGTAAGAAAGCATTAACAAAACGGAATACATTTTGAACTTGAGGGTCTTTTAACATTTTCACAAGACCGAATAAACCAATTACTTCGTGGCTTTCAGATGCTCGGTCTTTCGCTTCAATTGCAGTTGCTGCTAGGTTTTTCGCAGAGCCTACTACAGGTCCAGCGATTTCTGTTACTGCACCAACAGTATCATTTTTGAGCACTTCATCTGTTGCAACAGCTTGAGCAAACTCGTATGATTTCGTTAATAAAGTCATCATTTCAGTTAACTTTGGTAATTGCTCAACTAAAGTTGTAAGTGATTCTTGAACTTCAGGTTTTAGTAATTGATCTAGTACATCTAATTGCTCTTTACTCACAGTTACTTGTTCAGCCTGTGTTTGGTTATTCGTTTCTGACATTTTGAACTCTCCTTTGCCATCACTAGTACTATTTTTTATTGCTTACATGTAAAAAAGACCATTAAGGTAAAACTTAACAGTCGTTACAGCGTATATCCTACACAATCACCAGTCACAAGGGCTGGATAGCGATTCGTATGACTTGTTATTACAATGTTAACTTTAAGTCGCAAAAAGCGCATCATAATACCATCCTTATCTTGTCTTGGTGACATTACAACCTTCATTATAAGACTGTTTGTACATTATTTCAATGCGCTAAATCACAATTTCGACAATCTTTTCAAAATTCATTGATTTTATCAACTATTAACTGCCTTACTATCATAAATTTTCTAATGCATCAAATTTTTTTATGATCATTCACTTTCTTGTCGTTTTTAGAACCCTTTTTTGAAATATAACAATGAAAGGAGTTATCTCTAATTTAATGAGATAACTCCTTTCAAAGCTTTATTTATTTTGAACAGACAGCCAAAAGAAATTTGTTACTTCTTTTGCTGTTACATCTACTGAACCTAACAAAGTTTTTCCATCGCCATCTTTAAAATACCCTACTGTCATCAATGCCATAAAGTTATGAGCAAAAAACTTGGCATTCCCTTTTCGAATCGTGCCCTTCTCCATCTCCATTTGCATAGCCTGCTCAATCGTTTGATACATTTCATTTTCGGATGCTTGTACTTGTCTCAACTGAGATTCCGATAAATTGATGGAGGCCTCCCGCATAAAATTATTCATATCAATATCAATAGTTGCTGATAAATGAACTTCAACGAGCTGTTCAAGACGTTCTTTAAATGGTTTTTGTTGCTCCAAAATTTGTAGAATGGATAGCCTGATGCGATCCATCATAGCAATGAGTGCCGATGTATACAATTCGCCTTTAGTTGGGTAGTAGTAATAGATAGTCGCCTTTGTTACGTTACAAGCTTTCGCTACATCATCCATCGAAATATTTTTGTAGCCTTCTTTAATAAAAAGTTTTGTAGCCGTCTCAAGGACTAGATCTTTTGTCGGTTTCGCATTTTCATCATGGCGAGGTCTTCCAAGCATACGCGGTGACTGTTTCAACAAGTTCACCTCCTTTATAAATAAGCAGTCTTTTTACTCATATTATAACATATCAGTATTTCTAGATTGATTAATTAACCTTCTAGTATATATAATTAAATCACTTACATGAAATGGAGGTCTTCTCATGAAAAAACATCCACTTGAGCAATGGGGCTCAATGGTTGCAAGTAAAAAAGGGCGCTTATTAGCACTAGCCTTTTGGGTATTATTAGTCATTGTATTGTCTTTTGCTTGGCCACAAATTAATAGCATCGAAAGTGAGTCAGGCAAAAACCTACCTGACACGGAAATGTCTGAACAGGCCGCGGCAATGATTGCCGAACAATTCCCTAATGATGCCGGTACACCATTATTATTAGTTTGGTACCGAGACAGCGGTCTAACGACTGAAGACTATTCGGCTATACAAAGTATATACAGTGAGCTTCAAGCTAAACCATTAGCTCATCAAACGATGGTTCCACCATTTGATAAAATGCCACCGCAGGCTCTATCAGCCGCTGCTTCAGAAAATGGCACAACCATTGTTACACCTGTGTTTTTTGAAAAAGGTGTCGCTACAGATGCCCTACAAGGTAGTTTAGATAAACTTACAAAAGTAATGGAGAGTAACAAAGTTCAATTAGATAAGAAACTTTCGAATGACATGCTTCATGTACGTTATTCAGGGCCAGTTGGAATCGCTACTGATGCTGTTAGTTTATTCTCCCAAGCAGATGTGAAGCTATTAATTGCAACCGTATTGCTTGTTTTAGTATTACTTATTATCATATATCGTTCGCCATTACTGGCTATTATTCCTTTACTAGTTGTAGGTCTTGCCTATGGAGTGATCAGCCCAACATTAGGCTTCTTTGCGGATCAAGGATGGATTGATAAAGATTCGCAGGCTGTCTCTATTATGACGGTATTGCTTTTTGGCGCAGGTACGGATTATTGTTTATTCCTGATTTCTAAATACCGAGAAGTTCTCTTCCATGTTGAGGATAAAACTGTCGCAATGAAACTCGCTGTGAAAGAATCAGGTGGTGCTATTTTAATGAGTGCCCTGACGGTGGTCATTGGCCTAGCTACCCTTAGTCTTGCTCATTACGGCGCATTCCAACGCTTTGCAGTACCATTCAGCTTTGGTGTACTTGTAATGGGAATTGCAGCTCTCGTTGTCCTCCCTGCTATTCTTGTTATCATTGGTCGTGTAGCCTTCTTTCCATTTGTTCCACGTACAGAAGAAATGGCACTTAGCAAAGGGAAGAAACAACATAAGCCGTCACATAAGATTAGTCATAAAATCGGACATTTCGTTACGCATAAGCCATGGATAGTTATTACTGTAACTGTTATTTTACTTGGTGGATTAGCGGCATTCGTTCCACGTATTCAATATACGTTTGATCTACTTTCATCCTTCCCAAAAGACATGCCGTCAAGAGAAGGCTTCACTTTAATAGAAGAGAATTTTTCGCCTGGAGAATTAGCACCTGTACAATTAGTGATTGATACAGAGGAAAATGAAATTAATTTACAGCAACAGCTTTCAACAATTTCTTATATTGATAGCGTGGCAGATGTGCAAATAGGTGAAAAAAATAACGCTATTCAGTTATATGAGCTATCTTTAAATGCCAACCCCTATGCAAAGGAATCATTGGCTCATATTCCTGAGTTAAAGGCAGAAGTTGTCGAAATGCTGGAGCAAAGTGGGCTTAAAAATGCTGATAAGCATGTTTGGATCGGTGGAGAAACTGCTAGTCAGTATGATACCCAACAAATAACTAAGCGTGATGAAACGGTTATTATGCCAACTATGATTGCTTTAATAGCATTATTATTATTTGTTTATTTACGTTCCATTACGGCCACTGTTTATTTATTAGCAACCGTGATCATCTCTTACTTTGGAGCATTAGGGGCAGGTTGGCTGATTTTACATCATATCATGGGGGCAGAAGCCATTTCTGGAGCTATCCCGTTGTATGCATTCGTGTTCTTAGTAGCGCTCGGCGAAGATTATAATATCTTTATGATTTCAGAGATTTGGAAAAAACGTAAAACAACGGATCATTTAACAGCTGTAGAAGAAGGAGTTGTCCGTACGGGAAGTGTCATAACATCCGCTGGTCTCATTTTAGCAGGGACTTTCGCTGTTCTGGCAACATTACCAATTCAAGTACTTGTTCAATTCGGTGTCGTCACTGCAATCGGTGTCCTTCTGGATACATTCATTGTTCGACCATTGCTTGTACCAGCCATTACAACGGTTCTAGGCAAATACGCCTTTTGGCCAGGAAAACTATTCAAAAAAGAAGTCTAGCCTATTTTAAATAACACGGTCATTAGCAACTCTACTTGCTAATATCCGTGTTATTTTTTGTATGAATACTAGAAAGAGCTGCTACAAATCTTTTCTGGCCCTATTGCTTTGCCTTTGGATACTACAGTGGATGTAACTGAATTACTTGGAGCTAGTAATCTTTCTCCCATGTTTAGTTTTTTGATCCTGCTGTATCAACACTCCATTTGTGACAGAGCAATAAAAACGAAGACGATGCTAAGAAATCGTCTTCGTTCTACTTTATTTTTCTTTTAGCAACTTTTTTATGCAGTCCTTGAATAACCGTTCGTGTCTCATCTAAATAATCAATTGTCTGATTATAGGCACTGGTCACTACTCCCATAAATAAAATATCAATGACAAGAAGCTGGGCAAGACGAGAGGAAGTGGCACCGCTTCTAAAGGTCGCTTCGACATTCGGTGACACATATAAACAAATATCGGCTAAACTCGATACTAATGAATTACCGTAACGCGTTAAACTTATGGTAGTAGCAGGAGTTTGGCCCGCTATTTCAAGGATTTTGGCCACTTCGTGCGTTTCCCCAGAGAAGGATATCCCGACTACCACATCCCCCTCCTGTGCATTGACGACCGCTGTAGCTCCTAAATGTAAATCCATGAATACTTTACTATGCTTATTAATTCTTAAAAACTTTTGATCTGCGTCCATAGCAGTAATTCCAGAAGCACCTACGCCAAAAAATATAATTCTTCTAGCCTTTGCTAAAGCTGATACAGCACGTTCTAATTCAGCCTTATCTATTAAATTAGCCGTTTGTGTCAAAATTTCACTACTTTGCAAGGTCACCTTCTCTACAATTGATTGTAACGGCTCATTTGCCTCTATATCTCTGTCGTCGGTGTTATTACGCTGTAAATCACCAGCAATACGCAATTTTAATTCCTGAACGCCGCTGACATGCAGAGATTTGCATAATCGTATAACAGCTGCACTGCTTGTCTGACTTGCCTCTCCCAACTCTACAGCGGTCATTTTAATCGCCTGAGTGGGATGCTCTAAAATAAAGCTCGCCACCTTTTTCTCGGAAGGGGGCAGCTTCTCACGCATTTCTGATAGCATAATTAAACCGGCATTTATTTTTTCCATACGTCCATCCCCACCTCTAGTATGTAGCCTTCAGGGAAAAGTGAATGGAGCAGTTCCATCCACCTCTTTCTTCAAAGCTTACGTAATTCTACTGCTCTACGGACATGCCCTTCGGATTGGGCGAGTAATGCTGTCGCTTCTTCTAACACTGTATTTGTTAGTAACATGACAATAGCCAGTTTTACTTGATAATTGGTTTGCTCTAAAACTTGCTCAGCTTGAATATACGATACTCCTGTCACTTCACAAACAATTTGCTTGGCACGTTCTCGCAATTTAAAATTACTAGCATGAACATCCACCATTAAATTTTTATAGACTTTACCAAGCTTGACCATAGTTGCGGTTGTAATCATATTGAGTATTTGTTTATGGGCGGTTGCAGCCTTTAGTCTAGTGGAACCAGTTAGAATTTCTGGACCAGTAATAACCTCAATAGCTATATCTACATTTTCGCTAATGGTGGAACGAGCGTTACTGACCAAGCTAATCGTTTTGGCTCCCATTTGCTGAGCATAATTTAAAGCTCCTTTGACAAAAGGCGTTCTACCACTTGCCGCAATACCAATGACTATATCTAGATTTGTTAAGCGTTGGTTCTCCAATTCTTGCCGACCTAAAGATAAATCATCTTCTGCCCCTTCTATGGCGATCATTACTGCCTCTGAGCCACCCGCTAATATGGCTTGCACTAGTTTAGGCGAAGTACTAAATGTGGGTGGACATTCAACAGCATCTAACAGCCCTATTCTCCCACTTGTCCCTGCCCCTACATAAAACAATCTACCGCCATTTTTTAGCGCATGTACAACAGCCATAATAGCCTGTTCTATTTCAGGTAATACTTTGGCAATAGCCTGTGGAATTTTTTGATCCTCTTCATGCATTAGCCTTACAATTTCAGCAATGGACATTAAATCCAAATTGGTTGTGTCTGGATGATAATCCTCAGTCGTCAGTTTTGTCATTCGCTCCATCGAAATCAAATCACTCCATTCGATTTTTTTACACTCATCCAAGTTTCCTTTACTGTTTGTTGTAAAGCCTTTGTCATTGGAATTCCTTCACTAAAGAGCCCATTTATAAAAGCACCAATAGCAGGTGGTACTTCAGGCTGAATAATTTGATTATCAATAGTAGATTGTTGCAATTTTGCTTGAAAGCATTGAACAAAGTATTGATTTTCGAATAATCCTCCACAAGTAACAATTGGAAATTTTTTCACCTGTGGTTCTTTTCTATACATCATTTGGAGAAGTTGAACTAAATGGGTAACTGCACGGTCAACAATCCTCTTCGCTATCTCATTATTTTGGGTAGCTAAAAGTAATACCGTCCTAGCAATAGAGGAAATACATATGCGTGGCTGCGAATGCTCATAAATTAGTGTAATAATTTCCGTAGGATCTGTTAGTGCTAGATGCTCTAAAATGGCTTTAGAAAAGGCATCTTCATTTAAACCATAAGCATCATATTGACGAGTAATGGTACGCAATGCCTCTTGTCCAATATAGTAGCCACTTCCTTCATCTCCCAATAGATAACCCCATCCCCCCATACGACTAATTGAATTTTGTTGAACCGCATAAACAATTGAGCCCGTTCCCGCTATAACTACTAACCCTTCCTGTGTAAACGTCCCACTAGTAAGTGCCGCGACTGCATCATTGGTGACAGTAACTTTACAGGAAGTAGAAGGGAACATAGGAGCTATCCACGCCTTCCAGCGTTTTATATCCTCCTGACGATCCCCTCCTGCTACGCATAAGAAAATCGTTGAAACATCGTATTTTGTAGCGCTTATTTTTTGCACTAGACTCTCCAGTAAATGTTCAATATGTTGCCTTACCTCATGGGCTGGAGTTGATTTTATATTCGTACCGTGTCCATCCATAAAGGCGAGAATATTTCCTTCTTTTGTACCGATTATGGCACGGGTTTTCGTTCCACCACCATCGACTCCAATAATATATTGCTTATTTAATGGCACCTGCCGTCAGCCCCTCCATAAATTGCTTTGAAGCAATAAAGAATAATAGAATCATTGGTAATGATGCTAATGTCAGTCCAGCAAATAGTGAGCCCCAATCAGCCGAATGCTCCCCAAACAGCGACATCATTCCGACCGGGATTGTCCGTTTCATCTTTTCCGTAATAAAAATAAGCGGGAAGAAAAAATCATTCCATGCTGCGATAAAATTGATAATCACGACTGTTCCTAGTGCAGGTCGCATTAATGGCAAAACAACATACCAAAGGACCCTTAGATTACCTGCTCCATCCATACGGGCAGCCTCTTCCAATTCAGACGGCATCGTTTTAAAAAAGCCTGTTAGTATGAGTATGGATAAAGGTATACCTGTCGCTGTATTCATTAAAATTAAAGACCATAAAGAATTAATTAGTCCTAAATCACGCATTAAAATGAAAAGAGGGACAATCCCCAATTTTATTGGGATCATCATGCCTAATAAGAAAATGAAGAATAAGGCATGATTCCAAGAAAATTTAAAGCGTGCAATATAAAAGGATGCCAATGAACAAACAACAACAATCAGTACAACAGATACAACACTGACAAATAGGCTATTCAAAAAATATGTGGTAAATGGAATTTTAGACAATAATGTGCGGTAAGTATCTAAGCTAAAGCTAGATGGAAAGCCTAATGGATCCTTATAAATGTCCACACTTTTCTTAAAGGAGGACAAGATCATTAACAATATAGGATATAAGCTGATTGTCGCCACTGTAAACACAACAAGATAATAGAATGGTCGAAACCAAATGGCCCCTTGCTTCATATACTTCCCCCTTACATTTGGACGTCTTTTTTATTGGCCAAGCGTAAAAATAGCGTTGTACAAATTAATATAAATAGGAACAGTACTGTCGCTAGCGCAGACCCTAAGCCAATAGCTGTCGCACCAGAAGCTGTAGAACTACCAAATGCTAAGCGATAGAAAAACACGGCTAATGTATCTGTAGAATAATAAGGCTCTCCCATCGAACCTTGCATGGCATAAACAAGTTCAAATGCCTCAAAGGATTGAATAAATGTTAAAATGCCCATGATCATTATCGATGGCACCATTAAAGGTAAATAAATCGTACGTAATAAGGTGAAGCCCTTTGCACCGTCTAGTCTTGCAGCCTCAATTAATTCATTGGGGATGCCCTGAAACCCAGCTAAAAAAATTAAGACGCCAAATCCTAGTCCAAACCAACAATTGACTAAAATAATTGCAATCAAAGCTGTTCCAGGATCACCGAGCCAAGCCTTTTGTAACGTCTCTAAACCTAATTTCTCTAAAAGGACATTTAAGGTTCCGAAATTGGGGTTTAAAATAAGCTTCCATAAAAAACCTACGACAATTACAGATAAGACTCGCGGGAGAAAAAAGGCTGCCTTGAAAAACTCAGCACCTTTAATTTTTTGGTAGATAATAAATGCTAAAAAGAAAGCTACACCATTCATGACCACCATTTGCATAATAAAATAAAGAACATTATGTTTGAAGGCATTCCAAAACATGGAGCCATAAGGTTCTGTTGTGAAAAGCGTCACAAAGTTTTGGAAGCCAATAAAGTCCCCTCGTGCCATCCCTTTCCATTCAAAAAAACTATAGGATAAGGCCGCTAGAATTGGATAAAGCACAAACATTCCATAAATTATAATTGCAGGGATAGGGAAAAGGTGGATAGACCACCCTGCCCATGATTTTCTTTTTGATAACGGTGAAGCTGTAGGTTCTCTCATGATGAACAGCCCCCTTTAAATTTTTGAAAAAGGAAGATTCCTTGTAGGAGCATTATTTATTTTTGAAATGGCGTATACCAAGTTTTAGCATTGTCTTGTACTTTTGCAGCGACCTCTTCAGGCGTTACCTGACCTAGATACATACCTTGTAATTCACTTTCAAGTAAACTTTTTGTTGTTGGGTCCCCACCTGTAAAATTAGTCACCCACATGTATGGTATCGCTTCATTTGCAGTGGATTTACTAATCTCATTTAATAGGGCATCGTCAGAGGTAATATCAGGTATAGCACTGATCATGGAAAACTCCTTCACAAACAACTCACCAAATTCCTTTGTTGTTAAAAACTCTAAAAATACTTTGGCGGCCTCTATATTTTTCGAATTTGCATTAATAGCAAATGAGCCATCCACCCAAGTCGTCACTGTTTTCTGACCCCCTTTAGATGGAATAGGAAAATACCCTAACTCTAAATCTGGATTCATTTCTAATACAACAGGAATTTCCCAGCTACCTAACGGGAACATAGCAGCGTCCTCTAATGCAAACAAAGTACGAATATCATCCATTCCTAAGCCTTCTGAATTTGCAGGAAAATACTTCTTTAAGTCATTCATTACTTGTATCGATTCTATAAATTGAGCATCTGTAAAATCCTTTTCTCCAGCGAGCACTGCTTGGTAGAAATCATTCCCTTCGTAAATCGCTGGTCCAACAATCCCGTGCAGTAATGACAATAGCCACCCTTCCTTAGTACCCATTGCTATCGGGGTAATGCCCTTTTCAAGCAATTGATCATTTAATGCTATAAACTCCTCCCAAGTAGTCGGTATTTCGAGGTTATTATCCTTGAAGATTTTTTTATTATAGAAAAATTGCGTGGAGCTCAAATTGATCGGTACCCCATATTGATTTCCATCTTCATCACGTGAAGCTAGTAATGCCTCTTCAGGAAACGAAGCTAAACCGTTTAAGCCATTTATTTTCTCTACATATCCTGCTTCAGCAAGCTTTAATCCTGCTGCATAAGGTCGTAAGTGGAAAATATCTGGGCCTTCCCCAGCCTGTAGTGCTGTATTGAGAACAGTGTTATACTCTGTATTTTTAGTCGGATTAAAGGAAATGTGTATTTCGGGATGTTGTTCATTAAATAAAGCAATCACTTTTTCATATTTTGCCACATCTTCAGTACGCCAACTTCCTATCGTGAGAGAAATCTCTTCCGTTTTCTCCCCTTCTTCCTTATCAGGTGTTGTTGAAACCGTTGTTTTCTCTTTTGAGGTACACCCCACTAAAGCTACAACGATTAATAATGGAAACAGCCATAACCATTTACTCTTTTGTTTCATATCAACTAATCCACCCTTCATATAAGTAATTTTTCATAGATCAACGTATGAAGCTTTTCCCGAATACTTCTCATATTTGTATTCCTTCCATAATGAACTGCATTCGTCAGGAAAATAACAAAGGCCTTTTCAACAGGGTCCATCCAAATACTTGTGCCTGTAAAGCCTGAATGACCAAATGACCCCTTACTCCACCTCCTAGCAAAACAAGATGATGAGTAGTCTCCGTTCCATACTTCAAAACCAAGCCCCCTATTCCGAAATGTCTTCGTATGAGCAAGTTCTAGCCACTCATATGGAAGAACATCTTGTTGTGTAAAACCTAACCATATTTCTGCAAACTTCGCTAAATCTTCCGCACATGAAAATAGACCAGCACTACCAGCCACACCTTCCAACAGCAGGGACTTTTCATCATGGACAATTCCTTGAACAAATTTTCCATCCACCATTTCTGTGGATGCCGCTAGTGCCTGTTGATGGTCCGGTAATTGAAAGCGAGTATGCTTCATCCCCCAAGGCTTCAATATTTCCTGTTCAACGAATTGGCTAAGTGACCTTCCTGATACTTTTTCAATTACTTTCCCTAATAAAATCATACCTAAATCACTGTAGAGTACTTGCTTGCCTGGCTGAAACACTACTTTACTGGAAAATATCTCTGTCATGATGTCGCGTTGATGATGCCTCTTCACTACTGGCATTAAGTCTGCTGGTAACCCTGAATTATGCTGTAATAAATGTTGAATGGTTATATTGGCATACTTAAAATTCGGTAAATATGTTTGAACTTTATCGTCCACAGTCATTTGCTGTCGACTCAAGAGCAGTAAAGTAGCTGGTAGCGTTGCCACTACTTTTGTTAATGACGCTACATCGAATAATGTATGGCTCAAAATGAGTTGTTTGCTGCCATCCTGCGCTGTAAAAGCCCCGTAACTACGAGACAAAATTCTTTTATGATGTTGTTGAACAATCAATACTGCACCTGGAATTTCCTTTTTCCGCACTAATTCATTTATATAGGCATCTACCAAATGAACACCCCACAATTATAACTATCTAAATTTTCTGTAAATTAGTATTATCATATAAAATAAAATGATAAAAAATTACTCCAATCTTAAAATTTTTTTTCACATAAAAAAACTCCCCATCAAGTAATTTCTTACTTAACAGAGAGTTTTTCCCATCATTTAGTTGGTTTTTTCAAATCCATTGAAGCTGCTGCGCTTTCAACCTTTACGCGTTTTAAGAAGAATGCAAGCACGACTGCAATCACTGTTATACCAGCTGCAATTAAGAATGAGTGTGTAATCCCATCTAATAAAGCAGTTTGCATAATTTGATCTTGCATTTGTTGCATTTGCTCTGCGGTAGGTGCTGCACCTGCTTGTGCCGCATTTGCTTTCGCCTCGACAATTAATTCTTCAGCTTTGGCTTTTGTACGATTATTCATGAATGTAACTAAAATCGCACTACCAATTGCTCCTGATACTTGCTGTAATGTGTTGTTAATAGCTGTACCATGTGGATTCATAATTTGTGGTAATTGGTTTAAACCGTTTGTCATAATAGGCATCATTACCATCGACATACCGAACATACGAATTGTATACATCGATACGATAAATGTATAGCTTGAATCAATTTCTAATTTTGTTAAACCGAATGTAGCGATTGTTGTAATCGTTAATCCGATAATGGCCAATATACGTGGACCAAACTTATCGAAAAGCTTACCAGTAATTGGTGACATAATCCCCATTACAAGCGCTCCTGGAAGCATCATTAAGCCAGCTTCAAATGGTTCAATACCGCGAATAGATTGTACGTAAGCCGGTGTTAAAATCATCCCTGAGAACATTGCCATCGAAACAATAACAGAGATAACAGACCCTAATGCAAACATTGGGTATTTATAAATACGTAATTCCAATAATGGTTGATCCATTTTTAATTGTTTAATGATGAAAATAATTAAGGCAATAAAGCCAATTGAAATTGTGCCATATACCCAAGGACTTGACCAGCCTTTATCTCCTGCTGTACTGAAGCCGTATAAAATACCGCCGAATGCAACTGTTGATAAAAGTACTGATAGGAAATCTAAGTGGACTTCACGTGTCTCCATCACGTTTCTTAATTTCCAAACACCAAATAATAAACTAATAATCGCAAATGGAATAATCATTTGGAAAAGCATACGCCAATCATGGTGCTCAACAATATAACCTGATAATGTCGGTCCAATTGCTGGAGCCATAATCATAACTAAACCAAAGATCCCCATTGCTGCCCCACGCTTCTCTTTCGGGAAGCTAGTTAACATAACATTCATTAACAATGGTGACATACTAGATGCTCCGGCTGCTTGCACCATACGACCTGCTAATAGCATGTCAAAATTAGGAGCGAAGCCTGCCATAATTGTACCAATAGTAAAGATGGACATTGCCGCAATAAATAAATGTCTATTTTTAAAGCGTGTCACAAAAAATGCTGAAGCAGGAACTAAAATACCGCTTACTAGCATATAACCTGTTGCGAGCCATTGTACTTTTGAATATGTGATCCCAAAATCTTTCATGATTGTTGGTAGTGCCACATTCAACAATGTGTTGTTAAGAAAAGCAACAAAAGCACCCACAAATAATATAGCTATCATGCCATAAGGGGGCTTCTTCATTGTCTGCTCACTATTCATTTATATCCCTCAATTCTTTCTTGTGTTTTTCGATAAAACTTATTTTATACTCGTAGTCTACTTTTTTCAACAAATAAGTTTATATTTTTTATAAACGTTGATATATCAGCGTTTTTAGTGTAGAATAAGAGTATAATATTTTAAAAAAGGTGAGGTCATGAACAAAAGAAAAAGACAGATTATTACAGCTGCACGCGCACTTTTTATTGAAAAAGGATTTTTAGATACATCGATTAACGACATTATCCATGATGCTAAAATTTCAAAGGGGACGTTTTACAATCATTTTTCTTCGAAGAACGAATGCTTAATCGCAATTTTAGATGAAGGACGTGAGGAAGCAAGTAATCGTCGACATGAACTTATTTACGGGAAAGATCCTACAGATTTAGAAGTATTAACGCAGCAAGTCGCTGTTCTCATGTACGTCAATCGTGAACATAATTTAATTCAAATTTTTGAATCAATCTTCCATTCAAGAGATAAAGAACTGAAAAAAATTATTATTAACTACCACCTACAGGAATTAGAATGGTTAGCTAATCGACTTGTTCAAGTCTTTGGTGAAGAAATTAGCCCAATAAGCTATGAATGTGCTGTGCAAACACTTGGAATGATTAACCTCACATTGCGCGCAGTTTTTATTGCTGATTATAATAAATATATCAATCGAGAAGCCATTGTACGTGTAGCATTGCGCAATATTAGCGTTATTATACCTACGATGCTTGAATCGAAAGAAATCATCGTTAGCGTTGAAATGATCAATACAATTCAAAATGTAGTGAATTATAAAACCGTTACAAAAGATATGGTCATTGATCAATTACATGGCTTTGCCAAAGGATTAACGAACAATGAAACAGTGGAAGGCTTGGAGTATGCGGAATTCTTATTAGAAGAGCTTCAACGCGAAAATCCAAAGCTCTTTATTATCGAATCACTTCTTACACCTTTCCGTAAAGCATTCGTTGGAACAGAACATGTCGCAGAAGCCCGCGATATCGCTAATAGCCTATGGCGTTATGTAAAAATTGAGCGCCCAGCTGAGCGGTGCAATAAAAATAGACAATAATAAAAGAGGTATCAAAGTGAATTTTGATACCTCTTTTTAATGACATTGAAATTTTAAAATAAATACCGTACCGGCACGATCTGAACGTACACTTATGGTGCCATTGTGGAGATCAATGAGCTGTTTCGTAATGGCTAGTCCTAACCCTGTCCCTGCTGTATCATCTGTAGTGTTAGTTCCACGATAATAACGTTCGAATAGGTTATCGAGCTCTTCCTGAGGAATGCCAGGACCATGGTCAGCAATAGTTAGCATCACTTCTTTACCAGTATGTTGCGCTTCCACCATCACCTTCGTGCCTACAGGTGTATATTTCTTTGCATTGGTTATTAAATTATCCATAATCCGCTTGAGTAAAAGTTCATCTGCTTGCAGCATCACATCACCATAAACCTTTACGCTTACCTGTTCATCTGCAAATTGTGTTAACCATGTTGTCAAAGGCAGTAATACCTTATCCAGCTGTATAGCTTTATTTTTCAACTGATACGTATACGTTAAATCTTGTATAAGCGCATCCATATACGTTGCCTTTTCCTGCATCGTTTGTGCAAAAATACGCATCTCTTCCTTTGTCCACTCATAATCCTCCGAGGCAAGCATTGTGGAATAGCCATAAATAGAACTTAAAGGCGTTTTTAAATCATGCGATAAGCCTGTAATCCACTCCTCACGTAACTGCTCTGATTGCTTAATTTGCCTTTCATTTGAATCAAGCCGCTCAGATAAATGGTTTAGGGACTCCTCTACAGGCTGAAATAATTTAAATTTCCGTTTCAATTTCCCTGTTTTCTTATGATGGATTTTCTTATCACTTATATCACTGTAATCAAATTGGGTAAGTCGCTCAATACGTGATATGACATAAACAAGTGGTCGTACAAATTGTCGCGAAATACTTATCGATAAAAAGATAACGCCCAGTAATAAAATAATATGCCCACCAAAGAAAATAGAAACAAATAAAATCATTGCCTTATTGAAAGGCTCTTCGAACGGTTTATAGGATGGATTCGGCATGCGGACAACAAATGTGGAATCATCCGCTAAGGTCGTGCTTTGCTTAAGTTCCTCATGCTCAAAAATATCGTATTTCTCCTCAACCAGTTGCGGCTTCTTCAGCTCTTCGTAACGCTTTCCTACAATGTCTGTTCGGTTCCATTCCGTATCATAAATTTCAACACTAGCTTTATGTTCCTTTAAACGCTGTAGTGTCACTTCTGAAATCGCTCCTGTGGCTAACCAATTATCAAGAGCCTCCTCAAATAGTGGCTGAACAGGAGAAATAGGTAGAAATAACAAATAATTTTTTGGGAGTTCCCATGTATGCATACCCGGCTGCTTTAATGCAAAAATTTCGCTATCAGGCATTCCACATAGTTCACATCTTTCCCCTGTATAATCTACAATGGTCATCGACTGATCAAATAAGTAAAGTTGTCCTGCATTTTCCTCAGCACGTTTTACTAAATAATCGGCAATTTTAATGGATTCTCCTTTTTCGACGACAGCATCATCCTCAATTTCAAAGGAGCTCATGACATGAATGTTGTCTCCTACACGATCATTAATAAAGATCGCAAAAAATACCAAGCTCATAATAAAGCCTGAAATAATTAATAAATAGAATATGATGAAATAAGATACAAAACGAAGCGTTAATTTCCCTGCTGGCTTCATGGAGAAACATCCCCAACAAGCTTATAGCCAATACCTCTGACCGTTATAATACAGGTAGGCTTTCCAGGATTCTTTTCAATTTTTTCTCGCAGTTTTCGAATATGTACCATTACTGTATTATCATCAAATAAACAATCTCCCCATACACGCTCGTAAATTTGTTCCTTAGATAAAACTTGCCCCGCATTATCACATAAATATTTCAATAAATGAAACAAACGGCCACTAATGATTTCCCTTACGCCATCCACAGTGATTTCTGCAGCATCAATATCGAATGTAAAACGGCTACATGTAAAAAGATGATTTTCTGTGACTTGCTTTTTCTTCATATAACGTGCTAGCTGTACCTTCACCCTTGCAACAAGTTCCAGTGGGTTAAATGGTTTTGTAATATAATCATCTGCACCATTCATAAAACCCCGAAGTTTATCGGCGTCACTGCTTTTAGCTGTTAAATAAAAAATAGGAGCATCGCTTTTTTCCCGAATAATATGAGCCACTTCTAATCCACTACCATCTGGCAGCATAATATCTAAAAGATAAAAATCAAATGTTTTAGCATAAATCTCGGATTTCGCTGCTTCTATCGTGTTACATACTGTAATACTTGTCATTCCTTCTTTTCTTAAAATGATATCAATCATTTCAGCTATCGCGCGTTCATCCTCTAATACTAATATGGATGCTTTCTGCATATCCTCACCTACTTTTAAGATTACTTTAAGGTAGTCATTATTTCACCATAAGCTTCCTCAACTATTCTATGTATAAGATAACCAATTAAGGAGATAAAACGCAATGACAACTAATCGTATTACTTTCATTGATACAATGCGTGGGTTTAGTTTATTTGGCATCTTAATGGCGAATTTGCTGATATTCCAATTTGGGATGTATGGCAAAGATGAATTAAAAAATCTTTCTACCTTAGATAATGGAGCTTTATATTTTGTAAAGATTGTGATTGAAGGCTCCTTTATGCCAATCTTCACTATTTTATTCGGCTTCTCGCTTATTAAATTAATTGAATCCATTCGAAGAAAAAAAAATAAAAGCCGCTTGTCTGTATTACGTCGGGCAACTGGTTTAATTGCCCTCGGTTTACTCCATTCCATTTTTTTATGGGAAGGCGATATTCTTTTTTCTTATGGCTGTATGACTTTATTTTTAATTCCCTTTATTAATCGTAAACCCAAAACTTTGTTTATATGGGCGGGTATTCTATTTGTCCTTACAACGGCTTTAACATACGATTCTATGGAGGCAACTAAAAAGGAACAAAAGGAATTAGATACTTACATTGAACAAGCAAATGATGTCTATGCTAATGGAAGCTACTTAGAAATTTTTGATTTCCGAGCAAATGCAGAAGTACCTGGAATGGAGGACCCTTCCTTCATCTTTATTGTATTAATTTTTGCGCCAATGTTTTATGCTCCCTTATTCCTCTTCGGTATGGCACTCGCTAAAAAGCAAGCCTTTACGAAAATGGACGAGGAAGTAAAGTGGTATAAGCTAGGGGCACTCCTAGTTCCTATAGGACTCGCATGTAAAAGTGTAAGTTTTATAGAAAGTGATTTTTCTTCCATCTTATTGATGGGCGGATCTCAACTATTAGCACTTGGCTATGTCAGCCTTGCAGCTTTACTCTATAAAACACGCCCTGTACAACTCCTTGCTCCTGCATTCGAGAGCGTGGGAAAATTATCTTTAACCAATTATTTACTACAAACTATTATTTGTACAACTGTTTTTTACGGTTATGGTCTCGGATTATATGGCAAGTTAGGTGTCTTTGGCGGTATTTTATTCGGTATCATTGTTTACAGCCTACAATGTGTCCTCAGCCTTGCCTATTTAAAGAAATTTAAACGTGGCCCATTTGAAACAGTCTTACGTGTATGGACGAATTGGTCGTGGACCGGTCAGGTGAAGTAAGACTCCTACAAACTACTATATACGAAAGGAATTATTTCATATGAATAGTGACTCTAAAGAAGACTTTACAGACTCGTGGTGGTTTTTAGGTATTTGTGCGGCTGTAGCAGTAATTTTAACACTATTGCATTTTAATCGATAATATCGGCATTCGTTTTCCTTGCCCCCTACTGTATACTATTACTACAACCATACAGCTTAGGGGGCATTTTCTTGTTAACGCGTATAATGATTACAGGCTATAAGCCACATGAACTTGGTATTTTTAACGATAAACATCCTGGGATTAGTATCATTAAAAAGGCATTGGAAAACCGTCTACGTCTTCTACTTGATGAAGGGCTCGAATGGGTGATTATTAGCGGCCAACAAGGTGTAGAATCTTGGAGTGCTGAAGTTGTATGGACGCTAAAAAAGGAATTTCCTCATTTAAAATATGCAGTTATCACACCCTTTTTAGAACAAGAGAAAAATTGGCAGGACCATAAAAAGGAAAAATATCAAACCATAATTGCCCGAGCAGATTTCGTCACAAGCATTACGAAAAAACCGTACGAAGCTCCTTGGCAATTTATTGAGAAGGATAAATTTATTATTCAAAATACAGATGGTCTATTATTAATTTATGATGAAGAAAATGAAGGCTCTCCAAAATATATCAAACGTCTGGCAGAAAAATTTATGGAGTCTCATGACTATTCACTTTTGACAATCAATGCCTATGATTTACAAATAATAGCAGAGGAAATACAGCAACAAGATTGGTAGATATTAATTGCTATAATTTTCCGACAATTATATACTAGTATTATGAATTAGGTTGTCTGTAGCTAACTTTTTGATCACATTTCGAAAGGAGCTGTCACATTTGAAGAAACAAATCGAAGTAATTTTTGAAGCTTCTCCGATAAATATTGCTCATGATACGTATCGCCGAGAGTGTAGCTATACGCGTGGCATTCATATCGAAGAACAAGAATTTCTAGCCATTTTAAGGACTATGAGTAGGGATTCCCGCTTATATTTTGATTTTCATAACCCTCGTAAGGAGATTAAAAAAGGAACATATTTAAATGGACACTCCGGTTTAGCCTACAATATTTTTGAGTACTATAAAGAAAACTTTAATATTGAAATTACTGAAATAATCAATGGTAAAGATTTTTATGTAAAGATCATATAAAAACAACCCCCTTTAAAGTTTCACCTTTAAAGGGGGTTCTTCTATCTTATAGGTCTGCTACTTGAGCACCTAACTCTTTATTATTATACATTTCTGTATCCAATTCTTTCGTAACACGTGCTGTTGTAACACCAGCTGTCATTGAACCACTTACATTTAAAGCTGTACGTCCCATATCAATTAAAGGCTCAACTGAGATTAATACACCTGCAAGGGCAACTGGTAAATCAAGAGCTGATAATACAAGGATCGCTGCAAATGTTGCACCACCACCAACACCTGCTACACCAAATGAGCTAACTGCTACTACTGCAATAACTGTAATAATGAACACAGGATCAAGTGGATTAATACCGACTGTAGGTGCGATCATAATTGCTAGCATGGCAGGATATACACCAGCACAGCCATTTTGACCAATTGATAAACCAAATGAACCTGAGAAATTGGCGATACCTTCAGATACCCCAAGACGACCTGTTTGCGTTTTAATATTCATCGGTAAAGTACCCGCACTTGAACGTGAAGTAAAGGCGAATAATAATGTTTCCGCAGACTTTTTCACATACGTAATTGGGTTTAATCCGCTTAATGTCAAGATTAACAAGTGTACTAAAAATACAATTATTAAAGCTGCATAAGAGGCAATCACAAACTTACCTAAATTATAGATGGCACCGAAATCAGATGTTGCGACAGTACGAGCCATAATAGCTAAAATTCCGTACGGTGTTAAACGTAAAATAATTGTTACAACACCCATGACAAGGGCATAAATAGCATCTAACCCTTTTTTAATTGTTGCTGCTGTTCCTTCATCTTTACGTGCTACACGTAAATAAGCAAAGCCAAGGAATGCTGAGAAAATTACGACAGCAATTGTTGAAGTTGAACGAGCTCCTGTTAAATCCAAGAATGGATTGGCTGGGAATAACTCAACAATTTGTGTTGGTAAATCAGGTGCTGCTAAGCCAGTCGTTTTTTCCTCAAGGTATTGGCCACGTGCTGTCTCCGCTTCACCTTGTAAAATGTGTGTTGCATCTAAATCAAATACTGTTGCAGAAAGAATACCTACTGCTGCCGAAACAGCTGTCGTACCAATTAAAATAGCTAAAATAAGAGCAGCCATTTTCCCAAAATTTTTACCAATTTTCATTTTTGTAAAGGCAATGAGAATAGATATAAATACTAATGGCATCGCTACCATTTGTAATAATTTAACATACCCAGTACCTATAATATTGTACCAAGATGTTGTTTTAGCTAAAACTTCAGAATCAATACCGTAGATAAAATGAAGTCCAAGACCAAGCAAAATCCCTAAACCTAGACCTGCAAAAACACGATTCGAAAACTTGACGTGTTTTTTATTCATCACATATAAAATTCCAACGAACACAAGCAGAACTGCTACGTTAAGAATGATTTGTAAATTCGACAATGGAATGCCTCCTAAGGTGTTTTATAATAATGTAATCGAATTATATACCTATAATCCCTATAATTCAAGTATGTTTTATTAAGATTAATAATTTCATAAAATAAAAACGATTTGTCGCTATTCATTATGCCCTCAAAACGTAAAACGATCATTTTAAAGAGACTTCTTTAAAATATTTTAGTCTCCCATGCTTCAATTGGTGACAACATCATCACTTTAATGGGTTACGATCCCTGTGATTACAAAATTAATACCCCAAAATCCCCCAACATTAACAAAAACCTACATCGTTTAATGAACGAAGTAGGTTTCTTGTGTATTAATCAAATAACAGCTTCCAGTAATTTTTTTACACTGTTTTTTCACGTGTGTCACCGCATTAGATAATTGTTCTACGGAGCCAAAATATTGAAATTTATTCGTAATAACTGCAACGGATAAAGTAGTGCATGTTAATGGCTCCAGTTTTCCAATTCTATTGGCTACCTGCACATATTCAAGATCCTCTAATTCATAAAAACTCAAAATATTAGCATCAAAATCATCAATAATTCTTTGGCAAATCGAAGCAGCATCATAATAGGGCAAAATCGCTACAAAGTCATCGCCACCAATATGCCCTAAAAAATCATCTACCTCACATATATGTCTTTTAAGTATATCTGTTAAATATAGTAGGATTTTATCGCCTTTATTAAAGCCATAGGTGTCATTATAGGATTTAAAATGATCTAAATCGAAATATATTAAACTATATTGTGGAAGTTTTAAGGCTTCCTCAAGCTTTTCATTGATTAATTTATTACCTGGTAAACTACTTAGTGGATTCAAAAAGCTAGCAATGGCCACCTGTGTATCGACGAGCTTTAACAGAAGCTCCCTTATACTAACCATTCCATAATATAGGTCTTTTTTAGTGACAATCACATCATCATATAAATCCTCCGGAGGTCTAGACATTGCTTGAGTACTAACCTCAGTAATCGGTATATTCCGATCTACAATTAAAGGATTCTCTTTAATGATTAATTGATTTTGCCGTCCCATAAATAAATGATAGCCATATTGAGTACCTATTTTTTGATAGAAATGTGTACGTGTAATATGCCCAATAGGTTTTTCATCACGAACTACCACAACACTACGTAATGAAGGATTACTCGTAAAAAGTACATCTACTTCTTTATTTTTCACATATTCATCAATACATGGAACCTTTTCAATGACTTCCCCAATCTTCATGGTCACCCACCCTTATTTTTCCTAAATGTATTTCCTTTGCGGGCTTTCCTATCGCATAACCTTGCGCATAGTGAATACCGATACGATGTAGATACTCAAGCTCTTCCTGTCTCTCAATTCCCTCAGCAATAATTTTAGTTTTGGCCTGCTCGGCATATTTCATTAGCAATGTAACAAGCTGCTGCTGCTCACTAATCTGATCAATACTTTGAATTAATGAACGGTCTAGTTTAATAAATTCTGGCTTTAAATAAATAAGTGTTTTCAAGTGTTTTCAAGCTATTGTAGCCTGAGCCAACATCGTCTACCGCAATACGATAGCCCTGCGATCTATAATGTGATAATACACGTTCAAACTCAACAAAATCTATAACAGCACTACGCTCCGTTAATTCAAAAACTACTTGTTGTGGCTTAATGCCGAGTTCCTTTAATAATTGTAGCGTTTCCCCACTATGATATTTTTTATCTAATAATACATTCGGATGTATATTAAGAAATACTAAAAGGTTTTTATCCACCAAATCATTGGGCATACGTTCCTTGAAACGTTGTAAAGAAAGATTTCTACAAAAACATTCAAATAAAAATACACAATCTGTTTGTCCAACAAACTCATAAAACTGGTCGACACTTGTAAACAATTCAGAGGGTGCTGGACGGTTTAAAGCTTCAAATCCAATTGTTTGCGCTGTCTGTAAATCCACAATAGGTTGAAAGTATGTATGTAAAGAACCTTGTTGAATAATTTGCTTTAATGCTTTTAAACGTTTTATATATAACGTATTTTGTTGATGTTGCCTGTATAAATATTTTAATAAAGAAAAAACATTATTCGTTTTTATATTTTGTTCCACAGCTGACTCCATGCTTGCACCTCTTCAATTGGTTATTATGGTTCATTGTACGCTTTGATTGTAAATAGACTGTGAATCGCATGTAAAAAGAGCAAGCGCTAGCACTAGATTTCAGGATATCTCTTTCCGAGTAGTAAGCTTTTATTCATATCTATTACATAGTTCTTATTTCACAATATTCATTCTATTGCAAATTATTTATTTGATATAAACTATCGTTAGTGTATGATTGTAATAATAGGATTATCTTACCTATTATAATTATTTGTGATTGACGATATTGGTCTTTATGGGGAAACCTATTTAGATAATAAAACTATTCAAGGGAGGATCTAGTTAATGAGCTTGTCTATTCAACAATTATTGGAGAACAAAGGAATTACACCGAAACCTGAACACCTTGAACGATTAAAAGTACGCTGGGAAGGTATGCAGTCACTACGTAACCACCTAGAAGGTATTGTGATTGATGACGCGGATATCGCTGTACGTAGCATTCCTGGAGGTGATCACATTGACAACTGATTTACATTTAAAATCTGTTGAAGAGCTGGCACCTTTACTACAATCGAAGGCTTTATCACCTGTGGAACTTACGAAGGCTATTCTAGACTTTGCTGAGGAAAGCCAGCCTAAAATTAATGCCTATATGGCCTTTTATCGAGAAGAAGCATTGTCTCAAGCAAATGAAATAGAAAAAGAGATTCTCCAAGGGCAATATAAAGGAATGTATCACGGAATTCCGATGGCCCTAAAGGATAACTTATATTTTAAAGATAAAATTACAACGATGTCCTCCAAAATTCATAAGGACTTCGTTTCAGATTATGATGCAACAGTAGTAGAGAAACTTCGTGACGCTGGTGTTATTTTCACTGGAAAATTAAGCATGCATGAATATGCTTGGGGAATTACTAATAATAACCCTCATTACGGACCCGTTCGCAACCCTTGGGATTTAGATAAGATTCCAGGTGGTTCTAGTGGTGGCTCTGGTGCCGCTGTTGCGGCAGGCGCAAGTGTCGCCTCACTAGGAACGGATACAGCAGGCTCGATTCGAATCCCTTCTTCTGCCTGTGGTATCGTTGGCTTAAAGCCTACGCATGGTCGTGTAAGTAAATATGGCTGTTACCCACTTGCTTGGAGCTTAGACCATATCGGCCCAATGACAAAGACAGTAAAGGATGCAGCAGGCTTGCTGGAAGTCATTTCTGGTTTTGATCATCGAGACCCTACTTGCATAGATGTACCTACTGACAATTACGTGCAGCAACTTTCAGGTAATAGTAAGGATTTAGTCATCGGCATTAATGAGGACTACTTCTTTAAAGACGTAGATGCTGACATAGAAAAGGCTGTTCGAGCGAGCATTCAAAGTTTAGTAGATCAAGGTGCTAAAGTGGAAGTAGTGCGAATTCCATCCTTACAATATGCAGAATGGGCAGAGCTTGTAACATCCCTTTCAGAGGCAGCAGCTATACACCATTCTGATTTACAAAAGAGACCTCAAGATTTCGGAGACGATATCCGGTTATTATTTGAGCTAGGGGAACTGCCTTCTGCAGTTGATTACTTACAGGCACAGCAAGTACGTCGTCAAATTAAGCAGGAGTTTAACGAAATTTTTAATCAAGTAGATGTGCTTATTACCCCTACTCTACCTGTGGTGGCAAATACCATTGGTGATGATTTCGCTGAGCTAAATGGCAAAAAAGTAGATTTAATTGATAATATTATTCGTTTTACAGGTCCAAGTAATTTAACAGGCTTACCTGCCCTTTCCGTTCCTTGCGGCTTTAAAGGAAATTTACCAATAGGTCTTCAAATTATTGGTCCTGCCTTTAAAGAAGGTCGAATTTTAAATGTTGGGTATGCTATCGAACAAACAAACCCATTAAGAAATAGAAAGCCTAATATTTTTTCTACTATTTAATCGATAAATAACGTTGAAAAATCTGCTCACCAGGAGCAGATTTTTTTATTGTATGTATAATCTTTTCAAACTAATGGTTTTTTATTAAGACGTACTTTTATAATAGAAGATAATAGCTTACTACAAGAAAGGCAATGATCCATTCATGAATGTAGAGAACTTTTTACAATTACCCATTACAAAAGAATTTACCGTTATTGCTGGTCACAGCGGTTTGCATAAAGCTGTTCACAACGTAGAAATACTCGACTTTGAATTCTCCCCAGATATACATCATGTGCGAGATACAATATTCACTCCTAACAGTGTTGTGTTAAGTAGCTTATTATTTGCAAAGCAAAAGCCTGAGTATTTATTAAATGCCGTCAAAAGCTTGATCGAGCTTGGAGCAAGTGCCTTAGCCTATAAGCCTGTTATTTATAAAGATTTACCTAAAGAGGTTTTAACTTATGCGGAAGAACGTAATTTTCCTATCCTTCGATTTGGTGGAGATGAGTTTTTTGAAAAAATCATTTTAGAAACGATGGCTTATGCTAAAACACAGGATTACTCGTTCTTTTTAGAAACAATTGTACGAAGATTAATGGAGGAGGATCTTGCAGAGGAGCAGCTGAAGTCGATATTACAGCAAATTGATAGACCCTTTGACAAGTATGTATTTGTCGCTAATCTACGGGGAAGGGGTTTATCTCAAAGTGATTGGCAACAGAACTTTTTATCAATGGAGCCTTTATTAAAATCTGGTTTACTTTGTTCCTATAAGCAAAGTCATTTTATAATTATCACTCACCCATCTCAGCAGTTTCAGGCTGAGAGGTTTATACATGAATGGCTAACATTAAGTGCTATCCCTACCGAAGCATTCACCTTTGGCTATAGCAATTGGTACGACACACAAACAGGCATCTCTACTGCTTTACGAGAAGCCTTTTTTGCTAGTGTTTTTGCTGAAATTGATAAGGTACTAAGCTGCCATTATAAGTCCCTTGCATCAGATCGTTTATTAATAGAGCTGTATCGTAAAAATCCTACATTTGCGATGGATTATGTTACTTCCTTTTTAGCGCCTTTACTCGATGATAAGGCAGATCCAGATTTATTGGAAACGGCCAAAACCTATATTACAAAAAAAGGAAACATTAAAGAAGTAGCTGTTGACCATTATTGTCATCCCAATACCGTCCGCTATCGTATGGCAAAAATCCGTCAGTTAGTAGTACCTATAGATAATGACTATGTATTTTATGAGCGTCTAGCTGCAGCCGTTAAATTGTACTTATTACATAGCAAATTGAGTGATGAATAATCGCTTTGGAATAAGTACAAAAAAACGCCTGAATATTTAGAAATAAAATCAAATTATTTTCTTCTCTCTTATGCTATCCTAATTGAAGTTAGGAGGAAGAATTTCATGAAAACTTACATAGCGGATGGCATGCTACTCGTTACAGCCATTGTTTGGGGCAGTGGGTTTGTTATAACAGCCATTGCCTTAGAATATTTAACGGCTTATCAAGTTATGGCTGGTAGATTTTTATTAGCTTCAATTATATTAACTGTTTTATTTGGTTCCCGATTAAAAAAAGCGTCAAAATCGGTCATATGGAAAGGTGCTTTATTAGGTACCATATTGTATATAGCATTTGCTCTTCAAACGGTTGGACTTCAATATACAACACCATCGAAAAATGCCTTTTTAACCGCAGTTAATGTCGTTATTGTTCCGTTAATCGCCTATGCGGTTTATAAGCGTCGTATTGATGGGTATGAAATTATTGGGTCCTTAATAGCCATTATTGGAATTGGCTTTTTATCGTTACAAGGTTCATTGACGATGAATATTGGTGATGCCCTTTCGTTAGCTTGTGCCGTTGCTTTTGCCTTTGATATATTTTGTACAAATCTTTTTGTTCAAAAGGAAGATGCCATTGCACTAACTATCATTCAATTTCTTACCGCTTCCTTTATAGGTATTCTTGTGGTCATTAGCCAAGGAGAAATCCCTACGTCACTAGAAAAAGAAGCTATTTATTCGATTATTTACTTAGGAATTTTTTCAACAACGATTGCTTACCTTTTTCAAAATGTGGCGAATCAATATACAACTGCTACAAAGGCTGCGATTATTCTATCAACGGAATCTTTTTTCGGCATGATCTTATCGGTTATCTTCCTGCACGAAATTTTAACGAGCCGTATGGTTGTAGGAGCTGTTCTTATATTACTCGCCATACTCATTGCAGAGGTCAAACCAGCACATCCTAAAAAGAAGCTTATGAAAACACTCGACAATCAAACGCCAAAATAGTTTCAGTCTCTTACTGGAGCTATTTTTTTATGCGACACGCTCAGGAGTAAACGAATGTTATGAAGCACGACTCGTAATGATGCTCGTCGTTATGCCTACTACTAGAACCGTAATAATAGACAATAAAAAAGTAGTGGAGGATAACAGGAAGCCGCCCACAACAATAACGATAGAATCAATGAAAAATATTAATATCCCTACATTAATACTTGTTTTATCACTAATAAATTGCGCAATGAGGTCTGTCCCTCCTGTGCTTGTCTGAAAACGAAGCATTAAGCCGATTCCAAAGCCTACGAGAATCCCCCCAAGTATAGCACTGTAAAGAGCATCTATATGAACGAGATTTCTGACTGGCTTTAACAAGTCTATAGTCAAGGAAGAGGTAATTAAGCCATGAATACTATTGTAAAAATAAGCTCTATATTTAAACCAGGCAATAATAAAAATAGGGATACTAATGATAATAATCATTAGACCAATCTTTAACTTATATAAATAATGTAAAATCAGCGCTAATCCTACTACTCCCCCATCTAATATTTCATAGGGCGTTAAGAATAAGTTAATTCCTAACGACAAAGAAATACTCCCTACTATAATGACAAGGCTTTTCGTCAAAAAATACATATAACCCCCCTCCGTAACTGAGCATGTCTTATAGTATGAAAATAGGTGATTGAACATGTTACGAAATAACCCTAGATCCTAAGCCATTTTTATCGAGCCCTTTTGATAAATTTCTTCGAAACCTATTCCTTTATTTTTCGTATATACATGTAACCTAAAGGGGGTTTTTAGATGAAGCATGCATTATTGGAACAGGTGAAACATACAAGAGTTTTTTTAAGAAGGGAGCTATTAAATACCATCTTTGAGGAGTTTGATGCTCAACGAATGAAGTTAACTGAGGCACAGCGTTTGGAGAAGTATCAGAAAATGCTTGAAAGTCCATTCCGCTTTTTCCGAGGAAGTGCTTATCTATTTTATTTTGACATGACAAAAACTTCCTCCATTTTCCATACGCCTACTCTCAAACCGACTTGGATTCAAGGAGACATGCATATGGATAACTTCGGTGCCTTTCAAAATGAAGACGGCACGATTGTCTTTGATGTCAATGATTTTGATGAGGGTTATGTTGGTTCTTATTTATATGATATTGTTCGTATGAGTGTAAGTATTGCGCTTTATTTAGAAGAACAAGGCATACATAAGGCTGCTCAGGAAACGGCCATTCAACATCTGCTCAATAGCTATATAGATCAGCTTAAACGATTTCAGCGTAAACAGGATGATCCTCTAACGCTCGTATTTACGAAAGACAACACAAAAGGACCCGCCAAAAAATTATTGAAAAAGCTAGAGAAACGTCAACGCTCCCAGTTTTTACAGGATATTTCCTATGTCGATGAAGACGGGCAACGCCTATTTATTAGCAATGATGAAATTAAGCCCGTTACTGCCGAGGAATATAATGCAATTTCGAGTGCACTTCCTGCTTACAAGATTAAGGACATTGCTTACAAGCATGGCTCAGGTACTGCTTCAATCGGATTAAAACGTTACTATATTTTAGTGGAAGACAAAAAAGATGCATCGGGAGTAGACGATTTAGTATTAGAAATGAAAGAGGTCCGTACAGCGATCCCTGCCTATTTCCTTCCTTACAATCATGAATTTTGGAAGCATTATGAGCATCAAGGTGCGAGAGTAGTTGGGACACAAAAAGCTATGCACCATTTAGAGGACCCTCATTTACACTATATCACCATGAATGAGCAGGAATTTTACATTCGAGAGCGTTCCCCTTATAAAAAGAAAGTAAAGCCTAAAAACTATAAAAATGTCGACGATTACTATACAACAACCTCGATTATGGGACAAATTGCCGCTAAAATACATGCACGAGCGGATATCGATTATTCTCCTGTTTTCACCTATCATAGTGAGGATGAGATACTAAAAACGATTGGGAAAGATCGACATGTATTTGTTGAACAAGTAATTTTACAGTCTATGAACTACAAAGATACAGTCTACTCAGATTATCACCTCTTTAAAAACTGGATGGATGCAAAGTTTAAATAGCAACGAAAAGGACCTCAGCTAGTAGCTAAGGTCCTATTATTTTTGCCTAGCCTTCATACGAGCTAGTAAAAAACCGCCTTTAAATGACTTTGGCTCGTAGGAAATTATAAATGCATTCGGTTCAAATTGCTCTACTATTTGAAAGAGTTCTGCCTCTCGATTTCTCTTTGTTAAAATTTCATATTTATAGCGATTACTATCTCGCCCCTCACCAACATAAATCGTAACAGCAAATCCCTCATTACGGAGAAACCTCACAAGCTCTTCATTTTTATTTTGAGTATTAATGGTTGCATAAACATAGCCAATCGCCAGCTTCCGTTCAATTTTGGCTCCTAAAAAAATACCTAAGCCAAAACCAATTGCATAAACGACCATAGCTAACATACTTTGTTTCCCGCTAAAAACAAGCGAAAGGCCAAATACATACACGAGCATCTCTAGCATACCGAATATGGCAGCAAGGAAAGTAATATTTTTCACCAAAAATATTGTACGTAAAGTTAAAAAGGGTACATATACTAATTGAAGTATTAAAATCAAAACGATACTTTGCATTTATACTAGACCTTTCTAAGAGTAGTTATATAAGTGTATGTTGAAATAGAGAATTACATTCTATTAAAAATACCTTATTTATAAATTCCCTCGCCACTCAATTCTAAACATTCACGCCTAAAACAAGCTGTGTACTAAAAAAAGCCGTTCGATTATTCCAACGACTTTAAAGGAAAACAACAAGCTATTTCCCCACTATTTAAACGAAGTTAACATATTGCGGTCATTTTCAAATTAATTCCTTTGATTTATTTTTCCCAAAGCTCGATACGTCTTCCTTCTGGATCTTCAATCCAAATAAATTTTCCAAACTCATGAATTGTCTTGTCCATTGCAAGGGGCACACCTATTTTTTCAAGATGTTTGATACTGTCTTCTAGATTTTCCACTTGAAAGTTTAGCATCACTTGCTGATCTGTTGGAAAATAGCTGTCATGCTCAGAGAAGAAGGAAAAGATCGTTTCATTGCCTGACTGTGGTGTAATCATGGTACCATTCCAACTTTCAATTTCCATGTTTAGAACTTTGCTATACCACTGTTTAATTTCTTCTAGATTTTCAGTCCTCCAAAAGACTCCTCCCAATCCCTTTACTTTCATAAAGATCTCCCTCCTACCAATTAGTTATGAATTTAAATTCTAGTTTTAAATGTGAATACCTTCTTTCGTTAACATACCCATACCAGTTGAATAGTAAAAAGCTTTTATGCAAGACAATCATATTTTTTCTTGCGGATCTCTTGATAAAGGGACATATTAAAAAACGTTCTACAGCCGAACGTTTTTAGAAATTTTTACCTTTTATGTAAATGTGATAGCTTTTATATCATCTCAACAAACATTCGTTACTTCATTAAGAATTCCTCACTAAAAAGCCTCATTGATAAATGAAAATAGCCAATCCTTAAATAGAATATTGTAAAGAAATTACAGAATTACTTTGAATGCATCCGTTTGAAAGCATTATATTTCTCATTGGAATATTGTCAACTCGGGTCATCCCTAAATAAGACATAGCTTTAAATTCATTTTTCAATCTATATAGGCCTATTAAATGTAAGTCCTTACCTAATCCTGTCCCCATAAAATTAGGATGAATACCAATCCAAAGCATACGACCTTCATTATTTGTATTTGGTTCTATATGAGGGAAAACTACACCAACAGGTTCACTGTTAACAATATATACTGTATACATATTGTTGACTTGCGATGGGAGTTCCGTCCTCATTTCCGTCAGAAATTTCTCTGCATCTATAACACTTGTACTCATCATTTCAGATAAAAAAAAGATAGACTTTTTCTCAGAGCATGACCATATTTCATAATCTAGTTCTGAAATAGTTAATGGTGTCAGTAAAGATCTCTTAAATGCTATTCTTTTATCAACAATTTCCATTTTAGTTCTTGTACAATTCAAGCTATCTAAAAGAACTTTCGGACATTCAAACCTAACTTTTTCTAAACCACTCTGTAAGTTATCTAAAAGCTCATTTATTAACACATCTATCTCAGCGGCAAAATCAAGTCTATCCTCTAAAATCTCTAGCAGCATTACACTATCACTTTTTAGGTAATGTACGCCAACACTTCGGAAATGTTGTAGCAGATTATCCATATGTTTTCACCTCTTATGATTTATACTATTCTTCTCCTTTCAACCATTTCCCTCTTAATTGGTCAAAGAAGTATTTTTACCAAGTTTCTAATCATACATTGATCAGACACATAATAAACAAGAAACTTGCTTATTACTACCTAATGTTTTTCTTCGAACATTTTCTGCCCTTTTTTCGCATAAAAAAATGCCACCTCCTCCAATCTAAATCAATAGATAAAAGTAGGTGACATTGTTCTTTATATGTTTGAATTCTGATACATGCTATTGAATGATCTCTTTATGCTTCTCCATGCATCGGGTCTTTTTTATGCTTCGGCCCAATCATGTTGAATAAAATATTAAGGATAATTGCTGTGACTGAACCACAAACGATACCGTTAGATGTTAAAATTGACACTTTTTCTGGTAGTGCATCAAAAATGCCAGGAACGACTGATACACCGACCCCTAAACTTACCGCAATCGCAGCAATCATCGCATTTTCTGCTGATTCGTTCATTACTGGTACAAGCATACCCATACCCTGTGTGATTACCATACCGAACATCGCAAGCATTGCTGCACCTAGTACAGACGTTGGAATAATCGTTGTTAATGCTGCGATTTTCGGTAGGAAGCCAAGTGCTACTAGTAAACCACCTGTGATGTAAATGACTTTACGGTCCTTAACACCTGACATACGCGTTAGACCCACGTTTTGTGAGAATGTAGTGTACGGAAAGGCATTGAAAATTCCACCGATTACAGATGCAAGACCTTCTGAGCGATAACCACGAGCCAAATCTTTTGAATCTAATTTTTTATTACATATATCACTTAGTGCAAAATAAACACCAGATGATTCAACTAAAGATACCATTGCTACAAGCGTCATTGTAATAATAGCCGTTACATCAAATGTTGGCATTCCAAAGTAGAATGGTTGTACCATATGGAATACATCCGCTTCTGCTACTGGGTCGAAATTAACCTTGCCCATGAATGCCCCTAAAATTGTACCAGCTACTAACCCAACTAGAATGGAAATAGCACGGATGAAGCCTGTAGAAAAACGATAGACGATTAAAATAATGACTAGTGTAATAAATGCTAATGCAATATTTGAGCCGGATGCAAAATCCTCTGCCCCTTGTCCACCTGCCATATTATTTAAAGCTACTGGCAGTAAAGAAATACCGATAATAGAAACGACAGATCCTGTTACTACTGGTGGGAAAAATTTCACTAGCTTCCCGAAGAAGCCCGCAATAATCACGACAATCAAACCAGATGCAATAATGGAACCATAAATATCTGTGATACCTTGCTCTGGGTTTGTACCTATAGCAATAATTGGACTTACCGCTGTAAATGTACAACCAAGTACTACAGGTAAGCCAATACCAATAAATTTACCTGAGTAAACTTGTAAAAGTGTTGCGATCCCGCACATCATAATATCAATCGCCACTAAATACGTCATTTGTGTTGAATTAAAGCCAATTGCCCCTCCAATAATAAGTGGCACTAGGATGGCTCCAGCATACATCGCAAGTAAATGTTGAATTGCTAGCGTCGTTGATTTAAAGGTATTCATTACGCGCGAGCCTCCGTAGCAAATGTCACTTTGCCATCTTCAAGAGAATCTACAATCGCTAATGATTCCACGCGAACACCTTGCTCACGTAATAATTTTCCCCCATCTTGGAAGCCTTTTTCAATAACAATGCCAACTCCTACAACATTAGCACCTGCTTGAGCTGCAATATCAAGTAAACCCTTTACAGCTTCTCCGTTTGCTAAGAAATCGTCAACAATTAAAATATTGTCGTCTTCACTTAAAAAATTACGTGATACAGAGATATCATTTGTTTCATTTTTAGTAAATGAATGTACTTTTGATGTGTAAAGGTTATCTGAAAGTGTTAATGATTTACGTTTACGAGCGAACACTACCGGTGCACCGATTTCTAGCCCTAACATGACAGAAGGAGCGATGCCTGAAGATTCTATTGTTAAAATCTTTGTAATTACTTGGTCAGCAAATCGGTTTGCGAATTCATGACCAATTTCCTTCATTAACAATGGGTCAATTTGATGGTTTAAAAATGAATCTACTTTTAATACTGAAGATGATAGAACTTTACCCTCTTGCATAATTTTGTCGTGTAATAACTTCATTTCTGTCATATCCTTCTTTCTTAAATATTAATAAAAAAAGCTGAACACCTTGGTCCCATTCAGCTACGAGTGGAGCAAAGCATTCAGCGTTAAAACGTCGAAAGGAATAGAAAACATCATGAAAGAAGTTCTCTAAAAGCATTGCTACCCATAGTCGATTTATTTACGGTAAATCGGTAGAAACTTGCAAGCCATATCCTCGCTATTATATGAGTAAAATTGTATGAATCTATCAGAATACCCAATTTAACACTTTATTCGGTAGAAGCCTATTTCTCCTACTGAAAAATGTTTAATTTTTCGGAATTTAATGGTATTCTGCGACTTTTTAATTGTAAACGTTCGTGTTTTCAATCAACGTACTGATTATAACAGACAATTTTCTAGCATGCTAGCATTATTTTGATAAATGAAAGGGTACTGTCATAATCACGACATTTCTGTGAAATAACAATGTTGTACGTATTAATAAGCTAGATTGATTGTGAAGCATATGATGCCAGCCTTTTTTAGGTAAAAATTGAGGGATGACAACCGTTACTTTATGACCTGTTTTCGCACATTGATGGTCCACTTTATCTATAAATTTGATCAATGGCTGTGTGATGCTACGATATGCTGAATAATAGGTTACTAGTCGAATATCTGGTTGCCAAGCCTGCCATTTTTCTTCGAAGGCTTTTGCATCCGCTTGATCGAAAGCCACATAAAAGGCAATAATTTTATCAACCTTTAGTGATTTCGCATAATGAAGGGAATTTTCAACCACCTTCGTTATACCAGCTACTGGTACGATGAATACATTTCCTTCAATAGTAGCGACTTCCTCTTTACTCAATCTCAGCTGTTCCCCAACGGCTTGATAATGAAGCTTGATCCGATGAAATACAAAAATGATAATTGGTAAAAATACAAACACTGGCCATACCTGAGGCAACTTCGTTACAAAAAACATCATCGCTACAATAAACGAAATGGCTGCACCAATTGTGTTAATCGTAAATTTTGTCATCCAGCCAGTAGGTTTTTCGCGCCACCATTTTCGCATCATTCCCGTTTGTGCTAATGTAAACGGAATAAATACCCCAACAGCATAGAGTGGAATCAAATGCTCTGTTGCCCCATCAAATAAGATGATTAAAACAATGGCTGCTAGTCCTAGCATCATAATGCCATTAGAATACCCTAGGCGATCCCCACGCATTTGAAATATTCTTGGAATAAAACCGTCTTTTGATAAATTGACAGCAAGTAGAGGAAATGCTGAATAGCCTGTATTTGCTGCAAGTACCAAAATCATCGCTGTTGTACCCTGTACTATATAATAAAAGAAATTTCGACCAACACTTGCTTCTGCTAGTTGGGAAACGACTGTCGCTTCCGAAGTTGGCGCAATTCCGTAAAAATAAGCTAAACTAACAATACCGATAAATAAAACCGCTAAGATTCCGCCCATTGCTAACAATGTTTTAGCAGCATTATTAGGAGCTGGATTTCTAAAATTAGGGATCGCATTCGATATAGCTTCTACCCCTGTTAAGGCTGAGCTCCCTGACGCAAATGCCTTTAATAATATAAATAAACTAATCCCTGCGACGGGTGTACCTATCTTTGGATGCAGCTCTGCTGGCACCTGACCTGTTGCAACATTATAGAGCCCCATCCCAATCAACACTAACATAACGACTACAAACAGGTAGACAGGGTATGCCAAAACCGAGGCGGACTCTGTTACACCACGTAAGTTCAAGACCGTTAAAAAAATCACAAAGATAATAGCAATTGGCACATTGTATGGATGCAGACTTGGAAATGCCGATGTAATAGCATCTGTCCCTGCTGATACACTTACCGCTACCGTTAAAATATAATCAACGAGCAATGAGCCACCTGCTACAAGACCCGCGTTCACACCTAAATTTTCCCTAGATACTACATAAGCGCCGCCCCCGTGTGGATAGGCGAATATAACCTGACGATATGATAAAGTCAGTGCCACCAATAGGACAACAACCCCTGCCGCAATCGGTAAAGAATACCAAAATGCTAATGTTCCCACAGTCATCAGGACAATTAAAATTTGTTCCGGTCCATAAGCTACGGAAGACAAAGCATCGGACGATAATATGGCCAATGCCTTTGTTTTACTAAGTTTTTGCTCCCCTAACGCATCGGATCTTAATGGTTTGCCGATTACATAACGTTTAAATGAGGATTTCATCAATAAACACCTTCTAGTTTCTTAGATTGTGTTTCGCCTTCCTAAATGAGATCAAAAAACGCCTACAAGTCATCACTAAATAAGACTTGTAGACGCTCATCTGTCTGCCAAGCTCCAACTTATCTGCTCTTAACGCTTACGAGGTTAGCTGTCGGATTCGGGCCTGAGTAGCCCTACCCTTCAAAAGAAGAGATTCACCCCAAGGATTGCTTATGCACTCCGTCTAAAATGGGTCCCCCGCGTCTAGTTTGCTTCAGCGATTTAGAAATTTGAAACTTTAATAATGATGTCATATTACGCCTGGCGATTAAAAAAGTAAAGAAGAAAATTTTTATTTTTTACAAGTGAAATACATAGACTTTTTGAAATACATTGTTAATATCCATGGTAGAAATTAATTTATCCGCGAATACCTAATTTAAAGGCATTTTACAACAAAAAAACCTTAAAAGTATGCTCTACTTTTAAGGCAACAACTATTATTAGTCTTCCATATCTTGTTCAAAATCAACAATTTCTCCTGTAATCGAATCAACATCAACATCATATTCATATTGCCCATTTTTTAACTCGATTTCATAAATACCATCATCTAATTTAATTTTTGTGACTGTACCCTTTGCTTTTGTTAGAGCCGCTTCAATAGCCTTTTCTTTACTTATAAGGTTAGTAGCAGTATTAGCGTTAACCCATTCATTATCATCGTCATCTTGACGCTCTTTCTTCTGCTTAAGTAATTTTCCAGTATAGGCATCGAATTTTAAATCATACTCTTCTTTATCAGCATGCACCTCTACCTCATAAACAGAGCGGTAGCGATTTTGATCTAGTTCAATATCTGCTACTGTCCCATCCACTACTGCTAATGCTTTCTTTTCGATTTCTTGCATGGATAGAATCTTTTTTTCTTGTGCACTTCCTGATAATAAAGTTGTTGAACCAATTGCCGCTCCAACACCAAGAGTCACCACTAATGCGGGAATCATAATTATTTTTTTCATGTTCATCTCTCCTTTGTTTTATCTGCTTTTAGCTTACCAAGCAAAGATGATAGAACTATAAGAGGAACATTAGAATTTCATGAGAAAACTCGTTTAATCGTCCCATGAAACAGAAAGGACCCTTCCAGATACAGCATGAATTTGGAACGTGGCTTCTTCATGCTCTGTTTCAATTTCAACTAAATAATAACCGCCCTCCGCCGTATCTTCAAAATCTACAGAATCCACTTTCCCAGTTAATTGTTGCAGCGCTATATCAACGGCTTGCTGTTCGGTAATAATATGGGGTTTTTCAGGCTGATTTAGTGGTTCTACATCTTTTTCAGATAACACTTCACCCGAATAGCCATCTACCGTTATATCTTTTTGCTTATGTTCCTTTTCAACACGTGCGGTATAAATAGTTTCCGTGAGCATGACGTTTTCTACCTCACCATATTTTTCTTTCACCATTTTTCTTATTTGATTTTCCGTTAACAATAATTTACTTTGCCCTTTTTGTAACGTTAGATCAGAAACCTGCTGTGTTGTAGCATCAAGCATGGCTGTATATTTCAAATTCTCACGTGTAAATTGAATTTCAAATGAATTTCCACGCTTTTTTACTTCTGAAACTTGACCTTTATAAATAGCTTCGATATGGCGTATGGCCTCCTCTTCACTGAGAGGCTCCTTTTGAAAATAGCGATTTTGAATAAACCAAAGCACTCCGCTACAAAGAAGGACAATCACAATAAGTATTAAAGCCCACTTTTTCATTGCTGCCCCTCCTTTGGTATACACAAGGTAAAACTTGAACCTTCTCCAACTGTACTTTCCACATCTATGGTGATGCCCAATTGTCCCGCAAGTTCATGTGCAATCGCAAGCCCTAAGCCAGAACCGCCTGTTTTACGATTACGATCCTCTGTGACACGGTAAAAACGCTCAAACAAATGTGGAACATGCTCTGCAGGAATACCGACGCCAAAATCCTGAATCGTCATTCGTACATGCGTAGTAGTTTCAGCTGTGGAAATATGAACATCATCCTCACTATATTTCCTAGCATTATCAAGCAAAATAAAGAGTAATTGCTTCAAAATTTTTTCATCACTGTCCATAAATTGTGGTGCTTCTGCATCGACTATAAAATTCCGATGGTATGCCTGCTGCATTTGCGCAGCCACTTTATTAAGGAAGGGAGCCAGCTCTAGCTGTTCAATATGAATATCCATATGCTCATTATTTTTGGCTAGCTCTAATAATTGCAATACCATTTCATGCATACGAGAAGATTCATTTGCAATAGCCTGCAGCGATTCCTGCGCTACTTCACGATTGTCAAGGCCTCTTCGTAAGAGCAACTTTGCATAGCTTTCGATGACAGTAATGGGCGTCTTTAATTCGTGAGAAGCATTTGAAACGAATTCCTGTTGCTTTTGATAGTGCTGTTCAAGCTTCACCATCATCATATTGAACGTTCGATTAATTTTTGCTAATTCATCCCCACCTTTAGCTGGGATGTCCATTTTTTCATATTTCCCCGTCAATGCACTTTTGCGCATTGTCGCATTTAAGCGTTCTAGTGGTAACAAAATTAGGCGACCGAGTGCCAAGCTCGCTAAAAAGATTGGAATGGTGGCAATAATGGACACAACGATCAAAATAGCCTTTAATAAATCCAGTGTACTTTCTACTTCCTCCATTGATTGCTGTAAGGTGATGTCCACAATTGTCCCATCAATCCAAATAGTAGGCATTGTATAGGTAATGGAAGTAACATCTGGCATGTCTAGAGTGGCCTGAACCTTCGTCTTCAAATTTTCTCCATCATAAACATAGATAGCACCACCAGCTGGCATATATGCTCTTAATACTTGCTGTAGGTTGGTTTGTGCATTTAACTGACTTAATGTTGAGCTTAAATCATTCGCTCGTGTATGAAGTTGACTATATTCCGTATTATAGGCAAATTTCTCGTACAAAAAGTAAATTCCACTATTAGTTGCCACTAAAATTACTAGCATTAATAAAGTGGTAAGTAGATGAATTTTTGTTTTTAGCTTCATGATTTATTTTCCTTCAGCACATAACCTACACCGCGAACTGTTTGAATAATGGGTGTTACATTAGCGATTTCAAGCTTTTGGCGCACATAGCGAATATAGACATCCACAACATTTGTATCTCCGTAGTAATCAAAGCCCCATACAGTCTCTAATATTTGTTCCCTTGTGAGCACCTGCTTAGGATGCTTCATTAGATATAGCAATAAATCGTATTCTCTAGGAGTCAGTTGGATCTCCTTACCATAATAAATAACTTCTCTTGTCTGCTCATTGATCGATAACTGTCCAAACGACACACCAACCTTTGTTGGACTAGCCTTTTGAGAAAACCGTAGAGCATTACGGATACGGGCCAGTAATTCTTCAATTTCAAAGGGCTTTGTCACATAATCATTAGCTCCCAAATCCAATCCCTTTACCTTATCCTCCACCTCACTTTTAGCAGTCAGCATAATAACTGGGGTCTGTGATTCTGTTGCGCGAATACGCTTTAGCACATCTATGCCACTCATTTCGGGTAACATAATATCCAGTAAGATTAAATCCCATTGCTGCTCACGATATTGCAATAAACCATCTGCTCCTGTATGGGCCATCACCGCTTCATAGCCTTCAAACTGAAGCTCTAACTGGAGCACTCTCGCAATATTTTCCTCATCTTCTATAATTAAAATTCGATTGCTCATGTCGAATCAGTCCTTCACCTTTTCTTTCATCGTAAACGATACAGGTAAGGAAAGTCTAATTAGAAATTGATGAGAAATGTGCATACTTATTTTTTTAAAATTTTAAGCAAAGCGCTTCCCTTTTTCTAATCCTAGCGTTAGAATACTATTATCTCATTTTCCTCTAGGAAACTTTATTTCACGAACGATACTTTTTGAAATGAGGGAACAAATATGGTATACAAACAAGTCACAAAATCGTCTGCTGAGGCGGTTTTAGATGGAGATATAAAAGGTTGGCGACGGTTTTTACCTTTTCTTGGGCCTGCATTCATTGCAGCGGTCGCCTATATTGACCCTGGCAATTTTGCCACAAATATTACAGCTGGCTCTCAATATGGTTACTTACTCCTTTGGGTAATAGCCTTTTCTAATTTAATGGCGGTGCTCATCCAATCCTTATCTGCCAAGCTTGGTATTGCGACAGGAAAAAATTTACCTGAGGTGGCACGTGAACATTTTTCTAAAAAGACATCTATATTTCTTTGGATTCAGGCTGAATTAGTCATTATTGCTACCGACCTTGCTGAATTTATCGGGGCCGCATTAGGGCTTTATTTGTTATTTAATATCCCTATGCTTCCAGCAGCTATCATTACAGCAGTCGGATCATTTGCTATTCTAGAGCTTCAAAGAAGAGGGTTCAGAGCCTTCGAGGCAGGCATTTCTGGCATGGTTTTAATTGTCGTATTAGCATTTGCCTTCCAAACATTTTTAGCACAGCCAGAATGGGGCGAAGTAGCGTTTGGTATGTTTACGCCTCAATTTGAAGGGGTGGACTCATTACTATTAGCAACAGGTATTTTAGGTGCGACCGTCATGCCCCATGCTATTTACTTACATTCTTCTTTAACACAAAGTCGTATTATCGGTCGTAATGAAGAAGAAAAAAGAAGAATTTTCCGTTTTGAATTTATTGATATTATCATCGCAATGATCATTGCTGGAGCCATCAATATGAGTATGCTCATTATCGCGGCAGCAGTATTTCACACACAGGGGATTGTAGTAGAGGATTTAGATGTTGCCTATAACGGCCTAAAGGATGCTCTCGGCCCAATGGCTGCCATTTCCTTTGGTCTTGGTTTACTAATTGCAGGGCTAGCTAGCTCCTCTGTAGGGACATTAGCAGGTGACGTAGTAATGCAAGGCTTCATTCAACGAAAAATACCACTTTATTTACGGAGAGCCATTACAATGGTGCCTCCTTTAGCGATTATTGCATCCGGTGTAAACGCAACCCATGCGCTCGTTCTTAGTCAGGTTGTGTTATCTTTCGGTATTGCATTTGCCCTCGTCCCTCTCGTTATGTTTACAAGCAAACGAGACATTATGGGTGGCTTAGTGAACCACCGTATTACTACTATTTTAGGATGGTTTGTAGTTGTCATCGTTGTGGCATTAAATATTTACTTACTAGGTGAAACAATATTTGGGTAAAATAGTGAATTAATAGACTAACAAAAGGCATCGAGAAGAAAAATCTCGATGCCTTTTTGTTGATAATCTAAAGGTGACAATTATAAACAAATTTACTACCATTGGATCATACATGATCCGATGCTCTAGTAGGTTAGCTAAAGCAGTGCAGAAGTTACGTTGATAATAAAGCAACAATGGTTGCAATTCTTAATTTCCTCATTGAAATCACCTTTAAATAAATATAAGATTGATAAAACATATATTTCCTTTTTTATCATTTTTAATATAGGAGGTTTTTCCATACAATTTTATATACCTATACTTATTATTGTATTAATAGTTATACAATGCCATCATGCCAAAAAAGGAAATCTTTTATTTACTATTTTATTGGCCATCTCTTTTTCTATTTTAATTAAATTTCTATTATGGGAATCTAATTACTTATTTTTATTGCTTTACGTTAATTTATTTCTATATTTAATAAGTTTAGTTACCTATTTTACAAGACCAACTATGTGAGTGTAACAAACGATCGAATTGCTATCATCATCGTTCGATATCAACAAAACTTATGAGTACCTGGCTCTTTCATTAAACATCAACCTTCTCAATATTGCGGATAGCTAGATAGGCAATACTAATACCTATAATTGCTAACGAGATTGGAATAATAATGATGTCATTTAATGTGAAGTTACCTGTATTGGATGAAGTCACTGATACGATTAGAATAGAAGAAATAATTGTTGCTGGAATAGAGTATTTTCTCATACCGAAATACAACGGAATTAAGGCCATCCCTGAGGCAGCAATTGCATTCATGAGTACAGATGGTATATGTTGCATGATTAAAGTATTAGATAATATATCAGGAATTAAATCAAATTTATCGCTTACGATGCAAAAGATGGTTGTAATCAAGACATTGGAAACGATGATTACACTAAAGGTAAACAGCATGACAATCGCAAGCTTAGCAGCGATTAATTTCTTTCGGCTTATAGGATACATAAAGGCCAATGTGATTGTTTTAAACTTATATTCTCCGATGATCAGCTTAGCTATTAATGTAGCTGCAAAAATAATAAATACCGCTCTGACAAATGAATCAATGACACTTAAAGCCATTTCATAATTTTCAATACCAACTTCCCCTTCTACTTTAGAAATAAATAAAATCATAAACATAAATCCTAAAATAATAAAGTTAGCAAACAAAGCACTTTTAACATAGGAGCCTAAATGATATTTTTTCATTTCTAAACGCATTAAATTAAGCATGAACAATCCCTCCATTTATTAGCTTAAGGAAGTAATCCTCTAATGTGCTTGTTTTCTTGCTAATCTCCTCTATTTCAATGTCATGTTCAATCAATGTTTTTGTTAGAACTTTTTGAGATACTGTCAAATCATAAATTCGTATAGAATTATCATCCATTAGTTTGAAATTAGCCATTTTTAATTTACTTTCTAAAATAAAGGCTGCTTTTTTGCCATCGTTTACGATCACTTCAATATAGTCGGCTTGATTACGATTAATCGTATCCATCGTTACTTCAGTAATGAGTCTACCTTCCTTGATGACACCAATTGTATCGGCCAATTGTTCAATTTCCCCTAATATATGACTAGAGATAATGATTGTAATGCCATACTCCGTACAGAGCATTTTGAAAAGCTCTCTCAATTCTTTAATCCCAATAGGGTCTAGTCCATTAATTGGCTCATCTAAAATAAGGAGCTCTGGCTTTGTAATAATAGCGCGTGCAATACCTAGTCTCTGTTTCATCCCTAATGAGAAATCTTTTACCCTCTTCTCCTCTGTATTTGTCAATTTTACAAGGTTAAGGACATGAGCAATTTCCTGCTTATTGTAATAGCCCATATATTCGCAATGTAGTTCTAACGTTTCTCTAGCCGTTAATTTTTCATAGAAAATAGGATATTCAATAATCGTTCCCATTCTTTTTAATAGTTCATACGATCGATCGGTCAACCTCTCACCAAATATTTCAACATCTCCACTTGTTGGCTTCGTCAGATTCGTTAGCATCTTCATAACTGTCGTTTTACCCGCTCCGTTAGGGCCTAAAAAGCCATAAATCTCTCCCTTCTTCACGTTCATATTGACAGCAGAAACCACTTCTTTTCCTTCGTACACTTTCGTAAGCTGGTTTGTTTTCACAATGTATGTCATGTCAATCTCTCCCTCAAATGTGGCTATTATCATTATAAAAAATGAAACTCTCTAATTTATTACTGGATTCTTACAAATTTCTTAAGAGCATAAGAAAAGCCTGTAAAGCACAATAAAAGCTCCACAAGCTGTGATTTCAATACATCATTCGTTTTAATGCAATGGTAAAAATGGTCTTTTTATAGGGGATACTTGATAACTGGATGGAACCGTCCATCATTTCCACTAATCGCTTTGTAATCGTTAAACCTAAGCCACTCCCCTGGAAGGATTTATTGCGAGAGTCCTCTAGCGTGTACATTCTCTCAAAAACACTATCAATATGGTATTCATCGATTCCTTTACCACAATCCCATACATCTATATAAATAGTCGTTTCATCATTTCTTACGGTTAAGCCAATTACATTACCATCCGCCCCATAGGCAAGAGCATTGGATAAAAGATTGTTGAGAACCCTATCTAACGCTTCTTCATTGCCAAGGGCATACATAGGTGTTTCAGGGATTGTAATAGTAATATTCAGTCCCATCGACGTGACCATATCGTAAAATGATAATATATTTTTACGGCTAATTTCACAGACATTGATTTTAGTGATTGGATAATCTGTGTCCCCTGCCTCTAATTTGGCAAGATCGAAAAATGTATGGATAATTTTTAATACTTCTAGTGTTTTAGCATGTACGCCCGCTAATAGTCTTTGACGTTCCCCTTCACTAGCTGAGCCTTGAAGCTGAAGCATTTCAATATAGCCTAACACAACCGTTAAGGGCGTTTTTAAATCATGTGAAATATTCGCCAGCATTTTTTTCATGGAATCTTCCATTTTGCGATGTGTCGCCTGAACTTTTTGGTGATGGTCCAGCCAAGCGTTTATCGAAATAAGTAACTGTTGAATTTGTGAGTTGCTTGTAGTTACCAAAATCTTTTCGTTACTTTTTTCTTGAACAATGCCTTGGAGTTTTTCATTCATATATTGGATCGTCTGATTTTGTTCTTTTTTTGTTTTCCATTGAAAAATAACTATTCCTATAAGCACCACAATTATGATTAATAGAATGATTATCATATTTGTTATCCTTCAAACTTATAGCCAATTCCCCACAGCGTCTTAATATACTGGGGGGTGGATGGATCATCTTCAATTTTTTCGCGTAGCCTTCGAATATGTACATTAATAATATTTTCATCACCGTAATATGCATCTTTCCATATTAGCTGATAAATTTGCTCTTTGGTAAAAACTCGGTTACGGTTTGTTACAAATAGCTTTAAGATGGCAAATTCCTTTGATGTTAGCTTCACTTCTTGTCCACTTTTATTTATTGAAAAATTAACAATATCTATCTTTAAATCGCCTATGACTACTACATCTTGTTTGTGATCTGTTTGGCCAGCGTATTTTGTAGCTCTTCTAATAACGGCCTTTACGCGAGCAGAGAATTCCAGCATAGAAAATGGCTTAGCAATATAATCGTCTGCCCCTAATCCCAAGCCAAGCGCTTTATCTACATCACTATCCTTTGCGGACATAATGATGATAGGAAGTGCTGCCTGTTCTCGAATGACTTTTAAAACTTCTAATCCATTAAGCTTAGGAATCATAATATCTAGGATGACTAAATCAAAGGTTTGATTTAAACAATATTGCAATGCCTCTTCACCATTATTGGCAGTGGTGACTTCGAAGCCTTCCAATAATAAAAAATTCGCTACCATTTCGCGAATAGCCTCATCATCTTCCACTAGTAAAATATGTTTTTGCATTTTCATGCACCTCTCTCTACTAGAAAGTCAAAAATCACACTTCCATATCTATAGTATACTACCATATATATGATATTAATTTAGTAATAATTTTAAAGGTCTCTATATAAAAAAAGCTGTTCCATCAACCATTATACAGCGGTTTATAGAACAGCTCTTCTATTTAATTTTCCACTTTTAAATCACAATCTTTAAGAGGAAGCATTTTTGTTTTATGTTTAATTTTGTACCCTAGCCATAGCAATAGGAACAGTGGAATACCAATATAGGAAACAAGGATACCATACCAATCGATTGTACCTCCGATAAACGCTGTGTAATTCTGTCCAATTACAACAATCATACAAATAGTAAAGGCGAATAGTGGACCGAATGGGTATAGCTTTGCTTTATACGGTAATAGCTTTGGATCTAAGCCCTGTGCCTCGAAAGCACGACGGAAACGATAATGACTAAATGCAATACCTAGCCAAGCAATAAAACCTGACATCCCAGAGGCATTTAATAGCCAGATATAAACAACCCCATCACCAAAGAATGATGCTAAAAACGCTACACAGCCTACAGCTAATGTTGCGATCAATGCATAAATCGGAATACCTCGACGACTTAGCTTTGCAAAGAATTTAGGAGCATGACCATCCACTGCTAATTGCCATAGCATACGTGAAGATGCATACAGTCCAGAATTACCTGCTGATAGCATAGCCGTTAAAATAATGGCATTCATTAAGGAGGCAGCAAAAGCAATACCTAAACGATCAAACACGAGAGTAAATGGAGATACAGCGATATCCTCCGATAATAAGCGTTCATCTGTGAATGGAATTAACATCCCTATAGCAGCAATAGCTAAAATATAAAATAAAATAATACGCCAAAACACCGATTTTACTGCCTTCGGTATATTTTTTCCAGGATCATCTGTTTCCCCTGCTGTTACCCCAAGTAGCTCTGTTCCTTGGAATGAAAATCCTGCTGCAAGGAAAATACCAAATGTAGCAAGGAAGCCACCATGGAATGGTCCATCACTAATAAAGAAATTTGTAAAACCTACAGGTGCCTGTCCACCTAAAATACCAAAAATCATTAATATGCTAATAATAATAAATACAATGACCGTAGCCACTTTAATCATCGCAAACCAATATTCACTTTCACCATAGCTCTTTACAGACAATAAATTAAATGTCAGTACAATTACAATAAATAATACTGTCCAAAGTGCTGATGAGCTATCTGGGAACCAATATTTCATAATTAATGACACTGCCGCAATTTCGGCTGCAATCGTAATTGCCCAGTTATACCAATAGTTCCAGCCTAGTGCAAAGCCTAGAGCGGGATCTACAAATTTTGTCGCATACGTACTAAAAGAACCCGAGGATGGCATATAGGCAGCCATTTCCCCTAAACTTGTCATTAAAAAATATACCATAATACCGATTAAGGCATAGGCAAGCAATGCGCCTCCCGGTCCTGCTTGTGCAATGGCACCACCACTGGCTAAAAATAGCCCTGTACCAATTGTACCGCCTAAAGAAATCATTGTGATATGACGGCTTTTTAATTCTTTTTTCAGCTTCGGTGCATTATGGCCGAGCTGATTTACTTTTATTTCACTCACGATATAGCTTCCTTCCTATTTATGAGGCAAAAAAATGCCATCACATGAACAATGTGATGGCTAAGTTAATCCTCAGTTTTTCCTAAACGATAGCTCAACACGTTGTACAAACGTGACAGTTCTGTTCCTTTCGGAGACAGCCCCAGCATGAGGTTTTCAAGTCCCCTCACACTTCGGCAATATTTCCTTTCAGCTAATCTCTTCAATGCTTGTCATTTCAATAAGCTTACTTATAAATATCGCGACCTCTACCTCATTACAAACATGAGGCATATAATTATTAAATTTATGATATTTACTATACTAACATAAGACCTAAGACATTTCAATATAACCATTAATGTTTTGTATTTTGTGAATTTTCCACTATTTTTAATAGTGTAATAAAGTGTTATAGTAGTTCAATTAGAATGGTAATAACGGGGGGAATAATTTTGACTTTACATGATCATTCCGCCAGCTACACGAATAGAAAAATTAGCTGGAAGGGAACAACCTTATTATTAGTTTTTGGAATAATATTTATAGCGTCTACATTACGAATGCCACTAACTGTTGTGGGTCCAATTGTATCCTTTATCCGTGACGATCTTGGTATTTCCAATGTTCTAGCCGGTTTTTTGACAACTATTCCATTGCTTGCTTTTGCCACTATATCACCATTCGCACCAGTTGTAGCACGAAAACTTGGGCTTGAGCTAACCTTATTTTTATCCACGATTTTATTGGCCTTAGGAATTGTACTACGCTCCCTCGGTACAACAGGGTTACTTGTATTTGGCACAGTGCTCATTGGCGTAGCCATATCATTTGGAAATGTGTTGATTCCAGGTTTATTAAAATTAAAATTTCCATACCATGTAGGGTTACTAATGGCATTTTTTACTATGTCGATGAACTTAACGGCTGGACTTGGAGCAGGTATTAGTTATCCAATAGCTAATTCTTCACTAGGTTGGCAGGGAGCATTGGCTGTGGCGCTTATATTAGTCGTATTAACGATTTTAATTTGGATACCTCAATTGAAATTGAATAAGCCAGAACCAGCTACTACGGCCAAAAAAACAGGTAAACCCCTTTGGAAATCACCTGTTACATGGGCAGTAACAGGTGCAATGGGCTTACAATCTTTATTATTTTATACGACAGCAGCTTGGATTCCTGAAATTTATATTGCGCAGGGATTGGCTCCTGATAAAGCTGGTTGGATGTTTTCCATTATGCAATTCTCACAAGTCCCCATGGCATTGGCTGTCCCCATTATTGCTGGTAAAATGACTTCACAAAGACCACTTGTCCTTATGTTTACATCGTTCTATTTAGTAGGATTTGTCGGCGTTGTAATGGAATGGACAACGTTGGGGATATTATGGATGATCCTTCTAGGTTTAGCAGGTGGAGCTTCATTCGCATTAGCAATGATGTTCTTTACACTTCGCACACGTACAGCATTTGAAGCCGCTGATCTATCAGGGTTTGCACAATCATTGGGCTATTTATTCGCTGCCATTGGGCCGATTCTTTTCGGATACCTCCATGATTTATTTGGTGGTTGGAATATTGCCGGCTGGCTCTTTGTTGTTGTTGCTATGACACTCTTCTTATGTTCCATGCGAGCCTCTAAAGATGAATATGTCCATTAAATTTAAGCAGTTGGGGAAGTGATCTGACCCCATCTGCTTTTTGTCTATATCCATTTCTTTTTTTGATGTTTTAGTAAGGCTAGCAGTTCCTCAAGTTCCTCTGTTGTGCTCTTGGTATGTGCCTTAATAGCAGTAAAAACAGGGATTGCCTCTTGAAGGAGTAAAAAACTAAAATAATAATAGCCTAAAAAAGCTTCTGGTTCATAGCCTCTAGGTGTATCTTCCTCCCATTCCAGCTCATCATCCTCTTCATTTTCCACCCATAAATATTTCGTATCCAAAAGCTCTTGCATCGTTGAAACGTTATGTGTTGAATCTTGATAATCCTCAGTTATTGCATGAGCCACAGCTAAATAAAGCTCTATTTCTGCTAAGGAGACTTCCTTCACATTTTTACTTGAAAGCTTTTTTAAAAGAATAAGCAAAACCCATGGCGTCACCTGCCAAAGTGTTCCTTGATGTTCGATTAGTTCAGTCAGCTCTTGATATTGTTCCTGTTCAATTAGGCGAGGAATGTCTGTTCCTCTGCCATAAGGTGTCGTCAATTGTTGCCAAGGGATATTCGAAATATTTTGGTTCAACATCTTGAATTGCCTCTCTCCTAAAAAGGTACTTAGGAGCTGTTCGTTTATGAACAACTCCTTTAAAGTTAATAACATGGTTTCTGATAAAAATAATTGGGCGTATGGTAGGTATTTACATAAGGCTTATGGAATATATGAGTGGTCGCAGGGGAAAGTGGTGGGATTAACCATGTCCAGTTACCCGTAACTTCTCGCCCTGCTGATTCCTCAGCTTCCTCAAATAATTTAAACTGCTGAGCAGCAGTATGATGATCTACAATGCTCACACCATTCTCTTTAAAAGAATGAAGGACAGCTATATTGAGCTCCACTAATGCTCGGTCACGCCAAAGAGAAGCTTGTTTGGTTGTATCCAGATTAAATATATCCGCAATAGCTGGGAGCATATTATAACGCTCATGATCGGCTAAATTGCGTGCCCCAATTTCAGTCCCCATATACCAGCCATTAAATGGAGCTGCTTGAAAATCAATGCCAGCCATTTGAAAACGCATACTCGAAATAATAGGAACAGCATACCATTTCAATTCTAATTTCTCTACAGCTTCCGATTCCGGATGACGTATTGGAACCTCTAAAATATACTCGGTAGGAATCGTAAATAGTTGGGGAGCATGTCCATCTACCTGTATGACAAGTGGTAATACATCAAACGGCGTACGCTCGCCTTTCCAGCCCATCGATTCACATACTTTTGTAAAAATGATGGAATGTGCATCTCCAATAATGCCTTCTTCTGTTTCGTAGCCTGCATAACGAATTAGCTGATGATTCCAAATCCGTACTCTGTCAGTTGCAAACACTGTTATAGTTGGACGAATTTTCCCATGATTAGTGGCATACTCAATATGCTCTAGTAACTTTTGAAAAATGCCCTGTTCATCTAAAACTTCTCGTGCATCTACTACATGCAATGATTGCCAAAACAACCGTCCAATACATTTATTGCTATTACGCCATGCAACTCGTGCGCCAAAAACTAGCTCCTCTGTTGTAGGCTTATATTCCCCTGCACTTTTAATCAGTTGTAATCTATTTTCTAACCAAAGTTTGGATTCATTTTGTTCCAGCTGGTATTGATTTAAAAAACATTGTATCTCCTGTATATTCATATCGATTCCTCCACTTATCCTCATATTAGAGGAACGAGGCAATAAGCACCATGAAAATAGCTAGTGAAAAAACATACATATTGCATATATGAAATAGTTTGTTCAAATTTACTATAAAGCATCGTTCCAAGTAGTAATTGAATTATAGTACTCCTTTAAACGAGCCTATAAAAAGAGAGGGATTATGAGCATTTGGTAGAAGGAAATGTTTAGACCTAACATTAAAAAGCTACAAAACCTTGTCAAAGGATTTATAGCTTTGATACCTGTTTATGCAAAGATAAAAAAAGCATGTAGCACACAACTGTGCTACATGCTTGATGACCCGTACGGGATTCGAACCCGTGTTACCGCCGTGAAAGGGCGGTGTCTTAACCACTTGACCAACGGGCCGTGGCTCCGAAGGCAGGACTCGAACCTGCGACAACCTGATTAACAGTCAGGTGCTACTACCAACTGAGCTACTTCGGAATAATGATGGGCCTAAATGGACTCGAACCATCGACCTCACGCTTATCAGGCGTGCGCTCTAACCAGCTGAGCTATAGGCCCATTTTGGAGCGGGTGATGAGAATCGAACTCACGACATCAGCTTGGAAGGCTGAGGTTTTACCATTAAACTACACCCGCAAATAATGGTGGGTCAGGACGGAATCGAACCGCCGACACTTAGAGCTTCAATCTAATGCTCTACCAACTGAGCTACTGACCCGAAATGGAGGAGGTAGAGGGATTCGAACCCCCGCGCGGTGTTACCCGCCTGTCGGTTTTCAAGACCGATCCCTTCAGCCAGACTTGGGTATACCTCCAAAAATATTAAAATGGTGGAGCCTAGCGGGATCGAACCGCTGACCTCCTGCGTGCAAGGCAGGCGCTCTCCCAGCTGAGCTAAGGCCCCATTTATAGATGATCGGAATGACAGGATTCGAACCTACGACCCCTTGGTCCCAAACCAAGTGCTCTACCAAGCTGAGCTACATTCCGAAAACATGAATAAATTGGCGCGCCCGACAGGAGTCGAACCCATAACCTTCTGATCCGTAGTCAGACGCTCTATCCAATTGAGCTACGGGCGCAAAATTAATAAAAAATGATGAGCCATGAAGGACTCGAACCTTCGACCCTCTGATTAAAAGTCAGATGCTCTACCAACTGAGCTAATGGCTCGTAAAATAAAAAATGGCTGGGGTACTAGGATTCGAACCTAGGCATGACGGAATCAAAATCCGTTGCCTTACCGCTTGGCTATACCCCAATTTTAAAATGGGGCGACTGATGGGAATCGAACCCACGAATGTCGGAACCACAATCCGATGCGTTAACCACTTCGCCACAACCGCCACTATATAATAACAGCCATATATGAACGAGTACCTCAATACCTGGCAGGGGCAGTAGGAATCGAACCCACACCAAAGGTTTTGGAGACCTCTATTCTACCGTTGAACTATGCCCCTAAAATGGTGGAGGGGGACGGATTCGAACCGCCGAACCCTAAGGAGCGGATTTACAGTCCGCCGCGTTTAGCCACTTCGCTACCCCTCCAAGGGAATAATGGTGCCGGCGATAGGAGTCGAACCCACGACCTACTGATTACAAGTCAGTTGCTCTACCAACTGAGCTACACCGGCAATAAAAAAATAACGGTCCCGACCGGGATCGAACCGGCGATCTCCTGCGTGACAGGCAGGCATGTTAACCGCTACACCACGGGACCAAAATGGTGGAGGATGACGGGCTCGAACCGCCGACCCCCTGCTTGTAAGGCAGGTGCTCTCCCAACTGAGCTAATCCTCCATAAAAAATAAGCGAAGCGACGTCCTACTCTCACAGGGGGAAGCCCCCAACTACCATCGGCGCTAAAGAGCTTAACTTCCGTGTTCGGTATGGGAACGGGTGTGACCTCTTTGCCATCATCACTTCACTTATTCAATTGAAAGCTTATTCTTTCAAAACTGGATAAACGGTTCATTGAAGGTTTCAAACTTTTTTGGTTAAGTCCTCGATCGATTAGTATTCGTCAGCTCCATGTGTCACCACACTTCCACCTCGAACCTATCTACCTCATCGTCTTTGAGGGATCTTACTTACTTGCGTAATGGGAAATCTCATCTTGAGGGGGGCTTCATGCTTAGATGCTTTCAGCACTTATCCCGTCCACACATAGCTACCCAGCGATGCCTTTGGCAAGACAACTGGTACACCAGCGGTGTGTCCATCCCGGTCCTCTCGTACTAAGGACAGCTCCTCTCAAATTTCCTACGCCCACGACGGATAGGGACCGAACTGTCTCACGACGTTCTGAACCCAGCTCGCGTACCGCTTTAATGGGCGAACAGCCCAACCCTTGGGACCGACTACAGCCCCAGGATGCGATGAGCCGACATCGAGGTGCCAAACCTCCCCGTCGATGTGGACTCTTGGGGGAGATAAGCCTGTTATCCCCGGGGTAGCTTTTATCCGTTGAGCGATGGCCCTTCCATGCGGAACCACCGGATCACTAAGCCCGTCTTTCGACCCTGCTCGACTTGTAGGTCTCGCAGTCAAGCTCCCTTGTGCCTTTACACTCTACGAATGATTTCCAACCATTCTGAGGGAACCTTTGGGCGCCTCCGTTACCTTTTAGGAGGCGACCGCCCCAGTCAAACTGTCCGCCTGACACTGTCTCCTGCCCCGCTAAGGGGCATGGGTTAGAATTTCAATACAACCAGGGTAGTATCCCACCGACGCCTCCTTCGAAGCTGGCGCTCCGAGATCTCTGGCTCCTACCTATCCTGTACAAGTTGTACCAAAATTCAATATCAGGCTACAGTAAAGCTCCACGGGGTCTTTCCGTCCTGTCGCGGGTAACCTGCATCTTCACAGGTACTATAATTTCACCGAGTCTCTCGTTGAGACAGTGCCCAGATCGTTACGCCTTTCGTGCGGGTCGGAACTTACCCGACAAGGAATTTCGCTACCTTAGGACCGTTATAGTTACGGCCGCCGTTTACTGGGGCTTCAATTCGCAGCTTCGCTTGCGCTAACCACTCCTCTTAACCTTCCAGCACCGGGCAGGCGTCAGCCCCTATACGTCACCTTACGGTTTTGCAGAGACCTGTGTTTTTGCTAAACAGTCGCCTGGGCCTATTCACTGCGGCTCTCATGCGCTTGCACGCTCAAGAGCACCCCTTCTCCCGAAGTTACGGGGTCATTTTGCCGAGTTCCTTAACGAGAGTTCTCTCGCACACCTTAGGATTCTCTCCTCGACTACCTGTGTCGGTTTGCGGTACGGGCACCTCTCACCTCGATAGAGGCTTTTCTTGGCAGTGTGAAATCAGGAACTTCGTCCATACGGACTCGCCATCACAGCTCAACGTTACAGTGTGCGGATTTGCCTACACACACGCCTTACTGCTTGGACGCGCATAACCAACAGCGCGCTTGCCCTATCCTACTGCGTCCCCCCATTTCTCAAACGGTGAGGAGGTGGTACAGGAATATCAACCTGTTGTCCATCGCCTACGCCTATCGGCCTCGGCTTAGGTCCCGACTAACCCTGAGCGGACGAGCCTTCCTCAGGAAACCTTAGTCATACGGTGGACGGGATTCTCACCCGTCTTTCGCTACTCATACCGGCATTCTCACTTCTAAGCGCTCCACCAGTCCTTCCGGTCTGACTTCAACGCACTTAGAACGCTCTCCTACCACTGACATCGTAGATGTCAATCCACAGCTTCGGTGAATCGTTTAGCCCCGATACATTTTCGGCGCAGCGTCACTCGACCAGTGAGCTATTACGCACTCTTTAAATGATGGCTGCTTCTAAGCCAACATCCTGGTTGTCTGTGCAACGCCACATCCTTTTCCACTTAACGATTACTTTGGGACCTTAGCTGGTGGTCTGGGCTGTTTCCCTTTTGACTACGGATCTTATCACTCGCAGTCTGACTCCCGTGTATAAATATCTGGCATTCGGAGTTTGTCTGAATTCGGTAAACCGGGATGGCCCCCTAGTCCAAACAGTGCTCTACCTCCAGTATTCTCATCACGAGGCTAGCCCTAAAGCTATTTCGGAGAGAACCAGCTATCTCCAAGTTCGATTGGAATTTCTCCGCTACCCACACCTCATCCCCGCACTTTTCAACGTGCGTGGGTTCGGGCCTCCAGTAAGTGTTACCTTACCTTCACCCTGGACATGGGTAGATCACCTGGTTTCGGGTCTACGACCACGTACTATTTCGCCCTATTCAGACTCGCTTTCGCTGCGGCTCCGCCTTCTAAAGCTTAACCTCGCACGTAATCGTAACTCGCCGGTTCATTCTACAAAAGGCACGCTATCACCCATTAACGGGCTCTAACTACTTGTAGGCACACGGTTTCAGGATCTCTTTCACTCCCCTTCCGGGGTGCTTTTCACCTTTCCCTCACGGTACTGGTTCACTATCGGTCACTAGGTAGTATTTAGCCTTGGGAGATGGTCCTCCCGGATTCCGACGGAATTTCACGTGTTCCGCCGTACTCAGGATCCACTCAGGAGGGAACGAACTTTCGACTACAGGGCTTTTACCTGCTCTGGCGGACCTTTCCAAGTCGCTTCATCTAACTCGCTCTTTTGTAACTCCGTATTGAGTGTCCTACAACCCCAAGAGGCAAGCCTCTTGGTTTGGGCTCTTCCCGTTTCGCTCGCCGCTACTCAGGGAATCGATTTTTCTTTCTCTTCCTCCAGGTACTTAGATGTTTCAGTTCCCTGGGTCTGCCTTCAAGACGCTATGTATTCACGTCAAGATACTACGCGATTAAACGTAGTGGGTTCCCCCATTCGGAAATCTCCGGATCAAAGCTCACTTACAGCTCCCCGAAGCATATCGGTGTTAGTGCCGTCCTTCTTCGGCTCCTAGTGCCAAGGCATTCGCCGTGCGCCCTTAATAACTTAACCTATCAGCTTCCAATACACATCGCATTTAACTGCTCGTGTCTTGAAACCTTTTAATGTTATTAAGCCTATAAAAAACTTAAAAAAATAAATGTGTTTGTTACTATTTCAATGTCGTTTTATCCAGTTTTCAAAGAACAAGTTTTGAAGTATTTCATTCAGAAGAATGAACCTTCAAAACTGAACGCAAAACGTAATCTTACAAACCCAAGGTTTGTATTCCGAAAATATCCTTAGAAAGGAGGTGATCCAGCCGCACCTTCCGATACGGCTACCTTGTTACGACTTCACCCCAATCATCTATCCCACCTTCGGCGGCTGGCTCCAAAAGGTTACCTCACCGACTTCGGGTGTTACAAACTCTCGTGGTGTGACGGGCGGTGTGTACAAGGCCCGGGAACGTATTCACCGCGGCATGCTGATCCGCGATTACTAGCGATTCCGGCTTCATGTAGGCGAGTTGCAGCCTACAATCCGAACTGAGAACGACTTTATCGGATTAGCTCCCTCTCGCGAGTTGGCAACCGTTTGTATCGTCCATTGTAGCACGTGTGTAGCCCAGGTCATAAGGGGCATGATGATTTGACGTCATCCCCACCTTCCTCCGGTTTGTCACCGGCAGTCACCTTAGAGTGCCCAACTAAATGATGGCAACTAAGATCAAGGGTTGCGCTCGTTGCGGGACTTAACCCAACATCTCACGACACGAGCTGACGACAACCATGCACCACCTGTCACCGTTGCCCCCGAAGGGGAAACTATATCTCTACAGTGGTCAACGGGATGTCAAGACCTGGTAAGGTTCTTCGCGTTGCTTCGAATTAAACCACATGCTCCACCGCTTGTGCGGGCCCCCGTCAATTCCTTTGAGTTTCAGTCTTGCGACCGTACTCCCCAGGCGGAGTGCTTAATGCGTTAGCTGCAGCACTAAGGGGCGGAAACCCCCTAACACTTAGCACTCATCGTTTACGGCGTGGACTACCAGGGTATCTAATCCTGTTTGCTCCCCACGCTTTCGCGCCTCAGTGTCAGTTACAGACCAGATAGTCGCCTTCGCCACTGGTGTTCCTCCAAATCTCTACGCATTTCACCGCTACACTTGGAATTCCACTATCCTCTTCTGCACTCAAGTCTCCCAGTTTCCAATGACCCTCCACGGTTGAGCCGTGGGCTTTCACATCAGACTTAAGAAACCACCTGCGCGCGCTTTACGCCCAATAATTCCGGACAACGCTTGCCACCTACGTATTACCGCGGCTGCTGGCACGTAGTTAGCCGTGGCTTTCTAATAAGGTACCGTCAAGGTACAGCCAGTTACTACTGTACTTGTTCTTCCCTTACAACAGAGTTTTACGAACCGAAATCCTTCTTCACTCACGCGGCGTTGCTCCATCAGGCTTTCGCCCATTGTGGAAGATTCCCTACTGCTGCCTCCCGTAGGAGTCTGGGCCGTGTCTCAGTCCCAGTGTGGCCGATCACCCTCTCAGGTCGGCTACGCATCGTCGCCTTGGTGAGCCGTTACCTCACCAACTAGCTAATGCGCCGCGGGCCCATCCTATAGCGACAGCCGAAACCGTCTTTCAGTGTTTCACCATGAGGTGAAACAGATTATTCGGTATTAGCCCCGGTTTCCCGGAGTTATCCCAAACTATAAGGTAGGTTGCCCACGTGTTACTCACCCGTCCGCCGCTAACGTCGAAGGAGCAAGCTCCTTCTCTGTTCGCTCGACTTGCATGTATTAGGCACGCCGCCAGCGTTCGTCCTGAGCCAGGATCAAACTCTCCATAAAAGAAATTTGATTAGCTCAAATTGTTTTGCTGGCATCAATTTTGATGTCCAAAATTTTGTTTTGTTCACTAGCTAAGCTAGTTACTTAAAACTTTATTGATTACGTTTTGCTTGTTCAGTTTTCAAGGTTCATGTTTTGCTTTGTTTTAGCGTGTCACCGTGGCGACTTGTATAATACTACACCCTTATTTTTAAAAGGTCAACACTTTTTCAAAAAAAGTTTAACTTTTTTTCTCGACATAGAATTACTTCCTATATTAATAATCAAAATAAACCTTTGACTACAAATAATATTTTCACCCTTAAGGTTTATGTTATACCACTAATTAAAATATAATTTTATCATATCTTACAAGAAAAAATTAATAGATTTTTTTTGATAGCAGGAAAAAAATCGATATTAAACCGATCTTTCAGTATGTAGATGCAGTTTTTTATATAAAGGTGAACTGGAATGAGGGGCACTACACTCCTAAATGGAGTCAACGACTTTACTTGATTTCAAAAAAGACTATAGATAAACTCAAAAGTTTGAGTTTATCTATAGTCTTAAACTGAATTTTATAATGGGAAAAAGAATGGGATAGTTATCATCATGACAATAAACATAACAATTTGTAACGGTATCCCTATTCTTACAAAGTCCATAAATTTATAGCCCCCAGCTGTCATTACCAGCGCATTAGTTGGGGATGCAATTGGTGTGGCAAACGCCATACTCGCGGCTACTGCTACTGCAATCATAAATGTTGTAGGATTAACCTCCATTGCTATTGCAGCACTCATAGCTATTGGTGCAAACAATACAGCCGTCGCCGTATTACTAATAAATTGTCCAAAGACAGCTGTCAAAATATAAACACCTATGAGGACACCATAGGGACCATAGTCACCAAGAACTTTAATAATCCCGTCAGATAATATAGCCATGCCTCCTGTTTTTTCTAACGCTGTCGCCATTGGTAGCATAGCGGCCACTAGCACTATACTTTCAAAATTCATATTGCTATACGCATCTTCCATGTTCCGTAAGCAACCAGTTAATATCATTAAAACGGCACCAATCATAACAGAAATAACAGCAGGGAAAATTTCAAATGCCATTAACATAATCATAAACAGCATAATAATCCCCGCAATACCAGCTTTTCCTGTTGCCGCTGCTACACTCGCGTGTTCTTTTGGCTGACCCACAACCACAACATCTTGGGTCTCTCTCGCTAATAAAAGAATTTCATCCCAAGCTCCTTGCACTAAAATAGCGTCTCCAAATTTCAACTTATGCGAAACCATGTCTTGGAGTTTATAACCACCCTTACGATTAATACCAATTATATTTAGATTGTATTTTTCTCTAAACCCTAACGAACTAACTGTTTCATTGATAAAGCTTGAATTTGGCGTAAGCAATACCTCTGCAATACCGAGGTGCTTCGAAACCAATTCATCAGCTTCCCCTTCTACTAATCCTTGCATCTCGAGGTGATAATCCTCAACAAAGTGACGAATATCCGCTTCTTCCCCTTGAACATACAGCTCGTCCTTTGCATGAATCACACTTGTGGGACCAGCCATTTCTTGATACGTCATAGGTAGTAAATTGATACCTTCTTGTGACTTGCGATGAATTTTCATCATACAGAGCGTGTACTTGGCTGGTAGCTTTAACTCTGCTAACGACGTTTCAATAATAGGTGATTCTTCTGGAACAGAAATTTTGAATAGTCGATTATTTAAATCATATTGCTTTATGATTTTCTTGGGTGAAAGCTTATAGCCCTCATTTGTTTGCGTACGATGTTGATCTTTCGGTAACAGAATATTGCGCACAAGTACTAGATAAGCAATTCCTGCAATCATACCCACTATACCAATTGGAGTTATCTCAAAAAATCCAAGTTTGCTATATCCTCTATCTACCAATAACTGACTGACAATTAAATTGGTTGGGGACGCAATCAACGTCATAAGACCCGATAGACTAGCTACGTATGAGAGTGGCAATAAAAATTTAGAAGGGCTGACCTTCATACTAATCGCTATACTTACAACTATTGGCATCATTAATGCGACAGTACCTGTATTGCTCATAAATGCACCGACAGATCCAACAATGATGAGTAGTAATACAAATAGTTTCAACTCACTATTGCCCGACCATTTAAGTAATAACTGTCCTGCCATTCCCGCAAGACCTGTGCGTAATATTCCTGCACCCACGACGAAAAGCCCTGCAATCATTAAAACTACAGAGTTTGAAAATCCAGCTAATGCCTCTGTGGGCGTTAGAATATCTGTAATAACAAATGCTAAAAGTGACACAATTGCTACAAGATCTGCTCGTATTTTATTGGTCACAAATGCGAAAATTGTTGCACCTAAAATAAGAAATGTTAATGTAAGCTGCACATTCATGAATTCCTTTCTAACATTAATCATTAAAATTTTTGACAGCAAAAAAGCCGTCACCATTGCTATTTCTATTATAGCTTACGAATGGCTAGAAATAGTAAAAGTCACCATCTTTTCAAAATTAAAATAAGTGTGGCATGCAACCACACTTTTATTTCTTATATAGATGATGTTCTTTAATATAGTCATAACAAGCATTGGGCAAAAGATATCTTGGCTCTCCACCCATCGCAAATTCTTCCCGAATATAGGTAGAGCTAATTTCCATGGCTAAGCCCTTATCAATAAGATGAAATCTCCCATCATCATTATTTCTTAAAATCGGGGATCGGCTAATTGTTGATAGCATATCAACCCCATGCCTCGCCATAACTATGAATTTATTTTCGGTAACTAATGCGTCTCCCTTTTTCCATAGTCCTGCTCCAATGTCTACTAATAAATCTGCGCCCATAATAAAGTGGATTTCATCTTCTGGATGTTTTTCCCTAAAGTATTTCATCGTGTCATACGTGTAAATATTCCATCCCTCTTGATCCATCTCATAGGAATCTGCTATAAAACGATCATCCTTAGCAATTGCTAAATGTAGCATATTCCACCGATGCTTATCTTCTGTTTTTATAGTTTTATCTTTTCGCTTATTTGAACAGGGTAAAAATATGACCTTATCTAATTTACAACGGTGTGCAACCGTGCTAGCAGTCCAAAGATGAACATTGGTGATAGGATCAAAGGATGAACCATAAATACCTATTCTCGCCATCGTATCTTCCTCCTGTCATTTTTTATCTAGTATCCATCTTCTTCGAAATTTTTTCTTTAATATCATGAATAATAGCTCTCTTGTGATCCCAGCAAGCCTGACTCAAATCAACTGGGTACTCTTCCGGGTTCATCGTTCGTTTGTACTCACACCATAATAATTTTAAATTTTTCTTTGCATATGCTTGTGTCTCTTGAATTGTAGGTTCCTCAAATACTACTTTCCCATTTTCTACAATGCTTTCATGTAACTCGATCGCTGTAAAATTCGTCACAAACTTAGTTATATACGTATGAACAGGGTGGAACATCTTTAATCGTTCTGTTTGCTGAATATTTTCCTCATCAAGGGCAATATAGTCACCTTCAGCATGACCATTCTCATTATTAACAATACGATAGACTCGTTTGCGCCCAGGAGTCGTCACCTTTTCTGGATTCGCAGAGATTTTTATAGTATCAACCATTTCCCCATTTTCATTTTCAATAGAGACTAACTTGTATACTCCACCTAAAGCAGCTTGATCGTAGGCTGTAATTAGCTTCGTGCCGATTCCCCAAGCATCAATTTTCGCCCCTTGAGATTTTAAATGCATAATAGTATATTCGTCTAAATCATTGGATGCTATAATTTTTGTTTCCTTAAAGCCTGCATCATCTAGCATTTTTCTTGCTACCTTTGATAAATAGGCTAAATCACCACTGTCTAAACGGATACCAATAAAATTAATTTGATCTCCCAATTCCTTCGCTACTTTGATGGCATTCGGAACACCTGACCGTAACGTATCATAAGTATCTACTAAGAATACACAGTCTTTATGTGCAGCTGCATATTTTTTAAACGCAGTATATTCATCTCTATAGGTTTGAATCATAGCATGCGCATGTGTTCCTGAAACTGGAATACCAAATAATTTACCTGCACGCACATTACTTGTTGCAGAAAAGCCACCGATATAAGCAGCACGAGTTCCCCAAATTGCCGCATCGAATTCGTGAGCACGACGGGTTCCAAACTCCATCACAACATCCTCACCCGTCACTTCTTTAATACGCGAAGCTTTCGTCGCGATTAGCGTTTGGAAATTAACAATATTTAGCAAGGGGGTTTCTATTAATTGCGCTTCAGCCAATGGTGCCTCGATTCGCAAAATAGGTTCATTGGCAAAAACCAACTCTCCTTCTCTCATCCCCCTTATAGTTCCTGTAAACTTTAGATTCTGGAGATAGTGGAGAAATTCCTCTGGATAGTTCCCTTCTTCACGCAAATATTCAATATCACTTTGAGAAAAACCAAAGTTATTAATAAACTCCATTACTTTTTTTAAGCCAGCGAATATCGCATAACCATTGCCAAATGGAAGTTTTCTAAAATACAGCTCAAAAACAGCCTTTCGTTGATGAACCGCGTCCTTCCAATAGGTCTGAACCATATTTATTTGGTATAAATCGGTGTGTAACATGAAACTATCATCTGCGTATTTCACGTCATTTCCCTCCATTCTTTACTATCAAATAACAGAGGCACCAAGTGTATGCTCAAAATGACTTAAAGCCCACTCATGTCCTGTTTGATTAAAGGATGCGACAGCGTTTTTATGAATGACAAGATCGAACCCTTTATTATAAGCATCTACAGCCGTATGAAGAACACAGATGTCTGTACAAACACCAATTAAATGAAGCTCTGTAATTCCTCTTTCACGCAATTTCAACTCCAAATCTGTCCCTGCAAAGGCCGAGTAACGAGTTTTATCTATATAATAGACATGTTCCAATTCTTGCTTACCTTCGTACAATGTTTTTAAAGCCCCGTATAAATCTCGCCCTTTGGTATGACGAATATTATGTGGAGGAAATAGCTTTGTTTCAGGATGATAAACATCTTCTTGCTCATGAACATCTATAGCGAATACTGTGAACTCATTATTTGAGATAAATTCACTTGTTAAATTAACAATCGCCTGCTCAAGCTGTTGTCCCGGCTCCCCACAAGTTAGAGCTCCATCAGTTGCAACAAAATCAACAGTGTAATCAATATTAATTAATGCTCTCTTTTTCATCGTTTTATCACTCCAATTTTTAATTAGTAATACTTAAATTACAAATTACTGTTTTTAAAGTTATCAGGAAAGACGAATCTTTCCTAATGATAAATCGATTCCACTACTTCAAAATCATTAAAAGTATACAGCTGTGATGGCCTAAACGAATTACGCTTTGTTTTCTTCGGTTTTCCTTCCACATCCACTACTTTTTCGATAAAAGGTAGTTTAGGTGCTTTTGTAAAAAATACAGAATCATTAGCGATTCGTGGATCGTCTTCAACTGTCAGTAGTACCCGTTGTAATTCTGATAAGGTAAACTCTTGTGGTAAAAAATTTTTAGCAACGGTTGTTTGCACCATGTCTTTTTTAATAAATTCGAGTGCATCTGCAATGATTTTACGATGATCAAAGGCTAGTTGAAGTGTAAATACATTTTCAATATCAAATAACTCTACATCATCTGCATCATCATTTGCTTGTCGCTGTTCCATATGCTCCTCAGGAACAATCGCATAAAAAGCATTTGAAATCATCCAGCCACGAGGATCTCGGTTGATATCATCGTAAACACCAAAGTGCTGAACATGTAACCCTTCTACATTCGTCTCTTCTTTTAACTCTCTTTTTGCTGCAATATAGGCTGATTCCTTTTGATGAGCATCTACAAACCCACCCGGAAGCGCCCATTTTCCACCTTCAATATTGGCATTTCCATCAGCATCTTTAGCAGCACGCTTAATTAACATAATTTTAAGTGTCATGTTCGGCGGTGCCTTTTCTTCTGTTTTCTCCGAAGTAATCGTAAAAATTGCGATATCTGCTGTGTATCCATCAGGTGTTTTATATTTTGAAGAATCATAATGCGCTAGCATTTCTTCTTCCGTCCGAAATTTTGACATCATATAACCCCTTTAATCATTACAAGGTTTCAGTAATTTGTAATCAATGAATTACTATTTAATTGAATTATAAACCCCTACCGAAAAAAATGCAACCTATTTATTTAGTACCTCAAAGAGCTATTATCATCAGATTTTTTTAATCAAAATAAAAAAGCATAAATAAAGCTTTTATGCCTTATTTATGCCCATTTACTTTATTGTTCTTTCAGCAAAATTCCATTTTGTACAACAACTTGCCCATTTTTAATAACTGTATTTGTATGGTTCATGCCATAGAAGTATTGTAATTGCTTATAATTAGCAACATCTAAAATAATAACATCCGCTTTTTTATCCACTTCAAGGGAACCTATTTGTTCGCCTCGATTCACTGCATACGCAGCATTAATTGTTGTTGCCGTTAGTACCTCCTCTAGTGTCATTCCCATATGCATGCAAGCTAAATTCATTATAAATGGTAGACTCATAGTCGGAGATGATCCTGGATTAAAGTCCGTTGAAATGGCTACAGGTACCCCTTCATCAATCATTAGACGGCCTCTTGCGAACGGAGCACGTAAAAAGAATGCAGTTCCTGGCAGCAAGACAGCAATTGTACCCGCTTCAGCCATTTTTTGAATACCTTCATCAGAGGCTACTAACAAATGCTCTGCCGAAATGGCTCCCACTTCTGCAGCAAGTTCAGCACCTTTATAAGGCTCAATTTCATCGGCATGTATTTTCGGTGTTAATCCAAGGGCTTTCCCAGCCTCTAAAATACGCTCAGATTGTTCTGGTGTAAAGACACCTTTTTCACAAAATACATCATTAAATTCAGCCAGTTCTAACTCTGCAACTTTTGGTAGCATTTCATGAATCAAAACATCCACAAACTCATCCTCACGCCCTTTATAGTCGCGAGGTACTGCATGTGCACCCATAAAAGTACTAATAACATCCATATCATGCGTTGCTTGCAACTTTTTCGCTACTTCAAGCTGCTTCTTTTCCGTCTCCCAATCCAATCCATAGCCTGATTTGGCTTCAACGGTTGTGACTCCATGCTTTAAAAATATATCTAAGTGCTTCCTTGTTTTTTCATACAACTCATCAAAGCTAGTTTCTCGTGTACGCTTTGTTGTAGCGTGAATGCCACCACCCGTATTCATAATTTCCATATAGGTAGAACCATTGAGCCGCATATTAAACTCTTCTTCACGGGTTCCTCCATGTACGAGATGTGTATGACAGTCCACTAACCCTGGCATAACGACCTTACCAGAAGCATCAATTGTAGTAGCCTTCTTCACTAGTTCAGGAAAATCTACCTCTAATTGCTCTAAAGCACCTACAGCAACAATTCGATCTTCTTCAATAAGAACACTACCATTTTCCACTATAGCAATTTCTTGCATTTGCTCCTTTGTGCGAGGTCCTCGTACATTATTTTTTAATGTAATCACTTCATTAGCATTTTTAATTAAGACAGTCACTTTACATCATCCTTTAACATTGGTATTTGCACACCTTTGTTTTTAGCTGTCCGAATAGCAATGTCATAGCCTGCATCTGCGTGACGAGCCACACCCATACCAGGGTCTGAAATTAATACGCGTGCAATTTTCTCTGCTGCTAGCTCCGATCCGTCCGCTACTAACACTTGCCCTGCATGCTGTGAATAGCCCATACCTACGCCACCACCATGGTGAACACTTACCCAGCTGGCGCCGCTTGCTGTATTAACTAGCGCATTTAAAATCGGCCAATCCGATACTGCATCTGAACCATCCAACATCCCTTCTGTTTCACGGTTTGGCGAAGCAACAGAACCTGAATCAAGATGATCACGACCAAAAACAATTGGAGCTGATAACTCACCATTCGCTACCATTTCATTTACTTTTAACGCAAAGCGATGACGGTCGCCATAGCCTAGCCAACAAATACGTGCAGGTAATCCTTGCCATTTAACCATTTTTTGTGCCATATCGATCCAATTAACTAGACCTTCATCTTCAGCGAACATCTCTTTCGCAAGTGCATCCGTTTTATAAATATCCTCAGGGTCTCCCGAAAGCGCAGCCCAGCGGAATGGCCCTTTCCCTTCACAGAACAACGGACGAATATAGGCTGGTACGAAGCCCGGGAAATCAAAAGCATTGGTTACGCCCATTTCTTTAGCATAGGCGCGAATATTATTGCCATAATCAAACACCTCTGCACCAGCCTCTTGGAACTCTAGCATTGTACGAACATGCTCTGCCATAGTTTCCTTAGCTCTTCGTTCATATGTTTTTACATCTGATTTACGAAGTGCTAATGCTTCCTCAAATGTCATGTTATTCGGTATATAGCCATTTATCGGGTCATGTGCAGAGGTTTGGTCTGTGACAAAGTCTGGAATGATCCCTCGATTCAACAGTTCACGATTGACGTCTGCACAATTTCCAACAAGGCCAATCGAGGCTGGTTCTTTTTGGTCACGTAATTTATTTACTAATGCAACCGCTTCATCCACAGTTTCTACAAGATAATCACAATAGCCCTCTTTTATTTTACGTTCAATGCGGGCACGCTCTACTTCTACAACTAGAATGACAGCGCCAGCCATTTTCCCCGCTAGAGGTTGTGCACCACTCATCCCACCCATACCACCTGTAAGGATGAATTTACCGCGTAAATCTGCAGAGCCAAATACTTTTTTCCCTGCTTCTACGAAGGATAAATAAGTACCTTGTAAAATACCTTGTGCGCCGATATAAATCCAGCTTCCAGCAGTCATTTGACCATACATCATTAAATCTCGATCTTCTAATTCATAGAAATGGTCCCAATTAGCCCACGCTGGTACAAGATTGGAATTGGCAATTAAAACACGCGGAGAATGTTCATGTGTACGGAATACAGCTACGGGCTTCCCTGATTGGATCAATAATGTCTCATCATTCTCTAGTTTTTTTAATGAAGCAATAATTTGCTCATAACTTTCCCAATTACGAGCTGCCTTTCCAATACCTCCGTAAACAATCAGCTCATCTGGATTCTCCGCTACTTCAGGATCAAGATTGTTCATCAGCATGCGCATCGCTGCTTCCTGTGTCCATCCTTTACAAGTTAGTTGATTCCCATGTGGTGCACGAATACTTGTTTTAAATACCATAAAAAAACACGCTCCTTTAAAATAATAAATACATTAATAATAAATAAAACTGAATATTCAGACATCAAAACGAATAATCCCTTATAAAGCAGAGGCGACTTAGAAAACCAAGTCTCGCCTCAGCTCTTCCAACTTAAAATCTTTTAAGCAACTTTACATATATTCCTTTACTAGAGCATCACTAGTTAATAAATACTCCGCCAACGCCTCAATTTCATCACCGATCGGCTGATCTGCTAATAGCGGTGGACAAAACTCACGAACTTTCTCTAAATACTTTCGTGTGGTTGGTGATAATTGTTCCTCCGCTTTATCTAAATAAATAGCCTGTGATGCACAAATCATTTCTATCGCTATAACTAGGGCAGCATTTCGGACAATCTGACGTACTTGACGAGCAGAAGTTGTCCCCATACTTACATGGTCTTCCTGATTCCCTGATGTAGGAATTGAATCTACACTAGAAGGATGAGCCAACACTTTATTTTCTGAGACAATGGATGCTGCTGTATATTGAGCAATCATCAGACCGCACTCAATCCCGGGGTTTGTCGCTAAAAATGGTGGTAACCCTTCATTTAATTGAGGATTCACCATTCGCTCTGTACGGCGTTCTGAAATATTAGCCCATTCACTTACCCCAATTTTTAAAAAGTCCATCGCTAAAGCAATTGGTTGACCATGAAAATGGCCACCCGATAGTACTTCACCGTTTTCTAAAACAATCGGATTATCGGTCGTGGCGTTCATTTCAGTTTGTACTCGGTTCTCCGCGTAAAAGAAAGACTGCCAGGAAGCACCGTGCACTTGTGGAATACAGCGCAGTGAATATGCATCCTGCATACGAATTTCTCCTTGCTTTGTCACTCGCTTACTTCCCTCAAGCCACTTACGAATACGACCGCCAACAAGCTCTAACTCAGGATGTGGCCTTACCGCTAAAAGGGCTGGGTCAAACGCAGATGTGATTCCCTTCAATGCTTCTAGTGTTAAACTAGCAGCCATATCCGCCGCAAGCCCAATTCTTTCAGCCTCATTAACGGTTAAGACACCGATTCCTGTCATAGCCTGTGTACCGTTTACAAGTGCCAGCCCCTCTTTAGCTTGTAGTCGAACAGGTGATAACCCCGCTTGCTGTAACGCCTCACTACCACTCATCACTTCTCCATTAAACTCAGCCTTACCTTCTCCCACTAGGACTAAAGCTAAATGTGATAATGGCGCTAAATCTCCACTTGCTCCAACCGAACCTTGTGACGGGACAATTGGGTGTACGCCTTTATTAATAAAATCTAATAAAAGCTGTACCGTTTCCTCACGAATACCTGAAAATCCACGAGCTAAGGCATTTGCACGTAAAACCATCATGGCACGTACAACATCAGTAGGAAACGGATGGCCCACACCTGTTGCATCCGATCGTAATAAGTTCAGTTGCAATAGCTCAATATCGTCTTCCTCAATTTTTATATTGCTTAGTTTGCCAAAACCTGTATTCACACCATAAATCGTTTGTCCCTCCGCTAAGCGCTTTTCGATCCGTTCCCTACTTAAACGAATACGTTCTATACTATCTGTAGCAAGTGCAACTGTTGCATGCCCTTTAGCGATTTCCTCAATTTGTTGTCTTGTTAATGTATTGCCATCAAGCTCGATGATCGACTTCACATGACATCCCCCTATTCCCTTTATGGCTTATGTAAAATTCATTTTAACGTAATCACTAAAACATCCGCATTCAACTACTTTAAGCGTTTACATTGTAAATGAGTGTCCTGCTGAATGATGGTTAATTACTCTATTTCCATTGTACTAACTACCTTTTTCAGAATATAGAGAATTTTAAAAGAGAAAACATGATTTTTTTCAGATTCCTATGTTATTTTTAATAATATAATCGTATTTTTATATGAAACTAGAATATTATAAGCGAGGTTAGATGTTATGAAGCTGTTATTAATCGATCGAGACCCCACTGAACTAGCAGGCATTAAGTGGTTTTTACATACCTATTTTCCAGGCGATGTTCTCATTGACATGTGCACGACTATTTCAGATGTACCTCAATACATCCGTCAATTTGAACCGGATGCCATACTGTTAAATATCGACATGATCCCTAATAATCGCTTAACTTCTCTTTATCGAGATCTACAAAAACTTGCAGGTGCTATTTTAGCCGTAACAACAGAACCCTTATTTAAAAACGCATTGAAAGCCATTGATTTACAGGTAGCTCATCTGTTTGTAAAGCCCATTGATTTAGAAGTATTAAAGCAAAAACTGACAGGCATTTCCTTGCGCTCACCACAAAATACAGATTATGCCCAGGAGGCTGCAAATGAATCATTTTATAATCATTTATTTTTGGATACGAAATCAAACTCTATTGAAACTGGCATTTACTTTACAATAATTGAACCTGAGCACACTGAAACCTATAACAAGCTTTACAATTGGCTTCAACAAACATCTATTCACTTCCATATGAAAACCTATCCTTTATCGAATAGAATCGTCTGCCTTTTTCAAACGCAAGACATAAAGCTGGTAGAGAAGGATGTACGTACTCTTATGAAGGAATGGCGTTTGTTTAGCAATAGTTCTTTAAATATCGGGATATATGATGGACCGACTACAAGCATTAAAAATATGTATACATTAACAAAGCGTACACTTCATCAAAGTTTTTACGAAGGATTCGGGCATATTTTTTACGCAAGTAAACAATTTGAAATACACCCCTTTGATCCATTACTAACACCAGAGGAACAACAATTATTAATAAGTAGCCTGGAGGAGGGTAATCTCGAAGCCGTAAAAACATTTTTATATCGACTTTCTAATGAAGGCATCTATTACGAGCAGGATGACCTACGCATCCATCTAACAAGTGTGTTAGCACAAATTCGGCGCTTTATGTTGAAATATAAACTACACGAAAAAGCAGTCATTGAACAAAACTACCGCCAGCTATTCCATTTAATTATTGAGCATCCTATTTTTTATACGATTCTCAATGGCATTATTTCTTTCACACAGAGATTAATAGAGCTAGCCCGTGAAGCCCGCATGGAGAAAAGAGCCGATTATGTTGAGCTCGCTTTAGAAATTATTGATCAGCAATTTAAAGATAGTTCCTTGTCTCTTCCCTTTGTCGCCCGTAAGCTTGGCATCAGCCCCAATTATTTAAGTACGATTTTTTCGAAGAAACAGGGCTTGCCATTTAAGCGCTATATACAGCAAGTTAGAATTCAAAACGCTAGTAAGATGCTAGTAGAAACAGATTTTTCAATTAGTGAGATTGCTCATTTAAACGGTTTTGATGATCCAAATTATTTTATTAAAATATTTAAACAACAAATCGGTATGACTCCCCATCGATACCGAAAAAACTAAAAAGAATGTTGCATATAATTTTCAATTAGTTATTTTCATTTTCAATAAAGGCTTGTGTTATGGGTGTTAATTCTTTTACTTCTTTTCTTTTACAGTATAAATACTGTTTATATATAGTTTATTTAACAAGAAATTTAGGACGAGGATTAAGCATAAATAGGCTCTTCGGTGCATATATTTATATTTTATATCTTACTATAAAAATTCTTTAACGATAATTATTATAATGTACTAGCAATTCTATTTTATATTTGTTATAGTTATAGACGAAGAGTTTGACTTACATTATTTTCAGGAGGTAACTAATATGACAAACGCAAATGATCGTAGCCGTCGTTTTACAACAGCAGGTGGTGCTCCAGTAGTAAGTAACCATGACTCTATGTCAGCAGGTCCACGCGGCCCTCTATTACTTCAAGATGTATGGCTAGTTGAAAAATTAGCAAACTTCAATCGTGAAGTAATCCCTGAACGTCGTATGCATGCGAAAGGTTCAGGTGCATTTGGTACTTTTACTGTAACGCACGATATAACTCAATATACAAAAGCTAAAATCTTCTCAGAAGTGGGCCAGAAAACTGATATGTTCGCACGATTCTCCACAGTTGCTGGTGAGCGTGGTGCAGCAGATGCTGAGCGCGATATCCGCGGCTTTGCCCTTAAGTTCTATACTGAAGAAGGCAACTGGGATTTAGTAGGAAACAATACACCAGTATTTTTCTTCCGTGATCCACTACACTTTACAGATTTAAACCACGTGGTCAAACGTGATCCACGTACAAATATGAAAAACGCTAATTCTAACTGGGATTTCTGGACTCTATTACCAGAAGCACTTCACCAAGTTACAATTGTAATGTCCGACCGTGGTATTCCAACTGGTTACCGTAATATGCACGGATTTGGTTCTCACACATATAGCTTTATCAATGCTGATAATGAGCGTGTTTGGGTTAAATTCCACTTCCGTACAGAACAAGGCATTAAAAATTTAACAGGTGATGAAGCAACTGAGGTAATCGGTCAAGACCGTGAATCTTCACAACGTGATTTATATGAAGCCATCGAAAAAGGCGATTTCCCTAAATGGAAAATGTATATTCAGGTTATGACAGAGGAGCAAGCTCGTGAGCTACCATACAACCCATTCGATTTAACAAAAGTATGGTATAAAAAAGATTTCCCATTAATTCCTGTAGGTGAGTTTGAGTTAAATAAAAACCCGGACAACTACTTTGCAGAAGTGGAACAAGCTGCCTTTGCACCATCTAACATCGTCCCTGGTATTAGCTTCTCACCAGATAAAATGTTACAAGGTCGTATCTTTGCCTATGCGGATGCACAACGCTACCGTTTAGGTGTAAACCACTATATGCTTCCTGTTAACGCACCAAAATGTCCATTCCGTACTTTCCACCGAGATGGCTCTATGCGTTTTGACGGCAACCTTGGATCAACACTAGGCTATGAACCAAATAGCTATGGTGAATGGGAACATAATTTAGACCATAAAGAGCCTGAGTTACACATCGATGGTCATGCAGGAATTCATGATTTCCGTGAAGACGATAGTAATTACTTCGAGCAACCAGGTAAACTTTTCCGCCTAATGACTGCGAAAGAACAACAACGTCTATTTGAAAATACGGCTAATGATATGGCTTCTGTTGAGGAATTCATCAAACGCCGTCACATTCTTCACTGCTATTTAGCTGATCCAGCATATGGTGAAGGTGTTGCAAAAGCAATGGGTCTTTCATTAGAAGGTATGGATCTTACAAATCCATACGTAAAACAACCAACAAACGTTTAATATTCCACTTATTATTGATATCCAAATCCAACTTTTACTCCATGTGAATGTATAATTCACGTGGAGCTTTTTTGTATTCGTCTAGGTTCAAGCGTTCACTTCTATTTGCAAATGCATATATTCATCTCCCCTATTAAGTTGTGAAACCAACATAAAAAAAAGGCTTGTGTCTAGTAAATAAACACAAGCCTCGCACTATTATTATTGATAGATTTGACTACCTGCCTTTTTAAACTCCGCTGACTTTTCCCTCATACCTTCATGGATGGCTTCTGTTGTATTTAAATCCTTTTCTTTAGCATAATTACGAATATCCTGGGAAATTCTCATGCTACAAAATTTAGGCCCGCACATTGAACAAAAATGAGCCGTTTTGGCTCCTTCTGCTGGCAATGTTTCATCATGATATTCTACTGCACGCTCTGGATCAAGAGAAAGGTTAAATTGATCGCGCCAGCGGAACTCAAAACGCGCTTTTGACAGTGCATCATCCCGTTGCTGTGCACCTGGGTGACCCTTTGCTAAATCTGCAGCATGTGCAGCAATTTTATAAGTAATAACCCCTACTCGAACATCCTCCCTATTAGGTAAACCTAAATGTTCCTTCGGTGTCACGTAGCAGAGCATAGCAGTTCCAAACCAACCAATCATCGCCGCTCCAATAGCAGATGTAATATGGTCATAACCTGGCGCAATATCTGTTGTCAATGGACCTAATGTATAGAAGGGAGCTTCCTTACAAACCTCTAATTGCTTGTCCATATTTTCTTTAATCAAATGCATTGGAACATGACCTGGCCCTTCCACCATTACTTGAACATCATGCTTCCATGCGATTTGCGTTAATTCGCCTAATGTTTCCAGCTCCGCGAATTGTGCTTCATCGTTAGCATCCGCGATTGACCCTGGGCGTAAGCCATCTCCTAATGAGAAGGCTACATCATAAGCTTTCATAATTTCGCATATTTCCTCAAAATGAGTATAGAGGAAGTTCTCTTGATGATGGTATAAGCACCACTGCGCCATAATGGACCCACCCCGAGACACAATACCCGTTACACGGTTTGCGGTAAGAGGGACATAACGTAAAAGGACACCTGCATGAATAGTGAAATAATCTACCCCTTGCTCCGCTTGTTCAATAAGCGTATCACGGTACACCTCCCACGTTAAATCCTCAGCCACACCATTCACTTTTTCTAATGCCTGATAAATTGGTACTGTCCCAACGGGTACTGCAGCATTTCGAATAATCCATTCTCTCGTTGTATGAATATGCTTGCCAGTTGATAGATCCATAATATTATCAGCGCCCCAGCGTGTAGCCCATGTCATTTTTTCGACCTCCTCTGCAATCGAGGATGATACGGCTGAATTTCCAATGTTCGCATTAATTTTCACATGGAAATTACGACCGATAATCATTGGCTCTGCCTCTGGATGATTAATATTGGAAGGCATAATAGCTCGGCCTGCTGCAATCTCTGAACGTACGAAATCTGGGTCCATATTTTCGCGTATCGCTACAAATTCCATCTCAGGTGTAATAATTCCCTTTCTAGCATAATGAAGCTGTGTGACATTTCTACCCTTCTTTGCACGTAAAGGCTTTCTCACCAATTCCGGAAAGACATTTTCATGGATACGTGGATCATCAGCACGACGAAAACCATTATCCTCAGGTTTAATCGTACGTCCTCCGTATTCCTCAACATCCCCTCGCTCTTGTATCCAAGGACTTCTTAAAGCAGGTAAGCCTTTTGTAATATCCACACGAAAGGAAGGATCTGTATATGGTCCACTCGTATCATACACTCGAATCGGGGCATTTTCTTCATCTCCAAAGCTACCAGTCGTCGGACTTAATGCAATTTCACGCATTGGTACTAATATATCTGGACGAGATCCTTCCACATAAACCTTTTTACTTCCTTCAAAGTTAGACATAATCGTAATGTTCTTTTCACTAATTGCTGACATGAGCTACTTCTCTCCCTTAAATATATTTTAGGCAAGGACCGAATCTAGCTCACCCAACAATCAAATAAAATAAATAAAGGCCGAATCCAAAATAATAATTGGATCCGGCCATGAATGTAAAGGGTCTATTGATTGCACGTAATAGGCAATAGCTTCTTAACTTTCCCACGCTGGTATGAGCCAGATCAGGTCCAAAGGGTCAAGAAACCTCTATGCGTTTCCCTCTCAGCCTGACTCATCAGACCCCCCTAGTTAATACTATTCAGTTTGATGCTAGTGTAGCAGATATTGCTAAGAGATGGAAGTTATCATTTAAATATTTTCTATTAGGTAAACAATACATCCGCAATATAAATCACAATCGTGACCGTTATACAACTCACAATGGTTGAGAATAAAACGGTTTGTGCAGCTGTTGACGACTCTACATCATACTCTAATGCTAGACTTGAACTGTTGCGGGATGTGGGAAAAGCACTTGCTATAAATAATGATTGTGCCACAACCCCATCTAAACCCAGCGCATAGATAATGACTAAAGCCACGGCTGGTCCGATAAATAATCGCGTGAAGCAGCTGACGAATACTGTTTTATTAAACATCGTTTTGATCTCCATCTGAGACAATTGGGCGCCTAGCGTGATTAATGCAACGGCAATAAAACCATCTGCTACATGGTCTATTGGTATTTTAATAAACTGCGGAATGCCAATATCAAAATAATTCATGGCCACACCGATTATTAAAGCGTGAATAATAGGCATTTTTATAAAGTCCTTAAAAATCGTCATGCCCGATTTAGTAGAGGAAATTAAATTATATAAACCATACGTATACGTTGTCATGTTTTGAAAGATAACGAGTATAACCTGGATGGCTACACCAATAGGTTGAGTGGCAAAAATCATTTGAGCTACCGGAATCCCATAGTTCCCAGAGTTAATGAGTACTACACTATTTTTAAAAACAGCCGCCTCAGTTTTGGCGAGGCCAAGCCCTTTCGCTAAAAAGTGACTAAGCAGCATTTGACTACCGATAAAAAGTACAACAAACAATCCGACTTCTCCTAGAACAGACAGCTTTATATTCGTCTCATATAAATTAATAAATACAGCGGCTGGCATAAAACAATATGTAATAAGCTGTGATAATGCTTTTAAATTAAAGCGAAATTTCTTTTGTAGAATAGCACCTAGTACAAGTAATACTAAAATAGGTGCGACAATTTGAAAGAAAATCATTCCAAGATACACCATATTGATGTCCCCCCTCCCTTTTAATAGTAGTGTCGATCATGCACTTGGTCAATGACACTTACTTTCATAATTAAAACCGTTGATTTCCACTACGGACGGGGCGCGCCTTGTTCCTATGGTTGAAAAGATTCAAAAAATCAAATCAATGAACGAGAACAATGTACACAATGTAAGAATTACCAAAACTCATTCATTTAGGGCCATGTATGATTAGGCAGCAAAGAATTATTTTTCATGAAGTAAAAATGAAAAAGGAATCGAGCATGAACTTCTCGATTCCTTTTATCAACAGTCTGAGCTACCTTTAGATTTTAGGTAGCCTTTTTCTTTACGCAAGCTTAAATAGATTAACTACCTCTTGCAGTTCATTAGAGATATCATTCATATTTTGCATAGACTCTGCCACTTTTTGCAATTCTGCTTGTTGGTCCATTGCAGAGGCACTTACTTGCTCAGCAGAGGCCGCTGTTTCCTCTGATATAGCCGATATACTTTGAATGGACATAATCGCTTGATTTTTATGCTCTAACATAGTAGACAACTGTGTCATTAGTTCACTAATAGAAGTTGCAATTGCACGTGACAAATCACTATTATCTTTAAAGGCCAATTGCGTGCTTTGTACGGACTCATTTTGAGATTGCATTAAGTCTGCATTTGATGCAATGACTGCAACTGTTTGCTGAGAATTTTCTAAAATACTTTCTACCGTGCTTTTAATAATTTCTGTTTCAGTTTTTGATTGCTCTGCCAACTTTCTTACTTCTTCCGCCACGACAGCAAAACCTTTTCCATGCTCACCAGCTCGTGCAGCCTCAATACTTGCATTTAAAGCTAATAGATTAGTTTGCTCCGTAATGCTTTGAATGGAGGCAATAATTTGATTAATATTGGCAATATTAGAAGCTAGCGATTCCATTTGCTGCTGAATACGGCTGTTCATCTCATTCGTCTCTATATTATGTTCATGTAAACTTAGAACCTCTTGCATGCCTTTTTCTGTTGTCACATTTGTCTTGTTGGATAAATCGTCCATTTCATTCGAAAGCGCAGTAATAGCGTCTATTTGATCCGATAAATCCATCATACGATAGTTCGTTTCTTCAGTATCCTCTGATTGCTTCGATGCACCCTGTGCAATTTCATTAATGGCTACTGATACCTCTTGACTAGAGGACACGATTTCATTAAACGCCTCATGTACCTGGTTAGAAGATTGGTTCAATAGAGTCGTGGAGTTTAACACCGCTTTAATAGCACTATTAGTTTTATCCAACATATTATTATAGGCCAATGCGACTGCCCCAATTTCATCTAGTTTAATATATTTATCCTCTACCTTTTGTGTTAAATCACCTGCTGCTGCTGTTTCAATTGAAGCACGTAAAAACTTGAGCGGCTTTAACTGTTTGTAAATAAATAGTACACTTGCAGCAGTCATCAAGGCTACCATTATAATGGATGCTATAATCGTATATATAAATACATGGTTATATGTTTCTAAAATTTTTGATTCAGCTAATACGATTTGAACGGTCCAAGTTTCGTCAATGTCCTCTAAAATCATTGGAGCAAACACATTATAAGCTTGATCCTTTAGTTCATTAGACTCTATGTACATACTTGTTAGCTCGCCGTTTTCCATTGTCTTACTTATGCTTGTCCAAGCAGGGTCGTCTTGCATATTTTGCCCATCCAGCTCTTTACCGAAGCTGTTAGCTGTTAGTACACCGTTATTTGTAATAATTGCCGCATAGCCGCCTTCCGGAGCAACAGACTTTGTCAGCTCATTTAAATAATCAATCGATACATCCGCCGTCAATACACCAAAAAACTTCCCTGAAGCATTGACTAATGGTACAGAAATTGTGGTCATTAGTACGGTTTGACCGTTTACACTATAGTCATAGGGCTCCGTTAAAACGGTCCGTCCCTCTTCTTTTGGCACCCAGTACCATTGGGATACATTTTTATCATCTACACCTTCAATAAGAGTGGTCGTTATTTCATTACCATTTTTACTTAAGTATGGTCCAAAACGTTTTTTGGAATCTACCAATGTAGCCTCATCATTTGGGTTTACAATAAGAGAATTCTGTTCAAAGATAGCTCCTACCCCTAATAAATCATCATTATTGGCTAAATTATTTTCCATGATGTCTAAAACACCTTTGGTAGATAGCGTCTTATTCTTCTCCATACTTTCAACGATCCGTTTCGTTGTTTGTAATGTTGTATTGGCTTTTTTAAAGCGCTCGCTCATAATAGCCGCTGATGATTCAGCCGTTTGCAATGTTCCATACTCTGCATCTTTAACACTTTGCTTTTTTATAATCATCCCCGTTGTCACTGTATAGGATAAAAATAATACTAGAAACAATCCTATTATTAGGGAAGATAGTTTCAATGCAATTCCTCTTGATTTCTTCATCACAAACACCCCCACTTTTATAAATAATCATAATGGATGGAAGGTCGTATCTCAATAAAATATTTAGCGAATAAAGTAGAAATTTACATAATTATAGATAAAAATACAGGCATATTAATAGATTTTTCTTATATATTTCAAAGTACTTATGACTCATTCAAGTTGCAACAATTAGTAAAACATACACTTAAAATACTAAATTATAGTAAAATATGCTATATTATCTATTAGATAAAATGATTGGAGTGACTTGCATGACAAATAAAGCGCTATCAACATTAATAGCCACGGCTATGACAGCGACACTAGTATTACCAGTGGCTACTGCACAAGCCTCTTCTTCCCTAAATCAATCAAGCTTATATGAAGCACAGTTTCAAGTTGCAGCAACAAAAAAAGTGGTCGGCAATGCCGTAACGATTAAAAACATTACAAATGATACGGTCATTACAACAAACGGTACATTTAGAATCCACAATGATTTAAAGCCCCTTTTTGATCATTCAAACAAAACAGCATTAACGAATGCATCGGCCACCATTGTCGTAAAAAACAAGCAAATTATTGATGTGACATCATTAACATTAAATAAAGCTGGTACGAGTAAAAAATCAGTATATTTTGATGGGGGTGACGCTCATGTTTCTGGTGATGTTACTGTGAACGCAGATTATGTAAACATACAAGACATTACGATTGATGGTCAGCTAATCATTACAAACAGAGTAAAAAAAGCTATTACACTTGATGACGTTTCTGTGAGCGATACGATTACACTAAAACCACTAATTATAAAGAAGAATGACTGGCTGTATGTTACGCTAAGAGATATGAAATCATCTACTATCAATGTAGCACGTACGAAGGTGAATATATCTTCTGACCAAGCGCTTTCTAAAATTGATATAGGAGGTAAAGTTCCTACTTTTGAGTTGAAGGCAAATGTGGAAAAGCTAACGATCAATGTAGAGGAAAACTTCAACCTTTTCGGCGAGGGCAAAATTGAACAAATCATTGTCAAAGGCGGAACAAAAGTAGCATTAAATTCTGGACACCAGGTGGGTAAAGTACAAGTAGACAATAAAAGCGTATCCGTTACCCTACCTGTTATTGATAAAAAAGAGCTAACTACGCTACTAGCATCCCCCCCTTACGTACAGGTTTCTATAAATGGATACGATATTTTAACAACTGACAAATGGACAATGCAGGTTGATCGTAATATTTTTGATTCTGCTGTGGCCAGCGCCAAAGCTGTAGCAAACAACAATAGCGCCTCACAAGAACAAGTAAAGAATGCTATTACACAATACAGAAATGCTTTATCCGTCTATCAAACTGCTCAAAAGTACGGCTTAAAATATGGCTATGGCTACGGCAATAGCGATAAAGCTACTCTTCAATCTTTAATCAATTCAATTCAGTATGTAACGGTTTCGTGGGGCTCAGATGTTTACCATAATAATCCATGGACAACGCAAGCTGAGAGGAACGCTATAGATTCCGCAGTTTCAGCTGCTCAAGCAGTTGTTAATAATTATTACGCTACTCAAACTGATATTACGAGTGCTATCAATAACTTAAACAATGCTATTTGGACTTATAAGAGTGCTTATAAGTATAATAATAATTATTATTATGGTAATAAATACAGCTTACAAACGCTTGTTAATCAGGCAAAAGGGATGTATGTGACTGTTTCAGAGGATGGATCAGGTTTATCATCTAATACCAATTGGACAACGTATATGGAATGGTACATTTTCGACTCGGCCGTATCATACGCTGAAACGTTTTTATCTAATAATTATTTCTCTGACTACGAAGTCTCATATGTCATTAATTATTTAAACACCGCTATTTCAACCTATAAAGGCCAGTATAAAAAAGGGAAAGATTAAATTCTTTCAGCTTGAAATAAAACAATGATGCTGACAAAACAAATCAATGAATATAACGTTTGATCAATGAGTTTCATAAACCTGTTAGGACGAAAACTAGGAACAACTATATCATCGAGCTTGCGTTAACTTCTCAATGGCTTTTTTTTCAATCTAGGGACTCTGCAAACTGCAAGAGTCCTTTTTATAATCATTATTCTATATAGTTAAACATTCATGTGCGTTAGCGCATTGGTCTGCTTCCATCTTTTATACCAATTCTCAATTTCCTCACTTGGTTCCACCGCCAAATGCTCCTGAAGCGCTTTTTTTAACAGTAAGTATTGCTCCTCAACAGCCGCTACATTATTCAGTAAATCGTAAAGTTTCATCAGGATGAAATAGTTTTCCTCTTCACCTGCAAAAAGAGCTTGAACTGTTTCCTGTACCTTAATAGCAGCTGAATAGTTTTCATTTGTTATATAAAATTCACTAAGCTGATGGGCATGATGTAACCATAGTCGCCTTAAACGCTCTTTCTCACTTTCTGCCCATAGATAATCACAATCGCCTAAATAATCACCAGTATACATTTGGAATACTTGTTCATGCTGATCCACGGTTGACTTTTCTAGTGAAGGTAAAGCTTTCAAGCTAGACAGCCATTGTTCTACATCTACAACAGTTTGTTCCAACAAAAGTTTATAGCCTGAATTGAGCAATGGACTTGAAATTTGCACACCTTCCAGCCCATAGTTTTTTAATGTTTGACGTATTGTATAAATGGCCGTATAAAGTTGTTTCGATGCTTTATCTCTATCAGACTCTGGCCAAAATAACTCTAAAATGGTATCACGATATATAATTTCATCACGGTGATTAAGTAAGTAAGCAAATAACTCTTTCGCTTTGGATGTTCGCCATTTTAAAATTTGTGTTTGGCCGTCTGGCGATACGACATGGAGCCCGCCAAATAGATTAATAATTGTAGAGTTCATTGAACTTTTTTTGTGTTTATTATTGATCTGTTCAAGACGATCCAATGTCTTTTCTAAACGTGAAATTTGTATGGGTTTCAATAAATAATCAACAGCATGTAAATTAAAGGCATCTAAAGCATATTGATCGAACCCTGTTGTAAAAACAATCTCTACATCTGGCAATAATTCTTGAATTTTCTCCCCCAGTGCTAAACCATCCATATCCGGCATGACTATATCTAAAAATACAACACTTGGTTGTATACTCTGTATCTCATCCATCGCTTTTAGAGAATCGGTGTATTCTCCAACTACTTCTATCCCTGGAACCTTACTTTCTTCAAGCAAGGTTTTTAATCTCGTTATTGATAAATATTCATCATCTACTAGCACGATTCTCATTATTACTCCTCCTTAAAAACTACTCCTTTACTTATTATCGTTTATTTTTCTAAAAAATTGAGAGATAGCATTACTTTTGAAGGATAAATAATCCAATTTGTAGACATCTACTGATATAGGATAAAAAAGAGCACGCCTCCTAAAAAACCATATTTTAACTATTAACAACTTCTATTATTTACCATAAAAAAATTAAAATAAACTGGCCTAACCGCTCATTTTTATATTCTCTCTGTCAGATGATTTTCGGTCATTACAGCCCATTATTATCCGGTAGTACTTGTCCCACAACAAAACAATTCTTTTTTGATGCCGTTTAAATAGGTACTGAAGTTATATACTCTCACTAAAAACACATAACCAATCTACCTATTCGGCCAAAAAATGCATAAAAAAATCCCAGGCTATGATAAAATTGATACAACCCCATATATTGGATAGATTTCCGTTTCGAATAATATAATTAGGAGGCATCTCATAGTATGAAAAATAAAAAAAAATTAGCTCTGCTGTCTTTAGTGGCGGTCCCATCGCTCCTTTATAGTGCACCAGCATCTGCTGCTAATGTGACTGGACAACCAAGCGTGGCATACATATACAGCACTTCTTACTACAATTCTAACGTGTCAAATGTTATACAATTGATTAACAATATTAACTACACAACCTCTACCTTCCAAGTAAATTTGGAGGCAGCACTTAAGGCCTACAATGCACTAACAGAGCTGGAAAAACAGTATGTAACAAACTATTCCACATTGTCAGCACATCAACAGACAAGGATTTCTTACCGTAAACTGGCAGCACAAATTGAGGAAAAGTTATATTCAGTAGAATCTACAGCTGTTAATTATTATCAAAATGTCATGGAAACAAGAGATTGGTATAATACCTTAAATGCAGCACAAAAAACTTTTGTAAGTGCAGCCGCGCAAAAAATATTAACATCATATATTGCGCCTAATACATCAGTTGATAAAGTAGTAAATAAAATTCAACTAATTAATTCATCTCGTCCAACTTTCCATAAAGATGTAGCTGATGCTCGAGCAGAGCTATATGCCTTACGTAGGTTTTCATATGTTTCTTTACCTACTGGGGTTGAACAACTTCTACTTGACGCTGAACAACTTGTATTGAAGGATAAGGCTGCTGCTAAGGCTGTAGAAAGTGCCATTGCAGCTCTATCACCAAAAACCTCTACTCCGCAGGATGTACAAGAAGTAAAGACGGCTTTTGAAGCTCTAACACCTGTACAGCAGCAACTCGTGCCAAATGTTTGGACTTTGGTTGATTTTGTCCAAGGGAAATATACACTCCCTTCAAAAGGGAACGTCCCTAAAACACCTGTACTATCAGATATGGTAGCTATACCAGGTAAAACAACGGCTATGACGAAAAGCAAGAATATTTATAAAGCCAAAATAAATGTTTCTGATTCCGAGATTGATACAGAACGCTTTATTTTAACAACAAAGGATAAAATAACAATTATCATTCCGCCACTTTATACATTAATCAATGAAGATGAAGGTGTAATCGACATTCAAGTAACAAAAAGGGGAGATCGCATTACTCTTCAGGCTACATTAAATAAAAAGCAAGTTACATTCGATGCGAACATGGAGATTATTATTGAAGGTTTATCAGCAAACTCATCGATCAACCACTTAAATGACTTTGGCAAGCAAGTACCAGCCGACTATATCGTTAGTGGAAACCGTCATATTATCCCAACAATGACACCTGGGACATTCCAAATCATTAGAAATTAAACATTTTAAAGCACTAAAGATACCCATTTCAAAGGTTTCTTTAGTGCTTTCTTAAAGCGCCCCCTTAACCTGTTGTCCATTTATGAGGCACCATTTATTTAATTTACTGTAGCTAATAGACGATTTACAATGAAATCAAGCTGTTTAGTTAATGAATATATATCATTGTAGTAACAAAAACCAAAATCAATTTCCACAAGTCTGCCTTCTTTAACAGCTGGAATAGCGGACCAAACTGGATGGTCAGTTAAATCTACCATCCCTTCATACGATGAACGAAAAACATAATCTCCTGCATACTCCGTTAATACTTCTAAGGATACATCTATCGCCTCCTGAGTATTATTCTTATCATCTATTTTCTGTTGAATAATTTCTGGCGCACGCATTCCTAAATATTCATACAATGCTTGAGAACCACGTCCAAAGGTATAACTTGTTACAACTGACATTTTCCCTTTGCCGCCTTCCATAATACTAACTGTTTTATCTAATACACCCACCGCTTTTAGCTGTTCTTTACTGTCTTCTACTTTTGTATAAAAATTAGTCAAAAGATCTTTTGCTTCTTTCTCTTTCCCCAGCACTTCACCAATTTTTTCTAAACGTTGATCTAAAGATGTTGTGGCGTCATCTATCACAATAGTTGGAGCTATTTTTTTCATCTGGCCATATAGTTCTTCATTCTTTGGAATAATGATGACATCCGGCTTTAATTGAATCACTGCCTCAACATTCGGCTCAAACCATTCACCTAAACTTTCGACTGTTTTTAATTCCTCCTCAAATGCAGCGCCCTCCTGTATCTTAGAAGAACCCACAGGTGTTACACCAAATGCTAGGACGTCACCAGTATAATACATCACAACTACTCGCTCAGGATTAACGGGTATTTCAACGTCCCCTTTAATAGTGGATACAACCTTTGTTTGTGATTTAATTGCTGTTTGTGCAACAGAGGTCTTATTTCCCTCGCCCCCCGTATTCGTAGATGTTCCGTTGCTACAAGCGCTTAATAAAAGTGTTAAGCATAGAAAAAGTGTTGCAATAGTTGATACTCCTCTTTTATTCATTGATTCATACTTCCTCCCTTTATATTGATAACCATTCTCAATATAATCTTGGAAGTTCCAATCGACAATGGAGTATCTTTCAGACATTGAAGGACTATCTTTTACTAGACGATCTATTTGTTCTTTTTGACGAAACTTTATGGGTGAGATCCCTACTCTTTTTTTGAATAGTCTACTAAAATAATAAACATCATGATAGCCGACGCTCATAGCTATATCACGTAAGCTAGCATCTGTCTCCACAAGCAAAGTGGACGCCTTTCCGATTCTTAGCTGAATTAAATACTCAATAGGACTACAGCCTATCTGTTGCTTGAATTGAATAGATAAATGTGATGGACTATAACGTAATGCCTTGGCAATTGTGTCTAACGTCAATGGTTTTGCGAAGTTTTCTTCTATGTATGCTTGAATTTGATAAGAGACATTCAACTTTGGGATGTCGAGACTCTCTTGATCTAACTGTATAAAAATTTCATTTAAAAATTGATAAAATAGTGATTTAACTGTAAATTTATCTAGATTACCGGCATTTCTCCATTTACTATACATTTGATGTGTTTTTTCGAACATAGTAACAGGTGAGCTTGGTACAAAACCGTATTGATATTTGAAAGGATTATTTCTATACATGGCCGCTACTACCCTTTTATTAGAAGTTAAAGGAATAAAGGCTCGATAGAATACCATATAGTATTCAAACCCTTTATCTTTAGCCATGATTTGCAGAGTAGAGCCCTTCCCACTGTGGATAAGATGAAAGCCCTCTAGTGTATATTTGTTTAAGTCTATATAGATATCTGCACTACCTCCTGTAGCATAAAGAAACATATTAGCAGGTAATTTATACAATTTACCAATTTCCTCAGGTTTGAATAGCTCATAACGTATATCTAGTATTTTTGTCGTGGCATGATTCCAAAGAAATAGAAACTCCTCATCAGGTAGCATTCTTTATCATTCCTTTCCATTCAGCTACTCCAAGTTTATTATAATTGATAATAGTTCTCAATTATATTTTTTAATAAATAGATATTAATAGAAAAATCACTCTGGCAATACAAGGCTAGAGTGATTTTGAACTTATCTTTAATTTCTTTTAACTTGTTGGACTATCATTTCCGTTACTTCTTCGATTTGCCCAAGTATAGAAATTGGATCTGAAAACCAGAAACTCCATCCATCTATTTCGAAAATTTGATCATTTTGTACAGCATCAAGTGTTTTCCAAACAGGTTCACTTTTATAATCATATGTTTCTGTTGCTTTATCAACTGCCATAAAAATATAATCACCTGCATATTCTGTAAGTAATTCAGGGGATAATTGCAACCAAGGCTTTTCAGGATCAATATCATCTATTACTTTTGATGGCGGCGTTAGTCCAAGCCCATCATAAAATGACCGCCCTGTATAACCATTACCGTATAATGTTATATCATTTTTTGCCCCGCCAGCTAAAATAGTAACAGTTTGATTCTTGCTTATAATATTTTGAACGGTTTGTTTGGCTTTTGCTACTCTTTGATGATAGTCATCTAACCATGCCTTCACTTCTTCCTCTTTATCTAATATTCTACTAAACTCCTCCAATGTCTCATCCATTTCTAAAGTAAACGGTATTAAAACAGTAGGGGCTATTTTAGAAAAGGCTTCATATTTCTTTTCATCACCTGTAATAATAAGGTCTGGCTTCAAATCTACTACGGCTTCAAGGGAATCCTCAAAATAAGTAATTCCTTCGTTATGGTCTTTTAAATAAGGGCTTTTCATATAAAGCTCCTGTGTACCTACTGGTTTTATGCCCAAGGTCAATAAAAAACCAGGGTACGTATCCGTTACGACACGTTTCGGGTCAACTGGAATTTCTACATCCCCTTTCACAGTAGAAACGATTTTCGTTGTGGACTGCACTTCCGCAGCCTGATTGGTTGCCGCCTTTGTCTCCACATTATTGGTAGTATTCATAGCACTACCAGAACATGCACTTAGCAATAAAGTGAAGCATAGCAATAAAGTCGTCATCATAGAGGACTTTGTCTTTTTATTCATCAGTAAATCTCCTTTTTGTTTATATTGATAATAATTATCATTATCAATATAATGTTGTATCCACTTTTTATCATTAGACAAAGAAAGCCGATACATAGGACGATACGATTTATGTTGTTTTGGTTGCTGCTTAAATTTCATGGGGGTTAGACCACTGTGCTTTTTAAAAATACGGATAAAATAAGAAACATCTTCATAGCCAACACTCGAAGCAACCTCTTGCAAGCTTAAAGTTGTATGTATTAATAACTGCCGCGCTTTTTGAATTCTTATTTGAATAAGATAATCAATAATACTTCTACCCGTCTTTTGTTTAAATTGCTTAGCTATATAGGGCACACTATAATTCAACATTTGGGCAAGTGATTCTCGAGTAATCGGTAGATTGTAATATTCGTCTATATAATTTTGAATTTGCTCCACAGGATCTGGCTGTTGAACATTGACATGCTGTTGATGTAATTGCTGCAAAAGTTCATAAATAATTTGGTAGAAAAGTGATTTGACATGGAAATGCCCTATATTGTTCTGTTTGAGCCACTCTCGATGCATAGTTTCTATTTTTTCCTGTAATGTGAGTGCATTTGTAACTTGAAAAGCATATTGAAGCTGAACAGGTTTTTCCCTTTCCCATAGCGCTAGCATGCCTTTTCTAGATGTAATAGGCAACGTCGCTTTGTAGAGAATTAAGTAGTACTCTAAACTATCTTCTACAGCACTAATATGTAGGCAGCTTCCTTTGCCAGCATGCGCTATATTAAAACTTTCTATCATATAAGATTTATTGTCTAATATTACATTAGCTTTCCCTTTGATAGCGTACAGGAAACCGCTAGCTGGTAAACGAAATGAGCTAGGCTGCTCATCACCATGTATCTTGATATACCGTATATCAAACACTTGGATAGTAGCAGACTTCCACAGAAGGATATGATCATCTATATTCACTGTTTGTATACACACCTTTCAAGTCAAATAATAGAATGGCCCCCTTGTAAATATTATAAATGATAAACATTCTCAATAATATCTAAAAATGTAATAATAAAAAGAAGCATCTTCACTAGGAAAGATGCTTCTATAAGTTTCTTAATTGAGACGGTTAAACTAAATAATCAATCACCATTTTCTACTATTTTTTATTCGTTAGCCAATTTGTTAATTCCTCAACTTGCGCCAAGACTGCTGTTGGGTCATAATACCATGAACGTTCCTCAGGCCAAACATAAAGATTATCATTTTTTACAGCTGGCAGGCTGCCCCATATTGGATCTTTCTTAAAATCTTCAACAGTTCTATCATTTGAAGTTAAAATAATGTAGTCTCCTGCATAATCTGCTAGTATCTCTTCGGAAATCTCAGCCCACTGCTTTTCCATAATTTCTTCTGCTACATTTGCAGGTGGCTTTCGACCAAATGACTGATAAACTGGCTGTCCTCCACGTCCAAAGTTGTCACCATAAACATAAATAGATTTGCCTGCATCTTCAATAATGGAAAAACTCGCTTCCTCTGGAATAATCGCATCTACCTGTGCTTTTGCATCGGCAATTTTTTGATCATATTGGGAGAGCCAATCCTTTGCTTCTTGCTCTTTTCCAAGTAACTCACCGAAATATGTAAGCTCCTCATGTGCATTTTTCAATTCCCCGTATGGGATAACTACAGTTGGAGCAATTTTACTTAAAGCATCATAGTTTTCTCCATTACCAGTAATAATCAAATCCGGTTTGAGTCCTAAAATCCTCTCAGTCGACGGTTTCCCATATACACCGATATCTTCTACACCTTTCAATGCTTCCTTTAAATAATAGTTTTTAAGAGCTAGCCCAGGGGCTCCCACTGGTTTGACGTCCAATACAAGTAAACTCGCAATATATTCCTCTGCTACAATACGTTGTGGATTAGTCGGAATAACAATCTCACCATTTGTCGTCTGAATCGTTTTTGTCTCTGCTTCTTTAGTATCTTGTTCTGTAGCTGGACTAGCGGTCTTTTCCTTTTCTCCACAAGCCGTTAACAGTAGAAGTAATAGAAGAAACAGTGGCGTTAAGAATTTTCTATTTTGTTTAAGCATTTTTTCCCTCCATACACATTAATTGATAATCATTCTCAATAATTGTAGAAGAATGACAAATATCTGTCTATGCATGAAAGTGATGTATTGCCCTGTAATTTTATGATGTCAGTACTTCCATCAGTTTTTGCAATTGAGCTGCTGTAGATAAAGGGTCATATCCATAAAATAATTCATACTGATTAATAAAATACACCTGCTTCTTTTGCACAGCCGCAAGTGACTGCCATTTTTCTGAGTGTAATACAGTTAATAGACACTCTTTTCCGAAATCTTTTGTAGGAAGAGCCGTTACAAATATATAATCAGCTGGAAAATGAACGATTTCTTCAATATCTACTGTTAAATACCCTGTTTTTTCTATATTATGTGTGACAATCTCATCTGGTCTACTAAACCCTAAATCTTCGTATAATATATGACTCCCCCTTCCATGACTGCTATTTAGACAATAAGCTGCTTGACTACCTATTTCCCAAACAATAGCAGTACCCCTTGCCCCAAGCTGTCGATCAAGAAGTTGATTGCATTGAGCTACCTGGTCATCATATTGCTGAAGCCAATGATTATACACTTCTCGTCTATCTACTAAATTGGCAATAAGCTCAAATTGCTCTCGCCAACTTAACTGTCTACATGGCAGCTCGAATATAGGGGCTAAAGACAGTAAAGATTGTTTTTCTTTGCCACCACTGTAGTTAATAATGACATCTGGACATGCTACGGCTATCTCTTTATAATTTGAAGTAATATCATACTCATAGCCCTTCAATTTCTGTGAGGAAGGAACAGACTTGATATTCTCTAAAAATGGGGAGTACACCCCTAACACTGGCGTAATACCTAATGCCAGTAAGCAGGCAGTATGATTGGCATTGAGTACAATGAGACGCTTCGATTTTTGATAATAAACTGTAGGCGATACACCGACAATTTCTTTAAATTTCCGGCTTAAATAGGTCCCCTCTCTGTAGCCTACTACTTGGGCTAAATCATCTAATTTTGGCATCCCTAATAATAGTTTTTTCTGAGATTCCCTTATTCTTAATAATGTTAAATATTCGCTATACGTATATCCAGTGTGCTTATGAAACGTACGAGAAAAATGTTCGGGACTTACCTGTGCTTTTTCAGCCATTTGCTCTCTTGTTAAGTCTTCATTGAAATGTAGATTCATATAATTAAGTACCCTATCAATCCACAAATCTTCTTGTTGTTTGTGAGTACGTAAATGGTGGTACAGTTCTTCTAACATTTCACCAAATAGTTTTTGTAAACGAAACGGATTACTTTCAACTGTAATTTTCGCTTCTCTTTCTATCTCCTTGACTAAATCCATGAGACGATATGAGCAATGTTCCATTAAAGTGGTGTCTTGTAATAAACTAACCAATTTGGGGCCATAGGCACGATATTGAATGACAACCCCTATACTTCCGCTTGCTTTAAGTAGATGGAAATCGTCCACATCATCCACAAACATAACAGAATTTGAGCTAAGCTGAAGCTTCCTACCTTGTAGCGTACACAAGGCATTACCCTCATAAAGTACAATGATAAAAGGGTATGCCGACTGATCTTTTTTGGCACAAAATAGTTCTTCTAATTTCATAATTTGAATAGGTTGATAAAAAACATGGGACAGTAACTGATTATCATTATACATTCTAGTTCTATCTCCTAAGCTCTTAATTGATATTGATTATCATTTTCATTATAATGGAATAGAATAATAGAAATCAATTGAATTGGGAGGCTTTTAGCTTTGACAAATTTTTTTAAAAAGAATTCCTTATTCACAGGTATTCTCCTTTTTTCGATGCTCTTAGCTGCATGTGGAAATCAATCATCTCCCTCAGCAGATAAGGCTAAAGTTAATCATTCAAATCGCGTGTTAACAGATTCTTTAGGTCATGAAGTAACGGTCTCCGAAAGTCCTCAACGTATCATTGCTCCCTATCTAGAAGATCACCTCGTGGCTTTAGGCATTAAGCCAGTAGCACAATGGTCAGTAAAAGGTGGGACATCTATTCAAGACTACCTTCAGGAATCATTAAAGGACATTCCAACAATTGAGTTTGATCTTCCCTTTGAAGCTGTTACAAGCTTTAATCCAGATTTAATTGTAATTGGTTCATCTGAAATCGCAGAAGGTGAAAAATACGAGCAATATAGGAAAATTGCGCCTACATATGTAATGGGAACAGAAGATAACAATTGGCGTAACAAGCTTCTGAAAGTGGGAGAAATTTTCGATCAAACAGATAAAGCAAAGGAAGTTCTTACAGATTATGATCAATTTGCTAAAGAGGCAAAAGAGGATATTCACAAAAAGGTGGGGAACCCTTCAGCCACTGTCATCTGGAATATTAACAATACAATTTATATGGTAAGTGATACAGCCTCGAGTGGTATTGTTCTTTATGAGGATCTTGGGCTGAAAACACCTAGCCTAGTGAAAGAAGTATCCGCCTCTGCTGCTGGTGATTGGTCACAAGTATCTTTAGAAAAATTCGTACAAATAGATGCTGACTATCTCTTTGTTATTAACAGTGATCGGGCAGGCAGCTCTACATTACTAAATGATCCTCTCCTAGCAAATATACCTGCCATTAAAAATGGCCATGTTTATGAGTTTGACCAAAGCTCAAGCTGGTTATATTCTGGGGCCATTGCTAATCGCCAAATCATTGAAAATGTGTTAAATAGTATCGCTAAGTAAAAATACCCCTTCAGCTACCTTACATGCTGAAGGGTTTTATTGTGTTCGATATTTTAAAAAGTCTCGAGGGTTCACCCCATATTTCTCCTTAAACACCTCAGCAAAATGACTTGGATTAGAATAGCCCACTGCATTAGCTACTTCCATAACATTCATGGTTCCGTTTTGTAATAATAAACTTGCCTGCTCCAAACGCTTCTCACGTAAATAGCCAAACACTGTTGTACCATACATCTCTTTAAAGCCTTTTTTCAGCTTAAAATCATTTAAACCAATTAAACGAGACAGCTCCATTAAAGAAGGAGGATTCATCATATTCTCAACCATGATAGCTTGTGCTTGAAAAAGTTTGTTTCTATCGTCACGTGAGAATTCCACCGGGTTTATGGATTGAGGGAAAAAGGACTGAAATGTACTTGTTAAAAGCTGTAAAGCTATGCTTTCTAATTGCAAATTAGTTATCTGATTAGCTGCTATCGCTTCTAGAAGCTGTTTCACCATAAGCAAGTCTGGTGGGTTTATTTTCTCTTGAAACAAGCGATAAGGAGACCCACGAAGAATCCTTGAAAATCTGCTGGAAGCACCATCATACTCATTGATTTTTTTCATGTAATGGTTAAACGTTGTTACAGGTATACCAATACTGACCATCTGATAAGACTCATCTTTATTAAATAAAAAATTTGCCTCTATAGATTCCATCAATTGCAGTGTGCATGTCCCTGCCTTTACCCTATATTCACAATTAGAAATGTGAACTCTTCGTGTTCCCTGCAAGCAGTAGCTTATTTCTACCATTGGCTTCGTTGTTAAAATATTCATTTGATAGTCTTGATGAAATGAATAATCTGATATAACCACTTCTAAATCTGTACGGGGCAAGAAACGATGAATTGCCCCTTCCTTCATTGTTGATTGGAATTCCATATAATGTATGGACGTTTCCTGTGGCTTTAGTACATTTAATGCCTGAAAAAATTGAGTGAAATTTTGATGAAAGTCCACATTCATAGAGTTCACCATCTCCTTAGCACTTCAATTGAGAATTATTATCATTAATTATCTAAAGTATAACCTAAGTCCAATCTTTAAGCTATGACATTATACCTCTTCATTCTGTTTTTCAACCAATGTACATACGAGTACTATACATAAAAAGAAAATAATCGCTCCAAAGCCATATGCAACTGAAAATCCACCAAAATACTCAATCAACCAGCCAGCTAAGCCTGGTCCTATCATTTGACCCACTGCATAAAAAATAGAAATAAAACCAATAGCCGATGCAACATTCTGAGGAGACACTTCTTGACTGGCTTTCATTTGTATTAACACCAGCACACCACCAAGTGATGATCCCCAAATTATAGAGGATACTATAAATCCTCTAATGTTAACTAACATAATAGGCAATAAATCTCCAACGACCGATAATAGTAATGCTATTATTAATGCCTTTTTAACACCCATTTTATCTGCTAGCATTCCCCAGAACGGTGCACCTCCAATCGAAACAATCCCTGCAATGGCATACACAGTACCTGCCGTTGCACTGGACATACCAAGATTCAACATATAGCTTGTTTGATATATATTTGGTATGAGATAGACAAGACCTACTGCAAAATAAATTCCTGCTATTATATACAGCCCTTTACTGCGCCATACCGCAATGTGTTCCTGTGTAATATCCTTTTTAGAAGTATGCGGTTGCTTTATGGTCCAAAAAGCCAGCAACATTACAATCACCGTCAAAAACGCGAATATTAGCCAAGTTCCACGCCAACCTGATACAGGAAAATGCTGTAGCATAAATGGTACGAGTAAACCGGATAATAGCATCCCAATACCAGCGCCGCTCATTAACAGCCCCATCACTATCCCTCGTTTCTTGGGATATAAACTAACAGCTATCGATAATAATGGTGTATACACAAGTGCACTTCCTGCTCCGACAAAAAACAGTGAAATAGCAGCCCACCCAAAATTAGTGACGAACACTAGACTCGTTAACCCTAAAACGACACAGCCCCCTCCTACTAATAGAACTTTTTTTGCACCAATACGCATTGTAAGTATTCCTGACATACCTACAGTAAATAAATAACCTAAAAATAATATCGTACCTAGAGAACCAGATTGAGAGGTTGTGAAGCTCATTTCTTCCTGCATAAAAGGCAAAATAATACCATATGACATACGAGCAAATCCTGTAGTCGTGACGATTAATAACATACCTGTTATGACGAACACCCAAAATTTTTTCATCCTTAAACCCCTTTCATTGTTGAATCATAGTGTAATAAAAGGTTAACTTTCTACCGATTAAAGGATGATAATACGGTCAAACGGATTTTAATTTCTGTCGTAAAACATCATCAATGCGATTTTTGGATAAACCTCAATGACCTATATTTAGTTTGTCCATTGTTCTAAGATAAGGTTTAAATTATGCTAACTTATGATAATGATTATCAATTACGGAGGAAAAGATATGAAAAAATTAAACCGACATATGCTCATTTGTAGCCTCTTACTACTGGTTGGAGTCCTATTGGCTGCTTGTGGTTCTAACAATGAAGAGACTAATCGAAAAGAGACAGCAACGGCAGAACCGACAACACGTATTTATAAGGATTATTTAGGTCATGAGGTAGAAATCCCTGTGAATCCTGAGAGAGTAGTTTATCATGGCGAAGGATACGGGGATGTGCTTGCATTAAATATCAAAACAGTTGGTGCAGGATTCTCATGGATTACTGATTATGCTTGGGAAGATCGTGTAAAAGATGTAGAGGACGTTGGTTTTCCGATTAATGTAGAGCAAACATTATCATTAAAGCCAGACCTTATTATTATTGGTACATCTGATGAAAAGACATATTCCCAGCTTTCTAAAATCGCTCCAACTATAGTGTTTGATACGTTCGCCCCATTGAACCAACGTTTAACGGAACTGGGCGATATACTTAATAAAAAAGAAGAAGCAGCTCAATGGATAGAGGATTATACTGATAAGGCGGATAAAATGTGGGAGTCGCTTGTGGCTGTTGGGACTGTTAAACCAGATGAAACTGCATCTGTATTAACATACTACCCAGGAGATCGATTATTTGTAATGGCACGTGCAGGGCTTTCTCAAGTTTTATACGATTCAAATGTTCTTAAGCCTGGTGATAAGATTCAAAAAATACTTGATGATGGAACAGGCTTTGCTGAAATCTCTACAGAGCTTCTTCCTGAATATGCTGGCGATCGAATTTTCATCCTAACGCCAGTAACTGATGAAGCGAAACAATCGACAAAAGAAATGATGGACAGCCCTATTTGGAAAAGCTTACCTGCGGTTAAAAATGGGCATGTATACACGATTGATATTCAGAAAAGTGATAGCGATGCCTCAACTAGAGAATGGTTATTAACAGAATTACCTACTATGTTAAAAAAATAGATTTAAAGAGACATTTCATCTTTGTTGAAATGTCTCTTTACTTTTTATACAATAAAGTTAATTGATAATCATTTTCATTTAGCAAGGACGTGAATAAATGGAAGACAATCATTCTTTTAGTCATAATTTATTATTTCATTTAGTAGATATTGACTGTATTTCACAGAGCTACCCTTTTATTTGCCCATCACACCATACGATGATACTTTTTACGGATGGCTGTGGGACATTAACGATAGATGACAATCCCTATTTGGTGACCAAAGGAAAGATTTTTCTTATACAACCTCATTCCATGATCGATTTATCGGCTCTAACAAATGAATTCTGTTTCTATAAAATAACCTTTACAGCTTTCCAGCTACAACAGGAGCTACCTTCTCCTTATCTAGGGCCTATTTTTTCTGCTGAAGTGGAGCATACCGTTTATCCGAATACACGGTTTATCCGTCTTACAGAAGATCTATATCAATTAAAGACCAAATCGGATTATTTTAAACAGCAAGGCGTTTTATATGAACTATTACATTTATTATTTGAACATCAGCTTCATAGAAATGTCCAATTAACTATGACGAAGGCAGTCGAGGAAACGATCAACTATATACATAAATATTATCAACAGCCTTTAACAGTTAAGATGCTAGCTGAACTTGCTCATATCGCCCAATGGCAATATAGTACAATCTTTCAAACTTTAACAGGGAAGAAGCCGCTAGATTATATTACAGAATTACGTCTTACAAACGCAAAGGAATTATTACTACAAACTAATGAGCCATTAAAGGATATTGCACAACAAGTTGGATTTGATGATGAATATTATTTTAATCGCCGCTTCCGACAGGTGATCGGTATTCCGCCAAAACAGTTTGCACGACAATATAGGCGACGAACAGTGGTAAAAGATTGGACTGGACATGAAGTCATGATCCCATCCGCCCCCCACCGGATTATTTATCACGGAGAAACGTTTGGGGATATGCTGATCTTTGATGTTCAGCCAATAGGCGGTGACAAGAAGTCTATTAGTAAATCCTTTTATAAAAACCATGTTCCTTCTATTCAAGATGTGGCCTTTCCCATTAATCTTGAAAAATCTTCGAAGCTAAATCCAGATTTAATTATCTTTACAAATAATGATGAGCAGCAATATCAAGCACTATCATCAATTGCTCCAACTATTACCTTAAATTCTTGGGATTCGTTAGAGGAACGCATCCTTCTATTAGGACAATGGCTTAGCCAACAACAACGAGCAGAAGATTGGCTAGCCCGCTATAAAGTCCAAGAAAAATCAATGTGGCAAAAGCTCCAATCAGTCATAGACCCGGGCGAAACAGCAACGGTCTTGACCTTTGATCATGGTAAACGCCTTTATGTCATGGGCTGTACAGGTCTATCCCCTGCTCTTTTTCATCCAGATGGATTTCAGCCTCACCAGCAAGTTAAAAAATTGCTTCAATCAGGCAATGGATATAAAGAAATACCGATAGATCACTTACCAAAGTATGTTGGTGATCGAATTTTCCTGCTCTTATCGGATAAACCCGACTCGCAAATGGCCACGATGGAATTAATGAATAGCGATATTTGGAAGGATCTCAAGGCTGTACAGAAAAACCACGTATATTTAGTAGATGCAACAAAGTGGAATTATAGCGATGCCTTTACGAGAGAAAAGTTACTTGGCGCATTACCGAGATTATTAATTACTACAAAGTAATATAAATTCAAGGGGTGACATTTTACATGAAAACAGAAAGTATGACAGATAGAATGACGACGCAAATATCATTAAAGGATATACGTGATTATATTGCTAAAAACCATCATCAGCCTCTCACGATTGAGCATCTCGCAATCATTTCTGGTCTAAGCTCTAGCTACTTTGGAGAGGCCTTTAAAAGGGCATTTGGGCTAAGTGCCACAGATTATTTAACAGAGCTGCGTATTGGACATGCCAAACAATTATTGCGTGATACCGACCTATTACTGCGTGATATTGCTAGAGAAGTTGGCTACAGTGATGAATTTTATTTTAGCCGTAAATTTAAAAAGGAGGTGGGGGTTTCACCTTCTGCTTTCAGTAAATTAGCGCGCCAGCGTATTTCTACCTTCTCTGTGTCTACTATCGGAAATTTATTAGCTCTTGGCATCATTCCCGTTGCGGCTCCACTGAATGCTAAATGGAGTCCTTATTATTACAATCATTATCAGGACAAAATCCAAGTGCATGTGAATATATTTGATGCAGAATCAGAGGATAATTTTAGAAAATTAGCCTCAGCCAAGCCTGATATTCATATTTTTCAAGAAGAGCCCTCTCTTTCCATGCTTGATTGGCTTCAAACAATTGGCATTAAAAGTGTTTATATAGAAGCTAAGGATTGGCGAACACAACTAAGAGAAATAGCCGTTGCTGTCAAAAGGCAAAGCGTGTGTGAGTATTTCATACAGTCCTACGAACAAAAGGTATTAGAGGCTAAGCAAGAAATTAAACAAGTGACCAAGGAAGATAGTTTTGCCATTCTACGATTATGTGGCGATCAATTATTTTTATATTGCAATAAAGGGATTCAGGATGTCCTATTTACAGATTTGCAGCTCTACCCTATTGATGGGCAACAACAAACATGTAACGAGCTAATTACGCTTGATCAGTTAGTAGACATAAACCCAGATCGTTTACTATTTATCGTTTGTCCAGATTCTCAGACTCGAAATTATTGGCTTACTTTACAATACCTTGATCGTTGGAAAGAGCTCCAGGCTGTAAAAAATGGACATGTCTATGTTTTGCCATCAAATCCTTGGTTTGAATACTCTGCTATTGCGATAAATCGAATGCTAGATGAAATGTTGCTCATGTTTACCGGAAAAAATCCAAACTCTTTTCCTGTCCCCGTCCATGGTATCGTATCCGATAGTGAATTATAATTCCATTTGAGAATGATTATCAACGGAAGGAGACATTGAACTACAATGAAACACAATGGTCGTAATCAAGCGATTATAAAAGCTGTCTATATTCTGGCCACTTTAATGCTAGCTATTGGATTACTTTCTGCCTGCAATGCCCAATCAAGCAATAACGAAGAAAAGGTAGAAACACAGGTAAACTCAAACAATATTAAGGAGCAAAGAGCTTATCCATTAACCATAAAGGATGAGGCTGGCAATGAAGTAACATTACCAGCTAAGCCCACTAAAATATTCGCACCTGTTTTGGAGGATTCCTTACTAGCTCTTGGTATTAAGCCTACTATGCAATGGTCGAATGGCGTTAAACCGCAGCTCTATTTACAGGATCAGCTACAAGGTGTACCTGAAATTAGCTTTGCAAGCGGCCCCCCATCTCCTGAAACGATTATGGCAGATAAGCCAGACTTAATTGTTTTGCATAATTCGTTTTATATTGAAAATGGCACATATGAAAAATACGCAAAAATTGCACCAACCTATGTGTTCAAAAATGCAGCAACTGATATAAAAGGTTCAATTAAAGTGTTAGGGCAATTACTAGACGAGCCCGCTAAAGCACAGCAAGCTATACAGAATTATCAAGAAAAGGTGGATGTAGCAAAATCAAAGCTGGCTTCCAAAACGGAAGGCAAAAAAGTAGCGTTAATTCGCTTTAACGCCAAAGGGATGTTTTTCATGACAGATGAATATTTCAGTGGGTATGTATTAACACACGAATTAGGGTTCGAGCAAAGTAGCTACGTGAAAAATGGTGCGTTTGAAGTATCTTTGGAAATTCTACCTGAGCTAGATGCCGATTATATTTTCCTGATCAATGATGGCAATCTTGGAAATCCATTTATCAATGAACTGAAGGACAGTACTATCTGGCAAAGTACAGATGCCTTCAAAAGTAATCAGGTATTTGAAACATCTGAGGATTATTGGCTAAATGGTGGTATCCATGCACAAGGGAAAGTGATAGACGATGTATTGGAGTTTTTAGCGCCATGACAACAATGACAAAAAAACCATATGTATCAGAAACTTATTTTGAATATACCATGACATCCCACAACCAGTTAGACTATCGACTATTAATTGCAAACCCGACAGATGCACCACCAGCAGATGGTTATGCGGTTATTTATGTACTAGATGGAGATGCTCTTTTCCCAACGCTTGCAGAGGCGGTAAAATTACAAACGCGCAAACCAAAAGGCTATGAGCCCATTCTTGTTATTGGTATTGGCTATCCCTCTAAGGAACCCTTTGATATGGAACGACGCTGCAATGATTTTACCCTGCCTGTTAGTGACGGAAAGCTGCCAGCACGTCCAGATGGAACTCCTTGGCCACCAAACGGCAAAGCCAATGAGTTTCTAGACTTTATTGAACATGAACTAATGCCTGCTGTCGAAAAAGAATGGCCCATCAACAAAAAGAAACAAGCGGTTGTTGGTCATTCCTTAGGAGGTCTTTTCACACTATATGCTTTATGTGCAAGACCTCATTTATTCAGTCATATTGTAGCTGGCAGTCCCTCTGTTTGGTGGGCTGACAATGCGGTACTAAAAGTAATAGACCAATTTTCTGAAGATTGGAACGGTCAGCATGCTATTAATCTCTTACTCACAATCGGTGCTAACGAGTTGCCTGATATGTTAGAGGGAGCTGATTTAGCGGCTGAACGACTGAAGCGTTTAAGTGACCAAAACATTTATACTAATTATGTGAAGTTTGATGAGGAGGACCATGTGAGCGTCCTATCTTGTATGCTTGGTCGACTTCCACGATTTTTAGATACTTAACTAATAAAAAAGCCAAGTAGTTTTTACAAATCTACTTGGCTTTTTGATAATTATTGAATGGAAGGATCTTTATAACCAACCTTCGCATAGAACTTGTGGAAATTACCATATTTATCTTCTAATACAATTGTCACCCAATCACCATTGAAGAATTTAGCTGGATGTGTAAGTTCTTTTGTAACACGAGCTACATTTGTCGCAACTGTTCCTGTTCCCTTTGATAAAGAACTGTTTGAACCATGTAAGACTGCTTGAATCACTTGTGCAGGAGTTCTACCTGTAATAACTGAAGCATCTGTTCCAGTAGTATCAGATAAATAATAATACTTCAGTAATTCACCATTTTCATAGAATTGCGAATCAGAGCCAAGTAAATCAAATGTTGCCTGTACTTTTCTATCGTCGCCTGGTGAAGTCAAATAGGTTAGTTTTATTTCCATAAACTTCGCATCCAATGTTCTGTATAAATATTGGCCAGTATTGACAAACTTATGGCCTTCATAGCCTGGAATCATGAAGTCTCGAGTTTCCTCTTTCATTGTAACTTTTATCGTTTGATTTGCATCACTTAATGTTTTTGGTTTAATAATGAGCTTACTCTCTTTAGTGGTATCTGTCCCAACAGTATAAGTAACTGACTCGTATTTAGCTGTCACATCTACCTCATTACCATTGATATCCTTTGAGGTAATTGTCAAAATATCTGCTAAATCAACACCTGGATTTTCAAGTTTGGACTTACCATTTTCATCACGCATTATTGTTTCATTAAACGTGATTGTAAATGTATCATCGCTATTACGATAGATAAGTCCTGGGTATTGTTTATTGTCCATTGGAGAAACCATTCCAATGCTTGGTGGTGTACCATCCGAATAGAAGTTATGCTTCATCAAGCCATCAGATGTTCGATCATGGTCATTATATGAATCATTCGCCTTATAGATTGTGAAATTGCCAGGAGTGTCCTCTACACCTACATAAACGACATATTCTGTATGTGGTTTAAGGGATACACCTCTCGCATCCAATGTCCCTGAAAGACCTTTCCCAATTTTTTCAACCGATGGGCTAGCTTTAAGTTTTGATTCTAAATATTTTTCATCTGCGGGTGCAGTTAGATTGGCATCCGGATTATCAATTAGATTGCCATCCTTATCTTTAATTCTTCTTTCAACAAACCAGTAATGAACTTTTGCTGTTTCATTTGTTTCGAAGCTAATAGTAGCCTTTGTATCATCTTTTTCTTTTGCTTTAATCTCTATATTACGTAGTAAAGGAGCTTTAGTATCTTCAAATACTGTCTTAGGACCCGCGATTTTAGAAAGTTCTCCACCACGATCTCTTAGCACCATATAAATAGTATAACTATTAAACGGATCAAGTTTATTTTGTTCAATAGAGACAGGGAATTTTTGTGTAGCTGTTTCCAAATCTGCAGTACCTGAACCTCGTTGGATATAAATATCCTTTCCACCAATCTGGAAATAACCAGATTTACTAGAATCATTCCCAAATTCATTAATAAAGTCACGTTCTGTAATTTTATGATCTGTTAAATATTGTTGGAAAGTCTTCGTTTCACCATTATCTACTACTGTACTTGGTAGTATCATATAATAATATGTCCCGGCCTTATTCGGTTTAAATTCGATTTCAGCTCGTCGGAAACCATCAGATTCATCTGTTTTATTAATTGTATTTACAATTGTTACTACTGGCATTACAGTATCTTCATGTCTATACTCAGCATAATTACGAATAGGGTCACCTGGCTTCACCGTATTCGTGTTTTCAAATGCATTATCTGCTAAGTCTTTGACACCTGGTAAAACCGTTACACGTAATGTATCACCATTAACAAAACCTGTATCAGATGGAATTGTTAATAATACTTTTTTATCCCCTGCTTTATACTCAACAGCTGAAGGTTTAATTCCTTTTTCTCCAGTTACATTTACAATAACTGTACCCGTTAATAAGTAATTATTAATATCGTTAGCACTTGCAGGATCTAATGCCTCACTCACAGTCAATTCAAACTGATTATTGCTCTTTCTAACTAATTTACCTTGTTCAACATATGGATTAATATTATCAAGCTCACCAGTTTTAAAATCCTTTACAACAGCAGGATCTACAGAGTAGTTTCCTGAATCGTCCTTCATTACGACATAGAGCTGATAATCTGTCTCCGGATCAAGTCCTGTTAAGATTCCAGTTATGCCAAGTTCACCAGCTTTTGCTTTCCCTTGACCTGTTGGGTTAGCGACGATGTCTGCCGTTGTCGGGTCAGCTGCTGTTGTTTTCTTACGAACATAGTAGTAATAATCTCCAGGTTCACTTGCTGCAAATTTGAATTCAGCTCTTGTGCCTCCGTGTAAAGGTGTAACTTGTAAAGATTTCACTACTGGCGGTGATGCATCTTTCATCTGGAATGATTGTGACACAATATCAGATGCATTTTTCGAGCCGTCTACCACCATGATGTAGATGACATATTCTTTTTTCTCACCTAGATTGGATACTTTAACGGAGTTTGTACCTTTTACAGCGGCACCACTTCCATAAGCTACGTTTTCATTTGAAAGGTGATTAACCATTTCACGTTTATTTGGTACTTCGGCACCTTTTTCACGGACAATATAATAGTACGTACCGACTTCATCGGATGTGAAGTCCGCCTGAATCTCACTGCCATTTAGCACTTTGACATTTGTAATGCTAACGATAGGTTTTGTTTTATCATCAGGGTTTTGATTCTCGTTTTCATCTTTATCAATTGGTTTGCCATCTGGATCAGTAATACTGCCTATATTATCTTTATCATCAAGGAAATCGTCGAAGATATTATTCGGTGAACCATCCTTAGGTAAGATGACCTTATCGATATACGTGTAATCTCCAATATCGATTTTACCGTATAAATTATCCACAAATAATGTGCCAATTCGACCGTAGATATATAATTCAAGATCTGTGCGGCTATTGTAGTTGATCCAATCAATATTTCCTGAACCATAAATTGTTAGCGGTGTTTCTGTAGTAAGATTTAACGTACCAATATAGCCTTCAATTTCAAATTCGCGCACACTTCCTATAATGTCTACACGTGGTAATTTCATATTGGATTCGATTTTTGTACCTGTTTGAGATACTACTAGTCTCGAAACAGTACTGTTATAAAATTCAAGATGCTTTTCAACATTTTTCATTTCCTGTTTTTCGTTAGACCAGTTGACAAAAGGCTTATCTTTTTCAGGTTTTTGATTCGTCCAATTCTGAAGATCGTTTGTTGAATTGTTAATAGATGAATCCTCACCCTTAGTATTATCAGGATCTGACCAGTTGATAAATGATATATTGTTACTTGCCACACGTCCAATTGATAAAGGCTGATTATAAGTAGTAGCCCCTAAATGTAATGGTGGACGAACTGTTTCATTGACAAACATAGTACCAGTCATCTTCAGATTATTAAATTCAATATAATTACCATTAACTTCGATAGTAGCACCTAATGAACCATGATCCCCATCGAAATCAAGGAAATCCTTGCTTGTACCACTAGCATTTATAGTTAATTTAGAAATGGATAGAATCTTCTTACTAGAAAGAGTCCCTTCAATATAAGCACCCTTTAAAACTGGAGCATTATAGTCGTTAAAAATATGTGAAAGGTTTTCTGCTTTATAAGCCTTTCCATTTATATAAACGGCATCATCATCGACACTTGTAATTTTGTAAGATGTTTCATTATTTTTCTTTTCTTGTGAACGGACAACAAAAGAAGCAAATTGTCCACGATTTACAGGATCAAACGGTGAAAATGTTACAGGTGTCGTTCCTTCCGTAATGTTCAAATCGATTAGTGTTTGAATATAGATTGCATTGCTTGATTTGCTATCTACATCTTTAAAAATGTTGTTGTAACTAGGAGAAACCTCCAGATGGAATGCTAACACTAATATTTTAGCTAATTCGCCGCGAGTCATTACTTCATTGGGCATAAATGTGCCATTTGAATAACCAGACATAATGCCTGCATTTTGCAGTGCCGCTACAGATTTATAAAAATCGCTCCCCTTCGGAACATCTTTATAATAAGGGTCTTGGACATTTCTAGTATCCAATTTTAATGCCGTAGCCAGCATTTTTGCTACTTGTCCACGAGTTACATTGACATCTGGACGGAAGGTATTATCGGCAAACCCGTTAATTACGCCCTGAGAATACAATTTTAATATATCGTTATAATGAACCGAGTATTGATCTATGTCTGTAAAGGGAGAAGTAGCCGCTGCCGCCTTTTGTGGTGAAGGTACTACAACAGCAATCCCACTTGAAGCAAATACTGTTGCTATCAAGGCTTTATTTACTTTTTGGATTTTAGATTTATCCATTCCACTCTTCCTTTCACTTATGTATTTTGATACGTACAAATATCATTTTCATCATACCCTTTATATCGACCAAGAGCAGGCGAATCTTCATAGATAAATGTAAAATAGTCCAGTAAATTTATTGATAAATATAGCACTACGAGACTACTCGTACAGCCAAAAACTTCTATCGCATTTTACAACAACAAAAAAAGCCAAGGAGCATCGGTGCTCACTTGACTTTCACGATTTATAGGCATACATCTAGTCGTACTTGTGATGTCATAAGGGAAAGGGGGATAACCTTACGTCTTGTCAAGTCGATCGAGAGATGTGACCCGAATTACATATCATTTGAACATAGTTAATGGTCATTTGGCGAATGACTTACAAATAGCTTGCCCAAATGATGTTTCCATTAATCAATTACCCCAAAAATCAAAAATATAAGCTTATTTTAATTAATTTTTACTTTATTTTTTGTACGGCAATCTTAACTTGATTTCGTCCAGCTTGTTTCGCCTCATATAAGGCTCCATCAGCCGCTTCAATTAACGCCTCTGTTGTAGCAGCCATTTCTGGATATAGGGCTATCCCTGCTGATAATGTTACGGGTCTACCACATGGACTTTCCGTTTCAGCCAATTTTCCCCTCAATTGTTCCGCCACTTGCTCCGCCTCTTTGGCAGTTGTATTCGGCAGAAGCATCACAAATTCCTCGCCACCATAACGACAGCATACATCCCCTTCTCGCCCTACAGATTGCATATGTTTGGCTAAAAACTGCAGGACTTTATCACCAACAGCATGACCAAATGTGTCGTTCACGCTTTTAAAGTGATCTAAATCTAGCAAAATAATGGCATGAGGCACCTTATTTTCTAACCACTCCGCCAGCATAGCATCCATCGTTCGTCGATTGGTAACACCCGTCAATGGATCTACGGTTGATTGATCCTTGAAAAATGTAACCTGTCCATGTAAAAACGATAGACTTCGAATTAAGACATTCTTCAACGAATGGGCTTCAAAGTACCAGTCACTGACTGACTTTAAGCCTTCTACATTTTTCTTATCTAGACTTTCTTCTGTTAACGTCGCTAATTGTTGTAAAGGATTAGCAATGCGAGTCGCTGCCCAAAGCACAATAACAATTGAAACAATCATAAGCGGTACAGATTTAATAATAACTTCTTGTACTCTATCGAATGAAGGTGCCAGTGCTACTTCTAAAGGCTTTTGGGCGACAACTCCCCAACCTGTGGAAGGCACTGTACTAAAACCGGCAAGCATTTTCACTCCTTTTGTGTTGTCAACGATTTGAATCCCACTCTTACCGGACATCACAGCCTGAACGACTTTATTTTTTGTGACAACATCATTGATACGGCTTGGGTCCTGATGATAGATCACACGTCCATCTGAATCTACAACATATACGTAGGAGCCATCCTTACTATAATGTTCTCCTAATAACGTTTTAAAGGCGTTTGGTTCTTTTAGATAAATTGTTCCCGCTACCATCCCTAAGTACTCGTTAGATGCCGAAAAGATAGGTTGGGATATAAAAATAATGAGGCGTCCTGTCATCGCCTCGTAAGGCTTAGAAACTAGTGGTATTTTTTTGGCTAATGCCTCTTGTGCGCCAAGAGAAGTTAAAACCTCACCTTTAATTTCAATGGAGGGTGGTGATACAGATAAAACAAGCCCCTTTGCATTTGTTATGATTACTGAATTGAACATTTCATTTTGTAATCTTAGACGGTCTGTTTCTCTATTTAAAATTTGCTCATCATCCAAATTTTCACTCACTTGATTGGCGCTATAACTTAAAATTTGAAAGGCTTCATGAAGATAGGCGTCTGCTGTTGAAGCCAATTTCTGTGCATACACTCGATTTGTTTCAAGTGTATTTTCCTTTATGGAGTCAACATTCATTCTGTATCCGCCCCAAACACTTCCTATGCTTGTAAAGAAGAATGCAGCCATAGCTACTCCCATAATTAAATGCTTTAATTTTAACTGATGTGATTTCATTACTTCCCACCTATATATGTTAGTATGTTTATAATTTTTAACAATTAGTGCCTATTATAAGCAACAGCACTTCAATAGAAAAGGAATCTTCTGAAGAGACTCCTTCCGTTAAACGCTAGAACATATCTCTAGGATTGTATCAATAAAGAGGGTTGAATAATATGGCTATCCAGTAAACTTTCTCTTTCCAATAAGCTCTTTATTTCTCACTGAATTTTCTAATATTTGACAACAGTTGTCAGAAAGTTGATGCAGAATCTAAATTCTAAATTTTTTTACTTTTATTGTTATTCTGACATATAAAAGTAGCATTATTTATTCTATAATAAAATTAACATAGGCAAGGAAAGATTCATTCTGTTATAATACTGATTAAAATTAAATATTCTGTATTATTACAGTTTTGCACAACGCTTTTCGCACAATGGGGATTATGAGAAAAGCGCTACTCAACCATCCTTGATGGTCGTGTAGCCTACACAAAAAGGGGTTGAAAGATTTGGGTATTTTAGAGGGGTTAAAAATTCTCGATTTTTCTGCATTACTACCAGGGCCAATGGCAACAATGATTTTTGCTGATTTAGGAGCCGATGTCATACATGTTGAATCTTCCAAACGCGTCGATTTAACAAGAATTATGCCTCCTTACGATGATGATCATGAAGCATATATCCATCAACATTTAAATCGTTCTAAAAAATCGATCACGTTAAATTTGAAATCACCAGAAGCTATTGAAATTGTAAAATCTCTTGTACAAGAATATGACGTAATAATTGAAGGTTTCCGACCTGGGGTTATGCAAAGGCTCGGGATTGGCTACGAAGCTCTTAAAGAAATAAATCCACGGGTAATTTATTGTGCGATTACAGGCTATGGACAAACGGGACCATATAGCAATCGACCTGGGCATGATAATAACTACCTTTCATTAGCCGGTGTCCTTGATTATTCTCGCCATAAAGATAAAAAGCCTGTCTCCATGGGAATTCAGCTAGCTGATATTGCAGGTGGAACGATGCATGCTGCGATTGGGGTACTAGCCGCTGCCCTTCATCGTGAGAAAACAGGTGATGGTCAATTCATTGATATTAGTATGACGGATGCTGTATTTTCACTAAATGCTATGTATGGCTCAGCCTTTATTGGAGGTGGACGTGTACCACAGCCAGAACAGGAAATTTTAAACGGTGGTAGTTACTATGATTTTTATAAAACAAAGGATGGCCGCTTCTTCTCTGTCGGTAGTTTAGAGCCTCAATTTCGAAAATTACTTTGTGAAGCACTCGATATTCCTGAATTGATTGATAATACGTTCAATGATTCCTACTACACACAAATTCGTTTTAAAGAAGCTGTTCACGATGCTTTTTTATCGAAAACGTATGAGGAATGGCTAAGAGTATTTAATGAAGATTTTGAAGGTTGTGTGGAGCCTGTTCTCACATTCCCAGAAGCCTGTGAGCATCCACAGCTAAAAGCAAGAGAAATGATTGTTGCGATTCCTAAAGGGGATGGCACATTACAACAACAAATTGCTTCTCCTTTTAAATTTGATGGCTCTGCACCAGAATACAAGCATGTTGGTGCTAAGCTAGGTGAGCATAATGAGGAAATACTAAGTTCATTAGGCTACGATACTGAACAAATCAAGGCTTTAAAAGATAAAGGCGTTTTGGAATAAAAAAAGTGTCTAATACTGTCGATGAAGGACGTATTAGACACTTTTTTATACATAGGCACTAATAAATACTCGAAGATTTTCAAAATGATCATCAATTAATAAATATTTTTTATAGATTTCCATTAATTTCTCAAAAAGCTCGAATTGCTCCGTTACAAATAACACCCGTAAAATATTTAACATATGCAAGGAAGCACTCTGTGCCACGATATAGTAAGGGACATCCGGTTGACGATAATTTTGTCGCCACTCTTCTACTGACAAACCAATATGCTGTAGTGAGTTGTTCACCTGTAGAGCAATATCCTGTTGAACGTATGCCTCAATAGCAATTAGCTGTTCACTGCTATAGTTTTTTTGTACTAAAGAAGTATTTATTTTTTTGTTAGACGCTAATACATGTTCCTTTAAAAGCAGTAAGCCATCTTCATAACGTGTCGCTTTTACATAATGATCAAGTAAAATAGCATATAAGTTTTCTAAATAATTTAGTTGATAATTTTTTATAATTGCAGGTGGTGTAGGTTTCCGATTTGGCAAAAGATCTTTATATTCCAATAAAATTTCGATAGCATAATTATTTAAGCGCTCATCCTCTAATAAATATTCACCATAATGTATAACTTTTTCACTTTGCAGTTCTCTATTTGCTATATGAAATAAAATATAGGCAATTAACACTTTTTCCTTCTCTGTTAGAGCGTACATGGAGTATCGCCATTCCGCTTCAAACGAAGTTATAAAGTCTTTGACGCGATGATAGTCACCCTCCGATAAGCAATAATGTGTAACAATTTGGTAAAGTCGTAGCTGTTTCTTTGCCAAACAGCTAGATTTATTTTTATCCACATGAGTTATACACTTATCCAGTATCAGTTTATAGTTATTCACAAAGTTATCCACATGTTCACAGCTCATTTTCATAGAATGCTCGAAATGTCCCATTATTTCATAAAGAAATGTGAATTGTTCTAATGGTCTGTGGATAAAAAGTGAATAAACTTTTTTTGTGAACAGCCAATGCCAAAAAGATGTATGTTCCTTATACATCATATGCACTAAATACTCATCCTGAAATTTATATAACATAATTGTCTGTAGCTCATTCACTGGCATTTCCATCTGCATTCTTTTCCCAAAAACCAGCCAAATTAATCGTTCTAGGTCTATTGTATGTTGGGCAAAGAGCTGCTCAAAGAAAGTTTCTTTTCCTTTTTGCGTATAAAAAAAGGCATTGAGCCGATCATTCACAAATTTTGCATCTAAACCATATTTGTCAAAATACATTTGCATTTCTGTTGATGCACGGCCCCAATATTTACGTGCTGTGGAAAAGGCAATATTCATAGCCATTTCTTCGTTTACTAAAAATCGTTTGGGTAAGAGCGAAGTACCAAGTATTTTTGGATCTTCTTGCAGATCTACCTCTGCCTCTAGCCATGTTGCAAGTAAATTTTCAGCACCCTCTACATTACCTTGTTTATATGTCATGAATAATTGCTCATCACAGTCCAACAGCATACAATTGGAGCCTCCCATCAAGTTCGACCAACAAAGATCTACCCCTATCTTTAAAATTCATGTTTTTAACACTCTTTCTTCAATATAACAAATCTTACCTAACATATGCTAAAAAAATAGTGGTATGCCTATCAAAAATGCATGCGAATAAAAAAATCCATCTATGAAGTGAATACTTCGCAGATGGCATCTTGATCACCAAAATTGTGGATATTTTCGTGTTTCTCTTAAATTATTTATTAACAGACCAAAGAAAACAATAATGACTGCCCCTATTAATACAGGCATAATTAAGTAACTCCAGCTATAGCCTCCTAAAATAATAATGATAGGATTGGCGCCCGCAGGTGGATGAATAATGCCTAACAAGGCCATGAAAAATATAGTTAACCCAACACCAAGGCTGATGGACAACATACTCGAACCTAATGTTGAATACAATACTAGACCAATACATGCAGAAACCAAATGACCACCGATAATATTTCGAGGCTGAGACAATGGCGCATTCCAAACGACAAATACAAGAACGCAGCTCCCGCCAAGAGATGCCATTAACCAAGGTGCATTTGTATAATTTGTTAACAAAAGCAACACAAAAATACAGATTAGACCACCTATCGCTCCAGTAAAGGCATCAGCAAAATTTGTCCGAGAGGGCGCATGTCCGCCTCCCTTCATCTTTAAAATAAAGGGCTTTATGATATTCTTTTTTTCAATTTTATTTCCTACTCGCACTAATTCTGACATTCAGCACCGACTTTGCTATTTCTCTATTTTTTATACTTATATATTAATGGATATTAAACTTTTATCATTATATCAATCCATCATAACATTTCAATTCTAACTTCAAATTTCCGACAAATAATCACTTTTTCCACTCACAACTCCTACAAAAAAAGCAAACCTTTGAAAGTTTGCTTTCCTACAAATTGATTTGTTAATCGTATTGTTTTTTCACCGTTTTATAAATTCGGACCTTTTTCAGTATCGTTTTAGGTACTTGGAAAGTAGCTGTGACCATCCCTGGATGACGACCAATTTCTATAGAGCCTGTGATGGTTGCTCTATTTAATACCTCTGGTTCAGGTAACTCGAATAGCTTGGAAGCACGACGAATAGCATTATCAGTTGCCTCATTTAATGTTTTGCCAGAACCAACGATCGATACAGGGAATGCCTCTTCAACCTGCTTTACCCCAAATTCCTCTGCTAGTTCACGAGCACGACGCTTTTCTTCCTTTGTAAAAGGCTTTGCTGTATACGGTAAATCTTCCTCATTTGGTAGTAATATGGGACCTTCCAATGCTACTTTCTTCAAGACACTAACTTGAAGCTGTACAATTCCTGCTACATCAGTTGTATGTCCTGCAATCTCACCATCTCCCTGCATGGCATGCATATCTCCAATGTATACGCCACCGCCAGGAACCTTTACAGGACAAATAATCGTTGCACCTTCACGAACTCTGCTAATATCCATATGTCCATCAGTACGATGTAAATCCAATTCATCCTGTGTAAAGGCATATTCATGTGGTGCCCCAATTAAAAATGAACCAAAATCACCCGCATTATGAGAATCTGGCATTGCCTTTGAAGGGGTTGTACCAAGCTGACCTAAAAATGGGCGCATTCTGGCCATGACACCTATTATGTCACTTGGTGCTAGTGCAACAACGGGATTTTGAGTAGAGTTTTCAGGTGTTCTCATGTAATTTTTGGCATCAAGGGCAATACGACGGGCACCCTCTCGTCCAACCGTTACACCTATTTGCCCTTTATGATCAAACGTCATTGTGTAGCCATTCGTCATTTTGAATGGTGCTGTCTCTGTGTCACATGTCGAACAGCGAATTGCTTGAGGACCTATACCTTTAACAACTGTGCTTGGGTGGAGCTTGCCACAGCCTGGGCATTTTACGGAAACAAATGGATCACCAATGAATCGATCTGTAATCGCCTCATCATGACCAGAGGAAGTGGCCAGTGAAGTAACCTGAATAGACTTAATTTTAATGACGATGGCGTCCCCCACCTCAGCCCCCTCCACAAAAACAGGCTTCGTTACTTCATGTCCACCCCGTATAGTTGGTGTTAGCATGGGCCCCCAGCAGCCAGGTGTGGTATTGGCAATAATTGTTCCTCCATCTTTAACTGGCCCAAGCATTTCTTGTGAAGGGTCCAAAATACCATCTATGAACTCATTTACGAACAATGTCTCAGCGGCTTGCGGTTGCTGTATAAAGTCACTTTCTAGTCCCTCTTTGTCAAGCACTTGCAATTCGTTTGTCATTTTTCGTCACGCTCCTAGTTTGTCTTTTTATGTATGAGATTATATGTAAAAAAACGCTCTCCACATACGCAGAGAGCTATTTTTTTCTATCATGAGCAGCCTAAACTACTTGGCACAATTAATTATTCATATATAAATCAAAAATATGTGAGAAATCTTCTTTTTTGTACTGATCTTTATGATCAATCATCCAAGTATTCGCAAAGCGGGTAATTGCCTCAAATGATGCTGATGGAGAAATATTATCATTGCCAATTCGTCCAAGTGATGAAGAAGCAATATGTAAGCTTTTTTCTGCTACTTCTAACTTATAGGCATTGTTCTTTTGTTCGTAGCTAATCGCATGTAGTGCTTTATATAAATCTTTAATGTCATCAATAAAGCGTTTATGAATGTCGATGGAAAGTGGAGAATTACCGATTGTAAACTTAATTTCGACATCAAGGTCAATTGTTCCTGCTGTTTCGAGAAAAACATCTGTAATAGCGTACATAGAATAGTCATAGCGACGTAGTAATCGTTTTTTACTCATAGCGCTTTCGCCATCTACATGGAGAATGGCACGGTTTGTAAAGCAGTATTCATCTGCCTTCGTTTTAATTAAAAAGTAAATTTTCTCATCAATTTCATGTAGTATAAAATCATCTGCATCTGTTTTATCATAATCCTCTCGTTGAACGACTACTCCAATATCAGATAATCCTAATGCATCCGCAGCTATTTTTTTAAACATTGCCATTCCTCCTCATTCGTTTATACTCTTTTTACGTTTAATAGCTGTAAAGGTTTCATTCCCCCAACTTCATTTTTAATAATTGTGAACGTAAGTATACAAAGTCTTTTCTTAGTAATACTTCATTTACTCTTTTCAGTACATTTCATTTATAATGATGTTCATAACATATAAAGATTCTTTCAAAAAGAAAGTATTCATTAAAAGAAAGGTTGTGTGAATAAATGCAAGAGCCAACCATATTAGTAGTCGATGATGAGGTAGATTTAGCTAATCTTCTAAAGGTAAGTCTGCAAAAAGAAGGCTATAAACAAATTTATACAGCTGGCTCCATTCAGGATGCTTGGACAAGCTTTCAGCAAACAAGTCCCGATATTGTGCTTCTAGATGTCATGCTTCCTGATGGGGAAGGCTATGATTTATGTAGACGAATCCGCGAAGTATCGCATGTACCCGTGCTCTTCATGTCTGCTAAAAATGAAGAAATTGATAAAATTTTAGGACTTGCCATTGGAGGCGATGATTATATTACAAAACCCTTTAGCCCTAAGGAAGTTGCCTACCGTGTAAAGGCACAGTTACGTAGAGCTGGCTATCAAACACACGATACAATTTTGAGCATTTCAGAAAAAACGATACAAGTTGGACCCTTCCAGCTTAACGCTGATGAAACTGAAGTACACAAGGATGGGGTTTTATTGGAGTTAACGGCTAAGGAAATTGGTTTAATGGCATGTTTTATGAACAACCCTAATCGCATTTTAAGTAAAGAGACTCTTTTTGAGCGTGTCTGGGGAGAGGATTTTTTCGGTTCTGATAATACAGTCATGGTGCATATTCGACGTCTGCGTGAAAAAATTGAGCAGGATGCCTCTAAACCTTTTTTTATCACAACTGTAAAAGGCCTTGGGTATAAGTTCGTCATACCAAAAGAGGCGCAAGGATGAAGTGGAAATTGACCGCACGCTTCCTCTTTTCTGTTCTATCCATTGTGATCATCGTTATTTTCGTCAATACAGCCATTCTCATGGGGCTCCTGTCATATAGACTTATTAATGATTCTCATGGAGCTACTGAATCGAAAGAAGAAGACTTCGTACGGAATTTTCAGCAGTACATTGAAATAGGAAATGGAGCAGCTTCTATAAGTACAGAAGGACTCGAACAGTTGCATCAGCGAAATGCTTGGATTCAATTACTTGATATGAATGGTCAAGTCATTGGTTCTCAATTTGCTCCAGATGAAGCACCTTCCCATTACAAACCCATTGATTTGATACAAGTGTACAAATATAAAGAATTTGATGCTGATACGACAGTTTATGTTGGTGTCAAAGATGAGGTTAGTTATCTTGTTGGCATTAAAGGGAGTAATGTTGCAAGATTAGTCATGCATATTTCTGGCCCTTCTTTGTTGCAGTTTGCTGGTAAATTCGGATTATTCATTGTTATTGCTGATTTAATAGTCGCTGCATTGGTTGGCTGGCTATTTGGTCGTACGCTAACGACGCCTCTCTATGCCTTGATAGAACGCATTCGTCATTTAAAAAACCATGAGCATCAGTCAGTTAAAACACCTGGTGGTGTATATAAAACTGTTTTTGAAAATTTAAATGAAGTATCTAGAGAACTAGCTTTACATGAGCAGGAACGCAAACGTCTTGAAGTGATGCGTGAGGAATGGATTAGCAATGTCTCTCATGATATGAAAACACCGCTTGCCTCTATTCGTGGCTATGCAGAGCTTTTAGACGACGAGACACTCACCTCTCAAGAACAGGCCGAGTATGCTCAGATTATCGAGAAACAGTCATTGCATATGCAAGAGTTGCTCGATGACTTAAATTTAACGATGCGCTTAAGACATCAGCAACTACCGCTCACTCTACAAGACGTCAACATGGTACCGTTTATTCGTGAGATTGTGATTGATACATTAAATACCCCACAGTTTGAACTTGCCAATATAGAGTTTGAAGCAACCTCAGAAAACTATCACCATCTCATTGACGAACATTTTATGCGCAGAGCTATCATGAACTTTTTACACAACGCCCTACTTCACAACACGCCTGATGTATCTGTCCATGTATCTATCGATAAAGACTCCATTACGATAGCGGATAATGGCAAAGGGATCTCTGCGGAGGATTTAGATCATATTTTTGAGCGCTATTACCGCGGTACAAATACGGATAATACAGTTGGTACCGGCTTAGGCACCGCCATTGCTAGAGATATTATTGAAGCCCATGGAGGTACTGTTACTATTACTTCAGAAGAAGGTAAGGGTACCACCGTTACCATTTATTTAAAAAAGGAGCAGCCCTAGTTTGACTAGTGGATGCTCCTTTTTGCTATTTCATTTGATCTTGCGCTTTATTCGGTAACTCGTGGAATTTCACCTCATCATAGGAAGAGACTTCTGTTTCTTTTTTGACATAAAGCTTTAAATAAGCATCATGGCGTAAATTTTTGTGAGCGGAGAATTTTAATGTTTTTTCTTCCCCATTTTTATTGTAGGCAGGCAGCTCATACCAATACATTTTAAAAATTTCACCATTACTTGCCTTATACTCCTCTACCTCACCATCAGCCGTAATATGGACATAATAAGTGTCTTTATTTAAACGGTTAAAGTCTACAGTCATCAATACAACTAACCCTGCTACGAATAAGATAAGCAATGCACCTATTCCGAAAAATACTTTTTTCATATTAATTCCCCTGTCTTACAATTTTGTAGAACGAACGTACAGTAAATATATAATAGATGAAATAAATAGCAGAATACGCAATCATCCATAATATGACTGGCTTCGTAATATTCATACCAAATAACTGTGAAAATGCTAGTAACGCAAATGCACTATGCACAATACCTACGATCAGTGGTGCACTAAAGATGACAGCCACTTGTCCGGCTACAGTCTTTAAGATTTGCTTACTGTTTACACCAATTTTATTTAAAATCGCATATTTCGCCTGATCTTCCTCGGCTTCCGTTAAGATTTTGAAATAAATGATACTTCCTGTTGCCGCTAGGAAAACTAGTCCAAGGAAGCTACCAACAAACAGTAATGCACCTACTGTGGCTATACTATCCTCATAGCTTTGTGGAACACTAGAGAAAGATTCTTGTTGTTCTGTCGACAATTGCTTGACTATGTCTTTTGACACGGCCTGTTGTTTCAAATCATTGTCTAAACCAATAGCCTGCATCTTTACCTCTTCTGCATTAGTCGCAGCAAACTCTTGATCATTCACGACAAGTACAGTCCCCGCCGGAATAAAGTTAAGAACGCTCTCTGTGTACATTTTTTCCACATGGAAGGAATCACCATTTTTTAGTTTGAAATCTTCCCCAGTAAAGTCATGTGAAAATCGTTCATCATAAGCTGCGTCCAGCAGCACGGCCGATCCATCAGCAATATGCAGGTTTTGATCCTTACCTTGTAATTTTGCTAAACGATTATAATCAGATTCCTTAAGTAATGTATATTCGAAAAATGAAAATTCATTATCGACACGTAAATTCTTCACAGACAGTGATTCATGATAGATAACGTCTTTCTGTGAAAACTCGACGGGATCGCCTTTCCACATAAATGTATTGGGCAGCATCTGACGTACAGATGCTTCTGCATTATAATACATACCAAAGACGCCACCGCCTGCTGTAATTGTCGTTGCACTTAAAATGGCAATAATCGACAATGACTTAGCATTTGCGCGGATACGATACAATAACTGGGAAACTCCGATTAAATTTAACCCTTTCCATGACCAAGATGTCGCTCTTTTTAAAGCTGTTAACACAAAGACACTTACACTATGGAATAAAAGATATGTCCCTACGATAGTTACGCCGATGACCATTAGTGGCGTGCCTAGAACCGTAAAGAATCGCCAAATTTCACTCGTAAACATATCAGAGGAAGCTGTATAATAACCAAATGCGATAAGCGCCGTTCCTAAAACAGCAGCTACTAAAGAGGCACGTGGAATTTGCTCACCCTGTTTTTCTGCATGAAATAAGTCAATCAATTTAAATTGGTAAATAACACGATAGCCCTGTAACGACGTAAATAAAAACAGTATTGTAAAAATGACTGCTGTATTCAACAGTGCCTCTACCGAAAATGTTAGGCTTCCAACAATTTCATACCCCATTAAGCGGACTAATATCATTAATAATCCTTGAGACATAAAGAATCCTAAACCGATGCCCAATACTAGAGAAACTAACCCTATGACTAGATTCTCGAAAAACAGCATGAGACCAATCTTTTGCTTACGCACACCTAATAGTGAATAGAGTGCTACTTCCTTTTTCCGTTTCTTCATAAAAAATGAATTAGAATAGGCCATAAAGATGACAATGAAGAACAATAAAACAACAGATGATGCACTCATCAATCCTTTAATTTGCTGAGAGGATTGTTTTAAGGCTGAAAGATCATCATTATATTTCAGTGTCACAAATGTAAAGTAAATGACGATACTGAATACCATTGAGGCAATATATAAAAAATAGTTGGATAGATTACGTTGAATATTTTTACGCGCTAAACTAAATAACGTCATTTACTCCACCCCCGATGCTTGACAGCACCTGTAGAATCTCTTGGAAAAATTGTTTCCTTGTTAGAGTCCCACGATGAATTTCCTTGGATAACTGCCCGTCCTGAATAAATAGTATGCGCTGACAGAAGCTCGCTGCAAAAGCGTCATGAGTAACCATCATAATGGTTGCCGCCTGTGTTTGATTTAAATCACTTAAACTTTCCAGCAAATCGGTTGCTGATTTTGAATCAAGTGCACCTGTAGGCTCATCCGCAAAGATTAATTTCGGTTCTGTCACTAAAGCTCGTGACGATGCTGTACGCTGCTTTTGCCCGCCCGATATTTGATAAGGATATTTATCCAATAAATCACTAATGCCGAACAATGAGGCAATACGATCAACTCTAGCGCTAATAGCCTTTGTTGGCATTTTTGCAATAGCCAACGGCAAGACTATATTTTCACGTACCGTTAAAGAATCAAGTAAGTTATAGTCTTGGAATATAAATCCTAAGTTATCACGACGAAAATCAGCCAATTCAGCATCTTTCATACGCGCTAAGTTCGTATCACCAATTATGATTTCACCAGTCGTCGGTGTATCAATCGTAGCTAATACATTAAGAAGCGTAGATTTCCCAGCCCCTGAAGGACCCATTACGCCCACAAATTCACCTTTATTTACTTCAAATGATATATTAGATAACGCTGTAAAAGTATTAGCGCCCTTGCCGTAAGTTTTCTCAACGTTTTGTACCTGTAATAATGGCGTCATATACGCTCCTCCTCTTCTTTCTGACTTTAGTATACGCCCCCAAACTTACAGTAAAATTGTCGCAAGCTTACAGCAACCTTAAATCATCTATTCTCAATAAATTAATATGTGTTATCCAAATACATTGCCTTTTTTGCTTAATTGATAAAAAAAAGATTCATACACAGTCTGTGCATGAATCCCTCTAACTATTAGGCTAAAACTTTTTTAATATCATCTTCAAAACTACTTGGTTTATCTGCCGATGCGTAGCGTCCAACAACCTCGCCATCTCGATTCACTAAGAATTTAGTAAAATTCCATTTAATGCTGTTGCCTAAAAAACCTTTAGAATGTGAAGTGAGATAATCAAAAATCGGATGTGCTTCCTTACCATTCACCTTAACGATTTTATGCATTGGGAAGGTTACCCCATATTCCAGTCGGCATTGTGAAGCGGCTTCTTCAGCAGTTGCCAGCTCTTGCTTGAATTGATTGGACGGGAAACCTAGTACAACAAGACCTTCTTCCTGATACTTTTCAAAGAGACCTTCTAATTCCTCGAATTGAGGTGTAAAGCCACATTTTGAGGCAGTATTGACAATTAACATCGGCTTTCCTTTATAACGCTCTAGGCTATAGTCAGTACCATCTTCTAACGTCACGTTAATATCATAAATACTCATTGCTCTCTACCTCCTATTTATAAACGTCCATTCATTCTTGCCACCTGTTGTAAAGGATCCCATACGCCATTAAATGGCGGTGCATAAGCTAAATCTAAATCTAGCAAATCTGGTAATGTCATTTTACTATACAATGCGGTTGCAAACACATCAATACGCTTATCAACACCCGCTGGCCCAACAATTTGTGCACCTAATAGCAACTGATCTCGTTTACGTACAACTACCTTAATGTACATACGTTGTGCACCTGGATAATAGCCTGCAATATGGCGAGCTGATAATTTAAAGGCCTCGTAATCAAAGCCAAGCTCTTTCGCATGGCTTTCATTTATACCAGTGGTAGCAATTGTTAAGTTGAAAAATTTTAAAATAGATGTCCCCACAATGCCTCTGAACGGTGCAAACTTTCCTGACATATTAAGACCCGCAAGACGGCCCTGTTTATTGGCAGTTGTCCCCAAAGGTATATAATCTATGCGCTCCTTCACAATATTAAAATGAGTGGCACAATCTCCTGCCGCATAAACATTCTCCACCGAAGTTTCTAAATGTCGATTGACGATAATAGCCCCATTTTTTGCAAAAGCTATACCAGTACCTTCTAAAAACTTTGTATTGGGTCTAATACCTGAAGCAACGATGACTAAATCTGTTTCCAAGACACCATTATTTGTGATGACCCTTTCCACTCGTTTATTCCCTTCAAAAGCTTCTACATCTGTATTTAATAATAGCTCTACATTGTTCTTTTTTGCTTCTTCATGAACATGTTGGGCAAGCTCTTCATCTAAAATTTTTGCCACATGGCTTCCTCGTTGGACAAGTCTTACCTTTTTCCCACAGGCATGTAATGTTTCTGCCATCTCTAAGCCGATATAGCCGCCACCAATAATAGTTACCTGTTCAATATCAGGCGTTAAATCAGCCATTAAGTCTTCTAATTGAGGAATTGTTTTTACGGTGTGGATACCTTCTAGTTCGACACCTTTTTTAACAGGTACAACTGGATCTGCCCCTGTTGCAATAAGAAGCTTATCATAGGAAATTTCAAATACTTCGCCATTTGCCTGTATCCCCGAAACAACCTGCTTCTCTACATCTACCTTTTCTACCTCATAGCCAACTCGTGCATCGATGCCATATTTACCTCGAAAAGTTTCAACATCTCTTGCAATCAATCGTTTGGTTGATGAAATACGACCATCTACAACATATGGCAATCCACATTGTCCATATGAATAAATAAAGCCACGTTCTAAAGTAGTTATTTCCGCTCCTGGTACATTACGATAGATTTCCATAGCTGCAGACATCCCTGCAGCATCTCCCCCAATGATGACGTATTTCATTCCACTTGCCCCCTTATTTTTTCCTTGTTGCCATTAAATCTGCGTAATGGTCGATATACAAACGACGCTTTCCTCCGCTAACAATGACACGTATAACATGAATAGCTATTATCATTGTAAGTGCAAAACCTCCTAATGAGGCTAGTAAAGAAATGACAATTTGCAGAACATAAAATGGTGAATCCATATCTAATTGAATATCACCAACTGTTGAAATGGCCTCTAATAGACATACGGTCGCAACAATCGCTACACAGCGTCTCCATGATTGCCTTACTATACTTTTGCCCTTCTTATTGACCATGGTAAAGCGCATAATTTTCATACCTACTGTTGCGCCATTCATTATACTTGGTATGAAGCCAAAGATAGTCATGTATAGTGCAATGACAACTAAGAACTCAAAAGTGCCACTATAACCCGTTAGAGCGCCGATAATGAACAAAATTACTTGTACGATAAATAAATCAATAACCAATGCTAGTAAAATGGATATTGGTTTTACAATATCCTTTTTTTCCATTTCCGCAGCTTTAGCCTCGACCTCTTCATGAGAAGGAAATAGTGCCCACACGATAGGAGCTAAAAAGAAGCCTAATAATGCACCTACACTGTTTAGCAATAAATCATCCACATCAAATATGCGGTAGGCACAATTAAAAATGCCATAAATACCTGTTCTTTGTGTGATCTCATAAAACAATGTTAGCAAAAAGCTTATTATAAATGCACGTTTCCAGTACCTTCTTTCTTGAAGAAAATAACGCAAGTATACACCGAATGGCATTAATAATAGGAAATTAAAAAATGCTTGATAAAATGCTTGCTGTTTTGTGATAGCAAGCCATGTCGATGGATTGCTTAAGACAACGCCACTGTCCTTTAAAATATCCTCGACAAATTGAAATAGTCGTAAATTTGTATGGACTGTATCTGGCGATTGAAGTGAGCAAGTATCCCTTGTAGAAGGGAATGGCAGTAATACTAAACAGAGTGCAGATAAAAAGTAAAAAATAAAGGAGAACATAATAATGGTTTTCGACATAGACAAGTAACTATATTTTCGATACGTATAAATTAGCCATGGAATAAAAAGAACAAATGATAAAATAATGGTTATGAAAAATGCAATAAGAATGGATTGCGTGTAAGTTGACATATATAAGCACCTCTCTATTTAAACTGCCCGAATTAATGAAACCTAAAACTCAGTTTAATCCACACACTCTACGCGAATATGTCATTAAGCTTACATGATCCTTAAGTCCATCCATTCACCCCAGATTTTTGAGCAATGCGATGCTGATCAAGCCGACATAAATCCCTTGCTCATAAAGCGCTCCTGTAGGTAGCAGACTTCTACATCATCAAAATAAAAAAACAGGTAAAGAATATACTCTCTACCTGTTTCGTTTTATGACTTTGTTATTTCCTCTTTACAAAATACTAAAATTTCCTCTAGTTCATCATCCTCTAAAGCAAAATCTAAGTATTCACCCTCTGCCTTTTCCATGATGAAGTAATTTAAAATATATGGCTCATCTGCCTTTTCACCAATAAGAACACGAATTTCAATACCTGCTTCGTGAAATAGCTCATCTTCTTCATCAATTTCAATATCTAAAATAAATTCGTAACGCTTCCCTTCTATAATATTGGTTGGGTCTAAAATTTCTTCCATTGAGAATTGTGTAATTTCCATAATGCTAGCTCCTTTATCTTTAGCTGTTCCTTTCTATATTAAATCAATTTCAGCATGGGTCAACAAGAAAAGCCATATACACTTGTAAGTAATTATGCCAAAATAAAGTAGAATCTACCCTAGCGTAAACTGTACCTACATAAAAAGGAGGCTTTTACTTGAAAGATTTATTATATTATCAGGACGTTATGTTACGTGAGTTTGATGCTCATATTCTTAGTAAAGAAACCGACGAATTTGGTCGTCATTATGTTGTGTTATCTAATACTGCATTTTATCCAACTGGCGGAGGACAACCCCATGATACTGGCACATTGAATGGGATTGAAGTGATAGATGTAGAGAAAGTCGGAGAAGAGATTCGCCATTATATGCAGGGTAATGTATCAGAATTGGAAGGCTTCGTGCACGGTACGTTAAATTGGCCTAGGCGATTCGACCATATGCAGCAACATGCTGGTCAGCATATTTTAACAGCGGCATTTGTAGAACTTTTTGATGCTCAGACGGTTAGTTTTCATCTAGGAAGTGAGCATGTCACAATTGATATTGCTGTCGATACTTTGACAGAACAACAGCTCACAGCAGCCGAAATACGAGCTAATGAAATTATTTTAGAAAACCGTCCGATAGAAACTACGTGGATTACAGAAAAAGAACTGTCCGATTTTAATCTTCGGAAAGAAGTTGCTGTAACTGGAGATATTCGACTTGTCATCATTCCAGACTATGATAACAACGGCTGTGGTGGCACTCATCCAACATCTACTGGGCAGGTCAATGCCATAAAAATTCTAGGTACTGAAAAAATGAAGGGCAATGTGCGCGTCTCATTCGTTTGTGGTCAACGTGTTTTAAACGAACTTGCTATGCGTAAAAAAGTATTAGGTGATGTGGCACGCCAGCTAAGCGTTCCTGAGGTAGAAGCGGCTACAGCCCTCGCTAAAATACTAAGCGCTCAGAAACATACCGAAAAAACACTTGTTGCAGCCAAAGAGGAGCTCCTAACATACGAAGCAAAAGCGCTCGTTTCAAATAGCTCAGGTCTTGTTGCTGCTGCTTTTCAACAACGAACTATGCAAGAACTACAAAAATTAGCTCGCACGATTGTTTCTGAACAAGAAGATATGGTCACTTTGCTTGTTTCTGAAAGTGAAGGCAAGCTACAGTTCGTTGCAGCTAGAGGGAAAAATGTATCTAAAAGCATGAAGGCTATTGCCGAAAAGACATTACCGCTCATTAATGGTAAGGGTGGCGGAAGTGATCAAATGGTGCAAGGTGGCGGCGAATGTATTATTTCTAAAGAAGAACTTCTAGAAGCTATGCAAAACGTTTAATAAGGCTAACAAAAGAGGAGCTGTCCAATTATGACAGCTCCTCTTTCTTTAATATTTAAATTTTTGAATGGCCCCATATAAACGTTTGGCCATTGCTGATAGTTTTTCAGTTTGATCATTCATCGTTGTAACTGTATTTAACTGTTCTGTTGTAGCATCTGTTACCTCATGCACATAATCACTTGCAGCATGTGCTGTGGCAGCCATTTCTTCCATAGACGCTGAAACTTCCTCTGTATTGGCAGACATTTGTTCAGCAGAGGCATTCATTTCTTCAACTTGGCCAGCTATTTCTCCAACAGCTTGAACTATTTCCTCAAAGCGTTCGCCCACTGCCTCAATGGATGCTAATCCTCGTTCCACATTATCTTCACCTAATTCTGCTGCCTTCACCACCTCTAATGTGTACGATTGAACTCGCTCAATTAACACATTAATTTTAGTAGCAGACTCGGCTGTTTGCTCTGATAACTTGCGAACCTCTTCTGCCACAACGGCAAAGCCTTTACCAGCATCTCCGGCTCGTGCAGCTTCAATAGATGCATTGAGTGCTAATAAATTTGTTTGATCAGAAATAGCTGCAATCATATTAGAAATTAAGTTAATTTCCTCCGACTCTTTTTCTAATTTATGAATAATCATCAGCTCAGCCTTTGTCCCTTCCTGAATCTCATTCATGCGACGGATTGATTGATGGACAGCATCATTACTTTCACTAATTTTCTGGGAAATAAAATCTGTATTTGAGGCAATAGTTGAAGCTACTTCAGCTACATTTTGTATACCTAATGCCATTTGCTCCATAGCAGAAGCACTTTCCTCTGCCATCACAGTTTGGCTTTGTGCTCCTCTATCTATTTCATTGATAGCGCCTGCTATTTGTTTAGAATGTTTTGTTACAGCCATTACATCTCCCATTAAATCACATGAAGCTTCATTCACAGTTGTCGCTTCATGGCTCACTTTTGCTATCATTTCTCGCATATTTACAGTCATGCGATCCAATGCACGCGACATTGTCCCCATCTCATCAATACGTTTCAAATACTTCTCAGGAATCTCTTGTGTAAAGTCACCCTCTGATAAGCCTTCGCTAATACGGAGAACATGACGAAGTGGTCTACTAACAGATCGTGAAATAGCAAATGAGATAAATAGCCCTAGTAACGAAACAATAATAGTTGTGACTATAAAATTAGTCTTGAGCTTAGAAAGTCCTGAAAACATCTCATTTTCTAAAGCAATAACGCCCATTTTCCAACCATTATCAAGTGTATGGTAGCCCATTAAGTTTGTACCTGCATCCTCTGTTTCAAATGAAAAATAACCGCTTTTATGTGCAATCATCTCTTTTGCAGCCAATGCTCTCTCTGTCATTACACCTGTTTCTTCTGCTTCCTTGATGGGGTTATTTTGCTCTTTCACATAGGAATGATTATTATGGCCAATGATGGTTCCTTTAGCGTCTAACATAAATGCATACCCACTGTTTCCAACTTTAATATCCTCTACAATATTGGACAAATAATAGCCATCCATACGAGCTAGTAGTAATGCTTTCTCACCTGATACTGTGTCGATTGGAGAGACAATTAAAATAACAGGCTCCCCGGTTACGCGGCTAATCGTAATTTCGGACATAACGGATTTACCCGTAAAGCCCTCCTTTACATAATCACGATCACCTAAATCCGCAGTAGTATCATCCAAATAATGAGCGATTCCGTCAGCTTTAATAATGCCAAACCCAAGATAATTTTTATTATCCGCAAGACGTTTCGATAAATATTGTTTTTGCTTGTCAAAATCCATACTACGTACTGCCTCTTGCTCTGCTATTGCCTCAACCTCTACTAACGTTAATTGAAAGTGTTCTTCTATGTATTGTGAAACATCCTCAGCTCTAGATACCAAGTTTGATTCCACTTGCTCATTCATTGCCTTGGTACTATTTATCCAAGTAGACAGTCCCAGTGTCCCACATGTCACAAATACAAGAGCTATAATGGCAACGACTAATTTACCGCCAATTCCTTTTATCCACATTCCTTTTACTCACTTCTTCCATTTTTAGCTATAAAATTCAGTTATTTATGCATTACTTTCAGAGTAAAGTCAGCAAAAGGAGAAGTCAATAAAACTTTTCCAATAAGATTAATTAATGTATAATAATACCATTTACCCTATCGCTATAGTGCTAACAATTTTCTACATTTTTTTAACTTATCGGTATCTTTTGCTATAGGTAGACAAAATTCATTGGCTTTAATGGATGAAATTAAAACTTTTCCCAACAAAAATTGATTATAATTCACATTTTTTGCTGATTATTAGAAATAGGATAGATTCAAAACATTTTGAGGGGAGGATTACGATGAGTTCAGATAAGAACAATGTTTCACGTCGTGACTTTTTAAAGACAACTGGTATTGCTGCTGGTACATTAGTCGGCGGTGGATTAATTGGAGGACTAGTAGGCTACAACATCAATGGTAAAGGTACTTCTACTCTGGAGCATGATGGACACGGTACTACAAATGAGGCTCTTGGTTCGCCAAAAGCAAAAATGTTTTTTAGAAATGAAAGAGATTTCAGTATTTTATCAAAGGCTACAGAACGCATTTTTCCTGAAGATGATTTAGGGCCAGGTGCTATAGGATTGGATGTCCCTTATTTTATCGATCATCAATTAGCAGGAAATTACGGAAGTAATTCTAAGGAATATATGCAAGGCCCTTTTGATGTAGGTTCCCCTACTCAAGGCTATCAAAGCCGCCTAACGCGAGCTGAAATTTTCAGACAGGGCATTCAAAAAATGGACGATGAGGCGCAAAAACGTTTTAAGAAGAGCTTTAACGATTTGGATGGTAAACAGATCGATGAAATTTTAACAGCCTTTCAAAAGGGTGAAGTTGAAATGGTTGGTGTACAATCAGCATTCTTCTTTACACTGTTACGAGCCGCTACATTAGAGGGTGCTTATTCTGACCCAATGTATGGAGGGAATCGTAATATGGATGGCTGGCGCATGAAGAACTTCCCTGGCCACCAAATGGCTTATATATCACAAATTGAAGATAAGAAATTCCAAAAAATTGAGCCTAAATCTTTGGGCAACCACTAAGGGGGTTAAAACATGGCCAAAACATTACCAAGTGTAGACGTTGTAACAGTTGGTGTAGGGTGGACAGGTGGTATCGTTGCTGCTGAATGTGCAAAAGCCGGTTTAAAGGTAGTTGGTTTAGAGCGAGGGCAAAAGCGTGGTACTGAAGATTATTTAAACGTTCATGATGAATACCGTTATGCCATTCGTTATGATTTAATGCAAAATCTATCCAAAGAAACGGTTACTTTTCGCAATGATCGTAATATGAAGGCATTACCGATGCGCCAGTTAGGTTCCTTCTTACTCGGAGAGGGGCTAGGAGGATCAGGAACACATTGGAACGGAATGACGTATCGTTTTTTACCCTATGATTTCCAAATAAAAACGCTAACCGATAAACGTTATGGTCCAAACAAACTTGGGCCAGATTATCTCATTCAGGATTGGGGATTAACATACGATCAACTTGAGCCTTATATGGACAAGTTTGAAAAAACAGCTGGTATTTCTGGAGATGATAAAAATACATTTAGCGGAAAACGTTCAAACCCTTATCCAACCGGACCTATGAAGAAAACGCCGATGCTTATGCAATTTGAAAAGGCGGCACAGGACTTAAAGCTAACACCTTATATGGTGCCATCAGCAAACGTCTCTGAGGTTTATAAAAACCCAGATGGTGAAACAATTAATGCTTGCCAATATTGTGGCTTCTGCGAACGTTTTGGTTGCGAATATGGCGCAAAATCCTCTGCAGAAATTACAGTTGTCCCCACTGCATTAAAAACAGGTAATTTTGATTTACGCTACAATTCCAATGTTGTTGAAATTTTAAAACAAGGCAATAAGGTTACGGGTGTAAGATATATCGATACCGTATCAGGAGAAGAATTTATTCAGCCTGCCAACGCTGTCGTTTTAACGAGTTACGTCTTTAACAATGCCAAGCTATTAATGGTCTCTGACATAGGTGAAAGATATGATCCTACTACTGGTAAAGGGACACTTGGACGAAATTATTGCTATCAAATCTTACCTGGGGCTGCTGGTTTCTTTGATGAACAATATAACACATTTATGGGGGCAGGCTCTTTAGGCATGTGTGTAGACGACTATAATGGCGACAATTTTGACCATAGTGAATTAGATTTTATTCATGGTGGAAACATCGCTCTTACACAAACAGGGACCCGACCAATTGGGTCAAATCCAACCCCTCCTGATACACCTACATGGGGACCAGAATTTAAAAAGCAATCTATTCATTACTATACACGTTCATTTGGGATTGGTGCGCAAGGTGCATCCATGCCACATAAGCAGAATTATTTAACATTAGATCCAACCTACAAGGATGCATATGGGCTTCCATTAATGCAACTAACGTACAATTTTACGGATCAGGATCGTGCGCTTCATAAATTTATCTCAGCGCGTGCAGCAGACCTTATGAAGCAAATGGGCGCAAAAACAATCGTCCCAAATGCTGAAATTACCGATTATAATATCGTGCCCTACCAAACAACCCATAACACAGGTGGGACTGTTATGAGTTTAACGCCAGAGCAAGGTGTCGTGAATAACTACTTGCAGCACTGGGATGTTGATAATCTCTTTGCTGTAAGCGCTGGAAACTTTGCACATAATAGCGGCTACAATCCAACTGGAACGTTGGGAGCACTAGCCTATCGTTGTGCAGAAGGTGTCATAAAGTATAGTCAATCAGGTGGCTCTTTAGTATAAAAAAATCATTCTAAAGGAGGCAAGACTTATGGGAGGTCTAGGAGCAATTGGTGTACCTGGGTTAATTATTATTTTAGTTATTGTATTAATTGTATTTGGCCCAAAAAAATTACCAGAAATCGGTGGAGCAGTTGGTAAAACGTTTGCAGAATTTAAAAAGTCCACTAAGGGACTTATAGACGATGATGATGATTCGGTGAAAAAGGTCGAAAAAAAATCTGATGCTTCGTAGGAGGGTTTCCTATGGATCCTTATGAGGATGGAAAAAGAAAGTTTTTAAGCCCTCTTGATAAACCACAAGCTGAGCCTCCGTTACCTATGGAGGCTTTAGTTGAAATACAAGCGAAAAAAATGGAAGAGCAGCATATAGCAGATGAACCTCTTATACCGGTTAACTCGTTATTAGAACATCTTTCAGAACTACGTAAACAAATAATAAAAGGGCTAACGGTCTTTATCTTATTTTTTATTGTTGTTTTTTCTACTATTAATATATGGTTCCCCTTTGTAACTCGTGGTCATTCTCTCATTATTTTAGGACCGCTTGAGGTCGTTAAATTTTATATGACTATTTCAACTACCTTATCATTTGGTCTTGCTATGCCATTTCTTGTTCATTTTTTGTGGAGTTTTGTAAAACCAGGGCTAAAGGAAGCGGAAAGTCGATTTTTAGGACTCTATGCACCCGTTATGCTGGCACTGTTCTTATTGGGAATCGCTTTTGGCTATTTTGTTGTAAACCCTCTAAGCTATTCATTTTTAGTCGGCATAGGTGCTACCAATTTTGATGTCATGGTATCCGCTAGTGAATATATGCATTTTTTAATTATGACTACAGTACCGCTAGGACTATTATTCGAATTACCCATCGTTGCCCTGTTTTTATCAGCTATTGGAGTACTGACCGCTGAATCCATGAAAAAAATACGAGGCTGGTCATATATCGGAATGGGTGTAGGCTCCGCTGTCATAACACCGCCCGATTTTATTAGTCAACTCCTCGTATTAATACCTATGATTATTTTGTATGAAATAAGTATCTATCTTGTCAAACGCATAGAACGAAAACAAATTGAAAGCACTGCGTAAATTTTACGCAGTGCTTATTTTTTCTTTAAATCCATGACAATAATTTCTGGTAGATTAAAAATGCGGTATGGTACCGAGCTATTGCCCAGACCACGACTAACCACCATCTTAGTCGTTCCTTCATCATAGACACCAGCCGTATATTTCGGAAATAGCCCCTGTCCAGGTGCAACAAGTCCTCCAAGACCTGGAATACGAACTTGCCCACCATGTGCATGCCCAGAAAATACTAAGTCTATGCCATCATTTACATACGTATTAAACACTTCAGGTCGATGTGCCAGTAACATCTTAAACATATCATCTGGTAAATAAGCTGTAGCCAACTCCAACATTTCTTCTGTTGATCTACCCATTAACGGATCTTCAATTCCAACAATCGCCAAGCGCTCCCCGTCGCGCTCTAACACGGTCGATTCATTGGCCATTATATGTACTCCTAACGATGATAGCGCCTCATAAATTTCACTTACCTTATTCGTCGCCACTTCATGGTTTCCTAGTACATAATAAACATCCGTTATTTCAACTAGTCCCTTCACTGCCTGTAGACTTTGTTTTAAATCATAGCGATTGCTATCAATCACATCACCTGTGATAAAAATATAGTCAGGATTTGTTTCCTTAACTTTAGCAATCAGTTTTTTCTGATTGTTACCAAAGAGGGCATCATGTAAATCCGATACTTGTACAATGCGTAGCCCATCAAAGCTGGCAGGTACCTTTTCTGATTCGAATACATGCTTACTAACGACTAGCCAGTGATTGTTTACGTACAAAAAAATGACTATAAAAACAACGAAAAAAACACCATATAATAATTTTTTCAATCGCAATCGCTCACTTTGCGGCTACTTTTTTTCAGAAAAAAATTCTGACTTCCCTATTATAAGCAAAAAACAAATTGATTGTAAGTATATGCACTTTAATTACATAAAATGCACAAAATTCAACTATACCCCTCCCCCCCTTTATAGGAAATCATGCGCATTTTATCTATTCGTAGTCAGCTTTCACATGATATAATATGGGTATAATTTCATAATTATGTACATTCAAAAATTTTAACTATCTGTACCTTCCAATTTGACAAGAATGAGAGAACAAAGATGAGAAAGCTATTACTTATTTTTATTGTTATTAGTATTGTAGCGATTGGGTTAACAACTCAATTTCTTAATAATGAAAGCCCAAATGCGCCTAAAGCAGTTGCAGGTGTAATCGATCTTAGGCAGTATGACTTGCACGAAAACACTGTAAGTTTGGATGGAGAATGGGATTTCATTCCTAATAAATTATTGAATTATTCCGAAATTGACACCTATCATTCTTATTTAGTAAATGTCCCTTCACTATGGTCTAGGTATAAGCTGGATGATCAAACTTTCACTTCACTTGGTAGCGGTACCTATCGTTTAAAAGTTCTTATTAATCATACGGATGCTATATTGGGCATAAAAACAGGTAATATTCGAATGTCAAATGCCATTTACATAAATGAAAAACGTATTGGACAAAGTGGAGAACCTGCCGAGGATTCGACATATGTACAACAAAATGTACCGTATGTTGCTTATTTTTCGCCTGACAAGGATGAACTGGAAATCATCATTCATGTCGCTAACTTTGATTATGCATCAGGCGGAGGAATTATTGGTTCCGTTTTTATCGGAGATCAAGAGAGTATTGGTAAATTAAGAGAAAGCTCACTTTTCTACGATTTAATTACTATTGCTGCCTTTTTTACAATGTTTATTTATTTTGCTGGTTCCTACTTATATGCCAAGCTTGAAATTGAGCAGCTTTATTTTTCTTTATTCTGCTTTATGGTTGGTTTATACAGTATATCTCATGGAGAAAAAGTATTAATGGAATTACTCCCTATCACCTATGAATCCCTGATACGAGTCCAAATCATTTCAAGTATCGGCTCAGGTATCTTCATGCTGCTGTATTTTTACCATGCCCTCCAGCAAATTGCCTATAAAAGGTTCGTGAAAGTACTTTGTATGATTGGCATTGTCTTATCAGCTACGGTGATGCTCCCCATATCCATTAGCTCATACTTACAAGCCGTCTATTCTATATATATTTTAATCAATATCTTTTACTTGCTTTATATTCAAACGATCGCAATCTTTAAACGTTTAGTAGGCGCTATTTATTTATGGTTTAGTACTATGGCAATTCTTATCTATATGGTTGTAGCTACATTAAATCTCAATATTAATTTAGAAATCTACTCTTTACCTCCTTTGCTTCCCTTTATTTGTTTAACGATGCTCTCTCTTTATATTTCACATCGTTTTACAGATTCCTACTTGGAAAAAGGAAGATTAACAAATGCTTTACTCCGGGTGGATAAATTAAAAGATGAATTTCTCGCAAAAACGTCACATGAGTTTCGCACGCCATTACACGGTGTAATTGCAATTTCTCAGTCCATGCTAGAGCCCCCTGAGAGCTCAACACTAACGATGGAACAAAAGGAAAAAATATCACTTATATTTAATATTACAGAAAAGTTATCACATCTTGTTAATGACATAGTAGATTTTTCAAAGTTAAAAGAGGGTGAGCTAAAGTTACGCCTGGCTAATGTAGACCTTTATTCTGTCACCCATGTTATCGTTGAAATATTGTCGTACATCGGCAATAAGGACGTAAAGATTTACAACTACATTGAACGAGGAAAATTTATTGTTGCAGACGAGGATAGACTGCGACAAATTCTTTATAACATTATTGAAAATGCTGTTAAATATACTAGGCATGGAAAAGTGGAGATATCCTGCTATGAAGAGCAGGGGTTCCTTACTATTGAAGTAAGTGACACTGGTCGAGGTATTGCCCCAGAGCATTTAGAGTCGATCTTTGAGCCCTTCCGACAACTAGAGGATGCAAGTAAAGGGGCTGGACTTGGTCTAAATGTAACAAAAGAACTTGTCAATTTGCATGGCGGGGAAATCACTGTCCATTCAGTGGTTGATCAAGGAACAACTTTCTGCGTCAAACTACCAGTGGAGCCAATTAAGCAAGATCAACAAGAAAAGCAACAGCAAAATAAAATTATATTAACAAAAGACTATTTACCAATAACATTCCCCTATTTTAAGGAAAGAACATCGGGTAAGAAAATATTGATTGCAGATGATGATCATATTAACCTCAAAGTACTAATCGATATTCTTGCAAAGGAGAACTACGCAATCATTGCTGTTGATGATAGTCGGCAAGTTTTTGAACAATTAACATTGCATCCAGATATAGACTTATTGATTTTAGATATTATGATGCCCAACCTTTCTGGATATGAAGTTTGCCAACAAATCAGAAAAAACTATTCTTCGGCGGAATTACCAATTCTAATGCTTACAGCAGCCATTAGACCAGAGGATTTACTTGCAGCATTCCAATCTGGAGCAAATGATTTTCTCCATAAACCATTAGATACTGCTGAATTGAAGACAAGAGTGCGAAATCTTATTTTATTAAAGGAATCAGCAGAAACTGCCATTAAAATGGAAACAGCGTTTTTGCAGGCACAAATAAAACCACATTTTATTTATAACGTTTTAAATTCAATTTTATCGCTAAGCTATTTAGACTTGGATAAGGCCCGTATTATGATAACTGACTTTGCTACGTTCTTAAGAAGCAGCCTTGCTTTTGAGAATACAAATAGCCTTATTCCTCTAGAACAGGAGCTTCTGCTAATTCAAGCTTACGTCAATATTCACCAGACGAGATATCCTGATCAACTTGAATGGGAAATTCAGATGGAGGAGCCATTACCTATACTGATTCCCCCTCTGCTACTTCAACCGTTAGTAGAAAACGCTCTTTTTCACGGTTTAAAAAACAAGCGAGCAAATGGAAAAGTATTAATGACTATTCAGAAAGATCAACAAATGATTGATATTCAAATTGAGGATAACGGTAACGGAATGACACAAGATTTAGTTGAAAAAGTTTTATCAGAGGAGCCCTCCGTTCACCAGAGCGTCGGAATCCGCAATATTACCAAACGTCTAAGAAAATATGAAAAGACCACTTTCCATATCGAAAGTATTGTCAATAAAGGAACGACTGTAAAATTAAGATTCCCACTATTTTTGGATGAAAAGAGGTGAAAGAATGTTAAAAGCTATCATTGTGGACGATGAAATTTTAGCAATCAATTTATTAGAAGCTATGTTAAAGGACAATGGAGCGATTGATGTGATTGGAAAATTTCTCAATCCTTTAGAAGCTATAGCAAACATTCCTACGCTCAAACCCGATATTCTTTTTCTAGATATTGAAATGGCTGAGATGAGTGGTATTGATTTCGCTAGTAAGATAGAAGAATTAACGCATGTTCTGGACATCGTGTTTGTGACTGCCTACGAGCATTATGCGATTGAGGCGTTTTCTGTTCAGGCTATTGACTATATTTTAAAGCCTATTGAAAAAGCCCGTTTAATGAAAACAATAGAGAGGATTTCTATACGAAGGGGGAAAGTTCAGCAACTATCAGATGGAAGTATACGAAATGAAGATGTTCAAGTCATCGAAAATTTCCACTTCCACCTACATTCAGGAAAGATGTACATCGATGGAGTGGCTTTAACCTTATCCACTAAAGAGTTTCATATTCTATATTTTCTAGCACAGCGACCAGGGCAAATTTTTCATCCATCTGACCTATATAAGCTCATTTGGGCAGAAGATAGTTTAGGACAAACACAGGCATTAAAAGTTCACATAAGCAATTTACGAAAAAAGCTGGAGTCCATCCCCGGCCATCAAGCTAACATTGTAACGGTAAGAGGTTCTGGTTATCAATTCCTCTTTACATAAAGACAAAAAGGCACGACGATTAGTTAATGAAATCGTCGTGCCTCGTTTTATTTTTTTGCCGCTTCTTGAATGTCATAAAATGCCCAATGCACGCTTGGGACATCCTTAAATATTGGCTTTTGATGTTCTGTCGTTACTTGACGAGCAAACAAACGATTTAGTACTTTTACTGCTTGCGCACGTGTTAAATAACCATCTGGATTAAATGTTAATGCCGTCGTACCCGTCATAATACCACATTCATTGACAGTATGAATCGATTTAACAGCCCAATGATTGACGCTCACATCTTTAAATATTGCACTTTGTGAGGGCGGTTTACAAAAGTCGCCATTTGGACGATTTGCATATTGCTTTTCTATCCAGCGGGCAGCCACTGTTGCCATTTGTGCACGGGTAATCAAGCCATTTGGATTAAAGTTGGTTACTGTAACCCCTTCAAACAGACCCTTCTCCTTCACAAATTCTATTGCATATTTAGCATCATGTTGTATTGTATCTGTATAGTTTGCCTTCGCTTGTGGAATTGTATTATCTGTTAATTGACGAGCAAACATCATGGCCATTTGTGCTCGTGTAACAGGGGCATTGGGACGGAAGGTACCATCTACATAGCCTTGAATATACGCTGTATGTGTAATGTCAATCGTAGGCTCCTCCACATCTTCATCTTTTGGTAAATAAAGAATGGAAAAGGTAGAGAATTTTTGAACCTCAAATTGTAAACCTAACATATCTTTTTGATAATCTATAACTTTCCCACGTAAAAATTCTTTGGTACCATCGCTATGCTCGATATAGATAGCTAGGTTATTAAGCTGTTCTTCGGATAAATCTTTAGGTAAAGGTAAGGTTAAAGTTACTGGGCGATTTTGCATATTAGTCTCAATTTTCATGGGCCGCCCTACTACCTTACTAAATGAACTACCCGTTATCTTTTGATCTATGAATTCACGCTTCACCCGCTCTTCGATTTTTAATCGATCTTTTTCCTCACTTAACGGGATTAGACGGAAATATAAATTGTCATTAAATGTCGCCAATGAATATTTAGATACATCGATTTTCACATTGTAGGCCGAAATATTTACATTCAATTGATTGTTTTTTAACAGAGTAACAATATTATTAGGCATTGATATATCAATTTGTTTTACTCTATCCTGTGAATCTGGAATTACGATACGTGCTTGATCTGAACCTTCCTCTTTTAGTTTAGTAATAGCTTCCGACATATTCTTTTCGGTTAAAATTACTTCATCTCTCATTGATCCATCTGTATCTTTTAATCGTTTAATAGTCGTTTTAGAAACCGTTTCTCCACTACTTGATTCTATATTTATAGTAATAATTTCTGGAGAAAGAGTTTCTGCATATTCAGAGAAAGTTGTATCCTTACTATTACTTGGAGCATTTTCTCTCGTAACTAAAATTGTATATTCCCTTTGACTACCATCTTCAGCAGTTACAAAAATCTTTATTGTATTTACACCTGTTACAAGCTTTATTGCTTCGGTACTTGCCTTACCATTTATTGTTACTATAGCTTTTTCATCCTCAGCTATTGGTTTTAAATATATACGATCTACTGTACTTGGAACATGGGTTGTATAAGACAATGTATTTTTGTTAAATGGTGTATTTAAAGTACCATATGAAATTGTTAACTCCTTTAAAAATGCATTTTGATTAGGAGAAAATGCTTTAACATGAATAGAGAAAACTTTAGTTTCCACATATTCACCTATAGTAATTTTAGCAGTCAATGTAACCATTTGATTTCCTTTGTCTGCAGATGGACGTATAACGGTTCCATTATCTTTCACTACTTCGGGCTTGTCAGATACCCAAGTAATTGTCGCACCATTTTCTCCAATAATCGGTAGAACAAGATTTTTAGTTACATTTTCTGAAGAGTCATCTTGAGAATAGACAATAGTAAGTGCATCTTTATCAAGTTGTACTTTTTGTTTTAAAATACTATTAACTTTACTATCCAACACAGATTGTAAAGTTTCTATTGCAGCATAACCTTGATTAGGACGTGCCATCATAATTTGCTGACAGACACTATCTTGATCTTCAATCGTAAGGAGATTAAAATGACTATAATTTAAATGATCATCATCAATAAAAATGGTCCAAAGTGTAAGTTCATCTGTCGCATTGTTAACATTTATAAGGTATGAACGATCATTAACTGCATTTAAATAAACTTGTCGCAATGTACTTGTAGATTGATACCCTGTCTGTGGACGTTCGACTAGTAATTTATTTGCCAAATAATTCTGATCGGCTAATTTAAAATTTTGAAATAATTCATTTCCTTTATAAGAGTAATGTAATACATGCCAATCCGTAGTCATGGCCAATTTCATTTCTTCGTTATTAGTTGCTGCATTAAATGAATAATAATTACTTTTTGCTGCTACAGGAGATATAGGTATCATATAAATTACTAAAATAGTTAGCAGCATTACATTCATTACTTTTCTTTTAGAGTTTCGAATAACAATCACCCTCTCTTTTTTAGAATCAAGTTTTAATAGCGACCGATTGTAGAATAGTCATCTTTAGGCAATAATAGCCACTCTGAATGATTAAAATTTGAAGTACCCGATTGTAGCCTTTTATCTCTTATATAGCCACCGCTACTTTGCAATATAGAGACGCTCGAATCCCTAGCTCCTAACATATCTATAACATTGCCATTACTGTCTTTTAACGTAATTGACACTGTTATTTTAGTTGCATCTCTGAAAACAAATTCCTCATTGAAATATGGCGAAACGGTCATATCAAAAAAATCATAAAAATAAGAATGGATGACTACAAAATTAGTATTTGGATGTATTAAAGGTATATTTAGTGTTTGGACCGTATGTTGTTTAAAAATTAAGTTATACTGCTGTATTTCTACTTTATAATTTGATAGTGGAACCATTGTTGCATTATATATTTCTAGGACATCATTATATTCTCCGTTTTGCACAAAGTCTGATATAAAAAATCCTGGGGCATCTACACTGGCTATAAAGCTTGTAGATACTTGTCCTCCTTTTCCATCATCTGCTGTAATAGTTATAATGCTTGTCCCCAATGAATGTTGAGTAATTTTAAGTGACGTGCCATTCAGACTAGCAGTTACCACTCCACTATTACTTGAGCTTACAGTCAAGGTTAATGGGTCGTTATCATCATCTGAAAATATATCATCCACTAAGACATTCCAACTATCGCCACCCATTGTTGCTCTCTGATTACTAATGGTCTTAGCTACTTTTGGGGAATGATTTACAGTAGGAGTTGTTACAGTAACTAAAAAGCTTGTAGATACTTGCCCTCCTTTTCCATCATCCGCTTGGACTGTAATTGTACTTACGCCAGCAGCAATCGGCAGAACAGTAATGGTTTGCGCATTTATTTGAACAGTAGCAATGGATTCATCACTGGAAGAAACGTTTACTGTGAGAACATCATTGTCAGCATCTGAAAAAATACCACTTCCATCTATAGTGATTACATCACCCACAATACCTAGTTGGTTACTTATAGGTTGCGCAACTACAGGAGGTTGGTTTGGTGGACTCGTTACGGTAACCTCAAATGTTGTCGTTTCGCTCCCTCCGTTACCATCATCCGCTTGTACTGAAATGACACTCTTACCTATGCCTACTAGCTCGATACTTATCATTTGAGAATTCAGTTGCGCTGTAGCAACAGATTCATCATTGGAGCTTACTGACAATGTTAAAGGATCATTATCTTCATCCGTAAATACATTACTTGCATCAATCAGAATTGGCGGATCACCAACATGCCCAGTTTGATCATTTATTAATTGCGTTACTATCGGTATATTATTCGACTTAGGTAAAACTTCTATTTCAAAACTACTGCTTGCTCTCCCTAACTTTCTATCATCAGCACTAATCTTTATTTTTGTCTTTCCAGGGGATAGCGCCTCAAGTGTTAATAAATTTGAACTTACCTCGGTTGTAACAATGCCCACGGTTTCAGTAATAGCTTTAAGTATTAAAGGATCATTATCAGCATCATAAAATAACTTACTTAAATCAATGACAATTTTCTCTTGACCAAGTGTCATGGATTGCTTTGGAATTATTTCAGAAGCTACAACAATCGGTGGTCGATTAACAGGTGCTGCATAGGCTACTTTTTCTTGAAAACAAAAACTACAGATTAAAGTTAGTAAAATGGCTATCACAAGACATTTTCTTTTTGGATACAAAGTGACCCCTCCTATTTTTGAAATTATGTAAATACAAAAGTTTGCAAATTCTCTCCTTTATCATGACTTTTAACTCATTTTTTATTATATACCAGTACTAAAAACCTAACTACAGAATATTATAATGACAAAAGTTAATTTTTCTTAACCTTTATTTGATATACCAAAGACGATTTTGTATTCTTTACTATCAGGTCGGATTTTTATGAAGTAACAAAAAGAAAACCCAAACTCTTACAAACTCAAACTGAGAGTTTTGTAAAATTGTTCGGGTTTTCATTGGCTAAAGTACACACATTACATAGCCTTTTAGCTAATTTTCGTTATTTACTATGAATATGTTTTACTGCCGCTTCTTGAATCTCATTAAATGCCCAATGATCACTTGGGACATCTTTAAATATTGGAATTTTATGTTCCGTTGTTACTTGACGCTCAAATAAGTGATTAAGTATCTTCACTGCTTGCGCCCGTGTTAAATAACCCTCGGGGTCAAATGTGTCTGCCGTTGTACCAGTCATAATATCCCTCGCATTAACAGTATGAATGGCTTGAACAGCCCAATGATTATTACTAACATCCTTGAAAACTTTACTTTGTGAAGTTGGTTTACAAAAATCTGCGTTTGGATTGTTTACGCAATGCTTTTCTATCCAACGAGCCGCTACTACAGCCATTTGGGCACGTGAAATGAAACCATTTGGTTGATAGCTTGCCTCCGTAACGCCGTTAAATAAACCCGTATGTTTCACAAATTCAATTGCATCTTTGGCGTCATGCTGAACAGTATCTGTAAATGTTGCCTTCGACGTAGGAATTGCATTAACTGTTAGTTGTCTAGCAAACATACTTGCCATTTGGGCGCGAGTTACAAAAGCATTCGGTCTGAATGTCCCATCTGCATTGCCGCGAATATAGGCTATATGTGTTGTTGGTTCCTCCACATTTTCAGGCAAATAGAGCATAGAGAAGGTAGAGAATTTCTGAACTTCAAATTGCAAACCTTGCATATCTTTTTGATAATCTACGACTTTCCCACGCACTAACTCTTTTGTGCCATCGCTATGCTCGATAAAAATAGCTAAATGATCAAGTTGTTCTTGAGTGACATTTTTTGGTAATGGCAGTGTTAAAGTAACAGGACGATTTTGCATATTCGTTTCAATTGTCATCGGACGACCAATTAAATGCACTTTTTCACTTTGTATTGAATTCTTAATTATATCTTCTTCTACTATTCTTTCTTCCACTCGATGTTGCTGTTCCGATGTCTTAATAGGAACTAAGCGGAAGTATAAATCATCGTAAAAGTTCAATAAATTTGGGATAGAAATCACTACATTCGCAGTAGCCATTTCTAACTTTATGTTTCCAGAACTTAATTGCGCTATTGAAGATTTGGGAATCTCAATGACAATTTCACTAACTTTATCATTTGTATCAGGAATAATAATCCGAGCAATATCATTCCGCAATTGTTTCGCTTTTTCTATTGTTTCCTTAGCAATATCCTCTGACATGGAAACATGATCCTTTATAACGCCATCTGGCATCGTTGTACGAATAATCGGTGTTTTAGATAAATTTATCCCATCTTCTCCTTCAACCTCTACAATAATACGTTCTGTGTTTGTTGTAGGAGTAGAGCTTCCACTGGTACTACTACTATTATTGCTGGTAGGTGGTGATACATTACTGATCCACATGGCATAAATAGTCATGTTTCTTGTAATAGAACCACTTTCGAAGTCAAATAGTTTTTCCAGTGTATTGCTTGAGTACCAACCTCCAAATGTGTAGCCTGCTTTCGTTGGCACTGTCGTTGGTTTATTTGCTTTTCCTCCATGGGCTACAGATTGTTGGGATACTGCACTTCCTCCATCCGTGTTAAAACTTACGGTATACGTCTGTGCGTTCCACTTGGCGTAAATTGTCGTGTTTTCTGTAATGACATTAGTAAAATCATAGACTTGTGTGCGGCCAGCATCTGTATACCAGCCTTCAAATGTGTAGCCTGCTTTTGTCGGTGCTGGGGTTGGCGCACTCGCTTTTTCACCATAGGCTACGGATTGGTCGGATACTGTACTTCCTCCATCCGTATTAAAACTTACGGTATACGTCTGTGCGTTCCACTTGGCGTAAATTGTCGTGTTTTCTGTGATGACATTAGTAAAATCATAGACTTGTGTATGAGCAGCATCTGTATACCAGCCTTCAAATGTGTAGCCTGCTTTTGTCGGTGCTGGGGTTGGCGCACTCGCTTTTTCACCATAGGCTACGGATTGGTCGGATACTGTACTTCCTCCATCCGTATTAAAACTTACGGTATACGTCTGTGCGTTCCACTTGGCGTAAATTGTCGTGTTTTCTGTGATGACATTAGTAAAATCATAGACTTGTGTATGACCAGCATCTGTATACCAGCCTTCAAATGTGTAACCCGCTTTTGTCGGTGCTGGGGTTGGCGCACTCGCTTTTTCACCATAGGCTACGGATTGGTCGGATACTGCACTTCCTCCATCCGTGTTAAAACTCACGGTATACGTCTGTGCTTTCCACTTGGCGTAAATTGTCGTGTTTTCTGTGATGACATTAGTAAAATCATAGACTTGTGTATGACCAGCATCTGTATACCAGCCTTCAAATGTGTAACCCGCTTTTGTCGGTGCTGGGGTTGGCGCACTCACTTTTTCACCATAGGCTACGGATTGGTCGGATACTGCACTTCCCCCATCCGTATTAAAACTCACGGTATACATCTGCGCATTCCATTTAGCATAAATTTTTATGTTACCTGTGATGTTACTATTAAAATCATAAGTCTGTGTATAACTAGCATCTGTATACCAGCCTCCAAATGTATAGCCTGCTTTCGTTGGCTCTATCTGTGGCATCGTTGCCTTTCCACCGTGCGCTACGGATTGATCCGATACTGCACTTCCTCCGTCCACTTCAAAACTCACGGTATACGTCTGTGCATTCCACTTGGCGTAAATTGTCGTAGCCTCAGTGATAACACTAGTAAAATCATAGACTTGTGTATGGCCGGCATCTGTATACCAGCCGCCAAATGTATAGCCTGCTTTCGTTGGCTCTACATGCGGCATCGTTGCCTTTCCTCCGTGCGCAACGGATTGATGGGATATGGCACTTCCTCCGTCCACTTCAAAACTCACGGTATGCATCTGCGCATTCCACTTGGCGTAAATTGTCGTAGCCTCAGTGATAACACTAGTAAAATCATAGGTCTGTGTATAACCAACGTCTTTATACCAGCCTCCAAATGTATAGCCCGCTTTCGTCGGCTCTATCTCCGGCATCGTTGACATACTGCCATTAACAACCGTTTGACTTGGTACCGCACTTCCTCCATCTGTTTCAAAACTGACTGTATGTTTCACTTGAGGTGAGGTGTTAAAATCGACTAATGAAATGTTGTTAAAAACAGCATAGTCATCTTTCATATTAGGTGAGGAAAGAATTAGAGTAATAATATTACTATTACTTATATCATTAATATTCTGTTCGGTAAGTAAATCACCGATAGGTAATAAAATAGGGTAATCGAAATTATTAAAACTATAAGCTGGTTTTGAAAAATCCTTCTCAATCCCTACATTACTTGGTAAATCAGCTAGAGAATATGTATTCCCATCAGTAAATGTCCAATCGTCCGAGCTACCAATATTAATTGTCAAATTGGATATATCTCCACCACTATCCGAACCAGGAATAGGTGTAAGACTTAATTTCGCATTAGAATAATCATAGTTTGACGGCAAGTAAAATTTTACATAAGCAGTGTTTGTCTGATCACCTGAATCATAACCACCTACGCCGGCTATTTCTTCTAAAATACCAACGCTATTCGGCATTCCTTGAAAGACAGTTCCCGTTACAATCTTACTTGGAAAGATAGTTGTAACTGCTGCCCTCGCTACTTGTAATTCTAAAAACGGTTGTACAATTATAAGCAACATTGCAATCAACATAAGGACAACATATACTTGTTGACGTTTTTTCATTTACATCACTCCCCATTCACTGGGTATTCACCATACAAACAAATAATAAAGTTTAGTGCTACATAAGGCTGCATGTTATTATGTGGCAAATTCCCTCCAGTTGAACCAATTGCTTGCTGATGAATATTTACTTTTGTATTTGCTGTAAACTCTTTATATAATTTCTTCGGATTTAATCCTCCTATAGCACTCCAAATAGCACCTTCTGGACTACTATCTCCACCAGTTGTTTTCGAGCTTCCTTGTAATACATGCTTATGGGCAGGAATCTGCTCGTTATTTAATGTCACACTTTCTACCCCTACTTCTTTGGCAAATTCTCTTGTTGTAAGTCCTGTGCCAGTTCCGTAGTGCATGGGCGCTTTACCTCTTAAATCTGGTAACTTAAAATCTGTTTTGCCATCCCCACCGAATCTATTACCAATAATCGAATATAACACGGCATGCTGCTGAATAAGTAATGTACTGCCATCACAAAAAGCCCAATCTCTTGGTGCATAATTCCCAGCAAATATTCGAATCTCTCCTGAATAGGCATCTGCCATATTTTTGTCCCTCCTTAGCTTCTAGATGGATAAATTCCATTTATTGCAATACAAAACGATACTACTAGATATGGTTGCATATTATTATGCGCCTGACTTTGTCCTGTAACTGTCATCGCCGTTGAACTCATTTGAGTATTTACATTACTAGAAAACATAGGATTTCCCTCAAATTTTCCCCATACGTTATTCATTGGGGATGGTTTATTTGTTACGCCTTCATCAGCATAAACTTCATGCGTGTGATTAGGCATTTCATTTATTGTCAATGTATGTGTTGCCTCACCGCCTATGGACCCATAGGTAATTTGATCACTTTTATGAAGTGGTACTCTTCCTTGCAAATCAGGTAGCGCAAAAGTAGTCTTACCATCTCCCCCATAGAGGTTTCCTATTAATGAATAAAGTGCTGTATGCTGTCTTATTTGTAATAGTCGGCCATCACACGGTAACCAATTTTGAGGTATTTTGTCGAAACTAAATAGCCGTACTTCTCCTAAGAACGGTTCTGCCAATATACTCTCCCCCTTTTAAGAAAAATCAGGGTAAAGACCCTGCGTGGCAATAATAAAATTAATGGCCATTGATGGCATCATATTCTCATGAGGTTGATTTCCACCCACAGACGCCACTAAATCTGTATTCATTCGCACAATATCACTAGCTATATTTGTTTGATAATTCTTTAAATCAGCTTTTCCCCATACATTATTAGCTGGCGAGCTTTCTGTTGTATCCGCTTTTTCTTTATTTGCTGAAACTATATGAGTATGGGCTGGTAAATTCGTTTCTGTTAGTGTTACTTTTTCCGTTCCGCCATTACTCGCGATAGGATATTGCGAGCTTAAATGAATGGGGATTCTTCCACGTAAGTCTGGTAAAGCAAAATTTGTTATTCCATCCCCACCATATTTATTTCCTATTAATGAATAAAGAGCCTGATACTGATTAATCAATAACAGTTGTCCATTACAAAGAGCCCAACCTATTGGAGCAAACTTACCACTAAACATACGAATTTCACCTAGATACGCCTCCGACATGCCAACACTCTCCTTTTCTTTTATTTCCATAGCATTTTCATATAAATCTCATCTTCTTGAATAACTTGAAATCCTAGTTTTTCATAAAGATCTCTTGCAGAATTAGTTTTAAGAACTTGTAATACAACTGCTTTGCGTTGTTCCTTCGCCTTTTTCTGAAGTTGAACAATAAGAAGTGTCCCAATGCCTCTCCCTTGGTAATTTGGCAATAAAGCTATATCTATAAGATGATGGTATTCAGGTTGCTCTTCCGTGAGAAACCTGCCAACGCCCTCAGCATCTACGACAATTTTCCAATGACTCGCTCTTGGAAATTGCTGATTGTAGGAAGCTTGCTGTGCACGCCATTGCATATCTAAAAAAAGTGTCTTTTGTTCAGCCGACCATCCCCATGAATCTATTTCTTCATTTCTTGTAGAGGCATAGATTTCATAGAGGAGTGCTTCATCCTCCTTTGCTATAGATTTAAGCTCTATTTTCATGATGTTTGTTCCACTTTCTTCTAAACATTCTTATTAGTCACAATGATAGATCTTACAAAGTTATGTCCTTTTTCAGACAAGTCTTCCCAACTATCTACGTGCAATTGATGGTCAGCTAAGCATTCAGATCGATTCTTACTTTTTTGAGGTACGTCCAGGAAAAGCGAGATGGTGCCATAGGATTTTTCGCCTGGCTGTACCTTATCACGCCACGAACAAGAGCATTCATAGCCATTTGGACCAGTGGATGCTTTTATGCCCAATGCTTGTAATGTTGTATTTGGTGGGATACTAATCGGCTCCTTGTCCTCCTCATCTTGGGTGTTCCAGATTCCCCATTCCAATTGTGACTGAAACACTTCAAGCTCACGGTCTGTTGCATTTGTAATCATTAATGAAAATGTCCAAGTCGCCATTTTAGTACGCTCCTCCTGTCGGTACTTTTTTCTCCGCGTTATTCATCACATCGTATACATGCGTACGGTGTAAGACTGCATAATCCCATTCAGATGCACCAATGAGTGTTGTGATATTATTATTGTCTGTTCGGTAAAGAAGAATCATTTTACTAAAAATCCATGGCACAACGTCCATATCCTTATCAGAGGGAGCTTCAAAAACCCTAGTCTTTGAATTTTTCTCTGTTTGATGTTGCTCTTTTGTCATAGCATTTAAAATATTGAATTTCGCCTTTAATTCTGCCTGTAGTTCCTGTGCTACGCTCGCTTTCACGACTTTTTCATCTGATACAGATGCCTTCTCAGTAAATTTAAGGGCAGTTTCAATCGTACAAACCTTTTCCTCCACCACCTTACTAGCAGTAGACAATCCATACTCATCTATGACTGTAATTTTTCCTTTTTTAGTAACAGTTTCAATTTTAGAAGCATCTCCTCTTAAGCAAGTTACCTCTACAGAAAAATACTGTTGTGCCTCTCGCTGCTTTAAATAAAGGCTATCAATTTCTAAATCATTGACCCCGTCCCATAATTTTTTAGAAATGTTGAAGAGAGGCGTTCGAAATAATGGCATTTTTTCAAAATGAACACCACTGGGAATGGATTGGTTTAAATCAATTTCTCGAACATCTTCAATTTCGTTTAATGTTTTGATTTTGTACCAGTCCGTAAATAAATTATTTCTTATTTCTTTTTGTTTCAATTTATCCATTTTATTAGAGATTCGTATATTTCGAACAAAGTTATGACCATCGTGTGGAATGTCTTTCCACTCTGTTACTTCAAAATATCCATTTGCTAGACATCTAGCTTCATTTGGGTCATTATAGGGAACATTTACATAAAGGCTCATTACCCCATATGGTGATTGTGTTGTATTATTTTTATCTTTCCAGGAGCAAGAAAATTCATAGCCATTTGGCCCAAAGGCTGATTTGGCTCCAACAGCTTGAACCGTTTCACCTGCCTTAATCGTTTGAGGTTTTTTATCCTCTTCACCATCTGTATTCCAATAACCCCAGTGTAACTGCGATTCTACTAACTCTAAATCTCGGTCTGTGTCATTTGTAACGTTTAAATAAAAAGTCCACGTCATCATTGCTTCCTCCTTTAACAGAATTTTCAGAATAATAAAAGCAAATGTATTCTATTTTCTGTTTCTTACTACCTAAAACTGGTGTCGAGTATTGTATTTTTCTCAGGACTCTCCTACTGATTTTTATTATAGTACAACTCCCCTATTTTCTTCTACGAAATAATTCCATTTTTTAGGTTAATTTTTCTTAACCTTTGGACCTATAATTTTGTCAAGAAAGCAAAAAAATCTGCTCATGCTCCCTTTTATGAACATAAACAGATTTACGTAAGGCTTATTTATTCAATTAAAACGAGTAAAGAGCTTCCATACTAATTCATTCCGATCGGCAACATCTACCTTTTGAAAAATTAGCTTTAAATGATCTTGAACGGTATAACTAGAAATTCCGAGGTTTTGTGCAATAATTTTTGTCGGTATCCCCTTCATTACTTCAACTACTACTTCCTTTTCTCTAGGTGTAAGATGATAGGCTATCAGTAAATAGGGTAACATTTCTTTAGGAGATGCTTCATTTAATAGTATAGCTATTTGCTGCTGTGAATCTGCAGTCATGAGAACTGATGCTTGGACTGTTACATAACCCTTATTATTAATTGGCACTAATAACGAATATTGGCTGTTCAATTTGTTAGCCTGTAGCTTTGCACAAAATGCCTGAATTGGTTTGGGTATTTGCCAATCAAGCAAGCCTTCATTGTTTCTTAAAAGTGTTAACAATTGAGCCGCCTTTGTATTGGTGGAAATAATATGATGTTCTTCATCCAAAATAATGATTCCACTCTGTTCCTCTTCGATAAAGAGTCGCTCATCTATAATCGTATGGTAGAACCCCATTAATGCCTCAGCCATAACAGGCATGAGGATTTTCACTTGATTTACATCAGCATCTTGGAAATGGGGTTGTCCATTGTCTATCCTTTTAAACAGTGTTAAAAACCCATAGCATTGCCCCTGAAACATCAATGCAGCTCGAATTTCATCACTAAATCCATGGGGCTCTAACACCTCTCGATAACGTTTACTCTGACTACTCACATCGCTAAGTTTACCGATGTATTTGCCACTTTCCACAAGATATACATAGCTATTTATATCTTGTGAGTCGTATTCCAAAGACATTATTTGCTGATGGATATCCTCTATTGATTGCTCTGTAACAGCTCCTATAGAAAAAAGGGTTTGAGTATCTGTCATCGTACAACAATATGCGTCAAAACTAATAAAATCACGCAATTCTTCTATCATCTTTTGTCGGTATTGAACTGAATTCTGATTATCTTTTAAGTGGACTTCTGACCTTCTTTTCCAATAATGAATATCTTGCACAAAGTTCCTCCCCCCAGAATTATGGGATAGCACATTTTCCATAAGCATTTATAATTGAGAATAATTCTTAATTAAATTGTACAACAAGGAGGTAAAAATGAAAAATCCACAACATGACTGGCACAATCCTAATGTCTCTAACTACCAAAATACTATTCGACAAAAAATTAGTGGTTATGACCTTATCTATGACATGATGACCGATATTCTTCAAAGTTATCCCACTGATAACATGCTAATAGTTGGAGCTGGTGGCGGTCAGGAACTCTTTTCACTAGGGCAAGCTTTCCCCTTCTCTCACTTTACAGCCATTGATACTTCTAAAATTATGCTACAGGCTGCCCGTAAACATATTGAGAAATTGGAATCCCCTCTTCATATTGACTGGTATGAAGAAGATTTACTTGCGTTAGTGTTTGACCATCAGTTTGAAGTGGCTTCCTGTCACTTAGTTTCACATTTTATTGAGGAACATGAACAAAAAAAAGCTCTACTACAAAAATTGTCGGATAGCTTACAGGATAGCGGAATTTTATTCATATCATCCATTAATGCAGACATGTCAGCTGTATCATTCCAACACCAACTCAAGTATTGGCGAAGCTCTATGCTGCAAAATGATTTATCTGAGGAACACTGGTTACGCTTTGAGCAATCCTTTGGCTCCTCTACCTATCCAATTACACTTGAATTGCTAACGGACCTATTACATGAAGTCGGATTTTCAACGGTAATTCCATATTTTAAATCACATATGGTCGACGCCTTATTAGCCATTAAAGAAGAGGTAAACAAATGACAAGAGATAATATATTAATCGTTGGCGGATATGGTGAAGTTGGTCGTAAAATTGCAAAAATACTACTCTCTAGTTACCCAAATAGAGTATGTATCGCCGGAAGGAATTTAGAAAAAGCCAGACAGTTTTGTGCACAGCATGATGGTCTCGGGGCACCTTTACAAATGGATGTATCTAGAACTGTACATCCACAGCAATTAGCCAATGTAGCCTTGGTCATTATGTGTTTGGAGCAACAAGATACTACATTTGCAGAGCTCTGCTTGAAAGAAGGAATTAAGTATATTGATATTACTGCTAGCCATACCTTCCTCAAACAACTAAAAAATCTTCATTCGACAGCTATAGAGTATCGTTCAACTGCCATATTCAGTGTCGGTATGGCTCCAGGGCTAACTAATATAATGGCCATGCATGCGACCAATCCATTAACCACTATGGAGAAGCTTCATATTTCTATTTTACTAGGAGCCGGAGATACGCATGGCACTGCAGCTATTCTTTGGATTTTGCAACAATTAAATATTCCGTATTCCCATTACGAAAATCAGATTATTACTAATTTCACTAGTAAGAGATCTGTGCAATTTAGGGATATTGGAAAACGTAGTGTGTACCAATTCAACTTTTCAGATCAGCACACATTAGCTCATCATTTTCCTAGTGTTCCCATTGTGACGAGATTAGGCTTTGATGTAGAATCACTTAATTGGTTTGTCGCCTTCTTACAAAAAAGTCGTATTGCCTATTTATTGAAATTTAAAGGAGTACAATCCATGCTTGCCTCCCTCGTTCAAAAAATAAAAATGGGTACAGATGTATGCTCCATACAAATTGAAGCTATTGGTAAGATACAACATAAAGAAGCGAATGTGACACTAGACTTTAAAGGTCGTGATGAATCACTTGTGACAGCAAAGGTTACAGCTGCCATTGCTAGAGAACTTCTAGATAACAAATATCCAGCGGGGACTTATCATATTGAAGAATTATTTACATTCGAAGCAATACAAAACCAATTTGATGCATCTTCTTTCTCTCAACTAATTACATCACAATAGGGGCATAACCTTATATTTTGCGTTCTTAATAAAAAACGCAGTAAGTTCCCCTCTCAAAGAGAACTTACTGCGTTTAATTATTTATAAAACTTTTTCTAAGAAATCCTTTGCTCGCTGTGTTGAAGGCGCTGTAAAAAACTGCTCGGGAGGAGCATCCTCAATGAGCTTGCCACCATCTAAGAAGAGTATACGATCAGCAACTTCACGTGCAAAGCCCATTTCATGTGTCACAATTAACATTGTCATGCCGCTGTCCGCTAGGTTTTTCATAACAGCCAATACTTCTTTAACCATTTCTGGATCGAGTGCTGACGTTGGTTCATCAAATAATATAACCTTTGGATCCATCGCAAGCGCTCGGGCAATGGCAACACGTTGTTTTTGTCCACCAGAGAGACGGTTTGGATACTCTTGGCGCTTTTCAAAGAGCCCTACTTTCTTAAGTAACTCTTCTGCATTTTTTATCGCAACCGCTTTATCCATTCCCTTTACATTAATTGGAGCGTACGTTAAATTTTCTAACACTGTTTTATGTGGGAAAAGATGAAAATGCTGAAATACCATCCCAACTTCTTCCCGTATTTTCATAATATTCGTCCCTTTATCTGTAAGAACATCCCCAGCAATCGTTACCTTTCCACTCGTAGGGAGTTCTAATAAGTTTAGGCAACGAAGGAATGTTGATTTGCCAGATCCTGAAGGTCCGATAATAGCAATTACTTCTTTTTCTTTAACTTCGGTTGAAATACCTTTTAGTACTTCATTCTGACCATATGATTTGTGTAGATCTTCAATTTTAATCACTTTTTCTCATTCCCTTCTCGATTCGTTTACCAAGGAACGTTAAAACAAGTGTCATGAGGTAATAGATAATACCGGCAAATAGTAAAGGCTCAAGATATCGATATGTCGAACCACCTACGATATAAGCACGACGCATTATATCAAGGGCACTAATTACTGTGACAACTGCAGTTTCTTTATTTAGTGTAATAAATTCATTAACTAGAGAGGGCAAAATATTTTTTACTGCCTGCGGGATAATTATATCCTTCATCATCTTTGCATAAGGAATGCCAAGAGCTTGTGCCGCCTCCATTTGCCCTTTATCCACTGCATTAATACCTGCACGAATAATTTCCGAAATATATGCACCTGAATTTAAACCAAATGCAATAATGGCCGTTGGAATAGGCTCGATTTGAATATCTAATAATTGTGGTACTGCATAATAAATAATTAATAATTGTAATACTAGTGGTGTACCACGGAAAATTGACGTATAAAAGTCAGCAAACCAGCGTAAAACTTTTACCTTTCCAATTTTACATAAGGCTAGTAATATACCGACGATAAACCCAATGATGGATGCACCAATTGCAATTTGAAGTGTAACACCTATCCCTTTTAAAATATAAGGAATAGAGGGAACGATAGCTGTAAAATCCAAATTCACAGCGCTCCCTCCTTTCTTTTTCATCTTGATTCAGCAATTCTTTTTTGCACTGAAAGCGAAACAACAAATACAGAAGCTTCTGGCGGTTGTCACAGATATGAGAGTGGTTCTTTTCTAGCACACTCAACAAAATCTAGACGTAATCATGCCGAAGCATATTAGATTGAACTGAAAAGCATAAGCGATAGCCCAAATAAGAGCTATCGCATGCAAGTATTATTCAACTTTTTCTAACCATTTTTCTTCTAGCTCTTGGATTTTTCCTTCTTCAGCTAGTTCTTTTAATGCCTTGTTAATTCTTTCTTTTAAAGCACTGCCTTTTGGCACAGCAATCGCTTTGAAATCCTCGGGCTGTTCTTCTACAGGGAAGGCTGCTAATTGATCATTTGTTTTTAAATAACCCTTCGCAACGCCACCCTCTAAAATGCCTGCGTCTAAGCGCTTAGACATCATATCTTGAATAATTTCAGGAATTCGTGTACGTCCTTCAACTGAAACATCCACTTTTTTAGCAATTTCATTACCTAAGTTTTCTTGAATAGAGGCTGTTTGCACACCGACTTTTTTACCAGCTAAATCAGCTTCCTTTTTAATACCGCTATCCTTTTTAACAATGATTACTTGCTCTGTTTCATTGTATTGATCAGAAAAATCTACTACCTTTTCACGCTCAGGGTTTGGTGTCATACCAGAAATGACTACATCAATTTTTCCTGCTTGTAACGCTGGTACAAGACTGTTGAAGTCCATATCTTGCACTTGCATGTCCACACCTATTTTTTCCCCAACCAATTTAATTAAATCAATATCAAATCCAATAATTTCTTCACCTTTTGCAGCGTCAACATATTCAAATGGCGCATAGTCTGCTGAAGTACCAACTTTTAATACTTGTTTGTCTGTACTACCATCAGCATTATTATTTGCATTATCCTCTTTAGCGCCACAAGCTGCTAGTACGCCAATAGCTAGGACAAGAATTATCATGAAAAACTTATTCTTCATCTTTAAGCATCTCCTTTTATTTATAATGTATTGTGTATGAGAATACATTTCTCGAAAATAGTTGATTGGATATTTATTCATGTTTGAGAATAAAAAAACTATCTGCTAATTAAGATATACTCTTTTGAAATAATAATCAAGATAAACTAGAAAATTTTTAACGAATTATTATATGCTAAATTTTCAGATAAGTCAATTTATTATTTTCAAGTTCACTTTCTTTACTATTATCCGAAAGCTTAATAATTATCCCTTCATTCTTTAACAAAATTTCCGCGGAAATAAAAAAGACCCCCATTTGGAGGTCTCTTGCTTATTTGTCTTCTGTAAATAATTTATCTTTTAATTGGTCCTCGCCAGAGCCTTCCGCTAATGGAACATGAGAACGATAAGCCGCTCGACAGATTAAATGTCCAGCAACTGGAGCTGTAACAAAGACGAATAGAATACCTAAAATTAATCGGACACTAACATAACCATCGTGCACCCAAAAGTATATAAATGCACCTAATAAGCAAGTTAACACGGATAACGTGGAGCTTTTCGTAGCAGCATGTGATCGCGTATAAACATCTGGTAAACGAATCATGCCAAATGCGCTAATAACACTCACAATCGACCCGATTAGAATGAGGATGACTGCCGCCCATTCAATCATTTGATTTACGTTCAACAATCACACCTCTTTCAATATATTTTGTAAAAGCAATGGTCCCAATAAACGCTAAAATACCTAATATAAGAATGGCTTCTAAGTAAGCCTTTGTTTTTAATATAATCGAAACAATCGCAATAGCGGATAAAAGATTTACACCAATTGTATCGAGAGCAATGGCTCGGTCAGGCATAGATGGGCCTCGGATAACCCGATACAACGACAGCGCGATGGAAATACTAAAGAAGGCGAGAGCCAGAAGTAAAATATTCTCTATCATTAACGCGTCACCTCCATTATTGCTTGTTCAAACTTCCCAATAGAGCGAATAACAGCATCCTTAGACTGCTCAATGTCCATCGCATGAATATAAAAGACATCGCCCTCTTCAGAAACTTCCATGACGACAGAGCCAGGTGTTAATGTTAGCAATAATGCTAGCGCCGTAATTTCCCAATCACCCTTGAGTGCGGTTTTATACGTAAAAATACCTGGCGTAATGTTTAGCTTTGGTGTAGTAATTTGCTTTAATACGCTATAGCTTGATAAAAATAGCTCCCAATTAAATAGCCATAATAGCTTGATAATCGAAAAGACTCGTCGCAAGTAAAATTGGGTCCCATAAAACCGGTGCATCGCATATAATATGCCCATTCCTACGATAAACCCCATTAAAAACGTTGAAAATTGTGGAGTCACTTCATCTTGCAAAAGTAACCAAAGTGCTGCGATAAATAAATTCAAAATAAACTGCATCGCCATTATTTATTCACCTCACCTTGCCATTGTTCACCATCTAGAACAGCGTCTATATAGATAGATGGTGTATATAACGTTTCTGCTGCATCGGTGACAAAGGGAGCTAATTTCTCCGCTCCTATTCCTAAACTAATTGTACAAGCAGCCAATAAAGTTAACGGCAGTATTACACGTTTGGGTAAAGGCTTTTCATCCTCTAAACTAATAATGGTCTCTCCAAAAAAGGAGGAGAGAAATATCCGCAGTAATGAATACAAAACAATTAAACTAGAGAAAAACCCTAGACCTAATAGAACAAAATTGCCGCCCTCTATCGCACCTTGTCCAATTAAAACCTTCCCTAAAAAGCCACTCAATGGCGGGATACCCGCTAATGAACACATGGCTACAAAGAATAGCCATCCAAAGAACGGATAGTTGCGAATAAGCCCACTCATTTTATCTATGACTGTTTCTCCAGTTACATAAATCATCATGCCGACAGCTAAAAATAACATAGCCTTTGCCACCATATCATGCATTAAATAATAGACAACGCCCTGTAAGGCAGACTCAGTACCAATCGCTAGACCAGCTACTATAAACCCAACACCAATCAATACATTATAAGAAGCGATTGTTCTAACATCACGCCCTGAAAGAGCACCGATACAGCCAGCTATAATTGTAATACCCGCCATAATGCCAAGTGCCATATGCGTGACTTCGGTATTATTTGGGAAAAGCAATGTAAAGGTTCTTACGAGTGCATAAATCCCAACCTTTGTTAATAGTGCTGCGAATAAAGCGGCAATGGCAGTGGGAGGTACACTATAAGAGCCAGGCAGCCAGAAGAATAATAGCAGTCCCGCCTTTAAGCTAAAGACAATTAAGAAAATGAGTGCCACTGTTGTAATAAGTGGATTAGCACCGGCTTCCATCACACGCATAGAAATATGGGCCATATTTAATGTACCGACTGTTCCATAAAGAAAAGCCAATGCCACCAAGAAAATCCAAGACGCTACAATATTAATCAGCACATATTTTAATGCTTCACGGAGTTGAACCTTTTCCCCACCTATACTAATAAGTGCATATGAAGCCAGCAACATCACCTCAAAACATACAAATAAGTTAAAGATATCTCCTGTCAAAAATGAACCATTAACACCAGCTACCATTAGTAAGGTAAATGGATAAAAATACATTTTTTCATACCTTAACTCCATTGTGAATATTGCATAGAGCATACAAATAACTGCTACAATATTTGCTATTAACACGAGTAGCGTTGCGAAGGAATCTGCCACAAATGAGATACCAAAAGGAGGTGCCCAACCACTAAAGTCAATGCGCAATATCCCTTGTTCTTGAATTTCTACTAATAAAATCACGCTAATAATAACGATAAAGCTTAATGTCAGTAAACTAATAATCCGTTGTAAAAAGACATGCTCTTTTAAAAACACCAGTAAAATAGCTGTAATTACCGGTACTATTAATGGTAAAACAATCATATTACTCATCCGGCGTACCCCTCAATTCATCAAAATTCCCTGAACCATTTGTTTTGTACGCTCGATAGCCTAAAACGAGAACAAACGCAGTCACAGCAAAACTAATAACAATAGCTGTTAGAATTAGGGCTTGCGGCAATGCATCTGTATAAGGACCCTCTGATTCGCCTAATAATGGTACATCCCCTTTTTTAAGACCTCCCATTGTTAGAATTAGTAAGTGGGCAGCATGTGATAAAACAGCAGTGCCTAAAATAACACGTAATAACTGTTTAGAGAGGATTAAGTACGTCGCAACAGCTACTAATATACCTACTAAAACAAGTATTAAAGATTCCATCGGCTACTCATCCTCACTTATGCTTAAAATAATTGTCACGACAACACCCACCACCGTCAAAGCTACTCCTGCTTCAAAAATGGTTACGGTTGAAAAACCCATTTTCCCGAAAATCGGGACATTTATATACGTATAAGCCTGTGTTAAAAATGGTACATCGAAAAACAAAGAACCAATTGCCGTACCTGTTGCCAGCAATACACCAAGAGCCGCAACCTTTTTAAAGTCAAACGGCATTCCCTTATGCACAGTCTCTATATCGTAAGCAAGATACAATAATACAATGCCAGAAGCTAACACGAGGCCACCAATAAAGCCACCACCTGGAGCGTGGTGTCCCGCAAAGAACAAATACACGCCAAGTGTTAAAATAATGAAGACGACTGCCTTAGTGACTGTCCGTAATATCACATCATTAATTTTCATGATCTGCTTCCTCCTTCCGAGGCTTAAGCTTTGTTAGTGTATAAACCCCTAAGCCAGCAATCAGAAGCACTACAACCTCAAGCATTGTATCAAAGGCACGAAAATCCCCTAGAATTGTATTAACTATGTTGGAACCACCCGCTAGCTCATAGGCATCATTAAAATAAGTGGATACTGGCTCAAATTGCTCGTAGTGCACTACAGCTAGACCAACCATTGTGACTGTTGCACCGACAAAAATAGAGATCATCGCTTTAGACCATTGCACCCTTTTGCGAGGTGCCTCAGGCATTAAGTCTGGTAAATACTTAAAGCATAAAAGGAATAATGCAGTTGTTACTGACTCTACAACTAATTGTGTTAACGCTAAATCTGGTGCGCGGAAAATGACAAAGAAGAAGGCAATTGAATAGCCTAATACGCCATTTAATAGCATGGCTGTAACGCGACCCTTTGCAAAAATCATCCAAACTGCAGCGAATACCATAACAAATACAAGAATTAATTCGTATGACTCAATCGTGGAGTCCATATCAAAATTAAAGGTCATTGCGTCTGAATAAATAAAATAACCAGCGATTAGTGCCACGAAAAATACATATATATAGACAAAATAATGGGTTAAATTACCTGTCATATATTTGCGAGTAAGCTTCTCTGAACCACTTTCACTTATTTCTATCATTCGATTATAGTAATTATTAAACGTATATTTTTGTGAAAAAATGCGATACATCGGCTTCCAGCTTTTCAATGTTTTGAATAAGATGATCCCGAGTACAATGACTCCTAACGTCATGAACAATTCCGCATTAATTCCATGCCAAGCAGAAATATGTGGTGTTAATTCATTGGCTGTTGGGAATGTAGGATAAATACTTGCCATGGCTGGCTCTAAAATATAATGACCTAACACGTTCGGGAAGAAAAAGATACCGACTACTAACAGACATAAAATAATGGGTGATATTAGCATGCCCAATGGAGCTTCATGTGGTTTTCTATCTATTTTCTCAGGCTGTAGTTTACCCAAAAATGTTCGACTAATTAAAATTAAACTGTAGACAAAGGTAAAGATACTGGCTACCCATGCTACTAATGGGAAAAATAACCCTACATCAGCAATGGAAAAGGCCTCTACATCCCGAATAGCCAAGACCGCTGCAAAAAACATTTCTTTACTCAAGAAACCATTAAATGGTGGTAATCCTGCCATAGAAAAGCTACCAATGACTGCGATTGTAAATGTAATAGGCATTAAGGACATTAAGCCACCTAAACGGCGAATATCCCGAGTTCCCACTTCATGGTCGACAATCCCAACCATCATGAATAAGGCTCCTTTAAATGTGGAGTGGTTGATGAGATGAAAAAGAGCAGCAAAACTTGCTTGTGTATATATAATAGAGTCTTTAGTGTAGCCATAGTAATGACCCACAGACCCTAGACCAAATAGACTCATAATTAAGCCTAGCTGACTTATCGTTGAAAAGGCTAAAAGCGCCTTTAAATCCGTTTGGCGAACTGCATTAAATGATCCCCAGAAAAGTGTAACAAGACCAATAACACTTACGAGCCAGAACCAAATCGCTTCTCCGCCAAAAACTGGTGAAAAGCGGGCAACTAAATAAATCCCTGCCTTTACCATTGTGGCTGAGTGTAAGTATGCACTAACAGGTGTTGGTGCTTCCATGGCGTCCGGTAGCCAAATATGAAATGGAAATTGTGCAGATTTTGTAAAAGCCCCTAGTAAAATTAAGATTAATGCTGGAGTAAATAGGGCATGATCACGGATAACCTCTACATGAGCTACAATTTCACGAATACTAAATGTATCAGCAGCTACATATAGCATCAGGAAACCAGCTAACATAGAGAGACCGCCAAAGACTGTAATCATCATTGCTTTTTTAGCACCTGCACGTGATGCCTTTCTATGATGCCAAAATGCAATTAATAGGAATGATGACACACTCGTTAATTCCCAAAATGTGTATAATACCATTAGGTTATCTGAAAAGACAACGCCAAGCATAGCGCCCATGAATAGTAATAAATAGCAGTAAAAATGGTGAAGAGATTCTTTCGTTGACAAATAAAAAATAGAATATAAAATGACTAAACTACCTACACCTGTAATCAGTAAGCCAAAAATCATACTGAGCCCATCTAGGTAAGTTGTAATATTTATATTAAAAGAGGGAATCCACTCATATGTATGGATAAATGTTTTACCTCCGGCAATTTGAGGAATATAGCGCGCAAGTAAAAGAAACAAGATGAATGGAACAGAAAAAACAAACCAGCCAAGATGTGTTACACGCCTTAGTCGCCTATACAGCAATGGGATAAGTGCAGCACAGACAAATGGCAAAAGTATCGCGATAAGAACTGTAACCAAATGAAAACCTCCTACTATCAAAATCATCAAGCAAATTTTTGTGGTGATTGGAATGGTAAGTGCTAAAACTATAGCAATTTGTTTAAGCTAAGTAACATATCAGATATATTCTTGAAATTTTGCAAATGGAAAGTGATGGGGTGTTAAAGTGTCTTGTCATTCATTGAAAATGGTATGTTTAGTTATTTAGTCACCTCTAACCCGATGCAAGCCTAAATAACTTGTGGAAAATCAGATAATTTATACAGTTACAACTCAATTATATCAGCATTATAAAGACACTTGACTATCTATTTAACACACTGCATAATAGTGTGGCATATGAAATCAATTAAGCTTAGATGCACGCAATGCATAAATTAAATAACTTTAAATCATTGATATAAGCTTATTGCTTCAAGGGTTTTCCAATATATTTCGTTAACTTTTATACATTTTTAAGTATACAATATAAATGAGCATAATGCACTGTAACAGCATCGATTTTAGCTGTTTTAGGATAATTTTTCGAAATCAACAGTGAAATTAACAAAATACCAACAGATAAGAGGTGTACATTTTTATGAGGCATGTAAAAGGGCGTTTAGACGAAAGTATATTAGTTTGTGTTTACTATGGCTTAAATGGTGAACGTTTGATACGTAGAGGGCACAAAATGGCAACAATGCTAGATTGCCCACTCTATATTCTTTCAGTTGATTCGCAACCCCTTGATGCATTTGACGCTGAAAAATCTAGTTATATTGAGCAATGGAAAAAGTTATCAGACGAACTTGAGGTCGAGAAATTCATTTTGCAAGATAATGAAAAACGCCCCATTCAGAAAGTCATTGCAGAAGTGGCGAAAAACTATGGCATTTCACAAATTATTGTAGGACAAAGCGCACAAAGTCGCTGGGAGGAGATTACTAAAGGTTCGTTCCTTAACGTACTGTTAAAAGAAGTTCCTTTTGTAGATTTTCATATTGTAGCTGTTCAACGTCCTACTGATGATGATGCTAACGAGACATACGAAAAAGGTGTTCGTGCTTACTTAATTAAAGAACAGGAGAACTTTAAAGTAGCATTTACATGTCCGAAATATGTATCCATCGAAGGTATCTTCTTCAAGGAAATCGGCACGGATTTTGACAACGGTGTCTTTAAATTTACTTACAACGATAAGATGCATGAGGTTCATATTTCAGAGGGCTATGTGATCGATCAAGAAAAGCTTCCTGCAGAATTTTTATCCCCATTAAGACAATAAAAAACGCGCTCTCTTTTTTAAAGGAGCGTTCAGGCTGTAGATAAAAGTCATCGGGAAGTACCTCTCGATGGCTTTTGTCACTTCATTTTAACTCTCTGGACTGATAGCAACTGCACTCCGACCGTAATTGAAAACTTTATTTCATTGTAAAAAAAATGTAGGCAAACCCATTCCGAGTTTGCCTACAGTCCTGATGCGTTTTTTCTAAGCCGCCGAAGTTGAGGGTTTATCCTTCGGTAGGAAAAAGGCAATTAGCAATAATAACGGCAATAAAGAAACGACCATCATTGTAAAATCAATACCTTTATGGTCAATTAAAACACCAATAACCATTGCTCCAATGGCCCCCATACCAAAAGCAAAGCCAGTTGTTAAGCCGGCCATTGTACCAATTTTAGAAGGAACTAGCTCTTGCGCGTATACCACGGTTACAGAGAAGCTAATCATAATCAATGTACCAATGATCACTAAAAATATCATAGCCGCCCATAGCGGTACATAAGGCAATGCTAGGCAAAATGGCATTGGTACTACAACGGAAAGAATAATAACATTTTTTCTTCCAATTCGGTCTGACAGAGAGCCTCCGAAAAATGTTCCCACTACCCCAAACGCCATGAATAGGAAAATAAGGATTTGTCCTAGACGGAGATTCACATCATAATGATCCATTAAATAAAATACATAAAAGCTAGTTATATTGGTTGTATAAAATGATCGTGCAAAAATGATGGTAAATAGTAAGGTTAAAGCTACGCCTACCTGCTTCTTTGTTAATGGTGGCAATGTCGAAATCAACACACGTTTTTTCTTCGCTGTGCGCTCCTGCTCTAATTGCTTTTTATACCATTTTGCAATCTTAGTTAAAAGAATAATACCAAAAGTTGCCGCTACTAAAACAATTGCTGCACCACGCTGGCCGAAAATATCAAAAATATAGGCACTAATTAATGGGGCAAGCGCTTGTCCTGAATTCCCCCCAACTTGATAAATCGATTGAGCAAGCCCTCTTTTAGAGCCTGCTGCCATAAAGGATACTCTAGAACCCTCAGGGTGAAATATTGCTGAACCGAAGCCTAAAAATAATACCGCAATAAGAATAATCCAATATTGAGTAGTAAAAGCAATAATTGTTATAGCAATAAAAGAACTTATCATACCTATTGGTAATGCATAGGGCATTGGCTTTTTATCACTGACAAACCCAACAATAGGCTGTAATGCAGACGCAACTATATTTAAGACAAATGATATGAGACCAATTTGTGTGAAGGTCAATCCTAGCTCACTTTTGAAGATTGGAAACATAGCTGGAATAACAGCTTGCATCGTATCATTGATAAGATGAGCAACACCTATTAAAATCATAATGGGGTAGATTGGATTTGCGACGTTTATTTGATTATTCATGCTGCCACCTCACTCTATTTAGTTTTTGTTATTGACGATTGTCGCATACTATTAACCATTTTGCACAAGCTATGTTTCGACAGCTGTAAAAGGAGTTGATGTATGCATGGAAAGCTTTATTCATGCTAACTTTTGGGAAATGATTCTTCGAACAACACTTTCATTCTTCATCTTACTTATTTTGGCACGTATTCTTGGAAAGAAACAATTGGGCCAACTAACATTTTTCCATTATATTACTGGTATTACATTTGGATCAATTGCTTCAGAAATCGCCTCACAGGAGGAAACACCCTTTTTAGATGGCGTAATATCCCTTGTCTGGTGGAGTGCCTTAACCTACTTAATGACGATTATTACGATTAAATCAAAAAAAGCTCGCGTACTTATTGATGACAAACCTACGATTGTCGTACAAAATGGTCTTATTTTAGAATCTGCCTTAAGAAAAAATCGTTTGCATATGGACGAGCTGACAATGATGCTGCGTGAGCAAGCCATCTTTTCTGTACAGGATATTCAATATGCGTTACTTGAAACAAACGGAAAACTAAGTGTCCTGCAAAAAACCTCCGAGCAAGTTGCCACAAAGCAGGATGTTAAAGCTGATGTTTCCCCACCTACTTATTTGCCTACAGAGGTTGTGTCAGATGGGCAACTTATCAAAGAAAATATTGTTGAGCTCGAATTAACAGAGGACTGGGTAATGAAGAAGCTTAAAAAACAAAATGTGCATTCCGTTGAAGATGTCTTTTTTGCACAGGTTCAAACAAATGGGTCCTTATACATTAGCCTAAAAGATAAAGCGAGACATTCAAGCCCGTAAATGCTTGTCTCGTTTTTTTTTAATCAATTTTTACAATATCTAACGGTGTAATGATTCCTATTAATTTTTGGTGTGGTTTGCCATGTTCTGTTATTAGTAATGCCTCAAAACGCCTACCTCTTTCCACTCCCTGTTTAAAAATTTCTTCTGCTTCATATATCGTTATGTATCTGCTCACAAACTTGTAATTCACCCTATTTTTCTCATGCATTAAAATATCATGCAACGTAGGAATTCCTTTAGGTAAATGGTCGCCACCCATTTTAGAGGCAAGCCAATTGGTGATTCCTACAGTTGTAATTAGCCCTCTAAATTGTTTATTAAAATAGACGGGGAACTGCGTATATTTTCGCTGGTGAATAACCTTTAACACATGCTTGAGGGAATCATTCTCTTGAAAAACAAGTACTCTCTTTCGGAACATTTGACCGACAAGCATAGGCTTAGCGAGCGTAGCATCTATGTATTCAATTCTTTCGACTACATCGGTATGTGGTTCAGCAATTACATAGTTAATAGAAGTACGATGATGGACAATTGCATTTCGCAGATCGGCGTATGACCGTAAATCATCTTCGTATTTTTTCACCAATACCTCTTTTTTCTTCGCTTGATCAACGAGCCGATAAAAGGGCGTAAAATCCTTAATGCCTACAATATCTCGTAATCTATGGTCTATTCGATTAAATGCTGTCAGGAAACGATCGGAATTTTCAGTCTCCACCTTTACGTACCCTCTTTCTCTAGTAACTTTATGTATTTTCCGAGTTATTTGACAAATTTCGAGTTACACCACCATTATATTCCTAAGTAATGGATATTCCAAGAATGTAATTTTTGCTGTCATTTATTTTTACATTCTCCCTTGAAAGTTACGTTATTATGAGGAATTGGACTATTTTACCCAGCAAGTAAGACAAATGATGGACATAGGATTTACAGTGAGAATGAATTAAATTTAAACATTAGGATTCAAATTAAAGGAAATAAGGAAATTCAAGCGCTTCTTAATAATACATGGGAGTGGGAGGCAAGCTTAAATCAACATGTTACTTTTCTTGTAGTGGAGCAAAGGAAAAGAATTAAGTGCACTCATAGAAACTGTCTTTGACTTTGATGATGTATTCAAGTATGTAAATTTGAATGACGAAGAAAATCGAGAAAAAGCGATTACTATTATCAAAGGGATTGAAGAATATAGAAAATTTACTTTTTATTGTTATTATTTATATGAGTTATCCATTTATGTGGTAACAAACCCAAGTATTAGGAGGTATTTGTTTTGAATGTGATTAAGTATTTTAAGAATCCTATGTTGATAGCTTGTTGTTCTACATTTTTATTAGGAACGTCTGTTTTAGCTGTAAATCCAAGTACTGCAAATGCACAAGATACTAGTAATAGTAATTTAACAAATGAAACCACACTATTTTCAAATGAAATGAGTATACATAATGAAGTTTATAATTTCTTTTTGGCTCTTGAAAAGCTCCCTTACGATATAGAAATATAAGGAGCTAAAAAATCTGCTGAATGGTTATCTGCAGAATCTGGTGTTGAAATTTTAGTTGATGAATATGATAATTTCATATTTCCTTCTATTCAAAAAGAAATGTCTTTATTAATAGACAATACTAGTTCGTCAGAAACATCACTTGTGCTTGCCAGAGCTTCGGTGGGTGAAGTTGCAACTTGCATTGGAACGGCTGGATTGGCAGCCTTGCCTTTCTCGAAAGTTACAAAACTAAAGACTATTTTTAATGCATTAGGTGGAATAACTAGAACTGTAGACATGACTTATACAAATTATAAATATCACCGAGCTTTACTAAACTCTGTTAAAAATTCGTTATCTAAAGCTATTAAGGATGTTGTAGACAAAGAGAAACTTGCTTCAGAAGTAAATGATTTATTAAAAGAAATTTTTGGTGTTACTGCTACAGTTGGTGCATGTAAACCTGTAATAGATGATCTTTTCGATTAAAGTCTATTATAAAGCATCACTGCAAAAACGTTTAAAGACTAAGAGACTGCCTTAAAGACAGTCTCTTAGTCTTTAGCTCTTCTAATCATATATTTCGTGTGTCAATCAGTTACATAAAAATTAACAGTACAGAGAGATTTTTTGTTAGATACCTGTTTTTTTAAATAAATTTTTAAATTTTAGTAGTAAAGAACATGAAATTGATATGGTAAGGTAAAAGGAGGTTGATATTAAAATGAAAATTTTTAAACTACCTTATTATTATTTAGTAATGTGTTTAGTCATATTAATAGCAATAATAATTAATTATAAGTCAACTACATCATTAATATTGTTACTAATTAGCTTTGTAGGTTTCTTCTTTTTATTTTATTTGGAGAAAAAGAAATCCGAAAAAAATAATTAAAAGGCAAAAAATAAGTATAGCAAACTAGAGGTATGGTTTTTACCATTCCTCATTTGAATTAAAGTTCGCGTAACTTGGCTACGATTTGCTCACACTCTTGTGCAAAATAGGCTTTCTTTTCTTCGGTTACTACTTCTTCTTGCTGACGAGTCGCAATTATAAAACCAACAGAAAAGAAGAAAAAATAGGTTCAAAGATCTAAAGACAGTAGGGACAATCTGTTGTCCCTACTGTCGTTGTGCTTGGTTCTTTTCACGCACTTAATTTTCCAATAAAGGGAATTTTTTATAATGCCTATAGCTGCTTAGAGAGCGTCTTTTTGCTCACATAACAGTTGTTAGCATCGTAAATCATTCCATCAATTTTACGCTTAGATCTTCAGCTCATAATCGGAGTAATGTAATAATCAAAAATTTATTAAGTTAGAGTGGAGGCTGGTAAGGGGTGTGAGGCTTCCCCCATATAGCGTATCTGAATTATGAGTAAGAGAGATTTTTCGATCGGATGAATTGGCAGTTTTGTACTTTTAAGGAGGCGTTGTCGATGAGAAATTATTTATACTTGATTGGGCATAAAAACAAGGGGATAGCGTTTCAATAGCCCATAAACTACGTGTTTCCCCTTCAAAGGGAGAGTACCAAATTGAAGGAAATTTGTTTAAAGCCTATTGACAAAAGTAATTGGGAAGAAGCAATTAGATTATCTGTTAAAGAGGAACAACAAGGATTTATTGCATCCAACCTTTATTCTATCGCAGAAGTTCAGTTTCTAGATAATTTCTTTGCAAAAGGTATTTATCTTAATAATAAAATGATAGGATTTACTATGTTTGGAATAGACCCTGATGACAATAATTATTGGATTTATAGACTAATGATTGACGAAGAATTTCAAGGTAAAGGTATAGGCAAACAAGCTATATATCTGGTTATAGAAGAGATAAGGAATAGTAATCATGCAAACATTCCTTTTATCATGATTGGATATGATCCTAAAAATCTTACAGCAAAATTTGCCTATAAAAGAGCAGGATTTATTGAGACTGAATTATCATCTTGGGGAGAACAATTAGCTAAGTAATCCTTGTAAGCACTTGAATTTACCACAATGACTAATAGTCTTTTTAAAGTAAATTTGATCAATCATTTTTCAAAATACGCTCTTTTCTATGATCTTTATCAACGTTATTAGTATCATTTGATTAAACTTTATTTAAAAACAACCAGCCCTTTCGTGGATCATGCTCTTTGTTGGGCTTATCCTGCTTATCAATGGTGGAATACTCTAACACAAAAGGACGGAAAAGTCTAAACGTATCAGATTTTCCGTCCTATATTTTTAAATTTTCGTCATAGCCGCATTTCTTTTCATCATTGTAATTCCAATGCAAATACAAAGAATTATAAGTCCTATTGTCATAATTAAACTCCACCAGTAATCAGACATCTCCATTGTTCCACGAACTAGTAAAGGTCCATAGCTTGCTAGCTTCCAAGGGGATATAGTCCAGAATAGTCCTACTACCATATCGACTATTTGCCCAATAAAGATAACCGTAAAGGCACATGTAGTAGCTATAATTGTTTTAAAACTAGCACTCATCATTAATGTCACAGCAATTACAAATATTAGCCAAACATAATACGTACAAAAGCTGGCAAGCAGTGGTCCAATTTCTAAAGTTCCGTATAGAATACTAGTGTAATACACGCTTGCTGCAAAGCCTGCTAAAATACTCACAAAACAAACTGCACTCATTACAATAAATTTACTCATAAAGTAGGCTCCAAAAGATATAGGTCTTACATATAATAAGGTAGCCGTACCACTCGCACGTTCTTTACTTATAATACCCACAAAAGAAGCCATTATCACCAATAACCCTATCGTTTGAAACTGCCCTATAGAAGCCTGTAATAGGTCAACGGGCATTAATTCAGGCATCAACATTTCAAAGCCTTCTGGCACATTTCCAACAGCATTTAAAATATCCATTATATAATAATTTATCAGGGGATCATTCATTCCGAGCAGGGCAAACACAAGAGGTATCCACAAAGATTTCCAACTTCGCCACGCCTCTCTAAATTCCTTTTGTAGAAGTACATTGAATCCTCTCATGCTTTTTTCGCCACCTTCATGAAAATTTCCTCCAACGATGCTGTTTGTCGTTCTACTTTTCTTATTGTATAAGGACAATTACTTAAACGATGAAGCAGCTCCTTCATCGTTGGCTCCTCATTCAATATCTCGATATATACATAACAGCCTACTACATGATCTGTCGAGCTTGCAAAAAGCTTTGCCTCTTCCTCACTAGAAAACTCAACTATATAATTTTGCTCATCAAAACGTTGGCGTACCTCTCGTAATGTTCCTTGCTCTACTAGTTTTCCATTTTGTAAGAATAATAGCTGATCCGTCATTTCTTCCGCATCGTTTAAAATATGAGTTGAATATAAAATGGTTGTCTCTTGTTGTAAACCTTTTAATAAATCAAGAACCTCTCTACGGCCAACAGGGTCTAGTGCTGAAACAGGTTCGTCTAATAACAGTAATTTTGGCTTATGCACAATTGCCTGGGAAATACCAAGGCGTTGCCTCATCCCACCAGAAAAAGTAGCTATTTTTTTATGTTGAACATTTCCTAACCCTACAAACTCTAATGTTTTTTGCGCTTCTAATTTAGCATTTTTTGCTGATACACCATTTAGCCGCGCAGCCATCTCAGTAAATTCTAACGCGCTTAGCCAAGGATGGAACTGTGGATATTGGGGTAAAAACCCTATATTTTCACGTAAATCCCCTTTTAGCATTTCTACACTTCCGGCAGTCGGCGTTAAGAGCCCTGTTAACATGGACAATGTTGTTGTCTTACCCGCGCCATTTGGCCCTATTAACGCCGTTGAAGTCTTTTCCTCTAGAATAAATTGAACATTATCTACAACATTGTGCTCTGCAAATCGTTTGGTCAAACCAGTTACTTGAAGTAATGTTGTCATGACTGCTTTCTCCCAACTATAAAGTACGCAATTGACCCTATTATATTTGTAAATAAAATAATAAATACCCATAAAATTTTTGGCCCATTCGTTGCATGTGTTTTACGCAAATCAATAAGTGCTACGATCATTAATATTAATTGAACGACGATGAGCGGTGCTATCACTGCCCATGGAACTTTTGCTAATTCCTCCATCATACAGATCACCCCATTAGTTGTTATACATTAACTATAACAATTTTGTTCTAACATGTATAGAACAAAATTTTGTTTTTTCTTCCAAATATTCTGTGCCATTTCCATAGGATAAGATGTCATGTTTTAGATAGTCCCCTGTTTCATCTTCTATACGCCCTGCTTCATTTATAAAAACAAAAAAAGATGTACCTTTATCAGCACATCTTTTCCTTTATTTATAAAGTTGTTGTAGAGCGTCTTCCATTTTAGGTCGAATCGTTACTTGTGGACGGGCCTTTTTTACCGCTGCCTCCGCTTCCTCTAGAGAATGAGCCAGCCCTAGCTCTATTAACACCGCAGTAGCTGCTACACCAGCACGACCACCGCCACTCCCACAGTGAACATATACCTTCTGTCCTACCTCATAGGACGAAGCAATTTCCTTAGCTACATGCTGAATAGATGATGCTACCGCAATATCTTCATCTGCAATTGGCATATGCTTATACGAATAAGAAACAGCCTCTTGCTCTTCTGAAGTAAGTCCCTGCACACGAACATCTATTACAACATCTACAGCTTCTTGCTCAAAAGCCGCCTCCGCATCTTTTGCGCCGCCAAAGAATATTTGATCCTTAACTAAAACATCATAGTTTTTTTCCATATTGGTCACACTCCATAGGATTATTTCAGTAAATGCTTAATATCCTCGTAATATGGTAAAGCCGTTAAAGCTCCTGCTTTTGTTGCTGCAAATGCTCCTAATTTATTGCCAAAGCTTGTACAGCGAACAAGCTCTTCTTTTGTTGTAGGCAAGCCATTGTAATGAACATCGCGTAATACCCCTGCCATAAATGCATCCCCTGCACCAGTAGTATCTACAGGTATTACCTTTTCAGTTGGTACATGGATGACCTCTCCATTCAACACAGCATAAGTGCCATTTTCTCCTACTGTTACTAAAATAATAGGCACTAAATAGCTACTTAGTTGTTCAATTCCTTCTTCTAAACTAGTCGTTTCCGTCAGGAAGAATAACTCATCATCTGTTACCTTTAAAATATCTACATCCTCAAAAAAGGACGTAATCGTTTCTCGACAAATTTCTTCACTACTCCAGCGTAATGGACGAATATTTGCATCCATCGCAATGATCGCACCTTTGTCCTTCGCCATTTCTACGGCAGCTTGAGTTGTAGCTAGAGCTGTCGGATGGAACATGGTCCCTGAACATACCGTTAAAGCAGAGGCATGTTTAAATGCTGCTTCATTTAACTGTAGTGGCTCCACTTGTAAATCAGGTGTTTCATCCACATAATCTTTAAAAATTCGTTCACAGGCTTCTGTCAGATGCACATAAACACCACTTACTCGTTTAGCTGGGTCGAATATGGCATAGTCAAGCTTGACACCTTCCTCTACAAGCCCATCACGCACAAACTGAGAACCCTCATCATCCCCTGTAATTGTAATTAGGGCAGATGGTGCGCCAATTCGGCTAATACCTGCTGCAACATTTACTGTTGCACCACCCATATATTTTGTAAATGATGTGTTTGTTACATCATCAGCAATATAGTCAATAAATGCATCTCCATAGACTAAAATAAAATCCTTATCTTGCTTCGTCATGATTGTCCTCCTGAAAGTCTAGTCATTATAGATTAACACGAAAATTGTCATTCTATAAAGGTTTAACTTTTGAGAGCATGCCTGAAAATTTGTGTCATCCACTAACTTTGTTATACTTGCCTATAGAAAGGTAGGGATTTTCAAGATGAGTATTACAATTCGACAAGCTCAACCACAAGATGCACATGCCGTTGTGCCTTTAATTATTGATGCGATTGGTGAGATTGCCAATCGTTTAACTGGCGAGCAATCGTCCGAGGCTGTTCGTCAAGAACTGACAACCCTTTTTCAGCGTGACGACAATCGACATTCTTATTTAAATACCTATGTCGCTACGGAGGATGAGCAAATAGTAGGAATTCTCGTTTATTATTATGGCGCACATGCCATTGCTATGGATGCTAACCTTGTAAAATGGTTAGAGGCTAAAAATGCTCCATCAATCATCATCGATCATGAGGCCCACGAAGATGAGGCTTATATCGATACAGTTTGTGTAACACCAGAAGCACGCGGTAAAGGAATTGGTACATTACTTTTACAATATGCCGAAGAACTGACAAAGCAGCATGGCTATACAAAGTTATCCTTAAATGTAGAAACTCAAAAAGAAGATGCTCGTCGTCTTTATGAACGTTTAGGCTTTGTTATTACTGAGCCTTGGTCCATAATCGATGAACCATTTCATCATATGGTGAAACAATTTTAGGAAGTGAAGATTGTATTCATGAAAACAAATTTAATTTACCCTCTTTTGATCGTCATTGCCTCTAGTAGCTACGGAATTTTGTCGACTATTGTCAAAGTAGCGATGCAGCATGGCTTTACATCTGCAGAGGCTGTATCGAGCCAATATATTATTGGCTTTATACTCGTTTTAGTTATTTTTATGTTGACAGATAGAAAATTACCTAAGCCATCAAAAAAAGGCATCCTTATATTATTATGTGCTGGTATTTTTACCGGAACGACTGGAATAGTGTATGGAGAATCTCTCAAGTATTTACCCGCCTCTCTTGCAGTAGTGATGCTGTTCCAATTTACATGGATAGGTTTGTTAATTGATTGTGCTCTACATAAAAGATTACCAAGTCGACCTGAAGTTATTTCGATTATTATCTTATTTGTAGGAACAATTTTAGCTGCAGGTGTTTTAAATGTAGATTTAAGTGGAATCCCTCTCCAAGGATGGTTATTCGGCTTTGCTGCTGCCGTTACCTTTGCCTGCTTCATTCAATTTAACTCTCGACCAGTGGAAGGGGTTACAACCACTTCAAGGGTATTTATCGTTTCCTTTGTAGCCCTTATAATGATCAGTATTTTCTTAAGTCCAGAAGTGATTTGGAACGGAAAATTGTTTATGGAAGGCTTATGGAAGTATGGATTAGCCCTCGGTCTATTCGGTATCATTTTACCTATATACTTATTCTCCATTGCTATTCCCAAAATTGGTGGTGCACTTGCTTCCATCTTAAGCGCTATTGAATTACCTGTTGCAGTTACCGTTTCCGTTATTGTCCTACATGAACCTTTAACTGCATTGCAAATTATGGGCATTGTTTTAGTGATAGTCGGTATGTTATTGCCGACAATTATTGCGCAACGCCGACAAAATGATAGCCTATTGGATGCACAAACTTAAACAGATAGAAAACTCCTTGAAAATGGAATATTCCTTTTTAAGGAGTTTTTTTGAACTTCATTGAAATGCCGTTGCTAATGGATTAGCACTTCGCTATGATGAAGGAAAATGTAATTTTTTAATAATTCTAACATGAATGTTACCCCTTCGTATTATACTGCAATATGTAAGTACCTTACTTTAAGAAAGGGGAAGTTGATGAAAAAAACACGTATTCTTAGTTTTTTCCTTGTGTTCATACTGTTTGTTTTAGCCGCATGTAGTGGAAACAATGACCGAAAAACTACAAATGATGCTGCCAATAACGATAAAACGACAGATGGCGACAAAACGGAAGTAGCGGCAACAACGCCATCTGGTAAGCTTGTTATTTACACAGGACGTGATGAAGAAATGGTGCAAAATGTAATCGATCAGTTTAATAAAAAGTATCCAGACATTGAAGTAGAATTTTTAACAATGGGCGCTCAGCAAATTTTAGAACGTTTACGTGGCGAAAGGGCTAATCCTCAGGCAGACTTTTGGTGGGGCGGCACACAATCAGCGCTCATTGTTGGGGCAAATGAAGACTTATTACATGCCTGGCAGCCTAGCTTTATTGACTCTATTGATGCTACACATAAAGATGTAGATGGCCGCTGGTTTGGAGAGATGCTGCTACCAGAAGTCATTATGATCAATAGTGATTTATTAACAAAAGAAAATGGGCCACAGGATTGGGATGACCTTCTTGACCCTAAATGGAAGAATCAAATTTTAATTCGGGGTGTGCTGGCTTCAGGAACAATGCGCACCATATATTCCTCTATGATTGTACGACAAGATGCGAACTCTCCTGATAAAGGCTATGAATGGCTATTACAATTAGACGCTAATACGAAGGAATATACGCAAGATCCTAATGCTTTGTACTTAAAGCTAACACGACAAGAAGGCAGTGTCTCCTTATGGAATCTACAAGATATTTTATTAAAGAAATATACAACTGATTATCCCTTTGATTATATTTATCCAAAAAGTGGAGCACCTATTTTGGTAGATGGTGTTGCAGTTGTCAACAATGCGAAAAATCTAGAGAATGCCAAACTATTTGTCGAATTTTTATTCGAAAAAGAGATGGTGACACAGTTAGCCAAAGATTATTATCAAATTCCTACACGATCTGATATCGATAAGGCATCCATGCCAGAGTGGTATCAAGAATTAGATTTAAAAACATTCGATATAGACTGGCAGCAAATGTCTGACAAAGAGGCTGAATGGATGGAATACTGGGATAACAATATTAAAGGCCGCGGTAATTAGTATCCGGGTGAAAATCCAGCTTTTTTAGTGGATTTTTACCTTACTATCTCATCCCCTATATAGCTATGAATCCTTTGTTGGAGAGGAGTTTTTTGTTGAAAAGAGTCACAATCGAAAATGTCTCGAAGCAGTTTGGTCAGTTGTATGGTGTGAAAGATGTAGATCTCGAAATAAAGGCTGGTGAATTCTTCACTTTTCTTGGGCCAAGCGGCTGCGGCAAGACAACTACTTTGAGAATGATTGCCGGTTTTTATTACCCAACTAAAGGTAAGATTCTATTTGATGAACAAGATGTCACTCGGCTTCAGCCAAATAAACGCAATATCGGTATGGTATTTCAAAACTATGCCCTTTTCCCTCATATGACAGTAGATGAAAACATCGCATTTGGTTTACAGGTTCGTAAATTTTCTAAAACTGAGATTCAGCGCAAGGTAGATCGAATTAGAAGACAAGTACATCTGTCAAATTACGGGGATAGAAAAATAAATGAGCTTTCTGGTGGGCAACAGCAACGTGTGGCTTTGGCTCGAGCTCTAGTAATTGAGCCAGATATTTTATTACTTGACGAACCATTATCCAATCTAGATGCAAAGTTACGTGAGGAAACACGTATTGAAATCAAACGGATTCAATCTGAGCTTGGTGTCACGACGATTTATGTTACCCATGATCAAATGGAGGCTATGGCGATGTCTGACCGAATCATGGTCATGGAAAACGGCTATATCAAGCAAATTGGGACTCCTCAGGAAATATATCACCGACCTGTAGATCGCTTTGTAGCTAACTTTATTGGCGAAACCAATTTAATTGAGGGCATATTAGAAGCAATTGAAGGCGAAGAAATACAAGTGAAAACAGCAAATGGACATATTTTTACTGGGCGAAAGCAACAGAGCTCTCCAGCATTGACGCATATGATTGGAGACAAAGTATTTATTTCAATACGTCCAGAATCTATTCATTTGGGGACTGGGGATAATACATTAACAGGAAAAATAACCTTTGTTGAATTCACAGGCATTAGCGTCAATTACATTGTAGATTGTAACGCCTTTTCACTTAAAGTAATGCTTATTAATTCTTATGACCAAATAAAAAAGATTGGCGAGGATATTACCATTCATATAACGCATGACTCGCTGTATTTTTTAGGGGAATAGGAGGAAGCCAATATGGAAAAGCAAACTGTCAATGCTTCTCAAGAAAGTATATGGACACGAATCTTTCATTCCAATTGGTTCATCTATATATTAATATCGCCATTATTTTTAGTGTTGTTCGCCTATGTCGTCTATCCCTTCTATCAAACATTTACTCAAAGCTTTGCTGGTGATGAACCATTCCTTCACTATAAAAAATTTTTCAATCTAGCAAGCCCAGCAAATTTAGAAGCTTTGTGGACCAGTATTTATATTTCTAGTATTAGCGTCCTTTGCTGCGCTATCGTTGGAGTAACTATGGCTTTTTTACTCGAACGCTATAACTTTCCTGGGAGACGAATACTTTCCATTTTAGTATTGGTCCCTATGGCACTTCCCCCCCTAGTCGGTGTGCTATCCTTTTCTTTTTTGTACGGAGATAGTGGTATTTTCCCTCGAGTCTTTCAGCATTTATTCGGTTTAGATCATGTACCCTTTTCATTGAAAGGGATTTGGGGAGTCATCGTTGTTCATACTTTCACCATGTATACTTATTTTTATTTAACCGCATCTGCTGCCATCAAGGGGCTAGATCCAGCTCTTGAAGAAGCGGCAACTAGTTTAGGTGCAGGGCGTATTCGCGTGTGGACAAAGGTTATTTTACCCATGCTGACCCCTTCCATTGTTGCTTCCTCCTTATTAGTGTTTATGATCTCTATGGCCTCCTATACGGCACCCTTAATGTTTGGTGTAGAAAGAACTATGACCATGCAAATCTACTTATCGCGTACTAATGGCAATCTTGAGATGGCCGCAACTCAGTCGATGATACTGTCCTTTGTCTCTATTACATTTTTAATGATGATGCGTTGGTATCAAAATCGCCGAAATTATCAAAATCTCAGTAAAGGGATAAGTGTCCATCGCTCGGAGGTATCCTCCAAGAAAATAAAAATAGCGGCAACTATTGCCTCCTTTATCGGCACGTTGATTTTGATCTTACCGATATTAGTGCTGATATTAATATCCTTTTCTGTTGATGGGGCATGGAAGACTCAAATACTCCCTACAGACTATACACTGGATCATTATATGGCTCTCTTTACTGATGAGCGTACATGGCGACCTATTTGGAATTCTATACAGATGGGTATCGTCGCAACATTTGGCAATATTATCTTTGGTGTTGCCGCAGCATATGCGATGGTCCGCTTAAATTTTAAAGGAAAAACATTACTCGACATTTTAATAATGGTACCTTGGGCTCTACCTGGGACAGTGGTAGCAGTCAATTTAATCGCCGCCTTTAGCACGGAAAACATCTTTGCCTTTAATCAAGTATTAATCGGGACATTTTGGATTTTACCATTAGCCTATTTCATCCGACATTTGCCACTTGTTTTCCGGTCAACCTCTGCCTCTCTCGTACAACTAGATCCGTCAATTGAAGAGGCATCACGTGGATTAGGCGCCAATTGGTGGTATACATTTAGACGCATCGTCATACCTTTAACATTCACCGGAATATTAGCGGGAACACTATTAGCCCTAGTACAAAGCTTTGGTGAATTTGTTGCATCCATACTTATATACAGTACATCTACTATTCCATTGTCTGTTGCCATATTCCAAAAATTGTATGCATTTAAATTTGGGACTGCGTGTGCCTACGGTGTCTTACAAATTTGCTTAATTTTAGTTGTCCTTATTATTTCTGAAAAACTATCAAAAGGCAGTGCTGGTACAGCTATTTAACTGCTAATCTATTAGGAGGCCATGATAATGTTTGAAGATTTTCGCAACAAAACGCAGCAGGAAGATGGGATGATTTTCCCTTCTAACATCTATCGGAAAATTGTGTTACAGCCAGCCTATGAAGAGGCAAAGAAAAATTTTCTAACTATTATGCTACAAATTAATATAGCTCATTTAAAAATGTTAGAAGAACAAGGACTTGTAAAAAAAGAGGAAGCGAAACAAATTGGGGCAGCACTAAAGAAAATAGATTTAAATTATTATCGTTTAGAAGATTATAGCCCCCAATACGAAGATTTATTTTTCCGCATTGAAAATAAATTAATAGAGCTTGCTGGCGACGTTGCTGGAAATCTTCATATTGGACGCAGTCGTAATGATATGGGCATCGCCATTTATCGTATGACACTAAGGCAAAAATTACTGTTATTAATGCGAGAGCTACTAACATTGCGAGATGATTTAATCGCAGCTGCTGAGGAGCATGTAGATACTATTATGATTGGCTACACGCATACGCAACAGGCTCAGCCTACAACCTTTGCCCATTATTTAAAGGCTGTCATTGACCAGCTTGAACGAGATTTTGAGCGCATGCAGCATGTCTATAAAACTGTTAATCGTAGCAGTATGGGGGCTGCAGCCTTAACTACAACAGGATTTAATATAAATCGAGAACGGATGCGTCATTTGTTGGCATTCGATGATATTATCGAAAATGCGTGGGATGCAGTGGCTGGAGCTGACTATATTGCTGAAGCAGCAAGTATTGTACAGCTTGCTGCACTCAATCTTGGCCGGACCTCTCAAGATTTTTTATTATGGGCTACACAGGAGTTCAATGCCTTCACACTCGCAAGTCCATATGTTCAAATAAGCTCTATTATGCCCCAAAAGCGTAACCCTGTTTCAATTGAACATACGCGTTCATTACTATCGGCTGTTGTTGGAGATGCAAGCACCGTGTTACAGATGGTACATAATACACCATTTGGAGATATCGTCGATACTGAGGATGATATGCAACCCTATTTATGGCGTGCCATCGACCGCTTAGTTGGGATTTATAAATTATTTGGCTCACTTGTTGTCACAATGGATGTGAACAAGAAAAAACTAAGAAACCGTGCAGAGAACAGCTTTGCCAATGTTACTGAGCTGGCTGATACATTAGTACGTTCAGAGGATATTTCCTTCCGCCAAGCACATAGCATTGTTAGTAAATGCATTAAAGTACTACTTGCTCATAGTGAGGAATCACTAGCAAGCCTTACATGGGGACTCGTGAATACTCAATCTAAATTGATTACGGGAAAAGAATTAAATATTTCAGAAGAGGATTTTTATAAAACCTTACAGCCAGAGTCTTTTGTTGGTGTTCGAACACTACCAGGTGGCCCAGCTCCCGCCACAATGAAAGCAGCACTTGAACATGCCAAAATGAATACGAAAAATCTTTATGAATGGATTCAATTAAAGGAAAGTTCCATTATTGAAGCGGAGAAAGAATTAACGATTTTTCTTGAGGAATGGAGCCAATGATGAAATGGCTTCTAGTTATTGATGGTGGTGCGACAAAAACGGCATGCGCAGTCGTTCACGCGGAAACTGGTGTTATGGAATATTCAGCTTCAACAAAGGGCTCCAACTATCAAGCCATTGGTATGGAAGCAGCTACAGTGATATTACATGAGCTTTTAGCAAAGGTAGAAATTTTTTTGCAAAAGTATCCCTGCTCTCAAATTGCTGTAGCTACCTTTGCCTTAGCTGGGATTGATTCTCCAAAAGACAAAGAAATAGTTACAGCTATTGTTCAAAATGCCCTATCAGCCACACAGCTTTCTATTGCTACTCTTATTATTGAAAATGACGCTGAAGCCACACTACTTGGTGTGACTGCTGGACAGGCAGGTGCATTACTCATTGCTGGAACAGGAGCAATCGCTTACGCCTATGATGGACAGCAAATCGTTCGTGCTGGAGGCTGGGGACACCGAGCTGGAGATGAAGGTAGTGGTTATTGGCTAGGGCAAGAAGTGGTAAGAGCCATCTTTAAAATGGAAGATGGTCGAGGTGAGACCACTATTTTAAAAGAGGCTGTCTATCATTCCTTAGCTATACAAAATGTAACCGAGCTCGCTGAATGGTTATTTCAGCCATCCTATACAAATGCACAGTTGGCCAAAATGGGGGCATTTGTTGCTCAAGCAGTTGAACAACAAGATGCTTGTGCCATTCAAATATCACAACAGGCAGCTCACGAATTGGCTCTTTTAGCAAAAGCCGTGTTAACAAAGATAGGCTATCAGAATGGACTGTTTCCTCTTTACTGTAATGGTGGTGCCATCAAGTATAATCCACTTATTTTAAAAACATTTACAAATATATTAGCAGTAACGCATCCGCAGATCTCCATTTCTCTTTGTGAGCAGCAACCAATTGATTATTTAATTGAACGAACAAAAAGGGCCTTTGACTGTTGATAAGTCATGCCCTTTTTGTTGTCCCCATTTATAGGGCCATTTTCTTCAACTCATTCGTTGTGAAATAAAGATAGCCATCTTTCACAAATAAATCCTTCGTATCTTCTCGGTTTAGGGACTGTTCCCCGCTACCATCTGGACGAATCTTTGTTAAATAAGCGCCTCGGGAATAATTACTATAATAGAGCCATCCATCTGCATAAACGACGTATTGTACACGGGAATTTGTTACTCGTTTCGTTTTACCCGTCTTCATATCAAGCACATACAGCTTATTGTCATCAGAGATGTTGCTAAAATATAATTGATTGTCAACCTGTGCTGGGAAGTCTATATCATGATAGTAGCTATAGAGTGTACTCGTTGCTTTAGGATAATCTTCAGCAATCCATGAGTGGTCTTTTGCCATTGTGCGGTCGTCAACTAAAAAGTATTGGTAACGAATGGCCCCCTTACGATCTGGGACTGGATCATTCCACGTTGTGTCAAGGTGATACCATTGTCCACCTAACTTCACTAAATTCCACGCATGTCCTTCTTGACCTACATATCCTACAATATATTTCGTTTCAATCCCTAGCTTTTGTAACATGGAGTGAGCAAGTAAAGCATAGCCCTGACATACCCCTCCGCGCTCTGCAAGAACGGTATAGGCGCTATGGGGACTAGAATTTGTTTGGTCGGTATAGGCCGTATTCGCCACAATATAATCATTAACGGCTCGTACCTTTTCTACGTCTGACATAGATGTATTACTAATTTTGGCAATGATTTCTTGGACATTCATCTCCACGTAAGCAGCCTGTTCTGGGGTCATTAAATAGCTTTGCTCCCCAAATATTGTTGCCTGGTTTCTTCCATATTCAAAACGAATTGAATGTTTACTAATATGGCCATACACATAATCGTCTCTTTCGATGGCATTGTTATAGGCCTCTTCTACAATTTGTTCAATTCGTTGTGTATTCCCTTTATACTGAATTTCAAATTTCGGTGAGAAACTACTATAATACGCATACATTGCATCAGTCATTTCCTTAACGTTTGTCACAACTAACTTTGTCTCTGGCTTCTGAATTGCTTGAGCAGTAGGTGCTACCTCCATATCATGCATGTCTTCTATAGGTATGGCCGTTTCTATTGAGGCATTGTCTGAAAGTCTAGCGGTTACATCAACGATTTTTTCCTTTGTTGAAAGAAGCATTGTTTCTATCTCATCATTATTTGTCCATTCCGCTATCTGCCGGACAACTGCTTTACCTGCCGTATAAATGGGGTCAATGAAAACAATGATGATCATAATAATGGCTAATTTCTTCCACAAACTCCTCACCTCCAACCGTCTTCTTCTATTCATTATATACAAAAACAAGCACAAAGAACCCGTTCAGAGTCCTTTTATGCCTGTTAATAATTGTTTATTGACTTAATGGAAGTTTATGCTCTTTGGCATTCATGTTATAGATTAGATAATTGTCACTAATCTTTAGATTCGTTACTGGCTGTTTGACCAACACCTCAGCCTTTAATGTTTTCAGATTTAGTTTTGTTAAATAACCGCTGTTGCTATAATCACTATAATATAGATTTTGGCCCATTCCAGTAATATACAACGCTCGTTTATCCAACACTTTTGTTTTTTTACCAGTTGCCATTTCTAGCTTATATAATTTATCGTGATCAGCCGTATTACTAAAATAGACGACATTATTTAATGGATACGCAAAATGAACATTGTGCATAAAGCTATATTTAGTGCTTGAGGCCGCAGGATAATCTGTCTGAATCCAAGAATGATCCTTCTTAAGCACTTCATCCGTCACTAAAAAGTAATCATAGGATGCAGCACCAATGCGATTAGGTAGTGGATCATTCCATGTTGTATCCAAATGGTACCATTTGCCGTCTACCTTTACCAAGTTCCAAGCATGGGCCTCATTTTCATTCACAAACCCCACCACATATTTTGTTTCAATTCCACTCTGTGACAGCATTGCCTGTGCAGCTAAGGCATAACCTTGGCAAACAGCTTGTCCTTCAAATAGCAAAGCATAGGCACTATGGGGACTTGCTTTTGTTTTAGTACCATAACTAGTATTCGATACAATATAATCATTAATAGCTTTTACTTTATCGAATTCAGTCATAGTGGGCTTTATAATATTTTTCAATACTTGACCAATCTTTTTTTGTACAGCTGCTTCTTGTGTTTGATTTGTCAGGTACTTTATTGTATAGGATACGTTCCCTAAAGAATCTGCGGAAATTGTTGTGCTTTCCATATGTCCGCTTGCGTATACAGCCTGCTTTTTAGCTTGATCAAAAGCAGCCATAATCTCTTTTTTGAAATCACCCATCGGCCCAGTATATGTAATGTTAATATCCGTTTCAAAACTATTAATTTTCTTTATTAGTTCTTTTGTAAACTGCTCCCAAGTTGTGACTGTTGAATTTGCTACAACAGGATTTATTACGGATTTAGTCTCCTCTTGTTGTGCATAAGCCGCAGTCGGGCTTAACATAAGTAAAGTAGCGCCACATAATAGCCATTTCTTCATAACACAATCACCTTCCCTTTTTACGCTATCATTATTAGTTAGCATAACAAAGAAAGTGACTACTAGGCTATGAGACAAGTGCCCCAACTAAGACTTTCAACTAAAAAAATAAAATGATCCTTATAATATAAATTACCTAAAAATTGAATATAAGCGTCGATTATAACTATTAAATTGTAAAAAAATAAAACTCACTACATTCCAGTGAGTTTTTTTGACAATTAACGACTTTTTACTACTAAGTTAACCGCTTCCTGAATGGCCTCATTCATCTTTTCGCCATCCCCTTCCGCATTTTGCACACATTCCAATAAATTTGTACTAACAATCACACCAACCGTTCGGTCTACAGCCGAGCGGACGGCTGATAGCTGCGTAATCACTGCCTTACAGTCTTTTTCCTCCTCCATCATCTTCAAAATACCACGTAGCTGACCTTCCATCCGTTTCACCCGATTTTTTACTTGATCTGAATATTCCATAAACATGCTCCTTTTTTCTATACTCGCTACGTTCTATTGAGTAATTGTTATCCTTTATCCTAGCTCTTTATTTCAATTTTAAACCTTAATTATCATTGTTTTCTTGGTCGTAAATAATTCATAAGCATTCTCGTTATAATGGAGCTTGCATTTGTTATTTCATCATACTGAATAATGGAGTTTTTTTTTATTCGTAATTGCCCAATCTCTACCTCGAAAATAGAGCACTTTCGTTTAAGTGCAGCGATTAGCATATTTGTATCATAATCATAATGTTCACCTTTTACCTTCATTAGCCATGGTAATTCATTCATCGAAATATAGCGTAAACCCGTTTGAGTATCCATCAATTTCCGGTGATAGAGCAGTTCAAAAAAGAGACTTGTTGCACGATTTCCCCAATAGGAAAGAAAGGTACTATCGACCGAATGGAAGTTTCGCACGCCTAGCACAATACCTTCTGAAAAGACCTTCGTCATCGTTAAAACAAGCTTTACATCTTGTAATGTATGCTGACCATGTGCCCCTACTGTGAGTACCCCATGAAATATTCTTTTTTGCTCTCGTATATATGTAAAGGCTGTCTTTAGGGCACCACCTTTTCCAATATTGTCTCGATGCTGAAGGACTTGGCAGCCTTCTATTTTTTTTAGGTCGTCAAAAATCCCTTTATATTTCTGATCACTTCCATCATTGACAATAATAATTTGTGTAATGGTCGTTGCTAGTAATTGATGTACATAGGTAATGAGTGATTGTTGCGGATTATATGCTGGAATAATAGCTGCAATATTTTTCATGTTTATCCTCCACCTATAGGCTGTCAGGCTCTTCATATTGATGAATTCCCCTTATATCAAATAGTATCATGTAACAGCAACAATTCAACTGATGAATCCCATGAAAACATATCAATAATATCGATATTTCTCCGATATATGAAAAAAGAGAATACCACGAAAGAGGGTGAGTACGATCGTCATACATTATGAAATTCTTGAAGAACAATGTCATAAGTTAAGGCAATTTTCCTTCGCAACATTAGCTAAAAATTTACAGGAAGCTAGTTTTTTCGCCATTTCGAACCCTCTAGTTTCTTTACAAAAATCACTGCTAGTATTAGAGGAGATTTTATTTGAGGTTTATCAATTTGAAATGCATACTACACCCAAATTAAAAAATGTCCGCATGCTGTTAAATAATCGTAGTTTTACAGCCCAAATTCATCCTCGTCGAATTTTCCTATTAATGAATCTCGTCTATAAAATGACGAGCCATACTAGTAATGAACTTGTGGAGGCAAAGGCGGCCAAAATTGTTCTTGATTATATAACTGATATTGTTGAATGGTTTATGAAGCGCTATGATCGTAGCTTTAAATCGAATATCGCTGATGAGAAAATTTTGATGTCGGATAACAACCTATATCAGCTGGAACATTCAACAGATGCTTATAAACATGCAGCTGATTGGTTCGAAATTGCGGCACAAAATGGTGACGCAAGTGCTCAATATAATTTAGGAGCGCTTTACAACCATGGGCAGGGGGTTAAAAAGGATTATACACTTGCGAAAATGTGGTATGAACGAGCCGCAGCTCAAAACGATCCCAATGCACACTATAGTCTCGGTGTCCTCTTTCATCTAGGACAAGGTACGGCACAAAATTATGGGGAGGCCGCTCATCACTACCAAATAGCGGCTGATTTAGGAAATGCAGATGCTCAGTACAATCTGGGTGTGCTTTATAATCAAGGGCTGGGCCTATCGCAAGATTTCAATGAGGCAGCCAAATGGTACACCTTAGCCGCGGATCAAGGGAATACCAGTGCACAAAACAATTTAGGATTTCTTTATCATAATGGGACAGGTGTAGAGCAGAGTTATGTGAAGGCCAGCACTTATTTTGAAATGGCTGCCTTAGCCGGAGATGCAAGTGCGCAATATAATCTAGGCTATATGCATTTGAAAGGTCGTGGCATTCCACAAAATTTTGCAGAGGCAGCCAAATGGTTCCACATGGCCGCTTTACAAGACCATATGAATGCAGAATTTCAAATTGCCATGCTCTACAATACTGGCCTAGGAATAGACAAGGACCATATTGAGGCTTTGAAGTGGTTTAAGCTAGCAGCACATAAAGGACATTTACTTGCACAATATTACCTTGGTCTTCTCTATGAAAAAGAACAGGATATCGTATTAGCTGAGAAATGGCTACTCCTAGCTGCTAAAGAAGGACATATTAGTGCTGGCTTCGAGCTTGGGCGTCTATATGTTTATCAACTTCAACAACCAGATAAAGCTCTGCCTTATCTAAAGGCTGCAGCTGAAAAGGGTTATGTGGATGCTCAATACGAGCTCGGACTTTTATTAACTGTAGGAGCTGGTGTTCCTGTTAATTATCCAGAAGCCGTGCAATGGTGGAGAGCTGCAACTGATCAGTCTCATATTCAGGCTGAGTATCAATTAGGCCTATTATATGAGCAAGGATTAGGGGTTTCTATAGATCTGGAAGAGGCACGCCGCTGCTATCGTTTAGCTGCCATTCAAGGGCATGCGGGTGCTCAATACCAGCTCGGAAATTTATTTGATAAAGGTAAGGGTGTTACCCAGGATTACACTGAAGCTGCCAAATGGATTGAGCAAGCTGCCGCACAAGGGCATATAAAAGCTCAATTCCAATTAGCACAAATGCACAGTCATGGGCAAGGCGTTCCAAAGGATTTTGCTAAAGCAGCCCAGCTCTATAGATTGGCTGCGAATCAGGGCCATCAGAAGGCACAATTCCAACTCGGTCTAATCTATAAAAAAGGGCAGGGTGTTGCCCAAGATTATCAAGAAGCCACAAAATGGCTGAAAAAATCACTTCAAGATATCCAATAAACATGAAAAACCTACCGCGTCACGAGCTTATGTAACACGGTAGGTTTTGCTAATTTTTCATATCTTCTTGTTGTTTAATCATAAATGTTACTACAATGAATAAAGCAAAGCTAATTAATAACGTAGTTCCACCTACAATAAAGAACACTAAAGTAAATGTGCTGCCAAAATTAAATGGATTGATATTGTAAAACCACATCCCTAATGTTAAGCCAAAAACACCAAGAATAGCTGTCCAACCATGTATATTCACTATTTTTTGTGATTTGACTTTAAAAGCTCTATAAAAAATACCCCATGCAAACATACTCAGCCAACCAACAAGTAAAATATGTGCATGTATCGGTCTATATTCGTAGCTACCTGAACCGGACATATGTGAACCTAGATAGGTTCCGATTAAAGCAAAAATGGCAGCCAAACGAATAAGGCGTATGCTCCACTTCTGTTCCATACGAAAACTCCCCCTTAGTTTGTTTCAACTAAGTAGCAGTCTATCGGGAGAACATGAACTTTACATGAACTCCTCATGACAAAATGGGGAGATCTATATATACCTTTGTCCCCGCATTGACTGCGCTTTCTATATGGACAGTGCCTCCATGTAGCTCTACGATTTGCTTGACAATTGCTAGTCCCAATCCTGTCCCTTGCTTCGTTCTAGAAGTGTCTGCTCGATAAAAACGGTCATAAACTTTTGCTAATTGATCTGCAGTCATACCTATTCCATTATCCTCAACAAGGATTGCAAGCGAAGCAGGTTTTTGCTGTAAATCTAGATGTATTTGACCTCCCTCCACATTGTACTTAATCGCATTTGTCAGCAAGTTGTCCCACACATTTTGTAGAAGCCCTGCATCTCCATTAAAAATAACTTGCTCCATTTTGTAAGTGATTTGGAGCTGAGCCTCTTCCATTTGCCAGCGATATTTTCGTACGCTTTCCTTTAGCTGTTCATCTAATCGGTAACGCTCACGTTTGATTATTCGTGTCGATTGATCAAGCGATGTTAATAACAATAACTGCTTCGTTAAAGTTGATAAGCGTTTTGTTTCCAATTCGATAATGGCTGCGTACTCCCGTCTTTCCTTCTCCTTCAGCAAAGGATTTTTTAGTAAGTCAACATATCCTTGAATATTTAATAAAGGGGATTGAAAATCATGCGATACATTACTTATAAATTCCTTTCGCACGCGATCATTCTCCTGTAATTTTTCTGTCATTATATTAAAACTAGTAGCTAATTGGCCTAATTCATCATTACGGTCAATGTCCAAAACGGTATCAAACTTTTCATGTGCAAGCTGTTGAGTTGCCGCTGTTAGCTTTGTAATGGGACGAATTAGTGCCTTAGCAAATAGTAGCATGGCCAGTAAACTGAGCACTATCATGACGAGCATTAATCCACCAAGCAATGTATGTACCTCCGAAAACAATAAGCGAATATCCGGTCTTACGAACAATGCATAGGACTTATTTTCATACGTAAATGGCACACCAATTGTATTAATTAACTCATTAGCAAAAAAGCCTGTTACAAACGTTTCTTTTGGAAAATCTCGCATACCATGATAGACCTCACCATTTAAAACATGCTTTACAACGGATTCAGACAAAGTCTTATCCCGATAATCGCCACCAAAAAAGTGCCCTTCCTCGCCAGTGGTTACATATATTTGATAGCCAATTTCGCCAAGTGTCATGAAATAATTATTTAAATCCTCGGGCTTAGCAGTCTCAATATATTGCGCAATCCCCTGTGCGATGACAACGTTTTTTGTATCGTTTTTTTCTTTTACGACTTGATGATAATATGTATTCGTCGCTAAAAAACCAATACACAAGCTCCCTATCATCACTAGCAATGTGGTCATTACAAATTTACTATATAAAGTCTTCATGACGTTGCCTCTAGCTTATAGCCAACGCCTCGTACCGTGATGATTTCAACAGCCGTATCAAAACGATTTAATCTTTCTCGAACCCGCTTCACATGCGTATTCAATGTTTGCTCGTCCCCATCATAGTCATAGCCCCATACTTGCTCCATTATATAGCTCCTTGTAAATACCTGGTTAGGACGTGATGCCAATAACGCCAGCAATTCAAATTCCTTTAAAGGTAAGATAAGTGTCTCTTCTCCAATAATAACCTCGAAGCTACGACGATCGATTACTAGATGGCCCACTTGGATGGTTATTTGATTTTTCTTATCCAATCTACGCAAGATAGCGGCTATACGAAATAATAATTCCTTTGGCTCAAAGGGCTTCACAACATAATCATCTGAGCCGGCTAAAAAGCCTCGCTCTTTATCTTCAAGCTCACCCTTTGCTGTTAATAATAAAACAGGAATATCGTAATCTTGTGTTAAAGTCTCGGTCAGTGTGAATCCATCCATCCCTGGCATCATCACATCTACGACTGCTAAATCGGGTAGATTCCCGTTAAGTAATGCTAGTGCCTGCTGAGCATTTTCCGCACGTAACACTTGATAGCCCTCTTTTGTTAAATAAATATTTACTAGCTGTAAAATATGCACATCGTCATCGACAACAAGAATTTTCATCTGCTTACCTCCAGTCAATATGAAAAAAATTCGCTCACTTGGAACGAATTTTTCATCATAGATCCTTATTATTTTATAACGAAAATATAGAAATCAACAGCAATAAGAGAAAAGGTAACCCAATGACAATATATCCTCTTGGATTGGCAAGGTTCATCGTCCACCCTACCCCAAAACGTTTCTCTACAAAAACAGAAGGATCCTGACGATTCATATAAATTAAACCGCCCTTCCAATAACGATCTTCATCCACATCCATGACCTGTGAATCAATATTTTTTTCATAGCGAACTCTATATTTGCGCTTTTTCACAACATAAATTAAAAGAGAACCGACTACAACAGCTAAAAATAAAACAAATAGCGGTAATAGCTTATAGCCTACAGTCATGGAAGGATAAATATTACTAAGTTGTAGCACCGTTAATAACACTGTTATAGCATAGCTTACTAATAAAATTTGCCAGCTCATAAATTTTCGAGTTTTTAGCTGATCCTCTAGTGATTCCTCCTTGCGATTTACCGCTATTTTGATGGCAGAACGCTTTATCGAATCAGTAATGCCCCACATCATGAATTGCATCATAAGCATAACAAGAGGCAATGAAATGGCCGTTAAATACGTCTTGCTTTTCCAAGCATCTGCCTCTCCACTTGGTCCCCAATGTACAGCTATATTAGCTGGCATTTGATCGTAATGAAGGATTGTATAAATAATTAAAAATCCTGATATCACTAAGGGCACAGCAAAGAATGACCAAGGAAGCATCTCATCACGGCTTCGTGCTGTGAGATCGACTGCACGTACCTGTTTAAGATTTACGCCCCACTGCTCCTGCCTTTTTAAGGCTGATATCTTTTGGTGATATACCCAGTATAGCCCCATACTCACTGTAAGCATGCTCCATAAACAACCGAGTAAAAACATACCTTGAATGGATTCAGAAGTAAGCAAGTTGTAACTAATAATCATAACAATTAAAAACACCACGCCAGTGCCTCCGACTATTTGGGCGTAACGTTTTTTCACATTAGCTAGGGCAGGATGCTTAATATTTTGATCTGGCACAGTGACCCCAAAAACAATGGTCTCACGTACAATAAAAGGAACGATTATTTGTAAAACTAATGTCATGATGTAAATAGATATAAAAACACCAAGTAGCATATTGCTACACTCCCTCTGCTGGAATATGCAAGTCTGCGAACACCTTTTTCATCATGTGCTCAATTTGTTCTACTGTTGCGCCGAGCACCATACCTTCTGCCACAACAGGCTTTAAATTCTTTTCAATTTGTCGTAATTGTTCTGGCGTCAAAGCCTTCTCCTCTGTTGAACATATAATGGCTCCCGATTTCGCGCGTATAGCTATTATGCCTTTAGCCTCTAATTCATGATAGCTTTTATTTACAGTATGCATATTAACGCCTAAATCAGCAGCTAAACTCCGAACAGATGGCAAGGTCTCTCCTTGCTTCATATCTCCTCTTGCTATCCCTTCAATGATTTGACGTGTCACCTGCTCATAGATGGGAACGTCAGATTGCGGCTCTATTTGAATAAACATGTTTATCAGCTCCATATTTGTTATATGTTTAGTATAACAAATATTTTTCAAATGTACATGAAGGAAAAACTATTTATAGTGAGCGCTTAATCGTCTCGATAAAATTTTGCACCAGCAAATTTTGCTTTTCTTTTTTTCTCGTACAAATGGAAATTTTATGTTTAACGGGATGTATATCTTTTATATAGACCCTTGCCAATTGCCCACTCTCGACATATTCCCTAACTGCCAGGGATGAAATAAAATTGGCTCCATATCCCGCTATAACAGAACGTATGGTTTCATTGATCCCATTAAATTGTAACGCAATTTTTGGTGGCTCTACTTGGTACGTTTGACATAAGGAAAATAGATGCTCTCTCATCGAGCTCCCTTTCTCTCTCATAATAAATGGCTCCTGAAACATTTCAATTAATGTAATAGTTTGATGAGCATACCTATGATGGGGTGACACCACAAACCATAGTTCATCCTCATATAATTCCTCCCACCATATTTCTTTAGGTCTCTCAGAAATTCCTCCGCCATAAATGGCAATGTCGGCTTTATAGTGTATTAGTTGCTCAAAGGCATCCTTTGTATTGGTAGTTGTAATCATTAAATTTACATGTTCATTGGCTGCCTTAAAAGTAGCTGCCCATTTAGGAATTAAAAAATTGGCTGGTAGATAAGTAGATACTATATGTAAATCCCCTGCTTTGGCAAGGCGATACTCTTCTACAAATGTTTCTATATGCTGTTCAAGGGCCATCAAATGTTGAGCCTTCTCCGTTAGAGCTATGCCAAACTCGGTAAGTACGACCCCTCGCCCCTGCTGCTTAAAAAGTTGTACGCCTAATTCATGCTCAAATCGTTTAATTTGGCTCGAAACAGCAGGCTGGCTTATACATAATAATTCTGCCGCTTTTGTGAAACTACCAGTAGTAGCAACGTGATAAAACAATTTTAAGCCATGAATATTCATCATTTTCTCCTATCCATAACATTTAGTTATATATGAATAATTATAATATATTTTTTTTATGATTCATTTTATCATACACTCTAAATGCAAGCTTGCACTTTTTAAATGACATAGAAATGAGGGCTGTACGATGACAGAGTTAAATGTTTGGCATAATGTAGACAATTATTTTACGGATAAACTTCTACCAGATAACAGCTGTCTTACCGCTGCACTACTGGCAAATAAAGCTGCAGGTATACCTGAAATTGATGTATCCCCAACTCAAGGGAGATTTTTGTATTTACTAACTAAATTGAAAGGAGCCGTTAATGTATTAGAGATTGGCACACTTGGTGGGTATAGCAGTATATGCTTAGCTCAAGCTCTTTCAAAAGAAGGGAAAGTGGTGACTTTAGAAATTAATGAAGACTATGCCTCTGTCGCTCGTAAAAATATACGACATGCAGGCTTAGAGGAAAAGATTGAAATTATCGTCGGTCCAGCGTTGGATACATTGCCAGACTTGAAAAAAAGGGGACATTTTTTTGATGTCATTTTTATTGATGCAGATAAGCCCAATAATCCTGAATATTTAAAGTGGGCAGTAAAGCTAGCGAATTCAGGTGCTGTTATTATTGCGGATAATGTAGTGCGGAATGGTGCTATCACAGATATAAATAGTATGGACGAACGTGTTAGCGGCGTACAGCAATTTATAGATCTGCTAAAAGAGGAGCCCCGTATTGAAGCAACAGCAATACAAACGGTTGGCGTCAAAGGCTATGATGGCTTTGTCCTGGCCATAGTCAATTAATATAGAAAAAATCCGCGTAGCCTGGAAAAACAGTTACGCGGATTAATTAAAAAAGATGTCTTATAAGCTCCCCATCTAAGCTCGTAGGACATCTTTTTCCTCTAAATTACTTTTATAATTAGACCCCTTTAATACAATTGTGCTCATCTCACTAGTAACGGGGGAACAGACCCCGTCATATTTTACTTTGTAGGAAAGCTGAATATGTTTTTAGTGGATTTTCATTTACGCTAATTTTTCATAGCCTGGAAGTGTCAAGAATTCCGCGAATTCATCTTGCTCAATTAAGGATTTAAACAGTTCAGCGGCTTCTTCAAAGCGACCACTGTTATAGGCTTGTTCCCCAACAGCCTCTTTAATTTTGACAAGCTCTTCTTCCAGAATTTCAAGGACAAACGCTAAAGTAATGCCGCGCCCATCATCTAAAATACCTTTTGGATGTCGAACCCACTGCCACACTTGTGTACGAGAGATTTCTGCTGTCGCAGCATCCTCCATTAAATTGTTAATTGGTGCAGCTCCATTACCACTAAGCCATGAAGCAATATATTGTACACCAACACTACAGTTAACACGAAGTCCCTCAAGGGTAATTGTGCCCTCAGGTACAGCTACTAAATCATCTGCAGTAACTTGTACATCCTCACGCTTTTTATGAATTTGGTTGGGGGTCGTCATAATGGCATCAAATTGCTCCATTGCTGTTGCCACCATACCTGGGTGCGCTACCCAAGTACCATCATGCCCCTCTGTTGCTTCACGTCGCTTATCTTCAGCAACCTTTGCAAATGCCACCGCATTCGCTTCATCATCATTTTTAACAGGAATTTGTGCAGCCATCCCGCCCATTGCAGGTGCGTTCCGCTTATGACAAGTTTGAATACATAAAGATGTATAAGCCTTCATGAATGGGACGATCATTGTAACTTGACCTCGGTCTGGTAAAATAACATCCGCTTGATTACGAAGGCGTTTAATATAACTAAAAATATAGTCCCAACGTCCACAATTCAGACCAGCTGAATGTTCACGTAGCTCATATAAAATTTCATCCATTTCAAATGCCGCCAAAATGGTTTCGATCAATACAGTAGCTTTTATAGTGCCCTGTGGAATGCCAATATAATCTTGGGCAAATACAAAGATATCATTCCATAGACGAGCCTCTAAATGGCTTTCAAGCTTCGGAAGATAAAAGTACGGCCCCGTTCCTTTTGCCAGTGCATTTTTTGCATTATGGAATAGATACAAACCAAAGTCGAAGAAACTTCCAGAAATCGGTTCATCATGAACAAGTACATGCTTTTCAAGCAGGTGTAAGCCTCTAGGACGAACTAGTAACACGGCTGTTTCAGCATTTAGTTTATACGTTTTTCCATTAGATGCTTGTGTAAACTCAATCGTCTTATTAATAGCATCACGCATATTAATTTGACCACCAATCATATTTTCCCATGTTGGAGAAGAAGCATCCTCAAAGCAAGCCATAAACATCTTTGCTCCAGAGTTTAAAGCATTAATAACCATTTTACGGTCAACCGGCCCAGTAATTTCAACACGCCGATCCTGCAAATCTTGTGGAAGAGGTGCAATTGACCAATCACCTTCACGAATATGCTTTGTTCCAGGTAAGAAATCTAGTTTCTCTCCCGCATCTAGACGCTTTTGGCGTTTCTGACGAGCATTCAATAACTCTTTACGGCGAGCATCAAATTTCTCGTGCAGGGCAAGAACAAACTCAAGAGCTTCAGGCGTTAAAATTTCATTTGTATGCTCATTTTGTTCTCCAACAATTTTAAGCTTACCTGTCGTTGCTTGTTTCATTAGTTGTTTACCCACCTTTGCGATTTTAGTTTTGTCTTCCTCCGCTTTAGGAGGAGCGGAGGAGACTACTCTATGATTATGAATTTAGGAAAACACGTATTTTTTATACGAACTGTTCAGTTTCTGTCGATCCAGCCATTGCCGTTGTTGAAGAAGTACCACCTGAAATAACTTGAGAAATTTCATCAAAGTATCCAGTACCTACCTCGCGTTGATGGCGTGTCGCTGTATAGCCTTTAGATTCGGAAGCAAACTCAGCTTGCTGTAGCTTAGAATATGCAGCCATACCATTATCTTTATAATCATGTGCCAACTCAAACATAGAGTGGTTTAATGCATGGAATCCTGCTAAAGTAACAAACTGGAATTTATAACCTAGCTTACCAAGCTCACGCTGATACTCTGCAATTTCCTCTTCTGAAAGATTTGCTTTCCAGTTAAATGAAGGTGAGCAGTTGTATGCAAGCATTTTACCTGGGAATTCCGCATGAATAGCTTCTGCAAATTCACGAGCTTCCTCAAGAGATGGTTTAGAAGTTTCACACCAAATTAAATCAGCGTATGGTGCGTAAGCTAAGCCACGAGCAATTGCTTGTTTGATGCCTGCCTTTGTACGGAAGAAACCTTCAGGAGTACGTTCACCAGTAATAAACTCTGCATCACGTGGGTCGATATCTGAAGTAACCATATCCGCAGCATCAGCATCTGTACGAGCGATAAGAATTGTATCAACACCCATAACGTCAGCCGCTAATCTCGCAGCTACTAAATTACGTACAGCGTTTTGTGTTGGAAGTAAAACTTTACCGCCTAGATGACCACATTTCTTCTCTGAAGCTAACTGATCTTCAAGGTGAACACCAGCTGCCCCTGCTTCCACCATGCCTTTAACAAGCTCAAATACATTAAGAGGTCCTCCAAAACCTGCCTCTGCATCTGCTACAATTGGAGCAAACCAGTCAAATTGGTCGACACGTCCTTCAGCATGATCAATTTGATCTGCACGTTGAAGTGCTTGATTAATTCGTTTAACTACTGCTGGTACAGAATTGGCTGGGTATAGTGATTGATCTGGATACATTTGACCCGAAAGGTTTGCATCCGCAGCTACTTGCCAGCCTGATAGATAGATAGCTTTGAGTCCAGCTTTAACTTGCTGTACCGCCTGATTCCCCGTTAATGCCCCCAATGCATTAATAAACGGCTCCTCATGTAATGAATTCCATAGTCGAGTAGCACCTTTTTTTGCCAAAGTTTGTTCAATTACTACAGTACCTTGTAGTTTAATAACCTCTTCAGCCGAATATGTGCGTTCAATACCAGCCCAGCGAGGGTTTTCAGCCCATTGTTTCTCTAAAGCTCCGATTCTTTCTTGACGAGTTGACATATTGAAATTCCACCTTCCCCTTTGTGTACAATATACTCTGTTAAAAAACTTTTAAACCACTGTTCCATAACAGGTTTATTTGTTGTAAATTAATATATAACAGAGTATTTGAATTTTCATTATTTTTTGATAAAAGACCAAATTTTTATGACAAAGCTATCCTTTTTTGCGACGAAATTTGGATGGTTATTTACAAACAAGGGGGATATTCACAATGAACAATGAATTAAAATCATGTGCAAAAGATATTTCAGAACAATATATTTCAATGTTGAGCGATTGGATTCCTACTGATTCATCCATTGCAATTGCCGTTAATAATTCTTATATCTTTATTCAACCAGGGCATCCGAGTATCCATTTAGAAATGGGTCAACAAGTGTTACCTGGAAGTATTGCCGATCAAGTATTGCGCACACAGAAAAAAACAGAAACAATTTTAGATAATTTGTCATGCGATACACCCTTTTACGGTATCGGCTATCCGATACTCATTCAGGATGAACCAGCAGCTCTAGTAGTCATACTGCCATCTACTTTCACTACTAAAAAGACAGAACCATTTGAGTTTATAACAGGAAAACAAGATGAAGAATGGAATCCTGTAGCCATTAATAAAGTATCGCATATTGAAAGTCTTCAAAAAAAGACATGGTTTTATGTAGAGCGCGAACAATTTAAAACGAGCATCACCCTTAAAGAACTTGAAATAAGATTACCATCATACTTTATTCGTATTCATAGATCCTATATCGTAAATATTTATTTTATAAAAAAAATGGCGCGTGATTTGACATCAAACTTTATTATTACATTAATGGATGGTAGTGAATTACCAGTGAGTCAATCATATATCAATAACTTGAGAAGTGCGCTTAAGTTTTAAATATATTAGCTGTCTTACTCCAGAGACAGCTTTAATTTTTTCTGTTGAAAACGAAAAAAGACCAGAGAAAAGATTCTCTGGTCTTTCTAGTGCCTAGCGACGTCCTACTCTCACAGGGGGAAGCCCCCAACTACCATCGGCGCTAAAGAGCTTAACTTCCGTGTTCGGTATGGGAACGGGTGTGACCTCTTTGCCATCATCACTAGACTATTTTCGGCTTTCAATATACATAGCATTTCTTCGTCAGCTGCTGTCGTTCAGTCAGTCACGTACTTGAGTACGCTCCTTCCCTCTCTCCATTGCTTCCTCGAACTACTCGTATCTTGAAACCCTTCATAAAAGAAATTATTCTTTCAAAACTGGATAAACGGTTCATTGAATGTTTCAAACTTTTTGGTTAAGTCCTCGATCGATTAGTATTCGTCAGCTCCATGTGTCACCACACTTCCACCTCGAACCTATCTACCTCATCGTCTTTGAGGGATCTTACTTACTTGCGTAATGGGAAATCTCATCTTGAGGGGGGCTTCATGCTTAGATGCTTTCAGCACTTATCCCGTCCACACATAGCTACCCAGCGATGCCTTTGGCAAGACAACTGGTACACCAGCGGTGTGTCCATCCCGGTCCTCTCGTACTAAGGACAGCTCCTCTCAAATTTCCTACGCCCACGACGGATAGGGACCGAACTGTCTCACGACGTTCTGAACCCAGCTCGCGTACCGCTTTAATGGGCGAACAGCCCAACCCTTGGGACCGACTACAGCCCCAGGATGCGATGAGCCGACATCGAGGTGCCAAACCTCCCCGTCGATGTGGACTCTTGGGGGAGATAAGCCTGTTATCCCCGGGGTAGCTTTTATCCGTTGAGCGATGGCCCTTCCATGCGGAACCACCGGATCACTAAGCCCGTCTTTCGACCCTGCTCGACTTGTAGGTCTCGCAGTCAAGCTCCCTTGTGCCTTTACACTCTACGAATGATTTCCAACCATTCTGAGGGAACCTTTGGGCGCCTCCGTTACCTTTTAGGAGGCGACCGCCCCAGTCAAACTGTCCGCCTGACACTGTCTCCTGCCCCGCTAAGGGGCATGGGTTAGAATTTCAATACAACCAGGGTAGTATCCCACCGACGCCTCCTTCGAAGCTGGCGCTCCGAGATCTCTGGCTCCTACCTATCCTGTACAAGTTGTACCAAAATTCAATATCAGGCTACAGTAAAGCTCCACGGGGTCTTTCCGTCCTGTCGCGGGTAACCTGCATCTTCACAGGTACTATAATTTCACCGAGTCTCTCGTTGAGACAGTGCCCAGATCGTTACGCCTTTCGTGCGGGTCGGAACTTACCCGACAAGGAATTTCGCTACCTTAGGACCGTTATAGTTACGGCCGCCGTTTACTGGGGCTTCAATTCGCAGCTTCGCTTGCGCTAACCACTCCTCTTAACCTTCCAGCACCGGGCAGGCGTCAGCCCCTATACGTCACCTTACGGTTTTGCAGAGACCTGTGTTTTTGCTAAACAGTCGCCTGGGCCTATTCACTGCGGCTCTCATGCGCTTGCACGCTCAAGAGCACCCCTTCTCCCGAAGTTACGGGGTCATTTTGCCGAGTTCCTTAACGAGAGTTCTCTCGCACACCTTAGGATTCTCTCCTCGACTACCTGTGTCGGTTTGCGGTACGGGCACCTCTCACCTCGATAGAGGCTTTTCTTGGCAGTGTGAAATCAGGAACTTCGTCCATACGGACTCGCCATCACAGCTCAACGTTACAGTGTGCGGATTTGCCTACACACACGCCTTACTGCTTGGACGCGCATAACCAACAGCGCGCTTGCCCTATCCTACTGCGTCCCCCCATTTCTCAAACGGTGAGGAGGTGGTACAGGAATATCAACCTGTTGTCCATCGCCTACGCCTATCGGCCTCGGCTTAGGTCCCGACTAACCCTGAGCGGACGAGCCTTCCTCAGGAAACCTTAGTCATACGGTGGACGGGATTCTCACCCGTCTTTCGCTACTCATACCGGCATTCTCACTTCTAAGCGCTCCACCAGTCCTTCCGGTCTGACTTCAACGCACTTAGAACGCTCTCCTACCACTGACATCGTAGATGTCAATCCACAGCTTCGGTGAATCGTTTAGCCCCGATACATTTTCGGCGCAGCGTCACTCGACCAGTGAGCTATTACGCACTCTTTAAATGATGGCTGCTTCTAAGCCAACATCCTGGTTGTCTGTGCAACGCCACATCCTTTTCCACTTAACGATTACTTTGGGACCTTAGCTGGTGGTCTGGGCTGTTTCCCTTTTGACTACGGATCTTATCACTCGCAGTCTGACTCCCGTGTATAAATATCTGGCATTCGGAGTTTGTCTGAATTCGGTAAACCGGGATGGCCCCCTAGTCCAAACAGTGCTCTACCTCCAGTATTCTCATCACGAGGCTAGCCCTAAAGCTATTTCGGAGAGAACCAGCTATCTCCAAGTTCGATTGGAATTTCTCCGCTACCCACACCTCATCCCCGCACTTTTCAACGTGCGTGGGTTCGGGCCTCCAGTAAGTGTTACCTTACCTTCACCCTGGACATGGGTAGATCACCTGGTTTCGGGTCTACGACCACGTACTATTTCGCCCTATTCAGACTCGCTTTCGCTGCGGCTCCGCCTTCTAAAGCTTAACCTCGCACGTAATCGTAACTCGCCGGTTCATTCTACAAAAGGCACGCTATCACCCATTAACGGGCTCTAACTACTTGTAGGCACACGGTTTCAGGATCTCTTTCACTCCCCTTCCGGGGTGCTTTTCACCTTTCCCTCACGGTACTGGTTCACTATCGGTCACTAGGTAGTATTTAGCCTTGGGAGATGGTCCTCCCGGATTCCGACGGAATTTCACGTGTTCCGCCGTACTCAGGATCCACTCAGGAGGGAACGAACTTTCGACTACAGGGCTTTTACCTGCTCTGGCGGACCTTTCCAAGTCGCTTCATCTAACTCGCTCTTTTGTAACTCCGTATTGAGTGTCCTACAACCCCAAGAGGCAAGCCTCTTGGTTTGGGCTCTTCCCGTTTCGCTCGCCGCTACTCAGGGAATCGATTTTTCTTTCTCTTCCTCCAGGTACTTAGATGTTTCAGTTCCCTGGGTCTGCCTTCAAGACGCTATGTATTCACGTCAAGATACTACGCGATTAAACGTAGTGGGTTCCCCCATTCGGAAATCTCCGGATCAAAGCTCACTTACAGCTCCCCGAAGCATATCGGTGTTAGTGCCGTCCTTCTTCGGCTCCTAGTGCCAAGGCATTCGCCGTGCGCCCTTAATAACTTAACCTATCAGCTTCCAATACACATCACATTTCGTTGTCAGCTTCACTCGTTCAATCAGTCACGTACTGAAGTACGCTCCTTCATTTACTCGATTGCTTCCTAGAATTGCTCGTGTCTTGAAATCTTTTAATGTTATTAAGCCTATAAAAAAACTTAAAAAATAAATGTGTTTGTTACAATTTCAATGTCGTTTTATCCAGTTTTCAAAGAACAAGTTTGGTGGAGCCTAGCGGGATCGAACCGCTGACCTCCTGCGTGCAAGGCAGGCGCTCTCCCAGCTGAGCTAAGGCCCCAAGAGGTATATATGGTGGGCCTAAATGGACTCGAACCATCGACCTCACGCTTATCAGGCGTGCGCTCTAACCAGCTGAGCTATAGGCCCTCTTGGAAGTTTTATATTATTAATAAACCTTCAAAACTGAACGCAAAACGTAATCTTACAAACCCAAGGTTTGTATTCCGAAAATATCCTTAGAAAGGAGGTGATCCAGCCGCACCTTCCGATACGGCTACCTTGTTACGACTTCACCCCAATCATCTATCCCACCTTCGGCGGCTGGCTCCAAAAGGTTACCTCACCGACTTCGGGTGTTACAAACTCTCGTGGTGTGACGGGCGGTGTGTACAAGGCCCGGGAACGTATTCACCGCGGCATGCTGATCCGCGATTACTAGCGATTCCGGCTTCATGTAGGCGAGTTGCAGCCTACAATCCGAACTGAGAACGACTTTATCGGATTAGCTCCCTCTCGCGAGTTGGCAACCGTTTGTATCGTCCATTGTAGCACGTGTGTAGCCCAGGTCATAAGGGGCATGATGATTTGACGTCATCCCCACCTTCCTCCGGTTTGTCACCGGCAGTCACCTTAGAGTGCCCAACTAAATGATGGCAACTAAGATCAAGGGTTGCGCTCGTTGCGGGACTTAACCCAACATCTCACGACACGAGCTGACGACAACCATGCACCACCTGTCACCGTTGCCCCCGAAGGGGAAACTATATCTCTACAGTGGTCAACGGGATGTCAAGACCTGGTAAGGTTCTTCGCGTTGCTTCGAATTAAACCACATGCTCCACCGCTTGTGCGGGCCCCCGTCAATTCCTTTGAGTTTCAGTCTTGCGACCGTACTCCCCAGGCGGAGTGCTTAATGCGTTAGCTGCAGCACTAAGGGGCGGAAACCCCCTAACACTTAGCACTCATCGTTTACGGCGTGGACTACCAGGGTATCTAATCCTGTTTGCTCCCCACGCTTTCGCGCCTCAGTGTCAGTTACAGACCAGATAGTCGCCTTCGCCACTGGTGTTCCTCCAAATCTCTACGCATTTCACCGCTACACTTGGAATTCCACTATCCTCTTCTGCACTCAAGTCTCCCAGTTTCCAATGACCCTCCACGGTTGAGCCGTGGGCTTTCACATCAGACTTAAGAAACCACCTGCGCGCGCTTTACGCCCAATAATTCCGGACAACGCTTGCCACCTACGTATTACCGCGGCTGCTGGCACGTAGTTAGCCGTGGCTTTCTAATAAGGTACCGTCAAGGTACAGCCAGTTACTACTGTACTTGTTCTTCCCTTACAACAGAGTTTTACGAACCGAAATCCTTCTTCACTCACGCGGCGTTGCTCCATCAGGCTTTCGCCCATTGTGGAAGATTCCCTACTGCTGCCTCCCGTAGGAGTCTGGGCCGTGTCTCAGTCCCAGTGTGGCCGATCACCCTCTCAGGTCGGCTACGCATCGTCGCCTTGGTGAGCCGTTACCTCACCAACTAGCTAATGCGCCGCGGGCCCATCCTATAGCGACAGCCGAAACCGTCTTTCAGTGTTTCACCATGAGGTGAAACAGATTATTCGGTATTAGCCCCGGTTTCCCGGAGTTATCCCAAACTATAAGGTAGGTTGCCCACGTGTTACTCACCCGTCCGCCGCTAACGTCGAAGGAGCAAGCTCCTTCTCTGTTCGCTCGACTTGCATGTATTAGGCACGCCGCCAGCGTTCGTCCTGAGCCAGGATCAAACTCTCCATAAAAGAAATTTGATTAGCTCAAATTGTTTTGCTGGCATCAATTTTGATGTCCAAAATTTTGTTTTGTTCACTAGCTAAGCTAGTTACTTAAAACTTTATTGATTACGTTTTGCTTGTTCAGTTTTCAAGGTTCATTTAGTTAAATAAGTTGAATGGTGGAGCCTAGCGGGATCGAACCGCTGACCTCCTGCGTGCAAGGCAGGCGCTCTCCCAGCTGAGCTAAGGCCCCATATTTTTTTGGAAATGGTCGGGAAGACAGGATTCGAACCTGCGACCCCTTGGTCCCAAACCAAGTGCTCTACCAAGCTGAGCTACTTCCCGTTCGTTTTATGGCGCGCCCGACAGGAGTCGAACCCATAACCTTCTGATCCGTAGTCAGACGCTCTATCCAATTGAGCTACGGGCGCATATAAAATGGTGCCGAGGACCGGAATCGAACCGGTACGGTAGTCACCTACCGCAGGATTTTAAGTCCTGTGCGTCTGCCAGTTCCGCCACCCCGGCACATTTGGAGCGGAAGACGAGGTTCGAACTCGCGACCCCCACCTTGGCAAGGTGGTGTTCTACCACTGAACTACTTCCGCATGTGCATAAGTTTTTTTATCTGGCATATTGAAAAATGGTGCGGGTGAAGGGAGTCGAACCCCCACGCCTTGCGGCGCTAGATCCTAAGTCTAGTGCGTCTGCCAATTCCGCCACACCCGCTTAATATGGTTGGTACTTATAAATGGTGAGCCATGAAGGACTCGAACCTTCGACCCTCTGATTAAAAGTCAGATGCTCTACCAACTGAGCTAATGGCTCGTCTGAAATGGTGCCGGCTATAGGAATCGAACCCACGACCTACTGATTACAAGTCAGTTGCTCTACCTGCTGAGCTAAACCGGCAAATGATGGAGGATGACGGGCTCGAACCGCCGACCCTCTGCTTGTAAGGCAGATGCTCTCCCAGCTGAGCTAATCCTCCTGGGTATTATGCCTAGCGACGTCCTACTCTCACAGGGGGAATCCCCCAACTACCATCGGCGCTAAAGAGCTTAACTTCCGTGTTCGGTATGGGAACGGGTGTGACCTCTTTGCCATCATCACTAGACTTATTCAAAAGACAAGATTTATTATAACATATGTAGTTATAAAATGCAAGTTTTTTAAAAACTTTTTTATTCTTTCAAAACTGGATAAACGGTTCATTGAAGGTTTCAAACATTTTTGGTTAAGTCCTCGATCGATTAGTATTCGTCAGCTCCATGTGTCACCACACTTCCACCTCGAACCTATCTACCTCATCGTCTTTGAGGGATCTTACTTACTTGCGTAATGGGAAATCTCATCTTGAGGGGGGCTTCATGCTTAGATGCTTTCAGCACTTATCCCGTCCACACATAGCTACCCAGCGATGCCTTTGGCAAGACAACTGGTACACCAGCGGTGTGTCCATCCCGGTCCTCTCGTACTAAGGACAGCTCCTCTCAAATTTCCTACGCCCACGACGGATAGGGACCGAACTGTCTCACGACGTTCTGAACCCAGCTCGCGTACCGCTTTAATGGGCGAACAGCCCAACCCTTGGGACCGACTACAGCCCCAGGATGCGATGAGCCGACATCGAGGTGCCAAACCTCCCCGTCGATGTGGACTCTTGGGGGAGATAAGCCTGTTATCCCCGGGGTAGCTTTTATCCGTTGAGCGATGGCCCTTCCATGCGGAACCACCGGATCACTAAGCCCGTCTTTCGACCCTGCTCGACTTGTAGGTCTCGCAGTCAAGCTCCCTTGTGCCTTTACACTCTACGAATGATTTCCAACCATTCTGAGGGAACCTTTGGGCGCCTCCGTTACCTTTTAGGAGGCGACCGCCCCAGTCAAACTGTCCGCCTGACACTGTCTCCTGCCCCGCTAAGGGGCATGGGTTAGAATTTCAATACAACCAGGGTAGTATCCCACCGACGCCTCCTTCGAAGCTGGCGCTCCGAGATCTCTGGCTCCTACCTATCCTGTACAAGTTGTACCAAAATTCAATATCAGGCTACAGTAAAGCTCCACGGGGTCTTTCCGTCCTGTCGCGGGTAACCTGCATCTTCACAGGTACTATAATTTCACCGAGTCTCTCGTTGAGACAGTGCCCAGATCGTTACGCCTTTCGTGCGGGTCGGAACTTACCCGACAAGGAATTTCGCTACCTTAGGACCGTTATAGTTACGGCCGCCGTTTACTGGGGCTTCAATTCGCAGCTTCGCTTGCGCTAACCACTCCTCTTAACCTTCCAGCACCGGGCAGGCGTCAGCCCCTATACGTCACCTTACGGTTTTGCAGAGACCTGTGTTTTTGCTAAACAGTCGCCTGGGCCTATTCACTGCGGCTCTCATGCGCTTGCACGCTCAAGAGCACCCCTTCTCCCGAAGTTACGGGGTCATTTTGCCGAGTTCCTTAACGAGAGTTCTCTCGCACACCTTAGGATTCTCTCCTCGACTACCTGTGTCGGTTTGCGGTACGGGCACCTCTCACCTCGATAGAGGCTTTTCTTGGCAGTGTGAAATCAGGAACTTCGTCCATACGGACTCGCCATCACAGCTCAACGTTACAGTGTGCGGATTTGCCTACACACACGCCTTACTGCTTGGACGCGCATAACCAACAGCGCGCTTGCCCTATCCTACTGCGTCCCCCCATTTCTCAAACGGTGAGGAGGTGGTACAGGAATATCAACCTGTTGTCCATCGCCTACGCCTATCGGCCTCGGCTTAGGTCCCGACTAACCCTGAGCGGACGAGCCTTCCTCAGGAAACCTTAGTCATACGGTGGACGGGATTCTCACCCGTCTTTCGCTACTCATACCGGCATTCTCACTTCTAAGCGCTCCACCAGTCCTTCCGGTCTGACTTCAACGCACTTAGAACGCTCTCCTACCACTGACATCGTAGATGTCAATCCACAGCTTCGGTGAATCGTTTAGCCCCGATACATTTTCGGCGCAGCGTCACTCGACCAGTGAGCTATTACGCACTCTTTAAATGATGGCTGCTTCTAAGCCAACATCCTGGTTGTCTGTGCAACGCCACATCCTTTTCCACTTAACGATTACTTTGGGACCTTAGCTGGTGGTCTGGGCTGTTTCCCTTTTGACTACGGATCTTATCACTCGCAGTCTGACTCCCGTGTATAAATATCTGGCATTCGGAGTTTGTCTGAATTCGGTAAACCGGGATGGCCCCCTAGTCCAAACAGTGCTCTACCTCCAGTATTCTCATCACGAGGCTAGCCCTAAAGCTATTTCGGAGAGAACCAGCTATCTCCAAGTTCGATTGGAATTTCTCCGCTACCCACACCTCATCCCCGCACTTTTCAACGTGCGTGGGTTCGGGCCTCCAGTAAGTGTTACCTTACCTTCACCCTGGACATGGGTAGATCACCTGGTTTCGGGTCTACGACCACGTACTATTTCGCCCTATTCAGACTCGCTTTCGCTGCGGCTCCGCCTTCTAAAGCTTAACCTCGCACGTAATCGTAACTCGCCGGTTCATTCTACAAAAGGCACGCTATCACCCATTAACGGGCTCTAACTACTTGTAGGCACACGGTTTCAGGATCTCTTTCACTCCCCTTCCGGGGTGCTTTTCACCTTTCCCTCACGGTACTGGTTCACTATCGGTCACTAGGTAGTATTTAGCCTTGGGAGATGGTCCTCCCGGATTCCGACGGAATTTCACGTGTTCCGCCGTACTCAGGATCCACTCAGGAGGGAACGAACTTTCGACTACAGGGCTTTTACCTGCTCTGGCGGACCTTTCCAAGTCGCTTCATCTAACTCGCTCTTTTGTAACTCCGTATTGAGTGTCCTACAACCCCAAGAGGCAAGCCTCTTGGTTTGGGCTCTTCCCGTTTCGCTCGCCGCTACTCAGGGAATCGATTTTTCTTTCTCTTCCTCCAGGTACTTAGATGTTTCAGTTCCCTGGGTCTGCCTTCAAGACGCTATGTATTCACGTCAAGATACTACGCGATTAAACGTAGTGGGTTCCCCCATTCGGAAATCTCCGGATCAAAGCTCACTTACAGCTCCCCGAAGCATATCGGTGTTAGTGCCGTCCTTCTTCGGCTCCTAGTGCCAAGGCATTCGCCGTGCGCCCTTAATAACTTAACCTATCAGCTTTCAATACACATCGCATTTCGTTGTCAGCTTCACTCGTTCAATCAGTCACGTACTGAAGTACGCTCCTTCATTCACTCGATTGCTTCCTAGAACTGCTCGTGTCTTGAAACCTTTTAATGTTATTAAGCCTATAAAAAAACTTAAAAAATAAATGTGTTTGTTACTATTTCAATGTCGTTTTATCCAGTTTTCAAAGAACAAGTTTTGAAGTATTTCATTCAGAAGAATGAACCTTCAAAACTGAACGCAAAACGTAATCTTACAAACCCAAGGTTTGTATTCCGAAAATATCCTTAGAAAGGAGGTGATCCAGCCGCACCTTCCGATACGGCTACCTTGTTACGACTTCACCCCAATCATCTATCCCACCTTCGGCGGCTGGCTCCAAAAGGTTACCTCACCGACTTCGGGTGTTACAAACTCTCGTGGTGTGACGGGCGGTGTGTACAAGGCCCGGGAACGTATTCACCGCGGCATGCTGATCCGCGATTACTAGCGATTCCGGCTTCATGTAGGCGAGTTGCAGCCTACAATCCGAACTGAGAACGACTTTATCGGATTAGCTCCCTCTCGCGAGTTGGCAACCGTTTGTATCGTCCATTGTAGCACGTGTGTAGCCCAGGTCATAAGGGGCATGATGATTTGACGTCATCCCCACCTTCCTCCGGTTTGTCACCGGCAGTCACCTTAGAGTGCCCAACTAAATGATGGCAACTAAGATCAAGGGTTGCGCTCGTTGCGGGACTTAACCCAACATCTCACGACACGAGCTGACGACAACCATGCACCACCTGTCACCGTTGCCCCCGAAGGGGAAACTATATCTCTACAGTGGTCAACGGGATGTCAAGACCTGGTAAGGTTCTTCGCGTTGCTTCGAATTAAACCACATGCTCCACCGCTTGTGCGGGCCCCCGTCAATTCCTTTGAGTTTCAGTCTTGCGACCGTACTCCCCAGGCGGAGTGCTTAATGCGTTAGCTGCAGCACTAAGGGGCGGAAACCCCCTAACACTTAGCACTCATCGTTTACGGCGTGGACTACCAGGGTATCTAATCCTGTTTGCTCCCCACGCTTTCGCGCCTCAGTGTCAGTTACAGACCAGATAGTCGCCTTCGCCACTGGTGTTCCTCCAAATCTCTACGCATTTCACCGCTACACTTGGAATTCCACTATCCTCTTCTGCACTCAAGTCTCCCAGTTTCCAATGACCCTCCACGGTTGAGCCGTGGGCTTTCACATCAGACTTAAGAAACCACCTGCGCGCGCTTTACGCCCAATAATTCCGGACAACGCTTGCCACCTACGTATTACCGCGGCTGCTGGCACGTAGTTAGCCGTGGCTTTCTAATAAGGTACCGTCAAGGTACAGCCAGTTACTACTGTACTTGTTCTTCCCTTACAACAGAGTTTTACGAACCGAAATCCTTCTTCACTCACGCGGCGTTGCTCCATCAGGCTTTCGCCCATTGTGGAAGATTCCCTACTGCTGCCTCCCGTAGGAGTCTGGGCCGTGTCTCAGTCCCAGTGTGGCCGATCACCCTCTCAGGTCGGCTACGCATCGTCGCCTTGGTGAGCCGTTACCTCACCAACTAGCTAATGCGCCGCGGGCCCATCCTATAGCGACAGCCGAAACCGTCTTTCAGTGTTTCACCATGAGGTGAAACAGATTATTCGGTATTAGCCCCGGTTTCCCGGAGTTATCCCAAACTATAAGGTAGGTTGCCCACGTGTTACTCACCCGTCCGCCGCTAACGTCGAAGGAGCAAGCTCCTTCTCTGTTCGCTCGACTTGCATGTATTAGGCACGCCGCCAGCGTTCGTCCTGAGCCAGGATCAAACTCTCCATAAAAGAAATTTGATTAGCTCAAATTGTTTTGCTGGCATCAATTTTGATGTCCAAAATTTTGCTTCGTTCACTAGCTAAGCTAGTTACTGAAAACTTTATTGATTACGTTTTACTTGTTCAGTTTTCAAGGTTCATTTAGTTGCTACGTTTTTGATAGCAACTCTTAAATTATAATATACTCAGTTATCATTGTCAACAACTTTTTTCAAAAAGTTTTTCGTTTACAAGAGACAACTTTTAAATCTTACCACAACCACATTTCAGTGTCAACAACTTTTTCGTTTGTTGAATTTTTATGATGGTGTTGTTCTTACGTCGTTTTAACGACAAGTAATAATTTATCATGTTCGTAATTACTTCGCAAGTATTTTTTTCATAGAAAATGATATTATTGAAAAAACATGCATTAGTAAGCTATTTTCTACACTTATGAGAATGTAGATTTTATATCATTCTCTGTTCTAACTTAAATGATTTGTTTTACTATACATTGCTTTCTTTTAAAACTCAACAAATTAAAGACTAAAACATAGAAGCAGGAGTTAAAAGCATCTGCTTCATTTTCTCCTGCTTACTCAACTAAAAAACCTCATCGTTTGTTATTCAAGCTTCGCGCTACTACTTTAAGCCATCATCTTGTGGATCAACTATATTTAAACACCACAGGAAATTATCCCACGCGGAATACCAGCCACTAAAAATTTCAGAAGAATCATCCCAGCGAACATCAAACTTCTTATGTCCGTCTATCTCTACTAAATATAAAGTAAGATTCTCGTCTTTTTTGGCAACTACTAATTTCATTCCATGCTCAAGTTCTTCTTCTGTAAATGGAACATCCGATACAGAACGTAATTGAGCCTGTTCAAATACTTGTTTGTTAATAATTTTGTAATTCATTATATGCCCCCAATAAAAATACTTCTTTTTTATCTACTGTCGTTTATAAAAACATAGAACTATAAAAGTATAACCTAAATATAATCCACGTTTAAACAACTTAATTTTTTTAATACAAAAAAGAGGAGAATTGCCTTATCCAGCAAATTCTCCTCTTCATTCTATTCTTATCTTACTGTTAGAAAAGATGCTACGACTATTTAGTAATATGACGCATTGTCGGGAATAATAATACATCACGAATGGAAGGTGAGTTTGTTAATAGCATGATTAATCGGTCAATACCAATGCCTAGTCCACCTGTTGGAGGCATACCATATTCCAAAGCTTCAATGAAATCATTGTCCATTTCATGTGCCTCATCATTACCAGCTGCTTTCTCTGCTAATTGTGCTTCAAAGCGCTGACGTTGATCGATTGGGTCATTTAATTCTGTGAAGGCATTTGCATGCTCACGACGAACAATAAATAGCTCAAAGCGATCTGTGAAACGCTCGTCCTCTGGATTTTTCTTTGCAAGAGGCGAGATTTCCACTGGGTGCCCATATACAAATGTAGGTTGTACAAGTGTTTCTTCTATTTTTTGCTCAAAGAATTCATTAATAATATGACCTACTTCATGAACATCTTTCACTTCTACTCCATGTTCTTTAGCAAGAGCCTGAGCTTGCTCTTTTGTCATCGGCTGCCAGAAGTCTACACCAGTTGCTTCTTTTACGGCATCAACCATGTGAACTCGTCTCCAGCCCACTGCAAGGTTAATTTCATCTTCTCCATATTGAACTGTAGTCGTTCCAAGAACTTCTTGAGCAACGTGTGCTATAAGGTTTTCAGTAAGAGACATGATATCTTGATAGTCAGCGTATGCTTCATAGAGCTCAATCATTGTAAATTCAGGGTTATGTCGTGTCGAGATCCCTTCGTTTCGGAATACACGTCCAATCTCATAAACCTTTTCTAAACCACCCACAATTAAGCGTTTTAAATGCAGTTCGATTGCGATTCGCATATATAATTCCATATCAAGTGCATTATGATGAGTAATAAATGGACGAGCAGCCGCACCACCAGCAATTGTATGAAGCATTGGTGTTTCTACTTCTAAATATCCAGAGTTATCAAGATAGTTGCGGATAGCACGGATAATTTTAGAACGTGCTATAAATGTTAATTTGCTTTCTTCATTCGTCATAAGATCTAAGTAGCGTTGACGATAACGTTGCTCAACATCCTGTAAACCATGGAACTTCTCTGGCATAGGACGTAGCGCCTTTGTAAGGAATGTGAATTCCTCTGCCTTTACTGAGAGCTCGCCAACCTGTGTGCGGAATACATTCCCTCGGATACCTACGATATCTCCCAAATCAGCTTGTTTAAATAATTCATACGCTTCTTCACCTACATGGTCTTGACGAACGTAGATTTGAATTTGGCCACCCAAATCTTGAATATGTGCAAAGCCAGCTTTTCCTTTACCGCGCTTCGTCATTATACGACCCGCAATAATAACCTCTTGCAGATTTTCTTCTAGTTGCTCTTTTGTTTGATCTGCAAATTGTTCCTTTACTTCTGTTGACAAATGCGTACGTTCAAAACGGCTACCAAATGGATCTTGTCCGTTCTCTAATATAGTCGTCATTTTTTGGCGTCTCACCAAAAGCTGGTCATTTAATTCTTCTATGTTTGACACTTGTTTCACTCCTTAAATAAATAGCGTTTACGTCCATAATATTTCTATTGTACACAATTTTAATGCTGTAATCATCTGTTTCAGTTTATTTTCAATACAAGATAAGATAATTAATAATTCTAAAAATTAAAGCGCGCAAAAAAAGCGTCTCTGTCAAAACTTGAGACGCTCACGGTATCTTTATCTTAAATAATTAATTCTTTTGCTTCAGGGATCATGAGATTGGACTCGGATTCTGCATACTCTTGAACAAGGCCATTTAATAACGCGCGAAGCTCTGCTGCCGTTTCTGTTTGGTTAATAGCGTTACGTGCTTTACCATTACCTCTAATTCCCTTCAAATACCAAGATGCATGCTTACGCATTTCACGAACTGCTATACCTTCTCCTTTTAATTGGAGCAGACGTTCAAAGTGAAGTAGACAGACGTCCATTTTTTCACGTACACTCGGTTCTTCCTTTAATTCACCAGTTTCTAGGTATTGAACTGTACGATAAATCATCCATGGGTTACCCAAAGCGGCACGACCAATCATCACTGCATCTACACCTGTAGTTTCTAGCATACGTTTAGCGTCCTGCGGCGTTTCTACATCACCATTACCAAGAACAGGGATTTTCACATTTTCCTTTACCTGACGAATGATATCCCAATTCGCCTTCCCTTCGTACATTTGTACACGTGTACGACCATGAACCGCTACCGCTGACGCACCAGCACGTTCAACAGCCTGGGCATTTTCAATAGCGAAGATATGCTCATCATCCCAACCAATTCGCATTTTTACGCTAATAGGCTTTTTCACTGCATCCACCACAGCGGCTACCATTTCATACACTTTATTAGGATCTAAAAGCAAGCGAGCTCCCGCTTCACATTTAATGATTTTATTAACAGGGCACCCCATATTGATATCTATAATATCAGCGGATGTATTTTGATCTACATACTTAGCGGCCTCTACTAATGTTTCTTTATCTCCACCAAAAATTTGTAGTGACAGAGGATTTTCACGTTCATCGATATAAAGCATACCTAATGTTTTTTCGTTTTTTTGAACAATGCCCTTATCACTAATCATTTCAGCATATACAAGCCCTGCTCCGAACTCCTTAACGGTTAATCGGAAAGCAGAATTACAAATCCCTGCCATTGGAGCTAATACAACACGGTTGTCCATGACAATATCGCCAATTTGAAAGGGCTTCTCTGTTGTTTGACTCAACGTTGTCTTCCTCCTATATAGGCATGTACCTATTTATCCTTAATTTAAAATTATATAAAGCGCCTACCTAACTCACTATAAGAGGTTCGTTAGTTGGCTGCCACAAGTTTATACCTTCACGCTCACAGTCCATCTGTTGCAATAAATGATGTGCTTGTTGTAGCTGATCTCCGAAAGGTGCTGGAGTAATCTCTACCAGTGGCACTAAGACGAAAGCTCGCTCATACATTCTTGGATGAGGAACAAGTAGGTTCTCTGTTTCAATATTTTCTTGATTGTAAAGTAAAATGTCAAGGTCGATGATTCGTGGACCCCAACGAAATTCTCGCACACGCCCTAACTCTTGCTCAATCGATTGGCAAATCTTCAGCATTTCAGTAGATGATGCATCGGTTTTGAGATGAACAGCAATATTCAAAAAGTCTGCCTGATCTGTATAGCCTACAGCTGCCGTTTCATAAACAGATGAAACACGAACAACCTCAATGTTCTCCTTCTCTCTTAAAAGAGCAACAGCTTGTTGAAGGTTTTCATATCTCTCACCCATATTTGTTCCTATTGATAAATAGACATCCTTCATTAAAAATCACCTCTCGTTACCTCAACAGACACTTCTTTGTAATAGCCGTGGATTGGTGGGTCTGGCTTGATCAGCTCTACACGAACGCCCTTTATTTTTTCAGGGTATGTTGTTAAAATCACGTTTGCCATTTTCACAACAAGTGCCTCAATAAGCTTAAAAGGTTCTCCTTCTACAATATCACGACACAAAGCATAGACCTCTGCATAATTTACCGTATAAGCGAGGTCATCCGTTTCTCCAGCCTTTGTCATATCTACAGCCAGCGAAACATTTGCTCGAAAACGTTGACCAAGAGTTGTTTCTGCCGCTAATACACCGTGGTAACCATAAAACTGCATATCTTTTAAATGAATATAATCCATTATGCCTCCTCCTTATACAGTCGTTTCCCTACTAGTACATCAGCCATATGCGCTGCACGTGCCATTTCCTTTACATCATGAACGCGTATCATATGACAGCCCTTTTCAATTCCATAAACTACCGTTGCTCCCGTACCTTCAAGACGTTCATTAACTGGTAGCTTCAAGACATTGCCGATCATGGATTTACGTGATGTTGCTAAAAGCACAGGATAGCCCATCTCCACTAAATCCTTTAAGTGTTGCATCATGGCTATATTCTGCTCAGTGTTTTTAGCAAAGCCGATACCAGGATCTAGGATAATATGATGATCAGGAACCCCCGCTTGATGTACGATAGCAATACTTTCATCTAAATCCGCTTTCGCCGTTGACCAAAAATCAACACCATAATCCATATTTTCACGATTGTGCATTAAAATTATTGGAACATGTAAATCAGCTGCAACCTGTGCAATTTCCGGTTCAGCTTTTGCTCCCCAAATATCATTTATCACATGCGCCCCCGCCTCAATGGCAGCTCGCGCTACGTTTGCTTTATACGTATCAACCGAAATAATGGCATCTACTTCTTTCAATAATGCTTGTATAACAGGTACAATACGTGTAATTTCATCTTCATCTGAAATACGCTCATAACCAGGACGTGTAGACTCTCCGCCTACATCAATAATTTTAGCACCATCCGCCACCATTTTTTTCGCTTGAGCTACCGCAGCTTCGACACTGTTGAACTTTCCTCCATCAGAGAAGGAGTCTGGTGTAACATTTAAAATACCCATTACAAACGTTTCTTTTGTAAAGTCTAATGTAATACCATTAATGGTTAATGGTTTTATATATTTATCTAGCATACAAACGCTCCCTCTATCGTTGCTCCACTTCTTGAGCAAATGCATCATGTAAACACGAATAAACAGGTCCTTTATTACCTAATAATTGCTGGTTCTCTATATGAATGATCGGTACAAGCTCCTGCACGGAATTGGTAATAAAGCATTCCGTACTTTGTTGTAAGTCTTCCTTCATATAAAAGCCTTCTCTTACTTCAATACCAAGAGCATCGGCTTTTTTTATAACCCAAGCTCGAACAATGCCAGGTAGTATGCCTGTTTCCAAAGAAGGCGTATATAGTATATCATTTTTTACCCAAAAAACATTTGAGGTTACACCTTCTGCAACGTAGCCGGCTTCCGTTAAAAAGAAACCTTCTTGCTGTGCCAAAGACGGCAGCTCGAAACGGCCAAGCACATTGTTGCCATAATGATGTGATTTGACGCGCACCCCTTGTTCAGGCGAATTACGTGGTGTAGTAAGCCACTGAGCTGTCTTTTCAGTTCCACGAGGTGTATCCAGTAATTCTTTACGAAAGATAATGACATTGGGTTGCATGTATTCTGTTGGCTGCAAACCAATATTATGTTCACCTGCTGAAACATTAAGACGGAAATAGCCATCCTGACCACCAGCTTGCTGATTTAATTGTTGCACAACTTCAAATAAAACACTTTCAGGATAGGTTAAATGAATGCGATATTGTGATAAAGCCTGCTGTAATCTTTTCATATGTGCATCCCATTCAAATATCTGCCCTTCATATGTTCGGAACGTTTCAAAGAAGCCCAAACCATATAAAAAACCATGGTCAAAAGGGGAAATTCGCAAATCCTCGGCTGCCATATAGCTTCCATTCATCCAGCACTGCATCTATTTAACTCCTTCTACGTACATTTCTATAAATTGACGAAGGAGTTGTTTACCTTGCTCAGTCATAATAGATTCTGGGTGATATTGTACACCCTCTATTGGATACTCCTTGTGACGAAGCCCCATAATTTCTCCCTCTTCTGTCCAAGCGGTTACTTCTAGACAAGTCGGTAGTGTCTCTTTTTCTACAATGAGAGAATGATAGCGAGTAGCTTGAAATGGGTTTGGCATAGCTCTATGTAAACCAACTTCAGCATGTAATACAGGGGATATCTTCCCATGCATAAGGCGCTCAGCCCGTATTACCTGACCACCGAACACTTGCGCAATAGCCTGATGTCCAAGACAAACACCTAAAATTGGAATATTTCCCGCGAAATATCGGATAATATTCAGACTTTCACCCGCTTCATTTGGACTACACGGCCCCGGTGAAATAACTATCATATCTGGTGCAAGTTGCTCTATGTCCTCTATTGTTAATACATCATTTCGTTTTACTATTACTTCATGACCAAACTCACCCAAATATTGTACGATGTTATAAATAAATGAATCATAGTTATCGATCATTAAAATCATTTTGCTCGCCCCTCCGCCATGGCCTTTGCCTGCCACATGGCCTTCGCCTTATTTAAAGATTCCTGATATTCTCTTTCTGGAACAGAATCAATGACAATACCTGCTCCTGCCTGAATATGCGCGATCCCATCTTTTATAAATGCTGTACGAATCACAATATTAAACTCCATGTCCCCAGTATAGCCGAGCCAGCCAATAGAACCCGTGTATAAGCCACGTCTTACAGGCTCTAATTCTTCGATAATCTCCATTGTTCGTATCTTTGGTGCACCAGTAATAGTACCGCCTGGGAACATTGCACGGATAACATCAGCGTTTGTTTTGCCTTCCGCTATTTCTCCCCGAACATTAGATACAATGTGCATAACATGCGAATAGCGTTCAATGACCATGAACTCATCTACTTCTACTGTTCCATAGGTTGATACTCGCCCTAAATCATTACGCTCTAAATCTACTAACATCACATGCTCTGCGCGTTCTTTATCATTGTCAATTAATTCTTGAGCTAATGCTAAATCTTCCTCTTCAGATTTCCCTCTTGGACGCGTTCCCGCAATGGGTCTTGTTGATAATTCTTGACCCTGGCGTTTAACTAAAAGCTCAGGTGATCCAGAAACAACCGCAAAATCAGGGGCTTCCATATAAGCCATGTAAGGTGACGGATTAAAGGCTCTTAATGCCTCATATACATCCATCGCTGTCGTATTTAAGTTTTTAGATTGACGAACTGATAAATTCACCTGAAACACATCACCTTGTGCGATATAGGTTTGAATTTTCTGCACCGCCGCCTCAAAGTCAGTCCCTGCGAATGACACAAGCAATTCACTCTCGTCATTGACTACTTCTATAGCATTGGTCTTTTCAAATTTACGCGTAGCAAGTCCATCACGGGCTGCAACTTGCCAATTAGTAGCCCATTCTTCTAAGTCAACAACATAATCTTCTAGCTTCATTAACGTGACCGTATTGTGTTTCACATCATGTACTGCCCAGCTATCAAACAAATAAAAATAAATATCTGGTATTTGTAGATCGTCATTAGCTGTATTAGGAAGCACTTCAATATTGCGCGCATAATCATATGTTACAAATCCAATAGCTCCCCCCTGAAAAACTGGAAGTTCCGCATTATGGGGAACCTGGTATTCCGCCACGAGTTCTTCCAACAATGCAAGAGATTCACCTGGTAAAACTTCGCTTCTGCCATTTCTCCAATTTACTAAAAGTCCGTCCTCTACCGATTGTGCGGTTGCTAATGGATTCCAAGCAGCTATTGTAAAATGACCACCACGTCCACTTTCTAAAAAGACATGCGAATCTTGTGTCTCAGTTTGCTTTTTATAACTATAAAAAAATGAATCTGCATCCATCTCTACTGTTTTCGTCAAAATTGTCTTCAAGTTAGCTTTCCCCTTTTAAATCATTTGATGTGATTCCATCTTAACGTGAATATTACATAGATGCGAATATTTTTATAAGGCTCTATGAAATTCTAAGCGCACTAAAAAAGACTCCTTATCAGGAAGGAGTCTTTTTTCTATTAACTTAAATTAGTCTTCAAATTGATAGAGAGGTGTTGATAGATAACGTTCACCATTCGAAGGAACAATAGCAAGGACATTTGAACCCTTACCTAAACGTTTTGCGGCTTCAATTGCAGCATAGATCGCAGCGCCTGACGATATACCACATAAAATACCTTCTTCACGAGCTACTTTACGAGCTACTTCAAAAGCTACCTCGTTTTCAACAGGGAATACAGACGAATAAATCTCTGTATCTAAAACTGTTGGCACAAACCCTGCTCCAATCCCTTGAATTTTATGAGGGCCAGGCTGACCACCAGAAAGAACAGGCGAATCTTTTGGCTCTACAGCGATAATTTCAACATTGGGATACTTTTCTTTTAATACGGCACCTGCACCTGTAATAGTACCACCAGTACCAACTCCAGCTACAAATGCATCTAGTGTTAAGCCATCGAATGCTTCAACAATTTCAGGGCCTGTAGTTAGGCGGTGAATAACAGCATTCGCTGGGTTCGTGAATTGTTGTGGTAGGAAATAGCCATGCTCTGCAGATAATTCTTCTGCTTTAGCAATAGCGCCTTTCATACCCGCTGGTCCAGGAGTCAATACAAGCTCCGCACCATAAGCACGAAGTAAGTTTCGTCGCTCTAAGCTCATTGTTTCTGGCATCACTAAAATTGCTTTATAGCCTTTAGCAGCAGCAATCATAGCAAGACCAATACCTGTATTACCAGATGTCGGCTCGATAATCGTACCACCTGGTTGTAATGTTCCATCTTTTTCTGCCGCTTCAATCATGGCTAACGCTAAACGGTCTTTCACTGAGCTTCCCGGATTAAAATATTCTAATTTTACATAAACAGTACCTTCATTTTCACTTGTTGCATGATTTAATTTAACGATTGGTGTTTTACCAACTAATTCAGCTATCGAGTTCGCTAATCTACTCATTTAATAATCCACTCCCAATCCCTACTATTTTTATAGGTTTTACTTATTTTGTATTTTATCAATTTTTCCATTCGATTGTCAATAAATAAAACTTGTATTTTCAGAATATTTATCTACTGTCAATGGATGGCGCCTTTGCTAGTCCATCAAACATCGCATAAAGACAAAAAGAATCTGCACCATTTGTCGGGTAAGTCCATTCTGATGACATCCACTGTCTGCAAGTTTTTTAGACTTATGCTACCCGCAAAGAACTTGCAGATTCTTTCATTTATTATTTTTCTTTTTTAGATTCTCCATAATACCATGTAGCATTAAATTCAGACCAAAACGCTTCAGGTGTAACAGATTGTGGCAACTGCTCTAAAGCTAATTCACGCTCGATATGTTCTTTCACATCGTCATATGTAAAGGATTGTCCCTCTAAAACCTCTTGCACCTGTACAATGCCATAATGACCATTATCTAACTTAAAGGCTTTACTTACCTCATTTGCCTTTGTAGATTTCACAGCATTAATAATGGCAGGATCCACGTTTTCCTGATTTTCCGTCAGGAAGCCAACGTCTCCCCCTAAACTCGCCGAAGCACTATCTAAGGAAATCTCACGGGCTAGCACTGAAAAATCAGAGCCATTTTTTAACTCACCCAGCGCCTCATCAGCCGCTTTCTTGGCGTCAACCTCAATAAAATTGGTACGATAGCTTGTTTTTGTATTGTATAGTCCTTGATTTTCCTCATAGTACTTTTCAATACTCTCTTCACTTATCACTACATCTTTTGTGAGTACCTTATCTAAAATAAGTTGTGAACGAATTTTTTGGCGTAGTTGCTCCGCTGAGAGATTTTGCATTGCTGTATCAAATTTATCTTGAGCAGAACGCATTAAGGCTAATTCGAGATCAATTTCTTGATCAGTAACTTTAATTTTATATGTCTTTGCTGCCTTTTCCATTACAGATTCATTGACTAAATTTTGTAGTGTTTCTTTGCCATATCGCTCTTCCATAGCAATCATCCACTCTTGGCGCGTGATAACATCCCCGTCAATGGCAGCGACTTGTTCATCGCTACCAATTTCCTGACTTTTATTTGGGATAGCCCATGCAATGAACCATAAAATATTACCTAATAACAATACCGCAATGACAGACAGAGCTGGTTTTGTTTTTAAACGGCGCTGTAGTAAAGGGGTTTGGTTTGGTGTTGTAGTGGCAGAAGGTCGTCTATTACGATTTGAGCTCATCAATAAACCCTTCTAACTCTTCTTTTGAAAAATGATAGGTCTCTAAGCAGAAATGACATTGTGCATCTGCACTGTCATCCTCTTCAATCATTTCTTTAATTTCAGCTATTCCTAGACCTAAAATTGCTGCACCAAACCGCTCTTTTGAACATTGACATTTAAATTCAACAGGCATGGAATCTAAAATTTGTAGATGGCCATTTCCTAATACAGCTTCTAAAATTTGCTCAGGTGTAAAGCCTTTTTCAATCATTTTCGAAACTGGCTCTATTGTAGCAAGATGCTGTTCGATTTCATTGATTGTTTCCTCTTCACAGCCTGGCATTAATTGCAGAATAAATCCTCCTGCAGCAAGAATTGTGTTGTCCGGATTAACTAATACGCCTAAACCAACTGATGAAGGTACTTGCTCAGACGTAGCGAAATAATAAGTAAAATCTTCAGCAATTTCACCTGAAACAATTGGTGTTTGGCCTGAAAACATATCTCGCAAACCAAGATCCTTAACAATTGTTAGAGCTCCTTCAGTCCCAACCCCTGCTCGCACATCTAGCTTACCTTGCTCGTTTAAATCGAAATGAACATGAGGATTCGTGACAAATCCACGTACTTCTCCACGTGCATTACTATCGATTACCATTGGACCAATCGGACCATTACCCTCAATCTTGATTGTAATCTTCTCTTCACCTTTTAACATAGCACCCATCATTACAGCCGCTGTCATAGAGCGCCCTAGAGCAGCTGATACAACTGGCCATGTATCGTGACGACGTTGTGCTTCTCCAACTGTTGCTGTTGTACGGGCTGCAAATACACGTACCTGTCCATTAAATCCTAAACCTCTAACTAAATAATCATTCATAAATGAAATGTCCCTCATTTCTTATTGGTTACGTTTATACAGTTTATATAAACCCTTTAACGTTAAAAACGGATCCACAACATCAATAATTTGCGTTTCCCCTGCAATTAGATTTGCTAATCCACCTGTAGCAATTACTAATGGCTCCTCTTTACTTTGTCCCTTCATCCGATTAACAATGCCCTCAACTTGTCCTACGAAGCCATAAAAAATTCCGGCCTGCATGGCGGAAACGGTTGTTTTTCCTACAATATGTGTAGGTCTTAATATTTCAATACGCGGCAATCTAGCAGCCTGAGTATAAAGAGCCTCTGTCGAAATGGTTATACCTGGCGCAATCGCACCACCCATATAGTCGCCTTTTTCATTTAAATAACAATAAGTTGTTGCTGTACCAAAATCAACTATAATACAAGGTGCTTTATATAAGTCTAAAGCTGCTATAGCGTTAACAATACGGTCTGAACCAACCTCTCGAGGATTTTCGTATTTAATATTCAAACCCGTTTTAACACCAGGACCCACTACTAGAGGTTTTTTTCGAAAATACTTCTGACACATTGCCTCTAATGAATACATAATTGGTGGCACAACTGAGGATATAATAATGCCCGTAATTTGTTCAAATGAAATGCCTGCATGATTAAAAAACGAAAGAACTTGCATAGCATATTCATCTTCTGTTTTATAAAGGTCTGTCACCATACGCCAATGGAAGGCTAATTGTTCGTTGTCATCATAAACCCCTAACACAATATTAGAATTCCCTGCATCTAAAACTAAAATCATGGTTGACACCCCCATATCATCATTGTAACTTTCGCCAACCTACTGTTACAACTTACATTATCCATCTAACTTAAAGTTAAAACACTTTAGAAAATGATACCATACTTTTTATGCTAGGAAATAGTATTCCAACCTTCTAAAAAAAGAGCATCCTCAGCTAGGACGCTCCTTAAAAAAATTATTTGAAATTAAATTTTTCCGGATCTGGACCACAGCGTAGACCATCATTTAAAGCATCCAGTTGAGCCATTTCACCATCTGTTAATGTAAAGTCAAAAACATCAAGATTCTCCACCATACGAGTGGCTGTCATCGTTTTTGGGATAGTTACAACGTTGTGCTGTACATCGTAGCGTAATACGATTTGAGCAGGCGTTTTGCCATATTTAGATGCTAACTCTTGAATCAATGCTTCCTCCAATAAGGCGCCGTTCATTAAAGGAGACCAAGCCTCTACTTGGATGTCCTTGTCTGTACAATAAGCACGTACTTCCACTTGCGTTAAATGTGGATGGAATTCGATTTGATTAATAACAGGAATAACCGTAGTTTCATTCAAAAGTTTTTCTAAATGTTGTACATGGAAGTTACTAACACCAATTGAACGCACACGACCATCTTGATAAATCTTTTCCAGTGCCTTATAGACATCTACATAATTTGTATCAATGCCTGGCCAATGTACTAAATATAGATCCAAATAGTCTAATCCTATTTTCTCTAAACTACTATCATAAGCGGCAAGTGTTTCTTCATAGGAAAGTCCATCGTTCCAAACTTTAGATGTTATAAATAGTTCTTCACGCGTAACCAAACCTTCTTCTATGGCTGCTCGTATCCCTCGTCCAACACTTTCTTCATTACGATATACTTGTGCCGTATCGATGCTTCGATAACCTTTCGCAATAGCCATTTTTACGGCTTCAGCTAGGTCTTCTCCTTCTGGAACACGAAATACACCGTAACCAACCAAAGGCATTTTAAGTCCATTATTCAACGTTACAGTTCCCATGCGAAAACACTCCTATCCATTTGTCTTTACAAATACATCTTGTCTCCACCATTTGTGCGAAGTCATATGTAGCTGTCTTCCACTAATATCCTAATGCTTTTTCATAATAAAAGGCAAAGAAAAAGACTGTTTACTCATTTTGCAGTAAACAGTCTTTCCAATTTATTCACGTTTTTCGTCGATACCCTTAGGTGGTTCATTTGATTCCTTGCCTTCTTTTGCAAGGTCTAAAGTTGTTGGGTTTGGCTCTTTACTTAATAGCTCTTTTTCAACAACTGGCTCACCAATCGTATCTAATGTTGGCTTCGTTTCCACTTTCAGAGTGTTATTCCCCTCAATTTTTTCGACAGCCTCTGGTGCTGGTAAAACACCATGATCACGTAAATGCTCGATTTCCTGCGCATTTAATGTTTCTTTCTCCATTAACGTGTTAGCAATTAAATCAAGTAACTCACGATTCTCTGTTAGGATACGTTTCGTACGCTCATATTGCGTATCAATAATTTTTTGCATTTCTTTATCAATTTCATAAGCTATAGAATCAGAGTAATTTTGGTCCGAATTAAAGTCGCGGCCAAGGAATACATTTCCACCCTGACTTGAACCGAATTGCATTGCACCAAGATTTTCACTCATTCCATATTCAGTAACCATAGCTCGTGCGATACTTGTAACCTTTTGGAAGTCGTTATGTGCCCCCGTAGAGACTTCACCAAGAACGATTTCTTCAGCTACGCGACCACCAAGCAGTCCAGCAATACGGTCTAAAAGCTCTTGTCTTGTTGTAAAGAAACGTTCTTCCTTCGGTAACATAATAGCATATCCACCCGCTTGACCACGTGGAACAATTGTTACTTTGTGAACTGTATCCGCTTCATCAAGTTCTAGACCAACAACTACGTGACCAGCTTCGTGGAAGGATACAAGTTTTTTCTCTTTGGCTGAATATACTCGGCTCGCTTTAGCTGGACCAGCGATTACACGGTCAGAAGCTTCATCGATATCTGCCATATTGATGGTACGTTTACTTTTACGAGCGGCTACAAGAGCAGCTTCATTTAGTAAATTTTCTAAATCGGCACCTGAGAAACCTGGCGTACGTTGTGCAACTGCTGCTAAATCAACTGTATCTGCTAAAGGCTTGTTACGTGCATGTACCTTAAGAATCGCCTCACGTCCTTTTACATCAGGATGTCCTACTGTAATTTGACGGTCAAAACGACCTGGACGTAATAATGCTTTATCTAAAATATCTGGTCTGTTTGTTGCAGCGATGATAATAATACCCTCGTTTGCCCCGAAACCATCCATTTCAACTAGCAACTGGTTCAGTGTTTGTTCACGCTCGTCATGACCCCCGCCTAGACCAGCGCCACGTTGACGACCAACTGCATCAATCTCATCTATAAAGATAATACATGGTGCGTTTTTCTTTGCATTTTCGAATAGATCTCGGACACGTGATGCACCGACACCGACAAACATTTCTACAAAGTCAGAACCTGAAATTGAGAAGAATGGAACGCCTGCTTCGCCTGCCACAGCACGTGCAAGTAATGTTTTACCTGTACCTGGAGGACCTACAAGTAAGATACCTTTTGGAATACGTGCACCAATCTCTGTGAATTTACGATGGTCTTTTAAGAAGTCTACAACTTCTACAAGCTCTGCTTTCTCTTCATCAGCACCCGCTACATCTGTAAAACGAACCTTTTTCTTTTGGTCATCATAAAGTTTAGCTTTACTCTTACCAAAGCTCATCACTTTATTACCGCCACCTTGAGATTGGCTCATTAGGAAGAAGAACAAGAAAATGATGATAATGAAAGGGATGATTCCTGTAAAGAATTGAATCCATCCACTCGTTTCTGGCGCTGCTAAATATTTAATATTACTATTTTTTTCCTTAGCAGCCTCATCGATGCGATCCATTAATGATTGGTTATCTCGAGGGATGTTCACTGTAAAGCTTTGACCCTTTTCATAACCTTTTAATGTACCTTCTACGACATAAACTGATTTATCAGGTTGAATTGTAGCACTTGTTATTTCTTTCTTATCTAGAGCTTGTTGGAACTCATGATAAGTTAACTCTTTCGTTGGTGAATTGCCACCGTTGAAAGTACCAAAAATACCGATAATCACTAGGAAAATCAGTAGATAGAATATGGTATATCGAAATATTCGATTCATCTCCAGCCTCCTCATTACAAACAGAAAAATTATAAGTAAAATCTTAACATATCATGATTTCATCATACAACGAAAAGCCCTACTTAAAAAATGTTTCGTTCATTTTTTGCTATTATCAAAACAGTTTTTAGGCCATCTTAATACATCCCAGCGTAATTGTACCTGTTCCATGGGCTCGAAATAGCTGAACATTGTGTCAAGATTTCGAATTATGTTAACCATAATGAAAAACACTTGACTGCGCTGGAGGCCATAACTTTTAAAGCTGGTCGTTTTATATCTTAAAATGAATAAACTTCAGGTTTCAAGATACCAATATAAGGTAGGTTACGATATTTTTCAGCGTAATCTAAACCATATCCAACCACAAAGCCGTCTGGAACTTTAAAACCAACATAATCAGCCGATAGGTTCACTTTTCGACCTGATGGTTTATCAAGTAATGTAACAATTTTAATGGATTTGGCTTTACGATATTTAAATAAGTCTACTAAATAGCTTAACGTTAAACCACTATCGATGATGTCCTCGATAATTAATACGTCACGTCCTTCAACGCTCGTATTTAAATCCTTTAAAATCTTTACTTCTCCAGATGACACGGTAGCATTGCCATAGCTAGAAACATCCATAAAATCTAGCTCAATGAAAGAATCGAAACGTTTCATGAGATCTGTCATAAATGGCATTGCTCCTTTAAGAACACCAACAGCTAATGGGAATGCATCTTTGTATTCCTCTGTTAATTGTGCACCTAGATCTGCAATTCTTTCTTGCAATTGTTCTTCTGTAATCATTACTTTTTCGATGTCATTTTGTAACATATCGATTCCTCCTCGTGATGTATCAACAAATCTTCAACCAATTACGGTGAAATATTTTACAAAGACCTTAGTCTACGATGAGCACTGTATCATCGTTTGGTTGCGGAGTGGTTGAAAAAAACATTCCCATACGCACACCAATTACCGCTACCACCTCATCAGACTGAGAAATCAGTAACGGCCAGCTATTCCGCTCATTTAAAGGAATCTTTTCATCTATAAAAAGGCGAGATAAGCGTTTTGGCTGATCCATTCCTTTTAACAGCATTCTGTCTCCATCCTTGCGTGCTCGAATAGAGAGCGGAAGGTGGAGTTTGCTAGCGTTAAAATAAAAAAGTTGTGCAGTATCCGTCATCAATTCGGACGATAAATCGTGCAACTTGACTACGCATAAGCGTTTACCATTCGTCAGTGTTGTCCACCCATTAGCAGCCGAAATAATTATTTTTTCAGAAGAAGGGTAGTCCTCTGTTGAACTATTCTTCTGAATCATTAATTTTCCGTAACGGCGAACTGCAAGGAAATCTTCAGGCAAGTGAATTTCAGCATACCCTGCTGTCGTATCACAAAGCTTTAAAATTGAAGTCAATAAAGCATAACTTTGTATCGTATTTGAATCTTTGTAAAGATAGTTTAATAGTATTAAAATGAGCCTCCTTTGTAAAGCAAGTGGTACCAATTGAAAAGCCTCAATTTCCATGCTATATGTATTTTCATTACTTCTTTTAATGGTTTTGGAAAATACATCTTCGGCTAATGTCATTAAAAAGGTATTGTCTTCTTGCAATTGCGATGTAAAATGGGTCACTTGTTCGGTCACTCTCGGATTTTCAGCCTCCAGTAAAGGCACGACATGATGTCTGAAACGATTTCGTACATAAGTGTCTTTGGAGTTACTGACATCCTCCCGATAATTTAAACCTTTTCTAAGTAAATATTCCCCTATTTCAGTCTTTGTAACCGTTAAAAACGGACGAATTAATGATTTTCCTTCAAAATATCGCTGAGGGCGTATGCCTTGCATGCTATTCATCGTCGCATTTTTTGTCAGGGCCATTAATACTGACTCCAGTTGGTCATCCGCATGATGTGCAGTTACAAGCTTATTCGCATTCGTTTTGTACAAAACCTCTTTAAAATATCGATACCTTTCTCTACGACATATTAGCTGGGTATTTCCATTCTCCTGTGCCAGTATTGTTGGTATGGAGATCGCTGTGGCATGTAAATAAACGTCATTTTCATCACAATACTTTTGTACAAATGCCCTATCTTCAGCAGAAGCTTCTCCCCTAAGCATATGGTCGACATGTACTGCTTCCACCCGAATGTTCCAGTGCTCTTGTGTTTGAACAAAATAATGGAGTAAAGCCATAGAATCTACTCCACCCGAAACGGCGATGAGAAGATGGTCGTCTTGCTGTAATAATTGCTCTTTTTCAATAAATGTCTTAACCTTTAATTCAAATGACAAACGCTTCTCCTCCCCTTTCGATAATACAAAAAATGATTAGCTCATAGAATATTGTGCTGGTCTAAATACAGCCCATGTCGGAACAACATGTGTCACTTCTAACATGAGTACAGTACAATCATCTTCTATTTCAAAGTAATCTTGGAATGACTGCATTATCGTTGTTAGCTTTTCTTGGATAGTATTATTTGTACTGGCTACCTGCTGTGCATAAGCTAAAAACGTCTCCTCTTGCTCATCCCAATCGGCAACACTAGAAAACAGTCCATCTGAATGCATTAAAATGACATCCCCTGCTTTCAGCTTTCTTTTTTCAGCCTCTACCGCAGAAATCGATAGGAAACCTACAGGTGCTGCATTACTCTCAACCTTTATGACTTCCTTTCCACGCAAAATATAGGTCGACATTCCCCCAGCCTTCCATGACCATAAATCACCATGCTGTAAATCCACTAGTGCGAAATCAAGGGTTGCATACATATCATCCTGTTGTTTTAATGACATGACATAATGCAATGTATGCATTGCAGTTTCAGGATTCATATTATAATTAAGGCACTCTCGCATTAAATGTATTAATTTTCTACTTTCATGTTGCGCTTCTTTACTTTGCCCCATACCATCCGATAATAAAATGGCAAATAGACCTGGATGTAATTGGAAAAGTGCGTGTGAATCCCCAGAATACAATGTCGCATCTTTAGACATGCTATATATATCATACTCTACTTCAAAGCTAATAGCTGATCTAAAGCATATTTGTATATGACGAAACGGCATTTCACAGGCCACTACTTTTTCAATTTCAAATGGCTCATTAAAAATTTCGTAAAGAATAGGCAAAATCATCCGTTCAGCTAATGTTGTATCTTTCTCCCAGTCGACACGGGCTGGCGCCAAAGCACAAACTATCTTTCTAGCCCCTGGTTTATTGTTAAGTACATCTAGCTGAAAGCATTCAATATGAGCATCCTTTAAACGTTCAATGATATCCTTTTCAACACTTACAAAAGAAATCGTATCCTCCTTCATCTCAGCAATTAATTGGTTTAAATGATTACTCATATCGCGGAGCTGTAGTGCAATCATTTTTTTACCATGAAAGTACTGCCCGTTAATACGTTCCCTGTATAATTCCGTATCCAACTCTTCAAAAATCTTTGTCGATTTTACGCATTTATAGCGGATTTGTTCTTCTACACGATGAATAGCCGATTCTTTACCTACTCCCTTCATATGAAACCAATCTGTCATCAGCTTGTCCATCCCATTATTTTGAGCTCCCCAGCAATGATCATGACGGAAACAGCTTAAACATGTATTCATCGGGGATACTTCCTTCGCCTCTTCAACTGGCGCGGTCATAAAACGATCAAATACCAGCTCCTTCATAAATTGCACGAAATGCTGAAAATGTTCTAATTTGTATGTGACATGTTCAGTTAACCAATTTTGTCTTGCGAGTAAAATTTCCTCCCGTTGTGGGAAGAGCTTGTCCCTCACCTTATCTGAATATTTTCTAGGGATCGTTAGGAAAAGAACGCTTCCAATGGCAATAGAAGTGAAATACACACTATCTAATGGCAATGTTGCATCATAAAATAAAAAAAACACACTAGGCAAGATACTTCCGATTGCAACCCCGAATCTACCACCTTTAGCCCCCATACCTGCACATAGTCCTGTTAAGGTGGCAACAGATAGCATACCGGTAAAGGAGAGCTTAGCAACACCAATGAGCGTTCCTAATACCGCTCCGATTACCGTTGCTAACGGTACACTTCCGACTAATGCACCAAAACAAATAAAAAGCTGCAATAAAAATATAGGGAGCGAAAAATAGCTAAACACAACTGCTTGCATCCCTGTAAGCATAGCAGCAAACACTACTAACCCTGACCCAAGCTTCTCGTAAGTCCAATGACTCGTAAACCATTCATATGAATTGACGAAAAGCACTTGCATAAATAGGGTCATAATTAGAGCTAGTGCCGCTTCACAGCCTACATAAAATTGTACAAGCACTGGTGGTAAGCCTTGATACATCGCCCCTTGCCACATAATTTGCACCAATAAAACAGCTAAAGAGACGGCAATACTTTGAGGAAGTCGCCAGTAACGGAAACGCATAATACATTCATACATGATGATTTGTAATGCTAAAATCACAACTTGTCCAAAGCCTAGGAAAAAACAGCCGACCAAGCTTCCAAATAAAACGAATTTGGCGTACTCCCTATACTTTGTTCGAATAATTGCCCAAAAAGGAACTGAGAACGGTACTGCTGCTTCAAATACAACGGATTGAGCCAAAAAAAAGGATGTTAAAAAAAATAGGGTGCCTATGAAGACTTGCTTCTTTTTTATCCCTAATTTTCGGTCTTCTACATTTGCTGTATTATACCATTCAATACTTGTCATTTAATTATCCCCTTTCCCGCACTTTTGGCTATTATAAAGAATTATGCATGGAAAGATTGTCTGACGTTGGCATTAAAAAATATAAACATTTCGACGAATACGTATACATAAATACGCAAATTGGCAATAATTTCTTTTGTAATTGTTGGTCATTGTGATCCTATATGAAGTTTTCTGTTCCAGACAATATATCAGATATCGCCTACCCTTTAACATGGAATCTTCTAAATTGGCGTGCTATCAACTATCCCCCTCTCTTTTCAATGATTACAGCAAGACAATTCTACTTAAGAACAAAAAATCCGCTAAAATATCTTTATATAGCTGACTCTGTCTCATCTTGTTTAAAGAATTTTATTGTAAAATATATTTTTTGATATTTTTTTATTAATCTTCTTGACACTAAGACCAATGGCTTGTATTATTTAACTTGTTGCTTAAGCGACATGCGGAAGTAGTTCAGTGGTAGAACACCACCTTGCCAAGGTGGGGGTCGCGAGTTCGAACCTCGTCTTCCGCTCCATAAAAAATTGGCGGCCTAGCTCAGCTGGCTAGAGCGTACGGTTCATACCCGTAAGGTCGGGGGTTCGATCCCCTCGGCCGCCACCATAATAGGCCCCTTGGTCAAGTGGTTAAGACACCGCCCTTTCACGGCGGTAACACGGGTTCGAATCCCGTAGGGGTCATCTCAAATAGGCGTCTCAGAATGATATTCTGAGACGCCTATTTTTTATTCTACAATATGATATGTATAAGGTTCGACTATGTGACTACATATAAAATATGGCATACTACATATAAGATTGTATTTTTAGGAGGTTTATTTTCCTTGAGCGCATTAACTAAGGCTGCTTTAATTTGTGGAAGTGGCTCAATGATTATTCTTGTTTCAATACTTATTAATTTACCATTTGTTGTTCAAATAATGTTACTACTTTGCGGGCTTGCTGTAAGCATATATGGCGTCTTTTTACTTGTTAAAATGGTTATTCGTCCAGCAGAAAAAGCACCCATTACTCCTGCTGATGAAAAAGTAGCCACACCTATCAAAAAGAAAAAGGGACCTTCCTCAACTTTATAGGTCAGTCCACAAAAAAGGGATTAGCTTTTTTCAAAGCTAATCCCAGCACTATATCATACACTTTTTCTACGATTAAAACAGTCAGCAAACTACCCTCTTCTAGCTCCGCGACCTCCGCGTTTTGACTCTGTAGCACGTTTAAGTGTTGCTAGACGTTCATCACTATCTTTTAAGAAGCGTGCCATTTTTTGCTCAAAATTTTCTTTTGGCTGGTGGCGGTCGTTACGATCGTTAGAGCGATTATCGCGACGTGGACGCGCTGGACGCTCTGGACGCTCTGGTCTCTCAGCTTGAGGCTTTGCTTTACGGATTGAAAGACCGATCTTTCCGTCCGCTTCAACATTCATCACTTTTACTTCAACTTCATCTCCAACTTTTAGATGCTCATTGATATCTTTTACATAATTGTCAGCAACTTCACTAATGTGAACTAAGCCTGTTTTGCCATCTGGCAGCTCAACGAATGCTCCAAAATTTGTGATTCCTGTTACTTTACCTTGTACCTTGCTGCCTACTTCAATTGACATAAAAAAAATGCTCCTCCTTAAAAATTAAGCGACTCTTTTGAGCCATGTAATCATTTAATTAAACTTTTTACTGCAATAAGCTTCTCTTTTCATTATATATAACTAAAAAAGAGTGTCAACAATACATAGCTTTTCAGTCGTCTTTTTTATCTTCCTTATCTGGAATTATAAAAATAACCTCACCTTTTTCAGACAAGTAATACTCTTTTCTTAATAGTTTTGCGATATATTCATCATCCTGTAATTGTTTGATTTTCAGATTTAGAGAATCCTGTTCCTCTTTCAATTCAGAGAGATGCTGTTTCGCTTCTTCCTTGGATTTCTCTTTAATCGCTAATGTTTCCTGTTGGTTAGATAGCACATTTAAGAGAAGGGCGATAATAATGACTGGTACAATCGCAAAAAAGACGATACGGCGCAATTTACGTTTCCGTGCCTGCTGCTTGCGATTTATAGCTTTATCCGTGTTACGGACATAGTCATTATCAAGCTTTGTAAAGTTCTGTTGTTCATCATTTGATGAATGACGTCTAGTCATGCCCGCACCTCCGAAAATTATTGTTGCTTTTTATTATACTTCAAATATCGTAACTTTTTTAAAAAAGTGTAGGACAAATACGAATAAATTTTGACAAAAGGTCTTATAACAAACATTACTATATTTAATAAAAACTGCAAAATATGTCGAATAACCGAGACGATGAAGCGCACAATGAACCAGAAGGGCCTCCATGTAATATTCACCAAAACTCTAGCTATGAAACGTAAAATAGTTTGAAAAAATAATTGATACAAAAAAATTCCGGCTATTTGCGCAAGCGGGTCGTATGCCCGCCATGCGCCGTCTTTTAGCCAAAATAATAAATAATATGTCAGCCCTCCAAGTAGAATCCATGTTAGTAATTCAAAAACCATCATCCACTTTCGAAGGCTTGACCTTTTTGGAGTTGAGAAAACAATAAGCCTTACACTATCAATAATGAAACCAACTGCTATACCGCTCAAAACCATGACAATTAATTGAAAGAATTGTTCACTAACAATCATCCAAATAACTTATGAAGGAAACCCTTCGAGAAGCCACTTTCCTCCTCGTCGTACTGTAAAGTTTTCACAGTTCCTTCAAGTGTCAATAATCCTTTGTCAACATCTAAATGAACGATATGCAGTTCCTCTCCACGGATTAACAAATGCCCTTGGGACGTCTTAATGAAAAACTCTTCCTGATCAAAGCGTTCAATTGATTTTACAGAAGTCATGTCCATTCTTTTACGATTACGAATCGTTAAAATATGCTCTCCAGATGGAATTGTGTAACGATTACTTTCTTGATGTAGCGTCATTTTTTTCCTCCTTTAGTCGTCCTAGCTTCTGTTCACTTTATGCGGACAACCATCAAAGCATGACAACTTTATTTAAGTTGTCTATTACTTTCATCCATAAATGGAAGCAGGAACAACATTAGGTGGCTAAAAAAGAAATTTATTCTTCATCATCTATAAATTCAGGCTCAATTTTTTCTAGTCTCTCTTCTTTCAAAATGGTAAACATTTTGGCTGCATCTTCTTTTTTCACTGTCTCACGTATTTCTTCTACACGTGCTGTTACTATTTTTTGACCAAATCGGATGGCCAGTTCATCCCCAGCTTTTACTGAGCTACTAGCTTTCGCTACCTTCTCATTGATAGTAATACGACCCTGATCTGCCACCTCTTTAGCTAAAGTACGACGTTTGATTAAACGTGAAACTTTTAAAAATTTATCTAATCTCATAGTTCTTTCTCCCTTTCTAGTTGCTTCGCTTCATTCCAGAACCTATCTAATTGATCTAAAGTAAAGTCAGCAAATAATTTTCCACTTGCCTTTACTTGAGCTTCCACATAGCCAAATCGTCTAGCAAACTTTTCATTGGCATGCAGGATTGCCTCTTCTGGAGATAATTTATAGAAACGTGCTAAGTTCACTAATGTAAATAATACGTCTCCCAATTCATCAAGTCTGGATATACTAGAGCCATTCGTCACCTCATGGCGAAATTCCTGCCACTCCTCCGCAAACTTATCCCATGCACCTTCTACATCCGGCCAGTCAAAACCTACTTTGGCAGCTCTATTTTGATAGTTAAAGGCTGTCTGTAGCGCCGAGGATGCCCTATATTCCCCGTCTAATAGTGGTTTATCAGAATTGCCCTTTTCTTCAGCCTTTATAGCCTCCCAATTGGCTACAACACCATCAGCATCTTCCACTGCGACATCTCCAAAGACATGTGGATGGCGACGAATCATTTTCTCACTAACAGAAGCTAAAACATCTTCAAGCGTAAAGTATCCTTGATCTTCTCCTATTTGTGCATGTAAGAACACTTGTAAAAGCACATCTCCAAGTTCTTCAATCATTGCAAAATCATCTTCAGCATCTACAGCAGCTAAATATTCATGAGCTTCTTCGAGTAAATACTTTTTCAAGGACTCATGAGTTTGCTTTTGATCCCATGGACAGCCATTTGGACCTCTTAATGTTGCAATTATTGTACGGAATGTTGTCCAATCTCTTAAGGCCTCTTCCTGTGAATTTACAGGTGGCACATAGACGGTTGTTAAATTATTAACCTCCACACTTTGATCGAGTTCATAGAGTGGCACAGTAACAATTTTTTCTTGTGAAGATCCCGCAGCCGTAACTACGGTCACTGGGTACTCGTCCTCATATTTTTCCATCAATGTTAGCTTCACTTCTGAAGCACTAAATGTATCGTACACTTGGGCGATTAAGATATGCTGACGCATGTTGATGTCATGCATGGAAAAGTTAGTACCATCCAGCAATTGAAAACCTTCAATCGGATCAATTTTCAATGCACCAAATATCGGATCCAAGAAACTTTGTCCACCTTCTATGACAAGATTGAAAGTTCCCACATCCGCTGCTTTTATAAGCAATTGCACTGTTTGTTCTGCAACCAATGGATGACCTGGTACCGCGTACATACTATCCTCTATAGCGGTAGCTGCTATAAGTGATTCTGCAATTTCTGCATATACTGGCTGAAATGCGTCGTGTTTTTCATAAATTTTGTCAAAGCTTTCGAACGTTATACCTTCTGCCGCTAATTCCTCTAGTACTGGATGATCGATTGTACGAACAAATAATTTTTTAGCAGCTTTCAATTTTTTATAAACGCCCATTTGCAGCTGATTAAAATCCCCTGCGCCTAGACCAATAATAGTTAAAGTATTCATAATTTCCACCTACTTCTTTGAATTTAGCCATAGTTGGTAAACGGCCATTCTACGTCCAAACGGTAATAAATACCACTCTTTTTCTACTAACACTCGTTTCTTCGCAATCATTGTAAGCATAACAAACGCTCCCAAGCCTACTGCAGTGAATCCTGCGATCACCGCTACTGAACGTGATGACAATAAATGGCCTAAAAAGGCAGATACCATCTGTAGCCATACCAATACGACCACTGCCATACTTATTGATGCGAGCCCCACTTTTTTATAAAATTCGGTGGGTGCTAATTGAATACCTGTCATTGTTTTTAAATAAACAATAAGCAAGAATGCTGTTAATAGTAAGCCTATATCATTTGCAATAGCTGCTCCTAATACACCAAGCCAGCCTATCAAACGAACATTTAATATTATTTTTAACACAAACCCTATCATTAAGAATAATGCTGGCTTCTTTAATTTTCCATAGCCTTGTAAAATGGCTGTAAATGTAAGAATAATCGACAAAGGCACGATTTGGAATACATACACAATTAATACTTCGGATAATGTATTGGTTTTAAAAAGCATTTCATTTAAATAGGGCATCACAAGCATTAATCCGAGTGAAGCAGCCCAGCCAAACAAAATAGACGCTTTGTATGTTAATTGGATAAATGGAATGGCACTTCGCCCTTCTTGTTTTTTCGATAAATGAGCAACAAGTGGAACAATTGCAAGGGATAGCGAGGATGCGATAACAACGCCTAGTTGTACGAGCGGCTGTCCACGATCATAAATCCCCTTGGTTTCTTTAGCAACTGTAGAGTCCATACCGTGATCGATTAATAACGAATAGATCGTAAAGGAATCAACTAATTGATAGCCTAGTAACAAAAGGCCACTCATACTTACACTTAAGCTAAGCCATGTAACCTCTTTAATAATCGGTAAGCTTTTAGCCTTGTGTAGACGTAAGTGCACACGGAATAACCCAAAGCGTTTAGAAAAAATATAGGCAAGTAATAATAATGCAGTTATTTCCCCTATGACTGTACCAATAACGGCCATTTTCCCCGCAGCATATAGTGATTTTGTGGTAGTCATAATGACAAAGGTTCCTGTTAAAATAACGGTTACCCTAATCGCTTGTTCAACGACTTGAGCATAAGCAATAGGCTCCATAATCCCTCTAGATTGAAAACCGCCCTTCAAAATAGCAAGCGCTGGCATTACCAATACTACGAGGGAGCCCGTGCGTATCAACGGTGCCAGTTGAATATCACCCATCAACTGGGCTATTTTTTCAGCACCTCCAAATAGGACAGAAAAAAACAATAATGAGAGTATCGTCAAATAACGGAAAACGACACGCATGATCATGCTTCTTTTTTCATTACGTTCTATTGTATCAACTATGCAATCATTATCTGCAAGCATTTTTGAAATGGCTACAGCAAAGCCACTAGATGTCCAAACAACGAAAATTGAAATGACTGGATATACCTGTTGATAAATATAAAAACCTTCATCACCAACTAGATTTTGAAAAGGTACACGGTAAAAGGCACTAAGTACTTTTACGATAAGGGCAGCGATTGTTAATAAGGCCGCTCCCTTCATGTAGCTTTTCATACCAAAACGTTGCGACATAAATTGCCCTCTTTCCTTCTTAACAATGCCAATAGTATAGCATATCTAAAAAGTTTGACGCGCCAGGCGACAATACTGTTCCTAATTTGGCCCATATTTATGTACGCAAAAAAAGTTATTACACGGCCTAAAAGGTCATCGCAATAACTTTTACATGCATCAGCTATTCATTTGTTTCGCTAAGAAGTTTGCAGCCGTTTCCACTACTTTCACTTCTACCTCACCAACAAAATGCACTTTAGACAATACTATAATGCAGCCAATTGGGTCACCGTTCACCATAATAGGTGATGCACAATATGATTTTACTTGCTCATATTGTCCAGGAACAATTTCAATGGATGTCTCCATTTTCTCAATCTTAGTAGAGCGCTCTTCCATGAAGCCTTCTGCAAAGGACGTAATACGACGATTGATATACTCTTTTTTACCAATCCCTGCTACGGCAATTACTTCATCACGGTCTGTAACAAATGCTGGTGTTCCTAATGTTTCATATAATGTTTCAACATATTCTCTTGCAAATTCTCCTAAATCATTAATTGGAGAATATTTTTTTAATATGACTTCACCTTCACGGTCCGTATAAATTTCAAGCGGGTCGCCTTCACGAATACGTAGCGTCCTACGAATTTCTTTTGGAATAACTACACGCCCTAAATCATCAATACGACGAACAATTCCTGTTGCCTTCATTCTAATGCCTCGCTTTCGCTACAATAAAATTTTTTATTCAACTATAGTATGGTTTTTATTTAAGCAATCTATGCAAAAACTGAAGAAAAAGGATTTCACAACCATCAATTTTTTTCAAAAAAATTGCATTACATCAATCAACTCATTATTAGAGTACCCAAGGAATACGTTTCTATAATAAATTGATTAAAATTATCATGAAAAAAGGCAGTCTTATCTTTTCTTCAAAAGATAGGACTGCCTCTTTATTATAGCTTCTTTGCTTGATCAATAATTTGCATCAGCTCTTCCAAAATGTCAAAGGGTTGATGTTTTCCGCACTTCCGCTCATCAATAGTTAGTTTTAATTGCATGCCATCCATACCAAAACCAACAGCACGTTCAAATTTCATAGACTCTTCAATAATTTTACTACCATCAACATTTGCTGTTCCCTGTTCGGATAGCATAATTGTAATAAGTTTCTGCTTATCCTTTACAGAGACTACTCCCGCACCTAATCCCCATACTTTCATTCGTGCTACACGAAGTAGACGCTCTGTTTCAATTGGAAGATCACCAAATCGATCTTCTAATTCCTCCATGATTTCACCATACTCCTCCACCTGATCCATCGCTTTAATGCGTTTATACATTTGAATTTTTTGGTATCCATCAGGGATATACGCATCAGGGATATACGCATCGACACTTAATAAAATTTCAATCTCAGGTTTTTCTTCTTTTTTCACACCTGTTTGACGCTCTTCAATTGCCTCTTGGAGCATCTGTGAATATAAATCAAAACCAACTGAATCAATAAAGCCATGCTGTTGCGCTCCAAGTAAATTTCCGGCGCCTCGAATAGATAAATCTCTCATAGCAATTTTAAAGCCTGAACCCAGCTCCGTAAATTCTTTAATAGCCTGCAATCTTTGCTCAGCAACATCTGTCAATACTTTATCACGCTGGTACATAAAATAGGCATAGGCTACCCGGTTAGAGCGCCCAACGCGTCCACGCAATTGATAAAGCTGAGCTAAGCCCATTCGATCAGCATCGTGGACAATTAAAGTATTAACATTGGGAATATCTACACCGGTCTCAATAATAGTCGTTGTCACAAGTACATCATAGTCTCCTTCTAAAAAGGATAATATGACTGATTCTAATTCAGACTCTGACATTTTCCCATGTGCATGACCTATTCGTGCCTCTGGAACGAGCACTTGAATTTCCTCAACTTTTCTAGCCATATCTTCTACTCGGTTATATAAGTAAAACACTTGTCCGCCACGTGCCATCTCTCTTTCGATTGCCTCTCGAACTAGTGCCCCACTATGTTCCATCACATATGTTTGAACCGGGAATCGATTGGCTGGTGGTGTTTCAATAACAGACAAATCTCGGACCCCTACCATTGACATATGGAGTGTTCTCGGAATAGGGGTGGCTGTTAACGTTAACACATCGACATTTGTTTTTAACTGCTTAATTTTTTCTTTATGCGTTACCCCGAAACGTTGTTCTTCATCAACAATTAATAAGCCAAGGTCTTGGAATAATAAATCCTTCGATAAGATTCTGTGTGTTCCGATAACAATATCGACTTGCCCTTCTTTTAACCCTTTTAATGTAGCTGTTTGCTCTTTCTTTGACCTGAAGCGTGATAGCAACCCTACATTAATAGCAAAGTCCTGAAAGCGTTCACGAATGGTCTCATAATGTTGCTGAGCTAAAATGGTTGTAGGAACAAGGAAGGCAACCTGTTTGCCATCTTGAATAGCTTTAAATGCGGCACGAATAGCCACTTCTGTTTTACCATAGCCTACGTCACCGCAAACTAGGCGATCCATAGGACGTTCACGTTCCATATCTCTTTTTACTTCAACAATAGAACGTAGCTGATCCTCGGTTTCTTCATAGGCGAACATTGCCTCGAAGTTACGCTGATCATCATTATCAGGTGTAAAAGCATGCCCCTTTTCAGCTTCTCGCTTCGCATAAAGCTTAATTAAATCATCTGCAATATCCTGTACAGCTGATGATACCTTAGCTTTAGCTTTTTTCCACTCTGCGCCACCTAATTTATGTAGCTTCGGTTCTCGGTCCTCTGATGCCACATACTTTTGGATTAAGTCTATTTGCTCGACAGGTACATATAATTTATCGTCTGCACGATATCGAATATGCAAGTAATCCTTATGTGTTCCATTTACCTCTAATGTTTCTACACCAATATATTTCCCTATTCCGTGGTGAACATGAACAACATAATCACCAGGTTTAATTTCCGTATAGCTTTTAATGCGTTCAGCATTCGTCATTTTTTGCGTACGTGCTTTTTTCTTAGCCTGCTGCTTAAATAGTTCATCCTCTGTTACAATGGCCAAACGTTGGAGCGGTAATTCGAAACCACTCGACAATACTCCATCGACAATATAAATTCCAGCATCTGTAGGCTCACCTATAGCTGCATGGATATCATACTCTTCTAGCATTTGCTGAACACGTTTCACACGCTCTTTATCTCTAGCTACGATGAGTACTGTAAATTTGCCAAGTAGCCAGCGTTCAATCTCACTTTGTAGCAATGCCATTTGTCCGTGAAATTGTTGCATTGGCTTGCAAGAAAAGTTAGTCGTCTTATTAAACATTATTCCCGAAAATGTACGTGAAAATAATGAAAAGGACAGCTTTTGTTGCGACAACATTGCCACTATTTCCTTTAATGTGAAGGCGGGTTTAACATCATGAACCATTTTCCCTTCTTCAATTAAAGATAAAAACCATTCCTCTTCTTCACGTTCCCAAGCATCCATAACTTCTTGAATACGTCCAAGCTCATCAAATAGAACAATTCCATCTTGCGCAAAATAGTCGCCTAAAAAAGCCGTTTTATCATATAGTAATGACCCATATTTATTGACATAGTCAGGAAGATTTCCTTGTTGTAGCAATTCAATATCATACTGAATATGCTGATAAAGGAGTTCTTTTGTTTCCTGCTTTTTAACTTTCTTTAAACTTGCGGCTAAGGCTTTTTCTAAACGATCTGCCAAGTTCTGTCTTTCTGATTTTGTCAGAATAACCTCAGAAGCAGGAAGTATACGAATTTTTTGTAATTTATCAATAGAACGTTGGTCATCTGCCGAAAATGTTCTTATAGAATCTACTTCTGTATCAAATAATTCAATCCGAATAGGTGATTCTAAATACGGTGGATAAATATCAAGTATGCCTCCACGTAAGGCAAATTCGCCAGGTGTAGTCACCATGGAATTTCGGACATAGCCCATTTCAACTAATGTTTGTAGCCATGCATCTACTTCAATTTCATCGCCCACAGTTGTTTGTAAAAAATAGTGTAGCCAATGTTCCTTCGGCTGCATGATCTTCCTTAAACCTGCAACAGGGATCACGTAAACAGCCTTCTCCCCCCTGGCTAAGCAATCAAGCGTGGCGATTCTCTCCGCTCGTAATTCTGGAGAGGCCACAGAAAGGTCTGCAGCAATAAATTCGTCCGCTGGGTAATAGTGCACATTTTCTTCACCTAATAGCCCAGCAAGCTCATCCACCATTCTTTGTGCCTGCAGTAGATTAGGAGACACAATGTATATCGGCTTCTTTACATATTCAAATAACGCATCGACCATAACGGGACGTGCGCTTCCAGTTAAACCTGTAATAAGCTGTGATGCAGTTTGACCGCTCTGAATCTCCTGTAAAAATGATGTAATATGTTTATCCCTCGACACAAGCTGTCGTAAAACTTCCACAGTCAAAAGCTCCTTTCAGCAAAAAATTCTATTTGTCATTACTAGCATTCTAGTGCTAGTTTGTATATATTTATTAGCCATTTTACAAAATGGAAAAAGCCTTGAACACACATGAAGTGTGTCAAAGCATCCTTCCAATTATTGAATCCATTTATTGAGTGCATGATAATCTGGATATTGTCTCAGCGAATCCTCACATTGCTCACAAATACAGTGTACAGTCGTATGACCATGCTGATCTTTCTCAACATAATCATCGGCTTCTCCCAATTCGAAAATATGTAGTTTTCGAATTGTATCATCTGCATCAAATGGTAGTGTCCCTATTTCTACTTCACAATGCCGACATCGATAGCGAACTGACATCTCCAAATCATCCTCCTTTAAGCAACTTTCTACTTAAAGTATAGACATTTATAAATTAGATTATGCACTATCTTCGTGTCTTCAGTAATGTATGAACGTAAAAATGGGAGAATTAATTCTTGCTTATAGGCAAGACTTATCCATATAAGCATGAGTTTAACTTAGACTTCTGTATCCAAAAATTTCAACTAAATTCACGACTTTACTTGTTAAAATGATTCATCACATCAAGAAATGGCTTTGAAAGAGATACTTCTACAGCATTTACAGACTTTTCAATGGCTTCTTTCATATAAACCTGATCTTCCTTTGAAAACTTTGCTAATACATAGTCTGCAACCTTCATGCCAGCTGGTGGACGACTAATGCCTACTCGGATTCGATTAAATTCCTGCGTACCTAAATGTTGAATTAAGGATTTAATGCCATTATGGCCACCCGCACTTCCTTTTTGGCGCAAGCGTAATTTTCCAGTTTCCAAATCTAGATCATCGTATATAACAATTAGATCTTCCACATCAATATCAAAATAATCCATTAAGGGACCTACACATTCCCCTGATAAATTCATATATGTTAAAGGCTTAACAAGTAGAACCTTCCCCTCAGGTCGATGAACAGTTGTGTACATACCATTAAATTTTGAATTTGTTAAAGGTGCCCCCCATTTTTCTGCTAACGCATCAATTACATCAAAACCAATATTATGTCTAGTGTGCTCATACGGTTTACCCGGGTTTCCTAAACCAACGATAATTTTCATAAGTACCTCTCTTCTTTCAAATCTAATAGTCATTATTTTACCATACCACAGGACTAGAAAGCATTTTGAACAATTGCTAAATGCCATTTTAACGCTACAAAAAAAGCTAGCAAGAAAGTTTTTAGCTTTCTTACTAGCCAGATAAATAATTTATTTTACATTTGCTCTTCTTCTACGCTAGCAGTAACTTCTTCTTGCTCTGCCGAAACAGGAGCAACAATCGTTACTAATAGATAATCATCTTCACTAATAACTTCTACAGGCGTTTGATTTCGAATCTCTGCCACAGTCAGGGATTCCCCTACTTTCAGTGATGAAATATCAACTTCAATGGAATCAGGTAGTTCAGCTGGTTTCACCTTCACTTTTAATTCTAAGTTAGGCTGCATTAAAATGCCGCCCTCACTCACTCCAACTGACTGACCAACTAATTTAATTGGCACATCGACCTCTAATTCCTCCGCCATATTAATCGCTAAAAAGTCTACATGATTAACTTCATCTTTTAATGAACATTGCTGTACTTCTGATACAACTACATTCACTTTTTTCCCCTCTAAATCTAGTGAAAACACACTGTTTTGCCCATTTTTTTGAATGGATTTCTTAAATTCTTTTGCAGAAATAGAAATTGGGGTTGAATCTAACTTATAGCCGTAAATAACTGCAGGAATGGCTCCCCCTTTTCTAAGTTGGGTTAATGTCGAACGATGCCCAGTTTCGCGCTTTGTAACACTTAATACTGTACTCATATCTCTTTATTCCCCTTCCAAGAAAATTATTTACGCCTTATCAACAATCAGCCACTCAGCATTTTAGTGACTATCTTGTTTAAGGCTATAATAATATTTACCTCTATTTTTTAAAGTAGTGTAAATATTATGAAGACACATTTACTATTATACCCCTTTATTAGGAGATTCACACATAATATACTCTTTCCCTTGATTAAATAAAAAGAAAAAGGACAAATCCATCTAAAAAGATAGATTTGCCCTTTATACAACATCTTTATAATTAATCGAATAGAGTACTTACAGATTTGTTTTCGTACACGCGAGAAATTGCATCAGCCATTAATTTAGCTACAGAAAGCTCTGTAATTTTTGGAGATTTTTTATCATCCGCAAGCTGAATTGTATTTGTCACCACTAATTCTTTAATAGAAGAGTTTTCGATACGCTCAATTGCTGGCCCAGATAGTACAGGGTGAGAACAGCAAGCATAAACTTCTTTTGCACCGGCTGCACGTAATGCATCTGCACCGATCGTAATTGTACCTGCAGTGTCAATAATATCATCAATCAAGATTGCCACTTTACCATCAACATTACCCACAATGTTCATAACTTCCGCAACATTTGGTTTTGGACGTCGCTTGTCAATAATTGCAATTGGTGCTTTTAAACGTTCCGCCATTTTACGAGCACGTGTTACCCCACCATGGTCTGGTGAAACAACAACGATTTGATCTTCTGGAATACCTTTAGATTTAAAGTAATCTGATAATAACGGTACTGCCATTAAGTGGTCGATTAAGATATCGAAGAAACCTTGAATTTGAGGTGCATGTAAATCTAATACGATCACTCGTGTTGCACCAGCTGTTTCAAGTAGGTTTGCCACTAATTTAGCTGTAATTGGTTCGCGCGCTTTTGCTTTACGATCTTGGCGTGCATAACCATAATAAGGCATTACGACGTTTACTGTACGAGCAGATGCACGTTTAACTGCATCTACCATAATTAAAAGCTCCATTAAATGTTCGTTTACTGGTGCAGAAGTTGACTGCACGATAAACACATCACAACCACGAATACTTTCTTCAATGCTAATTTGAACTTCTCCATCGCTGAAGTGCTTAACAGAAGATTTCCCTAATTCTACACCCATTTCTTGCGCAATTTCTTGAGCTAACGGGTTATTTGAATTTAGAGAAAATATTTTTAATTGTGAGTTTGCATAATGATACGGCATGATGGCCTCCTGTTTAGTTGATAATTATTTTAAATTTAATTTGCTTACATAATTAGGTTTGTTTTCTTGTCTTGCACGAGCAATTGCAAGTGCATCTTCAGGTACTTCTTTTGTAATTGTAGAACCTGCTGCAATAAATGAACCTTTTCCAACTTTCACTGGCGCTACTAAGTTAGTATTACATCCTACAAATACATCATCTTCAATAATTGTTTTGTACTTATTTTTTCCATCATAGTTAACTGTAATGGAACCGCAGCCAACATTGACGTTACTGCCAATTTCAGCGTCACCAATATAGCTTAAATGCGATACTTTTGTGTCATTACCTAGCTTGCTTTTCTTCACTTCTACAAAGTTACCAATTTTCACATGGCTACCGATGTCTGAAAGTGGTCGAATATGAGCAAATGGTCCAACGGCTACATCTTCCGCAATAGCGCTTTCACGCACAACTGAAGAATGCACCGTTGTACGATCTCCAATTCGGCTATCTGCAATTTGAGTATTTGGGCCAATATTGCAATCTTCTCCGATTACAGTGGCTCCTTCTATCATACAACCAGGTTGAATGACAGTATCACTTCCAATAACAGATTCCGCGCTAATATATGTCGTTTCAGGGTGAATAATTGTCACACCGTTACGCATATGCTTTTCATTAATTCTCGCACGCATTAATGTCTCTGCCTGTGATAAAGCAACACGGTCATTGACACCAAGCGTTTCTTCAAAATCATCTGTCACATATGCTTCTACAATATCACCTTGCTTTTGTAGAATTTCAATAACATCTGGTAAATAGTATTCACCTTGAGCGTTGTCATTTTTCACTAATTTTAATGTTTCAAATAACAACTTGTTATCAAAGCAATATGTGCCCGTGTTTATTTCTTTTACTAATTGCTGTGCTGCTGAAGCATCCTTTTGTTCAACAATTTGCTCTACTTGCCCGTTCTCGCTACGTAAAATACGACCATAGCCAGTTGGATTTTCCGCAATGGCAGTTAAAATTGTTGCTTTAGCATTCTTTGCCTGATGATGCTCAAATAGAGCCTGCATAGTTTCGGGACGAATTAGCGGTGTGTCACCACAAACAACTAAAGTTGTTCCTTCTTCATTCCCTAGAATTCCCTCAGCTTGTTGAACAGCATGTGCTGTCCCTAACTGTTCGGCTTGAAGAACATACTCACTTTTATCTCCCAGCTGATGTTGCACTTTTTCTGCACCGTGTCCAACAACCGTTACAATGCGATTCACATCTAACGTTTGAATATGATCCACCACATGTTGTACCATCGGTTTCCCACAAACTGGATGGAGCACTTTATATAATTTGGACTTCATACGTGTACCTTGACCTGCAGCCAAAATGACAGCAAAAATATTGCTCATCTGTAAGTCCTCCAATACGCTCATTTTCTCTTATGACTATATAGCATAATTCATCTATTTTCAAGGCATGTAGAGTTGACAAAAAGATGAATTCCAAAAACCACTGCACCTTCTGCTCGAATGTCATAAAGTATATCCTAAAACTGCTGGTTTTCTCTTTTTATCAAAATAAAAAGAACTCTTCAAATTTGAAGAGTTCTTAAAATTTTTGACTAATAAAATCAACTTTAAATTGTAACTACTTCTTGAATAGTTAGTTATTACCTTTTAACTATACACCAATGCCCTCTAATTCTACTTCTTCGCCCGTTTCTTCTAATTCACTAGAGTTGTGATAGGCGTTTAAAATAATCTCTTGAATTTTATTACGAGTGTCCGAATTGATTGGATGAGCGATATCCCTAAATTCGCCATCTGGTGTTCGTTTACTTGGCATTGCTACGAACAATCCAGTATTTCCATCAATTACACGAATATCGTGAACAACAAACTCATTGTCAAGTGTAATGGAAGCAATCGCACGCATGCGACCATCCGTCTGTACCCGACGTAATCTCACATCAGTAACTTCCATTTTCTCACCACCTCTCTCTTAGATGCCTAAATAAAATTATCATATTCTTAATTACCGAATATTTTCCTTTTTATAGTCTATCAAATTTTCTAAAAAATTTGAATACTTTCGAGAATAATATTTTTTCTTATTTACGGAATTTTTGACAATTGTTTGTCAACAATAAAAAAAGCCCCCTAAACAGAACGAATGCTCTTAATAGTGGGCTTCATTAATCGATTCTTTATTTAACAATAGCAATAACTTCGATTTCTACTTTTACGTCTTTAGGAAGTCGAGCTACCTCTACAGCAGAACGTGCAGGCTTATGCTCCCCAAAGTGGCTTGCATAGACTTCATTCATTGCGACAAAGTCGTTCATATCCTTCATAAACACTGTAGTCTTTACAACATTTTCTAAAGATGATCCCGCTGCCTCTAATACTGCTTTTACATTGGCGAATACCTGATTTGTTTGCACAGTAATATCGCCTTCCACTAATTCACCTGTAGCTGTTAATGGAATTTGTCCTGAGCTATAAAATATACCATTCACAATAATCCCTTGTGAATATGGTCCAATTGCTGCTGGTGCATTTGATGTTGCTACTACTTTCATTTGTCATGTCCCCTTTTAGAAAAATAGTTACCTTCACTTAATGCAATTGTTCGATCTTTTTCATTCACTTCATGAAGCTTTACAAGTGAATAGTAATCGTCTACTAACGTTTCGTCCGCATGTTCAGCCTCAACAAGAACTGCAATGCCAGCTAATTTACAATCAAATTCTTCTAATAAATTTTTCATGCCATTCATAGTACCGCCAACTTTCATAAAATCATCGGTAATCAAGACACGTTGTCCGCTCTTCATGCTTCTTTTTGATAATACCATTGTCTGAATTCTTCTGGAAGAACCAGACACATAATTAATACTTACTGTAGAACCTTCTGTTACCTTACTATCTCTTCGCACAACAACTACTGGCACATTTAAATGTCTAGCAATAGCATGTGCTATAGATATACCCTTCGTTGCTACTGTCATTATGACATCGATCTGTTGATCTGCAAAAGCAGAAGCAAAAACCTTCCCTACGCGGTTAATTAAATCTGGGTTCCCTAGTAAATCTGTCATAAACAAGTAACCACCAGGCAATAAGCGATCTGAATGCTCCAGCTCTGCCTTTAAATCCTGAATAACTGAACGCACCTCTGGCTCGGACATTTTAGGAATATATTTCACTCCTCCTGCAGCACCCGGCACTGTCATCAATAACCCGATTCCTTTTTCTTCGAAAGTTTCTTTTACAATCGTTAAATCCTCACTAATGGATGACTTCGCAGATTGATATAGTTCTGAAAAATAAGTTAGCGGGATCAGCTGATGTGGATGTTCTAGTAAATAGTACGTCATATCAACTAGTCGTTCACTACGTTTCCATTTCATGCGACCCTCTCCTATACACGAATATTTATAGGTAAAATTAACACAAATTTGCGTTTCTAAGCAAGCGTATTTCGCTCACCTAATATTCTTACTGCATAAACTTCCTCACAAAACCCACGTAAACCATTATAAATACGACTGACACGAGCTTCACTATCCACTAGCCCAAAAACAGTCGGACCGCTTCCGCTCATTAACGTAGCATCTGCTCCAAAGCGTTTCATTTGTTCCTTTAACATGACGACCTCTGGATGTAGCTTAAATGTTACAGTTTCCAAAACATTTCCTAATGAAGAACATAATAGCTCATAATCCTTCGTTTCAATAGCCTTTATCATCTGCTTCGTATTGGGATGCTCCAGTCCTTTAACTTTGAGACCACCATATACTTCAGCAGTGGATACGCCGATTTTAGGTTTTGCTAATACTACCCAGCAGTTAGGCGGGGCAGGGATTTCCTTTATTATTTCTCCGCGTCCTGTGGCAAGTGCTGTGCCACCATAGACACAAAATGATACATCTGAACCTATTTTAGCACCTAGTTCAGCCAATTCATCTATCGATAACCCTAAATTCCAAAGTTCATTAAGGCCCTTAAGTGTAGCAGCTGCATCACTACTACCTCCAGCAAGGCCGGCAGCAATAGGGATTTCTTTTTCAATAGTAATGGATACACCTTGTTTAATGCCATATGTATCTTTAATGAGACGCGCTGCCTGATAAGCAAAATTACGATGATCGTTCGGTACAAAATTATCCGTTGAAATTATTTGGATCACACCATCTTCTCGAGATTCAAGACTGATACGATCAGCTAAATCGACGGTTGTCATAACCATCTCTACTTCGTGAAAATTATCAGGTCTTTTATAAAGTACATCTAAAGTTAAATTAATTTTTGCAGGCGCCTTTACATAAAGCATTTTTCTTCCTCCCTTATAGCAACACATATAAACAATTCCTTTTTCGCACAAGATTATTCATTTTATTTTACCATACTGAGATTACGAAAATGGAAAAAAAGAACCGTATACCCTGTTCGGAGTAACGGTTCTCTCTCGTCAGCTGTATTTGTTGTGTCAGTAAGGATTTTCATCCTTACTGAATGAAACTTAATAAGTCGTCTATTTTATTAGAAATAGTCTACTTACGCTCTTGCTCATTACTTGCTCGTTCAGCCATTTCAATGGCACGTTTGACCATATTACCAGCATCTCGAGCTTTTATGCCGCCCCAGCCTTCCTTTTGCACAACATCATAAAATCCAAGTTCTTTTGCGATCTCTTCTTTTAATCGAGGTGACATGATACCCTTTCTAGGCATATAAACTCCTCCTTTAACAACTGACCACATTAGTATGCCCCGGGAAAACGCAAAACACTCATGTAGTTTTTAACATACATGAGTGTTTCAAAAATATAGAAATAAGTACTAGAAACTATTTTGCGACAGCAGCCTTTGCTTCGTCTAAAAATGTAATCTCTACTGCTTCAGTTAAAATATCTGTGTAACTATACGATACGCGCTTACACGTATTGTCTTCTTGGTCAAGTTCAACTACAAAGATGGCGCGATATGTCTCGCGTAATATCCCTGCACACTCAACCGTTTTCTTGCGACCACCGTTTGCTTTTAATTGCAAACGTTTACCCAAATGACAATCCAACGACTTTTTAATGTCCGCTAAAGTTTTTGGCATTTTCGCTTACACCTCACTAATAACTAGTATAAGCGAATCGCCCAAAAATGTCAACAAAATATAATATTTTATCAGCACCTCATAAATCTTGTCAACTTATTTTTTATAAAAAACATATATTTTTTTACATCTAAGAAAAAATGTTAACAAAATTTTTTACTTTGCAAATACAGGATATAGCGCATCGGCTAATTTTCCAAACTCTTGAATCGTTAAAGTTTCACCACGACGGGTTGGTTCGATACTAGCAGCAGTTAAAGCCTCTAGAATGAAGTCCTTTTGTGCTTTACCATTCGGCAAACCAGATTGTAGGTTATTATATATCGTTTTTCTACGCTGTACGAAAGAGGCACGCGTCACGACAAAAAGGAAATCCTCATTAATAACCTTTACTGGAGGCTCATCGTACTTAATAAGGCGAATGACTGCTGAGTCGACGTTAGGCTGTGGCATGAAAACCGTCTTAGGGACTGTCATAGCAATTTCTGCCTTTACGTAATACTGGATGGCAATCGACAATGAACCATATTCCTTTGTCCCTGGTTTAGCCGTTATACGATCTGCCACTTCTTTTTGCATCATGACAACAAAGCCACGAATTGGTAATCGATCATTCAATAATTTCATTAAAATTGGTGTAGTTACGTAATACGGTAAATTGGCCACAACCATTATATCTTCAATTCCTGGCATTTCCTCTGCAATCACTTTAGCAACATCAGCCTTTAGAATGTCAGAGTGGACAATAGACACATTATTGTAGGGGCTAAGTGTATCCTCTAATACAGGTAATAGTCGTTGGTCAATTTCAAAGGAAACGACCTTTTTAGCACTTCTCGCTAAATGTTCGGTTAATGCCCCAATGCCTGGGCCAACTTCAATCGCCCCACTATTTTCTGTTAAGTCGGCATGACTAACTATATTTCTTAATATATTTGGATCAATCAAAAAGTTCTGTCCTAAGCTTTTTTTAAATGAGAATCCGTATTTTTTTAAAATTTCCTGCGTTCGAATTGGTGTTGCAATATCCTTATGCATCATTTTCCTCCTGATCTAGCTGTGCAACTGCGGCACCAAATTGTTTTTCTGTAATTTGAAACATTTTCAATCTTTTATGGAGCTGCTTACCATTTGTAGCACCTATATTTAATAATTCACCAAGACGATCACGACGATGCTTTGCCTGCGGATGACCAATTAAACGAGCTGTCATTAAATCCTCTAGTGTTATATCATCTTCTTTTGGTACATCAAAATTGGGGGTATAGACAAGTCGTAGCGCTTCACGAATATCGTCGTCTGCTGCATGCTCAATCCCTAATCCCTTGCCATTCTTCGCAATTGTCTTTGCTTTCGGTAAAAAAGCGTGCTTGACCCCTTGAACGCGCTCCTCAATAATGGCACGTATGCGGCGTCCTGGATAATCAGGATCGGTAAATACAATAACTCCACGCTTCTCCTGCGCATGCTGAATTCGTTTCAACGTCTCTTCAGATATAGCAGATCCATTTGTTTCTATAGTATCTGCTTGTACGGCACGCTTAATAGCTGTCGTATCATCTTTTCCTTCAACCACGATAATTTCTTTTATTTGCAAAAAGGCTCCTCTTTTCTACCTTATCTTCTGACCATTTTACAACTGCATGATACTGTTTGTACAGGAATACAAGACTTATACGTACCTATACATATACTATTGCTTGGCCGCTAAAAATAAAAAAAGAAGCTTTCCTGCCAGTCAAAACAGGAAAGCCCTTAGTGAAAAACATTTTGATTTATTTTACAATTTTTTTAATTTAATACTTTAATACGCACTTTCTTACGTCCCCAGTTGCGTGCTTGGGTATCTGTTTGTACAAGTATATCGATCTTATTACCCTTAATTGCGCCACCAGTATCTCCAGCAATAGCTGTACCATACCCTTCAACCCAAACTTTTGAGCCTAGCTTAATAACAGAAGGGTCTACTGCTACAACCTTCAAGTTGGAATTTGAACGCAAGTTTATACCAGTTGCCGATGTACCTGAGCAACCGTTGCAATATGGCGTATAGGCTGTTGCTGTTACATAGAACTCTTTACCGCTTGATGGCTCTGCTGAACCACGCGATACAGTCGCTGCACTTGCAACTACAGTTTTAGTTCCGACTGCAACTACTTGCTTTTTCGGCTCTTTTAAAACTGCCTCAGATTGTAGATTCTTTGCTACAACCTTCCCATTTTCTTTGACAACTTCATACGTACGAGAAACAGAACCCTTCTGTCCTGTTGCTACTACCTTTTCTTTCCCCTTTTGCAATGAAGCATCTTGCTTCTTTTCAACTGCGAAATCTAAAGAGTCTTCCACTACATCGATAACCTTTTCTACGCGAACTACTGTGATTTTACTCGCCGGAGTAAGAACGTCCTCCAGGTTATTTTCGACACGATCGAATTCATTTAACTGAATTCCTTGTTGTTTTAAAAAGTTAGCGACCGTAGTCGAAGTGGACCATACTTGTCTTTTGTTTACGCCATCGACAAGCGTTAATTGAAACGCTCTTTGAATATCGATTTTGTTTTCTGCGCCTAGCTCAGTATCTAGACCTTGTGCTAAAGAGTCATGTTCAGATACTTTAATATTCGCTTCCTTCAAAATGTCTTTCACTAGTGTTTCAGTTGTCCATACTTTTGACTGATTTCCATCAACTGAAATTGTTACTTCTTTTGCCTGTTCCCATTGAATTGCTAAGCCATTAACAATTTTGGTGTTCAGAGAGGGTGATATTTTATCATGCGCTGCTACATCTATATTTTGATCTTGTAATAATTGTTCTACAGTTTTGGCATGTGTGGATACTTCGATTGTTTCTCCATTTGCTTCAAGCTTTACGGCTTTTTTCGTACCTTGATAAAGCACGAAAGAGATTACAGATACAAACAGGACAAGTGAAATAATTCTTATCACTGTTTGCTTACTCCTCAATGATCCTAAGAACAAGTTTTTCATGGAATTATTTGACATGAAAAAACGCCTCCTTAATACAAGGTTGGATTATACGGACTAGTTTTGACACTGTCAACCCGAAAGTATTTCTTTGAAAATTGACTTCTTTGTTTTTGCCAACCGTAAACCCTGTATTGGAGGCATCTTAGCTAGTTAACTGTCAATCCCAAAAAATTTTTTCGCATTGTCGGTAGTTGCTTGTGCAATTTCCTCGATTGTCAACCCTTTCAAACGTGCAATTTCTTCCGCCACTAATGGCACAAAAGCGGGTTCATTGCGCTTTCCACGGTAAGGATGTGGCGCTAAATAAGGGGCATCAGTTTCAATCATTAAGTGCTCAAGAGGGATATCCGTAGCCACTTCTTTTGGCAAACGTGCATTTTTGAATGTCACAGGTCCCCCAAGACTAATCATAAAATTCATAGCAATACATTCACGTGCTGTCTCTACACTCCCACTAAAGCAGTGCATAACACCCCCTACAGATGCTGCATTTTCTTCACGTAAAATATTTACAACATCCCCTGTTGCATCCCTATTATGAATGATAATTGGTAAATCAATCTTTTGCGCTAACTGTATTTGTTTGCGGAAAAGTGCCTGCTGAACATCCTTTGGTGATTTATCCCAATAGTAGTCCAACCCAGTTTCACCAATACCGACTATTTTTGGATGTGCTGCTAATTCCTCAATCCACTCTAAATCTTCCTGCGTGCAATCAATGGCGTCGACCGGATGCCATCCAATAACACCGTAAACAAAATCATATTGCTCTATTAGCTCCATAGTTCTTTCAATGGTTTTACGATCAAAACCTATAACCACCATTTTTTCTACTTTAGCTTCTAAAGCTCTATTGATTACATCTTGAAGGTCTTCCTCGTATTGATCTGCGTTTAAATGTACATGTGTATCAATAAACATCTTCATTCTCCTAACATAGATTTTATTAAAATTTATTATTTCATATTTTTCGTAAGCATTACAAATTTGTTACAAACGATTCGAGTTTGTGACAATCCACTTAATCGACAAAGCTCGAGTTGGTCCTATATACCTAAAAATCCATTAATTTTACAGTATATAAATTATTTCAAAATAACAATAAGACTAATTCTACTAGCAGATTTGAAAAGCCTGCTGAATAATATCTATTCAGCAGGCCATTCTTCGTTTGTTACTTTACTTTTGCACCATTTTCAAGTTTTGAATCTACAGATGCTAATTTTAAAATCCCATCTTTTTCCCCAGCTAGGATCATACCTTGTGATAATTCACCACGTAATTTAACTGGTTTTAAGTTTGCTACGACAATCACTTTTTGACCAACTAATTCATCTGGAGAATAGAATTTTGCAATGCCTGAAACTACTTGGCGTTGCTCGTATCCTAGGTCGACTTGAAGCTTTAATAATTTATCAGCTTTAGGCACCGTTTCACATGCGGTTACAGTCGCAACACGCAAATCAATTTTCATGAAATCATCAATAGTAATTTCAGGAATTTCTGGGTTCCCATCACTCTTTGTCTCACTTTTAACTTCTTCTTCTTGTGAAGTTTTTACTGAACCACGCATTTCTTCACGGATATAAGCAATTTCAACTTCATTTTCCAAACGAGGGAAAATAGGTATCCCTTTTTCTACCACTTTAATGTTTGCTGGAATAGTATTGCCGAATGTTTCAATTGTATCCCATGCTAAGAATTTGTCATCCAAACCAAGCTGTTCCATCATACGTTTAGGTATTGTTGTCATAAATGGTTGTAACATGACAGCAATTTGATGTAAGCTTTCTGCCAAATTTCGCATTACTGAACCTAATTTTGGTTTATCCGCTTCTTCTTTTGCTAATACCCATGGTTGTGTTTCATCTATATACTTATTCGTGCGTGATACTAATGTCCATAAGTCTGCCAATACCACACTGAATTGCATTTTTTCCATACTTTCTTCATATTTAATACGTACCGACTCAGCCTGCTCTTTTAATGCTGCATCAAATTCTGTCGATTGAAGATTCTCTGAAGGAATTATGCCATCGTAATATTTGTTAATCATGGAAATAGTACGGTTTAATAAATTACCTAAATCATTTGCAAGATCAAAGTTTGTGCGTTCAATAAATGATTCTGGAGAGAATACTCCATCTGAACCAAAAGGTAATTCGCGTAAAAGGAAATAACGAGTCGCATCAAGGCCATAACGTTCGATTAACATTTCTGGATAAATGACATTACCTTTTGATTTAGACATTTTCCCGTCTTTCATCATAATAAAGCCGTGTGCAAAAACCTTTTTCGGTAATGGTAAATCTAAAGCCATTAAGAAAATTGGCCAATATATTGTATGGAAGCGAACGATATCTTTCCCTACTACATGCACATCTGCTGGCCAATATTTGTTGAATAATGTTTCATCATCTGAAAGATATCCTAATGATGTAATATAATTCGTTAATGCATCTACCCATACATAGATAACATGTTTGGGATCCCCAGGTACTTTAATACCCCAGTCAAAGGAAGTTCTCGATACTGATAAATCTTCTAACCCCGGTTTAATAAAGTTATTAATCATTTCATTTTTTCGAGACTCCGGTTCAATAAACCCAAGGTTTTCCTCATAATAAGATAATAAACGATCCGCGTATTTCTTCATATTAAAGAAGTACGATTCCTCTTTTACTTTATGGACGGGGCGACCACAGTCTGGACAATTGCCATCAACTAGTTGAGTCTCTGTAAAGAATGATTCACAAGGCGTACAATACCAGCCTTCATACTCACCTTTATATATATCTCCATTATCTAAAAACTTTTGGAAAATCTTTTCGACAGCTTTTGTATGTCGTTCTTGCGTTGTTTGAATAAAATCATCGTAAGAAATATCCATTAACGCCCAAAGCTTTTTCGCAGCCTCTGCAATTTCATTGACATAATCCTGAGGATGTTTGCCCGCTTCTGCTGCCTTCTCTTGAATTTTTTGTCCATGCTCGTCCATACCTGTCAAAAAACGAACATCATAACCACGTAAACGTTTATAACGTGCTATCGCATCTGATGCAACTGTTGTATATGCCGTACCAATATGAAACTTCCCACTTGGATAGTAAATGGGTGTTGTTATATAGAATGTTTTCTTTTGTTCACTCACAAGAACTGCCTCCATTGTTTTACAATATACTTTCTATTCTAACGAAGTCCGAAATTCGTTTCAATGAAAGTTTATTATTTGCGAAAATTGTCGAATAATATATTTAATCCATTTACTGACTTAAATAAGAACCTTTTATACTATAATCAAAAATATTTATTAAAAACCTTTTAAAAAAACAGAAAAAACAGCATTCTTCTCAAAAAAATTTTTAAAAAACCATAATATTAGTGCATTAATTAATTGACGTTTATGGCATTACTTGGTATGATAACTATCAGACAAAGAAATGATGTCGAAATTTGACGAAATGCCAATATAACTTTTATAAATTAGGAGGAAAACTATTATGAAATCAACAGGAATTGTTCGTAAAGTCGATGAGTTAGGTCGTGTAGTAATACCTATCGAATTACGCCGTACACTAGGTATCGCTGAAAAGGATGCTTTAGAAATCTATGTGGATGATGATAAAATCATCTTAAAAAAATATATGCCTAATATGACATGTGCTGTTACTGGCGAAGTTTCAGATGATAACTTCCGTCTAGTTGGAGGCAAATTAATTTTAAGTCCAGAAGGCGCTGAAATGTTAGTAAAAGAAATTCAATCAAACTTAAAAAAATAATGCTTACACACCTAAATCAAGACAGTGATTTAGGTGTTTTTAATATAAACGTATACTATCTACTATACCCAAATTGTGAACCCCTTATAATGTCCATGTCAGACCTTTATATGTAAGGTTACTATTATTTACATTTGTATTCAATCCAAAAAATTAAGAGCTACCCTAAGGTAACTCTTAATCGTCATTGATTATGATATTCGTTATAGACATCTCTCTTCGCTAGTTGTCGTTCCTTGGCTACTTCTTTAATGGCTTCTTTAGAACTTACATCGTTTTGTTGAAGGATATAATCCACGTGCTCGATAATAGACAGTGTATGCCAATAAGCCTTTTCAGAATCTTCCACTTCAACTTCCTGATTCCCCTCAAGGACTATACAAAATTCACCACGTATTTCTTCTGTTTGTGACCATTCTATAGCTTCTGCTAGGGTGCCACGCAAAAATTCCTCAAATTTTTTAGTCAGCTCTCGTGCTAAAACAATACGACGATTTCCGAGAATAGCTTCCATATCTTTTAATGTTTCCTTTAAGCGATGAGGTGCTTCATATAATAAAATCGTTTCTTGTCGTTTTTTTAATTGTTCTAATTGTTGGCGACGATCTTTTTTTCCACGATTTAAAAAACCATAAAAGAAAAATGGCTGAGGTGTTAATCCTGAAGCGATTAATGCAGTTATTGCTGCATTTGGACCTGGTATAGGCACAACCGGAAAGTTTTGAGCAATTGCTTTTTCAACTATATCTGCACCAGGATCAGAAATACAAGGTAAACCTGCATCACTCACTAATGCGATGGTCTTCCCTTCCTGTAGAAAAGTTAATAATTTTTCTCCACCTACAGCTAGATTATGTTCATGGTAACTCATTAAAGGTGTGTCAATTTCAAAGTAGTTACATAATTTCTTTGTATTTCTAGTATCCTCTGCTGCAATAATATCAGCTTCTTTTAAAATACGGAGCGCCCGTACACTAATATCCTCTAGATTTCCGATAGGTGTCCCTACAAGATATAAACAGCCTGTCTGATCGTGTATTGTACTTTTTTGTGATTTCACGATTCACCCCTCCTTATATACATTATTTTTTGAGTTCTTGTTAGTTGCTTAAAAGCATATTCTGCGCGCATTGCCTCTTCCTTTGTTTCAAATTCTTCCTTATAAATACACTTTACTGGCCCTCTAGCTCTTGTATATTTTGCCCCTTTGCCAGCATTATGTACAGCTACACGCTTTTCTAAATTATTTGTATAGCCTGCGTAAAGTGATTGATCCGCACACTCTAGCACGTAAAAATAGTGACTATTGCTCTTTTCCATAAAGAATCTCTCTCACTTCTGCTGTGTATTCATTATTCTCATTATAGACATACAATGGTGGTAATATTTTTAAATCAGGCTTCCCATCCTTTATTCCTTCTATTAATAATGTATTGGCCTCTTTTCCTTCTTTCGGATAAATAAGCTGCATTCGTTTTGGCTCTAAACGATTTGCACGCATTGCCGTAACTATATCTAATAATCGACCTGGTCGATGTACAAATGCTGCTTTCCCACCTTGCTTTAATAATTTGCTTGCTGATTGAATGGCCTCTTCTAATGTTAAATAGAGTTCATGTCGTGCAATAGCATGATGCTCACTAAGATTTTTATCACTAGCTTCATGCGCTAAAAAATAAGGGGGATTGCACGTAACAACATCATATTTTTCAATGCCCAGTTGTTTCGGTATTTCTTTTACATCTCCAAGAATCATTTGAATTTGATTTTCTAATTGGTTATAGCGAACACTTCTCTCTGCCATATCTAGCAAGCGTGGTTGAAGCTCAACTCCTGTTATTTGCCCCTTCGTTCGTGCACTTAAAAAGAGAGGGATTACACCATTTCCCGAGCATAAATCTACAATACTTCCTTTATGAGAGGGAATATTGACAAACTTTGAAAGCAATACCGCATCCAATGAGAATGAAAAGACAGATGGACTTTGAATAATACGTAAATTCTCAGCCAATAAATAGTCTAGACGTTCATCACCTTTTAGCCATTTTTCCATGCTAATTCCTCCTATGCTACAAAAGAAAAGACTGATACCACCATGGTGGGAATCAGCCTTCTATTATACATTTTGTTTATTTAAAAATGATAGACAAAACAGACAATCTTCACCTTTTCGAGAGCTTCCAAAATGAACATGACAAACATGGAAACCTTCCTGGTATAGACGAGCTAGGTTATCATAGCCTTCACCTATATCTAGCGGACTCTCTTTCTTTACTTCAGCAGCTTGTACGGAGTGTGTATTTGAAAGTAGTTCTTCTAGACGTGTGCGAAGATGATGATTTTCTGTTTCGAGTGCCTTATGCTCTTCCATCATTAACGCTACAAATTGTTTCAATGCACTAAATTGCTCCTGCATTGCTTCGAGCTGTTGTTCGAACTCCATAACGGTATCTAAGAAATTACGGTCCTTCACCCAAGCCACCTCGTTAAATTCTCTATCTTATATAAGATTTTTTTCGCATGCTAGCAGTTCTTCTAGTGTATACTCAACTGTGCGCTCCTGCTCTTGTAAATATACTTGAATAAGTCTTTCCAGCACATTTAAACCTACAACTTTACCGCGGCCATCTGGTGTCATAGCTACTTCACCTAAATCTGGCATACCTTCTTTTGCCTCTTCATACTCATCATTCTCATACTTTAAGCAACACATTAAACGTCCGCAAAGTCCTGATATTTTTGAAGGATTTAAAGATAAGTTTTGATCTTTAGCCATTTTTATAGAAACTGGCTCAAAATCTCCTAAAAATGTAGAGCAACATAGCATACGACCACAAGGCCCAATGCCTCCTAATAATTTTGCTTCATCACGAACACCGATTTGGCGAAGTTCGATACGTGTTCTAAATACCGAAGCTAAATCTTTTACAAGATCCCTGAAGTCAACTCGTCCTTCAGCTGTAAAATAAAAAATGATTTTATTACGATCAAATGTATACTCAACATCTACAAGCTTCATTTCTAGATTATGTTCTATAATTTTAGTACTCGCAAGTTCAAATGCTCGTTTTGACTCAGCAGCGTTTTCTTCTACTTGTATACGATCACGATCATCCGCCGGTCGAAGTACTTGTTTAAGTGGTAATACAACATCATTATCACCTACTACTTTTTGAGGGACAACCACTTTACCATATTCGACGCCGCGCGCTGTCTCAACAATAACATATTGACTATCTTCTAATAGAAATGATGCTGGATCAAAATAATATATTTTACCCGCTTTTTTAAAGCGGACTCCTACTACATTATACAAATGTATATCCCTCCTGCAGATTTAGCATTAACTGCTCCATCAATAACGTCCTATTCATGTTACGCTGTAAAGATGCACGCGCCTGTAAAATAGATTCCATTTGCTTAGACAATTGCTCATAAGTGGAATATAACGCGACTTCTTTGAATAGTGGTAACATGTCTGGATAAGTACAAGCTGCCTCGGGATTAGCTTTTATTGACACTATATCACGGTAAGCAAATAGTAGTAAATCCATTGCTTGCTCTATTTCGCTTTTTTCTTTAAAGTGTGGTAGCCACTCCTCGTGCACAATAAGCATGGCCTCATGTACATTTTGCCGAATAGCTTCTACTAATTTTAACACTGTTTTTCGAGCAAGTGCAAACTGCTCATCACTTGCTAAAAATATCGCCATTTCGAGCTCGTTCGTCATCATACTTACGGTTGAAGCCATCGAATGCGAAATATTATTTTCCTGTAAATGCTGTAATAAAACATGACGGGGCATTTTTTGGAATTTTATGTGTTGGCAACGCGAGCGGATCGTTGGTAGTATCGATTGCATTTGCTCTGTTAATAAAATAGCAGTAACCTCACCATCCGGCTCCTCTAAAAATTTAAGTATCATATTGGCAGAAGCAGTGTTGAGACGATCTGCATGATGAAGAACATAGATTTTGCGTCCCTCTTCTACGCCCATCATTTTCATTTCACCAATTAATTCACGCATTTGATCAATCTTAATAAATTGACCCTCTGGATAAATTTGATGAATATTTGGATGATTTCCCGAATCCACACGTCTGCAATTTCGACATGTTTCACATGGAACATTTTCATTTGGGTGCTCACATAGCATTAGTTTGACAAAAAAATGCATAATATCTGCTTTGCCTGTCCCTTTTTCACCGTCAAAAATGTACGCATGTGCTAATCTATTTTTGTCAAAAATCGTTTGAAGTTGCTTCATTACAACTGGTTGTAGCGCGAATAGCTCTTCAACATTCTTGGCCATATATTTAAAATTCCTTCCTGTTTCTATTGTAAAGATGGGACTGTTCCACTCTTAACTTTCCATAGAAACATTGCAGTAGTTCTTTATTGGCGATTGCGTTTTGCGTAAAATTGCCACTGTCACCTCACACATTTGGGAAGATAATCACAGCGTTCTTTATTAACAGATATTCTTGATTCAAAAATGAAATGATAAGTATTTAAACGCTATTGGTTTTCAATTGATCATGGGTCTACTATTGAATGAAGGTAAATATTCGAAAAAAGCCCGCGCCTATAGGAGAATGAGACACGGGTTTTACATATATAAGTTAATTAGTAAGCCTTTAATCTCACCGATTTTATCAAGGAGGTCAATCGCTTCTTTCTCTTCGTCTAAAAGATCTTGCGCAAGTTCAACCAGACGTGTATCAATAGTATCAATGATTTTTAAACGTCTTCCTTCACCAAAACGATTCCAAGTATGAGATTGCTTTAATTCCATACCATGTTCTACTGTCTCTTGTAGAAATCGTTTAACTAGCATTTTAAACCTAGCAAGTTCTCGTAAATTACGCGATCTCGCAACTCGGTCACCTGCAGTAGATATATCCCCTAACAACCTTGTCAATTGCTCAGTTTGCAACTTTGTTCCTTGCTTGACGACCATATCCCCAAATCGGTTATTTTGATTATTATTTTGTAGTGGCTCTTTACGATTTGTATTTAACCCGACGCGTATATCTTGATTAATTTTCAAGCTTGTTTCGCCCCCACGATCTTTATCTATTTCTCCTCAGCATGATTGCTTTAGGATAACAATAGGCTAAATCCTAGTCATGATTCTGCCTTTCAAACAGTGAACCCTAATGTTTATGAGGAGGCTCTTTTTTAAAAATGATGGAATTGTTCAATTGGTAAAACAAAGACAGTGGCTCCTCCTACCTCAACCTCTACAGGATAAGGAATATAGGAATCAGCATTTCCCCCTAGTGGAGAAACTGGCGCAACCATCTGCTCCCGAGCACGACAATTATCCCGAATAATATCTAAAAGTTTGGGTATGAGAGAGTCTTCAGTTCCTATAAGAAACGTCGTATTTCCTGAACGTAAAAATCCTCCTGTGCTCGCTAATTTAGTTGCGCGAAACTGATTTTTCGTTAAAGCATTTGATAAGCGGCTGCTATCCTGATCCTGCACTACAGCTACGACTAACTTCATTCGCACTCACCCCTTTTATAAAATTAACCTAAATAGGTTTCAATATTATTCCTAAACTTTTAATACTCCCACTATTAATAATCTAATTGAAGATAAAATAATGGATAGTATCATTATATCACATTGTTATAGACAACTTCATGTATTTACTGTATTGCGTCCAATAATAATGACCATACATCTTCAACAACGCTATCAATATCTTGGTCAGCATTCACAATACGTATACGTTCTGGATAACGCTCAACTAGTAGTAAATACCCTTCATGCACCTTTTGATGAAACGGTAAACTTTCAACATCTAAACGATTTACTTCGCGATTTCCCGTTGCATAAATACGTGCTAACCCTACTTCTGGTGCAATATCAAATAATATCGTCATATCAGGTAATTTCTTTCCGATAGCGAATTCATTAATGGAAAGCACCTCATCAATACCTATACCTCTTGCATAACCTTGATAGGCTAAAGATGAATCGATAAAACGATCACATATTACCAACTTCCCAGCATCTAAAGCAGGTTGAACCTTTTCAAAATAATGCTGGCTTCTTGCTGCGGCATATAACAATGCTTCAGTTCGTTCATCCATTGCTGTATGTGCAGGATTTAAAATAATCGTTCTTATTTTTTCTGCAATTTCAATTCCACCAGGTTCTCTTGTTGCTAGAACATCAATATTTATTTCTGCTAACCGCTCTGCAATCTTTTGAATGACTGTTGTTTTCCCTGCTCCTTCTGGACCTTCAAATGTTATAAATAAATTGCTTTTCATGCTGTTAATTGCCTCCAACTATTTAATGACCTGAATCAATTTTTCTGTTAAACGATGATTTCCTTGAAATGTTGCACCTGCTGCTAGTAATTCTTCTAATTGACTTAGTTTTGCTACTGTTATTCTTTCTCCTGGCACTAGTAATGGAATGCCGGGTGGATAAGGAATAATCATACTTGCTGATATTCGTCCCATTGTTCGCATATATGGTAACCATTCTTTATTTAAAGATGCAATCTCATTGAAAGTATAAATAGGCTCAGTTATCTGAACAAACTTATAAGCTGCTTGAGAAGCCTGGCTGCTATCAGTTTTTGCTGTTTCTAATAGCAATGTCACAGCTTCCTTTATTCGGACTCTTATTTCAGCAAACGGATAGGTATGTCCTTGCTTGAGTAATGGTAATATGAATAAAACTTGATTCCTATCAGCTAACTCCCCATAGACATGCACTGCCTCTAGCGCCTCCTGTAATTGAAAGCCACTATAACCTTTGACACGTAAAAGTAATTTGAGAGGGTCATCTACTTCAATAACTTCCAAAGAGCCAATTGATCGTAATGCTTCAACCCATTGATTCCTTTTTTCTATTATATATGCCCCATCACTCTCCATATATGTCTGTACATAATAACGAGCATCATCTAATGAAGCTAATAGCACATAAGATGGGCTACTAGATTGTAGCATACGTAAATAGTGATGGATTTTGTCAGCTTCTATTAACTCCGATCTCACATGCATAAAGGATGCCATCGTCATCGCAGGTAGAGTTTTATGCGCTGATTGTACAACAACATCTGCCCCAAGAGACAAAGCTGATGGTTGAAATAATGAACATGCATGAAAGTGAGCGCCATGTGCTTCATCCACCAATACAGGGATCCCCTTTTCATGGCAATAAGCAATTTGTTGCTGTATTTCACTAGAGGTTACCCCATAATAAGTAGGATATGTTAAAACAACCGCTTTCGCCTCTGAATAATTTTCTACAGCTTCCTTTAAATCCTGAAACGTAACATGTGTTGCCGTTAATGTTCGTTCATCCCATATCGGTGACACGAAAATAGGCTTGGCTCCAACAAGTTCAATGGCATGAAATATAGACTTATGCGCATTCCTTTGAACAATAATGGTATCGCCTTTTTGACAAGTAGCGTAAATCATTGCTAAATTTCCAACGGTAGAGCCACCTACCAAAAAGAAACTTTTCATCGCTCCATATGTATCCGCTAATAAATGTTCTGCTTCTAAGATCATTTCCTCAGGATAATGCAAATCATCCAGTCCTGATAATTCAGTTACATCATAACGCATAACATCCTTAAATGCTTGCGGAAGGTGAGACAGTTCGCCATGCTTATGGCCAGGGACATGAAAAGAAATATTTTGTTGTTGTCGAAAACGTTCTAATCCCTCGATAATGGGCTTTTTCTTTTGCAAAACAAACACCTATTTTCGTTATATTCTCACCTAATTATACGAGATTATAACGCGATAAAAAAGTCATCCCTCAGTAAGCTGCTCTATATTTATAGGAAAAGTTATAATTTTTCAATAAAATGCCTTACTATTATAAAAACCGACCATTGCCTCCTTCTGCAATAGTCGGTTCTCCACCCTTTATAAATGAAACTATTAATCTTTTGCTACCGTCAAAGCCATTTGACTAACAAGTTGCTCCACCAATTGTGGAACAAACTTTTCTAATACGGGATTCATCATTCCTGCTAAAAAGCCACTAGCCTTCATAGTTAAGCTACCAGTAAGTAGGAGTGATTCATCTTGATGCTTAATTTCAAATGACCCATCACCATTTATCGGATCCGATAGGCCAACTAAATCAAATAAGACTTGATGTGGTTCTGAAGATTTCAATTGAAGCTCCACCTTCACAGCCTTTTGAATGATGCCGAAGTCACCTTGAAAAACCCAAATCATATTATTTGCATTTAGCAACTCATGATGCAAATAACCTGGTATTAAAACAGCCCACTTTTCTCTATTTTGAATAAAGCTCTCTACCTTTTCTCTCTGTATATAAATTGCGTCACTCGTATATAGTCCTGTAGCCACTGTATTTCATCCCATTTGTCCAATCTTTACCATTATATTTTACCATTTTTGATGCTTACAAAGACAGACAAAAATAAAAACCGCCGAGATATATCTCAGCGGTTTCAATTGCCTAGCGACGTCCTACTCTCACAGGGGGAAGCCCCCAACTACCATCGGCGCTAAAGAGCTTAACTTCCGTGTTCGGTATGGGAACGGGTGTGACCTCTTTGCCATCATCACTAGACTATTTTCGGCTTTCAATATACATAGCATTTCTTCGTCAGCTTCTGTCGTTCAGTCAGTCACGTACTTGAGTACGCTCCTTCCCTCTCTCTATTGCTTCCTCGAACTACTCGTATCTTGAAACCCTTCATAAAAGAAATTATTCTTTCAAAACTGGATAAACGGTTCATTGAAGGTTTCAAACTTTTTTGGTTAAGTCCTCGATCGATTAGTATTCGTCAGCTCCATGTGTCACCACACTTCCACCTCGAACCTATCTACCTCATCGTCTTTGAGGGATCTTACTTACTTGCGTAATGGGAAATCTCATCTTGAGGGGGGCTTCATGCTTAGATGCTTTCAGCACTTATCCCGTCCACACATAGCTACCCAGCGATGCCTTTGGCAAGACAACTGGTACACCAGCGGTGTGTCCATCCCGGTCCTCTCGTACTAAGGACAGCTCCTCTCAAATTTCCTACGCCCACGACGGATAGGGACCGAACTGTCTCACGACGTTCTGAACCCAGCTCGCGTACCGCTTTAATGGGCGAACAGCCCAACCCTTGGGACCGACTACAGCCCCAGGATGCGATGAGCCGACATCGAGGTGCCAAACCTCCCCGTCGATGTGGACTCTTGGGGGAGATAAGCCTGTTATCCCCGGGGTAGCTTTTATCCGTTGAGCGATGGCCCTTCCATGCGGAACCACCGGATCACTAAGCCCGTCTTTCGACCCTGCTCGACTTGTAGGTCTCGCAGTCAAGCTCCCTTGTGCCTTTACACTCTACGAATGATTTCCAACCATTCTGAGGGAACCTTTGGGCGCCTCCGTTACCTTTTAGGAGGCGACCGCCCCAGTCAAACTGTCCGCCTGACACTGTCTCCTGCCCCGCTAAGGGGCATGGGTTAGAATTTCAATACAACCAGGGTAGTATCCCACCGACGCCTCCTTCGAAGCTGGCGCTCCGAGATCTCTGGCTCCTACCTATCCTGTACAAGTTGTACCAAAATTCAATATCAGGCTACAGTAAAGCTCCACGGGGTCTTTCCGTCCTGTCGCGGGTAACCTGCATCTTCACAGGTACTATAATTTCACCGAGTCTCTCGTTGAGACAGTGCCCAGATCGTTACGCCTTTCGTGCGGGTCGGAACTTACCCGACAAGGAATTTCGCTACCTTAGGACCGTTATAGTTACGGCCGCCGTTTACTGGGGCTTCAATTCGCAGCTTCGCTTGCGCTAACCACTCCTCTTAACCTTCCAGCACCGGGCAGGCGTCAGCCCCTATACGTCACCTTACGGTTTTGCAGAGACCTGTGTTTTTGCTAAACAGTCGCCTGGGCCTATTCACTGCGGCTCTCATGCGCTTGCACGCTCAAGAGCACCCCTTCTCCCGAAGTTACGGGGTCATTTTGCCGAGTTCCTTAACGAGAGTTCTCTCGCACACCTTAGGATTCTCTCCTCGACTACCTGTGTCGGTTTGCGGTACGGGCACCTCTCACCTCGATAGAGGCTTTTCTTGGCAGTGTGAAATCAGGAACTTCGTCCATACGGACTCGCCATCACAGCTCAACGTTACAGTGTGCGGATTTGCCTACACACACGCCTTACTGCTTGGACGCGCATAACCAACAGCGCGCTTGCCCTATCCTACTGCGTCCCCCCATTTCTCAAACGGTGAGGAGGTGGTACAGGAATATCAACCTGTTGTCCATCGCCTACGCCTATCGGCCTCGGCTTAGGTCCCGACTAACCCTGAGCGGACGAGCCTTCCTCAGGAAACCTTAGTCATACGGTGGACGGGATTCTCACCCGTCTTTCGCTACTCATACCGGCATTCTCACTTCTAAGCGCTCCACCAGTCCTTCCGGTCTGACTTCAACGCACTTAGAACGCTCTCCTACCACTGACATCGTAGATGTCAATCCACAGCTTCGGTGAATCGTTTAGCCCCGATACATTTTCGGCGCAGCGTCACTCGACCAGTGAGCTATTACGCACTCTTTAAATGATGGCTGCTTCTAAGCCAACATCCTGGTTGTCTGTGCAACGCCACATCCTTTTCCACTTAACGATTACTTTGGGACCTTAGCTGGTGGTCTGGGCTGTTTCCCTTTTGACTACGGATCTTATCACTCGCAGTCTGACTCCCGTGTATAAATATCTGGCATTCGGAGTTTGTCTGAATTCGGTAAACCGGGATGGCCCCCTAGTCCAAACAGTGCTCTACCTCCAGTATTCTCATCACGAGGCTAGCCCTAAAGCTATTTCGGAGAGAACCAGCTATCTCCAAGTTCGATTGGAATTTCTCCGCTACCCACACCTCATCCCCGCACTTTTCAACGTGCGTGGGTTCGGGCCTCCAGTAAGTGTTACCTTACCTTCACCCTGGACATGGGTAGATCACCTGGTTTCGGGTCTACGACCACGTACTATTTCGCCCTATTCAGACTCGCTTTCGCTGCGGCTCCGCCTTCTAAAGCTTAACCTCGCACGTAATCGTAACTCGCCGGTTCATTCTACAAAAGGCACGCTATCACCCATTAACGGGCTCTAACTACTTGTAGGCACACGGTTTCAGGATCTCTTTCACTCCCCTTCCGGGGTGCTTTTCACCTTTCCCTCACGGTACTGGTTCACTATCGGTCACTAGGTAGTATTTAGCCTTGGGAGATGGTCCTCCCGGATTCCGACGGAATTTCACGTGTTCCGCCGTACTCAGGATCCACTCAGGAGGGAACGAACTTTCGACTACAGGGCTTTTACCTGCTCTGGCGGACCTTTCCAAGTCGCTTCATCTAACTCGCTCTTTTGTAACTCCGTATTGAGTGTCCTACAACCCCAAGAGGCAAGCCTCTTGGTTTGGGCTCTTCCCGTTTCGCTCGCCGCTACTCAGGGAATCGATTTTTCTTTCTCTTCCTCCAGGTACTTAGATGTTTCAGTTCCCTGGGTCTGCCTTCAAGACGCTATGTATTCACGTCAAGATACTACGCGATTAAACGTAGTGGGTTCCCCCATTCGGAAATCTCCGGATCAAAGCTCACTTACAGCTCCCCGAAGCATATCGGTGTTAGTGCCGTCCTTCTTCGGCTCCTAGTGCCAAGGCATTCGCCGTGCGCCCTTAATAACTTAACCTATCAGCTTCCAATACACATCGCATTTAACTGCTCGTGTCTTGAAACCTTTTAATGTTATTAAGCCTATAAAAAACTTAAAAAAATAAATGTGTTTGTTACTATTTCAATGTCGTTTTATCCAGTTTTCAAAGAACAAGTTTTGAAGTATTTCATTCAGAAGAATGAACCTTCAAAACTGAACGCAAAACGTAATCTTACAAACCCAAGGTTTGTATTCCGAAAATATCCTTAGAAAGGAGGTGATCCAGCCGCACCTTCCGATACGGCTACCTTGTTACGACTTCACCCCAATCATCTATCCCACCTTCGGCGGCTGGCTCCAAAAGGTTACCTCACCGACTTCGGGTGTTACAAACTCTCGTGGTGTGACGGGCGGTGTGTACAAGGCCCGGGAACGTATTCACCGCGGCATGCTGATCCGCGATTACTAGCGATTCCGGCTTCATGTAGGCGAGTTGCAGCCTACAATCCGAACTGAGAACGACTTTATCGGATTAGCTCCCTCTCGCGAGTTGGCAACCGTTTGTATCGTCCATTGTAGCACGTGTGTAGCCCAGGTCATAAGGGGCATGATGATTTGACGTCATCCCCACCTTCCTCCGGTTTGTCACCGGCAGTCACCTTAGAGTGCCCAACTAAATGATGGCAACTAAGATCAAGGGTTGCGCTCGTTGCGGGACTTAACCCAACATCTCACGACACGAGCTGACGACAACCATGCACCACCTGTCACCGTTGCCCCCGAAGGGGAAACTATATCTCTACAGTGGTCAACGGGATGTCAAGACCTGGTAAGGTTCTTCGCGTTGCTTCGAATTAAACCACATGCTCCACCGCTTGTGCGGGCCCCCGTCAATTCCTTTGAGTTTCAGTCTTGCGACCGTACTCCCCAGGCGGAGTGCTTAATGCGTTAGCTGCAGCACTAAGGGGCGGAAACCCCCTAACACTTAGCACTCATCGTTTACGGCGTGGACTACCAGGGTATCTAATCCTGTTTGCTCCCCACGCTTTCGCGCCTCAGTGTCAGTTACAGACCAGATAGTCGCCTTCGCCACTGGTGTTCCTCCAAATCTCTACGCATTTCACCGCTACACTTGGAATTCCACTATCCTCTTCTGCACTCAAGTCTCCCAGTTTCCAATGACCCTCCACGGTTGAGCCGTGGGCTTTCACATCAGACTTAAGAAACCACCTGCGCGCGCTTTACGCCCAATAATTCCGGACAACGCTTGCCACCTACGTATTACCGCGGCTGCTGGCACGTAGTTAGCCGTGGCTTTCTAATAAGGTACCGTCAAGGTACAGCCAGTTACTACTGTACTTGTTCTTCCCTTACAACAGAGTTTTACGAACCGAAATCCTTCTTCACTCACGCGGCGTTGCTCCATCAGGCTTTCGCCCATTGTGGAAGATTCCCTACTGCTGCCTCCCGTAGGAGTCTGGGCCGTGTCTCAGTCCCAGTGTGGCCGATCACCCTCTCAGGTCGGCTACGCATCGTCGCCTTGGTGAGCCGTTACCTCACCAACTAGCTAATGCGCCGCGGGCCCATCCTATAGCGACAGCCGAAACCGTCTTTCAGTGTTTCACCATGAGGTGAAACAGATTATTCGGTATTAGCCCCGGTTTCCCGGAGTTATCCCAAACTATAAGGTAGGTTGCCCACGTGTTACTCACCCGTCCGCCGCTAACGTCGAAGGAGCAAGCTCCTTCTCTGTTCGCTCGACTTGCATGTATTAGGCACGCCGCCAGCGTTCGTCCTGAGCCAGGATCAAACTCTCCATAAAAGAAATTTGATTAGCTCAAATTGTTTTGCTGGCATCAATTTTGATGTCCAAAATTTTGTTTCGTTCACTAGCTAGGCTAGTTACTTAAAACTTTATTGATTACGTTTTGCTTGTTCAGTTTTCAAGGTTCATGTTGTTTGTTGTTGTTTTTCAACAGCAACTCTTATATAATATCATGTCTCATACACTGTGTCAACATAAATTTTTTAATTTATTTTCGTTTCAACCAGTTGTATTGGCGACTTCTATAACTATACCATAATATTATTATATTGCAAGCATTTTATAAAATAAATATTAAAGCTGTTATTCCTAGAACCCCTGGAATACCTAAAACGGCAATTGTTAAGACAGAGAAAAGATTAATCGGCACATTATATCCTATATAACCGATACCTAAATGAATCATAAATAATAATAGGAAGGCAAATGCAAATCGAAACCAAAAAACAGATAATCCTTCTAAGATTTTGCCAAGCTTAGCATGTCTTATTATGACATAAAGAAAAAGAAGCCCTACAGGAACACAAATACTCATAATTACTAACCAAGACATATGGTTACCCCCTCAAAAAAATAATTATGAAAGTTTATGTTTCCTGTATTGCTTCTATGAATGGCCAATAGAACTATTTAATTAACACTCTGCGAATTCTAGCTTCTTTAAATAAATAAAAATGAATGCTTTCTGCCGCTTTTCGTTGAGCGATCGCCCCTAGATCATAGTCGTCCATTAATTCTTCTATTATCTTAGCCTGTTGTAAATCCTCTTTTGTTTCTTTTATAAGATTTACAAGCCTATCATCGAACTCTTTTTTTAGCTTTCCTTTACTACGGAAGAACATATTAATCCCTCACTCACAGCTCACGTCGACCTTCCATCGCCTTAGATAACGTTACCTCATCAGCATATTCTAAATCCCCACCTACTGGTAATCCGTGCGCAATGCGGGTCGCACGAATACCTGATGGTTTGACAAGGCGAGATATATACATAGCTGTTGCCTCGCCTTCAATAGTTGAATTCGTAGCTAGAATAAGCTCTTGGACACTTTCATCGTGCAACCGGACCAACAAGGAAGCGACATTAATATCCTCTGGACCAATACCATCCATCGGTGATATCGCACCTTGTAGCACATGGTACATGCCATTATAGTCACGCATTTTTTCCATCGCAATCACATCTTTTGTATCTTGAACAACACAAATAATCGAATGATCTCGTTGTTTGTCTGTACATATGTGACATGGGTCTACATCCGTAATATTGCCACAAACGGAACAGTAGCTTAAATTTCGTTTAGCATCAACTAATGCTTTAGAAAAAGATAAGACATCTTCTTCCTTCATTGATAACACAAAAAACGCCAGACGAGCCGCAGTTTTTGGCCCGATACCTGGCAATTTCATAAAACTATCGATCAATTTTGATATTGGTTCTGGGTAGTACATATGAATACCTCCTAGAATGGAAGGTTTAAGCCTTGAGTAAATTTACCCATCGTTGAGTTCGTTTTTTCTTCTACCTTTTTTAATGCCTCATTAGTAGCAATAACGATTAAGTCTTGTAGCATTTCAATATCCTCTGGATCTACTACAGATTCATCAAGATTTACTGACACAACTTCACGTTGACCAGACACAGTTACTTTTACCATGCCGCCACCTGCAACACCTTCAAATTGCTCTGCATTTAGAGCCTCTTGAGCCTCCATCATTTCCTTTTGCATTTTTTGCATTTTTTTCATCATACCTTGCATATTTCCCATTCCGCGCATACATGTTTTCCTCCTAAAATTTAATCTTCCATAATTTCAACAAAATCTTTACCAAAGAGATTTTCAGCCTCTGTCACAAGTGGGTCCTGTGAAGCAAGTGGCTGAGCATCATCGATAAATGGCTCATCCGACATTTCTGCCGGTGGTGGTTCTAATAATTCCTCACCATTCTCTGATGCAGCTGAAGTTTTTTTGTGCTGCATACTATGATCACGGATAAACTCTTCACGCATTTTTAACCAAGATTCCTCTGGTATACAAAGCATTTCGTACATTGTACCAGTTTGTCCGGCAATTAACTGTGTAAAGTGGCCCTTTAAAGACTGATTATCTGCAACCATCTGACAATGAATATCATACTTGAATTTTAACACAAAAGCACTTGAAGATGCCGCAACTGGTTCAGCTTCAGCTAAAAGCGCAGATTGAGATTTTTGCAATTGATTTAGTGCTTGTGCCCAAACCGATTTTATACGTTGAACATCTTGCTTTGTAGCGTCTTTTAGTACCTCTTGGATACGACCGGTCGGAGCCTTATAGCCGTTTGGATTTTTAGCACGTGGTCTTTGCTCTTTTGGTGTTTGCGATGCTTGCACAGAAGCCCCTGATTGTAATTGTACAGATAATTGTTGAACCATCTGTTCAAGCGCTACAATTTTTTGAGCGAGTTCAGGGTTAATAGCCGTATCGCTCGTTGTAGTTACCGCTTGATTAGTGCTCCCTCCCGAAAACTGTACCATTTTAAGTAATGCCGTTTCTAAATAGATTTTCGTATGGTGGGAAAAGCGCATTTCTTGCTGAGTTTTCGCAAGTATATCGATATAGCCATAAAGCATATTCGGTGCAAATTCATGCGCCAAGGATAATACACGTTCTTCAGGAGACACGAGCTCTAATAATTCAGCTAAATCATCACTTGTTTGAAGTAATAATAAATCACGGAAAAATGTAATTAAATCTTCTGAAAGACGCAGTGGATCTTTACCATCAACAATTAGTTGTTCTAATAGCGCAAGCATTTGTGCAACATCTTTCGCTTTGAGTGCCTCGGCTAAATCATAAAAAACATCCTGACTTATTGAACCTGTAACTAGTAATGTATCCTCAAGCTTTAGCTTCTCTCCGCTGAAAGATACTACTTGGTCCAATAAACTTAAAGCATCACGCATTCCCCCAGCAGCAGATTGCGCTATTACCTTTAAGCCTTGCTCCTCATACGGCAGCTCAATATCTTCTAAGACAACTTTCATACGTTCAATAATATCATTGGTAGAAAGTCGTTTGAAATCAAAGCGCTGACAACGAGAAATAATTGTTGCAGGCAATTTATGAGGCTCTGTTGTTGCTAAAATAAATACTGCATGAGGAGGCGGCTCTTCTAAAGTTTTCAAAAGAGCGTTAAAAGCACTTGTAGAGAGCATATGCACTTCATCAATAATGTACACCTTGTATCTGCTGCTTGCAGGAGCAAAACGAACTTTTTCTATAATATCTCTAATCTCTTCAACACGTGAATTTGAAGCTGCGTCAAATTCAATGACATCAGGATGCGAACCGTCCGTAATACTTATACATGTAGCACATTCGTTACAAGGCTCTTTTGCAGGCGCATGTTCACAATTTAAAGCTTTTGCAAAAATTTTAGCTGTACTTGTCTTCCCTGTACCACGTGGCCCAGAAAAAAGGTAAGCATGCGTCGTTTTATTCGCTAGGAGAGCATTTTGTAGCGTTCTTTTGACATGCGCTTGACCGGACATCTCTCGAAAAGATTGCGGACGATACACACGGTAAAATGCTTGATACGTCACTATTTTTCTCTCTCCTTCTCCATTAAATAGAATAGTCTTATTATAGCATTTGCTGCCTTATATATAAAATGAAGTAACTAATTAAAATAAAAAAAGCATCCGCCTTATAGTAGGCGGATGCTTTGAGTTGGCAATTTAATGCCGTGCACCTTTCCTTGACAGCCGCACATAAGCGTTACTCCTGTCGTTAGCTCAGATTAGGCAACCCCGCGGCACATGGATATGACCACTTAATGCTGCTTCCTTCCGGACCTGACATGGTTCATGGGTATCCATTGCGCAAGACCCAATCGTCAACACTACGTGCAGAAGGCAGACCAAACAATACGGACAGCCTCGAAAAAGGAATTCAGTCTCGCTAGAGCGGATTGCGAGTTACAGGACACCGCTACCTTCCCACCTAGCACGGCAATAACTAGTATACTGATTGTTTGTATAAATTGCAACTTAATGCACAAATTATTTATTACCCATGTATTTTTCCCATCATGATATTTTTTCGAAAAAAATATTGACTTGAGTTTTAAGTTATGATAAATTTATTTTTGTCGAAAGACAGCAAAGTAATATAACATGGAGGTATACCCAAGTCTGGCTGAAGGGATCGGTCTTGAAAACCGACAGGCGGGTAACACCGCGCGGGGGTTCGAATCCCTCTACCTCCTCCAGTTTTTAATTTCCGACTACGAATGTAGCCGTTTTTTTTTGCCAAAATTGTATGTATGACTTGTTAAATACCACTTCCGTCTCGGTTGTGGTATTTTTTTATTATATCGCTTATGGGAGGTTGTCATATTGCCATCGAAAAGAAATATAGCTCGCACTTCCCTCACTTGGGTTATTTTGATTGCTGTTTTGACCGCAATTGGTAGTGAAATTAAAATTATGCCGTTTGCCAATACGACATTTCGCTTTGGTTTAGGCACCATTATCTTTTTCTTATGCACATTAATTAAACCCACTCCCATTATTTTAGCTGGGTTTGCTACAAGTATAGTGACAATCATTTTTCGTGTTTTTAATTCCTATTTACACGATATATCCGTATTAGAGAGCATATTTAACCATTTACCAGCAGGTCTATTTTATGTATTGTTTGCTATATGCCTACAAATTTTAGATGTTCAAACATATAGAGAAAAACCACTAAAGCTTGGTTTACTCGTCGCTTTTAGTGAGGTCATTAGTAACTTAGCCGAACAGATTTTCCGATTTTTTGTACAAACTTATACATTTTTATTTCTTCACGACCTTTTGATCCTATTAGCAGTGGCCTTATTACGAAGCTTTTTTGTAGTTGGTATTTATAGCTCTATATTGATCGCCGAACAAAAAAAACGTGTACAAGAGATGCTGAATATTGGATCTGACCTCTATGTTGAGACTCTGTATTTAAAAAAATCCATGAACCATATTGAAACCATAACAGCTAGCGGTTTTGAATTATATCGGCAATTAAAAGCTCAAGGATATCGAGCGGAAAGCTTGCAAGCTCTTCATATTGCCCAGGAAATTCATGAAGTGAAAAAGGATTCACAACGCATCTATGCGGGCATTTCAAAGATTGTTGGTGAGAGAAGCTTCGGGCCTTTTATATTATCAGAATTATTACATTATATCGAAGACGGCAATAGTAAGTACGCTGAATTACTTGGGAAGAATATACAGTTTGAAACAAGTATAGACTTCGATTTTCAAACAAAGGAACATATTGCACTGCTTGCGCTTTTAAATAATTTAACTGCCAATGCAGTGGAGGCTATCGAAGAACAAGGTATCATTTCTATTGCTATTCAACGACAAGAGGATAATACTGTAGTAACAATATGTGATAATGGAAAGGGAATTTCACAGAATGATTTTTCTATTATTTTTGAACCTGGATTTACCACAAAATATAATGTAGAAGGTGTCGCAGCTACTGGCATTGGCCTTTCACATGTTGCTGAACTAATAGAAAAATTAAAAGGCTCCATAACCGTTGAATCAAACAATCAATACACAACGTTTAAAATCATAATTCCTACGCAAACTATTCAAACGGGAGAGACTTAAATGAGGTATTTTATTGTAGACGACGATCGCGCAAGTCGTGTCATGTTAAAACAAATTATTGAAGATAGTGGCTTAGGTACAGTGATTGGCGAAGCTCGTAATGGAGAGGATGCCATACCACAAATTTTAATGACCCAGCCAGAGATTGTACTAATCGATTTACTGATGCCAAAGCTTGATGGTATAGCCACAGTCGAACATCTTATTCAAAATCGCTTTGAGGGTCAATTTATAATGATTTCTCAGGTTGTGAATAAAGAAATGGTTGGTGAGGCTTATGAGCAAGGAATAGATTTCTTCATTCATAAACCGATTAACCGCATTGAGGTTGAAAATGTTTTGAAAAAAACTACAGAACAATTTCGGCTAAAAAATTCACTGTTAGTTATTCGTCAATCACTTACAAATATTGAATTAAGTGAGCAAAAGGCAAATAAAGCAACTTCACGAGACCATATTCAGTCTATATTAAATGATATGGGTATTGTCGGTGAGATTGGAAGCGAGGATATTATAGCTATTATCGAAACTTTACTTGCTCATCAGCATAAGATTGCCCCCCTCCCTCCATTAAAGGAGCTTTATGAAGAAATCGCTGCTGTAACAAAGGCTACACCTGATGACATTTTAAAGGAAAGTAAAGCCATAGAACAGCGTGTGCGCAGAACGATATTAGCTGCCATGATTAATCTCGCAAACTTAGGTGTTGTCGATTACACCAACTCTGAGTTTGAATACTATGCCCCTCGCTACTTCGATTTTAAAGAAATTCGTCAACTCATGACTCAGATTGAAGATCATGACAATCGTAAAGCAAAGGTAAATATTAAGAAATTTATACAAGTGCTATATTCAGACATTTTAACAAAATTAAATTAATTTTCTCGGATTTTGTCGGATTCCATAAGTCCTCCGTATTATTAAAGTAAGGCGTGTCCTAAAAATTTAATATCAGGGGGTACAAAGGGTTTGAAGAAGAAATTTAAAATCAGTCTAGCCGCTCAAATTTTAATCGGCTTGATTTTAGGGATCATTGTTGGTGGAATTTTTTATGGAAACCCCAAGATTGAGACATATTTACAACCATTAGGGGATATCTTTTTACATCTTATTAAGATGATTGTTGTACCGATTATTATTTCTACATTAATCGTAGGTGTTGCTGGTACTGGAGACATGAAGCAGCTTGGGCGATTAGGCGGGAAATCTATTATTTACTTTGAAATTATTACGACTGTAGCTATTTTAGTCGGATTACTTTCCGCTAACATTTTCCAACCAGGTGCAGGCATAAACATGAACGAATTATCTCAAGGGGATATTTCGAAGTATGTTACAACGACTGAGGAAGTACAGCATGAGGGGCCCTTCGATATAATTGTAGGTATTGTCCCAACAAATATTATTCAGTCTATGGCTGAGGGTAATATGCTTGCGATTATTTTCTTCTCAGTTATTTTTGGTTTAGGAGTTGCAGCAGTTGGCGATCGAGGAAAGCCAGTCTTAGACTTCTTCCAAGGGGTAGCAGATGCGATGTTCTGGGTAACTAATCTCGTAATGAAGTTTGCTCCAATCGGGGTATTTGGTTTAATTGGTGTAACCGTTTCCAAATATGGGTTTGCTTCACTGGTACCACTTGCCAAATTAGCCATTCTTGTTTATGCAACTATGTTATTCTTTATCTTTGTTGTTCTTGGCCTTGTGGCAAAATTCGCAGGAATCAGCATCTTCTATTTAATTAAAGTGTTGAAAGATGAGCTAATCTTAGCATTCTCAACAGCAAGTTCTGAAGCTGTATTACCACGTATTATGTTAAAAATGGAGAAATTAGGGGCTCCGAAGGATATTGTATCCTTTGTTATCCCAACCGGTTACTCCTTTAACTTAGACGGATCAACGCTATACCAAGCGATTGCAGCATTATTTATTGCGCAAATGTACGGTATTCACCTAAGCATTGGTGAACAAATTACGTTAATGCTTGTATTGATGGTTACATCGAAAGGGATTGCAGGGGTTCCAGGGGTATCTTTCGTAGTGCTTCTAGCCACTTTAGGTACTGTCGGCATTCCGTTAGAAGGTCTAGCATTTATCGCTGGTATTGACCGTATTCTTGATATGGGACGTACAGTTGTTAACGTAATTGGTAACTCATTAGCGTCATTAGTAATGGCGAAATGGGAAGGCCGTTTCGATCGCGAAAAAATGAAGAATTACTTTAATGAAAATGAGAATTTAGCATAAAATATAAAACGCTCACGATGTTGGATGGCATCGTGAGCGTTTTTTTATTTTCCAAGCACTTTATTTAAATACTCAACAACAGATTCTTTGCCATTTACATGTGCTTCTTGCGCACGCTTTTCATCTTTAAGTATCTTTTCCTCTGCAGCTTCAATCACTTTTTCAGCATCTTGCTGTGGTACAACAATGACACCATCCACATCTCCAATTATATAGTCGCCTGGGTGAACTGTTACTCCTCCAATGGCAATGGGAACATTTACTTTACCACCACCATTTTTATTACCAGCAGCTACTGTAGTACCTAAAGCGAATACAGGGAAATCTAACTCACGAATAGCGGCAATATCACGAATTACACCGTCAACTACAAAGCCTTGTACACCAATACCTTTTGCTAAGGACACCACAAAATCTCCTGCTACCGCTCGATTGGTGTTTCCTTTTGCATCAATAACCAAAATATCACCTTCATTGGCCGCTCGAATAGCCTCCAACACTGCACCATTTTCACCATCTGGTAATCGTACAGTTACCGCACGCCCAGCAATTTTAAAATGATTGGCTAGCGGTTTAATCGTACTACACAAATTCGTATGTCCACCTGTCGCATCTGAAATAGCTGTTGTTGGTAGATGCTGAAAACTTACTTCCACTTTTGTCATCCATAACACCCCTATTATGATTAATGAACGTCTTACACAAATATTGTAAAGAAAATACTTATACTATTTCAATATATCTACTAAAATATTGTAAATTAGTCCACCACCTAGTCTGTGGATGGGGCAATATGGAACGTTAAATAATTTCAATAAATTGCTTGGACTGCTCGTCTAAAGCTTCAGCCGCAGATGCAATTTCATTAAAATCTTTAGTTGTAATAGTAATTTGTTCATTTGTTTTTTCTACTTTTTCAGCTATCTTTGTAATACTGTCTGTCACTTGACTAATTTCCCGCTCTATCCCTTCTATATGATCCTTCACCTCTGAAATGGATTGCTCTACCCTGACAGAAAGCTTCCGCACCTCTTTTGCCACTACATCAAAGCCTCGGCCATACTCCCCAGCTCGCGCAGCTTCAATAGCTGCATTTAAAGCTAATAAATTTGTTTGGGAAGCAATCTCTTGAATGGTTTTCACAATCCCTTTAATGGAATCAGCTTGATTTTTTAGCTGTGCCAGATTGCTAACATTTTCTTTTGACTCCTGAGAAACCACTTGAATGGTGCTCAGTAATTCTTGACTATTTTGAATACCAGCCTCTGAACGTTGATGAAGCTCATTAGACATTTCCTTCAATTGATCGGCTACATTTGTTATTTCATTTTGGCGTTCAGTAATATTTGTAGCAATTTTTGAAACACCGATTACTTTATTTGTATGGTTCGCGAAAACAGGCATATACGTAGCCTCAAGCCAAATCCTTTGGCCATTTCCATCAATTCTCTCAATTTTGCCCTGATAACTATTTCCTGCTACTAAATTGCGCCAAAATTGTTCATATGCTGGACTGTGAACGAAATGTGGTAAACAAAAATCTTTATGATTCTTTCCTAACATTTCTTGTACTGTATAGCCTAATGTTCTAGCAAACGGTTCATTCACATAGGCTACCCTTCGATTCATATCAAAACGTATAATTGCTATATTGCGTTCAATGGCTTGTACTACTAAATCATCGGTTACTTGAGTATCTGCACCTTGCATAATCCACCTCATCTATTTCTATTTTTTACCGTTTATTTTATATTATAAAAAACATGGGCAATGTTCACCCATGTTTTTTTAGTAAACGTACTATTTCCTCTGGAGTAGTTGCTATACGGAAAAAGGACTTTTGTTCAGGTCGTATAAATCCTTCCTCTAGCATTATTTTAAAATGCTGTAAGAGTGCATCATAAAAACCATTCACATTATATAAAATGACAGGTTTTTCATGAAGGCCAATTTGTGCCCAAGTAAAAACTTCGAAATATTCATCTAACGTTCCTGCACCTCCTGGAAGAGCAATAAATGCATCAGCCAGCTCCGCCATTTTAGCTTTCCGAATATGCATAGACTCAACAAAATGAATTTCTGTTAATGAAGAATGAGCCAGTTCCCGCTTTTGTAAATGGGTTGGCATAACACCAATAACCTCTCCACCTGCGGCTAAAACAGCATCTGCTACCTTTCCCATTAACCCCATTTTGGAACCGCCGTAAACAACACTATGTCCGTGCTTAGCTAATACTGTACCTAGCTCTGTAGCTTTCTCCCCATACACTGGACTTTTACCTATACCAGATCCGCAATACACTGCAATTCTTATAGTAATCCCTCCTATTCAAAAAACGTGAAACAATCGGCTATGTATTGTTTCACGTTCTTTGGTAGTTTGTTGCTCTTCTATTTTCTTAAATGGCTTGTTTGTTTTAGCATATGACTGATACGGCTCACAATTGATTCAATTGCATCCGGATTTTTTAATAAATCATAATCATTAATATCTAAACGTAGAACTGGACAGGAATTAAAATTATTAACCCAGTTTTCATAACGTTCATGCATTTCTATCCAATAATCATTTGGCGTTTGTTGCTCCATTGCGCGCCCTCGTTCTTGTATACGCCCAATAACAGCATCAATCGGTCCCTCTAGATAAACAAGTAAATCTGGATGTGGGAAATACGGTGTCATGACCATAGCATCAAATAAATTTGTGTATGTTTCATAATCTGTTGGGCTCATTGTTCCCTTATCGTAATGCATTTTAGCGAATATCCCAGTATCTTCATAAATAGAACGGTCTTGTATAAATCCTCCACCATACTCAAAAATACGTTTCTGTTCCTTAAAACGCTCTGCCAAAAAGTAGACTTGTAAATGGAAGCTCCATTTTTCAAAGTCCTCATAAAATTTATCAAGATACGGATTTGTATCTACTTTTTCGAATGATGTACGGAAATTTAATGCTTCTGCTAACGCTTTTGTCATCGTAGACTTTCCTACGCCTACAGTACCGGCAATCGTGATGACCGTTTGTGGAGGAATATCGTATTTCTCTCTTAAATTCATTATTGCAAACTCCTTTTTTGTAACGTATCCTTAATAATTTTTAAAACATAATTTAAATCGTCTGGATTTTTAACAAAATCGAGCTGATCTCCATTAAATCTAATAACTGGTATTTCAGGATGCATTTTCTCAAAATGTTCGATAAAAGAATGATAATCGGTTACGAGCTGCTCCATATAATCGCGTGATATCATTTTTTCAAAATCTCGTCCACGCATGGCAATGCGTTTCATCAATGTTTCAACGCTTGCATGTAAATAAACAACTACATTAGGAACAGGCATGTCTTTTGTTAATATTTGATATATTTCCTCATACTTTTCGTATTCGGTAGATGCCAGTGTACGCTTCGCAAATATTAAATTTTTAAAAATATGATAATCTGCTACAACTGGCTTGGCATGAGCAAATCGGAATTTTTTAATGTCCGTTAATTGCTTATAGCGATTACAAAGGAAGAACATTTCCGTTTGGAAACTCCACTCCTCAATGTTTTCATAAAACTTATTTAAAAAAGGGTTTTCGTCTACAATTTCTTTTAATAGATGGTAATTAAATGTCGCCGCTATCTCTTTCGATAAAGAGGTTTTACCAACACCAATCGGACCTTCTACCGTAACAAATGGAACCGTCACCAGAAGCTCCTCCTTTTGTTCTATGGATTCGATCATTGTGTTCTACATAAATGAGTCAGTACCTTTCATTTTATCATAGTGAGAAAATGAAAAACAGAATCAACCTATTATTCTAGAAAATTAAGCAGGAAATTTCCCTCCGTATAAATAGAAAAAAGACATTGAGAATATGCATCCCAATGCCTTTTCATCTTTACAATTTCACTCGCTGTAAACGTAGAGCATTTAATACAACCGATACAGAACTAAAAGCCATTGCCGCACCTGCCACCCACGGAGCAAGCAGACCAATTGCAGCAATCGGAATACCTAATGTATTGTAAGCAAATGCCCAAAACAGATTTTGTTTAATATTACGCATTGTTTTTCTACTCATAAGAATGGCATCCGCAATACTATTTAAATCACCACGGATTAACGTAATATCTGCCGCTTCCATCGCCACATCTGTCCCTGTACCAATGGCCATACCAATATTGGCCGTTGCCAGCGCAGGTGCATCATTAATACCGTCGCCAACCATTGCTACATTTTTACCCTGAGCTTGAAGTTTTTTCACCTCATCTGCTTTTCCTTCAGGTAAAACTTCCGCAATAACTTGGTTCACGCCTACCTCTGTGCCTATTGCCTGGGCTGTACGTTCATTATCTCCCGTCATCATGATGACTGTAATGCCCATATTCTGTAAACGATGAATGGCCTCCTTAGACGTATCTTTTACAGTATCAGCAACAGCTACTACCCCCGCATATTGGCCATTTATTGCGGCCAACATCGCTGTTTTGCCGTTTCGCTCTAATTGCTCCATTGTTGGTAAAATATCATCTAGCTGAATGCCGTACTGTTGCATTAATTTTCGTGTACCAATGACAACACCTTGACCTGAGACTGTTGCCTGCACACCGTAACCTGGAATAGCCTCAAAAAATTGAACTTCCCCTAAAGCAATCCCACGTTCTTCTATACCATGAACAATCGCCTCAGCAAGTGGATGCTCCGACTGTTTCTCAGCCGCACCAATTAATGATAAAAAGTGTGTTTCCTCTTGGTCTGGCGCTAAAAGAACATCCGTTAGCACTGGCTTACCATGTGTCACTGTCCCTGTTTTATCTACAACGACCGTATCAATACTTTGTGTTTGTTCTAAGTGTTCGCCACCTTTGAATAAAATGCCAAATTCAGCGGCGCGACCAGAACCGGCCATTATAGAGGTCGGTGTGGCTAAACCAAGTGCACATGGACAAGCAATCACCAGTACTGCAATTAAGACCTCTAAAGCAGGCGTAAATTCTCCTGGACGTACCCAAATAATCCACACGATAAATGTCACAATCGCAATGCCCACAACAATTGGTACAAAAACCCCTGAGATCTGATCTGCTAAACGTTGAATCGGTGCTTTTGATCCTTGAGCATCTTCTACCACCTTAATAATTTGTGCTAGTGCCGTATCACGGCCAACCTTTGTCGCTGTCATTTTTATAAAACCATTTTTATTAATAGTCGATCCAAATAATGAATCGCCCTGCTTTTTATCGACTGGTAAACTTTCTCCTGTCAACATGGATTCATCAACAGCCGTTGTTCCCTCTAAAACTTCTCCGTCAACGGGGATCTTTTCACCTGGTTTAACTAGAATGATATCACCAATCATCACTTCTTCTAAAGGCACTTCCATCTCTAGACCGTCACGTACAACAATGGCTGTTTTGGCTTGAAGGCCCATCAGTTTTTTTATCGCCTCAGATGAACGCCCTTTTGCTTTTGCCTCAAATAATTTACCTAACAAAATTAATGTAATTAATACAGCGCTTGTTTCAAAATAGAGATGTGGGCCATGATGTGATCCTATCGTCACGATTGCTTGATAAACACTATAGAAATAAGCCGCTGATGTCCCCATCACAACAAGTACATCCATATTTGCACTGCCATTTCGTAATGCTTTATATGCCCCTACATAAAACTGCTTACCAATCATAAATTGTACAGGTGTAGCCAACACCATTTGAACCCAAGGATTCATAAGGAATTCTGGCACATATAAAAACGATGTAAATGAAAAATGTCCAACCATCGTCCAGAGCAGTGGTAGGGATAAAATAGCTGATAAAATAAATTTTTGTTGTTGCTGCTTAATAGCCTTTTCTCGATGATCCTCTGTTTCCTGCTCATCTGCTTTTTGATGGGCGCCATATCCTAACTTCTCAACCTTAGTAATAATATCTGCAATGTTCACCTCTGATGGGTTAAACTCAATCATTGCTTTTTCAAGAGCTAAGTTGACATTGGCAGATGATACGCCGCTCATTTTATTTAATCCTTTTTCTATTCGAGTAGCACAGGCCGCACATGTCATTCCTGTAATATCAAGTTCAGTTTTTTGTTTAACTATTCCATAGCCAAGCGCTTCTATCTTTTTTTCAAAATCTGCTTCACTTAGCTTTTCTGGATCGTACTTAATAGATGATTTTTCAAGCGCTAAATTAACGGTTGCTTGTTCTACTCCATCCATTTTATTTAACCCTTTTTCTATTCGAGTGGCACAGGCCGCACATGTCATCCCTGTAATTTGCAAATTAGCTTCCTTATGATCAGAACTCATTTACCTTTCACCTCTCCTTATACCGACAGGGGGTATATATTTTTGAAAATAAGAGAGTGCCACAGAAGCACTCTAAAAATTTTATTTTACTTCATAGCCTTGATCATCAATTGTCTCTTTAATTTGATTAAGTGATACTTGTGCATCGTCAAATACAACATCAACTAAACCTTCTGCTAAATTTACTTTTACTTGTTCAACACCAGCTAAAGCACCAACGTTTTTTTCAACCGCGTTTACACAATGACCACATGACATTCCTTGTACATTTAATGTTACATTTTGCATAATAAATCTCTCCTTTTATTTTTTTATAAACATCTATTTTTTCATTAACTTTTGAATCGTTACTACTAATTCATCTAAAACTGCATCATCGCCCTCCGATAGACGATCCACAACACAACCCTTTAAATGACCTTCTAATAAAATTTTCGCTACACTATTCAAAGCTGACTGTGTCGCAGACAGTTGCGTAATAACATCATCACAATAAACGTCTTTTTCGATCATTCCCTTAATGCCTCGGATTTGACCTTCTATACGGTTTAAACGAGTTGTTAAATCCTTTTTTACACGCTCAGGGTGATGGCTTTTTCGACAAGACGTAGCTCCCTCTGTATGACAAGCATCCTCTTTTACTATGTCCTCCATTCACTACACCTCCTATTTCAGTTTCATCATACTATACCCACGAAGGGTATGCAAGCCGTAAAATTTTTTTTTATTCATGATGATGTTCATGAGCATTTTTCAATTGACATAAAATCGAGCTTTCATGTGGATGGGAAGCCGTTTCTAATTGAATGGTTACATGTTTAATACCCTTATGCTCAAGATTATGTTCAATTTTTCGTAGAATATGCTCACCATCTGCAATATTTAAGTGCTCATTTACAACTGCATGACAAGACAAAGCATTGGTTCCACTAGTAATTGTCCAGATGTGTAAATCATGGATGCTTTCTATCCCATCGGTTTGTTCAATTAATCCAATTATCTCCTGAACATCGACATTTGAAGGTGTTCCTTCCATTAAGACATGAATAGCGGATTTTGTAACATAGTAGCCACTTCTTACTACTAATAAGGCAACAATAACACTCGCTAGAGGATCAGCCCATCCCCAACCAAAAAACATAATTAGTAAGGCAGCCACAATAGCCCCTACGGAACCTAGCATATCACTCAGAACATGTAAAAAAGCCCCACGCATATTTAAATTGTCCTTTGTATCACTACCACGCATCATAATCCATGCAACTAAGATGTTAACCAAAAGACCAATTGTACTAATAATAAGCATACCTGTAGTAGCCACTTCAGGAGGATTTGCAAAACGTTCGATTGCTTCATAGAAAATAAATAATGCAATCCCAATTAATGTAACGCCATTTAATACTGCCGCTAATATTTCAAATCGTTTATATCCATATGTTTTACTATAGCTTGCTGCTTTTTCTCCAAAAACAAACGCAAGTAAGGCGATAGCTAATGAGATGGAATCACTTAACATATGACCGGCATCCGATAAAAGAGCCAAACTATTCGTTAAAAAACCACCAATTGCTTCAACAACCATATAACTAGTAATAATAATAAATGATACGATTAACACCTTTTTATTAGCGCCATGTGTATGATCATGGCCATGATCATGATTATGTCCCATCACTAATCCCTCCGTTCTTTAGTTATGTGCAGCATGCTCAATTGCCTGCTTCAATAAATTCATAATGTGATCGTCATCTTTGGAGTAATATAAAGTGGTACCTTCTCGTCTAAATTTTACTAATCGCAAATTTTTTAGAAACCGTAATTGATGAGAAACAGTCGATTGTCCTAAATCTAAAATTTCAGCAATGTCGTTGACGGAATGCTCATCTGCGCATAGTAAATTTAAAATTCGAATTCGTGTCGGGTCACTTAATGCCTTAAAAGTTTGTGACACAACAAATAATGTCTCATCGTCTAAATGTTGACTATTTTCCACAGACGTTATTTTTATTTGTTCATCCATATTAGTTTACCCCCAATAATTTATATTTATATATGAGCATGTGTTCATATATAAATATAAATGGTTATTTTAGGAATGTCAATACATCATGCTTTGGAATTCTGCATGAAGTTAAAAGTAGCAATTACCAATTAAGCAGGATAAACTACTTTTAAGGAGAGATATTTAGTGGATATTTTTGAAACAGATCGTCTATTTATGAAACAAGCATTAGAGGAAGCAAAAAAAGCAGCTATACTTGGGGAAGTACCTATAGGGGCTGTCCTTGTTTATGATGGGGAAATTATTGCAAGAGCTCATAACCTACGAGAAACAACACAAAATGCAACAACACATGCTGAATTAATGGTTATTCAAGAGGCTTGTCAAAAAATCGGCAGTTGGCGTCTCGAAAAAACAACACTTTACGTTACGCTTGAGCCTTGCCCCATGTGCGCAGGTGCAATCCTACAATCCCGTGTACCACGTGTCGTTTATGGTGCAAGGGATATGAAAGCAGGCTGTGTAGATTCACTCTATTGTTTATTAAATGATGCTCGCTTTAACCATGAATGCGAAGTATCTGAAGGAATTTTAGCTGCTGAATGTGGACAAATCCTAACCGATTTTTTCCGAGCTTTACGTGAACGAAAGAAGGCAGAGAAAAAGGCAAGACAAGCAGCAATCGCTGAAAAGGAATAGTCGAATGAATAAAAAATGTGAATATAAAAAGTAGGTGTCTTTCATTATGAAGACACCTTTTTTTATATGGCAGCACCAAATTTCTGCACGATAAAACATTGACATACATAAACTCAAAAGGGAGAATATAACTAGTTATAATTTTGATTTATTAGTAAATAAATAGGGGGTTTAATGTTAATGCCTATTTTTGATAGAGTGAAATTTGACGGATTACGCTCACGTGATTGGTTAATTTACAAGCATCCAACTGACAAGCTAGTACTTGGTACCACACTTATCGTCCATGAAGGACAAGTAGCCATTTTTGTAAAAGGTGGTCAAATGTGTGATGTTTTTAATGCAGGAACGCACGTTTTATCTACGAATAACCTACCAATACTTCATAACATTGTAAATTTAGCATATGGAGGGGAAACTCCCTTCTCAGCAGAGATTTACTTTATAAATCTAACTGTGAAAATGGATTTATATTGGGGAACCACTGATCCTATTCAGTTAATTGATCCAAAATACTTTGTAAAATTGCGTATAAGAGCATTTGGGCAATTAGCTCTACGACTTGATGATTACTTAGTATTCTTTTCAGAAGTGATAGGCTCTATGAATAAAGATGATATTGTTAGCTTCGAAAAAGTACAGGATTATTTTAAAGGTTCTCTTATTACATCTGTAAAAACCGAACTTGCAAATAAGATTATTAATGAGAAAATTTCTGCATTGGAAATAACTCCAGAGCTTCAAAACATTTCAAATAGCTTAAAAGAAAAAGTATCAGAAGAATTTATTAAGTATGGCTTTATAACAGCGCATTTCCATATTCAATCTATTAATTTCCCTGAAGAAGATTTTGAAGAAATTAATGAAATTTTACAGGATAAAGCTAAGTTTGAAATTATGGGGGACAATCGTTATGTTACCCAACGTAGCTTTGATGTTTATGAGTCAGCCGCATCAAATGAAAATGGAGTAGCTGGTATATTTGCAACTGGTGGAGTTGGCTTGAGTGTAGGACAAGGCATGGCATCCATGATGAACCAACAAGTACAGCAACCTGGTCATCAGCCTACGCATAAGATTTGTCCTTCTTGTCATGGCAGTATTTCTTCTAGCAGTAAGTTTTGCAATTTATGTGGGGAAAATTTAGTGCGAAAAGTTATTACTTGTCATTCCTGTCACAATGAAAACGAAGAATCTTCAAAATTCTGCAGTACTTGTGGAACTAGTTTACTGAAACCTGTTTGTTCATGTGGACAAGAAATAGATGTTAATTCTAAGTTTTGTAATAACTGTGGTGCTCAGGTTCATCCCATTTAACAGTTTTAATCACACTAATTTTTCGACTCTGTACTTAGAAAATAATTGGAGGTATTAACATGAGCAATATCGAATGTCCACAATGTGGTGCACCTGCTGATATCACATTATCTCAATGTAAATATTGCGGGGAAAAATTCAGTTTCCAAAACGAACAACCAAGAGTGCAACAACCTGCTTTTCAACAACCAGTACAGCCTGTTTTTCAACAAGCGGTACAGCCTGCCTATCAAGCGCAGCCACAACAAGCTCCTATGTATGATGGTATTGATCCTTCATGGCCTATAAAAAGTAAAGGTTTAGCTGGTTTCCTCGCTATATTTTTTGGCGGTATCGGTATTCATAAATTTTATTTAGGGAAGGTTTTCCAAGGGATTCTTTATTTAGTTTTCTGCTGGACTTATATACCTGTCATTATATCTTTTATTGAAGGTATTATTTACTTACTCTCTAGTGAACATAATTTCTCTGTGAAACATAAAGTTCGCACTCGCTAACATTTTATAACAGTAGTTTCTAACTAAAAGAAAAGAAGGTGCCTCCTAGTGAGACACCTTCTTTATTATATTTAAGGGAATGGCGATATATATATAAAACGTGTCATAGCAGCGACAGCATCTATATAGATAATTAATGTGTAGCTTGAATCGTTGATTGTCCAAAAACGCATTCGCCCTCGATATATGTAGCGAATGGCTTTACATGCGGCGTGCCTTATCGAGCTGCTCCTTCATGTCCGCGTTTGTCGTAATAAAATCCTCTAGGCGATACGTCGTGTAATTATCTCGATATAGTTTATGTCCCAGGAAATTATCTAAGTATTTTATTTGCTTACTTTCATAAAAATGCTTTGAAAATTCAATCGCACCAACGGATTTGTCCTGTTCCATTATTGGATAGGTTGAACTTAATGATAAGTAACTAAAACCATTCAAGGTTGTTAATTGTTGTTCGTAATATAAAATTGGTTGTCCCGTTTGCAATACTTTAAAAACGGAGCTTGTTTCAGGTGATAAATTTTGATAATTATCAGTTACAGTACTGTGAAAAAATTCATCTGGTGTTAAGCCGATTTCCATTAATATATTTAAATCTGCTAAATCATAAAATATTGTACAGCCTTTATCGTCAGTAATTAAGACATTGTCAAATTCATTTAAAGCCTGAGCAAATTGCTGTAAATCCATGAATTTGTCCCCCTTGTCCCCATGAATATTACCCATTATAACGAATTTTCAAAAATTATGAGAGCTATCAATTTTGGAATTGAAAAAAGGCTATTTTAAATTCCCATGTAAAGGTTCGTCTAAAATAGCCTGGATCAGTTGTTTATTTTGGGGCAATTACTTCTTTGCCACCCATATATGGTCTTAAAACCTCAGGAATTACTACGCTTCCATCAGCTTGTTGATAGTTTTCTAATAGAGCGGCAACTGTACGACCAATCGCAAGTCCTGAACCGTTTAATGTGTGGACATATTCTGGTTTTGCATTTGGGTCACGACGGAAGCGAATGTTTGCGCGTCGTGCTTGGAAGTCCTCAAAGTTCGAACAAGAAGAAATTTCACGGTACATATTTTGTGCTGGAATCCAAACTTCTAAATCATATTTTTTCGCAGCAGTAAAGCCTAAATCGGCTGTACACATTTTTAATTTACGATATGGTAAGCCTAGTAATTGTAGTACCTTTTCAGCATGACCCGTTAATAGCTCTAACTGCTCATATGACTCCTCAGGTTTTACAAAACGAACTAATTCCACTTTGTTAAATTGGTGCTGACGGATTAAACCACGTGTATCACGACCTGCAGAGCCCGCTTCTGAACGGAAACATGCACTGTATGCAGCAAAACCTTGTGGTAAAGCTTCAGCAGTTAAAATTTCATCACGGTAGAAGTTTGTTACTGGTACTTCCGCTGTTGGAATCATGAAATAATCTGTTTCCTCTAATTTAAATACATCTTCCTCAAACTTAGGTAACTGTCCAGTACCTGTTAAGCTATCGCGATTTACAATCACAGGTGGCAGCATTTCCTCATAGCCATGCTCTTCTGCATGTAAATCCATCATAAATGTCATCAACGCACGTTCTAAGCGGGCCCCAAGACCACGGTAGAATAAGAATCGGCTACCAGTTACTTTGGCACCACGTTCGAAGTCCACAATTTTTAGATCTGTAGCTAAATCCCAGTGTGCTTTAATATCAAAATCAAATGCCGGAATGTCACCCCATGTATATTCCTCAACATTGTCATCTTCTGTCGTACCCACTGGTACAGATTCATGAGGAACGTTCGGCAGGCGCATCATCATATCTTTAAAGCGATCTTCCACATCATTTAATTGAATATCAAGTTCTTTAATTTCATCGCCCACTTGACGCATACGAGCAATCACTTCATCTGCGTTTTCTTTGTTGCGCTTCATAACAGAAATTTGCTCAGATACTTTATTTCGTTCTGCCTTCAGTTCTTCCGTTTTAGCAATTAGCTCACGACGCTTTGCATCTAAATTTTCAAAGTCATCTAAATTCCCTAAATCTTCATTACGTGTTAATAGCATCTCTTTAATTTCGGCGAAATTATCGCGCACGCGTTTAATATCTAACATCGATCATACCTCCAGTAGTTTCTTAATGATGGGGAATTGTTGCATCTTGTTTCTTTAGCTTGATTCAGTGGTCAATTGAACATCAAAATAGATAGCCCTGTAGAGGGGCTGCATTTGGCTGAATCAAGATAAACACAAAAAAGCCCCCATCCCATAAAGGGACGAGAGCTACCCGCGTTGCCACCCTAATTGACTAGACACAATGTCTAATCCACTTATTTTATAACGGCATTCCAGCCGGCAGCAGCCTACTTCATTGACTTCGACTGTGCAACTCCAGGACGGATTCACAAGTGCCTTTATCAGCTTCCACCAACCGCTGACTCTCTAAAAAAAACGTGCTTGCTACTACTTCCCATCATCGTGTTCAGTTAATTAAATTTTAACCATACTGTACTATATGAAAACAAATTTTGCAAGTCATACCATAGATGCTACAAAATATTCAAGAATACGTGTGTCTGATGTTAATTCGGGATGAAATGAACAACCTAGTAAATGTCCATCCCGTGCTAAAATAATTTTACCTTCATGCTCTGCGAGAACTTCAACATCTTTTCCGACTGTCTCCATATGAGGTGCCCGAATAAAAACTGCTGGAATTGCCTTACCTATTTTAGGGATATCGAGCTTTACTTCAAAGCTGTCAACCTGGCGTCCATATGAATTTCTCGCAACTGTCACATCCATAACTGCTAAATGCGGTTCATCATTAACTAAAGTATTGGCCATTAATATTAATCCTGCACATGTCCCAAACATGGGCAAGCCTCGTTGCGCTAGTTCTCGTATAGGCTCTAGTAGTTCAAAACGATCCAACAGCTTTCTCATAGTCGTGCTTTCACCACCAGGTAATACAAGCCCATCTAGTTTTATTAAGTCCGGCTTCTGTTTTACTTCAACAGCTTCACAGCCAAGGTTTTCTAGCATGTGAATATGCTCTCGTACCGCCCCTTGTAAGGCTAAAACGCCAATTCGTTTCATCCTACCAGCCTCGCTCTTGCATGCGCTCATGTTGCCCAAGCTGTGCAATATCAATACCCTTCATCGGTACGCCTAGTTCCTTTGATATTTCAGCAATAAGCTTATAATCCTTGTAATGCGTCGTTGCTTCCACAATCGCATGTGCAAATTTTTCAGGATTATCAGATTTGAAGATACCTGAACCGACAAAAACACCATCAGCCCCAAGTTCCATCATTAATGCCGCATCAGCGGGTGTAGCTACACCACCTGCAGCAAAGTTAACAACTGGTAAACGACCAAGACGTTTGATCTCTCTTAATAATTCAAAAGGTGCTCCTAGTAATTTTGCCTCTGTCATTAATTCATCTTCTGTCATGCCTACTACTTTACGAACTTGGGCATTTACTTTACGAATATGTCGAACTGCCTCCACAATATTCCCTGTTCCTGGTTCACCTTTTGTTCGTAGCATTGCTGCTCCTTCACCAATACGACGGGCTGCTTCACCTAGATCACGACAGCCACACACAAATGGTACGGTATAATCACTTTTTAATAAGTGATACTCTTCATCTGCTGGTGTGAGCACTTCACTTTCATCAATATAATCAACGCCCATTGCTTCTAAAACACGAGCTTCTACAATATGACCAATACGAGCTTTTGCCATCACAGGGATGGAAACTGCTCCCAGTACTTCCTCTACAATACGAGGATCTGCCATACGAGCAACACCTCCTGCTTTGCGGATATCTGAAGGTACTCTTTCTAATGCCATTACTGCTACTGCTCCTGCCGCCTCTGCAATTTTTGCTTGCTCAGCATTAATCACGTCCATAATGACGCCGCCCTTTTGCATCTCAGCCATACCGCGCTTCACCAAATCTGTACCTGTCTGTTTCATTGTCTAACCTCCACCTTTATGATGAAATTTAGTATAATAGAAATTGACCATATAAAAATATCCAGTTTTCAAAAAAATCATAGGGTCAGGGGGTTTTTAGCATATGGATATGCTTTTATTTCAGCTTGAACGGAATGGCGATAAACCGCTATATGATCAGCTTTACAACGGCATTAAAGAAGCTATCATTTCCAAAAAAATTGCAGTAGGCGAAAAATTACCATCAAAAAGAAAATTAGCCGATTTTTTGAATATTTCTCAAACAACGATTGAAATTGCCTATGCACAGCTTCTTGCAGAAGGCTATATTATGTCCAAATCTCGTGTAGGTTATTTTGTAGAAGAAATAGATGAACTACCCTATATCCAGCAGGACACGGTCATCCCATTCAATGAACAGCCTAAAAAAAAATCATACAAAATAGATTTTAATCCTGGTTCTATTGATATCGATGCTTTCCCATTTCAGATCTGGAGAAAATATGCCAAGGAGCTGTTTGATGAAGGCTCAAAGAAATTATTATTAACAGGTGAGCCTCAGGGGGAGCTTTCTTTGCGAACTGAAATTGCAAATTATTTATATCAATCACGTGGAGTTGTCTGTAACCCCGAGCAAATTGTCGTTGGCTCTGGTACGGAACAGCTTCTGCCTATGATTTTACGTCTTTTTAGTGATGATACATGCTTTGCATTGGAAAACCCAGGGTATCCGGCTGTGCATCGTATGTTCTCTCAGCATAAACGAAAAGTTTATCCTATTGCCGTCGACGAGGAAGGAATCATCATTCAACAGCTAGAGCAAACACAAGCTAATGTTGTTTATATTACACCATCACATCAATTTCCTACTGGTGCAGTATTATCCGCTACTAGACGTGCACAGGCTTTAAATTGGGCGACACAAAGCTCATCTCGTTATATCATTGAAGATGATTATGATTCGGAATTTCGTTATACTGGAAAACCAATTCCTGCTCTACATGCTCTCGATAGAAACGATAAGGTCATTTATATGAGCACTTTTACAAAATCGTTAATGCCTTCTTTGCGCGTAGCCTATTTTGTACTTCCACCTCAATTACTTGCTACATATAAAGATGTCTTTAATTACTATTCATCAACCGTTCCTCGGTTTGATCAACATATTGTTGCAAATTTTATGCATGATGGTCATTTTGCAAAACATCTTAATCGGATGCGTAAAGTTTATCGTAAAAAACATGAACAGCTTACTTCTATTTTAGAAAAATATTCATCATCCATTAAAATTACAGGTGAGCAAGCAGGAATGCATATATTATTAGACGTTAAGCACAAGTTGCCAGAAAAACAATTACAACAACTTGCCTTCCAAGCAGGGATAGGTATTTATCCGTTATCTGATTATCGACTAGATTACGTTGAATCCTCGCAAGCACAATTTTTACTTGGCTTTGGGGGTATACCTGTTCAAGTAATTGAACAATCGATCGAACAATTAATGGATTGTTGGGGAATACAAAAAAATCACCCATCTACTACAACCAAATAGTAGATGGGTGACCCCATTAGGATTCAATGAGTTGAATATGATAATGCTCAAACCAAGTATGAATTTGCCCTAGATATGCTAAAAGTTGAGGTCCCGCCATTAATTGTCCATACCATGGAATTTTAAAAGAGCTGCCTCCAGATTCTATTAGTTCCATAATTTTTTTGTGCTCAAATAATTCATGTAAGATAGAGTTCTTATCTTTAAGAATTTCTCTTAACCATGTTTGCACACCTGCTGTATAAACTGGATGATATGTTTTAGGATATGGATTTTTTTTACGATACAATACTTCATCAGGCAATAAATGTGCCATGGACTTTCGAAGTAACCCTTTTTCTATGCCTTCTAAATCCTTCATTTCCCAAGGAATATTCCATGCATATTCTACAAGGCGATGATCCGCAAAAGGTACCCGTACCTCTAAGCTAGCTCCCATACTCATACGATCTTTCCGCTCTAGCAACGTCTGCATAAACCATTGCATATTTAAATAAAACATTTCACGATGTTTTACTTCTGCCGGGCTTTCGCCATCTAGCAACGGGACTTCTGCAATCGTTTGTGTATATAGTTGCTGTGCGTAGGATTCAATTTTTAATTTTTTATCCCACTTCTCTTGGAGTAATGCATTTCTTTCAGCCAATGATCGAATCCAAGGAAAACCAGTAGTTTTTTCTTTAAACCATGGGTATCCACCAAAAATTTCATCTGCACATTCGCCAGATAGTGCTACAGTAAAGTCTCTTTTAATTTCTCGACAAAACCATAGTAACGAAGAATCTACATCTGCCATACCTGGTGAATCTCTAACTATAACCGATTCTACTAGTAAATCAATCAGCTGTTGCTGGGTTATTTCCTCTGCGTGATGTGTCGTCTTAAAAGTATCGGTCATTTTTTGAATCCAATACGTATCTGTTGAAGTTTGAAATGCATGAGGATTGAAAAAACGTTCATTATCCTCATAATCGATTGAATACGTATGCAATTTATTGTTTTGTTGTTGGAATCTATCTGCAGCAATACCTGTAATAATACTAGAATCAAGACCTCCTGATAGAAATGTACAAATCGGTACATCCGAAACAAGCTGTCGTTCAATAGCATCCGTTAACAGCAAACGAACATGCTCAATCGTCTCTTGCAATGATTCTTCATGCTTGCGGCTTTGTAGCTGCCAATATTGCCACTTTCTTAAACCTTCTCTAGAGAAGCGCATTGCATATCCTGGTCGTAACTCCTCAATGTTTTGAAAAAGAGTCTTACCTGGAGCTCTAGAGGGGCCAACAGCCATCATACTTGCTAATCCCTCCGTATTAATAGTAGCTTCAACCATTGGATGTGCCAGTAAAGCCTTTACTTCCGATGCAAAAAGAATTCCCCCCTGTTGCTCTGTAAAATAAAGGGGCTTCACACCTAATCGATCCCTGCATAAAAAAAGAGATTGCACCTGTTCATCCCAGATACCAAAGGCAAAAATACCATTTAGAAAGTCTACACATTGCTCTTTCCATTCAATATAAGCAGTCAATAGCACTTCGGTATCTGAATGTGTTGTGAAAGTATGGCCTCTTTTCTGCAGCTCTTTACGTAGCTCTTCCGTATTATAAAGTTCGCCATTATATGTAATGACATAGTTTACCCCATCTTGTATTTTTTTCATCGGCTGCTTGCCACCTATTAAATCGATAACCGCTAACCGTCGATGGCCAAATGCAATATGCTCACTACACCAAATATTTTCATCATCTGGCCCTCTCTTGTTTAATGTTCGTGTCATTGCTTGCAAAACTTTTTCACTTGCCTTTAAATCCTGTTGAAAGCTAGCCCATCCAGTAATGCCACACATTTAGCCACATCCTTTCGCCTATTAGCCTATGCTATTCGGGTCAAAAATGTGAAAAAGCACATGAATGTTTGTTATCATTCATGTGCTTTTTAATTAATGATTAGAATAGACCTCCAACGAAGTCAGAAATCCCACTCCATAAATTGCCGAAGAAGTTCCCAACACCTTGGAAGAACAATGAGATACCACTAGCACGCTCTACAGCCCCTGTAGTAACAATATCGGATGAAATATCCTTACCATCGATAAAGCCGTAATCTGTGCCCTCTGTGCGCTCAATAACGACCTTCCCTACAACAGTATCTTTCTTAACTCCTGCTTCAAGACTCTTTTTATCTAAAACCAATTTAGGTTTATAGAGATCTTTATCAGAAGACTTGATCATAAATGAAATAGGTTCTTTTACAGCAATCTCTACTTTGTCTTCTTTACCTTTTGTCACTTTTACTGTTTTTTGATCTTTAAACGTATAGTTTGCTGGTAAAATTTCTTGTTTTGAGAATTGTGAAAAACCATAGTTAAATAATTTTGCTGTTGCATCAAAACGAGCTTTATATGACCCTTGTCCACTTGCATCAACAGCCTTCATGACCACTGCAATTAATCGAGTACCATTGCGTTCTGCAGTACCAGTGAAGCAATGGCCTGCAAAGTTTGTAGTACCTGTTTTTAATCCATCTACACCTTGATATTCAAAAACTAACCCTGGTAACATAAAGTTCCAGTTAGACATTTCAATGGCATCCTCTGTACCTTCACGGAATGTCTTTTTAGTAATTTGAGAAGTTTCTAATACCTTTGGGTGATCCTTTAATAGATGGTAGGCTAGTTTTGCCACATATTTTGCAGGCATCACGTTCTCATCTTCTGGTCCTGTCCCAGCTGGTTGCATCCCAAAAAGATCAGCGTTATTTAGACCTGTGGAATTGACAAACTTATAACCCTCAAGGCCAAGTTCTTCTGCTTTTTTGTTCATTAATTTCAAAAATTCAGTCTCTGTTCCAGCAATTGTTTCAGCTATAGCAACAGTTGCAGCATTCGCTGAATAAATAGCCATTGCCTCGTACAATTCTCGAATCGTGTAAGAACCATCACGACGTAAAGGTACATTACTTAATGCACGATTTTGAGACATACGATACGTATAATCGGTTACGTGGTATTCTTGATCCCATTTAACTGTCCCTGCATCAATAGCGTCCAATAACAGGTATTCAGTCATCATTTTTGTCATACTTGCAATACCTAGTGAAGTATCTGCATTTTGTTCATATAAAATTTTTCCTGAATCTGCGTCAATTAAAATTGCAGCATCCACTGTTAGTCCTAAATCCGTCTCTGCATTTGCCTTTGCAGGAATACCTGCAAAAATACCAATTAATAAAACGGGAATTAGGAGTAAGCGTAATACGGTGTTCATTTTCTTTTTCACCTTGAAAGCCCTCCAAAAAATAATCTTGTCCTCGACATTTTATCATAGATATCAACATACGTGTTGACTCTCTGCCATAAAAAAATGCTCTCGCGCCATCTTTGTAGACGATGCGAAAGCATAAAAGTTGCAAGTAATATATTACATGGAATAGTTTGGTGACTCTTTTGTAATCTGCACATCATGTGGATGTGATTCACGAAGACCTGCACCAGTCATTTTAACAAATTGTGCATTTTCTCGTAAATACTCAAGATGTGGTGCTCCACAATAACCCATACCAGCTCGGATACCACCAATCAGTTGATAGATTGTATCAGCTAATGGTCCTTTATAAGGAAGGCGACCTTCAATACCCTCAGGCACTAACTTTTTCGCATCCTCTTGGAAGTAACGATCTTTTGAGCCTTTTTCCATTGCTCCGATAGATCCCATACCACGGTATACTTTAAAGCGACGACCTTGGAAGATTTCTGTCTCTCCTGGAGATTCAGAAGTACCTGCAAGAAGTGAACCTAGCATTACAACATTTCCACCAGCTGCTAAAGCTTTCACAATATCGCCAGAGTATTTAATACCACCATCAGCAATAATTGTTTTACCAAGTTCACGAGCTACTGTAGCACAATCATATACTGCTGTAATTTGCGGTACACCTACACCAGCCACAACACGTGTAGTACAAATTGAACCTGGGCCAATTCCTACTTTAACAACATCTGCTCCAGCCTCGAATAATGCACGTGAACCTTCTGCAGTAGCTACGTTACCAGCAATGATTTCTAGTTCTGGGTAAGTTTCACGGATTGAACGTATTGTCTGTAATACACCTTCTGAATGTCCGTGTGCTGTATCGATTACTACAATATCAACTTGTGCTTCTACAAGCTTCTCGATACGTACCATTGTATCCTTGGATACACCTACTGCTGCACCTACAAGTAAGCGACCATGTGTATCTTTAGCAGCATTAGGGAATTCAATAACTTTCTCGATATCTTTGATTGTGATAAGACCAGTTAAACGACCTTCTTCATCAACAATCGGAAGTTTTTCGATTTTATATTGTTGAAGAATTTTTTCTGCATCCTCTAGAGTCGTTCCAACAGGAGCTGTAATTAAATCTTCTTTCGTCATAACATCTTCAATTTTTAAAGAGTAATCTGAGATAAAACGTAAATCACGGTTTGTAATGATTCCTACTAGTTTTTGGTTTTCCATACTGTCAACAATAGGTACACCAGAGATTCGGTATTTACCCATTAAATGCTCAGCATCGAAAACTTGATGAGTTGGAGTTAAGAAGAATGGGTTTGTAATAACACCATTTTCAGAACGTTTTACTTTTTCTACTTGTTCAGCCTGTTCGTCGATACCCATGTTTTTATGGATAATACCGATTCCGCCTTGTCGTGCCATAGCAATAGCCATTTTAGACTCTGTAACTGTATCCATACCTGCGCTGATCATTGGAATGTTTAATTTAATCTTTGGTGTTAATTGAACAGATAAATCAACATCTTTCGGTAATACTTCGGAATGAGCTGGTACTAATAATACATCATCAAAAGTTAAACCTTCTTTGGCAAATTTAGTCTCCCACATTTTCGTAACGTCCTCCTATAGTTAAAAGAATATTAATTGTAAGATTAACAACGTGGACTGCTACTGTCAAGAAACTTATAAAAGAAAGACAATTCAGACTTTTAATCATAGCAAATTTTAATTGAAAATCCAAATAAATAGCTATATAAAAAACTACTAGCGACCATCATATAGTTATATAAGATCTTACAATTAAATCTTTTGATAATGATTGATTTTTGTATAAAATCCTGTAATTTATGAAGAATTTCCTTAAAATAATAAAATAAAAAAAACAGCCAGCACACAGCTGACTGCCTTTATTGCCTAGCGACGTCCTACTCTCACAGGGGGAAGCCCCCAACTACCATCGGCGCTAAAGAGCTTAACTTCCGTGTTCGGTATGGGAACGGGTGTGACCTCTTTGCCATCATCACTAGACTATTTTCGGCTTTCAATATACATCGCATTTCTTCGTCAGCTTCTGTCGTTCAGTCAGTCACGTACTTGAGTACGCTCCTTCCCTCTCTCCATTGCTTCCTCGAACTACTCGTATCTTGAAACCCTTCATAAAAGAAATTATTCTTTCAAAACTGGATAAACGGTTCATTGAATGGTTCAAACATTTTGGTTAAGTCCTCGATCGATTAGTATTCGTCAGCTCCATGTGTCACCACACTTCCACCTCGAACCTATCTACCTCATCGTCTTTGAGGGATCTTACTTACTTGCGTAATGGGAAATCTCATCTTGAGGGGGGCTTCATGCTTAGATGCTTTCAGCACTTATCCCGTCCACACATAGCTACCCAGCGATGCCTTTGGCAAGACAACTGGTACACCAGCGGTGTGTCCATCCCGGTCCTCTCGTACTAAGGACAGCTCCTCTCAAATTTCCTACGCCCACGACGGATAGGGACCGAACTGTCTCACGACGTTCTGAACCCAGCTCGCGTACCGCTTTAATGGGCGAACAGCCCAACCCTTGGGACCGACTACAGCCCCAGGATGCGATGAGCCGACATCGAGGTGCCAAACCTCCCCGTCGATGTGGACTCTTGGGGGAGATAAGCCTGTTATCCCCGGGGTAGCTTTTATCCGTTGAGCGATGGCCCTTCCATGCGGAACCACCGGATCACTAAGCCCGTCTTTCGACCCTGCTCGACTTGTAGGTCTCGCAGTCAAGCTCCCTTGTGCCTTTACACTCTACGAATGATTTCCAACCATTCTGAGGGAACCTTTGGGCGCCTCCGTTACCTTTTAGGAGGCGACCGCCCCAGTCAAACTGTCCGCCTGACACTGTCTCCTGCCCCGCTAAGGGGCATGGGTTAGAATTTCAATACAACCAGGGTAGTATCCCACCGACGCCTCCTTCGAAGCTGGCGCTCCGAGATCTCTGGCTCCTACCTATCCTGTACAAGTTGTACCAAAATTCAATATCAGGCTACAGTAAAGCTCCACGGGGTCTTTCCGTCCTGTCGCGGGTAACCTGCATCTTCACAGGTACTATAATTTCACCGAGTCTCTCGTTGAGACAGTGCCCAGATCGTTACGCCTTTCGTGCGGGTCGGAACTTACCCGACAAGGAATTTCGCTACCTTAGGACCGTTATAGTTACGGCCGCCGTTTACTGGGGCTTCAATTCGCAGCTTCGCTTGCGCTAACCACTCCTCTTAACCTTCCAGCACCGGGCAGGCGTCAGCCCCTATACGTCACCTTACGGTTTTGCAGAGACCTGTGTTTTTGCTAAACAGTCGCCTGGGCCTATTCACTGCGGCTCTCATGCGCTTGCACGCTCAAGAGCACCCCTTCTCCCGAAGTTACGGGGTCATTTTGCCGAGTTCCTTAACGAGAGTTCTCTCGCACACCTTAGGATTCTCTCCTCGACTACCTGTGTCGGTTTGCGGTACGGGCACCTCTCACCTCGATAGAGGCTTTTCTTGGCAGTGTGAAATCAGGAACTTCGTCCATACGGACTCGCCATCACAGCTCAACGTTACAGTGTGCGGATTTGCCTACACACACGCCTTACTGCTTGGACGCGCATAACCAACAGCGCGCTTACCCTATCCTACTGCGTCCCCCCATTTCTCAAACGGTGAGGAGGTGGTACAGGAATATCAACCTGTTGTCCATCGCCTACGCCTATCGGCCTCGGCTTAGGTCCCGACTAACCCTGAGCGGACGAGCCTTCCTCAGGAAACCTTAGTCATACGGTGGACGGGATTCTCACCCGTCTTTCGCTACTCATACCGGCATTCTCACTTCTAAGCGCTCCACCAGTCCTTCCGGTCTGACTTCAACGCACTTAGAACGCTCTCCTACCACTGACATCGTAGATGTCAATCCACAGCTTCGGTGAATCGTTTAGCCCCGATACATTTTCGGCGCAGCGTCACTCGACCAGTGAGCTATTACGCACTCTTTAAATGATGGCTGCTTCTAAGCCAACATCCTGGTTGTCTGTGCAACGCCACATCCTTTTCCACTTAACGATTACTTTGGGACCTTAGCTGGTGGTCTGGGCTGTTTCCCTTTTGACTACGGATCTTATCACTCGCAGTCTGACTCCCGTGTATAAATATCTGGCATTCGGAGTTTGTCTGAATTCGGTAAACCGGGATGGCCCCCTAGTCCAAACAGTGCTCTACCTCCAGTATTCTCATCACGAGGCTAGCCCTAAAGCTATTTCGGAGAGAACCAGCTATCTCCAAGTTCGATTGGAATTTCTCCGCTACCCACACCTCATCCCCGCACTTTTCAACGTGCGTGGGTTCGGGCCTCCAGTAAGTGTTACCTTACCTTCACCCTGGACATGGGTAGATCACCTGGTTTCGGGTCTACGACCACGTACTATTTCGCCCTATTCAGACTCGCTTTCGCTGCGGCTCCGCCTTCTAAAGCTTAACCTCGCACGTAATCGTAACTCGCCGGTTCATTCTACAAAAGGCACGCTATCACCCATTAACGGGCTCTAACTACTTGTAGGCACACGGTTTCAGGATCTCTTTCACTCCCCTTCCGGGGTGCTTTTCACCTTTCCCTCACGGTACTGGTTCACTATCGGTCACTAGGTAGTATTTAGCCTTGGGAGATGGTCCTCCCGGATTCCGACGGAATTTCACGTGTTCCGCCGTACTCAGGATCCACTCAGGAGGGAACGAACTTTCGACTACAGGGCTTTTACCTGCTCTGGCGGACCTTTCCAAGTCGCTTCATCTAACTCGCTCTTTTGTAACTCCGTATTGAGTGTCCTACAACCCCAAGAGGCAAGCCTCTTGGTTTGGGCTCTTCCCGTTTCGCTCGCCGCTACTCAGGGAATCGATTTTTCTTTCTCTTCCTCCAGGTACTTAGATGTTTCAGTTCCCTGGGTCTGCCTTCAAGACGCTATGTATTCACGTCAAGATACTACGCGATTAAACGTAGTGGGTTCCCCCATTCGGAAATCTCCGGATCAAAGCTCACTTACAGCTCCCCGAAGCATATCGGTGTTAGTGCCGTCCTTCTTCGGCTCCTAGTGCCAAGGCATTCGCCGTGCGCCCTTAATAACTTAACCTATCAGCTTTCAATACACATCGCATTTAACTGCTCGTGTCTTGAAACCTTTTAATGTTATTAAGCCTATAAAAAACTTAAAAAAATAAATGTGTTTGTTACTATTTCAATGTCGTTTTATCCAGTTTTCAAAGAACAAGTTTTGAAGTATTTCATTCAGAAGAATGAACCTTCAAAACTGAACGCAAAACGTAATCTTACAAACCCAAGGTTTGTATTCCGAAAATATCCTTAGAAAGGAGGTGATCCAGCCGCACCTTCCGATACGGCTACCTTGTTACGACTTCACCCCAATCATCTATCCCACCTTCGGCGGCTGGCTCCAAAAGGTTACCTCACCGACTTCGGGTGTTACAAACTCTCGTGGTGTGACGGGCGGTGTGTACAAGGCCCGGGAACGTATTCACCGCGGCATGCTGATCCGCGATTACTAGCGATTCCGGCTTCATGTAGGCGAGTTGCAGCCTACAATCCGAACTGAGAACGACTTTATCGGATTAGCTCCCTCTCGCGAGTTGGCAACCGTTTGTATCGTCCATTGTAGCACGTGTGTAGCCCAGGTCATAAGGGGCATGATGATTTGACGTCATCCCCACCTTCCTCCGGTTTGTCACCGGCAGTCACCTTAGAGTGCCCAACTAAATGATGGCAACTAAGATCAAGGGTTGCGCTCGTTGCGGGACTTAACCCAACATCTCACGACACGAGCTGACGACAACCATGCACCACCTGTCACCGTTGCCCCCGAAGGGGAAACTATATCTCTACAGTGGTCAACGGGATGTCAAGACCTGGTAAGGTTCTTCGCGTTGCTTCGAATTAAACCACATGCTCCACCGCTTGTGCGGGCCCCCGTCAATTCCTTTGAGTTTCAGTCTTGCGACCGTACTCCCCAGGCGGAGTGCTTAATGCGTTAGCTGCAGCACTAAGGGGCGGAAACCCCCTAACACTTAGCACTCATCGTTTACGGCGTGGACTACCAGGGTATCTAATCCTGTTTGCTCCCCACGCTTTCGCGCCTCAGTGTCAGTTACAGACCAGATAGTCGCCTTCGCCACTGGTGTTCCTCCAAATCTCTACGCATTTCACCGCTACACTTGGAATTCCACTATCCTCTTCTGCACTCAAGTCTCCCAGTTTCCAATGACCCTCCACGGTTGAGCCGTGGGCTTTCACATCAGACTTAAGAAACCACCTGCGCGCGCTTTACGCCCAATAATTCCGGACAACGCTTGCCACCTACGTATTACCGCGGCTGCTGGCACGTAGTTAGCCGTGGCTTTCTAATAAGGTACCGTCAAGGTACAGCCAGTTACTACTGTACTTGTTCTTCCCTTACAACAGAGTTTTACGAACCGAAATCCTTCTTCACTCACGCGGCGTTGCTCCATCAGGCTTTCGCCCATTGTGGAAGATTCCCTACTGCTGCCTCCCGTAGGAGTCTGGGCCGTGTCTCAGTCCCAGTGTGGCCGATCACCCTCTCAGGTCGGCTACGCATCGTCGCCTTGGTGAGCCGTTACCTCACCAACTAGCTAATGCGCCGCGGGCCCATCCTATAGCGACAGCCGAAACCGTCTTTCAGTGTTTCACCATGAGGTGAAACAGATTATTCGGTATTAGCCCCGGTTTCCCGGAGTTATCCCAAACTATAAGGTAGGTTGCCCACGTGTTACTCACCCGTCCGCCGCTAACGTCGAAGGAGCAAGCTCCTTCTCTGTTCGCTCGACTTGCATGTATTAGGCACGCCGCCAGCGTTCGTCCTGAGCCAGGATCAAACTCTCCATAAAAGAAATTTGATTAGCTCAAATTGTTTTGCTGGCATCAATTTTGATGTCCAAAATTTTGTTTCGTTCACTAGCTAGGCTAGCTACTAAAAACTTTATTGATTACGTTTTGCATGTTCAGTTTTCAAGGTTCATTTGATGTTCGCTACTTTGCTAAGAGCTAACTTTTATATAATAACATGTTTTATAATGTTTGTCAAACAGTTATTTTATTTTTTATATTTTAGTAGCTGCATATCTCAACAGCAACTTTTATATAATAACATGCTTATTTTCAATGGTCAATAGTTTTTATAAATCTTTTTTTATAATCTTAGTCGTGGCCAGTTTCTTAAAAATTGAATGGTACGATTCCTTCCTATTTCTAAGAGTGTTTCTTTTGTTTCTTCATTTAAATCAAATTGCGTAGCACTGTAATCTTCTACAGGAATAAAAATAATATCTCTTTCATGTCTTCTTGATATATATCTTTCATCATGTGCATCTTTCATAGTTGAAAATAATGCTTCAAATAAATTTAATCCATTTTTAATTTCATGAGGACACTGTTCCTCTCTCCGTCTACTTAATTTAAGTCCTAAAATGGGTCGTACTTTTCTCCCCTCCCTATCGTCAAAAATCCATAAAGGGAAATTACTTAAAACACCTCCATCTACAATTACCGACTCACCTTTGCCTGTCTTTAACTTAACCGGTTCAAAGAAAAATGGTATACCACAGCTCATACGTAAAGCACAAGCAACTGAAAAATTATTGGCATCTATTTGGTATTTGTATAAATCGTCTGGCAATACAATTATTCTACCATTAGTTATATCTGAAGCGACTAGCTTTAGTGAATCTTTGGGTAGATCTCCAAAAGTATAAACGCCTTTTTCGGCCAATTTTTTGAAGAACCACTTTTCTAATGCCTTTCCTTTATACAGACCTAAATGGTTATAAACATTTATCCATTTCATAAAAGGGAAAGGTAATATTGTTCTTCTAGAATCGAGTAATGAAGGTACATCTAACTCTTCTAGCATAGTTTCAATTTCTCTACCGCTATATCCTGCAGCAATGAACGCAGCTAAGATTGCTCCAGCACTTGTACCAGCCACACGTTTAAAACGGAAATTTTCAGCTTCTAGTACTTGATAAGCTCCCACGAGTGCAAAGCCCTTCAAACCTCCCCCAGAAAACACACCATCAATCCACATATTCCCTCTCCTTTTTTCGTAATCTTTACATTATAAGAATCGAAATTGACGATTAGAACTAAAATTTGTATTTTAGTGTCGAAATCAAACTATTACTGAAAAAGGAATTACTTTAGTATTTAGGATATTGGAACAATTTCATAGATTGGTGTCCTCTTTTACAAATGAGAAAATATTATATAACATGAATTGTTTATATCATTTCAATTAACACTTCCAACTTATTAATTTAGTCATTCGTTTCATAAAGTTTCTACGTACCCATAATAGATTTACTCTATAAAATTTATGGAGATCTATATAAAAAACTTTACTTCAAATTAAAAATTTAAAAACATTTTATATGAAATAAAAAAACAGTCAGCACACAGCTGACTGCCTTTATTGCCTAGCGACGTCCTACTCTCACAGGGGGAAGCCCCCAACTACCATCGGCGCTAAAGAGCTTAACTTCCGTGTTCGGTATGGGAACGGGTGTGACCTCTTTGCCATCATCACTAGACTATTTTCGGCTTTCAATATACATCGCATTTCTTCGTCAGCTTCTGTCGTTCAGTCAGTCACGTACTTGAGTACGCTCCTTCCCTCTCTCCATTGCTTCCTCGAACTACTCGTATCTTGAAACCCTTCATAAAAGAAATTATTCTTTCAAAACTGGATAAACGGTTCATTGAATGGTTCAAACATTTTGGTTAAGTCCTCGATCGATTAGTATTCGTCAGCTCCATGTGTCACCACACTTCCACCTCGAACCTATCTACCTCATCGTCTTTGAGGGATCTTACTTACTTGCGTAATGGGAAATCTCATCTTGAGGGGGGCTTCATGCTTAGATGCTTTCAGCACTTATCCCGTCCACACATAGCTACCCAGCGATGCCTTTGGCAAGACAACTGGTACACCAGCGGTGTGTCCATCCCGGTCCTCTCGTACTAAGGACAGCTCCTCTCAAATTTCCTACGCCCACGACGGATAGGGACCGAACTGTCTCACGACGTTCTGAACCCAGCTCGCGTACCGCTTTAATGGGCGAACAGCCCAACCCTTGGGACCGACTACAGCCCCAGGATGCGATGAGCCGACATCGAGGTGCCAAACCTCCCCGTCGATGTGGACTCTTGGGGGAGATAAGCCTGTTATCCCCGGGGTAGCTTTTATCCGTTGAGCGATGGCCCTTCCATGCGGAACCACCGGATCACTAAGCCCGTCTTTCGACCCTGCTCGACTTGTAGGTCTCGCAGTCAAGCTCCCTTGTGCCTTTACACTCTACGAATGATTTCCAACCATTCTGAGGGAACCTTTGGGCGCCTCCGTTACCTTTTAGGAGGCGACCGCCCCAGTCAAACTGTCCGCCTGACACTGTCTCCTGCCCCGCTAAGGGGCATGGGTTAGAATTTCAATACAACCAGGGTAGTATCCCACCGACGCCTCCTTCGAAGCTGGCGCTCCGAGATCTCTGGCTCCTACCTATCCTGTACAAGTTGTACCAAAATTCAATATCAGGCTACAGTAAAGCTCCACGGGGTCTTTCCGTCCTGTCGCGGGTAACCTGCATCTTCACAGGTACTATAATTTCACCGAGTCTCTCGTTGAGACAGTGCCCAGATCGTTACGCCTTTCGTGCGGGTCGGAACTTACCCGACAAGGAATTTCGCTACCTTAGGACCGTTATAGTTACGGCCGCCGTTTACTGGGGCTTCAATTCGCAGCTTCGCTTGCGCTAACCACTCCTCTTAACCTTCCAGCACCGGGCAGGCGTCAGCCCCTATACGTCACCTTACGGTTTTGCAGAGACCTGTGTTTTTGCTAAACAGTCGCCTGGGCCTATTCACTGCGGCTCTCATGCGCTTGCACGCTCAAGAGCACCCCTTCTCCCGAAGTTACGGGGTCATTTTGCCGAGTTCCTTAACGAGAGTTCTCTCGCACACCTTAGGATTCTCTCCTCGACTACCTGTGTCGGTTTGCGGTACGGGCACCTCTCACCTCGATAGAGGCTTTTCTTGGCAGTGTGAAATCAGGAACTTCGTCCATACGGACTCGCCATCACAGCTCAACGTTACAGTGTGCGGATTTGCCTACACACACGCCTTACTGCTTGGACGCGCATAACCAACAGCGCGCTTACCCTATCCTACTGCGTCCCCCCATTTCTCAAACGGTGAGGAGGTGGTACAGGAATATCAACCTGTTGTCCATCGCCTACGCCTATCGGCCTCGGCTTAGGTCCCGACTAACCCTGAGCGGACGAGCCTTCCTCAGGAAACCTTAGTCATACGGTGGACGGGATTCTCACCCGTCTTTCGCTACTCATACCGGCATTCTCACTTCTAAGCGCTCCACCAGTCCTTCCGGTCTGACTTCAACGCACTTAGAACGCTCTCCTACCACTGACATCGTAGATGTCAATCCACAGCTTCGGTGAATCGTTTAGCCCCGATACATTTTCGGCGCAGCGTCACTCGACCAGTGAGCTATTACGCACTCTTTAAATGATGGCTGCTTCTAAGCCAACATCCTGGTTGTCTGTGCAACGCCACATCCTTTTCCACTTAACGATTACTTTGGGACCTTAGCTGGTGGTCTGGGCTGTTTCCCTTTTGACTACGGATCTTATCACTCGCAGTCTGACTCCCGTGTATAAATATCTGGCATTCGGAGTTTGTCTGAATTCGGTAAACCGGGATGGCCCCCTAGTCCAAACAGTGCTCTACCTCCAGTATTCTCATCACGAGGCTAGCCCTAAAGCTATTTCGGAGAGAACCAGCTATCTCCAAGTTCGATTGGAATTTCTCCGCTACCCACACCTCATCCCCGCACTTTTCAACGTGCGTGGGTTCGGGCCTCCAGTAAGTGTTACCTTACCTTCACCCTGGACATGGGTAGATCACCTGGTTTCGGGTCTACGACCACGTACTATTTCGCCCTATTCAGACTCGCTTTCGCTGCGGCTCCGCCTTCTAAAGCTTAACCTCGCACGTAATCGTAACTCGCCGGTTCATTCTACAAAAGGCACGCTATCACCCATTAACGGGCTCTAACTACTTGTAGGCACACGGTTTCAGGATCTCTTTCACTCCCCTTCCGGGGTGCTTTTCACCTTTCCCTCACGGTACTGGTTCACTATCGGTCACTAGGTAGTATTTAGCCTTGGGAGATGGTCCTCCCGGATTCCGACGGAATTTCACGTGTTCCGCCGTACTCAGGATCCACTCAGGAGGGAACGAACTTTCGACTACAGGGCTTTTACCTGCTCTGGCGGACCTTTCCAAGTCGCTTCATCTAACTCGCTCTTTTGTAACTCCGTATTGAGTGTCCTACAACCCCAAGAGGCAAGCCTCTTGGTTTGGGCTCTTCCCGTTTCGCTCGCCGCTACTCAGGGAATCGATTTTTCTTTCTCTTCCTCCAGGTACTTAGATGTTTCAGTTCCCTGGGTCTGCCTTCAAGACGCTATGTATTCACGTCAAGATACTACGCGATTAAACGTAGTGGGTTCCCCCATTCGGAAATCTCCGGATCAAAGCTCACTTACAGCTCCCCGAAGCATATCGGTGTTAGTGCCGTCCTTCTTCGGCTCCTAGTGCCAAGGCATTCGCCGTGCGCCCTTAATAACTTAACCAAGTTATTAAGCCTATAAAAAAACTTAAAAAATAAATGTGTTTGTTACAATTTCAATGTCGTTTTATCCAGTTTTCAAAGAACAAGTTTGGTGGAGCCTAGCGGGATCGAACCGCTGACCTCCTGCGTGCAAGGCAGGCGCTCTCCCAGCTGAGCTAAGGCCCCAAGAGGTATATATGGTGGGCCTAAATGGACTCGAACCATCGACCTCACGCTTATCAGGCGTGCGCTCTAACCAGCTGAGCTATAGGCCCTCTTGGAAGTTTTATATTATTAATAAACCTTCAAAACTGAACGCAAAACGTAATCTTACAAACCCAAGGTTTGTATTCCGAAAATATCCTTAGAAAGGAGGTGATCCAGCCGCACCTTCCGATACGGCTACCTTGTTACGACTTCACCCCAATCATCTATCCCACCTTCGGCGGCTGGCTCCAAAAGGTTACCTCACCGACTTCGGGTGTTACAAACTCTCGTGGTGTGACGGGCGGTGTGTACAAGGCCCGGGAACGTATTCACCGCGGCATGCTGATCCGCGATTACTAGCGATTCCGGCTTCATGTAGGCGAGTTGCAGCCTACAATCCGAACTGAGAACGACTTTATCGGATTAGCTCCCTCTCGCGAGTTGGCAACCGTTTGTATCGTCCATTGTAGCACGTGTGTAGCCCAGGTCATAAGGGGCATGATGATTTGACGTCATCCCCACCTTCCTCCGGTTTGTCACCGGCAGTCACCTTAGAGTGCCCAACTAAATGATGGCAACTAAGATCAAGGGTTGCGCTCGTTGCGGGACTTAACCCAACATCTCACGACACGAGCTGACGACAACCATGCACCACCTGTCACCGTTGCCCCCGAAGGGGAAACTATATCTCTACAGTGGTCAACGGGATGTCAAGACCTGGTAAGGTTCTTCGCGTTGCTTCGAATTAAACCACATGCTCCACCGCTTGTGCGGGCCCCCGTCAATTCCTTTGAGTTTCAGTCTTGCGACCGTACTCCCCAGGCGGAGTGCTTAATGCGTTAGCTGCAGCACTAAGGGGCGGAAACCCCCTAACACTTAGCACTCATCGTTTACGGCGTGGACTACCAGGGTATCTAATCCTGTTTGCTCCCCACGCTTTCGCGCCTCAGTGTCAGTTACAGACCAGATAGTCGCCTTCGCCACTGGTGTTCCTCCAAATCTCTACGCATTTCACCGCTACACTTGGAATTCCACTATCCTCTTCTGCACTCAAGTCTCCCAGTTTCCAATGACCCTCCACGGTTGAGCCGTGGGCTTTCACATCAGACTTAAGAAACCACCTGCGCGCGCTTTACGCCCAATAATTCCGGACAACGCTTGCCACCTACGTATTACCGCGGCTGCTGGCACGTAGTTAGCCGTGGCTTTCTAATAAGGTACCGTCAAGGTACAGCCAGTTACTACTGTACTTGTTCTTCCCTTACAACAGAGTTTTACGAACCGAAATCCTTCTTCACTCACGCGGCGTTGCTCCATCAGGCTTTCGCCCATTGTGGAAGATTCCCTACTGCTGCCTCCCGTAGGAGTCTGGGCCGTGTCTCAGTCCCAGTGTGGCCGATCACCCTCTCAGGTCGGCTACGCATCGTCGCCTTGGTGAGCCGTTACCTCACCAACTAGCTAATGCGCCGCGGGCCCATCCTATAGCGACAGCCGAAACCGTCTTTCAGTGTTTCACCATGAGGTGAAACAGATTATTCGGTATTAGCCCCGGTTTCCCGGAGTTATCCCAAACTATAAGGTAGGTTGCCCACGTGTTACTCACCCGTCCGCCGCTAACGTCGAAGGAGCAAGCTCCTTCTCTGTTCGCTCGACTTGCATGTATTAGGCACGCCGCCAGCGTTCGTCCTGAGCCAGGATCAAACTCTCCATAAAAGAAATTTGATTAGCTCAAATTGTTTTGCTGGCATCAATTTTGATGTCCAAAATTTTGTTTTGTTCACTAGCTAGGCTAGCTACTAAAAACTTTATTGATTACGTTTTGCTTGTTCAGTTTTCAAGGTTCATGTTGTTTATTTCAGCGTCACCTCTTGGCGACTCACTAATAATATCAAGATTCGACAACTATGTCAACATATTATCTAAAAATATTTCAATAGATTAAATTTATCAATTCAAACACTTGATACTAAGCAAAAATAGTATATTGCCTAGTAGAAGAGAAAGTTGGAAATTGAAGGTACTATACTTTATATAACCGTATACCTCTCCACATTATGATCCTTACTATAAATGAAAAAAGGCAGCCATAATTATGGCTTGCCTTTCTACAAATTAGTAATGATTCGAGAAATATAAAAACTGCGGTTTTTTCCTAAATCAAAAATTTCGCCTGTATGAACTAATTTAATGAGAGGACGTGTGGGTGCAAACTTATTTACAAACATGACTTCTCCACGCTCTAGGTTAGAAAGTTCAACAATCGTACCTATAGGGAGATCCGCAACAATATCGATTAATGCACGTACCACTTTAATATCAAACTTACCGAACTCAGATTCATTAATCATTTCTATTACTTTAAACGACGATTGCTTTGACCTATATACACGTTCACAAGTCATGGCATGGAATACATCTGCCACGGCAATGATTTGCGCAAAGATAGAAATATTAGCGATCTTTTCGCCTTTCGGATACCCGCTTCCATTTAAACGTTCATGGTGTTGAAATATTGCCTCTTTCATAGTTTCTTTTAAAATGGTTAAATCCTTCACCATGTTATAGCTATAAATTGGATGTTTATAAATTTCATCAAACTCCTGCTCAGTAAGAGGTGTCTTTTTATCTCGAATACGGGGGTGTACTTTAGCCATTCCACAATCAGCTAATAGGCCACCTATGGCAATTTGAATTGTTGTCCCTCTATCATAGCCTAACTTTTGAGCAACGACAGAGGAAATCAAAGCTGTTGCTACACTATGGTGATATAAATAGTCTTTAGGGTTAGAAAACTCATTTAAATCAAAAATAATTGTTCGATCTTCCAAGACCATTTCTACCAAAGGCAATATAATGGTTCTTGCTTTGGCGATATCTACTTTAGCACCCGCTTCCCAATTTTTAAATTCCTTTTTAAATTGTTCAATAGAATGATTATAAGACTTCCTAAAAGTCGGAATGTCCTCTACTACTACTTCTACATCAATTTCTTTCTTTTCCGACCGAATATCGTTTTGATTTTTATAAACAGGGACGTTAAAAATATTAAATGCCTGGAAAACTTGTAAATGTACATGGGAAATCATTGTATCTTTAAAGATGATAGGATACTGTGTATTAGCAAAAATATCTTCAGAAATTACTCTACCAACGCCTAACTCTGAAATTGGAACATGTATTGTTTCCATGAAATGAACACCTCTCCACTTTAACTTGCTTCAAATAAGGGTACTTTTATTTTATCATGTAATTCAAAATAATTACTTATTTTTCATTATTTATAATAAAAAACCGATGATCGACATGAACGCTGTCGTCATCGGTTTAAATTATTCCTCTATTTCCTCTTCGTCTTCAGGCAATTCTTCTGCTTTTTCAACCTTAGCCACAGTTGCAACCAATTCTTCATCACCTAAGCGAATTAAACGAACACCCTGTGTGCTGCGCCCAATTAATGAAATATCATTAACATCCATACGAATAAGCATACCGTTAATAGTTATAAGCATAAGATCCTCTGAACCATCAACTGTTTTCACAGCCACCATCGGACCATTTTTATCAGTAATTTGCATTGTTTTTAATCCAACGCCACCACGGCTTTGTAAACGATAATCATCTTCAGAAGTACGTTTACCATAACCTTTTTCAGTAACTACTAAAATTTCTTGTCCTGGTTCAACAATCTCCATACCTACTACTTCGTCACCATCACGAAGTTTAATACCTCGTACACCACCAGCTGTACGTCCCATAGAACGAATATCATCTTCTTGGAAACGAACAAGCATACCATCACGTGTACCAATGATAATTTGCTTATCCCCATCTGTTAAACGAACAGAAATAAGATCATCATCTTCTCGTAAACTGATAGCTATTAAACCATTCGTACGAATGTTGGCAAATTGTGATACAGGTGTACGTTTCGTAATACCCGTTTTTGTTGTAAAGATAAAGTACGCATCTTCATCAAATGATCCAACACGAATCATCGCTGTTACTTTCTCACCTTTATCGATATTGAGCAAGTTAACAATCGGTAGCCCTTTAGCTGTACGACCATACTCTGGAATTTCGTAACCTTTCGCTCTAAATACTTTACCTTTGGAAGTAAAGAATAGAATTGTATCATGCGTAGAGGTATTCATAAGATGTTCTACAAAGTCATCTTCGTTTGTACCCATTCCCTGAACTCCACGACCACCGCGTTTCTGACTACGATATGTATTCGCAGCTAAACGTTTAATATAGCCGTTATGCGTTAAAGTAACGACTGAATTTTCAACAGGAATTAGATCCTCATCTTCAATCATTTCAATACCGCCAGAAGTAATTTCAGTACGGCGTATATCACTATAGCGGTCTTTCAGCTCTAAAATTTCAGTACGAATGATATCAACAATTTTAGCTTCGTCCGCTAAAATTGCCTTTAATTCAGCTATTAGAACCTGAAGCTCTTGATATTCAGCTTCTATTTTTTCACGCTCTAAGCCACTTAAACGAACTAAACGCATATCTAAAATTGCTTGAGCTTGTCGTTCTGATAAATTAAAACGCTCCATTAATTGAGGCTTCGCTTCTTCACCACTACGTGAACCACGAATAATCGCAATTATTTCATCAATATGATCTAATGCAATTCGTAAGCCTTCTAAAATATGTGCACGGTCTTCTGCTTTTCGAAGATCGAATTCAGTACGACGACGAATAATAACTTTTTGGTGCTCTAAATAATGGTATAGCATTTCTTTTAAGCCCAATACCTTTGGCTGACCATTTACTAATGACAGCATATTGATACCAAAGCTTGATTGCATAGCTGTTTGTTTGTATAGATTATTTAACACTACATTTGCATTTGCATCTTTTCGTACCTCGATAACTACCCGCATACCACGACGGTCTGACTCATCACGTAAATTCGTAATACCATCGATTTTTTTATCACGCACAAGCTCTGCTATTTTTTCAATCAGCTTAGCCTTATTTACTTGGTATGGTAATTCATGAACAAGGATAGTTTCCTTACCATTCGCCTTTTGCTCAATTTCCACCTTCGCACGAATAATAATAGAACCACGGCCAGATTCATAGGCTCTACGAATCCCACTACGGCCTAAAATTAATCCGCCAGTAGGGAAATCTGGGCCAGGGATGATTTCCATCAATTCTTCTGTAGTAATGGCTGGGTTTTCAGAAAGTGCTATAACCGCATCAATCGTTTCTCCCAAATGGTGAGGAGGAATATTTGTGGCCATACCAACGGCAATCCCTGCAGCACCGTTTACTAATAAGTTTGGATAACGACTTGGTAAAACAATCGGTTCTTTTTCGGAGCCATCATAGTTATCTGTATAATCAATTGTGTCTTTATTGATATCACGTAGCATTTCCATCGCAATTTTAGACATACGTGATTCTGTATAACGCATAGCTGCCGCTCCATCACCATCAACAGAACCAAAGTTCCCATGACCGTCAACAAGCATATAACGATAGCTAAAATCTTGTGCCATACGTACCATAGCATCATAAATGGAAGAGTCACCATGTGGATGGTACTTACCCATAACATCACCAACAATACGTGCTGATTTTTTGTAAGGTTTATCTGCTGTATTTCCTAACTCCTGCATCCCATATAAAATACGACGATGTACTGGTTTTAATCCATCACGTACATCAGGTAATGCACGTGAAACAATTACACTCATTGCATAATCAAGAAAGGATGTTTCAATTTCTTCTGTAATATTAATTCCTTTAACACCGGAGCGTTCTTGTTCTGACAAAGTGTAGACCTCCTCTCAAGAAAAATTAGATATCTAAATTAGCGTAAACGGCATTTTCCTCAATAAATTGACGACGAGGTTCAACTTCATCGCCCATTAAACGCTCAAATGCTTGGTTAGCCTTAATTGCATCATCTAATTCTACTTGTAATAATGTACGGTGCTCTGGATCCATTGTAGTATCCCAAAGTTGTTCAGCATTCATTTCACCAAGACCTTTATAACGTTGTACATTCGGTTTTGGCATTTTTGGTAGTCGTTCTAAAATTTCTTTTAATGTTTCATCATCATAGCAATATTCAACATGCTTACCTTGTTTCACTTGATAAAGTGGTGGCTGCGCAATGTAAATATAGCCTGCCTCTATAAGTGGACGAAGGAAACGGAAGAAGAATGTTAAAAGCAATGTACGAATATGTGCACCATCAACATCGGCATCTGTCATAATAATAATTTTATGATAACGGGCCTTTTCTAAATTGAACTCTTCTCCAATACCAGTACCGAATGCTGTAATCATGGCACGGATTTCTGCGTTCGATAAAATCTTATCTAAGCGTGCCTTTTCAACATTGAGAATTTTCCCACGTAAAGGCAATATTGCTTGGAAGTGACGATCACGTCCTGATTTAGCTGATCCTCCCGCAGAATCACCCTCAACAATATAGATTTCACAATCAGCTGGATTCGTTGAAGAACAGTCAGCCAATTTACCAGGCAAACTTGACACTTCAAGTGCATTTTTACGACGAGTAAATTCACGGGCCTTTTTGGCTGCGACACGAGCACGAGCTGCCATTAAACCTTTTTCCACAACTTTGCGAGCAACAGTTGGATTTTCCAACATAAAACGTTCAAAGCCATCCGAGAATAAAGCGTTAGTAATTTGACTTACTTCCGAGTTCCCTAACTTTGTTTTTGTTTGCCCCTCAAATTGAGGATCTGGATGTTTAATAGAAACAATAGCTGTTAAGCCTTCGCGCACATCCTCACCTGTCAAATTGGCATCAGCTTCTTTCAATAATCCACCTTTTCGTGCGTAATCATTAATGACGCGTGTAAGAGCTGTTTTAAAACCAGACTCATGTGTACCACCTTCATACGTATTAATGTTATTAGCAAATGAAAATATATTAGAAGAGAATCCGGCATTATATTGCATAGCAATCTCAACCGAGATACCATCTTTTTCTCCAAGTACATCAATCGGATCATGAATCGGCTCTTTAGATTGATTTAGGTGCTCAACATATGAACGAATACCACCTTCATAGTGATATGTAGTTGAACGCTCCTCACCTTCACGTTCATCGGCAATGGTAATCTTGATTCCACGATTTAAATAAGCCAATTCACGAATACGATGAGCTAAAATATCATACTCATAAACAGTAGTTTCTTTAAAAATTTCTGGGTCCGCTTTAAAACGTGTTGTTGTTCCATTACGGTCTGTATCACCAATAATTTTTAGCTCTTGTATCGTTTTTCCACGTTGGAATTTGATTTCATGAATATGACCTTCGCGGTGAACTTGCACAATTGTTTCAGCAGAAAGAGCATTAACAACGGATGCCCCTACTCCATGTAGACCACCTGAAACTTTGTAGCCTCCACCGCCAAATTTACCACCAGCATGTAAAACTGTCATGATAACTTCAACAGCAGGCTTACCCATCTTTTCTTGAATGCTGACCGGAATACCACGACCGTTATCTTCTACGCGAATCCAGTTTTCTTTTTCAATTGTTACTTGTATATCAGTACAAAATCCTGCTAGAGCTTCATCGATACTATTATCAACGATTTCCCATACTAAGTGGTGTAACCCTTTTGAGCTTGTTGAACCGATATACATCCCTGGTCTTTTACGTACTGCCTCTAAACCTTCTAATACCTGTATCTGATCGGCCTCATAAGCTTGGTTTTGTAAACCTTCGTTCTCTATAGCCACGGCTTTCATCTACTCCTTCATAACATCATTGTGTGTAAATGAATGAACAGTCAACCGAGCTGACTATTACCATTCTTTTGTAATCTAAAAAACTACCCTGGCTAACTTTTTTCTATCGCACCTTGTTTCACGTGGAACAGTTGAGCCTGCTCCATTGTTTCATGATGAATTCCTTCAACACTTGTAGTTGTGACAAAGGTTTGCACTTCACCTTGAATGGTATTTAATAAATGCGATTGACGATAATCATCAAGTTCCGACAAGACATCATCTAAAAGTAGTATGGGTGTTTCATTTGTTTCTTGTTTAATTAATTCAATTTCAGCAAGTTTTAAAGACAATGCGGTTGTACGCTGCTGTCCTTGCGAGCCATATGTTTGCACATCATAGCCATTTACTAAAAACTGCAAATCATCACGATGTGGACCTACTAACGTCACACCTCTGTCAAATTCGCGTTCTCTTGCTTCCATCAATTTTTGATGTAAAGTATTTTCAATTTCGCTAGAAGAATGTTCTTTTTCTATTCCAGCTACCGTACGATATTTTATAACGAGCGTTTCCTTCCCTTGTGATATACCTGCATGTATAGGTTCAGCCCACTCCTGCAATAAATCCATAAATTGAAATCTTTTACGAATAATTTGGGTAGCTGCATGAATATATTGTTCATTATAAACCTCATACATCACATCATTTGACATGGACTTGCCCTGGTTCATCTTTAAGAAATGGTTACGTTGTTTTAAAACTTTTTGAAAGGTTAATAAATCATGTAAATAGACAGGCGAAATTTGCCCAATCTCCATATCAATAAAACGTCGGCGTATTTGCGGACTACCCTTTACAACGTTTAAATCCTCTGGTGCAAACATTACGACGTTCATTTGGCCAATATAATGACTAAGGCGACTTTGCTCTATATGATTTATCTTGCCCTTTTTACCCTTCTTTGTAATCGTAAGCTCAATCGGTAAAATACCATGTCTTTTTTGAACGGCCCCTTCTATTTTACCATAGTCTGAATCCCAACGTATCAATTCTTTATCGTTCGTTGTTCGATGGGATTTAGCCATTGCTAATACGTAAATAGACTCCATAACATTTGTTTTTCCTTGAGCATTTTCACCAATGAAAACATTAATTTTTGGAGAGAAGTTTAAAGCTAAGGCATCATAATTACGGTAATTTGTAAGTTTTATTTGTTCAATATGCATAGTTTATTGCCCAGTTGGTCCTACGATCTGAAAACGACCACATCCTGGTATATTTATAACATCTCCGTTACGTAATTTTCGACCTCGACGATCGTCTACTTCTCCATTGACATATACAGCATTTTCCTGTAAAAACCACTTCGCCATTCCACCTGAACTAATGGCATCAGATATTTTTAATAGCTGCCCTAACGTGATGAACTCCTCATCGATTTTAATGTCCTGCATAGTGTGTTCCCCTCCAAATACAGACTGACTATCTCTCTATCATACCTAAAATTTCCCCATAAGTAAAAAAGATAGCCGCAAATTGCGACTATCCTAACAGATCTTAAATTTTTAGTAAGTACGTACAGGTAAAATTAATTGTAAAATTGCATCGTCATGAACCGAGCGTAAAATAAACGGTCTCATTGCGCCTGTAAATTGAATAACTACATCTTGGCCGTCGATTGCCTTCAATGCCTCCATCATATATTTGGCACTAAAAGAAATTTTCAGACCTTCCCCTTCTAATGACTCAACAGGAATTTCCTCTTGTACTTTACCGATTTCAGGTGAATTAGAAGAAACTTCAACTGCTTGGTGGCCTAATATTTCAAAACGGACAACATTATTACGGTCTCCTCTTGCTACTAGTGAGGCACGGTCAATAGCTTGCAATAAAGATTTGCCGTTAATCGTTACATTAGTTTGATATTCTTCCGGAATTAAGCGAGTAGTGTCTGGGTAATTTCCTTCTAACAAACGAGAGAAGAATAAAACATCTCCTGTTTTAAATAATACTTGCTGACTTGTAATAACAATTTGGACAAGGTTTGTAGAATCCTCTAGTACTTTATTTAACTCATTTAAACTTTTTCCTGGGATAACAACACTGTGCTCAACAGCTGGTAAATTTTCTAGTTGTACCTTACGTCTAGCTAAACGGTGACTATCTGTTGCAACACAGATTAATGTTTCGTCTTTAATCTGCCAGTTTACACCTGTCAACACTGGTCTACTTTCTGAAGTGGCAACTGCAAACACTGTTTCACGAATAATTGTTTTTAGAAGATCAGCAGGAATAGTAAATTTTTGATCTTCCGTTAATTCTGGTAATAATGGGTATTCAGCTGCATCAGAGCCAATTAAATGGAACTCAGATTTACCAGAGCGAATATGAGTTTGGAAACCAGGTGTTACATGGATTTCAACATCATTTGTTGGTAATTTACGTACAATTTCATTAAACATACGAGCTTGTACAACTATTGATCCTGTTTCTGCAATGTGAATAATCTGTTGTCCATCTTCCTCAACAGGGATAAATGTTTGGATTGTAATATCTGCATCACTACCTGTTAAGCGAATACCTTCTTCTGTTACATCAATTTTAATCCCTGTTAAAATCGGGATAGTTGTTTTAGAACTTACTGCTTTCATGACATCATTTAAACCCTCTAATAAACGGTCACGTAAAATATCAAATTTCATTCGTTTTCCCTCACATATTTATATTATTTATTTATATAAAATAAAAAAGATATAGTAATAGGCTCTGTGGATTTGTGGATAAGTGCCTTTTTATGAATAAAATCAGTCTATCCACATGTAGATAGACTGTGTATAAGTTTGTGTTTAAATAGTAGGATTGTCCACAGTAATTACTTCCCTAGCATGCTACGAATTTGTTTAACATCTTGTTGAAGCTGGACGTCATTTTTCAACAAAGAAGATATTTTTTCGTGAGCATGAATCACAGTTGTATGATCACGTCCTCCAAATTCTTCGCCAATTTTCGGCAGCGAAAAATCTGTTAATTCGCGTGATAAATACATGGCAATTTGGCGAGGAAAAGCAATTAGCTTTGTACGCTTTTTCGCCACAAAATCTTCTAAACGTATACTAAAATGCTCACCAACAGCATTTTGAATGTCTAATATTGTCACAGTTCGTGGCTTTGAATTAGGAATGATATCCTTTAGTGCCTCTGCAGCAAGTGTGGCATTAATATCTTTGTTTACGAGTGATGAATAGGCAACGACGCGAATAAGCGCACCTTCAAGCTCCCTAATATTGGAGTCAATCTGGTTCGCAATATAGAGCATCACCTCATTGGGTACCTCTAAACCATCTGCTTTTGCTTTTTTACGCAGAATAGCAATACGTGTTTCCAAATCAGGAGGTGCAATATCCGTTATTAATCCCCATTCAAAACGTGAACGTAGCCGATCCTCTAATGTTGGAATTTCCTTTGGAGGTCGGTCACTTGATATAACAATTTGCTTGGATTCTTCATGTAAAGTATTAAACGTGTGGAAAAATTCTTCTTGAGTTGATTCTTTTCCAGCAAGGAATTGAATATCATCAATTAGCAGTACATCCACATTGCGGTACTTATTGCGAAAATCAAGTGCTTTGTTATCACGAATAGAGTTAATAAATTCATTTGTAAATTTCTCAGATGATAAATAGACTACTTTTGCATTCGGATTATGCTCTAAAACATAATGACCAATGGCATGCATTAAGTGCGTCTTACCAAGCCCAACTCCCCCATAAATGAAGAAAGGGTTATAAGCCTTTGCAGGTGCTTCAGCAACTGCTAGAGAGGCAGCATGTGCAAAGCGGTTACCAGAGCCAATAACAAACGTATCAAAAGTATACTTCGGGTTTAGCATCCCCGGTGAAATATCATGGTGATCGTTATTTTTTGCTTGGATAATCGGCGCCGGCAAATCAAAATCGTCCGAATCCTGGTTTTTTTGAACAACAAATTTAATAAGCAAGTCTTCGCCTGTAAGCTCCGTTAATATACCTGTAATCAAATGAATATAATGATTCTCAAGCCAATCTCGAGCAAACGAATTTGGCGCAGCAATTGTCACAGTTGAACCACTGCCATTGTAGGACAGTAATTTGGTAGACTTTAGCCACGTTTCGAAGCTTGGTTTAGAAATTTTTTGTTCAACTTGAGCCAGGACATTATTCCATAATTCTTCTAAATGTTCCAA